>NZ_PYAX01000040.1 GCF_003014735.1 Saccharothrix carnea | reverse complement strand
ACCACCACCACGACGTCGAACCCGCCCGCGGGCGTCGCGACCGGCTTCGCGTCCCAGAAC
This sequence comes from Saccharothrix carnea, assembly GCF_003014735.1. Lineage (GTDB taxonomy): Bacteria > Actinomycetota > Actinomycetes > Mycobacteriales > Pseudonocardiaceae > Actinosynnema > Actinosynnema carneum. The sequence continues at coordinate 969 of NZ_PYAX01000040.1, read as the reverse complement.
GGCGGGACCACCGGCGGACAGGGCGGGGCGAGGGTCCGGGCCACCACGGGAACGCAGATCCACGCGGCCCTGTGCGGTCGGGCCAGCAGCTCGACCCCGATCATCATCGAGGTCGAGGGCACGATCAACCACGGCAACACCACTCAGGTGTCGGGCGGCAGCTGCTCGACCGCCTCTGGCGTGATCGAACTCAAGCAGATCAGCAACGTCACGATCATCGGTGTCGGCAGCGGGGCGGTGTTCGACCAGCTGGGCATCCACATCCGGGAGTCCCGCAACATCGTCATCCGGAACGTGACGGTCCGGAACGTGAAGAAGTCGGGTTCGCCCACCTCCAACGGCGGCGACGCGATCGGCATGGAGAGCAACGTCCGCAACGTCTGGGTCGACCACGTCACCCTGCTGGCGTCGGGTGGTGAGGCGGAGGGCTTCGACGGCCTGTTCGACATGAAGAACAACACCCAGTACGTGACGCTGTCCTACAGCACCCTGCGCAACTCCGGTCGCGGCGGGCTGGTCGGGTCCAGCGAGAGCGACCTGTCGAACGGGTTCGTCACCTTCCACCACAACCTGTACGAGAACATCGACTCGCGGGCGCCTCTGCTGCGCGGCGGCGTGGGCCACATGTACAACAACCACTACGTGAGCCTCAACGAGTCGGGCATCAACTCCCGGGCCGGTGCCAAGGCCAAGGTCGACAACAACTACTTCAAGAACTCCCGTGACGTCCTGGGCACCTTCTACACCGACCAGCCCGGGTACTGGCAGGTCAGCGGGAACATCTTCGACAACGTGACCTGGTCGGCCCGCGACAGCGAGCACAACCCGGCCGGTCCGGACGTCACGTCCACCACCACGGTCGGCATCCCCTACAGCTACACGCTCGACCAGGCCAGCTGCGTGCCGAGCGTCGTGAGCCGCACGGCGGGCGCCAACAAGGGCATGCCGGTGTCGAACGGCACCTGCTAG
>NZ_PYAX01000039.1 GCF_003014735.1 Saccharothrix carnea | reverse complement strand
TGCGTTTGTCGCGGAGTGCGTTGAGGCCGCGGGCGATGGCGGCGCGGGTGTCGGCGGGGTCGATGACGTCGTCGACGAGGCCGTGTTCGGCGGCGTGGTAGGGGTGCATGAGTTCGGCGCGGTAGTCGGCGACGAGGGTGGCGCGGAGCCGGTCGGGGTCGTCGGAGGCGGCGAGTTCGCGTCGGTGCAGGAGGTTGACGGCGCCTTCGGCGCCCATGACGGCGATTTCGTTGGTGGGCCAGGCCAGGGACAGGTCGGTGCCCACGGAGCGGGAGTCCATGACGATGTAGGCGCCGCCGTAGGCTTTGCGGAGGATGACCTGGACGCGGGGGACGGTGGCTTCGCAGTAGGCGTAGAGCAGTTTGGCGCCGTGGCGGATGGCGCCGCCGAGTTCCTGTTCGGTGCCGGGCAGGAAGCCGGGTACGTCGACCAGGGAGACCAGGGGGATGTTGAAGGCGTCGCAGAAGCGGACGAACCGGGCGGCTTTCTGGGAGGCGGCGACGTCGAGGACTCCGGCCAGGACCATCGGTTGGTTGCCGACGACGCCGACGACGCGTCCGTCGATGCGGGCGAGGGCGCAGACGACGTTGGGTGCCCAGTGTTGGTGGATTTCGAGGTGGTGGGCGTCGTCGACGATCTCGGTGAGCACGGTGCGGATGTCGTAGGGCTTGTTGGGCTCGACGGGGACGATGTCGGCCAGTCGGGGTCGGTGGTCGGTGGTGGCGCCGCGTGGGGGTTGTGCGGGTGGGGGTTCGAGGTTGTTGGAGGGTAGGAGGGACAGTAGTTCGCGCACGCCTTCGAGGCAGGTTTTCTCGTCGTCGTGGACGAAGGTGGCGACGCCGGAGTGGGTGCCGTGGACGTCGGCGCCGCCGAGGTCGTCGTGGGTGACGCGTTCGCCGGTGACCTGGGCGACGATGTCGGGTCCGGTGAGGTAGAGCTGGGCGGTGTCGCGGACCATGAAGGTGAAGTCGGCCAGGGCGGGGGAGTAGGCGGCGCCGCCGGCGGAGGGTCCGAGGACGACGGCGATCTGGGGGATGATGCCGGAGGCGGCGACCTGGCGGCGGAAGATGCCGCCGTAGCCGTGCAGTGCCAGCACGCCCTCTTGGATGCGGGCGCCGCCGCTGTCGTGCAGGGCGATGATCGGTGAGCCGGTGGCCAGGGCGTGGTCCATCACCTTGTGGATCTTCGCCGCGTGTGCCGCGCCCAGGGATCCGCCGGAGATGGTGAAGTCCTGGGCGTAGACGAACACCTGGCGGCCGTCGACCGTGCCGGATCCGGCGACGACGCCGTCGGTGTGGGCGCCGGTGGATCCGCGGCGGTAGAGGTCGATCTCGACGAAGGACCCGACGTCGAGCAGCAGGTCCAGCCGTTCGCGGGCGGTGAGCTTGCCCAGGGTGTGCTGCCGCGCCACGGCCTCGGGCCGCCCGGCCGCGATCCGCGACCGCAACCGGCCGTGCTCCTCGCGCAACCCCGCCATCGACCGCTCGGC
>NZ_PYAX01000038.1 GCF_003014735.1 Saccharothrix carnea | reverse complement strand
ACCCTCGCCCCGCCCTGTCCGCCGGTGGTCCCGCCGTTCTGGGACGCGAAGCCGGTCGCGACGCCCGCGGGCGGGTTCGACGTCGTGGTGGTGGTCGTCGTCGTCGACGTCGTCGTGCTGGTGGATGTCGACGTGGACGTGGAAGTGGAGGTCGACGTCGAGGTCGGCACACCGCTCACCGGGGTCAACGTCCACTGCTTGGTGGCCACGCTGTCGCAGGAGTTGATCTGCACCCCGGCGCCGACGGCGGTGGAGCTGTCCTTGATGTTCATGCACTTGGTGCTGTTGGTGTCGACCAGGCGGTAGTTGCTGCCGCTCGCGGTCGCCGTCCAGGTCTGGCCGGGGCCGCCGGTGCACGCGACCTGCTGGACCGCCTTGCCCGCCGACGTGGACGCGTCCTGCACGCCGACGCACAGGCCCGTGGCGACCGAGCTGATCCGGTACCCGCCGCTGACCGCCGTGAGCTTCCACTGCTGGCTGCTGTCGCTGCCGCACGACGCCTGCTGGAGCTGGACGCCCGCGGTCGTGGTCGCGTTGGGGACGTTGAGGCAGTGTCCGGTGCCCACGTTCTTCACCGTGTACGTGCCCGCGCCGATCGCCGCCGAGGCGGTCGTGATCGGCCAGGCGACGAGCGTGGCGGCCAACGCCGTGGCGCCCGCCGCCGCTGCCAGGCCCGCGCGCCATCGCGCGCCGCGCGGCCGTGCGGCGCGTGGGGGGGAAGGTTGAACATGCATCGACTACTCCGCTTCTGACTCACCCGGACGCCGGAACCGGCGGTGGCGACTATTCACGCCGGATGGAACCCGCCGGCGAGAAATCCGCCGACACGCGATGGCCCACACCGCGCATCCGAGGTGCTTTCTCACGTCGTTGTGGGAAACCGCTTTCCCGCCGGATGTTAGATGGCCCGGAAGTGGCCGGTCAATAACGGTTTCGGCGGCTGACGCCGGGTAGGTGTCGAATACGATCGAACGCCCAGGTGGAAGGCGGTCCAGTCGATCATCCGCCGGCTGTGGGATCAATGCGGGCAGTCATACTCGTGAACAGAATCGGCGGATACCGGTCACACTTGTGAACAATCGAGGAACCAGTGGTCGCATTCCGCCCGGCGGTGGCCGCCGAGAACCGGTCCGGACCACGCCCGCGGAACCGGAAGTGCGTCCGCAACACGTCGGCACGCAATCCGCCACCAGCCGCGCGTCGGGGTCGGTCGCCGTCACCGCGGCGGTCGCCGTGCTTGGCAGACTTCGTGTCGGCCCAGTCCGACCGCAGGCGAGGATTGGTCCGGCGCAGCACGGCGACCTCGTGCTGCAGCACCGGTAGTTCGACGTCCGTGGCGGCGGAGGAGCGTCCGAGGAGTGCCAGTCAACCGCATCGCACTGGGTGGTCGACCTGCCTGCCAGCGCACCGGTGGAACCGCCGAGGCCGGTGCGGGTGTCGAACCTGCGCAGCGGTGACACAGGCAGCAGGTAGCTCTTGCCACCCGGGGCGAAGTAGCCGATGACGCCGACATCCGTGGTCGCGTTCGGGTAGAGGTTGACGCGGCTGTTAGCGCCGATGGGGAGGATCGCGGAGTTCGTGTGGTGCAGTCGGGAAGGCATCAGGTGCCCCCGTCGCGCAGGGGTTGGTCGCCGTGATGTTGAGCAGTGCTGCGGCGGCGCAGTTGGGCACACCGCCGGTATAGCGACCGGCTGGCTGAACGTCGCCCCGGCAGCGATCTGCCGGGGCGACGGCATTCCCCATGAGGTCAGCGGGCGACATCAGATGGCACGCTGCGTCGGAGACGGCTTGTCCTCAGGCACCGGATCCTGCGGCCTCGTTGCCGCCGTTCTGGATGACCTACGACCCCGAAGTGGTCCGCGCAGCGCTCAAGCGCCTGGATGCGGCGCGGATCCCCTGACCCGCTCGACCAGCTCGTCCCGGTACTCGGTGGCCGCCTGGAACTCGGGCTCGTCGCCAACCGCTTTCTTCAGCGCACCTTCGAGGATCTTCAACCCCTGGCGGTCGTCACCGTGCGAGTCGGCCATGCGCGCGGCGTTCTCCATGGCCTTGGCCAGTCGGGTCGTGGCCTCGGGTTCCGCCTGCTCCCTGGTGATCCGGATCCAGTTGCCGCCCGGGTCGATGACCACGAATCCGGTGTAGTGGTCGTTGCGCAGCCGGGGTCGGGTCATCCGCGGGATGCCGGAGATGAGCAGCTTCCCGTGCGTCTTGCGCATGGCCGCCGCGAACTCCTCGAAC
>NZ_PYAX01000037.1 GCF_003014735.1 Saccharothrix carnea | reverse complement strand
TGTTCGGCGGCGTCCTACTCTCCCACACCCTCACGAGTGCAGTACCATCGGCGCTGGAAGGCTTAACTACCGGGTTCGGAATGGGACCGGGTGTTCCCCAACCGCTATGACCACCGAAACACTATGAAATTACCAACCCGTAGGCACCCAACCCACCCAGATACCGCCTCGGGTGGACCAGGTGGTCCGGTTCGGTTCTTTCAGAACCGCACAGTGGATGCGTAGCGTCTTCATGACAAGTCCTCGGCCTATTAGTACCGGTCAACTCCAGCCGTTACCGACCTTCCATCTCCGGCCTATCAACCCAATAGTCTCTTGGGGGCCTTAACCCACAAAGGGTGGGATACCTCATCTAGGAACAGGCTTCCCGCTTAGATGCTTTCAGCGGTTATCCCTTCCGAACGTAGCCAACCAGCAATGCCCTTGGCAGGACAACTGGCACACCAGAGGTCCGTCCGTCCCGGTCCTCTCGTACTAGGGACAGCCTTCCGCAAGTATCCTACGCGCGCGGCGGATAGGGACCGAACTGTCTCACGACGTTCTAAACCCAGCTCGCGTACCGCTTTAATGGGCGAACAGCCCAACCCTTGGGACCTACTCCAGCCCCAGGATGCGACGAGCCGACATCGAGGTGCCAAACCATGCCGTCGATATGGACTCTTGGGCAAGATCAGCCTGTTATCCCCGGGGTACCTTTTATCCGTTGAGCGACCACGCTTCCACAAGCCATGGCCGGATCACTAGTTCCGACTTTCGTCCCTGCTCGACCCGTCGGTCTCACAGTCAAGCCCCCTTGTGCACTTGCACTCGACACCTGATTGCCAACCAGGCTGAGGGAACCTTTGAGCGCCTCCGTTACCCTTTGGGAGGCAACCGCCCCAGTTAAACTACCCACCAGGCACTGTCCCTGATCCGGATCACGGACCGAGGTTAGACATCCAGTACGACCAGAGTGGTATTTCAACGACGACTCCACCATGACTGGCGTCACAGCTTCACAGTCTCCCACCTATCCTACACAAGCCGAACCGAACACCAATACCAAGCTATAGTAAAGGTCCCGGGGTCTTTCCGTCCTGCCGCGCGTAACGAGCATCTTTACTCGTAATGCAATTTCGCCGGGCCTGTGGTTGAGACAGTCGAGAAGTCGTTACGCCATTCGTGCAGGTCGGAACTTACCCGACAAGGAATTTCGCTACCTTAGGATGGTTATAGTTACCACCGCCGTTTACTGGCGCTTAAGTTCTCAGCTTCGCCCCGAAGAGCTAACCGGTCCCCTTAACGTTCCAGCACCGGGCAGGCGTCAGTCCGTATACATCGTCTTGCGACTTCGCACGGACCTGTGTTTTTAGTAAACAGTCGCTTCTCGCTGGTCTCTGCGGCCGAAAAATCCTAGCCCGCAAGGGGCTTCAAATCCCTCGGCCCCCCTTCTCCCGAAGTTACGGGGGCATTTTGCCGAGTTCCTTAACCACAGTTCGCCCGATCGCCTCGGTATTCTCTACCTGACCACCTGTGTCGGTTTGGGGTACGGGCCGCATGAACACTCACTAGAGGCTTTTCTCGGCAGCATGGGATCACTCTACTTCGCCTCAATCGGCTATGCATCACGTCTCAGGATACATGAACTGCGGATTTGCCTACAGCTCTCCCTACACGCTTACACCAGTACTACCACTCACTGGCGGAGCTACCCTCCTGCGTCACCCCATCGCTTGACTACTACAAGTTCAGGTCCCGCGCTCCACGTAGTCCCTCGTCCGAAGACTCGGGACAGGCTTTGGGCGGTTAGTATCACAAGGTTCGCCATGGGCGCGTTCACACGGGTACGGGAATATCAACCCGTTGTCCATCGACTACGCCTGTCGGCCTCGCCTTAGGTCCCGACTTACCCTGGGCGGATTAGCCTGGCCCAGGAACCCTTGGTCATCCGGCGGCAGAGTTTCTCACTCTGCTTTCGCTACTCATGCCTGCATTCTCACTCGTCCAGCCTCCACACCTGGATCACTCCGGCGCTTCAATGGCTGAACGACGCTCCCCTACCCATCCCAGCATTACACTGAAATGACACGGCTTCGGCGGTGTGCTTGAGCCCCGCTACATTGTCGGCGCAGGACCACTTGACCAGTGAGCTATTACGCACTCTTTAAAGGGTGGCTGCTTCTAAGCCAACCTCCTGGTTGTCTGGGCGACCCCACATCCTTTCCCACTTAGCACACACTTAGGGGCCTTAGCCGGCGTTCTGGGCTGTTTCCCTCTCGACTACGAAGCTTATCCCCCGCAGTCTCACTGCCGCGCTCTCACGTACCGGCATTCGGAGTTTGGTTGATTTCGGTAAGCTTGTGGGCCCCCTAGACCATCCAGTGCTCTACCTCCGGCACGAAACACACGACGCTGCACCTAAATGCATTTCGGGGAGAACCAGCTATCACGGAGTTTGATTGGCCTTTCACCCCTAACCACAGCTCATCCCCCAGGTTTTCAACCCTGGTGGGTTCGGGCCTCCACGCAGTCTTACCCACGCTTCACCCTGGCCATGGCTAGATCACTCCGCTTCGGGTCTAGACCACGCGACTCAATCGCCCTATTCGGACTCGCTTTCGCTACGGCTACCCCACACGGGTTAACCTCGCCACGCAGCACTAACTCGCAGGCTCATTCTTCAAAAGGCACGCCGTCACCCCTAAAGGCTCCGACGGATTGTAGGCACACGGTTTCAGGTACTATTTCACTCCCCTCCCGGGGTACTTTTCACCTTTCCCTCACGGTACTAGTCCGCTATCGGTCACCAGGGAGTATTCAGGCTTAGCGGGTGGTCCCGCCAGATTCACAGCAAATTCCACGAGCTCGCTGCTACTTGGGAGCACTGTAAGAAGACGGTGAGTTTTCGCGTACGGGACTTTCACCCTCTACGGCCACGCTTTCCAGACGCGTTCCGCTAACGACACCGTTTTATGACTTCTTGTCAGCTCGGCAGAACTGACGAACAGGTCCCACGACCCCGCACACGCAACCCCTGCCGGGTATCACACGAATACGGTTTAGCCTCTTCCGCTTTCGCTCGCCACTACTCACGGAATCACGGTTGTTTTCTCTTCCTGCGGGTACTGAGATGTTTCACTTCCCCGCGTTCCCTCCACACGCCCTATGTGTTCAGGCGTGGGTGACCCCACATGACTGGGGCCGGGTTTCCCCATTCGGAAATTCTTGGATCTCAGCTCGGTTGACAGCTCCCCAAGACTTATCGCAGTCTCCTACGTCCTTCATCGGCTCCTGGTGCCAAGGCATCCACCGTGTGCCCTTAATAACTTGCCACAAAGATGCTCGCATCCACTGTGCAGTTCTCAAAGAACAACCAGACACCACCCCACTACTGCCAACGCCTACCGGCAACCCGGCGGTTCGAAGACGGAGGTCGCCCTGTCGTTTCTCGCTGAGGAAAACACTCACGTGTTCTCTCAGGACCCAACAGCGTACCGAACACTAACCCTGAAGCCCCCAACGACCCTTCCACGCTCCCGAAGGAACAGTACTAACTCGTGCGGCAACCCGAAGCCCTGCATATAGCCAGCATCCACATCATTGAGCAACCATCCGACGATCATTCGCCGCCAGCATGGCTCTCCACCAGCCCTCCGAAGAGAACCGGTGAGGAATGCTCCTTAGAAAGGAGGTGATCCAGCCGCACCTTCCGGTACGGCTACCTTGTTACGACTTCGTCCCAATCGCCAGTCCCACCTTCGACCGCTCCCCCCAGCAAGCTGGTTGGGCCACGGGCTTCGGGTGTTACCGACTTTCGTGACGTGACGGGCGGTGTGTACAAGGCCCGGGAACGTATTCACCGCAGCGTTGCTGATCTGCGATTACTAGCGACTCCGACTTCACGGGGTCGAGTTGCAGACCCCGATCCGAACTGAGACCGGCTTTGTGGGATTCGCTCCACCTCACGGCTTAGCAGCCCTCTGTACCGGCCATTGTAGCATGTGTGAAGCCCTGGACATAAGGGGCATGATGACTTGACGTCATCCCCACCTTCCTCCGAGTTGACCCCGGCAGTCTCCCATGAGTCCCCGCCATAACGCGCTGGCAACATGGAACGAGGGTTGCGCTCGTTGCGGGACTTAACCCAACATCTCACGACACGAGCTGACGACAGCCATGCACCACCTGTACACCAGTCCGAAGAGGCCTACATCTCTGCAGGTTTCCGGTGCATGTCAAGCCCAGGTAAGGTTCTTCGCGTTGCATCGAATTAATCCACATGCTCCGCCGCTTGTGCGGGCCCCCGTCAATTCCTTTGAGTTTTAGCCTTGCGGCCGTACTCCCCAGGCGGGGTGCTTAATGCGTTAGCTGCGGCACGGAGGACGTGGAAGTCCCCCACACCTAGCACCCACCGTTTACGGCGTGGACTACCAGGGTATCTAATCCTGTTCGCTCCCCACGCTTTCGCTCCTCAGCGTCAGTATCGGCCCAGAGACCCGCCTTCGCCACCGGTGTTCCTCCTGATATCTGCGCATTTCACCGCTACACCAGGAATTCCAGTCTCCCCTGCCGAACTCAAGTCTGCCCGTATCGACTGCAGGCTCCACGTTAAGCGTGAAGTTTTCACAGCCGACGCAACAAACCGCCTACGAGCTCTTTACGCCCAATAATTCCGGACAACGCTCGCACCCTACGTATTACCGCGGCTGCTGGCACGTAGTTAGCCGGTGCTTCTTCTGCAGGTACCGTCACTTGCGCTTCGTCCCTGCTGAAAGAGGTTTACAACCCGAAGGCCGTCATCCCTCACGCGGCGTCGCTGCATCAGGCTTTCGCCCATTGTGCAATATTCCCCACTGCTGCCTCCCGTAGGAGTCTGGGCCGTGTCTCAGTCCCAGTGTGGCCGGTCACCCTCTCAGGCCGGCTACCCGTCGTCGCCTTGGTAGGCCATTACCCCACCAACAAGCTGATAGGCCGCGGGTCCATCCCATACCGCCGGAACTTTCCACCCACCACCATGCAGTGGCAGGTCGTATCCGGTATTAGACCTAGTTTCCCAGGCTTATCCCAGAGTACAGGGCAGGTTACCCACGTGTTACTCACCCGTTCGCCGCTCGTGTACCCCGAAGGGCCTTACCGCTCGACTTGCATGTGTTAAGCACGCCGCCAGCGTTCGTCCTGAGCCAGGATCAAACTCTCCAATAAGGAATGAGTTCGATCGCTCCGAACAACACTGACAAGTAATGTCAGTTGTCCAGTAACAATCTCAAAGGAAACCTCTTGACGAGGTTCATAAATTTACTGGCTATTCGGCACGCTGTTGAGTTCTCAAAGAACACGCGC
>NZ_PYAX01000036.1 GCF_003014735.1 Saccharothrix carnea | reverse complement strand
GGCGAAGCGGACGGCTGCATCGCACAGGCCGGCCAGTTCGTGCCACAACGCGCCTACGACCTGGCCATCGCCGCCGGACCGACCTCCACCACCACCACCACGACCAGCACGAGCAACAACCCCGGCAGCGGCTGCACGGTGACCCACCGCGTGGTCAGCCGGTGGTCGGGCGGGTACACCGGCGAGATCGTGATCGGGAACAGGGGACCGGCCCTCAACGGCTGGACCCTCACCTTCTCGGCGCCGGGCGTGTCCGTCACGCAGGGCTGGAACGGGACGTGGACCGACACGGGCGACGTGGTCCGGGTCGGCAACACGTCCTGGAACGGGTCGCTCCCGACCGGTGGAACGACGACCATCGGTTACAACGCGAGCTACCAGGGGACGACGCCACCGTTCATCTCACCCGCACTGAACGGCACCGTCTGCTCCTGACCCGGTAACCGGCCCCCGCGGCGGTTCCCCGTCCGCCACCGCCTCCACGGACGGGGAACCGCCGCACGCTAGCCTGCGACCCATGACCACGGAACCGAACCGGTTAAGCGGCCTCGACCACGGCCTTCGGTGGGAAGCGGAGACCGAGCTGCGGCACCGCATCCTGCCGTTCTGGCTCGGCTTGGTGGACCGCGAGCACGGTGGCGTGCACGGCTACGTCGACGCGGACCTGGTCGTCGACCAGACGGCCGACAAGGGCGCGGTCATGGCGTGCCGGTTCCTGTGGACGTTCTCCGCCGCGTACCGCGCCTTCGGCGACCTGTCGTACCTGACGGCGGCACGGGACATGTACCGGTTCGTCACCGCCCACCTGGTCGACCCCGTGCACGGCGGGGTGTTCTGGTCGGTCGACCACACCGGTGCGCCGGCCGACACCGACAAGCACGTCTACGCCCAGGCGTTCGCGCTCTACGCGTTGAGCGAGTACCACCGCGCCACCGGTGACCCTGGTGCGGCGGCCGGGGCGGCGGAGCTGTACGAGGTCGTGACCGGTGTCGGGTTCGACCCGGCCACCGGCGCCTACCGCGAGCAGTTCGACCGCGCCTGGGTGCCGAAGCCGAACGTCCTGCTGGGCGAGGAGTACCTGGCCGACGTCACGATGAACACCCACCTGCACGTGCTGGAGGCGTTGACCGCCTATCACGCGGTGGCGCCGTCACCTGCCGTGGCCGGTCGCATCGCGGCCCTGCTGGAGACCTTCCGCGACCGGCTCTACGACCCGCGCCGCCGTTCGCTGCGCGTGTTCCTGGGCGCCGACTGGCGTGAGCTGGGCGAGGTGGTGTCGTTCGGGCACGACATCGAGGCGAGCTGGCTGATCGACGAGGCGTGCCGCGAGATCGGCGCGGACCTGCCGGACGCCGTGGTCGGGTTGGCCGAGGCCACGGCGGAGCGGGCGGTGCTGGCCGATGGCGCGGTGGCCAACGAGGCGGTCGCGGGCCGGGTCGACGCCACGCGCGTGTGGTGGGTGCAGGCGGAGGCGGTCGTGGGCTTCCTCAACGCGCACGAACGCACCGGCGACCCGGCGTTCCTCGCGTTGGCGCGCGGCACCTGGGACTACATCGCCGCGAACATGGTCGACCCCCGCCCGACCGGCGAGTGGCTCTACGCCCGGGACGCGGACAACGTGCCGCTGCGCAAGGAGGTGGCCGGTCCGTGGAAGTGCTGCTACCACAACGGACGCCTGTGCCTGCAGCTCGTGGAGCGGCTCGCGGTGGACGTCGACCCTTCGGCCCGGAACGGTGAGGTCGGCTCCCGCTGACCCGCGCTTCCGCCCGTGCGCGAACCGGGCGCCCACCCCGGCGCGGGAACGAGGTCCGCGCCGAGGTGGGCGCCCGTGGTGCGAGGTCAGGTCGGGACGGCCGTCAGACGGACGTGCGGGACCACTGCTGGTTGGTGCCGCTGTTGCACGTGTACTGCTTGAGGATCGCGCCGTCCGCGGTCGAGGCGGCCGGTACGTCCACGCACTTGCCGCTGTGCCGGGCCCGGAGCTGGAAGTAGCTGCCGTTGGCGACCAGCTGGAACTGCTGGTTGGTGCCGGAGCCGCAGGTGTACTGGACGAGTTCGGCTCCGTCCGCGGTCGAGGCGCTGACCACGTCGAGGCACTTGCCGCTGTGCCGGCTGACGATGCGCCAGTAGCCGCTGCCCGCGTCCTGGAACTGCCACTGCTGCCAAGCGTTGCCGCCGTAGGTGTACTGGCCGACGCGCGCACCGTTGTCGGTGTTGGGTTGCTGCACGTCCATGGCCTTGCCGCTGTGGCGCACGTCGACCCGGTAGTAGGTCGGCGGCGGTGTCGTGGAGTTGTCGCCCCAGGCGTACTTGACCCGGTCGGCGCCGGAGGCGTTGCGGAGGGTCAGGTTGAGGTCGGTGCCGCTCCCGCTCAGGGAGTACATCGAGTACCAGTCGTACCCGATGGTGCCCGGCTTGCCGCCGAGCGCGGGCCAGTAGGTGCCGCCCATGTTGTTGTCCCGCATGACCTGGGCCATGGCCCGGATGTGGCGCACGAAGTTGTCGGTGCTGTTCGTGTCGCCGTAGTTCAGCCCGGTCGACATCGGCGCGCCGAACTCGGTCGCGACCGCACGGGACGCGCAGTTGCCCAGCCGCGTCTGGATGTGACTGCGGAACTGGTCGTAGGTCATGGGGCTGTAGAAGAAGGCGTAGTGGTGGAACGACAGCAGCGTCGAGTTGAAGCGGCTGTCGTTGCAGATGTCGCGCAGGTCCTGGCTGTAGCCGGTGCCGCCGATGAGCACCCGGCCCGGCACGGCCGAGGTGTGGTAGCTCAGCCAGTTCGCCGCGACGTTGCGCCAGTCCGCCGACGAGTAGCCGTGCGGCTCGTTCATCGGCTCGAAGTAGACGTTGCCGTTCGAGCCGTACGTGTTGGTCACGCTGGACCACATCGTGTTCCACGCGGCGAGGTTGGTGATCCGGCCGCCGGAAGCGGCGCCGTCCTCCCAGTACGCGAGGATGACCTTGAACCCGCGCGCGGTGGCGGCGTCGATGGCGCCGCGGTAGGCGTTCCACCAGGTCGTGTTGGCCACGGTGTGGGTGTTGATCGGCAGCCGGACGGTGTTGACGCCCATGGTGGCGGCCATGTCGTCGTAGAGGGCGTTGGCCTTGGCCCGCACGGTCGCGTTGCTGTCGGACTGGCTCAGGCCCTGCACGACGAGCGTGCCGGTGCTGAAGTTGTCACCCAGCACGGCCCAGTTCATGCCGCGGAACTGGCTGGTGGCGGCGGTGGCCGGCGGGGCGTAGGCGACGAGGCTCGCCGCCGCGGTGAACGCGGTCACCACCAGGGCGGTCAGCAACCGGCGCGACGACCGGGCGTGCCGCGACGGTCCTGACGGGTGACCGCCAGACGCCATGATCAGTGTCATGAGATGTCCAATCACTAGGGTTGCCGGTCGGCCTCAGACCTGGGTTCGGCTCCACTGCTGGTTGGTCCCGCCGCCGCAGGTGTACTGCTGGATGTCGGCGCCGTCGCCGGTGCCGGAGTCGACGACGTCGAGGCACTTGCCGCTGTGCCGTGCCACGATCCGGAAGTAGCTCCCGGTGGCCTGCCACTGCCACTGCTGGTTGGTGCCGCTGCCGCAGGTGTACTGGATGATGTTGGCCCCGTCCGCGGTGGAGCCGGAGGCGACGTCCAGGCACTTGCCGCTGTTCCGGTTGACGATGCGGAAGTAGCCGCCGCCCGCGTCGTGGAACTGCCACGCCTGGTTGCCGCCGCCGTTCCAGGTCCACTGCTTGACCTCGGCGTTGTCCGCGGTGGAGGCCGAGACGACGTCCAGCACCTTGCCGCTGTTGCGGTTGGTCACGCGGTAGGCCGGTACCGAGCCGGGCACGTCGGCCACCGGCAGGATCGTGCCGTGGCGGCAACCGGGGCACGTGATCTGGCTCAGGCCCGACCAGGAGTCCAGGTTCGAGCTCGTCGCCGTCCAGATGCCGCCGTTGGTGTACTTGTCGACCCAGATGCGCCAGGAGCCGTCGCTCATCCGCAACACGGCCGGTCCCTCGTAGCCCGAGGTCCACAGCCTGCCCCGGTTGCCCCACCCACCGGTGAGGCTCGTGCTGGTCCAGTGCTCGATGTACTTGGACGTCTCGTTCTTGGTGAACGCGTGGTAGGTGCTGCCCGACTTCACCACGTAGGTGTCGATGTAGTTGTAGCCGAGGCCGCCCATCTGCACCGGTCCGCTCCAGGACGTCAGCGCGCTGTTCTGGGCGGTGAAGACGTAGGGGCGGAAGCAGTCGGAGCACGTCGTCTGGGCGATGCTGACGATGATCCGGACGGTGCCGCCCTCGACGTAGAACTCCGGCGCCCACGTGAACCGCGTGTTGGCGACGCCGGAGCTGACGCTCGTCACGTGCGTCCAGTTGACCAGGTCGGGGCTGGAGGCGATGTTGAAGTGGGTCGAGTTCGTGGTCCACGACTGGACGGTGTGGGCGATGTAGTAGAGCCCGTTGTGCTGGATGACGCTGGGGTCGCGCAGCACGCCGGACGGGCCGCGGTAGTCGGTGTCGGCCAGCACGCCGAAGTTCGTGCCGTTGGATGAGGAGTAGACCCAGAGCTCCTGGTCGGCGGCGGCATCTCCCTTGAACGTGGTGTAGACGTAACCGGGGGCGGCTTGGGCCGGTGGCGCGACGGCCACCGCGGTCGAGGCGGCGGTGAGCACCGCCAGGCAGAGTCGGGCCAGCAGTCTGATCACGGGTGGACTCCCGGGTGTGAGGGGGCACGAGTGTCTGGTTCGGACAGACGGGACGGCCTCACCTCGAAGGAGGGCGCCAGGTCATCGCTGCGACACGCGTGCGGCGTTCCCGCCGGGAGGGTGAAGAGTTCATCGTTGATCTCCTCGGGCTGTCGATGACGCGCCGGTCGCCCCGACCCGGGCGGGGCACCGACGGCTCATCGGCGAGTGCCCAGCGCGGCACCGCCGTCGACTGCGGGTCAACGGCGGTCCGGTAGGTGGGGAACCGCGAATGTTTGCGTTAACATTCGAGCGGTCACAGTGTGGGAGCAGTGACACGACGGTGTCAAGGGTGTGACGCCGCGCCACTTCCGCGCCGTGGCCGATCGCCGCGGCGGCGTGGGAACCACCGAGCCCTCGGGGCAGTCCCATCGGTGATCAATCCACCGTGAGAGGCTCCCGCACCCTCGGGCGAGGTCGCGCAGTGGCTGGAGTCCTTCGTGGTCCTGTTGTACGGCGGCGATCCCGGGGACGACGCCGGTGGACTGGAGTACTGGCGGGAGGACTGGCTGCGGCAGGCCGAGATCGACGGCGACGCCGCAGCGGCGAAATTCTCCGGCCGGAGCGGCGGCATGCGGGAAGATGTGCGGTGGCCGGGTCCGAGCGGGTCCGGCCACACCCATGACCAGGGGGGACCATGTCGAGACGAAGATCCCTGCTCGCGCTCTGCGGGGCCGTCGCCGTCGCGCTCACCGCACTGCCGGCTACCGCGACCGCCGCACCGCACCACACCGGGCTCAGCCTGGTGCGGGCTTCCTACACGGACTCCGCGGCACCGCACACCGCGTTCCCGTGGACCGGTCGGGACGCCCCGCTGGGCGCGTCGAAGCCGGACGGCCGACTGCACGTGTCGCGCGTCTACCTGACGTTCGACGTGTCCGCGTTGGCGGGCGCGGGGATCGGTGCCGCGACCCTGTACCTGCGGGAGAGCACGACGGCCGACTGCGCCAAGCGCGCGATCGAGGTGTGGGAGACCAAGACGGCCACCGCCGACCCGACGTGGGCGCACGCGCCGGAGCGCAAGCGGTGGGTGGACGACGTCACCAGCACCGGTACCTGCGTCGGCTACCCGTCGTTCGACGTCGCCGCGGTCGTGCGCGACGCGGTGAGCCGGGGCAGGTCCAGGATCACGCTGGAGGTCACGGTCCCCCGGCAGTTCGAGCGTGACGTTACCTACGGCCGCACGCTCGACGGGTACCACCGGGCGACGCTGAGCGTGCAGCACAACCGGGCTCCGTCCATCGTGGACCAGCACCGCTACAACGGCGGCCAGGCGTGCGCCACCACCGCGCCGCACCCGAGGCTGAACCAGCACTTCGTCGTGCTCGAAGCCCTGCCTGCCGACCCGGACCCCGGTGACCGGCAGGTTGTCGGGCTCACCGTCGACTTCGCGCTGTGGCCGCAGGACGACCCGGCGGCGCGGACCGAGCAGCGCGCGCCGTCCACCGACCCCACCCGGGTGGCCCGGTGGGAGGTCCCGGCGACCCTGTTCGCCGCGGACGGACGCACCTACTCGTGGCAGGCCAGGGTCACCGATGGGGTGGACACCTCGGCGTGGTCCGAGCCGTGCCACTTCACCGTCGACACCGTGAACCCGCCCGCACCCGTGGTGACCTCGGCCAACTACCCGCTCGACGGGTCCACGCGGGCTCCGGTGGGCGAACCGGGCGTGTTCACGTTCGACGGCGGGGGCAACCCGGACGTCGCCGGCTTCGAGTGGACCTGGGGCGAGTTCTGGACACACGGCTGCACGTACGGCGAGCTCAACAGGCTGATCTGCCCCGACCGGTTCACCGGCCAGAACACCGCCCGGGCCGATCGGCCCGGCGGCACGGCCACCGTCGACCTCACCCCGTTCGGATCGGGACCGGTCAGGCTGGGCGTGCGTGCGGTCGACACCGCGGGTCGCATCTCGGAACCGGTGTTCGTCACCGTCTACGTGCCGAGCAGCCACCCCGAGGTGTCCGTCGTCGGTGAGCCGCCCCGGTTCAACCAGGACGTGACGCTGAAGTTCACGCCGCACCCGGACGTCGCCGCCCGCACGATCGACTTCACCTACCTGCTCGACGGGCAGGAGCCGCGCGTCGTCCAGGCCGGTCCGGACGGCACGGCGACCGTCACGTTCCGCGCCGACCGGGAGCGCGGCCACCAGGTGACCGTGCGCAGCCGCAGCGACAACGGCTGGACCTCGAACGAGGCGTCCTGGTGGCTGAACTTCCCGCCGTGGCCGGGCGTCGCCTCGGAGGTCTACCCCTCCGACGACGAGCCGCACGGCGGGGCGGGCGTGCCGGGCACGTTCACCTTCACGCCACCACCCGCCTGGTCGGGAGTCGCCGCGTACCGGTACTCGTTCGACTGGATGGAGCCGTACACCGACGTCGCCGCCGGTCCTGACGGCACCGCGACGATCACCTGGACGCCGCCGGCTCCCGGCTGGTACAGCCTGAGCGTCTACGCGGTCCGGCCTGACGGCACCGTCAGCGACCTCGACACCACGTACTCCTTCAGCGTCGCCTGATCCAGCCCGTCCCTCCCCGTCGCGCGACGGGGAGGGACGGCGCTCCACGTGCCCCGCGGCCAGGGAAATCCACTTCGGACCGCCAAGAAATGGATTTCACCATTTCGGTGTCCATCAGTGCCTTAGAGCGTGTCTTACGTGGTGTGTTTGGTGAGTCGTTTGTGGCAGGTGAGGGTGGCGGCGAGGGTGAGGAAGGCGGTGTAGAGGTCGGCGCGGC
>NZ_PYAX01000035.1 GCF_003014735.1 Saccharothrix carnea | reverse complement strand
CCGCCCGCGAATCACCGGCATTGGCCGCCACCCACCGCGCACTCGACGTGTTCGGATCGGTGTAGAACGCCGAGTCGGCCGCCTGCGCGGTCGTGCCGCCGCCCACGGCCAGCGCCACCGTCCCGGCCACGAGCACACCCGAGAGGACGCCCGCGCCGAGAACATGCCTTCTCCGTGCCATCGTGTCTCCTTCCACAGCGCCGGGTAGGCGTTCTGCCGCCATTCCGATGTCCTCCCAGCGTCGTTGCTGTCGCGGTAAGGGCAGAGATTATGGGAGCGCTCCCAATCAAGCGGTCCGGCAAACGTGGAAAGGCGTGCGACTTCGATTCAATCTAGCCAGGCCGTGATCACGCAGTCAATCATCGGCCCGCGCTAAAAAAGACGGCCCGGGATTTAGCCGACACCGCGCGCCTTGCGCTTGCGGACCGCGCGGAACGCCCGGTCTGCCGGCAGTCCGACGCTGTCCCGCGACACGAGCGTCGGCGTGGACGTGCGCCGGACCTCGCCGATCGGGTTCCCGTCGATCCGGGCCATCAGCAGGTCCAGGGCATCACGGGCGACGGCGCCGAAGTCCGGCTTGACGGTGGTCAGCGGCGGGATGAAGTAGGCCGCTTCGGGCACGTCGTCGAAGCCCACGATGCTCACGTCGTGCGGTACCCGGCGGCCCCGCTCGTGCATCGCGCGCAGGATGCCCAGCGCCAGGTGGTCGTTGGCCGCGAAGATGGCCGTGACCTCGGGCATCCGGGCCAGCACCTGGCCCGCCCGGTAGCCCGACGCGGCACTCCAGTCGGCCGGCACGATCGGCGGCTCCTCCGCGCCCGCCGCCCGCAGCGCCGACCGCCAACCCTTGATCCGGCCGAGGCTGTCGAACCAGTCCGAGGGGCCGGACACGTGCCAGACCGTGCGGTGACCCGCGTCCAACAGGTGGTTCGTCGCGGCGAGCGCCCCCGCCACCTGGTCCACGGTCACCAACGGGGTCGAGCGCTCCACGTCACCGTCGACCATCACCAGCGGCACGTCGGGGGGAACGGTGTCCACCGCGTCGTGCGCCGAAGCGGTGGGCGCG
The DNA here is from genome assembly GCF_003014735.1 of Saccharothrix carnea. Taxonomy (GTDB): domain Bacteria; phylum Actinomycetota; class Actinomycetes; order Mycobacteriales; family Pseudonocardiaceae; genus Actinosynnema; species Actinosynnema carneum. The sequence continues at coordinate 8,950 of NZ_PYAX01000035.1, read as the reverse complement.
ATGACGACGATGCCCGCCACCCGCTGGTCGCGGTGCCGCTCCAGGGCCTTGGTGATCGACTCGCGGTCCAGCACGTTGACCCGGTGCGCGGTCACCACGAACCCGGCCGCCACCGCCACCTGCTCGAACGCCGCCAGCAACGAGACGGGCCCGCACAGGGTCGTGTTCTGGGCCACCACCCCGATCAGCTGCGAACGGCCCGTGACCAGCGCTCGGGCCACCCGGTTCGGCCGGTAGCCCAGCTCCTCGATCGCCGCCTGCACGCGTGAGCGCGTCTGCTCCTGGACGTACGGGTGGCCGTTGAGCACCCGCGACACCGTCTGGTGCGACACGCCGGCGAGCCGGGCGACGTCGGCCATCGCAGGCGCACCGGAAGTCCTGTTCCCCACTACCGCCCCCTCCACGCGCGCTCACCGAACCGGTACCGAGCAGCGGAGAGCGCACCGCCGGTTTTATCGCGGGGGAACTCCCAACGTCATCGTCAACGGGATGCCACGGCGGTGAACGGCGGTCCGCGATCGAAAAGTTTCGACATCGGGACTGATCGGCGGTGATCGGCGACTCAATGTAACCAAGCGCCATTCGGGCCGTCAACGCGGGTGTGCGCTAAATATCCGGGCGTTCTTTTTAGCTGTCGTCGCCGCTGGTCACGCCCGCCGGGCACGCAAATGTTTCGCACGTTCGGGACAGCCGGCCAACCAGGTCCCGGATCAACCTTGACACCTACTTGTGTTATCGCTAACACTGTCCCGCAACATCACGTTGACACCGTCGACCCACGCCGTTCACCAGGACACCTCGATCACTGGCATCCACATATTGACGCGCCTGGATGTTAGCGGTCACATGTGTCCTTTCGCGGGCTGCCCTCGACTGCCCGGAAAACACCCGGTTTCCGCCACGACCGCGTCTGGAGCCGTCCATGCCCCTGACCGTCCACTCACCCCCACGTCGGCGGCGAGCCGCCCTCGCCGTGGCCGCCCTGATCGGTGCCGCCCTGCCCTCGGTCGGACCGCAGGCCCAGGCGGCGGACGAGTGGGTGCCCGCGTCCTCGTACACGTCCACCGACCGGGGTGGAGGGACCTACTCCGTGCCCCTGCTCAACTCCGACGTGCCCGACGTCAGCGTGGAACGCGTACCCGCGGCGGAGCACGAAGAAGGCCGCGACGTCTACTACATGATCAGCACGACAATGCACCTGAGCCCCGGCGCGCCGATCATGAAGTCCTACGACCTGGTCAACTGGGAGATCGTCAACTACGTCTTCGACCGGTTGGGCGTCGGCGACTCGTTCTCCCTGCGCAACGGCCAGAACTCCTACGGCCAGGGCCAGTGGGCGTCGTCGCTGCGCTACCACCGGGGGAAGTTCTACGTCGCCTTCAACACCAACAACCTCGGCGGCTCCTACCTCTACACCACCGACGACATCGAGGACGGCGCCTGGACCCGGCTGCCGCTGGGCCGCGCGTTCCACGACCCGTCGCTGTACTTCGACGAACGCGACGGCGGCACGCCGTACATCTTCTACGGGTCGGGGTCGACCAGCGCGGTCAAGCTGGACAGCGGCCTGACCAGGGTGGTGGCCGAGTACCCGAACATCCTGCGGCCGGCGGACTACCCCGGCTCGCCCTTCCTCGGCGGGCTGTTCGAGGGCGCCCAGGTGCAGTACATCGACGGGCACTACTACGTCGTGATCATCACGTGGCCACCGGGCCAGGGCCGCCAAGTGGTGCTGTTCCGCTCGCCGGAACTGCTCGGGCGGTACGCGACGGCCGACGGCGGCAACCCGTACCAGGCGCGGGGCGTGCTGAACTCGAACGGCTTCGCGCAGGGCAGCCTCGTGCCGATCGCCCGCGACGGCGGCCGGACCGACTGGTACGGCGTGTTCTTCCGCGACTCGTTCCCGGTCGGCCGCATCCCGGCGCTCATCCCGGCCACGTGGCAGGACGGCTGGCCGACCTTCGGCGACCGCGGCGTGGTGCCGGTGAACGGCGAGTTCGCCAAGCCGATCCGGCTGAGCCCGGCGCAGGAGGCGTTGGAGCGGCAGAAGAGCGTCGTCGCCTCGGACGACTTCGCCAACGACGCGCCGCACAAGGCCTACCTGGACGAGCAGTGGACGATCCCGTCTCCGCCCGACGTCGACGAGTCGCTGATCGGCGTGGAACTGGTGCGCAACCCCGGCTTCGAGTCCGGTTCGGTGTCACCGTGGGCGGCCCAGTTCGGCGCGCAGCTGGCCCTGGAGCCCGCTGACGGCACCACGGCGCTGAAGGTCGCCAACCGGGCGCTCAACGGCTCCGGGCCGAACCAGTCCCTGGACGGCGTGCTGCAACGCGGCGTGACGTACCAGGTGTCGGCGAAGGTGAAGTACTCGGCGGGCCCGGCGACCGTGCGGTTCAACCTGGTCGCGGACTGGGGCGCGGGCGTGCAGGTGATGGCGTCCGGCGACGTCCCGGCGGGCCGGTGGACGACCGTCTCGGGCCGGTACACGGTGCCGAGCACGGCCGAGACCGCCAAGGTGAAGTTGGCGGTCGAGACGCCGTGGGGCAACCCGCAGCCGCCGTCGTCCAGCGTCGAGTACCTGCTCGACGACGTCTCGGTCATCGGGCAGCCGGTGACCACCGAGCACCCGACCGAGGCGGAGATCAGGCCCAACGGCTCGCGGCTGGGGCCGGCCTGGCAGTGGAACCACGCCCCGGACAACCGCTACTGGTCGTTGACCGAGCGCGCGGGCTGGTTGCGGCTGACCACCGGCAAGGTCGTCACCGGCGACTACGTCTACACGAAGCTGTCGAACCGGGCCGAGCTGACGTGGTTCGAGGAGGCGCGCAACACGCTCTCGCAGCGCACGTTCGGCCCGAAGTCCTCGGCGGAGACCAAGCTCGACTTCTCCCGGATGGAGGACGGCGACGTCGCGGGCCTGGCGATGTACAACCGCGGCTTCTCCTACGTCGCGGTGAAGCGGGTGAACGGGCAGCACACCCTCGGGGTGGTCAACCGGGTGCAGCCCTTCCCGGTCACCTTCGACCAGGCGACCGCGGAGAGCTTCGTGCCCGGCACCGCGGTGCCGCTCGGCGACGCCACCACCGCGCACCTCAAGGGTGACGTCGAGTTCGACGCGCCGACCGGTCAGGGCTGGACCACGTTCCACTACAGCCTCGACGGGCTCACCTGGCACCGGCTGGGCGACCGCGTCGGGCCGCAGACCCTGGACGGCAGCCTGGCCCACTTCATGGGCCACCGGTGGGGCCTGTTCAACTACGCGACCGCGCGGGCGGGCGGGCACGTCGACTTCGACCACTACCTGCTCAGCGACACGCTGACCGCCGAGGGCAAGCCGCTCGACACCGGCGACCTGGACGCCGCGATCACGCACGCGTCCACGTTGGACGAGCACCACTACCCCGCGGACGCGTGGGCCGCGATGCGTGCGGCGTTGGGCAAGGCCCAGGCCGCGCGGGCGTCCGCCTTCGGGACGCAGAACCAGGTCGACGCGCCGGAGCGGGCGTTGAGCCTGGAGCTCGCCCGACTGGGCGTGGCGAGGTTCCCGGTCGCGTTGGCGGTGTCCGCGCAGACCCGGTGCGCGGGACCCAAGGTCGTGCTCACCGTCGAGGTCACCAACCACGAAGCGGTCCCGGTGGACGTCTCGGTGCGCACGCCCCACGGCACGAAGTCGTTCGACGACGTCGAGCCGGGCAAGACCCGCTTCCACCCGTTCCAGACCCGTGAGCGGCACGTGCCAGCGGGTTCGGTGTCGGTCACCGCGTCCGCGACGGTCGACGGCGAGCCGCGGACCGTCGAGCTGACCGCACCCCACGAGGCGCGCACCTGCCGGTGAGCGCACCCAGACCCCCGCACCCAGAACAAGGAGAACCCGTGGATCGACAACGTCCGCAGCGGCGGAGAGCAGCCGTTCTCGCCGCAGTCGGAGCCCTGCTCGCCGGAGGACTCGCGGTCGCACCGACCGCCGCTGCCGCCGGGCCGAACCTCATCACCAACCCCGGCTTCGAGGACGGCCTGTCCGGGTGGACCGTCAACAACGGCAACGCGACCGACGGCGCGACCCTGGCGCCCACCGGTGACGCCCACTCGGGTTCCGGCGCGGTGCTCGTGACCAACCGCAAGACCACCGGTTCCGGACCGGCGCAGGAGCTGGCGGGCAAGGTGCAGGCCGGCAAGACCTACACCGTCACCGCCCGGGTGAAGTACGAGAACCCGGAGAGCCCGGCGACCAAGCAGTTCTTCGTCACCATGCACTACGGCGGCTCGACCTACACCAACCTGGGCACCGGCACGGCGCCGCGCGGTCAGTGGGGCTTGCTCCAGGGCACGTTCACCATCCCGGCCGGCCAGTCGGTCACGACGCCGCGCGTCTTCGTCGAGACGCCGTGGGTCGCCGACCCGGCCGCCGCGCCCGCGACGCACCTGATGGACTTCAAGGTGGACGACGTCGTCCTGCGCGAGTTCACCCCGTCGACCACGATCGAGGTGCTCGGCAAGAACCCCGGCGAGGGCAACCCGCTGATCTCCCACAAGTTCGGCGCCGATGGCAACGCGTTCGCGCACGACGGCCGGGTCTACGTGTACATGACCAACGACACCCAGGTGTACAACCCGGGTCCGGACGGCACCTCACCCACCAACACCTACGGCGGGATCAACACGATCACCGTCATCTCGTCCGACGACCTGGTCAACTGGACCGACCACGGCGAGATCCCGGTCGCCGGGCCGAACGGCCTGGCGAAGTACGCCTCGCAGTCGTGGGCGCCGGCCGTCGAGAGCCGCGTGGTCGACGGCAAGGAGCAGTTCTTCCTCTACTTCGCCAACAACGGCGCGGCGACCGGCGTGCTGGTCGGCGACTCGCCGCTGGGCCCGTGGCGCGACGAGCGCGGCAGCCTGCTCGTCACCGCCCAGACGCCGGGCGCCTCGGACGGCCGCAACTGGCTGTTCGACCCGGGCGTGTTCATCGACGACGACGGCCAGGGTTACCTGTACTTCGGCGGTGGCGGCAACGACGGTTCCAACTCCTACGAGAACACCAACCACCCGAAGTCGACGCGCGTCATCAAGCTCGGTGACGACATGATCAGCACCGAGGGCGCCGCCGAGACCATCGACGCGCCGCTGATGTTCGAGGCCGGTCACGTCTTCAAGCGCGGGGGCAAGTACTACTACTCCTACTCGTCCAACTTCGGCTTCGGCGGCCCGATCGACCCGAACGGCCCGCCGACCGGCGCGATCGCCTACCTCGTGGCCGACAGCCCGATGGGCCCGTGGACGCCCGACAAGTACGCGGGGGTCATCTTCAAGAACCCCGGCGTCTACTTCGGTGCGGGCGGCAACAACCACCAGTCCGTGTTCGAGCTGAACGGCGAGCACTACTTCACCTACCACGCGCAGACGCTGAACCGCCGCATCACCGGTGGCGCGACGCAGGGCTTCCGCAGCCCGCACGTCGCGAAGCTGGAGTTCAACGCGGACGGCACGGTGAAGGAGGTCCTCGGCACCTTCGACGGCGTCGAGCAGATCCGCCACCTCGACCCCTACCGGGTGATCGAGGCGGAGACCATCGCGTGGCAGCAGGGGTTGGCCACCAAGCGGCTCAACGCTCCGAACGACGTGCCGCAGCTGGCCCTGCACGACGTCGACAACGGTGACTGGACGTCGCTGTCGTCGGCCGACTTCGGGTCCGGCGCCACCGGCGTGTCGGCGCGCGTCAAGCCGCTCGTCGGCGGTGGGAGCATCCAGCTCCGGCTGGACGACCGCACCGGGCCGGTCGTGGCGACCATCCCGGTCGACGGGCCGGTGGGGCAGTGGACCGAGGTCGGCGCCGAGCTCGACGGCGTCTCCGGTGCGCACGACGTGTACTTCACGTTCGTCGGACCGGACGGCCAGGACCTGGTGGAGGTGGACAGCTGGCGGTTCGCCAAGCCGTCGCTGAAGGTCGAGGGCGCCGCGGACACCCGGTGCGCCGGGCCGAACGCCAAGCTGACCGTGCGGGTGACCAACAACGAGTCCGTGCCGGTCGACGTGGTCGTGCAGACGCCGTACGGCGCGAAGACGTTCGACGACGTCGAGCCGGGCAAGACCCGCTTCCACCCGTTCCAGACCCGTGAGCGGGCCTTGCCCGCCGGTGCGGCGACGGTCACCGCGACCGCCACCGTCGACGGGCACGAGGTGTCGAGCGCGCTCTCGGTGCCGTACGACGCACGCACCTGCCGTTGAGCGGCGAGGCGGCCCGGGAGGTACCGGGCCGCCTCGTCCCGTCAGGCGGTGGCGCAGGCCGTGCCGTTGAGGGTGAAGGAAGCGGGTTTCGCGGTGTTGCCGCCGTGGGTCGCCTGGAACCCGATGCCGATCGAGGCGTTCGGCGGGATCGAGGCGTTGTAGGCGACGTTGCGGGCCGTCACCTGCCCGGACGTGGGAGAGTAGGTGGCGCTCCAGCCGGAGGTGATGGTCTGCCCGGTCGGCAGGGTGAAGACCAGGGACCAGCCGTTGATCGCCGACGCGCCGGTGTTGGTGATCGTGATGGTCTCGGTCAGGCCGGTGTTCCAGGCGTTCACGGTGCTGGTGACGCGGCACGTGCCGGGCGGTTGCGTTGTGGTGGTTGTGGTTGTGGTCGTTGTGGTGGTGGAAGTCGTGGTCGACGTGGTGGTGGTCGTGCTGGTCGGGTCGACGGGGCGGTCCAGGCCGAAGAACGCGATGGCCTGGGCGGCCATGCCGCTCGACGGCAGGCTGTGCCCGGCGCCCTGGATGCTGTACGCCTCGACGCGGGTGGCGCCGGAGGTGTCGTTGTAGCGGCGGCGGTTCCAGTTGGCCTGCGGTGTGTCCGTGGACGACGGTGTCTGGCTCAGCCCGAACACGTTGGTCCACTGCTCGATCGTCTCCTGGAGCAGCGAGTACGGCACGAGGGTGTCGTTGGTGCCGTGCCAGAGCTGCACGCGCGGCCGGACGCCGGTGTAGCCGGGGTACGCCTGGCGCACCGCGTCACCCCACTCCTGCGGTGTGCGGTTCGCGCCTCCGCCGCCGGTGCACCTGCTGCTGCCGGGCGGGAAGTCGGCGGCGTTGGCGAAGCAGTTGAACGGCACGCCCATGAAGGCGGCACCGGCTTTGAACACGTCCGGGTAGAGGGCGAGCATGTGGTTGGTCATCATGCCGCCGGACGACGAACCGGTGGCGTAGACCCGGTTCGGGTCGCCGCCGTAGCGCTGCTGGACGTAGTTCACCATCGACACGATCGACACCGGGTCGCTGCCGCCGCCACGCCGCTTGGCCGCGTCCGACCAGATGTCGAAGCACTTGCCGAAGCCCGCCTGCTGCTCCGCGCTGGGGTAGATGACGACGAAACCGTGCCGGTCGGCCAGCGAGGCGAACTCGCTGCCCGAGTAGAAGCCGGGGCCCGAACCGCCGCAGCCGTGCATGGCCACGACGATGCCGGGGTTGGCCGGGCGGGAGTCCGGCGCGTAGACGTGCATCCGCATCCCGCCCGGGTTGGAGCCGAAGTTCGTGACCTCCGTCAACGACGCCGCGGACGCGGGCGTCGGCGCGACGGAGACCAGGCCTGCCACGACCAGTGACGTCGCCGCGGCGAGTAACAGACTCGGTTTGACCTTCATGCGCTTGACTCCTTTGTTTCGCGCACGGGTGGCTGGTCGGATTCCGTCCCTCGTGTGACAGTTAGAGTGCCGCTCGGCCTATAAACTGTCAATCGACCGTCTCGACGGGTCGGCGCGCCCGCGCGGCGGGCCCCTCGTTGATTAGGGTCGGTGGCGACTACCTGTCCGAGCCACCGCCGGAGCCGCCGTGACCAGCCCGTACGACATCGAGGAGATCTTCCCGGACGACTCGGTCCGGCTTCCCCGACGCCAGTCCGGCAACTCGCCGCAGGGCCTGACCGTGACCCTGCTGGCCGACTACACCCTGCGGGCCAGGGCCTGGCTGCCGTCTGCGGCGATCGTGGCGCTGCTCGCCGAGGCGGGTGTCAGCCACGCCGGGGCACGCACGACCATCAGCAGGCTGGCGCGTCGCGGCGTCCTCGAAGGCAGCAGGCAGGGCCGCAACAGCTCCTACCGGCTCACCACGGCCGCCGCGCTCAACCTCGCCGCCGGTGGTCGGTTCATCGTCGCCGCGGGCGCCGTCGACGAGCCCTGGGACGAGCAGTGGACGCTGATCGCCTTCTCACTGCCGCAGGACGAGGTCGCGCAACGGCGCGAACTGCGCAGCCGGCTGCGCTGGCTCGGCTGCGCACCCCTCTACGACGGCCTCTGGATCTCGCCGCACGACGTCACCGACAAGACCAGGGCACAGCTCGCCGAGCTGGCGTTCGGCGCCATGACCGTGTTCCGCGCCCGCCACGTCGACCTCGACACCTCGACCGGCCGCCACCCGATCGACGCCTGGGACACGGCCGCCATCGCCGGTCACTACGAGGCGTTCATCCGGCGCTGGCGCCCGGTGCTTCCCGACATCCGCGCCTCCCGGATCACCGGCCTCGAAGCGGTCCGCGCCCGTACCGAGGTCATGGACACCTACCGCCGCATGCCGATCCTCGACCCGCGCCTACCGTTGCGGCTGCTGCCGTCAGCCTGGCCCCGCGAACCCGCCCGCGACCTGTTCACGGCGGTTTACGACGGCCTCGCCGGCCCCGCCGAGGATCACGTGCGTGCCGTGGCGAGCCGCTTCACCACCGAGCCTCTCACCGACGTGCGGGCGCACACCGTCGCCGACATCCTCGTCGGCCTGCAGGGCGCGTGGGAGTCCGGAACCGAGTCCGGAACCGAGTCCGTGTCCCAGTCCGTGTCCCAGTCCGTGTCCGCTCGGGGATCCGTTGCCGGCTCGAAAAGATCAAAAGATTAAAGGCGTCCTCGCCGGACGGGCAGATCAGCAGGATGACCCCAACTACCCCTGGATCTCCCGACCCAGCGTGGTCCCGGGCTTCGTGTCATCCCACCGA
>NZ_PYAX01000034.1 GCF_003014735.1 Saccharothrix carnea | reverse complement strand
TCCGGCATCGCCCGCCTCCACAACCTCGCTCTCACCGGCTGACCAAGAAGCCCCGAGCCGCCAACCGCAAGATCAGTTACGTGACAACCCTTAGGCGCGCGACCCGAGTTGTCGACCAGTTCGACGATCTGCCTCGATCACGGAACGTGCTCCGGCTTCCGGAACGGCACGGTCCCCACTGCGACGGCGGACATCCCGGTCGGCGACCGAGCTGGTCAGTTCACCACCTCGTTCGACGCGGCCTCCTCCGCCACCGGCATCCAGGTCGTGAAGATCCCCCACGGTATCCACGAGCCAACACCCACGCCGAGCGATTCGTCGGCACCGTCCGACCGCTCATCATCAACGAACGCCACCTGCAGGCAGTGCTGGGCCGGGTGCTAAATGTTAGCGCTAACTACGGCCTACCTGGCGTCGAATCATTGTCGAACAGTCGGGACGGAACCACGTAACCCCAGGTGGAAGCAGTGCTAAAAACTCTGAACGAGGACTCCGTCCCGAACGGCGGTTCACCCGGATTGCCGCATACCTGCCCCACCGAGACTCTCTTGTGAGCGTGAACAATGAGTGCCACACTGTTTCCGTCGAAGCCTGCGCCGCTGGTGGAAGCCGCCGCGTCACAGCCCGCCGGCGGATTTGTCGAACCCGGATTTCCGGAGCAACGGGCAGCGCTGCGCCCGGCCGTGCGGCAGCACGGATGGCAGCCGGAACGTCGTACGCACCGAGGAGTGAGATCAGGGTGACAGCAACACGACTTCCCCGTCCTCGCAGGGCGGCAACGCTGTTAGCGGCAGGCGTGCTGCTGCTGTCCGCGATGACGGCGGTACTGCATACGTCGTCCGCGAAGGCGTTGGAGAACGGTGTGGCGCGCACGCCCCCGATGGGGTGGAACTCGTGGAACACGTTCGGCTGCAACATCAACGAGGCGTTGATCAGGCAGATGGCCGATGCGATGGTCAACTCCGGCATGCGTGACGCGGGCTACGAGTACGTCGTGGTGGACGACTGCTGGATGAACCCGAACCGGGACTCGGCGGGCAACCTCCAGGGCGACCCGGGCCGGTTCCCCAGCGGCATGAAGGCGCTCGGCGACTACATCCACGGCAAGGGCCTGAAGTTCGGGATCTACCAGGCGCCGTTGACCGAGACGTGCGCCCAGTACTTCAACTCCTACCCCGGTTCGACCGGGGCGCTGGGCCACGAGGAGCAGGACGCCCGCCAGTTCGCCGCGTGGGGCGTGGACTTCCTCAAGTACGACTGGTGCTCGCCCAGCGGCACGATCGACGACCAGGTGCGCACGTTCGCCAAGATGCGCGACGCGCTGCGCGCCACCGGCCGCCCGATCGTCTACAGCATCAACTCCAACAGCATCCACGACAAGACCGGACCCAGGCGCAACTGGGGCGACGTGGCGAACATGTGGCGCACCACCGAGGACATCACCAACAAGTGGGACACCGGGCAGACCAACGGCTACCCGATGGGCATCCAGAACATCGTCAACGTCACCGTGCCCCTGGCGTCCTACGCCAAGCCCGGCGGGTTCAACGACCCGGACATGATGGAGGTGGGCCGCGGCGGCATGAACGACACCGAGATGCGCAGCCACTTCGCCCTGTGGGCCGTCATGGCGTCGCCCCTCATCGCGGGCAACGACCTGCGCAACATGGACGCCGCCACGCAGACGATCCTGAAGAACGCCAACCTCATCGCCATCAACCAGGACCCGCTCGGGTTGCAGGCGGCGCAGATCTCCAACGACGGCACCCGACGCGTCCTGGCCAAGCGGCTGGCCAACGGCAACGTCGCGGTCGCCCTGTTCAACCAGGGCGGCGGCACGACCACCGTCTCGACCACGGCGAGCGCGATCGGCCTGTCGGGCAGCTCGTTCACGCTGCGCGACGCCTGGACCAACAGCACGACCACCACCTCGGGCACCATCTCGGCCAGCGTCCCGGCGCACGGCACGGCGGTGTACGTCGTCAGCGGCGGCGGGGGCCCCGCGCCCACGTCGTTCTCGTTGGTGAGCCAGAGCTCCGGCCGCTGCCTGGACATCCCGGGCAGCACGCCGACCAACGGCGCCCTGGCCCAGATCTGGGACTGCAACAGCCAGACCAACCAGCGCTTCACCACGACCGCGGCCGGTGAGCTGCGCGCCTACGACAGCGCGAAGTGCCTGGACGTCTACAACCGGGGCACCGCCAACGGCACCGCCGTGACGTTGTGGGACTGCAACGGCCAGACCAACCAGCAGTTCCGCGTCAACTCGGACGGCAGTGTGACGGCGGTGGCGTCGGGCAAGTGCCTGGACGTCAACGGCGGCGCCACCGCCAACGGGACGAAGGTCATCATCTGGGACTGCCACGGCGCCACCAACCAGAGGTGGACCCGCACCTGATCCCCGGGCGGCGACCGCGAACTGCGCGGTCGCCGCCGACCGGACCGTGTGCCTGCCGAAAACCTCATCCAGGCAGGTGGACGACGTACAAGCCCAAGAGACGTCAAGCGCTCACACCTCCCGCATGAGGACAGGCGTCGACCCGGTCCCGTGGAGGAGTGCCGCCAGGCCGGCCGGGCCCGGGCCTACGAGCAGGCCGCACCGGGCGGCGCTCCGCCTCACCCTGCCAGGCGGATGCCGATCACGCCCGCGACGCCGAGCCTCGGATCTGGATAACGCCGCCCAAATGCGTGTGGGGTGCCAGAACTCCGCACTGGGGGCGCTGAGCTGCGGAGGGTGCGATGTGGTGCCCCCAGCCGGACCATTTCGCCCTGTATTCGCCGGTGCCCACAGGATTCTCGTTGGTGAGTCGCAGCACGAGCGATTTGATGCCGGCTTGTGTCGGTGGGATACCGAAGGTTCGCCGACACCAGGCCGGCGAGGTGCTCCTGGGGCTGCCGCGGTGCTGGGCAGAATCCCGACATGGATCTGGGTGCGTTCGCGAGGTATCTCGGTCGATTGGACCGGGTGGAACTGGACGAGGTGCGGCGGGTTCGGAGGGAGGCGCGGAAGCCTCCGCTGCCGGACGAACCCAGGGCGCTCGCGAAGTGGTTGAGCGATGAGGACACCGTGGCCGCGATTCGGTTGATGAGCCAGGACGCGTTGGCGGTGGGGCGGGTGACGGCCGACTTGGGATGGACCGAATCCTGTCCTGAACTGCGGAAAACGTCGAATCGACAGCTCGCGGCGGTGCAGTAGAAAGACCGATCGCACCCCCCGGCCGGGTGTTGATCCACGCCGCTCGCAGCGACCCTCGCCTACGCCCTCCACCTCGACCCCGCGCTGCTCGACGGCGGCCGCGCCGATGGCGTACGGCTCATCGAGTCGATCCGGCATACTGCTCCTACGTCACACAGCGAGGCGGTACTCTCACCGACCGTGGTAAACAACGAATCTCAGCGCGGCGGCCGGTCGAAGGACCGCGCCGCTGTGATCAGTGCGATCGCCGCGCTGATCACAGCACTGGTCGGCCTCGCCGCCTTTCTGGTCGGCAAGGGCAAGGACACAGGCGACGCGGCGCTACCGGGAGTCACCACCGAAACCGTAGCCTCGACGACAAGCGGAACAAGCCCCGCTCAGGCCGTACAGCAGACACCCCAGGCGAAACCCCTGCCGGCGGGCGTCCAACTCGACGAAGAGGTCATCTTCGGCGAGTGGAACCTGGACTCCGTCCCGCCTCGCAAGGTCTCTTCGGAGAAGATCCAGGCACTTGCCGGAGAAATGCTCTACGTCACCGGGAAGCATGTCCTCGCGGAATGGCCGGGGTCGACTCCTCCGGATAAGGAGCAGTGCGCCGCGCAGGTGTCGGAAAGCGGGTTCAACCAGGTAGACGACCTGGTGAAGGGGGCCATCGTCTGCGGCCGTACGCCCGAAGGCCGGATCTTCCGGCTCGACGTGCTCGCGTCTGGCAGCGAGATCCGGGTCCACGCCACAGTCTGGACCAAGTAACCGGTCCGAATGCGACTGTTCGGGCGCACTCGAAGTTCCTGGCAACAGGGCTGGGCCGACACAGGGTGCGACCGTTGCGGAGGTCACCTGACCGGACACCGGATACAGTTCGGACGCTCCGCCACCCGCCAGCGACGAACCCACGCATCGGCCTCGATTATCGCGAGTCGCGTTGCACATACACAGAGCCATCAGACCGATGCGAGCCCAGTAGCGCTCCGAAGTCGAACCTGTCGACCAAATCGACCAGTGGCGAAGCCGCAACAATCGGATTCGCACCAGAACGAGCAGTCCGCCACAGGCGAAAGACCGAGGCGCACGACTCGAACATCTGCAACTGTTCCCGCCACGTGTTGTCAACGCACGAATAACACTCCTCCCGTCAGGAGACACCGCCGTGATCACCAATCCGGCATGGTGTTGGGCCCTCGCCCTGGCACCACGGGGACGGTCGCCAGGCCAATATCCGGAGTCCTGTTCCTGCGTCACGAATCCGCTCCAGCGGGTGCGAGGACGCGGATCTGGACGCAGCCGCTCTGCTCGGACCGCCGGCGGCTGGGTGAATAGCACCCCTTGTTCGGGTGGTGGGTCACAGCTGCGCGATCAGGGTGCGGCTTCGCCGCGCCATCTCACGTAGATGTCGCGGATCGATGCCGTTGCGCAGCGCGGTGCCCAGCAGTTCGCCGAGGCGGTGCCCTGGGCAGCTCCTCTCGACGTCTCCGATCGCGGCGGCGGCTAGGTCGAGATCCCCTCGCAGGCAGGCGTACGCGGCCAGGAGCGCGGCCGGTTCGGCTCGTTAGGGCGCGGGGCTGGTGCGGACCGGTTCGGTCCACAGGGCCTCGGCGTGGTCGGCGTACTCGCTGATGGCGAGGGACAAGCAGGCGTCGCGGACCAGTGGGGTGGTCAGCGCGAACGCCAGGTCGGCGATCTCGCGGTCGGCGAGCGGTTGCGTGCGGTCGCCGGCGCGGAGCACGTGTTCGTGCAGCAGGTCGAAACGGCTTCGTCTCGATCCCGCCGGGGCTGATCGCGTTGACCCGCACGCCGCGTGGCGCAAGCTCGTTGGCGAGCCCCTTGCTGTACGTGCGCAGAGCAGCCTTCGCTGCCGCGTACGCCAGGGACGCGTCGTACTGGGGCAGTTCACGCTGGATCGAGGTGAAGTGCAGCACCACGCCCGCCCCGGACTTGCTCATCGCCGGGAGAAGCGCTCGATCGAGCCGCACCGCTCCCAGGAAGCCGATTCTCCACGCGATCGACAACGGCATCGAGTGACGGGCCGTCCTTCGTCCGTCCCCGGCCGAACCCGTCGGGTGCTGCCGCGCTTCGGCCTCAGGAGCGTGGCAGCACGCCCACGAGCGTGGTGATGATCGCGAGCCGCAGGGCCGTCCGCAGGTCGATGCGGTGGACCGCCAGCGCCGGCTCGGACTCGTAGACGGCGAGCAGGCTCGGCGGCGGCGAGGTGTAGGCGGACAGCGCGCCGGCCACCAGCAGGACGGTGAGGCAGAACTGCTCGGCCTGGTCGCCGACCTCGGGCAGGTACCGCCGGACGAGGTCGGCCATCACCGCGAGGTTGCCCAGTGAGGCCCGCTTGTGCCGGCGGACCACCTCGACCGAGACGTTGTGCTCGAGCACTCCGCCCTGCGCGCCGTAGAGGTCGCAGAGCACCGTCCGGGCGGCGAGCGACCCGCTGAGCACGTCGGCCGCCTGCTCGGCCCGTTCCACCGCGGGCCGTCCCAAGTCGACACCGAGGGCCAGCTCCTGCTCCAGTTCGGCCAGCCAGGTCGCCGTCCGGTCGTCCATCAGGTCGAGCAGCACCGCCTCGCGGGACTCGAAGTAGCGCAGCACCGCCGTCTTGGCCAAGCCGACCCGCCGGCTCAGCTCGTTCAGGCTCACCTCGGCCACCGGCATCTCGTCGAGCATCGCCGAGGTCGTCTCCAGGATCGCCCGCCGCCGGACCTCGCGCTGCTCCTCGGTGCGCGCCCGCTGGAACGTCATGATGCCCACCCTAGCTTGGGTACCGCCGGTACCTTGACAGTGTACCGGCGGTACATTATCGTTCCGATCGTAAGTTACCGGCGGTACATTAGGAGCCTTCGATGAAGTGGACCGAGCAGCAGATCCCGCGCCAGGACGGCCGACTGGCCGTGATCACCGGCGCCAACACCGGATTGGGCTTCGAGACCGCCCGGCGACTCGCCGAGCGCGGGGCGGCGGTCGTGTTGGCCGTCCGCGACACCGAGAAGGGCAAGCTGGCCGCCGCTCGGATCCACGGCGACGTCTCCGTGCAGGAGCTGGACCTGACCTCGCTGGAATCGGTGCGCGCCGCAGCGGCCGACCTGCGTGCCACCCACCCGCGGATCGATCTGCTGATCAACAACGCCGGCGTGATGTACACCCCGAAGCAGACCACCCGCGACGGCTTCGAGATGCAGTTCGGCACCAACCACCTGGGCCACTTCGCGCTCACCGGGCTGCTGCTCGACCTGCTGCTGCCCGTGCCCGGCTCCCGGGTGGTCACCGTCAGCAGCACCGGTCACCGCATCCGCGCCGCCATCCACTTCGACGACCTGCAGTGGGAGCGCACCTACAGCCGAGCCGCCGCCTACGGCCAGTCCAAGCTCGCCAACCTGATGTTCACCTACGAGCTGCAACGCAGGCTCGCCGCGCACGGCACCACCACCGCAGTGGCCGCACACCCCGGTGTGTCCAACACCGAACTGGCCCGCAACACCCCACCGGTCGCCCGCCGACTGATCACCTGGCTCGCCCCGGTGATCACCCAGCCCGCGACGGCGGGCGCCCTTCCCACCCTGCGGGCCGCCACCGACCCGTCCGTCCTCGGCGGGCAGTACTACGGCCCCGATGGCCTGGCCGAACGGCGCGGCCACCCGAGGCTGGTCACCTCCAGCCCCGACTCCTACGACTTGACCGTGCAGCAACGCCTCTGGGCCGTCTCGGAAGACCTCACCGGCGTGCGGTTCCCGGTCGGCCGGGCAACCACCACGGCGTGAGCTGCGCCGAGGGGCCGGCACTTGGCCTTGTCGCCGTTGCGCGCACGATACGAGAGCGGCCTCATCCCAGGTTTGCAGTCACGTCGCCGAAGCGCGTCCCAGACGACCTGGCCATCGTCGCCACGGCAGTCATGGCGCCGGTCGGACCGCACCGCCACCAACACGGTGAGCCATTTCCAACCTGACGTCGCGAGCCGCGGTTCTCCTGGGCCTGACCCTTAGGTTCAACCGGTCAGGCAACACTCTCTGCCGGGGTGCGCAACCCGAGGCACTTGCGGGGTCGGTTGTTGAGTTTCGCCGCGATGGCGTCGAGGTCCTCCTGGCTGAACGTGGTTAGGTTCGTGCCCTTGGGCAGGTACTGACGCAGCAGCTTATCGGTGTTCTCGTTCGTGCCGCGCTGCCGAGGGCTTCGCGGGTCGGCGAAGAACACCGCGACACCGGTGGCGGTGGTGAATGCCTTGTGTGCGGCCAACTCCATGCCCCGGTCCCACGTCGGCGTGGCATGCAACCGCGGGTCCATGCGTCCGCAGGCTTCGCCCCATGGCGACCCGAAGGGACCAAGTATCAAGTGACCAGGATCTTTGCCAGCAGCACGGCCGTGGCGGTGACAGGTACTTCGTCAGGACGTACTGATCGACAGGTCCGAAGCCGCGTTACTGCAACTCGCAGGTCAGAGTCGCTAGAGCGACCTCCGCCCACCCGAAGGGCCCGACCGAGTCCAGAGATGTTCACCGGACTTGATACACCTCGGGTTTGAGAATGGTTCGCGTCACGGTCCGGCGGCCATCGAGCATCCTCTGCAGTACCTCGACGGCGCTCTCGGTAAGGCGGTGAGGGTCCTGGACCACCGTGGCCCGCAGCGGACTTGCGGCGTTCGCGATCAGGTGTCGGGCCTCGGGGATCCCGTCGATGCCGATGACGGTGGTCTCCCTGGTGAGCGGTGATTCCGTCGCGCGTAGCGCGTCGACCGCCCCCAGCGCCATTTCGTCGTTGGTGCAGAACACGGCGTCCAGACGGAGCGACCGCACGGCTTGGGATCGGATGTGGGCCTGGACCGCGTCGTAGGCACGTGAGCGGCTGAAGGCGCAGGTGTCGTCGATACTGATCGAAACGTTGCCCAGGCCGGTTCGCAGGACGTCCGCACAGGACTCCTGGCGATCGGAGTGCTCACGGCTGGCGACGATCAACACGTGTGGCCGCCGCACACCACGTCGCCGCAGGTGGTCCACCAGCCAACGGCCCGCTTCCGCCCCGAGGTCGGCGCTGGCGTAGCCGACGAACGCGGTGTTCGCGGGGTACTCGCTCTCGTCGTCGAACGGTTCGACGTCGGTGAACACCACCGGCAGCGCTAGTTCGGCGCAGAACTCCACCAGCAGCGAGCGCATCCGGTGCAGTTCGGTCGGAACGACGAACCCACCCAGGTAACTGTCCTTGGTGTTGAGAACCCTCCGCAAGTCGTGGCCCTGCGAGGCAGCGTCGTAGTCCCGGTCGGGCACCTTCAGCACCAGGTTGATGCCCTTGCGGTCCAGCGCCCGGTGCAGACGCTGCACGAACTCGGCGACCCAGTACTTCTGACTGAAAGCCGAGGTGACGAGGAATACTTGCCGCGTGTCCGCCTTCCGCGCCATCCGGCGCAGCAGAAGCGGAACGGCTACGAGCGACACCGCTACGGGAATCGTCCACGCGGGCACCGGCTCCAGCAGCACACCACTGCGGATGACGATGACGCTGCCAACGACGACGACCACACCGCACACGGCGACCAACACGGTGATCCCCACCGATGCCGACCGAACCACCGATGCCCGATGGTGGACGTGCTGCTCGAACGTGACCACAGCGTCGCGACCTGCCTGAACGACAGCACCGGAGGACGAGGCCCGACCCCGCTGCCGAACAACACGACCACGATGATCCGACGTCCCGAGAGAATTCCGTCGCGTAGCGGGGTCCGACCCGTCACCATCGTCGGCCTGGGAACCTCTGCCCATGACGGTCCCCCCTGGCGCCTCGACGCCATCACGTGCAACCAAGGCATAGTCGATTCCGGCCATGCTGATCACGCACTTCTGCGGACAAGATGTCTCCGCGTTCGGCTACACCTGAGATCGGACGTGACGCGGTCCGGCGTGACCAGGCACAGCAACAGGACACCCGTGACTGTTGGGCGACGGATGACCGCGTTGTAACAGCAAGTCGAGCTGCGACGGCTAGCCCGTGTTTCAGATGTGGCGTAGCCAGATGTGGGTCTGCTGCACGGATTGGTGACATCTGAGTTGGCTTGCCGTGATGGCGAGCTGGGAGGATGTCGCTGTGCCCAAGCCCTACCCCCAGGAGTTCGCGACGATGTCGTGCGGGTCGCTCGTGACCGTGAGCCCGGTGTGACGGTCGAGCAGATCGCGAAGGACTTCGGGGTCCATCCGATGACCTTGTTCAAGTGGCTGCGCCAGGCCGAGATCGACGAAGGCGCCAAGCCCGGTGCGAGCCGGGCCGAGTCGGCTGAGCTGCGCGAGGCGCGAACCGCACGGGCCGGTTGAGCCGTACCGAGGACAGTGTGCTGCCCGCCGAGGCCACCACCTCGTCGCCCACCCGCAGCACCGGCCGCCCCGGCGCCGTCCCGGTCACCGAGACCACCGCCCCGCGTGCACGGGCATCTCCATCGACATCGGCACGTTCAACTTGCACCGCAACTGCCCACGCCACAGCAGGTGGTAGGCCACGGGCAGCACCGCGATCGGTTCGCCGACCCACTCCACGCCCTCCAGCAGCGGCCGGGGCGTGGAGAACACCGTCCGCAGCGCTGGCCCGCGCCCCTGCCGCGCCGCCTCCACCGCGAACCTCGGATGCCGGTACCCAGCCAGCCAGCGCACGTTCGCCAGCAACACCTCGTCCGGGGCGTCGACCACCTCGTAGTCCCACCCCACCAGGGCCGCCGCCCGCGCCGTCAACTCGAACACCGCCCGGTCCCGAGGCTTGACCAGCCCGGCCGGACGGCAGTCCAGCAGCAGCGCCGAACCTTCGGCGCGGCGGGCGAAGAAGTCCGGAGCGTGCGAGCGCCACCGCCGCCGGCCCGACACCGTGGTCTCCGGCCAGAACAACCACAACGGCTGGCTGGCGTCCCACCACCTGCGGGTCGAAGTCCAGCAGCAGCGCGTGCTCGCGCTCCAGCTACGACTCGAACCCCACGTGCCCGCCCACCGTCGCCGACCAGTACAGCCCCGGGAAGTTCCGCTGCCCCCGGTAGGACGGGAACCGGCGCACCGGTGACACCGCCTCGAACGGCGCCGACGCCGTCTCGTCCAACTCGGTACGGCGCTCGATGCCGTCTGCGTCCGACCACGCCACCTCGAACTTCTCCCCGGACGCGTGGGCCGCTTCTCGTTGGACTCGGCGGGATCGTTGCGGGGTCGGGTTGACCTGCGGTCCGCCAGGTGGAGGTGGTGTCGTCATCGTTCCTCGTGTGAAGTGGCGGGCTGCCGGAGAGGGGCGCTGTGCCTGCCGACAACCTCATCCATGCAGGTAGAGGACGCACGAGGCTCAAGACCACCAGCGCTCTCGGCACGGTTGCCATCCGCTGCGACGTCGACCAGCACGGCATGATGACCGGCTGTGCTCCTCCGATTGCCTACCTCGGTGTGACCAACGCCTTCGCGTTGCTGCGCCTGCTGCCTATGAGCGACCGGGACAAGGACACAGAGATCCTGGCGCTACGGCATCAGATCATGGTTCTGGAGCGCCAACTCGGAGACGCCCGTCCATGTTCCCATCCTTTGGTGCTCCCGCCGGGATTCGAACCTGCGCAGCCACTCGACATGTCGGACCCCTTGCCTATCCGGCGATGGCGTGGACGTCGTCCACGGGCGTCACCGGGGTTGCCCGACGTGGCATTCGAGCGTGCCGATGTGCCGCAGTGCGCTGCCGCAGCGCCATGCGTCGCCACCACGGTGATCGCTGGGCGCGTGGGCCCCACAGTCTGCGTCCGACCGCGTCGGTTTCAGATCACTAGTGCTGCATCTCGGAACGTTGACCCGGTAATCGCCCCGTTGGGCTGACCGTCCAGGCTGGTCCTCCCATGTCGAGTGGGAGGTGGTCGTGGGTCGTCGTCCGGAGGTGTTCGTCCGGCCGTTGTCCATGGAGGAGGGCCGGAAGTTGGCCCGGGTCGGTCGGACCGCGAAGGACCCGGTGCGGTTGCGTCGGGCGATCGTGGTGTCGATGTCGACCCAGGGGCAGGCGGTCCCGGACATCACGTCGTTGATGCAGGTCAGCGCCGACTATGTGCGTGATGTGATCCATGCGTTCAACGAGCGGGGGTTCGCGGCGCTGGACCCAGAATGGAGCGGGGGACGTCCCAGGACGATCGGTGAGGCGGTCCGTGAGCGGATCTGCCTGATCGCCCGGACGTCCCCCGCCTCCCGGGGGTATCACGGCGTTCTCGACCTGGTCGCTCGCGACGCTGCGCGACCACCTGCTCGACCGCGGCACCGTCGCGACGATCAGCCGGGAGACCCTGCGTCGCATCCTGCATGCAGGCGGCGTGTCCTGGCAGAGCACCTCCACCTGGAAGACGTCCACCGACCCGGACCTTCATGGTGAAATGCACCGGATCCTGGACCTCTACGACCATCCGCCGGAGCAGGGGCGGGTGATCTGCGTCGACGAGTTCGGGCCGCTCAACCTCCAGCCACGCAAGGGCAGGGCATGGCGGCCGACCGGGGCGCCGCGCCGATTACGGGCCACCTACAACCGCCACCACGGCGTGATGCACATGCTCGCCGCCCTGGATCTGACCAGCGGGAAGATCCACTTCCGCATCCGCCGTCGCAAGCGGCACGGGGAGCTTCCGGAGCTGCTCAGAAGCCTGCGGACACGGTGGCCGGACCAACGACTCCACCTGGTCATGGACAACTTCTCGCCCCACCGCCACCCCGATGTCCACGCCTGGGCCGCCGCCTACATCCGCCGGCGCAACGCCCGAGCCAGACCCAGGACCGGCTTCGCCACCGATTCACCCATCCGCACCTGGACCGATTACCTGATCGAGGTTGCGTGACGCGGCACTGGCTGGGTCTTTCAGCTCAGGCTGAGGCGCGTTGACGGAGGTTTCTGCGAGGGCTTCCCCTCCCGCAGAGCCCAACCGTGGGGCGGACCCGGTCGGCGCGGTGCTCATGGCTCATCCG
>NZ_PYAX01000033.1 GCF_003014735.1 Saccharothrix carnea | reverse complement strand
CCCACAACTCATCGGGCACCAGACGTCGAGACAACTCGTCCACGAACCCCGATCATGCACCAACACATGCAAGACCCACGTGAGACACGCTCTTATACAGCACCTGTCGATCTTCCCGAAAATCCTCGGCCGTTCGGGCCTGTACAGGATAAAGGGGTCCTGTTGGGATGACCGGCATGTACAACGCCATTGTGATAGGTGGCCGGTGCGCCGGTGCGGCGGTCGGTGCGCACCTGGCCCGACGAGGGCTGCGAGTGCTGGTGGTGGACCGGTCGCGGTTTCCCAGTGATGTGCTGTCCACGCACTTCGTCTGGCCGCACGGCGCGTCCTACCTGAACCGGTTGGGCGTGTTGGACCAGGTCCGGGCCGTGACGCCCGCGCACACCGAGGTCACATTGGTCAACGACGGGATCTCCTTGCGGGGCAGCGTTCCCGAGGAATTGTTGCGCAACCAGTTCCGGTTGCTGCACGACGACGACAACGGGATCACCACGGAGTACTTCTCGGTCCGTCGCCACGTGCTGGACAAGATCCTGGTCGACAACGCGGTGCGGGCCGGGGTCGAGTTCCGCGAGGGCTACACCGTCGAGGAACTCCTGCGGGACGAGGACGGCACGGTCATCGGCATCAAGGGCCGGGACGGCACGGTCGAGCACGCGCAAGTGGTGATCGGGGCGGACGGGCGCAACTCTTTCGTCGCCCGCGCCCTCGGGGTGGAGAAGTTCGACGAACGGCCGCGGTGCACCTTCGCCTACTGGAGCTACTTCAGCGGCATCCCCGACGCCGACGCGCAGATCCACCGGCGGGGCAGGCTCGGGATGGCGATGGCGTCGACCAACGACGGCCGGACCATGGTGCTGACGTGGGGGCCGAGCGAGTGGGCCGCGCGGTTCCGGGCCGACGTCGAGGGCAACTTCCACCGCGCGCTCGGGCTGATCAGCGAGGAGGCGGCGGCCACCGTGGCGGGGGCGCAGCGGGAGGAACGCTTCTACGGGACCCTCGACCAGGCCGCGTACCTGAGGCAGCTGCACGGGCCCGGCTGGGTGCTGGTGGGCGACGCCGAGTCGTTCAAGGACCAGTGCACGGCGCTCGGCATCACCCACGCCCTACGTGACGCGGAACTGGCCGCGGAGGCGGTCGGCCGGTGGCTCGGCGGCGAGACCGACCGGGACACCGCCATGGCCGGGTACGCCGCCAAGCGCCGCAGCCAGACCGCAGCCGCCTACTACGACTACGTGTGCACGCTCGCGGAGATGAAACCGCTGCGGCACGACGAGCTGCAGCTGTTCGCGATCCTGCGCGGCAACCAGACCGAGATCGACCGCTTCATCGCCACCCACGTCGACGTGGCGCCGGTCTCGGAGTTCTTCGACCCGTCCAACGTGTTCCTGCTCAACGACACGGCCAAGGAGTCCTCGCGCGACCTCGGCGCGTTCGCCGACTTCGAGGCGACCTACCGCGAGCACCAGCGCAACCCGTTCCTGCTCGCCGAAGCGGAGGCGACCCGATGACCGGAACCCCGGCACACGAGCGCGAGGACGGCGAGGTCGTCGCCGCGCTCATCGCCGCGGCGGACGCGGCCGGCACCGACCCGCTCACCGCGGCCAAGGCGGTCGCCGCGGCCGCCCGCGAGGTGTCGGACATGATGCGGAACTGGGCGAGCCACATCCCCTGGGAGGACCTGGAGGAGCTGGACACCCTCCCGGAGGACGAGGTCGTCCGCTTCTTCGGCGAGGACTTCCCGGCGATCCGGGCCGACCTGGAACCGATGTGGGAACCGGCGACGACGTCCGCGCCCGCGATCGACCCGGACGAGGACTACGCGCTCGACAAGAACGCCTACGACTTCTTCCGGCCGGTCGGGGCCGACCTGCTCGCCCGGACCGAGGAGTTCCACGGCTGGGTGGAGGCGCGCAGGCGCACCGAGACCTGGCAGTACTCGCGCGTCCTGGAGGCGGCGCCGGGTGGGGTCGCGACCATCACCAACGACCTGAGCAAACCCGCGCGCGGCATCAACTTCAACTCCCAGGACTACCTGTCGTTCAACGCGCACCCCGAGATCCGGGAGGCGGCGGTCCGCGCGATGCGCGACTTCGGCCCGCACAGTGCCGGTTCGCCGATGGTGCTGGGCAACACCCGCATCTCCGACGAGCTGGAAGCGGCCCTCGGCGCGCTGGTCGGCCTGGAGCACGTGACGCTGTTCTCGAACGGGTGGTCGGCGGGGTTCGGCACCGTCACCGGCCTGGTCCGCCAGGAGGACCACATCCTCATCGACCGCCTCGCGCACTCGTGCCTGCAGACCGGGGCGCGGGCGGCGACCAGGAACATCACCCGCTACACCCACCTCGACGTCGAGGCCGTGCGCACCCACTTGGCCCGGATCCGCGCCACCGACACCAACAACGGCATCATGGTCATCACCGACGGCCTGTTCTCGGTGGACGCCGACTGGCCGGACGTCGTCGCCCTGCAGGAGGTCTGCCGCGCCCACGACGCGACCCTGCTGGTCGACGTCGCCCACGACCTCGGCTCGATGGGCCCCGGCGGCACCGGTGTGCTGGGCATGCAGGACATGCTGGGCGAGGTCGACCTGGTCATGGGCGCGTTCTCCAAGACGTTCGCCTCCAACGGCGGTTTCGTCGCGGCCAGGTCGCCCGCGGTGAAGCAGTACATCAAGATGTTCGCCGGCTCCCACTTCTTCTCCAACGCCCTGTCACCCATGCAGACCGCGGTGGTGCTCAAGGCGGCCGAGATCATCCGCACCGACGAGGGCGAGGCGCTGCGCGGGCGGCTGTTCAACGCCATCCACGCCCTGCGCGACGAGCTGACCACGCGCGGGTTGACCTGCATGGGCTCGCCGAGCCCGATCGTGCCGGTGCTGATCGGCAACGAGAAGCTCGCCCGGACGGTCAACCGCCTGCTGTTCGACCGCGGGGTGCTCGCGTTCATGGTCGAGTTCCCCGTCACCCCGACCGGTGCCTCGCGCTTCCGGTTGCAGGTGCAGGCCGCGCACGAGCCGGAGCAGGCGCGGGAAGCGGCCCGCATCATCGACGGGGCGCTCCGCGACGCGAAGGAGCACCTGTCCAGCGCGTTCGGCAACTCGTTCTAGCGGGACGGGCGCTCGCCGCGAACCCGGGCGCCCTTCCGCCGCGCCTCTCTCCGCCGCGTCGATCTCGCGCGGCCGGGCGGTGTCAGCGATCGGCGCCCAGGTCGGCCAGCAGCTGCCGGACGTTCGCGATCTTGGGGTGGCTCGCCGGGAGGCTCGTGGTGTAGACGTCCAGGCAGCGGCGGGCCAGGGTGATCGCTTCCCGGTGCTCCCCGCGTTCGGCGAGTACCCGTGCCAGGTTCTCCACGGTGGCGACCGTGTCCGGGTGGAGCGGGCCGAAACCGCGTTCGCGGATCGCCAGGGCCTTGCGCAGCTCGTCCTCCGCCTGGCGGAAGTCGCTCTTGAAGAACAGGACCGTGCCCAGGTTGTTGTGGACGAACGCCCGCAAGCCGACCTCCTGGTCCGGACCGAGGGCGCGCAGGACGTCGCGGAACAGGCGTTCGGCCTGGTCCAGCTCGCCCACCCCGAACAAGGCGGCGGCGAGGTTGGTGCGAGCGAGGGCCGTCGTGGGGTCGCCGTCGCCGTGCGTCCGCTCGGCTTCGGCCGCCAGGGCGCGGAACAGTTCCAGCGCCTTGTCCCGCTGCCCGCCGGCCAGCAGGGTGCGGGCCAGGGCCGCGCGGTCCTCCCACGTCGAGCGCCGGTCGTTCACGTCGTGCAGCAGCGCCTCGGCCTCGGCGGCACGGCCGAGCGCGGACAGCACGTTGGCCAACGCCCTCGCGGTGGTGATGGTGTCGGGGTGGCTGGGACCGAGCACGCGTTCGCGGTGTTCCAGCACGTCTTGGAGCATCTGCTCCGCGCGCGCCGTCTGTCCGGTGGTGTGCGCGAGGTCGGCCGCCTCGTGCACGATCTGCAGCACCTCGGGGTCGTCCGGGCCGCGCGTCTGCCAGAGCACCGGCAGCACCCACATGTAGAGCTGGAACGCGTCGGCGCGCTTCGCACTGTTCTGGCTGAACATCCGCGCCAGCTCGATCGCCGCACCGATCGTCCGGGGATCGTCCTCGCCGTACGCCGCGTAGGCCTCCTTCAGCACCGCGCCCTGCCACTGGTCCGCCGGGATCTCGATCTCGATGACCTCGGGTTCGGGCTCGGGATCGCGGCGCTTCCTGCGGAACACGGGGTACCTCCTTCACACGCCGTGGTGCACGTGAGCCGCCCACAGGCTGGGCGTGTGCGGGTAGTTGTCACGGGTCGCGCGCACCACTTCGCGCAGGACGTGCGCCGCGCGTTCGGGACGGCCGGCCAGGCCGCGGTGGAACTCGATCGCCATGCGGCTGGCCACCCGGTCGTTGATCTGCCACAGCGTGCCGACCACGGAGGAGTAGCCGGCGAGCTGGAACGCGCCGGTGATGTGCAGCGCCTCGTCGCCCAGGTCCGGTGCGGCGCGGGCGGTGTGGCACGCCGACAGCACGGCCAGCCGCGCGGACGGCAGGTCGAGCCGCGACACGTCCAGCAGGGTCAGCGGCCGGTCGCCGTGCACGAGCAGGCGGCTCCGCGACGCGTCGTCCACGGCGTGGCAGGCGAAGTGGACGATCGAGTGGCGGGGCAGTTCGTCCAGCACGGTGTCGCGCTGGGCGAACTCGCCGATCAGCGCGACCGCGGGCCACGAGGTCATCAGTGTCGACGCCTCACGCCGGGCGTGGGGGAGTGGGCGTTCGCCTTCGGTGGTGGGCATGGCGACGACGAGCAGCTCACCTTCGAGTGGACGTCGGGCGGTGTCGCGTGCGCGGGCGAGAGCGCGCACGGTCGGCGTGTACGACGACACCACGCGGTCCAGCGCGGACTGCCCGTCCGTGCCGGCGGCGTGCAACGGGAGCGCGGCCAACGGGCCACCCGGCGACCACCAGACGCGGTCGACGGGACCGAGGTGGTCGAGCACCGGGCCGACGACCGCGTGCCACAGCCACGCCAACACCTCCGTGACGACGTGCTGCGCGTCAGCCTCGGCCTGGCCGGGGGTTGTGGTGGCGGCCAGTGCGGCGGCGAACCGGGACGCGGTGCGGGTGGCGTCGTCCAAGGTCAGTCCCGGTAGCGGCACCACGTCGACGCCGTGCGCGGTCAGCACGAGCGCGTCACAGCGGTGCCTGCTGGTGTTGACCACGACCACCGGTCCTCCGCTCGCGGCGGCACGCAGCTCGGCCATCGGCGGCGGCCGGAGGAAGTCGGCGAAACCCGGAAGCGCGCGGATCCGGGCGAGCAGCCGGTCGCGGCGCGCGGCGGCGGCGTGGCGTTCGTCCCCGGAGCGGGCGGCGGCGAGCGTGTCCACTGTGGACGTCCACTCGTCGGCGACGGCGGGGTGCGCCTCGCGCAGCGGGGTCAGGTCGAGCCGGGCGTCCAGAGCCTGCCCGATGAGCACGCCACGGCCCTGTTCCAGCCACCGCAGGGCCAGTTCCTCGTCGCCCGCGTCCAGGACCAGCGCGGCGGCGTCGGCGGCGATGCCGTTCTGCCGGGTCAGCAGGTGCTCCTGGTCGGTGCGCGCGAGCCGGCGGCTGACGGTCTGCGGGATCAGCTCCACCGCCAGCCCGGCCGCGCGCAGGGCGGTGGCCCGGTCGCCGCTGTGCTCGGCGGCGGACGACCACAGGTGCGCGGCGTCGAGCCGGTTGCGCGCGTCCGCTCCTTCGTTGGTGGCGGCGGCGGCGAACACGGCTGCCGCGCGCCGGACCGGGCCGTCGTCGCCGAGGTGATCGGCGTAGACCAGCAGGGCCTCACCCCACAGGCGCTGGTACCGCGCTCGTTCGGGCTCGGGCACGGCGTCGCTGCGCACCGCGCGCCCCCAGTGCGCGACCGCGCGGCCCAGTGCCCCGGGCTCGCCGGTGCGCCGGTACTCCTGCCGCCACGCGTCGGCGAGGTTCGACAGCGCCCGGCCGTGACCGCCGGTGCCGAATGGCGTGCCCGCGAGCACCTGCTCGTGCAGGCGGATCGCCTCGTGCAGGTCCGCCGGGTCGCGGCGGGCGGCGAAGCGGCAGCGCAGGGCGTTGGCGTAGGTCTCGGTCGTGCTGATGTCGTCCGACCTGAGCCTGCGGAAGGCCGCCTGGACGGCCCGGTCGGCGACCGCCGGGTCCTCCGTGCGCCAGTAGAGGTCCTGCAACGCCGCCGCGTACCCTGAACCGGGCACGTCGGCGGCCACCGCGGACAGGTCGACCGCCTCGCGCAACGCGTCCAGGTCGCCGAAGTGCAGGTACCGCGTCCGCAGCACCTCGGCCAGGTTGCCGACCCACCCGGCGTGGTCCCGGTGCCCCGGTGGCCGTTGCGCGAGCCCCGACCGCAGCAGGTCCGCCGCCTCGGCCAGGTCGTCCACGTCGCCCGCTTCCTGGAACCGCCGCAGCAGCGCGGCGCTCAGGCTGCCCCGCACGGCCGTCGCGTCCGCCGCCGGCACCTCGAGCGCCGCGCGCAGTAATCGCACCGCCTGGTCGATGTCGTCCCGGTCGCCGGAGTGCTCGTAGCGGTACCGCCGGAACACGCCCGCGAGCTGCACCATCCGACCGAGGTGGGGGTTGTCCCGCGACAGCAGCCCGACCACCTCGTCCGCCACGGCCACGCCCTCGTCCAGCACGGTGTGCTCGCCCGCGTTGAGCCGGGCGTAGAGGTTCTCGGCGAGGTTGCCCAGCACGAAGGCTCGCACCTCGCTCCGCGCGGCGCCGCGGAACACGTCGGTCGCCCGGTGCAGGTCGGCCGTGCGGCCCGCGTGCCGGTAGCGGGCCATGAGTGCCAGGCCGTAGTGGTTGGCGGCAGTCGGGTCGCGGGCCGGCACGGACTCGTGCAGCCGGACCGACTCGTGCAGGTGGCCCGGGTCGCCGTCGAGGTCGAACAGGTCCAGGTAGGCGCTGGCCAGCTGCGCCGTCACCCCTGGGTCCCGGTCCGGCACACCGACCAGCAGGGCCACCCCGGCTTCGAGGTCGACCCGGTCGTGGCGGACGGTGAACCGGGCCAGCAGCACCTGCCCGAGGTTCGCCCGCGCGGCCGGGGAGTGCTCGACGAGCCGGTACGCGGCGCCGAAGAGGTCCACCGCGTCGTCCAACGCCCGGAGGTCCCCGGAGCGCTCGTACTCGGCGACCCGCTCGGCCCCGCGCCGGGTCAGCGCGTTCGCCTGGTCCGCCGACATCCGGTGCACCCCCCGATCGGTAACCTTCGGTGACATTACCGGAGCGGGCAGTGGGTGGTGGCGGAATGGACGGGGCCGATCCCCGGGTGGCGCAGTTGTGCCTGCGGCTCGCGGACGACACGGGGCCGCTCGCGAAGCCCGGGCCGTTGCGGGACCTCGCGGTGCAGGCGGCGCAGGCGATCCGGACCGGCGCGGACACCGCGGACGACGACTTGGACCGTCTGGACGACATGCTGCTGCGGGAGGGTTACGCGGCCGGTCTGGGCGCGTCCCGCTCGTCCCGGCTGCCCGGTCTGGGCGGTGGGCACCCCTTGCTGGAAGTGCTGACGTGCCCGGCCGACCGGTGCGACCGGGTCGAGCCACCGACCGGCGCGCCGCCGATGTGCGCGGTGCTGCGGCGGCCGTTGCGCAGGCTGTCGCTGTGACCAAGTTCCTCGAGGCGCTGGCGGGCAAGCTCGCCGAGCGGTGGCTGTCGCTGCTCGTGCTGCCCGGCGCGCTGTGCGCGGTGGCCGCGCTGGTGGCCGTCAACCTCGGGCACCGCTCGTCGTACGGGCCGAGCACGGTGACGCGCGTCCTGACGCGGCTGGTCGAGCCCGCGCCGAAGACGGCCACCCTGGTGCTGTACCTGGTCGTGCTGCTCGCCGCCGCGACCGGCGTCGGTTTCGCCGTGCAGGCGCTGGGAGCCGCGTTCACCCGCCTGTGGCTGGCCGAACCCCGCGACCCGCTGAGCCGGTGGTCGACCCGCCGCCGACAGGCCCGCTGGTCACGTGCCCAGGCGGCGTTCGAGGAGGCGTTGGTGGCGGCGGGCAAGGCCCGGGTGCGCGACCAGGACGACGCCGCGGAACTGCGGCACGAAGCCGAACGCCGCAACGCCCGCCGCAACCGCATCGCCCTGGCACCACCACGCCGCCCGTTCTGGACCGGCGACCGAATCACCGCCGCCGACCACCGCGTCCACGAGCACTACGGCCTTGACCTGACGACGGCGTGGCCACGGCTGTGGCTGCTGATGCCGGAACCCGACCGCGCCGAGTTCACCCTCGCCCGCACGGCGTTCGGGCGGGCAGCGGCGCTGGCGGGCTGGGCCGTCGCCTACCTGGGGCTGGGCGCGGTGTGCTGGCCGTTCGCCTTGGTCGGCCTGGTCACGGCGGGTGCGGCTTGGCGCCGCGCCAGGACTGCGTGCGACGTCTTGGCCGAGCTGATCGAATCGGCGGTGGACCTGCACGGCCGCACGTTGGCGCAGGCACTGGGTCTGCCGTGCGAGGGGCACTTGGACCGGGATACGGGCCGCCGGATCACCGAACTGCTGCGCAAGAACGCCTGATATCGCCGCATGATGGGGATGCGTCCCTTCGGCGCCCGGCAACAGGACGCTGCCCTCCGACGGGCTCGTGACCGGCGTGATGCCGGGCAGCTCACTCCAGGTCAGCCGACCGGCGGCCGGGCTCGCGGTGCTGGTGTTCGACGCCGTGCAGGCCCACGGGACGGCGACCCTCGGCATGATCGTGCTCGCCTCGGGCGTCCTGCAGATCGTCATGGGACTGGCGCGGCTCGGCAAGTGGTCCCAGGCCATGGCGTCCTCGGCCGTCGCCGGGATGCTGTCGGGCATCGGGCTGCTGATCCTGGTCGGCCAGGTGTACGCGCTCGCCGACCGGAAGGCGCCGGGCGACGCGGTGCAGGGACCTGATCGGCACCCGAAACTCCACCCGACGGAGTGAGGTCGGATCACCCTGACCGGCTACCGACCGGCGCCACCGAGGAAGCTCGCGGACATCGGCCCGGTGTCGCCCTGGCAGACGAAGGCGCCCCAGTAGTACGGATCGGGCCTGCGGGCGCGCAACGCCAACCGGGCCGCGCGGAACGCCGACCCACGCGGTTCGCCGCGCTTGAGCCGACCGTAGAAGTCCTCCATGAGCTCCTGGGTCTCCCGGTCGGGGACCTGCCACAGGCTCATCACCAGGGTCCGCGCCCCGGCGATCCCCACCGACCGCCGCAGTCCGTACACGCCCTGCCCCACGGCGATCAGGCCACGACCGGTGTCACAAGCCGACAGCACGACGAGTTCGGTGCCGGACAGGTCCATGGTGGCGAGGTCGGCCGCGGTCAGCAGCCCGTCCTCCGCGGGTTCGGGCAGGTGACCCCGGCGCAGCCAGGTGTTGGCACCGGCGAGGGCGAGCCCGGAGTTGAGCAGGGGAGCGGGGAAGGCGCTGAACGCGCGTCGGCCGTCCTGCCGGGGGTCGCTCTCCATCGACGAGTCGTCGTCCAGGAAGTAGCCGTGCGAGGCGATGTGCAGGATGACGGGCGACCGTTGCCGCTTGAGCGGCCCTTCGACGGCGTCGGCACCGAGCCACGCCGTGACGCCGAGCAGCTCGGCGACGTGCCTGCCCTCGTCGTGCGTTCCGGGCAGGCGCGCGAAGTGCAGCCCGGCGGCACGTCGCTCGTCCGGTTCACCGTCCGCGGGAGCCGGTTCGGTGGTCGCGTCCAGGGCGAGGTCGTAGTCGGGGTCGGCGACGACGACCGGGGGACCGGCCGCTTCGGGCACCGTTCGCCGGGCGGGGATCAGGTCGCGCCCGGTCGTCAGGTAGGCGATCTCGTGGACGTCGATGACGAGCCGGCCGTGTTCGAGCGGCAGGATCTCGAACGGCAGCGTGTACAGCTGGGCGTCGGGGGCGACGAACAGCCGCGTCCGGTCCCCGACCCGCAGCGGGTCGAGGAGGGCCTCGCGCAGGGCGACGGCGGCCTCGCCGGACGCCCGCCCGACGTCGTCCGGGGCGACCGTCTCCGGTTCCAGGTCACGCGCCCGGCCGCCGCGGGTGACGCCACGGCGCAGCAGGCCGATGTTCGCGTCGATCCTGTCGGCCGTACCCAGGTCGACCAGGCGGACGTCGTCGTCGCGATCCGGCGTGACGACGAACGCGTAGTACCGGTCGGGTCCCCACCGCGACCCGCCCTCCGCCAGGACCGCCGTCCCGTCCAGCGTCGGCACGCACAGGAACTCGACGAGCGCCGACCCCTCGGGAAGCCGCGACCGGACGGCGTCCGGGGTGACCCGCGGCAGGACCTCGCCCAGCCACCCGTCACCGTGGAAGAGGGTCCGCAGGTCGGACTCCAGGCGGTCCCGGTTACCCATGAGCAACCCCGCGTCGCCCATGTACTCGGAAACCCGTTCCAGCCACTCCTCCCGGCTCAGGTCACCCTGCTCCGGCCACCCGTCCATGATGTGCGCGTGGAGATCCCGGTGGGCCGCCTCGATCTCCGGGTACATCCCGTACCGCAGGCCGCGCGCGTAGGTCTCGACCACCTCCTCGAACTCGGCCGGCCGCGGGATCTCACCGCGCTCGACGGCGCTCGACAACTCGGCGAGCTTGCTCCGCACGTCACCGCCGTCGTGCTGTCTACTGTGGATCTCCTCGCGCCTGCGCACGAAGTCGGCCTCGGCCACGATCCCCTTGCGCCGCCAGACGACCTCCACCAACCGCGACACCAGCTCCGGTGACCGGAACCGGGGCCGGCCGAGGAGGTTCAGCAGCGCGACCGGCTGATCGACGGCGACGGACGAGATCCCCCTCACCACGGCCCTCTCCCGGATGAGGCGGTCCTGGTGCCGCTCGACGGTCAGCAGCACGTCGATCGCCTCGCGTTCGCGCCCCATCCCGACGAGCGCCGAACCGAGGTCCCGCAACAGCACGACGTACGGCGGCGTCGGTTCCGCTTCGACGGCCGGGCCCAGCAGCTCGATCGCGCGCCGGAACAGCTTCTCCGCGCTGTCCCACCGGCCCTTCGCCAGCTGGACCGTGCCGCGCAGGCCGATGGTGACCGCGATGGCCGGCGCGTCCTCGCCCACCGCCGCCTCCAGCAACCGGAGGCTGGTCCGCAGGAGTTCGTCGGCCTCGTCGTAGCGCTGCTGCGCGAGGCGGCACTTCGCCAGTGCGCCGCAGGCGTTCGCGTAGTACTCGCTGTCGCGACCGGCGTTCCGCTCGATGAGGTCCATCGCCCGGCGGAGGGTGCTCTCCGCGTCGTCGTACCGGTCCTGATAGGAGTCCACCGCCGCTTTGCCGATGAGCAGCAGAGCGTGGTCGACGGTGTCTTCGAGGCCCGCCGAGCCGTGGAGTTCGATCGCCTCCTCCGCGTAGCGGCGGGCGAAGTAGGTGTCGCCGGTGTCGAGGTGGAGCACGGCGAGGTTGTGCGTGGTCACCGCGAGGTCCGCGCCCGACTGGCGACTCTGGAGGTACCGGTAGAGGCGGATCGCCTCCCCGAGCCGGCCGGCGAGCTTCTCGGCGAGGGCCAACCTGGCCGCCGTGTCGACGGTGGTGGGGTGGTCGAAGCCCGACTTCTGGTGGTCGATCGTGAAGGCCGTGCGGTACCGGGCGGCGCTGTCGGAGTGCCTGCCCATCTGGTGGTAGAGGTCGCCGAGCTGCTTGAGGCGCGACCCGTACGCCGGCGAGTCGGTGCCCTCCAGGCGGCCGACGATGTCGACGACCTCCGCCACCCGGGCCTCGGCCGCGCGGAGCTGTCCCGTGGCGATGTACACCTTGGTGAGGCCGTCGACCATGCCGAGGTACCGCTTGTCGTCGGTGCCGAAGAGACGGCGCCGGAGGTCGACGGCCTCGCGGTAGAGCCGTTCGGCCTCGTCGTGCCGTCCGAGCCCGGCGCACACGAGGGCCAGACCGCCCAGGCAGGTCGCGTACGACGGGTGGTCGACGCCGACCGCCAGGGCGAAGGACTCCAGCGCCGCGCGGTGCAACTCCTCGGCGACGTCGAGTTCACCCTGAGCGGCTTTCGCCTGGGCGAGGTTGTCGAGGACGGTCGGGTAGACCTCGCTCGACGCCCCGTCGAACAGCAGCACCTGCTGGAGGGCGGCGCCCAGGAGCGGCTCGGCCCGCGCCCAGTCGCCGGTCGCGGCGTAGGCCATGGCCAGTTCGTTCAGGCTGTGGCCCGTCTCGGGGTGGAACTCGCCGTGCCGGCCGACGACGAGCCGCAGCACGGCGTCGGCGATGTGGATCGACTGCGCGTGGTGTCCGGCGGACCGGAGCGCGTGGTAGTGGCGACGGAGGCGGTCGACCTCCGCGTCGACGTCCGGTGCCGCCCGGCCCCACTGGTCGAGCAGGTCGGTGTCCATCAGCGCGATCTGCGTCTCCATGCACTCGACGTCCAGGTCGAGGCACTCGCGCAGGTGCCGGCGCCCGGCGTCCAGGTCGCCGGTGGTGATCAGGTGCGTCCCGACGTAGCACAGTGCCTGGCACCGCCGGACCACGCCGTCCGCCTCGGCGAGGACCGACGCGGGGTCCCGCCGGCCCAGCGTGATGTCGAGCAGGGCGGACTCCCACGGGTCGCCGATGGCCTCGTGCAGCGTCCGCGCGATCGCGTCGTCGTCGGGTGACAACCCCATCCGGCGCAGGCTGATGGTGAGGATCTGCGCCATCCCCAGGCTGACACCCGTGCGCAGGACGTCCACCGCGATCGAGGCCGCGACGGGGTAGTCGCGCCGCACGAACGCCCACGCGCACCGCTCGAACGGTTCGTAGTCCACCCGATCTCCCGTCCACCGCCAACGGACCACCAGTGGAGCACGCGCGGCTGGGTGTGTGTCCCCAATGGTGCGGTCAACGCGGCCCTGATCGCGTCAGTCCCACCAGAACGTCCACGAGTGGTCGTCCACGAGGCGGTCGGCGTAGGCGGCCAGGGTGTGGGGTGCCTCGCCCTGCCAGATGTTGTCCGGGCAGAACGCGAAGTGCTCGGCGGCGACGGCCATGGCGGACTCGCGGGTGGTCGGTGGGGCGGCGACGGCGAGCACGAGCGTGGCGAACCCGACGCCGACGACCCGTGCGCCGAACCGGTCCTCCCAGCTGCGCAGCACCGCCGAGACCTCGGCGGTGTCGCCGGTGTAGTTCGTCGGACCGGTCCAGCCGGCCACCGTCACCGCGTCCGCGCCGCGGTCCGCCGCCACCAGGCCGATGCGCACGGACGGGTGACCCGCGACCAGCTGCTCGGCCAGGCCGTCGGCGATGCGGTCCGGGTCCTTGCCCCCGAGCGGGGCGACGGCCGGTCCGGGCCAGGTGCGGCCGAACGGGGCGGTCACGGCCGCGCGTTCGGCCGGTGTCAGCTGGTCCTCCGCGTCGTCGGCGGTGTGGTCGACCCACCAGCGCGCCAGCAACGCGTCCGGGTCGTGGTCGCCGGGCGACGACATCTCACCGGGCAGGACCTCCCCGTTGCCCCACGGCCGGTAGTCGGCGTCCTCGTCGTCCAGCGAGTCCAGCAGCAGCGGCCACAGCCCCGATCGGGCGTGCTCGGCACGCAGCCGGGCCCACAGGCCCGCGGGCGCCGGTCCGTCACCGAGCCAGAACGCGGGCCGCTCCGAGGGCTCCTCCTCGGACCGGACCGGGCGTCCGGGCGGCAGCGGGACGGACAACGTGCGACCGGTGTCGGCCCCGGCGGCGAACAGCGCCCGGAGCTCGGCGGGCAGCGGCGGTTCGGAGATCATGACGCGGATCGTAGGCCGCCGGTCCGACGCGGTCGGGGAACCCGCGGGCGACCGGTGCGGTCCACCGATCGCCGCCCGGGCAAGCCGCAGGTGAGGCACTGGATCGGCCGAGGCGTCGGCGCGTCGGCGTCCGGAGGGCGGGCCTCACCCGACGAACAACGCCGTCCGTGCTGTTCCGGGTCACCCCGGTCCGGTGGCGGGTTCGGGCCGGTGGACGCCGCGCGGGCGGTAGTGCAGGGCGTCGGCGAGGCCCAGCAGGTCGGCGAGCAGCCAGATCACCGCCGTCCACATCTCGGTGCCCTGCAGACCCGGTGCCGCGGCGGGCAGACCCGCGGTCGTCGGGTGGGGTGCCTGGAAGCCGAAGCCGGCGCGGTCGGTCCAGTGGCCCAGCGCGTCGGTCAGCAGGCGGCGCGCGACCTGCGCGACCTCCTCCGCGCGGTACCCGGTGTGGCGGGTCAGCCAGAGCGGGTGGGCGACGTCGAGGACGTTGCACGCGTCCTGCCTCTCGGGCCGGAAGAACCGGGCGTCGCGGACGTGCTCCAGGATCGTGTCCACGACCCGTTCCGGGTGGGGGACGGGCAGGCCGAACTGGGCGAACGTGCCGCGTGAGGCCCGGTAGAAGCCGTTGACGACCTGGCGCAGGCCGTCGACGGGCGCCGGTCGGCCCCACGTGCCGGTGCGGGGGTCGACGGTGGTGACCAGCCAGCCGAAGAGGGCTTCGACCGCGCCCGGTGTGCCGCGGTCACCGCGCCGCCGGTTCCAGTGCAGGGCGGTGCCGAGGGCGTCCACCCACGCACCGGCCGACCAGGCGCTGGTGGCCCACGGCTGCCGCTCCAGCCCGGTGACGACCTCCTCGGCGGTCATGCGGGAAGCGACGCGGATCGGCTCGGCGAAACCGCTGCCCAGCAGGTCCAGCGCGTACCCGGCGGACAGCACGTGGTAGGCGGCGTCCGGGTCGGACAGGCCGTCACGGGCACGCTCGACGGTGCCGTCCGGTCGCAGCGTGCCGACCAGCCCGGTCTCCGGGTCCTGCCAGCCGCGCAGCCGGTCGACCTGGGCCTGCGCGGGCAGCTGGTCGGGTGCGCGGCCGAGCAGCAGGTCCGCGACCTCGATCGCGTCGCACTGGGAGCGGACGGTCGGCGCGACCCCCGGTCGGTCGACGAACAACCCGGTGTCCGGGTCCCAGCACCGCGCCAGCACCTGCGGCGCCTGCGCGCGGGCGGTCTTGGTGAACGCGGTGAGCGCACCCACGAGGTCGTCCGACCGCGGGGCGAGCGCGGGTACGCGCCACCGCAGCACCCTGGCCGGGTTGCCGCCGACGATCGCACCGGCCGGGACGTCCTTGGTGACCACGGCGCCGGCGGCGATCACGGACCGGTCGCCGACCGCCACCCCGTCCAGGACGACGACGTGCGAGCCGATCCAGACGTCGTCGCCGATGGTGATGCCGAGCGAGCGGAGCGGCTGTCGGAACACCTCGGTGTCGGGGTCCTCGGTGGTGTGGTTGAAGCCGAGGATCGAGGTGTGCGCGCCGATGCGCACGGCGTCACCCAGGCGCACAGCGCCGCGCACCACCGCGTACGGGTTGATCGTGCAGTCACGCCCGGCGCGCAGCGACCCGCTCAGGTAGGCGCCCGCGGCGACGTAGCCACCGTTCCCCAGCCGGAACTCCTCGTTCTGCACGGAGGCCAGTTCGGACAGGAAGCACCGCTCGCCGATCTCATAACCCCGCCGCCGGACGAGATCCCTTTGGACATCGAGCTGGCGCTGTCTCACCCGCTCGTCGGCTTCGTCCCAAAAGGACCAGGGGGAGTAGTCGAAGTGGTTGCGGTCGAACGGACCGCCTTCGGCGGCCGGCACTCCGGTCACGGTCGAACACCCCTGTCGTCGGCGGGACGGTGGTGAGCGCGGCGCGGCGAACCGGCCGACCGCCGGGCACGACCGACCGGTCGAGCCTGCGACGCGGGCTCGACACCTTCCCATGGAATGCGCTTTCCAGCTGTCATGTCAAGGGTTTCCCCGGCCGCGCCGCCCTCGGCCGATCGCGAGGGTCTCTCACGGATGTGTCACTCGAATGGCCCTGGTGCCGGATCCCGTCGAAAACATTTCGCCGGGGCTGTTGACACCGGCACAGCGGCGTTCGTACGGTCTACCCCAGCAACGTCGGCGCCCGAACCTCATGGGTGCCAACGGAATCGGACGATGACCGGGCCATCCGGAGTGACCTCAGGCTGAGGTGACCACCACGGGGATAGCGCTTTCCAGTTATAGTCCGACAGTTGAATCGTTTCAAATCCGACCGGGTGTCATCCCGCGGCCTTGCTAACCGAGGAGGACCCGCCCGGTCACGTCTGGGAGCGTTCCCAGACCCTGCGACGGAGGAGCAACGGTGCTCACTTTCAGTCAACGTCCTGTCGGAGGCCGGTCATGCCCGTGACCAGACGGCGCTCCGCACTGCTCGCCGCCGGCGTCGCCCTGACCGTCGCCGGCAGCGGTGTCGTGCTCTCCCCGGCTTCGGCGGCTCCGACCCGCTACGAAGCGGAGACCTCACCGGCCACCTGCGCCGGCGTCATCGAGTCCATCCACACCGGCTACTCCGGCAGCGGTTTCTGCAACACGGACAACGCGGTCGGGGCGGCGGCGCAGTTCACCGTCACCGCCTCCGAGGCGGGCTCGGCGACCGTGGCCGTCCGGTACGCCAACGGCACGACCACCAACCGGCCCGCGGACGTGCTGGTCAACGGCGCGGTCGCCCACGCGGGCAGCGCGTTCGACGGCACCGGCGCCTGGAGCACGTGGACCACGAAGACGCTCACCGTCCCGCTGAACGCGGGCACGAACACGATCCGGTTGAGCCCGACCACCGCGACCGGCCTGGCGAACATCGACTACCTCGAGATCGACGTCGCGGGCCCCCAGCCCTCCGGCAAGCAGCTGGAGGACCTCGACCGCGGCCTGGTCAGCGTGCGCTCCGGCACCGGCAACCTGGTCTCGTGGCGGCTGCTCGGCACCGAGTCGGCTTCGACCGGGTTCAACGTCTACCGGGGCACGACGAAGCTGAACGCCTCCCCGATCACCAACTCCACCAACTACCTGGACTCCGGCGCGGCAGGGGACGCCTCGTACACGGTCCGCGCGGTCGTGGGAGGCGTGGAGCAGGCGCCGTCCGAGGCGTCACTGCGCTTCTCCGGCGGCAACTACCTCGACGTGCCGATCTCCCGGCCGGGGAGCAGCTACTCGGCCGGTGACGCCAGCGTCGGTGACGCCGACGGCGACGGCCAGTACGAGATCTTCCTCAAGTGGGATCCCAGCGACCAGAAGGACAACTCGCAGTCCGGTTACACCAGCAACGTCTACATCGACGCCTACAAGCTCAACGGGCAGCGGCTGTGGCGGGTCAACCTGGGCCGCAACATCCGTGCCGGCGCGCACTACACCCAGTTCCAGGTGTACGACTACGACGGCGATGGCCGGGCCGAGATGGCGGTCAGGACCGGTGACGGCACGGTGTCCGGCACGGGTCAGGTGATCGGCAACGGCAGCGCCGACCACCGCAACTCCGGCGGTCACATCGTCACGGGACCCGAGTACCTGACCGTGTTCAACGGGCTCACCGGTGCCGCCATGTCCACGGTGCCCTTCGAGCCCGCCCGCGGGAACATCTGCGACTGGGGCGACTGCAACGGCAACCGGGGCGACCGGTTCCTGGCCGGCACCGCGTACCTGGACGGGCAGCGCCCCAGCATCATCATGGGCCGCGGTTACTACGCCAAGAGCACGATCGCGGCGTGGGACTTCCGCAACGGGCAGCTCACCCGGCGCTGGAAGTTCGACTCCAGCTCCGCGGGCAGCCAGTGGGGCGGCCGCGGCGCCCACTCGCTGTCGATCGCCGACGTCGACGGCAACGGCACCGACGAGATCATCTACGGCGGCATGACCATCAACAGCAACGGCACCGGGCGCTACACCACCAACTTCTACGCCCACGGTGACGCGCTGCACGTCGGTGATTTCATCCCCAGCCGCCCCGGCAAGGAAATCTGGATGATCCACGAGCAGAGCTCCGGCGCCGCCGCGACCCTGCGTGACGCCAACAGCGGCGCGACCATCATGCAGAAGAACAACACCTGCAGCTGCGAAGGACCCGCTCGCGGCGCGGCCGGCGACGTGTACGCCGGGAACGCCGGCGCCGAGTTCTGGGGCCGGGGCACCGGGCTGACCAGCCTGTTCAACGGCTCCGGCGGCAACGTCGGGCGCTCGCCGGGCAGCGCGAACTTCCTGGCCTGGTGGGACGCCGACCCGGTGCGGGAGCTGCTGGACGGCAACCACGTCGACAAGTACGGCACCGGCGGTGACACCCGCCTGCTGACCGGCACCGGTGCGCACTCCATCAACGGCACCAAGTCGACCCCGTCGCTGTCCGGCGACCTGTTCGGCGACTGGCGCGAGGAGGTGATCCTGCCCCGCGACGACAACGCCGCGCTGCGCATCTACGCCACTTCGACGCAGACCGACCGGCGGATCCACACCCTCATGCACGACGCCCAGTACCGCGTGGCCATCGCGTGGCAGAACACCGCCTACAACCAGCCGCCGCACCCGAGCTTCTTCCTCGGCGGCGGCATGAGCACCCCGCCCCAACCGAACATCTACGTCCGCTGAACCCCGACCGGTGGGGCGGGCCGACCGACCTGGTCGGCCCGCCCCACCGGTCTTCCGCCTGGGTCAGGCGTGTGGTCCACGTGGTGAGTTCAGGGCGGCGCAGGTGATCACCAGTGAGGCGAGGACGAGCACGGTCACGAGGGTGGTGATCAGCACGTCGAAGAGCCATTCGAAGAGCATGGTCAGTCCAGGGGTGTGGCGGCCTTCGGGGTCGGCTGGGGCGAGGGGGTCCCGGCACGTCGCCGGGTGCGCAGGCTGGTCAGCGTGACCGTCCCGAGCACGAGGATGATCACCGCCAGGGAGAGCGGGGTGGGGATCTCGGGGACGGCGGGCCAGATGCCGT
>NZ_PYAX01000032.1 GCF_003014735.1 Saccharothrix carnea | reverse complement strand
CCTCAACGCCGTCCCCCAAATCGCCGCCAACCTCGCCAACCGCAACCTCTGCGCGGGCATGATCTCCCCCGCAACCGGCCGAGCCGTCGCACCAACCGACACCCCACCGACCACGGGCCCGACGACCACCACGCCCCAGCCGGGCACCGGCTCCTGCACCGCGACCTACCGCACGAGCCAGCGGTGGGGTGACCGCTTCAACGGCGAGGTGACGATCCGGGCGGGTTCCTCGGCGATCACGAGCTGGACCGCCACGGTCACCGTCACCTCCCCGCAGAGGGTGTCGAGCACCTGGAACGGCACGCCGAGCTGGGATTCCACCGGCACCGTGATGACCATGAAGCCCAGCGGCAACGGCAACGTCCCCGCGGGTGGCAGCACGACGTTCGGCTTCACGGTGATGGCGAACGGCCAGTGGGCCTCGCCGACCGTGACCTGCCGGACCCCGTGACGCACGCCGGTGTGCCCCTCACAGCGAGGTGAGGGGCACACCGGCGTGCTTGTGCTCTTCGGCTTTCTCCACTGCTCCTGTTCGCCACCGGGCGCGCCGCTCGACCACGTGGATCGCCGCTCGAAGTAGGCTGCCCGCACTGGCGGGAAAATAGTTCGGCGGGTGTGTCGATCCACGGCTCGGCCCGTTCGACCTTGGGGTGACGGGGTCCGGGAGAGGGCCCGGACGACGGCCGAGGAGACTTTCGACCATGAAGTACATGCTGATCATGCGCGCCACCGACGAGGCCTTCGCGTCGATGGGCGACATCGACTTCAACGAGATCCTGGAGACCATGGGGAAGTACAACGACGAGCTGATCCGCGCCGGCGTGCTGGTTGCCGCGGAAGGGCTCGCCGACGCCGAGGAAGGCGTGGTCGTGGACTACTCCTCCGAGCCCCCGGTGGTCACCGATGGCCCGTACGGCGAGACCAAGGAGCTGTTCAACGGGTTCTACATCCTCAACGTCGCCTCGAAGGAAGAGGCCGTCGAGTGGGCCAAGCGGCAGCCGCTGACCGGGGCCGGCGTCAAGACCGAGATCCGCCGGGTCACCTCGATCGACGAGTTCCCGCAGGACAACGAGTGGATCCAGAAG
Organism: Saccharothrix carnea; assembly: GCF_003014735.1. Taxonomy (GTDB): domain Bacteria; phylum Actinomycetota; class Actinomycetes; order Mycobacteriales; family Pseudonocardiaceae; genus Actinosynnema; species Actinosynnema carneum. Next base: position 27,530 of record NZ_PYAX01000032.1, on the reverse strand, counting down.
GAGAAGGCGTGGCGGGAAGCCACCGGGCAGCTCTGAGCGGGTCGACGTCGACCGACCCCACCGGTCGTGGGGCGGTCGCCGCCGTCTGGCGGATCGAGTCGGCGCGGATCGTCGGTGCGCTCGCGCGCTACACCGGCGACTTCGCGCTGGCCGAGGACCTGGCGCAGGAGGCGCTGGCCAAGGCGCTGGTGACCTGGCCGCGGGACGGCGTGCCGCGCAACCCGGCGGGGTGGCTGCTCACCGTTGGCCGGCGGCGCGCGATCGACGGCTTCCGCAGGCGGTCCGCGCTGGACGAGAAGTACGCCGTCCTCGCCCGCGACCTGGGCGAGGACGGCGCCGCACCGGGTGACGGCGCCGACGACGTGCTGTGGGACCCGGACCAGATCGACGACGACGTGCTGGCGCTGATGTTCATCTCATGCCACCCCGTGCTGTCGCGGGAGGCGCGGGTGGCGTTGACGCTGCGCGTGGTCGGCGGTCTGACCAGCGACGAGATCGCCAAGGCGTGCCTGGTGCCGACGGCGACCGTGCAGGCCCGCATCACGCGCGCGAAGAAGACGCTCGGGGCGGCCGAGGTGCCGTTCGAGGTGCCGACCGCCGAGGAGCGGACCGCGCGGCTCGGCTCGGTGCTCAACGTGATCTACCTGATCTTCACCGAGGGTTCGACGGCCAGCTCCGGCGACGACCTGATCCGGTTCGACCTCGCGGGTGAGGCACAGCGCCTGGCGAGGGTGCTGGCCCGGCTGGTGCCGGACACGCCGGAGGTGCACGGCCTGTTGGCGTTGTTGGAGCTGACCGCGGCGCGGTTCCCGGCCCGCACCGGGCCGGACGGCGAGCCCGTGCTGCTGGAGCACCAGGACCGCCGCCGGTGGGACCGCGCCGCGATCCGCCGGGGACGTGCCGCGCTGGCCCGGGCCGAGCAGGTCGGCCGCGGGTTGGGCGCCTACGGGCTGCAGGCGGCCATCGCCGAGTGCCACGCCGTGGCGCCCTCGGTGGAGGAGACGAACTGGGAGCGGATCGTGCTGCTGTACGAGGCGCTCGGCAGCCTCGCGCCGTCACCGGTGGTCGACCTGAACCGGGCGGTGGCGGTGTCCATGGCACGGGGACCGGCCGCCGCGCTGCCGATCGTGGACGGGCTCGCCGATTCCGAGGCCCTGGCGAACTCCTACCTGCTGCCCAGCGTGCGCGGTGAACTGCTCAGCCGATTGGGGCGGGCGGACGAGGCGCGGGCGGAGTTGGCGCGGGCCGTGCGGTTGTGCGGCAACGAGCGTGAGCGGGCGGTGTTGGAGGGCAAGATCGCCGACCTCACGGCATCGGGGTGAGGATCATGGTGTTCCACCAGTAGCCGAGCTGGTCGAGCGCGTCCGGGTCCAGTGCCGTGGAGGAGCGCAGCACGCCCGTGGTCGAGGTGCGCGTGTCGACCCACCACAGCTGACCGACGCCGTCAGACACGAAGCACGTCGTGTACTCGCCGGGGACGGGACCGCTCTCGGACCGGTAGTAGAGGGCGTAGTGCGCCGGGCGGGTGAGGGGACGACAGCCTCCGGACTCGTCCTCGCGCGGGATGCCCTTGGCGTCGACCAGTGCCTTGAAGTGGGCGTCCTGCGCGGCCCGGTCGGTGAACAGGTGGAACACCGCCTGGTCCGGGGGCGGGAAGCGGAAGTGCTGCTGGTTCGCCTTGGTGCACGTGACGGTGGCCGTGACGCCTGGGCCGGTCGACGGCGTGGGCGCGCAGCTCGGGTTGCCCCGGTAGACCCCGGGCAGCCGGTCCAGCAGGACGGTGACCTGCTGGTCGACGGTCACGGTGGTGGCCGTCGTCGTCTGGGCGGTGGTCGTCCGCGTTCTCGACTCCGCTGTGGTCGTCGCAGTTGTGGTTGTCGCGGCGGTGGTCGTGACGGTGGCGGAGTTCGCGAGCCGGCGGTCCCCCGCCCAGTCCACCGACCAGACCAACACCACCGCCACGATCGCCAACGCCACCGCACCGGCCACGATCGGCGCCACTCTCCGGCCCGACGTCCGCCGGGCAGGCGGTGCCGGAGCATTCATCGCGCCGCCTTGCGAACCCGATTGCAACGTTGCGACAAAATGCGGAGCTGACCGCGGACCCGGCTGGTGCCGACCTGGCTGCTGCGGACCGGCAAGCGCCCGGCCGGCGGGCGGCGCGGCGGGCGCCCCGCCGGCAGACGGCGGAGCGGGAGGGTGTGAAGGCGCGGCGGACGACGGCGACTCACCGGAGGAACCGGCAGCGGGATGCGGCGGAGTGGTGACCGGCGGGGTGACGGCGAGAGATGGGGTGGCGAGGGCTTCCGCGGCGGCGGTTGCCAGGGCGCCGGCGGTCGGGAAGCGGTGGGTCGGGTCCTTGGCCATGCCGTGCCGGATCACGTCGTCCAGCGCGCGTGGCACGGCCGGGTTGGTGGCCGAGGCGGCGGGCGGTGGTTGTTGGAGGTGGGCCCAGAGGAGCGCGGCGGCGCTGTCCACCTCGAACGGGCGGTGGCCGGTGACGCAGGCGTGCAGCACGCAGGCCAGGGCGTAGACGTCCGCGCGGCCGTCCACCTGGCCGTCGCCGAACCGTTCCGGCGCCAGGTAGTCCAAGGTCCCGATCACCGCGCCGGACGCGGTCAGGTGCGTGCCGGCGGGCAGCACGCTGCGCGCGATGCCGAAGTCCACCAGGTACACGAAGTCGTCCGGCGTGACGAGGATGTTCGACGGCTTGACGTCCCGGTGCACCAGGCCGTCCGCGTGCGCGGCGTCGAGCGCGCCCGCCACCTGGGCGATGATCCGCACGGCCCGGTCCGGGTCCAGCGGACCGTCCTCGATGACCGCCGCGAGGTCGCGGCCCTCCACCAGCCTCATGTCCAGGTAGAGCCGGCCGTCGATCTCGCCGTAGGCGTGGATCGGGATGACGTGCGGCTCGCGCAGCCGTGCCGCGATCCGTGACTCGCGCCGGAACCGGGCGCGGAACTCCTCGTCGTCGTTGTGCACGGCGGAGAGCCGCTTCAACGCCACCACGCGGTCGTGTGCCGTGTCGTGAGCCCGGTGCACCTCGCCCATGCCGCCGCGCCCCAACAGCTCACCGACACGATAAGGCCCGAACGCCTCCGCCATGACTCTCCTGGGTCCGCCACGCCGCCACTGCAGGACCGACGCGGATCACCGGCCAAGGGTTCCACACCGTCGAGTGCCCGCCACCACGTCGGCGCCGGTCGGCCCGCGCGCATCCCGGGAGCAGCGATCGGAGTGGCGGGTCAGGCACGCGGGGTGGAACGCCGACGCGGCGGCGGGTTCGGCGTACCGCCGCCGTTCGGTCTCGCCGAGCACGGCGTGAACACGAAAATTTCTCACCCGTTCGCCGGAAACGGTGGGGCGTTGCGCTGAGTAACTTCCAGTGCACGGTCCCTGCCGTTGATCGACCCACGAGAGGTGGAAGATCATGAACCGTGCCGTGAAACGACTGGTCACCCTGGCGAGCGCGCTGGCCCTGTCGTTGATCACCGTCCCGGCGACGCCGTCCGCCGCCGCACCGGGCGCCTATTGGACACCGGAACGGATGCGCGCCGCCGTTCCGCTGGACCTGCCCACCGCACCGCTCTCCGCACTGCGCTCCACCGTCCTGACCGGCGAGCCCACCACCGTCGCACCGCTGGCCTTCCCCAACGGCGGCAGTGCGTGGACCGGCGGCGGCGCCGTCGTGCGGACCGCGGGCCGGGTGTTCTTCACCTACCAGGGCCGCAACGCCTCGTGCAGCGGCAACGCCGTGACCAGCGCCAACAAGAGCACCGTCGTCACCGCCGGGCACTGCGTGAAGCTCGACGGCGCCTACCACACGAACGTCGCGTTCGTCCCGGCCTACGACAACGGCAACGCGCCGTACGGCACGTGGACCGCCCGCGCCACGTTCGCCACGCCCCAGTGGCACGCGAGCGAGGACATCAACTACGACATCGGCGCCATCGTCGTCGGGCAGCTCAACGGCCAGTCCCTCACCGACGTCGTCGGCGCGCAGGGCATCGCGTTCAACCTGCCGAAGGCCGACAACACCTACGCCTTCGGCTACCCCGCCGCCGCGCCGTACGACGGCACCAAGCTCGTCTACTGCAGCGGGCGGACGTTCAACGCCTTCCTCAGCAACGGCATCGGCATGACGTGCGACATGACCGGCGGCGCGAGCGGCGGTCCGTGGTTCCGCGCGTTCTCCGAGGCGACCGGCACCGGCACGGTGAACTCCGTGAACAGCTACAAGATCAACCTGTTCCCGAACTGGATGTTCGGCCCGTACTTCGGCGCCGACGCCCAGAACCTGTACAACCAGGCACAGGCCGCCTGAGCCGGGCCGTGGGTCGGGCCCGGTGCCCGGCCCACCGCCGGTCCCCCTGGTGATCTTCATCCGGTCGGGTGAGAAACTTCGGGCTCACCGGAGTCAAGGGGACGACCATGCTCACGCAGGCGACGAACGTGCTGCACATGCACCAGAAGGTCACCTTGATGGTGAACCGCTACGAGATCTTCGCCGACAACGGCGGCGAGCCCGGCCCGCTGGTCGCGTTCGTCGAGCAGAAGCGGATGGCCTTCAAGGAGCAGGTCACCATCTACACCGACGCGAGCAAGAGCCACGTGCTGGCGGGCTTCCGCGCGCGCAAGGTGATCGACCTCGGCAGCGGCTACGACGTGACCGACGGCGCGGGCGTGCCGATCGGCCTGTTCCGCAAGGACTTCGGCAAGTCGTTGACCAACTCCACCTGGCACCTCGACCAGCCGAACGCGCCGACCGCCACGGGTCGCGAGCGCAACCAGGGCATCGCGATCCTGCGCCGCCTGTGGAGCTTCCTGCCGCTGGTCAACGACCTCCCGTTCCCGTTCCGCTACCACTTCGACTTCGCCCGCGACGGGCAACCGGTGTTCAGCGTGGACAAGAAGACCTGGATCCGCGACCACTACCTGATCCAGATCGCCGACCCCTACGTCGACCGCCGCGTGGTCATCGCCCAGGCCGTCGCAGTGGACGCCCTCCAGTCCCGCTAGCGGCCGTCCCCGATCGTGTGCTCGGGCGCGGAGAAGACGGCCGTGACGCACGGGTCGGTGCCGCGCCGGGTCAGCGCGAGCGGCGGGACGGCGGCCAGGTGCTCCGCGACCGCGCCCAGCCAGCGCACCTCGAAGCTCGCGCCGACGCACGCCCCGGGACCGACCGCGAACGGCAGGAAAGCGCCGGGACGGCCGGCCGAGGCCCACCGGCCGGGTTCGAAGACGTCCGCGTCCGGCCAGTACCGGGGTGTCGCTGCAGCGCGTGCACGGGTACGACCACGTCGTCACCGCGCAGCGCCTTCAGCGGCCCGACGCGGTGGTCGTGGAGCACCGGGCGGCGGTGCTGCCAGGCGGGCGGCCACAGCCGGAGCGTCTCCAGCGCGATGTGCCGCGGTGACGCCTCTTCGAGGGCTCCGACGCGCCGCCGGGCGTCGACGAGCTCGGCGGACTGCCGCACGCAGCCACCCAGTACGGCAACCCGGGTGACCTGCCGATCACCGGCGACTGGGACGGCAACGGCGTCGACGACCTGGGCGTCTACCGGCCCGCCAACCGCACCTTCTACCCGTACCCGCAGTACCTGCGCGCCCGCCCGGCGACGGCACGCGTCACCGGGCGGGCCGCCGCCGGCCCGTGGCGGAACCGGTGGGCGTGATCGAACCTGGCTTACATTGAGGCCCATGAGTGGCGACGCACCGCTGTCCGCGGCCGAGAAGACGCTGAGCGTCCTGGAAGCACTCGCCGACCACTCGCGGATCGCCGACATCGCCGACGCCTCCGGCCTGCCCAAGCCGACCGTGCACCGGATCCTGCAAACGCTGGTCCAGCGCGGTTTCGCGCGGGCCGACGGGCGGGGCGGCTACCTCGGCGGCCCGCGGATCCTCAGCCTGGCGGGCCGCTTCCTGCAGCGCCTGGACATCGCCGAGCACGTCCGCCCCGCGCTGCGCGACCTCCAGGAGCGGACCGGGTGGACAGTCCACCTGGCACTGCTGTCCGGCGACGAGGCGGTGTACGTGGCCAAGTTGGAGGGCGTGCGGCCCTACCACCTGGCCTCCCGCGTCGGCATGAGCCTGCGCCTGCACTGCACGTCCATCGGCAAGGCGATCCTGGCCGCCCTGCCCGACGACGAGGTCCGGGCGCTGGTCCGGCGCACCGGCCTGCCCGCCCGCACCGGGCGCACCATCACCGGTGAACGCGCCCTGCTCGCCGAGCTGGCCGTCGTCCGGGAACGCGGTTACGCCGAGGACCACGAGGAGAACGAGGCCGGGGTGCGCGCCGTGGGCGCGGCCGTGGTCAACCACACCGGCGAGGTGGTCGGCGGTGTGTCGGCGGCGTCGCTGGTGGACCTCGCCGACGCGCCACCGGACCTGCCGCAGCTCGTCGTGCGCGCGGCGGCCGAGGTGTCGCGCGCGCTGGGCGCCGACTGAACCGAACCACCCTGTGACTCGCTTCACAAAGCGGGCGAGTCGTGTCATCGTGTCCTCATGTCGATGGAACTCCATTCCGTCAGGCGGAACGCATGAAGGTCACGTCGAGCGAACTCACGAAGCTCGCCGTCCGGATCCTGCTCGACGCCGGGACGAACCTCGTGGACGCCAAGATCGTCGCGAACTCGCTGGTGGAGTCGAACCTGACCGGCCACGACTCGCACGGCGTGCGCAGGCTCGTCGACTACGTCGCCCGCCTCCGCGACGGCCGGATCGACCCCCGCGCCCGCCCCGACGTCGACCACCCGCGCCCCGGCACGGTCGTGGTGCGCGGCAACCGCGCCCTGGGCCGGATCGCGGCCGGTGTCGCGGCCCGCGAACTGCGCGCCCTGACCCGGACGCACGGCAGCGGCGTCGCGGTGATCCAGGACTGCAACCACGTCGGCAGGCTGGGCGAGTACGTCGGTTTCCTGGCCGAGCACGACCTGGTCGCGCTCGCGTTCGGCAACGCCGACCCCACCGTGGCGCCCTACGGCGGCCGGGAGCGGCGGCTGGGCACCAACCCCCTGGCCTGGGCCGCGCCACGGGCGGCGGATCGGTCGCCGATCGTGGTGGACTGGGCCACCTCGGGCGTGGCCGAGGGCAAGCTGGCGGTGGCCCGCGACCGCGGTGAGCGCGTGCCCGAGGGCCTGGTGCTGGACGCGGACGGCCGGCCGACCACCGATCCCGCCGACTTCTACGCGGGCGGGGCGCTGCTGCCGTTCGGCGGGCACAAGGGCTACGGCCTGAGCGTGCTGATCGAGGTGGTCGGCGGCCTGCTCACCGGCATGGGCGTGGGCAGCCTGCCCGGCTACCGCGGCGGGTTCGGCACCGTGCTGGTGGCCGTCGACATCGGCTCGCTCACCCCGGTCGAGCGGTTCCGCGAGCAGGCGGAGCTGTTCTGCCGCGAGCTGACCCGCACCCCGCCCGCCGAGGGCGGTCACGAGGTGCTGGTACCGGGTGAACCGGAGGCACGCACCCGCCGCGCCCGGTTGCGCGACGGCATCCCCATGACCGAGGAGACCTGGCGCGAGCTGCACGGCCTGCTCGAGGCGAAGGAGGGCACGACATGACCGGAGCCGCCGACCGCACCACGACCGGGCACGAAGGCGAGCAGCCGACCGGCGGGACGCGGTTGCGCCGCGTCGTGGGCGCGTCCGTGGTCGGCACCGCGTTGGAGTGGTACGACTTCTTCATCTACGGCTTCGCCGTGACGCTGGTGTTCAACGAGCTGTTCTTCGTCACCGACGACCCGGCGACCGGCGTGATCGTCGGGTTCGCCACCTTCGGCGTCGGCTTCGCGGTGCGCCCCCTGGGCGGGTTCGTGTTCGGCCACCTCGGCGACCGCATCGGCCGCCGGTCCACGCTGGTGATCACCACCCTGGTCATGGGCGTCTCGACCGGGCTGATCGGCCTGCTGCCGACCTACGACTCGATCGGCATCGCCGCGCCGATCCTGCTGACCGTGCTGCGGATGTGCCAGGGCCTCGGCGCGGGCGCGGAGTTCGGCGGCGCGTCCACGCTGCTGGCCGAGCACGCGCCACCGCGTCGGCGCGGCTTCTTCACGTCGTTCGCGCAGACCGGCGTCCAGCTGGGCCTGCTGTCGGGCACGCTGGTGTTCCTGCTGGTCGAGACGCTGCCCCGGCAGACCGTGCTGGACTGGGCGTGGCGCATCCCGTTCTGGTTCAGCTTCGCGCTCATCGCGGTCGCGCTGTACGTGCGGCTGCGGGTCGCCGAGTCGCCGGTGTTCCAGCGGATGGCCGCGCAGCGGACCACGGTCAAGCTGCCCGTGTTCGACGCGCTGCGCCGCTACCCGCGCAACTTCCTGATCGGCATCGGCGCGCACATCTGCGACACCGCGATCGTCTACATCTACGCCACCTACAGCCTGGCCTACATCACCAAGTCGCTGGAGCTGCCGCGCTGGGTGGGGCTCACCGGCGTGGTGGCGTTCGGCGTGGTCGTGATCGTGCTGCAACCCGTGTACGGCGCGTTGTCCGACCGGATCGGGCGGCGTCCCCTCAACCTGTTCAGCGTGGTGTTCACGGCGGCGTTCGCGTTCCCGTTCTTCCTGCTGCTCGACACGCGGGAGCCGGTGCTGATCTGGGTGGCGCTGGTGGTGGCGACCGCGTTCGGCCTGGCGCCGATGATCGCCGTGCAGCCCGCGTTCTACGCCGAGCTGTTCGGTGCGCGCGTCCGCTACACCGGGTTCGCCGCGTCCCGCGAGATCGGCGCGGCGCTGGCCGGGTTCTCCCCGCTGGTGGCCGCCGCGCTGGTCGCTCGGGCGGGTGGGCAGGGCTGGCCGGTGGCGTGGTGGATGATCGGCACCGCGGCCGTGTCGTTCGTGGCGTTCCTGCTGTCGGCGGAGGGCAAGGACGTGGACATCGCCGCCGCCGACGTCTCGGGGGTGACGCCGCGGTGACCCACCCGCGCCTGTCGGCGGCCCGGTTGCCCGCGTGGCTGGCGGCCGACCTGCCGCGCGCCGACGTCGGCATCGTCCACATCGGACTCGGCGCGTTCCACCGGGCGCACCAGGCGGTGCTGACGCAGGAGGCGATGCTGGTCGAACCCGGTCCGTGGGGCATCTGCGCCGTGGCACGGCGCAACGGGCGGCTGGTCGACGCGCTGGTCGAGCAGGACCACCTGTTCACCGTCACCGAGCGGGGCGCCGCCGACGACCGGCTGCGCGTGGTCGGCAGCGTGCGGGAGGCACTGCTGGCCGTGGAGCAGCCCGACCGGCTGGCGACCGTGCTGTCCGAACCGGGCACCCGCGTGGTCACGCTGACCGTCACCGAGTCGGGGTACCGGCACGACCCGGCCACCGGGCGGTTGCGCGCCGACGACCCGGACGTGGCGGCCGACCTCGCGGGCGGACCGCCGTGCACACCGGTCGGGCAGCTGGTCGGCGGGCTGCGCCGCCGCCGCGACCGCGGGCACCCCGGGCTGACCGTCGTCTCGTGCGACAACCTGCCCGACAACGGCCGGCTGGTCGGGCGCCTGGTGCGGGAGTTCTGCGCGCGCCGCGGCGAGCACGACCTGGTGGAGTGGGTCGACGAGCACGTGCGGTTCCCGTCCAGCGTGGTGGACCAGATCGTGCCCGCCACCACCGACGCCGACCTCGCCCGCGTGGCCGAGGCGCTGGGCTTGGAGGACCGCGCCGCCGTGGTCGGCGAGCCGCACCGCCGCTGGGTGGTGGAGGACGATTTCACCGCCGGACGTCCGGCGTGGGACGCGGTCGGCGTGGAACTGGTCGCCGACATCGGTCCGCACCAGGCCGCGAAGCTGCGCCTGGTCAACGGCACGCACTCGGCGCTGGCCCACCTCGGCCTGCTCGCCGGCTGCACGACCACGGCCGACGCCCTGGCCTGCCCCGCGATCGCGCACTTCGCCGAACGCCTGCTGAGCACCGAGACCGGCCCGTCGCTGCGCCGCTTCGGCCTGGAGCCCGACGAACGCGAGGTCGGTGCGCTGCTGACCCGGCTGGCCAACCCGCGCATCGCGCACCGGCTCGACCAGATCGCCGCCGACGCGCCCCGCAAGCTGCCGCAACGCCTGCTCGACCCGGCGGTCGACCTGCTCGTCGCGGGCGTCGAACCGCGCCTGATCTGCCTGGCCGTGGCCGGTTTCCTGCACCAGCAGGACTTCCCCGTGCTGGCCCTGCCGCTGCCGCTGCGCGAGTCCCGCGTGTTCCGCGCGCTGGTGGCCGACGCGGTGCGCCGGATCGACCAGGACGGGGTGGTGGCCACCCTGCACCGGATCGGGAGGAGCTGACGTGGACCTGCACGACACCGTCGCGGTGGTGACCGGCGGCGGCACCGGGATCGGCCGGGCCACCGCGCTCGCGCTGGCCCGTTCGGGCGGCCGGGCCGTCGTGGTGACCTACTCGCGGTCCGCCGCCGACGCCGAGGCCACCGCGGCGGAACTGGCCGCGGGTGGGTGCGAGGCCGTCGCCGAACGCGTCGACGTGGCCGACGACGGGCAGGTGCGCGCCCTGGCCGAACGGGTGCGTACCCGGTTCGGCCGGGTCGACGTGCTGGTCAACAACGCGGGCACGACCCGGGCCGTGCCGCACCACGACCTCGACGCCCTGACCGACGACGTGGTCCACCACGTGCTCGACGTCAACGTGGTCGGCCCGCTCCGCGTCACGCGGGCGTTCGCCGACGACCTGCGTGCCGCCCGGGGCGCGGTGGTCAACGTCGCGTCCATCTCCGGGTACCGGGCGGGCGGCTCGTCCATCGCCTACGGGGTGAGCAAGGCGGCGTTGCTGCAGCTGACCCGCAATTTGGCCGTGGCCCTCGCACCGGACGTGCGGGTCAACGCCGTCGCGCCGGGGACCGTGGCCACGCGCTGGCAGACGTCGCTGCACGGCGAGGCGGGGTTCGCCGAACGGGCGGCGGTCGAGCGGCGAACCGTGCCGCTCGACCGCACCGCCGACCCGGCGCACGTGGCGCAGGCCGTGCTCGGGCTGCTGGCGATGGACCTGGTCACCGGCGAGGCGATCATCGTGGACGGCGGCAAGCACGTCGTGTACTAGCCGCCTTACGGCACGTAAACCTGGCCTGTCTGGGCGCCCTCGACCGAGCGGACGTACGCCCGGGTCACGTCGGCCAGGTCGACCGGCGGCACGCCGGCGAAGAGGTCGCCGTAGTCGTCGAGGCTCTCGGTGAACACGCTCGGGCTGACGGCGTTGACGCGCTGCGGGGCGATCTCGATCGCCGCCGCCCGCACGAACGCCTCCACCGCGCCGTTCGCCATGGACGCGGCCGTGCCCAGCAGCACGGGCTCACGCGCCAGCACGCCCGTGATCAGCGTGAACGAACCCCGTTCGGCGACGTGGGCGACGCCCTGCCGGACGAGTTCGAGCTGGCTGAGCACCTTGCCCCGGAAGGCGTCCTGGTAGTCCTGCGCGGTCATCTCGGTGATCTTCTTCCACGGCACGCCGCCCGCCGCGCTGACCACCGCGTCGACCCGGCCGACCCGCCGGTACAGCTCGGCGGTCTGCGCGGGGTCGGCGAAGTCGTACCGCAGGTCGCCGCCGGACCGCCCGACCGTGATGACGTCGTGGCCGCGACCGGCCAGCGCGGTGTGGACCGCCGTGCCGAGCTTGCCGCCCGCGCCGATGAGAACAATCTTCATGCCGATCACGCTAAGGCCGATCCCCACCGCCCGCTAAATGCCGTTTGCGCACGACTTATGCTCCACAGTCATGAATGTGGAGTTGCGGCACCTGCGGGCGTTCGCGGCGATCGGCAACGAGGGCACCATCACCGGCGCGGCCGCCGCGCTGCACATCAGCCAGCCCGCGCTGTCCCGCACCCTGAACCAGTTGGAGCGCAGGCTGGGCACCCGACTGGTCGAGCGCACGACCCGCAGCCTGGCGCTGACCGAGGCGGGCACGCGGCTGCTCGGGCACGCCAACCGCATCCTCACCCAGGTGGACGACGCGCTGGCCGAGGTCACCGCGGGGCCGCGGGCGCTGCGCGTCGGGTTCCCGTGGGCGGCGCTCGGCAGGCACACGGTGCCGTTGCTGCGCGGCTGGCGCCTGGTCCGGCCCGACGTGGAGGCGCGGGTGTTCCGGCTGGACGACCCGGTGGCCGCACTGCGCCGCGGCGAGGTCGACGTGGCGTTCGTGCGCTCGCCGCCGTCACCCGACGGTGAACTGGCATCGGCGGACCTCTACCGCGAACCACGGGTGGCGGCCGTGCCCGAGGATCACCCGTTCGCGCCTGCACCGGGTGTCCGGCTGGTCGACCTCGCCGACCGCCCCGTCGCGTTCTGCGCCGCCGCGTGCAGTTCCAGCGTCGAGCTGTGGCCGCCCGGACAGCGCCCCGGCACCTTCGACGTCGCCAACACCGACGAGTGGCTCACCGTGATCGCCACCGGCGACGCCGTGGGCGTCACCGCCGAAGCGACCGCGCACAGCCACCCGCACCCCGCCGTGCGCTACCTGCCGCTCACCGACGTCGGGCCGGTGGTGGTGCGGGTGGTCTGGCCCCGCAACGCGACCCACCCGGCCGCCGACGCCTTCCGCCACCACGCCCACGAGATGCTCGGCGAGGCCGCCCGGCAAGCCTGACAAGGGTGCCCGCGAGCCCAGCGGCAATAAATCGTTGGCGCAGAAGGACATTCCGCCGGAACGCGAGCGCGCACGGCGATATTCGATCGCCGTCACCCCGTCCGGTGCGGCAACATCGGCGTGGCCAAGGTGCCCCCCGAAAGGAGTCGGATGGCCGCGCCAAGGTCCGAAAAACCCGTCAACAACCGCAAAAGAGCGGTGCTGCTCGCCCTGCGCCTGTACGGCCGGGAATTACGACGGCACCGCTTCCTCAGCGCGGGCGCGCTCCTGCTGCCCGCGCTCGGCAACACCTGCCTGGCCTACCTCGCGCCGCTGGCGATCGGCGCGCTGGCCGGTCGCCTCGCCGATGGCGACGACACCGGCTTCGCCGCCGCGCTGCCGTACCTGCTGGCGTTCGCCGGCGTGATGCTCTTCGCGGAGCTGCTGTGGCGCGTCGGCGTCCACTGCCTCAACCGAGTGGACGGGCGCGGGATCGAGCGCCTGTCCGTCATGGGCATGGACGCACTGCTCGACAAGGACGCGGCGTTCTTCCACGACAACTTCGCCGGTTCGCTCACCAAACGGGTGCTGAGCTTCGCGTCGCGGTTCGAGGAATTCGTCGACACGGTCGCGTTCAGGATCGTCGGCAACCTCATCCCGCTCGGTTTCGCGTGCGTCGTGCTGTGGACGTACCACCCGTTGCTCGTCGTGGTGCTGCTCGGCCTGATCCTCGTCACGGCCTTCGTCACCGTGCCGCTGATCCGCCGCAGGCAGCGCCTGGTCGACGAACGGGAGGCCGCCTACGCGCGGGTCTCCGGTCACGTCGCCGACACGCTGATGAACATGGAGACGGTCCGCGCGTTCGCCGCCGAGGAACGGGAGAGCGCGGAGCACCGGAGCCGGACCGCCGAGACCCGCGTGCTGGCACTGCGGTCGTGGGACTACGGCAACCTGCGCATCGACACCGTGGTGGCACCGATGTCCGTGCTCACCAACGTGCTCGGACTCGCGGTCGCCCTCGGGGTCAGCGGAGGGCTGGGGGTGGAGGCGATGGTGGTGACGTTCGCCTACTTCAGCAACGCGACGCGGATCATGTTCGAGTTCAACCAGATCTACCGGCGGTTCGAGAGCGCGCTCACCGAGGCCGCGCAGTTCACCGAACTGCTGCTGGACGAGCCGACGGTGCTCGACCCGGAGGACCCGGAGCCGTTGCGCGCCGAGGACTCCCGGGTCCGGTTCGACCGCGTGGTGTTCGCGCACGGCGGCGGCAAGCCGCTGTTCGACGGCCTGGACCTGGACATCCCGGCGGGCACGCGGATCGGCCTGGTCGGCCGCTCCGGCGGCGGCAAGACCACGCTCACCCGGTTGCTGCTGCGGCTGATGGACGTGGACGACGGCCGCATCCTCGTCGGCGGCCAGGACATCGCCCGACTGCGCCAGACCGACCTGCGCAGCCTGATCGCGTACGTGCCGCAGGACCCGGCGATGTTCCACCGGACGTTGCGGGACAACATCGCCTTCGCCAGGCCGGGTGCGAGCGACGCCGACATCCTCCGCGCCGCCCGTGCCGCCCACGTGACGGAGTTCGCGGAGGCGCTGCCCGAGGGGTTCGACACGCTGGTCGGCGAACGCGGGATCAAGCTGTCCGGCGGGCAGCGGCAGCGGGTCGCGCTGGCCCGGGCGATCCTGCGCGACGCGCCGGTACTGCTGCTGGACGAGGCGACCAGCGCGTTGGACTCGGAGAGCGAGGTGCTGGTCCAGGAGGCGCTGTGGCAGCTGATGGAGGGCCGCACCGCGCTCGTCGTGGCGCACCGGCTGAGCACCGTCGTGCGGATGGACCGGCTGATCGTGCTCGACCGGGGCCGGATCGTGGAGCAGGGCACGCACGCCGAACTGCTCGACGCCGATGGCGCGTACGCCAAGCTGTGGCGCCACCAGTCCGGCGGCTTCCTGGACGAGACCGCGCCCGACGAGGCCGTCGCCGACCAACCGGCCCCGGTGGGCGCCAAGCCGTCCTGACCGCGGACCACCGCACCGGGCCGTCAGGTGGTCCGCGGTCGGCGACCTGCCGGCCGGCGGCACCGACTGCCCGGTGCGCTGCCTTCCGCGGGCCGCGGGCATGTACCGGTAGGACAGCCGGGTGGTCGTCGACACCGCGCTCGACCGCCTCCGGTAGCCCCTACCGGGTGGTCTGGAACTCGTCGAACAGCTCCGGGATGTAGGCGAACAGCAGGTCCACCGTGCTGAACGCGCCGTTCACCGGGTCGAGCTGCGCGTAGGCGTAGGCCATCTCGGAGCCCTTGCGGGACGGCGCCGACTCGCGCACGTCGGTCAGCCAGTCCACGAACGGCACGCGCCGCAGCACGATCAGCGGGTCCAGCAGCACGCCGTAGAGCAGCAGCATGTCCAGCACGACCGGGCGGTTGCGCAGTGCCCACCGGTAGAACTCGGAGAACAGGAAGAACCGGCGCTCCACCGCCGTGGGCCGCAGCCCGTGCACCTGCTCGGCCACCGCGACACCGTGCTCGGTCGAGGCTTGCTCGGCTTCGCTCCACGCCCGGTCGTGGACGTTGCGGACGGTCAGTTCGCCGCGGTGCAGCCGGGTCAGGTAGTCGGCCCACCGCGCCGAGCCCGGGTTGCCGAAGCCGTCGGTCGACCGGCCCAGCGCGAGCGCGACGCCGCGTTCGATCCCCTCCAGGATGGCCGCGTCGACGTGCGAGGTCCACGTGCCCGGCGCGCCCAGCCCGCGATCGCGGAAGAACGCCAGCACGCCCTCGATGTTGCGCCAGCGGTCCGGCGCGCCCAACGCCGCGGCCGGACCGCTCTGCACCAGCCGGAGGAACTCCAACCGCTCCGCCATCGCCATCCGGTCGATCTCGGCGGCCGTGCAGTCCAGCGAGGCCGCGCACTCCCCCGGCGACCGCGCCGCCGCCGACGCCGGGACCGGCACCACCAACCCGGCCACCAGAGCAAGAACGACAACCCATCCGGAGCGCTTCACAGAGGGCAACTTATCGCCTCCACACGGTGACGGTGACCGTAAACCACCCGTTCAGGTCGAAGCGTCACACATCACTTCGGGGTCGGGCTTCGGCCCGTTCCCCGACCGGCAGGGCAGGCAGCCCACCGGTCACCCTCGAACCGCGCGCTCCACCGCCCGGTTGAGCCCGGTGACGTTGACGGTCTCGGTGAAGCCACCGCCGGTGTTCGCGGCGACGAGTTCGCGCACCCGCTGCTCGGGCAGGCCGGTCACCCGGGCCACCCGCGGCACCTGGAGTGCGGCGTAGGTCGGGCTGATGTGCGGGTCCAGCCCGGACGCCGACGCGGTCACGGCGTCCGGCGGCACGTCGGCCCCGGGCACGCCTTCGCGCTGCGCGATCGCGGCCCGCCGCTCGGCCACCACCGCGTCGTAGTCCGCGTCGCGCTCACCCTTGTTCGAACCGCCGGACGCGGGCGGTGTCGCGGCGGACGGCCGCGGGTGGAACCACTCGTCACCCTCGCGGTGCACCCCGACCAGGGTCGTGTCGACGGCCTCGGCGTTGGCGTGCAGGCCGGGCAGCCGCGACACACCCCACACCGCCGCCGGGTAGAGCACCCCGGTGAGCACGGTCAGCACGAGCAGGACCCGCAGCCCCGCCCACGCCTGCTCGACGAACTTGGTCACCACGACGTCACCCGATTCCAGGAATGAGACGGACGAGCAGGTCGATCAGCCAGATCCCGGCGAACGGCGTCACGACGCCGCCCAGGCCGTAGACCAGCAGGTTGCGCCGCAACAACGCCGACGCGCCGGACGGCCGGTACCGCACGCCCCGCAATGCCAACGGGATCAGCACCACGATGACCAGCGCGTTGAACACCACCGCGGACAGGATCGCCGACTGCGGCGTGGCCAGCTGCATGACGTTCAGCCTGCCGAGCTGCGGGTGGATCGCGGCGAACATGGCGGGCAGGATCGCGAAGTACTTCGCCAGGTCGTTGGCCACCGAGAAGGTGGTCAGCGCACCCCGGGTGATCAGCAGCTGCTTGCCGATCTCCACGATCTCGATGAGCTTGGTCGGGTCCGAGTCGAGGTCGACCATGTTCCCGGCCTCCTTCGCCGCGGACGTGCCGGAGTTCATCGCCACGCCCACGTCGGCCTGGGCCAGCGCCGGTGCGTCGTTGGTGCCGTCACCGGTCATCGCGACCAGCCGGCCGCCTTCCTGCTCACGGCGGATCAGCGCGATCTTGTCCTCGGGCTTGGCCTCGGCGAGGAAGTCGTCCACGCCCGCCTCCGCCGCGATCGCCTTCGCGGTCAACGGGTTGTCACCGGTCACCATCACCGTGCGGATGCCCATCGCGCGCAGTTCGGCGAACCGCTCCCGCAGGCCGGGCTTGACCACGTCCGACAGCCGGATCACGCCCAGCACCACGTCGTTCTCGGCCACGACGAGCGGCGTGCCGCCGTCCTGGCTGATCCCGGCCACGATCCGGCGGGTTTCGTCGCCGATCCCGAACGCGCTCGCCGCGCCCTTGCGGACGCGCCGGTCGCCGAGGTCGATGCCGCTCATCCGGGTCTGCGCGCTGAACGGCACGAACTCGCCGGTCTTCTCGTGCCCGGTCGCCTCGGTCGACAGGCCGTACCGCTCGACGCACAGCTCGACCACGCTGCGGCCCTCCGGCGTGCCGTCGGCGAGGCTGGACAGGCGGGCCGCCTCGGCGAGCGTGCGCTCGTCCACGCCGTCGACCGGGATGAGCTCGGTCGCCCGCCGGTTGCCCCAGGTGATCGTGCCGGTCTTGTCGAGCAGCAGGGTGTCGATGTCGCCCGCGGCCTCGACCGCCCTGCCGGACGTGGCCAGCACGTTGCGCCGCACCAGCCGGTCCATGCCCGCGATGCCGATCGCCGACAGCAGTGCGCCGATCGTGGTCGGGATCAGGCACACCAGCAACGCGGTCAGCACGATCACCGACTGCTCGCCGCCGGAGTAGACCGCGAACGGCTGCAACGCCACCACGGCCAGCAGGAAGATGATCGTCAGCGTCGAGAGCAGGATCGTCAGCGCGACCTCGTTCGGCGTCTTCTGCCGTCGCGCGCCCTCGACCAGCGCGATCATCCGGTCCACGAACGTCTCACCCGGCTTGGTCGTGACGCGCACGACGATCCGGTCCGACAGCACCGTCGTCCCACCGGTCACGGCCGACCGGTCGCCGCCGGACTCCCGGACGACCGGCGCCGACTCGCCGGTGATCGCGGACTCGTCCACGGTGGCGATGCCCTCGACCACGTCGCCGTCGCCGGGCACGACCTCGCCCGCCTCGACCACGACCAGGTCACCGACGCGCAGCTCTGCGCCGGGGACGCGTTCCTCGCCGCCGGCCGCGGTGAGGCGCCGGGCCACGGCGTCGTTCCTGGTCCGCCGCAACGAGTCGGCCTGCGCCTTGCCGCGCCCCTCGGCGACCGCTTCGGCGAGGTTGGCGAACAGCACGGTCGCCCACAGCCACGCCGCCACCGCCGCGGTGAACACGTCCGGGTCGGCGATCGCGAAGACCGTGACCAGCAGGGAACCCACCCACACCACGAACATGACCGGGTTGCGCACCTGGTCACGCGGGTGCAGCTTGCGCAAGGCGTCCGGGAGGGACGCGATCAGGACGGAAGTCCTCTGTGGACTTTCTGCGTTCACAGCAAGGCCTCCGCGACGGGGCCGAGGGCGAGAGCGGGCACGAAGGTGAGTGCGGCGACCAGCACCACGCTGCCCGCCAGCAGGGTCGCGAACAGCGGACCCGTGGTGGGCAGGGTGCCCGCGGTCTGCGGCACCTTCCGCTGCGCGGCAAGGGAACCGGCCAACGCCAGCACGGCCACGATCGGCACGAACCGGCCCAGCAGCATGCACACCGCCAGTGAGGCCTGGAACCAGTCGCTGGTGACCGTGATGCCCGCGAACGCGCTGCCGTTGTTGTTCGACGCCGACGCGTAGGCGTACAGGATCTCCGACAGGCCGTGCGGTCCGGGGTTGCCCAACGCGTCCGGGGTGGACGGCAGGACCGCCGTGACACCAGCGCCGATCAGCATCACGGTCGGCATGGCCAGGATCGACACCGCCGCCGCGGTCACCTCGCGCCGCCCCAGCTTCTTGCCCAGGTACTCCGGGGTGCGGCCGACCATCAGCCCGGCCAGGAACATCGTGATGACCGCCAGCACCAGGATCCCGTACAGTCCGGTGCCGACACCGCCCGGCGTCACCTCGCCGAGCAGCACGTTCAGCAGCACCGTCCGCCGCCCAGGCCCGTGAAGCTGTCGTGCATCGAGTTCACCGCGCCGGTCGACGTGCCGGTGGTGGCGTTCGCGAACAGCGCGGACGCGGGCACTCCGAAGCGGAGTTCCTTGCCCTCCAACGGCCGCAGCCCGTTCGCCTCGGCCCACCAGACCACGGCCAGCGCGCCCGCCCACAGCACGCCCATCACGCCCAGCAGCACGCGGCCCTGCCGGCGGTCGCCGACGAGCGTGCCGAACGTGCGGGTCAGCGACACCGGGATGACCAGCATCAGGAAGACCTCCACGAGGTTCGACCACGAGTTCGGGTTCTCGAAGGGGTGGGCCGAGTTGGCGTTGAAGACGCCGCCCCCGTTGGTGCCGAGCTCCTTGATGGCCTCCTGGCTCGCGGCCGGGGCGATCGCCACCTCCTGCCCGTCCACGGTCACACCGGACTTCAGGCTCATCACCACGCCGAGCGCGATCAGCACGACCGCGAACACGGCCGAGATCGGCAGCAGGACGCGCACCACGCCGCGCACCAGGTCGACCCAGAAGTTGCCCAGCCGGTCGGTCCGCTGCCGCGCGAAACCCCGCACCAGCGCCATCGCCACCGCTAGGCCGACCGCCGCGGACACGAAGTTCTGCACGGTCAGCCCGACCGCCTGCACGGTGTGCCCGAGCACGGTCTCCGGCACGTACGACTGCCAGTTGGTGTTGGTCACGAAGCTGACCGCGGTGTTGAACGCCATCCCCGGCTCGACGGCACCGCGCCCGAAGTCGAACGGCAGCCACGGCTGGGCCCGTTGCAGCAGGTAGAGCAGCACGACGCCGACGAACGAAAAGCCGAGCACGCCGAACGCGTAGCCGCTCCACCTCTGCTCGGAAGCCGGGTCGACCCGGCCCAGCCGGTAGACGAGGAGTTCCACCTTGAGGTGCCGGGTGCCGGTGTAGACGCGGGCCAGGTAGTCGCCCAGCGGCCGGTGGACCACCGCGAGGGCGCAGATCAAGAGGCCGACCTGGAGCAGGCCGGCCGAGGTCGGTGACATCAGAACCTCTCGGGCCGGACGAGGGCGACGAACAGGTAGCCGATCAGCAGCAGCGCGAGCACGCCGCCGATGGCGTTGGCGATCACTCCGGTGCCGCTCACCGGCTCGCCAGTCCGCGCACGGCCAGGGCCAACACCAGGAACACCCCGATCAGCAGCGCCGCGCAGGCCAGGTCGGCCATGGGCGTGCTCCTTTCCGATCACTCGCTCGGGCCGCACCCACGGCGGCCGGGACCGGCACAGCGTGCGGCACGGAGCAGGGCGTTCACCGTCGGCCTGACGCCCTCTTGACGCGCCCGGACCCGTCGTTGACGCGATTCGAACGCGCATTCGGAGTCCGTCACCCGCCCGGGACGTGGTTGCGGCAAGATCGAAGGCATGGCGAGCGCTGCTGCAGACGGCGTCCCCGGCGCGGTCGCGGACGTGGAGAGGGACACCGTCGTGGCGTGCGCGGTGTACGTCGACGGCGTGCGGCTGCCCGGCGACCCGTCGCCCGCCGAGGCGGTCGCCGAGGTCCGCGCCCGTGGCGCCGGGTTCGTCTGGATCGGCCTGTTCGAGCCGGACGAGGAACGCATCCGGGAGGTCGCCGACGCGTTCGGGCTGCACGAACTGGCCGTCGAGGACGCGGTGCACGCCCACCAACGCCCGAAGCTCGACCGCTACGACGACCACCTGTTCGTGGTGCTCAAGACCTTGCGGTTCGTGGAGCACGAGTCGCCGACGACGGCGAACGAGATCGTGGAGTCCGGCGAGATCATGGTGTTCCTCGGCCGCGACTACGTGGTCACGGTCCGCCACGGCGGGCACTCCAGCCTGGGTGAGGTGCGCCGCCAGCTGGAGGCCACGCCGCACCTGCTGGCCGCCGGGCCCGCGATGGTGCTGCACGAGATCGCCGACCGCGTCGTCGACGGCTACCGCGAGGTGATCGAGGCGTTCCAGGGCGACATCGACCTGGTGGAGACCGCGGTGTTCGCACCGCGCAGCGAACTGGGCGTCGAGCAGATGTACCTGGTCAAGCGGGAGATCATGGAGCTGCGCCGGGCCGTGATGCCGCTGGCGGGTCCGCTGCGCAAGCTCAGCGAGGGCGCGTGCGGCCCGCTGGTGCCCGACGAGGTGCGGTCCTACTTCCGCAACGTGGACGACCACCTCACCGCCGCGGCCGAACGGGTCGTGGCGTTCGACGAGGTGCTGACCACACTCGTCAACGCGACCCTGGCCAAGGTGTCGCTCCAGCAGAACAACGACATGCGCAAGATGTCCGCGTGGCTGGCGATCATCGCCGTGCCGACCATGGTGGTCGGCGTCTACGGCATGAACTTCGACCACATGCCCGAGCTGCGCTGGAAGTACGGCTACCCGCTGGTGCTGTCGGTGACCCTGGCCGTGTGCGTGACCCTGTACCGGCTGTTCAAGAGGAACCGGTGGCTGTGACCGCCCCGGCCGCCCGACCGCGACCTCGCCGCACCCGGAAGATCCGGGGCACGGCACCATGGACGGCATGATGCGGCACCTCCCCGCGAAGGACCGACCGGGCAAGGACGCCTGGCTCGGCCCGCTGTCGCTGTGCCTGGCCGTGCTCAGCTGGCCGCTCCCGGCCGGTGGCCCGGTGCTGGCGGTCGCCGCGGTGGCCTGCGGCGTGTGGTCGATGGCCACCAAGACCGAGTACCGGCTGGACTGGACCGCGGTCACCGGTACCAGCGTCGCCGTGCTGCAACTCCTGCTCTCGCTGATGCTGCTGGTCATGTCCGCCGGGGGCCACTAGCGAACCCGCCACGTGACGGTGCGGTCGCTCGCCACCCGGCGTTCACCTCGAGGACGCCTCGCCGGGTTACAAAGCGCGCGCCGTCATCGAGGTAGGAGTCCCCATGGCCCGTCCGGTCCGTGTTTTCGCAGGTCTGATGGTGTGCGGGGTGACCATGTCGCTCCTGGCGCCCGCCGCCGGGGCCACCCAGCCCGGCCGGTTCCAGCGGGTCGACACGCTGTCGGTGTTCGCCAACGGCGCGGCCGCCGAGCACACCGCCGCCGAGATCGCGGCGGCCACGCTGGACGGCCGGACGGTGGTCTACACCGACTCGCCTGCCGAGCGGATCGGCTTCGCCTCGGTCGGCCGGGACGGCACCCTCTCCCCCGCCGGCGTGCTGGACCTGCCGGGTGAGCCGACGTCGGTGGACATCACGGGTCGGCTGGCGCTGGTCGCGGTCGACACGTCCGAGTCCTTCACCTCGCCCTCGGGTGTGCTCGTGGTGGTCGACGTGGACACCAGGTCGGTCGTCGCCACCCACGACCTGGGCGGGCAGCCGGACTCGATCGACATCTCCCCGGACGGTCGGCACGCCGCCGTGGCCATCGAGAACGAGCGCGACGAGGACCTCGCCGAGGGAGCGCTCCCGCAGGCACCGGCGGGCTTCCTCGCCATCGTGGACCTCGCGGGCGGCCCCACGTCGTGGTCGGTGCGCCGGGTCGGGCTCACCGGTCTCGCCTCCGTCGCGCCGGAGGACCCGGAGCCCGAGTACGTCAGCGTCAACGGCCGGGGCCAGGTCGCCGTGACGTTGCAGGAGAACAACCACATCGCGATCGTGGACCTGCCGTCGGCGGAGGTGGTGCGGCACTTCTCCGCGGGCACCGTGACGGTCGAGGGCGTGGACGTCGAGGACGACGGCCGGATCGACCCGTCCGGCACGATCACCGCGGCCCGTGAGCCCGACGCGGTGGCCTGGCTGGACGACCGCACGCTCGGCACCGCCGACGAGGGCGACTACCAGGGCGGTTCGCGCACGTGGACGGTGTTCGACGCGACGTCCGGCCGGGTCGTGTTCTCCTCGGGCAACGAGCTGCAGCAGGTGGCGATCCGCCAGGGCCAGTACCCGGACGGCCGTTCGGACAACAAGGGCGTCGAGCCGGAGGGCCTGGCGGTGGCCACGTTCGGGCGCGACCGGTACGCGTTCGTCGGGCTGGAGCGCGCCAACCTGGTCGCGGTCTACGACGTGAACGACCCGCGCCGGCCGCGGTTCGTGCAGGCGTTGCCGACCGGTGTCGGCCCGGAGGGCCTGCTGCCGATCCCGGCGACCGGCACGCTGGTCGTGTCGGCCGAGGAGGACTCCGCCGAGGACTCCGTGCGGTCCTCGCTCACGTCCTACCGGCTGACCCGCACGCCGCTGGTCGTGGCCCTGGCGCGCAACGCGGGCACGCCGTCGATCGTGTCCGATGGCATCGGGTTCGGCGCGCTGTCCGGGTTGTCGGGCATCCCGGGCCACCGCGGTGACGTGGTGGCGATCACCGACTCGGCGTACCGCCCCACGCGCGTGCTGACGATCGACACCCTGTCCGCGCCGGCCCGCGTGCGCGCGGAGCTGACCGTGACCAGGGGCGGGCAGCCGGTGGACTACGACGGCGAGGGCATCGCCGCGCGGCGGGACGGCGGCTACTGGGTGGCCGCCGAAGGTGACGGCAAGGCGCGGCCGAACCTGCTGGTCGAGGTGTCCGCGACCGGCGAGGTCGTGCGCGAGCTGGCGCTGCCGGCCGAGGTGGCGGCGACGGCCACGAGCAACGGTTTCGAGGGCGTGACGACCACCGGACGCGGCGCCGGTGAGCAGGTGTGGCTGGCCGTGCAGCGGGAGTGGAAGAACGACCAGCGAGGCCAGGCGACACTGGCCCGCTTCACGCCCGCGACGGGCCAGTGGTCGTTCGCCGCCTACCCGCTCGACGCGGCCCGGACCGGCTGGATCGGGCTGTCCGAGGTGACGGCGCTGGACGACCGGACGCTGCTGGTGCTGGAGCGCGACAACCAGCGCGGCGACGCGGCGACGACCAAGAAGGTCTACCGGGTCGACCTCTCGACCTTGGCCACCGCCACCGCGGGCCGGCCCAAGCCGCTCGCGACGAAGACCGAGGCTGTCGACCTGCTCCCGGCGCTGACCGCGGGCGGTGCGGCGGCGCACGACAAGCCGGAGGGCCTGGCGGTCGTCGGGGACGGCCCGCTGCGCCGGTTGGTGGGCGTGGTGGACAACGACGGCGTGGACGACGCGCCCGGCGAGTCGGTGTTCCTGCGCCTGGGCTGGATCCGCTAGGCAGCCGATCCCCTGGTCGAAGGACGGCTCGGGGAGGCCGGGCACAACGAGAAGAACGCCGCTCCCCGTCGTACGGGGTTCCGGCGCTCATCACCTTCTTCGGCACGACAGCGCGTCGACTTGAGCGGTCCAGGGCGGGTTCACCTGATCGGACCAGCAGGCCGCCCTCAAGTCGTGCCCGGGGAGGACGGGTTACCTCGTCCGATCGGGGGTATCCCACCGCTCCCTGGCCCGACAGCCTTCGGAGGCCGTGATGGGCAGCCTGGTGGGTGCGCAGGCTCCGACGCTCGGGGTCGAGGAGGAGTTCCTGCTGGTGGAACCCGGGACCGGGGTGCCGGTCCCGCGCGGTGCCGAGGTGGTCGAGGCCGCCAGGTCGCGGTTCGCGGTGGACCTCGACGTCGAACTCGCCCAGGCTCAGGTGGAGACCCGCACGCCCGTCTGCCGCGACCTCGCCGACGTGCGGCGGCAGCTCCTCGGCCTCCGCCTGGTGGCCGCCGAAGCCGCCCACGCCCTCGGCTGCCGCCTGCTCGCCGTCGCCGCGCCACCGGTCGGTGGACGGGACGGGCCGACCAGCGCGGGCGAGCGCTACCACCACCTGACCGAGGACTACCGGCTGCTCGCGGTCGAGCAGTCCATCTGCGGCTGCCACGTGCACGTCGCCGTGCCGGACCCCGAGACGGCGGTGCAGGTGTGCAACCACGTGCGGCCGTGGTTGCCGGTGCTCGGGACGGTGACCGCGAACTCCCCCTTCGCCCACGGCGTGGACACCGGCTACGCGAGCTGGCGCTCGGTGGTGTGGTCGCGCTGGCCGGGCGCCGGTCCGCCGCCGTACTTCGAGTCGTTCGCGCACTACGAGTCCACTTGCGACGTGCTGCTCGCCGCCGGCGCGGCCCACGACCGCCGGATGGTCTACTGGGACGTCCGGCCCTCCTCGCACCTGCCGACCGTGGAGGTCCGGGTCGCCGACGTCGCGGCCACTGTGGACGAAGCGGTGCTGCTGGCCGCGTTGGTGCGCGGGCTCGTGTGCGCCGCGCTGGCCGACCTCCGGCGTGGCCTGCGGGCGCCCGCCGTGCCGACCGAGGTGTTGCGCGCCGCCACCTGGCGCGCGGCCCGGGACGGCGTCACCGGCCTGTCACTGGACGTGCTGTCCGGGCACCTCGTGCCCGCACGTCTGCTGCTCGACCGGCTGCTGCACCGCGTCGAGGACCACCTCGACGACGTCGACCTCGTGCGCCGACTGCTGTCCACCCTGGACACCGAGGGTGGCGGCGCGGACCGGCAGCGGCGCGCCTTCGCCCGCGCGGGCCGGATGTCCGACGTGCTCGACCGGCTCGCCCGCGACACCCTGGCCGGCACGGAGACGTGGACCGGCGGGCCGTTCCGGCGGACCGCCTGATCAGCCCGCGTCCGGCCCGGCCCGGGCGAGGCGGAACAACGCCGTGCGGCCGGCCAGCAGGAAGACGCGGGCGGCCTGCACGTCACCCGCGGCGGCCTGGTCGTCGGCGTCGCGCAGGAACCCCAGCGCGGCCGACACGGGACCGTTCGGCGTCCGGTCGGCCAGTTCCCGCAGGCCGTCCCGCACCGGTGCGACGGTCGCCGCGTACCCGGCGAGCACCCTGGTGATCTCCTGCCGGGCATCGGCGTGGCGAGGATCGAGGCGCAGCACGGCCTGCACCGCGCAGTCGACCGCGGCACGCAGCACGGCGACCGGATCGTCGTCCACCGGAACCCCTTCCTCACTCACGGAAAGCAAGAATAGATCACCATCCGTAGCGCGGCATGTGCGCAGCGCGTCCGGAGGACACCGTGTGTGCACCCGCCGGTCTCGGGGTACCCCAGCGTGCCAACACCGCTTTGATCAGCAGAGCGGCCGGAGCCAGGGGGGCGACCACCGTGACGCAGACCGACAGCGCACTCGCGGCCAGAATCGTGGTCGACCTGAACACGCCGATACCGCCGTTGGCCCAGATCCGTCAGTGGCTCGCCGCCGTGCTGGCCGACCTCGCCGAAGACCTCTTGCAGGACTTGCTCCTGGTGTGCACGGAACTGGTGTCCAACGCCTACGACCACGCCAGCGCGCCGCGTCGGCTGCGCGTGCAGCGAACGGGTGGTCGTGACGCCCTGCGGATCGAGGTGGTCGACGGCAGCCCGGACAGCCTGCCGGTCACCGGTGTGTCACGGCTGGGTGCGTTCCGCGGCCGGGGGCTGGTCATGGTGGACAGCCTGTCGCGCCGTTGGGGCACCCACCGCGGCACGGAGTGCAAGACGGTGTGGGCGGAACTGCCGCTGTCCTGAGCTCAGCCCGCCTGCAGGCTGCGCTGAGCCGATCGCGCGGCCAGGATCGGCAGGAAGTTGTGGAACGTCGCCCGGTCGGCGAGCCGCTGGTAGGCCTCGGACACCGCGGCGCGGACGACCCGGTGGTCGATCTTGCCGTCGAGCCGTCGGCTGACCTCCTCCGCAGCGTGGTCCAACTGCGTTTCCACGTCGGTGTGCAGGGTGCGGGGATCACGGACCAAGTGGCCTTCGAGCCGTTCAGCCGTCATGGCGTTCCTCCGTCGCGGCACGGTGGTCGCCAGCCTACAGCCGGAACACGGCACCTGCCCGGGCAGCGGACACGACCGGCCTCATGCGACCTGGTCATGGCAACGGGTCTTGGACGCCCGACCGCGGGCGGCGGCACGATCGCCGACCACGAGCCAGGAAACAGCTGATCGACCGACTCGCCGGACCCTCCTGATCGGCGCCGGTGTCACGGCGGGCGTGGCGATGACGAGCGGCCGGGCCGCCGCGGCGACGGCCACCGACCGGGACCCGGTCGCGGTCACGGTCCAGATGGCTGTACGCGCTGGGCGGCCGGTACGACTACCGGCTCACGCGCACCGCTCGCGGGTGGCGGATCGGCGCGGTCACCATGACCCCGGTGTGGGAGTCCGGCGACCGGACCGTGATCGGCCTGCCGGGGTGATCAGAAGCTGTCGGCCGCGGTCAGCTCGTGCTCGAACGCGTCCGCGGCGGCGACGAGCAGCATCAGCGGGCGTTCGAACTCCTCGCGGACGCTCAGGTCCTCCAACGGCACCGTGTGCTTGAGCAGGGCGACGTCGCCCACGACGGCGGCGCCGCCGACCGGCGAGGTGCCGGCGAGTTCGAGGAACCGCTTCAGGTCGATCGCGTCGGCGCGGCCGACCGGCGAGGAGATCTCCACCCAGGCCACGCCGTCCGACTCCGGCACGTGGTGCACCGAGACCTGCTGGGTCCGGTCCTCGTCCAGGTCGAGCCGGAAGCGCAGCCAGCTGTCGGTCTCCTCCAGCACCTCGTACCGCGTCCGGACATAGTTGATCACGTCGATCCAGCTGGTCACCGTAGTTGCCCCTCGCCCCTGCTCACGCCACGCCGCCCGGTCGCTGCACACCGTATCCGAACTACCCGGCGACACCGCGGAGATCGGCGGAGGACTCGTCCGCCAGCACGGTCGGCACACCCCCGGCGCACGGATCGAGGTCGCGACCCGGCGGCCGCGACCTCGATCGGTGTCCTGCTGACCCCGCCTACCGCCAGGTGATGTCGGACGGTGAGTAGAAGCAGTTCCTGCCGTCCGCGCCCTCACCGATCTTCTTCGGCTCGGAACCCTTCGGCACACCCT
>NZ_PYAX01000031.1 GCF_003014735.1 Saccharothrix carnea | reverse complement strand
GCTACGCCAGGTCGGCGGGATGACACGAACCCCTACCTTGAGA
The DNA here is from genome assembly GCF_003014735.1 of Saccharothrix carnea. GTDB lineage: Bacteria > Actinomycetota > Actinomycetes > Mycobacteriales > Pseudonocardiaceae > Actinosynnema > Actinosynnema carneum. Next base: position 33,618 of record NZ_PYAX01000031.1, on the reverse strand, counting down.
AAGTCGAAGTGCATCGCAGCCGCACACGCCCCGGCGCCGCCCGACCCCGCGCCCGCCGGCGACCCCCGGACCGTCCACTGGCACGTCCTTCTTCCCTAGAAGGAGGGCTTCGTGTCATCCCGCCGACCTGGCGAAGCCTTACCGCACGTGTCAAGGGCGGCGCGTCCACCTCTGCCTACAACTTCACTGGGACCGCGCGCCGCCCTTGACACGTGTGGTAACCCGGAGGGAGGTCGGTGGGATGACACGGAGTCCGGACCCACACCCAACGAGAGACGAAGGCGTAGTTGGGGGTCATCCTGCTGATCTGCCCGTCCGGCGAGGACGCTTTTCAAGGCTTTTCAAGCTTTTCGAGCCCTTGCCCGTGCCCCCCGCCGGGCAGTCGTTCGACCATCTCGTCCAACCGCGCCGCCGACGAACGGCCGCAGCAGGCGCGCCGGACCCGGTGGTGGAGGCTGCTCCGGCGCGGACTCCCCCACCTCCACGAGGTCAGTGGCGGTCATCGTGCTCCTTCGCCACCACGTCGCCGGTCACCGGGACGACGTGGTCCCGGAGGAACCCGGCGATCTCCGCCCGCGCGGCCTTGGCCCGCGGCACCACGCCCGGCATGCTGAGGAACCCGTGCGGCGCGCCGCGGTGCTCGGTGAGCCGCGCGGGCGTCCCGGACTCGCGCAGCCGGTCGGCGTAACGGCGGCCGTGATCGGCGACCGGGTCGAGCGTCGGCACCACCACGAGCGCCGGCGCCACACCGCTCAGGTCGTCGGCGTGCAGCGGCGAGAGCGCGCGGGGGTCCGTGCCGGGCGGGACGGCCAACCGGTGGAACAGCCGCATCTGCTCGGCGGTCAGGGTCGGGCTGTGCGCGTGCCGCTTCATCGAGGCGTGGTCGAACGCCTCCTCCGTCAGGTCGGTGACGGGGTTGACCAGCACCTGCGCCCGCACGGGCAGGCCGGCGTCCCGGGCGCGGATCGCGGCCAGCGCGACGATCAACCCGCCGGTGCTCTCGCCGAACACCGCGATCCGCGTGGGGTCGACGCGCCAGTCCGCCGCGTGCCGCACGACGTGCCGCAGCACGTCCCAACCGTCGTCCACGCCCGCGCTCAGTGTCGTGTCCGGCGCGAGGAGGCGGTGCTCGACCGAGACGACGAGCGCGGGCAGCCGTGCGGCGAGGTGGCTGTTCACCCAGTCGGATTGCGCCGCCGTGCCCACGAAACCGCCGCCGTGCACGTGCAGCACGAGCGGCAGGTCGCCGCTGCGGTGCGTCGGCCGGTACACCCGGACCGGGAGCACGCGATCGGGCAACGCCACCTCCTGCCACCGGATCTCCGCGTCGCCGTCCGGGAACCCGGTGACCACCCGGAGCAGCCGGGACGACCGCTTGCGGTTCTCCGCGTCGCGGAAGGCGGCCAGCTCCTCGGCCGTCATCGCCGACCAGTCCGGTTCCCCGCGCAGGGCGCGCAGCAGCCGGACGCCCAACGGCGGGCGTTCCACGTCGTCCATGTCCCCCTCCTCGACCATCACAGTTTCGCTACCAATGGTAGCGATACCGATGGTAGCGCAACTCGTTATCGTGGAGCCATGACCCGGGAGACCACCTCCGCCAAACCGCCCGGCCGCCCTCGGGCCGGCATCGACGCGGAGGTCTTCGCCGCGACGCTGAAGACCGTCCACGAGCTGGGCTACGCGGGCGCGACGATGGACCGCATCGCGGCGGCGGCGGGCGTCGCGAAGACGACGATCTACCGCCGCTGGCCGTCGAAGGGCGCGCTGATCACGGACTGCCTGGTCGACACGTTCGGCCCGCTGCCGCCGATGCCGGGCAGTCGGGCCGAGTACCTCGCCGCGGCCATCGACCTGGCCGCGACGAAGATCGGCCAACCGGGGGTCGGCGCGGCGTTCGCGGGCGTCTTCGTCGACGCCGTCAGCGACGCGGGCCTGCGCGAGATCCTGTCCACCCGGTTGCAGGCGCCATACCTGCGTGCGCTGCAGGACGCGCTCGGCGAGCCCGAGGACCGGATCCTGCTGTTCGTCGACATCACCGTCGGCACCCTGCTGCACCGGATGGGCATGACCGGCGCGCCGATGGTCGAGGCCGACGTCGCCGCGCTGACCGAGATGATCCTGCGGCACTTCGCCGAACGGGCCTAGCCGTGGCCGGACGTCCCGACTCCGTCGACTGGCACGCCGTACCGGGCGACCCGCACCGCTACGAGCCCGACGTGATCGAGCCCGGCCTGCGCGGGCTCGCCGAGGCGACCGGCCTGGTGGCGGCGGGCGGTCACGCGGTGCTCGGCGACGTGCGCTTGGAACTCCCGGTGGATCCCGGCGGGACGGAGGTCTGCGTGCGGCTGTTCGACGTCGAACCCGGTGCCCTGCCCGCGCGGGCGGTGCTGCTGCCCGCCGGGTGCGGTCGAGGGGTGCACTGACGCCGGCGGCGCTGAAACCGCGGTGAAACCGCCGTGATCCGGTGCGGCGGCACGGTGCACCGCATGACGAACCTCCCCATCGAACCCGCGATCGCGGTGACCGGGCTGCGCCGGTGGTACGGCCGCCACGTGGTGCTCGACGGCATCGACCTGCACGTGCCCGAAGGCACGATCTTCTCGTTGCTCGGACCCAACGGCGCCGGCAAGACCACCGTGGTGCAGATCCTGTCCACCCTGATCCGCGCCGACGCGGGGCAGGTGCGGGTCTGCGGTCACGACGTGGCACGCGCCCCGGACCGGGTCCGCGCGGCGATCGGCGTCACCGGCCAGTTCTCCGCGGTGGACGACTACCTCACCGGCGAGGAGAACCTGCTGCTGATGGCGGACCTGAACCACCTGGGCAAGGCCGAGGGACGGCGGCGCACGGCGGAGCTGGTCGAGCGGCTCGGCCTCGGTGACGCGGCGAAGAAGCCGGGCGCGCTGTACTCCGGTGGCACGAGGCGGCGGCTCGACCTCGCCATGGGCCTCATGGGCGACCCGCGGGTGATCTTCCTCGACGAGCCGACCACCGGGCTCGACCCGCGCAGCAGGCGCGACCTGTGGCGGATCGTCCGCGACCTGGCTGCCGGCGGCGTGACGATCTTCCTCACCACGCAGTACCTGGAGGAGGCGGACCAGCTCGCCGACCGGATCGCCCTGCTCGACCGCGGCAGGCTCGTCGCCGAGGGCACCCCGGCCGAGCTGAAGCGGCTGGTGCCGGGCGGTCACGTGGAGCTGCGGTTCGCCGACGACCGGGCCCTGACCGCCGCCGCGGCCGCGCTGGACGTCGTGCCGGACCGCGCCGAACTGGTGCTGAGGGTGCCCGGCGACGGCGGCGTCCGCTCGCTCAAGGCCCTGCTCGACCGCCTCGACGCCGCCTCGGTAGAGGTGGACGGGCTGGCCCTGCGCACACCCGACCTGGACGACGTGTTCTTCGCCGTCACGGGCCAGGCGTCCGACCAGACCTCGGGGGAGGTGACCGCGCGATGACCGCGATCACCCTGGCCGTCCGCGACTCGACCACGATGCTGCGCCGCCAGTTGCGGCACATGTCCCGCGCCTGGTCGGTGACGCTGATGCTGCTCGCCGTGCCGATCGTGCTCCTGCTGCTGTTCGTCTACGTGCTCGGCGGCACGCTCGGCGACGGCCTCGGCGGGTCCGGCGGGCGCGGCGCCTACGTCGACTACGTCACGCCCGGCATCCTGCTGGTCACCATCACGGGCACCGTCCAGGGGACCGCGATCTCGGTGGCGCTGGACATGACCCAGGGCATCATCGCCCGGTTCCGGACCATGGCGATCGCGCGGGTGTCGGTCCTGACCGGGCACGTGCTGGGCAGCGTGCTGCACACCCTGCTCAGCCTCGCCGCCGTGCTCGGGGTGGCCGTGCTCGTCGGCTTCCGGCCCGACGCGACCGCGGTCGAGTGGCTGGCGGCGGCGGGTGTCCTCACCGCGACCACGTTCGCCCTCGTGTGGCTGGCCGTCGCGATGGGCCTGGTCACGACCAACGTGGCGGCGGCGAGCAACCTGTCGATGCCGCTGACGCTGCTGCCGCTGTTCGGCAGCGGGTTCGTGCCGACCGACTCGATGCCGACCGTGCTGCGGTGGTTCGCCGAGCACCAGCCGGTCACGCCGATCATGGAGACGCTGCGCGGCCTGCTGCTCGGCACGCCGATCGGTGACAGCGCGGTGATCGCGCTCGCCTGGTGCGCCGTGATCGCGCTGGCCGGGTACGCGTGGGCGAAACGGCTCTACAACCGGGACCGCACCCGCTGACGGCGCCCGGTCTCAGCGCCGGTCCGGGCGTTCGCGCAGCAGGTCCAGTGCCGCCGCGCGGAGCCCGGCCCGGTCCAGGGCGGCGTAGGACGACACCGCGTCGTCGTACGCCGCCCGGTCGGCGTTCACGGCGTCCGCCCTGGCCGAGGCGGCGGACATGGTCGGCTGGAAGTTGCGCAGGAACCCCGACCGCTCGGCCAGCGCGATCATCCGGGCCGCCGACCGCGCGAGGGCACGGTCGCCGGTCCGCCGGGCGCGGGCGAGGTCGGCCGTGGCGGTGGCCAGCAGCAGGGTGCCGCGGAGGGAGTGCTCGACCAGGTACGGCGGCGGGTTGACCGGCGGGTCGGTCAGCAGCCGCGTCAACGACCCGACCAGCGCCCCGGCGACGTCCGCGACGAGGTCGAGCCGGGCGTGCCGGGCGTGCGCGACGACGGCCACCGACCGTGCCTCCACCACCCACGGGTCCAGGTCGGGCGGGACGCCGGTGGACGTGAGGGAGTCGGTGTCGCGGACCCGGTCCACGGCGCGGCGCCACAGCCGCAGCCCGGCGTCCACCTCGCCGCGGGCGAACCGCACCTCGCCCCGGATGCCGAGGTCGTAGCCGACCGACTTGGCCTCCTGCTCGTCCAGCACGACCCGGCTGAGCCCGTCCAGCCACCGCTCGGCCTCGTCGGTGTCGCCGAGTTGCAGGTTGGCCAGCACCAGCCAGGACCGGACACCGGCCGCGTCGGCACGGGCACCGAGCCGTTGGAGCACCGGCAGCGCCGCGACCAGGTGGTCACGCGCCTGCGCGCCCTGTTCCCGGTGCAGGCACAGCTCGGCGGCGCGGCCGTGGGTGATCGCGCTCAGCCACGGCAGGTCCCGGTCGGTGAACACGGCGAGCGCCTTCCGGGTCGCCTCCAGCGCCGCGTCGAGGTCGCCGACGCTCTCCCAGTGGTAGCCGGCGAGCAGGTTCGCGCCGCCCGCCAGCAGCGGTTCGGTGCTGCCGCACAGCCGTCGCAACTCCACCGGGTCGCCCAGCGCGCCGATCACCCAACCGATCGCCCGGACCACCGTGTCCGGCCGCGCCGGGCCGAGCCTGCGCAGCGCGACGACGGCACGCACCGCCCGCGGCCCGGCGGAGCTGAACGCGTGCCCCACAGCCACGGTCAGGGCAGTGCGGGTCGGCTCGACGTGGGCCGGTTCCGGCCGGTAGTGGGACAACGTCCACGAGGTCTGCCGGATCAGCGCGGTGAGCCGCGGCGCGTTGGACTGCACGGTCCACGTGCCGCCGAGCACCGCGACGACCGCCGCGACCGTGGGCCGGTCGTCGCGGTGCAGGGCCGTTCGGAGCGCCTGGAGCAGGTTCTCCTGCTCCGCCTCGACCGCGGCGACCGTGTCGTAGGAGTCGAAGACGCCCTCGTGGTGGGCCGAGCCGAAAGCCCGCGCCCACCCGAGGAACGCGGCCGTCACGTCGTCGCCCTCCCCCGACGCCGACAGCCGCGCGGCGCTGAACTCCCGGACCGTCTCCAGCATCCGCAGCCGCGTACCCGCCGGTGTGTCGAAGACCTTGAGCAGCGAGTGGTCGACCAGGTGCTCCAGCACCACGAGCACGTCCACGTCACGCGCGGGCAGCGCGTCCAGCAGCACACGCGCGGAGTCGGCGGTGAACCCATCGGTGAACACCGACAGGGCCCGCATCGCCGCCCGACCGGCCGGGTCGAGCAGGTTCCAGCTCCAGTCGACCACCGCGTGCAGCGTGTGGTGGCGTTCCGGCGCGTCCCGGGAACCGCCGCGCAGCAGGCCGAACCGGTCGTCCAGCCGCCGGGCGACTTCCGCCACCGACATGATCCGCACCCGGGCGGCGGCCAGCTCGACCGCGAGCGGCAACCCGTCCAGGTGGCGGCACAGCTCCTCCACGGCCGCCGCGGGCAGGTCGACACCGGGCCGCGCCGCCCGCGCCCGCTGCCCGAACAGCTCGACGCTCGTGGCCAGGCTCAGCTCCGGCAACTGGTGGACCGACTCCGACGACAGCCCCAGCGGTGTCCGGCCGGTGGTGAGGACTCGCAGCTCGGCGGTCGCCGACACCAGCGCGCGGACCAGCTCGGCGGCGCCGCCGACGACGTGCTCGCAGTTGTCCAGCACCAGCAGGGACGGGCCGGTGGCGAGCTGGGCCGCGACGGCGGCGGCGAGGTCGCCGGTGCCGGGCCGGGACGCACCGGGTGTCCGGTGCTCGCCGACCCCGAGGGCCATCGCCACCTCGCGGGCCACGTCGTCGTCGGCGACGATGCCCGCGAGCGGCACGAAGGTCACCGTCGGCACCTCGGCCCGGCGGGCGACCGCGGTGGCGAGCCGGGTCTTGCCGAGACCGCCCGGCCCGACGATCGAGGTCACGCGGGACGTGCGCAGCAACGCCTCCACCGCGGCGATGTCGTCGTCACGCCCCAGCAACGGGTTGGGCTCGTGCGCGACACCGTGCCGGACGACGGGCACCACGCCGCGCAGCAGCCGCTGGTGCTCGGCCCGCAGCGCCGGGCCGGGATCGGTGCCGAGTTCGTCGCGCAACGCCCGCCGGTAGGCGTCGTAGCGGGCCAGCGCGGCGGCCGGGCCGACCGTCGCCGCCTCGCACCGCAGCAGTTCGACCAGCACCTCCTCGTCTCGGGGTCGTTCGGCGGCCAGCTCGGCGAGCGGGTCGACCGCCTCGGCGGGACGGTCGAGCCGGGCCAGGGCGAGCGCGCGTGCCCGCACCAGCGCGCGGTGGGTGGCCCGCCGTTCCGCCCGCAGCGCCGTGACGGGATCGTCGGCGTCGTCGTCCGCGCCCGGACCGGCGTCACCCCACAGCGCCAGTCCGGCGTCGGCGTGCGACAGCGCTGCGGCGTGGTCGCCCGCCCGGGAGCACCGGGCGGCGGCCGCGGCCCGGATCAGCACCGCCGAACTGTCCACCTGGTCCTCGGCCAACGCCAGCCGGTAGCCGGTCGGTGTGCGGGCGATGACGTCGGCGCCGAACCGCGACCGAGCCCGCGAGACGAGGATCTGCACCGCCTTGGGCGGGTTCTCCGGTTGCCCGTCCGGCCACAGCCCGTCCACCAACCGCCCGGTGCCGCAGCCGGTGCGCAGGTCGGCGGCGAGCAGGGCGACGAGACCGCGCAGCCGCGGCCCCGCGATCTCCCGGCCGCGGAACGACACCCGTGGGAGCAGGACGAGATCGGGGGCCACGGCCTCAGCGTAGCCACACCGCCGCGATCCGGACCGGCACCGGCCACCTCGATCCGCCGAGGCGTCCTCAGTGGACGGTTGCGCCGTTCACGCGCAGCCTGCGGTACCGTGATCCTGAACGCCGCCACCCCCCGCGATCCCGCGCGCCGAGACCACCCAACCGCCAGGGGCGGCTGGATTCACCCCGTCGAGCGATCAGGTCCGGCAACTTTTCTGCCGACGATTTCGTTGCCGGGAAAGAAGGAGGCGGCGGCGCGGCCCAAGGCCAGCCGCGGCCAGGAGCCCGTGTCGCGCAACAGCTGCCGATCGTGGGTGGCGATCACGACCGCGGCCGGGGTGGAGCCGAGCGCTTCGGTCAGCTCGTCCACGAGCGCGGCCGACAGGTGGTTGGTCGGCTCGTCCAGCAGCAGCACGTGCGGCCGGGCGGCCAGCACCAAGGCCAAGTCCAGCCGCCTGCGGGCGCCGACCGACAGCTCGGCCACCGGCCGGTGCCGGTCGTAGGCGTCGAGCAGGCCCAACGCGCCCAGGCCCGGCCCCGGCTCGCCCGACCGTGCGAGCTGTTCGTCGTACAGCTCCACCGCCGTGCGCCGGCCGGACGGGTCGGACTCCTGACCCAGCCGACCGACGCGCACGGACCGGGCGCGGGCGACCGTGCCCGTGCTCGGCTCCAGGTCGCCCGCCAGCACGGCCAGCAGCGTCGACTTGCCCGCGCCGTTGGGCCCGGTGACCACCAGCCGGTCCCCGGAGTCCAGTGCCAGGTCGACCGGGCGCGCGAGCCTCGTGGCCACGGTCACGCCCTCGGCACGCAGCAGGGTCGCGCCGCCGTGCTCGGGCAGGTCCGGCATGGCGAACCGGGTCGGCGGCGGCGGGACCGCGACCACGTGCGCGGCCAGGTCCTCCTGCCGCCGGTGCACGGCCCGGACCAGGCCGGGCGCGCGGGTGGCCCGCGTGTGCTTGCCGTGCCCCTTGGCGGGCCGCCAGTTGTCGCGCAGCCGGTTCTGGGCCGCGGACAGGTCATCGGCCAGGCGCTGCCGCTCGGCGACCTGTTCCTCGTGCGACGCCTCCCAGCGGGCACGTTCGGCCCGGCGTCCTTCGACGTAGGCGTGGTAGCCGCCGCCGTACACCCGTGGCCGGCCGTCGCTGGACGGGTCGAGGTCGACGACCGTGGTGGCGACGTCGGCGAGCAGCGCGCGGTCGTGGCTGACCAGCACGACCACGCCGGGGTGGGCGCGCAGCCGCTCGGTCAGGTGGTCGAGCCCGCCCGCGTCGAGGTGGTTGGTCGGCTCGTCCAGCAGCAGCACGGCGTGCCCGGCGCCGAGCAGGCACGCCAACCGGACCCGGTGCCGCTGCCCGACCGACAGGGTGCCGAGCGGGCGGGTGCGGTCGTGGCCGGCGTTCAGCGCGGCCAGCGAGACCTCGACGCGCCGGTCGGCGTCCCACGCGTCGAGCGCCTCGGCCTCCGCGAGCGCGGCGGCATAGGTGTCGTCCGCGCCGGGACGGCCATCGGTGAGCGCGACGGTGGCCTCCTCCAAGCGGGCCAGCGCGGCACGCACGGCGGACAGTTCGAGGTCGATCAGGGCGCCGACGGTGTCGGACGGCCCGAGCGGGATCTGCTGGTCGGCCATGCCGAGCGAACCCGCGCGGCGCACTTCGCCGCGGTCGACGGGCAGGTCGCCGGCGAGCACCCGGAGCAGGGTGGTCTTGCCGCGACCGTTCTCGCCGACGACGGCGACCCGGTCACCGGCGGCGGCCACGAGGTCGACCCCGGCGAGCACGGGCCGTCCGCCGAAGGAGAGGTGCGCGTCGGACACGCGGACGTGTGCCGCGCGCACGCGCGCAGGCGAAAGGTGGGACGACATGAAGGGAATGCCTCCGACGAGAAGGTGATGAGCGGGAAGGACGAAGGCCGGTAGCGCGGTCCGCGGTACCGGTGGAGGCGTCGTCCCTCAGAGGAAGTACAAGTGCTGCATCACGTCGGCCAGGGTAGGACAAGCACGGGAGCCGCCGCACCCGAATTCGACCGTGGGTCGCGCCACGGGCGGGTGGCGCCTCAGGGGCGGAACGCGCGCAGTGCGGCGTCGACCAGCGCGTCGGCGAAGTCGTCGTCCAACGGGCCGGAGCGCAGGAGCCAGCGTTGGGTCAACGGCGCGTACAGCATGTCGGCCAGGAGGTCGAGGTCGGCGTCGGCGGCGAGCTGGCCCGCCTCCCGCGCGCCGCGCAGCCGGCGCAGCTTGGCCTCGCGGATCGGGCGCTCCATCTTCTCCCGGTAGACCGCGGCCAGCTCGGGATCGTTGATGATCTCGGTGTTCAGCGCCCGGATCGGCGCCTCGAACCCGGGGTCGGAGAACTCGGCCGCGGTCGCGCGCAGGACCGCCTTGAGGTCGGCGTCGATGTCCCCGGTGTCCGGCAGTTCGATGCCGCCGCCGTCCGGTCGTTCGCTCAGCGCGAGCAGCGAGTCGAAGACCACCGCGCCCTTGGACGGCCACCAGCGGTAGATCGTCTGCTTGCCGACGCCCGCGCGCGCGGCGATGGCCTCGATCGTCAGCTTGGCGTACCCGACCTCGCCGATGAGGTCGCGCGTCGCGGTCAGGATCGCGACCCGGGACCGCTCGCTGCGACGGCTGCGGTCCGGCGTGGTGCTGGCGGCCATGTCGGCACTCTACTCGGAAACGAGACGGTCCGTCTTGACTCCGGCTCGGTGCCGTGCCACAGTATGCCGCATCGAGACGAGACGTCTCGTCTCAGCTCTGAGGAGATGGCATGACACGCGCACACACCGAACCCCGCACCTGGTTCATCACCGGCGCCTCGCGCGGACTGGGTCGGGCGTTCACCGAGGCCGCACTGGCGGCGGGCGACCGGGTCGTCGGCGTCGCCCGCGACATCACGCCGCTGGCCGAGCTAGTCGACGGGTCCGGCGGCAGGCTGGTCGTCTTCCCGCTGGACGTCGCCGACCGGCAGGCGGTCGTCGCGGGCGTGGAGCGGGCCCACGCGGCGTTCGGCCGGCTCGACGTCGTCGTCAACAACGCCGGCGGCGCGATGCTCGGCATGCTGGAAGAGGTCACGGAGGAACAGGCCCGCGCCCACCTGGACACCAACTTCTTCGGTGCCCTGTGGGTGAACCAGGCGGTGGTGCCGCTGCTGCGGGCCCAGGGCTCGGGCCACATCCTCCAGGTGTCCTCGATGGGATCGGCCGGCGGTTTCGCGTCGACCGGCCTCTACAGCGCGGGCAAGGCGGCGCTGGACGCGATGAGCGAGGCGTTGGCGATGGAGGTCGAGCGGTTCGGGATCAAGGTGACCATCGTGCAGCCCGGCGGCTACGAGACCAGCCTGTTCACCCGGGGCCTGACCATGACCGAGGAGAACCCCGCCTACGCGCCGCTGCGGACGTGGCTGCAGGAGCTGTGGGGAGAGTCGGAGGACAGCGACCCGAAGCTCGCCGCGGCGGTCCTCCGGCAGGTGGTCGACCTGCCCGAGCCGCCGAAGCGGCTGATCCTCGGTGGCGCCGCCTACGACATGGTCGGGCAGCTGACCGGGGCGCGGACGGCCGAGCTCGCCAAGTGGGAACACCTCAGCCGACAGGCGGGCTGAGGCGGCCGTGGGTCCTGCTGAGAGCTGATCTGCTCACAGCGGAGAAACCGGCGGACGGCACCGGGTCGTCGGCATGGTCGGTGCATGACCGACAACGACAGGCACCGGCTGTTCGACCACCGGCTCCGGGAACGGTTCCTCGCCCAGCGGGTCCTGGTCCTCGACGGCCCGCTGGACGACGACAACGGCACCGTGCTCGCCACCCGGATGCTGTCCCTCGCCGGCGAGGACCCCCACAAGGACATCGCGCTGTGGATCCACTCGCCGGGCGGCTCGGTCCCGGCGATGCTGGCCATCCGCGACGTGATGCGGCTCGTGCCGTGCGACGTGGCCACGCTCGCGCTGGGACTGGCGTGCAGCGCCGGGCAGTTCCTGCTGTCCGCGGGCACGCCGGGCAAGCGCTTCGCCCTGCCCCACGCCCGGATCCTGATGCACCAGGGCTCGGCGGGGATCGGCGGGTCGGCGGTCGAGGTGGAGGTGCAGGCGGACGACCTGCGGTACACCCGCGACACCGTGCTCCGGCTCATCTCGGAGGACACCGGGCAGCCGATCGACCGGGTCTTCGCCGACTCGCTGCACGACCGGTGGTTCACCACCGGGCAGGCGCTCGAGTACGGCTTCATCGACCACGTCGTCACCGGCCTCGACCAAGTGGTGCCCGTGCGCACGCACGAGCTGGGGCTCGGCTCGAGGATCGGAGTCCGCGCGTGAGCACCTACACCATCCCCAACGTCATCACCCGCGGCCTGGGCGGCGAGCGGATCATGGACGTGTACTCGCACCTGCTGTCGGAGCGCATCGTCTACCTCGGCACGGCGATCGACTCCGGCGTCGCCAACGCTCTCATCGCCCAGTTGCTGCACCTGGAGGCGGACAGCCCGGAACGGGAGATCAACCTGTACATCAACAGCGAGGGCGGCGACCCGTCCGCGATGCTCGCGCTGTACGACACCATGCGCTACATCAAGGCGCCGGTGGCGACGACGTGCGTCGGCCAGGCCGTCGCGGCGGGTGCGGTGCTGCTGGCCGCGGGCGCGGCCGGGAAGCGGTTCGTGCTGCCCCACACGCGGGTCGTGCTGCACCAGCCCGCGGCGCAGGGCCGCGGCACCATCCCGGACCTCATCCTGCAGGCCGACGAGGTGGTGCGGGTGCGCACGCAGCTGGAGCGGATCCTGTCGGCGCACACCGGCCGCGATGTCGACCAGCTGCGGCACGACACCGACCGGGACCGCGTGTTCGACGCCGCGGGTGCCGTCGCCTACGGGCTCGCCGACCACGTCCTGGACCACCGGGCCTGAACCGTCAGGCCGCCATGAGCACGGGTCCCGCCGGGCGCCTGCCGACCGCGGGGCCCGTGGCCCGGCGTCGTCGGACCTCGCCCGCGATGTCGGCGAGCAGGTCGCCCAGCTCCACCCCGAGCGCGCCGGTGACCGCGGCGATCATCTCGCTGGACGGCTCCTTGCGCCCGCGTTCGATCTCCGAGAGGTACTGCGGCGAGATGCCGGCCCGCTCCGCGATGTCGACCAGCCGGCTGCCCTGCTCCTCCCGGGTCGCCCGCAGGTTCCGTCCCAGCACGACCCGCCACAACGGCTCCGGCTCGCGGGTCCGCTCCTGGTGGAAGGGAAGGATGTCCGCCATGGCGCCATCCTGACACCGGTGGCCCCCTCGGGGGACCGTGGTTCCGCTCCTGGCGGACAACCACCGTGCCGCGACCGACCCTGGCGGCACGGTGGTCCGGGTGGCAGGCCCGGGACCCGGCGCTGCCACTCGTCGGCGCTGATCGGGGCGCAGGCTCGTCAGCGACGGCGTTGAGCCAGCGCGGCCTCCGGGCTGCACGGCTTCTCCAGCGGACCCAGGTCGCGCCAGTTGAGCGACCACACCAGGACCTCGCCGCCGACCCGACGACCCAGCACGCAGTCCTTGGTGCCGTGGTTGTCCGCGAGCAGGGCCACGCCGACGTCGGAACCGTCGACGTGCACCAGGACCTGCGGCGGGATGCGGGCGAGGTCCGTCTCCGGGTCGACCTGCGGTGCGGGCAGGCCGGTGGCCAGGGCAGTGCGCACTTCCGCTTCTCCGGGCGTCACGGGCAGCGCGCCGAGGGTGGCTTCCAGGGCCGGGATGTGGTCCGGCGGGATGTCCCGCCTCGGCAGCGGCGGCGGCGTGATCGGGGTGGCGTCGGCCGGGCAGGTGACCCGGTCCGGCTCGGCGACGGCGCCGTAGTAGTTGAAGTCGACCTGGTAGCAGGCGTCGAACGCCGGTGTCCGGTGCCAGCCGCCCTCGAACGCGTCGCGGTGGATCCGCCAGACCAGGCGTGCCCTCGGGTCTTCGAGGTCTTCGTGCGCCAGGTCTTCGGCCCGCAAGACGCTGAAGCCGGCCGACTTGCCGAGCGTGGTGCCCAGCGCGGCCCGGGCGAAGCCGGTCGCGTCGGACTGCGGCGGGTAGCCGATCGCGTCGGCCAGGGTCGAGGACTGCCGATCCGTCTCCGCGTCGCCTTCCTCCCCGACACCGTCCAGCACACCGCACGACGCGAGCAACAAGCCCGCGCACACAACCGCCACGACCCGCGGCAAGCCGACCATGGGGACCACGTTATCGACGCCGGCGGCAGGCCCGCATGAGTAATTCCACGCGCCGCCGCTCACCGCTGCAACCCAACCCCCGGCGCGCCCCCGAGGGAAGCTCCGACTGCCCGTCTGGCCGCCCTCCCGGTCCTGATCCCGATCAGGCACCACGTGTTGCCGTAGAGGCGACGCCAGGAGGGTCGATGCGACGGCACCGGGAGTCACCCGAACCGTCCGACGGCACGCGGCCCGGATCGGTCGCCGTCCGCCGGGATACCGGCCTGCTCGTGCTCCAGCGCTCCGCGGGCAACGCGGCGGTCGCGTCGCTGTTCGGGCCGCCGACCACCCGGCAGGAGGTCGAGCCGCCGCCGGAGATCCCCCTCTCCCTCCCCGACCGCGGGCTGCCGGGCGAACTGGTGCGGGAGGCGGACCAGCGCAGGCTCCTGGTGGACGAGGCCGCCGAGCGTTCGGCCGCCCGGGTCGACGAGTCGGTCCAGGCACACCGCGCCCGGATCGCCGCCACGGCGGAGGCGCAGGAATCGACCGCCACGTCAGCGCTGCGCACGCTCCGCACGTCCGTCGACGCCCAAGCGTCGGCGCAGGCCGCCGCAACCCTCACCGCGTCGGCCGGGACGCGGGCGGCGATCGGGGCCAAGGCCGCGGCCACCACGACGGCCACCCGGTCCACTGTGGACGCCCTCGGCGAAGAGGCACGTGCCACCGGTGAACGGGAAGCCGCCCGCGCCGTGCGCGAGTCGCCGACGCCGGAGTCGGCACGTCCCGCCGCGGGCGCGGCCGAGCCGGAGATCGCGGACGGGCAGGAACGCATCGCGCGGGCCGTGGCGGGCAAGGCGGCCACCGAGCTGACCAGGTCGGGCGAGCAGGCCGCGGGTCAGGTGCGTGCCGGGGTGGCGGCGGCCCGGACCAGCCTGTACGAACCGGCGAAAGCCGCTGCCGCGGAGCAGATCCGGACCGGTGCGAGCGAGGCGGACCGGGCCGTCGCCGAAGGCGCGACGACCACGACGACCGCGTTGCGCGCCACCGCCACGCGCACCACCGAGTCGGCCGTGCAGGGGCACCAGCGGTTCGTGGCCTCGTTGCGGGCGGGACGGCGGACGGCCGAGGCGGACCTGGAGGCGTGGGCGGCGGAGAGCCGGACCCGGTTGCGCGAGACCGCGGCGAGGCTCGCCACGAACCTCGTCGAGCAGGCACGGGCACTCGCGGCACTGGTCGCCTCCGAGACCACGTCCGCCGAGGCGTCCGACGCGGCGGGTGGGCAGGCCCTGACCGCCGTCCGCACGGCCGGTGACGAGGTGGCGCAGGGCATCGGTGACGCCGCGGGAGGCTTGGTGGAGGGCGCGGGACGGCTCGCGACCGACCACGGGCAGTCCCTCGGCGGTGTCGGCGACCAGGCCGCCGCGGCGCTGGGCCGCGCGGGCGAGGCGGCGGGCGCGGCGCTGCGGCAGAGCGCGGCCGCGTTCACCGCGCAGGCGGGCCAGACCCGGACCGCCGTGGGGGGAGAGCTGGACAGGCTGCCGGCCAAGGCGGCGGACGCGTTGGCCGCCAAGCACCAGGAGGGCGTGGCCGGGTTGACCGGCACCGCCGACCGGGCGGGCGAGGCGCAGCGCACGTGGGTGTCGGACGCGCGCTCGCGCGGCCAGAACGGCGCCACCCGGTTCGAGGGCGAGGCCGAGCGGCTCGCGGCGCGGGCCCGCGACCAGCAGCCCGTGCAGCGGTGGTTCGCCGAACTCATCGGGTCCATGCGGTCGTGGCTGCGGGAGAAGTGCGGTGACGTCCTCGGCGGCATCCTGTCCGGGTTGATCCTGTCCCTGCCGACGATCATCATCGGGGTGGGGCTGCTGATGGCGGGCCCGATCGGCTGGGGCGTGCTGGCGGGTCTGCTGGTGGTGGGCGCCGGGCTGGGCATCCGCGGGCGCTGGCAGGAGTACAAGGCCGACCACCGGGGCGAGGGGCCGGGCTTCCTCGAAGGGATGGGGCTGGTCGCGCTGGGCATCGCCGACCTCACCGGTATCCCGTACATCGTGGAGGCGGGCTACGGGCAGCGGGCGTTCTCGCCGACCGAGATGTCGCCGTTCGAGCGGTGGGAACGCGGCACGCAGGGCGTGGTGAACCTCGGGCTGCTGGTCGCGGGCGGGGTGAAGAAGCTGTTCTCCGAACGCGCGCCCGTCCGCGAACCGGTGCGCACACCGACCGACGTGCCGCCCGAACCCGTGCCGAGGCCCCGCCTCGACCCGCACACCGCCCCGATCGCGGGCGAGAACAACAACGCCCGGTTCGAGGCCGTGCGGCGGATGATCCTCGAACTGCCACCCGCCGAACGCGCCGCCGCCACCCGGGTCCTGTTCGCCCGGTTGACCGAGATGAGCGGCAACACGTGGAACTTCCGGGTCAACCCGACCAAGGGCGGAGGCGTCCACTTCACCGGCGAGGGCGCGCCGTTCATCTTCGCCATCGACGGCGCGGGCAACGTGTTCCAGGGCAAGATCGGCCCCGGCACGCTCACCATCCACCCGGACGGCCAGGTGACCGTCAACTACGACGCGGGACTGCGACCGATCAACCCCGAACCGGCGCCACCGCCGCCTCCCCCGCCACCCGAACCTGCCCCGGTCGCCCCGATCCCGACCGGTTCGCCACTACCACGCATCCCACCGCGCCTGCCCACGCCACCGCACGACCGGGAGCCCGAACCGGTACCGTGACGGCACCCGGTGCCGACGCACCCGATCTCGGCGGTCGAGTCGGCGGTGTCGCGGTGATCGCGCGGCCGTTCGTAGATCACCCGATCGTGATCGTGTGTCCGGGGATGAATGGAAGCGCCGATCTTGTTGCCGGAAGTATGAAGGCGCGGCGCCCCGGCCTCGAGTTGTGTCGGCGGTCCGCGTTGTGCGGCGTGATGCGCCGCTCGGCGGCCGCGCGCACCGGGTGACGAAGCCGCGGTGGCGCCCGCGCCCAGCACCGTGATCGCCGCGGCCAGGGCCAGCAGGGCGGCGGCCCACGGCGAGCAGGGCGGGTGGCCCTGTGCCTGATGCGTGCAGGCGGTAGCCCTGTGCCTGTGCGTCATGTCGCCCTTCCCCGACGATGAAGTTGCGCGACCTGCGGGCCGCCACCTCGCGATAGATATTCCTTGACACGAATATTCTGCCGAGTGAATCTTCACCCCATGGACCGGATCGCATCAGCGCTGGGGGACGCCGCACGGTGGCGCATCCTGGAGCTCCTCGCCGTGCGGCCACGAACGGTCGGTGAACTGGCCGAGCTGACCGGCTCCCGCCAGCCGCAGACCACCAAGCACCTCCAGACCCTCGCCCGGGCCGGCCTGGTCACGGTCACGCCGCTCGGGCAACGACGCGTGTACGCGGTCGAGACCGGGCCACTGGAGGCGCTGGCACGGCGGTTGCAGGAGCTGGTCGCGACCGGCGACGCGCACCAGGGCGAACGGGATGTCATCGCGCGGTACCGCGAGGCCATCGAGGCGGAGACCGCGGCCGCGGACGGGGATCGGTGGGCGGACGGGCGCGGGTTCTCGTTCGAGCGCGTGCTCACCGCGCCCCGGGACGCGGTCTGGCGGCACTGGATCGAGCCGGACCTGCTGGCGTCCTGGTGGGCACCGCCGTCGATGACCGTCACCGACTGCGTGATCGAGCCGCGAGCCGGCGGGCGTGCCGTCCTCGACTTCCGCGACGCCGAAGGCCGTTACCGCTCGGCGGGAACCGTGCACACCGCGGTCGAACCCGAGCGGCTCGTGTTCGACCTCTCCGTGCTGGACGCCGCCGGGGCCGTCTCGTTCACCGGCCACTACGACCTGGCGCTCACCGAAACCCCCGAGGGCACGCTGCTCCGGCTCGGCCTGCGCATCACCGCGACGACCGTCGACGCCGTCCCGTCCATCGCCGGGATCCCGACCGGCTGGAACCAGGTGCTCGACAACCTCGCCGACGTCGTCCACGCGACCCGGCACACCACCAAGGCGTTCACCGAGAAGGAAGCACGATCATGACGAACCCGACCACCCGCAAGGTGACCGCGAACCTGGTCCTCACCCTCGACGGGCGCTACCGCGGTCCCGCCGGGCCGCACGACCTCGCCGCGATCGTCCCGTACGCGGTCACCGACGTCGCGCGCGACCACATGACCCGCATGTGCGAGGACGCGACGACGGCGGTGCTCGGCCGCCTCAACGCCGAGGGGTTCCTGGGCTTCTGGCCGTCCGTCGCCGGCGACGACAACGCCGACCCGCGTGACCGCGCCTACGCGAAGTGGCTGGTCGACGCCGAGAAGGTGGTCCTGTCGACCACCCTGACCGAGGCGCCCTGGGAACGCGCCCGCGTGGTGGACGCACCCGCCGCGGACATCGTCGCCGACCTGAAAGCGGACGGCGAGGGCGACATCCTGGTCAACAGCAGCGCCAGCGTGATCAAGCCGCTCCTGGCCGCCGACCTGGTCGACCGCCTGTACCTGCTGATCTGCCCCGAGATCGCCGGCGGCGGACCGCGGCTGTTCGACGACGGCCTGCCGGGTTCGAAGTGGACGGTCACCCACCAGGAGACCGGCGACCAGGGTGTGATCGCCGTGGTCTACGACCGCGTGCGCTGACGAGCGAGCGGGTTCACGTCACGTGGCACGGTGTGCGGCGCGACGGCCACGGCGACCGTGGACCCGTTCGTCGGCGTGCGGATCCCGGGCACCGGCGCGGCGGCGGCCCGGCTCAACCGTCGAGCAGTCCGCCGTCCTCCGCGTCGTAGAACAGCAGCCTGCCGGGCGCGGCGTTGACGGTGAGGGTGCGGCCGAGGGCGGGTTCGTGCTGTTCCGGCACGGTGAGGCTGATCGGCGTGCCGTCCGGGCAGTCGAGCGTCACCAGCGACGACACGCCCAGGTTCTCCACCGTCGACACCACGCCGGTGATGCCGTCGTCGGCCGGTGCCAGGTACTCGGGCCGCACGCCCACCACGAGAGGCGTGCCGTCGACCAGTCCCGGCGGGCCCGGCAGCCTCGCGCCGGCGCACTCCACGTGACCGTCCCTGGCCGTGGCCTCGACGAGGTTCATCGGTGTCGAGCCGATGAAGTTCGCGACGAACGTGTCGGCGGGCCGCTGGAACACCTCGCGCGGTGTGCCCAGCTGGCGGATCCGGCCCGACTCCATCACCGCGATCCGATCGGCCAGCGCCAGCGCCTCGGCCTGGTCGTGCGTCACGAACACGGTGGTGAGCGCCAGGTCGTGCTGCAAGCGCTTGAGGAACGTCCGCGCCTCCAGCCGCAGCCGGGCGTCCAGGTTGGACAGCGGCTCGTCCAGCAGCAGCACGTCGGCGCCCGCGGCGACGGCCCGGCCCAGCGCCGCGCGTTGCTGCTGACCGCCGGACAGCTGCCCCGGCCTGCGGTCGAGCAGTCCGGACAGGCTCAGGCCGTCCGCCACCTCGGACGCCGCTTCGCGTTGCCGTGCCTTGGGCGCGCGGCGCACGCGCAGCGGGTACGCGATGTTCTCGGCCACGGTCATGTGCGGGAACAGCGCGTAGTCCTGGAACACCATCGCCACCCCGCGCCGGCCGGGCGGCAACCGCGTCACGTCGCGCGACCCGATCGTGACGGTGCCCGCCGCGGGCACCTCCAGTCCCGCGATCGTGCGCAGCAACGTGGTCTTGCCGCACCCGGACGGCCCGAGCAGCGCGAACAGCTCCCCGTCCACCACCCGCAGGTCGAGCGCGTCCACCGCGCGCACCCCGTTCGGGTACACAGTGGACACACCGGTGATCTCGACGCCCGCCATCAGCTCTTGATGCCCCCGTGGAAGCGGAACCCGTACCGCTGGTTCACGACCAGGTACAGCAGGACCACCGGGATCGAGTACAGCAGCGAGAACACCGGGATCACGGTGAGGTTCGCGCTGCCGCCCTCGTCCTGCAACGTCCGCATCAGCACCGCCGCCGGCTGTTTGTCGACGTCGCGCAGCAGCAGGAACGGCAGCAGGAAGTTGCCCCACGCGTTGACGAACGACCACACCAGGATCGTGGCGATTCCCGGCCGGGCGATCGGCAGCACCACGTGCCCCAGCACCTGCCGCGGTGACGCGCCGAACACCCGCGCCGACTCCTCGTACGAGCGCGGCACGGCGTCCACGAAGTCCTTCAGGATGAAGATCGCGGCGGGCAGCATCCCGCCCGCGATCACCAGCGCGGTGCCGAACCGCGAGTCGATGAGCCCGAGCTGGAGCATCAGCACGAACAGCGGCACCATGGCCGCGGTGCCCGTCACCACGCTGGACAGCAACAGCAGCACGTACAGCAACGCGTCCCGGCCCGGGATGCGCACGCGGGACAGCGCGTAGGCGGCCAGTGCCGCGAACGCCGTCGTCACCGCGGTCGCGACCAGGCACAGCACCAGCGAGTTGACCAGCGACCGCACCGCGAACGGGTGGCGCAGCGTGGCGTGCACGTTCGCCGACGTCCACTCCGGCCACCGCAGGCCGAACCCGGGACGGGCGTCGAACGGCGCACCGGCCAGCCACAGCATCGGCACCGCGAAGAACGCCAGCACCACCGCGACCAGCGCGTAGAAGCCGATCCGGCGCACCACCCACCCCGGCGTCATGCGCGCCTGCGCAACAGCCGCAGGTACACCAACGCCACCACCAGGTTCCCGAACAGCAGCAGCAACGACATCGCCGACGCGTACCCGAGCTGCCCGCTCTCCAACGCCTGCCGGTAGATCAGCACGGGCAGCACCTCCGACTCGTGGTTCGGTCCGCCCGCGGTGAGCAGGAACGGCGTGAAGTCGTTGGCCGTCCACAGGCTGATGAGCAGCGTGTTGGTCAGCACGTGTCCCCGGATGTGCGGGAACACCACGTCCCGCACGGTCTGCCAACCGCCCGCACCGGCCAGCCGCGCGGTCTCCAGGTGCGACGGCGGCACGGCGGCCAGCGCGGACGTGTAGAGCAGCAGGGAGAACGCCGTGCCGCGCCAGATGTTGAACACGATCAGGCTCACCATCGGGTACTCGACCAGCCACGCCGTCTCGGGACGGCCGAGCAGCAGGCCGAGCGTGCCGCCGTCCCGGCTCAGCACGGCGAACCACAGGTAGGCGACGACGGGTCCGGGCAGGATCCAGGCCAGCAGCACGAACCCCTCGACGGTGCGCCGGAGCGCGGGCCGGACCCGGCGCAGCAGCCAGGCGAGCGCGAAGCCGAGCACGTTCTGGCCGACGACGGCGGAGCCGAGCACGAACAGCGCGGTCAGCCAGAGCGAGTTGGCGAACAGCGGGTCGTCCAGCGCGGTGGCGAAGTTGTCGAGCCCGACGACGCTCGGCTCGGCCGCGGCCGGTCCGGTCAGCTGGTAGTCGGTGATGCCGATGTAGAGCGTCCACAGCGCCGGGAACACCAGGAACAGGCCGACCAGCAGCAACGCCGGTGCGACGAACCCGATCGCGCGCGCCGTGCCCAGCCCCGCCGGGTCGCGGTCCTCAGCCGCCCGCAACGGCGTCCTCGCCGACCGCCTTGACCAGCGCGTCGTGGTAGGACCGGGCGGCCTCGTCCGGGCTGCGGCCCGCCACCACGTCGGCGGTCGCCTGCTGCAACGCCGCGGACACCTTCGGGTAGTCGGCCAAGCCGGGCCGGTAGCGGGTGATCGGCAGCACCCGTTCGGCGACGAACCCCAGCATCGGGTCGCCGGCCAGCACCTCGTCGTTCACGTCGGTGCGCTGCGTGACCTGCGCGGCGCCCGCCAACGCCGACTTGACCGCCTCGGCCGAGTTCAGGAACCGCATGAGTTCCCAAGCCTGGCGCGGGTACTGCGTGTTGGGGTTGATGACCCGCACGCCGCCGCCGGACATGCTGACGAAGTCCTGGCCGCCGACACCGGCACCGGGCTCGCGGGCCGGGATCAGCGCCCAGCCGACGGCCGTGTCGCGGTCCGCCATCCTGGCCACGCCGGTGCGCGGCTCGACCACCGAGCGCCAGAAGTAGTCGCTCTCCAGCAGGATGCCGATCCTGTTCTCGGCGAACAGCGCGAACGACCGGTCCCGGCCCTTCGCCTCCTGCTGCAGGACCGGGTCGCCGAGGCCGTCCCGGTAGACGCGTTGGTAGAGCGCGAGGACGTCCTCGAGGCCCGCCGTGGCGCCCTGCCACTTGCCGTTCTCGTGCACGGTCGTGCCGGTGCCCGCCAGCGCGGGCAGCACGCCCTGCATGGTGGTCGCCTCGCCCATCGCGGTGCCGGCGTTGAGCTGGAGCGGCACCACGCCCGGCAGTGCCTTGAGCTTCGCGGCGGTGTCGAGGACGTCGTCCCAGCTGCGCGGCTGCCAGTCGGTGGGCAGGCCCGCCCGCGCGAACAGCTTCTTGTTGTAGAACAGCACCCGGCCGTCCGTGCCCATCGGCACGCCGTAGCGCCTGCCGTCGAACTCGCCGAGCCCCTGCACGGCGTCCGGGATCTGCCGCCAGCCGTCCCACGCGTCGACCTCACTCTTGCCGACGACGTCGTCCAACGGCCGGACGTGACCCGCTTGGGCGAACTCGCCGAGCCAGATGCCGTCCAGCTCCACGATGTCGCCACCGCCGCCGGTCTTGAAGTCCAGCGCGACCTTGGTCTTGAAGTCCTCGTCACCCGCGCCGTTCTGCTCGAAGCGCACCGTGGCGTTGACGCCCTTGGCCTTCTGCTCCTCGGTGAACCGCGGGATCACCCAGTTAATGATCCAGTCGGCACCGCGCGCGTTCTTCCCGCCCGCGACCGCGTTGGCGGTGATCGTGAGCGTGACGTCCTTGACGTCGGCGTTGCGCTCCGGATCGGCTCCGCGCGGCTGGCCGAGGCACCCCGCGAGCAGGCCCGCCACCGACAGCAGGACGATCGTTGTCCGCCGCATCGCGCTCCCCCACCAGAGTGCACGCCACTTCGTCACCTCTCAACATGGCACCCCGGCCGCCCGGCCGCATCACCTCCGAGCGGCATCACCCGTTTGATGGCCCCGGACGCCCCGTCCTCCGGGCCGGGCCGATCGGAGGGCGGGGCGTCCGGTCAGAAGGGTCAGAGTGGTCAGAGTGGGATGGACAGCGGCGGCGGTCGTCCTAAATTATGGTCTGGACCAAAGGGGTGTCACTGACACGACCGGACAGGAACGCGGCGGGACTACGTGCCCAGTGCCTCTTCCACCGCCGCGAAGTGCTCGGCGGTCAGGCCGGTGGCGGGGTCGACGGCGATCAACGCGGTGGGGGTGTCACGCCGCCGTTCGAGGAACCTTCCGCGCGCGGTCGGGAACAGGTCGAAATCATCGTCCAGCCAGGCCAGCGGCCGACCTCGGGCGAACCTGCCGACCGCGCCGAACTTCCAGTCGCCCACACCCTCGTACGCCCGGACACCCACGACGGGCAGCGACGGCAGGCCGAGCGCCGGTCCGACTGTCGTGTTGGCCCGGTCCTCCCAGGTCGTGGCCCAGGCCAGTTCGGCGCCCGTGCGGTGGGCGAGGTCGAGCAGCGCGGGACCGTGCCGCGGGTCGAGCCACACCCGCTGCACCACCCGCCGCCAGGGCAGCCGCGACAGCCGCCACCGGTGCTCGACGTACCCCTCGGGCGGGGTGCGGGCCGCGAACGGGTGCAGCGGGCCGTCGACGTCGAGCAGCAACAACGGCCGCACCCGCCCGACCCTACCCACGCCCGTCGCGGGGCCGAGTCGGAGCGGCGCTACCGGCGGCGGTCGGGGTGTCGTGCCGCCGGTGGAGCTGCAGGGACTCCCACGTCACGTGGGTCCGGCGGTCGGTGAGGGACCCGGTTGGTCGCAACCAACGGCACAGCGCCGGCTCGGCCCGCCCGCGTTCGTCGGCGTCCGAGTCTCCCCAGGTGGCTTCGGCCACGGATGCCGGCAGGACAGCGAACCGCGCCGGACGGGGCCGGGTGGTCCGGTAGCGTGGACAACCACTCGCGTCGGTGCGGCGGACGGGGAGTTGCGGGTGGAACAGGACGGCCGGCCGGTGGGCGGGAACCACGTCGGCGGTGACGTTCTCGGGCCGAGCGTGCAGGCCGGGGTGATCGAGGGTGACGTCCACCTGCACTTCGGTGGACTGCCGATCGGCCGGCCGGGTGAGCTGCCGGTCGGCGTGCTGTCGTTGATGAGCGCGCAGGTGCGGGCGGCGCGGGAGTTGCCCTACCGGTTGCCGGGTGCGCGGCGGCCGTCGTTGGCGACGGTGTACGTGCGGCAGGAGTTGAGCACGGGCGCGGAGGAACCGCACGCGGAGTCGCGGCCGACGCCGATCCTGGACGGGCACGGGCGGTTGGTGGAGGTGCCGCGACCGCCGGCGCCACGCGTGGCCGTGCGTCCACCGGCGCGGGCGGTGGAGGAGGCGCTGGACGGTGACGACCACCTGCTGATCACCGGCGGCGCGGGCCAGGGCAAGTCGACGTTGTCGCTGCGGCTCGCGGCGGACCTGGCGGCCGGGTGGTGCGGCGAACCCGGCCTTGCCCTGGCCGAGCCGGTGGTGCCGTTGCGGCTGACCGCGCGCGAACTGGCGTCACGGTTGGACCTGCCGTTCTCGCAGGCGTTGGCGGACAGCGCGCAGGCGGAGTACGGGGCGCTGCTGCGCGGGCCGGTCGGCGCGGACGTGCTGGCCGACCGGGCGGCGGGTCGGCGGTGGCTGCTGCTGGTGGACGCGTTGGACGAGGTGGCGGTCGGCGCGGACCGCGACCGGCTGGCGTCGGTGCTGGGGTCGTGGGCGGCGGACGGGCCGTACCGGATCGTGGTGACGACCCGGCCGGTGGAAGGTGCGGCGTTGGCGCCGCTGTACCGGATCGGGGCGGCGCGGTACGAACTGCTGCCGTTCGACGGTGAGGCGTTGCGGTCGTTCGCGGGCAACTGGTTCGCCGAGGAGGGTGCGGAGACCGCGGACCGGTTCCTGCGCCAGATCCGCGAGGCGCACCTGGACGAACTGGTCCGCGTGCCGCTGCTGGCGACCATCGCCGCGATCGTGTTCGCCCGCCGGGGCGACCGGCCGCTGCCCGACAACCAGTACGAGCTGTACGAGGCCTACCTGGAGTTCCTGCGGTCGGCCCGCACGACGACCGGCCCGTTCGAGCCCTACCGGGACGGCCTGTTGGAGCACCTGGGCCGCACCCGTTCGGAGACCGACACGTCGCTGGTGTCGGCGGCCCGGTCGTGGGTGGCCGACCGCGTGCCCGCGGCGGCGTTGCCCGCCGACTGGCGCGAGGCGCTGACGACGTTCCTGGTCTCGGTCGGCCCGCTGGTGATCCGCGGCGACGACCTGCGCTTCCTGCACCACAGCTTCGCCGAGCACCTGGCGGCGACCTCGCTGGCCCGCGAGTTCCCCGAGCGGTTCACCCCCGGGCACGACGGCTTCGTGCGCACCGTGCACGCGGCCAGGCCGAAGGAACGCGGCCGCTTCGCCCGTTCCGTACTGCTGCACTACACCCGTCTGCGCCCCACCGAGGCCGACCCGCTGGTGCGGTGGCTGCACGGCGCCGATGCCGAGGCCCACCTGCTGGCCGCCCGCCTGCTGGCCAAGCGCGTGCCCGCGAGCCGCGAGGTCGTGGACGCGTTCCTGGCCACGGTGTGGGACTGGGCGATGACCACCCAGTACCCCGGCTCGGACATCCTCGCCCAGGCGGGCCGTGCCACCCACCACCCCGGGCTGGCGGACTGGCTGGTCGCGCTCGTGCGCACCGACAACGCGCCCGCCGACTCCCGCACCGAGGCGGCCTCGGCGCTGGCGACCCGGTTACGCGGCCCGCACACCGCGGAAGCGATCGCCCACCTGACCGCCGTGGTCGACCACCCGTCCGCCTCGGTCTACGAACGCCTCGCCGCCGCCGAGGCACTGGCGGAGTGCGGTGCGGGCGAACGAGAGGCCTCCGCGCGCGGCCTGCGAGCCGTGCTGACCAACCCCCTGGCCTCCGGCTACGCCTGCCGCACCGCGGCCGTCGTGCTGGCCGCGTTCGGCCCGGCCGAACGCGCGTTCGCCGTCGAAGCCCTGATGTCGTTGACCACCAGCGACGAGACGCCGACTGACGACCTGGTCGAGGCCGCGACCGGGCTGGTCGAGATCGGGGCGGAGTTCCACGACCACGGCGCCGAGGTCTTCCGCGCCGTGTTGCGCGACCCCGTCGACAGCAACACCGGCCGCCGAGACGCCGCGCTCGGCCTGGCGTCGCTCGGCCCGGACCTGGCCACCGAAGCCGCCGAGACCCTCACCGCCCTGATCACCGACCCACGCCGTTCGCTTCTCAGTCGGACGAGAATGACACAGACACTCGGCGAACTCGGCCCACAGCACCGCAGCGCCGCGGCCGGCCACCTGGTGGCGATGCTGGAGGAGCCTGACCTCACCCCGATCGCGCGGTGGCAATGCGCGTCCCGGCTGGGCGAGTTCGGCCCGGGAGCCGCCGCACTCGCGGCTGAACACCTCCGGCGGGTGATCGCGGACACCCGCTCGGCCACGAACCACGTCCTGTGGGCCGCGAAGGAACTGGCCGACCTCGACCCCAAGCACCACGCGGAAGCCGCCCGCGCGCTGTGGCAGGTGACCACCGAGCCGCACAGCACCGACCTGGACCGCGTCTCCGCGTTGTCCAACCTCGCGAACCTGGGCGGAC
Organism: Saccharothrix carnea; assembly: GCF_003014735.1. GTDB lineage: Bacteria > Actinomycetota > Actinomycetes > Mycobacteriales > Pseudonocardiaceae > Actinosynnema > Actinosynnema carneum. The sequence goes on along the minus strand of NZ_PYAX01000031.1, from coordinate 7,436 downwards.
CACACCGCGCGGATGCAGTCGCGCGTCTACAGCACGCGCTCTCCGACCTAGGTCTGTCACCGGAAGACCGGTGCATGGCCGCAGAACGGCTGGTGCGATTGGGACCGCAGTTCCACAAGGAGGCCGAGGCCACCCTGCTCGCCCTGGCCCGGACGCAGTCCGACCTCGGGCTGGCGCTGCGTGCGTGGCGAGCGGTGCTCAACCTCGACACGGCGTACCACGACGAGGCGCTGGAAGCGTTCCTCGACGCCACACGATCGGTGGACCACCACCTGACAGACGTGTTCGACGGCGCTTCGACGTACGCGACCTCGGACGCCGACCACCACCGGATCGCCCAGGCTCTGCTGCCCGTGCTCAACTCCGCCGGGAACAGCTACCGAATGCGAACTTCCGCCGCCGCAGCATTGATCCGGCTCGGCCAGCCTTTCCACCACGCCGCCGTGGACGGTCTGTGCGACCTGGTGCGCTCGGCCACCGTTCCAAGCTTGGACTACACCTTCATGACCATGCACTGCGACGATCTCGGAATCGGTAATCGCGCCGCGCTGGCCCGCGCGCTGCGGGAGGTGCTGTCCGCGGCCTCCGCCACCGCGACCAGCCTCTGGCGCACCGCGAGAGCCCTCGACCGGCTCGGCTTCGGGTACGGGGAAGACGTGGTGGCTGCCCTGCGGACCGTCGTCTTCGGCGGCACAGCCGAGCCGGGTGTTCGCGCCCAGGCCGCCACCATGCTGGCCCAACTCGTCCCCAGCGACCACACGCGCATTGTCACGGAGATGCCCTTGGTAAGCGAGGCGGCGGTGCTCGGTCTCGCTCGACAAGGAGTCGAAGTCCTGCCTTGGCTGATGGACGTCATGGCCGATCGCGATGTCCCCGGCGACAGGCGTCAGAAGGCTGCGGTCTTGGTGCATCACTTGGCGCCAACCGAACGGGATCAGGCACTCGGCGTCATCCGACGCCGAGCGGAGGATGCGTTTCTCAGCGTCGTGCCGCGCTGCGGCACCTACCGGGTTTTGGCCGATTGCGAGCCCGATGTGGTCGACACGGCTATCGCGTTCAGCCGAAGCGTGGTCGAGGCCGATGAGGAGACGTCATCCCGGCGGCAGGCCGCTGCCTATCACCTCGCGATGCTTGACCGACGCTTCACCCACACCGCGGTCGCCTTCTTGCGACAGTACGCCGGTGGCCCGGCTGCTACGGCGAATGAGCGCGCCTCTAGCGCAGAGTGGACGGCCTACGTCAAGCCTTCGGGCGTCGACGAAGTCCTCCACCTCATCAATACGCTGATCCGGCAGTCCAATGGAAGCGAACGTGTGCGGCGCCTGGTGTCACACCTCCCCAGGCGCGAGCGGACGGAGGCGGAACGCGTTCTCCTCGCCGATCGCTCGCTGCCCATCGGCCAACGGGTGCCGACAGCGGACTACCGGGGCGAGCTGCCGCTGGCCGCCGAGGCGGAGGCCGAGGCGCGCGAGGCGCTCGCCGCGCCGGAGACATCTGCTGCGGACAGGGTGGCGGCGGCAGTCGCGTTGGCCGGGTTGTCGGCCGCGCTCGTGCCGGAGGCCGTGCGGGAGCTGGAGGCCATGGCGGACCTCTCCGGCGCACGGAAAGCGCTCGCGCAGTTGACGCCCGGGTCCTGGCGGCGGGTGTTGGACGAGGCGTTGGGGACGGTGACCGATGAGGCTTTCCCGGCTCGGGACCGGGTGAGAGCGGCGCGGCTCGTCGTGGAGATCACCACGAGGTTGCCGGAGTCCGTCGCGGAGTTCCTGCGGGCGGTGGTTCGCGAGCCGCGCACGTCGGACCGTGACCGGTTGGAGTTCCGGTATGCGTTGCGGCAGCACGACGGGCTCGATGGGGTGCGTACGATGCGAGATGACGAGCGGATGTCGCCTGCGATCCGGGTGCAGGCAGCCACCAAGCTGGCCCCGTACGACGTAGAGGATCGGGCCGCAGCGGCACGGGTCCTGCACTCGATCGCGACCGACCCGGCAGTACGGCCGGTGCTGCGGCGGCGGTCGGCGTACGAACTGGCGCAGCTCGGGGTGGTGGGGCGGGAGCGGGCCGCGGAAGTGCTGCGGTCGCTCATGGTGGATGAGAACGTGCCGGTCACCGTCCGGATCAAGTCGGCGCGGAACCTGATCGAGCAAGCGCCGACGGCTCGGCGTGCGGCGATGGCGGTGCTGCGTGGCTTGCTCGACACAGCGAACCCGCTGCTGCGCCGGACAGCGCTCAAGGCGATCGGTCTGCTGGAACCGACCGAGGCGGCACTGGAGTTGGTCGCCATGGCACGCGACGGGCAGCTGCCAGCGGTGGCTCGGGTGCGGTGTGCGGAGGCGGCGGTCGGGTTGTCGCCGGAGGTGCGCGAGAGGGCTGCGGTTGCGGTGCGCGGGGTGGCGTTGGACGAGGTGGTGCCGCGGCACGTGCGCAGGCGTGCGGCGGCGTACCTGGCGCGGTGGAGTGAGCTGTGCCGCGAGGAGGCCCGGTCGGTGCTCGCGAGGTAGCCTCGTGGTCGGCACGGCGAACGGAGTTGGGCGATGAACGGGGACCAGGATCCGGTGATCGACGCCGAGATCGTCGAGGACGCGGCGCCGACCGTGGTGCCGGCCGGTGACTACACCGAGGACGGCGTGCCCACCTTCGAGCACGTCCGGGACCGGATCGAGAACCGGGTCGCCACCGGCATCGGCGCCGAGGAACTGGCCGAGGCCACCCCGGAGGCCAAGGCGGTCGAGGACCGGTTCGAGGCACGCCGCCAGGCCGGGCTGGACAAGCTGGAGGAGATCCGCCGTTCGATGCGCGGCGAAGGGTAGCCGGGTCCGGTTTCACGAACCGTTGGACGCCTTCCGGCCGTGCCGGGGGTCAGGTTTCCCTAGGGTGCTCGGGGTTGGTCCACGACCCTGACGGATCCTGGGGGATCTCGCATGAACCGCGCCCTGCGCCGGGTGGCCACCCTCGCCGCCTGCACCGCCCTGTTCACCGCCGCCTCGGTCACCGCGTCGGCTTCGGTCGTGCCGTCGCGGGCCGGGGTGCGGGCGGCGCTGGACGTCGCCGTCGACGTCGGCTCACCCGGTGCCCTCGCCGGCGTCCACGACCAGGACGGCCAGTGGTACGGGTACAGCGGGGTCGGTGACCTCCGCGACAGCGGTACGCCGAAGCCACGCGGCCGGTTCCGGGCCGGCAGCATCACCAAGACCGTCGTCGCCACCACCGTGCTGCAGTTGGTCGGCGAGGGACGGGTCCGGTTGGAGGACCGCGTCCAGGACCGCCTGCCCGGCCTGCTGCCCTACCCCGAGCCGATCACCGTGCGCCACCTGCTCCAGCACACCAGCGGAATCCCGCACACCGAGCGGTGGCGCAGCCTGCCGGAGATCGACTCGACGCGGTGGCGGCACCAGTCGCCGGACGAGACGATCCGGCAGGGCACCGAGGGCAAGCCGCTGTCATTCCCGCCCGGTCAAGGCGTCGAGTACTCCAACACCAACTACGCGGTGCTCGGCAAGCTGGTGGAACGGCTGACCGGCGAACCGCTGAACTCCGCGCTGCAACGACGGGTGCTGGACCGGGCCGGGATGCGGGACAGCTCACTGCCCTACCGCTACCCCCACGTCGACCGGCCGGCCGCCCGTGGCTACGAGCGGCTGCACGGCCCGGACGCGCCGCCGACCGACGTCACCGACTACGAGATGTCCCGGTTCTGGGGCTCCGGCAACCTGGTGTCCACAGTGGACGACCTGAACCGCTTCTTCCGCGCCCTGCTCACCGGCGGGCTCGTGCCGACCGCGCAGCTGGCCGAGATGCGCGCGACCGTGCCCAGCGGCATCGCGGGGATGGAGTTCGGGCTGGGCCTCATGCGGATCCCGCTGCCGCCGGGCTGCGCCGCACCGGAGATCTGGGGCTTCAACGGCTCGGTGCCCGGCTACCACACCTGGACCATGCACTCCCCCGACGCGCGCCGGCAGATCACGGTCGCCATCAACACCAACCTGACCTCGGTGGCGGCCCAGGACGCCGCGCTGCAAGCGGTGTTCGCCGAGTTCTGCCCGGTGATCAACACGTGACGTCGCGGGCGGGCGCCGTGCCGAGCAGGTAGGAGTCGGTGGCGGCCCGCGTGCAGGCGTTGGCGTGGTAGACGCCGTGGCCGGGGCCGTCGAAGGTGACCAGGTGCGAGCCCTTCGCCTGCCGGTGCACGTCGCGCGCCCACCGGTAGGGCGTGGCCACGTCGTACCGGCTGGTCAGCAGCAGAAGCGGCGGCGCGTCGTCGACGTCGAGGCGGTGCGGCGGGTTGGCCGGCGGGGCGGTGAACCCGATGCACGTGGTGGCTTCCTGGTGCCCGAGGAACGAGCCGCGCATCGTGGGCGACACCCGCAGTTCGGCCTCCCGCAGCGCCCGGTACTCGGCGAAGCCCGCGAACCGCAGCGCGAAGTCCTGGCACACCACGGCGTACCGCAGCGAGTCGTAGTTCGGCTCGAACGACAGGCCGCGCGGGCCACCGACGTCCACGATGAGCGACGCCAGGCTCTCCCACGCCCCGTCGCGGATCTCCCCGAACGCCCACTGGATCAGGTTGTGCCGCCCCAGCCCGATCCCGTCGGCCTCGGCCAGCGCCCGCTCCCAGGCCGCGGACACGTCCTGCCCGTGCAGGGCGCACGTGGCATTCTCCGCGCACCACCGGGCGAACACGCCGAACGACTCCTCCACCGCCCAGGCCCGGTCCAGCACGAGCCGGCGCAGGTCGGCGCTGTGGTCGATCACGCCGTCCAGCACCATCGAGCGCACCCGCGGGCCGAACAGCTCCGCGTACTGCTGACCGAGCAGCGTACCGTAGGAGATGCCGTAGAAGCTGATCCGCCGCTCCCCCAACGCCTCGCGCACCGCGTCCAGGTCCCGCGCCGAACGGGCCGTGTCCACGTGGTCGAACACCGGGTGGCGGGCACGGCACTCGTCGCGCACCGCGCGGTTGTGCGCGGCCAGGGCGGCGAACGCGGCCTCGTCCGCCGGGTCGTCGCCCGGGTGCCGGGCCATCAGCTCCGCCGAGCAGCGGATCGCCGAGCTGTTGTTCGTGCCGAGCTGGTCGAAGCCGACGACGTCGAACCGGGCCCGCACCTCGGCGCTCAGGTAGGGGGCGCGGGCGAACTCCGCGCCGGACCCGCCGGGACCGCCCGCGTCCACGAACACCACGCCGATCCGACGCGCCGGATCGGTGGCGCGCACCCGTGACACGGCCAGGTCCGCCCTCGGTCCGCGCGGGTCGGCCCAGTCGAGCGGGACGGACACCGTGCCGCACTCGGCGGCGGGCTGGTCCGGGCACGGTTGCCAGGCGATCGTCGCGGCCTCGGCCTCGGGTGCGACCACGAGCAGGCTCGCGGCCAGTGCGGTGACGAGCAACGTCCGCATGGAGTCCCCCAACGGTGAGCGGAGGCGTGCAGTGTGCCGAGGCGGTCGCCGCGACCACAAGGCCCGCGAGCCCGGTCTACCCCGATTCACCCGGCCCTGCCCATTCGGGCAAATGCACGCACCCGGTTCACGAGTATGACCGTTTTGTTCACGAGTATGACCAGTGCGCGATTTCCGATCCAGGCCGTTGACCTGCGGTTGGCCACCTCCTAGCATCCGACTGGAAAGCGATTTCCCGTCCTGCGGCGCAATGAAGCACCAGGGGGCACTGTGTCTTCCACTGCGTCGGAATCGGTTTTACCTACGCCACGGAGACGAATTATGCGCGTGAAACCTTTGATCGCCTGCGTCGGCTTGTTGGCCGGCGCGCTGGTCGCGGTGGCGTCCGCCGCCCAGGCCGCGCCCACCCGGTACGAGGCGGAGAGTTCGCCCGCGGTGTGCTCCGGCTCGGTCGACTCGAACTGGTCCGGTTTCACCGGCAGCGGGTTCTGCAACGGCACGAACTCCACCAGCGGCTACGTCCAGTTCACGGTGAACGCCGCAGCCGCCGGCACGGCGACGTTGGGCGTGCGGTTCGCCAACGGCACCACCACCACACGACCGGCGAACCTCGTCGTGAACGGGACGACCACGCAGTCGCCGTCGTTCGAGGGCACCGGCGCCTGGTCGACGTGGGTGACCAAGACGTTCAGCGTGCCGGTGAACGCGGGCAGCAACACCGTCCGGCTGAACCCGACCACCTCGGGCGGCCTGCCCAACATCGACCACCTCGACTTCGAGGCCGGTGGCACACCGCAGCCGCAACCGCCCGGCGGGCTCGTCGGCTGGGCCGCGCAGGCCGGTGGCACCACCGGTGGCGCGGGCGGCACCACGGTCACCGTCAGCACGTTCGCCGACTTCCGCACCCAGGCGCAGTCCGCGGGCGCCAAGACCATCCTGGTCAACGGCATGCTCAGCGGCACCGGCACGGTCGAGATCAGCGCGGACAAGACGATCCGGGGCGTCGGCTCCACCTCGGGCATCTCCGGGACCACGCTCAACATCGAGGACATGCGCCCGGCCAACGTGATCATCCAGAACCTGAACATCCGCGGCAAGGTCGGCGGCGACGCGATCCAGATCGAGAGCGCCACCCACATCTGGATCGACCACAACACCATGTCCAGCACCATTGAGGACAACCCCGACTACTACGACGGCATGCTCGACATCACCCACGCCGCCGACTACATCACCGTGTCGTGGAACGTCATCCGCAACCACTGGAAGACGTCCCTGGTCGGCCACTCCGACGGCAACGGCGGCGAGGACCGCGGCCACCTCCGCGTCACGTACCACCACAACTGGTTCGACCGCACCTTCGAACGCAGCCCGCGGGTGCGCTTCGGCGAGACGGTCCACGTGTTCAACAACTACTACACCAATGTCAACAACAACGCCGACTCCTACGCCATCGCCTCGCTCATGGACGCCGGCCTTCTGGTTGAGGGCAACGTCTTCGAGAACGTGCAGCAGGCGTGCTGGTCGGCGAGCGGTTACGCGGACTCCGATCCCGGACGTCTCGTGGCGCGCAACAACTCCCTGACCAATTCCGGCCCGTGCGAGGTCAACGGCACGGTCGCCGCGATCCCGTACAGCTACACCGCCGACGACGTCAGCACGGTCAAGTCGTCGGTCACCGCGGGCTCCGGCGCGGGCAAGCTCTGACACCCACGTCACCGGAACGGCGGCGCCCGGTCGCCGCCGTTCCTGCGCTACTTCACCCTCAACGGCACCGACCACCGCAGCCACGCCGAGCAGAACGCCACGATCGCCGCCTAAATCCGCCGGCGCAACGCCCGAGCCAGACCCAGGACCGGCTTCGCCACCGATTCCCCCATCCGCACCTGGACCGATTACCTGATCGAGGTTGCGTGACGCAGCACTAGCTGGGGTCTTTCAGCTCAGGCCGAGGCGCGTTGACGGAGGTTTCTGCGAGGGCTTCCCCTCCCGCAGAGCCCAACCGTGGGGCGGACCCGGTCGGCGCGGTGCTCATGGCTCATCCG
>NZ_PYAX01000030.1 GCF_003014735.1 Saccharothrix carnea | reverse complement strand
CCTCAACGCCGTCCCCCAAATCGCCGCCAACCTCGCCAACCGCAACCTCTGCGCGGGCATGATCTCCCCCGCAACCGGCCGAGCCGTCGCACCAAACGACAACCCACCGACCACGACCACCACCACGACCACCACCACGACGACCACGACAACGACCACCACCACCACCACGACCCCGCCGACCGGTGCGTGCGCCGCTTCCTACCGCACGGTGAACTCGTGGCAGGGCGGTTACCAGGGTGAGGTCAAGGTGACGGCCGGTTCGGCGATCACCGGCTGGACCGTGCGCTGGTCGCTGGGCTCCGGGCAGCTCACCCAGGTCTGGGGCGGTGTGCTCGTCGGGACCGGCCCCGAGGCCGCGGTGCGCAACGCCGCCTGGAACGGCACCCTCGCACCCAACGCCTCGACCACCTTCGGCTTCATCGTCAGCGGCAGCACCCCGACCACCGGTGCCCTCACCTGCACCAGCCCCTGATCACGGCGCGCCGGTGTGCTCCTTCGAAGCGCGAGGGGCACACCGGCGCGTCCGTTGGTCCGGATGGCCGCCCTCGCCCCACGAGCTCCACGCGGGAGAATCGAGGTGTCGAAAGGGGGTACGGGTGCCGCGCCTGGAACGTCCGCTGGTCGAGGAGGACACGCCGGTGCTGAAGTTCGCCGGTGACCTGCGGCGGCTGCGGCGCGTCGCCGGGCTGCCGTCCTACCGCGAACTCGGCCGGCTGGCGAACTACTCGCCCGCCGCGCTGTCCGAGGCGGTGTCCGGGCGCAGGCTGCCGAGCCTCGCGGTGACCAGGGCGTTCGTCCGCGCCTGCGGGGGAGACGTCGAGGAGTGGACGGCCCGCTGGCGTGAGCTGGCGGCGGAGAGCGCGGACCACGGCGACGCGCCGTACGTGGGGCTGGCCGCCTACCAGGTCACGGACGCCGACCGGTTCTTCGGCCGCGAGGCCGAGGTGGGCAGGCTGCTCGCGCTGGTGCGCGAACGGCCCTTCGTCGGGGTGTTCGGCGCGTCCGGCGCGGGCAAGTCCTCCTTGCTGCGCGCGGGTCTGGCCGCGCAGTGGGGCGAGCACGTGATCATCACGCCGGGCTCCGACCCGATCACCGAGCTGGCGGCGGCACTGGCCGGCCAAAGGTCACCGGTCGACGTGCGTACCGAGCTCGCCGCCGACCCCGAGCACCTGAGGGTGTTGCTGCGGCAGGCCGCCGACGACCTGTTGCTCGTGGTTGACCAGTTCGAGGAGGCGTTCACGCTCTGCGCGGAGCCCGACCGCCGATGGCTGGTGCGGGCGCTCACCCACGCCGCCGGTGCCGCCCGCGTCGTCCTCGGCGTGCGCGCCGACTTCTACGGCCACTGCGCCCGCCACCCCGAGCTGCTGGACGCCCTGCACCGCTCGCAGTCGCTCGTCGGGCCGATGAGCCCGGAACAGCTGCGCCGCGCCGTCATCGAGCCCGCCGCCCGCCGGGGCGTCTCGCTGGAGAACTCGCTGGTGGCCCGCCTCATCGCGGACGTCGCCGCGCACCAGGGCGCGTTGCCGCTGGCCTCGCACGTGCTGGTCGAGACGTGGCACCGCCGCCGCGGCGCGGTGCTCACCCTGGCGGGCTACGAGGACGCGGGCGGCGTCGAACACGCCCTGGCCCGCACCGCCGAACAGGTCTACGAAGCGCTGCCCGAGCCGGAGCAGCAGGCGGCACGGCAGGTGTTCCAGCGCCTGGTCACCCCCGGCGACGGCACCGAGGACACCCGCCGCCGGGTGGCCCGCGCCGAACTGCCCGCGGGCGACGCGCTGCTCGACCGACTGGCCGCGGCCAGGCTGATCACGCTCGACCGCGACACCGTCGAGCTGACCCACGAGGCGCTGCTGCGCGCGTGGCCGAGGCTGGTGGACTGGCTCGCCGAGGACCGCGACGCGTTGCGCGCCCACCGCAGGCTCACCAGCGCCGCCGACGCCTGGCGCGCGCACGACCGCGACCCGGACGCCCTCTACCGCGGTGCCCACCTGGAGCAGGCCCGCCGCCTCGCACCCCGGCTCAACGAGGCCGAACGGGAGTTCGTCGACGCGGGCCTGGCCGCCGAACAGGACCGGGAGGCACAGCGCCGGCGGGGCGTGCGGCGGTTGCGGCGCCTCGTCGCCTGCCTCGCCGTGCTCGTCCTGCTGCTCGCCGCCGCGACCGCCTACGCCGTGAACACCCAGTTCGCCGCCACCCGTGAGCGCAACCAGGCGCTGTCGCTGCGCGCCGCCGACGCCGCCCTGGCCCGGCTGGCCCGCCCGCGTGACGCGGCGGCGCTCGCCCTGGCCGCCTACCGCGTCGCACCCACCGCCGAGGCCCGCGACGCCCTGCTGATCGCCCGTGCCGCGAGCACCGCCACCACGCTGGGCGAGGGTCACGCGCGCTTGCCCGGCCGGCTCGCCGTGACGCACGACGAGTACGACCGGGAAACCGACGAGATCACCTACCGCCTCTGGGTCGGCGACGACCCGGACCGGCGGCGAGCCGGGGGGATCATCGTGCTGCCCGGTGGTTTCCTGAACCTGATCAGCGCCGACGAGCGCACCGCGGTCACGGTGGTCCACCCCGACCAGTTCCAGGTCTGGGACCTCGCCGATCCCGACGCACCCCGCCGGGCCTCCGTCGTGACCGGTTGGCCGTTCCCCCAGGGCATCGACGCGGCGGGCACCCTCCTGGTCGGCTTCCAGGACGGTGCCGCGGTCTACTGGCGACCCGGTGACACCACGCCCACCCGCCTGCCCGGCGACGGCGTCGAGAACGCCATGCCGTTGCAGGACGGCACGGGCGTGGTCGTCGTGCGCCGTGACGGCGACCGCCGCGACGTGGAGGTGCGGTACCTGGACGGCCGGGTGGTCCCGGTGCTCAGCCGCTCCGGCCGGCTCGGGCTGGTGACCGGTCCGGGAGGCGCGCTCGCCGTCTCCGACCTCGACGCCGCGCACCTCACCGTGCTCGGTCCGGCGGGCGGGTCGACGCCGCTGCTGGAGGCGGGCGCGGTCCCCGGCCAGGCCGTGGTCGAGTTCTCCCACGACGGCCGAGCCGTCTCGGCGGTGCACCGCGACTCGGTGTGGCTGTGGGACCTGGGCGGTGGCCGCGAACCGCTGTCGCTGCGGGCGCCGGGCGTGGAGTTCAGCTTGTCCCGCTACGACCCCGCCACCGGCGAACTGCTGCTGCTCACCACGCGCGACGGCGCGCTGTGGCGGCTCGCGGCGGACCTCGACCGCGTGGTGCGCGACGTGTGCGCCGACCCGGCCGACGTCGACTGGGCGGCGCACTTCCCGGGGCTGTCACCACCGCCGCTGTGCCCGTGACGGCGCCGGTAGCCCACCCGGCGCCGTCACGGACCCGTCAACGCAGCCGGTAGGCCCGGATCACCGTCTGGTTCAACTTCCGGTACCGGCCGTCGTCGGCCTGCACGCGCAGCGAGACGAACGTCCCCGGCTCGGCGCGGTTGCCCACCAGCGCCGCGCGGCCGAACACCGGCAGGCTCGTCCAGCTCCGCCCGTCGTCGTAGGACACCTCCACCCGGAAGTGCCGCAACGGCGGGTTGTCCACGCCGCGCTGACGGTCCACCACCAGCGGCACGGTCAGCGGCTGGTACGCGGGCGTGCTGCCCGCGTGGTCCAGCACCGGGGTGAACCGCACCACCGACATCGGCAGCCGCTGCTCCCGGGGGGTCGTGTCCGAGCGGAACGTCCAGTCGACCGCGATGTGCGTGCTGAAGTCCGAGACCTCCGGCGCACGCGTCACCTCGGTCCGCGCCCGGAACAACGCCGGGCCCGGCGGCACCTGGAACACGCCGTGCCCGGTGCTGTCGTTCTCGCCCACCAGCTCGCCGTCGCGGTACAGCGCCGTCCGCGCGGACGTGGTCCTGGAGTAACCCTCGTTGCCCTCCCGGTCGCCGAACAGCGACAGCGACACCGCGATCTCGTTCCCGGCGCGCGTCAGGTTCGGGTACTCGCCGGAGTACATCACCGGGCCGATGACGGGCGCGCCGAACGACCTGTCGTAGGTCAGGCCCGCGCCGTACCGCTCCTCATCACCGCTCATCAAGAACCTCTCGTCGAAGAACAACGCCCGCCAGCCGATGTCCGGCGTCGTGTACCTCGTGGAAACCGGTGTCGAGGTGACGTCGGTGTAGAACATCGGACCGGCCCTCCCGGACGGCGTGACCACGTGGCCGGCCAGGTCCCGCGGCCCGCCGGACGACTTCAGCGCGATCGTGGTGCGCACCTTCGCCAGGTCGGACTCGCGCGGTCGGCGCACGAACCCGTCCGGCACCCGGCCCCGCACGGCCCACCCCAGCCAGTAGGCCGCCGAAGGGCTCGCGGACTGCGCCGCCACGAACACGTCCAGCTCGCCGGCGGGCAGCGACGGCCCCGCGTGGCCCACCCGCGTGCCGGGCGGGAAGCCGCCGGGGTGGTACACGGCCACGCTCGCGGTGTGCTCGCCGAGCCTGCGCTCGACCACCAGGCTGTGCAGGATCGGCGTCGCCGCCGGGTCGGGCACCACGACTTCCAGCGGCCCCGCCGCACGCGCGTCGAGGACCACGTGGGTCGCCGCCTCCACCCGCAGGTCCGGCCGGAAGACCACGGTGTGCGGGCCGAGCTCCGGGCCCAGCAACGTCTGCACCGCGTAGTCGCCCTCGGGCAGCCTCGCGGTGCCGTTCCGCACGTAGGTCTGCGCGCCCGTGGCCACGTTCACCAGGACCGTCAGCTGCCTGCCCTCCGGCGCGCCGGGGTAGGAGAAGGTGACCGGGTGGCTCTTCACCTCGCGGTGCAGCCCGACCGGTGTCCGCAGCACCACCGCGCCGCCGACCTCGGTCGCCACCACCGAACCCGAGTACGCGCCGTCCACGGACCCCTGCCGCGCATCACCGGTCACGGAGACCTCGGCGGTGCCGCCCGCCGGGACGGTGACCCGCGTCGGGGACACCGAGAACACCCGGTGTTCCGCGCCGTCCGGTCCACGCCCCTGGACGGCCAGGTCGAGCGTGACCGGCTGTGCCCCGTCGTTGCGGTAGAGCAGGGGCTTCGCGGTGGGCACGTCGTCGTCGTGCGGCCACTCGTGCCTGCCGAGGACCACCGACGTCGGCTCGCTGGTGACCGTCGCGGCCAGCGCCGCGGCGATGTCCAGGCGACCCGAGCCCTGCTCGTGCACGCCCAGCGCCGGGTTCGGTCGCGCCGACGCGGTCAGCCCCGCCTTCAGCCGCGCGCCGTTCCAGTCCGGGTGCCGTTGGGCCAGCAGCGCCGCCGCGCCGGCGACGTGCGGTGCGGCCATCGACGTGCCGGACAGGGCCATGTGGTGCTCGCCGACCGGCGTGCCGAGGACCTGGGTGCTCGGCTTGGCCGCGACGATGTCCACGCCGGGTGCGGTGAGGTCGGGCTTGACCGCGCCGTCCGCCGGCCTCGGGCCGCGGCTGGAGAAGTCGGCGAGCGACTCGTCGCGGTTCACCGCGCCCACGGTCAGCGCGGAGTCGGCCGTGCCGGGGGAGAGCACGGTGCCCGCCTGGTCACCGTCGTTGCCCGCCGAGACGACGAACAGCGTGCCGTGGCTCGCCGACAGGGCGTCGACGGCCGCCTCCACCGGGTCGACGTCGTCACTGGCGATCAGCCCGAGGCTGACGTTCACCACGTCCGCGCCCTGCTCCGCGGCCCAGCGCATCCCCTCGATGATCGTTGACTCCGGGCAGAAACCCCGGCGGTCGCACACCTTGGCGTCGAGCAGCCGCGCGTCCGGGGCGACTCCCCGGTACGGCTCGCGGTGGCCCGCGATGGTGGCCGCGACGTGCGTGCCGTGGCCGTAGTGGTCGATCCCGTCCTGCTCGTCGGTGAAGTCGCGACCGGCGACCTCCCGCCCGGCCAGGTCGGGGTGGTCGCCCTCCACGCCCGTGTCGACCACCGCGACGGTCACGCCCGCGCCGGTCAACCCCGCCGCCCACGCCACCGGTGCGCCCACCTGCGTGGTGCTGCGGTCCAGCAGCGGGCGGGCCATCCCGTCCAGCCACACCTTGCCCGTGCCCTCGGGCAGGTCGCGCCACCCGGTCGCCTTCGGCACCTCGGCCGCCACCGCGTCCACGGTGGGCAGCGCGTCGGCCACCCGCGCACCGGACGGCGGGCGGCCACCGGAGACGATCACCGGCACGGTGTCGCGGTGCGCGTCGTCGTACCCGGCCTCGACCAGCCCGGTGACGTCGAACAGCCGCCGGTCCACCCGACCCGCGGCCAGCGTCGCCGCCACGTCGGCGGGGACGACGTGCAGCCTGCCCCCGTGCCGGGTGACCTGGAACGGGACGTTCGGCCGGTGCGCGCCGGGGGTGATCGAGAGGAGCCGGTCACCGTCGAGGACGACCCGGTCGCCGGTGACGAGCGTGACCGTCTTCCGGTCGGTGGGCGACGCCCGGCCCGGCCCGCCGTGCCCGGTCCGGTCCGGTGCGGCGTGGGCGGGCACCGCCGCGACCAATGCGGCGGTGAGCGCCAGCGCCACTGCTCTTCGCGCCACGGAGCCTCCGTAGTTCGTGGGGGAGGGCGCGTCGCGCCGGCGGTGTTCGCGCCACGAGCCCCGTTGTGAGGTCGCCCAGTCAAGCGGCGGAGCGCGTGTTCAGGTTCAGCCGGCGCGAGCTGAACAACGTGTTGTGAACACCGTCCGGCGACGAAGTCGCGCGCGACCGGAGGCGGCCGGGTGGGGCATTCGGGTCCGAACGCAGCGCCGAGCGATCTCTTGACCGAAAGTGAATTTCAACCATCGTCTTAGGGGTAAAAACTTCACACCTAGGAGACGCCGGATGCGCCACCTGCCCCTGCCGAAGCACAGACGTTCTCCGAGACGCTGGACGAGACCCGGGCTCGCCATCGCGACCGCCGTGGGTCTGTTCGCCGCCCTCGCCCCGACCTCCGCGCCACCGGCCGACCCCGCCTCCGCGCCCATCGCGCCCGAACTCGTCGCCGAAGTCCGCGCCACCGCCGCGGGCGAGCCGGTGCGGGCGCTGCTGATGCTCCCGAACGCCGAGCTGTCCGGCGACCGCGACGAGGTCCTCGCCACCCTCCGCGACCACGCGGCCGACACGCAGGCCGAGGTCGCCGAGGCGATCGGTGAGACCGCGACCGTGGTCAACCGCTTCTGGCTCACCAACATGCTGCTGGTGGAGTTCCCCGCGGACGCCGACACGCTCGACTCGCTCGCCGCCGTGCCCGGCGTGGAGCAGCTGATCCCGAACTTCGAGCTCACCGCGCCCGACCCGGTCGCGAGCACCGCGGATGTCACCCCGGCCGCCGAGCTCACCTGGGGCCTGCGGAAGATCGGGGCGGCCCAGGTCTGGGGCGAACTCGGCGTCGACGGCAGCGGCGTGCGCATCGCGACCCTGGACACCGGCGTGGACATCACCCACCCGGACCTGGCCGGCAAGATGGTCACCGACGACCCGGCCGACCCCGAGCACCCCGGCGGCTGGATGGAGTTCGACGCGACGGGCAACCTCGTCGCCTCCACGCCGCACGACTCCGCCTACCACGGCACCCACGTGGCGGGCACCATCCAGGGCGGCGCGACCTCCGGCACCGCGATCGGCGTCGCACCCGGCGCGGAGATGATGCACGGCCTGGTGATCCCCGGCGGCAGCGGCTCGTTCGCGCAGGTCGCGGCGGGCATGCAGTGGGCCGTCGCACCGGTCGACGCGGCGGGCAACCCGGCCGGACGTCCGGCCGACATCGTCAGCATGTCGTTGGGCGGCAACGGCTTCCAGGCCGCGATGGTCCAGCCGACGCGGGCCATCCGCGCGCTGGGCTCGTTCCCGGCCTTCGCCATCGGCAACAACTGCGGCTCCCTCGGCACGGCCAGCCCCGGCAACGTGTTCGAAGCCGTGGGCGTCGGCGCGACCGACAGCTCCGACAGCGTCGCGTCGTTCTCCTGCGGCGCCGTGGTGCGCAAGGACCAGTGGACCAACCCGCCGGCCGAGTGGCCGACGAGCTGGGTGAAGCCGGACATCTCCGCACCGGGCGTCGACGTCTACTCGGCCTCGCCGGGCGGCGGCTACCGGACCCTGTCCGGCACGTCGATGGCCACCCCGCACACCGCGGGCACCGTCGCGCTGATGCTGTCGGCCGCCGGTGACCTGCCGGTGTCCGATGTGGTCGACGTGCTGGCGGACACGGCGTTCTGGGACGACCGGTACGCGGGTGCCCCGCCGGACACCCGGTTCGGCAAGGGCCGGATCAACGCCTACGAGGCGACCCGGTTCGTCGCGCTCGACTCGGGCGTGCGGGGCGTGGTCACCAACGCCGCGTCCGGCTCGCCGGTGTCCGGCGCCACCGTCCGGGTCGAGCCGGGCGGCCGCACCGTCACCACCGGCGCGGACGGAGCGTTCACCAGCAGGCTCGAACCCGGTGACTACACCGTCACCGTCGAGGCGTTCGGGTTCGGCAAGACCACGGTGAACGCCACGGTCACCTCCGGTTCGTTCGCCGCGGTCGACGTCGTGCTCACCCCCGCGCCCTACGGCCGGGTGACCGGTGTGGCCGAGCTCGACGGCTCCGGCGCCGGGATCCCCGGTGTCACGGTCAAGGTGCTCGGCGTGCCCGCCGACCTGTCCGCGGTCTCCGGCGCAGACGGCACCTACACGATCAACGGCGTGCCCGCGGGCAGGTACCGGGTGGCCGCCTCGTACCCGACGTTCCGGGCGCCCGGCGAGGTCGAGGTGACCGTCGTCGCGGGCGAGGCCACCACCGCCGACTTCACGTTCGGCCCACCGGCGCGCAAGGTGGCGATCGTGGACAGCTCCGAGACGCGGGCGAACCAGTACCGCGACGTCGTGTTCGCGCCACGCGGCGTCGAGACCGCGTACTACAACTGGAACGAGCTGGACAAGGCGGCGCAGCACGCGACCGTCGTGCTCGGCTACGGCATCCTGACGTCGAACTACGACCCGGTGCGGTTCCAGGCGTTCCTGGACGCGACCGACGCCAACGGCACCGGCGTGATCTTCACCGACCACGCCAACACGACCGGCAACGGCATCCGGCAGCTGTCCAAGCACACCGGGCAGCCGGTGTCGACCGGGTACAACTCGGCCGGCGGCACGTCGGCCGTGTCGTACTACGAGGTGACCGCGGCGCACCCGATCTTCGAGGGGTACGCGGTGGGCGACCGCATCCCGCTCGACGACAGCACCAGGGCGAAGTGGGTCGCGTGGTTCGACGGCTACGCCGGTGAGGGCAGGCAGACCATCGCGGGCCTGGGCCGGACCGTCGAGGGTGTGATGGGCGGCGGCATCGGCGTCGACCAGCGCGCCGAGAACCGGCACGTGCTGCTGTCGCTGCACGGCGTGTCGGCGACCAGGGGCCCGGCCGACTGGACGACCCAGGCGACCGACCTGTTCCTGCGGGCGATCGACTGGGCCTCGCCCGCGCCGGACCCGAACCAGCCCTACTACGCGCTGCACGACCTGAAGGTGTCACCGGGACTCGTGAAGGCCAGCGAGAACGTGACGGTGACGGTGCAGGTCAAGAACGTCGGCTCGTCGGCGGGCACCTATAACGCGGTGCTCAAGGTCGGCGGCACGGCGCACACGACCACGCCCGTGCAGCTGGCGGCCGGCCAGTCGAAGACCGTCACGTGGACGGTCGACCCCGACCGGCTGGGCACCTTCACGGTCGAAGTCGGGCACCTGACCGGCTCGTTCCGGGTGCGCGCGCCACGCGTCGACCTCGCCGTGTCCACAGTGGACGCGCCGGGTGCGGCCGCGGTCGGCCCGCTGGCCGGTGCGGTGGTCGAGCTGATCAGCGGTGGCCAGGTCCGCGGGCTCGGCAAGACCGACGGCGCGGGCAGGCTGTCGTTCGAGATCCCGGACACGGTCGGCCGGTACACGCTGGTGGTGCGCAAGCCGACGCCCGAGGGCGGCGGCGACGCCTACCTGCTGCACCGCCAGATCACCGTGATCGACGACGACGTGGTCACGTTCGCACCGCGGGTGCTCGCGGGTGGCGCGCGCACGTCGTCCATCGGCGAGAACTTCGCCGTGCGGGCCGACATCGCGCTCGACGCCGCCGACGCGCGGCACACCGGCTCGGTGTTCCTGCGGCCCTCGGGCACCGCGCCGCACGGGTACCGCTACGAACCGGGCACCCTGGTGGCGACGCTGGACCGGTACGAGGCGGTCACCGTGCACTCGGTGCGCCACCTGGAGCAGGACTGGTTCCTGCCCAGCACGAAGGTCGGCGGGCTCGACTGGACCACCCCGTACGACGTCCCGTTCGCGTTCGGCGGTCCGGCGAAGGTCTCGCTCGGCGACGTCGTGGTCGGTGCGGACGGCAAGGCCACCGTCGACTGGTCGGTGACCGACGCGCACGGCGTGCCGTTCGCCACGGTGATGGCCTCGGCCCTGCGTCCGTTCCTGACCCTGCCGGATCGGGCGGCGCTGGAGGACGTCGAAGGCCTGGTCCGGGCGGCGGCGCCGAACGAGCTGAAGCCGGTCCTGCGGTTGTTCGCGCCGGACGGCACCCCGGTGCGGGCCGGTTCGATCAACTGGAACGCGCGGCCGTACGCGTTCACCGTCGACCCGGGCACCGCGCACGGGTCGTACCGGTTGGCGCTGGACGTGGACACCGGCGGCTACTCCGGTGACCTCACCGGCGAGGCGCGGCTGCGGGTCGGGCCGGAGCCGGTGGCCGACGTGGCGGTGACCGACACGCGCGGCACGTTCGCACCGCGCACGCACACCCAGTACGACGTTCGCGCGGTCAACCGCGGCACCGCCGACTCCGGGCCCATGGCGTGGACGGTGCGCGTCGCGGCCGACCGGGCACTGTCGCCGAGCGACGTGGTGCTGAGGCTGAGGGTCGGGAGCACGTGGCAACGCGTGACCCTGACCCGCGACGGCGGCGCGCTGACCGGCACCGTCGTGGCCGACGCGGCGGTGGCGGCCGGGGCGGAGCACACGTGGCGGATGTCGCTGCTGGTGCGCGCGACCGGCACCTACACCGTGTCCGACACGTTCACCGGCGCCGGTATCTCGGTGACCAACGCCGACGAGCTGGTAGTGGGCGTCCGGTAGTCAGGTAGTCAGGACGTCCGGTCCCGCGGCCGAGTGGTCGCGGGACCGGACCCCGCCGGGCTGAAAACCTGTTGCCCGAAGACCTCCGGGTGAACATCATGGCGAGCATGGACCAGTAGGCAGTGGCACGTTCGCGGAGCCGATCCCATCCGGCTCCCGACCCCGGTGGAGTCCGCACCCCGTGACCGGTGCGGGCTTCCCGCACGCGACGTCATCTGCGACGTCGCGCCTCACGGCGGTGTGCCGCGTTCCCGGCACCCGCCGCCTGCCACTGGATCCGGGAGGCGACTCGCGGCGCGGTGAACCGCTGCCGTCCGGCACCTCCCCGCGAGTCTTGGAGTCCACCGGACCGTGAACCACTTCCGCAGTACCCGTGTGCCCGCCGAAGGCGGCGGAACCGACGTCGACCGCAAATCCCTGTGGGTGGTGAGGGAGCTCGGCCTGCCCGCCATCGTCAAACCCTGCGTGTCGTGCCGGTCCGCGCGCCACCACCCGACCGGCAAGTTCCGGGTGAACGCGAGCGGCAAGCTCCTCGACGTCTGGCTGCTGGTCGGCTGCGAGCTGTGCGGCCGCACCTCGAAGATCCCGGTCCACGAGCGCGTCCACGTGCAGTCGCTGAACCACCGGCGGTTGCCGGCGTTCGAGGACAACGACCCGGCCGCGGTGCGCGAGGTGGCCGTGGACGCGGCGTTGGCGGGCAGGTCCGGCTACCGGCTCGACTGGAGCGGCACCTGGGAGCTGGAGACCGACCTGCCGTTCTACGACCTGGCACACGACGACCCGGTGCCGTTCGAGGTCTTCGTCAGGTTCGAGCTGCCGGCGCCCGTCCGGGTCGGGAAGCTGCTCACCACCGGGTTCGGCCTGAGCCGGTCCGCGGTGCGGGCCGAGGTCGACTCCGGACGCCTCCGCCTGCCCGTGGCCGTCGACGCGAAGGTGCGCGCGGACTTCGGCTTCCTCGTCCGCTGACGTCGCCTGACGTCGCGCGCCGTCGACGTCGTCTCGCGGGCGGCAGTGGTGGCGGTCTCCTGGGCCAACAGGAGGCCGCCGGACTCCGGTCGTCGGCTGCACGGCGGGCGACCGGGGTCGAAATGCGGTTGCTCGACGACCATACCGGGCCGCGGGGGCGTGGGATCAAGCCGTTGGACGCCGTGAGATCGCTGTCAGCTGGGCAAACACCGGATTCGTCGGTGGTCGGGGGTGCGGACGGGACCCGGCGCGGCGGCGGGCCGGGGTGCCGGGTGTGGACGCCGCTGGATGCGGTGGGACGGGCGGTGGACGCCGTCCCGCCGTGAGACGGAGGGCGTTCACCAGCGAACCCGTCGTGGGCGATGGAAACGACGAGGTGGTGGTGGTAAGCGTTGTGCGTCCGGCGAGGTCGCCGGACCTCGCGCGGTCCAGGGCCAACTGGTCGTGCGGGAGCGGTCCCTTGGGACCGGGCAAGAAGATTCGGCTGCACGGCGTCGTCGTCTGCGGTGACCGGAACACCGACGCACGCGACGACGTCCTCACCCCGGAGGGCGAGTCATGGGTTTGTCGTGGTTACCCGACAGTCGGGCGGGTCGGGCGCGCAGGTGCCGGTGGACCGGGCGGGGCAGGTGCGCGTCATGACGGCACCGGAAGTCGCCGACCGCGAGCACGGCACCTCGGCCATCGCGTTCCTCGGCGCCGTCCGCGTCGAGCTGAGACGGGCCGGCCTGTCGGTCCAGGACCTCGCGCAGGACCTCGGCCGCTCCACCGAGACGGTGCGCGACGGCGTGCAGCACCGGGTCCGGGAATGGTCCTTCTACCAGCGGATCCTGATCGCCTGCGCGGCCGACCGGGCGACGGTCGAGCACCTGCGCGACGCGTGGCGCCGACTGGACGCCGCGAAGCGGACCACGCCGTCGAGGCCCGCGAACGTCGTGCCGATCTCGCGGTACGTCGCCGAGGTGCGCAAGCCCGAGCCCCGGGCCGTGCCGGTGGCGGACGGCGAGCTGGAGGCCGGCACCCCGGGGGAGTTCATCTCGCTGCTGCGCCGGGTCCAGGTGCGGTCCGGCCTCACCCCGGCCGAGATCGCCGTCCGCGGTGGTATCCCGCGCAGCACGGCCTACCGGTTCGTCAACGACCAGAAGAACACCGCGCTGCCCACGAAGATGGAGCAGGTCCGGGCGTTCCTCGTGGCGTGCGGGCTGCCCGAGCCGCAGGTCGAGAAGGTCATGGTCGTGTGGTGCGAGCTGCAGGGCGGAGCCGCGTCGGTCGGCGTGCCCGTGCCGGCGGGTCCGCCCGTCGAGCAGGCCGACCCCGAGACACCGGGTTCCGCGGTGGAGGGCCGCCAGGAACCGGATAGCGCGGTGCACCTGCGTGACGTCGTCCTGCCCCTGTTGACGGGGCTCGCCCGGCCTGTGCTGGCCATGGCCTCAGTCCTGGTGGGGACGGCGCTCACCGTGGTCGTCGTGACCTTCGCCGGCAGCTGGCGCGCTTCGCAGCAAGTTCTCGTCGTCATGCTCATGGCCCTGCTCTTTACCGTGATCGCCACGGCCTGGTGCGTGGGCGCCAACCAGCGCGACGACACCGGGCGGTGGCGCCGCGGCCCGTCGCCAGACGGTGGGTTGAAGGTCGAGGAGGTCGTCGGCGCGCCGGCCGTGATCGGACTGGACGACGAGAGCGAACCGGACACGGCGGGCTCCGGGCGCCGGTAGGACGCGGTGGTGTCGGCTCGACGCACTCCGATGGGGGGACCGTGCAATCCAGGTTGTCGGCGGAGTCCTTCTCCGCGCTCAGCGAACGAGAGCTCCAGGTGCTCGAAGTGATCGCGCGCGACAAGACCGATCGGGAAGTCGCGCGGCACCTGGGCATCCGGGAACGGACCGTGCGCGCGCACGTCGGCCGGATCATCGTCAAGCTCGGCGTCGCGTCGAGGGTCGGCGCGGCGGTCGCGTTCGTGCGGTGGAACGCGGGCGAACGCGGCTGCGACTGCTCCCGCGTGGCGGAAAAGCCAATGGTGGCGCTGGTCGGCGGGACGCCACACTGAACGTGTGCCGGTCGAACCGGCACGGTCTGGGCGAAGGTCGAACCACGGGTGTCGAGAACGGTCCCGTCCGGGGGTGGGGACCGGGCCGACCCGATCACCGTCGCCAGGCCCGTCCGGGTGCAGGGGGAGGGAACCACCCGGACGACGGGTGCGGGGCCGGTCGAGCCGTGTCGCGCCAAGACACGGCTCCCGGCCCCGCCACGGACAGTGCCGAACGATTCGTGCGATTAGGGCCATTCGTGCGCGAACCGGTCAGGGGATGGGGTCCTGTGACCAACTGCACAGCGAGTTATGTCTTTTCTGGCCCTGTTCGGGTGATTTGTGGTCAGTGGATCTTCACTCGGTCGAGTGAAGGATGGAGAGGTCCCACCGGGCGGGTCGATCCCCACCCGGTCCCTGTCCCCGAAGGGCTGTACCCGTGCCACGAAAAGGCATCGTTGCCGTCGCCGTCCCCGTCGTCCTCAGCGCGTTGCTGACCACCGGTGTCTCCCCGGCCGAGTCGCAGGTGCCGCTGCAGAGCCCGATCGACATCACGCCGTCGTCGATCCGCGTCGACCCGCACCTGCCCCAGCTGCAGGTCTCCTACGGCCACCACGTGTCCGGCGACCTGCACTACGTCCGCAAGGACACCGCCGAGGCCAACGGCTGCACCGTGCGCGACCACGAGGAGACCGAGGAGTTCGAGGTCGAGCCCGGCTCCGGCCACGTGACCCTCTCCGGCGTCCGCTACGACCTCGTGCAGCTGCACTTCCACACCCCGTCAGAGCACCGGTTCGCCGGTCACGCCGACCCGCTGGAGATGCACCTGGTGCACCGCAGCACCGCCGGCGCCCTGCTGGTGGTCGGCGTGCCGCTGCGCGTCGGCGCACCATCCACTGTGGACAAGATCCTGGCACACCTCGCCCCGGAGTGCGGCGAGGAGGTGCACCTCTCCGACATCGACCTGAACACCCTGCTGCCGACGAACCGCGCCACCGCCCGCTACACGGGCTCACTCACGACCGCCCCGTTCACCGAGGGTGTGCAGTGGTTCTTGATGGGTGAGAAGACGGTCACCCAGGCCACCGTCTCCCGTTTCCAGAGCCTGTTCTACGCGGGCAACGCGCGCCCGGTGCAGCCTCTGAACGGCCGCACGGTCAAGGTCGAACTGCCCCACATCTGAGAGAAGAAGACCCCAGTCAGACGGTCCGGGGTCGCCGACGAGCGCGGGGTCGAACGGCGTCGGGGCGGGTGCGGCCGCGACGCCCTTCCTCGCCTCGCAAAAGTAGGGCTTCGTGTCATCCCACCGACCTGGCGCAGCCGTACCGCACGTGACAAGGGTGGCGCGTCCACCTCTGCCTACAACTTCACTGGGACCGCGCGCCGCCCTCGACACGTGTGGTGGCCCTTCGGGAGGTCGGCGGGATGACACGGAGTCCGGACCCACAACGCAACGGGACATCCAGGCGCAGTTGGGGTCATCCTGCTGATCTGCCCGTCCGGCGAGGACGCTCTTGAATCTTTCAATCTTCGGATCTTCAACGGCACGTCCGCTGCACAACCCGCACAGTGCCTTGTACTCAAAGTGATCATACGGTAACGATGGGTACATGGAAGCCTACGTGCTGGACCCCACCGGTCGCGACATCCAGGCCGAGGCGGCGACGTTGCGCACCCGCGGACCGGCGACCAGGGTGGCGTTGCCCGGCGGGGTGGAGGCGTGGTCGGTCGGTGACCTCGACCTGCTGCGCGGCCTGCTCGCCGACCCGCGGGTGTCGAAGGACGCCCGCCGGCACTGGCCCGCCCTGGAGGGCATCACGCCGGACTGGCCGCTGTACCTCTGGGTCGCCGCGCACAACATGTTCACCGCCTACGGCACCGAGCACCGCAGGTTGCGGACGTTGATCTCGAAGGCGTTCACGGCCCGCCGGACCGAGGCGCTGCGTCCCCAGGTCGAGCGGATCGCGGCCGACCTGGTCGACCGGCTCGCCGCCGGACCGGACCTGGTCGACGTGCGCGCCGGGTTCGCCTACCCCCTGCCGATCGAGGTCATCTGCCGGCTGATGGGCGTCCCCGACGACGCGCGCCCCGAGCTGCACCGGATCGTGGACAGCCTGTTCGCCACCACGACGACGCCCGAAGAGGCGATCGCCAACCAGGTCCGGCTCTACGCGATCCTCAACGACCTGGTCGCCGCCAAGCGGGCCGCGCCGGGCGACGACCTGACCAGCGGCCTGATCGCCGCCCGCGAGGAGGACGGCAGCAGGCTCACCGAGGACGAACTGGCCGACACCCTGATCCTCATGATCTCCGCCGGCCACGAGACCACGGTCAACCTCCTCGACCAGGCCATCACCGCGCTGCTCACCCACCCCGACCAGCTCCGCCTGGTCCTGTCCGGTGAACGCACGTGGACCGACGTCATCGAGGAATCGCTGCGATGGCAGGCGCCGGTGGCGAACCTGCCGCTGCGCTACGCCGTCGAGGACATCGAGCTGGACGGCGTCACGATCCGCCGGGGCGAGGCGATCCTGGCGGGCTACGCCTCGGCGGGGCGCGACCCGGCGCACCACGGCGCCACGGCAGGGGAGTTCGACATCACCCGCGCCGACAAGACGCACCTGTCATTCGGCCACGGCGTGCACTACTGCCTGGGCGCGCCCCTGGCCCGCATCGAGGCCGAGGTGGCGTTGCCCGCGCTGTTCGGCCGCTTCCCCGACCTCGTGCTCGCCGTGCCCGCCGACGAGCTGGAGCCCGTCCAGTCGTTCATCTCCAACGGCCACCGCACCCTGCCCGTCAGGCTGCGGTAGCCCGGCCCGCCACTACGTCAGCGACAGCGACACCGTCACCCGGTCGTGACCGGTGCCGACCTCGGACCGGGACTTGACGAGGTTCTTGTCGATGCGCGACGCCAGCAGGTCCACCACGTTGTTCTTGCGGGTGTGCCCGAGGAACCGCGCGCGGACCCCGCTGTCGGCGACCGACGCGACGACCTGGACCTCCGGCGTGAACCCCCGTTCGACCAGCGCGTTCACCTGTGCCGCGAAGGTCCTCAGCGCCCGGCGGTCGTTCCCGGCCGTGGGCGCCTCGGCGCCGGGGGCCAGGTCGACGGTGACCCTGCCGGGCGGTGGCACGAACGCGGCCACCATGGTCATCGGGTTGGCCTCACCGGTTTCGTGCTCGTAGAAGGCCTCGTCCGTGCCGGGGCTCACCATCCGGAAGTACCACATGCGCGACGGTTCCAGGTTCGTGTCGTCCCGCATCCGCTTGTACCGGGCGTGGGCCTCTTGCACGGTCAACCGCTCGTAGCCCTGGTAGGAGGCCAGCATCCGGCCGATCAACTGGGGCACGAGCCCGCCGCGTCGCCGGTTCTCCTGCAACCTGACCATCGCCGGGTCCGGGTCCGTGATCGGGTACTCCGCGAGCAGGAGCTGTTGGGCCTCCCGGGCGTGCTTGGCCATCTCGTCCGGGAAGTTGTCCCGCATCCAGGCCGTGAGCTCCTGGTCCAACTGCTCGCCGGTCCCGCTGCGGGTGATGTTCTCCAGCGTGATCTGGTCGTGGCGGTCGAGGCTCTCGGCGACCACGGCCGCGTAGTGGTACGGCCAGCGCGTCATCATGTCCGCCGCCTGGTGGGAGCCGGTGAAGTGGACGTGGGTGCCGGGTGTTGCTCCGGGGCCCGCGTTGACCCGCTGGGTGGTGTACGCCTCGCCGACCATGGCCCGTGCGTGCCGGTTGATCCCGATCCGGCGGGTCAGCTCCTCCAGTTCGGGGGCGAACCGCTGCGGCCCGTACGCCAGGCCCGGGCGGTCGGGGACGTCGCCGCGCCCCGCCGCCCGCGCCGCCTCCCGCGGGTCGCGCGGCGGGTGCTTGCCGGTCAGCGCCCCGGCGAGGCGGGCCGCGTTGTCCTCGCCCTTCTTAAGGTCGAGGTCGGCGGTGGACGCCGCGCCGGTGGGTCCCCGGAAGACGAGATGGGTCAGGGGCCGGAGGATCTGCTCGGCCACCTCGACGCACTGGTCCTTCACCAGGTCCGCGTACTTCCCGGGCTCCGAGGGCGGCAGCTGGAGCTTCGGCCGGACCACCACGAGCTTCTCCCGGCCTCCGGGCGGCGGCGGGACGTCGAACGATCCCTCCGCCAACTCCACGTGGGCGCCGACCCGCGCCAGGTCCTGGTTGGCCTTGGTGACGACCGCCTTCGTGGCGAAGAACTCCTTGGGCTGGGCGACGTCCCGCCGGATCGCCACGGTGCGGTCACGGGACGGGGTCAACGCGGGGATCGGGTCCGGCTCCTCCTGGACCACGCGCCAGCCGTCCCGCACCCGCCTGCCGTACCGGCTGGAGTGGGAAGTGGTGAACTCGAACTCGTCCGTGGCCATCACGGGCAGCCCGTCGTCCTCCTCTTCCTCTTCCTCGTCGTCGGAGACGCGCTGCACCGGGACGTGCGCCGTCGCAACGGCACCGCGCGCCGCGGGTGCCAGGTCGTGCGCGTGGCCGGACACCGCTTCCGCCGCGGTGGACTCGGCCTGCCGCTCGAACTCGTCCGCCGGGTCGGACACGCGCAGGCCGTCACCCCGGTCGCGGCCCGCCACCGGTCCGGACCACTGCTGGACCACGTGCACCAGCTCGTGCGCCAACATCCGCCTGCCCGCGGTGGACGCGGGGTCGAACTGCCGCTGCGCGAACACGACGTGGCTGCCCGAGGTGAACGCCTTCGCCCGCACCGACTCCGCCGCGGCGTGCGCCTTGGCGTCGGTGTGCACCCGGACCGCGGAGAAGTCCGCGCCCAGGCGCGACTCCATGTCCGCCTTGACCCCGTCGTCCAACGGCCTGCCCGCCGAACGCAGCACATCGTCCACGGCCCGCCGCTGAACGTCGACCTCCGGCCGCACGCCCACGGCCCGCCGCTGCACGTCCACGTCCCGTCCGGCCAGCGACCTCGCCACCGCCGCGTTGCCCACGGTGCGCTGCAAGGCCAGCACCGACGCGGCGGACAGCGGCTCGGCCGGGTCCGCCGGACGCGCCCGGCCCGGTGGGACCGCCCGCCGCACCGCCCGCTCCCCGACCCGTCCGGGCACCCGGTGATCCCGCATGTCGTTCCTCCGCCCCGCAGCCGGCACGCCACACCAGCGTCACCGGACGCGGTCGACCGGGGAAGGACCTACAGGGCAACGGCGGGGCACAACCCTTGCCCCATCGGGCAGGAAGACGCGCTCAGGCCGCGGCGGCGAGCCCGTCGTAGGCGGCCAGCACGATCCCGAGGCCGCGGCTGTCGCCCAGCGAGCCCTGGTCCAGCATCTGGTTCATCACGTACGACACCGTCATCCGGGTGTCCAGGTCGGCCACCACGACCGAACCGCCCCACCCGCCCCAGGAGCACGTCCTGCCTTCCACCCGGTAGCCCAGCCCGTACCGGATCGGCACGTCCAGGTAGTGGTCCACGCCCCGGAACTGCTCCTCCAGCACCCGCCGGCACCCGGCCTCCGACAGCAGCCGCACGCCGCCGACCTCACCACCGCACGCCAGCACCGACTGCACCAGCGCCACCGACCGCGCGTTGCCGTGCCCGCCCGCGGACGGGATCACCGCCCGTCGCCACGCCACCGTGTTCGCGTCCTCCGCCACGATCGTCGGGTTGGGCCGCTCACCGGGCAACCCCGGTGCCGCGCTGTCCGACGTGCCCGGCGGCGGGATCACCGGCGCCACCCGGTGGTCGTGCTCGACGGCCAGGCCGAGGTGGAAGTCGGCGCCCAGCGGCCCGGCCACCTCCTCGGCGAAGAACGCGTCGACGCCGCGCCCGGTGACCCGGCGGATCACCTCGCCGATCAGGAATCCCTGCGTCAACGGGTGGTAGCAGCCGACCGTCCCCGGTTCCCACCGGGCGGGCTGCGCGGCGAGCCGTGCCGTCGCGTCGTCCCAGTCGAACAGCTCCGGCACGGTGATCGGCTCGGTCCACGTCGGCAGACCGGCGGTGTAGCCGAGCACGTGCCGCACCAGCACGCCGTCCTTGCCCTCGGCGGCGAACTCGGGCCAGTACCGGGCGACCGGCGCGTCGAGGTCGAGCACGCCGCGGTCGGCGAGGATCAACGCGCACAGCGCCACCATCGTCTTGGTGGTGGACCAGACGTTGACGATCGTGTCGCGTTCCCACGGCCTGGTGCGGACCGCGTCGACGTACCCGCCCCAGAGGTCGACCACCGGCTCACCGTCCACGTGCACCGCGACCGACGCGCCCACGTCATCCCCGTCCAGTGACGCCGCGAAGGCGTCCCGCACCGCGCGGAACCGGTCGTCGCACGTGCCGCTGATCTCCGCCACCGGTGGAACGTAACGCCACCGGCCCGTGCCGGGCGACCGGATTCTTGCCCAACGGAGAACCAACCGAGACGACCCCGCTGCCCTGTTCGGACCAACCTCACTCCGGCGACGGGCGGCCCGCGACAGGCGCACTTATGGTCGGCTCATGAGCCACTTCGGCGATGCCTTCTCCCGCCGCCGTTTCCTCGGTGCCTCCGCCGTCGCCTGGTTACCGGTCGCCGCGCTGGCACCGGGCGAGGTCGCCGGCGACCCGCCGCCCGCGTTCCCGCCGGGGATCGACCTGTACCGGCAGGCCTACCAGAACTGGGCGGGCGAGATCCGCACCGACGACCTGTGGACGTGCGCCCCGCGGACCCCGGCCGACGTGGTGCTCCTCGCGAACTGGGCCCACGGCCAGGGGTTCACCCTGCGGCCGAGGGGTTTCCGGCACGGGTGGGCGCCGCTCACCGTCACCGCCGCCACCACCGGCGCGGACCGCGTCGTGCTGGTCGACACCACCCGGCACCTCACGGCCATGACCGTGCTGCCGAACGCGGTCCGGGCGCAGACGGGCGCGTCGATGGACGACCTGCTGGCGTTCCTGGAGGACGCGGGCCTCGGCGTGACCAACACCCCCGCGCCGGGTGACCTGACCATCGGCGGCGTGCTCGCGATCAACGGCCACGGCACGTCCGTCCCGGCAGTCGGCGAGACCCGGCCGCCCGGCCACACCTACGGCTCGCTCAGCAACATGATCATCTCGCTGACCGCCGTGGTGTGGGAGGGCGGCGAGTACCGGTTGCGCACGTTCCGGCGCGACGAACCCGAGTGCGCCGCGCTGCTGACCCACGTGGGCCGCGCGTTCCTGACCGAGGTCACGCTGCGCGTCGGCGCGAACCGGAACCTGCGCTGCGTGAGCCGGGTGGACATCCCGGCGAGCGAGTTGTTCGCACCACCGGGCAGCGGCGCGACCCGCACGTTCGCGAGCTTCCTCGACCAGGCCGGTCGGATCGAGGCGATCTGGTTCGCCTTCACCGACCGCCCGTGGCTCAAGACGTGGAGCGTCGCGCCGACCAAGCCGCCGACCTCCCGGCAGGTCTTCACGCCGTACAACTACCCGTTCTCCGACAACGTCCCCAAGCCGGTCTCCGACCTCGCCGACCTGCTCATCACCGGCGCGTGGGCGCTCACCCCGACGTTCGGGCAGTTGCAGTACACGACCGCGGCCACCGGGCTGACCGCCACGCTCAGCACCGACCTGTGGGGCGCGTCGAAGAACCTGCTGCTGTACGTCAAGCCGACGACCCTGCGCGAGACCGCGAACGGGTACGCGGTGCTGACCAGCCGCGCCGAGGTCCAGCGCGTGGTCAGCGACTTCGCCGCGTTCTACGAAGACCTCCTGCGGTCCTACCAGAGGCGTGGGCTGTTCCCGGTGACCGGCCAGGTGGAGATCCGCGTCGGCGGCCTGGACGACCCGGCGCACGTGGACGTGCCCGGCGCGCGGACGCCGCTGCTGTCGGCCGTGCGGCCGCGCGAGGACCACCCCGAGTGGGACGTGGCGGTGTGGTTCGACGTGCTGACGTTCCCGACCGCGCCGGGTGCGGCGGCGTTCTACCGCGAGCTGGAGCAGTTCTTCTTCACCCGGTACACCGGCTCGTACGCGGCGACCCGGGCCGAGTGGTCCAAGGGCTGGGCCTACACCGACCAGGCGGCCTGGGCCGACCACACCGTGCTCACCTCCACCGTCCCCGACACCTACCGCCAGGGGCCGAACCCCAGCTGGGACGCTGCGCTCGCCGCGTTGAACGCCTTCGACCCGCACCGGGTGTTCAGCAACCCGTTCCTGGACGTGCTGCTGCCTTGACGCGCTCGACGGGACGGCTCAGGTGGTGTCGTCAGTGGCAGTGGCAGTGGCAGTAGTGGTTGTCGTCGTTGTTGTCGTTGTCGCGGGTCCGGTCGTGATCGTGCCCGCCTGGATGGCCAACAGGTAGTCGTACGCCAACCCCAACTGCGCCGTGGTCATGGTCGACGCCAGCTCCTTGACCGCGCGGCCCGGACCGACCCCGCCGACCGGCGGCGCCGTCACGACCTTGGCGGCGACCGCCGAGTCGGTGCTGCGGTTGGCGTTGCGCTTGTTGTTGCACCCCTGGTGAACGGCCCGCAGGTTGTCCAGGTCGTTGTAGATCTTGCGGATGTCGTTCGGCGTCTTCGGCGTCTCGTAGCCGGCGAAGTCGTCCGCGACCACTTCCGCCCAGGGCTTCTTGTGGTCTGCGGAGAAGTGGGCTTTCCGGGCGTACTCCAGGCAGATCTCGCACTGGTAGACCGTCGCCCGCTTCTTCTCCGAGTACCGCTGCGGAGTCGTCTTCAGGACCTCCTTCAAGCTGGCACGGAGGACCTGTTCCTTCCGGATCGCCTCGGCCGACCTCTTCCGGGCGGCCCGGTCCGGCAGCACGGCGAGCGACGGGCTCTTGGGCCTCTGCCACGGCGTGATCGTGCGGGGCACCTTCCCCGCGGGGGCGGTCAGGGGCGGCATCACCGTGGTCGAAGCGGGGCTCGGGGTGGTGGTCGTGATCGGTGCGGGGCTGTGGGTGGTGGTCGTGGTGGTCGTGGGGATCGGTGCCGGGGTGGAAGCCGCCGGTGTGGTTCTCGCCCGTTTCGTCGGCGGACCGGGTGCCGGTGTCGGTGTCGGTTGCCCGGGTGCCTGCTGACCCGATGGGACCGGCGGGAACGGTGTGTCACGTTCACCGGACGGGTTCCACTGCCGCTTCATCCGCTGGACGAGGTGGGTGACCGCGTGGTTGCCCGCGGCCTGTTGCAGGCCGACCAAGCCGACCGGACCGACCCCGGCCGCGGGAGGTCGGGCCGGCTTCTCCTCGTGCCGGTCGTCCACGACTTCCTGGTGTTCTCGCATCGCCCCATCGTGGCCCGGGAGCGTCGGCGCGGACCGGAAGTCGACCCGAGTGGGTGACGCCGTCAGGGGCGGTCGAGGAAGTGGTCCAGCGTCAGGGGCAGGTCGCGGACCCGGACGCCGGTCGCGTGGTGTGCCGCGTTCACGATCGCGGCGGCGGTGCCGACGATGCCGATCTCGCCGATGCCCTTGGTGCCCATGGGATTGGTGTGCGGGTCGTGCTCCTCGACCCAGTGCGCCTCCACGCGCGGCACGTCGCTGTTGGTGGCGATGTGGTACTCGGCGAAGTCGTGGTTGACCACGTGCCCGAACCGCTCGTCCACCACGCTGTGCTCGTGCAGCGCCATGGACAGGCCCATGGTCATGCCGCCGACGAGCTGCGACCGGGCCAGCCGCGGGTTCACCACCCGGCCGACCGCGAACACGCCGAGCAGCCTCGACACCCGCACCTCGCCGGTGTCGACGCGCACCCGCACCTCGGCGAACTGCGCGCCGAACGCGTGCATCGCGTACTCGTCGCTCCCCTCGGGCATCTCCGCGCCCGCCTCGTCGCCCTCGGCCGGGTCGGCGCCGAACTCCTCGCGGAACGCCTCGGCCGCGGCCACCACGGTCGAGCCCCACGACGTGATGCCGGACGAACCGCCCGCCACCGACGCCCTGGGCAACGACGTGTCGCCGATCAGCAGCTCCACGTCGCCGAAGTCCACGCCCAGCGCGTCCGCCGCGACCTGCGCCAGTGACGTCCACGTGCCGGTGCCGAGGTCGGCGGCGCCGATCCGCACCCGGTAGCGACCGGGGCCCGTGCAGCGGATCGTGGCCGACGAGCCCGGGGTCCGGGTCACCGGGTACGTCGACGCCGCCACGCCCGTGCCGACGAGCCACCCGTCCTCCTCGCGGGCGCGCGGCGCGGGATCGCGGTGCTCCCAGCCGAACCGGCGGGCGCCCTCGCGCAGGCACGCGACCAGGTTGCGGCTGGAGAACGGCTTGCCCGACTCCGGCTCCACGGCCGGCTCGTTGCGGACGCGGAACTCGACCGGGTCGACGCCGCAGGCGCTCGCCAGCTCGTCCACCGCCACCTCCGGCCCGAACATGCCGGGGCACTCGCCGGGTGCGCGCATCCACGCCGGGACCGGGACGTCCAACGCGGCCAGCCGGTGGGTCGTGCGGCGGTTCGGCGCGGCGTACATCATCCGGCTCGGCACGGCGGTCTGCTCGGCGAACTCCTTGATCCGGGACGTCTGGCCGACCGCGTCGACCGCGATCGCGGCCAGCCGCCCGTCCGCGTCGCAGCCCAGCCGGACCCGCTGGACGGTGGGCGTCCGGTAGCCGACGAGGGCGAACATCTGCTGCCGGGTGAGCGCGAGCTTGACCGGTGTGCCGGGCACCGCCTGGGCGGCCATCGCGGCGATGACCACGTGGACGTGCGCCGTGCCCTTGGACCCGAAGCCGCCGCCGACGTGCGGCGCGATCACGTGCACGTGCCGCGGTTCGAGCCCGAGGACCTTCGCCGTCGCCTCACGGGTGGTGTGCACGCCTTGCGTGGAGTCGAACAGGGCCAGGTCGCCGTCCAGCCACAGGGCCGTGGTGGTGTGCGGCTCCATCGGGTTGTTGTTGTACCAGGCGGTGGTGTAGGTCTGGTCGAGCGTGAACGGCGAGTGCGCCAGGCCCGTGGCGACGTCACCCCGCTCGGTGTCGGTCGCGGCGCCGGTGTTCACCTGCTCCGGTGCGTACAGGTCGTCGCGGTCGGCGCTCAGGTGCACGTCGTGCGACTCGTGGTCGATCTCGACGTGCACCAGTGCCGCGGCCTGCCGGGCGATCTCCCGGGTGCGCGCGACCACCGCCGCGACGACCTGGCCGCGGAACGCGATGTCGTGCGACTGGAAGGCCGCCAGCTCGGCGTCCTCTGTGGACGCCAGGCGCGGCGCGTTGTCGGGTGTCAGCACGGCCAGCACGCCGTCCACGAGCCGCGCGGCGCTCACGTCCACTCCGGTCAGCACACCGCGGGCGACAGCGGCCTGCACCAGGTGCACGTACGCGGGGTCCACCACGCGCTGGTCGCCCGCGTACCGCGCGGTGCCGGTCACCTTGGCCGGGCCGTCCACCCGGCGTGGCGACTGGCCGAGCACGCGCGGTCGCCGCAGGTCGGTCATCGTTGCTCCCGGCTCAGCTCGCGCAGCGCGGACACCACCGCGTTGCGGGTCAGCGGCACCTTGAAACCGTTGCCCTCCAACGGCGCCGCGCCCGCGAGCTCCGCGTCGATCGCCCGCCGGAAAGCCTCCTCGTCGGCCGGTTCGCGGCGCAGCACGTCCTCCGCCCGCCGGGCGCGCCACGGCTTGTGCGCCACACCGCCGAGCGCGATCCGCACGTCCTCGACCACGCCGTCCTCGACCCGCAGCACGGCCGCGACCGACACCAGCGCGAACGCGAACGACGCCCGGTCGCGCACCTTCCGGTACAGCGACCGCGTGCCCGGCGGCAGTGGCGGCAGATCCACCGACGTGATCAGGTCGGACGGCGCCAGCACGGTGTCGCGGTGCGGTTCGTCGCCGGGCAGCCGGTGCAGCTCGACCAGCGGGACCACCCGCCGCCCGCCGGTGCCCAGCACGGCGACCTGCGCGTCCAGCGCCGCCATCGCCACCGCCATGTCCGAGGGGTGCGTGGCCACGCAGTGCGCGGAGGCGCCCAGGATCGCGTGGTGCCGGGTGTAGCCGCCGATCGCCGAACACCCCGTGCCCGGCTCACGCTTGTTGCACGGCGTCGTCAGGTCCTGGAAGTACACGCACCGGGTCCGCTGCAGCAGGTTCCCGCCGGTCGTGGCCAGGTTCCGGATCTGGCCGGACGCGCCGGACAGCAGCGCACGCGCCAGCACCGGGTAGTCCCGCCGGACCACCGGGTGCGCGGCCAGGTCGGCGTTGCGCACGGTCGCGCCGATCCGCAGCCCGCCGTCCGGCAGTTCCTCCACCTCGTCCAGGGGCAGCCCGGTGATGTCCACCAGCACCTCGGGCGAGGTGAGGCCGAGCTTCAGGTGGTCGACCAGGTTCGTGCCGCCGGCCAGGAACGCCACCCCGGCCCACCCGGTCGCGGCGGCGACGGCGCTCTCGGGATCGGGCGCGCGGCGGTAGTCGAACGGCATCACCGCGCACCGTCCCGCACCGCGTCCACGATGGTGACGTACGCGCCGCACCGGCACAGGTTCCCGCTCATCCGCTCGCGGATCTCGTCGTCGGTCAGCTCCACCGGGCCGGTCAGGTCCGCCGTGACCGCGCTCGGGTGACCGGCCGCCACCTCGTCCAGCACACCGACCGCCGAGCACACCTGGCCGGGCGTGCAGAACCCGCACTGCAGCGCGTCCCGTTCCAGGAACGCCTCCTGCACCGGGTGCAGCCGGTCGCCGCGGGCGAGCCCTGCGGCCGTGACGACCTCCGCCCCGTCGTGCGCCACCGCCAGCGCGAGGCAGGTGATGACACGGCGTCCGTCCAGCAGCACCGTGCACGCGCCGCACTGGCCGTGGTCGCAGCCCTTCTTGGGCGCGGTCGCCCCGACCCCGTCGCGCAACGCGTCCAACAACGTCGTCCTGGTGTCCACGCGCAGCCGCCTGCGCCGCCCGTCCACGCGCAGCTCGATGTCACCGTCCACGGCCCCGGCTCCTCCGACTCGGCACGCCCCGGGGCTTCCCGTCCAGGTCGGCGCCAACCCAAGACGCGGCTAACGGGTGACGGCGCTGTTCCGCTGAATCCCTGATCCCGCGCGTGCGCTCCTTCTGAGAGGAAAGACCGCCGGCCAGACGGTCCGAGGGCCGCGATCGGACGTCCCTCACGCCGAAGGACCCGGTGCTGGTCGTGCAGTACTGACGGTCGAGCCATCCGATGTATGTCGCCAGTCACTGCGACGAGTAGGCCAATCTCGGCACAACGGGTACCCACAGGTCGGATCTCTTGTTACCGTCACGCAAGCATGAGACGGATGCGCGGCAGTGTGGCGGCGGTCGTCGTCGCGGGGTTGGCCTTCGGCGTCGCCGCCCCCGACGTGGAAGAGGCGGTGGCCGGGGTGGACCAGCGGGCGCTCACGCTCTGGTACGACGAGCCCGCCACCGACTGGGAGACCGAGTCGTTGCCCATCGGCAACGGCGCGCTCGGCGGTGGCGTGTTCGGCGCCGTGGCGCGGGAACGGGTGCAGCTCAACGAGAAGACCCTGTGGACCGGTGGCCCCGGCTCGGCGCAGGGCTACGACTTCGGCAACTGGACCAGCCCGCGGCCGGACGCGCTCCGGCACGTCCGGGAGCTGGTCGAGCGCGAGCACCGGGTCGCACCGGACACCGTCGCGGCGGCGTTGGGGCAGCCCCGCCGCGGCTTCGGCGCCTACCAGCCGTTCGGCGAACTGGGCCTGGCTCTCACCGACCCGCCCGCCGAGGTCACCGACTACCGGCGCGACCTCGACCTGACCCGCGCGGTCGCCTCGGTGTCGTACCGGGCGGACGGCGTGCGGTACACCCGGGAGTACTTCGCCAGTGCCGTCGACGGCGTGATCGTGGCCAGGTTCTCCGCCGACCGGCCCGGCCGGATCGGCTTCACCGCCTCGATCACCGCGCCGGACAACCGCTCGCGGCGCACCACGGCGACCGGCGGCCGTGCCACGTTCACCGGAGCGCTGCACGACAACGGGATGCGCTTCGAATCGCAGCTCCGACTGCTCAACCGCGGCGGCACCCGCACCGACAACGCAGACGGCACGCTGACCGTGGCCGACGCCGACAGCGCGGTGCTGGTGCTCGCCGCGGGCACCGACTACGCCGCCGACTACCCGACCTACCGCGGGCCGGACCCGCACGACCGCGTCCAGCGGACCGTCGACGCCGCCTCCGCCCAGGGCTGGCACCGGCTGCTCGACGCCCACCTGCGCGACCACCGCGCGTTGTTCGACCGGGTTCGCCTGGACCTCGGGCAGCGGCCGGCGGACGTGCCCACCGACGAGCTGCTGCGCGGTTACGCCACCGCGTCCGCCCCGGCCCGGCGGGCGCTGGAAGCCCTGTACTTCCAGTACGGCCGCTACCTGCTGATCTCCTCGTCCCGGCCCGGCTCGCTGCCCGCGAACCTGCAAGGCGTGTGGAACAACTCGGTCACGCCGCCGTGGAGCGCCGACTACCACGTGAACATCAACCTGCAGATGAACTACTGGCCCGCCGCGACGACGAACCTCGCCGAGACCACCGGGCCGCTGTTCGACTTCGTGGACGGGCTGCGCGAACCGGGCGCGGTCACCGCCCGGGAGATGCACGGCAGCCGCGGCTGGGTGGTCAACAACGAGACCAACCCGTTCGGCTTCACCGGTGTGCACGACTGGGCGACCGCGTTCTGGTTCCCCGAAGCCGGCGCGTGGCTGGCGCAGCACTACTTCGAGCACTACCTGTTCACCGGCGACCGCCGGTTCCTGCGCGAACGGGCGTACCCGGTGCTGAAGGAACTGGCCCAGTTCTGGCTCGACGGGCTGGTGGTCGACCCGCGCGACGGCAAGCTCGTCGTCACGCCCGGCTACTCGCCCGAGCACGGCGACTTCTCCGCGGGCGCGGCGATGTCGCAGCAGATCGTCCGGCAGCTGTTCGCCAACGTCGTCTCCACCGCCGACGACGTGGGCGACACCGCGTTCGGGGCCGAGGTGCGCAAGGCGCTCGACCGGCTCGACCCCGGCACGCGGATCGGCTCGTGGGGCCAGTTGCAGGAGTGGAAGGAGGACTGGGACGACCCCACCAACACCCACCGGCACGTGTCGCACCTGTTCGCGTTGTTCCCCGGCAACGGCATCAGCCCGCGCACGACCCCGGACCTCGCCGCCGCCGCGAAGACCTCGCTGACCGCGCGCGGCGACGGCGGCACCGGGTGGAGCAAGGCCTGGAAGATCAACTTCTGGGCACGGCTCCTCGACGGCGACCACGCCCACAAGATGCTGGCCGAGCAGCTGATCGGCAGCACCACCGCGAACCTGTGGGACACCCACCCGCCGTTCCAGATCGACGGCAACTTCGGCGCGACCTCGGGCGTGGCGGAAATGCTGCTGCAGAGCCACGACGGCGCGGTGCACGTGCTGCCCGCCCTGCCCCGCGAGTGGCGTGCCGGCTCGTACACGGGCCTGCGCGCCCGCGGTGACGTCACGGTCGACGTCCGGTGG
This sequence comes from Saccharothrix carnea, assembly GCF_003014735.1. Lineage (GTDB taxonomy): Bacteria > Actinomycetota > Actinomycetes > Mycobacteriales > Pseudonocardiaceae > Actinosynnema > Actinosynnema carneum. The sequence continues at coordinate 13,097 of NZ_PYAX01000030.1, read as the reverse complement.
TCCGAGGGCAGGGCCCGGGAGATCACCCTGACCACCGGCCACGACGGCCCCGTCACAGTCCGCAGCACCCTCTTCACCGACGACTTCCGCCTGGTCGACACCCGAACCGGCCGCCAAGTCCCGACCCGCACCGACCGCGACTCCACCACCTTCACCGCCCGCGCCGGCCACCGTTACGTGGTCGCGGTCGCCTGACCCCGCCGCGAACGCCAGGGTGTGATCGGCTCTGACCCCACGCCGGGCCTCTGGTGGAGCTGACAGGCGCCTTGACGGACCGGAGTGACGTGGATACGGTCGGTCACGTGGAATGAAACGTTTCATGCCCGCCTGCGGGGAGCGAGGTCAGCGTGAGCCCACTGCTCCAGCTCCGGGATGTCAGCAAGTCGTTCCAAGCCGTGCGGGCCCTGCGCGGCGTCTCGCTCTCCCTGCACGCGGGCGAGGTGCACGCGCTGGTCGGCGAGAACGGCGCGGGCAAGTCGACCGTGGTGCGGATCATCGGCGGCGAGCACCGGCCGGACGCGGGGGAGGTGCTGCTCGACGGCGAGCCGGTGCGGTTCTCCTCGCCGCGCGACGCCCGGCAGCACGGTGTCGCGGTCATCCACCAGGAACCCGTGCAGTTCCCGGACCTCAGCGTGGCCGAGAACATCTTCATGGGGAGGCAGCCGCTGGGTCGGTTCGGGCGCATCGACCGGGCGGTGATGAGGGCCGAGGTGGCGCGGCTGTTCGAGCGGCTCGGCGTCCGCCTGGACCCGGACCGTCCCGCGCGTGGCCTGTCGATCGCCGACCAGCAGTTGGTCGAGATCGCCAAGGCGCTGTCGCTGCGGGCCCGCGTGCTCGTCATGGACGAGCCGACCGCCGCGCTGTCCAGCGTCGAGGTGGAGCGGTTGTTCGCGGTGGTGCGTGCCCTGTGCGAAGAGGGCGCCGCGGTCCTGTTCGGCTCGCACCGCCTCGACGAGGTGTTCTCGCTGTGCCAACGGCTCACCGTGATGCGCGACGGCACGTGGGTGTCCACCGATCCGGTCGCCGACCTGAGCGTCGACCAGGTCGTGCGGCGGATGGTCGGGCGCGACGTCTCGACGTTGTTCCCCAAGCAGGACGTCGAGCCCGGTGACGTCGTGCTGGAAGTCGACGGGCTGACCCGTGACGGCGTGTTCTCCGACATCGCGTTCTCGGTGCGGGCGGGCGAGATCGTCGGCTTGGCGGGGCTCGTCGGCGCCGGTCGCAGCGAAGTCGTGCGCGCGGTGTTCGGGATCGACCGCTACGACGCGGGCGAGGTCCGGGTGGCGGGCAAGCGGCTCGTGGCGGGCTCGCCGTCCGCCGCGGTGGCCGCCGGGATCGCGCTGGTGCCGGAGGACCGTCGCCAGCAGGGCCTGGTGATGGAGATGTCGATCGAGCGCAACGCGACGCTCACCCGCCTGAAGCCGCTGTCCCGGCTCGGCCTGCTCGGCGGCGGGCGCGAACGCCGGTCCGCGCGCGAGTGGACGAAGCGGTTGCAGGTCAAGTACGGGCGGCTGGCGGACGCGGTCGGCACGTTGTCCGGCGGCAACCAGCAGAAGGTCGTGCTGGCCAAGTGGCTGGCGACCGGTCCGAGGGTGCTGATCGTCGACGAGCCGACCCGCGGCATCGACATCGGCACGAAGGCCGAGGTGCACCGGCTGCTCTCGCGGCTGGCCGCGGACGGCGTCGCGGTGGTCATGGTGTCGTCCGAGCTGCCCGAGGTGCTGGGGATGGCCGACCGCGTGCTCGTCATGCACGAAGGGCGGATCACCGCCGAGCTGTCCCGTGACGAGGCGACGGAGGAAACGGTCATGTTCGCGGCGACCGGCCAGAAGGAGGCGGCTGCGTGAGCACCCGACCGGCGGTGTCCACCGCGCCACCGGCGTTGAGCAGGGCCCGGTCCGTCCACCAGCTGTGGTTGGCGCGGGAGTTCGGCATCGTCGTGGCGCTCGGGCTGCTCGTGCTCGTGACCACGCTGGACAACCCCGCCTTCCTGTCCCCGCAGAGCCTGCGGGACCTGCTGCTCGGTGCGGCGATCCTGGTGGTCCTCGCGGTCGGGCAGACCGTGGTGATCATCTCCCGCAACATCGACCTGTCGGTCGGCGCGGTGCTCGGCCTGGTCGCGTTCGCCACCGGCAAGCTGCTCAGCTCCGCGCCGGGCACGCCCACCGTGGTCGCGGTTCTTGCCGGCATCGGGCTGGGCGCGGTGTGCGGCGTGGTCAACGGGGTGCTGGTGGCCGCGGCCCGGGTGCCCGCCCTGGTGATCACCCTCGGCACGCTCTACGCGTTCCGCGGCATCGACCACTCGTGGGCCCAGGGCCGGCAGATCAACGCCTCCGACCTGCCCCGCTCGTTCCTCGGCCTGGGCACGGCGACCGTGCTGGGCGTCCCCGTGCTCGCTGTCATCGCCGTCGTGGTGATGCTGGTCGTCGGCTTCTACCTGCGGTCCTACCGCAGCGGGCGCGAGCTGTACGCGATCGGCTCGGAACCCGCCGCCGCGCGGCTGGCCGGCATCCCGGTCGGGCGCCGGGTCTTCACCTCCTTCGTGCTCTGCGGCGCCCTCGCCGGTCTCGCCGGTGTGCTGTACGCGGCGCGCTTCGGCACCGTCGACGCCACTGTCGGCACGGGCATCGAACTCCAGGTCGTCGCCGCGGCCGTGGTCGGCGGCGTGGCCATCTTCGGCGGCAGCGGCAGCGTCCACGGCGCCGCCCTCGGCGCGCTCCTGCTGACCACCATCGGCAGTTCCCTGGCGGTGCTGCGGATCAACCCGTTCTGGCAGCAGGCCGTCGTGGGCGGTCTCATCCTCGCCGCGATCGGACTGGACCGGCTGCTGGCCGTCCGGGCGGCGAACCGCTTGCGAGGGAGGTCGTCCCATGGCGGGTGACCCGGCGGCGGTGAACGTTCCGGCTCCACCGACCGAGACGACCCACGGGGTGCTGCGTTCCGCGTTGGTCCGCTGGGACACCGCGCTCCTCGTGGTGCTCGCCGCGGTCGTGGTGGTCGCCGGCGTGTTGGTCGAGGGGTTCGCCAGTGGGCGGAACTTCCAGTTCCTGCTGCTGGACGTGGTCGCGATCGCGTTGATCGCGCTGCCGTTGACGCTGATCGTCATCACCGGCGAGATCGACCTGTCGGTGGCCAGCACGCTCGGGCTGTGCAGCGCGGTGATGGGGCAGCTGTGGGTGGCGGGTCTGCCGCTGGAGCTGGTGGTGGTGCTCGTCGTCGGTCTCGGCGCGGTGCTGGGCGCGGTGAACGCGGTGTTCGTGACCAAGTTCGCGCTGCCCTCGCTCGCGGTCACCATCGGCACCCTGGCCGCGTACCGGGGCCTGGCGTTCGTGGTGCTCGGTGACCAGGCGGTGGCCGACTTCCCGTTCCGGTGGACCGACGCCGCGAGCAGCACCGTCGCCGACGGCGCCGTGCCGTGGGCCGCGGTGGTCACGATCGTGCTCGCGGTCGTGTTCGGCGTGGTGCTGCACGCGACGCCGTTCGGCCGGTCCCTCTACGCGATGGGCAACAACGCCGAGGCGGCGACGTTCGCCGGCATCCGGGTGGCCCGCGCGAAGTTCTGGCTGTTCGTCGCCTCCGGCGCGGTGTCCGGCCTGGCCGGGGTGTACTGGACGCTGCGGTTCGCCAGCGCGCGGGCCGACAACGCCGCGGGACTGGAGTTGGCCGTCGTCGCCGCGGTCCTGCTCGGCGGTGTCTCCATCTTCGGCGGTCGCGGCACGCTCCTCGGCGTCCTGCTCGGCGTACTGCTGCTCGGCGCCGTCCGCAACGCCCTCCAACTCGCCGACGTCGCCGCCGACACGCTCAACATCGTGACCGGCGGACTGCTCATCGCCTCGGTCGTGGTGCCCAACGTGGTCGCGATGAGCCGAACACGCCTGCGACGCCGACCACGGCACCCGGCTTGACCCACCGAACCCGCCCGATCGCGAGATCCGCCGTGAGAGGAACGCCGATGTCCCAGCTCAAGCGCACCCTGCGCCTCGGCTTGATCACCGCTACCGTGCTGGCGGTCTCCGCCTGCGGCGGCACCACCCGCGGGTCCGAGGAGAACACCAACCCCGCGGGCAACCAGGCCACCGGCCAGGCCGACCCCGACGCGCCGCTGACCGAGGGGCTGGACGTGGCCTTCCTGCCCAAGCAGGTGAACAACCCGTACTTCACCGTGGCGGACGGGGGCGGCAAGAGCGCGGTCGAGGAGTTCAAGGGCAACTACAAGGAGGTCGGCCCCTCCGAGGCCGGCGCCTCGTCCCAGGTCAGCTACATCAACACGCTGTCGCAGCAGCAGACCGACGTCATCGTGACCTCCGCCAACGACCCGAACGCGATCTGCGGCGCGCTCAACAGCGCCCGGCAGGCGGGTGCCAAGGTCGTCACCTTCGACTCCGACACCAAGCCCGAGTGCCGCGACGTGTTCGTCAACCAGGTGACCGGCGAGGGCATCGCGGAGAACCAGGTCGAGCTGATCGCCGAGCAGATCGGAGGCGAGGGCGAGATCGCGATCCTGTCGGCGACGCCGAACGCGACCAACCAGAACGCGTGGATCGAACTGATGCGCGAGCAGCTGAAGAAGCCCGAGTACAGCAAGATCGAGATCGTCGCGGTCGCCTACGGCAACGACGAGGACCAGAAGTCGTTCCAGGAAACCCAGGGCCTGCTGCGCTCCTATCCCGACCTGAAGGGCATCGTCTCACCCACCACGGTCGGCGTCGCCGCCGCGGCGCGTTACCTGTCGGGCTCGGAGTACAAGGGCAAGGTCGCGCTGACCGGCCTCGGCACCCCGAACCAGATGCGCGAGTTCGTCAAGGACGGCACGGTCGAGGCGTTCGCCCTGTGGAACCCGGCCGACCTCGGCTACCTCGCCGCCTACGCCGGCGCCGCGCTGGCCTCCGGTCAGATCACCGGCGCGCAGGGCGAGAAGCTCGAGGCGGGCAAGCTCGGCGAGTACACCATCGGTGAGGACGGCGTCATCGTGCTCGGCCCGCCCGCCGTGTTCGACCAGGCCAACATCGACCAGTTCGACTTCTGAGCCCGTGGACGGCCACTCGGTTGCCGGTGGATGAGGTTCACGTGCGGCGGAGGGGTGTCCGGAGGCCGGTGACCACCATGTGGATCAGCAGGTCGTAGGTCTCGTCCAGCTTTTCGGGTCGTTGGAACGCGTTCTCCGCTTGCAGCACGGCGAAGCCGTGCATGGCCGCGCGCAGGCAGCGGGTCGCGTGGATGGCCTCGGTGTCGTCCATGCCGTACGCGCGCAGGGCGGCCAGCATGATGTCGACCAGCCGCTGCCCGGCCCGCGCCACCATCGGTTCGGGTGCCTGGACGAGCGCGGAGTAGCGGTGCGGGTGCTCCACCACGTACTCGCGCCAGGTCGTCATGAGCGCGCGGATCGCCTCGTCGGCGGATCGGCCGAGCACCGCCGCGCCGATCCGCTCGGCCAGGTCGTCCATGATCTGCACCGACATGAGCGCGCGCAGCTCGGCCAGGTTGCGGACGTGCTTGTAGAGCGACGGCGTGGCCACGCCCGCGCGGGAGGCCACCGCCGCCAAGGTCAGCGCGGCAGCGCCCTCTTCGTCGACCAGGCGCAGCGCGACGTCGACCACCGCGCCCGCGGACAGCGCCGCCCTAGCCACGGGTGCCCGCCCCGAGGAAGGCCAGGACCGCCGCGGCGACCTCGTCCGGGAACTGCGCGTGCGGGTAGTGGCCCGCCCCCTCGACCACCTCGACCCGGCCCAACCCCGGCGGCATGGCCGCCACGATGCCCTCGCCCTCGGCCCGGGCATCGGTCCAGTCGGGGTCCAGCGAGCCCTCGACGACCAGCGCGGGGCAGCGGATGTCGCCGAGCCGGGCGCCCGCGTCGGTGGGCGGGGACATGCCCATGCTGCCCACCACCGCCATCCGGCCGGGCCTGCGGAGGTCCGCGTCGAGCGCGGCGACGTGCTCGACGAAGCCCGCCGGCTTGGCGCCGGGGTAGGCGTGGTCGAGGTAGCGCTTCCACAGCCCGACGCTGCGGAACAGCCCCGCGCCCATGAGCAGCGCCATCCCCTTGCGGTAGCGGGGATTGGCGAGCAGGCCGCCGAAGTCGACCTTCTGCGCCCGGGTGAACGGGCTGATCTGCACGATGGCGCTGACCGCCTCGGGCTCCTGCGCGGCCGCGATGGTGACGGAGCCGCCGGTGAACGAGTGGCCCACGAGCACGGCCGGACCGCCCAGGTGCCGGACCACGGCGAGCAGGTCGGCCGCCGAGTCGGTGCGGCTGTAGGAGGCCCAGCCGGTGCTGGACTCGCCGTGGCCCCGCTGGTCCACGCTCGCGACCCGGTACCCGGCGTCGGCCAGTCGGACGGCCAGCTCGCGGTAGGCGGCCCGGTTGTCGCCCATGCCGTGCGCCAGCACGATCAGCGGCCCCTCGCCGATCACGTCGTAGGCGAGCCGGCCGCCGTCGAGCTCCAGGAACTGCGTCATGTCCACCCCTAGTAGCTAATGTCTGTAGCTCAGAGGCTAATAGCATTAGCCGCAGCCGTCAACCCGACCCGGCATGGGTGCGACCGCCGCGCCGACTCCGGCGGAGATCGCCGTCTTCCACCAGCTTCGTCAGGTGAACCGCTGGGGCGACCAGGGTGCGAAGCCGACGCAGTTCCCGCACGACCGCGACGTCTTCGGCACGGGGGTGCCACTGCGTCGGCCGGGCCCGGGTTGTCGTGGTGAGTGGCGATCTCCGGCTGCCCGGCTCACGGCCGGTCGATCTGCGGGGCGAGGTGCGTCACGATGGCGTCGATGGTGGGGAAGTCCCAGGCGAGCGTGGGTTCCACGAGGACTCCCCAGCGATCTTCGATGTCGACGCACAACGCCATGGCGTGCACGGAGTCGAGGCCGAGTGAACGCAGCGTCACCCCGGTGCCGACCTGCGACGTCCGCAGCTCGAGGTAGCCGGCCACGGTGGCGACGAGCCAGGCTCTCAACGACTCGTCAGACACGGGTTCCCGCCGAGGTGGCGACCAGGGCGGCGACCGCGGGTGACAGCACGCTGTGCAGTGCTTGCAGCCCGTCGTCGAGGAACAGCTCGCGCATGTGCCCTCGGCGCACCTTGCCGCTCGTGGTGTGGCGAATGGTGTTCGACCGGACGACCACGATGCTCACGGGCACGCCGAACTGATCGGTCACGGCGTCGAGCACGGCAGCCGTGAATCCGCCCGGATCGGCTTGCGAGGCGCGGCGCATCTCCTGCACCAGCACGACGTGCTCGCCGGACTCGGCATCCCGCACGCCGAAGGCGGCGCCGCGGCCCGCGTCCGGGTGCGCCTCCCGCGCGGAGAGTTCGATGTCCTGCGGGTACAGGTTCCGGCCGCGGACGATGATGAGTTCCTTGAGCCGTCCGGTGACGTAGAGCTGCCTTTCGAAGAGGAAGCCCAGGTCGCCGGTCCGCAGCCACCGGCCGTCCGGGCCGGTGACGAACGTGGCGCGCGTCGCGGCCGGGTCGCCGTGGTAGCCCGCGGCCAGACTGGGCCCGGCCACCCTGATCTCGCCGATCGTGCCGTCGTCCACCTCGACGCCCGTGGCCGGGTCGACCACGCGCACCCGCATGTCGCCCGGCTCGCCGCACCCGACCAGCGGCACCCCACCGGTGTCCGACGTGGGCACGACCTCGCCCGCCGCCAACGACGCCGCGGTGAACGTGCGGACAGTCAGTCCGAGACCACGTGAGGTGCAGGTGACCACCAGAGTGGACTCGGCGAGCCCGTATCCCGGGTTCAGCGCGGTGCGCCGGAACCCGACCGACGCGAACCTGTCGGCGAACGCGTCCAGCGTGGCGATCCGGATCGGCTCGGCTCCGCTGACCGCCATCGTCAGGCAGGACAGGTCGAGCCCGTCGAGGTCCTCGTCGCCGATCCGGCGGGTCGCCCACGCGTAGCCGAAGTCGGGGGCCACGGTCCAGTCCACCCGGTGGTCGCTGATCGCGCGCAGCCAGCGGATCGGACGGGCGACCACCGCCTCCGGGGAGAGCAGGACCAGGTCGGCTTCCGCGTGCAGGGCCTGCAACTGGAGCCCGACGAGTCCCATGTCGTGGTGGTGCGGCAGCCAGCCGCCGATGCGCCGGACGGGGACGTCGCCGCTGATCTTCCCGAACAGCTCCAGGTTGTGCGTCAGGCTGCCGTGGGTGACCTCGACGCCGCGCGGCCGACTGGTCGACCCGGAGGTGTACTGGAGGTAGGCGACGGCGTCGGCGTCGACCCCCGGTGGCTCACCGGAGCCGGCGGCGGCGGTCTCGTCGAAGGTCCGCGCCGACAGGTCGCCCAGCACGGCCACGTGCGCCTCGTCGGTGAGCACCATCCGCGCACCCGAGTCCTCGGCCAGGCGGTCCACCCGGTCCACTCGCGAGGAGCTCGACAGGGGCAGGGGCGCGGGCACCGCCACCGCACGCGCGTACAGGCAGCCGAGGAACGCGACGAGGAAGTCCAACCCCGCGGGGTAGAGCAGCAGCACCGGCCTGCCGGCCATCCCGGCTCCGGTCAGCCAGGACGCCACGGCCCTGGCCCTCCGGTCGAGTTCGAGGTGGGTCAGTTCAGCCGCAGGACGCCCGTCGGACAGGTAGGTGACCTTCCGGTCGGAGCGCGGACGGGCGCGGAAGCGGCTGACGAAGTCCGTCATTCGGGGAGCCCTTCGCGGACGTACCAGGAGATGAGCAGGTCGAGGATCCGAGGTGTGACGGGCGGCGGCTGGGCGTCCTCGTGGGACTCGAACTCGTACTCGTGGCGCAGGTAGGGGGAGGTGAACTTGCACCGCATGTTGACGATCGCCTCGAACCTGCTGAAGGGCTCGGCTTCGACGTCCGCGGCGGTCACGGGGACCAGTTCGACGGGCAGGTGGGCGGAGATCGCGGCGAACAGGTCGGCCACCGGCACCGCGGCCGAGGGCACGAGGTGGCGCACCGGCCGGTCGAGCGGGCCGCTCGCCAGCGCCAGCATCCGGTCCACGGTGCCGTCCACGGGTGTCAGGTGCAGGGCCGCTCTCGGGTGGCACACGAAGCGGACGCGCTCGCCGGGGGTGCGCCTCGCGAACAGCGCGATGACCCTGAGGAAGTCGTAGATTCCGAGGTCGGACAACGCCCGACCGGTTCCGGAGTGGCCGACCATAACGCCCAACCGGGCGACCAGCACGTCACCCTTCCGTGCTAGTCCGGTCCGTGAGAGTTCGAATTCAGCCAATCTTTTGGAGTGCTCGTAGTCGTTCCTGAACTCGGACGGGTGGCCGAATGCGGGCCATTGCTCCAACGTTCTACTGTGAGTGGTCCCGTTTTGGTAGGCCGTGCTGACGTGGACGTACCGGGAACCGGGTTTCGCGTGCCTGGTGAACGCGGCGACGGTGTTGGCCGAGCCGACCACGTTGACGGCGTGCAACTCGGTTTCGCGGCGCGGGAAGAACGTGATGAGGGCGGCGCTGTGCCAGTAGGTGCAAGGTTCGGCGAACACGTCGGACACCGACGGTCCCAGCTCGGGATCTACCAGCGAGAACGCCCTGTACTGCACTTCCTTCGCCAGGGCGGGGTTCAGGTGCAGCGTGGCCAGGGCGTCGGAGAGCTTCCTCCTGACGACTTCCTCACTGGCGCGCGCCAAAGCGAACACCGAGTCGCCGCGCGCCACGAGCGCGCCGATGAGATGGGAAGCCACAAACCCATTGGCCCCATCTACCACATGATTAGCCATGCGGCAACCTTCGCGCGGTCGCATGGTGGACAGTAGCGTTCACGCCTGCCAGGGTAATGCACCTCGGAGAAAGGGTCACAGCTCATGCTCAATGAACTGCTGAAGCGAAAACTCGCACACCTCTTCGCCTTGCTGGACGTGGATGACGACGGCACCATCGACAAAATGGATTACACGGCTTCGGCCGACCGGCTCGTCACCGCGTTCGGGTACGCGCCGGGCTCGCCCGAGAGCGAGCTCGTCCGGGACCGCTACAACGCGTTGTGGCAGGCGGTCACGCGCCCGATGGACGCGGACGGGGACGACCGCGTCGACGTCGACGAGTACTCCTCGGGCATGGACCGGTTCGTGACCACATCCGAGGAGGGCTACCGCACGCACATCGCACCGGTCGCCGACGCCTTCTACGACCTGATGGACGTCGACGGCGACGGCCGGATCACCAGGACCGAGTACGTGCGCATGGCGGCCAGCGCCTTCCGCCTGTCCGAGGAGGCGGGCAACGCCGCGTTCGACAAGCTCGACCTGGACGGCAACGGCTCACTCGACCGCGCCGAACTGCACGCCGCCAACGAGCAGTTCTTCCGCAGCGCCGAGGAGGACGCCAAGGGGAACTGGATCTTCGGACCGATCGCGGTCTGAGCCGGACCTGCCGGGTGCGGACCGCGCGCGACCACACCCGGCACGGTGCGGGCCGACCCCGGGATCCGGGCGGATGATCGCGGGGTGGTGCGATACGGCACCATCCGGACCGTCGTATCCTGCCGGGGACGCACCGATCCGGGACAGGAGGGCTTCACCGTGCCCGATCCCGAACCGCTGCGCTTCGACACCGCCCGCCCCGACGCCCCGACCATGGCCGACGTGCGCCGCTGGGCCGCCCGCGTGCTGCCCGGGCTGGACGAGGATCACCTGTCCGACGTCCTGCTCGTCACCACGGAACTGGTCAGCAACGTCGTCGACCACGCTCCCGGTCCGGCGCACGTCCGGGTGTTCCACCGTCCCGACCCGTGCCGGGTCCACGTCGAGGTGGACGACACCTCCGACCTCCCGCCGGTGCTGGGGCGGTCGAGCATCGCCGACACCAGGGGACGGGGCGTGGCGATGGTCGCCGTGTACTCCGAGGACTGGGGTGTGCGCCGGCGTGCCGAGGGCGGCAAGACGGTCTGGGCGGTGCTCGCCTGCGACAGCTCCACCTGCGGCCCCACCGGCCGCTGACACCTCGTTGTTCGAAGCGGTGCGTCCTTGGGACCGTGCGACCGCCTGGACCGGTCAGGCGGGTCGAGGGCGGTGGCGGGTCACGAGCAGGGCGATGTCGTCGGTGGCGGGTTCGTGGCCGACCAGGCTCGCCATGATCCCGGCGCAGACGGTTTCCGCGGCTGTCGACGTCACCTGTCGGCGTAGTTGCTCAAGGCGGCTGTCGAGGTCCACGCCGCGCCGTTCGACCAGCCCATCGGTGTAGAAGACCATCAGCGCGTCGGGTGGCAGGTCCAGCGTCGTGCCCTGGCGGCCGGTGACGGCGAGGTTGTGTCCGATGGGTGGTCCGAGCGGGGGGTGGACGAGGCGGGTGGGTTCGCCGGGGACCGCCAGCACCGGTGGCAGGTGGCCGGCCAGTGCCAGGTCGACGCGGGCGGTGGCGGTGTCGATCACGGCGTAGGCGACCGTGGCCATGGTGTGGGCCTCGAAGTGGCTGGCCTTGCGGTCGAGCTTGCCGAGGACCACCGCCGGGTCGGGGAACTCCAGGGCGTAGGCGCGCAGGGCGCTGCGCAGCCGCCCCATGACGACGGCGGCCGGTAGCCCGCTGCCGACCACGTCGCCGATGACCACGCCGAGGCGGTCGTCGGGCAGTTCGAACCCGTCGTACCAGTCGCCGCCCACCCCGTTCTCCGCGCCGGGCACGTAGCGGGCCGCGAACTCCCAGTCGGAGGTGGTCGGCAGCCGTCCGGGCAGGAGGCTGTCCTGCAGCAACGCCGCCGCGGCCAGTTCGGACCGCGAGCGGTGCAGCTGCACCGCCGTGGCCAGCCGTTCCGCGGTGAGCTGGAGCAGGTCGACGTCGTCGTCGGTGAACCGGCGCGCGACCGTGCTGCCGATGTGCAGCACGCCGACCAGCCTGCCTTCGGCCACCATCGGCACGCCGAGCATCACTCTCAGGCCGCGTTCCCACAGCAGGGGGTTGACCACCGTGGAGGGGTCGACGTGGTCGATCTGCACCGGCTCGCGGCGATCGGCGACCGTGCCGGCGAAACCGGAGCCCACGGGTACCCGCACCCCCTGGAGGACTTCTTCCTCCAGGCCGGCGGTCGCCCTGGCCACCAGGTGCCCGCCGCCGGAGTCGACCTGGAGCACGGTGGCGGTGTCGACCGCGAACAGCTCCCGCACCTGGTGCAGCAGCACCTCGAACAGCTTGTCCACGTCCAGCTCGCGCAGCGCGCTGTCGGTGATCGCCTCCAACACCTGTAGCCGCCGAGCCAACCGCTGTACGTCCGTCATCCACCCGCTCCGTCCCGAGACACCGATCCACACCCGGAGAACAGCACGAGCACATGACGGGGCCATGTGAGCCGGCGCGGAACAACGTGGGCGCACCCATCACCGTAATACGACAACCCACCGCCGTCTCATTACCGACCGCCGATCGGACCTCCGCGGACGAGACGTCCACCATGCCGGTCGACCGGTCGGCAAGCTGCGCGACCTGGCGGAGCGCACGCTTCTCACGGGGTCGAGGTGGGGACGCGTGGTCCAATCGGCTGTCCCGCCTTCCCGATGTGCCTTCACCGCCCACGGGCACGCCGCGCTGATCTCGCACACCTGCGTGACAAGATCGTCACTCGGCGCGGTCCGCGCGTTGATGACCGCGTTCGCGCAGTTCAGCCCGCACGTCGCGACACGCGCGGATGAGGGGGACGAGGGTGCGGACGAACTTCGTGGTCGTGACGGGCAGGCGGGTGATGACGCCGACCGCCACCGCGGCGGGGCTGCGCTCTACCTGGATTGGGATTCCTGAAGGGCTGTGTGGTGTGAGAAGTGGGCGATGCACCGCCGACGATCCGGCGGTGGTCGACGCCCGAGGACGTGCCCGGTCCGACTTCGTGTGCGGTAGTGGGTGGCCGGTCGTCGGGGCGGGTGCCACTCCGCCCCGACGACCGGCGCTGTCAGCGCACCGTCAACTGGTGGAACTCGACGCGCTCGTTGGTGACGGATCCTGGACCGGGTGATCGTCAGCCGGTGCTGCGCTCGGGCCTTCACGTCGAGACGGCGGCTACCGGGCCGTGTGGCTCGGTAGCCGCCGTGCGAAGCCCTGGTACTAGCAGGTGCCGTTCGACACCGGCATGCCCTTGTTGGCGCCCGCCGTGCGGCTCACGACGCTCGGCACGCAGCTGGCCTGGTCGAGCGTGTAGC
>NZ_PYAX01000029.1 GCF_003014735.1 Saccharothrix carnea | reverse complement strand
CGGCGAAGGCGGCGAGCAGCAGCATGAACACGAACAGGTTGTCCACCGAGAGGGACTTCTCGACCAGGAACCCGGTCATGAACTCCAGCGCCCGGCCGGCGTCGAACGCCCGCCACAACCAGAGCCCGAACACCACCGGCAAGGTCAAGTAGAACACCGACCAGCCGATGGCCTCGCGCATCGACACCTCGTGCGGGCGGTGGGTGACCGCGAAATCGGCGACCAGCAGCACCACCAGGGCGGCGAGGCTGACCGACCACAGGCCCACCGACCCGATGGACTCCACCGGACTCGCCGGCACTGCCGCTGACAGGGGCACCGGACCTCCCCGAACAGTCGACGTCCGAGGTCTCCTTCACCCCTGGGTCGGGGTGGCCTCCCGGGGACACCGATCGAGGTGTCCGTACTGACCGGGCAGGCACTTGGGAAGTACTCCCCTCGGCGCCCAGTATCTGCCCCGCGCCGCCACCGCGTAAAGACCCGGTGAAGCGAGGCTCGTAGCTCGATTGGGTAAAGGCACCACCACTCCGGGCACACGCGGACCGTGGTCCGGATACCCGACCCTCCCGGTTCCGCGACCGGTGCGGTCCGGGTGTCCGCCGGTCACCCACCGTGACACGGGTCGGCGGCCGTGACCGGCTCGGTCCAACCTGAACACCCACGAGTGGCCGATCCCGACCGTCCCCGCCGGACGGGTCGCCGGATCCACGTCCCACGGCTACATTGCCCGGAGGTCAACAGCGCTCGACGGGAGGACAGCCGATGTCTCCCAACGGAATCGGCGTCGGACACCACCAGGACGTGCCCGGTCGGGTGAGCCCCGGTGGTCCTCCCGTCCGGCGGAGCCGGCGGCGATGAGCGGCGTCGTCCGTCCACCCGGGACGTACCCCGGCGCGCTGCCGCTGCTGGGGCACGCACTGCGGATGAAGCGCAACCCCGGTTCCTTCCTGCTCGAACTCCAGTCGGGCGAACCGGTCGTCCGGATCAGGCTGGGGCGCGAGCCGATGTACGTCGTCAACGACCCGGACCTGGTGCGCGACGTCATGCGTCGACCCGACGCGTTCGCCAGGGGCGGCCCGATCGCCGAGCGGTTCCGGCAGATGTTCGGCAACGGGTTGGGCATCTCGGACGGTCCCTTCCACCGGCGGCAGCGCAGGTTGATCCTGTCCGCGTTCCACCACGGGCGGATCGCGGACTACGTCGCCGTCATGAGCGGGCACGTGGAGGACAAGGCCGCCTCCTGGCGTGACGGCCAACGGGTCGCGGTGCACGAGGAGATGGACGAACTCGCGCTGGCGAACATCGTCCGGGTCATCGTCGCGGACGGTGCCACGCTGGACCGGGCGCGGTTCATGGCCGCGACCGCGGTGGTGCTCGGCGGGCTGTTCCGGCGGATGACCGGCGCGGGCGCGGTGTTCACCAGGCTGCCGACGCCGGGCAATCGCCGCTATCGGGAAGCGGAGGCGTTCCTCCGGCGGACGATCGAGGCGGTGGTCGACGACTACCTGGCGACCGGGACCGATCGCGGCGACCTGCTGTCGAAGATGGTCCTCGCCCGCGACGACGACGGCCGACCGGCCATGAGCGACCGGCAGCTGCACGACGAGGTCATGACCTTCCTGATCGCGGGCAGCAACACCGTCAGCAACACCTTGTCGTGGGCCTTCCACGAGATCGGTGCGCACCCGGACGTCGAGCGCCGACTGCACGAGGAGGTCGACCGGGTGCTGGCCGGCCGAACGGCCACCTACCAGGACATCGACCGCCTGGAGTACACCCGGCGGTTGATCACCGAGACGCTCCGGCACCGGACGCAAGGGCTGTTCCAGAGCCGAGTGGCCACAGTGGACAGTCGACTGGGCGGGTACCACGTCCCCGCCGGAGCCGTCGTGCTCTACAGCGCCTACGCGCTCAACCACAACCCCCGCATCCACGCCGACGCCGAGCGGTTCGACCCGGACCGGTGGCTGCCCGAGCGCGTCGACCCGGTGGCGCGCGGCGCCTTCCTGCCCTTCGGGACCGGGCTGCACGGGTGCCTCGGCGAAGGGCTGTCCCGGGCGGAACTCACCGTCTCCCTGGCCACGATCGCCGCGCGCTGGCGGCTGGTGCCGGTGCCCGGCCACCGCGTGCGGCCGAAGCCCGCCGTCACGATGCCGGTGAACGCGTTGCCCATGATCGCGCACAGCCGCGGTGTCGGCTCTCGTGCCGATGGCCTCGCGGTGGCCCGGGAAGATCCCGGCCACGGCTGATGCACTCGATCGGGGTGAACCGCCCCGCAGCGGCGGGTTCGCGGTATCCCGGTGCGGTAACGTCCCGGGGCGCAGGTTGTGGGTCACCTCCAGAAGGAAGAGCGATGGGCAACTCCCGCCTCGAACTGTCTCCCGTGGTCAACACGACGATGCTGATCCGCAGGCCACCCGCCGAGGTCTTCCGCGCGTTCACCGATCCCGAGGTCACCACCAAGATCTGGTTCACCAAGAGCAGCGGTCCGGTCGAGCCCGGCGCGGAACTGCGGTGGACGTGGGAGATGTACGACCTGTCGGTCACGGTGCGGGTGAAGGAGTTCGAGCAGGACCGCCGATTCGTCATCGAGTGGCAGAACGGGCCGCTGCCGACGACGTGGGAGATGCGGTTCACGCCCTACCCGGACGACACGACCAAGGTCGACCTCACCGAGACCGGGTTCGGCGGGGACGACCCCGAGGCGGTCGTCGCCTGGGCTCTGGGCTCGATGGGCGGGTTCAGCGAGGTGCTGGCCGCCGCGAAGGCGTTGCTGGAGCACGACATCGTGCTGACCCTCGTGGCCGATCGGCACCCTGACGGCATCGGCGGGAGCTGAGCGCGCCACCCGGATCCCGGCTGACCAGTGGGAGGTTCGGTGTCCACCGTGAGTCAGGCGCTGCGCGAGGCCTCTGACGCGGACGTCGGCGTCACGCCCCGTCGCGGCGGGATCTTGACGATGGTCGGCGCCGGGGACGTCGACCACCTCGACCCGGCCCTGGCCTACCACACGGTGACCAGGGGCATCCTGCGCGCGTACACCAGGCAGCTCGTGGGGTACGCCGCCAGTCGGGACCGCGTCGAGGCGGGGAAGCTCGTCGCGGACCTGGCCACCGAGGTGCCGACCGCGGCGAACGGGCGGCTCACCGGTGACGGGACCCGCTATGCGTTCACCCTCCGCGACGGCGTCCGGTGGCACACCCCGAGCGGCTCCCGCCCGGTCACGGCCTGGGACGTGGTGCGCGGCATCAAGCGCCTGGCGCACCCGATGGCCAACAGCCCCGGGCTGGCCTACTACCTCAACGCCATCGAGGGCATGGCGGAGTTCCGCGACCTGCTCGCCGACTCGCCCCGCACGGTCGAAGCCGTCGCGGACCGGTTGGAGCACACCGCGATCAGCGGTGTCGTCGCGCTCGACGACACCGAAGTCCGCTTCACCACGCGGTACCCGATGTCGGACTTCCTCAACATGCTGGCCCTGCCGTTCGCCTCACCCGCGCCGCGGGAGTACCTGCGCTTCGCGCCGGGCAGCCCCGAACTGGACCAGTCCGTCATCTCCAACGGCCCCTACCGGCTCACCGAGTACCGGCCCGGCGAGCGGATCGAGCTGCGCCGCAACCCGGCCTGGGACCCCGGGACCGACCACCTGCGGGCCGCACACGTCGACGGCATCGTGATCAGGCAGGGCCTGGTCGAGCGGGAGTCGCACGACCTCGTCGCCCGAGGCGCGGCCGACATGCTCTGGGACGTCCAACCGCTCACCGAGGAACTCCCCGCGCTGCTCGCCACCGACGACCCCCGCCTGGAGGTGTGCCCCGCCGGGCTGCTCAGCCCGTACATCGTGGTGAACTTCGCCAGTGCGGCCGAGGACGGCGCCACCGGCAAGCAGGCCGTCCGCACCGCCCTGCAGTACGCGGTGGACAAGGCGGCGGTGTCACAGGTGTGGGGCGGCCCCAGGCTCAACGACATCGCGGGCCAGGTGCTCCCGCCGCTGTGCCTGGCCCACCGCGAGAGCGACCCCTACGCGACCGATGGCGGCCGGGGCGACCCGGAGCAGGCCCGCCGGCTGCTCGCCGAGGCCGGTTATCCGGACGGCCTCACCCTGCGGCTGGTCTACCGCGACCGGGACATCCACCCGGCCACCGCCGAGGCGGTGCGCGCGGCACTGGCCCGGGCAGGCATCCGGGTGCGGCTCGTCCCGGCGTCGATCAACCAGCTGTTCTCGGAGTTCCTGTCCTCGTCGTCCGCGCGGTCGCAGGACTGGGAGCTCGCGCTCACCGGCTGGGAACCGGACTGGTACGGCAACAACGCCCGCACCTACCTCCAGCCGCTGTTCGACAGCCGCGACGTGCCGCAGGACGGTGACTGGGGCTCGAACTTCGGCCGCTACCGCAGCGAGCGGGTCAACCGGCTGCTCACCGAGGCCTTGACCTGTGCCGACGAGGAGCGCGCGGGCGAGCTGTTCCGGGAGGTGGAGGCGGAGGTGCTGCGGGACGGGGCGATCGTGCCCGTCCTGTTCGCCCACCAGTACTGGTGGCACTCCACGAGGGTGCGCGACTGGCTGCCCTACCCGGTGCTCAACGGTGACCTCACCAACCTCTGGCTGGTGGATGCGGACGAGTCGACCTCGGGCTGAGCACGTTCGGCGAGCTGTTCCGCAGGCGCGGGCACTACCTGGTGGGGCTGTCGCACTCCGTTTTTCGGTGTGGTCACGGGAGATCCGGCTCCACCATCGCGTGAAGTTGACCAGTGGATCTTGGGGGTGCCCTGGTGCTCTGGTAGGCAGGAATCACGGTGTCAATCATGTCCGGGAACGGTGATTCCGGGGCGTTGGAGGAGTGATGCGGCTTCCGGGCTTGCTTTTACCGGCTCCGGGGTGACGACGGCGGTCGCGGCGCGACTGCGGTTGCCGCCCCGGATGGCCGACTTCTCGCGTCGCGGCTTTCGGACCGACCTCCCGGCACAGCGCGCCGTCCTCGAACGGCACGCCCGGAACTTCCTCGCCGGGTTCAACCTCGCGGTGCGGTCGTGGCGGGAACCGCACGAGCCGCTGAGCCGGGTGGACGGTGAGGAGCGCGGGTTCGCCTACGAAGGCGCCGCCATGTTCGCCGGGCTGCTCGACCTGGCCACCGCCGGCCGGGCGCGCGCACTCGACCGACTGCTCGCCGGGCCCGGTGACGCGTACGCCCACCTGGTGCACGTCGGCGCCGGGTGGCTGTTCACCGCGGCACGCGTGCCGGTGGTGCCGCGCCTGCCCGGTACGTCGCTGCTGCGCTGGCTCGCCGTCGACGGCTCGGGCTTCGGCGAGGTGTACTTCGGCGGCACGCCGGCGCTGCTGCGCCGGGCCGCGCGCACCCCCGGAGCGGTGTGGCAGGCCCGCCTGGCCGGGTGCGGGCGCGCGCTGTGGTTCGCCCAGTCCGCCTGCCCTTCAGGGGTTGCCGAGGTGATCGGTCGCACGCCCCCGGTCGCGCGACCGCAGCTGTGGAGCGGCGTCGGGCTCGCCGCCGCCTACGCGGGCGCGGTGGACGAAGCGGCGCGCACCGAACTGCTCGACCTGGTCGGACGGCACCGGGCGCACTTCGCGCAGGGCGTCGTCTTCGCGGCGGGCGCCCGGGTCCGCTCGGGGATCGTGCCGCGGCACACGCGCGACACGTGCGCGCAGGTGCTCGGCGTGACCGCCGAAGAGGCCGCCCGCTGGGCCGACGAGGCCTGCGCCGACCTGCTCGATTCCCCCGACGTGCGGGCGTACCTGGAGTGGAAGGCGCGGCTGCGCGACCGGATTGCCCGAGACCTGAGCTGACCGTTCGTCAGGAGGACCGATGGGTGCGACGGTGACCGCTGCCGCGCGCAAGACCTTGTCCGTGATCGCCGTGGTGGCCGTCTGCGCCGCCGCCGGCCTGATGGTGGTGCGGCCCAGCCTCGGCGACGAGACCTCCGTCGCCGCCCGGTTCGCGTTCACCGCGCTGAACCTCAACGAGACGCCGGTCGGCGCGCGGACCGAACGCGCCGTCGCGCCGGAACTGCACGACATCCGCGCCTGGATCTCCTCGGTCGGCGCCGCCGTCGCGCTGGCGGACGTGCGCGGCACCGGCCGCGCGGCCGACGTCTGCCTGGTCGACCCGCGCGACGATTCGGTGACGTTGCGCCCGGTGCCGGTCGGCGGCGGCGCCACCTACGCGCCGTTCGAGCTGCGCCCGGACGGCCTGCGCTACGACTCCACGATGGCCCCGATGGGCTGTGTCCCGGCCGATCTGGACGAGGACGGCGACGTGGACTTCGTCGTGCACTACTGGGGTCGCTCGCCGGTCCTCTTCGTCAACACCGGCGGTGTCGGCGCGCCCACCCGGTTCCGGGCCGACGAGCTGATCGAGCCGATGGCGGTGTGGAACTCCGGCACGCTCAACGTCGGCGACATCGACGGCGACGGGCACCTCGACCTCCTGGTGGGCAACTACTTCCCGGACGGCGCCCGCATCCTCGACCCGACCGCGTCCGACGAGACCCGCATCCAGATGCAGGACTCGATGTCCCTGGGCCGCAACGGCGGCACCAACCGCATCCTGCTGACGCGGCCCACCGGAGCCGCCGACCGCAGGCCCGCCATCGTGGACGCGAGCGTGGCCCTGACCGGTGACGCGGCCCAGTCGTGGACGCTGGCCACCGGCCTGCAGGACCTGACCGGTGACGGGCTCCCGGAGGTCTACCAGGCCAACGACTTCGGGCCGGACCAGCTGATGGTCAACCACTCGGTGCCCGGCGCGGTGCGCCTGCGGGAGGTCACCGGTGCCCGCGACCTGGTGACGCCGAAGTCCGAGGTGCTGGGACGCGACTCGTTCAAGGGCATGGGCGTGGCGTTCACCTACCCGGGCGGCGCGGGCCTGCCGATGATGGTCGTCAGCAACATCACCGTCCCCTACGGCCTGCACGAGAGCAACTTCGCGTTCGTCCCGGTGGGCAGCCCGGACGACCTGATGGCGGGGAAGGTGCCCTTCACCGAGCGCAGCGAGGCCCTGGGCCTGGCCCGCGCCGGCTGGTGCTGGGACGTCAAGGCGGGCGACTTCGACAACGACGGCGTCGACGAGCTGGTCCAGGCGAACGGGTTCCTCAAGGGCGAGGTCAACCGCTGGCCCGTGCTGCAGGAGCTGGCGATCGCCAACGACGAGCTGCTGCGCCACCCCGCGGCGTGGCCGCGCTTCGGTCCCGGCGACGACCTGTCCGGCCACGAGCCGAACCGGTTCTGGGTCCGCGACGGCGACGGCCGGTACTTCGACCTGGCGGACCGGGTGGGCGCCGCCTTCCCGGACAACACCCGTGGGCTGGCGGTCGGCGACGTCGACGGTGACGGCCTGCTCGACGTGCTGGTGGCCAACCAGTGGGAGGACTCCGTGCTGCTGCTCGGCGGTAAGGGCGGCCCGGCCGCGGACCTGCGCCTGGTGCGCCCCGGCGCGGTCGAAGGCAGGTTCGTCGACGCCATCGGCGCGCAGGTGGAGCTGCACCACCCCGACCGGCCGCAGAAGGCCCAGCTGTACCCGGCGAACGGGCACAGCGGGGTGTCCGCCGCCGAACTGCACTTCGCGCTGCCCGGCAGCGGTGCGGTGCGCGCCACCGTCACCTGGCGGGACGCCTCCGGGACGCACCGCGCGGACGTCCTGGTCACGCCGGGGCACCGCACGGTCGAGCTCGGGCCCGGCGCGACGGCGGTGGCGCGATGACGGCGACACGCCTGGACGGCGCCGGCCTGGACGAGCCGGCACTCGTCGCACCGGGTGAACCCGGACTGACCCCCGACCAGCGCCGGGTCAAGGCGCTGACCCGGTTCGCGGTCTCGATCACGGTGTTCAACGTCATCGGGCACGTGTTCCTCGGGTTCGAGCAGGCGCCCATCACCCCGATCGTGGCCGTCCTCGCCGGCTACGCGTCCGCGTTGTGCTTCGAAGCGCTCGACGCCTGGGCGTTCGGCAGGCGGGCCGAGTTCGCCAAGGGCAGGCGGGCGTTCGTGGTCTTCCTGCTGCCGGCCCACATCACCGGCCTGGCGACCGCGATGCTGCTGTGGGGCAACGCCTCCGTGTGGCCCTACATCTTCGCGATCCTGGTGGGCAACGGGTCGAAGTACGTGGTGCGGCTGCGCGTCAACGGCAGGCTGCGGCACGTCCTGAACCCGTCCAACACGGGCATCGCGGTGGTCCTGGTGCTGTTCCCTTGGGTGGGCATCGCACCGCCCTACCACTTCACCAGCAACACGGCCGGCGCGATCGACTGGCTGCTGCCGCTGGCCGTGCTCGCGGCGGGCACCGTGATCAACCTCAAGCTGACCGGCCGGATGCCGCTGATCGCCGGTTGGCTCGGCGGCTTCGTGGCGCAGGCGCTGCTGCGCTGGTTGCTGCTCGACCACGACCTGCTCGCCGCGCTGGCGCCCATGACGGGGCTGGCGTTCATCCTGTTCACCAACTACATGATCACCGATCCCGCCACGACCCCGAACGCCACGCGACAGCAGGTCGTCTTCGGCGTCACGGTGGCCGCGGTCTACGGCGTCCTGGTGGTGTCGGGCATCTCCTTCGGGCTGTTCTTCGCCTTGGTGATCACCTGCGTGCTGCGCTGCCTGGTGCGGCTCCTCGGCACCGGCCTGCGGGGCGCGGTCGGGGCCACCCCGTGAGCAGCGGGGAGTCGGTCGCGGTGGTCGGCCTCGCGTGCCGCTACCCGGACGCCGACGACCCTGCCGGACTGTGGGAAACGGTGGTCGGCCGACGCCGCGCGTTCCGCCTGCTGCCCGACCGGCGGCTCGGTGCCGGGTACCGGGGGACGGAGGCCGACCAGACTTACGTGACCCACGCGGGGCTGCTGCGCGGCTGGGAGTTCGACCGGCACCGGTTCGAGGTGCCCGGCCTGCTGTTCCGCACCGTCGACCAGACGCACTGGCTGGCGTTGCAGACGTGCGCGGAGGCGCTGTCGGACGCCGGGTTCCCCGACGCCGCCGGGCTCGACCGCGACCGTGCCGGTGTCGTCCTGGGCAACTCGCTCACCGGTGAGTTCTCCCGCGCCGCCCAGCTGCGGTTGCGCTGGCCGTTCGTCCGGCGCGCGGCGGCCTCCGCGCTGTCGGGCGCGGGCGTGGCCGACGAGCAGGCCGAGCACGCCTTGGCACTGCTCCGCGACCTCGTCCGCGACCCGTTCCCGGAGCCGGGCGACGAGACGCTGGCGGGAGCGCTGTCGAACACGATCGCCGGCCGCGTCTGCAACCACTTCGACCTGCACGGCACCGGCTACACCGTCGACGGCGCGTGCTCGTCGAGCCTGCTGGCGGTGATCACGGCCTGTCGCGCCCTGGCGTCCCGCGAGCTGGACTTCGCCCTCGCCGGCGGGGTCGACCTCAGCCTGGACCCGTTCGAGCTGGTCGGGTTCGCGCGGCTGGGCGCGTTGGCCGAGGGCCGCCGGATGAGGGTGTACGACGCCGAGCCCACGGGTTTCCTGCCGGGCGAGGGCTGCGGCGTGGTCGCGCTGATGCGTGCCGACGACGCACGCCGGGCAGGGCTGCGGGTGTACGCCGAGGTGTCCGGGTGGGGCACGTCCAGTGACGGGTCGGGCGGCTTGACGCGCCCGGAGACCTCGGGCCTGGTGCGCGCGATGGAGCGGGCGTACGCGATGGCCGGTGTCGACCCCGCGTCGGTCGACCTCGTGGAAGGGCACGGCACCGGCACCGCGGTCGGCGACCGGGTCGAGCTGTCGGCGCTCAACCGCTTCCGCGCCGGTGCGGCCACGCGTGCCGCGCTCGGCTCGGTCAAGGCCAACGTGGGGCACACCAAAGCCGCGGCCGGTGTCGCCGGGTTGATCAAGGCGGCACTCGCCCTGCACCACCGGGTGCTGCCGCCCACCACCGGGTGCGAGGACCCGCATCCGCTGGTGACAGGCCCGAACAGCACCGTGCGCGTGCTCGCCGGGCCCGAGCCGTGGCCGGACCGGGCGCCCGTCGCGGGCGTGTCCGCGATGGGGTTCGGCGGCATCAACGCGCACGTCGTGCTCTCCGGGGGTGGTGGCTCCGGCGTCGTCCCGGAACCGGTGCTGCGGTGGAGCAGGCCGTTGCCGGCGCACGAGATCGTGCTGCTGACCGCTCCGGACCGCGACGAGCTGGCCGCGCGGCTCGACGTCCTGGCGGCCAAGGCGGGCTGCCTGAGCGCGGCGGAACTGCACGACCTCGCCGCCACCCGGTACCGCGCGGCGGCTCACGACCACCCGTTGCGCTGCCTGCTCGTGAGCGATTCCCCCGAGCGGCTGGCGCGGGTCGCGGAGCGCGCGTCGCGGCGCGTGCGGGAGTGGGACTCGACCCTGCTGGTCGACCGCGAGGAGGGGTTCGTGCTCGCCCGCGGGGTCGCACACCGGGTCGGGCTGCTGTTCCCCGGCCAAGCGGCGCCGGTGCGCGCCCACCTCGACGACTGGGCGCGCGACCTGGCCGTGCCCGGGATCCCCGATGGCGTGCGGCTGCGCGACGGCGCGACGGCCACCGCCGTCGCGCAGCCCGCGATCGTCCGGCAGTCCCTCGCGGCCCTGGCCCTGCTCGCCGAGCTGGGGTGCGACGCGGTGGCCGCGGTCGGGCACAGCCTCGGCGAGATCACCGCGCTCGTGTGGGCGGGCGCCCTGTCCGCCGAGGAGGGCCTGCGGCTGGCCGCCACCCGTGGCCGGGTGATGGATGAGCACGGCCGTGCGGGCACCGCCATGGCGAGCATCGGCCTGCCGCTGGCCGCGATCGAGGAACTGGCCGGCAGCACGCCGTTCGTCGTCGCCGGGCTCAACGCACCCGACCACGTCACGATCGCGGGCCAGGCGGCCGACGTGCGGCAGGTGGCCGAACGCGCGGTGCGGGCCAAGGCACGGGCCAAGGTGCTCGCGGTGTCGCACGCGTTCCACACCGAGGCGATGCGCCCGGCCGCGGCGCCGTTCGCCGAGGAGCTGCGCCGGGTGCGGCTGGGACCGCCGCTCCGGACGGTGTTCTCCACCGTCACCGGCGACCGGCTCGACCCGGGCACCGACCTGCGCTCGCTGCTGGTCGACCAGCTCACGGCGCAGGTCCGGTTCGCCGACGCCCTCGCCGCCCTGACCGCGGAGTGCGACCTGCTGGTCGAGACCGGGCCGGGCACCACGCTGACCTCGCTGGTGACCGGGCTCCCGGCGGTCTCGCTCGACCCGGGCGGCTCCGGGCGCGAGCACGCGATCGCGCTCGCCGCGCTGACCGCGGTGTCCGCGTGCGACCTGGGCCGGTGGTTCGGCGACCGGGCACACCGCCACCTCGACCTGGACACCCCGATCACGCTGCTGGCGAACCCCACCGAGACCGAACCGGCACCCGTCGTGCGGCCACCGGAGCACGCGCCGACCGTGGACACGGACCCGGTGCGGGTGCTGCGCGCCCACCTCAGCCGCACGCTGGAGCTGCCGCTCGACGGCATCCGGCCCGACCGCAGGCTGCTCGCCGACCTGCACCTGAACTCGTTGCAGGTCGTCCAGCTCGTCGCCGAGGCCGCGGACCTGATGGGCAGGCGGGTGCCGGTGCTGCCGCCATCGCTGGAGACGATGACCGTGGGCGAGCTGGCCCTGCTGGTCGCGAGCAGGCCACCCGTCGACGAGACCACCGACGCGGTGGACGGCGTCCGCCCGTGGGTGCGTTCGTTCGAGCACCGGTGGGAGCCGTGGACCCCGATGGCGCCCGCCGGCGAGGTGCGGTGGACCGTGCCCGCCGCGGCGCCCCGATGGCTGCACGACGCGGCGCGGAGGTCCGGGACCGAGGGCGCGGACCGCGACGGCCTGGTCGTGTGGCTCGGCGACGACGCGGAGGTCTCGGCGGTGGCGGACGCGGTGCGGACCATCGGCGCGCACCGGCCGGACCTGCTCGTCGTGCTGCACCACGGCCACCCGGCCGCCCCCGCCGTGGCGAACAGCGCCGCGGTCGAACTCGCCTCGTGCACCGCGACCTCGATCGAGCTGCCCGTGGGCGCCCGTGACGTCGACCTCCGCCTGGCCTGGATCGGCGGACCGCTGCGGGTGGACGCGGCGGGCGGCGTGCGGCGCGAGGTCACGACGGTGCGTCCGGCGGCACCGGGCGGGCCGCTGCCCGTAGGCCCCGGCGACGTCTGCCTGGCCTCCGGCGGTGTGGACGGCATCACGGCGCGCTGCGCGGAAGCGCTGGCCCTGACCACGGGCTGCACGCTCGTGTTCGTGGGGCGGTCACCCCGGGAGGCGCCGCGGGTGGCGGCCGGACTGGTCGCGCTCGACCGGCGGATCACCGCCCACTACGTCGAGTGCGACATCACCGATCCGGACCGGCTGCGGACCGCGGTCGCGGCGGCCGAGGCGCACGGGCCGGTGCGCGCCGTGCTGCACGGCGCCGCCGTCAACGAGCCGCGACCGCTGGGCGCGGTCACCGGGGCGACGCTCGCCGCGACCCTCGCCCCGAAGGTGACCGGGCTGCGCAACCTGCTGGCCGCCGTGGCGGAGCCACCCGCGCTGCTGGTCGGGTTCGGGTCGATCATCGGACGGCGCGGCCTGCCGGGCCAGGCCGAGTACTGCGTCGCCAACGACTGGCTGCGCGCGGATCTGGAGCGGTGGTCCGCCGCGAACCCGGCGTGCCGCACCAGGGTGTTGGAGTGGTCGGTCTGGTCCGACGTGGGCATGGGTGCGCGGATGGGGGTGCTGGACTCGTTGCGCGACCGGGGGATCACGCCGATCGACCCGGCCGAGGGGGTGGCGGCGATGCTCGCCGCGCTCGCCGACGAAGGCGCGCCGGTGACCCAGCTGGTCGCCGGGAGGTTCCCGGACGGTCCGACGCTGTCGGTGGCGGGGCCGCCGTTCGCACCGCTGCGCTTCTCCGCCGCCCCTCTCGTCCGCGTCGCGGGGGTGGAGGCGGTCCTCGGGCCGGTGGTCTCCACCGGCAGCGACCCCTACCTGGACGACCACCGCGTGGACGGTGTCCCGGTGCTGCCCGCCGTCGTCGGGCTGGAAGCGATGGCCCAGGCCGCGGCGGCGGTGGTGGGCGATCGGGAGAGCTGGGAGTTCACCGACGTGGAGCTGTCCTCGCCGGTGATGGTGAACCCGCACGAACCGCGGGCGCTGCGCGTGGCGGCGCTCGCCCGTGACGAGGCCGGGTCCCCGGTGGACGTGGTGCTGCGCGACGGTTCGGACGGCTTCGCCACCGATCGCCTCCGCGCCGTGGTCCGGTGCGCCCCGCCCGCGCCGCACGGCACCGCCGCGACGACCACACCGCCACGGCGTGACGGGCCGCACGGGTTCTACGGGCCGCTGCTGTTCCACACCGGACGCATGTGCCGCCTGGTCGACTACGAGCACCTGTCGGCCTTCCGGGTCCGGGCGTGGGTCCGGTCCGGACCGGAGCACTGGTTCTCCGAGCACCACGCGCCGCGGTTGCTGTTGGGCGACCCGGGCGTGCACGACGCCGGGATCCACGTGCTGCTGGCGTGCCTGCCGCACCGCAGGGCGCTGCCCGTCGCGGCCGAGCGGCTGGTGGTGTGGCGGCACCCCACCGGCATGGTGCTGGTCACCGCCGAGGAGCGGTCGCACGACGGCGACGACTACGTCTACGACCTGCGTCTGTCCGATCAGGACGGTGCGCCGGTTGCCCGGTGGGACGGCCTGCGGCTGCGCGCGTTCGGCGACCGGCCCTGGGCCGGACCCGTGCCCGCGCGGCTGGTCGGTCCGCTGCTGAGCCGGCGGCTGTCCGAGCTGGGCATCGCCGACCGCCTGGAACTGGAGAGCACCGAGGACGGCGTGGTCGCCCGCGGTGACGCGCCCGCGGGCGTCGGCTGGGCCGGTGACAGCCGGACCGCTGCCGCGCGGGCGTTGCTGGACCTGGGGCTGCCCGGTGACGCCGAGGTGGTGGTCGACCGGACCACCGACGACGGGGTCTTGGTCGGTGGGACCGACGCTGCTCGGGTCGTCACCTTCACCGGTGCGCGGACCGTCGCCGTCGCCCTGCCCCGGAGGTGTGAACGCGGTGCGTGAGTACCACTGGCGGCACGTGGTGACCTTCGACGAGACCAACCTCGTCGGCAACGTCTACTTCGCGCAGTTCCTGCACTGGCAGGGGCACTGCCGCGAGATGTTCCTGGCGCGGCACGCACCGGGGGTGCTCAAGGAGTTGAGCTGCGGTGCTCTCGTGCTCGCCACCACGTCCTGCTCGATGGAGTACTTCGGGGAGTGCTTCGCCTTCGACGAGATCGACATCGCGATGACCCTGCGCGAGCGGTGGGACAGCGGGCTGCGGATGGCCTTCGACTTCCGCCGCGACGACCGGCTCGTGGCCCGCGGCGAGCAGACCGTCGCCTCGCTGCGCCGGGTCGGCTCAGGTGTCGAGCCCGTCACCGTCCCCGACGAGCTGGTCACCGCGCTGGCGCCGTACGACCTCACGCGCGGGACCACGTGAAGGCGTGTCGTCCCGCACCGCCCGCTGCTCCTGCCCGGCCTCGGGGAGGGAGCGCCCGGCAGCGGCCAGCGCCGCCAGGTACGACACCTCGTCGTGGCGCGGCACCATGTCGGCCTCCGGGATGGCTATCGGAAAATCAACTATCAACGACCGTAGCGCGACGGCGGTGCGGTGTGCTGCCACGATCGGGTCGACTTCCAACACCACCGAACGGCAGGAGGTTGACGGTGCGTTGCCCTGTAATGCCAACGGATTACCCGACACACGCCTGTGTTGTGAAGCCGGAGGTGACCATCGCGCCGACGCGGGACCATCACCAGCGGAAGTATAGCTTTTCGTAGCTTGTGGACCGTCTCGCCCACGTCCGCGTGGCGGGACAGACGCTGGAGGTAGTGCAGTGAGCAGCACCCGGGAGACCTACGAGTCGCTGAACCTCGAACCGAAACCCATCCGACCGCACATCCTCGCCGCGGCGACCGTCGTGTTCGGCGAGGACTACTACGCGGGCCGGCGGGAGACCATCAACCTGTCCGGCTTCGTCCAGCTGAACAAGTGGCCCATGCCGGGGTTCGAGCACCGGGTTGACGAGAAGGGCTATGCGGAGTTCGAGACCGAGCTCATCAGCGCGCCCGAGGTCGGCATCAAGGGCTTCAGCTACGAGCTCGACGACCGCATCCAGGTCCTGTCCAACCCGTTCCTGCCCAACACGGGCCACGTGCGGCAGATCGTGCCGGGCAAGAACTTCCCGGCCGAGTTCTACATCCGCCGCTTCGGCATCCTGGAGACCAGCACGCTGCGCCTCGCGCACCGCAACGTCATCGACATCTACGGCGTGGTGGACCACGTACCGCCGTTCAAGAAGCCGCTCACCGGCCCGTACCTGGGCAAGCCGCGCGGTGACGGCCCGTTCGAGGTGGTGCAGGCGCCCAACGTCGCCCGCGGCACGACGTTGCCCGAGGCGTGGTACCCGGCCGACGACGAGAACCAGCCGGTCGGCATCACGCCGACGGTGTTCTTCGCCCCGAGCGCGGGCCCCTGCATGTCGATGCTGGTCGACCCGTCGATGATCATGCAGGTGTCGCTGGAGGGCAAGATCGAGGTCGAGGTGAACGGCAAGACCGTGCACGTCGACCTGACCGGCGACCACCGCAAGGCCGCCGGCACGGAGATCCTGTTGTTCGGCCCGGAGAAGCACGCCGAAGGCGTCGGCGTGCTGGCGCAGATGGCGCGGCTGGCCGTCGTGGGCCACTGCCCCGAGCTGGGCGGCCGGGTCATGCTGCGGGCGAGCTGGCCGCGGGTGTCCGGCGGCACGCTGGGCGAAGGTTCCGAGGAGAGCCTCAGCCGCGTCAAGTTCCCGGGCGCGCTGCACCTCGACGCCGAGTTCGAACTCGTGACACCGGCGGGCACCCTTTATGCGGCGAACTCGGTGCACGTCAACGGTAACCTCACCGACATGGGTGCGACCGGCACGGAGCTGTCGATGGACGGCGCGGACGCCGCGCTGCTCACCACCGACGACGAGGTGAAGGCACGGCTCACGGGCGTGCAGCTGGTCATGCGCGACGCGTTCGTCGGCGAGCACGCCGCGGTCAACGTCTGACCGCGCACCGACCGTTTTCGGGACACACCAGTCGTTCCACCGGACGGCCGTCCGGTGGAACGCCCTCCCAGGAAGGCGCCCATGGACCAGCGGCTCCTAGTCATGCACCAGGTGATGCTCGCGGACCGTCCTCGATTGAGCGCCTACGACCGGGCCCTGGCGTCGGCGATCACGGCAGGTGACGTGGTCGCCGACGTCGGCGCGGGCACGCTCGTGCTGTCGATGCTGGCCCTGCGGCACGGAGCCGGGCACGTCTACGCCATCGAGGCCGACCCGACCATGGCCGCGGTGGCCGAGCGGATCATCGCGGACAACGACCTCGGCGACCGGGTGACCCTCGTCCAGGGGGACGCGCGGGCGGTGAGGTTGCCGCGCCGCGCCGACGTGATCGTCTCCGAGATGATGGGCAACCTCGGCCCGGAGGAGCAGATGGTCGAGATCCTCGACGCGGTGGCCAGGCGCAACCTGCGCCCCGGCGGCTCGGTCGTGCCACGCCGCCTCACCACCGAGCTGGTCGCCATCGAGTTCGACGGCGAGGGCTGGGGCACGTGGGGCGACGTCCTGCCCGGCTACCGCTTCCACGCCGTGCAGGAGTTCGTCGAGCCGCACGCCCAACTGCACTTCTTCCAGCGCGAGCCCCGGTTCCTCAGCGCGCCCGCCCGGCTCGGTGACGACGTGGTCGGGCAGGGCACGACGGCCAAGCCGCGGCGCGACCTGTGCCTGCCGGTGCACCGCGACGGCCGCCTCCACGCCGTCATGGGGTACTTCACCGCCGAACTGGCCGATGGCGAGCTGCTGTCGAACTACCCGTCCTACCCCGGCTGCAACTGGGCGGTCTGGGTCTGGCCGCTGCGGCACACCGACGTGCGGGCGGGCGACGAGGTCCACGTGACCGTGGTGCCGCCGCGCGGGCGCGGGCAGGAGCGCGACGCCACGGCGTGGAGGCTGGACTGCCGCATCGTCCGGGCGGGGAGGCGGTGATGCCCTTCGCGGCGGGCACCGTCCGCGACATCCCGGTGCACGGCTTGAAGCTGTGCGGCCTGACGTGGACCGGGGAGTTCCTGATGTTCTCCGAGGCGGTGTCCAACCAGATCATGGCGCTGGACCCGTACAGCGGCGAGGTGGAGCGCCGCATCCCGTGCCCCGAGGTGCGCACCGACCTGACCACGGTGGGCGGCAACCTCGTGCAGGTCGTCGGTGACCGGCGGGCCCTGCGGGTGATGGACCCCGCCACGGGCGACGAGGTCGGGGAGATACCCAACCCGAGGCCGGGCAACGTGCTGTGCGGGCTGGAGGCCACCCGCCACGGCATCTGGCTGGGCTACGAGGACCTGCGGCGCATCGACCTGCGCGGCTACGGCGACCTGGAGCTGCTGGACACCTTCGCGGTCTCCGGGAGGCCGGCGGGCGTGACCGTGTCGGACAACTACCTGGCCTACGCCGATCACGCCGCGTCGACCATCACCATGGTGGACATCGACGAGCGGCGCGAGGTGGCGTCGTTCTCGGTGGCGGGCAACCCGACCGGCCTCACCTGGGACGGCACCCGCGTCTGGTACTGCGACTACACGACCCTGCAGCTGCGGGCCATCGAGGTACCGGGTGTCGACAAGGGTTGAGCGGGACGGGGACGGTCCGCCCGGGTCGCTCGCGCTCGCGCTGCGGCTGGGCGGGATCGTCCTGATCGCCGCGGTGACGCTGGTCCCCGTCCTGGTCACGGGGCCGGTCGTGGCGCTGGCGCGCGGGGGAGAGGCCGCACGGCGGCACGCGTGGTCGCGGCTGACCACCCTGCTGACGCGGCTGGGTCCCGCGTTCGTCAAGGCAGGGCAGGTCCTGGGCACCCGGCGCGACGTGCTGCCGGCCGCGATGTGCGACGAGTTGGCGACGTTGCGGGACGCGGTCGCGCCGCTGCCCGCGTGGCGGGCCCGGGAGGTGTTGGCCGAGGTCTACGGCGATGAGGTCGACACCCTGTTCGCCGAGGTGGACTACGCGGCGGTCGCCAGCGGCAGCATCGCGGGCGTGCACCGCGCGCGGTTGGCGTCTGGCCGCGAGGTGGCGCTGAAGCTGCGCAGGCCCGGCATCGAGCGGGTGATGCGGCTCGACCTGCACCTGGTGCGGCGCGTCGCCGGGCTGGTGGCCGGGCTGCCGCCGTTGCGCGGTGTCCCGGTGGTGGAGGTCGTGGACGCCATGTGCGCCGCGGTGCTCGGCCAGCTGGACTTCGACCGCGAGGCGGCGAGCCTGGCCCGGCTGCGCGCGGAACTGGCCGTGGTGCCCAGGGTGTGGGTGCCGCGAGTGGTGCCGGAGGCGTGCCGACCGCGGTGCATCGCCATGGAGTTCATCCCGGACCTCGACGTCGACGCGGCGGCACGCTGCTCGCCCGCCGCCCGCCGGAAGTTCGCCGCGTCCGGGCTCACCGCCATCTACGAGATGCTGTTCGTGAACGGCTTCGTGCACTGCGACCTGCACCCCGGCAACCTGTACTTCACCGAGTCGGCCCAGGTGGTGGTGCTCGACGCGGGGTTCAGCGTCCAGTTGAGCGAGCGGCTGCGCCTGCTGTTCGCCGACTTCTTCCTCAACATGGCCATCGGTGACGGCGACAAGTGCGCCGCGATCGTGGTGGAGAGTTCCGCCGAGGTGCGCCCGGACGCCGACCTGCCCGGTTTCCTCGACCGGATGGCCGACCTGGTGCGGCGCAGCCACAAGCTGTCCGCCCGCGAGTTCAGCCTCATGGCCTTCGCCACGGAGATGTTCGACCTCCAGCGCAGGCACGGCATCCACGCCGCGTCCGAGCTGATCTTCCCCCTGCTCTCGCTGCTGGTCATCGAGCCGACGATCCGCGAGCTCGACCCCCAGGCCGACTTCCAGGAACTCGCCCGTCCAGTGCTGATGAAAGGTCGGTTCAGCTCCCGCTGACCGCGGTCAGCGCAGCACGTCGTCGAGCCTGATCGCCTTGAGCCGGCGGGCCCGGAAGTCGCAGTACCACAGGCTGTAGCCGTCCCAGGCCATCCCGGTCGGGGCGCCCTCGACCCGGGCCGTGCCCACGATCCGCCCGGCCCGGGTGTCCACGGCCCGCACCAGCCCGGTCTCGAAGTCCGCGTACACCACCGTCCGGTTGACCACGGTCAGCCCGGACGGCGAACCCTCCACCGGGATCTCCAGTTGCACGGTCATCGTCTCGAAGTCCCGCAACTGCACCACCGCGGGCCCGCGCAGGCACATCCACAGGCCGTCCGCCGACGCCTCCGTGCCGCACAACCGGCCGCTGGGCGGGGTGACGGCCTTCGTGCCGACGACCTCGCCCGTCCGCGGGTCGACCAGGACGAGGCGCTTGGGCCGGTCGCCGACCTGGCACAGCACCCCGTCGTGGTGGGTCAGGTCGGCGCGGACGCGGTCGCACGCCAGCTCGCGCACCACCTCGCCGAAGCCCGGCTCGATCGCCCAGATCCTCCCGGCGTCCTGGTCCGACTGCCACAGCAGGCCGTCGAACCAGGTGAGCCCGCACAGGTAGCTCCCCGGCGACGGCAGCGAGCGCACCACCGGGATGGTCGTCGGCGCGGTCACGGCGCCGGCTCCAGCCACAGGTTGGACAGGTCGAACCACCGGTCGATGGTCGGCATCGCGATGGCGTTGCGGACCCGCTTGCCCTTGAGGTGCGGGATGGTCGGCGCGTGCTCCAGGATCGGCACGATCGCCGCGTCCCGCATGACCAGCTCGTCCACCCGGTGCCAGATCACGTGCGCCCGGTCCTCGTCCACGGTGGCGAGCGCCTGGTCGATCAGCCGGTCCACCTCGGGGTTGCTGTAGCAGCCGTAGTTGCTGGTGCCCCTGGCCCGGTTGGTCTGGAACATCGGCTGCAGGAACGCGCGGCCGTTGTCGCCGAACCAGTCGGGGGTCCACGACGGCGAGGTCAGGTCCCACGCGCCCGCCTCGGCGTTGGCCGGGTCCTGGAGGTAGGCGTAGTAGTCGGCGTGCCCCATCGGCAGCAGGTCGACGGTGACCCCGGCCCGTTCCAGGTCCGCGGCGCAGGACTTGGCCACCTCGGGGTTGGCGTCCACGTCGCGGTGCAGGTACGTCAGGGTCAACCCGTCCGGGTACCCGGCCTCGGCCAGCAGCGCGCGGCACCGGTCCGGATCGCCCCGGTCACCCGGCGTCGGGTACAGGTCGAACGGCTCGTACCCGGCGTTGCCCGCCGGGATCGCCGAGCGGGCCGCCCTCATCACCGTGCCCGCGGCGAGCCGGTCGTAGATGTCGAGCACCGCCATCTTGTCGAACGCCCACGCCAGTGCCCGGCGCACCTCCGGCTTGCCCAGCGCACCGCCGTTGTTCGGGCTCACCGTGTTGAACACCAGGTACGGGTTGAGCGCGTAGCCCAGCTCGTTGCCCGGGTCGGTGGGGTTGGCCTCGTACGGCTCGGTGACCGGCGAGGCCCACGACAGGTCCGCCGCACCGGAGTTGATCTTCCTGCCCACCTCCACCGGGTCGGCCCGCTCCATGACCACCTCGACGGCGTCCACGTGCTGGTTGCGCACGTCGTCGGTGCTCTTGTCCCACACCGGGTTGCGCTCCAGCCGCAGGTACCGGCCGTGGTCGTAGTCGACCACCCGGTAGGGGCCGTCGGAGCGGACCTCCCGCCGGAACCGGTCGCTGTCGGGCACGAGCGCGTCGTACTCGACCGGCGCGGCGGAGGCGAACGGCATCGCCAGGACGTGCAGGAAGTCGGCGGCCGGGCGGATCAGCTCGAACACCAGCGTCCACTCGTCCAGCACGCGGATGCCGCTGATCTCGTGGCTGTCCTGGAAGCCCGCGAGCTCGGCGGCCGACGCGTCGGGGTGCGGCACGGCGGCCGCGTACGCCGCGGCGAACTCGGCCATGCCCCGGATGGTGCTGGTGAAGTAGCCGATCGCGCCGGCGCCGCACACCGGGTTGCACATCCGCTTGAAGCCGCGGACGAAGTCGTGCGCCGTGACCTCGCGCGGCGGCGCGGTGTCCCACCGCACGCCGCGGCGCAGGCGGACGGTGTAGGTCAGGTGGTTCACGCTCAGCCCGGCGTTGTACGTCGTCGGCACCTCGGCCGCGACGTCGGGCACGGGGGTGATCGCGCGCCAGTCCCGCAGGTCCGCGACCGCCGGGTAGGTGAACAGCTGGCGGGCGAACAGCCGGGTGATCTGGTGGCCGAGCGCGTAGTAGGCCGACGCGGGGTCCAGGTGGTCCATGCTCCCCGGCCCGTAGAGCCGGAGGGTTCCCCCGCGCCGCGGTTCGCTGCTGCTCATCGCTGGTGACCTCCGGGTCAGGACATCTCGTCCGCGAGCCGGGCCATGACCTCGAGCGCCCGGTCGATCTCGTCGTGGTGGTTGAACAGGTGGGTGCAGACCCGGGCCGCGTAGTGCATGTGCGGTGAACCGGGCACGTCGAACTCGACCCACCTGATCCAGATCCGGTGCTCGGACTCCAGTCGGTCGACGAACCTCATGATCTTGTTGATGTTCCAGGCGTCCTCGGGGGCGCGGAACGGCTTGAACGCGACCAGCGGCGCGTGCAGCCGCGCGTCGTGCAGCGGGGAGTACAGCGCGGACTCCCCGAAGAGCTGCACGACCCTCCGCTTGGCGTACCAGCCGAGTTCCAGGGCGCGCTCCTCGATGCGCCGCCTGCCGATCCGGTTCCAGACCTCGCACGCCTTGGCCAGCGCGGCGGCGCGGGCGATGCTCGCGCTGCCCGCGCTCTGCAGGTAGTCGCCCATGTTGCAGGTCTCGACGGACGTGGTGGTGCGCTTGGGCATGTCGCCCACGAGCGGGTACCAGGTGGAGACCACCGGCCAGAACCGGGGCAGCGGCAACGGGTTGTGCTCGGGGAACACCTTGTTGCGCACGTACAGCAGACCGGTCCCGAGCGGGCCGCACTGGAACTTCGAGCCCGAGCCCGCCAGGAAGTCCAGGCCGAGCTCGCGCAGGTTCACGTCCAGCACGCCCGGCAGCAGCGCACCATCGGCGATGGTGATGACGCCGTGCCGTTGGGCGAGGTCGCACAGCGCGCGGATCGGCATCCGGGTGCCGGTGAACAGCGTGGTCGCCGCGAAGGCCATCACCTTCGTGCGCGGGGTGAGCGCGGCCTCGAACGTGGCGACGACCTGCTCGGCGGTGACGTCCGGGCCGGACGGCAGGGTGACCAGGTCGACCCGCACCCCGAAGCGGTTGTGCGCGAGGTTGAAGTTCGACAGCACCGAGAAGCACTCGTGGGAGGTGGTCAGCACGGCGTCGTCCGGACCGAGGTCGAGGCCGGCGATGATCCGTGAGATGCCCTCGGTGGCGTTGTGGCAGATGACCAGTTCGTCCTGGTCGACACCGAAGTCCGGGGCGATCCGCGCCCGGTAGTCGGGGTAGAGGCTGGGCGGGTAGATGTTGGCCAGGCCGCCCGCCCACTCCCTGGTGACCTGCTCGTAGGTCTCCGCGACCTCGTGCGGTATCGCGCCGATGGTGCCCGTGTTCAGGTGCGTCGTCGTCGGGTCGAGCGCGAAGATGTCCCGGATCCTCTCCCACGACGCGGAGGCGAGGTCGGTGTCGACGTCGAAGTCGATGCTCAAGGCCACGGTCCGTCCCCTTCGTGCGACCGTTCGGACACCAGTGCGGACCACCCGGGCCTCACGCGGAGGACGACCCGGCCATCCGGTCGCCCGCGTGCGCGGGGATGTAGTCGTTGCTCGCGTACCAGTCGCCGCGTCCGGCCGGGAGCAGGTCGAGCACGTTCCACACCGGGTTCAGCAGGTCGATGCCGCGCTCGGTGCCGTCGAAGTGGTTCGCGGGCAGCGAGTAGAGGTGGCGCACCAAGCCACCCTCGTCGCGCAGCACGCTCACCATCGGCCGCTGCTCCCCGTTGGGCCGCTCGGCGTTCAGGTCGGCGTTGAAGGTGGTGCCGTAACTGGACAGGAGGCGCAACCCGGACCAGCCACGCCGATCGGCCCAGGCGCGCAGCTTGTCCAGCGGTGCCTTGGCGATCACCACGAACGCCGTGTGCTGGGCCAAATGCGTGGCCACACCGCGCAGCCCGTCCACCCACATCGAGCACATGGGGCACGCGGCGTCGTGGTCGGGGTGGAACATCAGGTGGTAGACGAACACGGTGTCGTGGCCGTCGAACAGCTCGCGCAGCGGCGTGCGGACCGGGCCCTCGGGACCGTCCTCGGCCAAGTCGTAGTCGCGCAGCACCGGTCCGGGCGGCATCGCCCGGCGGGCCGCGGCGACGGCCTCCACCTGGTCGCGCAGCGCTCGTTCGGCCCTGGCCAGCTCCATGCGGGCGGCCTGGTACTCCGGGCTCGCGCCCGTCGGCCAGATCGGCAGGACGGGTTGATCCCGGGTGCCGCTCATCTCGCCCCTTCCACGTCGGCGGTGGGTCCGTCCGCAGTGGACGGCACGGTGGTGGCCCCGCGCACCGGAACCCGGGCACCGCGAACAAAGCGTTGCCCATCGGCGGTGCGCGGCACAACCACCGGGCCTTGCCCGATGGGGTGATTCGGCACCGCCGCACCGCGCAGGTCGTCGGGCAGCACGGGCTCCTCCAGCAGGTGGTGGAACCGGTCCGCGACGGTCTCGCCCTCGCCCCGGGCGTCGAGCCAGTCGGAGACCAGGCGCCTGCCCTCCACGTAGGCGGTCGTGTAGGCGCGCCAGAGGGGATCGGTCAGGAAGCGCACCACGTGCCGCGCTCGCGGCTCGGGCAGCAGCAGCCACCGCACCAGGTAGTCCACGACGTCCTCGGGCTCCGCGCCGCGGTCGTGCAGCATGATCGCGGCGTCCTGGCGCACGCCCAGCAACCTCCACCACGAGCGCATCACCGCCTCCAGCCGCTCGCCGTCGACCCGCAAGCCCTGCTCGGCCAGGATCGCGGCCGTCCACGCGCCCCAGCCGTCACCAATCGACCCCGCGAGCGCCATCTCGGCCACGCCCTCGGCGAGCAGGCACTGCGGGGTGTTGACCACGACGAGTGTGTGTTCGCCCTCGCCGCGCCGCTCGACCAGCCCGGCCTCCTTGAGGCAGTGCTCGGTGTGGTGGCCCGGGTAGGACTCGTGCGTGGCCAGCAGCGGCAGGGCGGCGAGGTTGCGGCCCGCCCGCGAGTCGAGCATGACCAGCGAGCGGTAGCCGCCGAGGTAGCGGTTGAAGGCGTTCCAGGGCTTGTCCCGCACCACCTCGTACCGGACGTGCTCGCCGTCCGGCAGTCGGTACCGGGCACGCACGAGCGGGCGCAGCGCGTCGGAGACCGACTGCACGGCGCGCTGGAGGTGCTCGGGGTCGACGGTGTTGGTGTCGTGGAACCGCTCCAACCGGGCACGCAGGTCGTCCGTGCCCGGCAGCAGGGCGCCGATCTCGTCGTGCGCCTCGCGGTAGCGGTCCTGGTCACCCGTCCCGATCTCGACGCCGAAGCAGTCCAGGACCTCGGCGCGGAACGGCACCGGCCGGCCGGACAACCGCAGGGCGGAGCACCTCATCGCGGTCAGGTGCGCGGCCAGGAACTGCTTGCGCCGATCGGGCAGGGCGCTGTCCGCCACGCGGGCCATGACCTCGGTGGCCTGCGCGGCCAGCTCCGCGGCGGTCGGCAGAGGTTCGTCGCGTACCTGCCCGGCCAGTTCCGGGTCGCCGAACCAGCAGTCCACGAAGCCGTCGACCATCCGGCCCAGGAGCAGGCCGATCCGCAGGTACGCGCGAACTTCCGGCTCGTACGTCGAACCCCCGCGGACCGGCATGACCGGAACGTAACCGGAGGGCGCGGAGTCGGCAATGCGAAAACGGCCCGCGCTCGCCGCCGCAGGAGGCGGACCGTCCACTCGATCAGGTGCCTTTAGGAACATATAGCAGCTGATACAGTCGAAGTGTTCGACAACCCGGCCCCCGGGAGGTTGTCCTGTTGTTCGAGTCTATTGTGGATCGAATACGCCCCGACGTGTTAGACCTCCGATTGGACAAGAACTTCTGCCTTGAGATCGCCGACGTCTACGACCGCGCGCCGACGTGGGCACCGGACCGCGAACTCGCCCGCAGCTACCGGGCGCTGCAGCGGGTGAGCCTGCGGCAGTTCGAGCTCGTCGTGGCCGGCGGCATCCGCGTCGAGCCGTGGCGCGGCGGCGGCCTCCCGTACCGCGATTCCGCCGAACTGCGCGGGCAGGTGCGCCGGACGCGGGTGCTGAAGCTGCACCTGACCGCCGATGGGCACGGCTCCGTTCCCGGACCGGACGACCACCCGATGCGCGCGGACTCGGGCGTCGAGGTCGACGGCGTGCGGTTGTGCCACAACGACGTGTTCCGGGTGGTGCACGACGTCTTCGGGCACGTGGCGTTCGACCAGGGCTTCGGCCCGCGCGGCGAGTTCACCGCCACCTACCTGCACGCGCGGATGTACCCGGTGTCCGCGCGGTCGGCGCTGTTCACCGAGCAGATAGGGCAGGTCTGCTGGTTCTTCTTCGGCCCGCACCTGCGGGACCGCTCCGGCGTGCCGCGCCCGCCCGGTGACGAGGGCTACGTGCCCGCCCGGCACAGGCCGTACCCGCAACCGAAGGTGTTCGCCTTCGACCGGCGCTACCTGGACCGGTTCGGCGCGCTGTTCACCACGGAGGAGTCGCGATGAGCCAGCTTCACCCGGGCGTGCTGCCCGCGACCGTGCGGGCCGACTTCCCGTTGCTGCGCGGCGAGGACGCGCCGGTCTACCTCGACAACGCCGCCACCACCCAGAAACCCCAGGTGGTGCTGGACGCCGTGGTGGACTACTACCGCACGGCGAACAGCAACGTCGGCCGCGGCCACCACCGGCTCGCGCTGACCGCGACCGACCGCTACGAGAGCGCGAGGGCCGCGGTGGGGCGCTTCCTCGGCGCGCGGCACCCCGAGGAGATCGTGTTCACCGCCAACACGACCGACTCCACCAACCTCCTCGCGGAGGTGGTCGGCAGGCGGGTCGTCGGCCGCGGTGACCAGGTGGTCGTCAGCGGCATGGAGCACAACAGCAACCTGCTGCCGTGGCGGCGGCTGTGCGACCAGGTCGGCGCGCGGCTGGTGGTGGCGCCCACCGACCCGGCCGGGCGGGTCGACCTGCCCGCCTTCACCGCGCTGATGGGTCCGAAGGTGCGCATCGTCGCGGTGGCCCACGTGTCCAACGTGCTGGGCACGGTCAATCCCGTCCGGGAGATGGCCGAGGTGGCGCACCGCCACGGTGCCCTGGTGGTAGTGGACGGCGCGCAGGCCGTCGCGCACCTCGCCGTGGACGTCGGTGAGCTGGACGCGGACTTCTACTGCTTCTCCGGCCACAAGGTGTACGGGCCGATGGGC
The DNA here is from genome assembly GCF_003014735.1 of Saccharothrix carnea. Classification (GTDB taxonomy): domain Bacteria; phylum Actinomycetota; class Actinomycetes; order Mycobacteriales; family Pseudonocardiaceae; genus Actinosynnema; species Actinosynnema carneum. The sequence continues at coordinate 25,465 of NZ_PYAX01000029.1, read as the reverse complement.
GTGGGCGTGCTGTACGGCAAGCACGACCTGCTGGCGGACCTGCCACCGTTCCGGGTGGGCGGGGGCACGGTCAAGGGCGTCCGCCACGACGAGCCGGTGCACTACGTCCCGGCGCCGGCGCGGTTCGAGGCGGGCACGCCCGACGTGGCGGGCGCGGTGGGGCTGGCGGCCGGGCTGGAGTACCTGCTCGACCTCGGCGGACCGGCCGTCCGCGCCCACGACGAGAGCCTCGTCGCGGCGGTGCTCGAGGCGGTCGCGGACCTGGACGACGTGGACGTGGTCGGCGACCCGGGCGCCGTGCCGTGCGGCATCGTGTCGCTGTCCGTGCGCGGCATCCACCCCTACGACGTCGGCGGCCACCTGGACGCCCACGGCATCGCCGTGCGCTGCGGCGTGCACTGCGCGAGCACCTTCCTCGACAGCCTCGGCCTGGTGGGCACCGTGCGGCTGTCGTTCGCGGTCTACAACACGCTGGAGGAGATCGAGTACCTCCGGTCGGTGCTGAAGACCGTGCGGCCCGGCACGTGGACCGCCGAGCACCCCACCGAGCGCTTCCTCTGACCGCACCGACACCCGCGAGAGGGCCCATGGTCACCACACAGCTCGACCACATCCGGTTCAAAGAGGGCCAGCGGGTCCACTGGGACGCCATCAGCACCGGCTGGCTGTCCGTGCTCGACACGTTCGAGCGCGGCGCGGCGGTGGTGACCGCGCGGCTGCTGGAGTTGGGCGGGGTGGGACCGGGCAGTTCCGTCCTCGACGTCGGCACCGGTGTCGGCGAGCCCGCGCTCGCCGCCGCCGTCGCCGCCGGACCGACCGGGCGGGTGGTCGGCGTGGACCTCTCGCCCGCCATGGTCGATTTGGCGCGACGGCGCAGCGGCGGGATGGGCAACGTGGAGTTCCTGGTCGGCGACGTCGAGTCGCTCGACCTGCCCGCGAGCGGCTTCGACGTGGTGCTCGCCCGGTGGAGCCTGATGTTCGTGCCCGACCCGGCGGCGGCGTTGCGCTCGATCGCCGAGGTGCTCGCGCCGGGCGGTGTGCTCGCGGCGTCGACCTGGGGACCGCCCGAGACCGTGCCGATGCTCTCCCTCGGCTACCGCGTGCTCGCGGGGCGGCTGGACCTGCCGGCGGGGAAGCCGGGCGAACCCGGTCCGTTCAGCATGTCCGATCCCGAGGCGGTGGCACGGCAGTTGACCGAGGCGGGTTTCACCGACGTGTCGATCACCGAGGTGGAGGTGCCGTTCGAACTGGGCTCGCCGGAGTCCTACGCCCGGTTCACCGAGGCCGTCACCCCCGCGCGCATCCGGGAGCGGGCACGCGACCTGCTGGGCGCCGAGGAGCGGAGCCTGTGGGCCGACGTCGCCGCGGCGGCCGCCGAACGCCGCCGCCCGGACGGCCCGGTCCCGTTGCCGAGCACGGCCCTGTGCCTGCGCGCGACCGCCCCGACCGGATGAGCCGCCCGATGCGGTTCGACACGAAACTGGTCCACGAAGGGCAGCGGACGCGGCCCGGTGCCGGCGACGTGGTCCCGCCGATCCACGTCTCGGTGACCTTCGACCAGTTCGCCCAGGACCCGGCGCGGTACTACTACGCGCGGGGGGAAAGCCCGACCAGGGAAGACCTGGAAGCCTGCCTGGCGGCGCTGGAGGACGTGCGGTTCGCCGCGGTGTTCTCGTCCGGCCAGGCGGCCGCGTCGGCGGTGCTGTCCCTGCTGGAGCCGGGCAGCCGCGTGATCGCGTCGGACGACGTCTACGGGGGTACGTACGCGCTGTTCGAGCTGTGCCGCCGGCGCGGGGTGGACGTCCGGCAGGTCGACCTGTCCGACGTGGACGCGGCAGCGGCGGCGCTGTCCGGCGAGGTCGACCTGGTCTGGGTGGAGACACCGACCAACCCGTTGATGAAGATCGCGGACATCGCCGCGATCAGCGCCGCCGCCCACCGGGCCGGTGCCGTCGTCGTGGTGGACAACACCTTCGCCAGTCCCGCCCTGCAACAACCGCTCGCCGCGGGTGCGGACGTGAGCCTGCACAGCACGACCAAGTTCATCGCGGGCCACTCCGACGTGCTCGGCGGCGCGCTGGTGCTGGACGACCCGGCCCTGCACCGACGGCTGGTCGACCACCGGACGGTCGTCGGCGGCGTGCCCGGTGCGCTCGACTGCTACCTGGTGCACCGGGGCCTGAAGACGCTGTCGCTGCGGGTCGCGCGGCAGGTGGCCAACGCGCGGGCGGTGGTCGAGGTGTTGACGGCGTCACCGTTCGTCGGCGCCGTGCACTACCCGGGGCTGCCCGGCCACCCGCAGTTCGAGCTGGCCGCGCGCCAGATGTCGGCGCCCGGGTCGATGGTCGGCTTCGAGTACCTCGGCGACGTGCGCGAACTGCTGCGCCGCATGGAGCTGTTCGCGCCGGCGGTGAGCCTGGGCGGTGTCCGGTCGCTCATCGAGGTCCCCGCCTCGATGAGCCACCGGCCGGTGCCGGCCGAGGTCCGGGCGCGGGCCGGGATCGCGGACAACCTCGTTCGGCTGTCGTTCGGCATCGAGGACCCCGTGGACCTGGTGGAGGACCTGTCCGCCGCGATGGCGGCGGCCCCGCACGTGGAGAGGATCGGCGCACGATGACTGTGTTGCTGGACGGCGGGCTGGCGACGGAGCTGCACCGTGCCGGACTGCCGGTGCGCCGCCCGTGGTGGACGACTAGGGCGCTGCTGACCGACGCCAACCGGGCGGTGCTGCGCGACGTGCACGAGCGGTACCTGCGGTCGGGCGCGCGGGTGATCACCGCCGCGACGTTCCGCTGCAACGAGCGGGCGTTGCGCGCCAACGGGTTGCAGGCGGCGGGGCTGGGCTGGATGGTGCACGCCGCGGTCGGCGTCGCGCAGGCCGCGCGTCGCTCGGCGGAGGCGCCGGACGCACTGGTCGGCGCGTCGATCGCGCCGGTCGAGGACTGCTACCGCCCCGACCTGGTGCCACCGGACGACGACCTGCGCCGCGAACACGCCTGGTTGGCGACCGAGCTGGTGCGGGCACGGGTGGACCTGGTGCTCATCGAGACCATGAACACCCTGCGCGAGGCGCGGATCGCACTGGAGGCCGTCCGGTCGGTGGGCGCCCGCGCCTGGGTGAGCTTCGTGTGCGGGGACGGCGCCACGCTGCTGTCGGGGGAGGACCTGGGTCGGGCGGCCCGCGTGGTCGAGGAGGAAGGCGCGGAGGCCGTGCTGGTCAACTGCACGCCGTTCACGCGGACCGAGAGCTGCCTGGAAGCGCTGCGGGCGAACTGCGCCGGTGCGATCGGCGCCTACCCGAACCTGGAACAGCGCTCGGGCGGGCACTCCGACGAGCTGCTGCCCACGGCCGTCGAACCGGAGGGGTTCGCGGCCACGCTGAGCCGGTGGCGGACCGATTACGGCGTCGCCGTGCTGGGCGGTTGTTGCGGCAGCACCCCGGCCCACATCGACGCGCTGCGCGTGGCGCTCGGGGATCGCCCGCCGTCACACCCCGGTGCCGGCGGACGACAGGGTGAAGTCCTCGACCCGCAGGGCGGGCATGGCGGTCCGGTACTCCCGGTCGCCCCACTCCCTGGGTAGCGTCGGCTCCGGGCGGCCGATCTCCACGACGCGGGCCAGCAGCTCGACCGGGCTCTCGTCGAACCTGAAGTCGTGCGCCGTGCCCACGACCTCGCCGCCCTTCACCACGTGCACGCCGTCCCGCGTCACGCCGGTGAGCAGCAGCCGCGCCGGGTCCACCTCGCGCAGGTACCACAGCGAGGTCACCAGCAGGCCGTGGTCGGTGCCCGCCACCAGGTCGTCCAGCGTGCGATCGGTGGCGCGGCCGGACAGCACCAGGTTCCCGATCCGCGGCGTGCACGGCAGACCGGTCGACCGCGCCGCGTGCCGCGTGCCGACCAGGTTGGCCAGCGTCCCGTCGCTGATCCACTCGGTGCGGCGCAGCGGCGTGCCGTTGTCGAAGCAGGACGCCCCCGGCCCCGGTGCGCGGACGACGGTGAACGGCAGGCAGTCCAGACCGGGCGCGGCGGGGTCGCTCGCCAGGGTCAAGTGGGCCTCGGCGAGCCGCTCGCCGAGGCGCGTGCCGCCGTCCGGCCCGCTGAACACCGTGCCGCCCGCCAGTGCCTCCTGGAGGTCGGCGGCGCCGTGGAGGTGGATCATGAGGTCGGCGACGCAGGACGGTGCCAGGATGACCTCGTAGCGACCGGGGGACAGGTCGACGTGGTGGCGTGGCGCGTCCAGCCGGGCGGCGATGCCGGTGTAGCCCGCCAGCAGGTCCGCCTCCGCCGGGTCGGCCAGGTCGGCGCCCGCCCACCCCGAGGCGGTGTGGTCGGCCCGGTGCACGGTCAGGTCCAGCACGCCGCCCGGTTGCGCGTGGCACAGGCGCAGCCCGGAGGACGACGCGAGGTAGGTCGTGCGCACCTCGTGCTCGGCGTAACCGGATGCGGACTCGCCGCGCGCCCGCGCCCGGTCGAAGACCTCCGCCAACTGCCCCACGACCCCGGCCAACGCCGCCGAGGACGTCCCGGTCGGGGGTCGCGACCAGTGCCGTTCCGCGGCGGTGGGCAGGGGATGGGCGTCGGGTGCGGGCGCGGCCCGGCTCGCGGTGGCCCTCGCCTCCGCCACCGCCGACCGCACCGCGTCCCGGTCCAGCGCCCCCTCACGGGACACCACGCCGATCCCCGCCCCGGGCACCGACTCGATCACGGTGAGGGTGCGGCTGTGCACGACACCGTTGCCGATCACCGCGTTCCCCGCCCACCGCAGGTGCGCGGTCGAGGTCTCGTCCACGATCGCGATCCGGTCACCCCGGCCGGCCAGCGCCGACTCCGCGATCTCCTGGGGTGTCACCACGACCCCGCCGTGTTCCGCACCCGCACGCCCTGGAAGACCGCGGTCGGGCAGCCGTGGCTCACCGCGGCCGTCTGCACCGGCTGGCCCTTGCCGCACAGGTCGGCGCCGAACACCTGGTAGGTCCCCGCACCGCCGATCGCCGACAGCGCACCCCAGAACGCCCGGGTCTCCGACTGGTAGGCGACGCCGCCGAGCTGGCCGGCCAGCTCGCCGCGGCGGATGCGGTGCGCCTGCTGGGCGGTGAACTGGAAGTTGCCCCGCCGTGCGTCGATCGACCAGCTGTCGGACCCGACGAGGTAGATGCCGTCGTCGACGGCCGAGATCAGCTCCTCGGTGGTGGGACCGCCGGGAGCGGGCGCGAGCGAGACGTTGGGCATCCGCGTGATCGCGGGCCTCAGCGCCGACTCGGCGAACGCGCAGCCCACCGAGCGCGCCGCACCGGCGACGCGTGCGGTGCGGCGGTCGAACTGCGAGCCGACCAGCACGCCGTCGCGCACGAGGTCCCAGGACTGGGCGGCCACCCCTTGGTCGTCGTAGGCGACGGTGGCCAGGCCGTGCGGGGTGGTCCGGTCGGCGGTGACCGTCATCAGCGGTGTCCCGTAGCGCAGCCCGCCCACGTCGCCCGGGCGGACGAAGCTGGTGCCCGCGTAGGAGGCCTCGTGACCGAGCACCCGGTCCAGTTCCGTGGCGTGACCCACCGACTCGTGGATCGTCAGCCACAACTGCGACGGGTCGATCACCAGGTCGTACGTGCCGGGGACCACCGGCCGCGCGTGCTGCTTGGCGCGCAGCAGACCCGGCAGGGCGGCCAGTTCGGCGTCCCAGTCCCACCCCTCGCCGAGCAGGTACTCCCAGCCCCGTCCGGTGGGCGGCCCGACCGTGCGCAGCGCGGTGGACCCGCCGGCCACCACGACCTGCGGGTGCACGCGCACGCGTCGCTGCGCGGTGGACGTGCCCGCGAGGTCGGCGTAGAACTTGTCCTCCCGCACCGCGACGACCTTGGCGTGCACGTGCGCGACCCCCGGCGCGGCGAGCAGTCGCGCGCTCCACGCCGCCGGCAGGTCGGCGCGCTCGGCTTCGGGCACCGAGAACGGGTCGATCCGGAAGCCCGAGGACCAGGTGCCGTCGTGGACGGGCTCGGGAACGGGTTCCTCCTCCCGGCCGAGCGCCGAGCAGAACCTCGCCTGGTCGACCGCACGACCGGCGGTGTCGCGCGCCGACCGCGCCGTCACCTCGCCCGACGCGGCGAACCCCCAGGCGCCGTCGTGCCACACCTGCACCGAGAGACCGGTGACCGTGGAATCGTGCGCGGTGTGGACGGAGCCGTCGAACAGCACCAGCCGGCCGGTCCGCACGCGGTCGAGCCGGAACGACGCGTGCCGCGCGCCGAGCCGGCGGGCACCCTCCAACGCCGCCTCGGCGAGCAGGCGGGCGGTCGCGGTTGCCGTGCGGGATGAGCCGGACACCCCGTCGAAGCTAGAGCAGGAACCGGGCGAGCGAGAATTCGTTGCCACGAAAGGATGAACCGGCACGGCCGCGACTCCGCGGCCGGGGTGACGGCGGCCGCCGGGAACACCCGGCGGCCGCGTCATGAATCCGCTCACCGACTTCGACGGCTCACAGGCTGCCCGCCAGTTCGGTGCCGACGGAACTCGGGTCGTCACTGAGGTAGAACTCCTTGGTGGCGGCGGCGAACTCCTTCCGGGTCACGAAGCCGTCGTGGTCGCTGTCCAACCTGTCGAACACCGCCTGCGACTCGCTCTCGGACATACCGGCCTGGGTCTGCGCCGCGACCATCTCCTCCAGGGTGATCTTGCCGTCGCTGTCCGCGTCCGCCGCGTCGAAGGCGGCCAGGGAGAAGGGCACGGCGACGTTGTCCACGAAACCGGGGTCCTGGGCGGCGGCGGCCCACTCCTCCTTGCTGATCGCCTGGTCGCTGTCCCGGTCGGTGTGCCGCTGGATCCCCGCCCACATGTCGGAGGCCAGCTTGGCGAGCCTGGCCCCTTCGGGCGAGGCCGTGGTCACCCCGAGCGCCTTGCGCCACTTGTCGGCCAACGCCGTGATGTCGCTCTGGTCGATCCGACCGTCGTGGTCGGCGTCGAACCGCTCGAAGACCTTGTCGTACTTGCGTTGCTTGAGGTCGCTGGTCATCTGTCGTCTCCTTCACTCGACACACCGCCGGTGGCCCGTTCGCTCCTGGGCGGTGCGCGGCACAGTCCGGTCAAGCCGGGTGATCCGGAGTGATCACCGGCCGATCGTGGCCCGCGTGGTGCCGGGCGGAGTTGCTCCACCGGTGGCCGTCACGGTGTGCTCACCGGCTGCGCCGCCTCGTCCGGGACGGCGAGCCCGGCTCGGGCGATGACCTTGGTGATCCGGCCGCGCACCAGCACCTCGCCGAGCTCCTCGCTGCGCAGCGCGATCACGTCGGCGTGGGCCTCGCCCAGGTACCGCGTCGCGATGCGCCGGGCCCAGGTCCGCACCTGCTCCCGTTCGCCGTCCACCCGCGCTTCACCTTCGAGGAGGACGAACGCGAAGGGCGGCCGTTCGTCGTCCACGCAGAGGGCGAAGTGCGGGTGGTGCCGCAGCGCCCTGCCCTTCACCGTGTCCGGACCCGTGAAGAACAGCACCTCCGAGCCGTCCACGACGAACGAGACGGGCGCGACGTGGGGCCGGCCGTCCGTGCGGACGGTGGCCAGCTTGCCGGTGCGCGTCCCGTGGCCGATGAAGGCCCGCCACTCCGCGTCGGACATCTCGCGCATGGTCGCGCTCACGGTCGTCCGGCCTCGGCCGCGAGGCGGGCGGTGATCAGGAGGTACTCCATCCCGGTGGCCACGGCGTCGTCGTAGACGTCCAGCACGCGCGCCATGTGCTCGACGGTGTCCGCGCCGTACCGCCGGGACCACTCGTGGGCGTTGCCCTCCAAGGCCTGCCTGGTCAACTCCGTGGTGCGCGCGGTGCTCGCGGTGATGTCGACGACCTCCAGGACCTCGAACCCGGCCGTGCCGAGCAGGCTCAGCAGCTCCGGCCGCGGTGGCGCGGTGATCAGCATCCGCTCGCGGAGGTCGTGCCGCTGCTGCTCGCTGAGCGGTCCGCACTGGGCCACGTCGGTCAGCGCGAGCCGCGACCCCGGCCGCAGCACCCGGGCGGTCTCGCTCAGCACCGCGGCGCGGTCCGGCATGTGCGGCATGCTCTCCAAGGCCCACGCGCCGTCGAAGCTGTCGTCCGGGAAGGGCAGCGCGGCGGCGTCGGCCAGTTCGAAGGTGGCCCGGTGCCGCAGCCCTTCCTCGCGCGCGGCTTCGGTGGCCGCGGCCACCTGGCCCGGCGCGATCGTCACGCCGACGACGTCGGCGCCGGTCTTGCGCGCGAACCGGAGGGCCGGGTGGCCCACGCCGCACCCCACGTCCAGCAGGCGCTGCCCCGGGACGAGCGGGACCCGCTCGATCATCAGGTCGGTCAGGCGTTCCTGCGCCCGGCCCTTGTCGCTGGTGTCGTCCGGGCCGGCCCAGTATCCGAAGTGGAGGTTGGGGCCCCAGATCAGCTCGACGAGCGCGGTGGTCCGCTCGTACATCCGCGCGACCTCGGCGCCCAGTGCGCTGGTGTCGGTCATCCAGGACTCCCGTGGCAGTGGTCACCCGAACATCCACAAGCTATCAGTTTCTCAACTGACTTCGCCTGGCGTGCGGTGTGTGCAGGAGGGTGATGAGGCCATTTCACTCACTAGAGGGACCAGTGTTGCCGGTTCACCCGTCCGGCTACATGGCGCCGGTCGCACCGGGAAGTTGAATGATGTTGTAGTTAGATGCGGGTGAGGGCAGTCGCCGCCGCGAGCGGCTCGTGCGCTCGTGAACGGGAGGAGATCGGGTCGTGTCCAGCCCCACCAGGCAGGAAGCCGACGAGGTCGGCGAGATCTACGACGAGATGAGCGACCTGGTCGACGTCTACTACGGCAACATCCACCTCGGCTACTGGGCCGACGACGACGATCCGACGCCCCTGCGCGACGCGCTGGAGCGGATGACCGACCTCGTCGTCGACGCGCTGGAGCTCGCTCCGGGGCAGCACCTGCTGGACGTGGGGTGCGGCGTGGGGGAGCCCGCGATCCGGATCGCGGCCCGGTCCGGCGTCCGGATCACCGGGATCTCCAACAGCGCCTGGCACGTCGAGGAAACCGCCCGACGTGTCACCGCCGCCGGTGTGGGCGGGCTGGTGACCGCGCGCCAGGCCGACGCGGGCGCGCTGCCGTTCCCGAACGCCACCTTCGACGCCGTGCTCGCCCTCGACTCGCTGCCGAACGCGGTCGACAAAGGACAGTGGCTCCGGGAGGTGGGCCGGGTGCTGCGCCCCGGCGGGAGGTTCGCCCTCACCGACTACACCGCCGAGGTGCCGCTGACGCCGGCCGACCGGGAGGTGATCGCCACGCACGGGATCTTCGACCCGCCCACCGCCCCGGCGCTGTGCGACCTCGTGTCCGACGCCGGGCTCGTGGTGGAGCAGCGGCGGGACTGGGGTGCCCGCGCTCGCCGCACCTACGACGAAGTGCTCTCGCTGCTCCACCACCGCCGCGAGGCCATGGCCGATGCCTACGGATCCGAGCGGATGCGGGCGTTCGAGGACAGCCTGGCCCCGGTGCTCGAGGTGTGCCGCGCCAAGCTCGGCTACCTGCTGGTGGCCGGCCACCGGCCCGGCTGACCGATCCCGCCCGACCACGTCCACCCGGTCGCACGCCGACGCACCGGCCCGGAAGGCAACCGATGACCACCCAGTACGTTCCCAGCAGCGCCGAGGTCGTGGCGTTCTACGACAACGCCCTGCCGCTGATCGCCAACCTGGCCGGTGACAACGTCCACTACGGGTACTGGCACTCCCGCGAGGACACCAGCACGCTGCACGAGGCCATGGACAACCTGACCGACGTGATGATCGAGCGCCTGGGCGTCACCGCGGGCCGCCGGGTGCTCGACGTCGGGTGCGGGCTCGGTGCGCCCGCCCAGCGGCTGGCCCGGGCGCGCGGCGTGGAGGTCGTCGGGATCTCGACGAGCCCCGCGATGGTCCGCGAGGCGACCGCGCGGGCACGGGCGGCCGGCCTCGGCGGTCAGGTGCGCTTCGAGGTCGCCGACGCCGAGCACCTGCCCTTCGAGGACGCCTCGTTCGACGCGGCGTGGGCCATCGAGTCCCTGGTGCACATGGCCGATCGGCCACGCGTGTTCCGGGAGATCGGCCGGGTGCTGCGACCGGGGGGACGGCTGGCGCTGACGGACTTCTACGAGCGGATCCCGTTCACCGGCGAGCGGCTGACGATGATCGAGGAGTACCGCCGGGCCGCGCTGAACACGCCGTTCCACCGGCTGGAGGAGTACCCGCCGATGTTGCGGGACGCGGGCCTGCACCTGATCGAGTACCTCGACATCAGCGAGCAGACCGACCGGCACTACCCGATGTTGCTGGAACGCCTGCGTGCCCACCGCGACGAGCTGACCGCCGCGTACGGGGCCGAAACGGTCGCCGCGCTGGACTCGGTGTTCACCAACTGCGCCCGCACCGGAGAACCCCACTACATGCTGATGACCGCCTACCGGAGCTGACCCCGGCGTGGCCGCCCGCCCGGGCCTGGTGCTGTGCGGAGGCGGTGACCGGGCAAGCCGGTACGCTCGGTGCATGATCCGGCTGGTCGGCGTGATGGGTCGCTCGTGATGGTGGCCGTGGCGGCTGTGCTCGCGGTGATCCTGGTGGCAGGCTGCGGCCTGGTGATCGGGATGGGCGGCGCCGGCGACCTGGTCGCGCGGATGACGCCGATGCTGAAGCTGGCTGCGTTCGGAGGTGTGCTGGTGCTGGTGGCGTCCGCCGCCTGGACCCTCGGCGCGGCGGTGGGCCCGTTCGGCGACCAGCCCTCACCGGTCGTGCCCGAGACCGGCCACGACGGAGGCACCGAACACGGCAAGTGACCGTTGGCGCGGCCCGCCGAACCGCGACCGGGGGCACCGCCCTCGACGTCAGCCGACCTCGGTCGCCTCGTCGTCGCCGTTGGCCCGCAGCAGGTCGCCGCGGGCCCGTGCGACGCGGGAGCGGATGGTGCCCACCGGGCAGCCGGCGATCTCGGCGGCCTCGGCGTAGGACAGGCCCAGGATTTGGGTGAGCACCAGCGCTTCGCGGCGGTCCGGGTCGAGCGCGTCGAGCAGCATGTTCAGCGCGACGGTGTCCTCGAAGCCGGTGTCGGCGGCCTTGCGGTCGGCTTCCTGCGCCCAGTCCGCGCCCGACGAGAGCCGAGGTCGTGACTGCGCCATGCGGATGTGGTCCACCACGACGCGGCGGGCGATGACCAGCAGCCAGGTCCGGGCCGACGAGCGTCCGGCGAAGCGGTGCAGGCTGGTGAGGGCGCGGGCGTAGGTCTCCTGCGCGAGGTCGTCGGCGAGCCCCACGTCGGACAAGTGGGCGATGAACCGCCACACGTCGCGCTGGGTGGCGCGGACGAACCGCTCGAGGGCGGTGCGGTCGCCGGAGCGCGCGTCGAGTGCCCAGCGCGTTGCCTCGTCGTCGAAGGCTTTCACGATTCGGATGGTAACGACACCCTGTCGGGAACCGGTGAGCCGAATGGAGCGACTATAGGTGTGTGGACTGCCAATCCTGCCGTGAAGCGCTCTCGGCCCGCCTGGACGGCGAGACCGAGCCCGTACCCGCCGCCGAGACGGACGCGCATCTGGCACAGTGCCCCGCCTGCACCCGGTGGCAGGCGAGCGCACAGGCGCTGACCAGGACCATCCGCGTCCGGCCCGTCGAGCCGGAACCGGACCTGGTCGACGCCGTGCTGGCCGCCGCCCCACCCCGCCACATCGCGCTGAAACCACGCCTGGCCCTCGCCGCGGTCGCCATCGTGCAACTGTGGCTCGGTCTCGACCAGCTGCTCGCCGGCGCCACCGGCGGGCAGTCCGGGCACGGGCCCTCCACCCACCTGTTCAACGAGGGCGCCGCGTGGAACCTCGCGCTGGGCATCGGCTTGACGGTTGCCGCGGTGCACGCGCACCGCGCCGCCGGCCTCCTGCCCACCCTGGGTGGTTTCGTCGCGGTGCTGGTCGCGTTCTCGGTCAACGACCTGCTCACCGGCACCGCGACCGCCACCCGCGTCGTCTCGCACCTGCCCCTGGTGGCCGGCCTGGTCCTGCTCTACCTCGTCGCCCGCGCCCACCGGCGTCGGCCGACACCGGGAACCCCCGCCAAGCACGACCACGACCGCGACCACCGCGACAACTCCGACGACGACGACGTCACGCCCCAGCCCGGCGGGCGCCGCGGGCGGGGCGGCCACCTGCGCCCCACCGCCCACCGTCGAGCCGCCTGACACGCCGGGACGGTCCTCACCCACTGTCCCGGCGTCACACCCCCGCGGCCGCCCGGACGATCACCGAAGAGGGTGCCGACCGCACCGGGAGCTGTGCGGCCGGCCGCCGGTGACGCGGTCACGCCGGTGTGTCGACGCGTTCGGCGACCCGGACCACCGGGATGACGCCACCGGCGGCGGCTTGGGCGCGGTGCAGGGCGAGTTCGGCGGTGGGGCCCTCGGCGAGGACGATGCCGGTGCCGGAGCGTTGGTCGGTCAGGTGCTCCAGCACGTCGCCGGGGCTCGCGGTGGGGTACCACTCGGGGTTGCCGGGCAGTCCGGGCAGGCGGTCGAGGCCCGTCCAGCCTTCCAGCACGCCGGCTTGGCGCGGGTAGACGACCATGAAGCCGGTGGCGGTGCCGGTGTCGCCCGGGTGGTCGAGCAGGTCGGGTCGCGTGCCGAGCGCGACCTGGACCATCGCGTCGTAGGCGTTGACGCCCAAGGCCCGGCACAGGGCCTCGCCGACGAGGGCGCCGCCGATGCGGGCGTTGACCTCGACGACCTCGGGACCGGTGGCGGTGAGCACGAACTCGGTGTGCGCGAAGCCGCGCTCGTGCCCCGCGGCGTGCAGCACCCGGCCGATCCAGTCGGCCAGCGCGGCGTGGTCGGCGTCGGGGAAGGCGACCGGGAAACCGGAAGCCTCCTCGCGGCGCAGCGGTTCGGGGGACATCACCCGGCTCAGCAAGCCGAGCAACCGCGTCTCGCCCTCCCAGGTGATGGTCTCGGCGCTGTAGAGAGGGCCTTCGAAGTACGGTTCGGCGATCAGGCGGCCCTTGAGCGGCGTGGCGGCGGCCTCCAGCAGGGCGGCGTCACGTTGGGCGGGCGTGCGTGCCAGCCACACCGCGCGCGACGAGGTGCCCGCGGAATCCTTGAGCACCAACGGGAACACCTCGGTCGTGACCGGGTCGAGCGGGCCGCTGCGGCTCAGGCCGTGCTCGTGCAGCCTGGCCCGGACCGCGGCCTTGTCGCGCAGGGTGCGGACGGCGTCGGGGGAGGGGCCGGGCAGGCCGAGGAGTTCGGCCAGGTCCGCGCCGGGCAAGGCCCAGGTGTCGGTGGAGCTGATCAGCCCGGACAGGTCCGGCACGTCCCGCAACGCCTTCTCGCACGCGGCGACGTCGGTGGTGTCGACGTCCACCACCCGGACCCGGTCACCGTGGCGGGACAGCTCGTGGCGGTAGATAGAACGATCCCCGGTGAGCAGGACCAGGTCGTGGCCGTGGGCGCGGGCCGCGTCGGCGAGGCGGCCGAGGCCGAAGGTGAGGGCTTCCAGCAGCACGATGGTCACGGCACGGGGTCCTTCCTGCGTTCGTGAGGACGTTCCTGGGCGGGGACGGCCGGTCCGCGGGTGCGCCGTGCCCAGTCGATCGCCGCCCACGGCGGGGCCAGCCGGTCCAGCGAGTCGATCTCCACGGGGGCCAGCAGCGCGGGGTCGAGGGCTTCGCGGTGGCGGGTGAAGACGCGCGCGGTGTAGCGGTGGCCGGTGTCGGCGCCGATGACCACGTGCGTGCGCAGGGGATCGCGGGCGACTTCCCAGGTGGCGACCAGGTGGGCGGCGCCGGTGGACAGGCCGGCGAAGACGGCGTGGTCGCGCAGGAGGCCGACCGCGGCGGCCATGGCGTGCTGGAAGTCCAGCCAGTGGATGCGGTCGTACAGCTCGTGGTGGACGTTGTCGAAGTGGATGGCGCTGCCGATGCCCGCGATGATCGCGTCCGGGTCGGTGAACCGCTCGCTGCCGAACGTGACGCTGCCGAACGGCTGCACGCCCACCAGCCGGGTCAGCGGGTCGTGCTCGCGCAGCGCGCGGGTGAGCCCGCCGGTGGAGGCGCCGGTGCCGACGCTGCCCACCACGGTCAGCGGTTCGCCGGGTAACGCGCGCAGCAGCAACTCGGCCAGCTCGGTGTAGCCGAGGTGGTGCACGGGGTCGTGGTACTGGCGCATCCAGTGCATGTCGGGCCGCCGGGCCAGCAGTTCCCGCACCCGGGCCACCCGCCGGCTCTGGTCCAGGCGCAGGTCGTCCGACGGCGGCATCTGGTCCACGCTGACGCCGAGGATCTCCAGCTGGGCGCGCAGGGTGTCGTCGACCGTGGTGGAGGCGACGATGTGGCAGCGCAGGCCGTAGCGGTGGCAGGCCATCGCCAGCGCGAGGGCGTAGATGCCGCTGGAGCTGTCCACCACCGTCTGCCCCGGCCTGATCACCCCGGTGTCCAGCAGGTGGCGCACCGCGCCGAGGGCGGCGTAGACCTTGAGCGTCTCGAAGCGGACCAGCACGGTGTTGGGGGTGAGCCGGACGAGCGCCGGTGTCTTGACGGCGTCGGTGATGTGCTCGTGGACCGGCGGGGCCACGGCGTGGTGGTCGAGCACGGTCCTCACCTTCCGATCGAGCCCGGGCAGCGGATCGTGCCCGGTGTCGCGCGTGTCAGGATCATGGTCGAGCCCTCTCGGGTGTGGTCGTGTCGTCGGTGCGGGTCGTGGAAGTCCGGGGGCCACCGCGGTCCGCCCCTCGCACATCCCTCCACGCGGCCGCAACGCTCCGGTCCTAGTGGTCGTTGGCGAGGCGTCGTCGGTTCCCGCGGCGGTGGAATCGGGCGCCGGGGAACTTCCCCGCGTGGCGGAACGACCACTGCTGTGCCGAAGGGGAACCACGCGCGGGCAGGGGGTCACCGGGGTGTCGCGTCGTGCGGGAACCCGTTCCCGGTGCCCCGGGACGGGCTGGGGCCTCACCGGCGCCCAGACCGCGTTGCTGGTGGGCGGGTGCCTGGTCAACATCGGCACGTTCGCGGTCTACCCCTACCTGGCCGTCCTGCTGCGCGCCGGAACCCGCTCCTCCACCCGATCCCCCCAATGCCCGACACACCCTGGTCCGGCAGGAAGAAGAAGGTGCTGAACACGACGAACGCCATGGTGTATTTCCCCGATCGCCGGGAACCGGATGCCGCCGCGGCACGACTTCTACGGTGGTGGCCGGTTCCACACCGGAGGGAGGAACAGGGTGCGCGGTGTCGGGTAGTGGCACGGGTGTCGAGGAGATGACCGAGGACGAGGTGGCGTCCCGGGCCGCGCCGGGGCGCCGGCACAGGTCCCGCGTCGGGTACGTGGCCGGGCTGTTCGGCCTGCTGGTCTTGTTGCTGCTGGGCGTCGTGGTGGTGTTGATCGCCCAGGGTTCGATCCCCATCCCGGTCGGGGAGGTGCTGCGGATCCTGACCGGTCAGGACGCCGAGTCCGCGGTGAACCGCACGATCGTGCTGGACGCGCGGTTGCCGAAGGTGGTGGCCGGGCTGCTGGCCGGTGCCGCGCTGGCGGTCGGCGGCGCGCAGATGCAGACGTTGTTCCGCAACCCGCTGGCCGACCCGTTCGTGCTCGGCGTCAGCTCCGGTGCGATCCTCGGCGCCGCGATCGTCATCCTCGGTACCGGCGGTGTGGGCTGGTTGTCGGGGTTGGGCGTGGTCAGCCAGCTGGGGGTGACCGGTGCGGCGGTCGCCGGGGCCGCCGGGGTGCTGCTGATCGCGCTGGGCATCGCCCGTCGCGTCGGCGATCCGGTGGTGGTGCTGGTGGTGGGCGTGATGTTGGGCTACCTGGCCGGTGCCGTGGTGGACATGCTCGTCTACTACACCGACCCGGACCGGTTGCAGGCGTTGGCCACCTTCACCCGCGGTTCCGTGCGCAACGTGACGTGGCACGAGTTGCAGGTCGTCGCCGTGTCCTGCGCGGTGGTGCTGGTGCTGTCGGTGTTCCTGGCCCAGCCGCTCAACGCCCTGCTGCTGGGCGAGCGGTACGCGGGCAGCCTGGGCGTCAACGTCCGCCGCGTCCACTTCCTGTCCCTGGCCAGCGTCGCGGTGCTGTCGGGCGTGATCACCGCCTACTGCGGTGCCATCGGTTTCGTCGGCCTGGCCGCGCCGCACCTGGCGCGAGGGCTCCTGCGCACCAGCGACCACCGCTTGGTGCTGCCGGCGAGTGCGCTGATCGGCGCGGTGATCGTGCTGGTGGCCGAGTACGTCGCGGGCGGCAACGGGCTGACCAGGACGTCGCTGCCGCTGAACTCGGTGACCGCGTTCGTCGGCGCGCCGGTGATCCTGTGGGTGCTGCTGTCGGGTCGGGCGAGGAGGCAGGCACGATGACCGTCGAACCCCGTCCGGCGCTGCAGGCGGTCGCGGTGAGCGCGGGTTACCGGCGACGCCGCCGGCACCCGGCCGTCACCGTGTTGCGCGACGTGCACCTGGCGGCCCGGCCAGGGGAGCTGATCACGTTGATCGGCCCCAACGGCGCGGGCAAGTCGACCCTGCTGCGCACCCTGGTGGGCGCCCAGCCGCCGTTGGCCGGTCACGTCCTGCTCGACGGCCGCGACCTCGCGGCGCTCTCACCGCGCCAGCGTGCCCGCAGGCTCGCGGTCACGTTGACCGAGCCCGTCGACGTGGGGCAGATGACCGTCGACGCGGTGGTGGCGCTGGGCCGGATTCCCTACCGGTCGTGGATCGGCCGGGAGAACGCGCGGGACCGGGCCGCGGTGGACCGGGCGCTGCTCGACGCCGGGGTCGCCGACCTGCGCGACCGCCCGTTGACCGACCTGTCCGACGGCGAGCGGCAGCGGGTGATGGTGGCCCGCGCCCTGGCCCAGGAACCCGCGGTGCTGGTGCTGGACGAGCCCACCGCGTTCCTGGACGTGGCCCGCCGCATCGAGTTCGCGGCGATGCTGACCCGGCTGAGCACGACCACCGGCACGGCGATCGTGCTGTCCACCCACGACCTGGCGTTCGCGCTGCGCCGCGCGGACCAGGTGTGGCTGGTCGGCGGCGACGGCACGGTGACCGCCGGCGCGCCCGAGGACCTCGCGTGCGGCGACGCGATCACCCGCGCCTTCACCGGCGAGAACATGTCGTTCGACGACGCGGCCGCCACGATCGTCGTCGCCGATGACGAGGTGCCCGGCGCGACCGTGCGGGTGGTCGGCGAGGGACGGCCGCGGCAGTGGGCCGAGCACGCCGCCCGGCGGGCCGGCTGGACACCCACCCCGGACGCCGCCGACCACGTCCTGACCGTCGAACCCGGTACGCCCTGTCGTTGGCGGGTCGACGGAACCCACGTGCCGGACGCGACCCGCGCGCACGGGATCGGCTTCGACTCCCTCGTCACCCACCTGCGCGGCTGCGCCACACCCCTGCGCGAAGACGCGCGGACCGGATGAGCGCCCGCCACCAACCACTCACGCACGCAGGAGAGCACCACCGTGAACACACTCACCCGCTCGGTCGTCGCGCTGCTCGCGCTACCCCTGGCCCTCGCCGGCTGCGCGAGCCCGGGTTCCGGCGCGTCGGGCAGCCCGGCGGAGGCCGAGGGCTGCGTCACCGACTACGCCGAGGGACGCGACTACTTCCCGGACAAGAGCACGGTCACCGAGTCCGAGCTGTGGAAGATCAGCTACCACGACTCCTACAAGACCATCACGCTCGCCGACACCGAGAACGCCGGCGGCCCCGAGCTGAAGTACGTGCTCTACCAGTGCGGCACACCCGCACCCGAGGCCACCGGCGACCTCGAAGGCGCGCTGGTCGTCCAGGTCCCGGTCACCAACGTGTCGGTCACCTCGTTCAACGCCCTCGCCATGGTCGACCGGCTGGGCAAGAACAAGAGCATCACCGGGCTGAGCGGCCAGTTGCTGGGCAACGCGCAGAAGGACGAGTGGTACGCCGGGGTGGTCGAGGCCGCGGGCAAGCCGATGTCGATCGGCGAGTACACCGACCTGAACAAGGAAGCCGTGCTGGGCCTGGAGAACCAGGTCATCCTGATGTCCGGGTTCGGCAAGGGCTTCGACGACATCAGCAACGCCCGCGCCGCCGGGATGCCCGGCGTGAGCGTGTCCAACCGGTTGGAGCGCCACGCCCTGGCCTCCGCGGAGTGGATCAAGGTGGTGGCGGCGTTCTACAACGCCGAAGCCGCCGCCAACACCGAGTTCGACAGCATCAAGGCCCGCTACGACGAGGTCGTCGCCACCGTCTCCGGCAAGATCGACAACCGCCGGGTGGGCTACCTCTGCGTCGCGCCCGAGCGCGGCTGCGAGTTCGTCCACGGGCACGGCGCCGAAACCCTGGTCGGCAGGCTGCTCACCCAACTCGGCGTGGACAACGTGTTCGCGCCCGACAACCCGGCGCCCAACGGCCAACCGTACGACTTCGAGAAGGCCGTGGGCACCGCGGCCGATGCCGACTTCTTCATCGTCTACGACCCCATCAAGATGACCCGTGACGCGCTCAAGGCCGACCCGCGCACGAACCAGTTCCGGCCGTTGAGGGAGAACAGCTTCATCGCCGGTGTGGACGAGAACTTCGAGGAGTGCCGCGCCAAGACCTACCTCGACGTGGACGTGCTCATCCGGGACATCGCCATCGGCCTGGCACCCGACCTGTTCCCGGGCGCCGAGGGCACCTGCTTCGCCCGCTCGTCCTGATCGACCGTCAGGCGCGGGTGCCCCGCACGATCAGCCGCCGGGCGCGGTTGTCGTAGGGGGAGCAGTCGAAGTCGCCGAAGCACTCGACCTCGCCGAACCCCGCCGCCTCGAACAACCCGCGCAGCTCGGCGGCGCTGTAGAGGGTGGAGAACAGCGACGTGCGCCGCACCTCGTCACCGCGCACCCAGGTCCAGTCGCTGCGCACGCGCGTCCAGTCGTCCAGGACGGTGTCGCGCATGAACACCGTGCCACCGGCGACGTCCACCGCCTGCGGTCGGCCCACCCACCCGGCGAACACCTCCTTGCCCATCACGTCGACCAGCAGTCGGCCGCCGGGTGCCAGGCTGGCGTGGGCGTTGCGCAGCACGGCCAGGTTCTCGCCGGGGTCGGTGAAGTAGCCGAACGACGTGTACACGTTGATCACCAGGTCGTAGGTGGCCGGCTCGACGTGCTCCCGCATGTCCGCCCGCACCAACCGCGCCTGGACTCCCGCCTCCTCGCACGCCTCACGCGCCCGCGCCAGCATCGCCTCGCTCAGGTCCACCCCCGTGACCACCGCCCCGCGCCGGGCCAACGGCACCAGGTGCGTCGCCGGGCCGCACGCCAGGTCGAGCACCCGATCGCCCGGGGCGACCTCGAACAACGGCGAGGTGGCCACCAGCTGCTCCGCCTCCACCGCGCGGCGCGGCGGGAACATCACCTCGGCGAAACTCACCCACAGGTCGTCGTCCTCGTACCAGCCCATGCCGCTCCATCCAGGTCGTGTGATCGCGCGGACCGCTCCGTCCCACTGGTCGTCGGCGGGTGCCGATCGGTTCCCGCGGTGAGCGGTCCGGGAACTTCGCGACCCGTCAGGACGACCACTGGCGGTGACCGGACCTCACGGGATTGGGGACACCGATGCGACCCACGCAGGCAGCCCGCGCCTACCCGTTCCGCGAACCGACCGGACTGGAGCTCGAACCGGAGTACACCCACCTCCGGGACCACGAACCGCTCAGCCGCATCTCCCTGCCCCACGGCGGTGACGCGTGGCTGGCCGTGCGGCACGCCGACGTCCGCACGGTGCTCAGCGACCCCCGGTTCAGCCGGGCCGCGCTCCTGGACCGCGACGTGCCCCGCGCCTCACCCCGCAGGCACACCGACGCGACGCTGCACACGGTGGACCCGCCCGAGCACACCCGGCTGCGCCGCCTGGTCGCCGCCGCGTTCAGCCCCCGGCGGATCGGGCACCTGGCCGACCACGCCCAACGCGTCACCGACGAACTGCTCGACCGCATCGAGGACCAGGGTCCGCCCGCGGACCTGATCGCCGGCTTCGCGGTGCCGGTGCCGGTGGCGGTCATCTGCCAGATGCTGGGCGTGCCGGTGGCCGACCGCGACCGGTTCGCCGGCTGGATCGACGTCGCCCTGGCCACCACCGCGTTCTCCAGCGAGGAGATCCACGACGCGTTCGCGAAGCTGAAGGACTACGTCGCCGGCCTGGTCGCCGCCCGCCGCCGTGCGCCGAGTGACGACCTGCTCGGTGCCCTGGTCGAGGCGCGGGACACCGGCGACCGGCTCGGCGAGGACGAACTGGTCGTGCTCGGCGTGACCCTGCTCTACGCCGGTCTGGAGACGACGACCAGCGAACTCGGCAACGGCGTCTACACCCTGCTCACCAACCCCGACCAACTCGCCGCGCTGCGCGCCGACCTCTCGCTCGTCGACCGCGCGGTGGACGAACTGCTGCGCTTCAACCCCCTGGTCACCTCGGCGGGTTTCACCCGCATCGCCCTGGAGGACGTCGAACTGGGCGGCGTCCTCGTCCGCGCCGGCGACGCGGTCATGGTGCACCCCGACGCCGCCAACCGCGACGACCGCGTCTTCGACCGCCCCGACGACCTCGACCTGACCCGCAAACCGAACCCGCACCTGGCGTTCGGGTTCGGCCCGCACTACTGCGTCGCCGCGCAGCTGGCCAAAGCCGAGCTGCGCGTGGCCATCGGCTCCCTGCTGCGCCGCTTCCCCGACCTGCGCCTCGCGGTCGGTGCGGACGAGCTGTCCTGGCGGCCCGGCCGGATGGCACGCGGCCTGGACCGACTCCCCGTCACCTGGTGACCCGAAGCCGTCAACGCCGGACGTCGGCCGGCCAGCGGGCGTGGAGGTCGTCGATCCGGTACGGGTGCGCATGTCGGTGCCACTCGCCCACCATCACCGCGCCGTGGAGGTGGTCGTGGTCGGAGTCGAGGCCGTGGTGCTCGTGTTCGACGACCTCCGGGTCGTGGGCGGGCCACAGCCGGATCGCGGCGGTGGCGGCGGCGGTCGCGACGAGGCCGAGCACCAGCAGGGTCGCGGTCATCGACGTGACGGTGGCCAGCCACCCGGCCAGGGGGTAGCAGACCAGCCAGCAGGCGTGGGAGAGGGTGAAATCGGCGGCGAAGACGGCCGACAGGTCCGGTCGGTGCGCCGACCGGCGCAGCAGCCGTCCACCGGGGGTGAGCACGAACGACCCGGCGGCGCCGAGCGCGGCCCACAGCGCCAGGAGGGCGTACCACCGCAGGTCGTCGAGGAAGGCGGTGGCCGGAACCGCGACCACCAGCAGTGCGGCGAGCGCGACCGTCGCGCGCAGCACGACCGGGCGGTCGGGCCGGCGGTCCAGGACGCGGGGCAGTGCCAGGGCCGCGATCAGCGAACCCGAGCCGTAGGCGGCCAGGGCGACGGCGACGGCGGTCTCGCCGCGCCCGAGCAGGTCGCGGACGTAGACGACGGTATCGACCAGGACCACCGACCCGGCGGCGGCGACGGCCAGGTGCGCGGCGAGCAGGCCGCGCAGGCGCGGTGTGCCCAGGTAGACGCGGAGGCCACGCGTGGTGGCGGTGATCGAGCGGCCCGCCGCCGCGCGGTGTGATCGGGGCAGGGCCGCCGCCGACACCAGCAGCGCCGAGGCGGCGAACCCGGTCGCGGTGCCGACGAACAGGGAGTCGTGGCCGACCACCAGGAGGACCGCGGCGGCCAGCAGCGGGCTGAGCAGGCTCTCCAGGTCGTAGGCCAGGCGCGAGAGGCTCAGGGCACGGGTGTAGTCGCGTTCCTCGGTGAGGACGTCGGGGATGGTGGCCTGGAAGGTCGGGGTGAACGCCGCCGAGGCCGCCTGGAGCAGGAAGATCAGCAGGTACACCTGCCACACCTCGGCCACCCACGGCAGGGCGGCCGCGACCGCCACGCGCACGAGGTCCAGGCCCACCAGCAGGTGCTTGCGCGGGAAGCGGGCGGCCAGGACCGCCGCGAGGGGACCGATGCCGACGTAGGCCACCATCTTGATCGCGAACGCCGTCCCGAGCACCGCGCCCGCATCCGGTCCGGCCAGGTCGTAGGCCAGCAGGCCCAGGGCGACGGTGGCCAGGCCGGTGCCGGCCAGGGCGACGACCTGGGCGGTGAACAGGCGTCGGTACGTGCGATTCGACAACACCCCGGGCATTGGTGCGCACCTCCGGTCGGCTGGCGCTGGGCGGAACCGGGTGACACCATACGTGCTCATGTACGCACGCGACGACGTTGCAACAACGCATGACTGGCAACAGCTACCTACTGGCAGACACGTCGAGGCGGCCGTCGACGGGTTCCGGATGCTGGCGGACGCGACCCGGCTGCGGATGATGTGGCTGCTGTGCGGTGCGGAGTACGACGTCACCACCCTGGCCGCCGCGGTGGGGATCGCCCGGCCCGCGGTGTCCCAGCACCTGGCGAAGCTGAAGCTGGCCGGCCTGGTGTCCGTGCGCCGCGAGGGCCGCCGCGCCGTCTACCGGGTGCGGGGCGGCCACGTGCGGCGGCTGCTGGCCGAAGCGGTCGAGACCGCCGACCACCACCTCACCGGCCGTCCGGACCACGATTGACGCCGAAATCCCCTCGGACCGACTGCGAGTACCCACCGACGTGGGGCTGCCGGCAGCCCCACACCCACCCGTCCACCTCGTCCTCGACCACGATCCCGCGGAACGTCCGCACCGCGACGTCGAGCAACCTGTGATCCCCAGCGGTCAGCCGGTGAACGAAGCACCCCCGCATCGTCACGCAGCCGCCCACGTGGATCGGGTGACGCGACGATGCTGCTCAGGCGTGGTGTCCTCGTTGCCGGATGACGGTGGCGCCGACGAGCGGGCAGGTGCGGCACGTGTGGCCGGTGGGTGTGCGGTAGAACAGGCAGCAGCTGCGGCGGGCGCCGTCAGGGGACACCGTGTCGCGCAGTTCCGCTGTGGTCAGCAGACGGGCGCCGAGGTCGTGCAGACCGGCGGGCAGTGGTCGCAGTGCGCTGCGCAGGGCTGCGGCGGCGTTGCCCCACAGCAAACCCTCGGCGACCTTGGCGACGGTGCGCAACCTCGCGTGGAACGGCTTCAAGTGCTCCTCGACCACGGCGCTCAGCAGCAGCGGCGCGGGGTCGTCGGTGGTGGTCCAGCCGCCGGGTTCGCCCAGGGCCAGTCGCACGGAAGCGTCCTCGCCGAGGCGGTACCGCAGCCCGTCCAGGTCGGGTACGACTCCGCCGCGGGCCAGCGCGCCGAGGGCCACCGACCACAGCCCGGCCGCGACGAGGAACTGCAGGGTCGAGGCCGCGGCGCGAGCTTCCGCCATCCCGAACTTCGCGCCGACCCGTCGCACGGCCTCGGCCAAGGCGTCGGGGTCGTCGTGGAACGAGTCGAACGGCTCGCCGCTGTCGTCAACCGCGAGGTACGCGCCGATGACCGACGCCGGTGTGGCGGCGATCTCGGCGGGGTCGGCACGCCGGATCGCCCGCGGGCCGGTGGGCAACGCCCGCGCCCACCGGAACACGGCCGTGACGTCGGGCAGGTCGGTTCGCCGCCCGTCCGCGAGCCCGACGTAGCCCTCGCGACCGGACCTGACCTCGACGTCGGCCGGTCCCGGGCCGGCGATGCCCAGCCCGGCGCGGATGAGGACCGGACCGAGCACGGAGGAGTCACGGCCGGTGATCCGGCAGGTCGCGGTGTCGCGCGCGCCCGCGGTCCTGTCGACGGCTTCGCCCTGGTCGACCTCCCGTTCGTGCGGATACGACGTCACTGGCCTCACAGGTTGCCTCCGGAAGTGGGTGGTGGCGTGAACCGGCGGCTTGTCGTGCTGTGCAGAGGGTCGTTCGGGATCCTGGATCGGTTCCCGTACCGAGACGGCCGGGCGCCGCCGGGTGACGGCGACCACGCGAACCAATCCGATCCGCCTCGGGAGACGAACAAGGGATAGCGGTGCGCTCAGTCTGAGGAGGGTTCATGTTTCGGTCGGTCAACCGGCGGGTCGGCAAGGGGCACGATGGCAGGGCGTGAGCGCAAGCTCCAGGCCGTGTCCGCCGGGCAGGAGGCCACCGCCGACGAGCTGCTGACCCAGGTCGCGCGCGGTGACGACAAGGCGTTCGCGCGGCTGTACGACGTGGTGGCGGGCAGGGTGTTCAGCCTGGTTCGCCGCGTGGTGCGTGATCACGCGCAGTCGGAGGAGGTCACGCAGGAGGTGCTGGTCGAGGTGTGGCGCACCGCTGCCCGCTTCGACCCGGGCCGGGGCAGTGCCTTGGCGTGGGTGATGACGATGGCGCACCGCCGGGCCGTGGACCGGGTCCGGTCCGCGCAGGCCGCGACCCGCCGGGAGGACCTCGCCGCCCGCCTCGACGTGGAGACGCCGTTCGACGCGGTCAGCGAGCAGGTCGCGGCACGCATCGAACGGCGGCAGGTGCGGCGGTGCCTGTCGACGTTGACCGACCTGCAGCGCGAGTCGATCCTGCTCGGCTACTTCCAGGGCTACACCTATCCGGAGACGGCCTCCGTGCTCGGCATCCCGCTGGGCACGGTCAAGACCAGGATGCGCGACGGCTTGATCAGACTCCGAGACTGCCTGGGGGTGACCCGATGACCGACGACACCGCGCGCATCGAAGCGCACACGCTGATCGGCGCCTACGTGCTCGACGCGCTCTCCGACGACGAGCGGCGCCTCTTCGAGGACCACCTCGCGGGCTGCTCGGGCTGTGCCCAGGAGACCGCCGAACTGCTCGAGACCACCGCCCTGCTGGCGGGTGAGGCCACCGTCGAACCGCCCGCCCACCTGCGCGACCGGGTGCTGGCCGCCGTCGTCCACACCCGACAGTTGCGGCCGGACACCGTGACCGTCCGATTGGGAACGCGATCGAGGTGGTCGCGCGGGACGGCGGCGCTGGCCGCCGCGGCGGGTATCGCGGTGGCCGTGACGCTGGGCGTCCAGGCCGTCGACACGAACAACCGACTCGAACGCGACCTGCGCGCCCTGGAGCAGGTCAACACCCGCAACAGCCAGGTCGCCGACCTGCTGGCCGCACCGGACGCCAAGCTCGTGCGGGGTGACGTGGCCGGTGGTGGCACGGGCACCGTCGTGGCGTCGTCGACCAGGGGACAGGTGGTGTTCCTCGCCCACGGGCTCGCGCGGTTGCCGGAGGACCGCACGTACCAGCTGTGGCTGATCGGTGCCGACGGACCGCGTCCGGCAGGTCTGCTCGCGTCCTCCGACCGACCACCGGATCCCTTGCTGGCCAGTGGTTTCACCGGCCGGGAAGCCGTGGGCCTGACCGTGGAGCCACGAGGCGGGTCCCCCCGACCCACGACCCCGACCGTGGTGGTCCTCCCGCTGGTCTGAGGAATCACCGCGGTCGCCCCGGAGACGGCCCGACTTTTTTCCGGCTTCGACCAATCCGGTGTCCGACCGGTACCGAATCACTCATGACAAGCCGGGAAACACAGTTCCGGCCACCGTCCTCGAAGGAGCGACTCCCATGCGCAGCACCCGGCTCGCGTCCGC
>NZ_PYAX01000028.1 GCF_003014735.1 Saccharothrix carnea | reverse complement strand
ACCCTCGCCCCGCCCTGTCCGCCGGTGGTCCCGCCGTTCTGGGACGCGAAGCCGGTCGCGACGCCCGCGGGCGGGTTCGACGTCGTGGTGGTGGTGGTGGTCGTCGTCGTCGACGTCGACGTGGTGGTGGAGGTCGACGTGGACGTGGACGTCGAGGTGGAGGTCGTGGTCGAGGTGTCGGTGGGTTGCCCGGTGCAGGCCACACCGTTGAGCTTGAACGCGGTGGGCGCGGGGTTGGAGCCGGTCCAGGTGCCGTTGAAGCCCGGTTTGACCGACGCGCCCGTGGCCAGCGAGCCGTTCCAGGACGTGTTGCGCACCGTCACCGTGCCGCCGGATTGGGAGAACTCACCACCCCACAGCTGCGCCACCTTCTGACCCGCCGCGAAAGTCCACTCCAACGTCCAGTTCGACACCGCGTCGCCCAGGTTGGTCACCGTGACGTTGGCACCGAACCCGCCCTCCCACTGGCTGGTCACGCTGTAGTCGACCCGACACCCGGCCGCCGCATTGGCATTGGTGCCGGCCGCCATCACCAGGCCCCCGGTCAAAGCCGCCACCGACACCGCCGCGGCAATACCTGCGGTCCGACTCCTCGTGCGTTGACCAATGCGCAGACTCATGCGTCGCCTCCTTGCGAACAGCACTCCAGGACAGCGGTTCCCCAACGGCACCCACCCCCGCCGACCGGCGGAATCAGCGGCGATCCGGAAGTTCTGGGAACGCTCCCAGAAGCATTGCGCAAGCTTGCGGAACAGGCAACAAAATTCACGGTCCTGAACCACAAAGGCCACCACTCAAGGCGCCACCGAAATATTCACGTATACGAACGGGCCGACCAACCCACGCGTTTCAGCTGAACTGCTGCCGATCGCCGGCACGCTCTCGGGCAACGCGGCACCCCCTTGCTACGGTGACGCATGTTCTCGGTACAGGCCAACGGCGTCGACCTCGGTGTGGAAATCTTCGGTCGCGATGACGACCCCCTCGTGCTGCTGGCCGGTGGCACCACGATGCTCTCCTGGCCGGACGCGCTGTGCGAGCGGCTCGCGGCCGGCGGGCGTCGAGTGGTCCGCTACGACCTGCGCGACTGCGGGGCCTCGACGACCGTCGACCCGGAGGCACCCGCCTACACGCTCCGCGATCTCGCCACCGACGCGGCCACGCTCGTCAACGCCCTCGGCGCCACCACCGCCCACCTCGGTGGCTTCGGCGTCGGCGGCATGGTCGCGCAGGTCGCCGCGCTCGACCACCCCGGTGTGTTCTCGGCCCTGACCCTGGTCGGAACACGCCCCGTCGCGCCCGGTCCCGTCGATGACGACCTACCCGATCACGACCCGGTGATGGGCGCGCTGTTCTCCCTCCCGAGGCCCGACTGGCGCGACCGGGCCGCCGTCGCCGCGTACGCCGCCGACCGGGCAGCCGTGCTCGGCGACGACCCGGAACAGGCACGCACCACCGCAGCACGAATCTGGGACCGCACACCCTCGACCGACTCCTCAGCGCACGAGGCGAACCAGCTCGGAATGGTGTTCGCCCGACTCGACTGCACGCCGCGGTGGCGCGAGAGGCTCGGCGACCTGACCGCACCGACCCTGGTCTTGCACGGCCGCGCGAACCTGTTCTTCCCGGTCGGCAACGGCGAAGCGCTCGCCGCTCAGATCCCCGGCGCACGGCTGCTCGTCCTGGACGACATGGCCACCGCCCTCCCCAATGCCGCGGCCGACCGGGTCGCCGCGGCGATGCTCGACCTGCCGACCGGCTGACAGCTCGTCACGCGGCGCCGTGTCAGCAGTTCACCGGATACCGCGTCGAGCCGGGCGTCGCTAGCATCGCGACGGGCGGCGCGATCGTGCTGATCCTCGCGTTGAGAGGGTACGTGTGGCTGAGGCGGCAGCTAGGCGTTCATCGACTTCACCAAGGGATCGGGCGGTGTTGTCGAGGACGTCCTGTTCCCGGTTCGCGGTCGGCGTGGTGGCGGTGTTCGCGCTCGTCGTGCCGGCTGTGGTCACCGCCGGGCCGGCGGCGGCCGCGACGGTCGAGGTGGACACGAAAGAGGAGTTGTTCGCCGCGTTGGCTTCGGCGACCGCGGGTGACACCGTGTTCGTCGCCGGCACCGCGTCGATCAACCTGACCGGGCACAAGCGGATCGTCATCCCGGCCGGGGTGACGCTGGCGAGCAACCGCGGTCAAGGCGGCGCACCCGGTGCCCTGCTGTACAACACCGAGCTCGACCCGGGTCAGAGCGAGGCGTGGGCGCAGTTCTCGCCGAAGGGCAGCGGCGTGCGGATCACCGGCCTGCGGCTGCGGGGCCCGGATCCGGAGATCCGGAATGACGCCTACGAGTACGACAACTCCCGTGGCATCGAGGCGCTCGACGCCTCGGACCTGACCGTGGACAACAACGAGCTGTCCGGTTGGTCGCACGGCGCGGTGTACCTGGGCAACACCCTCGAAGCGAGGATCGCGAACAACCACGTCCACCACAACCGGCGGACCGGCCTGGGCTACGGAGTGGTGCTGTACAACAGTTCCAGCGCGGTCATCGAGTTCAACACGTTCACCCAGAACCGGCACGCGATCGCCGGGAACGGGCTGCGCACCCAGCGGTACGACGCCAGGTACAACCTGGTGGTCGACAACGCCCGCTCGCACGGTTTCGACATGCACGGCGAGAACGAGGCGCAGGGCAACGGCTCGCCCTACGCCGGGGACGTCGTCCACATCAAGAACAACAGCTTCCGATCGAGCGCCGAGCCCGCCGTCGCGGTTCGCGGCAAGCCGTACACCGGAGCCTGGGTGTCGGGCAACTGCTTCGCGCACGGCAGTTCCAGCAGCGCGGTGCTCCAGCGCCACTTCTCCGGCAACTTCCACGTCGGCGCCAACACGTACGGCACCACCACCGGCACCTGCCACCAGCCGGGCGGCCGTGAGACAGTCGGCTGGAAGCTGTCCGACGCGGGCACCGGCAACTGGCAGGACCTGCGGCCGTACACGTTCGACGTCTCCGAGGTCGGGTTCGGCGACTTCGACGGCGACGGGCGCACGGACGTCTTCCGCGCCACCGGACACCGCTTCTACTACTCGCCGGGCGGGCGCGAGCCGTTCGTCCCCGGCGCGCTGTCGACCGTGACCAGGGCCGGGACGCGGTTCGGCGACTTCGACGGTGACGGCAGGACCGACGTCTTCTCCGTCTCAAATGGACAGTGGCGCTTCTCTCCCGGCTCGACCGGAAACTGGCAGCCGCTGGCCACCTCGTCGGAGCCGCCGGCCGAGCTGCGGTTCGGCGACTTCGACGGCGACGGCAAGACCGACGTGTTCCACTCTGACGGCACCCGCTGGTACTACTCGTCGGCCGGCACCTCCTCCTGGCGACCGCTCGCCACGTCCACTCTCGACGTCGGTTCGATGGGCTTCGGCGACTTCGACGGCGACGGCCGGACCGACGTGTTCGCGCTGCTCGGCGACCACTGGCAGTACTCGGCCGGTGGCGCCGCCGGGTGGGCGCCGCTGGCCGCGTCCGACATCCCGGTCTCCGCGCTGCGGTTCGGCGACCTGGACGGCGACGGCCGCACGGACGTGTTCCGCACGGCCGGAGGCCAGTGGTACTACTCGTCGGGCGGACGGTCGTCCTGGGTGCCGTTGGCGACCAGCGGTTGCCCACTGACCAGCCTGGAACTCGCCGACCTGACCGGCGACGGCCGGACCGACGTGTTCACCGGCCGGTGCGGCGGCTGACACCGGCCGCGGACTTGGTCACCTCCGCGACGAGCCGACCCGTGGCCTCCCCTACTCGGTGGTGATGTCGGCCTGCCCGGTGATCAGCACCTGGCAGGTTCCCGTCTTGCGGGCGGCGAGATCGGGGACGCCGTCGGTTCGGCCGCCGAGCACCCGGTGACCACGAGACCGATGGCCAACGCCGAGATGATGAGCTCACGCATGCGGTTGGTCTCGGGCGCCGACCGCCGGGACCGGTTCCCGCCGGCAGCTTCCTGCCTTCCCGACCGGTGCACCCGCGCCGGTGCCAGTACACGATGGCCTGGTGCGGGGACACCGGGTCGGGTGCGGTGCGTGGCGTCCGGCATTCATCTGTACCGCAACGGGTTCCTTTGCCACTCGCACGTGTCGTGTCAGTGGCCGTGCCGGTCCGCTCCCGTTCTACTTGGTGGGCTGAAGGTTCGGCGATCCGGGCCGCCGGTCACGTCGCCCGGAACTGCGGAAGAGGTGAGTCTCATGGCATTGCGGAGGACGCTGGTCGCCCTGACGGTCGTGGGTTCGGCGGCCGTGTTCGCGCCGACCGCCGGGGCGGAGGCAGCGAGAGCGGACGTCTCCGCCGCGCAGGAGACCGTGGCGGTGATCGAGAGCGCGAACGGCTCGGAGGACGTGTGGCTCCAAACCCTCTGGGACACCAAGCCGATCATCGTGGAGGAACACCGCGGCGGCAACCGGCAGGTCTGGCGGCTCGGCAGCGGCGACAACCTCATCAGGAACGTCGGGACCGGCCTGTGCGCGGCCGCGATCGGCGGCGTGCTGAAGGGCCGCCAGTGCGACCCGGACGACCCCGGCCAGCGGTGGTGGCGCGAGGGCAGCGGCGGCTCCAGGGCGATCGTGAACGACGAGTTCGGCACCTGCGTCACCTACGACGGGCACGAGCGCAGCCCGCGCCTGGAAGAGTGCGACTTCGGTGATCAAGACCAGCGCTGGTTCATCAACGAGCAGTAACGCGGGCCGGAGCAGCGGCGGGTTCCGCGGATAACCTCCGGCCTGCTGCGGTGGCTCATCATTTCGGGCGATCCGGTGTGGTCGTCCCTCGACTTCGGGCAGGCCCGTCGCATCCCCCGCCACCTCGGCTGACCACCCACCGGACTCCCCGGCGGCAGGTCGCGGTCACGCCGCGACCTGCCGCCCGGCTTGCGTTGCCGCTTCCGCCCCGGCCCGAGGCGAGCCGCCGGCGCACCCCGGCATGATGAGTATTCGTTTACCGAAAGTCCAGACTGGATTTGCCTGTTGTTCACACCTACGGTCGATCCCGGCGGTTGTCGCACAACATGCCGATCGCGGAGATCACCAAGCCACTCGGTTCTCCGCACGTGTGGTTGGAGGGCTCTCATGGTGGACAGGCTCGAAGGACACCAGGTGCGCGACCCCCGGCGGCTGCACGCCCCGATCGAGGTCCAACTGGACCAGGCAGCCGAGGAAGTGAGCCGCAGGCTGGCCGGTCGCATCGCCTACCAGGTCGTCCGGGAGGCCGTCACCGACGCCTACCAGCGGCTCGCCGGACCGGCCAAGGTCCACAGCTTCCTGCCGATCCTCGCCGCCAGGTCCGCGCACCGACGACTGCAGGCCGCACCCTGAGCACCACGCCTTCCGCACCCGATCCTCCCTCGCGCGAACCGGTCACCCGTGGGACAGTGCCCGGGGTGATCAACCAGGCCGACCGACCGGACGCGAGCGGTGTGCCTCGGTCGGTCGCCGAACTGGCGGCGTCCTCCTCGTCGTGGCGGGTGACGTGGACGCTTCACCGGCAGTGGGTCACCGCCGAACGCGTCGTCATCGCCGCCGGCCACCGGTGGACCATCGGTCTGACGCCGGCGAGAGCGGGCATGACCGCGCTCGTGCTGTGGTCGGACGACGAGGTGGTCGAGCACGCCAGGGGCACCGAGGCGCAGATGTGCGCCCAGGCGCACCGCTGGACCCAGGCCATCGCGCAGGGTGACGTTCCGTAGGCTCCACCGCTCGGCGAACACGGCAGCGCGAACCCGGTCACGGCGACCCTCCAGCTCACCGGGCGTCCGGTGCGGCGGAGGGTCGCCGCGAGTCGGTCAGACCAGCGCGGCCGACGCGTACCGGCTGACCGGCCGCGGCAGGCCGTAGTGCTCGCGCAGGGTGCGGCCGGTGTACTCGGCGCGGAACAGCCCGCGTGCCCGCAGCAGCGGCACGACGTGGTCCACGAAGTCCTCCAAGCCGGACGGCAGCAGGGGCGCCATCACGTTGAAGCCGTCCGCCGCGCCCGTGGTGAACCACAGCTCGATGTGGTCGGCGACCTGCTCCGGCGTGCCGGCCACGACCTGGTGCCCGCGCCCGCCACCGAGGCGGCCGAGCAGCTGGCGCAGGGTCAGCCGCTCCCGCTGCGCCAGGTCGCGCACCAGCTCGAACCGGCTCTTCGCCCCGTTGACCCGGCTGACCGGCGGGAACTCCGGCAACCGCGCGTCGAGCGGGTGGTCGGTCAGGTCGACGCCGATCAGCTCGGTCAGCTGCCGCACCGCCCGCGCCGGGATGATCAACCCGTCCAGCTCCTCGGCCAGCGCCCGCGCCTGCGCCTGCGTGCCGCCCAGCACGGGTACGATCCCGGGCAGCACCTTGACGTCGTCGGCGGCACGTCCCCGGGCCGTGACCCGGCGCTTGAGGTCGGCGTAGAACGCGGTCGCGTCGCCGTGCGTCTGGTGCGCGGTGAACACCGCCTCCGCCCACGCCGACGCGAACGCCTTGCCGTCCTCGCTGGACCCGGCCTGCACCAGCAGCGGGTGCCCCTGCGGGCTGCGCACCGCGTTCAACGGCCCGCGCACCGAGAAGAACCGGCCCTTGTGGTCGATCTCGTGCACCTTGGCGTCCTCGGCGAACACCCCGGACTCCCGGTCCACGACCAGCGCGTCGTCCTCCCACGAGTCCCACAGCGCGGTCACCACGTCGAGGAACTCGTCGGCACGCTCGTAGCGCTCGGCGTGCTCGAGGTTGACCTCGCGGTTGAAGTTCTGCGCCGACCGGTCCCCCGCCGTGGTCACGATGTTCCACCCGGCCCGGCCGCCGCTGATGTGGTCGAGCGAGGAGAACAGCCGCGCCAGGTTGTAGGGCTCGCTGAACCCGGTGGACGCGGTCGCGATCAGCCCGATCCGCTCGGTGGCCTGCGAGATCGCGGTCAGCAGCGTGATCGGCTCGAACCGGTTGGCGGCGGTGTGCCGCACGTCGCCCCAGATCTGCACGCCGTCGGCGAGGAACACCGAGTCGAACGTCCCGCGTTCGGCGATCCGCGCCAGGTGCTGGAAGTGCGCCACGTCGTCGAGGGCGCGGGGGTCGGTGCGGGGGTGCCGCCAGGCGGCCTCGTGGTGGCCGACGCCCATGAGGAACGCGTTGAGGTGGAGTTCGCGTGCGGACAACTTCAGACTCCCAATCGGATCGGGTTGCGGAGGTTCAGGGGGTCGGCGTAGATCGCGTCGAGCTGCACGGCCCCGGCCGCCACGCCGAGGACGTCCGGCCCGAAGCTGCTCGGCAGCACGGCCGAAGGTGACGGGCAGACGCGCGCGGACGCGGCCACCTCGGCGCGCAACGCCCGCGCGCACTCGGGCAGCCGGATGACGCCCAGCTCGGTGACCACGACGACGTCGGGGTTGACGATGTCGAACAGCAGTGCCGCGGCCCGGGCGACGATCCGGGTGCGCTCGACCAGCAGCGCGGTGGCCGCGGCGTTCCCGGCCACGGCGGCGTCACCCAGCTCGGTGATCGACGGCCGGGAGATCACGCCCGCCTCGTAGGCACGCCACGCCCACGCGCGGTCGGACACGGTGGCTTCCAGGCACCCGGAACGGCCGCACGGGCAGTCGATCGCCGGGTCGCCCAGCGCCAGGTGCGCGACACCACCCGCCGCCGACCGCGCGCCCCGGTGCGTGCCGCCGCCGGTGATGATCGCCGCGTCCACCACGTTGCCGACGAACAGGTGCACCAGCGACTCGTGGTGGCCCGCCGCGCCGAACAGCTGCTCGGCCCGCGCCAACGCCCGCGCGTGGCTGTCCACCAGCACCGGCAGCCCGGTCCGCGCCGCGAGCAGGTCGCGCACGGGCACGTCCCGCCAGCCCAGCGACGTGTGCTCGACCAGCACGCCCGCCTCGGTGTCGACCCACCCGCCGGCGGCCACGCCCAAGCC
The DNA here is from genome assembly GCF_003014735.1 of Saccharothrix carnea. GTDB lineage: Bacteria > Actinomycetota > Actinomycetes > Mycobacteriales > Pseudonocardiaceae > Actinosynnema > Actinosynnema carneum. The sequence continues at coordinate 44,892 of NZ_PYAX01000028.1, read as the reverse complement.
GAGCGGCACGTGGCCGGGCAGGTGCTCGGCGTGCAGCCGCACGAGCCGGTCGGCGGCGGTCGCCAGCACGTCCTCGTGGTCGTCCGGGTCGCGGTGCGGCACCCGCAGCCTGGCCCGGACCCGGCCGCGCAGGTCCAGCAACGCCAGCGTGCAGTGCTCGTGGGCGATGTGGATGCCGGCCACCAGGTGGCGACCGGTCTCCACGTCCACCGGCGTGTGCGGGCGGCCCATGCCCCGGTACGGCAGCGGCCCCGCCACCTCGGTGAGCAGGCCGAGACCGGCCAGCGCCGCGCAGTTGCGCGTCACCGCCGCCGGGCTCAGGCCGGTCAGCCGGGCGATCGTGGTGCGCGCGACCGGTCCGTGCCGCAGCACGGCGCCCAACAACGCCGACGCCGCCGTGCCGCGGGGGTTCACGAGATCAACGGCGGGCCGGACGGCGACAGCGCGGGACCCACCGCCCGTGCCGCACCCGGCGTGCGCCCGTGACCCCACCCGATGTCACGGCGGTAGCTGCCCAGCAGCCCCGTCCGCCGCAGGTGCTCCTCGTCGTGGGCGAACGACTCCGCCGGCAGCGGGTGGGTGTGCGGCGCCACGAACAACGCGTCGGTCGGGCAGTTCGCCTCGCACTGGAAGCAGGTCTGGCAGTCCTGCTGCCTGCTGATCACCGGCACGCCGTCCGCGCCCCGGTCGAACACGTTGGTGGGGCACACGGCGATGCACTTGTCGCAGGTGACGCACTGCGCGGCCGACACCAGCTCGATCACGCCGCCACCTCCTGCGGGCGGGCCCACACCTCGTCCAGGCCGCCGGAGGTGATCCGGAAGTGCTGGGCGGGGTCCAGCTCGGGGAAGTCGAGCCGCTTGGCCATGCCCCGGCTCTCGCTGCGCGCCAGCGCGGAGGTGTACATCCACCGGGCGTGCGCGACCATCGCCGCGGCCTGACGCGCCCGCACCACGTCCGGGCCGTCCGCGCGCAGACCGGAACGCACCGCCGCCCACGTGCCGTCGAGCTGCCCCAACGCCGCGCGCAGCACGTCACCGTGGCGCAGGTAGTTCTTGTCGTACGGCAACACCTCGGCCTGCACGGCGCCCACGACCTCCGCTGCGGACACCGACGACGTCGTGCCGGTCGGGCGCAGCCCGGCACCACCGGCGGCACGGACCTGGCGCCGCGCAGCGGACGGGCCGAGCGCACGGGCGAACCGGGCCGCCGCACGCCCCGACCACGACCCGGACGAGATCGCCCACGCCGCGTTGTGGCTGCCGCCGCCGGTGAACCCGCCGCAGATCAGCTCCCTGGTCGCCGCGTCGCCGGCCGCGTACAGGCCCGGCACGGTGGTCGCGCACCCGTCGTCCACGATCCGGATGCCGCCGGTGCCGCGCACCGTGCCCTCGGCCAGCAGCGTCACCGCGAACGGCTGGGTGAACGGGTCGATGCCCAGCCGGTCGAAGGTGAGGAAGAAGTTCGGCTGCGCCAACCGCATCGCCTTGCGCGCCGCCTCGTCGGCGCGGTCGAGCTTGCAGAACACCTTCTCCGAGGCCAGCAGCGTCCGCGCGATCACCGACCGGCCGCGCTGGCTGCCCGCGCCGTCGAGCACCGAGCCGTCCGCCCGGTAGAACGTGGCGTAGTTGTAGAACGCGGTCTTGGTGACCGACGTGTGCTCGGGCGCGATGCCGTAGGCGTTGGAGAACTCCATGCCCGACAGCTCCGCCCCGACCTCGGCGGCGAACAGCGCGCCGTCACCGGTGTTGACGTTGCAGCCCAACGCCTTGCTCAGGAACGCGCAGCCGCCCGTGGCCAGCACCACCGCACCGGCCCGCACCGTGAACGCCCGGTCCGCCTGCCGCTGGTAGCCCGCCGCACCCGCCACCACGCCGTCGTCCGTCGTGAGCAGCTCGGTGACGGGGCTGTGGTCGAGGACCCGCACCCCGGCCCGGCGCACCCGGACGCGCTGCCGCCGCATGTACTCCGGCCCTTGCAGGCCGGTGCGCAGCGGCTTGCCGTCCGGGCCGACCGGGAACGGGTAGCGGGCGACGTCGGCCAGCTCGTTGATCCGGTCATAGGTCTCGTCCAGCACCCTGGCCATCCAGCGCCGGTCCGCCAGGTACCCGCCCAACGCCTCGCGACTGGCCATGGCCTTCTCGCGGGCCTCCGGCTCCGGCGGCACGTACCACACGCCGGTGCCGCCGGACGCCGTCGCACCGCTGGTGCCGCAGTACCCCTTGTCGGCCAGCACGACCGCGGCGCCGTCCTCGGCGGCCTTGAGCGCGGCCCACGTCGCGGCGGGTCCACCGCCGACGACCAGCACGTCCGCGTCGAGTTCGAGCGTCATGGGAAGCTCCTTTCCGTGCCTGGGGTCAGGAACCGACGGGGACGCGCCAGGACGTGAACCGGCGCTCCAAGGCGACGAGCACCTGGTTGAACACCACGCCGATGGCCGAGATCGTGATGATCCCCGCGTACATCTGGGGGATGGCGAAGTTGAACTGCGAGGCGTTGATCAGGTAGCCGAGACCGGCCTTCGCACCCACCATCTCCGCGGCCACCAGCACCAGGATCGACACCGCGCCCGCCAACCGGATGCCGGTGAACACCGTGGGCACCGAAGCGGGCAGGATCACCTTCTGGAACAGCCGGAACCCCGACAGGTCCACCGACTTCGCCAGCCGCAGCAGGGTCGGGTCGACACCGCGCACCGCGCTGATCGTGTTGAGCAGGATCGGCCAGGTGCAGGCGTAGAACACGATGGCGATCTTCGACGTCTCGCCGATGCCCAGCAGCAGCACGAACACCGGCAGCAACGCCAGGGCCGCGGTGTTGCGGAAGACCTCCAGCAGCGGCCCGAGCAGCGTCGCCACCGGCTTGTACCAGCCGATCAGCAGGCCGAGCGGCACGGCCACCGCTACCGCCAGGCCGAACCCGGACAGTGAACGGGCTAGGCTCGCCCCCGTGTTGTCCAGAAGCTGACCGCTCGTGGCGAGCCGCCACCACGCGTCGACCACGGTCGAGAACGGCGGCAGGAACGTGGCGTCCACCAGGCCGAGCCGCGGCGCGGTCTCCCACACCGCCAGCAGCACCGCGATCGCCGCGACCTTGCCGACCGCCGTCAGCAGCGCGTCGGCGACCCGGCGCGGCAGCGACGGTCGCTTCACGCGGTCACGAGTGGGCCGCTCCTCGTCCACGGCCGGTCGTGCTTCCAGCAGCGCGGTCATACCGCCGCCACCTCCTTCTCCTGTTGCTGGGCGCGGGAGACCTCGTCGTGCAGCAGCTCCCAGATCCGGTGCCGGTAGCGCGCGAACTCCGGGCTGGAGCGCAGGTCGGCCTGCTCGGTGCGGTCACCCAGCCCGATCGGCACGACCTCCTTGACCCGGCCGGGGCGGGAGGTCAGCACCGCGACCCGCTGACCCAGGTAGACGGCCTCGTCGATGGAGTGGGTGATGAACACGACCGTCTTGCCGGTGCGCCGCCAGATGCGCAGCAGCTCGTCCTGCAACGACTCGCGGGTCTGCGCGTCCAGGGCCGCGAACGGCTCGTCCATCAGCAGCACGGTCGGGTCGTAGGCCAGGCTGCGGGCGATCGCGACGCGCTGGCGCATACCGCCCGAGAGCTGGTGCGGGTGCCGGTCCTCGAAACCGCTCAGCCCCACCAGGTCCAGGAACCCGCGGGCCTTGTCGGGGCGTTCCCGGCGCGGCACACCCGCCGCCTCCAGCCCGAACTCGACGTTGCCCTGCGCGGTGCGCCACGGCAGCAGCGCGTACTGCTGGAACACCACCCCGCGGTCCAGGCCCGGGCCGGTGATCGGCGCGCCGTCCAGCAGCACCTGGCCCTCGCTCGGCTCGGTCAGCCCGCCGAGCAGGTCCAGCAACGTGGACTTGCCGCAGCCGCTCGGCCCGACCAGGACCAGGAACTCGCCGCGCTCCACGTCCAGGTCCACCCCGCGCACGGCGGTGAACTCGGTGCGCCGCCGGGACGCGCGGTCGCGGACCACGAACCGCTTGGTCACGTCGCGGAAGACGATGTGGGCGCTCATGCCGCCAACCCGTTGAACTCGTTGGTGTACAGGTCGGAGAGCTCGACCTGATCCTTGGTGATCTCGCCGCGTTCGGCCAGCCAGTCGACCCACAGCGACAGCTCCTTGTCCACGATCCGGCCGCCCTTCTCCGCGACACCGGTGGACCTCCAGTACCGCAGCGCGGCCGGGTCCTCGTTGCGCCCGCGCTTGGTGAGGATGTCGACCTTGCGCGCCACGACCTGCTCGCGCGGCGTCGTGCGGCTCCACTCGATGGCCTGCGCCACGCCGCTGACGAACGTCCGCACGGTGTTCGGGTTGTCCCGCAGGAACTTCTCGGTGAACACGTACGTGCCGGCGGTGAACGCGCCCAGCAGGTCGAAGTCGGAGAACAGCTTGCGCAGCCCGCCCTTCTCCGACGCCTTGTCGCGCAGGATGCCGCCCAGCACGCCGACCTCGATCTGGCCCTGCCGCACGGACTGCTCGATGTTGACCGGCGGCACCGCGATCGGCTCCACCTTCTTGATCTCGTCGGGCGACAGGCCGTTGCGCTTGAGGTAGATGCCCAGCATGGCCTCGTGGTGGGCGCCCAGCGTGTTCATGCCGACCTTCTTGCCGATCAGGTCGCGCGCGGTCTTGATCGGGCTGTCCGCCAGCACGTAGAAGCCGCTGTAGGCCGCCTCGTCGGAGCCGTAGTAGCCGATCACCGACTTGATCGGGGCGCCCGCGGCCTTGAGCTTGACCACCGCGCCGTTGAACGCGCCGCCGAAGTCGACCTGGCCGGTGGCGGCGGACTGGATGTCCTGCGGGCCGCTGGTGGTGTTGCCGACCCACTCCAGCGTCACGTCGCCGAGGTAGCCGAGGTCGGCGGCCAGCTCGGGCAGGCTCACGTCGCCCGCCCAGCCCTGGTAGCGCAGCGTCTTGGTCTCGGCGCCGCCACCGGCGCCCGCGGTGGAGCAGCCGACCGTGGCCGCCGCCAGGCCGAAAAGGGTGAGACCGAGGAAGTTCCGTCGCGTGCTGATCACGGCGAATCCTTTGTTGGGAAAATGCGGGCAGCCCGACAGAACCGGGCATCGAAACCCGAGTGGGGGAGGTGGAGTGAGGGTGCGGTTCAGCGACCGGCGCGACAGAGTGCGCCGGCTTGACGTCGGAGGTCGACGTGCCGGCGCGAGGTGAGGTTGGCGGCTTGGCCCACGGGGCAGAGCCTCACACCCGGGTCAGGCGAGGTCAACGGACGCGGCGGCCGTCCCACATCATGGAGCCGGCGGTCCGCTCGGCTGGACACCGGCCACTTTTTTGCCCGGTGCAACGAAGTGCCGTGGCGGTCCGGCGTGTCAACCGCGTCCGCGTGCTGGGACGACTTAATTCACCGCCGCGCAATCTTGTGCCGGTTCGGCGCGGCTCGCCATCGTGTGGTGCGAACGCATTTTCACGAGAGGACATCGGCGATGACCGCACAGCTTTCCGACACGATCACCGTCCACCGGCTCGGCGCGGGCATCGGCGCGCGGGTCGACGGCGTCCGGCTGGGCGGCGACCTGTCCGAGGGCGCCGTCGCGACCGTCCGGGACGCCCTGCTGGCGCACAAGGTGGTGTTCTTCCGCGGCCAGGAGCACCTCGACGACGCGGGCCAGCTCGCCTTCGCCCGGCTGCTCGGCGAGCCGACGCTGGCCCACCCGACCGTCAAGGGCCGCGAGCACGCCAACGTGCTGCCGATCGACTCCGACTACGGCAAGGCCAACAGCTGGCACACCGACGTCACGTTCGTCGACCGCGTGCCCGCGATCAGCATCCTGCGCGCGGTCGAACTGCCGCCCTACGGCGGCAACACGGTGTGGGCCAACACCGTGCGCGCCTACGAGGAGCTGCCGCCGGCGCTGAAGGCCTTGGTGGACCGGCTGTGGGCGGTGCACACCAACGTCTACGACTACGCGGGGCACGTGGACTCGACCCGCATCGGCGGCGTGGACGTCAAGGAGGAGTCCTACCGCGACGAGTTCGAGTCCCAGCGCTACGAGACCGAGCACCCCGTGGTGCGCGTGCACCCGGAGACCGGTGAGCGGGCGTTGCTGCTCGGCCACTTCGTCAAGCGGATCGTGGGCCTGACGAGCGCGGAGTCGCACGCCGTGTACCACCTGCTCCAGGAGCGGGTGACCCGGTTGGAGAACACCGTGCGCTGGCAGTGGGCCGACGGCGACGTGGCGATCTGGGACAACCGGGCCACCCAGCACTACGGCGTCGCCGACTACGACGACGCGCGCCGGCGCCTGCACCGCATCACCATCGCGGGCGACGTGCCGGTCAGCGTGGACGGCGTCACCAGCACCACGGTCGTCGGCGACGCGGCGCACTTCTCCGCCCTCTGACCCGGCACGGATCGATCAGACGGAGGTGGACGATGCCCTCGATCCTGGTGTTGGCCGGGAGCCCTTCCCCGACCTCGCGCACGGCCGCGCTCGCCGAGCACCTGGCCGGCCGGTTGCGCGGTGACGGCCACGCCGTGCGCGTGGTGCGCGTCCGGGACCTGCCCGCCGAGGCGCTGCTGAGCGCCGACGCGGGCGACCCGGCGATCGCCGAGGTGGTGACGGCGCTGGCCGAGGCGGACGGGGTGCTGGTCGCCTCACCGGTCTACAAGGCGGCCTACAGCGGGGTGCTCAAGGCGCTGCTGGACCTGCTGCCGCAGTTCGCGCTGGCCGACAAGGTGGTGCTGCCCGTGCTCACCGGCGGCAGCCCGGCGCACGTCCTCGCCGTCGACTACGCCCTGCGGCCGGTCCTGTCGTCGCTGGGTGCGCACCACGTCGTGCAGGGGTGGTTCGTGCTGGACAAGCACATCACCACCACCGACGACGTGCTCGCACTGGCTCCCGAGGCACAGCGCCCCCTGCACGACGTGGTGGACGGCTTCTCCGCCGCCCTGCACTCCCGCCGCGCGCTGCTCACCGCTCCGTGACGCCGTTATTCCTCTGGGAGGAGCGCGGTGTAGCGGTTGGGCATCACGACGCAGTACAGGCCGCCGGTCTCGTTGGTCAGGCAGTAGACCGGCTTCGAGGCCTCGGACTCGCCCGCCTCGGTCTGCTCTCCGACCTTCTGGATGGTGATGCGGTGCGGGTCCTCGGCCGGCGGCACCTGCACCGTGTTCTCGTCCCACGGGTGCCACGCGAGCAGGCCGCCGCCGATACCGGCGAACAGGATCGCGGTGGCCAGCAGGCCGTTGCCCCGACGAGGTGTGGTGGTGGTCGTCGGCTCGGGCTGGGGCGGTAACGACCGCGGTTCAGTGGTGTCCGGGTTCGACATGCCGACAGTTAACAACACGGGCGCCGCGTCGGTGGGCGGGGTCGGGATAGGCCGCACCGCGGTGAAGCCGCTATCGACGGGGCTGATACCTGGGGTCAGCACAAGTGATTTCCGCACGCCGTCACCGGTACCGAGACTGTGACCTCAGTGATATGGCGCGGATCGTCGAGGCGTTCGGGCCGGACGCTCCGACGTTGCGCGTCACCGACATCGCGCACCGGACCGGCCTGCACGTCGCGACGGCCTCGCGGTTGGTGGAGGAGCTGGTCTCGCACGGTTGGCTCAGCCGGGACGCCGACCGCCGCGTGCGCGTCGGTGTGAGCCTGTGGGAGCCGGCCGTGCGGGCCTCCCCCGCGCTGAGCCTGCGGGAAGCTGCGATGCCGTTCCTGGAGGACCTGCACGCGGTGGTGGGGCACCACGCGCAGCCGGCCGTCCTGGAGGGTGGTGAGGCGTTGTTCCTCGAACGCCTGTCCGCGCCCGGCGCCGTCGTCAACGTCACCCGCATCGCCGGCAGGCTGCCGCTGCACGCCTCGTCGGCGGGCTCGGTGCTGCTGGCCTTCGCGCCCGCCCGCCTCCAGGAGCGGGTGCCGGCCGGTCCGCTGCACGCCTTCACCCGGCACACGATCGTCGACCCGCACCGGCTGCGCGGGTTCCTGGCCCGCCGTGCGCCGGGAGGAGCACGCGTTGTGCCCCGGGTTCATCGACACCCACGCCACCGGCATCGCCGTGCCGATCCGGGGCGCGCACGGCAGTCGGTGCTCGACGTGATCAAGGCCGCGGGGGTGCACTGCTGACCGCCCTGGCCGCCCGCGTGGACCGCCTGGAACTCGCCGGACCGACCAAGCGGCACCACAACAACACGTTGCGCGCGTGGGACTCCCTTCCCGTGCGCGTGCACCAGGCATGACAGCGACAGCCTCGGAGCAAGGAGCTAATCGGGGGACGAATCGACGCGCGGCTTGGTGGACGCCTTCCGGACGAACAACTCCTCCGGCCAGAAGGTGTCCCCCAGCGTCAGCTGATCGAAGAGCACGCAGACGGCTCCGGGTGTGTCCTCGGAGTCCCAGACGGCCGAGACAGTCCGGCCGCGTTCGTTCCCGTGCCGGCTCAGCCAGTAGATCCTGTCGCCCGGCCTGAGCTCGAACGCCGATACCATCTCCCGGTTCGACGACCTGCGGGTGCTCGGCTGTCCGACCCGCGCGCCGAAACCGTATTCCCCGGCCGGCCGGGGGCATCGCCAGACGATCCGGAACTGCTCGCCGATCGGCAATGCGGGCGAGTGCACGCGCACTTCCCCGACCAGGTAGAACGTGACGAGCCGACGCGCCTGGTCCGACATCTCCCGCCACGGTTTCGACAGCGCTTCGGCACGTGCCTCGGCATCCGACTCCAACTCCTCGGCGAGGACGGCCAACTCGTGGTCGACCGCGATCCCGGTGCGGAGCTGCCGGATCGACCGGGACAACGCGTCGGGATCGACCCGGAGATGATGTTCGACTCTTCGGGCCACGTAGTGGTCACGCGCGTCGATGTTGGTGTGCAGCGGCGGATCGTCGGCGGCGGGTTCGCGAGCCCACCGAGCCGCGTCGAAACAGGCCGCCAGCCACTGCGCCTCGGCCGTGCTCAAGATCGTGTTCGCCACGACGGGCATACCGGGAAGCAGGCCCGGTCGACCGTTGGGGTGGAAGTTCTCGCGGCCGATGTACTCCGGGTGCCAGTCGAGGTCGCTGTGGAGCAGGGTTGCGAACCCCTCGCCCCGGCGCTGCCAGAAGATCAGATCCTCGCCGTGCACGTTCACGTGGTGCTGCACGATGTCCGATGGACCGAAGTCGACGCCCGCCATCTCGCCCAACTGGGCCTGGATGATCCGGTTGCCCCGGTAGCGGCTCAGATATCGCCTGGCCTCGGCGACGAAGTCCGCGATGGAGTCATCGTCCAGCTTGTCGCCCGGGCTGATGGTGATCGTCTTGAGCACTTGGCCTTCGCGCCGGGCCGACAGCAGTTGCCGGGTGGCATTGGCCCAGTAGAGACCACCGGTGTCCGGGTCGTGCACGACGCAGAGCACCGGGACGTTGCCATCGGCCCAGGTGCGGCCGTGGTCGCCGACCGGCACTGCGTACCCGTCCGCCCTGCGCCACGAGCGGCCGCCCTTGACCTGGATCTTGACCACGTCGCCGGTGACTTCACCGTCCTCGGTGAACGTGACGTGGTGGTCCTCGCCGAAGTCGTTCTGGCCGTCCACCTCCTGAACGATGTGGTTGTGCCGCTCCAGAAGCGTCCGCAGTGCGTTGACGGCCGCACGGCCGGCTCTGCGCGCCTCAGGCACTTTCGGCAACGGAACCTCCGGATCACGGTGCGCGGCGACCGGACAGATCGTCCGCGACAGGTCGGGTGCGGTCGGAGGATAGTGACTCCGCGCGCAGCGAGCCCGTATGCCCTGGCGGCCATGACAACAGCCGGGCCCGCGTCGGAAGACGTGGGCCCGGCTCGCGTCGACTACAGCGTGATCGTGCGGCGGACGGGCAGGTCGCGGGACGAGGTGCCGGCGGACAGGGTGTAGAGGCCCGGGGTGAGGACCCAGCGGTCGGTGGAGGTGTCCCACACCGACAGGGCCTTCGCCGGTACCGCGATGCCCACGGTGGTCCGCCGGCCGGCGACGAGGTGGACCTTGCGGAAGCCGACGAGGCGGCGCACCTCGGCTCCGGCGGAGGACGGCAAGGCCGCGTAGAGCTGCACGGTCTGCCAGCCGGCCCGGGTGCCGGTGTTGGTGAGGGTGACGCCGACCGTCAGCGTGCCGCCTCCGTACGACGCGGTCAGGTCGCCCAGGGCGAAGGTCGTGTAGGACAGGCCGTGCCCGAACGGGAACAGGGGTTCCTGCCCAGCCCTGTCGTAGTAGCGGTAGCCGACGTGGACGCCCTCGTCGAAGCGCACCACCTCGTCGACGCGCGGATAGGTCGATCACCGCGGCGTTGACGGCCGTGCGGCCGGCCAGGTCGCGGCTGCACCCGTGGGAGTGCTTCGCCACCGGCCTCAACCGCCGCCGTGGTGCTGGTCGAGGTGACCGCCGTGCTGACCGGCGCCGTCCGGCTGGAAGTGGCCGCCGCGATCGCGGGCCTGCTGGTCGCGGTGCCCGTCGTGGTGATCGCCGGTCTGGGCGTGTGGCGTCGTCCCCCGCGATCCGTGCTCGCGTGCGGCACGGCGACCGGCGCCGGGCTGCTGGTGGGCACGCAGGTCTCACCGCGCGGCGGGCCGCCGCCACGTCGGACGCGTGCTGCCCACCGACCCGGCCACCGCGCGCACCGCGTTCACCCGCCGCTGCAACCTCCTCATCCGCTACGGCAGGCAACCGTGACACGCGTCCTCGTCCTCGTCTTCCTCGCCTCGGTGGCCTGCACGTCCACAGTGGACAGCACACCGCGGCCCGCCGACCCCGCGCTGTCCGCCCGGTTGCTCACCGAGCCCGACCGGTTCGACCCCGACCGCCGGCTGCCCGGCACCACCATCGACACCGCCCGCCGCGACCACGGTCACCTGCCGTTCGGCACCGGCCCCCCCGGCGTGCGACGGTGCCGCGCTCGCGTTGACCCGACTCGTCCTGATCACCGCCCACCTGATGCGTCGCCACCACCTGACCACTCCGTCCCCGATGCCGTACCGCCTGAACACCGATGGCGGACTCACCCCGGTCGGGCTCACCCTCACCACCAAGCCACGCCGATGACCGACACCCTCCCGACCATCACCACCCACGGACAGCGGGGCGCACACGCGCTGCGGGAACCCCTGCTCGACGTCTACGCCCAGGGCCATGCCCCGCACCTGACCAACCCCTGCGCACCCTGAAGGCCACTGGAACCGCCTGGCGGCGTGCACGGTCCGTCCCGGATTCAGACCTGTCACCGCCCACGTCGAGGACGGACGGCGGGACCTGCCTCGCCGTGCGGCGCCGGCCCGCCGAGCGGATAGTTCATCCGCTTACGTGCTACGCTCGGATTGAAGCGGATGGGCTATCCGTTTAACCGAGGGAGTGCTGGTGAAGCGGACAGCTGTGGTGACGGCCGGTACGGCGGGCATCGGCCTGGAGACGGCGTTGGGGCTCGCCGCGGCCGGGTTCGCGGTCACCGTCGTGGGACGTGACGCCGAGCGGGGTGCGCGCGCGGTCGAGCGGATCGACGGGACCGGACCGGCGCACCCGGCCCGGTTCCTGCGCGCGGACCTGGCCGTGCTCGACGAGGTCCGGGCACTGGCCGACCGGCTCGCCGCCGACCACGCCGTCCCCGGCGAGCCGCTGACCGTGCTGGTCAACAACGTGGGCGCGATGTTCGCCGACCGGCGCGACCACGGCGGGGTCGAGGCGTCGTTCGTGGTCAACCACCTCTCGCCGTACCTGCTGACCGAACTGCTGGTGCCCACCCTGGCCGAGGGTGCGCCGAGCAGGATCGTGAACGTGACCTCGGGTGCGGTCGCGGTCGCGAAACGGTCGTTCGACGCCGTCGAGCCGCCCGGCGGCTACTACGGCTTCCACTGGTACGGCCGCGCGAAGCTGGCCAACCTCGCCTACACGCTCGACTTGGCCACACGACTGGACGGCACGGGCGTCGCGGTGTTCGCCGCGGATCCCGGAGGTGCCGCCACCGGCATGACGGACGGGACCATGTCGGACCCGAAGATCGTCTCGCCCGGCTTGCGGCTGCTGTGGCCGTTGGTGCGCCGCAAGTTCGAGCGCTCGACCTCGGGGCCGGCATCGGTGGCGGCCAGGCCGTCGATCGTCGCGGCCACGGACGACGGCCTCGCCGGCCGGACCGGCGTCGTCATCGGCTCCCGGGCCGAGCCGGTCCTACCGTTCCGCGCGGCGGCCGACCCCCGCCTCGCCGAGGCCGTGCGTCGGCTCAGCGAACGCCACGCACCTCTCGCGGTCGCGTGAGCGGCGGCCCGATCCGGATCCGTCATCCGGTTAGACTGTGCCCATGGCGACCGCTCGGCAGCGCACGGACGCCGCCCGCAACCGGGAACGGATCGTCGCGGTGGCCAGAGGGCTGGTCGACGAGGGCACGCCGTTGCAGCTCAACGACGTCGCGCGCCGCGCCGGAGTCGGTGTCGGCACCGTCTACCGGCACTTCCCGACCGCCGAGGCCCTGCTGGAAACCGTCGCCACCACCTGCCTGGAAGACCTGGTCGAGCACGGCGAGCAGGCGCTGACCGACACCGACACCCGGCGCGCGCTGGAGGGCTTCCTGATCCGCACGGTGGAAGCGCAGGTGGCCGACGCGTCCCTGTCCCCGGTCGCCGCCGCGCCGACCGACACCTTGCCGCGCACCACGGAACTCAAGCGGTCGCTGCTGGAGATCGGCTCCACCCTGCTCGACCGCGCCCGCCGGGCCGGCGTCGTGCGCCCGGACCTGGCGGCCACCGACCTGGTGCCCCTGATGTGCGGCATCGCCTATGCCGCGCAGGTCCACAGTGGCGCCCCGACCGACCGCGCCGCCACCGCTCGCCGTTACCTGACCACCTTGCTCGACGGCCTGCGCACCCCGGCACCACCGGGTTGAGCGCCGGGGATCTTCACTCGTTCGTGTGTATCTCGTGCCAGGTCCGGCTCATTTCCGCCTAGCGCGGCGATGACCGATTATGAGGGCAACGCTTCTGGCTGTGTCCATCGCGCTTGTGTGGGCGTGCGGTGCCGGTACCGCATCGGCCCGTCAACCTTCAGCCCCGGTCACGATCGAGGAAGTCGGCACGGTCGCGGCCGTGCTGCGGCCGTTCAAGGACGTCGACGTCGACATTCCCGTGGAGTTGCGCGGAACGACGGATGCGGCCGTCACCGTCAAGGTTCCCGTGCTCCTGTCGTTGAAGAGGGACACCGGTGCCGGAGCGGTGACCATCCGGACGGCCGTCGAGGTGCTGCGGAACGACAAGCCCGTGACCGGCGTGGTGCAGCTGGCCGCGTACGAACGGGCCACGTTCGTCGTCCGGTTGAAAGGCCTCTCCACGGCCGGCACGTACAGCGCTCAGATCGTCACCGGCACGGCGACGGGCGCCGAGGTGAAGACCGCGGTGTCGGTGAAGGTGCGCAGCTCGACCGCGATCGCCGCGGGGTTGATCCTGCTCGGTGTCGTGCTGTCGGGGATCCTCAAGTACCTGGTCGGCGCCTACCGGGACAGCCTGAGGACGCGCAGCAGGCTCGGTCTGCTCACCCTCCGCCTGCGGCAGGTTCGCGACTCGCTGGGAGACCTGGACGAACAGCACCGGCGTGTCGTGGACTCCGTCGCGGATCAGCTGGAGGAACTCCGCATCCGGCAGACCGCCGATGACCGACCGACCGCCGCGCAGCTGGACGAGTGCGGGCGCAAGATCCCCGGTGTTCGTGCCTACGTCCTGTGCGACCGGCGGATTCCCCCGGCCGCGGATCAGGCGCTGCGGAACAAGTTGGTCGAGGTCAAGGAGTGGCTCGACACCCCGGTGGACGCCTCCGACATCAAGTCCCGCCGGGAGGGCGCCGAGATCGCCTTGACCGACCTCGCGAAAGCCGCCAACGCGCTGGCGAGCCCGTTGGCGCGGCAGATCACCGAAACCCGGGCGACCGCCGACCGCGAACTCGCGGCGGCTGAGCAGGCGGGCGAGGCCGAGAAGATCGCCGGTTTCACCACCGCACAGCAAAAGCTCGATGACGCACTTCGACTCGTCGTGTCCGATCAGGTGGCGGCGCGGAAACACCTCGATGACGCGCTCGCGATCTGCCGGCAGCACGGGGGGCTCGCGGGGCCGATGGCGCAGGTGGACCAGCCGGCACCGCCGGTCGAGGACGACGTCGTGGTCGACGTCTCCGATCCCCTGCGTGGCCTCGGGACCGAGAGTCGCCGGGCCGATCTGGTCGTCACCGCGCTGGTGGCCGTGGTCGCCGTCCTGCTGGGCCTGCAACTGCTCTACGTGAACTACCTCGCGTGGGGCTCGTCGCTGGACAAGATCACCGCGTTCCTGTGGGGACTGGGCCTGCACCCCGTGGGTGGCGTGGTGTTCAGCGGACTCGACGGGCTGCGGGAACGCATCTCCAGCGGTCAGCCGCAACAGTGACCCGTGCCGGGAGTCGACTGCCGACCGCTCCGCGTCACCGCCTTGTCCCTGGTGTCCGTCTTGGTGGCCGCCGCGCGGCAGCCATCTTCGCTACGCATCCGTAGCGTATCGTCGTGCGCATGACGACAAGCGGGCGGTCGTGACCGGTCCGGTGCTCGTCACCGGTGCCACCGGCAACCTCGGAGGCGCGGCGACGCGGTCCCTGCTGGGAGCGGGCATCGGTGTGCGCGCCGCCGGTCGCGATCCCGAGGTCGTGCGGCGGCGCCACCCCGACGCCGAGGCCGTGCTGCTGGACCTCACCGATCCCGCCACGTTCGCCCCGGCGCTGCGTGGCGCCACCGGGCTGTTCCTGGTCCGGCCGCCGCACATCGCCCGCGTCGGACCCACCCTCAACGCCCTGGTCGACGCGGCGAACGCGCACGGCTGCCACGTGGTGTTCGCCTCGGTGACCGGAGCCGACACCAACCGCCTGGTACCCCACCACCGCGTCGAGACGCACCTGCGTGGGGCAGGCGGGTCCTGGACCGTCCTGAGGCCCGGGTTCTTCGCGCAGAACCTCGCCGACGCCTACCGGGCCGACCTCGTCGCCGACGACCGCCTGTACCTGCCCGCGGGTGCCGGGAAGGTCGCGTTCCTGGACGTGCGCGACATCGGCGACGTGGCCGCGACGATCTTCGCCGACCACACCGCCCACCGCGGTTCGGCCTACACCCTCACCGGCTCCCGCGCGGTCGACTTCACCGCTGTCGCGGCGGTGCTCACCCGTGAACTCGGTCGCCCGATCCGCTACGAGCCCGCCACCGTCCCCGGCTACCTCCGCCACCTCCGTGCCCGAGGACTGCCGCTCGCGCAGCGCTTGGTGCAGACCGTCCTGCACACCGGACTCCGCCGCGGTCAGGCCGACACCGTCGACCCGACCCTGCCCCGCCTGCTCGGCCACCCGGCCCGCACCCTCGATCAGTACGTGCACGACCACCGCACGACCTGGCTGACCGCGGCGAGGTGACGGGATCATGACGCCACGCACCGATCCCAGGGTGGCCCGCAGCCGCGCCACCGTCCTGCGCGCCACCCTCGACCTGGTCGCCGAACGCGGCATCCCCGCGACCACCGTCGAAGCCGTCGCCGAACGCTCCGGCGTCGCCAAGACCACCATCTACCGCCAGTGGCCCGACCGCGCCGCCCTCGTCCTCGACGCGTTCGACACCACCCTCGACCCGCCGACCGACCCCGACACCGGCACCCTGCGCGACGACCTCGTGCACCTGCTCACCGGCCTGGCCCACGCCCTGACCACCGGCCCCGCCGCCGCCCTCATGCCCGCCCTCGTCGACGCCGCCCAACGCGACCCGGTCTTCGCCGCCCTGCACCGACGTGAAGCCGACCGACGTCACCGCGTCGTGCTCGACGCCATCACCCGCGGCATCGCCCGCGGCGAACTACCCGCTGACACCGACCCCGCCGACGTGCTCGACCTGCTCGCCGGCCCGCTGTTCCACCGCCGCCTGATCTCCGCCCCGGAACTCACCACCGACTTCGCCCACCGCGTCGTCGACCTCGTGCTCCGCGCCCACACCACGCCGGCGCCGGGTCGGCCGGAAGGACAGGTCCGGCCCTGGCCGATCGGCCGGGGCAACACCGTCCGAGACGCCGACGCGCCAAGGACCTGACGCGAAGACACTGGGCATCCTCGCCGATGTCCTCGACGCCGCGCTCGACGGCAAGATCGCGGCCACGGCGTTCGCGGTCGACCAGGTGCTCCTGACGTCCACCCTGATCTTCGTCCTGCCGTCGATCCTGATGGTGGTGCTGGCGCTCCTGCTCAGGCCACGCGTCAACCGAGTCGTCAACATCGTCGTCAGCGTCCTGTACATGATCAGCATCATCGTGTCGTGCATCGGTGAGACGTGGGTCTACTACCTCCTCGGAAGCCTCGTCGAAGTGGTGCTGCTCGTCTTCATCGCCCGAGCCGCCTGGAGGTGGCCGGCACCGGCGGTCGCCGGCGGGTGATCTGCCTCACCCGATGTCAGGAACCCGGTCGGTGCGGTGTCTTGTGCTCGAACTTCTCGGAGCGAAGGAGACACCATGGGCAAGAGCATCGACGTGGTCGTGGTCGGCGGCGGGTACGCCGGGGTGATGGCGGCGAACCGGTTGACGCAGCGCGACGACGTGACGGTGACCGTGATCAACCCGCGGCCGCTGTTCGTCCCGAGGCTGCGGCTGCACCAGTTGGTGGCCGGCACCCATGACGCGGTCGTCCCGTACGAGGACGTCCTGGCTGACGGTGTCCGGTTGGTGGTCGGCAGCGCGACGCGGATCGACGCGGCCGGGCGCGGCGTGACGGTGGCCGAAGGCGACACCATCGGCTACGACTACCTGGTCTACGCGGTCGGCAGTGGTGGTGCGGTGACGCGGGTTCCCGGCGCAGCCGAGTTCTCGTACCCGGTGGCGACGTTGGAAGCGGCGCAACGGGTGCGGTCGGTGCTCGGTGATACTCCCTTGACGGCCGCGGTGACGGTGGTCGGGGGTGGTCCGACCGGTATCGAGACGGCTGCGGAGCTGGCGGAGCAGGGACGCGCGGTCACGTTGGTGTGCGGGGGTGTTCTCGGTCCGTACCTGCACCCGCGGGCTCGGCGGACGGCGCGCAAGTACCTCGCCAGGTTGGGGGTCCAGGTCGTCGAAGGCCCGGGCACGGCTGTCGCCGCGGTGACGGCGGAAGCGGTGGAACTCGACGACGGCCGGACGCTGCCGAGCCGGGTCGCGCTCTGGGCGGCGGGCTTCGGTGTGCCCGATCTGGCCGGTCGCAGTGGGCTGCGCACGGATGCCGCTGGGCGTCTGCTCACCGACGAGACGCTGACCAGCGTCGATGACGAGCGCATCGTGGCGGCGGGCGACTCGTCGGCACCCTCGGACCTGCCCTTCCGGATGAGCGCGTACGCCGCGGGATGTCTGGGCGCGCACGCGGCCGACACGGTGCTGAGCCGCATCGCGGGTGATCAGCCGAAGCCGGTCGACCTGTCGTTCCCGGCCATGTGCGTCAGCTTCGGCCGCGGCGCCGGGATCTTCCAGCTCGCGCACAAGGACGACACCGCGGTGCCGGTCTACTTCAGCGGGCTCGCGGGCAGGAAGCTCAAGGAGTTCTCCTGCCAGGCCAGCGTCAAGCACCTGGTGACCGAAGCGCGCAAGCCCGGCACCCACCACTGGCCGAAGGACGGCAAGCACCGGCCGCAGCTGTTGCGGGCCCAGCGTGACAACACCACGGCACCGCTCGCGTAAGGCGTCGAGCCGCGGCAGGGTGCCCCTCGGCCGCGGACTGACCACGCGTCACAGGTTGGCGTGCACCGTGCGCACGGTCTGCTCGGCCTGGTCGTCGCGCAGGTCGAACGCCGAGCCGTCGCCGAACTCCAAGCGCAGGAACCACTCCGGGGTGACGTGCCGACCCAAGGGCGCCGGGACGAACGCGCGGACGGTGGCGATCGGCCCCTCCCACCAGGTGACCAGTGGTGGTGCGTCGCGAGATTGGCCCAGTGAGCGCACGCGGCCCAACAAGCCGCCGGAGGCCGGTTCCTCGGGCGTGGCGACCTCGCCCTCCACGATCAGGGCGACGCGGCGGTTGGTGATGAGCAGCCAGCACTCGTCACGGCCGGCGGTGAACAGGTCGGCGAAGCGGACCGCGAGCTGGTCGGGCCGCTGGGCGTGCGCCCATCCCCAGACGGCCGGGTCGTGGGCCCATTCATCGAGGTGGAAACGGCCTTGGCCCACGGCGGCGGTGGGCAGCGGCCACGCCGGGTCCGGTGTGGCCAGCGCGGGCGCGGCGGTGCGGTGAGGTGAGGTGCGCGTGGCCGCGACGGTGCTGCCGACGTGCCCCTGCGGGTTGGCCAGCCACACGACCTGCTCGCCGGGGGCGACCCAGTGCCGCTGGGCGATCTCGCCGATCTTCGTCCGGTTCTTGGGCACGTTGCCGTCCTAGGCGTTGACGAGGGCGAGCAGCCGTTGTGCGGCTTCGGGGCGTCCCTTGGCCAGGACGTCGACACCGGAGCCGTCGACCAGGGACACGCGCAGCACGGTCGCGGAACCGGGCACCGAACCGCGGGGCAGCTTGCGCTCGGCCAGCGCGGCACCGGTGATGCGTGGCCGGGGCAGCTCGGCGACCGTGGTGATCGCGACGGTGGGCACGGGTTCGTGCGGCGGGTACGGGCTCTTGCCGGCGAACGCGTCCCGGGCGCCACGGGCGAGGTCACCGACCCGGTCGAACAGCGACTTCTCCGGCTCGGGTTCGACTGGCTCGGGCACGGCGGCCACCCAGGCCAGTCGGTGCGGCGTGAGGACCAGCCAGGCGACGGCCGCTTGCCGGGACGCGAGCGCCGCACCGGGTGCGAGTGCCTCCGGTGAGCCGCCGAACACGACAACCCCCGGCAGCTCCCGTGCCCCGAGGTCGTCATCGGCCACCGCCGACACGACATTGCCGGCGAAGCCCGCCACACCGCGCAGCGCCTTGCCCGCGAACCCGGCCGCGGGACTGCCGGACCAGTCCAAGCCGGGCACGTCGAACCGCGTGGACGCCCCGGCCGCACCCGCGCACAGCAGCACGGGCTCGTCCGGCGCCGCCCAGTGCTCCCTGATCGCCAGGACGCCGTCGAGCTTCACCAGTTGAACCCGCGTTCCTGGGTCTCGCGGCGCTCCTCCTCGGACGGTGCGTTGCGCGCCTGGTCGTAGGCTTCCTGGGTGCCGAACTTGATGGCGCCGTCGACGGCGGCGTCCACGCCGGCGCTGAAGGCCGCGCCGCCGACCCTGGTCTGGCCGCCGAGCATGCCGGTGAGCACCGTCTGGGCGATGTTGCCCGCCAGCGCGCCCTCGCCGGTGACGTTCTGCATGAACCGGTTGCCCGTGGTGGAGGCCAGGGACACGTCGTCGGCGCGGGTGACGATGTTGACCAGCGGGTTCGAGCCGAGGTGACGGCCCGCGAACTGCTGGGCCATGTTGCCGCCGCGCAGGCCGTTCATGCGCTGGATGACCTGGCGCAGCGGACCGCGCAGTCGGGTGAGCAGGGCCTCCAGCCGCTTCACGATCTTGAACAGCTCCATCTGGAGCTTGGAGACGCGCATCGTGATCCGCACGCCGGTGCTGCCGACCTGCACCGTGGTGGTCGCCCCGGCGGCGGCGACCGAGCCGCCCGCGGTGATCCAGGACGCGGCCAGCGCGGCGAGCCACTGCACGATCAGGCCGATGATCAGCTCGGTGAGGATCTGGATCACGAACTCGACGAACATGTCGAACAGGTCGGCGATCATGTCCAGGGTCTGCTTGAGCCCCCGCACGTCCTCGGCCAGGGCCGAGACGCCGTCGCCGAACTCGGTGACCTGGCTGCGGAACGCGTCGCCGGCCGCTCCCTCCCAGACACCCGTGGTGGCCTCGGCGCGCTTCTTCTCGGCCTCGGCGACCTCGTCCAGCCACCCGGCGACCTGCTCCCAGCCGTTGCCGGTGGCACGCATCTGCTCCGGGTCGCCGACCGCCCACTCGGCGAGCTCGATCAGCGGGCTGAGCACGATGGAGACCAGGAAGCCCAGGCCGTTGTCCAGCAGCGCCTGACCGGGGCTGGCCATGGTCTGCAGCAGCTCCATGCGCCCGGAGATCGTGGCGGCGGCCATCTGCGGCGGGCTGGTGGCGTCGGCGAGGTCCTGCAGCGCCCCGATGCCCGAGCTGCCGCGTCCGGCGGCCTGCTCGAACCAGTTCTTCTGGTCGCCGCCGTTGAGGTCGGCGAAGGTGCCCGGTCCGGCGTTCACCGGCCACCGCCCAGGCCGTTGCCGATCTGCGTCAAGGCCTGCGAGATGCCGTCGTCCACGCCGCGGTAGACCTCGAAGCTGCCGCGCAACTGCTCGCCGGTCTGCTCCAGGAAGTCCTTGGCGTCGTTGGCCAGCTGCCGGCACTCGTCCAGGCTGGAGAAGTAACCGCTGCTCAGGCCGACGGCGTCGCCGATCGGGCCGAAGCACTGGTCGTCGACGCGCGCCTGCTCCAGCAGGTCGGCGAGTTGCCCGAACTTGCCGGCGAGGCTCTCGCTGCCGGCCGCGAAGGCGGTCAACGCCTCCGGGACGATGCTGAACGTCATCCGCTGCTCCCCCTCAACGCAGGTACGTGCTCGGTGGTTCGTCGTCTTCGACCGGCGCGGGGGCCGGACGGTTCCGCTGGGTTTGGCCGGGCGGCGGGGCGAACGGCGGCCCACCGGCTGGTCCGGGCGGCGGACCGGTTCGCGGTGGTGCGGGCGGGGCCGGCGCGAAGCCCGGCGGGCCGGGCGGCGGCGGCGCGGACGGCATGATCGGCTCGACACCGGAGGCCGCCATGCCCTGCTTGAACTGCTCCAGCCGGTCACCGAGGATCGGGGCGACGGCCGCGTCGAGTTGGCGGGCGGCGTCCTGGGTGGCGGCCCGGATCGCGTCCAGGATCTCCTGCTGCAACGCCACGTGCGAGCGGCCCATCGCGGCCGGGGAGAGCTGCAGGCCGAGCACGGCGCCGGACGGCGCCGCGGTCACGACCACCGCCCCGTCCCGGCTGCGGCCGACGCCTCTCAGGCCCTTCATCGCCTCCTGGAGCTGGCCGGCCTTCGCCGCCTGCTCCTCGAACGACTTCATCATGTCTTGCAGCCGCCGCTGCTGGTCAGCCACGACAACCCCCGTTCGGTGGCACGCTCCCGCATTGCCGGGCCCCGTGGGCTCACGACATCTCGCTCGGCACCATAGCGACAGCGGACCCGAACGCGCCGCCGAACCCGTGAGTCCGGTGTCGGGCGTTGTCGCGTTCCCCCCAATCGTGCACGCCGTCACTACTCAGTGATACGATGTAGCAGTACTCAGTAGCACCAAGTACCCGTCCCGGAGGCCTGCGATCGACAACCTGACGGAGATGTTGAAGGGCACGCTCGAAGGCTGCGTGCTGGAGATCATCGGCGCCGAGGAGACCTACGGGTACGCCATCACGCGCCGCCTCAACGACCTCGGCTTCACCGACGTCGTCGAGGGCACGGTGTACACGATCCTGTTGCGGCTGGAGAAGAACGGCCTCGTCCAGGTGACGAAACGACCGTCCGAGGTGGGTCCGCCGCGGAAGTTCTACGCGCTCAACGAGGCCGGACGCGAAGAACTCGCGACGTTCTGGGCGAAATGGGAGTACATCACCTCGCGGATCGCCAAGCTGAAGGAGGGCGGGAGCTGAATTTCCGGGAGACCACCACCGGCAGCGACCTCACCAGGGAGTGGAAGGCGTTCGAAGCGCGAGCCGAGGCACTGCCCGCCGACCACCGGGCAGCCTGGGAAGAGATCAATTGCCACTTCTTCCCCTACTCGGACTTCACCGGTTTCTGCGACGAGCTCGTCGGAGGCTCTCGCACCTACGCGGACGTCTACCAGGAGTCGACCGCCGGAAAAGCAGCACGGACCAAGAAGTAACACCAGCCAACCCTGAGCTGCCCGGTCCACCGGCAGGCCGAGCCCTTCCGACGCCGCCGTCGACGCGACCGGCCATGTAACCGTTTACTGTCTGCAACAGTAGAGGCAGGATTCCTGCCAGGTCAACCGGTTGACTGAGCCAGGTAAGCGCTTTATGTTCAGAGCGCCGGCTCCACCGGACACCCCGCCAACGAGTCGCGCACGACCTCGACGCCCTGGTCCACCGGGGCGGGACGCTCGCCGACCGCCGACCAGGCCAGGGTCGACTTCACCCTCACGTCCGGCCCGACCGCCCTTCCCGGCCGGGTGCTGAGGCACGCCCTACGGACAGGTCCCACCACCGAGAGGAAGCTCCGTGATCCACCCGAACCCCTTACGCCGGCGGTGGCGTGCCACCGTGTTGGCGACCGCCCTGGTCGTCGTGGCAGGCGTCATCACGGCGGTCGCCTCGACGCCTGCCGCCGCCGCGACCATCGACACCAACGCCTGGTACCAGCTCGTCTCCCGGCACAGCGGCAAGGCGATCGACGTGTGCGAGCAGTCCACCGCCGACCGCGCCTGCATCCAGCAGTTCGCACCGCTCGACCAGGCCAACCAGCAGTTCCAGTTCGTCCCCTCCGGCAACGGCTACTACCGGCTCAAGGCCCGCCACTCCGGCAAGGTGGTCGACGTACTGGACTGGTCCACCGCAGACGGCGCCCAGCTGGTCCAGTGGCCCGACACCGGTGCCGCCAACCAGCAGTGGCAGGTGCTGGACACCGACAGCGGCCACGTCAAGCTGGTCAACCGCAACAGCGGCAAGGCGATGGACGTCTGGGAGCGGTCCACCGCCGATGGTGGCCGCATCTCCCAGTACACCGACAACGGTGGGGTCAACCAGCAGTGGCGGATGGTCGAGGTCGACGGTGGGACCCTGCCCGGCGAGGGTCGCAAGATGGAGAGCTTGGGCCGCGGTGTGGTGGCCGTGCGGTCGGGCGGCAGCCAGGTGCTGGTGTCCTGGCGACTGCTGGGACTGGACCCGGCCGGCATCGGCTTCAACGTCTACCGCTCCACCGGCGGCGCCGAGGTCAAGCTCAACCCGTCCGTCCTGACCGGCGGCACCAACTACGTCGACTCCACCGCGAACCTCACGCAAGCCAACAGCTATCGGGTGCGCCCGGTGGTCAACGGTGTCGAGCAGGCGCCCAGCGCGGCGTTCACCCTGCGCGCCAACGCCGCGACCGAGCCGGTGGTGCGCGTGCCGCTGCGCGCGGGCGGTGCGGTGAAGTTCCTGTGGGCCGGTGACCTCGACGGTGACGGCGAGTACGACTACGTGCTGGACCGCCAGACCTCACCGCAGAAGATCGAGGCCTACCGCCGCGACGGCCGGTTCCTCTGGCAGGTCGACATGGGCCCCAACAGCACCAACCAGAACAACATCGAAGGCGGCTCGTCCACGATCGACGTCGGCCACAACGACGGCGTCACCGTCCAGGACCTCGACAGCGACGGCCGCGCCGAAGTCGCCGTGCGCATCGCCAACGGCGTCACGTTCGGCAACGGCGTCAGGTTCACCGACAGCAACGACAACCGCCAGCACATCGCCATCCTCGACGGGATGACCGGAGCGCCCCGCGCCACCGCGCCCGTGCCGACCGACTACCTGGCAGACGGCCCGATGTACGCGCGCTTCGGCGTCGGCTACCTCGACGGCGTCAACCCCAGCCTGGTCGCGTTCATGAAGAACCGGATCGGCAGCGGCGACTTCAACCTCATGTTCGCCGCCTGGCGGTTCACCGGCAACGCGCTGACGATGCAGTGGAAGTTCCTGCGCGGCAACCAGGACCTGCCGGACGGGCACAACACCCGCATCATCGACGTCGACGGTGACGGCCGCGACGAGATCGCCGAGATCGGCTTCGTGCTCAACGGCAACGGCACCCTGCGCTACTCGCTCGGCCCGGCCGGTGTCGTGCACGGCGACCGCTTCCACCTCACCGACATCGACCCCGGCCGCCCCGGGCTGGAGGGCTACGGCGTCCAGCAGAACAACCCCAGCGGCCTGCGCGAGTACTACTACAACGCCGCCAACGGCAGCATCATCTGGCGGCACACCGGCTCGGGCGTGGTCGACGTGGGCCGTGGCATGGTCGGTGACGTCGACCCCCGCCACCCCGGCATGGAGGTCTGGTCCTTCGACGGCCTCTACAACGCACCCACCAACCGGCTCACCCAGTCGGACACCTCGCTCCAGCCCTGGCCGCAGCTGGGCCTGCACTGGGACGGCGACACCACCATGGAACTGCTCAACGACGGCAAGTTCGAGAAGTGGAACCCGAACAACCCCACCACGACGAGCAGGGTGCCCCGGCTGCTCACCACCTCCGACTACGGCGCGGTCGACGCCGCCCAGGGCAACTCCCCCGTCCTCCAGGGCGACATCCTCGGTGACTGGCGCGAAGAGGTCCTCTACACCAACGCCGCGTTCAACGAGCTGATCATCTTCACCACCGACCGGCCCAGCACCACCAGGCTCTACACGTTGGCGCACAACCCCGCCTACCGCAACGCCATGACCCTCAAGGGCTACATCCAGTCCCACCACGTCGACTACTTCCTCGGCGCGGGCATGGCCACACCACCCCGTCCGAACATCACCTACCCACCCAGGTAAGCCCTCTCGGCACGGTGACACCGCGGCCCGCCACGGATCTCCCGTGGCGGGCCGCTGCGGAGGGGTGCCCGGTGAGAGGGCCTCGGTCTGGCTACGAGGGAAGGTGGTCTCCCACGAGGGCCAGGCACTGGATGGCGGCCAGGCCGTACTGGGCGGAGGCGTTGACCGAGGCGAAGCCGGCCTCGTCGACCGGCTTGAGCACAGTCGGACCTTGCACCCGCACGGATTTGAACTCCAGCGTGCGCGGGTAACCGGCGTGGCCGGTGTCGAACTCCTTCCACGCCCGTGCGGCCAAGGCGGTGTCGCCGAGCTTCGCGGCGGCGTAGGCGGTGAGTCGGGAGTGGGCCTGGCGCAGGTTGAGGCTGCCCCAGGACTGGCCCGTCTCGGCCTGCTGCTCGGCGGTGGTGCCGTTGTAGAGGCGGCAGTACCGCAGCCACGCCCTGGTGAACGCCTCGTCGCCGGTCAGGTCGATCAGCTCGCTGCACACCTCGACCAAGCCGAACACCGACCCCAGCGAACCGACGTTCACCGCCGGCTGCGCGGGCGCGAACGAGCCGTTGTCGAGGTCGTACAGGCCGCTGCCCTGCGCGAACCCGTTGGGCATCGCCGCGATGGTGCGCATGCCGTTGAGGAGCTTCTCGCGGGCGATCGGGTCGCCGCCGCGCTCCCACTCGGTCAGCCACGCCAGCGCGAGGCCGCTCCAGTCCGTGCCGGTGCCGACGCTGAGCGCGTGCGGGTCCGGTTCGTACGGGCCGGTGCGGATCTTGCGGATCGGGTCGAGCGCCAGGAAAGTCCGGTCGGCGTCCACGAGGTCGCGCATCAGGTCACCGGTGCGCTCGTCGGCGGTGAGGAAGTAGAGGAAGCGGCGGTAGCCCGCGTTGCTGATGCGCAGTTGCTTGGCGCTGTCGGCCCAGTGCTGCACGCCGTGGCGCGTGCCCAGGTCCTGCCACTTGCCCAGGTGGTAGACGTCGACCTCGCCGGTGTGCCGCGTCATCGCCTCCGCGAACCGGTACACCTCGGCCTTGCCGGTGCGCAGGTAGTGGTACCAGAGCCACAGGTCGGTAGACAGCTCGGAGTTGTCCCACGCGTAACCGCCGACGTCGTAGCGCCACACGTGCCGGTCCGGGTCGTAGCTGTGCATGATGTCGCCGTAGTCCCAGAAGCCGTACCAGGACCGCTGCTCGACCTGCCCGCTGTGGTAGTCGAACAGGAAGTCCAGGCGGTCCTCGATGCGCGCCTTGGCCGGGGTCGAGCGGTCGACCGGCGCCCAGTCGCCGAACACGCCGGCCGCGTGCAGGTGCGCCGGTGGTGCGACGACCTGCGGCGGCGTCCGCACCGCCTGCGCCAGCTCCGCGACCCGGGCCGCGGCGGGAGTCGACTCCAGCGCCCAGAACACCAGCTCGGTCGTGCGGGCGATCCCGTACGGCGTGCCGAAGCCCGGTTCGTAGTCCTCGTAGGTGATCTCCAGGCCTTCCAGCTGCTCGGCGTAGGTGTCCTGGCCCATGCCGTCGTGGTAGAAGCGCAGGTCCATCGGCGCGGCGTCGGGCGACCACAGCCACACCGTCACCTCGGCGGTGTCGCCGGCCGCGCCCCGGATGTCGAGCCCGGTGGGGTGCAGCTGCCAGAAGTGGCGCATGCCGAAGGCGAACCCGCCGCTCGGACCGCCGACGTAGCCGAGCCCGCCGGCCCGGCCTGCGGAGTCGACGGGGAGCCAGCCGTGGCCCGGCTTGGTGCGCTTGCGGACCTGGAAGCCGTCCGCGGTGAGCTGGCGCAGCGAGTAGTCGCCGAACGCGGGGACGAGGTGCAGCCGGGAGCCGACCCGCGTGTCCCACGTGTGCACCGGCGGGGTGGCCCGTCCCGCGACCTGGGCCTGGCGGACCGCCGCACCGGGATCGCGCCGCAGGCCGGTGACACCGCGCACCGCTTCGGACAGCACGCCGTCGCCCGGTCCGGCGAAGCGCACGTGCCGGTCGTGCGGCTCGTCGCGCATCGGCACCTCGAACCGGATGCCCAGGCCGCGGATGAAGTCCTTCTTCTCGTCGCCGTCGTACACGAACGTGTGCACGGCGCGGATGCCGTCGCTGCCGGCGTAGAAGTACAGCCGCACGGTGAACGGCAGCCACGTGCGGTTGCCGTGGCGGTGGCCGCCGTCGACCCTGACCACCGCGCGGACCGGGCCGGACTGCTCGACCGTCACCGTCTCCGTGCGGCCGGTGAACCTCTCCGGCTTCGCCGCGCCGCCCTCGTCGTCACCCGGCTCGTCCTGCCGCAGGCACACCAGCCTGCCGTTGCGGGCGATCTCGCGGTCGCCCCGGAACAGGGCGCGCACCAGCTGGTCGCCCTTCTTGGGGATCACGCACCGGACCACGCCGGTGCTCACCACCACCTGCTCGCGACCGTCCTCGACGGTCACGGCGGTCGCGGGAGTCGCGGGCGTTCCACCGGTGAGCACGTACTGCTCGGCCGGTGGCACGTCGGCGCCGATGGCGTGCGCGGTCCACTTCAGCGAACCGTCCGGCCAGTACGCGGTGGCCCACGTCTGCACGGGAACCTGCTGCCCGGCGGCGGTGCGCAAGGCGAACGCCTGCTCCCGGGGCACCTTGCCCTTCGGCCACGGCACGCCCCACGTGGACCCGGCGGCCAGTTGCCGGGGTGTGCCGCCTTCCAACCACCGGAGTGGGACGCCGTCCTCCGGCAGGCCGCTCACCGCGGCACCTGTGCCGGGTTCGGCAGCCGCTGGGGCCACGGGGTGGACGAACGGACCGGCGGCACCGACCGCGGCCGCGCCGAGCAGGAGATTTCGTCGCGAGATCATCGACATGCGGACTCCACAAGGGGTGAGCGTTGCACAGGTGGAACGACTCCCGGTTGAACCGTTTACATGCACATGATCGCAGCATCGCACGCATTTTCTGTCAACAGCCACCCGTCGAACGGGATGCGTTTACGGCGTCCGCAGCACGGGCGGACCATCGCGGCGACGCCTGGCGCACGCCGCTCGACCTGCGGTGATTTGACACCAGGACGGTCAGCCGGAAACATCTCGTGTAAGCGGTTTACCACCGGGTTTCGGCAACGAGGGGGCGGGATGGTCCGGCGCGCGGCGTCCGACAGCGGGGTGCCACGCCCCACGACGATCCGCGACGTGGCCGCACACGCGGGCGTCTCCGTCGCCACGGTGTCCCGGATCCTGTCCGGCACCTACCCCAGCGCACCTGCCACCCGCACCAGGGTCTTGAAGGCCGTGCGCGAGCTGGACTACGTGGCCAACGCCAACGCGCGCGGCCTGGCCGGTGCGAGCAGCCGCAGCGTCGGCATCATCGTCAACTCCGTCGTCTCACCGCACTACGCGCACGTCGCGCAGGGCGTGCAGGCGCAGGCCGCGGTCGACGGCAAGCTGTGCATCGTCGGCACCACCGGCGGCGACCCGGAGCGCGAGCTGGCCACGGTCCAGCTCATGCGCGAGGAGCACGCCGAGTGCGTGATCCTGGTGGGCAACGTCGTGGCCGACCAGGCCTACCGGGAGCGGATGGTCGACTACGCCCGCGCGTTGGCGCTGGCGGGCTCGCAACTCGTGCTGTGCGGGCGCCCGGCCCTCGGCCCGGACGTGCCCGCGCTGGTCGTCGAGTACGACAACACCGGCGGAGCGCACGCCATCACCAGCCACCTGCTGTCGGCGGGCCACCGGCGCATCCTGTTCCTCGGCCGCCGTGACGACTACAGCACGCAGGACAGCCGCATCGCGGGCTACCGCAAGGCCCTGGCGGACCACCGCGTCCCCCACGACCCCGGCCTGGAGGTGGTGGGCAGCATGGAGCGCCGCGAGGGCCACCGGATGATCGGCGAACGGCTCGCCGCCGGACCGCCCGACTTCACCGCCGTCTTCGCCTGCAACGACCTGATCGCCGCCGGCGCACGGCAGGCGTTGCGCGAACACGGCCTGCGGGTCCCCGACGACATCTCGCTGGTGGGCTTCGACGACCTGTCCCCGTCCGCCGACATCGACCTGACCACCGTCCACGTGCCACACGAGGAACTGGGCCGCACCGCCGTGCGCATGGCCCTCGAACGCGTGCGGAACAAGTCCCAGGTGGCCGAGCACGTCCTGTTGGGCACCCACATCGTCATCCGCGACTCGGTCCGCCCGCTCATCCACACCGAGCCCCCGGCTCCGTAGAGCCGCCTGGTCACGAAGTGGCGGGACGCAGGGTGGAGGTGCGACCGCCCACCCCGCGTCGGACCGTTTGTCCTCAGTTGGTCGGCATGCTCCACGTCTGGTTCGGGCCGCCGACGCAGTCCCACACCTGCAGTTGGCGGCCGTTGGTGGCGTTGCCGGCGTCGAGGTCGAGGCAGCGCTTGGACCACGAGTTCTGGTACTGGTTCGTGCCGATGCGGATCCAGCGCTGGTTGTCACCGCCCCAGCAGGGGTGCGTCTTGAGCCTGGCGCCGTTGCCGATGGTCTCACCGGGTTGGTCGAGGCACTCGTTGCCGATCTTGATCTTCCCGGCGGCGGTGAACGTCCAGCGCTGGTTGGTGCCGTTCCAGCAGTCCCAGATCAGGACGAGAGCGGTGGCGTTGTCACGGTCGACGCACTTGTTCGCGCCGTTCCACTTGATCATGCCGACGCCCTGGTCCCGTCCGCTCGGTGCGCTGCTCCAGGCCTTGCCCAGCCGCCGGAACGTCAGTGATTCGAGGCGGACCGTGCCGTTGTTGGCGTAGGTGCGGATGCCCAGGCTGCGGCTGGAAGAGTCGAAGTCGACGTTGTCGGTGACCGAGACCTTGCCGTCGTTGCCGAAGGTCTCCAGCTGCCCGCGGTCGACGAGGACCCGCAGCTTGACGCGGTTGTCCACCGGTGGCATGGGTGCGTCGGCGAGGGTCTGCCGGACGCGGTCGTAGCCGATCGCCGCGTCACGGGTGCCGTCGGCGCGTCGGTGCAGCTCGAAGCCGAAGTCGGTGGCCGTGGCTCCCGCGAGGTCGTAGGTCGCCTCGATCTCGTAGGTGTCGGCGGAGATGCCGTTGAACGGGTTGGTGGCGAGGTCGTTGGAGATGGTCAGGTTGCTCCAGGTCTGCGCCGGCTGGCGGATGGTCGAGATCTCGGTGACGGGGTTGCGGGTGACCCGGATGCCTTCGGGGAACGTCCGCAGGCCGAGCTGGGCGGGGAAGGAGGCGTTGCCGGTCCAGGTGGCGCCCTTGTTGCCGGGCTGCCAGAACATCTGGACCACCCGGTTGTCGGGCATGTTGGTGAAGGTGAGCCCGGCGTAGGCGGTCCCGCCGAAGTCGGTGCGTCCCACGTCCATCCGCTGCGGTCGCGACCAGCCGGCGTCCGGCACGAAGACACCGGCGCTGTTCAGCGTGCCGATCACGTACTCGCCACTGGCGTCCTGCAACACCCACTTCGGGTTGGCGGTGTTGCCGTCGACGGGGAGTTGGTAGAGGTCGGGGCACTCGAACAGCCAGTCGGCGCGGTACTCGCCGCGGTAGGTCCAGTCGAGCAGGTTCGTGGAGCTGTAGAACTTCGCGGTGTTGCCGCCTTCGTTGCCCCAGAAGACCATGCCCCACCGGTTGCGTGCCGCGTCCCAGTAGACCTTGGGGTCGCGGGACTCGTACGGCGTGGAGATCACCTTGGCGCCGCCGTTGTACATCCGGAACGTTCGCGCGCCATCGGTGCTGTAGGCGATCGAGACACCGTTGGTGTTGGTGAACAACAGGATCGGCGCCTCGGTGCCGGTCTTGAGACCGGTGACGTTGTTGTGGTCGACCCAGCCGCCGCCGGAGAACAGCGTGGCGTTGTGCAGGCTCGGCTCCAGGGCGATCGGCTGCTGCGTCCAGTGCACGAGATCCCGACTGGTCGCGTGACCCCAGTGCATCGTGTCCCAGTACATGCCGTGCGGGTTGTGCTGGTAGAACAGGTGGTAGACGCCGTTGTGGTACAGCGGCGCGTTCACGTCGTTCATCCAGCCGCCTTGCGAGCTGAAGTGGAACTGGCCGCGCAACGGCTCGTTGTAGTCGGTCGCGTCGTAGGGGTACTCCGGGTAGGGCGCCGCTTGCGCCGAGGGCGCGGCGATGGCGGTGATCGCGACCAGGATCGCCACGGCCATCACGGTGGTGGTGCGACGCCTGGGCGATCGCTTGAGGAATCTGCGCATGCCGGCCTCACTTCACGTCGGCGGGAAGGGGGAGCTTGCTTCGGGGCGGTCCGGGCTCAGGTCACGCAGCGGACTTCATCGGGGAGCAGTTCGTCGAACCACGGTGAGTCGGCGCCGGGGCGGGTGCAGGTGATGGCCGCGACGCGTTGGGCGTAGGTGACGGTGTCGGTCAGCTCGACGTGGGTCACGGTGGTCAGGTTGGTCCGGGTGAGCAGGTCGTTGCGGTCGAAGGCGGCCAGCAGGCCCGCCATGAAGGCGTCCCCGGCACCCACGGTGTCGACGACGTCGACGGGCAGGGCGGGCAGGTCGACGTGGCCGGTGGGCCCGGAGGCGTGGACGCCCTCCGCTCCGCGGGTCACGACGACGAGAGCGGCCCCTTGGTCGTGCCACTCGGACACGACGTCGGCGAGGGGGCGGCCGGGGGCGATCCACCGCAGGTCGTCGGCGCTGA
Source organism: Saccharothrix carnea (assembly GCF_003014735.1). GTDB lineage: Bacteria > Actinomycetota > Actinomycetes > Mycobacteriales > Pseudonocardiaceae > Actinosynnema > Actinosynnema carneum. Next base: position 13,829 of record NZ_PYAX01000028.1, on the reverse strand, counting down.
CCTTGACGACGTCGACCATGCCGAGCCAGCGCCGCAACCGGGCCCGCACGGCGGTGTCGTCGCCGATGAGCGACGGACGGATGTTGGGGTCGAAGGTGATGACGCGTTGGGGGTGTTCACGGGACAGCAGGGTTTCGAACACCGCGGCCATCGGCTCGACCGCGAGGGCGAAGGACCCGCCCACGTGCAGTGCCGCGTCCGGCGGGAGAGCGGACGGCAGGTCGGCCACCTGCCAACCGCCGTCTGCGCAACCGTCGATGTAGAACGAGTAGTCCGCCACGCCGTCCCGGTCGACGTCCACCACGGCGAGCGTCGTCGGCGCGGTCGACGCGGCGAGGTAGCGCAGGTCGACGTTGGAGGTTTCGAGGTGAGCGCGCAGCAGTGCGCCCAGGCGATCGTCGGCCAGGCGCGCCAGCAGCGCGGTCGGCGTGCCGAGCCTGCCGAGGCCGACCGCGGTGTTGGCGGGGCTGCCACCGGGGATGGGGAGGTAGCCGCCGGAGCGGTCGGGCACGAGGTCCACCAGGGCCTCGCCACCAACGATGATCATGTGGAGTTCCTTGTCGGTGAGGTGACCATCCTTTACGTCAACGTTGACGTAATAGAGCGGCAGGCACGGCGAAGCGCTTCTTAGATCATTTGCCAGTGGCGACTTTCGTTAAGTCATCGTTGACGCTAGCTTCGTGGCCCAGCTCACGACAAGCTGCCGTTACACAAGCGTTACCCGGGCGCGGTCCGCCTACTTCACGGCACCGCTGGTGATGCCGGAGATGATCTTTCGCTGCGCCACGACGAACACGGCGACCAGCGGGAGGCTCATGAGGATCACGTAGGCGAAGACGAGGTGCCAGTTGTTCAGGTAGAGCCCGGCGCTCGCGACGCGGAACAGGTTGAGCGGCAAGGTGTCGAGTCGGCCGCCGACGACGAAGAACGCGTAGAAGACGTCGTTCCACACGTAGAGGCAGATGAGGATGGTGGCGGTGGCCAGCACCGGGCGCAGCATGGGCAGCACGACCCGGCGGAACACGGTGAACGGGCCTGCGCCGTCGATCTGGGCGGCCTCCTCCAGCGACACCGGGATCGTGCGGACGAAACCGGTGACGAAGAAGATCACCGTGGACAGGTAGATGCCCGTGTAGACGCCGATCATGCCGAGGGCGGTGCCCGCGAGACCGAGGTGGCGCAGGAGGAGGACCACGGTGACCACGGCGGGCGGCAGCACGATCCCGCTGATGGCCAGGGCGTAGAGCACGGCGGTGAGGCGGGTGGCGCGGCGGGCCAGCACCCAGGAGGCGAGCGATCCGACGACGAGGACGCCGGCGACGGTGGGCACGACGACGAGCAGGCTGCCGAAGAAGGCGGCCGGGATCTCGCCGGCGGTCCACACGGTGGCGAAGTTCTCCCACAGGTGCCACTGCGAGGGCAGCGCGAGGTTCGGGGCCAGTGCTTCGCCCTGCGACTTGCCCGCGGTGACGACGACGAGCCACAGGGGTATGCCGATGACGATCGCGCCGAGCAGTACCGCCACGAACGGCTGGAGCCGGGTCCACACGCGTGCGTCGCTGAGCCGTGGTGCTGTCGTCACAGGATCTCCTCGCGCTTGCGCAGGAAGCGGATGACCGGGAACGCCATGAGCGCGACGAGCAGGAACAGCACCAGGCTCATGGTGGTGGCCTGGGCGAAGAGGCCCTGGCCGAAGGTCCGGTAGATGAAGATGTTGAGGATTTCGGTGGTGCGGGCCGGTCCGCCGCCGGTGGTGGCCTGCACGATGTCGAAGCCGTTCATCGAGCCCAGCAGCGCGGTGGCGACGTTGAACGTCACGGCGGGCGCCAGCAGCGGAGATTTGATCGCCCAGAACGCCCGCCAGCGCGACGCGCCGTCGATGTGGGCGGCCTCCAGCAGGTCCTCGGGGATCGTCTTGAGTCCGGCCAGGTAGATGAGCATGGACAGACCCATCCACTTCCACGCGTGGATCACCGCGACCACGACGATCGTCCAGGTCGTATCACCCAGCCAGGCGTACTGGAACGGGTGTCGGGTGACGGCCTCGATCAGCTGGTTGAGGCTGCCGTCCGGTTTGAGCAGGGCCTGGAAGACGTAACCCACGGCGAGGGCGGACATCAGCACCGGGATGAGGAAGAAGACCCGGACGACCCGGTTGAGCCGGGTGTCGCGTTCGAGCAGGACGGCCAGCGCGAAGCCGAACGCGTTCTGGAACACCGCGACCAGGACCGCGTAGACGACGGTGATCCGCAGGGCGCTGAACAGGGTGCCGTCCGCGGCCAGGTCGGTGAAGTTCTCGATGCCGACCGCGTTGATGTCGCTCTTGAAGCTGGACCAGTCGGTGAACGCGTAGACGAAGTTGAACAGGGTCGGCAGGAAGAAGAACACGCCGAGGATCGCGAGCGCCGGTGCGATGAACCACATCGGGTGCGTGCGCCGGTGCGCGGTGCCGGGAGGGCGCCGGGGCACCGGCGCGGGTGTCTGCGTGCCGGAGTGGACCGGCACCGGTGTCTGCTGGGCCGTGGACATCGCGGTGGAGCTCCTTGAGAGGGGTGGCGCGCGCCGGACGCGAGGGCCGCGCCCGGCGCGCGTCCGGTCAGAAGCCGGGGACGCCGGCGGCCTTGGCGAGTTGTTCGAACTGGTTCTGGGTGGCTTCGGCCACCTGCTCGGGGGTCATGGTGCCGGTGATCATGTCGGCGAGGTTGAGGTAGAGGTCCGGGTTGGCCACGGCCAGCGCCTGCATCGAACCGACGGCCGTGGGCAGTGCGGCGTGCACGTCGAGCAGCGCCTGGGGCACTCCCGGCGGGTTCTGCACGGCGGGCTGGAGGGAGACGGTCTTGCGGTCCTGCACGAACTTCTCGTAGCCGGGGCCCATCCAGTAGGACAGGAGCTGCCGGGCCGCGCCTTCCCGCTTCGCGTCGCCGGTCTTGAAGGCGACCAGCGCGTTGGACTGGTCGGGGATGAACGTCCCGATGTTGCCGGACGGCGAGATCGGGAAGAAGCCGATCTTCCGGTCCAGGGTCGCGGTGTCGGCCTTGGCCTGGAGCTGGCCGAAGAAGGAGTCGACCTGCACGACCATCGCGGCCTCGCCGTCGAGCAGGGCGGTGCCCTGGTCCTCGAACTTCGCGGTCTTGATGTCGGCGTTGAACAGGCCCTCGTCGATGAGGGACTTGTACTTCGTGATCGCGTCCAGCACCGGCTTGCCGGAGAACGTCTCACCACCGGTGTTGATCCGCTCCCACAGGCCGTCCTTCGCCGCGTCGGCGAGCTGGACCTGCACCCACCACTGCGTGGCCCAGCGGTCACCGGCCATCTCGTGGAACGGCGTGACGCCCTTGGCCTTGAGCGTGCGCGCCAGGGCCACCATCTCGCCGAAGTCCTTCGGCGTCGAGGTGATGCCGTTGGCGGCGAAGACCTCCTTGTTGTAGTAGACGCCCTCGACGGCCGGGCTGGTCACCAGTGCGGCGTAGCGGGTGTGGTCGAGGATGCCGGTGATGTCGCGCAGCGCGGGCGCGAGCTGCGGCAGCCAGGGCGCGCCGCCGAGGGGCTGCAGGTTGGCCTTGGCGTTGATCGCGGTGAGCATGGACGCGGTCGGCTGCCAGAACGCGAGGTCCGGCTTGTCACCGGTGGCCACCTTGGTCTGCACGCCCTGCTCGTACGGGTCGGGGATGGTGACGATGTCGACCGACGCGCCGGTCGCCTGCTCGAAGCCCGCGACGACCGACTCGGGCACGGTGTTGCTGTTCTGCGCGGCCCAGATGGTCAGCTCGACACCGTCGAGCTTCGCGGTGGGGTCGGCCCACGTGACGGGGGTGTCGGCGGAGGTGTCCGCGCCGGGGTCGCTGCACGCCGTCAACGCCAGTGCGAGCGCTGCCGCGACGACGCCGAATCGCTTCTTCATGGTGGTCGGTCCTCTAGGGGAGTAGATCGGTGGCGGTGATGCGGAACAGCCGTGCGGCGGCCGGTTCGCGGTCGGTCGGGGTCACGGTCAGCGCCCCGGTGTCGGCGGACCACTCACTGGTCCAGGCGGGCAGCCGCCCCGGGTACAGCACCTCGACCTGGACCTGCCGGTCGCGCAGGTGGCGGAGGGGGAGCGTGATGGGAGTCGTCGTGCCGGTCCGGCGCCACACCGCGAGGTAGGTGACGTCACCCGTCCGCAGCCCGAGGCTGAGCCACGGGTCCTCCCAGCCGGGCAGGCCGAGCGGCCACACCGGCACCGACTTGGCCAGGTCGGCGCGGATGTCCTGGTGGACGCGCACGGCGTCACGCACCGCGTCGAGCTGTCCGGCGTCCGTGTGGTCCAGGTGCCCGGACAGGTAGAGCCGCCCGAGCATCCCGGTGACCAGCGTGAACGCCACCTGCTCGGCGGACATGTCGGGCTGCGGGTAGGCCCAGCTCGCCGACTGCTCCGGCAGCACCGACAGCGGGGCCGCCACCGCGATCGGCGGGTAGCGCAGCGGGTCCTGCTGATCGCTGGTCGACTGCAGCTGCATCCGGGACAGCAGTGCGTAGTCCATCCGCATCGCCCCGGACGCGCAGTTCTCCAGCACCAGGTCCGGGTGGCGGTCCAGGACGCGGTCCAGCCACGCCTGGTGCGCGCGGTTGTGGCCGAGCAGGCCGTCGCCCGCGCTGTCGGCGCCGACGTCGGTGCCCACGCCGGGGTCGATGTTGTAGTCCAGCTTGAAGTAGCCGACGCCGAGCTGCTCGACCAGCCGGTCGACCACCTCGTCCAGGTGCGCGACCGCCGCCGGGTGGCGCAGGTCCAGGTGGTAGCGGTCGTGCTCGACCACCCGCACCCCGCCGTGCCGCAGGAAAGCCTCCTCCGGCAGCTTGTCGGCCACCGGGCTGCGGACCCCGACGACCTCGGGCTCCAGCCACAGCCCGGGCACCATGCCGTGCTCGCGGATGCGGGTGAGCACTTCCTCGATGCCGCGCGGGAACCGGGTCTGCGACGGCTGCCACTCCCCCACGCTGTCCCACCAGCTCGCGCCGTCGTCGTACCAGCCGGCGTCGATGCAGAACACCTCGGCGCCGACAGCCGCGGCGGCGTCGACCAGCGGCAGCAGCCTGGCCGTGGTCGGGTCGCCCATCAGGGTGTTCATGTAGTCGTTGAACACCACCGGGAGCGCGGTGTGGTCGCGGTGCGGTCGCACCAGTGCCCGCCGGTGCCGGGTCAGCTCCGCGGCGGCGCCGTCCAAGCCGTCGTGGGACACCGCAACCGAGGCCGGCACGGTGGTGAAGCTCTCCCCCGGTTCCAGCAGCCGCCGCCACTGGTGGTCGACGTCGGTCGGGCCGAGCAGGGCCACGTACGCCCCGTCGAGCCGTTCGCCCACCTCCCACCGCCACGGCCCGTTGTGCTCCACCTGCCACAGCCAGGTCTGCCCGCCGACGCGGTCGACCAGCCCGCCGGTGGGCAGGTGGGTGCCGGTGGACCAGGCGCCCGCGCTGACGACCGCGATCCTGCCGCGACCGTGCTGGCCGTGCGACCGGAGGTTGAGGTCGGGCACGCGGTCGCGCAGCGGGCGCCGGGTCCACCGGCCCTCGCCGAGCCACTCGCTGTCGGCGGCCACCAGGTCGAGGTCGTCAACCTGGTGGCCACCGAAACCGGCGGCGAAGGACGTCACGCCCAGCAGCAGCACCGGTTCGGTGCCCCCGTTGGTCACCCGGGTGGTGATCTGGCACGCGCCCACACCGTCCGCCGACCGGAAGGTGGTCTCCGCGGTCAGCCCGGTGTGGTCGTCGCGCTGGTCGACCCGCAGCTCGTGCCACGGCCCGAACCGGCTGCGCGCGTCGCCGATGTGGACGAGCCGCCGGCCGAGCGAGGTGTCCGAGAACCGGTGCGACACGCGTGCCCGTCCCGCACCGGCGATCAGCAACTCCACCAACGGCTGCGCGGCACGGTGCGGGTGGCGGGTGCCCCGGCCGGACAAGGTGCGCACGGCCACCGGACCGTCCAGGGGCACGTCCAGCACCAGTTCCAGTGCCGAGTGGCCCCAGACCAGGCCCGTACCGGTTTCCGACGAAGTCAACGCTGCTCCTGTCGTGCGCGTGGGGAGGGAACCGCTAGCCGAGGGGCGCGGCGATCCGGATCAGGTCGATGTTCGGGACGTAGCCGCTCGACGCGTTGCCGAACGTGATCGTGTTCGCCCCGGCCGCGAGGTCCACGTCGACGACCGTCGTGTGGTAGTTCGACCAGCCGAACGTGTTGCGGAAGTACACCCGCTTCGACGGGCCGCCGTTGACCCTGATGTCCGCGCCCCGGTCCACGATGTTGTTGTTGTAGCTGTGGTCGCCTTGGACTTCGGCGTTGGCGTAGGCGACCACCATCCGGTAGCGCCCGGCGGAGGGCACCGTGACGCCGGTGAAGCCCAAGGTGTTCGCCGCACCGGCGCCGATCCAGCCGACGTACCGGCCACCGGAGGCCGCCGCGTCGTCCACCCGCACCGCCGTGCCGCCCAGCGCGTTGCCCGCCGCCTCGGCCTCGTAGGTCGTCACCGTGCCGGTGGTCGGCGTGACGTCGAGGTAGTCGAGGTTGACCGCGTCGCGGTCGTCGCCCGCGTAGGCGTTCACCTCGACCTGGCTGATCCCGGCCGGCAGGAACACCTTGGTGGTGGCGGTGTTCCAGGTGTTCCAGTCGGGGGTGCCCGGCAGCGCCCGGTCGGTGAGGTCGGCGCCGTTGAGCCGCAGTCGCACCGACCGGTTCGCCGGGGCACCGCTGTACGGGCCGGCCGAGTAGCGCAGGCCGAGGTTGTAGTAGCCGTCCGCGGGCACGGTCACGACGAACTTGGTGCTCGCGGTCGTGCTGGCGCCGTAGCCCTCGACGAAGTACGTGCCCGAGTAGCCGGTGTTGCCACCGTGGGTGATCCGGGCGGAACCGTCGACGCGCGCGTACTCCGCCTGGTACCGCGACGAAGGACCGGCGGCGGCGAGGTCCTTGTTCGGCGTGATGATCACGTGGTAGGCGGAGGTGCCCTTCAGACCGGTCAACGGGATGGAGACCTGCCCGCCGCTGCTCGCGAAGTCGCCCTCGGCCACCACGTACGGCCCGGCGGACGGGTTGAGGCCCGAGCTGTCCACGCCCCACACCGTCGCGTGCACGGTGGAACCCAGGTACGGCGCCGATCCCAGGCCCCGCACGACGACGTTCGTGTCGTAGGTGCCCGACACCGGGTTGTTGCCGCCGAACACCACGCGGGCCTGCTGCTTGGCCGCGTCCAGCGCCGCGACGCCCTGCAGCGAACCGTTCGGCGACGGTGGCGTGACCGCGACGGTGTGACCGGTCAGCTCGCCGTACCACTTGTAGAGCCACCACGCGCCGGTCGCCTGGTTGTTGCGGGTGACCAGGTCGTTGAGCCCGCCCGCGGTGCTCCAGTACGCCAGGCAGCCGTCCACCTTGCTCGCCTCGAACTTCGAGACGAACTGGACCAGGTTGCCGGGCACCCCGAGGTCGCCCGAGAACCGCCCGTACTCGTTGATCGAGATCTGCCGGGGGCTGATGCCCAGGCTCCGCTCGATGGCGCGGTAGTCGTCGAAGTGCTGCTGCCAGGACGTGAAGAAGTCGTCGCCCAGCTCGTGCCACGCCGTCACGTCCGGCAGCACGCCGTTGTCCCGGGCGAAGGTCAGGAACGCGCGCAGGTCGGCCGACCGGTACGAGGCGAAGTTCGGCCCCGCGATCCGGGCGCCGGGGTCGAGGGACCGGATGCGCTGGTACACGGTCTTCCAGTCGGCCAGGAACCGGCCGCGCAGCTCGGTGGAGTACCAGATCCCGTCCGGTTCGTTGAACGGCACGTACACGTAGGACGAGCGGTGCGGGTCCGCGACCACCTTGCGCACCATGACGTCCACTTTGGACAGGTAGTCGGCGAGCCCGAGGTTCTCGTAGGGCCAGTCCCGGTAGATGTCCTGCATGTAGATCTGGATCTCGCGGCCACCGGCGCGCTTGAACATCGGCGCGATCTTCAGCGCGTCCCCGTTGGGGTGCTGCAGGCCGTCCGGCGCCTTCTGCGCGGTGACCTGCGGGCGCAGCGCGGCGAGCATCGTCTGGTTGGGGATGCCCTCGTCGCCGAGCCCGTACAGGAACCCGGTCGCGCCGTACCGCAGCGCTCCGGTGTTCGCGGCCAGGTCGACCAGCAGTTGGGACGGTGCGGCGGTGGCCTGCGTCGGCACCGCCGTGACCATCGCCGCGGTCACCGCCAGGACCACGCCCAGGACCCTGCTGCGACTCGCTGTCTTCGGATTCATGTCCGCCATGACCTCCACGTCGAGGTTCGAGCCCGGATCAGTGATGTGACCGGTCACATCGCCGGTCCGAAGGAAGTGTGAGCGTTAACACGCGTCGAAGAGAAGGGGCCGTTACCTTGTTGTTACCGTCACATGCCGGTGCGAGTGGGCGGCGGTGCCGTCGACTCGCGTACCACCAGGCACGGCGGGTCGAGCTTGACCCGTGGCGCCGGATCGGCGTCGTCGGACAGCAGGGCCGCCAGGCACGCGCGTCCCAGAGCGGCGAAGTCCATCCGCACGGTGGTGAGCGCGGGCGTCCAGAACTCCGCGCCCGGCACGTCGTCGAAGCCCACGACGCTCACCTCACCCGGGACGTCGCGGCCCGCGTCGTACAGCGCCCGGCGCACCGCGATGGCCGTCGTGTCGTTGCCGCACAGCACGGCCGTGACCAGCGGATCCGCCGCCAAGGCACGTCCGGCCCGGTAGGCGGAGCGCGGTTCCCAGCCTCCCGGCACGACGGCGGGAACCGGCGCGCCCGCTCGTTCGAGGGCGTCGCGCCAGCCCGCCTGACGTGCGCTGGCACCCGTCTCCGAGGGGATCGCCACGTGGTGGACCGTGCGGTGGCCGAGCGACAGCAGGTGACGGGTGGCGTCGGAGGCGGCCTGACGTTCGTCGAGGAAGATCATCTCGCGGGGGACGTCCGGCAGGCCGCCCGCCTCCGTGGCGGCGACCGCGGGCACGTCGAGCGGGAGGGCGCGCAACACCGCCGCACCGGCCGCGTCGAACGCGATCACGACCACCCCGCCCGCGCTGGGATCGCTGACGTACTCGACCGCGTGCCGCACGTCGTCGGGCCGTTCCGACTCGACCACCCGGATGCCGACCGACAGCCCCAGGGGCCGGGCCGCCTCCTCGATGCCGCGCAGGGTGGACGCGTACCCGTACAACGTCGTGTCCGCGGTCACGACCGTCACCCCGTGCGCACGCCCGAGACCGAGCGCACGAGCCGCCCGGTTCGGCCGGTACCCGAGCCGGTCGATGGCCTCCAACACCTGCCGCCGGGTGTCCGGACGAACCCGCGGCGAGTCGTTGAGCACCCGTGACACGGTCTGGTACGACACCCCGGCCGCGGCCGCGACATCGCGAATGCTCGGTGCACCCGCCGAACGCCGCCGTGCTGCCCCACCGGGAGAAGATCGCGCCACCGGGCCATCTTCGGCCGTCAACACGCTCAAGGCAAAACCCGACCCCCACCACGATCGTGGGCACAGCGCACTTGTCCGGCGGTTCCGGCCGAGGTTCGTGACACCGATCTCGGCGCGTACGAGGGTGCCGATCTCGGCGGCGGACCGCCGGGTCAGGGCGTGTGCTCGGGCCGGCCGACGCTGAGGTGGTCGAGGACGGTGGGGGCGAGGCCGGGGTAGCGCAGCATTGACGTGCCGGACAGCACGGCCGGGTCGATGGTGTGCCCGCCGGGTGGTGCCACCTCGAACATCCGCAGGCGGCAGCGTCGCAGGCCGGCTTCGTCGGCGAGGTCGGGCAGCAGGCGGTCGACGTCGTGGCCCACGGCGACGACGGTGGCGTCGGCGTCGAACACGCCGCGCGTGGTGCGGACCAGGCCCGGTTCGACGCCGGTCACCGCGGTGCGCCAGTGGAACCCGACGCCCTGGCCGGCCAGCCACGTGGCCACGGCGGGCACCGCTTCACGGGGACCTCCGAGCCGATCCCGAACGACCCGATCACGGTGCGCGGCGACCTGGCGCCGGAGTTCAAGACCGCGGTGAAGGACGCCCTGCTCGAGCTGCCGCCGGACGCCGTGGCCGAGATCGGCAAGCTGCTCGACGTCGACCCGCCCGGCCCGCTGGTCGCCGTCGACCGGTCCACCTACCAGCCGCTGTTCGACCTGGCCGAGACCATGGGCCTGACCGAGGCGGACATCTGATGCTGGCCCTGTCCGGGATCACCGTCCGCTACGGCGACCGGCGCGTGCTGCACGGCGTGGACGTCACCGTGGCGCGCGGCGAGCTGCCGGCCGTGCTGGGCGCCAACGGCTCGGGCCAGTCCACCCTGCTGCGCGCCGCCGCCGGGTTGACGCCGGTCGAGAACGGCGAGGTCAACGTGCGCTCGTCGCTGGTGCTCGGCCTGGTCGGGGCGGGCGGCATCGGGTTCCTGATCAACCAGTCCATCAAGCTGTTCAAGTTCGACGAGATGCTCACCCACATCCTCGTGGTCGTCGTGCTCATCGTCGCGGTCGACCGGCTCTCCGCCGCCGTCCGCCACCGACTGTCCGAAGGAGACCACGCATGATCGCGCTCGCCGCGCTCGACATCGCAGGCACCACAGTGGACGAAGGCGGCGCGGTGTACCGCGTGCTCAGCGCCGTCGTCGCCGACCACGGTGTCACCGACCCCGCGCACGTCCTGGTCGCCGGCGACACGGCGCTGGACGTGCGCGCGGGCCTCGCCGCCCACGCCGGGATCGTCGCGGGCGTCCTCACCGGCGCCCAGACGCGCGCGGAACTGTCCGCCGAGCACCCGACCCACGTGCTGGGCGGCGTGCACGAGATCCCGGCGCTGCTGGCCGACCAGGAGCTCTCGCGCGGCACAGGCTGAACCCGTGGCGGTGGCAGGTCGTCCGTGATCGGCGCGGGTCGCCGGTGCGCGGTGTCAGCTGTCGGTGGGCGGCGTGGCGAACACCAGGCCCTGGCTCGGTGGCGACGAGAAGCCGCGCATGTCCCGCGTCACGATCTTGACCCGGTGCTGGCTGTCGGGCGCCAAGCCGGTGATCGTCGCCTGCTTGGCGGTGGTGAACGCGACCTTCGCACCGTCGAGGTAGACCTCGTAGCCCCAGGTGTCGAACCACCACGGGACCGCGTGCCAGGTCAGCGAGGCGCTGGTCGGCGTCACGGCGGTCACCTGCAATCGCGACGGCCGCACCGGGTGTTCGATGATGCTGGACTCGGAGGTCAGCGTGCCCAGGGCGCCGCTCTGCGCCGGGTCGGGCGCGCACGTGGCGGTGATCGTGCCCAACGGCGTGCCGTCAGCCCGCTCGGGCCGCAGCGACAGCTCCAGGTCGCCGAGGTGGATGGCGTAGGCACCGGCCCGGTCGAAGCGCAACTCGGGGAACCCGCCCGCCGCCACCAGCGGCAGCCCGTCGCCCGACGCGGTGACCCACGTCGGCGCGAACGCCAGCACGGCCTCGCTCTCCAACGTGACGGGTCCGGCGAAGCTCGCCGCGAGCCTGGCCGTGCTGTCACCGTCCAGCCGCACCCCGCCGCGCGCCGCCAACCCCGCCCGGTCACCGCCGAGCGCCAGGTCGACGTCGATGAACGCGGGCTCGGAGTACGGGATGTCGCCGCCGGCGACGCCTTCCTTCGGCAGCACGAACGTCACGTCGGCCTCGACGACCAGTTCCGGCCCGGACGTCACCGCGCACGTGTAGTCCAACTCCAGCCCCACCGGTGTCGCGGGCGCCGCGTGCGCGCTCCCCGTCGACATCCCGGCACAGGACAACGCCACGGCCACCGCACCGATCACGGCACGCCGGGAGTTTCGCCCTCGTCGCATGGCTGTTCCCCTCTACCTGGTGGGAACGCCGTGGGCACGCCGCTCCCACCGCACGAGCGGCGGCTACCTCGATTGTCCCGGTGCCGCCGCCGGTCCGGCAGACCTCGCACCGAACCGCGGCGTGGATCGCACCGAAGCGACGGCATCCGGGACGATCCAGGTGATCACGGACCGAGTGGTCCTGCCCTCGCCGTGCCGCACCGGCAGGTCAGGAGGTTCCGCGCGCCTCCGCGACCGTCCCTGACCCGACAGGACCACGTCCACTCGACCGGGTGGTGGAAGAACGGTGAGCAGATCGCGTTCCGACCGCATGACGAACGCGTGGCCGTGCGAACTCCCGCCGCGCCGCGGGCGTCAGGCCCCCGTCGTCGCCTTCGGGTGGATGCGGTCCAGGTTGTCCTCGACCCAGTCGCGCAGCTGCGCCAGTGGCTTGGCCACGCTGTAGCCGAGGTCGGTGAGTGCGTACTCGACGTGCAGGGGAACGGCCGGGTAGACGGTCCGGGTGACGAAGCCGGCGTCCTCAAGGCGGCGCAGCGTGGCGGTGAGCACCTTCGGGCTCACGCCTTCCAGGCGCCGCTGGAGCGCGCCGAAGCGCTGCGGGCTGTCTTCGAGAGCGCCGATCGCGAGCGCGGACCACTTGTTGGCCAGCAGGTCGAGCACGTCGCGGCACGGGCACATCGCCGCGTAGACGTCGTGGTGGTCGTGCCGGTCCGTGGTGCAGCTCGTCGCCATCCTGAGCCGATCCCCCTCTGACCTGTGTCGCTTCCCAATGGATAGTAGCTGCCCTTGCGGGTTACCAGTGCCCGGTGGGTAGCTTCGGCGGCGTCGACGCGGGCCGCCGGAACCGGGGCCGGACACGATCGAGGAGGAGCACGATGTCCACACCGACCATGAGGGCGATCAGCCAGGACCGGTTCGGCGGCCCGGAGGTGTTGCGCCCGGTCACCGTCGCGCGGCCCGTGCCGCTGCCGACCGAGGTCCTGGTGCGGGTCCGCGCCGCGGGGATCAACCCGGTCGACTGGAAGACCCGCGCCGGCAACGGGGTGGCCGGTTCGCTCGGCGAGCCGCCGTTCGTGCTCGGGTGGGACGTCTCCGGCGTCGTGGAGGAGATCGGCTTCGGGGTGCACACCCTCGAAGTGGGCGACGAGGTGTACGGGATGCCGTGGTTCCCCCGCCAGGCGGGCGCCTACGCCGAGTACGTCACCGCCCCCGCGCGCCAGTTCACCCGCAAGCCCCGGGGGTTGAGCCACCACGAGGCCGCCGCCGTGCCGCTGGCCGGGCTGACCGCGTGGCAGGCGTTGACCGACGCCGCGCACGTGACCGCCGGTCAGCGGGTGCTCGTGCACGCCGCGGCGGGCGGTGTCGGCCACCTCGCCGTGCAGTTCGCCAAGCACCTCGGCGCCCACGTCATCGGCACGGCCCGCACCGTGAAGCACGACTGGCTCGCCGCGCTCGGCGCCGACGAACTCGTCGACTACACCGAGGTCCGGTTCGAGGACGTGGTCCGCGACGTGGACGTGGTCATCGACCTCGTCGGCGACGGCCACGACCACACCAGCACCCGCTCGCTCGACGTCCTCAGGCCCGGTGGCCTGCTCATCGAGGTGCCTTCCGGCGCCTCGCCCGACCTGGTGGCGCGCGCACAGGAGCGCGGCGTGCGGGCCGCCTCCTACCTCGTGGAACCCGACGGCCCCGCGCTCGCCCGCATCGCCGAGCTCATCGACAGCGGCGCGGTGACCGTCGAGGTCGAGGACGTGTTCGACCTGGAGAAGGCCGCCGAAGCCCACCGCCGCGGCCAGGGAGGACGCACCCGCGGCAAGCTGGTCCTCCAGGTCGCGCCCTGACCTGGTCGAGACGCGCGGCGATCACCGGGCTCGTGAACGGCGTCAGCGATCGCCCCGCGGGATCGCGACCGGCTGGAGGTCGGTCGCGATCCCGCGGGGCGATCGGCGGTGAGGTCAGGAGGTGGGCATCATGACCTTGTCGATGACGAAGACGGTGGCGTTGGCGGTGGGGATGTTGCCGCAGAGGACCTTGGCGCCG
>NZ_PYAX01000027.1 GCF_003014735.1 Saccharothrix carnea | reverse complement strand
AGGCCGGCCTCGACCCAGTTACCGTCCTTGATCCCGTTGAACGTGTCCATCGCCGACTCCGCGATGGAAATCCCCGTCGCCCAACCATTGTCACCGGTACCGGCGTTGAAGAACGAACCCGACTCCGCGGGCGGCGCCGCCACCAGCGGATTCTCGCCTGCCATCAGTCGCCGGCCTGGAAGCTGTCGCGGATCGCCTCTTCCATCTCGCGGTACTGGGCCACGGTGCCCTTCACCGCGGTGCCGGCCGCCGCCATCGCCTCCACGGCGCCCTGCAACGCGTCAAGCCCGAACTGCTCGACCGGGTCGAGCATCATCCGGAACGGCTGGCAGATGATGCCGTAGGCGTCGGTGGGCATGCTGACGGTCTTCGCCGCGTCCACCGCGCCCTGCAGCCGCGTGCTCAAGTCGTCCAGCTGCTTGCTGTGCGCTTCGAGCGTTTCCGCGACGATCTCGAAACCGGCCATGCGATCCCCCTGGAAAGCTGGTTAGGAAAGGAAGGACTGTCCGCCGAAGTCGTCGTCCTCGTCGGGCCTGCGCGTCGGCCTGCGGGACGGCGGCGGCGCGGCCGGCGGGCCGGACGGCGGCGGCGCCGGGCGCGAGGTGGGCGGTGCGGGCGCGTCGTCGTCCTCGATGCCGAACCGCAGCTCACGGCCGACCGGCGGCGGCGCGGGGTCCTCGTGCGGCGGGGCGGGGAAGTTGCGCTTGGCCTCGTTGAACAGCACGTTGGCGGTCTCGTCCTGGGTGCCGATGGTCTCGGCCATGGCCTGCTGGAGCAGTTCCGGGATGCGCGCCTGCGCGCGCTGCAACGTCCTCATCACCTCGGCCGACACCTCGGCCATCCTCTTGTCCCGCGCGGACTCGGCGATCTCCAGGTGCGTCAGGATGCCGTTCGAGCCGATGGTGAGGCGCACCGAGCCGTCGCGCGACGCCTCGGAGATGGTCATCCCCTGCACGCGGGTCGCCATCTCCTGGTAGCGCTCGGCCTTCTGCTCGATGCTCTGCTGCCACTGGCTGAGCATCCGCTCGGACGCGCCGATGTCCTCGGGCACGACGGCTCTCCCCCTCGAAGATGACGCCTGGTTGGTGCAGTCAGGATGACGCAATGGTGAACGGCCCGGTTCCGCCTCCCGGGCAAATGCTCCGAACGGAGCAGGCGGAGGACGGAACCGGGCCGGGGGAACTAGTTCACGCCGAGCAGGTCCACCACGAAGATCAGCGTCTCACCGGGCTTGATCACGCCGCCCGCGCCGCGGTCGCCGTAACCCAGGTGCGCCGGGATGACCAGCTTGCGCCGTCCGCCGACCTTCATGCCCGCGACACCGCGGTCCCAGCCGGCGATGACGCGGCCGCCGCCCAGCGGGAAGCTGAACGCCTCGCCGCGGTCCCAAGAGGCGTCGAACTGCTCGCCGGTCGAGTGCGACACGCCGACGTAGTGCACGTGCACGAGCTGACCGGGCGCCGCCTCGGGCCCGTCGCCGACGGTGATGTCCTCGATCACCAGGTCGGCGGGCGGTGCGCCCTCGTACGGCTCGACCACGGGCTTGCTCGGGGCCATTTGACTCTCCTGTGTCGCTCCACCCCCGGCCGGGGGTGTTGGGCATCGGTCCTGTCCTACTCAATCACGTCACCTCCGATGCGTCCGATCGGCCTACGCCACGCGGGAACGGGGTCCGCGCAACCCTTTGCCCCGTTCGTCCCGTCCTGGGGACATGAGGCGATGGTCCTGGGGTACGCGGGCGGCGCTGTTCGGCGGCGCGGCACTGGTGGTGGGGGTGAGCGCGGCCTCCGCCGTGCCCACCGAGGCGGAGGACTGGCGGGTGGTGCCGCCGATCGAGGCGGTCCCGGTGGACCTGGTGGCGTTCGACACGTGCGACACCGCGCTGGCCGAGCTGAGGAAGGCGATCGCGCCGCACGTCGGCGTGTACGGCCTGGGCAGCCACGGCTTCCTGACCAAGTCGGACGGCGACGTCGCGGCGGACAGCCGGGCCGGCAGCGTGCCGCGAGCCGCGCAGGAGTCGGCCGCCGTGCCCGAGCACTCCAAGACCAACGCCCACGAGGCGGGCGTGGACGAGCCGGACCTCGTCAAGACGGACGGCAAGCGGGTCGTGACGGTCGCCGACGGCAAGCTGCGCGTGCTGGACGTGGCCACCCGTCAGCTCACCGGCACGCTGGACGTGCCCGCCGGTCACGCCTCGCAACTGCTGCTGGACGGTGACCGCGCGCTCCTCGTCGGCGGCGGGCAGGGCGTGGCGGGCCGGGGGATCGCGGTCGACGGCCCGTCCGAGGTGTACGCCGAGGACTCGTCGGTGACGCTGGTCGACCTGTCCGGCGCGCCGCGCGTCCTGGGCACGCTCACCGTGAACGGCCGGTACGTCGACGCGCGGCAGGTCGGCGGCGTGGTGCGGGTGGTCGTGCACTCGGGGCCGCGGCTGCCGTGGGTGTACCCGATGGACGGTCGCAGCGAGGCGGAGTCCCTGATCGCGAACCGGGAACTCGTGGCCACCGCGCCGATCGAGTCGTGGCTGCCGCGCTACGAGCTGACCGACACCGATGGCTCCCGCTCGGAGGGCGCGCTGGTGGCGTGCGACCGGGTCAGCCACCCGGTGGACCACTCGGCCACGTCGATGCTGTCCGTGCTGACGTTCGACTTCCCGGGCGAGCTGGGCAACGGCGACGCGGTGACGATCGTGGCTGACGGCGACACCGTCTACGGCACCGGCACGTCGCTGTACGTGGCCGACGACCACCACCTGCGGCCGATGACGAGGTTCGCGCCCGACGCGCCCACCACGACCGAGATCCACCAGTTCGACGTCTCGCGGCCGGGCCCGCCCGCGCACGTGGCGTCCGGCCGGGTCACGGGCACGCTGCTGAACCAGTACTCGCTGTCCGAGCACCAAGGGCACCTGCGGGTGGCGACGACGTCCGGTGACGCGCCGGGCATCCCCGAGCAGGCGCCCGCGACGCAGAGCGCGGTCACCGTGCTCAAGCGGGACGGCGTGAAGCTGGTGGAGGTCGGCAAGGTCGACGGGCTCGGCCTGGGCGAGCGGATCTACAGCGTCCGGTTCGCGGGCCCGCTCGGGTACGTGGTGACGTTCCGGCAGGTCGACCCGCTCTACACGCTGGACCTGTCCGATCCGGCCAAGCCGCGCAAGGTGGGCGAGCTGAAGATCACCGGCTACTCGGCCTACCTGCACCCCGCCGGTGACGCGAAGCTGATCGGCGTCGGCCAGGAGGCCACCGAGCAGGGCCGGACCACGGGCACGCAGGTGTCGCTGTTCGACGTGTCCGACCCGGCCGCGCCGACCAAGGTCGCGGCCCACCACCTGCCCGGTGCGAGCTCGGAGGTCGAGTTCGACCCGCACGCGTTCCTGTACTGGCCGGCGCGCGACCTGGTGGTGCTGCCGGTGACCACGCTGTCCGAGCCGACCGCGCGCAAGCCGGTGGGTCCGACGTCCGGCGGCCTGCTGGTGCTGCGGCTGCGCGACGGCGCGTTCTCCGCGCAGGGCTCGGTGCAGCACGAGCAGTCGAGCTACGACCCGGGCATCCGCCGGGCGCTGGTGATCGGCGACGACCTGTGGACGGTGTCGGCGGTCGGCGTGCAGGTGAACCGGATCGACGGGCTGGAGCGGCAGGCGTGGGTGCCGTTCAGCTGATCTGCCGGGTCACTTGATCTGGTCGTGGAGCAGGCGGTGCGCGAGGACCGTGCCGCCTGCCATCGCCGCCGGCAGCACCACCAGCGCCGCCAACGGGATCAGGCACAGCAGGTAGGTCGGCACGGCGAAGCCGAGGGTGACCGCGCGCCGCTTGCGCAGCGTGCGCCGGCGCACGTCGAGCTTGAGGCCGCGCCGGGTGAACGGGATGGCGGTCAGCTCGATCGCCAGCAGCGTCCCGTTGACCAGCACCGCGATCACCGGCACCACGGTCTGCCCGACCACGGGGATGAACCCGGCGGCGAACAGCGGGATCGCGCACAGCACCGCGATGCCGATGAGCAGCACGGCGTCGCGCACGCCCACCGCCGCCGACTTCACCCACGTCACCTGCTCGGCCTCGGGCACGCCGCCCAGGTGGGTGTCCTCGACGGTCTCCGCGATGTGCTCGTAGAACGGGCCGCCGATGATCAGCGTGATCGCGGTGAACAGCAGCAGTCCGATCGCGACGAACGCGCCGATGATCGAGAATCCGGCCGCGAAGCGGGTGGCCGCGCGGAGCCCTTCGCTCCAGTCGTCGGCGAACGGCGTGACCCAGGCGGCGATCTCGTCGATCCACACCGCGAGCCCGACCAGGCCGCCGATCAGCAGCACGGTCGTGAGCAACGCCGGGATCGCGCCGATGAGCAGCAGCTTCGGCGACCGGAACACCAACCCGAAGCCCTGGCCGAGCAGTCCGACACCGGTCGAGAAGTCCCGCAGCACCCTGATCACCGGCGGAGCATATCCGCGCCGCCGCCGGTGCGGTCCGCACTGGTGGTCGCGCGACTCTGGGAGCGGTGCCAGACTGCTGGTCTCTGGGGAGAGGACTTGCCATGCCACTGGACCACACCGAACCCGTCCTGCTCGTGCGCAAGCGCGGTGACCTCGTCGGCGAGTGGGAGCGGAGCTGCCACCTGGCGGCGTTACCCGAGGACGGCACCCGGTCGACGCTGATCACCTTGTGCGGTGAGCGGATCGAGGTGAGCACGGCCGAGCTGCTGCCGGAACCGGAGGGCATGCCGTGCGTGGCGTGCCTGCTGTCGGTGCCACCACCCCGCGGCTGAACTCGCGCCCGGTCGGCCGGGTCGCGAAGACCGGTCAGCGGAAGACCGTCCAGCGGACGTGCGCTGCGTGGGTCCGAAGTTCCTTCAGCGGACGTGGCGGGCGAGGTCGCGGAGGTCCTTGCGGATGTTGGCGCGCACGAACCGCGCCATGAGCGGCGCGAACAGCCGGTAGTGCCGGCTCGCGTCGCCGCGGATGCGGATGGACGCCGTCGTGCCGCCCTCGGGCGTGGCGTCGAACCGGTAGGTGACGTGCATCGGGAACGGCCCGGCGACGGACTCCATCTCCAGCAGCGCCGGCGGCTCGTGCGCCACGACCCGCAGCACGTAGTCGATCCGCTTGCCGAGGAAGTGCGCGGTGCGGGTGACCTCGGCGCCGACACCGAACCCGCCGTCAGGCCCTGGAGCGCTCAGCTCGGCCCGCTTGATGCCCTGCGTCCACTCGTGGTCGTGCCGCCAGTCCATGGCGTAGCGCGCCACGACCTCGGGCGGCTGGACGATCAATCGGCGCGCGGACACGTCCACGCGCCGATTGTCCATCCGGGAACGGGCGGTCGCTCAGCGGCGGCGGCGGAAGCTGAGCGCCCGCGCGCCGGCGCCGACACCGGCCAGGTGCAACGCCACGCACAGCAGACCGGCCAGGAGCAGCGTCCCGCCGTCCAGCACGGAGCCCAGCGAGGCGTTCGCCAGGTCGAGCAGGAGGGCGAGGCCGAAGATGACCGCGGCGATGATCGCTAGCACTGCGAACCTCCTACGGTGGGGGTGGGGATGACCACCAGTTACCCCACCGCCGAGGCTCCCAAGCCGGCGTTCGGCCCAACTTCGAGCCCCAAGTAGGTCACCGGCTCCGCGTTCGGCATGTCGATCTCGTGGAACCCGAGCCGGTCGTAGAACGCGCGGGCCGCCGTGTTCGAGGTCAGCATCCCCAGGTGCACGGCGGGCACGCCCTGGTAGGCCAGCGCGTCACGAACCCCCGGTCAGCCGCGGCACGCCGGCACCGGTGGCGGCCCAGGCGACCAGGCCCGCCACGTCGACGCCGTGCGGCGGGTCGTCCCGATAAGGAGAGATGTTGCGCGCGCCCCGGCCCAGCAGGGCCGAAGCGCCCGACCGGTTGCCGCGCGCGGCGTGGGTCAGGCCGACCGCCAGTTGCGCCAGCCCGCGCCACAGCTCCCGTTCGGACTCCGGAGCCGCCTTCCACGCGTCCTCCAGCACTTCGTGCGCGTGGAACGGTCGGCCGAGGTCCAGCAGGCGCTGTGCCTCGGTCAGCGCTTCCTCCGGAGTGCGGGGCACGCCTTCCGGCTGGCGCTCGACGCCCGGCAGCCCGTAGGGCAGCGGGCGGCCGAGCCCGTCACGCGGTCGCGCGTTGCGGGCCCGTCCCTGCTCGTCGCGGTCACGGGGGCTGGTCGGCACCCCTTGATCGTGTCACGAACACCGTCCGCGCGAAACGGCGCCGTTCCCGTTCCCGGGCGGCGCGGAGAACCTCGGGCTCGTCCGCGCGGGTGGTCCATCGGGTCACGTGCCCGGCGCGGGTGGGCCGGTTCTTCCGGTCGCACGGTGACAGCCTCCCGCGGTGATACTGGCGACGTGCCCGGATCGGACTGGGTCCTGCACGTCGACCTCGACCAGTTCATCGCGGCGGTCGAGGTGGCGCGGCGGCCCGAGTTGCGCGGCAGGCCCGTGGTCGTCGGCGGAGCAGGCGACCCGACTCAGCGCGCCGTGGTGGCGACCGCGTCCTACGAGGCGAGGGAGTTCGGCGTCCACTCGGGAATGCCGTTGCGGCTGGCGAAGAAGAAGTGCCCGGACGCGGTGTTCCTGCCGTCCGACGCGCCCGCCTACGAGGAGGTGTCCGCGCACGTGATGGACGTGCTGCGGGAGCTGCCCGTGGTGGTCGAGGTGCTCGGCTGGGACGAGGCGTTCCTGGGCGCGCGCACCGACGACCCCGAGGCGCTGGCCGACACGGCGCGGCGTGCGGTCAAGGCGGAGACCGGGCTGGAGTGCTCGGTCGGCATCGGCGACAACAAGCTGCGCGCCAAGCTCGCCACCGGGTTCGCCAAGCCCGCCGGGGTGTACCGGCTGACGAGGGACAACTGGGTGGAGGTGATGGCGGCACGGCCGGTGACCGCGCTGTGGGGCGTCGGGTCGCGGACCGCGGCCAAGCTCGCCGAGCTGGGTGTCGGCACGGTCGAGGAGCTGGCCAGGGCGGGGCCGGAGGTGCTGGCGGCGCGGTTCGGGCCGGCGATGGGGCCGCACTTGCGGCAGTTGGCCTTGGGCGCGGGCGACACGGAGGTCGCCGCCACGCCGTGGGTCGCGAAGTCGCGCAGCCGGGAGACCACGTTCCAACAGGACCTGACCGACCCGGACGAGATCCGGGAGCAGGTGCGGCTGCTCGCCCGGCGCGTGGTGCACGACGTGGTGGCGGAGGGGCGGCCCGCGGTGCGGGTGGTGGTGAAGGTGCGGTTCGTGCCGTTCTTCACCTGCACGCGGGGTGTCGCGCTGGCGGAACCGACGATGGACGTCGAGCCGATCGAGGCCGCGGCGGTCGCCGCGTTGGCAAGATTCGACGACACACGTGCCGTGCGCCTGCTGGGGGTGCGCGCCGAGTTCACTGGAGGACGACCGTGACCAAAGTGGTGTTGAACGGCTCGGTGTCGCTCGACGGCTACAGCGCCGGACCGAACGTGGGCGAGGAGCACCCGATGGGCGAGGGCGGTGAACGGCTGCACGAGTGGATGTTTGCCGAGGGCTCGGACGGTGACGCGCCGTTCGCCGCGACGGTCGGCGCGGTCGTGCTGGGCAGGCGGACGTTCGACCTGGGGCTGAAGTACTGGCAGGACACGCCGTTCCCGGTGCCGAGCTTCGTGCTCACGCACGAGAGCCGCCCGCCGCTGGAGATGAAGTCGGCGGCGTTCACGTTCGTCACCGACGGACCGAAGAGCGCGGTCGCCCAGGCGCGTGCGGCGGCGGGGGACAGGGACGTGCTGGTCATGGCGTCCGCGAACGCGGCGCAGCACGTGCTGCGCGCCGGGCTGGTGGACGAGATCCGGCTGCAGCTGGTGCCGGTGTTCCTGGGCGCGGGTGCGCGGCTGTTGGACGGGCTGCCCGCCGGCGAGCTGGAGCGGGTCGAGGTGACCGAGACGGACGACGTCCTGCACCTGCGCTTCCGCGTGCGGCGGTGACGTCAGGCCAGGCCGAGTGACGAGATGAGGTCGGCCATCTCGGCCCGGTAGACCTTGCCCGGGTCACGGGTCTGGCCGCGCAGGTGGCCGTAGACCTCCAGCGCCACCAGGCCGTGCATCCGGCCCCACACCCGCAAGGACAGCGCGACTGCCGCCGGCGGCAGGTCCGGGTGCTCGGCCCGCACGGTCTCCACGACGTGCGGGTCGAAGTCCGCCCAGTCGTGGTCGCCGTGCGACTGCCGCCCGGCGGCCCGCGGCCACGCGTCGGCGACGAGGCCGACCAGGGCCGCGCACGCCCGCCGCTCGGCTTCCACGCCCTCTTCCGGCGGCTGGTAGCCGGGCACCGGGTCGCCGTAGATGAGCCGGAAGCCCTCCGGGTTGGCCAGCGACCAGGTGCGCAACGTCTCGGCCCACGCCACGATCCGGCCCGCCGCGTCACCGGCGGGCCGGGCGTCGCGCGCGGCCTCCAGGTGCCGCACCAGGTCGGTGTAGACGTCGCTGATCAGGGTGGTGACCAGGTCGTCGCGGGTGGCGTAGTACCCGTAGATGGCGTTGGCCGTCATGCCCATCTGGCGGGCGATGGCGCGCAGCGAGATCGCGTCCGGGCCTCCGGCGGCCATGAGCTTGAGCGCGATCGCCTTGATCTCGGCGGACGTCTCCGCCCGCAGTCGCGCCCGCCGGTTGGGCACTGGATCTCCCACGGTTGACACTCTACCGCGTTGCTGTACTGTCCGGCGTATTCAAACTATACGCCGTGCAGTAAAAATACGGGGTGAATCTCGCGTGGACACCACAGTGGTCCCGGCACGCGCCCGTGCCGGGCTCGCGATCGCGTTGCTGGCGTTTGCCCAGTTCATCGTGGCCGTGGACTACAACATCGTGTACGTGGCGCTGCCCGACGTGGGGCGTGCGCTCGGCTTCTCCAGTCAGTCCCTGCAATGGGTGGTCAGCGCCTACGCCGTCGCGTTCGGCGGGTTCCTGCTGTGCGCGGGGCGGGTGGTCGACCGGCTCGGCGCGCGCCGGGCGTTCGTCGCCGGTCTGGTGGTGTTCGGGGTGGCGTGCCTGGTCGGCGGGCTGGCGACGGCGCCGGGCGTGCTGGTCGCGGCACGGGCGGTGCAGGGTGTCGGCGGCGCGTTGCTGACGCCGGCGACGTTGGCGTTGATCAGCACGACGTTCACCGAAGGCCCGGCGCGGACGCGCGCGTTGTCGGTGTGGGGCGCGGCGGGCAGCGGCGGGTTGGCGGCGGGCGCGTTGCTCGGCGGCGTGCTGACCGACGCGCTCGGCTGGGAGTGGACGTTGTTCGTCCTGGTGCCGCTGGCGTTGGGCGCCGCCGTGACGGCCGTGTCGGTGCTACCTGCCGACCGGGTCGGTGGCGCGCGGCAGCGCTTCGACGTGCCGGGCGCGGTACTGGCCACGGCCGGGTCGGTGCTGCTGGTGTTCGGGCTGGTCACGGGCCCGGAGACGGGTTGGGTGCGAGGCGGGATCGCGGTGGCGGGCGGGGTGGCCGTGCTGGGCGCGTTCGTGGCCGTGGAACGGCGGACCCGCGACCCGCTGGTGCCGTTGCGGTTGTTCGGCAACCGGGCGCTGGTCCGCGCGATCGGCGTGGTGCTGCTGTTCCAGAGCTCGCTGGGCGGCGCCTACTACCTGTTCACCACGCACCTGCAGGGCGCGTTGGGCTACCGGCCGCTGGCCGCCGGGTTGGCGTTCGTGCCGCTGACCCTGATGTCGATGACCGCGTCGCTCAAGGGCACCGGTGCGGCGATCGCCCGGTGGGGTGTGCGGACCACGCTGGTCGTCGGCATGGTCGTCAACGGCGTCGGCATCGCGCTGCTGGCCGGGGGGATGGCGTGGGGCGGCGGGTTCTGGGTCCTGCTGCCGGGGTTGGTGGTGTGGGGTGTCGGCGGCGGGCTGACGTTCCCGGCGATGTTCGTGGCCGCCTCGTCCGGGGTGGCCGACGCCGAACAGGGGGTGGCGTCCGCGCTGGCCACCACGTCACAGCAGGTCGGCGGTTCCATGGGGCTCGCGGCGCTGATCGCGTTGGCGGGCACGGGTTTCGGCGCTCCGGGGGCACTGGCGGTCGGCGGGCTCGCGACCGTCGTCGGCGGCGTGGTGCTCGCGCTCGTGCCGCGTCACCGCGCCGAGGCGGTGATGCCGTCCAGCACCGTGTAGAGGCGGGCGGCGGTGGCCCGGTCGAACTCGGGCCGGGCCGGGTCGACCGGCTTGCCCGCGCGGGACGCGGTGAGCGGCGCGGTGGGCGGGTCGGCCAGGAACCGGTGGACCTGGCCCGCCGCGTCGTCGGCCGACCGGGCGAACAACCGGGCCGTCAGGTCCAGCGCCCGGCCGCGCAGACCGCCCACCTGCTCGCCGAGCCCGCTGTCCACGAACATCGGGTTGTGCAGCACGTACCGCACGGCACTGCCCGGGTGCCGGTCGGCGAAACCGGCGCCGAGCAGGTCGGCCGCCCGCGCGCCCTGGCTGACCGCCCGGAACGCCCGGAACCCGCGGCTCAGCGCGAGGTCGTCCCACTGGATGCCCGGCCCCTTCAGCCCGGCCACGCCGCACAGGCTCACCACCACCGGCGCCGCCGACCGCTCCAACACCGGCAGCAACCGTTCCACCAGCGCGAAGCGGCTCACCGCGTAGAGCGCGAACGAGTGCTCCAAGCCGTCTGCGGTGATCACGCGGCGGCGGTTGAACCGGCCCGCGCCGAGCACGAGGTGGTCGACCACGTCGAACCGCGACGCCACCTGGTCGGCCACCGCCGCGGTGCCCGCGACCGTGCTCAGGTCGCCCCGGATCAGCTCGACCCCGTCCGGGGCCGTGGTCGACCGGCCCACCACCGCGACGCGGTGCCCCTCCCGCGCCAGTCGTGCCGCCAAGCTCCGGCCGATGCCGTTCGTGCCGCCCGTGATCACCGCGTTCGCCATAACCTGGAGCTTGGACGGCGAGACGACGACCCGGAAGAAGGCACATCCATGTCACTGGTCCCGGTGCCGGTCACGGCCGCCGACCGCGCCGCCTGCCGGGTGTCCGACGTGCTGGCCAGGGTCGGCGACAAGTGGAGCCTGCTGGTGCTGGTCCTGGTCGCCGAACGCCCCTACGGCTTCAACGAGCTGGACCGCGCGGTGCACGAGCTGAGCCGCCGCATCCTCATCCGCACCCTGCGCGCCCTGGAGCGCGACGGCCTGGTCAGCCGGGAGGTGCGGCCAGGCAAGGCCGCCGGTGTGACGTACTCGGCGACCGCGCTGGGCCGTTCCCTGCTGGAGCTCGTCGTCCCGTTGGGACAGTGGGTGCTGCGGCACGACGACGAGATCGAGGCCGCGAGATCGGCCTACGACAAGGCTTCCAGCACCAGCCGCGCGGTGTCCACACTGGACTGAGGATTCTGGCCGGTGACCAGGTTGCCGTCCACGACGACGGTGCTCGACCAGGCCGGACCGGTCTGCGGCACCGCGCCCAGCTCGCGCAACCGCGCCTCCACGGAGTAGGGCGGAGTTGCGCGGTGACAAACCTCGACCTGCTGTCCACGTTCGTCCCGGCCACCCGGGTCGGTGGGCTGGCGAACCAGTCGGTGGCCCTGGTGCACGGGCACCTGATGGCCCGCTCGCGCGACTGGGGTGCGCTGTGACCGCGTCGCGCGAGCGGGCCGTGCTACCGGATCAGACCCCGGCGATGGACTGGATCCACGACCGGTACCGCGTCACGTTGGTGTAGGCGGTGGTGGTCTGCCGGTCGCTGGTGGACGCGACGCCGACCTGCACGCCGCCCGCCATCATCGGGCCGCCCGAGTCGCCGCCCGCGGTGATGCCGTCACCGCGCCGGGCGCAGATCGCGTTGCCGCCGTAGGCGTCGGTGCAGCCGCCGGTGACGGTCACGTTCGCGACCTTCAGGTACTGCGACTGGCAGTTGATCTCCGAGCCGCACTGGGACGTCGCGCCCCAGCCGTAGACCTGCACGTTCTGGCCCACGGTGACCGAACCCGGCTGGCCGAGCCGGGCGTAGGTCGCGGACACGGAGCGGTCGAGCCGGACCAGCGACAGGTCCGACGAGTGGTTGTGGGTCTGCACGCCGTTGGCCACCGTGCCGCCGGACGTCTGGTCGAGGCTGCCGATGCGGAACGACAGCCCGCCGCCGCTGACGCAGTGCCTCGCGGTCAGGATCCACGTGGGCGCGATGATGGTCGCGCTGCACGTCTGCCTGCCGTTGGAGAACAGCCTGGCCGCCCACGGGGCGTTGCTCGCGTAGCCGCCGCCGATGATGTACGGCGTCACGCCGCCCTCCGACGTCGACGCCGGCGCGGCCGACGCCGACGGGACGAGGGCGAGCAGGGACAGCAACGCGGCTGCGAGCGCAGGGATCAACCTGGTGATTCGCAAGTGTTCCTCGATTCCGAAGACACGCGATTTCTCGCGCACAGGGGTGTCTTGGGTCACGAGATTCGTACCACTCGACCGGGTGAAACGGGATATATCGAATCAGTTATAACGCGGCCTATAACGTGTGCGGCATGCTGGTCGAACTGGCGATCGGGGACGCGTACGGCGCGGGCTTCGAGTACGCCGACGCGGCGTTGGTGACCAGGCACAACACCCTCGCCGGGTACGTGCGACACCCGCGGCACCCCGGCATCCGCCCGGGCAGCTACACCGACGACACGCAGCTCACGCTGGCGTTGGCCGAGCTGCGGGTGTCCGGTGCGGCGTGGACGCCCGAGTCGGTGGCTTCGGCGTTCGTGGACGCGTTCCACCGCGACCCGCGCGAGGGCTATGCGCGGGGTTTCCAGGCTTTCCTGGAGACGGTGCACACCGGCGCGGAGTTCCTGGCCCGCATCCGGCCGGACAGCGACAAGAGCGGCGCGGCGATGCGCGCCTCGCCCGCCGGGCTGCTGCCGACCGTGGCCGACGTGCTGCACCACACCGACGTGCAGGCCAAGGTCACCCACGACACGCCGGACGGGGTGGCGGCGGCGCGGGCGGCGGCGTTGGCCGTGCACTACTGCCACCACGGGCTGGGGCCGGTGGCCGAGGTCGGCACCTGGATCGCCGACCGGCTGGGCTCCGGGGTGTGGGCGCGGCCGTGGCAGGGCAAGGTCGGGTCGAAGGGCGTGATGAGCGTGCGCGCGGCGCTGACCGCCCTGTCCCGCGGCGGTTCGCTCAGCTCGATCCTGCGGGCGTGCGTCGCCTTCACCGGTGACGTGGACACGGTCGCCACCGTCGCCCTGGCCGCCGCCTCACGGTCCGCCGAGATCGCCGCCGACCTGCCCGCGGTGCTGGTGGACGGTCTGGAGAACGGACCCTACGGCCGCGACCACCTGGCCCGGGTGGACGCTCAGCTGCGGTAGTGGTCGAGCAGTTCGGCGACCCGGTCCTCCGGCCACGGGCAGCGGACGTCGCCGAACGTGGCCGCGAAGAACAGTTCCAGGTGCGCGTGCCACGCCGCGAGCGCTTGCGGCGCGAACGCCGGGTCGGCCAGCGCGTGCGTCAGCTCCACCGTCGTGCCCTCGTCGGGGTCGTGCCGGAACTCCCAGCGCACCCGGCCGGTCGGCGAGTCGAACGCCAGCACGCGCGGTGGTGTGCGTTCGACCAGTGGTCCGGCCGGCACGTGCGGGTTGGTCGCCCGGGTCGGCACGCCCTCCTCGCCCTCGGTGAGCAGCGCCCACACCTCGTCCAGCGGGCGCCAGACCAGGTCGCGCACGAACCGCACCACGTCGCCGTCCAACCGGCCCTCGTCCAGCCCGAACTCGCGGAGGTAGCGCTCCATCGGGCCGAGCACGTCCGCCGGAGGCTCGAACGGCCGGTCGTCGAGCCGCGCCTCCAGTGCCGCGAGGCAGGTGTCCCAGCCGGCGGCGTTGCGGGCCGCGCCGTGCTCGTCGCCGAGGACGTGCGTGAACACGAGCAGGCAGCCGCGCTCGTGCGGCAGCAGTTCGAACCGCAGCACGTCGGTGTTCCAGCGGAACGCGAACACCCTGGGCGGGTCGGACTCCAGCACCTCGCCGGTGGTGACCTGGTCGGGGAAGGAGAACGTCAGCTCCTTCCCGTCGACCGCCACCGCCGCCGGGAACCAGTGCGCCAGCTCGGCCGGCTCCGTGACCGCCCGCCACACCAGGTCCGGTGGGTGCCCGAGCACCCGCTCGAACCTCAGCACGGGCTTGCCGTCGATCCGCCGCAGCTCGGTGCTCATCAGCGACTCCCGTCTTCCCGGCCGATCACGTCCAGTCGGCGTTCCAGTGCGTCGAGGCTGTCCTCCCACATCCGCCGGTACGGCGCGAGCCAGGCGTCGACCTCGGCCAACGGCCCCGGCCGCAGCCGGTAGAGCCGTCGCTGGGCGTCCCGCCTGACCTCGACCAGCCCGGCGTCGCGCAGCACCTTCAGGTGCTTGGACACCGTCGGCTGGCTCACCGACAACCCGTCGACCAGGTCGTTGACCGGTCGCTCGCCGTCACGCAGCACGTCCAGGATCTGCCGCCGGTGCGGGTCGGCGAGCACGGCGAACGTAGATGCCATACCGGCAATATAGCTGTAACGGCATATATGCTGTCAACGTCGGGCGTTAGGATGACCGTGGCGCCTCGACCCCAGTGCGGCCGACCTCATGCGTGGCACGACCGCGTGAACCTCTTCCGCTCGACGATTTCGAGGAGCCCTTCATGCCGCGCACCTTCGCCGGCTCGCCCGTCCGCGACCTGCTCGCCCTCACCTCCCGCCCGGAGGTCATCTCGTTCGCCGGTGGCCTGCCCGCGCCCGAGCTGTTCGACGTCGACGGCCTGCGCGCGGCCTTCGACCAGGCGGTCTCCGCCCGTTCCCTGCAGTACGCGCCCACCGAGGGCGACGTGGACCTGCGCGGCCTGGTCGCCGACCGGCTGACCCGGCGCGGCCTGCCGACCGCGGTGGAGGACCTGCTGGTCACGTCCGGCTCGCAGCAGGCGTTGACGCTGGTCGTGACCGCCCTGCTGGAGCCGGGCGCGGTCGTCGCGGTGGAGGAGCCGACCTACCTGGCCGCGCTGCAGTGCTTCCAGCTCGCCGGTGCCCGGGTCGTGCCCGTCGCGGGTGACGAGCACGGCCTGGACCCCGCCGCGCTGGCGGACGTCATCGCGCGGGAACGGCCGGAGCTGCTGTACCTGGTGCCGACGTTCGCCAACCCGACCGGCCGGACGTTGAGCGCGGCGCGGCGGGCCGAGATCGCCGCGCTGGCCGACCGGCACGGCCTGTGGGTGGTCGAGGACGACCCGTACGGCGAGCTGCGCTACCGGGGCGAGCCGGTGCCGTCGCTGGCGTCGATGAGCGACCGCGTGCTGTACGCGGGCAGCTTCTCCAAGGTCGGCGCGCCGGGTCTGCGGCTGGGCTGGCTGCGCGCGCCCGAGTCGATCATGCGCACGCTGGTGATCGTGAAGCAGGCGGCGGACCTGCACACGTCCACCGTGGACCAGGCCGCGGCGGCGGTGTACCTGAAGGCGAACGACCTGGACGAGCACATCCGCGGCCTGTGCGCGGCCTACCGGGAGCGGCGGGACGCGATGATCGGCGCCCTGCCGTCGACCGTCCCCGCCGGGACGCGGTGGAGCGATCCGGACGGCGGGATGTTCGTGTGGGTGTCGCTGCCGGGTGGGGTGGACACGTCTTCGCTGATCACGGCGGCGTTGGCGCGTGACGTGGCGTTCGTGCCCGGTGCGCCGTTCTACGCGACCACGCCGGACCGGTCGACGCTGCGGCTGTCGTTCACCACCAACACGGTCGACGAGATCGCGGAGGGCATGCGGCGGCTGGGGACCGTGCTGCGGTAGCGCACGGTCGGGCCGTGCGATCCGCACGGGTTCTTCGTGACACCGCGGGGGTGTGGGTTGTGCGCCGCCCGCACCACCGTGGAGTCCATGAAACGCTCTTCGATCTACTCGTTGGTGATCTCGACCGCGCTGGGCGTGGTGATCGTGTCCGACGGCGGCGACGACTGGACCGGCTTCGGCACGTGGGGCTTGGTCGCGTGCGCGCTGGTCTACCTGGTGGTCGGGTTGCTGCGCCGCGAGCTGCGCCGCACCCGCGTGCTGTGGGCGCAGGTGGCGGGCGTGGCGGTGTTCGGCGCGGTGGCGGCGGTGGCGCTGCTCGTGGACCCCGACGTCGGCCGGTACCTGGTGGCGGCGGGCTGGTTGGCGCACGCCGCCTGGGACCTCGTGCACTTCCGCGCCAAGCTGGTGGTGCCGACCTGGTACGCGCTGGCGTGCGCCGTGGTGGATGCGTTCGTCGGCGTGTCGCTGGCATGGTGAGCGCGTGATGCGGCGGGCGAGGGTGCTCACGCTGGTGTCGCTGGGCGTGGCCTGGTCGACCAGCCTGGTCGGGCCGGGTGTCGGCGTGCTGCTGGAACGGCGGCCCGCCTGGGTGGTGGCGGGACTGGTCGGCGTGGTGCTGTTCAGCGCGGCTTGCGCGGGCGTGCTCTACGCGTCGGTGACGCCGGGTTCGGCGCGGTCCCGGTGGGACGTGGCGTTCCTGGTGGCGTCGCTGCTGTCGGTGCCGTTGCTGGCGCCGGTGGCGGCGGGGCGGTGGGACACGTGGGCGTGGGTCGGCGCGGCGCTCGTGGGGACGGCGCCGGTGGTGGTGCGTCGGCGGTGGTGGGTGGTGGTGCCCGTGGTGGTCGCGGTGGCCGTGGTGGTGTCGCCGGAACCGTTGCGGGCGTTGGTGATCGCCGGCGGTGTCGGCCTGGGGCTGGCGTTGATGCACGTGCTGCCGGTGTGGTTGTGGGACCTGGTGGTGCAGGCGCAGCGGGGACGTGAGGCGAGGGCCCGGCTGGCGGTGATCGAGGAGCGGCTGAGGTTCGCGCGGGACGTGCACGACGTGCTGGGGCACCGGTTGACCGTGATCGCGTTGAAGGCGGAGCTGGCGTCGCGGCTGGCGACCGTGGACGGCGCGCGGGCCGGCGCGGAGGCGGACGGGGTGCGTGAGCTGGCCGCGTCGGCGTTGGCGGAGCTGCGGGAGACCGTGCACGGCTACCGGACCGTCGACCTGGACGAGCAGGCGTCGGCGATCGAGCAGGTGTTGACCTCGGCCGGGGTGCGGTGCACGGTGTCAATTCCGGCGGCGTTGCCCGCGGTGGCGCGCGAGCTGTCGTGGGCGTTGCGGGAGGCGGGGACGAACGTGCTGCGGCACAGCCGGGCCCGGTGGTGCACGATCGACGTCGCGGTCGGTGCCGACGAGGTGCGGCTGACCGTGGCGAACGACGGCGCGGCCGGCGTGCCGGGGCACGGGTCGGGGTTGCGCGGGCTGGCGGAGCGGCTGGAGCGGGTCGGCGGGACGGTGCGCACGGGGGAGGAGGGCGGTGTGTTCACGCTGGTGGCGACCGTGCGGCCGTGATACGCGTGCTGTTGGCCGACGACGAGGAGCTGATCCGCGTCGCGGTGGCGGCGCTGCTCGGGCTGGAACCGGACATCGAGGTGGTGGCGCAGGCGGGGGACGGCCGGGAGGCGGTGCGCGCGGCGTTGGCGCACCGGCCGGACGTGGCCGTGGTGGACCTGCAGATGCCGGTGCTGGACGGGTTCGAGGTGACCGCGTCGCTGGCGTCGTCCCTGCCGTCGTGCGCGGTGGTGGTCCTGACCGGTCGCGGCAAGCCGCCCCACCTGCGGCGGGCGCTGTCGGCCGGCGCGAAGGGGTTCCTGCCGAAGGGGTCGCCGGGCGGCACGCTGGCGGACGTGATCCGGCGGGTGCACGGCGGCGCCCGGTACGTCGACCCGGAGTTGGCGGCGGACGCGCTCACCACGCCGCCGTGCCCGTTGACGCCGCGTGAGCTGGAGGTGCTGCGGCTGGCGGAGTACGACACGCCGGTGGCCGTGATCGCGCGCCAGACCCACCTGTCCACCGGCACCGTCCGCAACTACCTGGCCGCGGCGGTGGCGAAGCTGGGCGCGGCGACCCGTTCCGAGGCCTACGTCACCGCCCACGACAACGGCTGGCTCTGAGCCCCGGGTCCCTGCCGGATAGCGGAAGTTTCCGCCCTCCCGAGGCTTGGCCGGTGGTGCCCGGCATCCCTACTTTCAAGGCAACACAAGGGAAAGAGGGGGCCACCATGACCGACCACGTGCTGTCGATCCCGTCACCGCCGGCACCGCCGCGGCCACGCTCACGGGTCGCCGTCGTGCTGCTGAGCCTGCTCGTCGTGCTGCTGCTGGGCGCGTCCGTGCTGACGATCGTGCTGTTCGTCGGGGCGAAGGAGGAGCACGGCCTGGAGGTCCAGCGGCTGGACCGGACGAGCCGGTCGCTCACCGACGCCGAGGGACGGCTGGCCGAGACCGAGCAGACCAACGACACCGTGACCGACCGGATCGCCACGCTGGAGGCGGCGAACGCCGAGCTGCACAAGTGCGCCGACCCGGCCAAGGAATCGATCATCGCGGCGAGGAGCGACGACGAAGAGGCCCTGCGGCCCGCCGTCCGCCGCGCCGCCGAGAACTGCTGAGCCGGGGAGCCGACATGACCACGCCAGAGCCCGACCGCCTGTTCACGCCACCGCCGCTGATGACGTCACCGGCACTGACGCCACCGGGACTGACGCCACCGCCGCCGACCCCGCCGAACGGCGTGCCGCTGCCGTACCAGGCGGCGCCACCGCCGACCACCGGCCCCAGCCGGGCACCGGTCGTCGCGCTATCCGCGCTGGCCGCCGTGTTCGCCCTCGTCGCGGGCCTCTTCACGGCCCTCTACCTGGGCGAACGCACGGACCGCGACACGATC
Source organism: Saccharothrix carnea (assembly GCF_003014735.1). Taxonomy (GTDB): domain Bacteria; phylum Actinomycetota; class Actinomycetes; order Mycobacteriales; family Pseudonocardiaceae; genus Actinosynnema; species Actinosynnema carneum. The sequence goes on along the minus strand of NZ_PYAX01000027.1, from coordinate 50,634 downwards.
GCCAGCACCCGCGCCGACCAGGAACGAACGCTCGCCAACGTGACCGGAAGGCAGGAGCAGGCCGACGCGACCCTGGAGACCAACCGGTCCCGGGAGTCCACCCTGACCACCCAGCACGACCTGCTCACCCAGTGCGTGGAAGCGGCCAAGGGCTACTTCGCCCTGCCGCCCGGGCAGACCCCGGAGTCCTCACGCCTGTTCCGCGTCATGTACGACGTCTGCCCGCAGATCTGACTCCATCGCCGCCCGGACGCCGCGGACCGCCAGCCGGTCCGCGCGTTCGTTCTCCGGGTGCCCGGCGTGTCCCTTCACCCAGTGCCACTCGACCTGGTGGGGCGCGGCGGCGGCGTCGAGGCGCTGCCAGAGGTCGACGTTCTTGACCGGCTGCCTGCCCGACGTCAGCCAGCCGTTGGCCTTCCACTTGGTCATCCACGACAGGACGCCGTTGCGGACGTAGGTGCTGTCGGTGTAGATCCGCACCGCGGACGGCCGCTTGAGCGTCTCCAGCGCGCGGATCGGCGCCATCAGCTCCATCCGGTTGTTGGTGGTGGCCGACGACTCGCCGCCGAACAGGTCGCGCTCGTGCGCCCCGTACCGCAGCACCGCACCCCACCCGCCAGGCCCGGGGTTCCCGCTGCACGCGCCATCGGTGTAGATCTCCACCACCTGCTCCATGCGGGCGAAGATACCGACCGGTCCGGTGACCGTTTCGGCCATGAGCGCAATCGCTGTCGTCCGACCGCCGCCGTGGGCACCCTGTGGTCATGGCACTGGGTTTCCGGGGTGACGTGGCCGACTACTACCACCGCTACCGGCGGGGCTATCCGCCGGCGGTGTTCGACGCGCTGGCGGAGGTGTTCGCGCTGACGTCGGACGACGTGGCGGTGGACCTCGGGTGTGGCACCGGGCAGGTGACCGTGCCGCTCGCGGGCCGGGTCCGCGCCGTGGTCGGTGTCGACCCGGAGCCGGACATGCTGGCGCACGGTCGGCGTGCGGCGGCGGAGCGGGGACTGGCGAACGTGTCCTGGGTCGTCGGGACGGACGCGGACGTGCCCGCGCTGCGCGCCGCGCTCGGCGACGGGTCGGTCGGCGTGGTCACGATCGGCCAGGCGTTGCACTGGATGCGGCACGACGACCTGTTCCGCGAGGTGTCCTCGCTGGTCAGGCCGGGTGGCGGGGTGGCGGTGCTGACCAACGGCACGCCGCTGTGGCTGCAGGACAGCGACTGGTCGCGGGCGTTGCGCGAGAGCCTGGAGCAGTGGCTGGGCACGCCCGCCGGCCGCACGTGCGGCACCGACGAGGAGAGCCAGGAGCGGTACCGGTGGAGCCTGGTCGAGGCCGGGTTCCGGGTCGACGTGCGCGCTGTCGACTACACCGACACCCTGGACGTCGAGTCCGTTGTGGGCGGTGTCCTCTCGGCGCTGCCCGCCGACCGGTTCCCCGCGGACCGTCCCGCCTTCACCGAGCGGATCGGCCGCGCCCTGGAACCCCACGGGCCGTTCACCGAACACGTCCACGTGACCGTCCTGACCGGACAGAGGTGACGCGGGCCGCCACCCGCCCCCGGGATGGGTGAGGATGGACGGGTGAAATGGTCACGGGCGGTGCGGCACGTCGAGGAGTTGGCGGCCAAGTGCGGCGAACTGGCGGGTCTGCCGAGCTCGATCCACCCGTTGCGGGCGGTGCGGCTGTGGGCCGTGGGCGACATCCTCGGCGCACCACGTGATCTCGAACGGGTGACCGTCGCCGTGGTGGTGGACCTGCCGGTCGACGACGTCCCGTGGTTGAGCGAGCCGCACGGCGCCGAGCACTGGGCCAACGCGACGAGGGCGTCCAGGAACCCGGTCCGGGTGCTGTGGCGCTCGGCGCACGCCCCGGTCTGGAACCACCACGTCGACCGGCCCGCGCTGGTCTGGGACGCGGCGGACGGGCTGGTGGAGGAGACCGTCGCGGCGCTCGCGGACGGGCGTGGCGAGCAGGTCAGGCCGCCCGCGCCGGGAGCCGACGAGCTGCGGGCCCGGCTGTCCGACGAGCTGGCGGTGAGCCTGCGGGCACTGCGCCGCCAGACCCGTGCGTACGAGGAGCGGCGCTGGAGCCCCGGCAAGCTCACGACGGTCTCGGACGGCCTGTGGCGGGCGAGCGACGGCTACCTCGACCTGCTCGACGCGGTGGACCGGATCGGGTGAACCTGTGGTCGTGAGGTGGACGAACCGCGCGGTCCCGTCGCCGGGATGACGATCAGCCCGCGGACCCGGCGGGACGTGGTGGTGGTCGACCCGGACCGGCTCCTGGCCGCCGCCCGTGCGGCGTACCGCGAGCTGGACCCGGGGCTCACCGACGCCGCCCTGGCCACCCCCGCGTTCGACCTGACCCCGCCGGTCCGGCACGTGATCCACACCGTGGGCCCGGTGTGGGAGGGCGGCGGTCACGGCGAGGCGGAAGTCCTGGCCTCCTGCTACCGGCGCAGCCTCGAAGTTACCGCCGACCTGCGCGCCCGCACCGTCGCCTTCCCCGCCATCGCCACCGGCGTCTACGGCTTCCCGCCGGAGGAAGCGGCCCGCATCGCCATCACCACGATCCGTGCCACGCCGACCGACCTCACCCTGGTCCGACCGGTCGCGTTCGACGAGGACACCGAAATCCCGCTCGACGCCGAACCGGCGCGCACCGACAACCCATGACCGTGGGGGAGCGGTGACGATTCCCGCTCCACGGCGTGCAGCGGCTCGCGTTGTCCGGAAGTGGGACCTCGGCGGATGCGTGCGCCTTGCGGCGTAGCTGTCCCGCCGTGGCGAGACATCACGTCGGCGGGGTCGGCAGTCGCGCGTCTTATTGCTTGCACCGGATTCCCCCGGTGGGGCACTATTCGAACCAGTGCCGGCCGGTCGGAACGTGCACCAGGTTCGACCAATTCCTCGCACCACTGGTGAACGCCGTTCCGTGCAGCCCGTTTCCATTCCACGTGGCGCTGGTTGTCGGCACGGACCGGCACGTCCCTGGAGCAGGACGTGTGCGCGATTGCTGTGACGCATTCGCGCGAGGAGTTTCCGGTAACTTCGTTCGGACGATCGAGGGGGAACAAATGGCACGACAGCACAAGGCGGCAGACTGGGCCGCGACGTCGGGGCAAACGAGGACGGCGAGGCTCCGGAGCGCGGGCCGGGCCGTGCTGGTGGGGGTTGCCACGCTGGTCGCGATCATCGGTACGACCGCTGCCGGCAGCGCCGCACCGGTGTCACCGAGCGGCGGGAACGCCACCACGGTGGTGGAGGTGCCGATGCGGTTCGGCGGCTTCGACGCCGCGGTCGCCGAAGCGAACGGCTACGAGATCCGCACCAATCCGGACGGCACGCAGTATTCCGTGAAAAAGGGCACTCCGGGTGAGCTGACCACGAACAACGTGGTCTCCGGGAACTGCGGCACTTCGTGGGTCTGGCTCAACGCGCGCGGCAACAGGGAGGTCCTGATCGACACCGGGTTCTTCGTTCGCGACGCGGTGTCCACGTTCTCCTGGACCGTGGTGCTGGACGATTCCGGCGGCACGACCTCCCACTCGTTCGCGCCGTTCTACGACGCCGACGGCTATGTCAGCCTGCCCCGCATCGTGGGTGGTTTGACGGTCGGGCCCGCGGCGGCCTCCGTTTCACCCAACGGTAGCAATTACGCTATCCTGGTGGACGGTTCGGTCTGCTTCTCCGGCGGGCCTTACGATCCCGAGTACATTTACTGAGCGCCTACCGTGCCGAGTCGGCGCTCGGCCGATCGAGGGTGAGCGCCTCATGGACCACCGATCGATGGGGGCCGCGGGTTTTCCCCGCGACCCCCATCCTCGTGAACACCTCGCCGCGTTCCCCGGTCGCGTGGCCGCGGCGTCGACGGGCATGGGCCTCGGGTCGATCGCGGCGGTGGGGACCGACCGCGCGGGCGACGAGCCGTGGGCCGTCGACGTCACCTACCGGTCCCCGACCGGAAGCCCGCGGCTGGTGATCAAGACCGTGCGGTCGCCACACGGGCTTTCCCCGCGAGGGTTGCCCGTCGAGAACGCCGAGGTCCAGCTGCTCAGGTTCCTGGGCGGAGCCGGCGGTCGCGAACGCGGCCTCGTGGTGCCGTCGCGCGAGAGCTCCGCCGCGAACCACGCCCGGGTCCGTGCGGCCGTCACCGACGCGCCCGCCGCACCCGTGGACGTCGTGATCGACAGCGACCTCGTACCGGCCACCAGGATCGACGCACTGGGCGCCGTGGTGATCACAGCGAGCTGGCACGACCAGGCGGTCTTCCTCACCGGCACCCCGGAGCACCTCGGCACCCTCGAACTGCACACCGCGACATCCGCCGACGTCGACCACCTCTGACCTCGACGGGGCGTGCCGGACGGTGTGCCGCGCCGGCCGTCATCGAAGGGTCGCCTCGAGCTGTGACGACACCGGTCACCCCGTCAGTGATGGCACCGATGAGTGACCGGCCGCTCATCCATCGAGCACTGGGTCACCAGCCGCGCGAACGCCACTCGGCCAGGTGAGGTCGCTCACGCCCCAGGGTGGTGTCGTCGCCGTGACCTGGGTAGACCCACGTGTCGTCGGGCAGCTCGGCGAAGATCCGGCTCTCCACGTCGTCGATCAAGGAAGTGAACGTTTCGGGCGACGTGGTCTTGCCGACCCCTCCCGGGAACAGCGAGTCCCCGGTGAAGAGGTGGGGGTGGCCGGTTGGGCCGCGGTACAGCAGGGCGATCGAGCCCGGTGTGTGGCCGCGCAGGTGGATCACCGTCAAGGGGACCTCGCCGACGTGCACCGTGTCGCCGTGCTCCACCAGCACGTCGGGCGGGATGGGCAGGACTTCCGCGTCCGCCGCGTGCGCGACGGTGTTCGAGCCGTTCGCGCCGGCCACCGCGCCCAAGGCGCCCCAGTGGTCCTGGTGCCGGTGCGTGGTCACCACGGTCTTCAGCCTCGGCCGGTCCACCGAGTGGCCCACCACGTCCGACAGCCGCTCAGGGTCGGCCGCCGCGTCGATCAGCAGACCCTCGTTCGTCGCGCGGCAGACCAGCAGGTACGCGTTGTTGTCCATCGGCCCGACCGAGATCTTCGTGATGGTCAGCGCGTCGAGGGTGCGCCGCGCCGCCGGGCCGCCCGGCGTCACGTGCCCCGTGTAGTCCTCTAGTACGTCCACAATGGCCGACCGTATCCGACCCGACACCCTTGAGGATCCCCACAGCCCGACCCCTTAGGGTTGGTAACGAACTCCGCCGCTCCTCCGATGTCGTCTGATTAGGGTTCTTCCACCTCGTGCCTACCAAACGCCGGATCAACTGGGACGTCCTGCGCATCCTCGCCGTGCTGTGCGTGATGCTCCAACACGCCACCCGGGTGGGCCCGGCGAACCACCCGGAGCTCGACCGGCCACCGTTCGTCTTCGGCTTCGAGTTCGGGGCGAGCACGCTCGTGGTGATCTCCACCTTCTTCGCCTGCTCGTCACTGGCCAAGGGCGAACCCGGCCGCTTCCTGCGCAACCGCCTGGCACGCCTGGTGCCCGCCTACCTCGTGGCGGCCGTGTGCACCTACGCCGTGCTGCGCTACCTCGCACCGGCCGGCTGGAGCGAGCTCACCCCGCGCGACCTGCTCGTCAACGTCCTCCTGCTGCAGAGCTGGTTCCCGGACGCCCGCCTGGTCGACGCCTCCTACTGGACGCTCCCGATCCAGGTCACGGGGTTCATCGCGGGCGCCCTGCTGGCGTCACGGGTCCGCGGCCGGGCGCTCAAGGCGCTGCTGTGGGCCCTCGTCGTCGTCCCCGTGGTCGTCAAGGACTGGGCGATCCCGCCGGGCCTGGTCAACACGCTCTACAACGGTCTGGGCGCGCACCGGGCGCTGCTGTTCGCCATCGGCATCGCCATCTGGCTGTGGTCGAAGGGCCGGCTCGGCGACCGGCACCTGTTCGCCCTGCTCACGGCGGCCCTCCTGGCGCAGGCCTGGCACACCGTCGACCTCAGGTCGGCCATCGCGCTCGGCGTGCTGCTGATCGGCGTGTGCGCCGCGGCGGGCGGTCGGGACTGGGACATCGCGCCCGTGCGCCTGCTCTCCCGGCCGATCAAGTGGCTGGCGGGCATCTCCTACGGCCTGTACCTGGTGCACCAGGAACTCGGCTACCTCGTGATGGCCCAGGTCGCGCCCTACGGGGGACCGTGGACGGAGCTGGCGTTCTTCCTCGGCTCAGCCGTCGTCCTCGGGTGGCTGCTGACCAAGTTCGTGGAACGCCCGGCGCACCGCGCCCTGACGGCGAGCCGCCCGACCCTCGTCGGCCTGCTGCTCACCGCCCGCCTGCACGCGGCTCAGAGCCACTTGGGCAACGTCGGCGCCGTCCCGTTCAGCCGGGCACCGCTGTGGCGGCCGGTCAACCACGCCAGCACGTCGGCCGCGGCACCGTTCACCGCCGGCGACGTGGCACTGCCCGCGGTCAGCTCCCAGCTGCGCTGACGGCCGTCCGGGAACACCGCCTCCACCCGCACGGGCGGCACGTCGGCCCGGTCGGCGTACTGGCCGACGACGTCCTCCAGGAAGCGCTCCAGCAGCTCCGGCGGCAGGTCCTCGAAACCGACGCCGCCGTCGAGGTCGACCAGGTGGAACCACACCTCGCGCAGCCGCAGCCACGGCACCCGGTGCGCCAGGAACGGCCCCGACTTCGGGTGCACGACCTCCGCCTCCCACGCCGTGGGCGGCAGCTCGCGGGCGGCCGTGGCGAACCGCTGGCACGCCGCGTCCAGGTCGGCCCGCAGCAGCTGCGGCAGCCGGGCCGCGCCCTCGGCGATGTCGGCGTCGCGGTCGGCCGCGCTCGGGTACATCTGGTGCTCGACCCCGGTCTTCGCCCACGTCAGCAGGTTGACCAGGGCGTCGGCGTTGCGTGCGAGATGCGTCACCACGTGCGCCCGGCTCCAGCCCGGCAGCAGGCTCGGACCGCGCAGCGCGGGCAGGTCGAGGGCCGCGACGACCTCGTACAACGCGCCCGTCGCCCGTTCGACCTCGGCGAGCCCGGCGACCGCGTCCTGGACCGCGGCCGACTGCTCGCGGGGCGCGGGTACGCTCGTCTGGGCGGATCGGACCTGGGCGGCATCAGCGAAGCTCATGGGCACCTCATCCCGGCGTGTGCGGCCGAACGGCCTATCACCCCAGCGTAGGGGCGTTCACTACCGACCGGTAGAGCCGTTGGCGCACGATCGTGGGAGTGTGCCCGTCTCGAATTGTCGGTGCCCGCCCCTAGCATGGTGCTCGCCCTCCCCGACAGGGCCGGCGCGGTGGTCCGCTACGCTTTTCGAACGTCTGTTCGGGGAAAGGTCAAAAACCGAAGGGAACCGTTGTGGCCGACCGGCTTGTCGTTCGCGGGGCGCGCGAGCACAACCTGCGAGGGGTGGACCTCGACTTGCCGAGGGACAGCCTCATCGTGTTCACCGGGCTGTCCGGCTCGGGCAAGTCCAGCCTCGCCTTCGACACGATCTTCGCCGAGGGCCAGCGCCGCTACGTGGAGTCGCTGTCGGCGTACGCGCGGCAGTTCCTCGGCCAGATGGACAAGCCGGACGTCGACTTCATCGAGGGCCTGTCGCCCGCGGTGTCGATCGACCAGAAGTCGACCAGCCGCAACCCGCGGTCGACCGTGGGCACCATCACCGAGGTCTACGACTACCTGCGGCTGCTCTACGCCCGCGCCGGCAAGGCGCACTGCCCCACCTGCGGCGAGGCGATCAGCAAGCAGACGCCCCAGCAGATCGTCGACCAGGTGCTGGCCATGGAGTCGGGCACCAAGTTCCAGGTGCTCGCGCCGGTCATCCGCGGCCGCAAGGGCGAGTACGTCGACCTGTTCTCCACCCTGCAGTCGCAGGGCTACTCGCGCGCCAAGGTCGACGGCGTCGTGTACGCCCTCGGCGAGGTGCCCAAGCTGAAGAAGCAGGAGAAGCACGACATCGCGGTCGTGATCGACCGGCTCAGCGTGAAGACGAGCGCCAAGCAGCGGCTCACCGACTCGGTGGAGACGGCGCTGCGGCTCGCGGACGGCCTGGTCGAGCTGGAGTTCGTGGACGTCCCGGAGAACGACCCGGGCCGGGTGCGCGGCTTCTCCGAGAACCTGGCCTGCCCGAACGGCCACCCGCTGGCGATCGAGGACCTGGAGCCGCGGTCGTTCTCGTTCAACTCGCCCTACGGCGCGTGCCCCGCGTGCACCGGTATCGGCGTGCGCAAGGAGGTCGACCCGGAGCTGGTCGTGCCGGACGACGAGCTGTCGCTGGCCGAGGGCGCGATCGCGCCGTGGGCGTCCGGCCAGACCGCCGAGTACTTCACCCGGCTGCTGGAATCGCTGGGCCTCGCGATCGGGTTCCGGATGGACACGCCGTGGCGGCAGCTGCCCGCCAAGGCGCAGAAGGCGGTGCTGCACGGCGTCGACGAGCAGGTCAACGTCCGCTACAAGAACCGCTACGGCCGCGAGCGCTCCTACTACGCCAACTTCGAGGGCGTGATCCCGTTCCTGGAGCGGCGGCAGGAGCAGACCGAGTCCGAGTACATGCGGGAGAAGTACGAGGGCTACATGCGGGAGGTGCCGTGCCCCACGTGCCAGGGCACCCGCCTCAAGCCGGAGATCCTGGCCGTCACGCTGCACCACGGCCGCAAGGGCGACAAGTCCATCGCCGAGGTCTGCGCCATGTCGGTGTCGGAGTGCTCGGAGTTCCTCGACGGGCTCAAGCTGGGCAAGCGCGAGTCGATGATCGCGGGCGCGGTGCTCAAGGAGATCCAGGCCCGGCTGCACTTCCTGCTCGACGTCGGCCTCAACTACCTGTCACTGGACCGCGCGTCCGGCACACTTTCGGGTGGAGAAGCTCAGCGGATCAGGTTGGCGACGCAGATCGGCTCCGGGCTCGTGGGTGTGCTGTACGTGCTGGACGAGCCCTCGATCGGGTTGCACCAGCGTGACAACCACAAGCTGATCGAGACGTTGACCCGGCTGCGCGACCTGGGCAACACGCTGATCGTGGTCGAGCACGACGAGGACACCATCCGCACGTCCGACTGGGTGGTCGACATCGGCCCCGGCGCGGGCGAGCACGGCGGCAAGGTCGTGCACAGCGGCCCGTACAAGGAGCTGCTGAAGAACAAGGAGTCGATCACCGGCGCGTACCTGGCGGGGCGCAAGGAGATCGCCATGCCCGCCACCCGCCGCAAGATCGACAAGAAGCGGCAGCTCACCGTGGTCGGCGCGCGCGAGCACAACCTGCGCGGCATCGACGTGTCGTTCCCGCTCGGCTGCCTGGTCTCGGTCACCGGCGTGTCCGGCTCGGGCAAGTCCACGCTGGTCAACGACATCCTGGCGACCGTGCTGGCGAACAAGCTCAACGGCGCGCGGCAGGTGCCGGGCAGGCACACGCGGGTGCGCGGGCTGGACCAGGTCGACAAGCTGGTGCAGGTCGACCAGTCGCCGATCGGCCGCACCCCGCGGTCCAACCCGGCCACCTACACCGGTGTGTTCGACCACATCCGCAAGCTGTTCGCGGCGACCACCGAGGCGAAGGTGCGCGGCTACCAGCCGGGGCGGTTCTCGTTCAACGTCAAGGGCGGGCGCTGCGAGGCGTGCGCGGGCGACGGCACGATCAAGATCGAGATGAACTTCCTGCCGGACGTCTACGTGCCGTGCGAGGTGTGCAAGGGCGCCCGGTACAACCGCGAGACGCTCGAAGTGCACTACAAGGGCAAGACGATCTCCGAGGTCCTCGACATGCCGATCGAGGAGGCGGCGACGTTCTTCGAGCCGATCAACGCGATCCACCGGCACCTGCGCACGTTGGTGGACGTCGGCCTGGGGTACGTGCGGCTGGGCCAGCCCGCGCCGACGCTGTCCGGTGGTGAGGCGCAGCGGGTGAAGCTGGCGGCGGAGCTGCAGAAGCGGTCGACCGGCAAGACGGTGTACATCCTGGACGAGCCGACGACGGGCCTGCACTTCGAGGACATCCGCAAGCTGCTGGGCGTGATCAACGGGTTGGTCGACAAGGGCAACACGGTGATCGTGATCGAGCACAACCTCGACGTGATCAAGACGTCGGACTGGCTGGTCGACATGGGTCCCGAGGGCGGGTCCGGTGGCGGCACGGTGGTGGCGGAGGGCACGCCGGAACAGATCGCGGAGGTCGCGAACAGCTACACCGGCCAGTTCCTGCGCCAAGTCCTACCCACCGAGGCCGCCGTGGGCTGAACAACGCCAAGATCACCCAAAGGCGTTACGGCTCCCGGGTATGAATGGAAACGCCGAATGCGTTGCCGGATTAAAGGAGGCGCGCCGGCCCGGACACCCACCGCGCTGGCCAAACCCAACCGCCACCCGACCGGTATACGTACTGCACCGGTCCGCCTGCCGGTCCGCCTGCCGGACCGACGCGACCGGACCGACGCGACCGGACCGACGCGACCGGACCGACGCGACCGGACCGACGCGACCGGACCGACGCGACCGGACCGACGCGACCGGACCGACGCGACCGGACCGACGCGACCGGACCGACGCGACCGGACCGACGCGACCGCCTGAGTGGCCGGGCCGACGCAACCGGTCTGCGCCGGACCGCGCGGCCGGTTCGCGCGACCGGTCTGCCTGGCCGGTCTGCGTGACCGGGCCGATGTGCGTGACCATGGCGCCATGCCGCAGCGTCTGAACTCGTACCGCTTCCGCAGCGTCTGGTCGGTGGACACCACGCCCGAGCGGGCGTTCGAGGTGCTCGCGGACCTGGGCAGCTACCCGAGCTGGTGGCGCGAGGTGCGCGCCGCCCGGCAGATCGCGGAGCAGGCGGCCGAGCTGCGCTGCCGGTCCGTGCTGCCCTACGACCTGGTGTTCCAGGCGCACCACAACGCCCGGGAACCGGAGGCGGGGCTGCTGCGCGCCGACCTGGTCGGCGACCTCGACGGCACGGTGAGCTGGCGCGTCTTCGGCGAGGGCACCGGGTCGCGGCTGGTGTACGACCAGGAGGTGGTGGTGCGCAAGCCGTTGCTGCGCCGCCTGGCCCTGCTCGGCCGTCCGCTGCTCAAGGCGAACCACGAGTTGATGATGCGCAGCGGCCAGCGTGGTCTGCGCACCTACCTGGCCGGGTTCCAGGCGGCGTTGGGCAACGGTGAGCAGCGGTTGGGCGACGGTGGACCCATGGGGAACGGTGAGCCGTTGGCGAACGGTGAGCCGCTGAGCGCCGACTGAGCCGAGGCGGGCGGAGCAGGCTGGCCGAGGTCGGGCGGCGGACGCTGGCGGCGGTTGCCTGGTGCCGGTTGGCGGAGGTGCCCTGGCGGCGGCTGGTCGAGGTGCCAGCAGGTGCCGCGCCAACCGCTGAACGCGTGGGCGCGGCTCCTGCGGTGAACCAGGTGCTGAACGCGCAGGCGCCCCGGCGAACCGGGGCACCCGCCGTCCCGCGGGTTACACGACCAGGCTGAGCAGGGCGGCGACTGCGAAGCCGACCACGGACAGGATGGTCTCCAGCACGGTCCACGTCTGGAGGGTTTCCTTGACCGACAGGCCGAAGTAGCGCGACACGATCCAGAACCCGCCGTCGTTGACGTGCGAGGCGATGATCGAGCCCGCCGCGATCGACATGACGAGCAGCGCGAGCTGCGGCTGCGAGTAGTCCAGGTCGGCGACGACGGGCTGGACGATGCCGGTCGTGGTCACGATCGCCACGGTGGCCGAGCCCTGCGCGATGCGCATCCCGCAGCTGATCACGTACGACAGTGCGATCACCGGCAACCCGACGTCGGCCAGCGACGTGGCGAGCACCTTGCCCACACCGGTCGCGGACAGCACCGCGCCGAAGAACCCGCCCGCGCCGACCACCAGCAGGATCATCGCCACCGGCCGCAGCGACGCGGCGGACAGCTCGGTCACCTGCTCGCGCGTCATGCCCCGCCGGAACCCCAGCAGCCAGAACGCCAGCAGCACGGCGATCGTCAACGCCACCGCGGGCGTGCCGAAGAACGTGAACACGCCCAGCAGGGTGGAGCCCTTGGCCAACAGGATGCTGCCGAACGTGCCCGCCAGGATCAGCACCAACGGCACCGCGATGATCCCCAGCACCAGCGACAGCGGCGGCTCGCCCTTGGTCTGCGAGCCGCGCATCTTCTCCGCCGCGGCCAGCATCTCCTCCGGCACGGGCACGTGCAGCCGCTTGCCGATCCACGCGGAGAACAGCACACCGCCGATGAACCACGCGGGAAGCGCCACGGCCAGCGCCATGATGATGATCCAGCCGAGCTCCACGCCGAGCATCCCGGCCGCCGCGACCGGTCCGGGGTGCGGCGGCATGAACGCGTGCATCACCGACAAACCCGCCAGCAACGGCATCGCGTACAGCACGATCGACCGGCCGCTGCGCTTCGCGGCCACGTACACCAGGGGCGCGAGCACGAAGATGCCGATGTCGAAGAACACCGGCACGCCGAAGATCAGCCCGGCCAGCCCCATGGCCAGCGGCGCGCGGTTCTCGCCGAACGCCCGCAGGAGTGACCGGGTCAGCACCTCGGCGCCACCGGAGGCCTCCAGGATCGAGCCGAGCAGCGTGCCCAGGCCGATGATCGCGGCGACGTGGCCGAGGATGCCGCCGAACCCCTTCTCCACCAGGGATTCCGACGCCTTCTGCGCCGAGCCGACCAGGGTCTCCACCGGCAGGCCCGCGGCCAGCGCCACCAGCAGGCCGACGACGAGCAGCGCGATGAACGGCTCGACCTTCCACCTGATGATCATCGCCAGGAGCAGGGCGATGCTGAGCGCGGACAGCGTCAGCAGGCCTCCGGTGGTGTGCTGCAACCAGTCGATCACACGCGGCTCCCGGGGTTGCGCAGGGAACGGCCGGGCAGGGCGTCGGTGCGCCGGCCGTCGTCGAGCACGGTGACGCCGTTGACGACGACGTGGGTGATGCCCTCGGCGGCCTGCCGGGGCTGCTCGAACGTCGCGGTGTCGGCGACCGCGTCGGGGTCGAACAGCACGAGGTCGGCGGCGTAGCCCTCGCGCACGAGCCCGCGGTCGGCCAGCCGCAGCCGTTGCGCGGCACGCCCGGTCAGGTGGGCCACGCACTCCTCCAGCCCCAGCACGCCGAGTTCGCGCACGTACCGGGCGAGGTAGCGGGGGAAGGTGCCCCACGCGCGCGGGTGCGGCCGGTCGCCGACCAGCAGGCCGTCGCTGCCGCCGGTGTGCACCGGGTGCCGCATGATCGCCCGGACGTTGTCCTCGTGGCCGACGTGCATCAGGCACGAGGTGCCCAGCCGTTCGGAGACCAGCACGTCGAAGTACAGCTCGGCGGGCGGTCGCCCGGCCCGCCGCGCGGACTCGGCGATCGAGGAGCCGACCAGGTGCGCGTTCTCGGTCCTGCGCACGCCGTTGACCTCGATGGCCTCCCAGTCGACCGGCACGCCGTGGCAGCCGTCCGAGCCGGTTTCCTCCAGCTCGACCCGGATGCGCTCCCGCGTGCCCGCGTCGGTCAGGCGGGCCAGCGTCGCCTCGGGTCCGCCTTCGCCCGCCCAGCTCGGCAACAACGCCGACAGGTACGTCGCGCCCGGCAGGTACGGGTAGGTGTCGAGGGTGATGTCGGCGCCGTCCGCGATGGCCCGGTCGAGCAGGTCCAGCAGTTCGCCCGCCCGACCGCGGTTGACCTCGAAGTTCATCGTGGCGTGCGCGAGGTGCAGCGGGCAGCCCGAGTCACGCGACACGCGCACCATCTCCGCGTACGCGTCCAGCGCGCCCGCGCCGTAGCTGCGGTGGTGCGGGCTGTAGAACCCGCCCAGCTCGCCGACGACCCGGCACAGCTCGGTCAGCTCGGCGGTGTCGGCGTACATGCCGGGGGTGTAGGTCAGGCCGGACGACATGCCGACCGCGCCCTCCCGCAACGACCGCGCCAGCACGTCCCGCATCCGGTCCAGCTCGGCGTCGGTGGCGGGCCGGTCGTCGTAGCCGACGCACAGCATCCGCAGCGTGCCCTGCGGCACGAGGTACGCGGCGTTGACCGCGATGCCCCGGTCGAGGCGGTCCAGGTACTCGCCGACCGAGCGCCAGTCCCAGTCGAAGCCGGGCGGGTCGTCGTTCCAGCCGGCGAGCTGGGCCCGCAGCACGGCGAGCACCTCGTCGTCGGCGGGCGCGTAGGACAGCCCGTCCTGGCCCAGCACCTCGGTGGTCACGCCCTGGGAGACCTTGGCCAGGTGGTCGGGGTTGGCCAGCACCTGGAGGTCGGAGTGGGAGTGCATGTCGATGAAGCCGGGCGCGAGGACCCGGCCGTCTGCGTCGACCACCCGCCCGCCGTCGACCCGGTCACCTATCTCGGCGATCCGCCCGTCGCGCACGCCCACGTCCGCGCGGTAGGCGGGCGCGCCGGTGCCGTCCACGACCCGTGCGCCTCGGAAGACGATGTCCACGGTGTGCCTCCTAGAAGTAGGTGCGGACCAGGTCGACCACGGTGGTGCCCTCGACCACCGGGATCAGCTGCCACTTGTCGAACACCGTGCAGGGGTGGGACAGGCCGAGGCCGACCCAGTCGCCGACTTCCACGTCGTCACCGGTCAGCCGCACGAACGCGTGCTGGTCGTTGAGCGCGGTGACCTCGGCCGCCAGCGGTCGCGTCCCGCCGTCCCGCCCGCGCACGACCTGCGGCTCGGGCAGGCCTTCGTCGAACGACGCGTCACGCTTGCCGAGCGTGAGCAGCGCCAGGTCGGGCTGGGGACGTGAGGTGACCTGCGCCCACGCCCGCAGCGCGCTGCGGAACGGTTGCGCGCCGGGCGTGCGGCCCAGCGGCGAGATCCCGCGGTAGAAGCCGTCGTCGTGGGTGATGTACGCGCCGCTGCGCAGCACCGGCCGCACCGGGAACGGCCACGGCTCGGTGAGCTTCGCCGCCACCTGGTCGAAGTACGCGCTGCCACCCGCGGTGACGATCGGGTCGGCCACCTCGAACCGGTCCCGCAGCGCGATCGCCAAGTCCCGCAACGACGTCAGGTAACCGTCCATGACGGACTGGGCCGCGGGTGACGCGTCGTGCGCCAGCGCCCCCTCGTAGCCGCCGACGCCGACCAGCCGCAGCGCCGGGCTCGCGGCGGCGGCCCGGGCCACCTCCACCGCCGTGGCCTGGTCGCGCGCACCGGTCCGCCCGCCGCGCGCCCCGAGCTCGACCAGCACGTCCACCGGGCGGTCGACCCTGCCCAACGCCTCGGTCATCCGCGCCACGCCCGCGACGGAATCCACCCAACAGGTGAACTCGAACGTGTCATCGGCAGCCAGTTCGGCGGCCAGCCACCGCAGCCCGGCCGGGTCGACGAGCTGGTTGGCCAGCAGCACCCGCCGCACCCCGAACGCCCGGTAGACCCGCAGCTGGCTGGTGTTGGCCGCGGTGATGCCCCACGCGCCGTGCGCCAACTGGCGGGCGAACAGCTGCGGGGCCATGGTCGTCTTGCCGTGCGGCGCGAGCAGCACGCCGTGGTCTTCGCACCAGCGGGCCATGGTGGCGAGGTTGTGCTCCAGCGCGGCGGCGTCCAGCACGACCAGGGGCCCGACGAAACCGTCGGCGAACAGGTCGAGCCGGCGTCCGGCCACGTCACCGACCGTCGCGCCGAACACGTCGGCGGGCAGGCCCTTGAACCGCCAGTCGACCCGCTCGTCGCGGATGGCGGCCACAGCGTCGAGGTCCACGTCTGTCGCTCCTCACGTTGCATGTGACGCAACGGCTATTGCGCAATGTGATGCTGGAGTGTGTAACATTCAGTCGCCTGGCCGTCAATCGTCGAGCGAGGAGCACGGATGCGGTTCGACCTGCCGGGCGGCGTGGTGTGCCTCGGCGAGACCATGGCGGTCCTGGTGCCCGCCGAACCCGGCCCGGTGCGCGCCGTGCGCACGTGGAACCGGGCGATCGGCGGCGCCGAGTCCAACGTCGCCGTCCACCTGGCCCGACTGGGCGTGCGCAGCCGCTGGGTGAGCGCCGTGGGCGACGACGCGTTCGGCGGCGCCGTCCTCGACGCGGTGGGCGGCGCGGGCGTGGACGTCACCGACGTGCGCGTCGACCCCGACCGGCCGACCGGCCTCTACGTCAAGGAAGCCGACGCCGCGGGCAGCCCCGTGCGGTACTACCGGCGCGGCTCGGCGGCCTCCGCGATGGGCCCCGACACGCTCGACCGGCTGCGCCTCGACGACGTGGCGCTCGTGCACGTCAGCGGCATCACGGCCGCCCTGTCGGACAGCTGCCTGCAGCTGCTGCGCGCCGTCCTGCGCCGACCGCGGGCCGTGCCGGTGTCGTTCGACCTCAACTGGCGCCCCGCGCTGTGGCACGACCGCGACCCGTCCGTGCTGCGCGACCTCGCCGACGCGGCGGACATCGTGCTCGCCGGTTCCGACGAGGCGCAGGCCGTGTGGGGGACGGGCGACCCGGCCGAGCTGCGCGCGCTGCTGCCCGGCCCGACGACGCTCGTGGTCAAGCACGGCGCACGCGGCGCGACCGTCCACGAACGCGGTGAGACGACGTTCCAACCCGGCCTCCGGGTCGAGGTGGTGGAGCCCGTCGGCGCGGGCGACGCCTTCGCCGCCGGCTACCTCGCCGCGCACCTCGCCGGCGAACCACCGGCACGCCGGCTGCGCGCCGGGCACCTCCAAGCCGCCTCCGCACTGCTCACCAGGGAAGATGTCGGCGAGTCGCTGCCGCCCGCGGTGACCGTGCCACTGCTGGACGCCGACTCCCGCACGTGGGCCGCCGCACACCTGAGGAGACGTCGATGAGCCAAAGCCTGGACCGGGCGCTGACCCTGGTGGGTGAACTGGCCACCGGGCCGAAGACGCTGGAAGAGCTGTCCGGCGTCATCGACGTGCACAAGTCCACCACCATGCGGCTGCTGCGCACCCTGGAGTCGCACCGGTTCGTGCAACGCGAAGGCGTGCACCACTACCGGCTCGGCACCGCCCTGTTCGACCTCGCCAACCGGGCGCTGGAGGAACGCGACGTGCGGCGCAGCGCCGAGAACGCCCTGCGCGACCTCAACGCCCGCACCGGCTACACCGTCCACCTCGCCTCCTACGAGGACGGTGAGGTCATCTACATCGACAAGTACGACAGCACCCACCCCATGCGGATGTACTCGCGCATCGGCAGACGGGCGCCGCTGCACTGCACCGCCGTCGCCAAGGTGCTGCTGTCGGACCTGCCCGAACCCCGCCGCCGCGAGATCGCCCGGTCCATCGACTACGTGCCGCTGACCGCGAACACCATCACCACCCCCGACGCCTACCTGGCCGAGCTGGACCGCGTCCGCTCCGCCGGCTACGCGGTCGACAACGCCGAGCACGAGGACTTCATCCACTGCGTCGCCGCACCCATCCGCGGCGCCCGCGGCGAGGTCGTCGCCGCCGTCTCGATGTCCGTGCCCAAGGTGCTGCTCGACTTCGACGGCCTCCTCGGCCACCTGCCCGACCTGCTCGCCACCGCGCGAGCGGCCTCCGTCGAGTGCGGCTGGACGCCGCGCGACTGACCGTTCGACCCAGAGAGGAAACGCACAACCCATGGCGAAGACCGAGATCAGGACCGCCGACGCGCCCACCCCCGTGGCCGCGTTCTCCCAGGGCGTCCGCAAGGGGCCCATCCTGCAGGTGGCGGGCCAGGTCGCGTTCGACCCGGCCACCGGCGACGTCGTCGGCGACACCGTGGCCGAACAGACCAGGCAGGCCATGCGCAACGTGACCGCCGTGCTGGCGGCGGGCGGCGCGTCCCTCGCCGACGTGGTCATGCTGCGCGTCTACCTCACCGACACCGCCCACTTCGCCGAGATGAACGCCGCCTACGGCGAATTCGTCACCGAGGAACCGTTCCCCGCGCGCACCACCGTCTACGTCGGCCTGCCCGACAGGCTGCTGGTCGAGATCGACGCGCTCGCCGTGCTCGACTGACACCGTGCTCGACCGACACCTCCCGACCGACCGGCAGTCCTCACCAACGGGCGACCGCACGTACTTCTGCCGGTTGTTCTGCGTGGTGCCGGACGGGCGCGCGCGATTGACTGGGCTCACCCCCCAAGGAGAACGTCAGGGAAGGACCCGGCGATGGCTAGGAACGCATCACCGATCGGCTGACTCCGCGGCGGCGGCCCGGTCGCGGGACACCCCAGCCTCGACCGGGTCGCCCAAGTCGTCCTGGACGTCCGCCAACGCGCCGAGCACCACCGCCAGCCGGTGGTGCCGGTGCTCGTCGGCCAACGCCGCCGCCAGCACCAGCTCCGCCCGCGCCGCCTCCGCATCACCGAGCCGGTGCAGCGCCAACCCCCGCAGGTAGCGGGCATCGCACAAGCTCGACGGCGCGGGCGCCGCACGCAGCAGCTCCAACGCCTCGTCGGCCGCCGCCAACACCTCCGGCCACCGCGCCAACCGGACCAGGCTCTGCGCCGTGCGCACCAGCAGCGTCGCCGACATCTCGGTCGCCATCACCGGCGCCAGCTCCAACCTCCCCGACCGCACGTTCGCCAGCAGCTCCCGGTGCACCCGCACCGCCTCCTCGTGCCGCGCCAACCCGTCGAGCACCAACGCCAGGCACGACAACGAGATCTGCTCACCCAGCCCGAACTCCGCCCGCCGGAACAGCTCCTGCGCCCGCCGCGCGCTGACCTGCGCCTCCTCCAACCGCCCGGTCCGCAACTCCGACACCGAGCGGTAGTGCACCGCCCAACCCTGCTCCACCACGTCACCCGCGGCCACCGACGCGCGCCACGCCTGTTCGTGCAACGCCAACGCCTCCGGGAACCGGCGCATCAGCACCGACAACGTCCACGTCAGGAAGTTCAGCTGCACGGCCTCGTCCCGCACGCTGCCCAACGCCCGCGCCGCCGCCACCCCCGCGGTGAACACCTCCACCCACGTCTCGGCCCGCCCACGCTGATCCGAGTACCAGTGCATCGCCGTGGCCAGCCGCAACACCTCCGCGTGCAGCCCGTTCGCACCCGCCCACCGCATCGCGCCCAACCAGTTGCCCGCCTCCGCGGTCAACCACGCGTCCGCGTCCTCCTGGCTGCCCAACAACCCAGACGGCGTCGTCCGCGCGTCCGGCCCGAAGAACCCGGCCGCCCGCACCGCCGTGCCCAGCAGCCAGTCCACCATCCGCCGCCGCGCCTGCCCCACCACCGGCGCCGGCTCCTCGTCCGCCAGCCGTTCACCGGCGAACACCCGGATCAGGTCGTGGAACACGTACCGGCCGGGCACCTCCGCGGTGTCCAGCAGGCTCATGTCCACCAACTCCTCCAACGTGTCCTCCGCCGCGAACCGGTCCACATCGGCCAGCGCCGCCGCCACGTCCGGCCCGAAATCCGCACCCGGCACCAACGACAACCGCCGGAACAACACCGCCGCCTTCGCCCCGAGCTGCCGGTACGACATCTCGAACGCCGTCCGCACCCGCAGGTCACCCGCCGTCAACGCGGACAACCGCCGCCGTTCATCCACCAGTTGCCCGGCCAGGTGCCCGATCGTCCACTTCGGACGACTCGCCAGCCGGTTGCCCGCGATCCGCAGCGCCAGCGGCAGGTGACCGCACAACTTCGCCACCCGCGCCGCCGCCACCGGCTCCGCACCCACCCGCGCCCGCCCCGCGATCGCGCCCAACAGGTCGAACGACTCACCCGGGTCCAGCACGTCCAGCCCCAACCGCCGGCTCGCCTCCAACCCGCCCAGCACCAACCTCGACGTCACCACCACCAGCGAACCCGACCCCGTCGCCAGCAACGGCCGCACCTGCGCCTCGTCCGACGCGTTGTCCAGCACCAGCAACGTCGACCGCTCCCGCAACCGCGCCCGGTACAGGTCCGAGCGCTCCGCCTCACCCGCCGGGATCTCCTTCTCCGGCACACCCAACGCCGACAACATCCGGTGCACCACCTCGGACGGGTGCACCGGCCGCACGTCCATCCCGCGCAGGTTGAAGAAGAAGCACCCGTCCGCGAAACGAGACGCCAATCGATACGCGGCCCGCACCGCCAACGCCGTCTTCCCCGCACCCGGCGGACCGTGCACCACGACCACCGACGTCGTCCGCGTACCCTCCGCCACCGCCGCCAACTCGGCCAGCTCACCCTCGCGACCGGTCAGGTCGGCCACGTCCGGGGGTAACGCGGACGGCGTCGCAGGCGACACCGCACGACGCGCCCGGCCCTGCTTGGCCGCGTCCAGCAACTCACCGATCTCCTGCTCCGCCAACGACAGCACACCCGCCAGCGCCTCCACCGTGCGCCGCTGAGGCCCCTTCGCCCGACCGCGCTCCATGTCGCTGATCGCCCGCACGCTGACCCCGGAACCCTCCGCCAGCTCCTCCTGCGTCAACCGGACCCGCAACCGGTGCGCGCGGAGCAGCTCACCGAACGTCATCCCCACACTTCGACAGTAGTGCCACCGACCCCGAGGACGGCCCGCGACGACCATCACTCGGGTTTCCGGTAACGCCGGGGTGGTAAGACCACACCTCATGAAGTGGTACGCGGATCGCCCGCCCCGGCTGCTGTGGCAAGTCCTCGCCGACCTGCTCGCCGTCGCCTGGACGTGGTTCTGGGTGAAGGTCGCCACGGCGGTGGGCGACTCGGTCCGCGCCCTGCGCGCACCCGGCGACGGCCTGTCCGACGCCGGGCAGAGCCTGACCGACACGTTCGGCGACGCCGCCGACAAGGCCCGCGACGTGCCGCTGGTCGGCGACAGGCTGGCCGAGGCGCTGGAACGCGGCCGGTCCGCGGGCGGCACCCTGTCGGACGCGGGCCAGGCGCAGGTGCAGGCGGTGGAGTCCACCGCGCTGTGGCTCACCATCGCCCTGATCGCCATCCCGCTGGCGTTCGTGCTGATCACGTGGCTGCCGCTGCGGCTGAGGTTCGCCCGGCGGGCCGCGGTGGCACGGCGGCTGCGCGACCAGGGCCGCCTCGACCTGCTCGCGCTGCACGCGTTGAACACCCTGTCGCTGCGCGACCTGGCGGCGTTCCCCGGCGACCCGGTCGAGGGCTGGCGGCGGCAGGACCCCGAGGTGATCCAGGCCCTGGCCGCCCGCCGCCTCCGCGCCAACGGCGTCCGCCCCTAATCCCCACCACCTACCGCACCGAGCCCCCTCACCCCACGTCACCACTCACGCGTGTCCTACGTTCCGAACGCGAGAGTCCAACGTTCGGGGCGCGAGAGTCCAACGTTCGGGGCGCGAGAGTCCAACGCTCGGGGCGCGAGAGTCCAACGCTCAGAACACCTGAGTTGAACGCTCAGTACACGGGGCCGGTGTACTTCTCGCCCGGACCCTGGCCCGGCTCGTCCGGGTACGCCGACGCCTCCCGGAACGCCCGCTGCACCGACTGCAGCCCCTCGCGCAGCGGCCCGGCGTGCGGGCCCAGGTACTCGGCCGACGCGGTGACCAGGCCGGCCAGCGCGGTGATCAGGCGGCGGGCTTCGTCGAGGTCGCGGCGCGGGCTGTGCTCGGGGTCTTCGTCGGCCAGGCCGAGGCGTTCGGCGGCGGAGGAGAGCAGCATGATCGCCGCCTTGCTGATCACCTCGACGCTGGGAACATCGGACAGGTCGCGGACGTTGTTCGAAGGCAGGTCGGTCACGGGAGCCATTCTCGCAACCACCCCGGACGGGTCGCCGATTCGGGGGTTGACAAGGCCGTCTGCTAGTATTCTCCGCGCGACCAGTCCCCGCACCTGTGGGGACGGCAAGTGGAGCCCCGCTCCCACCCGAGTCTGCCGCTTCGAGCAGGTGGCCGGGTCCGGTCCCACGAGGGGTGGACTGCGCCCTTCGTTGTGCGATCGGTCGGAAGCGGGCCTCACACCGGGCAGGTGTGGGGCCTCTTGTCTTTTGGCGCACAACGAGTCACAAAGGACGTGAATGACAAGTCCCTCGAACCGAGGTGCTCCCGCGAGCACCGAGCCGCGCATCAACGACCGCATCCGCGTGCCCGAGGTTCGTCTGGTCGGGCCGAACGGCGAGCAGGTCGGGATCGTTCGCATCGAGGACGCGCTCCGACTCGCCCAGGAATCGGACCTCGACCTCGTCGAGGTCGCCGCGCAGGCTCGGCCGCCCGTCTGCAAGCTCATGGACTACGGCAAGTTCAAGTACGAGAGCGCGCAGAAGGCCCGCGAGTCTCGCCGCAACCAGCAGTTGACGGTCATCAAGGAGCAGAAGCTCCGGCCGAAGATCGACCCGCACGACTACCTGACGAAGAAGGGCCACGTGGCCCGCTTCCTGTCGCACGGGAACAAGGTCAAGGTGACCATCATGTTCCGGGGCCGTGAGCAGTCCCGGCCGGAGCTGGGTTACCGCCTGCTGCAGAGGCTCGCCGAAGACGTCGCGGAGCTCGGTTTCGTCGAGTCGAACCCGAAGCAGGACGGCCGCAACATGATCATGGTGCTGGCCCCGCACAAGACCACGAAGACCCGACCGATCAAGCACGACAGCGCCGACGAGGCGCCGGCCGAGTCCGAGTCGGAGTCTGTCGAAGAGTGATCTCCCGGCCTCCGGGCCGGGAGCAAGCATGGCCGCCCCCATCCCCGGTGGCTGCACGAGACTGAGGACGGAAATGCCCAAGAACAAGAGCCACAGCGGGACCTCCAAGCGCGTGAAGGTCACCGGCAGCGGCAAGCTCGTCCGCGAGAAGGCCGGCAAGCGCCACCTGCTGGAGAAGAAGTCCAGCAAGCTGACGCGCCGCCTCTCCGGCACGACCGAGGTCGCGAAGAACGACGTGCCGCGGCTGAAGAAGCTGCTCGGCCTCTGAGCGTCTGAGCCCTTCCGGGCTTTTCCGGGCCTTTCGGGCCTTAGACGCTTCTGAGCCTTAGACCTTCACCCCTTTGAACACCGGGGTCGGCCCCCACCGGCCCCACGAGATCGACAGGATGGACCCGTGGCACGCGTCAAAAGGGCAGTGAACGCCCAGAAGAAGCGCCGTACCACCCTTGAGCTCGCCAGCGGCTACCGCGGCCAGCGTTCGAGGCTGTACCGCAAGGCCAAGGAGCAGGTGCTCCACTCGCTCAACTACGCCTACCGGGACCGCCGCGCCCGCAAGGGTGACTTCCGGAAGCTGTGGATCCAGCGCATCAACGCCGGTGTCCGCGCCAACGGCATGACGTACAACCGCTTCATCCAGGGCCTGCGCCTGGCCGGCATCGAGGTCGACCGCAAGATCCTCGCCGAGCTGGCCGTCAGCGACGCCGGCGCGTTCACCGCGCTGGTCGAGGCCGCTCGCGCCGCCCTGCCGAGCGACGTCAACGCGCCCGTCGAGGACAAGGCCTGAGCGCGAACGATCGCGCACCACGACCCGGGGATGCTCCGTTCACCGAACGGACTCCCCGGGTCGTTGCCGCTAAGCACCTGACCAGGCGTTCCGGCCGCGACCGCGCCTCGCGCTTCCTCGCCGAGGGCGCGCAGGCCGTCCGCGAGGCCCTGGCCTGGGCCGCCACCGACCGCGGCCACGTGCACGAACTCTTCGTCACCGCCGACGCCGCCACCCGCAACCGCTCGCTGGTGCACGCCGCGGTCGACGCCGGCGTGCCCGTCAGCACCGTGACCGACAAGGCCGCCGCCGGGCTGTCGGAGACCGTGACGCCGCAGGGACTCGTCGCCGTGTGCTCGCTCGTCGACGTGCCGCTTTCCGCGGCGCTCGCGCCGGGTGCGCGGCTGGTGGCCGTGCTGCACGGCGTGGCGGACCCGGGCAACGCGGGCACCGTGGTGCGCGTGGCGGACGCGGCGGGCGCCGACGCGGTGATCTTCGCCGGCGACACGGTCGACCCGCACAACGGCAAGTGCGTGCGCGCGTCCACCGGCAGCGTGTTCCACCTGCCGATCGCGCGGGTGCGGGACGCGGGCGAGGCGTTCGCGGCGTGCCGCGCGGCGGGGCTGCGGCTGGTCGCGGCGGACGGGTACGCGCCCGAGGACCTGGTGACCGCCGACCTGCGCGGTGACCTCGCCGTGCCGACCGGGTGGGTGTTCGGCAGCGAGGCGCACGGGTTGCCGGACGAGGTCGTGGCCGGTTTGGACGCCTCGCTGAAGGTGCCGATCTACGGCGGGGCCGAGAGCCTCAACCTGGCGACCGCCGCCGCGGTGTGTCTTTACGCTTCGGCTCGTGCCCAGCGGGCCTGACGGCCGCGCGCCCGGCGTCTGACGGCCGCGCGCCCAGGGTCTGACGGACGCCCCGGTGTCCCGCCTCCGTTCACCCCTGCCGGCCGCCGTGTGTCGGCAGGCTGCCGTGCGGCAGTCGGGTGGCCGCAGCCCGGCAGACCGCTGCGGACCAGCGCGTGGCCGCCCCGGCAGTCAGATGGCCACAGCCCGGCAGGCCGCCGTGCGGCTGTCAGGTGGCCGCAGCCCGGCAGGCCGCCGTGGGCCAGTGGGTGGGTTGGCGGTGGCCGGGCCTCGGCAGGTTTCGCTGTACTCCCGGGCGGGCCGCTGCACCTCAGTGAGGGCTGTGTGCCCGCACCTCGTCCGGCTGGTGGTGGTGGGGCGGTGGGGGAGGTTGGCCGGGGGTGTGGTGGTCGGGTCGGTGGGGGTGTGGGGCGGGGGTCTCCTGGTGCCTGGGCCGGCCTCCTTGCTTGTTCTAGGCGACGCACGAAGTTGGTTTTGGTTCTCGGTAGAGCGGTGATTCGCTCGATGGGGTGATCATGGTTGACACTTGGCGAGCCTGGTCTGCGGCTTGCTGACCTGCGGGTTTGAGGGTGGCAAGCCGCATTTGATCAAGCTTCCAGGCGGGTGTTCAGGGTGCGGAGTAGGGGGTCGCTCGCGGTCGGTTTGGATTGGGTTCGGAGGGCTTCCTCGAGGACGTTGGCGATGTCGCCGAGGAGTTGGGGTGGGGTCTCGTCGTTGATCAAGGTGCCGGCGCGGCGGGCTTCCGACTCGGCGTTGGGCTGATCACCCGAGTCCAGCAGGAAGCGCGCGCCCCTGGTCACCAGGAACGTCTGCCAGTCCAGGTCGCCCAGTTGGGCGGCCAGTTCCTCGGCGATGCCGTTCTGCTCGATCGCCGCCGCGTGCTCGCCCGCCTGGATGTGCAGGAACGCCCGGATCGCGGCGATCCGAGCCGTCAGGTGCGTGCGGTGGTCGGGATCCTCCACCGACTGCAGGAGGTGTTCCGCCTCGGTCAACGTGGTGGCGCACTCGGCGGCCTCCTCGTTCGGCAGCGCGGCGGCGGCTTCGACCAGGGAGCCGGCGGCTTCGGCCGGTTCGTCGACCTCCTGCCACGCGGTCGCGGCGCCCTGGTAGGCGGAGGCGGCTTCCAGCGGTAGGTCCAAGCGGCGCAGGACGCCCGCCAGGACGTCCAGCACCATGGCCCGACGCCACGGCTCGTCCGGCGGGACCAGGCCCAGGGCGACTTCCAGGTGACGGCGGGCGGCCTCGATCTCGTCCAGGCGGGCGCACACCTGACCCAGGCGGTAGCGGACGGGGACGATGACGTCCGGGTCCACCTCGCCGCCCTCGATCACCCGCACGGCCTCCTCCAGCGCCTCGGCGGCCTCGACGAAGCGGCCCGCCTTGAGGTAGCCGCCGGCCAGGGCGTAGCACGCCTTCGCCACGTCATCCGGCACGCCGAGCTCATGCCCGACCGTCACCGCCTCCCGCAGCTCCGGCAGGTGCTCGGCCTCCAAGCCGAGGCGTTCCACCGACGCCACCCGCTGCCGGTGCGTCTCCGCCGTCCACGGACCGCGCGGCGAGCCGAACGCGCCGACGAACTCGGCGGCCGTCCGCACGGCCTCCTCCTCGCCCCGCACGGTCTGGATCTTCAGCAGCAGCCGCAACGCGTCGAACCGCACCGACGCGGACGGCGCGTCCGACAGCACGTCCACGACCTCGCCGTGCGCCTCGTCCAGCTGCCCGGTGCTCGCCAGGTACTGGGCCCGGTCGCACCGCGCCCGCGACACCAGCTCCGGCACCTCGGCCCGGGCCAGCTCCAGCGCCTCGGCGGCCAACGCGCCCTGCTCGTCGGTCTCGTCCGCGTCCGCCAGCAGGTCCGCCAGCAGCAACCTGGTCAGCACCCGCGTGTACGGGGTGCCCGTCGCCTCGGCCTCGGCCAGGCAGGTGCGCGCCACCGCGGTGGACTCCGCCGGCCCGTCCTCCTCGGCGCGCAGCCCCGCGCCCCGCGCCCGGTACCGGTTGGCGAGGTCGTGCTCACCGCACGCGACCAGCCGCTCGATCGCCACGTCCAGCTCCGCCAGCACCTCCTCCTTCGGCCGCACGTGCCCGCCGACGATCGCCCGCCGCGCCGCGACCAGCGCGCCCAGCGTCTCCGGCAGCAACGGGTCCATGTCCTCCGGCAACGACCGCAGCAGCCGCATGCCGACGATGAACTCGCCGCTGTCGAACGCGTCGCACAGCTGTTGCGCCAGCTCGACCGGGTCGGCCACGGTCACCGGCTCCTCGTCGACGGAGGCGACCGGCGCGGGCGCGGACGGGATCGGCACGGCCAGCGGCACCGGGATCGTGTCCGACGCGGCCAGCGTGCGCCGGATGCGGGTGCTCACCGCGTCACTGCCGTTGCGCCGGTCGAACCGGGCCGCGATCTCCAGCGCCTGCGCCTCCAGCAGCTCACGCAGCTCCGGCGCGGACAGCACGGTCGTGCGCCCGTCGTGCGGCACGTGGAACTCCTCGTCCGCCGACACCCGGCTGAGCAGCAGCGCGGCACCCGCCGCGAAGTGCATGGCCCGGGACGGGCTGGTCGAGTGGTGCACCCGGTGCAGGTGGCCGCGCAGCAGCTCGACGCCGCGCCGCACGTTGCCCGACGTCGCGCAGAACTCCAGGTGGTCCTCCAGGTAGCCGCTGACCAGGTCGTCGCGCACCAGCCGGTACGCCACCACGTGTGCCTGCCGCGCCCGGTCCACGTCGCCCAGCGCCACGAACGCGGGCGTCAACGTGGTCAGGATGCCCTGCGGCTGGGTCGCGCAGCCGGTCTCCTGCCCCAGCTGGTGCTCGGCGTGCGCGACCGCCTCGGCGTGCTTGCCCTGCCGGATCAGGTGACCGGCCTGCTCCTCGATGACGCACGCCTCGCAGTCGCTCATCGGGCCGCGGTCCATCGCCAGGTACTTCGCGAAGTGCTCCCGGTACGCCTCGTCGTCGCCGACGTGCGCGGCCAGGTCGGCACGGGCGCCGTGGACCGGCTGCATCGAGTACCCGAGCCGCTGGTAGCGCTCGGCGAGCTGGTCGACGAACGACCCGATCTGCGCCAGCGTGAACCGGGGGTCCGCGATCAGGCCGCTGACGATCCACTTGTGCGCCCAGTCGAAGCTGTGCGTCTCCCACTCGTCGAACGCCGTGGGGTCGCGCTGCTCGGCCGTGCCGCACCACGCGAACGGCGCCAGCATCAGGTCGTAGCGGCCCAGGTCGTAGGCCGAGCGGATGAGCGCGATCCGGCAGCTCACCGCCAGCGGCAGGTGGTCGACGGCGTCGGCGGCACGGGCCGCGCGTTCCAGCGCCTCGTGCCGCGGCATGCCCTCCGGCAGGTGGTAGGCCTCGACGAACTGCCGCTCGGCGGCTTCCTTCTCCTCGTTCACAGGTGATCCCCCACAGCGCGGTCCAGCAGTTCCAGGAACGAACGGTTCAGCGCCGCGGTGTCCTTCGGCCGCATCGGACGCCGCGCCTGCAGCAGGGCGTGCACGTACAGCGACTCCACGGTCAGCTCCACCAGCGCCGGGTCGGTCAGCTGAGCCAGCCGCCGCACCAGCGGGTTGCGGCAGTTGAGCACGAGCCGCTGGGCGGCGTCCGACGACGACTCGACCAGGCTGCCCAGCAGTTCCGCCCACAGCGGGTCGGCCTGCTCGCCGACCTGCTGCGCGTCCCGCCTGCGCTCGGCCTCCACGTTGGTGACCAGCAGCGCGGGCAACGAGCCCGGGTCGAAGTCACGCGGCACGGCGTCGCAGTCGTGCCGCTCCAGCACGTCCTTGGCCATGGTGAACCGCTCGCGCAGCGCGCGCTCCAGCTCCGGGTCCGGGTCGTCCAGCGCGGCCAGCACCTCGGTCGGCGCGACCCGGCGCGCGGCGGTGGGACCGTCCAGGGCGACCAGCCGGGCCATGATCTCCGCGTCGTAGGCGTAGCCCGCGTTGACCAGGCCCATGCCCTGGGCGTGCGCGACCGGCGCGAGCTGGCGGAACTCGTCCACGTCCGGCACGTGCGCGATGGTGCCGTGCTTGCGGCGGAACTGGCGCAGCGACTGAGGGCCGTCCGTGGTCTCGAACGGCAGCCAACGCTCGACCAGCCGCAGCATCTCGTCGTCCACCCTGGCCAGCGACTTGATGCCGAGGTGGTGCGCGTCGAGCAGGGCACGGGTGCGCTCGGGGCTGGTCGCGTCGAGCCGGACGAGCCAGTCGCGGACCTGGCGGCCCAGCTCCTCGCGCACGGCGAGCAGTGTCTCGTCCTGGTAGAGCGACTCGCGGCTCGCGGTCGGCCGCAGCGACGTCGAGTCGACCACGCAGCGCACGAAGTAGGCCCACTCGGGCAGCAGGCCCTCGATGGCGTCGCCGACGAGCATCCGCTTCAGGTAGACGCGGTGGGACTGGCGTGCGCCGGGGTGCACACCGCCGGGCAGCACGTAGGCGACGCCTTTGAGACCCACCGTCGGTACCTCGACCGGGATCGCGTCGAACGGCTGGACGCCCAGCACCTTCTCGCCGTAGGCCAGGGCGTCTTCCACCCACGGCAGCTCGCCGTGCGTGACGACCTCGTCGCCGATCCGGACCGTCACCGGCAGGAGTTCGCCGTACTCGGTGACCAGCGCCTTGACCACGTCGCGCTCCAGCCAGTGCTCGGAGTCGCGGTGCGGCACCAGCTCGATCGTGGTGCCGATGTCGCCGCGCGCGGCGTCGTCGACCTCGACCTCGTAGTTGCCCGCCGAGTCGGCCGTCCACCGCACCGCCGGGCCACCTTTGACCGAGCGGCTGACGAGCCGGATGCGGTCGGCGACCAGGAACGCCGACAGCAGGCCGACGCCGAACTGGCCGAGGAAGCCCTGGCGGGCGAAGCCGAGGTCGTCGCGCTTGGACGTGCGGCCGAGCGTGGACAGCAGGTCGTGCACCTCGCGCTCGGTGAGGCCGATACCGGTGTCGGAGATGCGGAAGGTGCCGCCGGAGGACCCGACCGGCTCGATCACGACCTCGCCCGGCGCGTCCGGTTGCAGCGCGCGGCGGGCGGTGATCGCGTCCACCGCGTTCTGCAGCAGCTCGCGCGCGTACACCCGCGGGCTGCTGTAGAGGTGGTGGCTGAGCAGGTCGATGATCCCGCGCAGGTCGACACCGAAGGTGTGTGCCATGGGAGTGGAGTTCACCTCGGGTCAGGTCACGGGGGAGGGACGATTCTAAGGGCGTGCCGGCGGCTGGTGACCCGGTTTTCCGCTGATCGCCCGCCGGGGTGGGAGCTCGCGCGCGGTCAAGACTGCCACGGCCCACCGACAATTCCGGCTCGCTCCCGCTGCCGCGGCGGCGCGACGGGTGACCCGGCGACGTCTTCCGGGTGAGCGGCCGGTCACCTCGGGTGGCGCCCGTGGGCGGCGGTGGGTGCGGCGGATGGCCGATCACCTAGGATCGACCCGCCGCTCCGCATGCCGTGCGGAGGGCTGACCACCAGTTGTCCGTGACGGGAGCTGTCCACCAACCATGTCCGGAGCCAACGACCCGTACGACCCCAAGCAGGTCGCGGCGCTCTCACCCGAAGCGCTCGACGCGGCGGTCGAGCAGGCTCGTGAGGCGTTCGCGAAGGCGGCCGACCTCGACGAGCTCGCCGCCGTGAAGCCGAGCCACCTGGGTGACCGCTCGCCGGTCCTGCTGGCCCGCCGCGAGATCGGCGCGCTGCCGCCGGCCGCGAAGGCGGAGGCGGGCAAGCGGGTGAACGAGGCGCAGAACGCGGTCAAGGCCGCGTTCGAGGAGCGCCGCGCCCGGCTGCAGGCCGAGCGCGACGACCGGGTGCTGCGCGAGGAGACGGTCGACGTCACGCTGCCGTGGGACCGGGTGCCCCGAGGCGCCCGCCACCCCATCTCCACCCTGGCCGAGCGCATCGCCGACGTGTTCGTGGCCATGGGCTACGAGGTCGCGGAGGGCCCGGAGCTGGAGACCGAGTGGTTCAACTTCGACGCGTTGAACTTCGGCAAGGACCACCCGGCGCGCACCATGCAGGACACGTTCTACGTGGGCCCCGCCGACTCGGGCCTGGTGCTGCGCACGCACACCAGCCCGGTGCAGGCGCGCACGCTGCTGGACCGCGAGCCGCCCGTCTACGTGGTGTGCCCCGGTCGCACGTTCCGCACCGACGAGCTGGACGCCACCCACACCCCCGTCTTCCACCAGGTCGAGGGCCTGGCCGTGGACAAGGGCCTGACCATGGCGCACCTGAAGGGCACGCTCGACGCGTTCGCCCGCGCCATGTTCGGCGAGGACTCCAAGACCCGCCTGCGGCCGAGCTTCTTCCCGTTCACCGAGCCGTCCGCCGAGGTGGACGTGTGGTTCCCGGAGAAGAAGGGCGGCCCCGGCTGGGTCGAGTGGGGCGGCTGCGGCATGGTCAACCCCAACGTGCTGCGCAACTGCGGCGTCGACCCGGACGTGTACTCCGGGTTCGCGTTCGGCATGGGCCTGGAGCGCACGCTGCAGTTCCGCAACGGCCTGCCCGACATGCGCGACATGGTCGAAGGCGATGTCCGCTTCACCCAGCCATTCGGAACGGAGGCCTGACCGGTGCGCATTCCGGTTACCTGGCTGGTCGAGAACCTCGAGTTCGCCGAGACGCCCACGCCCGAGCAGCTCGCCGAGGCGTTCGTCCGGATCGGCATCGAGGTCGAGGACGTCCACGAGCTCGACTCGGTCACCGGTCCGCTCGTCGCGGGCCGCGTGGTGGAGATCGAGGAGCTGACCGAGTTCAAGAAGCCGATCCGCTACTGCCAGGTCGAGGTCGGCCCGGACCAGGTCAACGGCATCGTCTGCGGCGCGTCGAACTTCCAGGAGGGTGACACGGTCGTGGTGGCGCTGCCCGGCGCGGTGCTGCCGGGCGGCTTCACCATCTCGGCGCGCAAGACCTACGGCCGCACCAGCAACGGCATGATCTGCTCGGCCGCCGAGCTGGGCCTGGGCGACGACCACTCCGGGATCATGGTGCTGCCCAGCGGCACGGCGCAGCCCGGTGACGACGCGATCGAGCTGCTCGGCCTGGGCGACACGGTGATCGAGGTCGCACCGACCCCCGACCGGGGCTACGCGTTCTCGGTGCGCGGCCTGGCCCGCGAGATCGCGTGCGCGTTCGACGTGCCCTACCGCGACCCCGGCACGGCCGAGGTCCCCGAGGGCGAGGGCGAGGTGCTGCCCGTCCGCATCGAGGACGAGGGCGCGTGCTCCCGGTTCGTGGCCCGGCGCGTCAGCGGCGTCGACCCGACCGCGCCGACGCCGTGGTGGATGCGCCGGCGGCTGATGCTGGCGGGCATCCGGTCGATCTCGCTGCCGGTGGACGTCACCAACTACGTGATGCTGGAGCTGGGCCAGCCGCTGCACGCGTTCGACGCGCGGTCGGTCAAGGGCGGCCTGGTGGTGCGGCGCGCGGTGGCTGGCGAGAAGCTGACCACGCTGGACGAGCAGGTCCGCGCGCTGGACCCGGACGACATCGTGATCGCCGACGACAGCGGCGTGGTCTCGCTGGCCGGTGTGATGGGCGGCGCGAGCACCGAGGTGTCCGCGACCAGCTCGGACATCCTGCTGGAGGCGGCGAACTGGGACCCGGCGTCCATCGCCCGCACGGTGCGCAGGCACAAGCTGCCCAGCGAGGCGGCCAAGCGGTTCGAGCGCACCGTGGACACGGCCCTGGCGCCGGTCGCCCTGGAGCGCGCGGCCCGGCTGCTGGACATGTTCGGCGACGGCAGCATCAAGCCCGGTCGCACGGACGTGGGCGGGCCGACGCAGCCCAAGCCGGTGTCCATGCCGATCAACCTGCCCGACCGGGTCGCCGGCGTGAACTACGCCCGCGGCGTGACGGCGCGCAGGCTCGGCCAGATCGGCTGCCAGGTCGAGGTCACCACCGGTGACGACGGCGCGACCATGGTCACCGCGATCCCGCCGACGTGGCGCGCGGACCTGACCCAACCCGCGGACCTGGTGGAGGAGGTGCTGCGGCTGGAGGGCTACGACACGATCCCGTCCACGCTGCCGCCCGCGCCCGCCGGTCGCGGGTTGACCGAGCAGCAGCGCCGTCGCCGCACGGTGTCGCGCGCGTTGGCGGAGAGCGGGTTCGTCGAGGTCAAGCCGTTCCCGTTCGTCGCGCCCGCGGTGTTCGACGCGCTGGGCCTGCCCGAGGGCGACGTGCGGCGCAACACGGTGAGCGTGCTCAACCCGCTGGAGTCCGACAAGCACGCGCTGGCCACCACGCTGGTGCCCGGCCTGCTGGAGACGGTGCAGCGGAACCTGGCGCGCGGCCAGAAGGACCTCGCGGTCTACACGATCGCCCAGGTGACGTTGCCGCGCACGCAGCAGGTGCCGGTGCCGCAGGTCGGCGTGGGCGAGCGGCCCTCGGACGCGCAGGTGGCGTCGCTGCTGGCGGCACTGCCGCAGCAGCCGGTGCACGTGGCGGCCGTGCTGACCGGCAACCGCGAGCAGGCCGGCTGGTGGGGCAAGGGCAGGCAGGCGGACTGGGCGGACGCGGTGCAGGCCGCGCGGCTGGTCGGCCAGGCCTACGGGGTGGAGCTGACCGTGGTCGCCTCCGACCTCGCGCCGTGGCACCCCGGCCGGTGCGCGGAGCTGCGCGTCGGCGACTGGCCCGTGGGCCACGCCGGTGAGCTCCACCCGAAGGTGGTGGAGGCGCTGGGGCTGCCGAAGCGGACCGTGGCGATGGAGCTGGACCTCGACGCGCTGCCGTTGAGCGACCACCGGCCCGCGCCGGTCGTGTCGGCGTACCCGCCGGTGCTGCTGGACGTGGCCGTGGTCGTGCCGGTGGAGGTGCCCGCCGGGCAGGTGGCGCGGGTGCTGCGCACGGGCGGTGGGGCGTTGCTGGAGGACATCCGGCTGTTCGACGTCTACACCGGTGACCAGGTCGGCGAGGGCAAGCGGTCGCTGGCGTACTCGCTGCGGTTCCGCGCGCCGGACCGCACGTTGACCGTGGAGGAGGCGACGGCGGCACGTGACGCGGCCGTGGCCGCCGCCGCGGAGCGCTTCGGCGCGGTGCTGAGAGGCTGACGCGGGCGTCCTGGACCCGCACGAGTGCGGGTCCAGGACTACGCCGCACGGGTGAATCGCCCGGTGGCTGTGACAGGGTGAACGTGCTGATCACGCAGTGTCGCGTGCCGTGTCAAGAGGCCCAAAGACCTTTCTTTCCGGGTCGGCCAGGTCCTTGCGCACAGGTTGAACGTTCTCCAAGATTGGCTTCGCGGCCCGCTGGGCCGAGGGGCGAAGCGATGAACCGCCGGGCGAGTCTGGTCGCCGGTCCGACGGGGAGCTAGCGGCGAACCCACCGCCTGGAGCAGCAATCGAGTGAGGTTGCCTCATGCGCAGCTTGGGTCCGCGGGCGGAAGTCGCCGTCGCCATGACCATCCTCGGCGTGGGCGCCGCCGTGGTCGCTGCCATGCACCTGACCTGGCCGGAACCGGAACTGCCCGCGATGGCGTACTCGGTGAGCGGCGGCGAGGTGTCCGACCTCAAGCCGTTCGAGATCAACGACATCTCCGGCGCGGCGGTCGAGCTGACGCCGGGCAGCGAGGGTGCCCGCCTGGTGCGGCTGTCGAACCCGAACAGCGTGGACATCGTGGTGCTGACGTTGCAGGCCGAGCCGGGCCAGCCGTTGGACGAGGCGCAGAACAAGGTGCCGGGCTGCCCGCCCGCGGTGCTGACCGTGGTGCCGATGGCGGAGCCGGTGACCATCCCGCCCTCGGGGTCGGTCGAGGTGGAGATGGTCGTGCAGATCGCGCACGACGTGCCGAGCGCGTGCACGGACCTGGTGTTCCCGCTGACCTACTCGGGTCGGGCCGCCCGCGCCTAGCCGCGCTCAGAGGTGCTTGAGCGCCTCGCGCTTCGACAGCCCGGACAGGCCCGGGTGTGATTCGACGAAGGCCCGGACCCAGTCCGGGTCGACGCGGGAGTGCTGCCGCAGCGCCCAGCCGATGCCCTTGCGCAGGAAGAAGTCCGGGTCGTCGGCGTTCGCCTCGATGGCGCAGGTCAGCAGGTCCAGGTCGGTCGCCGCCTTCGACCCGAGCTGGCAGATCACCGCCACCCTCCGGCGCCACCGGTCGTCGTCCCGGGCCCAGGCGCGCATGACCGGCGTGACCTCGTCCGGGAACGCGCGCAGCAGCGGCCCGACCAGCCGTGACGCGATCTCGTCCACGAAGTCCCACCACGCGCCGGTCACCACCAGCTCGTCGTACACGGGCAGCAGGTCGACGCCCCGCCACTTCGGGTGGCGGCCCGCCAGGTCCAGCGCCGCGTACCGCTCCTCCCGGAACTCCGCGCCGCGCCACACCTCCAGCACCGCCGCGACCCACTCCTCCCGTGACGCGAACGGGTGAGCGGCGAAGACGTCCTTCAAGGTTCGCGCCCGCACCGGCTTGGGCACGCCGAGGAACGGCATGGCGGACTTCATGTACCGCCGCATCTCCGGCGCCTTCACCGGATCGGCGACCGCTGTCAGCGCCTGCCGGATCACCTCGACGAGTCCGCTCACCCCGCCACCGTAGAGGGGCGTGGTGTGCGACGCTTCGGTGCATGAGCGAGTACGACTACGACCTGGTCGTCATCGGGTCGGGCCCCGGCGGCCAGAAGGCCGCCATCGCGGGCGCCAAGCTCGGCAAGCGGGTCGCGATCGTGGACCGCGCCGACATGGTGGGCGGCGTGTGCGTCAACACCGGCACCATCCCGTCGAAGACGCTGCGCGAGGCGGTGATGTACCTGACCGGGATGAGCCAGCGCGACCTGTACGGCGCCAGCTACCGGGTCAAGCAGGACATCACCATCTCCGACCTGCTCGCCCGCACGCAGCACGTGATCGGCCGCGAGGTCCAGGTCGTGCGCGCCCAGCTGCACCGCAACCACATCGACCTGCTCCAGGGCACCGCCCGGTTCCTCGACCCGCACACCGTCGCGGTGGACGGCGCGCACCGCGGCGAGCACCACGCCGTCACCGCCGAGAAGGTCGTGATCGCCACCGGCACCCGTCCCGCCCGGCCGGACCAGGTGGACTTCGACGAGATCCGGGTGCTGGACTCCGACGAGGTGCTCTCCCTGGAGGAGATCCCGTCGTCCCTGGTCGTGGTGGGCGCGGGCGTGATCGGCATCGAGTACGCGTCGATGTTCGCCGCGCTGGGCAGCCGGGTGACGGTGGTCGAGCAGCGCGACCGGATGCTCGACTTCTGCGACCCGGAGATCGTGGAGTCGCTGAAGTTCCACCTGCGCGACCTCGCGGTGACGTTCCGGTTCGGCGAGAAGGTCGTCAACGTCGACGTCTCCGACAGCGGCACGGTCACCACGCTGGCCAGCGGCAAGCGCATCCCGGCCGCCGCGGTGATGTACTCGGCCGGCCGGCAGGGCAACACCGAGGCGCTGGACCTGGACAAGGCGGGCCTGGAGGCCGACCACCGCGGCCGGCTGACCGTGGACGATCACTACCGCACGCCGGTCGAGCACATCTACGCGGTGGGCGACGTGATCGGCTTCCCGGCGCTGGCCGCCACGTCGATGGACCAGGGCCGCCTCGCCGCGTACCACGCGTTCGGCGAGAAGGCGCGCGAGCTGTCGGCGTTGCAGCCCATCGGGATCTACACGATCCCGGAAATCTCGTACTGCGGTGCCACCGAGGCCGAGCTGACGTCGTCCGCCGTGCCGTACGAGGTCGGCCTGGCGCGGTACCGCGAGCTGGCGCGCGGTTCGATCGTCGGCGACGCCTACGGCATGCTCAAGCTGCTGGTGTCCACAGTGGACCGCAAGCTGCTCGGCGTGCACCTGTTCGGCACCGGCGCGACCGACCTCGTCCACATCGGCCAGGCGGTCATGGCGTGCGGCGGCACGGTGGACTACCTGGTGGACACCGTCTTCAACTACCCGACGCTGTCCGAGGCGTACAAGGTGGCCGCGCTGGACGCCACGAACAAGATGCGCGCCCTGGAGCGGTTCGGGTCCTGATCAGCCGACCAGGTTCGTGACCAGGTGCAGGCGGGCGTCGTCGACGTGCCGCAGCGGCGGGACGAGCAACGTCGGCAGGCCCGCCTCCACGCCCGCGCCGTCGTGCGTGGAGCGGTCGCCGACCATCAGCGTCTCGCCCGGCGCGGTGCCGAGCTCGTCCAGCGCGATGCGGAAGATCGCCGGGTCGGGCTTCACCACGCCGTGCTCGAACGACAGCACGAACGAGTCCACCGGCAGGTCGCCGAACGCGGGCCGGATGTCGAAGTGGATGTCGCTGAGCACCCCGATCCGCACGCCCGCGCCGCGCAGCTCCCGCAACGTCGGCCCGACGTCCACCGCGAACGGGTTGAACGCCGGGTCGGACTCGACCGCGTACAGCGAGTCGGCCAGGTCCCCGTCCAGCCCCGCGGCCCGGAACCCGGCGTAGTAGGTCTCCCGGTGCCGCGCGGCGTCCGCGTCCACGCCCGGCGCGTCCAGCGACGCGAGGTCCAGTGACGCGATGACCTCGGCGGCCTGCCCGGGGTCGCGCCCGATCCGGCGCAGCGCCTCCGCCACCCACCCGCGGAACGTCGGTGTGAGCACCAGCGTCCCCCGCCAGTCGAAGATCACTGCCCGCAGGCGCATCGGAGCCCCTTCGTCGTCACGGTCGGTAGTTGCCGTCTCACTCGTGTGAAGGCTGCCGCACCACTCCGACGCGTGGCTAACGTTTTTCGCAGGACCCTCGACGGTGGGAGGCGGCATGGCCGCGATGCCGACGACACCCCTGCACTTCCGCCGGGTGGGGTTCGACCCCGCCCCCGACCTGACCGAGGTCCGCGACACCGACGGGGTGCGCCGGATCGAGTCGCCGCAGCTGGGCGCGTCGATCTGGCTGGTCACCCGGGTCGAGGACGTCCGCCGGGTCTACGGCGACCCGAGCCGGTTCCGCATCTCGGCGTACCACCTGGTGCCGGGCGCGCCCGCGTTGACCGACGAGGAACTGGCGCCCGTGCGGCCGGGCAACCTGCTCGCGTTCGACCCGCCCGAGCACACCCGGCTGCGGCGGCTGCTGGCGCCGGAGTTCACCGCCCGCCGGATGCGCCGGCTCGAACCGCGGATCCACGAGATCGTGGACGCCCACCTGGACGCCGTCGAGCGCAAGGGGCCGCCCGCCGACCTGGTGGCCGAGTTCGCGCTGCCGGTGCCGGCGCTGGTGATCTGCGAGCTGCTCGGCGTGCCGTTCGAGGACCGGGACGAGTTCCAGCAGCGGTACGCGGAGTTCTTCGACGTCACGCTGTCCTTCGAGCGGCGGCTCGCCGTGCAGTACGAGTCCAAGGCGTACCTGACCGAGCTGGTCGCGCGGGCGCGGGCGGAGCCGGGCGACGACCTGCTGGGCATGCTGGCCCGCGACGAGTCCGCCGACCTCGACGACCGCGAGCTGGTCGGCATCGCGGACCTGCTGCTGCTCGCCGGCCACGAGACCACGGCCAACATGCTCGGCCTCGGCGTGCTCGCCCTGCTGCGCCACCCCGAGCAGTTCCGGCTGCTGCGCGAGGAGCCCGGACGCGCCGACGCCGCCGTGGAGGAGCTGCTGCGCTGGCTGACCGTCGTGCACACCGGCGTGCCGCGGGTGGCGACCACCGAGGTCGAGCTGGGCGGCCAGGCCATCGGCGCCGGCGAGCTGATCATCTGCTCACTGCCCGCGGCCAACCGTGACCCGGCGCTCGTGCCCGACCCGGACCGGTTCGACATCGGCCGTGACGCGGGCAGCCACGTGGCGTTCGGCCACGGCGTGCACCACTGCCTGGGCGCGCCGCTGGCCAGGATGGAGATGCGGATCGCGTTCCCCGCCCTGGTACGCCGGTTCCCCGCTCTGCGCACGGTCGGGTCCTACCCCGACTACCGCACCCAGCAGGTCGTCTACGGCCTCGGGTCGCTGCCCGTGACCTGGTGACGGCGGTCCTGCGCGTGCCCGAGGCCCGCGATGGCCGCGAGCGCGAAGCCGCCGCAGAACAGGCTGATGCCGAGGCCCGAGTCGGTCGTGCGCGCCGCCCGGCTCGCGGTCACGGTGGAGGCGTCGAGCCGGTCGTCGGCGGGGATCGGGGCACCCGGGAACGGGTCACGGCCCGGGAACCCGGCGGCGCTGACCGAGCCGAGGGCGGGCCCCGGGGTGGTGCCGCACACCACGTCCAGGCCGATGACGGTCATGCCCACGAGCGTGCTGAGCACACCGGCCCAGGCCAGCACCTTCACCCACGGCCGTGCGGTGGTCGGGCCGGGAGAGCCGGTGCGGCGAGGCCTCCGGCCTGGTGAGATGTGCCCCCGTGCGTGGTCGCGCGAATCCTGCATCACGATGAACCCCCCAGTTCCCGTACAGGAAAGCACGACTCCGCCGACCGCGCCGCTCGATTCGTTGGACGCGCCGCCCTTGACACGTGCGGTAGGGCAAAGCCAGGTCGGCGGGATGACACGAAGCCCTCCTTTTGGGAAGAAGGACGTGCCCGTGGCACGGCGCGGGGGTCGCCGGCGAGCGCGGGGTCGGGCGGCGCCGGGGCGTGTGCGGCTGCGATGCACTTCGACTTTCTCAAGGTAGGGGTTCGTGTCATCCCGCCGACCTGGCGTAGCCCTACCGCACGTGTCAAGAGGGCTGGTCCAGCTTTGCCTGCGGCGTCAACTGTGGGCGCCCTCTTGACGCGTGTGGTAGCCCGGAGGGAGGTCGGTGGGATGACACGAAGCCCGGGACCACGCTGGGTCGGGAGATCCAGGGGTAGTTGGGGTCATCCTGTTGATCTGCCCGTCCGGCGAGGACGCTTTTGATCTTTTGATCTCTTCGAGCCCCTGCCCTCCCCCTCGCCTTCCCCCTTCCCCCCTCGCCCGAAAACGATTTGAGTACCTTTGCATCACCGTGCATACTTATCCGCATGACGGTACGGATCGCGGTCGCCGGGGCCAGCGGGTACGCCGGGGGAGAGGTGTTGCGCCTCCTGCTCGGTCACCCGGACGTGGAGATCGGTGCGCTCACCGCCGGCGGCAACGCGGGCTCGACGCTGCTCACCCACCAGCCGCACCTGCTGCCGCTGGCCGACCGGGTGCTCCAGGAGACCACCGCCGACACCCTCGCGGGTCACGACGTCGTCTTCCTCGCCCTCCCGCACGGCCGCTCGGCCGAGATCGCCGCCCAGCTCGGTGACGACACGCTCGTCATCGACTGCGGCGCGGACCACCGGCTCACCGACCCCGCCGCCTGGGACCGCTGGTACGGCGGCACGCACGCGGGCAGTTGGCCGTACGGCCTGCCCGAGCTGCCCGGTCAGCGCGACGAGCTGCGCGGCGCCCGCCGAGTCGCCGTCCCCGGCTGCTACCCGACCGTGTCGTCGCTGGCCCTGGCGCCGGCGATGGGCCTGGTCGAGCCCGACGTCACGGTCGTCGCGGTGTCCGGCACGTCCGGCGCGGGCAAGGCGCTCAAGCCGAACCTCCTCGGCTCCGAGGTGATGGGCTCGCTCAGCGCCTACGGCGTCGGCGGCACTCACCGGCACACCCCGGAGATCGCGCAGAACCTGTCCAAGGTCGCCGCCGAGCCCGTGGGCGTCTCGTTCACCCCGGTGCTGGCGCCGTTGCCGCGGGGCATCCTGGCCACCTGCTCGGCGACGCTCAAGGACGCCGACGCGGACGTCCGCGCCGCGTACGAGAAGGCCTACGCCGACGAGCCGTTCGTGCACCTGCTGCCGGAAGGCCACTGGCCGACCACGGGCGCGGTGCTCGGCTCGAACGCCGTCCAGCTGCAGGTGGCCGTCGACCGGGACGTGAACCGGCTGGTCGTGGTCGCCGCGATCGACAACCTGGCGAAGGGCACCGCGGGCGCCGCGGTGCAGTGCATGAACCTGGCACTCGGCCTGCCGGAGACCACCGGCCTGTCCACCGTGGGAGTAGCACCTTGAACCGCAACACCACCGGCCAGTCCACTGCGGGAGTAGCACCTACTGCGCACAGCGGGACACCCGCACCCGAGCGCCACAAAGGCGTTACGGGACCGAAGGGCTTCAAAGCCGCGGGTGTCGCCGCCGGCATCAAGGAGTCCGGCGCGCTCGACCTGGCGCTGGTCGTCAACGAAGGGCCCGGCCAGGCCGCCGCGGGCGTCTTCACCACCAACCAGGTGAAGGCCGCGCCCGTGCTGTGGTCCCAGCAGGTGCTCCAGGAGCGCAAGCTGCACGCCGTGGTGCTCAACTCCGGCGGCGCGAACGCGTGCACCGGCCCCGAGGGCTTCCAGGACACCCACGCCACCGCCGAGAAGGTCGCCGAGGTGCTGGACGTCGGCGCGATCGAGGTCGCCGTGTGCTCCACCGGTCTCATCGGCGAACGCCTGCCGATGGACAACCTCAAGGCGGGCGTGAAGAAGGCGGCCCAGGAACTCGCCGCGGGCGACCAGGCGGACCTGAACGCCGCCACCGCCGTGATGACCACCGACACCCACCCCAAGCAGTGCTGGCAGGACCACCCCGATGGCTGGTCGGTGGGCGGGTTCGTCAAGGGCGCGGGCATGCTCTCGCCGAACATGGCCACGATGCTCAGCGTCATCACCACCGACGCGGTGATCGACGGCGACGCCCTGGACGCGGCCCTGCGCGCGGTCACCGCCAAGACCTACGACCGGCTCGACGTGGACGGCGGCACGTCCACCAACGACACCGTGCTCGTCCTCGCCTCGGGCGCCTCCGGAGTCACCCCCAGCCCGGACGACTTCGCCGACGTGCTCACCGCCGTGGCGAAAGACCTGGTCAAGCAGCTCCAGGGGGACGCGGAAGGCGTGACCAAGGAGGTCTCGATCACGGTCAACGGCGCGCTCACCGAGGC
The DNA here is from genome assembly GCF_003014735.1 of Saccharothrix carnea. Classification (GTDB taxonomy): domain Bacteria; phylum Actinomycetota; class Actinomycetes; order Mycobacteriales; family Pseudonocardiaceae; genus Actinosynnema; species Actinosynnema carneum. The sequence continues at coordinate 9,745 of NZ_PYAX01000027.1, read as the reverse complement.
CGAGGCCGTCGTGGTCGCCAAGACCGTCGCCGAGGACAACCTGGTCAAGACCGCGCTGTTCGGCTCCGACCCGAACTGGGGCCGCATCGCGATGGCCGTGGGCCGCTCGCAGGCCACCGTGGACCAGCACAAGCTCGGCATCACGATCAACGGCGTGACGCTGTTCGCCGACGGCCACAAGGCCGCCGACCGCAGCGAGGCCGACCTGTCCGGCCGGGACGTGGAGATCGTGGTCGACCTGAACCTGGGCGACGGCACCGCCACCGTGCTGACCACCGACCTGTCGCACGGGTACGTCGAAGAGAACAGCGCGTACAGCTCGTGATCACGCCACAGGTCAAGGCCGGGATCCTGATCGAGGCGCTGCCGTGGCTGCAGCGGTTCCGGGGCGCGATCGTGGTCGTCAAGTACGGCGGCAACGCCATGGTGGACGACGAGCTCAAGCGCGCGTTCGCGCAGGACATGGTGTTCCTCAAGCTCGCGGGCCTGCACCCGGTCGTGGTGCACGGCGGCGGGCCGCAGATCGCCGCGATGCTCAAGAAGCTGGGCATCGAGTCCGAGTTCCGCGGCGGCCTGCGCGTCACCACGCCGGAGGCCATGGACGTGGTCCGCATGGTGCTGGTCGGGCAGGTGCAGCGCGAGCTGGTCGGCCTGATCAACTCGCACGGCCCGTTCGCGGTCGGCCTGTCCGGTGAGGACGCCCACCTGCTGACCGCCGCGCGGCGGTCGGCCGTGGTGGACGGCGAGCCGGTCGACATCGGTCTGGTCGGCGACATCGTCGACGTCAACCCGGACGCGGTGCTGGACATCGTGCGCGCGGGCCGCATCCCGGTCGTGTCCACGGTCGCGCCGGACGCGGACGGTGTGGTGCACAACGTCAACGCCGACACGGCGGCGGGCGCGGTGGCGGTGGCGCTGAAGGCCGAGAAGCTGGTCGTGCTCACCGACGTCGAGGGCCTGTACGCGGACTGGCCGGACAAGACCTCGCTGCTGCACCGGGTCGACGCCGAGCGGCTGGAGAAGATGCTGCCGGACCTGGACAGCGGCATGGTGCCGAAGATGGAGGCCTGCCTGCGCGCGGTGCGCGGCGGCGTCCCCGAGGCGCACGTGATCGACGGCAGGCTGGCGCACTCGGTGCTGTTGGAGGTCTTCACCTCCGAGGGCGTCGGGACGATGGTGACCGAGAAGACCGGGACGGACGAGGCATGAGCGACCACCAGCAGCGGTGGCAGGCCGCGATGATGAACAACTACGGCACGCCCGGCCTGACGTTGACGCGGGGTGAGGGCGCGTACGTCTGGGACGCCGATGGCAACCGGTACCTGGACCTGCTGACCGGCATCGCGGTCAACGCGCTCGGCCACGCCCACCCGGCGATCGTGGCCGCGGTGACCGAGCAGATCGGCAAGATCGGCCACACGTCCAACCTCTACATCAACGAACCCGCGCTCAAGCTCGCCGAACGGCTGCTCGACCTGTCCGGTGTGGACGGTGACGGCCGGGTGCTGTTCTGCAACTCCGGCGCGGAGGCCAACGAGGCCGCGTTCAAGCTGAGCCGCCGCACCGGCCGCACCAAGGTCGTGTCCACCGAGGGCGGTTTCCACGGCCGCACGATGGGCGCGCTGGCGCTCACCGGCCAGCCCGCGAAGCGCGAGCCGTTCGAGCCGCTGGTGCCCGGCGTCGTGCACGTCCCGTTCGGCGACGTGGCCGCGCTGGAGGCCGCGATCGACGACGAGACCGCCGCGTTCATCGTGGAGCCGATCCAGGGCGAGAACGGCGTGGTCGTGCCGCCCGAGGGCTACCTCGAAGCGGCCCGCCGGATCACCACCGAGCACGGCGCGCTGCTCGTCCTGGACGAGGTGCAGACCGGCATCGGCCGGCTGGGCACCTGGTTCGCGTTCCACCAGGTCGGGATCGTGCCCGACGTGATCACCCTGGCCAAGGGCCTCGGCGGCGGGCTGCCGCTGGGCGCGTGCATCGCGGTCGGCCCGGCCAAGGACCTGTTCGGCCCCGGCCAGCACGGCACCACGTTCGGCGGCAACCCGGTGTGCTGCGCCGCCGCGCTCGCGGTGCTGGACACGATCGCCGCGGACGGCCTGCTGGAGCACACCTCCGCGGTCGGCAAGGAGATCGCGGCCGGGGTCGAGGCGCTGGACCACCCGCTCATCTCCGGTGTGCGGGGCGCCGGCCTGCTGCTCGGGATCACGCTGCGCGAGGCGGTCTCGGCGAAGGCCGCGGCGGCCGCGCAGCAGGCCGGCTATCTGATCAACCCGATCCAGCCCGACGTCATCCGCCTGGCGCCGCCGCTGGTGCTGGACGAGGCCGACGCCCACCGGCTCGTGGCCGACCTGCCGTCGTTCCTCCCGACCACGACCCCAGGCCAGGAGCCGTGATGGTGCGCCACTTCCTGCGTGACGACGACCTGACCCCCGACGAGCAGGCCGCGGTCCTCGACCTCGCCGACGACTACAAGGCCGACCGGATGACCGCGAAGCCGCTGGCCGGGCCGAAGTCCGTGGCGGTGATCTTCGAGAAGAACTCGACCCGCACCCGGCTGTCGTTCGAGGTCGGCATCGCCCAGCTCGGCGGCAACCCGGTGATCATCGACGGCCGGTCCATGCAGCTCGGCCGCGAGGAGACCATCGAGGACACCTCCCGCATCCTGTCCGGGTACGTCGAGGCGGTGGTGTGGCGGACGTTCGCGCAGAAGCGCATCGACGCGATGGCGTCGGTGTCCCGCATCCCGGTGATCAACGCGCTGACCGACGAGTTCCACCCGTGCCAGGTGCTGGCCGACCTGCAGACCCTCCGCCGCGTGCACGGCAGGCTCGCCGGCCTCACCGTCACCTACCTGGGTGACGGCGCGAACAACATGTCCCACTCGATCCTGCTCGGCGGCGCCACCGCGGGCATGCACGTGCGGATCGCCGCGCCGGCGCTGTTCCAGCCGCTGCCGTGGGTGCTGGACGACGCACGCAAGCGCGCCGCGGACACCGGCGGCTCGGTGACCGTCATCGAGGACCCGCGCGAGGCGGTGGACGGCGCGGACGTGCTGATGACCGACACGTGGACGTCCATGGGCCAGGAGAACGACGGCCGCGACCGGATGCGCCCGTTCCGGCCCTACCAGCTCAACGCCGACCTGGTCGCCGCGACCGGCGTGAAGACGACCGTGCTGCACTGCCTGCCCGCGCACCGCGGCCAGGAGATCACCGACGACGTGCTCGACGGGCCGGACAGCGCCGTGTGGGACGAGGCCGAGAACCGGCTGCACGCCCAGAAAGCACTGCTGGTGTGGCTGCTGGAGCAGTCACGATGACCCGGACCGCGCGGCAGGCCCGCATCGTCGAACTGGTCGCCCAACGCGCCATCCGCAGCCAGTCGGAACTGGCGAAGACGCTGGCGGTGGAAGGCATCGAGGTCACCCAGGCCACGCTGTCGCGCGACCTGGACGAGCTGGGCGCGGTCAAGCTGCGCGGTCCCGATGGCGGCGCGCCCGTCTACGTCATCCCCGAGGACGGCAGCCCGGTGCGCGGCGTGCAGGGCGGCACGTCCCGCCTCACCCGCCTGCTCGGTGAACTGCTGGTGTCCGTGGACCACTCGGGCAACCTCGCCGTCCTGCGCACCCCGCCCGGCGCGGCCCAGTTCCTGGCCAGCGCGCTGGACCGGGCCGCGCTGCACGACATCGTCGGCACCATCGCCGGTGACGACACCATCCTCGCCGTGGCGCGGGAACCCCTCAGCGGCGCGGACCTGGCCGCCCGGGTGACCGCGCTCGCCGCGGGCGAGGACCAGTCGCCGCCGGAGGAGCACCATGAGTGAGCGGGTCGTCCTCGCCTACTCCGGCGGGCTCGACCCCTCGACGGCGGTCCGCGGGCGCGCCGAGGTCGTCGCCGTTGCGGTGGACCTCGGCGGGAACGTGGACCCGGCGGCCACCCGCGCGCGGGCGCTGGCGGGCGGCGCGGTCGAGGCCGAGGTGATCGACGCCCGCGACGAGTTCGCCGACCGCTACTGCCTGCCCGCCCTGCGCGCCAACGCCCTCCGGCCGGCGTCCGCGCTGCTGCCACCGCTGGTCGCCGCGCACCTCGTCGAGGCCGCCCGCCGGCACGGCGCGACGACCGTGGCGCACGACCGCACCGGCGCCGACCGGATCCGCTTCGAGGCCGGTGTCCGCGCCCTCGCGCCCGACCTGGAGGTTGTAGCCGTCGCACGGGCCGACGAGCCGGTGCCACCGCGCCCGCCGGTGCGGATCGAGCCGGGCGACCCCGACGAGCTCGTCCTCACGTTCGACCGGGGCAGGCCGGTCGCCGTCGACGGCGAGACCGTGACCATGCCGCAGGCCGTCCGGGAGCTGAACCGGAGGGCGGGCGTGTCCGGGACCGGCCGCCTGACCGGCGTCCGCGCCTACGAGACGCCGGGCGCGAGCGCGTTGACCACCGCTCATCAACAGCTGGAGGACGTCACCCTGGAGCCCGACCTGGTCCGCTTCAAGCGGCGGGTCGAGCGGCGCTGGGGTGCACTGGTGCACGAAGGCCTGTGGTTCTCGCCGCTCAAGCAGGCGTTGGACAGCTTCATCGACACCACCCAGTGGCACGTGTCCGGCGAGGTCCGGCTCGTGCTGCACGGTGGCCGCGCGGTCGTCACGGGCCGGCGCGGCGAGGAGGCGCTGTCCGACCTCGGCCTGGGCTGCGGGCAACCCCGGCGCCTGCCGGACAAGATCGCCGCGACGTAGGGATTCGATCACGTGAGTTCATTGTGGGGTGGCCGGTTCGCCGGGGGACCGGCGGAGGCGATGGCGCGACTGTCGGCGTCGACGCACTTCGACTGGCGACTCGCCCCGTACGACATCAGGGGTTCCCGCGCGCACGCCCGCGTGCTGCACCGGGCCGGCCTGCTGACCACCGACGAGCTGGACCGCATGCTGGCGGCGCTGGACGCCCTGGAAGCCGACGTGGCGTCCGGGTCGTTCACCCCGACGCTGGCCGACGAGGACGTGCACACGGCGCTGGAGCGCGGCCTGATCGAGCGCGCCGGGCCGGAGCTGGGCGGCAAGCTGCGCGCCGGCCGGTCCCGCAACGACCAGGTGGCCACGCTGTTCCGCATGTGGCTGCGTGACGCCGCCGGGCGGGTGGCCGCCGGCGTGCTGGACGTGGTCGAGGCGCTGGCCGACCAGGCGTCCGCGCACGCCACCGCCGTCATGCCCGGCCGCACGCACCTGCAGTCCGCGCAGCCCGTGCTGCTCGCGCACCACCTCCTCGCGCACGGCCAGGCGTTGCTGCGCGACGTGGACCGGCTGCGCGACTGGGACAAGCGCACCGCCCTGTCGCCGTACGGTTCGGGCGCGCTGGCGGGCTCGTCGCTGGGCCTGGACCCGGCGGCGGTGGCCGCGGAGCTGGGCTTCGACGGGCCGGTGGAGAACTCCATCGACGGCACCGCGTCCCGCGACTTCGCCGCCGAGATCGCGTTCGTGCTGGCCATGATCGGCGTCGACCTGTCCCGCATCGCCGAAGAGGTGATCATCTGGACGACCGCCGAGTTCCGCTTCGCGGTGCTGGACGACGCGTGGGCCACCGGCAGCTCGATCATGCCGCAGAAGAAGAACCCCGACGTCGCCGAGCTGACCCGGGGCAAGTCCGGCCGGCTCATCGGCAACCTGACCGGCCTGCTGGCCACCCTGAAGGCACAGCCCCTGGCCTACAACCGGGACCTCCAAGAGGACAAGGAACCCCTGTTCGACTCGGTCGAGCAGCTGGAACTGCTGCTGCCCGCGCTGACCGGGATGATCGCCACCATGCGGTTCGACACCGAGCGGATGGCCGCGGCGGCGCCGGCCGGGTTCACCCTGGCCACCGACATCGCCGAGTGGCTGGTCCGGCAGGGCGTGCCGTTCCGGGTGGCGCACGAGGCGGCGGGCGAGTGCGTCCGCGTGGCCGAGGGCCGCGGCGTCGGGCTGGAGGAGCTGACCGATGAGGAGTTCGCCACCATCTCGCCCGCGCTGACCCCCGAGGTGCGTAGCGTGTTGACCGTGGAAGGGTCCATCGCGTCACGGGACGCGCACGGCGGCACCGCCCCCGACCGGGTCGCCGAGCAGTTGAAGAGGTTGCGCGACAAGGTCTCCGTTGCCCGCAACACCTAGGCGGTTCACCGAGCAGGAGCTGGCCGTCGACCCCGTCGACGCCGCACGGCTCCTGCTCGGCGGCACCATCGAGTCGACCACCGACGAGGGCGTGGTCGGCGTGCGGATCGTCGAGGTCGAGGCCTACCGGGGCGGCGACGACCCGGCGTCGCACTGCTACCGGGGCCGCACGCCGCGCAACGACGTGATGTTCGGCCCGGCCGGTCGGCTCTACGTGTACTTCGTCTACGGCATGCACTTCTGCGCGAACGTGGTGTCGCTGACCGATGGCGTGCCCGGCGCGGTGCTGCTGCGCGCCGGCGAGGTCGTGACCGGCTCGGCACTGGCCCACGCCCGCCGGCCGTCCGCCCGCAGCCACGCCGAACTCGCCAAGGGCCCGGCCAGGCTGACCGGCGTCCTCGGCCTCGACCGCGGGCACAACGGGGTCGACCTGACCGAGCCGGACGCGACCGTGCGGCTGCTCGCGGGCGACCCGGTGGACGAAGCCGACATCCGCACCGGCCCGCGCGTCGGCGTGGCCGTGGCGGTGGACGTGCCTTGGCGGTTCTGGATCGACTCGCCCGCCGTCAGCACCTACCGCCGGGGCACCCGCCGCACCCGCGTCGTCGGCTGAAGACCGACTTCGGGGCCTAGACCTCGCCGAAGACGTGCGTGCCGGGCGCGTCCGCGTCGTCGCCCGCCCAGAACTCCACCCAGTGCTGCACGAACTCGGACTTCGAGATCGCGCCGTCGCCGTCGAGGTCCAGCCGGGTGAACGCGGTGTCGGTGGGTGCGTCGTCCCCGGTCCAGGCGTGGATCATCCGGGCGTACTCGGGCGCCGACACCCGGCCGTCGCCGTCCTCGTCCACCGCCTCGAACATCGACTCCGCGGTGGCCACGACCAGGTCGAGCATGGTGCCGAGGTTGTCCACCACCTTGAGCACCTCGTCCACCGTGATCCTGTCGTCGCGGTTGTGGTCCGACGCCTCCCGCAGCGCGTCCCACCAGCTCATCATGATCTCGCGCAACCGGTCCTGCTCGGCACCGCCGCGGATGTGCACCCACCGGTCCGTCAACGCCTCGAAATCGGCCCGCTCCAGGAACCCGTCACCGTTCGAGTCCATGGCGGTGAACACGATGGAGGTCTTCTTCCGCTGCAAGTCGCTGGCCACGCAAGCAAACTTGGTCGCCGAACGCCACGAGGACAATTGACCAGCCGGGGCAAACCCCTGCGCGGCCGAGTGACACATCGGTGACGTTCAGTAGCGCGGCTAGCGCACCGTCCGCCGATACCACACGCGCCGCTCGTGCGCGGGCAGCGCGATCCGGCTGATCACGCTGGTCAGCACCGCGCCGATCAGCAGCCACAGCAGGGCGGCCAGGCCGTCGTTGAGCAACGTCCGCAGGGCTTCGTTCGCCGGCGTGAACAGGTCGCGCAGGCCCAACGACACCGCGGCCGACCACGACTCGATCAGCTGGGCGAACCCGTTCGCCGGGTTGGCGCCGCCGATCACCAGGAAGATGTGGATCGCCAGCACGATCGCGAACAGCCAGCAGATCACGTCGATCACGGCGCACACCACGCGCACGGTGCGCACCCGGCCGTCACCCCGCTCGACCACCTCCTCCTCCCGCGGGTAGGGCGCTTCCTGCCGGTACACCTGCTCCTGGGAGGGCATGAACTCGGTCGGACGGTCAGCGGGACGTCGGTCGCGGTCCGGGTAGGTCATCGCCGCGGTCCTCTCACTAGGGGCCCCTCGCCGACTACCCGCCACGGACACCGCCTCAAACCGCTTTGACCAGGTAAGGGAGAATGGCCAACCGTGAGCGAGCACATCCTCGATGAGCTGTCCTGGCGCGGCCTGATCGCGCAGTCCACCGACCTCGACGCCCTGCGCGAGGACCTGGACGCGGGCCCGCTCACCCTCTATGCCGGGTTCGACCCGACCGCGCCCAGCCTGCACGCCGGCAACCTCGTCCCGCTGCTCATGCTGCGCCGCTTCCAGCGCGCCGGGCACCGGCCGATCGTCCTCGCGGGCGGCGCCACCGGCATGATCGGCGACCCTCGTGACACGGCGGAGCGCGCGCTCAACCCGCTGGACACCGTCGCCGAGTGGGCCGGGCGCATCCGCGGCCAGCTGGAGCGGTTCGTCGAGTTCGACGACAGCCCCACCGGCGCGATCGTGGTCAACAACCTCGACTGGACCGGCGACGTCTCGGTGCTGGAGTTCCTGCGCGACGTCGGCAAGCACTTCTCGATCAACGTCATGCTCGCCCGCGAGACGGTGAAACGCCGCCTCGACGGCGAGGGCATGTCGTACACCGAGTTCAGCTACCTCCTCCTGCAGTCGCACGACTACCTCCAGCTCAACCGGAAGTACGGGACCAGGCTCCAGGTGGGCGGCTCCGACCAGTGGGGCAACATCGTCGGCGGCGTCGACCTGGTCCGCAAGGTCGACGGCAAGTCCGTGCACGCGCTGACCGCGCCGCTGGTCACCGACGCCGAGGGCCGCAAGTTCGGCAAGTCCACCGGCGGCGGCAACGTGTGGCTCGACCCGGAGATGACCTCGCCGTACGCCTGGTACCAGTACTTCGTGAACGTGGGCGACGCCGACGTGCTCCGCTACCTGCGGTTGTTCACCTTCCTGCCCCAGGAGGAGATCGCCGAGCTGGAGCGGCAGACCGCCGAGGCGCCGCACCTGCGGGCCGCGCAGAAGAAGCTGGCCGAGGAGTTCACCAACCTGGTGCACGGCGAGCACGAGACCAAGCAGGTCATCGTGGCGAGCCAGGCCCTGTTCGGCCGCGGCGAGCTGCGCGAGCTGGACCTGTCCACGCTGGAGGCCGCGATGGCCGAGGCGCCGACCGGCGAGGTCCGCCTGGCCGACGCGCCGACCATCGTGGACCTGCTGGTCAGCTCCGGGCTGGCGGACAGCAAGGGCGCGGCGCGGCGCACCGTGAAGGAGGGCGGCGCGTACGTGAACAACTCGAAGGTCACCGACGAGGAGTGGGTGCCCGCCAAGGAGGACCTGCTGCACGGGTCGTGGCTGGTCGTCCGGCGCGGCAAGCGCAACACCGCCGGGGTGCGCGTGCAGGCCTGACCTGCGCGAACAGCCTCACCGAGCGTCACCTCGAAGGCCGTCGGTCCCACCAGGACCGGCGGCCTTCGCGCCGTTCGAGTGTGATCGCGGTCACACTGTTGCCGGTGGACCTGGTCCGATAGCGTGAGGTGGACTGCGGCACGGGCTGCTGACCTGCGGTTTCAGCCTGTGGCGTGGTGCCGCGCCCCCGATTTGACCTCCGGTTCGGGTGCGTGTAACTTTCTCCATGTCAGCACGGAACGGGCCGGGAACACCGGAACGGAGTGCGGCAGGTCACGAACCAAGCTCCCGCTAGCGTGGTAGAGTGGGTGACCTCGGAACGGAAGACCCAGTCCAGGCTCGTCTGAGCCGTTGCGACCAGGGCGTCTGGCTTCCAACACAAGCTTCAGCGAATCACAAGCCTCGGATCGGACCGCGCGAGCGGCGAGTGATGATGTGCGCGTGTTCTTTGAGAACTCAACAGCGTGCCGAATAGCCAGTAAATTTATGAACCTCGTCAAGAGGTTTCCTTTGAGATTGTTACTGGACAACT
>NZ_PYAX01000026.1 GCF_003014735.1 Saccharothrix carnea | reverse complement strand
CGTCAGCACCGCACTCGCCCCGCTCGACATGGGAGGACCAGCCTGGACCGTCAGCAGACCGAGCCGATTACCGGGTCAACGTTCCGAGATGCGGCACTAGCGCAGGGCTCGGGCCGGCGTCAACGGTCGGGAGACCCCGCCAGCGGGCCGTGAGCCGGGGCGTCCGGGGGCACCGGACGCCCCGGACGGCTCAGGACAGCGGGGTGAGGATGGCCTTCAGGTCGCGCCGACCGGCCAGGCCCAGCTTCCGGTAGACGCGCGACAGGTGGAACTCGACGGTGCGGACGGTCAGGTACTGCTCCTCGGCGATCTGCCTGTTGCTGCGGCCGGTGCGGGCCAGCTCGCCGATCTTGCGCTCCTGCCGGGTGAGGCCGCCGGCCCGGTCCAGTGCGGTCATCCTGGCCAACGCCTCCTCCGCCCGCCCGGACCACAGCGCGTAGCCCGTCCGGCCCGCGGTGTCCCGCACCGCTTCCAGCGTCTTGCGCGCCTCGCCGTGCAGCTCACGCGTGCTCAGCGCCTGGGCCAGGTCGTACCGGGCGTGCAGCGCATCACCCACCGCGCACGTGCCGTCCAGGAGGCTCACCACCTCGCGCAGCGAGGCGGGCTCACCACCCGCGACCAACGCCGCCGCGTGCGAGGCCAGGCCCACCGCGCGCGGGCTGCGCCAGCGCCGTGCCGCCGCCATCTCCTTCGACACCAGCGCCTGCGCCAGGTCGGTGCGGCCCACCGCGTTCGCGCACACCGCCGCCCGCGACCGCCACGGCGCCACCGCCGGGTTGGTCACGGCCCACGCGGTCAGGTCGCGCCCGCAGTCCAGGAAGTCCTCCAGCGCCCGGTCGTACTGGCCGAGCGCGAACCGCAGCGCGCCACGCGCCATGAACAGCTCCGCGCGGTCCTGCACACCGGCCAACGCGCCGCTGAACCCGTGCTCCAGCAACAGGTCGTGTGCCCGGTCCAGCTCGCCGAGGTCGACCAGCGCGGACACCAGCCACGCCACGGCCACGCTGCGGATCTGCCGGCACACGTCCCGCCGCAACGACCCGGCGAGCACCTTGGCCGCGCCGCCCGGGTCGCCGCCCAGCCACATCAGCCGCGCCACCAGCAGCACCACCACGCCCCGCGCCTCGCCGAGGCCGATCACGTCGGGGCTGCGCATCGCGCGGACGCTGAGGTCCATCGCGGTGTCCAGCTCGTCGGCGTAGGCCAGGGCGAGGATCGCGCACCAGAACGCGCCCGGGCCGCGCACACCGGGTAGCGCGAGCAGCTGTCGCGCGGTGGCTACCGTCTCGGCCCGGTCCACGCCCCGGTTCGCCAGTTGCGCGGCCCGCGCGGCGAGCCGCTGTTCCTCCGGCAGGGCCGACGCGTCCTCGCGGGCGCACTGCGCGTCGTCCGGTGACGGGCCTCCCGGCACGTACACCAGGCCGCCCAGCTGCGGTCCGCTCACCCCGGCCGGGCCGGTGGCGAACAGGTCGATCACCTCCCGCACCACCTGGTCGGCCTCGCCCCACCGACCGCGTTCCACCAGCCGGGCCCGGGTCCGCCGCACCTGTTCCAGGGACAACCCGTCGAGGCCGAGGTTGTCGGGCAGCCGGCGCTCCGCCGGCACGCGGCGACGAGTACCGGCGGACCGTTCGACGTCGTGCTCCACACACACCCCCAAGATCCGCGTGCCCGGACACCACGGCCGCGGGCACGGCGCTGTCGTTTCGCCTCTGCGACCCCCTCGGCGCGCGGCGGCGATCGCCGAGGGGTGCGTGGCCACGGGGGATGTGAGCGCGCCGCAGTGCCCGCCGGCCGGTGGTCTCGCCACCGCGGCCGCCGCGGTCGACAGCGCTTCCCGCCCCCGTGGGATTCGCGGTCCCGCGACGCTGCGGGCCGATGCATGGACCGATACGTGCGTCTACACCAGGTTGATCCGTGCTCAGATCGGGCGGAACGTCAACAACGTGACGCGCCCCGCGCCCGGTTCTCCGACCGGCGCGAAACCCGCTTCAGCCCCCAGACGGGTCCAGTCCGCCCATCCCCTTTCCCGGCCACCGAGAATAGCCATCATCTCTATATCCGAAAGCTTACCGAGGTCAGGTACACCTGAACGGGTGAGAAGATGGTTCACAATCCACAACCGAGCGTCACGATCGTCTCCGATGGCCTCCCGGACCCGGGCCAGCACGCGCACCGCGTCCAGGTCTTCCCAATTCTGCAACGAGCGCTTGACCAGGTAGGCGTCGAACCCCGGCGGCACCTTCTCGAAGAAATCGGTCTCGATCGCCTCCGCCCGGTCCGCCACACCGCAGCGGGCGAATTCGTCGGCCGCGCCGGCGATCGCGAGCGGGTGGTCGCACACCGCGCCCGTCACGCCGGGGTGACGGCGCAGCAACCCGGCCAGGAAGCTGCCCCGCCCGCCGCCGACGTCGGCGATCCGCCGGTACCGGCGCGCGTCCAGGTCGTCGAACAGGTCGTAGGTCTCGGGGCCGTCGTTCTGCACCATGGCCCGGTCGAACAGGTCCGAGGCGACCGGATCGCGGCGCAGGTGCTCGTAGAACGGCTCGCCGAACAGGTGGTCGAACGCCGGTTCACCGGTCCGCACGGCGTGGGCCACGTCCTCGTAGGGCCGCCACATCATCGGGTCGGTGAGGAACAGGAACACGTCCCGGAAACCGCCCGGACCGCCGGTGCGCAGGCCGTCCGCGGCCGGGGTGAGGGAGAACCGGCCCGCGCCGTCCTCCACCAGCACGCCCGCCGTCGCCGCGGCCGACAGCACCCGGCGCAGCCGTGACGCGTCCACGCCTGCCAGCGCCGCCAGCTCGCCCGCCGTGCCCGGACCATCGGCCAGCAGGTCCGGGATGCCGAGTTCGACCACGGCGCGGAGCGTGCCGATCGACCACTTCACCGCGGCCAGGTGGAACACCAGTTCGCGCGCGTCACCGCGGGCCGCCGCGGGCAGCACGGGCGCGTTCCCGTCGTCTGCCACGAATTGTGCGCCGTGCATCACCGGACTCCCGTCAGTTGGTTGATCGACCCGTGCACAGCGTCCTCCCCGGCGGTCACGACACCGCCGCCACGAAACCACCGTCGACGCGCAGCACCGCGCCGGTCACGTAATCCGCCTGCCTGCTCGTCAGGTACGCCACGGCCGCCGCCACTTCCTCCGGCGTGCCGTACCGGCCGACGTCGTTCGCCACCCACTCCGCCGCCGCCCGCCGCTCGATCTCCGGCAGCTCGGTGCCCCAGCCGCGCTCCGGGCCGACCTTCACCAGCCACTCGCGCATGTACTCGACCATGACCGGCCCCGGTGACACGACGTTCGACGTCACGCCGGTGCCCTTCAGCTCGCGGGCCAGCGACACGGCGAGGTTGTGCCGGGCGGCCAGGGCCGCCGAGTACTGCGGCTGCACCGCGATCGGCTGGGTGGCCAGGCCGCCGCCGACCTGCACCACACGACCCCAGCCGCGTTCCCGCATGGCGGGTACGAACGCGTGGATCATCCGCACCGCGGACACCACGTTGACCTGGTACGCGGTCACCCACAGGTCCGGGTCCGCGTCCGGCCACGGCACGAGGTCCGTGCCGCCCGCGTTGTTGACCAGGATGTCGACCGGTCCGCCCGCCCGGGCCGCGCGGACCACGTCCGCCGCACCGGCGTCGGTCGCCAGGTCGCCGAGCGCGAGGTCCACCCGGCGGCCGTGGCCGCGCACCTTGTCCGCGACCACCTCGAGCTTGCCCCGGTCACGGCCGTGGACCACGACGTCCGCGCCTTCGGCAGCCAGCAGGTCGGCCACCGCCGCGCCGATGCCGGAACTCGATCCCGTCACCAGCGCCCGTTTGCCGCTCAGCCCCAACTCCACGAATACTCCTCGTGACGGTCATTCGCCGGCGGCCCCTGGACGAGCGCGTTCCCGTGCCGTCCAGGGGCCGATTCCGCAAGTCATCCCTCGATGCGGGCCAACAGCTCTTCGGTCAGCGTCGCCAGCCGTGCCGCGTCCTTCGGCGAGAACAGGCCGTTGTGCACGCTCATCTGCGTGTACATGTTGAACGCGGTCAGCGGTTCGGCCGGCGGGTTGTCCAGCAACCGCACGATCGGCGGCACGACGGCCGTGGCGGGCTTCGCCAGCGCCTTCTGCTGCTCGATGTACATCGCGGTCTGCGGGTCGAACTCACCCACGAACCCGGTCGACGTGGTGCCGGGGTGGAACAGCACGTAGCGCACCGGCCCGTCGCCGTGCCGCTCGGCGAACGTCACGCCGAGCAGGTCGTCCAGCCGCCCGGTCATGAACATCGCGTTGACGCCGTCGTAGCGGCGGGCGCTCTGCAGGTCGTCCCACGCGACCGGGGTGTCGTGCCCGGGGCCCGCCACGTTCACGATCACCGGCCGCTCGGTCTTCTCCAGCGCGGGCCGCAGCCCGTAGCTGAACAGCAGCCTGCTCAGGTAGAACAGCGCGAAGTTGTCCTCCAGGCCCTCCGGGGTCTCCCGCCGGTACGTGCGGAAGAAGCGCGCGCACAGCACCAGGCCGTCGATGGCCGGGTTGGCGTCCAGGATCCGGTCGACCACGTCGCGGTTGGCCGACACCAGGCTCAGGTCGGCCCGGACGAACTCCAGGGAGCCGGGGGCGCGCTCCGCCTCACCGACCAGCGCCTCGCCCTTCCCGGGGTTCGTGCCGAGCGCCACGACGTGGTCACCCCGGGAAAACAGCGCCCGCGCCACGGCCGCGCCGATGCCGTCGGTGGCGCCCGTGATCACGAATGTCCTCTTCAACCCATGCTCCCTGGTTCTCGTTCTACTGGATTTGCCGCGATGAGGGCGAACTCACCGCATCGCCTCGATGACCCGGGCGAACGACATCATCTCGGGTTCGAGGACGCTGAAGTAGGAGATGCCGAATCGCTTGCGCGCCTCGTGCAGTTGCTCCACGCATTCTTCGGGCGTGCCGATCAGCATTGACGGCAACTCGACCAACTGGTCGGTGGTGAGGTCGAGATCATTCTGCCACACATCGGTGATCGCGTGATCACCGCCCGGCGGCAATACGCGGTGCACCGCAATGTTGAGTTCGACGTCGTGCACGCGGTCGCCGAGGTGCGCGTGCACGAATTCCACCCGATCGGCCAACTCCTCGACGGTGCCCAGCTTGAGGCCCTCGCCGTCGCGGACGCGCGTGGTACCGGTGAACGCGACGACGTCGGCGCGCTCGGCCGCGAGCCGCAGCACCCGGTCGCCCCGACCGGCGACCACGACGGGTGCCGGTGCCAGCTCCTTGAGCCGGTCGACGGTCCGCGCCAGGTGCGCGACCCGTTCGGCGGCGGGTGTCCAGGGGATGCCCGCGGCGTCGAACTGGCCGCGTTCGTAGCCCGCGCCGAGGCCTACCTCGACCCGGCCGCCCGAGTACCGGTCGAGGGTCCGGATGTCGCGGGCCAGCACCGCCGGCTCGTAGAACGTCGTGTTCAGCACGAGCGTCCCGAGGCGGATGCGCTCGGTGGCCTCGGCCGCGAGCATCAGGGTGAGCAGCGGCGCCGGCATCCCGAGGTGGTCCGACACCTGGATCACGTCGAAGCCCAGCTGCTCGGCGAGCCTGGCCTTGGCGACCCACTCGGCCCGTTCGACGGGCGTGAAGACGGTGACGCCGAAGCGGAACGGTCGCTCGTGCACGGTGGTCACGCGACTCCCCCTCAGTACGGGCGCGCGGCCCGCGCCGCGCGCAGTGCCGCGCCCCACCAGGCGAGCCGGTCGAGCATGACCTTCACCGCGGCCTCGCTGCCCGCCGCGTCGCGCGGTGCGCCGTCCACGAACAGGTCCCACACGTTGGTGAAGCTCACCGACTCGCGGACGGTCGTGGCGTGCAGCTCGGCGAACACCTGCCGCAGGTGCTCGACCGCGCGCAGGCCCGCGCCCGCGCCGCCGTAGGACACGAACCCGACCGGCTTGGCGTTCCACTCGGCGTTGAACCAGTCGATCGCGTTCTTCAGCGCGGCGGGCGGCGCGTGGTTGTACTCGGGCGTGACGACGACGAACGCGTCGGCGGCGGCGAGCTTGTCCCCCAGCGCGTCACGCACCCGCGCCGTGCCGTGGTCGGGTTGCCTGCCGGGCTCGGGCAGCACCAGCGGCAGCGGGTAGTCGAGCAGGTCGAGCAGCTCCACCCGGAAGTCCGGGTGGGTCCGGGCGACCTTCGCGAACCACTCCGCGGCGGTCGGCGCGAACCGGCCGTCGCGGACGCTGCCCACGACGACGAGGAGGGTGAGCGGTTCTCCGGTCATGACGGGACCTTTCCTGTGGTGGTCGTGCGGAGGCCGGTGAGGGCGACGGCGGCACCGACCGCCGCGGCCGAGGTGAGCAGCACCGTCGCCGCGCGGGGTCCGCCGGTGGTGAGCAGCAGCGCGACCAGGGGCAACGACACGACCGAACCGAGCTGCACGAACGTCTGGTAGACCGGCACGGCCGCGCCGCGGCGTTCGGCCGGCACGGTCGCGGTGGCCTGGAGGTTCAGCGCGACGAACGACAGCACGAACCCGGCCTCGACCAGCAGCAGCACCGGCAGGACCGCGGTCGGGTACGGCTCGGCGGCGGGCCGGGCGAGGTAGAGGGCGTTGCCCGCCAGGCAGCACAGCGCACCGGCCGCGATCAGCCCGGCCGTGCCGAACCGGCGCACGAGCCGCGCGCCGTGCGGTGCGGCGAGGACCAGCGGCAGGCTCGCGGGCAGCAGGGCGAGCGCGAGCTGCCACGGCGGCAGGTGCGCGAGCTGCGTGGTGACCAGCAGCAGCAGCCCGATGTACGTGCCGTTCAGCACGGCGGCGCCGAAACCGGCGCGCAGCAGCGAGCCGTCACGCAGGACGGCGGCGTCCAGCGGCGGTGGCGGTTCGGCCGGCGAGCGCGGGATGACCCGCAGACCGGCGGCGAACAGCACCAGCGCGACCGGTGCGGGGAACAGGAACGTCCAGTGCCAGTCGGCCGCGCTCAGCACGCCGGACAGCAGCAGGCCCGCGGTGAAGCCGGCCGCGCCGAACAGCGAGTACACCGAGACCGCGCGCCGCCGGGCCGCGCCGTCGAACACCGAGACGATGATCGCCAGCCCGGCGGGCGCGGTGAGCGCGGCGCAGAAGCCCTTGACCACGCGGGTCGCGACGAGCACGCCGAACGAGTCGGTCAGGCCCGCGACCACGGACGCGGCGGCGAACAGCAGCATCGCGCCCAGGTAGAGACGCTTGCGGCCGAGGCGGGCGGCCAGGTGCGGTCCCGGCACGAGCAGCAGCGCGAACCCGAGCGCGAAGCCGCTCATCACCCACTGCGCGGCCGGCGTGGTGATGCCGAACCCGGCGCTGAGCGGGGTCAGCGCCGGGAGCACCACGGCGACCTCGAGGGCGTCGAGCAGCATGTTGCCCGACAGGACGAACAGCAGCGCCCACGCCTTGCGGTCCCGGGTGACGCCGTCACGCACGGGCGGGTGCCTTGTCCAGCAGCGGCGCCAGCTCGCGGCTGACCAGCTCCAGGTGCCGGGTCACCAGGTCGTCGGGCATCCCGGCGATGCTGGCCCAGAAGATCACGTGCCGGACCGGGAGGCCTTGGGTGCGTTCCAGGATCCGCGCGGCGGCCTCCTCGGGGGTCATGATCTCCAGCGCGCCCCACGGCCCGTCCTCGCGGCGGTCGCGGAACTCGCCCGGCTCCAGCAGCGGCGGCGGTGGCGCGTCCGTGCCCTCGACGGACAGCTGCCGGTAGGTGTTCATCTGGTGCGCGAGGTGCGGTGCGACGCGCGGCCAGGCCGCGTCCGGGTCGTCGGCGAGCATCACCGGCAGCAGGTCGGACACGCGGGCGGACGCCGGGTCGTGCCCGCCCTCCACCAGCCCGTCGACGTAGTGCCGGAACATCTCGGGCGAGATGTGCAGCAGGCCGATGCCGAGCCGCCCGGCGATGCGCGCGCCGCGCGGTCCGTAGAAACCGCCCCACACCGGGACGGGGTCCTGCAGCGGCAGCGGGGTGATCCCGCCTTCCCGCCACAGCCGCTGGACCTCGCGGATGACGCGTTCGGTCTCGGTGAACCGGCGGGAGTGGTCCGCGCCGACCAGCTCGTACTCGGGCACGCGGTAGCCCGCGCCCAGGCCGAGCTCCAGCCGCCCGCCGCTGATGAGGTCCACCACGGCCGCCTCTTCGGCCAGGTGCGCGGGCTGACGCAGCGCCGGGAGGGTGACGGCGGTGCCGATGCGGGCGTTGCGGGTGCGTGCCGCCGCGGCGGCGGCGAAGGTCAGCGGCTGGGGCAGGTAGCCGTCGGGGAACAGGTGGTGCTCGGTGAACCACAGGCCGCCGGCACCGAGCCGGTCGGCCTCCTCGCACAGCTCCAGGCTGCGCGCGTAGTGATCCGCCCAGGGCCGTTCCCACTGCGCCGGGTTGCGCAGGTCGAAGATGAAGCCGACGTCCATACCGGGTCTCCTTGGTCAGTTACGCCAGGTGCGCGCGCCCGCGAAGCCCGCGACGCGCTCGGGCCTGCGCCACCGCGCCGACCGCCGGGGTGCCTCTTCCGCCACGGCGACCGCCGCCACCCGCCGTTGGAGGACGGCGGCCAACGCCGCCAGCTCCACCGCGTCGGGTTCGCCCTTCTCGACGCGCAGCAGCAGTCCGGGCTGTGGGTCACCCGTCGCCGCCGTCTCATCGCCCAGGGCGGCGGCGCGGTCCGCGGGGGCGTGCCTGTGCGCGGACGTCATTGCGGTGGGTTGCCGTGCTTGCGGCGCGGCAGGTCGGCGTCCTTGGTCTCCAGCATCGCGAACGTCCGCACGAGCACCTCGCGGGTGCGGCGCGGGTCGATCACGTCGTCCACCAGGCCGCGCTCGGCCGCGTAGAACGGGTGGACCAGTTCCTCGCGGTACCGGGCGATCTTCTCCTGCCTGGTCCGCGCGGGATCGGGCGACGCGGCGATCTCCCGCCGGAACACGACGTCCGCCGCCGCCTCCGCGCCCATCACCGCGATCTCGTTGGTGGGCCACGCGTACGCGACGTCCGCGCCGATCGAGCGCGAGTCCATCACGATGTACGCGCCGCCGTAAGCCTTCCGCAGCACCACCGACACCCGCGGCACGGTGGCGTTGCAGTACGCGTACAGCAGCTTCGCACCGCGCCGGATGATGCCGTCGTGCTCCTGGTCCACCCCGGGCAGGAAGCCCGGCACGTCGACCAGGGTCAGCAGCGGGATGTTGAACGAGTCGCAGAACTGGACGAACCGCGCGCCCTTCTCGCTCGCCCGGATGTCCAGCACGCCCGCCAACGCCGACGGCTGGCTCGCCACGATCCCGACCAGCTGCCCGTCCAGCCGGGCGAACGAGCACACCAGGTTCGGCGCCCACAGCGCGTGCACCTCGAAGTGGTGCCCGTCGTCCACGATCTCCTCGATCACGTCCCGCACGTCGTAGGACCGGCTGCCGTCCACCGGAACCAGGTCGAGCAGCCCGTCACCGGGCCGGTCCACCGGGTCGTCACCGCGCACGACGGGCGGCAGCTCGCGGTTGTTGGCGGGCAGCATGGACAGCAGCAGTCGCACGTCGGCCAGGCAGCTCTCCTCGTCGTCGTAGACGAAGTGCGCCACCCCGGACGTGCCGCCGTGCACCTCCGCGCCGCCGAGCCCGTCCATCGAGATCTCTTCACCGGTCACCGTGCGGACCACGTCCGGCCCGGTGATGAACATCTGCGAGATGTCGCGCACCATGAACACGAAGTCGGTCAACGCGGGCGAGTACGCGGCACCACCGGCGCACGGCCCCAGCATCACGCTGATCTGCGGGATCACCCCGGACGCGCGCACGTTGCGCTGGAAGATCCCGCCGTAGCCCGCGAGCGCCGACACGCCTTCCTGGATGCGCGCGCCCGCGCCGTCGTTGAGCGACACCAGGGGCGCGCCCGCCGCGATGGCCAGGTCCATCACCTTGTGGATCTTCTGGGCGTGCGCCTCGCCGAGCGCGCCGCCGAACGCGCGGAAGTCGTGCGCGTAGACGAACACCCGGCGTCCGTCCACCGTGCCCCACCCGGCCACCACGCCGTCGCCGTGCGGGCGCTTGGCCTCCAGGCCGAACCCGGTGGCGCGGTGCCGCCGCAACGGCTCCAGCTCGCTGAACGAGCCCTTGTCCAACAGCAGCTCGATCCGCTCGTACGCGGTGAGCTTGCCCTTGGCGTGCTGGCGTTCGGTGGCGCGCGGGTCGGGGCCGACCCTGGTCAGCTCCTTCACCGCGGCCAGTTCGCCGATCCGGTCGACGTGCGTCTCCGGTTCCCGGACTGTCGTCATGCTTCCCCCGATCTCAGCCCAGCAGGGTGCCGCCGCTGGCGTCGATGAACGCGCCGGTGATCCAGCGCGCGTCCTCGGTGGCCAGGAACGCCACCACGTTCGCCACGTCCTGCGCCTTCGCGACCTGCTTGAACGCCGACAGCTGCGACATCGCCTCGACGATCTCCGGCACGTCGAACACCGGGCTGCCGTTGTCGGTGATGCCCGGTGCGACGCTGTTCACCGTGATGCCGCGCGGCGCCAGGTGGCGCGCCATGTGCAGCGACAGCTGCTCGATCGCGCCCTTGCTCATCGAGTACGCCAGCTGCTCGGGGTTCGCGACCCGCGTGACGCCGGACGAGATGTTGATGATCCGGCCGTTGTCGGCCAGCTGCGACGAAGCGCGCTGCACGATGAAGAACGGCGCCTTGGCGTTGACCGCCATCAGCCGGTCGAAGTCCTCCGGCGTCACGTCCTCCGGCGCGAGGCCCGCCGCGGTCTGCGCCGCCGCGTTGTTCACCACGATGTCCAACGTCGTGGTGCCGGTGCGTTCGCGCAGACCCTGCTCCAGGCCGAGGAACAGCTCGTGCACGTCACCGGGCACGCCGAGTTCGGCGCGCACGGCGAACGCCCGGCCGCCGTCCTTCTCGATCAGCGCGACGGTCTCGGCCGCCGCCTCGTCGTTGCTCGCGTAGTGGACGGCGACCAGCGCGCCCTCCTCGGCCAGCCGCTGCGCGGTGGCCCGTCCGATGCCCCGGCTGGCGCCGGTGACCAGCGCGGTCTTGCCTTCGAGCTTGCCCATCGTGGTCCTCTCCTGAGGTGTGTCCCGTGGCCCGGGTGGCGTGTCGAGGCCGCTCGCCCTCGGCGTGTCGAGGCCGCTGACCATCCCGGCGAGGTGCGCCCGCACGGCGTCGAACCGCATCAGCTCGCCGAAGACCTCGCGCAGCGGCTCCACCTCGGGCCCGCCGAGCAGCAGCAGCGCCTGCGCCTGGATGTTGGTCAAGGTCCGTGCGCCCACGGCGCGCCGCACGGCGTCGTACCGCTCCAGCGGCCCGTCGTCGCCGCCCGCGAGCCGGGCGAGCAGCCGCTGCCCGAGTTCGGCGGCGTCCTGCAGGCCGAGGTTGAGCGCCTGGCCGCCGACCGGCATCTGCCGGTGCGCGGCGTCACCCGCGAGCAGCACCCGGCCTCGGCGGTAGGTCGCGGCCTGGCGGCGGGTGTTGCCGAACGCGTTGAGCCACGTCGGCCGGCCGCCGCCGATGTCCTCGCCGGTGACCTTCGCCCACGCCTCGACGACCTCCCCGAACGTCGGCGGCCCGGTGCGCGGCGACGGTGTCGTGCCGAACACGTGCACCATCACCCGGGTGCTGCCGTCCGGCCAGCGGTGGGCCGTGGCCAGGCCGTCCGGGTGCCGCTCGAACCGCCGGTCCGGGATGTCGAGGCCCTCGACGTCGGCCCTCAGCATCTCCAGCGTGGCGTCCTCGCCGGGGAAGTCGAACCCGGCGAGCACCCGCACGCTGCTCTCTTCACCGTCGCAGCCGACCAGGTAGGCGGCGGAGATCCGGTCGGTCCCGGATACCGCGACGACGTGGTCCTCGTGCCGGCCGAGGTCGGTCAGCTCCCGTCCGCGCAGCACCCGCGCGCCCAGCCGGACCGCACGGTCGCCGAGCACCTGCTCCAGCACGGCCTGCGGGCACTTCCACTGCCCGGCGAAGCGGTGGCCGGGGTCGGCCGCGGTGAGGTCGAGCCGGATGCCGCCGAAGTGGCCGGGGCCGCCCGACGGCAGTTCGCCGAGCACCTCCAGCACGCCGCGCTCGGCCAGCACGTCCATGGTGCGGGCGTGCAGGGTCGAGGCGCGCGACTCGGTGGTGGGCACGGTCAGCCGCTCCAGCACGGTGACCCGCGCGCCACCCGCGCACAGGTCGCCCGCGAGCAGCAGTCCGACCGGACCCGCCCCGACCACGACGACGTCGGTGTCCATCGCGTCAGCGCCGCGCTTCCGCGTAGGCCTTGGCGTGGTTGAGCGTCGCCCGGCTGTTGTTGCCGAGCGCGTCCCGGATGAACGTCCGCGCCTCCGCGACGCCCGCGTCCGGGCCGAGCACCTTGGCGATGTTGTCCGCGTTGATGATCACCGTGTGCTGGGACGACGCCGTGGTGACCCCGTCGCCGTCCTCCTCGAACGTCCAGTACCCGGTGTGCAGGGCCATCAGCGCGGGCAGGGTGGTCTGCTTGTAGGCGATCTTGTGGTGCGGGAAGCAGACCCGGACCGACTCGGTGGTGTGCGACGAGCCGTCCTTGGTGAGCGTCTCCATCCGCAGCACCTGCAGGCCCGGCGTGTCCTCGGTCAACGTCACCGACGCCACGTGCGGCAGGCGCTCGGTCCACCGGCCCGCGTCGTTGACGAAGTCGTAGACGTCCTTGGCGGCGCCGTCGATCGTGACGGAGTCCACGAAGGACAGCGTCAGCTCCGCGGTCCGGGTGGCCAGCTCGACGTTGGCCTTCAACGACGGCAGCTCCGCCTTGCTGTTGCGGTCCACCGCCTCGTCGATCCACTCCAGGCCCTCGGGGTCGTCGTCGATCGCGCGGTAGGTGTGCAGCAGGCGCAACCGGGTCTGCTCGCCCTGCGGCTCGATGACCCAGGTGCCGCTCATCTCCGCCACCGGCGGCGACGACACCTCCTGGGCGAACGTGATGCGCAGGTTGTCCGGGTCCAGCTCGCGGCGCGAGGTCCAGTTCTTGGGCTCGCCGTTGGCCGTCGCCCAGATCCGGATGCGCTCGCTGTCGCCCTCGCGCTCCAGGTAGTCGACGTACACCGAGGGCGGGAACAGCCTGGGCCAGTTCTCCACCTCGGCGAGCATGCGGTAGACGTCCGCGGGCGGTGCCTGCACGGTGATCTCGTGCTCGACCTCGCGGACGGGAAATCCGGTCATGGGTGTCCTCCCCGGTCGGTGCTGCTCAGAAGTTGCCCAGGCCGCCGCAGACGTTGAGCGCCTGCGAGGTGATCGACGCGGCGGTGTCCGAGGCCAGGTAGCCGACCAGGCCCGCCACCTCCTCGGGCGTGGAGTACCGGCCGAGGGGGATCTTGGCGGTGAACTTCTCCATGATCGCCTCCTCGGAGGTCTGGTACGCCGCCGCGTAGCCCTGCCGGACCCGTTGCGCCATCGGCGTTTCCACGTATCCGGGGCACACGGCGTTGACCGTGATGCCGGTCGGCGCCAGCTCGTTGCCCAGGGCCTTGGTGAAACCGACGACGCCGTGCTTGGACGCCGAGTACGGGGCGCCCAGCACCACGCCCTGCTTGCCCGCGGTGGAGGCGATGTTGATGATCCGGCCGCGGTCCTTGCGCCGCATGCCACCGGTGTTGAGCACCTCGCGGGTGACCAGGAAGACGCTGGTGAGGTTGGTCGCGATGACGTCGAGCCACAGGTCGTCGTCGAGGTCTGCGGTCACGCCGCCGCCGCTGCGGCCCGCGTTGTTGACCAGCACGTCGATCGGGCCGTAGCGGTCCACGGCGGCCCGCACGACGCGGGCGATGTCGGCCTTCTCCCGCACGTCGCCGGTCGTGCCGTCCACGTCCAGGCCGTCGTCCTGCAGTTCCTTGATGGTGCGCACCAGCGCTTCCTCACCGCGGGCGCACAGGAAGACCCGGTGCCCCTGCTCGGCGAGCAACCGCGCGGTGGCCAGGCCGATACCGCTCGTCGCGCCGGTGACCAGCGCGACCTTTCCGTTGTCCGTCATGGTCATTCCTTCCGGCCGGAGGCCGCTCAGACCGCTCGGGCGGCGAGGTGGGAGTTGACGAGGTCGACCAGGGCGGCGGGTGTGCGCGCGTCGGCCAGCGCGTCCTCGTCCAGGGAGATGCCGTACTCGCGCTCGATGCGGCTGCCGGTCTCCAGCAGCGCCAGCGACTCGTAGCCCAGCTCCTCGAAGTCGCTCCCGGCGATGTCGCCGTCGAGGTCGACGGTCTCGTCGGTGCCGGCGCCCTCGCGGAGGATGCGTTTCAGGTCGTCGATGGTGAACTTCGCGGACATGGTGGATCCTCTCGGCAAGTCTCAGGACGGGTCCGGTGCGCGCAGGACCACCGCGGAGTTGAACCCGCCGTGGCCGCGCGCGACCACCAGCGCGGCACGCGGGTGCGCGCGGCGCGGCTCGCCCGTGACCAGGTCCAGCTCGTAGCGCTCGGACGGGCGGGTGTTGACCGTGGGCGGGATCAGGCCCTCGCGCAGCGACAGCAGCGCGGCGGCCAGGTCCAGCGGCGCGGCACCGGAGTACAGCCGCCCGGTCCCGGTCTTCGGTGCCGTGACCGGCACCCCGCGCGGGCCGAAGACCTTGGTGATCGCCTCCGCCTCGGCCCGGTCCAGCTCCGGCACCGCGGCGGCGTCGGCGAACACCACGCCGATCTCGTCGGCCACCGCGCCCGCGTCGGCCAACGCGCGCTGGATCGCCTTCTGCAACGTCGGCGCTCGGTCACGTCCCGGCGCCGGGTCCATCGTGGACGCGTGACCGGCGATCTCGCCGTAGACGCGGGCACCGCGGGCGGCGGCGTGCGCGCCGTCCTCCAGCACCAGCAGCGCGCCGCCCTCGCCCGGCACGTGGCCGGCGGCGTCCTCGTCGAACGGCAGGTACGCGCGCCGCGGGTCGTCGTGCTCGCTGAGCCGGCCGCTGGTGAGCTGCGCGACCCAGCCCCACGGGCAGATCGACGCGTCCACCGCGCCCGCCAGCACCACCGACGTGCCGTTGCGGATCTGGCGGCGGGCCTGCGCCACCGCGTCCAGGCCGCCCGCCTGGTCGCTCACCACCACGCTGCTCGGGCCGCGCAGCCCGTTGCGGATGGAGATCTGGCCGCTGTTCACCGCGTAGAACCAGGCGAACGACTGGTAGGCGCTGACGTACTGGCCGCCCTTGCTCCACAGCGCCCGCAGCTCGTTCTGGCCGAACTCGAAACCGCCCGAGTGGCTGGCGGTGATCACGCCGATGTCGTAGTCGGGCAGGTCGGACGGCGTCAGCTCGGCGTCGGCGAACGCCCAGTCGGCGGCCACCAGCGCGAGCCTGGTCATCCGGTCGGTCTGCGGCAGCAGCCTGCCCGGCAGGTGGTCCTCGTCGACGAAGTCGCGGATCTCGCCCGCGAGCCGGGCCGGGTAGCCGGACGGGTCGAACCGGGAGATCCGGTCCAGCGCGCCGACGCCCGCCAGGGTGTTGGCCCAGTAGGCGTCCACACCGAGCCCGGTCGGCGCGGCCACGCCCAGGCCCGTCACCACGACGCTCACGACCGCACCAGCCCCGGGTCGGCGAGCACCACGGCGCTCTGGAAGCCGCCGAACCCGCTGCCGACCGACAGCACCGCGTCGGTCCGCCAGTCGCGGGCCACCAGCGGCACGTAGTCCAGGTCGCACTCCGGGTCCGGTGTGTGCAGGTTCGCCGTGGGCGGCACCACGTCGTGCTGCATGGCCAGCACCGACGCGGCCACCTCGATCGAGCCGATCGCGCCGAGCGAGTGCCCGACCATGGACTTGATCGAGCTGACCGGCACGCGGTAGGCGTGCTCGCCGAGGCTGCGCTTGAACGCCGCCGTCTCGTGCCGGTCGTTCTGCCGGGTGCCGGAGCCGTGCGCGTTGACGTAGTCGATGTCCTCCGGGTTGAGCCGCGCCTGCGCCAGCGCCACCCGGATCGCCTCGGCCATCTCCCGGCCATCGGGCTTGAGGCCGGTCATGTGGAACGCGTTGGAGCGCGTCGCGTACCCGGCGACCTCGGCGTACACCTTCGCGCCGCGGGCGCGGGCGCTCTCCAGCTCCTCCAGCACGAACACCGCCGCGCCCTCGCCGAGCACGAACCCGTTGCGGCTCGCGTCGAACGGCCGCGAGGCGTGCTCCGGGTCGTCGTTGCGCGGCGTGGTGGCCTTGATCGCGTCGAAGCAGGCCACCGTGATCGGCGAGATCGGCGCGTCGGTGGCGCCCGCGACCATCACGTCCGCCGAACCCTCGCGGATCACGTCGGTGGCGTAACCGATCGCGTCCAGGCCCGACGTGCAGCCGGTGGAGACGACCGTGCTCGGCCCCTCCGCGCCGACCGCCCAGGCGACCTCCGTCGCGAACGAGCTCGGCGCGAGGTAGTTGTACAGGTGCGGCACGGCGTACCGGTGGTCGACCAGCTCCAGCCTGCCGCCGTCGCTGACCGTCCGGTACTCCTCGTCCAGGCCCATCGTGGCGCCGACCGCGCTGCCGATGGTCACGCCGACCCGGTCGGGGTCGACCGAGGAGAACTCCAGCCCGCTGTCCTCCACCGCCTGGCGGGCCGTGACGACGGCGAACTGGGCGGCCCGGTCCATCCGCCGGATCTCCTGCGGGCTCAGGCCGTGCAGCTCGGCGTCGAAGTCGACCTCGGCCGCCACCTGCGAGCGGAACGGCGACGGGTCGAAGAACGAGATGCGGCGGGTGGCGGTGCGACCCGCGGTGAGCAGGTCCCAGAAACTCTTCACGCCCGGTGTGCCGGGGGCGGTGACACCTACCCCCGTGATCACCACTCGACGGTTGGTCACGGTGTGCTCCAGTGGTAGAACCGGCTCGCCATCGCGTCCGCGGGCGAGCGCCACGTCTTCGGGTCGTAGGCCTCGATGAACGGCTTGAGGTCGTCGCTGATCCGGACGAAGCGCGGGTCGCCCTTGGCGTCCTCGATGCGCTCGCCGCCGTGGTCCTCGTCGAAGTCCTGCAGGTGGAAGTACAGGCCGCGGTAGTGGAAGAGCTGGCGCCGCCGGGTGCCCATGAGGCCCGGCATGTCGCTCTGGTCGAACTCCCGGAACAGCGCGGCCACGTCGCCCGCGGATCCGGGGTCCATCCGTGCCACGATCAAGGTGCTGTGCATCGCTCCTCCTCCTGCGTCAGCCGGTCGGCCCGAACCAGCGGTCCAGGGCGGTCGGCAGGTCGTGGTGACTGCCCGGCGCGGCCCAGGCCACGTGGCCGTCGGGCCGGACGAGGACCGCCGTGGTCCCGCCGGGGAGGTCGTCGGCCGCGGTCGCGGTGACGACGTCGATCCGGTCGGCCCAGGGAGCCGCCCTCCGGCGCAGGACGGCGTTGTCCGCCAGGTCGAGCAGGACGCCGCGGCCCCGGCGCAGCAGCTCCGTGCTGCTGGTCCGGCGGTTGCCGCGGGTCAGGTCCAGGTGGGGCATCCGCAGGCCGAGCAGCGGGTTCGCGCCGCCGCCGACGTCGTAGCGGATGTCCAGGCCGCTCACCCGCGCGGCGAGGTGGCGTTCCACCTCGGGGTAGCGCAGCAGCTCGGTCAGCACCTCGCGCAGCGGCGACACCTCCGCGCCGCCGAGGATGAACATGCTCTGCGCGCGGGTGTTGACCAGCAGTTGGCGGCCGACCTCGTGCCGTTCGGCGTGGTAGGTGTCCACAAGGGACAGTGGCGCGGTGCCGTTGACCACGGCGGCGAGCTTCCAGCCCAGGTTCAGCGCGTCCTGGATGCCGGTGTTCATGCCCTGGCCGCCCGCGGGCAGGTGCACGTGGGCGGCGTCGCCTGCGAGCAGCACCCGGCCGCGCCGGTACTCGGTGACCTGCCGGGCGGCGTCGCCGAACGCGCTCACCCACACCGGCTCGGCGTGCGAGATGTCGGTGTCGGTCAGCCGCTTCCAGACCTCCGCGACCTCGGCGAACGGCGGCGGGCCGGTGCGGCGGCGCGGCGGGGTGCCCCGCTCGCCCACGATGACCCGGGTGGTGCCATCGGGCAGGCGGGCGGACATCACCATCCCGCCGGACACCTGCTCCCCGATCATCCGCGGCTCGATCTCGATGCCGCGCACGTCGGCCATGAGCAACTCGGTCGTCGCGTCCGTGCCGGGGAAGTCGAACCCGGCCAGCTTGCGCACCGTGCTGCGGCCGCCGTCGCAGCCGACGAGGTAGCGGGCGCGCACCGTCTCCGACGTGCCGCGGACGTGCACGGTGACGCCGTCCGCGTCCTCCTCGAACCCGACGAGCTCGGTGCCGCGCCGGACGTCCGCGCCCAGCCGGCGCACCCAGCCCTCCAGCACGGCCTCCGTGCGCGACTGCGGCACGGTCTTCGCCGACTCCCGCGCCGCGCCGAGCACGCCCAGGTCCAGCGGGATGCCGCCGAAGTGCCCGAACGTGCCGGTCTGGATGCCGCCGAACCGCGGCAGCAGGCCGCGCTGGTCGAACACCTCCATCGTGCGGATGGTGAACCCGATGCCCCGCGACTCGCCGGTGCGCTCGGGCAGCCGTTCGAGCACGACCACGTCGACGCCCGCCAGCCGCAGCTCGCCGGCCAGCATGAGACCCGCCGGTCCCGCGCCCACGACAACGACCGATGCGTACACAGTCCCCTCCCCAGGGGTGGAAGGCTTCATTCGGAGAGCCGGCAGACGACGGCGCCCGCGGCGATCGCGTCGCCCGGTTTCGCGGTGAGGCCGCGCACGACCCCGGCGCGGTGGGCCAGGACCGGTTGCTCCATCTTCATCGCCTCGACGACCAGGACCAGGTCACCCGCGCCGACCCGCTGGCCCTCCTCGACGGCGACCTTCACGGCGGTGCCCTGCATGGGCGACACGAGTTCGTCGCCGGTCGCGGTGGCCTTGCGCGCCGCCGCACGCGGCTTGCGGACCGCCGTGGCGACGGGTCCGCGCGACGCGGGCACGAGCGACGGCAGCGACACCTCCAGGCGGCGGCTGCCGACCTCGACCACCACCGTCTCGCGCGCTGCGGCGGCGGGTTCGTCGTGCGGCTCGCCGTCGTAGGGCGGTACGCGGTTGTCGAACTCGGTCTCGATCCACCGGGTGTGCACGGCGAACGGCTCACCCGCGAACGCGGGGTCCTCCACCACCGCCCGGTGGAACGGCAGCGTGGTCGGCACGCCCTCGACCTCGAACTCGGCCAGCGCGCGGGCCGCCCGGCGCAACGCCTGCCCGCGGGTGGCACCGGTGACGACCAGCTTGGCCAGCAACGAGTCCCACGCGGGCCGGACGACCGTGCCGCTCTCCACGCCGGAGTCCAGCCGCACGCCCGGCCCGGAGGGCGGCGCGAACCGCGTCACCGTGCCCGGCGCGGGCAGGAAGCCACGACCGGGGTCCTCGCTGTTGAGCCGGAACTCCAGGCAGTGCCCGCGCGGCACCGGGTCGGTGTCGTCCAGCCGCTCGCCGCGGGCGACCCGGAACATCTCCCGCACCAGGTCGACGCCCGTGACCTCCTCGGTCACCGGGTGCTCCACCTGCAGCCGGGTGTTGACCTCCAGGAACGAGATCGTGCCGTCCCGGGCGACCAGGAACTCGCACGTGCCCGCGCCGACGTACCCGACGTGCGCCAGGATCGCCTTGGACGCCCGGTACAGCTCGGCGTTCTGCGCGGCGGTGAGGAACGGCGCGGGCGCCTCCTCGACCAGCTTCTGGTGGCGGCGCTGCAGGGAGCAGTCCCGGGTGGAGACGACCACGACGGTGCCGTACCGGTCGGCCAGGCACTGCGTCTCGACGTGCCGCGGCCGGTCCAGGTAGCGCTCCACGAAGCACTCGCCCCGGCCGAACGCGGCGGTGGCCTCGCGCACCGCCGACTCGTACAGCTCGGGGATCTCCTCGCGGGTCCGGGCCACCTTCAGGCCCCGGCCGCCACCGCCGAACGCCGCCTTGATCGCGATCGGCAGCCCGTGCTCGTCGGCGAACGCGACCGCCTCCTGCGCGCCGGTGACCGGTGCGGGCGTGCCCGCGACCAGCGGCGCGCCCACCTCGCGGGCGATGCGCCGCGCCTGCACCTTGTCGCCGAGCGCCCGGATCGCGTCCGGCGACGGCCCGATCCAGGTCAGCCCGGCGTCCAGGACGGCCTGCGCGAACGCCGCGTTCTCGGACAGGAAGCCGTAGCCGGGGTGCACGGCGTCCGCGCCCGACTCCCGTGCGGCGGCGAGCACCTTGTCGATGTCGAGGTAGCTCGTGGCCGGTGTGTCGCCGCCCAGCGCGAAGGCCTCGTCGGCCAGGCGCACGTGCGGTGCGTCCCGGTCAGGTTCGGCGTACACCGCCACGCTTTCCAGCCCTTCGTCCCGGCACGCGCGGGCAACGCGCACCGCGATCTCGCCGCGATTGGCGATCAGCACTTTTCGCACGGTTGGACCCCCATCCCCGTTCCGAACCACGACCGTGCCCGGGCAGGTTCGACCGCCCCCGGAAAGAATTCGGGGGAAATGAGCGTGAAAGCTCAGGCGGAACCGTTCTCCCGCATGTTCTCGGCGATCCGCCGCAGCACGTCGTTGGCCGCGAGGAACTCTTCCTGCGTGATGCCGCGCAACTGTTTCGCGGCGTGCTCGTTGACCAGCACCTCGGCCCTCGCGTGCGCCTCGGCGCCCACCTCGGTCGAGGTGATCGTGTCGCCGTCCAACCGGGCCCAGCCGCGGGCGACGAAATCCTCCACGACCGGCCGGTACGACCGCTCGCCGTCCGCGACGAGGAACGGCGCGAACGCCTCGTCGATCCCGGGCACCGTGCGCACGCCGATGTGGATGGCGTGCAGCACCTGCCACTGCCTGCGGTTGAGCCCCACGTCCCGCAACGCGGTGGTGGTGGCGGCGTCGAACGCCTGGTGCAGCAGGAGCAGCCAGTAGCCGATGCGCTTGGTGGTGTTCTGCTGGAGCATGGACCCTCCCCCTGGGGCGGTTGCGGCCGTGCGGTGGCGGCTCGCGGTGGCAGCCTGCGGTGGCGGCTAGCGGCCGTGGCCGCGGTCGTACGGGATCACCCAGAACGGCGTGAGCGTGATCCGGTCGAACAGCCAGCGGCCGCCCACCAGCGCGTACTCGTCGGCGAACCGGCCCGCGACCAGGTACGTCTCCTTGTCGAAGACGACCTTCTCCTCGAAGAAGCACACGCCGGTCGCCCGGTCGCCGCCGACCTCCACGTCGTGCCCGTGCACGAACTGCTTGACCAGCACCCCGGAGGCCACCGGGTTGTCCGCCTCGATCCGCGCGGGCAGCCCGGCGAAGTACTCCGCGATGGCCGCGCGGCCGTCCGCCCGACCCACCTCGCCGTAGTCGAGGTGCGCGTCCTCGGTGAACAGCTCGCCGACGCGCCCCCAGGCGTCCTCGTTGATCAGCCGGGGCAGCCGGTTGCGCAGTTCGTGCAGCGCGCGCACCTGCTCCAACTCGTGGACGCGAGCGGCGAGCGCTTTCAGCTGGGTGACCAGATCGGGTTCTCCGGGCAAGGCACACCAAACCCTTCGTCGCATTTGCGATCAGTGCCGAGGTCCCGATCCCGACTTCTTATCGGAAATGTCGTCCGGGGACCCGACTGATTCATACGGGATTGATGTTGGCACGGCGTCTTCGGCGCCGACAAGGCTTGCCCCCGGATACTACGGTCGACCCGCAAACTCGCCACCGGAGATTTGTGACCCAGGTCACCGCGCCCCGTTGCCCGAATGGGCAAGGAGGATGCCCGGATACCGCCTTGGTCCTACTTCAGTACTGCTTCAGCCCTGCTGCCCCAGTGCGGCGCGCAGCTCGTCGCGCCCGGTGACACCCAGTTTTTCGTAGGTGTTGGAAAGGTGGAACTCGACCGTGCGCAGCGCCAGGAACAGTTTCGTGGCGATCTCGCGGTTGGAGTAGCCCGCGACCACGAGTTCGGCGATGCGCGCCTGCTGACGGGTCAGCGCGGGCCTGCGCGGCGGCGCGGCGACCGCGGCGAGGGCGCGCTCCGCGGACTGCGCCCGTTGCGGGTTTCCGGTCCGCCGCGCCAGCGCGAGCGCGCAGTGCAGCCGCTGCCTGGCCGTCACCACGTCGCCGCGCGCGGCCAACCGGACACCCAGCTCGTACTGGGCCCGACCAAGTTCGGGCCACGCCTGCGCCAACTCCAGCAGCTGCACGGCCTCGCTGAGCCGCGCCATCTCCTGGCCATCGGCGTCCACGACCGCCAAGGCGCACAACGCGCGCCCGACCGTGCGCGACTCGCCCCACAGCACGGCGGCCTCGTACTCCTGACGTGCCAGCGCCACGGCGAGCTCGTCGCGCCCCGCCGCGAACGCCGCCAGCGCCGCCTCGCTGCGCCACGGCATCACCGCCGGGTTCACCACGCCGCGCGCGATCAGGTCCCGCCCGCACGTCAGGTACTGGGACACGGCCAACCCCGGCCGCCCCTCCGCCACGGCCACCGCGCCGCGCGCGGCGAGCAGCACCGGGCGGCACCCGATGCCGGAGTCCAGCGCCTCGTCCATCCGGTGCTCCCGGGCCAGCGCGCGGGCGCCGTCCACGTCACCGCACTCGGCCAGCAACTCCACCGACCACCCGATCGCGACCATCCGGATCTCGAACGGCGTGACGACCGACATCAGCGGGCCGAGCAGCGCGTGCGCGCGCTCCACGTCGCCGAACAGCCGCGCGATGCGCGCCTGGAGCAGCGCCACCACGCCGGAGACCTCCGGCCGGTCGGCGTTGAGCAGGCTGTGCGCGTCCGCGGTGACCAGCTCGCCGCCGTAGATCAACGTCGACAGCGCCCGGGCGACGCACACCTCACGACTCCGACAGGCCTCGTCCTCCAGCGCCTCTTCGGCGCAACGCATCGCGCCGACCCAGTCCCGTCCGGCCACGAGCAGGCGCAGCGCGCGTTCGGCCGCGCACAACGTTCCCGAGGCCTCGTCGCCGTGCCCGACAGCCATCAGCGTGCCGCGCCCCAAGGGCAGGAACGCTTCGAACAGCGGAGCGTCCCTACTTCCCTTGGACCACGACCGACCCGCCGAATGCCCCATTCCGGCCCCCTCGTGAACGTCCCCACAGCGCCGCCCGCACCCGACGGCACACCCACCGAAACCGGTCACGCTCGGTCAGAACACCTGTAACCCACGGTAGATCCATCCGATTCCAATATCCAGCGAGATCCACCGCGGCACAGCCACGCGGCCGCGTCGATCCTGTTAATGCGAACAGTCTTCCGGATTCGCCCGGGGCCGGTGGTGGGCCGCCGGTGAAGCGGTCAGGTTGCCGCGTTCGGGTGGAATTCCGCAGAGCTCCGGATCACGTCGACGGCCGCGAGGCCGTGCACCTCCTCCACCGCGTTCGCCGCCGCGTGGCAAGTCCGGAAGCGCTGGAACGGGGTCAGGCCGAGCCGACCGATCTGGAGGTAGGTGCAGTTGAGCAGGAACCGGTGGCGCAGGAACGCGGGGTCGCGGAAGACGGCCTCCCGGTAGGCGCGGTTGCCGAACACCAGCGCGTGCACCGGTGCGTGCGGCGGGGTCGCGGGCGGTGCGGCGGGCAGCGGTGGGAAGACCGAACCTCGTTCGACGAGCGGGTCGACGCGGCGGCCGTAGTCACGGCACACCGACGCCCAGCGGCGGGCGTACGGCGCGGTGGGCGCGCCGCCGTCCAGGGTGGCGAGCACGGCCCGCGTCCGGGCGACGAAGGCCTCGCGGTGCGCGTCGTAGTGCGCGTCGAACGCGGCACGCGCGGCGCCCGGGTCGCCGCACGAGTACAGGAAGCCCTCGGCGTGGGAGCGGTAGGACGCGAAGCCGGCCGTGACGG
Organism: Saccharothrix carnea; assembly: GCF_003014735.1. Lineage (GTDB taxonomy): Bacteria > Actinomycetota > Actinomycetes > Mycobacteriales > Pseudonocardiaceae > Actinosynnema > Actinosynnema carneum. The sequence goes on along the minus strand of NZ_PYAX01000026.1, from coordinate 48,511 downwards.
GCGGGCACGCGGCCACCGTCGTGGCCAGCATCAGCTCCAGCGCGATCAGGTCCTTGGCGTCGGCGCCCGCACGGGTCCGGTCGAGCATCCGGAACAGCAGGTGCGTGCCTTCGGAGGCCAGCGACGCCATCAGCTCGCCGGTCTCCGCGCTGCGGATCACGTGCGACCGGGTGTCGTAGGGCTGCTCGTGGATGGAGTTGTCGGGGAACCACGGGGTGAGCGGCCCGTGCTCCCGCTCACGCCTGGCCAGGACGCGGTGCTGGGCCAGGTCGTGCTCCAGGTCCGGTTCGGCCGTCGACGGGTGCGCCGCCAGGTAGTCACCGACGACGGCCACGATGCGGGGCCGGACCAGGCGTGCCCAGGTCTCCCGGTCGGTCTTGGCGAACAGGCGCAGGTGGGGTCCCCGGCGCCAGTGCCGGGTGAGGTGGAGCCCGGCCACGCGGGAGCGCACCTGTTGGAAGGCGGGGCGGACGGCGTCGAGGATCAGCCGGTCCTTGTCCGGTTCGTAGTAGTAGACGTGCAAGCAGTGCCAGCTCGGGTCGGTGGCCTGGTCGGCGCCTTCGGTCTCGACGGTCACAGCGGAGCCACCTCCTCGTGCAGTTCGGACAGCGTGCGGGCGGTGAGGGGGTCGGTCGGCGTGAGGCCGGAGAGGGTGGAAGGGCCGGCGGGTTCGGAGGGGCCGGAAGGGGCGGGGCGCTCGGAAGGGTCGGAGCCGTCGGAAGGGTCGGAGCGGTCGGAAGGGTCGGACGACAGCCGGTCCCACAGGCGGCGGGTCTGGTCGAGGAGGTCGTCGCGGCCGTCCGGGCGCGGGTGGGCTCAGCCATGCGGTTCCGTCTCGGGCGGCCCGAAGACGCGTGGCCCGTGGTCGCCGCCGCGTGCGGGGATCGCGTTGTTCGGCAACGCTTCCTCCCAGCTCCGACACCGCCGCGGCTGCGTGGCGGGCATCCGCACACCGCACGGCGTCAGCTCACGGGACCCGGGCCTCCGGTCAGGCGATCGCGCTGCCGAAGTCGGTGCCTCCGTCGCAGTCGTCGCACAGGCAGGTTCCACCGCACGCGCCCAGCTCGGTCTGCCCGTACCCCTCCGTCAGCTCTTCCAGACCCACGGGCGGGACGACGCCGATCATCTCGACGTCGAGGGCGTCGACGTGCGACGCGGGCTTGGGGACAGTCATGTGAGATCACTCCCAGGATCGGGACCACCGTTGTGCCCGAACGCATCCCGGCACGACGTCCAGTGCAGCACGGTCCATTCCGCACCCGGGCCGAAACCACCCGTGCGGGTGTCCTGGCCGATGTTCCGCACCGCACGACCCGTGGTCGCCGAAAAGTGCCACCGCGGTGTTCCGTCACCTTGTCGTGGTGCGGTGCCGGGGTCCGGTGGGTCACGGGCAGTCAGCCACGCCCCGCCCGTCATCGCCGATCCGGGTCGAGGAAACCCCGGAAGCGGGAACGACCGCCGATCAGGCCTGTTCGAGCACGACGGCCAGCCCGGTCCTGGCCCGGTCCCGCTCGTCCTGGTCGCCCGTCTCGGTGGCGATCCGCAGCGCGTCGGCGTGCGCGGCACGGGCCTCGCCGAACCGGCCCAGACCGCGCAACGCCTCGGCGAGACCGTTGAGCGCGCTCGCTTCCCCGTACCGGTGGCCGATGTCCCGGAAGATCGGCAACGCCGACGTGTAGCAGTGGTGCGCCTGCGACCAGTCGCCGAGCCGGCGGTGCACGTTGCCCAGGTTGCTCAACGTCACCGCCACGCCGTAGTCGTGGTTGAGCCGCTGGAACAACTCCCGCGCCCGGTCGAGGTGCCGTACCGCGTCCGGGAAGCGGCGCAGGCTGCCGCACACGTCACCGAGGTTCGACAGCGCGCTGGCCTGCCCGATGGCGTCGTCAAGGCGGCAGAACAGCTCCAGCGCGCCCTCCAGGTGCTCGGCGGCACGGTGGTGGTGACCCGGGCGGTTGTAGGCGTTGCCCAGGTTGAGCAGCACCGCCGCCACCCCGTACTCGTTGCCCAACCGCTGGTGCACGGCCAACGCCTCCCGCTGGGACGCCGCCGCCGCGTCGTGATCGCCCTGCCGTTCCTCCACGATGCCGAGGTTCGACAGCGCCCGTGCCGCGCCGTAGTGGTCACCGGTCCGCCGGTGCAGCCCGATCGCCTCGCGCAGGTGCCGGGCCGCCTGGTCGTAGTCGCCCAGCAGCCGGCGCAACGCGCCGAGGTTGGTCAGCGCCGCGGCCAGCATGGTCTCGTCACCGGCCCGCCGGGCGGCGCGCAACGCGCACTCGTGGATGGTCGACGCGTCCGCGTAGTGGCCGCCTTCCAGGTACCGGTACAGCGTGCCGGCCAGGTCGACGGCGTAGCCCGGCCGTCCGTCCCGCGCGGCGAAGCGGCACAGGGCGACCAGCGTGGGCCGTTCGGCGTTGAGCCAGGCGCGGGCGCCGTCTGCGGTCGCGAACGGCGGCGTCACGGTGACGTCCACCGGCGGCCGGTAGGGGCGGTCGGCCGGGTACAGCAGGTCCATCGCGGCCGACGCGGCGGCCAGGTGGTGCGCGAGCAGCCGGTCGACGGCGGCGGACCGCTCCGGCGCCGGGTCGTGCTCGCCGGCCAGCTCCTCGGCGTAGGCGCGCAGCAGGTCGTGCACGACGAACCGGCCGCCGGACGTCGGCTGCGCGAGGTGGTTGCGCGCCAACACCTCCAGCGCCCGCCGCGACTCCTCGGCGTCGGTCCCGGTGAGCGCGGCGAGCGCGAACGGCGTCACGTCCGGCCCGGGGTGCTGGCCCGACCGCCGGAACGCCTTCGCGACCCGCGGCGGCAGCTGCCGGTACGACCACGAGAACACGGTCCGCACCGCCGCACGGGCGTCGTCGCCGACGTCGAGCACGCGCAGCCGGCGTCGCCGGTCGGCCAGTTCACCGGTCAGCTCCGCCAGCGTGCTGCCCGGCCGGGACGCGGCCAGCTCGGCGGCGACGCGCAACGCCAGCGGCAACCGACCGCACCGGGCGGCCAGTTCCGCCGCCGCACCGGGTTCCCGGCGCACCCGGTCGCCGATCAGCGCGCCCAGCAACGCCACCGCGTCCGGCGCGGGCAGCAGGTCCACGTCGAGCCGGTGCGCGCCGTGCAGCGCGACCAGGCCCGCCAGGCTGTTGCGGCTGGTGACCAGGACCAGGCAGCCGGACGTACCGGGCAGCAGCGGCCGCACCTGGTCGACCGCCGACGCGTTGTCGAGCACGACCAGCACCCGCCGGTCGGCGAGTTCGGCCCGGTAGCGCGCGGCACGGCGATCCGGGTCGTGCGGCACGTCCGCGCCGGTGACGCCGAGGCCGTCGAGCAGGCGGCCCAGCGCGTCGTTCGCCGACACCGGCAACCGCGCGTCGTAGCCGCGCAGGTCCACGTACAGCTGACCGTCCGGGTAGTCCGACCGGATCCGGTGCGCCCAGTGCAGCGCGAGCGCGGTCTTGCCGACACCCGCTGTGCCGCACACGACGACGATCGGCACCCCGGTGCGGTCGGTCCCGGGAACCCGGCCGAGTTCGGCGAGTTCCGCCGCGCGGCCGGTGAACGCGAACACGTCACCGGGCAGCGTGTTCACCGCCGCGGCCGGGCGTCGCGGTGCTTCCTCGAGCGCGTCGAGGTACGCGGCGGTCAGTTCCGGGCCTGGACCGACGCCGAGTTCCTCGGTGAGTCGGCGGCGCACCACCTCGAAGGCCCCGAACGCCCGGTCCCGCTGACCGGTCGCCGTGTACGCCCGGATGAGCAGCGCGTGCGCCGCCTCGTCCAGCTCGTGCTCGGCGGTGTCCGCGACCAGCGCGGGCAGCACGTCCCGCGCCGAGCCGGTCGCGATCATCACCTCGGCGTACCTGGCCAGCGCCACCCTCTGCGCGGCGGCCAACGTGACCACGGCGGGGTGGTCGCCGAGCACCGGCACGTCGGCCAGCGGCGGTCCGTGCCACAGTGCCAGCGCCCGGCCCAGCAGCTCGGCGGCCTGCCGGGGTTGCCCGGGCAGGACGGAATCCGCACGGGACACCAACGAGTGGAACCGCGCCACGTCCACCCCGTCGCGGGGCAGGTTCAGCGCGTAGCCGTCGCCGACGGTGGGCAGGGTCGTGCTCGGCGTGCGGGCACCCCGGCCGGGTTCGAGCACGTGCCGAAGGTGCTTGACGTGGGTGTGGATGACGTTGGTCGCACTGGGCGGCGGACGTTCGCCCCACAGCGCCTGCACGAGTTCGGCCCGGCTCACCGGCTTGCCACCGGCGAGGGTGAGCAGGCCGAACACGGCCTTGCGGCCGGCCGGTCCGAACGCCAGCGCGGTGCCGTCACGCCAGGCTCGGACGGGACCGAGCACTTGGACGGCCAGCACCCACAACCCCCATCAGGTTGGTCAACGCGGCGGGAAAGGCGGCGGTTTCATGCTGGCACGGGCACGGAGCCGCACCAACGGCCGTCCGGGCGACAGGCGGGCTCGGACCCGGCTTCGACCGTTCAGCGGAAAACCCGAAACGAGACGTCGAATTCCGGGCGTCCACCCGCCGGTCACGCGGACCGGCGGGTCGGGCGGCCTCCCAAGGTGTCGAGGCGGTGCAGCAGCAGGTCCGCCATCGCGCGCACGCCGATGCCGATCGCCCGGTCGTCGGCGGCGAAGTCCGGCGCGTGCGGCACGCCGTTGATCCCGGCCGCCGGATCGGCCACGCCGAGGTAGAGCATCGCCCCCGGCACCCGGTGCAGGAACAGCGCGAAGTCCTCGCCGTTGAACGGGAACGCGGCGTGGAACACGTCGACCCCGCGCACCGCGTCGAGGCCGCGCAGGTGTGCCGCCGCCGCGTGGCTCAGCTCCGGCGAGCACACCATCGCCGGGAACGGCGGCGCCGGGAACGCGACACGTCCGCCCACCCGGTCCGCCAGCCGGCGCACGCCCTCGCGCAGGGCGTCGTACCGGTCGTCGGGCCAGGCCCGCAACCAGAACCGGACCCGCACCGCGCCGCCGTCACCGGGCACGGCCTGCGCGGCAGCGGTGACGAACCGCGCCAGCGGACCGCCCGGGGTGCGGACGTCGTCGAGCATCCGGGCGAACTCCTCGGGCGTGGCGGGCCGGTGGACGGTGGACAACCCCTCGATCGCGGCGCGGAAGCGTTCACCAGCCTCGCGGGCGTCCGGCCCGGTCAGGTCGACGTGCCCCGCGTCCAGGCCGGGCAACCCGTTGCCCGGCATGACCGCGAACGTGCCGACCGGCAGCGGGGCGCAGTGCAGGGCGTACACCTCGTCCGGCGCGACCGGGTCGAGGACACCGGCGTCGAGCATCGCACGGGCGCCTGCCAGCGTCTCCTCGGCCGGTTGGAACACGAACACGACCCGACCGCCGATCCGCTCCCGCGACCGGGTGAGCACCAGCGCGACGCCGACGCCGACCGCCGTGTGCACGTCGTGGCCGCACAGGTGCGCGGCACCGGGCACCCGCGAGGCGAACTCGACCGCGGCCCGCTCGTCGGCGGCGACCGCGTCCAGGTCGGCGCGGTAGGCGACGGTCGGGCCGGGACGGGCGCCGTCCAGCACCGCCACCACCCCGTGACCGCCGACGCCGGTCGACACCGCGAGCCCCGCCGCGCGCAGCCGTGCCGCGACCAGGGCCGCGGTGCGGCGTTCGGCGCCGGCCAACTCCGGCCACCGGTGCACGTCGCGCCGCAACGCGATCAGGTCAGGCTCGACGTCGGCGACGAGCCGGTCGAGGGACGGCCGGTCCGAACCAGGGTTCATGCGCTGCACGGTACAAAACCGGGTCGCGGCTCAGGGCACGATCGTCTCGTAGAGCCCCCGGCCGAACGTCGCCGCCACGAGCCGGTGGTGGCGGGCGTCGTACTCGATGTCGTCCACCGCGACCCGGGGCAGGCCGTGGCCCAGCCGCAGCCAGTGCCCGGCCACGACTGTGCTGCCGACGAACACGCCCTGGTCGGTGGCCACGTACAACGTGCCCCCGCGGCCGAGCACCACGTCGTTGACCGGCGCGGACGGCAGGTTGCCGGAGATGTCGGTCCACCGGGCGCCCGCCGAGCGGGTGGCCAGCACGTGCGGCTGGGCGGAGCCGGACCGGTAGCCGGACAGCGTCACGTACGCGGTGGCGGGATCGCGCTCGGACACCGCGATCCGGGTCACCCACGGTTGGCCGTCGAGCACCTTCGCCCAGGTGGCGCCCAGGTCGCGGGTGAGCCACACCCGGCCGTCGTCGGTGCCGACCCAGATCGTGCGCGGGTCCGACGACGCGGCGGCGACCGCGGTGATCGTGCCGTACGGGTAGGTGTCCTGGCCCGGTCCGCCGGTCAGGTCGGGGCTGATCGGCGTCCACGTCACGCCGTTGTCGGCCGACCGGTTGAGCCGGTTCCCGCCGTAGTACAGGACGTTGGGGTCGGACGGGTCGAACTGCACCGGCGTGAACCAGTTGCGCCGGTCCGCGGTGGTGGCCGGGGTGAAGTAGGTCATCGTCGTGCCGCCGTCGGTGGACCGGAAGCAGTTCCCGTACTGGTAGCAGGCGAAGACGTTCTCCTTGTCGCGCGGGTTGATGATGTTCTCCTCGCCGTCGCCGCCGAGGTACTCGTTGAACGCCGGCCCGCCCCACGAGCGCAGCGAGCCGTTGTCCTGGGTGCCGCCGGACACCCGGCCGACGTCCTGCGGGCTGATCGCCACGCTGTAGAACTGGGTCCACGGCTCGTGCACGGCCTTGACCCAGCCGCCGTCGCCGTCCGCGTCGGACCGGTACACGCCGCCGTCGTTGCCCAGGTAGACCCGGGCCGGGTAGCGGGGGTCCCAGACCATGGCGTGGTGGTCGACGTGGATCGAGGCGTCGTCCGCCGTCCACGTCGCGCCACCGTCCTTGCTGGTGAGCAGCGGCACGCCGGCGACGTGCACGTGCCGGGCGTCGTCCGGGTCGACCCAGACCTTGCCGAACCACCAGCCGAAGCTGGACTGCGAGGACTTCAGCACGTCCGGCTCGGGCAGCCGCGTCCAGGTACCGCCCGCGTCGGCCGAGGTGTAGAAGCCGGCGAACGGGCCCGCGGTGCTGTTGACGATCGCGTACAGCCTGCCCGGTTCGGACGCGGAGACGCCGATGCCGATGCGGCCGACGTCGGGTCCGGCGGGCGGCAACCCGCCCTCGAGCCGTTGCCACGTCAGGCCGCCGTCCGTGGAGCGGTGCACGCCGGAGCCCTCGCCGCCGTAGGTCCGCTTGACCGGGGTGCGCCGGTGGTCCCACAGCACGGCGTACACGCGTCGGGGGTCGGTCGGGTCGATCTGCACGTCGACCGCGCCGGTGAACTCGTTCGGGACGTCGAGCACGCGCCGCCAGCCGCCACCGCCGTTGGTGGACAGGTACACGCCCCGGTCGCCGCCCGCGCTGTAGAGCGAACCGTTGGCGGCGACGAACAGCCGGTCCGGGTCGGTCGGGTCGATCGCGATGCCGCCGATCGTGCCGGAGTCGCGCAGGCCGACGTTGCGCCAGGACGTGCCGCCGTCCGCGGAGCGGTAGACGCCGGTGCCCTCGTAGGTCACGCTGCCGCCGCCCGGGTTGGGCTCGCCGGTGCCGACGTACAGCGTGCCGTCCGCCGCGGTCGCGACCGCGCCCATGGCCTGGGTGGCGTTGTCGGGCCACGCGGTGGCGAACGTGCGCCCGGCGTCGGTGGACCGCCACAGCCCACCGCTGGCCGCGGCGGCGTAGACGGTGTCGGGACGGCGCGGGTCCAGCGCCAGGCCCACGATCCGGCCGCCGATGTTCGTCGGGCCGATCGACCGCCACGGCGCGCCGGTGGACGGGATCCGGTCGGCCTGGGCGGCGGCGAGCTCGTGCGCGTGCCGCGGGATGGTGTCGCCGCGGACGGCTTTCTGCAGGAACCGGTGCTCGGCGGGCGCGGACGGACCGCGGACCGGCCGGTACTCGCCGGGCTGGCCGGTGCCGGGTGGGTCGGCGGCGAGCGCGGGCGGCGGTGCGAGCAGCATCAGCGCTCCGGCGGCGACCAGCAGACGGCGGACTCGCATCGCGGAACCCCCAGGCGGTGAACGTCGGCACGACCGTGGCGGACGCTAGGGGACACCGCTCCCGGACGGCACCGGTGATCGTGGGTGGTTCTTGACAGTTGACCAGCGACCCGCCCGCCACAGCGGGACGCGCTCACCCGGTGACGAGGGTCAACCCGTACGCGGACAACGGCTCGGCGATCGGTTGGACCCACGTCGTGCCGCCGGACGTGCAGCTGCCGGAGCCGCCCGAGACCAGCCCCACCGCGCGGACCGTCGTGCCCGAACCCGGGTTGGTGACCACGGGTGCGCCGGACGCGCCGGGCTCCGGGCACGCGGTCACGCGGATCAACTGGTTCACGCAGCCCTGCGGGTAGCACACCGTGTGGTTGATCCCCGTGACGCTGCCGCACCGCCACCCCGAGACCGGGCTGGAGTAGCAGACCGACGAGCCGACTGGCGGGGTCGCGGCACCGGTGACGGTGACGTCGGAACCGCTGTTGTACCGGTCGACCAGCGCCGTCGACGTCGCCGCGGTCGACGCCACGCGGATCAGCCCGTAGTCGTTGGAGGGGAACGAGGAACCGACCGCCGGGCCGAGGTAGCCGCCGACGCCCTGCCACTCGGTGCCCGCCCGGACGCAGTGGCCCGCGGACAGCACGTAGCGGTTGGTGCCGGACCGGGCGTTGAAGCCCAGCGTGCACCGCGTGCCGCCGCTGGTGATCGGCTGGCCGGAGACGAGGTCCCAGACCGGGCGGGGTGCTTCGGCGACGTGCTCGACGGTGACCGGGCCCGCGCCGAGCCCGCGCGCCCACTCGGTGACACCGGCGGCGGAACCGCGCACCGACACCACCAGCGCCCCGGCGTCGACGTACCAGCCGGTGACCGCGTGCGGACGGGTCGCGGCACCCCGGTCCAGCCGTTCCAGGCCGACCGCGGGCGCCGCCGGTTCCGCGGACACGGGTCCGGCCGAGGTGAACGCGAGACCGGCCGCCAGCACAGCCGCACCCGCTCGACGCACGACAGCGGCACGGGTCATGGTCCGCTCCCCTCCTGGAGAACCGCGACGGTAACGGCCGCGGATCGCGCTGAACAGCGACCGTTCGTGGGCAACGACCACCGCACGCGACCCCGGACGGCACCTACTCTGGGCACGTGGGGATCGCGATCCTGTGCGGGCTTACGGCCGCGGTGCTGAGCGCCGTGGGCGCGGCGCTGCAGTACGTCGGCGTCCAGGACGTCGGCGACCTCACCGTGCGCAGGTTCACCCGACTGGCGCGCAACCGGAAGTGGCTGCTCGGGTTCTCGGTGCTGTTCGTCGCCGCGGTGCTGCAGATCCTGGCCCTGGCACTGGCCCCGGTGACGGTCGTGGCGCCGCTGGCGGTGCTGTCGTTGCCGATCATCGCGGCGATCGGGGTCCGCCAGGTGACGCGCGGGTTCATGGTGGCCGTGATGGCGGCGACGTGCGGTGTGGGCACGTTCGTCGCGATCGCCGCGCGGTCCGCGGTGACGACGGACGTGCCGCCGGCGGTGGCGCTGCGGGCGGGCCAGGTCGTCGCCGGTGTGGTGTGCGCGTTCGTGCTCGTCGGTGCGCTGCGGAGCGGGACGGCGCGTGCCCTCGCGCTCGCCGCCGGCGCGGGTGCCGCCTACGGGCTGGTCGCCGTGCTGGTGCGGGACGTGGCGACCTCGCTGCCGCGGGTGCCGTGGGTGTCGTTCGTCGGCCTGGCGCTGGCTTTCCTGGTCGGCGCGTCGCTGATCCAACTGGGGTACGCGAGCGGTCCGGCGGACCTCGTGGTCGCCGGCCAGACCGTGCTGAACCCGATCGTCGCCGCGTGGATCGGCATGGTGCTGCTGGACGAGACCCAGGGCGCGGGCCGCGGCACGGTGGTGGTCCTGGTGGCGAGCGCCGTCGTGTCGCTGACCGGGATCGCCGTCCTCGCCCGCTTCCACCACCGCCGCCTGGCCGCGCTGCGGGCCGATCACGCGCCCGCGCCGCGAACGCCCTGATCCCGCTGGACCGCGACCGCCCCGGCCCACCGGGAGGGCGCGCGATCAGTCGGTGAGCACGACGTCGCAGTGGCCGCGCCGGTGTGCCCCGAACGTGTGAACTGACCGCGTAACGCCCAGGACGGCCGGTCGGAGTGGTATGCAGCCGGTGGGGCTGGGGTGATCCGAGGGGGCTTGGTGGCGGACTTCCGCTTGTTGGGGGACGTGGCCGTCGCGGTGGGTGATCGCACGCTCGACCCGGGGCCGGATCGGCAGCGCCGCGTGCTCGCGGCGCTGGCGGTGGACGTCGGGCGCGTGGTGTCGGTGGAGCGGCTGATCGAGCGGGTCTGGCACGAGGCGCCGCCGTTGCGGGCCCGCGCGACGCTGGTGAGCTACCTGTCCCGGTTGCGCCACGTGCTGGCCGCCGCCGGTGCCGGCGACATCGCGCGCCGACCCGGCGGTTACGCGCTGGAAGTCGACCCGGCGGCGATCGACCTGCACCGGTTCCGCGATCGACGGGCCCGGGCGCGCGCGTGCGCCGGTGACGACGGCCGGGTCGCGGCGCTGCTGCGGGAGGCGTTGGGCCTGTGGCGCGGTGAGGCGTTGACCGGGCTCGGCGGCGGGTGGGCGGCGGCCGAACGGGTGCGGCTGCACCAGGAGCGCCTGGACGCGGAGCACGACCTCGTGGACGCCTTGCTGCGGCTGGGTCACGGCGAGGACCTGGTGCCCGACCTCGCCACCCGGGTCGTCGAGTGGCCCCTCGACGAACGGCTGGCCGGCCAGTACGTGCTGGCGCTGCACCGCGCCGGGCGCACCGCCGACGCGCTGGCGCACTACCGGCAGGTCCGCCGGCGCCTGGTGGACGACCTGGGCACGGAGCCCGGCGCCGCGCTGCAAGAGCTGCACCAGCGGATCCTCGCCGCCGACACCGCCCTCTCGGCACCCGCGGCCACGCCCGCCGAGCCGGTGATCACGCCGGTGGTCGTGCCGCGCCAACTGCCCGCTGCGCCACCGTCGTTCGTCGGCCGCCGCGACGAGCTGGACCGCCTGGACGCCAACCCGGCCGCCGTCTCCGCGATCGTCGGCGCGGGAGGCATCGGCAAGACGTCACTGGCCTTGCACTGGGCGCACCGGCACGCGGGCGAGTTCCCCGATGGGCAGCTGTTCGTGGACCTGCGGGGGTTCAGCCCCGACAGCGCGCCGATGGACCCGGCGGTGGCGCTGCGCGGTTTCCTCCACACGCTGGGCGTCCCGGCCGATCGCATCCCGGTCGACCTGCACGCGCAGGCGGCGTTGTTCCGCAGCCTGGTCGCCGACCAGCGGGTGCTGCTGGTGCTGGACAACGCCGTCGACACCGCCCAGGTGCTGCCGCTGCTGCCCGGCGGCCGGTTCAGCACGGTGGTCGTGACCAGTCGCAACCGGCTGTCCGGCCTGGTCACGGGTCACGGCGCGCAGCACGTGTCGCTGGACGTGCTGTCCGACGCCGAGGCACGCGCGCTGCTCACCGACCGGCTCGGCCCGGAGCGGGTCGAGGCCGACCCGGCGTCGGTGCGGGAGCTGATCCGGTTCTGCGGCGGGTTCCCGCTGGCGTTGAACATCGTCGCGGGCCACGCCTGCACCCGGCCCCGCCTGCCGACCGCCGCGCTCGTCGCGGAACTGCGCGACCTCGGCCTCGACGCGCTGGACGACGGCGACCCCACGGCCAGCCTGCCCACCGTGCTGTCGTGGTCCCACCGCGCCCTCACGCCCGAGCAGGCCACCGCGTTCGCCCTGCTGGGCAGCGCACCCGGCCCCGACATCGGCCTGCCCGCCGCCGCCGGGCTCACCGGTCTCTCCCCTGCCCGGGCCCGGGCCGTGCTGCGCGCGTTGGAACGAGCCTCCCTGGTCGCGCAGGACACCGCGGGCCGCTGGCGCATGCACGACCTCATCCGCACCTACGCCGCCACCACCGCCGAACGCGACCTGAGCGACGACGTGCGGCAGGAGGCGTCGGACCGGCTCGTGGACCACTACCTGCACACCGCCCGCACCGCCGAAGGGCTCCTGGACCCCCACGCCCAGCCGATCCACCTCGACCCGCCCGCACCCGGCGCCCGACCCCACCCCCTGCCCGACGAATCGGCCGCGATGGCGTGGCTGGACGCCCAGCACCCGCACGTGCTCGCCGTGCAGCAGGCCGCCGCCTCCCACGACCGGCACGACGTGGTGTGGCAGTTGGCGTGGTCGTTGACCAACTTCCACCAGCGGCGCGGCCACCTCCAGGACCAGCTGGTCGTCTGGCGGACGGCCTTGCGGGCGGCCGAGCACCTGACCGACCCGGTCCCCCGCATGCTGGCCCACCGGCGGCTGGGCCGCGCGCACACCAAGCTCGGGCGGTTCGAGCAGGCGACCGAGCACCTGCACCGCGCCCTCGCCCAGGCCGAGCACCACCACGACCTGACCCAACAGGCGCACAGCCACCACGAGCTCATGTGGGCGTGGCTGCAACGCGGCGACGACCGGCGGGCCCTGGAGCACGCGCGGCGCACGCTGGACCTCTACCGCGAGTTCGACCAACCGGTGTGGGAAGCCCGCGGCCTCAACGCGGTCGGGTGGTGCGCCGCCCGCCTCGGCGACTACGACACGGCCCGCGCGCACTGCCACGCCGCCCTCGCCCTGCACCGGCGCCACCACGGCCGCAGCGGTGAGGCGGACGTCCTCGACAGCCTCGGCTACATCGACCACCGGACCGGTCACCACGGGCTCGCCGTCGAGCACTACCGGCAGGCCATCGCCCTGCGCCGCGGCCTGGGCAACACCACGTCCGCCGCCGACTCCCTCGAACGCCTCGGCCACCCGCAGGCCGCGCTGGGCCAGGCCGACGAGGCGCGCGCGACCTGGCGGGAAGCCCTCGACCTGTACCGGCAGCAGGGTCGTCACGCCGAGGCGCGGCGCGTGCGGGAGAAGCTGGACACCCTCGGTTAGCCGGGGTCCATCCCGCCGGAGTCCGCCGGCGTCGACTCGTCCGGTGTGGTGTGGTCCTCTTCGGCCTGTTCGTCGGCGAACGTCGGCCGCGAGTGCTCGTCGGCGAAGTCCGGTTCCCGCTCCTGTTCGGCCGCGGTGACGGGGTCCGGTTCGGGTGTGCTCACCCAGGTGGTGTATCCCTTCGGTGACGGCCCAAACCACCAGGGGAGATCGTGCGCATCGGGGTGTTCTACGACGGGACGTGGTTCGCTTACCTGAGCGATTACTACGCCACCGCCCATCCGCGGGGCGCGCGGGTCTCGCTGGACGGCCTGCACGACGCGTTGCGCTGGTACCTGCACACCGAGACCGGAAGCGCGCTCGACGACTGCGTGCTGCACGAGGCGCATTACGTGCGTGGACGCATCGAGACCCCGGCGGCGTCGTTCGACGCGGCCCTGGCCGCCGCCGGCGTCATCCGGCACGACCTCCCGCTGCACGGCGGCAAGGAGAAGGGCGTCGACGTCCACTTCGCACTCGAAGCCTGGGAGCGCGCGACCACCGTGCCGCTGCAGTGGGTCGTGCTGATCACCGGCGACGCCGACTTCACGCCGCTGGCCACCCGGCTGACCGCGCGCGGTGTCGGCGTGGTGGTGCCGGTCGTGGACGACCGGTCGGCACCCGAGTCGCTGCCCGCGTGGACGCCGCGCAGCGCCGCGCCGCTGCGGGCGGCGGCGACGCTGACGCCCGCGTTCGACGACCTGTTCGCGCCCGCCGACCGCGCCGACTACCCGTTGAGCCGCCCGTTCGTGCGGTCCTCCGAGGTCGTGGCCTCCCCCGCGGGCACGCCGCGCGGCCGTCGACGCGGGACGGTGACCGCCTGGAAGAGCGGGCAGCCGCACGGTTTCATCACCGACACCCGCGGCGGCTCGTGGTACGCCTCCCGCGACGACCTGCCAGTCGGCGTCGCCATGGTGCCCACCGGTACGCCGGTGTCGTTCACCGGGTCGCCGGTGCCGTCACCGGGCCGGAAGTACCCCCGGGCGGAGTCCATCCGGTTCGAGTGACCGCCGGTGCGCGGACGCCGGCACGTCCGCGCACCGGTGGGACCGGTCCGCGCAGCGGCGGTTCCGGTCAGCTCGCGGTGCAGGACGCCATCGGCGCGGTGTTGGCGCCGCGCGACGTGGCCGTGAACCCGAACGTGGCGCTCGCCCCGGCGGAGAGGGTGCCGTTGTAGTTGGCGTTGCGGGCCGTCACAGCCGATCCGCTGCTGGTGACCGCGGCGTTCCAGGCGTTGGTGATGGTCTGCCCGTCGGCGAACGTCCACCCGACCGTCCAGCCCTTGATCGGCGCGCTGCCGGCGGTGACCCGGACCTCGCCCTGGAAACCGCCCGGCCACTGGTGGACGACCGTGTACCTGGCGGTGCAGGCGAGTCCACCGCCGGGAGTCGTGGTGGTGGTGGTCGTCGTGGACGTGGTGGTGGTCGTGGTGGTGCCGCCGAAGATGGTGGCTTCCTTGGCGGTGGCCTTGATCCCGTTGGGGCCGTTGACGATCCGCTGCCCCCAGGTGGTGAGCCGGGCCGGGTCGAACTCGGCGACCATGTCCAGGATCGGGTCGGAGTTGCCGCTCCACGACCAGGCCAGGTAGCCCAGGCCGCGGGCCTGCGCCTCGCGCACGATCGTCTCGTCGTCCACCTCGTTCGGCGCGAACCGCCACCCGAACTCGCCGATGACCAGCGGCCAGCCCTTGGCCTGGACGCGGTCGAGGTAGTCGGTGATGCTGGAGGCGGTGTTGTAGACGGAGTACATGTGGATGGACAGCACGGTGTTGCGTGCGCTGTCGGCGTCGAGGACCGCCTTGGCGTTGTCCCGCATGACGTGCTGCCAGTCCTGGCCCCAGTTCGGCGCGTCGACCATCAGCAGGTGCTGGAAGCCGTTGGCGCGCAACTTCTTGATGGCGTTGGCGGTGGCATCGGTCCACTGGGCGGCGTCGACGTTGCCGATCGGCTCGTTGCCGATGTTGATGACGACGTAGTCCTCCTGGCCGACCAGGGCGCCCTTCCGGCTGATCCAGTAGTCGGCGGCCTCGTCCAGCGACGCGGCGGCGGCCTCCTCGCCGTAGCCGGTGGTGTCGTGCACCTCCAGCACGCAGATCATCCGGTTGCGCTTGCACAGGTCGATCACGGCGGGCACGTCGTCGGACGGCCCCCACCGCTTGCCGGTGCCCAGCACCACCCGCACGGTGTTCGCGCCCGTCGCCTTGATGTCGGCGAACGAGCTCGTCCGGCCGGTGTACCAGACGTGCGGGTGGTTGACGCCCCGCATGGTGAACGGCTGCCCGTTGGCCTCGACGATCCTGGTACCGCTGACGTGCAGCCCCACCGCCGCCTGTGCCTGCGGCAGGACCGTCAGCCCGAAGCCCGCGACGACGAGCAGCGCGGCGCTGATCATGGCGATTCTGCTTCTCATGGCTCTTCGACACCTCGTTGAGTCGAGATTCGGCCCGCTCCAGCTCTGGGAACGCTCCCAGTAATGCTGTCGCACAGTGACGCCCACGATGCGACCGGTATTAGTTTCCGAATGGAACTTATGGGTTACGCTACGGTCGAGGCCCCCGGCCGTCAAGATCCGAGTTGCGCAACATTGCAGTGGGTAATCCTCCGATGGGCCTAGGACTGGGAGCGATCCCAGAACGCCGCTATGTTCGAGCCGTGATCTCCGAAGCGGACACCGGTGTCGCCACCTCCTCCTGGCCGAAGCTGAGCGAGGTACCGCGCGACGTCCTGCTGGAGGTGCTGATCCACGGTCCGCTGTCCCGGGCCGAGATCGCCGGCCGCCTGCGGCTGTCCCGGCCGACCCTGACCCGCGTGGCCAAGGCGTTGGTGCAGCGGGGATTGCTGGTCGAAGGCGACACCAGACCGCGTTCCTCGGCCGGCCGCCCATCGGAGATGCTGCACGTGCGTGGCGCGGCCCACCGGTTCCTCGGCGTGAAGCTGACCCCCGAACGGCTCTTCGCCGCGGTCACCGACCTGACCGCCACCCCCGTCGCGGCGGCCGAGGAGCCGCTGCGCTCCTGTGCACCGGAGGAAGTCGTCGCCCAGATCGCCGACGTCGCCCGGCGGTTCCCCGGCGTCACGGGCATCGGGGTGACGCTGGGCGGTGTCGTGCTCGACGGCCTGGTCGCGTGGGACGAGTTCCTGCGCTGGACCGACGTGCCGCTCAAGGCGGCGGTGACGCGGGCGACCGGCGTGCCCACCGCGGTCGACAACGACGTGCAGGCGCTGACCGCGGCACAGCACTGGTTCGGCCCGGGCGCGGGCCTGAGGTCGCTGGCAGTGATCACCGTCGGCGCGGGCGTCGGCACCGGGCTGATCGTGGACGGGCGGCTGGTCGCGGGCTCGCACGGGCTGCCGCCGCACTTCAGCCACACGCTGGTCGACGCCAAGGGCCCGCAGTGCGGCTGCGGGCGGCGCGGCTGCATCTCCAGCTACCTGATGACGCAGGTGATGCTGCGGCGGTTGGCGGGGCGGCCGACCTACGAGGAGGCCCTGGACCGGGTCCGCGCGGGCGACCGGGAGGCCGGGCAGGTGTTCGCCGAGGCCGGTTACGCGCTCGGTGTCCTCATCGGCACCGTCGCCAACGTCATCGACCCGCAGAAGGTCCTGCTGACCGGCGAGGGCCTGCCGCTGTACGAGGTGTCGTCCGAACTCGTGCACGACGGCATCGAGGACACCTACGAGGACGACCCCGACCTGATCGACCTCGACGCGCGGCCGTTCGACTTCACCGAGTGGGCCCGGTCCGGCGCCGCGCTCGCGATCAAGGCCACGATCACCGGCGCCATCTCCGAGCGGCCGCAACTCGACCGGCGGCGCTAGGCGTTGCCCAGCAACCCCTCGAACACCGCACGCGCTTCGCCACCGGGCCGGATGCCCAGGTCCGCGTCCAGCACCCGCCACAGCCTGCGGTAGACGGCGATCGCGCCCACCCGGTCACCCAGGTGCGCCAACGCGCGCATCAGCAGCACCTGCGACGGTTCACGGGTCGGGTGGGCGGACGCGTGCGACGCCAGGAGGTCCGCCGCCTCCTCCCACGCGCCCAGCTCGACCTTCGCCGTCGCGAGGTGCTCCACGGCGGTGATCCGGCGTTCCCGCCACAACGCCGCCGCCGCAGTGGCCGGACCCGACGGCACCAGCCCGGCCAGGCCGTCGACCGGCCACCCCGACAGCGCCTCGGTCAACGCGACGACGGCGTACCGCGGCTCGCCCCGGCGCAGCGCCGCCACGCCGTCGCGCAGCGAACCGCCCGCGCGCAACACGTCCACGGCCTGCGCGGGCACGTCCAGCCGGTAGCCGTGGCCGACGTGGACCAGCAGGCGGGAGAAGCCGGTGTTCGCCGCGTCCAGGCAACGGCGCAGGCGTGACGCGTACAGCTGGAGGTTCTTGAGCGCGCTGCGCGGTGGCTCGCGCTCCCACAGGTAGTCCATCAGGCGTTCGATGGACACGGCCGAACCGGCGTCCAGTGCCAGCGCGGCCAGCAACGTCCGCGACTTCACCCCTCCGGGCACCACGTCGGTCGCCCTCGGCCCGCTCACGGCGGGCCCGCCCAACAGTCGGATGTCGACTTCCCGCTGCACCAGCGACGTCGAACGGATCGACACCCCGGATCTCCCCACCTCGAACCCCTCGGTCACCGCCCACGGTATGTCGAGGCCAGAAGTGCCCGGCGGTACGCCGAACGCCGCGAACCACCGGACGGCGCAACGCATACCGGACGTATACCGGCAGGTGAGAGCGTGCGGTTCGCCACCCGCACCGCGGGGAGGCACCCGATGGTCCCGCCGCATCCCGATTCGGGGATCCGCAACGCCGAGCGCGTCGCGGGTCGCCGGTCGCCGCGACGGGTCGGTGCCGATCCCGGGCGGGCCGGCGGCACCACCCGACGCGGCGCGCCGATCCCGGTGCCGCCGCACTGGAGCAGGAAGGACGTGACCCGATGGACCTGACCTTCGACGACTCGGAACTCGACCTGGGCGACCTGGCCGTGACCGCGATGCGTGACGCGGTGGCGCTGCCGGAGACCGGCGCCTCGGCGGCGGCGTGCTCGTGCAGCGGCACCTCGTGCTGTTGCTGCCAGCAGCCGCAGCTGCCGACGACCCTGGGCTGAGTCCGACCGGAGCCGGGAGCGTCCACGCGTGGGCGCTCCCGGCCCACACCACGGGAGCACCGGATGGCCAGTGACCGCATCACCACCGAACTCGCGCCGTACGCGCTGGTCCGGGTGGCCGCGCTGGCGCACCCCCGGCCGGCACCCTCGGGCGTGCGGACCGGGCTGGACGCCGTGGTCGCGGCCGAGGCCCGGATCGCCGCGCTGGCACCCGACCTCGCCGACGCCCTGCACGACAGCGCGGGCGGCCACTCCCCCGCGTTCCACCACAGGGTCGTGCTGCCGCTGCGCCGTGACGTGCACAACGGTCGGCCGCCGCGTCCCGGAGACTTCGGCGGCTTGCCCGAACGGGTGCCGTTGCTGGCGCGGTGGTTGGCGGCGCACGAGGAACGGGCACGGGCGGTGGACGCGGTGCTGGCGGCGTGGCCGCACGACCTGGCCGCCGCGCGCCGGTGGCTCGCGGAGGTGTGCGCGACCGACGCGCTGCGCCGGGCGAGCGTGCTGACCGGCCCGGACCTGTTGCACGGCGTGGACCGCACCGCGCGCGGCCGGGGTGAGCCGGACCGCAAGGCGCGCAAGGCGGAACCGACCGTGCTCCGGTACGCGTTGCGGGCGACCGCCAAGACCAGTCCCCTGTCCTGGTACACGCACGTCGGCTGGGGCGCGTGGGGTGACGGGCCGTGGCCGGCGGCCGAGCCGGTGTCGCACCCGGCGGTGCACCGGCTGCTGGTGACGCGGTTGGTCGACGCCCTGGGTCCCGCGCTGCCGCACCGCCTCGCGCCGGGGTTGCGGGAACGGGACGGGCGCTTGCTGTTCCGCCGGGACGTGCCGGTCGGAGGTGTCGGCCGGGCCGCGGTGGTGCGGGAGGAAGAGGTGGACGTCGCGGCGACACGGCCGCTGCGGTTCGTCGTCGAGGTGCTGCGGGCCGCCGGGCCGGACGGGCTGGCACCGGACCGGATCGTGGCGGCGTTGGCGGCGAAGCTGGGCAAGCCGGAGGGCGCGGCGCCGTTCGTGGCCAAGACCCGGGAACTGGGCCTGCTGGTGCCGGTGTCCCCGATCCACCCGCAGGACCCGGACGCGGTGGGCTCGCTGGCCTCCTGGCTCGCGCCGACAGACGGTGACACCGCCCGCCGGTTGCGGGAGCTCGCCACGACCACCGCCTCGTTCGCCACCGCGGACCCGCCCACCCGTGCCGCCGTCCTCGCGCGGCTCTCCGCCGGGTGGCGTGACCTCGGTGAGCGGGTCGGCGCGGACCTGACCGGCGTGACCCCGGTGGTCGAGGACGTGGTGCTGCCCGAGCCGGTGCCCGTGCCGCCGGGTGCCGTGCCCGCCTTGACCCGCCTCACGCCGTTGCTGGTGGCGTTCGACCAGCACGTGCTGCTGCGCCGGCTGATCCGGACCAGGTTCGTCGAGCGGTTCGGCGTGGGCGGTGTCGCCACGCTCGCCGACTGCTCCGGGCCGCTGTCCCAAGCGTGGCAGGACTCCATGGACACCGACCGCGTGGACGATCCCGACGTCCGCGCGGTGGTCGAGACCCGCGACAAGCTCGCCGGGCAGGTGCGCGACGGCGTGGTGACCGACGACGTGCTGGCGTCCGCCGCCGATCTGCTGCCCGCGTGGGCGACCCGCCGCACCGGCTCGTACGGCTTCTTCGCCCAGCCGACGCACGACGGGCGGCTCGTGGTCAACCGCGTGTACGCCGGGTTCGGCAAGTTCACCAGCCGGTTCCTGGACCTGCTGCCCGGCGCGCGGGACGCGGTGACCCGCCAGGTGCGCCGCCACACCACGGATCCGGTGCAGTTCCGGCCGGTCCAGGGCTTCAACGCCAACCTCCACCCGTTGCTCGGCGCGCGGGAGGTCGGCGAGGACGCCCGGTGGGCCGACCTGGCGGCCGACGAGCTGGACGTGCGGCACGACCCGGTGACCGACGAGGTGCGCGTGACGCACGGCGGTGTCCCGCTCGACGTGCTGTATCTGGGTTTCCTGATCCCGTTGGCGTTGCCGGACCGGCAGGTGGCGCTGTACTCCGACCTCGCCTGCGGGTGGGTGGACCTCGACCGGCTGCGCACCGCCACCGCGGACGGCGAGGTGACCTCCCAGGGGCGGCTGACGTACGGGGACATCGTGCTGGCGCGCCGTTCCTGGGACTTCGCCGTGCCGCCCGAGGTCGGCGCGGAGGAACGGGCGGGGCTCGACGTGGCGCGGTTGCGGGCCCGGCACGGGCTGCCGGAGCACGTCTTCGTCGGGCCGGACCGGGGTCCGGTGTCGGTCGACGCCTACCAACGGGCGCTCACCGCGGGCAAGCCGCAGTACGTCGACTTGGGCGACCCGTTGCACCTGCGCTGCCTGCCGCGTCTGCTGGCGCGGTTCCCCGACGGCGTGCGGCTGACCGAGGCGCTGCCCGTGCCCGGCGCCGGCGGCCGGGTGGTCGAACTGATCGCGGAAACGTACTGGAGGGCATCGTGACCGACGTCGTCTGCTACTACCACGACCCGGTGAAGGCGCCGTTGCTCCGCGACGCCGTGCTGCCCGCGCTGGCGGAGGCGGAGCGCGGTGGCGCGGCCGGGCACGTGGAGCGGCACTGGTTGCACGGGCCGCACCTGCGGGTGCGACTCGGCTCGGAGGAGGCGGCGGAGCTCGTCGCCGCACGGCTGCGCACACACCTCGCGGCCCACCCGTCCACAGTGGACATAGCGCACACCGTGCTGCTGGCGCAGTCGCGGCAGAACGGGATCGCCGAGCTGGTGCCGCCGCCGTACGAGCCGATCCACCCGGACAACACCGTGGTCGTCGAGCCGACCGACCTGACGGTCCTGCGGGAACTGCTGGGATCCGATGTGCTGGTGGACCTGCGCGCCCGGTGCCTGCGGCTGGGTGTGCCCGCGGTCCGGGGCGCCGTGGCCGCGGACGGCACCAGCCAGTCGCGCGTGCGGCTCGCGATGGTCGCGATGACGGCGCACGCGAGCCGGTTCCCGGCGGGACTGGTGAACGGCTACCACTCGTTCCTGTCGCACCTGGAAGGGTTCCTGCTGCACAGCGATCCCGATGGCGTGCTGCGCCGGCGGTTCGACGGGGTGTGGGAGCGCAACGCCGACCAGGTGGTGGCGACCGTGCGGCGTGTCGCCGAGGGCGCGATCGTCACGCCGTGGACGGCGTGGACGGACGGCACGCGCGCGGTGGTCGAGGAGGTGTTCGACCGCGGCGAGCTGCCCACCGCCTACTCGACGCACCTCGGCGAACGCGCGCTGGAGATGGGCGAGGACGAGGCGATCCGGCGCTGGCACCGCGACCACGCCGACCGGATCAGCGACTACCACGCCAGGTTGCGCGAAGTGGACTTCGACCACCCGGACTACCAGCGGCCCGTCACCGTCTACCGGTTCGGGACCAACATGCTCTACCGGCTGCTGGCGGTGTGCGACGTGACGCCGGTCGAGCGCTACCTCGCGGCGAGCCTGGTCGTGCGGGCGGTGCCGCGGATCACCGGCGTCGAGTGGCCCGAGCACGTCCAGCAGATGGTGAAGGTGACCCGATGAGCCCGAACTCGGTGCGGCTGCGGCCGATCGTGCACGCGACGCCCACCGCGACCGGTCTGCACGTGCGGGGTTGGCGGTCCAGCTTCACCCTCGACGGCGGCAAGGGCCTGTGGACGATCTGGGAACGCCTGGCCGGTCCGCTCGCCGAAGGCGTCCCGCCGGAGCAGTTGGCCGTGCCGGACAACGCCCCGCCTGCGGTGGCGCGGGCGCTGGAGCTGCTCATCGGCCAGCTGCGCGAGCACGACATGCTGGTGGAGGTGCCCGGCGAGTGGGGTGAGGACGCGCCGCCCGCGGAGATCGCGAGCTGGCTGGAGTCGGTCGCCCCGTCACCGCTCGAGGCGTGGCGGCGGCTGCGCTCGGTGACGGTGGTCGTGACCGGTGATGGCGCGTTGGCCGCGCACGCCCACCGGGCGCTGGTCGCGGCGGGTCTGGCGGTCGCGCCCGTCCGGCCCGGTCCCGGGCTGCTGGTGGCGGGTGGCGGGGCCGCGGTCGCGGCCGGGTGCGCGGCGGACGTCGGTTTCGCGGTCGCGCCGGGTGCGGTGGCGGAGGTGGAGGCCGACGCGGCGGCGGTGGCGCGGCGGTTGGCCGGTGCCCCGGGCACGCCGCCGGAGGTGCTGGCCGCGCTCGTCGGGTCGGCCGCGGCGCACCGGCTGGTGTGCGCGGTGGGCGGACTGCCCGATCCGGCCACGGAGGTCGTGGACATGTGGAGCGACGTGCCCCCGACCGGGCCGCCGCACCAGCCCGTCCTGGTGGCGCGGCTCGACCCGCTGCACGCCGAGTACCACCCGTGGCTGTCGGAGGTGCGGCCGAGGGAGCCGAACGGCACCCTGCTGGAGGTGTTGGGCAACCGCGAGCTGGGCCCGGTGCCCACGCCGTTGCCCGGTGACCTGCCGCAGTTGCCGGTGAAGCTGGCCGCGGCCGGTGACGTGGTCGGCTTCGGCACGACCGAGCACGCCGCCCGGCTCGACGCCCTGCTCCGCGCCGCGCGTGCGCTCGCACCGGACGACGTGGTGCTCGGGGCGGATCGCGTGCACGCGCTCGGCTCGGCCTTGCGCACGGCGGTCCGGCACCTGGCCGGTACCCCGGTCACCGAGGACGAGTGGGCCGCCGACCCGACCGCCCGGCGGTGGTGGAAGGCCGTGGCGCTGCGGTTCGCCCTGCCCGCTTCGGCCGAGGTGACCCGGCTCGGTCCGGGCGTGGTCCGGGCGGTGGTGCGGGCGGACGGCGAGGAGCTGTCCTGGGCGGTGGAGGCGTCACCGGCGGACGCGGTCGCGTTCGCCGCGATGGCCGCCGCCGGGCGGGCGCAAGCCGGGGTGGCAGACACCGTGGTGCTGTGCGGCGCCGCGCCGTTCGCCGAGCCCGATGGCGCCGCCGCGCCGTGGACGAACCGGGACTGGCACTGGCCGTACGGGCTGCGTGACGGCGAGGAGGCGTTCCAGGACGACCTGCGGGCGCTCGGCGCGGACGTCAAGTCCGTGCCCCTCGGCCCGGTGCTGGAGGCGGCGGGTCTGGTGGCGTTCGCGGTGGCGGAAGGCGGGCGGTGACCGTGCGGGTGGTGGAGCTGGCCGACTACGCGATCGGCGACCTGGACGGCGTCGGCGCGGACGGCCCCGTGCTGCCGGTGCGGTTCGACGGTGCGCTGGTGCTGATCGGCCCGGTGTCGGACGGGGTGTGCGTGGCGTGCGCCGAGGACGCGCGGCTGGCGACGCTCGGCCCGTCCGTGCCGCGCGACGACCGGCGGATGGGGTTGGGCGGCCTGGCGTCGGCGGCGTTACGGCCGTTGGTGGCGGTGCTGGTGGAGCGCGTGCTGGCCGACCCGGAGGCGTACCGCGACAAGGTCTTGGCGCTGCGGACCGACCTGGCGACGGTGGGCGAGCACCGCGTCCGGCCGCGGTCCGGTGGCTGTGCGACGTGCGGGCCGCTGCCCGACGACGCACCGGAGGCGGTGGTCCGCGAACCGGTCGCGGTGGTGCCCGGCACGCTGCGCGGACCGAACCCGCTCACCGCGGGCGACGCCCTGCACCGCGAGCTGTTCGACCTCAGGCACGGCCCGGTCGGCGGCCTGCACCGCATCGGCGACCTGACCGTGGCGGCGGTGAGCGCGGAGCTGGGCGGTGGGCAGGCCGGGTTCGGCCGCACCGCCGACTACGCCGAGGCCGAACGGGTCGCGCTGTACGAAGCCGTGGAACGGCACGCGGGCCTGCGGCCCCGGCGCGTCACCACCGTCGTGGAGGCGTCGTTCGCCGAGCTCGGCGACCGGGCGCTCGACCCGACGCGGCTCGGCCTGCCCGACCACGAGTCGCCGCACGTCGTTCCGTACCGCCCGGACGTACCGACCCGGTGGGTGCATGGCTGGTCCTACACGCACGGACGTCCGGTGCTGGTGCCGGAACACGTGGCGTACTGGGGGCACGGCGAGGGCGCGCGGTTCGTGGACGAGACGTCCAACGGGTGCGGCACCGGCAACAGCCTCACCGAAGCCGTGCTGTACGGGCTGTTCGAGGTCGCCGAACGGGACGCGTTCCTGATGGCCTGGTACCAGCGCACGCCGCTGCCCACCCTGCGCGTGCGCGACGACGTCACGACACACCTCGCGGACCGGCTGGAGCAGCTCGGCTACCGGTTGGAGCTCTACGACGCCACGAACGACCTGGGCGTGCCGTCGGTGCTGTCGCTCGCGCGCTCCCCGAAGCGACCGCACGCGTTCTTCGCCGCGGGCGCCGGGCTCGACCCGGACGCGGCGATGCGGTCGGCGGCGGCCGAGGTGGCGATGGACGTGGAGGCGGGCGCCAAGCGCTACCGCGTCGACCCGGACGACTACGACCCGGACCGGCTGCGGCGGCTGTTGCGCGAACCGCGGCTGATCCGCGGCATGGACGACCACGTCAACGTCAACGGCCTGGCCGAGGCCGCCGGGCGGTACGACTTCCTGGTACCCGGTCCGGAAGCGGACCCGCGGGTGCCGGACGTGCCCCGGGACGACCTGGACGCGGTGCTGGAGCACTACGTGCGCGCGTGGGCGGCGCTCGGGCTGGAGGTGATCGCGGTCGACCAGAGCGACCCGGTGGTGCGCGACCGGCTCGGCCTGCACTCGGCGAAGGTGATCGTGCCCGGCACGGTGCCGATGACGTTCGGCGAGCTGAACCGGCGCACGCACGGCCTGCCGCGACTGCGCCCGGCCGGTACCCCGCTGCCCCACCCGTTCCCGTGAACGCCGACGCCCTGCGCGCCGCGTACACCCACGGGCCGGGCCGGGTGGTCGAGCCGGGTGCGTCACCGCGCACACCGGCGCCGGTCGGGCCGCACGTGCCGCTGACGGCGTTGCGGGGACGCTTCGGCACGGCGCTGGCGCGGCTGCTGACCGACGTGGCGACACCGCTGCGGTGGGAGCCGTGGAACCAGTACAACGACCACCGGGCGTACCCCTCGGCACGGGCGGCGGCCACCGTCGACCTGGTCGTCGAGGGGCGGTGGCTGCTCGACCCGGTGCGGCGCGCGCTGGTCGGTGCGGGCACGCCGGTGGTCGACGGGCCGGTGCGGGTCGAGCTGGTCCGCCGGCGCGACCGCCTCTCCCCCGGCTACCGCGAGTTCGGTGACGTGCTCACCGAGCTGGAGGTGGGACACGTCGCGGCGGCGTTGGTCGAGCACGCGGCACGGCGGGGCATGAGCGCCAGGGTGTCCGGGTCGACCGTCACCGTCACGTTCGACGGCGCCACTGACCCGCGCCCCGTCGCACGGCGCAGTTCGGGAGTGGGTCCGCGCGGCATCGCGGCCGATCCCCGGCCACTGCCCCGGCGCGTGCTGCACGCCGTGGTCGACGCCGTCGACCACCCGCCCGCCGGGTCGCCCGTGCGCGACGACCTGCGGCACCGGTTGGCCGTGCGGAACGTGGAGGGCGTCGCCGACGGCTGGTACGCGGTGGACGGCGGTCTGCGGCCGGTGGCGCCCGGACCGGCGGTGCCGGGGCTGCGACCGGTGTTCGGGCACCCGCCCGGCACGATCCACGTCGCCTCGATGAACCTCGCCCTGGTGACGACCGGCGACCCGGCCGCCGCGGTGGCGTCCGGCGGTCCGGACGGCTACCGGGCCCTGCTGCGCGCGGCGGGTGCCGTCGCGCAGCACGTCGGCACGGCCGCGGCGGAGACCGGTGCGTTCTGCCGACCCGCGCGCAGCACCGACGACGGCCCGCTGGAGGCCCTGGTCGGCGCGCCCGCGTCGCACGCGTTGCTCTACCTGCTGCTGGTCGGCCGCCCGCGTGGCGCGGGCTTCACCTACGACCTCACCCCACTGGAGACGCCATGACGTGGACCAGCCTGCACGTGCGGCTGTCGTGGTCGGTCGAGGACGTCGACGCGTTCCTCGCCGACGTCCTCGCGCCCGAGCTGGACGGGCACCGCGCGGCGGGACGGGTCGCCGACTGGTTCTACGTGCGGTACTGGGAGGCCGGGCCGCACCTGCGCGTCCGGGTGCGTGACGCGGGGGTGGACCTCGCCGGTCGGTTGCGCTCGCTCGTGGCGGCGGCCGATCACCCGGTGGAGGCGGCGGCGGACGGTTGGCTGCCGCACGGTGACGTCCGGGAGACGCCGTACGAGCCGGAGGTGCGGCGGTACGGCGGCCCGGAGTCGCTGCCGGTCGCCGAGGAGGTGTTCTGCCGGGGCACCGAGGTCGCGGTGGCCGTGCTGCGGTCCGCGCGCGCGGCGAAGTTCACCGCGGCCGTGGAGCTGGTGATGGCCACGACGATCGCGCTCGGGATGGACCGGGTGGAGGCGGCGTCGTGGCTGCGTTCGCTGGCGACGGGGTGGCGGCAGGCGCGCGAGCCCGTCGCACCGCCCGGGCTCGGCTCCCACATCGCCGCGCGGACGCTGCACGAGGCACGCGCGACCCGCCTCGCCGCCCGGTGGGACCGGCTCGAAACGCACGCCACGGGCGTGGTGGCCTACTGGGCGGACCGGGTCCGGGCGGCCGACCTGCCGCGTTACGCCTGGGCTTCGCAGCTGCACATGCTGTTCAACCGCCTCGGCCTGGGCCCCGAGGAGGAGCGCACCGCCTGCCGGCTGGTGGCGATGACGGCCGAAGCGCCGGACGGGCCGACGCCGTTCCACGAGGACGGCGCGACCGCACCCGACCGGCGCTACCTGGCGGCCAGCAGGTTCCAGCCGGGCGTGCCGGACCAGGGTCCGCGCAAGGTCGGGGTGACACCGTCGACGACACCGCCGTGGTGGCCGGACGTGCCGCTGCCCGAGGTCGCGCCCGTGCCCGACGCCCTGGCCGACGCGCTGCGCACCCGGCACACCGCGCGGGGTGCGGAGCTGTCCGGCCCGCTCGACGCCGCGCGGCTGGCCACTCTGCTGTGGACCGCGCAAGGCGCCCTGCCGGACGGCCGCAGGCCCTACCCGAGTGCCGGTGCGCGGCACAGCGCCCGGCTGCGGCTGGTGGCGTGGCGGGTGGCCGGCCTGGAACCGGGTGTGTACGAAGTGGACGAGGTGCGGCGGACGCTGGTGCACGTCGCGCCCGCGCCACCGGTGGACGACGTGCGGGCGACTTCTATGTGGTTCGGCGACGGCGAGGACCGGGTGGACCCGGCCACGACGCCCGCGGTGCTGGCGCTCTACGCGCGGGTCGGCGCGCTGCGGGAGGTCTACGGCCTGCGAGCGCTGCGGCTGGCGTTCACCGAGGCGGGGCACCTGGCGCAGAACCTCGCGCTGGTCGCCGCGTCGTCGGGGTTGGCGCTGGGCCTGATCGGCGGCTTCTACGACGACCTGGCGCACGACGTGCTGTGCCTGGACGGCGTGGACGACGCGCTGGTCTACCTGATGCCGCTGGCCCGCACCGGCTGACCGGCGACCTCGCCGATCGCGGCGGTGAACACGCGGTGCAGTTCGTGCGGCAGGGACCGGCCCGCCGCGGCGAACAGCTCCGGGTAGAGCGCGGGACCGGTGTTGACGTCCACCACGATCGGCTCGCCTTCGTGGCGGATGATGTCGAGGCCGAGCAGCGGCAGGCCGAACACCTGTTGCGCGCGGAGTGCGAGCGCGGCGTGCGTGGCGGGCACGTCCCGGTACTCGACCGCGCCACCGCCGCGTTCCGCGTCGAGGTAGCCGACGACGTCCCGCAGCGCGGTGAAGTTGTCGATGAACAGCACGCCCCGGCCGAAGCAGCCGCGCCGCGGCTTGAGCACGGCGTGGCCCCACTCCTCGATCGCCGGTGCCGATGTCACCCGACAGACTGGCCATCGTGCACCGCCCGGGACCGCTGCGGCAGGCCCGCTTTCTGCGGGAACACCGCCTGCACCGCCCGGTATGGTCGCGGCGAAGCGTTTTTCTCCATTGCGGACATTCCTCGGAGTAGTGGTTGACGCAGTCCGAGCCGGCACTCCAGGAACCGATGGCGGTGCGGGCCGTGCTGGACCTCCTGCGCGACCCGCCGGCGGACGCGGACGCCCTGTTCGACCTGGTGGAGCAGCGGCCCGTGCTGCTGGGCGTCGAGGCGGAGGAAGTGCTCAGCGGCCTGATCGCACAGGTAGCAGCGCGGGAACGCGACGAGCCTCCGCTCGCCGGGGAACGGCGCTGGCTCGAACGCCTCCGCCGCGTGCTGCGGGACTGCCGGCTGCGCGGGGTCGACGCCGTGCGGCGGACCGTGCCGGCCGAGTGGTCGCAGGACTCCTTCCCCGGCATCGACAAGTCGCAATTGGGCACGGACCAGGTGGCGATGGACTGGCGGGAGGGGACCATCCTGCTCGGCCTCGGCCGGCTCGACGAGGCCGTGGCCTACCTGAAGCGGGCGGTCACCCCGATGCACGAGCGGGGGTGGCACGCGCTCGCGGCCGACACCGAGATGCTGCTCTGGGAGGCGGTGCGGGGCGACCGGGCGACCGGCGACACGGCGGCGGCCCTGGTCCACGCGACGAAAGCCGCCGCGGCGTACCGCAAGGCGGGTGACCGCGCCAAGCTGCGCCACGCCCTCACCGTCCTCGCCATCGACTCCGACGTCGTGGCACCCCGCAGCGCGCGGTCCGACCACTACCGCGGGCTGCTCGCCGAACTGGACGCCGACCTCGCGACGTGGCTGCGCGAGTACGTCCGCGGCGCCAGGCTGATGTTCACCGATCCGGAGGAGGGACGCGCCGCGCTGCAGTGGTGCGTCGACTCGATCCACCTGGTCGGCGCCGAGCCGCAAGCGCAGGCGCACTGGCGCGACGAGTGCGCCCGCAAGCTCGCGTTCATCGACGACGCGGTAGTGCCCGAGACGACCGACGACACCGCCGTGGACCAGTTCCTCGCGGCCATCCTGGCGCTCAAACGGGACCGGCCCGAGGAGGCCGCCGACCGCCTGCGGCGCGCCGTGCTGCTGGCCGAGCAACGCCGCCGGTCCGTGGTGACCGAGGTGTCGCACCTCGCGCTGTCCGTTTCGTTCGCACCGCTGCACCACCTCGCCGCCGTCACCGCCGACCGCGCCGGCACGCCGACCGAAGCACTCGACCTGGTGGAGCTCAACACCAGCCGGAGCCAGCTCGCCCGATTGACGACGCACCGCCTGTGGCGCGACGCCGGTGCCGACCTGCTCGTCCTGCCGAACCTCTACCGGCGGCAGGCGGTCAGGTACCTGACCGACGCCGAACGCGGCGGCACCGGTGAACGACAGCAGTTGGACACCGCGCTGCACCGCCTCCGCGAAGCGCTGGCCGCCGCCGAGCACCAGGTACTGGTTACGGCGTCGGCCGCGCGCCGGGCCGAGCCGCCGGTCCCGGCCACCCGGCTGGCCGAGCACCTCGGCGAGGATGACGTCGTGCTGGTGTACGCACCGATCGGGGTGGTCTACGCGGTCACCCGGGGCGGTGTCACCAGGGTCGCCGACTTCGACACCGGGGCTGTCGAGCGCTGGTGCGCCGACTACCGGCGGCTCGCCTCGACCCCGGACCACGACGACGGTGACCCGGCGGAGCCAGCGGCGGACCTCGAAGCGGCGTGCGTCGACCCGGTCCGTGCGACCGTCGCCGGCCACCGCCGGGTCCTGGTGGTGCCGAACGAGCCCTTGTGGGGCGTGCCGCTCGGCGCGCTGGGCGACCGACCGCTCGACACGGACCACCTCGTGTCGTACGTGCCGAGCCTGTCCGTCCTGGACCACCTGCTCACCCGGCCGCACGTGCCCCGGCGGGTCGAGCGGTTCGTCGGCATCGGCGACCCGGACGGCAGCCTGCCGCACGCCGCCGGGGAGCTGGCGGACGCGGCGAGCCGGTTCTACGACCGGACCGTCGAGACCGGCGCGGGCATCGACGTCGAGGACTTCCGCGCCGACCTGTCCGACGCCGACGTGGTCCACATCGCGTCGCACGGCATCGCGTTCGACGAGTTCCCGGACCTGTCGGCGCTGCACGTCGCCGGTACCGGGAGCGAGCGGGAGCTGCTGTGGGCACCCGATCTGGTGCGCCTGAGCCTGCGGGCACGCCTCGTCGTGCTCGCCGCCTGCCACGCCGGACTGTCGAAAGCGTTGCCCGGCAACGAGTACGTCGGCCTGCCCGGCGTCTTCCTCGTCTCCGGCGCGCGTGCCGTCCTCGGTCCGCTGTGGCAGGTGGACGACCGGGTGACCGCACGACTCATGGCCCACTTCCACGAGGTGTCGGCCGAAGCCGGTCCAGCCGGCGCACTGCGCCACGCACAGCGGGCCGTGCGCTCCGATCCGGCCACCGCGCACCCGTTCTACTGGGCCGCGTTCCAGCTGTTCGGGCTGCCATGACCCACACGCCGACGAGTCGCGACCTCACCCCGCCACCACCACCGGCCGACGACCACGCCGTACCGGAGGCGTTGAGGCTCGGGATCGACATCGAAGAGCTGTACTTCTTCTTCGGTGAGGGCGAACGAGCCTACTTGATCGCGCTCGGCGTCGGAGGAGGACTGCCGGAGGGGTACGCCAACAAGGTCGACCGGGTCCGCACCGGGCTCTGGTCCCTGCCCGACGGCGCGGGCCTGGTGCACCGGCTGGACGACCTGCTGGGCCCGGCGCCGACGACCACGGCGGCCGGCGCCGAAGGCGACCAGTCGCTCGAACGGCTCTTCGACGACCTGATGCACACGCTCCGACTGGCGTTGCCGGACGACGCCGTGCCCTGGTACGACCTGGGCGTCGGCCTCGCCAAGCTGCACCTGTGCCTCGAGTTCACCCAGAGCCCACCTCCCGAACCGCTGCGGGAGCTGCACGGCATCTACCTCGTGGAACTGCGCCGGATCGTGCCGGTGTTCGCGCACACCCTGCTCCGGCTCGTCCGGCACGCTTCGACCGCCTCGGCACCGACGTCACTGGTCCGGTCGATCTCCGTGCTCGTGGACGACATCATCGCCTTCGACGACGGCGCACCGGACTGGAACCGCACCACGCGCGAGCACGTGGACGCGGTGTTCACCGCCATCGGCATGACCTACACGGAGTCCAACCCGTTACTCCTCGCCGTGCGTCGCGACGCGCCCACGACCGACGGACCGGCGCCCGACCCGGTCGCGGACCTCGACCGGCGGCACGCGGCGTGCCGGGAGGCGTTGCTCGGCCACCACCCCGAGGCCGCGGAGGAGTGCCTGCGCGGCCTGCTCGTCACCGCGCGCCGCACGGTCGGCCCGCACGACCCCCGGGTGTTCCTGATCAAGTCCGACCTCAGCCTGGCGCTGCTGGTACTGGGCCGCGACCCGCTGTGCGCCGAACTGGCCCTGGACGCGGTCACCGAGGCGGTGGCACACCTCGGCAAGCACCACCGAGTCACCTTGGCGGTCGCGCACGGCGCGCTTTGGGTGCTCCGCGCCACCGGGCGGGGCGAGGCGGCCGAGGCGCTGTCGCGCACCATGACGAGCGCGTCGTCGTGACGGCGGACGAGGACGGCCTGGCGGCCGCACGGGTGGTCGTGGTCGACGTGATCACGGCGGCCTGGCACCAACTCGCCCGACGAGGTGAGTTCATCCCGGAGGAGGTGCGTGATGCCGTCATCGCGGTGCTGGTGCAGCGCAGTCCGCGCACCAAGATCCGGATGATCGCCGCACGGCCCGAACTGCTGAGCCACGAGGCGGAACGGCTCGTCGACAGCGCCGCTGTCTTCAGCCGGGACGCGGGCGCGGACGCTCGTACAACGCACTACTTCGCCGGCCACCTCGGGATGTTCACAGCCGTACGGCTGGGCGACTACGACCTGGACCTGATCCCGGAGCACCCTCGCGCCCACCTGCCCGAGGACGACGGGCCGCCAGACGCGGCACGGTGGGTGGCGACGGCACGGGGGCTGAAGGCCGAAGGTCGCACCGAGGAAGCACGGAACGCGTTCACCAAGGCGGTGCGGCAGGCCCGCGTCGAGGGGAACCCGGGCGTCGAAGGCGAAGCGGAGCTCGGGCTCTTCGCGTTGCCGCCGAACATCGCGGGCGCGCGGGGGCGGAAGCTGGAGCACGCGGAACAGGCCGTGCAGGCGTACCGCCGGGCCGCGGACGTCGAGGGCGAGTGCCACGCGCTGGTGGCGATGGTCACCGTGCTGACCCACACCTCGGAACCGCTGCGGCTGGACGTCGCGCTGAAGAGGTTGGCGCTGCTGGACGCCGACAGCGGCCGGTGGTGGCGTGAGTACTCCACCACGATGCGGTCGGACGACCTCGACCGGACGATCAGCGGTCTGCGCTGGTGCGTCGAGCACGCCGGGCTGCTGGGCTTCCACGCCGACTTCTACCGGGACATGTGCGCGGGCAAGCTCGCGTTCTACGAGGAGCGCCGCGTCCCGGTGCACGACCGGGACACCCCTGCGTTCCGCGCGGCGGTCACGATGGTCGACCTCGCGCGGAACGGTCCGACGCACGAGACCACCGAGCTGATCGACCGCTTGGTGCGGGAGGTCGAAGACCTCCGGAGGTACGCGCGATCCCAGGCGGTGCAGCGAGAGCTGTCCCTGGCGCACCAGTTGGTCTACGACGCCGCCGTCAGGTCGGCGCTGGCGTCGGGCGGACCCGAGCGGGCCGTCGACCTCAACGAGCTGGCGAGCAGCCGCGCCCTGCTCGTGCAGACCGACGCGCACCGGTGGTGGGAGCGGTGGCACCCCGGCCTGCTGGAGGAGACCCGCCCGGTCCGCCTGGCGGAGTTGCTGGGCCGGTTCGCCGTCCAGCCGACCGAGCGCACCCGGCGCCTGCTGCTCCAAGCGTTCAAGCACGAGCGGTCGGCTCAGGACGACACCGAGCGGTGGCTCCTGTCCGCCGAGGGCAGCCCGACCACCACCCCACCGCCCGTCCCGGTGCGGACCCTTCGCACGCTGCTGGCAGATGACCATCGGGTCGTCGTGTACGCGTCGTCAGGGGCAGTCTTCCTGATCTCCCGCGACGACTGCCGCCTCATCGGTCAGGTGGACCACGAGCGCGTCCAGGACCACGTGGACACCGCGTTGAGCCACTTGTCGGCACCGGAGGCCGCCACCCCGGGCGGCGCGGCGTCGGTCGCCTACCTGGTGGACCACGTCGTGCGGCCCTTGCGTAAGCACGTGCGGGAAGGTGCGCGGCTGGTCGTCGTCCCGTCCGAGGCGCTGTGGCGCATTCCCCTCGCCGCGCTCGCACCGGTGGAACTGCGCGGTCGGGACGTGAGCTGCGTGCCGAGCCTGTCGCTGCTCGCCCGGCTGCTCGGGGCGGCCCACCTCGACCGCCGGGTGGAGCGCTTCGTGGGTTTCGGCGACCCGGACGGCAGCCTGCGCCACGCGCGTGACGAGATCCGCCACGCCGCGGGCACGTTCGCCGACTCGTTCACGCTCCTCGGCGAGGACCTGGGCTACCACCGGGCAATGGCGAACCTGGCGGACGCGGACGTCGCGCACATCGCCTGCCACGGCCTGTTCTTCCCGGAGTACCCCGACTTCTCGGCGCTGCTCCTGGCCGGACCGGCGCACGACCCGGAAGTCCTGTGGTACGGCGAGTTGGCGCGGTACCGGCTCAGGGCACGGCTGGTGGTTCTCGCGGCGTGCCACGCGGGTACCGGCTCGGTGGCGTTCGGCTCGGAGTACGTCGGCTTCCCGGGCGCGTTCCTCACGGCGGGCGCCCGTCAGGTCCTCGCGCCGCTGTGGGCGGTGTCGGACCTCTCCACCGCGCTGCTCATGCGGTACTTCTACTCGGCGCTCGCCACGCCCGCCTCACCGGCGGCGGCGTTGCGCGAGGCGCAGCGGCGGATGGCCGCGAACCCCGCCACCGCCCACCCGTACCACTGGGCGGGCTTCCAGCTGTTCGGTGCCGCGTGACCGGGGCGGGACGTCGCGACCTCGAACCACCGGCCCCGGCCTCCGGGGTCGAGTCCTACCCTGAGTTCCGGATCGGCTTCTGCCTCGAAGACGTCTACTGCGCCTACGTCGAGTGGTCCGGGTTGGTCGCCGGTGGTCACCCGGAACCGGAGGTCGAGCGGATCCGGGACCTGGGCGGCTGGGCGGCCGACGAACTGCGTGCGCGAGGGGTGGACGCGGCCTCGGTCGACCGGTTCGAGGAACTGCTGGCCGGGGTGCCAGGTCCCGGCGAGAACCCGGACCGGATCACCGAGCAGCGGGCGGACGAGCGGCAGCGGATCGTTGTCCGGCTCGAAGAGTTCCTCGGCGTCGCGCGGAAAGCGGTCGGCACCCGGCGAGGTCGCTACTTCGACTACGGCGTCATGCTGAGCCGCATCGGCGCCTGCACGCGCACGCTGCGCTTCGCGGATCGGCTCCCACCGGAGCTGGACGCGCTGCGGACCACGATGAGGGCGAAGTACAAGGCGGAACTCGTCCGGGCGGTCCGGGTGCTCGTGGCGTTCGTGGTCGACCTGAGCCCGGAACGTCCGCGTGATCCGGCACAGCGGGAGCTGGACCACGCGGTCGACGAGTTCGCCGGGTACGCGGTGACCTGGTTGGCCACGCCCGACTCGGCGGAGGAGCTGCACCGGCGTGGGAAGGAGGTCACCCTCGTCGCCGGGATGCACACCAGCGACGCGATCTCCCGCCACGGACGCCGCCACCTGTACCGGGAGCCGCTGCCCCGGCACGAGCGGATCCCGCTCGCCGTACCGCACGACACCGAGGACCGCACCCGCGTCGAGTCACTGCGACAGGAGCTCTTGGACAAGCCCGTGGGCGGGAGTTGGCGGGCCCACCACGACGCGCTGCGGGAGTTGGTGGCGCTCAGCCGATCCGTTCTCGGCCCCGTCCACCCGACGACCCTGCACGTCCAAGCGGACCTCGCCATGGCACACCTCCCGGCCGGCGAGCCGGACACCGCGGCGGACATGCTGCTCGACATCGCCGAAACCGCGTTGCGGTACTACGGGCCGGCCCACCCGACGCGGTACCTGGTCGTCGCGCACGTCCACAACTGCCTCGGCCGGTGGCACCCGGCGGCCGCGCGGCAGCTCTACGAGTTCCCGTTGAAGTCGTTGGCGCTGAAGGACGAAGTACCCGAGCAGTTGCGCCACCCGCGCGCGATGATCCGCCGGTACCTGGGGCTCGACGCCGAGGGGTGACGGCCGGTCAGGGGCCGATGTGGTGGTAGCCGACCCAGGCGGCGAGCGGGTGGTCGGTCCGCACCTCCCGGAGGACTTCGGTGAGGCACCGGGCGGCGTGCGTCGCGGTCAGGCGTCCGGAGGCGCGCAGTCGGTCGTACACCAGGCCCGCGACCAGCCGGGCGGTGTGGTCGCCCACCGAGTTGAGGTTCGCCACCACGTGGCGGAAGCCGGCGACGTGGAACGCGCCCGCCAGGTGGATCGCCTCGTCGGGCAGGTCCGCGCCGCCGAGGCCGCTCTCGCACGACGACAGGTAGGCCAGTTCGGCGGCCGACAGGTCCAGCCGGGCCAGGTCGATCGCGGCCAGGCCGCCGTCGTGCAGGTCGAGCCGGGTCGCGGCGGGGTGGCGCAGGTCCTGGCTGCTGTGCCCGGCGTAGTGCAGCCACGAGTGCTCCGCCACTGCCGCGCGGACGGCCGTCACGGTCGCCCGCGCGGAGTCCAGCACGCTGCGGGCCGGGCCGATGGACCGGACCTCCTCCACCGCGTGCGGCAACGGCGGCTTGCCCGGCGTCTCGGGCAGGGCGACGGCCAGCACGTCCGCCTCCACCTCGGGCCGTTCCCGTGCCTCGAGCAGCGCGCGCAACGTCGGCGTGTACGACGAGACGACGCGGTCGAGCACGCCGGAGTCGGTCAGCGCCACGGGATCGTGCCACTGCGCCGCGTGCAGCGGGAGCAGGCCGAACGGTCCGACCGGGCACCACCACAGCCGGTCGGCGTCACCGACCGCGTCGAGCACCTTCGCCGCGACCGACCGCCACAGCCACTCCAGCACGGCCCGCAGCCTGCCGTCCACCTCGGCCCGGTGCGCACGGGACAGGTGGGGGTAGTCGCGGAGGCGCTCGGCGGTGTCCAGGTAGAGCCGGGCGACCTCGCCGGGGTCGAGCCGGCCCAGCTCCACGACCTCGACGCGGCCACCGGCGACGACCAGCGCGTCGCACCGGCTCGACGCGGCGTTGACCACCACGACGGGCCCGTGGTCGCCGACCGCCCGGAGCCGGTCGAACGACGGCGCGCGCAGGAAGTCCGGGAACCCGCTCTCCCGCACGGACGCGACCAGCCGGTCCCACTCGGCGGCCAACGCGAGGCGCCGGTCCGCGTCGCCCGTCGCACCGTCCAGCGCCGCCCTCAGCCGGTCCAACCGGGCGGTCGTCCCCGGTCCGATCCCGCCCCGGTCGCGGCGGACCCCGACCACCTGGTTCCACAGCACGGAACGCCCCTGCTCCAGCAGTTCGACCGCGCGCTCCGGCCGTCCCGCGGAGATCGCCGCGGCAGCCGCCTCGCCCGCGACGGCGCCGAACCCGGTCAGCAGCAGTTCCTGGTCACGACGGCCGAGACCGCGCCAGGCGAGGGTGTCCAGCAGCTCGACGGCCTGCTCGTAGCCCTCCACGGCGGCCGGGTGGTCGCCCACCTCGGCCATCAGCCCGCCCCACGCGCGGGCCGCCGAGGCGCGGATCAGCGCGGGCGCGCCGACCTCGGCCACCGCGCGGCGGTAGGCGTGGTGGGCGGGTCCGGTGGCGTCCCGGTCGTCGTGCCGCCGGGCGCGCGTCGCCAGCGCGTTGCCGAGGTTGTACAGGTGGGTGCCTGCCCGCCGGTCGCCCGCGGGTGCGGCCTCGACGGCCCGCTCCAGCGCGGTGATCGACCGGTCCAGGTCGGACCGGTCGCCGGTGGCCTCGTAGCGGCGCAGGTGGGCGATGCCGAGGCCGTTCAGGTGGGTCGCACGGTCGAGGTGGGCCGGGTCCAGCGCGTCCAGTGCCTCCCGGCGCAGCGCGATCGCCAGGTCGAGCAGCTCCGCCTCGCCCGTGCGTCGGTGCAGGTCGACCAACCCCGAGCTGAGGTTGCCCTGCCGTCCGGGCAGCGACGGGTCACCGGGGGCGGAGGCGTCGACGGCGGCGGCCAGCGTCTTTACGGCCTGCTTCAGCACGTCGTCCGCCGACTCCGCCTCGAACCGCACCGACAGCGCGTGACCCAGGTTCGCCAGCGCACGGGCGCGGTCCGGGTGGCCTTCGGTGGCGGCCTCGACGGCGTCCCGCTGCACGGCGACCGCCTCGTGCAGCGACGGCGTGTCCCCGGTGTGCTCGTACCGGCGCACCAGGACGTTGCCGAGGTTGGTCAGGTATGCGGCCCGGCGCGGGTCCGGCCGGGTGTGGCCGTCCGCCGCGGCACGGGCCACGCGCACCGCCGCGTCGATCGCCGCCAGGTCGCCGGTCAGCTCGAACCGGGTGACGAGCGCGGTCGAGAGGTTGGTGGCGCGGGTCGCGTGGTCGGCGTGCCCCGGCGGTGTCGCGTCGACGGCGGCCTCGGCGATCGTGACGGCGTGGTCGAGCAGGTCGGTCCTACCGGTGCGCCCGGCGAGGTCGGTGATCGTCATCGCCAGGTTGGACAACAGCACCGGACGACGCGGGCTGCCCGGTTCCAGCGCGTCCACCGCCTGCTGCGCGGCCTGGGCGGACTCGTGCAGCACGGCGAGGTCGCCGTTGCGGTGGAACGCCGTCCGCAGCAGCGCACTCCACCCGCTCAGCACCTCCGGCGTCCCGGTCGGCACCACGCGTTCGTGCGCGCGCATGGCCTCGGCGAGCGCGTCCACGTCACCGGTGTGCTCGAACGACAGCCGCAGCGCCGCGGTGAGCCCGGTGGTGAACACGACGTGGTCGGGGTTCGTGCCGGGCACGGCGGCGACCGCCGACCGGTAGTGCGTGACGGCCTCCGCCAGGGCGTCGCGCGCCCCGGTCAGGTCGAACCGCACCCGCAGTGCGTTGGCCAGCGCGAACGCCTGGCGGGCGTGGTCGACGCCGCCGTCCGCCGCCGCCTCGCGCAGCACGGCGACGGACCGCTCGACCACCTCGACGTCGCCGGCCTCGGCGCCACGCAGGCGCAGCGCCGTGCCCAGCCCCAGCAGGCAGCGCGACCGTTCCGGGTGGCCGGGCGCTGTCGTCGACAGGACGTCGTCCAGCACGGTGATCGCGTCGTCCACCAGGCCCGCGCCGCCCGTCCGCTGGTGGAGTTCGACGAGCAGGTGCCCCAGGTTGCACCCGGCCACGATCCGCGCCGGATGTCCCGCCGGCACCGGGTCCACCGTGGCGCGCAGCAGTTCCAGCGCCCGCAGCCCGTCCCGGACCTCGCCGGTCGCGGCGTACCGGCGCGACAGCACGCCACCGAGGGCGCCGACCGCCACCGGGTCGGCGGGTGCCAGGCGGGCCGCTTCCTCCAGCACGGCCACCGCGCGGTCCAGGTCCTCCCGGCCGCCCTGCCACTCGAACGACATCCGCAGCCCGTTGCCGAGGTTGACCAGGTAGAGCGGGCGGTTGTCGGTGGCCTCGGCGGCGGCGACCTCCAGGGCCGTCACGGCGGCGGTGATCACCTCGGTGCGCGGGGCCAGGTCCAGCCCGCGCAGCAGCGCGACGCCGAGGAACAGGTGGGTGTTCGGGCGGTGCGGGTGCCCGGGGCCGGTGCGCCCGGTCGCCTCGGTGAGCAGGTCGAGCGCGGTCCGCAGGTCGTGCGGGTCGCGGCGGAGGTGGAAGCGCAGCGACCAGGCGTTGCCCAGGTTCCCCTGCCGGGCCGCGCGCATCGGGTCGTCATCCCCGGTGGCCTCCAGCCCTGCGGCGAGCAGCGCGATCCCCCGGTCGAGCGCCTCCGCGTCACCGGTGGCCTCGGCGGCTTGCAGGAGAGGCACGGCCGCTGCCGTGAACGCGCGCGGGTCGGGGTCGGCCGTCACGGGACGTGGATCCAGGCGGGCTCGGTGAAACCCTTGTCCGGAAGCTCCACCGTGGTCGGGTGGAACGACTCGGGGGTGAGGTCGCCGTAGCCGTGCGCGATCACGTCGCGGTACAGGGAATCCGGCACGATCACCGCCAGGTCGGCCCGCGGTGCGGTGGCCAGCGCCTGGCGCAGCGGAGCGGAGTCCAGCATCCGGTGCACGGCGATGGCGGCCGTGCCGACCCACCCGCTCGGCACCGCGCCGATGGTGCCCCGGTGCAACGCCACCCTGATGCGCAGCCGGGCGTGGTCGTTGAGGTCGGCGTTCGCGTACCGCAGCGCCGTGCGCAGGCCCGCCACCAGCCCGGGGATCACCGCGGTCTCGTCCAGGCCCGCGGGCAGGACGGCGAACTGCCCGTCGCCCGCGTTCTCCACCCGCACGGCCGATTCGTCCACCCCCGCCAGTTCCCTGGCCCTGGTCAGCAGTTCGCGGAACCGCTCCTGGGCCCGGGCCGCCTCGGGGTTGCGGAACCGGCGGTAGTTCTCCACGTCGGCGGCCAGGCACAGGCGCGTGGTCGGCGTGTCGGCGGGCACGGCGGTCGACGGTCGGGCGACCGGCACCGGTCGGTCCGCGGGCAGCGGGGCGGTGAACTCCCACGGTCGCTCGACCCGGACGTGGCGGATCTTCCGCAGCGGCAGCACCGGAACCGGCCGACCGGTCACCGAGGCGTCCAGCCGCACCTGCACCGCGAGCGCGGCGACACCCCCGGGCACGTCCAGCGCGGCGGTCGCGGTGAAGCGCCGCAGGTCGAGCGGACGGTCGGTGAAACCGCCGAGGAACCAGCCGAACGTGCGATCACCGAGCCCGGAGACCGCCACCGGCACGCCCGCGTCGCACCACAGGTCCACCGGCCGGATCCCGTTGTCCTCCAAGCCGACGCGCAGGAACACCGCGGTGTGGCGCCACCCGGTCGGCAGGTCGCCGAGTTCCACCGGGACGGTCATCAGCACCCGGCCGTCGCCGTCCACGCCGAGGGCGGGCCGCCCGACAGCCGCCGTGGTCACCGGCCTGGCCCGGGTGCCACCGGCCGACCACCGGTGCGCGGCCACCTCGCGCCGTTCGGGCGCGGTCATCGGACCGGGGGCAGGTCGGCCCTGGTGCGCCGGGTGCCGACCAGGTAGGCGGTGTGCGGCGCGATGAGCGCGTGCCCGGCCCGGCCGTGCGCGATCTCCCCGGCGGTCGCGCTGACCACGGTCGGGACACCGGGGTCGGTGCTCAGCGCGAC
The DNA here is from genome assembly GCF_003014735.1 of Saccharothrix carnea. GTDB lineage: Bacteria > Actinomycetota > Actinomycetes > Mycobacteriales > Pseudonocardiaceae > Actinosynnema > Actinosynnema carneum. The sequence goes on along the minus strand of NZ_PYAX01000026.1, from coordinate 8,394 downwards.
CAGCGCCTCCCGCAGCCGCTCCGAGGCACCGTCCGTGACCACCAGGTCGTGCACCTCGAACAGACGCGCTTGGCGGTAGTCCTCGTCCGGCACCGGGTACGGGCCCTCCGACACGGTCCGCACGTGCGCCAGCGCGACCTCACGCACCCGGTCGCCCAGCTCGGGGAAGCCCACCTCGCCCAGTTCCTCGGTCAGCTCACGGCGCAGGCACTCCCGCGCGTCCTCCCGGTAGGCGCCGCTGGCGAACCACTGCCGGAAGCCCGTGAACGACCGCAGCGGCAGCACGCCGCGCAGGTCCGCCCGCGTCCGCGCGCCGCGCGAGGTCGACCGCTCGGCCTCGAAGCCCAGCCCCTCCAGCAACCCCACCGCCGGCGGGAAGTACTTGAAGACACCGCCGGGCGGCGCGTAGGCGCCCGGCCGGGACGCGGTGTGGAACAGCACGAACCGGTCGTCGTCCCGGATCCGCAGCAACGCGCAGTAGGAGATCCGCACGGCGCGACCCGGCCGCGCCCGGCCCGGCCCGGGTCCCTGCCGGAAGACCAGCGAGCCCATGCCGGCTACCCGTTCGGCCTCATGGCCGCCGCGAGCAGGTCGCAGGTCGGCGCCCGCCCGAGCACCCGTGCGGCCGACCGGTCGCACACACCGCCGGGGCACACGTGGTCGACGGTCTCCGCGGCGGCGGTCCACGACTTCCACGGCCGGCCGGAGTCGCCGTTGCGCGACCCGCCGGACTCCTCCGCCGCGCGCAGCCGCTCGAGGTCGGCCAGCAGCACGCGCCAGTCCGCCAGCGCCCGGGTACCGGAACGCGTGCGCTCCACGAGCCGCGTCAGCCGCGCGCGCAACCCGAACCGGTTGGCGTCACGCAGGATCTCCTGGAACTCCGCGCAGATCCGCGCCCACTCGGCCGCGTCACCCATCCCGCTCCCAGCCATGTCGAGTGCCACCGGGTACCACCCTGCCGGCAGACTCTACGTTCCGCTTCGAACGGGGGCCCAGTGGTGGACGTGGAACTCACCTTCGCGCCCGACCTCGACCTCCCGGACCGCAGGATTGCGGAAATACGGGCGGCTTTGCGGCGGATTCCGCCGAGCGGGCGTCCCGGCGGGTGGCGCGTCACGCCCGACCACGTCGAGGTGACCGGGCTGATCGGCGGCGGCCTCAGCGGCGCGGTGGTCGCGCAGCTGCTCCTGCACCGCGGCGACCAGCAGCTGCGCCGGATCGCGAAGATCGGACCGGCCGCCGAGCTGCTCGCGGAGCGGCGGAACTTCACCGAGATCGTGCAGCCCCACCTCAACGTCGTCTGCGCGCCGATCGACGCGTGGTCACCGGCCACCGGCTCGTCCGACCGGCTGGAAGCGCTGGTGTACGACCACGTGGCGCAGTTCGCCGGCCGCCCGGACACCGAAGCGCTCACGCTGGAGGACCTGGTCCGCGGCGGCGACACCGACCTCGCGGTCCGCCTGATCGAGCGCCTCTTCACCGGCATGGCCTCGCCGTTCCACCACCGGGCGGAGCCGCTCAAGCACAAGTCCCTGCGCGACTTGAACCACACGCTCGGCCCGGACGCGGTGATCCGCGCGGGCGAGGTGGACGGCCCTCACACGTACGCCGAGGAGGTCTTCCTGACGTCCGCGGGTCGGGCCGGTGTCCGGGAGGGCGACCCGATCCGGCTCGACGACGTGGAGTGGGCGGACGGCTCACCGCTGGGCCGGGTCGACGACATCACGATCCGGGTGGAGGGCGGCGAGCGCACCCCGGACGTGAGCGGTCACGTCGTGCGGACCCGGTACGCCCGGCACGCCGAGCGCATCGCGGGCGCGTTCGCCGCCTTCGACCGTGACGGTGACGCGGTGGTGGCAGACGGGGTGCGGTGCGCCGACCCGTTCGCGGGGCTGCACAAGGCGTTGACCGACAGCAGGTTCGGCCGCGTGCGCGCGGTCGTGCACGGCGACCTCAACCCGCGCAACGCGATGGTGGTGCCGGTCGGCGACCAGGTGATCCTGATCGACTACGCGCGCACCGCCGAGGGGCAGCCGGTGCTGGTGGACGCGGCCTGGTTGGAGGTCTGCCTGCTGCGCAACGTCCACTCGGCACTGGGCTTCGCCGACCTGGTGCGGCTGCAACGGGCGCTGGGCCTCGCCGGTCGGCTGCTCTCGCTCGGCGGTGCGGCCGACGAGGTCGGGACGGCGTGCGCGGACCTCGTCGGTGACGGGGCGGTGGCCGACGCGTTCCGGGTCGTGTTCGCGATCCGGGCGCAGGCGGCGAAGTCCTACCCGTTCCCGGACGAGTGGTGGGCGGCGCACGCGGCGATGCTCCTGCTGTGCGCGCACCGGACGGTCAAGTGGGACGACGAGCAGCAGACCGACGAGCGGTTGCGCGTGGCCGCCGCGGTCGCCTCGGTGGCGGGTGAGTGGTTGGCGGACACCGGCCCCTTCACGCACTGGGCGGACGTCGAGCCCGCGTTGCGCGCCGTCACGTCGGTGCTGCGCCCGGCCACCGAGGAAGCGGTGGAGTTCGCGGCCTCGCTGGTGGCGGCGGTCGACCCGGCGGTCGGGGTGGACGAGCTGCGCGACCGGGTGCTCCGCGACACGCGCCGCGACGAGGCGGGCCGGGTGGTGATCGGTTTCGCCGACGAGGCCGTCGAACTGGTCGAGTTGGCAGGCGACGCCGACGACGGCGAGTACGGTCAGGTCTGGCGGCTCGTCGCCGACCGGGCGGAGTGCGCCCTGATCGCCGAGTCCGGTGCGGGCAAGACGACCGCCATGCGAGCGCTCGCGTACCGGATGGCGCTGGACGTGGTGGGCGATCGCGAGCGGACCGCGTTCGACGCTCCCATGCGCATGGTGGCGCACGTGGACGCGTGGGCGATCGCGGACCGGGGAGACGACGTGCTGCCCGTCCGCTCCCTGCTCGTGCTCGGCGCGCTGCACCTCGTCGTGGACGATGTCGACCTGCTCCCACCGCAGGCACGTACGCGGGTCGTCCGCTGGTTGCACGGCCTGCGCCGCCGCTATCCGCGGACGCCCGTGGTGGTGCTCGGACGCGGCGAAGCCCCGCCGGTGTTCCCCGAGGTGCGGATCCGACCGCTCACCCCGCAGCAGGTCTACGACCACATCGAGCGGCTCGTCGTGCTGCGACGGACCCAGCCCGCGTACGGCCGGCTGCTCCTCGACCGGCTTTCCGCCACCTGGCCGGACGCGCACCGCGTGTTGCAGCTTCCCGCGGGTCTCGCGGAGTTCATCCGTACCGGCCACATCGCGCTCACCAGCGCCGCGGTGTTCACGGCGGGTCTCAACGAGCAGGAGAAAGACGAGCTGGTCGACCTCGCGGCGCGGGTGCTCGACGACTGGGGCGACGCGCGGGCGTTCCGGTCGCAGGCACGGCTCGACCACTTCGGGGCGCTGGCGCTGGATCGCATGCCGGACCACGAGGTGCGGCGGCGGGCACGCCGGTTCCGCTGGCGCGAGGCCTGCCTGATCGCGGTGGACCTCGCCTGGACGGGTTCCCGGATCATCGAGGCGATCGTCACCGAGGCCATCGGCGCGGACCCGCCGTTCGCGGGCGCGTTGCTCGCCCGTCGCCGGCACCCGCCGGCCGAACTGGTGACGCGCTTCCTCGCGGCGCAGCGGGAGGTGCTCGGCCAGGAGTGGCGCGGCGGCGTGGAGGTCGACCGCGCGGTGCGGGCGCTCGTCGCGCTGGGCACGCCGGAGGCCTACCGCGTGCTGGCCGAGACCGGGTCGTTCGAGGGGATGGCGGCGATCCGCAAGGGCCTGTACCCCGGAGCCGACCGGAACCGGCTGGACGAGGCGTTCCGGGAGGTGGCCGTGCGCGCGTTGGACCCGGGCGCACCGGTCGCCACCAAGGTGGCGGCGCTGCGGGCGGTGACAGTGACCGGCGTGCCGGGGCTGGAGCTGCTGATCGGCGAACTGGTCACGGACCCGGCCTGGGAGGTCGCGACCGAGGCGTGGTCGGCGTTGCTCCGGTTGGACGCGGCGGTGCCGCCGCGGCTGCGTGACGCCTACCTCCGCCACCTGCGCGACCGGCTCGCCGTGGTCGAGGCCGCGTTGCCCCGCACGGCCGTGGTCGCGCGCAAGGTGTCGCTGCAGGACGAACGGGTGAACCTGCTGCGGCACCTGGTGGACCCGGAGATCCTGCTCGACCGGAGGTTCCGCTACGAGATCGCGGACGAGGTGGCCGACTCGCTGCACGGCCTGGGCGTGTTCGCCGGTGACGCCGACCCCGAGGCCGTGCGCGGCCTGGCCGCGTTGTCCGTGCGCGAGGCGAACCTGGTCGCGCACCGGGCGTTGCCCGACCACGCCGACGACCTCGTCTCGGCGGCGTCGGCGGAGTCCGGTGGACACCTGCTGCTGATCGCCGCCGCCGCGCTGCCCCACGCCGGTGGTGCGGCGCTGTCGCACGTGGTCCGGGTGGTGCGCGAACTCGTGCCGGTGGTGGAGCAGGACCGGTTCGAGGGGTGTGCCGCGCTGCTGAACGCCGTCGCCGCGGTCGACCCGGCGGAAGGTGCCCGGCTCGCCGAGACGTGCGCGGCGACGCTGGCCGGGCGAGGGGTGCGGGAACGGCTGACGTGGCCGTGGTCCACCGCGATCGCCCGCGCCCGCGCCGGCTCGTCCGCGCTCGACGCCCTGGCCGCCGACGACTTCCACCGCGACGGACGCCGTCCGAACGGGGCCCCGGCCGATCCCGGCGGGCTGCTGGAGGACGGCGCGACCCCGCGGTGGGCGGTCGCGGTCGCCGCCGCCGGTCTCACCGAGGCGCTGCGCCGCGTCCGGCGCCTGGTCGCGGAGTGCGCCGACCACGAACCGGTCCTGGTGAGCAGCCCGCGCTACGGCGTGCTGGAACTCGCGCCGGCCGCCGACGTGCTGTCCTCCCTCGGGTACCTGGCCCGGCTCGCGCACGACCGGGGCGAGCGGCCGGACGAGGTGGCGGAGGTCGTCCGGCTGTTGCGCGACACCGCTCTCGACGCGCAGCACCCGAGCCTGCGCGAGGGCAGGCTGATCGGTGCGGGCTACCTCGGCGACTGCGTGCCGCTGCTGGAGGCGGTGGAGGGCGGTGAACGGCTGCGCGTGGCGGCACGGCAAGCGGTGACGCTGTGGACCCCCGGCCCGGCCACGCCGGCGGCGTTCGCGGAACCGGCCGCGATCGCGCGGTGGCTGGTGGACCGGCTCGCCGTCCCGGGGCTGTCGCGGGCGGCACGCGAGGTGCTGGTGGAGTTGACCGAGGACGTGGAGCGGCGGTCGGGCGAACGCGTCGGACGGTGAGGTGTCAGTGGGCGCAGGCGTCGCCGCCGGGGCACAGCAGGAAGGTCAGGTTCCTGATCACGAACCGCACCGCTGCCGGGTCGCCGCCGCCGAGGTCCCGCCGTCCCGGCCGCAGGAGCTCGGCCAGTTCTTCCGACGCCGACCGCGGGCGCCCGCGGTGGCCGACACCGTCCTGGGTGAGGCCGCGCAGGTCCTGCGGGCTGTCCGAGAACACCGCGAGCACCGTCTCGAACCGCGCGGACCCGGCGGGCAGCCCGCGCGGCCAGGTCAGCGGCAGGCCCGGCTCGTGGCCACCAGGATCGGCACCCAGCGGGCGCCCGGTGCCGGCGAACAGCTCCACGCCCGCGGGCTCGGCGCTGTTCAGGATCGTCACCCGGCCACCGACACCGAGGTCGACCACGTTGGCGTAGACCGGTTTCCCGCTCTCCGCGTCGTTGCGCACCCGGATCCGCAGCCGTTCGCCGACGTGCACGACCGGGTCCTCCGGAGACCACGGCCGACCGCCCACGACGGTGACGGCCAACTCCACCGGCGCGTCGAAGCCGTCCTCGTCCGCCCGCAATGACAGGTCGCGCAGCCGTGCCGCGGTGACGAGGTGCCCGACCTCGCGCCGCAGGCGGCCGAGACCGAGGCCGTCCAGGGGTCGCCAGTCGGCGTGCAGCGCCCGGCCCTCGGCGTCGTCGAGCCGGTAGCGGCCTTCGGCCACGACCACGGTCGCCAGCAGGCCTGTGGTCCCACCGTCCGGGCTCACCTCGGCGACCTCCGCCAGCGCCGCCACCAGGTCGACGGGCGGCGGGCCGGATCGGCTGTCCACCCGGACGACCTGCTTCGACCGCCTCGGCCCCACCCGCCGGGCGATCACGCCCTCGGGCACGGCCGCGTCCCCTTCGACGGTCAGGTACGCCGAACCGCCGCTGACCACCCCGACCTTCGCCCGGAGCCGCTCCGCGCCGCGCTCGACCGGGACCAGCAGCAGCTCGTCACCGCTGTCCAGGCCGTGCAGGAAGGCGCCGTCGACCCGGGCCTGCCCGGTGAGCAGGTCGACGCTCACCGGCAAGGTCGGCACCACGGCGTCCGTGTCCTCGGTGAACACCACCCGGTCCACCGGGCCTTCGACCTCCGGGCGCTGGGACGGGTTGAGGTTGAGCACGCCGAGCCGGACGCGGTCCGCCACGTCCTGCCAGGTCCGGTCCGGCGCGTCGGTCAGCTCGGCGACCAGTGCGGCGGTCAGCAGCCCGTGGACCCGCCCGAACCGGGGCGAGCGGCGTTCGTGGGCGAGCTGGCCCTGGCCGCACGCGAGCACCCGGACCGCGTGCGGGTTGGCGTCGTACCACTCGGCCCGCGGGTGCGCCGCCCGCAGTCGGCGGAACTCCTCGGCCGCCGCCCGCCTGCGCGCCTCGATGCCGCCGGGCGGCCACTTCCCGTCCCTGGCCCGCGCCTTCAGGCCCGCCGAGGGCCAGTCGCGCGACATCCGGCCGGAGAAGCAGCAGTCGAGGATCGTCGTGACGTTGGCCGTGCGCAGGGACAGCCGCCACTGCAGCACGCTCAGCTCCTCCGCGAGCACGCCGCGGAAGTCGTCTTCGGTGCTGTCGTCGATGTCGGTGGGCTGGATGAACCGGAGCTCCGGTTCACCGGGGACGAGTCCGCCGTGCCCGGCGAAGAACACGACCGCCGCGTCCCCCGGCCGCGAATCCCGCACCAGCCGGTCGTAAGCGGCGAGGATGCCCGCACGGGTCGCGGTCGCACCACCGAGCCGCACGACGTCGAACCGGTTCGCCCGCAACAGGGACGCCATGGCGTCGGCGTCGTTCTCGCAGCCGGACAGGCCGCCGACCTCGCTGGCGACGACCAGCGCCCGCCGCGCGCCACCACCCTGGTTCCGATCCACCGCAGGAACCCTAGTCAGGTCCAGGGCACTGAAGTGGTCGCCCTGCAGCACGGCCGTGTGCCGGACGTGGACGGGTGGCTGCACCGGCTGACGTGCGGTGCGCGGAGGCGGGTTCCGGCCTGGTTGACGCAACCATCCGGTTGCCATAGTGTCGCAACTGAATGGTTGCTACTCGTAGGAGGTCGTCATGGTCCGCGCCGATGCAGGTCGCACGGCAACACCCGCACGCATGAAGACCCCTCCGGTCGTTTCCGCGTCGGAGTGGGAGGAAGCCCGCCGGGAACTGCTGGTCAAGGAGAAGGAGCTGACCAAGGCGAAGGACGCGATGGCGGCGGCACGGCGGCGGATGCCGTGGCTGGCGGTGGAGAAGGAGTACGCGTTCGACACGCCAGGCGGCCGGATGAGCCTGCTCGACCTGTTCGAGGGCCGCCGTCAGCTGGTCGTCTACCGGGCGTTCTACGAGCCGGGCGTGCTCGGCTGGCCCGACCACGCGTGCCGTGGCTGCTCGCTCGTGACGGCCGACCAGGTCGGGCACGTCGCCCACCTGCACGCCCGCGACACCAGCCTCGTGCTCGCCTCGCGCGCGCCGCAGGCCGACATCGGGCGGTTGAAGGCGAGGATGGGCTGGCGGATGCCGTGGGTCACCATCCTGGACGACTTCGACGCCGACTTCGGCGTGGACGAGTGGCACGGCACGAACGCGTTCTTCCGCGAGGGCGACCGGGTGTACCGCACGTACTTCATCAACGAACGCGGGGACGAGGCGTTGGGCAGCACGTTCAGCTACCTCGACATGACGGCGCTCGGGAGGCAGGAGGAGTGGGAGGACTCGCCCGAGGGCTACCCGCAGGCGCCGGCGTACGAGTGGTGGAACTGGCACGACGAGTACGGGGACGCGGGGCCTGGGCAGGAGTGGATGGACAAGGTGGCGGAGACGCAGGGTGGGAGGCAGGGTGGCGGGGAGGCCGAGGGGCAGGGTGAAGGGCGGGGGGACTGCTGTCACTGAGGTGGGTGCGGTGGTTGGGTTCGGCTCGATTTGACATGGGGCCCCTTACGGGCACTCCAGGCAGGCCAAAGCCGGGCAGGCCCGGCGGATAAAGCGCCCGCCAAGCCTGCCCGGCTTCGACCAGCCTAAGAGCGTGTCTCACGTGGGTCTTGCATGTGTTGGTGCATGATCGGGGTTCGTGGACGAGTTGTCTCGACGTCTGGTGCCCGATGAGTTGTGGG
>NZ_PYAX01000025.1 GCF_003014735.1 Saccharothrix carnea | reverse complement strand
AGCACACCAACCGCAAACTGCGCGACATCGCCCACGACCTCGTGACCGCCCACGAGCGCGGCGAACTCGACGAAGCACTGACCCGGCACCGCATCCCGGGACCCGACGGCGTCCTGACGTGACCGGACCGGCGCAGGTGGCCGACGGTCGATTGCGACGGCCGGTGGCCGTGCACGCCACGGTCGACCAGGCGGTCACCGCGGTGCTGTCGCGCTGACCACCGGTCATCCGCCGACCGGCCACCCCCAGTGTGGCGGGCGAGCACCAGCGTTACGTAGAATTGCAGGAATGCGCAGGTCAGGGCTCGTCGATCACACGCGTGGGCTGGGTGCACACGACCACGTGTGCTGGCGGTACGACGACGTGCCCGAGTTCGAGGCCCGGGCACGGGAGTTCCTGCTCGACGGCCTGGAACAGGGCTACCGGGTCTGCTACGTGGCCTCCGGCGACGTGGACGCCCTGGTGCACGGCCTGCGGGGGATCGACGGCATCGACCGCGCACTGCGAGAAGGTGCGGCCCAGGTCACCTCATTGGAAGCGACGTACCCGGTCGGCGCCGTGGTCGAGCCCGAGGCGCAGGTCCGGGCCTACACCGCCGCCACCGAGGCCGCCGTGCGCGACGGGTTCGCCGGGTTCCGGGTGGTCGCCGAGGCCACTCCCCTGGTGCGCACCCCGAAGCAACTCGCCGCCTTCGCCCGCTACGAGCACCTGGTGGACCGCTACATGGCCGACCACCCGTTCTCCGCGATGTGCGCGTACTCTTCCGCGGAGATCGACGACTCGGCGTTCGCGGAGCTGGCGTGCCTGCACCCGAACACCAACGCCCGAGCGCCCGGCTTCCGGCTGCACGCCGCGGACGGTCACACCACCGCGTTGGGCGGCGAAGTGGACTCCCACGCAGACGGCCTCTTCACCCAGGCGTTGAACCGCGTCGACCTACGTGCTCGGGACGGAGAGCTGGTGCTCGACGCCAGGGAGCTGACCTTCATCGACCACAACAACCTGCTGCGCCTGGCCGACCACGCCGCACGCCTCGGCGCACCCCTCGCGCTGCGCGGCTCGTGGCCGGGCTTGGCCCGCCTCGTGGATCTGCTCGACCTGCGTGACGTGCACGTGGACCACGCCGCATGAGCGCCGCGACGACGCCCTCCGGCGTGTTCGTGCACCCGGCCCTGTTCTACAACTCCGACGAGGAGTACCTGGACGCACTCGTGCCCTTCATCACCGATGGCCTGGGCGAAGGGCACCCCGCCGCCGTGGCGGTGCCCGGGGCGAGGCTGCGGCTGCTGCGCGAGGCGTTGGGCACGGCCGCGGACGACGTGCTGATGCTCGACATGGAAGTGGTGGGCCGCAACCCCGGCAGGATCATCCCGACCGTCCTGCGCCGGTTCGCCGACGCCCACCGCTCCGGGCAGGTGCGCATCATCGGCGAGCCGATCTGGGCCGGCCGCACCGAAATCGAGTACCCCGCCTGCGCACAGCACGAAGCACTGATCAACCTGGCCTTCGCCGGACGCGACGTCACCATCGTCTGCCCCTACGACTCCCGCGCCCTCGACGACCACGTGCTGGCCGACGCCCTGGCCACACACCCGACGGTGTGGGAGGCGACCGGGCGTCGCGACAGCGACCACTACGACCCCCACGCCGTGGTCGACCGCTACAACCGACCACTGCCGACCGCCCCGGACTCCGCCGACCTCGACGTCGGGACCACCGCGGACATCCGCGACGTCCGCCGTCTCGTCGCCGACCAGGCACGGCGATCGCCACTGGACGCCGAGGCGATCGCAGACCTCGAACTCATCGCCACCGAGCTGGTGACCAACAGCCTCAGGCACACCGGCGCCGGATGCCGACTGCGGATCTGGCGCGACGGGGCACACCTGATCTGTTCGGTCGAGGACGACGGACGCCTGACCGACCCGCTGGCCGGTCGCCGGCCACCCGAACCGGGACAGCGCGGAGGCCGCGGCCTGCTACTGGTCAACCAACTGGCCGACCTCGTACGCACCCACGCCACCGCCCACGGCACGACTGTGACCGCTTTCCTGCGCGTCGATCGGTGACCGACGAGAGCCGTGTTGGTCGCGCGGTGCACGCCAAAGCAGGAGCGGAAAGCCCGTTGACCGCGAGCTGACCGATCCACCCGACCTCGCCTCCGTCATCCCGGACGACTACTGCCCGGTCCGAGTCGGCGATCGGGACCCCGACACGTCGATGTCGACGCCACCGGTAGTCCCACCTCGAAGACCAAGAGCGAGGCGGAGTCAGGGTGCCGCTCGCGCAAACCGTGCGCGTCCTCCCGAGTGCGCTCTGTTGAAAACAGCTTTTCGGGGTTAGACGAGTCCTTCAGCGGAAACCCTCCACGAACAGCTCGTTCGCCTGGAAGGCACCTCATGACATCGTTGTCCGATCCCGCCACGCGCGTTCCCGGTTCCAGACCGGCCAGTGACTTCGCGCGTCTGACCCGTGAGGTCAAGGAGGCGGGGCTGCTGGAACGGCGTCGCGGCTACTACACCGCGCGGATGGTGATCAACATCCTGCTGCTCGCGGCCACCGGTGCGCTCTTCGTGCTGGTGGGCGAGTCGTGGTGGCAGATGCTGACCGCAGCGCTGCTCGCGGTGGTCTTCACCCAGTTCGCGTTCATCGGCCACGACGCCGGGCACCGGCAGATCTTCCGCAGCCACCGCCACAACGACATCGTGGGACACCTGCACGGAGGCGTCACCGGGATCAGCTACCAGTGGTGGGTCGGCAAGCACACCCGCCACCACGCCAACCCCAACCACGAGGACCACGACCCCGACATCGAGATCCACGCCATCGCCTTCAGCCGCGAGCAGGCAGGCGACAAGCGCGGCCTGTACCGGTGGATCACCAAGTACCAGGCGTTCCTGTTCTTCCCGCTGCTGCTGGCCGAAGCGGTCGTGCTGCGCATCTCCAGCCTTCAAGCGGTGTGGCGGCGCGAGGTCAGCCGCCCGTGGACCGAGGCCACGTTGCAGCTCGTCCCCCTGGCCGGGTACCTGACCGCGGTGTTCTGGGTGCTGTCACCGCTGCAGGGGATCGCGTTCATCGCCGTGCACCAAGGCCTCATGGGCGTCTACCTCGGCTGTTCCTTCGCCCCCAACCACAAGGGCATGCCCATCATCGCCCCCGGCCAACGCCTGGACCACCTGCACAAGCAGGTCCTCACCTCCCGCAACGTCACCGGCGGGCGATGGGTCGACGCGCTGCTCGGCGGGCTCAACCACCAGATCGAGCACCACCTGTTCCCCCACATGCCGCGCCCCAACCTGCGCCGCGCCCAACCCATCGTCGAAGACTTCTGCGCACGCCACGGCATCCCCTACAGCAAGGCGACCATGCGCGACTCCTACGCCGAGGTCCTCCGCCACCTGCACGACGCCGGCGCACCCCTGCGGCAGACCGCGTCACCGGCCCCCAGGCACTGACCGATGGTCGACGCGGCCACTCCCGCCCCGCCGGTGGGAGTGGCCGAAGTGCAGACCCGCACCGAGGTTAGGTGGTGATTCCGCTCATCGTCGACGTATCGCTCCACCGAGGAACTCGCCGTAGGTGTGAAATCGATGCGAGTTGGGCAACCCAGTGCCTGTAACGATCACGCCGCGCCGCAGGAGTCGGCGTGACACGAGGATAAGGAAGCACCGTGGGCATCCTGGGTTGGATCGTTCTGGGTCTCATCGCCGGCGCCATCGCCAAGGCCATCATGCCCGGCAAGGACCCCGGCGGCATCATCATCACGATGCTGCTCGGCATCGTCGGCGCCATCATCGGCGGCTTCATCGGCCGCGCCATCTTCGGCTCCGACATCGGCAGCTTCTTCGACCTGAGCACCTGGCTGCTGGCCATCCTCGGCTCGCTGATCGTGCTCGGCATCTACCACGTCGTCACCAAGCGGGGCCACCGCGCACACAGCTGACACGACAGCACCACAGCGCAAGGGCCCGCCGGTACTCAACCGGCGGGCCCGACGCATGTCCGGCATGGCACCCAACGGATCCCGAGTCGAGCGGCCGGAGCGGGGGCATGGTGATCTTGGCGCCGGTGAACGACCAGCGGTCACCGACCCGCTGCAGCTTGCGGCGGTGGTAGAGCTCGCGGAAGGCGTAGTAGTGGGAGAGCTCCCCCTGCTTGAGGTAGTGGGGGTTCTCGGGCGGAGAGTAGGGGCGACCTCACACCAGTCCGCGCCGGTTGGCCTGGAGCCCGGCTTGGAGGCGGGTGGCCGCGCCGAGTTCTTCGAGCAGGGCGGACATCCGCCGGGTCATGGTGCGTTGGGTGATCCCGAGGGAGCGCATGATCGCCGCGTCCTTCATGCCGGAGGCGAGCAGCGTCAACAACTCCTTGTCGCGGTGCCCGCCGCGCAGCGCGGCGCCGATCGGCGCCGCGCGTTCCCACAGCATGTCGAAGCAGGCGATGAGCGCGTCGAGGAGGGGAGAGCGGTGCACCAGGATCCGCGACCCCGTCTCCGACATCTCGAAGCTGAGCGGGATCAGTGCCACCCGGCGATCGGCGATCATCATCTTCATGTGCACGCCGGGAAGCGTGCGGGCGTCCTCGCCCGCCTCGATGTAGGTGCTGATCTCGGCCAGCCGCGCCCGGTCGTGGAGCATCGGCATGTGGTAGATCGTGTGGTAGACCACTCCGCGCCGCAGGCCTTGCAGCTCCTCCACGTTGCGCTCCGGCACGCCGCCCAGGTACGGCGGGCAATCGATGAGCAGCACCTCCTGGCGGGCGGCCAGTTGGATCTGAGCGATGTGGTGGCACACCGCGGGCCCGCCCTCGATCAGCTCGACCAGGTCGCCCGACCCACCGCGCGGCGCCTCTTCGTACCTCGCCGCGAGGTCGCGCGTCACCCCGCGGAGGCGGTCGAGCTGCTCGGCGCGGCGCGTGGTGAGGGCGTCCAGGGCGACCTGCGGCGGTGCGGGCACGTAGCGGACCGGACGTCCCGGCAGCCGGGTCGCCAAGCCCGCCTCGACCAGGTTCCCGATGGCCCGGGACAGGCTGCCCGCGGTCATCCCGAGCGCGGCGGTGAGCTCGCTCCTGTCGGCGCGGGGCCGGCGCAGCAGCCACAGGTAGAGGGCGCCTTCGGGGACGCCGAGGCCGATCGGTTCGAGGAATCCGGGGTCGAACTCGTCCATCACCTCACCCTAGGCCGGCCAATGCCGGCCACTGGCCACTTCTGCCCTTCTCGCCGGGACGGTTCTGCGTATACGGTTCACATTTCGAGCGATGAGGACGCAACCGGGGGCGACGTGAACCGGGAACTGAGGCAGTTGCTGCGGACCGGCCCGTTCGAGGTGGCGCTCGACGCCGCGATCGAGGCCTCCGGGCTGACGCTGGAACGGCTGCGCAGCCGACTCGCGGAAGGTGGCGTGACCATCAGCCGCACGGCGATCTCCTACTGGCGCACCGGCCGCAGTCGTCCGGAACGGGCCGAGTCACTCGCAGCCCTCAGCCGGTTGGAGCAGGTCCTGGGGCTGCCGGCGGCGTCGCTGGTCGCGTTGCTCGGCGGGCGGCGCCCGCGAGGGGGGACGTCGGGGCGCTCACCGGGCACGCTGTCCCGGCGGGCGTTGTGGCCGTCCTGCGGCAGCCTGCTGGCCGGGCTCGGGACCGTGCCCGACGGGGAGTTGGAGTTCCTCGGCATCAGCGACTCGCTCAGCATCGACGAGAACACCGGTGAACGCAGGCAGCGGACCCGGTTGGTGCTGCGGGCCGCCGCCGAACGCGTGGACCGGCACGTCGTGTGCCACGAGGTCGACGACCCGGCGTACCCGGCCCCGGAACTGGTCGGGGTGGCCCACGCCCGCGTCGGCCGGGTGCGCGGTGACGCCACCAACCGGGCGCTCGTGGCCGAGTTCCTGTTCGATCGGCCGCTCGGCCGGGGTGAGCACACCGTGATCGAGTACGAGGTGCGACTCCCGACCCGGCAGCCGCTGGACCACTACTACCGCCGGTTCCCGCGACCGGTCGGGTTGTACACCGCCACGCTGCGCTTCAGCGGTCCGCCGCCGGGCAGGCTGCGCCGGTACGACCGACCAGGCCTGCGCGGACCGGAGAAATACATCGAAGATTTGTGGCTGGGTGTCGCCGGCACGACGTCTCTCGTCGCTTCGACAGTGCGTCCAGGCACGATCGGCGTGCGCTGGGAGTCCTGACGAACATGGGAAGAACTGTTTCTCGAAACCACCCCTGACCTGCGTCTATCACGGCGAACCAAACAGTGGTGTCGACCGTCAACAGATCACTTCTGCTCCGGGAGGAGCTGGACTAATTTCCGGTGTTGAAAGCTCCGCACATAAAGGAGTAATTCAATGCCCTGCACATCGAAAACCCTGCTGGCGCTCGCGCTGGCAGCAGTCATGGCCGGTGGGCTCGCCTCGCCGGCCCACGCCACGGCACCGGAGGGCGTGGTCCGAGGCGGGGCCGAGAACCCGGTCCCCGGCAACTACGTCGTCAAGCTCAAGGACGCGGCGGTCGCCACCTCCGGCGTCGCCCGGACCGTCGACTCCCTCGTCAGCCAGTACGGCGGCCGCGCGGAGCACGTGCTCACCCAGGTCATGCGCGGCTACGTGGTCGACAACCTCGGCGAGCAGCAGGCGCGACGTCTCGCGGCGCACCCCGCCGTCGAGTCCGTCATCCAGTCGGGCACGTCGCGCGCGGGCGACACCCAGGACAACCCGGTGAACTGGGGCCTGGACCGCGTCGACCAGCGCGACCGCCCACTGGACAGGAAGTACACCTACCCCAGCCACGGCGGCCAAGGCGTCAACGTGTACATCGTGGACACCGGCATCCGCTACTCGCACCAGGAGTTCGACGGCCGGGCGAAGTTCGCCGCGGACTTCATCGTCCCGGCCGACAACGGCAACGACTGCAACGGGCACGGCACGCACGTCGCGGGCATCACGGGCGGTGAGACGCGCGGCGTGGCGAAGAAGGTCACCCTGCACTCGGTGCGCATCCTCGACTGCAACGGGCGCGGCAAGGACAGCGACGTCGTCGTCGCCGCCGAGTGGCTCGCCCGGAACGCGATCAAGCCCGCCGTGGCGAACCTGAGCGTGTACACGGACAACCCGTCCATCGCCGTCGACGCGATCAAGGGCTCCATCGCCGCCGGCGTGCAGTGGGCACTGATCACCGGGAACAACGGCGGCAACTCGTGCGACCACGGTCCGGGTCCCCGGGTCGAGACCGGCGTCCGCACGGGCAACGCGACGAGCAGCGACGCGCGCGCGGGCGACTCCAACGACGGCGCGTGCATGGACCTGTTCGCACCGGGCAGCGGCATCGACTCGTCCTTCCACCAGTCGGACTCCTCCTACGGGCAGCTGTCCGGCACGTCGATGGCCGCCCCGCACGTGGCGGGCACCCTGGCGCTGCGCCTGTCGGAGGCGCCGTCCTCGACGCCCGCCGACCTGAAGAAGTGGGTCGTCGACAACGCCACCACCGGCAAGATGACCAACATCCGGACGGGCACCCCCAACCGGTTGCTGCACCTGCCCGCGGGCAATCCCCAGCCGGGCAACGACTTCTCCATCTCGGCCAGCCCGTCCTCGGTCAGCGCCGACCCGGGCCAGTCGGCCGGCACCACGATCTCCACTGCGGTCACCCGAGGGGCGGCGCAGAACGTGCGGCTGTCGGCGAGCGGCCAACCCGCGGGCGTGACCGCGTCGTTCGACCCGTCCTCGGTGACCGCGGGCGGCTCGTCCAGGCTGTCGCTGAGCGTGGGCGCCTCGGTCACCCCGGGCACCTACAACCTCACCGTCACCGGTACCGGCACCGATGCCACCCGCACCGCGAACGTGTCGCTGAAGGTCAACGGCGAGGTACCACCGGGCAGCTTCACCCTGACCGCCGACCCGGCCGGCGGCTCCGTCGCGCAGGGTTCGTCGGTGACCACGACGATCAGCGCCACCAGCGCCTTCCAAGCAGACGGCGAATCCGGCGTCGCCGTGGTCGGTGGCACGCCGACCACGGTGGCCGAGTACCCGTTCATCATCTCGCAGCACCGCACCGGCGGCGTGCGCCCGCAGGAGCAGTCCTGCACCGGCTCCGTCGTGGCCCCGCGGAAGGTCCTCATCGCGGCGCACTGCAAGTTCTCCCAGGGCGACCCGAAGTACCTGATCTACGGCCGCGACGACCTGGCGAACACCGACACCGGCACCCGGATCGAGATCGCCGAGTACAAGGCCCACCCGAGCTACAACCCGTCCGACGGCTGGCGGACCGGCTTCGACGTCGCGATCATCACGACGACGACCGACATCCCCACCCCGGCGGGCATGGCCTACCCGCCGATCGCCAGGTCCACCGACTCGTTGCCGGTCGGCACGCGAGGAACCGCGGTCGGCTACGGCAAGTCGGACGCGAACGACGCCAACCGCAACACCAAGCTGTACGAGGCGGTCCTGCCGGTGGCGGAGGACCAGAACTGCCGCGACATCGCCGGTCACTTCGATGCCCGGTACATGTTCTGCAACGGCTACAGCAGCGGTGGACCGTCGCTGTGCCAGGGCGACTCCGGCGGCCCGTACCTGCACAACGGCAAGATCTACGGCGTCTTCTCCTGGCTGCGCACGGACTGCGCCTACTACCAGGCGCACGCCAGGATGCACGGTGTGCTCGGCGACTGGGCCAACCAGGAGATCGGTTCCACCAACCCGCCGACCGGGGACATCACGCTCTCGGCCAGCGGCCTGCCCTCCGGTGCCACCGCGTCGTTCAACCCGGGCAAGATCGCTGTGGGCAGCGGCTCCAGGCTGACGATCGGCACCACGTCGTCCACCCCGGTCGGTACTTACGAGATCACCGTCACCGGCACCAAGGGCACCGAGTCCAGGACCGTCAAGTACAGCCTGACGGTCACCACCGGCAATCCCGGCCCGACAGATCTGTCGCTGACCAACCCGGGCACCCAGACCAGCGTCAAGGGTCGTGCGGTGACCCTGCAGCTCGTCGCCGAGGGCGGCAGCGGTGGGTACCGCTTCTCCGCGACCGGTCTGCCCGCCGGACTGAGCGTGAACACGTCGACCGGTCTGATCAGCGGAACCCCGACCACGTGGGCCAACTACAACCCGCGGGTCACGGCCACCGACAGCGCGGGGGCGAGCGTGAGCCAGTCGTTCTACTGGTTCGTATTCCCCTACTGATGGGGAGACCGACCGATCCTGCGATGATCGCGGAACAAGCGAACGCCCACTACGCGGCACGACAGGACGTTCGACCGCAAGTCGACTGACCGGTACGAGACCGAGCCCGGTCAGGCCGCCGGATCTCCGGTGGCCTGACCGGCGCGTGAGGTCTCGTCCTACTAGCAGGGCTTCAAGGAGCTGACCTTGTCGTTGAAGTCGTAGCGCGGGCCGAGCGGTCCCCTCCAGTTGACCGCGATCCGCAAGGCAGGGGGTCCGTAGTCGATGTTCTCGTAGAGGCACCAGATCCGGCTGGTCCGGTTCCACACGGACGAGATCTCGTCGTTGAAGACGAAACCGCCGATCGGCACGGTCAGGTCAGACGACCCCGTCCGGAACCTGGCCCAGTGGCCGGTTCCGTCCGCGTGTTCCCAGACGCAGAAGTAGCCGGACGGGCAGTCGGCGAAGGCCAGCGGCTCCACGGCACCCGGCGACTGGGTCTGCGCGGCCGCCGGTGAGGTCAGGGCGATCATTGCCAGGCCCAGGGCCGCGAGAGTGCTCCGAAACCGATTCATGTTCTCTCCTCGGTCTATCCGCGGTGCGGTGAGGTGCAACGGGCCTGAGCTCTTCTTCGCTTCGGGCCCGGGGGCGGCGGGGCGACCGCCGACCCCCTCAAGCGTCGGGACCCGGTCGTGTGAATCGCTGGCAGGATTTCTGCATGGCGTTGCTCTGGGTGCTATGCCGGTGACCGATGCGGTATCGGTGGCAGGGTGGTCGGCGTGGCAGTGGTCGTGCGTCTGCTGGGGGAAGTGGGCGCGGAGGTCGGCGGGCGGCCGGTGAGCCTGGGCACGCCCAGGCAGCGGTGCGTGCTGGCCGCGCTGGCGGCCGACGCGGGCCGCGTGGTGCCGGTGGACCGGCTGGTCGAACGTGTCTGGGGTGCGGCGGCGGCACCAAGGGCACGGGCGACGCTGCACGGTTACATCTCCCGGCTGCGGCGGGCACTGGCCGGCGCGGACGAGGTGGCGATCATCCGCCGGTCGGGGGGATACGCCCTGGTGGCCGAGACCTCCGAACCCGTGGTTGATCTCCACCGGTTCCGAGACCTGTGCGCCCGGGCCCGCGACGACGACGTCCAAGTAGTGAGGACGTTGACCAAGGCGTTGGAGCTGTGGCGCGGCGAGGCGCTGACCGGCGTGCACGGTGAGTGGGCGCAGGCCGAACGCGACCGGCTCGAACAGCAACGGCTGGCCGTACAACACGACCTGGTCGACGCCCGGTTGAGCACCGGGGAAAGCGGAGGGCTGGTGGCCGAACTGGCCGCGCGGACCGCCCAGCACCCGTTGGACGAGAGGGTGGCGGGCCAATACCTGCTGGCACTGCATGCAGCGGGGCGCACCAACGACGCCTTGGAGCACTACCGACTAACCCGCGCGCGGTTGATCGAGGAGCTGGGCGTCGAACCCGGCACCGCGCTGCAGCGGCTGCACCAGCAGGTCCTCGCCGTCGACACCGCCCTCGCCCCCGGGCCGCCGGACACCGAAGCGGTGGTGCCCCGTCAGTTGCGCGCCGCCCCCGCCGCGTTCGTCGGCCGCCACGAGGAGCTTCGCCGCCTGGACGGCCTTGTCGACGCCGCACGACCCAGCGGTGCGACGACGATCGCGACCATCACCGGCGCGGGTGGCTTCGGCAAGACCTGGCTGAGCCTGCGATGGGCGTACCGCCACCTCGACCGGTTCCCGGACGGCCAACTGTTCGTGGACCTGGGCGCGTTCAGCCCGGACGGCGTGCCGCTGGCACCCGCCGCGGCACTGCACGGGTTTCTCACCGCCCTGGGCGTCGAGCCGGCCGCGGTCCCGCCTGACGTGCGCGATCGGTCCGCGCTGTTCCGCAGCCTGACCGCGGACAAGCGCGTGCTCGTGGTGCTGGACAACGCCATCGACACCGACCAGGTGGTCCCGCTGCTGCCCGGCGGTGAGGCGTGCGTGGTCGTCGTGACCAGCCGGAACCGACTCGCGGGCCTGGTCACCGGCCACGGAGCCCACCACCTGCAACTCGACGTGCTCTCCACCGGCGAGGCCCGTCTCCTGCTGGCCGCCCGGCTCGGCAGAACGCGGGTCGACGCCGAACGGCCGGCGGTCGACGAGCTGATCAGCCTGTGCGGCGGATTCCCGTTGGCGCTGGGTATCGTGGCCGGCCGCGCCCACACTCGCCCCGACCTGCGGCTGCCCGCACTCGCCGCCGAACTGCGAGGCCTGGGCCTCGACGCGCTGGACGACGACGAACCCGCGGCCAGCCTACCCACCGTCCTGTCCTGGTCGCGCCGCACGCTCACTTCGGACCAGGCCGTCGCGTTCACCCTGTTGGGCATAGCCCCAGGCCCCGACATCAGCCTTCCTTCCGCCGCCGCACTCACCGGGCTACCCCCGGACCGAACCACGACGGTGCTCCGAGGACTGGAACGTGCGTCGTTGACCACGTCGAACGCCCAGGGTCGTTACCGGATGCACGACCTGATCCGCGCCCACGCCGCCGAGCACCTGCTGCCTGAGGACGAGCGGGCAGCGGCGTTGCACCGCGTGGTGGACTTCTACCTGCACACCGCGCACACCGCCGACCGGCTCCTGGACCTCCACCGCGCGCCGATCCGACTGGGCCCTCCGGCACCCGGCTGTCGACCCCACCCACTGCCCGATGCCCCCGCGGCCCTCACGCCACCCGCACCAACAACAGTGGCGCGGTGCCGATCCCCGGCATCACGGCGTCGTGCACGACCTCGGTGTCCGCTGGTCGGGGACGACGCCGAACACCCGGTCACACGCACTGCGCGACGGTCCGGACCGTGGACGTCCGGACTCCTTCGCCCGCAGAGAAGACGCCAGGACGGCGGCTGGAAGTCACTGGGCAGTCACGCTACGTTGGGAGCGCTCCCAGAATCCACCCTGCCCGAGGAGCCAACCATGTCGCGACGACGTCGTCGCCCGGTCACCCTGATGGCCGGCATGCTCGTACTGGCCCTGTCCGCATTCCTCTTGCCTTCGGTGTCGGTGGGCGGCAGCGCCGCGGCCGACACGCGCCACAGCCGCGCGGTCCCGCTCACGGAGCTGACCGTGATGTCCGAACAGGTGGCGTCCGGTCTGCGGCGGCCCATCGCGATCACCGGGCTGCCGGACGGCCGGATGCTGATCGCGGAGAAGGAAGGCACCGTCCGCGCCTACCACCCCGACACCGGCCTGGCGGCCGAGCCGGTGCTCGACCTGACCGCCCGGATCGACGCCTCGGACAACGAGCGCGGCCTGCTCGGCATCACGCCCGCGCCGAACTTCACCCGGACCGGAATCCTCTACGTGGCCTACACGAGCCTGCCGGCCGGCGCACTGACCCTGGCGCGGGTGCCCATCGGCGCTCCCGAACGGGTGCAGGTGCTGCTCACCCAGGACCACGCCGAGTACGGCAACCACAACGGCGGGCAGGTGGCGTTCGGTCGCGACGGCTACCTCTACTGGTCCCTCGGCGACGGCGGCCACACGCACGACCCGTTCAAGGCCGGTCAGAACCTCGGCACGCTGCTCGGCAAGATCGTGCGGATCGACGTCAACCGCACCTGCGGGCCGAAGCCCTACTGCGTGCCCTCCGGCAACCCGTTCGTCCGCGTGCCGGGCGCGCGGCCGGAGATCTGGCTCTTCGGGCTGCGCAATCCGTGGCGGTTCTCCGTCGACCCGGTCGACGGCTCCCTGTGGATCGGTGACGTCGGCCAGGGCCTGGTCGAGGAGGTCAACCACATCCGCCCGTGGCAGGGCGGCGCGAACCTCGGCTGGTCCTGCAAGGAAGGCACCCCGGTGTTCGACCCGGGGCAATGCCGGCCGGGCGCGCGGTACACCGACCCGGTCTTCGAGTACGACCACTACAACGACAACTGCTCGGTGACCGGCGGCGTGGTGTACCGGGGGTCCCGGACCCCGGAGGCGTGGGGCACCTACATCGCGGCCGACTACTGCTCGACCCGTGTGTTCGCCGTGCGCCCCAAGCTCGACGGCAGCTACGAGTCCGCCGCGATCGGCCACCTCCCCACCCAGCCGACCGCGATCGCCACCGACGTGCACGGTGAGCTGTACGTGCTCAGCGACCTGCCGGGATGGCTCAACCGAGTGCGGTTCGAACGGGTCCAGCCGACCACCGACGACAAGACCGCGACCCGCTGACCGCGGGGCACCCCACATCCGCGAGATCCGCGGGGACGGCCGCCTCGAAAGCGTCAGTCGGATGGCGGGAGCAGCCTGCTCAGCTCGGCGCGGGAGGCGACCCCCAGCTTCGGGAAGGCCTTGTACAGGTGGGAGGCGACCGTGCGCGGGCTCAGGAAGAGCTGCGCGCCGATCTCGCGGTTGGACGCTCCGGTGACGGCCAGCCGTACCACCTGGAGCTCCTGCGGTGTCAGCACGGCCAGCGGATCTCCGGCGGGTGAACGGTCCGGCAGGGCGAGCCCGGTGGCGCGCAGCTCTGCGGCGGCGCGGTCGACCCACGGCAGGGCGCCGAGCCGGGTGAAGGCCGCCATGGCGGTGTGGAGCTGGGTGCGCGCCTCGGCGCGCCGCCGGTGGCGGCGCAGCCACTCGCCGTGGACCAGGCGGGTGCGCGCCTCGTCGAAGGGCTGCCTGCTCTCCGCGTGCAGGGCCATCGCCCGCTCGTACAGTTCGCCGGCCGCGCTGTCCTCGGCGAGCAGCGCGCGGAGCCGGTGCAGGACGGCGAGCTGTCGGGGCCGGCCGGTCGCCTCGGCCCATTCCGCGTAGCGGCGGAGATGGTCCCCGGCACGCCGCGGATCACCCGCCCGGACGGCGGCCTCGACGTAGTCCGGCCAGTAGTACCGCCACAGGAAGGCGTGGCGCGTCGGCCCTGACATCGCCCGGTCGATCCGGTCGAGCACCGCTTCGTGGCGACCCAGTCCGAAGTCCAGGGCCGCGAGGGCGGACTCGGCCCAGCACGCTCCCGGCATCCACCTGCGGTGGTCGGCGTCCCGGATGGCCTGCGCGGCCAACGTCTCGCACTCCTCCCCCGCGCCGGCGACCGCGGACAGCCAGGCCTGCACGCCCGCCAGGTAGCTGCGCCACTGCGGCTGGCCGACATCGGCGGCCAGCGCCAGGCCCGCGGCCACGGTGGCTCGTGCGGAACCGTGGTGTCCGCCGAGGAGCTGGGCAATGCCGAAGATCGTCATGGCCTGGGGCATGCGTCCCAGGCGTCCTTCCGCCCGGCAGTCCTCGACGAGTTGGGCCGAGACGTCCAGCATGCCGTCGACGTCCCCACGGACGACGCACTGTTGGGCGAGGAGGAAGCGCAGCTCGAACGGGATGCGCTCGGCCTGGTCCGGCACCCGGTAGGTGAACGTGGTGACGGCGTCACCCTCGATGATCAAGCGGAAGGCGCGGTTGAGGTCGCGCACCACGGCGGCCAGCCCGCCGCCGTCCGGGCACAGTTCCTCGGTGCGGCGGGCCAGCGCGAGCTGGTCGGGATGGGTGACGCCGGCCCAGGTGTGGTAGCCGGCCAGGCAGAGCAGCGACAGCCTGGTGTGCAGGTCGTCGGCCGCCTCGGCTCCCTCGTGCAGCAGCCGCACGCCCCGCAGCGGCCGACCAGCCTCCACCTCCAGCATCGCGCGCACGTAGGCGAGGTCCGCGAGGACGGCACCTGTCGGCGTCGTCCCGCCGCGGTGGCGGGCCCTGTCCACCAGTTCGGCCGTGCGCTGCCACAGGCCTGCCTCGGCCGAAGCCGAGGCGGCGGCCGTCCATCGGCGAACGGCGTGGTGGGGTTCGGCCGACAGCTCGGCCGCGCGTGCGTAGGCCGCCGACACCGCCATCTGCCCACCGCGCAGTCGCGCACGTAACGCCAGGCTCTCCAGCGTCCCGGCCACCTCCTCGTCCGGCCACGCGGTGACGGCGGCCAGGTGCCAGGCCCGCCGGTCGTCGTCGACCGTCTCCGCCAACGCCCGGTGCGCGGCCATCCGGGCGGCGATGTCACAGGCCGTCAGCACCGCGGTACGCACCAGCGGGTGGTGGAAGGTGACGCCGGACGGGCCCACCCGGACCAGGCCGGCGCGCTCGGCTTCGGCGAAGTCGGCCAGCGAGGCGCCGAGCGGACCGAGCGCACGTGCGAGCACGTCCAGCTCGTCGTGGTGATCGAGGGACGCCACCAGCAGGCAGGAGCGAGTGGTGGCGGGGAGTTCCGCGATCCGGTCGCGGAAACCGGTCAGCACCTTGTCGGTCGCCGGCTGCGCGGTACCGAGGGAGAAGGACAGCGGCACGAGCGCTCCCTTGCGCTGCTCCGCGGTGAGCATGCGGGGCAGCTCGATCAGCGCGAGCGGGTTGCCCCCGGCCTCGGCGACGAGCTGGTCGCGCACGGCAGGCGGCAGGTCCGCCCCCTGCTCGGCGAGGAGCTTCCTGGCGGCCTCGGTGGCCAGCGCACCCAGCCGCAACTCGGGCAACCCTCGTGCGGGGAACTCGCCCTCCCTCGCGGCGAACAGGACGGCCACGGGCTCGGCGTGCAGGCGGCGCGCGGCGAACAGCAGCGCGTCGGCCGACTCGCCGTCCAGCCACTGCGCATCGTCGACCAGGCAGAGCACCGGCCCCTCGGCCGACAGTTCCACCAACAGGCTGAGTGTCGCGAGCCCGACGAGGAAGCGGTCTCCCCGGGTGGCACCGCCGAGACCCAGCGCACCGCGCAGCGCCTCCACCAGCTGCCGGGGCAGCGCCTCGACGTGCCCGAGAACCGGGCGCAGCAGCAGGTGCAACGCGGCGAACGGCAGGTCCGCCTCGGACTCGACACCGGTCACCCGCAGCAGCCGCGCCCGCGTACCCGCCGCGGCGGACTCCAGGAGAGCGGACTTGCCGATACCCGCCACACCACGCACCACCAGAGCGCCGCAGCGGCCGTCCAGCAACTCACCGATGACGGACAACTCCGCCCGACGCCCGTACAGCATGGCACTCCAAGAAACAGTTGTCCGTCATGTGAAGGGTGCGCGCAACGTGGTTCCGGTGGTTGCGTGCCGTGACTGCCGGGGTGTTCACGTCTTTCGGACGAGTCGGCGCCTGGCACCGTGACGCGCACGGCGAGTGAGCCGGTTCACACGGCGCCGTCTAGCGTTGATATCAAAATCAAAGCCCAGAGGTTTTGAGACACCGGTAGACGGTGGCTCGTGAGACGCCGAGACGTTCGGCTATCTCCGCCACCGGCCGCCCGGCCGCGTACAGCTCACGCGCCTGCCCGGCCTCCGGCCCGCTCAACGCGGCGGGCCGCCCACCGCTTCGCCCTCGTGGGCGCCCACGAGGGCGTGGACTACCGGTCACCTCGTCGTGCCGGCCGGCGGGAGCGGCGGTCTCGTAACCTGCCAGCAGGGCCTTGGCACCGTCGAGGATGAGACGTTTGAGCCGTTCGGGCGGCACGTTCACGAAGAGCACGACCGGATCGCTCAGCCCTGCGACGACCTGCGCGGCGCGCACCCGCTCCCCCAGGCCGCGACCCGGCCCGCACACCAGGTCGTTGGCCAGGGCCACAGCCGCGCGGAACCGGTCCGCCACCGGCGCCTGGACCAGCAGCGTCATGTCCCTGACCAGCATCAGCAGCGTTTCCCGGTGATGCAGGTAGACGTCGACGTAACCCTCGATGGCACGCCAGCGAACCGCTTCCGGGTCACCGGCCGACTCGGCCTCGGCGAGTGCGCTTTCCAACTCGTCCAGCAGCGGCAGCGTGAGATGCCGGAGGAGCTCGTCCTTCGACGCGAAGTGGTAGTAGAGCGCCGCCTTGGTGATGCCGACCTCATCGGCGATGGCCTGCATGGACGTGGCGCGATAACCGCGTTCGGCGAACAGCGCGCGGGAGGCGGCCAGGATCCGCTGCGGTGTCGCGCTCATGCGACGCCTCCTTACCGCCGGTCAAGTTCAAGGCTAGGATGCTTACCACCGGTAAGTCTAGAGGAGAGCCATGAACGAGCGGATCAAGGTCGCCTTCGAGTCCCGTGGCACCACCTGCGCGGGATACCTCTACCTGCCGGCCGCACCGAACAGGCAGCTGCCCTGCGTCGTGCTGGGCCACGGGTTCAGCGGGACGATGGACCGGCTGTTCCCGCATGCCGAGCGGTTCGCCGCCGAGGGCATGGCGGCCCTCGTGTTCGACTACCGCGGCTTCGGTGAGAGCGCCGGCGAGCCACGCCAGCTCGCCGACATCGACGGTCAGCAGGAGGACCTGCGGGCGGCCATCGCGTTCGCCCGCGGCCACGAACACGTCGACCCCGGCGCCGTCGTGCTGTGGGGCAACTCGCTCGGCGGTGCCCACGCCATCTCCGTCGCCGCCGGCGACCCGGACATCGTCGCGGTGGTCGCACAGATCCCGTTCAACGGGTTTCCCAAGCGCGTGGCGGGACGTTCGACGTGGCAGACGCTGCGGCTGTTGGGAGCCATCGGCTGGGACGCGCTGCGTGGCAAGGTCGGCCTGCGCCCCTGCTACATACCCATGGTCGGTCGGCCGGGCGAACTCGCGGTCGCGGCCACGGTCGAGGCCGAGCAGCACATCAAGACGCTCACCGGCGGTGAGGCAACCTCCCTGTGGCGCAACAGCGTCGCCCCACGGGCGTTGCTGAGCATGATGCGCTACCACCCCGACCGGGCCGCCGCCCGGCTGACCATGCCGCTGCTGGTCTGCGTCGCGGCCGACGACCACGAGACGCCCATCGAGACGACCCGGGCGCTGGCGGAGCGAGCCCCGCGCGGGGAGCTGCGCAGCTACCCCGGCACGCACTTCACCTTCTACACCGACCCGGCCACCCGCGAGCACGCCCTCACCGACCAGATCGCGTTCCTCCGCCGCTGCCTCCGACCGCAGGTGAGCTAGCTCAACCGGCGCACCTGCCACACATCCGGGTGTACGTGAAGACCTCAAGGAAGATCACCGCCGCGCCTGACCGGTCAGTAGCAGGCGCGCATCACCTCGGTCGCCCACTCGGGCTGTGCGGTCCGGCCCTGCGGCCCGAACTCCGCCACGACCGTCAGTCGGTGACGCGCCGGGGAAGCAGGGCCGACGCGGTGGCCCAGGCTCGGGCGAGCCCGAACTCGGCGAGGCCGCGGATCAAGTCGCGAAAGGTTTCCTCGGTCGCCCCGGCGGCTCGCGCCAGGGCGGCGTGCAGGCGCAGGGATCCGCCCAGCGTCTGGTAGAAGGCGTCCACGGTCAGGCAGGCGATGGCCCGCTCGCGGACGCTGAGGTGCGAGCGGGCCCAGCGCCCCGCGAACTGGTCCTCGGTGAAGGCGGCCAACCCGGGATCGAGGGCCTCCAGGTCGCGGACCGCCCTGGCCAGCGGCCCGGCCGGCGGCACCGGTTCGACCGGCGTGGTGTCCTCCGCTTCGGGCAGGCCGAGTTCGGCCAGGCGCTGGAAGGCGGGGACCAGGATCGGGTAACCCACGTAGGGGGCCAGGTGGCGGTAGAGCTCCCTGATCGACTCGGCGTCCACACCGTTGTCCAGGGCCATCCGCACGTGCATGGCCATCGGCAGGTCCAGGTGGGGGTGGCACAGGTCGGCGGTCAGGCAGACGAAGGCCTTCTCGCGCATCGTCAGATGGGTCAGGCCCCACAGGTTGTGCCCGGCGCCGACGGCGAACTGGGCGAAGACGGGATCGAGGGCGGTCAGGGCCTCGGCTCCGGCGAGCTGGGTCATGACGTGCTCCGTTCAGGACAGACCCAGCGCACGCAGGCGCAGGGCATCGAGGGTGTACTGGGGGACGACGCGGCCGAGGGTGCTCATCAGCCGCGACTTCTTGCCGACCGGGTAACGGGAACGCGGCTTGCGCGCCGTCAGGGCGTGCAGGACCGCGCGGGCGACCACGTCGGGGCTGGAACCGGCACGCTCCTCCTTCAAACCACTGGTGACCATGGTCCGGTAGGCGGCGCCGTACAGGCGCCTGCCCTCGGCGCCGAGGGAGGCCAGTCGTGGTTCGACCTCATCCGCCAGCTTGTCCACCGCGTCGGTGTGGATCGAGCCTGGCTCGACGAGGACCGCCGTCACGCCGTGCGGCCTGAGCTCCATGCGCAGGGCGTCGTTGAGGGAGCGGATGGCGTGCTTGGAGGAGCAGAGCGGACCACCGAAGGGCAGGGTGATCCAGCCGCCGACCGAGCCGATGGTGACGAGCCTGCCTTGCGACTTGCGCAGCTTCGGCAGCATGGCCTGGGTGACCGCGATCTGGCCGAAGACGTTGACCTCGTACTGCAGGCGCAAAGCATCCATGGAGACGAACTCGAGGGGGCCGGTGACACCGATGCCCGCGTTGTTGACCAGGGCGTCCAGGCCGCCGATCTCCTCTGCCGCCAACGCGATCTGACCGGGATCGGTGACGTCGAGCCTGATCGGGACGACAGTCGGACCGAGGGCCTCGCCGTCGACGTCCTTGCGGACTCCGGCGTGCACGGTGAAGCCTTCACGGGCCAGCAGGAGGGCGGTGGCCCGGCCGATTCCGGTGGAAGCGCCGGTGACCAACACTGTCTTCGACATGGCCAGAGCCTAGGAAGATCGCACCGACGCCCGCCTCCGTCACGTGACTGACGTACGTACCGGCCACATCAGTCGCCCGACTGAACAGGGTTGTCGAGCACGTCGCGGATGGCCGACAGCGCGTCCATCGAGTCGGCCTGTTGATCCGGCCGCAACGTGCGGATGACCTGACCGGCCGCCAGGGGCCGCGAGCGCCCGGGGCGGCCGGCGCGCGTCAGTGGGACAGGGTGGTGGTGACCGGGGTCCAGCGGACGCCCTTCCAGGTGCCGTCTGCGGTGGTGCTGCGACCGACGACGACGCCGTGGTTGTTCAGTGCGACCGGTGTGCTGTAGGCGCCGCCCAGCGAGTCGAGGTAGGTGAGTTGCCCGTCGCGCCAGAGGAACACGCGGGTCGACGAGTAGTCCGGCGTCGAGGTGTGGCCGATGATGTCGCCGCGCTCGTTGATCGCGGTCGCCACGGAGTTGTCGGGTACGCCGAGGTCGACCTGCTTGCCGCCGGCGGGCCACAGCACGGCGCGGGACATGCCGTTGTCCAGCACCCAGCCGACCGCGTCGCCGCGCTCGTTGAGGGACTGCTCGCCGTGGGCGAGCCGGCCGCTCTCCGACAGGACGGTCATCTCCTCGCCGTCCCAGCGCAGCGCCACCATGCCCCGGTTGGCGACGATCACGCCGGCCTCGTTGATCGCCTCCGGGTCGTACGTGCCGTAGCCCGGACCGGGGAGCAACTCCGTGCACGCGCCCTCTGCGCAGCGGAGCGCGGCGAACTGCTGGTAGGAGGCGGAGGCGTAGCCGGCCGCGACGACACCGGCGTTGTTGATCGCGTACGTCGACACGTGATCACCAGCCACCGGCAGCTCCACGTGCCGCTCGCCGTCCCACACGGTGGCGCGCTGCTCGCCCCGGGGCGACGTGGCGTACGACATCGGCACGCTGCCGTCGTCGTTGATCACCTGCGCCAGCGCCCACGCGGCTCCCGGAGGGGTGATGGCCTTCCGCCGGCCCTCGGACCAGACCCACGGCTTCTGCGTGTCCGGCACGCCGTCAGAGGTCAGCCCGAGCACCTTGCCGCTCTGGCTGATCGCGCCGGCCAGACCGGGGCCGAGATCGGTCGCACCGCCGCGCGGCGCCCACAGCACCGCGCGCGTCAGCCCGTCACCCTGGGCGCTGCCGATGATCTGGCCGAGGTCGTTGACACCGGTGGGGTGGTAGCCGAGGGTGCCGGGCAGACCTGCGACGCCCTGCAGTTCGGCGATGACGTGCGTGGCGGACGCGGCCGCCGCGGGAGTGGTGGCCAGTGGCAGGGCTGTCGCGAGCGCCAACACGGCCAGCGATGTGCGTAAGTCGGGCATGATCGCTCCGTTGCGAGGATGTCCTGAAGTGGTACTGGATCGATCAACGATAGTCCCCGTGCGCCTGCGGCGGCGTCGGCCGGACAGCGCAACGGTCCGCGGAACCCACGGGCATCAGGTAGACCAGGGTGTCGTCCACGCCGTCCAGGCTGAACAGGTCGTGTGCCAGGTCGTCGTAGAAACCGCCGAGGACACCCATCGACAACGACAGGCCGGCCGCGACCAGGGTGAGGTTCTGCGCGAGGTGGCCGGCCTCGGTGAAGCCGAGCCGCACCGCCCGCAGCCCGTAGTCGCGGCGCAGCTCGCCGATCCGCACGTAGAGGCCGAGCAGCGCCGGCGTGGTGGCGATGTCCACGCCTCCGGCGAGCGCGGCGCCCTCGCCGAACCAGCTCGACGTCGCCTCCACGTCGCCGATCTCCGGTGCGGGTGTCACCGTGACCAACTGCCGGTTGACCTCGTCCACGTCGTAGACGCCCGGTACCAGGCCGTCGACGGACAGGGCGAGCAGCCGCAGTCGTGCGGTGTAGAGGGCGCCGGCGCTGGGGTACGGCCGCCTGCCGTCCGACGTGCTGCCGTGGGCGGCCCACAGCAAGGCCGCCAACCGCGTGGCGTCCAGCGGTCCCCGCAGCTGGTCGCCCCGGCCGGTGCGCCTGCTCCGCAGTGCCGACACCAACGACGTCGTCGGCTCCGGCGGGTCCGGCAGCCGCACCACCCGCTGCCACGGGAGCAGCGCCGGCCGTTCGCGGGCGCTGCCGTCCTTGCGCGGCAGTTGCTCGTCGGCGTGCGGGCGGTACTTGCTGGCCTCCAGGTACCGGCGGTCGAACGCGTCACCGCCGTCAGCGTGGAAGTCCGCTACGCCGGTCGGCGCGAGCGCGGTCGCCGCGACCAGCCAGCACAGCGTGCGTTCCTCGTCCGGGGCGATGCCGAGCCGGTTGAGCAGCATGTGCAGCTGGGAGGCCCAGACGTGCCGCGGCAGGTCGGTGCGCACCTGCCGCATCCAGTACGCCACCGCACCGGTCGGCGCGGACTCCAGGTGTTCCCAGCGAGCGCTCAGGCGCGCCGCACGCGTGGCGTGCAGCCGGTGCGCGGCCACGTGGGACGACATCGTCGGCGCGGTGGCCGGCTCGTAGCGCAGCCGCCATGCCGCGCCCATGCCGCGCAACCACGCGGCCGCCGCCGGGCGGTCCAGGCCCAGCGCGGTGGTCGTGGCCATCACCAGTTCCACGGCGGCGCTGAGCTTGGCCTGGGGTGTGCGGGCCGCGCGCAGCACCGCCACCACGACGTCCGTGCTGCGGCAGAACACCTCCTCGGCGACCGGCAGCGCGTCCGGGCCGCCGTAACGCGTCACCTCCGGTTCGTAGGGCACTTCCCGCACATCGCCGTGCGGCAGCCAGGTGTCGCGTCCCGTGCCGACCGAGTCGTAGTAGCCGTCCGGGTCCAGCTCCAGTTCCGGGTGGTCCGCCGCCGCGACCGCGTCCCTCAGCTGCTCGGCGATCAGGTCCGCGTGCCCGGCCGCGTCACGCAGCCGGATGCGCAGGTGCGGGCCGGTGTGCCAGTAGCGGATGAAGAACCAGTCGGCGATCCGGCCCGCGGCGCGGTGTTCGGCCATCACGGGCGCGAGCACGTCGGTGATGAACGCGTCGACGTGCTCGACCTGCCACGACAACCGCACGTGCAGCCCGGTCCACGTCATGTCACGCCTCCAGCGGGGTCAGGTCGTAGGTGAACCCGGTCGCGCGTGGACGGCCCGCGACCAGCAGGTAGAGCACGGTGTGCCCGGCCGGGGCGCGGACCAGCGCCTCCAGGTCCTCGTCGTGGACGCTGCGCACCGGGCGGCAGAACAGGCCGGCCTCGGCGGTGGCCGCGCAGACGCGTTGGGCGCAGGCGCCGGCGGCCCGGAGCAGCCCGCGGTAGCCATCGGGTCCTTCGGCGGCCACGGCGTCCGCCGGGTCACCGGTGATCACCAGCGCCAGGTTCGCGCTGCCGACGTCCACGATGTTCGGCGCGTGTCCGTAGGTGGCCCGGACCTGGTCCATCGCGGGCCCTTCCGCGATCAGTCGCGGCCCGTCGTACCACCCGTCCGGCACGCCCACGACGTTGTGCACGGCCAGCCGGTGCCGCAGGTTCGCGGGTCGCGGGAGGGCGGTGGCCACCGCGTGGAACGCCGACGCGGGCAGCGGCCGGGGATCGGCGGAGACGCCGCGCGGTCCGAACCCGCTGCTGCGCACCGGCGGGCGCGGCCCCGGCTCTCCGGTCTCGCGGTCCGAGGACACCACCAGGCCGTCGCCACCCACCTGCGCCCGCAGGCCCAGTTGTGCCGCGTGGTCCGCCAGCGCCGCGATGAGGTGCCCGACCTCCAGTTCGACCAGCACGTCGGCGAACTCGCCGTACCCCGTCGAGAACCGCTCACGACGGCGCACGAGGTCGAGCCGGACGGACGAGCCCAGCCGTGCGGGCGCGCCGCCGACGAGCGCCCGGCGCACCGGGTCCAGCGGCCACGCACCGCCGTCCGCGACCAGCACCACGTCCACCGGGAACGCCGACCGGGCGGACGGGTAGGCGCGGTGGTCGTTGTACTGGTTCCATGGCTCCCACCGCCTCGGCGTGGCCACGTCCGTCAGCAGGTGCGCCAGCGCCGCCCCGAACCGACCTCCGGCCGCCAGGTCGGTCAGCGGGACCCGGGTCGCCGGCGCGGGAGGTGGCAGGCGTGGTGTCGGGCCTTTCCCGATGACCCGACCGGGACCGTGCCGGTAGGCCGTGGCCAGCGCGTCGGCGGCGGTCACGGGAACGGGTGGGGCAGCAGCGGACCGGTCGGGCGCAGCCGGGGTATGCCGTGGGTGCGGCGGTTGCGCTCGCCGAACGTCATCGGCAGGGTGCCCGGCACGATGACCTTCGCCGAGTGCAGGCCGAGCCGGTCGCGCTCCACCGGATCGGTCAGGTCCACCGCGATCACCTCCAGGTCCAACGCGGCCCACGCGGTCACGTAGTGCTCCAGCAGCGCGTCCAGGTCGTCCAGCGGCACGTCCGGTCGGGTCGGCGGCACCGGGTCGGTCGGGCGCAGGAAGTCGTGGCGGTCCGCGGCCTCGGGCAGGCCGTTGACCGCGACGTGGTCCTCCATGGTGCGGATCAGCTCCGGTTCGCGCAGCAGCCCCAGCAGCCGTTCCCGGTCGTGCTCCGCCGGGTCGGTGCGGGCGCGCTTGGCCGCCGACTCGACGTCCACCGCCACCTCCACCGCCGCCGACCGCAGCGCGGCGTCCGGGTCCGCGCCCGCGCCCGCGGCGAAGAACACCCGTGGCGCGGCCGAATCGGTGCCGGTGTAGCGGGCCATGGTCAGCACCGCGGGCACCGCCAGGTCGTTGGTCGCGTCGTAGCACTCCAGCCGGTAGCCCAGCTGCTCCAGCCGGTCGGACAGGTGCGTCGTCAGCTCGTCGCGCACTTCGAGGCTGGGCAACGGCGTCCGCTGGTACCAGGCCATCAGGAACGCGTCCCGTTCGGCGACCTCGAACAGCCCGTACAGCACGGCTTCGGTGAGGCTGTTGCCGGTGCCGCAGCCGTTGGACGTCTCGCTGACGAACCGCGGTCCGGGTGTGCGGCCCCAGTAGACGACGTGCTCGGGCACCGCGACGGCGGTGCTTCTCGGGTAGGACCACCCGTGCACCCAGCGCGTGCGTGCGTCCGGGGTGTAGGGAACCACGTGCGGCGACGGCATGTCCGGCAGGCCGAGACGGGTCGGCTCGACCGCCCGGTCCGGGCCCAGCTCGGCGAACGACGCCTCCAGCACGGTCCTGGTGCGCCGCGGACGCAGGCCGGCGAGCCGTTCCACCGACTCGAACAACGCCACCCGCTCGGACGCCGCGAACGTCCCGGTCCGGCCGAAGCCCGCCTGCACGCCCTCACCATCGGTCACGATCCGCGCGCTGACGGCGGGCAGTGACAGATCACCGATGTGGGACAGTCCCACCACAGGACCGTGCCGCTGGTCCACCAGTGCGTCGAACAGCGCGTCACCGTCCGTCAGCGGGTTCACCCCGCGCAGCGTTCCCGGTGCTACGGGCACGGGTTCGCGGACGACCGCGGCGGATTCGGCGGTGTCGTCGGGCAGCGGCGCGCACACCGGGCAGCCGTCGGGGCGGGGGCGTACCCGGTGCTCGCTCACGGTGCTCAGGTCGGTCCGCACGGCCAGCACGCGGTCCCGGTACGCGTCCGGGTCGGCCAGCACGCGGTCGGTCAGGGCGGCGATCAGTGGACCGTGGACCGGGGACGGCACGCCACCCAGCCGCAGGTCCTCGTCGCGGCGCGGCACGGCGGTGCTCTGCGCGGCCAACCGGGTGTCCTCCGCGCACACCAGGCACACGCCCGGCCCACCGCCTCCGACGACGGGGCCGAGCAGCGTCAACGCGCCATCGTGCCGGATCGGCAACACCACCGCGTCCGTACCGACGCGCGCCAGGTCGCCGATGGTGTAGCCGGTCAACTCCACCACGCTCACCGACCCACCTCCGGAACCGCGAACGCGACCAGCCCGGCGGCTTGCAACACCGGTCCCAACGCCACCTGCTTGACCTCGGTCATGCCCAGGAGCTGCTGCAACCGGCTTTGCAGCGCCTCCTCCCCGTCACGCAACCCGTACGGCCAGTACCAGGCTCGTTCGGTCCAGGGGACGCCGGCGGTGTTCGGCTCCTCCACCGGAAACGCACCGGACAACACGACCGGCTCCACCTCGGCACGACCCGCCACCGCGCCACCCCGCGCCAGGCCCGCCGTCACCTTCGCGCCACCGGCCCGCGCCTCGGCCGCCACCGCGGCAGCCGCCACCGCGCCACCCACATCCGCTCGGTCCGCCGCCGGAGCGCCCACCCGCGCAGCAGCCGGTCGGGCCTCCCCTGCCTGGGCCCGGCCCGCCGCCGCCATCGCCGCGAAGGCCACCGCATCGGCGGCACTCGCCTCGATCGCCCAGGACAGCTCGACACCCCCCGACCGCACCACGGCCCGGACCACCTCGTCACCGAGCCGCTCCACCTCCACCTCGGCGGGCAGCGCGAACCGCAGGACCACGGCCTTCCACCACCGCCGTGCGGTCGGGTCCGTCTGCCAGGTGTCCGGCTCGACCGGTGTGCCCGGCAGCGACCGGGCGGCGGTCCGCAACGCCAGGCCGAGGGCGTGGACCCGGTCCGCGCCGACCACCGCGGTGTCCGGGGCGAGCCGGTGTGCGGCGCGGAGCATGGCGTCCAGGCGGGCGGACTGCTCGGTGGTGCCGAAGCCGACCGCGTCACCGGACCTCGCCAGCTTCACCGGAAGCTGGGGCAGGTCCTCGGTTTCCGGTGCGGGCACCGGCCCGAGCTCGGCATCCCCCAACACCTCGACGACCCGACCATCGGGCGACACCGGGCGCACCGCCGAGAGCCACGGGTGGTACTCCCCCCGCAACGGGTCCGTCCGCGCGACGAACACCGGTTGGTGCACCGGACCGGGAGGCACCGAGTCGCGCCACATGTTCACCACCTCCCGAGCCGGGTCGGGCAGCTCGGCGACCGCGCACACCAACCGGTGTGCGGCGGCCGAGCCGACCAGTACCGCCAACACCTCCGGCGGCTCACCCGCCGACCCGTCCAAGCGGTGGGCGACGGCCTCGGCGTCGGCCAGCACATCCCCACGCTTGCCGGGCGCGACGACGAACCCCACGTCGGCCGCACACCCGGCAGCCACCGCATGCCCGCCGCACACCAACAGCAGGCCAGGCCCCGGTTCGACCGGGGGCACCGCCAAACCGGTGGCCGTCAACGCCCGGTGCGCACCCGCCGCCAGGGCCCCGGACCCGACGACAGCCACCGTGCCCTCGCACAACAGCTCCCACGCCCGCGCCGGCTTCTCCGCGACCGACTCCAGCCACCGCGCGATGTGCTCGGGCGGACCGTCCGCGTCCCAGGAGGCGGGCACCCGGACCAACAGGTCGTGCTCGTGCAGCTGACCGATGATCAGCTCCAGCGCCGCCGCCACCGCGGGTGGCGCGTGCTCCGGCACGGTCAGCTGCTCCGGTGGCACACCTGTGGTCAACGGACCGGCCAGCCGCTGCCAGAGCGTCCACAGGCCCTTGCCGCCGTCGAGGCTGAAGCTGGACGCCCAGCCCCGCACGTGCAGGCCGGTGTCGGTCGGGCTGGCGTGCGCGATCGGGCGCAGGCGCAGCAGCTCCCCGCTCACCGGCCGACCTCGGACAGCTCCGCGAGCTGCGTCGACCACGTGACGCCGGTGATGCGCTGCGCCGCCTCGGCCAGCAGCTTCGCCGCCAGGTAGCGCTCGACCGGCGTCACGTCGCACACGACCAGCAGCTGGTAGAGCATGTTCGTGCCGAACCGGTAGACCGTGACCGGGCGCTGGAACAGCGGGTGGTCCAGGTCCACCCGCTGCACCGCCCGGTGGTACTCGCTGAAGTCCGTGCGGTGGTCCCGGTGCCAGCGGCGGATCGCCTTCTCGTCGCCCAGTTCCAACGCGACCTCGCCGTGGCTCTGGTTGTACACCGTGGGCAGCTCACCGCGGTCGTAGACCTCTTCGATCAGCTCACGGCTGCGCACGGTCCACGTCGTCCACTCGGTGTCGAGGGCGCCGTCGTGCACGGCCCGCACCGTGGCCACGGCCTTGTCGGCGTTGCGCCGCCACAGCTCTTCGAACCGGGCGCGCAGCACGCCGTCCGGGTCGTTGACCGTCAGGAAGTCCTCCAGGTGGGACAGGAACGAGTGGTAGCCGGTGACCAGGCCGCCCGGGTACCGCGACGCGTGCGCCGCCATCGCGGTCAACGCCAGCTCGACCCGCCCGGCCGACGTGCGGTCCGTGGCGACGGCCTCCCGCACCGCCGCCACGCCCAGCCGCAACGTGCGGGTGCGCAGGTCCACCAGCACGTCCGAGCCGTGCAGTTCGCGCACCGAGGTGGTGTCGGTCGGCTCCACGACGACCGTGTTGTCCGGGTGGATCGGCTCGTACGGTGGCCGCACCAGCTCGGTGACACCGTTGCGCCGCGACCTCGCCAGCAGCTCGGTGGCCGTGATGTCCACTGTGGAGGGACGCTGGGCGAGGTGGGCGCGCAGCCGGTCGGCCACCGCCTGCACGACGTCGTCCGGACCGTCCATGCGCACCCGGACGTGCGGGCCGTGCAGCCAGTGCCGCTCCAGGTGCCCTTCGGCGCCCGCCGCCCGCGCTTCCGCGAGCGCGGGCAACACCGCGTCGCGCAGCAACGGGATCTTCACCGGGTCGTAGTAGTAGCAGACGACATCGGTCATGTGGCCCTCCAGTACGTTTCGGCGATCACTTCGAGCACCCGGTCGCCGGGCGACTGCGCCCCCGGCACGGGCAGCGCCTCGGTCAGCCGCGCCCCGTCCGGGAACCGGGCCAGCAGCCGGGGCAGGCAGCGCAGGTGCAGGGCGTTGCCGAGGTCGACGTACTGCGGCTTGGCCGAGGTGAGCGCGCGTTGCAGGAAATCGGCGGCCCCGGACGGCAGGAGGGGGCCCGCGAACACGTGCTCCGGCAGCCCGTGCCGGGCGCGCAACCGGGCGACGGCGGGTGCGACCGATTCCTCGGCGGGCAGCTCCGGCGCCGTGGGGAAGTCCCACGAGCGGCGGGCCAGCACCACGTCGCGGTAGCGCAGCCCGCCGCGCGCCACCACACCGCCGTCCTCCTCGCGCGACCGCAGCGCGTCGAGCTGGATCCAGCCGCACGCCAGGTCCGAGTACAGCGGGATGTGCCGGTCGGGCAGCACCAGCGGTATCAGGAATCCCAGGTACAGCACGTCCAGCGGCTCGTCGCGGTGGAACACCCTGATCTCGTCGGCGCCCGGGTCGTGCCGGACCTGGAGCTCGTCGGCCAGCAGGTCGGCCCACCGGTGGTCGTCGCCGATCTCGGGCCCGCCCAGCATCGGGTGCAGGTTGGCGTTGAACCCGAGCACCGGGCGGTACTGCGCGAACCGCGCGCCGAGCACCCGCCGCAGCTGCGCGGCCACCTGGTCCCGCGCACCGGGGAGCAGGCCCAGGAACCGGCTGGTGAACTTGCCGAAGCCGGAGTAGACGTGGTTGACCACCAACCGCCCGTCCCGCGTCGGCTGGCCGAAGAACGAGTACGAACCGGGCCGACGCAGCCAGCCCGGCACGTGGTGGGCCGCCTCCTCCAGCAGGTCGTCCGACAGCACGCCGTCCTCCCGAGCCGCCGCCTCCGCCGCGAGTTTCGCGCGGATCTCCAGCAGCGCGAGGATCTCCGGGTCCGTGACCGCGCGGATGTTCTTCGTGGCGTCCTGCCAGGCGCCGGACAGGAAGACCGCGCACTCCGCCGGCGAGGCCACGCCACCGGGGCCGACCGCCTCGACGAACCGGTTGCGCACCAGCCTGCGCAACAGCACCTGCTGGTCGAACAGGACCAGCAGCGAGGTCAAGCGGGTCACCGTGTCGGTGCCCGTGGTGGGCACCGGTACCGGCTCAGGCAGGACCACGTCCTCCAGCACCGGCGAGATCCCGGACAGCTCGACCCCGACCCGTTCGCCGAGGTCGCGCCAGCCTTCGGCCAGCTCGGTGGCGGCCGCGGCCCGGGCGGGCGGGTCGGCGGCGGCGAACGCGGCCGTGGTCGTCGCCAGCCGGGTCAGGCGGTCCGCCACGTCGTGCTCGCCGTGCTCGCGCAGCCACTCGGCGAGCGCCATCGGCGCGTCCGGGTCTTGGGGGTGCACTGGCTCGATGGGCACCAGGAGGCCGATGTCGAGCATCCGGTCGACATAGGCGCGGGCGGCGGTGGCCGGGTCCGGCGCGGTCAGCTTGACAGCGAGCGCGTCGGCCAGCGCGCCGGGCGTGATGCCCTCGGGTCCGGCGGCCCGTGCGGTCGCCACCACGAACCGCAGCGGACCCGTCACCGCCACGTCCACCTGCTCCTCGCGGGTGGCGTGGATCCGTGACGGCAGGGCGGCGGACGGCGCGGCGACCGGGACGTCCCGGCGGAACACCAGGCGGCCGTCCTGTTCGCGCAGGCCCGGTGCGGGCCGGTGCGGGCGGTCGCGGAAGGCGGTGGTCAACCGGGTCAGCAGCAGTCGGTTCACCTGCGTGTGCGACACCGGTTCCTGGCGTGGCAACGGCCCATCGCCCCAAGTGCCCCACCCGACGTGGGTGTACCAGGACAGCGGGCTGGTCTTGGCCGTGGCGCGCAACGCGTACCGCAGCACCGTGGCCTCCGCTTTGCGGGCCTTGCGATCGGGCGTGCCGCCTCCCTCCGCCGTGCGCGCCAGGCCGTGCAGCAGGTCGGCACCGGTCACCACCCCGGCCAGCCGCAGCGGCTCCGCCCGGCACGTCTGCGCGAGCACGGCGCGTTCGGCGGCCAGCGCGTCCGGCCACGCGGCCAGCGCCGCGTCGAGGGCGGTGTCGAGGGCGGCTCGCCCGGCCAGCCACCGCGCCACCAGCGGAACCCGGTCGGGCAGCCGCCCGAGCTCGGCCAGCAGCGCGGGGCGGGGCACGCGGTCGTTGTGCACGTCGCGCCGCAGCGGCAGCACGACCCGCCGGTGGAACTCGGGCGGGTGGTCGGCCGCGCTGTCGTGCAGCGCGTCGGCCACCAGCGGCGCGAGCTCCCGGACCCGGGCGTGCGCGGCGACCGCGGCGGCCATCGCCGCCCGGAAACCCGCCGCGCCGGCCGGTGGCGCGGGATGGGGCAGTGCCGCCACGCGCACCATCGCGTACGGCGCCAGCTCGGTGGTCAGACCGGCCATCGCTGTTCCTCCGGAGAACTGGTGGTGGTCGGGGGCGCCGTGACCGACGCCCCCGACGTGGAACACCCGACCTGGCTCAGGCCCGTGTCTCGACGCTGCAGCACGAGCACGACGCCGGGACGGCGCCGTCGGTGAAGGCCGTGCCACCGATGGTGGTCACCGCCAGTTCGTCCAGGACCAGGTCCTCGACGTCAAAGGTCAACTCCACGACGTGCTCCCTTCTCAGAAGGTCGGGTCCGGCGGCTGCACGCTGCAGCAGCAGGAGCTGCCGCCACTGCACGACCCGCCGGACGCACCCGCCTCGGGCAACGCGACCGCGTCGCGCATCGCCGTGACGGACAGGTCGTCCAAGACCAGGTCATCGACCTCGAAGTTCAGTTCCATGACGTCCTTCCTGACTGGGCTGGTTCACATGGGGTTCGGACAGCAGCAGCAGGAGCTGCCACCACAGCACGACCCGCCGGACGCACCCGCCTCGGGCAACGCCACCGCGTCACGCATCACGGTCACGGACAGGTCGTCCACGACCAGGTCGTCGACCTCGAAGCTCAGTTCCATGACGAACTCCCGTTCAGCCGAAGTGGGTTTTGCTCTTTGTAGGCAGCCGATTCCGCACACCTGGCCGGCAGGCCGCTTGATCGGGCGATGGCGTGCACCGGGCGTACCGGTCAGCTGCTTCGACAGGTTCTCCAGGTAGTGCCCGGCGTCCGGCACCAGCACCGACACCAGCCAGCAGTTGGCCGGATCGAGCACCGGTCCGCTGCCCGAGCAGTCGTGGAACCGGGTGTCCCGTTCACCTCCACCGCCACGTCCTCCACCCTGCTCGACCGAACGAACGAAAACCTGCGGGAAACCTGCAACCGCCGAACGCCCCTGCTAGACCGGTACAGAGGGGTCGGTCGTCGAGGGGGGTTTCGCGGTGGCGGTGGAATTCCGCGTGTTGGGTCCGGTGCAGGCGAGGATCGGCGAGCGATCGGTCGACCTGGGCCACGCCCGGCAGCGGTGCGTGCTGGCGGTGCTGCTGATCGAGGCCAACCAGTGGCTGTCCACCGACCAACTGCTCGACCGGGCGTGGGGCGACCGGGTACCGCCCGGCGGCCGGGACACCCTCTACGGCTACCTGTCGCGCCTGCGCCGGGCCCTGCGCGCCACCCGCCAGGCCACCATCGTGCGCCGGGCGAACGGGTACGAGATGGTCGTCGACGAGGACGCGGTGGACGTGCACCGGTTCCGCCGGCTGGTCGCCCTCGCACGCACCGAGACGGACCACGCCCGCGCCCTCGAACTGGCCGAGCAAGCCTCGGGTTTGTGGCGGGGCGAGGCACTGCTGGGACTGGACACACCGTGGACCACCGCGGTGCGCAACGGGCTGGAGCGGGAGCGGTTCGCCGCCGACGTCGACCGCCTGGACCTGGCCCTGCGGCTCGGGCGGCACTCCGTGCTGCTACCCGAACTCACCGATCGCGCCGCCGCGCACCCGATGAACGAACACGTGGCCGCCCAGTTCATGCTCGCGCTCTACCGCGCCGGGCGTCAGGCCGAGGCCCTGGACCAGTACCGGCAACTGCGCACCCGCCTGGCCGAGGAACTGGGCACCGAGCCCGGACCGGAGCTGCGGCAGCTCCACCAGCAGATCCTGACCGCGGACCTCGCCCTGACCGCTCCCGAGGC
This sequence comes from Saccharothrix carnea, assembly GCF_003014735.1. Classification (GTDB taxonomy): domain Bacteria; phylum Actinomycetota; class Actinomycetes; order Mycobacteriales; family Pseudonocardiaceae; genus Actinosynnema; species Actinosynnema carneum. Next base: position 53,210 of record NZ_PYAX01000025.1, on the reverse strand, counting down.
GGACCGCCAACCGGTGATACCCCGCCAGCTGCCCACCGCGCCCAGGCCGTTCACCGGCCGCGTCCCCGAACTGGCCGAACTCGACCGCGTCCTGCTCACGGCACCGCACGAGGAGAGCGCCGCGGCAGGGGTGCCGGCGACCGGACCGGTGGCGATCTCGGCGATCGGTGGTGTGGGCGGGATCGGCAAGACCTGGCTCGCGCTGTCCTGGGCGCACCGCAACCTGCACCGGTTCCCGGACGGGCAGCTGTTCGTGGACCTGCGCGGGTTCAGCCCCACCGGAGACCCGGTCGACCCGACCGACGCGCTGCGCGGCTTCCTCGCCGCCCTGGGCGTCACCCCCGACCGGGCCCAGTCGGACCCGGGCACCCTGTACCGCAGCCTCATGGCCGGGCGACGGGTGCTGGTGCTGCTGGACAACGCCGCCACCGCCGACCAGGTCGTGCCGTTGCTCCCGGGCAGCCCCACGTGCACCGTGCTGGTCACCAGCCGCACCAGCCTGCCGTCGTTGATGGATCGGCACGGTGCGCACCACCTGCCCTTGGGCGTCCTCTCCCCCGTCGAATCCCGTGCCCTGCTGGCGTCACGCCTGGGCGAGCACCGCACCGACGCCGAACCCGACGCCGTCGACGAGCTGGTCGGGCTGTGCGGTCGGCACCCCCTGGCTCTGGCGATCACCGCGCGGCACGCCGCCACCCGCCCGCGGCTCCCACTGGCCGAGCTGGCCGCGGAACTGCACGAGCCGGGCCTGGACATGCTCGACCACGAGACCGACGTCACCGCCAGCCTGCCCGCCGTGCTGTCCTGGTCCCTGCACCACCTCACCACGCGGCAGCGCACGGTGTTCGTGCTGCTGGGGATGGCGCCCGGCCCCGACATCGACCTGCCCGCCGCCGTCTCCCTCACCGGGTTGACCACGGCCGAGGCGCGCAGGGCGCTGCGCGTCCTGGAGGACCACTCGCTGCTCGACCGGCACCCGCACGGCCGCTACGCGATGCACGACCTGGTCCGGGCCTACGCCACCACCGCCGACGACCACCTGCCCGAGCCGGAGCGGGAGGCCGCGCTGGATCGGTTGACGGACTTCTACCTGCACACCGCCCACACCGCCGAACGACTCCTGAACCCCCACCGCCCACCGATCGGACTCGACCCGCCCGCTCCCGGAACCCACCCCCACCCGTTGCCCGACCGCGCCGCCGCGCTGGCCTGGATGGACGCGCACCACCTCCACCTCCTGGCCGTCCAGCACGCCGCCGCCACCCGCCACCGCCACCGGACCGTGTGGCAGATCGCCTGGGCCCTGGCCTCCTTCCACCGCCTGCGCGGGCACATCCACGACGACCTCGCCGTGTGGCAGGCCGCGGCCGACGCCGCCACCCACCTGCCCGACCCCGGCGCCCGAATCCTCGCCCACCGCCTCCTCGGCCACGCCCTCGCCGAACTGGAGCGGCACGACTTCGCCATCACCAACCTGCACCAGGCCCTCGACCTCGCCCGGCAGCACCACGACCTCACCCAGCAGGCCCACACCCAGCACGCCCTCACCTGGGCCTGGGAGCAGCACGGCGACGACCACAAGGCCCTGGAGCACGCCCAGCACGCGCTGGACCTCTTCCGCGCCCTCGACCAACCGGTGTGGGAAGCCACCGCGCTCAACATGGTCGGCTGGCACGCCGCCCGAGTCGGCGAGTACGACTACGCCCGCAAGCACTGCCAGGCCGCCCTCGACCTCTACCGCCGCCACGAGGACCCCGATGGCGAGGCGGACACCTTGGACAGCTTCGGCTGGATCGAGCACCACACCGGCCACCACCACCGGGCCATCGAGCACTACGAGCAGGCGCTGGCCCTGTACCGCACCGTCGGCAACACCACCGAGGCCGCCGACACCCTGAACAACCTCGGCCACCCCTACAGCGCCCTCGGCGACCACATCCGGGCCTCCGCCGTCTGGCAGGAAGCGCTGGACCTCTACCGACAGCAGGGCCGCCACACCGACGCCGAGCGCGTGCGACGACAACTCGCCGACCTCGACGCGGCGCCGGCCGGGCAGCCGGACACGGCCGAGGCGCGGAGACCATGACGGCCAACGCGTCCACCGTCTGCTGTGCCCGGATACCAGCCGCCGACACCGAGTAGAACAGCGAGACGACCAACGTCTCGCTGTGGCGGATCGGAGCCGACGAGTCGCACGACCGGCCGGTGTCGCCCGTCTGGTCGACGGGCGACACCGGCCGGTCGTGGCACTACTTCAGGTTGGGCAGCTCGTCGCGGGTGACGACGTAGCTGTGGTTGTAGACCTTCTGCAGGTGGGCGATGGAGTTGCTGACGGTCAGGTGGTTGCCGTGCCACGTTCCGAACAGCACCCACCGCGTACCGGTGGACTGCAACCGGTCCGGGTCCGGGATCGGGCCGTTCTCGTGCAGCGCGATCGGCAGCGTGGAGCCGACGATGTTGCGCACCGAGTTGTACATCGCGTTGAGCGGGTCGTAGTTGCCATTGCCCGCGTACGTGTCCGCGCCGCCGATGTCCACCACCGACTTGCCCGGGTAGAACGACGCCTGCGGCTGACCGTTGTAGCCGTGCAACCAGACGAGGTTGTTCAAGCCCTTGGTGTTGGTGAAGTAGTTGAACATGAAGCGCCACAGCCGGTTGTACTGCGCGCCGCCCTCCTTGCTCCACCAGAACCACGTGCCACCGGCCTCGTGGAACGGCCGCCAGATCACCGCCGCGCCCGCGTTCTCCAGCTGCTGCAACGAGGCCGCCGCGCCGTCGAGCCGCTGGATGAACGAGTTGTACTGGGCCGTGCCCGGCGTCAGGACCGCGTTGATGGACACGGTCTGCTGGGTGCCCTCATAGGTGTCGGGATGCGTGGGGGCGCCCATGTGGTAGCCGACCATCGGGATACCGCCCGCGTTCCACCACGCGATCGCACGGGAGGCGTAGTCCTTCGAGTCGCCGTAGTCCAACGCCCGGATCGCCGGGTACTTGCCCGTGTTGTTGCGGATGTGGTTGATCTCGTAGTCCGGGCCGCCGATCCAGGTCGACTCCTGCTGACCGGACAGGATGTGGTTGCCGTACTGCGAGTAGACGTAGCACAGCAGCTTGCGGGCCTGCGCGGTGGCGTTGGGGTTGACCGGGTTCACCGAGCAGGTCGGCCCGGGGCCCGGCCCCGTGCCGGCGCGCCACTGCTGGTTGGTCTGGCCGTTGCAGTTCCAGAGGGCGACCGCGGTGCCGTTCGCGGTGCCCTGGTTGACCACGTCCAGGCACAACCCGGACTGCGTGGCGGTGATGCTGCCGTTCGAGTTCAGCCGGAACTTCTGGTTCGCGCCACCGGTGCAGGACCAGATCGCGAGACGGGTACCGGGCGCGGTGGCGGAGTTCGGCACGTCCAGGCACCGACCACCGTTGAAGACCCGCAGCTCACCGGCCGCGGAGAACTCCCAACCCTGGTTCGACTGACCGTTGCAGTCCCAGATGTCCACCAGCGCGCCATCGGCACTCGACCCACCGACCACGTCCAGGCAGCGGTTCGAGGCCACGCCGACCAGCGGAGCGGGCGCGGCGGTGGCCGGACCTGCGACCAGGGTGAGCGCCGGCAGGGAAAGCGCGAGGGCGAGCAGGGCTCTGCCCGTGCGTCGTAGGGTGCGCATCCGATCTCCTTTGATCAATGCGGAGGGGTGAAGACGAGAGCGAGCTTCGAGGTGCAGTCCGGTGGGCAGAGACGCGGTGGCGTCCCCGCCGACCGGCCGGTGCGCCGGGTCAGGCGGTGAAGCGGAAGTGGACGGTCCGGTTGTACTGGCCGGTGGCCGTGGTCCGTTGTCCTTTCGGGCCCAGGGTGTCGGCCGTGTGGAACTTGTTGCCGATGGCGGGGATGGCGTCGAGCAGCGAGATCCCGCCGCCGGGGAACGGCGCGGTGGCGCTCATCGGACTGGCGCCGACATCGGGGGTGAACAGGCGCAGGAACAGGTTCTCCTGCTCGGACACGAGGGTGATGGTGCCTTCGGTGGTGCGCAGGGCGGCCCAGTAGGTGTTGGCGTGGTAGCCCTTGAACTCCGGGTACTGCCAGGCGCTCGCGCCGGTGGCGGTGCGGTTGTAGTCCTTGGTCCAGACACCGTGGTGCACGCCGCGCATCCGGTTCTTCCAGACCCGGTACGGGCCGTCGCCCAGCCAGGTCATGCCCAGGACGCGGTTCTCGGGGTAGTCGAGGTTCACGCCGAGGAAGTCGTGCGGGCCGGTGCGGGTGTAGCGGTACTCCAGGCGCAGCCACCCGTTGGAGTCCAGCCGCCAGCGCACCTGGTCGAGGTCGCCGCTGTAGGTGGCCTGCACGACGTGGCCGGTGCCGTCGCGGAAGTGCGAGATGCCGGTCAGCGCCGCCGAACCCACGGCCATGGCGGGGCCGTTGGTGAGCGACACCGCGGTCCCGTTGCGGTTGACGCGGGACAGCCTGCCGGACGACTTGGCGATCGTGACGGCGGTGCCGTTCGCGGTCATGGTCACGCTGTTGCTGTCCTCCGTGACGGACGTGGTGCCCGAGGCGGGGACCACGATGCGCCGCGCGAGGTCGACCGCCTTCTTGATCCGCCAGCTCCAGGTGCCGATCGTGCGGCCGGTGGGGTCCAGGACGTCGACCCGCACCGTGTCGGCGTCCGCCCACGTGCCGGGTAGCCCGAGGGCGACCGAGCCGGTGGCCCCCGGCGCGGTGTTCGGACCGGCGACGGCGCCCTGTGCGATCACGGTCGGCGCGGTGCTCGACGCGCCCGGTGCGGCTTGCCTGAGCAGCTGCCAGCTGAACCGGCAGCCTTGCAGGTTGGTGTGGTCGTAGCGGTTGACGACGTTGACCCGGCCGTCGAAGCCCGTGGGGAACGTGGTGGTGTAGTAGCCGGGGTTGGCGAGCTGGACCGGCGACCAGATGTCGCGGATGGTGTAGAAGGACGCTTCCTTCTCGCGGAACGGGCCGAGGATGCCGTCCGGGCCGGAGTTGCCGGTGGTGTCGATGACACCGCCCCGGTCGTCACGGCGGAGCCCTTCGTCCACGAACGCCCAGATGAAACCACCCGCCCGGCGCGCGCCCGCACCCAGCAACGCCCAGTAGTCGTTCAGTCCCGCACCCGCGCCGCCGTCGTAGAGCGCGTGCAGGAACTCGGTCGGCAGGTGGATCGCCGAGCCGTTGAGGATGTTCCGGGTGCTGTCGTAGGTCTCGTAGTGGTCGGTGTTGATCCCGCTGAACGTGGCCCACGGGTGGATCACCGGACGACGCTGCGGGTCGTAGCGGGCGTAGTCGTCGTCCAGAGCGGTGTTCCAGCCGCCCTCATTGCCGTTGGCCCACATCACGATCGACGGGTGGTTGACGTCCCGCGTCACCATGGAGGCGACCAGCGGAGCGCCCACGTTCTCGTCGTAGCGCTTCTGCCAACCGGCCAGCTCGTCGATCACGTACAGGCCGAGCTCGTCGCACAGGTCGAGGAAGAACGTGTCCGGCGGGTAGTGCGACATGCGGACGGCGTTGTTGTTCATCTCCTTCATGAGGAGGATGTCCGTGCGCGCCATGCGCGGGCTGGACGCGCGACCCAGGGTCGGCCAGAACGTGTGCCGGTTGGTGCCCTTGAGGATGACCTTCGACCCGTTGACGTACACGCCGTCCCCGGCGCGCACTTCCACCGTGCGGAATCCGAACCGCTCGGTCGTCCCGTGCAGGGGCGTGCCGCCGCTGTCCGTGAGCTGCACGTCGACCAGGTACAGGTTCGGCGTCTCCGCGGTCCACGTCTGCGGCGAGGACACCGACGTGGTCAGCGTCGCCGTCGTCGCACCCGACGAGACCGCCACCGAGAACGGGCCACCGACCGCCGTGCCGTCGAGTCGGCGGAGCTGTCCGACCACCCGGCCGGCCGCGCTCACCCCGGCCAGGTGCACGTCCACCCGGAACGCGCCGGTGTGCTTGGCGTCGATCGCGACCCGGTCGATCCGCGAGGCCGGGAACGCCTGGAGCGACACGGGCCGGTAGATGCCGCTGAAGTTCCAGTAGTCGCCGCGGCGTTCGGCGTCGTTGACCGAGTTGTTCGCCGAGTCCCGGCTGACCGTGACCTCCAGCAGGTTCTCCTGCCCCAACCGCACCGACGACGTGACGTCGTAGCGGAACCGGTAGAACCCGCCCTGGTGGATCGGACCGGCCAGGGTGCCGTTGATCCGCACCTCGGTGTCGGTCATCGAACCCTCGAACACCACGAAGATCCGCCTACCCGACCACGTCGACGGTGGGGTGAAACGCCGCCGGTACAGGCCTTTCTCGTTGGGCCGCAGGTTCCAGCCCCACTGGTAGGTGCCGAAGCCGTGGCACTCCCAGTTCGACGGCGTCGGGATCGTGCGCCACACCCCGGCGTTGCGACCCTCGGTCACCTGGAAGTCCCAGGGGACCGTGTTGTCCGCGTCGGATCCGGTCAGCAGCAGGGTCTCGGTGGCGGCACCCGCGGGCGCGGCGGCTGCCGGCACACCCAGCGCACTCACACCCAAAGCGGACAGGCTCGCCACTCCGATCCCGGTCGCACCCAACTCCAAGAAGTTGCGTCGGTTGATCTCCACGTAAGCCTCCAGGGTGCGCGTGTCGTCGTCGACACGGCGGCAGGGGACCAGAGACGAGCGAGGGGCGACCGCGTCCGCCTCCGGTGGACGGCGAGGAGCGTTGGTACAGCGCACTCCCGCCCGTCCGGCGTGGTACTTGCGCAACGTAGCGCAACACTTCGACGCGGAACAAGATGTTAGTACCAACTTGAAACTAACCCGCTCCTCCACTACGCTCCTGCTGGATCCGCCCTCCTCGCCCCAGCGCACGACGCGCCCATCGACACCGCCGGCGGGACGGGCTTTCTCCGCGCCGGCCACGCCGGCGGCGGCAGCGACATCGTCCTCGGCGTACCCGTGGCCGAGGGCTGGACCGACGACTTCCCCCGCCGCCCACCGGTGTTCCCAGGGCGTCGGCCACCATGGATCAAAGGAGATCCGATGCTCCCGACAGGAAGAATCGGGCGGGCGCTGCTGGCGCTCGTCCTGACCGTGCCCGGACTGGCCGCGTTGAGCGCCGTACCGGCGGTCGCGGTACCGGCTTCGCTGATCAGCGTGGCGTCCAACAGGTGCCTGGACGTGGTGGGCAACAGCACCACGCCCGGGTCGGCGGTGGCGATCTGGGACTGCAACGGCCAGGCCAACCAGTCGTGGGACTTCACCTCGTCCGGCGACCTGCGCACTTTCGGCGGCACCCGTTGCCTGGACGTGGAGAACGGCTCCACCACCGCGGGCGCGCGGCTGCTGATCCGGGAGTGCACCGGACAGCCCAACCAGAAGTTCCGGCTCAACGCCAACGGTTCCGTGACGGCGGTCCAGTCCGGGCTCTGCTTGGACGTGGTCGGGGCCGCGACGGCCAACGGTACCTCGGTCAACCCCTGGAACTGCAACGGCCAGACCAACCAGCAGTGGCGCGCCGGCACCGGTCCGGGGCCCGACCCGACGTGCTCGGTCAGCCCGGTCAACCCCAACTCCAACACCGCGGTGCGCAAGGTCCTGTGCTACCTGCACTCGCAGTACGGCAACCACATCATCTCCGGGCAGGAGGAGTCCACTTGGAACGGCGGTCCCGAGTACGAGATGAACTACGTGCAGCGCAACACCGGCAAACTCCCCGCCCTGCGGGGCATGGACCAGGCGACCACCGACTACGTCGGCCGCGCCATCACCTGGTGGAACTCCGGCGGCATCCCTGAGGTCGCCTACCACATGGGCGCCCCGACCAAGCCCGACACCTACGAGGGCAGCCAGATGGCGGTGTCCATCAACGCCGTGCTCACCTCCGGCACGGCCGAGAACAACTCGTTCCGCCAGCGCATGGACGCCGCCGCGGCCAACCTGCAACGGTTGGAGGACATCGGCGCCGCGGTGATCTGGCGCCCGTTCCACGAGGCCGGCGGCACCTGGTTCTGGTGGAGCAAGGAAGGCGGCGCGCAGTACGTGCGGCTCTGGCGCTACATGTACGACTACCTGACCCGGACCAAAGGGCTGAACAACCTGATCTGGATGTTCGGCACGAACGGCAGCCCGAACGGCTCCTTCTACCCGGGCAGGTCCTACGTCGACATCGGCGGCGCCGACACCTATGCCGGCAGCGGCAACTACGACCCGCAGAACGCCATGTACAACGCCGCGCGCAACGCCGTCGGCTCACAGGTCCCGGTAGCGCTGCACGAGAACGGTCCGATCCCCGACCCGGACCGCCTGCAGTCCACCAACACCCGCTGGCTGTGGTTCATGACCTGGAACTCCCACTTCCTGACCCAGCACAACTCGGTCACCCACCTGCAGAAGGTGTACGCCAGCAGTTACGTCATCACTCGCGACGAGCTGCCCAACTTCCGGTAGACCCCGACAGGGGGCTCGACGCCGAGGGTGGGGGACCGCCGAACTTCGCCGGTGGTCCCCCACCCTCGGCTCGCACACTGGTGTCATCGCCCAGACCTGCGAGTCTCGGCCGCGCCGGTCACTACCGGAGGTTGGGCAGTTCGTCCCGGGTGACGACGTAGCTGTGGTTGTAGACCTTCTGCAAGTGGGCGATGGAGTTGCTGACCGTCAGGTGGTTGCCGTGCCAGGTCCCGAACAGCACCCACCGCGTACCGGTGGACTGCAACCGGTCCGGGTCCGGGATCGGGCCGTTCTCGTGCAGCGCGATCGGCAGCGTGGAGCCGACGATGTTGCGCACCGAGTTGTACATCGCGTTGAGCGGGTCGTAATTGCCATTGCCCGCGTACGTGTCCGCGCCGCCGATGTCCACCACCGACTTGCCCGGGTAGAACGACGCCTGCGGCTGACCGTTGTAGCCGTGCAACCAGACGAGGTTGTCCAGGCCCTTGGTGTTGGTGAAGTAGCTGAACATGAAGCGCCACAGCCGGTTGTACTGCGCGCCGCCCTCCTTGCTCCACCAGAACCACGTGCCACCGGCCTCGTGGAACGGCCGCCAGATCACCGCCGCACCGGCGTTCTCCAGCTGCTGCAACATCGCGGCGGCCTGGTCCAACCGCTGCATGAACGACTGGTACTCGGCCGTGCCCGGGGTGAGCACCGCGTTGATCGACACCTGCATCTGGGTGCCCTCGTACGTGTCCGGCTTCGTCGGCGCGCCCATGTGGTAGCCGATCATCGGGATGCCGCCCGCGTTCCACCACGCGATCGCACGCGGAGCCAGGTCCTTCGAGTCACCGAAGTCCAACGCCCGGATCGCCGGGTACTTCCCGGTGTTGTTCCGGATGTGGTTGATCTCGTAGTCCGGACCACCGATCCAGGTCGACTCCTGCTGGCCCGAGATGATGTGGTTGCCGTACTGCGACTGGACGTAGCACAACAACTTGCGCGCCTGCACGGACGCGTTCGGGTTCACCGGGTTGGTCGAACACTGGGGTGTGCCGCCTCCGGTCGTCGTGGTGGTCGTCGTGGTGGTCGTCGTGGTGGTCGTCGTGGTGGTCGTCGTGGTGGTCGTCGTGGTGGTCGTCGTGGTGGAGGACGTGGTCGTGGGGACGGTGCTGCCCGTGCAGGTCGTCCCGTTCAACGTGAACGTCGTAGGCACGCCCACCGCGTCGCCGGTCATGGTCCCGTTGAAACCGAAGGACGCCGTGCCACCGGTCGGGATCGAGCGGTTCCAGTCCACGTTGGACGCGGTCACGCTCGCCCCGGACGCGCTGAACGTGGCGTTCCAGCCCTGGCCGAAGCGCTCCGAACCGGGGAAGGACCACCGCAACGCCCAACCGTCGACGGGGTCGCCGAGGTTGGTGATCGTGACGTTGCCGGTGAAACCGCCCTGCCACTTGTTCTGCACCACGTAGTCGACCTTGCAGCCCGGGGCCGCGGCCGCCACACCGGCGACCACCAGGCCCCCGGTCAACGCGCTGATCGCCGCCACGGCGGAGAACGCTCGCGCTCTCAATGAGGTCATGAGCACCACTGCTCCTTCGTCTACCCTCCGGGAGCGCTCCCAGAGCGCCGCGCCGAAGTTGGACATCGGGGGGATGAGGTCGTCGGGCCGAACCGGAGGCGCAGTCCACCGAGGTGCGGCGCGATCCGGGGCGCCGGCCCTGCCCGACCCGGCACGGACACCACCCGCCACGGGTGGCGTGCCCGACCGCCGGGGCGCTGCCAACCCCTCGGCCGAGCCGGGCGGATCCCAGGATGGAGCCCTACGCTCCTCCGGGTCAAGAGTTGATTTCATCGCGATCAAAACGCTGCGACGGGTCCATGCGCGCACTGCGCGGTTCGCGCCCGTCGCAGTTAATACTTAAGCGGTACAGCTCCTGGGCGCCGAGGTGATGTCCCTCAAACAGACGACTTGACTTAAGCGGTTAATACGCCCATCCTGCTGACACCGCCCCGCGGCTGACCAGTGGACTCACAAAGGAGTGAGAGCACATGCGGAGACTGTCCGCGATCATGGTCACCTTGGTGCTGGCACTCGCCGGGACGACGCTGTTCGCCGTCCCAGCCGGTGCGAACAGCATCCGCGATGACCACTCCGACTGCGCCGACGGCAACTCGGTCGGCGACGGGTGGGGCCGAGGGAACGACTACTACTGCACAGCACCCGACGACGTCGTCACGGCCGCCTGCCCTTCGGGCATGAGGTGCGGCTCGTACAGCATCAGCGGCCTGGGCAGCCGCAAGCAGCAGGTCCGCAACGCGGGAGCCAACGTGCTCGACCTGGCGGTGGCCATGCTGGAGACCGAGCGCATGGACACCAACTACCCCTACGGCGACAACAAGCGGGACGACGCCGCGAACTTCGGCATCTTCAAGCAGAACTGGTACATGCTGCGCAGCAAGTGCGACCGGTTCCGCGGTCAGACCACCAGCCAGTGGAACAACGGCGCCGCGCTCAACAGCAACCTCTCCGCCGACATCTCGTGCCTGCACCAGAGCCAGAACGCCTACGGCATGACGGTCTGGTTCGGCGGCCACCGCAATGGCCAGACCGGCATCAACAACCCCAACACGAGCGACATCAACGGCTACAAGACCGCCGTCCACTGGATCCGCGACCAGCTCAACAGCAACTCCGCCAACCTGAGCAACGACACGCGCTTCTGGGTCGACGTCAGGCCGATCTGATCGACGGTCCACCCGGGACGGGCATCCGGTCGGGTTCGAGCAGCGGCGGCCGACCCCGACCGGAGTCCGATGCCCACCACACCGGGCTGCCCCCGGCGGCGGGATCAGGTGGTGCCGGTGATCGCGGACTTGATGGCGAGCGCCGCGGCGGCGCGCGCCCACTCACTGAAGTCGAACGGTTGTACGTTGAGGTCGATCAGGGCGAGGTCGCCCTCGTAGGTGTCCTCGATGCCGTCGCGGATCTGGCCGGTGGCGAGCTCGTGGATGGGCAGACCGTCTCCGGTGAGCAGGATCTTCTCCGGGTCGAGGAAGTTGGCCGCGTGTCCGATGAGGACACCGAGCGCGTAGCCGGCCTCGGCGAAGACCTCCTGGGCGCCGGGGTCACCGGCCCGTGCCCTCTCGACCGCCTCGTCGAAGGTGTCGCAGCCGTCGACCCGGCGGGCGATGACGTGGCCCATCAGGTAGCTGGAGGCGCAGCCCCGGTGACCGTAGCCGCACCGCGGTCCTTCGGGGTCGACGAGGAGGTGGGCGAAACGGGGCGGCAGGCGGTGTGCGCCCTGGACGAGTTTGCCGTCGATGATCAGGCCGGTGCCGACGCCCGCGCCAACGGTGATCAACACCATCGAGCCCACGCCCGCACCGGCGCCGAACCAGTGCTCGGCGGAGGTCAACGCCTGGACGTCGTTGTCGACGGCGACGGGCAGCCCGGTCGCTCGAGTGACCGGTGCCGCGAGAGCCACGCTCTTCCAAGCCGGGAACCCAGCGTCGACGACCACGCCGTCACGAACGACACCACCCAACGTGACACCGATCCCGGTCAACCACGGCCGGTCGGCCGCGAGCTCGGCGATCCGGGCGACGACCTCGTCGGGGTCGGTGGAGGGCAACGGCTCCTCGACGGCCTCGGTCACCGTGGCGGTCAGGTCGGCGACGACGGCGTAGAGGCGGTCGGCGGTGAGCTTCACGCCCAGGAAGTGGTGCGCCTCGCCGCGGACGTGCAGGATCTCCGAGGGACGCCCGGTGGAGGAGCGCAGTTCGGTGCCGCCCTCGACCAGCAGCCCGTGACCGACCAGCACCCGGGCCGCACGGGTCAGGGTCGCCCTCGACAGGCGCACCCGCGGGGCGATCTCGGCTCGGGACCTGGGCCCGTGGATCAGCACTTCCAGCAGCACGTCACGAGCTGCTTCGGGCAGGTCCGGCCACGTCGACGCGGCACGAGCGCGGGCTGGCGTCGTCACGACGCGACGATACCGTTCGGACCGGTGCCGGGCCGCGGGCGACGACGCCGGGAGCCGAGCACGACCGGACGATCCAGCACGGCTGCCCGCGTCCGCGCCACACCTTGACTTCGTTTCATCGTGTGATTAACTATGTGCGCCGCCGCCTTGACGTCACCCCTCGTGGATCGAGGAGATCGCATGCGCGCCCTGCGACACACGGCCGAGCCCACGTCGCTCTCACACCGGTCGTCCCGGCGCTGAGCCGGGTCGGCGTCCCGCCTTCACACCGACACCGGGCCGAGCCCTGCCGGCCCGGACTCCTCACCCCGAGGGAGAACAAGTGGAACCAGCACGACCGGCCCTCACCGACGCGAGCCGGCGCCGCACACGGATCCGCCCCTTGCTGGCGGCTCTCGTGGCCGTCCCGGTGCTCGTGGGCACCTTCCTGACCGTCATCAGCACGGCCTCGGCCGCCACCACCGCGATCAAGGGCGTCGGCTCAGGCCGCTGCGTCGAGGTACCGGGGTCCTCCCAGACCAACGGCACCCAGGTCGCCCTGCGTGACTGCACCGGCGGCGCGAACCAGACCTTCAACACCACCTCGTCCCGCCAGTTGCAGGTGTACGGCACCAAGTGCCTCAACGCCGCCGGCAGCCGCACCACCGCGGGCACCGCCGTCACCATCTGGGACTGCAACGGCAGCGCCGGCCAACAGTGGGACGTCAACAGCGACGGCACGATCCGCGGCGTGCAGTCCGGGCTGTGCCTCGACGCCACCGGCGCCGGGACCGCCAACGGCACCCTGATCGTGCTCTGGACCTGCACCGGCGCGTCCAACCAGCGGTGGACCACCACCGGCGGCCCCTCCACGACCACCACGACCCCGCCGGCGGGCACCACCCCCGTCGCCCGCCACGGGCAACTGCGCGTCTGCGGCACCACGATGTGCGACCGCACCGGCGCACGGGTCCAACTGCGCGGCGTGAGCAGCTTCTGGCTCAACTGGGAGAGCCCCGCCTACGCCGAGAACCTCTCGGCGCTGCGGTGGATGCGCGACAACTGGAACCTCCAGGTCATCCGGGCCGCGATGGGCGTGGAACCGTCCGGTGCCTACCTCAGCGACCCGAACAGGGCCCGCGGCCAGGTCGAGACGATCATCAACAACGCCGTCGCCGCCGGGGTCTACGTGATCGTGGACTACCACGCCCACGAGGCGCAGAACTCGCGGTCGCAGGCGGTCGCGTTCTTCAGCGACCTGGCCCGCCGCTACGGCCACCTGCCCAACGTCATCTGGGAGCCCTGGAACGAACCCCTCCAGGTCAGCTGGACCGGCGTCGTCAAGCCCTACCACCAGGCCGTGGTCTCCGCGATCCGCGCCGCCGACCCCGACAACATCATCGTGCTCGGCACGCCGAACTGGTCCCAGGGCGTCGACCAGGCCGCGGCCAGCCCGGTGTCCGGCACCAACCTCGTGTACACGCTGCACTTCTACTCGTGCAGCCACGGCTCCTGGCTGCGCGACAGGGGCAACGCGGCGATCCGCGCCGGCCTCGCGCTGTTCGTCACCGAGTGGGGCGCCAGCCACGCCGACGGCGGCACCGACGGCCGCACCTGCCTGCCCGAGGCACAGGCCTGGATCGACTGGATGCGCACCAACGGCGTCTCCTGGACCGCCTGGAAGCTCCACACCGGCAGCGATTCCACCAACCTGCTCAGGGCGGGCGCACCCGTCACCGGCGGCTGGAGCAACTACCTGCACGGCCACGCGCCCTTCGTCGTGGCCAACATGAGGTAACTCGACCCCGCCGGAACACCGGTGTCCGGTCCTGCCCGCGCAGAGCGGGACCGGGCACCGCAGCCGCTCGTCGCCGGAAGAAGAGAGGGAGGTTCGGCATGTCGCGCTCGCGCGTCCTCGCAGTGGTGTTGTCGGTTCTGGGTGGTGCTGTCGTCGGCGTCAGCCCCGGCACCGCGTCCGCCGCTCCCCCGGGCGACCTCTACGCGTCCTACTTGGAAAACCCCGGCATGGTCGCCGAGCACCAGGAACCGGCCCACGTCTTCCTGCCACCGCACGCCGACGTGGCCTCGGCCGTCCGGGGTGGCGAGCACACGCCGTACACGCGCTCCCTGGACGGCGAGTGGCGCATCGCGATGGCCAAGCGGCCCGAGGAAGTCCCGGCCGGTTTCCACGCCGGCGGCTTCGACACCTCCGGCTGGCGGCGGGTCACCGTGCCGCACACCTGGCAGACGGACGGGCTGGACCACCCGATCTTCCGCAACATCGCCACCGAGATCCAGCCGGACGACCCGCCTCGCGTGCCGCGTGACGTCAACCCGACCGGCGCGTACGCCAAGGACTTCGACGTACCGCGTGACTGGGCCGACCGCACCACCGTGCTTCGCTTCGAAGGCGTGACGTCGGCCTACTTCGTGTGGGTCAACGGCACCTACGTCGGCTACGACCAGGGCGGTTACACCCCGGCGGAGTTCGACATCTCGGTCGCCCTCAAGCCGGGCCGCAACCGCGTGGCCGTGCAGGTGCACCGCTGGAGCGCGGGCGCGTACCTGGAGGACGTCGACCAGTGGCGCTACTCGGGCATCTTCCGCTCGGTGCGCCTGGTCTCCACGCCCGCCACGCACGTCCGCGACGTCACCCTGCGCACCGACCTGGACGCCACCTACACCGACGCCGTGCTGTCCGCCGACGTCGAGGTGGGGCGCAAGCCCGGTGGCACGACCGGCGCACACCGCCTGGCACTGAGCCTGCACGACGCCCGCGGCAAGGAGATCGCGTCCGCCGCCCGGGACGTCGAGATCACCGGCACGGGCGGCACCACCCGGTTCGAGCTGCCCGTCCGCGACCCCGCCAAGTGGACCGACGAGACGCCGAACCTCCACACCGCCGTGCTCACCCTGACCGCGCCCAACGGCACGACGCACATCACCTCCGAGACCACCGGCTTCCGCGAGATCGAGATCCGCGACGAGCAGCTGCTGGTCAACGGCAAGCGCGTCCTGTTCAAGGGCGTGAACCGCGCCGAGACCGACCCCGACCACGGCAGGCACGTCCCGCGCGCCGCGCAGGAGCGCGACGTGGCGCTGATGGAGCAGCTCAACGTCAACGCGGTGCGCACCTCGCACTACCCGTCCGACCCGTACTTCTACGAGCTGGCCGACAAGCACGGCCTGTGGATCGCCGACGAGGTCGACATCGAGACCCACAACCACGAGGACTGCTCGCGCTGGTGCCAGGCGAACCAGCCGGAGTGGCGGGCCGCGTTCCTGGATCGCTTCACGGCCATGGTCGAGCGGGACAAGAACCACCCGAGCGTGTTCCTGTGGGACACCGGCAACGAGGCCGGTCTCGGCGCGCACCACTACGCGATGGCCGAGTGGCTGGACGCCAACGAGCCGACCCGGCCCAAGTACCACCAGTCCAACAACCCGGACGGTGACGCGCCGTTCGCCGACGTGTGGGGCCCGCGCTACCCGTCACCCGAGCGGTTCGAGGAACAGGCGAAGAGCACCGCGAAGCCGATCATCCTCGGCGAGTACGCGCACGCGATGGGCAACAGCCTCGGCAACTTCCGCGAGTTCTGGGACACCATCCGCGCCAACCCCGCCACCCAGGGCGGCTTCATCTGGGACTGGGCCGAGGGCAGCATCCGGCAGCGGGTGCGCATCCTGCCCGACTCGTCCGGCAACAACATCCCCGCGCACCTGTCCGGTGCGCCGGAGCTGGTCGACGGGCATCGCGGCAAGGCGTTGTTCCTGTCCGGCCTGGACGACTTCGTGGAGGTCTACCGCGACCGCAGGCTCGACATCACCGGCAAGGCGCTGACCCTGGACGCGTGGGTCAAGCCCGCGGCCTGGAGCGGTGACTTCCGGATCGTCGGCAAGGGCGATCACCAGTACGCGTTGAAGATGAAGGACGAGCGCACGCTGGAGTTCTTCATCCACAGCGGCACCTGGCAGGCGGTGCAGGCCACCGTGCCGAGCGACTTCTACGGCAACTGGCACCGGGTCAGCGGCACCTACGACGGCACCGCACTGCGCCTGTACATCGACGGCCGGGAGGTCGCGAGCAAGCCGTTCGACGGACCGATCGACCCCTCGTCGGCCGAGGTCAACATCGGCCGTGATTTCGAGACGTCGTGGAACGACCCGAGCAACGTCGGGCGGATGGCTCACGGCACCGTGGACGACGTCCGCGTCTATGACCGCACCCTCACCCCGGCTGAGCTGAACGCGGCCGAGCCCGTTGGCGGCGCGGTGCTCGCGCTCGACTTCGACCGCATCGAGGAACGCGGCACCCACCTGTCCTACGGCTCCAGCATCTCCGGCCTCGACGGCCTGGTCAGCCCCGACCGCGATCCCCAGCCCGAGACGACCCAGATGGCGTGGGCGCAGCAACCACTGCGGTTCGGCTACACCGGGGGCGTGCTGTCGGTGCTCAACGAGCGGCAGTTCACCGGTACCGAGGACCTCACGCTGCGGTGGCGCGTCACCGAGGGCTCGCGGGTCGTGACCAGCGGGGACCAGCCGCTGCGCGTGGCGGCGAACTCGACCGGCACGATCCGGATCCCCGCACCGCCGAACCCGGCCGACCGGGAACGGTTCCTCACCGTGGAAGCCGTCACCACGGCGGCGCTGCCGATGGTGCCCGCCGGGCACGTGCTCGCGCACGACCAGTTCCCCCTCGGCGGTACCAGGATCCCAGGTCTCGACCACGACCGGAGCACCCACGGTGGGCGTGCCACGATCACCACCGACGACGCGGCGGCGGTCACGGCATCCGCCGAGGGCGTCGGCTACACGGTGGACAAGCGGACCGGCACGCTGTCGTCGATCAAGGTGCGCGACCGCGAACTGCTGCGCAGCGGGCCGGAGCTCGACGCATGGCGCGCTCCGATCAGCAACGAGACCTTCCGGTGGGGTCGCGCGGAGGGCGAGGACTGGCGCGCGGTCGGACTCGACCGGCTCGCCACCACGGTCACCGGCGTCCGCGTCGAACCGGCTTCCCCCGGGGGCGTGCGCGTCGTCGTGGACAGCCGGGTGGCCGCTCCCGACGTCACGGGCGCCTGGTTCGACCAGACGATGACCTACACCGTCGAGCGCGGTGGCGTGCTGCGGCTCGGGCACAAGGTCACCCCGCAAGGCGCCATGCGCACGCTGCCCTACCTGCCCAGGATCGGCGTCTCGCTGGCAGTGCCGGACAGCTACGACCGGTTCGCCTGGTACGGACGCAAGGCCGAGAGCTACGTCGACCGCAAGGACGGCACCCCGATCGGCGTCCACTCGTCCACCGTGGACGAGCAGTACGTCGACTACCACCGCCCGCAGGACCACGGCAACCACACGGACAGCCGATGGGCGCTGCTCACCGACGGCAAGACGGGCGGACTGCTCGTGGCGGGCGCGAAGGACGTCAGCGTCACGCCGTACGACGACCTCGACCGGGCCGCCTACCCGTTCCAACTCCAGCGCAACAAGGGCTGGGTCACCCTGCACGCGAGCCACGCCGTCACCGGTGTGGGTGACACCCCCAACCCCGTACGGACCCGCAGCCAGGTCCGACCCGACAGCACTTACGAGTACACGCTGACTCTGCGTCCGTTGAACGCCCAGGAAGCCCGCGCGGGGGCGCCTATGGGCGGATGACCACGACAGGTGGGACAAGGGGGGCCGGGTTCGCAGGCACGCGCACGCCTGCGAACCCGGCCTTGCTCCCCGGCGTGGACGTCCGCGCCGCCCAGGACGGGGTGCACGAGAACCCGCGCCGCCTCGTTGCTGGTGCTCGCCCTGCCCGGCTCCGCGTACCTCTACCGAGGCATGGTCGATCCACCGACACACCAGTGCGGCAGGGTCGCCCGTGAGGCCGGGTGTGAACCACGGGACCCCCGCGCGACCGGTCCGCGCCGCCGAGCGGTCGCGGACCGCCCGGGTCGTCGACCCGCAGCCACCGGTTCATCCCACCTCGCGATCGGGCCGGCGGGCGGGCACGCCCTGCTGGTCTCGTGGGTCACCGAGGATCGGACCCGTCCGACCACGCAGTCGGTCGCCCACGGTCGTCAGCGGTCCGCCCGCGAAGCCAGGTGACGGCGGCGGTCAGCATCAGGGCGGTCGTCGCGATCCACGCGACCGTGGCGATCGCGGTCGTCACCGTGCCCGTGGTCCGCAGGAAGGGCAGGTCCAGGGTGTCGCCGAGCGCGGTGCTCGCCGTGGCGTAGGTACCGAGCGGGAAGACGACGCTCCACAGGCCGGTCTCGTAGCGCACGGGGTGGTGGTGGATCAGGTAGCGCCAGAGGCCGAAGATGATCAGCAGGGGCAGCCACCAGGTGCCGAACGCCCAGAGCGCGATCGCGGTCCCGGACACGAACTCCTCCGTGGCACCCAGGATTCGGGGGCCGGCCGGGAGGGACAGGACGTGGACGGCGGCCAGGACCGAGATCGCGGTCGCGCCGGTGAGGATCCAGTACGACGGGGTGATGGTCTGCTCGGTGTTCGGTGCGGTCAGCAGGCGTGACAGGACGATCGCGGTGAGGACGACGTAGAGCACCGTGCCCGCGCTCCACAGCGCCACCCCCAGCGTGGCCGTCGCGGTGGCGCTGCCGGTCCCGGCTGCCGTCACGGCGATCGACAGCGACTGGGCGCCCACCACCCAGAGCAGCCAGCTGCCGTCGACGTCGGACGGGGAGGGCGCCTTGGTCGTGCGCAGCACCAGGACGGCCGGTATGGCGTAGGTGAGCACCAGCCACAGAGCGGCGGCCAGGACGAGCAGGCCCGACGCGACGGTCCGGACGCCGTGGGAGGCCAGCGCGGTGATGACGACGTCCAGGGCGGCGGCGATGGTGAGGTAGCCGAAGGCCCGCCCCGGTTCACGCGCGTCGCGCAGCGCCGCGGCGGGCCGGCACGCCAGGCGGGTCGCCTGCACGACGACGATCGCGACCAGTCCCGCGATCGCGATCACGAGCAGCGCGGACGAGAGCACGACCAGGTCCTGCTGCCACAGGCACGTGGCGACGATGCCCGAGGCCATCACGAACGACGACGCGCTCGGCGGAACCCGGTCGACCGCCGCGGCCCAGGCGTCGCCCGGACCCGGTCGCCGGGCGGTGCGGTCGGCCATCAGATCGACTGCCGGTACCCGAAGAACTCGTGGTCGTTGTTGTAGCCGCCCAGGCCGCCGCCGACCGAGGAGAAGTCGTCGACGAACTCGATGCCCTTGACCCACTTGACCATCTTGAAACCGAGCTGGGCCTCGTTGCGCAGCCGCACGGGGGCGCCGTGGCGGAACGGCAGCGGTTCGCCGTTCATGTCCAGCGCCAGCATCGTGAGGTGGTAGCGCATCTGCTCGATGGCGTGGACGTCGTAGTAGATGCCCTCGTCGGAGCCCTGGGCGAAGGAGTAGAACACCACCCACTTCGCCTCCGGCCGGGGCCTGACCAGGTCGAGCACCGTCGACATCGACACCCCGCCCCAGCGGGCCACGCCGGACCAGCCCTGGATGCAGAAGTGCTGGGTGACCTGGTCGTGGTACGGCATCGACCGCAGGTCCTCCAGGCCGAGTTCGACCGGGTTCTCCACCAGCCCGTACACGGCCAGGCGGTAGTCGCGGAAGTCGTCGGCCCGCAGCACCCGGTACTCCTCGGAGTCCGGCACGCGCCCGTTGGCCCAGAAGAACGGGGAGATGTCCTTGTCGGTGTAGCGACCCGCCTTGGAGTCGATGTGCTCGAAGAGCCGCTGCGCGGGTCCGATGAGGGCGTAGCCGATCCGCCGCACCAGGCGGGGGTGCCGGTAGGTGACGGGGGTGGCCGCGACCCAGGCGACGACCATCACCACCAGGGACAGGGCGAAGATGCCGAACCCGACCCAGGTCCCGGAGTCGTTCGCGGCGTACATGTGGTTCAGGTTGCGCAGCGCGCCGGTGGTGAGCACCAACGTCACGTGCACGACGATGAACACCAGGAACCAGCACAGCACCAGGAAGTGCAGCGAGCGGGCCAACTGGATGCTCAGCACCGAGCTGACGCGGTGGAAGCGCGTCGACAGGGCGGGCGACATGCCCAGCCCGGTGATCAGCGCCGCCGGGGCCGCGATGAACACCGTGACGAAGTAGGAGACGAGCTGAAGGCTGTTGTAGTTGTTCCAGCCGTTCTCGGTGGGCCAGTCCAGCGACAGGTACTGGATGGCCACCGACAGCGCGTTGGGCGCCACCTCCCAGCTCAGCGGCACCAGCCGCACCCACTGCCCGGTGGTGAACAGCAGCACGTAGAACACGACGCCGTTGACCAGCCACAGCACGTCCGCACCCAGGTGCCACCACCGGGCCAGGCCGATCGAGTGCCGCCGACCGGGCAGCCCCACCCCGTCCGGCAACGTGATGGAGTCGGCCTTGGCGGTGTAGTCCGGGTCGTCGGGCACCGGCTTCTGCATCCGCAACCACTCCGAGCCTGGAGTGGAGTTCCGCGTCCAGTACAGGCGCGGGTGGTCGGCCAGGACGGTGATGCCGGACCTGATGATGAAGATCATCAGGAACGCGTTGAGGAAGTGCTGCCAGCCCAGCCACGCCGGGATGCCCACCGGGGCCCCGGCGGGCAGCTCCGAGTCGCCGGGGTGGGCCTCGATGAACCGCTGCACGGAGGGCAACTCGCGCAGCCCCTTGGCCACCGCGATGCCGATCACGAGGAACAGGAACGCGAGAGGGATCAACCACAGCAGGTTGAACCACCGGTCGCGTCCCACCCGGACCCTCGGCGCCACGCCGTACTGCGCCGGCAGCCCGCCCGCCCAGTCCACGCCGACCCGCTGGTGGCGGCGGGCGTCCAGTTCCCGCCGGAAACCTGGCTCCCGCACGACCGCTCCCTTCCGCACGCGGTGTGCCGATCACCTGGACGGGTGACCTCGGTCCCGGTGCGATGCGCCCACGGCGCCGGTCAGGGCGCCGCCGGGAGGACGCCGCTCGTCTCCGTGGGCAGAATCTACGGCCGCCCCGCGCGGTTCGCTGGACGGACGACCGCGCCGACGATCGGGGAACCCGACTCGGAGGCCTTCTACCGCTTCCCGCAGGTCGAGCACGACACCCGGTTCGGCCGGTTCCCGCACCAGAACTCCGACGGCGACCGCGCCGGAGGTGTCGGCGGGTGCGGCTCGCGCCATCCGGAACGGCGGTCGTCCAGGCCGTCGAGGACGACGCCCCGTGTGAGTCGGGCCAGCGCTCCGGCGCAGGCTGATCGAACTATCCTGCGACGAGACCGCGGACTCGGCGCCGCACCGGAATCAACCGGATGGCGGGTGGCACAGGAGAGGTGCGCGATGGGCGAAGCGGGAGCGGGGAACCGGCGCGGCCCGATCCGGACGACCTCGGGACGCGGTCCGGTGTCGGTGATGAGTTTTCGGGCCGCCCGTCGTCATACCACCATGACCCCCACCACTGACGACCTCGGGCCGCTCGACGAGCAGGCCTTCGGCGCCCGCGTCGAGCCGCACCGCCGCGAGCCGCACCTCCACCGCTACCGCCTGCCCGGTTCGTTCGAGGAGGCCGAGGACCTCGTCCAGGAGGCGTTCCTGCGCGCGTGGCGCCGGCGCGAGACGTGCGTGGGCCGCGCGTCGGTGCGCGCGGAGGGCGTTGCGCGATGAGCGATCCCGCCTCGATCACCGTCACGCCGGTCTTCGTCGCCGACCTGCACGTCGAGGGCGAGCGGATGCCGATCTACGTGCACGTCATCGACCATCCGCGAGGGCGCGTGCTGGTCGACACCGGCATGACGGAGCTGCATCCGGCCGCCGCCGACCTCGATCCCCGCCTCCGGCCACTCGGCGAGCAGGACTTCGATCTCGCCGGCATCGACATCGTCGTCAACACCCACCTGCACGGTGACCACTGCGGCGGCAACCACCTCTTCGCCGGCAAGCCGATCTACGTCCAGCGCCGGGAGCTCGACGACGCGCGCAGCGAGGACGTCTACATCCGCGAGTGGGTCGACGCGCCCGGCGTGCGGTACGTGCCGGTCGACGGCGAGCTGGAGCTGCTTCCCGGGCTCCGACTCGTCCCGGCGCCGGGCCACACGCGCGGCTCGCAGGTGGTCGTCGTCGAGACCGGCGGGCGTCCGATCGTCATCGGCGGCGACGTGGCGGTCTGGCACGGCGAGTTCGACGAGCCGCCCACCGAAGGCCGTCAGCGGGTCCTCGCGCTCGACCCAGAGCTGGTGTGGCTCGCACACGAGCACGAGCCGTGGCGACCCCGCACCGTCTGAGGCATCACGCCGGCTCCTGCCCCACACGCACAGGCCGCGACGTCGTCGGGCACGGGCGATGGACCAAGCCGGCGTGCGCCGGAGCCGGCCGGGTTTCGGCCTGGACGCGGCCATCCTCCTCTCGGGCGGGTTCGCCACCCGCTACGGCCACTCCCACTTGATGCCGAGCACCCCGGAGCTGACCGCGGAAGCGACCAGGTGCACGGTGTGGTGCACGTTGAGGGCGAGCTGCCCGGTGGGGTGGCGCTCGTGGGACCGCTCCCACCCGGCCGGTGACGAGTTCGCCTCCTCGGCCCGAGCGGGCAGGCCGTCCGGCCAGGCCAGCACGCCGGCCACCGACAGCGCCGCGGCCAGCAGGACGGTCGTTCGCCGAACCGTTCTCCGCGATGAATTCATGATCGGACTCCTTGTCTGCAGGGGGCAAGGTGCACTGCGGCCCACGAAGGGCACACGGACGGTCGAATGCGACATTCCCGACCGCCAGAGGAGGCCGAAGTGGACGGTGCGGTTCAGCCGACCCCGCACGCAGGAACGCGGCGGCGAGGCGATGACCGAGCGGTCGGCCGCCGTCCGGTCCACGGTCCGCCAAACCCACCATCGAGACCGGCACCTTCTGGTTGGGATACCACCTGATCGCGCATCCCGGCGGCAATGCGGCCGCCCGCAGCGGTGCTCTCCGAAATTTCGGAACCCGGTGCCACATCGTCCGCTCAGGCCCATTTCCGCAGCTAGCGGCACTACCCGATGAGCACCGACGCACCACGCACGCCAAGCGCAAGCCATGGACGTTTGCTTGAGGAGCACTTGTCGAGTACACGCGCACGACCGCAACTGAGCCAATCGAGTGAACGCGACGCAGGCGTCCCACAATATGACACAGAATGTCCGCCCCGTTAGGCCACTTGGCCCTTCACTTTTGTTGGAACCGTGCATAAGTTGCAGGTGGTTGAGGCGAAAGACTGCCAAACTTCGCTGAACCGCAGACCGGACAACAACGACCTTCAACGCCGTCCGCACCGACGCGACTCGGACGGTCCGTTCAACGCGGGGAATGGGCGTTCCGCCCATTCCTGAGCCGCCCACGCCCTCATTGTTCCTAGCCTTTTCGGCACCGGTGGCGCCCTTTCCGGGCGGACGCCGTCGACCTGGATGGAGAACGATGGACGAGCCCGTCCAACCCGGCTGGTTCACCAGGCTCGTGTCCCGTCGCGCCGTGCTGGCGACCGGCACGGCGGGCTTGGCCGTGCCGGTCGCCACGACCCTGGGCCCGGTGGTGCCCCGGCACGCCGCCAGTGCGCAGGCGGGCGTGGTCAAGAGGATCACCCTGTACGCGGAAGCCTTGCCCGACAACCTGTACGGCTACGGTCTGGCACCCGGTCAAGCGACCGTTCCGGGTCCGATCCTGGAGATCTACGAGGGCGACACGCTGGAGATCACCCTCGTCAACAACACCGACCGGCGGATGTCCATCCACCCGCACGGCGTCGACTACGGCGTCGAGTCGGACGGCAGCCCGCTCAACGCCTCCTTCAACAACCCGGGCGAGACGCGCACGTACACCTGGCGCTCGCGGGAGATGACGGCCACCGCGGGCAGGCGCCTGATGCCCGGCAACGCGGGCTACTGGCATTACCACGACCACGCCATGGGCACCGACCACGGCTCCCTGGGCATCGCGCGCGGGCTGTACGGCGCGCTGATCGTGCGCCGGAGAGGGGACATCCTGCCCGACAAGCAGTTCACCGTCGTGTTCAACGAGATGACGATCAACAACCGGATCGCGCCGCACACGCCGATGTTCGAGGCCAACCTCGGCCAGCGGGTGGAGTGGATCGCGATCGGGCACGGCAACCAGTTCCACACCTTCCACCTGCACGCGCACCGGTGGGCCGACAACCGCACCGGGATGCTCGAAGGTCCGGCCGACCCGAGCCAGGTGGTGGACAACAAGGACCTCAACCCCGGCAGCTCGTTCGGGTTCCAGGTCCTGGCGGGCGAGGGCGTCGGCCCCGGCGCGTGGATGTACCACTGCCACGTGCAGAGCCACTCGGAGACCGGGATGTCCGGGATCTTCCTCGTGCGCAACGGCGACGGCACCATGCCGCCCGGCGCGCAGGAGGCCGTCGACCGCTTCCACGGGCACGACCACGGCGCGGCAGCAGCACAAGCTCCGCCGGTGCACGCCCCTGCCGAGGGGGACGGGCAGCACCAGCACTCGCCATCGCGATGACCTCGCGGCCCGGCCACGACGAAGGAGTGAGGATGGGGCCAAGGATGTCTGCAGGCGGAAATCGCAGGAGATCAGGGAGAAGGGCGTTGTCGGCGGTGACCGCCGCGGTGGTCGTGCTCGCCGGATCGCTCACCGCCGCGACCGCTGCACCGGCGGCGCCGCGGCAGGCGCCGATCGTCACCGCCGCCGCACCGGTGTCGGTCCTGGTCTTCCACGGCCCGGTCGCCGAGCAGCGGGACCCGGTCGCCCGCGCCACGCAGGCCTTCCGGGAGCTCGGCGCGGCCAACGGCATCACCGTCGACTCCTCGTCCGATCCCGCCGTGTTCACCGCGGACAACCTCACCAAGTACCGCGGTGTCGTGTTCCTGTCCGCGGCGGGCGTGGCGCTCAGCCGTGACCAGGAAGCGGCGCTGCGGAACCACATGAGGGACGGCGGCGGGTTCCTCGGAGTGGCCGACGCCGCGAAGGCCCAGCCCGAGTCGTCCTGGTTCACCGGTCTCATCGGCACGCGCCCGGTCGGCACCACCGCCACCCCCGAGACGGTGAGCGCGGTGACGGCGAGCGCCGAGAACGCGCCGAACGAGACCAAGGACATGCTGGCCGACGGCAAACCGGAGACCAAGTGGCTGGTCAAGAGCCCGACAGCGTGGGCGGCCTACCGGCTGCCCGCGTCCGCCGCGGTGAACCGCTACGCGCTCACCTCGGCCAACGACGCCGCCGGCCGTGACCCGAAGGACTGGACCCTGCAGGGTTCCGCGGACGGCACGACCTGGACCGACCTGGACCGCCGCACCGGCCAGGCGTTCGCGGAACGCTTCCAGAGCCGGACGTTCACCATCGCCGAGCCGCGGTCGTTCCAGCACTACCGGCTGGACATCACAGCGAACTCGGGCGAGCCGATGACCCAACTGGCCGACCTGCGCCTGTTCTCCGGCGACCCGACGCCCGCGCCGGAGCCGGGGGTGCACCGCTCCGTGGTGAACGTCCTGGACCGGCAGCACCCGGCCAACGAGGGCCTGCCGCTGAACATCACCCGATCGGACCGCTGGTACAACTGGGACCCGAGCCCGGTCGGCACCGTGCACGCGGTCGCCCAGGTGGAGGAACGGCACTACGACCCCGGTCCGGGCGCCAACGGCCCGTTCCACCCGGTGTCCTGGTGCCGCGACTACGAAGGCGGTCGCTCCTTCTACACCGGCATGGGCCACACCGAGGACAGCTACGGCGAAGACGCTCTCCGCAGCCACCTGACGGGCGCTCTCAAGTGGACGACCGGCCTGGCGCGCGGCGACTGCCAGGCCACCATCGCGGCGAACTACAAGATCGAGCGGCTGACCGCGGCCAACCAACCCGGTCAGCTCGACCAGATCGGCGAGCCGCACGGCCTGACCGTCGCCCCGGACGGCACGGTGTTCTACGTCGGCAAGGCGGCCTGCCCGACCGGCCCGGTCGTCCCCTGGACCGACCCGAAGGTCGGCCTCGGCTGCGGCACGATCCACCAGTTCAAGCCGGGTACCAAGCAGGTGGAGCTGCTGGCGACGCTACCGGTGATGGGCAACCGCGGCAGCGGCACCGAGTTGGTCAAGAACGAGGAAGGCCTGCTGGGCATCGTGCCCGACCCGGAGTTCACCGAGAACGGCTGGATCTACGTCTACTGGATGCCTCAGGACACCGTGGACCGGGAGAAGCGGACCGGCAAGCGGACGATCTCGCGGCTCACCTACGACCGCGCCGCGCAGACGATCGACCTGGCCACCCGCAAGGACCTGCTCCAGTGGGAAGTCCAGCAGCACAGCTGCTGCCACGCGGGCGGCGGCATGGCGTTCGACGCCAAGGGCAACCTGTACGTGGGATCGGGGGACGCCAACTCCTCGCAGGGTTCCCAGGGCTACTCCGGCAACAACTGGACCGCGGAGTGGCAAGGGCTGTCCTTCCAGGACGCCCGCCGTACAGCGGGGAACACCAACGACCTGAACGGCAAGATCATCCGCATCCACCCCGAGCCGGACGGGACGTACACGATCCCGCCTGGCAACCTGTTCCCCCCGGGCACCGACAAGACCCGCCCGGAGATCTACGTGATGGGCGTGCGGAACATCTCGCGCCTGCAGATCGACCCCGTCACCCAGTGGCTGACCGCGGCCTGGGTCGGTCCGGACGCGTCCCAGCCGAATCCTGAACTCGGTCCGGCCAAGTACGAGACCGCGACGATCATCACCGAGGCGGGCAACCACGGTTGGCCCTACTGCATGGGCAACAAGCAGCCCTACCGCGATCGCAGCGCCACCGACGCGACCGTGCTGACCGGGTGGTACGACTGCGACGCGCCGAAGAACCACTCGCCGCGCAACACCGGCCTGGTCGACCTGCCGCCGGTCGAGAACAACATGATCTGGTACGCGCCGGGCGGTGGCGGCCCGGTCTTCCCGGCCCGCCCGGACGGCAGCGGCATCCCCACCTACAACGCCGCCGACGCCACCTACACCCAGCCGTACCTGCGCGGCGGCGGCCAGGCGATCATGACCGGGCCCACCTACCACCGCGAGCTGGTCGACACCGGCAGCGGTGTCGCGTGGCCGGAGCACTGGGACGACAAGTGGTTCATCGGTGACCAGTCCAACTCGGCCAACCGGGTCGCGGTGACCGTCGACCCGGCCGGTGTGCCGACGGCCGCTCCCCCTGCCTTCGCCGAGAGCCTGCGCGCGATCATCCCGGGAGGGGTCGGCGACGACCGGTTGCAGAGCTGGATGGACGCGAAGTTCGGCACCGACGGCGCGCTCTACCTGCTCGACTACGGCGGCGGGTTCTTCAGCCTGCACCCGAACCAGAAGCTGATCCGGATCACCTACCGGGGTGGGGCCAAGACGCCGGTACCGGCCGCAACCTCCGTCGCGGTCCAGAACAGGCCGCTGACCATCGCCTTCACCGGCTCGCGGTCCGGCGGCGTGTCGCACCGCTGGGAGTTCGGCGACGGCGCCTCGTCCACCGAAGCCGACCCCCGGCACACCTACGCCCGGGTCGGCGAGTACCACGCCAAGCTCACCGTGACCTACGCAGACGGCGAGACGCAGGTCGTGCCGGTCACCGTGGACGTGGGCTGCGCGGTTCCCGACGACCGGGGCACGGTGTGGCTGGGCGACGCGGACTCGGGCGTGGCCAACGAGCAGGTCGGCGGCGGCTGCACGGTCAACGACCTGATCGACGACGAAAGCCCGTGGGTCGACCACGGCGCGTTCGTCCGCCACGTCACCGCGGTCGCCGACCGGTTGCAGCGCGACGGCGTGATCACCGGCCGCGAGAACACCGCGCTGGCCCGTGCCGCCGCCGGCTCGGATGTCGGCACGGCGGCCGACACCGGGTACGAGCCGATCTTCGACGGCACAGCGGAGTCGCTGCGCGGCTGGACGCAGGCACCGGGCGGGTCGTTCTCGATCCAGCCGGACGGCTCGCTGCGCTCCGCCGGCGGGCTGGGCATGTTGTGGTACACGCGCAAGCAGTTCGGCGACTTCTCGGTGAGGCTGCAGTTCCGCGACATGTCACCGGAGGGCACCAGCGCCAACAGCGGTGTGTTCACCAGGTTCCCCGACCCGCGCACGCCCGTGGAGCAACGCCCGCCGGGCAGCTGCGGGACCATCGGCTCCGCGCGGACGTCGGCGGCGTGGGTGGCGATCTACTGCGGGCACGAGGTCCAGATCTACGACGGTGCGACCGGTGAGCCGCAGAAGACCGGGTCGATCTACAACTTCGACCCGGTCGGACCGCCCCCGTCCGGCACGCCCGGGAAGGGCGTCTGGAACGACTACGAGATCCGGGTCGTCGGGCAGCACTACACGATCATCCGCGACGGTGTGGTGATCAACGAGTTCGACAACACGCCGGGCAAGCAGTCGTCCCGGCCGAGCGACCCTCCGACTGACCTGCGCCAGTTCGCCACCGGCTTCCTGGGTCTGCAGAACCACGGCACCAACGACGTGATTGATTTCCGCAACGTCCGAGTGCGGTCGCGGTAGCCGCGTGAGGCCGGCCGGTGCGCGGGCAAGCGCGCCGGCCGGCCCCGCACTCAGGGAAGGTGCAGCATGTTCCGACGTTCGACTGCCGCGGTGACGGCCGCCTTGATGTGGGCGTCCCTGACCGCGGTCATCCCGGCCGCCGCGCTGCCGGCCGCTCCCGTCCAGCTCCAGGAACAGGTGCTGACCTGGACCGCCGACAACGACATCACCCGCTACAAGTCGGCGCCGACCACCGCGGCGCCGGGTCCGACGAAGATCGTCTTCGAGAACAGCGAGGCCACCGGCAACACGACCGGTATGCCGCACACCCTCACCTTCGACACGTCCACGTCGGGCTACAACAGCGACGTCGACCTGAACATCCTGGCCAACCCGTTCGACGACCGCAACGGCAGGCACGAGGCCACGGTGACGCTCACCCCCGGCAAGTACCGCTACCTCTGCACCATCCCCGGCCACGGCTCGATGGTCGGCGAGTTCACGGTGACCGACGCCGGCGAGGACACCACCGCGCCCACCGTGACAGGCGGCGTCACCGGCTCGCGGGATGCAGACGGCAACTACCTCGGCAGCGCCACGGTGACCGTGACCGCCTCGGACGTGGGCTCGGGGGTGGAGCTGGTCGAGTACGAGGTGGACGACACCGGTTTCACGCCCTACACCCAGCCGGTCCGGGTCACCGCGATCGGCGACCACTCCGTGCAGTACCGGGCGACCGACCGGGCGGGCAACACCTCCGAGGTCGGATCGGTGTCGTTCCGCGTGGTCGAACCACAGTCCGACTCGACTCCGCCCGCGGTCTCGGCCGACGTCGCCGGGACCAAGGACACCGAGGGCAACTACGTCGGCAAGGCGACCGTCACCATCAACGCGACCGACTCCGACTCCGGCGTCCGCAGCCGCGAGTACCGGCTGCACTCCGGACCGTGGACCGCCTACACGGCAACGTTCGACGTCACCGCGCCCGGTTCGCACATGGTCCACTACCGCGCTACCGACAACGCCGGGAACGTCTCGCCGGAGGGCGTGGTCGCCTTCACCGTCGTCGCGCCGCCAGGTGACACCACGGCACCGTCGACGTCCGCCGCAGTGTCCGGAGCCACGAACCCCCACGGCGACTACGTCGACCACGCGACGGTGACGATCACCGCGACGGACGCGCAGTCCGGCGTGGACCGGGTCGAGTACGCGGTGGACGGCGGTGGTTGGACCGCGTACTCGTCGGCGTTCGTGGTCGGCGCCGCGGGCCCGCACACCGTGCGGTACCGGGCCACCGACAAAGCCGGCAACACCGCGGCGGAGAAATCGGTGTCGTTCACCGTGGTGGAGCAGGGGGCGGATGCGTGCCCCGACTCCGACACGCGCGAGACGGTGGTCATCGGGCACGACGACACCCGGGTCCCGAACACCGACACCGGCAACGGCTGCACCGTCAGCGATCTCATCGACCAGCACCGCGGGTACTCCGACCACGGCACGTTCGTCCGGCACGTCGAACGGGTCACCGCCGAGCTGGTGACGAGGGGCGTGCTGACCGCCAGGGAACAGAGCACCATCGTGCGCGCGGCCTCGCGATCCGACATCGGCGAGTAGTTCCTTCCACAGCAGCAGGGAGAACCGAGAATGGCCAGACGGACCGCATCCGCGCTCGCGACCTTGAGCGCCATCGTCACCGCTACGGTGATGTGCACCGCCCAGAACGCGCACGCGGACCTGGTGATGTACTGCGTCGGCAGCGGCGGAGCCGTCACGGTTCCCAGCGACCTGTACGTGCCGCCGGGTGAGTCGTGCTCACTGCAAGGCACCACCGTCACCGGCAACGTGCGCGTGGCCGCCGGCAGCAACCTCGTGATCAACGGCGGCACGGTCAACGGCGAGGTCCGGGTGGCGGCCGACGGTTACCTCGACACGACCGACACCAGGGTCGAAGGCCGCGTCACCCTGGCCGCCGGCGGCTTCGGGCTCTTCCTCGACAACACCGACACCGGCGGTGTGGTCGTGGAACCGAAGGGCTCGGCCACGATCGAGGGGTTCCTGTTCGTCGAGCAGGGCTCGAAGGTCGACGGCGACGTCACCGCGGGCGTCGGCGAGGTCAGCGTGACCGGCAGCGAGATCGCCGGCAACGTCAGCACCAACGCGGCGTACTTCACGGATCTGCACGACACCTTCGTGGACGGGACGCTGTCCGTGCTGAACAACGCGACCGGCAGCGTCGTCTGCGGCACCGCGGTCCAGGGCAAGGCCACGTTCGCCGGCAACCTCGGCGGCGTGCAGCTCGGCCCGAACGGTGGCCTCGACAGCTGCGCCTCCGGTGGCTACTTCGCCAGGGACGTCGGCATCTCGAACACGACCGGCGGCCGTACCACGCTGGACGACAACATCGTCAACGGCACTCTCCGTCTCACCGCCAACAACCCGGTGGCCGAGGTGGCAACCAACAACAGCATCCGCGGCGGGATCGTCGGCGACCACTCCGCTCCGACCCCGTCCGGTGCCGCCGCGGCGGACGGGGTTCGCGGCACCGCCGAGGAGCGCGCCGGCGAGCGTCGTGCCAAGGCAGTCGCGTCCACGGCGGCGAAGGGTGCGGCACGTCTCTGAGGACGCTGCCCCGGGCTCGTACACCGGGACGAGCCCGGGGCAGCCGATCTTCTCGCTGCCGATGGCAGTGCGCCCGCCGACGTCGTGGTCACCAGGACCTCGCCCGCCGACTGGGCATCACCGCGTTCTCCACCTGGTCGCCCGGCACCACGTCCCGTCCGGCTCGATCCTGCGGGGTTCGGGCCTGGGGCGTGCACCGTGACAGGCTGGAGCGACGTTCGACGTCGTACCGGCGCGACGCCTCCGGGGATGTCGTCGTCGGTGTCACCGGCTCGGCACGGGGGCCGTCGATCGTTCGGTGGCGGCGACGTAGTCGGCGAGGGCTTCGCGGGATCGGGTGAGGGCCGCGAGCCGGTCGTCCAGCGCCTGGAGACGGGCGCGGAGGCCGTCGAGCAGTTCCGGGCAGGGCGCCATGTTCGGCGCAGGACCTGTGGCGCACGGGAGCACGTAGGCGATTTCCTCGGTCGACAGGCCTGCGCCCAGCAGTTTCGTGATCTGCATGACGGTCAGGACCGCGTCTTCGGTGAACTCGCGGTAGCCGCCTGCGCTGCGGCTGGGTTCGAGCAGACCCTGTGCTTCGTAGTAGCGGAGTTGGTGGGTGCGGACACCGGTGCGGCGGCTCAACTCCCCGATCAGCATTCCCGGCTCGCCCTTGACCTTCATACCGGTGTGAACGTTGAGGATACCGGCATCTGTTCCGCATGGGTCGAGGGAGACGACGATGGGTGTGGGGAAGCCGGTGGCGGTTGTCGGGCTGGGGTTGATGGGGCAGGCGTTGGCGGGGGCGTTCGTGCGGGCGGGGTATCCGACGACGGTGTGGAACCGGACTCCCGGGAAGGCCGGGCGGTTGGTCGCCGAGGGGGCCGCGGTCGCCGATTCGTTCGAGCAGGCCGTGGCGGCCGCGTCGGTCGTGGTCGTCTGCGTCGCCGATCACGACGTGGTGCGCGGGCTGCTGCGGTCGGTGGGCGGTGGGCTCGAGGGCAAGGTGTTGGTGAACCTGACCTCGGCCACATCGGCGCAGATGCGGGAGATCAGTGGGTTGAGGGGCGTCGGCGGCTACCTGGCGGGCGCGATCATGGGAATGCCGCAGGGGATCGGCACGGCCGAGTCGTTGACCTTGTACAGCGGGCCGCGTTCGGTGTTCGAGGTGCACGAGGAGGTTCTGCGGGTTCTTGGTGAGGCGGTGTACCTCGGGGCCGATCACGGGCTGTCGTCGTTGTACGCCGGGGCGGGGGTCAGCCTGATGTGGAGCGTGCTCAACGGCTTCCTGCAGGGCGTGGCCCTGCTGGAGGCGGCGGGCGTGAGGGCTTCGGCTTTCGTTCCGTTCGCGCGGCAGAACATCGCGACGACGGCCGACTGGTTGGCCGGGTATGCGGAACAGATCGACGAAGGGGCGTACCCGGGGGTGGACGCGACGATCGACTCGCACGCCGCCGCGATGGGGTACCTGATCCGGGAGAGCGAGGCGAACGGGGTGAACGCCGAGTTGCCGCGGTTTGTCAGGGGGCTGGCCGAGCGCGCCGTTGCCGAGGGGCGGGGCCGGGACGGGTACGCCGCGATGATCGAGTTGTTCCGCAGGCCCTGAGGACCGTTCGCCGGAGCAGGGGCGCCCGACCGGCCGGCTCGGCGAACTCGGGCTCGCCCTCCAACGCCACCGCCCAGGGCTCGCCGCTCCGGTGGGCGACGAAGAGCCGACCAGGTGCATTTCCGGTCGACCCCCGACTCAACCCCATGCGCTGCGGGTGACATCGCCCGCCCGGTACGCGCGCACCACCGAAGCCACCAACACCATCACGACGGCGAACGTCCCGGCCACCTGCACCGGCGCGGCCGGTGTGCCGACCACGATCCAGATCAGCGCCCAGCACACCGCGGCGGCGTAGCCGACCACGGCCGGTAGTCGGAGGGCCGCGGTGGCGGCCACCGCGCCGGTCAGCAGCACCGCGATCACCGCCACGGTCACGGACGGTGCCGCGTCCGAGGCGGCGCCGGTGGTGGCCGCGCCGGCGACGGTCGCCATCGCCACCCATCCGGTGTAGACGGCGACCGGGGTGTGCACCAGCAGCCGATCAGGCCAGCCGGCAGCCGGGTGGTGGGTGAGACGGGTGGCCGCGACGGTCAGGCACACCAGCAACGCGACGATCACCACCTGCGCGGCGACGATCTCGCGGTGCGCGAACAACGCGACCCAACCGGCGTTGAGCACCCCGGCCGACGCCAGCCACCAGCCGGTCGAGCGGTGCGTTCGGCGGGCGCGCTGAGCGGGCAGGGCCTGCCGGACGGCAAGCGCCGCGAACGTGGCGTAGATCAACGTCCAGATGGCGAACGCCCCTCCGGCGGGAAGCAGCAACGTCGGATAGGAGTTGGCCACCGTCCCCACGGGTTCACCCCACAGACCCGCTCCGCCGACCACACCTGCGGCCGTCTGGACCGCGGCGGCCACCAGCACCGCCACCGACCGGAACAGGTCGGCCCTCCCCCGTTCGGGAGCAACTCGGTCAGGAGCGGTGTCTCGACGCATGCTTGGTTCTCCCCTCCGACGTACCACGTTGTCCACGACGTGCCTTCGGCCACCGGCACGGCGGTGCTGTCGCGGCAGGATCCGCCGACACGATCGACCGGTCCGCCGCGCATCGCGCACGTGGGGCGTGCCGCGCCGCACGATCGACGATACGGCCGGTCAAGACCATCGGCTTGATGAGCCGTTCCAGGGGACGACGCGGCGGTCGGCCGACAACTTCGGCGCCACCCACCGCCGCACCCGCCGTCGTGCCGTCCCGCGGTCGCTGAGGTTGACTGATCCCGGTACGTCACAGGGCAGGAAGGGCGCGTGGTGGAACCGGACGTCGACGTCGTGGTCGTCGGAGCAGGGCTCGCCGGGCTCGCGGCGGCATGGCGGCTGCACCGTGCCGGCCTGGCGGTCACGGTGTGCGAAGCCGGCACCGAGGTCGGTGGCCGGGTGCGCACGGACCTGGTCGACGGGTTCCGACTGGACCGGGGGTTCCAGGTGCTGCTGCCCTCCTACCCGGAAGTACGGCGACTCTTCGACCTCTCGGCCTTGGACCTGCGGCCCTTCGTGCGCGGCGCGGTCGCGGTCACCACCACCGGGCGACAACACCTCGTCCCGCCGTGGAGAGCGCCGTCCGCGACGACGGGCACGGTGCTCGGCCGGGTGGCCGACGCGGTGCGGTTCGCCGCGAACCGCCCAAGGGACGTCGCCGCCGTGAGCGCGCTCTCGGCGCGTCTTCTCCTCGGGCCGGACGCGGCGGTGCGAGGGCGACCGACCGACGACCGGTCGATCCGGGCCGAACTGTCCCGGTGGGGCATCACGGACCGCACGGTCGAGGACGTCCTCAAGCCGTTCCTCGCCGGGGTGTTCCTCGATCCGTCCCTGGGAGGCTCGGCTCGGGCCTTCCGCCTGATCTGGCGGTGCTTCCTCAGGGGCGGTGGTGCCGTGCCCAACGCCGGGATGCAGGAGCTGCCCCGCCAACTGGCCCGCTCCCTGCCGAGTCGGTCGATCCGCACCGGGCACGCGGTCGAACAGGTCCGCGGGACCGCTGTCCACCTCGCGGACGGGACCGTGATCTCAGCACGAGCGGTCGTGGTCGCCACCGACGGCGCGACCGCGCACCGGCTCGTCCCGGAGGTGCCGGAACCTGCCTGGCACGGTGTCACCACGTGGTACTTCGCCGCACCCGCCTCCGCGGACGACCAGCCGGTGCTGGTCCTCGACGGTGACTCGGACCTGCTGATCAACACGGCGGTGATCAGCGCCGTGGCCGAGGGCTACGCACCCGCGGGCAAGGCGTTGATCACCGCCTCGATACCCGACCGGGTGATGGGTGCCGACGAGTCCGTCGAGTCACGGGTTCGCGCGCGGTTGGGCGCACTGCACGACCGTGACGCCGGCGGCTGGGAACTCGTGGCCCGGTACGCGATACCGCACGCGTTGCCGGTGACGTCGCCGGGCCGTCCGATGCGGCAACCGGTGCGGTTCGGCGAAGGCCGGTACGTGTGCGGCGACCACCGGGACACCGCCTCCATCCAGGGCGCACTGGTGTCCGGTCGCCGCACCGCCGACATCGTGCGGCGGGACCTGTCCGACGGCGTCCGGTGAACAGCGGGCCGCCGAGCCCGTTGCTCAGGGGTCGGCGGCGGCGGGTGCGGTCAGGACCTGTGT
This sequence comes from Saccharothrix carnea, assembly GCF_003014735.1. Taxonomy (GTDB): domain Bacteria; phylum Actinomycetota; class Actinomycetes; order Mycobacteriales; family Pseudonocardiaceae; genus Actinosynnema; species Actinosynnema carneum. Next base: position 17,580 of record NZ_PYAX01000025.1, on the reverse strand, counting down.
TGTCCGCAGCGTGTGCCGTCGCAGTCGATCAGTGCCGTCGTCGGGAAGCGCCGCGCCGTCGTCCTGCCGGCGCGGTGGTCAGTCCTTGAGAGGATCGTGTCCCCAGTTCATCAGCGAGTAGCGCCACCTCGTGTGCCCGACATCCCCGGCCGGGCGCTGGGCGAGGTGCCGGTGGACGTAGCCGACGACCTTGCGCATGTGCGCGTGGTCGTCCTCGGTCAACTCACCCTTCTTGGTCCGCAGCAGCTCCACGATCCGCCTGCCGGACTCGTGCCCGACCGACTCCCCACCGGTGGACTGCCCGACCGACTTCGACTCGTCGGTGTTGAGCCACCGCTCCAACTCCGCCGCCGTCATGTTCACGGCCTCGTCGAATTCGCCGCTCACGAGTCGTCCTCCAGCGCGGTCGGCTTGTGCACCGCGTCCTTGCCGCTCTTGTCGCTGCGCACCCGGTACTGCGGATCTTCCTCCGACGCCCGCACCTGCCGGCCGGCCGCCTCGGTGTCCTCGGTGATCTCCTCGACCACCTCGCCGTGCACCGTCTGCCCGTGACTGGACCAGGTGACCTCGTCACCCTTGCGGAACTCCTTCTCACCCATGACCGAAGTCTGTGCCGCGACACCGGGCCCCGCATGACGGTCACGTGCCGATCAAGCGCGGGACGCGTCGTTCTCACCCGATGGGGTGACCCGGTCACCTGGCGCATGTCGCCCGGCAGCCGGGCGGGCCACGGCGGGGACGCTTGGGCCATCGGCCACCTGAGGTGGACAGCACCACACGGACAGGGGCGGGATCGGCAATCAGCCGGTCCCGCCCCTGGCGCGCGCACCGCACGGCGTCGCCGTGCCCGGTCGGTTCACGATCGGCTGGTGGCCGGCGGCGACCTCGTGCCAGGCTGGACCTGTCTGGTCGACTGGTCGGAGCGGTGGTGGCTGAGGTGGGTGTTCCACGGCGGGAGGCGGCGAGGTCGCCGGCGGACCGCGGGAAGTCGCCCGAGGACGTCGAGGCGGCGCGGATCGCCGCCGTGCGGCGGTACGACATCCTCGACACGCCACCGGACGGAGCCTTCGACCGGATCGCGCGACTGGCCGCGCGGTGGTTCGACGTCCCGATCGCGACGGTGACGATCGTGGACGAGGACCGGATCTGGTTCAAGGCCACTCACGGCTTGGACGGGGTGACGCAGATCGGCCGTGACCCCGGCTTGTGCGGATCAGCGATCCTCGCCGACGAGCCCTACGTGGTCACCGACGCGGCACACGACCCGCGATCGCGGGACAACCCGCTGGTCACCGGCGACCTCGGAGTCCGGTTCTACGCCGCCGCACCGATCGTCACCGCGGAGGGCGAGCGGTTGGGCACGGTGAACGTGATCGACACCCGTCCGAGGGAGATCAAGGAGGCGGAGATCGACACGCTGCGCGATCTCGCGGCGGTGGTGCTGGACGAGTTGGAGCTGCGCATGGCGGCGATTCACCGGTTGAGGGCGGAACGGGAGCAGCGGCAGCAGGCCGAACGCGACCGCTCGGAGATCGAGTCGTTCGCCTCCACCCTGCAACGCAGCCTGATCCCACCGGCACTCCCCCGCATCTCGGGGCTGGAACTGGCGGCGCACTACCAGCCCGCGTCCGTACGCCAGGTGGGTGGCGACTTCTACGACGTCTTCCCCATGGCCGGTGGCCGGTGGGCCGTCGTGCTCGGCGACGTGTGCGGCAAGGGCGCGCCGGCGGCGGCGCTGACCTCGTTCGTCCGGTACACGCTGCGGTCGCTGGCCGCGCACCACGACGACCCCGCGGAGGCATTGACCGAGCTGAACACCGCGATGATCGCCGAGCAGACCCTCGACGCGATGCCGAAGTTCTGCACCGCTGTGTTCGCCGTGCTCACCCCGCAGCCCTCCGCGGAGGCGAGTGAGCCAACGGGGTTCGACGTGACCGTCGTCTCCGGCGGCCACCCACCGCCGTACCTGCTGTCCCCCTCGGGTGACGTCCGGCCCCTGTCCACACCGGAGGGGATGCTCATCGGCATGCTGCCCGACGCCCGCTTCGTCACCTGCACCGCCACCCTGCGCCCCGGCGACGCCCTGGTGCTCTACACAGACGGCCTCACCGAGGCTCGCACGCACGGCGGCGAGGAGTTCGGCGAGGAGGCGGTGCGGGCGTTCCTCGGCGGGCACGGCGGCTGCCGGGCCGACGAGCTGACCGGGCACGTGGTCGCACTGCTCGACCGGTTCGACGCACAACGCGCCGACGACGTCGCCCTGCTGGTCTTGAGCATGCCGCCTGTTCCCGACCTACAGGATCCCGCGGGCTCCGACACCCAGGAAGACGGCGAGCGCCAGTGAACAACCTGCCCAGAGTCACCGTCACGCGGACCACGACGACAATCGACGAGCGGACCACGCTCGACGTGGGCGGTGAGATCGACTACAGCACCGCCCCCGGCATGTACGGCGACGTGCTGGCCATGACCAGCGGCGTGCTCCACCTCGTGCTGGACTTCTCGCGCGTCGAGTTCTGCGACTCCTCGGGGCTGAGCGCCCTGCTCGGCGTCTGGCGACGACTGCACGCAGACGGCGGCACGCTCACCATCACCGACGCGCCCTCCCACGTCGCCAAAGCCATGCGGGTCGTCGGCATGGACGAGCTCATCACCGTCCACCCCCGCTCGACCGGCACCACGCCGACCTCGACCACCTGATGAGCGGCAGCAGCTGCGGGACCTGCGCGAGCGAGGGGCGGAGACAGCGGCAGTGCCGCTCGTTCGACCGCGATTCCCCGGGTGGCCGTCAGGGGGGTCGCGGTCGGCTCGCAGGGACCGGATGGCGACGCCGAGCAGGGCGTCGACCCACCGGCTGCCGGTGACGTCGCGGGAGGTCGGCGCCGGTCGCGGCGGACGCAACCGCAACCAGGGCGCCGAATCCACGCTCGCGCTGCTTCTCGACACTCCAGCACGCCCGCACGTTCACGGGAGCACCGGGTGAGTGCCCTGGTCACCCGCGGCCGGGTGCAGCCGCGGCCGGACCCGGGCCGGGTCGCCACCAGGCTGTTCGGACCGACAGACCCGAACCGGACTCGGAGCGACCCGGATGGCCGGCCGATCTCACCGCCCGTCCAGCAGTTCGGCTTCCTCCGCCGCGGTCAGGCCGGCCTGCCGCTCGCGATCGGTGCCGAGCGCGCGTTCGGTTTCCAGTGCGGCCAGGGCCGTCTCGGCGATCGGCCTGCACCGCAGGCCGGCGGCCAGGGCCGGGGCGGTGTCGCGGTCGACCACGCCCCAGAGGATGTCGGGCAACCACAGCGGCAGTGATCGCGGGCCCTGCCAGGGCATGATGCCCGCCGCACCGAGCTCTTCCGGTGACACCGGGACGCGCTCCAAGTCGGCGGCGCCGACCGCGGTCGCGATCTCGTCCAGCACCGTGCCGAGGGTGGTGGGAGGGCCGCAGGTGTCGAAGGTGCCGGTGATCCCCTGCTCGCCCGCGAGCACGATCCACTCGGCGAGATCGCGGACGTCGATGATCTGGCACGGCTGGTCGGGCGCGTCGGGGACCACCGCGCGCCCGCCGCGGGCGAACCTGGCCGGCCAGTAGCCGAACCGGTCGGCCTCGTCGTCCGGACCGCAGACCAGGCCGGGGCGCACCACCAGCGCGCGGTCACCGACCGCCTCCATGACCGCTTGCTCGGAGGCCACCTTGATCTGCCCGTAGGCGCCGAAGTCCTCTGGATCCGTCGGGTCGGTGTAGCGCGGTTCCCGCACCGGGTCGTCCACACCGCCGCCGCGGCGCGACAGGTCGGCGTAGACGCTCATCGTCGAGACGAACGTCCAGTGCCCGGCCTTCTCACCCAGCTCGGCCAACGCCTCCCGCACCCACCGGTAGGAGATGAAGGCCACGTCGACCACGGCGTCGAACTGCTCACCGCGCAGTGGCGCCAACGCGTCCTCGGTGTCGCGGTCCACCTTCACCAACCGGGCCCCTTCGGGTGGCATCCCGGACTCACCCCGAGCGGCGCAGATCACTTCGTGCCCCCGCGCCACCGCGGCGGCGGCGACCGCCTGGGACAGGAACCGGGTGCCGCCCAGTACCAACCAACGCCCCATCGAAAATCCCCCTACCCGCGCCGGACGAGCGCGGACGCTGATGATCAGTCCCAGCAGATGTCGGAGATCGACGCTAACAGGTCTCGGCCGCTCGCCTCGACCGTTCGGAGGGCAGGCCTGCGGTCAGGTGGGCATCCCGAAGAAACACCGGCGCGGACCCTTGACGACGGCGGCACCGCCCCGTTCGTCGCGGGACGGTGCCGTTCCGGAGCTCAGCCGAAGTCGACGTCACCGCACAGGAAGTACTTCTTGTCCACGTGCGAGGCCTTCCAGATCGTGATGACGACGTGGCGGCCGGTGCAGCCGGAGGTGTTCACCTCGGTCTTGTAGTCGGGTGGTGGAGAGGCGGCAGGGCCGCCCACGGTGGCGTCGTCCCGGTAGGTCCGTGACGACGCCACCGCTCTTGCGGGAGCGGGGTCGCAGGCCGCCACCGGCGACCCCGCTCACCCCTGCGCGGTTCGGGCCGGGCAGGGGTGTCCGGGGCGCGTCAGGCGGGTGCGCCGTTGACGGAAGCCCTGCTTGTTCGCGGGCGCCCAGGTCGCCGGTTGCCGACCGGGCGCGCCGGGGGCGTTCTCCGCCGCCGATCCGGTCCCGGGCACGCCCGCGACCAGTGCCGCCCCTGACGCCGGTACGGTCGCGCTGCTCGCCACCCTGCGTCGTGCGGATCGCATGTGCCACCTCGTTGTGGTCTATTTTCGTGCGCCGATGAGTTCTTGGGCCTGCTGTCGTGGTTGATCCGCGGCCATCAGCACCAGGCACGCGGTGATCAGGACGAGGTTCTTGACCACGAACTCGCCCTCGGTGGTGAGCAGCAGCGGGTTGCCCTCCTGGAACGCCGCCTGCGGCTGGACCACCAGCACCAGGAACGTCCCCAGCAGGTGGGCCAGGGCGACCGCCGCGACCCAGCGCAGCCGGCGGCCGAGCCACAGGGCCGCGCCGAGCACGATCTCCACCGTGCCGAGCGAGACCAGCAGCAGGTGGCGGTCCAGCCAGGGCACGGTGCGGGCGACCAGGTCGGCGACCGGTGTCAGGTCGGCGACCTTGAGCGCGCCGAACCAGACGAAGACCAGGCCGAGCGAGCCGCGCAGCAACGTGACCGCGCGGGCGGTCATGGTGCACCGCAGGTGGTGGTGTCGGCGGGGTCGACGCGCCACTGGCCGTCGTGCAGGCGCAGCAGGTGCTCGCCGGTGCGCTCGCCGTGCCGCCAGGCGACCCGGGCGAGGTCCGGCCCGTCGCTGACGACGCCGAGCACCTCGTACGGGACTCCGGGCTCGCAGTGCGCGAGCCGGTCGACGAACGCCTCGCGCGGGTCGCGCCGCTGTGCGTCGGTGGTCCACATGTTCCAGGCCGTGGTCGGGTCGCCACCCGAGAGCAGGCCGAGGTAGGTGGTGGCGACCCCGCGCAGCCGCGCGGCGTCCTCCGCCGTCATCGAGTGGTGCCGGTGGTGAGAGTGGTCGGGTTCGCCGGACGCGCAACCGGCGGCGACCACGAAGGTCAGGGCAAAGCAGACAAGGGTCTTCACGTGGATCCTCCCGGGATGGCCGGGCAGCGGCCCCGCGTCGTTGCGGGGCCGCCACCCCTACCTGGCGTCAGTTGCCCAGGCGCTTGGTGCCGTACTGGGAGATCCAGTGGTTGCCGCCGACGTTCATGTCCGCCAGGACCTCGACGGAGTCACGCGTGGCCTCCAGGCTCATCGAGCCCTGGTTGGAGCCCGCCAGCTCGTAGGTCCACGTCTGCCCGACCGGGACGTTGCGGTCGGCCAGCGGCACGTCGTGGAACCCGAGCCGGATGATGTAGTGCGACTCGCCGTTGCCGCGCGGGACCTCGACGTAGTCCTGCTGCGGGTGCCCGTACTGGACCGACGCCCGGTAGTGGTGGTCGACCGAGCCCGAGGGCGCCCGGAACTTCAGCACCAGGCAGTCGGTGTGCACGGGCGAGCTGCTGGTGTTGGTGAAGATGAGCTTGCGGTTGCCGTAGTACGTGCCGCCTTCGAGCTGCACCTTGACCGACAGGCCGACGTTGCTCTTGAAACCGGTGTTCAGCGGCTCGTCGAGGACCGGGTTGCGGCCCGGCACGGCGTAGTCCGTGCCGCGGCGGCACCGCTCCATGGGCGAGCCGTCCACCGAGGAGGGCCCGTCCGGGTACTGCTGGCCGTGGGCCGCCGGCCCCGCGCTCACGGGGGACGTGACCGCGACGACGTTCGCGCTCGCGGGCAGCGAGGACGCGACGAACGCCGCGGACAGCGCGAGACCGGCGACTCCGGTGGCGGACCAGGCCGCCTTGGCCGATTTCTTCATGGTGTGCCTCCGTCAGGATCGGAAGGAAGCGCCCGGGGAAAGGAGTGACCCACCGGGGCTCGGTACACCGTGGCGGCGGCGTTTTCAGGTTAGTGGTTCGCGATTTTCCCTGTCAACAAAGGATGTTCGCGTAGTACCCGATCAGACTAATAGGACCATCCATTGTGGACTGAAGGTCCGAGTGCGGGTAACTGCTGCGGTGCGGGGAAGATCAGCTGGTGAGAGTCCACTTCTGACTGTTCCAGCTGCCGCAGTCCCACAGGTGCAGGCGGGCGCCGTCGGCCGTGCTCTGGCCTTCGATGTCCAGGCAGCGGTTGGACTTGAGGTTCTTCAGGGTGCCGTTGGCCTGGAAGGCCCACTTCTGGCTGTCCCAGGGGCCGCAGTCCCACAGGTGGGCCTTGGTGCCGTTGGCGGTGGCGCCGCCTTCGACGTCCACGCACTTGCCGCCGGACTTCAGCTGCTGCCCGTCGAGCGCCCAGGTCATGGACGCCACCTCGGCGCACGCCCACTGCTGGATCGCGGTGCCGTTCGCCGTGCCGCCACCCGCGCGGTCGACGCACTTGGCGGTCGCGCCGTTGACGATCGTGCCGCCGGTGACCGGGTCGGGGTTGTTGCCGCCGGGACCCCAGGCGTTCCAGTTGTCCCAGGTCTCGGCGTCGAAGCCGATCCGGCCGAGCTTGTCCGCGGCCCAGTTGGTGCCGGCCTTGTCGATGACGGTGCCGCCGACCGTGTAGTTCTCCAGCTTCAGGCCGCGGCTGTCACGGGTCTCGTTGCCCAGGGTCACCTTCTGCCCGCTGCCGTTGCTGTACCGCTTGAGCAGGCTGACCTGCGAGGAGTTGTCCAGCTGGTTCCAGGCGTCGATCTTGAGGTTCTTGACGTGGATGTTCTCGGTGCTGGACAGGGCGAAGACGCGGATCGCGCAGTTGGTCATGCCCTCGACGGTGATGTTCTCGAAGGTCATGTTCTTCACCCACGTGCCGGGGTTCGCCGTGGTGGTCGAGCCCATGTTCTCCCAGTGCGAGGAGGAGTTGAGGATGCAGGTGTTGTACTTGACGTCCTTCCAGTACATCCGGTTGTGGATGACGTGGGTGTTGGAGACCCGCACGTTGTCGATGTTGCGAGGGGTCCAGCCCCACTGGATGACGGGGCCGTTCTCGTTCTTCCAGATCACCGTGTTATCGATGTTGACGTTGCTGTGGTACATCTTCAGCACGTCGTCGTTGGCGTTGAAGAACGTGTTCCTCATGGTGCTGCCGCGGTAGAGCTCGATGCCGTCCGTCTGCCAGTACCAGGAGCCGACCTGCTTGTAGTTCTCGACCCGCATGCTGAAGGTCTGCTCGTCGCCGTAGACGACGAACGAGTGGTACGGGGGCTCGTTGATGGTCACACCCTGCAGGTCCAGGTGCTGCTGCCGACCCTGGGCCGACTGGAACTGCAGCATCTTCACGCACGTGGAGTGGCAGTTGGACGAGCCGGAGAGGTGGTTGTAGTTGTTGGCGGTGTCGGCCTCGTAGACGTACTGCTCACCGGAGAGCACGCCGTAGCCGGTCACCTTGTACAGGCCCTGGCTGTCGTCGGGGAACCGGATGGCGCCCTTCACGTACGCCCCGGGCGCCAGGTAGACCCACTTGACCTGCTTGGGCAGCAGCGCGTGGTACTTCGAGGTCATGTAGTAGGTGCCGGGCCGGAAGTACACGATCTCCTCGCTGATCGTGTTCAGGTTGGTGACCTGCCCCTGCGACGGGTAGTAGGTGCTGCCCGAGGCCGAGGTGGGGATCAGCCGGTCCCGCTCCGCCCCGGTGGGCGCCGGTTCGGCGAAGATCATCATGGAGTTGCGCGGCTCGGTGTGGATGGCGCGGTTGCCGCCGCCCGAGGCGGTGGTGAGCTTGCCCGCGTCACCCGCCGGACCCGACATGTCGTTGTACGCCGTGTACAGCTGCGGGTCGAACTCGACGGAGAAGCGGTGGCCCGCCGCGCTGTAGGGGACCTTGATGCGCACGGTGTCGCCGTCGACGAGCTGCTTGGCGAAGTCCAGGCCGCTGGGCTTGATCTTGACCTGGTCGGCCGACGAGATGCTCTGGCCGGTGCGCAGCGAGACGTCGACCCACACGTCGGTGGCGTACTGGAAGGACGACCAGCTCATCGTCAGGTTCGCCGCCGAGGAGAACTCGGCGCCGTCCTCCTTGGTGTAGCCGATCTTGCCCTTGCCGCTGCGCGCGATGCTCATGTACGCGAACGAGTCGTACCTGGTCGTGGGCGCCGCCGCGGTGGCGACCTGGACGTCGTAGAACGACGAGCGCCTGACCTTGTCGCTCGCGACCGGGCTGGAGGTGTTGAACTCGTGGTTGTCGTGCCACCACGTCTTGAGCTGCTCGGTGTCGGCGGTGGAGACGGCGGCCTGGGCCGGTGGCGTCCCCGCACCCACCCAGGCCGGCGCGACGGCGCCGACCAGGGCGAGCACCAGGCAGGCGGCGAGCGCCGCCGGCCTGCTCATTCGTGCTGCGGGCATGGCGAATCCTCTTCTCGACGTTGGGAAGGGTTTGCGTCGTACTACTGCGGCCTCACTTCATGAAGACGTGGGCGGACCACGGCTCCATGGGGATCCGGCCGCTCACGACCGACGGCTCGTCGACGTTGGTCAGCAGCAGGTCGGCAGCCGACCAGGCGCCGTCCAGGGTGGCGGTCTGCGGCGTGCCGCCGAGGTTGGCCACGACGAGCAAGCGGTCGTTGTCCAGGGTGCGTTCGTAGGCGTAGAGGTAGGGCTCGTCGGCCAGGACCATCCGGAAGTCGCCGCGCGCGATCACCGGCAGCGAGTGGCGCAGCTCGATGAGCCGGCGGTAGTGGTTGAAGACGGAGTCCGGGTCGTCGTACTGGGCCTGGGCGTTGAGCCAGGTGTGGTTGGGGTTAACCTCGATCCACGGCTCACCGGCCGTGAACCCGGCGTTCGGGCTCGCGTCCCACTGCACCGGTGTGCGGCCGTTGTCGCGGCCCATCGCGCGCAGGCCGCGCAGCACCGACTCCGGATCGCCGCCGGCGGCGACGGCCTCGGCGTAGTGGTTGAGCGACTCGACGTCGCGCATCTCGTGCACGCCGGCGAACGGCGCGTTCGTCATCCCCAGCTCCTCGCCCTGGTAGACGAACGGCGTGCCCCGCTGCAGGTGCAGCACGGTCGCCAGGGCGGTCGCCGACTCGCGCCAGTACTTGCGGTCGTCGCCGAACCGCGACACCACGCGGGGCTGGTCGTGGTTGTTCCAGTACAGGCTGTTCCACCCGACGTCGGCCAGCGCGGTCTGCCACCGGCCCAGCGACGCCTTGAGGTCGCGAAGGTCCAGCGGCTTCGGGTCGAACTTGCCGCCGGGCCCGTGGTCCAGCGACACGTGTTCGAACTGGAACACCATGTCCAGCTCGCGCCGCGCGGGGTCGGTGAACAGCCGGGCCTGCTCCCACGTCACGCCCAGCGTCTCACCCACGTTGAGCAGCTGACCGGACCGCCCCTCGAACACCTCGCGGTGCATCTCCTGGAGGAACTCGTGGATGCGCGGCCCCGTGCTGTAGTGGGGGAACCCGTCGCCGAGACCGCCGGTGCCGGTGGTGGCGCCGTCCGGCAGCTCGGGGTTCTTGGAGATGAGGTTGATGACGTCCATCCGGAAGCCGTCCACGCCCCGGTCCAGCCACCACCGCATCATCGCGTGGACAGCCTCCCTGACCTCGGGGTTCTCCCAGTTGAGGTCCGGCTGCTTGCGGTCGAACAGGTGCAGGTAGTACTCCCCCGTCGCCTCGTCCAACGTCCACGTGGGGCCGGAGAAGAACGACTCCCAGTTCGTCGGCTCCGCGCCGGGCTGCCCGGCCTCGAAACCCTCGCGCGGCGGACGCCACCAGTACCAGTCCCGTTTGGGGCTGTCCTTGGACGAGCGGGACTCGACGAACCACGGGTGTTCGTCCGAGGTGTGGTTGACCACCAGGTCCATCACCAGCTTCATCCCGCGGGCGTGCACCTCGGCCAGCAGGCGGTCGAAGTCCTCCAGCGTGCCGAACGCGGGGTCGATCGCCTGGTAGTCGGAGATGTCGTAGCCGTTGTCGGCGTGCGGCGAGGCGTAGACGGGCGACAGCCAGATCACGTCGACGCCCAACCGCTCCAGGTGGTCCAACCGCGACGTGACGCCGTTGAGGTCGCCGACGCCATCGCCGTTGGAGTCGGCGAAGCTGCGCGGGTAGACCTGGTACACCACTGCCGAGGTCCACCACGGTGCGGTGCCCACGGTCGTGGCCACTGTCTGCTCGAGAGTCATGGATGTCCTTCGTGGGGAGTTATTTGACCGCGCCGAGGTTGACGCCGCGCATGAGCGTGCGTTGGAAGAGGATGAAGAACACGAGTGCGGGCAGGATGCCCGCCAGCGAGGCGGCGGCCAGGGCGGTGGGGTCGCTGGTGTACTGCCCGCTCAACGCGCCGAGCGCGACCGACACGGTCTGGTTGTCCGCCGAGGGCAGCAGCACCAGGGGCAGGAAGAAGTCGTTCCACGTCCAGATGAAGAAGAACGTCATCAGCACGGCCATGGTCGGCCTGGTCAGCGGCAACACCACCAGCCGCAGCACCTGGAAGCGGCTGGCGCCGTCGAGCCTGGCGGCCTCCAGCACCTCCGGCGGGAACGTGCCGAGCACCGAGGACAGCATGTAGGTGCCGAACGCGCTCTGGAGCACGGCCAGGATGATGACGACGCCGGTCATCGTGTCGTACAGCCCGAGGTCGCGGGTGAGCACGAACAGCGGGTACACCAGGGCTTCCTGCGGGATGGTGAACGCGAGCATGAACAGCGCGAGGATCCACACCCGACCGCGGATGCGGCCGATGCCGATGGCGAACGCCGACAGCAGGCTCAGCGCCACCGCGATCAGGGCCACGCTGCCGCTGATCACGACGCTGTTGAGCAGCTTGCGGTTGAAGTCGACGCCGCCCCAGAAGTCGACCAGGGCGGAGAAGTCCAGTTCGGTGGGCACGGAGACCGGCCCGTTGGCGATGTAGTCGGGCGCGGGCTTGAACGCGTTGATGACCGCGATCCAGAACGGGAACAGCATCAGCAGGCCGACCCCGGCGAGCAGGGCGAGCACCACCCAGCCGCTGACTCCGCGCTTGCGCCGCTTGACCTTTCGCACGACCGGTGCGGGAGGCGTCGTCGGGCTCACGGCCGTCTTCTCCAGGCTATCCACGGCCATCTTCGAACCCTTCGGAGTTGCGGGTCTGGTAGCGCAGCAGCGCGACCGCGACGACCGAGATCATCAGCGCCAGCACGGACGCCACCGCGGCGCCGTAGCCGACCTTGGTGGTGGTGAAGAAGTTGGAGAACGAGAAGTAGGCGGGCACGATCGTGCTGGTGCCCGGACCGCCGCGGGTGAGCACGAAGATCGGCGCGAACACCTTCAGCGCCGCCACCGACGTGGTGATCAGCACGACCGCGATCTCCGGCCGCAGCTGGTTGAGCGTGATGGTGCGGAACTGCTGCCACCAGGTCGCGCCGTCCAGCTCGGCGGCCTCGTACAGGGCCGGGTCCACCCGGGACAGCCCGGCCATGAACACCACCACGGTGTAGCCGATCTGGAGCCAGACCAGCACGTTCATCACCGCGTAGATGGCCAGGTCGGAGTCACCGAGCCAGTTCTGCGCCAGGCCGCCGAGCCCGAGGTCGCGCAGGGTGGTGTTGATGATCCCGTACTGGGGTTGGTACATCCACTTCCACAGCACGCCCGCGACCGCGATCGGCAGGATCTGCGGCAGGTAGTAGGTGGCGCGCAGGAAGCTCGCCACCTTCGACCCGAACTTCGGCGAGATGAAGTTGAACAGCACGGCCGCGACCACCACCCCGATGGCCGTCGGGAGGATCGCCATGGCCACGATGAACGCCACGCTGTGCCGGAACGACGCCCAGAACAGCGGGTCGCCCAACAACCGCTGGTAGTTCTCCAACCCGATGAACACCGGGTCGCCCACGCCCCGGAAGGACGTGAGGCTGTACCAGAGGTTCATCCCGAACGGCACGGCGACCACGGCGAGGAACCCGACCGCGCCCGGCAGGATGTACCACCAGTAGCCGCTGCGGCGTTCGGACGTGCCCTGGCGCGCGCGACGTGGCGCGACGGTGTGCGTGGCTGTGTTCGACGAGGACATGGCGATCCTTTCGGCGGTCCGACCGACCTAGGAGGTCGGCTTGCCGGCGTCGTAGGCGGCCTTGATCGCCTCGACCACCTGCTGCGGTGTCGCGTCACCACCGACGAGGTTCGTGGTGTTGGCCAGCAGCACGTCGTTCAACCCGGCCACCGGCCAGTCCGGGTACAGCGCGAGCCCGCCGTTGTCGCCGGACAGCAGCTCGGTGAACCGGTCGCTCACCAGCAGCCCCATCGCCGAGCTGGCCGAACCGGGCTCGGACGCGACCGGCACGCCACCCTTGTCGGCCAGGAAGTTCTGCACCTCGGGCCGCTGGGTGATCTCCAGGAAGTCGTACGCGAGGTCCTTGTTCTTGGCCTTCGCGGGCACGACCCACAGGTTGCCGCCGGAGCCGGGGTGCAGCTCGTTGCCGGGGAACAAGAACTGACCGGTCTTGAACGTGGGCTGCTCGGCGATCTGCCCGGACCACCACGTGCCGGAGACGAACATCGGGTACTGGCCCGCGATGAACGCGTTGCCCGCGTCCTGGGCGGGGATGCCGGTGGAGTCGGTGCTGATGTACTTCTTCTCCACCCACTGGCGCATCGTGGTGGCGGCCTTCTCCCACGCCGACCAGTCCACCTCGCCCTGGAACCGCTGGTAGGCGGCCAGGGACTGCTCGTCCATGTGCGCCAGGGCCAGCGAGTACAGCAGGTGCGGGCCGGGGTAGTCGGCCGAGCCGAGCGCCAACGGCGTGACGCCCTTGTCGGCGAAGGTCTTCAGCGCGTTCTCGAGCTCGGCCAGCGTGGTCGGCACCTGCACGTCGTGCTGGGCGAACAGGTCCTGGTTGTACCAGACGCCGACGTACTCGCCGTAGTTCGTGATCCCGTACCGCTTGCCCGACCCCATGAGCCCGTTGTCGTCGTACAGGCCGACGTCTTGGGAGGTGTTGTCCAGCTTCCAGCCGCGGGTCTTGGCGACGTCGGTCAGGTCGGTGAGCAGGCCCGCCTTGGCCACGACGCCGGCGGTGGCGTTGCCCTTGAGGTACTCCAGCACGTCCGGGGTGTCGTTGGAGTCCAGGATGAGCTGGCCGGACTGCTGCATCTGCTCGTAGGTCTTGAGCTCCTGCTTCACGGTGACGCCGGGGTGCTCCTTCTCGAAGATCGAGACGGCCTGCTTCCAGGCGGCCGACAGCGCGCTGTCGTCGGTCTCCCACCACCAGACCTTGAGCGTGTCGGGATCCCCGGAGTCACCTCCGCTCGAACACCCGGTCATCACCAGCGCCAAGGCGGCGGCCACCGCGGTGACCAGCCGTAGGGGGTGCTTGCGCATGTCGATCCTCCAGAGTCGCGACGGCGGCGTCGCCTACCGGGATTTCTTTGTCGCAACATTAAGGGCGACGTCACTGTAACGCGTCAACCCGCAGCTAGTCACGTTTTTGTCACGCAGAGGGCCTTGCCAGCTAGTTTTGTCGCGGTACTATTGCGGCCCGGTTACCCCCGACCTCGACGAGGAGTGCACGGTGCTCGACGCCGCCTCACCCTGGGCACCCCTGCTGCCCTCCGCCCGCCGCGTGACGCTGGAGGTGCTGCTCCACGGCCCGCTGGCCAGGTCGGAGCTGGCGGACCGCTTGGGCCTCTCGACGGCGAGCCTGACCCGGCTGACCAAGCCCCTGATGGACGCCGGCCTGCTGCGCGAGGTCGAGACCCCGAACCTGCGCGGCGGCGGCCGTCCGCTGCAGCCGTTGGACGTCGACCCCGACGTCCAGCGGTTCATCGGTCTCAAGCTCACGGGCTTCCGCGCCTACGGCGTGCTGACCAACCTCCGCGCCGACATCCTCGACAGCGCCACCGTCGAGATCACCGACCACGCGCCGGAGGCGGTCGTGGCGCAGGTCGCCGAGCTGGTCGCCCGGCTGGACGACCCGGCCCGGCCCGTCGCCGCCGTCGGCATCGGCATAGGCGGTGTCGTGCACGGGTTCACCCGCGTGCGGCGGGCGGTGTTCCTGCACTGGAAGGACGTCGACCTGGGCGCGGAGGTCTCCCGGGCGACCGGCAGGCCGACCGTGGTGTCCAACGACCTCGACGCCCTGCTGGAGGCCGAGCACTGGTTCGGCGACGGCCGCGACGTCGAGAGCTTCGCCGTGCTCACCATCGGCGCCGGTGTCGGCGGTGGGCTCGTGGTGCACGACCGGCTGGTCGGCGGCCCGGACTCGGGCCTCGGCCTGCTCGGGCACTTCCCCATCGACCCGCTCGGCCCGGCCTGCCCCGAGGGGCACCGCGGCTGCGTGAAAGCTCTGCTGACCACCGACGCCATCCGGTCGCAGGCCGCCCTGACCCTGGGCCGGTCCGTCACCTACGACGAGGTGCTCGACCTGGCCGAGGCCGGTGACCAGGTCGCCGACCAGATCATCGGCCGGGCCGCCCACGCGTTCGGCACGCTGATCGCGGCCGTCGCCAACATCGCCCAACCGGAACGGGTCATCCTCACCGGTGAGGGCATCCGGCTCGCCCAGGTCGCCGAGGCGCGGGTCCGCGCGGGCATCGCCCAGGCCCGCCACGCCGAAGCGTCCCCGATCGACCTGCGGTTCATCAACGACGACCCCACGCTCTGGGCCCGCGGCGCCGCCGCCGTGGCGATCCAGCGCACCGTGCTCGCCGCTCTCCCTCCACGAACCACCACCTGACCCCCGTCGCACGGGCCATCACCACGGCGGTAGCAGCCGTGGCGACGACGCACGCCCATCACCGCCGATGGACGCTCAACGAGGAGCACCAATGCGCACATCCCGTCCTCGCAGACCTCTCGGTGGCAGAGCGATCACGCTCGCCGCCGCCGGTTGCCTGCTCGTCGTGCCGCCCGCCGGGAACGGGCGCTGAAAGCAGCGGGCGCGGGCACCAGGTCCTGTGAACCGGTGCCCGCGCCCGCGCCACACCAGTCCTCCGGCCAGAGCTCGACGCGGGTCGCACAGATCAGGTTCTCGCGTCGCGCCCGTCTGTACGTGTGAGACCGACTCACTGGAGGCTGACGCCGTGCGAAAACTGACCTTCGGCATGAACGTGACCCTGGACGGCTACATCGCCGCGCCCGGCGACGACCTCGGCTGGAGCGGGGGTGAGGGCCCGGACTCGTCACCGAGCGACGAGCTGTTCCAGTGGTGGTCCGACCGGGTGGCGGCGACGGGCCTGGCGCTGTACGGGCGCAAGCTGTGGGAGGCGATGAGTCCCCACTGGCCGACCGCCGACCGGCAGCCCGGCGCCACACCGGCGGTGATCGAGTACGCCCGCCGCTGGCGGGACATGCCGAAGGTGGTGTTCTCCTCGACGATCGGCGCGGTCGACTGGAACACCCGCCTGGTCACCGGTGACGCCGTCACCGAGATCAACCGGCTCAAGGCCGAGGACGCCGGCCCGATGGACATCGGCGGCGCGACGCTCGCCGCGGCGGCCATGCGGGCCGGGCTGATCGACGAGTACGTGCTGGTCACCGTGCCGGTCCTGGTGGGCGGCGGCACGCCGTTCTTCACGGCGCTGGACAGCTGGGTGAACCTGACCCTGGTGGAGAACCGGACGTTTCCCGGCGGCGTGGTGCTGACCCGGTACGAGACGAGGCGATGAGCGCGGGCGGGGTGACTTCGACCGGCTCGTGAGGCCAGGTCGAAGTCACCCCGCCGGTGCGCTGGACTGGCCGACGAAGGGGACACGTGTGATCACAGTGTCGGGGGCAGGTCCAGCCACGGTTTGCCGGTGGCGTCGAATCCGGTGAGCTCGGCGATCCTCCCGTCGACGATGTGCAGGACCGCGACGGCGAACAGCCGGTACTCCGGGTCGTCGGGGGTGCGTCGGTACAGCGCGGCGGCAGGCATGCGGTTGAGCGTCGTGGTGGTACCGCGCCAGTCGTCGTAGCCGCGCTGGAAGAGCCCGCCGGCGACCCAGCCGTCCACCGCGTCCTCGGCCGTCACGGACGTGGTGCCCGACTCGGGCAGCATCGCGAAGCGCAGGTCGTCGCGCAGCAGGGACGTCAGCCCGTCGAGGTCGTTGCGCACATGGGCGTCGATGTACGACTTCACCACGCCGCGTTCGCCATCCGACAGCTCGTGGGTGGCGGGGCTCCGCCAGTCGAGGCGGCGGTCGGGCAGCTGCCCGCGCACCGTCACGCGCGCCCGCTGCAAAGCGCTGGTCACCGATGCGACGGTCAGCTCGAGGACGTCGGCGGCCTTCGACGCCGGCCAGCCGAGGACGTCGCGCAGGATGAACACCGCCCGCTGCCGCGGCGGCAGGTGCTGGACGGCGACGATGAACGCCAGCTCGATCGTCTCCCGCGCCACCACCGCTTCCTGCGGGTCCTCGGGGAGCACCCGGTCGGGGTACGGCTGCAGGTACAGCACCTCGGAGGCGGGGTCCGCCAGCCCGGACGGCACGGGTGTGCGGTCGTTGTGCTTGTCCAGGAAGTCCAGGCAGGCGTTCGTCGCGATCCGGTACAGCCAGGTCCGCAGCGCGGCGTGGCCCTTGAACGACTCCCGCTTGTGCCACGCCCGCAGGAACGTCTCCTGCGTCATGTCCTGGGCGTCCTCGTAGTTCGCGAGCATCCGGTAGCAGTGCACCTGCAGCTCACGCCGGTGGCGCTCGGTGACGAGCGCGAACTGCGCCGCGTCGCCTGCGCGGGCCGCCGCGATGAACGCGGCCTCGTCGGCGCCCAGCGGTCTGGCGTCGGTCATGTCGTCGATCCTTCCACCGGTGCTGAGGGGCTACCAGAACTGACGACGTGGCGGAGGATTCCTGATCGGTGCAGCCGCTGACACCGGGCGTTGCAGCTCGACGCGTCGGCTACCCGGATCAGCGATCCGGTTCGCCGGCCTCCCGAGTGGCGAACTCGCCCCACGACCGCAAGCGGTGTCCAGGTGGCGCCGTGCGAGGGCCGCGGCCACGGGGAGAGTGGTCGCGGCCCAGGGGTGCGGGGCGGTGAGGTCAGGAGGTGGGCATCATGACCTTGTCGATGACGAAGACGGTGGCGTTGGCGGTGGGGATGTTGCCGCAGAGGACCTTGGCGCCG
>NZ_PYAX01000024.1 GCF_003014735.1 Saccharothrix carnea | reverse complement strand
GGGGTGTCGATGTCGGCGCGGCCGGTTTGCAGGAAGCCGCCCGGTTTGATGTTGCCCGGGCTGAGCACGTCCAGGCCGGTGACCTTGCCGGCCAGCTTGCCGACCACCTTCATGATCTTCTCGAAGACCTCGACCAGACGCTTGAGCATCGGCGAGACCTTCTTGATCGTGTTCAACAGGTCCTGGATGATCTTGGCGATCTTCGCCGCCCACCTCGAGATCGCCGTCACCGCCTGCGCCACGATCACCGGCGTGCCGAACCCCAGCGAGAACACCGCTTCCAGCACCCACGCGATGAGCTTGCCCACCAGATCGGCGATCAGGTCGCGCACCATCTCGCGCACGAACCCCACCACCATGCCCATCAACCCCACGACCGTGCCCACTGTGCCCGCCGCCGACGCCGCACCGGCCAACGCGTCACCATGCACCGCCGAATTGGCGTGATAGGCCTCCGCCGCCGCACCGGTCCAGCCCTCCGTGCCCCGCCGCACCCCCGCGGAGTACTCCTCGGCGATCCTCCCCAACTCCTCGGCGACGTTGTTCCACGTCGTGGAGTACGACTCGATCACCGGCGGATCACCGGCCAGCCAGTCCAACATGTCCTTGAGCGGCTGCACGTGCTCCATCAGGAACGACGCCGCCGACGACAACAACGTCCCGAACGGGTCGATCGCCATCGCCGCCGCGTCCGCCGCCAGCCCCACCATCCCCAGGCCGGCCTCGACCCAGTTACCGTCCTTGATCCCGTTGAACGTGTCCATCGCCGACTCCGCGATGGAAATCCCCGTCGCCCAACCATTGTCACCAGTACCGGCGTTGAAGAACGAACCCGACTCCGCGGGCGGCGCCGCCACCAGCGGATTCTCGCCTGCCATCGAACATTCCCCCATCACCGAACCGGCCCAGCGGTGGCCGAGATTACCTCTGCCGCGCGTCCCCACCCTCTTCGGATGATGACGCGGGCGGCCGGCGCGAGGTTCCGGTTCGGGAGATGTCGGGAAAACCCCGGGACCGGACGGTCAGGTGGTCAGGTGTTCGACGACGCGTGGCAGGAGTTCGTGCAGCTTTTCGAGCGAGGCTTCGAGCGGCGCCGTGCGCTGGATCACGTACAGGCTGGAGACGACGTTGCGGTGGGCGAGGAAGGCGACGCAGCGTCGCGCCGGGCCGGTCTCCTCGACGGTGTCCACGCAGAACCCGTGGAAGGCGTCCAGGCCGGCGGGTTGCCGCGGCGTCACGCCGGGGACCACGTCGTAGCGCTGGCCGTTGTCGTACTCCCACGTCGTGCAGTCGGCCGTCGCCGCTTTCAACTGGTCGATGAACTCGGCCCCGGTGTACTTCTCGAACGCCATCACGCTGTGCCGCAGGTCGAGCCGGTCGTCGATCCACTTGCGCTGCAGTGACGCCGTGCGGGCTTCCTCGGCCGGCACCACGACCAGGCACGGCTTGAGCATCCACCACGACCGGTACTCCTGCTCCGTGGGCTCGGGGAAGCCCCGGTCGATCAGGCCGTGGCGCGGGATGGCCGCCTCCTCCACGTGCCGCGGCAGCATCTCGGCCACCGACTTGGTCGTGGTCGTCGTCGTGGCGGTCGTGCTCGAAGACGACGACGAGGTCGGTCCGGCCGCCTGGGTCTCGTTCGTACACGCTGTCAACACCACCGCCGCGATCAGCGCCACGGCCCCCTGTGCACCCCTCATACCGGGATCATCGTCCGGCGGGCGGAAGTGTTCCGGCGTTCCGCGAAATCCGTTGGCGGACCCGGTGATCACTGCTACTTTGCCCGCGGCCGTGCGAGAGACCGAGGAGGTGGTACCCGTGAACGTTTCGACATGGGTGCTCCCCTCAGGGGTCACGGTCGGGCGGTAGGTCGTCCGGGAGCGCCGTTCACGAGCACTCCCGAAAGGCAAGACCGTGCGATTCACCTCCGAACAACGCCTCGACGACGGTGTCCTCGAACGCGGGTTCACCCTCGACGGGATCCCCGGCCTGCTGTGGACGCCCGCCTCCGCGCCGGCGCCGCTGATCCTCCTGGGCCACCCCGGCGGACTGGACAAGATGTACCCCCGGCTGGTGGCCAGGGCCCGGCACGCCGCGGCGGCGGGTTTCGCCGCGGCCACCATCGAGCTGCCCGGTGCCGGTGAACGGCCTCGTTCCGCCGCCGCCGAGCAGGCCGGCGCCGACCTGCGCCGGGCGTTGGAGGCAGGCGGGCCGGTGGACGACGAGATCGTCGACCGGCTCGTCCTCCCGTTGGTCGACCGGTCGGTCCCGGAGTGGCGGGCCGCCCTGGACGCCCTCCTCGCGCTGCCCGGGATCAGCGGCCCGGTCGGGTACGCGGGTGGGGTGATCTCCATCGGCATCCGGCTGGCGGTGGTCGAGCCGCGCATCTCGGCCGCCCTGCTGTTCGCCGGGAGCTTCGTGCCCCGCGCCCTGTTCGAGGAGGCCCGCCAGGTCACCATCCCGCTGCTCGTCCTGCTGCAGTGGGACGACCAGGGCAACGACCGCCGGATGGCCCTGGACCTGTTCGACGCCTTCGGCTCCGCGGAGAAGACGCTGCACGCCAACATGGGCGGGCACACCGGCGTCCCGGCGTTCGAGGGTGACGACGGGAACCGGTTCTTCGTCCGGCACCTGAAGTGAGACCGGACCTCCGGGCCGGCGGGAGCTGTCGGCCCGGAGGTGCCGGAAATCCGCGCCGCCACGGGTTTGTCCCCCGTGCGAGCTACGCGCAGGTGTCCACCGCGCGGTGACGATTTCGGGCCGTCCGATCCCTAGCGTTCCGGGCAACCGCGGCGCATCGGCCGCGAACGGCTCACGAAGGATTGGTCATGCGACTGTTGTTCCAGCTCGGGGCGGTTGCCGTCGTCGCTTTCGGCGGCAGCGCGATCGTCGGCGCGGCCCAGTGGAACGTGCCACTCACCCTGCTGGGCGGTCTGGCGACGGCGGTGCTGTCGCTGTACGTGTACGTGTGGGTGGTGCGGCGGACCGAGCGCCGCGAGCCGGTCGAGGTGACCGGAACGGGAGCGGGCCCCGCGTTCGGGCGAGGGTTGCTGATCGGCGTCGGCATGTTCGGCGCCGTCATCGCGAACATCGCGTTCCTCGGCGGTTACCGGATCCTGGGCTGGGGTTCGCCGGCGGGTGCGGTGGCGTTGCTCGGGTTCACGGCGGCCGCCGTCGTGGTGGAGGAGCTGCTGTTCCGGGGCATCCTGTTCCGCATCGTCGAGCAGCGGATCGGCACGTGGGCGTCGCTCGCGCTCACCGGGTTGCTGTTCGGCGCGGCCCACCTGTTCAACCCGCACGCCACGCTGTGGACCGCGTTCGCCATCGCGGTCGAGGCGGGGTTCATGCTGGCCGCCGCCTACGCCGCCACGCGCAACCTGTGGGTGCCCATCGGCGTGCACTTCGGCTGGAACTTCGCGCAGGGCGGCGTCTTCAGCACCAGCGTCTCCGGCTCGAACGCCCCGCAGGGACTGCTGGAGGGCGTGACGTCCGGACCGTACCTGCTCAGCGGCGGCGAGTTCGGCCCGGAGGCGAGCGCGTACTCGGTGCTGGCGGGCGTGGTGGTGACGGCCGGGTTCCTGTGGCTGGCCCGGCGGCGCGGCAACCTCGTGCCCCCTCGTCGCCGCTCCGCCCCGGCCCTCGCCGGCTGATCGACCGCCGGCACGGACCGGTGGCGGCGCCGGGACGTCACGGTCCTGGCGCCGGCCGCTGCGTGAGCGGTCGCGGGGTGGCTGGGGTTGTCGCGGGCCGCGGAGCTGGGCTGGTGGTGGGGGTGGGACGTCACCGGTCTTGGCGTTGGCCGCCGAGCGGATCCGGGCCCGTCGCCGTTGTGCGGTCCTCACGAGACAGGTTTGTGCTGGTCAACGGCACCGGGCATAGATGGCCGGTCGGTGGCCTGGTGATGGCCGCCCCCGTGGTTCGAGCATCGGTCCGACACAGCCAGGACGGATCACCGGCGGTGTCGCGGGATCGAGCACGGGGAGGGAACCACGGTGAGTGCGGAGCAGTGGCTGGCCGACTACCAGCGGGAGTTGGCCGGTGCGGTGGACGGCGCGGTGCGGGCGAGTGCCCGGCTGCGGCAGGTCGGCGGGCACGCCATCGCGCCGCGCGGTGAGGTCGAGGCCTGGGTCGGCGTGAGCGGTGCGCTGGAGCGGCTCCGGCTGACCGCGCACGCACGCGCCCTCGAACCGGACGTGCTGGCCGGGCTGATCGTGGCGACGGCGAAGGCGGCACAGCGGTCGGCGGCCGGGCAGCTCACCGGGATCATGACCGACTTCGTCGGCCCGAGCGCGGCGCTCGACCTGGTCAAGGCACACCTGCCGGCCGAAGTGGACGACCGCGCGCACCGGCCCGGTGCGGATGAGGACGACTACTTCGAGAACCCGGGGGTGCGACGGGGATGAGCGGTTTCGACGTCGACGCCGAGCAGTTGCGCCGGCACGCCACCACGGTCGCCGGCATCGCCGACCAGCTCTCCGGGGTGTCCGACCGGGCACCGGACCGCATGGCGGACGGCGCGCTCGGCACGTTCACCCGGTTCCTCACCGCCGAGCTGTCCGTCGCACTCGGCCAGGCCAACGCCGCGATCAGCGACGTGTCGGCCGCGGTGGACGCGGTGAGCGTCGCCCTCCGCCGTTCCGCGGACGGGTACCAGCGGACCGACGAGCACTCCGCCGACCACCTCGTCCAGGAGTACCGACGATGAGCGACCAGACCACCGCCGGGCTGTTGGCGGAACTCGCCACGGTGTCCGGTGCGGTGCTCGACGCGGAGTGGTCCACCGGCGGGTTGGCGAGCCTGCCGGCACCGGCCGACTTCGGCGTGCTCCTCTCGTCGGCCGACCCGCTGGCCGCCCTGGACAGCGCCGGTGTCGGCGTGCTGACCCCGCACGTGGCGTTCCTGGCGAAACCGCTCGACCAGTTCCGCGGCGACCCCGGCGCGGTGACCACGCCGGCGCAGGGCATGGCGACCGCGGCAACGGACATCCGCACGCTCGCCGACACCCTCCGCCAAGCCGCCACCACCGGGACCAGCGGCTGGACCGGCGAGGCCGCGGACGGGCACCGGGCCACCGGCGCCCAGTTCGCCGAGGGCCTCACCGCGATCTCCGAGGCGGCGAAGACGATCTCCGGCGCGGTCGTCGGCGCGGGCGAGGAGGTGGTCAAGGCGCTGACCCGGATCATCGGGCTGATCGAAGAGGCGGTCCGCAAGATGATCCCGGTGATGGCGGACGGCATCGCCCGCGCCCCGTTGACGGGCGGTGCGAGCCTCGTCGAGGCGATCAGGACCTGCGTCGACATCGCCACCGCCTGCGGTGCGGAGATCGCCGACGTCATGGCGAACCTGCTGGCCAACGCCACGAACCTGATGAAGCTGGTCGACCTGGTGCTGACCGTCGTGGACGCGGTCACCCAGCTCCTGCAGAAGCTGGCCAAGGCCGCCGAGGGCAGCGGCGGCGACGCGCCGGCAGCCGAGGGGACACCGGCCACCGCTCTTGAGAGCGAGAAGACAGCCACCGGGCAGAGCCAACTCATCGGCTCCGGCGCCCAGGCGACCGAGGGCACCGCGACGTCCACCGGCACCGGTCAGGCGACGTCCGGCGTGGCCGACCAGACCGGCGACACCGAGGTGGCCGCTTCACGTCCGGCCGGCACGACGAGCGCGGCCTCCCTGCCGATCACCCCGGGCTCGACCGCAAGCACGTCGTCGGGAACCAGCCTGACCGGCACGGCGCCGCTCGGCGGTGTGGCCACGACGGCCGGCGCGGTGTCGGCCACCGGCGCGTCGGGCACCCGGCCGCCGAACCGGTTGGCCCCGGGCGGATCCACGTCCGCGATCGGGCCGAAGGAGACGACCGCGAGCCGGCAGGCCGACACCGTCCCCGCGGCAACCACGCCGACCGGTGGATCAACCACGCCGACCGCGATGCCGATGGCCATGCCCGCCGCCACCAGGGGAGAGGGGGCCGACGACACCGAGCACCAGCGCCGCTACGAGATCAACGCCGACGACGACACGTTCGCGGCCGGTGATCAGGACGCCATCGCCGCCACCGGCGTCATCGGCGCGCCCGCCACCCCGGAGGACGAGTGGCCCGGCCACGCGACACCCGCCGAACCGCAGCCCGCCGCCGCGCCGCAGGACGAGGCGCGGCCGGCCAAGGTGGTGTGGCGGTTGGGCGCGGACGGCGCGCTCGAAGCCGTGCCGGTGATCGAGCCGCCCAAAGACCGATGACCTGTCCACGCCCAAGAGGAGCCACGCATGTCGTTCCAGACCAACCTCGAATCGCTCAACAACGTCGCCCGGAAGGACCTCCGGGACCTGTCCTACATCTACGCCGTGCTGGCGAATGACGCGCGCAACACGAGCCTGGCCGCCGAGAACATGGCCGCCGACCCGCCGGTGACCGGTGCCGGCGGGGCGTTCGCGACGAGCTGGGCGGGCCTGCGCGACGAGGTCGTCAGGGTCCTGGACACCTGCGCGGGCAACGCGGTCAAGATCGGGAACGCCATGTCGCACGTGGTCGACACCTACGCCGCCACCGACGCCGAGATCGCGGCCGCGATGGCGCGCCAGACCGAATCGCTGAACCACACCCCGGCCTGACCGGCCGAGCAGCACACCGCGCCCGACCGCGCGGCAGACCACCAGGAGTCGACCATGACGTTTCACACCCAGGCCGAGCTGCGCCAACTCGGCAAGGACGTCGCCGATGCGGCGCGCGACGCCGTCCTCCGCGAGCGACGGCTGCGGATGATCGTTCCCGATCTCGAGTTCAAGAACCCGTTCGAATCCGACGGGCTCTTCCCCGACACCGACTTCTACCTCGACTACCCGGACCTGTACGAGAGCTTCGCCACCCCGGACCCGAAGGGGATGCAGCGCGCCCTGAACACGCTCGGCAGCATGTCGTTCGCGCTCAAGCACGACTTCCCGGCCCTGAACCCGGGAGGGACCGAGGTGCCGGTGCCGGACATCAGCGGTGGGATCGGGGACCTGGCCGGCCAGGACACCCCGATGCAGATCTCGGAGAACATCGACGACAAGATCTCGAGCTGGCACGGCTCCGCCAAGGTCGCGTTCCAGGAGAAGGTCCTCACCAAGTTCGAGGAGAAGGTCGACAACCAGGTCGTGGCGGTCAACCTGCTGGCGGCGTCCCTGTCGATGCACATGCACCTGCGGCAGAAGCTCAACGAGGACATCTGGAACATCGGCCGGAAGTCGATCGAGGCGTTCGACAAGGTGGCGAAGATCAGCGCCGGCGACGCCGTCCAGATCGCCCTGCTCGTCGGCATCGCCGCGGGTACCGCCTGGACCGTCTGGGGAGGCGTGGCCGCGGGTGGGCTGGCCTCGCTCTCGGCGAAGGACGCCGCGTCGGTGGTGACCGGGTTCAACAACATCCGGATGAGCCCGCAGGTCGGCAAGACCATCAGTCACGACAGCCCGACCAAGACCGACTCCGACATGAAGAGCGTCCTCGGTGACGCGGCCAAGTCGTACCGCGACCAGGAGCAGGAGATCGTCGCCGCGATCAACCACCTCAGCGGGGGGTTGCGGGATTCGGCCACCAACTCGCTGTTCGTGTTCCCGGCCCCGCCCGAGGTCGACTCGTTGGACGAGCAGGGGAACAACCTGCCCACGCTCGAAACCGAGTTCTCCACGAGTCGGTAGTCGCCGGCCGCGCGCGTAAGGGGTATAGTCCAGCCATACCCCTTACGTTGAAAGGTTGCCGTGGACATCACGCTGACCGACTACCCCGCCGGTGCCGCCGTGGCGACGGACCTGGTCAACACCTCCCCGACGGTGACGGAGGCCGGGGACGGCCTGCCCACCCCCGGGTCGCTCGCGGAGTTCCTGGCCGAGCACGACGTGCGGCTCGACGCTTTCGCGGACCGGGAACCGACCGGCGAGGACCTGTTCCAGGTCCAGCTGCTGCGCCGCGAGGTGCGCGGGATCCTGGAGACCGAGACGGAGGACCAGGCCGTCGCGGGTGCGCACGTGCTGACCCGCCGCGCCGCGCTCGGCCCGGTGCTGCGCCAGGACGTCGACGGCCGGTGGCAGTGGCACGTGCCCACCGCTCCCGGCGCGCCGCCGGCCGACGAACTGGCCGCGTTCGTCGGCGTCGGCCTGCTCGGCGTGGTGCGGGCGCTCGGCCACGACCGCTTCCGCGCCTGCGGAGCGGCGGGCTGCCGGGGCGTGTTCGCGGACACGAGCCGGGCCGGGCGTCGCCGCTACTGCCGCCCGGATCGGTGCGGCAACCGCGTCAACGTCGCCAACCACCGTGCCCGCGTGGGCGGTGCGGTCCGATGAGCGACGCACCCCTGGCCGGCGGCCTCCGGTTGCCGGACGGCTCCTGGGTGCGGGGGCGCGGCCTGCGCCACCCGACACCGGCGGGTCCCGTGCCCGACTTCGGCCTGTACCTGGGATCGGCCCGGCTTCGCCGTGCCCACGACGCCGTCCTGTCCTGGCCGCACACCTGGCTGGAGTGGCCGGACTTCCGGCTGCCCCGCGACCGTGACGCCGCCGTCCGGGAGATCCGCGCCCTCCACGCGCGGGCACGTGCCGGCGAGGCGGTCGAAGTCGCCTGCGGTGGCGGAGTCGGCCGAACCGGAACCGCCCTCGCCTGCCTCGCCGTCCTGGCCGGCACCGACCCGGCGCACGCCGTCGCCTGGACCCGCCGGCACCACCACCCCCGTGCCGTCGAGACCCCTTGGCAACGCAGGTGGGTGACCCGGTTCCCGCCTGGGTGACGCAAGCCGAACGGTGACGGGTCAGGGGAGGTTCTTCTCCAACGCGGCGACGTAGGCCCGTCACTCGTCGCGGTAGGCGACGTGACGCGCGCAACCACCGCCGGTGGAACGGCAGCCCGGCACGCCCCTCGATGTGCCGGGCTGCCGAACTTCAGTCGCGCACACCCGGCGCGGTCAAGGTCAGGTCCGCCACCGCCAGGCCGCCGCAGCAGCCGCCCGACGCCACCGGCTGCTCGACGACCTGCGCCGGACGGCAGCTCGCCGACGACTCCTGCTCGACGGATGCCGGGCCGCAGCACCCGCCGGAGGAGGCGGGCTGCTCGACGTCGAACACCCCGGATCCGCCGCACACGCCGGTCTTCGGCAGCTCCAGCTGGACCTCGGCCGCGGCCGCGTGGTCGCCCGCGATCTCGGCGGCCACGCTGCGGACCTGCTCGTAGCCGGTCAGCGCGAGGAACGTGGGCGCGCGGCCGTAGCTCTTCATACCGGCCAGGTAGACACCGGGCTCGGGCTGGCGCAGCACGTTCGCGCCGTGCGGTTCGACCGAGCCGCACGAGTGCGCGTTCGGGTCGATCAACGGCGCGAGCATCACCGGCGCCTCCAGCACGGGGTCCAGGTCCAGCCGGACCTCCGACAGCCACGAGTGGTCCGGTCGGAACCCGGTCAGCACCACGACCTCGTCCACCGGCGGCAACCGGTGCCCGTCCTGCGACACCAGCACCAGCCGGTCGCCGGCGCGCTCGACCGCGGCGGTGCGGAACCCGGTGACGACCTGCACGTGCCCGGCGCGTGCCGCCTCCCGGGCCCTGAGCCCGAGCGCGCCCCGCGCGGGGAGCTGGTCGGCCTCACCACCACCGAACACGTTGCCGACCACACCCCGGCGCAGCAGCCACGTCACGTGCGTCCCGGGGTGCCGCTCGGCCAGCCCCGCCAGCGCGACCAGCGCGGTGAGCGCCGAGTGCCCGCTGCCGGCGACCGCGATCCGCTTGCCCGCGTACCGCTCGGCCTCGGCGACCACGTCCGGGACGCGGTAGGCGATCCGGTCGGCCGCCGCCCGTTCGCCGATCGCCGGCAGGCCGTCGCCGCCCAACGGGTTGGGTGAGCCCCACGTGCCCGACGCGTCCACCACGGCTCGGGCGGTGATCCGCTCCTCGCCCGCGGCGGTCTCGACGTGCACGGTCAGCGGCTCGCTGTCCCGGCCCGCGTCCACGACCCGGTCCCGGCCCTGCCGGGCGACCCCGACCACGCGGGCGTTCACCCGGACGTGGTCGCCCAGCGCCTCGGCCAGCGGCGCCAGGTACCGCGACACCCACTCGGCCCCGGTCGGGTAGTCCTCGTGCGAGGGCGCCGTCCACCCGGAGGGCTCCAGCAGCCGCCGCGCGGCCGGGTCGACCAGCTCGGACCACCGCGAGAACAGCCGCACGTGGTTCCACTGCGCCACCGCCGCACCGGCCCGCGGACCCGCTTCCAGCACCAACGGCCGCAGACCCCGTTCCAACAGCTGCGCCGCCGCGGCCAACCCGACCGGCCCCGCACCCACCACGACCACTGGGAGCTCGCTCACGAGCCACCCCCTTCATCGGTTCTCCTCGATCGAACGATGGAGAATGTATCGAGCGTTCTCGATGGATGCAACCATCGGTGTTCATCGATTAGTCTGGGGGCATGACGACGACGCAGCCCGCCGTTGGCCTCGCACCCGAGGACGCCGCCACCTACGCCGAGTGGTTCGCCTGCCTGGCCGACCCGACCCGGGTGCGCCTGCTGCACACCGTCGCCACCCACCCCGGCGAGATCACCGTGGGCGCGCTGACCGAGGCCGTCGGCGTCAGCCAGTCGACCTGCTCGCACCACCTGCGCAAGCTCGCCGACGTGGGCTTCGTCCGGATGCGCAAGGAGGGCACGGCGACGCTGGTGTCGGTCAACCAGGCGTGCTGCACCGGCCTGCCGCACGCCGCCGACGCGGTCATGGGCACCATCGTGACCCGGCCGTGCTGCCCGACCGACCTGCCCGCCGACGTCACCGTCCGCCCCCTGACCGACGACGACTGGCCCGACGTCCGCCGGATCTACGGCGAGGGCATCGCCACCGGCAACGCCACCTTCGAGACCGAGACACCCAGCCGCCGCACCCTCGAAGCCAAGTGGCTGCCCGACCACCGCTGGGTCGCCGTCCTCGACGGCCGGGTCGCCGGCTGGGCCGCCGCCACTGCCGTTTCCGCCCGCGAGTGCTACTCCGGTGTCGCCGAAACCTCCGTCTACGTGGGCGAGGACTTCCGCGGCCGGGGCGTCGGCAAGACCCTGCTCCACCGCCAGGTCACCGCCGCCGACGCGGGCGGCCTGTGGACCCTGCAGACCGGGATCTTCCCCGAGAACCGGGCCAGCATCGCCCTGCACCACTCGGCCGGCTTCCGCACCGTGGGCGTCCGCGAACGCATCGCCCAGCACCACGGCGTCTGGCGTGACACCGTCATGCTCGAACGCCGCGCCACCACCGGCACCGCCTGCTGACCGCGCACCCCGGTGTGCGTCCGGCGGCTGTCGTCCGAGGCCCCGGTCAGGGTCAGCCGGGAGAACCGCCAGGGCCCGAGGTGCCGCTCCTGCTCTGCTCTCCGAGGACGTCGTGCACCGGCTGCACGGGGTGACCGGTCCGGGCGGGTGCGTATGCTGTGCCGACTTCGGGGGACAGTCGTCGGCGAGAGGAACCGGGCAGGTGCGGGCAGCGGCGAGGGTGAGCCGGTTCGGGTTCCCGTTCGTGTTGCTGCTGGTGCTGCTCGGGCTGACCGTGGTCCCGGCGCGGAATGCCGGGCACGGGGACGCGGGCTTGCACCGCGTCGTCGGCGAGTCGGTGTCGACCGCGCCCTCGATGCACGACGACCTCCACGACCGCCCGCGACTGGCGGTCACCGCGGCACATGCGCCCGCTGCGGCGCTGTACGAGGCTTGGTGGGCCCTGTGCTCGCGCGAGACCGACAGGTCCGGCCGGTACGGACGCGCACCCCTCGGCGGAACCGCCGACTCGGCGGTGGCCGTCGCGGCACCGACACCGCAGTCGACCAGGGCGCCACCCTCGACGTGCACAGGATGATCCGATTCTGAGCACTTGACGACACGTCGGCCGCGCACATCGCGCGTCGGCGTGCCATGGCGGCCTGCCCGCAGGCCCGTGATTCGTACTTTCTGCTGCTGTGTCAGGCGTGTCCGGGCTTCGCCGCGCTGTGGTGACGGCGGACGACGGGCGCTTGACGCGGTCGCGTCTTCCGGAAGGCCCGGTACATGTCGGTTTACCCTGTTGTCCTGCTGGCGCTGTTGATCGGCGCGGCTGTCGCCGCGGGCGGTCTGCTGGTGGCGATGTACGCCAAGGACAAGCCGTTCTACGGTGTGATCGCGCTCGGTCTGCTGACCGGTCCGGGATCCTTGCTGGCGCTCGCCTACCTGGGCGCCGGCTAGGTCCGGCGAACCTGCGCCGCGTTGTACCACTGTCCGTGCTCGGCGAGCGGGTCCCACACCGGATCGGCGTGGGACCCCGCGGTCGCCCCGAGTTCGATCTGTCCGAATGGAAGGTGGCCGTCGTGAACGTCGAGGTGACCCCGCTGCCCGGTATCGGGACCCGTCAGGACTTCGCCATCCGCGCCGGGCGCAGGGTCGGGGTCATCACCTACCGGGACGGGAAGTTCGAGCTGATCGTCTCCAAGCAGGACGATCCCGACGCGACCGCCGCGTCGGTCCCGCTCGCACCAGAGGAAGCGAGCACGCTGGCAGGCCTGCTCGGCGCCCCGCAGCTGGTCGCGCAGCTCCGCGAGCAGCACCGCGAGGTCGGCGGGATCACCACCCGTCAACTGCCCGTCACGGCGTTCGCGAGCCGTGCCCTGGGCGACACGGCGCTGCGCACGCGCACCGGCGCGTCGATCGTCGCCGTCGTCCGCGCCGGGGTGGCGCACCCGTCGCCCGGCCCGGAGTTCCTGTTCGACCAAGGTGACTTGGCCGTCGTCGTGGGTACCGCGACCGGGCTCGACGCCGCCGCCGAGATCCTGACCGGCGGCCGGGGCTGACGTGCACACCGCTGTCGCGCCGATCCCGCTGGACGCGGAACTCGCCGCCCTCGCCACGGCCTACGTGGCGGCGGCCTGACCGACGGCGCACGCCGCCACGCCAGGTCCGCCGCCTTGGAGGACCACGTTTCCCAGCCGGTGGGTCCCCCTACGGGCTGGTGCAGGACAGAACCGGCGCGGACGGTGAGCCGCCGGCGAGGAAGCCGAACGTGGTCGAGGTGCCGGGTCGCAGCGCGCCGTTGTAGGAGGCGTTGCGCACCGACACGGCCGAGCCGGTGGCGCTGAGCGTGCCGTTCCAGACCTGGCTGATGGTCTGGCCGCTGTCCAGGGTCCACCGGACGGTCCAGCCGTTGACCGCCGAGTCACCCGCCGCCACCGTGACCTCGCCCTGGTACCCGCCGGACCACGCGTTGGTGGTGCGGTAGGTCGCGCTGCACGCGCCGACCGGCACCGATGTCGTGGTGGTGGTGGTGGTGGTCGTCGTCGTCGTGGTCGTGGTCGAGGTGGTGGTGGACGTGCTCGTCGGCACGGGGGAGGGGACCAGCGGGCACGTGTTCTGGTAGGCCCTGATGCCGTTGTTGTCCGACAACGGGCACAGGAACTGGGTGTAGCGGGTGTCGCTGTCCACGAAGATCTTCAGCCACGGGATGACGTTGCGCATCATCGTGGAGTTGTTCGAGGTGGGGAAGCCGTGACCGGCGCCGGTGAGCTCCAGGTACGCCTTCTCGACGCTGCTCGGGATCCCGTTGTAGAGGGTGACGATGCTCGCCGGCGTGGTGGTCGTGTCGTTCTGGCCGGACAGGAGCATGGTCGGCACCCGCGTGGTCGTCAGGTTCTGCGACGGGCTGAACGGCGCGAGCCCGACCGCGGCCTTCAACGACGGTCGTTGCAGCGCCGCGTACATGGCACCGCCGCCGCCCATGGAGTGGCCCATCACCGCGGTCCGGCTCGGGTCGACCCGGTCCCGCACGGAACTGCGCTGCGTCAGGTAGTCGAGCGCGGCCAGCAGCTGGGTGCCGCGGGCGGTGTCCCAGTCGTTGCGGTTGTTGGTGTCGATCCCGATCACGACGAACCCGAACGACGCCAACCAGTGGCCCATCCACGCGCCCTCGGCGGCCCACGTGGCGGTGTAGCCGGGCACGATGGCGACCGCGCCGAACGTGCCCTGGCCGGTGTCGGTGGGGTGGTAGATCACGCCACCGCCGAAGCCGTTCCCGGCGGGCACGCCGACCTGGGCGGTGGCGAAGGTGCCCCGGCTCGCCGAGACGCTGGACTGCGTCGGGTCCGGCCCGCGCTGGTAGGGGTTGTCGGCGCCGGACGCGGGCTGGACCGCGACCGCGACGGTCAGCGCCCCGAGCACCACCGCGCCCACGACCGCCGCAGTGCCACGCCTCCACCGCCCTGAGGCGTGGCGCGCCGCCCGGCCGGCGCCTGGGCCGCCGAGGACGGGTAAAGCGCTTTCATACCGTGTCACCGCTGGTACCTCCTCGTCGAAGTACGCCGTCGAAGCACGCCGACACCGGCCGTCGAGCCCGCTGTCAAGATGTGACACATAGACTGGCTCGGGTCGGAAGAAGTGTCAACGATCGGGTCTTGATAGGAGCGCACCGCGGTGAGCCGACGCCACCGCGCGTGACGTACCTCATCGTTTGCCGGCGCCGCCCGCCGGCTACCAACGAAGTGCGTTCGTCACCAGGAGGACACACATGCACGAGATCGACACCGGGCGCGCGGTCGCCAACCCCCGCCGGACGCGGCTCGGTTCGGACTGGACGCCGGGATCCGGCGGCCGGACCGACCGGTCGCAGCCGGACCGGACGTCGTCCGACCCCGGCCTGTCCACGTCCGGGACATCGCTGTCGCAGTGACTACCGGTTCGAGATCGCCTCGCGGACGGCTGGGACGATGTCGCCCGCCCAACGGGCGAGGGACACGGCGTCCGGCGTGCCGCCTTCGGGCGAGAAGAGGGTGAAGCCCGAGGCGCCGTGCTCCAGCACCGCCGACGTCAGCTCCTCGACCCACTGCCCGGCGTCGCCGCCGAGCCAGCGGCCGTCGTCGTCCCGGGTGGCGGGCAGCGGCCGGTCGGTGACGCGGCCGGGGAGGTTGAAGACCGTGCGGACCTCCCGGGGGTCACGGCCCGCGGCGACCGCGGCCTCGTCGACGACCGGCCGGGACTCGCGGTAGCGGTCGCTGAGCCAGTCCGCCGCGTGACCCGGGATCCAGCCGTCGGCCACCCGGCCGGTGGCGGCCAGGGACTTCGGGCCGACCGAGCCCGTCCACACCGGCGGCGCGGGCACCGGCGCGGGCCGGATCCGGTCCACCCGGTAGTGGCGGCCGTGGTGCGTGACCGGTGGCCCGCCGCCGGACAGCTTCCGGACCAGCACGATCGCCTCCTCGAAGGCGTCCACGGCCTGGCCGGGGGACAGCCGGGGCACGCCCAGGTCGGCGATCCGGTCCCACAACCCGCCCGCGCCCATGCCGAGCACGACGCGGCCACCGGAGAGCGCGGACAGCGACGTCACCATCCGCGCGAGCAGCGGCGCCGGCCGGGTCGGCAGGTTGGTGACGTTCGCCAGGCCCGCGATCCGCTCGGTGCGGCCGAGCACGAACCCGATGGTGGCGTACGCGTCCAGGCGATCGCCGAGGTAGGGGTGGTCCGACAGGGAGAAGTGGTCGAGCCCGTCCCGGTCGGCCCGCTGGACCAGGCCCAGCAGCTGCGGCCCCTCGCCGATGCCGCTGTGCGCGCCGAAGCCGAAGACGACGTCGTGTTCGGACATTGTCTGCCTTTCCGAGTGATGACAAGGCGTATTGCCCTGGGGTGACCGTCCGTTTCGGACGTCCTCAGACCGCGGTGGGGTCGAACTGCGCCGCGGTGGGGCCGAACTGCTCGGTGAACCGGCCGGTGAACAGGTCCGCGCCCTTGTACGCGGTGACCGTCGCGGCCGGGACCACGGACGGGCCATCGGGCGTGGGCAGCTGGCCGACGCCACCGCGTCGGCCCAGGGGGATCAGGATCATCGGGTGCGGCGACGGCCGGTAGGTCGCCACCGGCGGCTCGCCGCGCAGCTGGGCGGTGATGTTCGCGGCCACCACCTCGGCGTGCTGCAACGCGTAACCGGCCCGCTTGTCCTCGGCCAGGTCGGTGAGGTCACCGACCGCGTACACGTGGTCGTGCCCGCGGACGTTGAGGGTCTCGGTGACCGGGACCAGCCCGGCCGGGGTGCGGGCCGTGAGGCGGCCGTCCGCGAGGTAGTCGCTGTTCACCCGCACGCCGTGGGCGCGGAACCAGATGTCGGCGGTGATCTCGTCGCCGCCGGTGGTGGTGACGGTGAACGTCCCGGACCGGCCGGGCTCGTCCGGCGGCGTCACGCCGACACCCAGCCGCACGTGGACGCCGAGTTCGTCGAGCTGACGGCGCAGGTCCTCGACCATCCCCGGCTCGTAGCCGGGCAGCAACCGGTCGGCCGGGTCGACGATCGTCACGTGCTTGTGCGGCCAGACCTCCTTGATCTCCCCGGCCAGCTCCAGCCCGACCGGACCGGCGCCCAGGACCAGCACCCGGTCGGCGCCGGCCAGTTCCTCGTGGGTGCGGCGGAAGTCGTCCAGCGCGTCGCTGACGGAGTCCGCGACCGGCTTGGCCGGGTAGGCGTAGCTGGACCCGGTGGCCAGGACCACGTAGTCCGCCTCGACGCGCCGCCCGGAGCCGAGGGTCACCCCGCCCGGGTCCACCGAGACCGCGCGGTCACGGATCACCGTGCCCCTGGTGAGCAGCGTGTCGAACGGGAAGAACACGTTGGCGGCCCACTCGGGCCTGGTCACCGCCCGCAGCGAGCCGGCCGCGTTGACGAACGCGTCGCGCGGGTCGATCAGCACGACGTCCGCCTCGGCTTCCAGCGCCTTGGCGACGGCCGCGCCTCCGTAGCCTCCACCGATGATGGCGACGGTACGACTCATGGTCCACTCCCAGCAGTTGAAGTTCGTACCACGAACCATATTAGTTCGTGGTACGAACTTCAACGCGCTGTCCGGTGGATCACACCTTCTTGCCGGTGCCCTCCTCCGAGGCCAGGAAGACCTCCGGCACCTCGTTGGCCAGCACGACCCGGCCGAGCAGGTCGGCGAGCACGTCGCGGTCCTCCGGGTCGAGCGCCGCAGGCAGGTCCTCGATCCGCCGGCACGTCTCGGCGTAGAACTCCTCGACCAACTCGCTGCCGTGCGGTGTCAACGCCACCCGCACCGCACGCAGGTCGTCCGGGTCCGACTCACGTCCGACCAAGCCGTTGCGCTCCGTGCGGTCGACCAGGCCGGTCAGGCTCGACTTCGCCAGCCGCAGCATCGCGCCGAGCTCGGTCATGCCACGCGGTCCGGCCATCAGCACGCACAGCAACTGCCCCTGCTGCGAGGTGATGCCGTACTTCCGCGCCGATGCCGCGTACACCGCGTCCACCAGGAACGTCGACCGCACCAGCGCGGCCACGATCCCCATCCGGCCGTCACCCTGCATGCTCACGCACCGAGGGTAACATCGGACAATTCGTAACACGAACTACTGCGGCGACGGACTGCCTGGCAACCACTGGTCAGGCGGCGGCGGTGGCCGGCTGGACGACGATCCAGCGCTGATGTCTACAGTCCCGTCGCCGATCGGTGCGAGGGGGGTGGCGGGGTGCGGCTGGCCGGGAAGGAGTGGCGGACGCTGGTCAGTGCGGTGCGGTTGGGTGGCGACAGCTACCGGGTGATCCGTCCGGCGCACCCGATCGCCCACGCGGCGCTGCGCGAGCACTGGACCGGGGCGCAGCTGTCGGTGGACCGGGCCGCGACCGTGGACCTCGCCTTCGCCTGGTGGCTGGCGGCGCGTTCACCGCACAGCCTCGTCTACCTCCCGCTGCGGTCGGGTCCGTCGTCGTGCGGTGAGGAGTGCGGCGGGCGCGAGCTCGACCTGGTGCTGCTGCACCACAGCCTCCAGTTCCCCGTGTCCCGGTGGAAGCAGGTCCGTGCGCGCCTGTCCCGGTCGGCGGTCCACAAGGTCACGCTCGGCCCGGAGGCGTTCCGCGCCTTCGGCGCAGAGGAGCACGACCGGCGGAACCACCGCGAGTTCCAGGACCACCTGCGCTGGTCCGTCGCCGCCGACACGCTGTTCGTCATCGGCAGCCGTCGTGCCTACGAACTGGAAGGCGACACCGTGCGGGAACTCGCGGAGGACTACCCCGCCAGGCTCGCCGAGTCACCCGACCGCCACTTCTGCGCCGAGATCGAACTGGGACGCCTCAAGCTGTCCAACGCGGACGCCCGCAACCCGTGGTCGACCCTGCACGTCGAGTGCTGCAACCGACACTGGTGAGGGCACCTGATCGCCCGGACCCGTGCCGGCGGTCGACCCCGGGCCGTCCGCCGGCACCCGTGGTCAGCGGAGGCGCTTGATCTCGCCCCTGGTGCGGTAGAACGAGCCGTTGGCCGACGTGACCACGTCGGTGACCAGGTAGCGGGCGCCGGGCACGCGGATGTTCTTGGGGAACTGCACGCCCCACGAGCGGTCGTACCCGTCCGAGACGACGTGCACCCTGACCCGGCCGCCCTCCTGGACGCACTCCACGACGACGCCCTCGCCCGGCGCGACGTGCGAGACGACCTCGACCTCGGCGGTCGCCTCGACGCGGGCGATGCTGCCCGCCTTGATGTCCTGGCGCTGCGGGAGTTGGCCCTGCTCGGCGTCGCGCACGGCGGCCGGGCTCGCGTCGACGCACGAGAGCGAGCCGTCGGTCGTCACCAGGTAGAGCCGTTCGTCGTGGTACTGCATGGAGTACGCCGAACCGCACCCGGTGGCGAGCTTCCACAGCCTGGTCCCGTCGGCGGCGAAGCAGTACACCGAGGACTGGTTGTCGCCCGCGAACACGAACTCGCCGCCGGGCGACGTCGCGCACGAGAACACCGGCGCGTCACAGCGGTAGTCGGCGATCCTGGCGCCATCGGCCTTGCGGATGCGCTGCACCCGGCCGAGGCTGGTGCCGGCGAACACCTCGGTGCGCTCCTGCCAGCCGAACAGCACCTGACCCGTGGTGTCGGCGTGCCACACCTCCTCGCCCCGGGCGGTGTAGTGCGTGACGCCCCGGGAATGGCCGTGGAACACGCCTTCCGGCGAGCAGCGGACCATCCAGGCGTGGTCGCCGGTGGCCGGGCGCGACCACTGGAACTCGTCCTCGTGGTCCACCACCGTCACCCGGCCCTGCCGGTCGGACACGCCCAGCACGCCGTCGTGGATGTCGAGCCAGTAGATGTCGACGTCGTCGGCGATCTCGTAGGCCACCCGGGGCACCTTGGCGCCGAGGTCGTACACCCGGCCGTCGTCGCACCCGGCGTAGATCCAGAAGTCGTCGGCCACGATGCACTTGACCGCATCCGGTAGGCCGAACCTCCCGGTCACCCGGCCGTCGTGGGTGAGGGTGAAGACGTCACCGTTCTCGTTGCCGACCCACGCCCGGTCGTCGCCGATGTGGATGCCGAACGCCGGCGCGCCGGACGCGAACCGCCACAGCACCGGCGCCTGGCGCGCGGTCGACCGGGTGCTGACGATCTGCCGCCTGCTCACCGCCCGGCGCTGCCGAGCGCCCTTCACGGCGGGCGCGTAGCCCTTGCGCACCTTCTCGCCGATCTTCTTCTCGGCCGCCTTGACCGCCTTGGCGTGGTCGGCGAAGGTCGCTGTCCTGACCTGCCCCGATTCCCCGATGCGTCCGTAGGTGATGGTGACCTCGGTGTCCTCGACCCGCACCTCGTAGTACTTGTGCGCGCCACCGTTCGCTTCGGACAGCTCCAGGTACGTCGTGGCAGACATGCGTTCCTTCCCCCTCACGTGATCTACGCGCACACGCTATCGACCACCACCGACAATTCCGGGGGTCCGGGGGTCGACCGGCGTCACGACGTGACGGGTCGTCCCTCGTCGAGCGCGCCACTGCGCCGCCACAGCACGCCGACGCCCAGCGCGGCGAGGACGCCGAGCACACCGCCCGCGGCGAGCACGTAGTGGGGCGACGCGTGTTCAGCGGCGATCCCCGCGGCGGCCACGCCCAAGCCCTGGGCGATCTTGAGGGCGGTGACGGCCAACCCGTAAACCTGGCCACGGGCGTGATCAGGGGTCCACAGGGCGAACGTGGGCG
Source organism: Saccharothrix carnea (assembly GCF_003014735.1). Taxonomy (GTDB): domain Bacteria; phylum Actinomycetota; class Actinomycetes; order Mycobacteriales; family Pseudonocardiaceae; genus Actinosynnema; species Actinosynnema carneum. Next base: position 69,510 of record NZ_PYAX01000024.1, on the reverse strand, counting down.
AGGCGATGGCGTGGTACGCGCTGGCCGCGCCGGAAACGACGAACAGCAGCACGAGCACCGGCAGCTCGGGGTTCAGGGCGCAGGCGATCAACGGCGCGCTGGTGGCGACGGCCAGCACGGGCAGCGCGCGCAGCTGCGTGCGCTCCGGTCGGGTGGCGACGAACAGGGACGCGAGCGCACAACCGGCCGGGTAAGCGGCGAACAGCAAGCCGGCCGCGACCGGCCCGCCGCCGAGCCGGTCGGCCAGCGGCACGGCCAACGCCTCACCGCAGATGTAGAACGCCGACAAGGACGCGAAGCAGATCAGCGCCAGCAACCGCCGGTCCCGCCACACCAGCACCGCGCCGGAAGTCACCGCCCGCCACCAGCCCGGACGGGCACCGGCGGGGTCACCGGGAGTGGGACGTGGGGTGACCCACCAGGCGACGGCGGCAGCGGAGGCGGCGAACGACGCGGCGTCGATCAGCAGCACCCCGCCGGTGCCCACGGCGACGACCAGGACACCGCCGGCGGCGAAGCCGGCGACCTGGGCGGCCTGGCTCACGGTGGACAGGGCGGCGGCACCGGCGCGGAACGCCGGTCCGGGCAGGATGTGCGGCAGCAGCGCGGTCCGCGCCGGGACCGCCGGCGCCCCGGCCAGCTGCACCAGCACCAGCAGCCCGCACACCACCGGCCACGGCAGGGCGGGCACGGCCATCAGCGCGACCAGCGCCGCGCGCAGCAGGTCGGAGCAGATCATCACCGCGCGTCGCGGGTACCGGTCGGCCAGGCCCGACAGCAGCGGTCCGCCGATCAGGTCCGGCAAGAACGTCAGGGCGTAGGTGATCGCCGCCCACGCCGGGGAACCGGTGTCGCGGAACACCAGCACGGTCAGCGCGACCCGGGCGAACTGGTCGCCGACTGTGGAGACGGTGTGCGCCGCGAACAGCGCCCGGTACTCGGCGGAGGCGAACACCTCGCGGTACCGCGTCCGCCCGTCAGGGGATCCGACCATCCGCGGTCAGGCCCCGGCGGCGGGTGCGGTCTCGACCCGGTCGCGGCCGTTGTCCTTCGCGCGGTACAGGGCGGTGTCGGCGGCCAGCACCAGCCGGTCGACCGTGTCACCGTGGGCCGGGAACACCGCCACGCCCAACGACGCGGTGATCCGCAACGTGCCACCGGTGCCCGGGTTCGTGGTGGGCACGTCGGTCAACGGTCCCCGCACCGCTTCCCGGATCCGTTCGGCGACCCGTGACGCGGCGGCCAGGTCCACGCCGGGCAGCAGCACCACGAACTCCTCACCACCCCACCGGCCGACCAGGTCGCCGTCGCGGACCTGGCGCCGCAGCTCGCTCGCCACCGCGCGCAGCGCGTGGTCGCCGGCCAGGTGGCCGCGGGTGTTGTTGATCTCGCTGAAGTGGTCCAGGTCCAGCAGCAGGACCGCCACCGGGACGCCGGTCGCCGCCGCACGGGTCAGCTCGGCGCCCGCCTGCTCGGTCCAGGCCACCGCGGTCAGCGCCCCGGTCTTGCCGTCCACCCGGGCGGCGGTGCGGTAGACCGGCAGCAGCAACCCCAGGTGCATGCCCAGCATGGTCACCACCAGCACCGGCATCACCCACGGCGCCGTCACCAGCACCACCGCCAGGCCCGTGCCCAGACCGATCGACGCGGCGATGACCAGCTGTTGGCTCGGCGGCCCCAGCACATCGCGGCCCGGCCGTCCCGGCGTGGACAGCAGGATCGCGCCCACCACCAGCGCGAGGTTGACCAACCAGTACGCCACACCGGCCGCCACCAGCGCGCCCAGGTCCACCGGGCCGGTCAGCTGCGCGGCGTGCGGCAGCGTCGCGTCCGGGTGCGCCGCCAGCAGGACCGCGCCCGCCGCCCAACAGGCCAGCAGCACGGTCGCGGCGGAGAAGACCTTGCGGTGCAACGGGCTGCGCCGGTAGATCCGCAGCCACCCGTAGCCGTAGCTCACCATCACCAGCGCCGCCAGCAGCGGCGGTGGCAGCACGAGCACCCCGGCGAACAGCCAGATCGACTGCGGGTGCGCGTACGGGCTGCCCTCGGCCGCGACCTCCCGCACCCGCTCCAGCCCGCGGGCCGCCTCGAAGTGCACCACCGCGGCGGCGGCCAGCACCACGAACCACAGCCAGTGCTGTCCCGTGACCGGCGTCAACGTCGCCACGGACGCCACCGCGACCACCGCCACGACCTCCACCGCGAGCACGTAGCCCAGTACCGCGCGCGGCAGCCGCCACAGCGACCAGCCGCGGCACCGACCCAGAGGGGACGCGCGTCCTGGCCGGCTCCCGGAGACCATTGGGTGTCACCACCTCACAACAGGGGTGAGGACACCGTAACCAAGCCATCACAGACAGTCGAGCACCCCCCTGGAGACCAGCATGAAGACTCTCACCGTCCCCACCGGCCGTCCCAACGACCGGCGCACGGGCCGCCCCAACGACTGGCGTACCGGCCGCCCCAACGACTGGCGGCGCTGACCGGCCACCGGGCCCGGCTGCGCCGTCCCCGCGCGTGCGGCCGGGCCCGTGTTCACACGACCTCCAGGTTGGCCATCATGCCCATGTCCTCGTGCTCGTGCTCGTGCTCGTGCTCGGCGTTGTGGCAGTGGAACAGGTAACGGCCGCGGTAGCCGTCGAAGCGGGTGATGATCTCCACCGCCTCGCCCGGCCGGAGCGAGACGGTGTCCTTGAGCCCCGCGTCGTGCGGCAGCGGCGGCCGACCGCGGCGCGACAGCACCCGGAAGCCGACCAGGTGCAGGTGGACGGGGTGGTGGACGTCGGCGACCAGCCGCCACACCTCGACGTCGCCGAGACCGACCGTGACGTCGGTGCGGGCCGGGTCGAACGGGAGCCCGCCGATCAACCAGCCGCGGCCACCGTGGTGCACCCGCCCGGTGCGGAACGAGAAGTCGCGCACCCGCACGGCGTCCGACCGTTGCCGGTCGGGCACGTCCGTGGACAGTGTGCACGGGCCACGGTGCGCCGTTGACCAGGATCACGTCACCCAGGACACCGCCGACGTACGGTTCGCGCACGCCCGGCCGTTCGCGCAGGGTGGGGTCGAGGGACGGGTAGGCGAGGCTGCCGTCCGCGGCGAACGCGCGGTCGGTGATCATCAGTGGCAGCTCGCGCGGCCCGGCGGGCAGGCCGAGGCGGTCCTCGGCGTCGTCGCGGACGACGTGCAGCCCGGCCAGGCCGCGCCAGACCGCCGGGGCGGTGAAGTCCATCCGGTGGTCGTGGTACCACAAGAGCGCGGGCCGCTGGTCGAGCGGGAACGTGTAGTCCCCGGTCAGCTCGGTCACCACGGCCCGCGGATCGTGCATGCCGTGCGGTGGGCGTGCGCCACGGGGCAGCACGAGATCGGTGGGGTAGCCGTCCGAGGCCGCCGGTGTCCGCCCGCCGTGCAGGTGCACGACGGTCGGCACGGGCAGCTCGTTGCGGTGCGCCACGGTGACCGGCCGACCGCTGCGTGACTCGATCGTCGGCCCCGGGAAGGTGCCCTCGTAGGTCCACAGCGGTGTCCTGATGCCGGGCAGGATCTCCGCGTCCGCCTCGCGCTGGGTGATCTCGTAGCGGTCCGCGCCGCCCGAGGTGCCGACCGGCTTCAGCACGGTGGGCAGCGGCAGCGGTACCCGGAAGGGCGGCGGCAGCGGCACGGCGCTGCGCAGTTCGGCACCCACCGAGGAGTCGGGAGGTGGAAGTCAACGAGCGTGGCACCAGCCACCACCCTGACCTGCACTTATGCTGATTGCCGCTTCCACGATCGGGTGATCATGCTGCCGACATCAAAGAACACGGTGTTATTATTCACCTGAAACGTCGGGAGAAACAACAAGGCCCGCCTCGACCAGCCGCATGCCCCCAACGGCCCCCGCCCTCTCGGCCGCCGCCCTTCGCCGGTGCCGCGCAGAGCGGCGGGCGGTAGCGGGGCAGAGGTCTCGGGCGCCGGGTGCGGCGCACCGCACCGCACCGCCGCGCGGTCGCGGCGCGGGGATCGAGTCGCGGGAAACGCGTCGCGCGGTCGCGTGGGCTGTGGTGGCGTCGCGCGGTGGCGTGGGCTGTGGTGGCCGTCGAGCCGGACGACCAGCGCCGGGCCGCCCTGGACCGCGCGCTGGAACGCCCCGAGGGCGGCCCGGTCGCGGAGTGGCTCGACGCCCAGCCCTGAGCCGGGGTTACCGGTCGAGAGGGTCGCGCATCGCGCCCGTCAGCGGGGCCACTTCACGCCAGCCCAGCGTCTCGTACAACGCCCGACCGTCCGGTGTGGCGCCCAGTACGCCCGCCGTTGCGCCCGCGTCGGCGGCGGCGTTGGTCAGGGTTCGCATCACCACGCGGCCCAGGCCTCGGCGCTGGTGGTCCGGGTAGGTCTCGATCTGGTCGACGACGGCGGTGGGGCCGGTGACGGCGACTTGGCCGCGCGCGGCGAGGGTGCCGGTGGTGGTGCGGACCAGGACGCGGGTGACGCCGGCGCGGGTCCAGGTGCGCAGCAGGTAGCCGGAGGCGGGTTCGGCCGGGGCGTCGGCGCGCAGGGTCGCGGTCATCAGGAAGCCGAGACCGCCCGCGAGCGACCAGCCGGGTGCGAGCCGGGGTTCGAGCGCCTCCGGCGGCACGAAGGTCTTCAGCCACGCACCGGGCGCGGTGGTGTTCTCGGTGATCTTGCGGACGACCGACTCGTCGGCGTCGGTCAGCACGTGGCGCATGACGTGCCCGGGCAGGCCGACGTCGACGGTGTAGCCCCAAGGCTCCGGAACGGGGTCGGCGGCGCCTCGCGAAACGGTCCAGCCGTACACCCAGGCCCGGACGGCCTCGGCCGTGTTCACGAACGGCAAAACGCCCCTCCCGACGCGGTCAGCAGATGTGTCGACAGCCTATCCACGGCACCGGCGCGACCGGCACGTGACGAATCGCACCGGCCGGTTCCCTCGTACGCTGACCCCACCCGAGAGGAGGCCGAGGTGGCGGTGACCGAGGTGATGGCCGAACTGGCCGCGCTCGAAGACCCGAGAGCACGCGCGGTGAACGAGAAGCACGGTGACGACCACGGTGTGAACCTCGGCAAGCTGCGCGCGATCGCGAAGCGGTTGAAGACGCAGCAGGAACTGGCGCTGCAGCTGTGGGGGACCGGTGACACGGCGGCACGACTGCTGGCGCTGCTGATCTGCCGCCCGAAGGCGTTCGAACGGGACGAGCTGGACACCATGCTGCGCGAGGCGCGGGCACCCAAGGTGCACGACTGGCTGGTGAACTACGTGGTGAAGAAGAGCCCGCACGTCGAAGAGCTGCGCGTGGCGTGGTCCGCCGACCCCGACCCGGTGGTCGCGAGCGCCGGGTGGGCGCTGACGACCGACCGGGTCGCCAAGAAGCCCGAGGGGCTCGACCTCGACGGCCTGCTCGACGTCGTCGAGGCGGAGATGAAGACCGCCCCGGATCGTCTGCAGTGGGCGATGAACCACTGCTTGGCCCAGATCGGGATCGAGCACCCCGGGCTCCGCGCGCGTGCCCTGGACATCGGTGAGCGCTTGGAGGTGCTCAAGGACTACCCGACGCCTCCGAACTGCACGTCGCCGTACGCGCCCACCTGGATCAACGAGATGGTGCGCCGACAGCACGCCTAGCGGCGGACGACAGCGGCGACGCGCCCGGTCACGCCAGGTGGCCGGACGGGTCGCGCAGCACCGCGACCACCGCGCGCAGACCGGCCTCCATCAGGTCGATCTCCGCGTCGGTGAGCTGGATGGACGGCTCGAAGCGCAACGTGTTCGTGGCGCTCGCGGTGGGGAAGACGCGGATGTCGTGCTCGCGCAGCAGGTAGGCCCCGATCGCGTAGCCGAGCATCCCGCTCTGGGCGTGCCCGGCGGTCGACGCCGACGCCGACCCCGACTGGTCGTGGAACTCCAGGCCGAGCATCAGGCCGCGCCCGCGGACCTCCTTGACCACGTCGGGGTGGTCGGCGCGGACCGACTCCAGCATCGCGGCGAGCTTCTCGCCCCGTTCGGCGGCGGTGCGGTAGGCGCGTCCGCCGTCCGCCTCCAGCAGGTCGAGCACCTTGAGCGCGATGGTGCACGAAAAGCTGTCCTTGGCGTAGGTCGAGCTGTGCAGCAGCTCGAAGTCGCCGCGGTAGAACTTCTGCCGCACCAACATCACGGCCGCCTTGGCGATGCCGCCGCCGAGGCTCTTGGACAGCACGTAGTAGTCGCCGCGCAGCCCGATCCGCGAACCGGCGAAGAACCTGCCGGTCCGGCCCATGCCGCACTGGATCTCGTCCAGGATCACCGGCACGCCCGCTTCCTCGCACGCGGCCGTGATCTCGGCGGCGAACTCCGCGGTCACCTCCTGGATGCCGCCCTCACCCTGGATCGGCTCCAGCAGGAACCCGGTCACCACGGGCAGTTCCTGCTCGGCCAGGTGCACCGCGCCGTCCACGACCACCGGCTTGAGCAGCCGGACCCGCTCCTCGTCCAGCACCTTCCGGACCGCGCCGACCTCGTTGAGCGGCACGAACCGGGACGGGCGGGCGAGTGCGGCGAACGGCATCCGGTAGACCGGGTTGTGGGTGAGCTGGACGCTGCCGACGAGCTTGCCGTGGAAGCCGTTCTCCAGGGCCAGGAAGATCGGCGGACGCGCGGCGCGTTCGGCGTTGAGCCGGTTCACCTCGTCCGCCAGCGCGGCGAAGTCGCCGGTGGGCAGGCCGAGCGCGCGGTGTGCCTCCTCGGCGACGACGGCGCCGCCCTCGACCGCCGCGCGGGCCGCCGCCACCGCCTCCTCGACCGCGTTCAGCACCTCTTGCACCTTGTGCACGCGGTCGAGCTCGGCGTGCTTGACGGCGGCCTCGATGGCCTCCGCGCCGCTGTTGGCGAACACCGCGTAGTACGGCTCGTCGGTGTCGAACTCGCGGTGCAGGATCGCGTTGAGCCGCTTGGCCACCTCGTTGGCGTAGGGGTGGCGGGAGAACTGGGCGTGGATCGGGGTCTGCCGCTCCAGCAGCTCCCGCGCCAGCGCCACCAGTTCCGGGTTGCTGTGGCCGAGCAGCACGGAGCCGTAGCCGCCCGCGAAGTCCAGCACAACCCGTTCCGAACCGTCCTCGGGTCGCCTGGCGTACAACGTGTTGCCGCTCGACCGCACGTATTCGACGTCCAACCCGTAACGGCTCAGCAGGTCGAGCATGGTCGGTTCGGCTAATTCGATGGCGGAGTTTCCCATTGCCGTCCCTCGTGACTTTTCGGCCTGCGCCGCGGGCAGGTGAACGACCGGATCCGGGCCAGGCTAACGAGAAGCCGTGAACCGGCCGGGAACGAAGCGGTAATGCCGGAGTGCGAGGTGGTCGTGAACCACCGGTTACCCGGTGGTGGGCACGGTCGGCGAGGCACCGGGCACCCGCCCGACGGCCAGGACGTTGCCCTCGCAGATGTAGCCGTCCGGGCCGTTGAGCGGGTGGTCGTCGGCGTCCGGGTCGAGGTAGCGCTGCCACTGCGCGCTCAGGCCGAGTTCCAGGGCCTTGGGCGCGAACTGGGCGCAGGCCGCCGGGTAGAACTCCCGTGCCGCGGCGCTCAACGGGGCGTGGTGTTCGATCAGGACGGTGCGCTGGCGCACGTCCACGAGCCCCGCGCGCCGCAGGTGCCGGTACAGGTCGCGGGACCGCAGCAGTTGGCGTGCGTAGCCGGGGACCTCGGCGGCGGCGCGGAAGTAGTCGGTGAACAGGAACGGGTCACCCGGCCGCGCGGTGATCAGGTGCGCGTCCAGGTCCTTGACCGCGACGATCCCGCCGGGCCGGACTACGCGGGCGAACTCGGCCAGCGCCGTCGCCAGGTCCCGGTCGTCCAGGTACTGCGTGGTGTTCGCGCACCACACGGCGTCGAACGTGTCGTCGTCGTACGGCAGCGCCAGCACGCTGCCCTGGCGCACCTCCACCGGGTAGGACGCCGCGACGGCCGTCACGTGCTCCTCCGCGAGGTCCACCGCGGACACCTTGCCGTCCGGGCCGACCGTCGACACCAGGTGCGGCAGGAAGTTCCCGGCACCGCAGCCCGCGTCGAGCACGTGCCAGCCGGGGCGCAAACCGCTGTGCTCCAAGAGATTCAGGTAGGTCGGCTCGCACGCCCGGAAGTGCGCGTCGACGATCGTGCGGTGGGTGAACGCCAGACCCGTCGACGAGGCGAGGTTCATGACTCGGTGGCTCCGATCTCTTCCACGAGGTCGCACAACGCCCGGGTGACGGCGGCGGGCGCCTCCAACGGTGTCAGGTGCCCGGCGCCCTCGACGGTGACCAGGCGCCCGCGCGGTAGCACTTCGGCGACGTGCCGGGACTCCTCCGGCGAGGTCAGCTCGTCTTCCGCACCGGCGATCACCACGGCGGGAACGGCGGTGGCGCGCAAGGTCTCGGTGGCGTCCTCGCGTGCCGCGATCGCGCGCTGCGCCCACGCCAACGCCTTCGGGTCGGCGCCCTGGGCGGACGCCCGGACCACGGCCACCACGTCGGGCCGGTTCCTGCGCGTGGTCGCGCCCACCAGGTGGGGCACGGTGTGCTCGACGGTCGTCGACCGCGTCGCCTCGTCCTCGACCAGTTCCGCGAACCGCAGGCGTTGCGCGCGTGCCTCCGGGGTGTCGGCGGTGGCGCGGGCGGACAGCAACGCCACCCCCGCGACCCGGTCGGGGTGGCGGCGCAGGAACGCCATCGCCACGTAGCCGCCCATGGACGACCCGGCCAGGACCGCGCGCTCGACCCGCCGTTCGTCGAGCACGCGGGCGAGGTCGTCGGCCACCACGTCGAGGGTGGGTGGTGCGTCGCCGAGCGGTGCGGCTCCGAAACCGCGTTGGTCGAACGCGATGACCGGATGACCGCGTTCGCGCAGAGCTTGGTCCTGCGCCGACCACATCGAGGAGTCGAGCGCGAGCGCGTGCAGCAGCACGACGGGCAGCCGGGCCGCGGTCACCGCGTCACGCCCGATTCCGCGTCGGCGACGAAGGCCGCCGCTTGCGGCCGCAGCGCCTGGTCGCGCAGGAACGCCAACCGCACGGGCGCGGCCGGGAGGTCGCGCACCGGCACCACCCGCACCTCGCGCGGCAGCACGGCGTCGAGCGACTGGAACGACAGGTGGACAGCCTTGGTGGTGGCGAGGATGGACACCATGGCCTCGATCGTGGTCATCGGGTGGACCCGGCGGATCGGCACGCCCGAGGGGGTGTGCGGCGGAACCACCTCGTCCCACACGTCCGGCGGAAAGGTGCCGGGGCGCTCGAAGGCGTCGTAGTCGGCGACGTCCTCCACCGACACGCTGTCCAGGGCGGCCAACGGGTGGTCCACGCCGACGAACACCGCGCGGCCGTCGAACATGAGCGGTCGGCTGTAGGCGATGTCCGGCTCGCGCGGCGAGTACTTGATCAGCATGAGGTCGAACGTGCCGTCGCGGAGCAGGCGGAACGGGTCGGTGACGTCGTACTGGCCGAACTCGAAGTCGCCCGGGTCGTGGCCCGCCGCGACCATGAGGCGCTCGGCCAGGTGTCGTGAACCGTGCACGCCGACAACGGCGGCACGCTGGTCGGGTCGGGCCACTTACGCCTCCTCGGTCAACGCGGCGTACGCCTGGAGTTCGTGCGGGCGGTGGCTGTCGGCGTCGACGCGCAACGCGGCCAACGGCACCGTCAGCCCGGTCAGCCGGGGCACCGCCCGCAGGGTGAGCCGGTCGCCCGGCCCGATCAGCCCGTCCAGGACCGACTCGACCAGCAGGTGGTTGACCTGCACCAACGTCCGGGCCACGGTCACGTTCGCGGTCGCCACGTACAGGTCCCGGTGGACGGGCGGGCGTGGCGCGTCACCGGGTATCTCCACGGTGACCGGAGACCAGGCACCCAGCTCCCGACCGCCGCGGAACGTCTTGAGCAGCCTGCGCAACGTCGCGGTGTCCGCGTCCGGGGCGGGACCCAGCCACGCCGCCGAACCGTCGGCCGCGACGTGGTCGAACGCGAACCGGTCGCGGAGGTTGTCCGGTCGGCCGGACAGGTGGACGGTCCTGGTGAACGACCGCAGCCACGGCGCGCGGCGCTCCACCGGTACGGACAGCGCGAACCGGCACGTCTCGCGCACCCAGTCCGGCAGCGAGAACCGCCCGATCACGGTGACCACGACGGTGTCACCGCGCGGCGCCAGTTCGCGCAGCGCCTGCGGTGTCGACGAGTCGACGTGCGCGGACAGCTCCGGGTGCGTGTCGCGCAGGCGTGCGGCGGCGACCGAGCGGAGGAGCTCGGGTGTGAGTGTCATAGGAACACCTCGGTGAGCAGTTCCCCGGCCGGTGCTCGCCGGCCGAGCAGGGAGGACGTGAGCCGGTACGGGTCGACGTGCGTGTGGTCGCGGCGGTGCCGGGCCAGCTCACGGGCCAGGTCGGGAGTCGACTCACCGGCCGGCTCGTCGCGGTGACCGGCCGTGGTGCGGGCCAGCAGCCGTTCGGCCCGGTCGAGGCACCGGTGCAGCAGGTCGTGCCGCCAGGACTCCTGCTGCCCCGGCCCGAGCACCGCGATGAAGTACAGCCGCAGGCCGAGGTGGCGTGCCCGCGGTTCGTGCGTGTCGCGGATCGACCGCAGGATCGTGCCCACGGTGTGGTCGTGCCAGCCGCCGTGCCGCGCCGAGGTGATCTTCCCGTCGATCGGCACCCGGCCGAGCGGCACGCGGTGCACCACCGTGCCGTCGTCGGCCAGCACCCGTTGCAGCAGCTGGTAGTCCGGGTCCAGCTCGCTGTCGTACAGCAGCACGACCTCGTCGTGGCGCGGCGCGAGCGGGAGCAGGTCGCGCAGCGCGCAGGCCAGGTAGTTCGGCCGGCCGTCCGGCGAGACGATCTGCCGCAGCGGCAGGCCGAACCGGGTGGCGTCGAGGAACACCGGGCCGCCGACGTCGCGCTGGTCTAGGCCGAGACCCCGCTCGACCAGCGCCGCGACCATCTCCTCCAGGCCCAGCTCGGGCGGCTGGTGCGCGAGCAGGCCGGGTTCGTGCAGCCCCAGGTCCGCGTAGTGGTCCAGCCACCGCCGCAGCACGCGCTCGCTCGCGGGGTGCACCCAGCCCGCCTCGGCGCTCTCGGCGTAGGGCCGCAGGGCCGCGGCGGTCGGGGTGCCGCCCTCGGCGCGGAAGCGCACGTACAGCTCGCCGACGTCCTCTTCGGACATCCCGCTGTAGTCGACGTCGCCGCGGGTGCGGTCGAGGTACTCCCAGAAGCCCAGCGTCTGCTCGGTCAGGTGGTAGGCGGTGTGGCTGTACCGGTAGGTCACGTCGGCCAGCCGCGCCGTGGCCCGGAACATCACGTCCGTCCACAGCAGACCTTTGAGGTGGCTCGGGGTCAACGGCTTGGCCGGGGTGACCGTGACCGGCGCCAGCAACACCTTCCGGCGGGGCGACGCCGTCATGCCGCCTCCGCGGCGCCGAGGGCCCACAGCAGCTCCGCCCGGGTCGGCGGTCGGGCGCCGGCGGGGGAGTCCGGGGCGGACCGCACCCGGTCGCGGAAGTCAGGGTCGTCGAAGACCTCCTCGGGCGGGGCGAGGCTCATCAGCATCCGGGTCAACCCGCGCCACGCGGTCCGGTCGGTGGCCGCGGCACGGGCGACTGCGGCGAGCGCGGGCCGTCCGGCCGGTGGTGGCGGCACCCGCGGCGCCGTGCCCTCGACCGCGGCACGCCACAGCTCGCGCCGTGCCGCACCGTCGTAGACCGACTGCGCGAACCACGGCCGGTACAGGCTCTCGGCCGCGCTCCTGGCCCGTTCGGCCTGGTCGGGGTCCGCGTCGGTGTCGAGCAGCTCGGCGAGCAGGAACGCGTGCCGCAGGGCCAGCGACAGGCCGCGCCCGTAGAGCGGGTCGGTCACGCAGGCGGCGTCACCGACCGGGAACAGCCCGCCCACCGGCCGACCGCCCGGTGCGAGCGTGCCGCGCAGCGCGTTCGGCGGTGTCGCGATCACCCGGACCGGGGTCAGCGGTGTCGCGACCTCGTCAGCCGCCCACGCCGCCACGTGCGGTGTCAGCCGGGCCGCGGTGGTGAACGCCTCGGGTCGGCGCAGGACGGCCGTGGCGCGGTCGTCGGACGGCGTGCCGACCGTGATCGCGAAGACGCCGTCGTCCGCCAGGTGCACGATCGCCGCGTAGTGGTCCCAGATGCCGCCCGCCGCGTTGCCCCGGTTGAGCGGACCGGGCAGTGCCCCGGGCTCGCGCAACCGGTAGAAGCGGGTGAAGCACCGGATCCCGGTCGGGCTGGTCACGTCCTCGGGGACCGCCACACCGGCGTCGGCTAGCCAGGACCGCGACAGCGCCTTGCGGCCGGTGGCGTCCACCACGAACCGCGCCGGCACGTGCTCGCCCCGGTCGGTCACCACCGCCGACACGTGGCTGCCCGCGGAGTCCGACACCACCCCGCGGACCGTCGTGCCCCAGCTGATCGTCACCGCGGGCAGGGCCTGGACGGCACGCCGGAGCACCAGGTCCAGCACCGGGCGGCGCACGGCGAGCGCGACCAGTTCGTCCTCGGCCGGGTCGGGTGGGCCCGGTGGCGCCGCCGTGGCCAGGTCGAGCAGCACCGCGCCTTCCTCCAGCGCCGCGTCGAGCACGTCGGGCGCGTGCCGGCGCAGCACCCGCACACCCAGCGACGTCAGCACGTGCGAGTGACCGCTCTGCGGCACGGTCGGCCGGCCCCACCACTCGACGGCCTCGGCGACCGGACCACGCGGTGGCGGCGCGGCGCGTTCCAGGACCCGCACCGGGCAGCCGCGCCGGGCCAGCGCCAGCGCGGTGGCCAGACCCGCGGTGCTGCCACCGACGACGACCGCGGGCGTGCTCACCGCCGGCGCCCGTCGATGAAGAACACCCGGCGCACGTCCCGCACCTCGCGGGCCGGGACGGGGTCGGGCCAGCGGCCGAAGTCCGCGCCCGGCTCACCGGGCTGCGACGCCACCACGTCGAAACCGTGCTCGGCGAACAACGCCTCCGGCTCGTCGCTGCCGAACAGCCACGGGCAGCCCCAGCCCGCGAACACGTCCAGCAGGCCGCGCATGTTCGGCAGGGTCAGCGCGGCGGCGTTGACCAGGTCGGCGGCGATGCGGCTGCCCGGCGCGGTGATCGCGGCGACGCGCGCCAGCACGCGGCGCGCGTCCGCCTCCGGGATGTAGTAGAGCAGGCCTTCGAGCAGCCACGTGGACGGCCGGGACGGGTCGTAGCCCGCGGCGACCAGGTCGTCCTCCCAGTCCGGCGCGGTCAGGTCGACGGCGACGGTGCGGTGGTCGACGTTCGGCGCGACGCCCGCCAGCCGCTCCGCCTTGAAGTCGAGCACGGCGGGCCGGTCGACCTCGAAGTAGCGGACCCGGTCGGGCCACGACATCCGGTAGGCCCGCGAGTCCATGCCCGCCGGTGCCAGCACGACCTGCGTCGTGCCCTCGTTGTCGGCGGCGTCGCGCAGCAGGTCGTCGAAGAACCGCGTGCGGATGGCGTTGTAGTCCGGTGTGCTGGGCAACGTGCGCTGCCGGTCGACCGGGAACGTCGCGGCCCGCACCTCGGCCAGCAGCTCCGGGCCGATGTCGCCGGCGAGCCGTTCGGCGTACGGGTCCTGGTAGAGCCGGTCCGGGCGGCGGGTCTCGGCCGCGCGCAGGGCGGCGGTCAGCAGCGCCGTGCGCTCCACCGAGTTCAACAGGTCGGACATGTCCGCTCCCTCGTCAGGCGCTGGTCGGGCCGGTCAGGCGCCGCCAGCGGTCGTCGTCCTGCCAGAACAGGCGGTCCTTCACCTGGGTCGGGCGGACGCCGTCGGCCACCGCCGCGTGCCAGTCGCGGTGAAAGGCGTCCGGCCCGAGCAGCCGCACCGCGGGCGGGGACAGGCGCCGCTCCGCCCGTGCCGCCCGGTAACCGGCGGACTCCCGGGCGAGGGCCGCGTCGAGCGCGTCCGCGAAGCGGCCGACCTCGCCCTCCAGCCACGAGCCGACCGGCGCCACCGCGAACAGGTACCTCGGCGTCGCACCGTCCCGGTCCACCCGGCACGCCACGTTGCGCAGCCCGAGGCCCCCGCTCGCCAGCGCCGCGGCCACCGCCCGGACGACCTGAGACTCGCGCAACCGCTCACCGGCCACGTCGGACCGCGTGGCACGGCCCGCGTACGCCACGCGCGGCGTACCGCCGACCATGTCCACGACCCGCACCACGTCGCCGACCGCGTACCGGTACAGGCCACCGACGTGGCTGAAGATCGCGTGGTACTCCCGGCCCTGCTCCAGCTCGTGCGGCAGCAGGGTGTCCACGTCCGGTGCGAGGTCGGTCTCGGCGGGCACGAACTCGTACAGCGCGGCCGACGCGACCAGGCTTCCCGCGGCGCCGTGCCGGTCCAGCGGCACCGCCACCGGCCCTTCCGAGGCGGCCACCGGCGCGGGCAGCGCCGCCACGCCGACGCCGAACTCCTCGCGCAACGCGGGCAGGTACAGCGAGGCGATCCCGGTCGTCCAGCCGAACAGGGCCCGCATCCGAGGCCACACGTGAGCCGGCCGCACGGCGCCGAAGTAGTCGGCCAGCTGCTCCAGTTCGGCGGCCCGCGCGGGATCCGGGTCGAGGAGCGCGACACCGCCGAGCGTGCCGTCGCGCACCTCCTTGACGATCCGCTCCCACCACAGGTTCAGCTGGTAGGGGACCGCCGCGAGCATCGCCGGGTTGATGCCGATCACGGCGCGCACGTCGTGCTGCACCGCCAGCCGCAGCCGCAGGTAGGTCTTCTCCAGGTGGTCGTCCGGCGCGACGTCGACCGGCAGGGTGGACCAGGGCGCCGCGGTGCCGAGCTCCGCCGAGAGGGGTTCGCCGAACGTCGTGCCGAAGTCGACCTGGCTGGCGCCGACGTGCGGGTAGCCGCCCGCCGTGACGGGCGGCGCGGACAGCGGGTCGTGCTTGAGGTTGAGCACCGCGTCCGGCCGGTGCGCCACGTCCGGGAAGCTCTCGATCAACGGCGCCCAGGCCGCGTAGTAGAACGGGAAGAAGGTGGTGCGCATGAACCGCCGGGTGACCGGGATCTTCTTGTGCGCGCCGGTGCTGCCGCTGCTGGTGAAGTACACGACCGGCGGGTCGGCGGACAGCACCCCGGTCTCACCGGCCGCCATGCGGTCGATCATCGGCGCGATGGCCCGGTAGTCCTGGACCGGCACGGCCCGCCGGTAGGCGTCGACGTCGCCGATGCGGTCGAACCCGTGCCGCCTCCCGAACTCGGTGCCCGCGTTGAACTCCAGGAAGTCGGCGAGCACCGCGTGCTGCCGGGCGGCCAGGTGGTCGAGGTCCGCGGCCAGCCGGTCGCGCTCGGCGAGCACCCTGGCGCGGTACCGGTCGGCGTGCCCCGGCGAAGCCCAGCTCTCGTCGCCCGTCACCGGTCGAGCACCTCGGCCACCGCCGCCGCGGTCCGCGCCACGTCGGGTTGTTCGGCGATCACGGTCACCGGCAGGTGACCCACCTCCTCCAGCATCAACTTCCCGAGACCTTTCTGGTAGCGCTCGAACCCCGGCCAACCCGGGTGGTCGCCGAAGTGCTCGAGCGGGTTCAACCGCGTGCCGTGCCCCGACCGCCGCCACGCCGTTTCCGGTGACACGTCGAGGTAGATCACTCCGCCGGGCTGCGGGAAAGACCTCCACCACTCGTACAGCGGGTGTTCGTCGATTCCGGCGAGGCGGCACTTCGCGAGGATCTTGTAGTAGTAGGAATCCACCAACAACGGCGTGTCACCGGCCCGCAGGACCTCGTCGCGCAGGTGCACGACGGCGGTTTGCAGGACGCTGGCGAGGAATTCGGCGGAATACGCGTCGCCGAGCCCCGGCAGCACGTCGCGCACGACGTGCCGCCGGAGCCGGCCGATCAGCGCGTGCCCGGCGCCGAGGAACTCGTCATCCGTGGACACCGCCCGCCAGTGGGGCAGGCTCGTCCGCAATTCCGCCAGGGCGGAGGATTTGCCCGCGCCGTCCGGGCCGAGCAGCACTTGGAACATGTCTCACATCCCCGGGGGGAACCGCGAGTCGATTCGTGCTTACGCGCGCACCCGGTCGAGGGCCTGTTCCGCGGCCCTGAACCCGCTTTCGATCGCGCCCTCGACGAACCCGCCCCACGAAGTGGAGAGCCCTTCGTTGGCGAACGTCATGCGCCCGTGCGGCTGCTGGATCCCGGGCAGGTGCGCGAAGAGCTGGCCGGGACGCCGGTACGCCCAGCCGCCCAGGGAGAACTCGTCGCGTCCCCAGTCCACCGCCCGGACGTCGAGCACCTCGATCGGCCCGAACAGGCTGACGGCCTCCTGAAGCTGTGCCCGGTCGTAGACGTTGAACGTGTCGTCCTGGCTGAAGCCGATCATCAGCTGGTCGCCGTCGTCCAGCTGGTGGTAGGTGAACAGCGAGTTGACCGGGTAGCCCTCGGCCGCGCTGGCGGACAGGGAGCCGATGTCACCGCGGGTGCGCAGCCAGAACTTCGCGCTGTACGGGACGTTGAGCTGCCGTGCGGCGGCGTCGACGTGCACCGCGGGCAGCCCGGGGGAGAAGTCGATCTTCTTCCAGATGTTCGGCGGCACGGCCACGACCACCGTCTTCGCCGAGAAGACCCGTCCGCTGCGGGTGGTGACCCGCACGTGGTCACCGGCGTCGACCACCCTCGTGACGGGGTTGCTGAGCCGGACCTCGGCGCGCGCGTCGTCCAGCATCCGCTGCAGGAAGTTGCCGACACCGCCCACGGGCGCCTGCCCGATGAACGTGTTCCACCCGGCCGCGTCGTGCCCGGCCGCGGCCCACCACTGCGCCATCGGGGTGAACGCGCCGCGGCTGCTGTCACCGCCCGCGTAGGTCGACGTGACGTTGCTCAGCCAGAGCTTGTCCTGCTCGGACACGGGCAGCTGGTCCAGTCGTTCGCGCAGCGTCAGCTGGTCGAGCCTGCGGATCACCTCACCGGCGGCCAGCGGCCGGTAGGGGTCCGGGTAGTAGTCCCGGGTGCCTTCGAAGAACACCCCGAGCAGGTGGTCGAAGTGGGCGAACGCCGTTTGCGGGTCGAACTGCGCGACGCCGTCGACCGTGGGCATCAGCACCTTTTCCGGGAATACGCCCTCCGGCACGAGGTCGATCCCGTAACGGCGCAGTTCCGCGGTCACCAGCGGGTGGTGCGGCGAGAACCACGAGGCGCCGAGGTCGATCGTCTTCCCGGCGAAGGTCTGGCTGAACGCCTTGCCGCCCACGCGCGGGCGCGCCTCCAGCACGAGCACCCGCAGGCCCGCGGCGCGGAGTTCACGGGCCGCCGTGACCCCGGCGAAGCCGGCGCCCACCACGATCGCGTCATAACCGCGTGATTCCGTCGAATCGTCACCGTGCGCTTGCGGTGAAGAGGCCAGCACGCCGGCGGCGACCCCGCCGACCACGCCGCTGAGAAAGCCGCGACGCGACAACTCCATGTGCACTCCTCGGTATGAGAGTCGACGTCCGGGCGGTCAGACCGGTTGGTGGCTGACGACATTCCCGATCTCGGATTTCGTGACGTCCTCGACAGTCATATCCCAGGGCTGCGGCGATGGGTTCTGCGATCGGTAATGGGACGGTAATTCACGCGTCCGGACGAATCACGTCCTGCACGCGTGCGCCGACCGTCACCGGCGTGACGGGTGCGGTCACCCGGTGGTCACCGCGGGATCGGCGGCCGGGTGATCGGCGACGTGATCGGCGGCGACGAGAGCGACGGCCGGGTGGTCGGCGGCGACGAGCGCGGCCACCTCCGCGAACGTCATCCGCCGTCCCCGTTCGAGCGCGGTGCTGCACCCGTCCTCGCCGAGCGTCTCGCGGCACCGGGCGGAGATCCGCTCGACGTCACCCGCCTCGCCGGCCGGCAGCGCGGCACCCGCCTTCTCCCGCGCCTCGGCCGCCGCGCCGAGCAGGTGCGCGGCCAGTTCGTGCTGCCCGGTCAGGGTCTTCGCGCCGGCCAGCCCTTCCAGGCTCAACGCCACCGCGCGCGGGTCACCGCTGGAGGTGGCCGCCCGGAAACCGCGCAGGTGCAGGTCGAGCGCCGAGTCGACGTCGCCGCGCTGCTCGGCCACGAACCCCAGTTCGGCCAGGATCAGCGAGGCACCCGGCTCGGACTCGTCCTGGCGGTGCCAGTCGAACACCTGCCGCAGGTAGGCCTCCGCGGCGTCCAGGCGCCCCTCCCGGCGGGCCGCGAGCCCGAGGCCGATGGTCGCGTGGATCTCCCCGGTGCGGTTGGAGTGCTCGACGGACAGCCGCAGCGCCTTCTCGTGGTACTGGCGCGCGGCGGCGTGGTCACCGGACAGCATCGCGATGTTGCCCAGGCCGGTGAGCTGCTCACCCGCCTCCAGCCACAGGCCCATCTCCTCCGCCATCCGCAGCCCGTCCTGGTACAGGCGGTTGGCCTTGTCGTAGTCGCCGACGATCTCGGCCAGCGCGCCGAGCGGCGCCAGCGTCTGCAACCGCCCCCACTGGTCGCCCAGCCTGCGGAACAACGCCTCGCTGCGCTCGCCGTCCCGTTGCAGGCCCGCGAGGTCGCCCCGGATCAGGCGCTGGATCGCCCGGGTGCTCAACGCCGCCGCGACACCCCAGTCGTCGCCGAGGTCGCGGAACGAGGTCAGCACCCGCTCGATCAGCTCCTCGCTCGCCGCCAGCTCACCCGCGCCGCTCAGGGCGAAACCGAGGAACCACAGGCTCCGCGCGCGTTCGGCCGGGTCCGCGATCGTCTCCGCGGCCCGCAGCGCCCGGCAGTGGTGCTCCAGCGGTGCCGGGTAGTCGCCGGTGAGCAGCGCGACCCCGACCTGCCAGGCCGTCGCCGTCGCCCGCGCCTGCTCGGGACCGCCTTCGAGCCCGAGCGCCAAGTCGAGCGAGCGCCGCGCCTCGCCGAGTCGACCGCGCAGGAACCAGTACCAGACCGCGGAGTTGACCAGCCGCAACGCCAGTTCGGCGTCCCCGTCCTGCACCGCGCCGTCCAGCGCGGTGCGCAGGTTCGAGCTCTCCGCGTCGAGCCGGCGCAGCCACTCCCGCTGGGGGTGACCCCGGAGCAGGGCGGTGGCCGGTGCGACCAGGTCGGCGTAGTACCGGTTGTGCCGCCGCCGGACGTCGTCCCGCTCGCCCGCCTCGTGGAGGCGTTCCAGGCAGTACGCGGCCACGGACTCCAGCAGCCGGTAGCGGCTGCCGCCCGCGTCCTCGATCATCATCACCAGCGACCGGTCGACCAGGCGGCCGAGGTGGTTCGCGACCTCCTCCACCGGCACGTCCGGCCCCGCGCACACCGACTCCACCGCCTTGAGCGTGCAACCGTCGGCGTGCACGGCGATGCGGCGCAGCACCGCGCGCTCCGGCCCGGGCAGCAGGTCCCAGCTCCAGTCGATCATCGCGCGCAGCGTCTGCTGCCTGGGCACGGGGCTGCGGTTGCCCGAGTTCAGCAGGCGGAAGCGGTCGTCGAGCCGCGCCACGACGTCGTGCACGCCGATCGACCGCACCCTGGTCGCCGCGAGCTCCAGGGCGAGCGGGATCCCGTCGAGCCGGTTGCACAGCACCGCGATCGCTTTCGCGTTGTCCTGGTCGAGGGTGAAACCCGGTAGCGCGGCCCGCGCACGGGCCATGAACAACCGCACGGAACCCACTTGTTCCAGTTCCGCCGGCTCCGGCACCGCGGAGGTGTCCGGCAGGTCGAGCGGCGGTACCACCCGGCTCACCTCACCGGGCAGCCCGATCGCCTCCTGGCTCGTGGCGAGCACCCGGATGTGCGGCGCGGTCTGGAGCAGGACGCCGACGACCGCGGCGACCGCCTGGACGAGGTGTTCGCAGTTGTCCAGCACGAGCAGCAGCCGCTTGCCCCGCAGGGCCGCCGCCAGCCGCGTCGCCGGGGTGACCGGCCTGCCGGTGACCGGCACGCCCGCCACCGCGTGGTCGCGGATGTCCAGGGTGGCCGCGATGAGCCCGGCGACCTCGGCCATCGCCGCGTCCGGGTCGTCCGGCGGGTCGAGGGCGGCCAGCTCCACCAGCCAGGTGCCGTCCGGGAACTGCCGGTTGAGCTGCGTCGCGGTGGCCAGCGCGAGCCTGGTCTTGCCGACGCCGCCGGTGCCGGTGAGGGTGACGAGCCTGGCCTGCCCGACCAGCTCGCACACCTCGTCCATCGCCTGCTCGCGGCCGATCAGGTCGGTCAACGGCACCGGCAGGTTGTTCGGCGGCACGGCCTGCGCGGCGTCGAGCGCGGGCGCCTGTTCGAGGATCGCCTGGTGCAGGGCGGTCAGGTCGGCGCCCGGGTCGAGGCCGAACTCGTCGGCCAGCAGTCGGCGCAGGTCGTCGTAGCTGGCCAGGGCCTCGTGCTGGCGGCCGGCCCGGTACAGGGCGCGCATCTGCGTCGCCCGGAGCCGCTCGCGCGTCGGGTACCGGTCGACGAGTACGGACAGCTCGCTGACCAGCAGGTCGTGCTCGCCCAGCTCCAGGCGTGCCTCGACCTGGTCCTCGATGGCGACCACGTGCTGCTCGCTCAGGCGGGCGAGCGTCGGCTGGGCGAACTCGTCGTCGGCGAACTCCGCCAGCGGCTGGCCGCGCCACAGGGCCAGCGCGTCACCGGCGAGCGCGACCCGCTTGCCGGGGTGCGCGGCCTCGTGCGCCCGTGTCGCCAGCGCGGTGAACTGGTCGGCGTCGATGTCGCAGGCGTCGGAGCGCAGCATGTACCCGGGCGGCTGGGACACCACCAGGTCACCCGACCCCGGCTCGGCGTCCTCGATCGTCCGGCGCAGGCGCCACACCTTGTTCTGCAGCGCCGCGGCCGGGTCGCGCGGCAGGCGTCGGTCCCACAGCGCCTCGACCAGTTCGTCGGTGGAGACCGGGCGACCGCGGTTCACCAGCAACACCGCGAGCAGCTTGCGCACCTTCACCTCGGGCACCGCGACCTCACGGCCACCGGTGTCCCAAACCGCCAGTGGGCCGAGAATGCCGAAACGCATACCGATGACGTTATCGCACGCCAATCGGTGTCGCGCTGTCATTCGGGAGTGGACCGGTGGCCGCACGAGATCCGGGCGAGACCCGAGCAAGAGCGCTACCAGTAAGACTGTCGTCGAAGTGCGGTCGGACGCTGGGCAGGTGGCACGAGACCTGCGGGTTCGCGATCGCGCACGGGATCACGACGCGGCGGGGCACCACGCACCGGTCCGCGTCACAGGATCGAACGACAGGGGAAGTGGAAGACTCCATGAGTGAAACCGTCTCGGGGGGTACGGCGGTCCGTGCCGGCGCCAAGGAATGGCTGGGGCTGGCCGTGCTCGCCCTGCCGACGCTGGTGCTCGCGGTGGACGTCACCGTGCTGTTCCTCGCCCTCCCGCACATCGGTGCGGATCTCCAGCCCAGCAGCGCCCAGACGCTCTGGATCATGGACAGCTACGCGTTCCTCGTCGCCGGCTTCCTCATCACCATGGGTACGTTGGGCGACCGGATCGGCCGGCGCAAGCTGTTGATGATCGGCGCGCTCGCGTTCGGCGCCGCGTCCATCATCGCTGCCTACGCGCCGAGCGCCGAACTGCTGATCGCGGCCCGTGCGCTGCTCGGCGTCGCCGGTGCCACGCTGATGCCCTCGACGCTCGCCCTGATCAGCAACATGTTCCGCGACGAGAAGCAGCTCGGGCTGGCCATCGGCATCTGGACCAGCGTGTTCTCCGCCGGGCTCGCGCTCGGCCCGCTGGTCGGCGGCCTGCTGCTGGAGTGGTTCTGGTGGGGCTCGGTGTTCCTGCTCGGCGCCGTGGTCATGGTGGTCCTGCTCGTCGTCGGACCGATGCTGCTGCCCGAGTACAAGGACACCGAGGCCGGGCGCCTGGACCTGGTCAGCGTCGCCCTGTCGCTGGCCACGATCATCCCGGTGATCTACGGGATCAAGGACATGGCCACCAACGGCGTGGACCTGGTGCCGGTCGCGGTGCTGGTCGCCGGCGTGGTGTTCGGCGTGGTGTTCGTGCTGCGGCAGCGCGGGATGGCCGACCCGATGCTCGACCTCAAGCTGTTCCGCAACCGGTCGTTCACCGTCGCGCTGAGCGTGATGCTGCTCAGCCTGGTCGCGACCGGTGGCGTCTACCTGATCATCGCGCAGTACCTGCAGCTGGTCGAAGGGCTGACGCCGCTGCGGGCGGGCCTGGCGCTGCTGCCGGCCGCGATCGTCATGGTCATCTCGTCGGTGCTGGCGCCGGGGCTCGCCCAGCGCTTCGGTCCCGGCCTGGTCATCGGTGTCGGCCAGCTGATCGCGGCGGTCGGCTACGTGCTGGTGTCGCTGGTGGAACCCGCGGGCGGGCTCGGGTTCGTGGTCGTCGGCCTCGCGGTCCTCTACTTCGGCGGCGGCCCGATGATGGCGCTCGGCACGGGCATCATCGTCGGCTCCGCGCCGCCGGAGAAGGCCGGTTCCGCGGCGTCGGTGTCCGAGACGGGCACCGAGTTGGGCGTCGCGCTCGGCGTCGCCATCCTCGGCAGCGTCGGTGCGGCGGTCTACCAGGGCCGGATGGACGACGTGAACCCGGCGGGCGTGCCCGCGGAGGCACTGGCCGACGCGCAGGACTCGCTGGACAAGGCGACCGCCGCGGCGGCGGGTCTGCCTGAGCAACTGGGCAACGCGGTGCTGGAGCCCGCCAAGGAAGCGCTGACCGGTTCGCTGACCGTGGTCGCCGGCATCGGCGCGGCCATGGTGGCGATCCTCGGTGTGCTGATCATGGTCACGCTCCGCAAGAACCGCGAT
This sequence comes from Saccharothrix carnea, assembly GCF_003014735.1. Classification (GTDB taxonomy): domain Bacteria; phylum Actinomycetota; class Actinomycetes; order Mycobacteriales; family Pseudonocardiaceae; genus Actinosynnema; species Actinosynnema carneum. The sequence goes on along the minus strand of NZ_PYAX01000024.1, from coordinate 46,813 downwards.
GCCCCCGAGTCGGACGCGAACGCGGACCCGCAGCCCGCGGACGCGTCCTCGCTGGACCCCACGCCCGGCGTACCGGAACCCGGCCGGGCCGGCTGATCCGGGCAGGCGTCCAGCCTCGGCCCCGTGCGAACCCCCCCAGGCGCACGGGGCCGAACCCTTTTCCGGGGTCAGCGGTGGACGGTCTGCTCCGGCCGGGGAACGGGTTCCGCCGTGCGGCGCGTGCGCGGCTTGGACCACCGGCGCGTGATGGGCCGCTCGACCCACGCGTACAGGGCCCACGAGGCGAGCACGCTGACACCGAGCATCACCACGAGCAGGGCGGTGCCGACCGGCGCGGAGAACAGCTGGTCGCCCAGCAGCTTCCGGCCGAACGCGAGGACGATGTAGTGCAGCAGGTAGAAGGCGAAGGAGATCTCGCCCAACCACACCATCGTCCGGCCGGACAGGAACGTGTTCCGCTCCCGCACGTCCGACTGCGCCGCCGCCACGATCAGCAGCACGATCGGGATGGTGAACACCGCCCGGTGCGCGTACAGGTGCGGGACCATGAGCGAGACCGCGTAGGACGCGGCCAGCAGCAGCCCCGCCGGGACCAGGCCGACGCGGGGGAACCGACCGGCCCGGACCGCCCGCGCGACGAGGATGCCGAGCGCGAAGTCGAGCAACCGCGACGGCGGCAGCAGGTAGACGAACCAGTACTGCACGGTAGAGGTGTCCTCGGCACCGGGCAGCGGGATGCCGGCCGCCGGGACCAGGGTGTAGGCGACGAGCGGTACCGCGATGACGCACGCGACCGTGCCCGCGACCCAGGCCATGAGCCGTTCCGGCGCGATCCGCTTGGCGCCGAGCAGCAGCAGCGGGAACAGCAGGTAGAAGAACGCCTCGACGCCGAGCGACCAGCTGGGCGGGTCGACGCTGAAGTGCGTCATGAAGTCGGGCGACCAGACGTGCAGCATGAAGAGGTTGGCGATCGCGCGCCACACCGGCGTGTACGTGCCGGCGAACAGCAGCAGCGCGAGCAGCCACGCCACGACGTAGTTCGGGTAGATCTTGACGAACCGGCGGCGCCAGAACGCGACCGGGGTGTCCCGCTCGCGGGAGGACCACGCCAGGACGAAACCGCTGAGCACGAAGAAGAACGACACGCCGAGGGCGCCGGTGTGCGACGCGACCGACGCGAACGCGGTCGCCGTGGCGTCGTCGAAGATGCGGACCTCGGGGTCCATCATGGCGGCGTGGAAGACGAATACGAGCAGCGCCGCGGGAAAGCGTAAACCGGTGAGCGAGGGCAGGCGGCTGTGGTGTGTGCCGATGTCGGACATGTCTGACTCTTCCTTGGGCAGGCCCGTCAGGGCGCGGTCTCGGTGTGGCTGGGGCGCGGCGTTCCGGCAGGGCTGCCCGTCGCCGTCCGGCACCACGGTTGGAGGTCCGATCGGGGAGGCGAGGCGGCCAGTTCGGACACGGAACGTCACGACTCCCGGGCGTACGTGTGAATGTGACAGTGGTTGCGGAGCATCCGGTCCCCCTTCCGGAGGATGTGTGTGACTGTGCAGTAAGTGCGCTCATCGGGGGGTAACTCGTCGTCCACCGGGCGCCGGTCCGCGCGCCGGCGGTCCGGGACCGCTCCCTTGTGGACTCGTCGGTCCGGTGCGGTGGCCGAAAGGCAGTGGGAAACGTCACCGGACCCGTCGCGGTGAGGTCGACGTGATCTGCGCGACCCCGTAGTGTCGTCCCTCACTCCATTGCCCGCGGCGGGCGATTCGCCGCTCGGCCGGGCCGCTCCGGACGGTCCACGCGGCGAACGCGAGGTGAAATGCCGATCGCGGGCACCGTCGAGAGCGCGCCGAGAGCGGGTCAAGAGCCGACCGAGATCCGCCTCTGAAAGGCTGGACACAAATGTCCAACGCGGTGAACTGGGGTGCCGTGAATGCGGATCGAGCAGTCTACTCGGTCGACGAACGCCGCTCAACAATGATCATCCGTTTGTCGTAGAGCGCGGCGTCTCTAGTGCCGGCAGCACCGGGAGGTGGTGCCGAAGATGTACGTTTTGTCCGTTGGGGCAATCATGGTAGGTTGACGCCATGGGGTGAAAATAAGACTGTCATGCGTTTTCTCTGTGCATTCGGCATGCATATTGGGGGGAGAATTGCATTTTCGCATACTGGGTCCGCTGGAAGTCGTCGACGGCGATCGTCAGATTGTTCTCGGAGGCATTCGTCAGCGGGCCACACTGGGATTCTTACTACTTCAACCGAATAGGGTCGTGGCCACCAGCCAGCTGATGCGGGCGCTGTGGAGGTCGGAGAACCTGCCCTCGTCGGCGCGCAAGATCCTCCAGAACGCGGTGTGGGCGCTGCGGCACGGCGTGCTGGACGAATCGTCCGGTTCGGACAAGTCGGCGGCCCTGCTCACGCAGAAGCCGGGTTACCTGCTGCGGGTCGACCCGGACCAGGTGGACCTGCACCGGTTCACCTCGGAAGTGGACAGAGGGCGCTCGCTGCTCGCGTCCGGCTCGCCCGAGGAAGCGGCGGCCGTGTTGGGCGAGGCGTTGGCGCTGTGGCGCGGTCCCGCGCTCGCCGACCTGGTCGAGATCGGCGTCAACTGGCCGGAGTTGACCGCCGTGCAGAACGCGCGCCTGGACGCCACGGAGGACTACTTCGAGGCCGAGCTCGCCTGCGGCAGGCACCAGGCCGTGCTCTGCGACCTGGAGACGCTGGTCGAGGCGGAACCGCTGCGGGAACGGCTGTGCGGCCAGTTGATGCTGGCGCTGTACCGCAGTGGCAGGCAGGCGGACGCGCTGCACGCCTACGCCAGGGCCAGGTCGGTGATGGTGGACCAGTTCGGCCTCGAACCGGGCAGCGCGTTGCAGAAGCTGCAGCACGAAATCCTCAACCACGACCCGGCGTTGGCGGCACCGACCGCGCCGAAGCCCGTCGTCGCGGCGCTGCGCCCGGCGGACCTCCGGCTGGCCGAGACGGTGGACCTGGGCTGCGTCCCGGACCTGGCGCTGCCCGCCGAGCGGGAGCCGGTGCTGCCGGTGGTGCCGGTGGTGCCGGTGGTGCCGCGCCAGCGGTCGGTCACCGCGGACCGCCGCCACGTCAGCGTGCTGCTGGTGCGCGCCGTGCTCGACCCGGACGGCGACGACCTGGGTCCGGCCGAAGTGGACGGTGCGCTGGAGACCGCCACCGCGGCCATCCGCGAGGAGGCCGCCGCGTTCGACGGCAAGGTGGCCGCCTCGATCGGGTCGCTCTCGCTGGTCGTGTTCGGTGTGCCGGAACGCCGCGAGGACGACGCCACCAGCGCGGTGCGGGCCGCGCTGCGCATCCGAGAGCGGCTCGGCGCGTCGACCGGCCACGGCAGGCGGCTCACCCTCCAGCTCGCGGTGGCCACCGGCAACGCGGTGGTGCGCTACGAGCCCGGCCGGGACGACAGCGTCCGCACGGTGACCGGCGGGCTGCTGGAGGAGTGCGAGTACCTGCTGTTCGACACGCCGGCCGGTGGCATCCGGGTGTGCGACGAGACCCACCGCTCCGCCGCCTCGGCCATCGCGTTCGGTCGTGCCAACGACGAGCGCGGCTGGCTGGTCACCGGCGAGTGGCCCGACCGGGCGACGGTGCCCGCAGAGGCCCCGGTCGCCCGCGAGCGCGAGCTGCAGACCCTCTACGGGCTGCTGGAGTCGGTCCGGCACCGGGCGGAACCGCGCCTGGTGACGGTGCTGGGCGAGGCGGGTGTCGGCAAGACGCGGCTGATCGCGGAGTTCCGGCGGAGGTTCGCCGCCCAGCCGGAGCTGGTCCGATTCCTGGTGGCGCGCACACCGCCACTGGCCAGGGACTCGGTGGCAGCGGTGCAGGCGAGCCTGCTGTCGTCCTACTGCGGTATCCGGCGCGACGACAGCACGGCCGTCGCGCAGGCGAAACTGGGGAAGACCGTCTCCCGGCTGGCGGTGGCCGAAGAAGAACGCGAGTGGCTGCTCGCGGAGCTCGGCCTGCTGCTCGACCGGGAATCGGGTCCGGTGTCCGGCCCGGGCACGCGGGCCGCGTGGCGGCGACTGCTGGAGGCGGTCGCCACCCGCCGTCCACTCGTGCTGGTCATCGAGGACCTGCACCTGGGCGAGGACGCGTTGGTGGACTTCGTCGAGGAGTTGGCCGACCCGTCCTGGTCGGTGCCGCTGCTGGTGCTGGTCACCGCACGGCCGGAGCTGACGCAGCGGCGCCCGGCCTGGGGCGGAGGCGAGCGGCACGGCGTGACGATCACGCTGGACCTGCTGTCCGACGGCACGATCGACCACCTGCTCGACTCGCTGCTGGCCAACATGGACGGCCAGTTCCGGGACATCGTGGACGGGTTGTTCAGCGCGCTGCCCGCCACTCTCCGGGAGGAACCGACGGTGCGCCGCAGGTACGTGCGGTGGCTGCTGGCGTCGGGGTGCACGGCGGGTGACTCCGGCGAGTCCGGGGAGTCCTGCGAGGACGAGGCGGCCCTCGGGTACGACGGGTCGGCGTCGTCGGTGTCGACCGGCGGTTGACGGTTCGTCGGGCGGCCCGCCCGGGCCACCAGGTCTCGGGTGGGCCGCCCACATTACTCCCGGACCGGCCGCCGCGCGGTAATCGAACGTCCACCGAAATAGACCCCCCACGCATTACCGGAGCGAGACCCCGACAGTGGTCGGTGGCGTTTGCCGCTGGGTAGCATCCGATTTGCAATCCCGAGGTCGAGCGATCCCGCGCGGCGCTGGGGGACCGGAGTGAGAAGGAGCGGGCGGAATGGTTTCCTCATCTGCTGCGCAGGAATTCGCCGACGCGAACCTGCGGGCGAAGATGGCCAGCCTCGGAATGGCGATCCACTACACCCGGGCGGAGGGGAACACCCTCTACTACCGGGATTCGGAAAACCGGGAAGTGGCGGTCACCGACTTCGTCGGCAGCTTCGGTTCGCTGATGTTCGGGCACAACCACCCCGAGATCGTGGCGAGGGCGAAGGAGATCCTGGACAACCAGACCCCGATCTTCACGCTCATGCTCGGCCACTCGTACGCCAACGAGGTGGCCACCGCGCTGAACGCGATCGTGCGCCGTGAGCTGGGCACCGACGAGCCGTACTACGGCTTCTTCGCCAACAGCGGCGCCGAGGGCGTCGAGGTGGTGATCAAGCACGCCGAGTTCGACCGGCAGGCGCGTGCCGCCGAGCTGATCGCCGAGGTCGAGGCCAACCTGGAGGCCGCTCGCACGGCCGTGGCAGACGGCGCGGTGATCGCGGACGACGCGTTCGACTCGCTCGGCCTGGCCGCGGCGGAGGGCATCGACGGGCTGGTCGCCGAGGTCGCTCGGGCCAACGCCGAGGTGGCGGCGCTGCCGCCGGTGTTCCTCGCGCTGGAGCGCGCCTTCCACGGCAAGCTGGTCGCCAGCGTGAACCTGACCTACAACCCCGACCTGCGGCTGCCGTTCACCCGGCTGGGGCCGCGGGCGCGGTTCGTGCCGTCCGACGCGCCCGACCGGCTGCGCGAGGTCGTCGCCGAGGAGCGCCGCCAGGTGTTCGACGTCCAGGTCGCCGATGGCGTGGTGTCGGTCGTGCGGCGGGACTTCCCCGTCTTCGCGGGCTTCTTCGTCGAGCCGATCCGCGGCGAGGCGGGCATCAAGCCGGTCAACGCCGAGTACGCCCGGGAGATCGAGCGGGTCTGCGCCGAGCTCGACTGCCCGATCGTGCTGGACGAGATCCAGAGCGGCATGGGCCGCACCGGGACGTTCTTCGCCAGTACCCACATCGGGCTGCGCGGCGACTACTACGTGCTGGCCAAGAGCCTGGGCGGCGGTATCGCCAAGACGTCCGCGGTGTTGGTGCGGGAACGCCGCTACCGCAAGGACTTCGAGCTGCTGCACAGCTCGACGTTCGCCAAGGACAGCTTCTCCAGCCTCATCGCGCTCAAGGTGCTGGAGCTGCTGGAGGCCGAGGACGGTGAGGCCTACCGCAAGGCCGCCGAGCGCGGCGAGCGGCTGACCGAGATGCTCACGGGGCTCTGGAAGGAGTACCCGGACGTGATCAAGGAGGTGCGCGGTCGCGGGCTGATGCTCGGCGTCGAGTTCCAGGACCAGCTGGACGCGTCGTCGCCCGCGATCCGGGGCATCGCCGAGGAGGGCTTCCTCGGGTTCGGCATCGCGAGCTACCTGTTGCGGGAGCACAAGATCCGCACCTTCCCGACCGCGAGCGCCACGACGACCCTGCGGCTGGAGCCGTCGATCCACCTGACCGACGCGGAGATCGAGAAGCTCGACACGGCGTTGCGCGACCTGTGCGCCCTGGTCCACGCGCAGGACGACCGGTGGCTGGCGCAGGCCTAGCCACCCGACCGACCTCGGTCCGGCCGACCCGGGCCCACCCCGGCCCGACCCAGCCGGGACTTCGGGCCGGCCGGACCCTCCCCACCCGACACACCAGACCGACCGATCCTGGCGCCAACCGGCCCGGCCGAGCCGACGCGCGCCCGGAGCGAACCGGCCGAGCCGACCTCGGTTCAGCCGACACCGGCCACCGGTCCGGTGAAGCCGGCTTCGGCCGATCGATCGCCGGCCAAGCCAGGTCCGGCCAGTCAGAACCGGCCCAACCGACCCCCGGCCCTATCGACGGAGTGCCGCGATGAGCAACCCGAACCGTCCCCTGGTCATCGACCCCACCGGCCGTGACCTGCACGGCACCGGCGAGCGCCTGCGCGCCCTCGGCCGAGCCGCGCTGGCCGAGCTGCCCGGCGGCGTCGTGGTCTGGTGGGTGACCGACCACGCCCTGATCAAGCAGCTGCTGACCGACCCGCGGGTGTCCCGCGACGCCTACCGCCACTGGCCCGCGTGGGGCAACGGCGAGAGCGAGCTGGCCAAGACCTGGCCGCTGGCCATGTGGGTCGCCGACCGGAACATGATCACCGCGTACGGCGCGGAGCACACCCGGCTGCGCAAGATGGTGGCCAAGACGTTCACCGCCCGCCGGACCGCCGCCCTGCGCCCGCGCATCGAGAGCATCACCGCCGAGCTGCTGGACAAGATGGCCGCCACGCCGCCCGGTCAGCCGGTGGACTTCCGCCAGGAGTTCGCCTACCCGCTGCCCACGCAGGTGATCTCCGAGCTGCTCGGCATGCCCGACGACATCCGCGACCGCCTGCTGCGCGCGGTGGCCGCGATGCTCCAGACCGCGGTCACCGAGGAAGAGGCGAAGGCCAACGAGCAGGAGCTGTACGGGCTCATGGCCGACCTCGTCGAGGTCAGGCGCGCCGACCCCGGCGACGACCTGACCACCGGCCTGATCACGGCACGCGCGGAGGACGGCGGGCCCGGCCTCACCGACCGGGAACTCGCCGACACCCTGCTGCTGATGTTCACCGCGGGCCACGAGACCACCGTCAACCTCCTCGACCAGACCGTGTTCGCCCTGCTCACCAACCCCGACCAGCTCAAGCTGGTGCGCGCGGGCGAGGTGACCTGGGAAGACGCGATCGAGGAGTCGCTGCGGCTGGAAGCACCGTTCGCGAACCTGCCGCTGCGGTACGCCGTCGAGGACATCGAGCTGCCGGACCTGGTGATCCGCAAGGGCGAGGCGATCGTCATCTCGTTCAGCGCGGCGGGGCGCGACCCGCGGGTCCACGGCGGCACCGCGGACCGGTACGACACCCGGCGACCGACCCGGCGCGACCACATCGCGTTCGGCCACGGCGCGCACCACTGCGTCGGCGCGCCGCTGGCCCGGCTGGAGGCGTCCATCGCGATCCCCGCGGTGTTCGACCGGTTCCCCGACCTGGCGCTCGCGACCCCACCGGAGTCGATCCCGATGCTGGAGTCGTTCATCTCCAACGGGCACCGCGAACTCCCGGTCCACCTGTCCTGACCGGGAACCCCGTTGGCCAACCAACCGACGTTGTGGAGCACAAGCACATGAGCAGGTACGCGGACAAGAAGGCCGTGGTCATCGGCGGCACGCACGGGATGGGCCTGGCGATCGCCGCCGCCCTCCTCGACGAGGGCGCCGCGGTGGTGGCGACCGGTCGGGACGAGACCAACGTGGACAAGGCGGGCGCCGAGCTGGGCGAGCGGGCCGTCGTGGTGCGGTCCGACGTCACCAGCATGGGTGACATCGCCGCGCTCGGCGAGCTGGTGGCCGAGCGGTTCGGGCGGTTCCACTACCTGTTCGTCAACGTCGGCACGGCGGTGCTGGAGCCGATCGTCGCGGTGACCGAGGAGAGTTACGACCGCCAGTTCGCGGTCAACACCAAGGGCGCGTTCTTCACCGTCCAGCGCCTGCTGCCGCTGATGGAGGACGGCGGCGCGATGGTGTTCACCAGCTCGATCGCCGACGAGGGCGGCCAGCCCACCATGGGTGTGTACTCGGCGACGAAGGCGGCGCTGTTCTCCTTCGCCCAGGTCCTCGCCTCCGAACTGCTGCCGCGCCGCATCCGGGTCAACGCGGTGAGCCCCGGGTTCATCGACACGCCCAGCATGGGTGTGCCCGGTCTGACGGCGGAGCAGCGGACCGTGCTGCAGGCTGTCGGTGACGAGATGACGCCGATGAAGCGGCACGGTTCCGCGGAGGAGGTGGCGCGTGCCGCGCTGTTCCTGGCCGCCGACGCCACCTTCACCACCGGCGTCAAGCTGCCCGTCGACGGCGGTCTCGGCGAGAGGCTGCAGTACCCGCAGTTCTGACGAAAACAGAAGATCAACCCCTGCTTCGACCGCGGACCGCACCGGTCCGCGGTCGAAGTGGCGTACCGAAGAGGAGGCCAGGTTGGCCGAGCGGCTTGAGTTGCTCCCGGACGACTGGCAGCGCGCGCTGGCGATCATCGCGCACCCGGACGACATGGAGTACGGCGTCGCGGGTGCGGTGGCGGAGTGGACCGCGACCGGACGGGAGGTCTCCTACCTCATCGTCACCCGCGGCGAGGCCGGTATCGACGGCCTGCCGCCGGACGAGGCCGCGGTGGTCCGGGAAGCCGAGCAGCGCGCCAGCGCCGCCGTGGTCGGTGTGTCCGCAGTGGACTTCCTGGACGGCCACCACGACGGCGTGATCGAGGGCGGTGTCGCGCTGCGCCGCGAGCTGGCCCGCGAGATCCGCCGCCACCGCCCCGAGCTCGTGGTCACGATCAACCACCACGACACCTGGGACGGCAGCTCCTGGAACACCCCGGACCACCGCGTGGTGGGCCGCGCGGTGCTCGACGCCGTGGGTGACGCGGGCAACCGCTGGATCTTCCCCGAGCAGCTCGCCGACGGCACGCTCCAGCCGTGGGACGGCGTGCGGCACGTGGCCGTGGCCGGATCACCGCACCCCACGCACGTCGTCACGGTGGGGGAGAAGGGTTTCGAGCTGTCCGTGGCGGCACTGGCCGAACACCGCGCCTACCTCGGTGCGCTGCGGGACGAAGATCCCACCGCCCAGGCCCGCGGCACGTTGACCCAGATCATGAGCGACATCCCGCCGGGCTTCGGCGCCTACGGCGTCACGTTCCAGCTGTACGGGCGCTGACCCGACCGGCACCATCAGCGCCGACCCGCCCGCGGCCGAGCCCGGCGCCCGACGCGGTCCCGTCCGAGGGAGCCGCGTCGGGCGCCGTTCGTTCACGCGGCGAACTCGACCGCCTGGCGCGCGGCGCGCTCACCGGACTCGATCGCGCCCTCCACGAACCCGACCCAGCCCTCGACCAGGCCGTCGTTGGCGAACGTGAGGCGGCCGTGGGGCTGGAGGATCGCGGGCACGTGCTCGAACAGCTGGCCCGGTCGCCGGAACGACCACCCGCCGCGGGTGAACTCGTCTCGGCCCCAGTCGTGGGCGCGCACGTCGAGGATCTCGATGTCGCCGAACAGGCGCACCGCTTCCGCCAGCCGGTCCCGGTCGCGCACGTCGAACGACGCGTCCTGGCTGAAGCCGATCAGCAGCTGGTCGCCGTCGTCCAGCTGGTAGTAGGTGAACAGCGACGAGATCGGGTAGCCCTCCGGCGCGTGCGCGGAGATGGCGCCGACGTCGCCACCGGCACGCAGCCAGAACTTGGCGCTGGCCGGCACCGACAGCTTGCTCGCGGCGGCCGAGACGTGGACGTCGGGCAGGCCGTTGCCGAACCGGATGGTCTCCCAGGCGCTCGTCGGGACCGCGACCACCACGACCGGCGCGGAGAAGACCTCGCCGCCGCCCGTGGTGACCCGCACCAGGCGGCCGTCGTCGTCCACCGCCGTGACGCGGGTACCCAGGCGCAGCTCCGCGTCCGAGTCACCGACCATGGCCTCCAGCAGACCGCTCATGCCGGTCTCCGGGCTCATGCCGATGAGGGTGTTCCACCCGTCGACCGTGCCGCCGGGCAGCTCCCACCACTGCGCCAGACCGGTGTACGCGCCGCGGGCGCTGTCGCCGCCCGAGTAGGTGCCGGTGATGTTGCTCAGCCAGCGCTCGTCCCGGGTCGACAGCCCGAGCCGGTCGAGGTGGTCGCGCATGGACAACGCGTCGGCCTCGCGCAGCCGCGCACCGCCGAGCAGCGGTTCCTCCGGCTCCGGGAACAGCTCCCGCGACCCGGCGAAGTACTTCGTCAGCAGCTGCCCGTAGTGCCCGAACGCCTCCGCCGGGTCGATCGGGCCCACGCCGTCGTCGGTCGGGAACACCGCGTGCTCCGGCATCACGCCCTGCGGCACGAGCGCGATGCCGTAGCGCTCCAGCTCCTCGCGGACCCGCGGCTGGTGCGGTGAGAACCAGGCCGCACCCAGCTCGATCCTCTTGCCGGCGAAGGTCTCGGTGCGCGCCCGGCCGCCGACGCGGTCGGAGGCCTCCAGCAGCAGGGGGCGCAGGCCGGCGGCGGACAGCTCGCGCGCGGCGGTCACGCCGGCGAAGCCCGCCCCGATCACGATGGCCTGGTGGGTGGGTGCATCCGATGTCTGGCTCACGCTGGCTCCCGGGTGGTTGGCGGGTGGTCGGGTGCTGCCGGTGCTCCGGCGTCCGCGCGGATCAGGTCCGCGGCACGTTCGGCGATCATCACGGTGGTGGCGTGGGTGTGGCCGCGGGGCAGCCGCGGCATCACCGCCGCGTCGACCACGCGCAGCCCGGCGACGCCGCGCACCCGCAGGTGCGGGTCCACCACGGCGGCCGGGTCGTCCGCACGTCCCGCGCGACACGTGCCGACCGGGTGGAACAGGGTCTCGGCCCGGGCGCGGACCAGCTCGTCCAGCTCGTCGTCGGACCCGGGCAGGGCGGGCTGGTCGGCCAGCAGCGGGCTCAGCGCCTCGCCGCGCAGCAACCGGTCGGCGAAGCGCAGGCCCGCGCGCAACCGGTCCACGTCCGAGGCTTCGGCGAGGTAGCCGGGGTCGATGCGCGGCGGCGTGGCCGGGTCGGCGTCGGCGAGGGTGATCCGGCCGGTGCTGTCGGGTTGCAGCAGCACCACCGCCACGGTGAACCCGGCACCGGTCGGGCCTTCCTCGGTGAAGGCCACCGGCGCCCAGATCAGCTCCAGGTCCGGTGCGCCGGAGCCGCCGTCCGCGCGCAGGAACGCCACGGCCTCGGTCATGTTCGAGGTGAGCGGGCCGAGCCGGTGCTGTTCGTACTGCTCGCGGTGGGCGGGCGTGTCCGCTGTCGCGAGCCGCACGGGTGCCGCCGCGTCCCGCACGAGGTCCACGGCCACGTGGTCCTGGAGGTTGCGGCCGACACCGGGCAGGTCCACCAGCGGCGTCACGCCGGCGGCCCGGAGGTGGTCGGCGTCGCCGATGCCGGACAGCATCAACAGGTGCGGTGAGCCCACCGCGCCCGCGCACAGGATCACCTCGCGCCGCGCGGTCAGGGTCTCCCCGGCCAGTTCGACACCGGTGGCGCGGCCGTCGTCCAGCAGCACGCGGCGCACCTGCGCACCGGTGATGACGCGCAGGTTCCCGCGTTCCAGCGCGGGCCTGAGGTAGCCGTCCGCGGCACTCCAGCGCGAGCCGTTCGACTGGTTGAGGGGCGTGAGCGAGGAACCGGTGTGGTCGGGGCCGCCGATCCCACCGGGCACCTCCTTCAGGCCCAGGTCCGCGCACGCGTCGAGGAAGCGCGCGGTGCTCGGGTCCGGGTCGCGGGGCGGCGAGATCCACAGTGGACCGCCGGTGCCGTAGGTGTGCCCGTCAGCCGGGTCACCCGCCCACCGCTCGGACCGGCGGAAGTACGGTCGCACCGCGTCCCAGGACCACTCCGGGCCCGCCGCCGCGACCCACGGGTCGTAGTCGTCGCGGTGGCCGGGCACCCACATCTGGAAGTTGACCGACGACGACCCGCCGACCACCTTGCCGCGCGGCCAGTACACCTCGCGTCCGTCCAAACCGGACTGCGGCACGGTGGTGAAGCCCCAGTCCACCGGGGTACCGAGCAGGCGTGCCGCGTGCAGCGGCACCCGGATGTCCGGGTCGTCGTCCGGTCCGCCCGCCTCCACCAGCGCCACCCGGACGCCCGCGTCCTCGGACAGGCGGGCGGCGAGCACGCACCCCGCCGAACCGGCACCGACGACGATGTAGTCGAACTCAGCAGCCAATTTCCACCCCCAGCATGGTTTGTGCGCACCGGTCGTCGCGCCGCGCGCCGTTCGGCCGGCCGCGCCGCGCGTTCCGTTCGGGGAACTCCCCGGCGCTCAGTTGCCGCGATCGGCGCCGAGGCGCACCGGGAACGTGATGACCGTGCGGGAGATCCAGTCCTCGGTGTAGTGGATCTCGTCGCGCGGGATGGCCAGTTCCAGCTCGGGGAACCGGTTGAACAGCGCGGGCAGCGCGATCTTCGTCTCCAGCCGCGCCAGGGCCGAGCCGAGGCAGTTGTGCAGGCCGTGGCCCAGGCCGAGGTGGCGCGGACCGGTGCGGGTGAAGTCCAGCCGGTTCGGGTCGACGTACTTGCGCTCGTCCCGGTTCGCCGACTGCAGGGCCGCCACCACGGGCGCGCCCGCGGGCAGCCGCACGCCGCCGAACTCCAGGTCTTCCTTGGCGAAGCGGAACAGGGCGATGGTGAACGCCCCGTCGTAGCGCAGGAACTCCTCCACCGCCGCGTCGATCAGCTCCGGTTGCTCGGCCAGCAGCTTGCGCTGGTCGGGGAAGTCCAGCAGGCCCAGGCTCGCCGAGCCGACCAGGTTGCGGGTGGTGTCCAGGCCCGCCAGGATCATCAGTGCGATCATGGACGCCAGCTCGTCCTCGCTGAGCCGGTCGCCGCCGTCGCGGGCGGTGATGAGCGTGGACGCGAGGTCCTCGCCCGGCTGCCGCCGCTTCTCCTCGATCAGCTCACGGGCGTACTGCTCGATCTCGCCGTACGCCTGCCGCACGTCGTCCTGGCTGTCCGGGGCGGGGTTGAACGCGCGCTCGATCGCCGAGATGGTGTCCTCGTAGCGGTCCAGCCGGAACCCGAGGAACGCGCCCATGACCTCCGCCGCGACCTGGCCCGCGTAGTCCATGAGGTCCGGCTGCTCCTGCGCGGCCAGCCGGTCCAGCGCACCCGCCACGACCCCTTCGATCGCGCTCTTCCACTGCGCGATCTTGCGGGGCGTGAACGCGCTCATCGCGAGCTTGCGCACCCTCGTGTGGTCCGGCGGGTCCAGCACGGTGAGCGTCTTCTCGAACACCGTGCCCTCGCCGAGCACCATGCCGGAGGCCTTGAACTCGTCACTCGCCCACGCCGTGGCATCGGTGCTGAACCGCGGGTCGCCCATCAGCTCCCGGACGTCGTCGTACCGGCTCACGATCCACATCGGCACATCGCCGACCGGGAATCGGAACTCGTGCATCGGCGCGTTGTTCCGCAACCACTCGAACGCCGGGTAGGGGTCCTGGTAGTACTGGTAGTCGAAAAGCCCGGGGGCAGGCGTCGAGGGTGCCACTGCTGTTCTCCAGGGGTGTGCGAGGCCTGACGACGAACGTGTCCCGGTCGCCGTGATCCGTTGGTCCGTTGATTCGGAGTTTATGGAGACGGCCACCACACGCCGGTAACCCGACGTTCTCGACCGCGCTCGCCGCGAAAACCGGGTCGGTGGTTACCCGACGATTACCGGCCGGTGTGGTGAGAACGGCGAAAAGCTGGAAAAAAAACTTGAAAAGCGTCCTCGCCGGACGGGCACCCGCACATCCGGGATCGGGCGGCCGGGCGCTCTCGCCGCGCCCGACCGCCCGTCGGCACTACGCGGCGGGCTCGTCGATGACGGGACGGTCCACGGCCATGAACCACCGGCCGTTCGCGTCCCGCGTCATCACGTCGGTGCACGTGCCGGTCATCCTGACCGGCGTGCCGTCCTCGCCGGGCGCCTCCAGCTCGAAGTCCACGATCAGCAACCGGGTGTCCCCGGTCGTGTAGACCTCGCGCAAGGTCGCCGACAGCGACGGCTTCGCCGCCAGCATCTGCTTGATCGCCTCGACGCGCGCCTGTCCGGTCAGCGGTTGCCCGGACAGGTTGGAGATCGCGTCGGCGTGGTAGAGCCGGTCGAACAGGTCGCCGTCGCCGGAGTTGAACGCGACGGTGAACACCTCGTTCTGCTGATCGGGGTCGTCGGTCAGGACCAGGTCGAGACTGCCAACGGTGTCGGTCACGATCGCTTCTCGCTTTCGTCTGTCGTGCTCACAGGAACGGGCTGTCCGGGTCGAGGCCGAGCAGGACCCGGCCGTGCACTTCGAGGTTGGTGCTCAGCAGCAGCAGGCCGTGCTGCGCCAAACCCTGGATGTCGCGGTGGAACCGCTGGAGCGGCACGCTGCGCTGGATGACCGTCGCGCCGCTCGCGGTGTAGAGCACCTCGACGGCTTCCTTGGCCAGCTGGATCGCGAACGCGGCCTGACCGCGCATCGCCGCCTTCTCCGCGTCGGTCATCGGCTCGTCCGAGTCCGCCCGCTCCTGGAGCAGCCGCAGCCACCGGTCCTGCATCGCCTCCGCGGCGGTGATCTTGTTCGCCGCGGTCGCCACCTGGATCTGGGTGAGCGGGTGCTGGGACTGGTCGGTGTGGTTGGTGTAGGCGATGGCGCGGCCCTTGACCCGCTCCAGGAACAGCTCCAGCGCGCCCTTGGCGATGCCGACGTAGGTCGCCACCGCGGAGGCCAGCACGAAGCTGAACAGGCCGTAGCCGCGGCCCGGGGTCGGGGTGCGGTCCGGTGCGGAGCCGAGGATCGCGTCCACGAAGGTGATCACCCGGTGGGCCGGGACGAACACGCCCTTCGCGGTGGACGTCGAGCTGCCCGTCGCCGCCGCGGCGGAGGTGTGCCAGTCGTCGGCGATGGTGAACTCCGACATCGGCACGATGGCGACGAGTTCTTCCGGGGTGCCGTCCGGGTGGTGCACGGTCGAGGTCGCGATGTTCCAGTCCGCGCCGCGGCAGCCGGAGTTGAACCGCCAGCTTCCGTCGAGGATGTAACCGCCCTCGACCGGGGTGAGCGTGCCGCTCGGGGTGAACCCGCCGGAGATGCGCACCGAGTCGCTCGCGAAGATCTCCTCCTGCGCGCGGTCGGGGAACAGGGTGGCCAGCCAGGTGCTCGACGACCACACCATGGCCACCCAGCCGGTCGAGCCGCAGCCGCGGGCCACCTCGGTGAGCACCCGGACCTGGTCTTCGATCGGGAGGTCGAGCCCGCCGTACCGCTTGGGCGTGGCGATGCGGAACACGCCCGCCTTCTCCAGCAGGGCGATGTTCTCCTCCGGGAGCCAGCGCAGCTCCTCGGCTTCCCGGCCGTTCTCCCGGAGCTTGGGGACGATGTCCTTGACGGCGTCCACCACGGACGCGACGTCGGTGAAGGTGTTGGTCACGGGTGCTCTCCAGAATCGTTCTCGGTCAGCGCTCGGCGCCGTGGGGGTGGTCGATCACGTGGCGCCACCGGCCGTCGGCGGCGCGGCGCAGCACGTCGACGGCCTGGCCGGACATCGTCTCGGCGGTGCCGTCGGGCTGGGGGGTCTCGACCGTCCAGTCCACGATCATCAGCGCCGCGTCCGCGGTGATGTGCGACTCGCGGATCGTGGCGGTCATCTTCGGCCCGGCGCTGAGGATCTCGGCCAGCGCGTCCCTCCGGGGCTGACCGGTCATCGCCTGGCCCTCCCACACCGACACCGCGTCGTCGGCGTAGAGCGCGAGCAGCAGGTCCGGGTCGCCGGAGTTGAACGCGCGGACGTACACGTCGATGTGGTCGTGCGCCTCGGTGACCGGTTCGAAACCGGTCGTGGTGGTTGCCATGTCAGGTTTTCTCCCTTTCCGGCGTTGAACTATTGACGTCCGCAGGGATTTCGTGATGAAAAGTATCCGGACCCGCCCCACTTACCGCCCACCTGCCGGTAACCGGGTCGCCCCGCGAGGTAACCGGGGCGCCACGCGGGCGGTCGAGACCCGACGCGTACCGGGCCATTACCGGCGTCGTGCGAGATTCGTCTTCGAATGGCCGCACGTCTGCCCGCGCCCGCACCGGTCGGTCGACTCCGGTTGCGCCGAAAACACCCTCGCGATTCCGGCACGAAAGGTTGATTCCAGCGTGATCACGAATGCGCACCGTGGTGGAGCAGAGCCCGAGCCCGGTGACCAGGTCGCCGTCGTCGGGCTGTCGTGCCGGCTGCCGGGCGCACCCGACCCGGCCGCGTTCTGGCACCTGCTGCGCAGCGGTACCGACGCCGTCACCGACGCACCGCCCGACCGCCCGCAGTCCGGTGACGGCACCCGGCGGGGCGGCTTCCTGGACGCGGTGGACCGGTTCGACGCGGGTTTCTTCGGCGTGTCACCGCGCGAGGCCGCGGTCATGGACCCGCAGCAGCGCCTGGTGCTGGAACTGGCCTGGGAGGCGCTGGAGGACGCGGCGGTCGTCCCCGCCGACCTCGCCGGCAGCCGGACCGCGGTGTTCGTCGGCACGTTGCGCGACGACTACGCCGCCCTGGCCTACCAGCACGGTGACGCGGTGCTGACCCAGCACTCGATGACGGGCCTGAACCGGGGCGTGATCGCCAACCGGGTGTCCTACCACCTCGGGCTGCGCGGCCCGAGCCTCACGCTCGACTCGGCGCAGTCGTCGTCCCTGGTCGCCGTGCACCTGGCGGTGGAGAGCCTGCGCAGCGGCGAGTCGGACGCGGCCATCGTCGCGGGCGTCAACCTGAACATCCTCGCCGAGAGCGGGGTCAGCGCGCAGCGGTTCGGCGGGCTCTCGCCGGACGGCCGGTGCTACACGTTCGACGCGCGCGCCAACGGTTTCGTGCGGGGCGAGGGCGGCGCCGCCCTGGTGCTCAAGCCGCTGTCCCGGGCGTTGGCCGACGGTGACCACGTGTACGGCGTGATCCGCGGCAGCGCGGTGAACAACGACGGCGCCACCGAGGGCCTGACCGTGCCCAGCGGCGAGGCGCAGGAGCAGGTCGTGCGGGCGGCGGTCCGGCGGGCGGGGTTGGCCGCGGACGACGTGCAGTACGTGGAGCTGCACGGCACCGGTACGCCGGTGGGCGACCCGATCGAGGCCGCCGCGCTGGGTGCCGCGCTGGGCCGTGACCGCACCGCGCCGCTGCCGGTCGGGTCGGTGAAGACGAACATCGGGCACCTGGAGGGCGCGGCGGGCATCGCCGGCCTGGTGAAGGTGCTGCTGGGCATCGCGCACCGCGAGCTGCCGCCGAGCCTGAACTTCGCCACGCCGAACCCGGCCATCCCGCTGGCCGAGCTGAACCTGTCCGTGCAGCGGGAACTGACCGCGTGGCCGCGACCGGACGCACCGCTGGTGGCGGGTGTCAGCTCGTTCGGCATGGGCGGCACGAACTGCCACGTCGTCGTGTCGGAGGGTCCTGCCGGCGCCACCGGACCGGCTCCCGAGCAGCGCACCGCGTTGCCGTGGGTGCTGTCCGCCCGCAGCGCGGAGGCCTTGCGCGGCCAGGCGGCCCGGCTGCGCGACGCCGTGGCGGACGACGCCAACACCGTCGACGTCGGGTGGTCGCTGGCGTCCACCCGTTCGGTCTTCGGGCACCGGGCCGTCGTCGTCGCGGACGACCGGGACGGCTTCCTCGCCGCGCTCGACCGGCTGGCCGCCGGGGAGACCGGGGGCGACATCGTCGTCGGCGCCGCGCGGCCGGACGGGCGGCACGCGTTCGTCTTCACCGGCCAGGGCGCCCAGCGCGTCGGCATGGGGTTGGAGCTGTACCGGGCGTTCCCGGCGTTCGCCGCGGCGTTCGACGAGGTCTGCGCGCACCTGGACCCCGTGCTGGACCGACCGCTGCGGGACGTCATCGCGACCGGTGACGGGCTCGACCGCACCGGCTACACGCAGCCCGCGCTGTTCACGGTCGAGGTGGCGCTGTTCCGGCTGCTCGAATCGTGGGGCCTGCGGCCGGACTTCGTGGCGGGCCACTCGATCGGTGAGATCGCGGCGGCCCACGTCGCCGGTGTGCTGTCCCTCGCCGACGCCTGCGCGCTGGTCGCCGCCCGCGGTCGGCTGATGCAGGCGCTGCCCGAGGGCGGTGCCATGGCCGCGGTCGAGGCGACCGAGGATGAGGTGCGGCCCCTGCTGGTCGACGGTGTCTCGATCGCGGCGGTGAACGGGCCGCGCGCCGTGGTGGTCGCCGGTGACGAGGACGCGGTGGCCGAGGTGGTCGCGGGCTGTGCCGCGCTGGGCAGGCGCACCAAGCGGTTGGCGGTCAGCCACGCGTTCCACTCCCACCGGATGGAGCCGATGCTGGCCGAGTTCCGGCGCGTCACCGAGGGCCTGACGTTCCACGAGCCGCGCATCGCCGCCGTGTCCACGGTGACCGGCGAGGTCGTGCGGGACGAGTGGAGGACACCGGACTACTGGGTCGAACAGGTCCGCCGGCCGGTGCGGTTCAGCGACGCGGTGCGGGCGCTGGAGGCCGAGGGCGTCAGTTCGTTCGTGGAACTCGGCCCGGACGCGGTGTGCGCGCCGATGGTCGCCGAGTCGGCGGCGGGTGAGGTCGGCGCGGTGGCGGTGGCCCGGTCCGGGCGGCCCGAGGTGCGCACGCTGCTCACCGCCGTGGCGCGCTGGTTCACGTGGGGCGCCGACGTCGACTGGCGCGCGTGCTACGCCGGGCTGGGCGGTCGGCGGGTGCCGTTGCCCACCTACGCGTTCACCCGGGAACGCCACTGGCTCGACGGTGCGGCCCGCGCACCCCGCACGATCACCCCGGCCCGCGAGACCCCGACCCCGGTCGCCGACAACGTGCTCGCCGAACGGCTGGGCACGTTGTCCGAGCCGGAACGCACGCGCGTGGTCACCGACCTGGTGACGGCGAAGATCACCGCCGTGCTGGGCCTGGCGGCCGATGCGCCGGTCGAGCCGACCGCGCCGTTCCGGGAACTGGGCTTCGACTCGATGCTGGCCGTCGAGCTGCGCAACGAGCTGGGCGCGGCCACCGGGCTGACGCTGCGCAGCGGCCTGCTGTTCGACCACCCGACTCCGGCCCGACTGGTCGACCACCTGGTGTCCGAGCTGGTCGGTGGCGCCGAGGTGGAGACCACCACCGCGTCCCGGCCCGCCGACGAGCCGATCGCGATCGTCGGCATGGCGTGCCGCTACCCCGGCGGTGTCCGCTCGCCCGAGGACCTGTGGCGGCTGGTGGCCGAGGGCCGTGACGGCATCTCCGCGTTCCCGACCGACCGCGGCTGGCCGGAGGACCTGTACGACCCGGATCCCGAGCGCGGCGGCCACACCTACGTCCGCGAGGGCGGTTTCCTGCACGACGCGGGCGAGTTCGACGCCGGGTTCTTCGGCATCTCGCCCCGCGAGGCACTGGGCATGGACCCGCAGCAGCGGCTGCTGCTGGAGACGACGTGGGAGGCGCTGGAACGCACCGGCCTCGACCCCGAGTCGCTCAAGGACACCCGCACCGGCGTGTTCGTCGGCGCGACCGCCCAGGACTACGGGCCGCGGATGCACGACGCGCCCGCCGGCACCGAGGGTTACCTGCTGACCGGCGGCACGACCAGCGTCGCGTCCGGCCGGATCGCCTACCAGCTCGGCCTGCTCGGACCTGCGGTCACCGTGGACACGGCGTGCTCGTCGTCGCTGGTGGCGCTGCACCTGGCGGTGCGGTCGCTGCGCCAGGGCGAGTCGACGCTGGCCGTGGCGGGCGGTGCGGCGGTGATGGCCACGCCCGGCATGTTCCTGGAGTTCTCCCGCCAGCGCGGGCTCGCACCGGACGGCCGGTGCAAGTCGTTCGCCGCCGCCGCGGACGGCACCGCCTGGTCCGAGGGCGTCGGCGTGCTGGTGCTCGAACGGCTGTCCGACGCGCGCCGCAACGGTCACCGCGTGCTGGCGGTCGTGCGCGGCACCGCGATCAACCAGGACGGCGCGTCCAACGGCCTCACCGCGCCCAGCGGACCCTCGCAGGAACGCGTGATCCGCGACGCCCTCGCCGACGCCGGACTGTCCACTTCGGACATCGACGCGATGGACGCGCACGGCACCGGCACCCGGCTGGGCGACCCGATCGAGGCCGAGGCGATCCTGGCGACCTACGGGCGCGATCGCGACGAGCCGCTGTACCTGGGTTCGCTCAAGTCGAACATCGGGCACGCGCAGGCCGCCGCGGGCGTCGGCAGCGTGATCAAGCTGGTCGAGGCGATGCGGCACGGCGTGCTGCCCAAGACGCTGCACGTGGACGAGCCGTCACCGCACGTCAACTGGTCGTCCGGCGCGGTCGAGCTGCTCACCGAGGTCCGGCCGTGGCCGGAGACCGACCGGCCGCGCCGTGCCGCCGTGTCGTCGTTCGGCATCAGCGGCACCAACGCGCACGTGGTGCTGGAGCACGTCGAACCGGCCGCCGCCGAGCCCGCCGAGCCGACCGCGCCGACGCCCTGGGTGCTCTCCGCCCGTGACGAGACCGCGCTGCGCGCACACGCCCAGCGGCTGCGCGAGTTCCTCGACGCCTCGCCCGACGTGCCGCCGGCCCGGGTCGGCGCGGCGCTGGCGACCCGGACCCCGTTCGCGGAACGGGCGGTCGTGCTCGGCCGCACCCGCGACGACCTGCTGGCCGGGCTGGACGCGGTGAGCGCGGGCACCGACGCGCCGGCCGTGGTCCGCGGCCGTGCCACCCGGACCGGTCGGACGGCGCTGCTGTTCACCGGCCAGGGCGCGCAGCGGCCGGGCATGGGCCGCGGGCTGCACGAGGCGCACCCGGTGTTCGCCGAGGCGCTGGACGAGGTGTGCGCCGCGTTCGACGGGCTGCTCGACCACCCGCTGCGCGAGGTGGTGTTCGCCGAGGACGGTGACCTGCTGCACCAGACCCGCTACACCCAGCCCGCGCTGTTCGCCGTCGAGGTGGCGCTGTTCCGGCTGCTCGACCACCACGGCCTGCGGCCGGACCTGCTCGCGGGCCACTCCATCGGCGAGATCGCCGCCGCGCACGTGGCCGGGGTGCTCTCGCTCGCCGACGCGGCGGCGCTGGTCGCCGCACGGGGCAGGCTCATGCAGGCGGCCCGCGCCGGTGGCGCGATGATCGCGATCGAGGCGGCGGAGGAGGAAGTCGCGGTTTCCCTGGCCGCGGAACCGGGCGTCGGCCTCGCGGCGGTCAACGAGCCGGGCTCGGTCGTGGTGTCCGGCGACGAGGACGCGTGCGAGCGGGTCGCCGCGCACTGGCGCGAGCGGGGCCGCCGGACGCGGCGGCTCACCGTGAGCCACGCGTTCCACTCGGCGCACATGGACGAGGTGCTCGACGAGTTCCGGCGGGTGGCCGAAGGGCTGGACTTCCGGCCGCCGGCCATCCCGATCGTGTCGACGCTGACCGGTGACCTGGCGACCGCCGAGCAGCTGGCCTCGCCCGACCACTGGGCCCGCCAGATCCGTGAGCCGGTCCGCTTCCTGGACGCCACCCGGCGGCTGGCCGACCAGGGCTGCACGGTGTTCGTGGAGGTCGGGCCGGACGCGGTGCTCACCGCGATGGCGCGCAAGTCGCTCGCCGACGTGACCGCGGTGCCGCTGCTGCGCGCGGGGCGCGACGAGGCGGAGACGTTCGCGACCGGTCTGGCGGAGGCGCACGCGCACGGCGCGGCGTTGGACGTGGCTTCGTTCTTCCCCGGCGCGGTGGCCGCGGACCTGCCCACGTACCCGTTCCGGCGCGACCGGTTCTGGCTCGCCCAGGCGACCGGTACGGACGCCCGGGTGCTCGGCCTGGACGTGGTGCGGCACCCGTTGCTGGCGTCCGGGGTCGAGCTGGCCGACCACGACGACGAGACCGTGCTCAACGGCAGGCTGTCGCCGGCCGCGCAGCCGTGGCTGGCCGACCACGTCGTGGACGGCGCGGTGCTGGTGCCCGCGACGGCGTTCCTCGACCTCGCCTCGACCGCCGCCCGCCACGTCGGCCTGGACGTGGTGGAGGAGCTGACCCTCGAAGCGCCGCTCGTGCTGCCCGAGGGGCGGGCGGTGCGGCTGCAAGTGGTGATCGGTGCGGAGGCGGCGGGCCGCCGGTCGGTGGCGGTCCACGCGCGGTCGGACGAGGACGGGCAGCCGTGGACGCGGCACGCCTCCGGTTCGCTCGCCGCCGAGTCCCTCGGCGCGGACGAGATCGGGGAGTGGCCGCCCGCCGACGCCGAGGCCGAGCCGGTCGCCGACGCCTACGCGCGCCTGGCCGACCTGGGCTACGACTACGGGCCGGCGTTCCAAGGCCTCGCGGGGGTGTGGCGCCGGGGCGACGAGGTGTTCGCGGAGGTGCGGTTGCCGGAGGAGCGGCACGGGGAGGTCGCGGGTTTCGGCGTCCACCCGGCGCTGCTCGACGCGGTGCTGCACCCGCTGGTGCTGGAGTTGGCCGGGCCGGGCAGCCTGCGCCTGCCGTTCTCGTGGAGCGGCGCCGGGTTGCGTGCGACCGGTGCGACGTCGCTGCGCGCCCGCCTCACGCCCAGCGGTCCGGACTCGTACGAAGTGGTGCTCGCCGATGGCGCGGGCGCGCCGGTGGGGCGGATCGGGTCGCTGACGATGCGGCCGGTCGAACGGGACCGGCTCGGCGCCCGGACCGGTGACCTCTACCTGCCGGAGTGGAAGACCGTCCCGGCCGGTGCGGCGGACGACGTGCGCTGGGTCGAGGTCGAGGACCTGCCCGAGGAGCACCCCGTCGACGCCGACGTCCTGGTGGTGCCGCACCGCTTCACCACAGCGGAACTCCCGCAGGACGCGCGCACGGCGACCGCGCGTGCGCTGGGGCTGCTGCGGCGGTGGCTCGCCGACGAGCGGTTCGCGGGCACCCGGCTCGTCTTCCGCACCACACGGGCGGTCGCGGTGCTGCCGGGTGAAGACGTGCTCGACCTCGCCGCCGCCCCGCTGTGGGGCCTGGTCCGCTCGGCGCAGAACGAGCACCCCGGCCGGATCGTCCTGCTCGACACCGACACCGACGACCCCGCCGTGATCGCCCAACTGCCCAGCGGTGAACCGCAGGTCGCCGTGCGGAACGGACGGCTGCACGCGCCGCGCCTGGCTCGCGTGCCCGCCGCCGGCACGCCGGTCGCCCTCGACCCGGACGGGACCGTGCTCGTCACCGGCGGCACCGGCGGGCTCGGCGCGCTGCTGGCCCGGCACCTGGTCGCCAAGCACGGCGTGCGGCGGCTGGTGCTCACCAGCAGGCGCGGACCGGAGGCACCCGGGGTCGGCGAGCTGGTCGAG
Organism: Saccharothrix carnea; assembly: GCF_003014735.1. GTDB lineage: Bacteria > Actinomycetota > Actinomycetes > Mycobacteriales > Pseudonocardiaceae > Actinosynnema > Actinosynnema carneum. The sequence goes on along the minus strand of NZ_PYAX01000024.1, from coordinate 23,270 downwards.
GAGCTGACCGGCGCGGGCGCGGAGGTCACCGTCGTGGCCGCCGACGTGGCCGATCGCGACGACGTGGCCAGGCTGGTCGCGGACGTCCCCGCCGAGCACCCGCTGACGGCCGTCGTCCACGCGGCGGGCGTGCTGCGGGACGGCCTGGTCGACTCGCTGACGCCCGACCAGCTCGACGAGGTGATGCGGCCCAAGGCCGACGCGGCACGGCACCTGCACGAGCTGACCGGCGACCTGCGGGCGTTCGTGCTGTTCTCCTCCGTCTCCGGCCTGCTCGGCACGGCCGGTCAGGCGAACTACGCCGCCGCCAACGCCGCCTTGGACGCCCTGGCGCACCACCGCGCCGCCACCGGCCTGCCCGCCTCGTCGCTGGCGTGGGGCCTGTGGGACGGCACGTACGGCATGGGCGGCACGCTGGGTGACGCCGACCTGTCCCGCTGGGCGCGGGCCGGGGTCAAGCCGCTCACCCCCGACCAGGGCCTGGCGCTGTTCGACGCCGCGCTGGGCAATGCGGCACCGGTGCTCGTCCCGGCCGCCCTCGACCTGGCGCGGTGGCGCACGGAGGAACCGCCTGCCCTGCTGCGCGGCCTCGTGCGGGCACGTCCGCGCAAGGCGGCACAGGCCGCGGGCTCGTCGTGGGCGGCGGGCCTGGCCGGTCTGGGCGACGCTGAACGCGACGCCGCCGTCCTGGACCTGGTCCGCGGCGCGGCGGCGGCCGTGCTCGGGCACGCCACGGCCACCGCGATCGACCCCGGGCGGGCGTTCAAGGAACTCGGCTTCGACTCGCTGGCGGGGGTGGAGCTGCGCAACCGGCTCGTCACCACCACGGGGCTGAAGCTGTCCGCCACCGCCGTGTTCGACCACCCCTCGCCCGTCGCGCTCGCCGCACACCTCTCGACCCTGCTCTCCGGGGAGGCCAAGGCCGCCCGACCCGCCACCCGGACCACCTCGCGGGTGGACGAACCGATCGCCATCGTCGGCATGGCCTGCCGGTTCCCCGGCGGGGTCGGCTCGCCGGACGACCTGTGGCGGCTGGTCGCGGACGGGGTGGACGCCATCAGCGAGTTCCCCGACAACCGCGGCTGGGACCTGGACCGGCTCTACCACCCGGACCCGGAGCGGATCGGCACGTCCTACACCCGGCACGGCGGGTTCCTGCACGACGCGGACCGGTTCGACCCGGAGTTCTTCGGCATGTCACCGCGCGAGGCGACCGCCACGGACCCGCAGCAGCGGCTGTTGCTGGAGACCGCGTGGGAGGCGTTCGAGAGCGCCGGCATCCCGCCCGCCTCGGTGCGCGGCAGCAACACCGGTGTGTTCGCGGGCGCGATGTACGACGACTACGCGTCCCGCCTGGCCGCCGCGCCCGCCGAGTTCGAGGGCTTCCTGCTGGCGGGGAACCTGTCCAGCGTGGTGTCCGGTCGGCTCGCCTACAACTACGGGCTGGGCGGTCCGGCGGTCACCGTGGACACGGCGTGCTCGTCGTCCCTGGTGGCCCTGCACCTGGCGGCGAACGCGCTGCGCAACGGCGAGTGCGACCTGGCGCTGGCCGGTGGCGTCACGGTGATGAGCGGCCCCAACACGTTCGTCGAGTTCAGCAGGCAGCGCGGCCTGGCCGAGGACGGCCGCTGCCGGTCGTTCGCCACGTCGGCGAGCGGTACCGGGTGGGCCGAAGGCGTCGGCCTGCTGCTGGTGGAACGCCTGTCCGACGCGCGCCGCAACGGGCACCGGGTGCTCGCCGTGCTGCGCGGCTCGGCGGTCAACCAGGACGGCGCCAGCAACGGCCTCACCGCGCCCAACGGCCCCGCGCAGGAACGGGTGATCCGGCAGGCGCTGGCCGCCGCCCGGCTGCGCCCGGACGAGGTCGACGCGGTGGAGGCACACGGCACGGGCACCAAGCTGGGCGACCCGATCGAGGCGCAGGCCCTGCTCGCCACGTACGGCGACGACCGGCCCGAAGACCGTCCACTGTGGATCGGGTCGCTCAAGTCGAACATCGGGCACGCGCAGGCCGCGGCCGGTGTCGGCGGTGTGATCAAGATGGTGCAGGCGATGCGGCACGGTGTGCTGCCCAGGACGCTGCACGTGGACGAGCCGTCGCCGCACGTGGACTGGTCGTCGGGTGCGGTGGAGCTGCTCACCGAGGCACAGCCCTGGCCGGAGACGGACCGGCCGCGTCGAGCGGCGGTGTCGTCGTTCGGGATCAGCGGCACCAACGCCCACGTCATCCTCGAACAGCCACCGGCCGAGGCGGAGCACGAACCGCCGCCCGCCGCGGTCGTGCCGTGGGTGCTGTCCGCGCGGGACGACGGCTCGCTGCGCACCCAGGCCGAACGCCTGCGCCGCCACCTGCTCGACCACCCGGACGCGCACCCCACGGACATCGGCTTCTCCCTGGCCACCACGCGTGAAGCGCTGCCGACGCGTGCAGCGGTCGTCGGCGCCGACCGCGAGGAACTGTTGCACGGCCTGGACGTGCTGGCCCGCGGCGGGTCGGCGCCGAACGTCGTGCGCGTCGACCGCGTCCGGACCGGCCGCACGGCGTTCCTGCTGACCGGGCAGGGCAGCCAGCGCCTGGGCATGGGCCGTGAGCTGTACGCGGCGGAGCCGGTGTTCGCCCGCGCCCTGGACGAGGTGTGCGCGCACCTCGACGCCGACCTCCCGCGGCCGCTCAAGGACGTGCTGTTCGCCCCCGAGCACTCGGCCGACTCGGCGCTGCTGGACCAGACCGCGTTCACCCAGGCCGCGCTGTTCGCCGTGGAGACGGCGTTGTTCCGGCTGGTCGAGCACCGCGGCCCGCGGCCGGACTTCCTGCTCGGCCACTCCATCGGCGAGGTCACCGCCGCGCACCTGGCCGGTGTCCTCGACCTCGCCGACGCCTGCACGCTGGTGTCCGCCCGGGGCAGGCTCATGCAGGGCGCCCGGGAGGGCGGCGCCATGGTCGCCGTCCAGGCGTCCGAGGACGAGGTGCGCGAGTCGATCGCGCTCGACCCGGGCGGGGTGGACGTGGCCGCGGTGAACGGACCGCTCGCCACCGTCGTGTCCGGTGACGAGGACGCCGTCGAACGGCTGGCCGCGCACTGGCGCGCGGAGGGCCGCAAGACCCGGCGGCTGCCGGTGAGCCACGCGTTCCACTCCGCGCACATGGACGGGGTGCTGGCCGAGTTCCGCGCGGTCGCGGAGACCCTGGAGTTCCGCCCCTCGCGGATCCCGGTCGTCTCCAACGTCACCGGTCGGTTGGCCACCGACGAGCAGCTGCGCTCCCCTGAGTACTGGGCCGACCACATCCGCTCGGCGGTCCGCTTCGCCGATGGCGTCCGCGCACTGGAGGCCGAGGGCGTGGTGAACTGGCTGGAACTCGGCCCGGACGGCGTGCTCGTCGCGATGGTCGCCGATGGCCTCGCCGAGCCGCCGGGCGCGCTGGTGCCGGTGCTGCGGGCGACGCGTCCCGAGGTGGAGACCGTGGTCACGGCGGTGGCCGCGCTGCAACTGCACGGGGCACGCCCGGACTGGACGGCGGTGTTCCCCGGCGGACGGCGGGTCGAGCTGCCGACCTACGGCTTCCGCCGCGACCGGTACTGGCTGGAGGGGTCCACGACGACGGGTGACGCCGAGGGGTTCGGCCTGACCGCCGGAGGCCACCCGCTCGTCGCCGCCGTGGTCACGCCCGCCGACCGGGACGAGTTCCTGTTCACCGGCAGGCTGTCCCGGCACGCACACGGCTGGCTGGCCGACCACGCGGTGGGCGGCTCGGTGCTGGTGCCGGGCACCGCGCTGGTGGAACTCGCGGTCCAGGCCGCCGACCACGTCGGCCTGGACTCCGTCGAGGAGCTGACGATCACCGCGCCGCTGGTGCTGCCCGAGCGCGGTGGCGTGCGGACGCAGCTCGTGGTCGGCGCTCTGGATGAGCTGGGACGGCGTGCACTGGAGGTGTTCGCCCGGACGGACGACGACGCGCCGTGGACCCGGCACGCGACCGGTGTCCTGTCGTCCACGCCGGTGGTCGCGGCGCAAGCACCGACCGCTTGGCCGCCGTCCGGTGCGCGGGAAGTGGACCTCGACGGCGTCTACGACCGGTTGGCCGGGCAGGGCTACGACTACGGCCCGGTGTTCCAGGGCCTGCGGCGGGCGTGGCGCACGGACGAGGAGATCCTCGCCGAGGTCGAGCTGCCCGAAGGCGTGTCACCCGCCGGTTTCGCCCTGCACCCGGCCCTGCTCGACGCGGCACTGCACCCGGTGCTGCCCGGCGTGGTCGTGGACGGCGCGGCGAGGCTGCCGTTCGCCTTCGGCGGGGTGGCGGTGCACGCGACCGGCGCGTCGGCGCTGCGGGTGCGGATGTCGGTGCCGGACGCGGACGCCGAGTCGGCGGAGGTGTCGGTCGCCGTGTTCGACGGGACCGGCGCACCCGTGGCCACCGTGGAATCGCTGCTGCTGCGCCCGCTGGCGAAGGACACGACGGCGAACGACGGCCTGTTCCGGGTGGACTGGACGCCGGTCGCGGCTCCGGACGGCACCACGGACGGCTGGGTCTCGCTGGGCGACGCCGGTGTGCCGGTGCCTTCGTTCCCGGACCTCGACGCGGTGGCCGCCACCGTCGAGTCGGGTGATGCCGCGCCTTCGGTCGTGCTGCTGCCCGTGGCCGGTTCCGGCGAGTCGCCCGACGCGGCCCGCGCGGTGGTCGGCGACCTGCTCGACGTGGTGCGGTCCTGGCTGACCGACCCGCGGTTCGCCGGTACCCGGCTGGTCGCGGTGACGCGGGGTGCCACCGGGGTGCGTGACGACGACGTGACCGACCTGGCCGCCGCCGGCGCGTGGGGCCTGCTGCGCGTCGCCATGGCGGAGAACCCGGGCCGGATCAGCGTGGTCGACCTCGGCTCGGAGGACGGCTCCGCGCTGCCCGCCGCCGTGGCGACCGGTGAGCCGGAGACGGTGGTGCGCGGCGGCGAGGTGCTGGTGCCGCGCCTGGCCCGGGTCACCCAGACCGCGGTGGAGCCCGACTCGCCCTGGGGCGGCGGTGCGGTGCTGGTCACCGGCGCGACCGGCGCGCTGGGCACGGTCCTCGCCCGGCACCTGGTGGCGGAACGCGGTGTGCGGCGGCTGGTCCTGGTGAGCCGTCGGGGCCTGGACGCGCCGGGTGCGGACGAGCTGCGGGACGAGCTGGCCGCGTTGGGCGCGGAGGTCGTGGTCGCGGCTTGCGATGTGGCTGATCGGGAGTCGTTGGCGGCGGTCTTGGACGAGCACCCGGTGACGGCGGTCGTGCACACGGCGGGTGTGTTGGACGACGGTGTGCTGACGTCGTTGACGCCCGACCAGGTCGACCGGGTGTTGCGGCCGAAGATCGACGCGGCCTGGCACCTGCACGAGCTGACGCGTGATCGGGAGCTGTCCGCGTTCGTGCTGTACTCCTCGATGGCTGGGTTGCTCGGCACGGCCGGTCAGGCGAACTACGCGGCGGGCAACGCGTTCCTGGACGCGTTGGCGCGGCACCGGCGCTCGCTCGGGCTGCCCGCGACGTCGCTGGCGTGGGGCCTGTGGGAGCAGACGAGCACGATCTCCGCCAACCTGAGCGACGTGGACCGGCGGCGGATCTCGCGCCTCGGCCTGCTGCCGCTGTCCGTCCGCGACGGCATGGCGATGTTCGACACCGCCACCGCGCTGGACGAGCCCGTGCTCGGCGCCACGCACCTCGACACCGCGGCGTTGAGGTCGCAGGCGGACGAGCTGCCCGCACTGCTGCGCGGCTTGGTGCGCACCACCAAGCGGCGGGGCGCGGCCACGGTGACCGCCAACGACGGCGGTCTCGCGGAGCGGTTGAGCGCGATGCCGCCCGCCGAACGGGAACGCGCACTGGTGGAGCTGGTCCGCGACCACGTGGCCGCGGTGCTGGGCCACGCCGACCGCTCCACCGTCGAGCCGACCCGGCCGTTCAAGGACCTCGGCTTCGACTCGCTGACCGCGGTGGAGCTGCGCAACCGGCTGTCCGCGGCGGCCGGGGTGCGGCTGCCCGCGACGGTGACGTTCGACCACCCGACGCCGGTGGCGGTCGCCGCGTTCCTGGCCGCCGAACTCGCCGTGGACGAGACGTCCGCGGTGCTCACCGAACTCGACCGGCTGGTGCCGCTGGTCCGGGTGGCGGCCGACGGCGACGCCGTGCAGGACGTCGTCGCCAAGCTGCGCCGGATGCTGGAGCTGTGCGGCGCGGAACCCGGCCGTGACCGGGGCTCGGACGACGACCTGGACGACCTGGACTCCGCGACCGACGACGAGCTGTTCGCACTCGTCGACGACCTCGACTGACCTCATCCCACACTGACTCTCCGGGGGAGTTTTACACGTGTCTGACGACGGCAAACTTCGCGACTACCTCAAGCGGGCCATCGCCGACGCACGGGAGGCACGCAGGCGCCTGAAGGAGGTCGAGGACGCCAACCACGAGCCGATCGCGATCGTGGGGATGGCATGTCGGTACCCCGGTGGTGTGCGTTCGCCGGAAGATCTGTGGAACCTGGTCCGTGGTGAGGTGGATGCGGTTTCGGGGTTCCCGGTGGATCGTGGGTGGCGGGTCGAGGAGTTGTTCGATCCGGATCCGGACAGTGCGGGTCACAGCTATGTGCGTGAGGGCGGGTTCCTCCACGACGCCGATCAGTTCGACGCGGGGTTCTTCGGTATGTCACCGCGTGAGGCTCTTGCGACGGATCCGCAGCAGCGGTTGTTGTTGGAGACGGCGTGGGAGGCGTTCGAGAGTGCGGGTATCCCGCCGACGTCGTTGCGGGGCAGCAAGACCGGTGTGTTCGCCGGTGTCATGTACAACGACTACGGCTCGCGCCTGCGGACCCCGCCGGAGGACTTCGAGGGCTACCTCCTGAGCGGTAGCGCGGGCAGTGTCGCGTCCGGGCGGGTGTCCTACACGTTCGGGTTCGAGGGGCCCGCGGTGTCGGTGGACACGGCCTGCTCGTCGTCCCTGGTCGCCTTGCACCTGGCCGCCCAGTCGCTGCGCAACGGCGAGTGCGACCTGGCGCTGGCCGGCGGTGTGACCGTGATGTCCTCGCCCGCTTCGTTCATCGAGTTCTCGCGTCAGCGGGGGTTGGCGCCGGATGGTCGGTGCAAGCCGTTCGCGGCGGCGGCGGACGGCACGGGTTGGGCTGAGGGTGTGGGCTTGTTGTTGGTGGAGCGTCTTTCGGACGCCCAGCGCAACGGTCACCAGGTACTCGCGGTGATCCGGGGTTCGGCGGTGAACCAGGACGGTGCCTCCAACGGCCTCACCGCGCCGAACGGCCCGTCGCAGCGCCGGGTCATCCGGCAGGCGCTGACCAACGCCCGCCTGGACACGTCCGAGGTGGACGTCGTCGAGGCACACGGCACCGGCACGCCCCTGGGCGACCCGATCGAGGCCCAGGCCCTGCTCGCCACCTACGGCAAGGACCGGCCGGCGGACCGTCCACTGTGGCTCGGCTCGTTGAAGTCCAACATCGGCCACACCCAAGCGGCGGCCGGTGTCGGCGGCGTGATCAAGATGGTGCAGGCGATGCGGCACGGTGTGCTGCCCAGGACGCTGCACGTGGACGAGCCGTCACCGCACGTGGACTGGTCGGTGGGCGCGGTGGAGCTGCTCACCGAAGCCCAGCCCTGGCCGGAGACCGAGGTCAGGCGCGCGGCGGTGTCGTCGTTCGGCATCAGCGGCACCAACGCCCACGTCATCCTCGAACAGCCACCGGTGGCGGAGGACGCGACCGAGCCGGGCACGCCGCCGTCCGCCGTGCCGTGGGTGGTGTCCGCACGCGGTGACGAGGCGTTGCGGGCGCAGGCGGAGCGGCTCCTGGCGACGGTGGGTGACCACGAGCCGGTGGACGTCGGCTTCTCGCTGGCCACGACCCGCGCGGTGCTGCCGAACCGGGCCGTCGTGGTCGCCACCGACCGCGAGAGCGCGCGGGCCGGCCTCGACGCGCTGGTCCGGGGCGAGCCCGTGCCGAACGTCGTCACCGGCGCCGCGGCCCTGTCCGGCAAGACGGTGTTCGTGTTCCCCGGCCAGGGTTCGCAGTGGGCGGGCATGGGCGCGGAACTGCTGGACTCCGCGCCGGTGTTCGCCCGCCGGATGGCCGAGTGCGCCGAGGCCCTCGCGCCGCACGTGGACTGGTCGCTGCTCGACGTGGTCCGCCAGGCGCCCGGGGCGCCGTCGCTCGACCGCGTGGACGTCGTGCAGCCGGTGACCTTCGCGATGATGGTGTCGCTGGCGGCGCTGTGGCGCTCGCTCGGCGTGGAGCCGGACGCGGTGGTCGGCCACTCGCAGGGTGAGGTGGCCGCGGCGTGCGTCGCCGGCGCGCTGTCGCTCGAGGACGCGGCGAAGGTCGTGGCGCTGCGGAGCAAGGTGATCGCGGCCGGGCTCGCGGGCCGCGGCGGCATGATGTCCGTGGCGCTGTCCGAGCAGGACGTCCTGCCCCGCCTGGGTGACGGGCTCGAACTGGCCGCCGTGAACGGGCCGAGGTCGGTCGTCGTCGCGGGCGACCCGGCGGCGCTGGACGAGCTGCACGCCCGCTGCCAGGCCGAGGACATCCGGGCTCGCCGGGTGCCGGTGGACTACGCCTCGCACACCTCGCACGTGGAGAGCATCGAGCAGGACCTGCTCACCGTGCTGGCCGGGCTCGAACCGCGCTCGCCGGAGATCCCGTTCTACTCGACCGTGGACGGCGAGTGGCTGACCGTCCCCGTCGACGCCCGCTACTGGTACCGCAACCTGCGGCAGCGCGTGGGCTTCGCGGGTGCGGTGCGGGCACTCGCCGAGCAGGACCACCGGGCGTTCATCGAGGTCAGCACGCACCCGGTGCTGACGATGAGCGTGCAGGACGCGGTGGAGGCGCACGAGCACGGCGGCACGGTGGTCACCGGCACGCTGCGGCGCGACGAGGGCGGGCTGGACCGGTTCCTCGTCTCGGTGGCCGAGGCGTTCACCGGCGGTGTCGCGGTGGACTGGGCGCGGTGCTTCACCGGCAGCGGCGCGCGGCGGGTCGAGCTGTCCACCTACGCCTTCCAGCACGAGCGGTACTGGCTGGAGGACCGCGCCGGCGCGGGCGACGTCGCCTCGGTCGGCCTGTGGTCGACCAGGCACCCGCTGCTGGGCGCCGCCGTGGAGCTGGCCGACGGTGCGGGCGTGGTGCTCACCGGCCGGTTGTCCACGGCGACGCACCCGTGGCTGGCCGACCACGCGGTGGCGGGCTCGGTGCTGCTGCCCGGCACGGCGTTCGTGGAGCTGGCCGTGCGGGCGGGCGAGCAGGTCGGCTGCGACCGGGTCGAGGACCTGGCGCTCACCGCGCCGCTCGTGCTGCCCGAGAACGCCGGTGTCGCGGTGCAGGTGGTCGTCGGCGAGGCCGACGAGCGCGGACGCCGTCCGCTGAGCGTGTTCTCCCGGCCGGACGGCGACGAGCAGCCGTGGCGACCGCACGCCGAAGGCCGCCTCGCGCCGACCACCGACCACGCACCCGAAGGGCTGGCGGTGTGGCCGCCGTCCGGCGCGGAGGAAGTGGACCTCGACGGCGCCTACGACCGGCTGGCCGAGCAGGGCTACGGGTACGGCCCGGTGTTCCGGGGCCTGCGGCGGGCGTGGCGCGCGGCGGACGAGGTCTACGCCGAGGTCGAGCTGCCCGCGGGCGCCGACGCGGGTGACTTCGTCCTGCACCCGGCGTTGCTGGACGCCGCCCTGCACCCCCTGCTGCCCGGTGTGGTCGACCCGGACGGAACGCCGTGGCTGCCGTTCGCCTTCTCCGGCGTGACGGTGCACGCGATCGGCGCGTCGGTGCTGCGGGTCGCCCTGTCCCCGATCACGAGTGACCCGGACGGTGCGGTGGTCCGGGTGCTCGTCGCCGATGGCGCCGGCGCGCCCGTCGCCGAGGTGGAGCGACTCTCCCTGCGCCCGCTGGACACCGGCGCGGTGCGGCAGGCCCGGACCGCGCGGGACGGCCTGTTCGAGGCCACGTGGACGCCGTTGCCCGCGGGACAGCCCGACGAGTCGTCGTGGGCCGCGGTGGGCGACGTGCCGCACGTCGGCGAGGCGTACCCCGAGCTGACCGCCGTGGCCGAGGGCGGGCACACGCCCGACGTCGTGGTGCTCGCGCTGACCGGCACCTTCGACGGCGACCTGCCCGAGCGGGCACGTGCCGCGACCCACCACGCGTTCGAGGCGGTCCGGGCCTGGCTGGCCGACGAGCGGTTCGCCTCGTCCCGGCTCGTGGTGCTCACCCGCGGCGCGATCGGCGTGGGTGAAGAGGCCGTGACAGACCTCGCGCACTCCGGTGTCTGGGGCCTGGTGCGCAGCGCGCAGTCCGAGCACCCGGGCCGGTTCACGCTGGTCGACACCGACGACGACGCGCGGTCGCACGAGCTGCTGCGCGTGGCGGTCGGCAGCGGTGAGCCGCAGGTGGCGCTGCGGGCGGGCGAGCTGTTCGTGCCCCGGCTGGCCAGGCCGGGCCGCGACGGGGTGGACGCGCCGGACTGGGGTGGCGGCGCGGTGCTGGTCACCGGTGCGACCGGCGCCCTCGGCACGATCCTGGCCCGGCACCTCGTCACCGAGCACGGCGCACGTCGGCTGGTGCTGCTGAGCCGTCGTGGACTGGAGGCGGCGGGTGCGGTCGAGCTGCGGGACGAGCTGACCGCGCTGGGCGCCGAGGTCGTGGTCGCGGCTTGCGACGTGGCTGACCGGGAGTCGTTGGCGGCGGTGTTGGCGGAGCACCCGGTGACGGCCGTGGTGCACACGGCCGGTGTGCTCGATGACGGTGTGCTGACGTCGTTGACGCCCGACCAGGTCGACCGCGTGCTCCGGCCCAAGATCGACGCGGCCTGGCACCTGCACGAGCTGACCCGAGACCTGGAGCTGTCCGCGTTCGTCCTCTACTCCTCGATGGCGGGACTGCTCGGCACGGCCGGTCAGGCGAACTACGCGGCGGGCAACACCTTCCTGGACGCGTTGGCGCAGCACCGCCGCTCGCTCGGGCTGCCCGCCACGTCGTTGGGCTGGGGCCTGTGGGAGCAAGCCGGCGGCATGACCGGTCACCTCGGCGAGCTCGACCTGCGCCGGATGGCCCGCGCCGGGCTGCCCGCGCTGCGCACCGAGGACGCGATGGCGTTGTTCGACGCCGCGCTCACCAACGGCAAGCCGGTGCTGGCCGTCACCGGGCTGGACACCCGCGCCCTGCGCGACCGGGGTGACGACGTGCCGGCCCTGCTGCGCGGTGTGGTCGGTGCGCCCACCCGGCGGGCCACGGCGGCGGGTCACCAGTCCACGTCGTTCGCCCTGCGGCTGGCCTCGCTGCCCGCCGCCGAACGGGAACGCGAGGTGGTCGACCTGGTGCGCGGCCGGGTGGCCGCGGTCCTCGGGCACGCCACGCCGGACGCGGTCGGCCCGGACCGCCCGTTCAAGGAGTTCGGCCTGGACTCGCTGACCGCCGTGGAGCTGCGCAACCAGCTGTCCGCGGCGACCGACCTGCGCCTGCCGACGACGCTGGTCTTCGACCACCCGACACCCCGTGCGGTCGCGCGGCACCTGCTCTCCGAGCTGGTCGGCGACGAGCCCGACGTCGTCACCGCGCAGACCACCGCCGACGCGCTCGACCCGATCGCGATCGTGGGGATGGCGTGTCGGTTCCCGGGTGGTGTGCGTTCGCCGGAGGATCTGTGGAACCTGGTCCGTGGTGAGGTGGATGCGGTTTCGGGGTTCCCGGTGGATCGTGGGTGGCGGGTCGAGGAGTTGTTCGATCCGGATCCGGACAGTGCGGGTCACAGTTATGTGCGTGAGGGTGGGTTCCTGTACGACGCCGATCAGTTCGACGCGGGGTTCTTCGGTATGTCTCCGCGTGAGGCTCTTGCGACGGATCCGCAGCAGCGGTTGTTGTTGGAGACGGCGTGGGAGGCGTTCGAGAGTGCGGGTATCCCGCCGACGTCGTTGCGGGGCAGCAAGACCGGTGTGTTCGCCGGTGTCATGTACAGCGACTACGCCAGCCGCTTGCCCTCTGTTCCCCAGGAGGTCGAGGGCTATCTCCTGAGCGGTAGCGCGGGCAGTGTCGCGTCGGGCCGCGTGTCTTACACGTTCGGGTTCGAAGGCCCGGCGGTCACGGTCGACACCGCGTGCTCGTCCTCGTTGGTGGCACTGCACTTGGCGGCGAACGCGCTGCGCAGCGGTGAGTGCGACCTGGCGCTCGCCGGCGGCGTGTCGGTGATGGCGAGCCCCGGCGCGTTCGTGGAGTTCTCGCGTCAGCGGGGGTTGGCGCCGGATGGTCGGTGCAAGCCGTTCGCGGCGGCGGCGGACGGCACGGGTTGGGCCGAGGGTGTGGGCTTGTTGTTGGTGGAGCGTCTTTCGGACGCCCAGCGCAACGGTCACCAGGTGTTGGCGGTGATCCGGGGTTCGGCGGTGAACCAGGACGGTGCCTCCAACGGCCTCACCGCACCCAACGGGCCGTCACAGCAGAAGCTGATCCGGCAGGCGTTGGCCGGAGCGCGGCTCACGGCGTCCGATGTGGACGTGCTGGAGGCGCACGGCACCGGCACGCGGCTCGGTGACCCGATCGAAGCGCAGGCCGTGATCGCCACCTACGGCAAGGACCGCCCGCAGGACCGTCCGCTGTGGCTCGGCTCGTTGAAGTCCAACATCGGGCACACGCAGGCCGCCGCCGGTGTGGCCGGTGTGATCAAGATGGTGCAGGCGATGCGGCACGGTGTGCTGCCCAGGACGCTGCACGTGGACGAGCCGTCGCCGCACGTGGACTGGTCGTCGGGTGCGGTGGAGCTGCTCACCGAGGCCAAGCCCTGGCCGGAGAACGATCGGCCGCGTCGAGCGGCGGTGTCGTCGTTCGGCATCAGCGGCACCAACGCCCACGTCATCCTCGAACAGCCGCCCGCCCAGGCCGAGCCGGTGGCCACGACCACGCTGCCGGCGGTGCCGTGGCTGCTGTCGGCCAAGAGCGAGGCCGCGCTGCGCGACCAGGCGCGTCGCCTGCTGGAAACCGTGACGCGGCCCGAGGTCGAGCCGGTCGACGCGGCGTGGACGCTCGCGGTCGGCCGTGCGCCGCTGGAGCACCGCGCGGCCGTGGTCGCCTACGACCGCGACGAGGCGTTGGTCGGGTTGCGTGCCCTGGCCACCGGGGAACCGGGGCCGGTGCGGGGCGTGCGCGGCGACGGCAAGCTCGCGATCCTGTTCACCGGGCAGGGCGCGCAGCGGCTCGGGATGGGACGCGAGCTGCACGACGCGTTCCCGGCGTTCGCCGAGGCGTTCGACGCGGTGTGCGCCGAGCTCGACCCGCTGCTCGACCGGCCTCTCCGCGACGTCGTGTTCGGTGACGACCGCGCCCTGCTCGACCGGACCGCCTGGGCGCAGCCCGCGCTGTTCGCGCTGGAGGTCGCGCTGTTCCGGCTGGTGGAGTCGTGGGGCGTGCGGCCGGACTTCCTCGCGGGCCACTCGGTCGGCGAGCTGACCGCCGCGCACGTCGCCGGCGTGCTGTCCCTGCCCGACGCGGCGGTGCTCGTCGCCGCCCGGGCCCGGTTGATGCAGGCCCAGCCGCAGGGCGGGGCGATGATCGCCCTGGAGGCCACCGAGGACGAGGTGCTGCCGCTGCTGGGCGACCAGGTCGGTATCGCGGCGGTCAACGGGCCGTCGTCCGTGGTCGTGTCCGGTGCCGAGGACGCCGCCCAGGCCATCGCGGACGCGTTCACGGCGCGGGGCCGCAAGACCAAGCGGCTGCCGGTCAGCCACGCGTTCCACTCCGCGCACATGGACGGGATGCTCGCCGAGTTCGGCCGCGTCGCCGCCGGGCTCGACTACCGCTCGCCGCGCATCCCGGTCGTCTCCAACGTGACCGGCGAGGTCGCCGACGCCGACCTGCTGGCCACACCGGGCTACTGGGTGCGGCACGTGCGTGACGCGGTCCGGTTCGCGGACGGGGTGGCGACGCTGGCGGCGCAGGGCGTCACGGCGTTCCTGGAGCTGGGACCGGACGGTGTGCTCAGCGCGCTCGCCCAGGAGACGTTGACCGGCGAGGAACGGGTGTCCGCCGCGGTGCGCCGCGGCCGGGACGAGCCCCGTCAGCTGGTCGAGGCGCTGGCCGAGCTGCACACCGCGGGCGTCGAGGTCGACTGGTCGGCCTTCTTCGCGGGCAGCGGCGCCCGGCACGTGACCCTGCCGACCTACGCGTTCCGCCGGCAGCGGTACTGGCTGGACCTGCCGTCCGGCCGCCCGGAGGACGCGGGGTCGGACCACCCGCTGCTCGGCGCACCGGTCGCCGCCGCCGCGGACGGCGGCGTGCTGTTCACCCGCCGGCTCGGCGCCGACGACCTGCCGTGGCTCGACCCGGCCGGCCACGCGGCCGTGCTGCCCGCCACCGCGCTGGTCGAACTGGCGTTGCGGGCGGGCGAGGAGGTCGGTTGCCCGGTCGTGGCGGAACTGTCCGTGCAGGCGCCCGTGGTGCTGCCCTCCGGTGAGGACGTCACCCTCCAGGTGGACGTCGGCACACCGGACGACTCCGGGCGGCGCAAGCTGGTCGTGTACGGCCGCACCGATGGCGCGCCGTGGACCCGGCACGCCGAGGGCGTGGTCGGCCACGACGCCGACGAGCCGCGCGAGGCGGGCGACGGCGGACCGGAGGTGCGGCTGCCGGACGAGCTCCTGCCGTCCGCGGCCCGGTTCGGCCTGCACCCGGTGCTGCTCGACGCGGCGGTGCGCGGCCTGGCCGGTACCGCACCCGAGGGCCACCACCGGGTGCCCACCGAGTGGCGTGGCGTGCGCCTGCACTCCATCGGAGCGCACACCGTGCGGGTCGAGGGTGGCACGGGCGTGCGGCTCACCGACGAGACCGGTCGGGTCGTGCTGACCGCCACCTCGGTGGAGTTCCGCGACGTCGCGGACGACGAGTTCACCGTCGAGGGACGCCTGTTCGAGCGGACGTGGCTGCCGCAGCCGCTGCCCGAGGCCGGTGCCGTGCGGTGGGGCGTGCTGGGCGAGGTCCCGGTCGACCTGCCGGGCGCACCGCGGTTCGACGACGTGGCGGCGGTGCGGGAGGCGGCGTCCTCAGTGGACGCGGTGCTGGTCGCACTGGCCACTTCGGACGACCCGGAGGACGTGCCGGAATCGGTCGCCCGCACGGCGCACCGGGCGCTGTCCGCGGCCCGGGAATGGGTGGCGGACGACGGTCCGGCGGGCGTCCGACTCGTGCTGGTGACGCGCGGTTCGGTCGTCTCCGGGGACCCGGCGGCGGCGGTGGCGTGGGACCTGCTCGTCGCGCTCCAGCAGGAGGCACCCGGTCGGCTCCAGCTGGTCGACCTCGACGGCGACACCTCGGCGCTCGACGCGGTCGTGGGTTCGGGTGAGCCGCAGGTGCTGCTGCGCGCGGGCAAGGCGTCCGTGCCGAGCATCGAGGGCGTGCCGGTCACCGCGGGCGGCGACCAGCCGTGGCGGCCGGGCGGCACGGTGCTCGTCAGCGGCGGTGCGTTGGGCGCGGTGATCGCACGGCACCTCGTCACGGAACACGGCGTCACGCGGCTGCTGCTGACCGGGGGAGCGGAGCCGGCGGACACCGCCGAGCTGACCGCCCTCGGCGCGACTGTCATCACCGCCGACCGTGACGCCCTGGCCGCCGCCGTCGCGGGCCTGCCGGACGAGTACCCGCTGACCGGCGTGGTGCACGTGGCGGGTGAGCGGGACACCGCGCGGGAGGTGTTCGGCCCGGAGCACCTGGACCGGGTCTTGGACGGTGACGTGGCCGCGGCGTGGCAGCTGCACGAGCTGACCCGTGATCACGACCTGGCGGCGTTCGTGCTCCTCGCCCCGCTCGCGGGCACGCCGGCCGACGCGGTCCGCGCCGGTTTCCTCGACGCGCTGGCACGTCACCGCGTCGCCGCCGGACTGCCCGCGGTCTCGATCGCGCGCGGCCCGTGGCGCGGCGTGGACGACGGTTCGGGCGCACGGCCCACGAGCCTGCGCGACGGCCTGGCGGCCTTCGACCGGGCGGTCGCGGCGAACCGGCCCGCGGTGGCGCTGATCATCCCGGAGGAACGGTCGGTGCGCGCGCTCGGCGTGGTCCCACCCGCGCTGCGCGACCTGCTCCGCACGGCGCAACGCGCGGCGGACGCACCGGGCAGGCCGCTGGGCGAGCGGCTCGACGGGCTCTCGCCCGACGACCGGCGCCGTGCCGTGGTCGAGTTCGTCGGCGCGGAGGTCGCGGCCGTCCTGGGCCACGGCTCGGTCGACGGGATCGGCCTGGACCAGCCGTTCCAGGACCTCGGCTTCGACTCGCTGACCGCGGTCAACCTGCGCAACCGGCTCAAGAGCGCCACCGGGGTGGAACTGCCGGTGACGCTGGTGTTCGACCACCCCACGCCCGCCGCGCTCGCCGAGCACCTGCTCGACCGGCTCGCGGGCAGCGACGGCGCGTCCGTGCTGGCCGAGGTCGACCGGCTGGAGGAGCTGTTCGACTCGGTGGCCGACGAACGGCTGCGCGGGTCGGTGGTCGAGCGGCTGAACGCGTTGCTGGCCCGGTGGAACGGCGTGCCGGAGCACCGGGACGAGACCGACACCGTGGCGGACCTCGACGGCGTATCGACCGACGAGCTGTTCGCCTTCATCGACAACCAGCTCGGCCGGGCGGACTGACCATGGAGGAGACAGTGGTGGCCAAGGAAGAGAAGCTGGCCGAGTACCTGAAGCGGGTCACCGCCGACCTGGTGAAGACCCGGCAGCGGGTGGCGGACCTGGAGGCGGAGCGGCAGGAGCCGATCGCGATCGTCGGCATGGCCTGCCGCTACCCCGGCGCCGTCCGGTCGCCGGAGGACCTGTGGCGGCTGGTGGTCGAGGAGCGCGACGCCGTCACCGAGTGGCCCGCCGACCGCGGCTGGGACGTCGAGGCGCTGTACGACCCCGACCCGGACAAGCCGGGCAAGACCTACGCCCGCACCGGCGGGTTCCTCGACGACGCCACGATGTTCGACGCGGGCTTCTTCGGCATCTCGCCCCGCGAGGCGCGGTCGATGGACCCGCAGCACCGCGTGCTGCTGGAGACCGCGTGGGAGGTCTTCGAACGCGCGGGCATCGACCCCGGCACGCTCAAGGGCAGCAACACGGGCGTCTACGTCGGCGTGCCCGAGGAGACCTACCTGGGGCTCACCGCGCCCGAGGAGTTCGAGGGCTACCTGATGACCAGCAAGCTGGGCAGCGCGGCGTCCGGCCGGGTGGCCTACGCGCTCGGGCTGGAAGGGCCCGCCGTCACGCTGGACACGGCGTGCTCGTCGTCGCTGGTCGCCCTGCACCTCGCCGTGCAGGCACTGCGGCAGGGTGACGTGGAGCTGGCCGTGGCGGGCGGTGTCACCGTCTACGGCCACCCCGGCGGGTACGTGGACTTCTCCCGCCAGCGCGGGCTGTCGCCAGACGGCCGCTGCAAGTCGTTCGCCGCCACGGCGGACGGCACCGGCTGGGCGGAGGGCGTCGGCCTGCTGCTCGTGGAACGGCTGTCCGACGCGCGCCGCAACGGCCACCGCGTGCTGGCGGTCGTGCGCGGCTCGGCGATCAACCAGGACGGCGCGTCCAACGGCCTCACCGCCCCCAGCGGCCCGGCCCAGGAGCGGGTGATCCGACAGGCGCTGGCCAACGCGCGGCTGGCACCGTCCGATGTGGACGTCGTGGAGGCGCACGGCACCGGCACCCGGCTCGGCGACCCGATCGAGGCGCAGGCGCTGATCGCCACCTACGGCCAGGGCAGGCGTCGGCCGTTGTGGCTCGGTTCGCTCAAGTCCAACATCGGCCACACCGTCACCGCCGCCGGTGTCGGCGGCGTGATCAAGATGGTGCAGGCCATGCGGCACGGCGTGCTGCCCAGGACGTTGCACGTGGACGAGCCGACACCGTTCGTGGACTGGTCGCAGGGCGCCGTGGAGCTGCTCACGTCCGCGCGGCCGTGGCCGGAGACCGGTGCGCCGCGCCGCGCGGGCGTGTCGTCGTTCGGGGTGAGCGGCACCAACGCGCACGTCGTGCTGGAACAGGCACCGGCACCGGAGGACGCGGAGCCGGAACCGACCGTCCCGCCCGTCGTCACGTGGGTGCTGTCGGCCAAGACCCCCGAGGCGTTGCGCGACCAGGCCCGGAGGCTGGCGTCGTCCGCCGACTCGGCCAACCCGGTCGACGTGGCCCGCTCGCTGGCCACCACCCGGGCCGCGCTGCCCGAACGCGCGGCGGTCGTCGCCACCGACCGTGACGGGTTGCTGGACCGGTTGCGCGCGCTGGCCGAGGACGAGCCCGTGCCGGGCGTCGTGCGCGGACGGGCCGCGCGGACCGACCCGGAGGTCGCGTTCGTGTTCCCCGGGCAGGGCACGCAGTGGGTCGGCATGGCGGTCGGGCTGCTGGACTCCGCGCCCGCGTTCGGCGAGCGGATCGCCGAGTGCGGCAAGGCGCTGGCGCCGTTCGTGGACTGGGAGCTGGAGGACGTGCTGCGCGGCCGGGACGGCGCGCCGCCGCTGGACCGGGTGGACGTGGTGCAGCCCGCGCTGTGGGCCGTGATGGTGTCCTTGGCGCACCTGTGGCGGCAGCACGGGGTGCGGCCGTCCGCCGTGGTCGGGCACTCGCAGGGCGAGATCGCGGCGGCGTGCGTGGCGGGCATCCTCTCGCTGGACGACGCGGCACGCGTGGTGGCGCTGCGCAGCCAGGCGATCCGGCGGGTGCTCGCCGGTCTCGGCGGCATGGCGTCGATCGCGCTGGACGCCGACACCGTCCGCGCCCGCCTCGCGCCGTGGCGGGACGAACTTCAGGTGGCCGCCGTCAACGGGCCGCGGTCGGTCGTCGTGTCCGGTGCGTCGGGACCGCTGGATGAGCTGCTGGCCGCGCTGGAGGCGGAGGAGGTCCGGGTCCGCCGGGTGCCGGTGGACTACGCGTCGCACTCCGCGCACGTCGAGCTGCTGCGCGACGAGCTGGCCGAGCTGCTCGCACCGGTCCGCCCCGGCGCGGCGGAGATCCCGTTCCTGTCCACGGTGACCGGCGCGTGGGTCGACGGTCCCGAGCTGGACGCCGGCTACTGGTACCGCAACCTGCGGCAGACCGTGGAGCTCGCACCGGCCGTCCGGGCGCTCGCCGACCGCGGGTTCGGCCTGTTCGTGGAGGTGAGCCCGCACCCGGTGCTGACCGGCGCGATCCAGGACACCGTGGACGACGCGGGCCGGGACGCGGCGGCGATCGGGTCGCTGCGGCGCGACGAAGGCGGCCTCGACCGCTTCTGGACGTCGCTGGCCGAGGCGCACGTGCGCGGCGTGCGGATGGACTGGGACGCGGCCTTCCCCGGTGGGCGGGTCGTCGACCTGCCGACCTACGCGTTCCAGCGGGAGCGGTACTGGTACTCGTCGGCGGCCTCGACCGCGGACGCGGACGGGCTCGGCCTGCGTGCGGCGGACCACCCGCTGCTGGGCGCGGCGGTCGCCGTGGCGGGGTCCGACGAGGTGCTGTTCACCGGCAGGCTGGCGGTGTCGGCGCACCGGTGGCTGGCCGACCACGAGGCGCACGGCTCGGTGGTGCTGCCGGGGTCGGCGCTGGTCGAGCTGGCGGTGCGGGCGGGTGACGAGTTCGGCTGCACCGTGGTGGACGAGCTGGACGTCGTGGCGCCACTGGTGTTCCCCGCCGGCGGCGGCCTGCACGTGCAGCTGAAGGTCGGCCCGCCGGACGCGGACGGTGGGCGCGCGTTCGCCGTGCACGCCCGGCCCGATGGCGGTG
This sequence comes from Saccharothrix carnea, assembly GCF_003014735.1. GTDB lineage: Bacteria > Actinomycetota > Actinomycetes > Mycobacteriales > Pseudonocardiaceae > Actinosynnema > Actinosynnema carneum. The sequence goes on along the minus strand of NZ_PYAX01000024.1, from coordinate 3,550 downwards.
AGGCGTCGTGGACGCGGCACGCCACCGGTCGGCTCGCCGTCCACGGCCCCGACGAGGGCTTCGACCTCGCCGAGTGGCCGCCCGCGGACGCCGAGCAGACCTCGTCCGGCGGGTGGCGGCGTGGCGCGGAGGTCTTCGCCGAGGTCGAGCTGCCCACCGGGGTCGACGCCACCGGTTACGGGCTGCACCCGGCGTTGCTCGACGCGGCGCTGCGGGCACTCGGCGGCCCCGGGCTCACCACGACCCGGTGGCGCGGCCTGCGCCTGCACGCCTCGGGCGCCACGGCGGTGCGCGCCCGCCTGCAGCCAACGGACGGCGAAGCGGCGGCGTTGTGGCTCGCGGACCGCACCGGGCGTCCGGTCGCGTCGGCGGAAGTGGCCTGGCGGCCTCTCACCGCCGCCGAGGTGACCGTCGCGGGCGCGCGGCACCACGACGCGCTGTTCCGCCTGGAGTGGACGCCGTGGCAGCCGAGCCGGTCGGGCACCGCGCCACGGCTGGCCGTGCTGGGTGACGTGCTCACCGAGGCCGTTCCCGACGCGCTGCGGGACGTCGAGCGGTTCCGCGATGTGCCCGGTGTCGCCAAGGCCGTCGAGTCGGGCACGGCACCGGACGCGGTCGTCGTGGTCGTGCCGCCGTCCGGTGACGACGTGGTCGGCGAGGTGCACGACCTGACCCGCCGGGTGCTCAGGCTGGCGCAGGACTGGCTGCCCGACGACCGGCTCACCGGCACCAGGCTCGTCGTGGTCACGTCCGGTGCGGTGGGTGGTGCCGACCTCGCCGCCGCCTCGGTGTGGGGCCTGCTGCGCTCGGCCCAGGCCGAGTCACCGGGCCGGATCGCCCTGGTCGACCTCGACGGCACCGACGAGTCGTGGGGGCTGCTCGCCGCTGCCGTGACGTCCGGTGAGCCGCAGCTGGCCATCACGGGCGGTCGGGTCACCGTGCCGCTGCTGCGCCGCGTGACGCCGCCCGCCGCGACGGCCGAACCCCGGTGGAACCCGGACGGCACCGTCCTGATCACCGGTGGTACCGGCATGTTGGGCGCGTTGTTCGCCCGGCACCTCGCCGCCGAGCACGGTGTGCGGCACCTGCTGCTGGTCAGCAGGCGCGGTCGGGAGGCGGCGGGCGCCGACGAGCTGGCGGCCGACCTGACCGCGCTCGGCGCCCGCGTCACCATCGCGGCCTGCGACACCGGCGACCGCGCGGCGCTGGCCGCGTTGCTGGCCGACGTGCCCGCCGACCTGCCGCTGACCGGTGTCGTGCACGCGGCCGGTGTGCTGGACGACGGCCTGATCCCGTCGTTGACCCCGGAACGGCTGGCCGCCGTGCTCGCGCCGAAGGTGGACGCCGCCTGGCACCTGCACGAGCTGACCCGGTCGGCGCAGCTGTCCGCGTTCGTGCTGTTCTCCTCGGTCGCGGGCATCATCGGCGGTCCGGGCCAGGCCAACTACGCCGCCGCGAACACGTTCCTGGACGCGCTCGCCGAGCACCGCGCCTCGCTCGGCCTGGCCGCCACGTCGGTGGCGTGGGGCCTGTGGGCGCAGGCCGGCGGCATGACCGGGCAACTGGACGAGGCCGACCTCAAGCGCATCGCCCGCGCGGGCTTCCGCCCGATCGAGTCGGAGACGGGCACGGCGATCCTCGACACCGCCCTCGGTCTGGGCGCACCGGCGCTCGTGGCCACCCCGTTCGACGCGACCGCGCTGCGCGGCTCCGGTGCCGTGCCGCCGGTCCTGCGGGGTCTGGCCCGCGTGCCCACCCGGCGCACCGCCCAGGACACCGGCGTGGACGCCACCGCGCTCGCGGCCCGGCTCGCCGGGCTGCCGGAGGCCGAGCAGCGGCGACTGGTGCTGGACGTGGTCCGCGCCGAGACGGCCGTCGTGCTGGGGCACGGCGACCGGAGCGCGATCCACCCCGACCGGACGTTCCCGGAACTGGGCTTCGACTCGCTGACGTCGGTCGAGCTGCGCAACCGGCTCGGCACGGCCACCGGTACGCGGCTGCCCGCCACCGCCGTGTTCGACCACCCGACCCCCGGTGCGCTCACCGGGTTCCTGCTCGGTGAGCTGCTCGACCGGCGGACCGGCGCGGCGGTCGTCGACTTCGCGGCGGAGGTCGGGCTGGCGGACGACATCGTGCCCGCGGCGGAGGTGGTGGACGTCGTCACGGATCCGGGTGACGTGCTGCTGACCGGCTCGACCGGCTTCCTCGGCGCGTTCCTGCTGCGCGACCTGCTGCGGTCGACCACCGCACGGGTGCGCTGCCTGGTCCGCGGCGAGGACGAGGCCGACGCCGTGGACCGCCTGCGCGACAACCTGAAGTGGTACCGGGTCGAGTCCGAAGTGGACTTCGCGCGGGTGTCGGTCGTCGTCGGTGACCTGGCCCGGCCGCAGCTCGGGTTGACCGAGGAGGCGTTCGACGCCCTGGCCCGCGAGGTCGACGCCGTCTACCACGCGGGTGCGGCGGTCAACTGGCTCCAGCCGTACACGGCGCTGAAGGCGACCAACGTGACGGGCACCGAGGAGGTGCTCAGGCTCGCCGCCCGGCACCGCACCGTGCCGGTGCACCACATCTCCACGACCGGTGTCTTCGCCAAGCCGATGCCCGAGGGCAGGCCCGCCCGTCCGGACGACCCGATCGGCCCACCGGAGGAGCTGCCCAACGGCTACACGCAGAGCAAGTGGGTCACCGAGCAGATGCTGGGGCTCGCGTCCGAACGCGGCCTGCCGGTGACGGTGTACCGGGTGGACCTGGTCTCGGGCGACCAGCGCAACGGCGCCTGCCAGACCCGCGACTTCGTCTGGCTCAGCCTGCGCGGCCTGCTCGAAGCGCGGGCCGTGCCCGCGGACCTGGTCGGCGGCTTCCACATGCTGCCGGTGGACTACGTCAGCGCGGCCGTCGTCGCCCTGTCCCGCAAGCCCGCGGTGACCGGGCGGACCCTGCACCTGTACAACCGCAGCGACATGGCCACCGCGGACATCGTCGGCCACCTGCGTTCGTTCGGGTACGAGCTGGCGGAGCTGGACCGGGACACCTGGCGCGCCCGCGTCGCGGCGGACCCGGACAACGCCATGACGCCGCTGCTGGACGCGTTCGACATGGTGACCTCGCCCGGTGCCACGGTGTACCCGCCGATCGACGCGAGCGAGACCGAGCAGCTGCTCGCGGAGGACGGCCTGCGCTGCCCGGAGATGACCGTGGACCTGCTGAAGAAGTACGTCGGGTTCTTCGTCGAAGTGGACTACTTCCCGGCCACCTGAGCCACCGTCCAAGGAGGCGCCGCTTTCCCGGCGGGCTCCCCCCGGTGCCGCGTGCCGCCCGTTTCCCCCAGTGCGGGCGGCACGCGGCACACTTCTTTTCCTTGAAGCAAGGAGAAACGCCCCGCCGGGATCTCCGACGGGGCGTTTCGCTTCCCTGTTACAGCGGTGTGTTGCCGTGTTTGCGGCGGGGTGGTTCGGTGCGTTTGTCGCGGAGTGCGTTGAGGCCGCGGGCGATGGCGGCGCGGGTGTCGGCGGGGTCGATGACGTCGTCGACGAGGCCGTGTTCGGCGGCG
>NZ_PYAX01000023.1 GCF_003014735.1 Saccharothrix carnea | reverse complement strand
CGAGAAGGTGCGCCGCAAGCCGTTCTCGGTGGTGCTGTTCGACGAGATCGAGAAGGCCCACCAGGAGGTCTACAACACGCTGCTCCAGGTGCTGGAGGACGGCCGCCTGACCGATGGGCAGGGCCGGACGGTGGACTTCAAGAACACCGTCATCATCTTCACGTCCAACCTGGGCACGTCGGACATCAGCAAGGCCGTTGGCTTGGGCTTCACCTCGGGTCAGGACACCGCGTCCAACTACGAGCGCATGAAGAACAAGGTCAACGACGAGCTGAAGAAGCACTTCCGGCCCGAGTTCCTCAACCGCATCGACGACATCATCGTCTTCCACCAGCTCACGCAGGACGAGATCATCAAGATGGTGGACCTGATGATCGCCCGCGTCGAGACGCAGTTGAAGAACAAGGACATGGCGATCGAGCTCACCGATCGCGCGAAGAAGCTGCTGGCCAAGCGCGGGTTCGACCCCGTGCTGGGTGCCCGGCCGCTGCGTCGCACGATCCAGCGGGAGATCGAGGACCAGCTGTCGGAGAAGATCCTGTTCGGGGAGATCCAGCCCGGCCAGATCATCCTCACCGACGTCGAGGGCTGGGACGGCGAGTCCGAGGCCGACGACAAGGCGCACTTCACCTTCCGCGGCGAGGCCAAGCCGCTGCGGGTGCCCGACGCCCCGCCGGTCGACCTCGCGTCGTCCGGTGGCGACTCGGGCGGAGACTCGGACTCCGAGTCCGCCTGACGCACGACGCCTGACCGAAACGCCCCTCGGGTTCGCCCGGGGGGCGTTTCGGCTGTTCAGGGGGGTCAGTGCAGGGCGCCGGCAGTGGTGTGCAGGTCGGTGGACGTGGTCAGCGCCGTGCGGACGATCAGCTCCAGCGCCCTGGCCGTGGTGGCGACGGGCAGGCTGGGCAGGTCGCGGCCCTCGGCCTGCTCGGGCGAGAACGGCACGTGCACGAAGCCGCCGCGCACGCCCGGGTACTCGGTAGCGACCAGGTGCATGAGGCCGTAGAACACGTGGTTGCACACGAACGTGCCCGCCGTGTGCGACACCGACGCCGGGATGCCCTCGGCCTCCAGTGCCGCCACGCACGCCTTCACCGGCAGCCCGGTGAAGTACGCGGCCGGGCCGCCCGGCACCACCGGCTCGTCGATGGGCTGGGCGCCCGCGTTGTCCGGGATCCGGGCGTCGTCCAGGTTCACCGCGACGCGTTCCGGCGTGATGCCGACCCGTCCGCCCGCCTGGCCCACGCACACCACCAGGTCGTAACGGCGGGCCGCGATGGCTTCGCGCAACGCGGTGATCGACTCGCCGAACACGCACGGCAGGCGCAGCTTCGTCAGCCGGTAGCCGTCCGGTCGCACCGCGTCGACCGCGTCCCACGACGGGTTGGTGTCCTCGCCGGCGAACGGTTCGAAGCCCGTCAGCAAAACGTCCACTCGGGCAGACTAGAACGCGTGGTCGACATCGAGGAACGCCGGACCAGGCGCAAGGGGACGACGTTCCTGCTGGTATTGGCGGCTGTCGCGTTCCTGCTCGCCGCGGCCACCCGGCTGCTGGGCATCGACGGCACCCGGTACCTGGCCGCCACGACCGCGCTGACGCCCTACTTCACGGCGGCGGGCGTGGTGCTGGGCGGGCTGGCGCTGCTGCTGCGGCGGTGGGCGGTCGGCACGGTCACGTCGCTGGTCGCCGTGGTGCTGGTGGCGGCGGTCGCGCCGAGGGCGTTCCCCGACTCACGGCCGGTGGGCGTGGGCCAGGTGGTGACCGTGATGGCGGCGAACCTGCTGGTCGGCAGGGCGGAGGCGGAAGCCGTCGTGGCGGCGGTGCGGGCGCACGACGTGGACGTGCTCGCGATGCAGGAGCTGACCCCCGAGATGGTGCTCGACCTGGAACGCGCGGGCCTGGACGAGGTGCTGCCGCACCGGCACTTCCTGGACGAGCCGGGCGGCTCCGGTTCCGGCCTCGCGTCCCGCTACCCGCTGGCACCGCGCACGCTCACGCCGCCCAGCACGCTGCGCCAGGCGGGCGCGCTGGTCGACCTGCCCGGTGCGGACGTGGAGATCCTGTCGGTGCACCCGCTGCCGCCCGTGGTCGACGCGGGGCCGGGGAACTGGCTGCGGGACATGGCGGGCCTGCCCGAGCGGGAACTGGGCGGGCCGGTGCGCGTGCTCGCCGGCGACTTCAACGCCACCCTGGACCACGCGGGCCTGCGCCGGCTGCTCAACAGCGGTTACGTGGACGCCGCCGACCAGCTCGGCGAGGGCCTGAACCCGACCTGGCCGTCCGGCGGCGCGCTGTGGCCGCCGCCGGTGGCCATCGACCACGTGCTGGTGGACGACCGGTGCCCGGTGGAGGAGTTCGAGGTGGTCGAGGTGCCCGGCTCGGACCACCGGGCCGTCGTCACCCGATTCGTCGTGCCAGCCCGGTGATCGCCTCCAGCGCGCCCAAGGGCAGCGACACCCCGCGCCCGTGCCGCACCTCCGGCTCACGCGGGTTGATCCTGATCAGCGCGCCCGAGGCGGCGCTGGCCAGCTCCGCCTGCCGCCGCACGGTCGGCACCGCCTGACCGGCTCCGATCTCCAGCACGACCAGGTCGCGCCGGGCACGCCGCCACTGGGCCAGCTCGTCCAGCGCCTTCTGCGACGGCCCGCCGATCCACGACCAGTCGCCGAACATGAGGATGTTCGGCCTCGCGAGCCCACCGCAGTTGCGGCACGACGGCAGCGGCCCGGTGGCGCGCATCGTCTCCGGGTCCACGTCTACCACGACGCCGTCGGCGGGCCACACGTCGTCCGTGCAGGGCTCCACGCACTGCAGGTGGTGGATCGACCCGTGCACCTCGGCCACGTCGGTGAACCCGGCCCGCTGGAACTGGCCGTCCACGTTGGACGTGAACACCCGCGCGCCCCACTCCCGCAGCACGCGGAACCCGTCGTGCGGCACCGTGCGCCGGTACAGGTCGAGCCGGTGCCCGTAGAAGCCCCACGCGAGCGCCGGGTCCTCCACGAAGTGCACCGGGTCGGCCAACTCCTCGAACCGCAGGCCCAGCCGCTCGTAGGGCGGGTAGGCCTGCCAGAAGCCGGTGGCACCGCGGAAGTCGGGCAGGCCCGAGTCGACGCCCATCCCGGCACCCGCGCACACCAGCACCGCGCCGGCGGCCTTGACCAGTTCCGCCGCGCGGTCGAGCGCCTCGTTCACCTCGGGAGCATCACTTCCGGGGTGTCACTTCTTCGCTTCGGAGCTGAGCACGACCTCGAACTCCAGCAGGTCCGACCCGGTGCCGACCGGCTTGGCCCGCTCGCCGGAGTGCGCCTCCTTGGCCTTGCCGCCCAGCCAATTCTGGAAGTCCTCCTCGGTCTCCCACTGCGTCACCACGAAGTACCGGTCGTCGCCCTTGACCGGCCGCAGGAGCTGGAAGCCGAGGAAGCCGGGTTCGGAGTCGACCGCGCCGAGCCGTGCGGCGAACCGCTTCTCCAGCTCGGGGCCGGAACCATCGGGCACGTGGATCGCGTTGATCTTCACAACCGCCATGCCCACGACGTTACTGCGCCTCGGCGGTTTCCGTCTCGTGGCGTGCTCGGTGGGCGCGGACCTTGTGCCTGTTCCCACAGCGCTCCATCGAGCACCAGCGGCGGTTGCCTGCCCGGGAGGTGTCCACGAACAGCAGGCCGCAGTTGTCCGCCGAGCACTCGCGCACGCCGCCCCGGGCCACCAGCTCGACCGCGTCCCGGGCCGCCGCGCCGAGCACCTGCGTGCCGGTGATGGGCCTCGCCCACGTCAACGCGCGCGTGTGCGGGTCGACGACCGGCCGGGGCGTCTCGGCGGTGGCCGCGTTGAGCACGTCCAGGTCGGCGGACGGCAGGTCGCCGCCGCGGACCATCGACCGCGCGACCCGCCAGAACGCGTCGCGCAGCTCCTTCACCGCGGCCAGCTCGGCTTCGGTGACCCGCACGTCGGCCGCGGTGAACGGCGCGGTCGCGGCGAGGCGCGAGTCGGCCAGCCACGCCGCCAGGTCGTCCGGCGCGTGCAGCGCCTCGAACACGCGCAGCTCGCCCGGGCCACCGCTGACCAGCAGTTCGAGCGCGAAGCTGCCGGGGTCGAAGCGGAAGCTCTGCCCGTCCGGGCGGGTCAGCGTCCTCGTCCACGTCGCCATGTAACCACTCTAGCCAGTTTCACTAACCGGCTGATCCGGTTACCGGCGCAGCGGTCCGGGGTACAGGAACTCGTCGGCGGGCACCTCGGTGCCCCGGAACCACGCGCCGAAGAACGCGTCCAGGTCCTGCCCCGACACCCGCTCCACGTGCGCCTCGAACTCCGGCCACGACGCGTTGCCGTCCCGGTTCGCCGCCGTCCAGTCCTTGAGCACCCGGTCGAACGCCGGGTCGCCGACCTGCCGGCGCAGCGCGTGCAGCGCGAGCTGGCCCTTGTCGTAGACGCCGCGGAACTCGTTGCCGCGGCCCATGTCGTAGAGCTTGCGGTTCCAGTACGTCTCCCGGTCGGCGACCCGCTCGACCTCGGCGCGGTACCGCTCGTCCAGGTCGACGTCCTCCTTGGCCTCGGCCCACAGCCACTGGGCGTAGGAGGCGAAGCACTCGTTCAGGCAGATGTCGGCCCAGTTCTCCAGGCTCACCGAGTCGCCGAACCACTGGTGCGCGTTCTCGTGCACGACGGTGTCGAGGTCCGCCCACGCCGCGTAGATCGGCCGGGTCTGGGTCTCCAGCGAGAAGCCGATGTTGTCGGCCAGGAAGATCCCACCCGCCGCCTCGAACGGGTACGGGCCGAACTTCTCGGCCAGGAACGCGAGCACCTCCGGCAGCCGCCGCTGGTGCTGCCGGGTGTTCTCCGCGCCCGGCGCGTAGGCGTCCACCACGGGCGTGCCATCGGGCAGCGTGGACCGCTCCACGGTCCACCGGTCGATCGCGATCGTGGTCAGGTAGGTGGCCATCGGCTGCTCGGCGACCCAGCGGAACGACGTCCAGCCGTCTGTCGTCTGCGAACCCCGCTCGACGCCGTTGGAGATCACCGACCAGCCCTCCGGCACGCGTGCGGTCAACGCGAACGACGCCTTGTCGCGCGGGGTGTCGTTGGCCGGGAACCAGGTGGTCGCCGAGTGCGGTTCGCCCGCCGCGAACGCACCGCCGGAGGTCGAGACCTGCCAGCCGCTGCGGCCCAGCGCGCGGTCCTCGAACAGGGTCGGCTCGCCGCCGTACCGGACGGTGGTGGTGAACTCCTCGCCGTTCACCAGGGGCGCCTCGGGCGTGATGACCAGCTCGTGGTCGCCTTCCTGGTGGAAGGTCGCGGCCGGCCGCTCGCCCACGTCCACGCCGGTGACCTCGAGCGCGTACAGGTCGAGGTTGAACCGGGACAGGTCGGCGGTCGCCTTCGCGGTGATCCGCGCGACCCCCTCCAGCCGCTTCGTCGCCGGGTCGTAGGTGACCGACACGTCGTAGGCGCTGACGTCGTAACCGGTGTTGCCGTCCTGCGGGTAGTACGCGTCGCCCGCGCCGGCACCGCCCTCGGCGTTCACCACCGGGGGAGTGGTCGCGGCGGCCGTGGTGGGCGCCGCGGTCGGCTGGTCCCGGGGCAGCCTGGCCACCACGACCCCGGCCACCACCAGCACCAGGACGATGACGATCAGGTACGGGCGCGCCTTGGAGCTGATGGCCATGCCGACATGATGCACGCATGACCGTTGCGGAGTTCGGGGGATCGGGGCAGGGCATCCTGCTGCTCCACGGCCTGATGAGCCGGGCGAGCACGTGGTGGACGGTGGCGCAGTGGCTCAAGCCGTACGGGCGGGTGGTGGCGCCGGACGCGCGCGGCCACGGCCGCAACCCGGTGCGGGGGCCGTTCCGGACCGAGGACTTCGTCGCCGACGCGGCCGACGTGATCGAGCGGTACGACCTCGCGCCCGCCGTGGTGATCGGGCACTCGATGGGCGGGCTGCACGCGTGGGCGCTCGCCGCGACCAGGCCCGACCTGGTGCGCGCGGTCGTCGCGGAGGACGTGGTGCCGGACAACCGCGGTCGCACGGTCGACGAGTGGAAGTGGTACTTCGACGCGTGGCCGCCCGCGTTCGAGTCCCTGGCGCACGTGCGGACGGTCGTGGACGTGCCGCGGGTGGAGGAGATGTTCGAGGAGCGCGAGGACGGCTGGCACCTCATCGCGCACCTGCCGGACCTCTACGAGATCGCCTCCGAGTGGGGCGAGCGGGACTACTGGGGTTATGTGGACGCGATCCGGTGCCCGATGCTGGTGGTCGAGGCCGGGCTGGGCGGGCTGCGCGCCGGGCAGATGGCCGAGGTGGCGCGGCGGACCGGTGCGACGCACCTGGTGGTGCCCGAGTCCGGGCACGTCGTGCACGACCAGGCGCCGGAGGTCTACCGGGGCGCGGTGGAGGCGTTCCTGAGCGGGTCGATCGACCCGGTCTGAGTGTCCACGATCGCCATCTCGCGGGTCTTGGCGCGGATCGGCGTGATCGGGTGCAGCTCGGCGAACGCGGTCTTGACCTCGGCGTCCTCGCCGTCGAGCAGCGTGCAGTGCGGCACCCAGCTGCCCGGCAGGTAGTGGGCGTTGGGGTGCTTCACGCGGCCCGCGAGCACGTCGTGCACCGCCGAGTGCACGGCCAGCAGCTCGGCGTCCACGACTGCGCCCAGCTGCAGCGTGTTCCCGGTGGCGCTGAGGGTGTGCAGCCAGACGTCGGGCAGCCACAACCGGGACAGGTCCTCGCGCAGCTCGGCGCGCACCTTCGGCCCGATCGTGCCCGCCGCCGCGTAGGTCAGGTGCGGCGGCAGCTCGAACCGCGCGCCGATGCGCCGCCGCAGCGCCCGCACGGCGTTCTCCGCCTCGGCGTCGAAGAAGACCACCAGGGCGTGCACGTCAGTGCTCCCCGGGCAGCGCGAACAGGCCCGCGGCCGTCTGCTCGACCAGGCCGTCGTCGAGCAGCGAGTGCAGGCACCGGTCCCGCTGGCCCGCGTCCGACCACACCACGTCCAACCGCGCCTTCGCCACGGGCTCGCTGGTGCCGCGCAGCACGTCCAGCAGCAGGCCGCGCACCTGCCGGTCGGTGCCCGCGAACTTCTGCACCGCCTTGGCCGGGCCGTCGTAGGCGGGGCGGCCGTTGAGCTGCCACGCGCACGCGTCGAACACCGGGCAGTCGGCGCACTTCGGGGCGCGGGCCGTGCAGACGAGCGCGCCCAGCTCCATCAGCGCGGCCGAGTAGACGGCGGCCCGCTCGTCCGGCAGCAGGGCTTCGACGTCGTTCAGGTCCTTCGTGGTGGACGGCGGGCCCGCGTCGCCCGCGCCGTGCACGGCCCGTGCGACGACCCGGCGGACGTTCGTGTCGACCACCGGGCACCGCTGCCCGTACGCGAACGCGGCGACCGCCCGTGCCGTGTACGCGCCGATGCCCGGCAGGGCCAGCAGCGTGTCCACGTCGCTCGGGACGACGTCGTCGTGGTGCTCGGCGATGGCCTGCGCGGCGGCGTGCAGCCGCAGCGCGCGGCGCGGGTAGCCGAGCTTGCCCCAGGCGCGCAGCACCTCGCCCTGGGTCGCCTTCGCCATCGCCGATGGGGTCGGCCAGCGGGCCAGCCACTCGCGCCAGATCGGCTCGACCCGCGCCACGGGGGTCTGCTGCAGCATGATCTCGCTGACCAGCACGCCCCAGGCCGTGCACTCCGGCCGTCGCCAGGGCAGGTCGCGGGCGGTGTCGGCGAACCAGTCGAGGAGGAGGTCGGCGTCCAGGCTCATAGCGCCGCACAGTCTTCCACGACCGGTCCGCCGACCGATCACACGACTTCGGTCAGCTCGCCCGTGTGCACGTCGTAGACGAAGCCGCGCACGCTGTCGCGGTGCAGCAGGAAGGGACTCTGCCGGACCCGGTTCATCGAGCCGCGCACGCTGTCCTTCACCTCGCGGAACGCCTCCACCGACCAGGTGGGGCGCAGGCCGGAGTCGCGCTCCAGCTCGTCCTTGAAGTCGTCCTCGGTGACCAGTTGCAGGCCGCAGTTGGTGTGGTGCACCAGCAGCACCTCGCGGGTGCCGAGCTTGCGCTGGCTCAGCGCCAGGGAACGGATCATGTCGTCGGTCACGACGCCGCCCGCGTTGCGCAGCACGTGCGCTTCACCCTGCTTGAGGCCGAAGATCTCGAACACCCGGATGCGGGAGTCCATGCAGGTCAGGATGGCCACTTGCATCGAGGGCTTCGGCGAGGAACGGTCGCCGGGAACGATGTTGCCCAGTTCGGCGTTGCGGTGGAGCAGCTCGTCGATCGCGGTCATCGAAGACACCTCCCGTTGTTCCCCGGGATTGGAACCTGCCTCCCGCATGGCGGGCAAGTGAATCGGGCGAACCTCACGTTCACCGCATCGGGCGACCGATGCCTACCCGGTAATTCCACTCGGCTTGGATACCTTCGTCGGCGTGACCGAGCACACAGACCCGCTCCCCCGGGCGGTGTACTGGCGGCGCCGCGCGCTGGCCCTCGCCGGGTCGGTGGTCGCGCTCGTGCTGGTGGTGTGGCTGGTCGGCGTGCTGGTCGGCCGGGGCGACCCGGCGCCGGTGGTCGCGCAGCCGTCGTCCAGCCCACCCGAGCCGGCCGCGACGCCCGCGGTCGTCTCGTCGTCCTCGACCAGCCCACCTCCTTCCCCGGCCACCTCGGTGGCGCCTTCCCCGACCCTCCCGCCGGGCCCGCCACCGCCGTGCGAGGACGCGCAGGTGGCCGTGGCGGCGGAGGTGGACAAGCCGGAGACCCCCGCCGGCCAACCCGTCCGCTTCACCATCGTCATCTCCAACACCGGCCCGCTGCCGTGCGCGAAGGAGATCGGGCGGCACGTGCGCGAGCTGGTCGTGACGAGCGCGGACGGCGCGACCCGGCTGTGGTCCAGCAACGACTGCTTCGCCACCGAGGGGTCGGAGGTGCGCGTGATGCAGCCGGGCGAGCGGTTCACCTACGGCCTGCAGTGGCCGGGCAGCACGTCCGGACCGGGCTGCCGCGAGCAGTCGAGGCTGGGCGCGGGCGACTACTTGCTGACCGCGCTGGTGGCGGGCAAGGCGAGCACTCCGGTGGTCTTCCGCGTCACGTGAGCCCCTACGGCTGCCAGCCGAGCGCGGGACCGAGGACGGTGGCGATGTCGGTGAGGATCTGCACGTAGTCGGCGTGCTCGAAGCTGAACGGCAGGGCGAACGCCACCTCGTCGACCTCCCGGAACGCGGCGTGGTCGTGGAGGCGTTCGGCGATCTGCGCGGACGTGCCCACGAAGTCGGGGGAGAACAGCAACCCGGCCGGGCCCTGGGGCGTGGCCGTGCGGGGCAGGCGCTCGGCCGCGTAGTCCTGGTACTTCGCGCGCTGCTCGGCGGTGGCCGAGTCGGTCGGGATGACGACGAGGCCCTGCGAGACGCGGGCGCGCTCGCCGTCGGGGTGGGCGGCGCGGAACGCGCGGATGTGGTCGCGCTGAATGTCGGCGAACCCGGTGCGGCCCTCCGCTTTGACGACGCTGCTGACGAGCAGGTTCAGTCCGTGCTCGCCGGCCCAGCGGGCGGAGGCGAAGCTGCCGCCGCCGTACCAGAGGCGGTCGGCGAGGCCGGGTGCGTGCGGCTGGACGCGGTCGGAGAAGACTTCGATGCCCTCCGTGCCGCGGAAGTGGGTGACGGGTTCGCCGCGCACGTGGGCCAGGAGCCGTTCGACGCGCCGGTAGCCGAAGTCCTCGGCGTTCGCCGTGTCCGGGTAGAGGGCCTCCCGGACCCGCTGGAAGTGCATCGGCGGCCCGGCGCTCACGCCCGGGTTGAGCCGGCCGCCGGACAGCACGTCCACCGTGGCCAGGTCCTCGGCCAGGCGCAGCGGGTTCTCCCAGCCCAGCGGGATGACGGCGGTGCCGAGCTCGATGCGGCTGGTCCGCTGCGTGGCCGCGGCGAGCACGGCGACGGGCGAGGAGATGCCGAACTGCAGGTGCCGGTGCCGCACCCAGGCGCTGTCGAACCCGAGCCGTTCACCGAGCTCGATCACCTGCAGCGTCGAGCGGTGCCCACGCCCCGGGTCGGCCTCGTCGAACAGGCCGATGGTGAGGAAACCCAACTTGCGCAACGGTCTCGGTGGTGGCGGCACCTGTCGATTGTCGCCCTCCGGCGCGGGCGGTCCACCTGGTGGAACGACGGCAGGGGTCCCCTCGCGAGGACCCCTGCGGAGCGGTGGGGTGGTGGCCGGCCGGTGGCAGTCAGGCCGGGCCGGGGGTCACGGGCCGAACCAGCGTTCCTCCGCCGTGCCGCGCGGTGGGGCGGCGGTGATGCCCTGGACCAGTTCGGTGGACAGGGTGACGGCACGGGGGCGGGTGCGCTCGGCCGAGTCGAGGAGCAGCTTGCCCGCCGCGCGGCCCTTCTCCAGGACCGGCTGGCGGACCGTCGTCAGGCCCGCCTGCTCCGCCTCACGGATGCCGTCGAAGCCGGTGACCGTGATGTCCACCGGGACGCGCAGGCCGCGGCGCTGCAGTTCGGCCATCGCGCCGAGGGCCAGTATGTCCGACGTGCAGATCAACGCGGTGATCTGCGGGTCGCGCTCCAGCACCTGCGCCGCCGCCGACGCGCCCGACGCCATGGTGTGGTCGAACCGCTCCGCCACCGGCACGGTCGCCCAGTCCACGCCGACCGTCGCGAACGCCTGCGCCAGCCCCGCCAACCGGGCCCGCTGCACGTGGAAGTGCGCCGCCTGCTGCCGGTCCGGCGTCACGAAATCGTCGTTGCGGTCACGGGCCAGCCGCATGCACACCACGCCGACCCGCCGGTGCCCCAACGAGATCAGGTGCTGCGCCAGCGCGTGCATGGCCGCCTGGTCGTCGATGCCGACGCGGTCGACGTTGCCGAGGTCGGGCTGGTCGCACACGACGGTCGGCACGGGCCGCTCCAGCACCGCCGCCAGGTGCGGGTCGTCGTCGGGCACCGAATACACCACGAAACCGTCCACACCGGCCCGGTGCACGGCCGCCACGTCCTCGCGCTCGGGGTTCGCCGGCACGAGCAGCAGCCCGGTCCCGGCGTCCTCGCACGCGAGCGCCAACCCCTCCAGGAACCCGATCGCCGCCGGGTCGCGGAACGCGTAGGACAGGTTCTCGGTGAGCAGCAGGCCCACCGCACCGGCCTTCCTGGTCCGCAGTGAACGGGCCACCGGGTCGGGCCCCGGGTACCCGAGTCGTCTAGCTGTCTCCAACACCCGGCGTCGCAGCTCTGGCGAGAGCTGGTCGGGACGGTTGTACGCGTTGGACACCGTTGTCCGGGAAACACCCAGCTCCGCCGCCAGTGAGGCGAGCGTCGCGGGGCGTCGCACATGCATCGACCGCGCCATGAAGTGACCGTAACGGTTCAGAACCAATTACAGAAGTGGGGGTGACCGGCGTCCCTCAAAATTGCCATCAGTGCAGTTGGGAAGGGGTTACCTCACGGTACAGTGGTCTAAACCAATGAGGGCTCTGCGGACGACTCGCGCACCACCAGCCGAGGCCGGAAAACGCGCGTGTAATTACCCGCCGGACGCCGTCGCCGATCCGGGTCGAGCCGGTGCACCAACTCGTCGACGGCCGCCGCCGCCATCTCCTCGATCGGCTGCGCCAAGGTCGTCAACGACGGCGAGCAGTACGACGCCAGCGGGATGTCGTCGAACCCCACCACGGACAGGTCGCGCGGCACGGCCAGCCCGCGCCGGTGCGCCTCCCGCAGCACGCCGATCGCCATGTGGTCGGACGAGCAGATCACCGCCGTGGGCCGCACGGTGTCCAGCAACGTCGACACCGCTTCCGCGCCACCCTCCGGCCCGAACGGCGCGTGCGCCACGAAGTCCGACGTCGCCGGCAGCCCGTCCTCCTCCAGCGCCGCCGCCCACCCGGCCCGCTTCAACCGCGACGGCAGCGACCGGGCCGGACCCGACACGAACCCGATCCGCCGGTGCCCCAGCTCCACCAGGTGCCTGGTCGCGGCGTACCCGGCGTGCTGCTCGTCCACGGTCACGTCCGGCACGTCCAGCGACGGCGTCGCCCCGTTGACGAACACCATGTGCACGCCGTCCGCGAGCAGCTTCGCGTAGTAGGACGGTCGTGGCGCCTGGCCCAGCGGCACCTCGACGTTGGTGATCTCCGGCGACACGAACACCATGCCCTCGACGCCGCGCGCGAGGAGCATCCGCACGTACTCCTCCTCGCCCATCGCACCCGCGCCGGTGGCCCGCGTGTTGCACAGCAGCGACGAGTACCCCAGCCGCGCGGCACGTACCTCCAGCGCCTCGGCGAACGCCGGGAACACCGGGTTGGACAGCTCCGGCACGAGCAGCCCGATCACACCCGTCCGCTGCAGCGCGCCCAACCCCCGCGGCGTGTAAGGCATTTCCGCAAGCACCGCGAGCACGCGCTGACGCGTCTCGTCGTTCACGCCCGCCCGGCGGTTGAGCACCCGGCTGACCGTGGAGATGCTCACCCCGGCTGCCCTGGCGATCTCGGACAGACCGGACACCCCTGCCTCCTCGCTGACTCGCTGGTGACGCGGCTGGTGACGCGTGTCGCCGCTGGTGACGTGCAGCCTGCCGTCAGCGGCAAATTTTTGCAACGCCCACCTTGGTTTCCTCCGGCCAGGCGGGGCCGTTACGGCTTGGTTACGTCCAGACCCTTGACCCGGCCCTGGTCGGCGGGATGAAATCCGCGTCAACAATTTCGCAAGTTCTTGCAAGAGCCTTCATCACGGTGGAGGCCCGCAGGAGGGACGACAGCAACGATGCGACGTACCACCCTCGTGACCGCAGCGGCGGCCGTCTCCGCCCTCGTCCTCACCGCGTGCGGTGGTGGCGACGGCGGATCGGCGTCCGGCGACTCCGGCGAGATCACCTTCTGGGACACCAGCGGCCCGAACGAGAGCCCGGTGTTCACCGCCATCGCGCAGGAGTGCGCGACCAAGGGCGGCTACAAGGTCAAGACCGAGACCGTCGCCTTCGACCAGGCGCTCAACAACTACCGGACCGCCGCCCAGGGCGGTCAGGGCCCGGACGTCTTCCGCGCCGAGGTCGCGTGGGTGTCGCAGCTGGCCAAGCTCGGCTACGTCGTCGACCTGGCGGGCACCGAGCTCGTCAACGACACGTCCGACTTCCTGGAGACCCCGCTCGGCTCCACCAAGTACGACGGCAAGACCTACGGCGTCCCCCAGGTCACCGACTCGCTGGCGCTGTTCTACAACAAGAAGCTGCTGGCCGACGCCGGTGTCGAGCCGCCGAAGACGTGGGACGACGTGAAGGCCGCCGCGGCCAAGCTCGGCGGCGAGAAGACGATCTTCATCAACAACGACGCCTACTACGCGCTGCCGTTCATCTACGGCGAGGGCGGCGACCTGGTCGACGCCGACGCGAAGAAGATCGTGGTCAACTCCGCGGAGAACGTGAAGGCGCTGGAGACCGCCAAGGGCCTGCTGGACGCCAAGGCCGCGTCCACCGCGCTCGACCCGGCGAACTCCTACAACAACATGCAGGCCGCGTTCACCTCGGGCGAGGTCGCCATGGTGATCAACGGCCCGTGGTCGGTCGCCGACTACCTCAAGGGCGCCGCGTTCAGCGACGCCGCCAACCTGGGCATCGCGCCCGTCCCCGGCGCCACCGCGGGCAAGGGCTCCGCGCCGGTCGGCGGCCACGACTACGTGATCCGCCAGGGCACCAAGGCCAAGGACTCGTCGGTCAAGTTCATCGCCTGCATGAGCAGCACCGAGTCGCAGGTCCGCATCGCCAAGGAACTGGGCGTGCTGCCGACCCGCAAGTCGGCCTACGAGAACGCCGACGTGAAGGCGCACGCGGTCGTGTCCGCGTTCGAGCCGGTCGTCACCTCCGCCCACCCGCGCGCGTGGATCCCCGAGGGCGGCCAGCTGTTCGACCCGCTGAAGATCGCCTACGCCGACGTGCTGGCGGGCAAGAAGGACGCCAAGACGGCGCTGGACGAGGTGGCCAAGGCCTACAAGGACACCGTCGTCACCGAGTACGCCGTCGGCTGACCATCCCTCGTGGCGCCCGGCCTGACCCCAGGCCGGGCGCCGCGGGGCGGCGAAGGGAGACTTCGGTGCGCAGGTTCTTGGACCGGCACTGGTACGCGTACGCGATGGTGCTGCCGGTCGTGGTGGTCATCGCGGTGTTGGTGCTGTTCCCGCTCGCGCAGGGCGTGTTCTTCACCTTCACCGACATCAACGAGGGCAACATCGCCAACCCGATCCTCGACCGGCCGGCGACCTACGTCTCCGTTGGGCTCGACAACTACCTGAACGTCCTGTCCGGCGACGCCAGCTACGGCGCGTTCTGGTCGACGCTGGTGCGCACGCTCATCTGGACGTTCGGCTGCGTGTTCTTCCACTACACGATCGGCCTCGGCCTCGCGCTGCTGCTCAACCGGCAGGTGCGCGGCCGGGCGGTGTACCGGGTGCTGCTGATCCTGCCGTGGGCGGTGCCCGCGTTCATCAGCGCGTTCGCCTGGAAGTACATGTTCAACGCGCAGTACGGGATCATCAACCAGTTCCTGCGCTTCCTCGGGCTGGACGACCCGCCGGTGTGGCTCGGCCAGTCGGACTGGGCGCTGGTCGCGGTGATGATCGTCAACACCTGGCTCGGCGTGCCGTTCATGATGGTGGCGCTGCTGGGCGGCCTGCAGTCGATCCCGGGCGACCTCTACGAGGCCGCCGAGGTCGACGGCGCGACACCGTGGCAGCGGTTCCGCAACGTGACGCTGCCCGGCCTGCGGTCGGTGTCCAGCACGGTGGTGCTGCTGGGCATCATCTGGACGTTCAACATGTTCGCGATCATCTACCTGATCACCGGACCGAACCCGAACACCCGGATCCTGGTGACCTACGCGTTCGAGCGGTTCTTCTCCGGCGCGTCCCGCGACTTCGCGGTGGCGTCGACCTACGGCGTGCTGATCCTGTCCGTGCTGCTCGTGTTCGCGGGCGTGTACCGGCGTGCGCTGCGCAAGCAAGGCGAGGTGTGGTGATGACGGTCGAAGCCGCTTCCGTTCGGGTGGTCCAGCCGGTTCGGGCGCTCAAGCGCTCGCAGCGGTCGCCGCTGGCCAGCGTGGGTCTGCACGGCGCGCTGGTCGTGGCGTCGCTGATCGCGGTGTTCCCGGTGTTCTGGGTGCTGGTGACGTCGTTCAAGCCGGACGCCAAGGCCGTCGAGACCACGCCGAAGCTGGTCAACGACTCGAGCCTGGACAACTACGGGCGCATCCTGGCCGGGGAGAAGGGCGACTTCCTGGCGTGGTTCGGCAACTCGGTGCTGATCGCGCTGATGACCACGGTGCTGGCGGTGTTCCTGTCCGCCACGACGGGGTACGCGGCGTCGCGGTTCCGGTTCCCGGGCAAGCGGTCGCTGATGCTGTCGTTCCTGGTCGTGCAGATGTTCCCGTTCGCGGTGCTGATCGTGCCGCTGTACAACATCCTGCTCGCGCTCGGGCTGCAGGGCACGTCGCTGGGGCTGGTGCTGGTCTACTGCACGACCGCCGTGCCGTTCTGCACGTACATGCTGAAGGGCTACTTCGACACGATCCCGACCGACATCGACGAGGCCGGCCGGGTGGACGGCCTGTCGCCGTTCGGCGTGTTCTGGCGGCTGGTCCTGCCCCTGGCCCGGCCGGGTCTGGCCGTGACGTCGTTCTACGCGTTCCTGACGGCGTGGGGCGAGGTGGCGTTCGCGTCGGCGTTCCTGTCGGCGGCGGACGAGTCGAAGACGCTGGCGGTCGGCCTGCAGGTGTTCGTCCAGCAGAACCGGACCGAGTGGGGCCACCTGGCGGCCGCCTCGATCCTGGTCGCGATCCCCGCGATCGTCGTGTTCTACCTGGTGCAGAAGTTCCTGGTGACGGGCCTGTCGTCGGGCGCGGTCAAGGGCTGACGCCGCCGGGGCCTCCGCCTCGTCGCGGAGGCCCTCCGGTCACACCTCGATGATCTTGACGAGCGATTCGAGGCCCACGAAGTCCTTGGCGTTGCGGGTGTAGAGCGGCAGTTCATGGCACGAGGCAGTAGCCGCGATCATCAGGTCCAGCGTGCGCGTTCGTGGATCGCGATTCGCTGCGGCCATCAATCCGACCAGGCTGCCGAAGCGCGCGGACGCGCGTTGGTCGAAGGGCAACGCGTCGTAGCCCGCGATCGCGACCCCCAATCGCGCGGTGCGCACGTCACGGCTTGCGGCGTCCTTCGCCACGACGACGCCGCGGTGCAACTCCGCCAAGGTGATTGTGGTCAGTTCACGGACCGCCGGCAGAACCGCCGGGTCCAGCAGTTCGAGGTCGATGTACGTCGAAGTGTCCAGGACGCCGGAGAGGTCGTGATCAGCCACGGCTGCGCTCCCACGGGTCGTCGTCAATGCGTTCGACCCCGAAGAACTCGTCCACTTCCGCTCGCATCTGCGCGTAGTCGACGCGCGGCAGGCCCTTGAGCCGTTCGATGACCTCGGCAGTGGTCAACCTCTGCCCGGGAGGCGGCAGGCGCAGTTCGAGGACCTCCTCGCCCTCACGAGTGACCACGAACGTCTCACCCGCCTCGACGGCTTCGAACACCTCGCCGGGGTTGTCGTAGAAATCTTGTTCGCTGATGACCTTCATGACGGAGGAGGTTAGGGAGCCGGCGCACTGCGCGCCAGCCGCAATACCGCTGGTCAAAGGCCTGGTCCGGACGCCTCGATCGGGTGGTCGCCGCCCCACCGGACCCGGTACGACGGCAGGCCGGGCGCGGGTTCCGCAGCGGCGAGGGCGGCTGGTCCGGGCGGCTGAACCGATGCGGAATTAGACCAATTCACCCGTTCCCGTAAGCGCTTGCAATCCCTAGCGTTGCGGCAAAGCTTGGGTAGTGAAAGGTGCGTGGCATGGCTGAGGTCGCCTACGTCAAGGCTTCGCGGATCTTCTCCGGCAACCCGCCGGTCCGCGCGGTCGACGAGCTGTCGTTGGACGTCACCGACGGTGAGTTCCTGGTTCTGGTCGGTCCGTCCGGCTCCGGCAAGTCCACCGCGCTGCGGATGCTCGCGGGTCTGGAGGACATCGACGAGGGCGCCATCCACATCGGCGGCAAGGACGTCACCAACGTCCCGCCCAAGGGCCGTGACATCGCGATGGTGTTCCAGTCCTACGCGCTGTACCCGCACATGACGGTCGCGGAGAACATGGGCTTCGCGCTCAAGCTGCGCGGCGTCAACAAGGCCGACATCAAGCAGAAGGTCTTGGAAGCGGCCAAGATGCTCGACCTCGAGAAGTACCTCGAGCGCAAGCCGAAGGCGCTCTCCGGCGGTCAGCGCCAGCGCGTCGCGATGGGCCGCGCGATCGTCCGCGAGCCCTCCGTGTTCCTCATGGACGAGCCGCTGTCGAACCTCGACGCGAAGCTGCGCGTGGAGACCCGCGCGAACATCGCCGCCCTCCAGGCGCGGCTGGGCACCACCACGATCTACGTCACGCACGACCAGGTCGAGGCCATGACCATGGGCCACCGGGTCGCCGTGCTCAAGGACGGCCTGCTCCAGCAGTGCGACACCCCGCGCGCGCTGTACGACAAGCCGGCCAACGCGTTCGTCGCCGGCTTCATGGGCTCGCCCGCGATGAACCTCAAGACCGTGCCGCTGACGTCGGAGGGCGCGAAGCTCGACGGCATCGTGGTGCCGCTGGAGCGCAAGGCGCTGGACAAGGCGGCGGGCGAGGGCCTGTCCGAGGTGACCTTCGGCATCCGGCCCGAGTCGCTGGCCCTGGTCAGCTCGTCCGAGCAGGGCATGGACATGACCGTCGAGCTGGTCGAGGAGCTGGGCGCGGACGCGCTCATGCACGGCTCGGTCCGCATCGGCGACGTGCCCGAGCGGTTCGTGGTCCGCGTCGACGGCCGCACGCCGCCCACCCTGGGCCAGACCGTCAAGGTCGCCGTGCGCGACGCCGGCGAGGTCCACCTGTTCCACCCCGAGTCCGGCTACCGCCTGACCGACTGACGTCCGACCACCACCGGGGCCACCTCCCGTTTCCACGGAGGTGGCCCCTGTGGTGTGCAAAACACCCGGTCGGTGGGCGTTTCGGTCGCGGAGCGTTCTAAACTGAACTCGACAACGGTTTCCATTGCCTGCTGATCCGCCTGTCGAGGAGTGCTCTGATGACTGTCCGCAACGCGTTGCTCGGCGCGGTGGCCGCCGCGACCGCCGTCGCCCTCACCGCCTGCGGTGCCCAGGACACCCCCGCCGCGAACGACGACGGCAAGATCAAGGTCGTCGCCTCCACGAACGTGTGGGGCAGCGTGGTCCAGGCAGTCGGCGGCGACGCCGTGCAGGTCACCGCGATCATCGACGACCCGTCCGGCGACCCGCACTCCTACGAGAGCACCCCGTCCGACCTGGCCACGGTCCGCGACGCGAAGCTGGTCATCTTCAACGGCGGCGGCTACGACGACTTCTTCGCCACCCTGCTCGGCCCCGAGACCGAGGGCGCCAAGAAGATCGAGGCGTTCCCGGTGTCCGGCAAGGCCTCCGGGCACGACGAGCCCGAGCCCTCCGGGGAGCCGTCCGGCGAGCCCGGTCACGAGGAGCCCGGCCACGAGGAGGGCGAGGAGGGCCACGACCACGCGGTCAACGAGCACGTCTGGTACGACTTCGAGACCGTCCGCAAGGTCGCCGACCAGGCCGCCGCCGACCTCGGCGAGATCGCGCCCGACAAGAAGTCGACCTTCGAGGCCAACGCCGAGGACTTCACCACCAAGCTCACCGAGCTGGAGCAGCGCGTCGAGGGCAAGGGCGCGGGCAAGAAGGTGGTGGCGACCGAGCCGGTGGCGCACTACCTGCTCGACACCGCGGGCGTCGAGGACGTCACGCCCGAGTCGTTCGCCGACGCCGTGGAGAACGAGACCGACATCCCCGCCGCCGCGCTCGCCGACGTCACCCGCCTGATCGAGCAGAAGCAGGTCGGCGCGCTGGTCAACAACGCGCAGACGGAGAACGCGGGCACCAAGCAGGTCGTCGACCAGGCCAAGGCGGCGGGCGTGCCGGTCGCCGAGGTGACCGAGACGCTGCCCGAGGGCGTCACGGGTTACCTTGAGTGGATGACGAAGCAGGTCGACTCGCTGGTGGGAGCGCTCGGCGCATGACGGCTGCCCAGGTGACGGACAGGTCCACGCGCGCGGCCGTCGCGTTGCGCGGCGCGCGGCTGTCCTACGGCGACCGCGTGCTGTGGGACGGGCTGGACCTGGACGTCGCCCCCGGCGAGTTCGTCGCCGTGCTCGGGCCCAACGGCTCCGGCAAGACCAGCCTCATCCGGGTGCTGCTCGGCCTGCAGCCGCTGTCCGGCGGCACGGTGCGCGTCGCGGGCGGCAACCGGCGCATCGGCTACATCCCGCAGCAGCGGGCGCTCGACTCCAGCCTCGCCCTGCGCGGGCGCGACCTCGTCGGGTTCGGCCTGGACGGGCACGGCTGGGGCGTCGGCTGGCGCCACCGGCGCGAACGCCGGGCCAGGGTGGACGAGGCGCTGGCGTCGGTCGGCGCGACGCAGTACGCCGACGAGCCGGTCGGCCTGCTCTCCGGCGGCGAGCAGCAGCGGCTGCGGGTGGCGCAGGCCCTGGTCGGCGACCCCGAGGTGCTGCTGTGCGACGAGCCGCTGCTCTCGCTCGACCTGCACCACCAGCGCGTGGTCAGCGACCTGATCGACGCCCGGCGCCGGGCCGCGGACACCGCCGTGCTGTTCGTGACCCACGAGATCAACCCGATCCTGCCGCTGGTCGACCGGGTGCTGTACCTGGTCGAGGGCCGGTTCCGGATCGGCACGCCCGCCGAGGTGATGACCTCGCGGACGCTGACCGAGCTGTACCGCACGAACGTCGAGGTGGTCCGCGTGCGCGACCAGATCCACGTGGTCGGCGCGCAGCACGTGTGCGAGGACGAGCCGCACCACGTGGCGGATGAGGGCTGATGGAGAACTTCCTCGACGTCGGGCAGACGCTCGACCTGCTGCGCTACGTCCAGCCGATGCTGATCGCGGGCGCCGTGCTCGGGCTGGTGGCGGGGCTGCTCGGCCCGCTCGTGGTGACCCGCAAGATGGCGTTCGCCGTGCACGGCACGAGCGAGCTGGCGTTCACCGGCGGCGCGGCGGCCCTGCTGGTCGGTATCGGCGTCGGGTACGGCGCGTTGGCCGGCTCGGTCCTCGCCGCGCTGCTGCTGGGGCTGCTGAGCAGGCGTGATTCGGACCGCGACTCGGTGATCGGCGCGATCCTGGCGTTCGGCCTGGGGCTCGGCGTGCTGTTCCTGGCCCTCTACAAGGGGCGTGCGGCGAACAAGTTCGGCCTGTTGACCGGGCAGGTGGTGAGCGTCGGGTCGACCGACCTGTGGCTGCTGATCGGCTCGTCGGTCGCGGTGCTGGCGGTGCTGGCGTTCATCTACCGGCCGCTGCACTTCGCCAGCGTGGACGCGGCCGTGGCGACCGCGCGCGGTGTGCCGGTGCGGACGTTGTCGGTGGTGTTCGCGGTGCTGGTGGGCGTGGCGACGGCGTTGAGCGTGCAGCTGGTGGGCGCGCTGCTCGTGCTGTCGCTGATGATCACGCCCGCGGCGGCGGCGGTCCGGGTGACCGCGAGCCCGGTGCGCGCGACCGTGCTGGCCGTGGTGTTCGCCGAGGTGTCCGTGCTGGGCGGGATGGTGCTGTCGCTCGCGCCGGGCATGCCGGTGAGCGCGTTCGTCACGGCGGTGTCGTTCTTGATCTACCTCGTGTGCCGGTTGATGAGCGGTAAGCGGGAAAGAGTCCAGTAACACGTTCGGACCCGACCGGAGTGGATGTGCGGGTCGTAGGGGCACCAGAAGGCCCGGTCGCGCCTTACGCGGTGCGGGTGACCCCGGCGGCTTGCTGCTGCTGTTCCGCGGCACCGTCCACCTGTTGGTCGACCCGGGGCGCGGGCAGCAGCCGGATCTCGCCGGCGGCGACCCGCACCTGGTTGCGCCCGTTCTCCTTGGCCGCGTAGAGCGCGGCGTCCGCGCAGTGCTGCGCGTCCTGCAGGCAGTCGCCGTTGTCCGGCAGCACGGCCACGCCGATGGACGCCGAGATGGCGCGCACCTCCGGTCCCTCCGGCGTCAGCGGCAGGTTCCGGCCGCGCAGCGTCACGATGTTGCGGTGCTTGTCGGTGGTCACCACGGACATCTCGCCGATCGCCTCGCGCACCCGTTCGGCGATGGCGGTGCCCTGGGCCAGGCCGGTGTCGGCGAGCACCACGACGAACTCCTCGCCGCCGTCCCGCCCGGCCACGTCTCCCGGCCGCAGCTTCTCCCGCAGGATCCGGCCCACCTCGGCCAGCACGGCGTTGCCCGCCGGGTGGCCCCAGGTGTCGTTGATCCGCTTGAAGTGGTCCAGGTCGATGGCCAGCACGGTCACCGGCTGGTTGTCCAGCCGGCACCGGTCGGTGAGCCTGCTCCCGTACTCGGCGAGGCCGTTGGTGTTGAGCAGCCCGGTCCGGTAGTCGGTGTGCGCGTCCTCGGCCAGCCGCGCCTGCAGCTGCTCCTGCTCGCGCAGCAGCCGTTCCAGGTGCGCCCGGCGCTCGGCGGCGTGGTAGAGCAGCGAGTTCACCAGGATGACCGGGAACACCAGCAGCAGCGGACCGACCCAGTGGGTGGTCATCAGCATGCCGAGCATCGCGCCCGCGCCCAGCGTGCTCAGCTCCAGCACGTTGTCCGCGCGCGAGCCGACCAGCTCGCGGAAGCGGGTGCGCGGCGCGACGATCTTCGCCACCGCGGCGATGCTCAGGCCCTGCGACGCCCAGTTCACCACGGCCGCCACCAGCAGCACGAGCACCAGGCCCAAGTCGGGCAGCACGTGCCCGGTGGCCAGCAGCGACAGTCCCGACAGGTGCACCACCACCCAGGCCAGCATGGTGCCGCCGAGGATGCTCGCCGAGGAGAACACGAACCGGTACGGCTGCCGTCTCGCGATGGGCTGGATGAGGATCCGCATCCAGACGGTGACCAGCACGACCAGCGCGCCCGGCAGGGCGATGGCGGCGGCGAACGTCCACACGGACGTGAGGTCGATGTGCGGCCCGGAGGACTCGTCCCGGCGGGATTCCTCGGCACGCCGGACGATCAGCAGGTGAATGGTTACGGCCGACATCACCGCGATGAAGCGCATCCAGTCCGCGTCGGAGACCGTGTCCAAGGTGGAGGTCAGCAGCCACACGGCGGCCGAGGCCACCGCCACCTCGACGGCGAACATGTAGCCGAGCGCCGCCGGGCGCAACTTCCACAGGTCCCACTCGCGGACCGCGACCCGACTGACCGGACCGGACTGCTGCCGGTCAGCCGGACTGCTCTTCACCACGATCCCCTCCCTCTGCCCACACCCGCGCGACGAACGCCGGTCGCCGTCGCACTCCGGCTCGTAGGGCCCGCTCCGAGAAGGTGTTCGCCATGCGCAACCAGACCGAGTGCTCCCGCGTGCCCGCCGGCTAGCGGGCCGCAGTCGAAGGGCTCTTCATGATGGACAATCGCGTTCCGTGGTCACTCCGTTTCAGATGGCCACCGCCTCCGGTTCGTTCCGGGACCTCGCCCGCCGCCACGCGACGGCCGCCTGCGTCGCCAGCAGGATGCCTATTCCGCCGGCGCCCGCGATGGTCGCGGTCACCGAACCGATCGTGTGCGCCACGACGCCTGCCACCGCCATGCCGCCGCCCTGCGACGTGCGCAACGCCGCCCGGCTGATGCCGTACGCCCTGCCACGGTAACTGTCGGGGAGGATCCTCATCCAGGCCGAACGTGCGGGCGTGTGGTAGGCCCCGGCCATGCCCGCGATCACCAGCAACGCGATCGTCCACGTCAGATTCGGGTCGAGGGCGAACATGACCAGCGGCGCCAGGGACAGGATAGCCAGGGGACCGATGAGCCGCTCGCGCTTGGCCGGGTCGCGGACCAGCCGGAACAGCACCGCGACACCCAGGACGTTCGCGGCCGGTTCGATGGCCAGGATGAGCCCGACCGACCACACCGCGCCCAGTTCGCTGGCCAGCGGCACGGCCAAGCCCTCCGGGACCATCGCCAGGCCCGCCAGCAGCCGCACGCCCAGCAGGCTGCGGAGTCGGGGTTCGGTCATCAGCAGGGAGAACGCGCCCTTCGGGGCTTCGGGGTCGCGCTTGGTGCCGCGCGGGTCGGCCGCCGGCCGGTGCTTGACCGACAGCTGCACCAGGATCGCCACCCACACGAACGAGGCCGCGTCGATGGCCAGCGCGACGTTGGCACCCCAGCCCGTGACGAGGAAGCCCGCCGCGGCGAGGCCGGCCATCTGCGCGACGTCCACCGACGTGCCGAACAGCGCCACGCCGTCGTCGTAGCGCTTGTCCGGCAGCACGTGGGGCAGGCTCGCCTCCTGGGCGGCCAGGAACGGCGACGAGATCATCAGCACGACGACCAGCAGCACGATCATCAGCCACAGCGGCGCGCCGGGAATGGCCATCAGGCCGACCAGGACGGCTTGCAGCCACGCGCACCACACCATCACCGTGCGGCGGGGGAACCGGTCCGCGACCCAGCCCAGCAGCGGGCCGGACACCAGCGGCGGCAACAGCGTCAACGACCAGGTGAGGGCGGTCCAGGCGGGTGACTGGGTGCGCTCGAACACCAGGAGGGAGAGCGCGACCGCGGCGAGTTGGTCGCCCACGGTGGACACCGTCGAGCCGATCCACATGCCGCGGAACTCGCGGTTGCCCACGAGCGCGCGGATGGTCCCCCCGGAAGTCACAACTCCCCCAGGTTGGTCGGCCCCGATGAGTGAGTCACGTTACCCCCACCCGAAGTAACAATTCCCTCGGTTAGCACGGTAGAAGCTGCCGGATGTGCAATCTCTGTCCTACCACACTGTGTACCCGAACGGAGCAGGTCGGTTACATAAAGTAGTTACAACGGCGAAAAATCGGCCACTTATTCTTGACAGTTGACGGTAGGTGACACGGCGTGAGCAACCCTCGCCTACCCTACGTCGACCAAGGGCTCCATTGGGTCCGGGGTGGGCTGGTCCGACCGGGCCAGCGCGTTCACGCGGTCGCCCACGCCACCGGCGTCGGTCGCCCGGTCAATTGTTGAAAGTGGCGGGCTGGTGGATCTTCAGAACTGGTAGTAGAGGAACGGGCTGAACGTGCCGCCGGCGATCAGGATCGCCGCGTAGCCGACGCCCACCGTCATCAGCGAGACCCGTGCCGCGGTGGCGATCCTGTCCCGGGAAGACTCCAGGTAGGGCCCGCTCACCGGGTGGTCGGGCATTGCGACAATTGCCAGCGCGAGCAGCAGCAGCACAATGCGCTGATTGGTCGCCGCGGCGGCGACCGCGTCGGTCAAGCCGCTGAAATCCGGCAACAGCATGTGCCCGATGATGGTGAACGCCGTACCGAGATCGGCGGACCGGAAGAACACCCAGCCGATTACCACCAGCAGCATGGTCAAAGCCCGGCGGGCAATTCGGGTGCGCGTGGCGACCGGGGCGGAATCCCAGCCGAAACGGCGCTCCAGCACGAGCAGGCCGCCGTGGAACAAACCCCACACCAGGAACGTCCAGTTGGCGCCGTGCCAGAAACCGGTGAGCACGAAAACGATCGACAGGTTCCGGTAGGTCTGCAGCACGCCGCCGCGGTTGCCGCCGAGCGGGATGTAGACGTAGTCGCGGAACCAGCGCGACAGCGACATGTGCCAGCGGCGCCAGAACTCGGTGACGGTGACCGAGGAGTACGGGCGGGCGAAGTTCTCCGGCAGCCGGAAGCCGAGCATGCGGCCCAGTCCGATGGCCATGTCGGAGTAGCCGGAGAAGTCGAAGTAGAGCTGCAGCGTGTAGCCGATCGCGCCGAGCCAGGCGATCGACGTGGTCATCTCGTCGGCCGGGGTGGCGAAGCAGGCGTCGACCATCGGCGCCAGCGAGTCGGCGATGATCACCTTCTTGCACAGGCCGAGGGCGAACCGGGGGAAACCGGCCGCGATGTCGTCCCAGCGGTGCAGGCGCGGCTGGGGGAGCTGGTCGGCGATCTCGCGGAATCGGACGATCGGGCCGGCCACGAGTTGCGGGAACATCGCGATGTAGGTGACGAACGCGACCGGCTCGCGCAGCGCCGGCCGTTCGCCGCGGTACACGTCGACCACGTACGAGATGTGGTGGAACGTGTAGAACGAGATGCCGATCGGCAGGGCGAGCTGGACCACCGGCAGGTCCGCGCCGACGACGGCGGCGATGTCGTGCAGCTGCTGCGTGGCGAACCCGGCGTACTTCCAGATGACGAGGACGGCCAGGTTGAGCGCGATCGAGCCGACCAGGACCAGCCTGCGGTCGCCCGGAGCACCCGGCTCCAGGCGCCGGCCGGCGAGGTAGTTGCCCACCATGCAGACCAGCAGCAGGAGCGTCGTCCCGCCCGCCCCCGAGACGTAGAACAGCAGGCTCGCCACGGCGACCACGCCGTTGCGCCAGTTCCTGGGCGTGACGAGGACGGTCGCGAGCACGACCGGCAGGAAGAACCACAGGAACAACGGGCTGGCGAAGGACATCGCCGCAGACCTTATCCGCCGGTCAGGCGGGCGCGGACCGGATCGCCGACAAACCGTCCCACCTCACACCCGGGTTGGTCGGGAGGTGACCGCGCGAGGGATCAGCCGCGAACGTCCAGCCGGCGACGGCGGGCGATCTCGGCCAGCACCACACCAGCGGCGACGGAGGCGTTCAGGGACTCCACGCCGGCGGCCATCGGGATGGACACCGTCTGGTCGCACGTCTCCTTCACCAGCCGCGACAGCCCACGGCCCTCCGAACCGACCACGACGACCAGCGGGCCGGTGGCCAGGTCCAGGCCGTCCACGTCCACGTCGCCGTCCGCGTCCAGCCCGACGATCATCAACCCGGCCTCGGCCCACTCCTTGAGCTGACGGGTCAGGTTGGTCGCCACCGCGATCGGCATCCGGGCCGCCGTGCCGGCACTGGTCCGCCACGCCACCGCGGTGATCCCCGCCGAACGGCGCTGCGGCAGCACGATCCCGTGCGCACCGAACGCGGCCGCGGACCGCACCACGGCGCCGAGGTTGCGAGGGTCGGTCACCCCGTCCAAC
Source organism: Saccharothrix carnea (assembly GCF_003014735.1). Lineage (GTDB taxonomy): Bacteria > Actinomycetota > Actinomycetes > Mycobacteriales > Pseudonocardiaceae > Actinosynnema > Actinosynnema carneum. The sequence goes on along the minus strand of NZ_PYAX01000023.1, from coordinate 66,287 downwards.
GCCACCAGCAACGGCGGCAGACCCGAGGCGTTCGCGATCTTGAGCAGCTCACGGGGCTCGGCGTACTCGTACGGCGGCACCTGCAGCCCGAGCCCCTGGTGCATCGCGCCACCGGTGATCCGGTCCAGCTCACCGCGCTGCACCTCCAGCACGGAGATGCCGCGCGTGGCCGCCAGCTGCACGGCCTCGGCGACCCGGTCGTCCGCGTCGATGCCCAGCGCCACGTACAACGCCGTCGCCGGGATCCCGGCCCGCAGGCACTCGACCACCGGGTTGCGCCCGGCCACGGTCTCCGGGCCGTTCTCGGCCGCCTTGCGCCGCTGCGCGCGGACCTGTTCGGCCTTCGCCGCCGCGTTCGCCCGCTTGTACGCGGGGTGGTTCGGTCGCTCGGTCGCCTTCGGCGTGGGGCCCTTGCCCTGCAGGCCCTTCGACTTCTGCCCGCCGGAACCGACGACCGCGCCCTTCTTGGAGCCGGGGTTGCGCATGGCGCCCCGGCGCTTGGAGTTACCAGCCACGAGCTCAGTCGTCCTTCAACGTCCACAACGGACCGTCGGGGGTGTCCTCGACGGCGATACCGGCCAGCAGCAGGTGATCGCGCAGCGCGTCCGCGCGCGCGAAGTCCCTGTCCTTGCGGGCCTGCGACCGCTCTTCCAGCAGCCGCTCCACCAGCACGCCCAACGCGTGCCTGCCCGCGCCACCCGCCGCGGCGTCGTGCCACAGCGGCGACAGCGGGTCCAACCCGAGCACGCCGGTCATCGCCCGCACCGACTCGGCGGCGGCACGCGCGCCCAGGTCGTCACCGGCCTCCAGGGCCGTGTTGCCCTCGCGCAGCCGCTTGTGGATCGCGGCCAGCGCGCCGGGCGTGCCCATGTCGTCGTCCATCGAGGCCACGAACGCGGGCGACAGCTCACCGTCCGCGCCGACCGCACCGGTGCGCTCGACCACGCGCCGCAGGAACGACTCGATCCGCCGGTACGCCGACACCGACTCGTCCAGCGCCTCGGGTGAGTACTCGATGTGCGACCGGTAGTGCGGGCCGACCAGGTAGTACCGCAGCTCGGGCGCGCGGACGCGCTCCAGCATCGCCGGGATGGACACCGTGTTGCCGAGCGACTTGGCCATCTTCTCGCCGCCCATGGTCACCCAGGCGTTGTGCATCCAGTACCGGGCGAACCCGTCGCCCGCCGCGCGCGACTGCGCCTGCTCGTTCTCGTGGTGCGGGAAGATCAGGTCGATGCCGCCGCCGTGGATGTCGAACGTGCCGCCCAGGTACGCGGTCGCCATCGCCGAGCACTCCAGGTGCCAGCCCGGCCTGCCCGGACCCCACGGCGTCGGCCACGACGGCTCGCCCGGCTTCGCCGCCTTCCACAGCGTGAAGTCGCGCGCGTCGCGCTTGCCCGTCGCCGCGGACTCGCCCTGGTGCACCTCGTCCAGCTTCTGCCCGGACAGGGCGCCGTACTCCGGGAACGACGTCACCGAGAAGTACACGTCGCCCTCGGAGGCGTACGCGTGACCCTTCTCGATCAGCCGTTCCATCAGCTCGACCATCTGCGTGACGTGGCCGGTCGCGCGCGGCGAGTACGACGCGGGCAGGCAGCCCAGCGCGTCGTAGGCGTCGTCGAACGCCCGCTCGTTGCGGTAGGCCCACTCCCACCACTCGGCCTCGTTCTCGGCCGCCTTGGCGAGGATCTTGTCGTCGATGTCGGTGACGTTGCGCACCAGCCGCACGGTCGAGCCGTCGCGGCCCAGCCAGCGCCGCAGCACGTCGAAGTTGAGGCCGCTGCGCACGTGCCCGATGTGCGGAACGCCCTGCACCGTGGCCCCACAGACGTAGATCGACGCCGTTCCGCTGACCTGCGGGACGAACTCCCGCATGGACCGGGTCGCGGTGTCGAATAGGTGGAGGCTCACGTGGGAATGGTACGGGCGGTGGCCGGACGGGGTTGAATCGCCCGGTCAGATGTGCTTGCGGAGCACCTGCAGCAGGGCGTCCGGCCGGTTGCCGGTCGGCAGCGGCTCGACGATCTCCACCTGGCACCCGATGGCCGCCGCGCCGCCGTCCGCCTCGGCGCTGTCACCGATCATGAGCGCCTCGCTGGGGTGCACGCCGAGCCGGTCGCAGGCGATGCGGAAGATCTTCGGGTCCGGCTTGACGAAGCCCTCCTGGTAGGAGAGCACGAACTCGTCCACCCGGTTCTCAACGCCGTGACGTGCGAAAACGGTGCGGATGTCCCACGCGATGTTGCTCACCACCGCGGTCGGCACCTCGGTGCCCAGTGCCTGCGCGGTGTCCGGGTAGGCCTGCCAGAACGGCGGGCTGCACAGGTCGGCGTAGAACTTCGCCGGGTCCTTCGCGCCCGCCTTCGCCAGCACCGCGAGGTGCATCTCGCGGTGGGCGTCGGGGTCGAGGTCACGGCGTTCCCACTCCGCCACGTCGAGGTCCAGCCCGTCCGCCAGGCCCACGGGCGCGGTGAGCGCGCGCATCAGCTCGGCGTGGGCGGCCAGCGAGTCGTGCTCCAAGCGGAACAGGGTGCCGGAGAAGTCGAAGAGCACGGCGCGGATCGTCACATAACGCACGTTACGTGGTCCGGACATCGGAGGTCTCGGGTATCCCGCAGACCGAGAGCAGCCTCACCAGACCGGAGTAGCGCGCACCGCCCGCCCTGCTGTCAGGCGGCGTTGCCGGTGACCTTCGTCGGCGTGAGCCGCAGCACCACGCGGACCTTGCCGGGCGCGTCGGCGGGGAAGTCCTCACCGGTGTACTTGTGCGACAGTGCGTTCGCCAGGGCGCGGTCGGTGTCCTCGACGATCGTCACGGTGCCGCGCACCTCCGCGTACACCTCGGGGTCGGCGGTGCTCCACACGCTCACGCTGGCCCTCGGGTCACGGCGCAGGTTGCGCTCCTTCGCCCGGTCGCGCAGCGTCGAGAACAGCAGGTCGTCGCCGTCCCGGGTCACCCACACCACCGATGTCTGCGGGCTCCCGTCCGGGTTGAGCGTGGCCAGGACCGAGTAGTTCCGCCCGTCGACCAGGGCCCGCGCCGACTCGCTGAGGGTGACCGCCATGCGGCTCAGGCTAGCGGGACGATCAACCCGGCGGCCGGCTCGACCCAGGCGCGGGATCAGCCCAGCGGGACGAGCAACGCGGTCGCCACGGCGGCGATGCCCTCGCCGCGCCCGGTCAGCCCCAGGCCGTCGGTGGTCGTGCCGCTGACCGACACCGGGCCGCCGACCGCCTCGGACAGCACCCGCTGCGCCTCGTCCCGGCGCTTGCCGATCTTCGGCGCGTTGCCGATGACCTGCACCGCGGCGTTGCCGACCTGGTAGCCGGCCTCCTCGACCAGGCGTCGCGCCTCGGCCAGGAACTCCACCCCGTGCCGCCCGGACCAGCGCGGGTCGCTCGTGCCGAACACCGCGCCCAGGTCACCCAGGCCCGCGGCGGACAGCAACGCGTCGCACAGCGCGTGCGCGGCCACGTCACCGTCCGAGTGACCGGCGCACCCGTCCGCGTCGTCCCAGCGCAGGCCCGCCAGCCAGCACTCGCGGCCGGGTTCCACCTGGTGGACGTCCGTGCCGATGCCGACCCTGGGTATCACGCCGCTCCTCCGGTGCCGACCAGCAGCGCCTCGGCCACCGCCAGGTCGAACTTCGTGGTGATCTTCATGGCGTCGGCGTGACCGGGGACGGTGACGACCGGCACACCGAGCCGTTCGACCAGGCCCGCGTCGTCCGTCGCACCGAGCCCCGCCGCCTGGGCGGCCTCGTGCGCGCGCAGCAGCACGGCCGCGTCGAAGCCCTGGGGTGTCTGCACGACCCGCAGCGCCGCGCGGTCCGGTGTGGCGACCACCACGCCGTCGACATCGACCTGCTTGACCGTGTCCACGACCGGCAGCACCGGGATGACAGCGGGGTGACCTGCGGCGACGGCGTCCACGACGGCCCGCACCACGGCCGCCGGGGTGAACGCGCGGGCCGCGTCGTGAACGAGCACGATCGAAGTGTCGGCGATCTCACGCAAGGCGTACGTTAGGGCCAGGCGCACCGAGTCCGACCTCTCGGCGCCACCGGCCACGACGTGCACCGCCCCGTCGGCTGGGGCCAACGGGGCGGTGACGGTATTCACAACGTCCACATCGGACGGCCGCGCCGCGATGACGACGTGCCGCACGCGACCGGAGTCGAACAGGCCGCGCACCGCACGCACGAGCAGCGGAACGCCGTCGACCGGCACGAGCGCTTTGGGCATGCCATAGCCCAACCGCTCACCCCGGCCCGCCGCGGGCACGAGCGCGACCACACCCATGTTCGCGGTTTCCGTTTTTTCGGGTGGAACGATCAGGACGCGGTAGCCAGGACCTCGTCGAGGAGGACCTCAGCCTTGTCCTCGTCGGTGCCCTCGGCCAGCGCCAGTTCGCTAACCAGTATCTGTCGAGCCTTCGCCAGCATCCGCTTCTCACCAGCGGACAGTCCGCGATCCTTCTCGCGCCGCCAGAGGTCGCGCACCACTTCGGCCACCTTGTTCACGTCACCGGACGCGAGCTTCTCGAGGTTGGCCTTGTACCGCCGGGACCAGTTGGTCGGCTCCTCCGTGTGGGGAGCACGCAAGACCTCGAAGACCTTGTCAAGACCCTCCTGGCCGACGACGTCACGAACGCCCACGATCTCGGCGTTGTCGGCGGGGACGCGAACCGTGAGGTCGCCCTGGGCAACCTTGAGGACGAGGTACTTCTTCTCCTCGCCCTTGATCACACGGGTCTCGATTGCTTCGATGAGAGCGGCACCGTGGTGCGGGTAGACGACGGTCTCTCCGACCTTGAAAACCATGTGTCCTCTGCCCCTTTCGCTAACCCCATCCTAACACGCCGAGCAATCCCCTCATCGGCCTGTTGAGATCAGTTAGCGCTGGTCAGGGCCGCGTGGGGGGTTGACAAATCACCCGGTCGCATGCAACGCCCGTGGTGGATCTTGCTCCACTGTGGACGTGCGCGGGAGGGTCGCGGACCGCCGCGGGACTGCTGCGGTACGGCTTCGGGACGGCTGTGGGACACCACATGCCGCAGGTCCGAGGGCACCCCGTTAGGCTCCTGGACTGGTGGTCGAACCCGTTACTACCGGGTACGACCCGCCTCGTCAGCACACCGGGAAGGATCCGAGCAGCCGTGGGTCGCGCACTCCAGAAGTCCCCAGCGCCGCGCCGCCTGGCCGTCGTGGCCGCCCTGGCGACCGGCCTCGGCTTGGCCGCCGCAGGTTGCAGCGCAGGTCAGGTCACGCAGACGGACACGCAGGTGGCCGTCGTCAACGGGGCCAGCGGGCAGGTGGGAGACATCGCCGTCCGTGACGCGCAGTTCCTGTTCCCGGTGGCGCACGGCTCCTACGAGGACGGCGACGACGCGCCCATCGTGGTCGTGATCGCCAACAACGGCACCGCCGCGGACACGCTGCTGGGTGTGACCAGCGAGTCCTCCGCGCCGGCCGAGATCACCGGCGACAAGCGGCTGGAGCCGGGGTCCGCGGTGGTCGCCAGTGCCGACCAGGACGACGCGGGCAGCCACGCCACGACGACCAAGCCGACGTCGACGTCCGGCTCGCACGCGCCATCGGACTCCCACGAGCCGACGACCACGACCACGACGACGCCGTCCGGTTCGGGCTCGACGACCACCACGACGACGGGCTCGGCCACGACGGGCAGCGGCACGTCCATCTCGAGCCCGCCGACGACCGGCACGAAGCTGCCGTCGTCCGTGGACCCCACCGAGCCCGGCAAGGTGAAGATCGTGCTGAAGGGGCTGAAGAAGCCGCTGCGGCCGGGCGAGACGATCCGGGTCAAGTTCCTGTTCGAGAAGGCGGGCGAGGTGACCTTGGAGCTGCCGATCGGCGCCTCCCCGGAACCGCGCCAGGACGCTCCCTCGGAGCACTGACCGAACCTCGAGCACGCTGCGCAGGGGTCCCCGCCCAGGGGCCCCTGCTTTCATTTTGCCCGGAAGGTCCGACATCTCCGGTGGCGGAGATCGGCACGCCCCGGCGCCCGGGCGGTGTTGTCGGTGCCGCCGGATAGCCTCCGGGCGTGGCGAAGACAGCACGGGTGGCCAGGGCGACGTACCGCTGTGCCGAGTGCGGGCACGAGGTGGCCAAGTGGGTCGGGCGGTGCCCGGAGTGCCAGGCCTGGGGCACGGTGGAGGAGCGGGGCGTCTCGGCCGCTCCCCGGTTCCTCGCGGGCACGCCGAGCAGTGAGGCGCGGCCCATCGCGCAGGTCGACATCGAGTCCGCGCGGGCCGTGTCGACCGGTGTGCTGGAACTCGACCGGGTGCTCGGCGGCGGCCTCGTCCCCGGCGCCGTCGTGCTGCTCGCGGGTGAGCCGGGGGTCGGCAAGTCGACGCTGCTGCTGGAGGTCGCGCACCAGTGGGCGCTGTCGGTCGGCCGGTGCCTCTACGTCACCGGTGAGGAGTCGGCGGGGCAGGTGCGGTTGCGGGCGGACCGGACCGGGAACCTGCACGACGAGATCTTCCTCGCCGCCGAGAGCGACATCTCCGCCGTCCTCGGCCAGGTCGACGCCGTGAAGCCGAGCATGCTCATCGTGGACTCGGTGCAGACCATGTCCTCACCGGCGGTGGACGGTGCGCCCGGCGGGGTCAGCCAGGTCCGCGCCGTCACGGCCGGCCTGATCGCGGTGGCGAAGGAGCGCGGGCTGCCGGTCGTGCTGGTCGGCCACGTGACCAAGGACGGCTCGGTCGCCGGGCCGCGCGTGCTGGAGCACCTGGTGGACGTGGTGCTGCAGTTCGAGGGCGACCGGCACTCCACCCTGCGGCTGCTGCGCGGCGTGAAGAACCGGTTCGGCCCGGCGGACGAGGTCGGCTGCTTCGAGCTGCGCGACGACGGCATCGCGGGCGTGCCCGACCCGTCCGGGCTGTTCCTGCACCGCCGTGACCAGGCGGTGTCCGGCACCGCCGTCACGGTCGTCGTGGAGGGCAAGCGGCCGATGTTGGGCGAGGTCCAGGCGCTGGTCACGCCGACCGCGCTGCCCGCGCCCCGGCGCGCGGTGAGCGGCCTCGACTCGGCGCGGCTGGCCATGGTCCTGGCCGTGCTGGAGAAGCGCGGCCGGGTCGGGCTGGGCAACAAGGACGTCTTCACCGCCACCGTCGGCGGCATGCGGCTCGTGGAGCCGGCGGTCGACCTGGCGGTGGCGCTGGCCGTCGCGTCGGCGGCCAGCGACCTGCCCCTGCCGCACGACCTCGTGGTGGTCGGCGAGGTCGGCCTGTCGGGTGAGCTGCGCCGCGTCAACGGTGTCGGCCGCCGGCTCACCGAGGCGGCCCGGCTCGGCTTCACCAAGGCGCTCGTGCCGCCGGACGCCGGTCCGCTGCCGCAGGGCACCCGGGCGCTGGTCGCGAACGACCTGCACGAGGCCCTCAACCTGCTCAAGCTCAAGAAATAGCGGAACGGCGCCCCCTGGCGGACAGGGGACGCCGTTCCGGCCGAACACCTACCTCGTGGCCGCCAGCAGCTGGGCGCAGCGGATCAGGCCCAGGTGGCTGTACGCCTGCGGGTGGTTGCCCAGGGAGCGCTCCGCGATCGGGTCGTACTCCTCGGGCAGCAGACCGGTCGGCCCGGCCGCGTCCACCATCTGCGCGAACAGCTCCTCGGCCTCGGTGCGCCGCCCGGTGAGCAGGTACGCCTCGATCATCCACGCCGCGCACAGGTGGAAGCCGCCCTCGTCGCCCGGCAGGCCGTCGTCGCGCCGGTACCGGTACACCGTGGACCCGGACCGCAGCTCGGCCTCGATCGCGGTCACGGTGGCCTGGAACCGGTCGTCGGTCGGGTCGATCAACCCCGACAGCCCGACGTGCAGCGACGCCGCGTCCAGGTCGTCGCCGTCGTACGCGGTGGTGAACGACTGCGCGTCCTCGCTCCACCCGTGCTTGAGCACGTCGTTGGAGATGGTGTCGCGCAGCACCGGCCACGACGGGTCGATCTCGCGCCCGTACGCCTCGGCCAGCATCACCGCCCGGTCCAGCGTCACCCAGCACATGACCTTCGAGTACACGTGGTGGCGCGGCGCGTGCCGCTCCTCCCAGATGCCGTGGTCGGGCTCGTGCCACCGGCGGGCGACCGCCTCGGCCATCGCCTGCACCATCAGCCAGTCCTGGTCGGTCAACGAGCCGCGCGCGTCGGCCAGCTGCACGACCAGGTCCACCACGGGGCCGAACACGTCCAGCTGCACCTGCTGGTTGGCCAGGTTGCCCACGCGCACCGGCCGCGACCCGGCGTACCCGGGCAGCGTGTCGATGACGGCCTCGGCGCCCAGCATGGTGCCCTGCAACGTGTACAGCGGGTGCAGGCGCTCCGGGCCGGGCAGGGTCGACAGCACCCCGTGCACCCACCCCAGGAACGCCTCCGCCTCGCCGAGCGACCCGACCGACACCAGGGCCTGGGCGGTCAGCGCCGCGTCACGCAGCCAGCAGTACCGGTAGTCCCAGTTCCGGATGCCACCCAGCTCCTCGGGCAGCGAGGTGGTGGCGGCGGCCATGATCGCGCCGGTGTCGTGGTGCACCAGGCCCTTCAACGTCAACGCCGACCGCAGCACCAGGTCCGACTCGACCGGCGGCAGCTTCAGCGTCGCTGCCCAGTCCGACCAGAACGCGCCGGCCCGCGCCCGCCGCTCCGGCTCGCCGAGCGTGGCCTCGGACAGGTCGTCCGTGCCGCAGCGCAGCTCCAGCAGGATCGGCGCGCCCTCGCGGGGGCGCACGACGGCCGTCGCGGTCTCCTGGATGCCGTCGGAGGTGATCTGCCAGTCGACGCCGGGGGAGCGCAGCACCATCGGGTCCGAGGTGCCGACGATCCGCAGGCCGTCGCGCTCGCGCAGCAGCCGCACCGGCACCTGGCCGAACTCCGGCCGCGGCGCGAACGTGATCACCGCGTTGGTGGAGCCGGAGATGCGGCGCACCAGGTCGGTGCGGTGCGAGGCCAGGTCGTGGTCCAGGTAGTCCGTGACCAGCAGCCGCGACCAGCGGGTCTCCACGATCATCGTGCCCGGCACGTACCGCTGGCCCAGGGGCAGCGAGCCGTGCTCCGGCTTGATCGAGAAGTGGCCCGCGGCCGGCCCGCCGAGCAGGTCGGCGAACACCGCCGCCGAGTCCGGCTCCGGGTGGCACAGCCAGTTCAGCCGGGCGTCCGGGGTCAGCAGCGCGACCGAGCGCTCGTTGGCGAGCATGGTCAGCCGCTCGATCGGCACGGCCTGGTCGCCGTGCAGCCACGCCCGCCGTTCCTCCAGCAGGAACGCCAGCACGGTGGCCACGTCGAGGGTGTCGGAGACGGAGTACTCGGCCAGCGACTCGCCGTCGCCGACCTTGATGCCGACGTCCGGCCCACTCAGCCGGGCAAACGCTTTCTCGTCGGTCACGTCGTCACCGACGAACACGGCCGCGGTCGCCGACGCGCGGTGCCGCAGGACGTCCAGGGCGTGGCCCTTGTCCGTCTGCACCACGGCCAACTCGATCACGGCCTTGCCCTCTGTGACCTGCACCCCGTCCCAGGTGGCCGGCCCGGTGCGCACGGCGTTCAGAACCCGCTCCCCCACGGCGGGGTCGGCACGGCGCACGTGCACCGCGATGCTCGCGGGCTTCACCTCCAGGCCGACGCCCTCTTCCCCGGCGACGACCCCCTCCAGTTCGGTTTCCAGGCGGCGGTGCAGTTGTTTCGCGTCCGCGTCCAGCGCGTGCACGAAACCGACGTCGAACTCGGATCCGTGCGAACCCACCAGGTGCACCTCGGACGGCAGGCGCGACAGCGTCGCCAGGTCGCGCAGCGCGCGCCCGGAGATCACCGCCGTCGTCGTCTCGTGCAGACCGGCCAGGGAGCGCAGGGCGCCCACCGACTCGGGCAGCGGGCGGGCGTCCTCTGGGTTGGCCACGATCGGAGCCAATGTCCCGTCGTAGTCGCAGGCGACCAGCAGGCGCGGTGTGCGTGCCAACTGCACGATCGCACGACGAAGTTCGGCGGGGAGGGCCTCGGCGGTCAACGCCCCTCCTCAATGCTCGGTGGGACAAGGTCAGGAATCATCAATCTGAACTGATTCAGATCGTGGACTGCGTGCCCAAGGCATCAAGAAACGATCGAGCCCATCGGTCGACGTCGTGCGTGAGGACTTGGCGGCGCAGCGCGCGCATCCTACGGCGGCCTTCGGCCGGATCCAGCGTGAGGGCGGCTTCCAGCGCGTTCTTCACGCCGTCCAGGTCGTGGGGGTTGACGAGGAACGCGCTCGTGAGCTCGGCCGCCGCCCCGGCGAACTCGGAGAGCACCAGCGCGCCGCCGAGGTCGTAGCGCGTGGCGACGTACTCCTTGCACACCAGGTTCATCCCGTCACGCACCGGAGTCACGACCATGACGTCGGCGGCGGTCATGAACGCGGTCAGCTCACGTCGGTTGACCGATTGGTGCAGGTAGTGGACCACGGGGTGGCCGACGGTGGAGAACTCGCCGTTGATCCGGCCCACGGCCTGCTCGATCTCGCCCCGCATCTGCTTGTAGTGCTCGACGCGTTCGCGGCTGGGCGTGGCGAGCTGCACCATGGTGACCTCGCCGGGGTTCACGCGGCCGTCCGCGAGGAGTTCGTGCAGCGCGCGGAGCCGCACGTCGATGCCCTTGGTGTAGTCCAGGCGGTCCACCCCGAGCAGAATCTTCTTCGGATTCCCGAGGTCTTCGCGAATTTGTTTCGCGTGTTTCTGGACTTCTTTGTCCCGCGCGAGGGCGTCGAGGCCCGCCGAGTCGATAGAGATCGGGAATGCCCCGACCCGCACCGTGCGGTCACCGACCTGGACCACACCGGGCCGGGTGCGCACGCCGACCGCGCCGCGGCTCGGCTCCAGGCCGACCAGGCGGCGGGCCAGCCACAGGAAGTTCTGCGCGCCGCCGGGCCGGTGGAAACCCACCAGGTCGGCGCCCAGCAGGCCGCGGATGATCTCCGTGCGCCACGGCAGCTGCATGAACAGCTCCACCGGCGGGAACGGGATGTGCAGGAAGAAGCCGATGCGCAGGTCCGGGCGCAGCTCGCGCAGCATCGCCGGGACCAGCTGCAGCTGGTAGTCCTGCACCCAGACGGTGGCGCCCTGGGCGGCGACCTTCGCGGTCACGTCGGCGAACCGCTGGTTGACCCGCACGTAGGCGTTCCACCAGCGCCGGTGGAAGGCGGGCGGCGCGACCACGTCGTGGTAGAGCGGCCACAGCGTGCCGTTGGAGAAGCCCTCGTAGTAGTCCGCGACCTCGGACGCGCTCAGCGCCACGGGGTGCAGCTGGAGGCCGTCCTCCTCGAACGCGTCGACCTCGGCGTCGGCGATGCCGGGCCAGCCGACCCACGCCCCGCTGTGCGTGCGCAGGAACGGCTCCAGGGCGGTGACCAGGCCACCGGGGCTGTGCTTCCACCGCTGCGTGCCATCGGGCAGGCGCTCCAGGTCAACCGGTAGGCGGTTGGCCACGACCAGGAAGTCCGCGCCGTTCTCGCCAATGCTGCTCACCGGGTAGCGCCTCCTAAGGGATTCGTCTCGCCCACCGTCGAGGTTAGTGGGAACGCCCAGGTTGGATGCCCTGTCGTCACTCCCGTCACACTGTGTTGACTTGACGAAAGCCCGTCAGGTGTCCGATCTCACGTGGAATCGCGGTGTTCAGCCGCTCAACGCCGGGAACGGGCGGCGAGTCGGCCCAGGCCGGTGCGCACCGGACGACCCAAATGTTCACCCAGGACGACGCCGCTCGCGAGTGCGAGCGCGGTACCGGCGGCCAGCACGAGCGTGGACAGGCCGGCCGTGTCGCCCTCGGCGGTCAGCTGGTACAGGCCCCGGTACGTGGTCCAGCCGGGCAGCAGCGGCACCATGCCCGCCACCGCGACCAGCAGGGGAGGCGTCCGCAGCCGGCGGGAGACGATCTTGCCGACGAAGCCGACGACGGTGGCCGCGACGACCGCGCAGGTGATGGAGTTCGTGCCGGTGAGGGCGAGCAGGCCGTAACCGGTCGTGCCCACCGCGCCCGCGGCGGCGGCCATCGGCAGCGCCCGCACCGGCGCGTAGCTGGCCAGGGCGAAGAACGCTGAGGTGGCCGCGCCCGCGGCGAACTGCATCGGCACGTCGGAGGCCAGCGGGGGCAGCGGGTCGGCGATGCTGGTCGGCACCCCGAACTGCACGCCCGCGCGCAGGGTCAGCGCGATGCCCGCGATGAGGCCCGCGGTGAGCAGCGCGACCTCCACCGTGCGGCCGGCCGCGGTGACGTTGTAGCCGGTGATGGCGTCCTGCACGGTGCCGACCAGCGACAGGCCGGACAGCAGCACCACGATCCCGGTGGCCACCAGCAACGACGGCCGCACGCTCGGCAGCAGGTCGGTCGCGTACATCGTCACCGCGATCGACGTGGCCAGGGCACCGCCGACCACCTGCTGGAAGAAGAACGGCAGCGAGCGCCGGTTGAGGATCCGGCCGACCCGGTCGATCAACGCCGTGACGACGGCCGCCGTGGCCGCCAGCAGCGGCCCGCCGCCGACCAGGAACGCCACCGCGCCCGCCATGCCCGCCCACGCCAGCGTGGCCACCCAGCGCGGGTACGGGTGGTCGGCCCGGCTGATCCGCTCGATCTCGGCCGACGCGTCCGCCGCGGTGACGCCGTCCGAGGTGATCCGCCGGATCAGGTCCTCCACGGCGGCCAGCCGGCTGTAGTCGACGCTGCGGCCGCGCACCACCCGCATGGACGTCACGGGCGCGGCTTCCGTGCCGCGGTGGCAGGAGACGGTGATCGACGTGTAGATCACGTCGACCTCGGTGTGCGGCAGGCCGTACGCGGTGGTGACCGCCAGGATGGTGGCCGTCACGTCGGCCGCGCCCGCCCCGCCCGCCATCTGCGCCTCGCCGACGCGCAGCGCCAGGTCGAGTACGAGGTGGACGGTCGAGTCGTCCGGAAGGGACGGTCCCTCGACCGGTCGTGCCTGCTCGGTGTGCTGCCACCGCCGGCGCCACAGCCGCACCCGGCGCCACCTCCCTCGTTCACCCGGCTGCCACGCCCGACCGTGTCACATTCGAGGCTGTGTCCTGCACCACCCCCTGACGGGGTACCTGGACCAGGTGACTCGATCACCGTGCGTTCAACACTGTTGATACCGCTGGCCAGCGGTTTTAGGGGTTCCCAGGGCCACCCGGACGGTACCCGCGACCTCCGGACGGACCAACGCGGGCCCACCGTGAGCAGACCGTTCGCCGCAGGTAGCACCCCCTGCGGGCGCTTACGATGTTCCAGGCCTCCTGGCCACGCCGGTGTAGCTCAATTGGCAGAGCACTCGCCTTGTAAGCGAAAGGTTGCGGGTTCAAGTCCCGCCACCGGCTCCACCTCGACCACCCCTGACCGCGGAAAGCGCTGGTCAGGGCGTGGTTTCATGATCATAGCTGGTCGCGGTCGACGGTGGGACGCGCGACCGGGTCCGGCCTGGTGGACGCGGCCCGCGCCCGAGGGCACGGGCCGCGTCGTCGGATCAGCCGCGGTCGGTGATGACCTGGTAGGCCACGCCGCCGTGGTCCTCGCCCTCGACGAACTGGACCAGGTTCGTCAGGTACTCGCCCGGTGCCTCGGGCGTGAAGGTCAGTTCCGTGGTGAACCGCTCACCCGGCAGGAGCGGCACGCCCAGCAGCGCCGACCGCTTCGGGTCGAGCTGGAACGCCGTCTCGCCGACCTGCTTCACGCCGACCGCCTGGCCGCCGCCCGCGCGCCACCGCTCGAACAGGCGCGGGCCGAGGTCGATCACCACGGCGCCCGCCACCGGCCGCTCACCCGTCAGCACCAGGTCGGTCTTGACCTCGCGCTCGGTCGCGTTGCCCAGGGTGAACCAGGACCGCACCGGCTCGAACACCTTCCCGCGCACGGTCTGGAGGTTCTTCCAGGCGATGTTGTTGTTGTTCCTGGTGTTCTGCGCGGTGTTCGGGCCCTCGGCGAACGTCATCGGGTCCGTCGCCGACACCCAGCGCGCCAGCAGGCAGAAGTGGCCGGGGCCCGGGATGTTCGCCCACGGGATCTTGGCCACGGTGCCGCCGGTGGGCACGGTCAGCGACTGCTCGCCGATGTACACCCAGTCGCCGTTGGTGGCGTTGTTCCACGTCGTGCCGCCGCCGGCGGGGGTGCGGTAGACCTTGAGCGTGCCGGTGCTCGGGGCGGAGGCGTTGTTCAGCCGCACGTGCACGACGTTCGTCGCGCCGACGACGGGCTGGATGCCCGCGCAGTCCGCCGCGGTCGGGCAGACCTTGATGTCCGGGCTGTTCCACACGGTGCCGTTCGGGTTGGGCTCGGCGCCCGTGTCGGTCACCTGGTCGCGGATGACCACGTCGGTCTGCCGGCAGTCCGACAGCAGCTTGCGGATCGCGTCCGCCGTGCCCGCGCCGGTGGACGTGGTCTGCGTCGACACACCGCCGGTCGTGGTGGCGTAGTCCTGCATGATCGGCGTGATCACCGAGCTGTAGGTGGTCGACGTCGGCACGTACACCGGGGAGATCTTGATGCCCTTGCCGAGGGCGTCGTCCGCCCGCTGCGCGGCGTTGGCCACGTCCACGGCCGCGTGCACGTTGTCGAAACCGCCGGGTCGGGCGTCGGTCACCAGCACGACGAACTTCATCGCGTTCGACCGCCACGCGCCGCTGAAGTCGACGTTCTGCGGGCGACCCGCCGCGGGCAGGTTGTTCACGACCGTGTTCAACGCCTCGTCGGAAGCCTCCGGCTCGGCGCTGCCCGCGCTCGCGGCGAGGGTGTTGGTGACGTAGCTCGTCACCGCCGCCGCATTGCCGGGCGCGAGGTTGTTGTGGACGGTGACGTTGTCCTTGAACGTGACCAGGCCGAGGCGGTAGTCGCCGCCGGACGCGGTGACGACGTCGTTGACGATGGCGTTGATGCCGGTCTTCAGGTTGGCGATGGCCCCGCCCATGCTGCCGGTGTCGTCCAGGACGAACGCGACGTCGAGGGGACCGCACGGTGCGGCGGCGGCGGGTGCAGGGGCGGCGACCGCGGGCGAGGTGAACTGGACGGCTGAGGCGGTCAGCGCGACGACGGCGAACAGCGTGCCGCGTCTGAGTAGGTGACGCATGTGGTCTCTTTCCACTCGCGCGTCCGGACGCAGGGGCCCGGGTGCCGGACCACGATGTCCGGGCACACCTGGCGGATGATCGGGCGATCGGCCGGATACGGTCCGAAAAGACCAACTTCGTCCCGTTCCCCGGCGCGCAAACGGCAGCCGGGCGTGCCAAGGTGGTGAGGTGGCCCACCAACCCGACGCCTCGAGGTACGACCGGATGACCTACCGGCGGTGCGGGCGCAGCGGGCTCAAGTTGCCCGCCGTGTCGCTCGGCCTGTGGCACAACTTCGGTGATGACCGGCCCTACGAATCCGGGCGTGCGATCGTGCGCCGGGCGTTCGACCTCGGCGTGACGCACTTCGACCTCGGCGTGACGCACTTCGACCTGGCCAACAACTACGGCCCGCCCTACGGCTCGGCGGAGGTCAACTTCGGCCGGATGGTGGCCGACGACCTGCGGCCGTTCCGGGACGAGCTGGTGATCTCCACCAAGGCGGGCTACGACATGTGGCCCGGGCCGTACGGCGAGTGGGGCTCGCGCAAGTACCTGCTGGCCTCGCTGGACCAGTCGCTGTCCCGGCTCGGCCTGGACTACGTCGACATCTTCTACTCGCACCGGTTCGACCCCGGCACACCGCTGGAGGAGACGGTCGGCGCGCTGGTCAGCGCCGTCCAGCAGGGCAAGGCGCTGTACGTCGGCATCTCGTCCTACTCGGCGACCAAGACCCGTGAGGCGGCGGAACTGCTGCGCACGGCGGGCGTGCCGCTGCTGATCCACCAGCCCTCGTACTCGATGCTCAACCGGTGGATCGAGCGGGACCTGCTCGACGCGCTGGGTGGGCTGGGCGTCGGCTGCATCGCGTTCTCGCCGCTGGCGCAGGGCATGCTGACCGACAAGTACCTGGACGGCGTGCCGGCCGGTTCCCGTGCCACCCAGGGCAAGTCGCTGTCCGAGGACCTGCTCGGCGAGGCCGCCTTGACGCACGTGCGCGCCCTGAACGACATCGCGGCGTCGCGCAACCAGTCACTGGCGCAGCTCGCGCTGACCTGGGCGTTGCGCGACGAACGGGTCACGTCGGTGCTCATCGGCGCGAGCAGCGTCGGCCAGCTGGAGGCCAACGTGGCGGCGCTGGACGGCCCGCCGCTCACCGACGACGAGATCGAGCAGATCGACGTGCACGCGGTCGACTCGGGCATCGACCTGTGGGCGGAGTCCTCGAACGCAGGCTAACGGGGCAGGGTCACCGTGAAGACGGTCGAGCCGGGCCGGCTGGTCAGCTCCACGGTGCCGCCGTGCGCGGCGACCAGGGAGTGCACCACGGCCAGCCCCAGCCCGCTGCCGCCGCGGTCACGCGTGCGCGAGTCGTCCACCCGGTAGAACCGGTCGAAGATGCGGGACCGGTCGGCGGCCGGGATGCCGGGGCCGGTGTCGCCGACCCGCAGCACGGCCGACGCCTCCCGCACCGAGACCGAGACGGACACCGACGTGCCCACCGGCGTGTGCACGGCGGCGTTGGTGAGCAGGTTGTCCACCACCTGCCGCAGCCGCAGCGGGTCGAACGGCAGCCGCACCGGCCCGTCCGGCACGGTCAGCGTGAGCGGGTGCGTCGGGTGCGCCGCGCGGAACGCGTCCGCCGCCTCCCGCGCCAACGCCGCCAGGTCGCCCTCGGCCAGCCGCAACGGCGTCTCCACCTCCGCCGAGTCCAGCCGGGCGAGCAGCAGCAGGTCGTCCAGCAGCACGCTCATCCGCGCCGCCTCCGACCGCAGCTTCTCCAGGTGCGCCTCGCGTTCCTCCGGCGCGTTCGCCGCCGCGTACCGGAACAGGTCCGCGTAGCCCCGGATCGACGTCAACGGCGTGCGCAGCTCGTGCGAGGCGTCCGCGATGAACCGGCGCAACCGCTGCTCGGCGGCGGTGCGGGCGGCCAACGACGTGTCGATGTGGTCCAGCATCGTGTTGAACGCGGTGCGCAGCTCCTCGACCTCCACGCCGCCGTTGCCGCCTTCCGCGCGCACCGGCAGCCGGGCCGAGTCGGTCAGGTCGTGCGACGTGATGTCGTGCGCGGTCCGCGCCATGTCGCTCAACGGCTGCAACCCGCGCCGCAGCACCGCCCGCCCGATCACCACGAACGCGATCAGCGCGAGCAGGAACGCGGCCACCTCCACGATCACCAGCTGCCGCACGGTGGTGGTGATGTCGTTCATCGGCGCCGCGCTGACCAGCACCACGCCGTCGGACACCCGGCAGCCGCGCAGCCGGTACGTGCCGTCGCCGTGCAGGTAGTCCGTCCGGTACACCGGGTCCGGCCCGCCGACCCGCAACGCCACCTCGGCCAGCTCGCCCGCGTCGGCGGGCAGGTCGTCGCGGTTCTTCGGCGTCGCCACGCCGTCGCGCACGTCGTAGACGACCGAGTACCAGCCGTACGCCTTGCCCTTGACCGTGCCGTTCTTGGCGAAGTCCTTCTTCAGCGACACCTGCGTGTCGCTCATCTGCGCGTCGAGCCTGCGTTCCAGGTAGGCCTGCATGCTCTGCGCCATCACCGTGCCGACCACCGCGAACACCGCCAGCGCCAACGCGCCCAGGCCCAACGCCAGGCGCGTACCCAGGCGCAGCCGGCGGCGCGTCACTCCGCGGCTCGCCGCAGCGCGTAGCCCACGCCGCGGACGGTGTGGATCAACGGCTCGCCGCCGTCGTCCAGCTTGCGCCGCAGGTGCGAGACGACCAGCTCGACCACGTTGGACCGGCCGCCGAAGTCGTACTCCCACACGTGGTCGAGGATCTGCGCCTTCGTCAGCACGGCGGGCGAGCGGCGCATCAGGTAGCGCAGCAGCTCGTACTCGGTCGGCGTGAGCGTGACCAGCTTCCCGCCGCGCCGCACCTCGCGGGTGTCCTCGTCCAGGGCCAGGTCGGACACCTCGAGCACGGACCGCTTCCACGTCGGCCCGGTCGACCGCCGCAGCACGGCGCGCAGCCGGGCCATCAGCTCCTCCACCGAGAACGGCTTGACCAGGTAGTCGTCACCGCCGCGGGTCAGGCCCGCGACCCGGTCCGCGGTGCCGTCACGCGCGGTGAGGAACACCACCGGCACCATCGCACCCGCCGACCGCAGCCGGTCCAGCACGGTGAAGCCGTCCAGGTCGGGCAGCATCAGGTCGAGCACCACGATGTCCGGGTGGAAGTCGGCCGCGGTCCGCAGCGCCGCCTCGCCGCTGCCCGCGGTCACCGCCTGCCAGCCCTCGTACCGCGCCACCGTCGCCACGAGGTCCGCGATGTGCGGCTCGTCGTCCACCACGAGCAGTCGAACCGAAGTGCCCTTGTCCACCCGCCCATGGTGCGGCACCCCCACCCGACGTGGGCCGGCCGACAGCGAGTCGACAGGTTCGCGACAGGGTGGGCTGTGCCCGAGACCACTTCGCGTCGGCAAACAGGTGGCCCGGGTGTGATGACTCACATGCTCTCTGCTACGGTTCCGCCACGGGTTTTCCCGCTCCACGGCCAGGTCAGCCGGGTTCCGCGCTCGGGGCGTTGTCCTGCGCAGACCGCGTGGAGAGCCGGCCTCGGTCGCACGCTTTCGGGAACGTGCGTGCCGAGGCCGGCTTCACCTTTCTCACGAGTAGCGGGCGAAGTCGAACTCCTGCCCGGTCACCGAGTGGCCCAGGTCGGCGCCCAGCCGGGTCAGCAGGTCCACCAGTTCCAGGCCCGCCAGCCAGTCGCGCGGCAACGCCGAGGTGCCGTGCAGGGCGCCCAGGATGTTGCCCGTCAACGCGGCCGTGGCGTCGCTGCCGCCCGAGTGGTTGGCCGCCGCGCGCAGCGCGTCCACGAACTGGCTCCGCTTCGGGTACACCAGCACCGTGTGCACGGCGATCGCCAGCGCCTCCGGTCCCGTCCAGCCGCTGCCCAGCCGGTCCACCCGCACCGAGTCGAACCCCTGCGCCCGGTGCTCGTCGGCGAACACGACGGCCCGGTTCAGGGTGTTCGCGGTGTACGGGTCGTCGCGCAGCACCCGTCCGATGACCTGGTCCACGGCTTCCCGCATCGGCCGCCCGCGCACCGCCAGCAGGTGGATGAGCAGCGCGAACGCGCCGCCGGACACCCAGCCGCCGGTGCCGCCGTGGGTCAGCGCGGCGAACCGGCAGCCCAGGTCGTAGGCGATCTCGGCGCTGGGCGCGAACCCGGCGGGCGCGGTCCGGGTCACGCCGTTGCAGCCGGACGAGTCGTTGTGCGGCTCCTCGGGCGTCGGCGGCGCGTCGGCGGCCAGCGCGCGCAGGCACGTCAGGCCCGGCGACCGGCTGGAGTACAGCCGTTCGTCGCCCACGAGGCCCGCGGCGCCTGGTTCCGGCGCGGCCACCTGCTGGGTGATCAACCACCGCCGGTAGCTCTGCCAGACCACCTCGACGGGGTCCCACTCGCCGGTGGTCCGACCGCGCACCCAGGCCCGCAGGTAGCCGTCCGCGGTGAACAGCGTGAGCTGCGTGTCGTCGGTGACCAGCGCGGGACGCGGTGGCGCGAGCACGCCTTCCGGCCCGTGGTCCCGTTGGATGTCGGCCCACCCGAGGTACTGGATGGGCGCGCCGAGGGCGTCTCCCAGGGCGCCGCCCAACAGGCACGCCGAGCCACGGTCGACCACGTTCATCGGCTCGCGCGGCACTCTTGCCCTCCTGCACTCGCCCAGAACTCGGCCGGGACGTCCGGGGCCAAAACCCTAGCCGTCGGACGCCGGTCGGGTGAGCGCAGCACGACTAGTTGTGCAAGCAACATCTACTCACAGGTATCCAACGGCACCTCGGCCGCACCTGATCCAGTGACCGGGCCGAAGCGCACGAGGCGGGGGAGGGGCATGGCTGACCGGAGCAAGAGCGGGCTGGAGTTCGGCGTCCTCGGACCGTTGCAGGTGCTCGCGGACGGCCGACAGCTCCTCATCGGCCGCAAGGGGATGCGCGGCCTGCTCGCGATGCTGGTGCTGGACGCCAACCGGGTCGTCCCGATCGACGAGATCGTGGACAGCCTGTGGGCCGACGATCCGCCCGCCACGGCCAGGACCATCGTGCACGGCTACGTGTCGCGGCTGCGCCGGATGCTGGAGGAGGCCGACCCGGCAGGCTCCGCCCGGATCCTCACCACCCCGCCCGGCTACCAGCTGTCGGTCGACCCGTGGCGGCTGGACTTCCACCGGGCCCGGCAGCTCGTGTCGAGCGCGCGCGGCAAGCCCGCGCCGATCCGGGCGCAGCTGCTGCGCGAGTCGCTCGGCCTGTGGCGCGGCCCGGTGCTGGCGGACGTCCCGGGCGACCCGGTCACGTCCGACCTGGAAGAGCTTCGGCTTGCCGCAGTGGAAGAGCGCATCGAGGCGGAGCTGGAACTCGGCCGCCACCTGGAGCTCGTCGGCGAACTCCGCCAGCTGGTCAACGACTACCCGTTCCGGGAACGCCTGGTCGGCCACATGATGCGAGCCCTGTACCGGTCGGGCCAGCGCGCCGACGCCCTGGAGGCCTACCAGCGCTTCCACCGGCGCGTCGTGGACGAACTGGGCATCGACCCCGGCCCCGGCCTGCGCGTGCTGCACGAGCAGGTGCTGCGCGACGACCCGGCGCTCAGCTCGCCCGGCCTGGCCGAACCCGCCGTCGTGCCACCCCGTCCGGGCGTCGTCGTGCCGGCCCAGCTGCCCGCCGCGGCCAGCGGTTTCATCGGCCGCGACGAGGAACTGGCCTGGTTGGACCGCCTGTGCGACGGGCGTGACCTGGCGGCCACCACCATCGCGGTGGTCAACGGCGCGGCCGGCATCGGCAAGAGCGAGCTGGCCGTCACCTGGGGCCACCGCCGGGCCGAGCAGTTCCCGGACGGCCTGCTCTTCGCGTCGCTCAACGGTTTCGCACCCGACCGCGACCCGGTCGAGCCCGCCGAGGTCCTGGCCAGGTTCCTGCTGGCGTTGGGCGTGCCCGCGGACGGCGTGCCGCGCGACCTGGACGACCGCGTCGGCCTGTACCGATCGGTGCTGGCCAAGCGGCGCGTCCTGGTCGTCCTGGACGACGCCTGGGACCCCGAGCACGTCCGCCTGCTCCTGCCGCCCGGTGCCGGCTCCGTGGTCCTCGTGACCAGCCGCCGACGCCTGGAATCCCTGGTCGTCAGCAACGGCGCCCGGATGCTCACCCTCGACACGCTGTCCGACGAGGAAGCCATCCGCCTGGTGGACGAGGTCGTCGGCAAGCCACTCTCCGACCAGGAACCGGCCGCCGTCCGCATGCTCGTCGAGCTGTGCGGCAACCTCCCCCTTGCACTGCGCGTCGCCGCCGCCAAGCTCGTCTTCAGTCCCGAGTGGACGGTCGAGGCGCTGGTCGACCAGCTCTCCGACGACGCCGCCCGCCTGCGCACCCTCGACCTGGCCGACACCGGCCTCGGCGTCGAACGCGCCCTGGCCGTCTCCTACCGCAACCTGCCGCCCGAGCTGGCGGAGACGTTTCGCGCCGCCGGTCTCGTGCCGGGCCGGTGGGTGAGCCCGCACGCCATCTCCGCCGTGTGCGACATCGACCTGGGCACCGCCGCCGCCCGCCTCGCCGACCTCGCCGACGCCCACCTGCTGGTCGAGCAGTGGCGCGGCGGCTTCGTCCTGCACGACCTGGTCCGCCTCTACGCGCGCGGCGTCGTGGAGCACCGCGAACGCGGCCTGCGCCGGCTGATGGACCACTACCTGTGCGCCTGCGACCACGCCCGCCGCCTGATCAGACCGGTGTCCGACGGCCTGGACTTCACCGGCGATTCGGCCGCACCCCGACCGGCCACCTCGGCACAGGCGCTGTCGTGGTTCGACAAGGAGTGGCCCAACCTCATCGCCCTCGTGCACGCGGGCTCCGAGGTCGGCCTGCACGAACAGGTCTGGCAACTCGTGCGCCTCGTCCACACCTACTGCGTGACCAGGCTCGTCAGCCGCGAGTGGCGGGGCATCGCCGAGTTCGGCCTGGCCTCGGCCCGCGTCATCGGCGACCGGCGCGGCGAAATGCTCGTCCTGAACGCCATGCACGACATCAACAACCGCGCCGGCGCCCTCCGCGGAACCCTGGAACAGGCCGAACTCGCCCACCGCATCGCCGTCGACCTGGCCGAACCCCGCTACCTCGTGATGACCCTCGACCAACTCGCGCTGGCCCTGGTCGCCGAAGGCAGGGTGGAAGAAGCCCTCAGCCACCACCGGGAAGCCGTCGAACTGGCCCGCCGGGACGGCGACGCCCTCGGCGAAGCCACCGTGCTCAACAACCTCGCCCAAGTGGAGCAACGACTCGGCCAACGCGAAACGGCGGCCCAACACCAATACCTGGCCATGGAGATCTACCACCGCCACGGCGACGAGCGCGCTTACGCGGTGGCGATGAACAACCTGGCCGAGCTCTACGCCGAATTGGGCCTGTTACCCGAGGCCGAGGAACACGCCCGGCAAGGAGTGGAACTGGCCCGCGGCGGCTCGATGCAGTTCGAGGAGGCATTCGGCCGCCAGGTGCTCGGCACGGTCCTGGCCAAACGCGGCGAACGCGTTGCCGCGCAAGCAGAGCTGGCGGAATCACTTCGGCTGTTCGTACGCCTGGGCTCCCCGCGCGCGATGTTGGTCCGAACGGCCCTTGAAGCCTTGACCTCCGAGGTTTAGCCGCTGTTTAGCACGACATGGCGAAGTCGTGGGAACTTGGAGGCGCGCTGATCACCCGAGTCGCGGTCAGCGCCGGGTGGCTCTTGGTAAGGGGGAACCAGGGGGGAAGCCACCCAACCCCGGCTGGCCGGCGTTCGGGGGAGAGCGCCGGCCAACCGGCTCTGTTGAATTGCGCCGCCTCCGCAACGCCGACAATCGACGCGACCTCGCCGCAAAGGTCCGCAAACAGCTCGCCCACATCGGACCCGCACAGAACCGCAAAAGGCCCGATTTTACCTGGGGTTCGGGTGCTTCAGGCTGGTCGAAGCCGGGCAGGCCTGGCGGGCGCCTTATCCGCCAGGCCTGCCCGGCTTTGGCCTGCCTGGAGTGCCCGTAAGGGGCCCCATGTCAAATCGAGCCTGCCCCGACCCAGACCTGCCCAGACCTGCCCCGACCCGAAGACCTTCTCGCTCAGTCGCGCACCGGCAGCAAATCCGGCCGCTTCGGCGCCAACCCGTCACCCATCGACTCACCCCGCAACTGCCGCCCGATCCACGGCACCACGTGCTCCCGAGCCCACTTCAAATCGTGCCGCCGCTGCGTCATCCAATCCTCATCCACCAACGGCGGCCACGGGGTGTTCCACGCATCGTCCATCTCGAACCCCAGCACCTCGGCCGCGCGCAACGCCACCCGCCGGTGCCCCTCGGGCGACAGGTGCAACCGGTCCTCGCTCCACGCGCGCCGGTCGTGCAGCACGCTCATCGACCACAGGTCGACCACCTTGCAGTGGTACCGCTCCGCCACCGACCACAGGTGGCTGTTGTAGATCGCGATCTTCCCGCGCAACGACCGCAGCAACGGCGTGTGCTTCGGGTCGAACCCGGTGAAGATCAGCACCTCCGCGCCCGCCGCCCGCAGGTCGGCCACCGCGATCTCGTACACCTCGGCCAACGCGTCCGCGTCGCTCCCGGGCACCAGGATGTCGTTGCCGCCACCGCACAGCGTCACCAGCTTCGGCTTCAACGCCGCCGCCAACGGGATCTGCTCGTCCACGATCTCCTGGAGCATCTTGCCCCGGATCGCGAGGTTGGCGTACCGGAACCCCCGCTGCCTGGCCGAGATCATCGCGGCCAGCCGGTCGGCCCACCCCACGTACGTGCCGTTCGGCGCCGGGTCGTCCATCCCCTCGGTGAAGCTGTCCCCCACCGCTACGAAGCTGTCCAGTCCCTCCATGAATCCCCTCCACTCCGCGCGGCACCCCCATGACCGCGCAGGACAGCATGCAACGCCAAGTCGACCCAACGCCAGCCGCGCTTGGCAACGCTGTTACCAAGGTGTCACCCAGTGGTGTGAACCGGTGTCGGCAATGGGCGATTCCTCGGCTTCGACCCACCCGGGTGCGGCGAAAATCACCGGTCGACGGCCGCCACCTCAGCGGCCGGCCACCACCTCGGCCGCCACCGCCTCGTACGCCGCGCGCAGCTTCGACTCCGCCCCCGGCCGCGCACCCACCACGTCCAACCCCAACAACGCCGCCCCCACCACCGGCGGCACGTCCACCACCCGCACCCGAGCCGCCGGCGCCACCGCACCCAACCGCGCCGCGACCGCGTCGACCACCACCCCGCCCGTCCCGGTCAGCACCCCACCCCCGAGCACCACGTCCACCGGCTCACCCAGCAGCTCCAACCGCGACAACGACACGTGCGCCAGCAGCACGACCTCCTCCACCAGCCGGTCCACCACCGACCGCGCCACCGCGTCACCACCCGCCGCCACCTCGAACAACAACGGGCACAGGGCGTGCGGGTCGAACTCCACCTCCTCGAAGTGCAGCCGCTGCACCGCCTCGGCCACCGTCGCCGTCCCGTAGTGCGCGGTCACCGCGTCCAGCAACGCGGTCGGCTCCCCCCGGCCGTCCTCGGCCCGCGCCGCCAGCCACAACGCCTCCGACCCGATGTGCCCGCCACCGCCCCAGTCACCCGAGATCCGCCCCAACGCCGGGAACCGGTGCGTCCGCCCGTCCGGGGCGACCGCCACGCAGTTGATCCCCGCCCCGCACACCACGGCCACCCCGATCCCATCGGCCGTACCCGCTCTGAGCAGCGCGAACGTATCGTTGCCGACCACGGAGGTCGCCGACCACCCCCGCGCCTCGACCGCCGCCCTCAACTCGTCCTCTTCCCTGGGCAGGTCCGCCCCGGCCAGGTACGCGGCGGTGTGCGCGGCGATCGACTCCCCGGCACCCAGCCCCGCCTGCCGCGCCGCCTCGCGCACCAGCCCGTCGAACACCTCCAGGCTCCGCTCCAGCCCGACGTTCTGCGGTGACGCCCCGGGCCCGAGCACCCGGGCGAGCACCCTCCCCTCGACGTCCACCAGCGCCACCGCCGTCTTGCTGTTCCCGCCGTCGATGGCGAGCACCCGGTCGGTCACACAGCCCTCCTCGCCCACGGCAAGAACTCCGCGTTGCGCGCCACCAACTCGTCGGCCAGCCTCTCCGCCACCGCGTACTGCCCGATCAACGGGTGCGCGAGCAGTGCGTCCGCCACCCGGTCACGCCCTCCGCGCACCGCCGCGTCCAACGCCAGGTGCTCGTAGCTCGTCACGTGCGCGATCAACCCCGCCACCGATGGCGGCACGGGCGGCACCGGCAGCGGCGTCGCACCGCCTCCGTCCACCACCGCGGGCACCTCGATCACCGCGTCCGCGGGCAGGAACGGCAGCGTGCCGCCGTTGCGCACGTTCACCACGTGCTGCTCCGCGCCCACCCCGCCCGTCAACGCGTGCACCAGCTGCACGGCCGCCTCCGAGTAGTACGCACCCCCGCGCTGCGACAACTGCGCGGGCTTCGTCACCACCCCCACGTCGCCGTACAAGTCCAGCAGCTCCTTCTCCACCCCGGCCACCACCTCGGCCCGCGGCGGCTCGGTCTTCTGCTCGCGCACCACTTCGTCGTGGTCGTAGAAGTACTTCAAGTAGTACGACGGCACCATTCCCAGCCGCCGCATCAACGACGCCGGCAGCCCGATGTGCCCGCCCAACGCCTCCCCGTGCCGGTCCAGCAGCTCGGGCAGCCGGTCCACCCCGTCCACGAACACCCCCGTCTCCCAGCTGAGGTGGTTGAGCCCGACGTGCTCCAGCCGCACCGACTCCGGCTCCACGCCCAGCAACGCCGACGTCCACCGCTGGAACGTGATGGCCACGTTGCACAGCCCGACCGCCCGGTGCCCCTCGGCCAGCAGCGCCCGCGTCACGATCCCCACCGGGTTGGTGAAGTTCACGATCCACGCGTCGCCCGCCACCTCCCGCACCCGCCGCGCGATGTCCAACACCACCGGCACGGTCCGCAGCGCCTTGGCCAGCCCGCCCGCGCCGGTCGTCTCCTGCCCGACGCAGTCGCACACCAGCGGGAACGTCTCGTCCGACGCCCGTGCCGCCTGCCCGCCAACCCTGAGCTGCAGCAACACCGCCGACGCGCCGTCGACCCCGCGTTCCAGTTCCGTGGTGGTCGTCACCTTCGCCGGATGCCCGAAGTGCGCCAGCAACCGCCGCGAGAACGCACCCACCACCTCCAGCCGCGACACGTCCGGGTCCACGAGCACGATCTCGTCCACCGCGAGGCTGGTCCTGCGCCCCGCGATGCCGTCGACCAGTTCGGGCGTGTAGGTCGACCCGCCTCCGACAACGGTGAGCTTCACCCTTTGACCCCCGTGAATGTGATGCCCTTGACGAACGAGCGCTGCGCGAACGCGAACAGCACCACCGCCGGGACCATGATCAGCAGCGTGACGGCCATCGCCAGGTTCCACTGCACGTGGTGCATGCCCTTGAACGTCGACAGCGCCAGCGACAGCGTCCACTGGTCCGGTTTCTCGCTCGTGTAGAGCAGCGGTCCGAAGTAGTCGTTCCACGTGTAGAGGAAGCAGAACAGCGCGGTCGCCGCGATGCCCGGCCGCGCCATCGGCACGACGATCCGCAGCATCGCCTGGAACTCGCCGCATCCGTCCACCCTGGCCGCGTCCACGTAGGACTGCGGGATGGTCAGGATGAACTGGCGCAGCAGGAAGATGCTGAACGCGTCGAACAGGAAGTACGGCGCGATCAGCGGCCACAGCGTCCCGGTCAACCCGAGGCTGGACCACGTGTCGTACAGCGGCACCGCGACGACCTGCGGCGGCAACATCATCGCGCCGACCACCAGCAGGAACACCACGTTGCGCCCCCGCCACCGCAACTTCGCCAGGGCGTAGGCCGCCGGTATCGACGAGATCAGCATCCCCGCCGTCGCCAACGACGAGTACAGCAGGCTGTTGCCCAGGTACTTCAGCAACGGCGCCCGCTCGAACACCTCCAGGAAGTTGCCCCAGTGCCACTCCCGGGGCCACAGGTCCTCCGTGAACGCCTGGCCGTCCGACATGACCGCCGTCAGGAACACGAACACGATCGGCAACGTGAACATCAGCCCGAGCGCCAACCCGAGGCTGTGCACGGCGACCCAGTCCACCGTCTTCCGCCACGCGAACGGCCGCTCCCGCACCCCGACCGCCGCCGTCACGACTGCTCCTGGTGGGTGGCCTTGCGCATCCGCTGCACCAGCACCGCGGTCGCCGCGAACGAGATCACGAACAGCACCGTCGCCATCGCCGCCGCGTAACCCATGTCGAAGTACCGGAACCCCTGCGTGTAGAGCCACACCGGGAACGTCAACGTCGAGTTCTCCGGGAACCCGAGCACCTTCGTCGACCCGGTCACGTCCGCCGACCCGCTGGCCGCCGATCCCGCCACCACGGCCTGCGTGAACAGCTGCAACGCCAGGATGATCGAGTTCACCACGCCGAACACGAGCACCGGCGAGATCGACGGCAGCGTGACGTGCCACCACCGCCGCACCGGTCCCGCGCCGTCCAGCTCGGCGGCCTCGTACTGCTCCTGCGGCACGTCCAGGATCGCCGCCAGGAGGATGATCATCAGGTCGCCGGACACCCACAGCACCACCGCCGCGATCCCCGGTTTCGCCCACACCGGATCGGCGAACCACAGCGGTCCCTCGATCCCGAACCACCCGAGGAACGCGTCCAGCGGGCCCTCGTTCGGCCTCATCACCAGGAAGAACACCAACGTCGCCGCCACGGGTGGCGCCAGCGAGGGCAGGTAGCACAACGTCCGCACCAACCCGACGCCCGACTTCAACCGGGCGATCACCGACGCCACGCCCAGCGCGAAGACCACCCGTGCCGCGGTCAGCACCACCACGAACCACAGCGTGTTGTAGACGGCGGTGCGGAACAGCGGGTCGGCGAACATGTAGGCGTAGTTCTCCCCGCCGACCCACTCCGGCGGGTTGATCAGGTCGTACCTGGTGAACGAGAACCCGATGGTGGCGATCAGCGGGTAGCCGAAGAACAGCGCGAACCCGAGGATCGCGGGCGCCAGGAACGCCAGCACGGTCAGGCGGTGACGGGTGCGGGCACGGGACCGCCCCTTGGCGGGGGCGGTCCGCACCACGTCCACGCGCTCCAGCGTGGCCGTCATCGCGTCACTTGCCGCTCTTGGCGATCTGGTCGTCGATCCGCCGGTCGACTTCCGCCAGCCCCGCCATCAGGTCGGGCACCTTGCCGCTCTGCCACGAGGTGGCGAAGTCGCTGATCGACTTGATGTGGGCGTCACCGATGGGCGTCACCGGGTTGCCCTGCAGCTTGTCCGACGTCGCCAGGTCGATGAACGTCTTGAAGTTCTCGTCCACTTCCAGCCGCGGGTCGGTCAGCGCGGCCTTCGTGTGTGGGATGTTCTTGATCCCGTTGGCCAGGCCGATGATCGCCTCGGTGTCGAACGACAGGTGCTTGATCAGCTCCCACGCCGCGCCGGGGTTCTTCGCGCCCTTCGGGATGCCCATGATGGTGCCCGCGGTGAACCCGGTGCCGTACAGCTCCGGCTTGCTCGTCGGGAACGGCGCGGTGCCGAACCGCACGTCCGGCGCCTGGTCCGCGAGGAACGCCGTGCGGTACTCGCCGTCGACCATCATGGCGATCTTGCGCTGGTGGAACGCGTGGTCGGTCGAGTACTGCTGGCCGAGCCCGGCGCGGAACCTCTCCAGGGCGTCGTGGCCGTAGAAGTCCACCAGCTCCTTCTGGAACTGCAGCATCTGCGCCCACTCGGGACTGGCGAGGCCCGACTTGCCGTCCGCGCCCTCCCACTTCGCGCCGAAGTGCGGCGCCCAGATCTGCGGGTTGTTGGCGTAGTGCGGCATGCTCGGCAGGAAGCCCGCGACCTCGATCGAGCCGTCCGCCGCCTTCTTGGTGGTGCGCTTGGCGAAGTCCAGCAGCTCGGCGGTGGTCTTCGGCGGCGCGGTGATGCCCGCCTCGGCGAGCATGTCCTTGTTGTAGTACAGCCCGTACACGTCGCTGAGCATGGGCATCGCGCAGCGGGTGCCCTTGTACTCGGTGTAGGCGCGCACCGCGTCGGTGATCTGGTCGAGGTCGACGGCGTCGCGCGCGAGGTAGGGCTTGAGGTCGGCGAACGAGCCGCTGGAGCAGAACTGGCCGATGTTGTCGGTGGTGAACGACAGGGCCACGTCCGGCGGGTTGCCGCCGCGGATGCCCGCGGTGATCTTGTCGTCGTCCTGGCTGCCCTCGTGCTTGATCTCGGCGTTGGGGAACTTCTGCTTGAAGCTCTCCAGGGCTTTGGTGACCTCGTCCTGCTCGCGCCCGGAGTAGTTGCTCCAGACGGTCAGCGAGAACTCGTCGTCCCGGCCGGGCGCCGCCGCCGGCCCGGACTGCCCGGCCTGGTTGCCGGAGCCCGCCGCGCAAGCGGTGAGGGACACCGCTGCGGCCACGCACAGCAACGCTGCGCGGTGGAGCTTGCGCATGTGCTCTCCTTCATGTCGACGTGCTCGGCGCGGTCGCGTCCGGACGGTTCGGACCGCGGAAGGGTTCGGTCGTGGCGGCGGGCAGACCGAACACCTGTTCCCTGACGACCGACAGCGCCGCGTGCAGCGCGCCGGAACGCACCGGTTTCCCGGTGACCAGGGCGAGTCGGACGGGGGTGCGGGGCACCACCAGCTCGCGCAGCTCGGCCGCGACGAGGTCGGCGAGCGCCGTGCCGCCCGCCTGCGCGATCTCGCCGGAGAGCAGCACCAGTTCGGGGTCGAGCACGGCGACCACGTTCGCCACGCCGGTGGCGATGCGCCGGGCCAGGTCGACCAGGAACTCCCGGCCGGCCGGTCCCTCGCTCAACGCCTTCGCCACGGCGTCCTGGCCGGTGCGGGCGGAGACGCCGTGCGCGCGGGCCAGGCGGGCGATCGCGGCGCTGTCGAGCAGGTCGCCGTAACGGCTGCCGGTGCGCTCGGTGCCCGTGTCGGCGTGCGCGTGGTCGGGGACCCGCATCGCGTCGATCTCGCCCGCGCCGCCGGTCGCGCCGCGCAGCAGCACGCCGTTGACCACGACCGCCGCGCCCACCGCGTCGGCGGGCCAGAGCAGGACGAAGTCCTTCACCCCGACGGCCCGGCCGGTGATCATCTCCTCCAGTGCGACCAGGTTGACGTCGTTCTCGACCGTGACGGAGGTGTCCAGGAGCGCTTCCAGCTCCTCGGGGATGTTCCGGTCCGCCCAGCCGGGCATGTGGGGCGCGTAGTCGAGCCGCCCGGTCGCCGGGTCCACCGCGCCGGGGCTGCCCACGACGACGTGGTGCAGGGCGTCGGTGGTGAGGCCGACCTGGGCCGCGGCCTTCGTGACCGCGCCGTGGAACGCCTCCAGCACGCCGGTCTTCGGCATGGGGGCGCGGTGCTCGGTGAGCGTCGCGCCGGAGATGTCGGCGATGGCGATGTCCACCGCGTCGGGGGTGAGGTCGACGGCGGCGACGTGGGCCAGCGCGCCGTTGACCGTCCACAGCTGGGCCCGCGGGCCGCGTCCGCCGCCGCGCAGGCCGGTGCGCAGGACCGTGCCGTCGTCTTCGAGGCGGGTGAGGAGCTGGGCGGTGGCCGGTTTGGACAGGCCGATGATCCCTTCCAGCTCCGCCCTGGTCAGCGGGCCGTTGCGGAGCAAGGCCTCGATCGCGGCGCGGTCGTTGATCTCGCGCAGCAGCCTGGGGCTCCCGGCTCGCATCTGGGTCTCCTTTGAGACTGTTAACTTTCCAGACTAATTACCGGCACGACGGTAGTGACGGGCCCCACGGGCGTCAATGGGCCGGGCCGGGTCTGTTGCCGGGATTAGGCTCGCCTAAGGCACTCTGGAGGTATGACCGACACGCGTCAGGAGTCGCTGGCCGCACTGCTGGGCGGGCGGGGCGGTGCGTTGGACGCCTCGCTGCCGCCGTTGGCGTTCGTCGTGGGCTGGCTCCTGGGCGGGAACTCGATCGAGGTCGGTGCGCTGGCGGCCGTCGCGTGCGGCGTGGTCGTCGGCGTGGTCCGGGTGCTGCGCGGCGGCCGTCCCCGTGCGCTCCTGCTCTCGGTGGCCCTGGTGGTCCTGGCCGCGTACGTGGCCTTGCAGACCGGCCGCGCGGAGGACTTCTTCCTCGTGCAGCTCTTCCTGAACGCCGCGTCGGCCCTGGTGTGGGCGGCGTCGATCGTCCTGCGGTGGCCTCTTCTCGGTGTGGTCGTGGGCCTGGTCACGGGCCAGAAGTTCCGCTGGCGCCGCGACCCGGACCTGCTCCGCGCCTACCGCTACGCGTCCTGGCCGTGGGTGGGCCAGTACGTCCTCCGCGTCCTCGTCTTCGGCGCCTTGTGGCTGGCCGGCGAGGTCGTCCTGCTGGGCATCATGCGCGCCGCCCTGTCGTGGCCCGTCCAAGTCGCGTGCATCGCCGTGAGCTGGTGGGTCCTCCGCCGCACCCTCCCCTCCGACCACCCGGGCCTCCGCCACCCCCGCACCCCCTGACCCGCGCGAGTCCAACGTTCAGCGCGCGAGAGTCGTACGTTCAGAGCACCTGAATTCAACGCTCACGACGAGCGGTACCCGGGTTCGTCGTGTCTGAGTGTTGAATTCAGGTGTCCTGAGCGTTGGACTCTCGCGGCGTGAGCGTTGGACTCTCGCGGTTAGGTGGGGCGGGGGGCGGAGTCGCCCAGGACTTTCACGGCGGCCAGCCAGGCGGCGCCGGCGGCGCCCTCGGTGGCGACGGTGATCGGGGCCGAGGTGCGGGTGGCCAGTTCGAGCTTCAGGCGCGTGCCCAGGGGGTGGGTGTGGATCAGGCCGCCCATGAGGACGATCGGGGTGCGGGCGTCGGCGGGACGGGCGGCTTCGGCGAGGTCGGCCAGAGCGCGCACGGCGGCGGTGACGATGCGGTCCGCTGACGGTGCGGTGGCGTGCGCCGTCACGAGGGGCGCGTAGGTGGCCAACGCGATCGGGCGGGCGACGTTGGTCACGGTGATCAGCCGACGCCACTGCTCACGCCGGGGCAGGTCGGGGATGCCGGCACGGGCCAGGACGGCGGTCGTCAGGGCGTCCTGATCGTCCTGTTCCAACGCGCCGAGGGTGGCGCGCACGGCCTCGCGGCCCAGCCAGAACGCCGAACCCTCGTCGCCCAGCAGCCACCCGTACCCGCCCGCCGTCGACACCAGCTCGTGGTGCTCGATCCGGGCCGCGATCGACCCCGTCCCCGCCACCAGCACGGTCCCGTCCGGCGACGCCGTGCCGGTCGCGAACGCCGCCTCGCAGTCGGTGATCACCCGCAGCGGGCAGCGCAGCCCGGCGCCCGCCCACGCCGCCTCGAACAACGCCGCCACCGCCGGATCGCTGAGCAGCTTGCTCGACCCGGCCATGCCGAGCACGCCCGACTCGACCTTCGCCGGGTCCAACCCGTCCAACGCCGCCGTCAACGCCTGCCGCACGTGCGCGGCGGCCAGCTCGGGAGGGTGCGAGTTGGGGTTCGCGCCACCGGCCACCCCGGCACCCAGGCGGGCGCCGTCCAGGTCGAGCACCAACGCCCGGGTGCTCGTGCCGCCCGCGTCCAGACCCACCACGAAACCCATTCGCCCGAGTATGCCCAGCACGAACGAGGTCCGGCACACCCAACCGGGTTGTGCCGGACCTGGCTCTGCGTGACGACCGGAACGGTGACGTCACCCCACCGCCAGCACCTGCGCACGGTCACCGGACGCGTTGTGGTGGTGCAGGAACAGCAGGCTGCCGCCCACCGGGTCCCGCCGCACCCGCAGCACCGCACCGACCTCCGCGACGAACGACACCCCGCCCTCGACCGCGAGCCCCGGCCGCAGCGGGTCGAACGACAGCGGTGTGTCGATCCGGTCCACGAACCCGTCCGCGTTCCCCGGCGCCGGGTAGTTCCCCGACACCGCGACCGTGTAGGTCAGGGGCGCGCTCGCCGCCGCCGGGTCGATCCCCAACGCGGTCAACGTCACCGGCAGCACCACCACGTTGCTGTCCATCACGTTGGTGTCCACGTCGCCGTACTGGCCGTTCAACGGCTGCTCGTCCACCACCACGCCGTCCGCCTCGCGCACGGTCCGCGCCAGCCACACGTCCGCCGTCACCACCTCGCCCGTGGTCGGCTTCACGGCCTGCACGGTGTAGTCGTGCGCGCCGTCGCCGTTGGTGTCGAGCCGGACCGCCGGGCTGTTCGCGATGCCGAGCGTGACCCAGTCGTGCCAGGTCACCACCCCGAACGCGAGCATCCCGTCGGCCACCGCCGCCCCGACGTACCGCAGGTCGCCACCCTTGGCCGACGAGTTCACCGCGCAGTCCGCCGGCACGCCGTCCCCGCACGCGGGCAGCTCCGGGCTGGAGCCGTGCAACGCGAGGACGCTCACCAGCGACCGGTACGCCTCGTCGCCCTCGCCCTGGTCCAGCGCACGCCCGCGCAGCTGCACCGTGCCGTCGCCGACGTCGGCCGCCTCCACGTCCGCGACCGGTTCCGGCGCCGCGTACACCGGCACCCGGAGCGTGACGTCGCCGGACCGCACGAGCACCCGCCCGGACACCTCGGCCAGGAACTGCCGCGCCACGTCCGCCTGCCGCTTCTCGATCGTCGGGTCGGCCACCTTCCGCAGGTCCTCGGGCGTCACGGTCAGCGTCACCGAAGCCGTCGCCGTCCCACCCGGCGGCACGAGCACCACCGGTGGCCACACCTCGACCTCCGCACCCGGCACGGTGGTCGCCGCCTCGTAGGTCAGCCGGGCCGTGCGCGGCAGCAGTGACTTGTTCACCACCTCCACCGTCTTCTCGACCGTCGACTCCGACGCCGCCTCGACCGGGCCGAACGACACGCCCACCGTTCCCGGGTCGTCGGCGACCATGGCCAGCAGGTCGACGCCGACCGCGTCCAGCGCGTCGACCCGGCCCGCGCCGACCCGCATCGGCGCCTCGGGCGTGCCGGTGGTGCGGTCGTCGCCGTCGGTCACCTCACCGGACGCGGTGTTCATGATCGCCGCCTTGACCTCCTCGACCGTCCACTCCGGACGTGCCTCGCGCACCAGCGCGGCGATGCCGGCCACGTGCGGCGCGGCCATGGAGGTGCCGCCCATGCTCACCGCGTCGGTGCCGGTGCCGGACGACGCGGACACGATCGTGTCGCCGGGCGCGGCCACGTCCGGCTTGGCCGCCGCGGCACCGCGCGATCCCCGTGACGACGACGGCGTGATCGTGTCGGCCAGGGTCGGGGTCATCGTGGGCACGGCGTTGCGCAGCGATCCGAGCATCCGGACCTGGAGCGTGCCGTCGACCAGCGCGGGCCGCACCGCCTCGGTCGCGGCCCGGGTGAACTGGAACGCCGGGATGCCCGCGTTGCCCGCGATGGCCGCCTTGAACACGTCGCTGGTGGCGGTGAGCAGCACGCCTTCCGCGCCCGCGGCCTCGGCGTGGTCGGTCCGCGCGGCCGAGCCGCACTCCCGGGTCGCGTCGTCCTCGTCCCACTCCAGCCACACGAACCGGCCGTTCAGGTCCTCGGTGATCGGCGCGCAGCCGTCCAGGTTCCCCTGGTCGGACACCGGCACGACGGGCAGCGCGAGGTCCAGCGCCGCGTACCCGGTGTAGCTCTTGCCGTACTGCCCGGACTGCCGCCCACCCGCCACCTCGACCCCGTCGAGCAGCGCGAACGCGTCCCGCGTGTTGGCCACCGCCAGCGCCTCGGGCGTGTTCGCGGGCGAGCCGCCGACGTCGTAGAAGTCGCCGCCGTTGCCCGCCGACGCGACCACCACCACGCCGTGCTCCACGACCTTGCGCACGAACAGGCTGTCCGGGTCGTCCTGGCCGCCGAAGTCGCTGCCCAGCGACAGGTTCACCACGTCGAGGTGGTCGGCGAAGTCGCCGTCGCCGTTCGGGTCGAGCGACCAGTCCAGCGCCTGCCCGACCAGCTCGGTGGACCCGGTGCAGCCGAACACCTTCAACGCGTACAGCGACGCCTTCGGCGCGGTGCCGGGGCCGATCTTCATCCCGGTCAGGGCCTCCGGCGTCACCGTCGAGTAGTCGCCGCGGAACGGGGTGCCGTCGGCGTTCTCGCCGTACCCGGCGGCGGTGCCCGCGACGTGCGTGCCGTGGCCTTGGCAGTCGAGCGGGTTCGGGTCGGGCGCGGGCACCGCCAGTTCCGGCTTGGTCGAGTCGTAGGCGTCGCCCGCGAAGTCGTGACCGCCGACGACCTTGGCGGTGGGCGTCCACGGCGCGGTGCGGTCGACCGCCTCGTACGCCGCCGCGGTGCCGGGCCCGCCGAAGTCGGCGTGCGTGTAGTCGATGCCGGTGTCCACGATGCCGATCCGCAGGCCCTCGCCGTACCGCCCGGTGTCGCGCCACACCCGTGAGACCCGGGTCAGCTCCACCGCGCCCGCGTTGCGCACCGACTTCGGCACGGTCAGCCGCACGGACTCGACCTCGGGCAACGCGGTCAGGTCGCGCAGGCTCGCGGCGTCGGCGGTGACGACCACGCCGGGCACGGCGTTGCGGGTCTTCGCGACCTCGCGGGTCTTCGCGTCCCGGCCGCGCAACACCGTCAGCACCCGGTCGGCCTGCGCGTCGGTGTGCTGCCGGGCCACCCGTGCGGCTGCCGCCGGGTCGCCGCCGCGTGCCTTCTCGTCGCCGTACGCCCGCGTGGCCGGGGTGGTGGCCAGCTCGACGAACGCCGTGACCGGGCCTTTGGCGCGCGCAAGCGCTTGCCCGGACGAGCCGCCGGTGGTGTGGTCGGCGCGGTGGGGCGGCAGCGGTCTGGCGGCCTGGTCGGCTCCCGCGGCGGTGCCGACGAGGAGCGTGCCGAGCAGGGCGGCGGCCGTGGCGGCGGGTGCCCACACGGCGCGGTGGAATGTCATCGCGACCCTTCGTGACCGGGATTCATCGGATCAATACCTGGATAACCCCTAGACGGGGGTAATCGGGAGCGCTATACATCCGATCTATCGACCGGTTGTGGAGGAGGACCTGCCGTGCAGTTGCTGCGCCTGGGACCGTCGGGCTCGGAACGCCCCGCCGTCCGTGCCGACGACGGGGTCACGTACGACCTGACCCCGGTGACCGACGACGTGACCGGCGCGTTCCTCGCCGCTGACGGCATCGCCCGCACCCGCGCCGCCCTCGCCGCCGGCGAACTCCACCCGATCGTGGACGACGGCGTGCGGATCGGACCGCCGGTCGCCGGGGTGGGGAAGCTGGTCTGCATCGGCCTCAACTACCGCGACCACGCGGAGGAGACCGGGTTGCCGATCCCGCCCGAGCCGGTCGTGTTCCTCAAGACGCCCGACACGATCGTCGGGCCGAACGACGAGGTGCTGGTGCCGCGCCGCTCGGTCAAGACGGACTGGGAGGTCGAGCTCGCGGTGGTGATCGGGCGCGAGGCCCGGTACCTGGAGACCGCCGACGACGCGCTGGCCTGCGTCGCCGGGTACGCGCTGTCGCACGACGTGAGCGAGCGCGAGTTCCAGCTCGAACGCGGCGGGCAGTGGGACAAGGGCAAGAACTGCGAGACGTTCAACCCGCTCGGCCCCTTCCTCGTGCCCGCGGCCGAGGTCGGCGACCCGCAGGCGCTGGGCCTGCGGTTGTGGGTCAACGGCGTGCCGCGGCAGGACTCCTCCACCAAGAACATGATCTTCCCGGTGGCCGAGCTGGTCCGCTACCTGAGCTGGTTCCTCGTCCTCCGACCGGGGGACGTGATCAACACGGGCACGCCGGCCGGCGTGGCGCTCGGCCAACCGGAGCCGAAGCCGTACCTGCGGGCGGGCGACGTGGTGGAGCTGGAGATCGACGGGCTGGGCAGGCAGCGGCAGACGCTCGGGCAGGCGTGATGACCGCCGGGACGGACGGGCGCGGCGGACCGGCCGGGACCACCGGTTCGGGCGACGGCGACCGGATCGTCGCGCTGGACGTGCTGGACATCCGGTTCCCGACCTCGCGCGAGCTGGACGGCTCGGACGCGATGAACCCCGACCCGGACTACTCCGCCGCGTACGTCGTGCTGCGCACGTCGAACGGCCCGGAGGGCTACGGGCTGGCGTTCACCATCGGCCGCGGCAACGACGTGCAGGCCGCCGCGATCCGGTCGCTCGCGCACCACGTGGTCGGCCGGCCCGTCCCGGAGACCGCCGCCGACCTGGCCGCGCTGTCCGCGGAGCTGGTCGGCGACTCGCAGCTGCGCTGGCTCGGCCCGGAGAAGGGCGTCGCGCACATGGCGCTGGGCGCGGTGGTCAACGCCGCCTGGGACCTGGCGGCACGGCGCGCGGGCCTGCCGCTGTGGCGGTTCCTGTCCGGCATGACGCCGGAGGAGATCGTCGGCCTGGTCGACTTCCGGTACCTGTCCGACGCGCTCACGCCGGACGAGGCGCTGGACATCCTGCGGCGCGCCGAGCCGGGACGTGCCGAACGGGCGGCGGCCCTGGTCCGGGACGGCTACCCGGCCTACACGACGTCGCCGGGCTGGCTCGGCTACACCGACGACAAGCTGGCGGGCCTGGCGCGGCAGGCGTTGGCGGACGGCTTCGACATGATCAAGCTGAAGGTCGGCGGCAGCCTGGACGACGACGTGCGGCGGCTCGGGCTGGCCCGCGAGGTCGTCGGCCCCGACGTGCGCATCGCGGTGGACGCCAACCAGCGGTGGGACGTCGGCACGGCGATCGCCTGGATGCGGGAGCTGGCGCCGTTCGACCCGTACTGGATCGAGGAGCCCACGTCGCCGGACGACGTGCTGGCGCACGCCGCGATCGCCAGGGCGGTGAGCCCGATCAGGGTCGCCACCGGCGAGCACGTGCAGAACCGGGTGGTGTTCAAGCAGCTGCTCCAGGCCGGTGCGGTGGACGTGGTGCAGCTGGACGCGTGCCGGGTCGGCGGCGTGAACGAGAACGTGGCGATCCTGCTGCTGGCGGCGAAGTTCGGCGTGCCGGTGTGCCCGCACGCGGGCGGTGTCGGGCTGTGCGAGCTGGTCAGGCACCTGGCGATGGTCGACTTCGTGGCCGTCTCGGGCACCACCGAGGGCCGCGTCATCGAGTGGGTCGACCACCTGCACGAGCACTTCACCGACCCGGCCGTGGTGCGCGGCGGCCGGTACGTCGCGCCCGCCGAGCCCGGTTTCTCGGCCCGGCTGCGCGACGAGACCCTGACCGACTACCGGTACCCGGACGGTCCCGTGTGGACCGGGTTGGAGGAGCGGTGAGCGAGTTCGAGGGCCTGGTCGCGGTGGTGACCGGCGGCGCGTCGGGCATCGGCCTGGCGACCGCGCGGCTGCTGGCGGCACGGGGCGCGACCGCGGTGGCGTTGGACCTCAACCCCGAGGTGGACCCGCCGCTGCACGGGATCAGGGTGGACGTCACCGACGACGCCTCGGTGCGCGCGGCGGTCGACGAGGTGGTCGAGCGGTTCGGCCGGCTCGACGTGGTGGTGAACAACGCGGGCGTCGGCGCGCAGGGCGACGTGACCGCGAACCCGGACGACGAGTGGCACCGGGTGCTGGACGTGAACGTGGTCGGCATGGCCCGGGTCGCCCGCGCCGCGCTGCCGCACCTGCGCAGGTCACCGGCGGCGGCGATCGTGAACACCGGTTCCATCGCGGCGTGGGCCGGTCTGCCGCAGCGCGCGCTGTACTCGGCGAGCAAGGGCGCGGTGCACGCGTTGACGCTGGCCATGGCCGCGGACTACGTGCGCGAGGGCATCCGCGTGAACGCGGTGGCCCCCGGTACGGCGGACACCCCGTGGGTGGGCCGCCTGCTCGACTCGGCGCCGGACCCGGACGCCGAGCGGGCCGCGTTGGAGGCCAGGCAGCCGCACGGCCGGCTGGTCTCGGCGGACGAGGTCGCGGGCGCCATCGCCTACCTGGCCGGTCCGCTCTCCGGTTCCACCGCCGGCACCGTCCTCGCGGTCGACGGCGGCATGCACGGGTTGCGGTTGCGTCCTCAAGAGAAACCAGCACAGCCTTAGGAACGAGGTATCCATGAAGCCTCGCAGCATCCTCACCGTCGCGGTGTGCCTGGCGTTGACCGCGTGCGGCACGACCGGCACGACCGGCGCGTCCG
The DNA here is from genome assembly GCF_003014735.1 of Saccharothrix carnea. Lineage (GTDB taxonomy): Bacteria > Actinomycetota > Actinomycetes > Mycobacteriales > Pseudonocardiaceae > Actinosynnema > Actinosynnema carneum. Next base: position 27,167 of record NZ_PYAX01000023.1, on the reverse strand, counting down.
GGGTCGGTCCGATCGGCGTCGACTTCCCGCGGGCCGACTCGGACTTCTGGAACTCCTACATCAAGTACACGCCGGAGAAGGCGAAGGCGCTGGGCATTAACCTGATGGCGCCGACGAACTCGCAGAACAAGGTGGAGAACCTGGTCGCCAACGCCCAGTCGTTGCAGAGCCAGGGCGCGAAGGCGATCGTGATGGCACCGCAGGACACCGGCGCCGTCACGTCCACTCTGGACCGGCTGGCCAAGGCGAAGATCCCGGTCGTCACGGTGGACACCCGACCCGACCGCGGCGGCGTCTACATGGTGGTGCGCGCGGACAACCGGGCGTACGGCGAGAAGGCGTGCAAGTTCCTCGGCGAGAAGCTCGGCGGCACGGGCAAGGTGGTCGAGTTCCAGGGCTCGCTGTCGTCGGTGAACGGCCGGGACCGGTCCGAGGCGTTCGCCGAGTGCATGAAGCGGGACTACCCGGGCATCACGGTGTTCGAGGAGCCGACGGACTGGGAGGGCACGAAGGCCTCGGCCGCGTTGCAGACCCGGCTCACGCAGCACCCGGACATCGACGGCATCTACATGCAGGCCGGTGGCGTGTTCCTGGCGCCGACGCTGCAGGTGTTGCGGCAGAAGAACATGCTCGTGCCGCCGGACGACCCGCGCCACGTCGTGATCGTCTCCAACGACGGCATCCCGCAGGAGCTGGAGGCCATCCGCAAGGGCGAGATCGACGCGACCGTGTCCCAGCCCGCCGACCAGTACGCGGAGTGGGGGCTGTACTACGCCAAGGCCGCCGTCGAGGGCAAGACGTTCCGGCCGGGCCCGACCGACCACGGCAGCGAGATCGTCGACGTCGGCGGCGGCCAGCTCGAGGACCAGCTGCCCGCGCCGCTGATCACCAAGGACAACGTGGACGACAAGGCCTTCTGGGGCAACCAGCTCGGGTCGTGATGCCCGCGTTCGCGGTCGAGGCGGCGGGCGTCGACGTGCGGTTCGGGCGCACGGTCGCGCTGGCCGACGTGGGCATCCGGGTGCGTGAGGGGGAGACGCACGCGCTCGTCGGCCGCAACGGCGCGGGCAAGTCGACGCTGGTGTCGGTGCTGACCGGGATGCGCGTGCCGGACGCGGGCGAGGTGCGGTTCTTCGGCGCGCCCGCGCCACCGGTGGCCGACCGGGCGGCGTGGCGGGCCCGGGTGTCGTGCGTCTACCAGCGGTCCACGGTGGTGCCGGACCTGTCGGTGGCGGAGAACCTGTTCCTCAACCGGCAGGGCGCGGTGGTGCGCTGGTCACGGCTGCGGCGGCGGGCCGCGGAGCTGCTGGAGCAGTACGACGTGGCGGTGTCGCCGGCCGCGCGGGTGGCCGACCTGACCGTGGAGCAGCGGCAGCTGGTGGAGATCGCGCGTGCCCTGTCGACCGGCGCGCGGCTGATCGTGCTGGACGAGCCGACCGCGCAGCTCGACGGTCCGGCGATCGAGCGGCTGTTCGAGCGGATGCGGTCGCTGCGCGCCGGCGGGGTGGCGTTCCTGTTCATCTCGCACCACCTCCAGGAGGTCTACGAGGTGTGCCAGACCGTGACGGTGTACCGGGACGCGCGGCACGTGGTGACCGCGCCGGTGGCCGACCTGCCCGAACCTCGGCTGATCGAGGCGATGACCGGTGACCCGGGCGGGTTGGCGGTGCCCGGCGCGTCGGGGCGCGGCGCGGTGGGGGAGGAGGTGCTGGCCGTGCGGGAGCTGTCCGGTGATGCGTTCGCCGACGTGTCGCTGACCGTGCGCGCGGGCGAGGTCGTGGGGCTGGCGGGCAGCGCGTCCAGCGGCAAGCACCAGCTCGCGGAGACCGTGTACGGGCTGCGGCGCGCTTCGGCCGGGACGGTGACCGTGCGCGGTGTGCCGGTGAAGGACGTGCCGAGCGCGCTGCGCGCGGGTGTCGGGTGCGTGCCGCGCGACCGCCACCACCAGGGGCTGGTGCTGAACCTGAGCGTGGCGGAGAACGCGCGGCTGAGCGTGCTGGACCGGGTGGTGCGGCGCGCGGCGCTGCACCGCGCGGGACAGGCCGCGATCACGTCCTACGACATCAAGGCAGACGGCCCGGGGCAGCCGGTGTCCGACCTGTCCGGCGGCAACCAGCAGAAGGTCGTGCTGGCCAGGGCGCTGGCCGCCGACCCGGCGGTGCTGGTGCTGATCAACCCGACCGCGGGGGTGGACGTGAAGTCCAAGGAGTCGCTGCTCGGCGTGGTGGACGCGCGGGCGCGGGCGGGCACGGCGGCGGTCGTGGTGTCCGACGAGCTGGACGACCTGCGGGCGTGCGACCGGGTGCTGGTGCTGTTCCACGGCCGGGTGGTGCGCGAGTTCGGGCGCGGCTGGTCGGACCAGGAGCTGATCGCCGCGGTGGAAGGGATGGGGCGGTGACCGGGCGGCTGGGGCGCTACCAGCACCTGGCGCTGGTGCCGGCGATCGTGGTGCTGCTGGTCGTCGGCGCGGTGGTCAGCCCGATCTTCCTCACCGCGGACAACCTGGTCGCCGTGCTGCAGCAGCAGAGCGAGCTGTCGCTGCTGGTGCTGGGGCAGGCGTTGATCCTGATCGTCGGCAAGATGGACCTGTCGCTGGAGTCGACCATCGGCATCGCGCCCGCGCTGGCGATCGCGCTGGTCATCCCGGCGTCGTCCAACGGGCTCGGGGTGGAGCTGGGCGCGTGGACGGCGATCCCGGTGTGCCTGCTGGTGGGCGCGCTGGTCGGCGGGCTCAACGGGTTGCTGATCCTCAAGCTCGGCCTGTCCGGGTTCATGGTGACGCTCGGGATGTTGACCATGCTGCGCGGGTTGCAGGAGGCGCTGACCAGGGGGCAGACGCTGTTCGACGTGCCCGCGTCGTTCCTGTACCTGGGCGCGGCGACGTGGCTGGGGCTGCCCGCGGCGGTGTGGATCTGCGTGCTGCTGTTCGCGGCGGGGATCTCGGCGTTGAGCTACCTGCGGGTCGGGCGCGCGCTGTACGCGGTGGGCGGCAACAAGGAGGCCGCGCTGGCCGCCGGCATCCGGGTGGACCGGGTGGTGTGGGCGGTGCTGGTCATCGGTGGTGTGCTGGCGGCGGTGGCGGGCATCCTGATGACCGGGCGGCTGGGCACGGTCGCGGTGACCCAGGGCGACGGGATGATCTTCAAGGTGTTCGCGGCGGCGGTGATCGGCGGCATCTCGTTGCAGGGCGGGCGCGGCACGCTGTTCGGCGCGCTGTCGGGTGTGCTGATGCTCGGGCTGGTGGAGAACATCCTGCGGCTGCTCAGCGTCAGCGGGTTCTACATCAACGCGTCGTACGGCGCGGTGATCATCGTGGCACTGGTGGTGACCCGGTTCGCCACGGGAAAGGCGCAGGAGTGATCACGCTGTCCCCGTTGGGTTTCGGCGGCGGGCCGATCGGCAACCTGTACGCGGAGGTGTCCGACGAGGACGCGTTCGGCGCGCTGGAGGCCGCTTGGGACGCCGGTGTCCGGTACTTCGACACCGCGCCGCACTACGGGCTCGGGTTGTCCGAGCGGCGGATCGGCGCGTTCCTCGCCGGTCGGCCGCGCGAGTCGTTCGTCGTGTCCACGAAGGTCGGCCGGGTGCTCGAGCCGGGGTTCGGCGACGGTGACGACCGGGCGAACGGGTTCGCCGTGCCCGCGACGGCGTGGCGGCGGTGGGACTTCGGCGCGGACGGCGTGCGGCGGTCGTTGGAGTCCTCTTTGGACCGTCTCGGGCTGGACCGGGTGGACGTGGTGTACCTGCACGACCCGGACGCGCACTGGGAGCAGGCGGTGTCGGAGGCGGTGCCCGCGCTGCTGGCGCTGCGGTCCGAAGGGGTGATCAGCGCGGTCGGCGTCGGGATGAACCAGTGGGAGATGCCCGCGCGGTTCGTCCGGGAGACCGACCTGGACGTGGTGCTGCTGGCCGGGCGGTACACCGTGCTGGAGCAGACGGGTGCGCCGCTGCTGGACCTGTGCGCGTCACGCGGGGTGTCGGTGGTGGCGGCGGGGGTGTTCAACTCCGGGCTGCTGGCCCGGCCCGAGGTCGGCGACACCTACGACTACCGGGCCGCGCCGGAGTCGCTGGTCCAGCGGGCCCGTCAGATCGCCGCGGTCTGCGCGCGCCACGGCGTGACACTGCCGCAGGCCGCCGTGTCCTTCCCCGCCCAGCACCCGGCCGTGGTCTCGGTCCTGCTGGGCGTCCGCACGGCCGCGGAGATGCGCGCCAACGCCTCCGCCGCCTCCACCCCGATCCCCGACACCCTCTGGCACGACCTATCCCTCCTCTGACCCGCGAGAGTCGTCCCTTCACCTCGCGCGTGTCCTGCGTTCGGAACACGCGTGTCCTACGTTCGGAACACCCGAGTTGAACGCTCGGAACGGTCAGGCGAGGTCGGAGAGCCACTGCTCGACGCCCGCCACGTGCACCGTCGACCAGGCGCGGGCCAGTTCCGGCTGGTGGGCGGCCAGGGCGTCGACGATGGCGCGGTGCTCGGCGACGGTCCGGTCGACCGCGCCGCCCTGCGTGATGCCGCGCCAGATGCGGACCCGGACGGTCGGTCCGGCGAGCGTGTCCAGCAGTTGGGCGAGGTAGGCGTTGCCGGAGCCCTGGGCGATGGCCCGGTGGAACTCCAGGTCGTGCTCGACCAGCTCCTCCACCGACCGGGCGGACTCGGCCGCGTCGCACAACGCCCGCAGCGCCGCCAGCTCGTCCGGTCCGACGCGCTGCGCCGCCATCGCCGCCGCGGCCGGTTCGAGGATGCGGCGCACCTGCAGGACCTCCAGCACGGAGTCCTCACCGCGGTGCAGGTCCAGCACGAACGACAGCGCGCCGAGCAGGTCGTCGGCACGCAGGCTGGACACGTACGTGCCGTCGCCCTGCCGCACGTCCAGCACCCTGACCAGCGACAACGCCTTGACCGCCTCACGCAGCGAGTTCCGCGAGAGCCCGAGCCGCTCGGCCAGGTCGGCCTCCCGCGGCAGCCGGTCGCCGGGCTTCAGCTCGCCCGAGACGATCATCTCCTTGACGCGCAGGATGGCGTCGTCGGTAACTGCCACGGCGGCCCTCGACTCGTCAGCTAAACCTCGGATGTCTGGCCGCCAAGTATGGGCCACGCCGAAGCGCCGCGCGGCCCACCTCGCCGTGCAGCGAAACATTCACTCATCCTTACTCTATTCGGTTATCTTATAACCACACGTGACGCCGTACACCACTTCCGGCCATAATGGTCTGGACCATTTGAGGAGGGACCTTGGACACGGTTGTCGCAGCTCCGCGAGCACTGCTCGGTCGGACCATCACCGGTCCCGTCAGCCTGAGGTTCAGGGCAGGCCGGATCGTGGAGGTCGTCGCGGGTTCACCACCCGACGGCGCCGAGGTGCTGACCGACGGCCTGCTCACCCCGGGCCTGGTGGACGTGCAGGTCAACGGGGCGGTCGGGGTCGACTTCGCCGAGGTGGACCCCGAGGGCATGGCCGCGGTGGCGAGAGCGCTCCCACGATCGGGGGTGACCCGTTTCCTGCCGACCCTGATCACCGCACCCGTGCCCGTCGCGGTGCGTCAGGCGCACGCCGTGCTGGCGGCGTCGGCCACCCTGCCGCCGCACGCGGGCGCCAAGCCGCTCGGCGTGCACCTGGAAGGGCCGTTCCTGTCGCCGAAACGCGCGGGCGTGCACGACCCGGCGCTGATGGTGGCGCCCGGCGCGGCGGAGATCGACGTGCTGCTGGGCGACGAGGTGCTGCGCCGCGGGTTGCGCATGGTCACGCTCGCGCCCGAGCAGCCGGGCGGCCTGGAGGCCGTGCGCAGGCTGGCGGAGGCGGGCGTGCTGGTCGCGGTCGGGCACAGCGACGCGACGGGTGAGCAGACCAGGGCCGCCGCCGAGGCGGGCGCCCGCATGGTGACGCACCTGTTCAACGCCCAGCGCCCGCTCGGCCACCGCGAGCCGGGCGTGCCGGGGGTGGCGCTGGTGGACGACCGGTTCACGTTGGGCCTGATCGCGGACCTCTCGCACGTCGGCCCGGACGTCTGCCGGCTGGTGTTCAACGCCGCCGGTCACCGGGTCGCGCTGGTCACGGACGCCATGGCCGCCGCGGGCATGCCGCCTGGCCGGTACCAGCTCAGCGGCCTGGACGTGCTGCTGACCGAGGACGGCGTGCCGCGTTCGCCGGAGGGCACGATCGCGGGCAGCGCGTTGACGCTGGACCGGGCCGTGCGCAACATCGTGTCGGTGGGCGTGGACCCGGCGGACGCCCTCGCGTCGGCCACCGTCGTCCCGGCCGACGCGATCGGCGAGCCCACGCTGGGCCGGCTGGAGCCCGGCGCCGTGGCGGATCTCGTCTGGTGGGACGACGACCTCCGGCCGCGCAAGGTGTGGGTCGACGGCGAGGTCGTGTTCGACCGTGAGGCGGCGTACGAGAACGCCGCGGTCGGCCTGGCCGCCGCCGGCCAGTAGCCGCACGGGGAAGAGGCCCGGGGGGATCACCCCTCGGGCCTCTTCCCGTGTTCTGAGCGTTGAATTCAGGTGTTCCGAACGTAGGACACGCGCGTTCCGAACGTAGGACACGCGCGAGGTGAAGGGACGACTCTCGCGGGGGTCAGCGGGTGCGGGTGACCTTGTTCAGGCCGCGCGGGTTGTCCGGGTCGCCGCCGCGGGCCAGGGCCAGGCCGTGGGCCAGGCGCTGGATCGGCAGGATCTCCAGGATCGGGGCGACCTCCTCCGAGGTCTCGGCCACCGGGATGCGCAGGGCGGCGGACACCTTGTCCGACGCCGAACCGACCGCCAGCACGTCCGCGCCACGCCCGTGCACGGCGTCCAGCACGTCGTGCAGCGCGTCACCGCCCTTGCCGGCACTGGTCACCGCCAGCACGGCCGTCTCCGCGTCCACCGCCGCCACCGGCCCGTGCAGCAGGTCCGCCCCGCTGTACGCCCGCGCCGCCAGGTAGGACGTCTCCGCCAGCTTCAGCGCCGACTCCAGCGCCGTCGGCAGCGAGTAGCCGCGCCCGGTGGTCAGCACCCGGTCCACGAACCGGTACCGCCGCACCGCCTCGGTCACCGCGTCCGCCGACGAGTCCAGCGTCGCCCGCGCCAGGTCACCGAGCCCGGCGGCGGCCGAGCCGTCACCGCCCCGGATCGCGTCCACCAGCAGGTACAGCGCCAGCAACGTCGCCGAGTACGTCTTCGTCGCCGCCACGGCCTGCTCGACGCCCGCGCCGACGTCCACCGACAGCTCGGCGGCGGCGTTCAGCGGCGACGACGCCGTGTTCGTCACCGCCACCGTCAACGCACCGCGGGCCCGCGCCGACTCGGTCACCTCGAGCAGGTCCGGCGACCCGCCCGACTGCGACACCGTCACCAGCAGCACGTCCCGCAGGTCGGGCTGGGCACCGTACAGCGTGGTCGTGGACGGGGACACCAGCCCGGCGGGCAGCTCCAGCAACACCTCGGTCAGGTACTTCGCGTACAGCGCCGCGTGGTCGCTCGACCCGCGCGCGGCCAGCAGCACGAACCGCGGCCGGCGCTCGGCGATCACCGAGGCGACCGACGCGATGGCGTCCCGCCGCGCGTGCAGGTCGGCGAAGATCGCCGGCTGCTGGTCGATCTCGGCCGCCATGTGCCCGCCGGGCTGGTGGTCGGTCATCGCAAGTTTCCCCTGTCCGTTCAGGTCTGAAGGGCGTCGGCGATGCGCTCCGCCGCGGCTCGCAGGCACACCCGTGCACCGCCGTGGGTGTCCACGCGGGCGACGGCGCCCAGGTCCGGCCCCGGCACGCCGGTCTCGACGTGCACAAGGTCTAGACCAATAGTAGCGAGTGCGGACACCAGCTCGCGAGCCCACGGATGGCGGTGTGCCTCACGCGTCACCACCACGACCGGACGCCCGCCGGCCAGCGCCGCGATCTCGTCCGCGGACGTCGACGCCACCACCGAGGTACCCGGCACGAGCTCCGCCAAGTACGGGCCGAGACCCCACGGCACGTCACCGACCGCGATCGACGGCTCCACCGCCAGGTCCACCACCACCGGCGGCCCGGACAGCGCCAACGTGCCCCGCACCTCCACCGCCCGCCGCGCCGCGACCAGCCCCAACGACGGGTCGTGCGCGTCCACCGCGCCCGCCGGAGCACCCAGCGCGGCCGTCCGCCGCGCCGCCTCCTCCAGCCGCTCCGGCGGGAGCGCGCCCGACTCCACAGCCGCCACGATGCTGTCGATCAGCCACTGCAGACCGTCGTCGTCCAACGGCTCGCCACCCAGGCACAACGCGTCCACCCCGGCCGCCAGCGACCGCACGGACCCCTCGGCGAGGTCACCGCCCACGGCCTTCATGTCCAGCCCGTCGGTGATCACCGCCCCGGTGAACCCCAGGTCCTCCCGCAGCACGCGCACCGCCCGCGGGTTCAGCGTCGCGGGCGCCTCACCCCACTCCGGCACGACCAGGTGCCCGGTCATGATCGACCGCACCCCCGCCCGCACGGCCGCCTCGAACGGCACGAACTCGACCGACGCCAACTCCGCCACCGAACGCGGCAGCACGGGCAGCGCCGCGTGCGAGTCCACCGTGGACGCGCCGTGGCCGGGGAAGTGCTTGGCGCACGCCGCCACCCCGACCGCCTGCAGGCCCTCCACGAACGCCGCCACGTGCGCGCCCGCCGCCACCGGGTCCGACCCGAACGACCGAACGCCGATCACCGGGTCGTCCAGCGTGAGCACCAGGTCGGCCGAAGGCGCCAGGTTCAGGCTCACCCCGCACGCCGCCAGCCGCGCCCCGATCGACGCCGCCACCGCCCGGGTCAGGCCCACGTCGTCCGCCGCGCCCAACGCGTGGTTGCCCGGCACCTCCGACCCGCGGCCCGCGTCGAGCCGGGTGACGTCACCACCCTCCTCGTCGATCCCGATCACGACGTCCGCGCGCACACCTCGCAGCTGTGCATTCAGTGCTTTGACCTGCGCATCTCGGGCTGGATTGTCGTCTCCGTCGACGGTCACCACATTCCGCCCGAACAGCACGACACCGCCGAGCCCATCGGCCACCCTCTTCAGCAGCCAGTCCGGCGCGGTGGTCCCGTGGAACCCCGGCAGCAGCACACCCGACGCGAGCCGGTGCAACGACATGCGGTCCTACCCCTTCACCGCACCGGCCGTGACACCGGTGACCATCTTGCGCTGCACGATCAGGAAGAACACCAGCACCGGCAGGGTGAACAGGGCCGACGCCGCCATCGCGCCACCCCAGTCCGTGCCGAACGCCGACTGGAACCCCGACAGCCACACCGGCAGCGTCTGCTTGGCCTGGTCGTTGATCAGCGACAGCGCGAACAGGAACTCGTTCCACGCGGTCACGAACGCGAACACCGACGTGGCCACCAGGCCGGGGCCCAGCAGCGGCAGCGTGACGCGGCGGAACGCGCCCCACCGGCCGCAGCCGTCCACCATCGCCGCCTCCTCCAACTCCAGCGGGATGCCGTTGACGAACCCGCGCAGCGTCCACGCGCAGAACGGCAGCGTGACCGCGAAGTAGATCAGCGCCAGCGCGGGCAGCCGGTCGAGCAGGTCCAGGTCGCGCATCATCAGGAACATCGGGATCAGCAGCGCCTCGAACGGCGCCATCTGCGCCACCAGCATCATCATCACGAAGCCCTTGCGGCCCTTGAACCGCATCCGGGACAACGCCAGCGCCGCCAGCAGGCCGACCACGATGGCCGCCAGCACCGCGCCCAACGACACCAGCAGGCTGTTGCCCAGCGCGGTGAGGAACCCGGGTTTCGCCCACGCGGTGGCGAAGTTCGAGCCCGTCACCGAGAACGGGACCAGGTCGTACCCGCTGGACAGCAGGTCCTTGCGCGGCTTCAGCGCCGTCGCGACCATCCAGTACGTCGGGAACGCGAAGAACAGCGCCACGACCAGCGCGACGACGTTCGCGGACACCTTCTTGGTCTTCACAGCTCGCCCTCCTGGGAACGGACCAGCCTGCGCAGGTACTGCACGGTCAGCAGCGCCAACAGCGCGACCATCACCACGGACACCGCCGCGGCCACCCCGAAGTGGCTCTTGGAGATGCCCTCCAGGTACTGGTAGACGGGCAACGTCGTGCTGCCGCCGTCCGGGCCGCCCTTGCGCATCGCCCAGATCTGGGTGAACACCTTGAAGTCCCACAGCATCGACAGGAACGTCACCATCAGCAGCAGCGGCTTCAGCTCCGGCCAGGTCACCGCGCGGAACGTCTGCCACGTCGAGGCGCCGTCGATGCCCGCCGCCTCGTACTGGTCCTTCGGGATCCCGATGGCACCGGCGTACAGCGAGAACGCCAGGAACGGGATCGCCTGCCACACGATCAGCAGCCCGGTCACCGCCAGCGTCGACGTGCCGGTGGAGAACCACGAGTACCCGGCGAACGAGTCGAACCCGACCTTGACCAGGGTCTTGTTCAGGATCCCGTACTGCTGGTCGAAGATCCACTGGTAGACCGTGGTGGCCGCGAGCAGCGGCATCGCCCACGCCAGCAGCATCGCCACCTGCAGCACGATCCGCACGCCCGTGCTGATCTGCCGCATCAGCAGCGCGATCAGCAGGCCCGCGAGGACCGACACGAGCACGACGAGCGCGGTGAACACCACGGTGCGCACCGCGATGACCCAGAACGCCGGGTCGCCGAGGATCTCGGTGTAGTTGTCCAGGCCGGTCCACACGACCTCGCCGCGGGTCAGCTCGCGCAGGTTCAGCTTGCGGAAGCTGGTCACCAGGACGGAGAGGACGGGCCAACCGATCAACCAGAGGATGGCCACCAGCGCGGGGGCCAGCAGCAGGTAGGGCAGCAGCCGGTCGAAGGTGCTGCCCCGACGGCGCGGCGCGCCGCCCGGTGCGGCACGCCGCGGTGCCGACGAGTTGTTCGTCGGCACCGCGGCGTCGGTCGTGTGCACGGCCGTCATCCGATCGTCATCCGCCCAGGGTCTTCGACAGGGCGGTGTTCGCGTCGGCCGAGGCCTGGTCCAGCGGCTTCGCGCCGGTCAGGTACGCGGTCAGCATGTCCTTGAGCGGGTTCTGGCCCGACTCCACCGCGGCCCAGGACGGCGTGGTCGGGGTGACCTTGCCGTTCGGGGCGGACTCGGCCAGCGCCTTGCCCAGCGGGGTGGTGGCCAGCTTCGCCGTGTCGGTCGAGGTGCCCGGCACCGCGCCGCCCTCGGCCAGCATGTCCTGGTACTTCTTGCTGCTCAGCAGCTTCAGGTACTCCTTGGCCAGGTCGGCGTTCTTGCTGCCGGCCGGGATGGCGAGGTTCGAGCCGCCGAGGAACACCGGGGCGGTCTTGCCCGAGGTCTTCGACGGGATCGGGAACGCCGAGGTCTTCTCCTTCAGTTCCGGGTTGGCCTTGACGGCGCCCGCGAGCTCCCACGGCAGGCCGATCATCATGCCGACCTTGCCCGTGGCGAACACCTCCATCTGCTGCGGCGTGGCCTCGTCGGCGTCCTTCGGCGCCTTCGTGCCGGAGGTGTCGACCAGCTTCTTGTAGAACTCCAGGCCGGCCTTGGCCTGCGGGGTGTCCAGCGCGCCCGCCCAGGCGGAGCCCTGCGGCTTGGCCACGTCGCCGCCCTCGTCCCAGATGAACGACAGCAGCGCGTACCACGACTGGCCGGGCAGGTAGAGGGGCTGGAACTCCGGGTCGGCGGCGTTCGCGGCCTTCAGCTTCTCGATCGCGGAGATCCACTCGTCACGCGACTTGGGCGCGGCGGTGACGCCCGCGGCCTCGAACAGGTCGGTCCGGTAGATGACCGTGCGGTTCGCGGCGTAGAACGGCATGCCGTACTGCTTGCCGTCCCAGGTCAGCGAGTCCTCGAGGCCGCTGAGCCACTGGTCGCCGTTGAGGCCGGAGACGTCGCCGCTGAGGTCGAGCAGCGTCTCCTCAGCCGCGAACTTCGCCGTCTGGGTGTTGCCCAGCTCGATGACGTCCGGCGGGTTGTTGCTGGTCAGCGCGGTGGTCAGCTTCTCCTGGATGCCGTTCCACTTCTGGACCTCGTACTTGACGGTGACGCCGGGGTGCGCGTCCTGGAACTCCTTGTTCAGCGCGTCGGTCAGGGTGGTCGGCGCCGAGCCGTCCATCAACCACACCGTCAGCGTCTTGGGTTCTCCGGAGTTGCCGCTGCCGCCGTCGGAGCTCGTGCCACATCCGGCCACGGCCACCGCGAGTGCGGCGGCACCTACGGCCAGTCCTCTCCAGCCCTTCACGTTGTGCGCCCTTTCCCCATGCCCCGGTCCCGCGACCGGAACGCCTAAGTGGTGTAGACCAATGCGGCCTAGAGTGTGCCTCGCCACAGGGCATGTCAAGGCCGTTGCGGGACCGTTGCAAAGTCATCGGACCATTTTCTCGGCACTTGTCGGGGGTTCGGGCGCACGATCCGACGAGGACAAGGCATCCTGTGTCCGGGAGCGCTGGCAAGGTCGGCTGGCTAGGGGCGAGGAGGAAGGCATGCTCGAAACGAGCCCTGCGACTGGCGTGGACGCCAGGACTCGCGCGCAGCGCGAGCCGAAGTACTGGGGACTCAAGCGGCATCTGCTCGACCTCCTGCGCGCGTTGCCGCCCGGATCGCCGATCCCGACGGAACGTTCGCTGGCGGCGGAGTTCGACGTGTCCCGCACCACGGTGCGGCAAGCGCTTGCCGAACTCACCGTGGAGGGTCGGTTGCTGCGCGTGCAGGGCAAGGGCACGTTCGCGGCGGAACCCAAGGTGGCGCAACGGCTCCAGCTGTCGTCGTACACAGAGGACATGAAAGCCCAGGGCAGGCAGCCGTCGTCGCGGTTGATCGAGGCGTCGGAGATGCCCGCCGAGGCCGAGCTGGCCAGGCTGCTGGGCGTGAGGGCGGGCGCCAAGGTCCTCCGCCTGCACCGGCTGCGACTGGCGGACGGCGAGCCGATGGCGATCGAGACGACCCACCTGGCCCTGGGCCGGTTCCGCGGCCTGCGCCGCTACCTCGCACCGGGCGCGTCGCTGTACCAGGTCCTGCGGGAGCGGTTCGGCGTCGAGATGGGACACGCGGAGGAGACGATCGAGACGGCTCTGGCGTCACCGGAGGAGGCGGAACTGCTGGGCGCCGACATCGGCTTGCCGATGCTGCTGCTGTCGCGGCACTCGTTCGACACGGAGGGCAACCCGGTGGAATGGGTGCGCTCGGTGTACCGGGGCGACCGCTACAAGTTCGTGGCCACCCTGAACCGACCCGCCGACTGACCTCACCGCAAATACCGAACCGTCACCGGCGGTCAGACCAGCAGGATGACACGAACCCTTCTCCGCAGAAAAAGACCGGCGGTCAGACGGTCCGAAGGTCCATCGAGCGCGGGGTCGAACGGCACCGGTGCGCGTGCGGCCGCGACGCCCCTCGACCTTCTCAACGGAGGGGTTCGTGTCATCCCGCCGACCTGGCGTAGCCCTACCGCACGCGTCAAGAGGGCTGGTCCAGCTTTGCCCGCGGCGTCAACTGCGGGCGCCCTCTTGACGCGTGCGGTAGCCCGGAGGGAGGTCGGTGGGATGACACGAAACCCGGACCCACAACGCAACAGGAACATCCAGGCGTAGTTGGGGTCATCCTGCTGATCTGCCCGTCCGGCGAGGACGCTTTCATCTTTTTTTAATTTTTTTATCTTTCCGCCTCCACCCCAGGCAGCCCCACAACTCCCCAACCGCCCACACCACCAAGGCGTCCCCCGCCCAGGGGGACCCCTGTTCTTGATCCTGCCACCACCCACCGACAATCCGGCGCACTCCGACGCGACCTGTGGACAACTCCGAGCGCACAATGGCCGGGTGGCGGAGACTGTGGTGTGGGGCACGGGCCGGGCCAAGGCCGTGTTGGCGACGACCATCCTCGGCTCGGGCATGGCGATGCTCGACAGCACGATCGTCAACGTCGCCCTGCCCCGCATCGGCGCCGAGCTCGACGCCTCGGTCGCCGGCCTGCAGTGGATCCTCGACGGCTACCTGCTGGCCCTGGCCTCGCTGATCCTGATCGCGGGCTCGCTCGGGGACCGCTACGGCCGCCGCCGGGTCTTCACGTTCGGCGTGCTCTGGTTCGGCGCGGCCTCATTGCTCTGCGGCCTGGCACCGACCACGGAACTGCTGGTCGTCGCACGGGTGCTCCAAGGCGTCGGCGGAGCGCTGCTGACCCCCGGCTCGCTCGCCATCCTCCAGTCCGTCTTCGTCCGCGCCGACCGGGGCCGGGCGATCGGCGCGTGGTCCGGCCTGTCCGGCGTGGCCACGGCGATCGGGCCGCTGCTCGGAGGCCTCCTGGTCCAGGCCTGGTCGTGGCGGCTCGCGTTCCTGATCAACCTGCCGGTCGCGGCGCTGTGCGTGTGGCTGGCCCGCCGCCACGTGCCCGAATCCCGTGACGAGGCCCTCACCGGCCACCCGAACATCGGCGAGTCGCTCGTCGGCGCGATCGGTCTGGCGGGCATCACGGGCGCGCTGGTCGAGGCGCCGGTCCGGGGCGCGGACGCGCTCGTGGTCACGGCGGCGGTGGTCGGCGTGGGCTGCCTGGTGGTGTTCGTCGTGATGCAGCGCCGGGGCCGTGACCCGCTCGTCCCGCCGCAGCTGTTCGCCGATCGCACGTTCGTGCTGGCCAACGCCCTGACGTTCCTCGTATACGCGGCCCTGGGCGGGGTGATGGTGCTCATGGTGCTGCAGCTGCAGGTGTCACTGCACTACTCGCCGACAGCCTCTGGCTTGGCGAGCCTGCCCATCACGCTGATCATGCTGGCGCTCTCCGCCCGCTCCGGCGCGCTCGCCCAGCGCATCGGTCCCCGCGCCCAACTCGTCGGAGGACCGGTCCTGATCGGGGTCGGCATGCTGATGCTGCGCTGGGTCGAGCCGGGCGCGGGCTACTGGACGGGCGTGCTGCCCGGACTGCTGGTGTTCGGCTTCGGCCTGGCCGCCGTGGTGGCGCCGGTGACGGCGACCGTGCTGGCCGCCGCCCCCGACCGGTACGCGGGGGTCGCCTCGGGCGTGAACAACGCCGTCGCCCGCACCGGCAGCCTGGTCGCGGTGGCCGTGCTGCCCGCCGTGGCCGGCCTGACCGGCGCCCAGTACGCCGACCCGACCGCGCTCACCGAGGGCTGGCAGACGGCTCTGCTGGTGTGCGCGGTCGCGTCCATCGTCGGCGGCCTGCTGGCCCTCGGCACGGACAACGGCGTGCTCAAACCGACCCCGGAGGTGCCCGAGTGCCACAGCTGCGGCGTGGACGCCCCGCCCGCGCGCGTGCACGACTGACGACCCCGGGCTGACGACCCCGCTGAAGACATCGGCTTAGAGGTACCGGGTGAACACCTCCGGATCGACGTTCCCCCCGGACAGCACCGCCACCGTCCCACCCGCCGACCCCCACTCGGACCGCCGCGCGAGGTACGCGGCGACGGTGACCGCACCGCTGGGCTCCACCACCAGCCGCGCCCGCCGCGCGAGCACACCGACCGCCGCCCCGATCTGCTCCTCCGACACCGTCACGATGTCGTCCACGTAGGCGCGCATGTGCTCGAACGTCAGCTCGGACGGCTCGGCCCGCAGCCCGTCTGCGATGGTCCGGGCCCGATCACCGGCGGGCCACCGGATGAGCGTGCCGACCCGCAGCGACTCGGCCGCGTCACCGGCCAGCTCCGGCTCGACCCCCACCACCCGCGTGGCGGGGCTGAGCGCCTTCACCGCCGTGGCCACCCCGGAGATCAACCCGCCGCCGCTGACCGGCACCAGCACCGTGGCCACGTCCGGCTTGTCGGTGATCACCTCCAGCCCGATGGTGCCCTGACCGGCGATGACGTCCGGGTGGTCGAACGGCGGGATCAGCGTCGCGCCCCGTTCGGCGACCAGCTCGGCGGCCCGCACCTCCCGTTGCGCCATCGGCACCTGCACGACCTCGGCGCCGTGCGAGAGGGTCGCGTCGACCTTGACCCGCGGGGTGTCGTCCGGCACGACGATCACCGCGGGCACGCCGAACAGCTTCGCCGCGTACGCGACGGCCTGCGCGTGGTTCCCGCTGGAGTAGGCGACGACGCCGCGCGCCCGCACGTCCTCGGGCAGCCGCGCCAGCGCGTTGTACGCGCCGCGGATCTTGAACGCGCCGACCGGCTGCAGGCTCTCCGGCTTGAGCCACAACCCGTCGTCGAACCGCAGCAGGGGAGTGCGGACCGCCGCGCCCTTGATGCGGTCGGCGGCGGCTTGGAGGTCGGAGATCGTGACGAGTCCCATGGGCCGATCCTCACCCCTGCGGCGGCATCGCGACTACACGGGTCGTTACCGGAACTTCTCCTGCCTCACCCGCCCAGAGCAACAGCATTCACACGTCCGTGGCTTGCTTCACCGAATCGCTTACTTCTGGCAAATCCGCCCGAATCGGTGATCGTCTCACTACCTTGAGTGAGAGTTAACTGTCAAACGCTACACAGCGCAGTCACCTCGGCGTGTCCTGTGACACACTTCGCCCTCAGATGGCCCGAACCGTAATAGGTAACAGGGTCATAACGTCGCTCGAACGGGCGAGTACTGATCGGTAGCGACCGGGGAGGAGTGCCATGCGAGACGCGGAAGAGCGGTCCCTGCCGCGCGCCTCACCGGACGCGACGAGCGCGACGACGGACTCGAAGGCCCGAGCGACGACACGGGCGAGAAGTAAAGGGGTGGGGCGACCCCTGCCGCCGCCCCACCACCCGTCCCCCTAGAGCCCCCGAGAGCGGTCCCTGCAACCAGGCTCTCGGGTTCCCTGCACCCGAAGATGAGGGAGACGCCTAATGAACCGCACGAGTGCGGTCCGCCTTGCCACGGCCGTCCTGCTGGCCGCCGGCACGGCTACAGCTCTCAGCGTACCGGCCGGCGCGGCACCCGCCGCGCCCTATGGCGCAACCCCGGCCGACACGGAGAGCTACCCCGCCGAGTTGCTCCAAGCGGCGCAGCGTGACCTCGGCCTGACCGCCGAACAGGTCACCGCCCGTTTGGCGAGTGACACCCGGGCGGGTGAGGTCGAGTCCGCGGCGCGGTCCGCGGTCGGCAGCGCCTACGCGGGGTCGTGGATCAACCAGGCGACCGGCAAGCTGGTGGTCGCCGTGGCCGACCCGGCCAAGGCGGGCGCGGCGAAGGCCGCGGGCGCCGACGCCAAGTACGTCGCCTTCTCCCACCGGCAGCTGACCGGCGCGAAGTCGGCGATCGACGGCCTGTCGGCGCCGACGTCGATCACCGGCTGGCGGGTCGACGAGCAGACGAACTCGGTCGTCGTCGAGGTCAACCGCTTCCAGCGCGACGCGGCGGCGGAGTCGTTCCTGGCGACCGCCAGGTCGGTCAGCCCGGCGGTGCGCGTGGTCGAGGTCGACCACAGCCCCACCACGCTGTACGACACCCGCGGTGGTGACGCCTACTACATGGGCGGCGGGCGCTGCTCGGTCGGCTTCTCGGTCACGGCGGGTGGCTACGTGACGGCGGGCCACTGCGGCCGCACCGGCACCGCGACCCAGGGCTACAACCGCGTCACCTCGGGCTCGTTCGCGGGCTCGTCCTTCCCGGGCAACGACTACGCCTGGGTGCGCACCAACTCCAGCTGGACCTCGCGTCCGTGGGTCAACCGCTACAACGGCACCAACGTCGTGGTGAAGGGCTCCTCGGAGGCCGCCATCGGCGCGGCGATCTGCCGTTCCGGCTCCACCACCGGCTGGCGCTGCGGCACGGTCCAGGCCAAGAACCAGACGGTCAACTACGCGCAGGGCGCGGTCTACGGCATGACGCGGACCAACGCGTGCGCCGAGCCCGGCGACTCCGGCGGCTCGTGGGTGGCGGGCACCGGCTACGGCCAGGCCCAGGGCGTGACCTCCGGTGGTTCGGGCAACTGCTCCTCCGGCGGCACGACCTTCTTCCAGCCGGTCAACGAGATCCTCAGCGTCTACGGCCTGCGGCTCGCGATCGGCTGACCTGGAGGGTCAGCGCGTGGTCGTCCCTGCGGACCGCGCACTGCTTCACGCGACGCCCCTCGGGTTCCGACCCGGGGGGCGTTCGCGCGTGGGTCAGCCGAACTGCACGGACCGCTTGGACAGCCCGTACCAGAACCCGTCCACGGTGGTCGTGGCCTCCTGCGCGGCGCTCGCGCCCAACGACGCGAACAGCGGCGCGAAGTGCTCGGTGCGCGGGTGCGCGACACCGGCGGCGGGCGCCTTGCGCTGGAAGTCCAGCAGCGCGTCCACGTCGGCGGCGGCCAGCGCCCGGCCCGCCCAGTCGTCGAACTCGGCCGACCACGACGGCGGCTCGTAGTCGGGGCCGACTGACATGTCCACGCAGCTCAGGTTGTGCGTCATGAACCCGCTGCCGACGATCAGCACGCCCTGTTCGCGCAGCGGCGCGAGCCGGCGGCCGACGTCGAACAGGTCGCGCGGGTCGAGGCTGGGCATGGACATCTGCAGCACGGGGACGTCCGCCTCGGGGAACAGCTCCTTCAGCGGCACGTACGCGCCGTGGTCGAGCCCGCGCCGCTCGTCGTGCGCCACGGGCCGGTCGAGCAGCCCGACGACCTCGCGGGCGAGCTCGGGCGCGCCCGGCGCGTCGTAGGTGACCTCGTAGTACCGCCGGGGGAAGCCCCAGAAGTCGTACGTCAGCGGCACGGTGGTGGTCGCGCCGAGCGTGAGCTGGTCGTTCTCCCAGTGCGCGGACACGACGAGGACCGACTCGGGCCGCGGCAACGTCGCCGACCAGGACCTCAGCTCGCCGGTCCACCGTTCGTCGTCGGCCAGCGGGGGCGCCCCGTGGCCCAGGTACAGCACAGGCATCACGCCGTCGACTGTACGCCCTTTAGTTGAAGTTTCAACCAGGCTGCGGCGGCCCGGGGGTCCTCTGCCTCGGTGATCGCGCGCACGACCACGACCCGCTCCGCGCCCGCCGCCAGCACCTCCGGCAGCCGTTCGCGGTCGATCCCGCCGATCGCGAACCACGGCCGATCAGTCGTGCCCGCGGTGGCGCGCACCAGGTCCAGGCCCGGTGCCGGACGGCCCGGCTTGGTCGGCGTCGGCCAGCACGGCCCGGTGCAGAAGTAGTCCACGCCCGGCTCGACCGCCGCCGCCCGTGCCTGCGCCACGTCGTGCGTGGACCGGCCGATCACCACGTCGTCGCCGACGACCCGGCGGGCGAGCGGCACCGGCAGGTCGTCCTGGCCCAGGTGCAGCACGTCCGCGTCCACGGCGAGCGCCACGTCGGCCCGGTCGTTGACCGCGAGCAGCGCGCCGTGCCGGGCGCACGCCTCGGCGAGCACCTCCAGCGCGGCGATCTCCTGCCTGGCTTCGAGGCCCTTGTCCCGCAGCTGCACGATGTCCACGCCGCCCGCGAGCGCGGCGTCCGCGAACTCGGCGAGGTCGGGCCGCGCGGGCGTGCAGAGGTAGAGCCGTGCGTCGGCGAGCCGCCGCCTGATCCGCGTTCCGTCGAGTCCTGGCACGGGCGGCACCGTAACCGCAGGGGCGTTTCGTGCGCTACGGTGGACGTGGTCCGCACGGGAGCCTGGAACACACCGGGCTGAGAGGGAGCGTGGTTCGCTCCGACCGTCGAACCTGATCCGGGTCATGCCGGCGCAGGGAGCGTGAGTGCCTTGGCAATGCGAGTGACCGTCCTCGGCGGTGGTGTCATCGGGCTGTCCGTGGCCTGGTACGCGGCACGCGCCGGCTACCGGGTCGTGGTGGTGGACCACGGTTCGCCGCACGGCGGTTCGTGGGTCGCGGGCGGGATGCTCGCGCCGATCACCGAGGCGTGGCCGGGTGACGAGGACGTGCTGGCGCTCGGCGTCGAGTCGTTGGAGCTGTGGCCGGAGTTCGCGCGTGCCCTCGGTGTCGCGCTGAGCCCGGTGGGCACGTTGGCGGTGGCCGTCGACCGGGCCGATGTCGAGGTGCTGGACCAGTTGTGCGCCTACCTGGGCCGGATGGGTCGGTCGGCGTCGAAGGTGACGGGCCGTGAGCTGCGGGCGCTGGAGCCGGGACTCGGTCCGGTCCGGAGTGGACTGTCGGTGCCGGGTGACGTGGCCGTGGACAACCGGGCGCTGCTGCGGGCGCTGCGGGAGGCGTGCGCGGGCAACGGTGTCGTGTTCGCATCGGACACCGCATCGGACACCGCGTCGGACACCGCGCCGGAGTCCGGTTCGGAGTCGGACGTGACGGTGATCGCCGCCGGCGCGTGGAGCCGCGACCTGCACCCGGCGCTGCGCGACGTGATCCGTCCGGTGAAGGGCGAGATCCTGCGGCTGTCGGCGCGGCCGGGCGCGTTGCCGCCACCGCGGCACACGATCCGCGCCCAGGTCTCCGGCCGCCCGGTCTACCTGGTGCCGCGCGAGGGCGGGTTCGTGCTCGGCGCCACCCAGTACGAGGCCGGGTTCGACGGTGACGTGACCGTGGGCGGCGTGCGCGACCTGCTGCGCGACGCCGAGGTGGTGTGGCCGGGCATCGCCGAGTACGGGCTGGCCGAGGTCGCCGCCGGGTTCCGCGCGGGCAGCCCCGACAACGCGCCGGTCATCGACTGGCTCGAACCCGGCGTGCTGGCCGCCACCGGCCACCACCGCAACGGTCTGCTGCTCGCGCCCGTCACGGCGCGGCGGGTGCTCACCCTGCTCCGCGAAGGAGGAAACAGCCGGTGAAGGCGAAGGTCAACGGTCTGGAACGGGAACTGGCCGACGGGTCGACCGTCGCCACCGTGCTCGCGCTGCTCGACGCGCCCGCCAGTGGTGTCGCGGTCGCCCTGGACGGCGAGGTCGTGCCGCGGGCGGCGTGGGGGACGACGTCGGTGCCCGAGGGGTCCGCGGTCGAGGTGCTGACCGCCGTGCAGGGAGGGTGACGTGGACGATCCACTGGTGATCGCCGGGCGCGAGTTCGGCTCGCGGTTGATCATGGGCACCGGTGGTGCGGCGAACCTGTCGGTGCTGGAGCGCGCGCTGGTGGCGTCCGGCACGGAGCTGACGACGGTCGCGATGCGGCGCCTGGACTCGTCCGGCGGCGGCGTGCTGGACCTGCTCGGCCGGCTGGGCGTCACCGCGCTGCCGAACACGGCCGGCTGCCGCACCGCCGCCGAAGCCGTGCTGACGGCGCGGCTCGCGCGGGAGGCGTTGGGCACGGACTGGGTGAAGCTGGAGGTCGTCGCCGACGACCAGACCCTGCTGCCCGACCCGGTGGAGCTGCTGGACGCGGCGGAGAAGCTGGTCGACGACGGGTTCGTGGTGCTGCCCTACACCTCCGACGACCCGGTGCTGGCGCTGCGGCTGGAACAGCTCGGCTGCGCCGCCGTCATGCCGCTGGGTTCGCCGATCGGGACGGGGCTGGGGATCCGCAACCCGCACAACATCGAGCTGATCGTGTCGCGGGCGTCCGTGCCGGTGATCCTGGACGCGGGGGTCGGCACGGCGTCGGACGCGGCGTTGGCGATGGAACTGGGCTGCTCGGCCGTGCTGCTGGCGACCGCCGTGACGCGGGCGCAGGACCCGGAGCGGATGGCGGCGGCGATGCGGGCGGGCGTGGAGGCGGGCCGGCTGGCGCGGCTGGCGGGGCGGATCCCGAAGCGTTTCTGGGCGCACGCGTCGAGTCCGGCAATGGGGTGATTGCCCCGCACGGCATGATGGATGCTCGCCCGTGTCCGTCTGCCCGAGGAGGAGTGCCGTGACGGCCGACCAGGTCGAGGACGCCACCGCCCGGCTGTACCTCGCGATCGGCAGGCTATCCCGGCTGCTCCGGCGCACCGGGTCGCCCGGGCTCGGGCCGGGTGCGGTGTCGGCGCTGGCCACGCTGGCCCGGTGCGGCCCCATGAGGTTGGGCGACCTGGCCGCCAAGGAAGGCGTCGCGCCGCCGACGTTGTCACGGATCGTGGCGGCCCTGGTGGAGGCCCGGTACGTGCGCCGTGAACCGGACCCCCAGGACGGCCGCGCCTGGCTGGCGACGCCGACGCCCGAAGGCGTGACGATGGTGTCCGGCGTGCGTTCGGCGCGGGTGCGGGAGCTGCAGCGCCGGATCGAGGAACTGAGCCCGGAACACCGCGACGCCCTGGTCAACGCCCTGCCCGCGCTGGAGGAACTGGTCGGCGAGGTCAGCTGAGGCCGGTGTCCACCGGCGCGGACCGGGCGGCCGAGCCGGCGGCGTTCCTCGAAGGCGCGCTCACCCTGTGGCTGCCGGATCCCGAGAGGGTCGACCTCCGCGCGTTGTACGAGGGCCACCCGCGGCGGCTGTGAGCAGCCACGCCACCAGCACGGCGAAGAACGCGCCCACCGTGTTGTTGATGAAGTCCTGCGCCTCGCACACCCCGATCGCGGTCAGGGCCTGCACGAACTCCACCGCCCCGCTGAACGCCGCCGCGACGCCGAACACCGCCACCGGCCTGCGAGTGGCCAGCGTGGCGAAGAACGCGAACGGCACCAGCATCACCAGGTTCAGCCGCGGCAGGGAGCCGGTCAGCGAGAACTCGTTGGCGACGCACATCCCGATCGGGTCGGTGGTCGCGACCGAGAAGGAGCCACCCGGCCGGGCCAACGTCACCGCGACCGCCAACGCCAGCCCGCACCCCGCCAGCACGGCGGGCAACGCCGCCCAGCCACGCCGCCGCGCCATCACGAACCCGACCGCGCCCAACAGCACCGAGCCCGCGAACAGCGCCGTCACCGCCTCGGGTTGGCTCAACACCAGCTCGGCGACGTAAGCGTCCTGAAGTGCGCCCATGTCTTACAAGACGCCCGAGTTCCACGCCGGTGCCTTAGAGCATCCTTAGAACCGGTACCGCAGCACCCGCCCGACGTCCCTGACCTTCGGCAACCGGGCCATCACCCACATCGGCACCCGCCCCGACAGCGGCTCGGCGGCGATCTGCGGCAGCTCCACCGACCGCACCGCGTCCACGCACCTCAACCCCTCGTGCCACGACTCCACGACGGCCGGGTCGTCCAGCCCCCAGTGCAACGTCGCCCCGGCCCGCCGCACCGCCGGCACCAGCTTCTGCACCCTGATCCCGAACGACCCGTACACGTCGAACAGCAGCTCACCGCGCCCGAACCGCCCGGTGACCCGCCGCACCAGCCCGCGCACCTCGTCCCCGGTCAAGTACATGGTCAGCCCCTCGAACACGGCCACCACGGGCCGGTCCGCCGGCACCTCGTCCCACCACCCGTCGTCCGTCACGGACGCGTGCACCAGCCGGTAGTCCCCGCCCGGCACGTCCAGCAACCGTTCCCGCAGCACCGCCACCGACGGCAGGTCGACGTCCACCCACCGCACCCCCGGCCCGAACGCCATCCGCTGCGCCCGCGTGTCCAGCCCGCACGCCAGGTGCAGCACGGTCGCCGAAGGGTGCCGCACCAGGAAGTCGGCGGTCCAGTCGTCCAGCAGCTTCGCCCGCATCGCGACCCCCGCCGCCGTCGACGCGGTGATACCGGTGCGCGGGAAGTCGTACTCGATGCGCGACACGGCGTCCAGCGCCGCCGCGTCACCGAGGATCGGCTGCCGCGCGCGGGCGTCGAGCGCCCGCGCGTACAGCGTCGCCAGCATCGTCTCCGGGGCACCGGTCAAGTCGACCTCCACCCCACCGAAGCTAGCCCTCCAACCGCCACAACGGCGACACGGGACCGACCCCGCCACCCAACGGGTACGCGGCGGCCACCGAGCGGACGATGAAGTCCTTGCCGAACCGCACCGCGGACGGCACGTCCGCACCCCGCGCGAGCTGCGACGCGATCGCCGACGCCAACGTGTCACCGCTGCCGTGCGTGTGCTTGACGTCGTAGCGCGGGCCGAGCAGCTCGACGAACTCCGCACCGTCGAACAGCACGTCCAGGCACTCCGGGTCGTCCCACAGGTGCCCGCCCTTCACCAGCACCCACCGCGGGCCCAGCGCGTGCAGCGCCTCGGCGGCCTTGCGCTGGTCGGCACGGCTGCGCACGTCGATCCCGGTGAGCAGCCGCACCTCGTCCAGGTTCGGCGTCACCAGCGTCGCCCGCGGGAACAGCAACGTCCGCAACGCGTCCAGCGCGTCGTCGGCCAACAGCTGGTGGCCGTGCATCGACGCCGCCACCGGGTCCACCACGAACGGCCCGACGTCGACCCGGTCCACCGCCGCCGCGACCGCCTCGATGATCGCCGCCGACGCCAGCATCCCCGTCTTCGCCGCGTCCACCCCGATGTCGGTGGCCACCGCCTCGATCTGCGCGGCCACCACCTCCGGCGGCACCTCGGTGTACCCGGTGACGCCCAGCGAGTTCTGCACGGTCACCGCCGTGACCGCCGTCATCCCGTGCACACCGCACGCGAACAACGTCCTCAGATCGGCCTGCAGGCCCGCACCACCACCGGAATCGGACCCGGCGATGGTGAGGACCCTCGGTGGCGTGGACGCCATCACTCGACCACCGGCAGGTACACCTTGGCACCGTGGTCGGTGAACTCGTGCGACTTCTCCTCCATGCCCGCCTCGATAGCCTCCACAGTGGACAGACCGCGCTCCTCCGCGTACCGCCGCACGTCCTGGGTGATCTTCATCGAGCAGAACTTCGGTCCGCACATCGAGCAGAAGTGCGCCGTCTTCGCGGGCGCCGCCGGCAGCGTCTCGTCGTGGTAGGACCGCGCCGTGTCCGGGTCCAGCGACAGGTTGAACTGGTCCTCCCACCGGAACTCGAACCGCGCCTTCGACAGCGCGTCGTCCCAGTCCTGCACGCCCGGGTGGCCCTTGGCCAGGTCAGCCGAGTGCGCCGCGATCTTGTACGTGATCACGCCGGTCTTCACGTCGTCCCGGTTCGGCAGGCCCAAGTGCTCCTTCGGCGTGACGTAGCACAGCATCGCCGTGCCCAGCCAGCCGATCTGCGCCGCACCGATCGCCGACGTGATGTGGTCGTACGCGGGCGCGATGTCCGTGGCCAGCGGCCCGAGGGTGTAGAACGGCGCCTCCCCGCACCACTCCTCCTCCAACCGCACGTTCTCCGCGATCTTGTGCATCGGCACGTGACCCGGACCCTCGATCATCACCTGCACGTCCTTCGCCCGCGCGATGTGCGTGAGCTCGCCCAACGTCCTGAGCTCGGCGAACTGCGCCTCGTCGTTGGCGTCCGCGATCGAACCCGGCCGCAGCCCGTCACCCAGGCTGAACGTCACGTCGTACGCGCGCAGGATGTCGCACAGCTCCTCGAAGTGCGTGTAGAGGAAGCTCTCCCTGTGGTGCGCCAGGCACCACGCGGCCATGATCGACCCACCGCGCGACACGATGCCCGTGACCCTCTTGGCCGTCAGCGGCACGTACCGCAGCAGCACGCCCGCGTGCACCGTCATGTAGTCGACGCCCTGCTCGGCCTGCTCGATCACCGTGTCGCGGTAGACCTCCCACGACAGCTTCGCCGGATCACCGTCCACCTTCTCCAGCGCCTGGTAGATCGGCACCGTGCCGATCGGCACCGGCGAGTTCCGCATGATCCACTCGCGCGTCTCGTGGATCCGCTTGCCCGTCGACAGGTCCATGATCGTGTCGGCGCCCCACCGCGACGCCCACACCATCTTCTCCACCTCCTCCTCGATCGAGGAGGTCACGGCCGAGTTGCCGATGTTCGCGTTGATCTTCACGAGGAACTTCTTGCCGATGATCATCGGCTCGGCCTCGGGGTGGTTGCGGTTGAGCGGGATGACCGCCCGGCCGATCGCCACCTCGTCCCGGACGAACTCCGGGCTCATGTTCTCGCGGGCCGCCACGAACCGCATCTCCGGCGTGATGATCCCCGCCTTGGCGTACGCCAGCTGGGTCACCGCCCCGTGCACGGGCTCGCGTCCCGCGACCCAGTCCGCGCGCAGCTTCGGAAGTCCACTGTGGACGTCGATGGTCGCGTTGTCGTCGGTATACGGACCGGAAGTGTCGTACAGATCGACGTGATCGCCGTTGGTCAGCCCAACCCGGCGGAACGGGACCCGCACACCCTCGGCCACCTCGCGGTAGACCTTGCGCGAGCCCGAGATCGGTCCGGTGGTGACACTGGGCTTGACCGAACGGTCGTCAAGTGCCGTCACGACATTCCTCCCTACGCCGGCATTACCCGGTCAGGTTCAGGCGGTCGGCGGCACCGGAGCCTCGCGCTCCAGCCGCCCTCTCAGCCCGCTGTGGCGCGAGCTCCCGCGTGTGTTGAGTTATCGGTGTGAGTCGAGCTGTCGGCCTGACCATAGCCACGGCCAGGTGCCGATGCCAAGGTGCGGATGCCAAGCGCCACCGTTTGCGCGTACCTTTCTCGCGTGGCTGATCACCAGCCGTTCCCGCCCGGCGCCCGGCGCGTGGCCCGCCCCGCCGCCGTCTCGCCGTGCCCGTCGTGCGGCGACCTGGCCGGCCGCGGCTACCCGGCGTGCCGGTTCTGCGCGGAGCTCGTCGACCAGTACTGGCTGCTCGACTGGCAGGAGCTGCTGGCCGCCGAACAGCTCGCCGAGGGCGGCGCCGGAGAACGCGAACTGGCCGAGCTCGTCCTCGCCGACGAGGTCGGACGGCACCCGTGGACCTGCACCGACTGGGCGATGACGCTGCTCGCGTGCTCCCAGTGCGGCGAGGAACTGGCCACCGGGCCCGCCGACTGCGTGCGCTGCGCCATGGCCGACGCCCTGCGCTGGTCGTGGGACCACGCCGGGTACCCGGTGGCGATCAACGCCGGCGAGCACGCGCTGCGAGTGGCTCGCGCGGTGCTGCGCGCACCACACCGCCACCGTGCCGCCACCGTCGGCGCGTGGCGCTTGCTGCTGCCGTTCCTGCTGGTGGGGGAGCTGCCGACGGTCGGTCAGGTGCGCCGCATCAGAGCCGCCGTCCTGGCCGGCGCCTACGCCGAACTGTCCCGCTGCACCACCCACGTGGAACTGGCGACCTACCCGGAACTGCCCTGGCGCCGTCCCGACCGCTCACCACGCGCCGACCACCAGCCAAAGGCCCAACGCGACCAACACCCCACCGCAGACCCCCTCCAAGACGCACCCCACCCCAGCACAAGCGAGCCCGCCGCCGACCCGGTCTAACCCACCCGCCAGCACCCAGACCAGCGCAAACAGCAACAACCCACCCCTCACCCCGGCCACCCAACCGGGTGAACCTAAAAAACCAACAAACCAAAACGCCGTTATCCCGCCCCTGAAGCGTCGGTTGAAACAAAGAGGACCGCCCCCAACCCCCGCCCCACACCACCAACCCCCTCACCCCCACCGCCCGCCACCCACCGCCGCC
>NZ_PYAX01000022.1 GCF_003014735.1 Saccharothrix carnea | reverse complement strand
TTTCGTTCTGGTTGAAGCTTAGCTCGCTCGTTTTCGCGGTGTCAAATCGGCCGGTTTCGGCTTCTCGGCTCCGCGCTGAACTCGCTTCGCATTCACTTTGTTCTACCGTCCGGAGCCGAGGCAGCACACTGTGCTGCTGATTCGATCCCGGGGCTTGTTCGCCGCGCTCCGTTCCGGTCTCTCTCCGGCCCGTTCCGCGCTGGCAGAGAGAAAGTTACACCGCGGCCCACGCGGAGACAAATCGGGGGGTCGATTTCGCCATCTCCGCAGCTAGGCGTGGTGCGTCCCCCTGGGACGGTGGATGCTGTGCCCGTGCAGCTCTCCCCTCGGCTCGGCCGGTACGCGCTTCACGTCGCCGTGGTCGCGGCTTGCTACTACGCGGGCGCTCGCCTCGGCCTCCTCCAAGCGTTGGTGAACGACCAGGTGACGCCGTTGTGGCCGCCGACCGGCGTCGCCGTGCTGGCGTTGCTGATGGGCGGGCTGGGGATGTGGCCGGGCATCGCGCTGGGCGCGTTCGCGGTCAACTTCACGCTCGCCGAGGTCGGTACGACGTTCCTCATCACGGCGGGCAACACCCTCGGTCCGGTGGTGGCCTACCTGTTGCTCAAGAGGGTGTGCTTCCGACAGGAGATGGACCGCACGCGTGACGCGCTCGCGCTCGTGCTGCTGGGCGGGTTCGTGGGCATGGCGGTGAGCGCGACGGTCGGCTCAGGCACGTTGCTGGTCACCGGTGTCATCGACGGCGCGTTGTTCTGGTCGACGTGGATGGTGTGGTGGACCGGTGACGCGCTGGGCGTGCTGGTGTTCGTGCCGATCGTCCTGGCGTTCCGCTCGGTGCGCCTGCGCGCCCACCCGCTGCGCCGGTGGGTGGAGGCCGTGGCGTTGGCGGTGAGCACGGCGGTGGTCATGGCCGTGGCGAGCACGAGCGACCTGCGGCTGATGTACCTGGTGTTCCCGTTCCTGATCTGGGCGGCACTGCGGTTCCAGCACTTGGGCACGGCGCCGTGCGCGTTGATCGCGACGACGTTGGCGGCACGGGGAGCGGCACGCAGCACGGGCCCGTTCGCCGATCTGGACCTGGTGGTGCGGATGGTGACGTTGCAGGCGTTCAACGGCACGGCGGTGTTGACGGCGCTGCTGTTGTCGGCGGTGATCGCGGAGCGCAACGCGGCGCGGGAGGCGATCGAGCGCACAGTGACGCAACTCGCGGACGTGGTGGCGCAGTACCAGCCGCTGGTGCTGGGCAACCTGCTGCCGCCCGAGCCGCCGGAGAAGCGCTAAGTGGACGTGGTGGTCGTCGGTGGCGGGCCGGCGGGACGGGCGTTGGCGCGGGCGTGCGCGGCGAGGGGTCTGGGCACCGCGGTGGTCGACCCCAACCCGGGGCGTCGGTGGCGGGCCACCTACGCGGCGTGGGTGGACGAGTTGCCTGCCGACGCGCCGGTGGCCTTCAGCACGTCGAAAGCCCGTGCGGTGACGACGGCGGAGCACGTGATCACGCGGGCCTACGCGGTGTTGGACAACGAGCGGTTGTGGCGGCTGCCGGACGAGGTGCGGGTGGCCGCGGGTCGGGTGGTCGGCCGCACGGCCACGTCGGTGACGTTGGCGGACGGTCGGGTGTTGACCGGGCGGGTGGTGGACGCGAGCGGCGCCGTGGGTGGTCGGGCGGCGCAGACGGCGGTCGGCGTGGTGGTGCCTGCGGAGAGCGCGCGGCCGTTCGTCGGCGCGGACGAGGCGCTGATCATGGACTGGCGCAAGCCGCCGGCGGCGACGACGTCCGACCCGACGTTCCTCTACGCGATCCCGGTGTCTGCGGACGAGGTGCTGTTGGAGGAGACGTCGCTGGCCCGCCGTCCGGGTCTGCCGTTGCGCGAGCTGCGGCTCCGGTTGCACGCGCGCCTGGCCGTGCACGGCATCGCGGTGCCGGAGGCCGAGGAACGGGTGCGCATCCCGTTGGACGGGAGGCCGCGGGACGGGGCGTTCGGCGCGGCGGCGGGGTGGGTGCACCCGGCGACGGGGTACAGCGTGGCGGCGGCGTTGCGGCGGGCGCCGGTGGTGGCGGACGCGATCATGAACGGGCGTGGGGTGAGGCGTTCGGCGGCGGAACGGGCGGTGCGCGTGTTGCGGTCGAGAGGTCTGGAGGCGTTGCTGGCGCTGCGGCCCGACGAGGTTCCGGAATTCTTCAACGGCTTTTTCCAATTGTCCGACAGTCTCCAACGCGACTACCTCGGCGGGCACGATGACCTGCGCGGAACCGTCCGCGCGATGCTCCGGCTGTTCGGTTCGGCGTCCTGGGCCATGCGCGGTCGGCTGGTATTTCCTGTGCAATCGACCAAGAGTGTGAGAACACCTGGTTAACGGTCTCGGCAAAAGAAGATCGACCGGGCACGATCGAGCCGTGCCCGCCTTGCTGGATGACGTTCGCTTCGCCTTCCAGCCGTTGTTCAACCTCCACACCGGAGGGGTCGTGGCGGTTGAAGCGCTGGCCCGACCGCACGACGGCAACGTTCAGGACCTGCTGCGGATGGCCTTCCGCGCCGGGTACCTGGCCAACACCGACGTGGCCCTCGCGTGCCGCGCGGTCCGACACGCGGCCGACCACGGCCTGGGCGTGCCGCTGCACGTCAACCTCCTCGCGTTGACGATCGCGGACAAAACCGAGCTCATGGCCCCGCTGTACGGCGCGCTGCGCGAGGTGGGGCGCACCCCCGGGGACCTGGTCGTCGAGGTCGGCACGCCGTACTCGCGCGCGCCGCGCCGGCTGCTGGTCAAGGGCATCGAACGGCTGCGCGAGGACGGGTTCCGGATCGGCCTGGACGGCGTTGGCGAGGGCGACTCGCCGCTGTCGCTGCTGGCCGAGGTGCAGCCGGACGTCATCAAGCTGGACCGCGAGGTGGTGGTGGCGCTGCCCACCGACCCCGCCCGGTACGCGATGGTCCAGGCGTTGCAGCACCTGTGCGAGCACACCGGGTCGCTGGTCGTGGCCGAGGGTGTGGAGACCGAGGCGCAGCTGGCCGCCCTGCGCCGGCTCGGGGTGCGGCTCGCGCAGGGCAACCTGCTGGCGAGCCCTCAGCGCAGGCCCAAGGTGGACGCGACGATCGCGGCGGTGTTGAGCGAGGTCAACGACCCGGAGGCGGTCACCAGCACGATGACCGCGCCGTTGCGGCGCAAGTCCGGGCCGAAGGTGACCGACTTCCTGCACCCGGCGACCACGCTGCCCGACTCGGCGACGTCCGAGGAGGTGCGCGACGTGCTCGCGAACCAGCCGACGGTCAGCGGCGTGGTGCTCGTGGACGACGAGGGCAGGCCGTGCTGGACGGTGGACCGCAACCGGTTCCTGCTGGCGGTGACGGGGCCGTTCGGGCACGCCCTGCACGCGAAGCGGGAGGCCGCGCGGCTGGCGGACCGGCCGAAGGTGATCGGGGCGGAGTCGAGCGCGTTGGAGCTGCTGGACATCGTCGCGCACGCCAACCGTGAGCGCACCAACGACGACCTCGTGGTCGTGGACGACGACGACCGCTGCCTGGGCGTGGTGCGGGTCGCGGACGTGGTGCGCGGTGTGGCCGAGATGAAGGTGGAGCAGGCGGCGGCGTTGAGCCCGTTGACCCGGCTGCCGGGCAGCGACTCCATCGCGCGGGAGGTGGACCGGCGCATCCTGGGCGGCGAGCTGTTCGCGGTGGGGTGGCTGGACGTGGACGCGTTCAAGCGGGTCAACGACTCGGCGGGGTTCGCGGCGGGTGACGACCTGATCAGGGCCATAGGGCGTGCGTTGACCGAGGGTGCGGCGGCGTACCCGGGCGTGCAGGTGGGGCACGTCGGCGGGGACGACTTCCTGGTGGTGGCCGGGCTGAACGAGATCGTGCCGTTCTCCGCGGGTGTGCTGGACGTGCCGTTCGAGGCGGAAGGGCTCGGGGTCACGTTGTCGTTGGCGACGTTGATCTGCGCGGCCGGGTCGGTGGCGTCGTACCGGGAGGTGTCCCGGCTGCTGGCGCCGTTGAAGGAGCACGCGAAGTCGTTGCGCGGGACCAGCTGGGTGCTGGGGCGGCCGGCCAGCGACCACGTCGACGTCCTGCGCGGCGGACCGCACCTGGCAGTAAGTTAGGAAGTTCACCGCAAAGCCGCATGTGCGGCCCGATTGGTTACTCATAGCATCAGGCTGACTACCCACCGCAGGGAGGTCCCTGGTGAGCGAGGTCATCGCCCTACCGCTGCCGCGAGCCGTCTCGGACCTGCCGCCGCTGTCGGTGGGGGTCGAGGAGGAGTTCCTCCTGGTGGACCCGGGCACCGGACAGCTCGTGCCGCTGGCGGCCGAGGTGCTGGGCGGTGCGCGTTCGGGGCTGGACCTGCAGACCGAGATGACGCTCTACCAGGTGGAGAGCGCCACGCGGGTGTGCCGCAGCATGGCGGAGGTGCGTGAGCAGCTGCTGGCGGCCCGGCGCGCGTTGGCCGGGTTGGCGAGTGCCCGGGGTGCGCGGATCGTGGCGACCGGGACGCCGGTGCTCGGTGGTGTCCGGCCGCCGCCGTTGACCGACTCCGACCGCTACCGCACCATCGCCGCCGAGTACGGGTCGTTGGTCGACGGGCTCACCATCTGCGGGTGCCACGTGCACATCGGCATCCCGGACGAGGACACCGGGGTGGTGATCGCCAACCACCTGCGGCAGTGGCTGCCGGTGTTGTTGGCCATCAGCGCGAACTCGCCGTTCTCGGACGGGCGTGACACGGGGTACGCGAGTTGGCGTTACCTGTCGTGGAGCCCGTGGCCTTCGGCGGGCGCGCCGCCGTGGTTCGAGTCGGCGGAGGACTACCGCCGGGCCACGCGGGTGCTGCGGTCGGGCGGGGCGGCGCTGGACCCGGCGATGATCTACTGGGACGTGCGGCTGTCGGCCCACCACCCGACCGTGGAGCTGCGGGTGTGCGACGTGGCGGCGACCGTGGACGAGGCCGTGGTGCTGGCCGCCCTGGTGCGGGCGATCGCCGCGACGGCGTTGGCCGGCGTGCCCGCGCAGCGCGTGCCGGACCTGGCGCTGCGGACGGCGTTGTGGCGGGCGGCGCGGGACGGGTTGGACGGCGCCGGGATCGAACCGGTCAGCGGTCGCCTGGTGCCGGCGGTGGACATGGTGCGCGCGCTCGTGGACTGGACGCGTCCGGCTCTCCGCGCGGCGGGTGACGAGGACCTCGTGGTCGACGGCATCGACCGGTTGCTGCTGGACGGCACGGGTGCGGTGCGGCAGCGGCGGGCGTTCCGCCGAGGCGGTTCACCGGTCGACGTCGTGGCGATGCTGGTGGCGCAGACGTAGGCGTCGAGGTGCCGGTGGCGCCGGACGGGCGCATCCTTGGTGGTACGCGAACAAGGAGGTTCGGCATGACCACCGCACGGGAGATCATGAACGCCGGTGTCCAGTGCATCAAGGAGACCCAGAGCCTGCTCGACGCGGCGCGGATGATGCGGGACATGGGCGTCGGCTCGTTGCCGATCTGCGGCGATGACGACAGGCTGCACGGGATCATCACCGATCGTGACATCGTGCTGCGCTGCGTCGCCGAGGGCCGGGATCCCTCGTCGATGACGGCCGGCGAGATGTCCGGCCACCTGCACTGGGTCAACGCGGACGACGACCTGTCGCACGTCCTGCGGACGATGGAGGACAACCAGATCCGCCGCCTGCCGGTGATGGAAGACCACCGCTTGGTCGGCATGGTGTCCGAAGCCGACCTGGCCCGCCACTTGGACGAGACCCAACTCGCGGAGTTCGTCGAACGCGTCTACGCCCCTTGACCCGGACCGCTACCCGCTCGCGGCCTTGGTCGTCCGTCCACACGGGCCGATCGAGGCCGCAGGCGGCTTAGCGGCACCGGTCACCGACGAGAACGGCGCTGTGGTCGAGCGACCACAGCGCCGTGCGCGTGCTCAGGGGGTGCGTTCTAGACGGTGAAGCCGAGGGCGCGCAGTTGTTCGCGGCCGTCGTCGGTGATCTTCTCCGGGCCCCACGGGGGCATCCAGACCCAGTTGATGCGGAAGTCGTTGACGATTCCGCCGCCGCCACCGCCGACCAGTGCCGACCGCGTCTGGTCCTCGATGACGTCGGTCAGCGGGCAGGCGGCGGACGTCAGGGTCATGTCGATGAGCGCGACGTTCTCCTCGTCCACGCGGATGTCGTAGACCAGGCCCAGGTCGACGACGTTGATGCCCAGTTCGGGGTCGACGACGTCGCGCATGGCCTCCTCGACGTCGTCCACCGCGGCCACGTCTGCCTTCGGCGCGGGCGGTTCGGGCATGCCCTCGATACCGCGCACCACGTCCTGTTCGGCGGTCATGCCTTTGCTCCCTCGCTGCGTGCCACCGCGTCCTTGAAAGCCATCCAGCCCAGCAACGCGCACTTCACGCGTGCCGGGTACTTCGCCACGCCCGCGAACGCGATGCCGTCCTCCAGGACGTCCTCGTCCGGTTCGACCTGGCCACGGCCCTGCATCAGCTCCACGAACGCGTCCATCTTCTCGAACGCCTCGTCCAGCGGCCTGCCGACCACCAGGTCGGTGAGCACCGAGGTGGACGCCTGGCTGATGGAGCAGCCCTGGCCGTCGTACGACACGTCGCGCACGGTGTCGCCGTCGAGCTTGACGCGCAGCGTCACCTCGTCGCCGCACGTCGGGTTGATCTGGTGCGACTCGGCGTCGAACGGGTCGCGCAGGCCGCGGCCGTGGGGGTTCTTGTAGTGGTCCAGGATGATCTCCTGGTACATCTGCTGCAACTGCATCACGCCACCCCGAAGAACTTCTGCGCCTCGCGGACGGCGTCGACCAGGGCGGTCACCTCGTCCAGCGTGTTGTACAGGTAGAAGCTGGCCCGCACGGTGGCGGCGGCGTCCATCCGCCGGTGCAGGGGCCACGCGCAGTGGTGGCCGACGCGCACCGCGACGCCCAGGCTGTCGAGCACCTGGCCGGCGTCGTGTGCGTGGATGCCGTCGATGACGAACGACACCGCGCCGCCGCGGTCGACGGTGTCCAGCGGGCCGACGACCCGCACGCCCGGGATCTCGGCGAGGCCGCGCAGCGCCGCCTCGGTGAGCTGGTGCTCGTGCGCGGCGATGCGGTCCATGCCGATGGCGTTGAGGTAGTCGACCGCCGCACCCAGCGCCACCGCCTGCGACGTCATGGGCACGCCCGCCTCGAACCGCGCGGGCGGCGGGGCGAAGGTCGACTTCGCCATCTGGACCATCTCGATCATCGAACCGCCGGTGAGGAACGGCGGCAGTGCCTCCAGCAGCTCACGGCGGCCGTAGAGGACGCCGATGCCGGACGGGCCGAGCATCTTGTGGCCGCTGAACACGGCGAAGTCCACGCCCAGCGCCGTGAAGTCGACCGGGGCGTGCGGCACGGACTGACACGCGTCCAGCACGGTCAGCGCGCCCACCGCACGGGCCGCGTCCGCGAGCACGCGCACCGGGTTGACGGTGCCCAGCACGTTGGACTGGTGGGTGAAGGCGACGACCTTGGTGCGCTCGGTGACCAGCTCGTCGATGTTCGACAGGTCCAGCCGGCCCTCGTCGGTGACGCCGAACCAGCGCAGCGTGGCGCCCGTGCGGGCGGCCAGCTGCTGCCACGGCACCAGGTTCGCGTGGTGCTCCATCTCGGTCACGACGATCTCGTCACCGGGACCGATGCGGAACCGCTCGGCTTCGGGGCCGGCGGTGGCGGCGTTGCCCATCGCGTACGCGACGAGGTTGACGCCTTCGGTCGCGTTCTTGGTGAACACGATCTCGCCGTACTGAACACCGACGAAGTCGGCGATCTTCTGCCGCGCGCCCTCGTAGGCGTCGGTGGCCTCTTCGGCCAGTTGGTGCGCCCCGCGGTGCACCGCGGCGTTGGCGGTCTCCAGGAAGGCGCGCTCGGCGTCGAGGACCTGCCTCGGGCGTTGCGAGGTGGCGCCGGAGTCGAGGTAGACCAGCCGCTTGCCCTCCCGCACGGTGCGGCCCAGGATCGGGAAGTCCGCCCGGACGGTAGCGACGTCCAGTGGAGTGGCGGTGGTGGTCACTGCTCCGACGCCTCCTCTCGATACGTGTTCACAGACAGGTACAACGTCAGCCGATGCTGGCGGCTTCCTGCTTCCCGATGTACTTCACGTAACCCTCGGCCTCGAGCTGGTCGGCCAGCTCCGGGCCGCCGGACTCGGCGATGCGGCCGTTCGCGAAGACGTGCACGAAGTCGGGCGAGATGTACTTCAAGATCCGGGTGTAGTGCGTGATCAGCATGACGCCGACGTCACCGGAGGCCTTGTACCGGTTCACGCCCTCGGACACGACGCGCAGCGCGTCGACGTCCAGGCCGGAGTCGGTCTCGTCGAGGATCGCGACCTTCGGCTTGAGCAGCCCGAGCTGCAGGATCTCGTGGCGCTTCTTCTCACCGCCGGAGAAGCCCTCGTTGACCGAGCGCTCGGCGAAGGTCGGGTCGATGTCCAGCTCGGACATCGCCTCCTTGACCTCCTTGACCCAGTGGCGCAGCTTCGGCGCCTCGCCGCGCACGGCGGTGGCGGCGGTGCGCAGGAAGTTCGACATCGACACGCCGGGCACCTCGACCGGGTACTGCATGGCGAGGAACAGGCCCGCGCGGGCGCGCTCGTCGACGGTCATCTCCAGCACGTCCTCGCCGTCCAGCAGCACGCTGCCGGAGGTGATCTCGTACTTGGGGTGGCCGGCGATGGCGTAGGACAGGGTGGACTTGCCCGAGCCGTTGGGGCCCATGATGGCGTGGGTCTCGCCTGCCTTGATCGTCAGGTCGACGCCCTTGAGGATCTCCTTGGAGCCCTCGTCGGTGTTGACCGAGACGTGCAGGTCCTTGATCTCCAGAGTGGCCATTGGTGGTTCGTTCTCCTGGTGTTGCGAGCGAAAGTCAGTTCTTGGTGGTGGTGACGTCCACGTAGACGTCATCACCGCGGAGTTCGACGGCGAACACGTCGACCGGCTCGGTGGCGGGCGGCGAGGACGGGCGGCCGGTGCGCAGGTCGAAGCACGACCCGTGCAGCCAGCACTCCACGCCCTTGCGCGTCACCTCGCCCTCGCTGAGCGCGACCTCGGCGTGCGAGCACAGGTCGCGCAGCGCGTGCACGGTGTCGCCGTCGCGGACGAGCAGGACCGGGGTGTACTCGTCGCCGACCTCGAACGCGGCCGGCTTGCGGTCGTCGAGGTCGGTCAGCGAGCACACCCTGATCACGCGCCCACCGCTTCCAGTTCCGCCTCGATGGCGGCTTCCAGGCGCTCGCGCACCTCCGGAACGGCGATCTTGAGCAGGATCTCGTGGAAGAACCCGCGCACGACCAGCCTGCGCGCCTGCTCCTCCGGGATGCCGCGGGCCTGGAGGTAGAACAGCTGCTCGTCGTCGAACCGGCCGGTGGCGCTGGCGTGGCCCGCGCCCTCGATCTCGCCGGTCTCGATCTCCAGGTTGGGCACCGAGTCGGCGCGCGCGCCGTCGGTGAGCACCAGGTTGCGGTTGAGCTCGAACGTCTCGGTGCCCTCGGCGGCGGCGCGGATCAGCACGTCGCCGATCCACACCGTGTGCGCGCCCTCGCCCTGCAACGCGCCCTTGTAGACCACGTTGCTGCGGCAGTTGGACGCCGAGTGGTCGATGAAGGTGCGGTGCTCCAGGTGCTGGCCCGCGTCGGCGAAGTACAGGCCGAGCAGCTCGGCGTCGCCGCCGCGGCCGGTGTAGGTGACCACCGGCGTGAGGCGGACGACGTCGCCACCGAGGGTGATGACGGTGTGCTTGAACGACGCGTCACGGCCGAGCTTGGCGTGGTGCGACGAGACGTGCACCGCGTCGTCGGCCCAGTCCTGGACGGCGACCACGGTCAGGTGCGCGCCGTCGCCGACGACGAACTCGATGTTGTCGGCGTAGGCGCCGGAGCCGCGGTGGTCGATGACGACGACGGCCTCGGCGAACGGCTTGGCGTGCACGTGCAGGTGGCCGTAGGCGACCTTGCCCTCGCCAGGTCCGGTCACCGTGATGGTGGTCGGCTCGGACTTCGCGTCACCGGGGAGGGTGACGACGGTGGCCTCCGTGAACGACGACCAGGCCTGGGCGGCGACGCGGTCACCGGGGGTGCCCGCGACGCCCAGCCGCTCGTCGCCGCGCGCCGCGGTCTCGACCGTGACACCCCCGGCGGCGTTGACCTCGACGTTCGCCGTGCCGGTCGCCTCGGCGCCGTTGTGCAGGTTCGCCAGGCGCTTCATGGGGGTGAAGCGCCAGATCTCCTCGCGACCGCCGGGCACCTCGAACGCGTTCACGTCGAACGACGTGAAGTGGTCCGCGCGCGAGGAGACCGGGGCACCAGCACCGTGCGAGTGGGCCGTCAGGCCGTGTTGTTCTTGATCGGTGGTGACGGCCATGTCAGCCGACGGCCCCTTCCATCTGCAGCTCGATCAGGCGGTTCAGCTCGAGGGCGTACTCCATCGGCAGCTCGCGCGCGATGGGCTCGACGAACCCGCGCACGATCATCGCCATGGCCTCGTCCTCGTTGAGACCGCGGGACATCAGGTAGAACAGCTGGTCCTCGGAGACCTTCGAGACCGTGGCCTCGTGGCCCATCGACACGTCGTCCTCGCGGACGTCGACGTAGGGGTAGGTGTCCGAGCGGCTGATGTTGTCCACCAGCAGCGCGTCGCACTTGACCGTGGACTTCGAGTGGTGCGCCCGCTTGTTGACCTGCACGAGGCCGCGGTAGGAGGTGCGGCCGCCGCCGCGCGCCACCGACTTCGACACGATCGTGGACGACGTGTGCGGCGCCATGTGGACCATCTTCGCGCCCGCGTCCTGGTGCTGGCCCTCGCCCGCGAACGCGATCGAGAGGACCTCGCCCTTGGCGTGCTCGCCCATGAGGAACACGGCCGGGTACTTCATGGTGACCTTGGAGCCGATGTTGCCGTCGATCCACTCCATGGTCGCGCCCTCTTCGGCCTTGGCGCGCTTGGTGACCAGGTTGTAGACGTTGTTCGACCAGTTCTGGATGGTCGTGTAGCGGCAGCGACCACCCTTCTTGACGATGATCTCCACGACGGCGGAGTGCAGCGAGTCCGACGAGTAGATCGGCGCGGTGCAGCCCTCGACGTAGTGCACGTACGCGCCCTCGTCGACGATGATCAGCGTGCGCTCGAACTGGCCCATGTTCTCGGTGTTGATCCGGAAGTAGGCCTGCAGCGGGATGTCGACGTGGACACCCTTCGGCACGTAGATGAACGAGCCGCCCGACCACACCGCGGAGTTCAGCGCGGAGAACTTGTTGTCACCCGACGGGATGACCGAGCCGAAGTACTCCTTGAACAGCTCCGGGTGCTCCCTCAGAGCGGTGTCGGTGTCGAGGAAGATGACACCCTGCTCCTCGAGGTCCTCGCGGATCTTGTGGTAGACGACCTCGGACTCGTACTGGGCCGCGACACCGGAGACCAGGCGCTGCTTCTCCGCCTCCGGGATGCCCAGGCGGTCGTAGGTGTTCTTGATCTCGTCGGGCAGGTCGTCCCAGGTCGCCGCCTGCTTCTCGGTCGACCGGACGAAGTACTTGATGTTGTCGAAGTCGATGCCCGACAGGTCGGAACCCCAGGTCGGCATCGGCTTGCGGTCGAACAGGCGCAGCGCCTTCAGCCGGAACTCCAGCATCCACTCGGGCTCGTTCTTCTTCGCCGAGATGTCCCGAACGACGTCCTCGTTCAGGCCCCGGCGAGCGCTCGCGCCTGCCACGTCCGAGTCGGACCAGCCGAACTCGTAGTTGCCGATGCTCGCCAGGGTTTCTTCCTGGGTGAGCGGGGCTGTGGTGGTGCGCTGCTCGGCAGCGGCAGTCATGCGGGCTCCCCTCCATCTGGGATCCGGGGTGTGTTCGGGATGTGCGTCGTGCACACGGCATCGCCGCGGGCGATGGTGGCCAGGCGCTGGACGTGCGTGCCGAGCAGGTCGGCGAACGCCGCCGTCTCGGTCTCGCACAGCTGCGGGAACTCCGCCGCGACGTGCGCCACCGGGCACAGGTGCTGGCAGAGCTGCTCGCCCGCCCCCACGTGGCGCGCCGAGGCAGCGTAGCCCTCCCTGGTCAGGGCCACCGCGAGGGCCTTGGCCCGCTCCGCGGCGTCGGGCTGGGTGACGATGGCCGTGCGGTGCCGGTCGACGAAGGCGGACACCCGTCGTTCGGCGAAGGTTCGTACCGCCTCCTCCCCGCCCTGTTCGGCGAGGAACCGCAACGCGGCCACGGCGAGGTCGTCGTAGGCGTGCCCGAAGCGGGCCCGCCCCTGCTCGGTCAGCAGGAAGAGCTTGGCCGGGCGACCCCGGCCGCGCTGACCCCTGCGCGGGGCCTCCCTGCTGGTCGCCTCGCCGTCTGCCACCAGCGCGTCGATGTGCCGGCGCACCGCCGTGGGGCTCAGGCCCAGCTGCTCCGCGACCGAGGCCGCGGTCACCGGGCCCTGCTCCAGGAGGAGCCGTGCGACGGCGTGCCGGGTACGCCCGTCGTGCCCGGACGGCACCACGGTCGACTCGCTCCCGGCGTTTTTCACAACACCAGTGTTGCGTATTTCGCCGGCCGCCGCAAAGATCGACCCTCGTCGGGTGACCCGAGTCACGGGATCAGGCCGGTCGCTACTCTGCGGACGTGACGGCGGGCGGAATGGTGATGGCGAACCGGAGCGAGATCGGCGAGGCAGCACCCCTGGACGCCCCCGAACGGCGACAGCTCGACGTCATCCGCCGGTGGGGCACGGTGGGCGCGTTGCTGCTCGCCATCGGCTCGCTCGGGGCGGGCGCGGCGCCCGTGTTCAGCCCGCTGCCCGGCACGCCGCTGCTCGGGCTGTTCCCGCGGATGCCCAGCGCGTCCATGGCCGTCGCGTGGACCGGCATCTTCCTCATCGTGTCGGCGTGGCTGTGGCTGGGCCGGTTCGCCCGGCCGGGACGTCCCCGGCTGATGTCGCGCAGCCAGCTCGACCGCACGCTGCTGATGTGGATCACGCCGCTGGTGTTCGTGCTGCCCATGTTCAGCCGTGACGTGTACAGCTACCTGGCGCAATCGCAGATCGCGGCCAACGGGCAGGACCCGTACGAGCTGGGCCCGGCCACCGCGTTGGGCGTCGAGCACGACCTGACGAAGAACGTGCCGAACATCTGGCGCGAGACGCCCGCGCCCTACGGGCCGCTGTTCCTGGCCGCCGGGCGGGTCATCTCGATGGTGACCGGCGACAGCGTGCTGCCGGGCATCTTCCTGCACCGGCTGCTGGGGCTGCTGGGGCTGGCGATGATCGTGTGGGCGCTGCCGCGGCTGGCCCGGCGGTTCGGCGTGCCGCCGGTGAGCGCGCTGTGGCTGGGCGCGGCGAACCCGCTGGTGCTGTTCCACCTG
The DNA here is from genome assembly GCF_003014735.1 of Saccharothrix carnea. GTDB lineage: Bacteria > Actinomycetota > Actinomycetes > Mycobacteriales > Pseudonocardiaceae > Actinosynnema > Actinosynnema carneum. The sequence goes on along the minus strand of NZ_PYAX01000022.1, from coordinate 85,172 downwards.
GTCGTGGGCGTGCACAACGAGGGCCTGGCGATCGGCCTGATGCTGGTGGGGCTGGAGTTGGCGCTGCGCAGGATGCCGCTGGTCCCGGGCGCGCCGATGACGCGGGAAGAGCTGCTGTGGATCGTGCTCGGCGCGACCATGATCACGATGGGTGCGGCGGTGAAGATCCCGGCCGCGCTGGCGCTCGGGTTCCTGGGCGTGATGATCGCGCGGCGGTGGGGTGGCCGGTTCTCCGACCTGGTGCGGTCGGCACTGTTGTTGCTGGTCATCTCGGGTGTGGTGATGGTGGGGACGTGCGTGGGCACCGGGCTCGGGTTCGGGTGGGTGGAGACGCTGAACGTCGCCGGGACGGTGAAGAGCTGGATGTCGCCGCCGACCGCGATGGGGTTCATGGGCGGCGGGCTGGGGCTGCTGCTCGGGCTGGGCAACCACACCGAGTCGATGATCGTGCTGATGCGGATCGTGACGCAGGCCGTGTCGGTGGTGATCGTCGCGACGCTGCTGTGGAAGGCGTTCCGGGGTCGGATCAAGGCCACGAACGGGCTGGGGGCGGGTCTGGGCGCGGTGCTGGTGCTCGGGCCCGTGCTGCAGCCGTGGTACGTGCTGTGGGCGGCGTTGCCGCTGGCCACGGCGGTGCTGGCGCGTCGTTTCCGGGTCTTCGCCACCGCCGCCAGCGCGGTCATCGCGGTCATCCTGCCGCCGACCGGCTCGGCGTTCGACGGGCGTGCCTACATCGTGCCGCAGGCCGTGACGGGCGCCGTGATCGCGTTCGCCCTGTGCCTCTTCGTCGCCCGCAAACAGGTCCTCCCCCTGATCAAACGCGACCCCCTCCCCGGCTCCGCCTAACCCGCGAGAGTCCAACGCTCACCGCGCGAGAGTCCAACGCTCAGAGCACCTGAATTCAACGCTCACGACGAGCGGCAAGCCGGCACGCCCGCGCTGAGCGTTGAATTCACCGGTGCTGAGCGTTGGACTCTCGCGGTCTGGGCGTTGGACTCTCGCGCGTTTGTGTAACTGGGCGGGGTGAGTGGGCGAGGTAGGGGTACGGGAGGATCTGGGCGCAACCCGGGGAGGGAGTGCGTGATGGTCGACGTGCCGAGGGAGCAGATCCGGTTCGCGGTCGTGCTCAACGGGGGTGTGAGCCTCGCCGTGTGGATGGGCGGCGTGGTGCTCGAACTCGACCGGTTGACCAGGGGTGACGGCCCGTACGCCGACCTGCTGGACATGGTCGGCAGCACGGCGCGCGCCGACGTCATCACGGGCACGTCGGCAGGCGGCATCAACGGCGCCGCGTTGGCGTTGTCGCAGGTCAACGCCAACGCCCGACTGGAACGGCTGCGTGACCTGTGGGCCGAGCAAGGCCGCATGGAACAGCTGCTGCGCACACCGTTCCGCGGCCAGCCCGTCTCGTTGCTCAAGGGCGACGAGTTCTTCCTCCCCCGGCTCCAGGAGGCGCTGGAGCGGCTGACGTCCGACTTCACCCCGCAGGAGGACCGCCCGGTCGACCTGCGCATCACGACGACACTGCTCGCAGGCGTGCCCACGGTCACCCACGACGACCTCGGCCAGCGGCTCGTGCAGGCCACCCACCAGGGCAGCTTCTCGTTCCGCCGCGATCCCGGCGGTCGGGACGACTTCGCCGCCGACAAGCTCCCGACGCTGGTCAGCCGCCTGGCCCTGGCCGCACGGTCGTCCGCGTCGTTCCCGTTCGCGTTCGAGCCCTCGTTCATCCCGGTGGCACCCGGCGCGCCCGACGGCGACAAGCCCAACATGGCCGAGGTCGCGTCCTGGGCCAACGGCACCGACAACCGGTCCCGCTACGCCGTGGACGGCGGCGTCCTGGTCAACACGCCCACCAAGGAGGCGCTGGAGGCCATCGACCGGATGGCCGCCGAGGGCCCGGTGCGGCGGGTGATGCTGCTGGTGTTCCCGCACGCGCCGGAGGCGGTCGTGGAACCGGTGGCACCCGTGGACGGCGCCCTGCCCAGCACCATCGCCACCGGCGGCAAGCTGCTCGGCGCGCTGACCAGCCAGAGCGGCCGCACCTACGTCGACCGCATCGAGGAGCACAACCGCAACGCCGCCTCCCGCCGCGGCGGGCGCAACGCCCTGCTGGACCGGCTGGCGTCGGGCGGCTCGGTCACCGGCAAGCTCTACGCGCTGGCCGCGACCCTGCACGACCACTACGAGGACGTGCGCATCCGGCACGCCGCCCGTGACGTCACGACCCGCCAGTTCGAGGTGCCGGGCGCGAACGGCGCGGGCTGGACGTTCGAACGGGTCCGCGCGGCGGCCGAGGCGGCGCAGCGCGAGTACCGCGCGGAGCACAGCAAGCTGCCGTACGTGCCGACCCGGCCGCAGCCGACCGCGCTGCCCGACCACGGCTGGCCGTGGGGCGTCACGATGGCCGAACGGCTCGCGTCCGCCGCGATGGACGTGCTCAAACGCCTGGTCTGGATCATGCCGGACGCCGAGCGGCTCGCGCTGGCCCGCACGAACCTGTTCGACGTGCGGGCGAAGCTGCGCGCCTCCCGGATCGAGCTGGACGAGCACTGGACCACCAGCGGCGCGGAGGAGCTGGACCAGGCGTACTGGGAACGGCGGGTCCACCGGTTCGCCGCGAAGATGCTGGACGAGCCGGACGGCGTCGGGCAGCGGGTGCGGGAGCAGGTGGACCGGATCGCGGGCGTCCTCGGCGACGCGCACGACATCCTCGACCAGCTGGACGACGAGCAGCTGCGGGTGGGCGAGCTGCGGTCGTGGCACCGGCTGCTGACCGAGCCGCGCACCGACGCCGAGGCCGAGGCGGGGCTGGTGGCGGGCGAGCTGTGGCTGTCGCGGGTGCTGGCGCTGGAGATCGCCACGACGTGCCTGGCCGACGACACCCGCGGCGGCCTCGACCAGGCCGTGGAGCTGGTGCAGATCAGCCTGCAGACGCGCAACGCGTTCGCCGAGTACAGCCTCACCGCCGAGGACAAGGCGGGCGGTGCGTCGCTGAACCGGTTCTCCGGGTTCCTGAAGCGGTCCTGGCGGGTCAACGACTGGATCTGGGGTCGGCTCGACGGCGCGACCATGCTGTGCAAGGTGGTGTTCGACCCCAAGCGGCTGCTGCGGGTGGACCGGCTGACCGGCGCCGGTGGCGATCCCCTGGAACGGGCCGCGGCGAAGGTCGACGAGCTGGTGGTGGAGCTGTTCGGCGACGGGGTGCCGGACGAGCTGGCGCCGTACGTGCGGCGGGCGAAGGCCGAGCTGGGGAACGTGTACGCGAACCCGGACGGCGACCACCCGCCGACGTGCGCGGCGCTGGCGGAGCTGGCCGCGTGGGGCCTGCACATCCGGATCATCTGCGAGGAGCTGCCCGCGCTGCGTGCCGCGATCCTGGCCGACCGGCACGAGGGCGCGGACCGGCGTTCGCGCGGCGAGCTGTTCCTGGAGGAGCAGGCCGCGCTGCTGGCCAGGCTGCCCGTGCGGACGGACGCGGAGCGGGTCGAGGTGGGCGTGCGGGGGTTGAGCGCGTTCGACCGGGCGGGCATCGGGCGTGAGCCGCTGGTGCAGGAGGCGAGCAGCGACCAGGTGATCCGGACGGCGGCGACGGCCGCGGCGGTGGCGATCACCGTGGCCGACAGCGACAACTCCGGGCTGGGCACGGCGAAACCGCTGACCAGGACGTTGCGCGGGGCGGCGCTGCTGCCGTACTGGACGATCACCGGGTTGACCAGAGGAGGCCGGTTGGCGCAGTTCCTGGGGCTGCTGGGGTTCGCGCTGGGCGGTGCGCTGCTGGTGCTGTCGCTGTTCGACCTGTTGCCGCCGTGGGCGCTCGGTCCGGCGGCGGCGTTCGGCGGTGGCACGTTGCTGGCCGCGTTCGGCTATGCGGCGTTGCGTTCAGGGACGTTGCTGCACGGGCTGGTGCTGCTGTCGCCGGTGATCCCGCTGGTGACGGTGGCGATCGACCGGACCAGGGACGCGTTGGCGTCCGGCGAGACCGGCGACCAGGCCGTGACGGGCATGGTGGCGGTCGGTGGCGTGCTGCTGGTCGTGGTGGGGTTGCTGGTCATCGGCAGCCTGCCCGCACCGGTGGGCACGCCGTTGGCCGTGCTGGGCAAGGTGCGGCTGAAGCCCCGGCTGCTGGTGCGGGTGCTGGTGGCGGCGGCGATCGTGGCCGGTGTGTGGGCCGTGGTGCGGTACCGGCTGTACGACCTGGACCCGGCGCTGGTGGTGATCGGGACGGTGGTCGCGATCGTGTTCGGTGCGGTGACGTCGTACGTGCTGGGCAGTTCGCTGCGGCGGTGGCGGCAGGTGGACGGGGCGTGGGACACCGAGGCCGCCGAGCCGCCCGCGTCCGCGACCGCCGGGTGGGCCGCGGTGTACGGGTCCGTGCTGCTGGTGATCGCCGCGGCGGTGCAGGTGTTCTCGCTGCGGTTCACCGGGTGGGAGGCGGTGCTGGGCACGGCGCTGGCGTTCGGGCTGGTGCTGTTGCTGGTGACGACGTGGTGGGTGCCGTTGCGGGCGCGGCGGACGATCGCGACGTCGTTGGTGGAGCAGATGTCCATCGTGGACTTCGAGCCGGACGACGTGGCGCCGGCGCTGCTGAAGCGGCTGGAGGGCCACGGCATGTTGTTCAAGTTCCTGACCGACTTGGACGCCGCCGGCCGTCCCCGCCTGACCGCCAACGGCCTCCGCGTCGCCGCCCGCGCCGCACACCGCTCTCGCACCGGCTCCGACATCGACTGACCTGCCCAAACCGCGAGAGTCCAACGCTCAGGCGTCGAGAGTCCAACGCTCACGACCGGTGAATTCAACGCTCACGACACGAGGACTGTGTCCTGAGCGTTGAATTCAGGGCTCCTGAGCGTTGGACTCTCGCGGGGTCAGGCGGCGAGGGCTGGGGTCGGGCGGACGGTCGGGAGGCCCAGGGCGCGGGCGTAGAGGGACTCGAAGGTGTCCAGGGTGGTGTCGATGGCGTGGGCGGCGATGAGGTCGCTGCTCGCGGCGCCCATGCGGGCGGTGACGGCGGGGTCGACGGTGACGGCGTGCAGGCGGTCGGCCAGGCCGCGGACGTCGCCCGGCGTGAACAGCCACCCGTTGCGGCCCGGCTTGCACAGGTGCGGCAGGGCCATCGCGTCGGCCACCACCACCGGCTTGCCCGCGGCCATCGCCTCCATGGTGGCGAGGCTCTGCAGCTCCGCGATGCCCGGCATGCAGAACACGTCGGCAGCCGCGTAGGCGTCCAGCAGCTCGGACTCGCTGACGAAGCCGCGGAACCGGACCCGGGAGGAGATGCCCAGGTCACGCGCCAGCAGCTCCCACTCCGCACGGCACGAGCCGTCACCGACGATCTCGGCGTGCAAGCGCGGCACGAGGGCCAGGGCGCGCAGCAGCTCGTCGACCCGCTTCTCCTCGTCCAGCCGTCCCACGAACAGCACGGTCGGCGCATCGGTGTGCCGCACGGGCTCGCGCAGCCGGTACCGGTCGATGTCGATGCCGCACGAGACCGGAACGGCCCGCTCCGGGAACCCGTTGTCGTGCAACAACTGCACCGCACGCGGCGTCGGCGCGGTCACGACGTCGGCCTGGCCGAACACGCGGCCGAGGTCGCGCCACGCCCACCGCGACGCCATGCCCTGCAGCCACGCCGGCACGCGGGCGTGCCCGAACAGGTTCTCCGGCATGAAGTGGTTGGTCGCCACGGTCGGCACGCCCGAAGCCGCCGCGTGCCGCAGCACGTACCGCCCCACGACGAAGTGCGCCTGCACGTGCACCAGGTCCGGCCGCAGCTCGTCCAGCAGCGCGCCGACGTCCTTGCGCACTTGCCACGGCAGCCCGATGCGGAACGTGCGGTGGAACGGCGTGCGGTGCGAACGCACCCGGTGCACGGTGATCCCGTCAGCGCGTTCCGTGCGGGCCGCGCCGTCCGGTGACACGGAGATCACGTGCACGTCGTGGCCGCGGCCGGCGAGACCGGTGGCGAGGCGGTGGGCGAAGCGGGCCGCGCCGTTGACGTCCGGGGGGAACGTCTCCGCGGCGATCACGATCCGCATGGCGCGTCCGTTGGTCACTGTCGTCTCCGATCTGGTGGGAACTGCGGGAAGGGTTCGGGTGCGGGCCAGCGCGACGACGCCGGCGACGGCGATCGCGGCGCACCCGACCTGGGCGACGGCCACGAGCGGGCTGGTCCGGTTCGCCTCGCCGAGCAGTCCCGCGCCGATGCCGACGGCCACGAGCGGGTCCACCACGGTGAGGCAGGCGACCGCCACGTGCGGCGGTCCGCTGGCGTAGGCGTGCTGGATGAACCAGCCGCCGACGACGAGGGCGACGACGATGCCCGCCGCCGAGAACGCGGTCGTCCACGCCAGGCCGCCCTGCTGGACGTCCTGGGACACCGACCGCATGAGCACGGAGACGAAGCCGTAGGCGACACCGCCCGCCGCGCCGAAACCGAGGGCGCGCACCGCGGGACGGGTCGACAGCACGCCGACCAGGCCCGGCACCGCGATGAGGCCGAGCGCCAGCAGCGCGGCCTTCACCTCGGCTTCCGGCACGACCGCGGTGGACGTGGCGCTGCCCGCGGCCAGGAGCACGAACGCCCCCACGCCGAACGTGGTCCACGCGACCGCGGGCAGCTCACGCCGGCGACCGTCGAGGACCGCGGTGATGCCGATGGCCACCACGCCGACCGGCTGCACCACGCTCAACGGCGCCATCCCCAGCGCCGCCGCGTGCACACCGGCGCCGAGGACGAGCAACACCAGGCCCAGCAGCCACCGCGGCCTGCGCAGCAGCTCCAGGACCCGCAACGGGCCCTCGCTCGCCCGCACGGCGTCGTGCTGCAGGCGTGCGGCGAAGGCGAAGAACACGGCGCCGAGCACCGCCAGCAGGACCGCGAACCACGTCATGACGCCTCCTCGCGGCGCAGCACGGCGGAGGCCAGCGCGAACAGCAGGCCGTACAGCAACGCGAACAGGACGCGTTCGAAAAGGCCGAGGACGATTGCGCCGCTGCCCGGGTAGACCACCGACACGTGGCTCACCATGAACGCCACCGAGGTGATACCCGCGGCAACGGAAAAACGGCGCAGCGCGGTGTTGGAGATGAACGTCCGGGAAATCAGCCACCCCGCCAGCGGCAGGCTCGCGAACATCACCGCGCCCGCGTACCGGTGCACCGCGCCGGCGAACGACGTCGGCGTGCCGGTCGGGTCGGTCGGGAACACCGTGGCCACCGCCAGCCCCGCCGACCACAGCCCCATCAGCACCGCCACCGGCCCCCGCCTGGGCAGACCGGACCGGACCAGGGCGACGAGCAGGCCGACCGACGCCGCCGCGAGGGTCAGCGACGTGACGGCGAGCAGCCCGCTGCCGTTGTCCACGAAGATGTAGTCGCTGATCGTGTGGGTGATCGGGCTAAGCTCGCCGACCGACGCCACGTGCAGGTAAACAATCGGGAACAGCGACAGGACAAGCCCCACAACAGCCAGCGGCAACACCGCCGCCCGTCTTTTCCCCCGGATCTCCACCACGAGGAAAATCCTGGTCCGAAATGGCGACGGAAGATATCGGGAACACCCCCGAGCCGACCCTGAAGCCACCCGGAGAACCCTGGTGGGGCTGACCCCACCACGGGGGTGGGGCGGGCCACGCCCTAGGCTTCCGCGTCGTGAGCCCGCACCCCCAGCACCCTGCCGTGGAAGTGTCGGGGCTGGTCAAGCGCTACGGCTCCACCGTCGCGGTGAACGGACTCGACCTCACCCTGGAAACCGGCACGGTCCTCGCGCTCCTCGGACCCAACGGCGCCGGGAAAACGACGACCGTGGAAGTGTGCGAGGGATTCCGGGCGGCCGACGGTGGCCAGGTGCGCGTCCTCGGGCTCGACCCGAAGCGCGACGGCGACCGGCTGCGGCCCCGCATCGGCGTGATGCCGCAGGGTGGCGGCGGCTACCCCGGCGTGCGCGCCGACGAGATGCTGCGCCTCGTGGCCGCCTGCGCCGCCAACCCCCTCGACCCCGCGTGGCTGCTGGACGTGCTGGGGCTGTCGTCCTCGGTGCGCACCCCGTACAAGCGGCTGTCGGGCGGGCAGCAGCAACGCCTGTCGCTGGCGTGCGCCCTGGTCGGACGCCCCGAGCTGGTGTTCCTGGACGAGCCGACCGCCGGCATGGACCCGCAGGCCCGCCGCCTGGTGTGGGAGCTGGTGTCGGCGCTGCGGGCGGACGGCGTCAGCGTGCTGCTCACCACGCACCTCATGGACGAGGCCGAAGCCCTCGCCGACCACGTCGTGATCGTCGACGCGGGCGTTGTCGTGGCGCAGGGCAGCCCCGCCGAGCTCACCGAGCACCACGCCGACGACCGGCAGCTCCGCTTCCGCGCCCGGCCCGGGCTGGACCTGACGCTGCTGCGCGACGCCCTGCCGGAGGGCCTGCAGGTGCGTGAAGCGAGCCGCGGCACCTACGTCGTGCACGGCCACATCGACCCGCAGGTCCTCTCCACGGTCACCTCGTGGTGCGCGCAGCAGGGCGTGCTGGCCGAGGAGCTGACCGTGGCCAGGCGCAGCCTGGAGGACGTGTTCCTGGAGCTGACCGGCAGGGAGCTGCGCTCGTGACCGAACGTTTCGCACCGGGCACGTTCACGCCCGCACCCGGCCGCGGGAAGCTCGGCCGGATGCTGCTCGCCCAGGCCCGCACGGAGACGGTGCTCACCCTGCGCAACGGCGAGCAGATCCTGCTGACCGTGCTCATCCCGGTGGCGCTGCTGGTCGCGATGAGCCTGATGGACGTCATCCCGGTGCCCGAACCGCGGGTCGGCTCGGCCACCGCCCGCATCCTGGCGCTGGCGGTGATCTCGTCGGCGTTCACCGGGCAAGCGATTGCGCTCGGCTTCGACCGTCGCTACGGCGTGCTCAAGCGCCTCGCCGCGACCGCGCTCCCCCGCTGGCTGCTCGTCGCCGGACGGGTCGTCGCGGCCCTGGCCGTGGTCGCCGTGCAGGTCGTGATCATCGCCGGGACGGCCCTGCTGCTGGGCTGGCGGCTACCGTCCGCGACCGGCCTGCTGTGGGCGGCGGTGCTGATCGTGCTGGGGACGCTGTCGTTCGGCGCGCTCGGCGTGCTGCTCGGCGGTGCTTTGCGGGCGGAGATCGTGCTCGCGCTGGCCAACATCGTGTGGTTCGTGCTGCTGCTCATCGGCGGCGTGGCGCTCGGCGTGGACACCTTGCCGACGTGGCTCGCGACCGTCGTGGACGCCCTGCCGTCCGCCGCTCTCGCGCTCGCGCTGCACGACGCCGTGGTCGAGGGGACGGCGCCGGACCTCGGTCACGTCGCCGTGCTGGTGATCTGGGGCGTGGCCGCGGGCGCGCTGGCGGTGAAGACCACCAAGCTCGGGTGACACCCCCGGACGACGGTTCTCAGCCAGTGGTACCTACCATCGGGTCGTGTCCGCCCCATCCTGGCTCACCTCCTTCTTGAGCACGTTCCAGCGCACGTTCGCCATCGCCGTGGTGATCGCCCAAGGCGGCATCGCGGTCACCGGGTCGATCGTGCGGGTGACCGGATCGGGCCTCGGCTGCCCCACCTGGCCCCAGTGCTTCGAGGGCAGCCTCGTGCCGGTCGAGCACCCCGAGGTGGCGTCGCTGCACCAGTGGGTCGAGTTCGGCAACCGCACGCTGACCGGCGTGGTCGGTGTCATCGCCGGGCTGTGCGTGCTGGCCGCGTGGTTCAACCGGCCGCGGCGCAAGCGGGTCGTGGTGCTGGCGCTGGTGCAGTTCGGCGGTGTCGTGCTGCAGGCCGTGATCGGCGGGTTCACCGTGCTCACCGGCCTGCTGTGGTGGACCGTGAGCGTGCACTTCCTGGTGTCGATGCTGCTGGTCTGGTTCGCCGTGCTGCTGGTCGCGGCGTTGGGCGAGGGTGACGAGCCCGCCCGGCCACGCGTGCCGCGGGCGCTGCTGGCGTTGCAGGTCGTGCAGGCCGTGACGCTGGGGCTGCTGCTGCTGGCGGGGACGTTCGTGACCGCCGCCGGGCCGCACGCCGGTGACGCGGCCACCCCGCGCCTGGACCTGCCGGTGGACACGTTGTCGCAGGTGCACGCCGACCTGCTGTTCCTGTTCCTCGGCATGCTCATCGCCCTGGGGTTCGCGTTGCGCGGCCACCCCGTGCCGCGGCGGCCGTACTACGCGCTGGTGGCCGTGGTGCTGGCGCAGGGCGCGTTGGGCATGGTCCAGTACTGGACCGGCGTGCCGGAGGTGCTGGTCTCGCTGCACGTGCTGGGCGCCGGTGCGGTGGTCGTCGCCACCGCGGCGGTGTGGGTGTCGACCCGCGAACGGCCTCAGCGCGAGGACGAGGGCCTGCGCTCCCAGACGCCGGGCAGCTCCGTCGCCAGCCACGTGTAGAGGTCGTCCACGGTCCGCAGCCGCATGGCGCGTTCGGGGTCGCCGCTCATCAGCCGCATCCCGGCTTCGGTCAGCTCGCGCACGCTCACCAGCGCGTCCAGCTTGCGCTGGATCAGGTCGACCCACCGCTTCTCGTTGATCCGGTACTGCGCCGCCTGCCTGCCGCGCCGGGTGCGCTTGGTCACCAAACCGGCGTTGACCAGGAACTTCAGGTTCGTGCTGATCGAGCCGCTGCTCGCCTCCAGCTCCTGGGACAGCTCGGCGGCGGTCCGTTCAGTCGGCTGGCACACCAGCAGGTAGCCGAGGATGCGCCCGCCGATCAGCGGGATGCCCTCCTCGGCGAAGTGCGCCGCGAACCGCTCGATCCACGCCGACAGCCGCGTTTCCCGTCCGACGCTCATCCGACCCCCTCGTCCCACGGCCGACACTTCGGTCGGCACTGAAGGCACGATAGGTCGTGTGCTGATCATCACGCAAAGGCGGCGCGCCGAACCCGAACGTTGAATTCGGGGGTCCTGAAGGTAGGACACGCGTGACCTGAACGTACGACTCTCGCGTTCTGAACGTACGACTCTCGCGTTCTGAACGTACGACTCTCGCGTTCTGAACGTACGACTCTCGCGTTCTGAACGTAGGACACGCGTGTTCTGGACGTAGGACACGCGTGTTCTGGACGTAGGACACGCGCAACCTGGTGGTAGCAATCCCGGCGTAGCGTTACAGGCGTCGCAGGCCCGCCAGGACCCGTTCCATCAGGCCCAGGTCCGGTTGGGCGCCGTCCGAGGACGCGGTGGAGTGGACGTCGATCAGGCCGCGTTCGGCCATGTCGCCCAACAGCACCTTGGCCACGCCCAGTGGCAGGCGCAGCAAGGCGGCGATCTCCGCCACCGACCGCGGTCTGGCCACCAGGTTGATCACCTCGTGGTACTCGGACTTCATGGCTCCCGGGTAGTCCCAGTCCACCGCCGACACCAGCGTCTCGATCTCCAGCTGGAACGACGACGTGGTGCGGCCACCGGTCCACGAGTAGGCGCGGACGATCGAGGCCGCCTCCTCGCGCGGGTACTCGAAATCGTCCTCCTCGTCGTGGAAGACCGGCCGGTGGGGCTTGGTGTCCCCAGTCGCGGTCGACTCCTGCTCGGGTCTCGGCTTCTCCTGCTTGCGACGGCGGGAGGAGTCGAGGCTGAAACCGTTGAGCAGGGCGGCGAACGTCTCGTCCGACGCCCCTGGCTCCTCGTTCCGGTCCATGACCACCTCACGCAGACGGGCGGGCCATCATCCGCTTCGCGCCGTGGAGCTGGGCGCGCAGCTCGGGGGTCAAGAGCTGGCCGACCTGGTCGACGACCACGGTCATCTCGTAGGCGACCTGGCCGACGTCGGCGTCCGGGGCGGCGAGCACGGCGAGGCACGAGCCGTCCCTGATGGACATCAACAGCATGATCCCGTACTGCATCTCGATCACCGAGCGCAACACGCCGCCGCCGTCGAAGCACCTCGCCGCCGACTCGGTCAGGCTCGCCACGCCCGCCGCGATCGCGGCCAACTGGTCGGCCCGGTCATCGGGCAGGCCGCTCGACGCGGTCAACAGCAAACCGTCCACCGAGATCACCACGGCGTGGGCCACCCCGGGCACGCGATCGGCGAAGTTGCCCACCAGCCAGCCGAACTGGTCGACCTGTCGCGACTTCTGCGTGCTCATCCGTTCTCCTGCCCAGCTCGATTCTCACCGGATCCCCGCACACCTTGCCGGATCCCGGTCTGGTAGCTGGCGAGGAAGCCGCGTGTCGCCTGCGGATCCCTCCGTACGGGTGCCACCGCGTCGGGTGCACTCGGCCGTTCGGCCACCAGATTGGTCCGCGGCTGCCTCTTGGGCAGTTCCGCCGGAATGTCGTTCACAGGCTTGTCGTTCACGGGCGCCTCCCCGCGCGCGTGGGTATCCGCGGCGCGGTGCCGCGGTTCAGCCGGCCCGGACGGCACCGGTGCGCCGCCGAACCAGGTCGAGGCCCTCCGCCGCGGCGCGGACGCCGGCGGGGCGGGCGGTGCGGCGGCCGGCGGCTCGACGGTGCGCCCGCGGAACGGCGACCACCCGTCTTCCTTCAGCGGCACGACAGGCGGCAGGGCCGGCTGCGGCAGCGAGGACGGCGGCGCGGTCGACGGTGGTACGGACGGCGGCAGCGCGGGTGGCGGCACGGTGGCGCGCGGCAACACCGGCTGCGGCCCCGTCGAGTGCGGCGACGCCGGCCGCACGCCGTTCGAGTACGACCCCGCCGAGTGCGGCACGACCGGCTGCGGCCCCGTGGACGGCGATGACGGAGCGGGGATCGACGCCTGCGCCGGCACCGCGCGCGACGGCGCCGGACCGGTCGCGCGGACCAGCTCGGCGGGCAGCGCCACGACCGCGCGCAGACCGTCGCCCTGCTCGCGCAGCACCACGTCGATGCCGTGCCGACCGGCGAGCCTGCCGACCACGTACAGGCCGAGCTGGCGTGACACGGGCAGTTCGCCGTTGTCCTCCGACGCGGCCAGCGCGATCCGGCGGTTGGCCTGTGCCAGGTCCTCCTCCGACATGCCGACGCCGAGGTCGACCACGTCGACGAGCACGCCGCCGCCGGGCCGGGGCCGTCCTCCTACGATCACCTGCGTGCGCGGCGGCGAGAACGCGGTCGCGTTGTCCAGCAGCTCGGCGACGAGCCGGACCAGGTCGCCCGCGGCGTAGCCGACGACCTCCACCGACGGCGTGGTATGCACGACGACCCGCTGGTACTGCTCGATCTCGGACGCGGCGGCGCGCAGCACGTCACCCAGCGGCACCGGGCGGGTGAAGCGGCGGGCCACGTCGCTGCCCGACAGCACCATCAGGTTCTCGTTGTTGCGGCGCATCCGGGTGGCGAGGTTGTCCAGCTTGAACAGGTTCGCCAGCTGCTCGGGGTTCTCCTCCTGCCGCTCCAGCTCCTCCATGAGCTTGAGCTGCCGCTCCACCAGGCCCTGGCTGCGGCGGGACAGGTTGATGAACGCGTTGCGCATGCCGGTGCGCAGGTCGGCCTGCTCGGCGGCGGAGCTGACCGCCTGCCGGTGCACCGCGTCGAACGCGCGGGCCAGCTGGCCCAGCTCTTCCCTGGTGTGCACGGGCACGGGCGCCACGGTGACGTCGTGCGCGGCGTTCTCCCGCAACTGCGCCACCAGCGTGGGCAGGCGGTGCTCGGCGACGTCCAGCGCGGCGGTGCGCAGCGCGCGCAGCGAGCGCAGCAGGTAGCTGCCGACGACGAACCCGACCGCGGCGGCGGCGAACATCGACGCCAGCAGGATCACCGACGCGGCGCCCGCCCGGTCGCTGGTGGAGTCCTGCAGCCGACCGGCGGCGGTGGTCAGCTGGTCCTCCAGCGACCGCAGCACCACGCCGATCTGCTTGAGCGTCGCGTCCGAGCCGTCGTTCCACGCGTCGGCCTTGACCAGCAGTTCCACCGCGCCGGAGTTCGTGCGCACCTGCTGGAACAGGCTGTTGCGGAGGTCGACCTGCTGGCCGGAGACGGTGCTGCGGAAGTCGGCCTGCTGCTGGGGCGTGGCGACGGCGGAGAAGTCGGCGAGCTTGTCCTGCTGGCGGGTGTAGGACTGCTCCAGCGCGGTGATCTCGTTGTCGGTCAGCCCGCCGCGGCTGATGCCGGCCAGCACCGTGGCGTGCTGCCAGGACACCTGCTCACCGGCCATGGCGATGTTGTGCAGGGCGGTCGCGGTGCCGGACAGCGCCGGGTCGCCGAAGTCGCCGACCATGGCCTGGTCGAAGTCGAGCAGGGCGCGCACCACGACGGTGTAGCCGCCGATGGCACCCTCCAGGTCGACGCTGCCCGACACCACGCGCTCGCGCAGTTGCGGCAGGCCGTCCAGCTGCACGGCGACGTCGCGGAACCGGGCGTTGGCGACCTCGCCGAGGGTCGTGGTGCGTTCCATCAGGTTGCGCACGCCCGCGGCGGCGTTGTCGGTGGTGCGCGTCAAGTCCCGGAAGTCGGCCTCGACCACGCCGGAGCCCTCGGCCCGCTGCGCGGAGAACGCGCGTTCGGCCTGCACACCGGCGATCAGCGGGTCGATGCCGGCGCGCAGCGTCACGATGCGCTGCATCGCGGCGTAGGTGTCGGCGCTCTTGACGTACCCGCGGATCTGCACCACGCCCGCGCCGACGGCGACGAGCACGGGCACCGCCAGCACGGCGGCGAGCTTGACCGGCAGACGCCAATTCCGCCAGTCCGCGACGGCACTCCACCACTGCCCGCGCGCGTTGTTGTCGCCAGTCACCAGACAAGCCCCGGAAAGTCCGTAGTTGTTTCGAAGTTGAACGACGTCGACGTATTGATGACCGACGAACGTGGATGTTGCTGGGCGGATAGTAGGTGGTGGACAGGCGTGGGACAACGACCTTGCGGTAGGTCCTCATCCGATCGGCGCAGCGTGACGACCCGGGGTGCGTCCGACGCCTATCGAGACAACGGTCCGGCATCGACTGAGCAGCGGTGACACGACCGTTGGCGTCATGTCGTTGACTGGCGGCGCATCGCGGTTACGCTGAGCGCTCGCCGCCGGCCCGCGCCTGGAGCGTGCGCGGCAAATCCCCGTGGAGGATTGATGACGAAGGCGATCCTGCCTCCGACGGATTCCGGACCCGCCCGCGGCGGGCGCGGCTTCGCCACTTTCGACGACCCCGGTTCAAGCCTGTTGGTCGACGAAGCGGGCGAGCCGGACTTCGTCGCGCTACAGGCGAGCGCCGATTTCCGCGAGCTCCGCCGCCGCATAACGATCTTCGTGGTACCCGCCACGTGCGGGTTCCTGCTGTGGTACCTGGGTTACGTCGCGCTGTCGGCGTACGCGCCGGACTTCATGGGCACGCCCGTGTGGGGCGTGATCAACCTCGGCCTGCTGTTCGGGCTGCTGCAGTTCGTCACGACCATCGCGCTGACCCTGGCGTACGCGCGCTACGCGCGGCGCAAGCTGGACCCGCAGGTGCGCGCCGTCCGCTCGCTCACCGCGGAGGACCAGGCCTGATGGGCGGCAACACCGCGATCAACCTCGGCGTCTTCGGCGTCTTCGTGTTGATCACCCTCTACATCGTGTACCGGGCGGGCAGCCGCAACGCCACCGCGTCGGACTACTACGCCGCGGGCAGCAGCTTCACCGGGCCGCAGAACGGGATCGCGCTGTCGGGTGACTTCCTGTCCGCCGCCTCGTTCCTCGGCATCTCCGGCAGCATCGCGGTCAACGGCTACGACGGGTTCCTCTACTCGATCGGCTGGGTCGTGTCCTGGCTGCTCGGCCTGATGATCATCTCGGAGCGGCTGCGCAACACCGGCCGGTTCACCCTCGGCGACGTGCTGGCGTTCCGGATGAGGCAGCGCCCGGTGCGCGCCGCGGCGGCCAACGTGACGCTGGTGATCTCGCTGTTCTACATGATCGCGCAGATGGCGGGCGCGGGCGCGCTGATGGCGCTGCTGCTGGACGTGCACAGCAAGGTCGGCCAGGCGGTGATCATCGCCGTGGTGGGCATCGTGATGGTGCTGTACGTGCTGGTCGGCGGCATGAAGGGCACCACGTGGGTGCAGATCATCAAGGCCGTCTTCCTGATCATGTGCGTGACCCTGCTGTCGGTGTTCCTGCTCGGCAAGTTCGGCTTCAGCCTGTCCGCGATCCTGGAGACGGCGTCGCGCAACACCCCGCTCGGGCCGGAGGTGCTGGAGCCGGGCGTGCGGTACGGCGGCAACCCGACCAGCCAGTTGGACTTCCTCTCGCTGGCGCTGGCACTGGTGCTCGGCACGGCGTCGCTGCCGCACGTGCTGATGCGGTTCTACACCGTGCCGAACGCCCGCGAGGCGCGCCGTTCGGTGGTGTGGGCGACGTGGATGATGGCCACCTTCTACCTGTGCACGCTGGTGATCGGCTTCGGCGCGCTGGCGCTGGTCGGCTCGAAGGAGATCGCGGCGGCACCCGGCGGCGAGAACTCGGCCGCGCCGCTGCTGGCCTACGAGGTCGGCGGCGCGGTGCTGCTGGGCGTGGTGAGCGCGGTGGCGTTCGCGACGATCCTGGCGGTGGTGGCCGGTCTGACGCTCACGGCGTCGGCGTCGTTCGCGCACGACGTGTACGCGAACGTGATCAAGCGCGGCCAGGCCGACCCGCGGTCGGAGGTGCGGGTCGCCCGGCTGACCGCGGTCGCCGTCGGTCTGCTGGCGATCGTCGGCGGTATCGCGGCGAACGGGCAGAACGTGGCGTTCCTGGTGGCGCTGGCGTTCGCGCTGGCGGCGTCGGCGAACCTGTCCACGATCATCTACTCGATGTTCTGGAAGCGGTTCAACACGCCGGGCACGCTGTGGTCGATCTACGGCGGGCTCGGGTCGTGCATCTTCCTGCTGGCGTTCTCCCCCGCCGTGTCCGGCGCGAAGTCGTCGATCTTCCCGGACGTCGACTTCGCCTGGTTCCCGCTGAGCAACCCGGGCCTGGTGTCGATCCCGTTCTCGTTCCTGTGCGGCTACCTGGGCACGATCCTCAGCCGGGAGAAGGCCGACCCGGTCAAGCAGGCCGAGATGGAGGTCCGGTCGCTGACCGGCATCGGCTCGGGGCTGAAGTGACGCGTCGGAACGCCGGAGCGCTCGGCTCCGGCGTTCCGCGTTCCTAGCGCTTCGAGAGGGCGGCGCGGACGGCCGAGGCGAACCGGAGCGGCGCGGTGGCGTCGGTCTGGCGGAAGCCCAGCGACGGTTCGACCAGCTCCAGTTCGAGCAGCAGCGGGGCGTTGTCGGGTCCCGGGATCAGGTCGACGCGGGCGTAGAGGAAGTCGTCGCGGCGCAGGCCGGTCAGTTCGGCGGCGGCGTCCACGACGTCCTCGGCCACCCGGCGCTGCGCGGGCGACGGCGTCGCGCCGGACAGGCGTTCCAGGAGGTAGAGCCCGGACTCGTCGTACTCGGCGTCCGCGGTGAGCATGGCGCCCTTGGTGAACGCGTGCGAGTACAGGCCGCCCAGGAACACCATCGCGGTCTCGCCGACCGAGTCGACGTTCGACTGGTACGGCTGCACGAGCGCGGGCACGCCGAGGGCGGCCAGGTGCGCGGCGGCCGTCCCGTGGTCGCCCGCCGCGACGCGCAGCGCGCCCCGTGACCCGGCGCCGACGGTCGGCTTCACCACGAACTCGCCGTCCGGCCAGTCGGTGAAGCCCGGCCCGGCCACCGCAGTCGGCACCACCGGCACACCGTGCCGCGCGAGCTCGACCAGGTACGTCTTGTCGGTGTTCCACCGCACCACGGACGCCGGGTTCACCAGCGCGGGCTCGGCGTCGCACCACGCCAGGAACTCCGGCAGCCGCTCGGGGTAGTCCCAGGTGGACCGCAGCACGACCAGGTCGGCCGAGGCCGGCGCGCCCCACGTCGTCCAGGACGCGTGCACGCCGACATCGGCGAGGGCGTCGACCAGCGCGTCGTCGTCACCGTCTCCGGTGGGCAGCGAGTCGCAGGTGGCGAAGAGGACCTTCACCGGCCGGCCATCTTGCGCCGGTGCGCCGGCCCGATCTTCACCGCGGCCGTCGTCTCGCGGTCCCACTCGTGCCGCTCCAGGTCCGCGACCGCCTCGATCACGGACTCCGCCGACGCCACGTCCGGCAGCACCACGTCGCCCATGGCGCCGTCGTCGCCGACCAGCACGACCCGCGCACCCGCCCGCCCGACGTTCTCCACGACCGCGCGGGAAGGCTTGCCGTGTGCGGCCACGAACGCCGTCGCCGTCTTCACCGCACGCCCGATCTTCTTGTCCTCTGCCACGTCGGCCAGACTAGAACCTGCCGGTAACTTCCGCGCACGTGACCGCACTCACGGCCCCGCTCCTGCACCATCACCTGGTAGATCCCGTTCTGGTACGGCCCCCGAACGACACTCCGCCTGCCCGCGAGGACCGCGAGCGCCTGCACGTCTCCGGGCGCCTGCCGGACCGCCCGGTCGCGAGGTAGCTTGCGGGCGTGACAGATACCCCACAGCTCACCCACCTGGTCGAACAGTTCCTCGCGTGGCACTTCGACCGCAACCCGGGCAGTGCCGCGATGCTCGGCTCGCTCGCCCACGACCACACCCTCGGCGAGTTCGGCGCGGACGCGTTCACCGAATACGAACGCGGCGCGGACGCGTGGCTCGACCGGTTCGCCGCGGTCGAGGCGGTGGACCTCCAGGGGTCGGTGGACCGGGACCTCGTCGTCGCCGTGCTGCGCGGCGTGCGGGCGAAGGCGACGTGGCCCGCGTGGCGGCGCGACCCGTCGACCTACACGACCGCGGTGCTGTACCCGTTGTTCAGCGCGTTCCTCAACCGGCT
This sequence comes from Saccharothrix carnea, assembly GCF_003014735.1. GTDB lineage: Bacteria > Actinomycetota > Actinomycetes > Mycobacteriales > Pseudonocardiaceae > Actinosynnema > Actinosynnema carneum. The sequence continues at coordinate 66,476 of NZ_PYAX01000022.1, read as the reverse complement.
GCGGCCGGAGCCGGAGCTGGTGGCGAGCGTGGTGAAGAGGCTGGCGGAGGTGCCCGCCGTGCTGGCCGCGTGCCGGGCGAACCTGGACCGGGGGCTGGCCGCGCCGAAGATCGTCAAGCGGGCCGCCGACCAGGCGCGCACCGGTCGGGCGTTCCTGACCGTGACGCTGCCCGCCGAGGTGTCCGACCCGGGGCTGCGCGCGGAGCTGGCCGAGGCCGCGGAACCGGCCGCGCGGGCGTTCGACGAACTGGCTGTGTTCCTGGACGAGTTCGCTGGCCGTGCCGCGGGCGACTGGCGGATGGGCGAACAGCTGTACTCGACGCTGCTGCGCGAGCAGGAGGTGCTGGGGTACGGCGCCGCCGAGCTGCACGAGCGGGGCAAGGCCGCCTACGCCGAGCTGGACGCCGAGATGCGCGAGCTGGCCGGGACCGACGACTGGCACGCGGTGATGGCGTCGTTCCAGGACGACCACCCGCCGACGCCGGAGGCGATGCGCGCCGAGTACGAGGCCGAGACCCGGCGGGCGCGGGAGTTCCTGGTCGAGCACGACCTGGTGACGTTCGCCGAGGGCGAGGAGTGCCGGGTGGTGCCCTCGCCGACGTTCCAGCGGCCGGTGCTGTCGGTGGCCTCCTACATGTCGCCGCCGCCGCTGACCGACCAGCGGACGGGCCACTTCTTCGTGCCGTTCCCGCCGGACGGGTTCACCGCCGAGCAGACCGCCCAGCGGCTGCGCACGAACTCGCGCGCCCAGCTGGCCACGATCGCCGTGCACGAGGCGTACCCCGGCCACCACTGGCACCTGTCGTGGCTGGCCGCGCAGGACCGGCCGGTGCGCAAGGTGTTCCGCACGCCGTACTTCTCCGAGGGCTGGGCGCTGTACGCGGAGAAGCTGCTGCGCGAGCACGGCTACTTCAGCGCCGAGGTCGTCGGTGACGCGGCCACCGCGCGGGCACAGGAGCTGGCGCACGTCGAGGCGCGGTTGTTCCGGGCGGCGCGCATGATCGTGGACACCGCGCTGCACTGCGGCGACATGGGCGTCGAGGAGGCCGAGGAGTTCATGACCACGAAGGCGTCGCTCACGCCCGGCACGGCGGCGGGCGAGGTCAACCGGTACTGCGCGTGGCCGACGCAGGCGCCGTCGTACCTGACCGGGGCGCTGGAGATCGAGCGGATCCGGTCGGAGTACACCGGGTCGTTGCGCGACTTCCACGACACCATCGCGGGCGCGGGCGCGTTGCCGCTCGGTCTGGCGCGCAAGGTCGCTCTCGGGGGCTGAGCGCTCCGGGGAATGGGACGCGGAACAGGCGGGCCGGTCCGGCGGTTGGCGTCTGACGTACGGACATCGCGACAGGAGGACGAACACATGCCCAAGGCAGTGGTGGTGCGCGCGACCGGTGGGCCGGAAGCGCTGGAGTTCGCCGACGTCGAGGCGAAGGCGCCCGGCCCCGGCGAGCTGCTGGTGGACGTGGCCGCCGCCGGGGTGAACTTCATCGACTGCTACCACCGCGAGGGCCGCTACCCGCTGGACCTGCCGTTCGGGCCGGGCCTGGAGGGCGCGGGCCGGGTGAGCGCGGTCGGCCCGGACGTCACCGGTTTCGCGGTGGGTGACCGGGTGGCCTGGGCGCAGGCCCTCGGCAGCTACGCGCAGCAGGCCGTGGTGCCGGTCAAGGACGCGGTGCCGGTACCGGACGGCGTGGACGACGACACGGCGGGCGCGCTGCTGCTCCAGGGCCTGACCGCGCACTACCTGGTCGCGTCCACGTACCCGGTGCAGAAGGGTGACACGGTCCTCGTGCACGCCGCCGCCGGTGGCGTCGGGCTGCTGCTGGTGCAGTTGGCCAAGGCGCGGGGCGCGCGGGTGATCGGCACGGTGTCCACCGAGGCCAAGGAGGCGCTGGCGCGCGAGGCCGGTGCCGACGAGGTGATCAGGTACGACCTGGTGGACTTCGCGCCGGAGGTGCGTGAGCTGACCGGCGGCGCGGGCGTCGCGGCGGTGTACGACGGCGTCGGCAGGACGACGTTCGACGGGAGCCTGGCCAGCCTGAAGCCGCGCGGCATGCTGGCGCTGTTCGGCGCGTCCAGCGGTGCGGTGCCGCCGGTGGACCCGTTGCGGCTCAACCAGGCGGGGTCGGTGTTCCTCACCCGGCCGTCGCTGGCCGCGCACGTGGCCACCCGGGAGGAGCTGGAGTGGCGGTCCGGCGAGCTGTTCGCGGCCGTCGTGGACGGTTCGCTGTCCGTGCGGGTCGGCGGGCGCTACCCGTTGGCCGACGCGCGGAAGGCCCACGAGGACCTGGAAGGCCGCCGCACGACCGGCAAGCTGCTGCTCGTGCCCTGATCACCGACACCGAACCACGGGAAAGAGAAGAGGAAGGGCGGCCCCGACGAGGGACCGCCCTTCCGTCGTCCGGCGTGGCTTGGCTCAGCCCTGGACCTTGACCGCGTCGACCACGAAGATCAGCGTCTCGCCGGGCTGGATGTCGCCCTGCCCGTTCGGGTAGCCCTTGTCGGATGGCACGACGAGCAGCCGGCGGCCACCCTCCTTCAGCCCGATCAGGCCCTCGTTCCAGCCCTTGATGACGCTGGCCTGGCCGATGTTCTCCAGCTCGAACGGCTCGCCGCCGTCCCAGGACGCCTCACGGGTCCGCTGGTCGCGGAACGTCGCCAGCACGTAGTGCAGCTGGGCGGTGGAGCCGGGCTTGATCTCCGGGCCGGTGCCCTCGGTCAGGTCCTCGACCACCAGGCCGTCCTGCGGGGTGCAGCCGGTCGGGACGGTGATCGTGGGCTTCTCCCCCGCCGCGCCGGTCACCTGGTACTGCGCCACCTCGCACGGCGGGCCGCTCGGCTCGGGCAGGTCGGCCTCGGTGGGCTGCTGCGCCTCGGGCTGGGCGGCGGTCGCGGACGGGGTGTTGGTGAGGGTGGACGGCCGGTCGCTAGCGGTGCACGCGGTCAGCGCCAGACCGGCGGACAACAAGGAGACGAGAGCCAGGGCCGTACGGCCGACAGTACGCATGGTTGCCGAGCTTAGGGTTCACGCCCGCGCGCCGTGCCGCGGCCCCACCAGCAGGCCCAACGCCGATCACGGTGCGCTGCTGTCGATCTAGGAACCAATCCGCAAATGTGCCACTAATTACCGCTATCGCCGTTGCGTACCCGCGAGTACAGTAACTCCGCGCACTTGATCGTATACCGAGAGCATTCGGCCGTTCGAGTGCCCGCCAAGGAGGTGACACCGTGTCCGCGGAGCCGAACGGCGTCCGCAGCAACCTGTTACAGGAATTGTTCTGGACCAGAACAGGTCTGCTCCTGCTGAGCTTAGTCGTCACTTCCGGCGCCGCTCTGGCCATTTCCAGCACCATGGGCCAAGGTGCGCTGCGCACGTTCCTGACGTCGGTCGGCACCGGCACGTTGATCTCCGCCGTGGTCGGTTTCGGGCAGACGTTGATCACCAGTTCGGCCGCGCAACGGGCGCTGGTCACCCCGGTCGTGGAGGAGAGCCGCAAGGCGCTGCGCGACCTCACCGCCGAGTACCGGGCACTGGACCGCGAGTTCTTCCCGACGCACGTGTTCGAGCCGACCGCGCGGCCCGACCCGGCGTTCAACCAGGTCATGATGCAGGACCTGGAACGCACCCGGCTGTACGTGTTCCGCGGCTTCGCGGGCAGGTACGCGGCCTGCCGGCTGCTGCTGTCGCAGTCGGAGTGCGAGCTCAAGGCCGTCCTGGCCGATCCCCGGGACGGGGACGCGATCAGCGGGCGGGCACGCTACCTGCTGCGCAACGAAGGCGCGGACGGCGACTACGACGCGATCGCGGCACGGCTGCGCGAGCAGATCTCCATCGGCCTGGTCGGCTTGTTCCTGGCCCGCGGCCGGTGCTCGCGGATCGACCTGACGATCGTGTCCGACCCGCCGCTCGACCGGCTGGAGCTGTTCGACGACAGCGCCTGGCTCACCCTCTACAGCAACACCAGCGCGGGCGTCATCCGGCTCTACCCGCGCACGGTGCGGTTCGCGGAGGGCTCGTTCGTCTACGGGATGGAACGCGCCGAGTTCCTGCGCATCAGCAATTCCAAGGCAGGGCTCCACGTCGTCATCACACCGGGCACCAGTCGGGCGGACTTCCTCGCCCTGTTCGAGAAGATCACCGGGGACCCGCTCACGGAGGACGGGTTCCGATCGCTCGAGGAGAAGTTCCACCGATTCCGCAAAGAATTCTCCGCCTCCGCTCAGTTGGGGAGCTGATAAGTCGTGCTCACCGAGTCCACCGGGTTCTCCGCCCTCGCGGAGCTCGCCACGCTCATCGCCGTGGCCGACCCCCCTGTCGTCGACCACTGGGGACACGTCGAGAGGCGTTTCCGGGAGTGGGCGGGCCTACCCGGCCTGCGGGAGAGGCTGCGCGGTCACCTGCGCGCCCTCTCACCGCAGGACGAGATGCGCGTGGTGGCCAGATCCCGCGAGACCACGACCCACTTCGCCTGGTGCCTGCGTGACGAACCGGCCGAGCCGTTCACGTTCTGGCTGCACGAGTACAAGCCGCAGAGCGACTGGCGACCGGGCTACGCCGACTCCATCCACAACCACCGCTACCACTTCTGCACCACCATCCTGTCCGGCTCCTACCTGCACGAACGCTTCACCGCCGACGTCGGCGACGACGGCAGGCGGATCGTGTCCACCACCCTGCTGCGCAGCGCGGAGGCTCACGAGGGCGCTTCGGGCACGATGCTGGCCCACGAGTTCCACCGCATCCCGAAGGCCGCCGACGACACCATGACGTTCCTGGTCAAGTCGCGCGCGGTCAGCCCGTGGAGCCTCAGCTACGACCCGGACACCGGAGCCAGCCACCGGCACGTGCCGGTGGAGGCGAGGTTGGAGGTCCTGACGAACAACCTGTAATCGCCGCCAAGGATCATCGCGCGCGCCTACCATCGGCCCACCCGGCACGGGAGGGTCCAATGAGTACTGTCACGAGGACGGTCACGGCGCAGGCGATCTCCGAGGTCGAGGCCGAGGTGTGGCGACTGTGCCGCGACCTGGCCGCGAAACTGCAGTTCCACGGCTGGCACCACGTCAGCTTCGTGCGGGACAAGGCTGTCCACTTCGCCCGGCGGAACGGTTCGGACGTGGCGCTGGTCGAGGTGGCGGCCCTCGTCCACGACGTGAACTACATGGTCCGGCGCAACTCCCTGCCGGTCGACGGCAGGCGGTTGCGCCTGGACATCCTGGCGGGCGCGGGCGTACCGGCCGACATCGCGGCCCGAGTGGACGCCATCGTCGAAGAGGCCGAGATGCGCACCCGACACCGGGACATCTCGCTGGAAGCGCAGGCGTTGTCGGATGCGGACACGCTGTTCAAGGCACTGCCCGTGACACCCGTGGTGCTGGCGCCCAAGTACCTCGAAGAGAACGGGATCACGCTCAAGGAGCTGGCGCACAAGATCGTCGGTGAGCAGCGCGGCAAGCACGACGAGGGGTACTACTTCTACGACCCGGAGGCAGCGGCCACCTACTCCCGATGGGCCACGGCGAACCTCGAGCTGTGGTCGTGCATCGTGGAGTCACTCGACGACCCCACCGTCAACGAACTGCTCTCAGCCGTCTCCTGACCATGGATCCGCAGCACAATGGATCCACATCGGGGACCACATCGGGTCCGCAGCGGCACCAGATGGGGTCCGCAGCGGCACCAGATGGGGTCCGCAGCGGCACTAGATCGGGTCCGCAGCGGCACCAGATCGGGTCCGCAGCGGGACCACATCGGGTCCGCCGCCCAACCGCGGAGGGCCGATTTTACATGGGGTTCGGGTGCTTTAGGCTGGTCGAAGCCGGGCAGGCTTGGCGGGCGCTTTATCCGCCAGGCCTGCCCGGCTTCGGCCTACCTGGAGTACCCGTAAGGGGCCCCATGTCAAATCGGGCCGGGACTCGAGTGGCGCAGTGATGGCCCTGAGTGCAAGAACCCGCAAAGATCAAAAACCCAAAGCAAAAGATCAAAAGAGTCCTCGCCGGACGGGCAGATCAGCAGGATGACCCCAACTGCCTCCGTCATGCCCTGTTGGGTTGTGGGTCCGGACTCCGTGTCATCCCACCGACCTCCCTCCGGGTTACCACACGTGTCAAGGGCGGCGCGCGGTCCCAGTGAAGTAGGAGGCAAAGCTGGACGCGCCACCCTTGACACGTGCGGTAAGGCTGCGCCAGGTCGGCGGGATGACACGAAGCCCTCCTTCTAGGGAAGAAGGACGTGCCAGTGGCCGGGAGGCGGCTGGGGTGTGGGCGAGGTGGGTTATCCGCAAATATGCGGAAAGTGCATCAAGCTCAGAACGGCCAGCCGAGTACTGGCAGGGCGATGACGGCGTCGACGGCCAGGCCGCAGAAGACGAGCATCAGGTAGAGGTTCGACATGTGGAAGAACTTCATGGTGTTGGTCGAGCCGCCTCGGCGGACCACGTGGTGCAGGCGGTGGGCGAAGACGGCGAACCAGATGCCTGAGGCGGCGGCGACCGCGACGTAGATCCACGAGGTGACCGGTGCGAGGAGGAGCGTGCAGACGACCGTGATCCACGAGTAGATGACGATCTGGCGGGTGACCTGCTGGGCCGTCGCCACCACCGGCAGCATCGGGACGCCGGCGCGGGCGTAGTCCTCCTTGAACTTCATCGCGAGCGCCCAGGTGTGCGGCGGGGTCCAGAAGAAGATCACGCCGAACATCACCAGTGCGGGCCACGCGACCGTGCCGGTCACCGAGGACCAGCCGATGATCACCGGCATGCAGCCGGCCATGCCGCCCCAGATGATGTTCTGCGAGGTGCGGCGCTTGAGGACCAGGGTGTAGACGAAGATGTAGAACAGGATCGTGGCCACCGCGAAAACGGCCGAGATCAGGTTCGTGGTCAGCCACAGGAACCCGAACGACACGATGCCGAGCACGATGCCGAAGATCAGCGCGTTGCGCGGTGGGATGGAGTCCTTCGCCAGTGGCCGGGCGCTGGTGCGCTTCATCACCGAGTCGATGTCGGCGTCGACGTAGCAGTTCAGCGCGTTGGCCGAGCCCGCGGCGAGGGTGCCGCCCGTCAGGGTGCACGCGATCAGCCACAGCGGCGGCAGGCCGCGGGCGGCCAGGAGCATCGCCGGGATGGTGGTGATCAGCAGCAGCTCGATCACCCGGGGCTTGGTCAGCGCCACGTACGCGCCGACCACCTGCCGGGGCGACCGCGCCGGAGCCTCGGTGACGGCACTCATGGCGTCGCGCTCCTCAACAGGTCGGGGGATGCGCAGATCGTAACCGCGCGTTGGTCGAGCAGCCCGTTCGGGTACTCCCTGAACGCACCAGCTACGCCTGTGCGTACACCCACAGAGCGTGAGTGGTACGAGGGTCCGCTCGTCGGACTAGGCTGGCCGGCGGACCTTGGTAGCCGCGGATCGGGCCTGACGGGATCGATTAAGTTCACGCCGGCCGTCACAACCGCCGCCTAGTGAGTTTGGAGCTGGAAGTCAGTGTCCGTCACCGATGACATCGCCCGGTTGACCGAAGCCCACCTGCCCGAAGATTGGACCGACCTCGACAAGCGCGCGGTGGACACCGCTCGCATCCTGGCCGCGGACGCGGTGCAGAAGGTCGGCAACGGTCACCCCGGTACCGCCATGAGCCTCGCGCCGCTCGCGTACACGCTGTTCCAGCGCGTGATGCGGCACGACCCGGCCGACGCCGACTGGATCGGCCGCGACCGGTTCGTGCTCAGCGCGGGCCACTCCAGCCTGACGCTCTACGTGCAGCTGTTCCTCAACGGCTACGGCCTGGAGCTGGACGACCTCAAGGCGTTGCGCACCTGGGGTTCCAAGACCCCGGGCCACCCCGAGCACCGGCACACCAACGGCGTGGAGATCACCACCGGCCCGCTGGGCCAGGGCCTGGCCTCCGCGGTCGGCATGGCGATGGGCGCGCGCCGCGAGCGCGGCCTGTTCGACCCGGACGCCCCGGTCGGCGAGAGCCCGTTCGACCACCACATCTTCGTGATCGCCTCCGACGGCGACATCGAGGAGGGCGTGACGTCCGAGGCGTCGTCGCTGGCGGGCACCCAGAAGCTGGGCAACTTGACCGTCATCTACGACGACAACAAGATCTCCATCGAGGACGACACGACGATCGCGCTGTCCGAGGACACCGCGAAGCGCTACGAGGCCTACGGCTGGCACGTGCAGGTCGTCGAGGGCGGCGAGAACGTGAAGGGCATCCTCGAGGCCCTGGAGAACGCCAAGGCCGAGACCGAGCGCCCGTCGTTCATCCTGCTGCGCACGATCATCGGCTTCCCGGCGCCGAACAAGCAGAACACCGGCGCGGCGCACGGCGCGGCCCTGGGCGCGGACGAGGTCGCCGAGGTCAAGCGCATCCTCGGGTTCGACCCGGAGCAGACGTTCGAGGTCTCCGACGAGGTGCTGGAGCACACCCGCTCGGTGATCAAGCGCGGCGAGGCGGCCAAGTCCGAGTGGCAGAAGTCGTTCGACGCGTGGGCGCAGGCGAACCCGGAGCGCAAGGCCCTGCTGGACCGCCTGGTGGCGCGCGGCCTGCCCGAGGGCTGGGCCGAGGCGCTGCCGTCGTGGGAGCCGGACCCGAAGGGCGTGGCCACCCGCAAGGCGTCCGGCGAGGTGCTCAACGCACTGCGCGACGTGCTGCCGGAGCTGTGGGGCGGTTCGGCCGACCTGGCGGAGTCGAACAACACCACGATGAAGGGCGTCGACTCGTTCGGCCCGGAGTCGATCTCCACCAAGATGTGGAACGCCAACCCGTACGGCCGCACGCTGCACTTCGGCGTCCGCGAGCACGCCATGGGCTCGATCCTCAACGGCATCGCGCTGCACGGCCCGACCCGCCCGTACGGCGGCACGTTCCTGGTGTTCAGCGACTACATGCGCCCGGCGGTCCGGCTGGCGGCGCTGATGAAGTCCGCGGTCACCTACGTGTGGACGCACGACTCCATCGGCCTCGGCGAGGACGGCCCGACGCACCAGCCGATCGAGCACCTGGCCGCGCTGCGCGCCATCCCGGGCCTGACCGTGCTGCGCCCCGGTGACGCGAACGAGACGGCCGCCGCGTGGCGGGCCGTGATCGAGAACCCGACCGGCCCCGCCGGTATCGCCCTGACCAGGCAGAACCTCCCGGTGCTGGAAGGCACCAAGGAGAAGGCCGTCGAGGGCGTGGCGCGCGGCGGCTACGTGCTGGAGGGCGAGGGCGACCCGGAGCTGATCCTCATCGCCACCGGCTCGGAGCTGCAGATCGCGGTCGAGGCCCGCAAGGTGTTCGAGGCCGAGGGCATCGCCGCCCGCGTGGTGTCCATGCCGAGCGTCGAGTGGTTCGACGCCCAGGACAAGAGCTACCAGGAGCAGGTGCTGCCGTCGTCGGTGAAGGCGCGCGTGGTGGTCGAGGCCGGCATCGCGCAGCCGTGGCACCGGTTCGCGGGCGACGCGGGCGAGATCGTGTCCATCGAGCACTTCGGTGCGTCGGCGGACTACCAGACGTTGTTCCGCGAGTTCGGGTTCACCACGGAGAACGTCGTCGCGGCGGCCCGCCGGTCGCTCGCGAAGGTCAAGTGAGCCCCGCACCGCGGGACACGGACTTCTCAGGGGAGTTGGAAGAGATGAGCACCAATCCGCTGGCCGCGCTCAGCGACGCGGGCGTGTCGATCTGGCTGGACGACCTGTCCCGCGAGCGGCTGAACACCGGCAACCTGGCCGAGCTGATCGCCGGCAAGCACGTCACCGGCGTGACCACCAACCCGACCATCTTCGCCGCCGCCCTCGCCAAGGGCGCCGCGTACGACGAGCAGGTGCGGGAACTGGTCGCGCGCGGCGCGGACACCGACACGGCGGTCCGCGAGATCACCACCTCGGACGTGCGCCACGCGTGCGACCTGTTCCGCGACATCTACACCGCCACCGACGGCGTGGACGGCCGCGTGTCGATCGAGGTCGACCCGCGGCTCGCCCACGACACCGAGGGCACCGTCGCCGAGGCGCTGGACCTGGCCAAGGCGGTGGACCGGCCGAACCTGCTGGTGAAGATCCCGGCCACGCTGGAAGGCCTGCCCGCGATCACCAAGGTGCTCGCCGAGGGCATCAGCGTGAACGTGACGCTGATCTTCTCCGTCGAGCGCTACCGGCACGTGATGGAGGCGTTCATCGCGGGTCTGGAGCAGGCCAAGGCCAACGGGCACGACGTGCGCTCCATCCACTCCGTGGCGTCGTTCTTCGTGTCCCGGGTGGACGCCGAGGTCGACAAGCGGCTGGACGCGCTGGACAGCCCGGCGGCGACCGAGTTGCGCGGCAAGGCGGCGATCGCGAACGCGGTGCTCGCGTACGCGGCGTACGAGGAGACCTTCAAGGGCGAGCGCTGGGAGGCGCTGGCCGCCGAGGGCGCGCACGCGCAGCGTCCACTGTGGGCGTCCACCGGCGTGAAGGACCCGAACTACTCCGACACCCGGTACGTCGACCAGCTGGTCGTGGCCGGCACGGTCAACACGATGCCGGAGAAGACGCTGCACGCGGTCGCCGATCACGGCAAGATCGAGGGCGACACCGTGACCGGGCGCGCCGCCCAAGCGCAGGAGGTCTTCGACGGACTGGCCGAGGTCGGCATCGACCTCGACGACGTGTTCATCACGCTGGAGACCGAGGGCGTGCAGAAGTTCGAGAAGTCCGGGGCGGAGCTGCTGGAGACGGTGACCGGACAGTTGAACCAGGCCAAGGGCTGAGGACGAGGATTCAGATGACCCAGGTGATCTCCGTGGAGATCGTCCGCACGCCGAACCAGAACCAGGTCGACATCGTCATCGGCGACCTGGTCCGCGATTCGGCTCCGAGCAGGCTCACCGCAGGCGACGCCACGCTGTGGGGTCCCGACGCGGAGCCCGAGGCGTCGATCCGGCTGGCTTGGACGACACTGCACGAGACGTCCCGCCCGCTGGTCGCGGAGATCACCGCGCTGCGCGACGAGCTGCTCGCCGAGGGCGTGGACCGCGTGGTCCTCGCCGGCATGGGCGGCTCGTCGCTGGCGCCCGAGGTGATCACGGGCACGGCGGGCGTACCGCTCGTCGTGCTCGACACCACCGACCCCGGCCAGGTGGCCGAGGCGTTGGCGGGTGACCTGAAGCGCACGGTCGTGGTGGTGTCGTCCAAGTCGGGCGGCACCGTCGAGACCGACAGCCACCGGCGGATCTTCGAGGCCGCGTTCACCGCCGCGGGCATCGACGCGGCGTCGCGGATCGTCGTGGTGACCGACCCCGGCTCGCCGCTGGAGGCCGCGTCACGGGAAGCGGGCTACCGCAAGGTGTTCCTGGCCGACCCGCACGTCGGCGGCCGGTACTCGGCGCTGACCGCGTTCGGCCTGGTGCCCTCGGGCCTGGCGGGCGCGGACGTCGGCAAGCTGCTGGACGAGGCGGCGTCGGCCGCGCCGCTGGTGTCGGCCGACTCGCCGGACAACCCCGCCGTGGTGCTGGCGGCCACGTTCGCGGTGGCGCACGCGCACGGCGCGGAGAAGATCGTGTTCGCCGACACCGGCTCCGGCATCTCCGGGTTCGGCGACTGGGCCGAGCAGCTGATCGCCGAGTCGACCGGCAAGAACGGCACCGGCCTGCTGCCCGTGGTGGTCGAGGGTCCGGGGGCGCCCGGTTTCGTGGACGCCCGCACGGACGCCACGACCGTCGCGATCGGACCGGCCACCGGCTCGTCGACGCTGTCGGTGGAGGGCTCGCTCGGCGCGCAGTTCCTGGTGTGGGAGTACGCGACCGCGCTGGTGGGCCGGGTGCTGGAGATCAACCCGTTCGACCAGCCCGACGTGGAGGCGGCGAAGAAGGCGGCCCGGTCCCTGTTGGACTCCCCCGCCGCGTCGACCGCCGAACCGGCCTTCGTGGACGGTCCGATCGAGGCCTACCCCAGCGAGGGCTGGCTGCCCGCCGACGTGAAGACGGTCGCCGAGGCGTTGCGGGTGCTCGTCGCCGCCTCGCCCGAGCACGGCTACCTGTCCGTGCAGGCCTACCTGGACCGGGTCGACGACGCGTCGTTCGCGCTCGTTCGCCCGGAGTTGGCGCAGCGTTCACACCTGCAGACCACGTTCGGGTGGGGACCGCGGTTCCTGCACTCGACCGGCCAGTACCACAAGGGCGGTCACCAGAACGGCGTGTTCCTGCAGCTGACCGGTGCGTCCGAGGAGAGCCTGGACGTGCCGGGCAGGCCGTACGACCTCAGCACGTTGCAGTTGGCCCAGGCGCTGGGCGACGGCCAGGTGCTCGCCGAGCGCGGCCGCCCGGTGCTGCGGCTGCACCTGACCGACCGCGTCGCCGGGCTCGCGCAGCTCGTCGAGGCAATCCAGGAGGACGGTTCGTGACCGCGCCCACCAAGCGCAACCCCTTGCGCGACCCGCGGGACAAGCGGCTCCCGCGCATCGCCGGGCCTTCCGGCCTGGTGATCTTCGGCGTGACGGGTGACCTGTCGCGCAAGAAGCTCATGCCCGCCATCTACGACCTGGCCAACCGCGGCCTGCTGCCGCCGGGCTTCGCGCTCGTCGGCTTCGCCCGCCGCGACTGGGCCGACCAGGACTTCATGCAGGTCGTGCACGACGCCGTCAAGGAGCACGCGCGCACGCCGTTCCGGCAGGCGGTCTGGGACCAGCTCGCCGAGGGCATCCGCTTCGTGCAGGGCACCTTCGACGACGACGCCGCGTTCGACTCGCTCGCCGCGACCCTGGCCGACCTGGACCGCGACCGCGGCACGGGCGGCAACCACGCGTTCTACCTGTCGGTGCCGCCCAGCGCGTTCACCACGGTGGTCAACCAGCTCAAGCGCGCGGGCCTGGCCACGCCGCCGACCGACAAGCCCGACCAGTGGCGGCGGGTGGTCATCGAGAAGCCGTTCGGCCACGACCTGACCAGCGCCAAGCAGCTCAACAAGACCGTCAACGACGTCTTCCCCGAGGAGTCGGTGTTCCGCATCGACCACTACCTCGGCAAGGAGACGGTGCAGAACATCCTGGCGCTGCGCTTCGCCAACCAGCTCTACGAGCCCATCTGGAACGCCAACTACGTCGACCACGTGCAGATCACCATGGCCGAGGACATCGGCCTCGGCGGTCGAGCGGGCTACTACGACGGCATCGGCGCGGCGCGTGACGTGATCCAGAACCACCTGCTCCAGCTGCTCGCGCTGACCGCGATGGAGGAGCCGGTGTCGTTCCGGCCGAGCGACCTGCGCGCGGAGAAGGTCAAGGTGCTCTCCGCGACCAAGGCGATCGGGCCGTTCGACGAGACCACCGCTCGCGGCCAGTACACCGGCGGCTGGCAGGGCGGGCAGAAGGTGCTCGGCCTGCTGGAGGAGGGCGGCTTCGCCAAGGACTCGGTCACCGAGACCTACGCGGCCATCACCTGCGAGGTGAACACCCGCCGCTGGGCCGGTGTGCCGTTCTACCTGCGCACCGGCAAGCGCCTGGGTCGCCGCGTCACCGAGGTGGCCGTGGTGTTCAAGCGCGCGCCGCACCTGCCTTTCGACGACACCGCCACCGAGGAGCTGGGGCAGAACGCCCTGGTGGTGCGGGTGCAGCCGGACGAGGGCGTGACCATGCGGTTCGGGTCGAAGGTGCCGGGCAACTCGATGGAGGTCCGGGACGTCACGATGGACTTCGGCTACGGCCACGCGTTCACCGAGTCGTCCCCCGAGGCCTACGAGCGGCTGCTGCTGGACGTGCTGCTCGGCGAGCCGTCGCTGTTCCCGAAGAACGACGAGGTCGAGCTGTCCTGGGAGATCCTGGACCCCGTCCTGAAGCACTGGAGCGCCACCGGCGCGCCGGAGAAGTACAAGGCAGGCACCTGGGGACCGGCGTCGGCGGACGAGATGCTGGCCCGCACCGGCAGGCACTGGAGGCGTCCGTGATCATCGACCTGCCCTCGACGACCACGTCGCAGGTCAACAGCAAGCTCGTGCGGCTGCGCGAGGAGGGCGGCGCGGTCACCCTCGGTCGGGTGCTGACGCTGGTCATCGTGACCGACGACGGCACCAAGACCGAGGAGGCCATCGACGCGGCCAACGACGCCAGTCGGGAGCACCCGTGCCGGGTGATCGTGGTGGCGCGCGGCGCCCGCAAGGCCGCGCCGCGGCTCGACGCGCAGATCCGCGTCGGTGGTGACGCGGGCGCGTCCGAGGTGATCGTGCTGCGCCTGTACGGCGAGCTGGCCAACGAGGGCGCGTCGTGCGTCGTGCCGCTGCTGCTGCCGGACACCCCGGTGGTGGCGTGGTGGCCGAACGAGGCGCCCGCCGTGCCCGCGCAGGACCCGATCGGGCAGCTCGCGCAGCGCCGGATCACCGACGCGGCGGCGGAGAAGAACCCGATCAAGGCGTTGGAGCAGCGTCGCGCGGGCTACACGCCCGGTGACACGGACCTGGCGTGGACGCGGCTGACGCTGTGGCGGGCGATGCTCGCGTCGGCGTTCGACCTGCCGCCGTACGAGAAGGTCACCGAGGCCGAGGTGAGCGGTGAGAGCGACTCGCCGTCGACCGACCTGCTGGCCGCGTGGCTGGCCGGGTGCCTGCGGGTGCCGGTGAAGCGGGCGAAGGCCGCCAGCGGTGAGGGCATCGTGGACGTGCGGCTGGAGCGCCGGTCCGGTGTGGTGGAGCTGTCGCGGCCGGACGGTCGGGTCGGCACGCTGACCCAGCCGGGCCAGCCGGAGCGGCGGGTCGCGTTGCAGCGCCGCCAGGTGCGGGACTGCCTGGCCGAGGAGTTGCGCAGGCTCGACCCCGACGAGGTGTACGAGTCGGCGTTGCGGTCGCTGGGCAAGGTCGTGCGCGGTCGGACGCCGGTGAAGGCCGCCGCGACGACGCGCAAGCCCGCACGGGCCGCGTCGGGTGCTGGTGTGGCCAAGGCGAAGTCGGACGGTGGTCCCGGCGCTCAGGCGGCGTCCGCCGAGCCGACCGGCGTGGTGGACGGTGCCGCGGTCGACGGCCAGGTGGAGACCAAGCCCGCGAAGGCCCCCGCCCGCCGGGCTGCCACGCCCAAGTCGACCGCGGCCAAGTCGGCTACCGCCAAGTCGACCGTCGCGAAGTCGGACGGTGCCCAGTCGACCGCGGCCAAGTCGGCGAAGTCCGGTTCCGCGAAGGCAGGCGCGAAGGCGAAGGCGGGCTCGTGAGCCGGCCCGAGGTGGTGGTGCACCGTGACGGCGACCTGCTGGCCGCCGCCACGGCTGCCCGCCTGGTCACCACGCTGGTGGACGCGCAGACCGCGCGCGGCTCGGCGTCGTTGGTGCTGACCGGTGGTCGGACCGGTATCGCGGTGCTGGAGCACGTGCGCGCCACGCCCGCCCGGGACGCGGTGGACTGGACCCGGGTCGACCTCTACTGGGGCGACGAGCGGTTCCTGCCCGCCGGGCACCCGGAGCGCAACGAGACGCAGGCGCGGGAGGCGTTGCTGGACCACGTGCCGGTGCCCGCTTCGCGCGTGCACGTGATGGAGCCGTCGGACGGGCGGTTCGGTGACGACCCGGAGGCCGCCGCCGAGGCGTACGCCGACGTGCTGGCCGCCGCCGCCCGCCCAGAAGACCACGGCTCGGAGGACCACGGTTCCGTGCCGTCGTTCGACGTGTGCCTGCTCGGTGTCGGGGAGGAGGGGCACGTGGCCTCGATCTTCCCCGAGTCGCCCGCGGTCCTGGAGCGGGAGCGCGGGGTCGTCGCGGTGCGCGACTGCCCCAAGCCACCGCCGACCCGGGTGAGCCTCACGCTGCCCGCGATCCGCGCGGCGCAGGAGGTGTGGCTGATGACTACCGGTGCGGCGAAGGCCGCGGCGGTGGCCACGGGCCTGACCGGTGCCGATGAGGTGCAACTGCCCGCCGCCGGTGCCCGCGGTCGTCGGCGCACGCTGTGGCTGCTCGACCCGGCCGCCGCCGCGAAGGTGCCGGACCTGTTCACCCCGCCTTTGGCATGACGTCGGTGGTCGGCTCGGGCTCGGTCGGCGCGCAGGTGACCGAGGCCGAGTCGGACACCGCGTTGGGCGCGGTGACCTCGAGGACGTACCCGCCTTCGGTCCGCGCCCCGTCCAGCGACAAGGTCACCGACTCGACCTCGGCGCGGCCCGTCGAGCCGACCTGGACGGTGCCCCGGTCGGACGTGCCGTCCGTCCCGGCCCAGCGGTAGGCGACCTCGCCCGTGCCGTTGGTGGTGACCGTGCCGCTGAACGTGAACCGCACGTTGTCGTCGCAGGAGACCGGGGTGTCCGAAGGGCTGACCGACACCTCCAACCCGGTCACGGTGAACTGCGCCTTGGTGTCCTCGCCGCCTTCGTCCCCGCCGCGGTCGACCGGGACGGGGTTCGGTTGCCTCCCACCCTGTTGGCCCTCCACGACCGTGGCGTGCGCCGCCGACGACGAGGCGGCTTCCGAGTCGTCGTCGCCGACCTCCGCCCACACGGCGGCCAGCGCGGAGATCAGCGCCGCGACCGCTCCGAGCACCGCCGCGCCAACGCCCCACTTGCTCTTCTCACCGGACACGCGGCCCCCTTCCCCCGATTCACCCGACTGGCGGTCGCACGCGAGCGCCACTGGAAGTGTCGGCGGGTGGCGAAGACCGTTTCGCGGGATGCCACGCGTTCACCCGAACGTGTGGCGGAGCGCGCGGCACGGGAAGTTGTCCGGTGAGCGGACGTTCGCGCTCGCAATTTTGTGCGGCGCCGGGCGTCCCTTTCGGGTAATCACCGCATCTCGAAGGGTGAGCGGGTGGATCGAGGCACGTCGGGGCGGAAAGGCGGGTCATGCCAAGCGTGATGACAGCGCAGTACGGTGAGGACCGGCGGACGGCTGACACAGGAGGTCGAACCCTGGCCGGCAACGCTGTCGAGAGGCTGCCGAGCGGTCGGGTCAACGGCGTTCCGACCGAACGGGTGTCGCGTGCTGCCTTCGCCGGGGGGTTCGAGCGGCTGCTCGGGCGCCTGCTCGGGCGGCACCGGCAGCTCGCGTTCGACGCGGCGGCTGTCGGTATCGCGGCGCTGGACGTGTGGCTGCGGGTCGTGCCCGAGGCGGAGCGGTACAACTACGTGCTGTCGATCGTGTCGGTGGCGGCGGTGGCGTTGCGCCGGCGGTTCCCGTTCCTGGTCGTGCTGATCACCGTGCCCGGGTTCCTGGCCGGGTGGGCGCAGTTGGCGGCGATGATCGCGCTGGGCACGTTGGCGCGGCAGAAGCTGCTGTCGGTGCAGACCTACATCGGGGCCGGGTTGGTGTGGCTGAGCCGGTTCTTCGTGTGGCCGCCGGACGAGTTCGTGGCGTTGGACTGGAAGACGCACGTGCACAACGCGATCTACGGGTGCATCGTCGCGGGGATGCCGATCGCGATCGGGTTGCTGGCGCACGCGCGGGAGGAGCTGTCGGCGCGGATCGCCGAGCTGGCCGCGAGCCGGGAACGGGAGCGGATGCTGCACGCCCACGCGGTGCGGGCGGACGAGCGGGCCAGGTTGGCGCGGGAGATGCACGACGTCGTGTCGCACCAGGTGAGCTTGATCGCGATGCAGGCGGGTGCCCTCAGGATGGCCGCGGCCGATCCGAACGCGAAGCAGGTCGCCGGGACGATCCGGATGCTGAGCACGCGGACGTTGGACGAGCTGCGGCAGCTGGTGAGCGTGCTGCGGACGACCAGCGGCGACGACTCGCCCCAACCCCGGGTCGAAGACCTGCCACAACTGGTGAGCACCGCGGGGATCCCGGCGACCTTGACGGTGCAGGGCCCGGTGGCCGACCTGCCGGCACCGGTCTCGGGTGCCGCGTACCGGACGGTGCAGGAGGCGTTGACCAACGTGCGGAAGCACGCGTGCGGGGCGGCGACGGCGGTGCTGGTCGTCGCAGATGCCGACCAGCTGCGGGTGGAGGTGCGCAACGAGGCACCGGAGGGGTCGGTGGACGGTGCGACGTTGCCCAGCGGCGGTCACGGCTTGGTGGGGCTGCGGGAGCGTGCGGCGTTGCTGGACGGTGAGCTGGAAGCGGGCCCAACGGACAGCGGCGGCTTCATCGTCAAGGTAACGTTTCCCCTGGTCAGAACCCTGGAACCCTGACATCTCCCGTCACACCATCGGGTGATCATCCACCAACTACCAATCAGAACACTGTTATCCTGAACCTCACGCGTCGGTTGAAACAACGAGGCCCGCCGACCAACCCCCGGCCCTACCCACCACCGGCGAGCGGGAAAACGGCCGGTGCCGGTGTTGGCCGCTGGCTCGGGCCGACTGGTGAGCCACAGGGACAGGCCGGCACCGGGAACCAGTCGGGGCGGCCAGCGCGGGCCACGCAGTCCGCCGGGCACAGGTCTATGCGGCAGCGGCGGTCAGCGGAGCGGCTGCCGGGCCAGCGCCCAGCGGCGGCCCGGCAACCCGGCCAGCGGCGGCACGGCGTCCCGGCTCCAGGCCCAGCGGCTGGCACCGAGGCCAGCGGCGGCACGGCACCGTCCCGCCACCCGGCCAACTGCAGCCCGACCAGCCGCCACCGGCGGCCCGGCGGCGTCTCCCCGCCCGGCCCAGCGGCTGGCACCGAGGCCAGCGGCGGCACGGCAGCGCCCCGGCTCGGGCACGGTGGCTGGCACGGATCGCGGCTGGCGGGCGCGCGGTGGTTGCGGCGCCGGCCGGTGGCGGTCAGCGCAGAGCCGTCGCCGACCGGCGGGCAGCCACGGCCGTGCACACGGCCGCCACCGCGCCCAAGCCGCCGCACACGAGTGCCGGCCAGAGGTCGGGTGTGTGGCGCAGCAACACGGACGGCAGGAGCCACACCGCCACGCCGAGCCCGAAGCCCAGCGGCGCGGCCACGACCACCGCGCCGGTGCCCGCCTGACGCCGCCGCAGCGACCGCAGGATCGACTCCAGGTACGCGAGCGTGAACAGCAGCAGCACCGCGCTGCCCGCGCCCATGATGCTGATCAGCGGGTGGGTGACCGGCTGGAGGGAGTAGTCGGTGGACTTGCCGTCTGCCGTCACGGTCGCCACCGCGGCGCCGCCGACGATCCAGCGGCTCGCGCCCGGCAGCTCGAAGGCCAACGGTGAGCCGGGGGTGGCCGGGTCGTCGGGGCCCGGGGTGCCGGCGGGGGTGTCGGTGGAGGGAGTGGAGGCGGGGACGTCGGCCAGAGTGATGCCGACCGCGGTCACGGTGAGGCGGGCGGTGGTCGGGGTGCCCTCGCCCAGGGTGAACGGTTTGCTCAAATCGGCCTGGTGCACCGGCAGGTCGCGGTCGGGGATGGTGAACGGGAGGGCGATCATCAGGGCCGCCGCCAGGGCCGCGGCCACGGCGAACCAGCGGGCCGGTTTCGGCTGGGCCAGGACCTGGGCGGCGGGCACGAGGGTCTGCGCGCCCAGCCGCACGGGGGTCGACGGGGTGTCGGCGAGGGCGAGGGTCGCGCGGACGGGGATGTCGAGAGTCTCGCGCGGCACCGAAAGGCCGGCGGCGGGGCGGGTGCTGGCGGCGGCGACGTGCGGGGTCAGGTGGACCGGGGTGCCGAGGCGCAGCAGCCAGTCGCGGCCGAAGACCTCGGCCGCCGCACCCGCCAGGTCGACGGCGAACGTCTCCGCGTTGCGGTACCGGGCCTGCGGGTCGCGTTCGATGCCCCGCATGATCACCCGGGCGAGTGGATCCGGTACTTCGATCAGGGGCCGGGGCTGCTGGTAGACGTGACGCTGGATCATCGCCAACGCCCCGCCACCGCTGTCGAACGGCAGCCGGCCGCTCAGCAGCTCGTACAGCACGGTCGCCGCACCGTAGACGTCCGCTGCCGGGCTCAGCGGGTTGCCCAACGCCTGTTCGGGTGACAGGTACGCGGGCGTGCCGAGCACCTGCCCACCGTGCGTCACGAGCGTCGCGCCCTCGCTCACCACCTGCGAGATCCCGAAATCGGCGACCTTGAGCACCCCACCGGCGGTGAACAGCAGGTTCTTCGGCTTCACGTCCAGGTGCAGCACCCCGGCACCGTGCGCGGCGTGCAGACCGGACAGCATCGCCAGGCCGAGAGCACACGATGCCGCCGGTGTGACACCCGGACCGGTGAACTTCGACCACACCGTGCCACCGTCGAGCTTCTCCATCACCAGCAGGTGCTCGCCGCGGTCCTGGACGTAGTCGTACACGGGCACGATGTGCGGGTGGTCGAGCCGCGCCAGCAGCCGCGCCTCGTGCGCGAACCGCGCGCTCATCCGCTCGTCCGAAGCCAGCACACCGGGCAGCCGCTTCACCGCCACCGCCCGCCCCAACGGCCGGTGCACGGCCGCGTACACGACCCCCATGCCGCCGCGCCCGATCTCCGCGCCGAGGTCGTACTGCGGCAGCGCCGCGACGACGTTCGCCGACACCGTCACGCGACACCGCCCGGCAACGGCCGGGTGATCCGCTGCGTGCTCTCCGGATCGGTCGGCGGCGGGCGCAGGTCGTCCACGTCCGGGTGCGGCGTCAGGTAGCCCAGGGCGAACGCCGCGGCCGCCGCGCCCAGGATGAACGGGATCTCCGCGGCCGGTGACGGTGCCATGACCCGCAGCACGGACAGCGAGATCACCGCGACGAGCCCGGTGCCGACGCCGGCGGGCAGGAACCGCATCGCCCGCTGCCACCGGTTCGCGGGCAGTCGGCGGCGTGCCAGCGCGAACAGCGCACCCGCCCACGCCAGCAGCGTCAGCCCGAACACGGCCAGCCCGAACACCCCGTACACCGACCACAGCGATCCGCGCACGTCACCGGTCACGCCGATGGACGCGATCACGTCGCGGTTGGTGTCGAGCACTTCCAGCTCGGTGGGCAGCAGCCCGGTGGCCTGGGTGCCGAGCTGCCCGAGGTCGAGCACGAAGCCGCGCGTGACGCTCTCCTTGGCGGGCACGTCGAACGGCACGGTCGTGTCGTAGGAGAAGAACGTCAGCGCGAGGGCCGTGCCGGACAGCCGGATCGTCTTGACGTGCCGCACGGTGTCCGTTCCGTTGTGGACGGTCACGAGGATGCGGGAGGAGCCGGACGGGTCGAGCAGCAACTCGTCCTCGCCGACCGGGGTGCCGTCCACGGTGGCGTCGATGGTGACCGCGTCCCCGGCGGCGTGGGCGGGGGCGACGCCGAGGAAGATCCCGCACAGGAGCAGTAAACCGACGCTGCTCATAATGCGTCTCACAAGGGCACCTCATCGGTGGGTAGCGGACTGGTCCGGGAGTCGGTATGCGATCGGCAGGAACACTAGCTCTACTCGGTGCCTTGGCCTATGCCGTTACGGCGCTTGTGGCGGCACCGGTATCGGCGCAGCAGCAGGGCGTCGCGACCGCGAACCCGGATTCCGGACCGCCGGGCACCACGTTCACGGTCAGCTGGACCGGCGTGTACCTCGACCCGGACTGCTCGAACTACTCCGTGCAGATCCTGTGGGACGGCGGCCGGGTGATCGGCGGCGGCAGGCACGCGGGTCGTGGCGCGGGTTCCGGCACGGCGACGGTGCCGGCGGACGCGGGGGTGGGCGGGCACCGGGTCACGGCGCGGCCGGTGTGCGCGGCGACGTCGAACCCGACGGACGGCTTCACCGTGACGCCGAGGCCGACCACGACCACCACCCCGCCACCGGTCACCACGACGACCGCTCCCCCGGTGACCACGACGACCACCACCCGCCCTCCGCGCACGACGACCACACAGCCGACGACCACTACAACCACCACGACCACGACCACTACGACCACGACGGACAGCCCCGCGTCGACGACGACGAAGCCGTTCGACAGTGACGGCGCCCTGACGTTGGACAAGGACAACATCCAGCCGGGTGACCCGTTGACCGCGACCGGCACGGGCTGCGACCCGGGTTCACCGGTGCGGCTCAGCTCGCTGGGCGAGGCGGTGGGCACGGCGAAGGCGGACGGTTCGGGCACGTTCAGCACCAGGGTCGAGTTCACCACGATCCAGCCGGGTCGCCACGTGATCCGCGCGGACTGCGGCGTGGTGCTGGTCGGGAGCGTGGACGTGGCGTTGACCAGTTCGACCGGCGGCACGACGTCCACCCTGGTGATCCTGGTGTTCTTCCTGCTGGTGGGAGCGATCCTGGTCCGCCGCCAGTTCTCCGGCCTGTTCACCAAGCGCGCCTGAGGACCAGCGTGCCCGAGGACGACGACGGCCCCTGCGGTGAGTACCCGCAGGGGCCGTCGTGCCGTTGTCGCCTGAGCCCGGCTAGGGCTCTTCGCGCTGCTTGCGCAGCTTGGTGAGCGCCTCTTCGAGGATCGCCTCACCATCCGCGTCGGAGCGGCGCTCCTTCACGTACGCCAGGTGCGTCTTGTACGGCTCGTTGCGCGGCGGGGCAGGCGGAGCCTGCTCGTCACGCCCGGCCGGCAGACCGCACCGGGGGCAGTCCCAGTTCTCCGGGATCTCGGCTTCGACCGCGAACGACGGCCGGGACTCGTGCGCGTTCGCGCACCAGTACGACACCCGACGTCGGGGCGCGGACTCGCCGCGCTCCGATTCGCCCATCGGGCCTGCGCCGACGCGGGTACCGCGAATCGCGTTACCACCAGCCATCGACCCTCACACCCCCACCACGTGGATTCCCTGTGTCCGTGCCGGCCGACGCCGTCGGCGCCCGCCGACCTGTCACCTGTGTCAGTTGACCTTCATCAGCAGCCCGACGCCCACGATCGCGATGACCCAGACCGCGCCGACGAACAACGTCAGCCGGTCGAGGTTCTTCTCGACCACGCTGGAGCCGGACAGGCTCGACTGCATGCCGCCGCCGAACAACGAGGACAGACCGCCGCCGCGCCCGCGGTGCAACAGCACGAGCAGGATGAGCAGCAGGCTGGAGACGATCAGCAGGATCTGAAGGAACAGGATCATTTCTTCCTCGCTGTCAGGCAGGTGACGCCACAGAGTACCCGGTCGACTGCCGACCGTGGACCACCGCGGGTGGAGTGCGTGTCAATCACATCAGGGTAGAGGTCCACCCGCGGCGAGCGCGCACAGCTTGGCGAACTCGTCCGCATCCAGGCTCGCACCACCGACAAGGGCGCCGTCGATGTCCTTCTGCGAGATCAACTCGGCGATGTTGCCCGACTTGACCGAGCCGCCGTAAAGCACTCGAACGGCCGAAGCCACGTCCTCGCCGTAGAGCTCGGCGAGCTTGACCCGGATGGCGGCGCACACCTCCTGCGCGTCCGCCGACGAGGCGACCTTGCCGGTGCCGATCGCCCACACCGGTTCGTAGGCCACGACCACGTCGCGCACCTGCTCGGCGGTGAGGCCCTTCAGCCCCGCGACGAGCTGTTCGGTGCAGTGCTCGACGTGCCCGCCGGCCTCGCGGACGTCGAGCTGCTCGCCGAGGCAGAAGATCGGGGTGACGCCGTGCTTGAGCGCCGCCTTGACCTTCTTGTTGACCGTGGCGTCGTCCTCGTGGTGGTACTCGCGCCGCTCGGAGTGACCCACGGTGACGTAGGAGCAGCCGAGCTTGGCCAGCATCGGGCCCGACACGTCACCGGTGTAGGCGCCCGAGTCGTGCGGCGACAGGTCCTGTGCGCCGTACTTGAGCAGCAGCTTGTCGCCGTCGACGAGGGTCTGGATGGACCGGATGTCGACGAACGGCGGCAGCACCGCGACCTCGACCTTGGCGAAGTACTTCTCCGGCAGGGAGAAGGCGATCTTCTGCACCAGGGCGATGGCCTCGAGGTGGTTGAGGTTCATCTTCCAGTTGCCCGCGATGAGGGGCTGACGCTGAGCCATCACGCCTCCAACACAGACACGCCGGGCAGTTCCTTGCCCTCCAGGTACTCCAGGGACGCCCCACCGCCGGTGGAGATGTGCGAGAACCCGTCCTCGGGCAGGCCGAGGGCGCGCACGGCCGCGGCCGAGTCGCCGCCGCCGACCACGGTGAACGCGTCGCTCTTGACCAGCGCCTCGGCGACCGCGCGGGTGCCGCCGGAGAAGGCCTCGAACTCGAACACGCCCATGGGGCCGTTCCAGAACACGGTCTGCGCGTCGGCGAGCTTGGACGCGAACAGCTCACGCGTCTTGGGGCCGATGTCCAGGCCCTGCCGGTCGGCGGGGATGGCGTCGGTGGCGACGACCTCGAACTCGGCGTCGGGCGCGAAGTCGACGGCGGCGAGCACGTCGACCGGGAGCACCAGCTCCACGCCGCGCTTCTCGGCCTCGGCGAGGAAGCCGCGGACCTGGTCGAGCTGGTCTTCCTGCAGCAGCGAGCCGCCGACCTCGTGGCCCTGGGCCTTGAGGAAGGTGTAGGCCATGCCGCCGCCGACGAGCAGCCGGTCGACCTTGGTGAGCAGGTTCGCGATGACGCCGAGCTTGTCGGACACCTTCGCGCCGCCGAGCACCACGACGTACGGGCGCTGGAGGTCGTCGGTGAGCTTGCGCAGCACCTCGACCTCGGCCAGGACCAAACCGCCCGCGTAGTGCGGGAGCTTCTTGGCCACGTCGTAGACCGACGCCTGCTTGCGGTGCACGACGCCGAAGCCGTCGGAGACGAACGCGTCGGCCTTGGCGGCCAGCTCGTCGGCGAGGGCGGCGCGCTCGGCGTCGTCCTTGCTGGTCTCGCGGGCGTCGAAGCGGATGTTCTCCAGCAGCACGACGGTGCCGTCGCCGGCCGCCTCGGTGCCGATCTCGACCGTCTGGCCGAGCAGCTCACCGAGCCGCACGGCGACGGGCGCGAGGGAGAACTCGGGGGCGGGCTCGCCCTTGGGGCGGCCCAGGTGGGCGGCGACCAGGACGCGGGCGCCCGCGTCCACGAGCGCCTTGATGGTGGGCACCGAGGCGCGGACGCGGCCGTCGTCGGTGATCCGGTCGCCGTCGAGGGGGACGTTCAGGTCGGCGCGCACCAGGACGCGCCGACCCGAGACACCCTCGCTGAGCAGATCGTCGAGAGTCTTCACAGCGAGTGACCCGTTTTCGCTCAGAGCTTGCTGGCGACGAGGTTGACCAGGTCGGCGAGGCGGTTGGAGTAGCCCCACTCGTTGTCGTACCAGCCGACGACCTTGACCTGGTTGCCGATGACCTTGGTCAGCGGCGCGTCGTAGATGCACGACGCCGGGTCGGTGACGATGTCGGCCGACACGATCGGGTCGGTGTTGTAGCGCAGGTAGCCCTTCAGCGGGCCGTCCGCGGCGGCCTTGTAGGCGGCGTTGACCTCGTCCACGGTGACCTCGCGGCCGACCGTGACGGTCAGGTCGGTGGCCGAGCCGGTGGGCACGGGCACGCGCAGGGCGTAGCCGTCGAGCTTGCCCTTCAGCTCGGGCAGGACCAGGCCGATCGCCTTCGCGGCACCGGTGCTGGTGGGCACGATGTTCAGCGCGGCGGCACGGGCGCGGCGCAGGTCCTTGTGCGGCGCGTCCTGCAGGTTCTGGTCCTGGGTGTAGGCGTGGATCGTGGTCATGAGGCCACGCTCGATGGTGAAGCTGTCGTGCAGCACCTTGGCCAGCGGGGCCAGGCAGTTCGTGGTGCACGAGGCGTTCGAGATGACGGTCTGCGAGCCGTCGTACTGGTCGTCGTTCGCGCCGAGGACCACGGTGAGGTCCTCACCCTTGGCCGGGGCGGAGATGATGACCTTCTTCGCGCCGCCCTCGTCGACGTGCTTGCGCGCGGCCGAGGCGTCGGTGAAGAAGCCGGTCGACTCCACGACGACGTCGACGCCGAGGTCCTTCCAGGGCAGCTTGCCCGGGTCGCGCTCGGCCAGGGCCTTGATGACCTTGCCGTCGACCGCGATGCCCTCGTCGGTCACGGTCACCTCACCGTCGAGGCGGCCGAGGATGGAGTCGTACTTGAGCAGGTGGGCCATGGTGTTGACGTCACCGAGGTCGTTGAAGGCGACGATCTCGATGTCGTGCCCGCTGGCCTGAACGGCGCGCCAGAAGTTGCGACCGATGCGGCCGAAACCATTGACACCTACGCGAACCGTCACGGTGAGTCTCCTCGGTACTCGACTGGCGTTGTCCGCCAGGGGCGTGCAGTCATGGGCTGACCAGGCAGCCGGGAGTCAGCCTAGCCTCCGGCCTGCGTCCCTGGTCACGTGGACCTCCAGGATCTCTTTATCGAACAAGAAAATCCAGCTTGACCGGCTTGTTACCTGACGGTAACTCGGGGATCGGGGGTTCGTGACCCCGGAGTGCGGCTGGACCGCGCCTCGGCGCCGGGCTCGCCGACACCCAGCCTATGACGCTCGGTGCCCGGGTGCAGGGTGCGCGCTCCGTGACGGAGGGTGGGCGTCCGGGCGTTGAATTCAGGGGTCCTGAACGTTGGACTCTCGTGTCCTGAACGTTGGACTCTCGCGTTCTGAACGTACGACTCTCGCGTTCTGAACGTTGGACTCTCGCGGGCTGAACGTTGGACTCTCGGGGGTTGAAGGGCAACGAGATCGTCACACTGCCCTGAACGGAGCACGTCGATCGTCACACGGCCGGGTTAAGCTGCGCCGCTTTTTCCTCGGACCTGTGGCGGTGTGTAGTGGCGTTGGTGACCGATGGACCGTCGCTCGCGCCCGACCGCGCCGTCGACCGCCCCTCCGTCCGGCTGGACATCCAGGGCCTGCGGGCGTTGGCCGTCGGCCTGGTCGTGGTGTACCACCTGCGCCCCGACTGGCTGCCCGGCGGTTTCGTCGGCGTCGACGTGTTCTTCGTGATCTCGGGTTTCCTGATCATCGGCACGCTCACCGGCGAGGTGCGGCGCACCGGGCGGGTCGGGTTGCTCGACTTCTACGCGCGACGGGTGCGCAGGCTGCTGCCCGCCGCCACCGCCGTGCTGCTGGGGGTCACGGCCGCGGTGTTCGCGCTGCTGCCCGAGTCGCGGTGGCCGGTCGTGCTGCGGGAGGTGGTGTTCTCCGCGCTCAACGCGCAGAACTGGCTGCTGGCCGCGCTGTCGAACGACTACGGGCACGCGGGGGCAGGCGCCTCACCGGTGCAGCACTTCTGGTCGCTGGCCGTGGAGGAGCAGTTCTACCTGGTCATCCCGCTGGTGCTGCTGGTCGCCGCCGCCCTGGCGGCACGGCGCGGCGGCGGGCCGGTGCGGTACGCCGCGGTCGCGGTCGGCGTGATCACGGTCGCGTCGCTGGCGTTCTCGGTCTGGTACACGCCGGTCGACCCGGGCGCCGCGTACTTCGTCACGCCGACCCGGATGTGGGAACTGGGGATCGGCGGCCTGGCCGCGATGGCGCTGCACCGGGTGCGGCTCGGCGCAACGGCACGCGTGCTCCTGGCCTGGGGCGGCCTGGCGTGCGTGCTGGCGAGCGCGTTTTGGTTCACCACCGGGCTGGCGTTCCCGGGCTGGATCGCGGCACTGCCGACGTTCGGCACGGCCGCCGTGCTGGTCGCCCGGGACGAGTCGCTGGCCCGCGTGCTCGGCGTGCGTCCGCTGACCTACGTCGGCGACGTCTCCTACAGCCTGTACCTGTGGCACTGGCCGGTGATCGTGTTCCTGCTGGAGGTCACCGAGAGCGAGGCGCTGGGCGGGTACGAGGCCGTGGTGGCCGCCGCGCTGAGCCTGGTGCTGGCGGCGCTGTCCAAGCACCTCGTCGAGGACCCGTTCCGGCGGCGCAAGCCCGTTCGGCGGCGCACGACGTACGGGCTCGGCGCGGCGCTGGTCGCGGTGACCGTGGCGGTCGCGTCGGGTGGCTGGGCGTCGGCCGAGTCGACGCTGGCCGCGTTGCGCGGGCGGTCGGTGATCGACGCCGACCACCCCGGCGCGCTGGCGCTGGACCCGAACCGCCCGCTGCGCGCACCGGCGGGCGTCCCGCTCGCGCCCGCGCCGGCCGTGGCGGGTGAGGACTGGCCGCGGGACGACTGCGTCACCCGCGAACTGGGCGACGGGCTCAAGTCGTGCGTGTACGGCAAGCCCGACGCGGCCAAGACCCTGGTCGTCGTCGGCGACTCGCACGCCGCGCAGTTCAGCACCGCGCTGGCCGAGTTCGTGCGGAAGGAGACCGGGAACCAGTGGCAGGTGCACCTCATGGTGCGCAACGGCTGCCCGTTCACCGCCGTGCCGCCGACCGAGGCGGGCACGCCGCTGGCCGACTGCTCCGACGAGAACCTGAAGAAGCTCGACCACCTCCGGGACGTCAAGCCCGACCTGGTGCTCACCGCCGCCATGTCCCCCGAGTCCTACCTCAAGGACCTGAAGTGGACGTGGGAATCGACGGCGGACCTGGTCGACGGCTACCGGACCGTGCTCACCGCGCTGTCGGAGGCCGCCATCCCGGTCGCCGTGCTGCGCGAACTGCCCCGGCCGGGTGTCTCGACCGTGTCGTGCCTGCAACGCCACGCCGACGACCCGGACGACTGCGACACGCCCCGCGCGCAGGCCCTCGGCTCGCCGGGCGACCCGCAGGCCGACGCCGCGACCGGGCTGCCGGGCGTGCGGCTGGTCGACCTCACCGACTGGATCTGCCGCGCCGACACGTGCCCGGCCGTGGTGGGCAACGTCGTCGTCTACCGCGACAACCACCTCACCGACACCTACGTGCGGTCCCTGGCCGACCCGCTCGTCGCCGCCCTGGGCCTGCCCTAGCGGTCAGACCTCGGCGTCGAGCATGTCCGCGGTCACCGCGGACTCGGTGTCGGGCATGCCCAGTTCCTTCGCCCGCTTGTCGGCCATCGCCAGCAGGCGGCGGATGCGGCCCGCGACGGCGTCCTTCGTCATCTGCGGGTCGGACAGCTGGCCCAACTCCTCCAGCGACGCCTGCCGGTGCGCCAGGCGCAGCGCGCCGGCGGCGGCCAGGTGGTCGGGTGCCTCGGCGCCCAGGATCTCCAGCGCCCGCTGCACCCGGGCGGCGGCGGCGACCGCGGCACGGGCCGAGCGGCGCAGGTTGGCGTCGTCGAAGTTCGCCAGGCGGTTCGCCGTGGCACGCACCTCGCGGCGCATCCGGCGCTCCTCCCAGGCCAGCACGCTGTCGTGCGCGCCGAGCCTGGTCAGCATCGCGCCGATCGCGTCGCCATCCCTTATCACCACGCGCTCCGCGCCGCGCACCTCGCGCGACTTCGAGCCGATGCCCATTCGCCGCGCCGCGCCGACCAGCGCCAACGCCGCCTCGGGACCGGGGCAGGTCACCTCCATCGACGACGACCGGCCCGGTTCGGTCAGCGAGCCGTGCGCCAGGAACGCGCCGCGCCACGCCGCCTCCGCGTCACACACCCCGCCCGACACGACCGGCGCGGGCAGGCCGCGTACCGGGCGCCCGCGCGGGTCCAGCAGGCCCGTCTGCCTGGCCAGCCCCTCGCCGTCCTTGACCACCCGCACCACGAACCTGGTGCCCTTGCGCAGCCCGCTGGACGTGATGGTGAACACGTCCGACTGGTGCCCGTACAGCTCGTGGATCTCCCGCCGCAGCCGGCGCGCCGTGGAACCCAGGTCCAGCTCCGCCTCGACGACCACCCGGCCGCCCACGATGTGCAGTCCGCCCGCGAACCGCAGGAGGGAGGCCACCTCCGCGCGGCGGCAGCAGGTCTTGGAGACGGCCAGCCTGCTCAGCTCGTCCTTCACCGCCGACGTCATCGCCACGGCGCCTCGCCTCCCCTGCTCGTCCGTTGTTCCTGGAGGGTTGTACTCGACGCCCCGGTGGTCCCGTCACCAGGGCCGGCCAACGCCCGGGTGATGCCCAGCGCCAGCGCGGCCGGGTCGTGCCGGTCCGGCGCGCCGGTGACCGCGATGGGTGCCAGGTGCGCGGCAG
Organism: Saccharothrix carnea; assembly: GCF_003014735.1. Classification (GTDB taxonomy): domain Bacteria; phylum Actinomycetota; class Actinomycetes; order Mycobacteriales; family Pseudonocardiaceae; genus Actinosynnema; species Actinosynnema carneum. Next base: position 36,815 of record NZ_PYAX01000022.1, on the reverse strand, counting down.
CGCCGAGAGCTGCGGCGGCCCTGCGCAGCCGGTCCGGCACGGGCACCGCGTCGACGTCCGCGATCACCGCGTCCACCCTCAGCGCGGGCGCGTGGGCGCACAGCACGTCCAGGTGGAGCTCCGGCGAAAAGCCGTCGGTTTCCCCCGGTTGGGGGACGAGGTTGAGCACGACGACCTTCCGCGCCGACGTGCGCACCAACGCGTCGTGCAGCTCGGGCACGAGCAGGTGCGGCAGCACGCTGGTGAACCACGAGCCCGGCCCGAGCAGCACGACGTCCGCCGCGAGCACCGCCTCGACCGCCTCCGGGCAGCCGCGCGGCGCCTCACCGGGACCGCCCGGCCCGTAGAGGCGGATCCGCTGCACCCGACCGGGCGTGGTGGCGATCGCGACCTGGCCGCGGATGCGGCGCACCACGTCGGCGTCGTCGTCCAGGCCGGTCACGTCGGCCTCGATCGACAACGGCTCGGTGCACATCGGCAGCACGCGCCCGCGCACGCCGAGCAGCCTGCCCGCCTCCTCCAGCACCGCCACCGGGTCGCCGAGCTGCTCCAGCAGGCCCGCCAGCACCAGGTTGCCGACCGCGTGCCCGGCGAGCGCGCCCGTGCCGCCGAACCGGTGCTGGAACAGCCGCGACCACAACGCGCTCGACTCGTCCGACCCGGCCAGCGCGACCATGGCTTTGCGCAGGTCACCGGGCGGCAACAGGCCCAGCTCGCGGCGCAGCCGCCCCGAGGAGCCGCCGTCGTCCGCGACCGTCACCACGGCCGTCACGTCGTCGGTCACCCGGCGCAGGGCGGTGAGCGTGGCGTGCAGCCCGTGCCCACCGCCCAGCGCGACCGCTCTGAAGCTCACTCGCGTCCCAGGTCCCGGTGCACGACCTTGACGGCCATGCCGTCCTCGCTGGCCAACCGGCCCGCCAGCTCCTCGGAGATGGCCACGCTGCGGTGCTTGCCGCCGGTGCAGCCGACCGCCAGCGTCAGGTACCGCTTGCCCTCACGCCGGTAGCCGGCGCCGATGAGCCGCAGCAGCTCGTGGTAGCGGTCCAGGAACTCCTCCGCGCCCTCCTGCGTGAGCACGTAGTTGCGCACGTCGCCGTCCAGGCCGGTCTGCTCGCGCAGCTCCGGGATCCAGAACGGGTTCGGCAGGAACCGCACGTCCATGACCAGGTCGGCGTCCATCGGCAGGCCGTACTTGTAGCCGAACGACAGCACCGTGACGCGGGTGCGGGTCGCCGACTCGGTGCCGAACGTGTCCTCGATCTTGGCCCGCAGCTGGTGCACCGACAGCCCGGAGGTGTCCAGCACCAGGTCGGCCTCCTCGCGCAGCGGCGTGAGCAGGATCCGCTCGGCCTCGATGCCGTCTGCCAGCCTGCCGTCCGCCTGCAGCGGGTGGCCGCGCCGCACCGACTCGAACCGCCGGATCAGCACGTCGTCGGTGGCCTCCAGGAACAGCACCTTCGGCTTGTAGCCGCGCGCGTCCAGGTCTTTGATGACCGCTGCCAGGTCCTCGGTGAACGCGCGGCTGCGCACGTCCATCACCACCGCGACCCTGGTGATGGCGCCCCTGGCCTGCGCGCCGAGCTCCACCATGGTCGCGATCAGCTCGGGCGGCAGGTTGTCCACCACGAACCAGCCCAGGTCCTCCAGGCACTTCGCGGCCGTGCTGCGGCCCGCCCCCGACAGGCCCGTCACCACCGCGACTTCGATGCCGGACTTCTCGCCGGCCGGTGCGCTCACTGTGTGCTCCCGTCAGTGTTCGACTACTGGCTCAGCCGCCTGCAGTCCGATCTTCGACTCCGTCGATGGCACTTCGGTACCCGCCGTGCCCAACGTCGCGTGCACGGCCTCGGCGGTGCGCCGGCCCACTCCGGGCACCACGCTGATCTCCTCGATGCTCGCCTCACGCAACTTCTTCAGTGAGCCGAAGTGCTTCAACAACGCCGCCTTGCGCGTCTGCCCCAGGCCCGGCACGTCGTCCAGCGCCGACGTCGTCATCCGCTTGGACCGCTTCTGCCGGTGGTAGGCGATCGCGAACCGGTGCGCCTCGTCGCGCACTCGTTGCAGCAGGTACAGGGCCTCGCTGGTGCGGGGCAGGATCACCGGGTCCGGTTCGCCGGGCACCCACACCTCCTCCAGCCGCTTCGCCAGGCCGATCACCGCGACGTCGGTGATGCCCAGTTCCGCCAAGACGTCGGAGGCTACCTGCGCCTGCGGCGCGCCGCCGTCCACCACCAGCAGGTTCGGCGCGTACGCGAACTTGCGCGGCTTGCCCGTCTCCGGGTCGATGCCGGGCGTCGGGCCGCGGTCGTCCTTGTTGTCGCGCAGGTAGGCCTGGAACCGCCGCCGCACCACCTCGGCGATCGAGCCGACGTCGCCCTGCTCGGCTCCTTCCCGCACGGCGAACCGGCGGTACTCGGACTTGCGCGCCAGACCGTCCTCGAACACCACCAGCGACGCCACCACGTCGGTGCCCTGCACGTGGCTGATGTCGGTGCACTCGATGCGCAGCGGCGCGGTGTCCAGGCCCAACGCCTCCTGCAGCTCCTGCAGCGCCGCCGACCGGGCCGTCAGGTCGCCCGCGCGGCGCAGCTTGTGCTGCTGGAACGCCTCCTTGGCGTTGCGCTCCACCGTCTCCATGAGCGCCCGCTTGTCACCGCGCTGCGGCACCCGCAACGCGACCCTGCCGCCGCGCAGGCCCGCCAGCCACTTCTCGACCGCCTCGGCGTCCTCGGGCAGCTCCGGCACCAGCACCTCGCGCGGCACCGGCGCCGACTCCACGCCGCTGGCCCGCGCCGACTCGACCTGCTCGCCGTAGAACTGGGTGACGAACTGGTCCACCAGGCCCGTCACGCCGGTCTCGTCGACCTTGTCGACCACCCAGCCGCGCTGGCCTCGCACCCGGCCGCCGCGCACGTGGAAGACCTGCACCGACACCTCCAGGTCGTCCTGCGCGAACGCGACCACGTCGGCGTCCGTGCCGTCGCCGAGGACCACGGCCTGCTTCTCCAGGGCCCGCTTCAGCGCCGCCTGGTCGTCGCGCAGGCGGGCGGCCTTCTCGAACTCCAGCTCCTCGGCCGCGGCCGTCATCTCGCGTTCCAGGCGGCGCACCATCGAGTCGGTCTTGCCCGCGAGGAAGTCGCAGAAGTCCTCCACGATGTCGCGGTGCTCGTCCGCGCTGACCCGGCCCACGCACGGCGCCGAGCACTTGTCGATGTAACCGAGCAGGCACGGGCGGCCGATCTGGCCGTGGCGCTTGAACACGCCCGCCGAGCAGGTGCGGGCCGGGAAGACGCGCAGCAGCAGGTCGAGCGTCTCGCGGATCGCCCAGGCGTGCGCGTACGGGCCGAAGTAGCGCACGCCCTTGCGGCGCGGGCCGCGGTAGACGTGCAGGCGGGGGAACTCCTCGTTCAACGTCACCGCGAGGACCGGGTACGACTTGTCGTCGCGGTAGCGGACGTTGAAGCGCGGGTCGAACTCCTTGATCCAGTTGTACTCGAGCTGGAGCGCCTCCACCTCGGTGCCGACGACGGTCCACTCGACGCTCGCGGCGGTGGTCACCATCTGCCGGGTGCGCGGGTGCAGGCCGGCGATGTCGGCGAAGTACGAGTTCAGCCGTTGGCGCAGGCTCTTGGCCTTGCCGACGTACACCACCCGACCGGCGGCGTCGCGGAACTTGTACACGCCGGGAGCTTCGGGGATGGTGCCTGTCGCAGGGCGATAGGTCGACGGATCGGCCACGCGCTAAAGCCTACGTGCGACCCCTGACAGTCTCTCGCATGGGAGACCTCCGCTGTTCCCGGCCGGGCGGGCGGGCCCGGCCGGGTGCGGATCAGGCGGGCACGACCTGGCCAGCCTCCACCTTCACCGGCACCTCCGTCAGGCCCGCGGTGGCCGGGCCCTTCGTCACCGTGCCGTCCGCGGCGTTGAACGTGCTGCCGTGGTTCGGGCACGTGATCACGCCGTTCTCCGGCGGCGACACCGCGGTGCCCTGGTGCGGGCACGAGGCGTCGTAGGCCTTGACCGTCTCGCCGGTGCGCACCAGCACGAGCGGCTTGCTGTTGGCCGGGTTGCCTGCGATCAGGCCGCCGCCGTCCGGCACGTCGGCCAGCGCCGCGATGATCGGCGACCCGCCCGGGGTGGCGCCGCCCGGCGTCGACGCGCCGCCGGTGGCGGTGCCGGTGCCGGTCGGGGTGGACCCGCTGCTGCACGCGGCCAGGCCGCCCGGGACCGCCAGCGCGACCAGCAGGCCGCACATCATCGAGCGACGGGACAGCCCTGTCTTCTCCGTTGAACTCAAAGCAGGTCCTCCGCTGTGTCGTGGTGGGTGGTCGTTCGGCCACACAGGCAATACGACACCACGTGAAGCGGGGTTCAACACTCCAGCCCTTGGGACGGGAATTTCAGGAAAGCAACACGTCCGGCCCGGACACCGCCACCGCGACCTCCGCCAACCCCCGCGGTGACGGGCCGGACAGCACCGCGCCGGTCGTCGGGTCGAACGCGCTGCGGTGCGTGGGACAGCTGATCGTGCCGCCGGCGGGCGGGTTCACCGTCGTGCCCTGGTGCGGGCAGGCCGGATTGAACGCCCGCACCTCCGACTCCGACGCCCTGACCAGCAACAACTGACCGTCACCACCGACGTCGACCAGCGCGCCGGAACCCACCGGGACGTCGGCGAGCCCGGCCACGCGGTCACCCGCACGGGCCGAGCCGACGCCGGGCCGACGCGTCGGCGCACCCGTGCCGCAGCCGGCCAGGGGCGCGGAGGCGGTCAGGGCGAGCAGGCCGCACAGCAGCGTCCGTCGATCCACCCGCCCATCTTCGCCCAGTGCCGCGACCGGCAGCCTTCGCCCCGTACTTCGACGGTCGGACGGGTGGATCGGGGTGCCGGCCCCACGTCCTCATCCTGGTCGGTTGGGGGCGTGGGGCCGGTGCCGCGAGGCACCCCGCCGAGCGCCGGAAGACGAGGTGAGTGTTGCCGGTCGCGGCACTACTGGTCCTTGGCCACCGCCGTGCGGGCCAGCGCCAGCACGGCCGTGAACGGCGGGAACCAGTGCCGCGAGTGCGACGGCGGGTTCGCCCACCTCAGCGACCCGTACCGGGTCATCGTGGGCGGCAGCGCGATGCGCTGCGGGGAGCGGACGAACTGGACCTCGGCGGGTGCCTTCAGGTGCGTGGGCAGCAGGGCGACCAGCTCGGCGAGGAAGATCCAGTGCTCCCGCGGGCCGGGGATGACGGTGACGGGGCCGGCGAGCATCCGGGCCTTGAGGTCGGCCAGCACGCGCGAGCCGATGCGGGCGGGCATGGCCAGGGCGGTGGTGGCGGGGCCGAGCGGCAGGAACACGCCCTGCTCGGTGACCGACACCTTCCACCCCAGCAGCCGGTAACCCGCGATCGCCTCACCGAGGGCCTGCTGGTGCGCGCGGTCACGTGGCCCGTAGCGCGGGCCGTTGTCTGCGGTGGTGGCGGCGGTGATGCTCATCGGCGGAGGTCCCTCCCCGGTCGGGTGGAGTGGGCGGTGTGCGCGGGCCGCGGGGTCGACCCGGCACTGGCACACCACGCAGCGTCCGACCGATCGAGACGTTTCACCACACCGTTATCGGGTCGGATCCATGCACCGCGCGGATCCGGCTCATCCGCCACTCGGTGTCACCCGGTCCCCGACCAGGGGCCTACCCCGCCTTATGCACGAAATGCATGGACTCCTGATCACATCTCTATACACTGGTGAGCACGCTCAGTGACGGGAGCGAGCCATGGAACGGAAAGCTCGAAGAGCAGCCAGTACCAGGCGCGCATGCCCGACGTGCGGGGCGTTGATCGCCGCCGACAACACCGACCGGCTCTGCCAGCGTTGTCGCCGCAACGCGCGGACCGAGCTCTACGGACCACCCGAGGTACCCGCGGACTTCTGGGACCACCAGGCGATGGCTGCCGCGTTCGCCGACCGGAACATGGGCGCCCTCCTCGCCGCCTACCGGCACCACCCCCAGCACGTCAGCCGCGTCACCCAAGACCGCATGGCGTCCTGGCTGGGGATCTCCCAGGCGCAGCTCTCGCGGTACGAGACCGGTGACAACCCGATCGACCGGATCGACCGCCTGCGCCACTTCGCGCGGGTGCTCGGCATCCCGGCCGACCGGCTGTGGTTCGACCGCGTCGGAATCCCAAGCCAGGCGGACGCCGATCGCGGCGCCCCGCCCGATGTGCTCGCCGCGGCGTGGGACGCGTCGAGCATTGCCAGATCGGTCGAGGAGACGGCGAGGAACGACTTGGCGATCAGCAGACGAGCGGCGCTCACCGGAGCCGCCGCGGTGGCGATGGGTCCCGCACTGGTCGAACCGTTGCAGCGGTGGTTGCACCCCCTGCAGCCCCTGTCCAAGTGGTCGTCCAGCGCGGCGATCAGCGAGGAGGAGCTGGCGGCGTTGCAGCGCGTCGCGGACGGGCTGCGCGGGTGGGGTGGCCGGGGCGGGTACGGGTTGGCGCGCAAGGCGGTGCTCGGGCAGCTGGAGGAACTGGCCGAGCGGCTGTCCCGCGCACCGGCGGGCCCGACCACGGAACGGGCCTTCTTCATCGGGGCCGAGCTGTCCAAGGTCGCGGCGAGCATGTCGTGGGACGCGGGCATGCACGACGCGGCGCAGCGGTACTACGTGCTCGGGGTGCGGATGGCGAAGGCGGGCCGCAACGACCCGTTCGCGGCCCTGTGCCTGGCGGCGATGGCCAGGCAGATGTTCGACCTGGGCCGGCCCGAGGACGGTTTAGAGCTGGTCCAGCTGGGCCAGTACGGCACGAGGCGCAACGCCACCCCGACGTTGCAGGCGCTCCTGCTGACCCGTGAGGCGTGGGCGTACGCCCAGATGGGTCGGGTGCGGGAGTTCCACCGGGCGGTCGGGCAGGCGCAGGACAGCTTCGCGCAGCGGCGGCCCGGTTCGGACCCGTGGTGGCTGGACTCGTTCGACGAGGCGGAGCTGGAAGGGGTCATCGGCGCCCGGATGCGCGACCTGGCCGGGCACGACCCGAAGCAGGCGCCGCAGGCGGAGGCGCACATCCGGCGGGCGCTCGACCTGCGCGACCCGGCGCGGGTGCGCAACCGGGCGTTCGACGTCATCGGGTTGGCCCGCACGAAGATGGTGGCGGGCGAGCCCGAGGAGGCGTGCGGGCTGATCCAGCAGGTGCTGCCGACTGCGGCGGGCCTGGCGTCCGGGCGGGTCGTGCGCAAGCTGCAGGACTTCGCCAAGGAGGCCGAGCGGCACCGCGACCTGGCCGTCGTGCGCGACACCCGTGAGGCGATCCGCGGGGTTCGGACGGCCTAGTGATGCGGGTGGGGATCACCGGGCACAGCAATCTGGTGCCCGATTGCGTCGACGTCGTGCGGGAGGGCATCCGCGCGGCGTTGGAGGCCGAGGCGGCGGGCGGGTCATCCCTGGTCGGGGTGACCTGCCTGGCGCCGGGCGCGGACCAGCTGTTCGCGCGGGTGGTGCTGGAGCTGGGCGGCCGGGTCGAGGTCGTGCTGCCCGCGATGGACTACCGGGACAAGCTGAAACCGGAGAAGCGGCCCGCCTACGACGAGCTGCTCGCGCAGGCGCACGTGGTCAGCGTGCTGCCGAACGAGCTGTCCGGGCGGCACGCCTACGTGATGGCCAACGAGCGGATGCTCGCGTCGGTGGAGCTGCTCATCGCGGTGTGGGACGGGCGGCCACCGGACGGGCGCGGCGGCACGGCGGACGTCGTGGAGACCGCGCGGGCGTCGGGCGTGCCGGTGGTGGTCGTGTGGCCGGACGGTGCCCGCCGCGAATAGCGGACAGGAGTCGTCCGCGATAGCCGGCAGACTGCGGTCATGCTGGGAACCTCGGCCCGTCTGCTCAAGCTGCTGTCGTTGTTGCAGGTGCGTCGCGACTGGACCGGCGCGGACCTCGCGCGGCGGCTCGGCGTGGACGTGCGGACCGTGCGGCGTGACGTGGACAAGCTGCGCAACCTCGGCTACCCGGTGAACGCCGCGCCGGGCGTGTCCGGCGGCTACCAGCTGGGCGCGGGCGCCGAGCTGCCGCCGCTGCTGCTGGACGACGACGAGGCCGTGGCGGTCGCCGTCGGGTTGCGGACGGCCGCCAACGGCAGCGTGGTGGGCATCGAGGAGACGTCCGTGCGCGCCCTGGCCAAGCTGGAACAGGTGCTGCCGTCCCGGCTGCGGCGGCGGGTGAACGCGCTGCAGGCCCACACCGTGGCGTTGCCGACGACGCGGGGCTCGCAGGTGGACGCGGGCACGTTGACCGCGATCGCCGGCGCGTGCCGCGACCACCAGCGGCTGCGGTTCGGGTACGCGGGGCGTGACGGTGGCACGAAGCGGCACGTCGAGCCGCTGGGCCTGGCCCACACGGGGCGGCGCTGGTACCTGGTGGCGTGGGACGTGGACAAGGCGGACTGGCGCACGTTCCGGGTGGACCGGATCGTGGAGGAGCCGACGCTCGGCGCCCGGTTCACCCCGCGCGAGCCACCGTCCGACGACCTGGCGTCGTACGTGTCGCGGCAGCTGTCCGTCGCGCCGTACCCGCACGAGGTCCGGCTGATCATGCACGCGTCGTACGAGGTGATCGCGGCCCGCGCCCCGGCCACCTCGGCGCACCTGGAGCGGATCGACGACGACCGGACCAGGCTGACGGTCGGCGCACCGGCGTTGGACGAGGTCGGGCTGTGGGTCGCGATGATCGGCGTCGACTTCGACGTGGAAGGCCCGGAGGAGCTCAAGCACCACCTCCGGGCCACGGCCGAGCGGCTGCTGCGGGCCGCCGGTGACGCGGGTTAGACCCGCAGGACGACCCGGCGCTCCCGGTCGGAGTGCCCCACGACCACCGCGTCGACCGGCACGTGGAACGCGACGTGCTCGCGGTTCTCGCCGACCCCGTACGGCCCGTACAGGTCGTTCGGGATGAAGGCGTCCACGTCCGGGCGGTCGGGCAGGTCGAGCCACAGGCCCGTGACGTGGTAGCCGCGGATCTCGCCGCGCACGGGCGTGCCGGCGGACAGGGACCGCTTGGTCTCCTCCCAGGCGCCGGCACTGGCCTCGGCCCGCGCGAGCACCGCCCGGACGAACCCCGCCGGCGGCCGGTAGTGGTGCCGCACGACGTAGTGGTACACCAGGTTCGGCGCCGCGTAGACGACGCCGGTGCCCGGGACGTCGATCTCGGCGCTGCCCAGCACGACCTCGCCGTCCCCGTCCGGCTCGCACACCGGGTACGCGGCACCCGGCCCGCACAGCCGGCACTGGTGCCAGCCGCGCGTGGGGCGGACGTGGTCGAACCGGACCAGCGCCGACAAGGCCTCGGCGAAGCCGGGTCCGGGTTCGCCGACCTCGAACCGCGACTCCGCACCGAGCCAGCCGACGTTGACCACCGGTCCGGTCACCTCGCCCGAGTACGCGTAGGGCGTCAGGTCCTCGTAGGTCGTCATGGCGTCCCGTCGTTCAGCCGCGTGTGCAGGCCAGACGGTAGGCGGCGGCGCCGATCAGCTCCAGCGAGATCTGCAGCCGGTCCGGGCTCACGTTCTGCGCGATCGTGTCCTCGGGCGTGTGGTAGAGCGGTTCCAGCTCGTGCGGGCCGCCCTCGCCGCGCCAGCTGAAGTTCGCCGCGGCGATCTTGCGCTCGTGGAACGGCACGTGGTCGCTGCTGCCGCGCGGCACCGGGCCGTGCACCTGGGCGCCGTAGCCGAGGCGGGCGGCCGCGGCGGCGACCTCGGCGGTGGTGGCGTTGACGCCGCCGTCCACCGAGAGCAGCCAGTACGCGGTCGCGGGGCCGTGGCTGGTGGCGACCATGTCGTTCTGGAACACGCCCGCGATCCGGGCCGCGTCCGCGTCGGCCAGCTGGTTGACGTAGTAGCGGGAACCGAGCAGGCCCTGCTCCTCCGAGCCCCACAGCGCGAACCGCAGCGCCTTGTGGGTCGGCAGGTGGCGCAGCACGCGGGCCAGTTCGAGGGTCAGCACCGTGCCGCTGCCGTCGTCGTTCGCGCCGGGCGAGCCGGGCACGCTGTCGTAGTGCGCGGTCACCATGACCACGCCGTCGTCGCGGCCGGGGAACGTCGCGGGCCGTTCGGCGATCACGTTGTACGAGGTCAGGCCCGCGAGGTGGGTGGTGGACACGGTCACCGTGACGGCACCGGCCGCCCGCAGCCGCTCCACGTGCACCTGGGCGATGCCCAGCACCGGCACGGCGACGTTCGCGGTCAACGTCGGGGAGAACGCGCCGGTCTTGCCCGCGGGCGGCGTCGAGACCCGGCCGATCAGCACGGCCGCCGCGCCCAGCCGGGCCGCGTCCAGCACCGCCGTGGAACCGGTCGGCACGTTGACCAGCAGCGCGACCTTGCCCGTGAGGTCGGCGGGCAGGGACGTGCCGTTGTCCAGGTCCACCACGGGGCCGGTGGCCGTGACGCCGAGGGCGCCGAAGCGGGACGCGCCCGCGTTCCAGGTGTCCGCGCCGAAGGTGAGCGTGGACAGGTACTTGTCCGGCACGGTGAACGGCTGCAGCGTCACCTGGTAGCGCAGGTCGCGCAGCACGGAGGCGAGGTAGTCGCGGGCGCGGTGCTCGGACTCCGTGCCGCCGATGCGCTGGCCGATCCGCTCGCTGAGCACCCGCAGGTGCTCCATCGCCTTGCGCGCCCGCACCCGGCCCACCACCGGGTAGTCGCCGAGGAGCAGGTCGGGCAGGTCGGACGCGCCGGGCCGCTGTGCCCGTGCCGCCGGGTTCAAGCCGAGCGTCACGGCGCCCGCCACGGCCGCGGCACCGGTCAGGAAGGAACGTCTGCGCATGTGCGGACCCCCAAGCTCGTAGATCACCCGAACCTAGGCAGGGGCCCGAACCCCGACAAGGGTGCCGTTGGCGGACAGGCGTCGGCCAACGGCACCACGACGATCGGCGCTAACGCCGCACACCCGCACCGGCTACGCGCGAACGGTGAACTCGGGGGTCCTGAGCGTTCGACACGCGCGTTCCGAACGTAGGACACTCGCGTTCCGAACGTTGGACTCGCGCGCTAGTGGGTGGCGGAGCGGTGCAGGTCGCGCAGGGCGCGGACGGCGGCCACGGCGTGGTCGCGGTCCACCGCCTGGACGGCCATGATCGACACGTACTCGTCGTCCGGCAGCTCCAGGCGGGCCCACGAGGCGCCGTCCGGGAACGACACGTGCAGCACCTGCTGCCAGGTGAACCGGTGCGCCGTCACCACGTTGCGCACCTCCACGCCCTCGGCGTCGGCACGCACCCGCGGCCGGGTCAGCAGCAGCGCGCCTCCCGCCAGCAGGACGCCCAGGAGGATCATCGCCACCTGGTCGGAGGTCCGGAAGATCACGCCGGTCGGCGTGTCACCCAACAGCAACCCGACCACGGTGAACACCACGACCAGGAACACCGCGCACGACCCGGCGACCAGGCGGATCCTCTTCGGCCGGAACTCGACCACGTCGGCAGCCACGGCGGTCCTCACGAGCCCGCTCGCAGCCCGCGCAGCACGAGCGCCGTGTCCAGCGCCGCCACGCACGCCTCGAAAGCCTTGTCCTCCACCGAGTCCGCGAACCCGGCGCGGGCCAGCGCCTGGTCCTCGTCGTTGGTGGTCAGCACTCCGTTGCCGATCGGCGTCGACTCGTCCAGCGCGACCCTGGTCAGACCGGCGGTCACGGCGTCGCACACGTACTCGAAGTGCGGCGTGCCACCCCGGATCACCACGCCCAGCGCCACCACGGCGTCGTGCGTGCGGGCCAGTTCCTGCGCCACCACCGGCAGCTCCACCGCGCCCGCGACCCGCACCACCGTCGGCGACGCGACACCGGCCTTCGCCGCCGCGGCCAACGCCCGCTCGACCAGGTGGTCGGTGATCTTCGGGTGCCAGCGCGTGGCCACGACGCCCAGCGTCAGGCCCGCCGCGTCGGGGACGACGTCCTCGGGTCGTCCTTCGCCGCTCATTCCGCTCCCTCCGTGGTGGACACCACCGCGCCGCCCTGGGCCAGCGCCTCGTACTGCTCGAGCTGGTGCAGCTCGTGCCCCATCCGGTCGCGCTTGGTGCGCAGGTACCGCAGGTTCTCCGGGTTGGGCGAGATCGGCAACGGCACCCGGTCCAGCACCGTCAGCCCGTAGCCCTCCAGCCCGACCCGCTTGGCCGGGTTGTTGGTCAGCAGCCGCATCGACTTGATGCCCAGCGAGCACAGGATCTGCGCGCCGGTGCCGTAGTCGCGCGCGTCGGCGGGCAGCCCCAGGCCCAGGTTCGCGTCCACGGTGTCCGCGCCGTCGTCCTGCAACTGGTACGCCTGCAGCTTGTGCATCAGCCCGATGCCGCGGCCCTCGTGCCCGCGCATGTAGAGCACGACGCCACGCCCCTGCGCGGCCACCGCCTCCAGCGCGGCGTCCAGCTGCGGGCCGCAGTCGCAGCGCAGCGAGCCGAACACGTCACCGGTCAGGCATTCCGAGTGCACCCGGACCAGCACGTCCTCGCCGTCGCCCAGGTCGCCGTAGACCATCGCGATGTGCTCGATGCCGTCGAGCTTGCTGTCGTAGCCGACCGCGGTGAACGTGCCGTGCGCGGTCGGGATGCGCGCCTCGGCGACCCGCTCGACCTGGGTCTCCTTCCGCCGCCGGTAGGCGATCAGGTCGGCGATGGTGATCAGCACCAGGTCGTGCTTGCGGACGAACAGCTCCAGGTCGTCGCGCCGGGCCATGGTGCCGTCGGCGTTGGCGATCTCGCAGATCGCGCCCGCCGGGTACAGGCCCGCCATCCGGGCCAGGTCGACCGCCGCCTCGGTGTGGCCCGCGCGCCGCAGCACGCCGCCCTCCTTGGCCCGCAGCGGGAACACGTGCCCGGGGCGCACCACGTCGTGGGAGGTCGTCGCGGGGTCGGCCAGCAACCGGATCGTGCGCGCGCGGTCGGCGGCCGAGATGCCGGTGGTGACGCCTTCGCGGGCGTCGACCGACACGGTGAACGCGGTACCCATCCGCTCGGTGTTGTTCCCGACCATCAGGTCGATGCCCAGCCGGTCCAGCGCCTCGGGCTCCATCGGCGTGCACAGCAGGCCGCGGCACTCGGCCATGGTGAACGCCACCAGCTCCGGCGTGGCCTTCTCCGCGGCGAAGATCAGGTCGCCCTCGTTCTCGCGGTCCTCGTCGTCCACGACGACGACGGCCTTGCCCGCCGCGATGTCCGCGATGGCCCGCTCGATGTCGGCGAAGTCGTTCACCGGGCCTCCTCGGCGCGCAGGTGGGGCAGCGCGAGCCGCTCGACGTACTTCGCGAGCACGTCCACCTCCAGGTTGACGTGGTCGCCCGGCACGCGCCGGCCGAGGGTGGTGAGGTCCAACGTGGTCGGGATCAGGCTCACCGTGAACGAGTCCTCCGTGACCGACACCACGGTCAGCGACACGCCGTCCACGGTGATCGAGCCCTTCTCCACCACGTACCGGGCCAGGCCCGGCGGCAGTCCGATGTGGACGATCTCCCAGTGCTCGGCCTTCTCCCGCGCCAGCACCACACCGGTGCCGTCCACGTGGCCCTGCACGATGTGACCGCCCAGGCGCTGGCCCACGGCGGCGGCGCGCTCCAGGTTGACCTGGTCACCCTCGGTGACCTTGGCCAGGCTGCTGCGGGTCAGCGTCTCGCGCATCACGTCCGCGGTGAACGCGCCGCCCACGACGTCCACCACGGTGAGGCACACGCCGTTCACCGCGATCGAATCGCCGTGCTTCGCGTCGCTGGTCACCAACGGACCCGCGATGGTGACGCGGGCCGCGTCCGGCAGGTCTGCGACGGCGACGACCTCACCCAACTCCTCGACGATCCCGGTGAACACCGTTCCTCCTCAACGCGCGGGGACTGCGGAAACCCGCACGTCCGGCCCGCACATACTGACCTGCTCCACGACCAATCCCACAGCGTCGGTGACGGTCGACACCCCCGCGTCCCGCAGGGCCTGCGGACCGTCGCCCAGGAACTTCGGGGCGAGGTAGGCGAGCACCCGGTCGACGCGGCCGGCCGCCGTGAACGCACCCGCCAGGGTAGGCCCGCCCTCCAGCAGCACGTCGACCACGCCCCGCGCGGCCAGCGCGCCGAGCACGACGTCCGGGTCGTGCGTCCGCAGGTGCATCGTCTCCGCCTCGTCGTCCAGCACACGCGCACCCGGCGGCAGGTCACCCTTCCCGACGACGACCCGCAGCGGCTGCCTGACCCCATCCTGCCCCGGACGCGACGTCCGCGCGGTCAATCTCGGGTCATCGGTGCGGACCGTCCCGGTGCCGACCACGATCGCGTCCACCTTCGTCCGGAACTCGTGCACCTCGGCCCGTGACTCCGGCGAGCTGATCCACCGGCTGCTGCCGTCACCGGCCGCGACCCGCCCGTCCAGACTGGACGCGAACTTCCAGGTCACGTGCGGTCGCCCGGTCCGCGCGTAGTGCAACCACGCCCGCAACACACCCCGCTCCACGACCTCTCCCGACAACCCGCCCTCGACCCGGACCCCGGCCGCCCGCAAGACCTCGGCCCCACCGGCCGCCTGCGGATTCGGGTCCGCCACCGCGAACACCACCCGCGCCACCCCGGCCTCGATCAACGCCCCGGTGCACGGCGGCGTCCGCCCGTGGTGCGAACACGGCTCCAACGTCACCACCGCCGTCCCGCCCCTGGCCGCCGGACCCGCCGCCGCCAACGCCACCACCTCGGCATGCGCGCCACCGGGCGGCCGGGTGGCACCCTCGCCCACCACCCGCCCACCGGCGTCCAAGATCACACAACCCACCGGCGGGTTCGGGCTGGTCGTGCCCCTCACCCGCTCACCGGCCGCCACGGCCAGCGCCATCGCCTCGTCCACGTTCACCGCGCGCGGGCCGCCTGCTCGCGCAACCGCTCCAGCGCGACACCGGGATCCGCCGCGTCGTACACCGCCGACCCGGCCACGAAGCAGTCGACCCCGGCCTCCGCCGCCTGCTCGATCGTGTCCGCGTTGATCCCACCGTCGATCTCGACGACCAACCTGAGGTGCCCGGTGTCCACCAACCGCCGCGCCGCCCGCACCTTGTCCAGCACCTCGGCCATGAACGACTGCCCGCCGAACCCCGGCTCCACCGACATGACCAGCAACGTGTCGTAGTGCTTCAGCACGTCCACGTACGGCTCCAACGGCGTCCCGGGCTTCAGCGACAACCCCGCCTTCGCGCCCGCCGCCCTCAGGTTCTTCGCCAACGCCACCGGGTCCCCCGCCGCCTCCACGTGCACCGTGACGTTGTAGGCGCCGGCCTCCGCGTACCCGATGGCCCAGCGATCCGGGTCCTCGATCATCAGGTGGCAGTCCAGCGGCAGGTCGGTCGCCTTGCGCAGCGACTTCACCACCGGGAGCCCGATGGTCAGGTTGGGCACGAAGTGCGCGTCCATGACGTCCACGTGCAGCCAGTCTGCCGACGCCACGGCGGCGGCCTCGTCGGCGAGTCGGGCGAAATCGGCGGACAGGATGCTCGGGGCGATCATCGGCTGGTGGACCACGGGTGCCGAGTCTAGGCGTCCCCGATTGCCCGGACCTGCACGGGAGCCATATTTCGCCCCACACCTTTCCGACTACTCACGCGGGTAGTTCCCCAGCCGGTGTGGTGGCCATTACGTTCGTCACCGGGGGGCAGCAACTGGGGAGCACTGGGGATGAATGCCGAATTCCGTCACAAGATCGTCCTGATCACCGGCGCCTGTTCACCGCTCGGCGCCGAGGTGGTCGAGTCACTGGCCGGCCAGGGCGCGCTCGTCGTCGCCGTCGACAGCGACGGCGCGAGACTGGCCGACCTGGTCGAACGCCTCCACGCACAGCGCCTGCGCATCGCGGGCAGGCAGATCGACGTCACGTCGAGCGCCGCCGTGGACGCCCTCGTCGACCAGGTGGAACGAGAGTTCGGCGAGATCGACGCCCTGGTGGCCATGGCCGGCGCCCTGCGCCCCGGCCCAGCCCTCTCGATCACCGACGACGACTGGTCACACAGCTTCGCCGTCAACGTCGACGGCGTGTTCAACATCTCGCGAGCCGTCGCCACCAGAATGGTCGACCGGACCAGGGGCACGATCATCATGGTGCCCGCCCACGCCGTCGCCGTACCGAGATCAGGCATCGCCGCCTACGCCGCGTCACGCGCAGCAGCCATCGCCTACACAGAGTGCCTGGCCGTCGAAGTAGCGTCCCGCGGCGTCCACTGCGCCGTAGTAGCCCCAACCGACGTCCACCGCGTCGCCGACGAAGTCGGATTCCTCCTCGCCGACCCCACCAACACCACCAACACCGCCGTCGGCGCCTAACACACTGAATTCATCCGACGACCATTCATCCCACCACCACCACAACCGACCCGACCTAACCCACAACGGACCACATCGGACCCGCAAAAGGCCCCATGTCAAATCGAGCCTGACCCGACCACCGAGCCGGGGCGTGGAGTCTCGAGGTCTTGACGTCTCAACCACAGCCGACTTCGCCACCCTCACACCGACGACGTCCCCGCCGCCTCCGCAACCCCCGCCACCTCCTGCTCATGCTCATGCTCATGCTCATGCGCGAACCTCGCCAACTCCACCCTCGAACTGATCCCCAACTTCTTGAAGATCCCCCGCAAGTGGTAGTTCACCGTGTGCGGCGACAGGAACAACTGCCTCGCCACCTGCCGGTTGGTCAACCCCGCCCCCACCAGCCGCGCGATATCCCGCTCCGCCTCCGACAACAACCCCCACTCCACCTCTCCCGCACCACCACCAACCCCCCCCACCCCACGTAACCGCGCCAACTCCCCCTCCGCCCCCATCCGCTCGAAGATCCGCGACGCCTCCGTCGTGTGAGCCGACGCCCGCCCCGCCTCCCCCGCCTCCCGCAGCAACCCGGCCAGGTCCTCGTTCGCGTTCGCCTGCGCCCACGGGTGCCGGTGCCGCCCCGCCACCGCCTGCAACCGCTCCACGTCCCGCTCGAACAACGCCCGCGCGTGCCCGGCCGCCACCGACACCGCCTCGAACCCGGGGTTGTCCGCGGCCAACGTCTCCGCCGCTCCCACCACCTCGCCGGCCAACCCGCCGTCCCCCGCCACCAACGCCTGCCGCACCAGCCACGACGCCGCTCCCGGCTCCTCGATCAGCATCCGCCGCGCCACTCCCGGGTCGGCCACCCGCTCCCGCGCCAGCTCCACGACCCGCTGCGCCCCACCCTGGGCGTGCGCCAGCAACAACTCCACCCAGTCGTACTGCCCCGAGTGCAGCACCGCCTCGCCCGCCGCCAGGTCCGCCCGGTACCGGCGCACGTGCTCGGCCGCCGCCGCGATCTCACCCCGGTGCAACGCCACCGTCGCCAGCACGGTCGACGCCAGCGGCACCAGGATCCGCAGCCCCCGGTCCCGGGCGGTCGACGCCCCGCGCCGCGCCGTCGCCAACGCCTGCGCCAACTTCCCCGCCTGCACCAGCACCCGCGCCCGCGCGATCGTCCGCGCTGTCGGCGACCCCGCCGTCACGGCCTCGTCGTCGCAGGCGACACCGTCGCGCACCAACCGCTCGGCCTGCTCGAACTCCCCCAGCGCGGACAGCTTCAACGCGAACGACACCGCCGACTGCGACTGCCACCACGAGGTGGGCCGGTCCAGTTCCCAGCGGGTCGACTCACGGCCCCAGTACATGCCCTCGGCGAGGCGTCCGGCGTTCCACTCCAGGCACGAGTGGACGGTCGCCGCCATCACCACGTCCGCGTCACCGGGTTCCCGGTCGCGGGTGGTCAACACCGACAGCGCGTGCGCGCCCGCCCGGCTCCCGGTCGCGAAGTACAGCGACAACAGCCGCCCGGCCTGCGCCAACCGGCGCCACGGCGCGGGCACACCCGACGTCGCCAGCACGTGCTCCAGTTCGGACGCCGCGTCGGCGGGCCTGCCGTCCGCGAGCAGGATCCCGGCCAGCACCACGTGCAGCTCCGCCGCCGCACCGGCGGGCACCCCACCCGCCAGGCTCTCCCGGGCCAACGCGATGGCGGCGCCGAGCCTGCCGTTGGCGGCCAACGACCGCACCCCGCTCACCGCGACCGCACCCTTGCTCGCGTCACCCTCCCCGACCGCACCCTCTGCGGCCTCGTCCGCCCCGGCTTGGTCCACCCCGACCTCGTCCACCCCGTCCGCCACCGGCCGCGTGCGCAGCACCTCCGCGTCGTGCCGCAGGGCGTGCCGCACCGACCCGGGCATCGAGTCCACCACCGCCCGCCACACCAGGTCGGACCCGAACTCCAGCCGCTCGTCCACGCACACCACCAGCCCCGAGGCCAGCACCTCGTCCACGGCGAGCAGCAACGCGCCCGTGGTCTCGTTCATCATCGCGGCCACGTCCTGGAGCAGGAACGACCGGCCGATCACAGCCGCGACCCGCAACACCTGGGTCGCCTTGGCCGACATCGCGTCGACCTGCCGCCGCACCACGGCTCCGACCCGGCGCGGCAGCCACCCGCCACGGGGCCGGGCCACGCCGCCGACCACGTCGAGCCGTCCTTCTTCCCGCAGCCCCGCGATGAGTTCCGCGACCAGCCGGGGATTGCCGCCCGCGCCCGCGGTGAACGTCGCCAGGTCCGGGTGCGGTGTCGCGTCCAGCAGGTCGGTGACCATCCGCTCGACCGCGTCGTCGTCGAGCGGGCCGAGCCGCAGCACCTCGCCGTGACCGCTCAACGCCTCCCGGACGTCCGCCCCGGCCGACTCCCCGCACAGCGCCACCAGCACCGAGACCAGCGGGTGCCCGGCCCGGGCCGGCAGCTCCAGCAGCGCCGCCGGGTCCTCGTGCGCCTGGTCGACCGCGATCAGCACGGGCACCCGGTCGATTTCCACCCGATCGAGCGCCTCGATCACGTCGACCGACGCCGCCAACCTCCGGCCGGAGACCGGCACGACGGAGTAGCCGCGGTCGTGGGCGGCGGTGACCGCCCCACGCAGCAGGGACGTCTTTCCGGAGCACGGCGGGCCGTCGATGGCCAGCAGGCCACCGGGCGCGGACAGGAAGCGGAGAACCGAAGCCCATTCACGATCCCGGCCGTACAATTTCGACACAATCCAGACTGCTACGCGTCTCGACTGACTGTCAATTCAGCGGGGTTTCGCCGTTACCGCGATTTTCACCTGATGCGACGAGTGGTGCCACCCGATCCAGTTCACGCACCACCGATCGGTGATCGGCCGCCAACACCACCCCGGCGGACCGCAGCACGGCCAGGTGGCCGTCGAACGCCGGGTGCGCGGCCTGGTCGTCGGACACCTGCGGCACCACGACCATCGGCGCACGGCGGCCCAACGCCTCGCACAGCACCGTGAGCGCCTGGTTGTCGGCGATCCCCAACGCCAGCTTGGCCAGCGAGTTCGCGGTCGCCGGCGCGAACACGAACGCGTCCGGCACCGGGTGGGGCTTGGGTTCGGCCGGCAGCCGGGACGTCCACCGGACCGGCAGCCCGGTCAGCTCCGCCAACGCCGGCACCTGCGGCTCCAACCACCGGGCCGCCGAAGGGGTGAACGTGATCGCCAACCGCCACCCCTCGGCCGCCAGGGGCCTGGCGAGCTCGTCCACGAACCACCGCTCGACCCCACCGGCCGCCGACGCGACCAGCCCGAGCACCTTCACCGCAGCCTCACCCGCACCAACTCCACCCCACCACTCCTCACCTGCGCCAGCCGCACCCGAGCCCGGCTCACCCGACCGCTCTCACCCGAACCGACGCCACCGGAGCCCGGCTCACCCGACCGCGCCCCACCCGACCCCGCTCACCCGTCCCGCGCTCACACCGGCCGCCGCAGCATCGCGCAGAACATCGCGTCCGTCCCGTGCTTGTGCGGCCACAACTGCACCTGCGGCCCGTCACCCAGGTCCGGCACACCGGGGAAGAACTCCCGCGCGTCCAACCACTCCGCCTCGGTCCGGCGCGCGACGTCTGCGACCACACCCACCGTCTCCGACAGGTGCGGCGTGCACACCACGTACGCCACCACACCCCCGGGCCGGACCAGCGTCAACGCCGCCGTCAACAGCTCGCGCTGCAACCGGGCCAGCGGCGCCACGTCAGACGGCTGCCGCCGCCACCGCGCCTCCGGCCGCCGCCGCAACGCGCCCAAGCCGGTGCACGGCGCGTCCACCAGCACCCGGTCGAACCCGCCCTCCTCCAGCCCGGACTCGCGACCATCGGCCACGTGCACCGTGATCGGCAGGTCGCCCGCGGCCTTGCGGATCAGGTCCGCCCGGTGCGGCGCCTTCTCCACCGCGTCCATCGACGCGCCCGACAGCACGGCCAGCGAGCCGAGCAGCACCGCCTTCCCACCAGGCCCCGCGCACAGGTCGAGCCACCGCTCGTCCCGCCCTTCGAGCGGCACCCGCGTCAACGCCACCGCGCACAGCTGGCTGCCCTCGTCCTGCACCGCCGCCAACCGCTGGCGCACCGGGTCGAGGTCGCCCGGGTCACCCGCGCCCGCGTCCAGGTGCACCCCGTACGGCGAGTACGGCGCCGCCTCGCCGCCGGTCATCGCGGCCAGCTCGTCCGCGCTGCACTCGCCTGGCCGGGCGGCCAGGTGCACCGCCGGCCTCATGTCGTCGGCGGCCAGCGCCTCGCGCAACGGCTCCCCACGACTGCCCAGCGCCTCGGCGAACGCCTGCGCGATCCACCGGGGGTGCGCGTTGGCCATGGCCACGTACCCGATCGGGTCGGTGTCCTCGTCCGGCGCGACCTCTTCCACCCAGGCCGCCTCGTCCTGCCCGGTGACGCGCCGCAGCACCGCGTTCGCGAACCCGGCCGCGCCCGATCCCCGGTCCGCCCGCACCAGGTCGACGGTCGACGCGACCGCCGCGTGCGCCGGGATGCGGGTGCGCAGCAGCTGGTAGGCGCCCAGCCGCAACGCGTCGAGCACCGCGCCGTCCACTTCGGACAACGGCCGGTCGGTGCACGCGGCCAGCACCGCGTCCAGCAGCCCTTGGGCGCGCAGCGACCCGTAGGTCAGCTCGGTCGCCAGGGCCGCGTCACGCCCGGTGATCCGACGTTCGCGCAGGATCCCCGGCAGCACCAGGTTGGCGTAGGCGTCACGCTGCCGGACCGCGCGCAGGGTGTCCAGCGCCGCCTGCCGGGCCGGGTCGTCCACCGGCGGCCGGGCCGGGCCGGTGCGCCCGCGCGGTGGGTGGGCCCGCTGCGGGCGGGATGGACGCGAAGACCTCTGGGTCATGAAATCCGTTCCCCCGCCTCGATCCGGGCGCCGCGCGCCCAGTCGGTCGCCGACATCCGCTTCTTGCCCTGCGCCTGCACGTCGCCCAGCGCCACCGGCTCGGTGGCCGTGCCGACCAGCACGCGCTTGCGCTCCGCCCGGATCTCGCCGGGCGCGAGCGGCTCACCGTCCGGTACCTCGACCGGGAGCACCGGGCCGAGCTTGAGCCGTTCACCGCGGAACTCGGCCCACGCGCCGGGGTCCGGCGTCACCGCGCGGGCCACCCGGTCGATCGCGGCGGCGGGCGTGCCGAAGTCGAGCCGGGCGTCGTCCACGGTCACCTTCGGCGCGTAGCTCACGCCCTCCGACGGCTGCTCCACGGGCCGGAGCGTGCCGTCCGCGATACCGTCCACAGTGGACAGCAGCAGCTTCGCGCCCGACTCGGCGAGCCTGCCGAGCAGGTCACCGGCCGTGTCCCGCTCGCGAACCCGCTCGGTCACCACGCCGAACACCGGGCCCGCGTCCAGCTCCTTGACGATGCGGAACGTGGTCGCGCCGGTGATGTCGTCGCCGTGCCGCACGGACGCCTGCACGGGCGCCGCGCCGCGCCAGGCCGGCAGCACCGAGAAGTGCAGGTTCACCCAGCCGTGGCGAGGGATCGCCAGGGCCGACTCGGGCAGCAGCGCGCCGTAGGCCACCACCGGGCACAGGTCCGGCTCCAGCTCCTTCAACCGGGCCTGGAACGCCGGGTCGCCCGCCTTGGCCGGGGTCAGCACCTCGATGCCGAGCTCGTCGGCCAGAGCCGCGACGGGTGAGCGCTCGACCCGGCGACCACGTCCGGACGGCGCGTCCGGCCGGGTCACCACGGCCACGACCTCGTGCCGGTCCGACTCCAGCAGCGCCCGCAGCGACGGCAGCGCGACCTCGGGCGTGCCCGCGAAGACCAACCGCATGTCAGATCCCTCCGCAACGCACGTCGGGACTCGGACGGCACGGCCTGGTTTCCTGCACGAACACGCACTCTCCTCGCATCTTCCGCGCAACCGCAGACGGCAAGTCTAGAAGAGCGCTTCGGGGCCGGCTCGCCCGCCGACGTCGAGCAGCGACGATCAAACGCCGAACAGCGGGTGGGGCGACTGCTTGATCGCCGGCACGCCGCCGTCGAACCACGACTGCTGCCGGATCGCCCGCATGGCCTCCTTGCGGGTCTGGTCGTCCAGCCGGTCCAGGAACAGCACACCGTCCAGGTGGTCGGTCTCGTGCTGGATGCAGCGCGCCAGCAGTTCCGTGCCCTCGACCTCGATGGGCTCGCCGTGCATGTTCCAGCCCTTGGCCACCACATGCATGTGCCGGCGGCAGTCCCACGACAGGCCGGGGATGGACAGGCAGCCTTCCGGGCCGTCCTGCTCCTCCTCGCCGACCACGTCGAACGTCGGGTTGACCAGGTGCCCGGCGAACCCGTCGCAGTGGTAGGTGAACACCCGCAGCCCCACGCCCAGCTGCGGCGCGGCCAGCCCGGCGCCGCCCGCTTCGCTCATGGTGTCCCACAAGTCCTTGACCAGCTTGCGCAGCTCCGCGTCGAAGTCGGTGACCTCGACGGCGGGCGTCCGCAGCACCGGGTCGCCGAACAGCCGGATCGGTTGGACGGTCACGCGCACTCCTCGAAGCCTGGGGAGGTTCCAGTCTACGAAAGCCCGCTCAGTGCTCCAGGTCACGGCCGAGGACGGCGACCCCGACCAGGGCGGCCAGGAAGTGCCCGACGAACCTGGCCGCGGTCGTGACCTGGCCCGTCGCCGCCGTCCTGATCGGGACCTGGCCCCTCGCGGCGGTCGAGGCAGGCACGGCCGCCCTCACCACCGTCCTGGTCGCGGACGGTTTGGTCGGGGGTGCCAGGGTGATCGTGGTCATGTCCGCTCCTCGGCTCTCGGCTCCTCACGTGCTCCCAGCGTGCGCCGCACGGTCGTCGGCGGGCGTCCGCTCGGAGTAGCGGATGGGCCTCATCCCCCGGGATGAGGTCGGGTGCAACGCCGGGGGCACCTGCGGCTACCTACTGGCATGACCGCTGCGACATCGGGCCGGCAGGGGGCAGGACGGGTGTCAGACACCGATGGGGAGCTGTGGGCGCGTGGCGACGAGGCGGCGTTCGCCGCGCTGTTCGACCGGCACGCCGAAGCGGTGTGGAACCACGCCTACCGGTTGACCGCGTCGTGGTCTCTCGCCGAGGACCTGACCTCCGCCACGTTCCTGGCCGCCTGGCGGCGCCGATCGGACATCACGCTGGTCCGCGACAGCGCCCTGCCGTGGCTCTACACCGTGGCGGGCAACCTCGCGCGCACCGAGTTCCGCCGCCTCGGCCGGTTCCGGCGGGCGTTGCTGCGGGTGCCCCACCAGGAGGTGGTGCCCGACCACGCCGAGAGCGTCATCGCCTCGGTGGACGACGACCGCGCGTTACGCCGGGTGCTGGACGTGGTGGCGACCCTGCCGAGAGCCGAACGGGAGGCCGTGGAGCTGGTCCTGCTGGGCGAGCTGTCCACGGCGGAGGCCGCCGAGGTGCTCGGTGTCGCCGAGGTGAGCGTGCGCTCGCGGATCTCGCGGGCCCGTGCCCGACTGCGTGCTGTGGAGGAGCGATGAGCCAGCCGGACCTGACCTCGCCGGACCTGCCGCCGCGCCGTCCCCTGCCGCCCGACGTGCGGGAACGCCTGCGCCGACGTGTCCTGGGCGGCGGAGGTGCGCGGGCACCGCTGGCAGCCGCTGCCGCCGCCGTCGTGCTCATCGCGGGCGGGGCGATCGTCGCCCAGTCGACGCAGGGCGGCACGACCGCCGTCACGCCGCCGTCCACGACGTCCACGACCGGGCCGGCACCGGACCAGTCGCCCGTCACCGCCGTCACGCCCGGCACGACCGCCGGTGACGCGGCGCGGTGCGGGCTCGGTGACGCGGACGTGCGGTTCACCCTCGGCCTGGCGGGTCGCCGGATCCTCGTGACGCGGGGCGACCGGTTCTGCGAGCTGACGCACACGACGATCTCGACCAGCAGCCCCGGGGTCGACGCGGTCCCGTTGGCGGGCGGTGCGGCGGCGGTGCTGTGGCGCAGCGGCTCCGCCGTGCTCGTCGGCCGCGTGCCCGCCGGGACCAGCCGCGTCCAGCTGAACTCCGGTGACCCGACCGGCACCGGTCCCATGCCGGTCTCGCTGGTGGACGACCTGTTCGTGACCCCGTACACCACCGCGGGCATGTCGGTGGACTTCATCACGCCGTCCGGACCCGTGTCCGCCGGGATCGACATCGCGGCGCTGCCGACCGTGGAGGTGTGGGCGGCGCCGCGGGAGGAGCTGCCGCCGGGCGACCCGGACGTGGCCCGGTGCCTGGACCGGGCCCTGCGGGACGCGGCGCGGTGGGTGGGCGACCCGCTGAAGTGGCGCCCGGGAGCGCTCGTGGGTCCGGAGGCCGACGCCCGGCTGGTGCTCCAGGACCAGGCCGGCAGGACCGCCTACTGCGAGTTCCGCCTGGGTCGGCCGTTCCTCGTGCACGAGGAGAGCGCGTCACCGCGGCGGGGCGGGTCGTTCGAGGTCCGCTACGTGACGTCGGACCGGACCGGGCCCAGGCCCGAGGACGGCTACGTGTTGCTGGCGGGCACGGTCGACGCGGCGCGGGTGGGCGCGATCGAGGTCACCGGCCCGCGGGGCGGGACGGTGGCGGCCACCCTGCGGGACGGCACGTTCGCCGCCCGGGTGCACGACCAGGAGCTGTCCGAACCCCTCCTGAAGGGCTTCCGGCTGCGCGTCCTCGACCACGGCGACCAGCCGATCGAGACCGTGACGCTGGACTGAGACGCGTGTGGTCCCACCCGCACGAGGGGGCGGGTGGGACCACACCACCTCGGTCAGGGCGCCGGCCACACCGCCCGGGCCGCACCGCCGCCACGCCTGGACGTCTCCGCCGCCGCGCGCCAGCGGCCGTCTGGCAGGCGTTCGACCGCGGTGACCGCGCCGATCTCGTTGGTCGACGTGAACCGGTGCCCCAACGCGCGCAGCGGCTCGGCTTCCGCGTTCGCCAGGAACGCCGCCTCGGCCTGCGTGTTGGTGGCGTTGCGCTGGGACGCGCGCGGCGCGGCGATGGCCTCCACCAGCGGCGTGCCGCGGTCCAGCCGCCGGGTCAGCACCTGGACGACCGTGGTGATGATCGACGCGCCACCGGGCGAGCCGAGCGCCAGCACCAGCTGACCGTGCTGCAGCACGATCGTCGGCGTCATGGACGAGCGGGGCCGCTTGCCGGGTCCGGGCAGGTTCGGGTCCGGCACGCCCGGCGTCACCGGGGTGAACGAGAAGTCGGTCAGCTCGTTGTTGAGCAGGAACCCGCGACCGGGCACCACGATCCCGCTGCCGCCCTCCTGCTCGATGGTCAGCGTGTAGGCGACCACGTTGCCCCAGCGGTCGGCGACGGTCAGGTGCGTGGTGTCCGTGCCCTCGTACGGCGTGGCGGCCGGTTCCCCGGCCACCGCGCACGGCTTCGGGTCGCGCGGATCACCGGGAGCGACCGTGCCGGTCATGGCCGCGGTCGGCGAGATCAGGCACGCCCGGCTGTCGGCGAAGCGCTGCGACAGCAGCTCCCGGGTCGGCACGTCGCTGAACGCCGGGTCGCCCACCCACCGGTTGCGGTCGGCGAACGACAGCCGGCCGGCTTCCAGGAACCGGTGCAGGTACTGGACCGGGGTCTCGGCGGCCAGGTCGGTGGTCTCCAGGATGTTCAACGCCTCACCGGCGGTCGTGCCACCGGACGACGGCGGCGCCATGCCGAACACGTCGTAGTCCCGGTACCGGATCCGGGTCGGCTCGCGCAGCGGCGCCTCGTACCGGGCGAGGTCGGCCTCGGTCATGTCGCCGGACCGGACCTCGCGGGTGGTGCCGGCCACCACGGGTGGCTGCCGGACCGCCGCGACCAGGTCACGTCCGACCTCACCGCGGTAGAACTCCGACACGCCGTGCCGCCGCAGCGCGCGGTAGGTGTCGGCGAGGTCGGGGTTGCGGAACGTGCTGCCGACCGCGGGCGCGGCGCCGCCGGGCAGGTACAGCGCGCTGGTCGAGGTGAAGTCGGCGAACCGGGCCGCGTTGTCGCTGACCTGCCGGTGGAACGTGGCGTCGACGGTGAAGCCGCGCCGGGCCAGCTCCTCCGCGGGCCGCACGGCCTGGTCGAGCGACCACGAGCCCCACCGCCGCAGCGCCTGCTGCCACGTGCGCGGCGTGCCCGGCACACCCACCGACAGCCCGCTGGTCACGGCTTCGGCGAACGGGATCGGCGCGCCGTCCTCGACGAACAGGTCGGCGTCGGCGGAGGCGGGCGCGGTCTCCCGGCCGTCCACTGTGGACACCCGGCGGGTGCGGGCGTCGTAGTGGACGAAGAACCCGCCGCCGCCGATACCGGCCGAGAACGGGTCGGTGACGCCCAGCGCGGCGGCCACGGCGACCGCGGCGTCCACCGCGTTGCCGCCGCGGCGCAGCACGTCGACGCCGATCTGGGAGGCGTCGGGGTCGACGCTGGACACCACGCCGCCGAAGCCGACGGCGACCGGCACCCGCGGCGGCGCTTGCGCAACCGCGGTGGCGGGCAGGAGGGGTACGACTAGGAGGGATGCGAGGACGCTGGCGACAGTCGACCGGAGCATCGTTCCCTTCTACTCCACCCCGGCGGAAAGCAGAACCACCCGCGGGTCGTCGTGTCGGGTTCGGCCTCAGAGGACTTCGAGGGGGTCCAGCTTCACCCGCACCACGTCCGGCTCCTTGCGGGCGCTGCGCACGGCCAGCACCTCGGACAGCACGGTGGCCAGCGCGCGTCCCTCCGTGCGGGACACCCGGACCAGGGCGCGTTCCTTGTCCTCGGACAGCGGCACCGGGCCCAGGACCTCCCCGGTCGGCGGCAGGTGCAGCTCCTCCAGGACACCGGCCAGCGCGTCCGGCGCGCCGTCCACGGTCGCCATCCGCACGGCGGGCGGGAACCCCAGCTCGGCCCGCGCGGCCAGCTCCTGCCGGGCGTGCCACACCGGGTCCCACCGGACCAGGGCCTGCACCGGCGCCAACGACGAGTCGGCGACCACGACCACCCGCCCGGCCGCGTGGACCAGGGCCGCCGCCGTCATCCACCGGCGCAGCGCCTCCTCCGCCGCACGCAGGTCGGCCCGCCCGAGCAGCGCCCAGCCGTCCAGCAGCAGGGCCGCGCCGTAGCCGCCCTCGGCGAGCGGTTCCGCGCCCGGCGTGGCCACCACCAGCGACCGGCCGGCCGGCACGTCGGCCAGCACCTCGTCACCGCCCGACGTGCGGACCGGCACCCCGCTGAACGCGCGCCCCAGCTCCTCGGCCGTGCGGCGGGCGCCGATGACCTGGCCGCGCAGCCGCCGCGAACCGCAGTTCGGGCAGCGGTACGCCGCCTCCGTGGCACCGCACCACCGGCAGTACGCGGGCCTGGGCACACCGTCCTGCGTGCCGCCGGGCAGGGCCAGCGGGCCGGCGCACCGGCGGCACCGGGCGGGCGATCGGCACTGACCACAGGCCAGGGCGGGCACGTACCCGCGCCGGGGCACCTGGATCAGCACCGGCGTGTCGGCCGCCAGCGCCGCCCGCGCCGCGTCGAACGCGATCGACGGCAGCCGGGCCGACCGCGCCGCCGGGTCCTTCACCTCCTGCCACTCGCTCTCGCCCACCGCCGCCACCCTCGGCGCCACGGAGCGCAGCGTGTCGCGGGCCGCGACCACCTCGTGCGCCCAGCCGCTGTCCACCAGCAGCTGCGCCTCGGCGGTCCGGGCGAACCCGCCCACCAGCAGCGACGCGCCGGTCAGGTGCGCGCGCTGCACCAGCACGTCCCGCACGTTCGGGTAGGGCATCCGCGGCTCGGCGTGCAGGTCGTCGCCGTCGTCCCAGACGGCCACCAGGCCGAGGTCGCGCACCGGCGCGAAGGCCGCGCCACGCGTGCCCAGCACCACCCGCACCGCACCCCGCCGCACGGCCAGCCACCGCTTGTACCGCTCGGACGGCCCGAGGTCGGCCGACAGCGTCACCACGCCCGCCTCGCCCACCAGCGCCACGCACGCCCGGTGCAGCCGGGCCAGGTCGCGGTGGTCCGGCACGACCACCAGCGCGCCCTTGCCCGTGCTGGCCATCGACGCCACCGCCTCGGCCAGCCGGGCGGGCCAGTCCTCCGCCGGCAACGCCTGCCACACCGCCCGCGCGGCCCGGCCGGAGCGCAGCGCGTCCAGCAGGTTCGGCCCGAACGGGTACCGCGACCAGCCCTCGTCCGATGGCGCCGCCGGCACCGGGGCCGGTTCGTCGGACGGCTTGGCCTCCACCCGCGCGTGCCGGGGCGGTATCGCCATCCGCAGCACGTCGATCAACGACCCCGCGTACCGGTCCGCCACCGCCCGCGCCAGCTCCGCCACCTCCGGCGAGAGCACCGGCTCCGGCGAGATCACCCGGTCCAGGAACGTCAGCTTGCGCCCGTACTCCGACGTCTCCACCCGTTCCAGCAGGTAGCCGTCCACCAGCTGGCCCGCGAACCGCACCCGCACCCGGCAGCCGGGCACCGCGTCCGCGTCCTGCTCGGTCGACACCTGGTAGTCGAACGGCCGGTCCAGGTGCGCCAGCGGCACGTCCACGCACACGCGGGCAACCGGCAGCGAGGCGGCGGGAACCCGCTCGCCTCGCCTGGTCGTCGCCTTGCCCGCCACGGGTGGAGGTCTACCAGAGACCCGGGTGGGCGCCCGCGACCCGGGCCGCCGTTGGTGAAGCCACACCCCATTGTCGAACAACAGTTCGAACCAAGCAAGATCACGAACGGGTGATCAGCCCGACACGCTCTCCCGCCCGTTCTCCACGTGCCCGGCCAGCCCGCGGTGGAAGCCGCCGTCCGCGGTGATCGTCAGGTCGTACCAGCCGTGCCGGAACGCGGTCAGCCACGGCACCAGCCGCCGCTTGCCCGGCCGCACCGCAACCTTGAAGTCCCGCCCGTCACCCACCACGGCGAACGTCACGACCTCCGCACCGGAGTTCGCCAACGTCACCGACAGCACCCGGCTGTGCCGGTGCACCGACGACTCCACCGCCACCGTCTCGCCGCGCCCGCCCGCGAATTCGCGCCGGAACCCGTTCGGCCCCACCACGGTGAACCGGTACCGCCCGTCGAACGGCACCGCGACCTCCCGCGCGGAGCGCACGTCGAAGTGCAGGTCGTGCGGGTGCAGCGCCAGGTGCACGCTCTCGTCACCGGTGTTGCGCAGCGCCAGCCGCACCTCACCGCCGACCACCGCGCCGGAGGCGTCCGGCTGGTAGGGCAGCGGGCGGGCCGGCCGCACGCCCGGCTCGGCCACGACCGGCCGCCGTGCCCGCCGGATGAAGTCGAACGCCGAGGTCAGGTCGCCGCAGACGGTCCGCCGCCACGCGCTGACCGGCGCCGCCACCCCCAGCCACCGCTCCAGGAACCGGGTGACGGACGAGTGGTCGAACACCTGGGAGTCCACGTACCCGCCGACCGTCCACGGCGAGACCACGACCATCGGCACGCGGGGGCCGAGCGGCACGTCGTCCACGTCGTGCGGCGGGCGCGGCGGTGACACGTGGTCGGGGTGGCCGCCCGCGTGGTCGCAGGTGAGGAACAAGGCGGTCGAGTCCCAGACCTCCGGAGCCGACGCCAGCGCGTCCAGCACCTGGTGGATCAGCGAGGTGTCGGCGAGGTAGGAGACCTGGGGCAGTCGACCCGCCACCACGTCGGCGCGGAACTCCTCGCACGCCTGGTAGGCACGCCACGAGCAGTTCGCCTCCCGCAGGCGCTCGGCGTATCCCGCCCAGTCGTGGCCGGGTGCCGAGTGGTAGGCGTCGCAGACCGTGAACGTGTCCGCCAGTTCGTGGTGGAACCTCAGGTCAGGCGCGGTGGAGTGGTCGGCGGTGCCCCGCACGCCGGGCAACGTGCCGAAGGTGTGGTCGAACGACCGGTTCCCGTGCAGGAGCAGCACGACGTGCCGGATCGCGGCCAACCCGCCCGACCGGGGTTCGCGCGCCAACGCCTCGTGCACCGACTGCGGCAGGGTGCGACGCGTGACCGGCATGACTGCTGTCTAACGCGTGCCGGTGAACTGGGGAGGTCCGGCGGGCCAAGCCCGTGGAACCCGCGTCGGACAACGGCGCGAAAGCCCACCGCCGACCACCCGACAACCCACACCACCGGACTCACCCCACCCGACAGCCGACCACCCGACAGCCCACACCACCGGCCCTCACCACCCGGAATTGTCGGTCCCCGCCGGCAAAATAGAAGCAGGGGTCCCCTGGGCGGGGACCCCTGCGGAGCGTGCGGGTGGTGCGGTGGATCAGGCGCCGGCGGCGGCGCGGAGCGCGTCGGCGCGGTCCGTGCTCTCCCACGGCAGCTCGACGTCGGTGCGGCCGAAGTGGCCGTACGCGGCGGTCGGGGCGTAGATCGGGCGCAGCAGGTCCAGGTCGCGGATGATCGCGGCCGGGCGCAGGTCGAAGACCTCGCCGATCGCCTGCTGGATCTTGGTCGGGTCGACCGTCTCGGTGCCGAAGGTCTCCACGAACAGGCCCACCGGGGCGGCCTTGCCGATGGCGTACGCCACCTGCACCTCGATGCGCGTGGCCAGGCCCGCGGCCACCGCGTTCTTCGCCACCCAGCGCATCGCGTACGCCGCGGACCGGTCCACCTTCGACGGGTCCTTGCCGGAGAACGCGCCACCGCCGTGGCGGGCCATGCCGCCGTAGGTGTCGACGATGATCTTGCGACCGGTCAGGCCCGCGTCACCCATCGGGCCGCCGATGACGAACCGGCCGGTGGGGTTGACCAGCAGCCGCACGTCCGTGGTGTCCAGGCCGAGCGCCTCGACCTCGGGCGCCACCACGTGCTGCCGGATGTCGACGCCGAGCAGCTTCTCCAGGTCGATGCCGTCCGCGTGCTGCGTGGACACCACGACGGTGTCCAGCCGCACCGGCTGGTCGCCCGCGTACTCGATGGTGACCTGGGTCTTGCCGTCCGGGCGCAGGTACGGCACGGTGCCGTCCTTGCGGACCGCGGTCAGCCGGCGCGACAGCCGGTGTGCCAGCGCGATCGGCAGCGGCATGAGTTCGGGGGTGTCGGTGCAGGCGTAGCCGAACATCAGGCCCTGGTCGCCCGCGCCCTGCTTGGCGATCTCGTCCTCGGTGCCCTCGACCCGCTTCTCGAACGCGGTGTCCACGCCCTGCGCGATGTCGGGCGACTGCGAGCCGATGGCCACGTTCACGCCGCACGAGTAGCCGTCGAAGCCCTTGGCCGACGAGTCGTAGCCGATCTCGACGATCTTGTCCCGCACGATCGACGGGATGTCGGCGTAGGCCTCGGTGGTCACCTCGCCCGCCACGTGCACCTGGCCGGTGGTGACCATCGTCTCCACCGCGACGCGCGAGCGCGGGTCCTTGGCCAGCAACGCGTCGAGGATCGAGTCGCTGATGGCGTCGCAGATCTTGTCCGGGTGCCCTTCGGTCACCGACTCACTGGTGAACAGCCTGCTGCTGTGCTGGCTCACGACACTCCCTAACTGTCCGATCTGCGAATGGTCTGAAGCTTACCGAGGGCCGGGGTCCTACGGCCGGGGTTGGACCGCCGGCGCTACGGCGTCCCACAATGCGGACGCCAACCGTGCCTTCGAGCCGTGCGGGATCGGGGTCTCGACGCCGTCCGCGGACAACAGCCAGCCCGCGTTGTCCTCGACCTCGAACGCGCGACCGTCGCCGACTGCGTTGACGACGAGCCAGTCGCAGCCCTTGC
Organism: Saccharothrix carnea; assembly: GCF_003014735.1. Taxonomy (GTDB): domain Bacteria; phylum Actinomycetota; class Actinomycetes; order Mycobacteriales; family Pseudonocardiaceae; genus Actinosynnema; species Actinosynnema carneum. The sequence goes on along the minus strand of NZ_PYAX01000022.1, from coordinate 4,840 downwards.
GCTTGAGCTTCGCGCGTCCGTAATCGAGCACGCCCGTCCCGGCGTCCCCGGTCTCGGCCGCGAAACCCACGACGACCTGGCCGGGGCGCCGTGCGGCGACCAGTTCGGCCAGGATGTCCGGGTTGCGGGTGAGCGCGACCGGATCGGGGTCGCGCTCGGTCTTCTTGATCTTGTGCTCGACCTGGTCGACGGGCCGGAAGTCGGCGACGGCGGCGGCCATCACCACGACGTCGGCCGTCTCGGCGACGGTGTGCATCGCGTCACGCAGCTCCAGCGCCGAGCCGACGCGCACGACGTCCACCCCGGCGGGCGCGACGAGGTCCGCGGTGTGCGCGGCGACCAGCGTCACCCGCGCGCCGCGCTGGGCGGCGACCCTGGCCAGCGCGTAGCCCTGCCGTCCGGACGAGCGGTTGCCCAGGAAGCGCACCGGGTCGAGCGCCTCGCGCGTGCCGCCCGCCGACACGGCGACGTGCACGCCTTCCAGGTCGCGCGGCAGCGCATCGGGGCGCGCCAGCAGCAACCGGGCCAGGTCGACGATCTCGGCGGGCTCGGGCAGCCTGCCCTTGCCGGTGTCCTTGCCGGTCAGCCTGCCGCTGGCGGGCTCGGCGACGATCACGCCGCGGGACCGCAGCAGCGCCACGTTGGCCCGCGTCGCCGGGTGCTCCCACATCTCGGTGTGCATCGCCGGGACGAGCAGGACGGGGCAGCGCGCGGTCAGCAGCGTGTTGGTGAGCAGGTCGTCGGCCAGGCCGTGGGCCGCCTTGGCGATCAGGTTCGCCGTGGCGGGCGCGACGACGACCAGGTCGGCGTTCTGCCCCAGCTTCACGTGCGGCACGGACGGGACGTCCTCGAAGACGCCGGTCTGCACGGGCTGCCCGGACAGCGCCTCGAACGTGGCCGCGCCGACGAACTTCAGCGCGCCGTCCGTGGGCACGACGCGCACGGCGTGACCGGACTCGGTGAGCCGGCGCAGCACCTCGCACGCCTTGTACGCGGCGATGCCCCCGCCCACGCCGAGAACGATCCTCGGGCGGCCAGGGGCGTCAACGCCCTCGGTCACTCGCCCTCGGTGTGCTCGAGCAGACCCGCGTGGATCTCCCGGAGCGCGATCGACAGCGGCTTCTCGCGCGGGCCGGGCTCGACCAGCGGGCCGACGTACTCCAGCAGGCCCTCGCCGAGCTGCGCGTAGTAGTCGTTGATCTGGCGCGCGCGCTTGGCGGCGTAGATCACCAGCGCGTACTTCGAGCTGACCTGCTCCAAGAGGTCGTCGATCGGGGGGTTGGTGATGCCCTCCGGAGTACCCGAGAGCGGGCCCAGCTCGGTGTGCGTGGTCACTCGTCAACGCTCCTGCGGTTCAAGGGTGGGTCTGCGGGCCGTCCCGCGCCGCGCGACGCGCGTGCTCACGCGTCGGGCACCGGGCCGACCACCAAGTTTAGCAAGCTCGCGGCGGCGGACTTCACGTCGTCGTTCACCACGACCTCGTCGAACTCCGGCTCGGCCGCCAGCTCTTCCCTGGCGATCTCCAGCCGGCGGGCGACGACGGCGGGGTCCTCCGTGCCGCGGCCGGTCAGCCGACCGACCAGGTCCTCCCACGACGGCGGGGCCAGCATGACCAGCTGGGCCTCCGGCATCGCGACCCGGACCTGCCGGGCGCCCTGCAGCTCGATCTCCAGCAGGGACGGCGTGCCGGACGCCAGTGCACGCTCCACGGGCGCCTTGGGCGTGCCGTAGCAGTTGCCCGCGAACTCGGCGTGCTCCAGGAACTCGCCCCGGGCGACCATGTCGCGGAACTCGGCGGCGTCGACGAAGTGGTAGTGCACCCCGTCGACCTCGCCCGGTCTCGGCTTCCGCGTGGTCACCGAGACGCTGAAGTGGATCTCCGGCCCCATCCGGCGCAGCTCGGCCAGCACGCTGGACTTGCCCACACCGGACGGACCGGACAGAACGGTGAGGCGGGGCCGGGCGCGAACGCCCGACCCCACCCCGGTGCCATCACTCACTCGCCGCTGAACTCGGTGAGCAGCGCCTTGCGCTGCCGCTCACCCAGGCCGCGCAGCCGACGGGACGGAGCGATCTCAAGGCGCTCCATGATCTGCTGCGCACGCACCTTGCCGACGCCCGGAAGGGCCTCAAGCAGCGCGGACACCTTCATCTTGCCAAGGACCTCGTCGCTCTCGGCGGCCTTCAGCACGTCCGTCAGGGTCGTGCCGCCACGCTTGAGGCGCTCCTTGAGCTCAGCCCGAGCGCGACGAGCGGCAGCAGCCTTCTCCAGCGCTGCGGCCCGCTGCTCCTCGGTAAGCTGGGGAAGGGCCACGATTTCCTCCGTGGTGTGGGAATTTCAATTCTGGATCGGTGCCGCGACCGTACCGAGCGCAATTGCCTGGGTACAACGTGGGTCCCAGTCAGGTGAATCTTTCAGCGCTGGAGTGGTTGCGGCGGGTGGTAGTAGTACCAACACCCTCCAACAGGTCCATCACCGCCACCGGTAACGCCCTGCGCACGCCGTGTGTGGTATGCGCTCGATGGGTGATGGACCTGCCGGTGGCCAGGACCGTACCAGGGACCGTTTGCGCAGGTGAGCGGACGGCGCGAAGCGTGTCGCGATTTGATCGTGATCACATCTCCAGGGACCGTCGAACGGCGTCCACCGCAGACCGCAACTTTGCGGTCTCGGGGCCGTGCTTGAGCACGTCCCGGGACGACGTCGGCAGCACTCCACGCAGGTCCGGGCCGAACAGCGCGCGGAGGTCCGCGACTGTTGCGCCCTGAGCCCCGAAACCCGGCGCGAGGACGTATCCGCGCAGGTCAGAGAGGTCCACGCCGAGCTCGTCCAGGGTCGCGCCGACCACCAGGCCGACGTCGCCGAACGGCTCCGCGCCCGCGTTCGCACGGGCCGCGGAGTCCACGATCGACTGCGCCACGGAACGCCCGTCGGAGCCCACCGCGCGCTGCACGGAGGCGCCCTCGGGATTCGAAGTCAACGCGAGCACGAATATTCCGCGACCGCTCCCGGCGGCGGCTTCGAGCGCCGGATCCAGCGATCCGAACCCGAGGTACGGCGACGCGGTGACCGCGTCGCCGGCCAACGGGGAGCCCTCGGTGAGGTACGCCGCGGCGTACGCGGCCATGGTCGAGCCGATGTCGCCGCGCTTGGCGTCCACCAGCACGAGCGTGCCGCTGTCCCTGAGGTCGGCGATGACGCGTTCGAGCACCGCCACGCCCCGCGAACCGTGCGCCTCGAAGAACGCCGCCTGCGGCTTCACCAGCGCCACCCGCCCGCCGAACGCCTCCACGCAGGTCAGCGCGAACCGCTCCAGCCCGGCGGCGTCCTGGGAGAGCCCCCAGGACGCCAGCAGGCCGGGGTGCGGGTCGATGCCCACGCACAGGGGTCCGTGCTCGGCGACCGCCTTCGCCATCCGCGCGCCGAACCTCACGCGTCACCCCGCAGGGCCGCCTGGAGGGCCTGGAGGGGCCGCACGCCGATGTCACCGCGGATGGCGGCCTCGATGCCGTGCACGGCCGCCGCCGCGCCCTGGATCGTGGTCACGCACGGGATGTCCTTGGCCACGGCCGCCGTGCGGATCTCGTAGCCGTCGATGCGCGGCCCGTTGTTGCCGTACGGGGTGTTGATGATCATGTCGACGGTGCCGTCGAGGATCGCGTCGACGATGTTGTCGGCGCCCTCGAAGTGCTTGCGCACGATCGTGCAGGGGATGCCGTTGCGGCGCAGCACCTCGGCCGTGCCCGCGGTGGCCAGCACCTCGAAGCCCAGGTCCGCGAGCCGCTTGACCGGGAAGATCATGGCCCGCTTGTCCCGGTTGGCCACCGACACGAACACCCGCCCCGACGTGGGCAGGGAGCCGTAGGAGGCGGTCTGGGACTTGGCGTAGGCCATGCCGAACGACACGTCGATGCCCATCACCTCGCCGGTCGACTTCATCTCCGGGCCGAGCAGCGAGTCCACGCCCTTGCCCTCCGGCGTGCGGAACCGGTGGAACGGCAGCACGGCCTCCTTGACCGCGACCGGGGCGTGGGCGGGGAGCTTGGCGCCGTCGCCGGTCTTGGGCAGCAGCCCCTCGGTGCGCAGCTGGGCCACGGTCGCGCCGAGCATGATCCGGGCCGCGGCCTTGGCCAGCGGCACCGCCGTGGCCTTGGAGACGAACGGGACGGTGCGCGAGGCGCGCGGGTTGGCCTCCAGGACGTAGAGCACGTCGTCCTTCAGCGCGTACTGCACGTTGAGCAGGCCGCGGACGCCGATGCCCTCGGCGATGGCCAGCGTGGACCGCCGGACGGCGTCGATGTCCGATTCGCCCAGCGTGATCGGGGGCAGTGCGCACGCCGAGTCGCCGGAGTGCACGCCCGCCTCCTCGATGTGCTCCATCACACCGCCGATGAACACCTCGTTGCCGTCGTAGAGGGCGTCCACGTCGATCTCGATGGCGTCGTCGAGGAACCGGTCGACCAGCACCGGGTGCTCCGGGCTGACCTCGGTGGCCCGCTGGATGTAGCCCTGGAGGGTCTCCTCGTCGTAGACGATCTCCATGCCGCGCCCGCCCAGCACGTAGGACGGCCGCACCAGCACCGGGTAGCCGATCTCGTCGGCGATGGCCTTGGCCTGCGCGAACGAGGTGGCCATGCCGTACTTCGGCGCGGGCAGCCCGGCGTCGGCGAGGACCTGGCCGAACGCGCCGCGCTCCTCGGCCAGGTGGATCGCGTGCGGCGGGGTACCCACGACCGGCACGCCCGCGTCGGCGAGCCGCTGCGCCAGGCCCAGCGGCGTCTGGCCGCCGAGCTGCACGATGACGCCCACGACCGTGCCGGAGCGCTGCTCGGAGTGGAA
>NZ_PYAX01000021.1 GCF_003014735.1 Saccharothrix carnea | reverse complement strand
AACACCCGGTCCCATTCCGAACCCGGTAGTTAAGCCTTCCAGCGCCGATGGTACTGCACTCGTGAGGGTGTGGGAGAGTAGGACGCCGCCGAACATAACTTCACCCTCAGGGGCACTCGTTTATTCGAGTGCCCCTGAGGGCTTTTTGCGTTACGGTCCGGTCGTGGCCGAGGTGACGAGACACGATGACCTGGCGGAGTTCTGGGCGTTGACCGGTGACTTCTTCAACGCCGACCCGGTGTTCCACACGATCCCGATCGCGGCCGTCGACCGCAGGCTCAACCACGCCGACCCGGAGGACGAACCACCGCTGCTGGTCAGCGTCTCCGAGGACGGCGTCCTGGTGGCCGCGGCACTGCGCACGCCGCCGTGGCCGTTGACGTTGAGCGGTGTCCCGGCGGAGTGGGCCGAGGTCGTCGCGGACGCGTTGGCCGGTGACGTGGAGCTGCCCGGCGTCAACGGTCCGCGTGACTCCGTGGAGGCGTTCGTGGTGGCCTGGGCCGCCCGCACCGGCTGCGGTGCCCGTGAGCACATGGCGCTGCGCCTGTACGAGCTGGGCGACCTGGCCGTCCCCGACGTTCCCGGCACCCCACGCCTGGCGACCCTGGACGACATTCCGCTGCTCAGCCGCTGGCGCACCGAGTTCGGCGTCGAGGCGACCGAGCAGGCCCGTGACGAGAACAGCGATGGCCGGGCCCGGCTCATGCTGCGCATCAGCCTGACGGCCGGGCACGGGCACGTGATCTGGTACCACGGCGACACGCCGGTGGCGTGGGCAGCGGCGAACACGCCCGCGTCCGGCATGTCCCGCATCGGCCCGGTCTACACGCCGCCCGAGCACCGCAGGCACGGCTACGGCGCGGCCGTCACGGCGGCGTGCGCGTCGTGGGCACGGGAGAACGGTGCGGAGCACGTCGTGCTCTACACCGACCTGGCGAACCCGACCTCGAACTCGATCTACCAGCGGATCGGGTTCCGGCCGGTGGTCGACTCGGCGGAGTTCGTGTTCACCCCCGCCGGTGGCTGAGCAGGTCGCCCGGCTGGCAGTCCAACGCCTCGCACAGGGCGGTCAGCGTGCTGAACCTGATCGCCCTGGCCCGGCCGTTCTTGAGGATCGACAGGTTGACCACGGTCACGCCGACCCGGTCCGCCAACTCGGTCAAGGTCATCCCGCGCTCGGCCAGCAGCCGGTCGAGGTGCACCTGGATGCTCACACGGTTCCCTCCAAGTCCGCGCGCATCTCCGCGCTCGTGCGCATGATCTTCGCAAGGGACAGCAGCGCGATGCCCGTGATGACCGCCCACCACGGCGCTTCCCACTCGCCGAAGAAGGCCAGGAACCCGGCGTCGAACGTCACGGCCGCGTGCACCAGCGTGGTCCGAGCGATGGACTCGACCATCGCCACGGTGGGCAGCACCCACAGCAGGTAGTGGCCGAGGTGGCGCACGGTGGTCGCTGTCTCGGTGGTGTAGATGCCGCGCCGTGCCGCATCACGCAGCAGCAGCACCAGGAGCAGCAGCGCGGCGGTCTGCGCGAGCGGCACCGGGCCTTCGGACAGGAAGCCGAGCACGTGGTGCCACGGCTCCGGCTCGTCGACGCACAGCGTGACCCGCTCGACGTCGTCCAGCCGCACGCCGGCGGCCAGGTCGCGGCCCTCGGCGTCGTGGGGCCAGTACTTGGCCGTGAAGCACACCGGCTGGAACAAGCCGACCGTCAGCCGGATCGCGGTGGCCGCCCCGTACACGATCACGCTCAGCGTCAACACCGCCGACGCCACACCGGTCAGCGGCTCTAACGGGTTCCCCCTCGACATGACATGCCCCCTGCATATCGTTTATCGATGTTATCGAGAAACGATATCCCCGAAGACCTCGCGCGTCACGGGCCGGTTGCGGCCGTGGGAGGAGAACACCAGGGACGTGGTCGTGTCGCCGTACCGCTGGGCCTGCTCCACGAACGCCTCCAGCTCGACCATCGACCGGCACACCACGCGCAGCAGCCAGCAGTCGTCCCCCGTCACGTGGTCCGCGTCGCGCACCTGCGCCAGCGTCACCACGCGCTCCCGGAACCTGGGTGTGTCCAGGCTGCGCACCCGCACCCGGACGATGGCCTCGATCGGCAGCCCGAGCCGGTGCGTGTCGACCACCGCGACGTACCCGGTGACGATCCCGGCCTGCTCCAGCCGCCGCACGCGCTCGGTCGTGGCGGGCGCGGACAGCGAGACCCGCTTGGCCAGCTCGGTGAACGTCATCCGGCCGTCGCGCTGGAGCAGGTCCAACAACTTCCAATCCAGATCGTCCAGTTCCACCGTGGAATCGTAAGCGGAACCCGGGCAACGCCTGGAGTTCTCCATGGGGAAGAACACGCTGGTCAGCGACGATTCAACCATGACCAACACGCTCCGCTTCCCCGCCGCCGACCCCGCTGACGCCGCCGCCTTCTTCGCCGCGGAACTGGCCTTCGAGGCCGACCCGGACGACGTGGTCCGCGACTTGGAGGCAGGTACGACCGAGGGCTTCCAGCTCGTCGAGACGCGCAGCCCCGAGGCGTTCGCCCGCGTCCGCATCCCCGGCGCGATCAACCTCCCGCACTGGGACGTCGACGAGACGACCACCGCCGGCTGGGACCGTGACCTCGTCTACGTCTGCTACTGCGAGAGCTTCGAGTGCAACGCCGCGACCAAGGGCGCGCTCAAGCTGTCGCGGCTCGGGTTCAAGGTGAAGAGGTTGGCCGGTGGCATCACCACGTGGCACGCGTCGGGCTACCCGGTGGAGGGTGACGCCGTGTCGGGCGCCGTCGAACACGTGAGCCTGCACGGGGTGTCCTGCGACTGCTGACTACCCTCGGACGAGTGACGCGCCTGCTCGTGCTGCAACCCGATGCCGATGACCCGCCCGCCCGCCTCGGCGAGTGGTTGACCGCCGCCGGGGCGGTGCTGGACGTGGTGAAACCCTACGAAGAGCCGGTGCCGGCCACGCTCGACGGCTACCAGGGCGTGGTCTGCCTCGGTGGCGCGATGGGCGCGCTGGACGACGCCGTGCACCCGTGGCTCGCCGACGTGCGCAAGCTGCTGTCCCACGCGGTGTCCAAGCGCGTGCCGCTGCTCGCGATCTGCCTGGGCGCGCAGCTGCTCGCCGCGGCGACCGGCGGGCAGGTGCGACGCAGTCCGGCGGGGCCCGAGGTGGGCGTGCAGCTGGTGGCCAAGCGGGACGCGGCGAGCGGTGACCCGTTGTTCGCCGACCTGCCGTGGACGCCGGACGTGCTGCAGTTCCACGAGGACGAGGTCGGCCTGCTGCCGCCGACGGCGCTGCTGCTGGCGTCCTCGCCGAAGTGCGCGAACCAGGCGTTCCGGGTGGGTGACCGCGCCTACGGCGTGCAGTTCCACATCGAGACGACGCCGGACGTGGTCCTGGGCTGGGCGGCGGGGTACCCCGAGGTGGTGGGAGGGGTGCGTCCGGGGGTGCTCGACCCGGACCGGCTCACCGCGGGCCACGAGGACATCCGGGAGGTGTGGCAGCCGTTCGCCGAACGATTCGTGCGCCTGGCCGCCGGTGAGCTGACGATCCACCGGAGCTTGCCGTTGGTGTGATGAACCTCCGGCGAGGTGAGCGTTCGTCGCTCGGACAGGTAGCGTTCACCTCGTCGTAGTGAGTGTTCATCGGCCAGACGGGTAGCGTTTACCTCCGACTGTGTCGATTCAGTTGGAGGAATCAGCGTGGATGCCTCGCTCCTCGTGATCATCGTGGTCGTCACGGCCCTGGTCTTCGACTTCACCAACGGTTTCCACGACACGGCGAACTCGATGGCGACCTCCATCGCCACCGGCGCGCTGCGGCCACGCACGGCCGTCGCGTTCTCCGCGGTGTTGAACCTGGTGGGAGCGTTGCTGTCGGTCGAGGTGGCCAAGACCATCTCCGGCGGGATCGTCGACGACGCGAGAATCACGCCCGCGATCGTGTTCGGCGGGCTGATCGGCGCGATCATGTGGAACCTCGTCACCTGGTACGTCGGGCTGCCGTCCAGCTCGTCGCACGCCCTGTTCGGCGGCCTGATCGGGGCGACCTGGATCGCGGCGGGCGCGGACGCGGTGCACTTCGCGAAGGTCGTGGACAAGGTCGTGGCGCCCGCGATCGCCGCGCCGCTCGTCGCGGGCATCGTGGCGCTGCTGGCCACGTACCTGACCTACCGGTTGACCAAGCGGGCGCGGAAGTCCGTGACGGACAAGGGTTTCAAGGCGGGCCAGATCGCGTCCGCCGCGCTCATGTCGCTGGCGCACGGCACGAACGACGCCCAGAAGACGATGGGCATCATCACGCTCACGCTGATCACCGCCGGGACGCTCGCGCCAGGCTCGGAACCACCTCTCTGGGTGATCCTGAGCGCCGCGATCGCCATCGCGCTGGGGACCTACCTGGGCGGGTGGCGCATCACGAAGACCTTGGGTTCGGGCCTGACCACGATCGAGGCACCGCAGGGCTTCGCCGCGCAGACCAGTGCGGCGACCGTGATCATGGCGTCCTCGCACCTGGGGTTCGCGCTGTCCACCACGCACGTCGCGTCCGGCGGCATCATGGGCTCCGGCCTGGGTCGGCAGCGTGACGGCGTGCGGTGGGGCGTGGCGGGCCGGATGGCCGCGGCGTGGGGGCTGACGCTGCCGGCGGCGGGCCTGGTCGGCGCGCTCGCGGGCAAGATCGCGTCGCTGGGCACGGTCGGCGTGATCGCCGTGGCGGTGGTCGGTGTGGTCGTGTCGCTGGTGATCTGGCTGCTGTCGCGCCGTGAGCCGGTGCGGCCAGAGCACGTGGTGGACGAGATCGCGGCGCAGGCCGAGACCCACAAGGTGGCGGTGTGAAGATCGACTGGGCGGCGTTGGGCGCCGTGTTCGGGGTGAGCCTGGCGGTGGTGCTGGGCCTGGTCCTGCTGTTCTCGGGCGGGCTGAAGGCCCTCTCGGCGCGGGAGGCGGCGCAGGAGCGGCAGGCGTCCACGGCGCTGCCCACGGTCGCCGCCGCGGCGTGCCTGCTGGCGTGCGTGATCGTCGTGTTGTTCGGTATCTACTTGATCGTGGCCGGCTGAACGCGTCGGGGGGCGTCGCGGCCGACTACCGTGTTCGTCGATGACCGATCCAGCTCGCCTCCCCACGTCCCCCGCGCGGTTCGGCCTGACCGAGTCGCGCAGCGGTGAGCACCTGCGCGCGGCCGGGTGGTGGGAGGGGCGGCGGCCGAGCGAGGGCAACGAGCCGATCCTGGTGGCGTTGTCCCGCAGCCCCGACCCGGACCTGGCGCTGCGCGGCGTCGACCGGTTGCGGGTGGCGCTCGGTGCGCGGTGGGCCGAGCTGGACCAGGCGTTGCGGGACGACGAGGCGTTGCGCGGTCGGCTGCTGGCGGTGCTGGGGTCGTCCACCGCGCTGTCGGACTTCCTGGTCGCCAACCCCGACCGCTGGCGCGGGCTGGCCGACGCCGAGCCGGTGGACGCGGAGTCGTTCGCGCCCACGTTGGCGGAGTCGTTCGCACCGACGTTGGTCGCCGCGGTCGAAGGGCTGACCGGTACGGACGCGGTGCGCGCGTTGCGGGTCGAGTACCGGGCGCTGCTGTGCCGGATCGCCGCCGACGACCTGGCGCACGTGGTGGAGCCCGAGCAGCGGTACGTGAACTACGACGACGTGGCGAGCCTGCTGTCGGACCTGGCCGTGGCCGCGCTGCGGGCCGCGCTGGACGTCGCCGCACGGCAGGTGCCGCGGTCGGACGAGTGCCGGCTCGCGGTGATCGCCATGGGCAAGTGCGGCGCGCGGGAGCTCAACTACGTCAGCGACGTGGACGTGGTGTTCGTCGGCGAGGGTGACCTGGGGGTGGCGACCCGGCTGGCGGGCGCGGTGATGCAGGTCGCGGGCCAGGCGTGCTTCGAGGTGGACGCGGCGCTGCGGCCGGAGGGCAAGGCGGGCGCGTTGGTGCGCACGCTGGACGGCCACGCCACCTACTACCAGCGGTGGGCGCGGACGTGGGAGTTCCAGGCGCTGCTCAAGGCCCGGCCGGTGGCCGGTGACGACGAGCTGGGGCAGCGGTACATGGACGTGGTGCGGCCCCTGGTGTGGACGGCCGCCGAACGGGAGAACTTCGTGGCCGACGTGCAGGCCATGCGCCGCCGCGTCGAGGACCACGTGCCCGCGGGGCTGACCGACCGCGAGCTGAAGCTGGGCCGCGGCGGGCTGAGGGACGTCGAGTTCGCCGTGCAGCTGCTGCAACTCGTGCACGGTCGTGGTGACGAGGAACTGCGCATCACCACCACCACCCAAGCGTTGGCGGCGTTGGGTCGCGGCGGGTACATCGGTCGGGCGGACGCCGCCGACTTCGGCCGCGCCTACCGGTTCCTGCGCACGTTGGAGCACCGGTTGCAGTTGCAGCGGCTGCTGCGCACGCACCTGTTCCCGGCGGACGACGACGTGGCGGCGCTGCGGTGGCTGGCGCGGGCGGCCGGGTTGCAGGCCGAGGGCGGTCTGTCGGAGAGCCAGGTGCTGCTCGCCGAGTTCCGCAAGCGCGCCAACCAGGTGCGCAGGCTGCACGAGAAGCTGTTCTACCGGCCGCTGCTGGAAGCCGTCGCGAAGGTGCCGACGGAAGGGCTGCGGTTGACCACATCGCAGGCCGCGGCCCGACTGTCCGCGCTGGGTTATGCGGCGCCGGACGGCGCGTTGAAGCACATCGAGGCCCTGACCAGGGGCGTTTCCCGGCGGGCACGGATACAGACGGCGTTGCTGCCGGTGCTGCTCGACCTGTTCGCCACCACGCCCGACCCGGACCGCGGGCTGTTGGCGTACCGGAAGGTGTCCGAGGCGCTGGCCGAGACGCCCTGGTACCTGCGGCTGCTGCGCGACGAGGGCACGGTGGTCGACCGGCTGGCGTCGCTGCTGGGCACCTCGAAGTTCGTGCCCGACCTGCTGGTGCGCGCGCCGGAGGTGCTGCCGCTGCTGGCCGACACCGACGCGCTGGTCGGCCGCGACCCGATGACCATCGGCAACCCGCTGCGCAGCGCCGTGTCCCGGTACAGCGACCTGGACCGCGCGGTCACCGCCGCCCGCTCCCTGCGCCGCCAGGAGCTGCTGCGGGTGGCGTCGGCGGACCTGCTCGGGCTGGTGCCGCTGCGGACGGTGTGCGTGTCGCTGTCCGAGGTGTGGGTGGCGGTGTTGCAGGCGGCGCTGGACGCGGTGGTGCGGTCCGCCGGTGAGCGGCTGGCGTCGATCGCGGTCATCGGCATGGGCCGGCTCGGCGGGCGCGAGCTGGGGTACGGGTCGGACGCCGACGTGATGTTCGTGTGCGAGCCCGCGGCGGGCGTGACCGACTCCGACGCCGCCCGGTACGCGTCCTCTGTGGTGGAGCAGGTGCGGCGGCTGCTCAGCGCGCCCAGCCAGGACCCGCCGCTGCAGGTGGACACCGACCTGCGGCCGGAGGGCAGGCAGGGGCCCCTGGTGCGCACGCTTGACTCCTACCGGGCCTACTACGCGCAGTGGGCCGAGCTGTGGGAGTCGCAGGCGCTGCTGAGGGCCCGGTTCATCGGCGGTGACGCGGACCTCGGCGCGCGGTTCATCGAGATGGTCGACCCGGTGCGCTACCCGGCGGAGGGCCTGGACGCGGGTGCCGTGCGGGAGATCCGGCGCATCAAGGCACGCGTCGAGGCCGAACGGCTGCCGCGCGGCGCCGACCCGTCCACCCACACCAAGCTGGGGCGCGGCGGGCTGGCGGACGTCGAGTGGACCGTGCAGCTGCTGCAGTTGCAGCACGCGTTCGAGGTGCCGGGGCTGCGCACGCCGTCGACCGTGCGCGGACTGCGTGCCGCCACCGAGGCCGGGTTGGTGTCGGAGGACGACGCGACGGCGTTGACCGACGCGTGGGTGATGGCGACCAAGGCGCGCAACGCCGTCGTGCTGGTCCGGGGCAAGGCCGGCGACCAGCTGCCCACGGCCGGGCGCGACCTGGCCGCGGTGGCGTCGGCGATGGGGCACGAGGGTGACCCGGGCGGGTTCGTGGACTCCTACCGGCGTACGGCGAGGCGGGCGCGGGCCGTGATCGAGCGCATCTTCTACGGGTCCTGAACACTGGAGTTCGTGAAAGCGATCGCGCAGACCGAATTCGGAGACGCAGAAGTCCTTGTCGTGCGGGAGCTGCCCGACCCGCCGATCGCGCTGGACCAGGTGCTGGTCGAGGTGCGTGCCGCCGGGGTGAACCCGGTCGACCGGCTGGTGCGCATGGGGTACGTGGCGAGTTCGATGCCGTGCCACTTCCCGCTGGTCCCCGGCTGGGACGTGGCCGGGGTGGTGCGTGCCGTGGGGCCCGCGGTGGACGGGTTCGCCGTTGGCGACGAGGTGTTCGGCTACCAGCGCAAGGACCACGTGCAGCACGGGACGTACGCGGAGCTGGTCGCGGCCACCGAGCGCGGGTTGGCGCACAAGCCGGCGTCGTTGTCGTTCGAGGAGGCCGGCGGGCTCGCGCTGACCGGGCTGACCGCGTTGCAGGCGTTGCGCAAGGTCGGGGTGTCGTCCGGCGACACGGTGCTCGTGCACGCCGCGGCCGGCGGTGTCGGGCACCTGGCCGTGCAGGTGGCGCGGATCCTCGGCGCGTCACGGGTGATCGGCACGGCGTCGCCGCGCAACCACGGGTTCCTGCGGTCGCTCGGCGTCGAGCCGGTGGCCTACGGCGACGCGCTGGTGGACAACGTGGCCGAGCTCGTCGGCGGTGACGGGCTGGTCGACGTGGCGTTCGACTGCGTGGGCGGCGCGGCGCTCAACGACTCGCCCGCGCTGGTGCGCGACCCGGCCCGGATCGTGTCCATCGTGGACACCAACGTGCTGGAGCTGGGTGGCCGCTACGCGTACGCCAAGCCGGTGCGGGAAGACCTGGACTGGCTGGCCGGGCAGGCGGGCTCGGGGGAGTTGAAGGTGACCGTGCAGCAGACGTTCCCGCTGGCGCAGGCCGCCGAGGCGCACCGGCTGCTGGAAGGCAAGCACGTGCGGGGCAAGATCGTGCTGACGGTGTGACGAGCGGTGAAGGGCCCTCGACGAGCGCGAGGGCCCTTCGGCTGCCTCACTCCTCGTCGACGGTCGGGACCGAGGTGAGCAGTTCGACGATCCACTCCTCGACGAGCGTGTCGTCGGACTCCTCGTCCTGGACGAGGCGGTTCGACACCCGGACACCGAGACCGAGCACGTCGGCGGCGCCGATCGCCTCGATCGCCTCGGCGGCGGAGTCGAAGATGTTGGTGGACAGCACCTGGGCGGGGGTTGCGACGTCATCAGACACGGGCGCGACCCTAACCGCCCACCCCGATCGGGGAACGGGCAGCCCTGCTGTCGCGGCGTGTTCCCAGGGAGCTACGTACCGTCGATCTAGGGCCGCTGTGCATTGACTATTGGTGTTCCTTATGTCGAGACTAACGACACTCATGGGGGAGATTCACGTTCGCACGCGTGCGCCCGGACGAAGGACGTCATGGACGACGAGACCCACCGCAAGAAGAGCAGCGCGGCTCTGAAGATCAGCTTGGTCATGCTCGGCGTGCTGGTGCTGCTCGGGGTGATCCAGGCGGTCACCGCCGGCACGGTCGGCGTCGGCGCGTTGAGCTTCGACCTGCGCGAAACCTCCTCGACGGCCCCCACGTCGCGGACGAGCACTTCGGACGACACCTCCGGCGGCCTGGACGGCGCGGTGGGCACGGCGCCGTCGTCCCCTTCTCCCGAGACCGAGGAAGAAGCCGCGCCCGGCGTCGACGCCAAGGTTCTGACGGGGTCGTGGAAGCAGGCACGCGGCCTGCTCACCGTGGAAGTCACCAAGGTCGAGAACCTGGGTGGCCGCGTCAAGGTGTTCGTCACCGCCATAAACGCCAGCACGGCGAAGATGGACCTGCCCGTCGCGTCCGTCTCGGTGGTCGACGACGCGCAGCGCGACTACGGCGCGTCCCTGTCGACGAGCCGGTGGTCCGGGTCGATCGGGAAGAACTCCAGCATCAACGGGTACCTGGAACTGGACCGGAAGGTGCCGGCCGGGAGCACGTCGTTCTCGCTGACGTTCTCCGGGATCATCGGCCAGCTCGCGCCGACCGGCGGTGCGGTCACCGTGCCCGGGATCCCGATCCCCAAGTAGGTGGACGTCCTCGTCGGTGTCGCCCTGGGACTGCTGGGTCTCTGGCTGCTGCTGCTCGTGGGCCTGCTCCTCGTCCGGCCGAAGGGCAAGGCGCTGGCCCAAGCCGTCCGCCTGCTGCCGGACGTGCTGCGCCTGGTCACCCGCCTGGCCCGCGACCCGAGGCTGCCGCGTTCCGCCCGCGTGCGCCTGTGGCTGCTGCTCACCTACCTCGCCCTACCGTTCGACCTGGTCCCGGACTTCATCCCGGTGCTGGGGTACGCGGACGACGCGATCCTGGCCAGCTGGGTACTGCGCTCGGTGATCCGCGCCGTGGAGCCCGATGTGATCGCGGAACACTGGCCGGGCACGCCTGAAGGCCTGTCCGTCGTGCGTCGACTGACGAGAACCTGATCCCGTTCACCCCCGTGAACGGCCGAGGGCCGGGTGACTGTGGCAGTCACCCGGCCCTCGGCCTGTGGAGGCTCAACTCAGGGCTTCACAGCCCCGCGCCGATCACACGTCGTAGTACAGCGCGAACTCATAGGGGTTCGGGCGCAGGCGCAGCGGGTCGATTTCCTGCTCACGCTTGAACGAGATCCAGGTGTCGATGACGTCCGGCGTGAAGACGCCGCCTTCCAGCAGGAACTCGTGGTCCGCCTCGAGGTTGTCCAGGACCGCGTCCAGGGACGCGGGAACCTGCTTGACGTCGCGGGCCTCCTCGGGCGGCAGCTCGTAGAGGTCCTTGTCGATCGGGGCCGGCGGCTCGATCTTGTTCTTCACGCCGTCCAGGCCGGCCATCACCATGGCCGAGAACGCCAGGTACGGGTTGCCCGACGAGTCGGGGCAGCGGAACTCGATGCGCTTGGCCTTCGGGTTGTTGCCGGTGATCGGGATGCGCACGCACGCCGACCGGTTGCGCTGGGAGTAGACCAGCGACACCGGGGCCTCGTAGCCCGGCACCAGGCGGTGGTAGGAGTTCACCGTCGGGTTGGTGAACGCCAGCAGCGACGGCGCGTGGTGCAGGATGCCGCCGATGTAGTGGCGCGCCGTGTCCGACAGGCCCGCGTAACCGGACTCGTCGTGGAACAGCGGCTGGCCGTCCTTCCACAGCGACTGGTGGGTGTGCATGCCCGAGCCGTTGTCGCCGAACAGCGGCTTCGGCATGAACGTCACGGACTTGCCGGCCTGCCAGGCGGTGTTCTTGATGATGTACTTGAACAGCATCAAGTCGTCCGCGGCGTGCAGCAGCGTGTTGAACTTGTAGTTGATCTCGGACTGCCCGGCGGTGCCCACCTCGTGGTGCGCGCGCTCGACCGAGAAGCCCTGGGCCTGCATGTTCAGGACCATCTTGTCGCGCAGGTCCGCGTAGTGGTCGGTCGGCGAGACGGGGAAGTAGCCGCCCTTGTACTTGACCTTGTAGCCGCGGTTGCCGCCCTCTTCCTCACGGCCGGTGTTCCAGGCGCCGGAGATCGAGTCGATCTCGTGGAAGGACGCGTTCGCGGTGGTGTCGAAGCGGATCGAGTCGAAGATGTAGAACTCCGCCTCGGCGCCGAAGTACGCGGTGTCCGCGATGCCCGACTCGGTGATGTACTGCTCGGCCTTGCGCGCGATGTTGCGCGGGTCGCGGCTGTAGGCCTCACGCGTGAACGGGTCGTGCACGAAGAAGTTGACGATCAGCGTCTTCTCGATCCGGAACGGGTCGAGGCGCGCGGTGTACAGGTCGGGCAGCAGCAGCATGTCCGACTCGTGGATCGACTGGAAGCCGCGCACCGACGAGCCGTCGAACGCGAGGCCCTCGGCGATGGCGTCGGCGTCGAACGCGCTGGCGGGGAGCGTGAAGTGCTGCATCACGCCGGGCAGGTCGCTGAAGCGGACGTCGACGAACTTCACGCCCTCGTCGGAAATGAACTTCAGGACCTCGTCGGGATTCTTGAACACCCTCGTCGACTCCTCTGCTGCGGTGGGGGCGTGGTTGTACGCCGCTGCGTGGTGCGGCCTGCCATCGTGGCGAAACTAAGACCGTGGTGTTGCCCAGCCGTCACCCGCGTGTTTCGCCAGTGTTAACGGGCGACCCAGGTCGGGCAACCCGACCGCCGCTCCTCACCCGCTGAGCACGGCCTTACTCTGGTGGGGTGAGCAAGTGGACCGGTTCGTGGCTGTCAGGACCCCGCTCGGCGCTGGAGCCGGGCGCCGACTCCGGTGACGGTACCGGGCAGCGCTGGCGGGGTGAACGCCTCGGCCTGCCCCAGTCCGGTCCCGGCTCGGTCGCGTCCACGGGCCGCCGCGCGATCGCCATCCTGGTCGACTTCGCGCTCTCGGGCGGCGTGGCGGGCCTGTTCACCATGCCCGACCTGCCGCGGAACTGGAGCCTGCTGGCCTGGTTCGCGATCACCGTCGTCGCGGTCGGCTTCTTCGGCTTCACCCCTGGTCACGCGCTGTTCGGGCTGCGGGTCGTGCGGATGGACGGCACGGCGGCGGTGGGCGTGCCGAGGGCCGTGCTGCGGACCGCGTTGATCTTCCCGATCATCCCGGCCGTGGTGTGGGACGCCGATGGCAGGGGCCTGCACGACAAGGCGGCGGGCACCATCGTCCTCCGGGCTCGCTGACCACGCACCCAAGAACGCCGCAGGCCCGCTCCGAACGATCGTCGGAACGGGCCTGAGCTGCGGAAACGTTCGTCAGCGGCGACGCATGGCGCGCTGCACGTTGCGCATCTTGGCGCCCTGGGGCATCGGGCCCTTGGGCAGCGCCGCGCCACGGCTGGCCAGCGCGGCCAGCCGGTTGTCGATCGTGTCGACCTGGGCGGTCGAGATGTTGCGCGGCAGCTTCATCAGGTGGCTCTGCAGCTTGCGCAGCGGCACCTGACCGTCCTCGGTGCCCACGACGACGTCGTAGATCGGCGTCTCGCCGATCACCCGCGCCACCCGCTTCTTCTCCTGCGCGAGCAGGTTCTTCACCCGGTGCGGCGCACCCTCGGCGACCAGCACCACGCCCGGCCGGCCGAGCACCCGGTGCACCATGTCACCGCTCGTCGTGCCCGCCACGGCCTGCGTCACGCGCCACTTGCCGCGCAGGTTGTCCAGCGCCCACGCCGCGGCGCCCGGCTGGCCGTCCGCCTTCGCGTACACCGTGCGCTGCACCCGGCGGCCGAACACGATGACCGCGAGCAGCGCGCCCACCGCGATGCCCATGGGCAGCAGCAGCCACTGCATGTCCCAGATGAGGCCGATCAGGAACGCCGCGGCCGTCGCGCCCAGCAGGCACGCCAGCATCAACGGCACGAGCGCCTTGTCCTCGCGGCGCTGCATCTTGAACGCCTCGAAGATCTGGCTGCGCTTCGCCTTCGATGCCGCGCGCCGAGCCTTCGCCGCTTCCTTGGAGGCCGCCTTGGCAGCCGCCTTGTCCTGCTTACCAGCCATACCTGCCAGGATACGGCGTGGCGCGTCGCCCCATGACGGGAGTACTCGCTGCGCTCTGCGAGGATGCAGCGCATGGACCGGCTGCTGGAGGGACTGGACCCGGAACAGCGTGCCGCCGTGGAGGCCCCGCGCGGCCCGGTCTGCGTGCTCGCGGGTGCCGGCACCGGCAAGACCCGCACCATCACGCACCGCATCGCGTACCTGGTCCAGCGCGGGCACGTGTCCGCCGGTCAAGTCCTCGCCGTCACGTTCACCGCACGTGCCGCGGGCGAGATGCGGACCCGGTTGCGGGCGCTCGGCGTGCACGGCGCGCAGGCCCGCACGTTCCACGCCGCCGCACTGCGGCAACTGCGCTACTTCTGGCCGCGCGTGGTCGGCGGCGAGCAGTGGCAGCTGATCGACCGGAACAAGCTGAGGCTGGTCGCGCAGGCCGCCAACCGGACGGGCCTGTCCACCGAGTCGGATTCGCTGCGCGACCTCGCGGGTGAGATCGAGTGGGCCAAGGCGTCGCTGGTCGCGCCCGACGACTACCCGAACGCCGCCGGCCGCACCAGCCGCGACACGCCCGCGCCCGCCGAGCAGGTCGCGCAGGTCTACCGGACCTACGAGGAGCTGAAGAACCAGGCGCAGCTGCTCGACTTCGACGACCTCCTGCTGCACACCGCGGCGGCGCTGGAGGAGCACGGCGAGGTCGCCGAGGAGTTCCGCGATCGGTACCGGTGCTTCGTGGTGGACGAGTACCAGGACGTGACGCCGTTGCAGCAGCGCGTGCTCGACGCGTGGGTGGGCGAGCGCGACGACCTGACCGTGGTCGGTGACGCGAACCAGACCATCTACTCGTTCGCCGGAGCCTCGCCGCGTCCGCTGCTGGACTTCCCGCGCCGGTTCCCCGAGGCCGTCGTCGTGCGGCTGGAACGTGACTACCGGTCCACGCCGCAGGTCGTGGGCCTGGCCAACGAAGTGATCAAGTGGGCGCGTGACCGCCCCGCCGGGTCGCGGCTGCGGCTGATCGGGCAGCGGCCGGACGGGCCGAAGCCGACGTTCACCGAGTTCGACGACGAGACGCTGGAGGCGGCGGCCGTCGCGCGGCGGGTGAAGGCGCTGCTGGACGAGGGCGTGTCGGCCAGCGAGATCGCCGTCCTCTACCGCGTCAACGCGCAGTCTGAGGTGTTCGAGCAGGCGTTGGCCGAGGTCGGCGTGCCTTATCAGGTGCGCGGTGGCGAGCGGTTCTTCCAGCGGGCCGAGGTGCGGCAGGCGATGGTCGCGCTGCGTGCGGCGGCGGCGCACGAGCCGACCGGCGAGCTGCCGAAGGTGGTGCGCGAGGTGCTGGCCGGGATCGGCCTGACCGACGAGCCGCCCGCCGGCGGGACGGCGCGGGAGAAGTGGGAGTCCCTGCTCGCGCTGGTCGAGCTGGCCGAGGAACTGGTCACGACGGTGGACTCGGCGGACCTGCGGACGTTCGTCGGCGAGCTGGAACTGCGGGCCGAGGCGCAGCACCCGCCGACTGTGGAGGGCGTGACGCTGGCGTCGCTGCACGCGGCGAAAGGCCTGGAGTGGGACGCGGTGTTCCTGGTCGGGCTGGTCGAGGGCACGTTGCCGATCCAGCACGCCGAAGGTGACGACGCGGCGATCGAGGAAGAGCGCCGGCTGCTGTACGTGGGCGTGACGCGGGCCCGTGAGCACCTGTGGATGTCGTGGGCGTTGGCGCGGGCCGCGGGCGGGCGTCGTTATCGGCGGCGCAGCCGGTTCCTGTACGGGTTGGTGCCCGACGACCACCCGGCGTCGCGCACGGCCGCCAAGCGGGAGCCGCTGCAGAAGCGGCCGAAGCCGCAGTGCCGGGTGTGCGGGTCGGCGCTGGTGGACGCGCGGGCGATCAAGCTGAGCCGGTGCGCCTCGTGCCCGTCCGACGTGGACGAGGAGCTGCTGGCCAAGCTGCGGGCGTGGCGGGCGGACCGTGCGCGTGAGCTGAAGGTGCCCGCTTACGTCGTGTTCACCGACGCGACGCTGGTCGCGATCGCCGAGCAGCGGCCGGAGGACGTCGCCGGGCTGGTGTCGATCTCGGGCATCGGCGCCGCCAAGCTGGACCGGTTCGGGGACGACGTCCTGGCCCTCGTACGGGGCCGCTGACCTCACGCCGGCTGGACTGGCGCCGTGTTGATGGCCGGGGCGGTGCTCCGCTGACCGGATGCAGCCCCAGGCCCGCTTGGGGGACGGCCCGGCGTTGACCGGGCGTTGATGCGGCGTTGGTCTCGCGTTGATCCGCGGTGGTGGCCGGTTGGGGCCCTGCCCGGCCCGCCGGCGGGCGGCTTCGTCCGTCCGAGTGGTGGCGCCCTAGCGCTCTGTACAGGGCAAACGCTGAATTTTCACTCAATCGACAGGTATTTGGAAAAACCTGTTGCACGCGTCCGGCGCGGAGTCATAACCTGCTCAGGCCGGGCGCGAGCGCCCGCTGGGGATTCAAGAGCTAGCAGTCGAGTCGAGACACCCGAGGAGGTGACCGGTCGTGAACACTCTCATGTGCTTCGAGACGCCCGGTTACCTGTTGACCGGGGTGGTTTCGGCTGCAGGCGCTGCTCATGTCGCGGGGGAGAAGTCTGCCCGCGATCGCCACGCCCTCAAGTGGGGTGCTGAGCGAGTTCAGCTGATCCAGGTGCCGGCGCTCTTCGCGCCGCGCGTCATCCCGACTCAGAACGTTGCGCCGTCCGCGCACGAGCGAAGTACCTGACCACCTTGTAGTCAGGCCACCAAGCTCACGAAGGCCGCGGACCCGTAACCGGATCCGCGGCCTTCGTGCTGTTCCGACCCGTTTTTAGGTTCGAACGACAAAAACCCCATGCAACACCCTTGACAGGAGTCCACCTGATGTTGACCGCGACCGTCCCCATAAACGGGACGTTGTCCACCGAGCCGGAGTTCGCCGGAGCGGGTGTCGCTTCCTTGATCGACACCGCGCCGGACGCCGGCTTGGAACTTCCTTGCCGTACCAACAACCCTGACCTGTGGTTCGCCGACGCGCCGGCGGAGCTGGAGGAGGCGAAGCGGTTCTGCGCCACCTGCCCCGTCATCGCGGAGTGCCTGGCCGGTGCGCTTGCTCGTCACGAGCCCTGGGGGGTCTGGGGCGGCGAGATCTTCGAGCGCGGAGCTGTGATCGCGCGCAAGCGTCCTCGTGGGCGCCCGCGCAAGGACGCAGCACCTGTTGTTCCCGCGGCGCCCGCCGCGACCGTTGTCCGGGGGGCTAACGACCAGGAGGCCGCCGCGTGACCACGTACCGATCCACCGCAGACGAATCGATGCTCATCGAAGTCAACCCCAAGGGGAACCCCATGCTGCTCGAAGAAAATCTCGCCAGATCCCGAATGCATGACGCGGAGATATTCGCGCAACAGCATCGGCTGGCCCACCGCCTCGTCGTCGCCCGCAGGTGGCGCCGGCTGGCCGGATGGGCCCAGCGCAGGGCTGCCTTGAAGGCCCGCGCGATCTGATGCACACAGCGGCCCGCCCTCTCCGTCCCACGACGGGGCAGGGCGGGCCCTGCCATGCCCGGACTCCGACCCGCCCTGGCAGGGGCACCGGCTCGGGCGTTGGATTCGCGCACGCTTCCGGCCCGGTCCGCTACGGCCCACCTGGTCCCCTGCCTCGGTCCGCCCTCCCCTGCCCCCGCCTGCCCGGCCCCGACCGGCCCGACCCGGCCTGGCCTGGCCTGGCCTGGCCCGGCCCGACCCGGCCCCGGACACGGGGCGCTGGCCCGTTCTCGAGTTCAGGTTCGGGTGCGCACCGCCGACCTCTGCTCCAGCCCTCGTCCGCAGCCCGGTTCCGGCGCGGGCTCGGATGCACCGACGCCGGCGGCGCAGGGCCGAGTGCCTGGCTGGCGGTAGGCGTGGTGACCGGCGGGTTGAGGGGAGGGTTCGGCGTGGCGTGGGTACCGTTTGATGTGTGGCAGCTCACTCTCATAACCATGGCCATGCCCACGGCCGGACTCATGACGGGATCGACTGGTCGTCCCGGCTGAACTTCCTGCGTCAGGCCGACGAGTTGGATGCCGAGTCTCGGCGGGTGGTCGCGCGGAGACTCGTGCGCGCGTTGCCCGACAAGCCGACCGTCTTGGACGTCGGGTGTGGTGCGGGTGGGATGAGCGTGGCGTTGGTCGAGGCACTTTCCGCTCGTGGCGGTGGCACGGTTGTGCTGGTGGACGCCGTGCCCGAGCTGTTGGACGCTGCGACGACCGCGGCCCGGTCGGCGGCCACCTACGAGACCGACACGACCACGGCGAGCGTGCGCGTCCGGCCGGTGCTGGCCGATTTGGCGACCGAACGGCCGGTGGAGATCGCCGGGCCCGCGCAGATGGTGTGGGCGTCGAACGTCGTGCATCACCTCCCTGATCAGCGTGCGGCTGTGCTCGGGTTGATCGAGGCGGTCGCGCCGGGTGGGTGGTTGGCGCTCGCCGAGGGCGGGTTGAGCGGCAAGTTCCTCCCGTTCGACCTGGGTATCGGTGAGCCGGGCCTGCAGGAACGGCTGTCCGCTGCGCGGGCCCAGTGGTTCGTGCGGATGCGGGAGAACACAGCGGGCTCGGTTCGCCTGCCCGGTGGCTGGAACCTCGTGCTCTCCGACAGCGGCCTCGTGGACGTGACGGCCTTCAGCTACCTCATCGACCACCCGGCGCCGCCCAAGCAGGCGGTGCGCGACTGGGCGGTGGACCAGCTGAAGTGGTACGACGAGGTCGCCGGTGACGTGCTCCACCCCGCCGACCGCCGGACGGTGAAGCAACTGCTCGACCCCGAGGACCCCGCGTTCCTCGGGCTGCGCGACGACGTCTTCCTGCTGACCGCCAACACCGTCTACCTGGGCCGGAAGCCGTGACCGAGACCTGCGCCCGGTGTGGGCGAGCGCGATCGTCTGTCACCGATCCGGCCGAGCTGTTGGCTTGGGTGCGGGAACGGGAGCGCGGCGGCGACCGGTGGTTGTGCCACGTCTGCGTGCGGGAGCACGTTCGGGATATCGAACGTCATTTGCCCTCCGATTACTGGTCTGGTTGAGGCGCCGCAGGCGCCCCGTTCCGCAGGCATCGTCTGTCGGGCTCAGGATCAACTGGGATCGGTGGAGGCAAGGAGCGGTGTGCGGCGGGTGGGCTGCGTTGGGGTGGGCTGGGTGTTGGCTGGTTGCCTTGGAGGGGGCGGCGGTCCTAGGGGCACGTTGTTGGTGGGCTTCGGGGGCCGGGCGGGTCCGTTGTGGTGAGTGAGTTTGCGGGCCTTGGAGGGTGGGGTTGGGGAGGTGGGGTGGGGTTGTTAGTGGAGGAGGGTGGAGAGGAGGCGCAGGGTGGCTCTGGTGGTGGCGGTGCCTCGTTTGTTGCCGGCGTTCAGTTCTTTGGTCAGGGTGGCGACGGTGCACAGGCCCGAGCGGACGGCGGTGGATAGGAGGTGGTGTTGGCGCAGTGGGTCGCGTTCGTGGCGGGCGGCGTCCAGGGTGGCCCTCGTTGGTTCGGCCAGGGGGAGGCCGGATTCCCGCACGACTCTTGGTGGGCGGGTGGTGCGTTCCAGCAGCACGTGGTCGGGGCAGGTGCGGCGGGTGGTGGCTGGTTGAAGCAGGTGTATGCGGGGTGGGGGTGGTAGGGAGGCGAGGCCTTGGGCGTGCAGGGCGTCGACGCCGGTGACCACGGCCTTCGGGCCCGCGTAGGCCAAGGCGGCATGGAGGCGCTGGGTGCGGGTCGGTGGGGTGGCGCTGAGCAGCACCACGCCCGGCAGGATGCGCTGCCACGGGCCGCCCGGGCGGCACTTGAGATCGATGACGTAGCCGGGGACGCCGGCGGCCTTCAGGTCCGATGCCTTGATCACTTGGTTCATGGGGTCGATCCTCCGGGGGTTCCGGGGGAGGGGCCATGGGGTGTTCGTGATCTGTGGATAACTTGGGGATCTGTGGACAGGTCAGTCGTCGAAGCCTGGTTGCCAGCGGGCGACGGTGGCCCTGGCCTGCACGTTTGCGTCCAGCTGGCAGAGGATGCCCGTCGCGCCCAGCGTCACCCTGTGGATAAGTAGGTACTGCGGGGGCAGGTTCAGGGACCTTCCCGTTTGCGAATCGGGGCTGCGGAGGTCGCCGACGCGCTCCGCCTGCCGCTGCAGCCACCGGCGGGTGAAGTGGAACGTCTCGGTCCGCAGCGGCTCGACGAACGGCGCCAGGTAGTTCAGCACGTCCTCCGCGTGCAGCTCGGTCCCGGGACGGATGAACCGCTCCGACCGCAGCAGCTCCACCAGGTCCGCCGACCGGCCGTCCAGCGCCAGCCTGGTCATCAAACCCAGCGTCCTGGGCAACCCGTCCGGCAGCCGGGCGACCGCCCCGAAGTCCAGCACGCGCAACCGGCCGTCCGCGCCGAGCATGAAGTTGCCGGGGTGCGGGTCGGCGTGCAGCAGCCCCGACCGGCTCGGCGCGGAGAAGTGGAACTCCGACAGCAGCTGCCCGGCCAGGTCACGCTCGTCGCGCTCACCCGCACGGATGATCTTCGACAGCGGCGTGCCCTCGGTCCACTCGGTGACCATCACCTTCGGCGAACTGGCCACCACCCGCGGCACGAGCACGCGGTCGTCCCCGTCGAACGCCTTGGCGAACGTCCGCTGGTTGTCCGCCTCGGTCCGGTAGTCCAGCTCCTCCAGGTACCGGTCCCGCAGCTCCTCCAACAGCGGCTTCACCTCGGTGCCCGGCATGACCGCCTGCAACACCCGGCTGAACCGCAGCAACGTGTTGAGGTCGCTCTGCAACGCCTCGTCCGCGCCCGGGTACTGCACCTTCACCGCCACCTCGCGGCCGTCGTGCCACACCGCCCGGTGCACCTGCCCGATGCTCGCCGACGCGGCCGGCGAGTCGTCGAACGACGTGAACCGCTTCGCCCACCCCGCGCCCAACTGCTCGGCCAGCACGCGGTGCACGGTGCGCGCGGGCATCGGCGGCGCGGCCGTCTGCAGCTTGGTCAGCGCCTCGCGGTACGGCTCGGCCAGCTCGTCCGGCACCGCCGCCTCGAACACGCTCAGGGCCTGGCCGAACTTCATGGCACCGCCCTTGAGCTGCCCGAGCACCGCGAACACCTGCTCCGCGGTCTTCGCCGACACCTCGGCGCTGACCTCCTCGGAACTGCGGCCTGCCAGGCGCTTGCCCCAGCCGCCCACCACCCGGCCCGCCACCCCGAGCGGGAGGCTGGCCAGCTTGGCGGTGCGCTGCACGGCCTTGCGCGGGATCTCGCTCACCCGGTGATTCTCCTCCCGCCCGTTCACGTGGTCGCAGTGGTGCACGCCCCTGCCACAAAACCTACACAGGCCCACCTGAGGGTGGATCACTTCGCGGAACGGCACTCGCAGCGCGGGTGCACCGGCGCGATCCGGTGCTCGACCACCCCGGCGAACGCGTCCACCTCCAGCGTCGCGTCCCAGGTCGGCGGCCTGGTCCCGGCGGGCTCCGATCGGTCGAGCGCCAGCAGCGCCTGCCCGACCGCCACCCCGGCCGTCGCCGTCACGGTGGCCAGGTCGGCGTGCTGGACGCGGTCGACCAGCTGCGCGGCGATCATCGGCCACGCCGGGTCCGCGTCCGCCTCGTGCCGGTCCGCGCACCTCAGGCAGCTACTGCGACCGGGCACGACCAGCGGCCCGACCACGCCGAGACCCTCCCGGACCCGCACGGCCAGGTGCGGCGTGCCGTCCGAGACGAGCTGGTGCAGCAGTTCCGGCGCGGGCACCAGGGCGTCGGCCAGCACCACCAGGTCGACCACCCGACCCACCGGCCGAACGGTCCCGCACGCCCGCCGCACGGCGTCCTGGGCGGCCTCGGCGCGCGGCCTGCCGACGTCCTCCTCGGCGTACCCCGATCCGGTGTCCTCCGGCCCGACACGGCCCCGGGCGACCACCCGAACGTGTGCCACGCCGGAAGCCGCGAGGAGCGCCGCGACGGTCACCGCGAGCCGTCCCTCGCCGTGCACGACGACCGACCGGGCGGCACGGGCGGCGGGCAGCCCGGCGGCGTGACGACGGGTGCGCAGCGCCCACCCGGTCACCTCGGCGGCGAGCCTGGGGTGCGGCACGGGAACGGAGTCCTCGACCAGCCCGGCCTGCGCCAGCCCGTGCAGGACACCGGCGAACTCGGCCGCCTGCCTGCCGTGACCGGCGAGCCGTTCACGCAGGTCGGAAAGGGTGTGCCGACCGTTGAGACCGAGCAGGACGGACGCCATGGGTTCGGGCACGTCCTCGACCAGCATGGCGTGCCGGGGGTCCGTGCCGATCTGCACCACGTCGTCCCGGCGGCGCAGCAGCGGCAGGCCGGGCAGGACCCTGGGGCGGTTGGGTAGATCCACACCGGCAGCCTGCCCGCGGTGGCCGGCACGGCAAAATGCCTGTCCACAGGCTCGCCGGTTGTCCACAGAGGCCACGAAGGGCCTTGACGGGCGGCCGGGCACCCACGAGGGCCCGGCCACCCGTCCCCGATCAGACCTTCGCCTTGCCGAGGATCCGGGTCACCGTGGTTCCGCAGACCGGGCACTTGCCCTTGGCCATCCTGCGGTTGTTGCTCTCGTGCACCTCGCCCGTGAAGTCGCGCTTCTCACGGCACTTGACGCAGTAGCCGTTGTAGGTCTCGGCCACGGCTTCCTCCTCGCATCGAGAGTGCGGAGCGATCTGCGCCACACTCGGGGGTTGCGCTGAACGCTACCTCCGGGAACGCCCCTCCGCTGCACGCCGCGTCGAGCGTGTCCAGCCGCCTTTCGGAGGAACCTGCTGGTCCGTTGCCCCACACACCGCCGCTTGGCCGCCGCGGATTGTCGGTCCGTGGCCTTACCGTGAACGCCATGCCCGAACCGCAGGTGGAGGTGCGGCGCAGCGCCCGGCGCCGTCGCATGGTGAGCGCGTACCGCGAGGGGGACACGGTCGTGGTCCTGCTGCCGGCTCGCATGAGCAAGAGCGAGGAGAAGCACTGGGTGGCGGAGATGCTCAGCCGCCTGCAGCGCAGCGAGACCCGCAGGCGCTCGCCCACGCGCACGTCCGACGCCGCGCTGCTGGCGCGGTGCGAGGAGCTGGCGGAGAAGTACCTGGACGGCGTGCAGCCGAGCAGCGTGCGGTGGGTGCCGCCGATGCGCACGAGGTGGGCGTCGTGCACGCCGAGCGAGGGCACGATCCGCATCAGCGAACGGCTGCGCGACGTGCCCCCGTGGGTGCTCGACTACGTGCTGGTCCACGAGCTGGCGCACCTGGAGGTCCCCGGGCACGGCAAGGACTTCTGGCTGCTCGTGCACAGGTACCCGAAGGCCGAGCGGGCCATCGGGTACCTGGAAGGCCTCTCGGCCGCCGCGGGCCTGGGCATCACCGAGGAGGATTGAGGACTGCGCTGGATTGCGCGACCTCGCGAAGCGGGTCGCCGTAGAGGAGCGGCCGGGTCAGGACTGGGCGTCGCCCTCGGGCTTGTCGTCCTGGTCGTCGTCCTTCTCTCGGAGCGTGCGCTCCAGCTCGGCCATCGGGTCCTCCAGCGCCTTGCGCGTCTGGCCGAACCGCTCGGCGAACTCCATCGGGTCGTCCAGGTCCTCGGCCGTCGGCACCAGGTCGGGGTGCTCCCACACGCTGTCGCGCTGCTCGATGCCGTGCTGGTCGGTGAGCAGCTTCCACAGCGCCGCCGCCGAGCGGTGCCGGCGCGGCCGCAGCTCCAGGCCCACCAGCGTGGCGAACGTCTGCTCCGCCGGTCCGCCGGACGCCCGCCGCCTGCGCAGCGTCTCCCGCAACGCCTCGGCACCGGGCAGCCGCTCGCCGACCGCCTCGTTCACCACCACGTCCACCCAGCCCTCGACCAGGGCCAACAGCGTCTCCAGGCGGGTCAGCGCGGCCTTCTGCTCGGGCGTGGTCTGGGGTTCGAGCATCCCCGACTTCATCGCCTCTTCGATGCTCGCCGGGTTGGCCGGGTCGATCTGGCCGGCCATCTGCTCCAGCGCCGAGGTGTCCACGGTGATGCCGCGGGCGAACTCCTCCACGGTGTCCAGCAGCCGCTGGCGCAGCCACGGCACGTGGCTGAACAGCCGCTGGTGCGCCGCCTCACGGGCGGACAGGAACACCAGCACCTCGCTGGCGGGCCGCTCCAGGCCCTCGGTGAACTTCTCGATGTTGTCCGGCAGCAACGCGGCCGTGCCTTCCGGCCCGAGCGGCAACCCGACGTCGGTCGACGTCAGCACCTCCGCGCCGAGCTGCGCCAACGCGCCACCCAGCTGCGAGCCGAACGCCATGCCGCCCATCTGCCCGAGCATCGACAGCAGCGGCCCGGCGGCCTCCTTCGCCTCGGCGGGCATCGCGTCGACCCAGGCGCCGGACACGCGCTGCGCCACCGGGTCGCACAGCCGCTGCCACGTCGGCAACGTGCGCTCCACCCAGTCGCGCGCGCTCCAGCCCTGGGCGGTGCGAGCACCGGCGGGCAGCGCCGTCGCCGGGTCCAGCCACATCTCGGCCAGGTGCACGGCGTCGGTCACCGCGCTGTCCTGGTCCGGCCGGAACCCGGTGCCGCCCTTGCCGGCGAGCTGCTGCAGCGCGATCTGCTTCGCGAGGTCGTAGTTGACCGGCCCGGACGACGTGCCCGCGTTGCTGAACATCGCACCGAGCTGGCTCAGCATCGCGCCGAGCTGGTTGAAGTCGAAGGGGTTCTCCCCTTGGTCTCCGGGTTTGCGGTTGCGGTCGTCGGGGTCCTGCGGGCTGAACCCGAAGGGCAGGTCACTCATGGGTCCACGGTACGCGGCACGGGAGCGCCGCGTGGGACCGGTTCGCCGGCAGCGTGACGGTGTGGTCGTACCCTGTCGGGCGTGACCGAAGGCACCGACACCGTCGTGGACCAGGCACCAACCCCACCGCACGCGCCGCGGCGCGGCCTGACCCGGCGGACGTGGACCCTCGTGGTCAGCCTCGCGGTCGTGCTCGCCCTCGGCCTGCTCGGCGGGTTCGCCCGCGTGCCGTACGTCGCCCTGGGCCCTGGACCGACCTACGACACGTTGGGCCAGGTCAACGGCACCGACGTGGTGTCGGTGGACGGTCAGGACACGTTCCCGACCAGCGGCAAGCTCACCATGACCACCGTGTCGCTCACCGACGACGTGTCGCTGTTCGGCGCGCTCGGCCTGTGGGTGAGCGGCCGGTACGCGCTCGCGCCGCGCGAGGAGTTCTTCCGGCCCGGTGAGTCCGAGCAGCAGGTCCGCGACCAGAACGTGAAGGCGTTCCAGGACTCGCAGACCAGCGCCGAGGTGGCCGCGCTGCGCCACCTGAAGTCCGACATGAAGGTCGTCG
Organism: Saccharothrix carnea; assembly: GCF_003014735.1. Taxonomy (GTDB): domain Bacteria; phylum Actinomycetota; class Actinomycetes; order Mycobacteriales; family Pseudonocardiaceae; genus Actinosynnema; species Actinosynnema carneum. Next base: position 76,191 of record NZ_PYAX01000021.1, on the reverse strand, counting down.
CCGCCGAGATCACCAACGACACCGCGGCGGCCGAGGTGCTGGAGCCCAACGACCAGCTGCTGGAGGTCAACGGCAAGCAGATCGGCAGCGCGGACGACGTGCGCTCGGCGCTGGAGAGCACCAAGCCGGGTGACCGGATCACGCTGACCTACAAGCGCGGGTCCGAGAGCAAGACCGCCACCGTCACCCTCGGGCGGGCCGAGGGCCGCGAGACCGGCTTCCTGGGCGTGCTGCCGCTGGACCGCGCCGACGTGCCGTTCGACATCAAGATCAGCCTGACCGACGTGGGCGGCCCGTCCGCCGGCCTGCTGTTCGCGTTGTCGATCGTCGACAAGCTCACGCCGGGCGAGCTGAACGGCGGCCTGTCCGTCGCGGGCACCGGCGAGATCAACGACAAGGGCGAGGTCGGCCGCATCGGCGGCATCGGGTTCAAGATGGTGGCCGCCCGCGAAGGCGGCGCCACCGTGTTCCTCGTGCCCGCGGGCAACTGCGACGAGGCCAAGCAGCACGCCCCGGAGGGCCTGCGGCTGGTCAAGGTGCAGACGTTGGACGACGCCGTGCAGTCGCTGGGGTCGCTGAGCAAGGGCGGCGACGCGCCCAGTTGTTAGGCCGCTGCTCGCAGACGGCGGGCGGGGTCAGGGCCGCAGTGTCTCCAGGAGTGCGCGGGTGAGGTTCGGGGCCAGTTCGGGGTGCGCCACGACCTCCTCGGGCACCTCCACGTTGCCCCGCAGCCTCAGCACGCACGCCGCCGAGCCGTCCCGCAGCACCGCCGCCACCAGCCTCGCCTCCCGGCGCTGGGGGTGTTCGGCGGCGAACCTGCGCGCCTGCTCGTCGTCCAGCTCCTGCTCGGTCAGCTGGGCCTCGGCGTCCGGCGGCAGCACGACGATTTCCTGCGCCAACGCGCACCCGTGCACGACGTCCGGCCACACGATGCCCGCCAGCGCCCGGTCCAGCTCGTCGTCGGGCAGCGAGTCCTGCGCGATCGGCGTCAACGGCGAGGCGTCGGGGTCGAGCTGGCCCGCCAGCTCCGGCTGCTGCGCCAACAGCTCGGCCGTCGGTACCAGCGCGAACAGCTGGGTCGGCTGGTTCCACCCGGCGGTGGACACGAACTCCTCGACCTCGCGGGCGACGGCGGGCAGCACCACGGGCGGCGTTTCACTGGCTGACACGTGCGCCATGGTCGCATCTGGGTAAAGGCAAGACCGAACGGGGAACCCTCGGCGGCCTCCGTAGAGTTGGACAGAACGTACGAACGCCACTACCGCGATCCAGGAGCGTGCCCCGTGGCCACACGGCCCCCGGTCGGACTGCCCAGGCTGTCCCGTCGCAGCCGGATTCTGCTCATCGTCGGTGCGGTGGTCCTGGTCGGTCTGATCACCGGCTCAAGGCTGCTCGGCACCTACGTCAACTGGCTCTGGTTCGGTGAGGTCGGCTTCCGCAGCGTCTACGGCACGGTGCTGGCGACCCGGTTCGGGTTGTTCTTCGCCGTGGGTCTGCTGGTGGGCGGTCTCGTCGCGATCAACCTGATCCTCGCCTACCGGAGCCGGCCGGTGTTCGTGCCGGTGTCCGGGCCCGACGACCCGGTGGCCCGCTACCGGGCCGTGGTCAGCAGGCGGATGAAGCTGTTCGCCATCGGCCTGCCGGTGCTCGTCGGCCTCATCGCCGGCACCTCGGCCCAGGGCGACTGGCAGGTCGTCCAGCTGTTCTTCAACGCTACCTCGTTCGGCGTGAACGACCCCGAGTTCGGCAACGACATCGGCTTCTACGCCTTCCAGCTGCCGTTCTACACCTGGGTCCTGTCGTGGCTGTTCATCGCCACGGCGGTCGCGTTCGTCGCCGCCGTGGTGGCGCACTACCTGTTCGGCGGCATCCGCCTGGCGGGCCGCGGCGGTCAGCTCTCCGGGCCCGCGCGCACCCACCTGGCGATCGTGGCCGGCGTGTTCATCCTGCTCAAGGCGGTCGCGTACTTCTTCGACCGGTACATGCTGCTGTTCTCCGACCGCAACGACAAGTTCAACGGCGCGAGCTACACCGACCTCAACGCGGTGCTGCCCGCCAAGCTGATCCTGCTGTTCATCGCGGTCTTCTGCGCCATCGCGTTCTTCGCGGGCGCCGTGCTGCGCAACCTGCAGCTGCCGGCGATCGCGACCGTGCTGCTGGTGCTGTCCTCCATCCTGGTCGGCGCCGCGTGGCCCGCCGTGCTGGAGCAGTTCTCGGTGAGGCCCAACGCCATCGAGAAGGAAGCCGAACCGATCGTCCGCAGCATCGACGCCACCCGGCAGGCCTACGGGCTGACCGAGGACAAGGTGGAGAGCAAGCCGTACGCGGGCAAGCAGAACGTCTCGCTGGACGAGCTGAAGAACGACCAGGCGACCGTCGGCAACGTCCGGCTGCTCGACCCGGCCGTCATCTCCAAGACGTTCACCCAGTTCCAGCAGCTCCGGCCGTTCTACGCGTTCCCGGAGAAGCTGGACGTCGACCGCTACAAGGTCAACGGCCAGCTCCAGGACTACATCGTCGCGGTGCGCGAGCTGCAGACGGCGAGCATCCCGCAGGCCCAGCGCGACTGGATCAACCAGCACCTCATCTACACCCACGGCAACGGCATGGTGTTCGCCGAGGCCAGCAAGGTGAACTCGCCCGCGGACGAGGGCGGCAACGGCGGCTACCCGGTGTTCGAGGTGGCCCAGGTCGGCCAGGACGGCAAGGTCCAGACCGGCCCGTTCGGCGTGCAGCAGCCCCGCACCTACTTCGGTGAGCTGGGCGGCCCCGCCGACTACGCCATCGTCGGCGGCCGGGGCGAGGGCGCGCCCGGTGAGTACGACACAGACGGCTCGTCCTACACCTACACCGGCAAGGGCGGCGTCCGCATCGGCGGCCTGTTCAACAAGATGGTCTTCGCCGCCGCCTACGGCGAGCGGAACATCCTGTTCAACTCGGCCATCGGCGACGACTCGCGGATCATCTTCAACCGCAACCCGCGCGACCGCGTCGAGGCCGTGGCGCCGTGGCTGACCGTGGACGGCGACCCGTACCCGGCCGTGGTGGACGGCCGCATCACGTGGATCGTGGACGGCTACACCACGCTCGACAACTACCCGTACGCGCGCCGCACGCCGCTGGGTGACGCCACCAACGACTCGCTGCCGGGTGTCGCGCAGCAGCCGAACCGGGAGATCGGGTACATCCGCAACTCGGTCAAGGCCACTGTGGACGCCTACGACGGCACGGTGACGCTGTACGAGATGGACACCAAGGACCCGGTGCTGAAGGCGTGGATGGGTGTCTTCCCGGGCACGGTGAAGGCCAACAGCGAGATGTCGGACTCGCTGAAGGAGCACCTGCGCTACCCCGAGGACCTGTTCAAGGTGCAGCGCGAGATGCTGGCGGAGTACCACGTGGACAACCCGCGTGACTTCTACTCCGGCGTCTCGTTCTGGGACGTGCCGTCCGACCCGACCATCGACAACGCCACCACGGTCGAGGCGCAGCAGCAGGGCGTGGCGCAGCAACGCGACCGGCAGCCGCCGTTCTACGTGCTGGCGGGTGACCCGACCGGTGACGCGAACAAGGTCAGCTTCCAGCTGACCAGCGCGCTGGTACGGCTGAACCGCGAGTTCATGGCGTCGTACGTGACGGTCAGGTCCGACCCGGACAACTACGGCAAGATCAGCGTGCTGACGCTCAACAACGAGGTCAAGGGTCCGCAGCAGATCCAGACGACGTTCCTGACCAACGGCGAGGTCAGCGGTGAGCTGAACCTGCTCGCCCAGCGGCAGACGAAGGTCGTCTACGGCAACCTGCTGACGTTGCCGGTGGGCGGCGGCCTGCTCTACGTGGAGCCCATCTACATCGAGCGGGCCAGCCAGAACACCCAGTTCCCGCAGCTGTACAAGGTGCTGGTCAGCTTCGGCGACAAGGTGGGTTACGCGCCGACGCTGAGCGAGGCGATGGAGCAGGTGCTGTCCGGCTCGTCGACCCAGGTGCCGCCCACGGAGAACAACGGCCAGCCGCCGACGTCCACGCCGTCCACCACGCCCACGCCGCCCGGCAACGGGCAGGGTGGCACGGAGCTGCAGCAGGCCGTGCGGGACATCCAGGCGGCCATCGACCGCATCCAGGCGGCCCAGTCCAGCGGTGACTTCGTCGAACTCGGCAACGCCTACAAGGCGCTGGACGACGCGACGAAGAGGTTCGAGACGGCCGGCACGGCGTCCACCCAGACGCCGTCCACCACTCAGCCGTCACCGACACCGACCGGCTGACCTGCACTGATATCGCGATCGGGTGGCCTGGGACACGTTCCGGGCCACCCGATTTGCATATCCCCGTAACCTCGGCGTAGAGTTCTAAATGCAGCGCGGGGTGGAGCAGCTCGGTAGCTCGCTGGGCTCATAACCCAGAGGTCGCAGGTTCAAATCCTGTCCCCGCTACAAAGTGGGAAAGCCTTGTTCACGGAGAGCGTGAACAAGGCTTTTTCGCATTTACACCGGGGGTCCGACCCCCGGACCCCGGGCAGGCGGGCTTCGCCCCCTGCACCCCCGACCGGGGGCAAGCCCCTGGACCCCGTCCTGGGTCGGGTCGCGTTGGCGGGGCTGCGGTGCCGTGGACCAGGGGGTTCTGGCGCGACATCGAGGTCCAGGTCCTGGTGTCGGCAGCCCGGTGTCGCTGCGCGCGAACCCCGGCCGCCGGCTCGGGCCAGTGGGACTGGCTGGGTGAGCTGGGGAGACAGAGGGTGGGGGACCCCGGTGAATAAGGGGTTTTCGGGGTGTGTATAGTTGTACTTACAGCGCGGGGTGGAGCAGCTCGGTAGCTCGCTGGGCTCATAACCCAGAGGTCGCAGGTTCAAATCCTGTCCCCGCTACTACGTGAAAGGCCCCCGGGAAGTTTCCCGGGGGCCTTTCGCCTGTTCAGTGCTCAGGTCATGTTCTCGGCCCAGTACTGGGCGCAGGTGAGCGAGCAGACCCGGCCCTCGCCGCTGACCGTGCGATGCCTGCGGATCTGCTTGCCGCACACCATGCACTCGTCCTTGCCCGCCTGCTCCGGGATCGTGCCGGACGCCCAGGCGCGGGCGTTGCGGACTACCTTCGTCCCCGTCGTCCATTTGATGCCCACAGCTGACCTCCCAGTCGAACGAGCACAGTCGAACGAACACCCGCCGTAATGGTCCCACCACCCGACGTGTTTGCCACATCGAGAGGGTGGACATCACCGGGTTGTGCTATCGGCCGAGGGGGCCGGTGGGGCGGGGCGGACGCGCCGCGTGACGCCGCGCTGCCGTTCGAGTGAACGCAGAAGTGCGGTTTCCCTTGTGCCTCAATGGATTTCCACTTCACGTGGACAGTCGCGGTCAAGCGGCCGAACGCGTGGCGTTGATCAGCGGGCGGTTACGCAGCGATGCTTTGCGTTGCTCCGCTTGGCCCAACTCCACTAGCCCGTGATCAGCCACAGTGGACAGAACGGCTGACCATTGTGGACAGCGACCGGTGAGCGTGGCACCGTTGGTGGGGTGTCGGACCTGAATGCGACGGCGGCTGCCCTGCTCGGGCTGCTGCACGACGGACCCAAGACCGGTGGCCAGCTCGTGGCTGAGGCGGGAGAGCGCTTCGGCGCCTTCTTCAGCGTCACCCGCAGCCAGGTCTACCGCGAGCTGCCCGCGTTGGCGGACCAGGGCCTGCTGCGCCTCGGCAAGCAGGGCCCGCGTTCCAGCCAGCAGTACGTGCTGACCGCGGCGGGCAAGAAGGCGTTCAAGAACTGGCTGCTCTCCGAGCCGGGACCGGACCACCTGCGCAGCCCGCTGATCCTGCGGCTGGTGCACGCGGGCTCCTTGACCGCAAAACAGCGGCAAGCGCTCGTGGACTCCGCTCGCGCCAGTTACGGCGCCGAGCAGGAGGCCGCCAAGACGGCGGTCAAGACCGCGGAGGACGCCTACGCCAAGGCGGTCGCCGAATTCGGCCTGGCCCACGCCAAGGCCGTGCTCAAGCTGCTCGACGCCATCCCCACGGCCTGAAACGCGCCCACCGGTCGCACTCCGCGACCGGTGCCGGCGTAATCTTGGGACGTGAATCCCGACGTCGAAGCAGACATCAAGGACCTCTCCGCCACGCTTTCGAGCATCGAGGCGGTGATGGACCTCGATGCTCTGCGCGCCCAGGTCGCCGAGCTGGAGCAGGCGGCGGCCCGGCCGGACCTCTGGGACGACCAGGAGAAGGCGCAGAAGGTCACCAGCCAGCTGTCCCACAAGCAGGGCGAGCTGCGCCGCGTGACGGGCCTGCGCGACCGCCTGGACGACCTCTCGATCATGTACGAGCTGGCCGAGGACGAGGGTGACGCGGGCAGCCTCGCCGAGGCGGACACCGAGCGCGCGAAGCTGCGTGACGAGATCTCCTCGCTGGAGGTCCGCACGCTGCTGTCCGGCGAGTACGACGAGCGCAACGCGCTGGTCACCATCCGTGCCGAGGCGGGCGGCGTGGACGCGGCCGACTTCGCCGAGATGCTGCTGCGGATGTACTCGCGGTGGGCCGAGCGGCACGGCTACGGCGTCGACGTGTTCGACACCTCGTACGCGGAAGAGGCCGGCATCAAGTCCGCCACGTTCCGCATCACGGCCCCGTACGCCTACGGCACGCTGAGTGTCGAGCAGGGCACGCACCGCCTCGTGCGCATCTCGCCGTTCGACAACCAGGGCCGCCGGCAGACGTCGTTCGCGGGCGTCGAGGTGGTGCCCGTGGTCGAGCAGACCGACCACGTCGACATCGACGAGAAGGACCTGCGGGTCGACGTGTACCGCTCGTCCGGCCCCGGCGGCCAGGGCGTGAACACGACCGACTCGGCGGTGCGCCTGACGCACATCCCGACCGGCATCGTGGTCTCCTGCCAGAACGAGCGCTCCCAGCTGCAGAACAAGGCCACCGCGATGGCCGTGCTGCAGGCCAAGCTGCTGGAACGCCAGCGGCAGGAGGAGCAGGCCAAGATGGACGCGCTCAAGGACACCGGCTCGAGCTGGGGCAACCAGATGCGCTCCTACGTGCTGCACCCGTACCAGATGGTCAAGGACCTGCGCACCGAGCACGAGGTCGGCAACCCGTCCGCGGTGCTCGACGGCGAGATCGACGACTTCCTGGAGGCGGGCATCCGCTGGCGCAAGCAGCACCAGTCCTGATCGGTCAAGCCGCCATCCGGCGGGCGAGACGAGGGCTTTACCCAGGCCGCGAGTACACTCGCGCCTCGTGATTCGCCTCGAACACGTGTCCAAGGTCTACAAGAGCTCCGCGCGTCCCGCGCTCGACAACGTCTCGGTCGAGATGGACAAGGGTGAGTTCGTGTTCCTCATCGGGCCTTCCGGTTCCGGGAAGTCCACGTTCCTGCGGCTGCTGCTGCGGGAGGAAGTGCCCAGCAAGGGCCGCGTGTACGTGTCGAACTTCGACGTGGCCAAGATGTCCCGGCGCAGGGTCCCCCGCCTGCGCCAGTCCATCGGCTGCGTGTTCCAGGACTTCCGGCTGCTGACCAACAAGACCGTGGCGGAGAACGTCGCGTTCGCGTTGGAGGTGATCGGCAAGCCGCGCAACACCATCGTCAAGGTGGTGCCCGAGGTGCTGCAGCTGGTCGGCCTCGACGGCAAGGCGGACCGGATGCCGCACGAGCTGTCCGGTGGTGAGCAGCAGCGGGTGGCGATCGCCCGCGCGTTCGTCAACCGGCCGCTGGTGCTGCTCGCCGACGAGCCGACGGGAAACCTGGACCCCGACACCAGCCAGGACATCATGTTGCTGCTGGAGCGGATCAACCGCACCGGCACGACGGTGCTGATGGCCACCCACGACCACTCCATCGTCGACTCCATGCGCCGTCGCGTGGTCGAGCTGGACCACGGCCGGATCATCCGCGACGACGCGCGGGGTGTTTACGGCGTGGGCCGCTGAGCCCGAGGCCGCCGGACCCCCTCATCCCCCGACCCTGAGGAACGTTCCCCCCGATGCGTACCAGCTTCGTGTTCAGCGAGGTCGTCACCGGCCTGCGCCGGAACGTCACGATGACCATCGCGATGATCCTCACGACCGCGATCTCGCTCTTCCTGCTCGGTGTCGGCCTCCTGGTCGTCAACATGGTGGGCAAGATGCAGGACGACTACCTCGGCAAGCTCGAGGTGGCGGTCATGCTCACCAACGACATCAGCGTCAACGACAAGGACTGCACGCAGCAGCCCTGCTCGAGCCTGCGCAGCCAGCTGGAGACCACGTCCGGGGTCGAGACCGTCGTCTACGAGAACCGCGACAAGGGCTACGAGCGGTTCAAGAAGGTCTTCGAGTCGCAGCCGGAGCTGGCGAAGCTGGCCCGCCCCGAGGCGATCCCGGCCATGTTCCGGGTCAAGCTGGAGGACGCGCAGCGGTCCGACGTGATCGTCCAGGCGTTCACCGGCAAGGCGGGCGTGAAGAAGGTCGACGACCAGCGCGAGGACCTCGACCGGCTGTTCGGCTTCCTCAACGGCGTGCGTGACGCGGCGCTGGCGCTGGCGCTGCTGCAGGCGTTCGCGGCGTTGATGTTGATCTCCAACACGATCCAGGTGTCGGCGTTCACCCGGCGCACGGAGGTCGGCATCATGCGGCTGGTCGGCGCCACCCGCTGGTACACCCAGCTGCCGTTCCTCATCGAGGCGGTGGTCGCGGGTGTCATCGGCGCCGTCGCCTCGATCGGGCTGCTCGTGGTGACGAAGCTCTTCCTGCTCAACCGGGTGCTCGGCGAGCTGTTCGCGGCCAACATCATCCCGGAAGTCAGCATGGTGGAGATCCTCTTCCTCTCCCCGATCCTGGTCGGTGTGGCGATCGCGATCTCGGCGCTGACCGGCTACGTCACGCTCCGGCTCTACGTGCGCCTGTAGGTTCCGATAACCGCTGGCGCGCTCACGTAAGGTTTCGGTCATGGTCAAGGAACGCGGTCAGAAGGTGATCGCGTCGAACCGCAAGGCTCGGCACGACTACACCATCCTCGACACCTACGAAGCGGGTGTCGTGCTCGTCGGCACCGAGGTGAAGAGCCTGCGCATGGGCCGGGCGTCCCTGGTGGACGCCTTCGCCCAGGTGGACGACGGCGAGATCTGGCTGCACGCGCTGCACATCCCCGAGTACGTGGCGGGCACCTGGACCAACCACGAGGTGCGCCGCAAGCGGAAGCTGCTGCTGCACAAGAGCGAGATCGAGCGGCTGATCGGCAAGACCAAGGAGAGCGGTCTGTCGCTGATCCCGCTGTCGATGTACTTCAAGGACGGGTACGTCAAGGTCGAGCTCGCGCTGGCGCGCGGCAAGAAGTCGTACGACAAGCGGCAGGACCTGGCCAAGCGGGACGCCGAGCGGGAGATCCAGAAGGCGCACGGCCGCGCGTTGAAGGGGCGCTACTGAACGCCGTCGTCCCCGGCCTGGTCGACGTGCACGTGCACTTCATGCCGCAGCGCGTGCTGGACAAGGTGTGGGCGTTCTTCGACTCCGCGTCCCGGCACTACGGCGTCGACTGGTCGATCCGGTACCGGCTGCCCGAGGACGAACGGCTGGCGGTGCTGCGGTCGTTCGGGGTGGTCGCGTTCGCGCCCCTGGTGTACCCGCACAAGCCGGGCATGGGCGAGTGGCTGACGGACTGGGCGCTGGACTTCGGCTCACGCGTGGACGGCGCCGTGCCCACGGCGACCCTGTACCCGGAGCCGGGCGTCGAGGCGTACGTGGCGCGGGCGTTGACGGCCGGTGCGCGGTGCTTCAAGGCGCACGTGCAGGTCGGCGGCTACGACCCGCGTTCGCTCGACGGCGCGTGGGGCCTGCTGGCCGAGGCACGGGTGCCGGTGGTCGTGCACTGCGGGCACGGGCCGGTGCCGGGCGCGCACACGGGGCTGGACGTGTTCGAGGACGTGCTGCGCAGGCACCCGTCGCTGGTGGCGGTGCTGGCGCACGCCGGGATGCCCGACTACCTCGGCGCGCTGGACCTCGTGGCGCGGTACGACGGGGTGCACCTGGACACGACCATGGTGGGCGTGCAGTTCACCGAGGCGCGGGCGGCGCTGCCTCGTGACTGGGCGTCACGGCTGGTCGACGTGGCCGACCGGGTGGTGCTCGGCTCGGACTTCCCGAACATCCCGTACGACTACGCCGAGCAGCTGACCGCGATCGAAGGCTGGGCCGCCGCCGACGACCGGCTCGGTGAGCCGTTCCTGCGGGCCGTGCTGCACGACAACGGAGCCAGGCTGCTCGGCGTCAGCCCAGGTTGAGGTAGGCCAGCACGGCGCGCACGCGGCGGTGCTCGCTGGTGCTGGGCTCCAGGCCGAGCTTGGCGAAGATGTTGCCCACGTGCTTCTCCACCGCGCCGTCGGACACGACCAGCGAGGCGGCGATGGCGGCGTTCGACAGGCCCTGGGCCATCAGGCCGAGCACCTCGCGCTCACGCTGGGTGAGCGAGTCGACCGGGTTGCGCTTGGCGCGGACCATCAGCTGCGTGATGACCTCGTGGTCGATGCTCGTGCCGCCCTCGGCGACCCGGCGCACCGCGGCCACGAACTCCGACACGTCCGCCACGCGTTCCTTGAGCAGGTAGCCGATGCCGTTCGCGCCGCCGGCCAGCAGCTCCACCGCGTAGCGCTCCTCCACGTACTGCGAGAGGACCAGCACCGGCAGGTTCGGGATGCGCTTGCGCGCCTCGATCGCGGCCCGCAGGCCCTCGTCGGTGAACGTGGGCGGCATCCGCACGTCCACCAGGGCCAGGTCGGGGCGGTGCTCGTCGATCGCGGCGAGCAGCGCGCCACCGTCGTCCACCGCCGCGACCGTCTCGATCCCCTCGTCGGCCAGCAGGCGTTGCACGCCCACCCGCAGGAGGACCGAGTCCTCCGCGATCACCACGCGCACGGCAGCTCCGTCCGGATCACGGTCGGCCCGCCGATCGGGCTCACCACGACGACCACGCCGTCAATCGTCGCAGCACGGTCCGCCAGGCCCGCGAGGCCACCACCCGGGCGCACCTCGGCGCCGCCGCGCCCGTTGTCGGTGACCTCCACCACCACGGAGTTCTCGGTGCGGGACACCTTCACGCGGGCCTGGGTGGCGCCGGAGTGCTTGGCGATGTTGGTCAGCGTCTCGGCGACGGTGAAGTACGCGGTGCTCTCCACGGCTGTCGGCGGGCGCGGTTCGACGTCCACCTCGACCTCGACCGGGATCGGCGACCGCGCGGCGAGGGAGGAGAGGGCCGCGTCGAGGCCCCGGTCGCCCAGCACGGACGGGTAGATGCCGCGGGCCAGGTCGCGCAGCTCGGAGATGGCGAGCTTGGCGTCGGCGTGCGCCTCGGCGATCAGCTCGCGGGCCGCGTCCGGGTCGGACTCCATCTTGCCGCGCGCCCGGCCCAGGCCCATGGCCACGGCGACCAGGCGTTGCTGCGCGCCGTCGTGCAGGTCGCGCTCGATGCGCCTGCGCTCCGCCTCGGCCGCCTCCACGCCGCGGGCCCGGCTGGCGGACAGCTGCTCCGCCTTGGCCTCCAGCACGCCGTAGCGCGACGGGCCGAGCAGGGACTGGGCCAGCACCGCGTGACCCTGGCCGAGTGCCTTGAGCAGCCGGTACGCCACGACGCCGAGCAGCAGGCCCAGGACGCTCACCGGGAGCGCGTTGATGAACGAGTCGATCAGCCAGACCGTGCCGCCGGGGAACGTCACCTCCCACGTGGCGGGCAGCCAGTGCAGGTAGAACGGCAGGAACACGGTGCCGAGCACGGCCGACCACAGCGCTACGGTCAGTGAGAACTCCAGGGCGCCCAGCGGCAGCATGATCAGCCAGTAGGCGAAGTCGCGCCACGTGGCCGGGTCCTTGGCCATGGCCTTCGCCCGACCGGTCACGGTGGCCGGCAGCGGTCGGTACGGCTGCGGGATGTCGACCCCCAGGGCGGCCCGCAGCCAGGCCCGTTCCGCCGTCGCCGCGCCTCGGGCCAGGACCATCGTCAGCACGCCCAGCGGGATGCCCACCCAGATGACGGCGGTGCCGATGCTCACCGCGCCCAGGGTGACCAGCAGGACGAACCAGAAGATGCCTGTGACCAGGTTCAACAGGAAGTACCCGCTGATCCGGCCGATGTTCGGGTTGACCCGCGTCGCCATGTTCCCCACCTTCACGCCCGATGTACCCGACCAGCATCGCTCGAACGAGTGGCTCGAACCATCAGGTCCGCCGGTCAGCGAGGGGTGGGGACAGCCCTACCAACGTAATGGGAATGAACCGGGGTGGACGGCAGGTTATGCTGTGCGGAGCAAGACCCAAGACACGGGGGTGAACGGTTTCGACTTTGTGCGTTGATTCAAGGGAAGCGTGCCGGTGCAGGCGAGAGACCACCGCAAGCGTCATCGCAAACCAATAAGCGCCGAGTCTAACGACCAGCGCGCGTTCGCCCTCGCCGCCTGAGGCTAGGAGCGACGCTGTCGGCCCGGAGGTGCCTCCGCTCCGGTCGCCGGCATCAGCTAGGAGGCTCACCGCCGTCCCCGGCCACGGGGGACGGTCGGGACACCCACAGTGGCTGGGCTCATCACGGTGACTTGTCCGCGTGATCACCGGGGCCGAGTAGAGATGTAGCGGACTGCGCACGGAGAAGCCTTGATGATGCGGCAGAGGACCCGGGTTCGATTCCCGGCACCTCCACTCGGGCGAGGTGTGTCGACGGAGAGCGTCGACCACCTCGCTCCTCGTGTTTTCCGGGGGTGCGACCCCCAGACCCCGCCCGGCGGGCTTCGCCCCCGGACCCCCAGCCGTAGGTGGTTGCGGTGGGTGGTTTGCCCCCGGACCCCCAGGCGTAGGTGGTTGCGTCGTGCGGTAGGCGTGGGTCAGCGGGTGGCCAGGTAGTTGGTGATCAGGTCGGCGACCAGTTGTGGGTCTTCGCGGGTTGCGGCGTGGGTGGTGTCCATGTGGACCACGTCGATGTTCGGTGGCAGCGTTGCCAGGTCGCGGGCCAGGCCCTGTTGGTACTCCTCGAACAGGGGGTGGCCCGGTAGTGGTTTGGTGGCCACGGCCAGCAGCATGGGGCAGCTGAGGGCGCGGAAGACGGGGAAGCAGTCCAGGTCTTCCAGGGCCTGTTGGAGGTCGGGTTGGCCGTAGGCGCGGAACTGTTCGCGCAGCGTTGCGATTTTTCCTGTGACGGCGGTCGGGTTCAGGTAGCGCTGCGGTTGGGTTGGTACGCCGTGGCCGTCGATGTTGATCACGGCTGGGCACTCGGGGTGTCGGCGACCCCACAGGGCGGCGACCATGCCGCCCAACGACATGCCGAGCACGGCCGGGTTGTCGGTGGCGTGTGGTTCGATCCGGTCCAGGATGGAGTCCCAGTCCCACGGGCCTTCCAGGGGCAGTGGGACGAGGTCGTGGTTGCCGTTCAACGCCGTGATGACCGGGTCCCAGTCGGCCGGTGAACCGCCCGCGCCGTGCAGTGCCAGCACCTTCATGCGCCCAACCTCGCTCTCACCGAGGCGACGGTCACGCCGCCGCCGTCCGAGTCCCGCGCCAACTTCCCGCGTCGCACCAGGTCGTGGACGCCCTGCTTGGTGACGCCGAGCATCGCGCCCGCCACCGAGTACGAGACCGACCGCGCGGCCGGGTGGCCCATCCGACGTGCGACGACCTGGCCGAGCGGCGTCCGCCACCAGTCGGCGGGCGGGTCGAACGGCGTGTCACCGGGGTAGAGCGCGCCGATGACCCGTGCGATGGCGTGCACGGCCGCGGCGTCGTCGTCGCCCTGCATGGCGGCGGCCAGTCGTTGCGCCACCTCGTCTGCGCGGGACGGCAGGTCGCCGACGTCGTCGAAGAGGATCTCCAACGGGTCGAGCAACCGGGTGCGGATGATCGTGGCGATCTGTTGGGCGAGCACTCGCGTCACCTCCTTGACGGCTATCGTCAAGTACTTGACGCTCGGCGTCAAGTAGTCAGCGACGGGTGGGGCGAGCGGTCATGGGGTCCTCCGGCCAGCGGTGCTTGGGGTAGCGGCCGCGGAGTTCGGAGCGGACCCGGGGATAGCCCGTGCGCCAGAACGACGCCAGGTCGCCGGTGACGGCGGTCGGGCGGCCGGCGGGCGAGAGCAGGTGCAGGACGACGGGCACCCGGCCGTCTGCCAGGCGGGGCGTGTCGGTCCAGCCGAAGACCTCCTGGACCTTCACCGGCAGGACCGGTTCGGGTCCCGAGTAGTCCACCCGGACGCGTGAACCCGAGGGCACCTCCAAGCGGTCCGGTGCGAGTTCGTCGAACCGTGCGGCGGCCGGCCACGGCAGGAGTTGCCGCACGACGTGCTCGCCGCTGATGCGGGCCAGGTCCGCCTTGCGCCGCGCCTCGCCCACGTCGACCACGGCGAGCAGCGCGTCGTCGTCCACCGAGGGCCACGGGTCGCCGATCACGCGGTGCAGGAACGCCATCCGCTCCCGCGTGCGCAAGCCGTCCGCGTCCCACCGCAGCAGGCCGACGCCTTCGGTGCGCAGGCCTTCGAGCAGCGCACGCCGGATCGCTTCCCGGTCGTGCAACGGCTTGCTGGACAACGTGATCGCGCCCAGCTTGCGCAGCCGGTTGGCCACCACGTCACCGTCCCACCGCACGTCGTCCTCGAACGACAGCAGGGGCGACGCGGCGGACACGGCGAGTTCTTCGTCCGCCCGCGCGGCCAACCGGATGCGGCCGTGGGCACGGCCCGCCTCACGGTCGGCGACGGCCACGGCGAGCCACTCGGAGTCGGCCAACCCGCTGCCCGGCGGCAGCTCCACCGCCGTGCCGCCCGCCATCAGGTACACCGGCGAACCGGGTGAACGCCTGCGCGCCAACCGTTCCGGGTAGGCGAGCGCGACCACCAGCGCCTGGTCGCCGTGGCCGGTGCCCTCGACCATCGCGGCCAGGCGGCGGACCTCGCGCGGGTCGGCGTCACGCGTCGTCAGCTCGACCCCGGAGCTCGCCCGGTCGTCGTCCAGCAGCGCCACCACCTCGGCGGCCTTGCGCGCGCCCACAGCCGCCGCACCGTCCAGCAAGGCCCGCGCCAGCCGGGGGTGCAGGCCCAGGTCGGCCATCCGGCGGCCCCGCTCCGTGGCGCCGTTTGAGTCCAACGCACCGAGTGCCCGCAGCACCGACCGGCCCGCGTCCAGCGCACCCCGCGGCGGTGCGTCCCACCAGCCGAGCCCTTCGCCGTCCGGCACGCCCCAGCAGGCCAGCTCCAGGGCCAACCGGGTCAGGTCGGCGGTGCGGATCTCCGGCTCCGGGTAGCGCGGCAACGTGCTGTGCTCGTGCGCGGGCCAGCACCGGTAGACCCGGCCCGGCGCCTCACGTCCCGCCCGGCCCGCGCGCTGGTCGGCCACCGCCGCGCTGACCCGGACCGTGGCCAGGCCCGACAGCCCGCGCCGGTGGTCGACCCTGGGCACGCGGGACAACCCGGAGTCCACCACCGCCCGCACGCCCGGCACGGTCAGGCTCGACTCGGCGATGGCGGTGGCCAGCACGACCCGTCGCCGGCGACCGGGGCGCAGGGCGTCGTCCTGCGCGGTGGTGGCGAGGCGGCCGTGCAGCGGCAGCACGTCGACGTCGTCACCGATCAGCGCCGCGCACCGGCGGATCTCGGCCACGCCGGGCAGGAACGCGAGCACGTCACCGTCCACTTCGGACAACGCCTGCCGGACGGCGCGGGCGACGGTGGCCTCGACCCGTTCGTTGCGCGCCGGCGGGGTGTGGGTGGTCTCGACCGGGAACGTCCGCGCCTCCACCCGGATCACCGGCGCGTCACCCAGGAGCTGCGCCAACCGGTCGGCGGCCACGGTTGCGGACGTGGCCAGCAGCTTCAGGTCCGGCCGCAGCCCGGCCCGTGCGTCGAGCAGCAGCGCCAGCAGCAGGTCCGCGTCCAGGTGCCGTTCGTGGCACTCGTCCAGCAGCACCGTGCCGACGCCCGCGAGCTCCGGGTCGTGCTGCAGCCGCCGCACCAGCAGACCCGAGGTGACGACCTCGATCCGGGTGTTCCTCGACGTCTTGCGGTCGCCGCGCACCGAGTAGCCCACGGTCTGCCCCACCGGTTCGCCGAGCAGGCTCGCCATCCGCGCGGCGGCGGCACGGGCGGCCAGCCGGCGTGGTTCGGCGACCACCACGCGGCCGTCCAGCGCCAACGGCACCAACGTCGTCTTGCCCGTGCCGGGCGGCGCGACCAGCACCGCCGACCCGTGCGCGGTCAGCGTGGCCGCGATCTCGCCGAGCAGCGGGCGGATCGGCAGGTTCGGCAGCTCCACGGGGTCAGTGTTGTGCCACTGTGGACCCATGGGGAAATGGGGTGTCCTCGGCGCGGCGGTGGCCCTGGCCCGCGCGGCCGTGACGATCAAGGTGTGGCAGGAGGTCAAGCGGCTGCCCGCGGCACCGGTCGACGCCGGTCCGGTGACGGTGGTCGTGCCCGCGCGCGACGAGGAGCGCAACATCGACCGCTGCCTCACCGGCCTGCGTGAACAGGACTACGCGGACCTGCGGATCGTGGTCGTGGACGACGCGTCGACCGACCGCACCGCCGAGATCGTGCGGCGGCACGCGGCGGAGGACCCGCGGGTGCGGCTGGTGAGCAGTTCGGGGCCGCCGTCCGGCTGGGCGGGCAAGGTGCACGCGCTGCACGTGGGCACCGCCGACGCCGACACCGACTGGCTGCTGTTCGTGGACGCCGACACCGAGGCCGCGCCCGACCTGGTCGGCAGGCTGCTCGCGGGCGCCCGGCGGGACGACCTCGACCTGGTGTCCACGGCCGGGCGCGCGACCAGGCCGAGCGCCGGGTGGTGGCTGCTGCTGCCGCCGGTGAACCAACTGCTGTTCGAGACCACGACCGTGGACGGGCGGCGCGGCATGGCGCTGGCCGTCGGGCACTGCATCCTGGTCCGCCGGGCGATGTACGAGCGGGCGGGCGGCTGGGCCGCGATCGCCGGGTCGCGGGCGGACGACGTCGGCTTCGCCACCCTGGTCCGCGACACCGGCGGCCGGACGCGGTACGTGGACGGCTCCGACTCGCTGACCACGACGGGCCTGGACACGTTCGGCGACACGTGGGCGTCGATGCGCAAGAGCATGGTGGCCGGCACGTCGATGTACGCGAAGGGCCCGGCCAGCGCGTTCCTGTCGCTCGGGTCGACCGGGCTCGCGCACATCGCGTACGGGGTCGTGCCGGTGGTGACGGCGTTGCGCGGGTCCAAGCTCGGGATGCTGGCGTGGCTGGCGCAGTCGGCCGCCGAGTGGATCTACCTGAAGCGGACGCGGCAGCCGCAGTCTGCGGCCGTGCTGGGGCCGTTGGCCTACGTCACGTTCGGCGCGATGTCGCTGGAGGCGGCGTGGCAGGCGCTGCACGGCACCACGAAGTGGAAGGACCGCGACGTGCGAGGCTGACGTCGTGGTTGACCCGCTGCGCGACCCCGACGACCCGGAACTGCTCGACCCGTACCGGGCCCGTGACCTGGCCGGACTGGTGGAAGCCGCCCGGTTGGCCGCCGGTGCCGTCCGGTACGGCAAGGTCGGCCGCGTCGGCGTGGCGCAGGTCGTGGTGAACCGGGACAACCCGCTGCCCGGAGGCAACCACGCGTGCGGCGTGTACGGGTCGTCGGCCGAGGTCGCGGGCACGCTGATGCGGCTGGAGCAGACGTTCGCCGACGTGGGGCGTGCCGAGGCGGTGCTGTACGCGTCACCGACCACGGTGGCCGAGATCGAGGGCATCGCCGACGACACCGGGTGGCACGCGGTGGAGGAGTCGTTGGCCGTCGTACACCGGGGTGAGGTGCGGCGGTCGCCGCTCGTGCGGCCCGCGGCGGACGGTGACCTGGCAGGCATCACCGAGCTGCTGGCCGACGACCTGGGCGTGGACGGGCCGCGGCTGCTGCGCCACCTCGGGCAGCGGCTGGACGACCCGCGGTGCGTGTTCGTCGTGGTGGACGACGGTGACCGGATCGGCGGGTTCGCGTCCGGGTTCGGCGAGCGGCGGGTCGGGTTGGTCGAGCACGCGGTGGTGCGGCCCGCGCGTCGGCGTCGAGGGCTCGGGCGGGCGCTGGTGTCGGGCGCGGTGGCCGAGCTGCGAGAGGCGGGGGCGTTGCTGGTGGCCGCGCACGTGGCCGAGGGCGGTGCGGGGGAGCGGTTCGTGGAAGCGTGCGGCTTCGACGTCGGTTATCCCGTAACGGCCTATGCACGCAGAGTTGACGAGCTGCTGGATTGAGTAATTAGTTGCCGCACCGCATATCCTTAGCACAGCTAACGGAGATCGGAAGGGGCGCACAGTGCTGGGGACCGGGTCCGACCTGAAGGCGAAGCCCCGGCTACCCGGCGAGGTGTGGGTGCTCGTCGTGGCGAGCTTCATCATCGCCCTCGGCTTCGGCATCGTGGCGCCCGTCCTGCCCGCCTACGCCAAGAGCTTCGACGTCGGCACGTTCGCCGTGTCCGCCGTGGTCAGCTCGTTCGCGCTGGTCAGGCTGCTGTTCGCGCCGATGAGCGGCCGGCTGGTCAACCGGTTCGGCGAGACGTGGGTCTACATCGTCGGCATCCTCATCGTCGCGGTCGGCACCGGCGCGTGCGGCTTCGCGACCGCGTACTGGCAGCTCATCGTGTTCCGGTCGTTCGCGGGCATCGGGTCGACCATGTTCACCGTCGCCGCGGTCGGCCTGCTGATCCGCATCACGCCCGCCCCGATGCGCGGCCGGGCGTCGGGGCTGTGGGCGACGGGGTTCCTGCTCGGCAACATCGGCGGCCCGATCGTCGGCGCGGCGCTCGTGGAGATCTCCATCCAGGTGCCGTTCGTCACGTACGCGGTGGCGCTCGTGGTGGCCGCGCTCGTCGTCTGGTGGTTCCTGCGCCGGTCCACGCTCGCCGCCGCGCTGGACAAGTCGGTCGAGCAGGAGGCGATGTCGGTGCGCGCGGCCGTGCGGCTGTCGGCGTACCGGGCGACGCTGGCCTCCGCGTTCGCCAACGGCTGGGCGGTGTTCGGCATCCGGATCTCGCTGGTGCCGCTGTTCGTGGTGGAGGCGCTGCACAGCACGCCCGCCATCGCCGGCATCTCGCTGTCGGTGTTCGCGGCGGGCAACGCGGCCGTGCTGATGATCTCCGGCAAGCTGTCCGACAGCATCGGCCGCAAGCCCGTCGCCATCGCCGGGCTCGCCGTGTCCGCGGTCGGCACGGTGTGGCTCGGGTTCAGCGTCGGCGTGCCGATGTTCATGGTGGCCTCCCTGGTCGCGGGTATCGGTGCCGGGCTGCTCAACCCGCCGCAGAACGCCGTCGTGGCCGACGTGATCGGGACGAAGGCCAAGGGCGGGCCGGTGCTGGCGGCGTTCCAGATGGTCGCCGACTGCGGCGCCATCGTCGGGCCGCTGCTCGCGGGCGTGCTGGTGGACCAGTTCTCGTACCAGGCGGCGTTCACCCTGACGGGTGCGATGGCCGCGGTGGCGCTGGTGTTCTGGCTGTTCTCGCCCGAGACGCTGCCGCGAGCGGAGGAGACGCACGTCGCGTCCGACGTCGCCGGGGAGTCCGGGTGCCTGGACGAGGGGCCTGAGGTGCCGGTGGGCGAGCGCGTGGCGGGACGTCCGCGTCAGCCGGACGCGTGAGCGCTCAGCTTCTGCTCAGCATCTCTCGGTAGCCTGCGGGCCGGGTTTGGACCGGGAGGGCAGTGCGGTGGGTGGCGCGGAGCGGAACGCTCGGAAGAAGAAGCAGCAGCAGCGTGCGACCAAGGCGGTGGTCGCGGCGCGCGGTGCGTCCGGTGACCGGACCAAGATCATCATCGGCATCGTGGTCGTCGTCGTGCTGGCCGCCGCCGTGATCGGCGGGGTCGTCCTGTCGTCCAAGTCGGATACCGACGATTCGCTGGCCAACGTGCCCGAGGTCGCCGGCGTGTCCGCGCCGATCGTCCGCGAGGGCGGTGCGGTCGTGGTCGGCAAGGACGGCGCGAAGGTCACCATCGACCTGTACGAGGACTTCCTCTGTCCTGCCTGCGGTGCGTTCAAGAAGGCCTACGGCGACCAGATCAAGCAGGAGATCGAAGCCGGTGACCTGAAAGTCCGCTACCACGCCCTGCCGTTCCTGAACCGGCTCTCCGATCCCGAGGGCTACTCCCGTGATTCGGCCAACGCCGCCCTGTGCGCCGCCGACGAGGGCAAGTTCTGGGAGTACCACGAGACGCTGTTCCTCCGGCAGCCCGAGGAAGGTGGGCCGGGGTACACCAAGGAGGAGCTGGTGAAGCTCGGCACGGACCTCGGGATCACCGGTGACGCGTTCAAGCAGTGCGTCGACAGCGGTGCGCACGAGAAGGACGCCCAGGCTGAGCTGGACGCCGTGCGGGCGACCGGCAAGTTCAAGGGCACGCCTACGGTGATGAAGGACGGCGAGGTCGTCGAGTGGGACGACCAGGACTGGCTGACCAACCTGCTCAAGTAGGCCCGTCGCACCCCCGCCGAACAGCCCGGATGCCCTACGGCACCCCCCGATTTCGTCCCGGGCGGTGCCGTGTTGTACGGTATTGCCACACGAGAACGGCGGCCCCAACCGCCGGGAAACGTGCAGGCAAGGGGCTGTGGCGCAGCTGGTAGCGCATCACACTGGCAGTGTGAGGGTCAGGGGTTCGAGTCCCCTCAGCTCCACAATCGAATATCGTATGAGAATCGCCCGCTGACCTGCGGTAATGCAGGTGGCGGGCGATCTTGCTTTTGGGTCCACTGTGGACTGAGCCTGCCGATCTGGAGCAAATCTGGAGCAGGCGGTCGCTCCGCACGAAATGTTGTCAGCGTTGTGCTCCAGGTCTTGGTGACCCGACCGGGTGGTTCTGCCCAGCGACTTTTCGACGGCCGTAGCGGCAGCCGATGCCCGGCTCCGGTGTACCGACCCTGCGATGGTCCCGAACGGCCGTCAACGGGCGCGGCGTTGGCCGAGCGGTTCGTGCAACGACCGGTGTCGCCGTGTGTGCCGAACATGTGCAACCCGCAGTGCGGGGCCGAGTTGTGGCCCGGCGTGCAACCCTGCGGGCAACTGCACGCCCAAGGGGGCATGCGTCCCGACCGAGTACTGATCAAGGACAGCCCATGCTTGCCCGCCGCGCGTACATCCCCGACGACCTACTGCCCTCCGGTCTTCCGGATTCACGACCGTGGCCGCTCACCGTGCCGTGCGTGGCGCAGATGGCCGAGGAAGGCATGCTCTTCGAGCGGCCGATCACCTTCCTGGTCGGGGAGAACGGTTCGGGGAAGTCGACCCTGGTCGAGGCGTTCGCCGAGGCGTGGGGACTGGACGCGCGCGGCGGGCGAGCGGGTCGCAAGTACGTCAACGACCGGCCGAAAACGGTGCTGGGTGACCTGCTCCGCTGGGAGACCACGGCCGCGGGCGCCCGGCAGAAGAGCGGGCCGCGGACCAAGCGCCGGGGGTACTTCCTGCGGGCCGAGACGGCGTTCGGGTTCATGGAAGCCATCAGCGGGATGCGCGGCTACTGGGAGGAGGACACCAGCGAGATGAGCCACGGCGAGGGCTTCCTCACCGTGCTGGCGAACATGTTCCGTGAACCCGGCTTCTACCTCATGGACGAGCCCGAGGCGGCGCTGTCGTTCACGTCCTGCCTGCGGCTGGTCAACCTCCTGTACGACCTCGGTGAATCGGGGGCGCAGGTGATCTGCGCGACGCACTCGCCGGTCCTGGCCGCCACGCCGGGCGCCGACATCATCGAAGTGGGCGACCACGGGTTCCGGCGGACGAAGTGGGAAGACCTCGCACTGGTCGACCACTGGCGCCGGTACATGAACAACCCGGCCGCCTACCTGCGGTACGTCACCGAACAGTGAAGGAGGGCGAGGTGCCGGTCGACACCAGCGAAGCCGACGCGCGGTTCCGGCAGTGGATGCGCGGCAACCTCGACCGCGCTGCCGAACACTTCGGCCTGGTCGTGAGCGGGGACCCGCCTCGCCGAGGACCTCATGGATCTCGACGACCAGGCCGAAGCGCACATCGGCATCGTCCGCGCAGCCACCCGTGCGCGCGAACCTCACACCGCTGACGAATACCACCGTGCGGTGGTGCTACGAGCCAGGCTCGACATGCCTCCACCTGCGGCGCGGTGAAGCGGCGGCTGTCCGATCAGCCCGTTCCGCGAGGGTCGGGGTACTCGGAAGACAGGCTCGGTCCCACCCGTCGATGCCGACGATGGCGAACGCGAGGTGCCAGGGCCGAAGCGGCATCGAGGGCGGGCTTGGTGGGGAGTCGGTCCTTCGGCTCGGCCTCGGTGAGGTGGGCCGAAAGACCGCGTGGTGCTATTCGGTGGCGAGTCGGTCCTCGGCGCGGGTGAGTACTCGGGTTGCCCAGTCCTCCCGGTTGTCGTCGCCCGCGCGCAGGGTCTCCGCCTCGGGGTCGCCCAGGGCACGGGCGAGTGCTTCCAGGGCGACCCGCCGCTGCACCGGGTCGTCGTCATCCGGTTGCGCGAGCTCGATCAGCCGCGCGAGGAGTCCGGTGTCGGTGTGGTCGCGCAGGTGCTCGCCCGCGGCGGAGGTCGCGATCAGGCGGGTGTCGCCCGAAGGGTCCCAGGGGACGCCGTCGAGGAACGTCCGCACGGAGTCCAGGTAGGACTCGGTCAGGCCCCAGTGCGTGCAGAGGATCTGCAGGGCGAGCTTGGCGAGCTCCGCGTCGTCGCCCCGCAGGAAGCCCGACACGAGCTCCTCGTGCTCCGTCGCCGACGAACGGCCGATGACGTACAGGAGGCGGTACGCCCGGGACTCGTCCTCGGTGGACGCCAGCTCACGCGCGAGTTCGGCGACCTCCCGCTTGTCGACCCTGCCTTCTTTCGCCCGGTTGACGAGTTCATCGAGGTCTGTGCGCACGTCATCCCCTCGGCACGAACTGCTCGGACAGGTCCAGCATCTTACTGGCCCTGGTCAGGTCCGCCTGGGCGGCGGTTTTCTGTGCGGCGCTCGCGGTGGAGCTGTCGAGCACCTTCTTCAAGGCACGGTCGTGGCGGATCTCTCCGACAACTCGTTCGTGAATCCGCCACGCCGACCCATCTCCCGGGACGACGGAGCGGTCTCGGCATCATGAGCGGCTGTCAACCCGCCCCAGGGAGCTCGCTGTGATCGTGTCCTCGGTGATGACCGACCATCCCTCCTGGCTGTCGGCAGGCGAAACCGCCTATCGCGCCGTCCGTTCCGGAAGCTCCACCTGGGTGTTGACCTGTACACCCACGGAGACCGGTGGCAACCGGACGGAGGCACACCCGGCGCGGGGTGAAAAGGACGCTCCCGTGCTCGATGTCGTCGACCCGGACGGGCTGACCGGCACCGATGATGTGGTGGACGTGCTGCGCGCTGCCGGCACGGTGGGACGTTGGCGCAACCCGGACCTGTGGGATGCCCTGGCGACCTCGATCGTCCGGCAGGTGATCCGAGCGGGTCAGGCACGCAAGCTCTACCGGGCGTTCTGCGAGGCGCACGGCGAGGAAGTCCTCACGCCCCACGGGCCGGCGTGGCTGTTCCCGACACCGGAAGCCGTCCTCGGACTTTCGGACGATGAGTTCACCGCCCTCGGGATGGCCTTCAAGCGCCGTCCGCTGAAAGCCGCAGCCGAGGCGGTGCTGGACTTCGGTGCGAAGTGGGCCGAACTCGACCCGGCCGTCCTGCGGGACGAGGTGCAGAGCGTGCCCCACATCGGCCCGTGGACTGCGGGCGCGACCGTCGCCGATCTCACCAACGACTACTCGCTGTACCCGTACGCCGATCTGGCGGTGCGCACCTGGGCGGACCGCCTACCGACCGGGCGGACGTGGCCCGAGACCGAACCGGAGTTCGCCCGCCTCTGGGCGCGGTTGGCGGGCAAGGACCTGTCCGCCTGGACGCTGCTCACACTCGCATCGGGAGTTCGTCATGCCAATACCTCAGGAACCGTCGCCATCTGACCTGTCGGCAGCACTCATCACCGGCGCAGACCGACTTCTGCCCAATGACGCCAAGCTGCTGGCCCGGTTCTACCCGCAGGGACCGGACTTCACCGGCTCGGTGCTGCGGTCGATCCGGTTCGAGCGCCGCGGTCCCGGCTGCACGCTGCGCGTCGACCTGCCGGTCGCCTCGGACGTGCCCGGCTACAGCCGGGTGCAGGCGCACCTGGGATTCCTGGCGGTCGACGACGTCCGGCTGTCCGGTGGCGCGGTGCTCCCGGCCACCGTGTCGGTCGAGTTCGCGCAACGGCCGAGGGCGAGGCTGGCCGTGTCGGTGACCGGCGAGTCGCTGCGCCTGACGTTGACGTGCGCGGAGCAGTTCCGCTTCGGCAGGATCAGCGCCCACGACTCGCCGCCGGACGCGGTGGACGACGGGCCGCACGAGTTCACGAGCAAACTGGACCAGCGGCTGTACACGGCCGTCCCCGGACCGGAGATCGACACCTATCATGAGCACATCTGACCTGTCGGCGTTCGAGCTCTACGCCCTGCACTGGGACGAGCGCGACCAGGCGATCACCGCGTCCTTCGAAGGACCGCTGGACGAAGCCGCCCGTCGGACGTGGGAGGCGCCGCCCGAGCACGACTGGATCCGGTTCCACCTCAGGTTTGCCGCGGTCGACGACGTGGAGGTGCGCGGCTGGAGCTACCAGCTGCCCACCAGGGTGGAGCAGGTACCGGTGGGGGAGCGGGTCACGGTCACGGTGACCGGGGAGGGCACCGACGTCCGGTTCACCTCCGCCCCCGCCACCTGGATGGGGAGCCGAACGTCCAAAGCCGGAGCGCTCTGACCAGCATGCGCAACGGCACCAAGAACCGACGTGCCACCTTTCCGGAAAACCCACGACCGCCGGTTCGTCCGAGGCCGATTTGGGCGCGTCGGCGGCGGATCGTGTGGGCGAGTCAGGCACCGGCCGGTTCAGTCATGTCAGGATGTTCGTCCGTCGCTTCACAAGTGCGAGTTCGGCGAGGAACTACACCGGTCATTGCCCTAGAAGATGTCGGTCTGCTGCCAGTCGACGCATGTGGGGCGTTTGCCGGTCCGCATGAATTCGTGTAGGAGTTCGCGGAGCAGGTTCAGCGGCAGAGTGGCTTCTTCGGGGAACGCGGTGCGCGTGTCCCTGTCGATGTAGAGTGTCACGCCGCTAGAAACCCGGGTGTCGGTCTGCCGAGGCAGAGCGATCCATGCCGCGGTGTCTTCCGCGTCACTCGTCGCCTCGTCCGGCAGGAAGCCTGTCGGCCCGAAAAGGTGCACGGCGGCGACGTCGTGCTGGATGTCGAGGTCGAATTTGAGTTGGTGGTCGGGTAACTCGGTCGGGTCGACCGTTGGCCGATTCTGGACGTACACCACGGTCGGGTGCGGCTGCGAATTGGCCAGGATGTCGAACAGGACGTCGTCGAGGGCGGCTTCGGAGTCGACGGTGATCGGCTCGTCGGCGCGGTTGTCGCCGCTGAAGTAGTAGATGAGAAGACCGTGCATGGGCTACGCCATTCTGCGCCAGGAGCTGTCGCCGACGTCGACGACGGCCTTGTCCCAGCGGTCCTGCAGGCACTGGAGCAGGCGGCTGGTGACTTCGGGGGCGACGTGGGAGTAGGTCCGCTGGACGGGGTCTTTGAGGATGTGGCCGAGTCGGAGTGACTGGGCTATCTCGGGGATGGTGTCGGCGATCATCCAGGTTTTATGGCTGTGGCGCAGTCCGTGGAAGGTCAGGCCGGGCTTGACCGGCTGGAGGCGGAGGACGGCGCGGGGCTGGTTGAGGTTGCCGTCGGCGGCGGGGCGCAGGGCGCGTTTGCTGAAGTTGCTGCGGCGCTGGAGTGCGCCTTCCGGGGTGGTGAAGACGTGTGGGTGGACGTGGTGGTCGAGGTGCGCCCGCAGGAGTCGGACGAGTGAGGGGTTGAGGGTGATGGTGCGGGTGGAGGCGTCGGTCTTGGGTGGGCCGAGCCAGAGCTTGCCGCCGGCGGATTCGTGCAGGGCACCGTTCTGGGGGTCGATGACGAGGAAGCCGGTGTCGTCGTCGAAGAGGTGCAGGTTGTGGCGTTGCAGGCCGGTCAGCTCGCCCCAGCGTGCGCCGGTCCAGCCTGCGGTGATAATGAGCACGGCTCCGACGGGTCCGTAGAAGGCGGCGACTTGGTCGGCGATGCGCAGCACCTCGGTGGGCTCGGCCCAGACCTTCTCGGGGATACGGGCGGCGTGGTTGCGCCGTCCGCGTCGTCGGGGCCGGATGGGGTTGGCGACGATGAGCTTGTCCTCGGCGGCGTCGGTGAGGATCTGGGAGAGCAGCTTGACGAACCCGGCGACGGTCACCGGTGACAGACGTCCGGCGCGCAGCTGCTTGGCCCATGCCTGAACCTTGAGGTTGGTGATGTCGGCCAGGGCGGTGTCGCCCCAGCGGGGCACGATGTGGTTGCGCACAATGCTGCGGTAGTTGTCCTCGGTGCGGGTATCGACGTCGAGGGCGTCCCACCAGTCGGTGAGCCACTCCTCCAGGGTCGTGCGTCCGCCGGTGGGGTCGAGCCAGGTGCCGCGGCGTTGGTCGGATTCGAGGTCGTTGGCGTGGTCCTGGGCGGCTTTCTCGCTCCTGAAACCGGGAATGGAGCCGATGGTGCCGTCGTCGCGGCGAAACCGGACGCGCCAGTGGTTGTTTCCCGACTGCTCCACCCAGGCCATGTGTGCTGCTCCTTCGCTGGCGGCGGTGTGATGGTCACGGCGTGACAGGAGGATGAACGCTCCAGTAGGCCGAGCAATGCAAGCATTGCGACACAAGAACTTTCGTCAGTCTCGAAAGGACTTGCTGCGCCTGACTGGCGGTCGTGTGGAGCGTGCCGGGCGGGCACCGGCGTGGGCGATCGAGGTCAGGTCGTCGGGGGAGAAGCGCAGGTGCTTGCCGATGAAGGTGCACGGGATCTCCCGGCGTCCGGCTTTGCGGCGAAGCCACGACTCGCGGACGGCCAGCAGGGCCGCCGCTTCAGCGGGAGTGTGCAGCAAGCGGGAGGTGTCGGGACCTGGACGGGACACGGAGCCCTCCGGAGGCGGACGAGTGCGGTGGACACTCCAGAACTCCGAAATAGGGGTCGCCAGGGGACACGTGCCGCCTGAGGTCCTTCACGGGTTCGTCCGGACGGGTGACACAGGAAGGCTGCCTGGGCAGGTACGAGCCTCTTGTCAACGTGGTTCTGCGCCCATAACTGGCGGGCGAGGGATCGCGGGTTCAAATTCTATCGTCCCGACGGTCTGAAGAATCCCGCTCGTCTAGATGAAAGCGCAGTTCGGCGGGCTTTGCGTGCATCATTTTCGATCTTGAAGCGACTGTCCACAGTGGTCTGTGCTGACCGGTAACCCGATGTTCGGGAGGATCGGGTTGGGTGGGGCGAATGGGGTCGCGTTAGCTAAAGCTAATCATGTCCCCCGTTCGGGTGTTCTTCCTGGCCGTGGCGAGTGCAGCGGTGTTACCCAGGCGGTCCTAGCTGGTGATCTCACGGATCGTGCACGTTGGCGCCTGGTGGGCTGTGCTGGTGGTGACGCAGGCGGTCTCGCGCACCGGTTGTCTGCGGGAGGCGTTCCGGGAGCATGTCCAGTCAGGGGGATCGGATTGTGTGGATTGAGCGGGCAGGCCCCGCTGGTGAGCTGTAGGGAGGCGTAGCGGTCCGAGGTCGTCGTCGTGTCGGCCGGTGGATGCGAAGGACTCGGCGGTAGCTGCGCAGGTTCGAACCCCCGCGGGATTACCAAAGGATGAAACCTGTGCTGATCAGGGGTCTTGTGCCGGCAGGCTGGTGATTGAGTCATCCTTCGGGCTGTCTACGTGTGAGTAATGCTCGCCTGAGGTGGGATCGCGCGGTTCCGCCTCAGCAGTGGCATCCCAGGCCCAAGCAGATGATCCCTTGGGACGGTTCAGACAATCGAGAAGTACACGCGCTGCGGAAGACCTCAGTTGGAAGGATCTTGAGGAAGCCAGTCGAGCTCCGTTGTGTACGCTGCGGTCCAGGGACTGGTGAAGTCCCCTCCGTGCTGTCGCCCGTTCGACTACGTTCTTAGGCGTGTCGAATACGCCCATTGAGGACGAGAACGCGCCGCTGCTGAGCGTCGTGCGCGAGGGCGCGTTGCTGCGCGGCCTGGCTGGCCCCGAGCCCGTGAAGATCGTCGCTGTTACGCGTCTGACCGATGACTCGGCCAATGTCGTCTACCGAACGGAGGCCGGGGGACTGGGTGAGCGGATGGTGTTCGGCGCCGACTTGCCTGGGTTGTCCCCGGTTGAAGCGGGTGCGGCCTTCTCCTTCGGTGGCGACCCCGCGTCGTTCAAGCTCGCAGCGGAGGCTCGACGGATGCGACTGGCGCACCTGTTCGATCCGCAGGCCGCGCTCGGGACCTCAGACGTCGACCCGCTGCCGCACCAGCTTCGCGCGGTATACGAGGAGATGCTGCCGCGCCACCCGCTGCGGTACGTCCTCGCGGACGATCCCGGAGCAGGCAAGACGATCATGGCAGGGCTGCTCGTCAAGGAGCTCCTGATGCGTGGGGCCGCGCAAAACATCCTCGTCGTTGCTCCCGGCGCCCTAGTGGACCAGTGGGCTGACGAGATGCGGGACAAGTTCGGCCTGACGTTCCAGCTTCTTACGAAGGACCTGATCGACCAAGGTGGGAATCCGTTCGTCAGGGGTGGGCTATGGCTGGCTCGCCTCGACGTCCTCGCTCGTAATAACGAGTCGATTCTGGACAAGGCGTGCGAGACCGACTGGGACCTGGTTATCATCGACGAGGCGCACAAGATGAGCGCGTCGGTCTTCGGCTCCGAGGTGAAGAAGACTAGGCGCTACCAGATGGGTGAGCGCCTCGGTACGGCTCGTAACATGCTGTTGATGACAGCGACGCCGCATACCGGTAAAGAGGAGCAATTCCAGCTGTTCCTCGCGCTGCTGGACTCAGACCGGTTTGAAGGAGCCGTCCGTGAAGGCACTCGTCGCGTCGATGTATCAGATCTGATGCGCCGGCTTGTCAAAGAGGAACTGCTCCGTTTCGACGGCACCCGGCTATTTCCCGAACGTCGGGCCTATACTGTCCAGTACCCGCTCTCGGATGCTGAGAAGGCTCTTTACCTCGCGGTAACGGATTATGTCCGCGACCAGATGAACATGGCTGACAGGCTCAAGGACAAAGATAATCGCAAGCGGATAGCTGTTGGGTTCGCGCTTACCACACTTCAGCGCCGCCTGGCATCGAGCCCTGCCGCGATTCATCGGTCGCTAGAGCGCCGGATGTCCCGGCTCAATGGCGAGCTTCGAGAAGCCAGACTAAACAGCACTGCTCCCCGCTCCGCCCACTTCGGCAATGTTGACCTGAACGACCTCGACGAGTTGACCGATGAAGAGAGGCGAGAGCTCGAAGATAAAGCAGTGTCCGCAGCGACCACCGCTGCGTCGATCCCCGAGCTCGAGACGGAGATCAAAATTCTGGCGCTGCTGGAGCGGCAGGCTAAGGCAATCAGGGATTCCCCGTCGTATTCGAAGTGGGACCGTCTCCGGGAGACGCTGGACGACGACGCCGAGACTCGCGACGCCTCCGGTGTCCGCCGCAAGGTGATCATCTTTACCGAGCATAAGGACACTCTGGACGATCTCGCGGTCCGGCTCCGCAACCACCTGGGGCGAGATGACGCCGTTGTCACTATCAGCGGCAGCACTAGGCGTGAGGACCGTAAGAAGGCCCAGGAGACGTTCCGCAATGACAGCAACTGCGTCTTCCTTGTCGCGACCGACGCCGCAGGTGAAGGCGTGAACCTCCAAAATGCCCACCTGCTCATGAACTACGACTTGCCGTGGAACCCTAACCGGATCGAGCAGCGGTTCGGGCGCGTTCACAGGATCGGCCAACACGAGGTCTGTCATATGTGGTCGTTGGTCGCTCGGGACACTCGCGAGGGCGACGTTTATGCCCGGCTGTTGGAGAAATTGGAGCACCAGCGCGCTGCGCTAGGCGGCCGCGTCTACGACGTTCTCGGTCAGGTCTTCGACGGCAATAGCCTCCGCGACCTAATGATTGACGCGATCCGATACGGTGACAGTGACGAGAGTCGCGCGCACCTGTTCGAGGTGGTCGACGCCAACGTCGGCGACGGCCTGCATGAGATCCTCGCCGCGGAGCAGCTCGTTCCAACGACTATGAGCACCAGTGACATCGAACGGGTCCGACAGGAGATGGACCGAGCTGAGGCCGTCCGGCTTCAACCTCACCATGTGGAAGCGTTCTTCGCTTCGGCATTCGCCGACCTCGGCGGCCACCTACGTCAACGCGAACAGCACCGTTACGAGATCCGGTCCGTCCCCGCCGCCATCAAAGACCAGGATCGGATCATAGGCCGCGGCGCGCCAGTCGTGAACACGTACTCCCGCATCACTTTCAATCGATCGAATATCCGTGTCGAGGGTCACGCGGCCGACGCCACACTCATGCACCCTGCTCACCCTCTCATGGCCGCGATGCTTTCCCTCGTCGGGGACCGGCACGGTGAGGCCCTCCGTCGCGGGGCCATTCTCATCGACCGGCACGACCCGTCCATCGAACCCTACGTCGTTTGCCTACTGGAGCATGACGTCACGGATGGCCGGACCGACGCTACTGGCAAGGCGCAAGTTGTCAGTCGTCGCGTCCAGTACGTCCGCACCGATCCCGACGGCACCATCGCGCCTATCGCCACCACGCCTATTCCCAACCTCGAACCGCCGACCGGCGCCGAACTCCAGGCCGCCGAGGGCGTCCTCAAGCAACCCTGGGCCCAAGCCGCCGACCTTGACAGGACTATAGTCGAGTACGCCTCCGCCACCGTGGCCCGGAAGCACGTTGAAGAGATGATTGCCCGCACCCACGAACGCGTCGACCGCACGAAGCGCCTCGTCCGCGAGCGGCTCACCCATGAGATCAACTTCTGGGACCGGCGCGCGTCTGAGATCCGGGAGAACGAACGCGCAGGCAAGTCCAGCCGGCTCCCGGCCGACAAGGCGCAGGCTCGCGCCGAGGAGCTAGCCCGCCGCCTCGACCGCCGGACGCGCGAACTCGATCTTGAACGCGCTGTCGCTGCGAGTCCGCCCCAGATCACCGGGGCATGCCTGGTCATCCCGCAGGGCTGGCTCGAAAGCCTCACCGACCCTGAGGGTGCCGCCGCTCACGCGAAGGAGACGGCCCGAGTCGAGCGGATCGCTGTGGATGCCGTTATTGCCATCGAGACGTCCCTTGGCCACCGCTGGACGGAGATGCCGCACAATAACCCAGGCTACGACATCGAGTCGCAGACCTCGGATGGCCTCGACTTCATCGAGGTGAAGGGCCGAGTCGAAGGCGGCAATACCTTCGTACTTACCAGACAGGAAGCCGTCACCGCCCTCAACAAGGGGCAGCGCAGCGTCCTCGCGCTCGTCCGCGTTCACCACGACGAGAGCACGACTGTCCGGTACATTCGTCAGCCGCTCGACGAGCCGATACAGCCATGGCAGACAGCCGTGGACGCCGACTGGAACCACTTCTGGAACCAAGGAACGGAGATGGCCCCGTGAGCACCGCTCAGTCGCCGAGGAAGAAGAAGCTCATCGAGGTCGCCATGCCGCTCGCCGAGATCAACGCCGCGTGCAAGGCTGATAAGGAGCGCAAGAGCGGCACAATTCGGAATTTGCACAAGTGGTTCGCGCCTGCGCCCCTACCGGCTTGGCGCGCGCTTCTCTTTGCTGCTCTTGTGGATGACCCTGGTGATGAAGAGAAGCGTGCATACCTGCTGGACCTCATCAAGCGGCTCGTGGCGAATATGGCGGATCTGCCTGACGCCGACTCCATGTCCGAGGCACAGCGTATCCTGCTGTCGCAGTTCCCGAATGGTCTCCCAACGGTATTCGATCCCTTTTGTGGCGGCGGATCGACTCTTGTAGAAGGGCAGAGGCTCGGGTTGCCGACCTACGGCACTGACCTCAATCCGGTTCCTGCGCTGATCACCCGCACGCTGACGGAACTTCTGCCCAGGGTCCACGGCATGCAGCCGCTGCACGCACGGGATGCTCCTCGACCGGGCCGCAAGCGTCCTAGAGGCGTCTCCTCCGCGAGGGAAAACAGCCTATTCGACGCCTCCTCCGGTAAGCATATTTACCCCGAGTACGAGGGGATCAAGGCGGATGTCTCCTTCTATGCCGCCTTGATCCGCGCCCAGGCGTGGGAGAAGCTTCAAGTCTACTATCCGCTCCATTCTGATGAGAAGCCTATCGCTTGGCTCTGGGCTCGCACAATCAAGTGCCCGAATCCGACCTGCGGTATCGAGACGGTGTTGACTACGTCTTGGTGGCTGTCGAAGAAGGCTGGGGAGCGCGCCTGGATCGAGCCCTCAGTCCAGGACGGCCAGCTCGTATTGAGAGTGATAAGCGGACAAAGGGCGGGCGAGGCTCCCGAACCGCCGAAGGTCGGCAGAGGGGCTGCCTTCGTATGCGTCGCCTGCCCAGGCGTGCTCGATGAGGCGTACGTCGCTGCCGAGGGTTCCGCTGGCCGCATGGGCCTTCGGATGACGGCGGTCATTGTGGAGAAGGAGGGTCGACGGCACCACCGCGCTCCGTCACAGGACGAGATCGACGCGGCCGCGAGCGTTCCGGCCATAGAAGACTTCCCGAATATTCCGCTCCCCAATATCCCGCGCTGGTTCTCCGGACCCCGCTTCGGGCTGAAGCATCAGGCGGACCTGTACACACGTCGTCAACTTCTGACACTGACCACATTTGCCGAACTCGTCGCGCAAGTACATGAGCGAGTAATGAAGGACGGCGGCAGTCGCGACTGGGCGGACGCAGTGGCAACCCTGCTGGGTCTGGCTCTTGGGCGACTGGCGATGAGTAACTCCACCCAAGCTCGTGTGACAGTCAAGAGCGATGGCACAACAACGCGATTTAATGCTGCCTTTGGTCGAAACGACGTCCCGATGACATGGGACTTTCCCGAGTTGGACGCAGTTGGCGAGGGAGGCACCTGGGCGAGCTCACTTCCGACAGTTCTTGATTCTCTTGTTTACGCGCCTAGTGGGAATGGGCAAGTACGGCGGGCAGACGCTCGTTCCAGCAGTCCACCTGAGCCGGCCCTAGTCGCGACAGACCCGCCCTACTTCGATGCCATCGGCTACGCGGACCTATCGGACTACTTCTATATCTGGCACCGCCTCGCACTACGCGATGTCCATCCCGATCTTTATCAAACGATTGCAGCTCCCCGTCATGGCGAACTGACTGCAGTGGCCGCGCATCACTCGAACAACCCCGCTGCAGCTCGTACTTACTTCATCGAAGGGTTCACCGAGACTTTCAGGAACCTTCAGCGATCGATGGCTCCGGATCTTCCGATGCTCGTCGTTTACGCCAGCAAAGAACAGAAGGGGGGCCGAGAAGAAGAGACGCGCTGGTCGTCGATTCTCACGGCGATGGTGCAGGCAGACTTGGAGGTTACCGGCACATGGCCCATTCACGGCACAGGCAGCACACGCATGATTGGACAAGGTACGAACGCAGTAGCGACGTACGTAGTCATGGTCTGCCGCCCACGTCCGCTCACCGCTGGCTCGTGTTCGCTGGGCGAGTTCAACCGATCCCTTCGGCGTGAACTCAAGCCAGCAGTTCAAGACTTTCAAGCGGCGGGCATCCTCCCAGTTGATCTAGCGCAAGCCGCAATGGGTCCAGGAATGCAGGTGTACTCCCGTTATCGCCAGGTCCTAGACCAGGCAGGCAAGGCAGTGCCCGTCGAGCAGGCGCTACGGCTTATCAGCGCTGCGTTGGGGGAGGTCCTAGATGAGCAGGAAGGTGAACTGGATCCCTACTCCCGGTTTGCCGTTTCATGGTGGGAGCGCCACGGCTGGACGGCTGCCGCCTTCGGTGAAGCCGACCACTTGGCACGGCCGCAGGGAATCTCCGTCGATGAGTTGAAGCGTGCGGGAGTGGTTGGTTACCCGAAGCCGGGATTCGTAGCGGTACTGGGCGCTGAGCCGATGGACCGCACCTGGACACCCAATGAGGATACCCGGCCTACCGCCTGGGAGGCGGTGCACCACCTTGCGGATCGCCTGATCGACGGTGGCGGTACACGGGACGCCGGACGGCTGATGGGCGAGTTGGGTACGTTCCGAGACTCCGCCCAATCGCTTGTGTACCGGCTGCACGCGATCGCCGCGCGGAAGGGCTGGACCAGGGACCAAGAACGCTACAACGCGCTTATCGGCAGCTGGTCAGACCTACTCGCAATCTCAGCGACAGAGAAGGACGGATTGTTCTAGTGGCTGCATTGTCGAACAAGGAGCGCGTGGGAAGGGTCCTTGACCTTGTCTCAGCGGGGCTCGGACCGTGGATGACCGACCTCTTGATGCGAAAGTACGGTGAGACTTGGCAGGCGCAGATCCGCGCGGTTGCGGGAACCGGACCTCGGGAGTTCGCCGATCAGACCGATGATCCGTCATACCTGTTCTGGGTGTTCGACAAGCAGTGGCAGTCGCTCTTCTGCCAACATGTGTCGTACGAGGCGAAGCGCTGCGTGTCGGCGCTCTGGGACGCGCGGAAGCAATGGGCCCACGGCGGCAAGTTCAGTGACGAGCAGGCGGAGCGAGTGCTGTCCGATGGTGAGCACATGCTGCGGCAGATCGGCGCTGTGAATCCAGCAGACGAGGTCGACGAACTGCGACGGGAACTGCGCCGGCTCCGTTTCGAGAAGGACCAGAAGCAGTATCAGGCCACAGCGGAGCGACAGCTCACGGTTCGGCTGGACACGGGCGGTCTACCTGCGTGGCGCGATGTCGCCGAGCCGCACGACGATGTCATGAAGGGGACGTTTCAGCTCGCGCAGTTCGCCGCCGACCTCCGCCAGGTCGCACTTGGGGTCGCGCGCCCGGAGTATGGCGACCCGGTGCAGTTCTTCGAGCGGACCTACATCACGCGCGGTCTTAGGTACTTGCTGGCGCAGACGCTGCAGCGTCTCAACGGCGCGGGTGGCGAGCCGGTGATCGACCTGATGACGACGTTCGGCGGCGGCAAGACCCACTCGGAGATCGCCGTCTACCACCTCGCCGGAGGTACCTCGGCCGATTCCCTGCTCGGCGTACGCGAGATCTGTGACGAAGTAGGCGTGGCCGACGTCCCTGGCCGTGTCCACCGGGCGGTGATCGTCGGCAATGACCTTTCCGTGCTCGGCACTGAGAAGTTGGACGGCACCTTCGTCAGCACGATGTGGGGCGAGTTGGCCTGGCAACTCGGCGGCAAGGAGGGCTACGCCCGCGTCGCGCGGTACGACGACAACGGAGTCCCGCCGCCGACCACGGAGCTCGCCGCGCTGCTCGCGGCCTACTCGCCGTGTGTCGTGCTCGTCGATGAGTGGGTCGCCTACGTGAGGCAGCTCTATTCGCATGGCACGGAGAAGCCCTACGCTGGGGGGACCTTCGACGCGCACCAGACCTTCGCCCAGTCGCTGACGGAGGCTGTCAAGGCGGTCGACAACGCGCTGCTAGTCGTGTCCCTGCCAGCGTCGGACTCGGTACGCGACATGGGCGACGGCATCGTCGACAACGCGCACGAGATCGGTGGGACCCCTGGATTGGAAGCCCTGCGGAGCCTGCGGTCGGTCATCCATCGCGTCGAGACGCCGTGGCAGCCCGCGACGGTGGAGGAGTCCTACGAGATCGTCCGCCGGCGGCTCTTCAAGCCGCTGGCCAACGAGGGCAGCCACGCCCGCGATTTGGTCGTAGCGAAGTTCGAGGACCACTACCGCCGGCACGCGAACGCGGTCCCGAGCGAGGTTCAGCAGCCGCAATACCGTTATGTGATGCGCGCCGCCTACCCGATCCACCCGGAGTTGTTCAACCGGCTCTACCAGGACTGGTCGACGCTGGAACGGTTCCAGCGTACCCGAGGCGTCCTACGACTCATGGCGACCGTTGTCCACGCTCTGTGGGTGCGCGGCGACCAATCTGCCCTGATCATGCCCGCGAGCATCCCGCTGGACGACACAAAGGTCTTTGAGGAGATCACCAGCCACCTCGACGACCCGTGGAAGCCCATCGTCGACGCCGATATCGCCGGTTCCGGCTCGACCGCGCACAGCATCGATACCGACATCCCGCTCCTGGGGAAGTCGATGGCCGGCAAGCGCGTCGCCCGGGTCGTGTTCCTGGGCACCGCCCCGAGCGTGAGCAAGAACGCCCGCACGGGTGGCAGCACCGCGATCGGCGGCATCGAGCAAAAGCGCGTGGTCCTCGGGGCGACGTATCCGACGGACAACCCTGCGCACGTCACCGACGCACTCCGGCAGCTCGCCGACCGCGGCAAGTACATGAACCGCGATCAGGACCGCTACTGGCTCTCGCTCCAGCAGACCGTCTCCCGGTTAGTCCAGGAGATCGCAGACGGTTATGACGTTACCGAGGTTCATGCCGAGCTCACCCGCATCCTGCGGGAGGAGAATGACCGAGGCATCTTCGCCAGGGTGCACAGGGTTCCCAGCGGCACGGCCGACGTGGAGGACGAGCCGACCGCTGCGCTCGTCATCTTCGGCCTCGACCGGTGTCACTCGAAGAAAGCAAAGTCCACGGCCGCCGACGCCGCACAGGAGTTTCTTGCACGCCGTGGCGGTCAGCCGCGCATTCACAAGAACGCGCTCGTTTTTCTCGCCGCTGACATCGACCGGGTCGACACGCTCGACTCGGTGTTGCGTCGCATGATGGCGTGGCAGTCGGTGAAGCAGCGGGTCCGCGAGCTGAACCTCGACCAGCACAACATCACCGTCGTCGAGGGCCGTCTCTCCCAGGCGACGAGGGCAGTCTCCGACACGATCCGCCAGACCTATAAGTGGATCATTGTTCCATACCAGGAAGCCGGCTCTGCCGCGGTTGAGCTGGAGACGATCATCATGAATGGCAACGGCACGCTCGCGGAGCGCGTCACCAAGAAGGCCGAAACGACCGAGTTCGTTCTCAAGTCTTACGCAGCGTCGCTCCTGCGCCAGCAGATCGACAAGCTGAAGCTTTGGGACGAGCAGCCGCACGTCCAGGTGAGTACCCTCTGCGGCTACTTCACCCAGTACCTCTTCATGCCACGGGTGCGTGATCACGGCGTCATCCACACGGCAGTCAAGCGGATGACCGACGTGCTCCTCCTGGAGCAGGACGGCTTTGCCTACGCCGACGGGGTCGAAGACGGCCGCTACCGCGGCCTGACCATCACGGAGCCACCGCCCGCAGTGAGCACGTCGGGGCTCATCGTCGATCCAGCCGTCGCGCAGAAGCAGATTGCCGACGAGCTCGCGGCAGCGCAGGCAAAGACAGGCCCGGCCACAACCTCCCCGGCTGGCTCCGCAGGGCCGGCCGTCCAGACACCGGGCAAGCCCGGCACCCAGGTCGTCACGCCGGGCTCATCGTCGACGCGCCCGATCAAGGCGACGAAGTTCCATGCCACCAAAGCGCTCGATCCGTCCCGTCCAGTCCGCGACATAAGCTTGATCAGCGACGAGATCATCACGCCGTTGTTTGCTGCGAACGACGTGCAGATCAGCATCACCGTCGACATCGAGAGTGTCGGGCTCGACAAACTCACGCCGGACCAGGTGACGGCGCTCAAGGAGAACCTGAAGACGCTCGGCTTCGTGGACTGGAGTGTGGAGTAGCGGCCGCCTTCCATGCGCGGGACCAGCGAGTCAGTTGCCCTTGCTTCGGGTGCGGTTGGCCCACTTCTTGACGTCCGATGCGAGCCAGACCTTGCAATCTGCAGAGATGCTGGCAACAACGGTGCGAGGAACACCGGTTAGGCGTTCAGTTTACTGAACGCCTAACCGGCGTTGGTCTACCCCGTGCTGCGGTGGGTGAGCCGTCGAGGGCGGCGACGTCGGCGGTTGGGCGAGAGTGTGTTCTCGTTGTCGGTGGGTTGGAGCGTTGGTGGAGGCGGATTGAGCGGTGAAGTAGACCCGAAAGAGCCAGTCGTACATGCTTGTTCGCCCCTGTGGTCCACCGGCACGCTTCGCCTATGGATCACCGTAGGATAAAGGTCACGTTGCCGCTGGATGTTCCGGCGGAGCGCTACGCGGCTATCACCCACGCCGTCTACAGTGTGCTCGACGTCGCCGGGCTGGCGGCCGTGGCGTCGGTGGTGGTGGACGAGTTGGCGACCGACGCGGAGCTCAACCGGGCTTTCGATGCCCATAGCGCTTACTACCCCTGGGGTGCGTGAACCCTCGAAACGACGGCGTTGTGTGACGGTGTCGATCAATCCGCGTCCGCGATGGACGGTGTTTGTCTGGCCTCCGTCACGGCGTCGCGGATCCGGTGCGCGACAGCGTCGTCGAGGCCGATCGCCACGGCCAGGGCGCGGTTGAACGCGCGGTGGGCGGTGGTGTGGTTGCCCGACAGCCACAGTGCGCGGCCGAGGTCGACCAGGCATTCGGCTCGTCGGATGGGGTCGGGTAGTTGTTCGAGCGCCTTGTCGGCGCGGGTGAGGTACTTGACCGCCGAGTCGTGCCGTCCGACCTCGATCATCAGGGTGCCGAGGTGTGCCAGGGTGTGGGCGGTGCTGGGCTGGTTGTGGTGTCGTTGGTGGGTTTCCAGTGTTTCGTCGGCGCAGTCGATGACTTTGTGCAGGCGCCCTTGGGCGCGGTAGGTCCGAGCCAGGTCGTGCAGGGCCGCGGCGGTGGCACCGGGGTCGTCATCGCGGACTCGATGGACGGCCAGTTCACGCATGCCCTGGTGGGCGGCGAGGCGGAGTAGTCCTCGGGTACGCAGGGTGTGGGCGGCGCGGCGGAATGCCACCGCCGACAGCAGGGACGTCGGTAGGGCTGCGGCTGGTTCGGTCCCGGCCTCGCACAGCGCTTGTAGCCAGGCGGGGTCCGTGTCGGTCGGGATGGCGGGCCAGACCTCGGCCAGCAGCGCGACCGCGGTCTCCGGCTGGCCCGTCACCGCGCGCAGGGTGGTCAGGACGCGGTCGGGTTCGAACCGGACGCCATGGTCGGGGTCGTGTCGGGCCTGTGACAGTTCGCGGCGCAACTGCGAGGCTGCGCGTCTGGGGTCGTTCACCGGGCGGACCTGTCGGGAGTCGTGTCGGGTGTGGCGACGATGTCGAAGAGGGCGTCGAACGTGATCGGGGCGAACGCGGTGAGGGCGCCGGCGATGAATGCCGGCCCGGGGCGTAGTGAGCCGGTGAGGACGCGGTTCAGGGTGGAGCGGTTGACGCTCATCGCTGCAGCGAGCCTGTACTCGGTGCCGAACCGGGCGCGCATCGCTTCGGTGAACGCGGCGGATCTCACGCGCACGGTGTAGGACATCGCCGCCACACCTTCCGCTGCCGTGCGTCCCCGACGTCACCACGCGAGCGATTGCGCGGATTCCACGCGCAGCCTCTTCGGACCGTCTCGCGCGGTGGACCGGAGGGCAGTGGGCCGGCGGTCACCGCGCGTGGGCCTTGGCGGTGGTCGGGACCGGGCGTCGGGGGTGTGGTGTGGGGGTGGATCGGCGTGGGAACGGCAGGATGCCCTCCGCGGTGCGCCATCGTGCGTCGCATTCGGTGCAGGTCGGCCAGCACCACTGGTCTTTGGTGCACGGTGTGGTGGGGATGACGAGTTCTTCGCCGCAGAGGGTGCGGGTCTCGTCGCGGGGGACCAGGTCGGCGTCGACGGCGTGGCGCTTGTGGTTGTGGGGCAGCCAGCGGAACGGTCGTATCGGCATCACCGGGCCTCCCGGTCGTAGACGTCGGCCCAGCGGGCGAACACGTCGCGGGAGCGTCCGGGGGACAGGGCCAGCGCGTCGAGGCGCCGCATCTTCGCCTCGTACCGGGTCACGGCGTCGGGGTCGTCCTGGAACACGGTCACGGTGTCGATCTCCACGTGGGCCAGCGGCCGGGTCGGCGCGTCGAAGGTGAGCAGCGTGGCGGGCCGCCCGAGGGCGGCGTGGAATCCCGCGGCCGCCGGGATCAGACGGGCGCGGACCCGTGGCCATCCGCACATCAGGGTCAGGTGCAGCATCTGGTCCCGCATGGTCGCGGGGCCTGCGACCACCGCACGCAACGCGGACTCGTGGACGAACAGGACCGTGTCCGGGCCGTCGGGGCGGCGCAGCAGCCCTTGACGGGTGATGCGTGCCTGGACGAGAGCGCGGTCGCCGGTCAGGGCGTGGGCGTAGTCCTCGGTCTGGGCCAGGCTCGGCACGGTCAGCGGTTCGTAGGCGGTGATGGTACGTGCCGCCCGCTCGTGCAGGCACAGGGCGACCAGGCCATCGGGAAACCCGTCGTGCGTGCGGAGGAAGCTTCCGGTGTCCGGTTCGGTGGCGATGGCCAGGACCCGGTCCCGGGTGGGTTTGTCGGCGCCCAGGCGGCCGATCAGGCTGCCGATCTCCCACGGACTGGTGCTGCGGCTGCCGGTCTCCAGCTTGGACAGCTTGCCCAGTGACCATCCCAGGGCCGTGGCGGTGGCGGAGGCGGACATGTTGACGTGGTGGCGGATCCGGCGCAGTTCCTCACCCAGCTCGCGGCTGCGTGCGCTGCTCAACCTGACCGGGGTCGGGTCCTTTTCGTCGGTTTGCATGGCTGTTCCTCGTGTGCTGTAGGGGGTGCGGCGGGTGCGGGCGCGCGGGGGTCGGCGCTGCGCGTCACCCGCCGCACCATGTCCGGCCGGCGTGCGGACCGGCCGGTGGTCGAAGGGGGCACTGCGGTCGGTCACAGTGGAGGTGGTGGCCACGTGGGTAAGCCGGATCCCGCGGCCGCCGGCCCGGTCGGCTTCGCGTGATTGCCGTCGTGGTCGGCGGCGTCTCGCGGATCGCCTTGTCGAGTGATCGGTCCGGCCGCGCGGCGGTGCGGGGCCCGCGCGACCCAGCAGCCGGTGTGTCCGAGGTGTTTGGCAGCAGTCCCCGGCGACTCCGGGGAGGAAGAGCCGTTCGTGGTGGCGTCGGTGGGAGTCATGGTTGAGGTGCTTCCGTGGCGGAGAGCCTGGCGAGGATGAAGTCGAGCGCGTCGCGCAGTGCCTGGTCGTGGCCGTCGGCGGGCAGCAGTCGGTGCGGCAGGCCGAGATCGCGCAGGACGGCGCCGACGTGGTGGTCGGCGAGCTCCCTGAAGCGCTGATCGGGGTCGCGGGGTTTGCTGTCGTCCAGGGGGATGGCGGGATCCAGGGTGGTGCGGTAGAGCAGGTCGTAGCTGGTGCTGTAACCGCGGACGAGGGCTTCCAACCGAGCCCGCACCTCGGGGTCGGGTTGTTCGCCCCGGTAGGCCAGGGCGGCGCGGTAGTAGCCCAGCGCGTCGGGCACGGCACGGTCGACCAGCACGACGTCGCCGTGCAGCCAGGACTCCAGCTCGTTGCTGATGCCCCTGGTGATGATCCACAGAGTGGAGGCCCACGTGTGGTTGCGCAGGATCGGCAGCCCGATGCGCTGGGCCTGCTCGCCCAGGTCGGCGACGGTGGTCACCTGGACCTGCTCGCGGCGCAGGTCGTGGGCCAGCCGGGCGAGGAAGGTGCTCTTGCCGGTGGAGTGGGTGCCCAGCACCGCGACCACCACCGGTTTCTCGACCCCGGCGGTCACCACAGCCCGCCCTCCGGTTCCGGATCGGGACGGAAGGCGGTGAGGGCGGCGGTGGCCACCAGGTCGTCCCAGCCCAACCCGGACCGGTCGACCAGGGTGCGGAACAGGTGCCAGGCGCACCAGGTGTCGTAGCCGGCGCGGTG
This sequence comes from Saccharothrix carnea, assembly GCF_003014735.1. Classification (GTDB taxonomy): domain Bacteria; phylum Actinomycetota; class Actinomycetes; order Mycobacteriales; family Pseudonocardiaceae; genus Actinosynnema; species Actinosynnema carneum. Next base: position 34,595 of record NZ_PYAX01000021.1, on the reverse strand, counting down.
CGGTCGCTGCTCGCCGATGCCGCCGGTGTCCAGCCCGATGTGGGCGACGAGCTTGTCCAGGCTGTGACCGGGCAGCTCGGGCCATACGTGCCGGGCGAGTTTGAGAGTGTCCAGCACCATCGGTGGCCGCCACCCCGGCAGGTGCGCAGACAGCACCGCGTAGTCGGTGCTCGCGTTGTGCGCGACCAGGGTGCGGCCGGTGAGCAGCCGCTCGACCTCGCGCGCCACACCGTGCCAGGGCGGTTTGCGTTCGACGTCGTCGTTGCCGATGCCGTGGATGCGGCGGGCGAACGCGGTGATCGGGGTGGCGGGCCGGACCAGCCAGGTGCGCAGGTCGCCTCCCATGACCGGACCGTCGACGGGCAGGACGGCGATCTCCACGATCTCCGGGGGCCGGCCACCGTTGCCTTCCACGTCGACCACCGCCAGCGGGTGGCCTTGCAGCGCGGCGGGCAACGGTGCGGCGGGCGGCGGGGTGGTCACGATGCCTCCACGGTGGTGGGCCAGCCGATGTCGGCACGGCCGTGACGATGCCGGTGGTGTGGCTTGGTCGCGTCGTGCACCTGGAAACCGAAGCGGTGCTGCATCAGATAGCGGGCCTGCTCGTCCAGGCTGTCCACGACCACGGCCCGGTCGGTGATCGCGACCAGCCTGCCGCCCAGCTCGGCCGCCAGCGCGACGGCCGCGTTCAGGTCCGGCGGCGTCCACTCGGTCGCGCACCTACCGAGCTGTGCGACAGGGCAGATGTCGCACAGTTCGCGAATGCCGTAGTGGCCGTTGTAATCCGCCATGCCGTGCGCGTACGCGACCGCGCAGGATGTCTTGCGGAACAACACCGCACCCCCGGGACGGTGGGCGGCGGCGGTCAGGATGCGCTGCTCCAACCGTTCCGGGAACACCTTGCGACGCGCCCCGGCCTCATACGGCTCGGGCAGGCCCTGCGCCCGGTAGTAGTCGCGGATCTCGTCACGGTAGAACAGGCCGGTGAACACCGTCGCGTGCGCGTGTTCGCCCAGTCCCAGCGCCCGGGACAGGTGGGCGTCGGTGTCGTTTAGACCCGGCACGATCGGACGCCAGTACAACACCACCCGGTACCGGTCGGCGTGCTCGAACGCCGTGCGCAGCGACCGCGCCGCGATGGCGGAGTCGACCGGTTCGATCCGAGGATCGTCGATACCCGAATGGGTGATCAACAGCGTGACCTTCAGGTTCCGCAGCGCGTTGAGCGCGGCGCAGTCCTCCGGCTCCACCCGCCACCGGGTGATCACCAGCACATGATTGGTCAACCCCTGCCCGTCCAGCAGCCGCAACAACCGGAACAGGTGCGGCTTGACCGCGGGCAGCATCGGGTCCGTCGCCCGGTTGAGCAGCTGGATCGGCGTCACGTGCGGCCGGAAGAACCGGTGACCGGTCAACAACCCGACCGCCTCGTCCTCGCCCATCAGCGCTCGCGGCACCTTCATCCCGAAGTTCCCGAACAGGTGCCGCACGCAGTACCCGCAGTCCAGCGGACACCCCACGATCCAGTTCAGGCTCAACCCCGACTTCCGGTACTCGACCACCTCCGACAACTCCGACCGCAACCGCGCCCGCTCCGTCCCGCTGAGCAGCCGCACACCCGAACTGCCACTGCCCTCGCCCCGATCCAACGGTCGCATGACACCGCCTGCCTCTCCTGATCACCCGATTCACCCTGGAACCATTCGACCCGGACCAGCTATGATTACGGAACGGGGCAAATTGATTACGCGGAGCATTTGCCCTCTATTTGCCCCCTGGTGCAGTGGAGTCAACCGTGAGCGATGACGAGGTACCTCCCTCCGCGACGCTGCTCGCTGAAGAGATCAAGCGGCGCCGGAACGACGCCAAACTGAGCCAGCCGCAACTTGCCCAGCGGATCGGCTACACACGCCAGTACGTGTCACTCGCCGAGCGGCCGGGCCACAACCTGCCCTCGCTCGAGGTGGTGAAGGCCATGGACGAAGCCCTCGACGCGCGTGGCGAACTCGTTGCACTTCGCGAGCGAGCCCGAGTTGAGCAGCAGAGGCGCCGCCGTCGCAGTGGATCGATCGAGGCGGTCAAAGTCCCGGGCTCATCGCAGTCTGTCCTGGACTTCGCCGGTGTTTCCTCGTCCGGGTTCGCCGACACAGTGCTTACCTGCGGCGCAGGACGATTTTTCCTGGGTGCCTCGATCGATGTGAAGGCCTTTCCCGCCGACATCGACGAGCGAGTGATCAGCCGGGTCCCACCGGGTTTCGCGGACGATCCGTTCGTTCGGCGTCCTCGACGAGGCCTCGTCGTCGGCGTGGTGGAATCGAACGAAGGACCGGCACTTTACGGTCTGGACTCCCGCCAGGCGCGGCGTCGTCTGGCGGGCACATCACCTGGCACCAAACTGCTCATGTCGCGCGCATACCTCATCGACGACCTCTCGATGGCGATCCTGTGGTCAGTAGCGAACCTTGACGAAGCGCTCCTGGATGATGACGCAGCACTCGCCGAGGCCAGCGCCCATCTCGCAATTTTCGAACAACTACCGAAATCTGTGGGGGGCCGTGACCTGGCGTCCGACCTCGCCCCGGTATCGCGGATGTGGCTCGGTTCGAACTTCTGCGCCCAGCACATCCTTCGTCACGCCCACTCCCTCTCCGAAGCGCCCGTTTTTTGGACCCGTGAGCAACGCGGCGAGGAGGCGAGCACCTGGCTGTTCTTCGCCCACAAGTTCGACTACTTGCGGAGAACGGCCACGAACCAGGCCGGCTTGAGGAGGACGTTCTGCGTCCCCAACACGGCCGTCACAGGGTCGAGCCGCCCTGAACGGGTGCTCCTGCTGCTTGCCGTGGCGTTGATGGAGTCGTTCGACATCCGGGTGGACGTCGTCGTCGACCCGGAGTACGGCTCGTTGGACGGGTTCGTGGCTGACCGACGTCGCGCGGTGGTTGCCAACTGGATGGGCGCCGACGGCATCTGGCAGGTCGACATCACCGACCACCGGCCCAAGCTGCGCGAGTTCCACGACGCGTCGAACCATGCCCGCGCGCATTCGATGGCCCGAGGCGCGACAGCTCATGAGCGCTTGCGCGAACTGACCGAGTACCTACAACTGGATTGGACGTGGTTGACCCGACGCTGTGCGGAGCTTGGAGAGTACGGCGGCGCCGGGCTCGCCGAACCACGGAGCCGCCTGCTCTCCCTCGAAGGTCTTGAACGGGCCTGCAGGTTCGTTGGAAGTATCGCCGGGCGGAATGACTAGGGTGGTGATCAACCGGCCCCGGATCGGAGAGGACCGCTCGTGTCGCCTGAAGCATCGAGCACGCCTGCTCGTCGCGTCGTGGTCATCGGCTTGGGTGGGACGATCGCGATGGCAGCGACGACAGGCGGCGGCGTCGTGCCCGCGTTGTCCGCGGAGCAGTTGGTCGCCGCCGTACCGGGTCTGGCGGACACCGGTATCGAAGTCGAGGTGGTGGACTTCCGCCGTGTGCCGGGCGCGTCATTGACCTTCGGAGACCTCTCCGCGCTGACGGACGAGATCCGTGACCGGTGTGCTGCCGGAGTCGACGGTGTGGTGGTCACGCAGGGCACCGACACCATCGAGGAGACGTCCTACTACCTTGATCTGCGGCACGCCGCCGTACAACCGGTTGTCGTGACCGGCGCCATGCGCAACCCGACTCTTGCCGGTGCTGACGGGCCGGCCAACCTGCTCGCCGCCATCCAGACCGCCGCAAACCCGGCCGCGCATGGCCTGGGCTGTCTGGTCATTTTCGCCGACGAGATCCACGCTGCGCGCAGGGTCCGCAAGACCCATGCCACCAGCAGTTCCACCTTTAAGTCACCCGACGGGGGACCACTCGGTTACCTCGTGGAAGGCCAGCCTCAGATCGTCAACAGGCCCGTCGGTCGCAGGCTGCTTCCCGACACCGGTAACGGCCCGGACGTGCGAGTGGGAGTCGTCACCGCCTCTCTGGGAGACGACGGATCACTGCTGCACACGCTGGCCAGCCGGCTCGACGGCTTGGTCGTGGCGGCGTTCGGTGTGGGCCACGTCCCCGTGACCTGGGTCACGTCTTTGGAACAAATCGCCGTACGCATCCCCGTGGTGCTCTGCTCCCGCACCGGAGCCGGGTCCGTGCTCTCGACCACCTATGCGTTCCCGGGCTCCGAACGCGACCTGTTGTCGCGTGGACTCATCCGGGCGGGCTTCCTCGACCCCCTCAAGTCTCGCCTGCTGCTCCACGGACTTCTCTCCGTGGACGCTGGCTGCGATCGGAAGACCATCACGGCGGCGTTCGCCGCAGCTGGCGGCCACGGCGCAGCCAGCGACTGGCCGTATACGACCACGATCGGATAAGGACCTACCGTGCGCAGCCATGAACTCACCCTCGGCCGCAGCTTCGGTGTCGCCTTCGACCACGGCGACGACTTTTTCACCGAGCTGGCCGCCTTCTGCGACCAGCGCCAGGTCCGGCACGCCTACATCCCCAGCTTCATCGCCGGCTTCAGCGAAGTCGACATCGTTGGCACGTGCGACAAACTTCAAGATCCCCAGGCTCCGGTCTGGTCCAAGGTCCACCTCGCCAATGTCGAGGCTTTCGGCGGCGGCACCCTCGCCTACGACGAAGCCGGTGGCAAGGTCCACCCTCACATTCACGTCTCGGTCGGCCGCAAAGAGCACAGCGCCGCTGGGTACACCAGCCACCTGCTCAACGCGCGAGTCCAATTCCTCACCGAAATGCTGATCATCGAAATCGCGCAGCCCGCCCTCATCCGCCGCCGCAACGCAAACCTCTACGACGTCCCACAGCTCCACTTCGGCTGACAACATCGCCACGCTCAAGGCTCTGCGATGATCTGGTAGATCCGGGTTCGGCCAGTGCCCCGGTACCGCTTCATGCGATATCCGGGAGCTCTTCCGCCTCATCCGCGTCCACGTGCCCTCGGCTGCCGCTTCGATGTCGCCTTCAGCTGAGTGCTTCGAGCAGTCTGGACAAGAAGGTGGCGGCGTCGGCGGTGAGGGCGACGTCAACAGGGTGGCGGTCGGTGGTGATGGAGCTTTCGATGTGGGTGGTGTTGACGATGGGGCGCAGGTCGGCGATGAGCCGTCCGCGGGTGTGGGTGCCGGTGAGTTCGACGGCCACAGCCAGTCGACGGTAGGTGGCCAGGTCGGGATCCAGTGCGATGGCGGCGGCGAGCGGGTCGTGCAGGGTGCATTCGCGGCGGCCGAACATGGCGGCGTAGAAGTTGGCGTAGTGGCCGATGATGCTCGTGGCGAAGCGGGCGCGGGGGTTGTCGATCGTGGCAAGTGTGTCCAGCCACGTCTGGTCGACGCGGGCTGCTTCGGTGACCTCCAGGCCGATGAGGGTCAGGGGGAATGCGGCCCCCAGGACGAGGTCGGTCGCTTCGGGGTCGTGCCAGGAGTTGGCGTCGGCCGAAGGGGTGATGTTGCCGGGGGCGGTCAGGGCGCCGCCCATGACGATGACCGAGCGCAACAGCCCGGGCAGTTCGGGTTCCAGTAGCAGTGCCAGGGCGATGTTGGTCAGCGGGCCGAGGGCGAGGAGGGTGAGTTCGCCGGGGTGTTGGCGGGCCAGGCGGACGAGTTGCTCGGCCGCGGACTGCTTGATCGGACGACCTTCGGGGGGAGGGCCTGCGTGACCGCCGAGGCCGTCGTGGCCGTGGACGAATTCGGCGGTGTGCAGTGGCTGGGCCAGCGGGCGACGTGCGCCGATTGCCACCGGCACGGTGTGCAGGCCCGCGAGTTCGAGCACCCGAAGGGCGTTGTCGGCGGCTTGGGGAGCCGGGACGTTGCCGTGCACGCTGCCCACGGCCACGATCTCGGCTTGCTCTTGAGCGGCGAGGTAGAGGATGGCCAGTGCGTCGTCGATGCCGGGGTCGGTGTCCAGAACGATGCGCACGTGGTCACCCAATCAGGTTCGTCAGGGGCGTCGCTATCACTCGTTCGAGCGGTGTGCCTTTAGGTTCGGCGTCATGCGGGTGTGCGTTTACTGCGGTTCCTCCAGTGCCGGGGTGACCTACCTCTCGGCGGCCAGGCAGGTCGGCGCGACATTGGCCCGAAGGGGGATCGAGGTGGTGTACGGCGGCGCCCGCGTGGGCACGATGGGAGCCGTTGCCGACGGGGCGCTGGAGGCCGGTGGTCGGGTGATCGGGGTGATCCCGGAGTCGCTGGTGGGGTGGGAGATCGCCCACCAGGGGCTGACCGAGCTGCTTGTGGTGGCGGGCTTGCACGAGCGCAAGGCGATGATGACCGGATTGTCGGACGCGGTGCTGGCGTTGCCGGGCGGAGCGGGCACGCTGGACGAGTTGTTCGAGGCGTGGACGTGGGCGCAGCTGAAGGTGCACGCCAAGCCGGTCGGTGTGCTCAACGTGGCCGGGTTCTTCGACCCGTTGCTGGCGATGGTGGACCACATGGTGGCCGAGGGGTTCCTCAAGCGGCCGTACCGGGAGATGCTGCTGGTCGACGACGACGTGGACCGCTTGCTGGACCGCTTCATCGCTTACCGACCGCCCGACTACACCTGGTCGGACGACCCGGTGGACACCGCCGGGCCGTCGGGTTCATGACTGCGAGGCGCAGGCATGTCATGGAGGTAATTCCGGACCTCGTTCGCGCGCGGGTCGTCGAGTTCGTCGAGGATGGCGAGCGCCTTGCGCCATGAGACCTGCGCTTCTTGCCGGTCGCCGAGAGCATTCAGGGTGTGGCCATGGCTGACCAACGTCTCGGCCTCGCCCCACCGGTCACCGACTTGTCGACGAGTCTTCAGCGCGAGGTCGAACTGGCTGAGGGCTTCCTGGTAACGCCCGAGGTCGTGCAGTGTGGTGCCGAGCTTGGTCAGGGTGAAGCCTTCGCCGTAGCGATCGGCGGTGCTACGCATGATCTCCAGAGCTCTGCTCAGGTGGTGCAAGGCTTCCGCGTCGCGGCCGGAACGTCGCATCGCCTCACCGAGGCTGGCCGATGCGATGGCTTCACCGTGACGATCGCCGACGCCGCGGAACAACTCCACCGCCTCGCTGAACAGCTTCACCGCCTTGTCCCGCCTGCCCAGTTCGGCGGCCAGGTAGCCGCTGCCGGTCAGTGTCCACGCCTGCCCCGTCTCGTCCCCGATCTGGCGACGTAGGGTCAACGCCTCTGCCAGTTCGCGATTGGCCAGGTCGTATTCCTGACGCTCGCGGTGGGCGTGAGCGAGGTTGTTGAGCACCCATGCCCGACCAAAAACGTCTCCGCTGGCCTCTACGGCGGCCAAGGCGATGGTGTGGGAGGTGATCCAGGCCGTCCACGGCTTACGTAGGAACAGGTAGTTCCAAAGCCCGACCGGTAGCTGCCACGCCTGCTTATGCAGGCCGCTGTGATGTGCCAATCGGGTGGTCGCGACGAGGTTCGGAAGCTCCGCTTCACACCACATGAGCGCCTGCTCATAGGTGAAGCCGGCCGGTGACGACGGCACCCCGTCGGCAGGAGGGTCCAGCTCGGGATCGCGCCGTTGCGGGGCCAGGGCGTGGTTGGCCCTATAAGCGGTGTGCAGATACCAGTCGACGAGCCTGGCCACGGCCGCGGTGCGTTGATCCTCGGATTCTTCGGTGCGGACCAATTCGACGCTGTACGCCTTGAGCAGGTCGTGCTGACGAAAGCGGTCTTGACCGACTTCGTCAACCAGCCGCACGGCCGACAGTTGCCTGAGCAGCGGCATCGCACTGCGGGACTCGATGCCGCACAACGCCGCAGCGATGTCGGAGCCGAACCGGTCACCGGGGTGCAGGCCGAGCAGGCGGAACAGCCCGGCCGCATCGTCGCCCAGGGCGCGGTAGGACCAGGAGAACACCGCGCGCACCGCTTCGTCCTCCTGCGAGAGGACATCCAACCGCTTGTCGATCGCAGACAGCTCCCTCGCCAGCTCGTCCAACGTCACGTGCGGGTGGGCGCTGATCCGCTCCGCGGCCACCCTGACCGCCAACGGCAAGTGCGCGCACAAGCGGGCTATCTCGTGCGCGGCGGTCGGCTCGCTGTTCACCCGCTCGGTGCCGATCGCTTCGCGCAACAGGGTCACTGCTTCGTCGGAGGTGAACGAGGGAACCGTGACGCATCGGGCACCCTCCCGGACTGCCAGGCTGGACAGTCGTCGACGGCTCGTGATGATCACCAGGCAGCCTGACCCTCCTGGAAGCAGAGGGCGTACCTGCTGTGCGTCGGATGCGTTGTCCAGGAGCAGCAAGGCGCGCATCCGATCGAGCTTCGTGCGCAGGAGGGTGGCTCGGCGGTGGGCGGTCGGCGGGATGTCTGCCGGCGGCACCCCGAGGTCGAGCAAAAAGGTCTCCAGCACTTCGGTCGGCTCTGCTGGGGCAGAATTCGCTGAGTAGCCGCGGAGATCGTAAAACAACACTCCATCGGGGAACTTTTGACGTATCCGGTAGCTCCATGTGACAGCAAGTGTGGTTTTACCGCTGCCCGCTGCCCCATCCAGTGCGATGATGCCCGACGATCGGGTGCTCGTCACCGCGTCGAGTGTTCCGTCGAGTTCGTCGACGAGTGCGGAACGGCCCACCAGTCGTGGCACCGGAGGCAACTGCGAGGGATTGCTCCATGTGCGTGATTTGGCGCGGTCGCCTCGCGCGGACAGCAGTGCCATCAGGGCGCCGCCAGTGTCGAGTGCCTGGTCACAGGCGCGGAGGAAGTCCTCGCTCGCAGGCTTGGTCCCGTGCTCGACGTTGCTGATGTGCCCAGGGCTGTAGTGGCATCGGTCCGCCAACTGCTGCAGCGACAGCCCTGCGGCGGCACGTCTCCGACGCAGTTCGGGTCCTATGTCGGCCTGCCTATTCTTTATTCCGTCCAAGTGAATACACCGCTCCCCTTGTCACCTCCCGGGCGACCTTGCCACCGTTGGTCCCGGCCGGCCCCGATGGAGACCGGCAGGAGTCGAGGATATGGGGATCAGATGCAGACCGTTGGTCCTACCGATCCGATGAAACCCCGATCGAGTGAACGGTGCGGTTGTCGGATACGTGAAGTCATCTTCGCTTCACCTCGTGGGGGTTGTGACATGTGGGTTGAAGTCGCATTGATCGGCACAGCATGCGGCTCGGTGACGCTCGGCGTCGTGGCCCGAGCTTCAGCTGACACCGACGGGCATCAGGTGATCGGCGGACGGATACAGGCTCCGCGTCCAGGTACTGGACTGTGGTCCTGGCTTTCGTTGAACGCGCTCGGGGCGCGCGACGGGTACATGGTGGGCTCGGTCGTCGGAGTTGGACTGGGAATGCTTCACCAGCGGTTCGACGGTGTGCCCCACCAGTTCGCCGTCCTGTGGCTGGCAGCGATCGGCGTTCCGCTGATGATGATCGACTGGGTATGCCACCGCCTGCCCGCCCCACTCGTCCGAGCCCTGTTCGCGGGCGGAGTGGCGATCTTGGGATATGTCGCGGCTTCCCACGATGACCTGAACGCCCTGACGCGAGCGCTCCTAGCCGCCGGGATCACGTCCGCTGCGTCGTTGACAGTGGCGATGATCATTCCTGCTGCTCTCGGGGCGGGCGACGTCAAGCTCCTGGGAGCGGTCGCCCTTTACCTTGGGTGGGTCGGTTGGCTCGACCTGTTGCGCGGCGTTGTGCTCGCGCTGCTCCTGGGCGCCACTGCAGGCACGACACTGCTGATCACCCGACGAATCTCGCGGACGGACCGCCTCGCCTTCGGCCCGGCCATCGTCGGCGGAGCCCTGCTCGCTCTCGTCGCACCGTGATCATTTGGAAGGTCGTCGACGCGCCTTCTCCCGTCACCACGATCGAGACCTGAAGGATGACATGAAGATCTTCCATAGCACAGTTACCGCTCTGGCCGTCTTCCTCTCTCTGGCCGCGTGCAGTGCATCAACCTCCATGTCGCCAGACCAGTCGGGCACGCCAGCCGACGTGGACGGCCCTCTCCCTGGAACTTCCACAGCGGTAACCAGTCCGGTCGATGAGGCACGGGCACAAGGAGTGCAGACCTATCGGCAGATGTGGACTGCTTATGCCACAGCCGGTACCACCGCCGACTGGCAGTCGCCGGAACTGGCCCGCTACGCCACCGGCGGCGCCTTGTCGACCTTGACCCGAGGACTGTTCGGCTACCGCGAGTTGGGGATCGTGACGCGCGGGCAACCCGTTCTGAATCCGACGGTGTCCTCAGTGGAGCCTCTTGGTTTGCCCATCAAGGTGATCGTCTCCGACTGCGGCGACTCGACGACATGGACCAAGCACTACGCCGACAACGGTGCCCTTGCTGACGGTGAGCCTGGGGGCAAGCGGCACATCAACGCGGTGGTGGAGAAGCAGGTCGACGGATCCTGGAAGGTCAGCGACTTCGGCGTACACGAGGTGGGAACATGCTGAATTTTGCGATCATCGGAGTGCTCATCCTCTCGATGACAGCTGCGCCTGCCAGGGCCCAGGACCCATGGGGCGATGTGAACTGCACCCAAGATCCATCGCCGATCTGTGACCTCGGTGCTGGAATCGGTAACTGGCCCGGGCCGGTGGTCGGACGCCCCGGAGGCAAAGAACCACCCTCTGGACATGACAACGGCGACGATCCCTATGCGGACTGCAACTACAAGCCGGTCGACTACCACGCACCGGAGGGTCAGCCGGAGGAGCCGGGCGGTTGGTTCATGGTGTTGTGTTCGCCGGATGGCAAGGATCCGCTGTCCCACGGGCCTGTGTGGGTGCCTACTGGCGGCGGTGCGCAACCGGCGCTGTCGCCGGAGCAGGTGGCCGCCATCGCGCGTAACCGCTTGCGGCTGCCTTCGGTCGTGATCGCGGCCAACCCCGCTGAGGTGCAGTTGGTGAACCTGCCGACGTGGTTGTGGTTGAGCGGTGGGTGGCAGGAGGTGTCGGCGAACGCGTCGGTTCCGGGTGTGTCGGTGACCGCGGTCGCGACTCCATCCTCGGTGACCTGGTCGATGGGTGACGGCTCGACGGTGACCTGCGCCGATGGGGGAACGCCGTACGCGGCGGGCATCGATCCGAAGGCGCCCTCGCCCGACTGCGGCCATGTCTACCGCCGCTCTTCGGCGAGCCAGCCGGGGCTGGCGTACGCGGTGACGGCGATCGTGAACTGGACGGTGACCTGGTCCGGTGCGGGTCAGGGTGGCACGTTCCCAGACATGACCACGACGGGCAACGCGACCTTCCGCGTGGCGGAGTCGCAGGCGCTCAACAACGGCGGCGGCTGACCAGCGCCACTGCCTCCCCGCGGGGCACCACTTCCCAGCCCACAAAGCGATGACCACCTGTTCCGCTCGCTGACCATCCTCTGGCGACGCGGCGCACTACCCGCATGCCTTTTGGAGGTACCGGCGTGAACACCGACACCACGATCCGGCCCGACACCGACCGGGCCACGAGCACGGCCAACGGCCCCTGGATCAACGACACCAAGAAGCGTCCCTCCTCGCGGTTGCGCACCACAGGGCGCCACCGCAGCGTGCCGTACCTGTTGCTCGGCGTGCTGCTCGTACTGGCGTGCGTGGGCGGCTTCGTGCTGATCTCGCTGAACTCGGGAGATCGGCAGGCCGTGCTCGCGTTGGCCCGCGGCGTGCAGGTGGGGCACGTGCTGACCACGCAGGACCTGCGGCAGGTCAATGTCGCGGTCGACCCCGGCGTCGCGGTCGTCGGCGCGGACCAGGCCGCCGCCGTGGTCGGCCGGCCGATGGCCACCAGTTTGTCGGCCGGGGCGCTGCTCACCCCGGACGCCGTCGGCGGCGCCGCGCTTCCCTCGGACGGGCAGGCCATCGCCGCCCTCGCGCTCAAACCCGGCCAGTTCCCCGCGGAAGTCGGACCGGGAGCGCGGGTGTCGGTGGTGTTCGTGCCAGGCCAGGCCGGAACCGCGGCCAGTCCGCCCTCCGATGGCGGCACGGTCTGGCCTGCGGTGGTGACCAGCGTGACTACTCCGGCGAACGACCAGAACACCGTGGTCTCGGTGCAACTGTCCGAGGCCGCCGCCCGCCAGATCGCCGCCGTACCAGCCGGTCAGTTGTCGATCGTGATGCTCCCAGCTGGAGGTCGCTGATGTTGATCTCGGTCCTGTCGCTGAAAGGCTCGCCGGGCGCCACCACGCTGGCCGTGGCCTTGGCCGCCCGCTGGCCCGCTCCGGCACGCGCACTAGTGGTCGAGGCCGATCCTTCCGGTGGCGATCTCGGCCTGCGGTTCTCGCTGTCCTCGACACCAGGCCTGGTGAGCCTCGCCGCTGCGGCGCGCCGTAGCGGCGACGCCGACTTGGTGTGGCTGCACACCCAGCAGCTTCCCGGCGGTCTGCCGGTGATCTCCGCCCCGCCCGATGCCGACCAGGCCCGCGCGGCGCTGACGGCCTTGGCTCCCGATCCGACCAGTGGGCTCGGTGTTCTGCGGGCGGCGGCCAACCAGCCGGGCACGGTGGTCATCGTCGACTGCGGGCGTGTGGACTCCGGCTCGCCCGTTCTGCCGATCGTGCGTGCTTCCGACGCGGTCGTGTTGTTGTCGCGGGCGCACGCCGACGACCTCGCGCACCTGCCGCGCCGGCTGCCTGCGGTCGGCCGTTGGAGCCCGAACCCGGTGCTGCTGTTGGTGGGCGAGGGCTACTCCACCGCCGAGGTCGCCCGCGAACTCGGCGTCCCGCCGCTGGGGCGCGTGCCCGACGATCGGAACGGCGCGGCCGTGCTGTGCGGGCGGCCGAGCAAGCTGCGCTGGGGTCGCAGTGGCCCCGTGCATTCGGCGCTCGGCCGCTTCGCCCACGGGGTCGCCACCGAACTGGCCACCCGCGAGCGCACACCGGCCGGCCGAACTCAGCCCCGGCTGGCTGAGCCGGTGACGCAGGTCCCGGTCCTGCGCTCGGCTCCGGGCGTGCCACCCGGCGCGGTCTCCTCCAACGGTGTGCGCGTCGCACCGAACCCCGCAACCGGCCACCGCGACCAGCAGGGAGGGCAGGCGTCGTGACGTACCCGACCAACCAGTACCCGGCGCCGGTGCCTCTGCGCCCCCATCCACAACCGCCCGGCCCGGCCCCGCTCGGTAGCGGCGCACTGGGCGCGGACACTAATGTGCCGCCGCCGGGGTGGGGCACCGACGAGGACACGGCTGACCTGTCGGCCGCCACGACGCGGCTGCGGCAGCACCTGCGGGAGCGGTTGAACGCCGAGCTTCCGCAGCGGGTTGCCGATCAGCAGGATCGCACCGGGACGACCGCGACTCGCGAGGCGCGTCGCGAGCTGGCGCGGGGCCTCCTTGACGAGGCGCTGCGGGTGCACACCGAGAACGAGCTGGCGGCGGGCCGGCAGCTGCTGCCGCGCGAGGTCGAGCAGCGGGTCGTCGGGGAGGTCGTCAACGAGCTGTTCGGCATGGCAGGGCTGCAGCCGCTGCTGGACGACCCGACCGTGGAGACTATCAACGCCAACCGTTTCGACCGGGTCTTCGTCCAGTACAACGACGGCCGCCGCGCCCAGGTCGCCCCCATCGCGGGATCGAACGAAGAGCTGACCGACCTGGTGCGGCTGCTCGCCGCCCGCGCGAGCAGCCAGGAGCGGCGGTTTGACCAGGGCTCTCCGGCGGTCAATCTCCAGCTCCCCGGCGGGGAGCGGTTGTTCGCGGTGATGGGTCTGACCGCGGGCGGGGTGACGGCGCTGTCGATCCGCCGTCACGGCTACCTCACCGTCACCCTGCCCGAACTCCGACGCCGGGGCACCCTGGACCCCGGCTTGGAGGCGTTCCTGCGCGCGCTGGTCAAGGCCCGCAGGAACGTCTTGATCACTGGCGGTACCGGTGCGGGCAAGACCACCCTGCTGCGCGCGTTGGCCGGCGAGATGGATCCGCTGGAGCGCATCGTCACCATCGAGGACGCCTTCGAACTGGGCCTGGATCACGACCCGGACGTCCATGCCGACGTGACCGCCTTCCAGGCCCGTGAAGCCAACGTCGAGGGCGAGGGCGCGATCAGCCAGGCCGAACTGGTGCGGTGGGGTCTGCGCATGTCGCCGGATCGGGTGATCGTCGGTGAGATCCGCGGGCCCGAGGTCATCCCGATGTGCAACGCGATGTCTCAGGGCAACGACGGCTCGATGGCCACCCTGCACGCATCCAGTTCCCGGATCGCGTTCACCCGCCTGGCCTCCTACGCAGCCCAGGGCGTTGAGCGGCTACCGCTGGAAGCCACCAACCTGCTGGTCGCCTCGGCTGTGCACTTCGTGGTGCACCTGGCCCGCGCCCAGGACCGACGCACCCGTGTCGTGTCCTCGATCCGCGAGGTCGTCGGCGCCGACGGCCCGCAGGTCATCTCCAACGAGGTCTACCGCCCCGGCCCCGACCGCCGCGCCCGCCCCGTGGCCGGAGCGCTGCGCAGCGACACCCTCGACGACCTGGTCGACGTCGGCTTCGACCCCGGCGTCCTGGAGAACCCCGAGGGCTGGTGGGCACCGTGAACATCACCCTCAGCCCCACCACGGCCGCCGCGGCGCTGCTCGGCGTCGGCACCGGGCTCGGCCTGCTGCTGGTGGTCCTCGGCTGGCGCGGACCCGACCCACGGCGTCAACGCCGCACCCGAACCCGCGCGGCCGGGACCGTTGACCAGCACCGCGGCCTGCGGATCGCGCTCGCCGTGACCGCCGGGGTGGTGACCGGTCTGCTCACCGGCTGGGTCGTCGGCGCCGTCCTGGCCGGCCTCGCCGCCTGGGCGCTCCCGCGGGTGCTGGGCCGCGACCCCGAGCACACCCGCCGAGTCGCGCGGATCGAGGCCATCGCCACCTGGACCGAGATGCTCCGCGACACCCTGTCGGCCGCCGCCGGGCTCGAGCAGGCCATCCTCGCCACAGCGCCACTGGCACCGACGGCCATCCGCGGCGAAGTCGGCGAGCTCGCCGCCGGGATCGAGAACGGCGACCGGCTCGCGCCCGCGCTGCGCCGTCTTGGCGAGCGCCTGGACGATCCGGTCGGCGACCTGGTCATCGCCGCCCTGCTGCTGGCCGCCGAACAACAGACCCGCCAACTCGCCGAACTGCTCGGGTCGCTGGCCGACGCCGCCCGCGGCCAAGCCTCGATGCGGATGCGCGTCGAGGCCGGCCGCGCCCGCACCCGCACCTCGGTGCGCGTCATCGTCGGCACCACCCTGGCCTTCGCCGTCGCCGTGGTGCTGCTCAACCGCAACTACATGGGCGCCTACGACAGCGCCGCCGGGCAGATCGTGCTCCTGGGCATCGGAGCGCTGTTCGCCGCCGGGTTCGTGTGGCTGAACCGCATCGCCCGCGTCGCCCAGCCCGGCCGCTTTCTCTCCACCGCTGCCGACCAGGATCCGGCAACCAGCCCGGCACCGGTCCTCGTCACCGCGAGGCAGGAGTGAACACCGTGATCACCTACATCGCCCTGGGCGTCGGATCCGGGACCGGCCTGTGGGCGTTGGCGGTCTACCTGTTCCCGCCACGGCCGGCCCTTGGTGCGATCCTGGCTTATGCCACCGCCCCACCCGCTCCGGCGCCCATCCTCGCCACTGACGACACCGGCTGGGCTGCCCGGCTCGGCCGACCCGCCGTCGCGCCTCTGCGCGCGCTCGGGCTTCCCTGTCCGCACCTGGCCAAGGACCTGGCGGTCATCGGTCGCTCGACCTCGACCCACCTGGCGGAGAAAGCCACCCTCACCGTCGCCGGGCTGCTGTTGCCCATCCTGCTGACCGTGGTCCTCACCGTGGCCGGGCTCGGACCCGGCTTCGAGTTTCCGATCATCGCCGGACTCGTCCTGGCGGCCGTCGGGTTCGTCCTGCCGGACCTGCACGCCCGCTCAGAGGCCGCGAAGCTGCGCACCGGGTTCCGCCACGCGCTCTCGGCCTACCTGGACCTGGTGTGGATCACCCTGGCAGGGGGAGCGGGGGTCGACAGCGCGCTGGGCGACTCTGTCACCATCGGACGAGGGTGGGCGTTCGAGCAGATCCGCCGCGCCCTGGACACCGCCCGCCTCACCCGCACGACCCCGTGGGCGACGCTGCGCCGGCTCGGCGAGGAACTGGACGTCACCGAGCTCGCCGAGCTGGCCGCCTCGGTCAGCCTGGCCGGCACCGAGGGCGCCAAGGTCCGCACCTCGCTGGCCGCCAAAGCCGGAGCGCTGCGCACCCACCAGATCACCGAAGCCGAAGGCGACGCCCAAGCAGCCACCGAACGCATGAGCCTGCCGGTGATGGCTCTGTTCCTCGGGTTCCTGGCCTTCATCGCCTACCCCGCGCTCACACAGGTCCTCAATGGACTCTGACATGAACTGTGACATCTCGCGCGGACAACGACCGAACGTGAACGACAAGAGAGGACAACATGATGCGCACACAAGTGGAGGCATTGTGGACAGTGGTGCAAGCACGCTGGGAGGAGTTGCGCCGCCAGCCGGAGGCCGGGTACTCGACCGAAACCGTCCTGGTGACCGCGCTGCTCGTCGTGGCCGCGCTCGCGGTGATCGCGATCGTCATCGCGAAGGTCACCGAAAAAGCCAACGGCATCACCATGTGATCCCCATGAGCGACAAGCACTGCAAGCAGTCACCGGTGACCTGCGCCGGATGGTCTCGAGTCCGCCGAGCGCTGCGCGGCGACCGTGGCTCGGTCAGCGCGGAACTGGTCATTGCGACGCCCCTGCTGTTGCTGATGCTGCTGGCCATCGTGCAATTCGCGCTCTGGTCACACGCCACCCACATCGCCCAGGCCGCCGCCTCGCAGGGGCTCGCGGTGGCACGGTCCCAGAACGGGACCGCCGCGGCCGGCATAGCCGGCGCGCGGCAACTGCTCGACCAGCTCGCGCGCGGCCCGCTCACCGGCCCCGCCGTCACCTCCGACCGGACAGCGGCCTCGGCGTCGGTGCGGGTCAGCGGGACCGCGACCTCGGTCGTGCCGTTTCTGAGCCTGCCGGTGCACGCCGAGGCCGTCGGGCCCGTTGAACGCTTCGTCCCCGACCTGGCGGGCGGGTGACCCGCGATGCCATCGCGGACGCCGCCGCCCCATGTGCCCGTCACGCCTCCAGGACGGCGTCACGGCCGCGTGCGTCCCGGTCGGTGGGGGTGGGCGGCCTGGTGGCGTGCCGATGACGGCTCGGTGGCCGCCGAAGTCACTATCGCCGCACCGTTCCTGATCATGCTGCTGGTGTTCGTCGGCGTGGTCGTCCACCGAGGGGTGGACGCGCGGATCCGCATCGACGACGCCGCCCACCAGGCGGCCCGCGCCGCCAGCATCGAACGCACCCCGACAACCGCGACCGCAGCGGCCCAGTCGACCGCCGCGAGCGCACTGTCCTCAGCGGGCGTGGTGTGCACCTCCCTGTCGGTGAGCACGTCGATCGGCGGCCTGCGCCCTGGCGGCACGGTCAGCGTGACCGTGTCCTGCGCCGTCGACTTCGGCGACGCGCTCATCCTCGGCGTGCCCGGCGGCAAGACCCTGTCGGCCACCTCGGTCGAACCCGTGGACCTCTGGCGCTCGACCCTGAACACCGGGAGCCGGACATGACCCGGCGAGGCCGTCAGGTCCGGCGCAGCCGGTGGTCGACTTGGCGGCGCACGCGCCTGCGGTGGTGGCGCGCCGACGAGGGCCGAGTGACCGCGTTCGTCCTGGCGCTGACCGTCGGCATCCTGGCCTTGGCCGGCCTGACCCTCGACGGTGGCCTCGCGCTGGCCGCCAAAGTACGGGCCAACGGCCAGGCCGAGGCCGCCGCCCGCGCCGGCGCCCAGGCCATCGACCTGTCCGCCTACCGCGCCAACGGCAGCCTGCAGCTCGTGCCCGCCCAAGCGGTCGCCAACGCCCAAGCGCACCTGGCCGCCGAGGGCGCCACCGGCACGGTGACCGTCTCCGGCGACACCGTCACGGTCACCGTGACCGCCACCCAGAACACCCAACTGCTCGGCCTGGTCGGCATCGGAACGCTCCACGTACACGGGCAGGGCAGCGCACACCCGCAGCGCGGGGTGACCGCGATCGACCCCTGACCACACCCGCGCCCGTCGTGAACACGCCCGTCGCAGAGAAGGGACAGCAGCATGGCAACACCCGAAGAGATCCGCCGGCGCGTCGAAGAGGCCGACACCGCCCGCAGCGCACGCCGAGCCGCCGCCGCGCAGCAGGTCGGCGAACTCGCGGGGCGCCGAGCCGCGATCGTCGAGCAGCTCGCCGAAGTGGAGCGTGAGCTCGGCGACGTGCTCGCCGACGCCCAGGACGTCATCGACGTCGACGAGCTGGCTGCGTTCACCGACCTCAAACCATCCGACCTCACCGGGTGGATCGAGGGGCGCAAGCCCGGCCGCGGCAAGCGCAAGAAGACGGCGACCGGCGCACCGGGTGATACGCGCTCCCTCCCCGGACCGAGGACAGCGACACCCGAGCAGAGGACCAACTCGCGCGAGGGCTCGACCGCTGCCGGGCTGGACAAGCGCGAGCCGATCATCGCCCACGCGAGCTGACCGTGCCCGCGCTCGCGCCGCCCGCGGGTTCGCCTATAACCCCGCTCATCACAGCCGTGTGACCGGGCGGAGGAGCGAACACGTCCAGTTCTGAGGAAACGAGCACGTCATGGCCGCATCACCGCATCCCTCCCGCCGCAAGCCGCATCGGCCGCCGCGAACGCGAGGCCGGTTCCGCCATGGCGCCGGGCGGGTGCTCGGAGTGCTCGGGAGGCTGGTGCGCGGGCTGCTGGCGGCGGCAGTCCTGCTCGCCCTGCTGGCCGGGTTGCCGTGGGCGTTGACGCACTTCGTCGGCTGGCCGCTGCCAGACCACCTGCCCTCCTGGACGGAAGCCCAGGATGTCCTGCTCGGCCCGATGACCACGACGTTCCTGCTGGAATTCCTCGCCTGCCTGACCTGGCTCGTGTGGGCGGTCTTCGCCCTCGACATCGCCCGCTGCGCGGTCGAGATCGCCCGCGACGCGGAGATGCCCGACCTGTCGGCGGCCGGACCGGTGCACCGGATCGCGGCCGTGCTCGTCGGCGCGGTCCTGATCTCCATCCTCGGTCAACGCTCCGGCCTGCCAGCCTTGGACCCAGCCGCTGCGGACGGTGCCGCGACTGAGGTGGTGGCTACGGCTCCCGCCTGGAGCACGCCCGCCGAACAAGGGGAGTGCACCGTGGTGCGACCGGCCGTCCACAGCATGCCGTATCACCACGAGACGACCGGGATGGTCGACCCGCCTGGCCACGTGAAGTCCGCCGTGGTGCTTGCGTACAACCCCGACACCGGCGTGTACGACTCGCTGTGGTGGATGTCCGAACGCACCCTCGGCGACGGCAACCGCTGGCCGGAGATCTACACGCTCAACAAGGGCAAACCCCAACCGAATGGTGGCACCTTCACCCGCCCGGGCCTGATCTTCCCCGGCGAGGAGATGACCCTGCCCGACGACGCCACCGTCACCTCCCGACCACCCACCGCCCCGGTGCCACCACCGGCGACCCCACCCCCTGCACCCGAGCCGCCACCCAGCAGCACGACGACTCCGGCCTCCTCCACAACGCGGCCGCCCGTCTCCGCTGAAGCCCCACCGACCACTCAGACCGCACCGATCACTCAGGTTCCACCGGCGGCCCAGGCGCCGCCGAGCACAGACGCGGTGGGCGAGCCGGGGATCAGCTGGGGCGAGGAACTGTTCGTCGGTCTTGGTCTGGCCGCAGCGGTCAGCGCCGCCCTGGTCGCGGCCCGTCGGCGGAACCGACGCCGATACCAGCCAGGCAGCGGCGACCGCAGCGACCTGCCCGTCGCCCCGGTCGTCTACCAGCTGCGCCTGGCGCACCTGCGCGCCGACCACGACCACGACGACACCGGCACCGACGACGACGTGGACCTGGACTGGCCGGGCCGGCGCCCACCACACGCACCGGCATCGCCGCTCGTACTCGGCACCCATACCGACGCCGACGACGTCCCCGACGACCAAGCGCCGGTCCTGCCGGTCGGTGTGCGGGACGGCCGCGAGATCGCCGTGGACCTGGCCGCCGCGCACGGCCTCGGCCTGCTTGGCGCGGGTGCTCCCGCCGCGGTCCGTGCGCTACTCGTGACCATCCTCAGCACGGCTTTCACCGCCACGCACAGGCGGGCCACGGTCGTCGTGCCAGCCGACGACCTCGCGGTGCTGTTCGGCAGGCGCGTGGCGCAGGCACCGTTGCCGGCGGGTGTGCGGGTGGCAGCCGATCTCGACGCCGCGCTGGACATGCTGGAATCCGAGACCCTGGTGCGCGTCGGCCGGCTCCCGCTCACCGGTCGACCGTGGGGGCCTGTTGTGCTGGCTGCCCGCGCACCCGGCCGTCAGGCCCGCAGGCTGCAGGCGGTGTTGGACAACGGCTCGACCGTCGGCGTGACCGGGCTGCTGCTGGGCCAGTGGAGCGCCGGGTTGACCGCCTACGTCCGCGGCGACGGCACGATCTCCACCACCAGCCCAGGCCTCGGCGAGCCGCTGCGCGGCGCGCGCGTGTTCGGGCTGGGTGACGACCACCTCGCCGACCTGCTGGACCTGCTGCGTCACGCCGACCCGGGCGACGAGCCCGAGTTCACTGATACCGCCGGCGACGAACCGCATCCGGCTGTCGTGCCGCGTCCTCACATCGTCGTGGACGATTTCGTCACCGTCGAGCCCGTGGACACCGTGGTGGACCGCGGCGCGAGCACCGCCGATCGCGGAGACACGGTCGGCGAGGACATGCTCGCCGTGGGCACGACCCAGGCACCGGTCGCCGACACGGACCCGGAGCTGTGGGCAGCTCTCAGCAATGACGACCGGCGAGGCGATGGTCAGCTGGAGATCCTGCGCCCGGAGCCCGCGCCCGCGACGTCACCCGGTCTTCGGCTGCGTCCCGTCCAGCCTGTTCGCCACGACGCCGACCACGCAACCCGGAACACGGCTGAAGGGCACCGGCACGGTCGGCCGGCGGGGAGCCCGCCACAGGGCTCCGCAGAGTCGCGCGAGGTGTCGTCCGCGCCGTTGCGCGTCAGCGTGCTCGGGCCGCCGCGGGTGTGCTGGCGTCCCGCGCCGGCAACACCCGACGACGAGGCCGCCGAACGCGAGATCACCTCCGCGTTCCAGCCACGCCTGCGCGAACTGCTGGTCTTCCTGGCGCTGCACCCCGACGGCGCCAGCCGAGAGGCGCTCGTCGCCGCCCTGTGGGCCACGAGCCCACCGGAGCGGACCACCAACGCGATGAACACCGCGCTCTCGCGTCTACGCCGCGCCCTGGCCGCCGCAACCGGCAACGCGTTGTCCGACCTCGTGGTGGTCGGTGAAGGCCGCTACCGGCTGGACCTCGAACTGGTGGAGGTCGACTACCACCACTTCGCCGCCGCCGTGGCCGCCCGCCGCGCCGCCGTCACCGACGCCGATCGCGTCGAGGCGTACCGGCGGATCGTCGACAGCTACACCGGCCCCCTGGCCGACGGGCTTTCCACCGACTGGATCGAGACCGCACGCGAGGCCATCCGCCGCGACGCCATCGACGCCGTCGCCGCCCTGGCCCGCGCCCTGGTCGAACACGACCCACAACAGACGCTGGACCTGCTCGAAATCGCACGCGCGTTCGACCCGCACAACGAACTGATCTACCGCGACATCATGCGACTGCAGGAACGCCTCGGACAGCTCGACGCCATCCCACGCACCCTGACCCTGCTGACCACACGGCTCGCCGAGATCGACGACCGACCCACGCACCAGACCGTCGACCTGGCCGACCGGCTACGTCGCCGCCACGACGCACCCGGCGAGCCGGGGCGAGCCGACCGCGGGCGCAGCCGAGCCGGATGAACCCCGCAGGCACCCTCGTGCGCGGCGTCGGGTCACCCGACGCCGCCGCCGGCACGAGGGCGACGTCCGGCGGAGTGGAACCGGCCGTCACCGGCCGGAAAGTCGAGATCCACGACATCATCGAGAATGGCCCTCCGCACCACTGTGACGGCTGTGCGCTTGCGCCCGAGAGAGCAAATCCGGATGGATACGAGTCCACTCGATCAGAGGCTCTGCCAGCGTCAACACCTCGGCGACCGCCGGGGTCAACGAGTACGCGACTTCCGACGGAAAAGACTTATCGCAACTCTCGCGGACGATGAGACCCTGTTCACGCATCTTTTTCAATGTGCGCGCCAGAATGCTATCATGCAGTACAACGTGCTTGTCCACCCAAATCTCGTCGATGGAATCCGAGTTGACCGTGGAAAGAATCTCTACCCGATACAGCGGCCGTCCCGGAGCCACCAGGATGGCGGGCACCTACTTGTCCCCGAAAAGGTTCTTCAGGTCATACAGTCCACGAAGGACCCTGTCGTCTCGCTCCGTCACCGGCCTCCCCGTGTGCGCTGACCGGACCTCCACTGCGCCCGCTCGTCACGTCTTGCGGCAGGCTCCTCCCCGAGCCTGCCGTCGAGGCGATCGTGCCTGCTCAGCGCGACCGCTCCGTCACTCACCGCCTGCCCTGGCACAGGTCAGCCCCACTCCGATGAGATGTCACGCTGTGTAGCTGGGGTGGAGATCGACAGCGCGTACGGTCACTTCCGTTGGAGGTTCATACGGGGGATCACATTGGGGATCAGGTTGGGGATCCTGTTAGAGCGCCACCCCCTCCAGCCAGCAAAGACGCCGGTCAGAGGACTCGCAGGGGGATCCGCTGGTATCCCAGACTCGCTTGGCTACAAGCCGGTGAACACATCGGGGCGGACTGGCGACCGGCTACCTGCCCTGTCTGACTGTCGTCACCCCTGTCTCTTGACCGCGTTCTTTCTGGCTTAATTCACCCCTTCCTTATGTCCCCAAACTCCTTTCTTTTGATTCCTTACGCGTCTCCGGCTCTCGCCGCCTATTCACCTCCTGCTGCCCGTTGCGCTCTTTGACCTGCGGAAACATCTTGGCGTTCCGGTCGAAAATGTGCGGGCGCGCGCTGGTCCAATTCGCGGAATGACGACAACGGCGGCCGACCGAAAAGAGTCTTGAAAATGAGCTGCCAAACCTGTTGCATGACGCGCGGGGCAGAGTCATAATTGAATTGCCGCCGGGGGAACCGGAAACCACACCGAATACCACGCCCGGCGCGAGCCATGTCGAAAACGGGGAGCCGATTATGTGTTACGCCGACACCGTGACGAATGACGACGGAACCGCCACCGCGTTTTGCTGCTGCGGATGGTCGGCGGACCACGCCACCCCGGACGCGGCGGACGCCGACGCCGAACGGCACCAAACCGCCGCCGACGCCACCGAGTCCCCGCTCGCCGCCTGACCCGCCGCCCCCGCACACCCGAAAGGAACGCCCGCGATGACCACCCCCACCCCGCCCGCCCCGGCACCCACCACCACGCCGACCACCCCGGCGGGCGCGCCGAAACGACTCGGCAACGGCGAACTTCGCGCGATGGTCGCCAAAGTTCTCGCCGACAACGCGGGCACCGAACTCACCCCGCGCAACATCGCGCACACCCTGAATCGGTCGTCCGGGGCGGTCGGCAACGCGTGCAAAGTGTTGGCGGACCGGGGGGAGGCCGAGGTCGCCTCGACCGCCCCGCTGGCCCACCGGGCTACCGCGACCACGGCGTCCGCCGCCGCATCCACGATCACCCCCGCCCCACCACGCACGCCCCGCCCGAAAACGCCCACGCCACCCACCGCCGCGCCCACCGGTCCCGCCCCGTCCGGGACGGGTGGCACCCCCACCCGGCCGGCACGCGTGGTGACCGGTCCGGTGAAACGCCCGAACGGGATGGACTACCACCCCCGGATGCTGGCCGGAATGCCGGACGTGACCGCGCTGCAACGGTTCCGGGACGCCGGGGTCGCCGCCCTGTTGTACGGACCGCCCGGCACGGGGAAGACCTCGGTGGTCGAGGCCGCCTTCCCGGACCTGTTGACGGTTCAGGGCGACGGGGACACCACGGTCGCCGACTTCGTGGGCGAGTACACCCAGACCGACGACGGCCGCTACGTGTTCGTCCACGGTCCGCTGGTCCGCGCGATGCGCGAGGGCGTGCCGCTGTTCATCGACGACGCCACCCTGATCCCGCCGACCGTGCTCGCCGTGGTCTACCCCGCGATGGACGGACGCCGCCAGATCGTGATCAAGGCCAACGGCGGCGAGGTCGTGAATGCCGCGCCCGGGTTCTACGTGGTCGCCGGACACAACCCCGGCGTGCACGGCGCGATCCTCACCGACGCCCTGTCGTCCCGGTTCTCCGCGCAGATCCACGTGGTCACCGACTACGACCTCGCGACCCAACTCAAGATCGACAAGCGGGCGGTCAAGGTCGCGCGCAACCTCGCCACCCGACAGGCCAACGGCGAGATCGGCTGGGCACCCCAGCTGCGGGAGCTGATCGCGTTTCAGAAGATCGCGGGCGTGGTCGGGGCGGAAGCCGCCGCCGGGAACCTCGTGGGCATCGCGCCGGAAGAGGACCGCGAGATCGTCGCCGCCACCGTCAAGGCCGTATTCGGCACCACCGTGGCACCCCTGGCACTCGGTGCCCGCATCTGACCCGACCCGCCACCGACCACCCACGCCGCCCGTCCGGAAAGGACACCGCGATGACCGCCCACCTCGTAGCCGACCCCGACGCGACCGGTGCCGCCGTGTTCCCCGCCCGCCCCGAATGGCTGACGCTGTCCACCGCGCTCGCCGACGAGGTCGAGATCATCGCCGACCGCGAGGACCTGCTGGTCACCATCGCGCCCGGCGCGGGCGGCGGTGCCCCGGCGTGTTTCTACCCCGCCCGCGCGCTGATCGAGGTCGACGGCACCCACCTCGGCGTGGACCCCGCCACCGTGGACCCCGCCAACCTCGCCGACCGCGCCCGCTACGCCACCACGTGGGGACTGCTCACGCATGAGTGCGGGCACGCCAAACACACCGCATGGGACGTGCCGGAGGGCACCCCGCCCGCCGTTGCAGAGGCCGCCATGCTGCTGGAAGAGCCGCGCATGGAAGCCGCGCAGGTGCGCCGCCGCCCCGACGACCGGCGCTGGTTGCGCGCGTCCGCCACCAACCTGATCCTCGCCGACACCGACGCGACCAACCCCGCCCGCGCACCGCAAATGACCAAAGCCGACGCCGCGCACACCGCCGCGCTGCTGCTGGCACGGGTGGACGGCGGCATCCTCACCGCCACCGAAACCGCCCCGGTCGCCGCCATGGTCGAGAACATCCTCGGCGCGGACCTGTTGACCGAGTTGCGCGGACTGTGGCGCGAAGCGCTCAACACCGCCGACGACGACGCCGACACGATGATCGACCTCGGGCGGCGGTGGTGTCAGGCAATCGGCACCGACCCCGACAACCCCGACCCCGGCGCGGACCCCGACGCGTCCGGCACCCCCGACCCGTCCGGCGTGCCCTCACCGCTGACCCAAGCCATCGGGCAGGCGTTGGCCAACGTCGCGCTCGCGGTGGCGCATGAGATCCCGCCGCAGGACCCCGCCGCTGTGGCGGAGGCACGGCAAGCCGCCGAGGACGCCGCTCACGAGGCCAACGAGGCAACCGCCCGGACGGTGTTCGCCGGGGCGTACCACAACCCCAAGGGCTACGGTGCCACCGCCACGGCGGGCACCCGCCCGCCCACCGCCGCCGAACGCACCGCCTCTCGTGTCCTCGCCCGCGCGCTGTCCACCGCCGGAGTCCGGGAACGGGTCGCGGTCAAGTCCACCTCGCCGATCCCGCCGGGACGGCTGCGGATGCGCGGCGCACTCGCCGCCGACGCCCAACGCGCTGCCGGGGCGACCGTGACCGCCGAACCGTTCACCCGCACCGCCCGACTCGTCACCCCCGGCCCGCCGCTACGGCTGGGCATCGCGTGCGACGTGTCCGGCTCGATGGGCTACCTGCGCCGCCCGGTCGCCTCGACCGCATGGATGCTCGCCCACGCCGGGCACCGCGCCACCGTCCCGGTCACCACCGCCACGGTGATCTACGGCGCGCACGTTCGCCCGATCACCCACCCCGGCACCGTCCCGGACCTGGTGACCGAATTCGAGGCCGACGACGGCTCCCACGACCTCGCAGCCGCCACCGCCGCCCTCGACGGCGCGCTCGGACTGTCCCACCCCGGCGCGGCACGCCTGCTGGTCATCGTGTCCGACGGGCACTACGAACCCGACGAACGCGCCGCCGGACGCGCACAGGTCGACCGGTTGCGCGCGTCCGGGTGCGCCGTGCTGTGGCTGACCACCGACGACCGCGACGACCCCTTCGACGGCGTGACCGTGCACAAGCTGACCAGCCCCACCGCCACCGCCCAAGCCATCGGACGCGCCGCCACGGCCGCCCTGCGCGCGACCGGCCGCTAACCCCACCGGTCCGGGCGGGACGCCCTACCCGGACCGCCCACCCCGCGCACCAACTCACGACCACGAGGTGACCCGTCATGACCTACAAACACCCCAAGACCGTGGGCGACCTGATCGCCGCCCTGTCCGGCTACGACCCCGCCACGCCGCTGCGGATCGCCGCCCAACCCGGCTACCCGATGGAGCACCTTCTCGCGCGGGTGGTGTGCACCCCCGACGACGCCGAGTCGTGGGGCGTCCGGCCGACCGACCCGCCCGTGGTGTGGCTCGGCACCGGTGAGCAGGTCGGCTACCTGCCCGCGATCGCCGCCGACGCCCTCGGGTGGTCGGCATGACCACCACCTCCACCGTGCTCGCGGAGCTGCCCTCGGCCGGGGGCGAGGCCGCGGCGCCGGGGCCAAAGGGCCACACCGAAGGAGAAAGCCGATGACCGCACCCAACCCGCCTGAGGTCGAAGTCGTCGCGCGCAGCTTCACCGAGAACGGCTGCACCGTGACCTCGATCATCTACGACCCCGCCGACGCCCAACAGAATCTTGTACGGCACCTTCACCCGCGACGGCGTACTCGTCGGCAGCTACTACTGCGCCGACCGCATCCGCCAACGGGACTGGCGGATCGTCACCGCCGACGGTCACGACCTCACCGTCGACGGCACTCCCGTCCGGCCGCCGGACGAAGGCTCCGCCGTCATCGTGCTGACCACCATCCTCGCCGCACCCAAGCACGAGATCAGCCAGCGCCTCCGGGACGCGACCCGCCCGCCCCGGTGACCTCGAACCACCCGTCCATCTGGAGGACAGCCATGACCGCGCACCACGGCGCGACGCCGCCGCCACTTCCCGGCACACTGCCACCCGAGACCGTGTTGCTCGCGCCTGCCGTTCCGCCCGCCGTGCCGATGCGCCCGCCCGCCGGGGCGTGAGGTCTCGCCGTGATCGCCGTGCGGACCACCGACACCGCCGACCTGCTCGCAGAGGTGTGGCTACCCGAGCCGCCGCCCGCCACCCTGCACGCCGGGGACGTCGTGGTGCGCCTGCACACCTCGACCGCCGACCCCGCGATGACCGATGTCGAGGTCCTCGCCGCGATGCAGGGCGAGTGGCGCACCGTGGGCACCTGGGAGGGGGCGGACGCGCGCTGGCCGCACGAGGTCGCCACGACGGTGCTCGTGCACATGCGCTACCTCGCCGACGCCGCCCTCCAGGACGTGCAGTGGGCGACGATGACCGGGCCGATCGCCGCCGCCATGCCCGACTGGCTCTCGCACGGACTCGGCCTCGCCGGCGAGCCCGCGGCCTCGGCGCCTCGCCGCGCAGCCGACGGTCTCGCCGAGCTGCTTGAGGCGGGACTGCTCGACGAGGGCGAGCAGGTCGTACTCGACGGGCACACCGCCACCGTCGGGGCAGGCGGGGTTCTGCACCACGGACCGGACGAGTTTGCCGTGTCGACCGTCAATGCCCTCGCCACCCAACTCTGCGACTTCACCGCGAACGGCTGGCACCTGTGGCGGCGCGTCCGCGACAACCGCCTGCTGGCCGACCTGCGCACCGAACTCCCCCGCCGTTGAACCCGACCACCCGGAAGGACTCCGAGATGACCAGCACGATGACCGAACGAGACGAGACCCCGGCATCAGCTCGCAGCGCTACCACCACACCCGCACCGTCGAGATCGCCGGACGCACCGTCCGAGCCCATGTCGAACGCGACTTCTACATCAACCAGAGCCGCGCCGTCGCCGACGTCCTCAACGACCAGATGACCTGGACCATGCTCGCCGCCGCCGCGCCCAGCGACTGGTGGCACAACACCCCGACACCAGGACCTGACATCGATGACCCCGCCCGGTTCCTCAGCCCCGTCACCGAACGCCTCCTCCAGCGCGCCGCCAAGATCCTCGCCACCCCGCCGACCACACACACCATCTCGCCACACCTGCACGGCGCGATCAGCGCGCTCGTGGCGACCAGCTACGGCTACGACGTCGAGCACCGCATCGACCCCGACGAGATCACCTGGGCCTACACCCACGGCGGTGCGCTGCACATCATCGAACACCCGGACGGCAGCGTCACCTTCACCAAGCACCACCGCGAGGACTGCCCCTTCATCACCAGCCGGGGCGCGCAGGAGTGCGACGAAGACTGCTACTTCCCACACCCCGCCGACGTCGAGCGCGAACCCGGCCGATGATCCCCACGACCGCCGACTTCTACGACGAAACCGGACGCCGTGCCCGCTGGCTGGGAGCCCTCCACGGCAACGCCGACCCCGAAACCCTGCGGGACCTCGACACCGGCCGACTCATGCTGGAAGCCACGGACCCGACGACGTTCGCCGACGCCGTACTCGACCTGCTCGACGCGTTCACCGAACAGGGCCTCGGACAAAGTCACCCTCCCCGCGACGGCTGGCCGTGGTCATGGCCGGACAGCCGCAGCACCGACTGGATCTACCTCTTCGACCGAGGTCGCGCGTGGGTGATCACCGGCCGCATTTGGAGCTACGCGATGCCGCGAGTTGACCACCCGCCACAACGACCCGCAGCGACCGGGCACGCCTAACCCGAACCCGCCCAAGACAAGACCGAAAGGCACGACGGCACATGTCCGACCTCCTAGACCTCTCCGCACCCCGACCGCAGTGCCCGGACTGCGAGGTCGCCACCGGCCAGCCACACGTCGAGGGTTGCGACGTGGCCAGGTGCCTTCGCACCGGACTTCAACGCCTGAGCTGCGAGCACGAACACGACTGCGGCAAGGACACCTGGTCCGGCCGCTGGCCCGGCGAGGTCGACTGCGAACGCTTCGGCTGGATGATCGGCCCCGGCCTACCCGACCTCAACCGGCTTCTCACCGAGGCGACGTGGAACCCCGCCACCGAACAATGGGACGCCGTCTCCTAGCCGATCCGCACCACCCACCCAACCTCAGCGGGGCGGCCACGCACGCCACGCCCCACCCACCAGCGGCCCCCAACGGGTCGCTGGTCGGCCTTCACGACCAGCCATACGGCCACCACCGTGCCAGCATCGACCCGCACAACATCGCGGGCTGCAACGCCTCCGCCTCGCCCTCCGTTGAACGGCCCGGCCCCTGGGAAGGGCACCCAACCCTTGTTTCGCCGGCCGAGGTAAAAGTGTGCGCCGAGAGAGGGCTATAGAGGACGAGCTCGGGGTGAACATCCGCATGGTGCCCCACGGGGGGGGGCTCCCTAACTCGCTGCGGCACGAACCGGTGCGGAAGTTCTTGCGGGAAGTAGGGCGTGCCTGCTCGCCTGCTATCGGCTCGCCCCCGCGATAACGGCCAGCGGCTACTTCCGCACCATCGAATGTCAAGCATGCCGACGATTTGCACGGATCGCGACAGCCACGATCGAACGCATAGGGTCGTCCCCCCTGCTGTCAGCCCCTGCCCGCCGTTGGCGACATACAACCCGGAAACCCCTACACAGGAGGGTGAACCGCCGGACGCCGTCGTGCCCCCAACGATGATCCGTTGGAGGCACGCGACGAGATGGACCGCCCGACACCGGGGACGGCTACTCCATTGTCGCCGCAGTCATCGCGGCGAGGGAGTACTTCTTCGGCTTGTCACTGGTTCGCACGACGTAGCCGCTCTCGACTAGCTTCTCCAGGGCGTTGTGTACCGCACCAGAGGATCGGTCCAACGCCTTGCCGATCGCGTTCGGACTGAACTCGCCCGAGTTGTCCCGCAGGTAGTCCTCGACCATGCCGCGCAACGCCCCCGGTGCCAACCGCTGAGACTTCTCCGAATGCATCCTCGGCTGGTCGTCGGTCGACTGGTCGTCCGTGGGCTGGTCGTCCGTGGTGATGGACCAGCGGTCGGCGGGACGGGAACCGCCGTCGGCGATCCCGGCGGTGCGGGCAACGAGGCCGTCCTTCTCCCAGCGGGTGAGGATCTTGGGTGCGGTCGACTTGCCGATCCCGGCGGCGGTGGACAGGGCGGTGGCGGTGCTACCGGGGTTGTTCCGGAGTGCCTGCCACAGCTTCTCCTCAGTCTCCGTGCTCGGTTTCGCCGTGTCGGTCTCCGGAGTGGGGACAGCGCGAAGGGTGCGGTTGGTGGACATGACTACCTCACAGTGGTGACGGTTCGGATTGGGTGGTCATGCCCCGGCCGGGAGCGTGTACGGCCCCCCGGTGCGCATCCGGTGGTGTGTCGGGCCGCACGACTATGGACGCTTCCTTCGGCGCATGAAGTCAAGCGGTACATCGGAATCGGATGGGTGCTCGTGGACCACGACTCCGATCTGCGCGGGCACACCTGGGCGATGCTCGTGCTCGACATGGACATCCTGGACCAGATCGATCCCGACACCGCCGCTCAGGTCGCCTTGTTCGCCGGGATCTGGCTCGCCGACCAGCCACCCGCCGAACTCCACGACGGCGACCTCGTCATCCGCCCACTCCCACCCGGGCAGGAACACCGTATGCACGGCGACAACCACGTTGCCGACGGTTGAGGCTCTTCTCGCCTACCGAGGCCAATGGATGCCCGTCGGGCAATGGGCGGGATTGAACGAGCGCGTCGGACCGCCCGACCGTGGTGGGGCGGTCCGACTATGTGCACTCACGAAGGACTCGTCATGGCTGAACCTGAAGTCTCGACGGACCTGCGTGTTGGGTGCCGTGTCGTCGGTCCTCAGGTAGAGATCTTCAGATTGTTGATGCTGCGTCGCCACATGAGTGTTATTGCGGCGAGTAGGGCGAGGTAGACGGTTGAGGGCAGGATGATCCAGGTGTGGAGGTGTCGGGTAGCTTTGACGAGCATGAGGCCCGTGTAGAGCGGGTAGATGAGGCCGATGCCGCCGTAGGCGATGAGGGTGGCGACGGTAACGACCCGTGGTGCGGTGTGGATGTTGGTGGCGCGTTCGGTCGCGGAGGTGCCTATGTGGGTGTGGTCGACGTCATGGGTGTCGGTGGTTCTTGTGGTGGTGAGGAGTGCTTCTTCAAGGATGAGGATGCTGTGGGCGCGGATGGCGGCGAGGTTGAGCAATAGGGCGTGGAAGGCCGCGATGCAGAGCAGCGGCAGGGGCAGGAGGGCGATGGCCCAGTGGAGGAGGTCGAGTTTGTCGTAGAAGGCGACGGTGCCGATCAGATAGGTGACCGCGGCGCCCATGGTGGCCAGGCTGATGGTGAAGTTGGTGGCCCGGTCGGCACGGTCGGACTGGTAGATGGCGGTGAGCACGTGTATGCGGTCGGACATGAGGCTCCGTGGCGTGGACGTATGCGGCGGGATGGGCGGGGTGGCCTGGTCAGTCGTGGTCGGTGGGGAACGGGGCGAGGTCTGGTTCGCCGATCATGCGTGGTCGTGAGTCGGGCGGGATGTGGTGGCCCGCCGCGGTGGCGACGGACACGGGCAGACCGCGTGCGAGGGTGCGGTAGAACCCATCGCTGAAGAT
This sequence comes from Saccharothrix carnea, assembly GCF_003014735.1. Classification (GTDB taxonomy): domain Bacteria; phylum Actinomycetota; class Actinomycetes; order Mycobacteriales; family Pseudonocardiaceae; genus Actinosynnema; species Actinosynnema carneum. The sequence goes on along the minus strand of NZ_PYAX01000021.1, from coordinate 2,904 downwards.
GCGAGCCTGGTCGTCATCGAACGTGTTCGGCCAATACACGACCGCGGGACACCACTCGGCGATCTCGATTGCGAGCTTGTACGTGGCGCATGAGTTGAGTACCGCTATTCGCGGTGGCGGGCCGTGGCGAAGGGCTTGACCGATGTCCTCCTGGTCGACCCAGTGTGTGTAGCCGTCGAGTCTAAACGCAAGTGCTCCATGCGCTGTGTGGGCGGCTAGGTGAAGTATCGTTGGTCTTTCGGTCGTTAGGAAGCCGGCGAGTTCGCTCGGCGCCGCGCAGGAGCGTTCGACTACGTGGATGGTGCTGAGTTCCAAGGCTTGCCGGATGGCGGAGATTTCGTGGTCGAGGCGATTGTTCCCCGGCTGTGCATCACCGGTGGCGATCAGCACGCGCCGACTGCTTTCCCGTTGTGGACGGCGCACGGGAATGATCGTGAATCCGTGGCCGGCAGGCGTGGATGGGAGGATCGTCGGAATGAACCGCTCACGTGATCTTTCCCAGGTCGTTGTGTGGACTGCCGTGGTCGGCTCGCCGTGGCCGGGGGCGATGAGCCTCGACCGGGCGGGCTGCGGGGGAAGGTAGGCGGGTTTCCTCGCTTCCGTGGTGGAAGGGCGCCGGGGAGGCGCTGTGCGTCGCCAACGGCGCAGGGTGCCCGGCGCAACGGCCAGCGCGACGCAAATCCTGCGCCATGAGACGCCGTCACGGTTGAGCCGTTGAGCGTGGTGTACGACGACCGCGACTGCCTCGCGCCGGTCAGCGGAGGATGGTGCGAGCCGGACTGTCCGGGCGAGGTGGGCAAGCCACGCGACCTCCGCGGTGGTGGGGGAACGCACTCCTCACCTCGTGCCGTCTCGGCCGTTCGGTTCCAGCCGCCGCGCCAGCTCTGTCAGCAGTGCGGCGGCCGAAATCTCACGTGCGGCGATGCGTCGCAGGCGAAGGGCGCCCGCACTGCGTTGGGTGCTTGTTCCCTCTGCGGCGGCCCGGTCGATCAGGCTCGACGCGTGGCTGTGGTGGGGATGATCGGGGCGTAGTGCTGCGCTGACAGCCAGGAGGTAGGCCCCTGTGAACGGGGTGCTCGCAAGGTCCGGCGCGGCGAGCAGGAGGTCGTCGAGGGTCCCGAGGTCGAGTCGGTCGAGACAGGCCATGGCCTGGTCGGCGGCAACGATGTGATCGGTGATCGAGTCGTAGATGTCGTCGATGTCGCCGAGCGCGCGGGTTGTGGCCAGTCGGATGATCGCCAGGTGTTGCCTGCCCGCCGGGCTTTCGGACACAGCTTGCAGGAAACCCAGCGTGCGTGGGTCGGTCAGTAGGCCGGGATTCTCGCGGGCGATCTGCCGGGATTGCTGCCAAGTGCGGGTCGTCAACCACGCGACGAGCGCGTCCTGGTGGGCGTGGAGGTCACGCTGCGCAGCCAACACGGATTCGGCATCGCCATGTGCGCGAATCTGTGCGACGAGCTCATGGAGCTGCTCGAGCTGCTCGATTTCTGGGTAGAGGATCAGCGCCAGGTCAAGTTCCCTGCCGTGGTCGGAGAGCAGTCCGTCCATGTGCAGGCGCACGAGTGCTTCCCTCGTAGCCCAATCGGATGCTGAGATCCACTGGTCCAGCGTGTCAATGGTGGCGTCCGACAGGGGTTCCAGGACCCAGCCGGGGAGGCGCTCTCGGAGCGTCTGCTTTACCGCGGGGTCGGTACGGCCTATTTGAGTCGCCATCGATCGGATTTCCCGTCGGGCGAGACCGGCTTGCCTCAGGTCATCGGATCGATCAGCTGCAGTGACGGCCAAGCGAAGGTCGTCGATCACTTCGGATTCAATTCCGGCCGACCGGTCGTCGGGGTGTTCGATTCGCCACTGAGCGCGTGCCGCCAAGAGACGCGCGCGCAGGCCATCCGGTGTTTTCTTCCCTCCGTCGTCGAATACGGCCAGTGCGCCGGCCCGGTCCCCGACCTCGCTACGCAGGTTGGCCTGGTTGTTCAACGACCCGGCGAGGCCGGGCAGGAAAGCACCGGGATTACCCTCGGCCAGTTGGCGGTAGTGGGTGACCGCCTCGTCGATAGCGGCCAGCGCACCGCCCCGATCCCCGACCTCGCGACGCCGGTTGGCCTGGTTGTTCAACGACCCGGCGAGGTCGGGCAGGAAAGCACCGGGATTACCCTCGGCCAGTTGGCGGTAGTGGGTGACCGCCTCGTCGATAGCGGCCAGCGCACCAACCCGGTCCCCGACCTCGCTACGGGAAGCGGCCTGGCTGTTCAACGACATGGCGAGGCCGGGCAGGAAAGCACCGGGATTACCCTCGGCCAGTTGGCGGTAGTGGGTGACCGCCTCGTCGATAGCGGCCAGCGCACCGCCCCGATCCCCGACCTCGCTACGGGAAGCGGCCTGGTTGTTCAACGACATGGCGAGGTCGGGCTGGAAAGCTCCGGGGTTACCCTCGGCCAGTTGGCGGTAGTGGGTGACCGCCTCGTCGATAGCGGCCAGCGCACCGCCCCGATCCCCGACCTCGCTACGCAGGTTGGCCTGGTTGTTCAACGACCCGGCGAGGTCGGGCAGGAAAGCACCGGGATTACCCTCGGCCAGTTGGCGGCGCAGCAGGACGGCTTCGTCGACGGCGGCCAGCGCACCAACCCGGTCCCCGACCTCGATACGGGAAGCGGCCTGGCTGTTCAACGACCCGGCGAGGCCGGGCAGGAAAGCACCGGGATTACCCTCGGCCAGTTGGCGGTAGTGGGTGACCGCCTCGTCGATAGCGGCCAGCGCACCGCCCCGATCCCCGACCTCGCGACGCCGGTTGGCCTGGTTGTTCAACGACCCGGCGAGGTCGGGCAGGAAAGCACCGGGATTACCCTCGGCCAGTTGGCGGTAGTGGGTGACCGCCTCGTCGATAGCGGCCAGCGCACCGCCCCG
>NZ_PYAX01000020.1 GCF_003014735.1 Saccharothrix carnea | reverse complement strand
GATCCACTCCGACCGGGACGCCGAGATCACCTGCACCCGATCATGATCCCCGATCCGTCCAGACGACCCGTCACCGAGTTACGTGACAGCCCTTAATCGGCCAAGGAGGCGATCACGGCGGCCTGTCGCCGGGCAACCGGGTGGAGGCGGTGCACGTCGCCCACCCCGACGAGCACTCCGGTGACCTACTGCGCGCCCGTGCTCCTGAGCCGGAACCACAAGTGCTTCGCTGGCCACGCCGTGACGATCGGCCACAGCAGCACCACGGCACTCGCCGGAGCCATCGGTGAACAGGCCGATGCCTCCCGCAGCGATCCCGACGCGGGCCTCGTCCCGATCCTCGACGCCTCTCCACCCTCCCGCACGACCGCCGTCAACATGCGGCGGTGATCCGCAAAGACCGCATACAGGTGCGATCCGAGACGTTGTGCGAGCACGATGCTGGACACGTGGACGACCTCGGCTACCCGCTCCTGATCATCACCTCGTTCCTGGCCACCGCCCTCGCAATCCGAGCGGTGCAGACTCCCCCCGGTCAGGACGACGACACGGACGAGGCGGACATCCGATGCCGGGACACCCGCCTCCTCGACAGCACCACCTGACAGGCCCACGACCGCCACACCTCGCGACGGTTCACAGGCCAACCGACAGCGGTGTCGTCAACCGCCGACGTGGATGCCGGGGCGGCGGTCCGGATCGGGTTCGTTGGTGCGGATGATCTCCCGCACCACCGGCGCGGTGTCACCGCGGCCCAGCAGCAGGTAGCGGAACAGGTGGCCCAGGGGGTTGCCCTCGCTCCAGGCGAAGTGGCAGTGCGGGCGCAGGCCGGTGGTGTCGCGCAGGGCGAGCAGAACGGCGGCGATGGCGTTGGGGGCCGCGGGGCTCTGCGCCCGCAGGATGCGGTGTCCGCCCACCTCCACACCGCAGACCTTGAGCACGTCGCTGAAGTCCGACGGGTCGACCACGTCGATCTCCAGGAACAACACGTCGGCCTGGCCGGGCACCGGGTTCGCGCCGCGCTGCTCGACCTCCTTGTCCGCGTACTCCGCGGCGTCCCCGGCCTGTCGCCGGTTGGCGATGAGGGTCAGCTCACCGTCATGGGCGATGGAGTCGGTGACGAACCGGCGCGCAGCCTCGTCGAACTCGATGTGGTCGACGCGCAGTTCGGTGGTGCGGCTGATCCGCGAGACGAGGGAGACGGCGATGATGCCGACGATGAAGAAGAACGAGATGGTGATGCCGTCGGGCTTCTCGATCACGTTCTCCACCAGGGCGTAGAGCATGATCAGCGTCAGCACGGTGAAGGCGATCGCCGCACGCCTGCGTCGGGCACGGGCGGCGGACAGGGTCACCGCGGCCGAGGCGGAGACCATCATGGCCAGGATGCCGGTGGCATAGGCGCCGGCCTGGGCGTTGACGTCGGCCTGGAAGATCACCGTGATCAGGATGCAGATGGCGGTGTAGACCAGCACGACCGGGCGCACCGCGCGCGACCACTCCGGCGCCATGCCGTACGAGGGCAGGTAGCGCGGCACGATGTTGATCAGCCCGGCCATCGCCGAGGCACCGGCGAACCACAGGATCAGGATGCTGCTGATGTCGTAGGCGGTGCCGACCCACTCCCCCAGCAGTTCGTGCGCCAGGTAGGCCAGGGCACGGCCGTTGGCCTCCCCGCCGGGCTGGAACTCCTCCACCGGCACCAGCACCGTGGTCACGAAGCTCGTCGCGATCAGGTACACCGACATGATCACCGCGGCGGCGGTGAGCAGCTTGCGGGTGTTGCGGATGCGGTCTTCCAGCCGCTCGGCCTCGGTGCGGCCGTCCGAGGCGACCAACGGCATCATGCTCACCCCGGTCTCGAACCCGGACAGCCCCAGCACCAGCAGCGGGAACGCCAGGACAGCCGGCCCGATGACGCCGAGCAGTCCCCCGCCGCCGGAGGTCAGGGCATCCAGCCACCGGTCCAGCGCGACCGGCTCGGAGATCACCTCCAGCACGCCCGCGACCACGATCACGGCGTTGAGCAGCAGGAACACCGCCACCAGGGGGATGGCCACGCCGACGGCCTCGCTGAACCCGAGCAGGAACACCCCACCGAGGATCACCAGCAGCACGACCGTGACCGCGACCTCGTGACCGTGCAGGAATTCCGGTACGCGCGGGTTCTCCAGGGCGTGCACCGACGCGTCGGCCGCCGACAGGGTGATCGTGATGATCCACGACGTGGCGACGAACCCGAGCAGGACCAGCACGAACAGCTTGCCCCGCCAGAACGGCAGCAGGTCCTCCAGCATCGCCACCGAGCCCTGCCCGTGCGGCGACTCCCGTGCCACCCGCCGGTACATCGGCAACATCCCGAACAGCGTCAACGCCACGATCAGCAACGTCGCCAGCGGCGAGATCGCGCCCGCCGCCAACGCCGCGATACCGGGCAGGTAGGACAGGGTGGAGAAGTAGTCCACCCCGGTCAGGCACATCACCTTCCACCAGGTGTGGGGCTTGGCGTGCTGCTCGGCACTGGCCGGCCCCACCGGCTGCACCCGGTGCTCCAGCAACCACCGCCCCAACCGGGACGACGGCGCGGACGGTCGAACCGGACTGTCCACCCGGTCGGGGACAGCGAACTCCGGCGTGTCGGACATGCAGGGTCTCCTGTTGTGATCACTTCGTCGGGCACAGCATGCGACCACCGCGCGGCGGGTGCACGGCGACGGACCGGACAGCGCAGGGCGTCCGGCTCGTCTGCACAGCGGCAGTCAACTTCCCTCCGGATGCCGGCGACGTGAAAACGGGCGTTGTCCCGCGTAAAGATCGCGCAAAAACGACTTCCACCGATCCGGTGTCCGGGATGCGCGTTGGTTCCGGTTTGCCCGGATTGGCGAACCGGAAGAGCGCGACATGTACCCCACGGGGTTCTCAGCCGGAACGCCGTGAGGCGACCTGTTTGCCATTGCCCAGGACGGGTTGACCCGTGAAGCAAGAGTTGCCCCCCGACCGACGTCGAACAGCTCCACCTCGACGCCGCCCTCGGGGTCGCCGCCTTCCCTCCTGTCCGACCTGCCCCGTCACCGCGCAGATCCGCCTCGGCGTGGGCGCCGAATCGACTCAAGGTGACGACGCGCCCTGCCGCACGGCCGGCAACCACGCCACTTCCGGGACGGCAGCGCGGTAGGCCCCTGGGATCGCCGGACGGCCACCGAGACCACCGATCGATGCGCGCGGTCGTACGCGGTCGAACCACGCCGCCGTGCTGACACCGTGCCAAGGACGGTGTCAGCACGATGACCGTTCCGTGTCAGGTCGGAAGCCGACCCTCGACACCGTGATCACCTCTCGCCATCCCGTGGGACTTGCGCCACCAGAGCTAGTCAGCTTTACTAGGTACCAGTAGTCATCATCACTAAGTAGTAGTCGGAAGGGGGTGTTCCATGGGCAAACAGGTGACCGAGATGCTCAAGGGCGTGCTGGACGGCATCGTCCTGGCGATCCTGGCCGGCCGGCCCGCCTACGGCTACGAGATCACCGCGTGGCTGCGCGACCAGGGCTTCTCCGACATCGCCGAAGGAACCGTCTACGCCCTGCTCATCAGGATCGAGCAGCGCGGCCTGGTCGACGTGGAGAAGGTCCCGTCCGAGAAGGGACCGCCGCGCAAGGTCTACTCCCTCAACGACCAGGGACGGCAACACCTCGAAGAGTTCTGGAGGACCTGGAGCTTCCTCGCGGAACGACTGGACAAGCTCCGCGAAGGGGATGCCCGACCATGAACATCGCAGAACTCGCCTCGAAGGTCATCGGCGACAAGCGCCGCTGGCGGGCCTACAAGGCGCGCACGAAACAGTTGCCCGAGAACTACCGCACAGCGGTCGACGCGCTGGAACGGTACCTGATGTATTTCGGGTCGGCGGACGGTGACGGCGCTGCCTCGATGTTCGAGGACCTGGCCGACCTGTTCGAACGCGCCGCGGCGGACGGAACGCCCATCCGCGCCATCGTCGGGGAAGACCCCGTGGAGTTCGTCGAGGCGTTCCTCCAGAACTACACCAAGGGCAGCTGGATCACCCGGGAGCGGGAACGGCTGGCCAACGCCATCAAGAAGGCCGAAGACGCATCCGGGGAGACCTCGTCGTGACCACCCTACCGACCACCGGACCTGTGATCCGCGTGCAGGGCCTCAGGAAGTCCTACAAAGCGCTGGAGGTGCTGCGCGGCGTGGACTTCGACGTGGCGCGCGGCAGCATCTTCGCCCTGCTCGGCTCCAACGGCGCCGGCAAGACCACGGCCGTGAAGATCCTTTCCACGCTGCTCAAAGCCGACGCGGGCACGGTGAGCGTCAACGGCTTCGACGTCACCACGCAGGCCGCGGACGTACGCGAGTCCATCAGCCTCACCGGCCAGTTCGCCGCCGTCGACGAAATCCTCAGCGGGCGCGAAAACCTCGTGCTCGTCGCCCGACTCCGGCACCTCAAGAACCCCGGCACGATCGCCGACGACCTGCTCGCCCGCTTCTCGCTGACCGACGCGGGCTCGCGGAAGGTGTCGACCTATTCCGGTGGCATGCGCCGCCGCCTCGACATCGCGATGAGCCTCGTCGGGAACCCGCCGGTGATCTTCCTCGACGAGCCGACCACCGGGCTGGATCCGCAGGGGCGCATCGAGGTGTGGCAGGCGGTCAAGGAACTCGCCGCGCAGGGCACGACGGTGCTGCTCACCACGCAGTACCTGGACGAAGCCGAACAGCTCGCAGACCGGATCGCGATCCTGCACGAGGGCCGGATCATCGTGAACGACACCCTCGCCGAACTGAAGAAGCTGCTCCCGCCCGCCGAGGTCGAGTACGTCGAGAAGCAGCCGACCCTGGAAGACGTCTTCCTCGCGCTCGTCGGCGACAAGAAGTAAGGAGCCATGATGGCCAAGCACTTCCTCGGCGACACCGGCGTCCTGTTGGGACGATCACTGCGCCACATCACCCGCAGCCCGGACACCATCATCACCACCGCGATCATGCCGATCGCCATGATGCTGATGTTCGTCTACGTCTTCGGCGGCGCGATCGACACCGGCTCGGACTCGTACGTGCAGTACATGCTGCCCGGCATCCTGCTCATCACGGTCGCCTCGGGCATCTCCTACACGGCGTTCCGGCTCTTCCTGGACATGAAGGGCGGCATCTTCGAACGATTCCAGTCCATGCCCATCGCCCGGTCCTCAGTGCTGTGGGCGCACGTCGTCACGTCGCTGGTGGCCAACCTGATCTCGCTCGTGGTCGTCCTGCTCGTCGCACTGCTGATGGGCTTCCGCACGAGCGCGGGAGTGGCGCAGTGGCTCGCGGTCGCGGGCATCCTGTTCCTGTTCACCCTCGCACTGACCTGGCTGGCCGTCATTCCCGGCCTCACCGCGAAATCCGTCGACGGCGCGAGCGCGTTCTCCTACCCGCTCATCTTCCTGCCGTTCCTCAGCTCCGCGTTCGTGCCGACGGACACCATGCCCGGCCCGGTGCGCGCCTTCGCCGAGAACCAGCCGGTGACCTCCATCGTCAACACCATCCGCGGCCTGTTCACCGAACAGCCTGTGGGCACCGACATCTGGATCGCCCTCGCCTGGTGCGTCGGCATCCTCATCGTCGCCTACGTCTTGGCCACGATCACCTACCGCCGCAGGATCTCCTAGTTCCGCCCGCCTCCGGCGGATCGGCGACATCCGCATCGGACGCCGTTCACCGCGGACGCGCACCCCTGGAAAGGATCACAACATGGCAAGCACGACAAGCCCCGGTGTCGAGGACGGCTGGGGCAAGGTCGCCGACGTCTTCCGGGCGAACTTCGAGGGCAACCCCGGCGAGGTCGGCGCGGCGTGCTGCGTGTACGTCGACGGCCGTCCCGTCGTCGACCTGTGGGACGGCCTCGCTGACCGCGAGGCGAACCGCCCCTGGACCGGGGACACCATCGCCCAGGTCGCGTCCACGACAAAGGGCGCCACCGCGATCTGCGCCCACCTGCTGGTCCAGCGCGGTCAGCTCGACCTCGACGCCCCGGTCACCCGGTACTGGCCGGAGTTCGGCGCCGCGGGCAAGGACCGCATCCCCGTGCGCTGGCTGCTGTCCCACCAGGCCGGTCTGCCGATCGTCGACGGCCCGCTGACGTTCGAGCAGGCCTGCTCCTGGGACCCGGTCATCCGCGCGCTCGAAGCGCAGAAGCCGCTGTGGGAACCGGGCACCGAACACGTCTACCACGCCGTCACCTACGGATTCCTGGTCGGCGAGGTCGTGCGCCGGATCACCGGCAAGTCACTGGGCACCTTCTTCGCCGAGGAGGTGGCCGCCCCGCTCGGGCTGAGCGCCTGGATCGGGCTGCCCGAGGAACACGAGCCGCGGGTGGCCCACTTCGAGGACGCCGCGCCGTTCACCCTGGAGGAACTGCTCGCCGGGATGATCGCGACGACCGGCCTCGACGCGGACACCGTCACCGCGTGGGTCCAGTCGATGTGGAGCCCGGACGCCGTCCAGATGCGTGCCGGTGTGCTCGGCGGCGCCATGGACCCCGCGACCGGGTACTTCCGGACCCGTGAGTGGCGCGCGGCGGAGTTCCCGGCCGCGAACATGGTCTCCGACGCGCGATCGCTGGCGCGGATGTACGCCGCCACGGTCAGCGAGGTCGACGGCGTGCGACTGCTCGACCCGGCGACGGTGGAGGCGATGACGGCCGTCCAGACCGACAAGACCCGGATGTACGGGCTGCCGCCGGGCCTGGAGATCCCCGCCGAACGCTCCTTCAACATGTCGCTCGGCTTCTGGCGAGCCTGCCCACCGATGCCGATGGTCGGGCCGGGCTCATTCGGCCACCCGGGCTCCGGCGGGTCGACGGCCTTCGGCGACCCCGACGCCCGGGTCGGTTTCGGCTACGTCACCAACCTCTGGAACTACCGCCCCGACGACCCACGCGCGGCGAACCTGGCCGAAGCAGTTCGATCCTGCCTCCGGTGACGAAGGACCCCGCATCACACGACTGCGGGCGGTGCGTGACCTGACGATCGACCTGCCGTCCCGGCGCCGGAGTGGTCGCTGTTCGTCAAACCGTGTCCCCGCCTCCTGGTGAAGGCGGGGACACGGCGGTGGCAGTGCGTGATCTGTCGGAGCACCCACTGCCGGTCCGAGAGGGTTACTTCGACGGTGCGATCAGCCCGGAGCCGCCCGCCCGCGCGGCGTCGAAGCGGCGGGTCACGTCGGCCCAGTTCACCAGCGACCACAGCTTCTGCACGTAGTCCGGTCGCACGTTGCGGTACTGCAGGTAGTAGGCGTGCTCCCACGCGTCGAACACCAGAACCGGGGTCGTGTTCATGCCGACGTTGCCGTGGTGGTCGTACACCTGCTCGACGACCAGGCGCCGGGACAGCGGCTCCCAGGCGAGCACGCCCCAGCCCGAGCCCTGCACCAGGGTGGTCGCGGCCGAGAGCTGCTTGGCGAAGGCGTCGAACGAGCCGAAGTGCTCGTCGATGGCCGCGGCCAGCTCGCCGTCGGGCCGGTCGCCGCCGTCCGGGCTCAGGTTGTCCCAGAACATCGTGTGCAGCACGTGCCCCGACAGGTTGAACGCGAAGGTCTTCTCCAGGCCGACGATGCCGGAGAAGTCGTCCTTCTCGCGGATCTCGGCCAACCGCTCCAGAGTGTCGTTCGCGCCCTTGACGTAAGCGGCGTGGTGCTTGCTGTGGTGCAGCTCCAGGATCTCCCCGGTGATCGCGGGTTCGAGCGCCGCGTAGTCGTAGGGCAGGTCCGGCAGCACGTACTGGCTCATGAGACGCTCCTGGAACTTCGCGAAAACTTATTGCCACTCTGTAGCAAGAACAACTCTCTGGCAACTGCGTCACGCGTCGAAGTCGGTGGACGGGGGCTCTCGCTCGCATCGCGTCGCCACCAGCGGGCCGCCCTCACCGATGGCCAACGCCGCGTCGTCGGACGTTGGCCGCCCTTGTGAACTCGCCGATCCGGCCACAGCCGATCATGATCGTCACCGCCGCACCACCACCATCGTGTGCCCACGTCGTCGAGGTTGACGACACGCTTCCTTCATCACCCGCACACCTCAGCCCTTTCGGAGTTCCACACGTCGACAGTTCCTCGACGTCCGACTCCACACCTGCGCACCACCAGCAACCTGATGTACCGACCCTGGGAACGGGTCGAACCGTTTCCGCAGTTCAAGGCACCTCGCCCGTCGTACTTCTTGGTGACGTGGACATCCGGTCGGCATCAGGAGCGCATTAAGGCGTCACCCGGTCGAGTGGTGCGCGCGTGCGCGTGCGGCATGATCGGCGTTATGGCGATCCCCGCAGGCGGTGGCTCCGACATGGCGGCGGCGACCACGCCCGACGCGGTGGTGGCCTGCGGCGTCTACGTCGACGGTGTCCGGCTGCCCGGTGACTGGACACCGGGGGACGCGGTCGCTGAGGTCCGCACCCGCGGTGTGGGGTTCGTCTGGGTCGGCCTCTACGCGCCCGACGAGGACCGTATCCGCGACGTGGCCGAGGCGTTCGGGCTGCACGAACTGGCCGTGGAGGACGCGGTACACGCCCACCAGCGGCCCAAGCTGGAGCGTTACGAGGACAACCTGTTCATGGTGTTCAAGACGCTGCGTTATGTCGAGCACGAGTCGCCCACGACCGCCAACGAGATCGTCGAGTCCGGCGAGCTGGAGGTCTTCCTCGGGCGTGACTACGTCGTGACGGTCCGCCACGGCAATCACTCCGCGCTGGGCAATCTGCGCACCGAACTGGAAGCCCAACCTGAGCGGCTGGCCACAGGACCTGCGGTGGTACTGCACGCCATCGCCGACCGCGTCGTGGACGGCTACCTCGACGTGGTCGAAGCATTCCAGGGCGACATCGACCTGGTCGAGGCCGCGGTCTTCGCCCCGCGCAGCGAAATCGGCATCGAACAGATGTACCTGGTCAAGCGGGAGCTGATGGAGCTGCGACGAGCGGTGATGCCCCTGGCCGGGCCACTGCGCAAGCTCAGCGAGGGCCACTGCGGGCCGCTGATCCCCGAGACGGTGCGCTCCTACTTCCGCGACGTCGACGACCACCTCACCACCGTGACCGAGCGCGTCACCGGATTCGACGAGCTGCTCACCACCCTCATCGACGCCACGCTGGCAAAGGTGTCGCTGCAGCAGAACAACGACATGCGCAGGATCTCCGCCTGGGTCGCGATCATCGCCGTGCCCACCATGGTCTTCGGCACCTACGGCATGAACTTCGACCAGATGCCCGAACTACGCTGGAAGTACGGCTATCCGCTGATCCTGTCCATCACCCTGGCCGCATGCCTGGTGCTGTACCGGCTGTTCAAGCGCAACCGATGGCTGTGACCGGCGCAGGAGGCTTGCCATGCTGACCAGACCCACGTTCTGGGTGGTGCTGTTCCTGCTCGCCTGGATCACACTGATCATCGTGCAGATCTCCCTCGGCATGGGTGCGGCTCCCGACGGAAGATGAAGGCGTCAAACCCACTCATCAACCAGCACCTTCCGCCACCCCTGGCCCGCGGCACGAGGTCGATCCGACCGCAGAGGGTGGACTTGAGCGCGTTGGACGGCAGGTGCAACACGACCTTGCCCACATGTCGTGGTCGACCAACACGCCCACGACATTCGCGAACTCCGTCCGCAGTTCCAGGCCGGCACACCGGACCCCAGGCGCGAAGGACGCGACGATCGTCAGAGCCCTCACCGTCGCCCCGTGTCCGCCGGTGGACCCCAGGACCATCGCTCGTGTCGCGGTGGAAGAATCGCGTGGTGTCCGCTCCAACCACTGACATCGAGAAAGCGGCTGGTGTCCTGCGTGACGGCGGCCTGGTGGCCGTGCCGACCGAGACCGTCTACGGTCTCGGCGCGAACGCCGAGGACCCCACTGCCGTCAAGCGCGTCTTCCAGGTCAAGGGACGCCCGCCATCCCATCCGCTGATCGTCCACATCGGCGGTGCGGAGCACCTCGACGACTGGGTCCAGGACGTTCCCCCCGCCGCGCGCCTGATCGCCGAACGGTTCTGGCCGGGGCCGCTGACCCTGGTCCTGCGGCGCGGTCGCCGGGTGCCGCTCGAAGCGACCGGTGGCCTGGACACGGTGGCCGTGCGCGTGCCCGACCATCCCGTCGCACTCGCGTTGCTGACGATCTTCGGCGGCGCGGTGGCGGCTCCGTCCGCCAACCGCTTCGGCTCGGTCAGCCCCACCACCGCCGACCACGTCCGGGCGGAGCTCGGTGACGCGGTCGACTTCGTCCTCGACGGCGGTCCCTGCCAGGTCGGCCTGGAGTCGACCATCGTCGACGCCACCGGCGACGTCCCCGCCATCCTCCGGCCGGGCGGCGTGACGCGCGAGGACCTCGAGACCGTGCTGGGACATCCGCTCCCGGTCCACTCGGCCAGCCAGGTCCGGGTGCCGGGCCAACACCCGTCCCACTACGCGCCACAGGCGCGAGTCGTCCTGGTCGAACCCGAGCACGTCCACGCCGAGGGCGAACGCGCCAGGGCGCGGGGTCACCGGGTCGGCATCCTGCTCCCGCCCTCCGCCGCGGACGCACCGGTGACAACGCACGCCGTGATCGCCGTCCCCGCTTCGATGCCCGCCTACGCGCGCGGGCTGTACGGCTACCTGCGCGAACTCGACCAGCAAGGGTGCGACCTCATCATCGCCTGCCTGCCGGCCGAGGACGGGCTGGGACTGGCGATCGCCAACCGCCTCCGCCGAGCCGCAGGACCCCGCCCCTCCCGATGACCGGGCACCGGACCTCTCGACTGCCCGCTGTGCCACCGGATCGTGCAGACCGGCCACTGGTCGACGATTGGCGGTCCGGCGGCGGTGGCGGCGTCGACCGTCGGCCGCATCAGGTCGCGGGTACGTGCTCCAAGCCACGGGCCGCGACGACGTGCGCGCTGCCGTCAGCCAGCCGGTAGCACAGGCCGACCACGGCGGTCCGGCCGGCGGCCACCCGGTCAGCCAGCAACCGCGACCGCTCCAGCAGCAGGTCGACGGTGCGGCTGACGTGCTCGGCCACGATCTCCCGGGGCTCCACGCGGCCCGCGGCCCGTGCCGCCAACACGCTGGGCGTGACGCGCTCGACGACGTCCCGGATGTAGCCGGCGGGCACCGCGCCTTCGTCCACCGCGGCGCACGCGGCATTGACCGCGCCGCAGGCGTCGTGGCCGAGGACCACCACCAACGGGCAGTCCAGGACCTCCGCCCCGTACTCGATGCTGCCCAGCACCTGCGCGTCCATCACGTGGCCCGCGGTGCGCACCACGAACAGGTCACCCAAGCCGCGATCAAAGATGATCTCGGCGGCCAGCCTGGAATCGGAACAGCCGAACAGCACGGCGAAGGGGCGTTGCGCCGGGGCGATCTCGGCGCGCCGCGCCGCGTCCTGGTTCGGGTGCTCCGGCGCGCCGGACACGAAACGCCGGTTGCCGGCCAGCAGCAACTCGAAAGCATCCCGGGGGGCCGTGGAGTGGATCTCGGGCATGTCCGGATTCTAGGTCAAGCCTTCACACCACCGCACCACATGATCATTTGATGCCGGAGCTTCTCGGCACCGTCGCCGATTCGCCGGGCTATCGTCAGAGGTTCAACCAGGTTGGCCCTGCTTACCGCGACGTTGCGCGCCGTCTTCGCCTTGTCCCTTGGGACGCGATCGTGCCGCAACGGAGTCCTCGAGGGTAGCTCGGTCCCACGTACGGCACTGATCAGCCCGACGCCATCGCTACCGCCCTCCTCGTTCGACACAACTCGCCGACGACCTGTTCCTGCGTAACACCGACGGCCTCGGGACGCCGACCACCAATCGAGGGCGCTCCGACACGGAGTCGGGACGACCCTGTGCACGAGGAGACCGGATCACCCGATCGTGTCGCAGTGCGTGTGGAGATGATGAAGGCAGCAACGACCCGCGTCCGGAGAGTTGGTGCCCTCCCTTGACACCGCTGACACGAATCGTGAACACAGCATTGACCGACGCTCTAAACCAGTACGGGACCGGTGTCGCGCCGGTATTGGAAAGCCGAGGGCTGCACTGGGAGATCGACTCACACGGCGGCCTGCGCGGCGTGGTGCCCGAACCATGCCCAGCGACAGAGATGCTGGAACGCCTGGTCAACTGGGCCGCCGTCCTCGACCTCTCCCTCGTGGAATCCGACCTGGGCACGCGGGGCGCGTTCGCCTACCAGGGTGTGATCGGAGATCGACTGGTCGAAATACGGGGAACGGTGAACTCCCGGTCTTTCGAACACGGTCTAGATGCGAGCCGATTCCCTCGGCGGAGCACTGGCCTCCACGTCCGAGTGATTCCGGACACGTGAGTGGCGGGCGACAGATGCCGGCTACGAACACGCGATTCAGGTGAGGCTTCCCGGCACACCAACCTCAAACTGCGCGACACCGCCCGCGACCTCTTGGCCGCCCACGAGCGCGGCGAATTCGAGGACGTACTGGCCCGGCACCGCATCCCCGGACCCGACGGAGTCCCGATGTGATCGGATCGATGGAGTGGCGGACGGTCGATTGTGCCGGCAACAGTAGGCACGTACTGTCGGTATCGGCGCGTCCTCACCGATCCGCCGCGGAGCGCCGATACGGGTTGAGCAGCAGCTCGGTTGCCGGTTCTCGTACGTTTCGACGAGAGGCACCCATGCTCGACACCATCGGGATCGCGACGGTCGACACCATCCGGCACCGTGACGTTCCCGTCGTGGTCGTGACCGGCGAGGTCGACTCGACCACTGTCGACCCCGTGCGGGTCCACCTGTTCGACCAGCTCGACCGCTGCCCGCAGGGTGTGGTGCTGGACCTGTCCGGCGTGGTCTTCATGGGCTCCACGGCCCTGCAACTGCTGGTCGAGTCCGCCGGACGCGCCGAGCACGCGGGCACGTCCCTCGCCGTCGTGGCGCAGCACCGCGCGGTGCTGATGCCGATGCGGATCACCGAACTGGACCGGGTGGTGGCCGTGCACGCCACGGTCGACCAGGCGGTCGCCGCGGTGCTGTCGCGCTGACCACCGGTCAACCGCCGGCGGACGGCGGTGCGGAGCAGGACACCTCCGCCCACACCGTCTTGCCCCGTTCGTGGAACTCGACGCTCCAAGCCGCGCTCAAGTACGCCACCAGCACCATCCCCCGGCCACGGTGCTCACCCAACCGCGACGTCCCCACCACCACCTCGCCGTGGGTCGCGTCGTCGACCTCGACCCGCACCGAGCACGGTCGCGACGACAGGTCCAGCCGCACCCGACGCGGCGCCTCGCCGTGGTCGTAGGCGTTGGCCACCAACTCGGTGACCACCAGCAGGCAATCGTCCACCTCGTCGTCGGTCAGGTCGGACAACACCCTCCGCGCCCAACCACGCACCCGCGTCAGCGGTGGCACCTCGTCGGCCAAGTCCATGGTCAGCGCGCTGGGACCGCTCGCGTCTTCCCTGAGCAGCGTCACAGCCCTCACACGCCTCTCCGCCAACGACGCCGAGCGGCACGAGGATACCCACCCGTACTGTTCGTCAACCATGCCGCGACGCGCGGTCATCACAGCTGCACGCGGTGTCGGGTGTTCTCCACCGGCCCGCGTCTCAAGCCCGCCCTGAGCCGTCATCGGTATCGTGACCTGCGGCGATCAGGTTCAGGAAGGCGTACACGGTGGTGCCGTGAGCGCTGGTGTGCGTGCGGACCAGATCGGCGAGCTAATTGACCAGGAGCAGCCCACGACCGCCCTCTTGCCCCGGCGCGGGCGGGCGGCGCCCGGCGAGGGGGTCTGCCAGGTGTCCGCTGTCCTCCACCGCGCAGATCACGTGGTCGTTGTCGCGCCAGATCCGCAACAGGCAACCGGCATCGGTGTGCCGGAGGCCGTTGGTGACCAGTTCGGTGGCGATCAGCTCGTCACCATCGTCTGTCCCTACGACACCCGCGCCCTAGACGACCGCGCACTGACCGACGCCCTGGCGACACACCCGACGGTGTGGGAGGCGGCCGGACATCGCGACAGCGACCACTACGACCCCCACGCGGTGGTCGATCGCTACAACCGACCACTGCGGACCGCCCCGGACGCCGCCGACCTCGTCATCGGGACCACCGCGGACATCCGCGACGTCCGTCGGCTCGTCACCGAACGAGCACGCCGATCGCTGCTGAACGCCGAGCGGACAGCCGACCTCGAACTCATCGCCACCGAGCTGGTGACCAACAGCCTCCGGCACACCGGCGCCGGATGTCGACTGCGGATCTGGCGCGACGGGGAACACCTGATCTGCTCGGTCGAGGACGACGGACGCCTGACCGACCCACTGGCCGGCCGCCGCCCACCCGAACCGGGACAGCGCGGCGGCCGCGGCCTCCTGCTGGTCAACCAACTCGCCGACCTCGTGCGCATCAACACCACCACCCGCGGCACCACCGTGACCGCGTTCCTGCGCGCAGACCGATAACCGACAGGGAACGGCCACCGCACAAAGCCCCACCACTGCGGTATACGTCCGCACAACCGGGGTAACTGGCGTAGTGCCGCGACGAGCGATCGCATGGCGGTAGGGGCGCTTCAAGCGGTCCGGGCCCTTGGCACGAAGCACCGACCAAGAAGCAGCCGGAACCCGAGGGGTCCTGCAGGAAGCCCCCATGCCGCCACCGCTGATCACGTCTACCGGTCGTCTCCGGCCGCAGTGTTCAGGTGAAGGATTCAGGTCAGTCGGACCTCGGCCCAGACGGCTTTCCGGTCGGCGTCACGCCGATGTCCCCAGTTGACCGACAGCCGGTTGACCATGAGCAGACCGCGACCGCGTTCGGGTGTGGCCAACCTGCCCAGGATCGGCAGCAGGCTCGGGCTGCCGTCGCCCACCTCGATCCGCACCAGATCACCGTCGGGCAACCGGTACACCCGCAACCGCCGCGGTGCTCCGGCATGCCGGTAGGCATTGCCGACCAACTGCGCGGCGACGACCTGAACGTCCACGAGCCGATCGTCGTCGATCCCGGCCACCATGCCGGCGACCAGTCCCATCAGGGCCGCGGTGGGTGGGCGGCTGACGGGAAGATCAAGATCGGTGCTCGTTCGCGGAAGATCGACAGTATTCACTGCACGCCCTCAATGCCTGTGGCCTCACAAGGCACAGATACAGCATCTTATACCCACTGTGACGAACTGAGAACATCGCGCCGTCGGTGACCGTTCGACGTCGGGCGGCCAGGGCACCGGCCGATCTGTCCGAGGACGAGATCGACGACTGCGTGCCTGTGGCCAACGAACCGGTCAGCAGCGCCTACGACCACGGAGACGGCCTTCGTATCGTGCGGCTCCGGCGCTCGGCGCAACGGCGCGTCGTCCGCATCGAGGTGGACGACGGCTCACCGGACGACCGGGCGGTCCGCCGCTCCGGACCTTGGCGCAACCGTGGCCGAGGTCTGGCCATCACCGACGAACCGGCCGCAACCGGGCATGACCCTGCGCCCAGGCAAGACGGTCAGAGCCGAATCGCACTGCGGTGCGTCCCACGTCCCACACTGACCCGAATCACGCGATCCTCACCCGTCGGCTAGCAGGCGGCGCAGCGCGGCGAGTGCCAGGTACAGGCGGGACTTCACCGTTCCCAGCGGCACACGCAGGTGTGCGGCCACGTCCCGCTGTGACATGTCGCCGAGGTAGGTCAGCAGGAGTACTTCGCTGTGCTCGGGCCGAAGTCGCCGCATCGCGTCGAGCACACGCGTGACGGTCATGATCAGCTCGACCTCTTCGGACGGGTCGGGCGCGGTCAACGCGCTTTCCCTGGCGGCGGTGATCGTGTCGCGCGCCCTGACCGACCACGTCGCGCGGGCGCGATCAATCGCACGACGGCGGGCCAGCATCATCAGCCAGCTCCGAGCGCTGCCTCGCGCGGCGTCGTACTTCGACGGGGCGCACAGCAGTTCCAGGAACACGTCCTGGGCAACCTCTTCGGCTTGGGCGCGATCGCCGACCACGGTGAACGCCATGCCCCGCACCGACGTGGCGTACTGCCGGTACAACAGGGTGAAGGCGTCGTGATCTCCGGCGATGGCGCGGGTGAGCAGATCCTCCGCAGAACCGTGGTCCACACAAGGGTCTTCGAGAGCCACTTCGGTCCGGCTCGGTGTCAACCCAGGATGTTCGCCACGTTCTGTCGATCGGCTCCAAGTCGGACGTACAACTCCGCCCATGCCCGGTCGCTCTCGGTCGGTGATTTGCCGTCGCAGAACGGTTTGCGGCCGTTCGCCGTGTAGTAGCGAAGGAGCGGCATCACCTCGTCGGTGCGTCGGAGGTCCTCGTCGGTGTAGCGGGCGCCTGGCGTGTCCGCCTGGTGCGCGAGGCACGTCAGGTCAACCGCGCCCTCATTGTCGAACACGGGGCCGGGCTCCCGCTCGCTGGAACACCCGATCAGGACCGCGGCCAAGAGCACGGCGAGTCGACGCATCCGGTGCACCCCTATCCGAGAGCGGCCCGGACGGCGAGACCCAGGCCGACGACGAGTACCAGTGAGGCCGTGATGGCGGGCAGCGCGGTGAACCGGTCGCGGAAGCGCTCCACTGCGGCGAGGCGGTCCCGCAGCCGCACCATGAGCAGGCCGACGGCGGTGAGCGTGGCCGCCATCCCGAGGCCGTACCCCAGCACCAGCAGCACCCCGAACCAGGTCCGCCCCAGCGCTACGGCGCCCAGCAGCACCACGAGCGCCGACGGACTCGGCACCAGACCGCCGGCCACGCCCATGCCGACCAGCCCGGCGCGTCCAGCGTGGTGCCTGTGCCCATGCCCATGGCCGTGGCCGTGGCCGTGACCGTGACCAACCAAGACCGGTTCCCTCTGCCGCACGGCCGAACGCAGCAGCCACGCCCCGATCGCGGCGACGAGCAGCCCGCTGGTGACGCCCAGCCAGCGCAGCAAGGACTCCCCCGCCAAGGCGCTGGACGCGCTGATCACCAGCCCCAGCACGAGCACGCCCGCGGTGTGCGTGAGCGTGACGGTCGCCCCCACGACGATCGCGTCGCGCGTGGTTCCGTCGCGTCCGGCCAGGTACGCGGCGATGATCGTCTTGCCGTGGCCGGGCAGCGCCGCGTGGGAAGCCCCGAGCACGAGTGCCAGGAGCACCGCCAGCGCGCCGACCAGCGGAGTCAGGTCGCGGCTGCCCGCGAAGCCGGTGAACTCCTCCGTGGCCGCGGCCAGCAGGGAGGACCCGCCTGGGAGGGTGACCGGATCGGATCCGGTGAACGTGCCGGGTTCGACCCGCAGCGTCACCGAACGGACGTCCAGCGGGTCGGCGAGCAGGTCCTCCGGGTAGGCCCTCAGCTCGTCGGTCGTGCTCTTGCCGGACACGGGCGGGTCGAGCAGCGCGACGCCGTCGCCGGCGGCGGTCATCTCCCGCCATCCGAGGCGTCCTTCGTCGAGCGAGTCGCGAACGGTGACCGTCGCCGGTCGGTCCAGCGCTGCCGCGGCGCTGAGCATGCAGGTCAACCGGGTGGTGGGCAGACCCGCCTCGCCGGGAGGGAACTCGACCGCGCTGGAGGTCAGTCGCACCGCCAGCGCGTGCCCGTCGACCTCGACCGCGGTCGCACGGCTCCGCTCGGCGCACTTGCGCTCCGCGTACCCGGCCTGTTCGGTTGGACGTTCCTGCAGCGTCGGGATCTCCGCGATGTCCACCACGGCGCGCACCTCGACGCGGTCCGGGCGCACGGTGATGCCGTGGTAGTGGTTCACCGTGAAGTTGCCCAGCGGGTGCGCCACCGCTTGCACCGGCAGGCCCAGGAACGCGAACCCGAACACCAGCACCGCGAGTGCTTTCACCGCAGACCTGCCAGGGCGTCCCGCGCCTTCGCCGCGTCGGTGAAGGAGAAGTGCGGGTTGATCCGCAGTGCCTCGTCCAACGCCGCGGCGGCTTCGGCGGTGCGGCCGAGCGAGGCGAGGATCATCCCGCGGTGGAAGGCGAACCCGGCGTGCCGCCATCCCGACGCGGTCGCCCGCTCGGCGAGGGCGAGCGCTTCGGCGTGCCGTCCGTTGAGGTGCAGCGCCCAGGCCAGCGCGTCGGCCACGAGCGCGTGCTGCCTGCGGCCCCACTCGGCCTCGGCCAGGCGCAGTGCCTGGGCCGCGCGGCCCTGGTCGGCCGCGACGACCGATTCCGCGAGGTCGTCGGCCCCGCCGGCCGCGCGCAGCAGCTCGAACTGCCCGCTCAAGATCGTGGTCTGGGCCGCGGCTTCCTCGTGCCGGCCGTGCGCTCGCAGCAAGGTCGCGTACTCGTGCAGGTGGTGCGGTGCCGGCACGCGCCGCACGATGTCGGCGTACTCGGCCAGCGCCTCGTCCACGCGGCCCCGGGCGGCGGCCACCTTGGCCTTGCCTCGCAGGAGGGTCACGTCCTGCGGGTCGATCGACAGCCCTCGTTCGTAGTGTTCGGCGGCGAGGTCCGGATCGCCGTTGTCCCAGGCGAGTTCACCGAGGTGGTAGCGGCAGAAGACCGTGTCCGCCGGGGTGGACGCCGACTCCAGCGCGCGTTCGAGGGCGTGCGTGGCGGCGTCGACGTCACCCCGCTGCTCCAGGTCGTAGGCCGCCCTGGTGAACGACGCCACGCCCGGTTCGAGGTCCAGCATCCGCTGCACGGCCGCCGTCGCCTCGGCCGCGGCACCCAGTTGGGTCAGGGCGTCCGCCAGGACTCCGTAGACCTCCGCGGTGTCCGGCAGCACGGAACGCGCGCGTTCGGCGAAGTCGCGGGCGGCGCTGAAGTCGTGCCGGGCGTTGGCCAACGCGCCCAGACCCAGCAACGCCGGCCCGTTGTCGACCGGTTGGTGCTCCAGCGATGTGGTCAGCGCGCCCTGCGCCTTGGCGTAGTACGAGGGATCACCGGTGACGCGGGCCTGTTCCACGTAGCTGCTGCCGAGCAACGCCCAGGTGGCCGCGTCCCGCGGTGATCGGCGGAGCTTCTCCTGGGCGGCGGCGATGGTGCGCTGCACACCGCTGTGCGCGAGCGCGGCGCCGGGCCCCGGCGTCCCGTGCTCACCGCCTCGACGGGTCAACGCCGAAGCGGTCGACACGAGCAGCGCGGCACCGGCCACGATGGCCAGGACTGCGACGATGCGGCGACGAGTCATGCTGGTGGGGACCTCCGCGGCGGCCGTGGGGCGGGCCCGGCGTCGGGCCCGCCCCACGGCGACCGTGCTAAGCGACCGCGCGGGCCGGGATCAACTGGGAACGGCCGCGCAGCAGCCAGGCGCCCGAGCCGATCAACAGCGCAGCCAGGAGCGAGTTGAGCAGCAGACCGGGCGGCAGGCCGCCACCACCGCCACCACCACCGGCGGGCGGCACGGCCGCACCGGACGAGGTGTTCACCGCGGTGTTGTGCGGCAAAGCCAGGTAGGGGAACGTGGCGTCGAACGCGCGGTCGTTGGCGTCCGCCTTGTCACCCGCCGCGAGCGCGGGCACGATGCCGCTGACCGCGGCGCCTTCCAACGCCTGCACTCCGATGTCGAGCACGTCGTCGGTGAGCCGGCGGCCGTTGGGGAAGCCCTGGAGGTCACCGCCCAGCACACCGAGCCGGTTGGCCTGCGCGGCGACGGGCACCGACATGTTGAGCCGCAGTTGCTCGGAGGGCCGGAACCGGTCGGGGTTCACGTCCGCGTTGTTCAGCTGCGAGTTGAGGTCGGCCTGGATCGGTCCGCCCGCCTTGGTGGTGATCCCGGTCAGGAAGATCTCCACCAGGTCGTTGCGTGGTGTCGCCGGCGCGGGGATGCCGTAGATCGCCTCGACGAGCTTCGGCACCTCGGGGTCGGTGACCCGCTGCACCAGTTCGGGGATGTTCGCGTCCTGGTCGGGGGTGATGGCGTTGAACCGGTCCTTCAGCCCGGCCGGCACCACGACCTCGTTCACCAGCGGGTTGCCCAGCCGGGACACCTGGACGTACGGGCCCACCGGCCGTTCCTGGCCGGGCATGAGCTGCAGGGTCCGCCGTTCGGTGTCGCTCCACACGCCGATCACCGGGTTGCGGTCGGTGTCGCCCTTGAGCGCCAACTGCGACTTGGGCACCTGCAGGGCGATCGTGTTGACGTTGTAGCCGGCCAGCGTGTCCTGCCCGACCTCCGACAGGTCACCGCCGTAGAGCAGGTCGAACACCCGCAGGTCCAGGAAGAACGGGTCGTCGGCCTGGCCGACGTAGCTCTTGCCACCGCCCGGCACGTCGACGGTCGCCTGCGACCGCAGCGCACCGTAGTCGGGCATCGAGGCCGGTCCCACGTTGGAGGGAGCGACCGGGCCCGACTGGATGAGCTTCTTGCCCTTCCCGTACTTGTCGATCACTTCCAGCGTGTAGGTCTGCCGGAACAGCAGGTTCTCGTCGTCCAACGACGTGACCTGGCCGTTGTTGTACAGGAACGTCGAGTTCCCCCTGCGGTCCTCGGTGCGGAACGTCCACCGGTAGGTCAGGTCGGCGCACCCGTCGCCGTCGTTGTCGATGTTGATGTCATAGCGGGCGTCGGTGGCCCACGGGTAGAAGTTCGGCCCGCCGTGCGGTTCCTGGAACGGCGACCAGTTCGCGACCAGCGTGACCGTGTCGGACCGGTCGGGGCTGACGAACGCGTAGAGGTCGGTGTTGTCCACGGCCGGGTCGTCGGCGATCAACGGTGCCTCCCGGTGGCTGGACGCGCCGGCCGATCCGGACCCGCCGAGCAGACCCGCCGCGAGCAGCGTGCTCCCGACCGCGATGAGGGATACCGCCACGCGTCGCCTACGACGTGTGAGTGGGGGTGCTGACATGTCCATCCCTTCAAAACGACGCCTGCACGCCGCAGGTCCTGCCAAGAAAGTGCCGGCAAAGGTGATTCGGAGCGGAGGCCGCAGGAGTTCACCAATTCACCCGTTCATGCAATTGCCTGCCATTGGCGACAAGACCGCAGGCCGGTCGACCTGCTGGTCTCGGTCGTACAGCCGCTCGGCGAGTCGCAATTGTTCGGCGAGTCCCGAACGCGATGCCTATTCGCGTCCGGTTCACCCGATCGTGACCCTGAATCGTCGAACGGTCACACCTGAGGCCGAGCGCTTCGGTGGCGTGGCCCGCGGCGGCGGGTTGATCACCAGAACCGCCTACCCTGCCGGCGATCGACCGTATGGCGGCATACAATTGGCCCACGTGGAAGAAGGACGGGAACCTTCGCGACCCGTCCACCACACCGGAGCAGCAGCCGTGCGGGGTGGTCACAACCCCTCGGGCGCGGCGCGGTCCACCACGGGGACGCCAGGATGGACACCACAGCAAGTGGCGCGGCGCTCCCCTCGGTCGTCACGACGGCCGATCGGCGGCAACCCCTCCGGTGCGCTCGGAGACGGCCTGGCCCCCGCCGCCCCGACAACGCGTTGACCGGGCTCCCATCGGCCCGGTGAACACAGGGCTTCAGCCGGTTGATCCTGTTGCAGCATCATCACGGTCCCAAGCCGCGTGGGCCATGCCGACGAATGTCCTGTGAGACCACCTCACGGCTTCACCCGAAGCCTCGTTCTACACGTGAGAGGTGAGAACGGTGGGACGTTCGCATTCCGGCGGCCCGATCAACGCGGGGCTTCGCCTTCTGGTCGCAGCGGGCCTCGCCGTCGACGCCTACGTGCACTTCGACCTGGCTTCCGCGTACGACGCGATCGGCGGCTCGATCACGCAGGGCATGTTGTTCCGGATCGAGGCGGTGGCCGCCGCTGTGGTGGCGTTGCTGGTCCTCGTCGTGGGACGGCTGCCGGTGTACCTCGCCGCGTTCGCAGTCGCTGCCGGTGGACTGGCGGCGGTGCTGCTGTACCGGTGGGTGGACGTGGGCCCGTTGGGTCCGCTGCCGAACATGTACGAACCGGTTTGGTACTCGGAGAAGGCCTTCAGCGCCGTCGCGCAGGCGGTCGCGGCGCTGGCCGCGGCTGTGCTGGCTGCCGGGGCCGTTCGTGCCTCGCACGCCCGCGAGCCGCTCCACCGCGGCGGCCACCGATCCCGGCCACCGCGGTGAACCCGCTCCGACCGAAAGGAACGGCAATGCGTCCAGTCAGCATCGTCCTGTCGGCGGCAGTGGCGTTCGTCGCGGTCGCCTGTGGATCGTCCGGCGAGCCTGCGCCACCGGCCGCGACACCTCCACCGGGCGGGGCGTCCGCCGAGGTGGTGACCAAGCTGCTCTCGTTCGAGCCGGAGAAGATCACGGTGAAGGCGGGGACGACGGTCATCTGGAGGGTGAGCGACTCGATCGGGCACACCGTGACGACCGGGACGTTCACCGTCGGCGGTGACGGGCTGCGCAGCGGCGAACAGCCCGACGGCGAGCTCGACATGAAGTTGGCCAAGGGCGAGGACGTCTCGTTCACCTTCGACCAGCCAGGCACCTACACCTACTACTGCTCCATCCACAAAGGAATGAACGGCGAGGTCGAAGTGACGCCTTGAGGCGCGCCCCGCTCTCCCCCTCGGGAAGGTATGCCATGAACCTCCGCATCTCCGCGGTGCTCAGCCTGTCGGCGGCAGCGCTGCTGACCGCGACCGCGTGCTCCAGCGGCGAGCGGGCGGCCCAACCGCCGTCCGCACCCGCGCCGCCGACCTCCTCGGCGCCCGCGGGCGCCACGGGCCAAGCCGCGGTCACCACACCGGCCGCGCAACTGCGCGCCGACCTGACGCACCTGCTCACCGAGCACGTCTAC
This sequence comes from Saccharothrix carnea, assembly GCF_003014735.1. Lineage (GTDB taxonomy): Bacteria > Actinomycetota > Actinomycetes > Mycobacteriales > Pseudonocardiaceae > Actinosynnema > Actinosynnema carneum. Next base: position 95,136 of record NZ_PYAX01000020.1, on the reverse strand, counting down.
ACCGCCGGCATCGCTTTGAAGACCGCGGTCGACAAGGGCGGCAACCTGGAGGACCCCACCGTGAAAGCCGCGGTGACCAGCCTCGACGCGAACTCGGTGGCGTTGTCGAAGGCGATCGGGTCGGCCTACCCGGATGCGGAAGCGCCCTTCCTGGAGTCCTGGCGCCAGCACATCGGCTTCTTCGTCGACTACACCCTCGGCAAGGCCACCAACGACCAAGCCAAGGTCGACAAGGCCAAGACCGACCTCGACGGCTACCGCACCTCCTTCGGACAACTCATCAACTCCGTCGTACCCGAACTCCCCGCCAACGCCGTCGCCGACGAACTCACACCCCACGTCGACTCCGTATTCGCCACCATCGACTCACTCGTCGCAGGCGACGGACAGGTCTTCACGAAACTCGTCGCCGCCGCCGACCACATGCCGACGACGGCCAAGACACTCGCCGGCGGCATCGCCAAGAACAAGGGCCTGGAAGGCGCTGTGGACGCCCCGGCAGCCGAACTGCGGTCCGGGCTGACCTACCTGCTGGTCTCGCACGTCGACCTCGCGGGCATCGCGCTCGCGCAAGCCGTCGCCAAGGGCGGCGACCTGACCGAGCCCAGCGTCAAGGCGGCCGTCGAGGCAGCGGACACCAACTCGGTGGCGTTGTCGAAGGCGATCGGGTCCGCCTATCCCGACGCGGAGACACCGTTCCTGGAGTCGTGGCGCCAGCACATCGGCTTCTTCGTCGACTACACCCTCGGCAAGGCCACCAACGACCAAGCCAAGGTCGACAAGGCCAAGACCGACCTCGACGGTTACCGCACCTCCTTCGGGCAGCTGATCAACTCTGTGGTGCCCGAACTCCCCGCCAACGCCGTCGCCGACGAACTCACACCCCACCTGGACTCCGTCTTCGCCACCATCGACTCACTCGTCGCAGGCGACGGACAGGTCTTCACGAAGCTCGCCGAGGCGTCCCACCACATGCCGATGACCGCGGCCACCCTGGCCGGCGGCATCGCGGAGAACAAGAAGCTCAGCTGAGTGCTCAAGCGGCATCTCCGCTGATCCGGTGGCCGGGAACGCCCCATTCCCGGCCACCGGACACGTCGGAACACAACAAGAGATCGCATCGCCACGCCGTAGGCGACCGACCTGCCGCACGACGACGTTGTCCGGTGTGGACTGCGGTGTTCACCTTCACCGCGTTTTGCCTCGACATAGAACTGGTGTTGGAGGCGTCGCTGGTGATGCCACTCATGCCGGTGTCACCGGAGTCGCCCGAGCCGACGATGGTCGTCGACTCGCCGTGCCGAGCCCAGCCGTGGTGGCCCCAGTGGTGGTTCCAGCCGCAGTCCTTGCCGTGGCCCCAACCCCGGTTGCGCTGGTTCCAGTGGTTCCAATGGTCCTTGCCACCATCGATGTAGGTCACGGCGGTGTTGCCGCCGGTCGAGCCGCTGTCGCCCGAGTTCCCCGAGTCGCCGGTCAAGGCCTTGTTCGAGCTGGTGGCCTTGCCACCGACGCCCGAGTCGCCGTCGTTGCCGCCGGTCGCCTTGGCGCCGCTGTCACCGGAGTCATTCCGGTGGTGCCACAAGCTCCGTGAGCCCTCGGTCTACGCCGTCGCGTCACCGCCGTCACCGGCCGCACCGGAGTCGCCCCCGGAAGTGTGGCTGGTGTTGGAAGCATCGCCCGTGTCGCCGGTCGACCCGGTGTTCCCCGAGTCGCCCGAGCTGACGTGCGTGGTGCACTCGGCCAGCAGGCAGACGCCGTAGGCAGAGTTGCCGCCCGTCGAGCCGGAGTTGCCCGAGTTGCCGCTCACTGCGATGTTCGAGCTGCCGGCGTCGCCACCGACGCCCGAGGTTCCGCCGGAACCGGCCTTCGCAGCCGAGGAGGCGTCACCGGAGCCGTGGTGGCCCCCGGTGTTGCCCGCCGACGCCGTGGCGTCGCCGCCGTCCCCGGCCGCACCGGAGTCGCCCCCGGTGGTGTGGCTGGTGTTGGAGGCGTCGCCCGTGCTGCCGGTCGACCCGGTGTTGTCGGAGTCACTCGAGCCGACGTGCGTGGTGCACTCGGCCAGCACGCACAGCCCGTAGGCGGAGTTCCCGCCTGTGGACCCGGAGTCGCCCGAGTTCCCGGAGTTGCCCGAGCGCGCGCTGTTGTGGCTAGTGGCGTTGCCGCCGTCACCGGATTCGCCGCCGCCCACCGTGGAGGTGACGGTGTTGGTGACCGACCCGACGAGCCCACCCAGGCCCAGCGGACCCCGGTCGACCGTGTCGGCGCTCGCGACCGACTGCCCCAGCAGGACGAACCCGCCGGAGATCACCGCGGCCAGCAGACCGCGTTGAACGTACTTGTGCATCGAGTTCCTTCTTCCCTCGAAGCCTTGGTTCGTGCAGTGGCCAGCTCACGAAGGGAAGAACTCAGCTCGGGTGATGTCGTCCGAACACGTAGCACCACGGCCGCACCAGCCACCGCTCCACCGGCACCACGTCGACACCGTCACGGTGGCCGACACCCTGACCCTGGTACCCTGGCAGATCCGCCTGACCGGGTGAACCACCGGCGTTGCCGCCGGAGGACGCCGTACCGGTCGCGCCGGCCAGAACCGCCAGGCCCGGACCCAGCGGCACCGGATCGTGACCAGGACGCCCGTACGACCGCGATTCCGCCGCGGCGCCGGACGTCCTGATCTCGGGCGTCGACGAACCCACCGTCGTCCACAGTGGACCGATGACGTCCACCGCAGCGGGAGCACCCGCCGTCAACGGTGCCATCGTCGGCCACGTTTCCGCCGGGACGGTCGTGCAGACGTCGGATCCATCGCACCGGCTTCAGGAGCCCACCGAGCAATCCGCCGCCCGGATCCGACGCGCTTCGGGCTTCCGACGACCGTGAAGGAGAGTGTTGCTCGGCGGCGTGCGCCGAATCCGCCGATACCAACGCCACTACTCCGCAGCCGAGCAGGAAGCCCACCCGCAGCAGCGAACGACGCAGGACGACGGACAGCGCGCCGGGAACGCTTGGACAAACTGTTTGCATGCAATAACTTCCCCTCTGCCAGTTATTCGGAGCCCCGATCGTGTTGACTCACTCGAAAGTGGAAGTTTTTGTTTCCACAGCTCAGATAGTGCGGCGAATAAACATGAACTTCCGGTTTACCGTAAACCGAGGATTGCGATGATCGCTGCGCACTCACTGTGACGAAGCGCCAAGACCACTGCCTCGAACAGGTGGCAACGGCCACCGGCTTCACCGCCGGGCCTCACGGCCACGGACCGGGCACACTCTCCTCAAGGACACCGACCGGGTGACCGGTGCGGTTGAGGAGCGAGGATGACGCGACCGGGCGGGCTCGGACGGGAACCGTTGATCACCGCAGCGGTGCTGTGGGCGTTGGGAAGTACCTGGTACCTGCTCTCGGAGGCCGTGGCGGCGTCCGCTTTCCCGAACTACAGCTACGCGCGCGACTACATCAGCGATCTCGGCGCCGTGCGGGAAAACCCCCTGGACGGGCGATCGGTCGACTCGCCGTTGGCGGAGGTCATGAACCTCGGTTTCCTGCACCAAGGGCTGTTCTACCTGCTGGGCGCGGTGTTCGTGGTCCGGGCTCTGCCCGCCGGTCGAGGACGGTCGGCTTTCCTGACGCTGGCGGTCGTGCACGCGGCCGGCAACGTTCTGGTCGCCACCTTCCACAGCGGCCGGCAAGCGGTAGATGGCGGTACTGACTCCCTCCATCCCATCGGTGCGGTGATGGCGATACTCGGCGGCAACTTCGCCACCGTCGCCGCGGCTCTCCTGCTCCGCCACCACGCCGCAGCCCGCTTCGCGCGGATCGCCGGTTTCACGTTGGGAGGCATCGGCACCGCCTCGCTGCTGGCCCTCGGCCTCAACACCGCCCTCGGGACGTCCCTGCTGTTCGAGGACGGCACGTGGGAACGCGGCTCCGTCTACGCGATCACGGCCTGGCAGCTCGTCGCCGCGACGGCCGTCTTCACCACCAAGTGCTCCCGGCCTGGCGCGGCGCCTGCTCCGGTGCGTTAGGCGGTCAGGTCGCCGACGCCGTCGGCGAATGCGGCACACCGGGAAACGGTGACGATGACGAGCGGCGAGGCACAACACGACGAGGAGCACGAGCGGGAGTCGGCAGAACCTTCCAAGCGCATCGGACTCCCGGCATCGTCAAACTACGACAAGTCGACGCCCGGCGAGCTGTGCGGATCGTGCAGGCCGAAGCATTGAACCCGGAAAGACCTCCGGCCCGGTGGCCGCATTTCCGACGAACCTTTGTTCTACCGATCGTCCGATCAGCGCGCGGGCGGTAGGCAGGACCTGGCGCCCGTGACACCACCGGTGCTCCGCAGCTGGGTCATGCCATCGCGGATGTCAGCGCTGACCGCAGCCGCAGTGCTGTTGAGCGCTTCACCGACCTCGCGGTACGTCCTTCCCCCGAAATAGACCAGCAGCACCGCCTCGCGCTGCGACTCTGTCAACACTGCCAGACCTCGGCGACGAGGAACGCTCCTCACTCATCGACGGTGTGTCGGCCAGTCCGACTGGAGAGGGCAGTAGGCAGATGTCCGCATCGGGAGCACCATGACCGGTATCGGAGCGGGTCGAGCGAACGAACCCGACCGCACGTCGGTGCGCGAGGGTCGTCACCCAGCGGACAGCGTCGTCGTGAGCCGGAGAGAAGCGTCCAGCGGTACGCCACGACTCCAGGAAGATGTCGTGCACGAGAACCTCGGCCGTGGCGGGGTCACGCACGACCGCACGGACCAGGCCGAATACCAGCCCGCCCACGTGGTCGTAGAACAGCCCGAAAGCGCCTACGTCACCTCTTCCGGCGGCGGCGAGGTGGCCGTCGGGCGAGCGGCAGGCAGCGTCGTCCCGCCGAGCGGCATCCCGCGCAGACGGCACCCGCACTTCCGAACCGGCTACCCCGTCGCTCATGAGCAGCCGTCGGGACATCGTCGATAACCAGACTGTCACGGCGTTCATCGCAATACTCCCCGATAGACCTGGCGCACACAGGCCACCGGGGGCAGGGGCGGCACAACCGCCGCAAGGGACGCCACCTCACGGAGCGCCATCGCGAACACTCCCACGGTCGCACCGGCCTCCGCTCACCGCAACCGGAGCAGCCGTCGACCCCGAAAGTTCGCTCCACGTCCACAAGCCGGCGGTACGGCAACGGTGGACGACCGGGCGGTGTTCGCGACGATTATGTCCGCGGACCGGTGACTCAGTGGTGCGACCTGCCGACGGCCGACACCTGACCCCATCCAGCGCACCGCACCCATGGCCGACCTCACCGATCCATCCCCATCAGCCGTGCGCCGAGCCGTATCGGACGTCAATCGGTCCGCGTCCGGATCTGGTCGGACACCACACGCCTCGTCGTCACAGTCCACGACACCGGCACCGGACCCGAAGGCCCCTTCGCCGGACTCCTACCCGCGCCCAACCGGTCCACCGGAGGATTCGCACTGTGGCTCGCGCACCAGCTGTGCCACCACGTCGCCTACCACCGCGACAACCACGGCTTCACCGTGTGCCTGACCATCGGCGAGATCCACCACATCGGCTGGCCACGTCGTCGGTCCGTCATGGTCACGCGACTCGGCGCACATGCCTGGGTCCAAGTTGACGGACACCCGTCGACGACCCGGCACAAGTGCTCGACAAATGGCTGTTCACGGGACGTCTGTCTTCAGAAGTTGTTCGTGCGGTGGGCGAGGTGACGCGCGACGCTCCCGCCGCCGTGCACCGGTGATCGGGTGCTGACCTACGCAGAGCTCACGTCAGACTCGATCAAGCACCTTGCTCGGCTGAACTAGGGGTGTCTCCATGTGCGAACGGCGAAGATAGTGACGTCGCTGGAGCCCTGAAAAGCTATCTGGCCCGCGCCGCACTGCCGGCGAACTCGAACGTCACATTGCTCCGGGTCAGCTGCTGCGTTCTGCCTCACCCTCGCGCACCAGCAACACTGTGACGACCTAGCGCGGTCAGCGGTTGTTGAGGCCAGCTCGGCTATAGCCAGAGTGCTAGTCCGACATTCGGGTGACGGTCGACTACGTCGGTCCTGCGGGTGGCGATCGGCCCATATAGTCGCCGGGTGTCACCGGAACCCTCTGTCGTCCAGCCGACCGCGGCGGGAACAACCGCCGCCGAGCTGGTGGAGTCGGTCCCGCAGTTGGACGACTCGGGTGCCAACACCGCGGACCGTTACGACTGGCAGGCGGCGATGGCGACCGCGGACGGTCTGGCGATGTTCTACGACGCTTTGGGCGACGACGGTCGTCTCCGCCCGGAGTGCCAGGACAAGATTGTGTGCGAATGGCAGGAAGATTGGGTTCTCTACTCAGGTGAGGATGTCGAGCTGGTGTCCGGCAAGCACCGTGATCCGTCCGCGGGCGCCTACACCACGGTCAACAAGCTCGCCGGCGACGGCGGCTTGGCGCACCTGTTCAACCGCTGGGCCGCGATGAACGAAACACCGTTGTGCCGATTGGTGACCTCCGGCGGTGTGGGCAACGGCCCTCCGCAGCATGTGCTCGCCGCAGCGGAACACTTCCGATCGATGCGATCGGCAACCGGCACGGTGACCGTGAACTCCGAGCACGCGGACATCGTCACCGATCTGCGCAACGCCATCGCCGGCTACTCCGACGACACCAGAACGCGCTGGGAGGGAACCGACTCGGTACCTGCTCTTGCGGAGCGGGACCGCGACGCCGAGGTGGCACGGTTCCTGGCGGCGTTGACCATCACGGACAAACAGGTTCAGCGGGATCACGTCGGCTTCGCCGCCCCCTCCATGTACATCGATCCGGTACTGGAACGCATGGGTGTGGCGAACGGTCCGGCGGCAGCCGTATGGGAGGCGGTGTTGACCGTCTTCCGCGTCAGGATGAAGGCTCGCGGTCGCCTGCCCTACGGCGGCCTTCCGCTGGTGCTGCGGCGCGGATCGGACACGTCCGCGATCCCACCCGAGACACGGCGGACGTTGGCGGCACGCACGGTCACGATGGGCGACATCGGCACCGCGATCGCCACCGCACTGGCCGTTCCCGGCGGGTTCAAGCCTGTACCCCGGATGCCACTGACATCGCGACTCGCAGTCAAGATGAACGTCGGCGGCTGCTCGGACAACGCCGTGGAGCGAGCGCTCAGCCTGCGGCTCGACTACCAGGACTACTGGAGCGAACGCGAGAGCGGTGAAGCCACCGCCAGGGTGGAGCGCAAGCGGTTCGAACGCCTCCTGCAACGCATCAGTGATCACGCCACCGAGTCAGTCCAACCTGATGGCGCCCTGCTATGGCGGCGACTGCAGACCGAGGTCGACGCGGTCGAACAGGATTCGATGCCGGCCGGGATGGAAGCCGACGTGGCCTTGGGTGGCGTCTGCGACCTGGCAGGCCAGTGCAAGGTGTGGTTCGGACCGCGGTTCGACGTCGATGCCGTTATCGAGGACATCCGAATGGCACAGGAGGCTGGGTCGTGATCGACCTCGACGCAGCCGAGCGAGCGCTGTTGCGCGAAGACCTCGCCTACCACCAAGCGCGCGTGCTGCTGCTGGTCACCGCGGTATCCGCAAGCAAGGGGCATGCCGCGAAACTCGACGGCCTGACCAAGTTGGCCAAGCTCGACTTCCTACTCCGATATCCCGCACTAGCGCCCGACGTGCTCGACCGCCTCGACGCCCTTGATCCACGACTGCACCTGGACATCGAAGACCTCACCCGACCCACCAACGTCGAGGCACCCATGACCCGTTACAAGTACGGGCCCTGGGACGACCGGTACTACGCCGTTCTCGGCGCACTGATCGGCCGCGGACTACTGCGCTACACGGCCGCCCGCAAAGGTAGCGTCGCCGTCGCTCCGACCGCCGCCGGGCGGCGCTTGGCCTCTCAACTGGCTGCCGGCGACCAGTGGGCAGAAGTCGCCGACCGCAGCCAGGCCATCGCCGAAGCCTCGGCAAACATGACAGGCAACGCGTTGAAGGACCTCATCTACCGACGATTGGCCGACCTGATGGACCGCCCCCACCGGCAGGTGATCCGGTGACCGTCCGCTTCCGCATCGACGCCCTCGGCCTGGACACCACCGAAGGGTCTGTCGAGTACAGGTTCACCTCGGACCTCACGGTACTGGCGGGACCGACCGGCGTCGGCAAGACCACGCTGCTCGAGCTGATCAAGTTCGGGTTCGGCGCCAACGCGATCCTGGCACCCGTGGCCGTGGAACACGTCGAGTCCGTGACCCTGGAGGTACGGATCGGCGATGAGCGCCTTCGCTTGACCCGCAGCCTGGACAAGGCCAAGCGCGCCATAGTCCGGGTCACGGACCTGATCACCAGGGAACGGCTGCAGGACCATCACATCGGCGACAAGCGGCAACCCGCCTTGAACACGCTGCTGATGCGGTGTCTGGGCCTGCCGGACGACATGCGTGCTGCCGCGGGCGGTAACAGCACACGCGAAGGCGCCCGCATCACCTTCGCGGACATCCTGACCTACCTGTACATCCCGCAAGGCGAGATCAACCGCGACATCGCCCATAGCCAGGAGAGCTACCGGGAGCCCAAACGCAAAGCGGTCTTCGAGTTGTTGTTCGGCCTGACCGACCGCGAAATCCTCGCGCTGCGCTCGGCGTTCAGCAGGCTCAAGGGCGAGATCGACATTGCAGAGACCCAACACGACACCGTCGTGCAGTTCCTGCGCGACAGCGGCACCAGCGGCCGTGAAGAAGCAGAACTGGCATTCGAACGCGCTCAGACGGCGCAGCAGGAGGCCGAGAGCAGCCTCGTCCGGCTACGGGAGTCCATCGACCCGGTCACCGACAGGGAGACCCAGACGCTGCGGGACCTGCTCACCGAGGCCGAACGTGGTCTCGCCGACACACGTGCCGCCGAGACCGACCTGACCCGCGGTCATGCCCAGTACACCGCTGAACGTCGCCGCGTACAGGCCGACCTCGATCGACTTGACCGCATGCGCGAAGCGGGTCAACGTCTCGCCGACATCGAGTTCACCGTCTGCCCTCGCTGCATGCAGTCGCTCCGAACCAGGTCCGTGCCCGCGAACGCCTGCCGGCTGTGCCTCCAGGACGATTCGGCAGTTCCGGACCAAGGGCACGACCAATACGAGGTCCGCCAGCTCACCGAGCAACTCCTCGAGATGGACAGGCAACTCGACGCCCTGGTGAACCAGCGGGAAGCCGTCAGCCGGGCAGTCGCCGATCGGCAGCAGCTCATCGCCCACCTCACCACGATGCTGGACAGCCGCACCGAGCAACGAGTCACCCCCCGCCTGCAAGCCTTCAGCGATGCCTCCCAACAGGTCGCCAAGGCCAAGGCCGAGCAGCAACATTGGGAGGCGATCCTGCGTCAGTGGGACGCAGTCGCCGATCTACAAGCCGCCACGGATCAGCTGCGCACCGACCGCGAGAACGTCCGTAGCCGGATCGACCATGCCCGACGCGCACTGGAACTACGCCACGCTGAGATCATCGAAGAGATCAGCGAAGAGTTCGACGCGACGGTCCGTGCGATCGGCATCCCGAGCATCACCACAGCGTCCGTGGACAGCGAGAAGTACCTCCCTGTCCTTAACGGGAAAATCTTCTCCAAGGACAACCAACTCTCCGGCGGAGTCACCACCGCGACGCAGGTCGCCTACTGGTGTTCTCTGCTAGCGGTCGCCATGCGCCATCCCGAGACGACCTACCCCGCGTTCCTGCTGATCGACAGCCCCCGACTCGCGCTGAACACGGCCACCAACCTCACCGCAGCGATGTACCGAAGGCTCACCACCCAGGTCGGCGTACTGGCTGGCCGCCTGCAGATCATCATCGCCGACAACGAACTGCCAGACACCTATCGCGGCCACTACGCCCAGGTCGACTTCGACTACCGACACCCAACCGTCTCCACCGTCGACCACCCAGGGCCAGCCAACGTCACTCCCATCCACGAGACCACGAGCAACGAGACAACCGATTAACCCACGACTGACCGAAGCCTCCACCTAGGACGGCTCCATTGCACGAGCATGACCAAAACTATGTCGCCAGCGAGAACTGCTCACCAGGTCATGGAGTTTCGTGAAGCCGTCACGGGAGTCTTGCCGGTGCTGCGTGCCGAGTGTTGCCGCCCGGAGGTTGAGCACTCCCGGCTGCAACTCCAATCGGATGATCTTCACAAGGCGCCGTGCCCGAGTAGCACCGATCCCGAGTCGGACACGCAGCGTGTCTGCCGAAATCGGTTTCTGATGAGCTGCACGATGAGCCAGATCCTCCCGACGTGCCTGCGCCAAGAGCATCTCCAAGGAGCGCCTACCATCGGCCCGTGGGCCTGCCGCCTGCGTGTCGCCCTCCTCTATGTACCGAAGACCCGCCACTCCTCTCCCGTCATCGCCGGCCGAATAACCGGTTCGCCCAACCGATCACCATGACCGACGACACTCGACGAACTCGTAGTCATGCTGATTGCTTGCAGCAGACCGGCGCCTTCCGACCAGCCGATCAACAACAGCCGCCCGACCGCGTCGAACCCCGCCTTACCGTATTCGCCCGCGACGAGGGGATCTGCCACATTCAGCGCAAGGGTGACCAGGCTCGCGAAGACCAGCAGCCGCCGTGCCGGCCTTAACAGCTCCGATGACACGCCGGCGAGCGCCAAGTGCCGTGTGCCGATCAGTAGTCCGAGGATTGAAAGATCGACTGCGGGCGCAACAAGTGGTGCAACCCAGGGGTACACCAAGCCGAAGAACGGGATTGAGGACGTTGCCGAAGCGGAAGAGTAATGTCAGCCCGACGACGATCCCCATGATTGGAGTCACGGCCCGAACGACCATCGCGGTCTCGGCCGCGACTTGCGGCGCCTGGTGCTCGGCGGAGCAGCCAAATGCGGCTGAAGGTGTATTATCTGTAGCGTCGTTAATCGGGTCTTCGCCCTCCTTACAGGGTGGGGGTCAAGGCCCCGCCGCGGTGGTGACGCATCCGGCGGGCCGCCTGCACAGCGGCAGGTCCGGCCGGGCACGCCGTGCACCACGACAAGTTCGAGTTGAACTACTAAACTACTAGCGGGGAACGTGCTGCATGGCGTGCGCCGTCCGCGCACGACTCGAGGTGAAGGTAATCGCCTGATCACGTGCGACCACCTGGCGACTCGTCGTCAACAACAAACTGAGCCGAGACGGGGCGGCTGCTCCGATCGAGCGACAACCGATGCTCAACGACCAGACGTCCCCGCAAAGAACCGTTGGTCGGAGCTGTTCCCATCTGCTGTGTGCCCTGCCGGGCATTCGAACCTGCGCAGCCACTCGACATGCCGTACCCCTTGCGCCCGGCCGTGGCGCGGACGTCGTCCACGGGGCGTCACCAGGGTTGCTCGACGTCGCAGCCGCACGTACCGGTGTGCCGTAGTGCGCCGCCGCAGCGCCATGCCGTCGCCACCACGGCGAGTACGGACATGCCGCCTGACCAGCGGCGATGACTTCTCGAGCGGCACAGGGTCGTGCTGGGCCGCTACGCGGCCCACTACAACCACCGCCGACCCCACCGGGCACTGCAACTCACACCACCACGATCGGACCGGCCGAGCACAGAGCTGGGCCGCACCTCGATACGCCGCCGACCAGTCCTCGGCGGCCTGATCAACGAGTACGAACCCAGAGCAGCCTAACCGCAGGTCAGACAATGTGGCCGACTTCTGGCACCCCACAAGTTCACCACCTCATTCGACGCCGTCCTCTTCGACGCCGGCATCCAGGTCGTGAAGATCCCACCACGGTGTCCACGAGCCAACTGCTACGCCGAACGGTTCGTCGCCACCGTCAGACGCGAAGTCATCGACCGACTGCTCATCATCAACGAACACCACCTCCGGACCGTGCTGGACCGTTACGCGGCCCACTACAACGACCGACGACCCCACAGAGCACTGCAACTCGCGCCACCTCGACCAGACCGACCGATCGCACAGCCGGGCTGTACCTCGATACGCCGCCAGCCGGTTCTCGGCGGCCTGATCAACGAGTCCGAACCTACAGCCGCTTAATCGCAGGTCAGACCACGTGGCCGACTTTTGGCACCCGACAGGCTGGAGCGATCAGCTAATCGAGTCTCCATCAATGCCGGAGCGCTTCACTCCTCCAGTTTTCGCTGCTGGAGCGGAGACGTGTGGCGGATCCGTTCGCAAACCGGATGCTGGGAAGAGGGACTGCCAGGAGTTGCTGTCGTACCAGAGCAGCGGCAGGCTGATGTTGGGCACGGTGTTGTGGAATACGACTAAGGCCGCCAACTCCTGGTAGCCCAGGCGGATTTTCTTGTTGATATTCAGCCGGCCGCCATGCAGGCAGAAGGCTTGAAGCTCATCCCGCAGCCGCGGGTCGGTAATGATCTCACTGGTTTCGGTGAAGCAGCGGTCGCGGTCGCCGAGTCGACGGTACGCAGCGATGTCAACTCGATCTCGGAAAGCTGAAAGATCGGTGAGGACGTCCTGCAGTGCGGCGTCGAAGCCGACGACGACCAGAATTCTTAGCTTCGCGTCCGGAAACCGCCGGAGCAGCCGCTTCACGGGCGCGTCTTCTTCCTTGGTGCAAGCGCGCAACGACCCGCCTGATCCGACGATGTCGTCGGTGATGACGAACCACTCCGGAGGTTTGCCGTTGAAGGTCGGCCACACCTCGTCCGTAGCCCGCAGGTCCAGGTCTTCGGGACAGAGCCAGTTTCCCTGGTTTTTGAGGTCGTGCGCAACTCTAGGGCCACTTTTGCCTTGCCCCTGCCACTCGCAGAACGACACTCGGCCGAACTCAGGGATCCCGGATGTGTCGATGAGCGTGGCGAGCGCTCGGTGGTACTCCTGCAATCCGATAAAGTACCGCTCCGCAACCGACCGGAAGAGCTGCGACGCGAGAGGTTGGAGAGCACTCGGGAACTGGTCCAGCCAGGACTTCAGCCGCTCCTCGGAGAGTTCCTGCCCGCGAAAGTGCACCTGGTTCAGCAGCCATCGTGTGTCCCCGGGGACCGCTGCGAGAATGGACGCTGGCCCGACCGGCCGGTTCGGGTCGTAGCTGCAGGCGACCCCGAGCAGCCGGCGCAGCAGGTGCAGGTGGTCGCCTGCGCCGGCCACCGAGCTCAACACCTCTGGCAGGTCGCCATCGTCGGAGAGGGTGGATCGCCCGACCAACGACGTCAGCATGCTGCCGGCGATGGTCATGAGGCAGGATGGCGCGGACGGGACCGGGACGTCGATGCGTCGTGCGAAGGCCGTCCACAGCCAGTGGTCCAGCGGAATCTCGGAACTGGCGACGATGCGCCGGGAACCGATGATCATGATGTCCTCTGCGACGTGTTGTCTCGCTCCGAGCGCGTCGGTGTAGCGCCGTTCCGAGACAACCGTTCGCATCTTCTGCGCGAAGTCGCGCGGAAGATCCTGTAGGCCTGACAGGAAGAGCACGGTCGCGCTCTCCTGCCCGAGCAGCCCGGGCGCGACTCCGCCGCCGCTTGCCCGCTCCGCGTCGGCCACTGTGCCGAAGAGCATCTCGGACAAGGACTCGACAGAGTCGCCAGCCATGATTGGCGTGAAGTCCAGACCCAGGTTGCATGCCAGGCTGTGGGCCAGCGTCCGCTTACCTGCTCCAGCCGGACCGGTGAGCAGCACGGTCTGGTACCTGTTCGCGCCGACAGCGGCGTTGTGAAGCAGTTCCAGCAGGTCGCGCTGCGAGCCGCTCAACACCTTCGGTTCCACCGCTACTTGGCCGTCGGCGGTGCCTGCCGCCGATCGCCTGTATGGGACGTGATGAAACGGGGAGGTACGGCCAAAGGGCCGTTCAACTCGAACCGGATCGCGCAGGCAACAATCTGACCGCGTTCTGGTGGCGGTGAGAAGTGGCGCGGTCGGAGCGGCACGGTCTGGTGCAGGTCGGTCAGGTAGCCCTGTGCACGCCACTCGGTGATCCAGCGGTCCACCCGGATCTGGGTGAGCTGGGCCTGTTCCGGGTTGGCTGGCTTCCGCCAGAAGTCGTTCATGCGGACGGCGGGGAGGTCATCATCGCGGACCTGCGTGCGCAGTTGCCGGAAGCGCTCGGCCCCTTCGCGGTAGTCTCCGGTCTGGTAGCAAAGCACGGCGTAGCGGAAGAGGTCGAGTGGGCGGGGTGTCTCGGAGCTCTCCGCGTTCAACCGCCGATACAGCTCCTTGAGTTCGTCGAAGTCGTGGTGCTGGACGGGCTGGCGTTCGAGCAGGGAGATACGCAGCCGCACCGAGCGGGTCTGCGGTTGCACCCCGGCGCTCTCCGCCTCGTCGAGGATCGCGAGCGCGTCGGCAACGCCGTTCATGTTCTTGTTGCGCAGCCAGCAGAGCCGGGCCTTGCAGTAATACCCGAGTTCGGCCTCAGCCGAGTTGATCAACTCGTTCAGGTAGGCATCGCCGAGCTCCCTGTCGAGCAGCGAGAACGCCTCGGCGCGATACGTCGCGATATGCTCGGTCCAGACCGGGTCGGGCATCAGGTGGTTCGCTGCGACGTCGTCGGCCTCGTCGAGCAACTCCAGTGCCTGCGTGATGTCGGAGGCCTTGACCATCTGCTCGTCAGCGCTGGCCGTCTTCGCGTGGTCGAGCAGCCGGAGACTGAAGGCGAAGAGGGCGTCCATGTTCGTGCCCCCGGAGAACTCGATCGCCTTCTCGAACGCGGTGCAGGCACCTTCCCATGCCGTTGCGCCTTCAGCCGCGCGGTCGGCCTCCTGCAAAGCGAGCGAGAGCCGCCAGTACGCCGTGCCGAGCGTGTTGTAGAGGTGGCTGGGAAGCTCGTTGCGCCCGGAGCGGCGAGGCAGGCCGGTGGCCCTTTCCAGCTTCTCCACGGCACTGGCGTAGCGCACGAGGCGCTCGTCGATGGCGAGGCGCGGTGTGCTGTGGTCAGCCGACTTGTACAGCGACCGCGCCCAGTGGTGCAGGATGGTCTTGCTCTGGTCTCGGATCACGGGCGGGATGAGCTCAAAGGTCCGCAGCCGCCACTCCCAGTCCTGAACGCGATCCTCGAATCTCGGCGCCAGGACGTCCTTCGCCAGCGATTCGGCCATCCAGATGTCCGCGACGCTCCCCGGCGACAGCGCTCCGAGAACAGGCTCGAGCCGGTGGATCCGCGCCTCGGCCGAGCGAGCGCCCGCATAGTGCTCCAGGTAGGCCGAGGCGAGCGCCGGGTGGAGGAACCGGACGACTTCCTCGTCGAGCCCCTTGGCCGACCCACTCCAGATCACGATGCCGTCGAGCTGCCGGATGGCCGCAGAGAGCTCGGAGGGGTAGGTGCCGCCCAGCGCGGGACGGATCACCGTCCACAGTGGACTCGGAAGTCGAAACGAGGACAGCACGGCCACAAACATCAAGATGTCGCGCACCGCAGGGTCGTCGATCCCCTCGCTGCGTTGCGTGATCCATCGGGCCAGGAAGCTCTGCGCCTGCTCGGCATCGGACTCCGCCATGCCCTCGGTGAAGAAGAACCGCAGCGCGACCCAGAACAGCGACGTCGCAGGGCCGTCGCCGCCCGATGGCCACCGGGTCGCGTGGTCGTACCGCTGCCATTGGTGCAAGGATTGGGCGACCACCGGAAGATCCCACCGCTCCACGATCCCGGACAAGGAGCGCTGGCACCGCTCGACTTCCTGCTCCCCCAGGTTCGTCCGCAGGACCGGGAGCACCGCGTTTCGTCGCGTCCGGCGCTCGACGTCGCCATCCGGTTCCTGCGCGGCGAGTACGACAGCCGACCGCCCGTGCCGGGCGAGCACGCTCGCGATACCGCGGGCCGTGATGCCACGCTGGGTGTGGTCGACGTCGATGACGATAAGCAGCGGTGGGGCCTGTTCGAGACCGAGGGCGAGCGCTCCTTCCGAGAGTGTGGTGGCGAAGGCCAGCAGTTCATCCTGATCGACGGTGATCTGTTCGGGACGCAGGACTAGAGCGGGAAACCCATTCTTGGCGGCCTCGTACGCCGCTGCCCGCAGCAGTGTGGTCGCTCCCGCACCAGGCTCGGCGGGAAGCCGCATGATGAAGGTCGTTGCGGTTTCCGAGCCTTCCTGCAGTTGCCGGAGCGTCGTGATCACGTCCTCGTGCAGAGGCTTGTCCTGCGTCCGGTAGTCGCGCTCAACCGGCAGGCCGATGCCGTACGCCGACCAGTCCTGCAGACTGCCGTCCAGAAAGGCGAGCAGGTTCTGCATGGTGAACGTGGTCGGCGGAGCGATCTGCTCCTCGGTGAGGAGCGAGAACCGGGTGAGGATCCGATCGACGTCGCGAGCACCCAACGCCAACTCGCGGCTGCCGATGCGCACGGTGTACCGAGAAACGTCGGTAGCGTGCGGGGCACCGGCCTCGGCCATGACCGTGAAGAGATCTTCCTCGGTGCCGCGCCAGACGCGAACAACGGTCGACGGGCTCGAGTGCAGGCCGGGCTCCGGCGCATTCGGTGGCCAGACGAGAAGAACTTCCAGGTCGACGATCGGACAGTCCTCGAGAACCTCGGATAGCACACTCAGATCGTCATTCGTCCGGGCACCGAGCACGATCAACACCCGTTCCCGATACCGGGACAGTCTCTCGGCCAGCCTCCACGCCGTCCGCTCCCGGACCCGCCCGCGAACCGCACCGTAACGGACGGCGGCAGGCGCTTCCGGATCGAGCACGCCGGGCAGGACACACACAGGCAGGAACTCGCGTGAGGACAAGTCCGCCGAGGCGTCATCGTCGGCCGCGAGCACCACGATCTGCCGGACCTCGGGCTCGACGGCCTGTGCCGCGTCCTTGAGCGCCGGCAACAGAGGGCTCGCCGCGCCCTCCAGCCACACCGCCTCCCAGTAGCTGGACGCGACGAGCAGGTCGCGCGGATCCGGCTGCAGGCGATACCGCACGGCCGCCGCAGCTTCCGCAACGGAGTAGTCGTGCGGGTCCTCGCCGGGGCGGAGATCGCGAACCTGGCACGTCCACAGAAGCGCACGCCGGTCGCGAAGGCGCATCACCACAGACGGGGGCAGGGATTCAGGCACTCTGCTCGTCACACGCTTTCGTGAGTCAGACGGGGCGAATCCCGACAGCTTAACACCACTCGCCCGAATACTCCGGCATTGACAGCACCCGAAATCCGGCTCAATGGACGCCCACCGGAAGCGCCAGGAATCCGGTTCGCGTAGGCCCGACTGCACAGGCGGTGGCCACGCGCGCCACCGTGCATCGTGGAAACAGCCCACGCAAGATCCGGGCCTCACTGTCGACGGGGTGGCCATGCCGGTACCGGCATGGCCACCCCTCGATGCTGTGGGGACGTACCGTCGACCCCAGGTCACTGCGGCGTCTCATCAAGCGGTCCCTGCCAGCGTCGTCGGGGGCGGTCCTCAGAGCCGCCCACGCGCTCCGTGGGAGCCGTCCGAGTGCGGCCCCTAACCCTTGCTGCCTGTGGGGTGCCAGAACTCTGCACTGGGGCGCTGAGCTGCGGCGATCGCGCACCATGTGCTGCAGGAGCATGATCGTGAGGCATGGCGCCACGACTGCTTTACCTGATCTTCGTCCGACTCAGTGACTGGCTGGTCCTGCTCGGCCGGTCCTCCGCTGCCAAGGACGTCGAGTTGCTGGTACTGCGGCACGAAGTCGCCGTGCTGCGCCTGTGCCGCTCGAAAAGTCATCGTCGCTGGTAAAGCAAGGCTGCCACGGTGTTGGGACCATGTCCGGGTGATCGTGTCCCTGCTGTACAAGGTGACCCGGAAGCTGTTGTCCGTCCCGGCGGTGCTTCTCCGCAGCGAGGCGGCCAAGGACGCCGAACTGCTCGTGCTGCGGCACGAGAACGCGGTCCTTCGCCGCCAACTGACGGGTCCGGTCCGCTACGAGCCCTCGGACCGGTTATGGTTCGCAGCCCTGGCCGGGCTGCTCGATCGTCGCCGATGGCGGGAAGTCTTCCCGGTCACGCCGGGCACCCTGCTCGCCTGGCACCGCAGACTCGTGGCCCGCAAGTGGGATTACGGCGCGCGGCGACGCATTGGGCGCCCACCGACCCGGACGGCGATCAAGACGCTCGTACTGCGGCTCGCCCGGGAGAACCCGCGGTGGGGTCATCGGCGGATCCATGGCGAGTTGGCCCGACTCGGCCACCGCATCGCCCACTCGACGGTCTGGCGGATCCTGCACGACGCCGGCATCGACCCGGCACCCCGCCGCACCGGCCCGACCTGGCGGCAGTTCCTCACCGCCCAGGCCCAGGGCATCATCGCGGTGGACTTCCTCCACCTCGACACAGTGCTCGGCACACGCCTCTACGCCCTGGCGTTCCTCGAACACGACACTCGACGCCTGCACATCACCGGCGTCACCGCCCACCCGACCCGGGAGTGGACGACGCAGCAGGCCAGAAACCTCACCGCCGACCTCGGACACCGGACGGAGTCCTTGCGCTTCCTGCTCCGCGACCGCGACGGCAAGTACAGCCAGGCGTTCGACACCGTCTTCCAGGCCGACGACCTCCGCATCATCAAAAGCGCACCACAGGCACCGCGGATGAACGCCCACTGCGAACGGGTCATCGGCACCATCCGACGCGAACTTCTCGACCACATCCTGATCACCAGCGAAAGCCATGCACGCCAGGTCCTCGCGACCTACGAAGACCACTACAACCGACACCGGCCTCACCAGGCACGCGACCAACTACCACCCAACATCTACCAGCGCCCCACCGCCGGGCACGACCTCGACACCCACAGACTGCGCCGCACCCGCATCCTCGGCGGACTCATCAACGAGTACAGACAAGCTGCCTGACCAGCAGCGATCACTTTTCGAGCGGCACAACATGAAAAAGCCCGCCGACCTGGGCAAACTTCCCAAACCAGCGGGCTTCTTCGGACCGTCGGGACGACAGGATTTGAACCTGCGACCCCTTGACCCCCAGTAGTGCGGTCGCGGTCGGTATCGGTCAAGAGCAGAAGTTGTCCTGCGCATGTCCCTTCGGGCCCGTTTTTGCGGAGTTCAGGGGTGTACAGGGTGCGACGTCGGAGTCCGCGCCCGTTGCACTCCCGGAGGTCCGCGTGGACTACCCCTACGGTGATCGCCTATTCGCCACCACCTCTTCCCCTTCGGTGTCCGGTGACGTACCCGAGCCGGTGGCACCGCAGCCGGAGACCCAGTCCGAGGCCGAGGTCGTCGCGATGCCGGCCAGGCTGTTGCACACCCCCGCCCAGGCCGCGCGGCTGTTGGCGGTGCGCGAGTCGTGGCTGCGTCGGATGGCGGGACGACGCGAGATCGCGTGCACCTTCGTGGGCAAGCACCTGCGGTTCTCCGACGAGGACCTGCGCTCCATCGTCCAACGGGGATCCCGGCCCGCCCGCGGAGACCGCGCGACCGGACACGAGAACCACGGCCCACACCTCCGGCGCAGGGCGGCCTGAACACATTTCGGTTGCTCTCCAAGGGATATGGAGCGTCACTGTCCGTCCGTCGTCGTCCACGACGGCGAAACGGACACACCGAGGACGAGGAGTACGTGATGGGCTGGGTGGAGAAACGCGGTGACGGGTTCCGGGTGCGCTACCGGCTACCGGACGGATCCCTGTTCACCGAGAACGGCTTCGACACACGCGAAGAAGCGGAAAACCGGATCCGGGACGTCGAATCCGACCAGCGACGCGGGAAGTTCGTCGACCCGCGGCTGGCGCAGACCCGGTTCGGCGACTGGGTGCGCGAGTGGGTCCAGGCCCACGACGTCAGCGCGGTCACCTGGGCCACCTACGACTCGCACCTGCGCAACCACATCCTGCCCCGCTTCGCCGACACCGAGCTGGGCGACATGACCCGGATGACGGTCAAGGTCTGGGCCAAGCAGCTGCGCCGCAAGCTCGGCGAACGCAGCGTCGGCGACGTGGTCAACCTGCTGTCACGGATCATGGGCGAGGCTGTCGACGAGGAACTGATCGGCGCCAATCCCTGCCGCAAACTGCGCCTGGCCACCGGCGACCAACCCGAACGACCCCACGCCACCGCCGCCCAGGTCGCCGACCTGGCCGCCCGCGTGTCCCCCGACAACGCCGCCCTGATCGTCACCGCCGCCTACACCGGGCTGCGCTGGGGTGAACTGACCGGACTGCAATGGACACGGGTCGACACGGCCAACGCAGAGATCCGCATCGACGGCAAGGACGGCGCCCTGCACGAGGTCGGCGGCAAACTCACCCTCGGCCCGCCCAAGACTCCGGCCAGTGTCCGCACCGTGCACCTACCCGAGTTCCTGGTCGACCTGCTCGACGAGCACCACGACCGCCACCCCCACGCCCGCTTCGTGTTCACCGGAAGCGACGGCGGCTTCCACCGACGCTCCAACTTCCGCCGCCGCGTCTGGCTACCGGCGCTCCGCGGCGACACGGCCACCGGACGACCGCGGATCAACCCCGACATGCACTTCCACGACCTACGCCACACCCACAAGACCTGGCTCATCGAACACGGCGTCCCCGAAGTCCTGCAGCACAAAAGGATCGGCCACAAGTTCCACGGCGTCATGGGCGTCTACTCCCACGTCACCCAACCCATGATCGACACCATGCTCGCCGCACTCCAACACCGCTGGGAGCAAACCCGGGAGCGAACGGGGAGCACGAACCCATGACCACCTTCGCAAATACGGAGGTGGTCAAGATCATCCGCTCCCAAATTGCTCCCCGCAACGATCAACGGCCCGCAGACGAAGATCGCCTACGAGCCGTTGACCTGCAAAAACATACTGTGGGCGATACTGGGATCGAACCAGTGACCTCTTCGGTGTGAACGAAGCGCTCTCCCGCTGAGCTAAACGCCCATATTCGGTTCTCACTCCCGCTCTCGCGGTGTGGTCATAGCTTACAACATCATCCCCGCGAACCAAAAATCGGGCTCTGCAACCAGCTCCACTCGAGCCCGACCCAGCCACCTACCAGCGCGAACACGCCGAGCAGCCAGCACGTCACGATCACCACGAGGCCGGTCCCCGCCAGCACGAGCCCCTTGACCAAGAGGTTCTGCCGCCTCAACCACGCCACCCACGCGTCGTAGTAGCGCTTGGCGAACCTCAGCACCCGGCCCGCCCACTCGAACTCGGTGGCCAGGATCGCCAGGCCGGCGAAGACGACCAGCCAGCCCGGTCCGGGGTACGGGATCATCAGCACACCCGCGACCAGCACCAAGCCGCCGACCACGCCGACACCGATGCGGTAGGTCAGGTTCAGCGCGGGATTGCGGCGGAACCGGTGGCGGTGCTCCGCGCCCTTGTCGGTGTCTTCGCGCTGCTCTGTGCTCATGCCCACATCATCGCTCATTCGTCGCTCACGCGGGGCCTACCTGGCCGGATGCCAACACGGCAGACGGCCGCGCGGGTGCCGTGCGCCCCTGTTCGAGGGAGAGGCCGAAGCCGTTGTGCCGACGCGCGTCCGACGACCAGGCGAGCACGGGCACGTCCGAACCGTCCGCCGTGACGTCGAATGTGGCCAACGCCACAGGCTCCGGCGTGCCGGTCCCCCACACCACGTAGGTCTGCCGCGTCACGTCGTTGGCCGGCAGGTCCACCGGCATGACCGCGGCGCCGTCGTCCCCCGACAACAGCACGGCCACCGTCTCACCCGACGTGTTCCGCAGCACAGCCCGGCTCGTATCCGGGTCGGACGCGATCCGCAGCGCGCGCTCCAGCCGTTCCGCGCGCACGTCCTGCTGTGCGACCCGATCGTTTAACTGGACGAGCCGCACGCCCGCGACACCGACGCCTGCCACCAAGACGAGTACCGCGGCGGCCAGGAGCAGCTTGCGCCCCCACCCGCCTGGCCGGCGACGTGACTCCGGGAGCTCGACGTGCTGCTCCTCCCGCACTTGCGGTGTGTGCTCGATCGCGTCCATCAGACGTGCCCGCAACCGCGGCGGCGGGTCGTACTGGTGGACCGCCCCGCCCAGCGCGGCCGTCACCCCCTCGGTGGCGTCGACCGTCTCCCGGCACCGCGCGCACCCCGGCAGGTGGGCGCGCATCAGCCCTTCCTCGTCCGGTTCGAGCACGTGCATCGCGTACCCGACCGCGAGCTCTTCCCGAGGGCACCGGTCGTCCCTCCGCTCCCCGGTCACCGCTGTGCTCCCGTCATCCTGTCCGGCGCGTCGCCGCCGGTCTCCCCCGCCCAAGCCGAGCGCAACGCCGTGCGAAGCCTGCGGATGGCGGCGAATGTGCGCGATTTCACGGCGCCCAGGGCAGGCCGGTCAGCGCGGCGACCTCGACCTGGGTGTATCCGCCCAGGTAGGCCAGCGTGAGCACCTGCCGCTCGTCCGTGGGCAGCCCTTGCAGCGCCGCCCGGACCTCCGCACCGACCACACCGGTCGACGCGGCGTGGTCCGCGCCTTCCGCCGGTGTGACGTTGCGCTCGGAGACCTCGTCAGTCAGGGGGACACTTCGTCTACTCTTGGCGTTCTCGCGGCGGACGGCGTCGACGGCGCGGTGGTGCACCACGGTCTCATCAGCCAGGTGCCGAAGCCGCCGCGGGAGCTGTCGTAGGCCGCGGGGTTGCGCCAGAGGGCCAGGAACGCCTCTTGGACGACGTCCTCGGCCAGGTCGGGATCGACACAGATCCGCCGGGCGAGCGAGTACGCCGGTTTCGCGTACCGGTCGTAGAGTGCAGCGAAGGCCGTGCGGTCACCCACCGTCACCCGTGCGGCGAGTTCCACGTCGGTGGGACGCTGGCCGGGGTCGCGTCGCGGTGGGGGTGAGTCAGGCACCAGAGAGGTCCTCACGTCCAACATTCGCGCAACAGCCGGTACCGGGTTCAGGTTAAACCCAGCAAGATGGGAGCAGCCTGGCCCAGTGGACACGGAACGCATCGAGGTGGTAGCCCAGTGGAGTTATATGACCCCAATCGGGTGATAACACACCTCGTGTCGAGCGTTCCTCGCCACATATACGTCACAAGTGGAGAGCTCGGTCGTTCGATTGGCCGGGAAGGGAGAAGAGGGTAACGACGATGCGCAACGACCACGTGACACTCCGCTCAACAGCGGTCTTCGACCTGCTGGCGCCGAGGACCCCGGCCGTCCCGGTGCAGGTGGAGCTTCGCTATGACACGAAAGACCCGTACGCGGTAGTCGCCGCGTTCCGCACCGGCCGTGCCGGGTGGGTGGAGTGGGTGTTCGCCCGCGACCTGCTCGCCGACGGCCTGATCGCCGACGCGGGTGACGGTGACGTCCGAATCCGCCCGGCCGCCGACGACCCCGAGGTCGTGGTGATCGAACTGAGCTCGCCGTCCGGCCACGCCATGTTCGAGGCCTCGGCCCAGGAACTCGCCGACTTCCTCGACCGGACCTACGACGTCGTCGTGCCCGGGAACGAGCACCTGTGGGTCGACGTGGACGAGGCCCTGACGCACCTCATCTCCAACGATCTGACGTAAAGGCGCAGGTAGCGGGCCTGCGAGGGGATCGAGGGACCCCCGATTTGATCCCGCTGCGGTCCATGTAATAAAGTTCCTCTCGCACCGGGGAAGACCGGAACCACAGCCCCAAAAGGGAAAAGTTCCCAGAAATCCACGGAGCATGCGGATGTAGCGCAGTTGGTAGCGCATCACCTTGCCAAGGTGAGGGTCGCGAGTTCGAGTCTCGTCATCCGCTCGGCAGAGGGCCCCTTGGGCTCAGGCCAGACTCCTGGGTGCTAGCCTTCAGGAATCATGGCGGAGTGGCCGAGTGGCTTAGGCAAGGGCCTGCAAAGCCCTGTACACGGGTTCGATTCCCGTCTCCGCCTCGGACGATTAGCTCAGCGGGAGAGCACTACCTTGACACGGTAGGGGTCACTGGTTCAATCCCAGTATCGTCCACCAGCTATAAACGCAGGTCAGACAGCCCGTCGGTGATCACCACCGGCGGGCTGTTCTGCTGTCGTGGGAGCAAATTGGGAGCAAACGATCTTGGTGTGATCGTCGACACCGTATGTGGTGACCCCGTTTGGACCCGTGGGAGCGACCAGCGAACGCTCCCACCGACGCTGCAGTCCGTCGAGCATCGCGTCGACCATGACCTGCGTCACATGCGAGTAGGTGCTGTGCTTGCCGAATATGTCGTCCGTGCTGGTCAGGCGGCGTGGTGGTACTCGTTGAGGATGCCGCCCAGTCGTTGCCGTCGGCGGATGTCGAGGTGGGTGGGGGGTGCCTGATCGGGGGCTGGTTGTGGCGGTGGTTGTAGTGGTCGGGTGTTGTCGATGCCTTGGTGGGGCCGGTGGGTGTTGTAGAAGTGCTCGTACTCGCGCAGGGCGTGGAGCAGGTGCTGTTGGTTCCAGATCAGCGTTCGGTCGAGCAGTTCCCGTCGGCAGCTCTGGATCCAGCGTTCCATGATCGCGTTCATGCGCGGTAGCCGGACTCCACTGTGAACGACCTGGATGCCCGCGTCGGCGAGGACGGCGTCGAACAAGGCGGGGAACTTGCCGTCCCGGTCGCGGATCAGGAAGCGCGCGTGTCGGCTTGCGTCTTCGAAGTCCATGGCTAGGTTCCTGGCGGCTTGGGTGACCCAGGATGCGGTGGGGTGCGCGGTGGCGCCGAGGACTCGGATCCTGCGACTGGCGTGTTCGATGACCGCGAGCACGTACAGGCGGGCGCCGTTCAGGGTGGTGGTCTCGAAGAAGTCGCAGGCCAGAAGTGCGTCGGCCTGCGAGCGGAGGAAGGCCGACCAGGTCGTCGCGGCGCGTTCGGGTGCCGGGGCGATTCCGGCGTCTTTGAGGATCTGCCAGACGGTGGAGGCGGCAACTGTGATGCCGAGTACGAGGAGTTCGCCGTGGATGCGGCGGTAGCCCCAGATGGGATTCTCCCGTGCCAGGCGCAGCACCAGGAGCCGGATCGAGCGGACGGTTCGTGGTCGGCCGGGCCGTTTGGGGCGGGACCTGGCGGCGTGGCGGCTCGCGAGGAGGTCGCGGTGCCACCGCAGCACCGTCTCCGGGCGCACCAGTAGTCGGAGCCGACGAAGCGCATCGACCGGAAGTCGGTGCAGCAGCGCCGCGAGGAACGCCCGGTCGCCGGGTGAGAACCGCGGACGGTCCTCACCCAGTTGGCGCTCCAGGATCGTGATTTGGTGCCGCAGCGCCAGGATTTCCACGTCCTTATCCCGATCGCTCATGGGTAACAGGCGTAGCAGCGCGAACGCGTTAGTCACACTCAGGTAGGCCAGTCGGAGCAGCACAGTCGGTCATGCCGTATCAGCGGCCAGCGCTGTGGACCTGCGGCCGCACCCACAAGCACCTCGGCCCCTCAAGCTACGCACGGCTTCAACCTGCATGGACGGAGTTATCGGCAGGCACAGGGCTGGAGACGTGGCGAAGCTCCTGGTAGATGGCTTCTTGACCAAGAGCAAGGCCATCGCCAGGAGCTTCGAGTGCTTGTCTACCCATCCGCGATCGACCTGTCCAGTTCGCACCTCCGCTTCCTCGCCCGGGAGCTGACCGCGCATCCGCGCCGGATCGGCAGCAGGTGGCGCCGCCTGGACCCCGGACGCCAAGCCCTGCTGGTCCTGGCCCACTTACGCTGCGGCGACACCTACACCCGCCTCGCCGCCGGGTTCGGCATCGGCCTGGCCACCGTCTGCCGCTACATCCACGAAGCGATCGAACTCCTGGCCACACTGGCACCGGACCTGGCCGACGCAACCGCAAGCTCAAACGCGCGTTCTTCCTCGCCGCGTTCGCCGCCCTGTCCCACCCCACCAGCAGGGCCCATTACCAGCGAAAACGCGACGAAGGGAAGAAACACAACGCCGCGCTGATCTGCCTGGCGCGGCGGCGCTGCGACGTTCTGTTCGCCATGCTCCGCAACAAGACCCACTACCGGCACCCCGAACCCACTCCCGCCCCGACTGCGGCTTGACAACCCGCACCCACTCCCGGTGCAAGCGCTTCGTCGACTCCGACTACTGGTACGCCCGGAGACGATTCTGCGGTGGCACCGAGACCTCCTCGCCCACCGCCACGCAGCCAGATCCCGCCCCAGGCGGCCCGGCCGACCAAGGACCATCCGCTCCATCCGACTCCTGGTGCTGCGCCTGGCACGTGAGAATCCGACCTGGGGCTACCGCCGCATCCACGGAGAACTTCTCGTCCTCGGCATCAAGGTCGCGGCCTCCGCGGTGTGGCAGATCCTCCGGGACGCCGGGGGTCAGCCCGGCGCCCGCGCGCACCACGACGACCTGGTCGGCCTTCCTCCGTTCGCAGGCCGAAGCGCTCCTGGCCTGCGACTTCTTCGACACCCGCACGCTGAGCGGAGCCTGCCTGTACGTGCTCGCGGTCATCGAGCACGCCAACCACCGGATTCGCGTCCTGGGCGCCACCGCGCACCCCACCGCCTCCTGGGTCGCCCAGGTCGCCAGAAACCTCGTGATGGACCTCGAAGACGAAGGCCGACACGCGCGGTTCCTGATCCGCGACCACGACGGCAAGTTCCCCGCCCTGTTCGACTCCGTCCTCGCCGACGCGGGCGTCCGGGTCGTCCTCAGCGGAATCCGTATCCCGCGCATGAATGTCATCATGGAACGCTGGATCTGCAGCTGCCGCCGCGAACTCCTCGACCGCACCCTCATCTGGAACCAGCAGCACCTGCTCCACGCGCTACGCCAGTATGAGCAGTCCTACAACACCCACCGACCCCACCAAGGCATCGCCAACGCCCGACCGCTACAACCGCTGCCACAACCGACCACCGATCAAGCAGCGATCACCCGACTCGACATCCGCAGACGGCAACGACTCGGCGGCATCCTCAACGAGTACCACCACGCCGTCTGACCTGCACGGGCGACATTTCCGGCAACTGCAAGGTTCGCAAACATCAGCCGATCGAGTCCCCGAACTCCTGAAGCTCCGCAAGTCCGAGCACCGCCCAAAGACAAACAAGATCAGAACAAGGTGCGACGACCCTGCGGCAAAGCTTCCGTAGGAGGCACTTCCTAATCTTCAGAGATCGCTTCGCGAACGATATCCTCGGCGTTCACCAACTCGACGGCGTCGAAGTGCATGCCGTCCACAGTGAGGTAGACTAGGAGTGACAACCGACCTCTGTGATAAGTCGCTACCCACATGTAGTGGTCGTTCCAGTCGCCGTCCAAGACGGACACGGAGTCAACGTCGGCACCGTAGTAGTCGGCTTTGAAAGCCATACCGTCGAGGGTGACACCGGCATCCAGTGACACTTCGAGCATCGGACGCCCGTCAAGGTCGCGACCAGCAAGTTCCCACTCGATCGTGTCCAGGTCAGGCTGGATATCTTGCAAATCTGCCTCGTCCTCGATGATGGTGTGGAATCCACTGAAGTCACTTGCGTCGCTATACTCAACTTGCTCGGCTGTCGTGACTCTCTGACCGGCGATCTGCTCACAAGCTGCTGTTATGATGGCTTCGATCTGCTCGCGAGATGGCGTCACCACCGGGAACTCGTCGAGCTCAAGCTCGGTATCGAGGTGTTCGACATCCTTGAGGTACTGCACGGCCAGCCTGAGGTTTCGCGCTGTCACGATCGGCGATGAACCGGTCGCGACAACCTCCTCCAACAGGGATTCGTGAAGTTCACCTTTCGTGTCGCAGAAGTCTTTGGTGTTGTCGGTGACAAACATAATCTTTGTGCTTGGACCACGGTCCTTGCACATGCTGAGGACAGTGTACCAAATCAAGGAGTCCCGGTAACCGTTCTTTCCCTCCGCGTCGAACGGCTTGCGGGCTTCTAGTGCCCTGGTGAGCATCGTCTGTTGGTCGACCGCTGGCACTGGCAGGGTGGTGACTCCCAGCTCGGCGAGGCGGGCACGCAGCCTGGGCACGTAAGTGGCGATCTTCTCGGTGGTGCTGTCGTTGAGGTCCGCGATATTCGGCGGCACGTTCAACTCCAGTAGGGACGCGAGCTTGGTCAGCTTGAGCTTCTCCAGGCCCGCCACCAGATTGTTAAGGGCTCGCTTGTAGCCTCGCGCCAGTTCCTGGACGACGACCTCGGGCAGACACACCTCGATCAGGCCGTGCCCTGAGAGGATCGCCAGCCGAGTCCAGACATCACGCTCGAGCAGCCAGTCGTCCCAGACGGCGTTCGAATCGATCACCACAGCCACGCGCTTGCGCTGGAGCATGCTGACCAGCATAGGTCGAGTCAGCATCGGCAGGTAGCCGTTATCCGCACCGCTGCGGGCTGAGCAGGACCTTTGCGCCCCGAGAGCGCGGCGGCGGGCCGGTTCGCGTAAGGCTGGACCGACCGACAAGCGCTAGGCTCACACCCATCTTGGCCTCCGTCCGACAGGTCCAATTTTTGTTGGAATCTGCAAGGAAATTCAGCTTACGTAAGCTTCAGCAAAGGTGAGCACAGGATCGATGACTGCATAGTTGCACTCGGCGTCGCCGCTACGCACGCAGAGACGAACAACGGCGCCTTCGACCAGGTTTCGAAGTCTCGACGGCCTTGGCGGATCCTGCACGGCGGGCACCGACCCGACACCACGCCGCACAGGCTCGGCCTGGCGGGAGTTCCTCACCGCACAGGCCCAGGGCATCATCGCGGCGGACCTCCTCCTCCACCTCGACACCGTGCTCGACACACATCTGTATGTACTCGCGTTCCTCGAACACGGCACCCGTCGCCTGCACATCACCGGCGTCACGGCCCACGTGACCAGGCATGGATCACGCAGCAGGTCAGGAACCTCGCCGCCGACTCCGGACACCGGACGGAGTCGCTCCGATTCCTGCTACGCGGCCGCGACGGCAAGTACGGCCAGGCGTTCGACGCCGTCTTCCAGTCCGATGATCTACGCGTCATCACGACCGCGCCACAGGCTCCCCGGATGAACGCCCACTGCGAACGGGTCACCGGCACCCTCCGACGCGAACTCATCGACCACCTTGGGTTACGTATCGGTCGACCGACGTTGAAGGGGGACGACCTCTGCGGGTGGCGCTGCACCACCCTCGTCCACGGTTCGCTCCCGGCGACCGAGCATTCCTCAAGGATCTTCTGTGTCAGTCGGCAACTTCAATAGGTGATCACTGCCCTCGGCGCTTATGAGCGTTGTGTACGTTTCAAACACCGTCCGTTTGCCAGTTGTCGGAGTCCTGCGCGACGACAACCGAAGCACGTCAATCTTTGCGGGCTATGCCGGTCACGCCTACGACGAACAACGTAGCAAAAAGCCATCCAAGTACATGGAGAAGCAGTGCTACGATGGCGAATCCCGTTGGACTGCCGGGCCGGAAATCGCAACGCAGTCGCGCATTGGTGTTGATCAACGGCACTGAAATGTCTGCGGCCAGCCTGATCGCTTCTCCCTTGCTACACCCGTCCGAACGGGATGCAGGATTTGTGAAAGTTACAACATTTGCACTGGGCGAAGGCGAGGTACTCGGCGTGATGAATGAAGCGGGTGTTTTTGGTGCAGACGAGAGGGAAGACGTTGCGGGGACGATGGTGCCTTCAATTCGCATGGCGGGCTTGTGGATCGTGTCGCCAGCCGATGTTTTGAGCAGCATGAAGGTGGCGAACATAAATATTCCGAGAATACCGAGCAAGGCACGTCCGGGTCGGTAGCCATGTCCGATAAGGGAGCGCTTGACGATATGCCAGGGCCACCGCGCTAGCCACGACCAGAGATTCTGCGCTTTGTTTGCCTTGCGTCGATCGTTCTCCAGTCGAATTAGAAGACGTCGCGCTTCGACGGTGCGACCACTGTTCTGAAAGATTGTTGCAAGATGTCGGTACGGTTCACCGTCGAAGTGGTTCATATGGCGACGCAACCAATGTGGCCAGTAGGGATGGACCGATTCTTGCGAAAGCATGGAATAAGCCAGCCCAGTGACGATGATTTTGCTTTTGCTCGAACACTTATTCGCACGAAGGTACCTTTTCTCTGGCTCGCATACCGTTTGCGTCGGAAGTCGCAGCTCATTCATCGATGCGCAGCTGAGGTCGATCGTGAGACGGCTTCCGCTCTCGTTCACGAGTTTGTTCGAAATCGCTGCGGTTCGTCGAGGAAATAGGCGTCTTTCTTGACCTCGGCTTGCATCCCATAGATCGCCCGTTATCTCTCTTCCTGTGCCAAAGTCGAGACGTGAGCCGATTTGCGCGGACATGAGGTGCACCGTAGCGAGTTCCTCGGAACATGCTGTTGCAACGAACCCTGCACACAACAGCAGGGATCCCTCTACCCGAATCCCTTCCGCGTTCAACGCGGGGCCTAGGTCATTGCGGACGCTGGTCCCGTCGAGCCAGAGATCTCCATGGACATGCGCGTTGACGAGTTGGATAGCTCCAGTATTGTGATCGGAATAAATTCTCGCTGCGCGAAATCGTAGCGAGCGATCGACCTGGATTCCCTCGGCATGAAACGCAGGGCCAAAGGTATTACGAATGTTCGCACGGTCTAGTTCTAGATTCCGTCCGATGTAGGCCCCCAGCAGCCGCACGGCACCTTGCTCATTGCTTCGTGTCGTGGTGAGGCCTCGCATATAGACGGACCCGTCCACTCTTATCCGATCGGCTTGAAAGTAAGGGATCCTGCAACTGTCAAGATGTAGCCAAGGAAAGTGCGCGTCATGGGCCAAGATCGGGTGATTGAGAACGCAACGTTCGAGTTTTAGACCAACAGGAGTTTTAAGTCCATTAAATTCGAACGAGGGGTCCGGCGCTCCTTTTGGAGTCGAACCAATTATGCGCGCGTACCTTACTCGGATACCGTGCGGGTGCGCACCATATTTGCCGGTGAGCAGGTCGTGAATCGCCTCTGCGCGGATGACATGATCAGGATGTCCGGTGGCACTCAGTGCGCCTATCTCAATTTCTGGACAGTTGAGTTCCACGCCTTGCATGGTCTTCTCAATCAATCTTTTTTCGAGATTGCTTAGTGCTTGTGTTGCCATAGTCGAGCGCCTGTCATGCGTAGCAATGTGGCTAACGGGTATATCGCCCTATGGCAAGGTTATCGTTTCTCTTGCACTCGAAGGAGTGAATCGCCCTTGCCTTCGGTAACGTATTTGTGCGCCGCTCCGATAGGGTGACCGTGCCTGCGGGGTTCCAAAAGTCAGCCGCGTAGCCTGAACTGCGGTTAGGCGACTGCGGGTTCGTACTCGTTGATCAGGCCGCCGAGGACTGGTCGGCGGCGTTGTGCCTCGTGGTGCGCTCAGGAGCGGGACCGATCCCGGCGTCCTGGAGGATTTGCCAGACGGTGGATGCTGCGACCTTGATGCCGAGTACGAGCAGTTCGCCGTGGACGCGGCGGTAGCCCCAGGTCGGATCCTCGCGCGCCAGGCGCAGCACCAGCAGGCGTATTGAGCGGATGGTCCGTGGTCGGCCGGGACTCTCGGGACGGGATCTGGCCGCGTGGCGTCGGGCGATGAGGTCCCGGTGCCACCGCAGGATCGTCTCCGGGCGCACCAGCAGTCGGAGTCGACGAAGCGTGGCGACAGGGAGTCGGTGCAGCAGGGTCGCGAGGAATGCCCGGTCGCAGGGGGAGAACCGCGGACGGGTGTCACCGAGTTGCCGTTCCAGGACGGTGATGTGGTGTCGCAGCGCCAGGATCTCCACGTCCTTGTCCCGGTCGCTTATAGGTAACAGGCGTAGCAGCGCGAAGGCGTTGGTCATGCCCAGGTAGGCCAGTCGGAGCAACATGGCCGGTCAGCAGGCCGCGTCAGCCGAGGGCGGTGCGGACCTGCGGCCTTACCCGGGGCCCCTCGATCCCTCACGCTACGCACAGCTTCGACCTGCATGGATGGAGTTGTCGGCAGGTACACCGTCCACGGCTAATGGCCCCCGCGCGTCGACACACCGGACGCCCGCCGACACGAGCCGCCACCAAGTCGCTCGTGTTGCGCCTCGCCGAGAACCCCCGCTGGCCACCGCCGGATACAAGGCGAACTGGCCCGCCTCAGCCATCGCACCGCCTACTCGACCGCGCGCCCAGTAGGCGCTACCGCAACTCGGCGCGGTGCAGCCCTGCTGGCGGTGGCACACCGGTGTCTCGCCCAGCCAGCACTACGGGCGGGATTCCGTACGCCGCGAGGAATTCCTCGATCACGGCCGCTTCGTCCGCGGCGGCAGGTCCCCGGCGACGCCCGTAACCGTGGATGAGCAATGCGAGTCGGTGTTCGGTGAGCCACCGAAGTCCCAGTTCCGGTTCGACGCCGTACTGGGCTTCAAGCTGGTCGAGCAGCCAGCCCGTGAACGGTCGCACCACGTTCGTTGCGCGAGGGCCGTTCGGGTAGGTCGCCAGGTTTACGGTCATCGGGATCAGGTCGGTCGAGTCGAGCAGACTCTGTGTCAGTTCCGCCAACAACTCCGGCAGATCGCTCTCCGCAGCTCCGACCAGCAGCATCGCCCGATCGGTCTGATAGAAGGCGTCGCCCAAGGTGGTGGCGGTCCACTTCTTCACTACGCGACCGCCGCCGGGTAACTCCAAGCCTCGCCCCGTAGGTCCGTAGAGGTGGCGTGGCGGCGGTTCCGGGAGGAGCTTGGCAGATACCTGCATCCGCACCTTCGTCAGGACGGCCTGCCGTTGCGCGGCGGTGGACTCCGTCGTGGGCGGTCGGCCGTCGAAGGGGTCGATCGCGCCGAGGTGGTTGCGCAGCACGAGGTGCGGGAAGTGGAATTCCTCGCCGGACGAGCGGACCAGCTCTGCCGCCGCCGCGGTGCGCAGGAATCTGCGGACGCGCCACGGCACGAGACCTGTCCATGCCAGCATCGGCCGGTAGCCAAAGCGCTCGATCACGAACCCCAACGCAAGCCCGATGTAAGCCGCCGGGACTCCGCCCAGCACGACACCGACCGCGAGTCCCGCGTACAGCCGTGATCCTTGGTCAACGGGCTCGGTGAAGGCGCCCGCTCCCGCCATCAGACCGCCGACGACCGCCGTCACCACTACCGGACGCCAGAAGGCGGCCCGCGTTCCGATTGTCCGCATGGAGTCCGCCTGGCCCTGGGACGAGAAAAACCCGAGCATCCCCATGGCCGTGCAGGCCGCGACGCCGAGCGTGCCGCCGGCGAATCCGAGCGCCAGGGACGGGTCGTGGAGTTCGAACCGCCGCCAAGCGGTGTATACACCGACCACTGCCAGGATTCGCAGGAACGACTTGCCCTTCGTCATCTCGTTGGTGAGCATGTAGACCATCGCTACCGCCGACAATGCGAGCGTCCACGTGCGCACCGGCACCGGCGCGACTGAAAGTCCGTAGACGGCGGTGAAGCACACTCCACCGAGCGCACTCCCGAGCATGACACCCACCAGCACGCCCGCCAGCCGTCGCAGCGGTCGCCTCGACAGCGGGTCGAGCACGTACCGGCCCGTCAAGTCGTTCAGCATCCCCGCCGGGATGGCCACCAGCGCCACGCCCGCCAACAGCGACCACGCCGCCGGAACGACGCCGAAGCGCAGCGCCACCGGGGCGACCAGGGTCGACGTCACCGCCGTGGCGAGGGCGGGAGGCACGATGAGCCGCCGCGCCAGGCTCACCGCCTCCGGTGGCAGGTGTCCGGCGAAGGCGACGTCGCTCCACCGAGGTAGATGTGGTGTGGCGACGTCGGGGTCGTTACGGGTACGGGCGATGCGGACGAGGGTGCTCAGCCGTCGCAGGGTGGTAACGCGGTCGATCCGCCGTCGGTCGAGGAGTTCGGCCAGGTACGCGTCCAGCAGGCGGCGGCGGAGGTCGCCGTCGGTCAGGTCGACGCGGTCGTGAACAGTGAGGAGCACACGCAGCCACAGTGGGGCGTCGACGATCTCGCGCAAACCCTCGGGGAGGTCTCGGACGTGTTGGGCGACCTGGTCGGGTGTCAGGGGTTCGATGGTGGCGGTGCGGCGCAGGCGGGTGGTGAGGTCTTCGTGGTCGACGGTGCGACAGGTGACGACCAGAGGCGGGGCGGCGTCGTCCGTGGCGAGGGCGGCGATCTGATTGGCGCAGCGGACCCGCAACGGCGCGGGGACCTCATCGAGGCCGTCGAGCAGGAGCACCAGTTGCCGGCGGCGCAGCCACGCGCGGGCGACGTCCGGGACGAGCTTGTAGCGGGCGTGGGCTTGGGCCAGCAGCCAGTCGAGGAGAGCTTCCGGCTCGTCGTCGGTCTTGGCGCGTCGGAGCATGTCAGCGAGCCGTGAGCGGCGTCGACCCCACCCCGCCAGGTTCAGGATGATCGGTATGGGCTCATGGTCGTTCTTCGACGCCTTGTCCGCGAGGGCTTCGGCGAGGCGGGCCAGCTCGGTGCTCTTGCCGGATCCTGCCGCGCCCAACACCAGCAAGGACTCGTCGCGTTCGAACGCTGGGAGCAGCTCGTGGACCAGTTTGTCGTCCACCCGGATGGCCAGATCCAGCCGGGTGATGCCGGTGAACGCCTCATCGAGCGCGGTTCGGACGGCCGCG
The DNA here is from genome assembly GCF_003014735.1 of Saccharothrix carnea. GTDB lineage: Bacteria > Actinomycetota > Actinomycetes > Mycobacteriales > Pseudonocardiaceae > Actinosynnema > Actinosynnema carneum. The sequence continues at coordinate 60,781 of NZ_PYAX01000020.1, read as the reverse complement.
TGCGACTGGTCCAGGACACGGATGCGGTCCCGCGGGGAGGGTTCGCCGGGACCGCCCAGCAGCGGCGGCAGCCCACCGCGGTTGCGGAGAACCTCGACGGCGGTCAGGGCGACGCCGATCGCGACCCAGACGAGCCACAGCCACCAGGGAGGATTGTCGTCCGTGACGTAGTTCGTGACGACCGCGCCGACCAGCGTCAGCCAGACGGCCGCGACGACCAGAGATAACCCGGATCCCTTCATCAAACTCGCAGAGTAGCGGCCCGGGGCGAGTGGGGGTGGAGCCAACCTGGTGGCGGAGCGTCAAGTTCGAGAAGGGACGGCGATGTCGAGGGCTTCCAGGACGGTATCGACCACGTCGGGCGACCCGCCGATCTTGGCGAGTTCGGTGGCTAAAGCGTGAGCATGGCCAGAGGGCTCGGATAGCCCGTCGAGTGCTCGTGACGCCCGCTCACTGGGGTGACAGGTTTCGCTCGTCGCCTGCGGTTGTCGTGCTACCTCGAAAATCAAGGCGATCCCACCACGCCATCACCCTGCACACCCGCGCCGCACAAGGCACCACGAACGCCTCCACGGCCCCGACCACGCTGACCTCCCGCAACAACCTCGCTGGCGCCTACCGGGCGGCGGGTAGCCTGGAGCGAGCGATCCCGCTGTACGAGACCGCCTCGCCCACAGCGAACGCATCCTCGGTCCGATCACCGGCACAATCCGTCAAACCCCAACCACGCACAATCGATGTGAAGGTTTCCTTGGCGAGACCAGTACGGCCATGGCTGGCAACGGTTCAAACGCCCGGAGATCGACAGAAGCGGACGTTCCAAACGCGCGACCCTCGGCATGAGCGGCCGTCGACTCACCACGTACGACGAATGCCTGGGAGCAGCGCTGTGGGAGCAGATTGGGAGCCGTTGGCTGCGTCCAACCGCAGCCAACGACTCCCAACCACGGTCAACCGCACCCACACAGCCTGCTGAAGGCCTATTTCCGCAGGTCAGAGCAGATGGCGATGTACGTTGACACAGTAGGAGTCCTCGGAGACGCCTCCAGCTGCGCTCAACGGCACGAAACCGCAGGTAACAGCACCCAACCGCACTTGCCACAAACCTCATTCACGAGTGACCACATACGGAGCCTGTAAGGCCAAGTGTGGTCACCTTCTGCTGAACGCTCGATCGCCAACTTCCGGCACGCCGACGGTGTATCCGGACTCATCGATCGGGTGGATTCAACCGGTCAACGCAACACCAGGTCGGTCGTGCCGTGCTGAGAGTAGCCTGTCGAAGGCCTCGGCCGGAGTTCGCCAACCAAGCCGTTTGCGCGGCCTGGCGTTGAGTTGCGCTGCGACGAACTCGAGGTAGTCACGGTGGTAGCCGGCCAGGTCCGTGCTCTTGGGAAAGTACTGCCGTAGCAACCCGTTCGTGTTCTCGTTGGTCGCCCGCTGCCAGGGCGAGCGGGGATCACAGAAGTAGATGTCGAGCCGGGTGGCCTCGGCGATGACCGCGTGGTTGGCCATCTCCTGCCCTTGGTCCCAGGTCAGAGTGCGGCGCAGGAACGGCGGCAGCCGGTTCATCGCCTCGATCGTCGCTTCCCCGACCGGAAGGGCACCGTGGCTGTCCGGCAAGTGCAACAGCACCACGAAGCCGGTGGAGCGTTTCACGAGCGTGCCGATCGCCGACTTGTTCTCCTTGCCCGTGATCAAATCCCCCTCCCAATGCCCCGCGACCACACGGTCCAGCACCTCCGACGGCCGCAGCGCGATGTTGACCATGCCCGCCAGACGCCCACGCCGCTCGGTGGTGCGTCGCGTCCGGCGCAGCGCCCGCCCGGTGCGCAACGTCTTCACCAGCTCCCGGTGCAGACCACCGCGACCCTGCACGTAAAGACTGCGATACACGGTCTCGTGACTCACACGCATGCCCGGATCGTCGGGAACAGCAGCGGTAGGCGCCGACTGATCTGCTCGGGGCTGTCCTTGGCTCGCAACCGATTCTGCACGTGCTCACGCAGCCGGTCGTCCACCGCCAACAGCCTCGCCTTCGGCCGCCGGGCACGCTGATCGGCCACCGCCTGGGCCACCGACGCCCGGTACCCGGACTTCCGACGGACGGTCCCGCGCGCCAACTCCCGGCTCACCGTGGACGGCGAGCGCCCCAGTACCCGTGCGATCGCCCGCACTCCCTCGCCCGCGGCCCGGCGGCAGCTGATCTCCTCCCGCTCCCGGAACGACAGACGACGCGCACCGGACAAAGGCAGGCATACGGGGAAAGGCTCGGGCATCACGCGGCCAACGTGCCGGAACCACTCCCACGCCACAGTGATCGACACGCCGACCGATGCCGCCGCCTCCGCCACAACCATCCCCGACCGGACCGCGGCCCAGAACTCCCGCCGAACCGCGACCGGAATCGCCGGTCGACCTCCAACACCCACGCAACACCTCGCTGATCAGCAGTGTTGCGTTGACCGGTTGAATCCACCCGGCCTGGTCATTGGGGAAGTGGCCTCGGGCCTTCACGGCCCGTCGGATGCGGGCGTTGACGCTCTCGATGGCGTTGGTCGAGCAGATCACCCGCCGGATCTCGGTATCGAAGGCCGGGAAGGGCACGAACTCGGCCCAGGCGTTGTCCCAGAGCCGGACGATGGCCGGATAGCGGGCGCCCCAGACCTCGGCGAACTCGGTGAACCGTTCCTTGGCGGCGGCCTCGGTCGGGGCGGTGTAGACGGGTTTGAGGGCCTTGGCCACGGCGTCCCAGTCCTGGCGGGCGGCGTAGCGGAAGCTGTTGCGCAGCAGGTGCACGATGCAGGTCTGGGTCACTGCGCGGGGCCAGACGGTGCCCGATGGCGTCGGGCAGGCCGGTCAGCCCGTCGCAGACAGACGACCATGAGCACGTCCGCCACGCCGCGATTGCGCAGCTCGGTCAACGCGTGCAGCCAGTACTTGGCGCCCTCGCCGCCGTCGCCGGCCCAGGGCCCGAGGATGTCGCGATGGCCCTCGGCGGTCACGGCCAGGGCCATGTAGATCGGCTAGTTGGCGACCTGGCCGTCGCGGATCTTGACGTGGACGGCGTCGATGAAGATCACCGGATAGACGGGGTCGAGGCGCCGGTTCTGCCACTCGACCATGCCCTCGACCACCTTGCCGGTGATCGTGGAGATCGTCTGGCGGGAGACCTCGGCGCCGTAGACCTCGGCCAGGTGCGCGCTGATCTCCCCGGTGGTCAGCCCCTTCGCCGACAGCGAGATGACCATCTCGTCCACGCCGGTCAGGCGCTTCTGCCGTTTGGCCACGATCCGCAGTTCGAAGCTGGAGTCACGGTCGCGGGGCACGTCGATCTCCACCGGCCCGACGTCGGTGAGCACGGTGTTCGAGCGGGTGCCGTTGCGCGAGTTGCCCGTGCCCCGACCAGCGGGATCGTACTTGTCGTAGCCCAGGTGGTCGGTGATCTCGCCCTCCAGGGCGGACTCCAACAGCCGCTTGGTCAGCTGCTGGAGCACCCCGCCCTCACCGGTCAACTTCAGTCCACCGGCGCGGGCCCGGCTGACCAACTGGTCGACCAACTGCTCGCCCAGGCCGTCCAGAACGGTCTCAGGCTTGGCGTCCTCAGCGTGCTCCACGCCGGACATCATCTCGGTCATCAGGTGCACTTCCATGATCGGGAGTTACACCGCTCGTTCTACAGTCCCGCAGGACGCGCGCTCTGCGGCATGAGCGGATGTCCGTGACGGCTTGGTGTTCCGATCGAGTGTGCTCCTCAGGAGGGCGGCGATGTCGCTCACGAGCTTGTGGCGGCTGCCGTTGAGGGGATCCCCGTCGACCCCGTCCCGGTGGCCATCTTCTGGGTTGCGCTGGTAGAAGAGTCTTGTCCGGCTGACTCCGGGTTCTCGGGTAGTTCACAGGTCCGGTCGTGCGGCGACGGGAGTGGGGCGTGCAACCTCAGGTCGGCAACAGCGTGAGCGGGAGTCTGCACGGCGTCCTCTTCCAGGGACGCGATGTCTACGGAGATGTGCACATCAACTCCGGTGCGGCTGCGCCGGTCGAGCTGTCGGTCGCGTTTCCGGAGCGTTTGGTGGAGCACCGCGTGCGAGGCCGTGACGCGTTGCTCGCCGAGTTGCGGTCGGTCGAGGGGGGTGTCGTGCTGTGCGGCGGCGGTGGGAACGGCAAGAGCACGGTTGCTCACGCAGTCGCCGCTGCGGGCGGACGCACGGTCTGGTGGGTGGACGCGTCGTCGCGAGAGCAGCTGGTGGCCGGGCTCGTAGAGGTGGCGGCGCAGGCGGGTGTGCCCAGGGAGGTGCTGCGCTCACCGGCGGCGGCGGTGAAGGACCTGCTCTGGCAGGCTCTCGATGAGCTCGACGAGTGGTTGTTGGTGATCGACAACGCAGATGAGCCGCAGCTGCTCGACGGTTGGGTGCGCACCCCGCGGAGTGGCACTGTGCTGGTGACGAGTCGCGACCGGCGGCGCGACTCATGGCCGAGGGCGTGGACACTGCGCGAGGTCCTCCCGATCTCGGTGGAGGACGGCGCGGCGATGCTGTGCGAGATCGCCCCGCACGCCGGGTCGTGGGATGACTCGCGGGTGCTCGCCGAGCGGCTCGGCGGACTGCCGCTCGCGTTGTTCCTGGCGGGTCGTTACCTCGCCCGGACGAGTACAGCGCTTCGGCTGCCGGGGTCCACAGCGCCGCGCACGTTCGCCGATTACGTGGGGGCGTTGGACCGGGAGTTCCCGGTGTTGGTGCGGCGTACGGCGGGCGCGGAGGTGCTGGCTCGGGTATGGGAGCGGTCGGTCGCGCTGCTGGAGGCACGAGGGGTTGTTTCGGCGCGATCGCTGCTGCACCTGTTGTCGACCTTCGCTCCGGCCCCCGTCCCGGTGGATTTGTTGCTGCCCGACGTGATCTGCGCGGAGCAGGAGTTGGAAACGGCGGTGGATGGCCTTCTCGGCTTCGGGCTGGTTCATGCCGATCGCGACCCGGATGCCTTGAACGTGCACTCGTTCGTCCGGGAACTCGTCCTGCCACATGCGAACTCGTCGGTTTCGGTCCGTGACAAGCTGCTGTTCGAAGTCACCAAGATGACCAACCCGATGGACTGGGCGAGGTGGAGGCTCCTGCTGCCTCACTGCGAACTCCTGGCCGAGCGCGGGGCCGAGGTGGCGGCAGACGATGCCCCGGCCACGGCGGGTGCACTGTTCTGGGCAGGCAGGCACGCCGAGGAAGCGGCATCTTGGGCGGTCGCCGAGCGGATGCACTCCGTGGCCTTGGAGGTGGTGGAACGCCATCTCCCGCACGAGCGCGATACGATCACGATCGCACGCCAACGCCTGGCGAACGTATGGCAGGAGACCGGCCGACTCGACAAGGCTGAGCGCGCACTGCGGGCGCTGCGCGCGGACTTCACCAACCTCGACACGTTCACCACGAACTGGCACAACCACGCGATGGCCCTGATCGAGCAGGGCCAGGCCGCTCAGGCCCGCGCGGAGTTCAGCGAACTCCTCCCACTGCTGGTCACGGTATACGGCGAGCGCAGCGAGAAGGTGCTGATCACTCGACACGAACGCGCACGAGCCCTGTCCGCCACCGGTGATCTCGCGGCCGCGGCGGCTGAGTTCGACGCCGTGGTGGACATTGCGGACGCCGAGTACGGCGTCGAGTCATCGGTGGCCTTGTACGCCAAGCACGAGTTGGCAGCCGTTCTCCTGCGCACCGGCGACGCGAGGCGGGCGCTGCGGTTGTTCGGGGAGGTGGCAACCGGTGAAGCCAGGACGCTCGGGCCGGAGCACCCCGCCCGGCTCACCACCCTGTTCGGCGTCGCGCAAGCCCGCTGGGCCCGGGGCGAGGATGTCGAAGCCGATCTGCGAGCGCTGCTGGAGACCTGGCTGCGGATCGACCCGGACCATCCCTCCGCCATCAGCGTGCGGGAGGCGCTCGGCGACCTCGCCTTCGCCCGCGGTGACCTGACGACGGCCCTGGAGGAGGTATACCAGGTGATGGCCGACAGCGCGGCACGGCTTGGACCGACGCACCCCGATACCGTCAGCCGGGTCGAGAAGCACGGGTTCGTCCTAGCCCAGAGCGGATGGATCGAGAAGGCCGCAGTTGAGATGCACGGCTTCGCGACCGCGCTCGGACGCGGGCCCGATCAGGTTCCCGCTGTCGGACGGATCCGGCACGCGCTGGCGAAATACCTGATCGAGTCCGGACAGCTCGAAGCCGGCGCAGTACAGTACAAACTCGCACTGGACCTGCAGATGGAAGTGCTCGGACCACACCGCCCCGACACACTGCAGAGCATGGTGGGAACATGGAGCGCCGTCTGCCTCCGCGGTCTGGCGAGGGAAGCCCGCGATGGGTTGACCGTCCTGCTCCCGTCGTTGGTCCGCCTCCTGGGTCCGGCGGATGAGCGCACTCTGGCTGCCCGACTGACCCTTGTGAAGGCCCACCACGACCTCGGGGAGAGGGCAGCCGCGCTCGCCGAACTGTCCGAGCTGGCCGCGCACGCGGACAAGGCGCAGGATCCGAAGATTTCTGCGGCCGTGGAGGAATGGCGCCGCGAGCTCTGGTAGCCGGTTGTCACGACCGGCCGCCGAACCAAGTGGGAATCTGCGGCATCCCATAAGGCCGGCGGTGTCCGATCGGCGGAAGGCTCACAGCATGAGAGTGCATTGACCTGTCCAGCAGAGAGACCGGCGCGCGCCTCAGGGTTCGCTCGGGATGCCCGGAGTTTCGAGGTCGTCCTCGACGAAGCGGAGTGCTTCTTCCGCGCGTTCGATCAGATCCGAGGTTCTCACGATGAACAGGGGCGGACAGATCGACCGGTCGCCACGGCCCTCGGGGATCGTTGTCAGAGTTGCGGTAACTCGGTTCTGAATCGGCCATACACGGGAGTGGGTTCGGTCGCCATGTCGAGGCGTCTTCCGCAAAGACAAGCAGGTAGTCGTGGGTGGCCCTGAAGTGACGGGAGTCCAACCGCCCAGGCTTCTGAACGACGACCGTGGCGAGGGAGTTCGACCAGCCGTAGACCTTGTTCATGAGCGCACGCCAGGCAGCCATCCGGTGGTCGTCGACATGCACTCACACAGAGCCGCCAGGGGCGAGCAGGTCGCCCACCACACGCACGTATTCCTGCAGCATGCTGAGCCAGGAGGCAGGGCCGGGAGGCTCGTGACACTCGAATCCCCATTGCGTGTCCCACGACGGGCGCAAGTATGCCGACTTGACCATGCCTTGGTACTGGCCGGTGCCGTTCAGAGAGCGAAGTGTGTCCCCGTCGCCGCCACGGATGAGCAGGTTGCCCGCCATGTGATCAGCTTAGGGCTATGGTTCGGCAAGGGGTCGTGGAGCCGAGGCCGAACACGTACATCGGCACCACAAGGCTGTGCTCGCACATCGGCAGAAACGGACGTTCCAAACGCGCGACCCGCGGCGTGAGAGGCCGTCGACTCACGACGTACGACCAACCGCCTGGGAGCAGATTGGGGGCCGTTGGCTGCGTCCAACCGCAGCCAACGGCTCCCAACCACGGTCAGCTGCACCCACGCAGCCTGCCGGAGGCTCGTTCCCCAGGTCAGAGCAGATGGCGATGTACGTTGACACAGTAGGAGTCCTCAAAGACGTCCCCAACTGCGCTCAACGGCACGAAACCGCAGGTAAAAGCGCCCAACCGCACCTACGACAAACCTCGTACACAAGTGACCACATACGGGGCCCGCAAGACCAAGTGTGGTCACCTTGCCGGACACTCGATCGCCAACTTCCGGCACGCCGGTGATGTCTCCAGGCCTACCGATCGTCGCCCTCCCCGATACACCGAGCACCCAGGGCAAGCCGCAGTCCGGGCGCTCGGCACCGTTTGACGACTCAAGGGTGTGCTGGCGAACACTGCGCGGATCTCCTCCGTCCCGGCAGGCGCCGTGTCCTCGCGGGCCGTCCGGCGGCCACGTCTGGAAAAACGGCCCGGTCTGGTCGCCTCAACCTGTCAACCTTCGGAACGTGTCAGCCACCTCCGAGGACCCGTTGCGGAACGGTTGCCGAGGATCACCCAACTATGAAGTCGGGCAGGTTCACACCGCGCGTCCCTCGCCCTGGATCGCACAGGTGCTCACAACCATCACTGTCCTCACATCGTCCGACGTGCGGCGACGGTCACGAAGTCGAGCATTCCTCTCTATAGAAGTCGTGACGACTCCATAGAGAATCATTCATTGTCTATGAAAAGTTCCGGATAGGCGAGTCTTGCTCAATTTGGCGCGTTCCTGCTATCGCACGAATGACGTTAATCCATTTGCAGCATTCTTTAGGTCGTCGCACTGAAGAGATATCGTTGGCGGGCGGTACGCGCGGGAATCTGCGCCTGTTGCGCTCACCGGTGGCACAGACCGACGTGCGCATGCCGGACACAGCCGAACCATTTGACCAGCGGTAGTACTGCGGCCTTCGGGTCGCCTTTTCACGAGCGAGGACACCCCGACTGATGGCAGTGACCCAGCAGGAGATCGAGAACCGGTTATGGGACGCCGCCGACGAACTGCGGGTGGCGATGCCCGAGGCGCAGTACTCCTCGGTCGTCTTCCCGCTGATGTTCTGGAAGTACCTGTCGGACACCTGGGAGCACCAGCACCAGGAGTTCCTGGCCGAGAACCAGGGACTGGACGGCCTCTCCGCCGAGGAAGCCCACGAGATCGAGTACCGCGACTACCAGTCGTTCGAGATCCCGCTCATCTACCCCGGCACCGTCCGGGAGCGCCGCGCCTCCTGGACGTCCATCCTCGCCACCATCACCCAACCGGGCCTAGGACAACGAGTCCGCGCCTCCCTGCAGGCCATCGAGACGGCCAACCCCGACAAGTTCTCCCGCCTGTTCGGGTCAATGACCTGGACCTCCGAAGAGGTGCTGTCAGGGGAGGTGTTGGCGGCGGTCATGCAGGCGATGGACCGCACCCCGAAGATGCACGAGGGCAACATGTCCCACGACGTGCTCGGTGGGGCGTACGAGTACCTGCTGAAGCGGTTCTCCGACGGGTCGGGCACCCGCGCCGGCCAGTTCTTCACCCCGCGCGAGGTCGTCGAACTGATCATCGAGGTCCTGGACCCCAAGAACTTCGAGTCGGTGTACGACCCGACGTGCGGGTCGGGCGGCATGCTCATCGCCGCCGCGAACCTCCTGAAGGCCCGCGGCGGGCGTAGCTACACGCTCCGCCTGCGAGGGCAGGAGGCCGTACCGGACACCGCAGGTGTGGCTCGCATGAACCTCTTCATGCACAACCTCACCGAGTTCCAGGTGGAGATCGGCGACACCCTCAAGGACCCACGCTTCAAGAAGCCGGACGGGTCGATCGAGCAGTTCGATGTGATCGTCGCCAACCCGCCCTACAGCTTGAAGTGGAAGCCCTGGAACAACGACCCACGCGCCATCGGCGGAGTCGCTCCGCAGTCGTCTGCTGACTGGGCGTTCGTGCAGCACATGATCGCGTCAATGGACCCGAGGAAGGGGCGCGCCGGCGTCGTCTTGCCTCACGGTGCCCTCTTCCGTGGCGGTCAGGAAGCGGCCATTCGCCAGCGCGTCCTGGACGACGACCTCCTGGAAGCCGTGATCGGGTTGCCCGCGAACCTCTTCTACAGCACGACGATCCCGACCTGCATCCTCGTGTTCCGCGCCCCCGGCACTAAGGCCCCTCAGCGGAAGGGCGGCGTACTGTTCATCGACGCATCCAAGCGGTTCACCAAAGCCAAGAATCGGAACGTCCTCACGGACGCCGACATCGCCGATACGCTGACGTCCTATCACTCCGCCTTCGACGTCGAAGGTAACCCAGTGGGCCCTGGCGGTGACGGTGGCCTGGCTGCACGCTTTGTGCCCACGACGGAGATCGTGGCAAACGGGTACGACCTCAGCATCAGCCGCTACATCAAGCAGGTTACCGCCGAGACCGAAGACCTCGTCATATTGATCAAGGCGTACAAAATTTCTCGGGCTGAGCGTCAGCAGACTGAGCAACGCATGTTCGCTGTCCTCGCGGATGCTGGAATCGAAGGCTTCGATGAGTGACTGGCAGCGAACCACGCTTGGGAAGGTGCTGACCCAGATTTCCCGTGCGGCCCGGGTCGAGGACCTGACCGAGGCTCGATACGCAGGGGTGCGCTGGTATGCGGGAGGAGTGTACGACCGTGAGACAGTCCCCGCTGAGAAGATCAAAGGAAAGACACTTTACCTGATCAAGCATGGCGACATCGTTTATAACCGGATGTGGGCGACCAAAGTTTCTTTCGGGGTGGTCAAGAAAGATGCTGACGGCTGCTTCGTCACTAACGACTTCCCAGTGTTTACCGTCGATCCCGAGGCGATCCTCCCGGAATACGTTGAGGCCATCTTCCACACCGAGCCGTTCCAGTCTGAGGCGGCAGGCCGCGCGGTTGGCACCACAGAACGTCGGCGTCTCCATGAGCGGGATTTTGTGAACATCCCCGTCGTGCTGCCGCCGCTACCGGTGCAGGAGAGGATCGTCGAAGTGATCTGCGTGGTGGACAACCAGATCACTGCACTCGACGCAGAGGCCGACACGTTGCATGTGGTGCTGCGACGACTTCGCTCCGAACTCGTCAACGATCAAAGCGCTCCGGCGGTCCGTGCTGACGAAGCGTTTGACATCACGATGGGGCGGCAGCGGGCGCCGAAGTACGCCACGGGACCTCACATGACACCGTACTTGCGTTCCGCCAATGTGGGCTACGGGACGCTCGACCTGACCGATGTGTTGGAGATGAACTTCGACCCGAAGGAACGCGAGGCGTTCGGCCTCGTCCCCGGCGATGTACTCGTGTCGGAAGGCAGCGCAAGCCAGTCCGCAGTCGGCATGCCGGCGATGTGGCGTGGAGAACTGCCAGAACCGATCTGCTTCCAGAAGACGCTCATGCGGTATCGAGCCATCGAAGGCGTCAGCGTCCCGGGGTTCGTGAACCACTGGTGCCTGTGGGCCTATGAGTCGGGCACGTTCCTCGACATCGCGGGAGGCACCAACATCAAGCACATCACCGCCATGCGTGCCGTTCGGATGCCGGTGCGCCTTCCAGACGTCGCAGACCAGGAGCGGATCGCTGCGGAGCTCGACACGATGAGCGAGGTCGTCGCCGCGACCCGGGCCGAGGCACACCGTCTCCGTTCTGTGCGGGCAAGGCTGCTGGCGGGGTTGTTGGATCGCACCATCGACATCGAGTCCGCCGAGCTGGAGGTCTGAGCCGTGGCGAAGGGCATCCGGGAGCGTGAGTTCCAGAACCTGATGATCCAGTGGTCCCTCCCGATGGGCTGGGACTTCACAGCGGGCAGGTCGCTGCCGCGTGAGACGACGCAGACGGTGATCACCGGTCAGCTGCGGGACGCCATCGTCCGGCTCAATCCCGGAGTGATCGGCGGGTTCGACGTGGACGCGGTGGTCGAAGAGATCCTCGCCACGATCAACGCCGTCGAGGGCGGGCTGGTGCGGGCCAACGAGCAGGTGCTGCACCTGCTGCGCGGGCATAAGGAATTCCGGGACGCCGACGGCGTGTGGCACGCCCTGAAGGTCATCGACTTCGAGCACACGACCACCAACACGCTGGTCGTGTCGGACGAGGTGACCATCACCGTCCCCGGCAAGACCTCCCGCCGGTTCGACCTCGTGTACTGGGTCAACGGCCTGCCCCTGGTAGTGGTCGAGGTGAAGTCACCGACCGCGAAGTCCGGATGGGCCGATGCCGCCCGCGAGATCAACGACGTGTACGTCCCCGAGTACCCGTGGTTCTTCACGCCCAACGTTTTTTCCGTCGCCTCCGACGGACTGAAGTTGCGGTTCGGTGCCGCAGGCGCACCCACGAACCTGTGGCAGCCGTTCCGGTCCACCGCCGACGACGAGAACCTGTCCGGGCAGGCCGACGTGCAGCGCTCCGTCGAGCTGCTGATGAACCCGGCCACGATCCTGGACATGCTCGCCAACTTCGCCCTGTTCGACACCTCTGGGGGTGGGGCGGACAAGAAGTACCTACCCCGCTATCCGCAGATGGAGGCCGCGCACCTGATCCACGATCGGGTCCTGGAGGGCGGGTCGAAGGGCCTGATCTGGCACCATCAAGGGTCCGGGAAGACGCTGCTGATGGTGTTCGCTGCCTCGCTGCTGCTGGCCGACAACCGCACCGACTCGCCCACGATCATCCTGCTCTCGGACCGAACCCAGCTCGTCCGACAGACCTCCGGTGTGTTCACCTCCGCGATGGGGGACGCCTACTTCCACCAGCCCACCACCAGCCAGGAGTTACGTTCCCTGCTGGCCGACGACGTGCGCGGCGTCATCTCCACGACCGTCCACAAGTTCGCCGACGCCGGGAGGAACCTGTCGACCCGGACCAACATCGTCGTGCTGGTCGACGAGGCACACCGCACCCAGTCCGCCAGATCGAAGTCCCTGGCCGGACAGATGCGCGCAGCATTGCCGCACGCGAAGTTCTTTGGCATGACCGGCACCCCTGTCAGGAATCTCACTACCGACACCTTCACCCTCTTCGGCGAGGAGACGGACCCGGCCAAGGTGCTGCACCGGTACTCGGTGTCCCGGTCTCTGCGGGACGAGGCGACCGTCCCGGTCATGCTGATCCCGCACCCCGTCTCCTTCGAGATGAACGACCAGGCGTTGCAGGCCGAGTTCGACCGGTTCGCCGACGAATTCGACCTCGACGACCCCGACCGCGAGGCCCTGTCCCGCAAGTTCGGGCGCCTCACCTCGGTGTTCGCCAACCCCGACCGCGTCCAGGCCGTCTGCCAGAACATCGTGGACCACTACCTGGCCGGTGCCTACCGCAACGGCCTCAAGGCCCAGGTCGTCGCCTACAACCGCGACCTGGCCGTGGCGTACACGGACAAGATCAACGAGTTGCTGGTCGGCTTCGAGGCGTCACACGTGCTCGCCGAAGTCGGGAAGCACGACCGGATCACCGCCGAGGTCAACATCTCCGTCTCGGACTCCAAGGACGAAGACCCCGCCATGCGGCCGTTCCAGCTCTCGGAGACCGAGGAAGAGGAACAGAAGCGGCGGTTTCTCGCCCCAGATGACCCGCTGAGCTTCCTGGTGGTCACCGCGAAGCTGATGACCGGGTTCGACGCCCCCAACGAGGGCGTTCTCTACCTGGACAAGCCGCTCAAGGCCCACACCTTGTTCCAGACGATCACCCGCCCGAACCGCACCTGGGTGTCCCCCACCGGATTCGTGAAAACCTCCGGCGTGGTCGTGGACTACATCGGTCTGGCCGAAGAAGTCCAACGGGCCGTCGCCGACCCCACCGCGAATGAGACCGGAAAGGGCGGTGGGTTCGTCACCGACCTGTCCGAGCTGGTCGCCGAGTTCCGCACCACCTTCGCCCGCATCGAAGACCTCCTCGTGGACGTGGACGACCTGGACCTCACGGTCCACGGATACGAGTCCGTGCGGACCATCAACGCCTTCCTGGACGCCAACCCCGGCGCCGCCGAGGTGTTCACCAGGGACTACCGCCTCCTGGCCCGCCTGTACCCGCTCATCAACACCGACAAGCGGGTCGCAAAGTACCGGGACGGCTTCGGGCTGTTCGGATCCGTGTACACCACATTGTTCAAGAAGTCCTCCGACGAGGAACGGAAGGAACGGCTCGGCGAGCTGGGGCCGATGGTCCTGGAGATCATCAACGCCCACGTCCACTCCTTCTCCGTAGCCGCCTCCCACGAGGAACCTCTCGTTCTGGACGCTCAGGGCATCGCCATCCTCAAGGAACTGTTGGCACTCGTCCGCACCAAGCCTGACAGGGCCTGCAGCAAGGACAAGACCCCGCCGTCTGCGGCGGAGATCCTGGACGGCATCAAGGCCGCACTCGACAAGGGCGTCGAACCGGGATCCGCGAAGTACACCGCACTCGCGGAGCGGATCAAGCTGCTGCGGGACCGAATCATCCAGAACGCCCAGGATGCCCTGGCGTTCCTGTCTGAAGCACTCCGCATCGCCCGCGCCATCGTGGACGCTGAGAAGCACCCCGGCGAGGCCGTAGTCGTGCTGGACGACGACCACGTCGGTGTCCTATCGCGGATCATCCACGACCACGCGCCACCCGGCTTCACAGTCACAGAGAGGAACCTGGCAGAGGAGATCGACCAAGTGGTCACCCACACCCTCGCCCGGTCATGGGACAACGCCGACGCCCGCAACCGAGGCGTCCGCCGCGCCACCGCCGCGGTCTTCCGCCGGTACATGCTGAAGCCGGTAGGAGAGCCGTACGACTCCACGGTCGCCTACATCGAGGCCCACTATCTCGTTGACTGACCAACGGACTTCGTTCGACACCGCTATCAAGGTCGCAAGACTCACCGCGACGCCCGGAACCCGGCGGTAGAAACAGTTTATTTGACCAACACTGAAACTACGGAAATTATCGAGCATGGAGTGACGGCCTCAGGCGGACAGGCCGGATCAGGGGCGCCACGGCGGTTGGCACACTCAGCGGCCCGTTGCTCGACCGACTCGAGTCGACAGGCCGAGAGAAGATCCTCGATCGGGGGCCACCTTCTCCACCGGCTCCTGGGCAATCCGCTCGACGACCAGCGCGGCGGCGGGCACCGACGATGTCGTAGATGACCAGCGGGCTCCACGCTCGGTCACCGCCAGGTAGCCGGAGAACCCAGCGCTGCCGATCCCTTGAACCTCCACCTCCGCTCAAGCACACCGCTACACCATGACGACCGCTCTGCGGCATGAGCGGACGTGAACATCGAGGCGCACGGTTGATGCCACACTCAGGGCGGTGAACGACTACTCCTGGCCCGCGGACGGTCGACTGCTGGCGGAACGAAGCCGCCTGGCATGGAGCGCGACGGTGGCAGCGCTCCCCGTCGGCGCCCCGATCGCTGGCGAGGTGATCGGACGTCAGCCCTTCGGGGTCTTCATCCGCATCGACGGAGCGCCTGATGCCGTGGGCTTGGCCGAGGTCACCACGATGCCCCGTGAGGGGGAACTCCCGCCGATGGGTGCGCGTATCACCGGCACGGTCGTCTCGCACGCCGAGCACAACCACCAGGTGAGAGTGCGCCTCGCCAACCGGAGGCCTTGACCTGTCCGTTCATCGGCATGCGCGGACGTCAACCGCACGCACTCGACCAGCCGCCTGGGAGCAGCACTGTGGGAGCGGATTGGGAGCCGCAGGACGCGTCCAACCGCGTCCAACGGCTCCCAACCGCGGTCAACTGCACCCACGCAGCCTGCTGAAGGCTTGTTTTCGCAGGTCAGAGCGGATGGCGATGTACGTTGACACAGTAGGAGTCCTCAGAGACGTCTCCAACTGCGCTCAACGGCACGAAACCGCAGGTAAGACCGCCCAACCGAACCTGCGGCAAACCTCGAACACGAGTGACCACATACAGAACCCACGACACCAAGTGTGGTCATCGACCACCGGAAAACCGAGGACCCGTCAGACCCGCCGACATCTCCAGCCGCGGCAAGCCCTCACGACCGAACCTCTGGTCAACCACGTAGTCGATCCGGGCCGCCCTCGGCCCCCGCCCGCACGAGCGCGGCCAGGTTGACCGGCAGGCCCAGCACGCCTAGAGCGGCGTGGTCGAACCTGGTGACCTCACCGGGCGGACCGCCGAACAGGAGCAGGGCAGACGCCGCCTGGACGCCGGTCGCGACGACCGCGAGCCAGCTCGCCCAACTGCCTCGGGACTTCTCCATCGGACTCCACTCGGTGCTCACGGGACGACGATCGGGCCGGCGGCGCCCGTGGTGGCGGACGGCAGCGCCCGCCACCACGGGTGATCATGCCTGGTCAGCAGTAGCCGACCTCGGCCTACCCGAACGGGCCGTGCTCGCCGCGCCGCGTGAACTCGCTCTGCTTGCAGGGCGGCTGCATCGTCCCCTCGACGAATCGGAACTGGTCCTGCTGGTACTCGATCGGGTCGAGGGCCAGCGGACCGCCGCCGCCCATCACCTTGGCGACCGACAGCAGGGCGTTCACCAGGCCGTTGGAGCAGCGGCACGACCCGCTGGAGCGCAGCTGGACCTGGCTGCCACCACCCGCGCAGCGTCACGGGCCATCCTGGGGTATCCAAGTCGCCAGAAACCTCATCGTGGACCTCGACGACGCCGGCAGCACCGCCCGGTTCCTGATCCGCGACCGCGGTCCCAGGGCATCGGGACCGTGGACAAGATCTTTCCGCGTCCTCGGCACGGCCGTACGCCGCCACTGGAACTCAGACATCGCCGATCCACGCGGGTGGATCGGCGACGGCACCACGGGTTGGAGCGGGTCGACGACGGCGAGCCGGACCTGCGCGTCAGACTCACGTCGCAGCTGACCACGCGTGCGGTGTGCGCGGGTACTCGACCCGCTCGAAGGGTCGTGCGCCATCACGGACGTCGTGACCGTCAACGCGACTACATGGCCTCGCTAGACATCGACCGCATAGTCGCGGCCGGGAGGTGCGCAGGCCGAACGCGGGGCCGTGCCCGACCGGCAGTCGCCGGGCCCGGCCACGCACCCTGTCAACTATCCGCCATAGGAGGTTTGTGTATCGTGGGATCGTGCTCCACCGCTTCCGGACCAGACCTTCGCAATGGGCTCTGGTGTGGGCTGTCGCGTTCGCCGTGGTCGGCATGCACCACCTCGGCACGCAGGAGCCCGTCGGGCATGCGGCGACCGCTTCGGCAGCGGCGACGGTGGTCGACTGCTGTGACCATGCGTCCGAAGAGCACACTCCGGTACCGACCGGGCAGCACGACGCGCTGCACTTGTGCTTGGCGATCCTGTGCGCCGCGCTGGGCTTGACGCTCGCCGTGCTCGCCCTACGGGCTCGAACCGTCGCGGAACGCCTCAGTTCGCTGTCGACGCGAGCAGCACGGCCGCGATCCCCTCCTCCGAGACCCGGCGGTGCACCGGCACGGCTGGCCGAACTCTGCGTCCTGCGGCTGTGACAGGCGGCGCGTGACGTCCTCCGAGGACGTTGACGCAACGCCGCGCACCCGACCGGACTTCACCACCGCAGAGGACATCATGACCAGGAAGAACCTGGTCGGGACGGCGCTTGCCTTCCTGACCACCGGACTCGTGCTCGCCGGGTGCGGCAACTCCGACTCAGGCTCCGGCGGCCACGACATGGGCAGCATGACCGGAACCACCAGTCCCACGAACTCCACCAGTGCTGCCACCGCGCCGTCGGGTGGACACAACGACGCCGACATCACGTTCGCCCAGGACATGATCCCCCATCACCAGGGCGCGATCGAGATGGCCGAACTCGCCCAGGGCCGAACCTCGAACGCCGAGGTGCTCGACCTCGCGTCACGCATCGAGAAAGCCCAGGATCCCGAGATCAAGACCATGACCGGGTGGCTGAACAGCTGGGGCGCCGAGGTGCACACCACGGGCATGCCGGGCATGGACCACGGCTCGGACATGGCGGGCATGAGCGACGCCGAGGTGGACATGCTGAAGCAGGCGAAGGACGCCGACTTCGACCGGATGTTCCTGGACATGATGATCAAGCACCACCAGGGCGCGATCGACATGTCGAAGGCGGAACTCCAGCAGGGCGAGAACCCCGACGCCAGGAAGCTCGCGCAGCAGATCATCGACTCGCAGCAGAGCGAGATCACCGAGATGCAGGGACTGCTCGCGGCCAGCTGACCGTAGGCGGAGTTCCAGGCACCCGCATCACGCCTGCTACGTTCCGTAGCAGGCGTGATGCGGGACTCGGCCAACCGGAAGCCACGGTCCGCACTTCACCGGCGGCCGTCCCGAGCTACCTCATCAGGATGGCGGTCGCAGACCTGCGATCGTGACTGTGACGAGCCTGCGGATGGCGGCCTCGGAGCGCAGGCTCGCGGCTGCCGAGAGGGCGTGCACGCAGAAGGCGGCGAGTTCGTCGGGTGCGACGTCGTCCCGGAGGTCGCCGGTCGCCGCGGCTTCGATCAGCGAGTCCTTGATCAGGTCTTGGACCTGCTGCTGGGCATGGACGAGCTGTGGGCCCTGGTGCAGGACCGCGGCGAGTTGGTGGCCGGGACGGTCGTGGGAGTGACGTTCCCGTGAGATGCGCGCGTAGGCGTGCAGAACGGCATCGAGCCGGTCGCGGGGGTCGGTGACCCGATCCCGGATGTCGGCGAGCTGCCGGAGGTGGTCCTCGACCTGCCGTTGGTGCCAGGCGCGCAGGATCGCTTCGACGTCGGGGAAGTACTTGTAGAGGGTCGCCCTCCCGATCCCGGTGTTCTCGGCAATCTTCGACATGGTCACCGACAGCAGACCGTGCGCGCGAACCAGTTCGGCGGTGGCATGGAGGATCGCCTCGTGCACCGCTTGGCGATGCGCGTCGATCGTCTCGTTCCACAGCCGGGGCACAGCTGAAGTGTACGGGGCGGCAACATGAAGACACTATGGTTAGATGCCGACACAGTGTCTCGATAAACTCATCGACATGGCGACGAGATCCACCGTGAGCACACCGCCCGATCCCTCCAGCGATGACACCGCCCCGATGTCCGACCTGGGCCCGATCTCGGACACACCACCCAGGGTGCCGCGCTGGGTGAAGGCGCTCGCGGTCATCGCCGGCGTCCTGGCCCTGCTGGCGTTGATCCTGGTGTTGACCGGTCTTGGGGGCGGGCACGGCCCCGGTCGCCACACAGGCAGCGGCGCCTCCCCCGCGGTCGGCGTCACCGCCGAGGGGATCGCACCCGGCGGTGAGGTATGAGGTTCGCACCGGGGATGCGCAAGTTCGTGCTGCTCACCCACATCGCGATCTCGGTGGGGTGGTTGGGCGCGGTCCTCGCCTACCTGGCGCTGGACATCACCGCCGCCACCGGCCAGGACGTGGAGACGGTCCGCGCCGCGTACGTCGCGATGGCGATCATGGTCTCCTACGCCATCGTTCCGCTCGCGCTGGCATCAGCGATCATCGGCATCGTCAATGCGCTGGGCACCCCGTGGGGCCTGCTCCGGCACTACTGGATCCTGGTGAAGCTGCTGCTCACGGTCTTCGCCGCGACCGTGCTCCTGATCGAAACTTCGACGGTGCACTACCTCGCGGACGCGGCAACCTCGGACATCGACCCCCGTGAGCTGCCCGGCACGCTGCCGCATTCGATCGGCGGCTCGGTGGTGCTGCTGCTCATCGTGGCCCTGTCGGTGTACAAGCCACGCGGCGTGACGCGCTACGGGTGGCGCCGACAGCAGGAACAGCGGCGTCAGCGGAGCGGACAGCAGCCGACATCGACTCGATGACCGACCACTCGGGACTCAGCTCGCGGCGCTGTCGTCGGCCGGTCGGTCGAGCAGGTGCTCGGTCAAGCCTGCCGGCATCTCGGCACGGCCCGGCCCGCCCGCGGCGACCCAGGCGAGGATGTGGTCCACTGCCTCGTCGGTGAGCACGCCGCCCAACCACACGGGCCTCGCACCGGTGCCCCGTGCCGGTCTGACCACGACGACGTTGGAGAACTCGCAGGAGCTCAGGCAGTCGGCCACGGTGACCGCCCGGGGCCCCACGGCTTCCCGGAACCGGCGCAGCTGCGTCACGTGGTCGACGTCCGGGTGCTTCTTGACGGTGCCACAGCAGCAGCCTCGACAGACGGTCAACCTACTCGATTCGGACACCTGATCTCCACACCGTCGCTGTTACGGCCGTGAACCTACTAGGACGGGTAGTGCTTCATCCAGCACCGACGAAAGACCCAGGTACCTGCGGAACTGCTCCCCACATGCCCCGTCCAGGGGTACGTGGGGAGCAGACCGGCGCGCGCTGCACACACCACCGGGCTAGACCTTGAACGCCACCTGCTCGGCGGGTTCGGCGACCCGGCCGCGCAGGGTGAAGGCGGCCAGCAGCGCGGCCACCAGTGCGACCAGTGCGGCGCCGGTGAAGGCGGCCGAGTAGCCCTCGGTCAGCGCGACCGCGTCACCCAGCCCGTCCGCGCCCTGTGACGTCGCCACCGCCGTCATGGCGGCCAGGCCGAGGGCCGAGCCGATCTGGTAGGTGGTGTTGACGATGCCCGAGGCCAGTCCGCCCTGGTCGGGCGCGACCGCGCCGATGGCGGCCATGGTCGCGGGGATGAAGACCAGTGCCATGCCGACCGCCGAGATCAGCGAGCCGGGCAGCACGTCGACGGCGAAGCTGCCGTCCGGGTCGGCGGTGGCCAGCAGGCCCAGGCCGGCGGCGAGCACCGCCAGTCCGGCGACGACCAGCGGCTTGGTGCCGAACCGTCCGATCAGGCGTCCGCTGACGGTGGTCATGAGGACGGTCATCAACACCGTCATCGGCAGCAGCGCCGCGCCGCTGGCGAACGAGTCGAACCCGAGCACCTGCTGGACGTAGAGGTTGAGGAAGTACCACATCGGGATCCACGCCGCGCCCAGCAGGGCCATCGCGACGTTCGCCGCCGCGAGGTCGGGGGTGCGCCACACTTCCAGCGGCATCAACGGGTTCCTGACCGCACGCTGCACCAGCAGGAACCCGATGAGCAGCACCGCCGCCGCGCCGAGCTGCACGAGCGTGGCGGTCGACGCCCAGCCGCGTTCGGGTGCCTGCACGATGGCATAGACGGCCAGGGCGAGCCCGCCGGTCACCGCGATCGCACCGCCGACGTCGAGCCCACCGCGGCGTCCGGGCACGACCGGGAGCAGCTTGGGCGTGAGGGCGAGGGTCAGCACACCGATCGGGATGTAGATGATGAACACCCACGGCCAGCTCAACCACTCGGTGATCACGCCACCGAGGAACACACCCGCCGTGCCGCCCGCCGGAGCCGCCGCACCGTAGAAGGCCATCGCCTTCGGCAGCTCGTTCGACTGACCGGCGAACAGCACCATGAGCAGCGTCATCGCGGCCGGCGCGATCAATGCCGCACCGACACCCTGCACCGCACGTCCGAGTACCTCGACACCGGCGCCGGTCGCGGCGGCGGCGAGGACGGAACCGGCGATGAGGGTGGTCCACCCCGCGGCGAACACCCGGCGTGCGCCCCAGAGGTCCGAAAGCCTGCCGCCGAGCAGCAGCAGACCGCCCAGGGCGACCGCGTAGGCGTTGAACACCCACTGGAGGCCACCCGGTGTGAAGCCGAGTTCGCGCTGCATGTCCGGCAGCGCCACGGCGATGATCGAAGTGTCCATGATGACCATGAACTGCGCCGCCGCGAGCACGACCAGTGCCCACCAGCGCCGGGGATCGGGGTTCATGACAGGTCCCTTCCAGTCCTTCTCGTTGGTACCCCCAGGGGGTATGTTGTGGAGCCTGCGCAACATACCCCCTAGAGGTATCTGATTGTCAAGCGGTAGCGTGGAACGCGGACGAACGCCGGAACGGGAACACGAGAGGCGTCGGGCGAGCGGACGGGAAACGCACATCCGCTCGCCCGACGCGGCCGCCGAGGAGGGGGAGAGTCTCGACGGACAGGGTCGCGCGCGGGCGACAGCGACCCGCCTCCTACTATATTCCCTAGTAGCAGCTGCACCTTCGACGGCCCTCCTCGACCGCGTAACATGTCGTGGTCGAAGGGGGCGGGATGCACGGGCTCGGTGAGTTGGAAGCAGCGGTGATGGACGTGCTGTGGCGCGCGCCGGGGCCGGTGAAGGTGCGCGACGTCCTCGACCGACTCGACACCGGCAGGCAACTCGCGTACACCACGGTGCTGACCGTGCTGGACAACCTGCACCGCAAGGGCTGGGCCCAGCGCGAGCTGGTGGGCAAGGCCTACCACTACGAAGCGACGACCAGCCGCGCCGAAGCCGCGGCCAACGCGGTGCGCGAGCTGGTGAACGCCTCCGGCGACCCGGACGGCGTGCTGTTGCACTTCGCGCGCTCGGCCTCGGAGCACGAGACGGAACTGTTGCGCAAAGCCCTGCCGAAGAGATCGCGCAAGACATGACCGTGGCCGTCGCACTGCTGGTGACGGCAGGTCTGATGGGGGTGCTCGCGCCCCGTCAGCTGTTGCGCCTGGTCACGCGCGGCGCCGACCCACTCGTCCCGTTGCTGGCGTGGCTGGCGTCCGCGGTGAGCGTCGTCACCACCTCCGCACTGGCCGTGACCCTGCTCCTCCTGCCGGACCACGGCACCGACGCACTGGCACTCGCGCACGAGTGCTGGTCATCGCTCGAACACGGGATGGCCCCGCGCGTCGAGGCCACCGGTGGCGTCATCGGCCTGGTGCTGCTGACCGGACTCCTGATCCGGCTCGCGGTCCTGAGCGTCAAGGGCGCACGGCATCGGGCGCGCAGGCGTCGCGACCACCTCGCCGCGCTCCGGGTCGCGGCCCGCCGCGAACCCGGTTCGCCTTCGACGCTCTGGCTCGACCACGACGAACCGCTGGCCTTCAGCCTGGCCGGCACGCCGGGCGTCGTCGTCGCCACCGAAGGCCTCAACCGGCGACTGACCGACGAGCAGGTGCACGCGGTGCTCGCCCATGAACGTGCCCACCTCGACGGCAGGCACCACCTCCTCGTCGCCGCGGGTGACGCGTTGTCGACCCTGCTGCCGTTCCTCCCCCTGTTCCGACGGACCCCCGGTGTCGTGCGGGAGTTGGTGGAGGTCGCCGCGGACGCCGCCGCGGTGCGCGCCTGCGGCGTCGAGACGGTCCGGACCGCCCTGCTCGGGGTGTCGGGCCACCGCGCACCCGGCTCCGCGCTCGCGATGGGAAGGGATTCGGTCGAGGTGAGGCTGGCACTCCTGGCCCATACCCATCGACGTCCGGACTCGGCACGCAGCCTGCTGGCGTACGGGACAGCTTGCGTGACCGCCCTGACGGTTCCGGTCATCACCGCGTTCGCCGGGCTGCTGGCCGTGATCCTGGTCGCCTGTCACTAAGACCTGGTCTCAAAACTTAAGGGTGTGTCACTGCGTAACCTGCCGGTCCTGGTCGTCGATCGTGGGCAGTCATGGCGAAGACGACGCAGCAGCGGCGGGTCGAAGACCGGCTCTGGGAGCTGATCGAACCCCTGATCCCGTCCCGACCAGCGCCGCGCGGTCCGGGTGGGCGGCCCCGGATCGATGACCGTGCCGCGCTAGAGGGGATCTTGTTCGTGCTCGACACCGGCTGCCGCTGGCGAGACCTACCCGAGCAGCTCGGATGCGGTTCCGGGCACAGGCGTGGCGGCGGTTACGTGAGTGGCAGGACGCCGGTGTGTGGGACCGGCTGCACCAGCTCGTGCTCGACGAGCTGTCCAACATCGACGAGCTCGACTGGACCAGAGGCTGCATCGACGCGGTGTCGGTGCGGTCGAAAAGGGGGGCGAGCTGACCGGCCGCAGCCCCATTGACCGGGGTAAAGCCGGCTCCGAGTACCACGTTCTGTGCGACGCGAACGGGCTACCGCTGCACATCATGTTGTCGGCGGCAAACACCCACGACAGCATGCTGTTCGAGCCGCTGCTGGACACGAACCCGACCGTGCGTGGCCACCACGGCCGGGCGGGCCGGCCACGATGCCGACCGGACAAGTTGCACGCCGACAAGGGCTACGACTACCGCCGCTGCCGCCGCTACCTGACCCGCCGCGGTATCAAGGTCCGTATCGCCCGGCGCGGGATTGAGGGCAAGTCCCGCCTCGGCCGGGTCCGCTGGGTCGTCGAACGCACCATCTCCTGGCTGCTGCGGTTCAAACGCCTCGGGCTGCGCTACGACCGGACCGAACGCACCACGCCGGCGCTGCTCACGCTGGCCTGCACCGTGATCAACGTCCGCCGGCTCATGAAGATCGAGCTCTGCGACCAGGTCTAACGCATCCATTCACTCGTTGGGGATACATCGGTGGCTCCGTGTCGTTGTGGGGTGACTGGTGAGCTTCTGAGCGCGGAGCAGGTCCTCGGGTCGGCACGGGGCCCCCGTCACCACGAGGGAGATCGATCTCCTGGAGGAGGCTGCAGCCGCGTTGCTGACGGCACCATCGACGGGGATGAACGAGCACTCTCGTCGGGAAGCGATCAGCCATCGGTGGGGCCGCCTCTTCAGAGGCGTTCGATGCGGTCGGCCTGCGGGCCCCGGTCGCTCTGACGCACCGCGTACCGGACCCGGTCACCCTTCTGCAGCGGCTCCGACCCCATGATCACGGACACGTGGGCGAAGAGATCGTCGCCGCCTGCGTCCGGGGTGATGAAGCCGAAGCCGCGGTCGCCGTCGTAGCGCGCGACGACGCCCTCGCCGCCTCGTACGGGCACGTCCCGCGCGGCCGGCCCTGCGGCCGCGGCAGGTGCCGACCGCTGCGGCGCCGTCTGGGGGTCGGCGCTCCGGACCAGGTGCACGTCGCGGGCCTGCGGGCCCTTGTCTCCACTAGCCACCTCGTAGGCGACGCGGTCGCCCTCCGCGAGCCACGTCAGCCCCTCGGCCAGGGCCTGGGCGTGAACGAAGATGTCCCCGGCGCCGGAGTCGGGGTTGATGAAGCCGAAGCCCTTGTCCTCGTCGTACCAGGCCACCGTGCCGTCGGCACCGTCCGAGATACCAGCCGCAGCGGGTGAGCCGGCCCCTGCTCCCAGCGGGATCACGTGCCCGGCCTGCGGGCCGCGCTCGCCTTCGACGACCAGGAATGCCACCCGCTGCCCCTCGGTGACCACGCCGCCGGTCACGATGGCGGAGCTGTGCACGAAGATGTCGGCGCCGCCGCCGTCCGGCGACGCGAAGCCGTACCCCTTGCCCGGCTCGTACCAGTTGACGGTGCCGAGCAGGCCCACGGCGCTGCCGGTGGCCGCGTCGGCGGTGACGCGAACGCGCAGCGCCTGGGGCCCGCGGTCGTTCTTACCGACCTCGAACACGACGGCCTGACCCTCGCGGAGCACTTTCGCGCCGCCGTCCTCGACGATCTCGGAGGCGTGCACGAACACGTCCGGCGAGCCGTCCTCGGGCGCGAGGAAGCCGAAACCACGTTCGGCGTCGAACCAACGGACGGTCCCTTGCGGCATCAAAGGCTCCAGGTCGAGAGGGCGGGCACTGGCCCCCAGTCTCTCTGACGGACTTCCGGTCCGTCGGGCCGGGCCCATGGGCGGGCGGTGCGGGGCCAGGGGCGGGCCGTTGGTTCACCTAGCGACACGCCGAGTTTTGAGACCAGGTCTACGCACGACCAACCACCTGGGAGCAGCGCTGTGGGAGCAGATTGGGAGCCGCAGAACGCGTCCAACCGCATCCAACGGCTCCCAACCACGGTCAACTGCACCCACGTGGCCTGTTGAAGGCTCGTTTCCGCAGGTCAGAGCAGATGGCGATGTACGTTGACACAGTAGGAGTCCCCGGAGACGCCTCCAACTGCACCCAACGACACGAAACCGCAGGTAACAGGACCGAACCGCACCTGCGACAAACCTCGAACGCAAACGACCACATACGGAAGTAGCGACGCCAAGTGTGGTCACCTCACGGCGAACCGCCGTCGGACCCTTCCGATCATGATCGTCGCCGGTTGCAAGAGAGCGACAGTGCCCGAGGCCCGCTCGGGCCGGGAAACAGGGCGAGGCCCATCACCACTCTCGGCTCCGCGCCCTGAGGACTTCGCTGAGCCGTGCGGAGTCGAGGCCGACCGGACCGGGGTGACCACCCGCGACGGCGGTCCCGCGCCGCGGTCGCGGCGGGTCGGCATGATCGGCTGCCGCGTGGGTACTCTTCCGCTCGGTCGTTCGCGTGGTCGCACCGGTTCCGGTCTGGGCCGCCGGCGTCCGGTTCGAGCGACGGGATGGTTGACGCACGTGGATTCGGCATCCGAGGCTGTGCCTTATGAGGCCACCGACCTGCGCGCACTGGTGGACGGGCTTGCCGTGGTGCTCTGGCAGGCCGACGCGCGGACCCGCCGCTGCACGTTCGTGTCCGCCCACGCCGAGCGGCTGCTGGGCCACCCGGTGGGCCGCTGGCTGGACGAGGCGGACTTCCTCGGCTCGCTGATCCATCCCGACGACCGTGCCGAGGCCACCGCGCGACGGTGGCGCGACGAGCCGGGCCTGGACGTGTTCGAGGTGGAGTACCGCGTGGTCACCGCCCAGGGTGACGTGCTGCGGTTGAAGGAGAAGCTGCACGTCGTGCGGGACGCCGACGGCACCGCGAGAACCGTGCGCGGGGCGTTGAACGACGTCACCGCGCGCCACGCGGAACACGAGCGGCAGCGGTTCCTCGCCGTTCTCGACAGCGAGCTGCAGCGCCTGGACGACGCTGAGCAGCTGATGGCGCTGGCCACCCGCATGCTGGGCGAGCACCTGCGAGTCGACCGGTGCGCCTATGCGCGCGCCGAGGCCGACGAAAACCACTTCGTGATGAGCGGCGACTACGCCACCGGGCTGCCACCGCTGCCAGGCCGGTTCGCCATGGCCGAGTTCGGCGAGGGCGCGTTGCGGGCCATGCGCGCGGGCGAGCCGTGGGTGGTGGTGGACAGCGAGGACGACCTCCGGCTCGGTCCGGATGACCTGTCCGCCTACCGGCTCACCGGCATCCGCGCGGTGATCTGTCTGCCGCTGCTGCGCGGCGGGCGGTTCGTCGCCGCCATGGCCGTGCACCAGGCGACCGCCCGGCGCTGGACGCCCGAGGAGGTCGAGGTGGTGTCGGTGGTGGTCAACCGGTGCTGGGAGTCGCTGCAACGCGCGCACGCCGACAGGGCGCTGCGCGACAGCGAGCAACGCCACCGGCTGCTGGTGGAGCGGGCCACCGAGGCCATCTGGGTGCTGGACCACGACCTGCGGTTCGTCGAGGTCAACCAGGCCGCCTGCGCGCTGCTCGGGCACGACCGCGACCACCTGGTCGGTCGTCCGGTCGGCGACGTGGTCGTGCCCGACGCACTGGACCGGCTGACCCGCCTCACCGCCGACCTGTCCGCCGCCCGGGTGGTCACCGAGGTGTGGGGCCTGCGCCGGGCCGACGGCAGCGAGGTCGAGGTCGAGCTGAGCATCCAGGCCACGCCGACCGGCGTGCAGGCCATCGGGCGGGACGTCACCGAGCGACAACGCGCCGAGGCCGAACGCGAGCGGCTCCTGCAGCGCGAGCACGAGATCGCCGAGGCGTTGCAGCGCAGCCTGCTGCCGCGCGAACTGCCCGCGCTGGACAGGCTGGCGACTTCCGCCCGCTACCTGCCCGGCTCGGGCTATTCCCGGATCGGCGGCGACTGGTACGAGGTGCTGCCGCTGGGAGGCACCACGGTCGCCTTCGCGGTGGGCGACGTCGTCGGCAAGGGCCCGAGCGCCGCCGCGGTGATGGGGCAGCTCCGCAGCGCCTTGGCGGGCTACCTGCTCGACGGCCACTCCCCCGCCGCCGCGCTGGAACGGCTCGACGCCTTCACCGCCCGGGTCAACGGCGCGGTGGGCAGCACCTGCGCCTGCCTCACGTTCGACTGGAGCACCGGCGAGCTGTGCTGGGCCGTCGCCGGGCACCCTCCCCCGCTGGTGCTCGACGCGTCCGGCCGGCCCAGCCTGCTGCCGGGCGACGCCGGAGCGGTGCTGGGCACACCGGGCCGCGCGCCGTACCTCGACCGGACCACCGACCTGCCACCGGGCGCCTCCGTGGTGCTCTACACCGACGGGCTGGTCGAGCACCGGAACACGGTGGTCGACCAGGGCCTGCAACGGCTGCTCGACACCGTCCGCGACGCGCACGACCTGCCGCCCCAGGCACTCAGCGACGCCATCACCTCCTCGCTGCTGGCCGACGGTCAGGACGACGACGTGGCGCTGGTCGTCGCCCGTCACCTGCCCCCGCCGCTGCGCGACACCGTGCCCGCGCGTCCCGCCGAGCTGTCGGTGATGCGCCGCAACGTCACGGCATGGGCGGCCACCGCCGGCCTGTCCGCGGACCTGCTGGACGACCTGCAACTGGCCCTGGGCGAGGCGGCGGCGAACGCCGTGGACCACGCGTACCCGCACGGCGCGCCCGGCGACTTCACCTACAACGTCGCCACCACCGCCGCCGGTGTGCGCGTCACGGTCCGCGACTACGGCCGCTGGCGACCCGAACCCGAGGACAAGGGCTACCGCGGCCGCGGCCTGCAGATCATCCGCGCGATCGGGGACGGAGCGGTGTTCGACCACACCGGGGACGGCACCACCGTCAGGTTCGACCTCACCGCCAAGCCCTCGCGCGCACGGGATTCCGCAGTGCCGGTGGCGGAACCGAGCCGCGGGCACGCGGGCGTCACCGAGTCCGCTGACGACACCCCGGTCCAGGTCTTCCGGCTTACCGGCGCTGTGGACGTCACGACGGTGGACTACCTGCGCACGGTCCTGACCGCCCGGATCGATTCGGCTGACCGACGACCAATCGAGATCGACCTGGCCCGAGTCGGCTACCTCAGCAGTTCGGGCATCGCGCTGCTGCTTGAAGCGGCCGCGGCCGCGGCCCGTGCCCGCCGGACCTTGACCGTGTACGCCGTCGAGGGAACTCCTCCCGCGCGGGTGCTGTCGCTGTCCGGCCTGCACGGCCTCACCACCGACGCCCTGGCCGTCCGGATCCGGGCCTCCGAGCAGGCGCAGGCCGGTTAGCCCCGGCGCACGTGCCGAGGCAGGGCGCCGAGGCGGTCGGCCCACTCGGCAGCCTGCCGCTCGACCGACTCGGAGCCGACAAGCCGGGACCAAGCCCTCGATCGGGAGCCGCCTCCTCCACCGAGTCCTCAACGATCCACTCGATGACCACGCGGCGGGCGGGAGCAGCCCGTGATGTCGTAGATGATCAGCGGGATTCGCCTTCGATCACCGCCGAACTGCCGGACAATCCAGCGCCCGGTTGCTTGCACCTCTGACATTGCCGCTCAACCACACCGCTACACCATAACGACCGCTCTGCGGCACGAACAGTCGCCGACACTCCACGTAGGACCAGCCGCCTGGGAGCAGCGCGGTGGGAGCAGATTGGGAGCCGTTGGCTGCGTCCAACCGCAGCCAACGGCTCCCAACCACGGTCAACTGCACCCACACAGCCTGCTGAAGGCTTGTTTCCGCAGGTCAGAGCAGATATCGATGTACGTTGACACAGTAGGGGTCACTGGTTCAATCCCAGTATCGTCCACCATAGATAAACGCAGGTCAGAAGCCCGGTTCTCGATCTTGAGGCCGGGCTTCTTGCATGCCAGGCAAGATCAATGGAGCGAATCCGGAGCCGACCGTCGAAACTCCGCTCGACCTCAACTCCGCCACCACGGCACCCAGGTGCGGGAACCATCCGATGATTGTGGCCAACTCGTCGGGTCGGAGGGTGAGCAGCGAGGTCGCCCACCGGACCTCCAGCGCATGGATCAACTGCGCGTGCATGACGCTCGTCACATGGTCGTAGACGCGCGCGATGCCCTTCATCCGGTGCCCGAGCCTCGCCCGGCGTGCCACCTCCGGGATGCCGTCCTCGGCCATCCACGTGGCGTGGCTGTGACGCCTTCGTAGAACGTGAACCAAGGCAGGATCGCCGGAATGTGACCATCGGACACGGGTCGTCCGCCTTGACGCCGTCCCACACGGGTCGCCAGAAGCGCTGTCGGAAGTTCGACCGGCGCAGCGGGAAGCCCTCCTGCGTAAACGTGGGCGGCGCCAGCGCGGGCATTCCTGAGGCGTCGCCGTGCCGGTCATCGCCGACGTCGGTGACGATCCACGCTCGCCCTCTGCACAGGTCCAGCAGTTCGCGCACCACGCGCCGGGCGCCCCCGGCGGTCGGGGACGCCCTCCTCCGACAGGGGTCGACCATCAGGTCGAAAACTGGTCCTCGGTGACGCCGTCGCGGTACTGCCGGTTGGTCAGCAGGGCGTGGGCGACGTAACTCAGCGCCAATTCGACCAGGTCGAGGTTGGCTGGCGGACTGCCGATGCCGCGCTTGCCGTCCCATCGGTGCAGGAACAATTCCACGCACTGCCGGAAGATCTTCGGGCGCTTGTGCGGGATGGTTCCCCGCCCCTGGTACAGGATGCAGATGAACGCGAACATCAACGGGTTCACGCGCAGGTCTGCGATGGGCCGCCCGGACTCCAGGAACCCCCGTGCCGTGCTCTCGACCGGTGGGTCGTCCGGTTCACACACCACGGTGCACCACCGGCGCGCGTACTCCCGCACCTGGCCCTGGTCGAAAGTGCCGATCAGGAACTCGTCGAACAGTTCGGTGTCCAGGCGAGCCATCGAGTAGCCGACCCGCCGGGAGGTGACCATGATGTGGCTGAACGGGTACAGCGCGGCGACCGCGTCGATGGTCTGCGCGGTCGTTTCTCGGGCGATCGTGTCGACGAGTTCGTCTCGTCCAGGTCGTCGAAGACCAGGAACGCCTGCCCCTCGACCAGCAGCCTGCGTACGGCGCCCGGGGTGCGGGGCATTGGTATCGGGCGCGCAGTACCGCTTCGACGCATCCTCGAGGTTGAACCCGTCGCGGTCACGTCGACGTTCTTCAGCCGGCTGACGAAGGGCACTCGGCCGCGGTCGAACGCCTGCCGGGCCAGCAGTGTGGACGTGGTCGACTTGCCCGCGCCGGGGTCGCCGAGGATGACGGTCTTGCCGGTGCGTGCCGCGAAGTCCTCGAACGACACCCGCCCTTCAGGGACGAGGTTGCGGACACTGGTTCCCCAGGGGCGGAACTCCCCCTGCTCGAACAGGGCCTCGTAGGGCACAAGCCGCCGTTCGAACTGCGGAAGTTGGATCGTCGAATGCTGCGCCTCGAACACCACTCGGTACGCGCGCTGCCACTCCTCGAACGTCTCGGCACCGGAGGCTACGGCCTAAGCCAGCACTTCCAGGTAGTGCTCGATCTCGGCCAGTTGGTCGCGGACCAGCGTCCGGAACGCCCACTCGAGACCCTGCTCGAGCTCACGCAGCGCGCTCACCAACGCCTCGGCTCAGGTTCGTCCCCGCTCCACCAAGAGCTCGTACAGCCCGACGACGTACCGGTCGAGCTTATCCGACCGCACATCCTCCGGTCGTACCTGTCGCCGCTACGGGCCTCGGTGACGAGCATGGACCTTCGCACTGATCAACGCGACGAGTGAAGCTTTGATCTTGTCACCGATCCGCTTCGGGACGACGCCCTCCGTGCCGGCCGGCTTCTCGCGGCTGTACGCCTCCAAGTGCAAGGCGATAACCCGCCGCAAGACCTGCGCGCCTTCGGGAGACTCCAACGCACCGGTCACATGCGCTGTCTCGAGCGCTACCTCGCCCGCAGGGTCTACCCGTTTCCGGGCAGGGTCCAGTATGGGGCGTCGAGGGGGCTGACGAGGTGATGGTTCGCCAGAGTGAAGGATAGCTCCGAATGCCGGGCGGCGGCAGGAACGAAGCCCTATAATGGAGAAATGAATTCAGCGTTTGGCAAGATACTGCAAGGACTCATGCAGAACCGCAACCTATCACCCAGGACAATTAGCCGCTCGGCCGCACTGGCCGAATCGACGGTCAATCAGCTACTGAACGGAAGCCTAGCTCCGAACCTTAAGATTCTACACAGCATCGCACCGGTATTGCAGATGCAAGTCTCCGACCTGATGGTGATTGCCGACGTGCCTGGGGAATCGGAGGCAACCCACCGACAGGCATACGCGGCAGCACAGGAAATAGGCCGTCTGATCGCCCTGTCCAGCTCCCTGCACCCTGAACATGTACAACAACTGGTCGAGCGGGCTCAAGACCTCAAGGACCAGGCCCTTCGGGACCAGGAGTAGACATCGCCCAAACTTGCTGGCTTGCCGCACCCACATGAGGTGCGGCAAGCCGGAGTACGAACTCACTCAGCGATCAACCTCTACCCAAAGAGAACGGGTCCCATCGAGCACTCCCCAAACCAAACCCACTTCGTTCCATGGCCGCACGCGCCACACCCTCAACTTCAGCACCCGGCCGATAATGACCCGAGAAGTTGTCGAATCGCGTAATGATCCCACCGGAGCCAACGTCGAATGTCCCAGCCGCAAGCACCGGGCTTTGCCGAGATAGGCTCGTATGCCCCGCGCCAGGCGCTCTCGCCCACATGCTTTCATCATGAAATGACCGTACCGACTGATCGGGCATAACCACGTAGTGGTAGCCGCCCTCTTGAAGATCCCTACCCTCCCGCGTCCAGCTATTCATAGGCACCCAGTCCTGCGGGCTGTCATCAGCACCCTCCGCCCCTGCATGCCATAGTTTATCGCCACAGTTATGCACGAGAACCGACGAGTTACCAATGCCCACGTAATAGGTGTGCACACCTTCAACAGTCAAGTCGTGAACCGGCTCAACTTTGATATAGCGGTCGATGTCAATGACCCTTGGCGAGGCGCCTTCGGCCGACGTAAGGAGTTGGCCAGATTCCAGGTCGCCGATGTTGACGAATCGGTTTTCGGCGTCGACCCAGACGGGGTGCCAGGAAGTGGCGTCGACGGTGCCTGTAGGGCCGTCCGTGTTGGTGACGGTGAGGCGGGTCATGTCGTCTTCGTCGGTGTGGACGATGGTGGCGACGACGGCGCGGTCGGTGGTTTCGCCGGTGGTGGGGTCGGTGGCTTTGACCTTGTCGCCGATCTCGACTTCGGAGATCGGTTTGGTGGAGCCGTCGGCCATCAGGACCAGAGTGGTGGCGACGAAGCTGTGCTTGGCGCAACTGGTGCTGCCGTTGGCCAGCAGCTTCTGGAACTTCTCGGTGGCGGCGCGGGTGATGTCGTCGGTGATGGTCTGGACCCGGCGCAGGACGCCCTTGGCCTTGTCGACGATGCCGGCGAGGCGACCGACCGCCTTGAGGGCGTTGTAGCCGGCTTCCAGGACCTTCGCGGCCTTGCCCCACGGAACCAGGCCCGCGACCAGACCGGCACAGCCCCAGATGTCGCCCTTGGTGAAACAGTCGACGATGTCGTTCCACCCGGAGATCTCCTTCAAAACCTCCCAGGCGACCTCCTTGATCACATCCCACTTCGTCTTGTGGACATCGGCCAACGCCCGCTGGTAGTCCTCCCAGGAGATGCCCTCGGTGGCCAACCGGTTCTTCAGCGCCGCGTCGTTGCCGCTGTTGGACTGCTGCCACGCACGCTGACGGTCGTAGAACGTCGTCCGTTCCCGCTCGTAGGTGTCGTTGGCACCCTCGCCGTGCACGGCCGGGTTCCTGCCACACAGCACACCATCAGGGCCGCAGTCGATGATCAGACCGGTCGGGTCGCTGTAGGTGACCGGGCTGTTGTTGGCGTAAGCGTAGCCGTTGAGCTGCTGCGGATCGTTGTTGTCCAGGATCGGGTCGGCCGAGAGGAACCGGCCCTGCGACGAGTCGTACAGGCGGGCGCCGACGCTGGTCAGGCCGGACTCGTCGTTGCGGCCTCCGACGAAGCCCAGGCGGTCCGGCCACGAGGGTGGTGCGGTGCCGCGGTTGGCGCCGTAGGGGGTCTGGCGGCGTTGGGTGACGGTGAGGTTGGTGTCCTTGGCGACGCTGAGCTGGTTGGTGCCCTGGTGGTCGGGGATCAGCCACTTCAGGCCGGTGATGCTGTTGCGCACCGCGACGGTCTGGCCGCCGTGGCTGTACCAGCGGGTCCAGGACGGGGTGGAGGTGCCCTTCTCCAGGCGGATCTCCTGGCCGAACACGTACAGCGTGGTCGCTGACGGCTCGCGGCTGATCAGGCGGTTGCCGTCTGCGTCGTAGAGGTAGGTCGAAGCCTGGGTGCCGTCGGCGTTGGCGATCCGCGCCACGCGGCCCTCGGCGTCGTATTCGAGTTTCTGGGTGTTGCCGCCGATCGTGCGGGACGTGGTGCGACCGGTGGAGTCGTAGCCGAACGTGTCCAGCGACTTGCCGTTCGGGCCCTCGGTGGTCACGGAGGTGGCCGTGTGCGGTTGCGCGGTACCCACGTCCGGGTAGCCGGTGGTGCGTTTGGTGTCACCGGCCGCCGTGTGCTGGGTCTCG
The DNA here is from genome assembly GCF_003014735.1 of Saccharothrix carnea. Classification (GTDB taxonomy): domain Bacteria; phylum Actinomycetota; class Actinomycetes; order Mycobacteriales; family Pseudonocardiaceae; genus Actinosynnema; species Actinosynnema carneum. The sequence goes on along the minus strand of NZ_PYAX01000020.1, from coordinate 26,986 downwards.
GTCAGGCGGTTGCCGGTCTTGTCGAACGTCCACGAGTGCCAGTACGGTGCCGCGCCGCCCAGAGACGTGGCCGACCTGGTCGCGGTGCAGTCGCCGGAGGCCGGGGTCCAGGCCTCGTTCATCCGGCGCAGGTGGTCGTAGGCGAAGCACTGCGTGTCCGCCACCCGTCCCACTGGGGTGTCGGCGATCTTGGTGACGTTGCCGGCCGGGTCGTAGGTGTAGGTGCGCTCGGCCAGACGGCTGCTGGTGGTTGTCTCACGGCTGGCGATCGTGCGTTCGAGGCGACCGGTGCCGACCTCGTAGCTGTTGATCACCTCGACGTTCTTGGCGGCGTTCGGGGTCGCGTTGTCGTAGATGAGCCAGAGGACTTCGCCGACCCCGGAGTAGCCGGTCTCACCGACGTAGACACCGAGGTTCGAGCTGGTCGTCTGGAGGGCGCTGTTGGCCGTGTTGTACTGGGCCGTCACCACTTCCTGCGGGTAGATCTCGCGAGTGCCGGAGGTGACCGCGCGGTAGGCGGTCGACTTCGGTAGACCGGTGATGTTCTCGTAGTTCTGCCGCAGCTCATACGTCGTGCCGAGCACGCCTTCGCTGGACGGGATGGTCACCAGCTCACCGGTCGGACGGCCCGCCAGGTCGTAGCCGTGGACGGCGCGCTTGTAGTCCCTCCCGTCCACGTGACGCGTGGAGGACGCGAGGAGGCCCACGCCACCGGCCAGGGTGTCGTACTCCCACGACGCCAACTTGAGGCCGGTGAGGGAGTCTTTGTGCTTCGCGGTGAGCCGGCCGAGCTTGTCGTAGGCGTTGGCGATCGTGCGGTCGTGCGAGTCGGTGGTGGTCAGGACCTGGCCGGCGGTGTCGTAGGTGACGGTGCTGCGGCCGGTGTCCGGGTCGTCGGTGGCGATCAGCCGGCCGCGCAGGTCGTAGGTGTAGCGCCACTGGTTGCCCGCGGGGTCTGTCAGCGTGCTGAGCAGGCCCGCGGCGTTGTAGGCGTATTTCGTCGCGTCGAAGGGGCTGTCGACGCCCGCGGTGTGCTGGCGCTTCTCGACCGTGCGGCCCTGGGCGTCGTTGATCAGCGTGGTGGCGGTGCCGCCCTGGGGAGGAGTGGTTTTGACGCGGTCGCCGCCGTAGGAGGTGGTGGTGCGCCACTGCTCGGTACCGAACTTGCGCAGGATCGCGGCGGTCGGTCGGCCCAGGCCGTCGTACTCGGTGATGGTCTGACCCGGGACCTGGTTGTCGTAGCTGGCGGCCAGGACGTCGCTGGGTGCCTGGTTCTCCCACCGCACACCGTTGGTCTTGTAGGGCAGCCCGCGGGAGTCGTAGAAGGTGTCGGTGATCTGCCGCCCACCCTGGGAATGGGGGGAAGGGGCCTGGGTCTGGCGTTCGCGCAGCAGTCCGTCGTAGAGCGTGTACGCCGTCAGGTACCGGGCGTCGTCCTGCAGCTGCTTGGTGACGACGACGCTGGTCCGGTCGGTGTTGTACTGGTACTCGAACACCGCGTTGGCGCTGAACCCAGCGGCCTTGGACCGGCCTGGCACCCACGCGGCGGTCAGCCGGCCGAGTGGGTCGTAGGTCAGGTCGGCGCGGCGGCTGTTGGCGTCCACGGACGCGGTGGACAGGCCCCACGCCGGGTCGAGGTACTCCCTGCTGACGTGGCCGAGCGGGTTGGTGCTGGAGATCTCGGTCAGTGGCCCGGTGTCGGGGGTGTAGTCGGTGGTGGTCTTCTCACCGCGCGCGTCCCACACGTCCAGCGGGCGGCCGACGGCGTCGTAGGTCGCCCGGGACGCCGTGACCCACGTCTGCCCCGTGGCGTCCCACTTGTCCAGCACCTCGACTTTGGTGATCAACCCGCGGGTGGGGGCCACGTCGTGCGCCTGGTTGTCGTAGTAGGAGCGGGCCAGGGACTGGATCGTGGTCGCGGACGCGGTCACCTCGCACGTGCCCACCACGGTCTCCACCTGCGACGCCATGGTGAGCAGCCACGCGGTCTCGTTGCGGGCGAACTTCGTGCGGGTGCAGGTCTCGTCACCGGTCACCGCGGTGTCGCCGTGGTCCTCGGTGCGCGCGGCCACGCCCTCGGGCGTGAAGTCGGTCTTGTCCACGCGGGTACGCCGCCACGTGCCGTTCTCCAGCAACGTCCGGCCGCGCACCGAGGCGTCACCGGTCACGTACGCCTTGTTGCCCGCGGCGTCCGTCGCGGTCGCGGTCTCGGGCAGGTAGGGGTCGTTGACCGACGCCGACACCAGCTGCCCGACGTTGTACTGACGGGTCTCGCGGACGTAGCCGCGCAACCGCTTCACGTCGCGGATCGACACCTGCTCCGAGTCGGTGATCCACGCCTCACGGGTGCCGGACGGCAGCTTGTCACCGTCCATGCCGCGGCCGTAGACGACCTCGGTGACCGACTGCGTGCCGGCCGGGTCGCCCTTGGTGGTGCGCACGGTGGCGTACCCGCGCCACTGCGACCACGTGCGCCGCTCGGGCTCGGCGAACTCCGCCTCGTCGAAGTGCCAGGCCGGATCACCCAGGTAGGAGTAGTTGGTCTTGACCAGGCTCGACGCGCCGGTGCGGTCGTCGTCCACGACGGAGGTGACCACGTACTTGTGGAACCAGTGCAGCTCGGGCGTCAACCCACCGTCCGGCGTCCACCACGACGGGTAGCAGCGCAACGTGTTCGACTCCGGCGCGGTCGGCAACCGCGAACCGGCCACGCAGTCCTTGTCGCTGTACTCGACCTGGGTGTGGCTGCCCGCTTCACCGGTGATCGACACGATCCGGTGCCGGGTGATCGGCGGCCGGTTGTCGATGGCGGTGTCGACCCGGTTGGGCAGCGCCTTGTGGCCGAACACCGTCGGCGGCAGCTGCACGCTGCCACCGACCAGACCGGTGTGCCTGACCGACTTCAGGTTCATCGCCGGCGCGAGACCGTCACCGGTGCCGAGGAACTCGTGCTCCAACGCCCACGAGTCCACGTCGCGGAACCCTGTACCCCCGTTGGAGACCCGGGTGACGACCTTGGTGAGCTTCTTGCGCGTGAAGAACGACGGGGTCAACCGGTGGGTGCACGGCTCACCCGCGTTGCAGATCTGGTCGACCGGAACGTCCGGCCAGTTCGCCGCCGTGGAGCTGTTGAGCTGCGACGGGTCGCACGTCACCGCACCACCGGGCAGGCAGCGCTCGGCGGTCTCGAAGTTGACCTTCGCACCGGGGTGGCCGAACACGTTGTCGACGCGCAGCCCGTACTCCACGCGGTCCAGCCACCCACCGCGCACGTACTCGGTGCCCTTGTTCGCATCAGCGTTGCGGCCGTACCGGTTGACCTCGCGGTTGTAGTAGTAGGTGCTGACGTTGCCGTGCGGGTCGACCGAGTAGTCCAGGTTCCACCGGTACGCCTGCTGGCACCACGACGCGTCGAACGATCCCGCCTGGTGGCACTCCTCCCCCGCGTGGTTGCCGTACACCGGCATCGTCCACGCCGACTGCGTCTCCGGCTTGCCCGCCGTCCACCCCGGCAGTCGGTTCAGCCCGAGGAAGTACTGCGTGCCATCGGGCGTGGTGACTTTCCAGTGCTCACCGTTGTTGTCGCCGTTGACCGCGTTCTCCAGGCGCTCGATGCGCGCGCCGTCGTCCGACTCGGCGCGCCACTGGTTGGTCGTGCCGACCCGGATCAACTTGCCGGACACACCCACCAGGCTGATCGAGACGCTGTCCGCGGCCCAGCACTGGTCACCCGTCTTCGTCTGACCGTTGTTGCCGCCCAGGTCCAGGCCACACGGCTTGTACTGCCGCTCGATGAACCCTGCGGGCGCCAGGTCCCAGCCGTCACCGGCCCACGACGCCTGGTTGTTCGTCGACGACGTCCGCCCGTCCAGGCTCTGCGCCGAGTACCCCAACGACACCTTCGGCGCCGCGCCACCGACCGCCGGCGGCACCCGCATCGGGTAGCCGTAGGTGAAGTCACCCGACGAACCACCCGCGCTCCACGACCCCGCCGGAGCCAACGACGTCGCGGCGTAACTACCCGCCGGCCCCGACGCCGCCGCCATCGCTGCGAACACCACCGGCTCCGACTCCACCGTCACCGGAGCCGACAACACGGACGCGGCCGTGTCGTTCTTCGCGCCCTCCACCGGCGTGGCGACCTGGCATTCCGCCTTTTCCGGCGTGGCCACCGCACACGACGGCAACGTCACCAGCCGCAGCCTGGCGGCGTAGTCGCCACCGAACGCCGACTTGAACGACGAGTAGTCGAACGTCAGGTCCAACGGCTTGCCCCGCACACCACCGGCATCCGACACGCTGAACAGCAGCGCGTCCGACTTCCGCTCGTGCACCTGGACGCGGACCTTGCCCGACTTCACCTGGCGCGCACCGGTTTCGTCCTTCAGACCCACCGCGACCGGCGTCCCGACTGCCCGCACCGGACGACCCAGCGCACGTGCCACCGCCTGCCCGCCAGTTCCACCCGTCGCCGCGAAGTCCACTTCGCCGACCGCTGCCCCGGGCCACTGCGCACCCGGCGCAGTCGGTGCGGTGACCACCGCGCCGTTTGCCGGATCCGGTGGAAGTGGACGCACTTCCACCGGATGCGTCGGGACGGAAGCCTCCTGTGGGATCTCCGCCCGCCAATCCGGCTCCGCGGCAACTGCAACGGCTTGCGCGGTGGAAGTGGTCATCACGACCACCACACCGAAGGCGACCGCCTTCCGGGCCCATGCACGCAGGGAAACGCTCACCACGAGGCCTTTCGTCTTGCGCTTCGGATCGATCGGTGGGTCACTCAGAAGTGGATCGTCGCGTCGTACAAGGCCCAGACGTCAACGTCCGGCAGGACACCGGCATGGATCCGGACATCGTCCAGGTCACCCACCCAGCGCGCGACGCCGGCACCCGCCGCGGTCGCGCGCCCCAGCCACAGGTTCGACGTGATCTGGCGCCCGACCACACCACTGCCGTCGGACGTCGTACCGGCATAGGACTTCTGGCGATTCCGGTCCACGTTGAGGTAGATCCGCCCCGTGACCGCGTCATAGCTGCCGACGAGGAGTACCCAGTTGTTCGACATCGCCAAGTCGTCCGACAGTGCGCTCCACGTCGCACCACCACTACCCGCGATGGAGAACTCCCACCGCCAGCCGTTGTAGCCCAACGTGAACGGGGAGTTCTGACTGTCATGGCCGCTCACCGCGACACGTCGGGCACCCGGCTCGCCGGTGTGCCGCACCCACGCGCTCACGGTGAACGAGCGGTCGGTCCGGAAGTTCACCGGGCGTGGCACCGGAACCTGCCCGGTGCCCGGCGCGGTGAAGTTGAGCCACTTGTCCTCGCTCGCCGCCGACACCATCGACTGACCACCCCACACGTACCCACCAGCGAGCGTCGGGGTGCGACCGGAGATCTGGTCGAGTGTGGTGGTGCCGGATCGTTCATCGAGCGCGTACCGGGCGCGCGGCACCGCCAGGTTGGCGTGAGCCGCGACCTCGTCGGCATCCAGCACCCGGTCCCAGACCAGCGTGTGGTCGACGGCGCCCGGGAAGTGGTTGACGCGGATGCGGTCCCACTTCGCGGCACCGACCACGAACGCGCCGCCCCCGTTCCACGCTTTCACCGTGGCGGTGCTCTGGTACTTGCCGTCGACGTACAGCTTCATGGTTTCGAGGCCAGGGTTATAGGTACCGACCAGGTGGGTCCACACGCCGGTCACCGGCGGACTGGTCGACGCCGCTCGCGCGAACAACGAATTCTTCGAGTCGGTGTACGGCGCGGCCATGGTCCAACCGTTGAGGTCCTGGCTGTAACCCAGGAAGAACGAACCGGCGCTCTCCCCGTCCTGGCTGACCGCCGTGAAGTAGCCGTCCGTGCGGTCCAGCTTCACCCACGTCGACACCGAGAACGCCTGCGAGGTGTCCACCACCGTGCCGGACGACACCGCGGTGCCACCGGTGAACGTCAGGCCGTTGTCCGCGTAGCCCGCGGCGAACGAGCCACCTGCCACCGCCAGCGGGTAGTTGCCTGCGACGTCCGCGGCCACCGTGCCGCCCGCCTCGTCGAAATGCCACCCAGCCTTGAAATCGACCGGCTCCGCGACGACGAAGTCGTAGGCAGCGTAGGTCGCCGAACGGTTGCCCGCGCCGTCGAACGCCGTCACGTACAACGTGTTCACCCCGTTCTTCGTCGGGGCGATCGGCACCGTCACCGTGCCGTCAGCCGACTGCACGGGGACCGACCGGGGGATCGCGCTGCTGTCGTTGAGCGTCCAGCCGTAACGACGGACATCCATCGTGCCACCCAACCCGGTCGGCGTGCCGGGCTTGAAGGTGAACATGCCCGTCCTACCGCCGAGGTCGGGCGCAGTCCCGTTTTCCGGGTAGTCGGTCGAGGTGACGACAGGTGTGCTCGGCTTCCGGGTGTCCACCTCGAACTCGCAGTCGACGTAACCCGTGAGCAAACCGTGGTCACTGCCCCACGCCCGCCACGTGTACAGGCCGTCGCTCGCGATGCGGTTCGGTGGAATCGTCACTTCCGCGTACGAACCCGCGGGAATCCCGTTCACATAGATGTTGGTGCCCGTCTCGGCCGAGACCGGTGCGACACCGTTGAACACCCGGAACATCGCGTCCATGATGCCGCCGTCCGGATCGTTCATCCTCGCCCGCAACCGCGGCGTCTTCGAGAACACCGCGGGCCGCCCGGCACCCATGCCGCACGAGATCGCGTTCGACGGGTCCGGCCCCCATCCCTCCATGCCCAACGCGGTGGGCATGTACGGCCAGCTGTTGTACTTCACCTCGAGGTACGGGTTCAGGTCGAAGCGTCGCCAGGAGTTGTCCAGGTCGCCTTCGTACTTGGCCTGCAACAGGAACGTCGTCCAACCCCAGCCCTCGTTCGCCGCCTGCCGCACCGCCGCCGTCGCGTCGAGCTCGGCGTTGCCGGCGTTGGGGCAGTGCAGCGCGTTGTTGGCGACATTGGTCTCCGACAGCCGGTAGTACCAGCCCGGTTGGTTGTCCCACGTCGTGTTCGCATCCACCGGCGGACTCACGAACAACTCCGTCGGCGACGGCGAGCAGTCGAACGTGTGGATCACCCGCGTCTGCAGCGTCGCGCTGATGATGTACTTGCCCACGACCGGGGCCGTGTGCATCTGCAGGTACGACCGGGACCGACCCGCGCGATCGGCGTTCAAGGACGCGGCGTTGAGGTACCCGGCCTTGAGATCGCCGAACACACCGCTGGTCTTGTCGAAGTTCCGCGCGTCGGGCCACGGGTCCTGCACCACGACGTGGTGCACCTTCCCGCAGTTGCCGCAGTAGTACTCCGGGTCGATCACCACCGGGTACCTCGTGTCGGGATCGGCCAGGAACTCACGGTCCGGCAACACCGCCACCGTGTCCGCACCGACCTCGACACCCATCTCCGCCCTGCGGTCCCCCTCCGCGGGCCCCTCGGTGTGGTTGTCCCCGTCACCACCGGAGGAGTCCCACATCGACGAGGCATCACCGGAGAACACCGGCCTCCCGGAAGAGTCCTTGACCATCAGGTCACCACCCGGGCCGGGACCGTCATGCACCCGCACACCCTCGGCGTGCGTGCGGAACGCGATCCGCTCCAGCTCGGCGCTCGCCCCCGCCTGCGCCGTCTTCACCACCAAGACCTCGCTGAACCCGTTGACCGTCACCTCGACCTTCAGGTCCACCCCGGGCAGCACCTCCGGGTACGTCAGCGACGACCCGTCCACCACAGCAGGCGGCAGATCACGCCCCCAACCCAGCCCGACCTCGTCCTCCCCCCGCACCACACGGGCGACCGCGTCATCCGCCGATCCGGGGCCACCAGGCGAGAACACCACGTCGACCGGGGCGGCCTTCGGCCCGAACGAACCATCCGCACGACGCTCCAACGACAGGTCCACCGGCACCCAACCGTCACCACGCCGCACCCGCACCGGCTGGGCGTGCTGCCTGAACGTGAACGAACCGTCCGGGTTCGCCGTCAACTCGTCGGTCTCCGTGGTCGCCGACTCGACCAGCACCGGCTCACCACGCGCCTCCGCGTACCGCGACGCCGTCGCCTCATCCGGAGCCGAGCCAGGCAACTCCGCCACCGCCGGAGGTGCCGTCAGCACACCAGCGACCACCGCGACAGCGACCCCCACACCGAAAACGCGCAGGCCGAACCCACGCGCACGGACGCGCGACCACACGAAGATCCCCCCGAACCGCATGACCACGCGGCGTTGTGCTGAGTCCCCCGACCCGAGGAGGAATCATGTCCGTTCAACCAACCCACGGCAGCAGCCGAACGGCCCAATGATCACCGGCCGGTATGTGACCGCCGCCACGCACGTGCGGTGACGCCCACCAGCAACGATGGTTACCGAGCGTGCTGCTACGGTCCCCGCCCATGCGAATTGGGGGGATCATCCTCACGACCGTCCTGCTGGCCGGGTGTTCGACAGCATCAGTGGCCACACCACCGTCGAGCACCACGCCGACCACCACGACGACCAGCAGCAGCACGCCGACAGCACCCGATCCGGCCCTCATCGAGGCGCGACTCATAAAGGCCCAGCTGCCTGACGACGTCCTGGTCCCGCTCGGCTTCACCCGCGAGGACTCCGCCGAGCAGAAGAACTACTCGGTCGTGCTGTGCCCTGCCGAACTGCCCACTGACGGCGCCATGTCCATGACGCGACTGTCCACTTCATGGATCAACAAGCCGGCGTTCTCTTACGTCGATCAATTCCGTGTGTCGTACCGCCGGATCGCTGCCGCAGCGGAAACCGTCGAACACGCCCGCAAAGCTCTGGAATGCCAGCCGTTCATGTTCGGCAACGAAGGCCCCTACACTCCGGAACGGGAACTCACCCTGCCACCGTTGGGCGCCGACGCCCAGTTCGGGGTCTGCTACACCTTCCAGCTCATGCGGATTTGCCAACTCGTCATGAGCAAAGCCGACATCCTCACCAGCATCCTGTTCTACGGCCCCAAAGAAGCCGACGCCGCCGGCATCCTGGCCAAGGCCGGACAAGCCACCGCACCACTACTGACCGCCTGACCCACGCCCCCGCCGACCTCGGCGCGCCGCATCCGACGCACGCTCGTCGCCACCGCAACTCCAGCACTGGAGGTGTCGAGAAGGACTCGGCTGACATCCGACCTGCCCGCTACTGATCGACTCGGCTACTGCGAGATCAAACGGCGATCTGGCGGCGACGAGAACAGTGCGGAATACGCCGGACTGGATTTGACCGTGAGGAACGACCGGTTCTGACCTGCGCGAGTCGAGAAAGCGCAGGTCAGAACCGGATCCCCAGGTCCTTGACACGGTAGGGTCACTGGTTCAATCCCAGTATCGTCCACCATCTATAACGTAGGTCAGACGGCCCGCCGGTGATCCTCACCGGTGGGCCGTTCTGCTGTCGTGGGAGCAAATTGGGAGCAAGCGATCTTGGCGTGATCGTTGACACCGTATGTGGTCACCCCTGTCGGACCCGCGGGAGCGACGAGTGAACGTTCCCGCCGTCGCTGTAGCCCGTCGAGCATCGCGTCGACCATGACCTGCGTCACGTGCGAGTAGGTGCCCCAGACCCCCGCCATCCGGTGTCCGAGTCGCTTGCACTGGAGGATTTCCGGCACGCCGTCCTCGATGAGCCACGTCTTGTGCGTGTGACGTCGATCATGGAAGTGCAGACCGGGATATCGCAGGCCATCGACGAGATCACCCGGACCTTCGACCTCTCCGCCGGAGAACGAGCGTTCCTGCTCTCCGCCGACCGCGGACAGGGCCTGCTGTCGGCAGGTACGCAGCGGGTGGCGTTCCAGAGCATCGCATCCCCGACCGAGCACTACCTGGCCACCACGTCCCCGGAGTTCCTCGCATCTCTACCAGATCCGGAGTCGAACCTCGAGTGGGTGGACCTGTGATGCGGGTACCGGTGTCCGGAGTTCCCGCTACTCCGGGTTGTTCTGTCTCATGTGGACTTGGTACCGCGGGGCTGGAACCCGCCGCACGTTTCTGCCGTGTCGCGCGGGTCCTTGGTCCTCATGGTGGCCACGATGTGGTCGGCCTGGGTCTGTGCTGGTTGCTCGGTGACGGGGAAGCGGAGCCGGTACTGCGTGTGCTCCAGGGGGTGGCCGTGCTGCTCCTCGTACTGCCGTATCGCCGCGCGGGGCGGGCAGGTGAACACGACCTCGACCTCGGAGCGCCGGGCGGGCAGCGAGCCGGTGAAGTCGAGACTGCAGTTCCACTGCTGCATCACCTCGGGCTCGCCGAGCAGCGCGGCGTTGACGAGGCGGGCGATGGTACGACCCGGCCACTCCCAGGTTCGGTCCTGTCGGGCGCGCAGAAGTTCGGTTTCGTACTGCCGTACGTCGAAGCGGTACTCGCCGAGCGGGACGTGGCCGGTGTCGGGGTTGTGCCACCGGTCCCAGACGATCTGGTCGTCCTCGCGGCGCACGTGGACGTCGATGCAGCCGCAGCATCCCCAGGTGCACGTTGCCTCGGCGACGCGGACGGTGGTCGGTCCGTGCAGGGCCAGCAGCGGGCTGTCGACGGTGAGCAGCCGGTCGGGATCTTCGCCGGGGCCTTTGTCGAACACCCGGCTGATGACGTCCTCGCCATCGATGTGGAACCGCAGTTCGAGCTGATCCCACGGGGATTCACCGGGAGACAGTACGACGACGGTCAGTCGATTCGGCACCTGGTCACTGTAGTCGGAGTCCTTTGGGTTCCGACCAGCAGTTATCGGCCGCAAGGGCACCAGGAGCCACTACAGCTGCAACCTCCAGGATGGGCGACCCTGCCGAACTCGCCGCCCACGCCGACACCGGCGAGACAGGCGACGCTGCCTTCGTCGACCTGGGCTCCGACGGGAACGACTGCCAGGCCGCTGGGACGAGTTCGGCTCTGGCGCCGACGAGATCCACCTCGATGCCGCCTGACCCGTCGCGCTCCCCTGGTGTCGTCTGCGCCTTGAGGACACCTTCCGTGGAGGGACTCGTTCGTGTTGCCTCGAACACCCGCCTGGGTACCGACCGCTCCCGATCGTGATCGGCCGGCGGTGGTGGGCACGGCACTGCCACCAGCTGCTGCTGGCCGACGCCCGTCAGGTCACCGTGCTCGCCCCGCCCACCGTCGATCCCTCAACCTCCTCTACCCCATCGAGGACATGCTCGCCGAAGCCCGCAGCTTCCGCGTCGCCATGACCCTGGCCCACCAACACCTCGGCCAACTCCCCCGCGAACAACGCGCAGGCATGTCCACCAACGCCCGCAGCAAGATCTTCCTCAACGCGAGCCCGGAGGACGCACGCGAACTGTCCCGGCACACCGCACCACGGCTGTCCGACCACGACCTCGGCCACCTCGGCGTATACCACGCCGCCGCCCGCTTGGTCCTGCACGGCGAAGAAGCCCAGCCCTTCACCATGCTCACCCGGCCACTCCCGCCCGCCGTAGCCGGCCGCGCCCGGGAGATCCGCGCCGTAGCCCGCCGCACGGCACGGACTCGCACGACCAAGGCCATTACCGGTGACAGCCCTCAGCCCGTCAACACCCGGCCTTCGCGAGGCGCGTCGAGTCCGTCTCGACCTGTAGAGCGGATCGAGCCCGTCACGCGCCCACGCAGCGCCGACCCCCGCCGCAACGGCTGACCTCACCCCTCTCGCCCACCCCGCCCCGGCGTGCCTCGCGCCCAGGCGGCTTCACTCGCCACCGAGGACGGCCTGGACGTCAAGGAACTCGGCTACCGGCACGACCGGGTCTTCGGCATCGCCCAAGCCTGCGGCTGTGGCACGACGGCAACCGACACATCGAGTGGTTCCTCGAGTACGACTTCGGCACCGAGGTGCTGGCCAAGCGCGCCGGGAAACTGGCCGGCTACGCCGCGCTCGCCCAGGCCACCGGCATCACGACGCCGCTGCTGGTGTGGCTGCCGACCTCACGACGCGAAGTGGCAACTGGGCGAATGCCTGCCGGAGCGTCGGCCGATACCCTGGAAGAGCACCGCCACCGTTCACCCGACCAGGGGAGCTTTCATTGGCGCGCTTGCGTTTTCTCGCTCACGCTACCGGTGCCGTGGTGCTGACGGCCGTCTTGTCCGCCGCCGTGCTCACCGGGACTGCCAGTGCGTGCAGCTGTCTGCCCTATGACACCGAACCACAGCGCTACGCACGGGCCGATCACGTGTTCAGCGGCCACGTGTCCGCGTCCACCGTGCTGGAGCGCGGCAAGCCCGACTACGTCTGGGACGACCTGCGCGCGTACACCGTGCAGGTCGACCAGGAGTACAAGGGCGACGTGCCGGCGACCGTGACCGTGACGACGAACTACGCCGGGTCGATGTGCGGACTCTCGCTCTACGTCGGCGAGTCGTACCTGGTGTTCGCGTTCGGCGACTCCACCGGCGGCGAGGTGTCGTCCCACTACTGCTCCGGCACCCGCCCGGCAAACGCCGGCCCGCCCGTGACGACCACGGCGATGGCCGCCCCGGCCGCGGCACCCGCCTGCACCGCCGCCGCTGCCTGACCGCCCCCGGACCGGATGTGGGTGGCCGCCACCACCCACATCCGGACACGCGTCGCGGCGCCTCGGTGGCACCCGTTCACAGCTGACGACGACCTCGCTCCCGCAATCGAGCGCGGAGCACCGCGTACCGGGCCCCGGTGCCCAAGCGCCGCTCCCACCGAGCCCGGACGCCACCTTGCCGGGCGGCGTGGCGGCTGCGGCCGATGACAGACCGTGGACGTACTCGGGTTGGTCACCTCTCTCGGCGGTGGGTGCCGCAGCGATCCTGGCCGAGACCTGCGACCCACGTCGGTTCACCACCACCCGCGCGCTGGTCGAACATGCCGGCCTGGCACCTCGCGAGAAGTCCTCCGGAATGTTCACCGGCCGGGCGGAACTCACCGGACAGGCCCGCCCCGGCCTCCGGCTCGCGGCATGGCGCACCGTCTGGGGAGCACATCGGGCCAACCCGGTCCACGCCGCCCGCTACCGCCACCTGAACACCCGCACCGCCTTAGGCTCACCCGACCCAGGCCCAGGCCGTCATCGCCGCCGTCCTGCAGCACCTGCACGCCGTCATCACCACCGGCAGGCGATGGAACCCTGACATCGCCACCCACGGCACGACACCGATCGCACGCACCCCTCCGCCGCCTGGATACCGCGCCTGCGGACTCGAGCAGGGCCGGGCAAGCCCCACGCGGCATGGCGACACACACGGGTGATCTCGACGCTCATCACGGGCACGCCCCGGACCGGGCGGCCCGCGCCGCGGCCGACGCGGACCTGGCCGCGCGCATCCGGGTGATCCACCGCGAGTCGGCGGGCACCTACGGCGTCCCGCGGATCACCGCCGAACTGCACGACACCGGACACGAGGTCAACCACAAGCGCGTCGCCCGCGTGATGCGCGGCATCGGCCTGGCCGGGCTGCGGCTGCGCCGCCGGCACCGCACCACCACGGCCGGCCCTACCGCGGTCAAGGCCCCGGACCTGCTCGGACGCGACTTCACCGCCCAGGAGCCCAACACCCGCTACGTCGGAGACATCACCTACCCGCCCATCGCCGACGGCACCTTCCTCTACCTCGCGACCGTGATGGACCTGTGCTCGCGCCGGCTGGTCGGCTGGGCCGTCGCCGACCACATGCGCGTCGACCTGGTCCTCGACGCCCTGCACGCGGCGCAGCGGACACGGGGCAGCCTGGCCGGGGCGATCTTCCACAGCGACCACGGAGCCCAAGGCGAGTTCAACTGGTCGCCACCTCACTCTGGACGCGCTCGACCTCGACGAGGCGCGTGCGCTGTTGACCCGGCGGTTGGGCGAGGCACGAACCGCCGCTGAACCCGGTGTGGTCGACGAGGTGATCCGGCTGTGCGGCGGGTTTCCGCTGGCGTTGGGCATCATCGCGGCCCGAGCCCAGGCCCAGTCCCACGTGCCGTTGAGGGAAGTTCGTCGCAGAGCTCTGCGGTCTCGGTCTGGCGGCGTTGGACGACGACGATCCTGCGGCCGGCCTGCCGACCGTGTTGTCCTGGTCCTACCGGGCGCTGACCGTGCAACAGCGGAGCTGACCGGGCTCATCCCGCACGACGTCACTCGATCCACGCGGCGGCTTCAGCGGAACAGTATGCGGTCGAGTGCGGCGATGAAGGTTTCGCGGTCGGTGGATGTCGGGGCGCGCCAGGCGATGAAGCCGTCCGGGCGGATGAGGATGGCGCCGCCGTCGAGGCGGTAGTGGCGGGCGGCGGGGTCGGTCCGGTTGTGCGACGGGTGGCCGATGCGGCAGTGGCCGATGTTGATTCCGGTGCGTGCGGCGGCCTCGGCTGCGATTCCGGCCCAATCGGTGTCGGTGGTGTCGGTCAGGAGGGTGAAGTCCCGGCCCATGAGGTCGACGGGAGACAGAGGTTTCCCCCGGTGCTCCAGCAGTACGTGCGGTGCCCGGGTGCCCGGGGCCCCGGAAGGGTGGTCGGGGTCCTCGACGAGGTCGGGGGTGGCACCGTTCGGCGAGATGGCGCCCGCGGGATAGGTGTAGCCGAACATCGTCATCCGTTGACCGCGGGCGCTCTCGCGGGCGTCACCGGAGCGGCCGTTCACCAGACCGTACCGGTCGACCGTCAACCGGGTCGTGTGCCGGGCAACCGGTAGGCGTTCGGTTTCGTAACTGGTCAGCAGTCCCGGCCCCGCCAGGTCCCGGTGGTGGAGGGCGATCTTCCACGCGAGGTTGAAAGCGTCCTGGACACCGGTGGCCACGCCGAACGTGCCGACCGGCGGCATGGTGTGGGCGGCGTCGCCGGCGATGAAGACACGACCGGTGCACATCCGGTGGCTGACCCGCCCGGCGATCTCCCACGGCGTCTCGGACACCCGCTCGATCACGAGCGGCAGGTCGTCCACTCCGATCGCCGCCCGGAGCAACTGGACGCACCGGGTCTCGGTGATGGCGCCGTCCTCGCCGGGTGCCAGGGAGATCGCGAACCTCCAGCGCTTCACACCGTCGACCGAGGTGAGGAAACCCTGCACGGCGGGGTTGCGCACGGTCAGTGCGACGATCTTCCGGCCTCGCAGGACTTCGCGCAGGTCGGCGTCGAAGTAGACGTTCACCTTGCGGGCGAGCGTCCCGGTGTCGTCGTGGCCGATGTCGAGCATGCGCCGCAGCGGGCTGTGCGCTCCGTCCGCGGCAACGAGGTAGTCGGCGCGCACCCGCTGTTCGTGCCCGGTGCGGTGGGAGCGCAGGAACGCTTCGACACCGTTCGGCCGGTTCGTCACCGCCACGGCCTCGGTGTTGTAGCGCACGTCCACGCCGTCGGAGGCGGCGCGGTCGCGCAGCAGCGGCTCCAGCTGGTTCTGGTCGATGGCTGCCCAGTCGCACGGGCTCAGCGCGCCGGTGTCGGTGCCCAGGCGGTCGGGCAGCCGCGTGAGTTCCGGTCCGGCCACGGTCCGGGCGTGTGCGACGACGCCGTGGTCGGCGATCGGCGATCGCACCTGTCGGATGGCTTCTTCGAGGTCCACGGCGCGGTAGAGCTCCATGGTGCGCGGGTTGAGCGCCCGTGCCCTCGGGTCGGCCAACGGCTGCTCGCGACGCTCCACGAGCATGGTCGGCACACCGTGCCAGGCGAGGAACACCGCGGCGGACAGTCCGGTCACGCCGCCGCCCGCGATCAGCACGGGGACGTGGCCGCCGGTGGTGTGCCGGTCAGCCATGGCGTTCCCACCGGTAGAACTCGTGCGCCATGGCGTCTTTGGGCTCGCGCCACGTTGCGGGGTCGTACGGGGTGACGAACGGGCGCAGGTCCTCGCTGATGCGCGTGAACCTCGGGTCGTGGCGGTGCTCGGCCACGGCCTCGTCGAGCGGCCCGTCGCTCTCCACCAGGTGCAGGTACAGCTCACCGAACCGGAACAGGGTCCGTGCGCGCACGCCGAGCGCGTCGGGCAGGCCGGAGTGGTGGTCGGCATCGGTGAACACCGCAGCGATCTTGCCGGCGGTGTCGGGGAGCATGCGGGCGACGATCAGGGTGCGGTGCACGCCAACTCCTCGACCTTCTGCTTGATCAGTGCCATCTGGATACGGCTGTTGTCGTTGATGTGGCGGGTCATGGCCTCGTCGTCGACAGGCGCGTGAGGCTTCATCGCGAAGTCCTGCACCCAGCGCATCCGCACGCCCGCGTCGAGCTGCTCGTAGGTCCACCGGATGTTCATCCGCTCGAACGGGCCCGTGGTGATCCTGCGGGCGGTGACCGTCCTGGTGGTGGGGTCGGCGACGCGCTCGGACACCCAGGTCCACTCGTTGCCGTCGGCGTCCGGGTGCATGGTGAGCCGGAAGACCACGCGGTCGCCGTCGCGTTCCAGCACCTGCACCGAGGCGTACTCGCTGAACAGGTTCGGCCAGTTCTCCACGTCGTTGGTGCGTTCCCACACCAGGTCGATCGGTGCGGCGATGACGATCTCGTTCTCGGTGTGCCCGGTCATCTCAAGCCCTCCCGGTCAGCAGGGACAGCAGTTCGCGCGGTGACCGGTCCGGCTGCATGTCGACGTCGCGGGGCATGCCGTGGTTGCGTTGCAGCTCCCCGAGGACACCCATGAGACCGAGGGAGTCCACGCCGAGGTCGTCGAAGGTGTGGTGCGGATCGGTGACCTGCTCGGCGGTCACGGTGACACCGGTGCACCTGCTGATCAGTGCCGCCAGCTCGTCCGGGGACAGGTGTGCGCTCATGTCACTCGCCTCCTCTGGTGATCGGATCCGGGCGCCGGAGGACCAGCGCCGAGTTGCCGCCGTGCTGTCCGCGGGACAGGACCAGGGCGGAGCGGATGTCGGCTCGACGGGCGGTCCCGGTCACGAGGTCGAGGTCGAACCGGCAGTCGTGGACGCCCGGTGTCGGCGGAACGGCGCCGTGCTCGATGGCCAGGACCGCTGTGGCGACGTCGAGAACGGCCGCACCGGCATAGCAGCGGCCGTATCCGGACTTGGGTGCGGTGACCGGGACCCGGTCGGTGCGGTCGCCGAACAGCAGGCGCAGGGCCTCTGCCTCGGCGGCGTCGGCGCGCTGGTCGGCGAGGGCGTCGAGGAAGACGACGTCCACGTCACCGGCGTCGAGGTCGGAATCGGCCAACGCGGTCTCGGCAGCCCGCAACAAGCCCTCGGCCGACCGGTCGAAGCACCGGGTGCCCGTGTAGGTGGAGCCGTACCCCGCGATGACGGCCCGCGCGTTCGCGCCCCGGTCGGACGCGGCCCGCTCGTCCTCGACCACGAGCATCGCACCGCCCTCGGCCGGTGCGAACCCCGCGGCGTGCGCCGTGAACGGCAGGTACGCGGTGGCCGGGTCCTCGTTCGTGCTGAGCAAGCCCAAGCCGAGCTGGCAGCACATCGAGAACGGGCAGAACGGGGCTTCGGTGCCACCTACCACCATCGCACTCGCGCCCCGGCACAGCTCCCCGTCCGCCACGGCGAAGACGTCCAGGCCACCGGCCTCGTCGGCCACGAGCACACCCGATGGTCCGCGCAGACCGTTGCCGATGGAGACCTGGCCCGTGCTGGCCGCGTAGAACCACGCGATCGACTGGTAGGGACCGACGTGCTCCGGCCCGCCGTCCCACAGCCGTTCGATCTCCCGCTGACCGAACTCCACGCCGCCGGCGTAGCTCGCCGTCACCACGCCGAACCCGAACGGCGGCACGGTGGCCGGGTCGAGCCCGGCGTCGTCCAGCGCCATGGTCGTCGCGGCGACCGCGAAGTGGGTGAACCGATCGGTCTGCACGACCACGCGCGGGTCGACCCACCCGTCCGGCCCGAAACCGCGCACCTCCCCGACCACGCGGACCGGGTACGGGTTGGGCTCGTACCTGCGTACCGTTGCGAGGGCGACGTGCCCGTCCCGCACGGCCGGCCAGAACCGCTCGACCCCGATGCCGCTCGGGGCGATCACCCCCAGTCCGGTCACCACGGCCTTCATGGTCGCCTCACCCCCGTCAGCGCCACCGCGGACTGGAACCCGCCGAACCCGCTGCCGACCGACAGCACCGCGCGCAGGTCCCGTTCCCGGGCGGTGTGCGGCACGTAGTCCAGGTCGCACTCGGGGTCGGGGGTGTCCAGGTTCGCGGTCGGCGGGACGACCCCGTGCACGAGCGCCAGCACGCAGGCCACCAGTTCGATCGAGCCGACGGCGCCCAGCGAGTGGCCGATCATCGACTTGATCGAGCTGACCGGCACCTGGTACGCCCGCGCGCCGAACACCCGCCGGAACGCCGCGGTCTCGTGGCGGTCGTTCTGCCGGGTGCCCGAACCGTGCGCGTTGATGTAGTCCACATCGTCGATCCCGAGGCGGGCCTGTGCCAGGGCGTGCCGGACGGCCTCGGCCATCTCGACGCCCTCCGCGGTCAGGCCGGTCATGTGGTGGGCGTTGCTGCGGGTGGCGAAGCCCGCCACCTCGGCGTGCACCACCGCGCCCCGGCGGCGGGCGTGCGCGGACTCCTCCAGCACCAGCACGGCCGCACCCTCCCCGAGCACGAACCCGTCGCGATCGCGGTCGAACGGGCGCGCGGCGTGCTCCGGGTCGTGGTTGCGGGTGGACGTGGCGCGGATGGCGTCGAAGCAGGCCACCGCGATCGGCGAGATCGGCGACTCCGACGCGCCCGCGATCACCACGTCGGCGCGTCCCTCCTCGATGAGGCGAGCGGCGTGGCCGACGGCGTCCAGCCCGGCGGTGCACCCGGTGGACACCGTGCGCACGGCTCCACGAGCGCCGACCCGGTCGGCCACCTCTGCGGCCAGCGAGGCCGGCGACAGAGCGCGGCACAGGAACGGTGACGCCAGCGAGGCGTCGACCAACCACTCGCGGCCGGCGTGCGAGGTGGCCACGTAGTCGCGTTCCAGCCGCGTCGTGCCGCCCACCGCGGAGCCCATGCACACGCTCAACCGCCACGGGTCGGCGACGTCGAGCTCCGCCTGGCGCCACGCCTCGTCCGCGGCCGCGACGGCGAACTGGACGTAGCGGTCCATGCGCGCGACCTCGGCCGGGCCGAGTCCTGCGGCGGCGGCGTCGAAGTCGCACTCGGCGGCGATCCTGGACCGGAACCCCTCCGCGTCGAACAGGCTGATCGGCCGGGTGGCGGTGCGGCCCGACGTCAGCAGTTCCCAGAACGCCTTCACCCCCTTACCACCCGGTGCCACCACACCCAAGCCCGTGACGGCCACCCGGCGCCTCACGGCACCGCCTCCGTGTCCACGTGCCCCAACTCCGGCCGGGGCGCGAGCGGGGACAGGTGGAACACCACCCGGACAGTGCCGCGAGTGGTGTTGCGCACCCGGTGGCGGACCCCGATCGGGATGAACAACGCCTGGTCGGCGGCAACCGTGTACGGCACGCCGTCGAGGTCCACCGCGACCTCGCCCCGCACCACGTACAGGAACTCCTCCGAGTACGGGTGGTAGTGCTCGTTCACCTGCTCATCGCGCTCCAGCAGCAGCACGCCCAGGAATCCGCTGGTCGCATCGACCGTCGCCGGACCCAGCAGGACCCGGATGTCACCACCCCGCGCCCGGTTGGGCACCGCGTCGCGCGGGCTGACCACGCGATGGAGTTGGCCGGTCATGCCAACACCCCCGCGACGCGGTCGGTCACCAACGTCAGGGGGCGTGCCATGCGCAGCATCGGCGCCAGCTCGGCCACAAGCGGCGCCGCCACCGTCGCGTCGGGCGACTCCAGCAGGTGCACCACCAGGTCACCCCGCCGGAACACCGTGGTGCCACAGCCCGGTGCCGTGTCACGGGCGCCGAGCAGACGGGCCACCTCACGTCCCTGCCGCGGCAGGGCCTGGTAGATCGCCGCGGTGCGGCGCAGGTGGCCCGAGTGCCCGTTGCGGGAGGCGACCACCCGCATCACCGACCTGGCCAGGAACCGCCGGCGACCACTGTGATCGGACAGGTCGCGATCCTCGGTCAGGTGCGGGCGCAGCCGCTCTTCGACCGCCCGGATCTGCGGTTGCCCGGCCAGGTGTCGGACGGCTTGATCGGGCGGGCAGCCGATGTCCACGACGCGGACCACGACCGGCCCGGCCATGAACACCGACGTCCGCTCCAGCAGCGGCCGTGCGGTACCGGGTCCGCCTGCCGGCGGCCGAGAGTAGCCGGACAGGATCTCTGCCACGGCGGCCTCGGATCCGGGCCGCACGGTGAACGTCAACGCGTAGCGGTTCACGACTTCGCCTCCAACCGGTACTCGTCGTGCAACGGTGTCGGTTCCGCTGTGGTGGTGAGGCGGACGTGGTAGCGCAGTGACTCCCTCGCCGTGACCCACGCCATCAGCGGCGCCACGAGCTCGCGATGCCCCGCACCGGCCTCCCACGTGTGGAAGTGCGCCGGAGTCCGCCACTCGCTGGTGATCACCCAGTCGGCCGGATCGTCCTCCGACTGGCACAACTGATCCCCCAGATAACCGTCCACTCGCGCCACGCGATGACGGATCAGCCGGTATTCCCGCAGGAATCGATCCTGCGCCCCGTCTGCCACCCGCACCCGGAAGATGACTCGCAGTCGGGCGGTGCTGTGCCCCGGCCGGGTGTTGTGATGCCCCACTGGAATCACGCCTCCTCCTCGCCGCGAGGGATGACTCGGCCGCACGATTCTTCGGAGGCCGGCACGATCGACCGTCGCACGTCCGTGTGATCGATACGTCGTCATTCACCCATCAGTAGGGTGATCGGGTCCATTGAGGACCGGTCCGCTACCGCGCTCCGAGGCGCCGGGTACGGCCGGGTCTCAGACGGAGTCCTCCTCGGGGTACGAGGCGATCTTGCAGGCCCGCTTCGCGACATCACGGGAGACCCCCTCGTCGGCCAGGATCCGGCGACACTCCCGGACGTCGTCCGACTTGCCCGTCTTGGCGATCTTGCACGCCCTGAGCACGGCGTCGGTCGCTTCGTAGCCGTTCTCCATCACGTGGTCGATGCAGATGCCGGGATCCGCATGAGCCGGGGCCGCGACGAGCGAGGACATCGTGGAGGCCGCGACCAGCGTGCAGGCGACCACCACCGCACGGGCCATCGCTCCGCGAGCCCGCGCCGAACGGGACTGTGGTGACATCGGATCATCCCTCCCTGTCCGTGCCGAGCGCGGTTCCAGACCATTCGTCACGTCCGCGTCGCGGCCTTCTCGACACCCGGGATGCCCGCCGAATCGCGGGCTAGGCCGACACCCCCACCGCGTCCTCCGATCGAGTACCAGAGATCACTCAACCGCGTCACGCTTCCGGCGGACGGGGCGGAGCGTGCCACGGCCTGATGGTTGCCCCGAAGGTCGTGTCAGACCGAGATCGGCCCGGTGGGGTCAGTAGGTGCCGGTGTGGTGTTTGAGGGCCAGGAGCTTGTGGCGGTACATGCGGCAGAGGGCGACCAGGAGGTGGACCTGCTCTCCGGGACCCAGCGGGCGCAGCCGGTCGACGAGGTCGTCGGGGTGCAGGTCGCTGTCGGTGCCCAGGCGCTCGTTGAGGATGTCGCGGGCGAGGCGGTGTTCACGGTCGCCGATGGTCAGCCGATCGACATCACGCAGGTCGTAGGTTTCGGGTAACGGGAAGCGGACAAGCGCCTCGGGATAGCGGGCCGCCATGAGCTGCACGGCGATGTTGACCAGGCGAGCCACCAGCGCCGCCGTCCGGTCGAGGTCGTCGAGCATGACCGCCAGCTCGTTCACCGTCACCGTGTCGGGTTCGAACGCCGGCGGCGCGTCGATGTCGACGTCGAGCCGGTGCAGCGCCAGGGTGATGTTGTCCAGCACGCGTTCCGGATCGACGAACACCTGCTCGGGTCGGTCGGTTTCGACGCTGGCCCGCGGGTGCCACGGGTCGAGGAATTCCCGCACCTCCGCCTCCCCGTAGACGTCGGGGTCGGGTAGGGGTCGTCGCGGACGCGGGGACTGCTCCACCACCTGCCTCCTCCTGCTGATCACCATCGGGTCGCCGCAATGACGCCGCCGGCGGCCGTGCCTGCGGTGCCTCAGCCGGTATACCCGCTACGGACCGGTAGTACGAGAACGGGACTGCGGACCGTCCGCCCGGTGGGAACCGGGCCACCGACCTCCACGAGTCCGCGGCCGACGTCGTACCTGCGGTGAAGCACACTCGACCGCGGCCCACCGGGGTGTGCTCGCGTCCGAGTCGGGCCGAACCCCTGGCGTTCGCCGATGTCGCGGTTGCCTGATCGAGCGGATGACGAGGGGGAACACCGCTCGCGACACGGATCGACCCACCCCACGATCACACTTGCAGGTGTGAGATCCCTGCGAAGTGGGCAATCCGGTGTCGACAACGATCACGCCGCGCCAAGGCGGCGTGGCACGAGGACAAGGAAGCACCGTGGGCATCCTGGGCTGGATCGTTCTGGGTCTCATCGCCGGCGCCATCGCCAAGGCCATCATGCCCGGCAAGGACCCCGGCGGCATCGTCATCACGATGCTGCTCGGCATCGTCGGCGCCATCATCGGCGGCTTCATCGGCCGCGCCATCTTCGGCTCCGACATCGGCAGTTTCTTCGACCTGAGCACCTGGCTGCTGGCCATCCTCGGCTCGCTGATCGTGCTCGGCATCTACCACGTCGTCACCAAGCGGGGCCACCGCGCACACAGCTGACACACGAAACCGCCACAGCGCACGGGCCCGCCGGGCAGTCCACCGGCGGGCCCGACCCGTGTCCGGCATCGGATCCAGCGGAACCCGAGCCGAGCGGCCGGAGCTGACGCCGGCACCGCAGACCTCGACCGGTCAGTCGATTCGACGACGATCAAGTGTTCGAACTCGCGTTGCGGTCGCACGGCACGTCGATCTCCGCCGGACCGACGTCGGTGAGCGGGTCTCGGAACGGGTGCCGATTCTCGGGACCTGGTCGGTCGGGTGGCTGCCCAGCATGACGGGATCCGCATCCTGCGCACGGCGGTGGCCCGAGGCGCCAACCTGGCCCGCGCACCCCGCCGTAGTCCCCGATGAGTGATCCACAGCACCCGTCCGGGCCCCGGACAACCAGACGCCGCCCACCTGGAGTCACGGCGTCGTGGAACGACCGCGATAGCCCAGCGCGACGCACGGTCGGGTGGAGATCGCGTCCACCAGCAGCGGGACAGCGTCCGGGGATCGGCATTCCGCCGGGATCATGCCGGTCTGAGCGCGCGGTGCGGATCGCAGCGAGTCGCACTGCGCGTTGCAATCCGCACCGCGCTACCAGGCCGGGGCGCGAGCGCTGGTTGCTCAACACACCGCGTCGAACCTGGCCGGACCACCCGCAGGGCGGTCCTGCCGTGCTCTGCGCAGATTCCGGCAAATTCGATCTACCCCGACGACGCGTGCTCTACACGCGGATGCCTCGACCGGTCCGCCGAGCGATGAGACCAGCGGAGCCGGCGGTCGGGCGGCCTGCGGATGTGCCGCCGGGCTTCGCGGGCGACCCGGCGCCGGACTCGGTGAGGTCGGCCAACGCGAACGTCGCACCGAGCTCGTCCGCCCCGCCCTCCCACCGGCCTGCACCGTCGCAAGCTTCGCCGGCAGCTGCAGTGGCCGCATCCGGTCGGTGCCGCCCGCACCGGTGCCCGCGTCCCCGGCGGGCACGAGCGCAGCGCCCGACCGGGGTGGATCAGGCTTTGTCGAGGCGAGGGAAGGTGACCTCGCGCAGGATGAGCAGCACCGCGGCGGCGATCGGAATGGCCACCAGTGCGCCGATGACGCCGAGCAACACGCCACCCAGCAGCACGGCGACCACGGTAACCAATGCGGGGACCTTGACCGCCCGGCCGATGATCCTGGGTACGAGCAGGTAGTCCTCCAGCAGTTGGTAGACGACGAAGAACCCGATGGTGGCCAGGCCGACCGGCAGGGACACGGTGAACGCGACCAGCGACACCACCACGGCGCTGAGCGTGGCGCCGACGACGGGGACGAGGTCGAGCAGGGCGACGGTGACGGCCAGCAGCAGCGCGTACGGCACGCCCCACGCCAGCAGCCACACGAAGGTCAGGCCGCCGGCGATCAGGGAGATGGTCAGGTTGCCCAGGACGTAGCCGCCGACCTTGGCGAAGATCTCGTCACCGATCAGGATGGCCCTGGGCCGCCGCGAGTGCGGAACCAGCCGGTAGAGGCCCTGGCGGATGCGGGGCAGGTCGGCCAGGAAGTAGACGGTGAGCACCACGACGATCAGCAGGTCCCCGACGACGCCGAGCACGGCCTGGCCTGCGCCCAGCGCCCCCTCGACCGCCGCCTGGCCGTCAACCAGTCGGCGCAGCTGCTCCTCGACGCCGAAGCGGTCGTTGAGCCGCCCGAGCGCGGAGTTGTCGTCCTGCAACCGTCGCAGGTGTTCGGGCAGGTCGTCGGCGAACGCACCGGCCTGCTCGACGATCACCGGTATCGCGGCGGCGAAGAAGCCGCCGACCAGGCCCAGCACCCCGGCGAATACCGCGGTGACCGCGGCCCACCGCGGCAGGCGGAGGCCGACCAGCCACGAGACCGCCGGTTCCAGACCGATCGCGATGAACCACGCCAACCCGATCAGCACCAACATGTCCTGCGCCGTGACGACGATCTGCCCGAGCAGGTAGGTCGACGCGACCCCGGCCGCGCCGAGCATGCCGACGAAGAACGGCGACCGCCGGTTGAGCGGCTTGCCCGGGCGCCCCAACGGCTGCTGCGGGGTGCTGATCTCCGCCGCCACCGCCTCGGCCTCGGCCACCGGCCCTTCGTCGTCCTCCCGATGAGGCTGGCCCACCAATTCGTGATGCCCCGACACCGACGGTGCTGTGTCATCGTCGCGGCGTGAGAAGTCCATCCGGCCGCCCATCGCACCTCATCCTCTTCTCGAAGCCCCGAACCGGGGCGAGCACCACCTACCCGGCTCGGGGCGAACCCACACCCTGGGCGGTGACACGGGAGCGGCAGCGTCGAATCGCAAACCGGACCGCCGCGGTGCTCGACCGACCCGCGCGGCTTCGCGGCCGGCGGCGGTACGCCGCCGGCCGGCCACGGTTCAGGGTGTCAGGCCAGGTCGCGGTGGGTCAGGCGGGCGGGGGTTCCGGGACGATCAGGTTCCGACCGGCCAGGTACTCGGCGGTGGTGACGTACTCCGCGTTGGCCTGCACCCCGGCGACGGTCAGCTCATAGGGGTGCAGGCTGCGGACGCCCTCGATGACCAGAGCCGGGTGGCGGCGGCTGTCCCACAGACAGGTGACGGGACAGCCGTACGCGGCGTAGGCGTAGCTGCACAGCGCTTCGTAGGACAGGGTCGCTGTCGACGACCAACGCGGTGTGAAGAAACGGCGACGTGGCGGTCCCGCGCTGGTCAGCGGTGTTCATCGGTCTCCAGGTGGTGCGGACCGGCGTAGTCCTCGGCGGGGATGACGACGATCCGCGCCCCCGCCTGCATCCCCGCACAACACCGTGACGTTGTGCGGGGATCGCCGTGCGACAGCGGCTGCCGATTCCGCTCGCTTCAGCCCGGTGTGTTCCCGTTGTCGCGCGCGGGTGAGGCGGTGTCGATGTCCGCGCCGTTGTCGGCCTGGCGTTCGGTGCGGTTGGTGCCGTGCCAGTCCAGGCAGAGCACGGTGGCGTCGTCCTGGAGGTGATCGCCGCAGGCGTGCCGCACCGCTCTGGTCGCCGCCCGCACCACTTCCCGGGGGTGCAGCCCTTCGGTGTCGCGGATCAACGCGGGCAGGTCGAGGTCGGCGGCGTCGCGTTCGAACATGCCGTCGGTGATCAGCACCAGCCGGTCGCCGGGCCGCAGGTCCAGCCGCTGCGCCCGGTACTCGTGCGGCGCGACGCCGAACAGCAGGTCGACCTCCAGCTCAACCGACTCCACCACGCCGTCGCGCAGCCGCAACGGCGTGGGATGGCCCGCGTTGACCAGCTCACCTATGCCGCTGTTCAAGTTCACGCGCAGCAGCAACCCGGTCGCCAGCGACCCGCCGGCGTGGTCCAGCATCGCCTGGTTGGCCTGTCGCGCCTGCCCGGTCAGGTCACGGCCCGCTCGACGCGCCCCGCGCAGCGCGCCGACCAACAGGGTCGCGGTCAGCGCCGAGGCCACGTCGTGACCGACTGCATCGGTCATCGACAAGTGCAGGGTTTCCCGGTCGAGGACGTAGTCGTACGTGTCGCCACCGATGTCGTCGGCGGGCACCAGGGCTCCGGCGACGGTGAACTGACCCGCCTCGCAACAGGACGCCGAGGGCAGCAACTGGTGCTGGATCTCCGCGGCCAGGCTCATCGTCGTGGTGCGGCGACCGGTGTGGTAGAGATCGGTGAAGCGGCGGTCGGTCAGTATGACGTAGGCCAACGCGTGCGCGGCCTCCCCCAACTGCGCCAGCACATCCTCGTCGAGGCTGGGCACGGTCACCTCCAGCACACCGACGCAGTCGCCGCGATTCGTCACCGGCAGCACCACCCGCACCCCGTCGCCGTCCTCCTCCCGCCATGGTCGCTGGGTGCGCAGGACCTCTTCGTAGGCGCTGCCCCGCAGGTCGACACGCTCCGCGTCGCGCCCGTCCGGGTCCTGCGAGGTCGACGTCAGCCGCACCAACTGCTCGTCGACGAGGTCGGTCAGCAGGTACGACACGTCGAAAGCCCCGAACCGCTTGGCCAGGTCACGGGCGACGACCTCGACCGACTCCCCCGGCGGCGCGCTCTCCGCCGCTGCGAGCACGTCACCGGTTCCCACCACGCCACCGTCCACGGCGACCTCCGACCACTCGGTGGTCCACCCAACCACACCGCCCACGTGCCCGAACACAACGAGACCGTCCGTGCTTGCGGTCGGTGCGTTCCCGACCGGACCCGCCGCAGGTCGGGGAACGTGGCCCGGGTGGTGCGTTATGTTGGCCGCCTGGAGGGTGTTGAGCAGTGCAGCATCCCGGTTCCCAGCTCCGCCCGGCTCACCGCCGTCACGCGGAGCGCGGCCTGTCGAGGGGTGCAGCGATGACACGTGACCAGGACGTCTCCGTCCGCACACTGGCTTCCGAGTTGACC
>NZ_PYAX01000019.1 GCF_003014735.1 Saccharothrix carnea | reverse complement strand
CAACTGTGGGCGCCCTCTTGACGCGTGTGGTAGCCCGGAGGGAGGTCGGTGGGATGACACGAAGCCCGGGACCACGCTGGGTCGGGAGATCCAGGCGTAGTTGGGGTCATCCTGCTGATCTGCCCGTCCGGCGAGGACGCTTTTGATCTTTTAAGGCTTTCAAGGCTTTTCAAGCTTTTGAAGGCTTTCGGGCTAGGGCACGGCGAGGCGGGTAAACCCGGCCGACCCGTGCCCGGCGTCGATCGCCTGCCGCACCGCGGACCGCACGGCGCTGAGCACGCTGTCGTCCAAGCCGTTCGCCTGAACGGTGGTGATGACGTCGTCCAGGATCGCCGCCGCCGAGGCGATCGTGGAGGCGTCGCCGGGGAAGTGGTTCGCGGTGACGTGCTCGGCGACCACGTCGATCAGCTCGGGGAGCAGTCCGGCCATCACCTTCGCGTAGCCGGCGAACTCCGTCGCGGCGATGTTCTCCGCGGCGCCCAAGCGGAACGCGTGGACCACGCCGGACATCGACGTCCAGAACAGGTCCAACAAGGACACGTTGAACCCGGCCGCGCGCCCCGGATCTTCACCGAGGTAGGTCCCGTTCTCGCCGAGCGCGGCCAGCGTGATCCGGTGAGCCTGGTAGACGTCGTAGGGCCCGCTGAACAGCAGTGCCGCCTCCGGTCCACCGACGATCCCGTTCAGGAGCACGCCGTCGAGGTAGCCGATGCCGTGCCCGGCCGCCCACGCGGCCATCTCACGGGCCTGTTGCGGCGAGCCGCCGGTGAGGTTGACCAGGGCGCGGCCCGTCAGCGCGTCGGCGTCGAGAACCGATCGCACGGCCTCGTGGTCCAGCACGCACACGATGGTCAGCGGGCTCGCGGCGATCGCGTCGGCGGCGGTGTCGGCGACGGTGGCGTCGAGGTCGTCCCCCTTGCCCGGCGTGCGGTTCCACACGGTGGTGGGGTGGCTGGCGGCGGCGAACGCGGTCGCCAGCGCCCGGCCCATCGGGCCCAGTCCGAGGACGGTCACGGGTGTCATGCCGGCTAAGCTAAACCTTCACGTTGACGTCAGAGTCAAGCCTGGAGTCGGGATGCGCATCGGGGAACTGTCGCGACGGACCGGCGTCAGCGAGCGCGCCCTGCGGTACTACGAGGAACAGGGCTTGCTGCGCCCGCAACGGCGGCCGAGCGGCTATCGCGTGTACGGCGACGCGGACGTGGCGGCGGTGCGGCGGATCCGGGTCCTGCTCGCCGCGGGCCTCACCCTCGCGCAGATCGTGGCGGCCCTGCCCTGCATGGTGGACGACGACGGGCTGCTCCTGCCGAGTTGCCCGGAACTGGTCGACGAACTGGTCAAGCACCGGGACCGGATCGGCGAGGCCATCGGCGAACTGGAAGCCACCCGCGCCAACCTGGACACCATCATCGCCGCCGAACGGCGAGCGGGCTGACCCGGCAGGCGAGCCCGTCATCCGGCGGTGCGGACGGTGGCGACCGCCCGCACCGCGTCCCTGGAGGCAACCGCAAGGCGATCGTCAGGTTCGCCTTGCTCTCCGCGCGCGATCCTGGGACGTGTGCTTCGAGCTTCCACCTGATGACCCGGCGACCCTCCGGTCGGACGCGCCGGGGGGTCGTCGGTGAGTGCGGGCCACGACACCGTCGCCCAGGTCGTGGACGACCACGACGCCCGGTCTCGGCCCGGGGTCCCCGGGTCCCGTGACCACTCGATCGCGTCCGCCGCGGCGGTTGTCAGACTCACGCCCATGGCACGAACCAGGCGGGCGCCCTCCACCCCCGAGCACGGGGTGAACCCGTTCGCGGACGTAGCGGACATGGCCAGCCGTGACGCGCACGGCGTACCCGGCGACCTCCTCGAGGGCTACCTGGAGGAACTGGACGAGGTCAGCACGACGGGGCGGCCGTTGCGGCCGGACCAGTTGCGTGCCCGTCGCGAGGTCGGCACGCGGGCGGCGGAGCGCGGCGTTTCCCTGCACGGGGTGATCGACCTGCACCTGAGCGCCACCTGGCTGGCGTGGCGGTCGTTGTCCGGTGTGCGGCAGGCGACCGGAGCCGACGCGGTCCGCGCCGCGGGCGAGGCGGTGTTCAAGGCCGCCGACGTCGCCGTCACGGCCATCGCCGAGGGGTACGAGGAGGCGCAGCGCTGGGCCGTGCGCCAGGAGGAGTCGTTCCGCCGGGAGTTCGTCGACGACCTGCTCGACGGGCGCAACCTCGGGCAGTTGGCCGAACGGGCGGAACGGTTCGGCCTCCGGTTGGCCGGCAGCAACGTGGTGGCGGCCGTCCGCTCGACGCGGCCGGTGGTCGACGGCGGCGAGGTGGCCCGGGCGGTCGAGACGTCGCTCGGCCTGCGCGTGGATTTCCGTGACGTGCTGGTCACCACCAAGGACGGCCTGCTGATCTGCGTCACGCCCGACGCGCGGCCCGACGTGCCGGACGAGTTCGTGCGCCAGGTGGGCGCGGCACTGGGACCGGACACCACGTGGCGGGTCGGCCTCGGCCGGGCGCACTCCGGTCCCGGCGGCGTGGTCCGCTCGTTCGAGCAGGCCAGGTACGCCTTGGACCTCGCCGAACGGCTCGGTCTGCCCGGACGCCTGCACAAGGCCGTCGACCTGCTGGTCTACCAGGTGCTGCTGCGGGACAGCGCCGCGTTGCAGGACCTGGTGTCGGTCGTCCTCCAGCCCTTGCGCACCGCGCGCGGCGGGCCGGAGCCGTTGCTGGAGACGCTGGCGGCCTACTTCGCCAACGGTCACGTCGCGGCGGCGTGCGCGCGTGAGCTGCACCTGGGCGTCCGCACGGTGACCTATCGCCTGCAACGGGTCGCGGAGCTGACCGGGTACTCCGTCGACGATCCAGCCCAGGCGCTGTCGCTCCAGGTGGCGGTGCTCGGCGCGAAACTGCTCGACTGGCCCGGCTGACGGGATCCCGGGGCAACCTCCGATGAGGACGCACCACCCCGTTGAACGGCCGTCCGAGCCGGTGGGGCACCCTGTTCTCAGGCCCTGTCGTGTCCGCGCGGGGATTGCCCACGCCCACGACCGAGGATCCACACGTGACGCTGCCCTACGAGTCCGACGACGACCAAGCCGCCGACCGCTACATCAACGCCGCGCTGCGCAGCCGTGACGCCGAGGCCTGGCGGTTGCTGGCCTCCGACGCCCACGTCGAGCAGACCGACCGGGTGCTGCGCGCGATGCTCGATCGGATCGCGGTGGCCCGCACGCACCGCACGGCCGAGCGCGCCACGGCTCGCGTGCGGGCGTTGGACGGCGAGATCAGCCAGGCCGAGTACCAGCGTGACGCGGCCGAGGACGCCACCCGCGCCACGAAGGCCGCCCACTTCGAGACGTTGGTGCGCGAACACCACCGGCTGATCGCGCCGGCGGCCCGCAAGCTGCGCGGTGACGACGTCCGCGACGAGTTGACGGACCTGGTGCTCGCCCTGGGGACGGCCATCGACGCCCACCGCGCCGCCGTGCTCGCGTCCGGTGCCGAGCCGAGTCCGGCCGACCGGGCGCTGTGGGCGCGGCTGACCACGCTCGACGTGCCGGCCACGGCGGACGGCGAGGGGCGCACGTCGGTGGAGGAGCTGGTCGGGCGCCACGCGGCGAAGCAGGACGATTTCGGGCGCGTGCTGGCCGAGATCATCCTCGACACGGCGGGCGACGAGACCTCGGTACCGCGCGCCGCCCTGCTGACGGCGTGGAAGAAGGCGGTCGGACCCATGCTGGCCGCCGAGGAGAAGACCGAGTTCGCGGCCAAGGGCAAAGGTTCCCTGGCGACCGAGAAGCTCCGCAAGACCATGGGCCACCTGGAGCGCAAGGGCCTGGTCAAGCGTTCCGGCCCGCAGGACGGCCAGCGACTGGACGTGCTCGACCGGCAGGGCCTGGAGGAACTGGCCGATCGGGCGCGGTGAGCACGGCTACCGGCGGCCACCGGCGCTGACGAAGGCGACCACGGCGAGCACCACCAGGCACCCGGCCAGCTGCGGCACGCTCGGCCGCTCGTGCAGCAGCCCGACGCCCATGAGGATCGCGCCCACCGGTTGCAGCAGCATCATCGTCGCGCCGGTGGCGCTCGACAGCCGGGGCAGCGCCGTGGAGATCAGCAGCCAGCCCGCGATCTGGCCGATCAGCGCCAACGCCACGAGCCAGCCGAGCGCGGGCCACCCGGGTGACAGGTCGAGCCGGTCGGCGGGCACGCCGATCGCCACCGCCACCACCCCGGCCGACACCGTGGCCAGGAACAACGTGTGGTCGCGGGCACCGGGGCCGGTGCTGTGCCGCATCAGCACCAGGTAGGCCGCGAAACCCACGCCCGCGCCCAGCGCGAGCACCGCGCCCAGCACCGGGTCCGGGCCGAACGCGGGCGTGCCCGCCAGACCGCCCGCGAGCACGATCCCGCCCAGCAGCACCGGGGCGGCGAACACGAACCTGTTGGACGGCCGTTCCCGGAACACCAGGTACGCCACCGCCGGCACGATCACCACCTGCACGGACAGCAGCACGGTCGCGATACCGGCGCCGACCAGCGCGATGGCGTCGCCCCACAGCACGAAGTCCACGCCGAGCCCCACGCCCGCGAGCAACGGCAGCAGCACGCGCCGCCGCGAGGTGCCCCGCCGCCGTTCCCGCCACACCAGGACGGCCAGCACCGGCAGCGAGAACAGGCACCGCCAGAACGCGCTGGTGCTGCCGCTGGTCTCGGACACCTTGATGAAGACCGACGACAGCGCGATGCAGAGGCTGCCCGCGAGCGCCAGCAGCGCCGGGTTCACCTTCGCGGGTGGCGGCGTCACGGTCGCGAGGCGGGCTTCGGTCGTGGTCACGGGTCCACCCTGCGATGCCCGACCGTCAAGGACAAGCGAATTGTCGTGAGCGGAACTCGGTAGCATCTCTACCGTGTTCAGTCTGGAGCGGATGCGGGCCCTGCACGCCGTGGCGACCCACGGGACGGTCGCGGCGGCGGCGACGGCGCTGCACGTCACCCCGTCCGGCGTGTCGCAGCAGTTGGCGAAGCTGGAACGCGAAGCCGGGCAGCGGCTGCTCGAACCGCACGGCCGGACCGTCCGCCTCACCACCGCCGGGCACGTGCTGGCGGGCCACGCGGCGGCCATCCTGGCGCAGGTAGAGAAGGCCCGGACCGACCTGGAACTGCTGCGCGACGACATCACCGGCCCGCTGCGCATCGGCGCCATCCCCACCACCGTGCACGCCCTGCTGCCGCCCGTGCTGGCGACGTTGCGCGCCCAGCACCCCGGCCTCGAAGTGACCCTGCACGAGGGCGAAGCCGAGGAGACCATGCCGCTGGTGGTCGACGGCAGGCTGGACGTGGCGATCCTGGAGAGCTGGGAACACCGACCCACCACCGTGCCGCCGTCGACCTCGCGCACCACGCTGCTGTCCGACGTGGCCGACGTCGCCGTGCCCGCGAGCCACCGGCTGGCGCACCGCAAGGTCGTCGACCTGACCGAGGTCGACGACATACCGTGGATCGCCTGGAGCGCGGGCTCCAGCTGCCACGCCTGGCTCACGCACGTGCTCAGGCAGCAGGGCATGGCCGGGCGGATCAGTTGCACCGTCGGCAGCTACCCGACCCAGCTGGCTCTGGTGGCGGGCAACGTGGGCGCGGCCGCCGTCCCGCGCCTGGGTCGCGACGCGGTGCCCGAGGGCGTGCGGTTCCTGACCACCCGCCCCGCCCTGAACCGCACCATCTACGCGATCAACCGCGCCGAGGACGACGATCGCGGTGCGATCAGGGCGTGCGTGGACGCGCTGACGGCGGAAGCGGCCAGGTTCCACCACCTCGCCTGGTGACGTGCGAGACCTACCGGTTCGGCGTGAGCGCCCGGTGGGGTTCCTCGGGCAGCGGTCGCGGTGCGGGCGGGCCGACGTAGCGGGCCGCCGGCCGGATGACCTTGCCGCCCGCCGCCTGCTCCAGCACGTTGGCCGTCCAGCCGATGACCCGGCCGACGGTGAACGTGGGCGTGAACATCGACCTCGGGATGCCGCACTGCTCCATCACGACACCGGCGTAGAACTCCACGTTGGCGTACAGCTCGCGGCCCGGCTTCAGCTCGGCGAGCACGTCGACCACGCGCCGTTCGACGGTGGTGGCGAACTCGGCCAGCTCCGGGTGGAAACCGCGGCGGCCGAGGTCGAGCGCGAGGTCGCGCAGCATCCGGGCGCGCGGGTCCTCGGTGCGGTAGACGGCGTGCCCGAAGCCCATGATCCGGTCGCCGGACCGCACCTTGTCCCGCACCCACGCGTCGACGCGGTCGGGTGAGCCGATCTCGTCCAGACCGTCCAGCGCGCGATCCGGCGCGCCACCGTGCAGCGGGCCGACGAACGCGCCGATGGCGGCGGCGACGGCGGAGACGACGTCGGAACCGGTGGACGTGACGACCCGCGCGGTGAACGTCGAGGCGTTGAAGCCGTGGTCGACGGTGGCGACGAGGTAGCTCTGGACGGCGGCGGCCCGCGCCTCGTCGGGAACCTCGCCGGTGACCAGGTAGAGCCAGTTCGCCGCCGCGGAAAGGTCCGCGCGCGGCTCCAGCGGCTCCAGCCCGGCGCGCAGCCGGTGCAGCGCTGCGAGGATGGTCGGCGTGACGGCGCTGACCAGCACCGCGTCGGCACGGCGGCGCGCGGGCGTCGCGTCCCAGACCGGCGGCAGGCCGCGGGCGGCGGCGAGCAGCGACAACGCGGTGCGCAGACCCGCCAGCGGGGTGAACCGGTCGCCGGCGCGGGCGAGGGCGGGCAGCACCTCGCGCACCTCGTCCGGCAGGTGCCGCAGGGCGGCGACGTCCTCGGTGAAACGGGCGCGTTCGGCCGGGTCGGGCAGCCGCCCTTCGAGGAAGAGGAACCACACGTCCTCCACCGTCCGGGTCCGGGCCAGCTCGATCGCCGAGTAGCCGCGGTAGTGGTATAAGCCCTCGCCGCCGCGCACGTCACCCAGTTCGGTGGTGGTGACCACGACATCGCGCAGGCCCGCCGGTACGTCCATGACAACCTCCTCGTCGACCGGCTCCACTGTCGATTCGGCAATCAACTATTGTCAACGTTGATACAGTCAACCTGAACCGAGGAGCCGCAGGTCGTGCCGACCGGGAGTGACGAGCGTTACCTGACGACCGCCGAGGTGGCCCGGCGGCTCGGCGTGAAGACCCAGACCGTCTACGCCTACGCCAGCCGCGGCCTGCTGCGCAGCGTGCGACTGCCGGGACGGCGGGGGAGCTTCTTCGCGCAGTCCGAGGTCGACGCGTTCGTGGCACGCGGCCGCGATGAACGGCAGCCGTCCGGGGCCGTCGAGCGGATCCGCACCGAGCTGACCCTGCTTGACGACGACGAGCTGCGCTACCGCGGCCACCGCGCCACCGACCTCGCCTCGTCGCACACGTTCGAGTCGGTCGCCACGCTGTTGTGGACCGGCGAACCGGCCGACGAGCCGTTCCCCACTGACGAAGCCCTGGTGGGCACGGTGCGCACCGCACTGGCCGCCCTGCCGGACGCCGCACGGACGACGGACCGGTTCAAGGTCGCCGCCGCCGTGCTGGGCGCCACCGACCCGCTGCGGTTCGACCTGTCACCGGGAGCCGTCGTCCGGGTGGGCAGGCGGCTCATCGGCGTCTTCGCCGACGCACTGCCCGGCACGGCTGGCGACGGCGACCTCATCGCCCGGCGACTGGCGGGCAAGCTCGGCGACCGGCCCGTCGACCCCGCGCTGCTCGACCTAGCGCTCGTCCTGCTCGCCGACCACGACCTCGCCGTGTCCACGGTCGCCGTGCGCGTGGCCGCCAGCGCCCGCGCGCACCCGTACTCGGTGGTGTCCGCCGGTCTCGGCGCGGTCGACGGCCAGTACCACGGTGTCGCGAGCACCCTGGCGTACCGGTTCCTGCGTGACGCGGCGGACGACCCGTTCGGCGCGCTGGCGGAACGGCAGCGCACCGGTGGCGTCCCCGGCTTCGGCCACCGGGTCTACCAGAGCCGCGACCCGCGTGCCGAGGCGCTGTTCGCCGCACTGCGTCGGCACGAGGCCGCCCGGGAGGTCATGGCCACCGTCGACGTGGTCGCCCAGGGCGCGGGCACGTTCCCGAACGTCGACCTGGCGTTGGCGGCGCTGATGCACGCCTACCGCCTGCGCCCGGACGCCGGTGAGGCGATCTTCGCGCTGGCGCGCTGCGCGGGCTGGCTCGCGCACGCGATCGAGGAGTACCGCGAGCCCGGACTGAGGTTCCGCCCGGTCGGCGTCTACACCGGCGAGCGCCCGGAACGGTGACCCGGGCACTGGACCGTCCGGCGTCACACGGCGGCGAGGACCGCTTCGAGCGGACGGGGCAGGGCGTCGCGGGCGATGGCCGCCTCCACCAGCAGCCGGGCGTAGCGCAGCTTGCGGCGTGCTCCGCTGCCCAGGAACCGGCGCAGCTGCGCCTCCGTCTCCCGGCCGCGCCAGGCCGGCTGGGCCCGCATCGAGCGGAACGAACCCAGGTCGCCCTGCGAGTCGAAGAGCGCCTCGACCCCGGCGGTGCCCACGGCGCGGATCAGCTCGTCCTCCAGGTCGTCGACGCAGACGTGGAAGCCGAGTTGTTCCAGGTCGGCGCGCGTGCGGGGTGAGCCGATCCCGGCGGCGGTCAGTCCGCGCCGGAAGATGGCCTCCTCGTTCAGGTCGCACAGACCGGCCAGCCGCACCCGGGTGCCGAGCAGTCCGAGGAAACGCCCGATCGCGTGCGCACCGCCGATCGGCACGACGACGATCCGCTCCGCCGCGAGGTCCCGACCGCGGCCCACCGCCGCCGTCTCCAGCGCGATCTGGTCGCTGATGCCCTCGACCAGCACCACGGCCGCGGCGGTGCCCACCTTCGCCATGGCCAGGGCCGTCGCCCGGACCGGCGCGGCCGGGCCGCTCACGTACCCGTCGAGGGCGCGCCGGCCCAGTTCGAGGCGATCGGCGGCATCCACGGCGGCTCCCGTCTTCCGGCACGACGCGTGCACGGACCGGACGGTACGGCCACCGGGACGCTGCCGATCGCGGTGGGGCCGATCGCGGTGGGGCCGATCGCGGTGGGCACCGCCACCGGCTTCCGTCGTTCCGGCCGCCCCGGATCCGATCAGGGCGGCCGGAACGGTGCGGTCAGGCGCCGTTCATGGTGTCGGCTACCTCCTTGAGGAACTTCCGCTCCAGCCCGGTCGGCAGCATGACCACGATGCGGTCGACACCGGCCGCCTGGTAGTCGTCCAGCCGGTCGAGGTGGGCGAGGAAGACGGTGACCTCCATGCGCCCGCGACCGGCCGCGGCGGCACGTTCGCGCAACTCGACGACCCGCGCCTTGAACAGCCCGGCGTCGGCGTGGTGACCGGGCATCCACCCGTCGCCGAGGGCCAGCACGCGGTCGAGCACGGTGGGGCCGTCGCCGCCGAGGAACACCGGCGGCCGGGGCCGCTGCACCGGCTTCGGCCACGAGTAGATCGGGTCGAAGTCGACGAACTTGCCGTGGTACTCGGCCTGGTCGCTGGTCCAGATCCGCTGCATCGCCTCCATCCGCTCGGCCATCAGCGTCATCCGGGTGCGGTACTCGGTGCCGTGGTTGCGGATCTCCTCGTGGTTCCACGGCGAGCCGACGCCGACACCGAAGATCAACCGCCCGTTGGACAGCTGGTCGAGGGTCGCGACCTGCTTGGCCAGCCAGATCGGATCCCGCTGCACGACCAGGCAGATGCCGGTGCCGATGCGCAACGTCGAGGTGACCGCGGCCATCGACGACAGCGTCACGAACTGCTCGCGGTTGCGGTAGAAGTCGCGGGGCATGTCGCTGCCCGCTTCCTCGAACCCGTCGCTGAGGTCCTTGCGCTCCGCGATGTTGACCGTCTTCTCGTTGCCCGTGCCGAACCGCAGCGAACGGGTCACCGGCACGTGGCTGTGGTCGGGGACGAACACCGACTCGATGCCGAGCCCCTCGGCCTCACGGGCGAGTTCGAGGGGGTCGAGGCCCTCGTCGGAGTTCATCGAGAACACACCGAACTTCATTGTTCCCACCTCAGAGGAGTGCCTTGCCGGGCTCGTAGTCACCGGCGTGCGGCAGCTGTGCGATGACGTTCACGCGGTTGAAGGCGTTGATGATGGCGATGAGCGCCACCATGGCGGCGAGCTGCTCCTCGTCGTAGTGCTTGGCGGCGTTCGCCCAGACCTCGTCCGGGACACCGCCGGCCGCGTCGGCGATCCGGGTGCCCTGCTCGGCCAGGTCCAGGGCGGCGCGCTCGGCCTCGGTGAACACCGTGGCCTCCCGCCAGGCCGCGACCAGGCTGAGCCGCACCGGGTCCTCCCCGGCGTGCAGGGCCTCCTTGGTGTGCATGTCGACGCAGAACGCGCAGCCGTTGACCTGGCTGGCGCGCAGCCTCATCAGCTCCGCCGTCGTGGCCGGCAGCTTGGTGCCCACGACCACGTTGTGCGCCGAAGTGAGGTACTTCAGGACCTTGACCGCAACCGGGTTGCCGAAGAGGTCCAGGCGAGCTTCCACGGTGATGCTCCTCTACAGGTACTGGTGTGTGCACATCTTCGACGGAGCAGCCCGCCGGGATGTGAGGAGCGAATGGACGGTCAGGCGGCTTTCCGCGCGGTCAGCACGGCCTGCAGCGGCAGCGCGTCCGCCGGGATGGCGGCCGGGTCCTCGACGATCACCTTGGTCACCTCGAACCCGCACTCCTCCAGCCAGCCGCTCCAGCTCGACAGCTTCTGCGGCCCGCCCTGGCCCATCGCGCAGCCGAGGAAGAACGCGGGGTAGAAGTCGACCGAGCGGGAGTCGTGGTCGCGGACGTCGTCCTGGTACACCGGGACCAGCACGTTGACCTGCCCGCCGACGTCCAGCGACTTGTTGACGTTGCGCAGGATCCTGAGCACCTCGCTCTTGTCGAACAGGGTGAAGAAGTGCCGGATCAGCACGATGTCGAACCCCGTGGGCACCTCTTCGAAGACGTCACCGCCGAGGAACGAGCAGTGCTCGGCCACGCCGTGGGTGCGGAAGTTCTCCAGGCACTCCTGTTCCTTCTCCGGCAGGTCGAACGTCGTCACCCGCAGCCCGGGGGAGGACTTCAGCCGGTAGGTGTTGATCGCGCCGAGGCCCGTGTTGCCGGCGAGGTCGAGCACCCGTGCACCGGCCGGGATGTCGACGTTGTCGAAGAACCAGGGGTCGACGCGGGCGGTGCCCGCGTCCATCGCCGTCGCCCAGGACTCGCGCAGGTCCTTGTGCTCGGCCACGGCGCCGAACAGGTTCCCGTCGTAGCCGTAGAACTCCTTCAGGCCGACGACGGTGCCCTCGCGCACGCTCTCGGTGAGGTAGAACAGCTGCCTGAGCATGGTGACCTTGACCAGGTCGAGGAAGACGAGCACCCGCTGGAGGTCGGCCTCCGGCAGGCGGGCGAGCGCGTCGAGGGAGTAACCACCCGTCGCCGCGTCGTAGGCGAGGAAACCCTCCTTGACCGGCAGGTGCAGGAGCTGTTCCACGGCGTCCGGCTTGGCGCCCACGGCGTTGCCGAGCGCCACCGCGTCCAGGCCGGGCTGCTCCCGAAGCGCGTCGATCAGGCCGAGCTCGAAGCAGGACAGCAGGTTCATGAACCGCGCGGGTCCCACCATGTAGTCGCGGAATCGGGCGAGCGTGGCTTCAGGCGTCATTCGACCAATCCTTCGAGTTTGTCGTCTCCACCGCCGCGCCGGGCGTCGCTCACCCGGCGGGTGCGGGAGGACCCGTGGCGGTGTCGGGACGACGGCCACCCGGCAACCGCTCCGCCGCCGGACCGGGCCGCCGCAGCCGTGGCAACCGCACACCGCTTCGGGCGCGGCAGCAGCATCGGCCACCGGACTTGGCCGGGACTGGTCAGCGGCTTGGCGCCGGCTTGGCGGCTCCCGGCCAGGGGCGGAGCTTCTCGGGGTTGCGCACGGCCCAGATGTGCTTGATCCGGTCGCCCGCCACGTCGAACGCCATCACGGTCACCGTGATGCCCTCGTGCTGCGCGACCAGCCCGGGCTGGCCGTTGACCGTGCGCTCCAGGACCGTCAGGCCGGGCACCCGGTCGAGGAGGTCCACGAAGTAGCGCGCGACCCGCTCGCCGCCCGCGACGGGGTGGAGTTCGGCGCTGGCCAGGCCGCCGCCGTCCGCGACCGTCGTGACGGCGGGGTCGAGCAGGCCGATGAGGGCGTCGATGTCCTTGGCCTCCCACGCCTGCTTGAAGTCCCGGACGACGTCGGCACGCCGGACCGCCGCGGCGGCGGGCGCCTGCGCCGCGCGCACGCGTCGCCGGGCGGAGGTGGCGAGCTGGCGGCAGGCGGCGGGCGTGCGTCCGACGATCTCCGCCACTTCGGTGAACGGGTAGCGGAACACGTCGTGGAGGATGAACGCGACCCGCTCCGCCGGCGTCATCGACTCCAGCACCACGAGCAGCGCCATGTTGATCGACTCGTCCAGGGTGACGCGGTCCGCCGGGTCGCCGGTGGCACCGCCCGACCGCCCGCCGACCCACTCCGCGTGGTCGGGCAGCGGCTCCGGGATCCACTCGCCGACGTAGCGCTCCCGGCGGGATCGCGCCGAGCGGAGCTGGTCCAGGCAGATCCGGCTGGCGACCCTGGTCAGCCAGGCGCCGGGGGAGTCGATGGCGTCCTGCTGCGACCGTGACATGGCGTACCAGCGGGCGTAGGTCTCCTGCACCACGTCCTCGGCGTCGGCCAGGGAGCCCAGGAGCCGGTAGGCGAGGTTGATCAGCAGGCGACGCTCGCTCATGATCGCGCTCAGGCCCGGGTCGGTCGTGCCGTCCCCCTGCTCGGACTGCGTGCTCATGCCGTCGCCAACCCCCTCGGCCGCGCCTCCACCGTGCGACGGGGCCGGAGTGAGCCGCGTCACCTCACACTACGGGGGATCGCGTCGTCGTACTGGTGGAGACCGGTCGTGACCCGGGGTCGGGAGTCCTGCTCCCGCTCGGCCGGCCGCGCCCTCCGGCACCGCCCACACGATCAACCCGCGAAGGACGAAAACCGATCATGGATTCCGTGAACGTCGCCATCATCTACTACAGCGCCACCGGCACCGTACACGCCTTGGCGCGGGCAGCGGCCGAGGGCGCGGAGAAGGCCGGCGCCCAGGTGCGACTTCGCAGGGTGGCCGAGACCGCCCCCGAGCAGGCGATCGCCGCCAACCCGGCGTGGGCGCAGCACGTCCAGGACACCGCCGACGTCGTCCAGGCAGCGCACGACGACCTCGACTGGGCCGACGCGGTGCTGCTCGGCACCCCCACCCGGTTCGGCAACCCGAGCAGCCAGCTGCGGGCGTTCATCGACACCACCGGCCCGCTGTGGTTCGCGGGCAAGCTCGCGGACAAGGTGTACTCGGCGTTCACCGCCTCCAACACCGCCCACGGCGGACAGGAGTCCACCCTGCTGGCGCTGGCGAACACCTTCTACCACTGGGGCGGCATCATCGTGCCCCCCGGCTACACCGACCCGATCCAGTTCCAGTCGGGCAACCCCTACGGCGCGTCCCACGTCGGCGGCAGCGAGGCGCCCAACGACGTGGCCCTGCAGGCGGTGGCCTACCAGGCCCGCCGGGTCGCCGAGACGGCCGCGGCCCTGAAGGCCGGCCGCGCCGCCTGAGCCCTCCGCCCATCGCGGCGGCGACCCACCCGGGCCGCCGCCGCGCCACGGCGCTGCCCACATGACGCTTTCCGCACTGCCCGCGCCGCATGGCGCTGCCCGCCCGGCCCGGCACGGCATGGTGCTGCGCTGCTCGCCCCGCCCCGCCGCACCGCCCGCAGCGTCCGCAGCGCACGGCCCGGGGTGCCACAGGTCGTGCCGCGCCGTCGTCACCCGTGCGCCAAGTCGACCGCAAGCCGGTGGCAAGCCCGATGAGCGACGGTACGGGCGCACGGCCCACCCCGGACCCAGGAAGGCGGCATGGACGACACCCAACCGACGCCGGATCGGATTTTGCAGCTCATCAACGGCTACTGGGCCACCGGCATCCTCGGCGCGGCGGCGAGCCACTCGTTGTTCACCCACCTCGACGCGGGCACCGACACCGCGGACCGGCTGGCCGCCGCGGCCGGGATCTCCGAGCGGGGTGCGCAAACCCTGCTGGACGGCCTGGTCAGCCTGGGACTGGTCGAGCTGAGCGGTGGCCGGTACCGCAACACCCCTGAGGCGGCCGCGTTCCTGGTCGAGGGGCGGCCCGCCTCGCTGAGCGAGTTCGCCAAGCTCAAGCTGGGCCACATGGGCGCCCTGACGGCCCTGCCCGACGTGGTCCGCGCCGGTGGACCGGTGACCGACGCGACGGTCGAGGTGGCCGACAACCCGCACTGGGAGAAGGTGGTCACCGCCATCGCCGCCCAGTCGGTCCCGGTGGCGAAGATCGCCGCCGAGGTGCTCGGGCTGGCCGACCGAGGCGAGGTCTCCGTCCTGGACGTGGGCGGCGGATCGGGCGTCTACTCGGCGATCTGGCTGTCGCTCAACCCGGCCGCGCGCTCGACCCAGCTCGACTGGGGCCCGATCAACGCGATCGCCCGCCGGCTGCTCGCCGAGAAGGGCGTGGCGGACCGGTTCACCTGCGTCGACGGCGACCTGCACACCGCGGACTTCGGCCTCGCCGAGTACGACATCGCGGTGTACTCCCACATCGCCCACCAGGAAGGCCCGGAGGACAACACCGC
The DNA here is from genome assembly GCF_003014735.1 of Saccharothrix carnea. Lineage (GTDB taxonomy): Bacteria > Actinomycetota > Actinomycetes > Mycobacteriales > Pseudonocardiaceae > Actinosynnema > Actinosynnema carneum. The sequence goes on along the minus strand of NZ_PYAX01000019.1, from coordinate 115,924 downwards.
GACCTTCACCAGGCTGCGGGACGCCCTCAAGCCCGGTGGCACGCTGGTCGTCAACGACTACGTGGTCGACGACGACCGGAGCGGCCCGCCGTTCGCCCTGCTGTTCGCCTCCGAAATGCTGCTCAAGAGCAAGCAGGGCGGCACCTGGCGGCGGGCCGACTACGAGTCGTGGCTGAGCAAGGCGGGCTTCGAGGACATCACGTTCCAGCCCACCGGGTCGCCCGCCACCCTGATCTTCGCCCGATAACGCCGAACCCGACGACACCGAACCCCGCAACGCGGAACGCGGCCGTCCCACCAGGACGGCCGCGTTCCGCGTCGGCTCAGGGGTTCTTCGTCGCGGACAGGATGCCCGGCACGGGGATGACGTCCTTCGGGATCTCCGCCGGGTCCTTGGCGATCGCCCGCGTCACGGTGAACCCGCGCTCCTCCAGCCAGCGCCGGTAGGTCGACAGCTTCTGCGGCCCGCCCTGGCCCATGGTGGCGCCGAGGAAGAACGCGGGGAAGAAGTCCACGTTGTAGTTGTCGGTGTCCGTGATGTCCTCGGGGTAGACCGGCACCATCACGTGGACCTGCCCGCCGTCGTTGAGCGACCGGTGCACGCCGTCGAGGATCCGGAACACGTCGTCCTGGTCGAACATGTCCAGGAAGTGCTTGATCAGCACCACGTCGTAGCCCTGCGGGATGTTCTCGAAGACGTTGCCGCCGATGAACGAGCAGTGCTCGGCCACGCCGTTGGCCCGGAAGTTCTCCAGGCACTCCCGTTCCTTCTCGGGCAGGTCGAACGTCGTCACGTGCAGCCCCGGCGACGCCTTGTGCCGGTAGGTGTGGATCGCGCCGAGCCCGGTGTTGCCGGCGAGGTCGAGCACCTGCGCACCGGCCGGGATGTCGACGTTGTCGAAGAACCACGGGTCGATGCGCTCGGTCACCTTGTCCATCAGCGTCGACCACGCGTCGCGCAGGTCCCGGTGCTGCTCCACGGCCCCGTACAGGGTGCCCTCGTAGCCGTACAGCTCCTTGAGCCCGACGACCGTGCCGGTCCGCACGCTGTCGGTCAGGTGGAACAACTGCCGCAACGCCACGACCTTGATCAGGTTCATGTACGCGAGCGCCCGCTTGAGGTCGGGCACGGGCACGTCGGCGAGCGCGTCGAGGGAGTAGCCGCCGGACTCGCCGTCGTAGGCGATGAAACCCTCCTTGACCGGCAGGTGCAGCAGCTGCTCCACCGCGTCCGGCTTGGCGCCGACCGCCTTGCCGAGGTCGACGGCGGTCTGCCCCGGCTGCTCCCGCAGCGCGTCGACGATGCCGAGCTCGAAGCAGGACAGCAGGTTCATGAACCGCGCGGGTCCCACCATGTAGTCACGAAGTCGCGCCAGCGTTGCGTCCGGTGTCATCGCGCTGATCCCCTCGGTTGGTCGTGTGTCGCGAAGTGCGGCCGGGGTCCGGGTCACGCCCGGTTCCCCAGCTGGTCCTGCAGCCGGCGGGACAGCTCGAGCCGCTGGACCTTCATCGTGGCGGTGCGGGGCAGCTCCGCCCGCGGGATCTGGATCGGGTCGGCCAGCTGCGGGAAGTCGGCGACGGCCGAGCGCCAGCGGTCGCGGTCCAGCGGCCGGTCGTCGTGGGTGCACACGACCGGGATCGCCTCGCCCTTCGGTCCGGTGACCACGACCAGCTCGTTCAGCTCGCCGATCCGGCCCAGCAGGACGTCCTCGACCTCCAGGCTGCTCTGCACGCCCGGGATCATGTCCACCTCGCGGTCGAGCATGTGCAGGCAGCCGAGCTTGGTGAAGTAGCCGACGTCGCCGGTGCGCCACCACTTGCCGCGCAGGTTCTCGTCGAACCGCTCCTGCTCGCCGAAGTAGGTCTGGGCGTTGCCCTTCCAGCGGACCTCGATGAAGCCGGGGTTGTCCTTGGACGGGCGCTTGCCGTCCCGGCTCACCACGCGGACCCGCGCGCAGCCCGGCATGGCCCAGCCGACGCACCGCCCGTCTGCCTTGTGCGCCGACCGCAGGAAGTACGGCCTGCCGACGGCCGGGCCGACCTCGCTCTGGCCGTAGATCTGGAAGAACAGCGGCGAGCGCCGTTCGGACGACTTGAGCAGCCTGCTGATCGTGCGCGGGTGGATCGCGTCGAAGGTGGTGCTGAAGTACTTGATCGACGCGAACGGCTTGCGCTCGTCCTCGGCGAGGTCCTCCCACTCCATCAACGAGTTGGGCAGCACCTCCAGGAACCCGGGCCGGTGCTCGCGGAACAGGTCGGTGACGGCGTCCGGGTCGGACTGCTTGACCAGCAGCACGGGCATCGCCCGCACCAGCGCCAGCGCCATCGCGGCGAACATCCGCGAGTGCACGAACGGGATGTGGATCGCGACCGTCTCCCGGTTGCGCATCAACGCCAGCAGCCACTGCTGCGGCCGCAACCGCAGGCGCATGCTCTGCGGCGTGTGCACGACGAGCTTGGGCAGGCCGGTGGTGCCGGAGGTGTGCGTGATGAGCGCGGGTTCCTCCGGGACGCGGAACACCGGTCGCACGCGCGGCGACCCGGCCAGCTCGGACAGCGACGCCGTGCCCGGCCTGCTCCCGGCGACGATGATCACGCTCGCGGTGCGCTCCGCCAGCGGCACCTCGGCCAGGGGCCCGTCGAGCTTGGGCACGTCGGTGAGCAGGTGCGGCCGTTCCAGCCGGTCGAGCAGGGCGCCCACGGTCGGGCCCTTCAGGGCGGGCGACAGCATCACCGGCACCGCCCCGATCCGGGACGTCGCGCTGGCGAGCACCCACGCGTCGAAGTTGGCGGTCTTGTAGATCGCGACGTGCTCCGCGGGCCGGACACCGGCCGCCCACAGGCGCCCGGCCAGGTCGTCCACGTGACCGGCCAGGTCGGCCACGGTCATCCGCCGACCGGCCTCGGGCAGCACGTCCAGGTCGTGGTCGAGGGTGAGCGGCGTCGAACCGTTCCTGGCGGCGGCCACCTCCGGCACGATGCCGGGGTAGAGACCGCGCTTCCACATCGAGTCGTGGATCATGGACCCCTTCATCCAGACTTGCTCCTTCCGGGTGTTCGACGAGGAGTCGGGCCGTCACCGGCTCGGCGGAGCGCGAGGGCACGCGCGGGCGAGCGCCGAGGTGCGGCCGCACCGCTCGCCGAGAACCGGGCACGACGTGATCGCGGCGACCTGGCCTTCGCGCTGCCCGCCCTAGCATCGACACCCGGACTTGGCCGGGACTGTCGAACGGGTTGGCCCCGACTTGGCGGCACCTTGGCGCAGCGGCCGCGACCGGCCGAACGGATCACCGCGCACGGTCCCCGGCGGCCCTGCGGCGCACCGGAAAGCCTTGGTGGCGCGAGAAGCCCGCGCCAAGTCGATCACAAGCGCGATGGGGGACAGTCAGGGCGTATGCCCGAGCCGACCCTCGAACCGCGCCGTCGCAGCCGCACCACGCTGTTCCGCAGACGGGTGGCGTCGGGGTTTCGAGGACCACTCTTACGTGCAGGGGGTTGCGGCCAGACATGCCCATCTTGTGCAAGCCGTCGGTGCGCGTGCCGGAACACGTGATCACCATGGAACAGACCCTGGAGTTCGCCGAGAGGGTGCACGCAGGGAAGCCGCAGCTCCCGCTGGCGCTGAGGTTGATCCAGAACACGGGCGTGCTGAAGCGGCACATCGTGCAGCCCATCGAGGAGACCCTGCGCCACCCCGGTTTCGAGGAGCGCAACCGCATCTACGAGATCGAGTCCAAGAAGCGCTGCCCCGAGGTCATCGAGGAGGCCCTGGCCAACGCCGGCATCGTGGCGCACGACGTGGACGCCATCATCTACGTGTCGTGCACCGGTTTCCTGATGCCGTCGCTGACCGCGTGGCTGATCAACACCATGGGCTTCCGGTCCAACACCCGCCAGATCCCCATCGCGCAGCTGGGTTGCGCGGCCGGTGGCGCGGCGATCGGCCGGGCCCACGACTTCTGCACCGCCTACCCCGAGGCCAACGTCCTGATCGTCTCCTGCGAGCTGTGCTCGCTGTGCTACCAGCCGGATGACGACGGCGTGGGTTCGCTGTTGTCCGATGGGTTGTTCGGCGACGCGGTCGCGGCGGCCGTGGTGCGGGGCAGCGGTGGCACCGGTGTGTCGCTGGAGCGCAACGCCTCCTACCTCATCCCGAACACCGAGGAGTGGATCTCCTACGCGGTGCGGTCCACCGGCTTCCACTTCCAGCTCGACCGCCGGGTGCCCGGGACGATGGAACCGCTCGCCCCCGTGCTGCGCGAGCTGGCCTCCGACCACGGCTGGGACGTCGCCGACCTCGACTTCTACATCATCCACGCGGGCGGGCCGCGGATCCTGGACGACCTGAGCAAGTTCCTCGGCGTCGACCGCACCGCGTTCCGGCACAGCTGGGCGACGTTGACCGAGCACGGGAACATCGCCAGCGCGGTCGTCCTGGACGCGCTGCGCAGGCTGTTCGAGGAAGACCTGGTCACGCCCGGGGCCACCGGCGTGATCGCGGGGTTCGGCCCGGGCATCACCGCGGAGATGGCGGTGGGCCGCTGGGCCGTCGACATCCCGGGCCGACGTGGTGCGTCGGCGATCCACTCCGAGCGGGACTTCGCGCACGACGCAGGGAGGCAAGCCACATGGACGGCCTGATCGTCCCACCAGGCCAGGGTCGGAAGCTGACCACGAAGGCGCAGGACGTCACCTTCAAGGTCACCGGCGCGGACGGCTCCGCCGTGTCGACCTTCGAGGTGGTGGTGCCGCCCGGGTTCGACGTCGGCGCGCACGTCCACGAGCGCACCGGCGAGTTCTTCTACATCCTCGACGGCGAGCTCGAGCTCCTGGCGTTCGAACCGGTCGAGCGCAAGGGGGACCGTTGGCAGGACTGGGAATCGCCGAACGGCGACCGGGTCGTCCGGGCCGGCACGGGTAGCTGCATGTTCGTCCCGACCGGCACGCCGCACGCGTTCCGCAACCCCACCGACAAGCCGACGCGCATGCTGTTCCAGAGCTACCCGGCACCCGACCACGAGCGGTACTTCGAGGAGATCTGCGAGATCTTCGCGGCCGGTGACGACGTGGACCCCGAGGCCGTGCAACGGCTGCGCGACCGCTACGACGTCAAGCAGATCACGCCGCTGCGCTACGAACCGCCCGCACTCGAGCACGTAGGCGCGCCACTGGTGAGCGAGAGGTGACCGCGGTGGACCCGATCCCCCTCGTCAAGGCGAGCCTGGGCGAGCAGGAGCTGGCGGCCGTCGCGGAGGTGTTCGCCTCCGGCTGGCAGGCCGGTCAGGGCCCGAAGGGCAAGGCGCTGGAGGCAGCGCTGATCGAGCGCTACGGCGTCGGTGACGCGGTCGCGCTGAACAACTGCGGCTCCGCGCTCCACCTGGCCCTGCTCGAACTCGGCGTGGAGCCGGGCGACGAGGTGATCGTCGCCGACTACACGTTCCCGGCCCCGGCCCACGCGGTGCACTACGTCGGCGGGGTGCCCGTCTTCGCCGACGTGCGCGCCGACACCGGCACGGTGGACCCGGCGGCGGTGGAGGCACTCATCACCCCGCGCACGGTCGGCGTGATCGCGGTGGACACCGTGGGGCTGCCCGCCGACTACGCGGAGCTGAACGCGATCACGGAACGCCACGGGCTGTTCCTCGTCGAGGACGCCGCCTGTGCCGTCGGCGCGACGTACCGGGGACAGGAGGCGGGCGCGCTGGCGCCGGTGGCCTGCCTGTCGTTCCACGGGCGCAAGGGCATCACCAGCGGCGAGGGCGGTGCGCTGCTCACGGCCGACCCGGCGCTCGCGGCCGGTGCGCGGCTGCGGTCGTCGTTCGGCATCGGCAGCATCTTCGACAAGGCGCAGGTGGTCGGCCTGCCGATCCCCGAGTTCACCGGGATCGGCTACAACTACAAGCTGTCCGACATCGCCGCCGCGATCCTGCTGGTGCAGCTGGGCCGCATCGGCGAGCTGCTGGAACGCAGGCGCGCGGTCGCGGCCCGGTACGCCGAGCTGCTCGCCGACGAGGATCTCGTCACCCTGCCGCACGTGCCCTCGGACCGCACCCACGCCTGGCAGTCCTACCTGCTGACGCTGGACCCGGACGTGGACCGCGCCGGGGTCGCCGCCGACCTGCGTGCCCAGGGGATCGGCTGCGGGCACGGCACCTGGGCCAGCCACCTGCAGCCCGTGTACGAGGCGAAGCAGCAGTGCCCGACCTCGGCGGACCTCTTCCGGCGCCAGTTCGCCGTCCCGATGCACGCCGAGCTGAGCCTGGACCAGGTCGAACGCGTCGTGGCGAGCTTGCGCGTCGCGCTCCGCGCCCACGCCTCGACCCGGGTGTAGTGCCGCGGCCGGTGCCCGTGCCTCGCACGGGCACCGGCCGCGTGGTCAGCAGGGTGCGGAGATCACCTCGAACCGGCGGGCCAGCTCGACCGCGCCACGCACCTTCGCCAGCCACGGCACGGCGCCGATCCGCCGGATCGTGTCGGTGGCGACGGCGAGGTCGGCCAGGGCCGCGTCCGGGTCGCCGAGGGCCAGGGCCGCCTCGGCGGTGAAGTAGGCCACCGACCCGCTGATCACCAGATCCGGCGCCGAGCACGTCAGGTGGCGGTAGGGCAGCAGCCGGGCCCGCCACCGGGCCACCAGTTCGGTCTCGCCGAGCCGTGCCGCGGCCAGCAGCGCCCAGCAGCGGCCGTAGAGCCACAGGTGGTCCTCTTCCGGCCCGCGCGGGAAGCGGTGCAGGGCGATGCGGGCGTCCCGCATCCGGCCCGCCTCCACCAGCGCCATCACCAGCACGGCCTGCAACGCGGGCCGGCCGGACGATTCCGCGGTGGCGCGCAGCTCGTCGACCAGGTGCCGTCCCTCACCGGTGAGGTACGCGGCCTCCCAGCGCTGGATCGCGCGGTTGAACCGGGCGTCGGCCCAGGACATCCGGGCACACCGGTCGTAGGTCGTCAGGCTCAACTCGTCGGCTTCCGCCCAACGACCGCCGAGCAGCAGCAAACCGGCCCGGGACCAGCGCAGCCGGGTCGCCAGGGCCGGGCTGCGCCGCTCCGCGTACTCGGCCGCTCGGTCCAGTTCGGCGGCGGCCTCGCCGACCCGGCCGAGGGCGACGAGCACCTGGGCCCGGATCCGCCTGGCCCGCGCCTCGGTCGACGGCGGCAGGTCCGGCAGCGCCAGCAGCTCGGTGGCCGCTTGGAGGCGCTGGTCGAGGTGGTCGGGCCCGTCCAGCGCCACGGCGCGCAGGTGCAGGAGCTGGGCCAGCTCCGCGTTCTCGGTCGAGAGCCACGCGATGGCCAGGGCTTCGTCCGACAGCGCGGCCCGGCCCGCCGCGTCACCGTCGTGGCGGCGGGCGACGGCCAGGCAGGACAGCAGGAGCGCGTGCTGGACGGGGTCCGTGACGTGCGGCCGTGCGCGTTGCAGCACGTCGACGAGCCGTTGGTCGACCTCACCCCGGCCGGTGGACCCCAGGTCGAACTCGGCCACGGCCGCGAGCGCGGTGGTGACGAGCCGGGACGTGTCCGGTGCGCCGGGTGCCGCGAGGAGGTCCTCCATCGCCTGGCTGAACACCGCCAGCCCGTCGCGGAAGTCCTCGGCCCGGTACAGGGCCGCGCCCAGGCCGACGAGCAGCGGGTGCCGGTCCACGTCGTCCTGGCCGGCCAGGTCGGCGGCGGCCACGGCCTGCCGCCACAGCCGTGCCGCGTCCTCGGGTGCGAGCTCGGTGTCGGCGACGCGGGCCGCGGTGGCGGCGTGGGCGGCGGCCTGCGCGGCGGCGGACGGGTCGAGTTCGGCGGCGGGCAGCCAGTGCCGGGCGATCTCGGCCGCCCGCTCGGTGCTGTCGGTCCACGCCTTGGCCGCCGCCGCGCCGATCCGCCGGTGCACCAGCGCACGGCGCAGCCGCCCGGTCGTCCCGTACAGCACCTCGGCGGTCAGGGCGTGGGTGAACCGGAACCAGCCCAGCCGTTGCTGCTCCTCCACCACCAGCCCCGCCGCGACCGCCGTGTCGAGGGCTTCCAGCGCCGCCTCGACGTCGACCGACGCGACCTCGGCGACGACCTCGATGTCGAACTGCCGACCGGCGATGGCCGCCACCGTCAACAGCTCGGCCGCCGTCCGGGGCAGCCGGGCGACGCGTCGCAGCACCACTTCGCGCACCGGCACGGGCACCGGCACCGTGTGCGGCTGGTCCAGGCGCTGCTCACTGGTCAACAGCTTGACGAGTTCCCGCAGGAAGAACGGGTTGCCCTCGGTGCGGGCCCACAGCTCCTGCGCGGTGCGCCCGCCGACCTCGCGGCCGAGGACGGCGCACGCCAGGCTCCGGGTCTGGCGCAGGTCGAGGCCGGTGAGCTCGATCCGGGTCATCTCCGCGCGGGCCAACGCGGCCAACGTCCGGGACAGGACCGCCGCCTCCTCCGACCGGTAGGACACGACCAGCAGCAGCCGGCTCGCCGGCACGGACTCCGCCAGGTGCGCCAGCAACCGCAGCGAGCACGGGTCCGCCCGGTGCAGGTGGTCGAGCACCACCGCGAACGGCGCCGCGTCCGACGCGGCGGTGAGGTAGTGGACGATCGCCTCGAACCGGCGCAGCTCGGCACCGGCCACGTCGGCGTCGTCCGCCGGCCGCCGGTCACCGTCCAGCAGCCGTGCGACCGGTTCCGGCGTCGAGGCCGGCGGGAAGTGGGTGACCGCGGCGCGCAGCACCTGCTCCCACGGCCACAGCGGCGGTGCGTCGACATGCTCCGGGCAGGTGCCCCAGAGCACCGGTACGCCCGCTCGTTCGGCGAACCGCCGCAGCAGGCTGGTCTTGCCGATCTCCGGCTCGCCGGACACCGTGACCACCCGACCGCTTCCGGTCGCGGCCGCGGCCAGCGCGTCGGCCAGTTGCCGCAGTTCCGCCTCGCGGCCGACGAAGACCTCACCGTCCGCGACCGGCGGCGGGGATGCGCTGGTCGTGACGATCGCGACCGGCGCGGGCGGGGCGTCGTCGTGTGTGACGACGGGCTCGTCGGTGGCCACGAGCGTCGGGGTCGGCTGCCAGTCCAGCGTCGGCGACTGGTTCAGGATCTCGTGCTCGAGCTGCTTCAGCGCGGGCCGGGGATCGACGCCCAGTTCCTCCGCCAGCCGCATCTGGATGGTCCGCAGCACCTTCAGCGCGTCGGCCTGCCGCCCGGCGCGGTACAACGCCAGGGTGAGCAGTTCGCAGCCGTATTCGCGCAGTGGGTGCGCCTGCACGAAGGCTTCCAATTCGGCCACCGCGACTTCGTGCGCGCCCACCGCGAGCAGTGCCGCGCAACGCGCTTCGACCACTGATAATCGCAATTCGTCCAGTCGCGCCACCTCGGGCGCGACCCAGGTGGCGCCGGCGACTTCCGAGTAGGGCCGCCCCCGCCACAGCGCCAACCCCGCCTCGAACTCGCGCAACGCCTGCCGGGAATCACCCCGTTCCAATGCCTGCCAGCCCGCTGTGGCGTGTTCGCCGAACCGGTGGACGTCGACGTCCACGGCGTGGCCGTCCAGCACATAGCCCTGGGAACAGGTGCGTAAAACGGTCGCCGGTGTCCGCGGCGCCCGCTGCGGTTCCAGCACCTTGCGCAGATTCGCCACGTACGCCTGCAACGAGGTGATGGCCGAGGGCGGCGGGTGGCCCGCCCACAGCGCTTCCAGCATCACGTCCACCGCCACCGGCTGGCCGACCCGGCTGACCAGCAGTGCGAGCAGCGCGCGTTGCTTGGGCGTGCCCAGGTCCACCGGCTGTTCGGCGACCACCGCTTCGAGCGGGCCCAACGCGCGCAGCTCCACCGCCGCGCGTGCGGCACCGGGTCGGCCCGGCGGCGGTGCCTCGGTCCACCGGACGGAGCCGGGCAGCGTGCCGGGGGTCGTGGCGGTCACTGTCGCTTCGGTCGTGCGCCGGGTCCTCATGCAAATTCCGGGGCGTTTCGGAAGAGCGGTCGGGTTGTCGCGTCTGAGTGCACGGAATTGGTCCTACCTTTCCCATGACTCCACAACTCGTCGTCAACGACACAGCCGGGGCGACTGCGGCAAGGAGCGAGCCGCCTGATTTGGACTCACCTACATCTATAGCACCACCTCGGCGACGGCGTATACGACGTGCCGAACCTGCCTGAGCCTCGTCAATGCCGATCCGGGCGCCATTCGACGATTCGAATGGGCCGTGCGTGCGACCGGGACCGCAGCACCCGCCGATTGGCGTGGTGATGTGCACGTCGCGCGCGAATCACCCGCGATCGGTCGGTTCGGCGCAAGCGTCGATGCCTGGCTCACCGCGCCGTCGGCGGGTTTCCGTTCGGGTCCGGACGTGCGTCGGTTCGGCGCCGCGAAGGGTGCCCTACCACCGCCCGGTCGGGCTCGTCGGTCTGCCGGAACGGGTGCGATACGCCCGGTGGCCCAGGGCGCACCCGCCCGTGTCATCCGCTTCGCCCGTCCGCTTGGCTGTCACCAGGACCTACCCCCAGCAGGTGTTCACAGAGCCGAAACGTGCGGGCCAAGGATTTCAACTCGGTTACCGGATCGCAAGCCCTGGCACAGCACTGTGCCAAGGCCTGGGCACGCACGGTAATCGGGCGGGAGTGCGGTCGTGGGTGGGGGCGGGGTGGGTTCGGCTGGCCCGGGGCGGTCGGGCGGGTGATGCTGGGGGGTGATGGCAGTCCAGCGGGATCCGACCGGTTCGGCGCTGGCCGATCTTGTCGCACGCCAGCGTGACGAGATCGACCGGCTGAGGGCGGCTGCCCGCAGGCAGGCGGTGGTCGAGCAGGCGAAGGGCGTGCTGGCCGAGCGGCTCTCCTGCCGTCCCGACGAGGCGTTCGAGGACATGGTCCGGCTCGCCCAGGCGACGGGCAGCGACCTGGCCGTCATCGCGGCGGGGGTGCTCGGCGTGCCGGCGCCGCCCGGGCCGCCGTCCGACTCGCCCACCGAGCCCACCGACGCCCTCTTCGTCCCGGACCGGTCCCTGCGGCAGGTCGACATCCCGAAACCCTCGCCGGCGCCCCTGCGCGAACGCACGCCGCAGCCGGTGGCGCTCGCGGCGATCGGCACCGCGGCCGACCCCGAGGACCTGGCCGACCTCGTCCGCGAGCACGTCGGCTGCGACGGCGTGCTCGTCTACCTGCTCGAACCCGATGGCGGGCTGCGGTTGGAAGCCGTCGCGAACGTGCCCGCCAAGGTGCGGCTGGAATGGGAGCGCGTGCCGTTGCGGCTCGAGACGGGCGCGCTCGCCTCGGTCCTCAGCGGCCTGCCGCAGTGGTTGCCGGACCTGGAGGACGCTCGTCGGCGGTACGTCCTGATCGGTGAACCGGCCACGGTGTGGAGGTCGCGCGCGTGGCTGCCGTTCCAGGACCAGACGCGCGTCGCCGGTGTCATCGGGCTGTTGTGGTCGGTGGACCACGACTTCTCGGCCGAGGAGCGGTGGGAGCTGGAGGTGCTGGTCCGGGCCGCGGGGTCCACGCTCTTGGCGCTGGTGAGCGCGGAAGCCGCCAGGCAGGGCCGCAACTGGACGCTCTGGGTGCAGCACCTGCTGGACGTGCTGCCCGGCTCGGTGGCGCTGCTGGGCGCGGTGCACGGCGCGGACGGGGAGGTGGTCGACTTCCGGTTCGAGGCGGCCAGCCCCGACGCCACGGACTTCTCCGGCCGCCGGTACCAGCAGCTGGTCGGGCGGACCGTCCTCACCAGCTACCCGACCGTCGCGGGCACCGAGCTGTGGGACGCCTACCACCGCGTCCTGCGCACCGGGGTCCGGGAGGTGGTCAGCATCTTCGACTACGAGGAGAACACGCCCGGCCTGCCGCAGCACGGCCGCTACACGTTGACCATCGGCAAGTTCGGCGACGGACTGATCCTGGCCTGGCACGAGCACGAGGACCCGTTGCAGCTCGAACGGCTGCGCAGCGTCCAGCGCCTGGGCAACATCGGCTGGGGCGAGTGGAACCTGGTGACCAACGAGATCGACTGGTCCGACCAGCTCTACGTCATCTTCGACCGCGACCCGGCGCTGGGACCCATGTCGCTGGACGAGATCCGCGCGTCCGTCCTCCGCGAGGACCTGCCGATCCTGCAGAACGCCGTGCGGCGGATGCTGGAACGGGGCGAGGGCGCCGACTCCGAGCTGCGCCTGATGGCGGGCGACCAGATCAGGTGCGGCCGGTTCATCGGCGAACCGGTGCTGGACGTCGAGGGCCGTCCCGTGCGGCTGGACGTGGTGCTGCAGGACGTGACCGCGATGCGGCGGGCGGAGAAGCGGGTGTTCGACCTCAGCGAGCAGTTCGCGCAGGAGCACCAGGTGGCGGACCACCTGCGCTCCGCCGTGCTGCCGCTGCCGAGCCGTCCGCTCGACCTGCCGGGGATGAAGGTCGCCGTGCGCTACCTCGCGGCCGAGCAGTGGGCGGAGGTCGGCGGCGACTGGTACCACGCGTTCCCGATCGACGACGGCAGCACGCTGCTGGCCATCGGTGACGTCGCCGGTCACGGCCTGGCGACCGCGGCGGCGATGGCGAAGCTGAGGTACGCGGCCACCGGTGCCGCGCTGACCAACCCCGACCCGGCCGGTGTCCTCGACGTGCTCAACCGCATGCTGACCGGCGGTGGGGGAGTGACGCTGGCCTCGGCGATCGTCGGCAGGTTCGAGCCGACCACCCGCCGGCTGTCGTGGGCACAGGCGGGCCACCCCGCGCCGCTGCTGCTTCGGTCGCACGAAGTGCACCGGCTGGACCGTCCGGACGGCCCGATCCTCGGTGCCGTGCGGGGAGCGGTGTACGCGACGGCGCGGATGCTGCTGGCGCCCGGTGACACGGTGCTGATGTTCACCGATGGCCTGATCGAGCGCCGTCCGTCCGCGGGCGCCCGCGGTGACGACCTGGAACGCCTGATGGACGAGATCCGGGGGTTCATCGCGGACCTCGACCCGGAGGAGATGCCCGAGGCGCTGACCTCGCGCCTGGTGCCCGCGACCCCGTTGGACGACACGTGCATCGTGGCCGCGACGATCACGGCCTGATCGTGCGGGGCCGATTGCGGCCGGCCGGAACGGGTACACGTCCGGTATGAGCACGGAGGACCTGAACTCGTACGCGGAACCGCAGGCCACCGGGTCGCCCGACGCGGTCGAGACCGATCCGGCGGGCCTGAACAGCGCCGAGGACCTGGACGAGGACCGGATCAGGAAGGACCCGCTGGAGTCCGGGATGGACCCGCCGGAGGGGTGGTCCGGGGTCACGAAGTACGGCATGACGCCGTGGGAGGAGTCCCATCCCCGGCCGCTGGCGGACCGGCTCGCCGAGGAGCAGCCCGAGGTGTCGGTGGACCGGCCGGCCGGCGAACCGGTCGACCCGGGCGAGGGTGTCATCAGCCGTGACGCCGACGACCAACCGGGAGCGGAGATCCGCAGCGAGGCCGAACGGCGTGGTCAGGCGGCGGATGACAGCTGAGCCGCGGTGGTACGTGGAGTCCCGGCGCCGCTGCGGGGTGCCGGGTCTTCACCGTGCCGGTGGCTCACTGGTGCGCCACGCGTCGTCTCTGGGGCAGGTCGTCCGCCCGCACCGCAGCGATCGCGTCGGCCAGCGTCGGGTGGACGTCCACGACCTCGCGCACGAGGGTGATCTCCAGGGGACGCAGCACGGCCCGGCGGTCGGTGGCGACGGCCAGCGCGACACCGCGGCGCTCTGCCCGTTCGATGGCCTCCACCAGCAGCTGGATACCGGCCGAGCCGAAGAAGTCGACCTCGGTCAGGTCCACCACCAGCCCGGCGGGCCGCTGGTCCAGCTGGGTGACGAGCGCGGTGCGGACCGGCGTCTCGCAGGCCATGTCGATCTCGCCGACGACCTCGACCACGGCGACGTCGTCGTGGTGGTGGACGCGGGTGGTGGTCGCGGGGGTATCGGTGCGGGTGTCGCCCACAGGGCACTCCTCGGTTGGTACGAGAACCAACAACCGAGCTTCTGCTCAACCCGAATCGTCGTTCCGCGCAGCTGATCGTGGCGGCTGGACACCTCAACGTTACGACGCTCACCGCGGTTCCACAACCACGGCGGCCCGCACGCGGCGTCACGCCTGGTGAGAGGGCTGACAAGTGCCACCGGTCGTCCCGCCGGTGGCACGTGGCGTGATCCGCGCCCCGACCGGCGTGCGGCGGCGCGGTACCCGAACCGACCGACGAGTCGCGGCCGGGCGGCAGTGGGTCGAGGCGGGGCCACGACCCCTCGATGACGGGCCATCAGCGCCGCAGCCGTTCGGCGGCGAGCCTGCCGGAGACGAGCACGGGCGGGATGCCCACGCCGGGCGTGGTGCCGCTGCCCGCGAGCACGACGTTGCCCTCGCGGAACGGCAGGTTGCGCGGCCGGAACGGGCCGGTCTGGGTGAACGTGTGCGCCGCCGAGAACGGGGTGCCCGCCGCCTGGCCCGCGGCGGCCCAGTCGTCGGGCGTGACGACGGCCAGCACGTCGACGCCCGGGTCGAGCAGCTTCCGGCAGACCAGCTCACCGACGATCTCCTCGGCGTACCGCGGGCCGACCCGGTCCCACCGGATTGGCGCCACGTCCAGGTTCGGGCACGGCGCCAGCGCGTACTGCAGGTGCCGTCCCGGGGGCGCGAGCCCGGGATCGGTGAGGGTCGGGGTGGTGAGCAGCAGGGACGGGTCGCTCATCAGCCTGCCCCGGCGGATGATCTCGTCGAACGTGCCCTCCCACGCCGAGCCGAACGAGATGGTGTGGTGGCCCAGCCCGGCCACCACGCGTGGGGCGCTGAGGTGCACCACCACGGCGGACGGCGACCACCGCAGCGGACGTGGTCGACGCGGCGCGCCGCCGAGCAGTCGGGTGCTCCCCGCCGGACCCGTGGCGAGCACGACCGCGTCGCACGGGAAGCGGTCGGTCGCGGTGCGGACGGCGGTCACCCGCGAGCCTGCGCGTTCCAGCCCGACTACCTCGATGTCGTAGTGGAACCGCACGCCCGCGGCGGTCGCGGCGTCGGCGAGCGCCCGGGGCACGGCACGCATGCCGCCGCGCGGGAACCACACCCCGGCGACGGTGTCCATGTAGGCGATCACGGCGTAGGCGGCGAGCGCGTCGGCGGGCGCCACCCCGGCGTACAGGGCCTGGAAGGTGAACACCCGCCGCAGCCGGTCGTCGCGCAGGAACCGGCCGACCGCCCGCGCCAGCGAGCCGAAGCCGCCGAGCCGCGCGAGGGTGACGAGGTCGCGGCCCAGCAGGTCCAGCGGCGAGTCGAAGCTCGCGCCGAGGAACCGGTCGCGCTCGACCTCGTGCAGCCGGGTCAGCCAGGCGCGCAGCGCGAGGTAGCCCTCGGCTTCCCGGCGGCCCGCGAACTCGGCCACCTCCTGCCGCATCGCGGCGGCGTCGGTGTGCACGTCGAGCCCGCTGCCGTCGGCGAACTCGGCGCGGTAGGCCGGGTGCAGCGGCACGAGGTCCAGGTGGTCGGCGAGCCGCGCACCCACCGCCGCGAACGCGTCCTCCAGCAGTTCCGGCATGGTGAGCACGGTCGGTCCGGTGTCGACGAGGTGCCCGGCGACGTCGAGCCTGCCCGCCAGGCCGCCGGGGTGCGCCCGCTGCTCCAGCACCGTCACCTCGTGCCCGGCCCCGCGCAGGTGCAGCGCGGCGGACAGCCCGGCCAAGCCCGCACCGACCACGACGACCGAGTCGGTTCGGCCCTTCACGACGCGCGCCACGGTGTTCCCCTCGTCAGTCGCGGCGGTGGACGGCCCGGGCCGCCAACCGCTTCAGGTGCGTGCGGGCGACCTCGTCGACGGCCGCGCGGTCCAGTGCGGCGAGCCCGCTCGCGGTCAGTGTGTCGATGAGCCGCTCGACGGCCTCGACCGCGCCGAGGTCGACCAGCAGCGCCCGCACGGCGGCCACGGTCTCGTCCGTGATCGGCACGCCGGTGAGGCAGCGCAGCAGCGTCCGCCGCGCGGCGTGGTCGCCCGCCGCGGTGGCCCGGGCGACCGCGATCGCCATCAACGGGGTGCGCTTGCCCTCGCGCAGGTCCTCTCCGACCGGCTTGCCCGTCACCGCGCCGTCGCCGAACACGCCGATCAGGTCGTCGCGGAGCTGGAACGCCACTCCGATGTCACGGCCGAACTCGCGCAGGCACCCGATCAGGTCGGCCGGCGCGTCGGCGAGCGCGGCGCCCAGGTGCAGCGGGCGTTCGACGGTGTACGCGGCGGTCTTCAGCGACGCGACGCGCAACGCGGCTTCCAGCGACCCCTCGCGGCGTGCCGTCGCGAGCAGGTCGAGGTGCTGACCGGCCATCATCTCCGTCCGCATCTCCTGCCACGGCCGCCACGCGCGCCGCAGCGCCGCGGCGGGCAACCCGGCCGTGACGAGCGCGTCGTCGGCCCACGCCAGGGCGAGGTCGCCGACCAGGATCGCGGCGCAGTCGCCGTGGTGGCGCGCGCTGCCCGACCACCGGTGCCGCCGGTGCCGCGCGGCGAACGCCTCGTGCACGGCGGGTCTGCCGCGCCGGGTCGCCGAGCGGTCCATCACGTCGTCGTGCACCAGCGCGCAGCACTGCAGCAGTTCCAACGAGACCAGCGCCCGCACGGTGGCCTCCGCCGCGTCTCCGCACGCCTCGCCACCCGCCGCGCGCCAGCCCCACCACGCGAACGCGGGCCGCATCCGCTTGCCGCCGGCCAGGACCAGCGCGCGCACCTCCCCGGCGAGCTCCCGGGCGGCGTCGACGTCCGGGCGGGTGCGGAAGAAGTCGTCCAGCGCGACGCCGAACCGGGCCGCGAACTCCTCCGTCGCCTGCGGAGCGGGCGTGCGGGTGTCCGTGCCGGCCAACAGCGACATCGTCGCCCCCTCGCGTGTCGTCGGACTTGCGGTGGATCGAGCTAAGCAGCGCCGCCCGCGCCGTGCATGACGAGCGCGTTGGTTGTGCGGAGCCCGGCGGGCCGACTTAGCGTGGGTGCACAGCCGGCGCCGGAAGGGATCACCCACGAGATGTCCGCAGACCGGGAGTTGGACGCCGCAGGCATCACCGGGCAGCTGCTGCGCGAGGCGTATCGACGGTGCCGCGCGCTCAACGCCGAACACGGACGCACGTACTTCCTCGCGACGAGGATGCTCAGCCCGGAGCAACGGCCCGCGGTGCACGCGCTGTACGGGTTCGCCCGGTGGGTCGACGACATCGTGGACGACGTGCACGGCGATCCGGTGCGGAAGGCGGAACGGCTGGCGGCGGTCGAGGTCGCCCTCGCGTCCGCACTGGACCGGCGCACCACCTCCGACCCCGTCCTGACCGCGCTGCTGGACACCGCGCGCCGGTACGACATCCCCGACGTCCACTTCCGCGACTTCATGGCCTCGATGCGGATGGACCTGACCGTCACGGACTACGCGACGCGCGCCGAGCTGCTGCGGTACGTGCACGGTTCGGCGGCTGTGATCGGCTTGCAGGTGCTCCCGGTGCTCGGGACCGTCGTGCCGGCGGAGGAGGCGGAACCGGCCGCCGCCGCGCTCGGCATCGCCTTTCAGCTCACCAACTTCATCCGGGACGTGGGCGAGGACCTCGACCGAGGCCGGGTGTACCTGCCCGCCGACGAGCTCGCGGAGTTCGATGTGGACCGCGACCGGCTGGTGTGGGCGCGTGCCGCGGGTCGGGCCGACGACCGGGTCCGGGCGGCGCTGCGCGACCAGGTCGGGCATGCCCGCCGCGCGTACGCGCAGGCCCGGCCGGGCATCGCGATGCTGGCGCCGCGGTCGCGGCCGTGCGTCGCCACCGCGTACCGGCTCTACGGCCGGATCCTCGACCTGGTCGAGGAAGCGGGCTGCGACGTGCTGTCCCGGCGCGTCGCGGTGTCGAACGGCAGGCGGCTGGCCGTCGCGCTGCCCGCGTTCGCCAGGGCCGTGCTCGCCCGCACGGCCTGAGCACGAAGGAGAGACATGCCGAACCGCCTGCCGCTGCGGACGTTCACCAGCCCGCCGTGGTCCCAGCAGGAACCGACGTGGCGGGACGCGAAGCCCGCGCTCATCGAGGCGGCGCTGAAACGCGCCACCGCCCGGCCGTCCGGCAACTGGTTCGTGGTCGGTGCGAGCCGCGACGTGGTGCGCGGCAGGCCGTTCGGCCGCACGGTCGCCGGTCGCGAGCTGGTGCTGTGGCGCGGGCGGGGTGACGAGCTCGAAGCGGGCCCCGGCTCCTGTCCCCATCTGGGCGCGCCGTTGTGCGACGGCGCGGTCTCCGAGGGGAAGCTGGTCTGCCGCTGGCACGGGCTCGCGCTGGGCGGTGAGCGGTTCGGCGGGTGGAGCCCGTTGCCCGCGCACGACGACGGCGTGCTCGTGTGGGTGCGCCTGGACGACGTGGGCGGTGAGGAGCCGCTGCCCGCGCCGGTGGTGCCCCGGCGCCCGCCCGCCGGATCGCTCGACGCGGTCGCGACGCTGATCGGCCGGTGCGAACCCGAGGACGTGGTCGCCAACCGGCTCGACCCCTGGCACGGCGCGTGGTTCCACCCGTACTCGTTCGCGAACCTGCGCGTGCTGGAGACGCCCACCGAGGAGCGGGACCGCTTCCTGGTGGAGGTGACGTTCCGGGTGGCCGGTCGGTTCGGCGTGCCGGTCACCGCCGAGTTCGCGTGTCCCGAGCCGCGGACGGTGGTGATGCGCATCGTGTCCGGCGAGGGGGAGGGCAGCGTGGTCGAGACGCACGCCACACCGCTGGACAACGGGCGGACCGCGGTGGTCGAGGCCACCATCGCGCAGTCCGACCGGCGGGGGTTCGCGCTGGTCAGGCGACTGGCCCCGGCGATCCGGCCGATCATGCGCCAGGCCGCCGCCCGGCTCTGGCGCGACGACCTGGCCTACGCCGAGCGCCGGTACGCGCTCCGGTCGAAGGGCACGTTCCCCGGTTGAGGCAGGTCAACTTGCATCGGTTCTGAGTCGATTTTAAGGTGGAGTCCGTCACCGCTCCGACTCGCCGAGGACGTGCGCCATGCCCGAGCTCTCCCGCCTGCCCATCCCGGTCACCGAGTCCTGGGACTGGCAGCTGTCCGGTCTGTGCCGCGGCATGGACAGCACCTACTTCTTCCACACGCCCAACGAGCGCGGCGCGGCCCGTGAGCGGCGGGAGGCGATGGCCAAGGCCATCTGCCAGCGGTGCCCGGTCATGCGGCAGTGCCGCGAACACGCGCTGGAAGTGCACGAGACGTTCGGCATCTGGGGAGGGCTCGGCGAGAGCGAGTTGCGGTCTATGCTCTCCGAACGCGCCAGGAAGTGAGAGCCGGGAGTCGATGAGCTGGACACCCCGCGCGGTCGCGGCGATGCTCGGCATCTCGCCCACCACGCTGCGCACGTGGGACCAGCGCTACGGGCTGGGACCGACCGGCCGCACCGCCGGCGGTCACCGCCGCTACCGCGACGACGAGGTCGACCGGTTGCGGCGCATGGTCGCGTTGACCGCGAGGGGCGTGGCACCGGCGGAGGCCGCCCGGCAGGCGGTCGAGCCCGCGCCGGAGCACCCGCGACGGGTCGGGGACGCGCTGACGGCCGACGCCGCGCGGGCCGCCAGGCGGGGGTTCTTCACCGCCGCCGACCGGCTCGACGAGCCGCGGGTGCGGCGGCTCGCGGCCGACCTGATCGCCGGGCACGGTGTCGTGGCGTCGTGGCAGTCGGTGCTGGCGCCGTTCCTGATCGAGCTCGGCGACCGGGTGTCCCGGCGCGGCACGGGCGTGGAGGTGGAGCACCTGGCCAGCGCCGGGCTGCTGCACGCGCTGCGCGGCGTGCCGTACCCGGACGGCGACGGCACGCTGGCCGCGTTGCTGTCGTGCGCCCCGGACGAGCAGCACACGCTCGCACTGGACGCCCTCGGCGCCGCGCTGTCCGAAGAGGACTGCCGGTGGCGGAGCCTCGGCGCGCGCGTGCCGGCAGCGGCGCTGTGCGACGCGCTGGAACGACTGCGGCCCGCCGTGGTCGTGGTCTGGGCGCACCTCGCCGACCTCGCCGACGCGGTGCCGATCGAGGACCTGTGCCGCCGTGCCGACACCGTCGTGGTGGCGGCCGGACCCGGCTGGGACGGGCTCGCACTGCCCGACGCCGTGCGGCGGCCCGCCACGCTGGCCGATGCCGTGCGGCTGATCGTGGACCAGGTCCGCGTCTAGCGGGGCGTCCGACCCCAGCGGCGGGCCACGGCGCGCAGCACCGGGCCCCGGCCCTCGGTGGGCACGGTCCACAGGTCCGTCCCGGCCACGCCCCACCGGCGCAGCAGCCGGTTCGCCGCGGCGAACCCCGTGGTCGCCGCGCGTTCCATCAGCGCGACGGGCAGGTCGATCCGCACCAGGTCGCCCGCCAGCACGAGGAAGTCGTCCGGGGTGCGCACGGACGGTCGGCCGGCGAACCCGCCCGCGGGGAACAGCGGGCAGTCCGACCGCAGCTCGTGGCGCTCGTCCACCACACCGGCACGCTTGGTCTCCGGGTAGACCTCGGTCAGCTGCTCCCACAGCCGCGCGCGGGGGTCCGGCTCGTCGGCGGGCAGCGCGTACCCGTGCAGCTCCACCACCGAACCGCCGGTGCGCGCGGCCCACGCCCGCGCCTCGTGCTCGTAGTGGTCGAGCACGGTCACGTTGTCGAGCAGGCCGTACCCGCTCGTGCCGAGGAAACCGGGGCGGTCCGGATCCACCGGCCGGTCCAGCCAGTACCGCGACACCAGGAACGGCGGCGCGGTCCGCAGGTCCGCGATCCGCTCGCGCCACGCCGCGTCACCCAGGCGCGGTGACGCGGCCACCAGCCGGCGCAGACCCGGCACGTCGGCGGCCAGCACGACGGCGTCCGCGTCGAGCACGTCGTCGGCGACGCGCACCGCGAACCGCTTGGCCCCGCCGGGCTCCACCGACCGCACCTCGACGCCCCGCCGCACGTCCGCGCCCAGCTCGGCGAGGTGCCGCGCGAGCGGCTCCCACAGGCCGTGCGGGAACGGGTCGGCGGCCACGTCGAACAGCAGCCCTTCCGCCGAGCCGAGGAAGTAGACGTGGAACATCAGCGCGAGCTCGGCCGCCGACATCCGGCTCGGGTGGGCGAAGAAGCTGCGGGAGAACACCTCGAACGCCAGCGCGTGCGCGGGCCGGGGGAAGCGGATCCGGGCCAGGTACGTGGCCGCGTCGAGGTGGTCCAGCTCCCGGTAGACCTCCGGCACGGACACGTCCAGCAGCGGCAGCGCGGCCCGCGCGTCCACCGAGGGCAGGTCGGCCCAGCGGAACGTCGGACTGCGGCGCAGGAAGGCCAGCGCGTTCCACGGCAGCGCTCTGGGCAGCCCGGCGAACCCGTCCCGGTGCCCGTCGGTGTGCCACAGCGGGTAGTCCGGCAGGCCGACCAGGGCCATGCAGCCGGGGTCGACGCGGCGCAGCAACGCGCGCAGGTTGTAGTACTGCCGGAAGAACGCGTGGAAGCCGCGGGTCATCGTGACCTCGCTGCCATCGGCGAGCCGGGTCGGCCACCCGCCCACCCGGCCGCCGAGGTGGTGCTCGCGCTCGCACACCACGACCCGCGCGCCGCGCTCGGCGAGGATCGTCGCGGCGGCCAGCCCGGCGATGCCCGCGCCGACCACGACCACGGTCGGCTCGTCCTCGTCGAACCGCCCCCGCCCGCCGGGGCCGGCGATGCGCACCGCCTTGCGATCACGAGGCTTCACAGGTTCTCCTGTCGTGGTGCCCGGCCGGTGAACGTGTGCACGACACCGAGTTGCAGACCCGGTGCGGGACGGCTCCGCACAGCGAGGAAACCGTTGCGCCGCATGCGGTCGCGCAGCGCGCTCGCGCCGTCGAATCGCACCACGCTGCGCCACAGGTAGGTGTAGAGCGCGCGGTCCCCGGTGAGCAGCCACCCGGCGGGCACCACCACCAGCCCGCACATCGCCGTCCAGATCGCCGTGCGGAGCACCGAGTCGCGCACCGAGTACTCGTGCAGGACCAGGGGCGCCCCGGGTTTCATCAGCCCGCGGACGACGCGCAGACCGGCGTCGGGATCGTGCAGGTTGCGCACCAGGTAGGCGGCGAACACCGCGTCGAACGGCCCGCGCAGGTCCAGGTCCTCGACGCGGCCGCGCACGAACGTGACGGTGTCCGGCCACCGCTTGGCCCGCGCCCGCGCGAGCATCCCGGCGGAGGCGTCCACCGCGACGACCTCGGCGTCCGGCGCCACGTCCAGCACCGCCGCGGTCGACGCGCCCGTGCCGCAGCCCAGGTCGAGCACACGCAGGCCGGCGCCGCGCCGCGGCAGGCCGAGCGCCCGCGCGGAGGCCCGCAACGCGCGGTGGTAACCGGGGTTCAGGCCGACCAGCAGGTCGTAGTCCTTCGCCGCCACGTCGAACGATCCCGGCACCTCAGCCGCGGTCAACCGCGCCATGCACGTTCCTCCTCCGTTCCCACAGCAACAGCACCGCGGTCACCATCGCGAAGCCGTACAGGAAGTCCTCGACGGGGATGTCCCACGGAACGCGCACGCCGCTGATCGCCCAGTCCGCGTACAGCACGACGGGCGCGTCGAGCTTGGTCAGCCACCCGTCCACCGGTACCTGGAAGCCGAGCACGATCACCATCGTGATCCAGTAGGCGCGACGGCGGAACAGCCCTGTGCGCAGGGCGAGGAGTTCCAGCAGCACCACCAGGACCGCCGCGGTCACCGCGGCCAGCAGGTACTCCCTAGCCATCGCGCAGCATCCGGCGGACGGTCTCGTAGGTCAGCAACGCGCACAGTGGGACGGCCACGAAGAACAGCACCTCCTCGATCGGCAGGACACCGCCCAGCACCACGCCGGTCGTGCTCTCCTCGTGGAAGCTCCAGTGCCCGCGCACGATCGCCACCACGTCCCAGACGACCAGCACCAGCAGCACCGGCAGCACCGCGCGGGCGACGTCCGCCGCACGCCGGTACACGCGACCGACGTACTCCAGCGGCGCGGTGACGAGCAGGCACGCGGCCAGCACGGCCAGGTACTCGTACCGGCTCTGCATCGGCACCTCCGCACGTCGGTTCTCCCGACCGTAAGAGCACGCCGTCCGGTTCGCATGATGAGCCGCCGACCGGCGGGTTTGGGCTGAACGGCGGCTGGGCGGCGGTCGACGCGGCTGCCTATAGTCCGGGCGAGATGTTCTGGGAGCGCTCCCAGAACGCGTCCGACGGAAGAGGGATTCTCGATGAGGAGAGTTCTCGCCGGTGTGCTCGCGACCTCGGTCGTGGCCGGCCTGGTCACGTTGGCGGCGCACGCGAGCCCACGGGCCGCCGCCGACGAACCCGTGGTCGTCGTCTCCAGCACGTTCGACGACGGCACGGCGCAGGGCTGGACGCCCCGCGCGAGCGAGGTGGTCGCACCCAGCACCGCGGTGGCCCGCAGCGGCACCCACAGCCTCGCGGTCACCGGTCGTGACCAGTCCTGGCAGGGGCCGACGCTCAACCTGCTGGAGAAGGCGCAGAAGGGCGTCCGCTACGACCTGTCGGTGTGGGTGCGCCTGGCGGCGGGCGAAGCGGCGACGCAGGCGCGGCTGTCCGTCGAACGCCGCACCGCGGGCACGCCGAGCTACGACCAGGTCGTCGGCGACACCGCGGTCACCGCGGACAACTGGGTCAACCTGCGCGGCAGCTACACGTTGGCCGCCGACGTCGACTTCCTCAGCACGTACGTCGAGCTGGGCAGCGCCACCGCGTCCCTGCACATCGACGACTTCTCCCTCTCCTACACGCCGTTGCCGCCGATCCAGACCGACATCCCCTCGGTCAAGGACGTGCTGGCCGACCACTTCGCGGTGGGCGCGGCGGTCGGGACCGCGGAACTGCTCAACAACCACGGCCAGTTGCTCGCCAAGCACTTCGACTCGATCACGCCCGGCAACACGCTGAAGTGGGACGCGACCGAGCCGACCGAGGGCACGTTCCGCTTCACCGACGCGGAAACCCTGGTCGCCTGGGCGAAGGCGAACGGCGCGGCCGTGCGCGGTCACACGCTGGTGTGGCACCAGCAGACCCCGGCGTGGGTGTTCAAGGACGCGGCGGGCAACGACATGACCGCGACGCCGGAGAACAAGGCGCTGCTGCTCTCCCGCCTGGAAGCGCACATCCGCGGCGTGGTGGGCCACTTCGGCGCCGACATCCCGGTGTGGGACGTGGTGAACGAGGTCGTCGACGAGAACCAGGCGGACGGCCTGCGCCGCAGCAAGTGGTTCGAGATCACCGGGCTGGACTACCTGCGCACGGCGTTCCGGGTGGCCCGCGAGGTCGCGCCGGACGCCCAGCTGGTGATCAACGACTACAACACCAACGTCCCGTCCAAGCGCGACAAGCTCTACGACCTGGTGGTCAAGCTGCGGGCCGAGGGTGTGCCGATCGACGCGGTGGGCCACCAGATGCACGTCAACGTGCAGTGGCCGTCCGTGGCGGAGACCGAGGCGATGCTGGCGAAGTTCGTGCCGCTGGGCGTCGACCAGCAGATCACCGAGATGGACATCTCGATCTACACCGACAACAGCCAGTCCTACCCGACGCCGCCGGCCGAGGTGCTGCTCACGCAGGCCTACCGGTACCGGGACTTCTTCGAGCTGTACAAGAGGTACTCGCAGCACATCAGCTCGGTGACGGTGTGGGGCCTGGCGGACGACAACACGTGGCTGGACAGCTTCCCGGTGACCCGCAAGGACCACCCGCTGCTGTTCGACACGCGGCTGCAGGCCAAGGGCGCGTACTGGGGCATCGTCGACCCGAGTCGGATCACGACCACGACCACTACAACCACCACCACTACGACGACCACCACCACCACGACCACGACGATGCCGCCGGTGTTGTGCACGGTCGAGTACAAGGTCGGCAGCCAGTGGCAGGGCGGGTTCCAGGCCGAGGTCCGGATCACCAACCGGACCACCACGCCCGTCAACGCCTGGACGCTGGCCTGGTCGTTCCCGGACGGTCAGCGGATCACCCAGCTCTGGGGCGGCGTCCACACCCAGGCCGGCGCGGCGGTGAGCGTGAAGCACGCGTCGTGGAACAGCATGCTGCCGCCGGGCGGTTCGGTGTCGTTCGGGTTCCTCGGCAGCTGGACGGGGTCGAACGGCAAGCCGAGCCCGTTCACGCTGAACGGGACGCGCTGCGCGGGCTGACGCGTCAGCCCTCGGTCACCCGGTAGTACCTGATGGGGGTGTAGGCGCTCGCCGTCTGCGCCGTCCACTTCCGCTCCACCGGTGGCGCGCCGTCGGGGCCGGTCTGCTCGCGCACGACCGGCTCCGACTGCGCCTCGTCGGCCCAGCGCACGAACAGCGCGGCGTGGTACGAGGCGAGGAGGGCGTCACCGGGGCGCAGGTCGGCGCGGGGGATCTCGGTGGCGACGTCGCGCAGCGTGGCCGTGGTGCGGGAGTGGGTCAGGCCCCACGCCATCGAGACGTAGCCGGAGCAGTCGGTGCGGTAGCTGCCGTACTCGTTCTCGTGGCACGCCTGCTGGCTGTACGGCACCTGTGCGTCCAACCAGGACTGTGAGCGGACCAGCGCGTCGCCGCGCGACGTCACGCGGTCCTCGGCGGTCGTACCGCAGGCGATCAACACGCCCGGGTCGTCGGCCGCGTGCGCGACGGGCGCCTGGAACGCGGCCGTGCACGCGAGTGCGGCGATCAGGGTGCGCGTCTTCATCGAACCCCCTCGGGTCGCGGTGTCCCGCCGCCTCGCGCGGCGGAGTGGCACCAGGAGGGTTCCCGGCGTCCGGCGCACCAGCGCCGGACCACCCGGCCGGGTGGTCCGCCACGCGCGCGGTTTCACCCGGAGCGGCGAGGGTAGTCGGGCGGTGATCGCAGCGGACGTGTGGAGGGGGACCGGCATGCGCGTCGTCATCGTCGTGGCCGTGCTGTGCGCCGCGGTGGCGTGCGGCGAGGACCTCGGGCCTGGTGACGCCCAGTCGTCCGCGGACGAGGTGAGCACTCGGGAGATCGGCGTGCTGGCACCGCCCGAGGCGGCGGACTCGGCGTTCACCTACGACCAGGAGGCCGCGCCCGCCGGTGCCGAGCTGCAGCTGGAGGTGCTCGAGGGCGACGGCGCGACGACCGTGCGGCTGTCCGCCGAGCTGCTCCAGCCCGACCGCGGTTACGCCGTCCACGCGCACACCGACCCGTGCGGCCGCAACGGCACCGACGCCGGTCCCCACTACCAGCACGAGGTCGATCCCGCCGCGACGCCCGAGCGGCCGTCCGTCGACCCGGCCTACGCCAACCCCCAGAACGAGATCTGGCTGGAGCTGACCACCGACGGGCAGGGCAACGGCCTGGCCGAGACCACGGTGCCGTTCACGTTCGACGACCGCGTGCCCGCCTCGATCGTCCTGCACGAACAGCCGACCACCGCGACCGGGCACGGCCGGGCGGGCAGCGCCGGCGCCCGCCTCGCCTGCTTCACCGCCCCGTTCCGCTGACGGCTCGATCGACCGGGTCAGCGCAGCACCACCGCCCAGTCGCCGCTGGTGCGCTCGGCGATGACGGTGATCTCCACGGCGGCACCCACCTCGGCCTTCGCCCCGGAGTCCTTCTCCCACAAGTCCTGCGGCAGGGACAACCCGGTGGTGGCTTCGTAGGTCCACTTCACGTGGTCGTACACCCGGACGCCGTTGGCCAGCACCTGGATGCGGCCGGGGGTGTTGGACGCGACCTGGATCCGGACCGGACGGTCCGGCAGGTCCACGGTGGTCCGCCACGTGCCGTTCGGCTGGTCCCGGTCGGCCCGCCGCAGGTCGATCCTCGGGGCCGGCGCGCTCAGCAGCGGGTCCACGGGCGACAACGACTCCGGCCGAGGCGGGAACCGGTAGTCCTCCACCGGCACCTCCTCGCCGATCGCGAGGGCGAACGCGGTGCCGGCCGGAATCGGCCCCGCAGTCGGCTGGGTGACGTCCGACTCGCCCACCGACATGCCGAACGTCACCGGCGAGCCGACCGGGAAGCTCTCCGCGGTCCAGCTCACCACCCCGTCTGCCGGTTGGTGGCCGCACGTGGTCTCGTGCGAGTACATGCCGTTGACGGTCACCCTGACGCGCAGCTCCCGGCCACCCGCCTCGCAGCGGGTGAACACGCGCAGGTCGCGCCTGGTGGGCACGACCTGGACCGAGACCTCGTGCGCGGGCGCGCGATCCGCCGCCTGCGCCACGATCCGGGTGCCCGCGTGGTACGCCGGGAACGTGGTCGGCACCGCGGGCTCGGACTCGCGCTGAGCCGGGGC
Source organism: Saccharothrix carnea (assembly GCF_003014735.1). GTDB lineage: Bacteria > Actinomycetota > Actinomycetes > Mycobacteriales > Pseudonocardiaceae > Actinosynnema > Actinosynnema carneum. Next base: position 88,753 of record NZ_PYAX01000019.1, on the reverse strand, counting down.
GGTCAACGCGAAGGTCACACCCAGCACGGCGACGAGCGACACGGCGGCGGCGATCACTCCTCGTCGCCGGGAGGCCCGGACCTTGGCCCGGATACCGGACATGCGCGGGCCGTGCGCGGCGTCGGGCGGCGGTCCGGCGTGGTCGCGCAGCACGTCGGTGAGGTCGGTCAGGTTCATCGCCACACCTCTTCCCTGGTGATGGTGTCGTCCAGCCGCAACCGGGCCAGCGCCTTGCTGGTCTGGCTCTTCACCGTGCCGACCGAGACGCCGAGGGCGTGTGCCGCCTGCGCCTCGGTCAGGTCCTCGTAGAACCGCAGCACGATCACCGCGCGTTGCCTGCGGGGCAGGCGGCCCAGTGCCCGCCACAGCCAGTCCCGCTGGTCGACGGCGGCTTCCGGGGACGCGCCGCCGGCGTCGGGCAGCACGTCGGTGGGGTGCTCGGCTCGCCACTTGCGGCGCCACCAGGTGGCGTAGGTGTTCACCATGATCCGGCGCACGTACGGCTCCGGATCGCCCTGCACCCGCCGCCACGCCCGCCACGCCCGCGCCAACGCGGTCTGCACCAGGTCTTCGGCGTGCCCCCGGTCCCTGGTCAACAGGAAAGCGGTGCGCAGCAGCCGCGGTGACGCGCCGGCCACGAACTCCTCGAACCCCTCAGGTACTCCCACCGCGGCCCCTCGCCCTCGTCCGACGCAGGTACTACCACTCGGCGGATGCGGATGGTTGCCTTCGGCCCGCCGCGAAATCGGTACGCCCGCGCGACGTGATCGGGCAGGCTGTCGCGATGGGGTATGCGGTGCGCGACTACGTCGCCGAGGACGAGCCGTCGTGGTTGAGGTGCCGGGTGCTGTCGTTCCTGGGTACCGCCGTGCACGACGACGCGGTCCCGGCGAAACCCGAGGTCGGCGGTGCCGAGCTCGTGGCGGTGGACGGTGACGTGGTCATCGGCATCCTCGACCTGGCCCTCCACGGCGACCTGGCCACCATCGAGACCATCGCCGTCCACCCCGACCACCAGCACCGGGGTATCGGCGGCGCGCTGCTGTCACGGGCGAAGAGCCGGGCCCGGGCGCTCGGCGCGACCACGCTGGACGCGTGGACCCGGGACTACCCGCCGACGTTGCGCTGGTACCGCGCCATGGGCTTCAGCGAGAGCGACCACTACCTGCACGTGATCGCCGATCAGCGCACGTCGGCCGACGAACCGGCGCGCGCCGTCGTCCCGCGTCCGGGACTGCGCGTGGTGAGGGCGTTCCTGCACGCGGAACCGGCGGAGGAGGCTGGGCTGCGGCGCGAGTTCGCGCGGGTGCACGGGTGCCGGCGGTTCGCGATGCCGTTACGCGGTCAGCTCGGTGGGCGTGGCGATCACGTCGACCATCGCGCCGTTGCGCAGGACGGTCACCGGCAGCGGTAGGCCGATGGCCTCGGCGAACAGCTGCCGCTGGATGCCCTGGGCGTCGCTGACCCGGGTGCGGGCCACACTGAGCACCAGGTCGCCGTCGCGCAGGCCCGCCCGTTCGGCCGGACCGCCGGGCACGACCTGCACCAGCCGCACGCCCGCGCGTTGGCCGGTGCGCTCGGCGACGGCGTCCGGCAGGGGCGCGGGCGCGCCGACCACCCCCAGGTACGCCCGCCGCACCCGGCCCTCGACCATCAGCGTCGACAGGATCCGCCGGGTGGTGCTGTTCATCGGGATCGCCAGTCCCAGTCCGATGCCCGCCAACGCGGTGTTGATGCCGACCACCTCGCCGGCGGAGTTCGCCAGCGCGCCGCCGGAGTTGCCCGGGTTGAGCGCCGCGTCGGTCTGGATCACGTCCTCGATCACCCGCCCGGCCCGGCCGTTGCTCACCGGCACGGCCCGGCCCAGCGCGCTGACCACACCCGCGGTCACCGAGCCCGCCAGGCCCAGCGGGTTGCCGACCGCGATCACGAGCTGACCGACCTGCAGGCGGTCGGCGTCGCCGAACTCCGCCGCGCCCGGCGCGTCCGCCGACACCTTGAGCACGGCCAGGTCCGCCAGGGGATCGGCGCCGACGACGGTGAACGGCGACTCGGCGCCGTCCGCGAACACCGCCGTGCCCTCACGGCTGCTGTCGACGACGTGCGCGTTGGTCAACAGGTAGCCGTCGTCGGTGAACACGACCGCCGATCCCGTGCCGCGCGGCATCCGCACGCTGGCCACGTGCGGCGTGACCGACTTCGCCACCGCGATCACGGCCTGCGAGTACGCGTCCAGCGGGTCCATCGGCGCCTCCCGGTCACACGATCACACCCCGATCGTGCCCTTCGGGAGCCGTGCTGTCCGGGGCGTTCGCCGACAGCGCACCCGCCCCGGACAGCGGTGCGGGTCAGCGGTCGAGCAGCATCGCCAGGTCGACCGCGTTCGCCATGGCTTCCGTGCCCGCGTCGTTCGGGTGCAGGTGGTCGCCGCTGTCGTAGGCCGGGTTCAACGTGGCCGGGTCGCCGGGCACGGCGGTCGCGGCGGCGAAGTCGACCACGCCGTCGAACTCGCCGGACGTGCGGATCCAGTCGTTGAGCGTCCGCCAGGTCGCCTCGCGCTCCTCGGTCCAGATGAACGACCCCTTGAACGGCAGGATCGTGCCGCCGTAGACCTTCACGCCCTTGGCGCGCGCCTGCGCGATCACCGCGCGGTGCCCGGCGATCAGGTCCTCGGCCGACGCGCTGTAGCCGATGTCGTTGACCGCCTCCAGCAGGATCATCGCCTTGACGCCGGTCTGCGACAGCACGTCGCGCTGCACCCGGGTCACGCCCGCCACGCCCCAGAACGGCTCGTCGCGGTCGGCGATGAGGCGGTTGCCGCCCAGGCCCGCGTTCACCACGGACAGCGTGCGGCCCGGCACCGCGTTCAGCCGCCTGGCCAGGAAGTCCGGCCAGCGGCGGTTGGCGTTGCCGGTGGTGTTGGCGGTGTCGGTGATCGAGTCGCCGAACGCCACCACCGTGCCCGCGACCCGCTTGGCGGGTGCGACGTCGACGCCGTTGACGACCATCCAGCACGGGGTGTCCTGGAACCCGCCGGACAGCACGCCGGTCCGGTCACCGGCGGCCAGGTAGTTGCCCTGCGCGGTGAACGGGTGGTTGGTCAGCGGACCGGTGGCCTCCGGCACGTACGCGCTCACCAGCAGCGTGGACAGCGCCTTGACGTCCAGCCGGACCGGGTCGCTGAACAGCTCCCGGCCGGGCGGCACCGTGACGGACCGCCTGCCCTGGAACGTCAACGTGCGCACCGTGCCGGGCACCGCCGCGTCACCCGAGGCCTGCACCGCGACCGTCGCCCGACCCACCCGCAGCGGCGTGCCGCCGAACGCGTTGGTCAGCCGCACCCGCACCGACTCGCCGCCCGCGCTGAGGAACACCACGTTGCGCACGGTCTGGTCGCGCAGCCCCTCGCCCGCCGGGCAGTCGCTCCACGGGATCTCGCTGCCCACCACGGGACTCGCCGCCCAGCCGGCCACCCAGGGCTTGCCGTGCGCGGTCGCGGTCGGCTGCGTCACCGCCGTCGCCACGAGCGCGGCGATCACGGCCAGTGTCCCCACGTGTCTTGCCATGAAGGTCTCCCAACGCCAGTCGTCTTTGGTGGCGTCGCCGACGTTGGCAGTGGTCAAATTAACCGGTCAAGCACGCCACGACGAGCGGCGCGATAGTTGCGCTGAGTGGCCTGTGCTTACGCGTTAAGCAACGGTGCGGGGGCGCACCGCCTGACCGCGACCCCGGGTGGCACGGTCAGCCGGTGCGCGCGGGTGTTCAGGCGTAGTCGGGCAGGGTGCGGGCCACGTCGTGCGGCGACGGCATGGCGGCCACCTCGTCGGCGATCGCGCGCGCCGCGCCCCGCACGGCCTCGTCGGCGAGCAGGTGCCGCGCCCGGTCGGTGATCGCCTCGGCCGTCACGTCCTCGCCGAGCAACCGGTCGCCCAGCCCGGCCTCGGCCACCGCCTCGGCGTTGCCGAACTGGTCGGCGCCCTGCGGCAGGACCAGCTGCGGCACGCCCGCGCCGAACGTGCCCAGCGTCGTGCCGCTGCCGCCGTGGTGCACGACGAGGTCCACGTGCGGCAGCAGGTCGGCCTGCGGTACCCACTCCAGCACCGCGACGTTGTCCGGCAGCCCGCCGATCGCGTCGGCGTCGATGGTGGGCCCGGCGGCCACGAGCACCCTGGCGTCCACCGCGGCCAGGCCGTCGATGGCCGTGCGCAGCACACCCACCTCGCCGAACGCCGTGCCCAGCGTCAGGTACACCAGCGGTTCCCGGTGGTCGAGCACCCACTGCGGCAGCTCGCCCGGCTCGGCGAACGGCACCGGCCGCAGCGGGATCCGGTCCACCGCCTCGGCCAGGAACGCCGGCTCCTGCACGGACGGCGGGCAGATGTCCAGGTACGGGTTGCCCAACGCCATCACGTCGCCCTCGGGCAGTTCGACGCCGAGGTCCGCGGCGACCTCCCGCAGGTGAGCCTGCACGACGTCGGCGAGTTCGTGGCTCCGCAACACTCGCCCGAACGAGTGGCACAGGGCGGGTACGCCGGCGATCTTCGCGGCCAGGCCCGCGCCGGGGTTGCCGAACTCGTGCACGACCAGGTCGGGCTTGCGGTCGGCGATGACCGGCGCCACGTCCGCGGCGAAGCGGCGCGGCAGCACCGAGCCGAAGACGTAGGAGATGAGCTCGGGGGAGACGTCTTGCGCCCGCTGCGGGTCGGCACCCGCCTCCGCGGCCGCCGCGCGCAAGTCCAGGCCGCCGGTGACGTGCTCGATGCCGTGCGGGGTCAAGGCGTTCGCGAACGCCTCGCTCGTGACGTAGGTGACGTCGTGGCCCTGCTCGCGAGCGGCGATCGCGAGCGGCAGCAAGGGATACGTGTGTCCGTGTGAGCCGAGGCTCGAGAAGAGGATTCGCACTGGTTCGAGCGTAGCGAGATTTTTTCTACGACGGGTGAATTTCGTCCGTTCAGGGCGTTTCCGGCGACGAGGCGAAGATCACTCCGGGCGGGCGGGCGACGCCAGGCCCGCCCGCACGGACACGGTGGCGTCGATGCTCGCGCTCAGGAACCGGGCGATGACCTCCTTGTCGGCGTCGCTGAACTGCTCCCACGCCCGGGTGAACGCGCCGTCGAGCGGTTGGAAGAAGCCTCGGCCCAGCTCCAGCGCCTTGTCCGACGTGCGCAGCTCGACCTTGCGCCGGTCGTGCGGGTTGCGCGCGCGTTCGACGTGCCCGGACGCCTCCAGCCGGTCGAGCACGGACGTGGTCGCGGACGCGCTCAGGTGCAGTGCCTCGGCCAGCCTGGAGGGCGACATCGGCTCGCCGCTCCACCGCGCGTCCATGATCACCGCGAGGGCGTTGAGGTCCGTGCGGTGCATCCGCTGCTTCTCGCCGAACAGCTCCACGAAGCGGTCGGTTTCGACCGTGAGCTGCCGGAGCAACCTGACCAGGGCCGAGTTGTCGGCCATGCGCCCTCCCGTTATTCTTTCGACGGCCGAACTATTGGACCGTCGAACCAAGTGACCTCGGAGGTCATTCTCCCGTGCACGCGACCCGCTCCCGCACCCGCTGGTTGTTGCCCGCCCTCGTGGCGGTCGCGTGGCTCGCGCTCGGCGGCTTCTCCGGCCCGTTCGCGGGCAAGCTGAGCGAGGTCGCGGTCAACGACAGCACCGCGTTCCTGCCCGCGTCGGCCGAGGCGACGGAGGTGTCCGAGCAGGTCAAGGCGTTCGGTGAGGCGCGCGGCCTGCCCGCGGTCGTGGTGGCCGAACGCGCCTCCGGCCTCACCCCCGCAGACCGTGAGTACCTGGGCGGCCGGGGGTTCGCCGGCGAGGCGTCACCGGTGATCCCGTCGCCGCGCGACGACCAGGCCGCGCAGGTCGTCATCGCGGTCGACCCGGCCGACCCGGCGGGCGCGGTGGAGGCCATCCGGGCGAAGGTGGCCGACCCGCCGGACGGGCTCACCGTGCTGGTGACCGGTCCGGCCGCGCAGGTCGCCGACCTGAAGGAGGCGTTCAGCGGCATCGACGGCCTGCTGCTCCTGGTCGCCGGCGCGGTGGTGGCGCTGATCCTCGTGCTGGTCTACCGCAGCCCGCTGCTGCCGCTGGTGGTGCTGCTGTCCGGGGTGTTCGCGCTCGGCCTGGCCAGCCTCGCCGTGTACCTGCTCGCGGACGCCGACGTCATCGACCTCAACGGCCAGAGCCAGGGCATCCTGTTCATCCTGGTGTTCGGCGCGGCCACGGACTACGCGTTGCTGCTGGTGTCGCGGTTCCGGGAGGAGCTGCGCGACACCGAGGACCGCTACCAGGCGATGCGGGTGGCGTGGCGGGCCACGATCGAGCCGATCGCCGCGTCCGCGGGCACGGTCGTGCTCGGCGTGCTGTGCCTGCTGTTCAGCGACCTCAACTCCAACAAGGGCCTCGGGCCGGTGGCCGCGATCGGGATCGGCGCGGCGCTGCTGGCCTCGGTGACGTTCCTGCCCGCGGTGCTCGTGCTGCTCGGCCGGTCGGCGTTCTGGCCGCTGCGCCCGAAGCTCGGCTCGCCGCACCCGGAGGCGAGCGGGCTGTGGGCGCGGGTGGCCGGGCTGATCTCCGCCCGGCCGCGGGCCACGTGGGTGCTGACCACGCTGGTGCTGCTGGTGGGCGTGGCGTTCGTGCCACAGCTCAAGGCGTCCGGCACGGCCCAGTCGGACGTGTTCCTCACCGAGGTCGACTCGGTGGCCGGGCAGGAGGTGCTGTCCCGGCACTTCCCCGGCGGCAGCGGCGCGCCGACCGTCGTGCTCGCGCGTGCCGGGCAGGCGGAGGCGGTGGCCGGGGCGGCGGACGTGGAGGGCGTGTCGGAGGTGCGGCCGGCGGGTGAGGCGTCGGGGCTGGTGCGGCTGGACGTCGTGCTGGAGGACCCGGCGGACTCCGAGGCGGCGCTGGCGACCGTGCAACGCCTGCGTGACGCCGTGCGGGCGGTGCCGGACGCCGAGGCCAAGGTCGGCGGGCCCACCGCCACCCAGCTGGACACCCAGACCACGTCCGAGCGCGACCGGCTGGTGATCATCCCGATCGTGCTGCTGGTGATCTTCCTGGTGCTGGCGCTGCTGCTGCGGTCGCTGCTGGCGCCGTTGCTGCTGATCGCCACGGTGGTGCTGTCGTTCGCCGCGACCATGGGCGTGGCGGCGCTGGTGTTCAACGGGATCTTCGGCTTCCCGGGCGCCGACCCGGTGGTGCCGCTGTTCGGGTTCGTGTTCCTGGTGGCGTTGGGGATCGACTACAACATCTTCCTGATGACGCGGGTGCGCGAGGAGTCCGGGGCGCTGGGCACGCGGGCCGGGGTGCTGCGCGGGTTGACCATCACGGGCGGGGTGATCACGTCGGCGGGGGTGGTGCTCGCGGCGACGTTCTCGGCGTTGGCGGTGCTGCCCATCCTGTTCCTGGCGCAGATCGCGTTCATCGTGGCGTTCGGCGTGGTGCTGGACACGTTCGTGGTCCGGTCGTTGCTGGTGCCGGCGCTGGGGGTGGACGTGGGCAGGCGCATCTGGTGGCCGTCGCGCCTGGCCCGGGGGAAGGACTGAGCCGGGGGTCGTGGGCGGGTACGGGTTCGGCGAGGCGTCTGTGGATCCACGATCAGTGACCAGCACACCGCGCAGCGGAATCCCGCCCGCTCTTCCCGGTCGGACCGGTCCGAAATAGTGGTTTCCGGGCATGGCGCCGGGCCCGATCGTGAAGTAGAAATAGCCAACTCCACACCGCCAACGCCTGACCTCGCCTAACCTGAGAGAGCGCTCTCACGTTCGGTGGTCGGCGTCACTACCCTCAGAGGCATGTCAATGACGATCATGCGCCACGCCAGACGTGAGAGCGCTCCCGCGAGGCTGCGCCGGGTGTTCGTGCTCGGTCTCGCCCTGGCCGCCGCCGCCACGGCCGCGGCACCGGCCGTGAGTGCCGACCCGCCCCGGCGCACGCAGGACCTCGGCGTGAACGTGACGGTGTTCGACCCGTCCATGCCGGTCGCCGAGATCCAGGCCGCGCTCGACGCCACGCACGCCGCCCAGGTCGACAACGAGATGGGCACCCAGCGGTACGCGTACCTGTTCAAGCCGGGGCAGTACGGCACCGCCGAGCAGCCGCTGCAGCTCAAGGTCGGCTACTACACCGAGATCGCCGGCCTCGGCGCCTCGCCCACCGACGTGGTGATCAACGGCAAGGTCGAGGTCTACAACCGCTGCCTGACCGAGGGCGGCACGGCCAACTGCCTGGCGCTGGTGAACTTCTGGCGCACCCTCGGCAACCTGACGATCAACATCGACGGCAAGGGCCAGGACGGCTGCCGTGCCGGCGCCAACTTCTGGGCCGTCTCGCAGGCCGTGTCGCTGCGCCGGCTCAACGTCACCAGCGGCACGTTCACGCTGATGGACTACTGCACCGCCGGCCCGCAGTACGCCAGCGGCGGTTTCATCGCCGACTCGCGGCTGCCGTCCGTCGTCAACGGCTCGCAGCAGCAGTGGCTGACCCGCAACAGCGAGCTGGGCAGCTGGTCGAACGGCGTGTGGAACCAGGTGTTCTCCGGTGTCTCGGGCGCTCCCGACGACGCGGCGTTCCCGAACCCGCCGTACACCACGCTCGACACCACCCCGGTGAGCCGCGAGAAGCCGTACCTGTTCGTCGACGACAAGGGCCGATACAACGTCCGGGTTCCGTCCGCGCGGAAGAACACCAGCGGCGTGTCGTGGGCGAACGGCCAGACGCCGGGCCGCACCATCCCGCTGTCCGACTTCTTCGTCGCCAAGCCCGGTGACTCGGTGCGCGACATCAACAACCAGCTCGCCCGCGGCAAGCACCTGCTGCTCACCCCGGGCGTGTACGACATCGCCCGCAGCATCGAGGTCAAGCGCCGCGACACCGTGGTCCTCGGCATCGGGCACGCCACGCTGACCGCCGTGAACGGCTCGACCCCGCTGGACATCGCGGACGCGCCCGGCATCGTCGTCGCCGGCGTCACGGTCGACGCGGGTACCGAGCTGTCCCCGGTGCTGGTGCGCGTGGGCAAGAAGCACGGCGACCGGCCGAGCGACCCGGGCAACCCCACCACGCTGTCGGACGTGTACTTCCGCGTCGGCGGGCCGCACGTGGGCAAGACCGACACCGCGCTGGAGGTCAACAGCGACCACGTGCTCATCGACCACACCTGGGTGTGGCGTGCCGACCACGGCGTCGAGGGCTTCACCGACACCCAGCGCTGGAACACCAACACCGGCCTCACCGGCGTGGTCGTCAACGGTGACGACGTGACCGCGACCGGCCTGTTCGTGGAGCACTTCCAGCGGCACAACACCGTCTGGAACGGCGAGCGCGGCACCGTCGTGCTGTACCAGAACGAGCTGCCCTACGACCCGCCGACGCAGGCGGACTGGATGAAGGGAGACGTCGAGGGCTGGGCCGGCTACAAGGTCGGCGACCACGTGCGCACGCACACCCTGCACGGTGGTGGCGTGTACGTGTTCAACCAGAACAACCCGCAGATCCACACCGAGAACGGCTTCGAGGTGCCCGTGACGCCGGGCGTGAAGCTGCACCACATCATGACCGTCAACCTCAGCGCGGGCGTGATCGACCACGTCGTCAACGGCGTGGGCGACGCGGCCGACATGACCAAGATCGGTGTTCCGGTCTACATCACGGAGTACCCCGCACCTTAAGAGCGCCCCGAAGCGGCGCCCGACCCCGACGCGAGGGGGCCGGGCGCCGTTCGCTTGTCCGCGGGCCGTGCCGCCGCGGTGCGTCCTGCGGGCGGTGGCGCCCGACCTCGTCTCCCGAGGCCGGGCGCCGTTCGCCTATCCGCAGACCGCGCCGCCCGAGGCCGAGCCGACGAGCTTGGCGTACTTCGCCAGCACGCCGCGCTCGTAGCGGGCGGGCAGCGGTGCCCAGCCCTCGCGGCGGGCGGCCAGTTCGGCCGGGTCCACGCCCAGGTCCAGCGTGCCGTTGGCGACGTCGAGCGTGATCGGGTCACCGTCGCGGACGAACGCGATCGGACCGCCGTCCACCGCCTCCGGCGCGACGTGGCCGACGCACAGGCCGGTCGTGCCGCCGGAGAACCGGCCATCGGTGAGCAGCAGGACGTCCTTGCCCAGCCCCGCGCCCTTGATCGCCGCGGTGATGGCGAGCATCTCCCGCATGCCCGGCCCGCCCTTGGGGCCTTCGTAGCGGATGACGACCACGTCGCCCGCGGTGATCGTGCCGTCCTCCAGCGCGTCCATCGCCGCGCGCTCGCGGTCGAACACGCGGGCGGTGCCGGTGAACACGTCGGAGTCGAAACCGGCGGACTTCACCACCGCGCCGTCCGGCGCGAGCGAGCCGCGCAGGATCGTGATGCCGCCGGTGCGGTGGATCGGCTCGTTCATCGCCCGCAGCACCGTGCCGTCCGGGTCCGGGGGCGCGATGTCGGCCAGGTTCTCGGCGACCGTGCGGCCGGTGACGGTCAGGCAGTCGCCGTGCAGCAGGCCCGCGTCCAGCAGCGCCTTCATCACCACGGGCACGCCGCCGATGCGGTCGACGTCGGTCATCACGTGCCTGCCGAACGGCTTGACGTCGGCCAGGTGCGGCACCTTCGCGCCGATCCGGGTGAAGTCGTCCAGGCTCAGCTCGACCTCGGCCTCGTGCGCGATGGCCAGCAGGTGCAGCACGGCGTTGGTGGACCCGCCGAACGCCATCACCACGGCGATCGCGTTCTCGAACGCCTCCCGCGTCATGATCTGCCGCGCGGTGATCCCCTTGCGGAGCATCTCCACCACGGCCTGGCCGGACTTGCGGGCGAACCCGTCGCGCCGCCGGTCGGTGGCGGGCGGCGCCGCGCTGCCCGGCAGGGACATGCCCAGCGCCTCGGCCGCGCTCGCCATCGTGTTCGCCGTGTACATGCCGCCGCACGCACCCTCGCCGGGGCAGATGGCGCGTTCGATCAGGTCGACGTCCTCGCGGCTCATCAGACCCCGGGCGCACGCCCCGACCGCCTCGAACGCGTCGATGATCGTCACCTCGCGCTCGCTGCCGTCCGTCAGCGTGACCCGGCCGGGCAGGATCGAGCCCGCGTAGAGGAACACGCTGGCCAGGTCGAGCCGTGCGGCGGCCATGAGCATGCCGGGCAGCGACTTGTCGCAGCCCGCGAGCAGCACGGACCCGTCCAGCCGCTCGGCCTGCATGACCGTCTCCACGCTGTCGGCGATGACCTCGCGCGACACCAGGGAGAAGTGCATGCCCTCGTGGCCCATCGAGATGCCGTCCGACACCGAGATCGTGCCGAACTCCAGCGGGTAGCCGCCGGCCGCGTGCACGCCGTCCTTGCTCGCCTTCGCGAGCCGGTCCAGCGGCAGGTTGCACGGCGTGATCTCGTTCCACGACGAGGCGACGCCGATCTGGGGCTTGACCCAGTCGTCGTCACCCATCCCGACCGCCCGCAGCATCCCGCGCGCAGCGGTCCTCTCCAGGCCGTCGGTGACGTCGCGACTGCGCGGCTTGATGTCCGGGGTCTCGTTCATGGTTCGAAACCTAACGTCCCGGCGCCGGCGACGCACCGGCGACCGGCTGGAGCGGTCCCGGGGCCGGGTCGCCCGTCACAGCTCGGTGTAGCTCTTCAGCCCGACCAGGGTGGTGAGCCTCATCGAGTTCGCGCCGGCGGGGGAGGGCAGGCCGAACTTCCGGTCCACCAACCGGTCCAGGCCGCCGCAGCCGCGGGCCGCGGGCACGGCGAACGCGGTGTCCTCGATGGTGAACCCGAGCACCGGCGGGTCGGCGGAGATCCGGTCGGGCCCGCTGGTCCTGACCGGGCGGAACACGACCGGGTCGGTGTCGTCGCCGATCGCGCAAGTGTCCGGCACGAGGCCGTTGAGCAGTCGCAGCTTCAGGTGCTGCACGCCCATCCGGTCGCCATCGGAGAGGAAGTCGGCGAATCCGGCGTACTCGATCCGCAGGTCCGCGCGCAGCAGCGGGTGGTTCCCGGGAACGCCGAGCAGGCCACCCGGCACGGGGGCGGGCTCGGCCCGCAGCGCGCCGAAGACCTGCGCGAACTTCCCGTCCAGCTGCCCTTCGGCGAACGTCAGCCGCAGGGCACCGGTGTCCTGCTCGGCCCGGTTGCCGAACTTGATCGTGCCGCTGGACACCAGCACCTCGCAGCGCCACCGCGCGGGGTCGGCACCGGCGGGGATCGCGGGGCAGTCGGCGAAGTCGAACGCGGGCACCGGCGAGGGCTGCGCGGCGGCCTGCTGGGGCAGCGCCGCGGCGAGCCCGATCATCGCGGTGCTCGCCAGTGCCGCGACGGCGGCGCGGCGGGAGGTTCTCGTCATGCCGCAGAGCCTTCCGCCCCGCGCCGCGTTCATGATCCGGTGGATCCCCGGGATCGACCCCGGCCGGACCCCGAGGACCCGGCCGGGGTCACCCGAGCAGGAACAGCACGCCCGCCAGCCCGAAGCCCATCAGGCTGATCGTGGTCTCCATGACCGTCCACGTCATCAACGTGGTCCGCACGTCCATCCCCATCAGGTTGCCGACCAGCCAGAAGCCGGAGTCGTTGACGTGGCTCGCGATCACCGACCCGGCCGCCAGCGCGAGCACGATCGCGGCCAGCTCGACCGCGCTGAACCCGCCCGCCTGCACGACCGGCTGCACCAGGCCCGCCGCGGTGGTCAGCGCGACCGTGGCCGAACCCTGCGCCACCCGCAGCGCGGCGGCGATGACGAACCCGGCCACGAACACCGGCAGGCCGAGGTCGGCCAGCCCGTCCGACAGCGCGTCGCCGATACCGCCTGCCCGCAGCACCGCGCCGAACATGCCGCCCGCGCCGGTGATCAGGATGACCGCGCACACCGGCGCGAGGGCCGAGTCGACCAGCTTCTCGATCACCTCCTTGCGCTGCCCGAGGACGAAGGAGGCGACGAGCACGGCCACCAGCAGCGCCACCGGTGTGGAGCCGAGCGCGCGGGCGATCTGGAACCAGGTCGCCTCGCCGTCGACCCACCCGGCGGCACGGGCCGCGTCCAGCCCGGTGTTGGTGAAGATCATGACCAGCGGGAGCAGCAGGAGCGCGACGACGGTGCCCGGGCTCGGCGGGTCCTCCCGGTCCTCCGCCTGCGGGCCGCCGCTGAGCAGCGTCGGCACGGGCAGCACGAGCTGCTTGCCCACCGACAGCCCGAACAGGTAGCTGGTCACGTACCAGGTGGGGATGGCGATCAGCAGGCCGAACGCGATCACCAGGCCGACGTCCGCGCCCAGCAGCTCGGTCGCCGCGACGGGACCGGGGTGGGGCGGGACGAACACGTGCATCACCGAGAACGCGCCCGCGGCGGGCAGGCCGTAGCGCAGCACGCCGCCGCCCAGCCGCCGGGCCACCGCGAACACGATCGGCAGCATCACGACCAGGCCCGCGTCGAAGAAGATGGGGAAGCCGAAGACCAGCGAGCTGACGCCGAGCGCGAGCGGTGCGCGCCGCTCGCCGAACCGGCGGATCAGCGCGTCGGTCAACGACTGCGCGCCGCCGCTGACCTCCACGAGCCTGCCGAGGATCGCGCCGAGGCCGACCAGCAGCGCGACGCTGCCGAGCGTGGTGCCGAACCCGCCGATGAGGGTGGGCACCACCGAGTCCGCCGGGATGCGCGCGGCGAACGCGGTGAGCAGGCTGATGACCACCAGCGCCAGGAACGCGTGCACCCGCAGGTACATGATGAGGAACAGCAGGAGGGCGATCGCGCCACCGGCGATGCCGAGCAGGGCGCCCGCGCCGAGGGTCTGGACCCAGTCGTCGTTGGTGGTCATCGGCAGCTCCGTTGCTTTCGAGGTGTCCGCGTGGGTGTCAGGGGGTGGCCGGGTTCCCGACGGGCAGGTCGAGCCGGGTCACGGCGTGCTCGGCGATCAGCTCGGGCGGGTCCGCCACGCCGACCGCGGCGCCGTCCTCGTCGGGCCGCAGCGGTTCGAGCGCGTCGAACTGCGACCGGAGCAGGGACGGCGGCATGAAGTGGCCGGACCGGTGCCGCAGCCGGTCGCCGATCACGTCGGCGGTGCCGTCCAGGTGCAGGAAGCGGACCCGCGCGCCCGCCTCGCGCAGCACGTCCCGGTAAGTGCGCTTGAGCGCCGAGCACGTGACGACCGTGCTCTCGCCCGCCGCGGCACGTGCGGTGATCCAGTCGCGGATCGCGGCCAGCCAGGGCGCCCGGTCGGCGTCGGTGAGCGGTGTGCCCGCGGACATCTTCGCGATGTTCGCGGGCGGGTGGAACTCGTCGGCCTCGGCCAGCGGCCAGGCGAGCCGGTCGGCCAGTGCCCGGGCCACCGTGCTCTTGCCCGCTCCGGACACGCCCATCACGACCACGCAGGTCGGTTCGGCGCTCGTGGTCATGGGTGACACCTCTCGGCTGCGACGACGAGACGATCAAAAGTAGTACCTTTGGCGGCGAAAGGTATCACCTTTGCTGCGGCTGAGGAAGGCCCGCCGGGATACGCTGCTGCCGTGCCGGTACAACGTCGGGAGAGCGGTCCGGGCGGCGACGCCCTGCACGCCTCCGTGCTCGACACCCTGGGGCTGCGGATCACCAGCGGAGACCTCGCGGAAGGTCGGGTCCTGACGCTCGACGGCATCCAGGAGCAGTTCGGGGTGTCCCGGACCGTCGCCCGCGAAACCATGCGGGTGCTGGAGTCGATGGGCCTGGTGACGTCCCGGCGGCGGGTCGGCATCACCGTGCAGCCCCAGTCGTCCTGGCAGGTCTACGACCCGCGGCTGATCTGGTGGCGGCTGGCCGGCCCGCACCGCGACGCCCAGCTGCGCGCGCTCACCGAACTGCGGATCGCGGTCGAGCCGGTGGCGGCGGCGCGGGCCGCGTGGAACGCGTCGGCGAGGGAACGCGACCGCCTGCTCGACCTCGCCGGCCGGATGCGGCGGCTCGGTGAGGCCGGTGAGCTGGAGGAGTTCCTCGAGCTGGACGTCGCCTTCCACGCGCTGCTGCTGGAATCGGGTGGCAACGAGATGTTCGCCGCGCTCCGAGAGGTGGTGGCGGTGGTGCTGCGCGGGCGGACGAGCCTGGGGCTGATGCCCGAGAAGCCCGTGCGCAGCGCGTTGGACCTGCACGAGGAGGTGGCGCGAGCGATCGCGTCCCGGCACCCCGAGGCTGCCGAACTGGCCATGCGCGCGCTGGTCACCGAGGTGCGCGACGCGGTGGTGCCCATCGACGGGCCTCACGTCGCGCCGCGGTGAGCCCGGCGCGCGGTCACCGCCCACGTCGCCGTTGATCTGGAGGAACGCGCGGCACCCGTTCGCCGTCGAAGGCGCGAATGGACGAACGGGGAGGCACCGTGAACTACCCACAGCAACCGCCGAGCGGTCAGGACCCGTACGGGCAACCGGGCCAGTACGGTCAGCCGGGCCAGCCCGGCCAGTACGGTCAGCCGGGCCAGTACGACGGCTACCAGTACGGCGGTTTCGCCCAGCAGCCACCGTTCGCCCCGCAGCCGCCTCCCGCGCCGAAGAAGCGGACCGGCGTGATCGTGGGCGCGGTGGTGGCGGTCGTGCTGGTGCTGGGCGGTCTCGCGTTCACCGGGTTCGTCCAGCCCGGGTTCTTCATGGGCGCGGCGGACCCCACGACCACCACCACCGCGCCACCGAGCACCACGTCCTCGACGTCGGCGAAGGGCGGTGACGCCGAGGAGCTGGTCAAGTCGCTGGTGGCCGGTTTGGACTCGCAGGACGCCGCCGCCCTCGAGAAGCTGAAGTGCGCGGGCGCGAAGTCGGTCGTGGACAGCGCCATCGAGGACGTGTCGTCGCTGAAGACGGCCGAGCTGGTCGACACGGTGGAGGTGTCCGAGACCAAGGTCGAGGCGGTCGTGGAGGTCACCACCACCAAGTCGCGCACCTCGAAGGTCGAGGCGACGGTCGTCCGCAAGGACGGCGACTGGTGCTGGCAGGACATCGCGCGGGCCGAGGGCGAGCCGACGACCAGCGGGCGGCCGTCGCCGACCGGGACCACCCCGACCACCGACCGCGAACCCACCGCCGGTGGCAAGCCCGTCGACCCGAAGGCGCTGGACGCCATGCGGTCCTTCCTGGACAGCGTGAACGCCGGTGACGCGGCGGCCGCCACCGGGCTGCTGTGCGCGGACAGCATCCAGAAGGCGGCGGACGTGGAGAAGCTGGTGGGGTACGACCCGGAGCTGGCCATCGACCCGGCGATGGACGGCCGCACCACGGGCGAGGACTCCGTCCAGCTCTACCTCAAGGGCACGGCCAAGGGGCAGAAGCTGGAGGGCTACTCCACGAACCTCTGGGTGACCAGCTACGAGGGCCCGTGGTGCGTGCACGCGTTCCGGGCGGTCGTCATCTGATCGCGGGTTCAGCAGGACTTGGTCCAACTGCACTCCCACCGCGGGTCCGGGGCCTGCTCCGGCGCGACCCGGACCGCGGGTGGGGTCGCGCCGCCCCGGTGGCCGGCCAGCCGCACCGCGACGGCGTCCTCGAACGGCTTCGCCGACGTGAGGGTGTCGTTGCTGATCATGGCGAACACCAGCGGGGTGCCGTCGGCGGTGGTCACGTAGCCGGAGAGGGCGCTGACCCCGGTCAGGGTGCCGGTCTTGGCCCGCACGTTGCCCTCGGCCGGGGTGCCGCGCATCCGGTTGCGCAGGGTGCCGCCGACCATCCGGTCGCTCTTCCCGGCCACGGGCAGCGAGTCGTACCAGGGCTGGAACCACGGCTCGTGCCGGACCGCGAGCAGCAGCGCGGCGAGCTGGTCCGGGGACACCTGGTCCATCCTGGACAGACCGGAACCGTCCCGCAGCGACAGCGCCGCCGCGTCCACGCCCCACTCGCCGAGCTCGGCCGTCATCGCGCGCAGGCCCGCCTGCCAGCTGCCCTCGCCGAACACGGCCCGGCCCGCGGTCTTCACCAGGATCTCGGCGTGCATGTTGTTGCTGAGCTTCATGAACGGCACCACCAGTTGCGACAGCGGCATCGACAGGTGTTCGCCGAGGACCCGGGCGTCGGCCGGGGTCGTGCCGGTGGCCGTGCCGCCGAGCACCCGCACGCCGTGGCGGGTGAGCGCGTCGTGGAACAGGGACGTGACCAGCCCGGTGGGCTCCCAGACCGTGCTCCACTCGCTCTCCGCGGCACCGCCGGCGGGGACGCTGCCGCGCACATCGATCACGTTGGTGCCGTGCCGCCGTTCGACGGTCACGCTCGACGCCGAGCCGGGCGCGCCGGTGACGGCGGAGTTGGCGATCGTGACGTAGTCGGTGGGCGGGTCGGTGGTCACGGTGGCCGGCTGGCCCGCGGTGCCGGGCGCGACCCGGACGATGACGGTCCCGGCGTCGTAGTCGGTGTCGGGTGAGACGGTCAGCGCCGAGATCTGGGCGTTGTAGTAGTACGGCTCGTCGTCCCACGCCCAGCCGGTGCCCAGGCGCACCGGGTCGAACCAGCTGTCGTCGGCGACGAGCCTGCCGCGGACCAGCTTGACGCCGCTCCGCGCGACCTCCGCGGCCAGCGCGTCGTAGTCGGCGGCGAGCACGGTCGGGTCGCCGGTGCCGCGCAGGTGCAGGTCACCGGTCAGGACACCGGCGCGCAGCCGGCCGCTCGCGGCGGCGGTGGTGCGGAACCGGTGGTCGGGGCCGAGCAGTTCGAGCGCCGCGGCGGAGCTGATCAGCTTGGCGTTGGACGCCGGTTGGCCGCGCCGGTCGCCGTCCCGGGAGAACACGACGGCGCCCGTCCCGGCGTGGCGGACCACGAGCCCGACGTCCGCGCCGTCGAGCGCCGGGCTGGTGATGATCGCGTCGAGGTCGCGGCTGAGCGCGTCGTCGGCCTGCGCGGACGCGGGTGTGGCCAGGTCGGCGGCCGGTACCGCGGCGAGCGCGACCGCGGCGAGGACGAGCGCGAACGACCGTGATCTGGGCATGGGAGCTCCTCCTGGACGCCGACGTTGGTCAAGGATTGTCCACGTGTGGAGATGGCGTGTGAAGATCCGACAGCAGGTGGCACCCGTGCGGACGAAGGGCCGCTCGCGAGCCTGGAACTGCTCGAGCCGGGTGTCGTCTACCTGACCGAGTGGCGGCCGGAGCCCGGTGACGAGGACCCGGACCCGAAGCGGATGTCGACGTTCGCCGCCGTGGGTCACAAGACCGGCTGATCGCGGACCGGGCCGGGCGCGGCGGTGGCGTGCCCGGCCCGCGACCGGACCCCGGCCGGGTGCCGTCGAGGGCACGATTCGCGCGATCGCGTTCGGGATAGGATCGTGGTGACGTCGTCACGGGTGTGGCGCGTGCTGTTGGTAAGGGGTTGCGGTGGTGGTGAAGGGCAAGGTCGTCAGGTTCGACGAGGTGCGCGGGTACGGGTTCGTGTCACCCGAGGAGGGTGGCGAGGACGTCTTCATCCACGTCAACGACATCGACTTCGACAAGCGGCTGATGGCGCCGGGCGCCTTGGTCGAGTTCCTGGTGGAGATGGGCGATCGCGGCCCGAAGGCCTCCCGGGTGAGCCTGGTGCGGGAAGCGTCGGTGCGCTCGGGGGCGTCGTCCTACCACTCGGGTGACGATGTCAACGGCAACGACATGTTCTGCGAGGTCGTGTCGACCAAGAGGTACCTGCAGGAGGTCACCGAGACGCTGCTCGCCGCGGCGCCCGGGATGACGGCCGAGCAGATCCTCAACGTGCGCAAGAACCTCGTCGGCATGGCGCGCAAGTACAACTGGATCGAGGACTAGGGCCGGGGGTCCACTCCGGACCGGACCGGGTACGACGTGCAGGCTCACGTCGTGAACGCGACCGTGACGGCAAGCCCGCCGTCCGGCCTGGCCGTCACGTCGACCGCCGCGTCGTGCGCGGTGGCGATGGCCTGCACGATCGACAGCCCCAAGCCCACGCCGTGCCCCGTCCGGGCGGGCCCGAGCCGGTGGAACGGCTGGAGGATGCGCCGCACCTCGTCCGGCGGCACGACGGGGCCGGAGTTGGTCACGGTCAGCACGCCGGACGCGCACGTCACCTCGACCCACCCGGCGGGCACGTTGTGCCGGATCGCGTTGTCCACCAGGTTCACGACCAGGCGCTCGGCCAGCGCGCGGTGCCCGGAGACCACGCACGGCTCGACCGCCACCCGCAGCCGCACGTCCGGCGCGCGGCGGACGTCGACCACCTCGGTGACCACCTCGCCGAGGTCGAACGGGTGGCGCACGTCGATGCCGGCGTGACCCCGGGCGAGGGTGAGCATGGCCTCGATCAACCGTTCCTGCTGCACGCCCGCCGCGAGCACCCGCTCGTGCGCCGCGCGCAGTGACGCCGTGGTCGCGTCCGGGTCGTCCAGCGCCACCTGCCCGATCGCCCGCTGGCGGGCCAGCGGGGTGCGCAGCTCGTGCGAGGCGTTCGCGACGAACCGGCGCTGCGCCTGGAACGACGCCTCCAACCGGCCGAGCAGCTCGTCGAACGTGTCGCCCAGCTCCTTGAGCTCGTCCTCGGGCCCGGTCAGGGCGAGGCGCCGGTGCAGGTTGGTCGCCGAGATCTGCCGCGCCGCCGCGGTGATCGTGCGCAGCCTGCGCAGCACGCGGCCCGCCACCCACCAGCCCAGCGCGAGCGCGAGCACCATCGTCAGGCCGAGCGCGACCACCGACTGGACCAGCAGCTGGCGCAGCACGTCCTGCCGCTGCTCGGTCAGCGCCTCCTCGGCCTGCGCGACGATCCGCGCCGCCATGCTGCCGGGCGGCGGCAGGAGCGGCTTGTCCGGCGGACCCGGCTCGACCGGCGCGCCGGGGTACCGGAACAGCGTCACGTCGTCCATCGGCGTCACGGCGTGCCGCACGAGGAAGAACGTGACCGTCAGCAGCCCCGCGCCGCAGAGCAGGAAGAGCCCGCCGTACAGCAGGGTGAGCCGCAGCCGCACGGTGCGGCGCGGCAGTGCGCGCCGCCCCATCAGACGCGGTACCCGCTGCGGGCCACGGTCTCGACCACCGGCGGGTCGCCGAGCTTGGCCCGCAGCCTGCTGACGGTGATCTTCACCGCGTTGGTGAACGGGTCGGCCGCCTCGTCCCACACCCGTTCCAGCAGCTCCTCCGCCGACACCGCCCGCCCCGCCGCGGCCAGCAGCACCTCCAGCACCCCGAACTCCTTCGGCGCGAGGTCCAGCGGCCGGTCGCCGCGCGAGGCACGGCGCCGCGCGGTGTCCACCACCAGGTCACCGTGCCGCAGCACGGGTGGCACGGCCGGGTGCGCCCGCCGCGCCAGCGCCCCGATCCGCGCCACCAGGGCCCGGAAGTCGAACGGCTTGGGCAGGTAGTCGTCGGCGCCGAGGCCGAGCCCGTCGACCAGGTCGTCGGTGGTGGCCGCCGCGGTCAGCATCAGGATCCGGCCGCGGCAGCCGGCCGCGACCAGCGCCGCGCACACGTCGTCGCCGTGCGTCCCGGGCAGGTCCCGGTCGAGCACGATCACGTCGTAGTCGGTGCCCAGCGCCCGTTCCAGGCCATCGGTCCCGTCGAACGCCACGTCGACGGCCAGGTGCGCGCGCCGCAGCCCGGCCGCCACCGTGAGCGCCATTTCCTCGTCGTCCTCGACCACCAGCACCCGCACGCGCACCAGTATCGGCGGCCACCGGTTTCGCCGAGGTCTCATCGGGACCGAAACCCCGCCGAAACCGCTCCTCCCGTAGAACTCGCCCTCACCAGAACCCGGAAACAGGCGACACCAAGGGGATTTCTCGTGACACTCAGATGGCGCCCGCTCGCCACCGCGGCCGCGCTGCTCGCCGTGACCGCCGCGCTCGTCGGCACGGGGGTCGGCACCTCCTCCGCGGGACCCGAACGGCCGGCGGCCTGTGCCCGGCCCACCCCGGAACAGCCGCCTCCCACGCCGAAACCGGCCACGTTCACCACCGTCGGCCAGGCGTACTACTGCATCTTCGACAACTACTACAGCGGGCCGGTGCTCGACAGCCGCTCCCTGCTGGTGCCCGCCTTCGCCGCGATCACCCAGGAGTTGCAGCGCCGCGGCCTCGACCGGGCCGACGCCACGCTCCCGGCGCTGACCGGGCGCAAGGACGCCGACTGGTCCGCGTTCGGCAAGGTCTACCGGCGGATCGCGGACGCGCTGCCGGACGACGACGCCCGCGCCGCCATCGCCGCGGCCGCGGTCCAGGCCATGGTCGACGCACTGGACGACAACCACGCCCGGTGGATGACCAGGTTCACGCCGAACCTGTACGGGCTGGACCTGTCGGTGACCGTGGGTCCCGGTGACGTCGACCCGGTGGCCGCCGAACCCGCCCACGTCAACCGGATCCTCGCCAACGGCCCGGCCGACGCCGCCGGTCTGGAGCTGGGTGACGAGGTGCTGGCGATCAACGACGTGCCGGTGTTCGTGAACGGGATCCTCAACACGGCCGTGCTGTCCTGGCTCACCGAAGGCCGTGTCGGCTCGACCGTGCGGCTCACCGTGCGCCGCCCGGTCACCGGTGAGACGTTCACCGCCACCGTGACCGCCGCGCAGGTCCCGTCCCAGCGGCCGAGCGTCGTGTCCCGGCTCGTGGACGGGAACATCGCCTACGTGACGCTGCCCGGCTTCGCGCCGCCGCTGGCCGACCAGGTGCTCGCGGCCATCGCCGACCTGCGTGCGGGCACCGCGCTGCGCGGCGTGGTCCTGGACCTGCGGGGCAACGGCGGCGGAAGCCCGGAGGCGGTCGCCAAGCTGCTCGGCGCGCTCGCGCACGGCAAGGTCACCAGCTACTGGTGCGATGTCCGCGACCGCTGCACGCCCAACCGCACCGACGACTCCGTCGCGCTGCTGAACCTGCCGTTCGTCGCGCTCACCGACCGGCGTTGCGCGTCGGCGTGCGACTCGTTCACCAGCGCGGTGAAGGACCTCAAGCTCGGCACGCTGGTCGGCACGCGCACCGCGGGCGCGGTGTCCGGGCCGGGGCAGCCGTACCTGCTGGACAACGGCACCGTTCTGGGGCTGCCCAAGCACCACGAGATCGCCGCGAACAAGGAGGTGGTGAACACCATCGGCGTCGCGCCGGACCACCACGTCCCGACGACGGCGGCCGACTTGTCCGCCGGTCGGGACCCGGCGTTGGACAAGGCGGTCTCACTGCTGTGACTACGCGGTGGCCGGGCCTCGAACGGCCCGGCCACCGTCAGCGGACCCGGGTGAGGTCGCGCGCCAGGGCGGTGAAGTTCGCGGCGACCGCGGAACGGCCCTTCACCGGCAACGCGATCGCCAGGTCGACCAGCCGCACGACGGGGCTCAGCGACAGGAACGCGACCTCCGGCCGCGGCTGCGCGGCGGACGACCCGGGCACGATGCCCACCCCGCAGCCCGCCGCCACCAAGCCGACGATGGTCGGCATCTGCACCGCCTCCTGCGCGACCCGCGGGGTGAACCCGCCGCGGCGGCACAGCGCGGTGATCTCGTCGTACAGGCCGGGGCCGAGGTGGCGCGGGAACAGCACGAACGGCTCACCGGCCAGCGACCGGACGTGCACGCGCCGCCGCCGGGCCAACCGGTGGTCGTCCGGGACCACGGCGACCAGCGGCTCGCGCGACACCGGCACCAGCTCCAGGTCGTCGGCCGGGCCGGGCAGCGGCGGGCGGAGCAGGCCGACGTCCAACTCCGCCGTGCGCAGCTGCTCGACCTGCAGCATCGTCGGCAGCACGGAGAAGGACAGGGTGACGGCCGGGTAGCGCGCCCGGAACTCGCGGATGATCAGCGGCAACGGGTGCAGGACCGACGAGCCGACCATGCCGATCGCCAGCGAGCCCTCCTCGCCCCGACCCGCCGCACGCGCCCGGCGGACCGCCGCGTCCACCTTGGACAGCACCTCGCGCGCGTCGGCGACGAACGCCGCACCCGCCTCGGTCAGGTCGACGTTCCTGGTGTCGCGGTGGAACAGCGTCACGCCCAGCTCGGTCTCCAGCGCCTTCACGGCCTGGCTCAACGGCGGCTGCGCGATGCCCAGCGCGGCGGCGGCCCGGCCGAAGTGCAGGTGGTCGGCGACCGCGACGGCGGCGCGCAGGTGCTTGAGATCCATATCAGCCCCGAATCAATCACCGCGGATCACGTGCACGATCAGACTAGGTGGCCGGTGCGGCGGCATCCTGGCCGCATGCTGAAGACCATCCTCACGCTCGCCCTGGCCGCGTCGATCGCACCGGCGCCGCCCGCGGAGCAGGTGGTGCGCAAGGACTGGAAGGTGCGTGGCGAGGCCGGGTACCTGGGCGTCCGCGAGGTGCGCCCGGACCGGGCGGCGCGCGGCCGGCCGGTGGTGCTGCTGCACGGCGCGCGGGTGCCCGGCGTCGCGTCGTTCGACCTGCCCGTGCCCGGCGGGTCGCTGGCGGCGGACCTCGCGAGGCAGGGCCACCGGGTGTTCGTCGTGGACGCGCGTGGCTACGGCGCCTCCGACCGTCCGCCCGCCCTCGACGCCCCACCATCGGCCAACCCGCCCGCGGTGACGGGGGAGCAGGTGGTGCGCGACATCGCGTCGGTGGTGGACTGGCTGCGCGCGACGACCCGCCACCACCGGGTCGACCTCGTCGGCTGGGCGACCGGCGGGCACTGGGCCGCCTGGTACGCGAGCGAGCACGCGGGCCGGGTCGAGCACCTGGTGGTGCTCAACAGCCTGTACGGCGCGATCGACGGCCACCCGGTGCTCGGCCGCGGCTCGGTCTACGAGGACCCGGCGCGGCCCGGCGAGTTCGACGACGCGCGGCACGGCGCGTACCGGCTCTCGACCGGGCCGGGCCTGCTCGGCGGCTGGGATTCCGGCATCCCGGTGGACGACAAGTCGCGGTGGCGCGACCCCCGCGTGGCGGCGGCCTACGTCGAGCACGCCTTGGCCGGCGACCCGACGTCGGCCGACCGCGAGCCGCCGAGCTTCCGCGCGCCGACCGGCGCGATGAAGGACAGCTTCCACCTCGCGACCGGCCGCCGGCTGTGGCACGCGGGGACGATCACCGCCCGGACGCTGGTCCTGCGCGGCGCGCTCGACTTCTGGTCACGGGAGGGCGACGTGACCACTCTGGTCGCCGACCTGCGGCGGGCGGAGGACGTGCGGGCGGTGCACCTGGACGGCGCGACCCACTTCGCCCACCTGGACCGGGCCGGGCACGGCCGCGACCGGCTCCTCGACGAGGTGCTGCGCTGGCTCCGGTAGCCCTCACGACCTCCGCGTGAGCAGGCGGGCGCGGAGCCGTTGCAGCGGCGGCATGAGCCCGTAGATGACGATCGGCACCGCGATCGTCGCCAGGACCAGGGTTCTCAGCACGGTCGGGGTGCCGTCGAGGAGGTCGCCGAGCAGCAGTTGCAGCGCGGTGAGCGTGGGGAAGACGGCCAGCCAGATCATCAGGGCCAGGTGGTGCCGGGGCGGCGGCCCCGGCCGGGCCGCCGCCGTCGCGTTGTTCTCGGTCATGGCACCAGGTTCGGCCGGCCGGGGCCGGATCGACAACTCTTGTTGCTGTTTCCGGGACGGCCGAGGGTGTCCGCCCCGGCGAACAGCTCCTCAAGCGCCGCGCTCGGACACCGTCCGCGGCCGGACCGGGTTCGGCGGCCGCATGGTCGGCAGGTTCGCGGCCGCGTGCCGGGCGGTCACCGCGCGGTAGACCTCCTCGTACCGGGCGGCCATCAGGGCGACGTCGAAGCGGCGGGCCGCCTCGGCCCGGCACCGGTCCGGCGACAGCTCGTCGACCCGGCGCAACGCGGCGACCAGCGACGCGTGGTCGTCGCACACGAAACCGGTCTCACCGTGCGCGACCACCTCCGGCACCGAACCGCGGCGGCAGGCGACCACCGGCGTGCCGCACGCCATCGCCTCGACCATCACCATCCCGAACGGCTCGTCCCAGCGGATCGGGAACAGCAGGCACTTCGCGGCGGCCAGCAGTTCGAGCTTCTCCTCCCGGCCCACCTCGCCGAGCCACTCGACGTCGGGGCCGAGCAGCGGCTTGACCACCTGGTCGAAGTACTCGTGCTCCTCCGGCTGGCGGCACTTGGCCGCGATGCGCAGCGGGAGACCGGCGTCGGCCGCGGCGGCGACCGCCTCGGGGATGCCCTTGCACGCCGCGGCACGGCCGAGGAACAGCGCGAAGTCCTGCTTGTCCCGCCGGAACGGGAAGCTGTCGACGGGGATGGCGTTGTGCACGGTGCCCGCCCAGTCGAGGTCCGGCGCCTGCCGTCGTTGCGCGTCCGAGATGGCCACGAGGTGCACGCTGTCGCTCAGCCGCCGGTAGTACCGACCGTGGTCGCCGATCACGGGCAGGTGCGCGGTGACGACGGTCGGCGTCGGACGGCCGCGGGCCAGCAGCGGTCCGGCGAAGCTGTGGTCGTGCACCACGTCCACGTCCAGCTCGGCCAGGATGGCGGGCAGCGCGGCGGCGTGCACCACGTCCGGCACGCTCTGCCCCACCCGGTCCGGCTCGGCGTGGTCGGCCGTGGCCCGGAACTCGGCGGTCGTGCCGTTGTGGCCGACACCGACCAGGACGACGTGGTTGCCGCGCGCCACCAACCGGTCCACCAGGTCGGCGCACATCGACTCGATGCCGCCGTACGCGGCGGGCGGCACCTCGAACCAAGGCGGCGCGATCATCGCGATGCGCAACGGTTCCACCGGGCTCACCCCCTGTCCAGGCCCGGGTGCACGCCCACCGGCGCCCGGACCAGCTCGACGTCGTCGGGCAGGCCGTGCACCCGGACGTCGGCACCGTCGACCTCCAGGCCGACCCTGGTGCCGAGCATCGGTATGCCGTCCAGGGCCAGCGGCTCGAACGACTCGGGCAGCACGGGGTCCAGCCACACCTTGCGGCGCGGCGCGTACGGCTCCACCCGCAGCAGCACGCGCAGCAGGTGCACGGGAGTGGCCGACGCCCACGCCTGCGGCGAGCACGACGTCGGGTACGGGATCGGGTCCGCGTACTCGGCCCGGTCGAAGCCGCACAGCAGCTCGGGCAGCCTCCCGCCGAACGCCTCGGCCGCTTCGAGGACCGCGGTCGCCACCCGCTGCGCCTGCTCCACGAAGCCGTACCGCATGAGCCCGTGCACGATGATGGCGTTGTCGTGCGGCCACACCGAACCGTTGTGGTAGCTCATCGGGTTGTACGCGCCCATGTCGGAGGCGAGCGTCCGCACGCCCCACCCGGTGAACATCTCCGGCGAGAGCAGGGACTCGACGACCCGCTCGGCCTTGTCCTCGTCCACGACACCGCTCCACAGGCAGTGCCCGATGTTCGACGTGAGCGCGTCCACGGGCTGCTTGTCGCCGTCCAGCGCGATGGCGTAGTAACCGCGGTCGGCCAGCCAGAAGCGCTCGTTGAACCGCTCCTTGAACAGCTCCGCGCGGTCGCGCCAGCGCCGGGCGCCGTCCCGGTCCTCGAAGTCCTCGCAGATGCAGGCCCGCGCCAGGTAGGCGTTGTAGACGTAACCCTGGACCTCGCACAGCGCGATCGGCCCGCGCGCGATGCGGCCGTCGGCGAAGTTCACCCCGTCCCACGAGTCCTTCCACCCCTGGTTGACCAGCCCGCGCTCGGTCGCCCGCTGGTACTCCACGAAACCGTCGCCGTCGCGGTCGCCGTAGTGCTCGACCCACTCCAGCGCGCGGTCGACGTGCGGGATCAGCGCCTCGACCTGCTCCCGGTCGATGCCCCAGCGGGACAGCTCGCCCAGGAGCATCACGAACAGCGGGGTGGCGTCCGCGGTGCCGTAGTAGACGTTGCTGCCGCCCAGCGCCAGCGACGCGTCCGCGCCGAACCGCATCTCGTGCAGGATCCGGCCGGGTTCCTCCTCGCTGTTCGGCTCGACCTTCGTGCCCTGGTGGTGGGCGAGGGTCCGGACGGTGCCGAGGGCGAGGCCGGGCTCGATGGGCAGCGACATCAGCGAGGCGAGGATCGAGTCGCGCCCGAACAGCGTCATGAACCAGGGCGCGCCGGCGGCGACCGCGGTGTCCGAAGGGCGGTCCGGGTCGAAGATCCGCAGCGCGCCCAGGTCCTGCCGGCTGCGCAGCAGCGTGGCGGCGAGCGACGGCTTGCCCGAGTACCTCAGCACGGGCGCGGTCTCACGCCACCGGCGGGCCCGCAGCACCGGCTCCGACTCGTCGATCGGGCGTTCGAGCGGGAACATCTCCTCGGTCGCCTGGTCGTCCACGACCGGACGCACGGTCACGCTGGTCGACCACTGGCCCTTGGGCGGGACGACGGCGCGGAAGGTCAATGTGGACGGCGAGTAGTCGGCGCCGTCCGCCGCCACCCGCACGCCCCGGCTCTGGCCGTCCAGCCACCGGGTCAGGCGCAGCTCGTCCGGTTCGACGTCGCAGTGGTGGCGGCCGCGTCGGCGGACCCGGCCCTCCTTGACCTCGAACACGTCGGCGAAGTCCGCCTCGACGTGGACCGAGACGACGTGCGAGGCGGCTTCCCGGCCGAAGTTGCGCAGCGTGATGTCCTCGCGCAGGCCGGAGCCGACGTACCGCTCGCGGCGCACGAGCAGGGTGCTCTCGGCGCTCTGGGCGTGCGACCGGCCACGGCCGACGAACGTCATCCGGAACGGGTCGCGGGTCAGCGTGGTGATGTGCTCGACGGGGGCACCGTCCACTCGCAACGCCCAGCCGGACACGATCCGGGTGTCCTGGAAGAACACGCCCTGGGCGGCGGCGCCGTTCACGTCGCCGTCGCTGCCGCACACGCAGAAGGAAGTGCCGTGGACGAGCGTCACGGTGTCGGGTGACAGCGTGACGGGCTCGCCGTCGTAAGCCCAACCACCCTGGGTCATGCCGCCTCCTCCGCCGGGGGGTTCCGCCCACCGATCAGGTCCACTACGGGTGCCACCCGGCCGGTCCGGCAAACACCACCCATCCCACCGGGGGACGCCGGCGCCCGGGTCCGCATGCGCCGTCGTGAGGCGGGGTAGTCCACGGCGAGTTCGACAACTGCCGCAACGGCGGCTACACCGAGCGCGGGATCGAGGAACTGGACGGGTACGCGGCCGACCGGTGGTGCGTGGAGCCGGAGTACGCGGTCATCACGCTCTGGATCGTGGCGGTACCGGTGGACCCACCGATGCGGATGTGATCACCGGCCGTCATGCTGGTCGGCATGGCTGTGGACCCGCGAGGCGCCGACCTGAAGCGACTGCTGGCCGAGGACCCGGGCGGTCCGGTCGTCATGCTCAACCTGCTGCGGTTCGCCGAAGGCGGGGTGGCGTCGTACGAGGAGTACGCGCGGCACCTGCGCGAGACGTTCCTGCCGCGTTACGGCGCGGAGATCCTCTACGCGGGCACCGGCTCGACCGTGCTGGCCGCCGAGGACGGGCAGAGCTGGGACGCGGTGGTGGTCGTGCGCTACCCCGACCGGGCCGCGTTCAGCCGCATGGTGGCCGATCCGGAGTACCAGCAGGTCACCCACCTGCGCACGGAAGCGCTGAGCGAGGCCGTGCTCCAGGCGACGATCCCGTGGACGTGACGGCTCACGTGCCGCTCGCGCTGGGCAGCCGGTGGCCGCGTACGACGGGTCGTGCCCGAAGTGCCACCGGGGTGGATGTCAGGTGAGGGTGTCCACGACGTACGCGGCGGCCTCGGCGAGCAGCGCCTGGTCGTACTCGGCGTCCGCGGTGGCTTTGCCGGACATGATCGAGACCACCAGCGGCGCGGCGTCCGGTGGCCACACCACGGCGATGTCGTTGACCGTGCCGTAGTCGCCGGTGCCGGTCTTGTCGGCCACGGTCCACCCCCGCGGCACGCCCGCGCGGACGCGCAGGGTGCCCGCCTTGGTGGCGTTGCGCTCCAGCAGGTCGCGCAGGAACGCGCGCCGGTCGGGCGGCAGCGCGTCACCGAGCAGGATCTCGCGGTAGTCGGTGCCGATGGCGCGCGGGGTGGTGGTGTCGCGCGGGTCGCCGGGGACGGCGGTGGTGAGGTGCGGCTCGAACCGGTCCGCCCGGGTGACGGTGTCGCCGAGCGTGCGCAGGTACGCGGTCAACCCGGCCGGGCCGCCGAGATCGCGCAGCAGCAGGTTGCCCGCCGTGCCGTCGCTGTGGCGGACCGCCGCGTCGCACACCTGGCGGACCGACATCCCGGTCGCCACGTGCTGCCGGGTGATGGCGGAACTCGCCATCAGGTCGGCCTCGGTGTACGTGACGACGGTGTCCAGGTGCGACAGCGGGTGCCGGGCCACCACCGCGGCCGCCGCCAACCCCTTGAACGTCGAGCAGAACGCGAACCGCTCGTCGGCCCGGTGCTCGACGGTCGTCCCGGTGCCCGTGGCGACGGCGTACACGCCCAGCCGGGCGTCGAACTTCCGTTCCAGCCCGGCCAGGTGATCGTGCCGCGCGACGGACGGGGTGGGCGTGCTCGCGCTGACCGGCTCGGAGGACCGCGCGGGTGGCGGTGCGGGTTCCCGGGCGCAGCCGGCCACCGGGAGCAGCGCTACCGCACCCAGGATCGCGCGGCGGCTGACGGTTCGGTACGGCGGTGTCACGTGGGGAATCTTCACAGCCAGCGGTGGATGCTGTCCAAGACACTGACGTGCGCATCCATGCCGATCTGGCATAGTCGCGGCTCGTGGACGTGGTCGAGGCGTGCAAGGCGTTCGTGGCGGTCAGCGGGCACGGCAGCTTCACCGTGGGCGCCGCCGCCGCGCGGATACCGCAGTCGGTGGCCAGCCGGCGCGTCGCGGCGCTGGAGAGGCACTTCGGGGCCAGGCTGCTCACCCGGAACTCGCGGAGCGTGACGCTGACGCCGTTCGGCCGGGAGATGCTGCCCTCGGCCCGGCGGCTGGTCGACCTCGCCGAGGCGATGGAGCACGACGCCGAGCGCGCCAAGCTGCGGCCGTTCCGGCTGGCCGTGCCCGAGGTCTGCGCGCCGCGCCCGTTGGCCCGGCTCGTCTCCGACGCCCGCCGCCACGACCTGGACCTGGACCCGCGTCCCGCCGGCCCCGCCGAGCGCGCCGAGCAGGCGCGGACCCTGGACGTCCGGGCCGCGCTGGTCGCCGTGCCGCCCGACGAGGGCGTCTGGCGGGTGCCGCTGGGCCTGGCGGGCCGGGCCGACCCGGGCGCCGCCGCGGTGATCCACGTGGAGACCCTGCGCGCCGGCCGGGCCGAGCGGGACAGCCGTCGTCGGCGCGTGCTGATCCAGCCGGAGGACGACGTGCCGCACGTCCGCGACCGCGTCACCCGGCTGCGGGACGCCGTCGGCCTGCAACCCGCCCAGGTCGTCGTGGCACCGTCACTGGTCGCCGCCACGGCCGACGTGCTCGGCTCCGCCGACCTGCTGCTCTGCTCACCGGGCCAGGCCGACGACCTCGGCCTGCACTGGCGGCCGGTCGGGGAGCTGGACCTGGCCCGCGGCTACGACGTCACGGCCGGCCTGCGCGAGGACGCCCGGCGGATCCGCGACCTGCCGCCCGCCGCGATCGGGTGCTGCCTCGGCGTCGCGGAACGCGAGGCGTGATGGGGACGACCAAGGTCCTGCGCGACGCGCGGGAGGCGCTGGACGACGCGGGCCTGCGCGGCTCGTTCCTCGTGCGCGACCTCGACACCGGCGACGAGCTCGGCCTGGACGCCGACCTGGAGTACCCGGTCGCGTCGCTGGTCAAGGTGCCGCTCGCGGTCGCCACGCTGGAACGCGTCGAGCGGGGTGAACTCGACGCCGCCACCCCGGTCGTGGTGCCGCCCGCCCGGGTCGCCGCACGCGGGCCGATCGGGCTGCCCAAGTTCCGCCACCCCGCCACGATCGCCGTGGACGACCTGCTCTACCTGAGCGTGGCGATCAGCGACAGCACCGCCGCCGACGCCCTGTTCGCCCTGACCCCGCCCGCCGCGGTGGCCGGCGAGCTGCGCCGGCTCGGCTACGACGGCATCGCCGTCCGCCACCTCATGCGCGACCTGGTCGACACGCCCGCCGAGCGGTTCACCCCGGCCGAAGGGCACCTCGCCCACTCGCTGGCCATCGCGGCGGCGACCGAGGGGCGCGGGCACCCGGTGACCCAGCTGGACATCAGCAGGGCGAACGCCGGATCCGCCCGCGCGTTCGTGGACCTCCTGCACGGCCTGTGGCGGCCGACCACGATCCGGCCCGCGGTCGCCGCCCGGGTCCGCGAGCTGATGGGCGACAACGCGTTGCGGCACCGGCTGGCACCCGACTTCAGCTCCGACGCGTCCCGCTGGTCGTCCAAGACCGGCACGCTGCTCAACCTCCGGCACGAGGTCGGCGTGGTCGAGCACGCGGACGGCCAGGTGTTCGCCGTCGCCGCGCTCACCGGGTCACGGGTGCCCGCCGTGGTGCAGCCGGGCGCGGAAGCGGTGATGGCGCACGTCGCCCGCACGCTCCGCGACCACCTGCGGGCGTCCTGACTCAGCGGAAGTCGCGTGAGGACGGCACGAGCGCGGCGGCGGCCGGTGCGGCGAAGCAGACCACCGCGCACACCACCAGCACGACCCCCGCGCCGAACCCGTCGATCGCCGGTGCGATCAGGGCCAGGCCGACCGGTGCCAGGCCGTAGGACAGCAGGAAGTCCAACGACGACACCCTGGCCAGCTTCGAGGGCTCGACCTCGCGCTGCGCCGCGGTGAACCACGGCACGTTGAACAGCTCGATCCCCAGCCCCGCCACCACGTACGCGGCGATCACGACCGCCGCGTGCACCGGCAGCAGCAGGCTAAGCGGCACGAACCCGTAGCAGGCCAACCCGGCCAGTGCGGTCCAGCCCTCCGCCCGGGGCCGCCGGCGCGCGGCGATGACCGCACCGACCAACGCGCCCACCGTGTACGCGGTCATGGCAGCCGCGAGCACCGCGCCGGTGCCGTAGCGGTCACGGCTCACCAGCGGCAGGACCACACCGGTCGCCGAGTACCCCGTGGCGATCACCGCCGTCAGCGCGCCCAGACCGGCCACGAACCACGGGTGCCGCCTGGCCTCGCGCACCCCGTCACCGAACTCCGCCGCGAAACGCCGGCGGGCCACCGGAACGACGACCCGGTCGCCCGCCGGCGGGACGAAGGCCGCGACCAGCCACAGCACCCCCGTGGCGACGACCAGCGCCGGCGTGTCGACGGCCAACGCCAGCAACGCGGTCAGTCCCGGCGCCACCAACGTGGTGACCCGCACCGCCAACGTCATCGCCGCGTTCGCCCGCCGCCGCCCGTCCTCGGCGACGACTTCCGCCGTGAGCGCCTGGAAGGCCGGTCGGCACGCGCCCTGCCCCGCGCCGACCACCGCCGCCGCCACGGCCATCAGCACCAGCGAGCGCCCCAACCCGACCGCGATCAACGGCGTGCCGAGCCCGGCGGCGAGCCCCGACCACAGCACCACCCGCCGCCGCGGGTGCCGATCGGCCAGCACACCGGCGACCGGGACCGCGACCAGGAACCCGGCGGTCCGGACGGCCAGCACGACCCCCAGCTCCACGGCCGTCATCGACCGCTCCAGCACCGCCAACCCGAGCACGAACGGCAGCGCCCACGTCGCCAACCCGGACGCGGTGACCGCCGTCCACAGCCGCACGAACGCCCCACTGCGCAGCAGGGCGGCACCGGGCCGGAGGTCAGCGCGCACGGACGGTCAGCCGACCTCGGTGGCGTCCGACCGCCCCGTCGCACGCACCAGGTCGTCGCGCGCCCGCGCGACCCGGGACCGGATCGTGCCGATCGGGCACCCCGCGATCTCGGCCGCCTCCGCGTAGGACAGGCCGAGGACCTGGGTGAGCACCAAGGCCTCCCGGCGGTCCGGGTCCAGCGCGTCCAGCAGCATGGTCAGCTCGACGGTGCCCTCGAAACCGGACTCGACCGGCCGCCGGTCGACCTCGCGCTCCCAGTCCGCTCCGGGTGACAACCGCGGCCGTGACCGGGCCAGGCGGACCTGGTCGACCACCACCCGGCGGGCGATCGACAGCAGCCACGTGCGCGCCGACGAACGCCCGGCGAACCGGCGCAGGCTGCCCAGGGCGCGCGCGTAGGTCTCCTGGGTCAGGTCTTCGGCCACGGTGACGTCGGAGAGGTGGGCGATGAACCGCCACACGTCCCGCTGCGTGGCCCGCACGAACCGCTCCAGCGCGTCCCGGTCGCCGGAACGGGCCCGCAACGCCCAGCGCGTCACCTCGTCGTCGGGGCCGGCCACGTCGGGGAAGGTCACGACTCCGGATCGTAACCACGCCGGGGCCGCGAACTCTTGCGCCGAATGGACCGACTGCCGCGGACGGCCGGACCCGCCGCGCGGACCGTGCCCGCTCAAGCGCGCCAGACGGTGCCGCGGCGCTCGTACTCCAGCACGGTCTCCACCCGCTGGGCGAGCTTCGCGCCGAGGAACCGCTCCACCAGCCACAGCGCCACGTCCAGGCCCGAGGTGATGCCGCCGCCCGTGATCAGGTCGCCGTCGTCCACCACGCGGGCGTTGACGACGTTCGCGCCCTGCGCGGCCAGGTCCGCTTTCGCGCCCGTGTGCGTGGTCGCGTTGCGGCCCTTGGTCAGACCCGCGGCGGACAACACCATCGTGCCGGTGCAGATGCCGACCCGCAGCGCGTCCACGGCGGCCAGGCGGCGCAGGAATCCCTGGTCGGCGGCGAGCCGGTTGACGCCGGGCCCGGTCTTGTCGTTGTACCCGCCGCCGGGCACGACCAGCACGTCGGCGTCGTTGTGCGCCCAGCCCTCGGCGACCTCGACCTCGGTGCCGTAGGTGCAGGTGACCGTGCCGGGACGTCCCGCGGTCGTCAACGTCGTGGTCACCGCGCCGCCGCTCATCCGCCCGGCGAGGCCGAGCACCTCCAACGGTGCGACGAAGTCCTGCTCCTCCACCCCGTCGAACATCACCACCCGCACCCGCAGCGGTGCCGCCGCCGACGCCGTGCCACCGGACACGGCACCCACCGCTCCCACCGACAGTGCCGACGCGCGCAAGAAAGTACGACGTTCCACCGCTGCCTCCTCGGTTGCCCGTTCACCTCAGTGGTCGGCCGAGGGCACCTTCGGGTTCCGGGTGATCCGCACCGAGTGTCGGCATTCTCATATCTCTATAGCTTCAGTGCAATCTGAAATCAACGCTGTAGCGGGTGGTGGTCGAGCCAGGTCCGCAGCGCCCACCAGTGGTGCAGGGTGCCCAGGACGGTCGACGGCGCCTCCGCGGTGTCGTCCCACGGTGTGCCGGTGATCTCGGCGAGCCGGTCCAGCCGGTACCGCACGGTGTTGGGGTGCACGTGCAGCGCGGCGGCGGCGTGGCCGAGCCGCTGGCCGTGGTCGAGGTAGACCAGGGCGGTGCCGACGAGTTCGCGGTGGAAGTCGTCGGCGTGGTCGAGACCGGCGAGCGTGCCGCGCAGCAGGTCGGCGAGCACCGGCTGGGCGGCCAGCGCCACTTGGCCGGACAGGTCGGTCAGGTCGTGCACACCGCGCCGCCCGGCCCGGCCGGCGATCCGCAGCGCCGCCACGCACAACGGGTGGACGTCACGCAGCGCCGTGAGCGCCGTGGCGGGCGCCACCACCAGGAGCGCGTCGAGGTCGGCCGAGGTCGGCCTGCGGGCGGACAACCCGGCCAGCCGGCCCTCCACCAACCCGTACACGCCGCCGCAGCCCAGCAGGCGCTGTTCCAGCGCACGCGCCTCACCCGGCTGCGTCACGTCGGACACCAGGCAGTGGTAGAGCCCGTCCGGTGACAGCCCCGCGCGCCGCAGCTGCGCCGGTTCCGGTGGCGGGCCGTCGCCGGGCAGCAGCAACCGGCGCAGCAGGTGGGTGTTGGCGTCCCGGTTCGTGCGGGACAGTTCGAGTTCGGCCGTGTGGTAGCCGTTGACGACGTGCCGTTCCAGGACGCCGGTGTAGCGGTCGAGGTCGACCATCCCCTCCAGCAGCACCTCGTCGGGCACACCCACGGCCCGGCTGCGCGCGATGGCGATCTTCATCGCCTGCGTGCGGGCGGCCTGGACACCGCGCAGCAGGCCGTCGATCGAGATGCCCTGCGCGGCGCGGTCGGCGCCCAGCGTCTCGGCGGCGCGGAAGTCTTGCTCGTCCGGTTCGTCGGACCGCTCGAAGAAGTCGAGCCCGGTGGCCAGCAGCACCTCGACGTGGCGGCGGTTCTCCGCTTCCGGCAGCCGTGCCACCTCCGGCGACTGGCCGCGGGCGGCCCGGACCAGCTCCTCCACGACACCGCGGTCGGTCGCCATGCTCCTGAGCACCTGTCCGAGCAGGCGACCTCGGTCGTGCGCTGCCGACACCGGCCCATCCTCCCGCCGCGACGTTGTGGCAGTGGCATAACGAGCACGCGGCTCGTTGGGCATCGGCCCCTACCGCGGGCGTGCCGCGAGCCGGTACCCATGACCTACTGAACAGTAGCCTTGTGGTTGGGAGCTGTCGTGGACGAGAAATCCGGGTCGAAGAGGCACGTGCCCCGCCGGTTGCTCGGTGTGCTGGCCACCTGCGTGCTGGCCACGACCGCCGCGCCCGCCGTCGCCGCGCCGGCCGAGACCTTGCGCGAGGTGATGTTCGTCGGCAACAACTGGGACGGTACCGCCGACGTGATCGCCTCCAGTGGCGACTTCGCGAAGATCGGCCGGGTGAACATCATCCCGGACCGTCAGGAGCGGCTCTGGGAGATCTACCTCAACCCGATCAAGCTCGCGTTCTTCCTCGGCATCCGGTCCGGCCCCGGCGAGGGCCACGACCAGTTCGTGGACGACATGTACACCACGCCGGACGGCCGCGCGGTGGTCGCCTCCCGGCCGAGCTTCGCCGACGTGGTGTCCCTCGACCTGGCGACGGGCCGGGTCAACTGGCGCTTCCCGGTGTCGGGCTTCCGCTCCGACCACATGGCCGTCTCGCCGGACGGGCGCCGGGTCGCGGTGTCCGCGTCGACGTCCAACACCGTGCACGTGCTGGACATCCAGACCGGTCGCGAGGTCGGGTCGTTCCGGACCGGCGACAAGCCGCACGAGAACGTGTTCACCGATGGCGGCCGGTACTTGTGGAACATGTCCATCGGCGAGGTCAACACCGCGCTGGACGACCCGGCGCTGGACTTCACCAAGGGCGACCGCCGCGTCACGGTCGTGGACACCGCGACGTTCCAGCAGGTGAAGGTGATCGACATGCGGCAGCGGCTGGACGCGTTCAGCCGTGCCGACCTGTCCGACTCGGTGCGACCGGTGGCGTTCACGCCCGACGAGTCGAAGCTGTACTTCCAGGTGTCGTTCTTCCACGGCTTCCTGGAGTACGACGTCGCCACCGACCGGATCACCCGGCTGAAGGAACTGCCGAAGAACCCGGGCACCAGCGAGGACCGCACCACGTGGGTCAACGACTCGCGCCACCACGGCATGTCGATGAGCCCCGCCGGCGACAAGCTGTGCGTCGCCGGGACGATGGACGACTACGCCGTGATCGTGGACCGGGCGACCCTGCGCGAAGGCGCGCTCGTGCCCGCGGCCAAGCCGTACTGGGCGACCGTCAGCGGTGACGGGCGCAGTTGCGTGATCTCGGAGAGCGGTTCGGACCAGGTGACGGCGATCGACTTCGCCACCGGGCGCAAGGTGGTCTCGGTGCCGGTGGGCGACCACCCGCAGCGCGTGCGCGTCGGCCACGTGCCCGCCGGCTGGACCGGTCCTTCGACCGGCTGACACAGGGCGCGCGGCGACGTCCGCCCGGCCCGTCACGGGTCGGCGAGTCCCGCTTCGTAGCCCGCGATCACCAGTTGTGCCCGGTCGCGGGCGGCCAGTTTCGCCATGAGGTGGCCGATGTGGGTCTTGACCGTGTGCCGGCTCAGGTGCAGGGCCTGCTCGATCTCGGTGTTGGACAGCCCTCGGGTGATGAGCTGGAGCACTTCCCGTTCGCGCGGGGTCACGCGGTCGAGCGGTCGGTGCGGGCGGCGGGGCGCGGGGGAGCGGAGGAAGTCCGCGATGAGCCTGCGGGTGACGGTGGGCGCGAGCAGCGCCTCGCCCG
The DNA here is from genome assembly GCF_003014735.1 of Saccharothrix carnea. Classification (GTDB taxonomy): domain Bacteria; phylum Actinomycetota; class Actinomycetes; order Mycobacteriales; family Pseudonocardiaceae; genus Actinosynnema; species Actinosynnema carneum. The sequence continues at coordinate 51,906 of NZ_PYAX01000019.1, read as the reverse complement.
CCGCGACCGTCCGGACGGCGTCGAGCAGCCGGTGCGGTGCGACGTCCTTGAGCAGGAACCCGGCGGCGCCCGCGCGCAACGTCTCGTAGACGACGCCGTCGAGGTCGAACGTGGTGAGGATGAGCACCTTCGGCGGGTCGGGCAGCGCGGTGACGTGCCGGGTCACGGCGATGCCGTCGAGATCGGGCATGCGGACGTCGACCACGGCCACGTCCGGTCGGTGCCGGGCGGCCAGCTCGCACGCCGCGCGACCGGTGCCCGCCTGGGCGACGACCTCCACGCCGGGGTCGGCGTCCATCAGCACCCTGATGGTGTCGAGGTACAGCGGCTCGTCGTCGGCGAGCAGTACGCGGATCGGCTCAGTCGTCATGGTGGAAGGGGAGGGTCGCGCGGACTTCGAACCCGCCGCCGGGAGCCGGTCCCGCGTGCAGCGCGCCGCCGTGGAGCGCGACCCGTTCCCGCAGTCCGAACAGTCCGTGCCCGGCGGGGTCGGGTGTGGTCGCGGTGGTGCCCTCGTCCACGACGGAGACCACGAGCCGGCCCGGTTCGACGGTCGTGACGAGGTGGCAGCGCGGCGGGTGGCAGTGCCGCCGCACGTTGGTCAACGCCTCCTGCACGATGCGGTAGGCCGAGATCCGCACCGCCGCCGGCGTTCCGGTCAGGTCGGCGTGCTCGGCGGTCACGTGGACTCCGGCCGACCGGGCGTCGGCGACGAGCCGGTCCAGTCCGGCGGTGCTCGCCGGTGTGGCGGCCGGGTCGCGCAGCCCGCGGAGCACGGTCCGGACGTCGGCCAGGGCGGACCGGCTGACCTGTTCGATGCCCCGCAGTGCCGCTTCACGCTCGTCGGGACGGGTGTCCGCCACGTGGTTGGCGACGGCGGCTTTCATGGCGATCAGGCTGAGGTTGTGCCCGACCACGTCGTGGATGTCGCGGGCGATGCGCAGGCGTTCCTCGGCCACGGCCCGCGCGGTGCGTGACTCGGCCAGTTCGGCGAGGTGCCGCCGGCGGGTGCGGACGGCCGCGGCGACCGCCCAGGACCCGATGAGGACCACCGCGCTGAACAGCAACGTCGGCACGGGGGAGGTGGCGAACGACTCCGTCCCCGCGGGCGCCGGGACGAGCGGCAGGCCGGGGACGGCCGCCACCGCGGTACCGGCGGCCACCACGCACGCCAGCGCGGCGACCGCGCCCACGACGCCCGATCGGGGTGAGGACGACACGACCGGGTAGAGCGCGAGCGCGACCGCCGCCAGCACCGACTCGTTCCCGATGCCGACCACGATGGCCACCGCGCCGACCAGCAGCACGGTGGTCAGCACGGCGGTCGGCCGCAGCCGGCGGGCGGCGACCGGGATCCCCAGCGCCGCGGCCACGACCACGGCGGGCACGTCGACCGCGGGCGCCCGCAGGACGGTCCACACCACGACCACGACGGCGGCCACCGCGTCCACCACCAGCAGCCCTCCCGGGCCGAGTCCCCGCACCATGGGTGGGCACGGTAACCGGCCGGCGATCGGCGGAACTCGGACCACGGTCTGATGGCACGGGAGCCGATCGCTTCGAGACTGCCGGTGTGTTCACCTTGATCCTCTCCGCTCTGATCGTCTCCGCCGGGTCCCTCGTTCCCTCGACCACGGCACCACCCGCGGTCGACGGTGCCGCCGTCGACGCGGTCGTGGCGCAATACCGGGAGCAGACCGCGGTGCCGGGGGTCGCGGTGACCGTCACCCGCGGCGACACCGTCGTGCACACCGCCGGGTACGGCCGCACGCCGGACGGCGACGCCGTCTCCGAGCACACCACCATGGCAGCGGCGTCGCTGAGCAAGTCCTTCACCGCGTTGGCGGTCGTGCAGCTGGTGGAGGCCGGCCGGGTCCGGCTGGACGACCCGGTGCGCGCGCACCTGCCCGAGTTCACGATGGCCGACCCGCGTGCCGCCGACATCACCGTGCGGCAGCTGCTCGACCAGACCTCGGGCCTGTCGGACACGACGTTCCGGTCGTTCAGCGGCCCCGCGGTCCACACCCTGGCGGAGGCCGTGGCGGCGATGCGCGGTTCGGCGCTGGCCTCCGCGCCCGGCACGCGTTGGGAGTACCACAACCCGAACTTCCAGGTGGCCGCACGGCTGGTCGAAGTCGTCGTCGGCGTGCCGTTCGCGGATTACCTGCGCGAGCACGTCTTCGCACCGCTCGGCATGGACGACAGCCACACCGCCGACACCGAGCGCGACCTGCCGCCGACCGCCCGCGGGCACGTCAAGGTCCTCGGCCACCCCGTCGCGCTGCCCGAACCACCGGCGTTCGGCAACGGTTCCGGTGGCGTGCTGACCTCTGCCCACGACCTGGCGGCGTGGCTGATCGCGCACAACAACGGAGGCCTCGGACCCGCCGGCAGGTCGATCGCCACCCCGCAGGGCATCACCGCTACGCACACCCCGTCCGCGGTGTCGGAGTACGGCCTCGGCTGGTTCGTGGGCCGCACGGCGTCCGGCGCGCCGTTGATCGACCACGGCGGTGACCTGTTCACCTCGACCGCGTACCAGGCGCTGCTGCCCGGCTCGGGCCACGGCATCGCCGTCCTGGCCAACACGGGCCTGCAGTACGGCGACGCCAAGGCGATCGGCGAGCGCCTCATCGCCCTGGTCGAGGGCCGGCAGCTGCCGCCCGTGGACGACCCGTACCCGGTGGTCGACGCGGTGCTGCTCGTCCTCGCCCTGGCGATCGGGGCACTGGCCGGGCGCGGCGTGGTCCGCTCCCGGCGGTGGGCCGACCGCCGACAGTCGGGACCGTGGACGGTGGCACGCCTGCTCCCGCTGGTGCTGCCGCTGCTGCTCGCCGCGACGGTCCACCGGATCGTGGGCTTCCTCTACCGGGGCCGTGACGTGGCGTGGCTGCAGGTGCCGTACCTGTACCCGACGTTCATGCTCGCGCTGGCGGTGGCGACGCTGGGCGGTGTCGCCGTGCTCGCCGCGCGGCTCCTCGCGCTGTCCCGGCGACGTGCCACCGCTTGACGCACACCTCAGCGTCGCGGCGACGACCGGGCCCGTCCCGCCGCTGTGGCAGCCGGCGCCACGGCAAGCGATGATCTTCGCGTGACGGAGGGACCGCTGACCGCCGTGGCCGCCCACGCCCGCTTCGACAGCACCCCGGAGGAACACCGATGACCGCCCGCACCATCGACCCCGCCGACCTCGCCGAGTCCATCCGCGACGGGATCCGCGCCGACCTCGCGGCGATCCCGGAACGCCTCACCGTCGTCGGCTTCCTGGTCGACGGCGACCGGCCCGCGCGCACCTACGCCGAGTACACCCGGCGCGCGTGCGCCGAGGTCGGCATCGACTTCGACCTGCGCACACCCCGTGCCGACGACGTCGAGGCCGCCGTCCGCGACGCCGGTGCCGACGACGGCATGCACGGCGTGTTCGTGTACTACCCGGTCCGCGACCCCGAACGGGACCGCTGGCTGCGCGAGCTGGTCGACCCGCGCAAGGACGTCGAGGGCCTGCACTCGTTCTGGAGCCGGTGCCTGTACGAGAACCGGCGGTTCATCGACGACGCGGGCACCCGGCGGGCGGTGCTGCCCTGCACCCCGCTGGCCGTGATGAAGCTGCTCGGCGAGGCGGGCGCGTTCCGCGGCGACGGCGACACCCCGCTGGCGTCGGTGAAGGCGTGCGTCTTCAACCGCAGCGAGGTCGTCGGCCGCCCGCTGGCCGCGATGCTGGCCAACGACGGCGCCGAGGTGACGTCGTTCGACCTCTCCGGTTCGCTGGTGTTCCGCCACGCGCCGGGCATCCAGGGCCACCACGTGGACGCCGTCGCGACCGACCGGGCGACCGCCCTGGCCGAGGCGGACGTCGTGGTCACCGGCGTGCCGTCACGCGAGTTCCCGCTGGTCCGGGCGGACGAGATCAAGCCGGGCGCGGTGTGCGTGAACTTCTCCACGAGGAAGAACTTCGCCGACGACGTGGTGGAACGCGCCTCGGTCTTCGTGCCGCGGGTGGGCTCGATGACCGTGACCATGGCGATGCGCAACGCCGTCCGCCTCTACCGCAACGCCCACTCGTCGTGAGCGGCGGGCAGCGGCGTCCAGAGCACGGGCCGGTTGGTGCTGTCCGTGCCGGTGGTGTGGCCGACGACGACGGCAGGTGCAGTTCGGTCGGGGCGGCCACGCCGTCGCCCCGCCGGACGAGCACGCCGAACCGGCCCGTGTCCCCACCGCGGGCAGGCGTTTCACGTTGAGCGTGGCGGGTCGGCCGGGTCGCACGAGGGCGTCGAGCCGGGGTTACGCTCGCCCGGTGATCCCGCACGACCCCCCGCAGGCCGACGAGCAGGAGACCTCGCTCCGACCGCAGTCGCTGATGCTCAGCTTCCTCGGCGTCCACGTGCTCAACCGGGGCGTCGCGGTCTTCTCCGGCAGCGTCATCGACGTGTTCGCCCGGGTCGGCGTGTCCGAGGAGGCGGTGCGCTCGACGCTGACCCGGATGGTCAAGCGGGACCTGCTGGCCCGGCACCGCCGGGGCAGGCGGATGTACTTCGGGCTGACCGCGCGGTCGGCGGCCGTGCTGGAGGACGGCGAGCACCGGGTCTGGCGCAGCGGCGCGGTCAACAGCGACTGGGACGGCACCTGGACGATGGTGGGCTTCTCGCTGCCCGAGTCGTGGCGCGGCCGGCGGCACGACCTGCGCTCCCGGCTGGTCTGGGGCGGGTTCGGCCCGCTGCAGAACGGCCTGTGGGTCGCGCCCGGCGTCGTCGACGTGGCCGCCCTGGTCGAAGACCTGGACCTGAGCGACTACCTGAAGGTGTTCACCGCGCACACCGCCAAGCCGACCGAGGCCGAGCAGATCGCGCACACCGCGTTCGACGTGCCCGCGATCGCCGGGCGCTACCAGGCCTTCCTGCGCCGCTGGGACCACGACCACCCGCTGGCCGACGCACCGGACGACCTGGCCAGGCAACTCCTGCTGCACACCGAGTGGCTGCACCTGGTCCGCCAGGACCCCCGGCTGCCCGCCGAGCACCTGCCCGCCGACTGGCCGGCGATCCGCGCCGAACAGGTCTTCCACACCCTCGCCGAGGCCTACGACGCACCGGCCCGCACGATCGCCGAGTCGGTCCTGGACACGATCTTGGTCGACGGCCCGGGTGCCGGCTAGACCGCGGTCGGCAACGCCCGGGGTGACGCCGTACCGCCGGACGTGCACGCGGTCGGCGACGTCGAACCAGTGGCCGTCGGTCATCCCGCGAGCCTGTGCGACCGGCGGTTTTTCGCGTTTCCCGGCTTTTTCCGCGCCGTCGCGCCGAACCGTTCCCGTGATGTGGCGTTGACGGCCCGGAAACCTGTGCTCTACCTTCGCGACAAGGATTCGAAGAACTTTCTAGAGCGTGCCGCCAACCGCCGCCTCCGTTTGTCGGCAGCCGTTGCCCTTCTGCGTTCGCACCGGCGTTCACCAGCGTGAACGCATTCATCAGTGTGAACGATGCGGGGCCGGCGGAATCGGTCGATGACCGCCCGGTTCACCCTGAGGAGGCTCTTTTGAGCAAGCACGGAAGATTAGCGTCGCTCGGCGCGGTGGCGAGCGCGTTCGTGGTCGCGGTGGCGGTTTTGCTGGTGCCCTCGGCAGCAGCGGCCACGTTGTTCGGCGACGACTTCGAGGACGGCGACTCGATCGGCTGGAGCTCCAGCGGCGGCAGCTGGTCCGTGGTCACCGATGGCTCGCGGGCGTGGCGCCAGTCCGGCACCAGTTCCGACGCCAGGGCGCTCGCGGGCGCGGTCTGGACCGGCCAGTCGGTGCAGGCCAGGGTCAAGCCGACCGCGTTCAACGGCTCGAACCGGCACGTCGCCGTGACGGCCCGGGCGCAGAACACGGGCAACTACTACTACCTGGGCCTGACCAACGCCGGCAGCGCCGTGCTCGGCAAGCGGGTCGGCGGCGGGTTCACCGTCCTGGCCACCGCGCCGGCCACCGTGGCGGTCGGCACCTGGTCCACGCTGCGGCTGGAGGCGTTCGGCAGCACGCTGCGCGGATTCGTCGACGGCGCGCAGCTCGTGACGGCGACCGACGCGACGTTCGGCAGCGGCCGGATCGGCGTGGCGACCCACTACGCCGCGGCGACGTTCGACGACGTGCTGGTCACCGACGTGGCGGGACCCGGTGGGCCGACGAGCACCACCACCACGACCACCACGTCGCAGCAGCCCGGCACCTGCGCCACCTCGGACCGCCCGACCGGGTTCGCCTCGGTCACCGCGTGGGGCCAGAGCGGCACGACCGGCGGCGCCGGCGGACCCACGATCGAGGTCGACACGGCCGCGGAGTTCCTCGCCGCGATCGCCCGGACCGGGCCGCTGAACATCTGCGTGCGCGGCATGATCGCGCTGCCCGGCCCCATGCACAACGTCACCTCGGACAAGACGATCGTCGGCATCGGATCGGCCTCCGGCTTCACCGGCGGCGGGCTCAACATCGGCCTGCCCGCCTCGAACGTCACCACGCCGCCCGCCGACGCGGTGCACAACGTGATCATCCGCAACCTGGTGTTCCGCGACTGGGCCGACGACGCGGTCAACGTGCAGATGTTCTCGCACCACGTGTGGATCGACCACAACGACCTGTCCAACGGCTACGACGGCGCCATCGACATCAAACGCGGCTCCAGCTACGTCACCGTCTCCTGGAACCACACCCACAACCACACCAAGAACATGCTGCTGGGCCACGACGACAGCAACGGCGCCCAGGACGTCGGCCGGCTCAAGGTGACCTACCACCACAACTGGTTCGACCGGACACCGCAGCGCAACCCGCGGGTGCGGTTCGGCGAGCCGGTGCACATGTTCAACAACTACTACCTCTACAACACCGACGTCGGCGTGGCGTGCCAGGCGGACTCGGGCTGCGTGGTCGAGGGCAACTACTTCGAGGACGTCGAGGAGCCGGTGAGCAACAGTTACGCCGGTCCGGGCGGGCGGTGCGTGGCGCGGAACAACGTGTTCGTCGGCGAGTCCGGCCAGCCCGACTGCAGCGGCACCGTGCAGGAGCCGCGCGACTACTACCCCTACACGCTGGACGACCCGAACACCGTGAAGGCCACCGTGATGGCCGGCTCGGGCGTCGGCAAGATCGGCTGACCGCGACGGCGTGGCCGGCTCCAGTCGGCCACGCCGTTCACCCCACCCACCGATCCACCGCGAGTCGAACGTTCAGGTCCCGCGTGTCGTCCACTCAGGACCCCCGAGTTCCACGCTCGGGACCCTGCCGGGCGGCCGACGCCGGACGCGAACGCAGAACTCGGGGGTCCTGAACGTTCGACACGCGGGCGCTGAGGGTTCGACTCGCGGTCAGGAGATGGCGGTGACGGCGGCGAGGATCTGGGCGGCCACCTCGGTCGGGCGGGACAGGGCGATGGCGTGCGAGGCGTCGACCTCGACGGTGGTGGAGCCCAGGCGGCCGGCGGCGGCGCGCTGGGAGTCCGGGTGGATGGCGTTGTCGGCCGTGGCCACCACGAACCACGACGGCAGGGACTTCCACGCGGGCTCGACGGACAGCGGCTCGCCCAGCGCACGCGCGGCGATCGGGCGCTGGCTCACGGCGGCGGTCGCGGTGACCTCCGCCGGCAGGTCGGCGGCGAACACGCTCGCGAACGCGTCACGGCGGATCGTGAACTCCGTGTCGGTGCCCTCGCCGTCCGGGAACTGCCGCGGCACCAGGGACGTGTTCAGCTCGACCGGCGGGAAGCTCTCCACCGAGCCCAACGCGCTCTGACCCCGGTCGATGCCGAACGACGCCACGTACACCAGCGCCTTGACGTTCGGCGCCTTCGTGGCCGCGTGCGTGATCACCGGGCCACCGTACGAGTGGCCGACCAGCACGACCGGCCCGTCCACCTGCCCGGCGACGCTCGCCACGTAGTCGCCGTCGTGTGCCAGCCCGCGCAACGGGTTGCTCACCGCGACCGCATCCACGCCCCGGGCACGCAGCAGCTCGATCACCTGGGCCCAGCTGGACCCGTCCGCGAACGCGCCGTGCACCAGGACGACGGTGGGGTTCTGGCCGGTCATCTCGATCTCCTCGGTTCGTCGTGCGCTTCGTTGCCACAAAGCTAGTGCGCGATTGAATTGTGCACAAGGTAAGTCGAACGTGACGATCTTCACGGTCGGTCGTTGGATGACTGCGCTCCCCTGCGACCCCAGCGCCCGACGACCCGGAGGAACCCATGCGCCTCGTGATCGCCCTCGCCCTGGCGGCTGTCGCCGTGACCCCTCCCGCCGCCGCGAGCGCCGATCACCCGGCGCCGGACCACGTCTGCGTCGCGAGCGTGCCGGAGACCGACCCGCCGGCACCCGGACCGGTGAACATCTGCGTCAGCGTGTTCAAGCCCGCCACCGCGTCACGGGACGACCGCGTGCCCGTGCTGCTGCACAGCCACGGCTGGGGCGGCAGCCGCACGTCCGCGCCAGGCTCGTTCCAGCGGTACCTCGACGCGGGTTTCGGCGTGGTCAGCATCGACCAGCGCGGTTTCGGCGAGAGCGGCGGCAAGGCGCACGTGGAGGACCCGGCGTTCGAGGGCGAGGACGTGATCCGGGTCGTCGACCACGTCGCCACGCTGGACTGGGTCCGCCGCGACGGCCCGAACGACCCGGTCCTCGGCGCGATCGGCGGCTCCTACGGCGGCGGCTTCCAGTTCGCCGGCGCGTTCACCGAGATCGCGAAGACCGGCCGCACCCGGTTCGACGCGCTGGCGCCCCAGATCACCTGGCACTCCCTCAACGACAGCCTCGCGCCGCGCGAGGTCGTCCGCACCACCTGGGTCACCGCCCTGTACGCCGCCGCCCTCGACGCGCACACCTCGACCCTGCACGCCGGCTACGCCGAAGGCCTGCTGACCGGCGACTGGCCCACCACCATGGACGAGTTCTTCCGCGACAACGGCCCCGCCCACCACGTCGCCGCGGGCCGTCGGCTGGACATCCCGGTGCTGCTGCGCCAGGGCATCAGCGACAACCTGTTCCCACTGGACCAGGCGATCGACAACTTCGACCGCGCGCTGACCCCGCGTGCCCGCGCGAACAGCCTGCTCGTCGGCTACAACGGCGGTCACGCGCTGCCTAACGCCATCCCCGCCGGGTACGCCGTGACGGGCGACGCGTGCTCGGCCGGGCACGGTGGCTACGACGAGCTGGAACTGCGGTTCCTGGCCGAGAACCTGCAAGGCGCGCCGCGCACGATCACCGGCCACGGCCGCTACCAGCTCATGACCGCCGAGGGCGGCTGCGTCACCACGGACTCCGTCGCGCCCACCACCTCCGTCGCGCTGCCCGACATCGTGACCACGGCCGCGGTCGGCCTGCCGCAGGCGATCAAGATCGCGGACGGTCCGCTCACCGTCGCCGGTTCGCCGACGCTCGACGCCGTCGTCAGCACGCTCGGCCTGGACAGCCGCGCGTTCTTCGCCCTCAGCGTCGGCACTTCGCCGCTGGACGCCAAGGTGATCCAGAACAACGTGCTGCCGCACCGCGAGAAGAGCCTCAACCTGGGCACCCGCCGCACGATCGAGCTGCCGTCCGTCGCCGCGTCGATCCCGGCGGGCCAGTCGCTGTTCCTCACCGTCACGCCGATCTCGGACATGTTCGTCCTGCACGGCAGCCGCACGCCCGGCGTGATGGTCCTGCGCGACGTCACCGTGCGGCTTCCCGTGCGTGGCTAGATTCGGAGCCGTGGACTTCGAGGAGATCGTGATCGAGACCGATCGGCTCGACTTCCCCGCGCTCGCGGCGGGCGACGGGCCGGTGGTCGTGTGCAGGCACGGGTTCCCCGACCACCCGGCCACCTTCGGACCGCTCGCCGAGCACCTGGTCGCCGCGGGCCGCCGGGTCGTGGCGCCGTTCCTGCGCGGCCACCACCCGGCGACCGCGGACCGGATGACCTGCGCCGACAGCATCACGCCGACGCCGCCGACGCCGCCGACGCCGCCGACGCCGCCGACGCCGCCGACGCCGCCGACGCCGCCGACGCCGCCGGGGTCGCGCGGGCGCTGTCCCCGGACGCCGGGATCGACCTGATCGGGCACGACATCGGCGCGGGCGTGGTGGGCCGGCCGGCGGCGGCCTGGCCGGAACGGGTGCGGCACGCGGTCACGACGGCCCCGTGAGCCGGCCGGCGACGCCCGGACCCGCCGGCCATCCGCGCTGGTCCGCGCGGATTGTGCAGGGTTGTGAGCGCTAACAGGCGTTGACTGCGGCGTGGTCGGCAGGTGATCAGCGCCAGAAAAACGACTCTTGAGCTGCCTCGCCCAGTGCTGTTAGCGTTAACACATCAGCGCGAACCCGGCGCGCGTGCCTGTATCGACACTGCTTCAAGGAGGAAGCCGTGCCATCGACCAGCGCAGTGCCGCGACAACCGGTGCGCGACCCGGCCACCGGCCCCGTCGCCGCGATCACGAACCCCTGACCGACCGCCCCGCGGGTGGCCGGCGGCCCGTCTCCCGCCGCCGGCCACCAACCCCACCCTGCGCGCGTTCGAGCGCGACGGGGAGTTCACCCTTCACCTGAGGAGTGGTTGTGCTGTTCGCTCAACGTCGAGGAACCGCCTGGCGGGCGTTGCCGCTCGTCGCCGCCGTCGTCGCCGGGCTGATGCTCAGCCCGGTCGGCCAGGACCAGGCGTCGGCCGCACCCGGCCCGTCGTTCACCAACCCGGCAGTCGGGGTGCCCAACAGCGCGGACCCGACACTGGTGCAGTACAACGGCAACTACTACTACGTCGCCACCACCTGGTCCTCCGACGTGGTGATGCGGCGGTCGTCCACGATCGCCGGTCTGAAGAGCGCCCCCGAGCAGCTCGTGCTGCGCACCGGCGGCACGCAGATGTGGGCGCCGCACCTGGAGATGGTCGGCAGCCGCTGGTACCTGTACTACTCGGTGGAGATGTCCGGCGCGCCGCGGCGGACGCACGTCGCCGAGAGCGCGGGCAGCGACCCGATGGGCCCGTACACCTACCGCGGCGTCGTCAACCTCATGCCGGACAACGGGTGGGCGATCGACGCGAGCCTGCTCAAGCTCAACGGCGCGCTCTACATGACGTTCTCGGCGTTCCACGGGGACGGACTCCAGTCGCTCTACATCGCGCCGATGGCGAGTCCGGTCCAGACCAGTGCGTTCGGTTCCCGGATCTCCGCGCCCACCCTCGCCTGGGAACGCCAGGACGGCGCCGTCAACGAGGGGTCGTTCGCGTTGCAGCGGGGCGGCCGGACGTTCCTGACCTACTCCGCCAGCCACTGCAACGGCCCGAACTACAAGCTCGGCACGCTGGAGTACCGCGGCGGCGACCCGTTGGCGCAGGGCTCGTGGACGAAGTTCACCAACCCGATCTTCCAGCGCAACGACGCCAACGGCGTGTTCGGCCCCGGCCACCACTCGTTCTTCACCTCGCCGGACGGCACCGAGACGTGGATCGCCTACCACGCCAACTCCTCCGCCTCCCAGGGCTGCGGCACCACCCGCACCACGCGTGTGCAGAAGATCTCGTGGAACGCCGACGGCACCCCGAACCTCGGCGTCCCGGTCTCCACGTCCACGGTGCTGCAAGGCCCGTCCGGTGAGACCGGTGGCCCGTCCCGGGTGCACATCCGCAACCGGCACAGCGCCCTCTGCCTGGACGACTACAACTTCGTCACCACGCCCGGCGCGGAGGTCCGCCAGTGGACGTGCAACGACCTGGCGGTGCAGGACTGGTACCTCCGGTCGGTCGGCGACGGGTACTACGAGATCCGCAACGGCCACAGCAACCTGTGCCTGGACAACAAGGACTTCGCCACCGCGCCCGGTTCGGTGGTCCAGCAGTGGACCTGCAACGGCCTGGCCGTGCAGCAGTGGCGGATCACGTCGGTGGGCGGCGGCTACTCCACGCTGACCAACCGGCACAGCGGTCTCTGCCTGGACGACTACAACTTCGGCACCGCACCGGGCGCCGAGGTGCGGCAGTGGACGTGCAACGGCAACAACGCCCAGCAGTGGACCACGCTGTGACCCTCACCCCAGGGTGAGGGCGACGCCGGTGAGGACCGGCACGGACAGGACGGTGGTGAGCAGCACGGCGTCGCGGGCCAGCTCCGTGCCCCGGTCGTAGGCGGTGGCGTAGACGAACACGTTCTGCGCGGTCGGCAACGCCGAGGCGATGGTGACGGCCTGCAGCGCCGGGTCGTCCAGGTGGACGACCCAGCGGCCGAGCGAGTAGGCCAGCGCCGGCTGCGCCACCGTCTTCAGCGCGACCACCAGCCACACCTGACCGGCCGCGCCGCTGGACGCCGGGCGCGGTGCGCCGTGCAGGCTCGCGCCGTAGGCCAGCAGCGCGGCCGGGACGGCGAGGTCGGCCAGCAGTTCGACCGGCCGCAGCACCGGTGCCGGCGGCATCCAGTCGACGGCGGCCAGCGCCAACCCCAGCCCGCAGCCGATCACCAGCGGCGTGCGCAGCGGTTGGGTGAGCAGCTGGGTGCGGGTCGGCGCGGTCTGGCCGGGGTCGCGGGACGCGGCCAGCACGGCCAGCCCGATCGGCGCCAGGACCAGCACCTGGAACAGCAGGACGGGCGCGACGAGCGAGGCGTCGCCGAGCACGTACACGGCGATGGCCACGCCGAGGTTGCCCGCGTTGACGTAGGACGAGGCCAGCGCGCCGGTCGCGAGGTGACCGGCGCGCGGCTTCCACCGCCACCGCGCGATCACGACGTAGAGCACAGCGCACACCACCGCGCTGCCCGCCGTGGCGACCAACGTGGTGGACAGCAGCACGGCCGGGTCGGCTTCGGCGAGCGTGAGCAGCAGCAACGCCGGTGTCGCGATGAAGTACGACAGCCGCGACAGCACCCCGGCCGCACCCTCGCCCAGGACGCGGGCGCGGCCGGCGATCCAGCCGACCGCGATCACCGCGACGAGGGTGGCGAAACCGGCCAGGACCGCGTTCACCCGGAGGCGTCCACCGTGGTGGTCTCGACGGTCCAGGCGCGGGCCTGGTCGCTGAGGGTGATGCCCAGCCCGGGTCGGTCGGACAGGTGCATGCGCCCGTCGCGGGTGTCCAGGCGTTCGTCGAACAGCGGGTGCAGCCAGTCGAAGTGCTCGACCCACGGCTCGCGGGGGTAGGCGGCGGCCAGGTGGACGTGGATCTCCATCGCGAAGTGGGGTGCGAGCTGGAGGTGGTGGTGGTCGGCGAGGGTGGCGAGCTTGAGGAACTGCGTGATGCCGCCGACCCTGGGCGCGTCCGGTTGCAGGATGTCCACGGCGCCGGCCTTGATCAGCTCGTAGTGCTCGGCGACGCTGGTCAGCATCTCGCCGGAGGCGACCGCGGTGGTCAGGGCACGGGCCAGTTCGGCGTGGCCTTCGACGTCGTAGGCGTCGAGCGGTTCCTCGATCCAGACCAGGTCGAACTCGTCCAGTGCGCGTCCGATGCGCAGGGCGGTGGGCCGGTCCCACTGCTGGTTGGCGTCGACCATCAGCGGCACGCCGTCGCCGAGGTGCTCGCGGACGGCGGCGACCCGGCGCAGGTCCTCGGCCCGGTCGGGCAGGCCGACCTTGATCTTGATGCCGCCGACGCCGGAGTCCAGGGTGCGGGTGGCGTTGTCCTTGATCTGCCCGATCGACTCGTGCAGGAAGCCGCCGGAGGTGTTGTAGCAGCGCACGGAGTCGCGGTGCGCGCCGAGCAGCTTGGCCAGCGGGAGGTTCGCGCGCTTGGCCTTGAGGTCCCACAGGGCGATGTCGAACGCGGCGAGCGCCTGGGTGGCCGCGCCGCTGCGGCCGACCGACGCGCCCGCCCACACCAGCTTGGTCCACAGCCGGCCGATGTCGTTGGGGTCCTCGCCGATCAGGTCCGGCGCCACCTCGCGGGCGTGCGCGAACTGGGCCGGCCCGCCCGCGCGCTTGGAGTAGGAGAACCCGACGCCCTCCAGCCCGGCCTCGGTGCGGATCTCGGCGAACAGCATCGCGACCTCGGTCATCGGCCGCTGCCTGCCGGTGAACACCTTGGCGTCACTGATCGCGGTCGGCAGCGGCAGGGTCACCGACGACAACGTCACCGAGCGGATCCGGTCGGAACTCATCGCACTCCTCAGCGGTCAGGCGATCTGCTGGACCAGGGCGGCGAGCCGGGCGCGCTCGTCGTCGGTCAGGTCGGTCAGCGGCGGGCGCACCGGGCCACCGTCGCGGCCCACGGCGGTCAACCCGGCCTTCACGATCGACACCGCGTACCCGCGCTGCCGGTCGCGGAGGTCGAGGTAGGGGATGACGAAGTCGCGCAGCATCCCGTACACGGCGGTCCGGTCCTGGGCGCGGACGGCGGCGTAGAACTTCAGCGCGAACTCGGGCACGAAGTTGAACAGGGCCGACGAGTACGTGGTCACGCCGAGCTGGAGCAGCGGCAGCGCGAACGTCTCCGCGGTCGGCAGGCCCCCGATGTACATCAGCCGGTCGCCCACGCGGGCGTAGGTGCGGGTCAGCTGCTCGATGTCGCCGATACCGTCCTTGAGCCCGATCAGGTTGGGGTTGCGGTCGGCCAACTCGGCGACGGTCGTGTCGGTCAGCACGGCGTTGGCGCGGCTGTAGACGATCACGCCCAGCCCGGTGGCCCGGCACACCGCCGAGACGTGCTCGACCAGGCCGCGCTGGCTCGCCTCGGTGAGGTAGGGCGGGAACAGCAGCACGCCGGACGCGCCGGCGGCCTCAGCGGCACGCGCCTGCTCCACCGACACGGCGGTGGCACCGGTCGCCGGCGCGATGACCGGCACCTCGCCGCCCACCTCGTCCACCGCGGCCCGGACCACCCGGTCCACCTCGGCCGGGGTCAGCGAGAAGCCCTCGCCGGTGCCGCCCGCGGCGAACAGCCCGGCCACGTCGAAGCTCGCCTGCCAGGCCAGGTGCTCGCGGTAGCGGGGCTCGTCGAACCGGAGGTCGGCGTCGAAGTGGGTGACCGGGAAGGAGAGCAGCCCGGAGGCGAGTCGGTCGGCGAGAGCGGCTGGGTGCGTCACGACCTCAACCTAAGGACCATTGGTGATGCTTGTCCAAGAGTTGTTTAGCATTGCGCAATACCCTGACGGTATCACTCGAACGGCGTGCGGCCCTCCAAGACGCTCAACGTCCGCCACAGCGCGGGGTTCGCCGACGCCTTCAACCACACCAGGTGCAGTTCCACCGGCTGGGCCACGGCCGTCTCCAGCCGGACGAACTCGACCCCGTCCAGGCGCAACCGCGCCGCCGACTCCGGGACGAACGCGACGCCCCGACCCGCCGCCACCAGCCACAGCATGGTGAGCACCTGGCCGACCGTGTGCACGGTGTTCGCCGGCGCGATCGGCACGGTCCGCACGACCAGGTCGTAGAAGTACCGCGCGTCGGTGGGGGAGTGCATGATCACCGGCTCGCGGACCACGTCGGCGGCCGTCGCGGCACGCCCCAGCGTCGGCAGGTGGTGCCCGGCGGGCACGGCGACCAGCAGCCCTTCCCGGTGCAGCAGCCGCGAGCCGAACGCGGAGTCGTCGAATGGCGGCCGGCCGAGGCCGAGGTCGATCTCCTCGTTCACCAGCGCGGCGACCTGTTCCCGGGTCACCAACTCGGCCAGTTCCACGTCCACGTCCGGCAGGAGCCCGGCCAGCTCGTCCAGCAGCCGCCCGAGCACGCCGTAGGTCGCCGCCGCGGTGAACCCGACCCGCACCACCCCGCTCGACCCGGACGACACCCGCCTGGCCAGCTCCGGCGCGGTCTCGGCCAGCGACAGCAGCCGCCGCGCCTCGACCAGGAACACCTCGCCCGCCGCGGTGAGCGTGACCCGCCGGTTGTCCCGGATCAGCAGCCGGGCGCCGACCACCCGCTCCAGCTTCTGGATCTGCCTGCTCAACGGCGGCTGCGTCATCGCCAGCCGGGCGGCGGCACGGCTGAAGTGCAGCTCCTCGGCCACGGCTACGAAACCCCGTAGCTGCTCCAGCGTGAACGCCATGCGGGGAAGGTATCAACCCTGGTCAGGTGCGGTCGGGCGGGTGAGAGGGCCACCGCCCGCACCACCCACCTGAGCACGACGGGCACGACCGCGTCGGCCCAGTGCCGGGACGCGTGCCCGCGATCGTGCTGTCCCACGACCCGACCGGCTCCGCGACGGCCCGGAACGTCATCGCCCGCACGCTGACCTTCGTGTCGACGCAGGAGTACACGATGTGCCGCACGGACCACCCGGCGTTCGTGGTCGACTACACGTTCCGAGCCGCTTCACGCAGCACGCGCACGGCTTTCGGCCCGACGCCGTGCATGGCCAGCAGTTCGGCGTCGGACAGCGCGGTGGCCTGGGCCAACGTGGTCAGGCCCGCGTTCGTGAGCGCCTGCGTGGCCGGCTTGCCGATGCCCTTGGGCAGGTCACCGACCTCGCCGGCGACGGCCTCGTCCGCGGCGGCGACCTGCTCGGCGAGACGCTTCGGCGCCCGCCCCAGCCAGGCCCGCCGCACCCAGTGGTTGAGCTGCTGACCGTCGAGGTCGCCGAGCGCGACGCGCACGCCCGTGCCGCGGCTCAGCCGCTCGGCGGTCGGGTGCGCGGCGAGGAACCCGTCGACCTCGGCCGCCGGGAGGTGGAGGTCGACGCGGCCGTGCTCGTCCACCGAGGCGAACCGCTTGTCCCGCACGCGGAACGCGAGGCCGTGCGCCACCACCTCCGGCAGCGGCTGCACGGCCTTGCGCAGCTGGGCGATCGTCGTCACGCCCTCATTGCATCACGCGGGCAGGAACCGCCACAGGTGGTCGGCGGTGCCGACGTCGGCGAACTGCACGACCCGGGCCGAGTTCGCGGTGGACCTGCCGTCCACGGCGAGCACCTTGCCGCTGTTCTTGTTCTGGACACGCACGACCGCGCCGGGCGTGCCCCAGCCACGTGACCCCCGGACGGGTCCAGCGAGGCGGGCAGCAGGTTGAACGCCAGGTCCTCGGTGCGGTCGGCCCACACCGCGTCGCGGCGGGACGCGGGGAGAACGGCGTCACGCCGAGAGCGGTGGCGGCGGTGAGGAACGTACGACGTCGCATCGACACGGTCGGCTCCAGGTTGTCCTCGTCGACAGGGTCCGGCCAGTTTTCCAACGTTGTATCAACGATGTAAATCCGCCACCCGGCCCTGCGGTGGTGGGCCCGCGACCAGAGGCCGGCCGCCCGTGGTGGGCAGCCGGCCTCCGGTGTCAGCGTGCGGTCAGGACGCGGTGCAGGTCAGGCTCGGTGTCCCGAGCGTGCCCGAGGCGACGAAACCGAACGTGGTGCTCGCCCCGGCGCCGAGCGAGCCGTTGTAGTTGACGTTGCGCGCGGTCACGGACGTGCCGCTGGTGGTCGCCGCGGCGCTCCAGATCGAGTTGATCCGCTCGCCGTTGGCGAAGGTCCAGGTCACCGCCCAGCCGCTGACGGCGGCGGAACCGGCGGTCACGCGCACCTCGGCCTGGAAGCCACCGTTCCACTGCGAGGTCGTGCGCAGGGTCGCCGAGCAGCCGCGGGGCGGCGCGTCGGTGGTCGTGGTCGTCGTTGTGGAGGTCGTGGTGGTGGTCGTCGTGGTAGTGGTGGTCTGCCCGCCGCCGGTGAAGTTGACGTCGCTGCAGAAGTAGTACGACTGGTCGAGGTGGCTGGCCTGCCACACCGTGTACAGGACGTGGTGGCCGGTCCGCCCGGGCGCGTTGACCTGGACGGGCGTGGTGCTGCCGGTGGCGATCCGACCGGTCTGGCCGACCAGTTCCAGGTCGCTCCAGCGCAGCTTCTGGGTCTTCGGGTCGAAGCCCTGCCGGGTGGCGTAGACGCGCATGTAGTCGGCGCCGTGCGAGGACTGGTCGTGCAGGTTCAGCGTGAACTGGGCCGGGCGGTCGACGGTCTTCCAGTTGCCGGGCTCGTCGAACGCGCCGTAACGCCCGTTGTGCGCCAGGCCGGCGCTGCACAACTGGCCATCGGGGATCACGGACTCGTGGCGGCCGGCGACGCCCTCGCGGAACAGGCCGTTCCAGTTGTACATCGCCGACGAGTCGGTCTGCCAGGCCTTGTAGCACATGGGGTCTTCGGTGGCCATCTGCTGCGTCGGGCCGTTGGGCCACCGGTGGTAGCAGGCGTACTGGCGGGCGGGCGGGTCGCTGACGGCGCCGTGGGCGGACGCCGTGCCCGCGCCGAAGGTGACCAGCAGGGTCGTCAGCAGTGCCAGGCAGGCGCCGAGTACCGCCGACACCCGCAACAGCGCGCCCGGACGGGCCGGGACCCGCACGGTCAGGGCGCCTCGCGACTGCTTGGGAGCGCTCCCAGAGCGGTGAAGCATGTGAACCGCCAAATCTTCGTTGATCGACGTTGGGCTGCCGCGGTTCCGCCGTGAGCGGAACCGCTTGGTGCTGGAGCTCGCCGACGCGGAAACCGCGTGGCCCGCTGGGCAAGGGACTACCAGCGCTCTCTGGGAGCGCTCCCAGCGAGGTCAGTGTCGAGAGGTGCGGGACCATCGGCATCGGCCATTCGGGTGATGTTGCGCAAAACCGTCTGTCGGGCGGAGCCCGAGTGGTGGAACGGGCGCACCGGCACGGCCGTTCGGCCGCTTGCGCGACAGCGGGGTCGGCTGTCGCGGTCCGGGCGCGCGACCCCGGCGATACCCGTTTCCCGCACCGGTGCGGCAACGCCAGTTGAGACTCGAAACATCCGCGAAACGTCTGGTAGACGGGTTGATCGCGACCTGATAGTGGTCAGCGCTCGTCCGACGAAGGGGATTTCGCGATGCGGTGGAGAACGGTGTTGTTGACCACTGGCCTGGTGCTCGGCTTGAGCGCGGCGCCGGCGAACGCGGCCGAACCGGTGATCGTCGACTCCACCAAGCACGGTGGCCGCACGGTCTCGTTCACGTTCGACGACGGCCCGAACCCGGCGGACACGCCGCGGCTGCTGGCCATCCTGCGGCAGCACCACGTCAAGGCGGTGTTCTGCCTGTGGGGCGACTTCGTGGTGGAGAACCCCGACGTGGTGCGGCAGATCGTCCGCGGCGGGCACATCCTGTGCAACCACAGCATGCACCACGACAACATGGGCGAGTGGACGCCCGAGCAGATCGAGGCCGACCTCAAGCAGACCAGCGAGGCCATCCGCGACGCCGTGCCGGGTGTGCCGATCCGCTACTTCCGCGCCCCCTACGGCAGCTGGGGCCAGACACCGCAGGTCGCCGCCAAGCTCGGCATGACCCCGCTCGGCTGGAAGCTCGCCATCGGCGACTGGGAGCCGCCGGGCGTGGACGAGTTGGTGCGCCGGGTCAAGGAAGGCCTCACCGAGGGCGCCGTGGTCCTGATGCACGACGGCCCGAACGAGCGCGGCCAGACCGTGGACGCGGTGGCCAGGCTCATCCCCGAACTCCGCGCCGACGGCTGGCGCTTCGACCGTCCCGCCCGCCGGTGAGGGGCCGGGACGTGAAGCGCACCGCCACGGCGGCGTTGGCCGCCCTGCTGCTCCTGCTGCCGACCCCGGCGTCCGCGTCACCGCGGGCGACGTGGGTCGGCGCGTGGGCGACCTCGCCCACCACCGTGCCCGCCTCCGACACCACGTCGTTCGAGGACCAGACGCTGCGCCAGGTGGTGCACCTCAGCGTCGGCGGCAGCACGATCCGCGTGCGGCTGTCGAACGAGTTCGGCACCCGGCCGCTGGTCATCGGCGAGGCCCGCGTGGCACGGCGGTCCGGTACGGGGTCGGCGGTCGAGCCCGGCAGCGACCGGCGGCTGACGTTCGGCGGCCGACCGTCCGCGACCCTGCCGCCCGGCACGCCGCTGCTCAGCGACCCGGTGGCGCTGCCCGTGGCGGCCGACTCCGACCTGGTGATCAGCATCCACCTGCCCGAGCGCACCCCCGGCGACACCGTGCACGCGTTCCCCTACCAGGACGGGTGGGTCGCGACGGGCAACGTCACCGGCCGCGCCGAGATCACCCCGACCGCCGTGCTCGGCAAGTGGCACTTCCTCACCGGCGTCAGCGTCACGGGCGGCAAGCGCGGGTCGACCGTGGTGGCGTTCGGCGACTCCATCACGGACGGCGCGGAGACCACGCGCGGCGCGAACCGGCGCTGGCCCGACGTCCTCGCCCGTCGCCTCCAGGACGAGCGGAGCCTGCGGCACCTCGGCGTGGTCAACGCGGGCATCGCCGGCAACCGGCTGCTGCACGACCCGAACCCGCCGGTCGGTCACCCGGCGGAGGGCTACGCGGCGTACTTCGGGCAGGCCGCGCTGCGCCGCTTCGACCGCGACGTGCTGGCCCAGCCCGGTGTCGGGCACGTCGTGGTGCTGCTCGGCGTCAACGACCTCGGCCACCCCGGCACGAGCGCGCCGCTGTCGGAGAAGGTGACCGCGCAGGACATCATCGGCGCGCACCGGCAGCTGATCGCCCGTGCGCACGCCCAGGGCCTGCGCATCCACGGCGGCACCATCACGCCGTTCCGCGACGACACGTTCGGCTTCTTCAGCCCGGAGAACGAAGCCGCCCGCCAGACCGTCAACCAGTGGATCCGGACCAGCGGCGAGTACGACGGCGTGATCGACTTCGACCGCGCCCTCCGCGACCCGGGCCGACCCGACCGCCTGCTGCCCGCCTACGACAGCGGCGACCACCTCCACCCGAACGACGCGGGCATGGCCGCGATGGCCGCCGCCGTGCCACTGCGCCTGTTCCGCTTCTGATCGCCGCTGCTCCTCAGACGGCGGCGGGGGCGCGTCGGTCGCGAGCGACCGACGCGCCCCCGCGGGTGGGTGGCCTCGTCACCCGTCGTTCACGTCGTGGCACCTCCCGCTTGGTGACGAACTTTTGCGATCTTGGTTATGTTGGGTCGGAAGTCTCGTAAGCGCCTGGACCGGGGGAGTGCCAGATGCCGCTGTTGCGGATTTGTGCTGTCGTCGTCGCCTTGTTGGCCGCCACCGCGGTGCCCGTGTCGGGGCAGCCGCAGGTCGCGGCGGCGCAGTCGCACTCGGAGAAGATCATCTTCGACGGTGGTGGCGACGACGTGCTCAACGGGCTCCGCTACCACTCGTTCCGCATCCCGTCGCTGATCCGCACCAACACGAACCGGCTCATCGCGTTCGTCGAGGGCCGTGCCGCGGACAACGCCGACTTCGGCAACATCAACCTGGTCTACAAAGTCTCCGACGACAACGGCGCGACGTGGTCGAACCTGCGCGAGGTGGTGGGCGCCGGCCAGGGCACCTGGGGCAACCCGACCGCCGTGGTCGACCGCTCGAACAACAAGGTCTGGCTGTTCCTCAACTTCCAGCCCGAGGGCCACTCGCCGGTCGACTCGTGGGACGACCGGCAGGTGTGGCTGACCTCCAGCACCGACAACGGCACCACTTGGGCGTCACCGGTGAACATGTCCGAGACCCTCAAGCCTCGGACGCTGGCCAACGGCCGGAGCTGGAACTGGGACGCGGTCGGCCCCGGTGTCGGCATCCAGACGACCTACCGGAACGCCGGCCGCCTGGTGATCCCCGCGCAGCACCGCAACATCTACAGCGACGACCACGGCGTGACGTGGAAGTCCGCGCCGTTGCGCACCACCACGGGTGGCGCGATGGAGCAGACCGGCGAGTCCACCGTGCTGGAGCTGTCCAACGGCGAGCTGTACCGCAACGACCGGCCGACGTCGGCGACCGCGGAGATCCAGGAACGGCGCTGGGTCACCCGCGGCACCATCGAGTCCGGCTTCCGGCCGTTCGCACCGGCGAGCTGCCTGCTCGACCCGGTGAACGAGGGCTCGACCATGCGCTACAACGCCGACGCGCCCGCCCGGCTGGCGTTCGTGAACTCCGCCAGCACCGAGACCCGCACCAAGATGCGGATCCGGATGAGCGAGGACGAAGGCCGCACGTGGGCCTACAGCCGACCGTTCTCGGACGCGCCGCTGCCCGGCGAGGGCGGCAGCTACCGGGAAGGCGGCTACTCCAGCATCGTCAAGACGGCCGACTACCACGTGGGCGCGCTGATCGAGGTCAACGAGAACACGTCGTCGAGCTCCACCTCGCACCGGTCGATCGCGTTCCGGAAGGTGAACCTGCCGTGGATCCAGGGCGGGGTCCGGGACGCGGGCTGCGACGGTGGCATCTCCTGACCGACTCCCGACCCGGGCCCCTCACACCGACATCGACGGCACGAGCGGACGGCGGGTCGACTCGGCGCCGAACGCCCGCCACGCGTCGGCGAGAGCGGCGACGGCGGCGCTGATCACGGCCGGCGCGGCGGTGAACGGCACCCGCAGCCGGTCGCCGCTGCCGCCGGTCGGGTCGAGCGAAGCCCCGGGCAGCACGGCCACCCCGTGCCGCAACGCCACTTGGGCGTACGACGCGGCGTCCACCCCGGGCAGCCGCACCCACAGCGTCTGGCCGCCCTCGGCGGGCGTGAACCCCCACTCGGGCAGTTCCTCGCGCAGCCGCGCGCACAGGTGGTCGTGTTGCCGCCGCAACGCCGTGACGCGCTCCGACCGCACGGCGTCGAAGTCGGCCAGCAGCTCCACCGCCGCGAACTGGTCCAGCACCGCGCCGCCCAGGTCGTGCACCGCCTTGAACCGGGCCAGCCGGGCGACGAGCGCCGCGTCGGCCCGCACCCAGCCGACCCGCAGCCCGCCCCACACCACCTTGCTCAACGACCCCACCGTGATCACGCCCGGGGTCGGTGGCGGCGCAGGCGCCCCGGTCAGGTCCAGGTCGGCCAAGACCTCGTCGAACACCAGCGGCACGTCACCGGCCGACCGCGCCAGGCGCGTGCGCTCCAACGCGCTCAGCGACGAGCCGGTGGGATTGCGGAACGACGGCATCGCGTACACGAGCGCGGGCGTGGACCGGGCGAGGGCGTCCGCGAGGTCGTCGGTCGCCCGCACCACCGCGCCGACCTCCCGGAACAGGTCCAGCGCACCGGGGTACGTCGGCGCCTCCACCAGCACCTCGTCACCCGGCCGCACGAGCGCGCGTGTCAGCAGCGCCAACGCCTGCTGGGCTCCCGTCGTGACCAGGACCTGGGCCGCCGTGGTCGGCACGCCGAGGTCGCGGTACCGGGTGGCGAGCGCCGCGCGCAGCACCGGGTGCCCGGACGGGTGGTAGCCCAGGTCGTCGCCACCCAGCCGGTCCACCGCCCGCCGCTGGGCCTCGACCAGCCGTGGTGGCGGCGCGGACGGCCCGGCGCAGGCGAACTGGAGCACGCCGTCCGGCGGTTCCAGCAGGTTCACGAACATCGGGTTCGCGGTCTCCGCGCGGGCCGCCGCCGCGCCGCCACCCGGCGACACCCACGTGCCGCTGCCGCGCCGCCGCGTCAACCGACCCTCCTGCCGCAGCAGGTCGTACGCCGCGATCACGGTCGTCCGCCCGACCGCGAGACCGGCGGCCAGCGACCGGTCCGGCGGCAGCACCGTCCCCGCGGGCAGCAGCCCTTCGTCGACCAGCTCACGCAGCCGTGCGGCCAGCAGCAGGTACAGCGAGCCGCGCCCGGCCGACCAGCGCCCGAGCCTGCCCGCCAGGTCGTCGACGGAGATTGGCTTCATGATGAGACCAATCTAGCCGAATTGGATCTGCAGACATACCGCTTCACGAACCAGACTCGGTTCATGCCGACCCACTCCCGCGCCGCGGTGCCCCCGCTGACCAGCACGCCCCTGTCCGTGCCGCTGTACCAGACCTCGAGCTTCGCGTTCGACGACCTCGACACCCTCGCCGACGCCATGACCAGGCCGGACGGCGCGTTCGTCTACACCCGGTTCGGCAACCCGACGGTCCGGGCACTGGAGGACGCCGTCGCCGCGCTCGAAAGGGGCACGGCGGCGCTGGCCACCGCGTCCGGGATGGGCGCGATCAACGCGGTGCTGCTCGCCACCCTCAAGTCGGGCGACCACCTGATCGCCCAGCGCGCGCTCTACGGCGGCACCCTGGCCTTGCTGCGCGACCTGGAGGAACGCTGGGGCGTCGCGGTCACCTACGTCGGCGGCCACGACCCCGACGAGGTCCGCGCGGCGCTGCGGCCCGAGACCAGGGTGCTCTACCTGGAGACGATCGCCAACCCCACCGGCCACGTCAGCGACCTGCCCGCGCTGAGCGCCGCCGCGGGCGACGACGTGCTCGTGGTCGTGGACAACACGTTCGCGTCACCGCTGCTGTGCCGCCCGATCGAGCACGGCGCGGACGTCGTCATCCACTCGACCACCAAGTACCTCGGCGGGCACAGCGACGTGACCGGCGGCGTCGCCGTGTTCGCCGACGACGCCCGGTACCGCTCGGTCTGGCGGCACTCGGTCGAGCTGGGCGTCACGCCCGACCCGTTCGCCGCCTGGCTCACCATCCGCGGCCTGCGCACCCTGGCGCTGCGCGTCCGCCGGCACGAGGAGAACGCCGGGATCCTGGCCCGACGCCTCGCCGCGCACCCGGCGGTGCGCGTGGTGCACTGGCCCGGCCTCGACACGCACCCCAGCCACGCCGTCGCGGCCCGGTTCCTCGGCGGCTTCGGCAGCACGTTCGCGTTCGACGTGGCGGACGTGGCGGCGGGCCGGAAGTTCGTCACCGGCGTCGAGCTGGCCCGGCTCGCGCCGTCGCTGGGCGGCACCGAGACGTTGGTGCTGCACCCCGCCAGCACGTCGCACCGGCAACTGGACGAGGAGCAGCTGAGGGCGAACGGCATCACCGGCGGCACGATCCGGCTGTCGGTGGGCATCGAGGACGCCGACGACCTGTGGCGGGACATCGCCCAGGCGCTGGAACGCTGACCGGGTGGCCGCCACCGCGGCGGCCACCCGGTCACCGCTTCGATCAGCAGGCGCCCCCGTCCCGCCACACGGCCCACGAGCCGGGCGCGCCGGGCTCCGCGCCGGTGGAGTACCAGGTCGACGTCCACCGGTGCGCGTTGTGCGAGACCACGTCGTCAGGCACGTAGGCCCGGGACGCGCTCCACGCCGGCAGCCCGGCGCAGCCGCCCGGCGTGCCCTCCCGCACGGTCACCGTGAACGTCACCGAGTGCGACACCGCCGGTCCGGCACCGGTGACCGTGACGGCGTACGTGCCCACCGGTGTGCTCGCGGACGTGGTGATCGTCAACCGGGACGACTCGCCCGACGCGACCGTGGCCGGGTCGAACGCCGCCGTCGCGCCCGCCGGCAGGCCGGACGCGGACAGGGCCACCTTCTGCGACTCGCCCGCCGTGGTCGTGGTGCCGACGGAGGACGTCACCGCGCCGCCGGGTTCGGCGGTGCCCGCGGTCGGGTCGAGCGCCAGGGCGAAGTCGTCCGCCGGCGGTTCGCCGCCGACCGTGAGGTGGTAGGTCACCGTGTGGCTGGTCGACCCCGCGCCCCGCACGGTGATCGGGTACGTGCCCGGTGCGACGTCCTCCGTCGTGGCCACGGTCATGGTCGAGGACCCGCCCGACGTCACCGACGACGGGGTGAACTGCACCGCCACGCCGGACGGCTGCCCGGTGGCGCTGAACACCACCGCCTGCGGGTCGCCGGACGTGGTGGTCGTGCGGAGGGTCGACTGGGTCTTGCCGCCCGGCTCCACCGTGCCCGCGGCGGGGTCGAGCGAGAGGGTGAAGTCGTCGTCCGGCACGGTCACGCACGTCGGCTCACCGGGCTGCGCGGGCAGGTTGATCGCGTTCCACGCCGCCTTGACGGCGGTGAAC
Organism: Saccharothrix carnea; assembly: GCF_003014735.1. Taxonomy (GTDB): domain Bacteria; phylum Actinomycetota; class Actinomycetes; order Mycobacteriales; family Pseudonocardiaceae; genus Actinosynnema; species Actinosynnema carneum. The sequence goes on along the minus strand of NZ_PYAX01000019.1, from coordinate 26,271 downwards.
TGCCGGCAGGTCGGGTCGAGGTTCTTCGCCGCGGTCAGGGTCGCCACGCGGTAGCGGAAGTGCGTCATGCCGGACGTCTTGAGCAGCATCGCGTTGTAGAACACCCGGCCCGCGGCCTGGATGCCGATACCGGTCACGGTCGAGCCGTCGCACGTCGGGCTGGCCGCCGAACCCTCGGCCAGCAGGTGGAACCAGTGGTTGAGCGGACCGGCGGCGGCGTGCACCTCCGTGCCGGGGATGGCGCTGGACCAGCAGTTCGGGTGGCCGCTGACGGCCGAGGGGTTCGCCATGTTCCGGATCGGGCCGCGGCCGACCAGGTTGACCGACTCGCCCACCAGGTAGTCCGGCGTGTCGAACGGGGTCGGCTCGTTGGCGTAGGCCTCGGTCAGCGCGCCGAAGATGTCGCCGGTGGCCTCGCCGAGACCGGCTTCGCGTGCCGCGCCGCCGGGCGTGTACTGGTCGATCGCGTGCCCGTGCTCGTGCGCCACCACGTCCATGGACGCGATCCACTGGTTGGCGTTGTTGCGGCCGATCTCGATGTGCTGGCCGGTCCAGTACGCGTTGACCGCGTTGAGCCCGACCTTGACCGTGACGCCGCGGCCTTTGCCGTCGATCCCGTTGCGGCCCAGCCAGGTCTTCATCATCTCCCACTGCTTCTGCGTGGACCACAGCACGTCGACGCAGCCGGTCTCCTTGCTGGTCGCGTTGCCGTTGCCGAAGGAGTTGGTGGCCTTGGTGAACGGGGCGTCGGTCGCGTAGTCCACGCAGCGGACACCGGGCCGCGTGTCGTCCACCGTGCTGTTGTTGCCGGTGTCGATGGTCAGCGGGTTCGGGCCGTTCCACTGGCTCGTGCCGGTGCCCGCCCGCGCGTCGTCGTGGGTGCCTTCGACGGCGCCGGTTCGTGCGTTGACGTAGACGTGCAGGCGGCTCGGCGCGCCGTCCTTGCGGCCCGCCAGCACGGTCTCGTAGACCAGCGTGCCGTGCCCACCCGCGAGCACGGACAGCGTGGTGCTCTCCATTTTGTCCACAGTGGAGAGTCGGGTTCCGGCGATGGCTTCGGCGCGCTCGGGAGCGATGGCCGGTGTCGTGTCGACCGCGAGCCCGCCCAGGGGAGCGGCGACGGTGTCGAGCACGGCGCCCGCCGCGTCGGTGGCCACCACGGCGTCGCCGCCGATGACGGGCAGACCGTCGTACGTGCGGTCGTAGGAGACGTAGAACAGGTCTCTCCGGCTGGGGATGCCACCTTGGTAGACAGCCCGACGCCGGAACTGTTCGTGTGGACCCTTGGCCAGGGCGTCCAGCCCGGACGCGGCGGCCTGGTCGGCCGCCCGGATCGCGAGGGCTCGAGGGCTCACCGGGTCCGCGGGTGCGGCCGGCGCCCCGGCCACCTGGACGGACAGGGCCGCCAGGCACACGGCCAGGTACGTGCCGATTCTGCGATTCACGCCAACTCCTCAGGCATGCAGGGAAATCCCGAGTGGCGGCCTCGATGGACAACTCAGTGTCTAGTGCCTCGGCGGTCTTTCCATCGAGGCTTGACCGTTGCCAGTGGAAATCGGCGAATCGGTTGGCCTATAACGTTCTTCCCATCCCATTTCCGTTATGCCGCCATTGGCGCGGGATCACTCCACCGCTGCCCATCCCGTATGCGGGCGGCCGGAACGGGGCATTCATCACGGCCCCGGCAGCAGACGGGGATCACAGCGACACCCGCCCGCCCCGAAGGGCGGGCGGTGCGCTTTCCCCCCTGCCCGGGCGGCCCGGCTCCCCAACCAGACCCCCGACACTGGAGAAGAGGGCGGTCGGGCGGTGCTGGATACACCCGGCGCGAAATTCTTCCCGTCACCGACCTGCCCGGTCGGCCGACGAGCACGGCGCCGGGCAGGTCACCCGGGCGTCAGGCCGGTTCGATGGGGAGCCAGAGCTCGCAGGTCGCGGTGCTGAAGTCGGCCGCGCGGTCGAGGACCGTGACGATCGAGGGCCCCGGCCGCAGCCGCCACGGGTTGGAGGGGAACCACTCCGTCGCCGTCGCCGCCCAGGTCGTCTGCAGGGCCTGCGGGTGCGGGCCGGTGGTGCGGAAGACCGCCCACCGGCCCGCCGGCACCTCGATGGCGTCGAGGTCGTCCGGGGCCGCCGTGTCCCGGGAGACGGCGACCCCGTGCAGGTAGGTCAGCTCGCTGCCCTCGGTGGCGTCGGGGTCGACGTCGTCGCTGACCTGCAGCAGGCCCGCCGGCTCGGTGTTGCCGAGTGCCTTGAGCCGGACGTGCTCGTCCTGCGGCAGCGCGGTGATGTGCCGCTGGATGTGCGGGTTGACGCCGTGGTGGATGAGCGGGACGCGGGTGGCGTGTCCGACGAGCCGGAACGCGGGGCGGTCGACGATGCGGGTGTCCATGGCAGTGCTCCCTTCGACGGTCAGGCGGAACCTGAGCTGTGGTTGTGCGCGAAGGGGGCCTCCGTCCCGGCGGACGTCACCGGGGTTGGCGCCGTGGACCGCCCGGAACGCCCGGCCGAACGCCTCGGTCGAGCCGTAGCCGTGCCGGACCGCGATGCCCAGCAGGTCGTCCTCGCCGCGGACGACGTCCGCCGCGGCCACGGTCATGCGGCGCCGGCGCACGTACTCCGACAGCGGCATGCCCGCCAACGACGAGAACATCCGGCGCAGGTGGTACCCGGTCGTGCCGAGCGACCTGGCCAACCCGTCGACGTCGAACTCCTCGCCCAAGTGCTCCTCGACCAGGTCGACGAGGCGGTTGAGTGCCGAGATCACGAGGCCTCCTTTCGACCTCAACCCTGACCGGTCACACCCCGGTCGCGCCCGACCGCGGCGAACCGGTCCGATCAGTTTCCACCCCCACTGGCCTCAATCCCCCGCGGGCTGTTGGATATGGTCCGCACTGAATCGCTCACCTACCGTGCATGGAGGTCGACGTCCGGTGATCGGGCATCCCGACGAGCGCGATCTGGAACGGTGGGCGAACGCGGACCTGGCGGCCCTGCGCGACGACCTGGACCACGTGCTCAACGCCGACACCGCCTCGTCGTCCGGGCTGTCGGCGGGGTCCTCGGGCGTGCCGTCGTCGTCCCGGCCGCCATCGGACGCGGAACTGATCGACGCCGTGCGCGGCGGGGAGATCCAGGCGTACGGGCAGCTGTTCGAACGGCACGTGCGCGCGGCCCGCACCCTGGCCCGACACCTGGCCTGGTCCAGCGCGGAGGCCGACGACCTGGTGTCGGACGCGTTCGCCAAGGTGCTCGACACGTTGCGCGCGGGCGGCGGCCCGGACTCGGCGTTCCGCGCGTACCTGCTGACCGCGTTGCGCCACACCGCCTACGACAAGACGCGGCGGGACAAGAAGCTCAGGCTGGCCGACGACGTCGAGGCCGTATCCGGCGTGGAGAAGGTGACCACGGTGCCGTTCCACGACCCGGCCGTGGCGACGCTGGAGCGGGCGCTGGCGACCAGGGCGTTCGCCAGCCTGCCCGAGCGGTGGCAGACGGTGCTGTGGCAGACCGAGATCGAGGGCCAGTCGGCGGCCGAGTTGGCGAAGCTGCTGGGGTTGACCGCCAACGGCGCGTCGGCGTTGGCCTACCGGGCCCGTGAAGGGCTCAAGACCGCCTACCTCCAGGCGCACCTCGCGGACAACGCCACCAACCGCTGCCGCGCCACCGTCGCGAAGCTGGCCGCGTGGACCAGGGGCGGTCTCACCAAACGGGAAACCGCCCAGGTCGAAGCGCATCTGGACGAGTGCGCGACCTGTCGCGCGATGGCCGCCGAACTGGCCGACGTCAACGGCACGCTGCGCGCGGTCGTCGCACCGCTGGTGCTCGGCGCGGGCGTGTCGGGGTACCTGGCGACCACCGCGGGCACGGCGGAGGCGGGCGCGGCCGCCGCGAGCGTGGCCGCCAACTCGGTCACCACGACGGCGCAGTGGCTCGGCGTGGCGGCGTCGGCCACGGCGGTGGTCGCAGCCCTGGCGCTGGGGCTGAACACCGCGCGGCCGGCGGTCGTGCCCACGGTCGACGCCCAGCCACCCGCGGCGACGGCCGACCAGCAACCGCCGGACGTCACCTCATCGTCCGTTCCGGTCACGGGGTCCGTGCCGGCCCCGGGGTCCGGCGGGCCATCGGTGACCACGACCGGGTCGGCCGACCAGCCGTCCGGAGCGGTACCGCCCGGAGCGGTCCCGTCCGGTGCGCCCACGACCGTCGAACCCCCGGCGCAGCCACTGGTGCCCGTCGTACCGGCCGGGTTCACCATGGCCACCGGCGGACCGCCCGTCGACCTGCCCGTCATCGTCCGCAACACCGGCTCGACGCCCCTCACGCCCACCACGCTGGTGCTGACCCTGCCCGAAGGCGTCCAGGTGGTGGGTGCCGGCAGGAACCTGCGCGGCAGGCCGCTCGTGGGGTTCGACGGCGCGTCACGGGTGGGCTGCCCGGCGGGCAAGGGCACGGTGACGTGCACGTCCGAGGCGGTGTTACCCGCCGGCGGGTCGGTGACGTTCGTGTTCCGGCTGCTGGCGGGCCCGAAGTCGGTCGGCGGCACGATCCGCGGCACGGTCACCGCCGGCTCGGCGCAGCCCGTGCCCGTCGACGTGCCCCTCACGGTCACGCCCCGGTAGACCGGCCGGTTTGACCCGTTGGGCCATCGGGTACCACCGCCTTGTTCATGCCTTGAGACCACAGGGCATTGGAGGGCGATCCATGAGCACGATCGAATTACCCAGGGACGGCGTCGACCTCGGCCTCCCGGACACCCCTCCCACCCCGAACGAGCTGCTCAGACTGGTCGCCGTGACGTTCCCGGGCACCGACCGCGACCGGCTCGTGGACATCCAGGTGGTCGCCGCGCAGCTGGTCGGCAACGCCTACCGCCACGCGGGCACACCTCGCCGGCTGCGGTTGCGCCGGGTGGCCGAGCACGACGTCATCCGGGTCGAGGTGGAGGACGGCAGTCCCAGCAAGCTCCCGGTCCTGGGGCGTGTCGACACCCCCGAGGACGGCCGCGGCCTGGTCATGGTGAACCGGCTGTCGGTCAACTGGGGTCACGAGTCCCGCGGCGACCGCAAGACGGTCTGGGCCGAGGTCCGACTCGTCTGAATCGTTCCCGTCGCGGGTGGACGGCAATGCGACACGGGAGGCGATCGGTGGCGACCACATCACGTTCGCGCGGTCCACGCGCGGGTTTCTCCTGCGATTGCCGCACCGGTGACGGCACGACGGTGATCACGGTGGCCGGTGAGGTGGACATCGTGGCGGCGGACCGGATCCAGGACTACCTCGTGCGCGACGAGCTGGGGCCGGACGGGATCCGGCTCGATCTGGGCGGTGTGACGTTCATGGGCGTCGCGGGCCTCGCGTTGCTGCTGCACGCGGCCGACCTGTGCCGCGACCAGGGGATGGACCTGACCCTGGTGGCGTCACCCGAGGTCACGCGGGTGGTCAAGCTGATCGACGCCACCGCCGGGCTGGTCGACCACCTGATTCCCGTGACGGCCGACTCGCGATGAGGTCGCCGGCACGTTTCACCCCAGGGCCACGGGGAACCCGCCGTCTACGCCTGAGCCCGAAATGGGAGTGCCGATTTTTGGAAGGCTCGTGTTGTGAACGTCGTCGATCGGTCCGCTGACCACGTCGACTTCGATCTGGAGGACACCGTTCCACCTGTGCGCCGTGCACGGAGGTGGATCACCGAGAACGTGCCGGAACTGGACCAGTCCACCTTGCTCGACCTGCTGCTGATCTCCGACGCCCTGCTCACCAACGCGTTCGAGCACGCCACCGCACCCCGCCGGTTGCGGCTGAGCCACCGCGGCGGGCACGTGGTCCGGGTCGAGGTCCACGACGGCAGCCCGGAACTGCTGCCGGTGCTCGGCAAACCCGGTGCCCGCGGTCCGCGCAACAGAGGTCTGCTGATGGTCAACCGGCTGGCGTCGAGATGGGGCGTCGATCCGGAGCAGGGCCACAAGGCCGTGTGGGGCGAGGTCGTCGCCTGACCACCGTGTCCTGAGCGGGGTGCTCAGTTCTCGCCGCTCTTGCCACCACCGCGTTTCCGGTCGTCCTTTTCGTTGTCATCGTCGTCCTTGTCGTCACCGTTGCCTTTGTCGATGCGTTGCGAGGAAACGACTTCGTCCGAGTCGATCAGCGGTGTCCCGTTGTGGACGACGAGCCGAAGGCGGTGCGACTCGCGGAACCTCTTGCCCTCCACACCGGTGAAGTCGATGCCGACGGTCACGGTGTCGGGTCCGGCGGCGGTGGGCGGTGAGCTGACGGTGAGGTCCTTGACGTCCCGCCAGGACTTCTCGTACTGGTCGCGGCCCTGCGCCCGCAGGCCGGGGCCGAGCATTTCCCAGGCCCGAGCGGTGTCCTTGGGCACCAACGCGTAGTACTCGGCCACCGCCCCCTCCAGCTGTGCGGGGGAGGGCGCCGCGCTGCTGGGCGAAGACGTGGACTTGGACGCACCGGCCGTGTCGTCGGTGGCCCGGTTGCCGTTCGTCAACACCAGGACCAACACGACCAGACCGACCGCAGCCGCAGCGGCCACCGCGATGAGCCCCACCCGCCCGCCGCGCGCCGATCGCGGGGCCAGGGCGTTCGGGTGCGGTGCCACCGAGGTCCCCGCCGGTCCGGTGGCGTGCGGTGGACCGGCTGGGTGCGCCGCCACCGCGGTCGGCTGGGGACCGGTCTGCCACTGCGGCGTGTTCACCGGCTCCTCGCCCGTCCGGGGTGTCGGCTCCGCCACGGGTCGGCCCGTGGGCCACGGTGTCAGGTTGGCCGGGTGCGGCCCTGTCGGCCGTGATGTCGCGTCTGACGTGGCTTGGCCTGTGGGCCGGGGTGTCGGGCCTGCCGGAGCTCGGCCTGTCGGCGGGGGCGGCGAGTCCGCCGGGTGCAGGTCGAGCCGGGTCGGCGCAGGCCGTGGCGCGGTCGGCTCGCGCAGCCGTTCGGCGGCCTGCGCCATGGTCGGCCGGGCGGTCGGGTCGGTGCGCAGCAGGTCCAGCAGCACCTCGGTCAACGGACCGGCCTGCGTCGGCGGGGCGAAGTGACCCGCCGCGACGGCGTGCAGCAGCACGATGGCGTTGTCCCCGTCACCGAACGGCGGACGTCCTTCCACTGCCGCGTACAGCGTCGCTCCCAGGGCGAACACATCCGAGGCAGGGCCGGGCTCACCGCCGCGCGCCACCTCGGGCGAGAGGAACGCGGGCGTCCCCGCGAGCAGCCCCGTCCTGGTGACGGTGACGTCGCCGACCGCGCGGGCGATGCCGAAGTCCGTGATCTTCGCAGTGCCGTCCTCGGTCAGCAGGACGTTGCCCGGCTTGACGTCCCGGTGCACGATGCCCGAGGCGTGCGCCGCCGCCAGCGCACCGGCGATCTGCGCCCCGATCCCCACCACCCGCTCGGCGGGCAACGGGCCTTGCGCGATCAGGTCGGCCAGGGTCCGCGCGGACAGGTACTCCATGACCAGCACCGGCTTGCCGTCGTCCTCCACGACGTCGTGCACGGTCACCGCGTTCGGGTGCTGCAACCGGGCCGCGATGCGCGCCTCCCGCGCCGCCCGCCCCACCGCTGCCACCGGGTCGGAGCCCTCGGGCACCACTAGCTGCTTGAGCGCGACCACGCGGTCCAAGCGCTCGTCCAACGCCTGCCACACCACGCCCATCGCCCCGGCACCCACGCGCCCACGCAACCGGTACCGCCCGGCCACCAAGCGCCCCACGTCCATCACCAGCGAACCCCGTCCTGCCCGGCACCAACCGGTCAACCTTACGTACCCGGAAGGCCGTCGCGGATCACCGGTCAACCGCGTCCACCGGTGACCAGGCCGCTCTCGTACGCCGGCACCACAGCGTGCACGCGGTCGACGGCGGGATCCGCGCTCGGGCCAGGTCAGCGCCAGCCGCGCCCCGACCCCACCACCGCGTCCTTTGCCACCTCCTCTCGCTCAGCCACCACGTCTCGCAGGTTCGGCCACCACAGCCAGTCGCCCTCCTCACCTCGTAGCGGGCTTGTCGTCCTACGGCCGTCACCGCGATCCGTCATCAGCTGCGGGCAGGTGGGCGTGGACCCAGCGCAGCAGGCCGGGGACGGTGGCCTCGATGATGTCCAGGACTTCCCGGAACGCCTCCGGCCCGCGGTGGTACGGGTCCGGCACGTCGAGGTCGTCCGCGGCGGTCGGGTCGAAACAGCGCAGGGGTCGGACACGCTCGGCCGACCCGACGAGTCTCAGCAGCACCGGCGGCGGGGTGGCGTCGAGCAGCAGCACCAGGTCGGCGGACGACTGCGGCAGCCCGATCCTGGTCGCCAGGTGGCCGGTCGGGTAGCCGTGCTCGGCGAGCACCCGCACCGCGCGGCGGTCCGCCGGTTGCCCCACCCGCCACGGTTCGGTGCCGGCGGTGCTCACCCGCACCCGGTCGGCCAGGGCGTTGCGCCGCAACTGCTCGCGCATCACCAGAGCGGCCATCGGTGAGCGGCACACGTTGTCGCGGCCCACGAAGCTCAGGTGCAGCGCGGTCATCGCAACAGCCCTTCACACGCCGACAGGACGATCGCCTCAGTGCTGTCGGGCGTGGCAGGGTGGGCGCCGACCGGTGAACCGCGCAGCGGCGCGGGCCAACCGTAGGCCACCATGTTGCTGCCCGCGCCGGTGATGTGCGGGTCGCCCGCGCCCCAACCCGCCTCGTACCCACCGCGCCACGACGTCTCGTCTGCCGGCACGTACCCCTGCGTCTCGTTGGCGTAGGCCATGATCCACAGAGGCCCGGTGCCCAACCGGCCCGCCAGCCCTTTGAGCAGCACGTGGTAGCTGCTGAGCACTTCATGCGCCAACGCGAGCACGGTCAACCCGCCGAGCTTCCAGCACTGCAACGGCATCGGGAAGCTCCGGGGAAAGCTGCCGTCGCCCAGCCGTCTCAGCACCACCTCCGCGTGCCGCACCTCCGCCTGCCCGAGGTGGCCGTCCAACCGCGACCGGTACTTGCGCTCCAACTCGGCCACCGCGCCGGGATCACCGAGGTCGACCGAGAACGGCAGCTGTACCTCGGTCAGCTCGCCGCGCACCGGCCCGGTCACGGGAGTGAACTGGTCGCGCCGCACCACGTCCAGCACGGCATCGGCCAGCACCTGCCCCAGCTCGGCCGGTCGGTGCGGGCCTTGACCGCCGACCGGGTCGTGGTCGCCCGCAGTGCCTTGGAAGAACAACGCCATCACGCCGAGTTCCCGTTCGACGGCCTCCGCCGCGGCGCCGACGAAGTCGCTGTCGAAGACGTCGTCACGGCCGCGGCACACCGGGTGGCAGGTCGCGCCGAACAGCACGGCCAGCGGTGCGCCGTCGTCGGTGTCGCGGACGAGCAGCACCGGCACGTCGGTGATCACGTGGTCGAGCCCGGCCCGGTTGAAGCCGATCTCCGCCGAACCCTCGGCGTAGTGCAGGGTGGCCGGGATCGGCTGCTCCTGGACGGTCCGCCGGACCAGTTCGACCACCAGGTCGATGAACAGCGCCGTGGAGCCGTTGACCGCGTCGATGTCCGCCGGTTCCAGGCCCATCAGCACGTACGGGTCCGGGTGCGTGTCACCGAGGAACGGGCCGCTGTGGGTGTGGCTGGCGACGATGACGAAGTCCGGCGAGGCGACCAGCCGCTCCTGGTCGCACACCCTCCGCCGGATCTCTTGGTGCACGTCACGCGGGATGCCGACCACGTCGACCCGCACCAGCACCCGGACGCCGCGGTCGCCGTCGTGCAAGGCCAGGCAGTGGGCGTGCAGGTCACGGGCCACCGCGCCCCGGCTGCCGCGCTTCGTCCAGCCGTAGCCCCCCATCCACAGGCTCGGCCACGGCGGCGCGTGGGGCGTGATGACGAGGTCGTTGTAGGCCACCGCGAACCCGTCCCGGTGTGGCTCGGCGGCGGCGGTGCCCGCGAGCCGGGTGGTGATGACGCCAGTGGCGGCGAGCAGCCCGCCCCGCAGCAGGGCACGTCTGGTGATCGTGGTCATGGCTGGTCCTCGGGTGGTGTGCTGGTGCGGGTCAGATCGGGTCGGCGGCCAGTTCGGCGGCGATCCGGGCCGCGACGGCGTGCGGCTCACCGGTCGGCCGGGTGGCGTGCGGCTCACGGCCCTGGCTCCAGGCGGCCCCGTGCTCGGCCCAGTCGTCGAACACCGGTGGTTCGCCGGACGCCGTGGTGGCGGGCAGCGCGTCGAGGAACCGCGCCCACCGCGACCGGTAGTAGCCGCCGAGCAGGCCGTGCCAGTCGCGGTTGGCGTACTCACGCAGGATCGGCGCGGCGTGGACGCTCCACGTGGTGATGATCGTGCGCGCGTTCCACTCCAGCGCCGCGCGTTCCTCCGCGTTGTCGGCCCAGCTCCGGGCCTGCGCCAGCCACCGGCCCAGCAGCCAGTCCTCGTGCGTGCCCAGCACCTCCTCGCAGAGGTCCAAGGCGCGCAGGAAGCGTGCGCCGTGCCGCACGACCGCCTCGCGATCACGCGCCTCGTACGCGGCGCGCAACCGGTCGAGCACCAGCCGACCGCGGTTGGCCAGCACCTGCCTGGTCACGTCGACCAGGTCGTACCGGTAGGTCGCGGTCGCACGCAACTCCGGCGCCACGGCCAGGAGTTCGGTCAGGCAGGGCGCGAACTCGGCCGGGTCGTAGCGCCACTGCGCCGGACCCCACTGCGACACCGACCCCACGGTGAGCGCCGGTTCGGCGGCGAACGGCGTCTCGTGCGGTCCTTCACCACTGGTGTGGCCGGTGGAGGCGTAGGAGTAGGCGGTGCGGAGCAGGATGGCCCACGCCCTGGCGGCGTGCGGGTCGTCGCCTCCGTACCGCCGGCGGGCGTAGCCACGCACCCAGACCGCCAGGTCGACCGGTTCCCGCCGCCACGGCGTCTCGCTGAGCAGGTCGAACACGACCGGGTTGTGGCGGATGCCCTCCGGCACGACCGCGGTGCCGACGAGCCGGCGGCGCGCCGGGTCGACCCGCACCTCGGGCAGTGTGCGACCCGGTTCGGCCAGGGTGCCGAACATGCCCAGCCTGCCGCCGAAGTTCTGGATGGTGCCCCAGCACCACGGCGCACCCCAGTAGGAGTCGGTCTCCTGCCACTTGCGCGAGTCGTCGGAGTCGAGGTCGAGCACCACGACCCGGCCCTCGTCGACGGCGTCGAGCAGCTCGCGGCGCGGGTTGGCCTGCCAGCCCTGCACCAGCCACCGCGCTCCCGGCACCGCCCGAGCCAACGCGTCCTGCACGGCGACCGCCGCCGCGCCCAGATCGGCACCGTCCAGCAGGGACGGCAGCTCCTCGTCACCCACCTCGTGGAACAGGTCGTTGGAGTAGTGCGTGGTGGTGCCGAAGTGCTCGGCCTGCGCGCGGTAGAACCGGTCCGCCACAGCCGCGTAGAGCGGTTCGGTGCAGTCCAGCCAGAACGGCCGCGGGTGGCCCGCGTAATCGGCCTGCGCGACGACGTGCACACCCGGGTGCCGCTCGGCGAACACCCGGTCGGGCACGTGGCCGACGAAGGCCGGGAACACCGGCGTGATCCCCAGCTCGCGCATCCGGTCCACGATCCGCCTGCCCAGGTCGCGCCGCCGGTGCAGCAACCCGGCGCTCACCGGTCCACTGTGGGCGGACGCGCCCTCGTCGTACCCGGTGATCTCCCCGTACCACTGCCACGGTTGGTGGGCCGGCTGCGCGATCCACTGCCGGACCTCCGTCTCCGACAGCCCGAAGTCTTGAAACGTCTCGTACCAGACGATTTCCTGACCGGTCAGCGCCAGCGCCCGGTTGACGCCGGCCGCGGCGAGGAGGTCCAGTTCCCGCTCCCACTCCGGCCACCCCCAGAACGGTGTGGTGTAGCCGAACACGGTGAAGTTGTAGGCATAGCGCTCGGTCAGCTCGGTGGACTGCCGGATCGGTCCTTCCGGCGCGGGCACTCCCGCGGGCAGGGCGACCCGGTCGCCGTTGCCCGACAGGTGACCACCCGCGACGTGCTTGAGCCACCAGTGCACGCCCGAGAGCAGGGCGACCGGGCTGCTGCCCGCGACCCGGACCGCGCCGCGCCGACCGCCGATTTCGAACGCGTCGGCCTCGCCGGCCTCCGGTTCGAGCCCTTCGAGGACGAACCCGGCGGCGGCCCGCTCGCCGAGCAGCCTGCCGATCGCCGCACGCACGGGGCCGAGTTCGCGCGCCGTCACCCCGAACGCGACGGCAGGCGAACGACCCGTGGCGGCGCCGAGGCCGGTGAGCGCCACGGCGGCCAACGAGCCATGCACGAACGTGCGCCGGGGAAAGCCTGGCATGGCGCGGTCCTCTCGTCAGGGTGCGGTCTGCTGCACACCTTCCGAGAGGTCGATGACTTCCGGTTGACGCCATGATGACTTCACCCGGTGCAGCAGCAGGGCCATCTCGGTGATCTCCGCCGCGCCGATCCGCCGGAACAGCGCGAGGGCGGCCTGCCACAGCTCCTCGGCCTCCTCCGGCCGCCGGGCCAGCGAGCCGAGCAGGCGCAGCGCCTGCGCCTGGCCGAACGGGTCACCGATCTCCCGGTGCAGCCGCAGCGCCTTCCCGGCCAGGTCGCGCGCCGCGTCGTGGTGACGCAGGTCCAGTTCCACGCGCGCCGCCTCCACCAGCGCCTGCGCCTCGCGCAGCCGGAACCCGGAGTCGCGTGCGAGCGCCAGCGCCGCCTGCACCTCGAGCAGCCCTTCGGCGGCCCGCCCCGCGGCCCGCAGCTCCCGGCCCGCCCCGAGCCAGGCGGTGATCTGCCCCTGCGCGTACCCGGCGTGCGCGCTCAACACCAACGCCTCGTGGTGCCTGCGCCGGGCGGTGGCCCGGTCACCGGAACGCAACGCCGTCGAACCGAGCGTGTTCAACGCGTCCGCCTCGTAGCGCATGTTGCCGGTCCGCCTCGCCAGTTCCAACGCCTGCGTGCCGCACTCGACCGCCTCCTCGTAACGCCCGGCCTCCCGGTGCGTGGCGGCGAGGTTCTGCAGCACTTCCGCTTCGTCGTGCCGGGCGTGCAGGCGTCGGTAGGTCTCCAAGGCGGCCTTGTGGTGCGACAGCGCCTCGTTCAACCTGCCCTGCCGCAGCCGAACACCGCCGAGGTTGTTGCGCGCCGTCGCACCCGTGTGCGCCAGGCCCAACTTCTCGCACAACGTCAGCGCGACCTGGAGGTGCTCCTCGGCGCGGTCCAACTCGCCGCGTTCCAGGTGCATGAAACCGAGGTTCACCAGCGTGGCGGCCTCCGTGCGGCGTTCTCCCAGCTCCCGGCACAACACCAGAGCACGCGAAGTGTGCTCCACCGCCGTGTCGACCTCGCCCAGCTCCAGGTGCACGATGCCGAGGTTGCTCAGCACCACGGCCTCACCCGTTCGTGACCCGGCAGCCCGGTGACCCTCCAGCGCGACCTCCAGGTCGCGCATCGCCGAGTCGTAGTCGCCGCGGCTCCAGTGCAGCATCCCGCGGCTGTTGTGCAGGAACGGCACCACGTCCCGCTGGCCGTGCGCACGTGCGGCGGTCAGCGCCGTGTCGGTGACGGCGACCAGGTCCGCGTCCAGCCGGCGCGAGTACAGGTAGCCGCGCACCGCGTCGGCCAGGTGCCAGCACAACTCGGGGGCGGCCGTCGCGGCGTGCTCGATGGCGGCGACCAGGTTCACGTGCTCGGCGGCGAACCAGGCCGCGGCCTCGGCGCCGTTGCCGAGGTAGGGCACCACCGGTTCGCTGCTCGGCGCGGGACGCGGCAGCCTGCTCAACGTCGGGTTGAGCAGTTCGGCCGCCGCGTCCGCGGTGTGCAGGCAGTGTTCGTGCCAGCGGCGCAGCGCGGCGGTGCGCTCGGGCTCGGAATCCTCCTCGGCGGCCTGCGTGCGCGCGTACAGCCGCAGCAGGTCGTGGAACTGGTAGCGGCGGGGCGCGTGCTGCTGCACCAGGCTCGCCGCGGCCAAGGCTTCGAGCAGGCGCGTCGCCGTGCCGAACGGCACCCCGAGCAACGCGGCGGCGGCCGGTGCGGTGAAGTCCGTGCCCGGCAGCAGCCCCAACCGCCGGAACAACACCTGTGCCTGCGGCGACAGGGCCGCGTAGGACGCGCTGAACGCGCTGCGCACGGCGGCGCTGTCGTCACCCTCCACGGCCAGGGCCGCCAACCGGTCGTCCTGCCGCAGTTCGGCCACGTAGTCGGCGATGTCGGGCTGGGGACGGGCGGACAGGTTGGCCGCGGCGATCCGCAACGCCAACGGCAACCGTGCGCACAGACCGGCCAGCAGCCCGCTCGCCGCGGGCTCCGCCGCCACCGCGTCGGCGCCGAGGATCGCGGCCAGCAACTCGCGCGCTTCCTCCTCCGTGAGCACGTCGAGCGACAACCGGCGGGCGCCCTGCAACGCGGTGAGGCCGCGCAGCTCGCTTCGGCTGGTCACCAGTGCCGCGCACGCGGCGTCGGCGGGCAGCAAGGGCCGCACCTGGTCGGCGTCGGCCGCGTTGTCCAGCACGACGAGCATCCGCCGCCCGCTCAGCATCGCCCGGTAGTGCGACTCCTGCTCGTCCTGCGCCAACGGCACCTGCTCGGCGGGCATGCCCAACACCCGCAGGAAGTAGCCGAGCGCCTGCGTCACCGACGTCGGCCGCGTGTTCGAGTAACCGTGCAGGTTGACGTGCAGGACACCGTCGGGGAACTCCGCGTTCAACCGGTGCGCCAGGTGGACCGCCAGCGCCGACTTGCCGACACCCGGCGGACCGGACAGCACCACGATCGGGGCGGCCGACCCGCCGGTGGCGCGCAACCGCTCCTCGGCCTCGCGGATCAGCTCCTCGCGGCCGACGAAGTCGCCGATGTCGGGTGGCACGGCGGGCCGCACGCGCACCACCCGTGCCCTCGGGGCGGCCAGCTCCGGGTCCTCCCGCAGGATCGCCTCCTGCAGCGCACGCACCTCCTCGCCCGGGCGCAACCCCAGCTCCTCGACCAGCGTGCGGTCGAGTTCCTGGTAGACGTGCAGCGCGTCGGCCTGCCGGTTGCACCGGTGCAGTGCCAGCATGAGCTGCGCCCAGAACCGCTCCTGGTACGGGTGTTCGGCGGTCAGCGCGGTCAGCTCGCCGACCAGGTCCTCGTGCCTGCCGAGCGCGAGGTCGGCGTCGACCCGCTGCGCCAGCGCCCGCAGGCGCTGCTCGGTCAGGGCGGGCACCACGTCCCGGTGCAACGACTCCGAAGGCACGTCGACCAGCGCCGGTCCCCGCCAGAGCGTCAACGCCCGGTGCAGCAACTCGGCGCGTTCCTCCGGTCGGGTGGCGACGCCCGCCTCCTTGGTCAGCGCGGCGAACCGGCCCACGTCGACCTGCTCGGGCGTGACGTCGACCAGGTACCCGCCGGGACAGGTGCGCACCACGGCGCCGTCACCGAGGGCCTGGCGCAGCCGCATCACGTACGCCTGGCACGTGCTGCGGGCCCGGTCCGGCGGTTCGTCACCCCACAACGCCGTGACCAGCGTGTCGACCGGGACGACAGCACCCGGTTGCAGCAGCAGCGCGGTCAGCACCACGCGGTGCTTGGCCGCCGACAAGGTGACCGCCACCCCGTCCTGCCGCGCGATCAACGGCCCCAGCACACCGAACTCCCACATCGCCGCCGCCCCACCTGATACGCCATTCGGAGTATTTGAATAGTACGGGTGCCGATAATCGGTTTTCCGCCGCGCGTCAACGAGCCGTCACTGAACGTCAACGAGCCGTCATCACCCCCTGCCACGGTTCACCCCACATCGCAGAACCGGGGGAGGAACCATGTCGAGCACTTCGCGCAGTCGAACGGGGATGTCGCTGCTCTTGGCGGCACTGGCGCTGGTGGGGCCCGTCGTGCCGGCGGCCACCGCGGCGGAGCGGGACCGGCCGACCGGTGGTCGGATCGCCGTGCTGCAGGGGGACCGGCTGTACGCCAACGAGGGGGACATAGCGGCACCGTGGGTGCTCCAGGAGGAGGGGGTGTCCGACTACGACCTCTTCGGTGACCGGATCGGCGTGGTCAAGGCCGGTGCCTTGCTGGTCAAGGAGGGTGATCTGGAACCGGGTTGGCACACCGTCAACCCCGATTCGGTCACCGACTTCCAGTTGGAGGACGACCGGATCGGCTACCTCGACCACGGTGAGCTGTGGGTGGTGGAGGGTGCGCTGGACGCCGAGCCCGTGCTCCAGGAGCGGGACGTGCGGGCGTTCCAGCTGCACGGCGACCGGATCGGCGTGCTGAAGAACGACGGCTCGCTGCTGGTGAAGGAGGGCGACCTCGGGCCGGGGTGGGAGGTGATCAACCCCGATTCGGTGACGGATTTCCAACTGTCGGGTGACCGCATCGCCTTCGCGGAAGGTGCCGAGCTGTGGGTCAAGGAGGGTGACCTGAGCGCGGACCCGGTGTTCCAGGAGCGGGACGTGCGGAAGTTCCAGCTCTCCGGTGACCGGATCGGGGTGCTGAAAGCCGATGGCTCGCTGCTGGTGAAGGGCGGCGACCTGGAGCCCGGTTGGTTCACCGTGAACACCGCCTCGGTGACCGACTTCCAACTCGACTACGACCGCATCGCGTTCACCGAGAGTGGTTCGCTGTGGGCGAAGGAGGGGCCGCTGGACGCCGAGCTCGTGCACCAGGAGGACGGCGTGTCCGCGTTCCTGCTCGCCGGTGACCGGGTCGCGGCCGTCAAGGACGGTGCCCTGCTGGTCAAGGCGGGCGACCTCGGGCCGGGCTGGCACACCGCCGCACCGGCGGGCGTCACCGGCTTCCGGCTCGTGCTGCCGCCGCGCGCCTCCGGCCTGGTGTCGTTGGCGGACCTGAAGGCGATCTTCGGCTACGTCGGCGACGAGCGCCTGATCGAGGAGGGCCTGCCCAAGCTGAACGAGGAGATGCGCGAGGGCCGGATCGACAACCCCGCGCGCATCGCCGCGTTCGTTGCGACCCTGCGCCGGGAGAGCGGATTCCGCTACAACGCCCAAGAGGCGGGCAATCCGAGCAACTACCGCGGTCGCGGCTACATCCAGCTCACCGGCGTCGCCAACTACCGCGGCGCGGGGGAGCACCTGGGCCACGACTTCGTGGCCACACCGGACGACGTGGCCACGCTCGAGTGGAGCGCACCCGTCGCCCGCTACTACTGGACCGTCGCCCGACCGAACACCAACGACTACGCCGACGCCCTCGACATGGGCGGCGTCAGCAAGAACATCGGCTACGCGAACCCGGCACAAGAGGACCCGCGCCGCTGCGCCGACTTCAAAGAAGCCTTGCGCCACTTCAACGGCGGCGCACTCCCACCGGGCCACATCAACTGCAACCGGCGCTGACCCGGGGAGCCGCGATGCCGCGTCCTCGCGTCCCGAACCCGCGGCGACGAGGCACTCGCCACCGGCCTGACATCCGGGCCGGTGAGTGCGCAGTCCGGATACAGCAGGCCCTTCTCGGGCCGCTCGGAACCTTACGGAGGACCACATGACAACCACGTTGGTGAGGCTGCTCCTCGCTGCCGTCATCGCGATCGGGGTGGTGCCGGCGGCGCACGCCGGCCAGGTCGCTCGCGCGGCGCCGGACTGCGGGCTGCTCGGCGGTGGTGCGGCGGTCGAAGCGGAGCGCGCGGTCGCGGAGGCCTGCGGGTTGGTCGGCACGCCGTACTCGTGGGGCGGTGGGCACGAAAAGGAGCCGGGGATCACCTACGGCATCTGCGATCCGGCGCACGGTGCACCCAACGACTGCCACGTGCGGGGCCTGGACTGCTCCGGTTTCGTCCGGTACGCCTACGCGTTGGCCGTGGGCGAGGACATCATCGACGGGACCACCCGCATCCAGTGGCAGAGTTCGCGGGCGGTCGACCGGTTCTCCCGGGACGAGGGCCTGGCCCCGCTGGTTCCGGGCGACCTGCTGTTCTACGGCGCCACGGCGGGCAAGATCCACCACGTCGCGATGTACCTCGGTGACGGGTGGATCGTGGAGGCGCCGCAGTCGGGCCAGTTGGTGAAGGTGTCCGACCACTCCCGCCACCGCGACTACTTCGGTGCGCTGCGGCTGTTCCCCGGCGGCACGGGGAGCGGTCCGGCGCCGGGTGCCGATCGGGTCGGGTACGTGGACCACGGCGAGCTGTGGGTGGCCGAGGGCGAGTTGGGTTCCGACCCGGTGTTGCAGGAAGGCGGTGTCCGGCAGTTCCGGATGTCGGGCAAGCGGATCGCCGTGCTCGACGACCAGGGTGCGTTGCTGGTGAAGGAAGGCGACCTCGGGCCCGGCTGGGAGGTGGTGAACCCGGACTCGGTGACGGACTTCCAGCTGTGGGGCGAGCGGATCGGCTACCTCGACCACGGCGGGCTGTGGGTCGAGGAAGGTGGTCTGGACGCCGATCCGGTGTTCCAGGAGGCGGACGTGCGGAAGTTCCAGCTTCACGGCGACCGCGTCGGCGTGCTCAAGCAGGACGGCACGCTCCTGGTGAAAGAAGGTGATCTCGGACCGGGGTGGATCACCGCCGAGACCGGCGTGGCGGATTTCCAGCTCTTCGGCGCGCGGATCGGCGTGCTGAAGAACGGCGAGCTGCTGGTGAAGGACGAGGAGCTGACCGCGCCGTGGGTGTCGCAGGAGCACGGCGTGAGCCGGTTCCAGCTGTCCGGCGACCGCATCGCCGCCCTGGTGGGCGAGGCGCTGCTGGTGAAGGAGGGCGACCTCGGCCCCGGTTGGGAGACCGTGGCCGCCGATTCGGTGGCCGACTTCCAGCTCGACACCGACCGGATCGCCGTGCTGGAGCGTTCCGGTGAACTGTTCGCCAAGGAAGGTGACCTGACC
Source organism: Saccharothrix carnea (assembly GCF_003014735.1). GTDB lineage: Bacteria > Actinomycetota > Actinomycetes > Mycobacteriales > Pseudonocardiaceae > Actinosynnema > Actinosynnema carneum. The sequence goes on along the minus strand of NZ_PYAX01000019.1, from coordinate 7,506 downwards.
GCGCCGTGGGTTTCCCAGGAACAAGCGGTCACTGCATTCCAACTCGACGGTGTGCGCATCGCGGTCGTGCGGAATGGTGCGCTGATGGTCAAGCACGGCGACCTCGGGCCGGGCTGGCTGACGGTCAACCCCGACTCGGTGACGGCATTCCAGATCGGTGCCGATCTCAACCTCCCGACCCGCCTCTGACGACCCGCATCTTCACCCTCTCCGGCCTCCCTCGTAAGTAATGAGGGAGGTCGGAAAGTGGTGCGGCGTAAATGGTAGGCGGGAAAAAGGACTGCCGTGGTGGAGGCTCGGCGCGGTCGCTCAGAAGTGCGGTTAGGTGGAGATGTGGTCATACGGCGATCCGGTCACATGAAACCACCCCCGACCGCGGTTGCGGTCGGGGGTGGCGCCTCCGGTTCTCAGCAGATGCGGACCGCCGGCGTCTGGAAGCGGCGCTGGCCGCGGACTTCCATCCAGCCGACGATGTCCTGGCCACACTGCAGGTTCTGCTCCAGCCAGACACTGCTCTTCGTCTCGTCGGGGTAGATCTCGACCTCCTCCGGAGACGCGTGGCTGACACCGGCGTGGTCATAACCGAAACGCACCCAGATGGGGTTGCCCGAATTCTTGTCGTACGCGACTCCGACATCCCGGGCCTCGACGAGCAGGCACAGCAGGCCGCTGTCCAGCGGATTGCACTCGAAGCCGGACTCCCGAGGTGCGGCGGAGGCCGGTGTCACCACCACTCCGGCGCTCAATGCGGCGGCGATCAACAAAGCTGACAGAGACTTCCTCACGGTGAACCCCCAGATTCGATTACCGTTGGGATCGTGTGTTTTTCGATCCGGTTACCACGGTATGCGGGGTGTTCGTTGATGTCGATTACCTGATGGTGTGAATGCGACCGTGGGAATTCTTTCGCGCCCTCTGGCCGGTCCGGGTGCGGGGGTGTGCCTTGACGGCTGTTCGACAATGGGGTGAAGCTGCGCCGGCGCAAGCTCGTCGAAGGTGACCCGCGGCGGTTCTACGGACGCCGGGTCAGGCGGAGGTCGTGGCCAGGTAGACCGTGGCCGTCGCCTCACGTTGTTGCAGCGGGTTGTGGAAGCGGACGACCTCGGCGCGGGCCCGGGCGAACCGGTCGGCGAGCGCCGCGGTGTAGGCGTCGTCCGGCGGTTCGTTGGACCACAGGGCGAACACGCCGCCGGGGTGCAGGCGCGCGGCCACGCGGCGCAGGCCTTCGGGTTCGTAGAAGTCGGCGTTGCCCGGGTGGAGCAGGTGCCGGGGCGAGTGGTCGATGTCGACGATGATCGCGTGGAAGCGCCGTTCCGGGTCGGCCGGGTCCAGGCCCTGGTCGGAGCGCGAGAGCGCGAAGAAGTCCGCGTGGACCAGTCGGCAACGCGGGTCGGACGCCAGCGCCTGCCCGCCGGGCAGCAGGCCGCGCTGGTGCCACTCGATGACCTCGCCGAGAGCGTCGATGACGATCATCGACCGCACGTCCGGGTTCTCCAGCACGGTCCGCGCGGTGTAGCCCAGGCCCAGGCCGCCCACGACGACGTCCAGCGGCCCGTGCAGGTCCGCGAGCGCCAGGTGCGCCAGTTCGACCTCGGACACGGTGAACAGGCTCGACATCAGGAACTCGTCGTTGAGCTTGATCTCGTGGACCTCGCGGTCGAAGGCGGGGTCCCACCGGCGGCGCAGCACGAGTTCGCCCAGCGGCGTCTGGCGCCAGTCCAGTTCCTGGAAACGCGCACTCATCGGGTTACCTCCGGACGGGTGTGGTCGAGGACCACAGTGGACCGCGAGCAAGCGGTGAGCGCACGGCGGGGCCCATCGTCGCAGCACGGCCCCGACCGGGTGAGGGTGGGCCCCGGCGGAGTGGGGGCGGCTCCGGCCGGGGCTCGACGGCTCGACGGCTAGGCGGGTCCGTCGAGGAGTTCGGCGAGCAGGCCGCGCACGCGGCGGTCGATGTCGTCGCGGATCGGGCGGACGGCGTCGACGCCCTGGCCTGCGGGGTCTTCGAGTTCCCAGTCGAGGTAGCGCTTGCCGGGGAAGACGGGGCAGGTGTCGCCGCAGCCCATGGTGATGACGACGTCGGAGGCTTCGACGTCCTCGGTGGTCAGCTTGGACGGCACTTCGGCGGTGATGTCCAGGCCGAGTTCGGCCAGCGCCTCGGCGGCGGCGGGGTTGACCTGGTCGGCGGGCGCGGAGCCGGCCGAACGGACGGTGACGCGACCGAGGGCGTAGTGCTGGAGCAAGGCGGCGGCCATCTGCGAGCGTCCGGCGTTGTGGACGCAGACGAACAGGACTTCAGGCTTGGTGAGGCTCAACGGACGTGTCCTTCGGCGACGGCGGTGACGGTGGGTTCGGCCGGGTGGAGGGTGCGCAGGAGCGGCACGGCCACCACGACGGCGACGAGCTGCGCCAGCACGAACACCGGCACGGACGAGGGTGCGATCCCGGCGAACGAGTCGCTGAACACGCGGCCCACGGTGATGGCGGGATTGGCGAAGCTGGTGGAGCTGGTGAAGAAGTACGCGGCGCCGATGTACGCGCCCACGGCCGCCGGTGCGAGGGCGGCCCGCCCCGTGCGGACCAGCGAGAAGATGACCAGCAAAAGGCCGGTGGTGGCGACCACCTCGGACAGTCCGTGCGCGAGGGTGGCCCGTTCGGTGGTGCTGATGCTGACCGGCGCCGCCTCGAACATGGTGTTGGCCAGCACCGCGCCGGTGACGCATCCGAGCACCTGGACCAGCGCGTACGGCGGCACGTCACGCCAGGGCAGACCGCGGAACGCGGCGTCCACGACGGACACGACCGGGTTGAAGTGACCACCGCTGACCGGGCCGAAGACCAGGATGATGGCGTAGAGGCCGACAGCGGTGGCGGCGGCGTTCTCCAGCAGTTGCAGGCCGACGTCGCCGGGGGACAGGCGTTGCGCGGCGATGCCGGAGCCGATCACCAGGGCGGCGAGCAGCAGGCTGCCGAGGTACTCGGCCAGGAGCCGGTGGGGGAGCGGGCGGGGCATTCAGGATCCCTCGATGGCGGGGCGGACGGCGGGCACGAGGCGTTCGACGCGATCGGAGAGGTCGTGGAACGCGGCGTCGAACGCGTCCGGTGTCCCGACCGCGGCCGGATCGGGCACGGACCAGTGCAACCGGTCGGCGTCGTCGGTGAGTTCCTCGTGGGCGTTGTCGCACACCGCGACCACGAGGTCATCGGGACGCCGCACGTCGTCGAGGTGCTGCGGACGGGCACGGGTCAACGACAGCCCGTGCGTGCGGGCCGTGGCGACGGCCAGCGGGTGCACGCGTTGCGCGGGTCGGGTGCCCGCGCTGGCGGCCGGGACGCTGCTGCGCCGCTTCCACAGCGCGGCGGCCAACTGCGAGCGGGCCGAGTTGTGGCTGCACACGAACACCACGCGTGGCGCCTGCCGGAGGCCGCTCGGCACGAGGTCGCTGAGCGCGGCGGTGCGCAGCCGGAGGTAGGTGCGCCGGTGGTCGCCCTCCGACCGGGACCGCTCCACGATCCCCGCCTGTTCGAGCAGCTTCACGTGGTGGGCGAGCAGGTTGCTGGGCAGCCCGAGCCGGCGACCGACCTCGCCGGGTGAGGCGTCGCCGAGCACGAGCAGGTCCACCACGGCCAGCCGGGCGGGCTCGCCCAACGCCGCGTGGACGCGTGCGCGCGCCACCGTGCCCGAAGGCCAGTCAGTACTCATTGACTCAATGATGCTTGAGCAGTCCGCCGCCGTCAACAGCGGCGGACGTCACTGCGCGCGCTGCGCCGGGTCGGGCACCCGGGCGACCAGGTCCTCGGGCGCGGACAGCCGCCAGGCCTCGAAGACCAGCTCGGACAGCTCGTCTGCCTCGATACCGACCAGGTAGACGACCACCCAGCCGAAACCGCCGGAGGTGAACTGCTCCTCGAACACGTCCGGCCGTTCGGCCACCAGCGCCTGCTGCTCGGACAGCAGTTGCTTCAGCCCCACGGTCTGCGTGCGCGGCCAGTAGTAGCCGAACCGCTTGCCGTGCACGCTGAACGAGCTGTAGTCGCCGCCTTCCGCGCGCTTGACGTCGACGAGCGTGTTCACCATGCGGATGAACTCGTCACTGCTCACTGCCACCGCGTCCCCCACCGAAGTCCAGGCGCACAGTGTAGGCGGCCCGGGTCGGCCGCCGCGTCCACGCCGAACGGTCGGTGACCCTCGCCCGGTCCTGTCAACGCTCGACGGGTCGTAGCGCCCACGATCGTGGCCGCCGATGTGCGGTTACCGGCGGCGCGGGTGACACTGGGCGGGCCGTGGTCCGTCTACAAGGGACGGTCGCATGCCGATGCGCGCCGAGTCCGGTTTCCCCGAGTTGATCAGGCCCATGCTGGCGTCGTCGGGACAGCTGCCGACGGGGTCCGGGTGGGCGTTCGAGTTCAAGTGGGACGGTGTCCGGGCGGTCACCTACGTGCGTGGTGGTCGGGTGCGGGCGATGACCCGCAACGACCTGGAGGTGTCCGCGACTTACCCGGAGGTGCGGGCGCTGTCGTCACTTTTGGGTGACCGTGAGGCGGTGTTCGACGGCGAGATCGTCGCTCTGGGTGCCCGGAAGCAGCCCGACTTCGGCCGGTTGCAGGCCCGGATGCACGTCGCCCGACCCGGTGACGACCTGCTGACCCGCGTGCCGGTCGTGTACTACGTGTTCGACCTGCTCCACGTGGACGGCCGGTCGCTGCTCGGCGCCCCGTACGCGGAACGGCGGCAGGAGCTGGCGGAGCTGGGGCTGGGCGGGTGTGCGGACGTGCGCGTGCCGCCGACGTTCAGCGAGGCGCACGGTGCGGACGTGCTCTCGGTGGCCGAGGACTACGGGCTCGAAGGCGTGGTGGCCAAGCGGGTGACGTCGCGTTACGAGCCGGGACGGCGGTCGACGGCTTGGGTGAAGGTGCCGTTGGTGCGCACGCAGGAGGTGTTGATCGGCGGGTGGAGGCCCGGTGACGGACGTCGTGCGGGCACGATCGGGTCGTTGTTGTTGGGGGTGAGGTCCGACGACGGGCTGCGGTACGTGGGCAAGGTCGGCACCGGGTTCACCCACTCGGCGTTGGTGGACCTGCAGGAGCGGCTGCGGCCGTTGGCACGGCAGGGTTCGCCGTTCGTCGACCCGGTGCCCGCCGACCACGCCCGCCACGCGCACTGGGTGCGGCCGGAGCTGGTCGGCGAGGTCGAGTACCGCACGTGGACGACGGACGGACGGCTGCGGCACTCGTCGTGGCGGGGGCTGCGGCCGGACAAGGCCCCGGACGACGTCCGGCCGCCGACGCGGTGAACCGGAATTGTCGGTGCTGCCTGTTAACGTCCGCCGTGATCCGACCAACAGGGGGGCGGACCGGTGGAGGACGACGAAAAGGCGGCACTGTCGCTGTTCCTGGATGCCCAGCGCGGTGCCGTGCTGGCGATCCTCGAAGGTCTTGACGAGGAGGCTTTGCGGACCGCGGTCCTGCCATCGGGCTGGACGCCGCTGGGCATGGTCGAGCACCTCGGTTACGCCGAGCGGCACTGGTTCCAGGAGATCCTCCGCGGCCACGCCGACCCCTTACCGTGGCCGGACGATCCGGCGCCCCTCACCACGCCACGTGGGTCGGCGGAGGTCTTCGCCTTCTACCGGGAACAGTGCGAGCGGTCGAACGTCATCCTCGCCACCACGCCGCTGGACACCAGCCCGGTGGGCCGGTTCCCCGACCCGCTCGGCGCGGAGACCACCGACCTGCGGCGGATCGTGCTGCACATGATCGAGGAGACCGCCCGCCATGCCGGCCACCTCGACGCCGTGCGGGAACTGCTGGACGGCAAAACCGGACTCGGACCACGCTGACCGGGCACGGCCTCACCACAGAGCCACCGCCCCGGCCACGCCACCGCCCGAACCGCTCGGCCAACCCCATCCGCCGCGCGCAACTGCCCTGTCGCCCCGGGCGACGGCCTCCGCCGAACCGGGCGGCCGCCTGCGCCGGGCGGGACTGCTCTGGCGACGGCCTCTGCCGGGCCGGGTGGCCGCCTGTGCCGGGCCGGGTGGCGGTTACCGCCGCGCCCGCAGCCGGGACGACCGCGTGGCGGTCGGGGGTAGCCGCGCGGGCCGCTGGGTCGTCCATGGATCCCCATCCTTCGGTGGAAGCACTCGACAGCGGTTCGGTGCGGTGGCCAAGTCGGTTCGATCACTCGATCAGGTGAATGGCGGGCGGGCGGTGGAGGCACGGCTTAGCGTGGCCGCCGTGTCGGTGCGGCTGAGCGAGTCGATCATCACGCTGGTGCTGTTCGCCCTGCTGGTGCCGGTGGCGGTGTTGCCGTGGGTGCACTGGCAGTACCGGCGTCACGGTCGGCTGCGCGGGTGGACGGCGGTCGTCGCGGCGGCGGGCGCGCTGTACGGGTGTGGTCTGCTGGCGTTCACGCTGTTCCCGTTGCCGGACGTGACCAGCGGGTTCTGCACGGGCCGGACGGCGCGCGACTACTGGCAGCCCCGGCCGTTCGCGTCGCTGGACGACATCGCCGCCGCCGGGTTCTCGCCGACCAGCCCGGCGTTCCTCCAAGTGGCGCTGAACGTGGTGCTGTTCGTCCCCCTGGGTTTCCTGCTGTGCTACCGGTTACGACGCGGTGTCGTGGCCGCGACCGCGATCGGGCTGCTGGTGTCGCTCGCGGTGGAGACCACCCAGGGCACGGCTGTGTTCGGCCTCTACCCCTGCCCGTACCGCATCGCCGACGTGGACGACCTGATGACCAACACGGCGGGCACGGTCGTCGGGTGGCTGCTCGCGCGGTGGGTCGGCCGGTGGCTGCCCGCGGCCGTGCCGGAGCCCGTGGCCGACACCGGGCCGCCCGGCCTGGTGCGCCGAGGGCTGGCGTTCGCGGGTGACCTGCTCACCATGGCGCTGGTGCAGGTCGCGTGCCGGGTGGTGCTCGTGCTGGTGGGTGAGGGCACCGGGACGCGCCGGCTGACCGACCTCGCCGTGTCCGACTGGTTCGGGGCCGTGCTCGGCGTGCTGGTGCCGGTGGTCGCCACGGTCGTCGTGCCGCTGCTGCGCGCCGACCGGGCCACGCCGGGGCAGGTGGCGTTCAACCTCGCCCTGACCGAAGCGCGCACGGGCGGCACGGCACCGGCGCGGGCTGTGGTGCTGCGGTTCGTGGTGTGGTGGCTACCGGTCCTGCTGCTGATCTCGACCGGGCACGGCGGTGTCGTGCTGTTCGCGGCCGTCGTGGTCGGTCTCGCGGCCCGCTCCCGAACCGACCGCCGCAGCCTGCTCGGCCTGATCGCCGCCACCGACACCACCACCGCGAGAGTCCTGCGTTCAGCACGCGAGAGTCCAACGCTCAGGAACCCTGAATTCAACGCTCGGCACAAGCCGGAGCCCTAGAGCGGTGTGTTGCCGTGTTTGCGGCGGGGTGGTTCGATGCGTTTGTCGCGGAGTGCGTTGAGGCCGCGGGCGATGGCGGCGCGGGTGTCGGCGGGGTCGATGACGTCGTCGACGAGGCCGTGTTCGGCGGCG
>NZ_PYAX01000018.1 GCF_003014735.1 Saccharothrix carnea | reverse complement strand
GTGTGCTGCCGCGCCACGGCCTCGGGCCGCCCGGCCGCGATCCGCGACCGCAACCGGCCGTGCTCCTCGCGCAACCCCGCCATCGACCGCTCGGCGGGTGCGGCGGCGGAGTCCTCGGTCAGCCGGACCGCCGCGAAATCGAGTTCCGAAGTGCTCATCCGGACACCCCTTGGCATCGGTCGGGAAGCCTCGAATGTAGTCGGGAGTGCCTATCCGGTGTCCACCATCCGGCAACGCCGAGGTCACTCGGCTACGGATTTCCGATCGGGCAGCGCGAAAGGCCCGTGAGTCGACAATCGACTCACGGGCCTGCCATTCGCGCACGCGATATCAGAACGCCTGGTTCGCGAAACCCCTCCGCGCCGCCGCCGACAGGAACGACTGCCACGCCGCGCTGCTGGTGTGCGGGTCACCGGTGGTGCCGAGCCGGGACTTGGCGGTGTTGAACGCGCTCTGCGTCTTCGGGCCCCAGATGCCGTCGACCACCAGACCGGAGCTCATGAAGTTGTTGCACAGCGCCTGCACGAACTTCGTGTCGCTCTCCGACCCCGTCACGCACCGCACCGGCAGGCCGCCGAAGTCCGAGTGGATGTGGTCTTCGTGCGCGGCGTTGTACCAACCGTCCAACGCGTACCGGAACCGACGACGGCACACCGCGTCCACCGCCAGGTAACGGCGGCGCACCGCCAGCGTGCCCGACGCGTGATCGCGGTCCAGCGGCGACGACACCTGCCCGCCGCTCCACCGGACGTGGTCGAGGTCCATCGCGGTGCCCGAGCCGTGCTCGCCGGGCTTGTTCACGTAGAACCCCGCCGACACCAGGTACGTGATGCTGCCGTACCCCGACGACAGCGACCGCAGGTCCCTGATCCACAGCACCAGGGAGTCGTAGAACGCCTGCGTGGCCTGCCAGTTGCGCAGCGTCGTGTTGCCGCGGCCGGAGCGCCAGTAGTAGACGGGAGTGCCGTCGATCCGCTGGAACGTGATCATCGGGTCGCCTCCGCGGTGATCAGCCGGCCGCCGGTGAGCCAGCCGGAACGGGCGCCCGCGACACCCAGGGCCTTGGCGTCCCGCGGCACGTCCGGACGGGTCCGGTCCGCGTCGAGCACGCCGGTGAGCGGGGTGGCGTCGACCATCTCGTTGCCGACCCAGTGCACGCGGCCGTCCACCGAGGCCAGGCCGCGCACGGCGACGCCGTCCAGGCGGGGGCGCGACGTCCAGGTGACGCCGTCACGCGAGGTGTGCAGGACCGTGCCGGAGATGTCGACGGCCGCCACGATCCAGCCGTCCGCGGTCGCGGCGACCGCGGTGGCGGACAGGTCGTCGGTCCACTCCAGGCCGCGGACCGGCACGGTGGACCAGCCCGACGAGGTGCGGCGGGCGGCGATGCGGACCTCCGAAGCGCGCTCGTGCTTGAGCACGGAGCCGAACGCCAGGCCGCCGCCGACCGCGGTGAACTCCGAGCGCACGCCGTGCAGGCGACGGGCCTCGCGCCAGGTGACGGTGTCGGTGGACTCCCAGATCGTGGCGATCGGGTCGCCCTTGAGCGCGCCCACGGCGTGGAACGTGGACCCGTGGGTGGTGACGTCGACCAGGTCCGCGCCGGCGAGGCCCTCGGTGATGCGCACCGAACCGCCTTCGTCGACGACGACCCACTGGCCGTTGTCTTCGGTCAACATGAGAGGGGTGCCATCGGACGCGAGGAACACGCCGGCGGCCTGGCGCGGGTTGTCCGCGGCGCCCGACGCGGATGCCGCAGCAGCCGCGTGGGCCGGTAGTGCGCTGGTGAGGGCCGCGGTCGCGGCGGCTCCCAGCACGAACGTTCGCCGATCGAGCACGTCAGTCCTTTCGGGGCAGGGGGAAGTGCTGACGTGGCACAGGGCCGGTTGGAAGTTTTCCAACCCACAAAGTATGGGTGACCGACCGTTGCGGCAATGGTCCGTTCCGCCCAAAAACGGGGAGGGCGTCGGAGCGGCTGGGGTAGGATTCCGGGTGTTCGCGACTGGCGTGCCGAGGGTGGGAACGACCACCGGGGAGCGTTGAGCCGGATCGCACCGCGCGCCTGGGTGCTACGGCAGCGCCCCCGCGCGCGTGGAGGTCGTCGTGCACGAACCCGCGATCCCGTCGTTGACCGGTGCCGACCCCGAGGTCGCCCGCCTGGTCCAAGCCGAGGCACGCCGCCAGTTCGAGAAGATCCGCCTGATCGCCTCGGAGAACTACGTCTCGACCGCGGTCCTGGAAGCCACCGGCTCCGTGCTGACCAACAAGTACTCCGAGGGCTACGCCGGTCGCCGCTACTACGAGGGCCAGCAGGTCATCGACCCGGTCGAGGAGCTGGCGGTGGCCCGGGCGAAGACGCTGTTCGGCGTCGACCACGCCAACGTGCAGCCCTACTCCGGCTCACCGGCCAACCTCGCCGTCTACCTGGCGTTCCTGAACCCCGGCGACACGGTCATGGGCATGGCGCTGCCCGCCGGCGGCCACCTCACCCACGGCTGGAGCGTCTCGGCCACCGGCAAGTGGTTCCGCAGCGTCCAGTACGGCGTGGCCAAGGAAACCGGCGTGGTCGACCTCGACCAGGTCCGCGACCTCGCCCGCGCGGAACGCCCCAAGGTGATCTTCTGCGGCGGCACGGCCATCCCGCGCACCATCGACTTCCCCGCGTTCGCCGAGATCGCGAACGAGGTCGGCGCCGTGCTCGCGGCCGACATCGCGCACATCGCGGGCCTCGTCGCGGGCGGCGCGCACCCGTCACCGGTCGGGCACGCCCAGGTGATCACCACGACCACCCACAAGACGCTGCGCGGCCCGCGCGGCGCGATGATCCTCACCGACGCCGAGCACGCGAAGGCGATCGACAAGGCGGTGTTCCCCGGCCTGCAGGGCGGGCCGCACAACCACACCACCGCTGCCATCGCGGTCGCACTGGGCGAGGCGTCGGAGCCGTCGTTCGGCCTCTACGCGCACGCCGTCGTGCAGAACGCCCGCGCGCTGGCCGCCGCGCTGCTCGACCGGGGCTTCGACCTGGTCTCCGGCGGCACCGACAACCACCTGATCCTGGCCGACCTGACCGGCAAGGGCATCGGCGGCAAGCCCGCCGCCAAGGCCCTGGACCGGGCGGGCATCGAGGCCAACTACAACACCGTCCCGTTCGACCCGCGCAAGCCGTTCGACCCGTCCGGCGTCCGCCTCGGCACGGCCGCCATCACCACCCGCGGCCTCACCGAGGACCACATGCCGCAGCTCGCGGAGTGGATCGACCGGGCCGTCCGGGCGGCCGACGACGAGCAGGCGCTGGACCGCATCGCCGCCGAGGTCGCCGACCTGATGGCGGGCTACCCGATGCCCGGCTGGGCGTAGCCGACCACGTCGGCCAGTCGCGCCACGTCCTCCCGGAACGTCTCGTGCCGGACGGTGACGTGGTCCGCGACGTGACCGGTACCCGGCAGCTGGTCGGCGGGCAGTTCCGCACCGTCGACCAGCACCGGGATCACCGGCACCGAACGCCGGGCCGCACGTTCGACCTCGGCGCGCATCAGGTCGGTCGGCGTCCAGTCCGGTCCGACGACGGCCAGCAGCACGTCGCACTCGCCGACGTCGCACACCACCGAGCGGCCGAAGTCGTCCAGCCGATCGGCGATGCGCCCCGCCAGGTGCAGGTCCTGCGGGCGCCGGTAGCTGAGGAACAGCCGCGCGGCGCGCGGGGCGGGGGACAGGTCGATCCCGGCCAACGCGGCGAACGCCCGGTCGCGCACGTCGGCGGGGTCGATGCCGCACCGGGTCAGCACGTCGAGCGCCACGCCCTCGTCCTCCGCGAGCACGCCCAGCAGCAGGTGCTCGGTGACCACGTGCCGGTGCCCCAGTGCCAACGACTCCCGCACGGCCGCCGCCAACGCCCGCTTCGCGCCGGGCGTGAACGGCAGGTGGTCGGGCACGGGCAGGCTGCCCCGCCCGTCCACCTCCAGCACCCGCGCGCGGCACGCGTCCGGCGACAGCCCGGCCGATGCCAGCACCGCCGCCGCGGCGCCGCCCTCGCCGATCAGGCCGAGCAACAGGTGTTCGGTGCCGATGGCGGTGTGGTTGAACCTCCGCGCCTCCTGGAGGGCCACCACGGAGACCTGGCGCGCGCTCTCGGTGAACCGTCCCAACATCAATCCTTCGCCACCGTCGGACCAGCCCCGGGATCAGGCTGTCATCAGTGCATCGCACCGAGTTTCCGGGTGTTACCGGAATTTGTCAGTAGCCGAACGTCTCGCTTCGGTCATCGCGTCACTCCCGCCGTGCGCGGTTCCGGAGATCAGGACCAGTTCGGCGTCCGGCCACGCGTGCGCCAACTCGAACGGTGTGCCGATCAGATTTCCCAGGTCGAGCACTCCTTGAACGATTACGCCCGGGATGCCCGCGAACTTGTGCGCCTCCGCCAGCACGATCCCTTCGGGCAACCACGAACCGTGCGCCCAGTAGTGCGTGACCAACCGGGCGAACGCCAACCCGTACTCCGGGGGTTCGAAGCGGAGACCGCCGGAGGACAGCGGCTGCAACGCGTCCTCCCACGCGCACCACTCCTGTGCCGCCCGCAGGTGCACGGCGGGGTCTGGTGACAGCAGCAGTTCCAGGTATCCCGCCGCGGGATCCCCGGACGGCACCAGTTCCCGGAACCGCGCGTGCGCCTCCGGGAACATCGGCGCCAGGCCGGTGGTCAGCAGGTCGGTCTCGGCCCGCCTGCCGGTGGCCACGCCCGCGTGCACCATCTCCGAGACCCGGTGCGGGAACCGTTGCGCGTACACCAGGCCCAGGACCGAGCCCCACGACGCGGCGAACACCAGCCACCGGTCGATGCCCAGGTGCTCGCGCAGCCGTTCCAGGTCGCCGACCAGGTGGTCGGTGGTGTTGGTGGACAGGTCCACCACCGGCCGGCCGGCGTGCGGCGTGCTCCGGCCGCAGCCGCGCTGGTCGAACAGCACCACCCGGTAGGCCCGCGGGTCGAAGTAGCGCCGGGCGCGAGGCGTGCAGCCCGAGCCCGGCCCGCCGTGCAGCACCACGGCCGGTTTGCCCTCCGGGTTGCCGCAGACCTCCCAGTACACGTGGTGCCCGTCGCCGACGTCGAGCAGGCCGTGGTCGTACGGCTCGATCTCCGGGTACAGCACGGTTCCTCCCTCAGGGATACAACAGTGCTGTTATATTAGTGCTTACGGAATGGCCGGGAAGAGTGGGGTGACGAGGTCAGGCTTGACGATTGAATGGAAACAGTGTTTTATAACGGTGTTCCGTAAGGGTGCCGGGTGGAGGTGGGTCGTGATGGGCGCACGGTTCGGGTTCGAGACCCTCGACCGGGAAGTGGATGTGGACCTGGAGGTGCGCGGCGAGCTGCCGCCGTGGCTGGCCGGCACGCTGGTGCGCAACGGTCCCGCGAAGTTCGAGACCGACCAGGGCTCGTTCCGCCACTGGTTCGACGGCCTGGCGATGCTGCACCGCTTCGGCTTCGCCGAGGGTGCCGTCACCTACCGCAACCGCTACCTGGAGTCGACGAGCTTCCAGGCCGCCCGCGACGACGGCCGCATCGCGTTCGGCGAGTTCGCCACGGACCCGTGCCGCTCGATCTTCAGCCGCTTCTTCACCCACCCCCGGCTCCGCCGCACGTCCAACGCCAACGTGAACGTGACGTCCGACGGCGACCGGGACTTCGCGCTCACCGAGACGCCGATGGCGGTGGAGTTCGACCGCGACACCCTGGCCACCGTCGGCATCGCCGACTACGACGACGCGCTCGACGGCCACGTCACCACCGCCCACCCGCACCGCGCGCCGCTGACCGGCGACCTGGTCAACTACGTGCTGAAGTTCGGCAGGCGCAGCGTCTACCAGCTCTACCGGCAACGCGGCCTGAGCCGGGAACCGCTCGCCTGCCTGCCCGCCGACCGGCCCGGCTACCTGCACAGCTTCGCCGTCACCGAACGGCACGTGGTGCTGGCCGTGTTCCCGCTGGTGGTCAACCCGCTGTCGCTGCTGCTGCGCGCCAAGCCGTTCATCGAGAACTACCGGTGGCGGCCGGAGCTGGGCACCCGGTTCGTGGTGTTCGACCAGCAGGACGGTTCCGTGGTCGCGGACGAGCGCACCGACGCGTTCTTCGCGTTCCACCACATCAACGCCTACGACGACGACGGCCGGGTGGTGGTGGACATCAGCGCCTACCCGGACTCGACCGTGGTCGACGCGCTGTACCTGGACAAGGTGCGCGGTGCCGCCGACCTGCCGCTCGCGTTCCCCACCCGGTACGAGGTGGACCTGGCCGGTGGCGGCATCCGGTCCCGGCGGCTCGCGGAGGACTCGCTGGAGCTGCCCCGCATCGCCTACGGATCGCACAACGGCCGTGAATACCGGTACGCCTACGGTGTCGGCGCGAACGGCGCGGGCGACTTCCTCAACCAGCTCGTCAAGGTGGACGTCCGGAGTGGACACGTCACCCGGTGGCACGAGCCCGGCCGCTACCCGGGCGAGCCGGTGTTCGTGCCCGCGCCGGGTGCCCGGGCCGAGGACGACGGCGTGCTGCTGTCGGTCGTGCTCGACGGCGAGGCCGGGCGGTCCGGGCTGCTGGTGCTCGACGCGGCCACGTTCACCGAGATCGCGCGGGCCGACGTGCCGCACGCGATCCCGTTCGGGTTCCACGGTCAGTTCACGTCGCGCCGGTTCACGTAGCGTCGACCGTGAGCACGCACCCGTCGGTGTCGACGGTGGGCACGTCCGGCTCGTCGAACCAGTGGCCGCCGTCGCCGAGGTAGCGGAACCGGTGGGTGCCCGGTGAGAGGATCACGGTGACCGTGCGCGTGCCGTCACGGCGGGGCACCAGCTCGTGCACGCCGGGGGTCCAGTCGTTGAACGTGCCGACCACGCTCACCGGCCCGCGCGGGTGGTCGAGGGGCAGTGAGAAGGTCACGCGGCGCTTCGGGCCGAACAGGCGAGTGCTGCGGAGCATCGTTCTCCCTCGCGAGTCGATCTTTGCCATGCCTTCGGGGCCACCAGCGTCGCGGCGCCGTGCCGGTGTTTCAAGCCGGCGCGCCTGTTCGAACCGGACGGTCACCCGACCGAGTGGCGCCGAGCTCGGGCGGGTGCCGCCGCCGACCAGCCACAGTGGACAGGTCGGGGCCGTCGCGCCGGGGTCGGCGTAATTCGATTGCCCGGTACCCGATCCGCACTAGGCTCCGACCAATGACCGAGAGTGCGCGCACCGCGGCCGGGCAGGACTGGGAAGAGCAGGCGGCGAACTGGATCGCCTGGGTGCGCAGGCCGGGGTTCGACTCGTACTGGCGCTACCGCGACGCGTTCTTCGACCTGGTGCCGGCCGCCGGACGGGCCACCCTGGACCTCGGCTGCGGCGAGGGACGGGTGTCGCGCGACCTGGTCGAGCGGGGACACCGGGTGACCGGCATCGACGCCTCGCCCACGCTGGTGGAGGCCGCGCGGCAGGCGCACCCCGAGGGGCGGTACCTGACGGCCGACTCGGCGGACCTCCCGTTCCCGGACGACAGCTTCGACCTCGTCATCGCCTACAACGTGCTGATGGACGTCGACGACCTGCCGGGCACCGTGGCCGAGATCGGCCGGGTGCTGGCGCCGGGTGGCCGGCTCTGCCTGTCGATCACCCACCCGATCACGAACACCGGCAGCTTCCGGGACGGCCTGTTCGTCCTCGACCGGCCGTACTTCGGACGTCACCGCTTCGAGGAAGAGGTCGAGCGGGACGGGATGCGGATGAAGTTCCAGGGCTGGAACCACCCGCTCAGTGCCTACACCACCGCCATGGAGGACGCCGGTCTGCTCATCGAGACCTTGCGGGAACCGCAGGTCAACGACGACATGATCCCTTGGCACCTGTGGATCAGGGCAGTGCGGTCGAGTCAGGGCCCGCACGAGTCCTGACCTGCCTGAGAGTCGGATCACAACGGTGCAGTCCCTGCAAACTTGCAGTAAGTGCAGGATTTTACTTACCCTGATCGAGTGACCACGCACGCGGCCGAGGGGCTCCGCGACCGCAAGAAGCGGCAGACCCGCACGGCCTTGGGGCACGCCGCCGTCCGCCTGGTCGCCGAGCACGGCCTCGACCACGTGACGGTCGAGGACATCAGCGCCGCCGCCGACGTCTCGCCGCGCACGTTCTTCAACTACTTCGCCGGCAAGGAGGACGCCGTCCTCGGGCCCGACCCGGAGGCGGGTCCCCGCCTGCGGGCCCGGGTCCTCGCCCAGCCGGCGGACCTGTCCACCGCCGCGGCGGTGCGGGAGGCGTTGCTGGAGGAGGTCGCGGCGGAACTGGCCGACGACCGCGAGCTCTGGCTGCTGCGGATGCGCGTGGTGCAGCAGCACCCCGTGCTGCTGGCGAAGTTGTTCTCCGGCGGCGAAGCGCTGGAACGCGACCTGGTCGCCGGTATCGCCGAACGGGTCGGCCTGCCCGCCGACGACACCTATCCGTTGCTGCTCGGCGCGGCGGCGGGCGCGGCGTTCCGGGTGGCGGTGACCCGCTGGTCGAGCACCGCGGCACCGCTGCACGACCTGCTCGCCGAGGCGCTCGACCTGCTCGCCGCGGGGCTCGCCGAGCCGCCCCGCCAGTCCTGATCACGATGCGGCCCGAAGTCCCGGCACACCGCGTCACAGACGAGAACCAACTGGGGGATCCGATGTCCACCGAAACCGGCACGACCTCGCGCCGGGACGTCATGCAAGCCATGTCCGGCCTCATGCTGGGCATGTTCATGGCCATCCTCGCGTCGACCATCGTGTCGAACGCGCTGCCGCGCATCATCGCGGACCTGCACGGCTCGCAGTCCGTCTACACCTGGGTCGTCACCACCGAGCTGCTGGCCATGACGGCGACCGTGCCGCTGTGGGGCAAGCTCGCCGACCTCTACAGCCGCAAGCTGCTGATCCAGCTCTCCCTGGGCCTGTTCGTGGTCGGCTCGCTCATCGCGGGCTTCTCCCCGAACGTCGAGGTGCTCATCGTGAGCCGCATCGTGCAGGGCCTCGGCGCGGGCGGGATGACGGCGTTGGCCACGATCGTGATGGCGGCGATGATCCCGCCGCGCGAGATGGGGCGTTACGCGGGCATCTTCGGTGCCGTCTTCGGTGTCGGTACGGTCGCCGGCCCGCTCATCGGCGGCGTCATGGTGGACACGTCGTGGCTGGGCTGGCGCTGGTGCTTCTTCATCGGCGTCCCGTTCACCCTCGCCTCGATCCTCCTGCTCCAGCGCACGCTGAACCTGCCGGTCGTGCGCAAGGAGGTCAAGATCGACTACCTGGGCGCGGTGCTGATCGTCGGCGGTGTCTCCACGCTGCTGGTGTGGTCGACGCTGGCCGGTCACCAGTTCGAGTGGGCCTCGGCGTGGACCGCGCTGCTCGTCACGATCGGCGTGGTGCTGCTGGGCCTGGCCGTGTGGGTGGAGTCGCGGGCGGCCGACCCGATCGTGCCGCTGACGATCTTCGCCAACCGCACCGTGACGTTGACGACGCTGGCGAGCGCGCTGGTCGGCGTGGCGATGTTCGGCGGCACGGTGTTCCTGTCGCAGTACTTCCAGATCGGCATGGGCAAGACGCCGACCCAGGCGGGCCTGATGAGCCTGCCGATGATCTTCGGCCTGCTGGTGTCGTCGACCGTCGCCGGCCAGCTGATCACCAAGTGGGGCAAGTGGAAGGCGTTCCTGGTCGCCGGTGGCGTGATCATGGTCGGCGGGATGCTGCTGCTGGCCACGATCGACGCGAACACCAGCGTGTTCCTGGTCAGCGTGCACATGGCCGTGCTGGGCATCGGTGTCGGCATGCTGATGCAGAACCTGGTGCTGGCCGCGCAGAACGACGTGCCCGCCCGTGACCTCGGCGCCACCACCTCGACCCTCACGTTCTTCCGCAGCCTCGGCGGCGCGATCGGAGTGAGCGCGTTGGGCGCGGTGCTGGCGAACCGGGTGACCGCGTTGAGCGAGGAGAAGTTCGGCCCGGCGCCCGCCGGTGCCGAGAACACGGTGCCGGACCTGTCGCTGCTGCCGGAGCCGGTGCGGGTGGTCGTGCGCGAGATCTACGCCACGGCCACCGCCGAGCTGTTCCTGATCGGCGCGCCGATCGCGGTGCTGGCGCTGGTGGCGGTGCTGTTCATCAAGGAGAAGCCGCTCAAGACGCTCAGCGGTGACGAGCGGTTGGCGGCGGAGATGTCCGCGGGCCACTAGCGGAGCGGGGAGACACGGTGTCGCACTTGTCCGGCTTCCGGTCGGACAAGTGCGACACTTTCGCGCGTGTCAGGACTGCGCGAACGCAAGAAGCTCGCCACGCGGACGGCGTTGGCCGACGCCGCCCTGCGGCTGTGCGAGGCCCACGGCCTCGACGGGGTGACCGTCGAGCAGGTGGCCACCGAGGCGGGCGTCTCGCTGCGCACGTTCTTCAACTACTTCTCCTCCAAGGAAGAAGCCGTGGTCGCGGGTGACGTGGCCACCGCCGCCGCGTTCGTCCAGGCGTTCGCGGACCGGCCGCGGGGCGAGCCGGTGCTGCGCGCCCTGCACGCCGCCCTAATCGACGTCGTGCCCGACCGGATCGACCCGGAACGGGTGGCGCAGTTGCGCGCCCTGCGCCGCACGCCCGCCCTGTTGCCGCACCAGATCGCCGCGTTCGCCGTGCAGGAACGGGAGCTCGCCGCCGCCGTCGCCGCCCGGGTCGGCGTCGACCCGGCCACCGACCTCTACCCGGCGATGTTCGCGGCCACCGTGATGGCGACCCTGCGGGTGGTCGTCGGCTGGTGGCTCGACGCCGCCGAACGGCCCGAGCTGTCCGAACTGATCGACGTGATGATCGACCGGCTGGACGCGGGTTTCGCCGCCGTGCGACCGAACGGTGACTGAGACCCCGCTGCCCGTGATGTGACAGGAGGTTCCGATGAGTCCGTTCGACGTGCCGCTGGACGACGAGCGCACCCAACTCGACGCGTTCGTCGAGGAGTACCGCGGTGCCGTCGAGGCGACCCTCGACGGCCTCACCGGGGAACAGGCCCGCCGCCGGCTGGTCCCGTCGGCGACGACGTTGCTCGGGCTGCTCAAGCACGTCACGTGGATGCAGCGGGTGTGGTTCGAGGAGTGCGTCGGCGGCACGTCCCGCCGCGAGCTCGGCCTGGTGCCGGGTCCGGACGAGTCCTTCCGGCTCTCCGACGACGACACCATCGCCTCGGTCACGGCGGCCCACCGGGAAGCCTGCGCCACGGCCCGGGCGGTGGTCGCGGACCTGCCGCTGGACACCGTCGTGACCGGCCACCGGTCCGGGCCGCGCACGCTGCGCTGGGTCTACCTCCAGGTGCTGCGGGAGCTGGCCCACCACTGCGGACACGCCGACATCCTGCGCGAACAGGTGCTCGCCGACTGACTCACGCGTCCCAGGTGACCGGGAGCGCGTGCACGCCGTAGATCAGCATGTCGTCGCGCATCGGCACGTCGGCCGCGGGTACGGCCAGCCGCAGGCCGGGCAGCCTGCTCAGCAGCCCGGTGAACCCGACCGTCATCTCCACCCGTGCCAGCTGCTGGCCCAGGCACTGGTGCACGCCGTGCCCGAACGCCAGGTGCGGTCCGCGCGGTCGGGTCACGTCCAGCACGTCCGGCCGGGGGTACTGGCGCGGGTCGCGGTTGCCCGCGGGCACGGAGACCAGCACCGTCGAGTCGGCCGGGACCACCTCGCCCGCGATCTCCACCTCCTCCAGCGTGGTGCGGACGACTCCCAGGTGGACGATCGACAGGTAGCGCAACAGCTCCTCGACCGCGGCGCCGGTCAACGTCGGGTCGGCGTGCAGCGCGGCGAGCTGGTCCGGGTGCTCCAGCAGCGCGACCGGGTGTGCCCGGGCGGGTCCATGGTGATGGAGCCGCCCGCGCGGGCACGCTCGTCGGTCAGCCGGGCGCGGACCGCCGGCGGCAGCTTCGCCAGCACGCGGCGGCTGCGGAACCGGTCCGAGCTCAGGCGCGGGTCGCCGAGCAGGGTGCGCGCGAGCTCGTGGCTGGTGACGATCCACACCGGGTCGCCGTCGAGCATGGTCATCCGGTGCACGGGTCCCTGCTCGCCGAGCCGGGTCAGCGCGCTCGGCGGGTCGAACGGGCCCGCGTCGCGCCGGGTGTACTCGGGCGGCAGGGGGACGGTCGGTCGGCCGGCGGCGGGGCGTTTCTCCTGGGAAGCGGTGGTCATCGACGATCCGTTCCCGACCCGGCGCGTCACCGGGCCGCAGCTGGAGTGGTGGTGACTCACCGTACCAAAACTTGCACTCTGTGCATCTTTCCGACTGTAACTCACTGCACTTCGAGCAAACTTGCACGACGTGCAAGTTTGAGTGATAGTTGTATGTGGCAAGCAATGCGAGGAGACAAGGGGGACGGCATGGACGCCGTCGCGCGACAGCTGGAAGACCGGGTCCGTGACCTGCTGAGGGTCGTGCGGATGGTCAGACAGCGGCCACACCCCCTGCCACCAGGGCTGATCGGCACGCTCGGGCTGATCGACCGCGCCGGGGCGCACCCCAGCGGGTGCCACGCCAAGGAACTGGCCGCCCGCGCCGGGCTCGACCCGTCCACGGTCAGCCGGGCGGTGGCCGCGCTGGTCGCCCACGGCCTGGTCGAACGCCGTGCCGACCCCGCGGACGGCCGCGCCAGCATCCTCGTGGTCACCGAACGCGGTCGTGCCGCGCTCGCCGACGCCCGCGAGTTCTACGACCGGCTGCTGGGCCGCGCGCTCGCCGACTGGAGCACCGAAGAGGTCGAGGCGCTGACCACCGCGCTGGGCCGCCTGACCACCGACATCGAAGGAGCCCTCGGCTCCACCTTGGAGGCCGCGCGATGAGCGCACCCGCCACCACCGACGGCACGATGAGCCACCGGCAAGTCCTGGAGGCCCTGAGCGGTCTGCTGTTGGTGCTGTTCGTCGCGATGCTGAGCGGCACCGTGGTCTCGACGGCGCTGCCACAGATCATCGGCGCGCTCGACGGCTCGCAGACCCAGTACACCTGGGTGGTCACCGCCACCCTGCTGACCGCGACCGCCACCACCCCGGTGTGGGGCAAGCTCGCGGACCTGTTCGACAAGAAGACCCTGGTCCAGGTCGCCATCGTGATCTTCATCGCCGGCTCGGTGGTCAGCGGTTTCGCGCAGAGCGCGGGCCAGCTGATCGCGGCGCGCGCGTTCCAGGGCATCGGCGTCGGCGGCCTGCAGGCGTTGGTGCAGGTCGTGATCGCGGCGATGATTTCGCCCCGCGAACGCGGCCGGTACAACGGCTACCTCGGCGGCGTGATGGCGCTGGCCACGGTCGGCGGGCCGCTGCTGGGCGGCCTCATCGTGGACACCTCCTGGCTCGGCTGGCGCTGGTGCTTCTTCATCGGCGTGCCGGTCGCGGTGATCGCGCTGTTCGTGCTGCAGGCGACGTTGAAGGTGCGCACGGTCCGGCGGGACGACGTGAAGATCGACTACCTGGGCGCGAGCCTGATCGCGGTCGGCGTGAGCGTGCTGCTGGTCTGGATCTCGTTCGTGGACGGCTCGTTCGCGTGGCTGTCGTGGCAGAGCTTCGCCATGGTCGGCGCTTCGGTCGTGCTGCTGGGCGCGGCGATCGCGGTGGAGGCACGTGCCGCGGAACCCGTCGTGCCGCTGCGGATCGTGCGGCAGCGCACGACGGCGTTGGCGATCCTGGCCAGCGTCGCGGTCGGCATGGCGATGTTCGGCGGTGCGGTGTTCCTCGGCCAGTACTTCCAGATCGGCCGCGGCTACAGCCCGACCGAGGCGGGCCTGCTGACCATCCCGATGATGGCCGGCGTGCTGGGCGCGTCCATCGTGTCCGGGCGGCTGATCACCAAGACCGGCCGGGTCAAGCCGTACATCGTGGTCGGCGCGGCCACGCTGGTGGTCGGGTTCTTCGCCCTGGGGCAGATCGACCACGACACGTCGCTCGTGCTGGTCGGCGCGGCGATGCTGCTCGTCGGCACCGGTGTCGGCCTGAGCATGCAGAACCTGGTGCTCGCGGTGCAGAACACCGTGCCGTTGAAGGACATCGGCGCGGCCAGCTCGACCATCGCGTTCTTCCGGTCCCTGGGCGGCACGATCGGCGTGTCGGTGCTCGGCGCGGTGCTGGCCCGCCGGGTCGAGGAGGCCATCACGCGCGACCTGGCCGCGGCGGGCATGCCCGTGGGCGGCGCGGGCGGCGGCAGCCTGAACCTCAACGTGCTGCCGGACGCGGTGCAGCACATCGTCCGCAACGCGTACGGCGACGCCACCGGGCACATCTTCCTGATCTCGGCGGCCATCGCGGT
The DNA here is from genome assembly GCF_003014735.1 of Saccharothrix carnea. GTDB lineage: Bacteria > Actinomycetota > Actinomycetes > Mycobacteriales > Pseudonocardiaceae > Actinosynnema > Actinosynnema carneum. Next base: position 131,451 of record NZ_PYAX01000018.1, on the reverse strand, counting down.
GGTCGGCGTGGTCGCCGCGCTGCTGCTCAAGCCGATCACGCTGCGCACCAGCCTGGACCTGGCCGAGGAGCCGAAGGTGGGGGCGGGCGCCTGATCCCGCGACCCGGGGCCGGTGGTGCGAACAGCGCCACCGGCCCCGGTCGTTCGCGGACCGAGGCCGGGGCTGGCGAGAACCCGTTGTGGTGTGGCACTCCGGCCACTGCCGCGCCGGCGGCCGTGCTCCTAGCGTCACGGGGGTACCGATCTCCAGCGACGACAAGGACCGCCAACCATGGTCGTGGTCTCGGCACTGCTCATCGGCGTGCTGTACGTGCTCCTGAACTCCTTCATCCCCGACCGGCACCGCCGTCCGTTCAACGCGGTCATGGTCGGCGGCGCCGGTGCGGCGTACCTCAGCGGCGGCGGGCTCGGCGCGTGGGAGTTCGCCATCACCGCCGTGATCACCTACTGCGCCTACCGGGGCCTGACGTCGTGGACGTTCATCGGCATCGGCTGGCTCGTGCACACGGCGGCCGACGTGGCGCACCACGTGTACGGCAACCCGATCGTGCCGTTCGCCGAGCACTCGTCGCTCGGCTGCGCGATCTGCGACCCGGTGATCGCCCTCTGGGCGTTCGCGGGCGGCCCGGGCTTCCGGTCAATGACCCCCGCAGCACTCGTGCGGGCTTTCCGCCTCCGCCGGGCGCAGCACGCCGCCGACCGCGGGCTCCACCAGTAGCAGCAGTTCGCCGCCCCGGCAGACCGGGCGCAGGAAACCGAGCGTCTCGACCCGGTCGGCCGGGGCGACCGCGACGCCGATGCCGACCACCCGGTCGATCGCCGACACCGCCACCACCTCGGCCGCGGGGTGCGTGCCCGTGAGCGCAGACTGACCGGGGAACCGGACGCAGCGGCCATCGGCGCGGTCCCGACCGGCGGTGGCCGCACGGGCGGCCGGGGAGTCGGGGGCGCCGGAGTCGTCGAGCACGACCACCGGGCCGCCCAACGCCTCCGCCAGCCGAGCCACGTCCACCTCACCGGTGACGTGGGCGGACAGCGTGGTGACCGCCACCGGCCCGAGCCGGTCGACGTGCGTGCACACGAAGTCCGCCGCCACGCCGTCGAGCGCCTCCAGCAGCACGGCGTCCACGTGCGCCGCGCCGTGCTCGCCGGGAAGGGCGGGCACGGCACCGAGCCACGGCATCAGATGACGTCCACGAACACCGGGTTCGCGTAGAACCACAGGTCCGACCACGGGTCGGCGTCACCGATCACGTCCATCACCGGGTTGCCGTCCGAGGTGAGCCGGTTGCCGTCCGAACCACGCAGCCGCAGGTAGAACGCCCCTTCCACGCGGCGGAAGGTGTGCGTGAACTTGACCGTGCCGCGTGCGGTGCGGGCCACCTCGAACGACTTCACCACCGACGTGCCGGGCGCGGAGAACGCGTCGCGGTCCGCCACCGGGCCGGTGATCGGACCGGCGATCAGGTCGACCTTCGCGAGCCTCGGCACCACGCCCGCGAAGTTCGCGCCGCGTGCCAGGTCGACCTCGATCACCACTTCGACGTCGTGGCCGCGCCGGACGAACGTGCGGCCGCCGATCGTGACGCCCCGGTTGTCGCCCTCGCCGAGCGAGCGCACCCGCAGGTTCAGCCCGTCGACGATCCGGCCGTGCACCGCGACGACCTTGCCGCCCTGCATGCCCCGCATCACGTCCACATAGGACTTGGAGTCCGCGCCGACCAGGGTGGAGCTGTAGAAGCCGGGCCAGTAGTCGCTCTCGACCTGCGGCACGCCGGTGTCGATGGGAGCGCCGCGGCTGCCGGTCGTGTTGTGGTCGCCGGTGCCCTGCTTGTGCGTGTCCAGGTGCACCCGGTGCGAGTCGGACGTGGCGGTGACCCACCACGGCCTGCCCTCGGCCAGCAGCGAGTCCCACAGGCCGCCGACCTTGGCGGTCATCCAGTCGAACCCGCCGTACGTGCGGTAGGGGTTCTCGGTCGCGGTCGGCGCGAAGCCGGGGAAGCTGTCCTGGTTCGGCGAGGCGTCGTAGAGCCCCCGCGCGGCGCCGCGGCCACCGGCCGAGGTGGGGATGCCCGCGGCCTGGTGACCGGGCGCGCCCTCCATGCCCACCGCGACACCGGGCGCGGCGTCACGCCAGCCGCGGAACTCGTGCGGGCTGTCCACACCGCGCCGGGCCGGGTGGTTGGCGAACATCAGCGCGATCTCCGTGCGGCCGGAGAGCACCTGGGCCTCCAGGAACCGCAGGGCCGCCAACGCGTACGGCTCGCCGTCGGCCGACGTGGAGCGGGTGAGCAGGCCCTTGCCGCCGTTCGCGACCGGCGTGGACAGCACACCGCCGTCGTAGGCCGCCTCGAACGCCCGCAGGATGTCCACGGTGGACCGGCCGGGCGGCAGGAACACGGTGGCGTGCTCGGCGCCCGGGATGTTCCACTCCAGGCCCTGGTAGACCAGCACGTCCCGGTGCGACTTGCGAGCGCGCTCGATGTCCGGCGCGACCTGGTCGATGGAGAACTTCTCGTGCGCGACGCCGCCGTGGTCGGTGATCACGACCCAGTCCAGCCCGTGCTCGCGGGCCTTGGCGACCTGCTGGGCGACCTCGTACTGGGCGTCGTTGGAGTACTTGGTGTGGATGTGGTGGTCGCCCGCGAACCAGCGCCCGCGCCCGTGCCACGGGTTCACCGGCGTGGCCGGGCGGTCACCGTGCGCGTGGGCGGGCAGCGCGCCCATGGTGGTCGCCACGCCGGCCGCGCCCAGACCGGCCAGGAACCGGCGTCGCGCCACCGAGAGCGGCCGGTCGTCCTGGGCGTCGCGCCAGCTGCCTTCCACTTCCTCGTGGGCGTGCTCGTGGGTGTGGTCGTGGTGGTGGTGCGACATGCGGTACTCCGATCATGACCCGAACGGCGGCACGCCGAAGTATCGTGTTGCGGCTCTGCGTCGGGGTGGTGCGCGGAGTCGAAATCCGGGTGAACACTTCGACGCGTGCGCGGGACCGTCAAGACCGCGTAAAGGTCAGGGGTTCGTCCGCGCGGTGGAACGGTCGCGCGCACACTGGGGCGGTGGAAGGCAAGCGCAAGCGGGGTGAGCTGAGGATCTACCTCGGCGCGGCGCCCGGTGTCGGCAAGACGTTCGCCATGCTCGGCGAAGCCCGCCGGCGTCGGGCCCGGGGCACGGACGTCGTGGTCGGCTTGGTCGAGACGCACGGCCGGGAGAACACCGCCGCCCTGCTCGACGGCTTGGAGCAGGTACCCCGCCGGGTCGACGGCGAGCTCGACGTCGACGCCCTGCTCGAACGCGAGCCCGAAGTCGCGGTCGTCGACGAGCTCGCGCACACCAACGCGACCGGCTCGCGCAACGCCAAGCGCTGGCAGGACGTCGAAGAGCTGCTGGACGCGGGCATCGACGTGCTGTCCACGGTCAACGTGCAGCACCTCGAATCACTCAACGACGTGGTCGAGCGCATCACCGGCGTCCGGCAGGGCGAGACGGTGCCCGACGAAGTCGTGCGGCGGGCCGAGCAGGTCGAGCTGGTCGACCTCACGCCGGAGGCGCTGCGCCGCCGCCTCGCGCACGGCAACGTCTACGCCGCGCACAAGATCGACGCGGCGCTGGGCAACTACTTCCGGGTCGGCAACCTCACCGCGTTGCGCGAACTGGCCCTGCTGTGGGTGGCCGACCAGGTCGACGTGGCGTTGCAGCGGTACCGCTCCGAGCAGAGCATCACCGACACCTGGGAGACCCGGGAACGGGTCGTGGTCGCGATCAGCGGCGGCCCGGAGAGCGAGACGCTGATCCGGCGGGCCCGGCGCATCGCGGCACGCGCGGGCGCCGAGCTGATGGTCGTGCACATCCTGCGCGGCGACGGGCTGGCCGGGGTGTCGCCGCAGCTGGTGGCCGGGCTCCGGCGGGTCACCGAGGACGTCGGCGCGACGTTCCACACCGTCGTCGGCGACGACGTGCCGACCGCTCTGCTGGACTTCGCCCGCGGCGTGAACGCCACCCAGCTCGTGCTCGGCACGTCCCGCCGGTCGCGGCTGGCCAGGGTGTTCGACGAGGGCATCGGCGCGGCGACCATCCAGGCGTCCGGGCCGATCGACGTGCACATGGTCACCCACGACGAGGCACGTCGCGGCCCGCGGTGGCGGTGGGGCGGCGTGCCCCGCGCCCGGACCCGCAAGCTGCTCGGATGGGCGCTGGCCGTGCTGCTGCCCGCGGTCGTGACGGTGATCGGGCTGGTGTGGAAGGACAGCCTGACCCTCTCGACCGACCTGGTCGGGTTCTTCCTGGCCACGGTGGTGGTCGCGCTGGTCGGCGGCTACGGGCCGGCGCTGGCGACCGCGTTCCTGGGCGCGGGCCTGCTGAACTTCTTCTTCACCGCGCCCTACTACAGCCTCGCCGTGGCGACCCCGGCGAACCTGGTCACGCTGGTCGCGATGGTGCTGGTGGCCGTGCTGGTCGCGGTGGTGGTGGACCGGGCGGCACGGCTGGCCGAGCAGGGCGCGCGGGCCCGCACCGAGGCCGCGCTGCTCGCCTCCTACGCGCGGACCGTGCTGACCAGCCCGTTCCCGCTGGCCCGGCTGCTGGAGAAGGTGCGGGAGAACTTCGGGCTGGAGTCGGTGGCGCTGCTGGAGCGGCGCGAGGGGGAGTGGGAACGGGTGGCGTGCGTCGGGCCGCGGCCGTGCGCCGAGCCGGACGACGCGGACGTGGACGTGCCCGTGACGGCGGACGTGCACCTGGCGTTGCGCGGTCGGGCGATACCGGCGGCCGACCAGCGGGCGCTGGAGGCGGCGGCCGGTCAGGCGCTGATGGCGTTGCGTCAGCAGCGGATGGCCGCCGAGACCGCCGAAGCGCAGCGGCGCGTGGAGACCACGGAGCTGCGCACCGCGTTGCTGTCCGCGGTCGGCCACGACCTGCGCACGCCGCTGACCTCCATCAAGGCCGCGATCGGCAGCCTGCGCGACGCGGACCTGCGACTGTCCGATGAGGACGTCTCCGAGCTGCTGGAGACCGTCGAGGTGTCCGCGGACCGGCTGACCGGCCTGGTCGACAACCTGCTCGACTCCTCCCGGCTGGCCACGGGCGCGGTCGTGCCGCAACTGCGTGCGGTGACGTACGACGAGGTGGTAGCGCGCGCTCTGGCCGGTATCGACGAACGCCGCACGGTGTCCGTGGACGTGGCCGAACACCTGCCGCCCGTGCTCGCCGACCTCGGCCTGCTGGAACGCGTCGTGGCCAACGTGATCGACAACGCCCTCCGGCACGGCAGGCTCACCCCGCGCCGCCTGGTGGACGTGGACGGCGACGGCCGGATCAAGGTCGACGAACCGGAGGTCGCGGTGCGCGCCAGCGCCTACGGCGACCGGGTCGAGCTGCGGGTGGTCGACCACGGGCAAGGGCTGCCGAAGAACACCGCCGACGCGGTGTTCGCCCCGTTCCAACGTCTCGGCGACCGTGACGCCGCACCCGGCATCGGCCTCGGGCTGAGCGTGGCGAAGGGGTTCGTGGACGCCATGGGCGGCACCATCACCGCCGAGGACACGCCCGGTGGCGGCCTGACGATCGTCGTCTCGTTCCCGATCGCCGCGGCGACGACGGCATGACCACCGTGCTGGTGGTGGACGACGACCCGCAGATCGTGCGCGCGCTGCGGATCACCCTGACCGCCCACGGCTACCGGGTGCTCACCGCCGCGGACGGCGCCTCGGCGCTGCGCGCGGCCGACGACCACCCCGACATGGTCGTGCTGGACCTCGGCCTGCCCGACCTGGACGGCCTCGACGTGATCACCGGCCTGCGCCGGGCCACCACGGCGCCGATCGTCGTGCTGTCCGGCAGGCTCGACTCGGCGGACAAGGTGCGCGCCCTGGACGCGGGCGCCGACGACTACGTCACCAAGCCGTTCGGCCTGGAGGAGTTCCTGGCCCGGCTGCGGGCGGCCGTGCGGCGGTCGACCGGGCGCCGGTCCGGAGCCGAAGAGCCGCTGGTGCGCGCCGCGTCGTTCACCGTCGACCTGACCGCGAAGAAGATCCACCGCGACGGGACGGGGGTGCACCTGACCCCGACCGAGTGGGGCCTGCTGGAGGTCCTGGTCCGGGCGGGTGGCGAGGTGCTCAGCCCGCGCCGGCTGCTCGCGGAGGTGTGGGGGCCGAACCACACGTCGGCCACCCACTACCTGCGCGTGTACCTGGTCCAGCTGCGCCGCAAGCTCGAACCGGACCCGGCCCACCCCCGGCACCTGGTCACCGAACCCGGCCGGGGCTACCGCTTCCAGCCGTGATCAGCGCCGCGGCGTGGTGGTGAGCAGGTTCCACTTCACGGCCTTGAGCGTGCCGTCGGCGGTGGTGCTCTCGCCGACGATCGTGCCCCGGTCGTTCAACGCGGCCGGCAGGCTGTGCGCGCCGCCCAGCGAACCCAGGTAGACCACCTTCCCGTTGCGCCACAGGAACGCGCGCGGCGCGTCGGGGTTGTCCGCCGACGTCCAGCCGACCACGTCACCGCGCTCGTTGATCGCGACCGCCTCGGACGGGCTGGGCACGCCCAGGTCGACCGGTTTGCCGCCGGCGGGCCACAGCACCGCCTTGCGGTCGCCGTTGAACTCCCTGGTCCAGCCGACGACGTCGCCGCGCTCGTTGAGCGCCTGCCGGTTGCCGGCCACTCCGCCGTCCGTGGACAGCACCGTGACGCCGGAGCCCTCCCAGCGCAGCGCCTGGGTGTCCTGGTTGCCGACGATCACACCGGCCTCGTTGATCGCCTCGATCCAGTACGTGCCGGAGCCGGGCACCTTGGCCAGCGGCTCGCACGTCGTGGTGTCCACGCAGCGGAACGCGTGGGCGTCGCCGTTGAACATGGGCAGCTTGTTGCCCACCACCACCCCGGCGTCGTTGATGTCGCTCAGCCACAGGTGCGGCCCGGTCAACGGCAGGGACGTGTGCTTGCCGTCCTGCCACAGGACCGCGCGCTCCTGGTGGTAGCCCGAGGACGAGCTGGGGAGCGTCATCGGCACCGAGCCGCGGTTGTTGATCGCCGACGCGATCACCCAGCCGGAGCCCGGCGAGATGTCGGTGACCTTGCCCGCGTGCCAGATCCGCGGCCGTTGGATGTACGGGCCGGTGGCGACGACGGACTCCTGGATCAGCACCTGGCCGCCCTGGTTGAGCCCGGACGGTATGCCGAGACCGAGGTCGGTGGCCCCGCCGCCGGGTGACCAGTGCACGGTGTGCGGTGCGCCGTTGCCGGACGTGAAGCCGATGACCTGGCCGAGGTCGTTGACCGCGACCGTGCGGTGCGTGGGGTAGCCGGGGAGACCGGGCAGCTCGGTGACGAGGACGCTCGCCTGCGCGGCGGGCGCGGTCACCAGCGGCAGGGCCACGGCCAGCGCGAAGACGGCCGCGGGCGTGCGTAACTTGGGCATGGTCGCTCCATTGCGAGATGTCCGCTGAATCGATCCGAACGGTAGTCTCGGCGGGTCGGCTCCGGCGTCGGCCGGACAGCGGAATCAGGGGGAACCGTTGACCGCGCGCGAGGTGTTGGCCCGGTTGGGCGAGAACGCCGAGGTCGCCCGGCTGACCGGTGGCGTGGTGAACACGGTGTGGCACATCCGCGGTCCCGGACGGGCGCACGTGCTGAAGACGGCCGAGCACGCGCCGCCGTCGCTGTTCCGGGTCGAGGCGGACGGTCTGGCCGTGCTGCGGCGGCACGGCCTGCGCACGCCCGACGTGCTCGACGTCGGCGCGGACTGGCTGCTGCTGGAGGCCCTGACGCCCCAGCCGCTCGAGACGGACGCGTTCTGGGAGAGCGCCGGACGCGCGATCGCCGCGCTGCACGACGTGCGCGGCCCGCGGTTCGGCTGGGACCACGACGGTTGGCTCGGCCTGCTGCCGCAGCGCAACACCTGGACCGACGACGGGCACGCGTTCTTCGTCGAGCACCGGCTCCTGCGCTACCTCGACGAGCCGAAGGCCGACGCCGTGCTGACGGCCGAGGACCGGGCCGCGCTGGAACGGCTGTGCGCGCGGCTGCCGGAGATCGTGCCCGCCGCGCCGCCCTCGTTGACCCACGGCGACCTGTGGCACAACAACGTGGTGTCCACGGCGGCGGGCGAGCCGGCGTTCATCGACCCGGCGGTGTCGTGGGCGTGGCCGGACGTCGACCTGAGCATGATGTTCTGCGGCACCGACTCACCGGCCCGGTTCTTCGACGCCTACCACGAGGTCCGCCCGCTGGACCGCGACTGGCGCGACCGGATGCCCGTGGTGTTCCTGCGGGAGGTGCTCAGCACGCTGGCGCACGAAGGCGACCGCTGGGGCTCGCTCGACTACTTCCGCGAGGTGCTGCGCCCGTTCCGCACCGCACTTCGGTGAGCGAACCCGGACCGGTGTCCGGGGCACGTCGACGGTTCGGTTCAGGTCGGTGGTGCGCCCACTTGTTCACAAGTGTGACCTGCGCCCGGACGATTTGTTCACGAGTATGACCCGACCGCATTTCCGCCGAAGTTCCCACGACGCGTAGATGATCGAATCTGATGGCTGTGACCTGCGCATTCGATTGATTCGACGCTCGCTCGTCGGAGTGTGGCTCCACTATCCGGCGTTGACCGGGTGCGGGGGACCTCATAACATCCGGCGGGATGGCGGTTTCGTGTTCGAATGGCGCGAGGACGCGCCTTGGTGATTCTTGTTCTCGCCGGGGTCGTATTCGAGCGCTCGCGAACGCGATCGGATCCCCGCAGTGTCCGCCGCGCACGAAAAGGGGTCCGGACGAACACATCTTCCCGACGCGCGTCCAGAAGTGGAGTGGTCATGGGTGCACCGGAGCAGCCTGTCGTCACGCGGTGGAAAAGACCGCCCGGCATCCGCCGGGGATTGATCGCGGCGGGCGCCGTGGCCGCGTTGGCGGTCACGCTCGCGGCGTGGCCGAACGTCGCGCCGGCGGACGCCGCCGTCAGCGCGGGGACGTACACGGTGAAGAACGGGGGCAGCGGGCAGTGCCTCGACGCGCCCAGCCCGACGAGCGGCGTGCAACTCCGGCAGGAGGCGTGCGCCGCCGGTGCCGACCAGGAGTGGACGCTGACCGCGGTCAGCGGCGGGTACCGGATCACGTCGGCGGCGGGCGGCCTGTGCGTCGGCGTCCGGGACGCGTCGACCAGCGCGGGCAAGCCGATCCAGTTGGAGACCTGCACCGGCGCGACCAGCCAGACGTGGGCGGTGACGGCCAGCGGCAGCAACTACCGCGTGGTCAACGCCAACGGCGGCAAGTGCATGAACATCCAGGACAACTCCACGTCGGCCGGCGCGTTGGTGCAGCAGAACTCCTGTGACAGCGCCGCCACCAAGCAGTGGACGTTCACCCCGGTGAGCGGCGGGCCGACCTCCACCACCACGAGCACCACCACCACTACGACGAGCACCACCACTACGACTACGACCACGACGACCACGAACCCGCCGAGCTCGGCGTTGTACGTGTCGCCGAACGGCACCGACAGCGCGGCGGGCACGGAGTCGGCACCGACGACGTTGACCTCGGCGATCAGCCGCATCACGCCCGGTGGGACGATCCTGATGCGCGGCGGCACGTACCGCTTCGCGCAGACCGTGACCATCCCGCAGGGCAACAACGGCACGTCGGGCGACCGCACGGAGCTGTTCGCCCACCCCGGCGAGACACCGGTGCTGAACTTCTCCGCGCAGACCGAGGACCCGGCCAACCGCGGCCTCGCCGTGAACGGCAACTACTGGCACGTCAAGGGCCTCGTGGTCGAGCGCGCCGGTGACAACGGCATCTTCGTCGGCGGCAGCAACAACATCTTCGAGCGCACGGTGACGCGCTTCAACCGCGACACGGGCCTGCAGCTGTCGCGGATGCTGTCCACCACGCCGAAGGACCAGTGGCCGGCCAACAACCTCATCCTGAGCGCCGAGTCCCACGACAACGCCGACTCCGACGGAGAGGACGCGGACGGGTTCGCCGCGAAGCTCACCTCCGGCCCGGGCAACGTGTTCCGGTACGCCGTCGCGCACAACAACATCGACGACGGCTGGGACCTCTACACCAAGACCGACACGGGCCCGATCGGGGCGGTGACCATCGAGGACTCGCTGGCCTACAAGAACGGCACGCTCAGCAACGGCGGCCAGGCGGGCAACGGCGACCGCAACGGCTACAAGCTCGGCGGCGAGGACATCGGCGTCAACCACGTCATCCGCCGCAACATCGCCTACGACAACGGCAAGCACGGCCTCACCTACAACCGCAACCTCGGCTCGATGACGATCTCGAACAACCTGAGCATCGACAACGACGAGCGCAACTACACGTTCGACGGCGGGTCGTCGGTGTTCCGCAACAACACCTCGTGCCGCAGCAGCAGCGGCACGAACGACCGCATCGTCGGCAACTCCGACACGTCGAACCAGTTCTGGACGGGCACGAACGGCTCCCGGTGCGCGTCCTACTCCGGTGCGCTGGCCTGGTCCTACGCGTCTGATGGGCGCCTCGTGGTGACCCTCGGTGGCAAGCTGGTCGCCCTGTAGACCGGCGGTGGGCGGGAACGGGCGTACGAGCTGATCTTCGACAGGCTCGTACGCCCGTCCTCTCGGGAGGGACTTACCGTTCGGGCAGGCGTCGAGGCGGTGAACTCTTGCCGAGCACTCTTCGGTTCCCGTGCGCCGGTCAGCACAATCGCGCTGTGATCCGACGTTCCGCCACCCGCCTGCGTGCTGTGCTGCTCGGCTGCCTGCTGGCCACCGGCCTGCTGTCGCCGGGCACCGCCGTGGCCACCCCCGCCGAGGCACGTCCGCCCTACTCGCTGCTGCACATGAACGTCTGCTCCAGCGGGTACGCCGGCTGCTACCCGAGGACCGAGTACCCGAAGATCGTGGACGAGGTGGTCGCCCGCGTCCAGGAGAACGACGTCAACGCGGTCACCCTCAACGAGGCGTGCAGCGGTGACGTGGCCGAGATCGCCGCGCGCACCGGGTACCACCACCGCTTCGCCACCGTCGTCTACCGCGGCGCCCCGCTGCCCTGCAAGTCGCCGGAAGGCCGCGGCGTGTTCGGCAACGCCGTGCTGACCAAGGAGGCGATTCGCACGTCGGAGGACGCGCCGTTCTCCGTGTTCAACGGTGTGGAGGAGCGGCGCTGGCTCTGCGTGACGACCGCTCGCCGGGTGGACGTGTGCACGACGCACCTGTCCACCGGCGGCGAGGCGCCGGGCACCGCCAACTCGGTCCAGTGCGCCGAGCTGACCGGGGTGCTGTCCCACCGCGGCCGGCCGACGATCTTCGCCGGTGACGTCAACCGGCGCGCGTCGTGCGCACCGGAGGGCCAGTGGACGTTGACCGACGCCGAGGCAACGCAGGCTCCCGGCATCCAGCACGCTTACGGCGACCTCGCCGCGCCGACGCTGGAGCTCGAGCCGACCACGTACACCGACCACGACGCGCTGGTGGTGCGGGCCGGTCTGCGCCGCTGACCACACGCCCGGGTCCGGCCCGGGCACCTTCACCCGAGGTGCCCGCGCCGGACAGTGCTCACTGGTCGAACTTGGTGTCCCGGGCGACCTTCTCCCAGTCGGCGATCTCCGCGCGCACGGCGTCGAGGTGGCCGAGGATCGTGTCCACCGAGTCGTCACCGAGCGGCAGCCGCAGCGGGGTCTTGTCGGCGGTCAGCGCGGTCCGGATGGCGGCGGCGGCCTTGGCAGGGTCTCCGGCCTGTCCGCCGTGCCCCGTCTTGACGAAGTCCCGGGTCTTGCCCGCGCTGCCCGCGTAGGCCGGGTTCTCCTCGCTGAAGTACGCCGCGCCCGCGCCGAACAGGTTGGTGCGGAACGCCCCGGGCTCGACCACGAGCACCTTGATGCCGAACTCCGCGACCTCGTCCGCCAGCGCCTCGGACAGCCCTTCGAGGGCGAACTTCGTGCCGCTGTACGCGCCGAACCCGGCGAACGACATCTGGCCGCCGACGCTGCTCAGGTTCACGATCGCGCCGCCGCGCCGGGCCCGCATCGACGGCAGCACCGCGCGGATCAGCGCGGCCGGGCCGAAGAAGTGCAGGTCGAACAGGTACCGCAGTTCGGCCTCGGTGGTCTCCTCGACCGCGCCGACCTGCGTGCGGCCCGCGTTGTTCACCAGCACGTCGATCCGGCCGTGCCGGGCCAGCACGTCCGCGACCACCTCGTCGATCCGTGCCGTGTCGGTCACGTCCAGCCGCACCGGGTCCACCTGGTCGGGGTGGCGCGCCACCAGGTCGGCCAGCGTCTCCGGGCGGCGGACGGCGGCGACCACGGTGTCGCCCGCGGCGATCGCGTCCTCGGCGATCGCCCGGCCGAAGCCGCTGTTCGCGCCGGTCACCAGCCACACCTTCGGGTTGTTCGTCAACTTCACTCCCCAGTCCGCGTTCTGCTGTGTCCACAGTGCCCGGTGGTCCGGGCGGCCGTCCAAGATCGGCTGTGATAGCCATTGGTTATGGACGTGCACGGACGCGACTTGAGCTACTTCGTCACCGTGGCCGAGGAACTGCACTTCACCCGGGCCGCCGAGCGGTTGTTCGTGTCGCAGCCCGCGTTGAGCAAGCAGATCCGGGTGCTGGAGCGGCAGATCGGCGCGCCGTTGTTCGAGCGGGACCGGCGCGAGGTGCGGCTGACCGAGGTCGGCGCCGCGCTGCTGCCGCACGCCGAGCGGATCGTGGCGGAGTGGGCACGGGCACGGGCGGCGGTCGAGTCGGCGAAGGCGGCGCAGCGGGCGACGCTGGTGGTCGGCATGAGCACCAGCCCGGGCCGCGGCCTGTTGCCCGCGCTGCGGTCCAGGCTGACCGCCGAGCACCCGGCCGCCAGGATCACGCTGCGCCAGGTCGGGTGGGGCGATCCGACGGTCGGCCTCGGCGACGGCTCGGCCGATGTCGGCTTCGTCTGGCTGCCGATCACCGACGCGGACCGGTACCGGTGGGTGGTGGTCGCGCGCGAGCCGCGCCTGGTCGCGCTGCCCGCGGGCCACCGGCTGGCGGGCCGCGACCACGTCGAGTTCGCCGAACTGCTGGACGAGCCGTTCCTCGCGCTGCCCGAATCGGCGGGCCAAGCGCGTGACTACTGGCTCGCGGTGGACGCGCGGGGCGGCCGGGATCCGATCATCGGCGGCGAGATCACCAGTGCCGAGGAGACGCACGAGGCGGTGGCGAACGGCGACGGCGTGGTGCTGCTGGCGGAGGGCAACGCGCCGCTGGTCGCCCGGGACGACGTGCTGGTCCGCCCGGTCACCGGCGTGGCGCCGTGCGAACTGGCGGTCGCCTGGCGTGCGGACGACACCCGTCCGCTGGTCGTCGGCTACGCCCGTGCCGCGGCGGACCTGGGTGCGGCCCGCGGTTGAACCTGCGGCAGGCCGGCTGTGTTCCTGTCGTCACGTGACAGCGGTCGAACGGCCCGCGTCAGGTCAGCCGCTGGACCCATCGCAGATCGACCTGGTGGGGATTGACCGCCCGGTCGGCCTGGATGGCGTTGTAGACGGCCCAACCCAGGGCCTCCGCCGGATCGGCCACCCGGCTGCCGTCGGTGGCCGCCACTGCGTGGGCACGGGCCACCGCCGCCCGCTCCGCGCCGTTCTCCGCGTGGCGGCGCCGCGACTCCGCCTGCAACCGCTCGACCGGGTCCGCCGGCAGGGCCTGCGGGAGGCACCGCTGCCACCGCAGGTGCAGCGCCTCCCGGTATTCCGCGTGGGCCCGCGCGAGCAGGTCCCCGTCTGGCACGACACCGTGCGCCTCGCACGCCCGTTCGGCGGCCCGGCGCGCCGCCTCGTGCGATGGTTCGAGGTCGGTGCCGTCGACCGACAGCCAATTGCGCGGGTTCGGGGGGCGGAAGCGCAGCGGGTCGACGATCACCGCCGCGGGCAGGTCACGGGTCGACCAGTCGGCGGGCACGCGCACACCGCTCAGCCGTTCCAGGAACGCCAACGCCTCCGCGCAGAACCGGTACGCGTGCGCGTCCTCGAACGTGAGCCCTTCGAGGTACGGCCGGATCGCGTCCGGCCGGTCACCGGACCTCGGCGCGCTGCCGATGAACTCGAACGCCGAGAGGACCCTGCCCTCCTGCGCCAGCATGAGGTTGCTGTCGAACTCGACGTTCCAGTACACGCTCGCCGCGACCGTCCCGACCGACAACTTCGCCACGACCTCGGCCCGGGCACAGTGGTAGCCGTTGTCCGCGGCCAGCAGTGTCCAGCCGTCGAGGTGGTCGGCGACCACGAGCGGCAGGTCGTCCGGGTACGCCGCGACCGACGTCTGCCCGGCGTCCGCGAGGGTCGCCGTCCGTCCGGATGGCGGCGCGTCGACACGGGTCAACGCCTCGGTCACGGACAGCCCGCGCACCACTGTCAGGCAGAACGCCTCAGACGGCAGCGAGCCGTCGTCGGCCAGGAGGGTGACGTAGTGGTCGACCGCATCGGGGCGCATGACGGGATCGGGTAACGACACACGATCACCTTAGGGCTCGTCGGCACGGCGGTCGGGGCGGATGACGGCCGATGAGGCCGGGGTGTGGGAACGGTTGGGCCGAGTGGGTATCGCAGCGCGGGTTGCGCGTCCCCGAAGCAACGTGGTGGCTCTCTGCGGTGTCCTAGTTACCGAGGGCAGTGGTGGTCGGTGAGGTACCGCCACGGTGAGGGGAGTCCACATGTCCCGCAGAACGAGGGCACCGCTGACGTTGGGGCTGTTCGCGGCGGCGGTGATGGTCGTCGCCGGCGTGCCGTCGACGGCCGAGCCGGGGGAGCGGGGTGAACGGGCCGGCGGTGCGCGCGCCGAGGGCACGGTCACGCTGGTGACCGGTGACGTGGTCACCGTCCGCGGCGACCGGGCACAGGTGCGGCCCGGTCGCGGTCGTGCCGACGTGCGGTTCGTGCAGCGGCTCGACGAGCACGGCGACCTGCACGTGCTGCCGACCGACGTGCTGGCCGACGTGCGGTCCGGTCGGCTGGACGAGCGGCTGTTCGACGTCACGGGCCTGATCCGGGCCGGCTACGACGACCGGTCGACCCGCGTCACGCCGCTGATCGTGACGTCGACCGGCCCGGCCGTGGCCGGTGAACCGCTGACCAGCATCGGCGGGTACTCGGTGAAGGTGCCGAAGGACACCGCGTTCTGGACGGGCGCTCGGGCCGCGGGCGTCGACAAGGTGTGGCTGGACGGTCCGGTACGGGCCACGCTCGACCGCAGCGTGCCGCAGGTCGGCGCGCCGCGGGCGTGGCAGGACGGGCACACCGGCGCCGGCGCCAAGGTCGCGGTCCTGGACACCGGCGTCGACCCGACGCACCCGGACCTCGCGGGCGCCGTGGTGGAGTCGCGCAACTTCACCGACAGCCCCGACACCGACGACCGGGTCGGCCACGGCACGCACGTCGCGGCCACCATCACCGGCGCCGGCCGCTACCAGGGCGTGGCGCCGGACAGCGCCGTGCTCAACGGCAAGGTCCTCGACGACCACGGCGGCGGCTACGAGTCGGACATCATCGCGGGCATGGAGTGGGCCGTGGCGGCGGGCGCCGACGTGGTCAACATGAGCCTGGGCAGCTCGATGCGCACGAACGGCACGGACCCGATGTCGCAGGCCGTCAACCGGCTCACCGGCACCGGCGGCGCGCTGTTCGTGGTCTCGGCGGGCAACAGCGGGCCGTTCGAGCAGACCATCGGCAGCCCCGCGGCGGCCGACCTGGCGCTCACCGTAGGCGCCGTGGACCGGTCCGACCGGCTGGCCGAGTTCTCCTCGCGCGGACCGCGCTGGGACGACGACGCGATCAAGCCGGACATCACCGCGCCGGGCGTGGACATCGTCGCGGCCAAGGCGAAGAACGGCCGCATCGGCACACCGGTCGGCGACGCGCACGTGGCGCTGTCCGGCACGTCGATGGCCTCGCCGCACGTGGCCGGAGCCGCGGCCATCCTCGCCGCGCAGCACCCGGACTGGACACCCGCGCAGCTCAAGAGCGCGCTCATGGCGAGCGCGAAGCCGAACGCCGACCTGACCGCGCACGAGCAGGGCGCGGGCCGGGTGGACGTGGCCGCCGCCGTGCAGCAGTCGCTGACCACCGAACCCGCGTCGCTGAGCCTGGGCGTGGCCCGGTGGCCGCACACCGACGACCAGCCGATCCAGGCGAAGATCGCCTACCGCAACACCGGCCCGGCGCCGGTGACCCTGACGCCGACCGCCGACCTGCGCGCCCCGAACGGCGACCCGGCACCCGCGGAGATGGTCGCGTTCTCACCGTCGTCGCTCACCGTGCCCGCCGGTGGTGAGGCCACCGTCCTGGTCACCGTCGACACCGCGCTCGACGGCCCCGAGGGCCGGTACATCGGTGCCGTCGTGGCCACCGGCGGCGCCACGCCGCTGCGCACGCCGATCGGCGTGACCAAGGAGGTCGAGAGCTACGACGTCAAGCTCACGTTCCTCGACCACGCCGGCGCGCCCACCCCGGACTACTTCTTCCGGCTCGTCGACATGGGCCACCGCAAGGCGTACGTGCGGCACGACCCGTCCGGCACGGTCGTCGTCCGCGTGCCCAAGGGCACGTTCTACGCCGACGCGTTCATCCAGACCCGGGCGACCGGGCAGCTGACCCAGGTGCTGGAGCCCAGCGTCACGATCACCGGTCCCGCCGAGTTCGTGTTCGACGCCCGCGCGGGCAAGCCGCTCGCCCTGTCGGTGGACGAACCGGACGCGGAGGCCGGGCACACCGAGGTGTTCTTCAGCCGGACGGCGTCGTGGGGCGAGACGGGCAGCGGGTTCATCGGGTTCCGGCCGGAGGACGTGCTGTTCGTGCCGTCGAAGACGTCCGCGCCGGGTGCGGCGGTGTTCGAGGTCGCCGGGCGGCTCGCCAAGCCGGACGGCAAGGGCACGTTCGTCGGCAGCCCGTACCAGTACTCGGTCGCCTGGCGGCACGACGGCGCGGTGCCCGACCGGCTCGACCGCGCGTTCCACCGCCGTGACCTGGTGAAGGTCAAGTCGCTGGTCGCCTCGGCCGGACCGGGCACGACCGGGTTCCGCGACCAGATGGCGGGCGGTCCGCTGCCACTGCGGATCACCGAGTACTACACGCCCGGCATCGGCTGGTACGGCGACTTCCTGCAGCTGCCCGAGCCGCAGGCGTTCCCGCCGCAGAGCAACCAGGCGACCGCGCTGCCGCGCACCTTCACCGCGGGCCGCACGGTCTCCGAGAAGTGGAACGCCGCCGTGTTCGGACCGGCCTTCCCGATGAGGAGCCGCGATCACGAGTGGGCGGGGCGGCTCGGCGACGAGGTCGTGATCTCGCTGCCGGTGTTCAGCGACCAGGACCCGAACCACTACGGGTTCTCCGACGTCACGGCCGCCAGGACCACGCTGCACCGCGACGGCGTGCTGCTCGCCGAGTCGCCCTACGACGGGTACGTGACGGGCGTCGTGCCCGCGGGCAAGGGCACCTACCGGCTGCACACCGAGGCGGAGCGGTCCGGCGTGGCCGAGCTGTCCACCCGGGTGGTGGCGGACTGGTCGTTCACCTCCGAGCACGTCGCGGGCGAGGACCCGGCGGCCCTGCCGCTGCTCGCGGTGCGGTTCGCGCCGTCGCTGGACGCCGAGAACCGGACGGCGGCGGGACGGTCGTTCACGATCCCGGTGTACGTGCAGCGCAACGGCGTGACCGGTGCCCGGGGCGTGGCCAAGCCCGCCGTGCAGGTGTCGTTCGACGACGGCGCGACGTGGCGGCCCGCGCCGCTGGTCAAGGTCGGTGAGCGCTGGCTGGCGGCGGTCGCGCACCCGGCCGGGGCGAAGTTCGTCTCGCTCAAGGCGCAGGCGCGTGACGCCGCGGGCAACGCGGTCGACCAGACGATCATCCGGGCTTACGGCCTGAGGTGATCGAACCCCGGACGCGCCCGGTCACCGGCCGGGCGCGTCCAACGGGTTGTTCGTCAGCCGCTGCGCCCAGCCGTCGCGCATCAACGCGGCGGCGGCGCAGCGCGGTTTGCGCTCGGCCTGGTCCTCGGCGCGGCTCAGGAACGCGTCGGCGAACCCCAGCCGCGGGTACCGGGTCAGCACGTCGTCCTTGACCTGGTCGGGGAACCGGTCGAGCCCGCGTCCCGACACGTCGGCGCTGACCGCGACCTGCAACAGGTGGCTCTCCGGGTCGTCCTCGGCCGGCACGTCGTCGCGCATGTGCAGCACGACGACCTCCGCCAGCCGGTCGCGCCGCACCCGTCCCCACCCGGCACCGGCCGCGAACACCCACGCCACGTGCCCGCCCGCCTCCTCGAACGGCAGGGCGTGGTTGTCGAACGCCGGGGTGAGCGCGAGGTCGTGCAGGAGCGCGGCGACGTACAGCAGCTCACCGTCGTAGGCGATGTCCGTGAGGGAGGCGTACGCGGCGGCCCACGAGTAGGCGCGCAACGAGTGGTTCAGCAGCCAGGGCTCGGCGTACTCGTGGCACACCTCCAGCGCGGCGGCGGAGGTCTTCGAGTCGGGCCGGGTGAAGATGAAGTCCACGTCGTGCAGCCTAGTGCCGCGACCGGCGGCGCCAGGGCGCTACGACACCGCGCCGTCTGCCATCAGGCCCGCCAGGATCGCCTCACCGACCGCGGTGAGCGCCGACTGGGGCCGGATCATCACGGTGAACGTGCCGATCCGGCCGTCCTCGTCCAGCTCGATCAGGTCGATGCCCTCGACCTGCCTGCCGCTCACCACGGTGCGGAAGTGCAGCACGTGGCCGTTCGGCCCGTCGTACTGGCCGACGTAGCGGAAGTCCTCGAACGTCCGCTGCAACACGCGGAACAGGGCGCGCACGGCGTCGATACCCTCGAACGGCTGAAACTTCACCGGGCTGTGCAGGGTGATGTCGTCGCTGAAGAACTCCGTCGCGCCGACGATGTCGCCCGCCTCGACGGCCGCCTTGAACCGCAGGGCCGCGTTCATCCGTGCCTCCTGGTCGAATCCGTCAGATGGTGGCCGCGAGCCGCGTGCCCTGGTCGATGGCGCGTTTGGCGTCGAGCTCCGCGGCCACGTCCGCGCCGCCGATGACGTGCGTGACGACGCCGCGCCCGGCGAGCTCGTCCACGAGGTCGCGCACCGACTCCTGGCCCGCGCACACCACCACCGTGTCGACGTCCAGCACCTGCGGCCGCTCGCGGTGGGGCCCGAACGTGATGTGCAGGCCCGCGTCGTCGATCCGCTCGTAGTTCACGCCGGTCACCTGCTCGACGCCCTTGGCCGCCAGCGCCGCCCGGTGCACCCAGCCGGTGGTCTTGCCCAGGCCCTTGCCGATCCGGGACGCCTTGCGCTGCACCAGGTACACCTGCCGCGCGGGCTTGGCGGGCTTCGGCGCGGTGACACCGCCGCGCACCAGCTCGGGATCCGTGACGCCCCACTCGGCACGCCACTCGGCCACGTCGAGCGCGGGGGAGGAGGCGTGGGTGAGGAACTCGGTGACGTCCACCCCGATGCCGCCCGCGCCGATCACGGCGACCCGGTCACCGACCGGCGCGCCGTGCCGCACGACGTCCACATAGGACAGCGCACGCTCCACGCCCGGGATGGCGGGCACGCGTGGCGTGACGCCGGTGGCGATGACGACCTCGTCGAAGTCGGCCACGTCGTCGGCGGTGACCCGGGTGCCGAGGTGCAGCTCCACCCCGGTCAGCTCGATCCGCCGCCGGTAGTAGCGGATCGTCTCGGCGAACTCCTCCTTGCCCGGGATGCGGCGGGCGATGGCGAACTGGCCGCCGATGTCGTCGTCGGCCTCGAACAGCTCCACCGCGTGCCCGCGCTCGGCCAGCGCGGTCGCCGCCGCCAGTCCCGCCGGACCGGCGCCGACCACCGCGACCCGCTTGGCGCGACGGGTCGGGAGCAGGCGCAACGTGATCTCGTTGCCCGCGCGCGGGTTGACCATGCACGAGGCCTTCTTCAACGAGAACGTGTGGTCCAGGCACGCCTGGTTGCACGCGATGCACGTGTTGATCTCGTCCGCCCGGCCGGTCTCGGCCTTGCGCACCCAGTCCGGGTCGGCCAGGAACGGGCGCGCCATGGACACCATGTCCGCGTCACCGCGCGCCAGCACCTCCTCGGCGACCTCCGGCATGTTGATCCGGTTCGAGGTGACCACCGGGATGCCGACGTGCGGGCGCAGCTTGGCGGTGACGTCGGTGAACGCCGCGCGCGGCACGGACGTGACGATCGTCGGTACCCGTGCCTCGTGCCACCCGATGCCGGTGTTGACGATCGTCGCGCCGGCCGCCTCGACCTCCTGGCCGAGCGCGACCACCTCGTCCCACGTCTGGCCGTCCTCGACCAGGTCGATCATCGACAGCCGGTAGATGATGATGAAGTCCGGGCCCGCGGCCTCGCGGCACCGGCGCACGATCTCGACCGCGATCCGCCGCCGGTTCTCCGGGCTGCCACCCCAGCGGTCGGTGCGCTTGTTCGTGCGCGGCGCCAGGAACTGGTTGATGAAGTAGCCCTCGGAGCCCATGATCTCGATGCCGTCGTAGCCCGCTTCACGGGCCAGCGCCGTGGCGCGGGCGAACGCGTCGATCTGGGCGCGCACGCCCCGGTCCGACAGCGCGCGGGGGCGGAACTTGCTGATCGGGGACTTGAGCGCGGACGCGGACACGCTCAACGGGTGGTAGGCGTACCGGCCCGCGTGCAGCAGCTGGAGGGCGATCTTGCCGTCGTGCTCGTGCACGGCCCGCGTGATGACGCGGTGGTTGCGCGCCTCGCGGTGCGTGGTGAGCTTGGACGAGAACGGGTAGAGCCAGCCGGTCCGGTTGGGCGCGAAACCGCCGGTGACGATGAGGCCGACACCGCCGCGCGCCCGTTCGGCGAAGTAGGCGGCCAGCGTGTCGAAGTCCTTGGCGCGGTCCTCGTTGCCGGTGTGCATGGAGCCCATGAGGACCCGGTTGCGCAGGGTCGTGAAGCCCAGGTCCAGGGGCTTGAGCAGGGTGGGGTAGGCGGTCATCGCCGGTCGTCCTCTCGCATCGCGGCCAGCACCTCGTCGCACCACTCGACCAGCGCCCGCTCGGCCCGGACGCCGCCGCGCAGGACCAGGTACTGGTGCAGCCGCCGGCCGGACAGGGCCGACGGGTCCGGGAAGTCCTTCTTCTCGATGGCGAGGTAGACGTCGAGGCGTTCGGCGTGCAGGTCGCGGTGCCGGGCGATCTCGCCGGTCAGCGCGGCGGCGTCACCCAGCGACGCGCCGCGGATCTTCACCGACAGGTCGTGCCGGAGGGTCTCCGGCTCGCTCGGCGAGGCCAGCCAGCGGGCCAGCTCAGCCCGGCCCGCGTCGGCGACCTCGTAGACCTTCTTGTCCGGGCGGCCGTCCTGGGCGACCTCGTGGCGCGACACCCAGCCCAGCTCCACCATGCGCTTGAGCGTGCGGTAGATCTGCTGGTGGGTGGCGGCCCAGAAGAAGCCGATGGACTTCTCGAACCGCTGGGCCAACTCGTAGCCCGAGCCCGAGCGCTCGTCCAGCGACACGAGGATCGCGTGCTCCAACGCCATGCCGGTGACCGTAGCTGTGCAACGGGGTGCAGTGCAACTAGTTGCATAGTGACATGCGGCGGACTCCTGGCGGCGGGCGCTCCGCGTCCGGCCCGATCCGCCAGGAGTCCGTCCTACCGCGAGGACCCGGGCGTCACATGTCCGCGACGCACGTGCTCGCCACGTAGCCGTCGATCCCGACGTCACCGCGGAAGTCGATCGGGATCCAGCCGTTGGCGTTGCTGGAGCCGCACGCGGAGTAGCGTCCACCGGTTTCCACCGGGTAGCAGGACAGCTTGTCGTCCCGGTACACGGTCTTGAGGACGTCGTAGTTGGTGCCCTTGCCTGCCCGCACGTTCAACCTGTCGGTGGTGACCCGCACGTAGTCGTAGTCGGCGCAGGTGGCCGCGGGCAGCGGTGCGTGCCGGTCGGACGCCGGTTCCGCGCCGGCGACGCCTCCGAACGTCACGCAGCCGAACAGCGCCGCCCCGATGGCGATCACGGACTTCACCTTGTTCATGGTTACCGCCTTGTTCGATGACTGGTGGGCCCGGCGGGGGACCTGGGCGCGGGCAGGCCACGGCGTCGGTGTTGCCGAACGTGGTGGTCGCCGCCCCGTTGCCCACGATGGGGCACCCATGGTGTGAACCTCTTGCAGAGTTCCTGCATCGCGCTGGTGGAGCGGCTATTCCTGGTGTCGGGGGAAGTCTCGGCGCACGGGGGGTGAGCGGAGTGGCGGTCGTGCTGCGTCTGCTGGGGGAGGTGGCCGCCGAGGTCGACGGGCGGCCGGTGGACCTGGGCGCGCCCAGGCAGCGGTGCGTGCTGGCCGCGCTGGCGGTCGACGCCGGTCGGGCGGTGCCGGTGGACCGGCTGGTCGAGCGGGTCTGGGGCACCGAGGTGGCCCGGCGGGCGCGGGCCACGTTGCACAGCTACATCTCACGGCTGCGCCGGGCGCTGGCCGACGCGGACGGGCTGGCGATCGTGCACCGGTCGGGCGGCTACGCCCTGGTGGCCGACGCGGTCGAGCGGGTGGTGGACGTGCACCGGTTCCGCCACCTGTGCGCCCGTGCCGGTGACGACGGCGCGGTGGTGGCGTTGACCGAGGCGTTGGCGCTGTGGCGCGGTGAGGCGTTCACCGGTCTGGCGGGGGAGTGGGTGCTGGCCGAACGCGACCGGCTGCGGCAGGAGCGGCTGGCCGCCGAGCACGACCTCGTGGACGCCCGGTTGCGTGCCGGGCAGGGCGCGGAGCTGGTGGCCGAGCTGTCCGCGCGGGCGGCGCGGCACCCGCTGGACGAACGCGTGCAGGGTCAGTACCTGCTGGCCCTGCACCGGGCCGGGCGCACCCCGGACGCCCTGGCGCACTACCGGCAGGTCCGCACCCGCCTGGTCGGGGAACTGGGCACCGAACCCGGCACCGCGCTGCGCGAGCTGCACCGGCGGGTCCTGGCCGGCGACACCGCCCTGACCGCGCCGACCGCCTCGGCGGGACCCGCGGTGCCGCGCCAACTGCCCGCCGCGCCGCTGCCGTTCGTCGGCCGCCGTGACGAACTGGACCGCCTCGACGCCATGAGCACGGCCGCCACGGTGGGCATCGCCGCGATCGTCGGTTCCGGCGGCATCGGCAAGACCTGGTTGGCGCTGCACTGGGCCCACCGGCACCTCGACCGGTTCCCCGATGGCCAGCTGTTCGTGGACCTCGGCGGCGCCGGAGGGGCGCCCATGGAGCCGGTGGTGGCGGTGCGCGGGTTCCTCGACGCGCTCGGCGTCGCCGCCGACCGGCGGCCGACCGACCCGCACGCCCAGACGGCTCTGTTCCGCACCCTGGTCGCGCGCAGACGGGTGCTGCTGGTGCTCGACAACGCCGCCGCCACCGCCCAGGTCGTGCCGCTGCTGCCCGGCGGCCGGACCTGCGCGGTGGTCGTGACCAGCCGCGACAGCCTGCCCGGGCTGATCATCGGGCACGGCGCCCGGCACGTGCCGCTGGACGTGCTGTCGGCCGCCGACGCCCGCGCGTTCCTGACCGAGCGCCTCGGCGCCGTCCGGGTGCGGGAGGAGCCGGCGGCGGTCGAGGAGCTGGTGGAGCTGTGCGGCGGGTTCCCCCTGGCCCTGGGCATCACGGCGGGGCACGCCTGCACCCGCCCGAGCCTGCCGCTGAGCGCGCTGGCCGCCGAACTGCGCGAACTCGGGCCGACCGAGCTGGAGGGCCACGATGCCGCGGCCGGCGCGCACACCGTCCTGACCTGGTCGCACCGCAGGCTCACCCGGGCGGAAGCCCGCCTGTGCGCGTTGCCCGCCCTGGCCCGTCCCGCACCGGACTTCCGCTCCCGGACACCGGGGCGCTGCGGCGCGACCCGGAACAGGTACCGCTGACGCCGGTCAGCGCGCCGCGCCGGAGTCGCGTGCCCGCATCAGCACTTCGAGCCCGTCCAGGATCCGGTTCAGGCCGAACTCCCAGCCGTTGTCCCGCGGCGCGCCGTTGGTCGACTGCGCCGCCTCGTGCAGCGCCGGGAAGCGGTCGCGGTGCTCGTGCAGGATCGTCCGGAGTTGCTTCTGCGCCGTCCACGGCTGCGTGCCCGCGGTCGCGACCGACTGAGTGTTGCGGATGTGCCCGCTGAGCAGGAACACCGCGTCCATCCGCTCACCGCCGTCCAAGCCGGTGCCCTCGAGCACGGCCACCGCGGACTCCGTCCAGCCGACTTCACGCGGACCGGTCACGCGCTCGCCCGTGGTCGCGGCGGGCAGCCACGGGTGGCGCTGCCACGTCTCCCGCATCAGGTCGGCCCACCGGACCAGCCTGGGCCGCCACCCGCCCGGCACCGCGCGCAGGTCGGGCGGCTCGCCGACCGCCGACTCGATCATCACCGCGACCAGCTCCGCCTTGCTCGCCACGTGCCGGTACAGCGCCATCTTCGTGACGTCCAACCGGCCCGCGACCTGCTGCATCGAGACCGATGCCATGCCTTCCGCGTCGGCCACCTCGATCGCCGCGGCGGCGATGCGGTCGACGGTGAGCGCGAGCCTGGCCGGCCGTGCGGGCTTCTCCCGCGAACCCCACAGCAAGTCCGCCCGGTCCTCGCTCGCCATCCGCTCACCGCTTCCGAAATCGGGGGTTGCTCGTGTTGTGGATCTGTGTCTATCGTACACCCAGTGTCCGACGGACACACAAGTATCCGCAGGACACACCCGTGTCCGCCGTGCCAATGGGGGCCTCAGACCATGTCCGTGAAGATCTTCGTCAACCTGCCGGTGACGGACCTGACCAAGTCGATCGAGTTCTTCGCCGCGCTCGGCTTCGCGCACAACCCGCAGTTCACCGACGAGAACGCGTCCTGCGTCGTGTTCAGCGACACGGTCTACGCGATGCTGGTGACCAAGCCGTTCTTCAAGACGTTCACCACGAAGGAGATCGCCGACTCGGCCACGACGACCGAGGCGATCGTCGCGCTGTCGCTGGACAGCCGCGAGCAGGTCGACGAGGTGGCGGACAAGGCGCTGGCCGCGGGCGGCGCGTTCGTCCGCGAGGCCGAGGACCACGGCTTCATGTACGGCCGCAGTTTCGAGGACCTCGACGGCCACCTGTGGAACCTGTTCTGGATGGACGACTCCGCCGCGTAGCGATCAGTCGCTCGGGGGTGGACGCGGTGGGCCGGCCGGGTGCCGGCCCACCGCTTCGTCCGCGGTGGAGGAGTGCAGGGTGCTCCGCCACCGCACGGCGTCGTTCGGAATTGCAAGGGACCGCTAGAACTGCAAGGACCAGCCGTTGATGCGGCCGGTGTCGGCGGATGCGACGTCCTGCACGCGCAACTTCCACGTGCCGTTGGCGACCTCGGACGACGCGTTCACCGTGTACGTCGTCACGATGTCGTTCGCGCTGTCGTTGCTGGAGGTCTTCACCCGGTACGCCGACCCGTCCGGCGCGATCAGGTCGATCACCACGTCACCCCGGTAGGTGTGGGTGATGTCCACACCGACCGCCAGCGCGGACGGCGCGTTGCCCGCCACCCCGGACACCGTGATCGGGCTCTCGACCGTGGTCAGGTCGGGGATGGCCACGTCGGTGAGGTTCTCGAACCGCGGCCCCGGCGGGGTGGTGCCCGAGCCCGCCAACGTCCACAGGGCGTAGGCGATGGCGTCGCTGTTGCGGTCCAACGCGGTCACGTCGACGTTGCTGATCGTGTCGCACGAGCGGTGGTAGCAGCGGTCGAAGGCGACGCCCGCCGTGCCGCCCCACTTCTGCGCCTGCGCCGAGGTCTTGGTCGTCTCCGCGCCGGTGAACGTGCCGCCGACCGGGATGCCCGCCCGCGCGAACGCGGCGTGGTCGGACCGCCCGCCCACCGACGTCAGCTCGGTCGGCACGCTGAACCCCGCCTGCAACGTCTGCTGCAGCAGCAACGACCCGGTCGGCTGACCGGAGGCGCTGTAGACGAAGTAGCCCGGGTTCGGCGAGCCGATCATGTCGAAGTTCAGGTACGCCTTGATCCTCGACCGCTCGGTCGTCGGCAGGTTGTTCACGTAGTAGGTGGAGCCGATCAGGCCCAGCTCCTCCGCGCCCCACCAGCCGAACCGGATGTGCTTGCGCGGCGCCAGGCTCTGCCGGGCCACGGTCAGCGCGACCTCCAGCAGGCCCGCCGACCCGGTGCCGTTGTCGTTGATGCCCGGACCGGCGCTCACGCTGTCGAGGTGGCCGCCGAGCATGAGCACGTCGTTCGGGTCGCCACCCGGCCAGTCCGCGATCAGGTTGTACCCGGTCGCGCCGTTGCTGGTGAACTGCTGCACGGACGTCTGGTACCCGGCCGCGTCGAGCTTGGCCTTCAGGTGGTTGACCGACGCCAGGTAGCCGGGCCGGCCGTGCGCCCGGTTGCCGCCGTTGTTGGTGGCGATGGACTGCAGGTCGTTCAGGTGCGCTTGCACGTTGGCCACCGGGATGTCCGGCACGGCCAGGGTGCTCACCGGTGCCGCGTTGGCGACGGGTGGGCTCAGCAGGGCCGCGGCGAGCACCAGCGCGCTCGCCACAGGGGTCGTCCTCTTCAAGGACATGGCTGCCTCCGCAGGGTTTAGGGATAGCCACGCACGAGCCTGCGGGCTGTGCCACCCCTGCGGTAGCGACTTTCGTCGTGGCACGTTCGGACGCACAGCGGACAGCACTGTCCACTCGATGACTTCAGTGCAGGTCGAAATCTACTTCTGCTCGCGCTGGGCGCGAGCCCGGCGCTTCCCCTCGTGCATGGCCTGGACGCGGGCCACCGGGATCGTGTGCCCCTCGGCGACCAGGTCGTCCGGGAGCTTCTGCGGCGCGGGCATCCGCGAGTGCCACGGGTCGTCGTCGCCGAGCAGTGCCGGCGCGGTCTTCACGGTGAAGTCGGCGGGCGTCACGGAGTCGAGGTCGTCCCAGTCCACCGGGAACGACACGGTGGCGCCCGGTCGGATCCGAGGGCTGTACGCGGCGGCCACGGTCGCGCCGTACGCCCGCGTCGAGTCGAGGAACACCCGCCCGCCCCGGTCGTCCTTGATGAACGCCGTGGTCGCCAGGTCCGGGTCCAGCCGTTCGGCGCGGACCGCCAGCGCCCGGGTCGCGGCGGCCACGTCGTGGTCCACGCCGTCCACCGGCACGAACACGTGCACGCCCTTGGACCCGCTGGTCTTCACCACGCCGGACAGCCCGTCGTCGGCCAGCGCGCGCCGCACCAGCTCCGCCGCCGCCACCACCACGTCGAACCCCGCGCCCTCGGGCGGGTCGAGGTCGAGCACCAGGTAGGTGGGCCGGTCGAACGCCCCGGCGGGCGCCAGCGTGACGTGGTACTCCACCGCGCGCTGGTTGGCGAACCACAGCAGCGTGCGCCGGTCCTCGCACAACGCGTACCGGATCTCGCGCTTGGACGTCTCCGCCCACAGCGACACCGACCGCACCCAGGACGGCGTGTACTTCGGCAGGTTCTTCTGCGTGAACGGCTCCTGGCCCGGCCGCACCCGCACCACCGACAGCGGTCGCCCGGCCAGGCCGGGGATGATCCGGTCGGCCACCGCGTCGAGGTAGTCGACGAGGTCGCCCTTGGTCGCGTCGGCGCCGTCGAACAGCGGCTGGTCCAGGTTGGTCAGCGCCACGCCGTCCCGCTCTTCACCCATCGCACCACCCTTGCGGTTGGCCGTGCCGCGGGCAAGCGGGACACGGCCCGCGGTGGCACGGGCCGTGTCCGCGGGTGCTCAGGCGGGGAGCCGCCACACCTGGTTGGAGCCTGCGAAGCAGTCCCAGACCTGCAGCCGGGTGCCGTCCGCCGAGCTGGGGCCGGTGGCGTCGAGGCAGCGGCCGGAGGCGGGGTTGCGCAGTGTGCCGTCGGAGGCGGCCTGCCACTTCTGGGCGCCCGTGCCGTTGCAGTCCCAGAGTTGGACGAGGGTGCCGTTGGCGGTGCCGGCGCTCGCCACGTCGAGGCACTTGCCCAGTGCCCGCACCGAGCCGTCGGCGGCCACGGTCCAGTTCTGCGCGGTGGTGCCGTTGCACGTCCACAACTGGACCGCGGTGCCGTTGGCCGAGGACGCGCCGGCCACGTCGACGCACTTGCCCGCGATGCCGGTGATGGGACCGGTGCGGCCGGGCGGGGTGGTGCCGCCCATGACGGTGTCGTAGATGGCGCTGAGCAGCGAGGTGCTGCCGCTGGTGTCCTGCGACAGCTCCCAGTTCATCACGCCGCCCGCGTTGGCCATGGCCCACTGGGTCTTGCGCTTGATCGTGGGGATGCCGTTGTAGCACTGCTGCACGCCGCTGACCGTGACGCAGTCGCGGTTGGCGTTGGCCGGGTCCAGGGCGACCAGTTGCGCGTAGGTGTAGTAGGTCGGCCGGCTGTAGAACGGCACGCCGAGCACGGTCTTGGCGGCGGGCAGGCCGCGTGATTTCCAGTAGTTGACGGTACCGATGGACCAGTCGTGGTTGGCGTGTGGGCTGCCGCCGTCGTAGGCCATGATGTTGAGCCAGTCGACCTGGCCGAAGACGGCGGTCTGGACGCCTTCCGCGGTGGTGCCGCCGGACACGACGGCGGCGGTGAGGAGCTTGCCGCGGCTGTGCATGGCGGTGCTGAGCTGTCCCATGAGGGCGGTGAAGTTGCTCGCCGAGGCGCCGGGGTCGGGGTACTCCCAGTCGATGTCGACACCGTCGAGGTTGTACTGGTTGACCGCGTTGACGACGCTGGTGACGAACGTGGTGCGGCTGGTGGGGTTGGCGGCGAGGGCTTCGAAGGCGGAGTCGTTGCCGTCGTTCCAGCCGCCGATGGCCAGGGAGACGCGCACGCCGTGGTTGTGCGCGAGGGTGACCAGGGACGTCAGCTTGCCCGGGTCGGGGATGGCCTGGAGGGTGCCGTTGGCGTTGGGCAGGGCGAACGCGTAGTTGATGTGGGTGAGCTTGGTGTACTGGACGGCGTTGACGCTGCCGGCCCAGGAGGGCAGGTAGCCGACGCTCTTGAAGCCGTTGGGCAGCACGGTGGCCTGGGCGGTCGGTGCGGTGGCGACGGCGACCGCGAGGCCGGCCGCGGCGGTGGCGAGGGCGAGGCCCGCGGCGCTCCACCGTGATCGTGCGGGGGACTGCATGGGCGTGGTCCTTTCGCAGGGTGATCGGACTTGGCAGCCGCGGCCGACCTTACTGATGCACTTGATTCAAGTCACGATAGAAGGGGGATGACGGTCAGTCGGCGCAGCCGGGCGGGGTCGGCGATCACCTCGTAGGCGGTGATCCGGTCGTCCGCGATCGTGACGGTGAGGGCGAGCCGGAGTCGTCCGCGCGGTGCGACGACGATGCCGAGGCGCCCGTCCAGGAGGGCCGGTTCGGCGTGGCGGGCGTTCGCGGTGAGCAGGACGGTCTCGGCGGCGACGGCGTGCGCGCCGCGGATCTCGACCGTGGCGCCGGGTGGCAGGGCGGCGGGGTCGGCGCGGCGGACGACGTCGGGGTGGAGCACGGTGAGCAGGGCGTCGAAGTCGCCCGCGCGGGCGGCGGAGAGGAAGGCGTCCACGATGTGCCGGTGGCGGGCGGGTTCGGTGTCGGTGGGCGGGGTGGTGCCGCGGACCTTGTGCCGGGCGCGGCTGGCGAGCTTCTTGGTGGTGGCGGTGCTGCGGCCGAGGATCGGCGCGATCCGCTCGAACGGCACGGCGAACGTGTCGTGCAGCACGAACGCCACCCGTTCGGCGGGCGTGAGGCTGTCGAGGACGACGAGCAGCGCGCGCCCGACCGACTCGGCGAGCAGCGCTTCGGTCTCGGGGTCGTCGTCGGCGGGCAGGTCGGGCAGGTGGTCGGCGGTGTCCTCGCGACGGGCCCGGCGGTGGCGCAGCGCGTCCAGGCAGACGCGGGACAGGACGGTGCGCAGCCACGCGGCGAGGTTGTCGATGTCGTCGGCGTCGACCCGGCACAGCCGCAGCCACGTCTCCTGGACGGCGTCCTCGGCCTCGGGCAGCGAGCCCAGCATCCGGTGGGCGATCGCGCGCAGGTGCCCGCGGTGCGCCTCGAAGCGGTGCGCCAGCTCGTCGTGCATCGGTCTCCTCCCGGTTCGTCCACCAGGGGGACGAACCGGATCCCCGAAAGGTGACGGGGCGATCTTCTCGACTACTCGCCGCCGACGTGGTAGCCAGGGGTCTCGCCAGTCACGGCCGCCGCCGGAGACCGAGGGGAACGCATGGTGAAGCGTCTTGTGGCGGTGGGTGTGGTGCTCGCCTGCCTGGTCGCGGTGGTCGGCCCGGCGCGGGCCGCCGCGGCGGAGTTGTCGGCCGTGTTCAGCCAGTCGTCGGTGTGGAGCACGGGGTACGGCGGGCAGGTCGTGGTGACCAACACCGGTGACGTGGAGAGCGTCGGCTGGGTGGTGGAGTTCGACCTGCCGCCGGGGTCGTCGGTGGTCAACGCGTGGAACGCGGTGCTGACCCGGGACGGGCAGCGTCACCGGTTCGCCAACGCGGGCTTCAACGGCCGTGTCGGGCCCGGCGGCACGGTGGACTTCGGGTTCACGGTCTCCGGTGTGGGCTTGCCGACCGGCTGCACGGTCGGCGGCGTGCCGTGCGAAGGCGGCGGTCCGGCTCCTGACACGGCCGCGCCGACCGTTCCGGGTGGTCCTCGGGTGACGGGTGTGACGGCGGGTTCGGTGTCGTTGGCGTGGGGCGCTTCGATCGACGACGTCGCCGTCACGGAGTACCAGGTGTTGCGCGGCACGACGGTGGTCGCGTCGGCCTCGGCCACCGCCGCGACCGTCGGTGGTCTGCTGCCGGGTACGGCGTACGCGTTCACGGTGCGGGCGCGTGACGCGGCGGGCAACGTGTCCGCGCCGAGCGCCGTGGTGACCGCCACGACCGCCGCCGGTGGGTCCACTGTGGACGTGTCGACGGCGGTGGGGTTGCAGGCGGCGTTGGCGGCGGCGGTGCCGGGTCAGACCATCCGGCTGGCCGCGGGCGTGTACCGGGGGTCGTTCGTGATCACCCGGCCGGGTAAGGCGGACGCTCCGGTGACGCTCACCGGTCCGGTGGACGCGGTGCTGGTCAACGACGGCCCGTCCGGTGCCGGGCCGGGTTGTCCGGTGCCGACGCCCGGCTGGGACTCCGGGTACGGGCTGTGGCTGCACGACGCACCGCACTGGAACCTGGTCGGGTTCACCGTGCGGGAGTCGAAGAAGGGCATCGTCGCGGACAACTCGCACCACACCGTGATCGACCGCGTGCACGTCCACCACGTGGACGAGGAGGCGGTGCACTTCCGGCGCTCGTCGGCGGACAGCGTGCTGCGCGATTCCACGATCAGCCACACGGGATTGGTGCAGCCGGGGTACGGCGAGGCGGTCTACCTCGGGTCGGCCGGGTCGAACTGGGCCTGCCACGGCAATTCCGGCGGTGTGGACCGCAGCGACCGGGTGCAGGTGCTCGGCAACCGCGTCGGGCCGGGCGTGACGGCCGAGCACGTCGACGTCAAGGAGGGCACGTTCGGCGGTGTGATCCGGGGCAACACGTTCGACGGCACCGGTCTCTCGGGGCAGAACTCGGCGGACTCGTGGGTCGACGTGAAGGGCGTCGGCTACACGATCGAGGGCAACACCGGCGTGTTCGCCCCGCCCGGCACGTTCGCCAACGGCTACGAGACGCACCACCCGGTCACGACGCCGTCGTTCACCAACGGGTGCGGCAACGTGTGGCGGGACAACCGCTCCGACCTCGGTGGTGTCGGCCAGTACGCGATCCGGGTCACGTCGACGTCGAAGTGCCCGGGTGTGCCGAACGTGGTGCACGGGTCGAACACCGTGACGCGGGCGGTGGTCGGACTGACCAACATCGCGGTGACGCCGTGAGCCGGCCAAGCTCTTCCGCGCCGCGTTGAGCGGGATGTCGTGCCGACCGCCGCTCTGCAAACCGTGAATGACATTTCCGGGGCGCCGATCCGAATCATGCCGCAGCCTTTAGGTTAGGCTCGCCTTAATGATTTCGTGTTGCGGCACACCGTGGTCGGTGGCAACGTCCCCTTCAGGAAAACTGCTGCCCAGAGGAGCGGTCATGACCACCACGGAAATGCCGGCCGTCAGCGAGTGCACCGTCACGGGCTGTTCGTACAACCACGACGGTTGTCACGCTTTCGCGATCACCGTGAGCGGTGTGAACGGTGCCGCCGACTGCGGGACGTTCATCCCCCTCGCCCGCAAGGGCGGCCTGCCGAAGGTCGTCGCGCAGGTCGGCGCGTGCTCGCGCACGGACTGCGTCCACAACAAGGAGCTGGAGTGCACCGCCTCCGATGTGCGCGTCGGTCCCGGTCAGGGCGACCACGCCGCCAACTGCCTCACCTACACCAGGGCCTGACCCGACGACCGCGCGGGACCGCCGCCGGCCGGTCAGCACCCCTCAGAGCTGACCGACCGGCGGGGCGGGACGGCGTCTCGGCGCCGTCTGCCGTGGCGCCGCTCGTCGCCGACCCGGAATCGCCTCGGAATGGGCCCTGCGAATGGCCCCGGGAATCGGTCCCGGAAACGGTCGTCCGGAATCAGGCACCGGACCGGCGGGCGGTCGTGAGCGTGTCGCCCAACGCCCGCAACCGCGTGTCGGTCCGCCGCACCTGTTCGGCGACCACGTCGAGCGCCCGGTCCAGGTAGGGGCGCACCTCGGCCGGCCAGTCGACGTCCGCCGCGCCGTCGCGGGCCTGTCCGGTCGGCTCCGGGAACGCCGTGGCCACCGCGTACACCACCGCGCCGAGCACCGCGTCCAGCACCAGCTCCGGCAGCAGCGACATCACCAGGTTCGGCAGGTGCCCCGCTTCTTCCTCACCGGCCCGCGGCTGCCACGGGTCCAGGTGCGGCCGGACCGTCTCCCACAGGCCCGCGTCGACCGCGCCCACGCCGTACCGGCCGGCCCACTGCAACGCGTCCGCTCTGGTCACGGTGGCCGTGAGCACCCGACGGGCGTCCGCGCCGATCCGCAGCAACTCCGCCAGGTCCAACGACTCCGGCGAGCCGAGCAGCGTCGGCCGCACGTCCATCGCCACCTGGTGGTGCCAGCGCGTCGCCCACACCGCCCGCCACCACATGGCCTCCTGGTCGGCCGGCCGCGACAGCCACACCGCGATGTTGCGGAAGTAGGCCTTGATCTCCTCGTACGCGGCCCGCCCGGAAGCCGAGGCGGCAAACCCGACGCTCTTGACCGGGTCGTCCGGCACGGTCGGGTCGCCGACCAGGTTGATGTTGAAGAAGTGGTGCCACGTGGCGTCCACCGCCACCCGGCCCACGCCCACCTGGTGCCCGTCGTAGGCGCCGATCGCGCCGAACGTGCTCGCGTCCAGCCGCCCCTTGCCGGGGTCGAGTTCCGCCGCCCGCGCGTTGAGCGTCGACCACGCGACGACCTCGGGCGCGAGCCCCGCCGGGTACTCGGTGATCTCGTACCCGGCGAAGGCGAACGACCGGGTCAGGTCGTCCGGCACGGTGCACTCGCCTTCGTGCGGGTGGTCCGGCAGCACGCGGATCGTGCCGCGCGGACCGCACAGCAGCGGGTGCGGGTAGGCCTGGTGCGCCCACTTCGGCGAGTCCGACGTCGCGTACAGCCGGGGCGTGATGACCTGCGGGATGTCGTCGGACTGGTCGTTGAGCTGGAACAACGGGTCGTGGCCCTCCGACAGCGTGTCGTTGCGCCCCGGGCCGTCGACGGACGGCGCCACCGGCTCGCCGTTCGGGCCGGGGTCCGGCCAGTGCCACTTGCGCATGCTGCGCACCCGCGGCACGGCACCGCACATCGACACGCCCAGGTCCTCGTGGTCACCGGTGGCGAACACGCCACCGCCGCCGTCCATGAACTCCGAGAGCGCGCGCAACTCCGTCTCGTCCAACGGCGGGCGGGGTGCGCGGGCCACGCCGAACAGCCAGACCTGGTCGTACCGGCCCAGGTCGTGCCCGTCGAACCGGAACCCCGTGAGGTCCGCGCCCTGCGCGGGCAGGTTGTCCTCCCGGTGCGCCCGCGTCACCTCGAAGCGCACCCACGGCCCGGGCGGCGTCCGCAGCACGTCCACGAGCGTGCCCAGGCCGAAGTCGGCCTGGTCGAAGCTCGCCCCTCCATCGGTGACCATCAGGATCCGGATCGCGTCCGGCTCGGCGAGGACGGAGGTGTTCGGCACGGGCGTTCCCCCTCGGTTCACGGCGTCATCCCTTCGATCTCGACCAGCAGGTCCGGACGGCGGACGTCGACGGTGAACACCGCGAGGTCCGCGCGCCGGGAGAACTCGTCGCGGCACAGCCGCGTCACCAGCGGCACGTCCTCCCGCCGCTGGACGTAGACCTTGATCGCCCGCAGGTCTTCGAGGCGGTAGCCGCCGTCGAGCCCGTGCCGGGCGAGGTTGTCGGCGCCGATCAGCGCGGCGATCTTGGCCAGCGTCACCTGGACCTGGCGCGCCACGTCACCGGGGGCGACGGTGACGTGGTCGAGGTTGCTCGCGGTGCCCGACACGTGAAGCTGGCCACGTCCCTGCTCGGGCTTGAGGTAGGTCGCGTGGGCGAAGCTCGGCGGCCTCGGCCCGTACTGCTGCGGGTACTCGTGCGCGGGCGCCTGCAACGGGTTCTCCAGGTGCACGGCCGCGTGCGACCGGTGCGCCAGGAAGTAGAACGCGACCCCGCCGCCCAGTGAGCCGACGTCGGTGGACGCGGGCACGGCGCGCCCGCGCTCCTCGAACGCCCTGCCCCGGCCGACGCAGAAGTCCCGGTACACCTCGCTGCCGCGGTCGGTGATGCCGTCGAGCGTGTTCCACATGCGGAACACGTTCGGGTAGCCCAGCCGCTCCACCAGCTCGAACGCCGCCAGGTACGCCCGGTGCGTCGCCTCTTCGCAGTCCGCGGACGGCCCGATCCACCCGGCGCAGAACAGCACTTCGCCGTCGTGCGCGTAGCGCATCCCCCGGTGCTCGCCGGTCCGGACCACGTCCCCCTCGGTGTGCCAGACCTCCACCACCTCGGGCTCACCCGGCCGCACCACGTGCAGCGGGAGGACCGGCAGACCGTGCTCCCACCTCGGCCGGCCGCCCGCCGTCGAGTGCCGCACGGCGCCCAGCACGGTGTCACCGGCCAGTCCGGCGAACTCCTCCGCCGACCGGAAGGTGCACGGCGGCCTCACGATCACGTTGCCACGCAATGATTTCCCCCTTCAGAACCGGACAGCGCGCCACGCCGCGACCACGGCGAGCGCCTGTCCGGGGTTGAGCCGCGGGTCGCAGAGGCTCGTGTACGAGCCGGTCGGGAACCCGTCCCAACCGCACTCCTCGACCTCGTCCGGGGTCGTTTCCAGGTGCAGGCCGCCGGCCACCCCACCGGCGGCGTGCACGACCGCCCGGAAGTCCGCCACCTCGCGGACGACCGCGTCGACCAGTCGTGCCTTGCGGCCGTCCGCGTCGGTGACCGTGTTGCCGTGCATCGGGTCGCACAGCCAGATCACCGGGTGGCCCGCCGCGCGGACCACCTCCACCAGCGGCGGCAGCAGCTCGGCCACGCGGTCCGCGCCGAGGCGGGCGATGAGCGTCAGCCGACCGGGCTCCCGCTCCGGGTCGAGGCGGTCGCACAGCGCCCGCAGCTCGTCGGGCCGCAGCCCGGGGCCGACCTTGCAGGCCACCGGGTTGGCCACCGACGCCAGCAGCCGGACGTGCGCACCGCACACGTCACGTGTGCGGTCGCCGATCCACGGCCAGTGCGTCGAGGTGAGCAGCGGGACGCCCCGGTCGTCCAGGCGCACCAGCGGCAGCTCGTAGTCCAGCACCAGCGCCTCGTGGCTGGTCCGCAGCCACGGGTGGTGGCCGCGCAGCAGCTCCGTCGCCGACCGCGCGGCGTGGTAGCCCGCGACGAGCCGCGTCGGGTCCGGCTGCCGGGCCAGCACGTGCGGCTGCGGCGCGTTGACCAGGTCGCCCCGGTACACCGGCAGCTCGACCCCGCCGACGAACTCGGTCGGCCGGGAGCGCGGCTTGGCGAACTGCCCGGCCATCCGGCCGACCCGCACCACGGGCACGTCGCCGCCGCCCAGCGCGGTGGCCAGCCGGTCGACCAACGCCGCCTTGGGCGTCACGTGCCGCGGTCCGCACTCGGCGAACGACTCGGCGCAGTCACCGGCCTGCAGGACCAGCCGCCGACCGGCCGCGACCTCGGCCAGGTCCGCGCGCAACGCCGCCACCTCGGCCGGTGTCACCAGGCCTTCCAGCCGTGCCAGCCGGGCCCGGAACGCCCGCCCCCGGCGGTCCGGCCACGCCGGCTGCTGGGCCGCGGGCAGCGATTTCCAGTGCGCGGTCTCCCATTCGGACAACACCCTGGCGTGACTGCGCGGAACTGGCTCCGTGGACACTCGCGCCTCCGTCGATCCGGTTTGCCCGCTGGTTTCGACGACAATGGTGCTGAATCGCACGGTGCCTTTTCGTCGGTCCACGGGGGGATTCGCCGCCTCCGCTTTCCCGTGCGGCGTCGCCCGATCGAGGTAAACCGGGAGGGGGATCGTCAAGCTCCGACGCGGGGTGGACGATAGTCCGGGCAGGGGGTGATCCCATTGTTCGCGGCGCGCGGAAATGCGCGTGCGGTGAACGTGGGATCGGGTGACAAGGGGAGGGGAATGGTGTCCAGTTCCAACGTGCGCCTCGCGGTGTCGGTGCAGGCACACGGTTTCGCCGAGAAACCGTGGGAAGGCCACCTGGCCACCGGGCTGCTGACCGAACCCGGCGTGGTGCTCGTGCCCGCCTCGACCGACGGGATCGCCGAGGCCACCGAGGGCATCGACCTGCTGGTGCTGCCGCTGCCGCTGGGCGCGGGCGGCCGGATCGAGCGGCTCGTCGCCGAACGGGTCACGTTCTGCCTGGTGCCCGGCGGCGAGGGCGCCCGGTTCGCGCTGATCCGGATGGCGAACGACTCGCGGCACCGGCCGAACGTCGGCGAGTTCACCGAGAGCGAGTTGGAGGAGGCGCTCAAGCGGCACCCGGGCGACCTGTGGGCGGCGCTGGCGTACCTGGGCGCGATCGAACCCGGCGCGCGGGACGCCGTCACGCCGGACCTGCTGCGCCAGGTGCCCGCGATCGAGGCCGCGCAGCGCGAGCCCGAGTTCGAGGAGCCCGAGGACGGTCTCGTGCCGGGCGGCCCGTGCGACGTGCTGCCCACGTGCCGGAAGGGGACCGCCTGATGGACCGGCGGGGACGGCCACCGTGGTTGTCCCACGCCACGGCGGCCGATCTGGCCGTGGCGGCGTCGGCCGCCGTGGTGGACGTCTTCCTGTTCTCCGCGGTGAGCAGCCGAAAACCCGAGGGCGCGGGGATGTGGCTGTTCGTCGCACTGGCCGTGATCGGGTTCGCCGCGTTGCTGGTGCGGCGCAGGCACCCGGTGCTGGTGTTCTGCGTGGTCTGGGTGTGGGCGGTGCTCGTCACGCCGACGAGCGAGCTGGAGTTCCAGCCGACCGCCATCCCGTGCGTGGCGCTGTTCACCGTCGCGCTGCGGGCGCAGGCGAGGGTGTCGGCCGGTGCGCTGCTCGCGTGCGCGGTGCTCGCCGTGCTGGCCGGGCTGCGGGAGGCCGCGTCCCGGCCGCCCGAGGCGCGGCTGGTCGCCACCTACGCCACGCTGGTGTTCTACCTGCTCGTGCACGGCTGCGTGTGGGCCGGCGGGCGGTGGGCGCGGCTGAGCCGGCAGCACGCCGACGACCTGGAGTTCCGCCGCCGGGTCGAGGCGCACGAGGCGGTGGTGGCCGAACGCACCCGCATCGCGCGCGAACTGCACGACATCGTGGCGCACTCGGTGACCGTGATGGTGCTGCAGGCGGCGGGCGCGCGGCGGGTGCTCGACACCGACCCGGTGCGCGTCGGGCACGCGCTCGGCCACATCGAGGAAGCCGGTGAGCAGGCGATGGGCGAACTGCGGCGGATGCTGACCGCGTTGCGGCTCAGCGACGAGGACGAATCCGGTGACGGCGTGACCGGCAGGCCGCAGCCCGGCCTGGCCGACGTCGAGCACCTGGTCGGCACGGTCGTGGCGGCCGGGGTGCGGGTCCACACGCGGGTGGAGGGCGAGCCGCGCCGGCTGGCGGCCAGCGTGGACCTCGCCGCGTACCGGGTCGTGCAGGAGGCGTTGACGAACGTGACCAAGCACGTCGGACCGGGCGCGTGCGTGGAGGTGCGGCTGCGCTGGGAGCCCGACGAGCTGACCGTCGAGGTCATCGACGACGGCCGGGGGCGGCGGCCGGAGCTCGCGCTGTCCACGAACCACGGTCTGGCCGGGCTGC
The DNA here is from genome assembly GCF_003014735.1 of Saccharothrix carnea. Classification (GTDB taxonomy): domain Bacteria; phylum Actinomycetota; class Actinomycetes; order Mycobacteriales; family Pseudonocardiaceae; genus Actinosynnema; species Actinosynnema carneum. The sequence continues at coordinate 93,266 of NZ_PYAX01000018.1, read as the reverse complement.
GGGAGCGGCTGGCGATCGTGGGCGGGCGGCTGGCGGCGGAAGAGGTGTCGTCGGGCGGGTTCCGGGTGACGGCCGTGCTGCCGGTCGCGGGCCCGGTGGCGAGCGACCCCGTGCGGGAACACCGGTGATCCGGGTGATGCTGGTGGACGACCAGCCGTTGGTGCGGGCCGGTCTGGCGATGCTGCTCGACGCCGAGCCGGACATCGAGGTGGTGGCCGAGGCGGACGAGGGCGCGGGCGCGGTGGCGCGGGCCGGCGAGCTGCACCCCGACGTGGTGCTGATGGACGTGCGGATGCCCGGCGTGGACGGGGTGGAGGCGACGCGGCGGATCATCGACGCCGACCCGGCGGGCGAGGACCACGCCACCAAGATCATCATCCTGACGACGTACCACGTGGACGAGGCCGTGTACGCGGCGTTGCGGGCGGGCGCGTCGGGGTTCCTGCTCAAGGACGCGGTGCCGCGCGAGCTGGTCGACGCGGTGCGCGCGGTGGCGTCGGGCGAGGCGTGGCTGGACCCGACCGTCGCGAAAGGACTGATCCGGGAGTTCGCGGCCCGGCCGCGCCACCAGATGCCCACGTCGGCGGAGATGGGCGAGCTGACGGCGCGTGAGCGGGAGGTGCTGGTGCTCGTGGCGCACGGGCTGTCGAACCCGGAGATCGCCGCGCACCTCGTGGTCGGTGAGGCGACGGTGAAGACGCACCTGGGGCGGATCCTGATGAAGCTCGGGCTGCGTGACCGCGCCCAGGCGATCGCCGCCGCGTACCACAGCGGGCTGGTCGCGCCGGGCAGCAGCCCGCCGCCGCCGGCCGGGCGCACGTCTTGATCGTTACGGTCCGCCGCGCGGGTCGGGTGCGCGGTACCGTGCGGTGGTGCGCATTCGTCCGCGCAGGGCGCGTCGCCGTGCCGAACCGACGAGCGTGATGCTCGACCCGGCCACGGCGGAACTCGTGCGGCTGGGGACGTTGCTGGAGGTCGTGGTCCAGGCCGTGGCGCTGCAGGACCGGGCGGAGGCCGTGATCGCCGGCTGCGCGCAACCCGGTGAGCCGTCGTGGGAGGTCGCGCGCAGCGGACGTGCCGTGGCGGCCCAGTACGGCAGGCTGACCGGCTGGGCGGCGGACCTCGCGTGGCAGACCGACCGCCCCCCGCTGTCGCGGCGGACCGTCGAACTCCTCCGCTACCACCTGGTCATGCTGGACTGCGCGCTGAAGCTCGCGTTCCCCCGCTACCGCTCCGACCGCCTGGAACGCCACCGCCTCGCCCTGACCGGCCTCGGCCCACCGGCCCGCGAACTGCGCGACCTGGAATCCGCCCTCCGCACCCGCATCACCACCCTCTCCCCGTGAGTCGTACCTTCACGCCGCGAGAGTCCAACCCCGAGCCCACGCGTGTCCTACGTTCGGAACGCGCGTGTCCTACGTTCGCGACCCCCGAGTTGAACACTCAGCACAGTCGATCTCGTTCTGAGCGTTCAACTCGGGTGTTCTGAACGTAGGACACGCGTGACGCGAACGTAGGACACGCGGGGCCTGGAGGTACGACTCTCGCGGTCAGAAGGTGGTGCGGCCGGCGCCGAAGGGGTAGAGCGGGGTGCCGTAGGTCGGCGGGACCGGGGTGCCGGCGTCGATCTTGGCCCGGATGTCGGCACGTTCGGCGGCCGTGGCGCCCAGGTCGTACGGCAGGTCCCAGTGCTCGGTGGCGTCGGCCGGGACGTCGGTGCCACCGGGGCGGAGGACGTCGGACAACGCCCGCGGCAGTTGCCACGGCAGCTTGCCGGTCGGGGTGTAGTCGCCGAACAGGAGCGAGGCCAGCGCCGGACCCATCTCCTCACCACCGCGGTAGGTCACGACGATCGCGCTGGCCAGGTTGTGCCACTCCGTGATCACGTAGGGCCGGGGGAGCACCAGGGCGACCACGACGGGGATGCCCTGGCGGTGGAAGTCCTGGATCAGCGCCAGCTGCTCGGGCGGCAGGTAGGGCTGCTCCTTCGGCCAACTCGTCGCGTGCGTGTACGACGTCTCGCCCACGGCCACGATCGCCAGCTTCGGCGACGGCCCGGTGTCCTTGTGCACGTTCACCCCGGCCTGCGCGGCACGTGTGCGGATCGCCTGCAGCATGGTCTGCGAGCCGTACTCCTGGTGGAAGTAGCTCGTCCAGATGCAGCACGCGGCCGTGTCGTCCGCACGCGGACCGGCCACCACGATGTTGTCACCCCGGTTCAACCGCACCGGCAGCACACCGGGAGTGTTCTTCAACAACGTCATCGCCTCACGCGACGCCTGGTTCGCCAGCGCCGCGTACTCCGGCTTGTGGAACCGGTAGGGCCCGTTCACCGGGTCGCCGTACGGGTTCTCGAAGATCCCGAGCTTGAACTTCAACCGCAGCACCCGCCGCACGGCGTCGTCGATCCGCGCCGCCGGCACCCCCGACGTGAACTGGCCCATGGTGAACCCCGGCGCACCCGGGTCCGCACCACCCATCACGTCGGAACCGGCGTTCGCCGCACCCACCCACGAGCCGGACGGCAACCAGTCGGTCGTGATCAGCCCCGTGTACCCGAGGTTCTGCCGCAGGTACGCGAGGATCTTCGCGCTGTCACCCGCACCCGGCCCGCCCGGGTCCAGCAGCGAACTGCCCGCGTAACCGGGCATGATGTTCACCGCACCGGCCTCCATCGCGGCCCGGAACGGCGCGGTGTGGTACTTGATCGTCACGTTGTCGAACACGATCAACGCCTCACCACCGGCACCCTCACCCGGCCAGTGCTTCACGGTCGCCAGCACGGAAGCCGGGTTCAGCTCCGGCCCGCCCTGCAACCCGGCCACCAGCGCCCGCACCTGGGCCTGCGCGACCTCGGTGCTCTCGCCGTTGCCCTCCTGGATGCGCGGGTACAGCACCTTCGTGCCCACCTCGGCCAACGGCCCCAGCACACCGCGCGCCCCGACCTCCAGCTGCTCACGCCGCTGCATGTCGCCGAGCTTGTACTGCAACGGGTAGTTCCGCGCCGCCGCCAACGCGCTCTGCAACGGGTACGTCGTCTTGTACCCGGCGATCGTGTCACCGGCCGTCACGAACGGGATGCCCAACCGCGTCCCGCTCGACCCGAGCAACGCGTTGTGCAGGTCCTGCGCCTCCGCCGGCCCGAAGTGCCACCCCGAACGGGGGAACACCTGGGCGTTGTAGAACATCTGGTACGCCTTCTCCTCGATCGTCATCCGACCGAGCAGGTCGTTCACCCGCGTCTCCACGGGCTGCCGCCAGTCCTCGTACGGTTCGATCGCGCCGTTCTTGTTCAGGTCACGGCTGCCGTTCACCACCCGCACACCGTCGTCCACCGAAGCCAACGTCGGCACGTACACGCTGAACGTGCGGATGTTCGACGCGCTGGTGCCGCCCGACCCGTCCACCGCGACGACGAACCACTTGTACGTCCACCGGTCCGCGATGTCCCACGACGGTGTGTAGCTCGTGCCGGTCGGCTCGGCGACCTTGGTGTAGAGGTCGATCAGGTTGCCCGATGCGGTGAAGTCGTAGTCCGTGCGGCTGACGTTGAGCCAGACCTGGTAGCGCACCGCGCCCGGCACGGACGCCCACGAGAACACCGGACGCCGGGTCGACGTGACCATCGCGTTGTCGGCGGGCGCGGACAGGGCGAACCGGCCCGTCCCCGCCGGGGCCTTGGTCGGCGGCGACAGCAACGGCGGGGTGGCCGCGGACGTGTCGACGGTGCCGAAGACCTGGAACTCCCACAACGAGACGCCGTAGCCGGTGGCCCGTGTGGTGGCGAACAGCCGCAGGTAGCGGCCCGTGCCGCCGACGTTGAGCCGTTCCACGCCGCCCGCTCCGGTGGTGGTGGAGTAGATCGACGTCCAGTTCACCGCGTCGTTCGACAGTTCGAGCCGGTAGCCGCGCGCGTACGCGCCCTCCCAGTTCAGCACGACCTGGTTGACGGTGGCGACGGCGCCGAAGTCGACCCGCAGCCACTGGTTGTCGGCGAACTGGCTGGACCAGCGGGTGTTCGTGCGGCCGTCGAGCGCCGCGGCGGGCGCGTTGCCGCCCTCCCAGGTCGAGGCCGCGACCTGCTTGTACTCCGAGATCGGCGTGCCGGCCGGCGTGCCACCGGTCGTGCCGTAGACCTGGAACTCCCACAGCGAGTAGCCGTAGCCGGTCGCGCGGGCGGTGCCGAACATCCGCACGTGCCGGCCGGTGCCGGTGACCGGGATGCTCTGCGTGCCGCCGGAGCCGTTGGCGGTGGTGTGGACCGTGGTCCACGTGACGCCGTCAGCCGAGGTCTGGAGCTGGAACGCGGTCGCGTACGCGGCCTCCCAGGTCAGCACCACGCGGTCCAGCGTCGCGGTGGCGCCCAGGTCGACGCTCAACCACTGCGGGTCGGCGAACGCGCTGGACCACCGGGTGCCCGCGTTGCCGTCGGTGGCGGCGGACGCGGCGGTGCCGCCGTTCTCGGCGGACGACGCGGTGGTCGGCTTGCCCTGCGACAGCAGGACCCCGGCCGCTTGCGCCGAGGGCGACCCGATGGCGAGCTGTCCGGCGACCAGGGCGGCGACGACGCTCAGCACGGCGGGCAGGGGCCGGACCCGGCGACGTCGCGGCAGTGCGAGCAGGGCGGGGGAGAACCGCCCGCGGCGCGGGAAGGGGAGCAGGGACGGTACCCGGCGGCGGTGCCGGGTGGGTGCTTCGGGCATGGCGACTCCAGGCAGGGGTGACCCGCGGCCGGTGTGCCGCCGGCCGCGGATCGTAGACAGACTCTCGGAGAGCGCTCTCCCACAGCGAACTTCACGGGTGGTGCCGCCGTCAAGGGACCGGCGGACCGGTTCTCGCCGACCTGGCGGCCCGGTTCCGGTCGCGTCCGGGAGCGGCGCCGAGGGCGGCACTAGGATCGCCGGGTGACGATCACGATTCCCGGTTTCGGCGAGCTGACCCCGGTGGACCACGTGCCCGAAGGTGTGGCGTGCTGGAACGCGACCGCCGCCGGGGCGTCGGTGAGCGTGCTGGTGGAGGAGCCGGCCACCACCGACGACCTCGACCTGCCGTTCATCGGCTCGGTCCTGCGCGACCGCGACCGGCTGCTCGCCACCGCCCACCAGGCCGTGGCCGGCCACCTGCGCGACCGCCCCGGCTACGGTCCCGACGCCGTGTCCGGCCCGGAGTTCACCTTCCACCCCGGCCGGGACTGGCTGGTCCGGTTCGCCGAGTGCCGCGTCCCCGGTTTCACCGAGCTGGGCGTGGTCGTGGTGTTCCACGGCGCCGACGTGGTCGGGGTGGACGACCTCGCCGACGTCGACCTCACCGACGAGTGACCCCGACCGGGATGGACTGGGCGAACGTGAACGTGCCGTCCGGGTCGTAGCGCGCCTTCACCGCGCGCAGGCGGTACAGGTTGGCCCCGTAGTACGCGGTCGGCCAGTCCACCTGGGCCGGGTCGGGGAAGTTCGGGTAGACCCGGCCCGTGCCCCACGGGTGCGCGATGGCCCACGCGGCGGCGAGCCGGTCCAGCACTTCCCGGCCACGTCGGGCCGCACCGTTCGGGCCCACCAGGACGGTGTGCTTGACCAGGAACGCCGGACTGCGGTGGGCGAACGCGGTGGCGTCCGACGCCACCCGCCCGTACGCGCCGCGCCACGGCGTGAAGGCGATCTCGCGCAGCTCACCGTGCGCGCGTTCGGCGACGAAGCGCGCCAGCAGCGCCGTCACCACGTGGTCCGGCAGCGGCCGGTCGAAGAACTCGGTCTTGGCGGTGGACATGCCGGGCCGGTCGTGCACGAGCGGGATCTCGACCGGGTCGCGGGCGACGGCCGAGTGCGGGGTGGCGTGCAGCAGCACGGCGTCGGCGGCGGACACGTCGACCACCTCGGCGGACGCCGGCGGCACGCCGAACGAGTCGAGCATCGCGTCGACCGCGGCACGGTTCGGCGCGGCGCCGACGAGCATCACCACCGGCTCCTCGTCCGGGAACTCCGGGCACAGCGCGACCAGTTCCACCGACACGTCGTCAGCAGCGTCGGGCGCCCACCGCTGCCACCACCGGACGAGCGCCGCGGCGTGGTGGAAGTCCCAGGCCAGGCGCAGGTGGGTGCGTGGTCGGGCGGGCACGGTCCGGAACGTCGCACGGGTGACCACGCCGAAGTTGCCGCCACCCGCGCCGCGCAGCGCCCAGAACAGGTCCGCGTGCGCCGTGTCGGACGCCTCCACCACCTGCCCGGACGCCAACACGACCTCGGCGGACACCAGGGCGTCGCACGTCAGCCCGTGCAGGCGACCGTGGCCGCCGAACCCGCCACCGAGCGCCGCGCCGACCACGCCGACCGAGGGGCACGACCCGACCGGCACCAGCCGACCCACCGCCGCGAGTGCTTCGGACAACCGTCCGATCCGGACACCGCCGCCGACCGTGACCAGGTCGCCCGCCGCGGAGATCCCGTCCGATGGCGTGAGGTCGAGCAGGAGGCCGGTGGTGCTGGAGTGGCCGGCGTTGCTGTGCCCGCCGCCGCGGACGGCGAACGGCCACCCGCGGTCCCGCGCCAGGGCGAGCGCGGCGACCACGTCGGCGGCCGAGGAGCACCGGGCCACCTCGCGCGGCAGCACCTCGTCCGGACGTCCGATGAACTGGCTGCGGGACCACGCGTAACGGGGGTCGTCCGGTGCTACCAGGTCAAGCATCGGCGTACATCCGGCTCTGCAACTCGTACAGGTCCGCGTACCGGCCGCCCAGCGCGAGCAGTTCGGCGTGCGTGCCCTCTTCGGCGAGTTCGCCGTCGTGCAGCAGGAGGATCCGGTCCGCGTGCCGCACGCTGGCCAGCCGGTGCGTGATGAGCACGACCGTCCGGTCCTCGGCCAACGCGCGCAACGACTCGTACACGGCGAACTCGGCCTTGGCGTCCAGCGGGGCGGTCGGCTCGTCCCAGATCAGCAGCGGCGCGTCCCGGTAGAGCCCGCGGGCGACGGCGAGCCGCTGCCACTGCCCGCCGGACAGCTCGACCCCGCCCCGGAACTGCTTGGACAGCAACGTGTGCCAGCCGTCCGGCAGCCGGTCGACCACCTCGTCCGCGCCCGCCTGGGTGGCCGCGCGCAGCAGCGCCAGCCCGTCCGGGTCCGGCCGGTCGTGCCGCCCGACCTCGACGTTCACCCGGGCGGTGTGCGGCCAGCGGACCGGGTCCTGCAACACCATCATGACCCGGTCGGCGATGCGGCTCCGGTCGACCAGCGCGATGTCCTGGTCGGCCCACCGGACCTCACCCGACGTCGGCGTGTAGAGACCGGCGACGAGCTTGGCCAGCGTGGTCTTGCCCGATCCGTTCTCGCCGACCAGGGCGATCGTCTCGCCGGGCCGCACGGTCAGCGAGACGTCCCGCACGGCCGGGCGGTCGCTGCCGGGGTAGTGGAACGTGACCCCGTCCAGCGTCACCCGGCTCGGGTCGAGCGCGGTGTCGACGCCGGTCCGGTGCGAGCGTTCGGCGGAGGCCAGGAACTCCTGGTAGTCGGCGACGTACAGGCCCTGCTCCACGAGCTGGTTGGCGGCCAGCACCAGCCGGTTCAACGCGGTGGTCGCCACCCGGATCGCGATCACCGCCGTGCCCGCGACGGCGAGCGGCACCCAGCCGTACCGGACCAGGCCGCCCAGCACGACGTAGGTGAGGGCGAGACCCAGCCCGGCGAGTGCCCGCCCGATACCGCGGACGCGTGCCTGGGCGGTGGCGAGCCGGATGTCCTCGTCCCGCAACGGATCCGCCGCCACCCGGTACTCGTGCAGCACGAACGGTTCCGCTTGGTAGGCGCGGATCTCGGCGGCGGGCTCGCGTTCGGTGGCGAGGTCGGACACCATCTGCACGCGCCGGTCGAGCGCCACCGTGCGGCCGACACTGGCGTAGGCCAGCTTCGCCGCCCGCTGCACCGCCCACCCGTCCGGCAGCACGGCCAGCAGCAGCACGGGCACCAGCACCGGGTGCAGTATCGCCAGGCTGCCCGTCGCGGCGACGATGCCGAGCAGCGCGCCGATCAACTCGACCAGGTTGTCGGCCGCGCGTTCGAGGAAGAACAGGCCGCGGTCACGGGCGCGGTGCATCCGGTCGTGGAACCGGGAGTCGTCGAACGCCGCCAGCTCGGCACCGAGACTGGCCTCGTACAGCCGTTCCTCGGCCAACCGCCGCACCGCCGGCGTGATCCGCGCGTGGGCCAGCGAGACTCCGACGTCCATCGCGCCGCGCAACCCGAACGCCGCACCGACCAGCAGCAGGTCGGGCAGCGCGGCCAGCACGCGTTCGGTCGCCGCGCCACTGGCCAACAACTCGGTGAGCACGCCCGTCGTGGCGAACAACCCGAACGCCGCCGCGAGGCCCGACACGACCTGCATCACGGCCACGGCCAGGGCCGGTCCGGGGGCGGCTCGGCGGATCAGGCGGAGGACGGGCCAGGTGGCCGAGGGCAGGCCGCGCAGGACGCGGCGGGGTGCGGTGGCGGCGGAGTCGTCGAGCTGCCAGTGTGGTGTGACCAGTGCGCCTTCACGCGGATCCGCTTCGCTGCTCGCCACCGCCCCGGTCTCTGCCGCCTTGGTCGCCGCCGCCCCGCTCACCGCTTCACCGCTTGCCGTTTCACCGCTCACCGCTTCACCGCTCACCGCCGGACCGCTCACCGCCGCCTCCACCCGCTGCGACCGGCCGGAATTGTCGGACCCGGTCGGTAGAATGAAAACAGGGGTCCCTCTGGCGGGGACGCCTGCGAAGCGTTCTTCAAGGCTTGGCTCGAAAAGATCAAAAGATCAAAAGATCAAAAGCGTCCTCGCCGGACGGGCAGATCAGCAGGATGACCCCAACTACCCCTGGATCTCCCGACCCAGCGTGGTCCCGGGCTTCGTGTCATCCCACCGACCTCCCTCCGGGCTACCACACGCGTCAAGAGGGCGCCCACAGTTGACGCCGCGGGCAAAGCTGGACCAGCCCTCTTGACACGTGCGGTAGGGCTGCGCCAGGTCGGCGGGATGACACGAACCCCTACTTCTGCAAAGAGCGGAAGTGCATCGCAGCCGCACCCGCCCCGGCGCCGCTCGACCCCGCGCCCGCCGGCGACCCCCGCGCCGCCCTTGACACGTGTGGTAGCCCGGAGGGAGGTCGGTGGGATGACACGGAGTCCGGACCACCAACCCAACAGGACATCCAGACGGCATTTGGGGTCATCCTGCTGATCTGCCCGTCCGGCGAGGACGCTTTTGAAAGCTCTTCAGGCTTTTCGCCGGTCACGACGGACCGTCCGACAGGAGCAGCACGGACGGCAGGTCGCAGTCCGGGTGCAGGCGCAGCAGTTGGTAGGCGATGCCGCCCGACCCCGACATGATGCTCGGCGAGTACACCTCCCGCGCCAACCCCGTGGTCACCCCATTGGCCTCCAGGCTGCCGATCACCATCGCATCCACCGCCGCCCGATCAAGCCCGTCAGGCGCCAGCCCGGCATCCAAAGCCTTCACCAACAGCTCCCACGTCCCCAAGTCACCGTGGCACAAGGTGTGGGTCCAACCGACACCGTCACGCAGCCCCGAAGCCGCCGCCCGCCGCAGCACGTCCGAATCCTCAGTCGCCAAGCCGACGCCGATCGCCCCATGACACCAAGCGGCGGCAACGGTGTCCGGCTCACGCGGGTCCATCCACGCGGCGCGTTCCCGGTCGTACCAGGTCTCCTCGAACGCCGCCGCGCCCTCCGCCAGCACCGCGAACCGGCGCTCGCCGGTGACGGCCGCCAGTTTGCCCAAAGCCCACCCGATACCGGTCGCACCGTGGGCGAAACCGCCGATGCCATCGGGCCAGTTCGGTGCGGCCCATCGAGTCACGCCGTCCTCCGTGCGCGCCGACGCGGCCAACCGGTTGCCCGCTTCCAGCGCGAGATCCACCCAGCGCGCCTCACCGGTGCGGGAAGCGAGCATCAACAGCGGCACGATCGCGCCCGCCGTGCCCACCACCAGGTCCGGTCCCTCGCTCGCGGCGATCGCGGCGGGCATCTGCTCAGCCAGGAATTCCGCGTCGTCCAGGCAGTCCAGCCCCAGCCGGTGCAGGGTGAGCCAGCACCAGATCTGCGAGCCGAGGCCGATGTACCCGCCAACGGGGTCCGGCCTCCGGCGCGTGTGCTCCGCCTGCGCGGCCCACCACCGCTGGGTCAACTCGGCCGTCCGCACGGTCGCGTCGAGCAGTTCCGACACGCCGTCCACCGGGTCGGCACGTCCCGCCGCCACCTCCCGGCGGTAGGCCGCGAGCAGCACGGCGACACCCAACGTTCCGCCGTACAGGTCCGGTGTCAGGGGAGTGGTCTGCCACCCGGAGCGGTCCAGGATCGGGGCGAACCAGGTGGCCGTGCCGTCACCGCCGCGCACCGCCTCCTGCGCCAGCTCACGCATCAGCCCTGCGGCCAGCACCCGTCGTCGTGAGTCCAAAGAGGACAGGTCCGGCGCGGGCACGGCCATCCGGCCGAGTTCCGGTTCCGCCCCCTGGTTCAGGTAGGCGCTGACCAACGCCGCGTGCGTGACGCGGCGTTCCAGCGCGAGGTCGGCGGTGCGCCAGTTGGCCAACGCCAGCTCCACCTGGTCCACGCGGGGCCCGCAGACCAGGCCGCCGGGCGTGTGCAGCCAGCCTTCGGCGGGCGTCGTGGTGAACACCGGGATGTCGCCGTCGAGCAGCTCGGCCACCTCGGCCGCGTGCACGTCCGGATCGCCCGGCCCACGCGTGTTCATCGAGTGCCGGGCGAGCAACGCGCGCGCCTTGCGCACGGCCGCGTCCTGGTCGTGCAGGCCCGCCGGGTGCCACAGCATCCGCGCCAGCTCGGTGTACGACTCGGTGTCGCGCACGATCACCCGCACCACGCAGTCGGCGAACGTCGCCAGCAACGGCGCGAGCCGACCCGCCCGGTCCAACCGCGTGATCCGGTCGGCCATCTCGTCGAACCCGGCGACGACGCGCGGCCAGTGGCGGGCCAGCCGGGGCTGCGGGCTCGGCAGGTTCCGGGTCGGCGGCAACCGCTGCGGCACGATCGCGACGCGCGCGGTGTCCGTGCCCGCGCCCACCAGGTCGGGCAGCCCGATGTCGGGCTGTTCGCCGGGCAGTCCGCCCATGGCCGAGCCGTCCACGCCGCGCCACCCCAGACCTGCGCCGCGGCCGGGCAGCAGACCGGTTCGCAGCACGGTCCCGTTGAGCTGCTCGGCGATCCGGTCGGTGGCCTCGCCCGCGCCGGTCGGCGGGTGCGGCGGCCGTGGCGTGAACACGCTCTCGCAGTCCACGACGACCGGCACCGGCCCGCAGGCGATGATGTTCTCCGCGTGCAAGTCCGTCCCGGACACCAGCCGCATCACCGCCAGCCAGTGCCCGAGGTTGCGGTAGAACACGTCCAGCTCGGCGTCGGTCTCGCAGTACCGGTGGACGACGTGCTCGGCCCAGCCGTAGTCGTCGGCGACGACCGCGCGCGGCACCCGGATGGCGTCGTCGTCACCATCTGTCAGCACGGCGAGGAACTCGGCCAACCGATGGTCCACCAGCATCGGGCGCGGCTTGTAGACCACGGTGCCGCCGGTGCAGTGCAGCAGCGTGACGGTGTGGCCGCCGCGGTGGCTGTCGCCCGCGCCGAACTCCACCTTGCGCAGCTCGCCCGCCTCCGCACCGAGCAGCTCGCGCAACCTGGGCCGGTCGGCGGCGAACCGCGACGCCATCACGCGCACGGCGTCCACCCGGTTGGCCACGACCGTGCGCAGCCGGGTCACCAGGTGCGGGTAGTGGCGGGTCAGGTCCTGCCAGAACGCCGGTTCGGCCGCCCGCGCCAGGAATTCCGCCCACCGGCCGGCCGGGTCGTCGGCGACCAGCCTGCCCGTCACCCGCGCCGCGTTGAGCTCCAGCACGAGCACGCGGATCACCTTGCGCCGCACCGCGTCCAGCAGCGCGTCACGGGCGGCGTCGAGCACGGCGTCCGCCTCGGCGGCGCCGAGGTCGGCGACCTCGGCCACACCGCGGGCCAGCCGGTCCAGTGCCGGACCGAGCAGCCAGTCCAGGGTTCGGTCGAGTTCGCCGACCTCGTCGGGTGCCATGGGTCAGCAGCAGTACACCGGACGGGACGCCGTGCACGACGAGCAGCGGCTGCCCGGCGGGTTGCACGCCACGATGTCGCCCTCGGCGAACTCACCGTTGGCGAACAGCGGACCGGCCGGGTTGTCCCACTCGTCGAGACCGGCGCGCCAGCGCGCCACCGTCTCCTCGGCTTCGAGCAGCAGTGCGGTGGTCATGGGTGCTCCCTTCCTTGGCGGGAGCGAGGAGTGTAGAAATGCCGTGCACACGGGCCCGCACACAAACAGCGGCGTTCCGCCGTTCAGTTCTGCCCACCCGGTTCCGAGGCGGCCGGGTCGTTGCGCCGAACGGACTCGTACAGCGCGATCGTGTCCGCGCTCGGCGGGACACCGAGTTCGGCGTCGAGCACCGCGACCAGCCGCCGGTAGACCGCGACGGCCTCGGTGCGGCGGCCCTCGGCGGCCAGCGCGGCGACCAGGTGCCGCCAGAGCCGTTCCCGCAACGGGTGCTCGACCACCAGCCCGGCCAGCGCGGCCACCAGCCCGTCGTGCAGCCCGAGCGCGAGCCGCACGCCGACGAGGTCCTCGATCGCGCCGATCCGCTGCTCGTCCAGCACCGTCACGTCGGGCCGGACGGCCTCGGGCACCGGCACACCGGCCATCACCGGACCCCGCCACAGGGCGACGGCGCGGGCCAGGCACCCGGCCGCCGCGATCGCCTCGCCACGGCCGCGCAACTCGTGCGCCTCGGCCAGGAGCCGTTGGAACAGCGTCACGTCCACGCCGTCCGGCGGTGCGACCAACACGTACCCCTCGCGCGAGGTGACGATGGCCGGCCGGCCCTGCCCGGCCGCGCGCAACAGCCCGCGCAGGTCGGCGATGTGGGTGCGCACGTTCGCCGCGGCCGACGCCGGTGGACGGTTGGGCCACAGCGCCTCGACCACCCACTCCAGCGACAACGCGCGGTTGGCCCGCAACGCCAGCACGCCCAGCAGGATCCGCGTCATCCGCCGCGTCGGGTGGCGCGGCACCCCGCCGGTCCGCACCACCGGCCGGCCCAGCACCAAGACCGCCATCCGACACCCCTTCGCGGGCAGGACCTCCCGATATACCAGGGGTTAACGGTGGTGAACACCGACGTGGCGGCACGTTCGCACGACCGGCGCTGCGGGTGCGCCGGCGCCGACCCATCGGCAACGCGAATGGGTGCCGGCCACTGGTTCAATGTGGACATGACGACACCTCAGGTCGCGAGGCCCTCGATCCTGACCGTGGACGACGACCCGGGCGTGTCCCGGTCCGTGGCGCGCGACCTGCGCCGCAAGTACGGCGAGGACTACCGGATCGTGCGGGCCGAGTCCGGTGCGCAGGCGCTCGACGCGGTGCGCGAGATCAAGCTGCGCGGCGAGGAGGTGGCGGTGCTGCTGGCCGACTACCGGATGCCGGGCATGAGCGGCATCGAGTTCCTGGAGGCCGCGATGGACCTGTTCCCCGCGGCACGGCGGGTGCTGCTCACCGCGTACGCCGACACCGACGCGGCGATCCGCGCGATCAACGTCGTCGACCTCGACCACTACCTGCTCAAACCGTGGGACCCGCCGGAGGAGAAGCTGTACCCGGTGCTGGACGACCTGTTGCGCGCCTGGGTGTCGGCCGACCGCGGGCCCGTCCGGCAGGTCCGGGTCGTCGGGCACCGGTGGTCGTCGCGGTCCTACGAGGTGCGCGACTTCCTGGCCCGCAACTCCGTGCCGTTCCGCTGGCACGCGCTGGACGACGGCGACACCGAGGCCGGGCGGCTGCTCACCGCGTGCGGCGAGGACGGCGTGCGGCTGCCCGTCGTCATCACCGCGGACGGCGAGACGCTGGTCGAGCCATCGGACGCGGAGCTGGCCGCCCGGGTCGGCCTGGCCACGCGGCCGTCCACCGACTTCTACGACCTGATCGTGGTCGGCGGCGGCCCGGCCGGGCTGGGCGCGGCGGTCTACGGCGGGTCGGAAGGGCTGCGGACGGTGCTGGTCGAGCGCCGCGCCACCGGCGGCCAGGCGGGCACCAGCAGCCGGATCGAGAACTACCTCGGCTTCCCGGACGGCGTGTCCGGCGAGCAGTTGACCGACCGGGCCCGCAGACAGGCGCTGAAGTTCGACGTCGAGGTGCTGACCGCGTGCGACGTGGTCGGCCTGGAGGCACGCGGCGCGGCGCGGGTGGTGCGGCTGGGCGACGGCACCGAGCTGGCCGCGCACACCGTCGTCCTCGCCACCGGCGTGTCCTACCGCAGGCTGGACGCGCCTGGTCTCGACCGGCTGACCGGGCGGGGCGTGTTCTACGGCGCGGCCACCACCGAAGGACCCGGCTGCGCGGGCCAGGACGTCTACCTGGTCGGCGGCGCCAACTCGGCGGGCCAGGCGGCGCTGTACTTCGCCGCGCACGCCCGCCGCGTCGTGCTGGTGGTGCGCGGCGACTCGCCGGCCACGTCCATGTCGCACTACCTGGTCGAGCAGCTCGCCCGGGTGGACAACATCGAGGTGCGCACGTGCACCGAGGTCGTCGGCGGCACGGGGGAGGAGCACCTGGAGACCCTGACTTTGCGGCACACCAAGACCGGCGAGACGACGACCGTGCCGACGTCGTGGCTGTTCGCGTTCATCGGCGCCGCGCCGCACACCGACTGGCTCGCGGGCACACTGGCCCGTGACGAGCGCGGGTTCGTGCTCGCCGGACCGGACCTGGTCACCGCCGGCCGGCTGCCCGAGGGCTGGGACCTCGACCGGCCGCCCTACCACCTGGAGACGAGCGTGCCGGGCGTGTTCGTGGCCGGTGACGTGCGCGCCGACTCGGTGAAGCGGGTCGCCTCGGCGGTCGGCGACGGCGCGATGGCCGTGTCACTGGTGCACCGCTACCTGGAGAGGTCGTGATGGAGAACCTGACGGTCGACGACCTGCGCGGCCTGTTCCTGTTCGAGCACCTCTCGGAGGACCAGCTGGCGTGGCTCGTCGCGCACGGCCAGGTCGAGACGCACGCGGCCGGCACGCAGGTGTTGCGCGAAGGGCAGCCCGCGACGTGCTTCTTCGTGCTGCTGGACGGCACGGTCGCGCTCAGCCGCGTCATCGGCGGCCAGCGCGTGGAGACCAACCGAACCGACCACCGCGGCGCGTACTTCGGTGCCACCCAGGCTTACCTCGGCGCCGACGCGGAGGCCAGGACGGTTTACCAGATGACCGCCGACGCGGTGACCGACCTGCGGCTGTACCAGTTGCCCGCGCACGACTTCGGCGCGATGTTCCGCTCGTGGTTCCCGATGGCGATCCACCTGCTGGAGGGCCTGTTCTTCGGCATGCGCAACACCGAGCGGATCGTCAGCCAGCGGGAACGGCTGCTCGCGCTCGGCTCGCTGTCGGCCGGGCTGACCCACGAGCTGAACAACCCGGCCGCGGCGGCGGTGCGGGCCACCGGCGCGCTGCGCGAGCGGGTGGCCGGGATGCGGCACAAGCTGGCGCTGCTGGCGAGCGGTTCGATCGACCCGGCCACCCTGCCGGTCTTGGTGGAGCTGCAGGAGAGCGCGGTCGAGCAGGTGGCGAAGGCGCCGAAGCTGGGTCCGATGCAGACCGCCGACCTGGAGGACGAGGTCGCCGACTGGCTGGACGCGCACGGCGTGGCGGGAGGGTGGGACCTGGCGCCCGTGCTGGTCGCGGGCGGGCTCGACGTCGAGTGGCTGGACCGGGCGGCGGCGGTGTGCCCGCAGACCGCCACCGAGGCCGCCGTGCGCTGGCTGGCCTACACGGTCGAGACCGAGACGTTGATGAACGAGATCGAGGACGCCACCACCAGGGTGTCCACGCTGGTCGGCGCGGCCAAGCAGTACTCGCAGGTCGACCGGGCGCCGTACCAGGTGGTCGACGTGCACGAACTGCTCGACTCCACGCTCGTGATGCTCGGCGGCAAGCTCGGCGACGGCGTGCGCGTGGTCAAGGACTACGACCGCTCCCTGCCGCCGCTGCCCGCCTACCCGGCCGAGCTCAACCAGGTGTGGACGAACCTGGTGGACAACGCCGTGGCCGCGATGGAGGGCGACGGCACGCTGACCGTCCGCACGTCCCGCGCCGGTGACGACCTGGTGGTGGAGGTCGCCGACACCGGCGCGGGCATCCCGGCGGAGGTGAAGGGGCGCATCTTCGAACCGTTCTTCACCACCAAGGCGGTCGGCGAGGGCACCGGGCTCGGGCTGGACATCTCGTGGCGGATCGTGGTCGACCGCCACCACGGCGACATCCGCGTGGACTCCGAGCCCGGTGACACCCGCTTCCGGGTCCACCTGCCGCTGACCGCGCCGTCAGCAGGCCTTGCGGAGGACGGCGCCGGAGGTGCCGGCCAGTGAGACCGACGTGACCTGCGTGCCGCGCTCGTTCACGTGCCCGCCGTCCAGCGGCACGGTGACGGACTTGCTGTCGGTGCGGTTGGCGTTGACCACGACCGTGCCGCACGCGAAGTCGCGGACGAAGATGTTCGTGCCCGCGGACCGGTACGGCCCGGACGGCGTGCCGAGGTCCCAGTCGTACTCGGCGCGCCACGGCGTCGGGTCGCCGTAGCCGTCGGTCTGGTCGATGCTCGCGATCGCGGCCCGATCACCCGCCGCCAGCAGGTAGCTGGCGAGCGCGAACCGGTACGGCCGGTCCGCGCCGGCGGTGTGGTGCGGCTGCACCCAGGTGATCTTGCCCCTGGCCTCGTTCGCCGCGATCTCGGCGACCTGCCTGCTCCACCCCTCGGGGTACTCCGAGAGCAGGTTGGTGTCGTCGAACGTCAGCCACCACTCGTCGAAACCGCCGTCGAGGTGCTCGGTGTAGGCGTCCCACGCGCCCGCGTGCAGTCGCGCGTTGGACAGGTTCGCCACCGTCTTCAACCCGGCCGCGACGAAGTCGTCCCGGGTGTTGGCCAACATCGACTTGTACGCGTCCTGCAACGCCGCGTCGGTCGGGTACTTCGCCGGGCACACGCCCTCGTGATAGGCGTCGCACGGGAACAGCGCGTTGTCCATGAACACGCCGTCGAATCCGGCCGCGGTGCTGCTCTCGATCACGTTCGCCGCCCACGCGTCCTGGTAGGCGGTGTTGCCGACATCCATCTGCCAGTGGCCGGAATAGCCGCCGTACTCGAACCGGCGGCCGTTCGGGTCGAGCAGGAACCACTCCGGGTGGTCCTTTTCCGCCTGGCAATAGCCGACACCCGCCGGCAACTGCGCGTCGTCCACCCCGTCACGGCACGCGTACGAGCGCGTGGACGACAAGTCCTTGTAGACGAAAACCTGGACGGCCGGGTTCGCCGCCTTCAGCTTCGGGATCAGCGCGCCTTCCCAGGCGTTCAGCACGATGTAGGCGCGGCGGCGCGCCTCGGTGGCCAGCACCTCGTCGGAGACGGGGGTGGAGTTCATGTGCAGCCAGAAGGACTGCACCCGCCCACCTCCCGTGACCTCCTGGTCGGCCGCACCGGCCGCGCCGGTCGTGCCCGTCGCGCCGGACGGTGCGACCAACGCGGTCGCCGCGGTGACACCGGCCACGACGGAGAGCAGTATGCGGGTTCGGCCGCGGCGCGCAAGCCGGTGTCGGACGCGGTCATTCCGTTTGAACAGGGACATGCCGGACTCCCGGTACGGCAGGCGGCACCCACTGTCGATCACGACGACAATGTCTACCCACAACAGGGGACAATGGGCGTGCCCGCCCTCGATTCGGTCACGCGAAGATCGCCTACCGGTCAGTAGGGCGAATGCGCGACCGCAGTAAAACCGCTCGTCACCGGACAGGTCAAGTAACGTGCGCCACACTACGCACGAAATCGGTCGTCTCTATTGGTCGCAACTATTTCGGTCAACCGGTGAAAAGATCATGGCGCACCCGCGCGCACGGCCGGGCGGTCCGGTGTCGCACCTCGGCACAGCCGACGAGCGCCATACCCGCCAACAGCGGAAGAACCATGGCCCCCTCGACCGCCAGTGCGCACGTGAGTGCGATCCACAGCAGCAGTCTCATGGGGGAAAGGCTAGGGAGACGCCAGTCACATTCGCACCTGATTTGGGCAAGGCTTGAGGTAAGAGCCGGCCCTCGGGTGTCCCGCCGCTGGTCACGGCGAGGCGACGAACCGGCCGAACTGATCGTTTTGTCGGACCCCCTCGCTAACCTCCCCGCCAACCGTCGTGAACGACTCGCAGGAGGACACCGTGGGCTGGCTCGATGCCCAATCCCAATCCGGGCGCGCTTCCGGGTACCAGGTGCGGCTCGGGGACAACGGGCGCGTCCAGTGCCGCAACGGCAAGGGCAAGCTCCTCTCCTCGGTGCCCGCATCGCTCAAGGACGACCCGAGGGTCGTGCAGTTGCGGCAGCTCGCCGAGTGGCTGACCCGGCACCGGGCCGAGTGCCTGGCCGCCGTGGACGGGTGGATGGTCCGCTCGCTGCCGGTGCCCGCGGCACTGATCGCCGAGGTCTGGGCGGACGCCGCGTGGGCCGACGCGTTGCGCGACCTCGTCGTCACGGCCGACGACGGCACGGGCGCGGAGACCGGCTTCCTGCGTGACGCCGATCCCGAACGGGGGCTGGGCGTGGTCACCCTCGACGGCGACACGCGCCGGCTCAAGCCCGAGGTGGTCGGCATACCGCACCCGGTGCTGCTGGACGACCTGGAGGAGCTGCGCGAGTTCGGCGCGGAGCTGGGCGTCGAGCAGAAGGTGCAACAGCTGTTCCGGCAGACGTTCGCCAAGCCCGCCGGGCTGACGGGCAAGACCTCGGTGGGCGACTACGCCGGCGGCAAGTTCGAGCAGCTCAACCACGCGCTGAGCCGCTGCCGCACGCTCGGCTACCCGGTGCGCGGCGGCGACGCGGTCTACTCCGCGTTCGAGGACGGCCGGGTGGTGGAGGCCCGCTTCTGGCTCGGCTCCGACTACCCCGAGTCCGAGGCGTGGACCGGCGACCTGACCTGGTCGCTGGAGGACGGAACCGCGCTACCGCTCGCCGACGTCGGACCGGTCGCCTGGTCCGAGGGCATGCGCATGGCGGCGGCGATCCACGCCGGTCGCGTCGTCGAGGAAGCGGTGGTGGCGTGAACGACCTGAGCCCGAAGGCCCTGATCGCGGCCGGCGCCGTGCTGCCCGGCACCGCCGACGTCGGCGAGGACCGCGACACCGTCACCGCCCGCCACTACACCCATGAAGGCCTGGACGGCCAGGTCGTGGTCCGGCTGGTGCCCGCCGTGCTCGGCCGCGCCGAGGACCTGACCTGCGAGTACCTCGGGTTCGAGGCGCCGTCACGGGTCGCCGAGGTCGGCACCGGCAAGCGCAGCGCGCTCGGCTTCCCCGCGTGGGCGCTGGTGAACGACCCGGCCAACGCCCACCACGCGCTCAACCTGGTCAAGGACGTCGAGCGGCTGGCCCGCACCGCCAAGTCCAAGGCGGGTTCGGCGAAGGACGGTTTCACCAGGCTCGGCGACATGCTCGGCCGGTCCGCACCGCACTTCCTGCCCACGTTCTACGAGCAGGCCGGGCGGATCTTCCTGCAGCACGGCAACACCTCCTACGCGGCGAGCATGTTCGGCAAGGCCCGCGAGGCGGAGGAGGTGCACGACCTGGCGGTCGACCCGGAACGCACCCGCGAGGTGTTCCTGGAGTTCGCGTTCGCCGGCGCGCTGACCGCCAAGGCGCTGTCCGCGCACGCCAAGGGCCTGGCCCGCAAGCACGAGCCGGAAGCGGCCTACGAGCTGTTCTTCACGCTGTGCGTGGAGCGCACGCGCGGTGGCCTGCCGCCGTACACGGGGATGCCGGAGGACGTGCGGCGGCTGGCCAAGGCCGCCAAGCGCGACCTCGCGGCCGAGGACCGGCGGTTGCTGCGCGCGATCCTCGACAGCTCCGCGATCAGCCGCGCGGGCGGCGCGTTCTGGAAGTCCTACCGCGGTTCGCTGGTGGCGCTGGCGAAGGACGACGCGGCGGTGCGCGGCCGACTGCTGTCGTTCGTGCCGGACTCGGACACCGTGCTCGACCTGTGGCTGGAGATCCTGACCGACTGCGGCGCCACCCGTGCCCTGATCGGGCCGGACGAAGTGGAGGCGCACCCGGCCGAGTGGCTGTCGTCGGTGCTGTCGGTGCGCGAGTCGGGGTGGCGCGCCACCGGGCGGTCGGTGCGGCTGCTGGAGCTGGTCGAGGCGATGGCGGACCGGCTCGTGGCGGACGGCCTGCCGGTCCGCACGCTGCGCTACTACCGGCAGTCCGACCTGGACGTGCTGGACCTGCTGGTGTCGCGGAACGTGCCGATCGCGGACGACGGCGCACGGGGTCGCGACCTCGACGTCGCCGGGTGGTTGGCCGACGACGCGCCCGGCCGCCGCGACCTGTCCGCGCTGGCCGCGTCCGAGCGGTTCGGCAGCAGGCTCGGCGACGGGTTCATCGCCCACGCCCGCTCCAAGATCCGCGAGAACGCCGTCGCCCTGGACGTGCTGTCGTCCGCCATGGCCACGCCGGGGCTGCGCAGCGCGCTGGGCTCGTGGATCAGCTCGTACGCCGGACGCGTCGCCGTCACCGGCCTGCCCGACCTGGCCGACCACCTCGACCGGCTGGCCGTCGTGCGGCTGCCCGAGGCGTACGTGGACGTGCCCGACGTGGCCGAGGCGCTGGCCCGCACCGATGTCGCCGCCGCCCTGCACACGACGCTGCGCGCGGGACTGCTGGACGAGCTGGGGTGGCCCGCGCTGGAGGAGGCCGTCGAACGGCTCCGGTCGGCAGGCACGCCCAAGGACAACAGCGTGGTGGTGTGCGGCGAGGGCTGGCCCGCCCTGGTGCTGCGCTGCGGCGAGACGTTCGTCGTGGTCGGCCCGGACGGCGTGCTCGCCGAGCACCTGTCCCGCATCCCGGCCGACGCCCGGCACCGCTGGGGGTTCGCGCCGTCCGCGTCGTGGTTCGACGGGGTGCTGCTGGTGCGCTGGCAGGGTCCGGACGGCGAGTTGGCTTACTGGAGCGACGCGCCGGACCACGTCTTCGAGATCGGCGACGACAACCGGGGCTACTACCGCCACGACACGCCGGCGGCCTCGATCGCGCTGCCCGGCGGCGGCCGGTTCGCGGGCGGGCGGGCCGTGCACCCCGGTGACACGGTCGTGCCGAGGCCTTCGGAGGCGCACGGTGACGGTGCCGCGGTGTGGACCGGGTTGTGGCACGACCACGCCTGGCGCTGGTTCGAGGTCGACCCGGCCACCGGCCAGCGCGGTCGCGCGAGCCTGCCCCGGTTCGTGGAGGACTTCGCCGCCGATGGCGCCACCCTCGTGCTCGGCAGCTGCGACCTCAGGCCCGCCGCACCCGGCACCGGTGACAGCCCGCTCGGCGCGGCAGACGGCCTGCACGGCTGGCGGGTGCGCCGCGAGGAGGACGGCTCGCACGTCGGCGAGGGCGTGGACGGCCGCCGGGTCCGGCTCGCCGACTGCCCGATCGGCGTGCTGCGGTTGCCCGGCGGCGCGGAGGTTGCGCTGACCGGCGGGCGCGCGTCGATGGTCCTGTTCGACCCTCAAGGCACCAGGCTGGCCGCCCTGTCGGCCGCGGAGCGGCACCCCCGGTACGCGACCGGCACGCCGTTCGTGCCGCCGCTGGACTGGTGGCACCTCCTGCGGCCCCGGGACGAGGCCGGTTCCGCCGCACTGCGCGGCGTGACGCGGGAAGCGGTCGACCGGATGCTCGCCGCCGCACGGGAAGAAGGACCGGACAAGCGCACGATCCGCGAGCGGCTGACCGCGCTGGTCAAGGGCGAGCGCGGCGGGCTGGCCGGTGTCGTCGCCGCGGCACTGCCCGGCCTCACCCACCCCGCGCTGATCTCCGGCGTGGTGGACCTGGTCCGCCGTGCCGCCGAGTTGGAGCGCTCGTACCGCGGCTACGCCGAGATCGCCGCAGCGGCCCGCGAGGTCGACCCGGTCCTCGCGCCCACCGGGCCGGACGTCACCGAGGACCAGGTCAACGCCGCGCTCAACTGGTTCGGCGGCTACCGGTCCTACCACTCGCGCGGCCCGGTGCCGACCCCGTTGCCCGCGTTGATCGCCGCGCTCGCCGAGGCGGTCGAGCGGCCCGAGGGACGTGCCCTGCCCCAGTCGAACGCGCCGCGCTGGTTCGACGTGCTGCCGCACCTCGCCGCGCTGGCCCACCGCGCCGCGTCACCGCTCACCCCGGACGAGGAGCGGGCCGCGCTGGCACTGGTGCTGCGGTCCGTCGCGGACGGCGGCCTGGCGGACGGCGAAGGCCACTGGCGCACCGTCGGCGTGGTCGTCCACAAGGGACAGACCAACCCGAAGGACCGGGTGACGCCGGTGCGCGACGGGTTCATCGCCCTGTTCGAGACCAGGTGGCGCAACGATCCGGGCAGCCGGTTCGACGGCGTGCAGTTCAGCCGCACGCCGGGCGTGTTCGACCTGCCGGAGGACTGGCACGTCGAGACGGACCAGGAGGTGCGCACCGCGTTCGGAGCCGAGCGGGTGGCCCGGTTCCTCGACGTGCTCGCCGAGCGCGGCCCGGCGCCCTGGTTCCCGGAGGCGGTGCCCGCGCTGGTCGAGCGGACCGGCCTGGGCACGGCCGAGGCGACGTTGCTGCTGGCCGGGCTGCCCGGTGTGGACCGGCGGGACGCGAACTTCCTCGCCACCGCCGACCGGCACCTGCTCGGCCTGTCCGCGGCCGGCGCCAAGGCGGCCAAGGAGCGGTTCCGCGGGCTGGCCGACTGGTTCCGGCTCCGGCTGATCGCCGCCGCCGTGCCCGCCGACCCGGCCGACCTGTGGACAGCCGGGCCGGACGTGGCCGCGGTCGCCGACGTGTGGACCGCCGAGTTCGGCCGGCGCACGGCCGTGCCGGACGACGTTCTGGTGGACGCGGCGAAGCTGCTGAACCTGCGCAACGCCGGTGAGTCCCTGACCGGTGTGCTCAACCCGGACAGCACGCCGTGGCTCACCGTGGACGCCGAGTTCACGTTCACCGGCACGGCGCTGAAGGCCCGCCACCCGGAGGGGTTCGACCGCCTGGCGCTGTGGGCGGTGCCGCAGGCGTTGCTGTGGCTGGCGAACCGGCTCCCGATCGGCTCGCCGCTGAGGGCGCGGCTGCCCGAGTCGCTGGCCTTGGCGCGACAGCGGGTGGCGCACCCCGGTTTCGCGGTCGACCTCGGCTCGTGGGTGTCGGTGGAGAAGCTCTCCGCGCTGCTCGGGACCGACGTGCCCGCGGACGGCGGCGTCTACACCTACCGCGACTGGCTGGAGCTGGCCCGCGCGGGCGACGAGTACTGCCGGCTCGTGGCCAGGCCGGGTCTGGTCGGACCGGCGGACCGCGACCTGTTCGCCGCGGTGGTGGCGCTGACCGGCGCGCGGGACGTCCCGCGGATGCTGGACCGGCTGGCCGACGACCGCCTCACCGCCCTGTGCGCGGTACCGGCGCCCGAAGGCGTCGACCCGGCCGCCTACCACCAGGACCCGACGGTGTCGGTGCCCGCGTTGGTGGCGGAGGTCGCGACCAGGTTCGACCTGACCGAGGACGCGGCGGCGCTGTACCTGCAACTGCTGGCCCTGCCCGACCCGACCGACGCGAACGTGGCCCGGTGGACCGGGTGGAAACCCGCCCGCCTGCGCGAGGCCAGGGCCGCGCTCGCCCGGACCGACCTGGTGCTGACCGCGAAGCGGGCGCGGGCCGGGCGGTCGCTGTTCCTGCCCGGCGGCTGGCTGGCGCTGTCCTCGCCGCACCTGCCGTTGGAGCAGTGGAAGACGCCGATGTTCGACTACACGCCCGGCACGGCCGGCGTGATCGTGCCGCCCGAACCCGTCGCTGACCTGTTCGCCCGCGCCTGGCAACGGGTGCTCGACGGCGACGCGCCCGCCTACGAAGAGCTCAAAACCGGAGGACGCAGGTGACCGCACCCAGGCAGGTGGAACCGGCCGAGGACGCCTACCGCGAGGAGTTGGCGTTCCTCGCGGCCTACGACAACGGCCCCCGGCCGCCCGGGTGGCGGCTCACCCCGCGTGCCGCGGTGACGTTCGTGATGGGCAGCGGCGAGGTGTTGGCGCTGCCCAAGGGCGTCTCGGCGGACGGCGTGCCGTCCCGACTGGCGATCAGCCCCAAGTTCGTCGGCGAACGGGCGCTGGTCGAGCGTGCCGTCGTGACGCTGGCGGGCGAACGCGGCCTGCTGCTGGTCGGCGAACCCGGCACGGCCAAGTCGATGCTGTCCGAACTGCTGGCCGCCGCCGTGTCCGGCACCAGCCAGCTGGTCGTGCAGGGCACCGCGGGCACGACCGAGGACCAGCTGCGCTACGGCTGGAACTACGCGTTGCTGCTGGCCGAGGGGCCGAGCCCGCGTGCGCTGGTGCCGTCGCCGGTGTTCACCGCGATGCGCGGCGGCGGGGTGGTCCGGGTCGAAGAGGTCACCCGGTGCCTGCCGGAGGTGCAGGACGCGCTGGTGTCGATCCTGTCCGACCGGCGCATCGCGGTGCCCGAGCTGTCCGGCACGGACGGCGCGACCGTGCACGCCGCGCCCGGTTTCACCGTGATCGCCACGGCGAACCTGCGCGACCGGGGCGTGTCGGAGATGTCCGCGGCGTTGAAGCGGCGGTTCAACTTCGAGAACGTCGGACCCATCGGCGACCTGGCCGCCGAGACGGCGCTGGTGCGGCGGCAGGCCAGTGCCGCGCTGGACCGGGTCAGCGCGCCCTTCGCGGTGGACGACGTGGTGCTGGAGGTGCTGGTCACCGCGTTCCGGGACCTGCGCAACGGCGTGTCGGAGGAGGGGTGGGCGGTCGAACGGCCGTCCACGGTGATGAGCACGGCGGAGGCGGTGTCGGTCGCCACCTCGCTCGGGCTGGCCGGCGCGTACTTCCCCGGCGACCGCGACCCGCTGTCGCTGCTGCCCGGCCACCTGCTCGGCGTGGTCCGCAAGGACGACCCGAGCGACGCGGCCCGGCTGCTCGGCTACTGGGACGGTGCGGTGCGGCGGCGGGCCGAGTCCGGCGCGCGCACCTGGCGACGGCTGTGGGAGCTCCGTGACGTCCTCGATGCGTGACCTGGCCGACCACCGGCACCCGTACCTGATCGGGGTGCGGCACCACTCGCCCGCGCTGGCGGCGGTGGTGCCCGCCCTGCTGGACGCGTTCGCGCCCGAGGTGCTGCTGGTCGAGCTGCCGGAGGAGCTGGGGGAGTGGCTGCCGTTCCTGGCCGATCCCGACCTCGTCGCGCCGGTCGCGCTGTCCGGCGCGTCACCCGGCGGTGACCTGGCGTTCTACCCGTTCGCGGACTTCTCGCCGGAGCTGGCCGCGGTCCGCTGGGCGCGGGCCAAC
Organism: Saccharothrix carnea; assembly: GCF_003014735.1. Taxonomy (GTDB): domain Bacteria; phylum Actinomycetota; class Actinomycetes; order Mycobacteriales; family Pseudonocardiaceae; genus Actinosynnema; species Actinosynnema carneum. The sequence goes on along the minus strand of NZ_PYAX01000018.1, from coordinate 67,906 downwards.
GGCGTGGAGGTCCGGCCGTGCGACCTGCCGCTCGCCCTGCGCGGTGACGGGCACCGGCCCGCCGAGCGGGGCCCGACGCCGTTGACCGACGCGTTGCGCGGCGCGACGACCGGCCGTGACGGCGACGACCTGTGGGACCGGCTGGTCGAGGCCGCCGCGCCCGGCCAGACGCCGGAAGCCGTGCGGCGGGCGGCGTTGATGGTCGGCTGGGCGTTCCGGCAGGACGCCGACGTCGACCCGTACGACCTGCGCCGGGAGGCGTGGATGCGGCGGGCCGTGCGAGAAGTGGGCGGACGGCGTTGCGCGGCGGTGGTCGGGTCGTTCCACGCGGCGGCGTTGCTGGAGGGGCCGGTGGACGACTCGCCGGTGCCCGCGGCCGACATCGTCACGTCGTTGGTGCCGTACGGGTTCGCGTTGCTGGACGAGCGTTCCGGCTACCCGGCGGGCATCCGCGACCCCGAGTGGCAGCAGGCCGTGCTGGAGGCGGCGGGCGACCCGGACGCGGTCGAGGCCGCCGCCGCGTCGGTGGTCGTGCGGATCTGCGCGCGCGTGCGGGAACTCGGCCACCCGGCCGGTCCCGGCGAGGCGCGCGAGGCGTTGCGCCTGGCGGTCGACCTGGCCCGGCTGCGCGGCCTGCCCGCGCCCGGTCGCGGTGAGCTGGTGGAGGCGGTGCAGAGCGTGCTGACCCACGCCGAGCCGCTGGGCCGCGGCCGGGTGGTGGCCCGGGCCGCCGGTGACGTGCTGGTCGGGCACCGGACCGGGGTGCTCGCTCCCGGCACGCCCCGGTCCGGTCTGGCGCCGGCGGTGGAGTCGCAGGTCGCGGCGCTGAAGCTGCCCGGTCCGGACTCGCGCGAGCCGGTGTCGTTGCGGCTGGACCCGTTGCGGTCGGCGCTGGACGCGCGGCGCGAGGTGGCGTTGCGGCGGTTGGCCGTGCTCGGCGTGACCTACGGCGAGGAGACCGCGACCACGGGCGTCGGCGGTGCCGACGCGCTCACCACCCGCTGGACGGTGGCGTGGACCCCGGCGACCGCGGCGACGTTGCCGGTGGCGGGGCTGTGGGGTGCGACGCTGGACCTGGCTGCGGCCGGTCGGTTGCGGGCCCGACGCGCCGAACGCGACCAGCGCGGCGGACACACACCCGGTGCGGTGCTGGCCGATCTGCGGGACTCGGCGCTGTGCGGGTTGCCCGACGTGGTGGACGCGCTGTTGTCCGACGCGGCGACCGTGCTGCCGACGTCGGCGACGTTGCGGGAGCTGTTGGCGGGGCTGGACCTACTCGACCGGTTGCGTGCCGGTCACGTGCCCGGGACGTCCGGCGACGTGCTCGACGGGCACCCGTCGCTGGCGCGGGAACTGGAGACGGCGGCCGTGGCGCAGCTCGACGGGCTGGCCGGGTCGGAGGACGTCGCCGACGCGCGGGCGCTGGTGGAGCTGGGGCAGCGGCCCGAGGTGCACGGGCTGCGGCTCGAAGCGTGCCTGCGGACGTTGGCCGACACGGGCGCGCCCCTGATCGCCGGTGCGGCGGGCGCGGCCCGGGTGCTGCTCGGCCTGGTGCCGCCGGCGGCGCTGGGGGAGCGGGTGGCGTCGTGGGTGGACGGTGCGTCGACGCCGGAGCGGCGGGGCGTGCTGCGGCGAGGGCTCACCGGGGTGCTCGCGGCGGCCGGGCCGTTGCTGGAGACGCCGGAAGCGCTGACACCGCTGCTGGACCGGGTGGAGGGCTTGGCGGACCGCGACTTCCTGGAGCGGCTGCCCGCGTTGCGCGGTGCGTTCACGTCGGTCGGGCCGGCGGCGCGGGCACGTGTGCTGGCGGTGGTCGAGGAACGCACCGGTGAGCGGGTCGACGCGGTCGGCGCGCCCGACCCGGAGCTGCTGGCGGTGTGGTTGGAAGCCGAGCACGCCGCCGTGGACGCCTTGCGGGCGCACGGTTTGCTGCCTCACCGCTCGATGGCGTCGGCCGACGCGGGCGGATTGTCGGTCGGAGCAGACGGTGGGAACGGATTGCCTGCGACCGGTCAGGGCGTGTCGCTTGCCGAGGCGGCGGCTGAGGGCGGGTTGCCCGCGGAGGCGGCCGGTGGCAGCGGGTTGTCGGCGACCGGTGACGACGGAGGGCCTGCCGAGGTGACCGGTGGGCTGCCCGTCGCGGTCCGGTGGCGGTTGGTGTTGGGCGCGCACGGTGACCGTCCGGCGGGGGCGGGGCGGTTCGCCGCCGCGTTGGACGAGCTGTACGGGCGGGACGGGGGTGAAGGCGCGGCGCGGGGCGATCTCGGGGCGGACCGCTCCAGTTCGTTCCCCGGCGTGCGCGAGTGGTCCGAGGAGCTGCGCGACCTGTTCGGTGAGCGCGTCCGGGAGGAAGTCCTGGCCGCGGCGGCGGAAGGTGGGCGGCTGGAGGCGGCGCTGGAGATCGACCCGGGGTCGGTGCGGCCTTCGGTGGACCTGCTGCGCAACGTGCTGTCGTTGGCGGGCGGGTTGTCGGAGTCGGCGCTGGCGAGGCTGCGGCCGTTGGTGGCACGGCTGGTGCGCGAGCTGACCGACCAACTCGCCAACCGGGTGAAGCCCGCGCTGACCGGGATCCAACTGCCGACGCCGACCCGGCGGCCCGGTGGTCGGCTGGACCTGCCGCGCACCCTGCGGGCCAACCTCGCCACCGCCCGCCGCGGCGCCGACGGGCGGGTCGTGGTCGTGCCGGAACGCCCGGTGTTCCGCACCCGCGGGCGCAAGGCGAACGACTGGCGGCTGGTGCTGGTGGTGGACGTGTCGGGCTCGATGGAGTCGTCCACGGTGTGGGCGGCGCTGACCGCGTCGGTGTTCGCCGGGGTGTCCGCGCTGTCGACGCACTTCCTGGCGTTCTCCACCGAGGTCGTCGACCTGAGCGACCGGGTGGCCGACCCGTTGTCGTTGCTGCTGGAGGTCCGGGTGGGCGGCGGCACCCACATCGCGGGAGCGTTGCGCCACGCCCGTTCCCTGGTGACCGTGCCGGAGAGGACGATGGTGGTGCTGGTCAGCGATTTCGAGGAGGGCGGTCCGGTCGGGCCGCTCGTCGGGCAGGTGCGGGAGCTGGTCACGTCCGGCGTGACGGTGCTCGGCTGCGCGAGCCTCGACGACCGCGGCGTCGCCCGCTACTCCACGTCGGTAGCGGGCGCGCTGGTCGCGGCGGGCATGCCGGTCGCCGCCCTCAGCCCGCAGGAGCTGGCCCGCTGGGTGGGGGAGAAGGTGCGCGGATGAGCGTGCCACCGGTGTTCCCGGCGGTGGTGGGCGATGTGCTCGACGCCCTGCCTCCCCGGCTGCGCAAACGGGTCGACGCCTCGCTGGGGCGCGTGGCCGAGTGGACCGTGACCGCGGCCGACGACACGGCCCGGGCCACCCTCGATCCCGAGACCACGCTCACCTGGACGTTGCGCGGAGGTGTCCTCACGGCGGCCGACGACCTGGTGTGCAGTTGCCTGCTCGCGCCGAAGTGCCTGCACCGGGGCGTCGCCGTGGCGGCGGCCGACGTCGCCCACGCGGTCGCGGAGCCGGTCGCGGTGCCCGACGAGCCGGTTCCCGCCGTGGCCGAGACGATCTCGGACGACGAGCGTGCGGCGGCGGGCGCGCTCTGGGCGGCGTGCGCGACGGTCCTCCGCGCGGGTGCCACGGGCAGCGGCGCCGTGGTGCGGGCCGAACTGCTGCGCGCCGTGCACACCGCCCGCGTCGCGGGCCTGCACCGGGCCGCCGCGAACGGCCTGCGCATCGCCGCCACCCTGGCCGCCGCACGATCGGGTGACCCGACGTTCGACCGCGAGGCGCTGACCGCCGAACTGGTCGAGCTGATGGTGCTCTGCCACGACCTGCGCACGGGCACCGGCCCGGCCGCAGAGTTGCGCGGCACTGCCCGGCGCGAGTACCGGCCGATCGGCTCGCTGCGCCTGTACGGCCTGTGCACCGAGGCGGTCGTCGCCGGCTCGGGTTACGCCGGCGTCGTCACGCACCTGGTGGACGACGGCGGCGTGCTGTGGACGGTGCCCGCGATCATGCCGGGCGGCGCGGAACGGGTCGGTGCTGCGGCGAGCGGTCCGGTGGCGATCGGCGAGTCCGGGCTCAGCCACCGTGAACTGGGCCGTTCGGGCCTGCTGCTGTCCGGCGGCACGGCGTCGTCGGACCACCGGCTCGGCGCGGGCAAGGCAGTCCGCGCGGTGGCCGCGTCCGCCGCGTCGTGGGACGAGCCGCCGTTGGCCGACCTGTGGGCGCAGCCGTTGCCGGATCAGGTGACGCGCGCGTTCCAGGCGCACACCCGGCCCGAGTCCCACCGCCCCGCCGGCGCGGACCTGCTGTTCGTCGCGGGCACCGTGCTCGGCGCGGCGGGCGACGCGGTGCGGCTGGGCGCCGACGAGGCCCACGTGGACCTGGTCGGTGCGAACAGCCGTGCGCGGGAGAACCTGCGGGTGCTCGCGAACGCGCCGGGGCTGCGGCTGCGCGCCGTGGCACGCCTGCGGCCGGACCGTCCCGGCACGGCGGTCGCGCTGGCCGTCGCCGGGGACCTCGACCTGCCCACCGACCTGCGCCACCACGTCGACCTGGGCCTGGACCAGCTCCAGCGGTCCCACGTCGCCGGTGACGGCACCCGCGCGCTGCCACCGCGACCGGAACCGACCGACCGCGTCCCGCCTCCGGTCCGTCCGCTGGAGAACGTGCTGCACCGCGTCGCGCTGGGCGGACGTGCCGTGGCGGCCGTCGCCTCCGCCGAACGGGCGGTTCGCGCCCTCACCGGCAACGGCCTCACCGCCACGGCCGACCTGCTGGCGGAACTGGCCGCCGCCTCGCGCGACCGCGGCCGGGACGCGTTCGGTCGGGTGATCCGCGACGAGAGCGACGACTTCCCGCTCGCGTGGCTGCGCGCGGGCCTGCACGTCCGCGAGTTCACCCGTGCCGCCGCCCGCCGCGCGTGGCTGGCGGCGGTCGAACGGTGACCCCGGCCCCGCTCGGGCACGTGACGAGCGCCACGCGGTGTCACAGAAGTGCGCGCCCCGGTGTCCGGTGGGCAGACTCGGCGAACCACGAGGGGGCACTCATGGCCGGTAGGCGGACCGCACCCGGGGACCAGGCCGGCGGCACGGGCCGGGACGCCCGCGCGGACTCCGCCACCGACGCGTTCGTCGCGCATCGCAACCTGCTGTTCACCGTCGCCTACGAGATGCTGGGCTCGGCGGCCGACGCGGAGGACGTGCTGCAGGAGACGTGGTTGCGGTGGGTGGCCGTCGACCTCGACACCGTGCACGACCGGCGGGCGTACCTGGTCCGGATCACCACCCGCCAGGCCCTGAACAGGCTGCGGGCGCTGGGTCGGCGCAAGGAGTCGTACGTCGGCTCGTGGCTGCCCGAGCCGTTGCAGACCACGCCCGACGTGGCGGAGGACGTCGAGTTGGCCGACAGCGTCTCGATGGCGATGCTGCTGGTGCTGGAGACGCTGACGCCGACCGAGCGGGCGGTGTTCGTGCTGCGCGAGGTCTTCGGCCTCGGCTACGACGAGATCGCCGAGGCGGTCGACAAGAGCCTGGCCGCGGTGCGCCAGATCGCCCACCGCGCCAAGGCGCACGTCGCCGAACGCCGACCGCGCGGCGTCGTCACCCCGGCCGCGAGCCGTGACGCGATCGCCGCGTTCCAGCGGGCGGTCGACACCGGCGACCTGCAGGGCCTGCTCGACGTCCTGGCGCCCGACGTCGTGCTGCTGGGTGACGGCGGCGGGGTCGTCCGAACCGCGACGCGGCCCGTCGTGGGCGCCGACAAGGTGGCTCGCCTGCTGGCGGGCAGGCTGGACAGGCTCGCCACCGCCTCACTGCACCCGGTGCAGGTCAACGGCCACCCGGCGTTGCTCCTCCGGCTCGACGGCGAGGTCGACACCGTCCTGGCGGTGCGCGTGGACGACGGGCTCGTCACCGGCATCTACGCCGTGCGCAACCCCGCGAAGCTGTCGCACCTGGACCGGGAAACCGCCCTGGACCGGTGAGCGCTGCCGGCGTCAGCGGTGTCCGTAGGCGAGGTCGGTCCCGGTGACGGCACGTTCCGCGGTGATCACCGTGTCGCCGACGAGCAGCGCGCGGTCGTCCACCAGCGGTGTGCCGTCCTCGCCCCGGCTGAGCCGGCAGCTCAGCAGCGCGGGTGAACCGGGCTCGCGCTGGAGCACCCGGGCCTGGTCGGCGGTCAGCGCGACGGCCTGGATCGTCTCGCTCGCCTGCCGCACCGGCCGACCCGACTCCTCCAGGAGCCGGTAGAGCGACCGGTGGCGCAGCTGCTCGGCGCCGATCCCCAGCTCCTCGGGCAGGTACGACGTCTGCAACAGCAGCGGCACCGCGCGGGTGCGGCGCAGCCGTTCGACCGCCAGCACCCGACCTCCGTCCGCGACGCCCAACCGCGTGACCACGTCCGCCGGCGGCACCACGAGCCGCGCGTCCAGCACCTCGGTCTCCAGCTCGATGCCCTGCTCGACCAGGTCCTGCGACAGGCTGCGCAACCCGGTGAGGCCGTAGGCGAACGCGGGCCGCCGCGCGAACGTGCCCACCCCGTGCCGGGTCTCCAGCAGCCCGTCCGCCTCCAACGCCTGGATCGCCTGCCGCACGGTCATCAACGAGACGTCGAACTCCTCGACCAGCTCCCGTTGCGCGGGCAGCGGCGCGTCCGGCGGGTAGCGGCCATCGGCGATCCGGTCGGCCAGCACCCGGTAGATCGCGAGGTACTTGGGCACGCGCGTCTCGTACTCGCGGCCCGTGCGCCGCCCGTCGTTCACCGGTGGACACTCCCGACTCTCAGCCCCCCGCCGGGGAAAGGTGCCCGGAGGATAGCGCCCGGCGGAACGCGGCCACCTCCTCCACGACCTCGGCCACCGGCGCGCCGTCGACCAGCATCCGCATCAACACCGAGCCGATCACCACCCCGTCCGCGTCCGCGCAGGCTTCCACCGCTTGCGCGATCGTGGAGATGCCGAACCCGGTCACGACGGGCAACCCGGTCATGCCCTTGAGTCGCCGAGCCGTCTCCCGTGCCGTCGCGGGCAGGTCGGCGCGTTCACCGGTGATCCGCATCGAGCTCATGCAGTACACGAACCCGGACGACGCCCGTGCGATCTCACGGCACCGGTCGTCACCGCACACCGGTGCGGCCAGCAGCACGGCCGCGACCCCGGCCGCCGCGGCACGTGCCCGGTACTCCGCCGACTCCTCCAGCGGCAGGTCCGGCACGATCGCACCGCGCACGCCCACCGACGCCAGGTGCTCCACGAACCCGCCGACACCGCGTCCGGGCGTCAACGTCATCGCCACGTTCGCGTAGGTCATGACGACCAGCGGCACGTCGAGGTCGAGCCCGGCCAACTCGTCCAGCAAGGCCCTCGGCCGGCCACCACGCGCGGCGGAGAGGGCGGCGGCCCGCTGCACGGTCGGCCCGTCCAGCATCGGGTCGGAGAACGGCAGGCCGATCTCGACCGCGTCCGCACCGGCCCGCGCCGCACCGCGCACCAGGTCGAGCCAGTCCGGCACGACACCCGCCATCACGTACGGGATCAACAGCGGGCGCCCACCGGCCCGCAAGGTCAACGCGACGCTCATCGCAGGTGCTCCCTGATCTGCTGGATGTCCTTGTCACCGCGGCCGGACAGCGTGACCAGCACCGTCGACCCGGCCGCCAGCTCGCCGGTCGCGGCGGCGTCGACCACCCACGCCAGGGCGTGCGCCGATTCGAGCGCCGGGAGGATCCCCTCGGTCCTGGTCACCAGCGTCAACGCCCGCAGGGCCTGGTCGTCGGTCACGCTCGTGTAGTGCACGCGACCCGTCTCGGCGAGGTGCACGTGCTCCGGGCCGACGCCCGGGTAGTCCAGCCCGGCCGAGATCGAGTGCGCTTCGAGCACCTGGCTGTCGTCGTCCTGCAGGAAGTGCGACATGAACCCGTGCAGCACGCCGAGCTTGCCCTTGTCGACCGCGCTGCCACCGGCCGCCTCCACCCCGACCAGCCGGGCGGTCGTGTCGGCGAACCCGGCGAACGTGCCCGCCGCGTTCGACCCGCCGCCGACGCAGGCCACCACGACGTCCGGCACCGCCTCGGGCAGCCGCACGGCGCACTGGGCACGTGCTTCGTCACCGATGACGCGCTGGAACTCGCGCACCATCCAGGGGTACGGGTGCGGTCCCATGGTCGAGCCGACGCAGTAGTGCGCGTGCTCGGTCTCGTTCACCCACGCGCGCAGCGCGCCGTTGGTCGCCTCCTTCAACGTGCCGCCACCGTTCGCGGACGTCTCGGGCACGACCTCGGCGCCGAGCAGCTCCATCCGGAAGACGTTCACCGCCTGCCGCCGCACGTCGGTGTGTCCCATGTGGACGGTGCACGCCAGGCCGAGCAGCGCGGCGGCGGTGGCCGTGGCGACGCCGTGCTGCCCGGCGCCGGTCTCCGCGATCAGCTTCCGCTTGCCCATGCGCCGGGCCAGCAACGCCTGGCCGAGCACGTTGTTGATCTTGTGTGAACCGGTGTGCGCGAGGTCTTCCCGCTTCAGCAGCACGCGCACGCCCAACGCCTCGGACAGACGCGAGCACTCCGTCAACGGCGTGGGCCGACCCACGTACGTCTCCAGCAGTCGTCGGTACTCCGCCGTGAACGCCGCATCGGACCACGCCTCGCGGAACGCGGACTCCACCGCCTGGGCGGCGGGTACCAGTGCTTCCGGCAGGTAACGCCCGCCGAACCTCCCGAACCGACCGGCCGCGTCGGGTGCGCTCATCACGCCGGTGCTGACTCTCTGACTGGACACTTCTAGAACTCTAGAACTCTCCCTCCGGTGGGGCAAGTGCTTTCGGCGAGCGGCCGGTCAGGGTTTGGTCGGAGCGTCCCGCTTGGCCGAACGGCGACGCACGATCACGACCGCACCGGCCGCCAGCGCCAAGGCCGTCAGGATCAACAGCACCGCCGGGTCCGGCCACGGCGAGCGGACGTACTCCGTGACGATCACCAGCTCGCGGTGCGGCTCGTCGGTGGCGGAACGGGTGAAGCGGATGTCGTCGGTGATCAGCTCCGGGCTCAGCTCCGCGTCGTAGCGGGTCAGGAAGCGCGGCCCGGTCAACGCCGCGGAGAGCGTCGGGTACTGCGGGTCCGGCCGCACCTCGCCCGCGAACGTCAGCTCGGGTGCCGCGCCCTCGGGCGCCGGGTTGCTGACGTCCGTCCGGTGGTCGGCCAGCACGTACAGGCGCAGCGGCTGCCTGCGCTCGGCGGTGGCCGACAGCCGCATCGGGTAGACCGGCGTGTCGGTCTCGAACGTCAGCCGCATCGGCGGCAGCCCGGAGGCGAGGCTGCCGGACGTCGGGGCCAGGCGCACCGCGACGACCAGCCAGCCTTCCGCGAGGTACGGCGCGAGCGCGCCTCCCAGGGCCGTGGGCAGGGTGAAGTCGTTGTCGCCCAACCACTGCGTCACGGCGGTGGCGTCGCTGCCGGCGAGCTGGGCGACCTCGTACGGGCCGATCTCGACGTGGTCGACGACCGTGGCGCCGGGGGCGGACCCCGGGGGAGCGCCACCTTCCCCGTCCACCGTGACGCGCCGCACCTCGACGTCCGGCCGGCTGATCCGGTCGAGTTCGGCGAACAGCTCACCATCGGCCATCTCGAACCGGGCACGCGCGGGAACCGGCATGAGGAACGCCGCCTGGGTCGCCTCGGACCGCGCCTGCACCGCGAGGGTGATCGACTCCGTCCGCCCGGTCAACTCGACCAGCGCCGTCTCCTGCACCGCGTCGAGCTTGTCATTGGCGACGAACGCACCGCAGGCGCACGCGCCGGACAGCGCGGGATTGCCCACCACCATCGCGAGGACGAGCGCGAGCACCGCCGCCATGCGGATCGCCATACGGCCATTTGCCATGATCGGTCAGACGCGGCTGTCCCGACCGGGGTTCCGCGTGCCTCCCGATCGCGGGCCGCCGACGTGAGCACCGAACCGATCAGGGCGTCGGGGGGATGAGGCCCGCCTCGTACGCCACGATGGCTGCCTGGACGCGGTTGCGCAGGCCCAGGTGCCGTAGGACGTTGCCGACGTAGACCTTGACCGTCCCCTCCACCACGTGGAGCCGGTCGGCGATCTCGGCGTTGGACAGCCCGGCGCCGACCAGTCCCAGCACCTCGCGCTCCCGGTCGGTCAACCCGTCGACCCGTTCGCCGGCGCGCAGCCTCGGGCCGTGACCGGACAGGTGGTCCACCACCCGTCTCGCGACCAGCGGCGACAGGTAGGCGGCACCGGAGGCGGCGGCGCGCACCCCGGCGATGATCTCGTGCGGATCACCGGTCTTCAGCACGAAACCGCTCGTGCCCTCGCCGAGCGCGCGGGAGATGTAGGCGTCGTCGGCGAACGTGGTGAGGACCAGGACCGCGGTGCCCGTGCCCAGTCGCCGGATCTCCGCGGCGGCGTCCAGCCCGTCCAGCTCCGGCATGCGGATGTCCAGCACGGCCACGTCCGGGCGGTGCGCCAGCACCAGGTCGACCGCCGCACGCCCGGTGCCCGCCTCGGCCACGACCTCCACGTCGTCCGTCGCCGCCAACACCGCCCGCACCCCCACCCGCACGACCGCCTCGTCGTCCGCGAGCACCACCCTGATCACGTCGGCATCATCCCCTCCGGTCACGGATCGCGCTCGACCAGGGCCTTGTCCACCAGCCGCCCGTCCCGGAAGCACAGCCGGAACAGGTCCAGCCGCCGTTCGTCGAACGGGTTCGCGTGCGTGCTGTAGTACCGGCAGCTCGCACCCTCCGGCACGGGAGGGGCGGCGTCCGGCCGGTCCACCCGCGTCCGCGCCGGCAGCACGGCGGCCACCTCGGACTCCGGCCGGCCGAGCTGGAGGCGCTGGTAGTCGGCCGGGTCCAGCACGGAGGTCGCCGCGTCGAACACGAGGTAGCCGAGGACCGCGACCACGATGCCGCCGGCCACCGCGCACGCGAGCAGCACGGTGCGGCGGGCGCTGCGCCGGACCCGTTGTTCCGCGCGATGGCGGTGCGTGCCGGTCGCCGCGGACCCGGTGGCGGGCTTCCCGGGCAGGTGGGCGGTCACCTCGAACCCGCCGTCGTCCAGCGGGTGCGCGGCGAACCGCCCGCCGACGAGGGCGACGCGTTCGGCGAGCCCCAGCAGGCCCTGCCCGCTGCCGGGCGCGTCGGCCGGTGCGCGTCGAGCCGCACCGTTGACCACGCGGAGTTCGACGCCGTCCCCGGTGCCCGCGAGGTGGACCGTGACCGGTGCGCCAGGGGCGTGCTTGATCGCGTTGGTGATCGCCTCCGTGAGCACCCGGTGCACCGTGCGCGCGATCACCGGGTCCGCCGGCTCGGCGCCGTCGCCGGTCACGTCCACGGACAGGCCGGAACGCCGTGCGCGTGCCACGATCTCGTCCACCGACCGCACGGGCTCGCGCTCGCCGGAACGCAGCACGAGCACGACGTCGGCCAACCGTTCCGCGGCGGCGGTGACCGCGGTGCGCGCCGCACGTGCCGCCTCCCGGTGCTCCTCGGCGAGGGCGGGAGCGACTTCGAGCGCACCGACGAGCAGCGCCGCCCGCGCCAGCTCGTGCCCGACCATGTCGTGCATCTCCGCCGCGAGCCGCGCCCGTTCGCGCAGCCCGGCCTGCTCCACCGCGCGGTCGGCCTCCCGTTCCAGCTGTTCCGCGCGTTCCCACCCCGCCCGCACCATCCCGAGGTACTGCCGGCGGTAACGACCGACCGCCCACGGAACGGCCGCCAGCGCCGCGATGCCGGAGACCGCCGCCAACGCCGTGTCCACGCCGCCGAGGACGACGAGCGCCGACGTCACCGCTGCCGCACCGGCGCCGATCAGCGCCACCACACCCCGCTCGCCCGCGGTCGCGTGCCGACCGGCCAGGAAGCCCACCGTCACCAGGCCCGTCGAGAGCACGCCGACGCCCACCGTGCTGTCCGCCGGCACCTTGGAGAGGAAGGCGACCAGCCACGCCGCGCCGGTCACCAGCAGCGCGGTGACCGGTCGACGACGGACCAGCACCACCGCCACCCCGAGCACGACCAGGTACGTCGCGGCTTCCCAGGGCGCCAACCGGCCGGGCAGGGAGGTGATCGCGGCCCACACCACCGGCAGGGCCGCGACCACCCACAAGATCACCGTGCGCATGAGGGGCATCATCACCCACCCAGGAGCGCCGCGCCCGCGGCGTGTTCGCGCACCCGGGCGATGGCGGGCGTCAGCACACGTGCCGCGGGCGGCAGCACCGTCGCGATCACCGCGCCGAGCAGGAGGCCCGCCACCACGTCGTGCGGGTAGTGCACACCGACGAACACCCGTGAGGCGGCGGCGAGCAGCGCCAAGCCCGCGACGACGATCCCGGTCCGTCGACCCGACCAGGCGATGGCGACGGCCGCGGCACCGGCGATCGTGGCATGGTTGCTGGGGAACGACCAGTCACCGAACTCCGGGCACCCGGCGATCGTGGCGACCTCGCCGAGCACCCGGCACGGACGGTCCTGCTGCCACAGTCCTTTCACGACCTCGCTCACCGCGTACGCGAGCACGGTCACCACCGGCCCGAGCACCGCCCGTGCCATCGTCGCCGCCGGACCGCGGCGCGCACGCCACCACAGCACGCCGAACACGACCGCGAACACCCCGACCACGGCTTCGGTGGCGATCACGCCGAACACCCGCACTGCTTCCGGGCTCGACGCGCCCCAGCCCGCGATGTCGAGGTACCACTCGGCACTGACATCGGGCACGTCGTCAACCGAAACTTCGTCGTTCGCAAGGGAATCAGGCATGGACCCGACGCTACGGAGATCAACTTCTCCTGACCTCGGCCGGAAGCGACGACCCGTCCCTGTCTTTCGACAGGGCACCGGGCCTGCCTTCCGGTCGACGCGCGGTGATCAGCTGCCCAGGGCGTCGAGCAGCGCCCGTGCTCGGGCCGCGTCCTGGGGCCGCTGTTGCCCGTCGAGCAGCTCCACCGCGCGCAGCAGGCAGTCGCGAGCCCGTTCGCGCTCGTCCTGGGCGACGAGTGCGGCGCCGAGGTTGGACAGCGTCATCGCCTCGCCGTACCGGTCGCGCAACGCCCGGAACAGCTCCGCGGCCCTGTCGTAGTGCGCGACGGCCAGGTCCGGTCGGCCGTGGCTCTGGTAGGCGTTGCCGAGGCTGTTGCTCGTCTGCGCCTCGCCGTGGCGGTTGCCGACCTCGCGTGCCGCCTCGATCGACGCGGTGTAGGAGGTGATGGCCTGGTCGAGCCGACGCAGGTGGTAGTGGCAGTCGCCGATGTTGTTGAGCGCCACCCGCTCGCCCTCCCGCGAGCCGATCTGCCGACAACCCGCGAGCAACTCCTCGCTCGCGGCGCGCGCCTCGTCGAACCTGCCTTGGACGAAGAGCTTCATCGCGGTGTTGCTCGTGGTCTCCATGGCCGCGACGGCGGCCAGCACATCCGTTCCCGGGGAGGGCTCGGGCGCGTTCTCCGGCACGTCGGGTTCGTCGTCGGCCGGCTCGGTGAACGGGGTGAAGAAGTGCGCCGAGAGCCTGCTGCCCTCCAGTTCCCGGGAGGCCGCCAGGACCGCCGCCCGGTCACCGGTTCGACCGAGCACGTCGAGTGCCTGCCGCAGCACGGCGTCGGCGCGCTCGAAGTCGCGCGTGGTCCGGTAGGCGGTGCCGAGGCCGAGCAACGCCCTGCCCTCCGCCGCCGGGTCGACGACCTGCCGTGCCGCCTCGACCGCCAAGCGGTGGACGGTGAGCGCTTCGTCCCAGTCGCCCCACCTCTGCAACGAGTAGCCGAGGACGATGGCCGCGAGGCACACGCCGGCGTGGTGCCCGGACCGGAACGCCCGGTTGACCACCGCCACCAGGTTCGGCCGCTCCGCGTCGAACCACGCCAACGCGTCGGCGCGCGATTCGAAGGTCCCGGTCAACGCGAGCTGCTTCCCCTCGACCAGCCGGGTCGGCAACTCGTGGACCCACACCGCGGCCATCAGCCGGTGGAAGTGGGCGAGCAGCCGGCGGAGGGCCGCGTCGCGCGGCTCGTCCGGCTCTTCGCGGCGCAGGCGGTCCTCGGCGTAGAGCCTGATCAGGTCGTGGAACCGGAACCGCCCCCGCGGCCCGGCGGGTTCGATCAGGTGCGCCCGCCGCAGCAGGTCGAGCGAGCGGCGCGCGGAACGCTCGTCGAGATCGGCCAGCGCGGCGGCGGTGGCCGCGGTCGTCGTCGGTCCCGGGTTGGCCGCGAGCAGGCGGAACACCCGGGCGTCCGGCGGGTCCAGTCGTTCGTAGGACAGGTCGACCGCGGCCCGGAACGACCGCTCACGGGTCGCCAGCTCGGTCAACCGCTCGGTCCGATCGGCCAGCACGTCGACCAGTTCGGCGACCGGTTGATCGCGGTCGCCGACCAGCAACCCGCCGGCGATCGCCACCGCGTGCGGCAGGAAGCCGCACAGCTCGGCGAGTCGGAGGGCGGCATCACCGGCCCGGGCGATCCGGTCGTCGCCAGGGTGCGCGGAGGTCAGCAGCAGGGAGAGCAGTTCGACCGCCTCCTCGCCCGTGAGCACGCCCAGGGTGTGGTGCCGGGCGGAGCTCAGGTCGAGGGTGTTCCTGCTCGTGACCAGGACGCGGTGCCGCCGGTCGCCGGGCAGCAGCGGTGCCACCTGACCGGCCTGCTCGGCGTTGTCCAGCACCACCAACACCCGGTCCGCGCGCTCCGCCAGCAGTGACCGGTACAGGGCCGAGCGGCCGTCCAGGTCGGGCGGGATGTGCTCGCCGCCCACGCCGAGCTTGCGCAGCTGGGTGGCGAGGGCGGCTTCGGGTTCGACCCGGCCCTGCCGGGCGAAACCGCGCAAGTCCTGGTACAGCACGCCGCCGGGGAACCACCCGGCGTCCACCGCGTCGTGTGCCGCCTGCAGCGCCAAGGTCGTCTTGCCGATCCCGGGCGGACCGGCGATCGTCGCCACGGTCGGCTGGTCGTCGGCCCCCGGGCGCAGGACGTCGGCCAGCACCGCGAGGTCGGTCGAGCGGCCGGTGAACGCGGCCTCGGCCGGTGGCAGCCCGGCGAGCGCCTTCGGCTGCGGCCGGGTGATCCCGTAGTTGACCTCGACCTTGGCGTCACGTCCGGCCTGCACCACGGTCGACGCCCCGGACGCGATACCGACCTGGTCGACGGTCGCCGCACCACCGTGGTCCGCGGCCGGTGGCGGGTACTGATCACCCATGACCCCATCCTGCCCGCCGCCACGGACCCGTACGGCCCGGACCGCGGCCGTGACACCCGAATGGACCGCGGGCCAGGGTCAGGTCGCGGGGGAGTCGTCGGCCGACCGGGGTGCGCGGAGCAGGTCGCTGATCCCGCCGCGGGCGTCCGCCACGCCGATGGCCTCGGCGCCTTCCGCGTCGCCCGCGCGCAGGGCGCGGACCAGCGCCCGGTGGATGGAGTAGCGGTCGAGGGCGGAGGTGGGGTCGTGCGCGATCATCTCCAGCCGGCGGGCCCGGCGTTCGGCCCGGGAGAACACCCGCGCCTGCTCCAGCAGCCGGGACAGCACCGGGTCGCCCGCGCAGGCCTCCAGCGCGTCGTCGAACCGCTGCACGGTGTCCAGCAACCGGTCGAGGTGCCGTTGCGGGACCTGCCCGGCCCGCTTGCGCTGGACGACGAGGATCAACAGGTCGTCGGCCTCGTCCAGGATCGCGTCGAGGCCGTCGAGCTGCTCCGGCCAGCACCACGTTCCGCTCGCGTCCCTGCCGGTCGGCGCGGATCGCGGTGATCGCCGACTCCTCGTCGCCGAGCGTCCGGACCGGACAGTGGTTTTGATCACAGTCGCGGAGACTGGGGGCAGGCGCGGCGCAGTGCGTGGCCAGGCCTGTTAGGACGTCGTCCCTGGACACGAACGGGTGAGGGTGTGACGGAGCTAAATTTGATTGGCTCCAGATATGTCCTTTAAGGTCGACCCGTGACATCGGACTTCGAGGCGCAGTTGCGCGCGGTGTCGTTGCGGGTGACCCGCCCTCGCCTGGCGGTGCTCGCGGCGCTGCGCGACCACCGGCACGTCGACACCGAGACGGTCATCACTCTGGTGCGGGAGGAACTCCCTTCGGTGTCCCACCAAGCCGTGTACGACGTGCTGCGGGCGTTGACCGACGCCGGCCTGGTGCGGCGCATCCAGCCCGCCGGCGCGACCGCCCGCTACGAGTCCAGGGTGGGCGACAACCACCACCACGTCGTGTGCCGCTCGTGCGGCGCCATCGCCGACGTGGACTGCACAGTCGGTCACAGCCCCTGTCTCACCGCCTCGGACGACGCCGGTTTCCGGGTCGACGAGGCGGAGGTCGTCTTTTGGGGCACCTGTCCCGACTGCTCGGCCGAGAACTCCGCCAATGAACCGCCAGTTGGAAGGAAGTAGATGAGCGACCCCAAGGCAACGCCCCCGTCGAGCTCCCAGGGCGTGGACCAGAAGGCCGCAGTCGGCTGCCCGGTCGCGCACGATTCCGTGACCGCGCACGGCAGCGAGAGCGAGAACCCGGCGATCGACTCGCCGACCGCCAAGACCGGCGGCCGTCCCCGCAGCAACCGCGACTGGTGGCCCAACCAGCTCGACCTCTCGGTGCTGCACGCCCACTCGTCGAAGGGCAACCCGCTGGGTCCGGACTTCGACTACGCCAGGGAATTCGCCAAGCTCGACGTCGAGGCCCTCAAGCGCGACATCGTCGAGGTGCTGACCACCTCGCAGAGCTGGTGGCCCGCGGACTTCGGCCACTACGGCGGTCTGATGATCCGGCTGAGCTGGCACGCCGCCGGCACCTACCGCATCCACGACGGCCGCGGTGGCGCGGGCGACGGCGGTCAGCGGTTCGCGCCGCTCAACAGCTGGCCCGACAACGCCAACCTGGACAAGGCCCGCCGGCTGCTGTGGCCGGTCAAGCAGAAGTACGGCCAGAAGGTCTCCTGGGCCGACCTGCTCGTGCTCGCCGGCAACGTCGCCCTGGAGTCGATGGGCTTCAAGACCTTCGGCTTCGGCTTCGGCCGCGTGGACGTCTGGGAGCCGGAGGAGATCTTCTGGGGCCCCGAGGACGCCTGGCTGGGCGACGAGCGCTACGTCAACGAGTCGGAGATGGCGCCCGAGGTCGGCGCCACCGAGATGGGCCTGATCTACGTCAACCCCGAGGGGCCGCGCGGCAACGCGGACCCGTTGGCGGCGGCGCACTTCATCCGGGAGACCTTCGGCCGGATGGCGATGAACGACGAGGAGACCGTCGCCCTCATCGCGGGTGGTCACACGTTCGGCAAGACGCACGGCGCCGGTGTCGCGGACGCCCACGTGGGCCCGGAGCCCGAGGGCGCCCCGCTGGAGGCGCAGGGCCTCGGCTGGCTGAGCACCCACGGCAGCGGCAAGGGCGCGGACACGATCACCAGCGGTCTCGAGGTGACGTGGACCGACAAGCCGACGCAGTGGAGCAACCGCTTCTTCGAGATCCTTTTCGGCCACGAGTGGGAGCTGACCACCAGCCCCGGCGGCGCCAAGCAGTGGGTCGCCAAGGACGCCGAGGCGATCATCCCGGACGCGCACGACCCGGCCAAGAAGCACAAGCCGACGATGCTCACGACCGACCTGTCGCTGCGCGTCGACCCGGCGTACGAGAAGATCTCCCGCCGCTTCCTGGAGAACCCGGACGAGTTCGCCCTGGCGTTCGCGAAGGCCTGGTACAAGCTGCTGCACCGCGACATGGGCCCGGTCCGCCGGTTCCTGGGTCCGTGGGTGGCCGAGCCGCAGCTGTGGCAGGACCCGGTGCCCGCGGTCGACCACGACCTCGTGGGCGAGGCCGACATCGCCGCCCTCAAGGCGAAGGTGCTCGACTCCGGCCTCACGACCGCCGAGCTGGTCACCACCGCCTGGGCCTCGGCGGCGAGCTTCCGCTCCACCGACAAGCGCGGCGGCGCCAACGGCGCGCGGATCCGCCTGGAGCCGCAGCGCGACTGGGAGGTCAACCAGCCCGAGCAGCTGGCGAAGGTGCTGGAGATCCTGGAGGGCGTCCAGCGGGAGTTCAACGAGGCGGGCGGCGCGAAGATCTCGCTCGCCGACCTCATCGTGCTGGCCGGTTCGGCGGCCGTCGAGCAGGCGGCGCGCGAAGCGGGCGTCGAGGTGACCGTGCCGTTCCGGCCGGGTCGCACCGACGCCGCGCAGGAGCAGACCGACGTCGAGTCGTTCAAGGTCCTGGAGCCGCGCGCCGACGGGTTCCGCAACTACGTGCGCGCCGGTGAGAAGCTCCAGCCCGAGGTGCTGCTGGTCGACCGCGCGTACATGCTGGACCTGACCGCGCCCGAGATGACCGTCCTCGTCGGCGGCCTGCGTTCCCTGGGCGCCAACCACGGCGGCACCCGGCACGGTGTGCTGACCGACCGGCCGGGCGTGCTCACCAACGACTTCTTCGCCAACCTGCTCTCGCCGGGCACCCGGTGGAAGGCGTCGGAGTCCCAGGAGAACGTGTACGAGATCCGTGACGTCGACACGGACGAGCTGAAGTGGACGGCCACCGCGGTCGACCTCGTCTTCGGCTCGAACTCGCAGCTGCGCGCCCTCTCCGAGGTCTACGCGAGCGACGACGCCCGCGAGAAGTTCGTGGTGGACTTCGTCGCGGCCTGGACGAAGGTCATGGAACTCGACCGGTTCGACCTCGCCTGATCCCACCGCACCACACCGACGAGCCCGGCCGATCCGCCCGTGATCGGCCGGGCTCGCCCGTTCCCGCCTCCTGGGGTCTGCCGCCGCTGTGCCGTCACCCAGGGCTACCCGATGGTCCGAACCTTTGTGCGAGGTTGAGCGGTAGAGGCGTGAGAGCGCTCCCAGGTGTGAAGTTTGTTGTTGTGTTCTGCTGGACTCTGTGGGTAGATGAACGGCGTTTGTGATGGGTCTCATAGTCGAGCCCGAGGAGAGCTTCATGCGCCCTGCCGCCAGACGGCTGTCCACCCTGTTCCTGGCACTCCTGCTCACCCCCGTCCTCGCGGTGCCCGCGACCGCCGCCGCGCCACCCGCGCACGGCCTCAAGGGCGAGTACTTCCGGATGTCCGCACCCGGTGCCCGCGACTTCGCCCACCCGGGCGGCACCACCCTCGACCCGAACGTCGACTTCGCCGACCTGACCGGCACGTTCCAGCAGCTCACCGGCCGCACCGAGCACACGACGGCCCGCTGGACCGGCAGCCTCACCGCACCCGCCACCGGCGACTACACCTTCCACGCCGTCGGCGACAACGGCTTCCGCCTGTTCCTCGACAGCGTGCCGGTCATCGACCACTGGGTCGGCGACTGGGACGTCGAGCAGCACAGCGCGCCGGTCCACCTCGTCGCGGGCGAGCGGCACGACTTCCGGATGGAGGTGTTCCAGGACGTCGGCGGCGCGAACCTGCGACTGCGCTGGTCCACGCCGACGCTGGCCAAGCAGCCGGTGCCGGAGACGGCGTTCCTGCCGCCCGCCGACTTCCCGGTCTACCCGGTCGGCCTGACCGTGACGCCGGACGGCCGGACGCTGGCAGCCGCGTTCGACCAGCGGGTGGACGCGCTCGGTGACCTGAAGTCGCACCTCAAGGTCGAGGTCGACACCGTGCCGTTCCCGGTCGAGTCCGCCGCCGTCGACCCGCGCGACCCCACCGGGGTGGTCGTGAAGCTCGGCGCCACCATCCAGAAGCCCCAGCGCGTCCGGGTCACCTACGACGGCGACGGTGGACTGGTCGTCGGTGCCGAGACCGTGCCGCAGGTCATCCGCACCGCGACCAACACCTCCACGCAACGCCTCAAGACCGCGTGGGGCGACGAGCTCGACCGGGACAACCCGCTGCCGGAGTACCCGCGCCCGCAGCTGGTGCGCGACGAGTGGCTGAACCTCAACGGCCAGTGGGAGTTCGCCGCGGCCACCGAAGGGCAGCAGCCCGCGTTCGGCCGCGGCCTGCCCGAGCGGATCACCGTGCCGTTCCCGGTGGAGTCCCAGCTGTCCGGGCTGGAGCGCCACGAGGACCACATGTTCTACCGCCGCCAGTTCGACGTGCCACGCGACTGGCGAGTGGGTCGCGGCCAGCGGCTCAAGCTCAACTTCGGCGCGGTCGACCACCACGCCCGGGTGTGGGTGGACGGCACGCTCGTCGCCGAGCACGCCGGCGGCTACACCGCGTTCACCGCCGACATCACCGATGCCCTCCGCGGCGGCGGCAGGCACGAGCTGATCGTCGCGGTCACCGACACCACCGGCGACAACCAGCCGATCGGCAAGCAGTCCCGCAACCCCGGCGGCATCGTCTACACGCCGTCCTCGGGCATCTGGCAGACCGTGTGGCTGGAGCCGGTGCCGGACAGGGCGATCGACGACGTGAAGACCACACCGGACATCACGAAGGAAACGCTCACCGTCCGCGTGTCGTCCTCGACGGCTTCGGTGAACGCCAAGGTCACCGTCACCGCCCGCGACCAGCGCGGCAGGAAGGTCGGCACGGTCACCGGCGCACCGAACACCGACCTCACCCTGCCGGTGCCCGACCCGCACTTGTGGAGCCCCGACGACCCGTACCTGTACGACCTGGACGTGTCCCTCCAGGACGGTCGTGCCAAGGACGAGGTCGGGAGCTACTTCGGCATGCGCTCCATCGGCGTGCGGAACGTGGCCGGTTTCCCGAAGCTCGTCCTCAACGGCGAGCCGGTGTTCTCGCTGGCCATGCTGGACCAGGGCTTCTGGCCGGACGGCCTGCACACCGCGCCCAGCGACGAGGCGTTGGCGTGGGACATCAAGGCCCAGAAGGACCTCGGGTTCAACGCGCTGCGCAAGCACATCAAGGTCGAGCCCGCCCGCTGGTACTACCACGCGGACAAGCTCGGGATGCTGGTGTGGCAGGACTTCGTGAACGTCAACGTGACGAACGAGACCGGGCAGCAGGCGTTCCTCACCGAGGGCCGGCGCACGATGGAGCAGCTGCACGACTCGCCCGCGATCATCGGCTGGATCGTGTTCAACGAGGGCTGGGGCGAGTGGAACCGGGAGGAGACCGGCCGCATCACCGAGTCGGTCAAGGCCGCGGACCCGTCCCGGGTCGTCAACGCGCACAGCGGCGTCAACTGCTGCGCGTCGAAGGGCGATTCGGGCGAGGGTGACGTCATCGACCACCACGACTACAACAACACCGACCCCGCGTGGCCGGACGCCACCCGCGTCGCGATGGACGGCGAGCACGGCGGGTTCACCCTGCGCACGCCCGGACACCAGTGGCCGGGCGCACCGGCCGTGATCTACAGCGGCGTGGCCGACAAGGCGGCGCTGACCGCCAAGTACGTGTCGAACACCGAGACGTTCTACCTCGACGCGGCGGGCGCGGAGCTGTCCGGTTCGGTCTACACGCAGATCACCGACGTGGAGACCGAGCTGAACGGGCTGTGGACCTACGACCGGCGCGAGATCAAGGTCGACCCCGGTCCCGTGCGCGAGGTCAACGCCAGGGTCATCGCGGCCGGTGCCGCGGCGGCGGAGCGCACGTACGACGGCAAGGGCTCGTGGTCACTCGACGGCAACGGCGACGACGCGAGCGGCGCGGCGAACCCGGTGTCGCTCAACGGTGACGCGGCGTGGACGACCGGCGTGCGCGGGCAGGCGCTGGGGTTCGACGGCAACGGCGACTACGCCCAGACCACCGGACCGGTGCTCGACACGACCGGCTCGTACTCGGTGTCGGCGTGGGTGACGATGGACTCGCTGCCCGGCAACTACGCCACCGCCGTCAGCCAGGACGGTCGGCGCGTGGAGAACCCGTTCTACCTGCAGTACGGGCAGGGCAGGTGGGCGTTCAGCGTCCCCGGCGGCAGGCGGGCCACGCTGGCGGCCACCCCGGAGCTCGGCCGCTGGTACCACCTGGTCGGGGTGCGCGACGAGGTGGCGGGCGAGACGCGCCTGTACGTCGACGGTGTGCGTGCCGCGGCGATCCCGATCGGGCCGGACGAGGTGAGCACCGGGCCGTTGGCCATCGGTCGCGCCAAGTACGCCGGTGTGCGCGGCGACTTCTGGCACGGCGCGGTCGACGAGGTGCGTGCCGTGGACCGCGCGCTGACCGACGCGGAGGTCGCCCAGGTGCACGCCGACCGCTGACCGGGTGGACGTAGGGCCGCGAGGAAACCCCCGCGGCCCTTCGTCCGTGGTCGATCAGCTCGCGGGCTGTTCCGCGTCACGCCGGGTGAGCACCAAGGGTTCGTCCTCCGTGACGGCGATCGTGTGCTCGGAGTGGGCGGTGCGCGAGCCGTCTGCGGAGCGGATGGTCCAGCCGTCGTCGTCGTAGACGATCCGGTCGGTCGTGCGGGCGAACCAGGGTTCGAGCGCGAGGGTCAGTCCCGGCCGCAGCTTCAGGCCGCGGCCCGCCCGGCCCTTGTTGGACACGTGGAGGTCCTCGTGCATGGTGCGGCCGATGCCGTGGCCGCCGAACTCGGTGTTGACCGGGTAGCCGTAGTCGCGGGCCACCGCCCAGATCGCCGCCGAGATGTCACCCAGGCGGTTGCCCGGACGGGCCACCTCGATCGCCGCCTCCAGCGCTTCCTCGGTGGCGCGGATGATCCGCAGGTCCTCCTCGGCCGGTGTGCCGACGATGATCGTGCGCGCCGAGTCGGCCACCCAACCGTCGATGCCGACCGCGAGGTCCGCGCTGAGCACGTCACCGTCGCGCAACGTGTAGTCGTGGGGGAGCCCGTGCAGGACGGCGTCGTTGACCGACAGGCAGATCACGTTGCGGAACGGGCCCTCGCCGAACGACGGGGCGTAGTCCCAGTAGCACGACTCGGCACCGCGCCGCTCGATCATGCCGCGCACGTGGTGCTCCAGGTCCAGCAGGTTGACGCCCACGTCGGCGAGCCGGCCGACCTCGGTGAGCACCTCGGCGACGAAACGCCCGGTCACGTGCATGCGTTCGATCTCCGCAGGCGTCTTCAGCTCGATCACTACTACCTCGCGTCACCCGGTGTTGGTATAGTAATACCGAAACCCTAGCACTTGCCGGTATTCTAATACCAGTCGTATTCTGGGCCCCATGGTCCGCCAACCGCTCACGCCCGAGCAGATCGAAGCAGGCAGGCGTCTCGGCGCCCTGCTGCGCCGCGCGCGGGCGGGACGTGACCTGGCGGAAGTCGCGCGGGCGGCCGGTATCTCGCCGGAAACGCTGCGCAAGATCGAGACCGGGCGGCTGCCGTCGCCCGGCTTCGGCACGATCGTCTGCCTGGGCGAGGCCCTCGGCCTGCCGGTGCAGGAGCTGGCCGCCACCTGGCGCGGCGCCGACCTGCCGCTGGAAGCCGTTTCGTAGGCGCGGTCGCAACGCCCGCACCAGCCGAATCCGGCGGGCATCGGCCGACTCGCCTCTCCCGTCCGCTCCACGCCGAACGCGACGCCGCCCCACGGCGGGGCGCGGTCGTGATCGGACGGGCCGGGGTACCGGACGCGGCCTGGACCCGACTGGAGCGGGGCGACGGTAAGTTGGGAGCGGGCTTGGTGGTGCAGGACGAGGTGAGGCGGGACTGGGCGTGGCCGACCACGTGCGGGCGGGTGTGGTCCGGCTCGGGGTGCTGGTGCTGGTCGTGGTGGCGCTGGCGGTGGGTGTGCTCACCGGTGTGACGCCGGACGTCGCCGAGCTGCGTGCCTGGGTGGAGGGCACGGGTGCGGCGGCGCCGTTCGTGTTCGTGGTGGTGGCTGCCGCCGGATCGGTCGCCCTGGTGCCCAAGCCGTTGTTGAGCGTCGCGGGTGGGGTGGTGTTCGGGCCGGTGGTCGGCACCGTCGTGGTGGTGGCCGGTGTGACGATCGGGGCGGTGGCGAGCTTCGCCGTCGCACGTCGGCTGGGGCGCGAGGTCGTCCGACCGCGGTCCGCGCGGGGCCGGGTCGCGCGGGTCGACCGGATGCTCGAACGCCGGGGCCTGCCGGCGGTCATCGCGCTGCGGCTGCTGCCCGTCGTCCCGTTCGGGCTGGTCAACTACGTCGCCGGGCTCAGCGGTCTGCGCGTCGGCGCGTTCGTGCTCGGCACCGCCGTTGGCGTGGTCCCGGCGACGCTGGTCTACACGGTGACGGGTGCCTCGCTGACCACGATGACGGTCTGGCAGTGGCTGCTGGCCGGTGCGGCGGTCGGTGTTCCGGCTCTGGTCGGCTTCGTGCTGGCCCGGCGTGGCCGCTTCGCCGTCGACGCGCCGGAGCCGACCGCGGACCGGCGGCCGGGCATCCCCGCGGGAGACAGGGCATGACCACCGAGGACGACCGTTACGCGATCCGTCCGGGCCGGTCCTCCGACGCGAGCGAACTCGCCCGCCTGCACGCGTCGGTCCAGCTCCAGGAGGTGACCGGTGGGCGACCGCACCCCGGCATCGCCGCCTGGGTCGAAGACCTGCTGGACGGCCATCCCGCAGTCGTCCCCGACGACTTCCTGGTCGCCGAGGACTCGGCCACCGGACGACCGGTGGCCAGCCTGGTGGGGTTGCGGCAGGACTGGGGCCTGGGCGGGATCCGGCTGCCGGTGGCGCAGGTCGAACTGGTCGGCACGGCGCCGGAGCACCGCGGGAACCGGCTCACCGAGCGGCTGTTCGCCGCGCTGCACCGGCGGTACGCGGCGGACGACGTGCCGGTCCAGGTCATCGAGGGGATCCCGTACTTCTACCGGCGGCTCGGCTACGACTACGCCTTGTCGAACGACGGTGCCCCCACCGTGCCCGCCACGGCGCTGCCGAACAGCTCCGCCCCGACGATGCGCCCGGCCACCGTCGCCGACGCGGACGACCTCGCCGCCATCGACCGGCAACTCGTCCACGGGGACGCCCTGGTCTGCCCGAGGGACGCCGAGGTGTGGCGGTACGAGATGGCCGGGCGCCGTCCGGACGACCAGGCCGGGCGCACCGTCGTCGTGCCGGCGCTGGACGGGGCCGTCCGGGCATACCTGGTCTACGCACCGCGGATGTCCGCCGCCGGAGAGCTGACCGTGGTCGCGGCGGCGTGCGCTCGACCGGCCGACTGGCCCTGGGTCGCCGACGCCGTGCACGCACACCTCGGTCACGTCGGCAGGCAGCACGCGGCAGCGCTGGGGCAGCCGTTCACCGGGGTCCGCTTCCTCCTCGACCCCGACCACCCGCTGGTCCGCCTCGGTCCGCCCGGCGTGCCGAGGCGGCGCCGGGGCTGGTACGCCCGCACCGGCGACCCGGCCGGCCTGCTCGCCCGGCTGCTGCCGCTGCTGCGCGACCGCTGGCGGGCGGCCGACCTGCGCTGGCCCGAGCCGACGCTGACGATCGACACGTACGGCCGTGCTGCCCGGCTGGACTTCACGGACGGTGAACCCACGGCGGTGACGGCCGTTCGTGGCGCCGTCAGCCCGTCCACCGATCTCCGGACCCACGCCGCCATCCCGCCCGGCGTCCTGCTCCGGCTGGCGTTCGGCCACCGCACCCTGTCCGAGGTGCTCGACGACTGGCCGGACTGCCTCGTGCGCGACCGCGTCACCGAACGCTTCCTGACCGCGGCGTTCCCGCGCGTGCCGGTCCGGGTCTGGCCGCGCAACTGACCCGACGAGCCGGTGTCCGGGCTGGGATCGCGATACCCCCGGGGGTATGCTACGGTCCCCGTTATACCCCTACTGGGTATACGAACGGAGGGATGTCCCGTATGTGCAACACCTGTGAGACGCCTGCTGCCCAGACCGGTCCGGAGTCGACCGGCGGGCTGGACTTCCTGGTCCAGGGCATGACTTGTGGCGGCTGTGCGTCCAAGGTGGCCGGTGCCGTCCGGGGCGTGTCCGGCGTGGCCGAGGTCGAGGTCGACCTCGGCGCCGGCAGGCTCAGCGTCACGGGCTCGGCCGACGAGTCGGCGATCGCCGACGCCGTGCGGAACGCGGGCTACGCGGTCACCCGCGCCTGATCCGGAGGTGCCGCTCTGATGGGAGTCGACATGCGACACGAGCACGCTGACCACGGGGCCCACCAGGGCCACCAGGGCCATTCCGACCACGAGGGGCATCACGGCCACGCCGGAGGTGTCACCTGGGGGATGGCCTCGTCGGCGACCCTGCACTGCCTGACCGGCTGCGCCATCGGCGAGGTGCTGGGCATGGTGATCGGCACGGCCCTCGGCTGGGGCAACCTCGCCACCATCGCGCTGGCCGTCGCCCTGGCCTTCGTCTTCGGCTACGCGTTGACCATGCGCGGCGTGCTCAAGGCCGGTGTCGGCTTCCGGCAGGCGGTGAAGGTGGCGCTGGCGGCGGACACCGTGTCCATCATCGTCATGGAGGTCGTCGACAACGGCGTGATGCTGGTGGTGCCCGGCGCGATGGAAGCGGGCCTGGCGAGCTGGTTGTTCTGGGGCGCGCTGGCGTTCGCCTTCGCGGTGGCCTTCGTGGTGACGGTGCCGGTGAACAAGTGGCTCATCGGCCGCGGTCGCGGTCACGCGGTCGTGCACGCCTACCACCACTGAACGACGGACCCGGCGGGACCACAGGTTCCGCCGGGTCCGTCGTGCCGTGCCGGTCAACGACCCGCGACCGACCGGATCCACCGCTCGTGGGAGGTGACGCGGGTGTAGATGCCGCCGTCACCGCACTTGCGCCGCCTGCTCTTGGTGGCCCGCGACGTGGCCCCGGCCAGCAGCCACCGGTCGCCGATCCGCACGTAGGCGGGGCCACCGCTGTCACCTCGGCAGCTGTCGCGGTTGCGGGAGGGTGTGGCGGCGACGAACTCGGTGTCCAGGTCCGCCCCGTAGTCCACGTCCCGGCCGGCGAGCGGCACGTCCACCTGGCGTCGCCGGCCGTACCCGACCCGCCCGGCGAAGTCGGTGCGGCCGAAGCCGACCACCCGGACGAACGTCCGGTCCTCCAACGCGTCGGCCGGCGCGAGAGCACGCGGCGCGACGTCGGCCGACCGGGCGAGGCGGAGGACGGCGAGGTCGTCGGGCGATCCCGGACCCCGGTACCCGGGGTGGATGACGGCCTTGCGCACCTTGACGATCGTGTCGGTGTCGGCGTACCGGACGTCGTCCCCGATGTGGACCCGCTGCCCGCAGCCCTCGGGGTCGACGCAGTGCGCGGCCGTGAGGACGACGTCCGGTGCGATGAGCGTCCCCGAACAGCACCAGCCGTCCGCACTGCCGACAGCGACGCAGTCGGGGAAGTCCGAAGTGGGCGCGCCGCCGACGACGCGCCGGTGGTCCTCGGCCATCGCGCGGGCGTTGGCCAAGAACGTGCTGTCCGCGTACAGGCCATCCACCGGGGACGACGACGAGGCCGACCGGGTGTCCGAGTCACCGTTCAAGGCCTCGGTCGCCACCTCCACCAGGTCGTCCGCCTCGGCGAACCCGACCACCTGGTCCACCACGGCCTGGAACACCAGCGCGAAGCGGAGGTCGTCGTCGCCGGCCACGGCGCGGGCGAGCCGGGCGGCGGGCTCTCTGAACGGGTCGATCACTTCGGTCACCGTGCTGCTCCTCGTGCTTCATTGATCAGGTCGAACAACGCGGCGCCCGCCTCGCGGTCACCCGGTCCGCCGTCACGGCGGTCGGTCGCCGCACGGGTGCCGTCGTCGATGGCGTCGACGGCGCGCTGGAGCACCACGTCCTGGACTGCGGTGAACTCCCGCGGCGCGTGGTCGAACGCGAGCCGTGCCGCGGCGACGAGCGTGCGGACGTCGGACGGACGCGGGCGGCGCCGGTCGAGCACCGCCGTCATGGCGGCCACGGCGTCGTCCTGGTGCCGTGCGGAGAACGTGACGACCTCCTTCAGCGCACGGCCGCCGAGCCAGGGGTGCGGCTCGCCCAGCAGAGCGGCCGCGACGGACGGGGCGTCGAGCGCGTGCGGGCTGTCCTCCGAGGACGGACCGAGGTCGCGGCGCAACGCGTCGGCGTGCGTGGTGAGCCCGGCGACGTCGAGCGCCGCGAGGGTCAGGCTCAGCCGGACGTCCGGCGGCGGGTGCGCGGACGGGCCTTCGGCCGGCGGACCCGGCGCGGACAGGAAGTCCGCCAGCGCCGAGACGTAGGCGGGGCCGGCGGCGAGGGTGGCGAAGCAGTCCGCGAACGCCTCGCTGCCCCAGCGGTCCCAGTCGGCCCGCCGCGCGGCCGGGAGGTCCCGCACGGCGAGGTAGAGGTGGTCCTCGATGTCGTCGGCCAGTTCGAAGTCGTGGTCGACGCAGTGCCCCGCCTCGTGCGCCAGCAGCGGGAAGTCGGGCAGGTGGCGGACCTGGTGCCAGGGCATCCCGACCACCGGGACCGGGAGCGACAGCACCACGCGCTGGAACGCGTCGCTGTTGAGCGCGCCGGCGGGCTCCTCGACGGTGAACCGGTCGCCGCGCAGGTGCGCGTACGGGCTGAACGCGCCGCTGAGGTGCACCAGCGGCGGCTCCTTGCCGACCAGGTCCGGTCGCGCGGACCGCGCGGCGCGCAGCACCGGCCGGTAGCACGCCCACGCGTACTCGTCCGCCACGGCCAACGGTCGCCGGTACCCGTCCTGGTAGCGCAACGCGAACTTCGACCGGAAGAACTCCCAGACCCGGTACGCCTCCAGCAGGTTCTCCTGGGCCTCGTAAGCGGTGTCCACCGAGTCCGGTCCGATCAGCTCGACCTGCTCGGCAACCCGACCCAGCAGCCCGCGCAACGTCTCGACCACGCGCCCGAGCTGTGACCGGTGCTTGCGCAGCGGAAGGCCCCTGCCGGTGTCGCCGAACCACAGCGCGAGCTCGTGCTCGATCGCGGCCAGCTTCACGTCCAGCTCGACGCGCCTGCGGTCGACCCGGCTCACGCTCCGCGCTCCCGGCGGCGCGGCAGGCGCAACCACGGCAGGTTGGTGAACAGCGCGATGCCGACGAATGACAGCACCCGCTCCAGGCCGAGGTCTTCGCGCGGTCCGGGTGCGGAGCCGAGCTGGCGGACGTTCGTGATCACCTCGCTCAGCGTGCTGCCGTCTGCCAGCGAGCCGACCAGGTGCTCGTACAGCTCCGTGCCCTCGCGGCCGACGAGCCCGGTGCCCAGGACCGCGGCGCAGCGGCCGAGCGAGAACAGCTCACCGGCGAAGGCGTTGCGCTGCAACAGGTGCAGCGCGGTCTCGGCGGTACCGCGAGGGCGGTCGACGTCGAGCACGACGATCGGCGCCACCTGGTCGTTCGGGAACGTCGCCAGCAGGCCGTCCATGGAGCTGACCGGGATGTCGTCGGAGTACCCGCGGTACGACTCCTCCTCACCTGAACCGGAGAGGAACGAGAACGTCACCGCGCCGTTCGACTCGCGCAGACCACCGGACAGGTGCAGCAGCGAGGGGACGCGACCACCGGAGATCAGCGACCGCACCACCGCCGACAGTCCTTGGAGCGTCGGGTTCTCGACCACCTCGACCTCGAAGCCGTACCGCCGGTACAGGCGGGACAGGTCGACACCGGTGTTGGCGTGGCCCCGGTGCGACATGAGCTGACGCCCCGGGCTCTGCCGCACGAGGACGACCAGCGGTTTGTGCTCGGTGGTCAGGGCGGACTGGAGCCGGGTGCGCAGCCCGATGGTGAGCTGCCCGCTCGGTTCCAGCCCGTGGTCCTTCTGGTACGCGGCCAGCGCCCGCCTGGTCATCGGCCCGAGCTCGCCGTCCAGCAGGAGCTTCGCGTAGTTGAGCCGGTTGAGCGCCAACTGGACGAACGACACCTCGCCGCTGCGCACCGCCTTCGCCGACAGCGCCCGGTACAGCGGGCCGACGACCGAGTCCAGCGACAGCAGCCGGTCGGTGCCGGGGCGGTAGGCCAGCTCCCACGGCATCATGCTCCACCTGCGGTGCCGGACCTCGAGCCCGAGCCCGAGCGCCGGGTACGGGAGTGAAGCCGGACGGGCCTGGAGGATGAGCTGGCCGAGCGCCCGCGCGATCAACCGCCAGTTCTGGTCGAGCCGGTTGGCCAGCTCCTCGGAGGCGTCCTGGTCACCACGTCCGGTGGGGATCTCCTCCACGAGGCGGATCAGCATGTCCACGACGGACTGCGCGTCGGGCCCCCACGGTCGGACCTGCTGCCGCAACGCGTCGATGACCGCGCGTGCCAGCACGGTGTGCATGGCGGGTGCTTCCGGCTCCACGCCGGCGAAGCGCGACGACAGGGGCGACACGTGGATCGTGCTGTGCAGCCTGCCCACGATGGCGAGTGCCTGCGCCCTCGCGTTCGCGGCCTCGTTGATGCGGCCCACTTCGCCCTTCACGAATTCGAGCCGGATGTGCCAGAGGGTCTCCTGGTCGCCCGCCTGCCCCAAGGCGTCCACTGCCCGGTCCATCCACCGGGTGGCGGCCAGCTGGTCCTCCAGCTCCACCGCGGCCTCCGCGCGTTCCACCGCGAACGCGCCGCGCAACGGCGGGAGCTCGGCACACGCGTCGAGGTAGCGCGGCACGCCGGGTGACTCTTCGGTGACAGGTCGGCCGATGCGGTCCAGGGCCCGCGCCCATCGGCGCACGAAGTGCGGTGAAGCGAGGTGCTCGCCGTGGCGCGCGGCCGAGGCGAGCACCTCGCCGGCGTCCTCCGGGTGTCCCCGCAGGCGGTGGACCTCGGCCAGGGTCAGCTCCAGCAGGGCGAGGTCGGCCGCGGTGAACCGGTCGCGGTCGAGGTCCAGCAGGTCGTGCACCCGCTGGAACGCTTGGTGCGCGGCGACGCCCTGGCTCGTCGGCACGCGCTCCAGGTACCTCAACGCCGTGATCCGGGCCGAGGCGGGGGTGATGAGCGCCAGGTTGGACTCCAGGACGTCGAGCAGTTCGGTGACGTGTTGCGGGTCCCCGGTCGCGAGGCCCTCGACCGCCGCCCGCACCAGGGCCGTCGGGCTCGCGTGGTGCTGCTTCAGCACGTCGATGGCCAACCGCACGGCGTTCGCGCCGTCCGCGGCGCGTTCCTGGCGCACGAGCAGTTCCACCCGCGCCAGGACCAGCCGCAACCACTCCCGTCGTCCCGTGCCGGGGTGCAGGTCCGCAGCCTCCGCGAGGTGCTGTTCGGCGAGGGAGAGGTTGCCGACGTCACGGATCTGCAGGAGCGCGGCGTGCGTGTGGCAGCGCACCTCGCCTTCGAGGTCGCCTTCGTCGTGCCACAAGGCGCGCGCGGCCTCGAACGCGGTCATCGAGGCGCCGTAGTCGGCCAAAGACGCCGACGTCAAGCCGGTCAGCTCGTGCTCCCAGGCCTCGCGCGTGACCGGCCTCAGCGGGTCGATCCGCCGCGGACCCGGCGGGTGCAACAGGCGCCGTGCTCCTTCCGGGTCGTGCTGCGCCAACGCGACGAGCACGGCCTCCCGCACGCGGTCCTTCGCCGCCACCTCGGCGCCGAGGGCCTCGACCTGCGCCTTCGCGCGCTCCAGCCGACCGGTCGACCGGTCGTTCCGGATCGCCAGCAGGCGCAACGCGGTGGCGTGGTCGTGGTCCAGGTCCGCGGGCTCCCGGGCCGCGCTCACCTGCGCTTCGGCCTCGTCGTACCGGTTGGCCACCTGGTGCGCGTGGACCAGCCTGGTCCGGATGATCGGCTCCAGTCGTCGTCGACCCCGCACCAGGGACGGCAGCTCCGCCAACGCGGCCCGGTACGAGTCGAACGCCGCCGGTTTCCGCATCGCCAGCTGGACGTCGCCGAGCAGGACGGGCAACCGGACCTTGTCGTACGCCTCCTCGGTGTCCAGTGGTCGGTCCAGCGTCCGCGGGTGCTCCAACGCCTCGATCAGCACCTGCTCGGCGACGTCCAACCGGTTCGACTTGAGCGCCAGGGCGGCTTGGGCGTAGGCGAGCCGCCGGTGCGG
This sequence comes from Saccharothrix carnea, assembly GCF_003014735.1. Taxonomy (GTDB): domain Bacteria; phylum Actinomycetota; class Actinomycetes; order Mycobacteriales; family Pseudonocardiaceae; genus Actinosynnema; species Actinosynnema carneum. Next base: position 36,189 of record NZ_PYAX01000018.1, on the reverse strand, counting down.
CACGAAGTCCGGCCCGTCCGGGCCGCGCACCTGCCGCAGCCGTTCGACGCCCGCGACGATCTGGTCGACCTTGTTCCAGCGCCGGTCCTCCGGACCCATGCCGTCGAGCCGCACGATCTGCGCCAACGCGTTGGCGCGCACCGACATCGCTTCGGCCACCGTCTCCTCGGTGATCATCGGCACGTCGTCGTGCCACAGCCTCGGCCGTCCGACCTCGTCGACGTAGTCCGGGCCGAGCACCTCCGCGGCGAGTGCTTCCCGCACCTCCGGCTCGTCGAGGCCGACGTCGTCGAGGAGGCGTCGCCAGTAGGCGCCGGCGGCGTGGCCCTCCGACTGGAAGCGGTGGTAGATCGCCTCCCGGAGCCACACCTCCCGGCGCTGCGGGTTCACCGCCGCCTGCCGCTCGTAGTACTCCGCCGCCTCCCGCTGCAGCACGGCGTGCACCGGGTGGGGTCGGATCAGCTTGCGCATCGGCGTGACCACGTCCGGGTGGATGCGCAGGGCGTTCGGGTTGTCCGGTGCCGTGTTCACCCACGAGCTCGTGCCCGCGTACGCCTGCAACTCCCCCCAGATGCGCTCCACATCCAGCGGTTGCGCCGGATCACGTCGCACGCTCGTCGGGAACGCGAAGCCGTCGCCGCGCAGGTCGTTCGGGAGCACGTCCCGGGAGGGGTCGTCGAGCCCGGTGTCGCCGGACATCCCGCTGCGCAGGTGCGGTTCCATCACGCGGACGAACTCGAGGTCCAGGGTGCGGGGCACCACGCCGTAGCGGAGCAGCCAGCGGACGTCGGGGTTGGAGACCCGGTTGATCACCCGCAGCACCAGGTAGATCATGTCGTCCTCGTACCGGGCGACCTGCTCCGGGGTGAGCGACGGTTGCTGCTGCACCAGGTCGGCCAGCAGGGAGAGCCGGAACGGGCGGCCGCCGTCCGCCTTCGTGACGATCGCGTCGCGCAGCGCCGGATCGGCGACCCCGCGCCGGGTGAGGTACCGGTCGGCGTCGGCGGAGGTGAACTCGGGCAGCTCGCGGGACACGAACGGCGGGAGCCCGATCTCCACCGCGCGTTCGCTGACGGGGTAGCGCCCGGCCAGCACCAGCCGGACGCCGGGTGCGCCGTCGTGCACTTCGCGGAGCAGTCGCAGCAACCCGTCGAGGTCGCCGTCCGGCCGCAGGTGCACCTCTTCGAGCGTGTCGAACGCCATGACCACCGGCGTGCCGTCGTCGATGACGCTGTTGAGCGTGGCGAGGAACCGGTTGCGCACGCTGCGCGCCAGGCGGGACCGCTGGTTGCGGAGTCGTCGGCTGGCGGCGACCACGCGGGTGGGGTTGGTGACCTCGCGGAGCAGCAGCGGTGCCGCCCACCCGTAGGCCTCCAGGAACTCCTTGAACGGGTACCCGGGCAGCTGGTGGTTGAGCTGGGTCGCCACCTCCAGCAGCACCAGCCACGGGGTGCGCGTCACGTTGACCGGTTCGAGGAAGTCGAAGTCGACCAGCGTGCCCGGGATCCGGCCCCGTCCCAGCGGGGTGTGCTGGGGGATCAGGACCCTGGACAGCAGCCAGCGCAGCTCCATCGTCTTGCCGCTGCCGCCGGGCGCGTGCAGTTGCAGGACGCGTTCACCGTCGCCGAACAGCAGCCGGTGATAGGTGTCGAGGGTGCCTTCGGGCTCGTAGAACGTGCCCGCCCGGAGGAAGTCCAGCAGGAAGTGGCTGCGTGCCTGGAGGTAGGCGGCGCGCTCGTCGTGCAGTTCGAGCAGTGCCGGGTCGATCAGCTCGGCGCGGTCGGGGTCGTTGAGCGCGTTGAGCAGGTCCTGGCACAGCGGCAGGTCGGATCGGCCGTCTGCTTCGGCGAACCACGCCTCGAACAGCCGCCGGGCGGCGTCGGCGTCGACCAGCACCAGTTGGGCCAGTTCGTCGACCGGTTCCTTCTTCTCCCGGTAGAACGCGGTCAGCCGCCACACCAGCTCCGCCAGCACCGGCGGCAGCACGAGGTCCTGGCCTTCGGGCTGGTCGAACCACCAGGCCTGCCAGTAGGTCGTCCGCGCCTCGGCGCTGAGCCGGTAGCGGCCGATCGTCCTCGGCACGCGTTCGACCTCAGGCAGCTCCACGAGGTCGTCGAAGGGCAGGACGCCCGCCTGCCCGAACGCCAGGACGTCCTCGTAGGCCTCGCGGTCGAACGTGTCGACCACGGCACACCTCTTCAAGCTCTCCACGTCACGCGGCGGGCGGAGCGCGATGACCAACCGGTGCGGCGACTCACCGGCCACCAGGCGCGAGATGATGTCGTCGAAGCTGTCCGCGTGGCTCGGGTCGACGGTCACGAGGTCCTCCCGGCGTCGATCAACCGCAGGGCGTCCGTGGTGTGGATCAGCTGCTCGGGCAGCCACGGAACACGGCCGAGCCCGTCGATCCAGCCTGCCGCGATCCGCTCCACGTGCGGGGCGAACCGCAGTTCGAGCTTGTGCACGGCGTCTTCGACCAGGGAGACGAAATCTGCGGCGGCGAAGCGCCGGACGTCGACGGAATCCGCCCGGTCGACACCTCGCCTCAGCTGCGCGTACCCGGCGTGCCCCGTGTCCGTGACGAGCACCAGCCGGACGTCGGGCAGCGCGCCGTCGAGAGCCCGATCGATCAGCATCGGGCGCAGGATCCCGTGGAGCACCCCGCCCACCACGTTCTCCACGTGGTCGAGGATCAGCACGAGCGGCGCGTCCTCGGCGGATTGGCGCATGGCGTCGATCAGCGCGTCGAACAGCCCGCGCAGCGTCTCCGGGGAACCCGGGTGCCTGCCCTGCGACGACTCGTCGAAGCGGGACAACCGGTCGGTGAACCGGGCCAGCCCGGCGTCGGCGCCCGGTGCGATCGACTCGATGTCGTCGCTCTTCCCGGCGATGGCGTCGAGCGTGTCGACCAGGCCCAGCGTGCGCCTGCCCTTCAGGTCGACGTACTTGACCCGGCGGCCGCGCAAGGCGCACCACCGGCGGGTCCAGTCCACGAGCAGGCTCTTGCCCACGCGTGACTCGCCTTGGATCAGCAGGACTTTCGTCGGTTCGTCGGTCATGAACCCGACGATCCGGTCGGTCACCTGGAGCCGTTCTTCCTCCCGGTCCACGAACTGCGCGATGTTCGAGTGGAGCCGGCCCTCCAGTTCGGTGACCTCGTGCTTCGGCACGGGTAGCGGTGCGCTCAGGACCCGTTCGACGGCCCTGCGCACGGTCAGCTCGGGCAGGAACCAGTCGCGGCGGCCACTTCGCCCGTCCGCGTGCGTGTACACCTCGTCGCGTGCCCTGGTGACCGCGACGTCGAGCGGGACGTGTCGGGCCAGGTCGCGGTAGAGCGAGCGGGCGAACAGGGCGGCGGCCTTGCCCCTGATGTCGCCCTGCATCCCGATGACGGCGAGCGCTCCCGGACCGCGCAGGTTCGATTCGAGGAACGCCCCGGCCAGCGACCGGTGTTCCCGGGACGAGGCGGGTCGGCAGGCGTTGAGGATCGCGAGCCGCGGTGCGGGGCGCAGTTCCCGGATGTCGCGAGCCGTGATGCCGTCGTCCTTGGTGTCGGAGCCCGCCGGGTGCAGCAGCAGTTCCGGCTCGCCGTCGTGCGTGGTGGCGTGGCCGATGAAGTGCAGCACGTCGGGGCGCAACCGCTGGTACGCCAGCTTCACGTCCTGCCACCGCGGCGCGATGAGGAACTGCGCCTCCAACCGGCCGCGCGCCTTGGCCAGACCTTCCTTGATCGCCCGGACCTCGGTGACGGCGCCGATCCGCTCGTCGTCGTCCTCCTGGCCGACCACGACCAGGACGCGGAGGGGCAGCGGCAGGTCCTCGACCTCGGTCCAGTCGCCGTCCGGTAATCGGTCGACCCGCAGGATCGGCGCCCTCTCGACCCGTGCCAGGTGGATGTCATCGCCGTCGCACATCAGTTCCCACGGCAACGACCGCAATTCCGGCTGCTCGATCAGCAGATAGGTGCGCAAACCGCCTTCGGTGGCGATCACGTCCAGCCACTGCCTGCTGATTTTCTCCTTGAAGACGAGGTCGTGCAGGAAACGCCCGACCGCGCCGAATCCGGCCGATTCCGCCTTGCCGTCAACATGAGCAAAAATCATGTCCACCGCGCTGTCGCCGCCTGGATCGCCGAGGTCGGGGTAGTCGTCGAGATCGGACGGAAGGGTACTGGACTCCAACGCCAAGGTACGCCACTCGGCGCCCTCCTGGAGGGCGAACTCCACCTGGAAGGTGCGGTCACCTTCGGTGCCGTAAACCCTGATGAGCCCGTTCCGCATTCGCCGCTGCTCGCTTCCCGCCCCTGGTGGACCGCATTTGTGCGGCTCTCGCCGCTGGTTGCGCACCCTGTTCGACGGTTTGTTCGCGCGACGCTTTCGGTGAGTTACAAGATCTGCTGAAATTCACGTTGGCAAATTGTCTTGAGCATTGCTCACCCCCGATTTCGGCGGATTGGCGGGCCGCGTGATCGCTCACCGCGCTTCAGCCGGCGGCTTCCCCTCGGTGGGCAGGGGCGACCGACCGGTGGCTTCCCAGCGTTCACGCAGGTCGGCGGGGATCTCCAGGGTGGTCGACTGGCCGTTGGTCAGGGTGCGGACGCTGCCGCCGAACAGCAGTGCGCCGGCGCGGTCGAGGATGGTGGTGGCCAGGGCGCTGTTGTCCTCGGAACGTTCGAGCGCCCGCACCAGGCGGGTGCCGGCGTCGACCACGCGGTTCCAGGCGTGCGAGTTCGGGACCTGCATCCAGTCGGCGACCTCCGGGTCGACCACCTGGCGGACCATGGCGGCGACGATGCCGTCGAAGACCTTGCCGGGGAACAGCTTCTCGTACAGGTCGAGCAGGTGCCGGGTGAGCACCACCCCGTCCGGGGACGGGCCGTAGGCGGCCTGGACCACCGTGGCGCTCAGCTCGCGCGCGTCGTGGAGGGACTCCGGCATGGCGTCGACGGGGATGCCGAGCATGTCACCCGTGGCCCGCCAGACGTAGTAGTAGTCCTCCGCCTCCTGTTCGGTGACGGAGATGCCGATGCGGCGCATGCCCTCGATCACCTGGATGGAGAAGATGAGCAGGGTGCCGGCCATGTCCTGCCGGCACACCGGCACGCCGTCGGCGGCGACGTCCCAGCGACCCGACGCGGTGAGGAAGTGGCGCACGGCGGCGTGGATGAGGCGCGTCTTCTGGATCGTCGGCACGAACCTCCCGCCCGAGCCGAACGCGTCGCGGCCCATCATGTCCACCACGAACTGCGACGTCTCCGACAGCCGCCGGTGCGGTTGGTTCAGGCCGTGGGTCAGGGTGAGCACCCGGGACGCGCGGGGCTGGGCGTAGCAGTTCACCATCGAGCCGAAGGTGAGCACCGAGGCGACGTGCACGCCGTCGTCGACGAAGAACTCGTACGCCCGCGCCACCCGGTCGGGATCCACCCACGCCGGCGGGTTGTCGGTGGCGACCAGGAACTCGCGCACCGACTCCGGCAGCTGTTCGGGGATGGGCTGGTCGTTGGCGCGGAAGTGCTCCAGCACCTCGTTGACCAGGCCGACCCGTCCCGTGGCGACCAGATCGGCGATCACGGCGTCGGCGAGCGGGTCGCCCTCGAACTTCAGGGCCTCGAAAGCGGCTTTGTCGATCACCGGGACCACCCCCTTCCACTCTCGGCGGGTGACCACCACCTCACTCCTCGTGCACCCGGCGCGCCAGGACACGATCCGGTGATGAGCCGTGCTGGGCACCTACTCGCTGTGGTTGAACCGCCGAAAGCGGAACCCGAATGAGAGAACCCAACCCCGGAGGAGTGACAGTGCGGCGAATCGGCGCCCACTTGGTGGACATCCGGCTCAGGCCCTGCGGAGAATCCGGGTCATGGCCCACCCCGAGGAGCTGGCCGCCCTGGACCTCTACCCGGTCTGGACGACGGCCGCGGACCCGGCGGGGACGTTCGACCCGTTCCGCTTCGAGCAGCGGATGGCCGCCTACCGGCTGATGATCGGCAACACCAACCCGGCGGACCGGTTCGGCGCCGACAACCGGCACAACCCGTTGTGGGGGTTGATGTTCCAGCACCAGTGGCAGCTCCGCACCGGGCGGCTCGGCGCCGACGCCCGGTGCGACGGGCGGATCGACCCCGACGCGCCGTGGGGCTACGGCAACTACACGCTCTGCGCCATCCCGTGGCTGGCCGCCGCCGACGTCGGGGTGGTGCCGCCCCTGCCGGTCGCCGACCCGCCGGCCGCCTCCCGGTTCCGGTACGTGACGGGCGGCGTCGTGCCGGCGGAGCTCGTCGGCGCGGTGGCCGACTGGCGTGCCTACTTCACGCTGGTGAGCGGGAGCGAGGCGGCGGAGCCCGAGCTGGTGCGCCGCGCGCTGTGGAAGGCGCACAAGACGTGCCTGGACGTGGTGGTCGACGCGCTCGCCGACGTCGACACCGAACCCTGGCCCGACCTGGAGGTCACCTTCCTGCGCGGCTGGTGCCGGATGGTCGACTACCTGTGGGCCGCGGCCTGGCGGACCGACTTCGCCTCCATGACCGCCCACGGCCTCGACGTGCTGCCCGAGTCGTTGCTCGTCACGCCCGAGGACGTCCACGCCCTGCCGGCGAGGGCCCGCGGCAACGTCGTCAACGTCCTGCGGCTGGCGGACACCCCGAGGTGGCGCTACCACGTCAACCTGCTGCTGTGGAAGCGGATCATGCGCACCCGCGAAGCCCGCGACCGGGTGCTGCCGCTGCTCGACGCGGTCTTCGACCCGAGGCCCGCCAACGCCGCCGAGCGCCGCGCACTCCTCCGCTACCTGCTGCGCCCCTGAGCGACCTGCCCCGCGGTCACGTCGGCCGCATCCGCTCGACGACCTCGTGCCACCCGGGTCGAGGCTGACCGGTCCGGGCTACCGTGCACGGGTGCGGATCAGAGAAGGGGACCTGGACGACCTGCCCGCGATCATGGCGATGCTGGACGGCGCGGTGGCCTGGCTGGACGCCTCCGGTCGCACGGGCCAGTGGGGCAGCGAGCCGTTCTCCGACCAGCCCGGTCGGGTCGAGGGCATCGCCGAGAAGATCCGCGAGGGCACGGCCTGGATCGCCGAGGTCGACGGCACGCCCGCGGGTGCGATGACGCTCGCGCCCGCTCCGCCCCACTACGTCCAGCCGGCCGCCGAGCCGGAGCGGTACGTGACCCTGCTGGTGACGTCGCGGTCATACGCCGGGTTGGGCGTCGGCAGCGCGCTCCTGGCACACGCCCGCGAGGAAACGCGCCGCGCCGGAGTGGGGCTGCTGCGGGTCGACTGCTACGCCGGTTCCGAGGGCAGGCTGGTCGACTACTACCGCCGCAACGGGTTCGAGCCGACCGAGCCGTTCACGGTGGGGGAGTGGCCGGGGCAGGTGTTGGCCCAGCGGGTCCGCACTTCGTCGGAATAGCCACCCGAGAGGTGGACGGACCGCCCCGTTCGGCCGCCTGCCGGCGTCCGGTGGATCCGCACTTCTGCGTTTTCCCGGCCTGGCCCAGTGCATTCGGCGACAATTCGCCTCACCCCATCAGGGCGTTGGCCACCGGTTTGCGGCCGAGTACGGTCGAACTTCGAGGGTGGCCACCTCCGCTGTCGGCACAGTCCGCGGCACGGACCGCGGGTTTCGATCGGGTGTGAGGTGGGCACTGATGACTTTGGACGTTCTGGACCTGCTCAGGGACGGTTTGCCGGACAGTTCCGCGCCACGGCGCCGGATCGTGGTCGTCGGCGCCGGGATGGCGGGGCTCACCGCGGCCATGCTGCTCAAGGACGCGGGCCACGAGGTGACCATCCTCGAAGGCCAGAACCGGTTGGGTGGGCGCATCCTCACCCACCGCGGTTTCGCGGGCGACATGTACGGCGAGTTCGGCGCGATGCGATTCCCGCAACAGCACCCGCTGGTCTCCTGGTTGATCGAGGAGAAGTTCAAGCTCGCCACCAGGCCGTTCCCCATGTACGACGAGGACACGTTCGTGTACCTGCAGGGAAAGGGCGTGCGGCGCCGCGACTTCAGCGCCGACCAGTTCTCATTCGACCTGCGGCCCGGTGAGGCGGACAAGGCGCCGCACGAGCTGCTGCGGCACACCGTGCAGCCGTTGATCGACATCATGGAGCAGGAGGACGAGGCGAAGGCCTGGCACCGGCTGCTGACCGACTACGACCGGTACACGCTGCTCGGCTACCTCAAGGAACGCGGCCTCAGCGACGGCGCGCTGGCCATGCTCGGGCCGTTGTTCAACCTGGAGGGCCGTTACCACTTCTCGTTGGTCGAGTGGTTCTCGCACTTCTACGAGGACGTGTTCGGCCACCTCGTGTACATCGTGGACGGTGCGGACACGCTGCCGCGCGCGTTCGAGCCGATGCTGATGGACGACATCCGGCTCGGCGCCCTGGTGCACGGTGTCGACCAGACCGACAGCGAGGTGCGCGTGCACTACCGCGCCGGGCGTCGCACCCAGACGATCACGGCGGACGAGTGCATCGTCACGGTGCCGTTCGCCAGCCTGCGGCACATGGAGATCCAAGGGCTCGACCCGGACAAGTGGTACGCCATCCGCAACACTTACTACGGCCGGGCCCACAAGCTGTTCATGCAGTTCAGCGAGCGGTGGTGGGAGAGCGCGTACGGCATCACGCACGGCCTCACCGTGACCGACCTGGCGATCCGCAACATCGTCTACCCGCCGGCGGGCCAGGACACCCGGTTCCGCAAGGGCGTGATGATCGCGTCGTACTGCTGGGAGCAGGACTCCATGCCGTACACGCCGCTGGCCGGCGAGGAGAGCGTGATGCAGGCGCTCGAAGACCTGGTCAAGATCCACCCGGAGGCGCGGGACACCTTCGAGTTCGGCGTCTACAAGGATTGGGCGCTGGACTGGTTCGCGTGCGGCATCGGGCCGCTGTTCCGGGCGTTCGAGATGAGCGAGACGTTCTACGAGGACGTGATCCGGCCGGTGAACCGGGTGTGGTTCGCCAACGACGCGTGCGACCGGCGGCACCGGCGGTGGGTCGAAGGCGCGCTCAAAGCGGCGGTGAAGAACGCCTACGCGATCCACGAGGGACTGCGCGACGAGATGCCCTGGAAGGACTGACCGGCGTCAGCGGAGCGTCGCGGAGGCCAGCGGCACCGGTGTCCCCTGTCCGGGCCACGTCCCGGTCAGGAGGGCGCCGGTGAGCCCGCCCGCGGTGTCGAGGCGGCGGCGGACGGCCAGTTCGACGGTGTCCGTCACGATCGACGTCGGGTCGCCGTCGACCACGCGCCCGATCGTGCCCACGACGGGCACCTCCGCGCCGCCGGTCGCGGCGACGTCCATGCTGGGCTCGCGACGTTCGAGCCCGTCGTCGAGCTGCACGAACTCCTCGGCCTGGCCGGTGTTCGCGAGGATCGCGGTGGCGAGCGCCGCGGCGTACACCGGGTCGCCGGACGCGTCGTAGACCCAGCGCCTGCCCAGCACCGAGTGCTCGGTGGTGCCCAGCAGCCGGTCGTCGGCACCGTCCAGCGGCGCGTCGCGGTAGGTGAGGGGCACCTGGTGCACCGGTCCGTCGCCGACCCGCACGAGCAGCGTCTCGATCCCGACCGCGCCGGCCGGGTCGTCGAACCGGTAGCCCGCCACCCTCAGCACCTCGCCGGTCGGCCCGGTGTACCAGTCGCGGTCGGGCAGCCAGTCGGCCAGCAGTTCGAGCTTCGTCGGTCGCAGCGTGGCGCGGTGGATCAAGGCCATGCGGGCATGGTAGCCGCGTGATCGACCCGGCCGCCCGAGTCGGTAGCGCGGATCACCGGCACGGCGTCGCACAGCGTCCCGGCGTCGCGCAACGCCTCGGCGACGCGGTCCGGCGACCAGCCGAGGTCGGCCGCCAGCCGGTCCGCGGCTTCCGGGGTGACGGCGCGGACGAGCGCGGCCAGCACGGTCACCAGGTCACCGTCGACCATGCCCGGCCCGCCGGACATGTCGTCGCTGAGTTGGCCGAAGAACCGGCGCATGCGGTCCAGCCGGGCGCCGGCGGGGGTGGCGGGGTCGAAGACGTCGACGCCGCGCCGGACCGTGTCGGCGAGCACCGCGTTGGTCTGCGCGCTCGTCAGCCACGTCCGCAGCCACACGTCGTCGTCGATGAAGTACCTCTCGCGGCGTCGGGCGTCGCGTTCGCGGCGCAGCAGGTCCAGCCCTTCGAGGTAGCCGACGGCTTTGGAGACCGACGCGGGGCTCACCCGCAGCCTGCCGACCAGTTCCGCCGTCGTCAGCGCGCCGGCATCGGTCGTGACCAGGCTCGCCAGCACGCGGGCGGCCATGCGCGGTAGACCCATCCGCACCATCAGCTCGGCGAACTCCTCGGCGAAGGCCAGCACCGCCGCCGGGTCGCGGCCCTCCGCGCCGACGACGTCCGGGGGCGGCCCGGGCGTGGCGGTCTTGCGCCGGCGGGCACGTCGGCGCGTGGCCAGGTGGGCGCGGTCGGCCCGGTAGTCGCGGGCGCCGCCGTTGCGGCTGACCTCGCGGGTGATGGTGGACGTCGGCCTGCCCAGCCGGCGCGCGATCTCGGCGTACCCCAAGCCGTGGGTCAGGCCCGAGGCGATGTCACGGCGGTCTTCGTCGGTCAGCCTGCCGCCCGGCATGTGTCCACCCCTTTCGCCGGTCGCGGTCCAGTGTGCGTTCACGGGCAGGACATTGCAACGACGTCGGCTGAATCATTGCGTTCATCGACAGGGCTATTGCAATGATGGGATCACATCTACCAGCTAGAACCGCGTTGTGCTGGTTCATGCTCGTTGCTGGTCGATTAAACGCAACGTAGCTTTCGCCTCCCATGAAGATCGGCCAAGCGAGAGGGGGAGGAATGACGAGCGAGCGAGTCGCGCTCGACGTCGAAGGCCTGCGCATGCGGTACGGCACGACCGACGTCCTGCACGACGTCACGTTCCACGCCCGCCACGGCGAGGTGCTGGCCCTGCTCGGCCCGAACGGCGCGGGCAAGACCACCACCATCGAGATCCTGGAGGGCTTCCGGCTGCGGTCGGCGGGCCGGGTGTCGGTGCTCGGCGTCGACCCGGCCCACGCCGACGAACGGTGGCGTGCCCGCGTCGGCGTCGTCCTGCAGTCCTGGCGCGACCACGGCAAGTGGCGCGTCCGCGAGCTGTTGCACCACCTCGGCACCTACTACTCGTGCTACGCCACCGACGAGGTCGCACGACCGTGGGACCCGGACGACCTGGTGGCGGCGGTCGGCCTGACCGTGCAGGCGGACCAGAAGGTGCGGACGCTCTCCGGTGGTCAGCGGCGCAGGCTCGACGTCGCCGTGGGCATCGTCGGACGTCCCGAGCTGCTGTTCCTGGACGAGCCGACCACCGGCTTCGACCCCGTCGCCCGGCGCGAGTTCCACGAGCTGGTGCACCGGCTCGCGGCCCGGGACTCGACCACGATCCTGCTCACCACCCACGACCTGGACGAAGCCGAGAAGCTCGCGGACCGCATCATCGTCCTCGACGGCGGCCGGATCGTCGCGGACGGCACGGCCGAGGAGCTGGCGCAGCGCATCGCGGGTGAGGACGAGGTCCGGTGGACCCACGCCGGGCGGTCGCACGTGCGGCACGTCCGGGAGTCCACGCGGTTCGTGCACGACCTGTTCCGCCGACACGGCGACGCGATCACCGACCTGGAGGTCCGCCGGGCCTCGCTGGAGGACACCTACCTGTCGCTGGTGCGCCGGGTGGAGGCGGAAGGAGCGGCCAGGTGAACCCGACCGCGACGGCGTTGCGCGCGGGCGTGCGGCGCGGCGTGATCGAGCTGCGGCAGTCGTTGACCAACGGCGCGGACCTGTGGAACCACGCGTTCTGGCCGGTGCTGATGCTCGTGGTCACGTACTTCCTGCGTGACGTGTCGTTCGGGCGGACCGGGTTCACGGTCGGTGCGCTGGCGCTGCCCGGCATCCTCGGCATGAACGCCGCGATGGCGATGGTCACCATGAGCCAGTTGCTGACCGCCGACCGCGAGGACGGCACGCTCCTGCGCGCCAAGGCCACGCCGAACGGGATGCTGGGCTACCTCGTCGGCAAGATCGTGCACGTGTCCGGCGGCCTCGTCGTGGACCTGGCGATCTTCCTGGTCCCCGGCCTGTTCCTGGTACCGGGCCTGGTGACCGGCAGCCCGGACGCGTGGCTGACGCTGGCCTGGGTGCTGGCGCTGGGCATGGTCGCCGCCCTGCCCGTCGGCGCGGTGCTCGGCTCGGTGTTCTCCAGCGCACGCGCCCAGGGCCTGCTCATGCTGCCGATCCTGGGCATGATCGCCATCTCCGGCATCTTCTACCCGGTCACGGCGCTACCCGGCTGGGTGCAGTGGGTGGCCCAGGTCTTCCCGGTCTACTGGCTCGGCCTCGGCATGCGTTCGGCGCTGCTGCCCGACGCCGCCGCGGCCGTCGAGATCGGGGAGTCGTGGCGGCACCTGGAGACGGTCGGCGTGCTCACCGCGTGGGCGGTCCTCGGCCTGGTCCTGGCGCCGATCGTGCTGCGCCGGATGGCCCGTCGCGAGTCCGGGTCGAGCGTGGCCCGCCGCCGGGAGAAGTCGTTGCAGCGAGCCGGTATGTGATCGCCCTGGCGTCCGGGCGCAACGAACGGGGGCTCGCGCGCGCCCGAACAGCTAACAGCGACGTGCCCGGACCGGAGGGCGTGACCATGACCATCTTCGTCAGCTGCACCCGTGCCGACGAGAGCGTGGTGCGCGCCCTCCGCGCCGACCTCGGCCGGATGGGCCGCCGCCGGCGCCGGAACCGCCCGCCGGCAGCGCGCCGCCCGCGCAGGCGGTCGTGTCCGCGTGTCCCCTGATCGCAGGAACGGTCACGGCAGGTTGCCGGTGGTGGCCAGGAGCAGGGCTAGGGCGGGCAGGAAGTTGTTGACCTGGTGGGCGACCACGCTCGCGAGCAGGTTGCCGGTGAGCAACCGGGCCAGGCCGATCGGGATCGACAGCACCAGCAGCAGCGGTGTGCGCAGCAGTTCCAGGTGCGCGAACGAGAACACCAGGCTGGTCGACACGAACACGACCCACCGGTTCCAGCCCAGGTGTTCCAACGCGCGCCACAGCACGCCCCGGAACAGCACTTCCTCGGCCGCCGGCGCGACCAGCCACACCGCCAGGAACGCGATCACGGCCGCCGCGGGCGCCATCTCCCGGCCGGCGAACGCGTCACCGACCGCCGAGGACGCCTGGTCCTCGCCCACCCAGGCGGTCCACGCCGCCGCCGCGGGCAGCGTCAGCGCCAACCCTCCCAGCCCCAGCGCCAACCCGATGGCGATGTCCTTGAGGTTCCAGCGGACCGCGAGCTCACGCCACATCCGCCCGACCTTCGGACCGCCGCCCAACCGGCCGGTCGCGACCGCCGCCACGACCGCGCCCAACGACGTCGGCAGGACCAGCAACGCCAGCAGCCGACCGTCCTCCAGCAGTGCCGCGTCACCCGAGCCGTAGGACAGCAGCACGAGCACCGACACGGCCAGCATGGTGAGCTGCCCGGCCAGGAACACGACCACCAGCGCCAGCCCCGCCCGTCGTTCCCGGGTGGGCAGAACGCCCGGCGGCGGTGGCGCGGACACGCGATCGTCGTACGGCACCGGCCCTGTCTGGTCATCGCTCACAACCGTGGATAACCCGTCCGGCCGGCGAGGTCAACTCGACACCGCCGTCGTGCGGCGGATCGAGACCGACCGCTATCCCGGATTCCCGGGCGGCTTCCGGTGCACCGGCCGCACCCGCCACCGCTGTTCGCCGTCGTCGCGGAACTCGCCGGTGGCGCGCATGCCGATCCTCCGGGCCACCGCCTCACTGGACAGGTGCTCGGGGGCGATGTGGGCGTGCACGTCCCGCGCGCCGCGCGCGACCAGCCAGCCCACCACCGCCTCGGCGGCCTCGGTGGCGTAACCGTGCCCCTGGAACGGCACCCCGATCACCCACGCCACCTCGGCGACCAGCCCGTGCGCGCCGGCCGCGGTCGTCGCCTGAACGGTGCCCACGGCGGTGTCGTCCGCGTCCCTCAGCACGACCCAGTTCAGCCAGCCCTCGCGCCCGTCGTCCGACGACGGCCGCTCCCACCGCTCGTACCGTGCCGTGAGCTGGTCGGCCGTGGGCGGCGCACCGCCGGTGATCGCGTAGAGCGCGGGATCGCCGAGCACCACCGCCATCTCCTCGGCGTGCCCGACCCGCACGGGCTCCAACCGCAACCGCGCCGTCCGCACCACCGCGTCCCGCGGCCACCCGGCCGGCACCACCATCGGCTGCCCCACGCCTACCCCCGCCACGAGCGGGCGGAGCGGCGTGCCATGACGGATGCACCCACGTGTCGCCCCCCAACGTCACGTGCACAGTAGCCACTGAGCGGTTCCGGTCCACCGCGATTTCCGGTACCCGCGAAGGGGGACCGATCAAGTCGCCGCCGGGCGGCTGTCACATCGCGGTGCGGTGCGTCGTCCACCGGGTGAAGCCCCACTCGACAGGAGGTCGCGCGTTGGAAATCGCACTGCGGATCGGCCAGGTGCTGGTTCGCGGGCACGCGGGCGGAGGTGGGCGTGGGCGGCGGTTCGGCGGTGGTCGACGTCGAGGGCACGCCGGTGTTCGTGAAGGGGATCCCGTTGAGCGACCGGGAGCACGCCCGGCCGCACGACACGGCGAACCTGTTCGACCTGCCGCTGTTCTGCCAGTACGGCATCGCCGGTCCGTCGTTCGGCGCGTGGCGCGAGTTGGCCGCGAACGAGATCGTCACCGAGGCGGTGCTGGCGGGCGAGACGGCGGCGTTCCCGCTGCTGCACCACTGGCGGGTGCTGCCCGGCCGTGCGCCCGTCGCCGCCGAGCACGCCGACGTGGACGCCGTCGTGGCCGCGCAGGGCGCCAGCCCGGCCGTGCGCGCCCGGCTCGAAGCGCTCGCCGCCGCGTCGCACAGCCTCGTGCTGTTCTTCGAGCACCTCCCGTGGAGGGCTGGCTGGGCGAGGACCCGGGGGAGCGGTGAACCGAGGTGGTTACGGGGAACGCATACCCCGCAGGTAGGAGACGGCCGCCCAGGGACGGCGGCCGAAGGCGAAGACCGTCCCGGTCGCCACGGCGCGGGCGAGGCGGGTGCGGCGGAAGATCGTGAGCATCATCGTGGCCGGGTCGAACCTGACCCGCGCGTCGGTCTTCCGGCCGTCCGCCGGTGCGACGTGCAGTCGGCCGTTGTCACTGGTCAGGACGACCGGCGTGGTGTGCTTGGAGCGGAACTCGAGGGTCAGGCGGCCCGGGTTGCCGCCGCCCGCCAGCAGCCGGCCGGACCGCCCGCCGAGCATGGGCATGAGGAACAGGTCGAACGTCAGGGCGGCCTCGTGCGCGGAGATGTCCCACGGCACGTCCAGCGCCCGCGCGATGTCCAGGCCGTGGATCAGGGTCTCGTTGAGCTGGTGGGCCACGTGCGAGGCCGCGGGCAGCTGCGCGCCGCCGAGCCACGGCCGGAGCTCGCGCGGGTCGACGTCCTTCGCCCTGGTCAGCAACAGGTCGACCTCGTCGAGCAGGGTGTTCGACACGACGTCCAGCGCGCGTTCGGGGAAGTGCTCCAGGGTCAGCGCGTTGAGCCGCGCGAACCCGCCCAGGCTCGCCTCCTGCCAGCCGCGGTCCAGCTCCGGCGCGTCGAGCGGGGCCGGGTCACCGTCGATGAGCCCGGCGTCGAGCCGGGCGACGATCGCGACGTGCGCGGCGGTGTCGGCCACCGACCACTCACCGATCGTGCGGCGGTCCGGTGTCCGGCAGTCCAGGAGCATCCGGGTGAACCGCTCGGTGGCGGCGGTGAGGGCGTCACGCGCGTCCTGCCACCGCTGGTCGGTGATGTCCAGCTCCACGGGTCGCCTCCGGTGCGTCGCCTTCTCCTCACCGTAGGTAGTGGCCGCGTCGACGGCGACTTGTGGCGCGTGCGCACGCCCTTCTGTGACTACTGGCAGTGATCGAGCACGCGCCGCAACACCGCCTCGGGTGGTTCGGTCGCGGAGTCGACCACCAGGTGCGGCTCGTCCCAGCTCTCCCACTTCCGCTTCATCCGCAGCACGTGGTCCCACGACACGGTCGGTGGCCAACCCGGGATGCCGCGCGCCCGCCCTTCGACCCGCCGGCGTTGCACCTCCTCGTCCGAGCACACGCACTCCACGCCCACGAACACGCCGCCCAAGCGCTCGGTGACCGACCGCCACCGCCGCCGTGCCTCGCGGCGGTGCCCGGTCGCGTCGATGATCACGTCGAGGCCCAGGTGCAGCTGCCGCGCCACCGACGCGGTCAGGTTCAGCTCCCCCAGGTGCGTCGCGTTGTCCGATCGCAGCGCGCTGAACGGCAGCAGGGCGCCGAGCTGCCAGTCCATCGAGAACACCGGTGCGGTCAGCCGCCAGGCCAAGGCTTCGGCCAGCGTGCTCTTGCCCGTGCCCGGCACGCCCGCCAGCAGCACGGTCCGCGGTCGTCGCACCGCGTCGGGGCGCGGGATCGGCCGCACCGCTTCGTACTCGGCGTGCGCCCGGTCGGCCATCAACTCCTGCAGTTGCTCGCGTGCGACGTCCAGCGCACCACCACGTCCCCGGACCGCCCGCACCCAGCCCAGCACCACGTGCTCCGGTCGCACCACCACGTCACCGAGCCGTTCGGCCTCCGCGGAGGCGGCGGTGACGAGGACCGCCCGTTGCGCGGTGAGGCCCGTGAGGTCCGTGAGACCGGCGCGGGCCGCCAGTTCCGCCGCGATGCCGTGCTCCGGCCGTGCCGGCGCGGCGAGACCGGAGGCCAGCAACTCCTCGGCTGACGGGTGCAGTGGCAGGTCGTCCACGGGACTCCGATCGGTAGCGGGACCACCATGATCGGTCACAGCCTGCCGCGCCCGGCCGCCGGCCGACCTGCCCGGAACCGGCTGCGCGCCCTGAGCCTGCCCATCACACCCGCCACCACCCGCCGGGCACTTCCGCGAGACGGGTGAGCGCCCGGTGGCCTGAGGTCGTCGCCGGGGCCGGGGTCTCAGCCGCGCGGAAGTTCGCCCGTTCGGGTGAGCTTTTCGGCGAGGTCGCGCAACTTCAGGTTGGCCTGCTGGCTGGCCCGCACGAGCACGGCGAACGCCTGGTCGGCGGTGAGCTTGTGGCGTTCCATCAGGATGCCCTTGGCCTGCCCGATCAGGTCCCGCGTCCGCACGGCCTCGGTCAGGTGCTCGCGTTCCTGGGCGGTGGACAGGGCCACGGCGGCGTGCCCGGCGAACAGCAGGCCCACGTGCTCGGACTCCTCGTCGAACGCCCTGACGTCCGGCGAGTACAGGTTGAGCGCCCCGAGGTCGTCGCCGTGCACGTACAGCCGGAACGACAACATGCTGGACACGTCCAGCGCCAGCGCCCGCTGGGCGAACACCGGCCACCGGGCCTCCTCGGCGAGGTCCGGCGCCCGGACGATCGTCTGCTGGTAGAGCGCGGTCAGGCAGGGGCCCTGGCCGGTGTCGTACTGGACCTGGTCCACGTCGCGCGGCACGTCGCCGGTGCTCGCCACGGTCCGGACGTCGCGCTTGCCCACGATCGTCATGATCCCGGCGTGCCACGTGCCGGGGATGGTGTCCACCGCCGCGCGCACGATCTCGTCCAGCGTGTCCTGGGAGCCGTTCCGCCCGTGCAGCGCGCGGGCGACCTCGTTCAGCTGCGCGGCGAGGTCGTCGCCCATCGTGTCCTCGGCCACTCCGGCCACCTCCGCCTGACATCATCGGGCACCGCGTCCACCGCACGCTCCCCGTGTGCCCCGTCACGTCCAGGCGCACACCACCAACCCGGGTGGAATACGAGCCGAAAGCGTTCCGTTGGACTCGGTGTCGGCCCTGCCCGAGGTGTGCGGGGCGCAAGTCGTCCGAAGCCGTTGCCACCGGCGGGCGACTCCCGAAATCCCAGGTAGTCCCGCACGTTACCCGTGTGTGGCTGCCGTTCGGCAAGGAGACGCCCATGACGTTGACGTTCGAGATGCCCCGCCAGACCCGCCCCGATCGAGCGACCCGTCCTGCCACGTCCGTGCGTGAAGGTGCCCGCGAGGCCGACCTGGTCGGCCGGTACCTGCGCGAGCTGACGTCGACGCCCCTGCTCACCGCCGACGAGGAAGTCGTGCTGGCCAAGCGCATCGAGACGGGTGTCTACGCGGCGGAGCTGCTGCGGAGGGCGGACGAGGGCGAAGGTCCGTCGTTGGACGCGGAGCGTTACCGCGCGCTGCGGATCGTGGCCGCCGAGGGCGTGCGTGCGAAGGACCACATGATCCGGGCGAACCTGCGCCTGGTGGTGTCGGTGGCCAAGAAGCACTCGTTCCGCGGCCTGCCCCTGCTGGACGTCGTGCAGGAGGGCAACCTGGGCCTGATCCGCGCGGTGGAGAAGTGGGACTACGCCAAGGGCTTCAAGTTCTCCACCTACGCGATCTGGTGGATCCGCCAGGCCATCGAACGGGGCCTCGCCGAGCAGACCCGGACCATCCGGCTGCCGATGCACGTCCACGAGGAGGTCGGCAAGCTGCGCAAGGTCGAGCAGCGGCTGCGTCTGGAGACCGACCGCGAGCCGACCCCCGAGGAGATCGCGGCGGCGGCGACGATGCCGGTGGCCAGGGTCGTCCAGCTGCTGGCCGCGAGCCGCACCGCGCTCAGCCTGGAGACGCCGATCGGTGACGACGGCGGTGCCTCGGTGGCCGACCTGATCGAGGACGCCGAAGCCGTGGACGCCCACGAGGTGGTCGAGCAGCAGGAGCTCGCCGCGCAGCTGCGCGCCCTGGTGGGCACGCTGCCGGAGCGGCAGGCGCGGATCCTCACCGAGCGTTACGGCCTGTCTGACGGGCGGGCCCGCAGCCTGCAGGAACTGTCGGAGGAACTGGGCCTGACCCGGGAGCGGATCCGGCAGCTGGAGAAGGAGTCCATCCGCATGTTGCGGGACCCCGAGCGCAACCGGGCCGTGCTCGCCCTGGCCGGCTGAGCACGCCCCACCGGTGGTCGCTGGACTCCGCCACTGACTGGGCGCGCTCCCAGACTCCCCTGACCGCGTCCCCCGCGGGCTCGTGGCCGGCTGAACCCCCCCCGACGGGTTCAGCCGGCCACGCCTTGTTTTGCGGGTCGCGGCCAGGGGTAGGAGTCTCGTGGTCTCCGACCGCTAGGAGCGCCCGCCATGACCGAGTCCGCCCACCGCCTCACCACCACCGAACTGGACCGCGGCATCCTGCTGGTGGGCGTGTCCGGCGCCCTCGACGCGGCCACGCACCGGCCGGTCGTGAACGAACTCGACGCCGTGTTCGAGGCACGCCCGCCCGGCGTCGTGCTCGATCTGAGCGAGGTCGAGTTCATGGGCTCGGTCGGCATCGCCATGCTGGTCAACTGCCACCACCGGGCCGACCGGCTGCGCATCCCGCTCGCCGTCGTCGCGAACAGCCGGGCGGTGCTGCGGCCGTTGCAGATCAGCCAGGTGGATGCGGCCCTGCCGCTGCACCCGTCCGTGGACGAGGCGGTGGCGGCGGTGCGGCTGGTGTCGACCTGACCGCACGCCGGGACCGCGCCAACCGGATCAGCCCGAGCGCCACGAGCACGCCCAGGAAGGCCAGCCCGAACGGCCGCAGCGTGCGGGTCCACGGCCAAGCCTGCCCGCTGAGCGCGAGGTGGTCGGTCGGGTACTCCAGCACCCGAGCCGTCCACGTCGCGGTGGCCACGTCGGTGGTGCGCGCCAGGTCGCGCAGCACGCCGTCGAACGGGAACCCGCCGTCCCCGTGCGGGTAGACCGCGGCCGAGCCCGCCCGCCGTTGTTGCGCGGCCTGCGCACCCGGAACCACCAAGCGGTCCACGTCACCGCCCGGCTCCGCCCTCGGCACGAACGCCAACCCGTGCCGCGACCGGACCTGCCCGGCACCCACGGCCACCGTGCGCACGGCCAACGACTGGCCGTAGGTGTCGAACACCGACGCCAGCTCGATCTCACCGACGCCATCGGTGAGCAGGACCCCGGTCGTGTCGCGGTCCCAGCCGAACGCGGTGTTGAACGCCACCACGGCGTCGGCCGGCCGCACCCGCGCCTGCGCCATCGACGCCGCGGTGCCCGGGTGGTAGTGCCGCCAGCCGGTCGCCTGCGCCGCACGGGCCGCGGCGTCCGGGCCGACCAGCCGCTCGACCACGCGCAGCGTGCCGTCGACCCCCGACAGGATCCCGGCCGTGGTGATCACGTCACCGTCGTCCACGTACCGCGTGCCGCGAGCCCAGGCGACGTCCGGGTAGTCGTCCTCGAACGCGTCGAGGCGCAACCAGTGCGCGGTGGCGTCACGGCCGTCGAGCAGCCCGGCCGAGGCGAGCACCCCGGAGCCGTTGCACACGCCGAGCAGGAGCGCCCCACCGGCCGCCTGCCGCGCCAGCCAGTCCGTGACCGGCTTCGACGTGGGTTCACCGAGATCGGGCATGGCGGGCACGACCACCACGTCGGCGGCCTCGCCGAGCAGGTCGTCCAGCCCGGCGAAGGTCAGGTCCGGCACCAGGTCGAGGCCGCCGGTCAGCGGCGCCGGGCGGGCGGACGGCGCGACCGCGTAGACGTTGAGCGCGCCGGTCGTGGCCAGGATCTCGTAGGGGGCGAGGGTGTCGGACACGACGGCGCCGCGCTCACCCACCACGACCACCGCGGTCGGCTTGGCGGGGTCGTGCGCGACCCGTGCGAGCGGGGGAGCGGCACCGTCCGCCCGTGCCGCGTTCAGGTGGTCGAACGCGGCACGGACGGTCGGCGCGCCGAGAGCGGTGGGCAGGGCGAGTGCGGCGAGCAGGAAGACGGCGATCCGCGCGACGGTGCGCATGGTCAGCACCCGTACTCGTGGCGGCGGCGCCACATGGCGACCAGCATCGCCGGGACCATCAGCACGTGCCCGGCGGTCATCAGCGCCATCCCGGACAGCGCGCCGGCCCAGTGGAACGGCAGCAGCACGACGAACGGCGCGTACATCGCGACGGACATCTCCGCGATACCCGCCCAGCCGTGCCGCCGGATCCTCATCCACAGCCCCATGCCCAGCGACATGTTCGTCGCCATCACCAGCACGTGCGCGGTCGCGTTGTCGGCCAGGCCCGGCCAGGCGAACGACCAGACCGGCTCCAGCGCCACCATGCCCACCACCATGGACACGGCCATCTCCACCGCGTGCCGGGCGAAGCGCAGCCACCGCTTCCGGTCCGTCCCGGTGATCGTCTGCTCCGGACTCATGACAGCTCCTCCGTTGCGATCCGTTGTGTGCAAGGGAGATCCTGGGCTGCTGGAGCGGCGAGGTCAGGTGCCGAAGGTCATGCGTGAGGTCACATGACCTCAGCAGAGCCCGAGCTCACGGGCGCGCAGCGCGGCCTGCGTGCGGTCGCGCACCTGGAGCTTGGCCAGCACGCTGGTGACGAGGTTCTTCACGGTGCCCTCGGCCAGGTACAGGCTGCCGGCGATCTCGCGGTTGCTGCGACCCCCGGCGAGCAGCCGCACGACCTCCAGTTCCCGTTCCGACAGCGGCACGGGCAGCTGCCGAGGCCGCGGGGCGCCTTCCTGCGGCAACTGCGCGACGCGCGCCACGAGCTTCGCCGCCACGGACGGCTGCAGCACCGACTCGCCGCGCCGTGCCGCGACCAGCGCCTCGACCAGCCGGGCCGACGAGACGTCCTTGAGCAGGTAGCCCAACGCACCGGCGCGCACCGCCGCGAACACGTCCGCGTCGTCGTCGAACGTGGTCAGCGCCAGCACCCGCACCCCGGGCTGCTCGACCCGCAGCCGGTCGGTGGCCGCGATGCCGTCCAGCACGGGCATCCGCAGGTCCATCAGCACGACGTCCGGCCGCAGCTCGGCGCACAGCCGCACGGCCTGCTCGCCGTCACCGGCCTCGCCGACCACCTCGATCTCGGGCTGGACCTCCAGCAGTGTCGCCAGCGCCTCCCGGAACAGGGCCTGGTCGTCCACGATCAGCACGCGCACGGGGGAGTCGGTCATGCCGGCACCTCCACGGTCAGCGTCACGCCGCGCCCCGCGGCCGAGTCGACCGACACCCGGCCGCCCAGCCCGGTGACGCGTTCCTCGAGCCCGACCAGGCCGAACCCGCCACCGGGGTCGTCGCCCAGCCCGCGGCCGTCGTCGCGCACCTCCAACCGGACCAGGTCGACGCGCCCGTAGTCGAGCACGACGGTCGCGGCGGTCGCGTCGGCGTGCTTGCGCACGTTGGTCAGTCCCTCCTGGGCGGCCCGGAACAACGACTCCTCGACCTCGGCGCGGGTGGCGCGGGCCGAGCCGCGCACCTCGACGTCGGTCGGCACACCGGCCTCGCTGACCTCGGACGCCAACGCGCGCAACGCGTCCACCAGCGGCTCGGGCCGGGGTTCGCGCAGCGCGGCGACCGACCGGCGCACTTCGGCCAACGCCTGCTTCGACTGGTCCTGCGCCTTGGCCAGCATCGCGTCGAGCCGGTCGGGCTCGGCGGTGCCGATCACCGCGCGTGCGGCCTGCAGGAGCATCTGGACGACGGTCAGGTGGTGGCCCAGCCCGTCGTGGATGTCGCGGGCGACCCGGTTGCGCTCCTGCGTGATCGCGAGCTGCTCGGCCTGCGCGGCGTACCCGCGCAGCCGCTCGTTGGCCACCGCGAGTTCGGCGCGGGCTCGTTGCTCCCGCACCAGCAGCTCCGTGATGACGACCGTGAACGCGGTGACGGCCAACGTGCCCAGCCCTTCGCGCAGCCCGTCGGGCCACTCCATCTCCACGTGGATCAAGGGGATCACCGCGGCCACCGCGGCGGCGGCCGGCAGCGGCAGCAGCAGCACGGCCTGCGCGACCAGCACCACCAGCAGCAGCACCGCGCCCACCGCCGCGCCGGACAGCGCGAACAGCACGAACCCCAACGGCAGCTGGACGAGGACGTACGCCGCGGCGAACGCCCTGCCCCGCCGTTGCGCGAACGGGAAGCCGAAGACGGCGAGCGCGCCGTAGGCCAGCCCGACGAGCAGGGTCGGCACGAGCAGCTGCTCGAAGCTCTCCGACCCGAGCGGCAGCGTCACGTACGCCACCACCGTCAGGATGCTCAACGCCCGCTGCACGCCACCACTGTGCTTGAGCGCGAACACCATGGTCAAACCCGGCTGGATCGAAACAGTGGTTTCCCGTCTCACCCGGTCGGGGTATTCGGCCAAAGCGTCAAACAGCCGGCGCATCGACGTCCCGGAGGACCGGGGAAGGTGGCGGTGCGTGGTGGAGCTGGATTTCGACGACGCGTTGATGTGGGGCCTGCGCGGCTACGTGCGCCGGGTCACCGAAGAACTGGGGCTCAGCGGGGAGTGCTCGTACGTGCAGGCCGAACGGCCCGCCACGGCGTACCTGGCGCTGGAGGGCAGGCTGCCGGGGTTCCCCGACCGGGACGTGGCGCTGCTGTGGGACGAGGAGCGCGGCTGGTCGGCCGCGGTGGAGACGCACAGCGGCGAGGACGTGCTCGTCCAGGCGCACTTCGGCCCGGACGTCGTGCCGCCGCCGGGTGCCGTCGCCCGCTGGGTGCGCGGCTTGTTCCGCGGTGAGCACGTGCCCGGCCCGCGGTCGGGAGCACCGCGCGGCGAGGTGACGCACCTCTTGGCGCCGTACGCGGCCGCCGCGCTCGTGCCGGCGCAGCGCGGCGCGTGATCCACAAAGGACGGTGTCGGGCGCGCCGCGGGCGGGTACACCGCCGGCATGGGTGCCCCGCCGTGCGTCGCCGCGTCGAGCCAGTGGGTGGACGAGGACGGCGTGCGGCAGCCGTCCGGCGACGTGCACGCGTGGACGCCCGGCACCAACCAGACGCTGTGCGGCCAAGCCCTCAGCCGCAGCCGCCTCGGCCGGTTCCGGCACGTGCCGTGGCCGGACGCGCGGTGGCTCTCGGAGACCTCCGGGCAGAACTTGTGGCTGTGCCCGCGCTGCGTCGCCGCCACCACCCCGCGAGCCGAGCGCGGTGGGCGCAAGTGGACCCGTCACCGCCCGCGCCCGTGACCGATCGCCCGAGCCCGCGAGGACAACGCGGCCGGCGGATAGCCGATCCGGGCCGTGCGGTGCCAGGGTGGAGGTGGACGACGGGAGGCTGATCATGGCTGACGGGAAGCCCACGAACCGGACCGACGTCGACCAAGCCCTGCTCGGCCACTCGACCTACCGGGGCTTGGGCGAGCAGCGGCTGTCCCCGGCCGAGGAGAAGTTCGAGCGCGGACGCCGGACGGTCGGGTTGTGGCTCGCGCCGCTCGTCGCGATCGTGTTCCTGGCCCTGCCTCTGGACATCCCGGGCCACCAGCAGACGCTGGGCGGGATCCTGCTCGGCGTGATCGTGCTGTGGATCACCGAGGCGGTGCCGATCCCGATCGGCGGCCTGATCGGCGTGGCGTTCATCGTCATCCTGAACGTCGTGCCGCCCGACGCGGCGCTGCGCCCGTTCGGCTCGTCGACCATCTTCACGTTCATCGGCGCGTTCATCCTGGCCCAGGCGATGCTCAAGCACGGCCTGGCCCGGCGGTTCGCGTTCCGGATCCTCGCCCTGCCCCGGGTCGGCTCCTCGACCACCGGCGTGATCGTCGCGTTCGGCGGCATCACCTGCGTGCTGTCCGCGTTCGTGTCCAACACGGCCACGGTGGCGATGCTGTTGCCGACCGCGCTGGGCATCCTCGGCGTCATCGCGAAGCTGTTGCAGGACCGGGGCCTGGTGGCGGCCGACTTCGACCCGCTGCGGCTGCGGGTCGGCGCGGCGATCATGCTGATGCTGGCCTACGGCGCGAGCGTGGGCGGCCTGCTGACCCCGGTCGGCACGCCGCCGAACCTGATCGGGCGCGGACTGATCGAGGAGGCCACCGGCGAGCGGATCTCGTTCGCCCAGTGGACGGCCACCGCGCTGCCGATCTGCGCGCTCATGTTCGTGGCACTGGCGGTCGTCCTGCTGCTGCTCAACCGGCCGGAGATCCGGCGCATCGAGGGCGTGGCCGACTACGTCGCGGGTGAGCGGGCGGCCATGGGACCGCTGTCCCGCGCGGAGAAGAACACCCTGATCGCGTTCGGCGTCACGGTGACGCTGTGGATCGTGCCCGGCATCGTCGCACTGGTGGCGGGCAACGACTCGGACGTCTACGCGGTGATCAGCGACCGGCTGGACGAGGGCATCGTCGCCGTGCTCGGCGCGTCCCTGCTGTACCTGCTGCCGACGGACTGGCGCCGGCGCGAGTTCACGCTGCGATGGCGGGACGCGGCGGAGATCGACTGGGGCACCATCCTGCTGTTCGGCACCGGCATCATCTTCGGCTCGCTGCTGGCGAGCACCGGCCTGGCCAAGACCCTGGGTGAGACCGCGTCCGACGCGCTCGGGCTGAGCAGCGTCGTGCCGATCACGATCTTCGCCGTCGTGCTGGCGATCGTGGTGTCGGAGACGACCAGCAACACCGCGTCGGCGGCCGTGGTGGTGCCGATCGTCATCCCGATCGCGGTCGCCGCAGGCGTCGACCCGTTCGTCCCCGCGCTGGCCGCGACGTTCGCCGCGTCGTTCGGGTTCATGCTGCCGGTGTCGACGCCGCAGAACGCCGTCGTCTACGGGTCGGGCGTGGTGCCGATCACCAAGATGATCAGGTCCGGCATCTCGTTCGACGTGCTCGGCGCGGTGCTGATCCTGCTCGGCCTGCCGGTGATGGTGGCATTGGTCGGCATCGGTGGCTGACGGTGGGTCCGGCGTGGACCCGGTGCCCGTGCACCGCGAAGCGGTCCGGTCGGACGTGCCGCGGATCGCCGCGCTCATGCGCCGGTCGGTGCTGGAGCTGTTCCCGCGCTTCCACGACGAGCGCGAGACAGCGAGCGCGGCGCGCTACCTCACCGAGCCGGACGTGGTGCTGATCGACGACGGCACCTACTTCGTCCACGAGGTGGGCGGGGACGTCGTGGCGTGCGGCGGGTGGAGCAAGCGCGACAAGCTCTACACCGGATCGGGTGACCGGCCCACTGACGGCCGCCTGCTCGACCCGGCCGCGGAGCCCGCGAGGGTGCGGGCGATGTTCGTCCGCGGTGACTGGACGCGCCGAGGGCTGGGCCGCGCCACCCTGGACGCGTGCGCCCGGGACGCCAAGGCGGCCGGCTTCCGGTCCCTGGTGCTGATGGCCACGCTGCCCGGCGTGCCGCTGTACCGGTCGTTCGGATTCCGCGAGGTGAACCGGACTCGGGTTCAGCTCCCCGATGGGGTGACGTTGGCCGGGGTGGAGATGGCCTACTCGCTCGACTGAGCGAAGCGCTTCCACCACGGCCGGGTGAGCCTGTACACGTTGTGGTGACGTGGCCGGCGTTCGTCCACACCGCTTCTACGCTCGGTGGGTACCCCGGCGTAGGAAGCAGATGATCCTGATGACCCGGTCCACCATCCTGATCGCCACCGAGAAGCCGGCCGAGGACAACACCGTGCCGGCGGCCAAGGTCCAGCAGGTCTGCGCGCACCTGGGCGAGTGCGGGCACGAGGTGATGATCGTCCACTCGGCCACCGACGCCGCCTCGGCGATCACCGCGCAGCCCGACCTCGCCGCCGCCGTCGTGAGCTGGGAACTGGCCGGCGGCGCCGTCCGGCCCGCCGACACCGGCCCGGCCGTGGAGGGCGGGGTGCTGCGGATGCTGCTGGACCGGTTCTCCTCGCGGCTGCCGGTGTTCCTGCTGACCACCGGCGACTACAGCGACGAGACGCCGCTGTGGGTCTCCGAGGTGATCAACGGCTGGATCTGGCTGCTGGAGGACACCCCGGACTTCATCGCGGGCCGGATCGACTTCGCCGCGCGCCACTACCTCGACCACATCCTGCCGCCGTTCTTCCGCGAGCTGCGCCGGTTCGACGACACGCACCCGTACTCGTGGCACACCCCGGCGCACGCCGGCGGCATCGCGTTCCTCAAGTCGCCGGTCGGGCGCGCGTTCTTCGACTACTTCGGCGAGCGGCTGTTCCGCACCGACATCTCGGTGTCGGTCGGCGAACTCGGCTCGCTGTTCGAGCACACCGGTCCGGTCGGCGAGGCCGAGCGCAACGCCGCCCGCATCTTCGGCGCCGACGAGACCTACTTCGTGCTGCACGGCACGTCGACGTCCAACCGGATGATCATCCACAGCGCGGTGGCCAACGACGAGATCACGCTGCTGGACCGCAACTGCCACAAGGCGATCAACCACGGTGTCACGCTCGCCGGCGCGCGCCCCGTCTACCTGGTGCCCACCCGCAACGGCTACGGGATCACCGGGCCCATCCCGCCGGAACGGCTGACCGCGGCGGCGGTGCGCGCGCAGGTCGAACGCACACCGATCGCGGCGGGCGCGGTGAGCCAGGAAGCGGCGTACGCGGTCGTCACGAACTCCACCTACGACGGGCTCTGCTACGACACCGTCCGGGTGACCGAACTGCTCGGCGCGTCGACCAGGGCGCTGCACTTCGACGAGGCGTGGTTCGCCTACGGCCGGTTCAACCCGCTCTACGCGCGCCGGTACGGGATGGCGGCCGACGTCGAGGCGCTGCCGGCGGACCAGCGGCCCACGGTGTTCGCGACGCACAGCTCGCACAAGCTGCTGGCCGCGCTGTCCCAGTCCGCGATGGTGCACGTGAAGTCCGGTGGCAAGGCGCCGTTCGACCGGTCCCGGTTCAACGAGACGTACATGATGCACGGCACCACGTCGCCGCTGTACCCGATGATCGCCTCGTGCGACGTCGCGGCGGGCATGATGGACGGCCCGGCCGGGAAGTGGCTGACCACCGAGGCGATCACCGAGGCGGTCCGGTTCCGGCAGGCGATGATCCGGCTCGGCAGGCGGCTGGCCGACGCGGGCGACCGGCCGCCGTGGTTCTTCGGCGTCTGGCAGCCGACCGAGGTCACCGACCCGGCCACCGGTGAGCGGGTGCCGTTCCACCAGGCACCGCTGGACCTGCTGCGCACCGAACCGGGCTGCTGGACGTTGGAGCCCGACGCCGAGTGGCACGGCTTCCCCGACCTGGAGCCGGGTTTCTGCCTGCTCGACCCGGTGAAGGTGACGATCACCTGCCCCGGCGTGGACGCGCTGGGCGACGTGTCGGCGTTCGGCATACCGGCCCGGGTGGTCACCGCGTACCTGGAGACCCGCCGGATCGTGGTGGAGAAGACCGACGTCTACACGTTCCTGGTGCTGTTCTCCATGGGCATCACGAAGGGCAAGTGGGGCACGCTGCTCGACGCGCTCACCGACTTCAAGCAGCTCCACGACCAGGACGCGCCGCTGGGCGAGGTGCTGCCCGACCTGGTGAAGGCGCATCCCGAGCGGTACGGGCGGCTCACGTTGCCGCAGCTGTGCGACGAGATGCACCACAGCCTCGCCGACAGCAAGGTGGTGCAGCTGCTCAACGAGGCGTTCACCAGCCCGACGCCGCCCACTGCCGTGATGACGCCTGCTGAGGCCTACCAGCGGTTCATCCGCGGCCGGACCGAGCTGGTCGGGCTGGACGACCTGGCCGACCGCGTGGTGGCCACTCAGGTCACCACCACGCCGCCCGGCATCCCGGTGCTGGTGCCCGGCGAGCGCGTCGGGTCGCCCGACAGCCCGCTGCTGCGTTACCTGCGCGTGCTGGAGGCGTTCGACCAGCGGTTCCCCGGGTTCGCCGCGGAGACGCACGGCGTGCACCACGAGGGCGGCAAGTACTGGATCTCGTGCGTGGTCGAGTGACGGAGTGACGTGGTCGGGTCGTGCGGTGCGTGGTCGGCTGATCGGTCTGGTCGTGCTGCTCAACGCCCGGCGGTGGACGGAGGCGCGGCCGTGTAGTGGTGGGCGCGGGTCGCCTCGGCCGCCGAGTCGCCGAGGTGGATCACGACCCGGCAGCCGGGGTCGCCGATCGCGATGCGCTCCTCGAGCGTGACGGCGGCACGGCCGGTGTTGCGCGCGGCGATCCCGCCGAACACGGCGGTGGTCATCCGGCACAGCGACGGCGACTGCCGCACCTCCAGGCCGAACGGGCACTGGCTGTTGACCAGCACGATCCGCTCGTCGGCCACCTCGACCACGCGGAAGCCACCGCCGATCGCGGCCTTGAGCCGGATCGCGCAGTCGGCGATCTGCTGGGGCGTCAGCGCGGTGCCGGTGATGCCGGTGGCCTGCCGGAACTCCAGTTCCGCCTGACCGCCGACGTCGACGGCGACCTGCGCGATGGCGCGTTGCGCGGCGTCGGGCCCTTGCTGCGCTTCGACGGCGTTGGCGAGTTGCACGACCAGCGCGCGCAGGAAGCTCTCCCGGCCGAAACCGCCGCGCGGAGCGGCCTCGGACAGGTGCGGCAGCGGGTTGACGGTGTGCCGGGGCGGGTCGAGTGGCTCGACCGGGCGGGTGAGGGGCAGCACCGATTCGACGGCCTTGCCGACCCGGCGGGCGGCGACCGTGAACTCCGGGGCGAGCTGCGAGATCAGCCAGAGCCCGCGACCGCGCGGCTGGGCGGTGTCCGGCACGTGCTCGGGGAGGGTGAACGTGGCGCCCATGTCCCGGACGGTGAGCACCGGGTTGGCCTCCGACCACTCCAGCGACACCCAGATCGGGCCGTCGCTGTGGTCGATGGCGTTGGCCAGCATCTCCTGGGCGATCAGCTCGGCGTCGGCCAGGTGCTCGGGGTCGATGTCGGAGTGACGGGCGAGGTAGTCCCTGATGTCACGGCGCAGCGCGGTCGGGACTCGCCGGTCGTTTCTGTCCAGGAACCAATCCACAACGGCACGTCTTCCGGATCGTCGGCTGGGGCACTAGCGGAGGCGGAGCAGCGCGCGGACGGTGGTGCCGTCCGCGCCGGTGTGGACGCGCACCAGGTCGGCGAGGTCGTTGACGAGCAGCAGGCCGAGCCCGGACGTCCCGCCGGGCTCCGGTGGCCGACGCCCGGCCAGCGGGTCGGTCAGCGTGCCGCCGTCGCGGACCTCGCACACCAGGTGGCCGTCCTCGGCCCACACGCCGAGCCGGCACGGGCCGGAGGTGTGCCGGAGGCTGTTGGTGACCAGTTCGCCCGCGATGAGCTCGAGGTCGGCCAGACGTGGTTCGGCCAGGCCGAACCGGCTGGCGCGGTCCGCGGCGAACCGGCGTGCCGGGGAGACGTCGGCGGGTCGGTTGACGGGGAACGAGTGGTCGGTGGTGTCGGTCTCGGCGGAGTCGGGCAGCGGCGCGTTGTAGCGGGCCACGACGCGGTCCGGGGCGTACTGGTCGCTGGTGTACCGGCGGTCGGCCTCCCAGACCACCGGGTGGGTCTGCCTGGCGTCGGCGATCGCCGTGTCGTCGAGCGCGGAGGTGTCGTAGGGGCACAGGATCGTGACGTCACGGCCGGTGAACGCGGCGTTGATCAGCGCTTCGTGCTGCGCGCACGCGGGGTACTCGACGCCGGAGCGGCTCGCCCAGATCGGCTCGCCGATGATGCGCACGTGGGTCCCGGTGCGGGCGTCGGCGAACCGGCGCAGCACCCGGGCGATGATCCGACCCGGGTTGCGGCCCTCCTCGGCCATGTCGAGCATCGTCACGTGCCGTGCGGCGTCACCCATGACGTCGTCCAGGGCGTCGCGCAGCAGGGTGAGCCGCTCGCCCGGGACGGCCACCGCGACCGGTTGACCGAGGTCTACGCCATCGGTGACGAACGGGACGAGGGCCGCCAGGTACTCCGCGTCGGAGCGGTAGAACAGGGCCGGGTGGATGAACAGGGGGTCCGGTTCGGTGCTGGTGGTGTCGTTGAGGGAGTTCACGCGACCGGCTCCACGCGGACACCGGGCAGGTCGAGCAGGCTCGCGATCCGGGCCGCGCCCGGGAAAGCGGTGCGCAGGACCAGCGTGGTGGCTCGACTCCGGGCGTACTCGTCCAGGCTCATCAGGCCGCGGTGGTCGATGAACGTCAGACCGGCGCCGTCGAGCACGACCCGGCCGCCGTGCGAGCGCGGCCGGACCCGGTCGAGGACCTGCACGAGCACGTCCCGGTTGAACATGTCGATCTCCCCGCTGAGTTCGGCGCTGTGGCCGGGTCTGGCCGAGGCGTGCAGCCGGAAACCGACACCCGGCAGGTTGGTGCTCGGGTGCACGCTGGCCAGCTGCTCCAGCGCCTGCTCGCTGAGCCGGGTCCGGTCGTAGGCGCACAGCGCGGAGAACGGGTGGTCGGCCATGAACCGGTCGACCAGGTGCTCGTAGTGCAGGAACGCTGTCAGCTGCGCGGGGCTGCGCACCAGGGGCGTGGCCTCGGCGGCGACCCGCAGCCCGCGGTACCCGGCCGCTACCGCCTGCTCGGTGGCTTCCGCGTAGGCCTCGACCTGGCGTTCCGGGTCGATGACGGCGCCGTTGGCGTACTGCGGCTCCAGTGGGGCGACCTGCGCCGCGCCGCTGGCCAACGCCGCCTCGAACCCGTCGAGACCGCGGACCGCCTCGACCAGTGCCGATGCGTCCCCGGAACCCACGTAGAGGACGCGTTGGCCCCGGGAGAGGCCGTCGAGGAGGAACTCGGCGACGCGCAGGCCGACGTCCGCCCGGTCGTCGTACGACCAGCACACGTGGTCGTGACGACCCAGGTCCCGAGTGTGCAGCACGATTCCCGACCTGCGCATACGGGATAACTTAGCGGGGTGGTTGGAGTGCGGCACCTGCCGGTGCGGGAGAGGTGGAGGTGGGTGCGGCTCTGTGGTTGAGTCCGGCTCTGGTGGGGTCGGGCCCTTGGTTGGGTCAGGCTCGGTGGTTGGGTCAGGCTCGATTTGACATGGGGCCTTTTGCGGTCGGGTGGCGGGTCCGATGTGGCGGGTGGAGGCGGGGTCGGAGCCTCGGAGGGTGGGGGTGGCTTTTCGGGTCGTGAGGTGCCGTCAGGGCGGCCGGCGGGAGGAGGGGCCGCCCTGACGGCCGGGTGTCCGTGGTGCCGGGTGGTGCAGCGGCGCCGGCTCCTCGGACGGGGTGGTTGGCTTGGGGTCGGTCAGGTCGTCCGTGGTCAGCGCAGTGGGTCGAACGCGCGCAACGCGTCGGGTTGCTTGCCGGTGGTGATCTGCTCGGCCAGCAGCCTGCCGGTGATCGGGCCGTGGGCCAGACCCCACATGCCGTGTCCGCCCGCGACGTACACGCCTCGGGCGCGGACCTCGCCGATCAGCGGACGCCCGTCTGGTGTCACCGGGCGGGGGCCGACCCACACGTCGCGGCGTTCCTCCCACCGCACGCCGTCGAGCAGCGGGCGGGCCGAGGTGATGATCGCGTCCAGCCTGGCCATCACGGCGGGTGCGTCGGGATCGCGGAACTCCATCGTGCCCGCGACGCGGAGCGCGCCCTGGTACGGGGTGCACGCCACCCGTGCGGCGGGCAGGTAGACCGGGCCGGTCACCGGGCGGTCGACGGGGACGGTGAACGAGTAGCCGCGGCCCGCGCGGACCGGGACGCGGACGCCCCACTTGGTCGCCAGGCGGGACAGCCACGCGCCGGTGGCCACGACCGCCACGTCGGCGGGCACGGTCTCGCCTTGACGCGTGTGCACGGTGACGCCCTGGTGGTGCGTGTGGATGTCGACCGTCTCCAGCACGCGGATCGTCGCGCCGCGGGCCTCGACGGAACGGGCCAGCGCCCGTACGAAACCGCCGGGGTCGAGGTGCCGCTGGCCGTCGATCCGCACGCCTGCGGTCAGGGCCGGTGACGCGAAGGGCACGAGTCTGAGCAACTCGTCGCGGTCGAGCGCGGTGTGCTCGACCGGCTGACCGGCGTCGGCCATGCGGTGCAGCTCGTGCAGCAGACCTCGGGCTTGCTCGGCGTTCTCGAACCCGGCGGTGACCGGCGCGTCGACCGTGGGCGCCTCGACGCCGTTGGCGGTCAGCACGTCGAACGCCTCGACGCACTCGGCGTTGAGCGACCGGTTGGCGCGCACGGCCCGCGTCCAGGACGACCACCGGCAGTTCGCCGTGAACCGGGCCAGGAACGACCACAGCCCCGGGTCCACCGACAGCGGGATGTGCAGCGGCGCGGTCGGGTTCAGCAGTGAACGCAGGCCGTAGCGCAGCACGGACGGCTCGTTGAGCGGGATCGTCAAGCCCGGCGCGATCCACCCGGCGTTGCCCCACGACGCGCCGGCGGCCACGCCCGTGCGGTCGAGCACGGTCACCTCGACGCCTCGTTCCTGCAGGAACCACGCGGTCGACAGGCCCACGATGCCCGCGCCGACCACGACCGCCGACCGCGGCCCGCCGTCGCTGCGCCCGACGTCGACCATGACCACCTCCACACCTGGACCGAACTGCTGTCGAAGCCAGCATCGCCCGGGTACCCCACCAGGCTGTTGTCCGTCGCCGACAATCCCGGTGGGAGGTCTTGTCGGGAACCGACAATCAGTCGTCGGTGGCGGCCAGGTCGATGATCATGGCGAGCCGCTTGTGCGGGTCGTCCAGGTCGAGCGTGGTCACCTCGGCCATCTTGCGCAGCCGGTAGCGGATCGTGTTGGGGTGCACGCCGAGCCGTTCGCCCGCTCGGGCGAGGTCGCCCTGGGCCTCCAGCCAGGCGCGCAGGGTCGGCACGTAGTGGGTGGCGTGGTCGCCGTCGTACCGCCGCAGCTCGGCGACCGGGCCACGGGCCGGTGTGCGGCCCGCCCGCGCGGCGGCACGCAGGCGTTGCAGCAGGATGTCGTCCCACGACTCGTCGTAGGCGGGTGGTACCGCGCCCGGTGTGCGCGCCTCGTGCAACGCCAGGCACTCGTCGGCCTCCTGCCGGCTCGCGGGCAGGTCGGCCGCCGCGGCGGTGCCGCCGATCCCGGCGGTCACGGTGACCTGCGTCGGCAGCGCGGCCCGCAGCAGGGCCACCCACTCGCGGGCGGCGGTGACCTGCTCACCCGGCAGCACGGTGTAGAGCGTGTTGCCGGACAGGGTGCTGCGACCAGGCCGTGACCAGCCGAAACCGGTGGTGGCGCGGTCGAACGCCAGCAGCAGCGCGGCGTGCCGTTCGGCGGCGATGTGCGCCCGGACCGCGATCACCCGCGACGGCCCCTGCGGCAACCCGAGCCTGCTGACCACCGTCGCGGCGTCCGCGGTGCCCTCCAGGAGCCGGATCACCAGGTCGGACTCCACCTGCCGCTCCAGGTCGGCGCTGGCCCGCGAGCGCAGCAGGTGCAGCGCCACGGTGCGGGCGCCGTCCGCCAACGCCGTGCACCTGGCGCCGGTCAGCGGCACGCCGCACGTCACCCACACCGAGCCCAGCAGCTCCCGGCCCGCGCGCACGGCGACGACCATGCGCCCGGTCAGCCCGTGCTCCGGGTCCTCCTCCACGAACAGCGGCTCGTCGCAGGACGCCAGGTAGGCGAACACACCGCGTTCCTCGAACAGCTCCAGCAGCCGCCGCGGCGCCTGGCGGCCGAGGATCGTCTCCAGCCGGGCCGGGTCGGCGCCCTGCTGCGAGCTGGAGTAGGCCAGCACGCGCGACAGCCGGTCCTCGATGGTCACCGAACCGCCGACCGCACCCGCGAGGCTGTCGGCCAACGCGAACAGGTCCGTTGGACCGCGGCCCGACTCGGTCTCCCGGCCCTCCAGCACCAGCCCGTAGACCACGCCGGCGAGCTGGCTCCACGACACGGCCGGGTCGACCAGCATCACCGCGACGCCTTCGGCCTCACCGATCGTCGCGGTCTCCCGATCGGGTTCGCCGTGCAGCAGGACCACGGCCGCCTTCGCCGCCACCGCCCACCCCACGGCCTGGACCACCGACTCGGCGCAGACGGCGAGGAACACGTCACCGCCGACCGCCCGCGCGTCGTCGGCCTCGCGCATCACCACGCTGCGCAACTCCGTCGACCGCGGCACGGGACAGCACGCCAACCGCACGCCGTAGCCACCCAGCACGTTCACCAGGCGGTCCAACCTGATCATGGGCAGACCTCTGTTCGGAGCCGACAGCACACGGTAACCGCCGGCCCGTCTGCGCTCCTCGACCTGCTCCCGCCGCCGGGCGGTGCCCAGTCCGCTCGGGTCCTCGCGGCGCAGGCGGCTGATGGTCGGCAAAGCGGTATTCTCGAATCCGGTTCAGGGTCGGTGCCGGACTGGGGGCGACGATGGGATCGGACGGGGACGGCAGCCCGGTCTCGGCCGGAGACCCGGTGTGCTGGTTGTCGCGCGTGTGCCCGGAGTGCGGATCGCTGGCCGAAGGGCCGCCGCGAGCGGTGTGCTCCCGCTGCGGCGCGGAGATGCCGGAATCCGAAGACCCGCCGGCGAGTCGGTAAAAGTTCATTGCCTGACCGTTTGTTCACGAGTGTGATCCGGATCGGGCTTCGCGGTTCACGAATATGACCGGACGTATTTGCCGGACACTGGTCGATGATCACTTCGAACGCCGATCACCTCGACATTCGACGGTATTCGACACCTGGTCGGCCGAAGCGGTCGAAAACCGTCGTTGACCTGTTGCTTCCACAGCCTCTAACATCCCGCTGGAAAGCGGTTTCCGGGCATTTTCACACTGGTGAATACGGCGTCCGGAAACGCGCTGCCGGAATCGGTGAACGCCGACCTCGGCGTCCCGGGAAGTGAGAAGTGGAGTTGTTGATGAGCACAGCGGATCACCGTCGATCCACGCGGCACGCGCGTGGCACCCGATGGCGGTTGAGCCTGGTCGCGGCGGCGGGTGCCACCGCGCTGGCCGCCGGACTCCTCGCCTGGCCGGGCGCGACACCGGCGGGCGCGGCGGTCGGCGCCGGGACGTACACGATCAAGAACGCGGGCAGCGGACTGTGCCTCGACGTCCCCGGCGCGAGCGCGGCGAGCGGCGTCCAGCTCCAGCAGGCGTCGTGCGGCACCTCCGGCAGCCAGGTCTGGGCGGTGAGCGCGGTCAGCGGCGGTTTCACGATCAAGTCGGCGGCCGGCCTGTGCCTCGGCGTCCGGGACGCCTCCACCTCCGCCGGCAAGGCGATCGAGCAGCAGTCGTGCAGCGGCGCCGCCACCCAGACCTGGTCGTTCACCGCGAGCGGCAGCAACTACCGCGTGGTCAACACCAACGGCGGCAAGTGCATGAACACCCAGGACAACTCCACCTCCGCCGGCGCGCTGGTGCAGCAGAACTCCTGCGACAGCGCGGCCACCAAGCAGTGGACGTTCACGCCGGGCAACGGCGGCCCGACGTCGACTTCCACGTCGACGTCCACCTCGACCACGACCAGGACGACGACGACCACTACGACGTCGTCGAACCCTGGTGGTGGCGGTGATGGCAGTGGTCCGTGGCCGACTGACGCGGGCAGTGTGCACCAGACGA
>NZ_PYAX01000017.1 GCF_003014735.1 Saccharothrix carnea | reverse complement strand
TCACCTCGAAGCCGAGCATCTCGTAGAACGACGCGATCTCGTCGATGGAAGGACAGGGCAGGGCCGGAATCGTCAGTTCGTTCGCCACCGCCCGAGGCTAAGCGCGATCCGGCCGAAACGACACGGAGCTATTTGCTCACGCGAACAGCAGCTGTTCGATGCGGTGGAGAGCGTCGGGCTTGCCGCGCTGCTGAAGCCGTTGTGGCACCTGACGTTGCGGCGGCCGGAGCTGGCGGAGCGCTTGGTGGCGACTGCGCCGGCGGCGTTGCGGACGTTCCCGACGCTGGAGGCCGGCCGCTGCCTGACCGACCACCCGGACTTGGTGCACCCGGCGGTGGAGCTACTCGCTTCGAACCGCGCGGAGTGCCGCAGGAATTCAAGGAAGGGCGGTGCCACGGGCTGCGCGTCCCGTCGGTGAGGCCAGTGCTCGACGGTCCACTTTTCCGTTGTCGTTGAGGGGGAGACGTGTCAGGTGGGTGTATCGACGGGGGATCATGTAGGCGGGGAGCGCGTTGTTCAGCCAGTCCGACAGTTCTACCGACTGGGTCGCGGTTCCGGTGTAGACGGCTGTCAGGTCTGCGTCTTCGACTGTGACGACGGCGTCCTGCACGTTGGGGTGCGTGCGCAGTGCCGCCTCGACCTCGCCGAGTTCGACCCGGTAACCGTGCACCTGCACCTGGGAGTCCAGCCGTCCCATGTGGACCAGTTCACCGTCGCCCAGGTCGCGCACGCGGTCGCCGGTGCGGTACCAGTGGGCCGGCGTCAGGGTGGTGGTGACGTCACAGGTACGGGCGGGCTGGTCGGGATTCGCCGGGGTGAAGGACACGAAGCGGTCGCGGTTGTGGTCGGTGTCCAGGTATCCGTCGAAGCGCTGAGGGCCCCGCACGCACAGTTCACCCGCCTCGGCGGGCAGGCCGTCCGGTCCGAGCACCACGTGTTCCAGGTGCGGGTAGCGGCGGCCGATCGGCACCGTGCCGTTCGGGGTCCGCGGCCAGTCAGCACGGTCGGCCGGGACGCGGTAGGCCGTGCAGGTGATGGTCAACTCCGTGGGCCCGTACAGGTTCTCGATGTGGCTGAACGGCGCCGCTTCGCGCCACGCGCCGGCTTGCTCGACGGTCAACTGCTCGCCCGCGAACAGGCTCCAGCGCAATCCGGGCATGGCACCGGCGGACAGGCTGCGCAGTCGTCCTGCGAGCGAGACGACCGAGGGAACGGAGAACCAGTGCGTGATGCCCCGGGAGTTGACGAAGTCGACCGGGGAGCGGACTTCCTCGGGCTCCGGCACGACCAGGGTGGCACCCGCGCCCCAGGCCACGAACAGGTCGAACACGGACGGGTCGAAGGTCAGGTCGAAGGTCTGCGTCAGCCGGTCGCCCGGGCCGACGCCGTACCGCTCGACGTTGTGCGCCACGTACGGGATCACGTTCGAGTGCTTGATCGGCACGCCCTTCGGCGTCCCGGTCGAGCCGGAGGTGAACAGGACGTAGGCGACGGCCGGATCGGACGCGGCCGCCGCGCCCTCCGCGTCCAGGGCCACCGGTCGTCCGTCGCGCAGCACGGTGCGCAGTCCGCTGTGCTGGGCGATCACATCGTTGCGCCGAGCGGGGAAGCGGGGGTTGAGCGGAACGACGGTCACCCCGGCCAGCTGGGCGGCGAGGTAGCCGACGTACGTCCCGGGCGTCCGCGTCGCCCACAGCCCGATGCGGCCCACCCTCGTGCGATCCTGCCGGTGGACGTGGCGGCGTTCGCCGTCGCCCTCGTGGGCGCACCACTGGCCCGCCGCTCACCCCGCGCGACCCTCGCGGTCTGCTTCCCGGCCACCGCGGCCTCCCTGCTGTGGCTGGCCCGGACACCGGTACCCGCCCACTACGTGCTCGACCTGCTGCTGCCACTGGCCGTGCTGGGCGTGTCCCTGACCACGGTCTTCATCGTCACCACCCACCTGGCGGTCGCTGACGTGGCAGAAGGCGACAAGGGCTTGGCGTCCGGCATCTTCGAGACCGCGAACCACCTCATCGGCGGCGCGATCGGCGTCGCCGTCTACGCCACCGTCCTCACCTCGATCTCGGACGGCGCCGGTGACCCGGACGGATTCCGCGGCGCATTCCTGGCGGCCGTCGTCCTGGTGGCGGTCCTCGGGTCGTTCGCGGTCTCGCAGGCCCGTACGCGCGCCACACCATCCGAGTAGGACTGGAGCACCCATGTCGAACCTGCCGGCGTCCGGTCGCCACCGCTGGAAGACCTTCTGGGCGAACCAGACCACGCCACTGCACGCCGCGGAGGACGAAGACGGCCCTCGCGAACTGGCGGGCGAACTCCGCCTGCTGTTCACCGAGCCCACGCGGGTGCTGGAGATCGGCTGTGGCAACGGTGCCCTGTTCACCCACCTCGGCTTCGACCGGGCGACCAGGTACCTGGGCGTCGACTTCTCACCGACCATGCTCGCCGAGTTCCGCGACCGCCTGCCCGGCACCGACCTGGTCACCGAGGACGGCGCCACCTTCCGGACCTCGGAGCGGTTCGACCTCGTCTTCCTGGGCTACGTGGTCCAGTACTGGGACCGCGGCCAACTCTCCCGACACCTGGCCAACGCCCGCGCCATGGTCACCCACCGGGGACGGGTCGTCCTGGCCGGATTCCCGTGGTCACGGATGCGCCTGGCCTAAGCGCGGGGCGACGTGCTCGGCGGCGACCTGACCGGTCACCACCGCCGCTCCCTGCCCATGACCGTCGTCGAACTCGCCCGCGAACTCCTGACACCCCGCGTCGGTCACTGGTACGACTTCTCCGACGTGCACCGACTCGCGGACCGCCACGGCTTCACGGCCTCGTTCCGGGGCAGCAACCAATACCCCTATCGTTTCCACGCCGTCCTGCACCCGCGGTAAGGGGCGGGGGTACCGCTACGACCTCGGTCCCCTGCCCTACGTGGCCGCCGAGGCGCAAGGGGTATCCGCTCGCATCCACAATGCGGGAACCTTTCCCACAGACTGTGCGTGGATCAGTACGTTGTCCGTCATGGTCAAGAGGGCGCTGCTGGTACGGGTGATCGCGGTCGCCGTGCTGCTGGCGGCGTGGTGGCTGGTGGCGCTGGCGACGATCTGGCCGCCCGCGATCCTGCCGGGACCCGGCCAGGTGTGGCACCAGCTCCTGTCCACCTCGGACGCCGCCAACGGGCAGGCCGGCTACGCCGGCTCGACGCTGGTCGAGCGGTTGGGGGTGAGCCTGCGCCGCGTCGGCTACGGCTGCGCGTACGGGATCCTGATCGGTGTCGTGCTCGGCCTGGCGATGGGGCTGCTCCCGGTCGTCCGGGCGATCACCGAGCCCGCCGTGACGTTCCTGCGCGCACTGCCGCCGCTGGCCTACCTGAGCCTGCTCGTGATCTGGTTCGGCATCGACGAGGAACCCAAGGTCTACCTGCTGATGGTCGCCGCGTTCCCGCCGGTCGCGGTGGCCACCGCGGCTGCGGTCGGCGGCGTGAACCGGCAGTACGTCGAGGCCGCGCAGGCTTTGGGGGCCGGCAGGTTCGAGGTGATCCGCGCGGTGATCCTGCCGGCGTCGGCGCCGGAGATCATCACCGGTGTCCGGCTGGCTGTCGGCATCGCGTACAGCTCGGTGGTTGCGGCCGAGACCGTCAACGGAGCGGACGGGATCGGCGGGATGGTGCTCAACGCCCAGCGCTACAACCAGACGGCCGTGGTGATCCTCGGTCTGTTCGTCATCGGCATCACCGGGCTGGTGATCGACTCGGTGATCGTGGCCGCGCAACGTGCCCTGTCACCGTGGCGTGGCCGGGTCTGACCCAGAGGAGTACCCCGATGTCCATTTCGCGCCGATACGCGCTGTCCTTGTTCGCCGCGGTACCGGTGCTCGCCGCGTGCGGTGTCGGCGGCTCGTCCTCCGGCAGCGGCGGCGGGAAGACCGTGCGGATCGCCTACCAGAACTTCGCCGACAGCACGCTGCTGGTGAAGGACCGGCAGACCCTGGAGAAGGCACTGCCCGACCACACGGTCAAGTGGACCGCGTTCGACTCCGGTGCGAGCATCAACACCGCGTTCCTCGGCGGCTCGATCGACCTCGCGGTGATCGGCAGCAGCCCCACCGCCGCCGGTCTGTGCCCGCCGCTGTCCATCCCGTACCAGGTGATCGAGCTGCTGAACGTCATCGGTGACAGTGAGGCCCTGGTCGTGCGCAAGGCCACCGGGATCACGAAGATCACCGAGCTGGTCGGCCGCAAGGTCGCCGCGCCGTTCAGCTCCACCGCCCACTACAGCCTGCTCGCCGCGCTGGAGCTGGCCGGGGTGGACGCCGGCCAGGTCACGCTCGTCGACCTCGAACCGCAGAACATCCAGGCCGCCTGGCAGCGAGGGGACATCGACGCCGCCTACGTCTGGACACCGGTGCTGAGTGTGCTGCAGCAGGACGGCGTGACGCTCACCGACAGCGCGAAGCTCGCCGCCGAGGGCAAACCGACGCTCACGTTCACGGTCGCCGGCAGGGACTTCGCCGCCGCCAACCCCGACGTGATCGAGGCGTGGCTCGCCGCGACGGACGACGCGCTCAAGCTGATCGGGACCGACCCCGGCACGGTCGCCGCCGCGGTGAGCCGTCAGATCGGCATCAGCACCGACGACGCGCTGTCGCAGCTCAAGCAGAACATCTACCTCGACCACGCCGAACAGCGCGGCCCGGACTACTTCGGCACGCCGGACCAGCCCGGCGAGCTGGCGGAGCGCCTGCACGACACGGCGCAGTTCCTGCGGCAGCAGAAGAAGGTCGACCAGGTGCCGGACCTGGCGACGATCCGCGCCGCGCTGCGGGTGCCGGGAGCCGGCGGTGCCTGAGCTCGTCGACCTGCGCGCGGTCGAGCACGCCTACCGGACCAAGGCGGGACCCGTGCCCGCGCTCGGTCCGCTGGACCTGCGGGTGGCGGCGGGGGAGTTCGTGGTCGTGGTCGGTCCCTCCGGATCGGGCAAGAGCACGCTGCTGCGGGTCCTGGCGGGGTTCGAGCGACCGTCCACGGGGGACATCACGTTGCTCGGCCACCCACCGGTTCCGGGCCGTGACGTCGGGGTGGTGTTCCAGCAGCCCAGGCTCTTCCCGTGGCGCACGGTCGCCGGCAACATCGGCGCCGCACTGCGGTGGGCGGACGTGCCGAAGCCGAACCGGCCGGCTCGGACGGCGGAACTGCTGTCGTCGGTCGGGCTCGGCGATCTCGGGACACGCCGGATCTGGGAGATCTCCGGTGGGCAGCAGCAACGCGTCGCCATCGCCCGCGCCCTCGCCGCGCAGCCGAGGTTGCTGCTCATGGACGAGCCGTTCGCCGCCCTCGACGCGCTCACCAGGGAACGGCTCCAGGAAGACGTGCGTTCGCTGGCCGAAGGCGATCGGGCGGTCGTGTTCGTGACCCACAGCGTCGACGAGGCGGTCTTCCTCGGCACCCGCATCATCGTGCTCACCGATCGGCCGGGCCGCATCGCGCTCGACCTGCCCATCGACCTACCCCGCCACGCGGTGCCGGCCGACGAGCTGCGTGGCTCACCGCAGTACGCGGCACTGCGCGGAGAAGTCGCCGCCGCCGTCCGGGCCACCGTGTCGTGAGGAGTTCCCGAGACCACGACGGCACTCCCGATCGAACCGACCACCGTCACGATCGGTGCCGCACTCGGCGACATCACCCCCGCACACCCGGTCGTGCCCGACCTGGAGGCCGAGCATCCCGGGCTAGTGCCCGGACGGTGCGACGAGCAGTGGGGCGATCCGGTGAGTGGTCTCGCCCAGCAGCGCGGCCAACTCGGGCAACCGGTTGTCGGTGATGCGGACGGTGGGACCCTGGATGGCGACGGCGCCGACCAAGCCGCCGCCGGGCTGGAGCACGGGCGCGGCGATGGCGCGGACGCCGGGGTTGCGCTCCTCGTCGTTGAGGGCCCAGCCGCGCTCGCGGACCAGTTCCAGCTCCCGCCGCAACTGGTCGCGGTCGGTGATCGTGCGGTGGGTCGCCCGGACGAGGTCGCCGAGCCGATTGATCTCGTCGTCGATGTCGCCGCTGTTGGCCAGCAGGCACTTGCCCATGGC
The DNA here is from genome assembly GCF_003014735.1 of Saccharothrix carnea. Lineage (GTDB taxonomy): Bacteria > Actinomycetota > Actinomycetes > Mycobacteriales > Pseudonocardiaceae > Actinosynnema > Actinosynnema carneum. The sequence continues at coordinate 145,713 of NZ_PYAX01000017.1, read as the reverse complement.
CGACACGTGCACGGGCACCCTGCTTCCGGGCTCCTGGGAGAACCTCAGCGGCTGAGGGGATACCACATCCAGTACCACGCGCACCTCGTTGCCCGAGCGGATGCCGAGGTTGATCGATTCGCCGGTCACCGCGGCGAGTTCTTCGAGCAGCGGCAAGGTCTGTCGGTAGCCGAGCCGCTGTTCCGCCTTCCTGCCGAGCACGACCAGCGCGGGACCCAGCTGGTAGCGCTCGGTGCGCGGGTCCTGGATGAGCAGATCCGCCTCGGTCAGCGTGCGGGTGAGGCGGTGGGTGGTGCTCACGGTCAGGCCCGTCCGCTGGGCGAGTTCCGTGATGCTCACGCCGTGGTCGTCGACCTCGACGCAGCGCAGGACGCCCAGCGCGCGTTCGACCGCTTGGGCGCCGGACCGCGGCGGGCTGGATGGTGCGTCGGTCACGTCGGCATCTTCGCACATCAGCCCGCCGGGTCGCCCGTCATGCGCGGGTGGGCACGAGTGCCTCGGGTGGTGGTGGTCCTGCGGCGGAGACGGTGGGTGCTCCGGGAGCCGGCCGCACCCACAGGTGGTCGCCCACACCCGCGCCCAGCGCCTGCTGCTGGGTGCGGGTCATCGTGGCCGCCACCCGCTGCCCTCCGACCACCAGGTCCAGCCGGACCTCGAAGCCGACCCGGGTCGCCCGCTCCACCCGACCACGTGCCGCTCCTCCCGGGTCGGCCAGGTGCAGTTCGAGGTCGTGCGGTCGGATCAGCCGGTCGCCGAGCTGGGTGACCGGACCCAGGAAACGGCGACGAATCAGCACGACGCCGTACACCACCGCCCAGCGGATGGCGGGCAGCGTGATCCGGCGGAACACCTGCACGGCGTTCGCGCCGAGGCTTCGCGCGGCCTGCTCCTGCTCGTCGCCGATCTCCTGGACGACGGGGACCACCTCGCGGATCACCAGCGGGAGCGCGACGAACGCGGTCGCCATGACCATGCCGGGCATGGCGAAGACGACCTCGAACCCCGTGGCGTCGACGGCCGGCGCGAACCAGCCGTCCACACCGCCGTAGACGAGCACCAGCGAGAGGCCGACGACCACGGGCGACACCGACAGCGGCAGGTCGATCAGCGCCGACAGCGCCCGGCGGCCGGGGAAGCGGTACCGGACGAGCAGCAGTGAGATGCCCACCCCGAACACCGTGTTGACGACGACCGCGCTGAACGCGACCTGGGCGGTCAGCCACAGCGACCGGGTCACCAGCGGATCGGACAGCGCACCCGCCATCGCGTCGACCCCGTCGGCGAAGGTGGGCCTGGTGACGAGTGCGACCGGCCAGATGACCCCCAGCGCCAGGTAGACGATCACGATCCCGCGCAGCGCGTAGCGGGTCGAACGTCGTGCGGTGCGCTCAGCCACGGGAGCGATCTTCGCGAACGCCCGCACAGTACGGCGTCCAACACGATGTGGAAACAACTCCCACAATGCGGACGCCGAGGTGGTCGACCGGCACGTGGCCCGGGGCGAACCGGATCGCTGGTCCTCCCGGCGCGGGGGAACGGCTGTCCACGATGTGGACGTCGTCGGAAGTGGCGGAACAGGGCCGTAGTCGCAGGAAACGCCGGGAATCAGGTGGCGTAATGCGGTCGTTACAAAGGAAACCCGAGGACGGCCGCAGACTGTGCCGCGTGAACAGCCCGCGACCGAACCCCACCGAGCGGCGCCTGCGCGCCGACCGGGCGCGGCAGGCCGCCGACGTCATCCGCCAGCTCGTCGTCCAGCGCGCGTTCCCCGACGGCGTGCTGCCCGACGAGAGGTTCCTCGCGACCGAGTTCTGCGCGTCCCGCAACAGCATCCGCGAGGCGTTGGACCTGCTGCGCGAGGAAGGGCTGATCGAACGCGTGCCGGGCGTCAGCACGGTGGTGTTGGCGCAGAAGTACGCGCACGGCCTGAATCAGCTGATGGGGCTGGCCGAGACGCTGCACGAGCACGGCGAGGTCGGCAACGACGTGCGGGCGGCGGGGTTGGTCCGACCGCCCGGCCCGGTGGCACAGCGGTTGCGGCTCGCCGAGGGCGAGCAGGTGGTGTACGTGGAGCGGCTGCGCAGGCTCAACGGCCTGCCGCTGTCGTTGGACCTCACCTACCTCCCGCGCGACGTCGGGGAACCGCTGTTGGCGGAGGACCTGGAGAACCGCGACATCTTCTCGCTGATCGAGCGCACGACCGGCCGACGTCTGGGCACCGCGGAGGTGACGGTGGAGGCGGTGAACGCCGACCTGCACTCGGCCGCCGTGCTGGAGGTGCCGCGCGGGTCGGCGCTGTTGGTCGTCGAACGCCTGAGCCACCTCGCCGACGGCCGCCCGGTGGACCTGGAGTTCATCCGGATGCGCGGCGACCGGTTGACCATGCGCGCCGAGCTGCGGCGCACGCAGGCGGGGGAGGAGCGGTGAACGTCGCACCGCGGTTCCGCCTGCACGTCGACCTGCGCCGCCAAGCCAGCGCCATCTGTCGCTGACGTCGCGACACCCACTCCGCCGCGTCCGGTCCGGACGCGGTGCGATTCCGCTCGCCCACACCCACCTCGCCGCTGTCGAGGTGACGACTCCGGGAGAACACCGTGGCTCTGGTGAACAACCGCGCCGACGTGCCGGTGACCATCGACCAGTCGCTGTGCATCGAGGGCTGCCGCCTGTGCGTGGACATCTGCCCGCTCGACTCGCTCGCCATCAACCCCGAGACCGGCAAGGCGTTCATGCACGTCGACGAGTGCTGGTACTGCGGACCGTGCGCGGCGCGCTGCCCCACCGGTGCGGTCGAGGTCAACATGCCCTACCTGTTGCGCTGAAGGGGAACGACGATGCTCAAGCGAATTCTCTGCGCCGCACTGGTCGTCGCGGCGTCGACCTCGTGCGCCACCGGCGCGGCGTCGGCCGACGTGGTGCCCGTGGTGGTCGGCTACCAGTCCAAGACCATCAACACCGTCACCGCCGGCACGCTGCTGCGCGAGCTGGGCCACTTCGAGCGCAGACTGGCCGACCTCGGCGAGCGGACCGGCAAGAAGTACGAAGTCACCTGGCAGGACTACGACACCGGCGCACCCATCACCGCGCAGATGCTCGCCGGGAAGATCGACATCGGTTCGATGGGCGACTTCCCCCTGCTCATCAACGGCTCCCGCGCGCAGAAGCTCGGTGACGAGGGCACCCGCATGGTCTCGGTCACCGGCTACAACGCGCGCGGCGCGTTGAACATGGTCGTGGTGCCGCCGGACTCGACCGCGACCACGCTCGAGGACCTGGCAGGACAGAAGGTGTCCGCGAGCGTCGGGTCTGCCGGGCACGGAACGCTCGTCCGCGCGCTGGGCGACGTCCAGGTGACCGTGGAGAACCAGCAGCCCTCGGTGGGCGCCTCCGCGTTGCAGGCCGGCAACGTCGCCGCGTTGGCCCAGTTCGTCGCCTGGCCCGGACAGCTCGTGTTCGCCAAGCAGGCCAAGCTGCTCTACGACGGTGCGGCGCTCGACCTGCCGACGCTGCACGGTGTGGTGGTGCGCAACCCGTTCGCCCGGCAGCAGCCGGACGTCCTCGCCGAGTTCTTGCGCGCCCAGGACGATGCCACCCGCCACTTGCACGACAAGCCGCTCGACGCGGCGCGGATCGTGGCGAAGGCGACGGGTCTGCCGGTCGAGGTCGTGTACCTCTACAACGGTCCGAACGGCATCGCGACGTTCGACCTGAGCCTCAAACCGCTCCTGCGCGACGCGCTCAAGCAGGACGTTCCGCTGTTGAAGTCCATCGGCAACATCGACGAGCTCGACGTCGACCGGTTCATCGACGACGGCCCGCTCAAGGCCGCGGTCGGCGAGGGCGGCACGGACACCGTCAACCCGGCGAAGATCACCGGTGCGGACACCGCGTGCGGTGTCGACGTCACCGATCCGGCGACCGCGAGCGAGGTGTGGTTCGAGGGCGAGGAGACGACCCGCCCCGCGGCCACCCCGACGTGCCTGCTCAAGCTGATCAACCAGAGCGGCAAGAAGGTCCGCGTGGCGTACGTGCCCGACGCGGTGACCGGCACCCGGTGGTTCGCCGACCAGGCGCACTGGGTCCGCGAAGCCGACGGAACCCTGCTGCCGTTCACCACGCGGGCCGCGGTCCGGGGCGTCGTGCTGGACTACGCGCAGGCGCTGGCCGCGGCGGGCACACCGTGACGGCGCGGGTCGAGAGGCGGACGGTGAACGTGCGGATCGGCTCGCGCGTCCGCAACGGGCACGTCGTGGGCACGCGGTGGGTGCTGCGGATCGGCTCGCTGACCGCGGGCCTGCTCCTGTGGCAGGTCCTGACGGCCACCGGGACGACCGCGTGGCTGCGGTTCGACCGGCTGCCGACCGTGGTGGAGGTGGCGCGGCGGCTGGTCGAGCAGGCCGGCACCGCCGAGTTCTACACCGACCTGGTCACGAGCCTGGGCCGCATCGCCGCCGGATTCCTGCTCGCCGCCGTGCTGGGCACCACGCTCGGGATCGTCATCGCACGGTCCAGGCTGGTGGGTGACGTGCTGCAACCCCTGTTGGAGGTGGTGCGGCCGATTCCCGCGATCGCGCTGGTGCCCATCGCGATCCTGCTGTTTCCCACCGACGAGCAGGGGATCGTGTTCATCACGTTCGTCGCCGCGTTCTTCCCGATCCTGGTGAGCACCCGCCACGCGGTGCGGGCGCTGCCGACGATGTGGGAGGACGCCGTCCGGACGATGGGCGGCAGCCGGCGGCACGTCCTGCTCAAGGTCGTGCTGCCGGGCACCCTGCCCGGCGTGTTCGGCGGCCTGTCGGTCGGCATGGGCGTGGCGTGGATCTGCGTGATCTCCGCCGAGATGATCTCCGGCCGGTACGGCGTCGGCTACCGCACCTGGCAGGCCTACACGATCGTGGACTACCCCGGCGTCATCGTCGGCATGGTCACCATCGGCCTGCTCGGCTGGCTGACGTCCTCCGCGGTCGAGCTGGCCGGCCGCCGCGTCACCCGGTGGCTGCCGAGGGAGGCCAAGCCATGAGCGTCCGCGTCGAAGGGCTGACCGTGCGCTACGGCAGTGCTGTCGTGCTGCAAGACCTCGACCTCGACGTGAGCACCGGCGAGATCCTCGTCGTGGCCGGGCCGTCCGGCTGCGGCAAGTCGACGCTGCTGCGCGCGGTCGCGGGCCTCGTCACGGTCGCGGCGGGCCGGATCGTCGTGGACGGGCAGGAGGTCCGCGGCACGTCCCGCGACCGGGCGATGGTGTTCCAGGACGACGGTCTGCTGCCGTGGCGCACGGCCGCGCGCAACGTCGAGCTTCCTCTCGCCCTGCGAGGTGTTCCCCGGACCGGGCGGCGAGCCGCCGCCCGGCGGTGGCTGGACCGCGTCGGCCTGGCCGGCTTCGAGCGGCACCTGCCCCGAGAGCTGTCCGGCGGGATGCGGCAGCGCGTGCAGCTGGCCCGCACCCTCGCCCAACGACCGAAGGTGGTGCTCATGGACGAGCCGTTCGCCGCCCTGGACGCACAGACCAGGGCCGACATGCAGGAGTTGGTGGTGGAGGTGCTGCGGGAGGCAGGCACGACCACGGTGTTCGTCACGCACGACGTGGACGAGGCCGTGCGGCTCGGTGACCGGGTCGTCGTGCTCGGCACGGGCGAGGTCGACGTGCGGCGCGAGGCGATCCTGGCGGCGGTGATGGCCTGATGGAGATCCCCGACGTCGCGCAGCGCGTCCACCTGGAGTGCGACGTGCTGGTGGTCGGTGGCGGTACGGCCGGTTCGATGGCCGCGATCACCGCCGCCGAGAACGGGAAGAGCGTGCTGCTGCTGGAGAAGGCGCACGTGCGGCACTCCGGCGCGCTCGCGATGGGCATGGACGGCGTCAACAACGCGGTCATCCCCGGCAAGGCGACGCCCGAGGACTACGTCGCCGAGATCACCAAGGCCAACGACGGGATCGTCGACCAGCGCACGGTCATGCAGACCGCCACGCGCGGGTTCGCCATGGTGCAACGGCTCGAGCGGTACGGCGTGAAGTTCGAGAAGGACTCCTACGGCGACTACCACGTGCGCCAAGTCCACCGGTCCGGCAGCTACGTGCTGCCGATGCCGGAGGGCAAGGACGTCAAGAAGGTGCTGTACCGGGTGATGCGCGAGCGCCGGATGCGGGAGCGCATCCGCATCGAGAACCGCGTCATGCCCGTGCGGGTGCTGGTGTCCGGGGGTCGGGCGGTCGGTGCGGTCGGGTTCAACACCCGTACCGGCGAGTTCGTCACGGTCGCCGCGTCCGCCGTCATCCTGGCCACCGGCGCGTGCGGCAGGCTCGGCCTGCCGGCCAGCGGCTACCTCTACGGCACGTACGAGAACCCGACCAACGCGGGCGACGGTTACGCGATGGCCTACCACGCGGGCGCGGAGCTGTCCGGCATCGAGTGCTTCCAGATCAACCCGCTGATCAAGGACTACAACGGTCCGGCGTGCGCGTACGTCGGCAACCCGTTCGGCGCCTACCAGGTCAACCGCCTCGGTGAGCGGTTCGTCGACTGCGACTACTGGTCCGGTCAGATGATGGCCGAGGTCGCGCGGGAGATCACCTCACCACGTGGCCCGGTCTACCTCAAGGTGACGCACCTGCCGGAGGAGTCGATCGCCGCCCTCGAAGGCATCCTGCACACCACCGAACGTCCCACCCGCGGCACCTTCCACGCCGGCCGCGGGCACGACTACCGCACCCACGACATCGAGATGCACATCTCCGAGATCGGGTTGTGCGGCGGTCACTCCGCGTCCGGTGTGTGGGTCGACGAGAACGGCGCCACCACCGTGCCCGGCCTCTACGCGGCCGGCGACCTGGCGTGCGTCCCGCACAACTACATGATCGGCGCGTTCGTGTTCGGTGACCTCGCGGGCGCGCACGCGTCCGAGCACGGCGCACCGCCCGGGCCACTGCCCGAGGACCAGATCGCCGCCGCGCACGAGCAGATCTACCGCCCACTGCGCAACCCGGACGGCCCGCCGCAGCCGCAGGTGGAGTACAAGCTGCGCCGATTCGTCAACGACTACGTCGCACCACCGAAGACCGGGTCGAAGCTGCTCGTCGCACTGGAGGCCTTCACGCGGATGGAGAAGGAGATCGCCGGGATGGGCGCGCGGACACCGCACGAGTTGATGCGCTGTGCCGAGGTGACGTTCATCCGGGACTGCGCGGAGATGGCCGCACAGGCGTCGCTGATGCGCACCGAGAGCCGGTGGGGGCTCTACCACGAGCGCCTCGACGTTCCCGAGCGCGACGACGAGACGTGGTTCCACCACCTCAACCTGCGCAAGAACGACGCGGGGGAGATGGAGTTCGTCAAGCGCCCGGTCCACCCCTACCTCGTGCCGGTGGAGGGTGTGGAGCACCGGCCGGGACAGGTGGAACACCTGGGTTCGTTGTCGTTGCGGGCAGCGGAGGTCACGAGCACCCCGAACACGGCCGGTGCCGTCGGCTCACCGCGGGTGCTGGAACTCGTGGCGCTGGCCGAGGAGCAACCGGACCTGGCCGCGGTGGAGCAGTACCTGGGTGATCCGGACCCGGCAGTGCGGCGTGCCGCGGTCGTGACGCTCACCGAGGTGGTGCCGGAGGGCTTCGAGTTCGCGCTCGTGCGTGCGATGGCGGACCCGGACGAGGAGGTCCGCTCGGCCGCCGCGGCGGCACTGCGGGAACTGGTCGAGGTCGTGCCGCGCGGCGACGAACTGCGCCGGGCGCTCGAGGAGTCCCCGGCGCGGTCGGTCGCGCTGGAAGTGCTGTGGACGCTCAAGCTCGGCACCACCGAGGTGTACACCGCGGCGTTGGCCGACTCCGACACCACCGTGCGATCGGCGGCGATCCGCGGTCTGGTGTCACTGCGCGAGCGCGAACTCGTGGCCACCGCCGCCACCGATCCACGCCGGGAACTGCGGGTCCAGGTCGCCAAGGGCCTGGGAACGCTGGGCGACCCGGCCGCGGCCGACGCACTCGGCCGGTTGGCGGGCGACCCCGACCTGCTGGTGCGCGCCGCCGCGTTGGAGGCGGCCGGGTCGATCGGCCGCCCGGTGGCGCTGCGGAGCCTCGCGTCCGCCGCCCTCGCCGACCCCGCCTGGCAGGTGAGGGTCGGAGCGGTGCAGGCCGTCGACGACCCGGATCTCCTCCTGCCGTTGCTGCACGACCCCAACGTCGACGTGCGCAAGGCAGTGGTCCGAGCCGTGACCCGGTGGGCGCACCTGCCGGTGGTGCGTGAACGACTGGCTTCGGCGTTGCACGACCGCGACGCGGACGTGCGCGCCTACGCCCGGCACGCGCTCAACGCCGACCGCTCCCGGCGCTCGCGCGACCAGGTTGCCGAACCGGCGGTATCGGGGAGCCTCGGCGATCGCCCAGCGGACGAGGGCGCACGCGACTGATACGGCACCACGTACGAACCACCTGCCACTTCGAACCGGTTTCCCAGATAGTGGGAGCGCGTCCACGATGATCTCCGGACTCCTATTGTGGGCGCGTCCCACCACCCGAGGTCAGGTGCTCGTTGTCCGATCCCTTGCGCCCCAACGCTGTCAGGCCGATTCGCGGGGCGGCCCTCGTCGTCCTCCGGCGGGACCGCTGGGCACTGGCCGGCGCACTCTGCATCGCACTGCTCGCGCTGCTCGCGGTCGGTGCCGACGTGCTCACCGCCATCACCGGCCAGGACCCGTACACCTACCGGATCGAGGCGCTGGACCCGGCGACGGGCGCGCCCGCCGGTGCGCTGGGCGGCGTCAGCGGGACGCACTGGTTCGGCGTCGAGCCCCTCACCGGACGCGACCTCTTCGCGATCGTCGCGCACGGCGCCCGCACCTCGTTCCTCATCGGCCTGGCCGCCACGGCGGTGTCCGTGCTGCTGGGTGTCGTGCTCGGCGCGGCGGCCGGGTACCTGGGTGGCGCGCTGGACAGGCTCGTCACCTGGACCGCGGACGTCCTGCTCGGGTTCCCGTACCTGGTGTTCATGATCGCCCTCGGTGCCGTCGCGCCCGCCGAGGTGCCCCGCCCGCTGTTGCTGATCGTGGTGATCGGCTTCTTCGGCTGGCCGTCGATGGCCCGCATCGTCCGCGCCCAGACGCTGACGCTGCGGGCACGCGGGTTCGTCTCCGCCGCCCGGTCGCTGGGCGCGGGACCGGTGCACGTGTTCCGCCACGAGCTGCTGCCCAACCTGTGGGGGCCGATCATCGTGGTCGCCACCCTGTCCATCCCCGGCAAGATCGGGCTGGAGGCGGCGCTGTCGTTCCTCGGCGTCGGCATCCCACCGCCCACGCCGAGCTGGGGACGGACCATCAGCAGCGCCATCGACTGGGTGGGCACCGACCCGATGTTCCTGGTCTTCCCCGGTGCGGCGCTGTTCCTCGCCACGTGGGCGTTCAACGTCCTGGGTGACGGCCTGCGCGACGCCCTCGACCCGCGGACGGCCCGCTGATGCGCACCGCGAAGTTCATCGGCGTCCGACTCGCGGGCGCGCTGCTGGTGCTGTTCATCGTCGGCTTCTGCACCTACGCGGTGTTCTACCTCGTGCCCGCCGACCCGGCGCTGGCCTCGTGCGGACGGCCGTGCACCGAGCAGAACCTGGCCCTGGCCCGTGACTTCATGGGCTTCGGCGACCCGTGGTGGCGGCAGTTCCTGGACTTCGTCGGCGGCATCGCGACCGGCCGCACGTTCGGCGCCGGCGCCACGGCCATCACCTGCGAGGCGCCCTGCTTCGGCTACTCGTTCCAGCAGAACACCGAGGTGCTCGACCTCATCGGCGAGCGGCTGCCGGTGACGTTCTCGCTGGCCGCGGGCGCGGCGCTGCTGTGGCTGGTGACGGGCGTGGGTGCCGGGGTGGTGGCTGCGCTGCGCCGCGGCACGCCCCTGGACCGGATCGCACTGGCGGTGTCGGTCGCCGGGGTGTCCGCGCCGGTGTACCTGGTGGGGCTGCTCGGCATCCTGCTGTTCGGCTTCACGCTGGACGTCGTACCGGTCGGCGGGTACGTGGACTTCGCCACCAGCCCTGTCGACTGGGCGTGGCGGCTGGCCCTGCCGTGGGCCGTGCTGGCGTTCGCGCACGCCGCGGTCTACACCCGGCTGACCCGCTCCCAGATGCTCGACACACTCGACGAGGACTACATCCGCACCGCCCGTGCCAAGGGCCTGACCGAGACCAAGGTCGTCGGCAAGCACGCACTGCGCAACGTGCTGCTGCCCGTCGTCACGGTGTTCGGCGTCGACCTGGGCTCGCTGCTGGGCGGCGCGGTCATCACCGAGCGGGTGTTCGGCCTGCCCGGTCTCGGCGGGCTGCTGATCGACGCGGTCAACCAGCGCGACCTGCCCCTGCTGCTGGGCTGCACGCTGTTCGCCGCCTTCCTCATCGTCACGGCCAACGTCCTGGTCGACCTCTGCTACGGCGCGCTCGACCCCCGAGCCCGCCTGTCGTGACAACCCGGTAGGAGAAGAGAACCCGATGACCAGAAGTCGAGCGGCCCTCGCCCTCGCCCTCGCGGGCGCGCTGGCCCTGACCGCCTGCGGTGCCAACGAGCCCCCGCCCGGCGCGTCCCAGGCGCAGGCGACCCGCGGTGGCACGCTGCGCATCCTGCTCGACGGCCAGACGGTGAACTACGACCCGGCGAAGAGCTCCAGCCTCGCCATCACCTCGCTCGGCCTGGTGCACCGCAGGCTCACCGCGTGGCACAACAAACCGGGGGAGCCGGCCAAGGTCGTCCCCGACCTCGCCGACGTGGGCAAGACCGACGACGGCGGCAAGACCTGGACGTTCACCCTCCAGGAGGGCCTGAAGTTCAGCGACGGCACCCCGATCACCGCCGCCGACGTCAAGTGGGGCGTCGAGCGGTCGTTCGCGCCCGCGTTCTCCGGCGGCCTGGGCTACCACAAGCAGCTCATCGAGGGCGGTGCCGACTACCGGGGCCCGTTCGAGGGCGCCGAGCTGGCGGGCATCCAGACCCCCGACGACCGCACGATCAAGTTCACCCTCGTGCGGCCCTACGGCGACTGGCCGTGGGTGGTGAGCACGCCCGCGTTCGCACCGGTGCCCAAGGGCAAGGGCCAGGAAGCCGACTACAGCGAGCACCCCGTGGCCTCCGGTCCCTACCAGCTGGTCGAGTACCGGAAGGGCGTGGAGGCGCGGCTGACCCGCAACCCCAACTGGAGCACCGACGTCGACAAGGTCCGCGCCGGCCTGCCCGACGAGGTCGTGTTCCAACTCGGCCAGGACGCCTCGGTGATCTCCCAACGCCTCGTCGCGGACTCCGGTGACGACAAGTTCGCGTTCGGCGCGTCGTTCGTCTCGCCCGCGCAGCTCGCCCAGCTCGCCGGCAACACCTCGGCACGGCAGCGGCTGGTGACCTCGAAGTCCGGCGCCCTGGCCTACCTCGCGTTCAACACCGGCAAGGCACCGCTGGACAACCCCAAGGTGCGCGAGGCGTTCCAGTACGCGGTGGACAAGACCTCCTACCAGATCGCGTCGGCCGGCAACGCCGAGCTCGCGGGCGACATCGCCACCACGCTGATCACCGAGGGCATCGCCGGGCGGGAGAAGTTCGACCTGTACCCGACGCAACCCGCCGGCGACCCGGAGAAGGCGAAGAAGCTGTTGGCGGAGGCGGGTTTCCCGGACGGTCTGCCGGAGCTGGACTTCGTGGTCTCCAAGAGCAACAACTACCCCGACAAGGCGCAGTCGGTGCAGGCGTCGCTGGCCCGCGCGGGCATCCGGACCACCATCCGCACGCTCGACAGCGACGCCTACACCACCGAGACCACCGGTGACACGGCCACCTTCGACCTCACGCTGAGCTCGTGGCAGCCGGACTTCCCCAGTGCCAACGCCAACATCCAGCCGTTGTTCGCGTCCTCGGAGATCGGCGGCGGTGGGTACAACCTGTCCCGTTACCGCAACGCCGAGGTGGACCGGCTGATCGGCGAGGCGCAGGCCACCGTCGACCCGGTGGAGGCAGGCCGCAAGTGGGCGGAGCTCGACAAGCGGATCCTCGAGGACTCGCCGGTCGTGCCGCTGATCTACACGCGCAACTCGTTCCTGCGCGGTTCCAAGGTGGCCAACCTGTTCATCGCCGACTTCCCCGCCTACCCGAACTACCTCCAGGTCGGCGTGACCCCGTGACCGCACCGCTGCTGGCGCTGGAGGACGTGTCGGTCGACTTCGTCAGCGGCGGCGTCACCCACCCGGCCGTCAGGGACGTCTCGCTGTCCCTGACGGCCGGGGAGGTCCTGGCCGTCGTCGGCGAGTCCGGTTCCGGCAAGACCGTGACGGCGATGTCGCTGCTGCGGCTGCTGCCCGCCACCGCCCGGCTGTCCGGCCGCGCGGTGTTCGAGGGCCGTGACCTGTACGCGATGGGGACCGCGGAGCTGCGCGCGGTGCGCGGCGGTCGGATCGGGATGGTGTTCCAGGAACCGATGAGCGCGCTGAACCCGGTGTTCACCATCGGCGCCCAGCTCGTGGAGGCGGTGCGGGCGCACCGGCCGGTGACCCGGCGGCAGGCACGGGACCGGGCGGCGGAGCTGTTGCGCCTGGTCGGGCTCCCCGACCAGGAACGGCGGCTGCGCGCCTACCCGCACGAGCTGTCCGGCGGGCAGCTCCAACGCGTGGTCATCGCGATGGCCGTGGCGTGCGAACCGGCGCTGCTGGTCGCCGACGAGCCCACCACCGCCCTGGACGTCACGGTGCAGGCGGAGATCATCGAGCTGCTGCGGGACCTGCGTGACCGGCTCGACGTGGCCATCCTGCTCATCACCCACGACATGGGTGTCGTGGCGGGTCTCGCCGACCGGGTCGCGGTGATGCGCGAGGGCCGGGTCGTCGAGCAGGGCGAGGTCGTGGAGGTGCTGCGCCGGCCTCGCCACGCCTACACCCGGCAGCTGCTGGACGCGGTGGTGTCGCTGACCGCGTCCCCCGAAGCGGTGGCGGTACCCGACGCGCGGGACGGGCTGGTGAGTCGCGGCGGGCAGGTCGCCGTCGCCGGGTCCGGCTCGGTCCCCGACGACCCGGCGGCGGACGCGGTGCTGGTCGTGGACGGGCTGACCGTCGTCTACGGTGGCCGGTTCGGGCTGTCCGGCACCCGTGCCGTGGACGGCGTGAGCGTGCACGTCCGACCGGGTGAGGTGCTGGGGCTGGTCGGCGAGTCAGGTTCGGGCAAGAGCACCCTGGCCTCGGTCGTCGTCGGACTGCGGTCACCCACCCGCGGGACGGTGACGCTGGCCGGTCGGGACATCACCGCTCTGCGTGGCCGGGAGCGGCGTACCCTGCGCGGCGTGGTCGGGACGGTGTTCCAGGACCCGGCGTCCTCGCTGAACCCCCGCGCCACGATCGCCCGCACCATCGCCGAGCCGATGCTCCTGCACGGCGCGCCGGGCGGCGTGGACCCCGCGACCAGGGTGGACGAACTGCTGGACCTCGTCGGGCTCTCGCCGGCGCTGCGCGAACGCTACCCGCACGAACTGTCGGGCGGACAACGGCAACGCGTCGGCATCGCCCGCGCACTGGCCCTGGACCCCGCACTGCTCGTCGCCGACGAGCCCACGAGCGCCCTGGACGTGTCAGTGCAGGCACGCATCCTGGACCTGTTCCGATCATTGCAGGAACGTCTGGGATTCGCGTGCCTGTTCATCAGCCACGACCTCGGCGTGGTGGAACGACTGGCCCACCGGGTGGCCGTCCTGCGCGACGGGAGACTGGTCGAACAGGGCCCAACGGCCGACGTCCTGACCCGTCCACTGCACCCGTACACAACCGAACTCATCACCGCCGCACCCGTGGCCGACCCCGACCTCCAGCGAGAACGACACGTCCGCCGGCGAACCACCACTCCCTGACACCGCGCCCAGCCCGAGAACCGACAGCCACCGAGCCGCTGCGGCGCATCGCGCGGCAGTCAGCGCGTCGGTGGCGAAGAGGGCTTACCTATTGCCGAACCAATGGTTGACCATGCGGGTGGCGTGCCGGGCTGTCGCTGATCAGGCGGTGTGGCCTGGGCGTCCCGGACGGGATGATGGGCCTGCCGGCCAAGCCGATCACCCGAGGGGAGTGTGGCGCTGACCGAATCGGGGAAGGCGGTGGTGAAGGCGGTCACGGTCATCGACTGGAGGATGTGTTGGAGATACCGCTGGATGAGCTGCGATCCTACCTGAGAAGTCGCTACCCGGATCGCTGGAACGACGTCTCGGAGGAGGGTTTACCCGAACTGGCGGAGGAGTTGTCGGTGGTCGGCTACAACTCAATCGCCAGGCTGGACGAAAAGCTGCGGGGAACCGATGTGCATCTACTTGATTATGAAGATTCTCTGGACTACGCACACCGAGGCTATTTCGGTGCGGTAGGCGCGGTTCGCACCTCGTTGGCCCTGGTTGATGAAACGTACCGGGAATTCAAATATCCTGATGACGACTCCTATGAGCCTCCAGTTGTGGGTTAGGTGACCAAAAGGGAAACCGAGCTTATTCACCCCGCCTCCTGCGAGCGGGCAGGGTCTACGCTGTGACCTGCTGCCGCGTGATCGTTTGTCTTCACACACCGAGTGGCCGCACCGTCTCCACGGCGCGTCGGAGACGCGCAGCGTCCGCCGGCCGTCCTGTGTCAGGAGTACACGTGCAACGTGGAGAAGTCTGGTGGATGGAGTTCGGCGAGCGGCGGCCGGTCGTGCTGCTGTCGGGAGACGGCGCGTCCGGGATCCGGGTGATGCAGGTCGTCGCTCCGGCGGGTGCCGACATCACCGGTCTGGGCGTCGAAGTGGCAGTAGGTGCCGTGGAAGGACTGCCCTTCGAAGGCGTGCTTCGGTTCGCGTTCCCGCGTCCGGGCTTTATCCCTTGCACGTGGCTGACCACCGTGTCCCGGGACGACCTGATCGAGCGGGCGGGTGCCCTGTCCTCCGCGAAACTCGGCGAGATTGAGAACGCCCTCCGCCTCGGTGGACTCGGGTAGGCGGAGCAGGAAACGAACACCCGCGACGACGTGGTCGGTCTCGTCCAGGTGATCGACGCTGCCGGCTGCCTCCTCGGCGCCTCTCACGATCGAGACCGGCACGACAACCACCACCGCCGATCCGCGCCAGATCGCAGTGCGCGTGTACGACGCGGCCACATCGGGAGGCGCGGCGCATACCGCGGACTGGCTGGAAGGACGTGGGTGGAACACGGTCGGACCAGCCAGCTGTTCAAGCGCCCCGAGCGGATGCTCTCGGCGAGGAACTTGGCGGTCCAGCTCGACGTAAGCACGGTGACCAGGCTGACCAGAACCAGGTACGTGGTCAGGTAGTCGCGCGTGACAGGCGGCTCCGCGCCATGGGTGATGGCACCACGCCACACCAGCAACGAGATCAGTGGAACCGTCACCACGCTCGCCTGCATCGCCGGCAACCACCAGCGGTACTGGGCGATCATCTGCAACTCCTGGTGCGGCACGGCGAGGAACACCGACGCGGTGCGCCGGGCGGTGGAGCGGGTCACCGGTGACCACCGTCCTCGCGGAACACCTTCGACAGGACTTCGTCCAGCCCGGCTCCGACGACCCGGAAGTCGACCAGCTCGCCCCATCCCGCGGCGGTCCGGACCAGTTCCGGTACCGTCGGCCCGGGAGGACGTGTCCCCGGTGCGGGCGCCGATGGGGGAGAAGGCTGTCGCCGGGTAGCGTGCATGAACTGACCCCCGCCTCCGGGGAAAAGAAATGCGTTGCGGCAATCGGTGTGGCCGAGGCATACTTGAGGCACACCGCGAGAAGAAGGGTCGAAGCCATGACGAGCATGTGGGAGCGAGGTTCGCAGCGCTTGTGTCAGCGCGCCGCGATCGTCGCCGTGTGCCCGTCATCCGATCGACCCGAGCTCGCGCCGTACTGGCATGAAGCGCGGCTGAACTGCGCGGACTCCCCGCCCTGACCGGATCCGGTCATGTGGACAGGGAGCCGCCCATCGGGGAACCGATCAGGGCGGCTCTTCTATTTCGTGCACCCGGAATAGTTGTTCGTGGTGGCGTGCTTGGGAAGCGGAACGGTCTCCAAAACCGTTGCCCGAGGGTTCGACTCCTTCCGTCACTGCTGAATGCCGCCCATTCATTGATGGGTTCGGCGTGTTCGTTGACAACTCCACAGCGGAGCAGACATGTATTCATGCGCTCCGTCCCCGACTGCCTTGCGGCCGGGGCGGGGCACGTGCCCTTCTTCCTGGACGGAGGGAAGGGCTTCGCGGTCGTGGTGAACTCGGCGGACACGTCGGTCTTCCAAACCGAAGCAGCGGGTTCGATGCCCGCCGACCGCTCGGACGGACCCCGGCCCGGGGTTCGTCGAGGCCGATGCGACTGCGGGTAGGTCGCCGCACTTTCACCGCGGAGGACCGGGTTCGAGTCCCGGGTCGGCTGCGTACCACCACGCCCCTGTAGCTCAGGCGGAACAGAGCGCGACGCTACGAACGTCGAGGTCCCAGGTTCGAGTCCTGGTAGGGGTACTGGCCGGGTCCGCCAACGGACGTCGGCTTCGGGATGCTCACGTGGCCCAGTGGCGAGGGCACCGCATTGTCGATGCGGGGATCGCGGGTTCGAGTCCCGTCGTGAGCGCAACCCGCCGACGTCCATGTCGGCGGCACCGGATGCGAGGGGCACGGCGACCCCACCTGATTTGGGATCAGGACGCACCGCGTTCGACTCGCGGGCATCCGACAAGGCACCGGCGGCGCACGCCACCCGGTGACCGGTGCACCCCCGCGGGGGTGCGGCACAGCGCGTTGGTCCAGCGGAACGGATACCGGCCTCTCAAGTCGGTGACGCGGGTTCGATCCCCGTACGCGCTACGAGCGGGGTCCCGGCTCGCCACCGGGTGGCGGTGGTGACGTCCCGTAGCTCAGCAGGCAGAGCATCCGCCCGACGTGCGGAAGGTCCCAGGTTCGAATCCTGGTGGGACGACTGTGACCGAGGCCGAAGTTGTCGAGGCGCCAGATCGTGACTCTGGTCGAAGCCGGTGCGAGTCCGGTCGGTCACCCCGAACATCACCCGCGCCGGCATTGCCCGGTGTGCGGGCGGTGACGCGCGTGGCCCGGCGGCCACCCGGAGCTCATATCTCCGGGGTGCCTGGTTCGACACCAGGACGCGCGACCGGATCGACGGCCCGGCCACGACGGCGGCAGCCCTTGATCGCCTGGCCCACGTCACGACGGTCGTGAGGCGGCCTGCAAAGCCGTCGACTTCCGGGTTCGACTCCCGGGTGGGTCTCGTCACCGGTCTGCTCCGCTGTGGGGAAGGCGTATCGGGCCTTTACCGGCCGGTCGTGCTTTCTGGGCCAGTTCATGGCAGCCTGCTCGACCATGGACGACGACCGGCCAGCCGAGGATCCGCCGCGTCAGCCGAAAGGCAGGCGTTGGGTGGTCAACGGGATTGTGGTCGCCGGCGTCGCCATGTTCGCCTGGGCGCTCCTGCGGGCCGACCTGCTGCCGTCGTGGGGGTGGTTGTCCCGGTGGTGGCCCGCGGTGGCGAGCTTGCTGCTGTTCGGTGTGGCGTTCGCGGTGTGGTGGTGGGGACGGGAGCCGAGGGCGACCGAGCCCGCGGTCCGCCGCGACTGGACCCAGGTGATCACCGCCACGACCGCGTTGGGCGCGCTGATCTTCACCGCGCTGTCCTTGCGCGCCACCCAGGAACAGATCGAGGTCGCCGAACAGGGGCAGATCACCGACCGGTACGCCAAAGCCGTGGAGCTGCTCGGCACCCCCGGCTCCGAGCACTTCCAGGTGCGGCTGGGCGGCATCTACGCGCTGGAACGCCTCGCCGCCGACTCCCCACGAGACCAGCAGACGGTGGTCGACGTGCTGACCGCGTTCATCCGCGCGACGAGCCCGCGGGCCGACCGGACCAAGCCGTGCCCACCCACCCCCGCTGACGTCCAGGCCGCCTTCGCCGCCATCAGCAGGCGGGATGTGAGCCAGGACCCGAGGTACCCGGTGGGCTCCGGCGCCTCGCCGACCACGACGAAGCCGATCGACCTCCGGAACACCTGCCTCGCCGACCTGATCGCGTTCAACGCGGACCTGTCCAGGATGTCGCTCGTCGGTGCGGATCTCAGCCGGGCCGACCTCGGCCACGCACACGGCGGGCTGGTCTCATTGGTGGACGCGAAGCTCACCGGCGCCAACCTGCGCGGCGCGGACCTCTCGAACTTCGCCTTCCTGGACCGGGCCGACCTGTCCGACGCCCGGCTGACCGACGCGAAGATCGGAACTCTGCTGACGGGCGTCAACCTCACCAACTCCGATCTGCGCGGCGCGAATCTGCGTCACGCCACGTTGACGGGAGTGGTCCTCACCGGCGCCCAGCACGACGACAAGACCAACACCGAAGGCGCGACGTACGACGCGGCCACGGTCGGGGCTTGGTGGTGAGTCAGAGCGCGTCCGGGTGACGATGCCGTGGTCGAGGGCAGCCTGTCGCCCGATCTCACGCGACGCGATCCGGGCATGCTCGAAAGTGGTATGTGCGTACGGTAACCGGAGAGATCTCCGGTCCGGCGATTGATGCCGTCTGAGCGCTCAAGGGCTGATCGGTTGTCGATCTATCGAACCCTGTAGCTGACGCTGGGTCCACAAGGGTGGGAAGCTACCCCTGATTGGTGGGTGGATCTTCGCTCCTGCGGGTGTTTCGCGTGGTCCGGTCGCGTGCCGGTCGGTGTGGCCGGCCGCTGATAGCGTCTCGACGCGATGTCGTGCCCGGGTGAGTCGGAGGCGCTCGTGTGGTTGGCCGTAGGGGATGTCAGTCAGGGCGCGGTGATTCTTCGGTTCGCACGGGTTCTGGTGGTTCTTGGTCGACGCTCGGTGCGGTTGGCCTGCTTGGCGGCGACCGGCCGGCTGCGCGGGCACCGGGCGGGGCTTGAGCGTGCGATGGCACGCGGCGCGGCATCACGGTGAGGTTGCCGTGGGTGGACCCGCGCCGGGTCGACTTCGGCAGGCGGTCGCGGTGCCGGTCGCGTGCCATCGGACACCGCGACCCCGTCACTGCTCAGAGTCCGCCGACCTTCACCGGGAAACTGTCGATCGTCACGATCGGGGTGTCCGGGTTGTCCGGCAGCACCAGCTCCATCGGGTTTTCCAGCTTGTAGAGGTCGCCCTTCGGGGGGAACTTCGCGAGCTTGCTGGTCAACTGCACAGGGTTCTTCGTGGACAGCACCAGCGGCTCGGAGGGAACGGTCGTCTCGATCCCCGCGCCCCGCAGCACCGCTCCGGGGTTGTCGATGGTCATGGTGAAGCTCAACACCATGAGCTGCTCGAACTTGGGCGGGAACTTCGACACCAGTCGCAGCACGCTCTTCGCGTCGACGTCGATGTCGTTCTGCTCGATCGTGATCGTGGTGGCGTCGTCGGTGCCGTTCGCCGGCAGTTCGGCACTGATCTTGTGGCCGACCACGCGCAGCCGTACCGAGTTGAGCGGTTCATTGGGGTTGATCTCGACCCGGATCTTGATGCCGCCCTTGAAGTCCAGGGTGAACAGGCTCGTGCCGATGGTCATCGGGGTGTTGAGGGCCAGGCAACTGCACGGGATCTCGACACCGACTTTGGGCAACAGGTTCAACATCAGGTCCTCCATGATCTCGTCACCACGACGAACCGAATCTAAGTCAGGTCGGTGGCGCCGGCCGGGGTCCGCGACGAGGTCGACTACATCGTGTCGACAGAGGTGACTGGCAGTGGTCGTGGCGGCGGCGAGCGTCGTTTGACGGGACGGTGCCGCACCCGTCCGGGCGGTGGTCTCGTGGCGTGCCTCAACGTCGAGGTCGTCCGGGTATCGAGCGGCGCAATCGTTTCCACTGATCGTGCGCGAGGGCGTTCCTGTGCGGAACCGGATCAGGTCCGCACAGGAACGCCGGCTCAGCGGTTGCAGCGGGACGGTTCGTCCTCGTCCACCACCATGGCGTGCAGGGTGAGCACGCGGGCGCTGCCGATCTTGGCCTTGCCGTTGCCGTGCAGGCCCGGCGCGGCGTCCTCGGCCGCGGTGAGGCCGAGGACGTAGGTCAGGTACAAACCCTTGGACGCCTTGAGCGACGGAATGCCGGTGATCTTCAGGATGGTGCCGTTCCTGGTGATCTTGTGCTGGACGTCGCCCTGGCTGCCTTGGGTGTTCCGGCCTCCGGTGTAGTAGGAGTACGACACGAAGCCGCTCCAGCGGAACCCGGACGGTGCGGTGAACTGCTGGGTGAGGCTGTCGAGGGTGTGGTCGGTGTCCTGCTCGAAGCCGACCGTGACGGCCAGGAACCCGGTTTCGCCCTGCTTGATCTCCAGCAGGGCGGGCTGGACGACCGGTAGCGCGGTGTCGTTGTTGGTGAACGTCCGCGGTTGCGCGGGGTCCTGCACGGTGGCCGTCAGGCGCAGTGGTCGTGAGCCGGCGACGACGGCCGTGCCATCGGTGTACCGGCCGGGCTGGGCGTCCGCCTTCGCCCGGATGCCCAGGGTGTAGGTGAGCACGTAACCCTCGTCGGCCCGCAACTGCTGGAGCCCGGTCGACCGCAGTCGCCGGCCGCCTTGCTCCAGGGAGGGCGACATCGTCGTCCCCCCGCTGCCCTGGCTCTGGCCGTCGACGTGGTAGTAGGTGAACATCATCGTGCCGGTCCACTCGAACCCGGTCGGCGCGTCGAAGACCAGGTCGGCGTTCGCCAGGTCGATCGGGTTGTCGTCCGGGTTCTCGACGCTGACGGCGATGTGCCCCTCGGCGCCCGGCGGGATCGAGACCGCCGCGTGCCGGCAGACCTTCAGGTCGTCCTTCGGGATCGACTCGGTCAACCGGGTGTCGTGCGAGTCGGACGCGTCCGGCGAGGTGTTGCTGCACTTCTTCGACTCGATCTTCGCCGAGCAGGTGACCTCGCCGGTGGCCGCGCGGTCGACGGTACCGGTGACGGTGATCGTCGCGGTGCCACCGACCGGCAGGTCGAGCGGTTGCCGGAACGTGCCGTCCTCGGCGCTGCCGGCACTCGTGGCCGACGCGCCGCCGCCGGTCAGGGAGACCGCGATGTCCACATCGGACAGCACCGCGTCGGTCGTGCCGGTCACCACCGCATCGGGGACGTCGTTCGGGCCGTCGTTGCGGACGGTGACGGTGAAGCTGATCCTGCTGCCCGCCGCGGCCTCGGCGGCACCGTCGACGGTCAGCGGCATCGCGGTGGGCATGGCCACGACGAGGTTGCGCAGGCAGTGCCGGGAGACTTCCCCGCCGGTGCTCGCGGACAGGCCGAGCTTGAACGTCTCCGGCACCGGGGCCTGGCCTGCGGCGAGCTTGAGGTCGACACCGTCGAACACGGTCGTGGTCGTGTCGTCACGGGTGACGTGCACCGTCACGACGGCGTCGATGATCAGCACCTGGACGTGCGCCCGGTCCGTCCAGACCGCGTCCAGGCCACCGGGGGCGGCGACGCCGGTGATGTGGGCGAACCCGGTGTCGCGGTCACCGGAGCCGCGCAGCACGATGTGGTTCGGCTTCGGCACGTCCTCGGTGCACGGCCCGGCCAAGATCCCCGAGAAGTTCCCGAACTTGTCGAAGCCCAGGCCGAGCCACCCCTTGGTGACGCCGTTGCCCTTGCCGTCTGGACCGCGGCTGTACCCGAGACCGGCGCCGTAGCCGCCGACGTCGGTGTCGGAGGCGCCGTCGATGAGGTAGACGGCGAAGCCGTCGCCGTTCCCGCCCGCGCAGTAGAAGTCGAAGTCGACGGCGACACCGGCCGTGGAGGGGAACGGGACGTTCAGCAACGCCGTTCCCGCCTTGTCGTGCGCGGCAGGGGTCAGTTGCAGACCGTCGTCACCCACCAGGGTGGCGTCGCCACGCAACGTCCAGTCGTGCTCCAGGTCTTCGACTCGGGCGACCCGGAACGTCTCCTCGAGCGGGAAGACCGCGATCGAGGGCGCGTTTTCCGTTCGCGAGGTCGGCTGGTCCGGGGCGGTCGGACCTTCCTCGGTCTCGTCTTCCCGGCCGGGTTCCTCCGGGGCCGGGTTCTCGGGTTCGCCCAAGTGGGGCAGCCGTGAGCCGATGAGGTCGAACAGGCCCAGCACGACGTCTTCGTAGAGGTAGAAGCCGCTTTGCAGAGGTGGCAGCGTGTCGTCGTCGGCATCCGGCTCGGTGCCGGGTGTGCCCGGCGGCGCGACCAGCCCGGTCAGGCCGCGCACCACTCCGTGCAGGGTCGACTGCGCGGTGGCGGTCAGCCACCGGACCTGCGGGTTCGCCACGATCGGCCGGAGCGGGCCGGGCGCGTGGGTCTCGACCGCGGCGAGGGTGGCGTCCACCCAGCCCACCGGCAGGTCCAGCAGCTTGCCGAAGGTGGCGCGGGACAGGATCGGCGGCGGCTCGCCGTCGATCATGAAGTCCTCCCATTCGAGCAGGTCGAACAGGAACTGGCCGCCCTTGTAGAACGGCCAGGGCGCCAAGGCGTCGAGGATCTGCCTGGCCCGCTGCGGGTCGTCCTGCCGGATCGCGGCGCCGCGGCGGGCCAGCGTGCACAACACCTCGCGCAGCCGGGCGTTGATCCCGTCGGCGAAACCCAACGTGGCCCGGTCGCCGTCGCGCAAGGCGGAGTCGGGGCCCGTCACAGCGGTCGGGTGGTGACGTAGTGGGCGATCTGTCGCAGCACTGCTTTTCCTTCGTTCTCGGGGATGATGGCCAGGTCGCGCTCGAACCGGGCGATGCCTTCGGCGGCCAACCGGTCGGCGAGTTCGGTGGCGTACTCGATGGAACCGTGTCGCCGCATGGCGGCGAGCAGCTCGTCGGCGTTGTCCTGCGACTTGTCGGCTCGCGGTTGGTGCAGGAGCTCGCCGAGCCGGTGCCGCTCGCGCGCATCCGCGTGGCGGAACAGGTGGATCAGCATCACGGTGCGCTTGCCCTCCAGCAGGTCGCCCAGTGCCTCCTTGCCGTAGAGGGCTTCGTCGCCGACGAGGTTGAGGATGTCGTCCTGGATCTGGAAGGCGATCCCGATCAGCCGGAACGCCTCGTCGAAGCGGCCCAGCACCGCCGGGTCGGTGACGCCGGCGCAGACCGCGCCCATCCGGCACGGGGTGATGCACGTGTACCAGCCGGTCTTCTTGGTGCTCATGGTGAAGTAGTCCTCGTCCCGGGACGGCACCACGCGGCGGTGGATCCACCCGAGTTCCATGGCCTGGCCCTCGATGGACTCCCGGCACATGTGCATGGCTTCCTGGATGAGCCCCAGCGTCCGGGCGAGTCCCAGGTTCTCCAGGTTGGCCAGCACGGCGTCCACGGCGAGCAGGTTGAGCCCGTCGCCGGTGTTGACCGCGAGCCCGTTGCCGAACTCGGCGTTCATCGTGGGCAGGCCGCGGCGGTGGGTCGACTCGTCGGCGATGTCGTCGTGCACGAGGAAACCGTTGTGGAACAGCTCGAGCGCGGCGGCGGCCCGCACCGCGTTCTCGGGCTTCTCACCGAACGCCGCGCACGCGGCGAACACCAACGTGGGGCGCAGGCCCTTGCCCTGGCGCGTCGGGTAGGAGCGCATGAGGTCGTACAGGTCGACCTTCGGCTCACGGTCGGGCAGCAGCCGGTCGATCTCCCGGTTGGCCCGGGCGCGACAGACCGTCATGGTCTGCACCAGGTCGGCGTCGTTGACCGGCCGCACCTCCCACCAACCGGTGCTGCGGCGGCCGTCCCAGAGCAGCCTGGGCGCGGCGTTCGCGGTGCCGCCGATGGTCGCCCGGCCGTCCGGTTCGAGCGGTTGGCGGTTGGCGAGGAAGTCGACGGCGTGCCAGCCGGTCGGCTCGTCACCGTGCGGGGAGTGGCGTGGCGCCGGTCCGCCGGCGGCCGCGCCCCACAGGCGGGGCACCTGTTCGCGGTAGTCACGCCACAGCTGCTGCACGAACCGCAGGCCCGAAGCGCGTTGGGACAGCAGCACGAACGCGCGCCACACCGCCAACACCTGGTCGCGAGGACCGCGGACGTCCAGGCTCTGCGGCAGCACCTGCTCGACCGGGGGACGTTGGGCGTCGAAGACCAGGTTCATCGCCCGGTCGTCGAAGGCCACCTCGACGTCCGGCTCGCCGACCAGGTCCGGTTCGACCAGCAGGCGGCTGTAGCGGGCGGTCATGGTCGCCTTGCTGCCGTCGTGGAAGTGCAGCCCCAGGCGGATCTCCCGCAGCTCCTCGGCGGCGGCGGCCACGATGGCGGGCGCGCGTTCCGACAACGCGGCCACGGTCTCGGTCAGCAGCCGCGCACCGGTGTACGGCGCGGTTGTCGTCGTCACCGGCGTCTCAGTCGTCACGGGCGTCTCCCGCGAACTCGACGATGCCGTGCGTCTCGAAGGCGAACCTACGGCCGGCGATCACGCCCTCGATCACGCACCCGCCGAGCAGTTCGTGCACGCTGAACGGTTTCAGGCTGGTCTCCGAAGGGTTGGCGATCCGGGCGGCCGTGGTGGGCCTGAAGTCCAGGACGAGCCGGTCCTCGCCCAGCCGCGCGGTGATCAGCAACCGGCCGGGCACCACCGGCGCGGGCGCGGTGGCCAGCGTGGCGGCCAGCGGCGGCACCAGCACCACCCGGTCGCGGTCGAGCTGGCCGTGCACCGCGACCTCCAGCCGACGACGGGGGAAGTGCCGCACCATCCGACCGTCCCGCCACAACATCACCGAGCCGTTGGCGGCGTCGCGCGGGTACTCCGGCTGGATGAGGGTGAACACCACCGACCACGGCGGCGGCGCCACCGGGTCGTCGGACGGCGCGTTGGCGAAGCCGAAGACCCAGCCGCCCAGCACCGGCCAGCTCCACCGGCCGCGGACCCGTTCGTGGTAGCCCACCAACTCGCAGTGCACGTCACCGCGCGGTGACCGCAGCGTCCCCGAGCCCCGCACGCCGGGTTCGGACTGCCACCGCAGGAACTGGTCGTCCCCGAAAGGCGCGCTCTGCGCCGTGCACGGCCTGCTCGTCCGGGACAGCCGCAGGTCGACCGCGGGCCGGCCGGCCACGGCCGCGACCTCGAACGCGGCGGGCGACGCGTGCGGGTGCGGCAGCCGGAACGCCGACCACGCCGGATCGGGCGCGTTCGCGTTGAACTGGGTCGACGACCACCCGTGGACGGGGTCGTGCACCAGGAGGATGGCCATCCGCTGGGGCTCCCAACGGGCGGCCGACCCGTCCCCAGGCGGTTCCGAGCCGAGCACCGACAGGTTCGAGATCACCGCGTGTGAACCGGTCGACGACAGGAACGCGTAGTGCAACCACTGGCGATCGAGCGGATGGCACAACTCCGCCTCGGGAAATGGGCCTCGTACGCCCAGCATCCAGCCCTCCTGATAATGCTGCCGCAGCAGCGGATTCGTCTCGACCTCGCTACCGCACAACGGGCGGCGCGAATGATGACCAGGCGGCGGATCGGTCTGCGGTGACGTTCACACACCCCGTTGATCAAGAGATACCGCACCGGGTCGAGTCCGCGCGAGCAAGTACCACCCATCGGGTGTCATGCCCCTGAAAGGGGAACAATGCGACTCACCCGTTCCACTGTGGCGGGCACCACAGTCGCGTCAGGGGACTGCGCCTTGGGGTTTCTCAGGGGAGGTTCTTCTCCAGAGCGGCCACGTACGCCTTCATGAGGTGGTCGCGCAATCCGTCGGCAGCCGGGGCGAACAGGTCGGCGGTCCTGCCCTTGGCGCGGTCCAGCAGCTTGGACACCCGGGGCATGGAGTCGCGGACCTTGCCGGAGGAGTCGATGTAGCGCAGTTCCGCGACGTGGCGGAACAACGGCCCGGGCGGGACCTGCGCGACGACGTCGTTGTTGTTGACCACCCGGAACGTGCGTCCGGCCAGTGCCTGGTCGTAGGCCTTGACCAGGGCGCTGTTGCACGTGCGGGGCTGCCCGAAGGTGTAGACGCCGTGCGCCGACAGCCGTGGCTCCTCGAAGTGCAGCCACGCCGCGGCCAGCATCGCCAGTGCGCCGCCGAGGCTGTGCCCGGTGAACCACACCGTCTGCTCGCCGTCGCGCAGCTCCTTGACGGCCGCGACCACGGACGGGATCACCGCCCGCAACGCCTGGGCGAATCCATAGTGGACCAGGCCGGTTCTCCCCGGCCCGGGCCACGGCGGGACGGTCACGTCGGAGAACCAGTCCCGCAACTGCAATGGCTCGGTGCCGCGGAACGCGGTCACGATCATCGTCGGGCTGGCCATCGTGTACGCCTGGGTGTGGCTGAGCGCGAACGGGGGCTTGAACGTCGAGTAGTGGTGACGTACGCGCTCGAACCCCCACCCACCGGCGGTCGCCTCGATCTCCTCCCGACCCCCGTAGGCCAGCTCGGCGGCCTTCGCCAAGCAGTACGCCTGGCGGGCGTCGTACCCGGTGGCCAGGTGGTTCAGCGTCGGTGCAGACATCGCCCATCCCTACCTAGACAACATGTCGACGGCGGCCACATCCCCCGCCACACCACCTGTACCTACCTCCGCCGCGCCCCGCCGCGCCACCGGCGGCGCCACGGTTCACCCCGCCGGGCAGCCGCATCACCCCTGCGCTCGAAAGCCCCGGATCGACGACTCGGCGACCACCGCGCGTCACCCATGACGTCGGCCCACCGTCACCACCCGACCGTGCGCCACGCACCGAACAGCGGTGCTGACGCCGCGACGACGGCGGTCCACCTCCAAGAGATGTCACGGTCGACCCTCGGCCAACCACGAGGTGAGGCATCCGCACGCTTCGCCTCCAGGGGCCGGCGTGCACACCGATGAGCCTTCGGCCAGACGGTGGCTGAGAGCTGCGAAGGTACTCGTGATGGATGGTGAGCAAGGCTGCGAACTGTGCGCGACAAGGGGTGCACAGTGTCCGCCTTCTGTCTGAAGCCTTTTCTTGGGAACTTTTACCGGGTGACGCGCCGCCGCACCGCCCATGGTGAGGACGAAACGGGCTATCCGCCGCGGGTGACAACGTACGGGTGGTGGTGCACGCGGTGGACTTCAAGTTGCGTGACGCGGTCAGGCAGGTGACGTCGGAGGTGCGCGATCCCGGTGTCGTGCGCCGCGACGCCCGGCTGCACGTGCTGCGCTTCGTCGGCTGCAACCAGCACACCACCGCAGCACACCTGCGTGCCGCGCTCGACGAAGTCGTGCGCCTCGGGCGGCGGCTCGATCGGAAGGTGTAACCGCACCGGGTCGGTCCGCCGGACCTCCTCCTGTCGAGGGTCTGTCCGACTGTGTGACGGGAGGTTCACACGGTCGCGGTGGTGCCGTCGAAACGGGTGAAGGTGAAGCCGTCGAACTCCTCGGTCAGGGTGAGGCGGAGGTCGGTGAGGACGCTTTCGGCGACCTGTTCGCCCAGTTGGAGTCCCGCGGTGGTGTCGGAGCGCCAGTGGACGCCGGCGAAGTTGCGTCCGTAGGCGACGTTGAAGGCGAGCTTGTCCAGCTCGCCGCCGATGGTGAGGGCGGGGCCGCGGTAGGGGCGCAGGGATGACCCGTCGGTGCTGGGCTGGACGGGTTTGGGCAGTACGTACGGCTCGTTGTAGAAGGCTTTGAGGACCGTGACGCAGGCACCGGCGACGGTGGCGTGTGCGGCGGTGCAGGAGGGGTGGGTGGGGCAGCCCTCGGGATAGGCCATCGGCAGCAGGAAGGACTTGTGCTTGCGGACGACCCGCTGCGCTGCCTCCGATTCGAGCAGCTGCGCGTGCAACGGGTAGGAAGCCGTGCCGCGCACGTGGTTGTGCACGTGGCCGCCGAACTCCTCGGGCCGCAGCCTGCGGTGCACGCACCACTTCTGGAACCAGGAGGCCTTCTGCGCGGCGACCGCGACGCGGGCGACGACGTCGAGCGGGTGCGACCAGTCGAAGGTGACGCCGGGCTGCGTCTTGGAGTGCAGGTAGGGGTTGTTGCGGTCCCACGCGTCGCGGCCCTGGGTGATCAGCAGCAGGGCGGCGAGCAGGTAGGGCTGGTAGGAGAAGTTCTGGTGGGAGTACTCGGCCAGGTCGCGGCCGTTGCGCAGGTACCGCGGGGTGTCGTCGTAGCGGCTGTCCGCCTGGGGTCGGTAGCCGCGGATGATGCGCAGCCACTCGTCGTAATCGGTGACGTGGTCGTCGCCGGGAGCGGTGACGCGGTAGGTCTGCTTGATCGTGGTCGGGCCGAACGGCACGTCGTGCAGGAGGAACTGCGAGATGTAGGGACCGTGCAGGGTGCCGGGCAGTGTGGCGCGGAACAGCGCGGAGGGTGTGACGCGCCGGTCGGTCGTGGGTCCGGCGTAGTCGGTGAGGCGGGACAGGTCGTGGCAGGCCGCGGTGGTGAGCGGGTGGGTGTCGTAGTGGGCGAAGGGGACGTCGCGGCACAGCGACTGCCAGTACAGCTCGACCATCTCGGCGGCGGCCGCGGCGGAGGCGAACGCCGGCGGCGGACCCAGACCGAGGTGGTGGGAGTCCGCGCCCACGAGGCTGTAGGTGAAGGCGGCGTGGGGGTTCGTCAGGCCCACCGACTCGTCCGCCGGCGCGCCCGGCGGGATGGCCTCGAAGTCACCCGGCTCGGTGCCGGATACGGCGGCCACCATCCGGTCGTAGGCGTCGGGGTCCACGCGTCCCAGGTAGTCGTGCGGCAGTCCTTTGCCGTAGTTGCCGATCCGGTCGGGGTAGGCCGACTCGTCGCCGTTGTCCCGGTGCAGCGGCAGCGGCAGCGAGCGTCGACGGGCTGCCGCCTGTTCCCGGATCCGGTAGGCCCGTTCGATCCGGGACTCCGGCGAGTCGGGTGGTTCGCCGCGACCGGGCGCCGCCCCGGCGAACCCGGGTAGACCGGTGGCCAAGCCGGCCGCTCCCAGGGCGTTCAGGACCGCACGACGGCTGAGGGCGGGCGTCGGTGACACGAGGGTCTCCTGTCGTCGGTGGGACGGCCGGCGCGGGCGTCATCGCACCCGGGCCGGTTCTCCTTCGGAAGGCACGCAGAGGCGGTCGACGACGAGCAGGTAGTGGCCGGGCGGGGCGACCGCGCCGCCGGCGGGCCTCGGCACCGGACCCGTGGTGACTCGGAGCCACTGCGACCGTAACAACCGGTGCCGCGCAGAGAACCGGCTCCGGCCTTCCCGACCCCCGGACGGTCCGCGAAGTCGCACCGGCGGGTGGCGGCCGCGGCTTGCCATCGCGCTGTCCGTGTGCGGATCGGCCGACCACGTACCTCGTCCAGGTGGCAGCGGCCGCACTCGGACGTAGCGGTGCGTGCGCGGCTCGCCGACGAACTTCGACGCGGCCGACATCGACCAATTCGACTTCTGACCCGTTGTCGCCTCGTTAGTCTCGCCGGGTGGATCTCTTCGCCGGGCTGGACGACGTCGACTGGAGCGCGTTGACCCACGCGTACGGCCCGGCGGTGGAAGTGCCGGAGTTGGTGCGTGGGTTGGTGGCGGACGACCCGGCGGTGCGTGAGTCGGCGTTGGACGGCATGTACGGCGCGGTGCACCACCAGGGAAGCGTGTTCGACAGCACGGTTGCCGCGATCCCGTTCCTGCTGGAGGTGGCCGGTCGTCCCGGCCTGCCGGGACGCGCCGGGGTCGTCGGGTACCTGGCGAGCGTCGGCGACCCGGAGGAGGCGTACGACGAGTGGGGTCGGCGTGCCGTCGACGCCGTCGCCGACGCGTTCGGGCTGCTCGCGCCCCTGCTGGACGACCCGGAACCGGCGGTGCGGAAAGCCGTGTGCGAGGTGTTCGCGGTGTGCCGGGCGGATGCCGGGTGGATCGCCGACGCGCTGGGCGAGCGCCTGTCGCGGGAGACCGACACCGATGTGCAGACCGCGATCGTGGCCGCGTTGGGGCGGCTCGGCGCGCGACTGCCCGGGCCGGTGTTGGCCGAACGGCTGTCGGACGTGGCCGCCCGCCACCCCGACCCGTCGGTGCGGCTCACCGCGCTGGTGCAGCTGGCCGAGTTCGCGCCGGACGCCTTGCCGGACGACGTGCCGACCGTCGCGCTGGCGGAGTTCACCCGGCTCTACGCCGGCGGCACCTCGGCCGCCGAACCCGCGGGCTTCACCACCCCGACGCTGATCGGCAAGCTGCGCGTGCACGCCGAGGAGGAGGCGGCCGGTCGGCGAGCACCCGGCGCGTACCGCCTGCTGGCCGACCTGAGCGGGCAGCTCGGCGACCGTGTCGAGGACCGCACCCGACTGCTGGCCGGGCTGCTGGAGTCCGCCGACTGGGAACCGCGGCTCGACGCGGTCCGGGCGGCGAGCTACCTGGTCGAGGTCTGGCGTGGTGACCACCGCGAGGTGGTCCGGCTGATCGGGGAGCAGCTCCTGGCCCCGGAACCACGGCTGCCGCCGGCCGCCGCGTCCGCGCTGAAAGGGCTCGGCCCCGTCGCCGCGCCCGCCGCCGACCCGCTCGCACGCAGCATCGAAACGGCACCACCGGAGGCCCCGCACACCAGGGAAGAGGGGCCACCGGCCTGGATCACGACGTGGGCGACCGGCTCGTCCAGCACGGGGCCGACCGTGCGCGCGTTGGCCGCGTTGGGCGATCCGCGGGCGTTGGTGCCGGTGCGGTGGGCGCTCGAACGCCGGGAACCACCCGAGGACATCGGTCACGTCGTGCGCTCACTCGGCCCGCTCGCGATCGGGTTGCTGCCGCTGGTGCGGGCCCGGCTGGGTCGCGACTCCTGCCGCGGCGGCCTGCTCCTGGCGTTGGGTGAGCTGGGGGAGGCGGCACCTGTGTCGGACATCGTGCGGTACCTGCCCGAGTCCGGTGCCCTGCACGCGCTCCGCGCACTCGGCGCGCACGCCGCCCGGGCCGCACGCCCGCTGCGCCGCCTGCTCGACCACGACCACCACTGGGTCGCCATCGCCGCCGCGGCCGCGTTGTGGCGGGTGGAAGGGGACGCCGACCGCGTGCTGCCGACCCTGCTGAGCCGTCTCGACCAGCCCGCGGCGCTGGAACTGATCGCCGAACTGGGCCCGGCCGCCGGCCCGCACCTGCCCGTGCTGCGGGCGTTGCTGGACCGGCCGGACCCGAACGGGTGGCACGCGGTGCACGTCGCGGAGGCGTTGTGGCGGGTGGAGGGTGACGCCGAGGCCGCGTTGCCGCTGCTGACCGCCGCGTGGCACAAGAACGTCCACGTCCGCGTCACGGTCGCCCGCTGCCTGGCCGAGATGGGCCGCGCGGCGGCACCGGCCGCGCCGTTGCTGCGCGAGGAACTGGCGCGGCGCAGGCGGCACACGTCGACGGGCAGCGGGTGGAGCAGCGACCAGGTCGTGGCCGACGAAGAGCTGCTGCGGCTGTGCCGGGACGTTCTCGCTGCCTTCTAGGATCTCAGCTGCGACCAGGCGACCAGCCCTGAACGCGGAACGGCGGCCGGAGCGGGGTGCTCCGGCCGCCGTTCCGCAGGGCAGGTCAGGCGGTGGTGCCGGTGACCGACGTGCCGGACTTGGTGACGTAGTAGGTCACCTTGGCGCCGCTCCAGTAGTGGAACGTCAGCGTCACCCGCGAGCCGTCCGTGACCTCGGCGAAGAACTCCGGCTTCAACTTCGTGGCGCTCGCCGCGTAGTCGGGCGCGAACGTGACGTCGAACTCCTTGTACGACGTCCAGTTGTGCGGCCCCGCGTTGCTGCCGTCCGCGTACTTGGCCTCCATCGTGGCCAGCTGGTCGCCGCGGAACTGGGTCGGCACGGTGAACGCGCTGGTCGTGCCGGTCGCGTTCGACAGCACCGGCGTGTCGTGGGTGACCAGGTCGATCCGCCACGGCACGCCCGCCGAGAACCGGGCCGACAGCGTCGCGTTCACGCCGTACGCCCGCGACCCGCTCAACCGGGTGATCGTCGCCGCCTTGATGGTCAGCTGGTCACCGCTCACGGTGTAATCGGTGCCCCGCACCAGGTCGGTGGTGCCGTGGCGCAGCCCGACGAACGACGTGCCGTTGAGGTTGAGCGTCAGCGCCTTGTCCGTGACCGCCGAGGACTTGGCGCTGAACACCTGGTCCGACGACGCCGTGCCGGACCGGGTCGTCCAGCTCGACTTGATCTGCGCGATCAGCTCCGGGTCGCTCCACTGGAACGACGTGCGGCCGAAGTGCTGGCCGTTGTCCCAGAGCATCGTGGTGATCTTCTTCGCGCGGGCGTAGTGGCCGAGGAACTCGAAGAACTTCAGCTTCTCGCCCTGCTGGACGGTGCCGGTGTGCCGGTCGAAGCCCAGCAGCCCGTACTCGCCGAGGATGACCGGGATGCCGCGCGCCACGAACGCGTTGGCCACCCGGTCGAACGAGTCGGTCAGGTCCTTCTGCACGGTCGCGTCGAACTTCGTCCCGCCCGCCACGTTCACGCTGAACGGCCAGTAGCCGTAGAAGTGGAACGTCGCGATGAGGTTCGGGTCGTTGAGCGCGTTGAACGTGGCCACCAGCTCGTCCACCCGCGCCTGCTCCGACGACGTGTGCAGGGTCGGCAGCACGAGCAGCCGGGTGGCGTTGTTGCCGCCCGAGGCGCGCACGATCCGGTGGAACGACTTGTTGAGCTCGTCCAGCAGCTGCGCGTTCTGCGCGTCACCGGAGCTGTTGGCGAACTGCGGCTCGTTGACGCTCTCCAGCATCAGCTTCGGCGAGGCGTCCCGGAACGCGCCGGCGATCTGCGTCCACGCCGCGTTGTAGCGGGCCAGCACGTTCGTGCGGTCGGTCGGCATGGCGTTGATCCACTGCCACGAGTCGTGGTGGATGTTGATCATGACGTAGAAGCCGTCCGCCAACGCCCAGTTCACGACCTCCTTGACGCGCGCCATGTACGCCGCGTCGATCGTGTAGCCCGGTGCGGCACCCTGGTGCGCGCTCCACGTGACCGGGATCCGGATGCTCTTGAACCCCTGGGCCCGGACGTTGTCCAGCAGCGCCTCGGTGATGCGCGGGTTGCCCCACGCGGTCTCGTCGCTGCCGACCGCGTCGAGCGAGTTGCCCAGGTTCCAGCCCGGCTGCATCTCCGCGACCCGCGCCATGGCGTCGCCCGCGGGCGGGTTGGTGGTCGTGGTGGTGGTCGTCGTCGTGGTGGTCGTCGTGGTCGTGGTGTCACCGGTGCAGGTGACGCCGTTGAGCGCGAACGACGACGGCGCCGTGTTCGAACCCGTCCACGAGCCGTTGAAGCCGAACGACACCGAGCCGCTGGTGGGGATGTTGGCGTTGTAGCCGACGTTGGTCGCGGTGACCTGGCCGCCCGACGCGGTCACGGTGGCGTTCCAGGCCTGGCTGACCGTCTGACCCGACGGGAACGCCCACGTGAGCCGCCACCCGCCGGTGATCGGGTCACCCAGGTTGGTGACGTTGACGTTGCCGGTGAAGCCGCCCTGCCACTGGCTGGGCACCGAGTACACCACCCGGCATCCCGCCGCCGCCTGGGCGTCGGTCACCGCGACAACACCCATGCCCGCGAGCAACGAGGCCATTCCGGTGGCCAGCAGGCCAACCCGCCAACGTATTTTCCTCAGCTTGTCGCGCATATCGGCCATGACGCTCCTCGTAATCGCGTGCGGCAGCGGGAGGGGGTGGGAACCGAACGCGCGCGGGCGATCGGACCGTCCGCGGTGGGAAATCCGGATGCGCCGGTCGCCGCCCTGCGCATCTGCCCGCCACGACCGTCTGACCGGGCGCGGCGGCGTGTTCCAGCGCTGCCTCGCCATGATGTTGACGGTAACGGATGGGTGACGCAAGGGTTTCGACGGTAATCGACTCGGCGACCCGGTCGGTCAATTCGGAATCATCGTCGGAAGTCGACCTCATTCGACCGCGCCGGGTGCGTCGTTCGACAAATCCGTCGAATGAATTCGACATCGGGTCGTCGAAACGCGGGCGGGGGATCGCCGATCGTGGCACGGGTGCCGTCGCCAGGTTGCCGCCGTGCCATGCCCGGAGATCGGAGTCGTCCTCGCGACGACCGGACGCCTGGCGCCGCTCGGCGTGCCGCTGGAGCAGGTCACGTCGCACGACGTTCACAACCGGGCCGCAACAGGGCTCGCGTATTCCTGTCACCAGGCAAGACAGTCAGAGGGGGACAGGAAGATGCGCAGACTCATACCGGCAGTGCTCACCGCCGCGGCGGCGCTGGCGCCGATGACGGTGCACACCACGACCGCGCACGCCACGTGCACGCCCGAGGTGGCCATCCAGGACGCCGGGGAGTACGAGGGCAGCTTGAACACGGTCAACACGCTGGTGTTCACCGTGGACGTGGCGCCGGGGTGCGCCGGGCAGGGCCAGGTGGCGTACCGGACCAAGGACGGCAACGGCGGCGACGGGTGGGCGACCGCGCACGCCGACTACACGCCGGTGAACGGGGTGCTCCAAGTCGGGCAGGAGCCGCTGGTCGTGAAGGTGCCGCTGAGCGCGGACCAGGAGACCGAGAAGGACGAGGCGATCGAGGTCGAGCTGTACGACCCGCAGGGAGTCGTCATCGTCGACGACGCGTCCGGCCTGGGCACGGTGTTCGACGACGACTCGCTGGCGGTGTCGCTCGACGGCGGCAAGATCTGCTGGGAGCCGGAGTGGACCGGGGTGGAGCTGCACCTCACGTCCGCGGCCCAGGTGCCGGTGACCGTCAAGTTCCACGTGTCCGGCGGTACGGCGTTGGCGGGCGTGCACTACGAGCCGGTCCGCGAGGGGACGGTGACGATCCCCGCCGGCTCGACGACCGGCATCGCCGTGGTCCGGTTGCTGCCGCGTGCCGAGCTGGAGCCGGACAAGTACTTCGTGGTGGAGATCTCCGACCCGTCCGCGGGGACGGTCGGCACCAGCCGGGCGACGGTGACGTTGCGACGCCCGGCCTGATCGCACCGCGTCGGTGCTCGAACGGTGGGGGGCGGTGCTCATCGCCCCCCACCGTCACGCGCTGAGGGATCGGGCGTCCGGGAGGGTGTCGGCCTGCTCGTGCAGCCGCATCGCGGTCCGGCGGTGGTGGGCCGCGACCGGGTCGCCCAGGCGGTCGGCGAGGTCGGCGAGGTCGCGGTGGAGGTGGGCCTCCTCGTACGGGTCCGGCACGCGTTCCCGCACGACGAGGGCGGCGTGCAGGTGCTCACGGGCGGCTTCGAGGTCACCCACGAGCAGCAGCGTGCGACCGATGTGGCCCAGCGTCGAGGACTCGCCGTGCCGGTCGCCCACCTCGCGGCTGATGGCCAGGGCCTCCTCGAACCGCTCCAGCGCGGACGTGTGGTGCCCGCCGTCGAGGCGCGCGATGCCGGTGTCGAGCAGCGCTTCCCACTCCAGCCAGCGGTCGCCGATGTCGCGGCTGATGGCCAGCGCGCGTTCGAAGTGCTCCAGCGCCCGGTGCCGCTCGCCGACCTGGAGGTAGGCCTCGCCGAGGGTGTCGAGGGTGCCCGCTTCCAGCCGGGCGTGGCCCAGCTCGCGCAACCGGCGCAGCGCCTCGTGCAGCGGGGCGAACGCCAGGTCCGCCCGGCCCATCCGCACGTACGTGTGGCCGAGGTTGCGCTGGGCCAGCGCCCGGCCCAGGTCGTGCCCGGCAGCGGTGCTCTGCTCGACGGCGAGGTGGTGGGCGGTGACGGCGCGGTCGAAGTGGCGCAGTTCGGCGTGCATGTTGGCCATGTTGTTGTGGATGTGGCCCTGGGCCGCCAGGTCGCCGATGGCACGCGCGACGGTCAGGGCGCGGTCGCTGGCCGTCAGCGCTTCGGGCAGCCTGCGCGTCATGAAGTAGGCCACCCCGAGCGCCCGCAGCATCTCCGCTTCGGCCGCGGTGTCGCCGAGGTCGCCCGCGGCCGCCGCGCCGTGCCGGCACAGCTCGACTCGGTCGTGCCAGTGGCCCGCGGCGTCGTAGAAGCTGGTGAGCAGCGAGGTCAGCTGCCAGGCCGCGGTGAGGTGGCCGTTCTCCCGGGCGTGCGCCACGACCGGGACGAGGTTGGCCCGCTCGGCGTCGAGGAACGCCAGCGCGGCCCGCTTGTCCGGGGCGAACGGCGGCTCGGCCGGGGTGTGCCGGAGGGTGGGCGTGACCGGGCTGCGGTCGGGGTCGATGAGCCTGCTCGCCCGGAACGCCGCCGCGAGGTACCAGTCGACCAGCCGCGCGGTGCCGTCGTGGTCGGGTTCGTCGGCGCGCACGCGGCAGCGGGCGTACTCGCGGATCAGGTCGTGGAACCGGTAGCGACCCTGCTCCACCGGCGTGACCAGGTGTGCCGCGGCCAGCTCCGCCACGGCACGTCGACCCGCCGCGGTGGGCAGGCCGCACACGGCCGCACCGAGGTCGCCGCCGAACGTGGGGCCGGGGTGCAGGCCGAGCCCGCGGAACACCCGGGCCACCTCGGCGGTCAACGGCCGGTAGGCGCTGTTCAGGACGGTCCGCACGGTGCGGGAGTCGCCCACGACGGCCAGGCCGTCCAGCCGCTCGGAGTCGGTCAGCTCGGCGGCGAACTCGGCGACCGCACCGACCGGCCTGCCGACCAGCCGGGCCGCGGCGATCCGCAGGGCCAGCGGCATCCCGCCGCAGAGCCGAGCCAGGTGGGCCGCCGGGCCGGACTCGCGGGCCACCCGATCGTCCCCGATGACGCTGCCGAGCAGGCTGACCGCCTCGTCGTCGCGCAGGGCCTCGACACCGACGACCCGGGTGGCGTGCCGGGCCGCCAGCGCGGCCATGTTCTGCCTGCTGGTGAGCAGCAGAAGGCTCCCGGGGCCGGGCGGCACGAAGCGCAACACGTCCTCCACGCCGGCCGCGTCGTCCAGCACCACCAGGTACCGCTTTCCGTGCAGCAGCGACCGGTACAGCGCGGCCTGCGCGTCGGGTTCGCCGGGGATGCGGTCGTCCGGCACGTCCAGGGCGCGCAGCAGGTGGGCGAACGCGTCGCGGGCGGGCAGGGCGAGCTTCGGGTCGTGCCCGCGCAGGTCCAGGTACAGCTGCCCGTCGGGGAACCGGTCGGCGACGCGGTGTGCCCACTCCACGGCCAGCGAGGTCTTGCCCATGCCGGCGGCGCCGGCGACCACCACGATCGGGAACCCGTCGCGGGCGTCGTGCGGTGCGAGCACCCGGTCCAGGTCGGCCAACTCCGCGGTGCGGCCGGTGAAGTGGCCGACCCCGGCCGGGAGCTGCCGCGGCGGCACGGCGACCGCCACCGGCAGCGGGTCGAGCACGGGGTCGCGGCGCAGGATGGCGGTGTGCAGCGCCACCAGCTCCGGGCCCGGGTCGACGCCGAACTCGTCGGCGAGCGTGTGGCGGAGGCGGGCAAAGGCGTCCAGGGCGTCGGTGTGCCTGCCGCAGCGGTGCAGCGCGAGCATGTGCAGCCGGACCAGGCGTTCGGTGGTGGGATGCTCGGCCAGCAGCCGGGGCAGTTCCAGCACGGCGACCTCATGGTGGCCCGCGCGGATCTCGGCCTCCCACAGGTCTTCCACAGCGGAGAGCCGCAGCGCGTGCAGGCGCTCCACCTCGTGTTCGCCCCAGGAACTCAGGTCGGTGCCCGCGAACGCGTCACCCCGCCACAGGCCGACCGCCTCGCGCAGCGCCGCCACCGCCCGCTCGACCGCTCCCCCGGTCAGCGCCGACCGCCCGGCCGACGCCAGCCGCTCGAACCGGTGCGCGTCGACCTCCTCCCGCGGCACGTCCAGGACGTAGCCCGGGGCCCGCGTGGCCAACGCCTCGGGCACGCCGCAGGCGGTCAACGCCTGGCGGATGCGTGCGACGTGGCTGTGCAGGGTGCGCAAGGCGGTGCGCGGCGGGTCCTCGCCCCACAGCACGTCGACCAGCCGTGACGCCGACAGCACCTCACCGGTGTGCAGGGCGAGCACACCCAGCACCGCCCTTTGTCGGGTGCCTGCCAGCGCCGCGGCGCCGCCCGAGCCGTGCGCGCAGACCGGACCCAGCACGCGGATATCGGATCTACCCAGGTCAGCAGGGTCTCCCGGGTGCCGGGCGCCGGTCACAACAGCGCCACAACCGCAGGACAACGAACCCTCCGTAGACCTGTCGGTGTCGGGCGGACAGGGATCGCCCGGAAACCGAGGGGAAAGTCGCGATGAGTACACACTTCCGTAGTCGTCCGAAACGCACTTGGCGCTACGCCCTGCCCGCCGTCCTGGTGACCACCGCCGTGGCCGCGACGCTCGTCCCGGCGCAGGCCGTCGCCGGGGTGAACGCGGCCACGAGGGTCGAGCAGGCCGAGGCCGTCCTGCAGATGACCACGCCGGACCCGACGCGCACCGACCCGGAGGTGCTGGCCGTCACCAGCGCCGCGTCGGACGCCCTCGAGTACTCCATCGCGGTCGTGGCCGCCGACCCGAGCAGGGAGTACCCGGAGGGCTCGGTGGAGTCGACCCTGCGCGCCGGACTGCTGACCCTGCCGCCGGCGGCGCAGCGGGAGGCGACCGAGGCCGCGCTGAGGATGGTGAACGCGGACGTCGAGGCCAGGGTGGCCGAGTTCGGCCAGTACGGTCGCAACGAC
This sequence comes from Saccharothrix carnea, assembly GCF_003014735.1. Taxonomy (GTDB): domain Bacteria; phylum Actinomycetota; class Actinomycetes; order Mycobacteriales; family Pseudonocardiaceae; genus Actinosynnema; species Actinosynnema carneum. The sequence continues at coordinate 107,396 of NZ_PYAX01000017.1, read as the reverse complement.
TGGACCACGCACTCCCGGCTGGGGTTCGCGCGCGTCTTCCAAGCCGAGACGCTGACGGTGGACCGGGCCGCGCTGACCGCCCGGCTGACCGCCCAGGCCGACCAGTTGGCGATCGCGGGACGAGCGGCCGAGCAGCAGGTCCACGACGAGGCCCGCAAGCTGGGCGTCGACCCGTCCACCATCAAGCGGGTCAAGGCGCTCGCCCTCGACATCACGTCGGTGAAGTGCGTCGAGGAGACCAACGACTGGTGGTTCGAGGACGAGATCCAGATCGGCGGGCTGACCGTCGGTTCCGACGGGGTGACCAAGAAGGTCGCGCCGTTCGACGTGTCCGGCAACTTCGACTCGGGTGAGACGGTGAACTACGGCGACGGCGGCAAGCGGTTCGCCACGCTGGACATGTCGCAGGACGGCGTCTGGCCGCGGCACTACTGGTTCAGCGTCATCCTCAACGAGAAGGACAACGGCAGTTTCGCCGACGCCCTGACGACCGCCTGGGACCAGGTCAAGGGCTACGTCAAGACCGCGATCGAGAAGCTGGTCGAAGGGGTGCTCTCGCCCTACCTCGGTGCCGCCATCGCCGGTGCGATCGGCAAGGCGGTCGCGTGGCTGGTCAACGTCTTCATCGGGTGGCTGATCAAGCTCTTCAAGGACGAGACGTTCAAGCCGCAGAACGCGCACGTCCTGCTGCCGTCGAACGCCGAGTTCATGTACACCAACCCGATCTACCTGGGCTGGGACAACCACCGCACACCGACCATGGCCGGTACTTTCGACGGCCACGGCGGCCTCTACTACGTGTACGCCAACCTCGAGGTGCTCACCTGACCGATCCGGTGCCCGGGAGCCGAGCCGCGAGCGGAAGTCGCTCGTGGCTCGGCTCGTCGACCGCCGTCCAGGGGTGCTGCCGTCCGGATCGATCTCACCGGCGACGGACCGTCTCGTGGACGCGGCCTCTCGGTGATGAGGAGCGGTGGAGAGCCCGGAGGGGCGGCTGTGGAGGATCGGAAGGCAACGGTGCGGGCGGCGCCGATCGCGACCGCGCGGTTTCTGCGAGGCGCCGACTCCGGGTAGCGCGGCGGAACCCCTTTCCGCCGGAGGATAGTTCCGCTGCGGCGTGCGCAGCGGGTCAACTTCTCGTCGGGCTGAAAATTGAGCAACGACCGTGTGACATCACATCACCCGACCGTGTCCTGATCACAACTGTGAACCAGCACGGCGATTGTTGGGCCGACGAGCGGATCGACCCGGCAAAATTCCGCTGATAGGAACCAGGCATGACGAGAACAGCGGTCGTGACCGGCGGCGGGACGGGTATCGGCAAGGCGGTCGCCGCCGAATTGGTCAAGCAGGGTGCGGACGTCGTGATCACCGGACGGCGGACCGACCTCCTCACCGCCACGGCAGCCGAGATCGGCGCCCGCGCAGTCGCCTTCGACGCCGCCGACCCCGCGCAAGTCCAGGCCGCCCTGGCCACCCTGCCCTCCCGCGTCGACGTCCTCGTGAACAACGCGGGCGGCAACCAAGCCCGCCGCCGCCCCGCGCCCGAGGGCCTGGCCGACGTGCGCGACCTGTGGCTGGCCAACTTCGAGTCCAACGTCCTCAGCGCCGTCCTGGTGACCACCGCCCTGGAACCGCGCCTGGCCGACGACGCCAGGGTGGTCACCATCGGCTCCATCGCCGCGCGCCGAGGCTCCGGCAGCTACGGCGCCGCCAAGGCCGCGATCGAAGCCTGGACCGCCGACCTGGCCTTCGCGCTGGGCGGGCGGGGCATCACGGTCAACGTCGTCTCACCCGGCGTCACCGAGGAGACCGAGTTCTTCGGCGGCACGCTGTCCGAGGAACGGCGCAAGAAGCTGGTCGGCAACCCCGCCAACGGCCGCACCGGCACCCCCGCCGACGTGGCGTCGGCGGTGACGTTCCTGACCTCCCCGGAGGCCGGTCACATCACGGGCCAGGTCATCGGCGTCAACGGCGGCGCAGGCCTCGGCCGCTGACCCACCCCCGAGCCTGACCCCACCACAGCCACCCCACCCCACGACCCGACCTACCGCCGAACCGGAACCCACCACCGACCCGCCCCCTGACCTACCGTGTCCCCATGCGGGTGTGCGTGTTCTGCGGCTCCTCCAGCGGACGGGTGCGGCACGTCGAGGTGGCACGCCAAGTCGGCCGCACGTTGGCCGAACAAGGGATCGAGATCGTCTACGGCGGCGGCCGGGTCGGCCTGATGGGTGCCCTGGCCGACAGCGCGCTGGCCGCGGGCGGGTCGGTGGTCGGGGTGATCCCGCGCAGCCTGGTCGAGTGGGAAGTCGCACACGAAAATCTCACACAACTGCACGTCGTGGAGTCCATGCACGAGCGCAAGGCGTTGATGGCGGAGCTGGCGGACGTCTTCGTGACCCTGCCGGGCGGCGCGGGCACGTTGGAAGAGCTGTTCGAGGTGTGGACGTGGGCCCAGCTCGGCCTGCACGCCAAGCCGGTCGCGCTGCTGGACGTGGACGGCTACTTCACGCACCTGATCAAGATGGTCGACCACATGGTGGAGGAGGGGTTCCTCAAGCCGCCGTACCGGGACATGCTGCTGGTGGACCATGATCTGGACCGCCTCCTCACCCGCTGCCGGGATTTCCGGACCCCCGACTACACCTGGACCGACGACAATCCCCTGCCATAGATCAAGGAAGTCGGTACGGTGGGGAAATCGCGAAGGGTTTTCGCGACAGTTTCGCGCCATCCGGGGGGAGCGGGCGATGGACATCAACCACTGGCAGCAACGGCTGGCGGAGCTGTGCGAGGCGCACCAGGTGCCCGGTGCGTCACTGGCGGTCCTGGTCGACGGAGAGGTCCACGAGTGCGCGACCGGCGTGCTGCACCTCGGCACCGGCGTCGAGGCCACCGCGGACTCGCTGTTCCAGATCGGCTCGATCACCAAGCTCTACACGGCCACGTTGGTCATGCAGCTGGTCGCCGAAGGCAAGCTCGACTTGGACGCGCCGGTGGCCTCCGTGCTGCCGGGGTTCGCCGTGGCGGACCCGGTGGCGACCAGAACCGTGACGCCCCGGCAACTGCTGTCGCACACCAGCGGCATCGACGGGGACTACTTCCACGACACCGGGCGCGGTGACGACTGCCTGGCCGCGTACGTCGCGTCGTGCGCCGGGCTGGGCCAGAACCACCCGCCGGGCGCCACGATGTCCTACTGCAACACCGGGTTCACCGTGCTCGGCCGGATCGTCGAGGTGCTGACCGGCCAGGTCTGGGACGACGTGCTGCGCGAGCGCCTGCTCGACCCGCTGGGCGCGCACAGCACCGTGACCCTGGCCGAGGACGTGCTGAAGTTCCGCTCCGCCTTCGGCCACCTCGGTGAACCGGGCGACGATCCCGTGCCCGCACCGGTGTGGGGGCTGTCCCGCTCCGCCGGTCCGGCCGGGACGATCAACGCCACCGCCGCCGACGTCGTCCGCTTCGCCCGCCTCTACCTGGACGGCGGTCGGACCCCGGACGGCACGGTGGTCCTGCCCGCCGAGCACGTGGCCGCGATGTCCCAACCGTTCGTGCAGCTGCCCGCGAGCCACGCGCACCGGATGTGCTGGGGACTCGGGTGGATCGTCTACGACTGGCCCGGTGGCCGCGTGATCGGGCACGACGGCGCGACGATCGGCCAGAAGGCGTTCCTGCGGGTCGTGCCCGAGGCGGGGGTGGCGGTCGCGCTGCTCACCAACGGCGGCGTGCCCGCCGAGGTCTACCAGCGGCTGTTCACCGAACTGCTGACCGAGCACGCCGGTGTCGCGGTGCCGGACTTCGAGCCTCCCGCCGAGCCTCCCGCGGTGGACCTCGGCCGGTACGTCGGCTCCTACCTGCGCGAGGGCTACGACGTGGAGGTGACCGAGCGGGACGGCGTGCTGAACCTGCGCGGCGAGAGCACCGGCGAGCTGGCCGCCGTCAACGCGGTGACCAACGCGGTGCTCGTGCCGGTGGAGGAAGGCCTGTTCGCCGCCCGGCGCAACGCGCACGAGCCGTGGGTGCCGGCGGTGTTCTACACGCTGCCGGACGGCTCGCCGTACCTGCACTTCAGCATGCGTGCCGCACCGAAGACCCCCAAGGACTGACGGCCACCTTCCTCGCCCGCGACTTCAGTCCTTGATCGTGATGCCGAGCGTCTGGGCGAACGCCGGAGCGAGGTCGAGCGCCTGGCCCAAGGTGATCGTCGCGCCGCGCAGCGAGGCGAAACCGTTGCGGACGCCCAGTTCGGCGGCCTCGCGGAAGTCCACCTTCGCCAGCTCGGCGCCCTCGAACCGGAGGTCTTCGAGGGTCGAGCCGGTGAACGTCACGCCGGTCAGCTTGGCCTCGGTGAAGTCCACGTCGCGCAGGACGCTGTTGACGAACGCCACTTCGCGCAAGGTGGCGCCGCGCAGGTTGAGCGAGACGAGCTTGCAGCCGAAGAACGTGACGCGGCTCAACCCGGCCTCGAACAGGGCCACCCCGGCGAACGCGCTGTTCACGACCTCCGCGTCGAGCCATCCGGTCTCGGCCAGGTCGGTGCCGATGACCTGGACGCCGTGCAGCCACACGTCGTTGAACCGCGCCCGCCGCAGCGACCCGTCGGTGAACCTGACCGCGGACAGCGCCGACTCGCTGAACCGCGCGTTGCCCGCCGAGAGCTCCGCGAACTCCTGGTCGGCGACGTGGACGACGTTGTAGTCCCCGCCCGACTCCAGCCGCTCGCCGTCGTGGTCTTCCAGGTAGGCGGCGAACGGCAGGTCCGCGAGTGCCCGGGGTTCACGCATGCCCGGATCGTATCGCCACGTGGCGGTGCGCACATCCACTGTTGAGAACGATAACCATTTTGCTAGGTTCCCGGAGGCCTGCCCCACAACGCTTGGACGACACCCCGTGCGCCACCGCATCACCCTGATCGCCGCCTGTGCCCTGCTGCTGACCGGGTGCTTCGCCCAGAGCGCGGAGGAACCGTCCGGCGGTCGGATCAAGCTCGCCATGCTGCAACCGCCGCGCTCCGGCCTCACGCCGTTCAGCGACGACGCGTTCAAGCTCTCCCGCTGGTCCACCGCGGAAACCCTGGTCACCCTCGACGCGGACGGCAACGCGCGGCCGGGGCTGGCCACCGGCTGGCGGCGGATCTCCGACCACGCCTGGGAGTTCACCGTCCGCCCGGGCGTCACCTTCCACGACGGCACCGCGCTGACCGCCGCGGCCGTCACCAACACCCTCACCCGGGCCACCGCCGCCACGCCCAAGCCGCGCATCCTCGACGGGGTCGAGCTGACCGCCGAAACGGCGGGGGACACCGTCATCGTCACCACCGCCACCCCGGATCCCCTGGTGCCGCAACGGCTTTCGTCACCCCAGCTGGCGATCCTCGCGGCGAGCGCCTACCGCGCGGACGGCAAGGTCGACCCGGTCGGCACGGGCACCGGGCCGTTCGAGCTGGTCGCGGTCAACGGCACGACGACCGCCACGCTCGACCGCTACGACGGCTACTGGGGTGAGAAGGCCGCCGCCGAGGGCATCGACGTCTCGTTCGTCCCGGACGGCACCGCCCGTGCCGCCGCGATCCGCGGCGGTGAGGCGCACATCGCGGAGGCCGTGCCGGTCTCGCAGGCGGCGCTGCTCGACCCGGCGACGATCAGCGAGGTGCCGATGCCGCGCACCAACACCCTGTACCTGAACACGGAGGCGGGACCGTTCCGGGACCAGGCTCTGCGTGCCGCCGCACGGGAGGCGATCGACGCGGACGAGATCGTGCGCAGCGTCTACGAGGGCCGGGCCGACGTCGCCGAAGGGCTGCTCGGACCCGCGCTGCCGTGGGCCGCCGCCGGGCGCACCCCGCTCACCGGACGCACCGAGCCCGCCGACCCGAACGGCACCGCGATCACCCTGGCCACGTTCTCCGACCGCGCCGAACTGCCCGAGGTCGCCTCGGTGCTGCAACAGCAACTCGAAGACGCCGGGTTCACCGTGACCCAGGTCGTGCGCGAGTACGCGCACATCGAGGAGGACGCGCTGGCCGGGAGGTTCGACGCGTTCATCCTGTCCCGAGCGACCGTGCTCGACTCGGGCGACCCCGCGGCCTACCTGCAGTCGGACTTCACCTGCGCCGGTTCGTTCAACATCGCGCAACTGTGCGACGGTGGCGTGGACGCGGCCGTGCGGACCGCCGCCGGCACCGAGGCGGGCGACGGGCGCCGTGCCGCGATCCTGGCGGCCGAGGCGGCGGTGCTGCGGACCGACGCGGCGATCCCGATGCTGCACGAACGCGTGATCCAGGGTGACGCCACGTCGGTGGTCGGCTCGGCCAAGGACCCGCGCGAGCGGACGCTGATCACCTCCGCGACCCGGCTGCGGTGACCGCGTCGGCGATCACCCGCGTCGGCGGGCTCGCCGCGGTCGTCGCCGTGATCGGGCTGCTGCCGTGGCTGTCCGGGCGCGACCCGGCGCTGTCGGTGCTGCGCGCCCGTTCCGCCGAGCGGGAACCGACCGCGGAGGCGCTGGACGCGGTGCGCCGCGAGCTCGGGCTGGACGCCGGGCCGGTGGCGTTGTTCGGCGACTGGTTGGGCGGTGCGCTGCGCGGCGACCTGGGCCGGTCGTGGGTCGGCGGCGCCGAGGTGCTGCCGTCCGTGTTGGCGGCGACGGGCGTGTCGGTGGCGTTGATGGGCGTGGCGCTGGCCGTGGCGCTGGTGTCGGCCGCCGCGCTGTCGGCGTCGACGTTCGTGCGCGGCGCGCGGGGGACGGCACGTGCGCGCACCGGCGCCTCGGCGGCCGTGCTCGCCGCGCTGCCGGAGTTCCTGGTGGCCACGGTGTTGTTGGTGGTGCTGTCGGTGTGGTGGGGCTGGTTCCCGCCGTACGGGTGGCAGGGGCCGCAACACCTGGTGCTGCCCGCGTTGGCGTTGGGCCTGCCGGCGGGCGGCATCCTGGGGCGGTTGGTGGACGACGCGGTGCCCGCCGTGTTCGAGGAGCAATGGGTCGTGCTGTGGCGGTCGTGGGGCTGTTCGCCGGGCGTGATCGGACGGGCCGCGGCACGTCGTGCGCTGCCGGCCGTGCTGCCGCAGTTCGGGCTGGTCGCGGTCGGGCTGACCGGGGGAGCGGTCGCGGTGGAGGTGGTGTTCGCGGTGCCGGGGCTCGGCCGTACCGCGCTGGGTGCCGCCGAGGCGCAGGACCTCCCGCTGCTGCAGGGTTCCGTGCTCGTCCTGGTGCTGCTCGGGCTGGTGGGCGGTGTGCTCGTGGCCGGTGCCCGGCGGCGGATGCTCGGACCGGCATTGCGCGCCGCGGCACTGCCCGCGCCGCCGCCCGTGCCGGTCGCCGCCGGTCGGTGGCACCGGGTGGTCGTCGCGGTCAGCGCGGTCGTGCCCGCGGTGGTGGTCTGCTGGGGACTGCTGCGCGAGCCGCTGCGGGTGCACCCGACCGCCCGGCTCGCGCCACCGGGCTGGGCGCACCCGCTGGGAACCGACGCGCTGGGCCGTGACGTGCTGGCCAGGGTGGGTCACGGTGCGGCGGCCACGCTCACCGTCACGGTGCTGGTGTGCCTGTGCTCGGTGGCGGTGGCGTTGGTCGTCGGTTTCCTGCCCGCCCTGGCGGAAGGCGCCGCCGAGACCGCCAACGCCGTGCCTCCCGTGATCGCGGGCATCCTGGTCGCCGCGACCGCCGGTCCCGGCCAGGTCGGCGCGTCCATCGCGGTCGGCCTGGTCTCGTGGCCACCGCTCGCCGCCCACGCGGCGGCCCTGGTCCGCGAGAACCGCGCGGCCACGCACGTCGCCGCGTTGCGCGCCCTGGGTGCCGGCCCGACCTGGGTGCTGACCCGGCACGTCCTGCCCGCCGTGGCCGGTCCGGTCGCCCGGCACGCCGTCTTGCGGCTGCCCGGTATCGCGCTGGCGTTGGCGTCGCTGGGTTTCCTCGGCCTGGGCGCCCCGCCGCCCGCGCCGGAGTGGGGCCTGATGCTGGCCGAATCCCTGCCGTACCTGGAACGGGCGCCGTGGGCGGCCCTCGCGCCGGCGGCGATGCTGCTGCTCCTGGCCACCCTCGCGGTTTCGCTGTCCACTCTGTCGTCCGCCGCCCGACCGAAACGGCGCTGACCGCCGGGAAAAGCCGTTGCGCGCACTGATGGTTCCGGTGCAGGCTGTCGACAACATCACGGAGGAAGGACCGGGTCATGACGCAGTCGCGGACGCAAGAGCTCCTGCTCCTGCTCCTGCTGCTGAGCTGCGCGGACTCCCCGCCGTGACGTGACCTCGTCAGGGATTGCGGAGCCGCCCATCGGGAGAACCGATCCGGGCGGCTTCGTCGTTTCACCGGCGATTTTTCGCGGTTCTAGCCCAAGTGGTAGAGGCGTCCGGTTGAGGGCCGGTCCAGTCGGGGTTCGAATCCCCGGAACCGCATCACGCCCCTGTAGCCCAACGGAAGAGGCAACGCGCTCAGAACGCGTCCAGTCCAGGTTCGAATCCTGGTGGGGGCACGGTCCCGATCACAGCGAACAGTTCGCGCTTCGCGTTGAGACGGTCGCAGTACGCCTGATTCACCCGATAGGACGGCGAAAACGGGAATATCCGACAGTGGACCACGGGTTGGTGCGGGCATGACCGACACGACCGAGACGACCGAGAAGGCATTCGACCCGCGCGCGTTGCTCGCGAAGAGCCGGCTCGCCGTGCTCGCCACGATCAAGGCCGATGGCCGGCCGCAGCTCTCCCCGATCATGCCGTCGTACGACCCGGAGGCCGGTGTCGTCCGCATCGCGACCGGTGCCGGGACCGCCAAGGTCGCGAACCTGCGCCGTGACCCGCGAGTCGCGCTGGAGGTGACCAGCGAGGACGGCTGGGAGTGGGCCACCGCCGAGGGCACGGCGACGATCACCGGACCGCCCACCGACCCGAACGGCCCCGAGGTCGACGCGCTCGTGGACTACTACCGCCGGGCCGCCGGCGAGCACCCCGACTGGGACGAGTACCGGACGGCCGTGGTCGAGGAGCGGCACGTGCTCCTCACCATCAAGATCGACAAGGTGTACGGCCAGAAGGTCAACTGAGCCACGGGGTTCCCGGGGCGGCGCGCCCCGGGAACCACCGGCGCACTACCACTGCCCGAAGTGCACGGCCTCCTCGAACGGTCGGCGCTTGCGGGTCCGCGGTGACGCGCCCTCCGTGACGTCCTCCTCGGCGCTGTGCCCGATCGCGACGGCTCCGACCGGCACGTGGCTCGCCGGCACGCCGAACTCCGCGCGGACCGGGTCGAAGTCGTCCGCGCCGATGCCGAAGTACACCGCGCCGAGCCCTTCGTCGACCGCGGTCTGCAGCACCAGCAGCACGGCCATCCCGGTGTCGATGTACCAGTACGGCACGGGCCAGTGGTCCTCGCTGCGGTCGGTCCACCCCTTGTCCGGCTCGGCGTACCGGTCGAGGTAGGCGTCCTTCACCGCGAACGCGATCACGAGCACCGGCGCGGTCTTCACCGTGTCGACGGCCCACAGGTGGCTGATCGACTCGTAGAACCGCTCCTGCTCCTCGCCCCGCAGCACGAGGAACGCCTGGCCCTGCGAGTACCCGGCAGACGGGCCGCGCAGCGCGTTGCGCATGATCCGCCGCACGGTCTCGTCCGGCACCGGCTCGTCGGTGAACTCGCGCACCATCCGCCTGCGGCGCACCACGTCCTGGAACTCCACTGAATCCCCTCCTGCTCAGCGCAACGTCGGCACGTCCCCGTTGCCCACCCGGACGACGTCGACACCGCGCAGTCCACTCCTCCACGAGGTAACCACATCGGCGAGCACGGTGGCAGACACCGGGTGGTGGCCCAGCCCGATCGCGAACGTGACGGCGTCCGGTCCCCGTTCGACCGGCCGCGGCCACGCGAGGACGTCCGGCGCACCGGCCAGTTCCAGCGCCGTCAGCAGCGCCCGCACCCGGCCGCGCACCGGGCCGATCAGGGCGTGCGGAACGGTGACCAGCGCCCACGCGGCGTGGGCGCGGTGGGCGTCGGGTGGCGCGAGGAGCGTGTCACCGCCGGCGTCCACGATCTCCCAAGCCCGGTACAGCTCGGCCGTGAGCAGGTCGCGGAACCCCGGTCCGACCTGCTCGGTGCACGACCGCACGGGCGCGGCCGGTGTCATGATCGTCACCGGTGCGCCGGTGCGCCGGTGCGCTCGGGTGAACTGGTCAACCCGATCGGGTCACGCCAGTCCCACGCCGCCCAGGTCGCGAAGAACCCGGCGAGCAGGTCCGGCCCGTCCCACTCGCGCGTGGTCCGCGCCGCGAGCACCGACCACCCCAACCCCGGCACGCCACCGAACGGCGCCGAGTCCAGACCACGAGCCCGTGCCCACGCCTTCACCGCACGGGCGAGCCGCGCGAAGTCCCCGGCCCGCCCGCCGACCGCCGCCGTCACCGCCTCCGCGTCACCGACCGCGCTCAACGCCACCCCGTCGTCACCGGCCACCGCGAGGTCGACCCCGAGCCCGGCCACGGCCAGCCGGAACCCCGGCGACCGGGCACCGACCACCGGCCGGCCGGCCACCCCGGGCAACGCGGCGGCCACCCGTTCAGCGACCGCGGCCGGATCGCCCTCCACGACCAGGTCCAGGTCCGCGTCGGGCAACGCGCAGCCCACCCGCCGCGACCCGACGACGTGCACCACGTCCAGCGCGTCCGACAACGCTCGGGTGACGCGGCCGGCCACCGCGTCCAACGACGGTCCGGCAGGTGTCGCGGGTTCCTCGATCCACCGGACCTCGCCGGTGCCGAGCGCGATCGCCGCGCGGGGGAGCATCGGGCCGGCACCGCGCCGCGACAGCACCGCGCCGCGACAGCACCGCGCCGCGACAGCACCGCGCCGCGACAGCACCGCGCCGCGACAGCACCGCGCCGCGACAGCACCACGCCGCGACAGCACCACGCCGCGACAGCACCACGCCGCGACAGCACCACCACCTCGTCCACCCGGTCCGAGCGCGCGCCGATGCGCTCCGCCGCTTGCCGTGAGCTCCCGACCGTGAGGTGCGGGGTGAAGTCGCGCCTGGTCCGGCAGGCAGGGAACGGGCGACGCACAGCGTCGTGCAACGCCGTCCACGGCGCGCTACCGGCCGCCGCCGGGTCCAGCCACACCACGTCGGGCCCGAACTCGCGCACGCCCGCCACCCGCACCAGGAACGGCGGCACCTCGGTGACCGCCTCGGCCAGCAGCGGCACGGCCCGGTCGAAGTCCGACTCGGGGACGAATCCGAACAGCAGGGTCACGTGCGGGGGCCAGCGGTCGGCCCGGTGGTCGTGCTCCCGGCGGACCCGCTCGACCTCCTCCCACGGCCCCGGCAGCCACACCACGGCGGTCCGCGGGGTCGGCGGGGTCGGCGGGGAACCGAGCTCGGGTGCCGCGCCGCCGCCTCCTTCTTTCCCGGCAACGAAATGGTCGGCGGAAAAGTTGCCGGACCTGATCGCTGGACCGGGTGAATCCAGCGGCCCTCGGTGGTCGAGTGGACTGGGCGTCGCGGCCGGTACGGCGGGCGCCAACCGGGCCGGCACGCCGTAGTGGTCGGACGCGAACAGGCCGTTCACGGGCCGGTCGCCCACCAGCTCCGCACCGGCGCACCGCACCTGCCCGCGCACGAACACCCGGTCCAGCCGCGACCGCCGCCCGGTCAGCGAGGACACGGCGGCCAGCGGGTTCACCGCCGGGTCGAACGTCGGCGGCTCATCGTCCCGCGCCTCCAGCCACGCGTCACGCATGCCGAGCGCGGCGGCCGGTCGCCGTCCGCCGTCGTTGAAGTCGCCGACCAGCGCCACATCGCCCTCCACCCCGGCGAGCGCCTCCGCGACGCGCACCAGCTGGGCGCGCCGCTTGGCCGGTCCGTTCGCGGTGTGGTCGCTGGTCAGGTGGGTGGCCGCGATGACGAGCGGCCCGTGGCCGGTCTCGACCACGACCGCGCTCACGGCCTTGTGCGAGCCGAGCGGCAACCGCGCGGCCTCGACCACGGGCAACCGGCTCAGCACCACCAGACCGGTGCGGTCGACGTCCGGTCCGGTCGGGTCGACGTCGACCGTGTAGCCCGCCCGCACCCACGGCTGGGCGAGGAGCGCGGCGAGCAGGTCCGGTTCGACCTCCTGCAACGCGATGACGTCCGCGTCGGCCGCCGCCAGCTCGCCGAACAGCAGCGGACGGCGGCGGGCCGTGTCGATGCGGTCGCTGTCGTAGCGGTCCCACAAGACGTTCCAGGTCAACACGGTCACGGTGTCGAGTGGCACCGCCGGCGCGGCCTCGCGGGTGGGGACCCAGCCGTGCACCCAAGAGTGCGGGGTGCTCGCGGTGAACAGCGGCGCACGCAGGCGGCGCGGTGCGCGCACCCGTCCCGCGCCCGACTCGCCCACCCGGTCGAGCCCGGTGGCCCGATCCCACACCACCTCGCCGTCCGCCTCGACGAACAGCACCCGGTGCCACGGCACCTCACCGCCCGGCGTGAACGCGGGCAGCGCCACCCGCTTCGGCCGCGCCCCGCGCTGCTGCACGCCGACCACGAACCGGGCCGGGTCGAGCCGCGGGTCCCAGCGGATCTGGTGGTAGACCTCCTCGCTCGTGCGCATCACGGCTCCCCGGCGTCGTCGTCCACGGCGCCGTCCGCGCCGACGTACCAGGTGCGGTGGGCCTGCCACGGGTGCGGCGGGCTGAACCGGCGTGCCTGCGCGTCGAGCACCGCGGCCGGCACGGCGTGCGCGGGTACGGCGTGCGCATCACCCCTCCCACCCCCCGGATCCGGGTGAACGATAAAGATCGGGGCCGGGTCGATCGACCGGTTTTCGGTGACGCGGCGGCCCCGCCGCGCGACTGGATACGATGACGGGTCGACGAAGGTCGGAAGAGAAAGGACGAACGTGGAAACGCTCGAGTTCCAGTCGGAGGCGCGTCAGCTCCTGCGGCTGATGATCCACTCGGTCTACTCGAACAAGGACACGTTCCTGCGCGAGCTCGTGTCCAACGCCTCGGACGCGCTGGACAAGCTCCGGCTGGAGACGTTCCGCGACAAGGACCTGGTCGCGGACACGTCGGACCTCCACGTCGCCGTCGAGGTCGACCGGGAGGCGCGCACGCTCACGGTCCGCGACAACGGCATCGGCATGACGCGCGACGAGGTGATCGGGCTCATCGGCACGATCGCGAAATCCGGTACCGCCGAGTTCCTGCAGAAGCTGAAGGAGTCGAAGGACGCCGCCTCGCAGGACCTCATCGGCCAGTTCGGCATCGGCTTCTACTCGTCGTTCATGGTCGCCGACAAGGTCACGCTGGTGACCAGGCACCCGCGCGCGGAGGGCGTCCGGTGGGAGTCCACCGGCGAGGGCACCTACACGATCGAGGACGTCGCGGACGCGCCGCAGGGCACCTCCGTCACCCTCCACCTCAAGCCGGCCGACCCCGAGGACCACCTGGCCGACTACACCTCGACCGCGAAGATCACCGAGATCGTCAAGCGGTACGCCGATTTCATCACCTGGCCGATCAGGCTCGCCAAGGAGGACGGCGCCGAGCCGACCACGATCAACTCGCGCAAGGCCCTGTGGGCGCGGCCCGCGTCCGAGGTCACCGAGGACGAGTACGCCGAGTTCTACCGGCACGTCAGCCACGACTGGAACAAGCCGCTCGAGACGATCCGCATGCACGGCGAGGGCGTGTTCGAGTACCAGGCGCTGCTGTTCATCCCGTCCCAGGCGCCGCTGGACCTGTTCATGCGCGAGCGCAAGCGCGGTGTGCAGCTCTACGTCAAGCGCGTGTTCATCATGGACGACTGCGAAGAGCTGATGCCGGAGTACCTCCGGTTCGTCAAGGGCGTGGTGGACGCCCAGGACCTGTCGCTCAACGTGTCGCGCGAGCTGCTGCAGCAGGACCGCCAGATCCAGCTGGTGCGCCGCCGGCTGGTGAAGAAGGTGCTGTCGACGGTCAAGGGCCTGATGGCGGACAAGCCGGAGTCGTACGAGACGTTCTGGCGCGAGTTCGGCGGCGCGGTCAAGGAAGGCCTGCTCAGCGACCCCGACAACCGGGACGCCATCCTCGACATCGCCTCGTTCGCCTCCACCGCCGACGCCGGGAAGCCGACCACGCTCGCGGCGTACGTCGAGCGGATGAAGGACGACCAGCAGCACGTCTACTACATGACGGGTGACTCGCGGGCCACCGTGGAGAACTCGCCGCACCTGGAGGCGCTGCGGGCCAAGGGCTTCGAGGTGCTGATCCTCACCGACCCGATCGACGAGATGTGGGTCGACGCCGTGCCCGGGTACCGGGGCAAGACGTTCCAGTCGATCGCCAAGGGCCAGGTCGACCTGGAGACCGAGGAGGAGAAGGCACGGGCGCAGGAGCGGCAGAAGGACTTCGCCGACTTCCTGGAGTGGATGAGCACGACCTTGACCGACCGGGTGAAGGAGGTGCGGCTGTCCTCGCGGCTCACCACCTCGCCCGCCTGCGTCGTCGGCGACGCCCACGACCTGACCCCGACCCTGGAGAAGATGTACCGGGCGATGGGCCAGGAACTGCCGCCGGTCAAGCGGATCCTCGAGCTCAACCCCGACCACGCCCTGATCACCGGCCTGCACAAGGCCTTCGCCGACCGCGGTGGTGAGGACGCGTCGCTGGTCGAGTCGGCCGAGCTGGTGCACGGCTTGGCGCTGCTCGCCGAGGGCGGCGACCTGCCCGACCCGTCCCGCTTCGTCCGGCTGCTGGCCGAGCACCTGGAGCGGACGTTGTGAGGTGGTGAGCGGGTGGCGGTCACGCGGTGGCCGCCACCTACTCCCCGATGACCGGTGGGGCGGCCAGGCGCGGCGTGGTGAACGGGCTGTCACCGGGTGCGGGAGCTCTTGAGCGCGGTGCCTGCCCGAGGGACTTGATCGGTCGGACCCGGGCGGCGTTCGACTGGTAGAACCCGGTTTCCGCGTGGTCGAGGCCCAGCCGCTCGCGCGCGATCGCGGCGGCCTCGGCGTAGCAGTCGAACGCCTGCTCCGGTCGGCCTGCCGCCTCGTGCGCCCGACCCAGGTTGTTGTGGTACGGCGCGGTCGCCCGCCCCTCGGCGCCGAAGATCCGCTGGGCCGCCGCGAGGGTGCGGCGGAACCGCTCGACCGCCTCCTCCACGTGCCCGGACGCCAGCGTGACGCGGGCCAGGTGGTCCTCGCTCACCAGCGTGGCGGCGCTGCCGGGTCCGTGCCGGGCGGCTCGCTCGTCCCGCGTCACGGCGTACAGGCGGGCGGCCTCCGCGAAGTCGCCCGAGGCTTCGCGGGTCAGGGCCAGCTCGTCGCGGACCTCGCCGAGGTCGATGCCGCCCGGGTTCGCCCGGCGCCCGGCGACCCGGAGGTTGTGCTCGGCCAGGGCGACCGCCTCCTCGGTGCGGCCCACGCGGACGTAGGCCCGGACCAGCTCGCCGCACGCACGCACGACCAGGTCGTCATCGGGTACCCGGGCCTGCAGCCGGTCGAGCCGGTCGCGCAGCGCGGAGATCTCGGCGTGGGCCCGACCGCTGACCCAGCCCTCCTGGACGACGCCCACCGTCGCGCCCAGCAGCCGCGGCCGGACCGCGACACCGCGCGCGGGCGCCGCGGGGGCCGGTGGTTCGGCCTCCACCACCCAGCGCCGGTTCTCCCGGATCAGCGCCGCGGACGGGTGGTCGGCACCGAAGGCGGCCTCCGCCTCGTGCAGGGCGCGGTCGAACGCGGTCCTGGCCTCGGTGGGCCTGCCCGCCCGGTCGTAGGCCGAGGCCAGCTCGTGCAGGTAGGCGACGAGCGTCGCCCGGTCGACGGGCAGCCGCTGCACGTCGGCGGTGACGCTCTCGTAGAGCGCGATGGCCTGGCCGAGCCTGCCGGTGAGCACGTAGGCCGCCGCCAGGTCGCGGCGGAACCGCAGCGTGGTGGCGTGGTCGCGGCCGAGCAGGCGCTCGACCCCAGCCGCCGTGCGCTCGCGCAGGTCGATCGCGACCGCGACGCGTCCGGAGTAGAGGTAGACGGTGGCCAGGTCGTGGCGGGCCTCGTGCACGCGCAGGTCGTCCGGCGGCAACAGCCGTTCGGCGTCGGCGGCGACCTCGTTGGCCACGAGTTCGGCCCGACCCAGGTCGGTCGTCTGGATGAGCTGGCGCACCGCCCAGGTGCGCAGCTCGATCAACGCGCCGAACAACGCCGTGGAGCGGACCCGGTCGACCGGGCAGTGCTCCCACAGCGCGGAGACCTGCCGGATCAGGGCGTCGGACTCGCGGCGCCGCTGCAACGCCTCGGACTCGTCGTGCAGCAGGATCCGCAACCGGGTGATCGCGGTGTCGACCACGGCCTCCAGCGTGCCGTCGAACGCGCACCGGTCGCGGATCACGCGTTGCACCAGGCGGTGCATGATGACGTTCTCGCCGTCCACGCTGAACGTCACCACCGAGCCCGCGGCGAGGCGTTCCAGCTCGGCGTCCGCCTCGGCCGCCGTGGCGCCGAGTCGCAGCACCGCGTGCGGCACGCCGTCCGGCGACAGCACCGCCAGCAGTTGCAGCATGCGCGCGGCCAAGCCACCATCGGTGAACCCGACTTCGTCCAACGACAGCAGGATCGCCTCGGCGGCGCCGTGCGGGTAGGACTCGCCGGGACGGCGCACCAGGTACTGCTCGACGGGCGTGGACCGCAACCGGGCCAGGTAGGTGGGGTAGTCCAGCCGCTGCGACCGCACGACCGCCGCGGCCTGCGCCAGTGCCAGCGGCAGCCGTCCGAGCTCGTGGGCGAGTTCGTCGGCGCCGCGGTGGTCGTGGCGGCGGGTCGCCGCGGCGAGGAACGCGAGCGCTTCCTCCTCGGTGAACACGTCCAGCACGAACAACGCGCCGAGGTTGCCCATCGACTGGTGGGTGCTGGTGATCACGACCTGCGTGCCGCCGGACGCGGGGATGAACGGGATGAGCGCGTCGGCGTCCGTGGCGTTGTCGAACACCAGCAACGCGGGCTCGTTCCGGTTCTCCAGCCAGGAGCGCACTCTCGCGGCGGTGCTGCGCACGTCGTCCTGCGGGCCGCGCAGGCCGAGCCGGACACCGACCTCGTCCATGCCCGCCAGGACCAGGGCCGGTGTCTCCGCGGCGATCCACGCCACCAGCGGGAAACCCGCGCGGATGCGGTCGCGCGCGTACGCGGCGGCCAACTGCGACTTGCCGACGCCCCGCTGACCGGTCATGGCGCACACCACGACGACGCCGCTGCGCCCGGCCAGCGCGGACAGGTGGCGACCGGCGGACGGGCGTGCCTGGAAGTCCGGTGGTTCCTTCGGTATCTCGCCGACGACGACCTGGTGCGGCCCGGTGGGTACGGCCGGCGGCCCGGTCAGCACCACCGTGCCGATCCGACCGGCCTGGACGACGGAACCGTGCACCTGGCCGGACACCTGGTTGGTCGTCCGCCCGGGTAACCGGAGCGCCGCGGCGACGGCCGCGCCGACCGCGAGCGCCGACCACCCGATCCCGGGCACGCCGTACCGGGCGATCAGCCAGTACCCGACCGGCGAGATCACACCCAGCGCGAGCAGCACTCGTGTCCTGCGGGCCAACTCCCACCCACCTGGTCGTGGCGTCGTGACCGAATGGCCATGGTAACCGCAGTCGGACCTCGTTCCGGGTCACGCGGACGTGCGCGGGACGAAGTCCAGCACCCGTTCGACGACGTGGTCGCGGTCCCGCGGCCGCAGGGTCACGTCGTGGCCCGCGTCCGGCAGGGTGTCGACCTCGGCGTGGGGGAGCAGCGCCCGGAGGCGGTCGGCGGCGGCGACCGAGTCCTGCACGACGCTGCGCGCGCCGAAGACGGCCAGCACGGGCAGCCGCACGGACCGGATCTCGTCGTCGGTGGGACGCGTCTGGAACGGCACCCGCGGCCGGTAGGTGCGCAACGCGGTGAGCACCAGCCGCGCGTCCGGTCGGCTCGCGACGTCCGCGCCCGCGGCCCGGCGCAGGAAGAGCCGCCACGGCCACTCCTGGTCGAGCACGCCCGCGACCAGGCCGAACAGGGCCACCCAGGGGCGGAACGGTGCGGTCACCGTGGTCGGGTCGAGCAGGCCGATCGACGCGATCCGGTCCGGCGCGTGGATGGCCTGGTTGAGCGCGTGCCACCCGCCGGTGGAGGCGCCGACCAGGTGGACGTCGGTGAGCCGCAGGTGGTCGAGCACGTCGTCGAGGCACCGCGCGCGGTCCGGGATGCCCCGGAACGGCGCGGTCTGCACGCTGCGGCCCGCTTCGCCCAGCGTGTCGACGGTGTACACCGGGTGGTGCGCCGCGAACGCCGGGATCAGGTGCGCGTAACAGGCGGACGTGGCCATGAGGCCCGGCAGCAGCACGATCGGCGGCGCGTCGCCACCGCCGAACCGGTAGACCCGGGTGGTGCCGTGCCGGGTCTCGACGTCGACCACGTCGTCGGGCGTCGGGCACTCGGCCATCGCCCGTTCGTACGCGGCGAAGTACCGCGCCCGAGCCGTCCGACTCCTGAACTCACCGGTCTTCGTCATGAGCGGATCCCCTTCCGCGTGGGGGAAATCGACCCTAAGGACCGCTCCGCCGGTCGTCTTGGACGAAAGTAAGGTGGCCGTGGGGGAGGGCCGATGGCCGGTTGGTCGCTGGTGGTGCCGGGCCGCGACGTCGCGCGGACGCCGGCCGAACGCGTCTTCGGCCTGCCCGACCCGAGGCTGGCCGACCACGTGCTGACCTACACCGCGCACGACTACCGGTGGATGGACCCGACGTCCTGGCGGATGGCCCCGCTCGGCGTGGTCGTGGTGTCCGTCGAACTCGAAGCGCCGCCGGTCCGCCGGTCGACCGCGCCGGATCCCGCCGCGGGGCGTGACGTGCCGACGTCGCCGGTCCTGGGGCTGCGGGACCGGCCGTGGACGGTGGAGCAGGCGGGACCGTCCCGGGGAATCACCATCGCGATGACGCCCGTGGGCGCCTACGCGTTGTTCGGCCTGCCCCTGCGGGAGTTGGCCAACGCCGCCATCGGGCTCGACGACCTGCTCGGCGCGCAGGCGCGGCTGCTGACCGAGCGGATCGCCGAGGCTCCCGACTGGCCTGCCCGGTTCCGGCTGCTGGACGACCACCTGGCCGCGCGCGTGCGCCACGGCCTCGTCCTGACCAGGCAGGTGCACGGCGCGTGGCAGCGGCTCACCGCGTCGGCGGGTCGCGTGCGCGTCGACGCGCTCGCCGACGAGGTCGGCTGGACCCGCCACCACCTCGCGGCCCGGTTCCGCGAGCAGATCGGCCTCCCACCCAAAGCCGTCGCCCGCGTCGCCAGGCTGCACCACGCCGTGTCCCTGCTGACCGGGGCCTCGCCGCCCGCGTGGGCGGACGTCGCGCAGGCGTGCGGTTACGCCGACCAGTCCCACCTCAACCGGGACTTCCGCGCGCTCACCGGCTGCACGCCCACCGAGTTCCTCGCGGGCAGGGCCACCCGGGTCGGGCGTTGAGCCGGACGCGCGCGGCACGGGCCTGCCGCGCCGGCCTGTCGGCTCGCCGGTCCGGAGACGTCAACGGTGGGGGAGCGGGTTGATATCGGGCAGACTCTGGACGGCCGTCACAAAAGTGCCGTAGCTTCGCTGTCATGGACTTGCTGGGGAAGGTCGCGGTGGTCACCGGCAGTGGCCGGGGGCTCGGCCGGGCGTACGCCGAAGCCCTGGCGCGGGCCGGTGCGGCGGTCGTGGTCAACGACGTGGACGCGGAGGCGGCGGACGCGGTCGTGAAGGCGATCGCGGCGGACGGCGGGCGGGCGGTCGCCGTGATCGCGCCGGTCGGCCGGGCCGAGGTCGCCGACCGGTTGGTGGCGACCGCCGTCGAGGAGTTCGGCGGGCTCGACGTGCTGGTGGCCAACGCCGGCATCCTGCGCGACAAGGTGCTGTGGAAGATGTCCGACGAGGACTTCGACGCCGTGGTCGACGTGCACCTGCGCGGCACGTTCACGTGCGGCCGCGCGGCGGCGGTGCGGATGCGGGAGCAGGGCCGGGGCGGCAGCCTGGTGCTGATCTCGTCGCCCGCGGGTCAGCGGGGCAACTTCGGGCAGACCAACTACGCGGCGGCGAAGGCGGGCATCGTCGCCATGGCCCGCACGTGGGCGCTGGAACTGGCCCGCGCGGACATCGCGGTCAACGCCGTCGTGCCGGTCGCGGCGACCGACATGACCAGGACGATCCCCGCGTTCGCGCCCGTCATCGAGGAGGCCGAGCGCACCGGTGCGCCGTTCCCGGACTGGCTGCGCAAGGACGAAGGACTCGGCACCGTCGAGGACGTCGCGTCGCTGATCGTCTTCCTGGCCTCCGACGCGGCCCGGCACGTCACCGGCCAGGCCATCGGCATCGGCGGCGACCGGCTGTCGCTCTGGTCGCACCCCGGCGAGAAGGCGGTGGCGCTCGCCGAGGGCGGGTGGACCGCGGCGGCCATCGCCGAGTCGTGGGCCACCGGTGTCGGCGCGGAACCGGAGACCTACGGCATCCCCGCGCCGACACCACCGGCGGTGTGACGTGGTGATCGCCCTGGACGAGCTGGTGGCCATCGACTTCCACACCCACGCCGAGGTGTCGAGGGACGGGCACCCGTCGTTGAGCCCGGTGCTGATGGCGGCCTCCGAGAAGTACTTCGGCGCGCACGGCCACCGCAGGCCGACCGTCGACGAGATCGCGACTCACTACCGGGAACGGCGGATGGCGGCCGTCGTCTTCACCGTCGACGCGGAGCACGCCACCGGCCACCCGCGCATCCCGAACGAAGAGGTCGCGGCGAACTGCGCCGAGCACGCGGACGTGCTGATCCCGTTCGGCAGCGTCGACCCGTGGAAGGGGCGTGCGGGCGCACGGGAGGTGCGCCGGCTGGTCGAGCGGCACGGCGTGCGCGGCTTCAAGTTCCACCCCAGCCTGCAGGGCTTCGCGCCCGACGACCCGATGGCCTACCCGCTGTACGAGGTCATCGAGGAGCTCGGCGTGCCCGCGCTGTTCCACACCGGGCAGACCGGGATCGGCGCGGGCGTGCCCGGTGGCGGTGGCGTCCGCCTGAAGTACTCCGACCCGATGCTGGTGGACGACGTGGCGGTGGACTTCCCGGAGCTGCGGATCGTGCTGGCGCACCCGTCGTTCCCGTGGCAGGACGAGGCGTTGGCGGTGGCCACGCACAAGCCGCACGTCCACATCGACCTGTCCGGGTGGTCACCGAAGTACTTCCCGCCGCAGCTGGTCCGCTACGCCGACTCCCTGTTGCAGGACAAGGTGCTGTTCGGCTCGGACTACCCGGTGATCACCCCGGACCGCTGGCTGGCCGACTTCGCCGAGCTCGACCTCAAGCCCGCCGTCCGCCCCAAGATCCTCAAGCACAACGCGGCCAGGCTGCTCGGCCTCGCCACCGACGACGCGGAGCGCACATGACCACCACCGTGACCGGACGTGCCGAACTCCTCGCGCTGGCCGGGCAGGACCTCGGGCACACCGGGTGGCGCGGGATCACCCAGGACCGGGTCGACACCTTCGCCGACGCCGCCGACGACCACCAGTGGATCCACGTCGACCCCGAGCGGGCCGCCGCCGGGCCGTTCGGCACCACCATCGCGCACGGCTACCTCACGTTGGCGCTGATCATCCCGATGTTCTCCGAGCTGCTGGCCGTCGAGGGCGTCCGGATGAGCGTCAACTACGGCTTGGAGAAGGTGCGCTTCCCCAGCCCGGTGCGCGTCGGCGACAAGATCAGGCTCGCGGGCCGCGTCGTCTCGGCGGACGAGGTCGCGGACGGCGGTGTCGCGCTGGTGCTGGACTTCACCGTCGAGGTCGACGGCTCGGACAAACCGGCGTGCGTCGCGCGCGCCGTGTACCGGCACTACACCTGAGGGCCACCATGTCGAACACGCCGAACACGCCGAACGTCCAACTGCGTCGCGCCGTCGCGTCGAGCTTCCTCGGCAGCGTGATCGAGTACTACGACTTCCTGCTCTACGCCACCGCGTCCGCCGTGGTGTTCAACAAGGTCTTCTTCTCCTCCCTCGACCCGCTCGTGGCCACCATCGCGAGCTTCGGCACGTTCGCCACCGGCTACCTGGCCCGGCCGCTGGGCGGGATCCTGTTCGGGCACTTCGGTGACCTGCTCGGCCGCAAGCGGATGCTCGTGCTGTCCATGGCGCTGATGGGGGTGGCCAGCTTCCTCATCGGGTTGCTGCCGACCTACGCGCAGGTGGGCGGGCTGGCGCCGGTCGGCCTGGTCGTCCTGCGCGTGGTGCAGGGCATCGCGGTCGGCGGCGAGTGGGGCGGTGCGGTGCTGATGTCCGCCGAGCACGCCACCCGCAGGCGCGGGCTGTGGGCGGGGTTCACCAACGCGGGCGCGCCGTGCGGGTTGGTGCTGTCGTCGCTGGCGCTCACGGCGACCGCCGCCGCGGTGGGCGAGCGGGCGTTCCTGGACTGGGGCTGGCGGATCCCGTTCCTGATCAGCGTCGTGCTGCTCGGGGTCGGGTTGTTCGTGCGGCACCGGGTCGAGGAGACACCGGCGTTCCGGGCCGTGCGGCAGGAGGGCGGCGAGCGGCGGGTGGGCGGCAAGCGGCGGGTGCCGCTCCTGGACGTGCTGCGCGACCACCCGCGCGTGCTGCTGCTGGGCATCGGCGTGGGGCTGGCCGCGTTCGTCGCGCAGTCGACGTTGACGACGTTCGTGGTGGCGCACGGCGTGGCGGCCGGTCACGCCCGTCAGACCGTGCTCAACGCGCTCACTCTCTCCTCCGCGTGCGCGGTCGTGGGCATCCTCGCGTGGTCGGCGGCGTCGGACCGGTTCGGCCGGCGGCCGGTCGTGGTGGCGGGCGCGGTCGCGATGGCGGGGTACGCGTTCGTGTTGTTCCCGTTGGTGGACAGCGGTGACACGGTGTTGCTGACGCTCGCGTTGGTGCTCGGCCAGGGTGTCATCCACCCGATGATGTACGGGCCGCTGGCGGCCCTGTACAGCGAGCTGTTCAGCACGGAGAACCGTTACACGGGCGCGTCCCTGGGCTATCAGGTCGCCGGCCTGGGCGCGGGCGTCGCGCCGTTGCTGTTCGCCGGGATCCAGCAGGCCACCGGTGGACAGGGGCTGACGCTCATCTCGGCCACGATCGCCGGGTTCTGCGCGCTCACGGTCGTGTGCGTGCTGGCGTTGAAGGAGACCAGCACCCGTGACCTCCAGCCCGTCGCCCTTCCCTGACAGGAGGACCGAAGTGCGGAACGCGGGGCTCGGGAGCTGGCCCTACCGGCGGGCGCGGATGTCGCCGGGCCGGGTCGCGATCGTCCACTCCGGATCCGTCACCTACGCCCGGTTCGCCGTGCGCGTCACGCGCCTGGCGCACCGGTTGCGCGCGGCGGGCGTCGGTCCGGGTGACCGGGTCGCCTACCTGGGGCCGAACCACCCGTCGTTCGTGGAGGCGATGTTCGCCGCACACGTGCTCGGTGCGATCTTCGTGCCGGTGAACTTCCGGCTCACCGCGCCCGAGGTCGGGCACGTGCTGGCGGACTCGGGGCCGTCATTGCTGGTGCACGCGCCGCAGTGCGCGGAGGTGGTGCGCGGCTCGGGGTTTCCCGGTGCGGTCGTCGCGGTGGACGAGGGCTACGAGCAGTGGCTGGCGGAGGGTTCCGCCGACCCGATCGACGAGGTGGTGGACGTCGACGACGCCGCTCTCATCCTCTACACGTCCGGCACGACGGGTCGGCCGAAAGGCGCGGTGCTCACCCACGCCAACCTGATCTGGAACACCTACAACCTGCTGGTCGGCATGGACATCACCAGTTCGGAGCGCACACTGGTGTCCGCGCCGCTGTTCCACGTCGCCGCGCTGGCGCAGACGTTGCTGCCCACGTTCATCAAGGGCGGCAGGGTGGTGATCACCTCGTCGTGGGACGTCGACCGGGTGTACGACGTGATCGAGCGCGAGCGGATCACGTACGCGTTCGGCGTGGCCACGATGTACGCCGACCTGGCCGCGTCACCGCGCTGGGCCACCGCGGACCTGTCGTCGTTGCGGCACCTGCTGTGCGGCGGCGCGGCCGTGCCCGACTCGCTCATCCGCGCCTACCAGGCACGCGGGTTGACGTTCTGCCAGGGGTACGGCCTCACCGAGGCCGCGCCCGGTGCGACGTTCCTGGAGGCGGGGGAGAGCGTCCGCAAGGTCGGCTCGGCGGGCGTGCCGGTGTTCTTCGGCGACGTGCGGGTGGTGCGCGACGAAGGCGTGGACGCTGCGGTGGACGAGCCGGGCGAGGTGCTGGTGCGCGGCCCGAACGTCACGCCCGGCTACTGGCGGGACCCCGGTGCGACGGCCGCCGCCTTCCACCCGGACGGGTGGTTCCGCACGGGTGACGTCGGGCGGTTCGACCTCGACGGTCACCTGTTCGTGGTGGACCGGCTGAAGGACATGTTCATCTCCGGCGGCGAGAACGTCTACCCGGCCGAGGTGGAGAACGCGCTGGTCGAGCACCCGGACGTGGTGGAGGCGGCGGTGATCGGCGTGCCGGACCCGAGGTGGGGCGAAGTCGGCCGGGCTTTCGTCCGCTGTGCCGCCGGCGGCCCGTCCCCGGCGCAACTGCGGGCGTTCCTGCTCACCCGGCTGGCGAAGTACAAGGTCCCGGTCCACATCGACCTCGTCGACCACCTACCGCGAACCGCCTCGGGCAAGGTGCACAAACCCGCCCTCCGCCACTCCGGGGACGCGTGATTCGTCCAGCCGCCGTGCGATCGCGTCCGCGGCGGCACGCAGGTCGGGGACGAGCCGGTGCAGGTCCGTGCGCACGGACCGGACCACGATGCCCAGCGCACCGGCCGGCCCGTGCCCCTCGACCGGGATCGGCACGGCGACCGAGCACGAGCCGAGCGTCATCTCCTCGTTGGTCAACGCGTACCCGCGCCGAGCCGTCGCACGCACCTCGCGCACCAGCCGTGCCCGCTCGGTGATCGTGTAACGGGTGAAGCGCGGCAGCGGGCGTTCCAGGTAGGAGCGCAGGAACTCCGCGCCGGCACGGGCGAGCAGGGCCTTGCCGACCCCCGTCGAGTGCAGCGGCAGCCGTGCGCCGATCCGCGAGATGACGGGCACCGAGCGGTGGCCGGACAGCTTCTCCACGTACAGCGCGTCGAAGCCGTCGTGCACGGCCAGGTGGATGTTCTCGCGGGTCGCCTCGTACAGGTCCTGCATGAACGGCAGCGCGACCTCCCGCAGCCGACCGGCCACCGGGGCCAGCGTCGCCGCCTCCCACAGCCGCAGGCCGATGCTGTAGTACCCGTCCGCGTCACGTTCCAGCGCACCCCACGACACCAGCTCGCCGGTCAGCCGGTGGACGGTCGCCAGGGGCAGGTCCGCCCGCCGCGCGAGCTCGGTGAGCCTGAGCCGGGGATGGGCCGGGTCGAACACGCCGAGCAGCGCCAGCGCCCGCCCAGCCATCGACCGCCGGGGTGCGTCACCGTTGACCGCCATGCCGGTTCTCCTCCGAACGCCCGGCGCCGGAGGCCGGGTGCCGAACGTAACCGCGGTGCCGGGTCGAAATCGCCGTTGCTTCCACCCAGTGGAAGCCCGGCCTGGCGAACGGTCGCACGCCGCCCTTGGCTTGGCCCATGCGAACGAGAGTCGGAATCGTCGGCGCCGGTCCCGCCGGACTGGTGCTGTCCCACCTGCTGGCCGAACGCGGTGTCGACTCCGTGGTCGTCGAGACGCGAAGTCGTGCGGCGATCGAGCAGACGATCCGCGCCGGCGTGCTGGAGCAGGGCACGGTGGAGCTGCTGACCGCGATGGGCGTCGGCGCGCGGGCGTCGGCCGAGGGCGCGCGGCACGAGGGGATCGAGCTGCGGTTCGGCGGACGCGGCCACCGGATCGACTTCACCGGGCTCACCGGCCGGGCGGTCTGGCTCTACCCGCAGCACGAGGTGCTCAAGGACCTGATCGCGGCACGACTCGCGGGCGGCGCGGACCTCCGGTTCGGCGCGAGCGACGTGGCGCTGCGCGGTGTCACGTCCGACGAGCCGGTCATCTCGTTCACCGACGCGGACGGCACGCCGGTGGAACTGCGCTGCGACGTGATCGCCGGCTGCGACGGCTCCTCGGGCATCAGCAGGCGTGCTATCCCCGACGACGTGCGCACCGACTACTTCCGCGCCTACCCGTTCGGGTGGTTCGGCATCCTGGCCGAGGCGCCACCGTCCTCGAAGGAGCTGATCTACGCGCACTCCGAACGGGGGTTCGCGCTCATCAGCACGCGGACGCCCCAGGTGCAGCGGATGTACTTCCAGTGCGATCCCGGCGAGCGCGCCGACGACTGGAGCGACGACCGGATCTGGGCCGAGCTGAACGCCCGGGTCGCCGGCGACGGCTTCAGCCTGGCGGAGGGCCGGATCTTCGACCGCGGCGTGATCCCGATGCGCAGCTACGTGTGCGAGCCGATGCGGCACGGCAGGCTGTTCCTGGCCGGCGACGCCGCGCACGTCGTGCCGCCCACCGGCGCGAAGGGGCTCAACCTCGCGGTGGCGGACGTGGTCGTGCTGGCCCGCGCGCTGGAGGAGCACTTCGCCACCGGGTCCACCGAGCCGCTGGACGCCTACGGCCCGACCGCGGCCCGCCGGGTGTGGCGGGCGCAGCACTTCTCGTGGTGGATGACGTCCATGCTGCACACCGACCCGGCGGGGTCGCCGTTCGACCTCAAGCGGCAGCTCGGCGAGCTGGAACTGGTCACCTCCAGCACGGCCGCCGCCACCCACTTGGCGGAGGCGTACACGGGCTGGCCGATGGGCTGAATGGCGATCGGCCTACCCCGCCTACCGGTAATCGGACCATAGTGCGCGATAAAGTTGCGAACCTTGTTTCGAACACTTTCGTAGCCTGCCGAGTTTGGTGTCGATAGCCCGGTGGTGGAGGTCGGTATCGTTCCAGGTCGCCTTGCTATGGTGCTCTAACTGGGTCTTTGATACCCGCGACCGAGTTGTGGACGGTCGCGGGTACGTCCCTGTCGGCGTGCGGGACAGTCGCGGGGTGGCCTGCGCGAGTCCGCACGGCCCGGTCATTTCGGTGCTTGCCAGACCTATCTGTTTCGGTTAATACTTCTAAAAGTTTCAGGCCGGATGCGGTCGGGTGCCGCCCCCGACTGCTTCCGCCTGCGCTGCGCACGCTGTGGAGGATCGACTCAACACCGACTTGTCGTCGGCCGGCAGGAATCCCGTGGCACCGGGTCCTGCTCGGCCGAGTGTGCGGATCCGGACCACCCCGCCCGGCGGGTTCGGGTCGCCCGAGCAACCACCCACCACCTGCCGAACCCGCAGGTGCTCCCAGAAGGTGCAAACATGAAGCTGACATCGAGGTCAGTGTTGCGAGCGGCACTCGTGTCGACGTTGGTGACCGCCACCACGGGTGCCGCGGTGCTCCTGGCGACGTCGGCCAACGCCGGCACCACGCTCGCCGCCTCGGCGGCCGAGTCGGGCCGCTACTTCGGCACGGCCGTCGCCGCGAACAAGCTCAGCGACTCGACCTACGTCGGGATTCTCAACCGTGAGTTCAACATGGTCACGGCCGAGAACGAGATGAAGATGGACGCGACGGAGCCGCAGCAGAACCAGTTCAGCTACGGCAACGCGGACCGGATCGTCAACCACGCCCGTGCCCAGGGCATGCGGGTCCGCGGGCACGCCCTGGCGTGGCACTCGCAGCAGCCCGGCTGGATGCAGAACATGTCCGGCACCGCGCTGCGCAGCGCGATGCTGAACCACGTGACGCAGGTCGCCACCTACTACCGGGGCAAGATCTACGCCTGGGACGTGGTGAACGAGGCGTTCGCCGACGGCTCCACCGGCGCGCGTCGTGACTCGAACCTGCAGCGCACGGGCAACGACTGGATCGAGGCGGCGTTCCGCGCGGCGCGGGCGGCCGACCCGGGTGCCAAGCTCTGCTACAACGACTACAACACCGACGACTGGACGCACGCCAAGACCCAGGCCGTCTACCGGATGGTGCAGGACTTCAAGCAGCGCGGCGTGCCGATCGACTGCGTCGGCCTGCAGTCGCACTTCAACAGCCAGAGCCCGGTGCCGAGCAACTACCAGACCACGCTGTCGAGCTTCGCGGCCCTCGGCGTGGACGTGCAGATCACCGAGCTCGACATCGAGGGCTCGGGCACCGCGCAGGCGCAGAACTACGAGCGGGTCGTCAAGGCCTGCCTCGCGGTGACGCGCTGCACCGGCATCACCGTGTGGGGCATCCGCGACACCGACTCGTGGCGCGCCTCGGGCACCCCGCTGCTGTTCGACGGCTCGGGCAACAAGAAGGCCGCCTACACCTCGACCCTGAACGCCCTCAACGGTGGCGGCTCGACCGTGCCGACGTCGACCACGACGTCCACCACGACCTCGACCACGACGTCCACCACGACGACCACGACCACCACGAACGGTCCGGGTGGCTGCACCGCTTCGGTGTCGCTGAACTCCTGGAACGGCGGGTTCGTGGCGACGGTGAAGGTGACCGCCGGCTCGTCGGCGATCAACGGGTGGACGGTCACGACCAACCTGCCGTCCGGCGTGTCGGTCACCAACGCGTGGAGCGCCGACCGCAGCGGCAACTCCGGTGCCGTGCAGTGGCGCAACGTGAGCTACAACGGTCGCGTCGCGGCCGGGATGTCGACCGAGTTCGGCTTCCAGGGCACGGGTTCGGCGTCGGGTCTGACGCCCACCTGCGCCGCCAGTTGATCGAGCAGTGACCACCGCCTGGTGCGGGGACACCGCGTCCCCCGCACCAGGCGGTCGGCTTCGTCCGTCCCCGTCAAGCCCCCGTCGTCGAGCCGGGGCGCACGATCATCAGCACGACCACGACCGCCCACAGCAGGTTGAACACGCCGGTCGTCATGGCCAGCCGCTTCGCCGACGCCGTCGTGCCGTCGAGCATCCGCCGCTGGGCGGGCAGGATCGTCAACGCCAGCAGGCCCGCCGCGACGGCCGTCAACAGCACCGACACCAGCAGCCACGCGTCACCGAGCACGCCCAGGCTCGCCCCGGTGGCGACGCCGAAGACCGGCACGGCGACGCCCACGACGGTGTAGGTGCGGCACGTGCGGTGCAGGAACACCGCCGTCCCGGTCGGCGACTCGCGCGCGAAGCGGGGGAACAGCGAGGCGGCCACGGCGATCGGCCCGACGGCGAGGATCGCGGCGATGACGTGGACCGAGAGCAGCAGCTTGGTCACCGGGTGACTCCTCGTTGCGTAGACAGCCAACATATGTCGACTGCCAATAGGTATCACACCTACGTAGTCGTTGTGTAGGCTGCCAACCCATGAAGGCGGACGCGGTGCGCGGGCACCTGGACGCGATGTTGCCGGCGGTGCTCGAACCGGGGCCGCTGCACGGCTACGCGGTCATCACCGCGGTCCAGCGGCGCAGCGCCGGCGCGCTCGAACTGCGCACCGGCACCGTCTACCCGGCGCTGAACCGGTTGGAGCGGCTGGGTTTGCTGCGCAGCCGCCGGCAACCGGTGTCCGACCGGCCCCGGCGGTGCCACGAGCTCACCGAGGCGGGTCGGCGCGACCTGGCGGGCGCCCGGTCGACGTGGCGGGAGTTCACCGCCGCGATCGACGCCGTGCTGGACCCGACCGCGTCGGCGAGGCGGGCGACGTGAGCACCGCGCCGCGCGCCGACCCGGTCGAGGACTACCTGGCGACGCTGACCACGTCCCTGCACGGCCCGGCGCGGGCCAAGGCCGCAATGATGCGCGAGGTGCGCGACGGCCTGGTCGACGCGGTGGAGGCGCAGACCCGCTTCGGCGTCCCCCGCGCCCAGGCGGCACACCGCGCGGTGCTGGACTTCGGGACGGCGGACGAGCTCGCGCCGTCGTTCCAGCGGGAGCTGACCATCGCCCAGACCCGCCGCACCGCCCGGGTCGCCGCGGTCACCGTGCCGGTCCTGGTGGTGTGCCGGTTCATGGTGCACGTCGTCGCCCGTGATCCGGACTGGCGACTGGGCGCGCTCGCCGTGCACCTGGCCGCGGTGGCGACCGCGTCCGGCCTGCTCGCGGTGACAGCGCTGGTGGCCACCGGCCCGCTCACCCGCCTGCTGCCCACGCCGCACCGGCTGCCGTCGGCGGTGGCGTGGACGGCGTCCGCCGCCGCGGTCGGCATGGCGCTCGCCGCCGTCGCGCTGGGCGTCACCTCGGCCCTGTCGACCGACTGGCCGTTGACCGCGTTCGCCGGTGTGCTCGCCATCGCGGCGCACGGGGTGGTCGCCGCATCGGCCCGCGAGTGCCGCCGGTGCGTGCGTGCCGGGGCGGGGTGTCGATGACCAGGCGTGTCGGGTTGCTGCTGTTCGACGAGGTCGAGGTGTTGGACGCGGGAGGGCCGTTCGAGGTGTTCTCCGTGGCCGGCCGCGTCGCCGTGCGCCGGGGTTCGGCCGCGCCGTTCGAGGTCGTGACGATCGGTGCCGCCGGTGCGCGGCCGGTGCGCGCCAGGGGCGGGCTGCGGATGGTGCCCGACGTCGGTCTCGGTGACGCGCCGGGGTGCGACGTGGTCCTGGTGCCCGGCGGTGTGGTGGACGAGGTCGAGGCGATGCCCGAGGTGTCGGCCTGGCTGCGCCGGACCCGTTCGCGCGCCGAGGTCGTCGCCTCGGTGTGCACGGGGGTGTTCGTGCTGGCCGCCGCCGGTCTGCTGGACGAACGCCCGGTCACCACGCACTGGGAGGACGTCGCCGACCTGCGCCGCCGGTGGCCGGACCTGGACGTGCGCGACGACGTCCGGTTCCTCGACCACGGCGACCTGGCCACCAGTGCCGGGATCAGCGCCGGTCTCGACCTGTCGCTGCACCTGGTCGGCCGATTGACCACCGTTGAGCTGGCCGTTGCCACGGCACGCCAGATGGACTACCAGTGGGTGCCGCAGCTCGGTTGACGCCTGGCGTGACCTCGCTCAACGGACACGCACCGTCACGCGCCGTGTCACTCTGCGAGACGCGGTCTATACGTGAACGCATCGATCGGTGTACGTTTCGCGGCGGGTCTGGGAGCGCTCCCAGACATTTGTCGAGATGAGGAGGGGCTCAGTGAAGCGCTCCACCGCAGTTCTTGCGGCTTGCGCGGTGGCCCTCGGTTCCGCGGCGACGATCACGTTGCCGAACGCCGTGGCCGCCGCCCAAGGCTGCAAGGTTGACTACACCGTCACCAGTCAGTGGTCGGGCGGGTTCCAGGCGGGCGTGAAGGTCACCAACCTCGGTGACACGATCTCCGGCTGGTCGCTCACCATCGCCTTCCCGAACACCTCGCAGCGGGTGTCCCAGGGTTGGAACGCGACGTGGACCCAGTCGGGCTCCACGGCCACCGCGACCAACGTCGACTGGAACCGGACGCTGGGCACCGGCGGGTCCACCGACCTCGGGTTCGTCGGTTCGTACTCGGGCAGCAACCCGACGCCCACGTCGTTCGCGCTCAACGGCGTGGTCTGCACGGGGTCCACGACGTCGACCAGCACGACGACGACTACCACCACCACGACGACCACGAACCCGCCCGTGGGCCGCACGCCGGTCGAGATCAACGGGCAGCTGCGGGTCTGCGGCGTGAACCTGTGCAACCAGTACAACCGCCCGATCCAGCTGCGCGGCATGAGCACGCACGGCATCCAGTGGTTCGACAAGTGCTACAACACCAACTCGTTGAACGCGCTGGCGAACGACTGGAAGTCCGACCTGTTCCGCATCGCGATGTACGTGCAGGAGCAGGGCTACGAGACGAACCCGTCCGGGTTCACCAACCGGGTGAACAGCCTGGTGGACATGGCCGAGGCGCGCGGCATGTACGCGATGATCGACTTCCACATCCTCACGCCGGGTGACCCGAACTACAACATCGACCGGGCGAAGACCTTCTTCGCGGCCGTGGCGCAGCGCAACGCGGCCAAGAAGAACGTGATCTACGAGATCGCGAACGAGCCGAACGGCGTGAGCTGGGCGTCGATCAAGAGCTACGCCGAGCAGGTCATCCCGGTGATCCGCGCGGCCGACCCGGACGCCGTGGTCATCGTCGGCACGCGTGCGTGGTCCTCGCTGGGCGTGTCGGAGGGCTCCAACGAGTCCGAGGTCATCAACAACCCGGTCAACGCCACCAACATCATGTACGCGTTCCACTTCTACGCCGCGTCGCACAAGGACAACTACCGCGCCGCGGTCAGCCGGGCGGCTCAGCGCCTGCCGCTGTTCGTGACGGAGTTCGGGACGGTCCTGGCCACCGGTGGCGGCACGTTCGACCGGGCGAGCACGGTGGCCTGGCTGGACCTGCTGGACTCGCTCAAGATCGGTTACGCGAACTGGACGTACTCGGACGCGAACGAGAGCAGTGCGGCGTTGCGGCCGGGCACGTGCAACGGCGGTGACTACTCCAGCAGCGGTGTGCTCACCGAGTCGGGTGCGCTGCTCAAGAGCCGGATCAGCACCACGGACAACTTCCCGACCAGCTGACCCACGCTCCACAGAGGACGGGGCCCCACGCGGCGACGCGCGGGGTCCCGTTTTTTCTTTGGTCGCTCGATCGGGTGACCGGTCCGCGGAAGGGGCCGGAATTGTCGGTGCCCGTCGCTAGCTTGCCGATCAGGGGTACGAACCGATCAGGGGGAGCAGTCATGGCGGACATCATCTACACCGACGGTCAGGGCCGGATCAGGTCGTCTCGCGGCAAGAAGGGAGGTGCGGGGACCGTGGTGGCGGCCGGGGTGCTGGTGCTGGGCCTGGTCGGTTCCGCGGGCGCGGCCGGCGGGGGAGGGGTGTTCGGGCCGAGCGCGAGCGGTTCGGCCGGGTCGTCGGGGGTGGCCGCGCGCAAGCTGGACGGGCAGAAGGCGGCGAAGCGGGGCGACCGCGACGGCGCGTGGCAGCGGCTGGGGATGCGGAGGCTGGACGACCGGTGGCAGCGGCAGGTCGAGTGCCTGTCGGCGTCGCACGGCGAGGTCCGGGAGTTCTTCGCGCACACGCCGTGCACGTCGTTGGACCGGGTGGTGATCGCGGTGGGGGACGGTGCCGGCAACAACGCGGTCGTGTCGGTGGCGTGGGTCGGCTTCCGCAACACCCGGGACCTGCGTGCGTTCAAGCGGATCGAGGACCGGCACGGCAGCGGCGACATCTACCCGCTGGGCGCGTCGTTGCTCGGCCTGGCGGACATCACGTTCACCGGCGACAACTACGGCACCGACGTCGACGGCACCACCATCACGGTCGCCGAGGCCGAACCCGCCGCCGGCCACGTCGACCGGGAGACGTTGGACGCCCTCGCCGAGGTGGCCGCCTACTTACCGCGCCCGTGACCTACTCCGGCTGGGCCTTGCGGTGCCGGTCGGAGTGCCCGAGGTCGCGGTCGGGGGCGATCCGGTCGCGGACGAGCTGCTTCAGCACGGCCAGGTCGGGGAACCCTCCTCGCTCCTTGCGCGACCAGAGCGTCTCGCCGCCGAGCCGGACGTCGAACACGCCACCCGTGCCGGGGACGAGCGCGACCTCGCCCAGTTCGGTGGTGAAGGTGGTCAGCAGTTCCTGCGCGGTCCAACCGGCGCGCAGCAGCCACCGGCACTGCGTGCAGTACTCGATCTCCAGGCGGGGTTCTCGCGCGGTCACGCACCCAGTATCGCGAGCGGGACGGTGTCGCGGCGACCTCGGTGGCGGTCGTCACGGCGGAAAGAGGTGACCAAGGGGGTGGCGAAGGGTCCGCGTGGTGTGCACACCGCGAAGGCGAAGTCGCCGACCGCCTACCGGTGTACTTGCCGGGCAACGGCGGGCTGGGACGGCGGCCCACCGCGTCCGCGCTGCCCGCCGCCGGCTGGACGGTGCGGCACGAGGGCCTGGTCCGGGCGCCGTGAGCCGGCGGTGGGGGGACGGAGCGGGCTCGAGGTGAGCGCGGGCCGGTGGGCAGGTGTGAGCGGGTGTAGTGGGCGCGGGATGGGCATGGGCGGGTGGGGTGCGGGTTGGTGGGGTGGGCGCTGGGCCGGTGAGGTGAGCGCTGGTCGGTGGAGCGGGCGCGAGGCGATGGGGCGGCGGCTGGTGGGCAGGTGTGAGCTGGTGTGGTGAATGTGGGTCGGTGTGGGTGGCTCGCCGCTACTGTCTGCGGCATGTACGTGAAGTTGTGCGGGCTGCGCACTCCGGCCGATGTCGCCGCCGCGGTGGACGCGGGTGCGGATGCGGTTGGGTTCGTGCTGAGTGCGAGCGTGCGCCAGGTGGACGTCGACACGGCGCGGCGGTTGGTCCGGGAGGTGCCGTCGCACGTGCTCGCGATCGGCGTGTTCAGCGGGGTGGTGGCGGCGGACGTGCGGCGGCTCGCCGAGGAGTCCGGTGTCGGCGCGGTCCAGTTGCACGGCGACTACCCGCGGGCGGCGTTCGACGAGGTGGGCGCGAGCGGGGTGCCCCTGGTCCGGGCGGTCGCGTTGACGGCGGACACCGACGTGCGGGTCGGCGCGTTCGGCGAGGAGATGCTGCTGCTCGACTCGCCGCAGGCCGGGTCGGGGCACCGGTGGGACCTCGCCGCGCTCGACGGCGCCCGGCCGGAGGGACGGTGGTTGCTGGCGGGCGGCCTCGGTGTGGCCAACGTCGCCGAGGCCGTGGCGCAGGCCCGACCGTGGGGTGTGGACGTGTCGAGCGGCATCGAGGCGAGCCGCGGGGTCAAGGACCACGGGCTCATGCGGGAGTTCGTCGCCGCCGCGCGGGCCGCCTGACGTCCGCCGTCGCGGTAGCGTGGTGGGGGTGGCCGAGGAACGGCTGTCCGAGGTGCTGGCCCGTCGCGTGGTGGTGCTGGACGGCGGGCTGTCGACCGCGCTCACGGCCGCCGGGCACGACCTGTCCGACTCGCTGTGGTCGGCCCGGCTGCTGCTCACCGACCCGGACGCCCTCCGGGCCGCCCACCTCGCCTACTACCGGGCCGGTGCCGAGGTCGCGATCACGTCCAGCTACCAGGCCACGTTCGAGGGTTTCGCCCGGCGCGGGCTCGGTGCGGCGGAGACGGCCGACCTGCTGCGCGCCAGCGTGACCCTCGCCCGCCGTGCCGCGTCCGAAGTGGACGGGCCGCGGTGGGTGGCGGCGTCGGTCGGCCCGTACGGCGCGATGCGGGCGGACGGCTCGGAGTACCGCGGGCGGTACGGCCTGCCGCCGGGTGCGCTGGAATCGTTCCACCGGCCCAGGATCGAGGTGCTCGCGGAGGCGGGTGCCGATGTGCTCGCGGTCGAGACGATCCCGGACGTCGAGGAGGCGGAGGCGGTGCTGCGGGTGGTCGCCGGGTCGGGCGTGCCGCTGTGGCTGTCCTACAGCGCCCGGGGTACGCGGACGTGCGCCGGCCAGCCGTTGGTCGAGGCGTTCGAGGCGGTGCGGGGCGTGGACGAGGTGGTCGCAGTCGGCGTCAACTGCTGCGACCCGGCCGACGTGGACGAGGCCGTGGCGATCGCCCGGTGGGTCACCGGAAAACCGGTCGTGGTGTACCCGAACAGCGGTGAGACCTGGGACGCCGCCACCAGGAACTGGACCGGCACCCCGACCTTCGAGCCCGCGCGCGTGGCGGCTTGGGTGTCGGGCGGCGCGCGGCTGGTCGGCGGCTGCTGCCAGGTCGGCCCAGGGATGATCGCCGAACTGGCCGCCGCGCTGCCTGCCTGACCGGCCCGGTGTGGATGATCGACGATCCTGCCGCTGGCAATGGTCCGCTCGGCGAGGAATCGGCAGGCCGGCCGCCGGCTGTGGGTCTGATCGGTGGAGAATCGGCGGGCCGGCCGCTGGGTTCTCGGTCGGACCGGCGGGGTGACGGGTGGGCTGGTTGTGGGGCTGAGTGGTCCTGGGGATCGGCGAGGCGGCTGTGTGGAGGTCGGGTTCGCGTGCGGCTGTTCCGGGTGCGCGACGACACGCTTCGTCGCGGTCCACCGGCGTGCGGGCGAGCCGGTGGGCGTCCTGGGCTGGAACATGCCCAAGCAGGCCCGCCGACTGCGGCAACGCCTCCTCGGCCGGGTCCTGGCCGAGGAGGGACGCCCGGGTCGGCCCCCTGGCCCGGCCCGGGACCGCGACCGGGTGTCACTTCGTCCAGGTGACCGGCGCCTTCTCGTAGCCCTCGCTCCGGTCGAACGTCGCGCCCGCCACGGCGGAACCCTCGCGCGCACCCTGCAGCACGCACGTCTCGTACTTCGCGCCGGCGGTGGTGAAGTCCTTCTTGGCCGACTCCGACTCGCACTGCGCGGTGTCCCCGCTGATGATCACGCCGGTGCCCTTGCCGTCCGCGCCGACCGCGCGCAGGCTCACCGAGCTGTACGACAGGTCGGTGCCGCCGACGTTCTCCACGGTCACCCTGATGTAGTACGGCGTGATGCCCTTGGCCTTCTCGCCGAACGACGCCAGGTCGGCGTTGGTCCCCGCGTCGATCGCGGTCACGGTGAGGGCGATCGTGCCGGACTTGTCGTTGCCGAACTTGAACGGCACCACAGCGCGCTCGCCGACCTTCAGCTTGGTGCCGGGCGCGGTCACGTCACCCTCGGGTGCCTTGGCGGCGCTGGACTTCGTGCTCGTCGGCGCCGCGTCGGACTTCGTGGTCTCGGTGGTCGCGTCGACCGCGGGCGTGGTGGCGGGCCCGGCGCTGCCCGTGGTGGCTTCCCCGCAGGCCGACAGCAGGAGGGCGAGGGCGCCCACGGAAGCGACCAACGTGCGATTGACGTGCCTGAACGACTGCATGGGCCGCACCGTAGCCGCACCCGGCGCAGCGCACTGTGGTCCGTTCGCACCACAGCCGCCTGCGCTGCCCGTCACAGTGGTCGTGGTGGGCAGCGCAGGCGTCACCGGAGTCAGCCCAGGTTCTTCTGCATCACGTCCCAGTCGGTGGCGCACAGGCCGCAGTCCGGGCCGACGAACTGCGCCTTGCTCGCCGGGTCGCCCTTGAGGTGCCACTTGAGCCAGTGCCCGCCGACCCGGCCGAACTCGCCGCCGTTCGGCTGGTCGAACGTGCCGAAGTGGCCGACGTCGAGGTTGCCCATGAACGCGGGCAGTCCGGCGGGCAGCCGCCGCCAGTCGTCCATCGCGTTCTCGTAGGCGATGTCGGTCGGCCCGCCGATGAAGTAGGCGATCGGCACGCGCAGGCGTTGCAGCAGGTGGTTCTGCGAGTCGTTGAGCATGCCGCTGTTCCACAGCACCGTCGTGGTCAGGCGCGGGTCGGCGGCGACCTCGTAGGTCTCGATGCCGCCGCACGACTGGCCCATCACGGCGATCTTGGTGGTGTCGATCCTGCCGTAGTACTTGCTGGTGCGCCGGGAGTTCTCCGCGACCGCCCAGTCGATGGCGTCGACGAGCATGTCGGAGTCGGTCGACCCGGAACCACCCGGTCGGCCGTTCGCGATGACCAGGAAACCGTGCGAGGCCCACTCGGTGAGGATGTTCTGGAACCACGTGCCGTCCGCGCGGCACGCGCCGTTGCCCCAGGCCACGATGGGCAGCTTGACGCCCGCCGGCAGGGTGTTGGGCCGGTAGATCGTGTGGTTGTACAACCGCAGGGTCGTCTCGTAGCCGGCGGAGTACGGTCCCGAGCCGCCCAGGACCGAGGGTGGTGCCGCGCCGGCCGTGCCGGTGGCCGTCGCGGTCAGCACGCCGGCCAGGGTGAGGACGCTGAGAATCGCACTGCGCAGTCGCATGGTGTTCTCCATCGGTCCGAAGGGGATTTCCGCGCCGTGGTCCGGAATCTGGCGCACGGAACCCGACCGCGGCCAGGGACGGCGCGGCGGACCGGCGAAACCACCGATCTCCCACCGCCGGCACCCGCGAGGACGCGGAACGGCTACGCGTCGCCGTGCCGGTGGTCGCACCCATCCGGTGCGGCGAACCCCAGCACGACCTGCACCACCTGCTCCGGGCGGCGGTCGATCAGGTCGTAGGCCCAGGCCGCGTCGGTGAACGGCACGACGTGCGAGACCAGTGGCCGCAGCCGCAGGTGTTCGGCCACGGCCAGGTCGATGACGGTGGCGTTGAGCCGCGCGCGGTCCCACCGGTGCGCGTGGCGCGGCGCGACGCCGGAGATCTGCGAGCAGACCAGGTCGACCCGGTTGTGGTGGAACTCCTCGCCGAGGAACAGGCCGCGTGCCTCGCCCTGGTAGAAGCCACCCGTGACGACGCGCGCGTTGTAGGCGACCGTGCGCACGGCCTCGTGCAGCGCCTTGGGGTTGCCGCTGACCTCCACGGCGACGTCCGCCCCGCGTCCCGCCGTCAGCTCGCGGACCTGCTCGGCGACCCGCCCCTCGCGGGCGTCCAGCGTTACCTCTGCGCCGAGCCGCCGGGCCAGCTCCAGGCGGTCCGGGAGGGCGTCCACGGCGACGACCCTGGCGCCGTTGCGCCGCGCGAGTTGGGCCACGATCTGCCCCACCACGCCCAGGCCGAACACCACGACGGTCTCGCCCACGTGCAGGTCGGCGTCCAGCACGACGTTGAGCGCGACGGCGCCGATGTGGCTGAAGATGCCCAGCACCGGGTCCGCGCCCGGGGCGAGCACCCGTGCCGCCGCGTACTCCTGCTCGACCACGGTCGTCGACCGGTGGCCCCA
The DNA here is from genome assembly GCF_003014735.1 of Saccharothrix carnea. GTDB lineage: Bacteria > Actinomycetota > Actinomycetes > Mycobacteriales > Pseudonocardiaceae > Actinosynnema > Actinosynnema carneum. The sequence continues at coordinate 68,911 of NZ_PYAX01000017.1, read as the reverse complement.
CGCGCCCCAGACGACCTGGCCGGGCCGGACCGCGTCGACCTCGCCGCCGACCTCGACCACCTCGCCGACCTCCTCGTACCCGACCACCGCCGGGTACGCGGCCGCGGGCCTGGCCGGCACGAACAGGCGCGTGTCGGCGTCCCACGTCTTGACCACGTGGGCGTTGGTGCCGCGGTACTGGGTCAGCTCGGTGCCCGCGGAGATCCCCGAGTACAGGGTGCGCAGCCGCACGCCGGTCGCGTGCAGCGGCGGATCGGGCTCCTCGGCGATCGTGACGCAGCCCGGTGCGTCCAGCCGTACTACCGTTGCCATCGCTGCCCTTCCGGTTCCCGTGCCAGGACGTCCAGCAGGAGCGCCGCCGTCCAGCTGAAGTGGTCGGAGCCGAGACCTTCGCCGGTCACGGGGTGGAAGTACTCCCGGAAACCGGCGGTGGAGACCAGGTGGACCAGGTCCGCCGCCAGCCGTTCGGCGTGCCCGGTCTCGCCGTGCGCGAGCAGTGCCCGCCACAGCAGCCAGGTCGTGTTCACCCACGTCGGACCGCGCCAGTACCGGTGCGGGTCGGCGTCGGGCGCGGTGAGGTCGTAGCTCGGCACGCCGAGCACGCCCGGTGCCGCGAACGACGGTCCGGTGAGGGTCTCCAGCACCGCCGCGCGGTGCCCGCCCGGCAGCAGGAGCGGGACGAGCCCGGACACCGTGCGCTTGCGCAGGGCACGGCCGGTGCGCGCGTCGAGCGCCACGTAACAGCCCAGCGCCGGGTCGAACAGGCGGGTGTGGACCTGGTGGGTCAGCTCCCGCGCCCGCTCGGCGTGCCTGCCCGGGTCCGCGCCGATCCGGCGGGCGAGCGAGGCCAGCGCGTCCTCCGACCAGGCGAGCACGGCGCAGAACAACGGGTCCACGGTGCAGAACGGCAGGCCGAGCAGGTCGTCGTCGGCGTAACGCCGGTCGCGGTAGGCCGCCACGATGCCCATGTACCGCGCGTAGTCGGAGTCCGTGGGCCGGTGCCCGGCGTCGGCGTGCCGCAGATCGCGCCGCAGCACCGTGATGTCGTCGGCCAGGCCGGGGTCGACCGCGGCGAGCGGTTCGTCCCACGACGGGCTGTTGTCCAGCCCCGACTCCCACGGGTGCACGATCCCGACCAGCCCGGACGCGACGCTCCGCCGTTCGAACAGGTAGTCGTGGGAGCGCACGAGCCTCGGGTACAGGCGCCGGACGGCCGCGTCGGTGGCGGCACCGGGGTGGCGTTCGGCGATGGCCAGCACGGCGGCGGCGTGCACCGGCGGCTGGACCAGGCCGGTGGTCGACACGCCCGCCGGTGGCCCGTGCCGCGGCAGCGGTCGCCAGAACGCCGGACCCGGGAAGTAGGCGTCCTCGGGCACGGCCGGGTTGAACACGATCTGCGGCACCCGGCCGTCGCCCCACTGCGCGCCGTGCAGCGCGGTCAGCTCCGCGAACGCCCGCCGCGGGCCGAGGTGGGCCTGGCCGATGGCGATGAACGCGGAGTCCCAGCTCCACTGGTGCGGGTAGAGCGCGGTCGTCGGCACGGTGGCCGAACCGCGCCAGTTGCGCAGCAGCGTCGCGGCGGCCCGCCGGCGCAGGTCGGCGATGTCCGGGGCGTGCGGCTCGGGTGTCGTCCCGATGCTCACGGCCTTACCCGCCCGCCTGCCGCAGCACGCTCACCGCGGCGGGTAAGCAGGTGCGGGCGGGGCCGGACAGGCGGCACGCGAGGCTCACCCACCCCTGGTACCCGGCGGCGTCGAGGGCCGCGAAGACCGACGACCAGTCGACGTGCCCGGCGCCGGGTTCCAGCCCGGTGGAGTCGGCCAGCTCGACGTGCCCGAGCCACGGCCCGGCCGCGAGCAGCGCGCCGGCGGGGTCGGCTTCCTCGATGTTCATGTGGAACGTGGCCGCGGCCACCCGCGCGGACGGCAGCCCCACCGCGCGGCACAGCTGCGCCGCCTGGTCGAGCGTGTTGACGGCGTGGCCCTCGTAGCGGTTGACCGGTTGCACGCACAGCGTCACGCCTTCCCGCGCGGCACGTTCGGCGAGGCGGCGCAGGGCGTCCGACAGCGTGTCGTGGTCCGCTGTGGACGATCTGGGCAGCGGCACCCGGCGGGTGCCGGACACCGGCACGACCACGGCCGGCGCGCCCAGCGCCGCCACCGAGGACACCTGGCGGAGCCCGCGTCCGGGGTCGCCGACGAGGGGCAGCGCGTCCAGGCGCACGGCGGGCAGGACGACACCCCGGCCGGCCGCGCGTTCGAGCACGCCGAGCCTGGCCTCGAACGCCTCGCCGTTGCGCAGCAGCAGTTCGATGCCGTCGAAACCGGCCGACTGCGCGAACTCCCACTTCTGCTCGATCGAGGCGCCCGGCAGCAGCTGCTCCTGGCAGGCGATCTTCCACTGCGGCATGGCCGACATTAATCCCGTCATCAGTCAAAACGGCAATGCGGTATCCCGATCCCGGTGCGCGCCGATCGGTGAACGGCTTGCCACGGCCCGGTACGGGCCCGAAGTCACGTCCGGATTGGCGGTTGTCACGGGACAAACCGGGGTGTTCAGTGGCGCCACCGAACACCCGGCCCTGGTCCGCGAGAGGTCGCGGACCACCGGAAGGGAGCGACCCATGACCGGACGAGGACTGCGCGTGCTCGCCGCCGCGGTGCCTGTCGCCCTGGTGCTGTCGGCCTGCGGTGGCGGTGATTCCGGTGGTGGCGCGGACGGCCCGCTCGTCTTCTGGACCATCGAGGACACCGCGGACCGGGTGCGCGCCCAGGAACGCCTGCTGGCCGCGTTCACCGAGAAGACCGGCATCGAGACCAAAGTGGTCGCGGTAGCCGAGAACCAGCTGACCACGGTGCTCACCTCGGCCGCGGCGTCCGGCGAGCTGCCCGACGTGATCGGGTCGATCTCGCTGCCGATCATGAGCCAGTTGCGCACCGACGACCTGCTGGACACCGACGCGGCCGGGCAGGTCGTGGCCGCGCTCGGCACGGAGACCTTCGCGGCGCAGTCGCTGGAGCTGACCCGCGAGGGCGACACGCAGCTCGTGGTGCCCAGCGACGGGTGGGCCCAGCTCCTGTTCTACCGCAAGGACTTGTTCGCGCAGGCCGGGTTGCAGCCGCCGACCACGTACGACGCGATCCGACAGGCCGCCGAACGGCTCGACCAGGGCGACGTCGCCGGGATCGCCGCGAGCACCACGCCCGCCGACGTGTTCACCCACCAGACGTTCGAGCACCTGGCGCTGGCCAACGGGTGCGCGCTGGTGGGTGACGACGGCCAGGCGGCCTTGCACAGCCCCGAGTGCGTCGGCGCGTTCCAGTTCTACACCGACCTCGTCGGCAAGCACTCCACGGCGGGCAACCAGGACGTCGACACCACGCGGGCCACGTACTTCGCGGGCCGGTCGGCGATGGTCATCTGGTCGTCCTACCTGCTGGACGAGCTGGCGGGGCTGCGCGCCGACGCGCTGCCGACGTGCCCGGAATGCCAGGCCGACCCGTCTTTCCTGGCGAAGAACACGGGCGTGGTGGCCGCGTTGAGCGGGCCCGCCGGCGGCGAGCCGACCACGTTCGGCGAGACGGCGTCGTTCGCGGTGCTCAAGGACGCGGCCACGGAGGACGCGAAGAAGCTGGTCGAGCACCTGATGACCGACGGGTACCGCGACTGGCTCGCCATCGCGCCGGAGGGCAAGGTCCCGGTCCGCGCGGGCACCAAGGACAACCCCGAGCAGTACGTGGAGATGTGGCGCGGGCTCGACGTCGGCGTGGACACCAAGGCGCCGCTGTCGAAGTTCTACGACGCGGAGACGTTGCGGGTCGTGCAGGAGAGCCCGCGCAGCTTCAGCCGGTGGGGCTTCACGCAGGGCAAGGCGGAACTCGCGGGCGCGGTGGCCGGGCAGCTGGTCGTGCCCAAGGCGCTGGCCGAGGTGCTGAACGGCGGTGGTGACGCGGCCGGTGCGGCGCGCAAGGCGAGCGAGCAGGCCTCGGTCATCGCCCAGGAACTCGGCGAGTAGCGGGCCCCGCGATGGCGCGGACGCTGAGGCAGCACGACGCCCGCACCGGGTTGCTGCTGCTCACCCCGACGCTGGTGATCGTGCTCGCGGTCGTGCTGGTGCCGTTGGCGTGGTCGGTGCTCATCGCGTTCCAGCGGGTGCGGCTGATCGACGTCGGCCGCACGGGGCTGTTCGACAAGCTGACCCTGGACAACTTCGTCCGCGTGTTCGCGTCGGACGCGTTGTGGAACAGCCTGCGCACGACCGTGCTCTACACGGCCGGGTCGACGTTCCTGGCCATCGCGTTGGGGCTGGTCGCCGCGCTCGCCCTGCGGCGGCCGTTCCCCGGCCGGGCGTTCGTGCGCGCGGCGATGCTCATCCCGTACGTGGCGCCGGTCGTAGCCGTCACGTTCGTGTGGCGCGTGCTGCTCAACCCGGAGTTCGGTCTCGTCAACAGCTGGGGCAGGCGGCTGTTCGGGTGGGACGACCCGATCGCGTTCCTGTCCCAGGCACGGGGCGAGATCACGCTGTTCGGGCTCGACGTGCCGGTGCCCACGGCGTTGTTGACGGTGATCGCGTTCGAGGGGTGGCGGTACTTCCCGTTCGCGTTCCTGTTCCTGCTGGCCCGGCTGTCGGCGTTGCCGGGTGACCAGGAGGAGGCGGCGACCGTGGACGGCGCGACGCCGACGCAGCGGTTCCGGCACATCGTGCTGCCGCAGCTGATGCCGGTGATCGCGGTGCTCGTGGTGCTGCGGACCATTTGGACGTTCAACGAGTTCGACGACGTCTTCCTGCTCACCGGGGGCGCGGCGGGCACGGAGGTGGTGAGCGTGCGGGTGTACGAGCTGCTGACCGTGCAGCGCAACGTGGGTGCCGCCGCCGCGCAGTCCGTGCTGCTCGCCGTGGTGCTGGTCGTGCTGCTGGGCGCCTACCTGTGGTTGCTGCGGCGGCGGGAGGGTGCGGGGTCATGAGCCGGGACCGGGTCGAGCGGGCCGTGTTCGCCGTGCTGCGGCCGGTGGTGGTCGGGTGCTTCCTGATCGCGACGCTGCTGCCGTTCTACGCGATGCTGATGCTGTCGCTGCGGCCGATCGAGGACCTGCTGCGGCGGCCGGACTCGTTGCTGGTCGATCTAAGCCGGTTGACGTTGACCACGTACGCCGACGTGCTGCGGCCGGTGGCGGACGGCGGCCAGGGTTTCCTCGGCCTGCTGGGCAACAGCGCCCTGGTGGCGACCGCGTCGGTGCTGGTGGCGCTGGTGATCGCCGTTCCGGGCGCGTATGCGGTGAGCAGGCTGGAGTTCTTCGGCAGGCGGCACGTCAGCGCGCTGTTCCTGGCGGTGTACCTGTTCCCGGGCATCGTGCTGGCGATCCCGCTGTTCGTCCTGCTCACCAAGATGCAGCTGCGCGGCTCGCTGGTCGGCCTGGTGCTGGTCTACCTCGCGCAGACCGTGCCCGTGGCGATCTACATGCTCAAGAACTACTTCGAGACGATCCCGGTGAGCGTCGAGGAAGCCGGGCTGGTCGACGGCCTGAGCCGGGTCGGCGTGATCCGGCGGATCAGCCTGCCGCTGGCGATGCCCTCGGTGGTGGCGACCGGCATCTTCGTGTTCATGATCGCCTGGAACGAGTTCCTGTTCGCCCTGCTGTTCCTGGTCGAGCGGCGGGACAGCTGGACCGTGTCGCTCGGGCTGGCGCAGCTGTCCGGCAGCATCGAAGTGCCCACGACCGTGCTCATGGCCGGGTCCGTCGTCATCACGGTGCCGGTGGTGGTGCTGTTCTTCCTGACCGAACGGCTACTCTCACAGGGCCTGACCAGCGGCGCGGAGAAGGGGTGAACGCGGCGGTGGCGGCGGGCACGACGCCCTTGGCGAGGAGGGGATCCCCGGTGGCGCGCAGCGGTTTCCCGGCGTCGCCGGGCGAGATCCTCGCGCTGGTCCGGTCCGGGCGCGTGAAGACCCGGCGTGATCTGCAGGAACTCACCGGGCTGTCCCGGTCCACGGTGGCGCTGCGGCTGAGCCAGCTGATCTCGGCGGGCTACATCCGCGCGGTCGAGCAGCGGCGGGGTACCGCGGGCCGCCCGGCCGAGGTGCTGTCGTTCGAGGAGAGCGACAAGCTGGTGCTGGCGGCCGACCTCGGCGCGACGCACGCGCGGTTCGCGCTGACCGACGCGGGCGGGCGGATGCTCGGCGAGCGCACCGAGGACCTGCTGATCGGGCAGGACCCCGACGTGGTGCTGAAGATCGTGATCCGGCGGTTGCGGGACCTGCTCAAGAGCGCCGGACGCGACCGGGCCCGGCTCGCGGGGGTGGGCGTGGGGCTGCCCGCGCCCGTCGACTTCCGGACCGGGCGGCCCGTGCAGCCGCCGATCATGCCCGGCTGGCACGGGGTCGAGGTGGCGCGGACGCTGTCCGACGCGCTGGGGTGCCCGGCGTTCGTGGACAACGACGCGAACCTGCTCGGGCTCGGCGAGGTGCGCGAGCGGTACCCCGGTGTGGACAACCTGCTGTTCGTGAAGGTGGGAACCGGTATCGGGGCCGGGGTCATCCTCGGCGGCAGGCCGGAACGGGGCACCACCGGCCAGGGCGGGGACATCGGGCACATCCGGATCGCCCGGCCGGTGGACGGCGCGCGGTGCCGGTGCGGCGCGACCGGGTGCCTGGCCGCGCACGCGAGCGGCGCGGCGCTGGCCCGGCAGCTCACCGAACGCGGTATCGAGGCGCGGACCAGCCGTGACGTGGTGCGACTGGTCGCCGAGGGCGACTCGGCCGCGATCACGCTGGTGCGGGACGCCGGTCGGCTGCTGGGCGAGGTGCTGGCGACCGCGGTGGCGTTGCTCAACCCGACCGTGGTGGTGATCGGCGGCGACCTCGCGCTCACCCGCGAACACCTCCTCGTCGGTGTGCGCGAGCGGCTCTACGAGCGGACCGTGTCGGCGTTGACCAGCAGCCTGGCCGTGGTGGAGAGCCAGCTCGGCGACCGGGCCGGTGTGCACGGCGCCCGGCACCTGGTGATCGACCAGGTCTTCTCGGCCGAGGCGGTCGACGCCCGGCTCGCACCCGAAGTCTGACCGGTCCGGCGGACTCCGGGCGGATCCCGGAAGGAGAGCGATGCCCGAGGTGACCTCTGCCATCACGCGGACCACGTGCGCCGGACGGCCCGCGTGGCTGCTGCGGACCCGGTGGAACGCGATGCTGCTGTCCCTGGGGGACGGCGGGGTGTTGATGCTCGACCACTGGGGCGGCGACGGCGGTGGGCTCGGCGGTGACTCCTACCTGCCGCACACGCCGTGGAACCGGCCGTCCCAGGCCCAGTTCCTGGACGGCGTGCCGCTCGGGTACTCCGTGTACGGTGACCGCGCGTTCAAGGAACCGGGCCTGGTCGTGGCACGCGCGGACGGCTCGGCGGTGTCACGGCCGGCCTGGCGTGAGGACCACGTCGAGGACGACGTGCTGCGGCTCGTGTTCGAGGACGTCGGGTCGGGTCTCGTGGTGGAGCACCGGTTCGCGGTGTTCGCCGAGCACGGCGTCGTGGAGCGCGACGTGCTGGTGGAGAACCGGGGCGCGGAGGCGTTGCGGGTGGAACGGATCGCCAGCGCCGTGCTCGGGTTGCCGCCGGCGCGTTACGAGTCGTGGACGCTGCACGGCCGGTGGGGCGACGAGTACCAGCTGACCCGGCGTGACCTGGCGGCGGGCAAGGTGGTGGTCGAGAGCAGGCGCGGGTTCACCAGCCACGAGGCCAACCCGTGGTTCGCCCTGAGCCGGGTGGGTGAGGCCGGGCCCGTCTGGTTCGGCGCGTTGGCGTGGAGCGGCAACTGGTCGATCGTGTTCGAGACCGAGCGCAACGACGCCCTGCACGTGGTGGCGGGCGTCAACCCGTTCGACTCGGCGTGGCACCTGGAGCCGGGCGGGACCTTCCGCACGCCGTCGCTGGTCTGCGGCTACGCCGAGGACGGCGTGGACGGCGCGGCGCGGCTGCTGCACCGCTACCAGCGCGACCACGTGCTGCCCGCCCGGCACCGCGACACGCCTCCGCCCGTGCACTACAACACCTGGCTGGCGACGTCGTTCGACGTGGAAGTCGGCCACCAGGTCGAGCTGGCCACCCGGGCCGCCGAGCTCGGCGTCGAGCTGTTCGTCGTGGACGACGGCTGGTTCGGCGCGCGGACCAGCGACCACGCCGGGCTCGGCGACTGGGTGGTCGACCCGGTGAAGTTCCCGAACGGGCTGGGTGAGCTCGTCGACGAGGTCCACCGGTTGGGGATGCGGTTCGGGATCTGGCTGGAACCCGAGATGGTCAACCCGGACAGCGACCTCTACCGGGCACACCCGGACTGGGTGCTGCACCTGCCGGACCGCGAGACCACCCTGTCCCGCCACCAGCTCGTGCTCAACTTCGCGCGCCACGACGTGCGGGAAGCCGTGCTGGCGCGGGTGCGCGCGCTGCTGGCCGACCACCCGATCGACTTCGTCAAGTGGGACCACAACCGCCCCTACACCGAGGTCGGGTGGCCGCAGGCGCCGGTCGAACGGCGGCGTGAGGTGTGGGTGCGGCACGTGCGGGGCGTGTACGAGGTGATGGGGCGGCTGCGCGCGGAGTTCCCCGACCTGATGATCGAGACGTGCGCCGGCGGTGGTGGGCGGGTGGACTTGGGTGTGTTGGGGCTGGCGGATTTCGCGCAGGTCAGCGACAACACCGACCCGTCGGACCGGCTGCGGGCCCAGTACGGGTTCAGCCGCGCCTACGCGCCGAGGGCGATGGTGGGGTGGGTGGCGGACGTGCCGGAACCGACCACCGGCCGCACCAGCCCGCTGGAGTTCCGCTTCCACGTGGCCATGCAGGGCGTGCTGGGGATCTCCGGTGACATCCTCGGGTGGAGCGGGGAGGAGCGGACGCGGGCGGCCGGGCTGATCGCCGGGTACAAGCGGCTGCGGGCCGTGGTCCAGGACGGCGACCAGTACTGGCTCGTGCCGCCGGCGGAGAGCGGGCCGTGCGCGGTGCAGTACGTGTCCCGCGACCGGCGGGAGGTGGTGGTGTTCGTCTACCAGGTGCGTGGGGTGGCGGGGGAGGGGCCGCGGCGGATCAGGTTGCGCGGCCTGGACGCGGAGCGGCACTACCGGCGGGCGGACGACGGTCTCGTCACGACCGGGGCCGCGTTGATGGCCGCGGGTCTGTCGTCGGCGTTCCCGCAGCCGCCCGCGCCGCGGCACACCGAGGACTGGCGGAGCCGGGTCGAGCTGTGGGAAGCCGTGGACGAGGAGGCGATGTCGTGAAGGTGGCGTTGATAGGTACCGGGTACATCGCCGGACGGCACGCGGCGGCGTTGACCGGGCTGGGGGCGGAGGTGGTCGGGCACGTCGGTCGGTCCGGGGTCGAGCAGGCCGCTGCCCGGTGGGGTGGCCGGGCGTACCGGGACACGGCCGCCCTGCTGGCCGAGGAGGACGTGGACGCGGCCTGGATCTGCGTGCCGCCCGGCGCCCACGGCGAGGTCGAGCTCGCGCTCATCGAGCACGGTGTCCCGTTCTACGTGGAGAAACCGATCGGCACCGGTCTCGACGTGCCGCGCCGGGTGGAGGCCGTGCTCCGCGACGGTGGTCCGTTGGCGTGCGTCGGCTACTACTGGCGGGGCATGGAGGTCATCCCCGAGCTGCGCCGGATGCTCGCCGAGACACCGCCGCACCTGGTGCGTGCCGCCTGGCACGGCCTCGTGCCGCCCGTGCCGTGGTGGCGGCTGGAGGCCGAGAGCGGGGGACAGGTGGTGGAGCAGGCCACGCACCTGTTCGACCTGGCGCGGTTCCTGCTCGGTGAGGCCGAGGTCGTCCACGCCGTGACGCGGCGGCCGTCGCTGGCTTCCCACCCCGACCTGGACGTGGCCGCGGTCAGCGCCGCCACCCTGGCGTTCGGCTCGGGACCGCTGGGCGTGTTCACCGCGACCTGCGTCCTGCACGCGACGGTGGACGCCGGGATCGAGTTCCACTGCGAGGGCCGGAAGCTGACGCTGACGACCAAGGTCCTGCGGCGGGAAGACGCCGAGGGCAGCCACGAGATCCCGATCGGCCGCGATCCGCTCGTCGTCGCCGATGAACGGTTCCTGGCGGCGGTGCGTGACGGCGACCCGGGCCAGGTGGTGTGCGACTACGCGGACGCGTTGCGCACGCAGGAACTCTGCTGCCGGGTGCGGGACCTGGCCGGGTGAGGGAGTTGGCCGGGCGAGGTGCTTGAGAAGCTTGGAATGATGAAGAGCGTCCTCGCCGGACGGGCAGATCAGCAGGATGACCCCGACTACGCCTGGAAGCTCCTGACCCGGCGTGGTCCCGGGCTTCGTGTCATCCCACCGACCTCCCTCGCGGACGGTGACCGGCGCACCGGTCGGTGATCAATTCCGTCGCCCGGTCGGCCGGCCCTGCGTTACGGTCGCTCGGTATTCCCGAGTCGACGTGAAGACAGGTGAGGTGTGTGGCCCGGCCGTTCGCGGTGCTGATCCGAGGCCTCCCGAGCACCGGGAAGACCACGACCGCCGCGTTGCTGAGGGACGCGTTGGAGCCGTCGGTCCGGGTGTCGAACGACGCCGTCAGGTACCTGGCGCACCCCCGCGATTTCACCGCGTTCACCCTCGAAGCGTCCGAACTCGCGTGCATGGACCTCGCGCTGTCCTACTGCGACAGCGGATTCGTGCCGATCGTGGACGGCGTGTTCGAGGACGTCGACTTCCTGGCGAGCCAGGCGCTGCGCTTCGCCCGGCGGGGTCGCCGGCTCGTCACGGTCTCGCTGGTCGCCGACGTGCCCGAACTGCTGCACCGCAACCTGGCCCGCGACCCGCTCCAGCGGATGGACGAGGTCCGGCTGCACCGGCTGCACTCGGCGTTCCGGCCGGTCGGCGTGTCCCTGGGAATCAGCGGGAAGCTGCCCGAGGAAGTCTGCGACGACGTGCTCGACATCATCGGGACCGAACGCGAGGAAGCGCCGCCGGCGGAGGTGGAGGACGGCGAGGTCGACCTGCTCTTCCTCCGCCACGGCACGCCCGATCACGAGGGGTATTCGCCGGAGACGGGGCTTTCCGCGCAGGGGCGGGCGGAGGCGCTGGCGGCACGGGAGGCGGTACGCAGGTTCGCGCCGGAGGTCGTGTGCAGCTCGGATTTCGCTTGTGCGTGGGAAACCGCCCGGATCGCCACGGCGGGACTCGACGTGGAGGTCGAGCGTTCGGCGGCGCTCCGGGATGGTGCGGCGGGTGAGGTCGAGGCGTTCTTCGACGCGCTGCCCGCGCGGCACGGCGGCAAGCGGGTGCTGGTGGTGGGGCACGGAGCACCGCACTCGTGGCTGGTGGCACGGGCGGTCGGCGCGGAACCGGCGGCGGTGCCCCGGCTTCGCTGGGACACCGGGTGTTTCAGCCGGTTCACCCTGTCGGCCGGGTGGACGCGACTGGAGTCGATGAACCTCGCACCCGGATCGGTGGTCCGCGGGCGGCAGCTCGGCGCGGGCTGACCCCTGCGGCCGCGACGGCCCGGGTCGGTTCACCCGAATGGCAGTCGGTCGAACGCACCATGTCCGCGTGCCGTGCCGTCCCTACGTTCGGGTGATGACCAACGGCGGGATCAGCAGGCGGACGTTGTTGCACGGCACGGTGGTGGCCGGTGTCGTCACGGCGGTCGGCGCGGGTGCGGCGCACGCCGCCGTCCCGGGGTTCTACAACCCGTTCAGCGGCTACCGGATCACCGGCACGTGGCAGGACCACCTGGCCAACGGTTCGCTCGGCGGCATCGACTACGGCATGGGCGTCGGCACGCGACTGCCCGCGGCGGGCGGCGGTGTCGTCACCAACATCCCGTACAACGGCACCGGCGGCCACACCGTGACCATCCAGCACGACAACGGGTACCGGACGCAGTACCTGCACCTGTCCCAGTTCCTGGTGGCCAACGGCACGCGCGTCGGGATGGGCGCCGTGGTGGGCCTGTCCGGCGGCGCGGTCGGCGCACCGGGCTCGGGCTCGTCCACCGGCCCGCACCTGCACTGGCACATGATCAACCCGAGCGGCACGCGGATCAACCCGTTGACCTACCTGGGCGGCTCCACCGGCCTGCCGAAGACGTCGACCGAGCAGGACGGCGTCCCCGGGCCGATCATGTGGAAGCGGGCGCAGAACTGGCTGCGCATCGAGCACGGGTACACGGGTCCGATCGACGGCGCGCCGGGCGCGAACACGTACGCGGCGTTGCAGCGGGCCATGCGTGCCTACGGGTACACGGGCCCGATCGACGGCGTGCCCGGCGCGAACACGTGGGCGGCCGTGCAGCGGCTGGCCGCGCGCTGGGGCTACACCGGGCCCATCGACGGCGTGATGGGCCCGAACTCGTGGCGCGGCTTCGCCCGTTTCCTCAACCAGGACAAGTACGACTAGCGGCTCGGTCACCCGACCAGCAGGAGCACGCTGATCACCAGCATCACCGCCGCGGTGCCGCCGTGCACGCCGTACACGGCCGACTTGGGGCCGCCGCTGCGCCGCACGATCAGCGCGTCACCGGTGGGGATCGCCGTGGCGGCCAGCATCAACCAGCCCAGCAGCTGGGTGGTCCCGGCGATCAGCACGATGATGATGAAGAGCCCCGCCGCGATGTCGCGCACGGACTTGACGTTCAGCCAGGCCTGGAAGGAGGGGTCCCCGGTCGGCGTGTCGGGGATGCCGAAGCCGACCGCGGCGTGCGGCGCCCAGAAGGCGCGGGCGCCCATGATGACGACGCCCAGGCCGATCAGTCCGGCGAGCACGGTGGTGACGGTGACGAGCATGGTCCTGTTCCCCCTCGGTGCGCGCCGGATCTAGCGGCGCTAGTTGTTGTAGCGATGATATGTCTATCTCCGGCAGGATGTCTAGCGTTGCTACGATGTGGTCATGTCCGCCATCTCCGAACGCCGCGAACGCGAACGCGCCCAACGTCACCAGCTGATCATCACGGCGGCCCGTGAGCTGGCCGAGGCCGAGGGCTGGGAGGCCGTGACGACGCGCAGGCTGGCCGAGCGCGTCGAGTACAGCCAGCCCGTGCTCTACAGCCACTTCGACGGCAAGGACGCCATCATGCGTGCCGTCGCCCTCGAAGGCTTCGCCGAACTCGCCGACCGCCTGCGCCGTGTCCGGCTGGCGAGCACCGAGCCGTCGCGCGCCCTGCACGCTGTCGGCCGCGCGTACCTCGACTTCGCGGCCGAGCAGCCCGCCCTCTACCAGGCCATGTTCGAGCTGCCGACCGACGTGAAGTTCGCGCACGCCGAGACACCGGCCTCGCTGCGCGCCGGTTTCGACGAGTTCGTGAGCTGCTTCGACCCGGACGACCCGCGCCGCGAGCTGTTGGCCGAGGTCACCTGGAGCGCGCTGCACGGCATCGCCGCCCTGGCGAAGAGCGGCCGCATCCCCCCGGGCGGTCAGGCGGAGCGGCTGGACCTCATCGTCACCCGGATCGCCGGGACGCCGTGAGCGTCAGTCCGCGAACGCGGCGAGGAGGTGCCGCCGCACCGGGGTCGGCGCGGCGGGCAGGACGAGCGAGGTGGTGAGGACCGGGTCGGCGAGCCGCCGGAACACGATGCCGGGCGCCGGCGGCAGGTCCGTCACCCGGTAGACGACCGTCCACGACGGCGGTCCCGACGCGATGTCCGCCAACGTCCGGCGGAGCGTGGTGAACGGCGGTCCGGCCGGCGGCACCCGGCCCGACGCGCGCACGGCCGCCGTGATCAGGTCGTGGAACGGCCGGGCAGGCTTGGCGGACGCTTTTCCCGCCAGGCCTGCCCGGCTTCGGTCTGCCTGGAGTACTCGTCAGGGGCCCATGTCAAATCGAGCCGGACTGTCAAATCGAGCCGGACCCAACAACAGCCCCACCGACCCGACCCGACCTCCGTCAGGCGTTCGGATCGAACGGAATACCGCTCGGCTTAGCCTGCGCCAAGTTGTAGTTGAACGCACCGTCCTTGATCGCCAAACTCGCACTCCCGAAGTCAGCCCTCACCAGAACATCCCGGATCCCAGCCGGGAAGTGGTCCCAGCTGACCAGGTCCGGGTACTGCCACGCTCCATAGTGGTTCTCCGGCTGCTCACTCGCACCAGCGAGCCGGAAGCAGTGCGTGCTCACCCCGTCCTTGTGGTAAACGATCTTCGGGTGCGTGCCCTCCCACGCGACCTGGGAACGCGGGTACGTCGAGTACTTGCCGTGCGCCGACGTGGAGACGTAGTGCGCCTGATCACCGCTGACCCACACGATCACGTGCTCGATGTCGTGCCGGTGCCCGCAGCAGTCCCAGCCGGGCACGGCCTGGTCCTTCTCGAAGTACAGGTCGTAGAGGTAGGCGCACCAGTTGTTGTTGCACTTGGAGCGCGAGTACGAGTTGGTGTTGTCCAGGTCCCACTGGTCGCGGCACTGGCCGTTGAGGGCGCCGGAGTTCTTCAGGCCGGTGGCCAGGACGCCGGTCGGCCCGATCGCGGGGGTCGGGTAGCAGCCGTCGGTGTCGTAGTCGAACGCCGGTTGCCACTTGGCGTCGGCGGCGGCGTGGTCGGCGGGCAGGGCCTGCGGCGGGTCGGCCCAGGCGACGGCGGGCAGGAGCACGGCGATCAGGGTCGCGCCGAACAGCGTGCTCAGCAGTCTCGTTGCGGTGCGCGGGAACGTCTTGCGGGCGGTCACGACGACCATGCCCTCCATCCGGTGTCGAGTGGCACGGCGGCGGATTCGGCCGGTGTCGCGGAGATCATCGGCCGCGGAGGAGAGGTTCCCGGCCGGGGCGTGACGTCGTCAACCCGCCGATGGTCGCCCGGAAACGAACAGGTGGCGAACATCGAGGAGTCGGACGCCTGCTAGCGCATGGTCCCCGGCCGGCCGTCGCCATCGAGCGCGGCCCGAACCCGGCCGAGCCACTCGGTGCCGACCCGGTGCCCGTCCGGGAACCGGTCGTCCCGGTCCCAGCGCCACGTCGTGACCATCGCGAGCACGAGGATCCGGCACGCGCGCAACAGGTCTCGGTCGACGCCCGGGTAGTGGTCGCCGACCTCGTCGGGCGCGTGGGCGAGATCGAACTCGACCGGACCGCGGCAGTACGTCTCGAGGTCGATGAACAGCGGCCCGTGCTCCGTGGTGAGCACGTTGCCGGGGTGCGGTTCGCCGTGCAGCAGCTGTTCGGCCCCACCGTGCCCGGCCACCACCTCGCGCAGCCCGCGCAACGTGCTGCTGAGCAGTTCCCGGTCGGAGTCGGCGAGGGCCGGGGTGAGGTCACGGCCGGCCACGAGCCGCTGGGCCTGCTCGACCCGGTCGGTGAAGTGCGGGGCGGGGAGGTCGAGCGTCCGCATCCCGGCGTGCAGCCGCACCAGGGCATCGGCGTAGTCGGCCGGTGGGATCTCGTCACGTGTCGCGGGTTCGTAGTAGGTCCACAGCGTGACCACGAACGCGTCACGCTCGTACACCCTGGGCTCCACCCGGGGATCGAGGGCGGCGACCGGGCTCCCGGCTTCGGTGAGCCGCCGGGCGAGCTCGATCTCGGTGGCCGCGACCTGCTCGGCCGCGGGTGCCACCCGGGCCAGGACGTCACCGGGCAGGAGCCGCAGGGTGAGCTTGTTCGAGTCCTGGAGGACGACGGCATCCTCCACCGTCAGCCCTGCCGATGCCGCGATCGACTCGGCGGCGGCCACCGCGCGCTGGAACTCCGACGCCCGCATCCTCGCCGGGTCCCCTTCCGAGTGCCGTCCCGTCCCCGGACACCCTAGACCCGGTCGCCGAGGACCGTCGCCGCCACGGTGACCATGACCTCCCAGGCGTTGCGCCACGCGGTCCGCACCTCGCCGGCGACGGTGTGGTCGGCCAGGGCCGCTTCCACGTGGGGCCGCAGGTCGCCCATCGCGTACAGCATGAACATCTCGGCGCAGAACTCGCCGAAGGTCGTCGCCTGGTACCCGCGGCGTTGGGCGGGGGACAGGCGGTGGCCGCGCGGGTCCTGCCACAGGTCGAGGCCGAGCAGGTGCCGCCCGTTGTCCGCGCGCAACGTCAACCAGGCGTGGTAGAAGGTCTTGGCCGGGTCGGACATCCCGTCCCAGTAGGTCTGCAGCACCTTCACCTCGCGGCCGTTCTCCGCGGTGTTCTGCTCCGGCAGCGCCTCGGCCACGCCCAGCGCGTGGGGCATCGACCCGCCGGCCAGCAGGATCCGCTCGAACGTGGCGTGACCCGTCTCGTGGACCAGCAGGCGGACGAACGCGCCCGGCGGGGTGGCGTGCAGCTTGGACAGGTAGATCACGCCGTCGTCGTGGAACAGCCCGCCGCCGCGGGCGTCCGCCGTGCGGGAGTCGAACCGGATCCCGGTCATCCTCGGGACGAGCGCGGCCCAGAACTTCGGGTAGGCGCCGAAGAAGCGCATGACCGCGCCCGCTTGCGGCAACGGCAGGTCGAGGTCCGGTTGGTCCACCAGCTCGCGGAGGCGGACCAGGTGCGGCCGGTCCACGAGCAGGTCCCGGACGATCGAGTCGAGGGGTTCGCCGACCGGGACGACGTGCCCGTCCGCGATGGCGTCGAGGTAGCGCTTCCTGATCGCGCGCACGGGTTCGGCCAGCCCGGCGGCGTCGAGGCCGAGCCCGCCGCGGCGGACGATGTGCTGGACGATCGCGCCGTCGAGGCTGTCCTCGATCACCGCGCGCACGTGGGCCGGGCCGAACCGGTCGAACAGGCTGTCGTCGACGTCGTGCTCGACGATCGGCGGCGGCGCGTCCCCCTGAGGTGCGCTGCCCCGGTCCGTTCCCGCACCGGCGTCGATGGCGTGGCGCAGCGCCTCGATGCGCCTGCCGATCTCCTCCGACGACTCGACCGGCGCGGTGCCGCTGAGTTCGGCGAAGAGGTCGTCCAACGCGGCCGACGTGCCGTCGTCCGCCGGTAAGCCGTGGCCGTCGGGTGCGGTGGGGTGCATCGGGGTCTCCTCATGACGTGCTCGGGCCGTTCAGAGGACGGTAGACCGGGCCGCCGTTCCCGCCTCCGCACCTTGCGTGGATCCCCTGGGCGCGTTTGGCGTCAGGTGTGGTCGAGCAAGGGCAGGGTGAGGCGGAAGCGGGCGCCCCGGCCGAGGGCCGTGTCGAGTTCGACGTCGCCGTCGTGGGCACGGGCCAGGGAACGGGCGATGGCCAGGCCGAGCCCCGCGTTGGCGCTGCCCGTGCGGTTGCGGGAGCGGTCGGCCCGGTAGAAGCGGTCGAAGACGCGGGCGGCCTGGTCGGCGGTCAGGCCCGGGCCTTCGTCCGCCACCTCCAGCACGGCCCGGCCGTTCACGGTGCCCACGCCGATGCGGACGGTCGTGCCCGGTGGGGTGTAGGTGGCGGCGTTGCCGACGAGGTTCGCGACGACCTGGCGCAGTTGGTCCTCGTCGGCGTGGACCGGGGCCGGGCCGGGTGGTCCGCCGCCGGGGCCGGTGAGCTCGACCGGGCGGGACGGGTCCAGCGCGCGCAGGTCGTGCCGGGCGTCGATGGCCAGGGTGCGCAGGTCCATCGGGGCACGATCGAGCCGGCCCTCGGGCGCCTCGTCCAGCCGGGCGAGCAGCAACAGGTCCTCGGTGAGCGCGGTGAGCCGGGTGGCCTCGCCGTCGATGCGGCGCATCGCCTCGTCCACGTCGGCGCGTCCGGGCAGCGCGCCCATGCGGTACAGCTCGGTCGAGCCTTTGATGCCGAACAGCGGTGTGCGCAGCTCGTGGCTGACGTCCGCCAGGAACGTGCGCATCCTGGCCTCGGCCGCCGCCCGGTCGGCGAAGGCCTGTTCGAGCTGGCCGAGCATGGTGTTCAGCGACGTCGCCAGGTGCCCGATCTCCGTGGTGGGCGCGGCCAGGCCGGGTACCCGCCGGGTGAGGTCGCCGTCGGCGATCGCGGCGGCGGTGTGCTCGATCCGGCGCAGTGGCCGCAGGCCGCGGCCCAGCGCGAACCAGCCGACCGCCGTCAGCAGCAGGAGCAGCACGGCGCCGCTGACCAGGCTCGTGGTCCGGAGCCGGGCGATGGTCGCGTCGACCTCGGCGAGCGGTGCGGCGGCGATCACCGTGCCCGCCGACCCGGCGACCGGCCGCGCCACCGCGCGCCACCGCCCCGAGCCGTCCGCGGCACGCAGGTCCACCGCGTCACCGCCGGTCGGGACGGTGCGCAGCTCGTCGGCCGGGGGCAGCGACGCGCCGGCCACCCTGCTGGAGTGCAGGTCGCGCGCCACCGCGCCGTCCTCGTCCAGGTACACCAGGTACGGCGCGCCGACCAGGTCGAGCGCCGGGTCGAGGACCTCGGGGCGGCGCGCGGTGTCGTCGGCGTCGGGCGGCGCGGTGATCGGCACCCGGGAGACGATCTCGCTGAACGAGCGCAGCTGGGCGTTGACCCGGCCGAGCTGGTAGCGCTCCAGCTGGTCCGAGACGACCGCGCCGACCAGGCCCAACCCGGCCAGCAGAAGGCCCGCCGTGAGCAGCAGCAACCTGGACCGCAGCGAGAGCCGGCTCAGCACCCGCCTCACCGCGACGGTTCCCGCACCACGTACCCGACGCCGTGCACGGTGTGGATCAGCTTGGGTTCCCCGACGTCGACCTTGCGCCGCAGGTACGAGATGTAGGTGTCGACGATGCTCGCGTCGCCGCCGAAGTCGTAGCGCCACACCCGGTCGAGGATCTGCGCCTTGGACACCACGCGCCCGGCGTTCTCCATCAGGTAGTGCAGCAGCCGGAACTCGGTGGGGGAGACGCGGACGGCCGTGCCCGCCCGCGTCACCTGGTGCCCTTCCGGGTCGAGCGCGAGCGCGCCCACGGTCAGCACGCCCACGTGGTGGCCCGCGGTGCGGCGCAGGATCGCGCGGATCCGGGCGATCAGCTCCTCCAGGTCGAACGGCTTGGTCACGTAGTCGTCGGCGCCGAGCGACAGCCCGGTGACCTTGTCGGCCTGGCGGTCGCGGGCGGTGAGGAACAGGACGGGCACCGGCCCGCGGTGGCCTTCCGCGCGGTGCTCGCGCAGCCGCCGCACCACCTCGAACCCGTCCACGTCCGGCAGCATCACGTCGAGCAGCACGAGATCCGGCGGCTCCGCGGTGGCCGCTGCGACGGCTTCGGCGCCGGTCGCCGCGGACGTCACCCGGAAACCGGCGAACCTCAGCGTCGCGGACAGCAGTTCACGCACGGTGTCCTCGTCGTCCACCACGAGCAGCGTCATCGCCCGACCCGGTCCTGCCACGCCGGCCACGATACGGACGCGAACCTGAGGACCCCGTCGACGAGCAGGCCACCCGCGAACCCGGCCACGGCGGTGCCCGCCATGGCGACGACGGCCGCCACCGACGCCGCCACACCCCGGCCCACGTCCCGTGTCGCCGCCATCACACGTCCCGGCGGCGGAAGACGACGAACGCGGCGGCCAGCACGGCGACGACCCCGAGGCACATCCCGCCCAGGTTCAGCCAGGGGTGCGGGTAGGCGGGGTCCGGGACGGTGGCGAACACGGCCGCGGCACCCCGGGTCGGCCAGAAGTCGAGCAGGCCCCGGAGCCACGAGGGGAACAGGCCCGCCAGCGCGGGCACCAGGAACACGATTCCCACCAGCGTCGCGAGCGCTCCCGCCGTGGCGCGCATGATCGTGCCGAGCCCGATCGCGAGCAGCGCGATCGCCGCGAGGTAGAGCCCACCACCGGCCACGGCGGACAGCACGCCGGGATCACCCAGTGCCGCGTGCGGCACGTCGCGCGCAGCGAGGAGCGACTGGCCGAGGAGGAAGGCGGCGAACATCAACGCCTGGCCCACCACCAGGGCGACCGCGGTGGCCACCACCACCTTGGCCGCCAGCAGCCGGTGCCGGCGCGGCGTGGCGGCCAGCGAGGTGCGCACCAGGCCGGTCGCGTACTCGGAGGTGACGACCAGGATGCCGAGCACCCCGATGATCAGCTGCGCGACGACGTACGTGGTCAGGCTGAGGTTCGTCGGGTCCCACGCCGCCCGTTCGGCGGCCGACGCGCTCTCGTGCTCCGCGCCCGCGGAACTCGTCGCCAGCGACGTGATGCCGAGCCCGACCGCGAACAGGCAGGCGAGCGTGCACCAGGTGGAACGCAGGCTGCGGAGCTTGACCCACTCCGCGTGCAGGGTGTGGCGGAACGCCACCCGGGAGGCGTGCGGGCTCACGCGGTCACCCCCTGGTACTCGACGCTGTCCTTGGTCAGCTCCATGAAGGCGTCCTCGAGCGAGGGCCGCTGCGGCGTGAGCTCGCTGAGCACGATGCCGTGGTAGGCGGCGAGCTCGCCGATCTCCGCACCGGTCAGGCCGGAGACCACCAGCGACGACTCGGTGCCCTCCCGCACGGTGGCGCCGGACGCGGTCAGCCGGAGCGCGAACCCGGCCGGTTCGGACGTGCGGACGAGCACCGTGCCCTCGCCGCTGCGGCGCAGGAACTCACTCGTGCTCGTGTCGGCGATGAGCCGGCCGCGGCCGATCACCACCAGGTGGTCGGCGGTCTGCGCCATCTCGCTCATGAGGTGGCTGGAGACCAGCACCGCGCGGCCCTCCCGGGCCAGGGAGCGCATGAAGTCGCGGATCCAGCGGATGCCCTCGGGGTCGAGCCCGTTCACCGGCTCGTCGAAGATCAGCACCCGCGGGTCGCCGAGCAGCGCGGCGGCGATGCCGAGCCGCTGCCGCATGCCGAGCGAGAACCCGCCCGCCCGCTTGCCCGCCACGCCCTCCAACCCGGTCCGGGCGAGCACCTCGCCGACCCGGCGCCGCGGCAGGCCGTTGGCCACGGCGAGCGCCAGCAGGTGGTCGTACGCCTTCCGGCCGCCGTGCACGGCGCCGGCGTCGAGCAGCGCGCCCACCTCGGTCAGCGGCACGGGCAGGTCGCGGTAGCGGCGCCCGTCGATGGTGACCGAGCCGCGGGTGGGCGCGGCCAGCCCGAGGATCACCTTCATGGTCGTGGACTTGCCCGCGCCGTTCGGGCCGAGGAACCCGGTCACCTGCCCGGCTTCGACGGTGAACGACAGGTCGTCCACCACGGTGTCGGGACCGTACCGCTTGGTCAGCCCCGTGACGTCGATCATGGTCATGGGACCGAGCGTGCCGAGCCGTCCTGACCGTTCCCGGGGAGTTCCTGGGAGAACCCTGGGAAGCCGGCGCTCCCGGTCGTGCACCGCCCCGCGCACTCACCGGGAACACCCGGAACCGTGCCCGGTCGGCGGGAGGTTCCCGCCGACCGGGTGGGCTCAGCTCAGCCGGCGGCGCGCGGCGTGACCCGGTGGCTCTCCGGCGGGCCCAGATAGCTGTACTCCAACCCGCCGGTGTCGATCACGAGCTTCTGCAGCACCGCGGTGGGGTCCACGGCCCAGAACTTCAGCGTGTGCACGCCGGGCGAGGAGACCGTGAACGTGGTCGACGTGCGGTTGACGGCTTCGAGGGTGTTCATCTCCCAGCCCTTGTTCATGGCTGTGTCGTCGGAGCCGGTCGCCGTCGTGGTGTTCACCGTCTGCGGTGCCTGGTCGTCCAGCGATACCGCGTACTCGACGCCCGCGCCCGGCCGCACGTTGTTGCGCGGCGACAGGTACGCCCACACCGTGACCGGGCCGGTGGTGTGCAGATCGACCTGGTACTCCAGGCGTGCGCCGTTACCTCCCGGGGTCTGGTCGGCGGCCGTGACGGGGCTGGGGCGCATGCCGGAACCGGTGCGGCCGATGTCCGGCAGGTGCGACCACGAGACGCCGTTGCCGGCGACCGCGCGGGTGTGGTGGTCGGCTTCGATGGAGACGTAACCCCCGGCTTCCACGAACCCGGTCTTCGGCGTGGTCGGCTTGTCCACCACCGCCTGCACGGTGACGGTGCGACCGGCGCCGGTCACGGTGATCGGCACCGTGGTCCTCCCTGCGGGCGCCTCGGCCCAGTCGACCTCGAGCGTGACCCGGGCCTGCTTGGTCACGGTGCCACTGGCGCCGTTCAGCCACGGCACGGACGGCGCGACCCGGTAGTCGAACGGGGTGGTGCCCCGGTTGAACACCTCGATGTACTGGGCGGGCGAGGTCTGGTAGGGGCTGAACTCCGGCAGCACGGGCTGCTCGGTGGCGTGGGGCCACCAGTCGAGCGAGCCGTCGATCGCGACGCCCATCTCCGCCGTAGCCGGGACGGTGATGCGGTGCAGGGCGGGGTAGATCCGGTCGGGCGCCGGTGGTTCCTGCCAGCTCGCGTTGTTGCCGTAGCGGGCCTTGTCGCCGTAGCCGATCTTGGTCTGGGTCTGCCAGCCCGTCCACTTCCCGCCGGCGAGGGTGGTGTTGTAGTGGTTCGACATGGCCACGTCGTCGGCCAGGCGTGCCTCGGCCGTGGCGGCGAGGTCGTTGGTGGCGGCCCGTCCCTGGGAGGCGTACCAGCGGTTGAGGAACTGCGCCTTGCGCAACGCGTACAGGTTCGCGGTCGCCTTGGTCGCGTACAGCACGAGCTGGTAGTAGGCGTCCCGGTCGGCCGCGGGCAACGTCCGGCCCACCGCCTCGGCCTTGGCCGCCAACTCCTCCCACTCGGCCGTGACGCGGTCCAGCTCGCCGTAGTTCTCGATGCTGTACGGGGTCATCGCGTCGTCGGTGGTGATCGCACCCGTCGCACCGCGGGTGTAACGCCGGTTGGTCGCCTCGGGCTTGCGGCGGGCCTGGAGCTGCCCGTAGGTGTGCAGCACCTCGGCGATCGCCGGTGCGGCCCGGTCGCCGAAGTTCTGCGCGGCGTACTTCCGGGTCCAGTCCTCGATGCCCTCGGCGGGGATGGCGTCGGGGTTCCAGGCGTAGTCGAGGAAGAACTGGGTGGGTGCCTCCTCGTTCTTCAGGTCGCCGACGTTGACGACCCACAGCCGGTCGATGCCGGACTCGTAGGACAGGTCGAGCTGTTCGCGGGTGTTGGCCAGGTTGATCGTGTCGACCCACTTGTAGTTGCGGCCGCCGCCGACGTAGTCGAAGTGGTAGTACAGGCCGTAGCCACCCGCGCGGGCGGGCAGCGAGGGATCGGGGACCTTGCGCATGTTGCCCCAGTTGTCGTCGGCGAACACCACCGTGACGTCGTCCGGCGGGCGCAGGCCCCGGTCCCAGTAGCGCTGGACCTCCTTGTAGAGCGTGAAGACCTGCGGGATCTCGGCCAACGGCGTGCCGCTCTCGCGGTCGAGGATCTGGCGCTGGCTCGCGATGATGTCCCGCATCAGCTCGACACCGTCGCCGTCAGGCAGGCTGGTGTCGCCTTCACCGCGCATGCCCAGCGTGACGACGCCCTCAACCTTCTCCCGCTCCATCCGCTTGATGCCGTCTGCCCAGTAGTCCCGCACGGCGGTGGCGTTGCGCAGGAAGCTCCACTCGCCCGTGCCGCCGTACCGGGTGGGGTTGCGCTTCCACTCCTCGATGCCGCGCATCATCGGCGCCTCGTGCGAGGTGCCCATCACCACGCCGTAGCGGGTCGCGGTGGCGTGGTTGAGCGGGTCGTCCTCGGCGAACGCCCGACCCCACACCGCGGGCCACAGGTAGTTGGCCTTGAGCCGCAGCATGACCTCGAAGACCTTCTCGTAGTACCGGTGGTTCAACCCGCCCTCCTGGCCCGGTGCCAACCCCGGCCCGAACGTCGCCCGCGCCCACTGGCCGGTGGAGGGGTTCTCGTCGTTGATGAACACACCGCGGTACTTCACCGCCGGGGTGCCCTGGGTGTGGCTGCCCGGCCGAACGTAGAGCGCGCTGTGCTTGCGTGCCGGCACGTCGTCGAAGTAGTGCCACGGCGACACGCCGATCCGCCGCGAGACGTCGTAGACGCCGAAGATCGTGCCCCGCTGGTCGCTGCCCGCGATCACCAGCGCCCGGCGCACACCGGGTACCGGATTCTCGACCACCTGCTGCAGCGAGGTCTCCCACTTGCCGCGGATCCGGTCGACGTCCAGCTTCCCGGCCGCGACCAGCCCGTCGACCAGCGTGCTGCGGCCCACCGTGCCGACCAGCACGACCTCACCGGACGACGGCGTGCCGGTGGAGACGGTCGGGCGCACGCCGGTGACCCGTTCCACGTCGTCGCGGAGGTCGTCCACCACTCGCACCACACCCGGGAAGTCGTCGCCGCTGACGAACAGCGGAGCCGCCTTCCCGTGCGCGGCGAGCGTGAACCCGCCACGGACGGGGCTGAACGAGACGTAGTCCCGGTCGGCGGCGGCCGAGGCGTCCGGTGCGCGGGCCGTCAGCACGATCACCGGCACCAGGGCGGCGAGGACCACCAAGGCCAGGAAGACGGAGAGGACGGGCGATCTCGTGCTCATCAGCGGACCTCGAAGGTGATGAGGGAGCGGGCGGGGGACGGTGGCGGTGAACCGAAGCTAGGAGCGCGGAGCGGGGGAGGGCAACGGTTGCGCAAAGCCCGCAGGCGCGGGCTCGGGGACCGATTCCGCAGGTCGAAAGCTTTCGATCGGGCTTGGAAACGCTTCGCTAGTTCACTCGTTCGGCCCAGCGGTGATTTCGGTATGTGAACCTCACCTCGGCGGCGGCGCAGTGCTGTCCCGGACGATCAGGGTGGTCGGCAGTTCCACGCGCGGCTGGTCGGGCGTGCGGCCCGCGGCCAGCGACAGGACCAGCTCGGCGGCGGCGGCGCCCATCTCCACCATCGGCTGCCGCACGGTCGTCATCGGCGGGCCGCACCAGCGGACGGCCGGTATGTCGTCGAAGCCGACCACGCTGAGGTCCTCCGGGACGCGCAGGCCTGCCTGCCGCGCGGCCTCGTAGACGCCCAGCGCCTGCAGGTCGTTGCCGCACAGCACGGCGGTGGGCGGGTCGGGCAGCCGCAGCAGCTCGCGGGCGTGGTTGAAGCCCTCCTCGAAGGCGAACCACTGCCCGATGCGCACCAGCCGCTCGTCCAGCGGCACGCCGTGCTCGTCCATCGCCGCCCGGATACCGCCCAGCCGGGCCCGCGCGCACATCCGCTCCGGCGGGCCCGAGATCACGGCCACGCGCTGGTGGCCGAGGGAGAGCACGTGCCGCGCGGCGGCGATCCCGCCGCTCCAGTTGGCCGCGCCGACCGAGGGCACCGCGTGCTCCGGCTCGCCCGTGGGGTCCAGCGCGACCAGCGGGATGCCGCTGGTGGCCAGCAGACCCAGCTGCTCGGTGGCGGCGAAGCCCAGGTGCACGGCGACCACGCCGTACGGCTGGCGGGCCAGCAGGTCGCGCGCCCAGGACCGGCCGGTCGACGCCTGGCGCGCGGCGTCGGTGAACCCGACCGCCAGCCGGTGCCCGCCCGCGACCCGCTCCACGCCGTGCATGACCTCGACGGCCAGGTAGCTCTGCATGCCGAAGAACACGACCTCCACGTTGGGCGCCCGCACGACCGCCTCCGGCCGCCGGTAGCCGTGCTCGCGCAGCGCCGCCTCCACCCGCCGCCGGGTCGGCGGCGCCACCCCCGGCCGCCCGTTGAGCACCTTCGACACCGTGGGCGCGGAGACACCGGCCAGCCGCGCGACCGCCGCGACGGTCAACTCGCCGCGCCGCCGCCCGCGCTGCCGCGTGCCCGGGATCTCGGCCGAGCGCTCCTCGGCCCGCGGGTGGCGCAGCGCGTCCACCTCGGCCAGCAGTCGGGTGCGCACCGCCTCGGCCTCCCGGTCCGCCCCGGGCCCGGCCGGCACCGTCTCGGTCAGGTACCGCCGCTTGCCGGAGCCGGGCTCGACACCCGCGTACACCCTGACCCGCAACGACCCGCTCGGCAGTCGTTCGACCTCACCACGCGCCTGCCGCCGTCCACCGGGGGTGCCCATGGAGCCAGCCTAGCGGACTCATAGCTCCACGAGTTCATCGGGATGGCTCCACGTTCGGTCGCCTGCCGGTGCAGTCTCTACGGCATCGCCGCCGGCACGCTGCGCCGCTACACCGTCCCGGTCACCAAACCGGGCGCGGGTGACATCACCGGTGATGGGCTGATCGGCACCGGTTTCGCGCTGAAGACGTTGACCACGACCGGGCCGGACTGGCTGCTCGGCACGGCCAGCGGTCGAGCACGTGGCAGGTCCTCGGGGCGGCTCCTGTCGGCCGGTGGCGGTGTCTACTTCGGGCACAACGCCGAGGGTGGGTTGCTGCGCTACACCGACGCGAACCCGTTCGACGGCAGCGGCGCGGACCTGAGTGGCTCGGACGCCGTGGACGCGCAGGGCTGGAGCGAGGTGGCGCTGTCCGTCCAACCCGGCACGGTCGGCTGACGCCCGCGCGACTGGCTCCGAACCGCCCGGACGCGGCAGGATGGGAGGTTAAGGGGGTAGGACATGACGGAGCAGGGTGATCGTCAGGCGCCGGGGATCGAGGCGTTGACGGAGAAGATCAGGCAGCTCGTGCACGAGGGCAACACGCGCCGGGTGGTCGTGCGCAACGGCGAGGGCGAGCCGGTGCTGGACATCCCGGTGACGGCCGGGGTGGTGGCCGCGGTCGCCGCGCCGGTGGTGACGGCGGTGGCGGCGTTGGCCGCTCTCGCGGGCCCGTGGTCGCTGGGCGTGGAACGCCAGGAGGAAACGCCACCGGCGGAGACCACCGCCGACACCGCACCCGCCGATGCCGACGTTGATGCCACAGCCGCCGACGCCCCACCGGCCGACACCGCGCAACCCGAGGATCCATCGACCGACGCCGACACCGTGCACGGCAAGGGAAGCTGAGCGCGCGGCCCGCACCACCACCACGAAGCCACCGCCCGCATTAGGGCGGTGGCTTCGTGGTTCCGTGCCCGTCACCGAACACGACCGCGCGTCCTGCGGTCCACAAGGGACGCCCGCGTGGCGGGGTTTCCGCCCTTTTCGGGGGTGTTGCTTCGGAGGTGCGCAGGCGATGATCGCGCCGATGGGGCGGTGCGTCTCGATCGGTGCGCGAGGTGGCGCACGGCACTCTGAGGGGAACCTGTCGATCAAGTTAACGTGAAGATCGTCCGGCTGCCCGCGACAGGGTCCTCTATATGACTTCTATATCGCCATGTTACGGCGGTACTCTGGTGTTTCGGATCTCCGAAGATGGCCGTCAGCGCCGTTCCACTCGATTTGACACCCCTTCCAGGGGTCGCTAGTTTGCCGCGCCGGACAATGTGAACAGCGTTCTTGTTCGGTGTTATGAAACATTTTTCCCGGCCTGCTGCGCCGATCGGCTGATTGTGATCGCCCGCCCTCGAGGCCAAGGTGATCGGTGCTGATGAACGGGAAGCACTCGTTGCCTGTTAGAAGTTGACGAGCCCGGTCGTCGATCAGTCACCCCCTTGTCTGCGCAGATCAGGGTGGTGGCGGCACGCCCGCCAGTACTGGGGCGGCGTCCGCAGTACTGTGACGCGCGGTCCGCCGGCCGTGCGCGAACTTCCAACGAGGACGACGGCAGTGAACACGATCTCCTGTCCCAGGGGCCCGTTCACCGCCGTTCCCGGACCATTCGGGAACGCGGTGCGCGGGGCGGGCAAACGTGAGGCGGGCACTACCGGCGGTGACTCGGGTGGCGCGGTCGAAACCGCGCCACCGGGTGTTCCGCCGAGTCGTGGGCAGAGGTCGCGCCCGTGGCACGCACCGCGTCCGACGCGTGCGCCACGTGAGGCGCGGCCCTCCACCTAGCGCTCCCGCGCCATTTCCGGCATCCCGCGCGATCGCGGGTGAAATGTGTCCGAAAGCCTCGGCTCACGAAACCGGACGTGAGCCGCCCACGCCTGTCCGGGCGGTATTGGTCGACGCGACCCACCTGGGGTTTCTCCAGCGTGCCGCCGGACCGGGTCCATTCCGCGTCAACGCCCCGGTGGGTGTGGCGAAGAACGAGGAACGAGGGCAGAGCCATGCTTGTCAACGAACACGGCGGGGAAACACCCCTGGCACACGTCGCCGAACGCTGCCACGCGCTGATCGGCGTGCTGCGTGAACGCGGGGTCGACGACGGCGATCGCGTCGTGCTGTCGGCGCGCAATTCCGACGACTTCGTGGTGGTGCTGTTCGCGCTGATGGAGCTGGGCGTCTCGGTCGGCCTGGTCGATCCCGGGCTGCCGCCGGCGCAGGCCGCCGAGCACGTCGTGGACTCCGGCGCCCGCTGGTTCGTCACCGACGCCGACCAGGCCGATCCCGCGTTCGACCGGGTCGCGGCCGGCCTGCTCGACCTGCACGCCCTGGTGAAGACCGCGCACGACGTGCCCGTGGCCGACGTCCCCGAGCTGACCTTCGCCCAGTGGGCGCAGCGGCGTGACGCGCTCGTGGTGTGGAGTTCGGGCAGCTCCGGCAAGCCCAAGGGCATCGTGCGCTCCGGCGCGTCGGTGCGGCGCAACGTCGAGCGCACCCAGCGGCGCATGGGCTACGTCGGGTCCGACGTGCTGCTGCCGCTGCTGCCGTTCACCCACCAGTACGGCCTGTCCATGCTGATGCTCTGGTGGGACGCCCGCGCCACGCTCGTCATCGCACCCAGCAGGCGCGTGGACCAGGCGTTGGACGTGATCGCCCGGCAGCGCGTGACGGTCGTGGACGCCGTGCCCGCCACCTACGACACGATGCTGCGCGTCATCGCCCGCCGCGACACCCGCGACCTGGGTTCGGTGCGCATGTGGTGCGTCGGCGGCGAACCGTTGCGCGACGAGCTGCGCACCCGCTTCGAGAAGCGCTTCGGC
Source organism: Saccharothrix carnea (assembly GCF_003014735.1). Classification (GTDB taxonomy): domain Bacteria; phylum Actinomycetota; class Actinomycetes; order Mycobacteriales; family Pseudonocardiaceae; genus Actinosynnema; species Actinosynnema carneum. The sequence continues at coordinate 40,346 of NZ_PYAX01000017.1, read as the reverse complement.
GCCACGCTCCTGGACGGCTACGGCAGCAGCGAGGCGGGCAACATCGCCCTGTCCTCGATCGAGGACCCGACCTACTGCGGCACGCCGTTGGACGGCGTCGTCGTGGAGGTGCGCGACCCGGTGGGCAACCCGGTGCCGCCGGGCGAGGTCGGCGAGGTCGTGGTCCGCACCCCCGACATCATGGTGGGCCTGCTCGAACCGGGCGGACGGGTCCGCGAGGTCGAGCGGCAGGAGTTCCACACCCGCGACATCGGTTTCCTGACGCCCGCCGGGCAGCTGCGCGTGCTCGGCCGCAAGTCCGCCGTGCACCGCTTCGGCCACACGCTCTACCCGGACGCCATCGCGGAGAAGGCCGGTGCGTGCGGCGCGCCGGTGCGCGTGATCCCGGTCGAGGACGAGCAGCGCGGCACCCAGCTCGTGTTCGTGATCACCGACCCGACCGAGCAGCCCGTGGCGCACTGGAAGCGCACGGTGTCGCGGTTCGTCGCCGCGCACGAGCAGCCCAACCGCGTGGTCGTGCTCAAGGAACTGCCCCTCAACGGCAACGGCAAGGTCGACCTCCGGGCGCTGCGCGACATCGCCGCCTCGACCGTGGCGCTCGAAGGCGTCAAGGGCGTTTTCCCCAGGGCGCACGGTGACGCGGACCCGTCGGCCATCCCGTTCCCGGACCGGCTGGCCCGGCTCACCGACCTCGCCCAACTGCTGCGCGAACGCCGCGCCGAGGTGATGTCCCTGCTCACGCAGGTGACGAACTACAAGACCGCGTACGGCGAGATCGACGCGTCGATCGCCGCGCTGGAGGGTGCCGCCGCCGAGATCGCCCGGTACCGGCCGCCCGCGATCGGTCAGATCGGCGTGCTGATGCCGTCGAACATCCCGCTCTACAGCTACGTGCTGTACCTGGCGATCCCCAGCCTCTACAGCGAACGGGTCGTGTTCCGGCCGTCGCGGCGCATCTCCGACCAGCTGCTCAAGCTGCACGAGCTGCTGTCCGGCGTGCACCACCTGCCGATCGTCATGGACGACAGCGGCCAGCGGGAGTTCATGGAGGGCGAGGGCGCGCGCTCGGACGTGCTGGTGTTCACCGGCACGTTCAAGAACGCCGAGAAGATCCGCGCCGGGCTGCGCCGCGACCAGCTGTTCCTCTACTTCGGCCAGGGCGTGAACCCGTTCGTGGTCGGCGCGGACGCCGACATCCCGAAGGCCGTGGACGGCTTGCTGCGGGTGCGGATGCTCAACTCCGGGCAGGACTGCTTCGGCCCGGACGTGGTGTTCGTCCACACATCGATCAGCGCCCAGTTCTGCAACCTGCTGTGCCGCCGCGTGGACAACCTGCGCTACGGCCGCTTCGACGACCCGAACGCCGACTACAGCCACATGTTCTACCTCGACGCGTTCGACGCGTCGCTGGACTACCTGCGCTCCGGCCGCGAGCACCTGGCCGCGGGCGGCGAGGTCAACTTCGTGGACGACCACCTCAGCCCCACCGTGCTGATCCGGCCCGCCGACACCAAGATCACCCCGCCCGAGCTGTTCGCGCCGATCTTCAACGTGGTGCCGTTCACCTCGACCGACTGGCTGCACCCGATGCTGGACCACCAGTACTTCCAGGAACGGGCCATGGCCGCCACGGTCTACGGCGACCTGCCCGACACCGTCGAGCTGCTGCGCCACCGGCACACGGTCAGCATCAACGAGACCGTGATCGACATCGAGGACGGCAACGCGCCGTTCGGCGGCACGGGCATCCGCGCCAACTACGCCGCGCTGGGCCGCACGCGCCGCGCCGAGCCGCTGCTGATCTCGAAGGCCGTCGCGGACCACCTCGGGCCCGACCGCCTGACCGCGTCCGACGCCACCGGCCGCACGGCCTGACGGGCGAGGGGGAGATGGGTGTGATCGACCTGGAACCGCTGTCCGTGCCGCGTTCCCCGGGCCACCACGTCCGGGGTGCCTGGCACGCCGTGGCCCGGCTGCTCGCCGAGGCGGGCGTGGAAGTCGTGTTCGGCCTGCCCGACGACGACCTGGACGCGCTCGGCGCGCTGCACGCCGCCGGTGTCCGGCTGGTCGTGTGCCGCGACCAGCGCAACGCCGTGTTCATGGCCACCGGTTACGCGCTGCGCTCCGGCGCGCTCGGCGTCGCGCTGGTCGGCAAGGGCCCGGCGGTGACCAACACCGCGACCGGCCTGCTGGAGGCGGCGTCGTCCGGTGCCCCCGTGCTGCTGCTGTCCGGCGGCACGGCGGCGGAACGGCGGGGCAGCGGCGCGTTCCAGGAACTGGACCAGCAGGCCGTCCTCGCGCCGCTGGTGAAGTCCTCGACCCGGGTCGAGCACCCCGACCGGCTGGCTCCCGCCGTGCGCCGGGCCGTCCTCGTGGCCACGTCCGGCGCGACCGGTCCGGTGTACGTGGAGGTGCCCGACCACCTGCTGAAGGTGGACGTGCCCGTGCCGCCGCCCGCGCCACCCGTCGAACGCCCGACGACGGTCCCGGTGGCGGGCGACTCGGCGGCGTCGCAGGTGCTGCGCAACGCCCAGCGGCCGATCGTGCTGGTCGGCGGCGGGATGCGGCACCGCAACGCGGACGGCGTCGTGGAGCGGTTCGCCGAACGCGTCGGCGCGGCCCTGTCCTGCACGGCCAGCGGACGCGGTGCGGTGGACGAGTCGTCGGTGCGGTTCATCGGGCTCGCCGGGCTGTACGCGCCGGAGCGGGCCAAGGCGTTGTGGGCCGACACCGACTGCGTGGTGGTGCTCGGCAGCAGGCTGGAGGAGACCGCCACCTACGGCTGGCCCGACGCGCTCGGCACGACCGTGCCCGTGCTGCAGGTCAACGTGGACGCGGCGGGCGTGGCCACCCAGTACACCGGACCGGTCGTGCTCGGCGACGGCGCGGACGTGTGCGCGGTGTGGCTGGAGCAGGCCGTGGACAGCGCGCCGGTGGAGTGGTCCAAGCGCGTGGACGAGGTGCACCACGGGTTGCGCGCCGACCACCGCCGCGAGCTGGCCGCCCTCGCGGCCAAGCCCGAGCTGCACGTCGTGGAGGTGCTGGCCGCGCTCGACGCCGAGCTGCCGGGCGACCGCGTCCTGGTGCAGGAGAACGGGTTGCAGGACATGTGGTCCTACAGCTTCCCCCGGTTCGAGTGCGCGCACGGCGCGGGCTCGGTGGTGCCGTCCGAGCAGACCAGCCTCGGTTTCGGCGCGGCGGCGGCGGTCGGCGTGAAGGCCGCGGCGGGCGACCGGCCGGTGGTGGCGTTCGTCGGCGACGGCGCGTTCGGCCTGTTCGACGCCGACCTGCCCACGGCCGCCGCGCTCGGCGGCGGGCTGGTCTACGTGGTGCTGCGCAACGGCGGCTACGGCTGGTTGCACTCCCAGCTCGGCCCGCACAACAAGGACCTGGCGGGCACGGCGTTCGTGGACCCGGACGCCGTCACGGCCCAGGCGCCGCGGTGGCGCGGCGTGCACCAGGTGACCGTGACCAAGGAGTCGCTGCGCGCGGACGTCGCCGACGCCTGGCAGCGCTCGCGGGACGGCCAGGTGGTCGTCCTCAACGTTCCCACCCGCCTGGAAGACGCGCTGTTCGCCGACCACGAACTCGGCGGCAGCTTCCCGGTCGCCGACTGACCCACGATCGAAGCGAGGAACGGCACATGGCTGAACGACACGGCAGGCGAGTCGTCATCACCGGCTGGGGCGTGGTGTCCCCGGTCGGCCTCACCGCCGACGAGACGTGGGACGCGCTGGTCGCGGGGCGCAGCGGGATCGGCAACGTGACCGTCATCGACGCCTCCGACCTGCCCACCGACCTGGCGGGCGAGGTCAAGGGGTTCGAGCCGAAGAAGTACCTGAACCACAAGCAGGTCCGGCGCATGGACCCGTACGCGCAGTACGCGTTCGCCGCCGCGTCCGAGGCGGTCGGCACGGCGAAGCTGGAGATCACCGAGGACAACGCGCACCGGGTGGGCGCGCTCATCGGCAGCGGCTACGGGCCGATGCAGTCCCTCGGCGAGCACGTGGTGACGCTGGGCGCCAAGGGGCCGCGCGCGGTCAGCCCGTTCGCGCCCGTGACCGGTGCCATCGACAGCGCGGCGGGCGAGATCAGCCTGGCGTTCGGCGTCACCGGGCCGACGCGGGCGTTGAGCAGCGCGTGCGCGTCCGGCACCGACGCGATCGGCGAGGCGGCCCGCTGGGTGCGCTACGGCGTGGTCGACGCGGTGGTCGCGGGCGGCGCGGAGAACATCCTGACCCGGGTGGACATGGCGGGCAGCGGCAACGCCAAGGCGCTGTCCACCCGGACCGACGCGCCGACCGAGGCGTGCCGTCCGTTCGACGAGGACCGCGACGGGTTCGTGATGGCGTCCGGGTCCGGGATCGTGGTGCTGGAGTCCGCGGAGCACGCGTTGGCGCGGGGTGCGACGATCCTCGCCGAGGTCGCCGGCTACGCGGCCACCTCCGACGCGCACCACTGGACCGCGCCGCACCCCGAGGGCCGGGGCGCGCGGGCCGCCATGCGCGGCGCGCTGGAGGACGCCTGCCTCGCGCCCGAGGACGTCGGCTACGTCAACGCCCACGGCACCAGCACCGTGTTCAACGACCAGTCCGAACTGGACTCGATCCGCGCGGTGTTCGGTGCGCACGCCGAGCGGATCCCGGTCAGCTCCACCAAGTCCATGACCGGCCACATGATCGGCGCGGCCGGTGCGGTGGAGGCGATCGTCGGCGCGATGGTGATCAACCGCGGGCTCGTGCCGCCGACCGTCAACTGCCACAAGCCGATCGACCCCGCCGTCAACTTCGTCGCCCACGAGGCGCAGGCGCACGACGTGGACGTGGTCATGAGCAACTCGTTCGGCTTCGGCGGCCACAACGCCGTGGTCGTGCTGCGCCGGTGGCAGGGCTAGGTCTCGCGGGTTAGGGAGAACAGGGACATGAGCGAGGACAGGCGGCGGTGGCCGCTCTCCCCGGGACAGCTGGGGATCTGGTACGGCCAGCGGTTGAACCCCGACAACGTGTTCGTCATGTCGGAGTACCTGGAGATCCACGGCGCGGTGGACGTGGCGCTGTTCGAGGAGGCGCTGCGCCGCACCGTGCTGGAGGCCGAGACCGTCCAGGTCCGGTTCACCGAGGACGCCGACGGCGTGTGGCAGTTCCTCGCTCCCGACCCGCACCTGCACTTCTTCGACCACAGCGACCGCGCCGACCCGGTGGGTGACGCGGTGGCGTGGATGGACGACGACCTGTACCGGCCGATGGACCTGGAGAACGGTCCGCTGTCGGTGGACGCGCTGTTCGAGGTCGCGCCCGACCGGTTCCTGTACTACCAGCGCAACCACCACGTCATCGCCGATGGCGTGAGCGGGCGCATCTTCACCGACCGCCTCGCCACCGTGTACTCGGCCCTGGTGGCGGGTGAGGAGGTGCCCGCCGGCGCGTTCGCCACCCTCCAGCAGTACCTGGACGACGACGCGGCCTACCGCGCCTCCGACGCCTACCGCCGCGACCAGGAGCACTGGCGGACCCGCCTGGCCGACCGGCCCGCGCCGGTCGGCCTCACGTCGGGCACCGCGCCCGCCAGCGCCCGCCCGGCCCGCGCCACCTCGCTGGTCGACCCGGCGCTGATGGAGCGGATGAAGGAGCTGACCCGGGCGCACGCGTCCACCTGGCCGATGGCGCTGACCGCCGCCACCGCCGTGTACCTGCACCTGGTGACGGGTGCGCGCACCACGCCGGTCGGGTTCCCGGTGATGGCGCGCAAGAGCAAGCTGCTGCGCGACACGCCGGGGATGGTCAGCAACATCCTCGCGCTGTTCGTGGACCTCGACCCGGCGGCGACGTTCGTCGACGTGCTGCGGCGCACGACCGTGGAGGCCCGGAACACGCTCAAGCACCAGCGGTACCGGCAGGAGGACGTGCTGCGGGACCTGGGGTTGGTGCGGGGTGCGGGCCAGTTGGCCAACGTCGTGGTCAACATCATGCCGTTCGACTACAACGTCACCTTCGGCGGGCACCCGGTGACGGCGCACAACCTGTCCAACGGCGTGATCGACGACGTGGAGATCACCGCCTACGACCGGTCCGACGGCAAGCCCGTGCGGATCGACCTGGACGGCAACGAGTTCCTGTACGGCGAGGCCGAGGTGGCCGGTCACCTGGACCGGCTGCTGAAGCTGCTCGAACGGTTGCTGGCCGACCCGGAGGCGCCGCTGGCGTCGTTCGACTTGCTCGACGCGGCCGAGCGGGACCAGGCGCTGGTCGGGTGGAACCGCACCGATGCGCCGTTGGACGACGCGGACGGGGTGGTGCTACGGGTCCAGTCGCACGCCCGGCGCACGCCGGACGCGGTGGCGTTGGTGGACGACGAGGGACCGACCACCTATGCCGGACTGGCCGGGCGTGCCGCCGCGCTGACCCGCCGGTTGTGGGCCGCGGGTGTCGAGCGCGGTGACGTGGTCGCCCTGCCGACCGCACCGGGCCGCGACTTCGTGGTGTCGGTGCTGGCGGTGTTCGGCGCGGGCGCGGCCTACGTCCCGGTGGACTCCGCCTCGCCGGTCGCCCGCGGCCGGGCGCTGCTGGCCGACAGCGGGGCACGGCTCGTCCTCGCCTCGCCCGCCGTCGCCACCTTCGCCACCGACTTGGCCGCGGGCACGGACCTGCTGCTGGTCGGGGACGAGACCTCCGACGAGTGGCCCGAGCCGGTCGGTGCGGGCGACGACCTCGCGTACGTGCTGTTCACCTCCGGGTCGACCGGGAAGCCCAAGGGCGCCATGGTCACCCACCGCGGCATGGTGAACCACCTGTTGACCAAGGTGGAGGACTGTCGACTGTCCGAAGTGGACACGGTGGTGCAGAACGCGCCGCTGACGTTCGACATCTCCATCTGGCAGATGCTCGCGCCGCTCATGGTGGGCGGCACGGCACGCGTCGTCGCACGGGAACTCGCCGCCGACCCGCGTGGCCTGTTCGACCGGACCGACGCGGAACGAGTGGCCGTGTTGGAGGTCGTGCCGTCGTTGCTCCGCGCGGCCCTGGACCTGTGGGACGCGGACGGTGGGCGGCCCGGGTTGGCCTCGTTGCGGCTGCTCGTCGCCACGGGTGAGGCGCTGCCCGCCGACCTGTGCACCCGCTGGCTCGACGCGTTCCCCGGCATCCCGCTGATGAACGCCTACGGCCCCACCGAGTGCGCCGACGACGTCACCCACGCGTTCATCACCACGCCCGACGACGTCATCGACGGCGTCCCGATCGGCAGCGCGCTGCGCAACACCCGCCTGTACGTGCTGGACGACCGCCTGCGCCCGGTCCCGGTCGGCACGCCCGGTGAGCTGTACGTGGGCGGTGAAGGTGTGGGGCGCGGGTACCTCGGCGACCCGGGCCGCACGGGCGTGGTGTTCGTGGCCGACCCGTTCACGCCGCGTCCCGGCCGTCGCATGTACCGCACCGGTGACTACGTGGTGCGCCGCGCCGACGGGTCGCTGGTGTTCCTGGAACGACGCGACCACCAGGTGAAGGTGCGCGGCCACCGCATCGAGCTGGGCGAGGTCGAGGCGGTGCTCGGCGGGCACGGCGGTGTCGGCGCGCTCGCGGTCGTCGTGCGCGAGGACCGGCCCGGTGACAAGCGGCTCGTCGCGTACGTGACGCCGGCCGACGTCGACCTCACCGCGCTGCGGGCGTCGGCCGAGGCCCGGTTGCCCGGGTACATGGTGCCCTCGGCGTTCGTCGCGCTGGACGCGCTGCCGTTGACGCCCAACGGCAAGCTCGACCGGCACGCGCTGCCCGCACCCGACTCGGGCGCCGCCGGCCGGGCGCCGCGCACCCCGCTGGAAGAGCTGATGGTCGCGGTGTTCGCCGACGTGCTCGGCGTCGAGCGGGTCGGGGTGGACGAGGGGTTCTTCGACCTCGGCGGGCACTCGCTGATGGCCACCCGGCTCATCAGCAAGGTGCGGGCCGCGCTCGGCGTGGAGCTGACGCTGCGGGAGGTGTTCGACCACCCGACGCCCGCCGGGCTCGCGCTGGTCGTGGACGGCGCCGCCGTCGCCCGGTCCCGGCCCACCGCACGGCCGCGCCCCGACCTCGTGCCGCTGTCGTCCGCCCAGCGCCGGCTGTGGTTCCTGCACGGCCTGGACGAGACCGGCGGCACCTACAACGTGCCGCTGCCGCTGAGCCTGACCGGCCCGCTCGACCGCACGGCGCTGCTGGCCGCCCTCGGTGACGTCGTCACCCGCCACGAGCCGCTGCGCACCCGTTACCCCGAGGTCGGCGGCGAGCCCGTGCAGGAGGTCCTCGACGTGGCCGACGCGCTGCGCCTGCTGCCCGACCACGTGGAGACGGCGGCCGTCGCGGACCCGGCGGAGGAGATGACCGCCGCCACCGGCCACCGCTTCGACCTCGCCAACGGCCTGCCGTGGCGGCTGTGGCTGTTCGAGACCGGCGCCGACGAACACGTGCTGCTGCTGGTCGTGCACCACATCGCCGCCGACGGCTGGTCGCTGGCACCGCTGCTGCGCGACCTCGGCGCCGCCTACCGCGCCCGGCACGCGGGAGGAGCACCGGAGTTCACGCCGTTGCCGCTCCAGTACGCGGATTACGCGCTGTGGCAACGGGAAGCGCTCGGCGACGAGGACGACCCGGACGGCGCGCCCAGCCGCCAGGTCCGGTTCTGGCGCGACCGGCTCGCCGACCTGCCCGAGGTGCTGGAGCTGCCGACCGACCGCCCGCGCCCGGCCGTGCCGTCGCACCGGGGCGCACGGGTGCCGCTGACCGTGGACGGCGAGCTGTACGCGCGGCTGGCCGACATCGCGCGGGAGACGCGCACCAGCGTGTTCATGGTGCTGCACGCGGCAGTGGCGGCGTTGTTGACGCGGTTGGGCGCCGGGACGGACATCCCGTTGGGCACGGCGGTGGCGGGGCGCTCCGACGAGGCGTTGGACGACCTGGTCGGGTTCTTCGTCAATACGCTGGTGCTGCGCACGGACACGTCAGGCAATCCGTCGTTCACGGAGCTGCTGGAGCGGGTGCGGCAGACGGACCTGGCGGCGCTGGCGCACCAGGACGTGCCGTTCGAGCGGCTGGTGGAGGTGCTCAACCCGCGTCGTTCGCTGGCCCGGCACCCGCTGTTCCAGGTGATGCTGGTGCTGCAGAACACCCCGGACCCGGACGTCGAACTGCCCGGCCTGGACGTCGCCGTGGCCGACCTGCGCACCGCGGTCGCCAAGTTCGACCTGTGGTTCGACCTGTACGAGACCCGTGACGACAGCGGCGCGGTGACGGGTGTCGCCGGTGCGCTGGAGTACGCGCTGGACCTGTTCGACGAGGCGACCGCGCGGCACCTGGTGACCCGGCTGGGCACGCTGCTCGCCGCCGTCGCCGCCGATCCCGCGACGTCCCTGGCCCGGCTCGACCTGCTCACCGCCGAGGAGCGGCACGCCGAGCTCGTCACCTGGAACGACACCGCCCGCCGCGTCGGCGCCACGTCCCTGGCCGCCCGGTTCGAGGCACAGGCCGCGGCCACGCCCGGCGCGCTCGCCGTGGTGTCCGACGCGGGCACCTTCACCTACGGGCAGCTCGACGCCGAGGCCGACCGGTGGGCGAACCGGCTCGCCGACCTCGGGGTGGACGCCGAGACGCCCGTCGCGCTGCTGGTGGACCGGTCGCCGTCGCTGGTGGTGATGATCCTCGCGGTGCTCAAGGCGGGCGGCTACTACGTGCCGCTGCACGAGTCGTACCCGGTGGAGCGCGTGGACTTCGTGCTCGCCGACCTCGGCGCGCCCGTCCTGGTCACCGACCGGCCGACGCCGCCCGAAGGCCTGACCGCGCCGGTGCACGTCGTGCACACCGGCGAACGACCGCCGGCCGCGGGCGCGCTGAACCGGCGTTCGCACCCCGACCAGCTCGCCTACGTCATGCACACGTCCGGCTCGACGGGCGTGCCCAAGGGCGTCGCCGTCACGCACGCGAACGTCGTGGAGCTGGCCACCGACCGGCTGTTCACCACGCCCGCGCACGCCCGCGTGCTGCTGCACTCCTCGCACGCCTTCGACGCCGCCACCTACGAGCTGTGGGCGCCGCTGCTGTCCGGCGGCACGGTCGTCGTCGCACCGCCCGGCGTGCTGGACATCGCCACCCTCGGCCGGGTCGTCGCCGAGCACCGCGTCACCGCCCTGTGGCTCACCGCCGGGCTGTTCCGGCTGGTCGCCGAGGAAGCGCCGACCAGCCTGGCGGGCGTGCGGGAGGTGTGGACCGGCGGTGACGTCGTGCCCGCCGCCGCGGTGGCCCGGGTCCGCGCGCACTGCCCGGACCTGACCGTGGTCGACGGCTACGGCCCCACCGAGACCACGACGTTCGCCACGCGGTTCGTGCTGCGGCCCGGCGAGACCGACCCGCGGGCCGTGCCGATCGGCCTGCCGATGGACAACACGCGCGTGCACGTCCTCGACACCGACCTCGGGCTCACCCCGCCCGGCGCGGTCGGCGAGCTGTACGTGGCGGGCACCGGTCTCGCGCGCGGCTACCTCGGGCGGGCCGGGCTGACCGCGGAGCGGTTCGTGCCCAACCCGTACGGGCCGCCCGGTGACCGCATGTACCGCACCGGCGACCTGGTGCGCCGCCTGCCGGACGGGCTGCTGGCGTTCCACGGGCGCGCCGACGACCAGGTGAAGCTGCGCGGGTTCCGGATCGAGCCCGGCGAGGTCGAAGCCGTGCTGGCGCGGCACCCCGACGTGGCGCACGCCGTCGTCGCGGTCCGCGCCGACCACCACGGAGAACGTCGTCTGGTGGCCTACGTCGTGCCCGACGAAGGCGCGACCGCGGACCAGGCGGCGTTGCGCGCGCACGTCGGCGGGGCGTTGCCCGCGTACATGGTGCCGTCGGTCGTGGTGGAGCTGGCGGCGTTGCCGCTCAACGGCAACGGCAAGGTCGACCGGCAGGCCCTGCCCGCGCCCGCCGCGGCCGTCACGTCCGCGTCCCGCGCGGCGCACGGCGTGGAGGAGACGCTGTGCGGGTTGTTCGCCGACGTGCTCGGCGTGACCGAGGTCGGGGTGGACGACGGGTTCTTCGACCTGGGCGGTCACTCGCTGCTCGCCATGCGGCTGATCAGCCGGGTCCGGGCCGTGCTGGCGGTGGAGGCGCCGATCCGCGCGGTGTTCGAGCACCCGACGCCCGCCGGGCTGGCCCGCGTCCTGCACGACGCCGCGCCCGCCCGCGCCCGCGTCACCCCGCGCGCCCGGCCCGACGTGGTGCCGTTGTCCGCCGCGCAGCAACGCCTGTGGTTCCTCGACCGGCTGGACGAGGCCGGTGGCCTGTACTCGGTGCCGCTGGCCGTGCGGCTCACGGGTGCGTTGGACGGCGCGGCGCTGCTCGCGGCCGTGGCCGACGTGGTCGCCCGGCACGAGGTGCTGCGGACGGTGTTCCCCGAGGTCGACGGCTCGCCGCGGCAATCGGTGCTGGACCCGGCCGCGGCCGCCGCGCTGCTCAGCGCCGCGACGAGGCGGATCGACACCACCGAGGACGCGCTGACCACCGACCTGGCCGACGCGGTGCGGCACAAGTTCGCGCTGGCCGACGACCTGCCCGTGGCGGTCCGGCTGTACCGGCTCGCGGACGACCACCACGTGCTGCTCCTGCTGCTGCACCACGTGGCCGCGGACGGATGGTCCCTGGCACCGCTGCTGCGCGACCTCGGCGTCGCCTACCGCGCCCGGCACGCGGGCGTGGCACCGGAGTTCACGCCGCTGCCCGTGCAGTACGCGGACTACACGCTGTGGCAGCACGACGTGCTCGGCTCCGAGGAGGACGAGCACAGCCCGCTGCGCGCCCAGCTCGACCACTGGCGGGCGCTGCTGGCCGACCTGCCCGAGACGCTCGACCTGCCCACCGACCGGGCACGTCCGAGTCGGCCGCGCAACGACGGCGGTTCCGTGCCGCTGCACCTGGACGCCGACGTGCACGCCCGGGTGGCACACCTGGCCGCCGCGCACGGCGCCAGCCCGTTCATGGTGCTGCACGCCGCGCTGTCCGCGCTGCTGACGCGGTTGGGCGCGGGCACCGACATCCCGATCGGCACGCCGGTGGCCGGTCGGCGGGACGAGGCGCTGGACGACCTGGTCGGGTTCTTCGTCAACACGCTCGTGCTGCGGGTGGACACCTCGGGGGAGCCCGCGTTCGCCGACCTGCTCGACCGGGTCCGCGAGGTCGACCTGGCCGCGTTCGCGCACCAGGACGTGCCGTTCGACCGGCTGGTCGAGCAGCTGGCGCCCCAGCGCTCGCTGGCCAGGCACCCGCTGTTCCAGGTGCTGTTGACGGTGCAGAACAACGCCGACCCGGACCTGGACCTGCCGGGCGTCACGCCCGAGGTGGTCGACCTGCCCGCCGGTCCGGCCAAGTTCGACCTGTCGTTCACGCTCGCCGAACGGCACGAGCACGGCGAGCCCGCAGGCCTGCACGGCGAGCTGGAGTACAGCCGGGACCTGTTCGACGCCGACACCGCCCACCGCGTGGCGTCCTGGTTCGCCCGGGTGCTGGACCAGGTCACGGCCGAGCCGACGCGGCGCCTCGGCGACCTGGACCTGCTCGCCCCCGGCGAGGCCGGACACCTGGCCCGTGGCGCGGTCGGACCGCTCGGCCCGGTACCGGACCAGACCGTGCTGTCCACGTTCGAGCGGGGCGCGGGTGGCGACCGGCAGGCCCTCGTCTGCGGGGACGTCCGGCTCACCGCGGCCGAGGTGGAGCGGCGCGCCAACCGGCTCGCGCACTCGCTGCTGCGCCGCGGCACGGCGGTCGGTGACGTGGTGGCGGTGGTCCTGCCCCGGTCGGTCGACACGGTCGTGGCGCTGCTCGCGGTGCTCAAGGCGGGCGCGGTCTACCTGCCGCTGGACCCCGACCACCCGGCGGAACGGCGCCGCGCCACCCTCGCCGACGCCCGCCCGGCCCTGGTCATCGAGGGCTCGGTCGACGCCCACACCGCACCGGACGCCCCGGACACGGCACCCACCGACGCCGACCGCACCCGACCGCTGACCGCGCGCGACGCCGCGTACGTCATCTACACCTCCGGCTCGACCGGCCGTCCCAAGGGCGTCGTGGTGGAGCACGGTTCCCTCGCGAACCTCCTGCGCCACCATCAAGAGCACGTCTTCACGCCGGTCGCGCGCCGCCTGGGCCGTGACCGGCTCAGGTCCGCGCTGACCGCGCCGGTGGCGTTCGACGCGTCCTGGGACCCGGTGCTGTGGCTGCTCGCGGGCCACGAGCTGCACGTGATCGGTGACGACGTCCGCCGCGACCCGGAGGCCCTGGTGGCACACCTGCGCCGGGAGCGGATCGACGTCATCGAGACCACACCGTCCTATGCGGACCACTTGGTGGCGCACGGGCTGCTGGACGGTGACGAGCGGTTCCCGTCCGTCGTGCTGCTCGGCGGCGAGGCCGTGCCCGCCCACCTGTGGGGGGCGTTGCGCGGCACGCCGGGGCTGGTGGCGCTCAACCTCTACGGCCCGACCGAGGCCACCGTGGACTCGATGATCGCCGACCTGGCCGACCACCCGGCGCCGGTCATCGGCACGCCGGTGCTCAACACCCGGGCGCACGTGCTGGACGCGTGGCTGCGGCCCGTGCCGGTGGGCGTGCCCGGCGAGCTGTACCTGTCCGGCCCGAACGTCGCCCGCGGCTACCTCGACCGGCCCGCGCTCACCTCGCACCGCTTCGTCGCCGACCCGTTCGCCGGCGGGGGAGCCCGGATGTACCGGACGGGTGACCTCGCGCGCCGCCGGCCGGACGGGCACGTGGAGTTCCTGGGCCGGGTCGACGGCCAGGTCAAGGTGCGCGGCTTCCGGGTCGAGCCCGGCGAGGTCGAAGCGGCGCTGCGCCGCCACGACGGCGTGGACACCTGCGCCGTGCTGCTGCGGCCCGACCACGGCGGCACGCCCCGGCTCGTCGCCTACGTCACCGCGACGGCCGGTGCCGAGCTGGACACCGCGGCCCTGAGGTCCGCGCTGCGCGCCGAGCTGCCCGACTACCTGGTGCCGGCCGCGGTGGTGCTGCTGGACGAGTTGCCGTTGAGCCGCAACGGCAAGCTCGACCACGCCGTGCTGCCCGCACCCGCCGCTCCCGAGCCGACGCCGCACGCCGCGGGCACGCGCACCGCACGCGAAGAGGTGCTGTGCGGGGTGTTCGCGGACGTGCTCGGCCTGCCCGACGTGGGCGTGGACGACAGCTTCTTCGACCTCGGCGGCGACAGCATCGGCTCGATCCAGCTCGTCAGCCGCGCCCGCCGGGCGGGCCTGGTGTTCACCCCGCGTGACGTGTTCGAGCGCAAGACCGCGGCCGAACTCGCCCTGGTGGCGGTGGAACCGGCCGACGCCCGGCTCGTGCCCGACACCACGGGCAGCGGCCCGGCCGTGCTCACGCCGGTCGTGCGCTGGTTCCTCGACAGCGGCGGCACGCTCGACGGCTTCAACCAGGCGCAGCTCGTCGCGGTGCCGGCCGGACTGGGCCGGGACCGGCTGCTGGGCGCGCTGGACGCGGTGCTGCGCCACCACGACGCCCTGCGCGCCCGCCTCGCCCGTGACGACGAAGGCGAGTGGTACTACGAGATCGCCGACCCCGGCACGGTGCAGGCGGAAGACGTGACCCGCCGCGTGGACGTGACCGGGCTGGACGACACCGCGCGTGCCGCCGCCGTCCGCGCCGAGGCCGACACCGCGTGGCGACGCCTCGATCCGGCCCGCGGGCGGCTCGTGCAGGCGGTGTGGTTCGACGCGGGCCCAGTGCACCCCGGCGACCTGCTGCTGGTCGTGCACCACCTGGCCGTGGACGGCGTGTCGTGGCGGATCCTGCTGCCCGACCTCGCCCAGGCGTGGCACGCCCTCGCCGCCGGCCGCGAACCCTCGCTGGAACCGGTGTGGACGTCGTGGCGCCGCTGGTCGCACCTGCTGCACGACGCCGCGCACGACCCGGCCCGCGCCGACCAGCTGCCGTACTGGACCGCCGTCCTCGACGGCCCCGACCCGCTGCTCGGCGCACGCCCGCTCGACCCGGCCCGCGACACGGTCGGCACCGCGCGCACCGCCGAGGTCGCGCTCACGGTCGAGGAGACCGCGCCGCTGCTCACGGAGGTGCCCGCCGCGTTCCACGCGGGCGTGGACGACGTGCTGCTGACCGCGCTCGCGCTGGCCGTGGGCCGGTGGCGGGAACGTCGCGGCCGGGGCGCGGAGACGTCCGTGCTGGTGCAGGTCGAGGGCCACGGCCGGGAGGACGTCGTACCGGACGTGGAGCTGTCCCGCACGGTCGGCTGGTTCACCAGCGTGCACCCGGTGCGGCTGGACCCCGGCCGGGTCGGCTGGCCCGAGCTGCTGGCCGGTGGACCCGCCGCGGGCACGGCGCTGAAGCGGGTCAAGGAGCAGCTGCGCGAGCTGCCGGAGAAGGGCGTCGGCTACGGCCTGCTGCGCCACCTCAACGCCGACACGGCGGGCAAGCTCGCGGGCCTGGGCGCGCCGCAGATCGCGTTCAACTACCTGGGCCGCGTCGACACCGCCGCGCCCGGCGGCGAGCGGCTCTGGCTGCCCGCACCGGGCTTCACCGCCCCGGTCGGGCACGACGACCTGCCGTTCGTGCACGCGATCGAGGTCACGGCCGTCACCGAGGACACACCGGACGGCCCGCGCCTGGCCGCCACCCTCGCCTGGCCCGCCGACCTGCTCGCCGACGCCGAGGCCGCCGACCTGGGCACCGCGTGGCGGCAGGCGCTGCACGGGCTGGTCGAGCACGTCCGGGGCACCGCGGCGGGCGGCCTCACCCCGTCCGACGTGGACCTGGTCCCTCTCAGCCAGGACGAGCTGGACCTGCTGGAAGACGACGAAGACGACGAGAGCGAGGACTTGGACCGATGAGCAAGAAGTCCGCAGTCGAGGACGTCCTGCCGCTGTCGTCGTTGCAGGAGGGGTTCCTCTTCCACGCCCTGTACGACCGGGACGGCCTGGACGTCTACACCGTGCAGATGGCCACCGAGCTGACCGGCCCGGTGGACGTGCCCGCGCTGCGCGCGGCGGCCGACGCGTTGCTGCGCAGGCACGCCAACCTGCGCGTCGGCTTCCGGCACAAGGGCCTCGACCGGCCCGTGCAGGTGGTGCGCCGCGAGGTGCGCGCGCCGTGGCGTGAACTCGACCTGACCGGTGCCGCCGACCCGGAGGCGGACTACGCCGGGCTGGTCGACGAGGAACGGGCCCGCCGCTTCGACATGGCCCGCGCGCCGCTGCTGCGGTTCGTGCTCGTCGTGCTGCCCGGCCAGGTGCACCGGCTGCTGCTGACCATGCACCACATCCTGATGGACGGCTGGTCCACGCCGGTGTTCCTGGACGAGCTGTTCACCCTCTACGAGCACGCGGGCGACGACTCGGCGATGCCCCGCGTCACGCCCTACCGCGACTACCTGGGCTGGCTGACCAAGCAGGACGCCGACGCCGCGCTGACCGCCTACGACTCGGTGCTGGCGGGCCTGGACGGGCCCACGCTGGTCGGGTCGGCCGCCGACAACGCCTCCGTGGTGCCCGAGGGCGTGCTGGTCGAGCTGGACGACGAGCTGACCGATGCGCTCACCCGCACCGCCCGTGCCCGCGGCTGGACGATGAACACCCTCGCCCAGGGCGCGTGGGGCGTGGTGCTCGGCCGCTACCTCGGCCGCCGCGACGTGGTGTTCGGCGGCACGGTGTCCGGTCGGCCCGCCGAGCTGCCGGGCGTGGAGACCATGCTGGGCCTGTTCATCAACACGCTGCCGGTGCGCGTGTCGTGGGCCGCCGGGCAGTCGCTGGGCGAGCTGCTGACCGCCGTGCAGGACCGGCAGGCCGGGCTGATCGCGCACCAGCACGTCGGGCTGGCCGACGTGCAGCGGCGCACCGGCCACGGCGAGCTGTTCGACACCACGATGGTGTTCGAGAACTACCCGGTCGACGTCGACACCGCGCCCGTGCTGGGCGGCGGCGTGCGGATCACCGACTTCCAGGCCCGTGACGCCACGCACTACACGATCAGCCTGGTCGGCCTGCCCGGCGAGCGGTTGGCGTTCCGGCTGGACTACCGGCCCGACGTGCTGGGCCCGGCCACCGTGGCGCGGATGGGGGAGTGGCTGCGGCTGGTGCTGCGCGCCATCGCCGCCGACCCGGACCGCGCCGTCAACGCCGTCGACCTGCTCGACGCCGACGAGCGCGAGCGCATCCTGGTCGACTGGAACGCCACCGACCACGCCGTGGAGCCGCTGCACCTGACCGCGTTGCTCGACCGGCAGGCGGACGCCACCCCGGACGCGATCGCCGTCGTGCACGGGACCGTGCAGCGCACCTACGCCGAGCTGCACGCCGACGCCAACCGCCTGGCCCGTCTGCTGGTCGGGCACGGCGCCGGGCCGGAGACCCTGGTCGCGGTGGCGCTCCCGCGCGGCACCCGCCTGGTCACGACGCTGCTCGCGGTGCTCAAGACCGGCGCCGGCTACCTGCCGCTCGACCCCGACCAGCCCACCGAGCGGCTCGCCGACATGCTCGGCGAGACCCGGCCCGTGCGGCTGGTCACCGACGCGGTCCTCGCGCCCGGCCTCGCCTCGCTCGACGTGGCCCAGCTGGTCCTGGACGACCTCGATGACCACGCGTTCTCCGCCGACCCGCTGACCGACGCCGACCGGCGCTCGCCGTTGCGGCTGGAACACGCCGCCTACGTCATCTACACGTCCGGTTCGACCGGCCGCCCCAAGGGCACGCTGGTCGAGCACCGCGCGGCGGTGAACTACCTCCAGTGGTCGGTGGACGCCTACCCGTCCGTGCGGTCCGGCGCGTTCCTGCACTCGCCCGTCACGTTCGACCTCACCGTCACCGGCCTGTACGCGCCGCTGATCTCCGGTGGCGCGGTGCACCTGGGCGACCTCGCCGACGACGGCATCGACCCCGCGAGCCCCACCGCGGCCGGTTTCGCGTTCCTCAAGGGCACGCCCAGCCACCTGTCCGTGCTGGACGTGCTGCCCGACACCTACTCGCCGACCGCCGAACTCGTGCTCGGCGGTGAGCCGCTGCCCGGCGCGCAGCTCGACGTGTGGCGCAAGCGCCACCCCGGCGCGCGGGTCGTGAACGAGTACGGCCCCACCGAGACCACGGTCGGCTGCACGACGCTGGTCGTCGAGCCGGGCGACGAGATCCCCGCCGAGGTGCTGTCGCTGGGCCGTCCACTGTGGAACACGCAGGCGTACGTGCTGGACGACGCGCTGCGCCCGGTACCGCCCGGTGTCGTCGGCGAGCTGTACATCGCGGGCGGGAACCTGGCCCGCGGGTACGTCGCCCGGCCCGGCTTGACCTCCGGCCGGTTCGTGGCCAACCCGTACGGTCCGGCCAGTTCACGCATGTACCGCACCGGCGACCTGGCCCGGTGGGGCGAGCACGGCGACCTGCTGTTCGCGGGCCGCGCCGACGACCAGGTGAAGATCCGCGGCTACCGGGTCGAGCTGGGCGAGATCGAGTCCGTGCTGTCCCGGCACCCGTCGGTCGGGCCGGTCGGCGTGGTCGTGCGCGAGGACCAGCCCGGCGACCAGCGGCTCGTCGCCTACGTCGTGCCCGCCGAGGGCCGCGACTTCGACCCGATCGCCCTGCACGCGCACGTCACCGCCGCCGTGCCGGACTACATGGTGCCCTCGGCGTTCGTGCGGCTGGACGCGTTGCCGCTGACCACCAACGGCAAGCTGGACCGCCGCGGCCTGCCCGCGCCGGACGTGGTCGGCGGCACCGCGGCGACCGGCCGCGCGCCGCGCAACTTCACCGAGGAAGTGCTGGTCGGCGTGTTCGCCACGGTCCTCAACCTGCCCTCGGTGGGCGTGGAGGACAGCTTCTTCGACCTCGGCGGCCACTCCCTGCTGGCCACCCGGCTGGTCAGCCGCGTCCGGTCCGTGCTGGACGTGGAGCTGTCCATCCGGTCGGTGTTCGAGGCGCCCACGCCCGCCGCGCTGGCCGCTCTCGCCGAACGCGCCCGCGGCACCCGCCACGACGTCGAGGTGCTGCCCCGCCCGGACGTGCTGCCCCTGTCGTACGCCCAGCGGCGGCTGTGGTTCCTCGACCGGCTGGAAGAAGCGGCGATGTACAACGTGCCGCTGCCGCTGCGCCTGACCGGGCAGCTGGACCGGGACGCGCTCGCGGCGGCGTTCGGCGACGTCGTCGCGCGGCACGAGTCGCTGCGCACGACGTTCCCGGAGGTCGACGGCGAACCGCGCCAGCACGTGCTCGACGCCCCCGGCTTGCCGGTGGTGCACGTGGAGGTGGAAGAGGACGACCTGCCCGCCGCCCTCGCCGACGCGCTGGCGCACCGGTTCGACCTGGCGGCGGAGCCGCCGTGCCGGCTGTGGCTGTTCGAGCTCGCGCCCGACGAGCACGTGGTGCTGTTCCTGGTGCACCACATCGCGGGTGACGGCTGGTCGCTCACGCCGATGCTGCGCGACCTCGCGGCCGCCTACCGCGCCCGGCGCGCGGGCGCCGCGCCGGAGTTCCCGCCGTTGCCGCTGCAGTACGCCGACTACACGTTGTGGCAGCGGCGCGTGCTCGGCTCGGACGAGGAGGAGGGCAGCGCGCTCGCCGCGCAGGTCGAGTTCTGGCGCTCGCAGCTCGCCGGCCTGCCCGAGGTGCTGGAGCTGCCGGCGGACCGGCCGCGCCCGGCGGTGGCGTCGTACCTTGGCGGGCGGGTGCCGTTGCGCCTGGACGCCGACACGCACACCCGGCTCGTGGCCCTGGCCCGGCAGACCCGCACGACCGTGTTCATGGTGTTGCAGGCCGCGGTGGCGGCGTTGTTGACGCGGTTGGGCGCGGGGACGGACATCCCGCTGGGCACGGCGGTGGCCGGTCGGTCGGACGAGGCGTTGGACGACCTGGTCGGGTTCTTCGTCAACACGCTGGTGCTGCGCACCGACACCTCGGGCGACCCCACGTTCAAGGAGCTGCTGGAAAGGGTGCGGCAGACGGACCTGGCCGCGTTGGCGCACCAGGACGTGCCGTTCGAGCGGCTGGTGGAGGTGCTGAACCCGCGTCGTTCGCTGGCACACCACCCGCTGTTCCAGGTGATGCTCGTGCTGCAGAACACCCCCGAGGCCGACCTGGACCTGCCCGACCTCGCCATCGACCTCGAAGAGGTGCCCGGTGGCGCGGCCAAGTTCGACCTGCTGCTCGACCTGCGCGAGACCCACGACCACGCGGGCCGCCCGGCGGGCGTGGAAGGCGACCTCGAACACGCCCTCGACCTGTTCGACGCGCCGACCGCCCGCGCCCTCGCGCGCCGTCTCGTGCGGCTGCTGGAGACCGTGGTCGCGGACCCGGCGATCCGCCTCGGGGACGTGGACGTGCTCGACCCGGCGGAACGCGAACGGGTGCTGCACACGTGGAACGACACCGCGCGGCCCGTGCCCGGGGTGTTCGTGGAACACCTGGTGGCGCGGCAGGCCCGCCGCACGCCCGACGCGTTCGCCGTGGTCGGTCCCGACCGCGTGCTCACGTACGCGGAGCTGGACGCCCGCGCCGACCGGCTCGCGGCGCTGCTCGTGGAACGCGGCGTGCGGCCGGAGACCTTGGTCGCGGTGTCGCTGCCCCGCACGGCGGACGCGGTGGTGGCGCTGCTCGCGGTGCTGCGGGCGGGCGGCGCGTACGTGCCGCTGGACCCCGGCCACCCGACCGAGCGCGTGGCGTTCGTGCTGGACGACACCCGCCCGGTGTGCGTGCTGGCCGTCGCCGACACGGCCGACCGCCTCACCGCCGCCGCCGATCGCCTGGTCCTGCTGGACGACCCGGCCGTCGTCGAACGCCTCACCTGGCCCGCCGCGCCACCCACCACGACCGTCCACAGCGGATCGTTGGCTTACGTGATCCACACCTCCGGTTCCACCGGCCGGCCCAAGGGCGTGGCCGTGACGCGGGGCGGCATGGCGAACCTCGTCGCCTGGGCCGCCGACCACTTCACGCCCGAGGAGCTGTCCTCGGTGCTGCTCGCCACCTCGCTGAACTTCGACGTGTCGGTGTTCGAGCTGTTCACGCCGCTCGTCGTGGGCGGCCGGGTGGAGGTCGTGGAGAACCTGACCGCGCTGGTGGAACGCGGCGGCTGGTCCGGCGGGTTGGTCAGCGGTGTGCCGTCGGTGTTCGCGCAGGTGCTGGCGGCCGGGGTGGACCTGGACGCGCGTGCCGTCGTGCTGGCCGGCGAGGGCCTGCCCGCGAGCGTCTACAACGGCGTGCGCGCCGCCCTGCCCACCGCCCGGATCGACAACATCTACGGCCCCACCGAGGCCACCGTCTACACCCTCCAGTGGGGCAGCACGGCACCCGGGCCGCTGGACGGGCCCGCGCCGACCGGCCGTCCACTGTGGAACACCCGCGCCTACGTGCTGGACGGTGCGCTGCGCCCGGTCCCGCCCGGCACGCCCGGCGAGCTGTACCTGGCGGGTGAGAGCCTGGCCCGCGGCTACGTCGGCCGCGCGGCCCTGACCGCCGAGCGGTTCGTCGCCGACCCGTTCGGCCGGGGCGGGCGGCTCTACCGCACCGGCGACCTGGTGCGCTGGAACGCGGACGGGCAGCTGGAGTACCTGGGCCGCTCCGACGACCAGGTGAAGCTGCGCGGTTTCCGGATCGAACTGGGCGAGGTCGAGTCCGCCCTGACCCGGCACGCCGACGTGGACCGCGCCGCCGTCGTGGTGCGCGAGGACCGGCCGGGGGACAAGCGCCTCGTCGGGTACGTCACCGGCCGGGTGGTCGACCCGACCGCCGTGCTCGACACGGTGCGCGCCGTCCTGCCCGCGTACATGGTCCCGGCCGCGCTCGTCGTGCTCGACGCGTTCCCGTTGAACGCCAACGGCAAGCTCGACCGCCGAGCCCTGCCCGCGCCGGACGCCGCCGTGGTCGGTGACGCCGCGCCGCGCACCCCGGCCGAAGAGGTGCTGTGCGCGGTGTTCGCCGACGTGCTCGGCCTGGACCGGGTCGGCGTGGACGACGGGTTCTTCGACCTCGGCGGCCACTCGCTGCTCGCCACCCGCCTGGTCAGCCAGGTGCGGGCGGCGATGGGCGTGGAACTGCCGCTGCGCGCGGTGTTCGAGGCGCCGACGCCCGCGCTGCTCGCCGCCCGCGCCACCACCGCCGGCATCGCGCGCCGGGGCGTCAACCGCGCCGAACGGCCCGACGTCGTGCCGCTGTCGTTCGCCCAGCGCCGCCTGTGGTTCCTCGACCGGCTGGAGGACGCGGGCGGGATGTACAACATCCCGATCGCGCTGCGCCTGTCCGGCGACCTGGACGTGACCGCGCTGCGCGCCGCCCTGGGCGACGTGCTGGCCCGGCACGAGTCGTTGCGCACCGTCTTCCCCGACGTCGACGGCACGCCGCGCCAGCACGTGGTGCCCGCCGCCGAGGCCGACGAGGTGCTCGGCCGGGCGTTCAGCGTGCGCACCACCGACGCGGGCGTCCTGCGCGAGCGCCTGGACGACGCGGCGGCCACCAAGTTCGACCTGTCCCGCGAACTGCCGCTCAAGGCGTGGCTGTTCGAGCTGTCGCCATCGGAGCACGTGCTGCTGCTGGTGCTGCACCACATCGCGGGCGACGGCTGGTCGTTCACGCCGCTGACCCGCGACCTCGGCGAGGCCTACCGCGCCCGCCTCGCCGGACGCGCCCCCGAGCTGCCGGAACTGCCCGTCCAGTACGCGGACTACGCGCTGTGGCAGGCCGACGTGCTGGGCGAGGACGGCGACCCCGGCTCGGCGGGCACGGCGCAGCTGGAGTTCTGGCGGCGTCAGCTCGACGGCATCCCCGACGCGCTGGACCTGCCCGCCGACCGCCGACGACCCGCCGTCGCCTCGCACCGGGGCGGCCTCGTGCCGTGGCGCGTGGACGCGTCCCTGCACGCCGACCTGCTCGCCCTGGCCCGCCGGTCCGGCACGAGCCTGTTCATGGTGCTCCAGGCGGCGATCTCGGCGCTGCTGACCCGGATGGGCGCGGGCGAGGACGTGGTCCTCGGCACGGCCGTCGCGGGCCGCACGGACGCCGCGCTGGAGGACCTGGTCGGGTTCTTCGTCAACACGCTGGTGCTGCGCACGGACACCTCCGGCGACCCGGCGTTCGAGGAGCTGCTCGGCCGCGTCCGGCAGACCGACCTGGCCGCCTTCGCGCACCAGGACCTGCCGTTCGACCGGCTCGTGGACGCGCTCAACCCCGAGCGGTCGGTGGCGCGGCACCCGTTGTTCCAGGTGATGCTCGTGCTGCAGAACGCGCCCGAGCCCGACCTGGACCTGCCCGGCCTGCGCCTGGACCTGGTGGACCTCGGCGAAGGACCGGCGAAGTTCGACCTGTCGTTCGACCTGGGTGAGACCGGGGCGGGCCTGGAGGGCACCATCCAGTTCGCCGCCGACCTGTTCGACCGCGCCACCGTCGAAGCCCTCGGCGCCCGTCTCACCCGCGTGCTGCACGCGGTGGCCGCCGACCCGGCCACGCCGGTGAGCGCCCTGCCCGTGGTCGGCGAGGGCGAACGCGGGATCGTGCTGGACGTGTGGGGCCGCGCCGCCTCGCACCGCGAACGCGGCACCGTCGTGGACCGCTTCCGCGCGCAGGTCGTGCAGGCGCCGCAGGCCGTGGCGCTGGTCGACGGCGACCGCGAGCTGACCTACGCCGAAGTGGACGCTCGCGCCCGCGCGCTGGCACACCACCTGGTCGCGGTCGGCGTGCGGCCGGAGACCCGGGTCGCCGTGCTCGCGCGACGGTCCGCCGAACGGACCGTCGCCACCCTCGCCGTGCTCTGCGCGGGCGGCGCGTACGTGCCGCTGCACGACGGCAACCCGGCCGAGCGGCACAACCTGATCCTCGCCGACACCTCCGCCGCCGTCCTGCTCACCGACCGCGCCGACCTGCCCGCCGGCCTCGACGTCCCGGCGCACGTGGTGGACCTCGCGGCCGAGCTGCCGCCCGCGCCGGACACCGGGCTGCCGACACCCCACCCGGACCAGCTGGCCTACGTCATCCACACGTCCGGCTCCACGGGCGTGCCGAAGGGCGCGGCCGTCACGCACGCCGACGTGGTGGAGCTGGCCACCGATCCGATCTTCACCACCGGCGCGCACCACCGCGTGCTCGTCCACTCCTCCTACGCGTTCGACGCGAGCACCTACGAGATGTGGGTCCCGCTGCTCAACGGCGGCGTCTCGGTCGTCGACTCGCCCGACGAGGTGGACCTCGCGGGCCTGGCCGCCGCGATCCGCCGCCACGGCGTGACCGCGCTGTGGCTGACCGCCGGGCTGTTCCGGGTCGTCGCGGAGGAGGCGCCGGAGGCGTTGGCGACCCTGCGCGAGGTGTGGACCGGCGGTGACGTGGTGTCCGAGCACGCGGTGGACGCCGTGCGCCGGGCGTGCCCGGAACTGGTGGTGGTCAACGGGTACGGCCCCACCGAGACCACGACGTTCGCCTCGCGCCACGCGGTGCTGCCCGGCGACGCCGCCACGGGTCCGCTGCCGATCGGCGTCCCGATGGCCGGTACGGCGCTGCGCGTCCTGGACGGCCGGCTCCAGCCCGTGCCGCCGGGCGTGACGGGCGAGCTGTACGTCGCGGGCGGCAAGCTGGCGCGCGGCTACCTGGGCCGCCCGGGGCTCACCGCCGAGCGGTTCCCGCCCGACCCGCACGGCGCGCCCGGTGATCGCCTGTACCGCACGGGCGACCTGGCCCGCTGGTCGCGCGACGGCAGGCTGGAGTTCGTCGGCCGCACCGACGACCAGGTGAAGCTGCGCGGCTACCGCGTCGAGCCGGGCGAGGTCGAGGCCGCGCTGACCGGCCGGGCGGGCGTCACGGGCGCCGCGGTCGTGGTGCGCGAGGACCGTCCCGGCGAACGCAGGCTCGTCGCGTACCTCGTCGGCGACGACGTGGACGTCGCGCGGGTGCGTGCCGCGGCGGCCACCGCGCTGCCGGACTACTCGGTGCCGACAGCGTTCGTGGTGCTGCCCGAGCTGCCGCTGACCGTGAACGGCAAGCTGGACCGCCGCGCCCTGCCCGCGCCACAGCGGGAGTCCGCGCCGGTCGCCGTGCCGCGCACGGCGGTGGAGGAGGCGTTGGCGGCGGTGTTCGCCGACGTGCTCGGCGTGGACCGGGTCGGCGTGGACGACGGGTTCTTCGACCTGGGCGGCGACAGCATCATGTCGATCCAGCTGGTCAGCCGGGCCCGCACGGCCGGGTGGGTGTTCACCCCGCGTGACGTGTTCGAGCTGAAGACCGTGCGTCGCCTGGCCGGGATCGCCGTGCCGCCGTCCGCGCTGGAGGACGAGGTGGCCGATGGTGTGGGCGAAGTGCCCCTCCTGCCGATCGTGGAGTGGCTGCGGGCCGGTGGCGGTCCGGTGGACGGGTTCAACCAGTCGCACGTGGTCGCCACGCCCGGCGGGCTCACCACCGGGCACCTGGTGGACGCCTGGGCGGCCGTGCTGGAGCACCACGACGCCCTGCGCACCCGACTGCGCCGTGACGACGACGGGTGGGCGCTGGAAGTCCTGCCGCACGGTGCGGTGCGGGCCGAGGAGCACGTGGCCCGCGTGGACGTCGCCGGGCTCACCGACGAGGCGCTGGCGGCGGTGGTCGACGAGCACACCGAGACCGCCCGCCGCGCGCTGCGGCCCGACGACGCGGTGATGGTGCGCCTGGTGTGGTTCGACGCCGGGCCGGACGCGCCCGGTCGGCTGCTCGTGATGGCGCACCACCTCGTCGTGGACGGCGTGTCGTGGCGGATCCTGCTGCCCGACCTGGCGTCCGCCGCCTCCGCCGCCCGGGCCGGTGTCGCGCCCGAGCTGCCGCCGGTGCGCACGTCGTGGCGGCGCTGGGCCACCCGGCTGGCCGACGCGGCGACCGAACCGCGGTGGGCCGAGCAGCTGCCGCACTGGCTCGCCACCGCCGACACCGCCCAGCCCGCCCTCGCCGCACGCCCGCTCGACCCGCGCCGGGACACCCTCGCCACGGCACGCACCACCGTGGTCGAGGTCGACCCGGACGTCACCACGGCGTTGCTGACCACCGCGCCCGCCGCGTTCCGGGTCAGCGTGGACGACGTGCTGCTCACCGGTTTCGGCCTGGCCGTGCGTGAGTGGCTGGCCCGCCGGGGCGAACGGCTGCCGGACGCGCTGCTGGTCGACCGCGAGGGCCACGGCAGGCACGAGGACGCCGTCGCACCGGGCCTGGACCTGTCCCGCACGGTCGGCTGGTTCACCAACCTCTACCCGGTGCGGGTGGACGTGCCGCCGTTGCGGTGGGACGACGTGCTCGCCGCCGGTGAACCGGTCGGCACGGCGCTCAAGCAGGTCAAGGAAGGGCTGCGCGCGGTACCCGACCACGGCCTCGGCTACGGCCTGCTGCGCCACCTCAACCCGGACACCGCGGGCAAGCTCGCCGCCTGCCCCGCGCCCCAGATCGGGTTCAACTACCTGGGCCGCACGGGCGTCGGCGCGACCGGCCGCGACTGGACCCCGTCGACCGACGCCGGTGGCGCGGTGGGTGACGACGGCCTGCCGTTCGCGCACGTGCTGGAGGTCAACGCGTTCACCGAGGACGGCGCGGACGGGCCGCGGCTCGTCGCCGCCCTGTCCTGGCCCGCCGCCCTGCTCGACGAACCGGACGTGGCCGGGCTCGGCCGGCTGTGGCGCGACGCCCTGGCCGCGCTCGCCGCCCACGCCCGCGACCCGCGGGCCGGTGGCCTCACGCCCTCCGACGTGGCGCTGGTCCCCCTGTCGCAGAAGAACATCGACCGCTTGGAGGCCATGATGAGGAAGGCAGGCCGATCATGAGTGCACCGCTCATGAGCGCACCGCGCATCGAGGACATCCTCCCGCTGGCCCCGTTGCAGCAGGGCTTGCTGTTCCACGCCCTGCACGACACCGACGGCCTCGACTTCTACACCGTGCAGGTGGCCGTCGACCTCTACGGCGAGCTGGGCGTGGACGCGTTGCAGGACGCCGTGCAGGCGCTCGTGCGGCGGCACGCGGGGCTGCGGTCGGTGTTCGTGCACGAAGGGCTCGACCAGCCCGTGCAGGTCGTGCTGGACCACGTCGAGGTGCCGTGGGAGGTGGTGGACTGCTCGACGCTGTCCGTCGCCGAGGCGGAGGCCCGGTTCGCCGAGCGCTACGACGCCGAACGGCTGCGCCGCTTCGCGCTGCACGAGGACGTGCCGCTGCGGTGCGTGCTGTTCCGCATGCCGTTCAAGGACTTCCGGCTCGCGGTCACCGTGCACCACATCGTGCTGGACGGCTGGTCGCTGCCAGTGCTGCTGGACGAGCTGTTCGAGCTGTACGACCGGCACGGCGACGAGAAGGGCATGGCGCCCGTTGCGCCCTACCGCGACTACCTGGCGTGGCTGGACGCCCGCGACCACGAGGTGTCCCGCAAGGCGTGGGACGAGGTGCTGCACGGCGTCACCGAGCCGACGCTGGTCGGTGGCCCCGGGCGGCCGGGGGAGCAGGTGCCGCCGGCGCAGCTGAAGGTGAAGCTGGGTGAGGAGCTGACCGGGCGGCTGGCGGAGCTGGCCCGTGACCGGGGCTGGACGGTGAACACCGTCGTGCAGGCCGCGTGGGGCCTCACGCTCGGCGTGCACACCGGCCGCACCGACGTGGTGTTCGGCGGCACGGTGTCCGGCCGCCCGCCGGAGCTGCCCGGCGTGGAGCGGATGATCGGCCTGTTCATCAACACGCTGCCGGTGCGGGTGGGCTGGTCGCCCGACGACACCGCGGCGCACCTGCTCGACGCCCTCCAGGCGCAGCAGACCGGCTTGATGGAGCACCAGCACGTCGGCCTGGCCGAGATCCAGGGTCGGGTCGGGCGCGGCCCGCTGTTCGACACGACCCTGGTGTTCGAGAACTACCCGTCCGGCGACGACGACAACACCGAGCTGGCCGGTGGCGCGTTCCTGATCGACGTGGAAGCCCGGGACGCCACGCACTACCCGGTGACGCTGATCGGCGTGCCCGGCCCGAACCTGGCGTTCCGGCTGGACCACCGGCCCGACCTGGTGGACGCGGCCACCGCCCGCCGGCTCACCACCTGGCTGCTGCGCGTCCTCACGGACCTGGTCGAGCACCCGGACCGGCCGCTGGCCGCGATCACGCCGCTGGACGACGCCGACCGCGACCGCGTGCTGCGCGAGTGGAACTCCACCGACACGCCCGTCGAGGACGTCACGCTCACCGACCTGCTGGACCGGCAGGCGGACTCGTCGCCGCACGCCACCGCGGTCGTCGACCACGACCGCGCGCTGGATTACGCCGAGCTGCACGCCCGCGCCGACCGCCTGGCCCGCCGCCTGGTCGCCGCGGGCGCCGGACCGGACGCGCTGGTGGCCGTGTCGCTGCCGCGCTCGGCCGACCTGGTCGTGGCGCTGCTGGCGGTGCTGAAGTCCGGCGCGGCCTACCTGCCGCTGGACACCGACCTGCCGTCCCGGCGGCGTGCCGTGCTGCTGGCCGGGGCACGGCCGGTGTGCGTGGTGACCGACGACGCGGCGGCGTTCCCCGACCTGCCCGCGCTGCCGGTGCACGGCTCCGACGTGCCGGACGTGACGGTGAGCCGGGCGCAACCGGACGACTTGGCGTACGTCATCCACACCTCCGGCTCGACGGGCACGCCCAAGGGTGTCGGCGTGCCGCACCGGGGCATCGTGAACCGCCTGCTGTGGATGCAGGACCGCTACCGCCTCGGCGCCGACGACCGGGTGCTGCTCAAGACCCCGTACACGTTCGACGTGTCGGTGTGGGAGTTCTTCTGGCCGCTGATCACCGGCGCGGCGATCGTGGTCGCCAAGCCGGACGGCCACCGGGACCCGGCCTACCTGGCGCGGACCATCAACGACCACGGCGTCACGACCGTCCACTTCGTACCGTCCATGTTGGACGCGTTCCTGGTGGAGCCGCTGGCCTGCCCGACCCTGCGGCGGGTGGTGTGCAGCGGCGAGGCGCTCCTGCCGGCCACCCGGGACCGGTTCCGGCGCACGTACGGCGCCGAGCTGCACAACCTGTACGGCCCCACCGAGGCGTCGGTGGACGTCACCGCGTGGCGGTGCGACGCCGACGACCCGCGCGTGCCCATCGGCAAGCCGGTCTGGAACACCCGCGCGTACGTGCTGGACGCCCGCCTCGCGCCCGTGCCGCCCGGCGCGCCCGGTGAGCTGTACCTGGCGGGCGTGCAGCTGGCCCGCGGCTACCTCGGCCGTCCCGGCGTCACCGCGACCCGGTTCGTCGCCGACCCGTACGGCTCGCCTGGATCGCGCCTGTACCGCACCGGTGACCTGGCGCGGTGGGACGACGACGGCGCGCTGGTCTACCTCGGCCGCGTCGACGACCAGGTGAAGATCCGGGGCGTCCGGGTCGAGCTGGGCGAGGTCGAGGCCGCCGTGGCGCGGTGCGCGGGTGTGGCGCACGCGGCCGTCGCCGTGCGCGAAGACGTGCCCGGTGACCAGCGGCTGGCCGCGTACTACGTGCCCGAGCCCGGTGCCGGGCCGGACGCCGACGCCCTGCGGGACCAGGTCACCGCCGAGCTGCCCGCGCACCTCGTGCCCGGCACGTTCACCGAGCTGGACGCGCTGCCGCTCAACGCCAACGGCAAACTCGACCGCCGCGCCCTGCCCGCGCCCCGGTCCACCGCGACCGCCGGACGCGCGCCGCGCAACCTCACCGAGGACCTGCTGTGCCGGATGTTCGCCGAGGTGCTGCGGGTGGCGGAGTTCGACCCGGACCGCGGGTTCTTCGCCGCGGGCGGCCACTCGCTGCTGGCCGTGACGCTGGCCGACCGGGTGAAGGCCCGGTTCGACGCCGACGTGACCGTGCGGACGCTGTTCGAGGCGCCCAGCCCGGCCGAACTCGCCCGCCGGCTGGACGGCGACCCGGCCGCGACCGGCGTGGACGCGCTGGGAGCCGTCCTGCCGCTGCGGGTCGGCGGTGACGCGCCGCCGCTGTTCTGCCTGCACCCGGCGTCCGGGCTGAGCTGGTGCTACACCGGGCTGCTCGGCGCGCTCGACCCGGACGTGCCGCTCTACGGCCTCCAGGCCGACCTCGCCGTCGCCGACCCCGGCACGATCGCCCAGCAGGCCGCCCGGTTCGTCGGCCACATCCGCACCGTCGCGCCGCACGGCCCGTACCGGCTGCTCGGCTGGTCGATGGGCGGGCACCTCGCCCACGAGGCCGCCGTCCTGCTCCAGGAGGAAGGCGAGGAGGTCGAGCTGCTCGCCCTGCTCGACTCCTACCCGCGCGCCGGCACCGCACCGCTGACCACCGAGGAGGTCTTCGCCGACGCGTTCGCCGGCACCGGCCTGAGCCCCGGCGACCTGGCCACGCCCGAGGGCCACGCCCGCGCCGTCGCCGTGGTGCGCACCGAACTCGGCGGCTACGACCAGACCACCGACGACCTCGCCCGCGCCGTCCTGGCCGCCTACCTGGCCAACGGGCGCGCCCTGTCCGCCCACGCGCCCCGCCGCTTCGACGGCGACCTGCTGTTCTTCCGCGCCACCGACGCCGCCGACCACCCGGAACGCGACCCAGGCCGGTGGGCTCCGCACGTCACCGGCGCGATCCGCGTGCACGACGTGCCCGCACCCCACGAAGAGATGACCCGTCGAGACGTCCTCGACGAGGTGGCCAAGGCGGTCGACGCCGCCGTGGCGAAGCCGCGACCCGAAGGAGATCCGCGATGAGCACCAACCCGTTCGAGGACGAGAACGGCACCTACTTCGTGCTGGTCAACGACGAGAACCAGCACTCCCTGTGGCCGCACTTCATCGCCGTGCCCGACGGCTGGCGCGTGGTGTTCGGCGAGGCGAGCCGCCAGGAGTGCCTGGACCACGTCGAGGCGAACTGGACCGACATGCGCCCCAAGAGCCTCATCGACGCCATGGGCGCCTGAGCACCCGTCCACGACAGCACGACAGAAGGAGGTGCGCATGGCGGCCACGACCACCGCCGACCGCTGGCTGCGCACGCGCACGCCCCGGCCGTCCGCCGCGCTGACCCTGGTGTGCCTGCCGCACGCGGGCGGTTCGGCGAGCTACTACCGCGACTGGGGCGCCCGGCTGCCGGCGTCGGTCGAGGTGCGCGTCGTGCAGTACCCCGGCCGGGAGGAACGCCTGGTCGACGCGCCGGTGGACGACATGGCGGCGATGGCCGACGTGCTCACCGACGTGCTCGCGCCGCTGTTCGACCGGCCCGTGGTGCTGTTCGGGCACAGCATGGGCGCGGCCATCGCCTACGAGGTGACCCGGCGGTGCGAGGACCGCGGCCGCCCGCCCGCGCTGCTGGTGGCCTCCGGGTTCGCCGCACCGCACCGCCGCACGCCACGCGACCTGCACGCCCGGGGCGACGACGTGCTCGTCACCGAGATCACCCGCGTGTCCGGTGCGGACGCCGCCGCGCTGGCCGACCCCGACCTGCGCGAACTGCTGCTGCCGATGATCCGGGCCGACTACCGGCTCATCGAGCGGTACGCGCCGACCGCTCCGCCGCCCGTGAGCACGCCGATCGTGGTCTACCGCGGCGACGCCGACCCCGACGTGGACGCGGACGGCGGCGAGGCGTGGCGCGACCTCACCGCGGCGGGCGGGCTGCGCGAGCACCGCGCGTTCGACGGCGGGCACTTCTACTTCCGGCACGACCCGACCGCCCTGCTCGGGGCGATCTCCGCACACCTCGGGCGGGTCCGCCCGGTGACGACTCACTAAGGGTGAGGGAAATGTTGTTGGCTAACCAAGACACGCTGACCACCGCCACGCTGGAGGCCGACGAGCACGAGTGGCTCGACCGGATCGCCCGCGACCTGCTGGACGTGGCGGGCGGGCGGCTCGACAGCCCCGAGTGGGTCGCCGCCGCACGCCGGATGTGGGAGGACGCGCCCGCGCCGCTGCGGCACGCGCTCAAGGAGTTCCGCCGCGACTCGGGCACCGGCGGCGCGTTACTGCTGCGCAACCTGCCCGTGGACGAGGAGAACCTGCCGCCGACGCCGAAGGCCGAGGGTTCCGTGGTGCGCGAGGCGACGGTGTCCGCCGCCGTCCTCCTGCTCGTGGCGCACGGGCTGGGCGACCCCGGCGCGTTCCGGGCCGAGAAGTCCGGCGCGCTGGTGCAGAACGTGGTGCCGGTGCCGGGCAAGGAGGAGGTGCAGGGCAACGTCGGTTCGGCGCACCTGACCTTCCACACCGAGAACGCGTTCCACCAGCACCGGCCCGACTTCGTGCTGCTGGTGTGCGTGCGCCCGGACCACGAGCGGGTGGCCGAGCTGCGGCTGGTGTGCTCGCGCCAGGTGCTGCCGAAGCTCGGCGAGCAGGCCCGCGCGGCGCTGTCGTCGGCCGAGTTCGTCACCGCGCCGCCGCCCTCGTTCGGCGCCACGTCCGCCGCAGTGCCGCCGCGTGCCGTGCTGCACGGCGACGCCGACGACCCTGACCTCTGCGTCGACCAGGCGGCCACGCAGCCCGTCACCGAGCGGGCCGTCGCGGCGATGGCGGAACTGGGCGAGCTGTTCGACAACTCGTTCAACGCGCTGCGGCTGACCGCGGGCGACCTGGCGATCGTGGACAACCGCGTCACCGTGCACGGCCGGTCGGCGTTCACCCCGCGCTACGACGGCGCGGACCGCTGGCTGCAGCGCACGTTCGTGTTCGCCGACCTGCGCCGGTCCCGGGGCCACCGCCCCGGCGACGGCTACGTGCTGGAGAGCTGAGCCGTGGACCTGCTCAAGGGCAAGACCCTGCTGGTCACCGGCGTGCTCACGCCGAACTCCATCGCCTACCACGTGGCCCGGCTGGCGCAGGAGGAAGGCGCGAACGTCGTCCTCACCGCCTACGGCCGCGTGCGCCTGGTGGAACGGCTCGCGCAACGCCTGCCCTCGCCCGCGCCGGTGGTCGAGCTGGACGTCACCGACGCCGACCACCTCGCGGCCCTGCCGGAGCGGATCGGCGCGCACGCGGACCGGCTCGACGGCGTGCTGCACTCCGTCGCCTACGCACCGCCCGAAGCGCTCGGCGGGAACTTCCTCACCGCCCGCTGGGACGACGTGGCGCCCGCGTTCCACGTCTCCGCCTACTCGTTGCAGGCGCTGGTGCGGGCGGTGCGGCCGATGCTGGCGCCGGGCGGTTCCGTGGTGGGACTGGACTTCGACGCCTCGCAGGCCTACGCCGAGTACGACTGGATGGGCGTGGCCAAGTCGGCGCTGGAGTCCTGCGCCCGGTACCTGGCCTCCTACCTGGGCCGCGACGGCATCCGGGTCAACCTCGTCGCGGCCGGTCCGCTGCGCACCACCGCGGCCATCGCCATCGGGCCGGGCGGTGACGAGGCCGCCCGCCGGGAAGGGCAGCGGTGGCACGCCAAGTCGCCGCTGGGCTGGGACGACCAGGAGTTCACCCCGGTGGCCCGCGCGTGCGTCGCCCTGCTGTCGGACTGGTTCCCCGCGACGACCGGCGAGATCGTCCACGTCGACGGCGGCGCGCACGTGATCGGCGACCGGCCCGGTGTCCCCGTCACGGCGACGCCACCATCGGCGGGGTCGTGACCGTGGCCCACCGCGAAGGGGATGGGTTCCTTGGTGCAGACCCGAGAGGCGCAGGCGGCGGCGCAGGACCCGTTCGTGCTGTACCTGATCGTGGCGTGCGAGATCGCGTTCTGGGTCGTGCTGGCCTCGGGACTGCTGGCCCGGTACGCGCTGCGCAGGCCACGCCTGGGCGGGGCGCTGCTGGTGGGCGTGCCGGTGGTCGACCTGGTGCTGGTGGTGGCGTGCGCCGTCGACCTGCGCACGGGCGGCACGCCCGGCATGACGCACAGCCTGGCCGCGGCCTACCTGGGCATCAGCGTGGCATTCGGTCCGTACCTGGTGGAGCGGGCGGACGCCTGGTTCGCGCACCGCTTCGCCGGCGGCCCGAAGCCGCCCCGCCCGCCCCGGTACGGCCGGGCGCGGCAGCGGCACGAGTGGGTGATGTGGTTGCGCTGCCTCGCGGCGCTGGCCATCTCGTCGGTGTTGACGCTGGTGATGTTCCTGATCGGCGGGCCGAGCACGGTCGAGCTGTGGAACTTCGAGATCCAGCTCGCCGCGGTGACCGCGATCTGGTTCGTCGGCCTGCCGCTGCGCTTGACGTTGTTCCCGCCCCGGGCACCGGTCGGGGCGGACGACCACACGGAGGAGGAGCGGTGACCGCAGCCGTCGAGGCGCGAGGCGTCGTCAAGTCGTACCAGGCGCACCGCGCGCTCGACGGCGTGGACCTGACCGTGCCCACCGGGACGGTGCTGGGGCTGCTGGGCCCCAACGGCGCGGGCAAGACCACGATGGTGCGGGTGCTGACCACGTTGCTGCGGCCCGACGCGGGCGACGTCCGCGTGGCCGGGTACGACGTCGTCACGCAGTCCGCCGACGTGCGGCGGTCCATCGGCCTGTCCGGGCAGTACGCGGCCGTGGACGAGAGCCTGACCGGGTACGAGAACCTGTACCTGGTCGGCAGACTGTACGGCTTCAAGGCCGCCGCGGCCCGCGATCGCGCCCGGGAGCTGCTGGCGCTGTTCCGGCTGGAGCAGGCCGCGTCCCGGCTGCTGCGCACCTATTCGGGCGGCATGCGGCGGCGGCTGGACCTGGCCGGTGCGCTCGTCGCCCGGCCACCGGTCGTCGTGCTGGACGAGCCCACCACGGGCCTGGACCCGCGGTCCCGGCTGGACACCTGGGAGATGGTGCGGCGGCTGGTGGACGACGGCGCGTCCGTGCTGCTGACCACCCAGTACCTGGAGGAGGCCGACGTCCTGGCCGACTCGATCGTGGTGATCGACCGGGGCCGGGTGGTGGAGCGGGGCACGTCCGACGAGCTGAAGGCCCGCGTCGGCAGCGAACGGCTGGAGATCGTGGTCGCCGACCGCGCCGACCTGCCCGAGCTGGTGCGCGTGCTCACCGAGGTCGGCGCGGCCGAGCCCGTGGTGGACGACCACCTGCGGCGGGCGCACGTGCTCGTCCACGTCGGCCCGAAGACGCTGGTGGAGGCGTTGAACCGGTTGGACGCGCGGGACGTGCGCGTGCTGGACGTGTCGCTGCACCGGCCCAAGCTGGACGACGTGTTCCTGATGCTCACCGACCGCGCCGACGAGGGGGAGGACTCGTGACCGCGGTGGTCAAGGTCGCCGTCGACGGCTGGATGATCGCCTGGCGCAACCTGCTGCACGTGCGGCGCAGCGTCGACTGGGCGTTCGCCGCGGTGGTGCAGCCGGTGATGTTCGTGCTGCTGTTCGGGTTCGTGTTCGGCGGCCTGCTCGGCGGCGCCGCCTACCGGGAGTACCTGCTCGCCGGGATCCTGGTGCAGACGCTGGCGTTCAACTCCGCGTTCACCGTCATCGGCCTGTCGACCGACCTGCGCAAGGGTTTCATCGACCGGCTGCGGTCGCTGCCCATGTCCGGTGTGTCGGTGATGGTCGGCCGCACGCTGTCCGACCTGGCGGTGAGCGTGGTGGCGATGCTCGTGACGTGCCTGTGCGGCCTGCTCATCGGCTGGCGGGTGCGGGGCAGCTTCCTGGACGCGGTGCTGGCGTTCCTGGTGCTGCTGGTGTTCGCGTTCGCCATGTCGTGGATCGGGGCGCTCATCGGGCTGATCTCGCCGAGCCCGGAGGCCGCGCAGAGCGCCGGGCTGATCTGGCTGACCCCGCTGACGTTCGTGTCGTCCGGTTTCGTGCCGGAGGAGTCGATGCCGGGTCCGCTGCGGGTGATCGCCGAGTGGAACCCGCTGACGGCGGTGATCAACGCGGTGCGGGAGCTGTTCGGCAACACCGTGCCGGGGCTGGACGTCGCGTCCGGCTCCTGGCCGGACGACCACGCGCTGGCCTACGCGTGGCTGGCGTCGCTGGTGATCGTGGCGGTGTTCGTGCCGTTGAGCATGAGGGCCTACCGCCGGGTCGCGGCCCGGTGACCTGGGTTACCGGGGTAGGTGGGACGGGCGCCCGTCCCACCTACCGGGCGGCGGCCAGGGGAGGCCGCCGCTGTCCCGGTCGACGTCACCGCCGCCGGGTGGCGACCATCGACCGGTACACCGCCGTGATGGCGAAGATCAGCGCGCCGACCATCGCCACCGTGATCGCGACGTTGGCCACGTCGGACACCTTGCCGCCGATGAAGTACTGCTTGATCAGGTTGCACCCGACGATCAGGACGACGTACACCCACCACGGGGCCCACCGACCGTCGTTCGCCTTGCCGTCAGCCACTTGTCCTCCTAGTCGGGCGCGGGCACACCCTCAGCACAGTTCCTTGATTTTCGCGGCGCCCTGGGCGATGTCGTCGGAGTTGTCCGACAACAACTGGCGTGCCGCGGCCAACACCTTGGCAGCCCGCGACGATTCGTCCATGTTCCCGGCGATGTCGTCGATTACCGAACCCAATGTCTTCGCGGCTTCGCTCTTGCCGTCCGGACTGGCGGACACCCATCCGTTCGCCACGTGGCACAGCAAAGTCGTGCGACCGTCGTCGGTGTTGTCCGGCGACGATTGGTTCGCGGACGGTTCGCACCCGCTCAGCGCGAAAGCCGACACCACCGCCAGTGCTACCGCCACGCTTTTCACGGTGACATCCGCTCCTCCCGGTGTGGTCGGCGGGCGGTGCGCCTGCCGTGACACCATCATCGCGAGCGCGGCGGGTGCGCGGCATCGGCGGTCGGAGCGATCAGGCGTCATCACTTCGGCCGATGCGAGCCGGGTGGGCGTGTGCTGTGATCGCGCGGTGCACGCCGGAATAAGTCGGGTCGTCTCCGGGCTGCGGAAGTTGCCGGAGTGGCAGCACGACGCGCTCATCGTGATCAGCTCGTTGCTGGTCGGCTCGGTGTTGTTCGCCACCGGCCTGTACCCGTTGTTCAACCTCGACGACCCGATTCCGCTGTGGGTGCGGGTGCTGTTGTTCGGCGGCATCTGCGTGGTGGAGGCGTTCCGCCGGATCGCGCCGGGCACGGCCCTCGCGGTCGGCACGGCGTTCCTGCTCGTGGACTGCGTCATCGGCGTCGGCACCCCCACGCTCGTGGTGTACGCGGACCTGCTCTACGCGGCCACCCTCTACGGCCCGCGCCGGCTCAGCCGCGACATGGTGCCGATCGCGGTGCTGACGTCGATCAGCACGATCACCGCGACCGTGCTGCTGGTGCCCGGCTGGCGGGCCACGGTGCTGGCCGCGTTCGCCGTGCTGCCGTTCCTGCTGATCCCGGTGTGGTGGGCGACGAACGTGCGGCAGCACCAGCGGATGGCCGAGGTCGAGCGCGCGAACGCCCGCCAGCTGGCCAAGATCGCCGAGCTGGACCGGACGGCCGCGGTCGCCGCCGAACGCGCGCACATGGCCCGTGACCTGCACGACGTGATCGCCGGGCACCTGTCCGCGATCGCCATCCAGGCCGAGGCCGCGCTGTCGTTGAAGGACGAGGACCCGATGACGCGAGTGGTGCTCAAGTCCGTGCGCGAGAACAGCGTCAGCGCGTTGGAGGAGATGCGTGCGATGATCAACATCCTGCGCGCCGACGTCACCGACCCGGACGAGCCGACCGCGCCCGCCCGGCTGGCCCAGCTGTCCCGGCTGATCGAGTCGGCCCAGGCGGGCGGCATGCGGCTGGACGTGCGGGTGGACTACGACGACACGGAGGCGTTGCCCGCCGCGGTGGACCTGACCGCGTACCGCATCGCCCAGGAAGCGCTGACCAACGCCATGAAGCACGCACCGCGCACGAGCGTCGTCCTCGAACTGCGCCGCACGGACACCGAGATGGTGCTGGAGGTCGTCAACGAGCTGCGCGACGGCGGCACCGGGGGAGGGCTGGGCACGGGGCTGCTGAACATGCGTGAACGCACGGCGGCCGTCGGCGGCTCGCTCACCGCCGGGCCGTCCGACGGCTCGTGGAAGGTCCGCGCGGTCCTGCCGCTGCCCGAGGTGGAGCGGTGAGCATCAGGGTGCTGGTGGTCGACGACCACGCGGCCGTGCGGGCGGGACTCGTGCTGATCCTGGGCAACGCCGAGGGCATCGAGGTGGTCGGCGAGGCCGGTGACGGCGCCGCCGCGATCCGCCAGGCCAGGGCGCTGCGGCCGGACGTGGTGCTGATGGACATCCGCATGCCGGGCCTGGACGGGATCGCCGCGACCAAGGCGCTGCACGGTGACAGCGTGGCCCAGGTGCTCGTGCTGACCACGTTCGACCTGGACGAGTACGTGTTCGCCGCGCTGCGCGCGGGTGCCGCGGGCTTCCTGCTCAAGTCGGTGGACGCGCCACGCCTGGTGGAGGCGGTGCGGCTGGTCGCGGCGGGCGAGAACGTGCTCGGCCCGGAGATCACCCGCAAGCTGATCAAGGCCTACGCCGAGGCGCCGGTGAAGACCCAGCCGGCCGCCGACCGCCGCCTCGACCAGCTGACCGAGCGGGAACTGGACGTGCTGCGCTGCCTGGGCCGCGGCCTGTCCAACGCCCAGATCGCCAACGAGCTGTTCATCAGCGGCGCCACGGCCAAGACCCACGTCTCCCGCATCCTGACCAAGCTCGAACTGCGCTCCCGCGTCCAAGCCGCCATCTACGCCCAGGAGAACGACCTGGTGTGACGGCTACCAACCGAGCGCGCCGCCACCGGTGACCGGGATCGTCGCACCGGTCACATAGGTGGACCCGGCGACCCAGCGCACCACCTCGGCGACCTCCTCCGGCCGGGCCAGCCGCCCCAGCGGCACCTGGTCGATCAACGCCTGCCGCTGCTCGTCCGTCAGCACGGCGACCATGTCGGTGTCCACGGGCCCAGGCGCGACGACGTTGATCCGCACCCCGCGCCGCCCGTACTCCAGCGCCACCGACCGTGCGAACCCCTCCAACGCCGCCTTGGCCGCCGCGTAATTCGCCTGACCGGGAGATCCCGCGCGCGCCGACGCCGACGACACCAACACGATCGACCCCGTCCGCGCCTTCGCCATCGCGGGCAGCACCCGCTGCACCACCCGGAACGTGCCGAGCTGCGTGACCTCGATGATCTCCCGGTAGTGCTCCTCGGGCATCCGCGCGAGCAACCCGTCCCGCGTCAGCCCCGCGTTCAGCACGACCACTTCCGGCGCACCCTGGTGCGCGGTCACCTCGGCGACCGCGTCAGCCACCCGACCGGCATCCACCAGGTCCAACTTCACCCCGAACACACCGTCCACAGCCACACCCGACCCCCGATGCGTCCCCGCCACCCGGTCACCGGCCCGCACGAACTCCCGCGCCACCGCCTCCCCGATACCCCGGTTGGCACCGACCACCAACACCGACCGCGTCATACCCGCACCTCCACCACAGCCTCACCGCGCGCCACCGTGACACCGTCCTCCCGCACCGCCGCCACCTGCAGACGCGCCGTCCCCGCCTCCACCGACACGACCTTCCCGCCACACGTCACCCGCGACCCGACCGGCGTCGGCGCCGTGAACCTCGCCTTGAACGACCGAAGCTCACCGGCCGCCGGCCACGACGTGACCAGCCGCCCCAGGTGCGCCATCACGAGCATCCCGTGCGTC
The DNA here is from genome assembly GCF_003014735.1 of Saccharothrix carnea. Taxonomy (GTDB): domain Bacteria; phylum Actinomycetota; class Actinomycetes; order Mycobacteriales; family Pseudonocardiaceae; genus Actinosynnema; species Actinosynnema carneum. The sequence goes on along the minus strand of NZ_PYAX01000017.1, from coordinate 869 downwards.
ACCACCCCGTCCAGCCCACCCCGCCGCGCCGCCTCGTCGTCCAGGTGCACGGGATTGTCGTCACCCGAGGCGACTGCGAACTCCCGAAGCTTCTCCCGACTGATCGCCGCCACCTCGACCACCGCCAACCGGTCACCGACCACGGGCGCGCTCACACCGTCTCCTCGTCCTCGATCACGAGCACCTGTCGCAAATCCACCAGGTGTTCACCACCCCGGTACACGGCCGTCTCCTGCACGACGAACTCCAACCGCCCACCCATGCGCCGGTAAACATCGGCGACCACACTCTCGAACCGCAACTCCTCACCGGCGTGCACACTGCGGTGATAGGTGAACGACTGCTCGGCGTGCAGCACGCGCAACGGATCGAGCCCCATCTCGACCAACAATTCCTCGCCCCGAACCTCAAGCTCCAACCCGAACAACATCGTCGGCGGCAACACGACATCCGGATACCCGGCCGCCCGCGCCGCCTCGACATCCCAGTGCACCGCGCCGACCTCTCCGATCACCCGCGCAAATGCCACCACCCGCTCCCTCGGCACCCGCAGCACCACCGGCTCGAGCCGTTTCCCAACGAATTCCGGAGCAATCATCATCAAACCGTACCCAGCCCACCCCCACGCCGCGAGACCACGCCCAACCACCACGTCGGTTTACCGAAATCTATATTTTCACCGATTCACCACACCGCACCACCAGCCGACAAACCCGCCCACATCGGACCCGCAACCCACCGCAGAGGCCCGATTTCACATGGGGTTCGGGTGGTTTAGAGCGTGTCTTACGTGGTGTGTTTGGTGAGTCGTTTGTGGCAGGTGAGGGTGGCGGCGAGGGTGAGGAAGGCGGTGTAGAGGTCGGCGCGGC
>NZ_PYAX01000016.1 GCF_003014735.1 Saccharothrix carnea | reverse complement strand
CTCTTGACACGTGCGGTAGGGCTACGCCAGGTCGGCGGGATGACACGAACCCCTACCTTGAGAAAGTCGAAGTGCATCGCAGCCGCACACGCCCCGGCGCCGCCCGACCCCGCGCCCGCCGGCGAGCACCGGACCGTCCACTGGGCACGTCCTTCTTCCCAAAGGAGGGCTTCGTGTCATCCCGCCGACCTGGCGAAGCCTTACCGCACGTGTCAAGGGCGGCGCGTCCACCTCTGCCCGCGGCGTCAACTGGGACCGCGCGCCGCCCTTGACACGTGTGGTAACCCGGAGGGAGGTCGGTGGGATGACACGAAACCCGGACCCACAACCCAACAGGACATCCAGGCGCAGTTGGGGTCATCCTGCTGATCTGCCCGTCCGGCGAGGACGCTTTTCAAGGCTTTTCAGGGCTTTCAAGCTTTCAAGGCTTCTCACACCGGAACGCGCATCGTCCACTGCTGGTTGGGCTGGCCGGTGCACGCCCACAGGACCAGCTTGGTGCCGTTGCCGGTACCGAAGTTGTACGCGTCCAAGCACAAACCGGACAGCACGTTGGTGATCGTGCCGTTGGCGTTCACGTTCCACTGCTGGTTGGTGTCACCGTGGCAGTCCCACGTCACCACCTGGGTGCCGTTCGTCGTACCCCGGCCGTAGGCGTCCAGGCACTTGGTGCCCAGAACCACCAACTGCCGCGACGAGTTGTGCGTCCACGACTGGTTCGGTTGGCGGTGGCAGTCCCACAGTTGCAGCTGCGTGCCGTTCGTGGTCGACGAGCCCGGCAAGTCCAGGCAACGGCCCGAAGGTACGCCGACGACCTGCCTGCCCGACGAGGTGACCGGATCACCGATGCTCCCGGGCACGGCGCGCAGAGCGGTGTACCAGGTCGCGGCCATCTTGTCGTAGCCGGTGGCGGTGGGGTGGACGCCGTCGATCAGGTCGGCCGTGGTCAGGGCGGAGTGCATGTCCACCAGGCGCACCCGCTTGCCCGCGTTCACCTTGCCCTGCACGATGCCGGGGATCGCGGCGTTGTAGGTCCTGGCCGCGGCTGCCTGGCCGGCGTTGGCGAGCGGGATGATCGTCGCGACGAACACGTCCGCGTTCGGCGCGGTCGCGGTGATGCGGTCGATCAGGGCCGACAGGCGGGCGGGTGCGTTGGCGACGTTGTAGTTCTGCAGGATGTCGTTGGTGCCGATGTGCAGCAGCACCGTGCGCGGGTTCGTGTTCCGCAGCCAGGTGACGACGTTGGCGTCGATCTGGTCGATGCGCCAACCCGGGTGGCCCTGGTGGTCGTGGTCGCCGAGCGAGGCCGGACCGTTGAACTGGGAACCGACGAAGTCCACCCGGTAGTTGCCGGTCCCGAACCGCTGCCACAGCCCGATCCGGTAACCGCCGGGCACCTGCGTCCCCTCGGTGATGGAGTCGCCCAGCGGCATGACCCGCACACCGCCGTTGGACTCGGCGGAGGCGGGGCCGGGGGCGGCCGTCAGCAGCGCGGCGGTGACGAGAGCCGCGGTCACGGCGGCGAGTCGGGGGAAGCGTGGTCGCATGTGTTCTCCATATCGGACGTCATCAGCGCCGGCGCGGAAGTCGCGAGGGCGCCCACCGCCGTCGCCGGGGTAGCGGTTGTTCGCGTTCACATTCCGCGCCCCACACTGGACGACCGTGCACGATGGAGTCTGAATACGACCGGAGAACCATGTCAAGACACGCACGACGTTAGCGTTCACATCGCGCTGTTGAGACAGCGTTCGGCCCAACCGCGCGGAGGCCGGACGGGTGCCGGCCCCCGCGGCGGGGCTCAGGCGCGCACGCCCCACTGCTGGTTCGTACCGCCGTGGCACGACCAGAGGTGGATCAGGGTGCCGTTGGCGGTCCCGTTGCCGCTGGCGTCCACGCACAACCCTGACTGCACGCCGGTGATGGTGCCGTTGGCGTTGACGTTCCACTGCTGGTTCGGCTGGCCGTTGCAGTCCCAGATGATCGCCGCGGTGCCGTTGGTGGTGCCCCGGCCGTTGGCGTCCAAGCACTTGCCGTTCACCATGAGCTGCTTGCCCGCGGTGTAGGTCCAGCGCTGGTTGGCTCCGCCGTTGCAGTCCCAGAGCCGCGCCTGGGCGCCGTTCGCGCTCCCGGCGGCGACCTCGACGCAGCGGCCCGACTGGGCGCCCACGAGCATGGCGTTCTGCGGGCCGCTCGTGCTGCCGCCGGGACCGGCGTTGGCCATCACCGCCTGCGCGCCGGACGGCCAGTTGCCCCCGGTGACCGTGACGTTGCCGGACACCACGTTGCCGCGGTCGCCGTTGGTCACGTTGGTGCTGTTGTTGGTCGACCAGTTGTTGGTGACGGTCCAGTTGCCCATGTTCTCGCCGCCCCAGTAGTTGGCGGTGGCCCAGACCCCGGTGGAGGAGAACACGTTGTTCGTCACCGTGTAGTAGCGGGAGCCCTCGTCGAAGTAGACGCCGAAGTGGCCGTTGGTGCGCAGGCAGTGGTTCCCGCTGATCATCGCGTTCGGGTTCCACGCCAGGGTGTAGATGCAGCCGCCGTCGTTCATCTGCTGCATGACGTCGTGGATGTAGTTGTTGATCAGCCGGTTGTTGGACGCGGTGGTGGGTGTCGTGTAGCGCGGCTGGTAGTTGTACAGGCCGCGGTTGGCGTAGTGGTTGCTGCCGCCCGCGTCGTTGGCGCCCCAGCCGTAGCCGATCGACATGCCCGAGTACGGCATGTTGTAGACCTCGTTGTGCGCCACGGTGGCGGTGCTGACGTAGGTGTTGAGCACCGAGACGTTGCCCCGGTACTCGATGCCGAGGTCGTGGATGCGGTTGTGGCTGATGGTGATGTCCCGGTTGACCATCCGCTGGTCGCTCGGGTGGTGCGCGTCGGCGCGCACGCCGCCGACCACGACGCCACCGGCCGAGCTGCGGGCGATCTCGGACCTGGTGACCGTGATGTTGCTCGCGCCCAGGCCGACCCCGCTGGCGTGGGCGTTGGCGTCGTTGCCGATGCCGATGGCCGTCTGGCCCAGGTTGACGAACTGCGACTCGCTGAACGTGATGTTGTTGGCGGCGGAGACCTGCACGGCCGCGGGCATCTGCGACCAGTGCGGTCGAACGGCCTCGAACTGGGCGCACCCGTTCTGGCACGACGTGATCCGGTCGGCGGGCCAGTTCCAGTTGCCCGCCATGTACGCGCCGGTCTGCTGGTCGGCGTACCCCTGGTTGCTGCTGGGCCCCAGCCAGCTCGTGCCGGTGAACGTGATGCCGCTGAACGAGATGTGGTGCGCGGGCGCGTCATAGGTGCCACCCACGTTGACCAACGACTGCAGCACCGGCAGCTCCACGCTCACGGTGCTCATGTTCTGCCCCGCCAGCGGGATGTAGGACAACGCGCCCGTCCCGGGGTTGAGGTACCACTCCCCCGGCGAGTCCAGGAACTCGTAGGCGTTGGCCAGGTAGAAGGGACCGGCCCGGTGCGGCTGGCTGAGCGTGTCGTAGCCGAACGTGTTGTTGTTCCAGGCGGGTTGCTGCATCGTGAGGAAGTTCCCGCTGATGCTCTGCACCGGCGAGTACCGGTCGGTGAAGGAGTTGACGCTCTCCACCTCGACCCGGTTCTGGTTGGCCAGGTTGTTCAGGTAGCCCAGCGCGGAGTTGGAGAACCTCATGCCGGTGGCGGTGAACGTGAAGTCGGCCCGGTTCACCTGCGTGCGCGCCCGCGTCGCGACCGCGCCGTTGACGTACAGCTGCCGGGAGTCGATCCCGGTGGGCACGTTCGCGCGCCAGATGTTCCTCCCGGAGTCGACGAGCGACCAGCCGGCGACCGCACGGGCGCCGCTGACGACCGGACGCGCGGACGGCGCCGCCTGCCACAGCACGCGGTAGCCGTTGGTGCCGGAGTCCGCCGCGGTCAGCCGCAGCGGTTCGGACAGCCGGTACACGCCGTCCGCCAACTGGACGACGATGTCACCGGACATGGCACCGGCCTGCGACCGCACCGCGGCCTGCGCGGCGGGCAGCGAGCACGGCTGGGTGGCGGAACAACTCGTACCGGTACCGGAGGGTGACGCGTAGAGGGTCGTGGTGGCGGCGTGCGCGGTCGGGGCGAGGGTCACCACCGCCGCCAGCACCGCGGCAGCGGCACCGGCCGACACCGACCTTCGCACCGCGGGGGACGAGGACGCGAACAAGGGGACCTCCTGGCATGGGGTGTGGTGTGCGGCGGCCGGTCGGGATCGCGTGGCCGCGTCGATCAGGACGGCAGCGGGTTCAGGTGATCGGGTGGGACGGCGGCGCCCGGCCCCACGGCCAGCAGGCGCTGCCCGGCGCGTTCGGGCCGGATGTGGGGGCCGTCGGCGGTCGGTGCGGCGAGCCGGGACCGGGACGCCGTGATCGCCTCCTCGTCGACGCGCAGGCCCAGCCCCGGGGTGTCACCCAGCACGAACGCACCGTCCTCGATCCGGAGGTCGATCGCGACGCCGGACGGCGGCCGCAGTTCCTGCAGCTCGCTGACCAGGTGGTTCGGCACCGACGTCGCCGCGTGCAGCAACCCGATCGGGGTGTTGCCGATGGGGCTGACGGGCAGGTCGTGCGCGTGGGCGAGGGCCGCGACCCGCAGGAAGTGGGTCACGCCCCAGCCCGCACCGGCCTGCACGACGTCGACCGCGCCCGCCGCGAGCAGCGGGCGGTACTGCTCGAGCCCGGTGAGGTTCTCCCCGCTGGCGACCGACGCCCGGACCCCTCGGCTGACGGCCGCGTGCCCTTCCGCGTCCCACCGCCGGACCGGCTCCTCGACCCAGATCAGGTCGAGCGTCCGCTCCAGCTCGCCGACGTGGCGCACGGCCTGCTTGCGGGTCAGTGCCTCGTTGACGTCGAGCATCAGCCCCGGCCGGGCACCGCGACCGGCGGCGGTGAGCACGTCGCGCACCAGGATGAGGCGGTCCCGGTCCCGCTCGACGTCGAGACCTCCCTTGATCTTCGCCGCACGCAGCCCACGCGCGGCGTAGGTCTCGTACGCCGCCACGAGCTCGTCGTCGCCCAGCCCGATGTCCAGGCCGGAGGCGTAGGCGGGCACGCGGCGGTCGCGCCCGCCGAGCAACCGCCACAGCGGTTCACCGGCGGCCTGCGCCTTGATGTCCCACAACGCGGTGTCGAGGGCCCCGATGGTGCCGAACACCGCGCCCGCGTGGCCCGCCTTGAACACCTGGCGCAGCATCCGGTCGTAGAGGGCGGTGACGCCGCGCGGGTCCTCGCCGTCGAGGGCGGCGAACACCGACTCGATCTCCACGTGCGGCCCGAGACCGACGCCGGTGAGGCCGACGTCGGTCTCCACCACGACGATCGGCACCCGGACCACGCCGTCGGCGAAGACGCCGTTGGCGTCGCCGACCGGCCTGCCCCAGTCCTGGACGGTGGTGAGGGTCCGATAACCGGTGATGCGCATATCAGCCCTTCGTGGCTCCGGCGCTGACGCCATCGGCGATCTGGCGCTGCAGGAACAGGTAGACGACGAGGACGGGCACCGCGGCGACCAGCACGCCGGACGCGAAGACGGGGATGTCGTCGGAGTACTGGCCCCGCAGCGAGGTGACCCCGACCATGAGCGTGCGGTGTTCCGCGGACGGCATCACGAGCAGGGCGATGAGCACGTCGTTCCAGCAGAACAGGGCGTTGAGGACGCCGACCGAGATCAGCGCGGGCACGCCCATCGGGAGCATGATCCGCCAGTAGACGCCGAACGCCGTGTTCCCGTCGATCCGGGCCGCGTCGACCACTTCGGCGGGTACCGTCGAGTAGTAGCTGGTCATCAGGAAGACGGTGAACGGCAGGAACTGCGCCACGTACGCGAGGACCAGCCCGGGATAGGTGTCCACGAGGCCGGTGCCGGCCAGGACCCGGGTGAGCGGGACCATGATGACCTGGAACGGGATGAACAACGCCGCCAGGAAACCCAGGTACAGCGCCGACGAGCCGCGGAACCGCAGCCGGGCCAGCGCGAACCCGGCCATCGACCCGAACAGCAGCAGCAACGCGACCGAGCACGTCACCACGACCGCCGAGTTCAGGAAGTACCGCGACATGCCGACGCTCGTCCACGCCGACGCGATGTTGTCCCACCGCGGCGCATCCGACAGCGAGAACCGGTCGAGCACGTACTCGCGCCGCGTCTTCATCGCGACGTTGGCGGTGAACACCAGGGGGTAGACCGTCGCCAGCGCGAGCGCGGCCATCGGGATCGCGACGACCCACCTCGTCCACCGCCTGCCGGCCATCAGCCCTCCCGGCCCGCACGCCGCAGCACGCCGATCTGGGCCAGCCCCACCAGCAGCATGATCAGGAACAGCGCCGTGGAGGCCGCGGACGCGAGCGCGGGCTGGTTGAACTGCCCCTGCTGGACCCAGATGTAGTACTCGGGCAGGTAGGTGGACGCCTCCGGCCCGCCGCCGGTCATCACGAACAGCAGGCCGAACATCGAGGTCAGCAGCCCGATCATGGTGGTGACGAAGACGAACTGGATCGTGCGGGTCAGGCCCGGCACGATCACGTGCCGGATGGACTGCGGCAGCGACGCGCCGTCCACCCGGGCCGCGTCCAGCAGCGACGGGTCGAGGTTGGCGAAACCGGCCAGGAACACCACCAGCGCCATGCCGAACGTCGCCCAGACGTGCACCCCGGCGACCGCGAAGATCGCCACGTCGGGATCGCCGAGCCAGTCCACCGGCCCGAGGCCCACCACCGCGAGGACTTCGTTGAACGGTCCGTCGTAGGCCAGCAGCAGGTTGAAGATCGCCCCGACGATGACCGGGGAGAGCACCGCCGGGAAGAAGTAGACGGCCCGGTACACCCGGTGCCCCGGTGTCCGCAGGTAGATGAACGTGGCCAGCAGCCCCGGGATCGCCACGGCGACCGGGAGCAGCAGCACCAGCAGGCCGACGTTGCGCAACGCGGTGCGGAACAGCGGGTCGCCGAGCAGCGTCACGTAGTTGTCCAGGCCGACCGGCATGCCGTTGCGGTCGCCGTCACCGGTGAAGGAGAAGTTGATCCCGAGCACCAGCGGCCACAGCCGCAGCCCGACGATGATCAGCACGGCGGGCGCGACCAGGACGAACGGCGCCAGCAACTCGGTCCGCGGCCCGCGACGGCGTGCCACCGCGCCCAACGGCTGAGGTGTCGGCGCGGGACGGACCGGGGTCGGTGCGGCTCCGGGCGGCACGGGTCAGCTCGCCTCGTCGGAGGCGGCCAACTGCGCTACGGCCTCGTCCACGGTGACCGAGCCGCTGAGCAGCTGCTGCGAGAGGCGTCCCATCAGGTCGACCGTCTTGCTGGGCAGCGCCACGTGCAGCGCGGGCTTGCCGGTCCGGAGCCCCGAGGAGATCGCGGTGACGGCCGGGCCGCCGGCGGAGACGTCGACGGTGGTGTCGGACGCGATCGCGCCCGCGTCCGCGTGGAAGGCCCGCAACGCCTCGGTCGACGTCAGCGACCGCACCAGGTCGGCCGCCACCTCCGGGTCACGCGTCCACTTGGCGACCCCGTAACCGATGCCGCCGTCGTACGGCAGGCTCGGTGTCACCCCGGGTACGACGACCGGCGCCGCCATGACGCCGACGTCGTCGGGTTCGAGGAACTCGGCGAAGTCCTTCCAGTGCCCGACATCCGACATCAGGCCGATGACGTGCGCTGCCTTGCCCGACTGGAAGACCGCGAACGCGTCGTTGAACATCGCGGTCGAGTTCACCCCGTCGTTGTTCAGCCCGGCGGCCTCGACCTGCCGCCACAGCTCGAAGATCCGCTTCACGCCCGGCGAGGTCCAGTCCCGCTCGCCCGCGATCCACCGGTCGTACTCGTCGGGCGCCAGCACCGCCGATCCCGTGGCGGACAGGAAGAACTGGATGCCGATGCCTTCCTTGTTGCCCACGGCGAAGCACTTCGCGCCCGTCCTGTCGGCGATGACGCCGCAGTCCTCGACGAACTCGTCCCACGTCCCGGCAGGCGCGTCGGGGTCGAGCCCGGCCTGCTCGTACAGCGACTTGTTGTAGTACCAAGGATGTCCTTGCAGCGTCACGGGTGACGCGTAGGTCTTGCCGCCGTGCGCGAACGCGTCCCACCCGGCCAGCCGCTCCCGGTCCGCCGCGACGTAGGTGTCCAGCGGGAGGAGGGAGTCGACCCGGTCGCGGAGCTGACCGCCGCCGTTGAACAGGATGACGTCGGGGCCCTTGCCCGCCTGGATCGCCGCGCCGAGCAGCGTGTAGTACTGGTCGAACGGTTGCGCGACGAACTCGACCTCGACACCGGGGTGGCTCTTGGCGAAGTCCGCTCGCGCCTTCTCCAGGTAGGCCGCCGCACTGGGATCGCCGGACTTCCAGTCCCAGACGACGAGTTTGTCGCCCGAACCGCCGGGCGGGGAACCGGACACCCCCGCGCTGCCACAGCCGGCGCTCAACGCCAACCCGAGGACCAGGACGGCCGACCACAGTGTGCGCTGCCTCATCGCTGCTCACTTCTTCAGACGGCGACCGGGTGATCCACCCGCTCGGCGTGGTTGCGCCGACGAAACCACCTCGCAGCATACTGATCCGAGGCCCGACTGGGAATGATGAGTCGTACTTACTGCGGTCGACCGCGCCAAGTCTCAGCTTCCCCTTGACGCCGTAGCAACAGAAGAGCTGTGATGGGTGGCGAGAACCACCGTACCGATGAGTACGACTCATCAACGTGGGATCCTGCTCGCCGGACCGAGGCTCATGAGCCGACGGGAGGTCGACGTTGCGCACACGACGGGTCACGTTGGCCGATGTCGCGAAGGTGGTCGGCGTCTCGCAGACCACCGTGTCCCTGGTGCTGTCGGGGCGCGGCCCGGACCTGCGGATCTCCGAGGCGGTGCAGCGGCGGGTCCGCGAGGCCGCGATCGAGATGGAGTACCGCCGCAACCGGGCCTCGTCGGGGCACGGTGGGGCGGCGACGCGGACGATCGCCTTCGTGTCCGATTCGGTCGCCGGCTCACGGCTCGCCGGCGACCTGGTCGCGGGTGCGCACGGCGCGGCCCGCCGGCACGGCGTGACGTTGCTGTCCGGTGAGACCGAGGGCGACGCGGGCCTGGAGCGCACGTTGATCGAGGCGATGCGCGGGTACCCCGTCGACGGCATCGTGCTGGCCTGCGCGCACACCCGGACGATCAGCGTGCCGCCCGGGCTCGCCGCCGGGCCCGCGGTGCTGCTCAACGCGGTGCCCCGGGAACCGTCACCGCTGCTGTCCGTCCTGCCCGACGAAGTCCGAGGTGGACGGTCCGCCGCACGCCTGCTCCTCGACGCGGGCCACGGCGAGGGCATCCACGTCATCGGCGCCGACGCGGACGGGCACGACGTCCCGCCGGGGCGGTCCTCGGTGGTCGACCGGCTCACCGGTATCCGCCGGGAGCTGGGCGAGGTGGGCGTCGAGGTGGAGAGCGGCCGGCCGTGCCGGTGGTGGCTGCCGGAGCACGGTTTCGACGCCACGCGCGAGCTGCTGGGCACGACCCGCCCCCGCGCGTTGATCTGCCTGGACGACCGGCTCGCGTTCGGCGCGTACCAGGCGTTGCAGGACGCCGGTCTCACCGTGCCGGACGACGTTTCCGTGGTCTCGTTCGACGACCACCCGGTGGCCGCGTGGCTGCGACCCGGTCTCACCACCGTCGCCCTGCCGCACCACGAACTCGGCGCGAAGGCGGTGGACCTGCTCGTCGCCGAGGTCGGACAGCGCGACGCGGGTCGGTCCGAGCGGGGCAGGCGCCACTACGTCCCGATGCCCGTCCGCGACCGTGATTCCGTCGCACCACCCCGATGACCGCGGCGGCCTCTCGCTGGAACGTGATCACCCACCGGGAAGCCTGGAGGGTTCCCGCCCGGGTGATGGGCGGGAACCCCAGGCCGGCAATGCCGGTGCCGGTCAGAACTGCGAGATGAACCGCCAGGCCTCGCCCTTGGTCCAGGTCCGGACACCGCTCTCGGCGTACGTGCCGTCGACCGGTCCGGGCATGTGGCCGTTGTCGAACGCCGCCCACTGCACCGGGTAACCCGCTCGGCACGAGTACGTCGTGGTCACGTGGGTCATGCTGCCCGACGCGGGCTCACGCGGGCTCTGCGGCGTGCAGCCGTTGTTCGCCACGAACCGATCGCGCAGCGACCGCCCCATCGAGATGTTGAGCACGTTGTCCGAGAGGCCGTGCAGGCCGAAGTACGCGATCGGCTGGCTCCCGCCCGAGCACCCGCTCAGCTGCGCCCCGGCGTAGACCACCACCGCGCGGAACACCGTCGCCCTGGCGCACGCGAGCGCGTAGCTCATCCCGCCGCCGTAGCTGAAGCCCATCGCGAAGCGCAGCTTCGGGTCGACGCACAGGTCGGCTTCGATCCGCCGGATCATGTCGTCCACGAACGTGACGTCCTCGCCGCCGGAGTTGGCCCACCCGTTGCCCAGGCCCTGCGGCGCCACCAGGATCGCGCTGTTGTTCGACTGCTCCTGCATGCCGTAGTACGACCACGCGGTGCCGCTGGTCCCGCCGGACGACACGTCGTTCATGGTGCCGCCGCGCCAGTGGAACCCGAAGATCAACCGGTAGGGCCGGGTGTTGCTGTAGCCGTCGGGCACGCGCAGGATGAAGCTGCGGCTCTTGCCGCCGCTCTGGATCGTGTGCGTGCCGCTGCGCAGCGTCGGGGTCTTGCCGCAGCCGGTGCCGCCGCCGGGGTCGCCGCCCACCTTGGCCAACGCCCACTGCTGGTTGTTCCCGCCCGTGTCGGAGTACTGGACGACGTTGGCGTTGTCCGCGGTGGACGCGCCCTGCACCTCCACCGCTTTGTTGCTGTGGCGGGCGATCAGCCGCACGTGGCCGCCGTCCGAGTCGGCCAGCCGGAACTGCTGGTTGGTGCCGCCGTGGTCGGCCCACTGCTGGATCGCGGCACCATCGGCGGTGGACGAGCCGGGCACGTCGAGGACCTTGCCGGAGTGGCGTGACCGGATCCGGTAGTAGCCACCGCCGGAGTCCACGAACTGCCACTGCTGGTTGGCCGCGTCGTGGCGTGACCACTGGGTGACCCGGGCGCCGTCGTTGGTCGCCGAGCCCGCCAGGTCGAGCGCCTTGCCGCTGTGGCGGTTGACCAGCACGTACCACGCGGCCGGGTCGACCGTCGCCGCGGCGGCCGGCACCGCGTTGACCGCCGTGATGGCACCGGCCACGAGGACCACGGCCGCCACCGCGGCCGTCACCGGTCGTCGCCCTCGGGTCTGGGTGGAGGCGGAGGCCTCACCGCTGGTTGTCATCGAGCACTCCTTCGGTTCAAGGCAGGGTCCACCGCTGGTTGGTGCCGCCGTGGCAGCTCCAGACGATCAACTGGGTGCCATCGGCGGAGCTGCCGCCGTTGGCGTCCAGGCACTTGCCCGACTGCGGGTTCACCAACGACCCGTTGGCGCCCGCGGTCCAGTTCTGACCGCCACCGCCGTGGCACGTCCACAGCCGCACGGCCGCGCCGTTCGCGGTACCGGCCGCGTCCAGGCACCTGTCGAGTGCCTTCACCGTCGACCCGCTCACCGTCCAGCGCTGGTTCGCACCGCTGTTGCACGTCCACAGCTGCACCTTCGTGCCATCGGCCGTACCGCCGCCGTTGACGTCCACGCACTTGCCCGAGGCGGCGACGATCGGGCCGGTGCGCGGGGTCGTGCCACCGAGTTCCTTGATCCGGACGTGGCGGAACGACACGTCGTCGCCGTCGCCGTGGTTCTGCAGGCCGATGTGCCCGGAGGTCAACGACCGCGCCGGGTCGGTGTTGGTGAAGTCGTTGACCTGCACGCCGTTGAGGAACACCCGCAGGCGCTCGCCTTCGACCAGCAGCTCGAAGGTGTTCCACTCGCCCGGCGGGTTGAGCGCGGCGTCACGGGCGGCCTGGTCGGCGGCTTTCACGCCGTAGACCGCGCCGGTGGTCCTGTCCGCGGTGTCGGTGGCGTCGATCTGCACCTCGTAGCCGTTGGCCATCGCGGAGTTCGGGTCGGAGCTCGCCGGGAAGCCGACGAGGACGCCGGAGTTGTCGTCACCCGCCGCCCGCCAGTCCAGCTTGAGCGAGTACGAGCGGTACTCGCGCGCGCTGTGCCAGAGCATGCCCAGGCCGCCGAACGAGGTCAGCGTGCCGTCGCCGTTGGTGAAACCGCCCGGTCCGGCCTGCGACCAGCCGGTCGTGGCGCCGTTGTACAGCGCGGTGTAGCCGGTCTCGGGTCGGCAGTCGGCCTTGGTGCGGTTGGCCGCGTACCGGATGCCGCCGAGGATCAGGGCGCGGAACCCCGGCTCGGCGTAGCTCGCCTGCGTGTGGCCGCTGCCGGTGTAGAACGAGCGCCCGCCCTGGACGGTCTTGCACCAGGTGTGCGGGTGGTCGGCGCCCATCGAGCCGCCGCTGTAGGTCGACTCGTCCAAGGTGGCCAGGACCCGGGCCGTGGAGCGGACGTTGCCGCGGAAGTTGTACCACTCGTCGGTCCTGGTCCACGCCGGGGCCAGGTGCGCGGTGGCCGCGTGCGCCCGGTTCTCGACCCGGACCGTGGCCTGCTGGATGGCCGGGTGCGAGGTGAAGTACGTGCCGACCAGCTCGCCGTAGAACGGCCAGTCGTACTCGGTGTCGGACGCCGAGTGCACGCCGACGTACCCTCCCCCGCCCCGGACGTAGGACTCGAACGCCGTCTGCTGGGTCGCGTTGAGCACGTCACCGGTGGTGTTGAGGAAGACCACGGCTTCGTACCGGGCCAGGTTGGCGGTGGTGAAGTGGGCGGAGTCCTCGGTGGTGGTGACCGTGAAGCTGTTGGCCGCCCCCAGGTCCCGGACCAGCTGGATGCCCGCCGGGATCGCGTCGTGGCGGAAGCCCGCGGTCTTGGAGAACACCAGCACGTCGTACGGCACGTCGGCGGCGACGGCCGGTGGACCGGGGTTGAGCGCGGCGGCGGTGATCGCGGCCGCGGTCAGGCCGATCACGCGTCGGGTCAGTGAGCGTCTCATCGTTCGCCGTCCTCGCGGTTGGTCAGGGCAGGGTCCACCGTTGGTTGGTGCCGCCGTGGCAGCTCCAGAGGATCAACTGGGTGCCATCGGCCGAACTGCCGCCGTTGGCGTCCAGGCACTTGCCCGACTGGGAGTTGACCAGCGACCCGTTGGCACCGGCGGTCCAGTTCTGCCCGGCGCCGCCGTGGCACGTCCACAGCCGCACCAGGGCGCCGTCCGCGGTGCCGGCCGCGTCCAGGCACTTGTCCAGCGCCCGCAACGTCGACCCGCTCACCGTCCAGCGCTGGTTCGCGCCGCTGTTGCACGTCCACAGCTGCACCTTCGTGCCATCGGCCGTGGCGCCGGCGTTGACGTCCACGCACTTGCCCGAGACGCCGACGATCGGCCCGGTCCGGGTGCCCGCGGAGGTGCCGAACGTGTACGCGTCGACGTCGAAGAGGGTGCCCGTGCCGCCGGCGAAGGTGAGGTAGAGCGTGACGGTGCCGGTCGGCACGTTCGCCAGGGTGGTCGACACGTCGGTGAAGGTCTCCCACCCGCCGGTCACCGGCACGGTCACCGTGCCGAGCACCGGCCCGGTCGGTGACCCGGTCCGCACGGACAGCGTGCCACCGGCGCCCGCCGACGACACCCGGGCGGTGAACCTGTTGGTGCCGCCCAGCGCGTACGGCTCGAACGCGATCCAGTCGCCGTTCTGGATGTCGCCGACAGTCCGGCCGCCCTCGGCGGTCGCCTTGTCGTAGAGGCCGGTGCCGGACTGCGTCGAGTAGTGCTCGGCTTGGCGGTGCCGCAACTGGAGCACGTGCTGCGTGTGCGTGGTCACCGGCGGCTGGCCGTTGGCGCCGAGGTCGGTGTACTCGGCGTCGAACACCGCGAACAGGTTCGCCGCCGTGTCGTGCTCACCGTCCACCGGGATCTGCAACGTGCCCGAGCAGCCGGTCTGCGTGGTGATCGGGTGGCCGTGGCTGTCGTGGCCGAGCACGTAGCTCAGCTTCACCCGGGCGCAGTCGATCGTGCCGTCCTCCCGGTCCGACGCCGTGATCGTGTACGGCACGGTGTCACCGAAGCTGAACAGGGTGCCGTTGGCCGGTGTGTCGATCCTGACCGTGGGAGGCGTGTTGCCGACCGAGATGGACACGCCCGCCGAACCCGAGCGCCCGCCGGGATCGGTCACGGTGAGCGTCACCGAGTACTGGCCGTTGGCGTTGTAGGTGCGGCTGGGGTTGGCCGCCGTCGACGTGGTGCCGTCACCGAAGTTCCAGTGGTAGGTCAGCGCGCCGTTCTCGGGGTCCGAGGAGCCCGCCGACGAGAAGTTCACCGTCAGCGGAGCGGCGCCGGAGGTGCGGTCGGCGGCGGCACGCGCGGTCGGCGCCCTGTTCCCGGCGGGGTTGTACTCGATGCGGTAGAGGGCGGAGCTGGCGTCACCACTGCCCCAACCGGTGCCGTAGTCCAGCACGTAGAGGGCGCCGTCCGGGCCGAACGTCGCGTCCATGACCTGCGTGCCGCGCCACGGGAAGTCGTTGACCTGCCCGGCCGAGCCGTCCGCGTTGACGTCGATGACCTTGATCCAGCGCCGGCCGAACTCGGTGGCGAACACGTGCCCGTCCAGCGCGGCCGGGAACTTGACCGACGACGGGTTGGCCGCGTCGTACCGGTACACCGGCGCGGCCATCGGCGACTCAGAACCGCAGCCGAACGCCGCGAACGAGCAGTTGTCGTACTTGATCCACGCCGACTTGGCGGCGGGCAGGGTGGACAGGCCCGTGTTGCGCGGCGAGTTGTTGACCGGCGCGGCGCAGGTGAACCGGCTGCCGGACGGCCCGGACGGGAACGTGTAGTCCACGTACGCCTCGGCGGTGGTGTTCGAGCCGACGCAGTAGGGCCAGCCGAAGTTGCCCGCCGAGGTGATCCGGTTGAACTCCACCAGGCCGGCGGGGCCGCGGGTGTTGCTGCTCGTGCCCGCGTCGGGGCCGTACTCGCCGAGGTAGATCGCGCCGGTCGGCTTGTCCACGTTGAAGCGGAACGGGTTGCGCAAGCCCATCGCGTAGATCTCCGGCCGGGTGCCCGCGGTGCCGACCGGGAACAGGTTGCCGGGCGGGATCGAGTACGAGCCGTCGGCGTTCACCTTGATCCGCAGCACCTTGCCGCGCAGGTCGTTCGTGTTGCCCGCGCTGCGCTGCGCGTCGTAGGTGGGGTTGCGGTTGGTCCGCTCGTCGATCGGGGTGTAGCCGGCCGAGTCGAACGGGTTCGAGTCGTCACCGGTGGACAGGTACAGGTTGCCCGCCGCGTCGAAGTCGATGTCACCGCCGACGTGGCAGCACATGCCCCGGTCGGTCGCGACCTCCAGCACGGTCACCTGGCTGGCCGTGTTGAGCGTGAAGTCGGCGTTCAGGGTGAACCGGGACAGCCGGTTGACCCCCTTCCACGCCGAGAAGTCCGTGCCGGTGGCCGGTGCGTCGCCGCCGGGGGTGGACAGCGGTGGTGCGTAGAACAGGTAGATGAACCGGTTGGTGGTGAAGCCCGGGTCCACCCCGATGCCCTGCAGGCCTTCCTCGTCGTGGGTGTAGACCGGCACGGTGCCGATCACGCTGGTGACGCCTTCGGCCGTGGTGCGGCGCACCGTCCCGTTGCGCGAGGTGTGCAGCACCGAGCGGTCCGGCAGCACGGCGAGCGTCATGGGTTCGCCCATCTCGGCGACCCCGCGCGCGAGTTCGACCTGCTGGAAGTCGGCCGGGTTGACCGCGTGGGCGGCGGCGGGTGGCGAGGAGCCCACCACCGTCGCGACGACGCTCGCGGCCACGAGGAGGGCGGCGCCCGACACGGTGCCGATTTTGTCCTTTGTGGACTTTCTGCCGGTTCTGATCCGCTCGGCGGCAAATAAGTATCGTCGCATCGAAGAGTCTCCTCGTCATCGTCGACGGGCGGACCGGCAAGGCGCGCGACACCGGCGCCTGCTCGGCACCGTAACCATCGGCGACGTGAGGCGTCAACGCTCGTCGGTGCTAAAAGTGTTAGCGCTAACTAGTCAGCGGACAACTAATTCACCTCTATCGCAACGGCCTCACCCGTCGAATCCGGGTTCGATGAGGTCAGCGCGGTGCTAAAGATGTTAGCGTTCACATTGAGCAGGTCCGGGTGATTGACGGCCACGATCGCCCCTGGCTACGTTGCCCGCAGGCTCCGGTCGCGAGGTTCCGCCCACCACACCGCCGGCGCGTCGACGACCGTCCCCTTTGGAGGGTGCTTCGATGACGGACTTGCCACGAAGGCGACTGATGAAGCTCGGTGCGGTGGGCGCCGGTGCCGTGCTCGCGCCGGCCGGGTGGACTGCGGCGGCCCGTGCCGGGTCGGCCGCGCCGCCGGAAGTGCGCGCGGTCGGCGACCTCGCGCTGTGGTACGACGAGCAGGCCGGGACGGACTGGCTGCGCGCGTTGCCGGTCGGCAACGGCCGCCTCGGCGCGATGGTCTTCGGCAACGTCGACGCGGAGCGGTTGCAGCTCAACGAGGACACGGTCTGGGCGGGCGGGCCGCACGACTACACCAACACCCGCGGTGCGGCCGCCCTGCCCGAGATCAGACGGCTGGTGTTCGCCAACCAGTGGGCGCAGGCGCAGACCCTCGTCGACCAGGCGATGCTGGGCAACCCGGCGGGCCAGCTCGCCTACCAGCCAGTCGGCGACCTCCGGCTCGCCTTCCCCTCCCCCGGCACGGTCACCGGCTACCAGCGGTGGCTCGACCTGACCACCGCGACGACGGTGGTGACCTACACGGCGAACAACGTGCGGTACCGGCGCGAGGTGATCGCCAGCGCGCCGGACCAGGTGATCGCCGTGCGCCTGACGGCCGAGACGCCGGGGTCGATCTCGTTCACCGCGACGTTCGGCACACCGCAGCGGGCGACGCTGTCCAGCCCGGACGGCACGACGATCGGGCTGGACGGCCGGTCGGGCGACCAGCGGGGCATCGCGGGCTCCGTCCGGTTCCTCGCGCTGGCCAAGGCCGTCGCCGAGGGCGGGAGCACCAGCAGCTCCGGCGGCACGTTGCGGGTGTCCAACGCCACGAGCGTGACGCTGCTGATCTCGATCGGCACCAGCTACGTCGACTACCGCAACGTGAGCGGCGACTACCAGGGCATCGCCCGGGGACGGCTCAGCGGCGCGCAGGGCCTGGCGTACGACGTGCTGCGCAGTCGGCACGTGGCCGACTACCAGCGGTTGTTCGGGCGCGTCACCCTCGACCTCGGCCGCACCGCCGCGGCGGACCAGCCGACCGACGTGCGCATCACGCAGCACAACGGCACCGTCGACCCGCAGTTCTCCGCCCTGCTCTTCCAGTACGGCCGGTACCTGCTGATCGCGTCGTCGCGACCCGGTACCCAACCGGCCAACCTCCAGGGCATCTGGAACGACCAGATGGCACCGTCGTGGGACTCGAAGTACACGCTCAACGCCAACCTGCCGATGAACTACTGGCCGACCGACTCGACCAACCTGTCCGAGTGCCACGAGCCGGTGTTCCGCATGATCGACGACCTGACCGTGACCGGTGCCCGCACCGCGCGGGCGCAGTACGGCGCCGGTGGCTGGGTCACCCACCACAACACGGACGGGTGGCGGGGTTCCTCGGTCGTCGACGGCGCGGTGTGGGGCATGTGGCAGACCGGCGGCGCGTGGCTGGCCACCATGATCTGGGACCACTACCTGTTCACCGGCGACGTCGCGTTCCTGCGGTCCTACTACCCCGCGATGAAGGGCGCCGCCCAGTTCTTCCTCGACACGCTGGTCGAGGAACCGACGCTGAAGTGGCTGGTCACGAACCCGTCGAACTCGCCGGAACTGCCGCACCACCCGAACGCCAGCGTGTGCGCGGGTCCGACGATGGACATGCAGATCCTGCGCGACCTGTTCGAGGGCTGCGCCCGCGCCTCGGAGGTGCTGGGCGTGGACGCCGACTTCCGGACGCGCCTGCGGGCGACGAGCGGTCGGCTCGCGCCGACGCGGATCGGCTCCCGCGGCAACATCATGGAGTGGCTGCACGACTGGGTGGAGACGGAGCCGAACCACCGGCACGTCTCCCACCTGTACGGCCTGCACCCGAGCAACCAGATCACCAAGCGCGGCACGCCGCAGCTGTTCGAGGCCGCCCGCCGGACGCTCCAGCTGCGCGGCGACGACGGAACCGGCTGGTCACTGGCCTGGAAGATCAACTACTGGGCGCGGCTGGAGGAGGGCGGCCGGGCGCACGACCTGATCCGCTCCCTGGTGACACCGGCGAGGCTCGCGCCCAACATGTTCGACCTGCACCCGCCGTTCCAGATCGACGGCAACTTCGGCGCCACGTCCGGCATCGCCGAGATGCTGCTGCACAGCCACAACGGCGAGCTGCACGTGCTGCCCGCGCTGCCGTCCGCCTGGTCGACCGGGCGGGTGGCGGGGCTGCGGGGCCGGGGCGGGTACACGGTGGGTGCCGCGTGGAGCGGCGGTTGGGCGACCGAGCTGTCCGTCACCCCTGATCGCGACGGGGTCGTGAAGGTGCGCAGCCGGGTGTTCGCAGGGGCGTTCGAACTGCGCGACGAGACCGGTGGCGCCGTGGTCCAGCCGGAGCGGGTCGAGCCCGACGTGGTCCGGTTCGCCGGGCAGGCCGGCCACACCTACCGCGTGACGTCCCAGGGACGGCCGCCGCTGGTCGAGCCGGGCGTGCACTACCGCCTCGTGGCGCAGCACAGCGGCAAGCGTGCCGACGTCACCGGCGCTTCGACGGCCGCCGGCGCCGTCCTGGTCCAGTGGTCGGCCACGACGGGCCAGAACCAGCAGTTCGACTTCCTGCCCTCGGGCGAGAACTACCGGGTCCGGGCACGGCACAGCGGCCTGGTGCTCCAGGTCGCGGGCACGGCCAGTGGCGCCGACATCACCCAGCAGCGCGACGCCGGCACCCCGAACCAGCTGTGGCGGCTGGTCGACCACGGCGGGGGCGTGATCAGCCTGGTCAACCAGCAGAGCGGGCTCGCGATGGACGTCTGGTCCGCGGCCACGACCGATGGTGCCCGCATCTCGCAGTGGGCGCTCACCGGCAGCCCCAACCAGCGCTTCCAGCTCCAGCGCGGCTGACCACCGACCCGTGGGAGGGAGGTACCCGGCCACCACATCACCCCGATGAGTAGTACTCATACCCGCCACCGCGCTCCTGCGGCCGACCGGTCGGATGTAAGCTGTCCGGACGGTGTTGAGCCGTCGTCTTCAGGCGACCCGTCACGAAGGAGCGGCGTTGACGGATGGCGCACTCGCGCCCGGGGACCCGACCGGCGCGTCTCCCGGGCAGCCGGGCACCACCCGCGCGACCGGCCCCTACCGCCCGGGCTACGAGCTGGTGGCGGAGCAGATCCTGCAGCTCATCGCCGAGTTGGAGCTGCGGCCGGGCGACCGGATGCCGACCGAGAACGAGCTGGCCGCGCGGATGGGCACCAGCCGGACGGTGGTCCGCGAGGCCGTCAAGATCCTCTCCGCGATCGGGCGGGTGCGCGCGCACAAGGGCCGCGGGCTCTACGTGGCCGACGACGAGGGCATGCTCGGCTCGTCCCGGTGGGGCGGGTTCTTCCTGCCGACCGACCTCGACCACGTCTACATGCTCTTCGAGTTCCGCCGCGTGCAGGAGACCGCGGCCAGCCGGCTGGCCGCGATCCACGCGACCCCGGCCGAGCTGCGCGCCATCGGCGACGCGGCCGAGACCTGCCGGCAGGGCCACGTGACCGAGCAGGTCGCGCTGTTCGACCAGGGCGACGACGACTTCCACCTGGCCGTCGCCGCCGCGTCGCACAACCAGTTCCTGGTCGCCGCGGTGCGCGAGGCCCGCCGCCTGCAACGCCAGTCCAGCACCATCGGCCTGCACGGCACCGTCGGCGGGCACGCGGCGGAGGCGGTCGAGGAGCACCTGGCGATCTACCGCGCGATCCGCGACGGCGACCCGGAGGCCGCCGCGCACGCCGCGGGCGTCCACATCGACAACACCCTGCAGGACTACCGCAGCGAGATCCAGCGCCGCGTCTTCGGCTGATCGGGACGGTCCCGGACAGCGCTCGCGCGTCTGGACTCGTTCCCGAAATGTGTGCTACAAATCTCAGCGCAGTAGCGTGTCTTTGTACGACATCGAGTCGTTCCGCACCGCGCGTGTCGCCGAGCGCCACGCAGGCTCGACCTCCACGTACTCACCTCCCGCCCATGGCGCGGTAGGCCGCCGCCTTCAGCGCGACGGCCGGGCCGGACCCGCGGGATGAGTCCGATGCACACCCCTACCGCGCACACCGCCGCCGCGTAGTCCGAATCCGTCGCCGTTCGAGTGCCCCAGAGGAGTGGCCATGCGACACAGGTTCGCGCGCCTTCTTTCGATCGCAGGTTGCGCGCTGGTGCTGATGGGACTGGCGTCCGCGCCCGCACCCGCGCACCCCGAGGGCTTCCACGTGCTGCTGTTCAGCAAGACCGCCGCCGGGGCCTACCGACACGACTCGATCCCCGCGGGGATCACGATGTTCGAGCAGCTGGCCGCGCAGCACGAGTGGGAGCTGACCAAGAGCGAGGACTCGTCGATCTTCAACGACGCCGCGCTCGCCACGTTCGACGTGGTCGTCATGCTCCAGACCTCCGGCATGGTGTGGGACAACGACGCCCAACGCGCGGCGGCGCAGAAGTACATGCGCGGCGGTGGCGGCTTCGTCGCCATCCACAACGCGACCGACATGAACATCGAGCAGCAGTTCCCGTGGTGGGACCAGATGCTCGGCGCGACCATGACCCAGCACTCGGCCACCGTGTCCGGCACCGCCAAGGTCGCCGACCGCAAGCACCCGTCCGGCACGGCGCTGCCGGACCGGTGGACGCGCACCGAGGAGTGGTACAACTTCACCCGCTCGGTCCGCGGCAACGCGCACGTGCTGGTGACCGCCGACGAGACGACGTACGACCCCGGCACGAGCCGGATGGGCTACGACCACCCGATCTCGTGGTGCCGCAACTTCGAGGGCGGTCGGCTGTGGGCCACCGCCATGGGCCACCAGGCGTCCAGCTACTCGGAACCGCTGTTCCGCGAGCACATCAGGGGTGGCGTCGAGTCGGCGGGCGGCAAGGTCCAGGCCGACTGCGGTCCCACGGTGTGGAGCAGCTTCGAGAAGGTCGCGCTGGACGACAACACGGTCGGACCCGCCGCGCTCGACGTCGCCAAGGACGGCCGGGTGTTCTACGCCGAGTACGGCGGCAAGGTGAAGGTCTACAAGCCGGACACCCGGACCACGGTCACCGCGGCCACGCTCAGCGTCTACACCGGCGGTGAGGACGGCCTGACCGGTCTCGCGCTCGACCCGAACTTCGCCACCACCAGGTGGATCTACCTGATGTACTCCCCCGCGGGCGGCGGCGAGGACATCGCGCGGGTCTCCCGGTTCACCGTGAACGGTGACGCGCTGGACATCGCCAGCGAGCGGGTGGTCATGAAGGTGCCGTCGTCGCGGCAGGCGCCGGAGCCCGGCCACACCGGCGGGTACATCGCGTTCGGCCCGAACGGCAACCTCTACATCGGCACCGGTGACGACGTCCAGCCGCACCGCTCCGACGGCTACGCGCCGATCGACGAGCGGCCGGGCTGGGCGAACAACGACGTGCAGGCCACCTCCGCCAACACCAACGACCTGCGCGGCAAGATCCTGCGCATCCACCCGGAGACCAACGGCGCCTACACGATCCCGGCGGGCAACATGTTCGCGCCCGGCACGGCCCGGACGAAGCCCGAGATCTATGCGATGGGCTTCCGCAACCCGTTCCGGTTCTCTGTGCACCCGACCACGGGGGTGGTCTACGCGGCCGACTACGGCCCGGACGCGGCCAACGACAACCCGAACCGCGGCCCCGGTGGCACCGTGGAGTGGAACATCATCTCCTCGCCGGGCTTCTACGGCTGGCCGTACTGCATCGGCGACAACATCCCGTTCAACGACTACAACTTCGCCACCGGCCAGTCGGGCGCGAAGTTCAACTGCGACCGGCCGGTGAACAACTCACCCAACAACACCGGCCTGACCGAGCTGCCCGCCGCGCGCAAGGCGGACGTCTGGTACGGCAACGGCGCGAACGGCAACAAGTTCCCGGAGATGGGCAGCCCGGCGGGCGGTGAGGCACCCGGCGCGTTCCCGATCTACCAGTACGACGCGAACAACCCGTCGCCCACCAAGTTCCCGGCCTACTTCGACCAGACGCCGTTCTTCGGCGAGTGGTCGCGCAACCGGATGTGGGAGTTCCGCCTCGGCCAGGACGGGAAGCTGCTGAAGATCAACGACTTCCTGTCGAACCTGAGCTTCAAGTCGCCGCTGGACGTGAAGTTCGGCCCGGACGGCGCGATGTACCTGCTCGAATGGGGCTCGGGTTACGGACGGGACAACCCCGACTCCGGGCTCTACCGCATCGACTACCGCAGCGGCGACCGCAGCCCCGTCGCGACCGCCACGGCGTCACCTACGTCGGGTCCGGCGCCCCTGACGGTGCGGTTCTCCAGCGCCGGCTCCGGTGACCCGGAGGGTGGCCCGGTGACCTACCGGTGGGAGTTCGGTGACGGCACCACGTCCACCGAGGCCAACCCTGCGCACACCTACACCGCCCGGGGCCAGTTCAACGCCAAGCTCACCGTCACCGACGTCGGCGGGAAGTCGGGCGTGACCAACGTGATCGTGACCTCGGGCAACACCGCGCCGACGGTGAACTTGAGCATCCCGGACGGCGGCGTGTTCGGCTGGGGCGACACGATCCCGTACACCGTCACGGTCACCGATCCGGAGGACGGCACGGTCGACTGCGGCAGGGTGACCACCACCCCCGCACTGGGCCACGACCAACACGGGCACGACCTCTCGCCGATCCCGGGCTGCACCGGCACGTTCAGGGCGGAGACCGACACCGCGCACGCCGAGCTGAACTCGTTCTGGGTGGCGGCGAGCAAGTACACCGACAACGGCACGACCGGTGTGCCCGCGCTGGACGGCAGCCGGAAGGTGCTGCTGCAGCCCAAGCGCAAGCAGGCCGAGTACTTCACCGGTTCCTCCGGTGTGCGGGTGGTGTCGCAGGCCGGTGCGGAGTCGGGTGCGCGGATCGGCGACATCGGCAACAACGACTGGATCTCGTTCACCCCGTACAACCTCACCGGGGTCAACCAGGTGTCCCTGCGGCTGTCCTCGCCGAGCGGTGGCGGCACGGTCGAGCTGCGGGCCGGCTCGCCGACCGGTGCGCTGATCGCCACGGTCCCGGTGCCGAGCACCGGCGGCTGGGACAACTACGCCGGCACGCCCGCGGTGAACGTCACCAACCCCGGTGGCACCACGGAGTTGTTCCTGGTGTTCAGGACCGGTTCGGCCAACTCCTTCGACGTCGACTCGCTGACGTTCGTCGGACCGGGCGTCGGCACACCCGGCACCGGCGGTACCGGCCGCATCGTGGGCATCGGCGGCAAGTGCGTCGACGTCAACGGCAACAGCGCCGCTGATGGCGCGAAGGTCCAGCTGTGGACCTGCAACGGCGGCACCAACCAGACGTGGACCCGCACCGGGCAGACGCTCCAGGCGCTCGGCAAGTGCCTCAACGTCCAAGGCGGCAGCACCGCGGACGGCGCGTTGGTGCAGCTGTGGACGTGCAACGGCTCCGCCGCCCAGAACTGGTCCGTGCAGTCGGACGGCACGATCCGCAACGGCACCAAGTGCCTCGACGCCAACGGCGGCAGCTCGGCGGACGGCACCCAGTTGATCATCTGGACCTGCAACGGCGGCACCAACCAGCGGTGGACGCTGTGAGCAGGAGGCCACCGGCTGCCCGGCCACGTTCCCCGTGGACCTCGGTCACCGCCCTGGTCACCACGTTCGTGCTGGGCTTCGCCGCCGCGTTCGTCGCTGTCTCGTGGGCGTCGGGTCCGGACGCGACGCAGCGGCGGATCGCCGAGTTGCAGGACGAGGAAGCACGGCGCGACGTCGAGCAGGTCGGTGCGTTGATCGAGCTGGCGCGAGGTGGGCGGGACCGCCTGGCGCCGGTGCTGGAGGCGATGGCCCGAGCCGTTCCGCTGGACGATGGCGCGCGGCCGACCGCGCCCACGCTCGACGAGGTGCGTGGGTGGCGCGAGGTGGTGTCCGCGGAGGTGGAGCGGTATGCGGAGACACCGTCCGCGGGCAACGGCGTGAACGTCGCCCGCACCGGGATGCGCACCGCCGTCCAGCAGCTCGCCGCGGCGGTCGACGGTTTCGCCGCCGCCGTCACCGCCGCCCCGCCGCCGGCCGGTGACCTGCTGTCCCTGGCGGGCGCACAACGCACGCTGGCACTGCGCACCTGGTCGGTCGCCGCGCTCCAGCTGGACGTGATCAGCGTCGACGCCGGCAAGGGGCACGTGCACGTCTACCTGCCCTCCGGGCCGGACGCCGGCACCATCCCGGCCGACACGGCGCCCGAAGGCAGCGGCTGACCGACACCCATCACCAGCGACACCGGACAGAACGGGAGCACACCCGTGTCAAAGGACGAACGCCCACGCCGGCGTTGGACGTTGATCGGCGCCGTCGCCGCGCTGCTCCTGGGCGGCACGAACGTCGCCGCCGCCGCCGAGCCCGCGCCGGTCGCGGCGGAGACCGTCACCACCACCGCCGCCGCGACCGCGGGCTGCGGCAAGGCACCCACCCTGCGCAGCGGCACGCACACCATCCAGAGCGGCGGCAAGAGCCGCAGCTTCATCCTCAGCGTCCCGGACAACTACGACAACACCTACCAGCACCGGCTGGTCTTCGGGTTCCACTGGTGGGGCGGCACCGCCAACGACGTCGCCTCGGGCGGCAGCGACGGTGACGTCTACGCCCACTACGGCCTGCGGCGGCTGGCGAACAACACCGCGATCTTCGTCGCGCCGCAGGGCATCGGCAACGGCTGGGCCAACACCAACGGTGAAGACCTCACCTTCGTCGACGACATGATGAGGCGCATCGAGGACGACCTCTGCGTCGACCCGGCGCAGCGCTTCGCCCTGGGCTTCAGCTACGGCGGGGCCATGAGCTACGCGATCGCGTGCGCGCGGGCGTCCTCGTTCCGCGCGGTCGCGGTCATCGGCGCGCCGCGCGAGCTCAGCGGGTGCAGCGGCGGCACGCAGCCGATCGCCTACATGGGCATCCACGGCATCTCGGACAACATCGGCTCCGGGCGGGCGCTGCGGGACAGGTTCGTCCGCAACAACGGCTGCGCGGCCCAGAACCCGCCCGAGCCGGCGGCGGGCAGCGCCACCCACATCAGCACCTCCTACTCGGGGTGCCGGGCCGGGTACCCGGTCGTCTGGGCCCCGTTCGACGGCGGGCACCAGCAGGGACCCGTCGACGGGTGCCCCGGCTGCGAGTCCGGCGCCAGGAGCTGGGTCAAGGGCGAGGTGTGGAAGTTCTTCACCGGTGAGCAGCCGCCGACCCCGACCACGTTCCGGCTGCGCGGCGAGGCCGGCGGCAGGTGCCTGGACGTCAACGGCGCGAACAGCGCCAACGGCACCGCGATGATCATCTGGGACTGCAACGGCGGCGCCAACCAGCTGTTCACCCAGAACGGCAAGGCACTGCAGGTGCTGGGCAAGTGCCTGGACGCGCCGGGCAACGCCGCCGCGGGCACCGCGGTGCGGATCTGGGACTGCACCAGCGGTGCGAACCAGCAGTGGAACCTCAACACCAACGGCACGATCAGCAACGCCCAGACCGGTCTGTGCCTTGACGTCAACGGCGCGAACACCGCCAACGGCACCGCGGTGATCGTGTGGACCTGCCACACCGGCGCCAACCAGCGCTGGGTCCGGGCCTAGGACACCGGCCACCGGGACGCGCTGCCGGACCGCCGTGCGACGGCGGTCCGGCAGCGCGTCGGCGTGGTCGATGCCCGTCAGGGTTCGAGCGGGCCGTGCTCGAACCAGTCGAACCAGGCGGTGCCCTCGGTGACGTACATGCCGATCACCCGGCCGGTGAACCCGGTCGCCACCTCCGTGGACAGGTACCTGCCGTCCAGCTCGGCCAACGGCTCCGGGTCGTCGCCGACGTGGAAGGCGACGTAGTCCGGCGCGGCGACGTGCAGGCCCGACCGCCGTTCCTCACCCTCCGACCACTGCCGAGCCGACCGGGTGGTGATCACCAGCGCCACCGGGCCCGGTGGTACGGGGCGCGTGGCCACGACCTGGCGCACGGGGCCGATGCGGGCGATGACGCCGACCTGCCCGTCTGCCACCTCCAAGTCGTAGTGGTGGCCTTCGTCCAGCCGTACCGACAGCCCGGCACGACCGGCGGCGTGGTCCAGCAGGACGGCGGTCCGGCTCGCGGTGTGCTGCTGCCGCCGACCGAGGAACGTGCAGCCGGGCCGGTCGAGCGTGGAGCCGGTGGCGTGCAGCGCGAGCCACCCGGGCCGTTCGGCCAGCGACCACGAGCCGTCCGGGCGCGACCGCGGCGAGATCCACCGCGGTTCGAGCCCGGGTCCGTCGAAGTCGTCCCGCCGCGGTGCCTCCGCCACCGGCCGGGTGCCGCTCGGCGCCCGTTCCCGCACGTTGACGGGACCGACACGAGGCCAACCGTCCTCCCACCGCACCGGCGTGAGGAACGTTTCCCGGCCCAGGACGTGGAACTTCGGGCTGTATCCGACCGGGCGGGTGGCCAGCAGCACCATCCACCACTGGCCGTCCGGCGTGGTGACGAGGTCGGCGTGACCGGTGCTCTGGATCGGGTGGTTCGTGCTGCGGTGCGACAGGACCGGGTTGGCCGGCGCCGACTCCCACGGACCCAGCGGCGAGCGGGCGCGTGCCATGGCCACGGTGTGGCCGCGCTCGGTGCCGCCCTCAGCGATCATCAGGTACCACCAGTCCCCGATGCGGTACAGGTGGGGCGCCTCCGGCCACTGCAACCCGGTACCGGCCCACGCGGGGACCGGTCCTTCCAGCACCTTCCCGGCCTCGGGGTCGATCCGGGCGACCTGCACGCCGGAGAAGCTCGGCCCGTGGGCGCCCGCGAAGGAGCACCAGCAGTTGCCGTCGTCGTCCCACGCCAGGTCGGGGTCGATGCCGGGCAGGTCGATCCACACCGGGTCCGACCACGGGCCTTCCGGCCGTTCGGCGGTGACGATGAAGTTGCCGCCGTGCGAGACGTTGGTGGTGATCATCCAGAACCGGCCGTCGTGGTGCCGGATCGTCGGTGCGTAGATCCCGTCGGACGCCATCGCGTCGTCCGGCAGCGGCAGCTGGGACGGCCGGTCCAGGACGTTGCCGATCTGCCGCCAGTGCACCAGATCCCGGCTGTGGAACAGCGGCACGCCCGGGAAGTACTCGAAGCTGGAGCACACCAGGTAGTAGTCCTCCCCCACCCGGCACACGCTGGGGTCGGGGTGGAACCCGGGGATCACGGGGTTGTCGTAGAAGGACACCTCGGACTGCGGTGAGGTCATGGTTTCCCTTGTTGTGCGAGGGGTTCAGCCCTTGAAGGCGCCGTCGAGGATCCCGGCGACCATGCGGCGACCGACGAGGACGAACAGGAACACCAGCGGGATGGTGGCCAGGAACGAGCCCGACATGGCCAGCCCGAGGTCGACGTCGTAGCTGTTCTGCAGCGCCTTGATGGCGATCTGGGCGGTGTACCGCTCGGGCGACTTGAGCACGATGAACGGCCACAGGAAGTCGTTCCACGCGGTCACGAACCCGAACAGGCCCAGCACGAATGCCGCCGGCCGCACGATCGGGAACGCGATCCGCCAGAACACCTGCCACGCGGACGCACCGTCGATCGTGGCGGCCTGCATCAGCTCGTCGCTGATCGTCGCGGAGATGTGCTGGCGCATCCAGAAGATCCCGAACGCGCTGGCCAGGCCGGGCACGATCAGCGCCTGCAGCGTGTCGACCCAGCCCAGCTCCGACATGATCAGGTACTGCGGGATGACCGAGAGCTGCGTCGGCACGGTCATGGTCAGCACGACGATCAGGAACAGGGTGTTGCGGCCGGGGAAGCGCAGCTTGGCGAAGGCGAACCCCGCCAACGCGCACAGCAGCGCCTGCCCCACGCCGATCGCGGTCGCCACGGCCAGGCTGTTGACCAGCGACTGCACGAACGGCACCGTCTCCAGCACCAGCCCCAGCAGGTGGAAGAAGTTGCCGCCCGGCACGACCTCGGGCGGCATCTTCGTCGCGGTGGCGGTGTCGGTGGTCGCGACGATGAACATCCAGTACAGCGGGAACAGGCACACGACGGTGGCCGCGCCCAGCAGCAGGTAGGTCCACCAGCGGACCCGGTCGATCGGCCGGTGGCGCGGTGGGGTGCTCGTCATCGGTCCGCCTTGATCCGGGTGGACAGCAGGTAGTTGATCGCCGCGATCGCCACCACCATGACGAACAGGGCGACGCCGATCGCCGAGCCGTAGCCGAACTCGAACTGCCCGAAGCCCTGCTCGTACAAGAACAGCGTCAGCGTCTGGCACTGCCGCACCGCGCCGCAGGTCAGCGGCGCGCCCGAGGCGATCAGCAGCGGCTCGGTGAAGATCTGCAAGCCGCCGATGGTCGAGGTGACCACGGTGAAGATGATCACCGGCCGCAGCGACGGGACGGTGATGTGGCGGAACCGCTGCCACGGTCCCGCCCCGTCGATCGCCGCCGCCTCGAACACCGACCTGGGCACCGACTGCAGCGACGCGAGGTAGAGCAGCGTCGTGTAGCCGAACCACCGCCAGGTGACCATCGTGGCGATGAGGACGTGGCTGCCCCAGGTGGACTGGACGAAGTCGACCGGTTCGACGCCGACCAGCCCGAGCAGCCAGTTGAGCAACCCGTAGTCGCGGTCGAACAGCTGCGCGAAGACGATCGCGGTGGCCGCCACCGACGTGACGTACGGGACCAGCACCGACATGCGGAAGAACAACGCGAACCGCAGCCGCGCGTGGTTGAGCACGTGCGCCAGCACCAGGGCCAGCAGCAGCTGCGGGATGGTGGACAGCGCCCAGATGCTCAGCGTGTTGCCGGTGGCGTTCCAGAACCGGGGGTCGCCGAACATGCGGGTGAAGTTGTCCACGCCGATGAACACCTGGTCGCCGATGGGGTTCCAGTCGAACAGCGCGACGTAGAACGTGAAGGCGAACGGGAACAGCCCGAACACACCGAAGATGACGAAGAACGGCGCGATGTAGGCGTACGGCGACAGGCGCTCGCCCAGCCCGCGGGCCTTCGGCGCGGCGGGCGGTGGCAGGTCGGCCGAGGGCAGTGGGGTGAGCGTGCCGGCGGTCACGGCGTCACTCGCCGATGGCGGTCTTGATGTTGCGCACCGCGTCGTCCCACGCCGTCGCCGGGTCACCGCCGCTCTGCTCGACGTTGGTGATGGCGTTGAGGAACTCCTGGCCGATGGCCGCGCTGTCCGGGCCGATGTAGAACGGCTTGAGCCCCAGCAGGGAGTCGGTGTAGATCTTGCCGGTCGGCGCGTCGGAGAAGAACGGGTCCTTGGCGTCGGTGAGCTTGGCGTCCTGGTAGACCGAGGGGGTGGAGGGCAGCGCGCCGACGCGGGAGAAGTGCTCCAGCTGGCCCTGGGGCGACTGCATCTCCTTGATGTAGTTCCAGGCGGCCTGGGGGTTCTTGGCGCGCTTGGGGATGGCCAGGTAGCTGCCGCCCCAGTTGCCCGACGCACCGGGGATCTTCGCGATGTCCCACTTGCCCTTGGTGTCGGGTGCGGTGCTGCGGATGCTGTTGAGCATCCACGACGGCGCGGACACGGCGGCGTACTGGCCCTGCGCCATGCCGGCGCTCCACGCGCTCTCGAACGAGGACTGCCCGGACGTGATCCCGGCGGTGGCGGCCTTGATGCCGAGGTCGAACGCCGCCTTCACCTGCGGGTTGGTGCTGTAGACCAGCTTGCGGTCCGCGCTGTAGTACTTCTCCGAGACCTGGTTGACCGCCTGGTAGAAGACGCTGGTCGCCGCGTTGTCGGTGAACGCCTTGCCGGTGGCCTGCTTGTAGCGCTTGCCGGTCTCGATGAACGCGTCCCACGTCGGCCACAGCGCGCTCACGGCCTCGCGGTCGGTGGGCAGCCCGGCGGCGGCGAACAGGTCGGTCCGGTAGGCCACCGCCATGCCGCCGACGTCGGTGGGCACGCCCAGCACCTCGCCGTCCTTGGCGACGCTCTGGTTCCACACCCAGTCCAGGTAGTCACCCTTGATGTCGTCGGCGCCCAGCGTCCGCAGGTCGACGAAGTTCTGCGGCTGCTCGACGAACTGCGGCAGGTTGTCGCCCTGGATGAGCACCAGGTCGGGCACCTTCCCGCCGGCCAGCGCGGTGGTGAGCGACTGGGCGGTCTCGGTCGAAGTGCCCACCTCGGTCAGCTTGATCTCGATGTCCGGGTGCTTCGCCGTGTACGCGTCGACGGTCAGCTTCTGGTTGATGGCGGAGAACGACCAGAACTCGAACGACTTGCCGTCCCCTCCCCCGCCGCCTCCCGTGCCGGGTGTGCAGGCGGCGACGAGGGCCAGGACCGCGGCAGTGCTGAGCAGGGGCAAGCGGAGTTTCACGGCGCTTCTCCAAGTGTGCGAGAACAGGCGGCACCGCCACCGCGCGGTGGGCCACCGCGGGTCGGCGATCGCGTGAACCGGGTCGAGTGCCTGCCGCACCGTGCGGCCGAAAGTTTCGCTCTCAACTCCGATTGTTAGCGCTCACGACAGTAAGCTGTGTCACAAGGGTCGTCAAGAACTCCTGTGCCGCCTGCCATCCTCCGCCGAAACACTCCCCTCCGAGGACTCGTCGTCCGATAAACTTTGTTAACGCGAACTATCTAAGCTACGCGGTGAACTGCCACCAGTTGACGTTGAACAGGTAGCCGCTCCCACCGGCGAACCGCAGGTACAGGTCACGGGTGCCGGTCGCGCCGCTGACCGGGCACGAGACCGTGGTCCAGTTCTGCCAACCACCGGTGCCGGACACCCCGCAGCGGCCGACCACCGCACCGCTCGGACCGTCCAACCGGACCTCGACGGTGCCGCCGGCGCCGGCCGAGGCGACCCGCGCGCTGAACGTCCTCGCGCCCGAACCGAACGCCGCACCCTTGACCTTGAGGTAGTCGCCGTTCTCGATCCAGCCGACGTTCATCCCGCCCTCGGACGACGGTTCGGTCTCGATGCCCGAACCCGCGGCGATGGTTTCGGCTTCCTGGCGCACGAAGGGGTTCAGCGTGCCCGCCTGCGGCGCTCCGCCCGTGGTCATGTTGATGGTCGGGATCGTCCCGTCGGCGTTGTAGCTGAACCGCTCCACCGCCACGGAACGGGTGAAGCCGCCGCCGCCCGGCAAGGCGCCGTTGTGGTAGAAGAAGTAGGAGCTGCCCTTGAAGTCGACGATGCCCGCGTGGTTGGTGAAGCTGCTGCCCTGCGTGGGCATGATCGTGCCGCGGTACGTCCACGGCCCGGTGGGGGTGGGCGCGGTGGAGTAGGCGATGAACTCCGAGCAGCACTTCGCCGCGAACACGTTGTAGTACAGGCCGTTGCGCTTGTAGACCCAGGGGCCTTCCTCGTAGAGGGTGGGCCTGGCCGCGTCACCGGTCCGGCTGCCGAAGCCCGCCGTGGTGAGCGGGATCTTGGTGGGGCTGCCCGAGAACGAGGTCATGTCGGCGTTGAGCCGCACGTACCACAGGTTCGGGTTGCCCCAGTACAGGTACGCCTGGCCGTTGTCGTCGATGAAGACGCTCGGGTCGATCTCGCCGTTCTCCACCAGCGGGCGGCCGATGGCGTCGCGGAACGGGCCGGTGGGGCTGTCCGAGACGCCCACGCCGATCGCCATCCGGCCGGTGGCCCGGTTGACCACCGGCGCGTACCAGTAGAACTTGCCGTTGCGCTGGATCGCCTGCCCGGCCCACGCGTCCTTGCTCGCCCAGGCGAACGTGCCGACGTTCATGGGCGCGCCGTGGTCGGTCCAGTTGACCATGTCGTCGGAGGACCAGACCCGCCACTCCTTCATGGTGAACCAGGTCGAGCCGTCCTCGTCGTGCCCGGTGTAGAGGTACACGCGCCCGTTGTGGACCATGGGCGCCGGGTCGGCGGTGTAGATGTGCTGCACGATCGGGTTGTCGGCCTTGGCCAGTGCGGGTGCGAGCACCAAGGCGCACAGGAGCGCGGTGAGCAGGGCTCCCGCCCGCCGGATCATCGGGGAGGACAACGTCGGTGTCATGCGGCGAACCTCGTCCACTTCTGGTTGTTCTGGCCGTTGCAGGTCCACAGGATCAGCGTGGAGCCGTTGGCGGTGGCCGCCTGGTTGACGTCCAGGCACAGACCCGCCTGGGCGTTGCGGATGGAGCCGTCGCCCTGGAACGTCCAGCGCTGATTGGCCTGGCCGTTGCACGGCCACGTGATGACCCGGGTTCCGTTGGTGGTGCCCTGGTTGTGGGCGTCGAGGCACTTGTCGCCGAAGACGCGGATCTCACCGTTCGCCCACGTCGTCCACAGCTGGTTGGCCGCGGTGTGGCAGTCCCAGATGAGGGCCGCCGCGCCGGAGGCGGTCGAGGCGTTGTCCACGTCCACGCAGCGGCCGGAACCGGTGCCGCGCAGGCGCGAGGTCGTGGCGGCGGCCGGGGTGCCGCCGGAGACCCGGAAGACGGCCGAGCCGTGCGCCGGGACGCTCGCGCTGATCTGACCGGTGCTGCCGGACGTGGCCCCGGTCCACAGGTCGGTGAGGGTGAACGAGCCACCGGTCAGGCCGACCTGCGCCGCGGTGGTGCTGATGGTGGCGCTGCCGCTGCCCCGGTTGATCAGGCCGACCGCGACCGAACCGTCCGACAGGGCCTTGGCGAAGACCTCGGTGTTGCCGTCGTCGCGCACGCGCCGACCGCCCGCGCCCAGCCGGTCCTGGTTGACCGCGATCAGCCGCGGGTTGCGCAGCACCGCGCTGATGTCGGACGACATGGTGCGGATGTCGTTGCCCGCCATGAGGGGCGAGGCCATCAGCGCCCACAGGGCGAAGTGCGTGCGCGACTCGGTGAGGGTCAGGCCGGGTCGACCGACGACGAGCATGTCGGGGTCGTTCCAGTTGCCCGGACCGGTCTGCGCGGCCAGCGGCGCGGTGACGTCCAGGACGTTGCCCACGCCCATGGGGTAGCTGTTGACGTTGCCGTTCTGCCAGATGTCCAGCAGGTCCTCGGTGGTGCGCCACAGGTCGGCGACCTCGCCCCAGTCGTACTTGTCACCCGTCGGCGCGTGGAAGCTGTTGGAGTTGATGCTGTAGACGATCGGGCGACCGGTGGCGCGCAGCGCGTCGCGCATGATGGTGAACCGGGCGACCTGCTCGTCGCGGGTGCCGCTGCCCGAGCACCAGTCGTACTTGAGGTAGTCCACGCCCCACGACGCGAACGACTGCGCGTCCCGCACCTCGTAGCCCTTGCTGCCGGTCGAGCCGGGATGGGTGCCCACGCCCTGGGCGCAGGTCTTCTCGTTGGGCGCCTGGTAGATGCCGAACTTCAGGCCGCGGGCGTGGATGTAGTCGCCGAGCGCCTTCATGCCGCTGGGGAACTTCGTCGGGTGTGCGCGCAGGTTGCCCGCGGAGTCGCGCTGCGGGTCGAACCAGCAGTCGTCCACGACCACGTACTGGTAGCCGGCGTCGCGCATCCCGGAGGACACCATCGCGTCGGCGGCTTGCCGGACCTGCGCCTCGGTGATGCCGCAGCCGAAGCTGTTCCAGCTGTTCCAGCCCATCGGCGGGGTGAGGGCCGGGCTGCCGGGCGCGGCCTGGGCGACCGGCACGGTGGTCGGGGCCGCGGCGAGCACGCCCAGCGCCGTGACGGCCGCCAGGGCGAGGTGGAGAAATCGGCCACGGGTACGGGTGGGCATCATTGCCCCTTTCCGCTTCGACGAGGGCGCCGCCGACGTCGGACGGTCGGCGGCGCGGGGTTCGAGCAGGGGTGCGAGGGCCGTCCGGAGGTGGCTTTCCTGACGCGGCGGAGTCACACCGGAAGCGGAGCGGCCCTGGGTCGTGCCGTCACGGTAACCACGCGCGCACAGCCAGGTCAAAGCTAAATTTGTGAGCGCTAACTTTAGCCACGCCCGAGTTAAAGCCGATACACACCGTGACCTTTTACGCAGCTAGACCCGATTTTCCGGCAGGTTACTCCGTTCAGTCCCTTGAACCCGACCGTCCCGTCATTTCGTCTTGTGAGCGTGCACAGACGCCCGGTCCCCGCTCTGCCGCGACGGTGCGGACACGTTCCGGACCGACGCGCCGAGCTGGACGGACATGGGGACGCGGTGCACCACGGGAGCGCTCTTGGCCCGCCTCCGCCGCTCCGACGCCGCGAAGAGCACCTCCACCGCCTTCGCGCCCAGCTCGTGGTGCGGCAGGGCGATGGTGGTGAGGCGGGGCCGAACCCAGGACGCGATGGGGTGGTCGTCGTAGGAGACCACGGAGACGTCGTCCGGCACGGACAGCGCGGCCTCGGCGAGCGCCTGGTAGGCGCCGAACGCGAGGCGGTCGTTCAAGCAGACCAGCGCCCTCGGGCGGTGGTGGCGCAGGATCTCCCGGGTGGTGTCGTAGCCGTCCTCCGGCATCCACTTCGGGCACTGGTGCGCGCTCACCACCTCGACCCCCGCGGCGTCGAACACCTGGCGCATGCCGATCAGCCGTTCCCTGGCGGCGATGCTGTTCGGGGGCACGTCGTCGAGCCCGGGACCGGCACCGACCAGGTGGACACCCTCGCGGTGGCCCGCGTCGACGAGGATCCGCGCGGCGGCGCGGCCCGCCTCCACCTCGTCCGGCAGCACCGAAGGCACGGACGAGTACGCCGCGGGCAGGGCGTTGAGCAGCACGGCCGGGCCATCGTCCAGGCCTTCGGGCACAGCGACCGTCCGGGTGTACATCGCCGCGAAGATGATGCCGTCGACGCGGCGGTCGTGCATCGCCTCGACCAGGGCGCGCTCGACGTCGGGATCGCCACCGCTCTCGCCGCAGAACAGCATGAAGCCCCGCTGGTGGGCGGCCTCCATCGCGCCTTTGATCATGTTGCCGGCCAGCAGCGAGGACGCCACGGTGTCGGACACGAACCCGATCGTCTGGGTGTGCCCGGTGCGCAGGCCGACCGAGAGGGTGTTGCGCCGGTAGCCCAGCTCCTGCGCGGTCGACCGCACCCGCCGCTGCACGTCGTCGGAGATCCGCAGCTCCGCGCCTCGACCGGCCAGCACGAGGGACACGGTCGTGGTCGAGACACCGGTCGCCTTGGCCACGTCGGCCAGCGTGACGCGTCGTCGCCCCACTGCGCCCTCCGTCCTCAAGGGACGGCCACCGGCCTTGACACCGGATCGCACCGTCCTGAAACTCTGGGAAGCTAACACGATTTAGCGCAGCCGAGGGAGAGTCTTGTCCGGTCCACGACGTTGCGGCGCGGTCGTTGGCACCGCGCTGGCCGCGGCGCTCCTGGTCGGCTGCGCGGCGCCGGGCGGTGACCGGGCGAGCGGCGCGGGCACGTCGGCGGCCGTGACGTCCGAACCGGACTGCGGCTCGGGACCGGTCGTGCTGCGCGCCCGCTTCGAGACCGGTTTCCCCCTGGCGAAGGCCCTCACCGACGAGTTCACCCGCCAGCACCCGGACGTGACGTGGGAGGTGCGCGAGGAGCAGTACGCGGTGTTGACGCAGAACGCGCCGCGGCTGCTGGCCGACGACCCGCCGGACCTCGTGCGGCTGCCCCAGGTGTCCGACCTCGCGGCCGACGGCCTGCTGCGCGACCTCGACGGCTACGCCGCGTGGTTCGGCTGGGACGACTGGCCCGCGGCGCACCTGCGGCAGCTGCGCGTGGGACCCGGCGGCCGGCCCCGCGGCACGGGTCCGCTGTACGCGATGGGGTTCTCCACGAGCGTGACCGGCGTGTTCTACAACAAGGACCTGGCGGCGCGGATCGGGTTCCGCGAGCCCTCGACGCTGGCGGAGTGGGACGACGCCCTGGCGCGGGCGAAGGGCGCGGGCATCACGCCGCTGGCCGGGTTCAACTCGGGTGCCGCGGCCGGTCTCGCGTTCCCCCTCCAGAGCCTCATGGCCGCCCACGGCTCACCGTCCGCGATCGACGCCTGGACCTTCCAGCAACCCGGGGCGAGGATCGACACCCCGGCGAACACCGAGGCCGTGCGGCACCTGCGGCGGTGGCTGGACGCCGGGTACTTCGACGCCGATCTCAACGCCACCGACTACGCCCGGATGCTCGACCGGTTCACCTCCGGCCGGGCGCTGTTCATGGTCGACGGCGACTGGGAGTCCGCGACGCTCGACCGCCTGATGCCGGGCCGGGTCGGCTTCTTCCTCGTGCCGCCGGTGCGGGCCGGCGAGCCGAGGGCGGCGATGACCGGACCGCCGACGTTCGGCATCCCGGCCGGTGCGGCGCACCCCGACTGCGCGGCGTACTTCCTGAACTGGGCGGTCACCGACCGCGCGGCGCGCGAGCTCACCGTGCGCGTGGGCGGGGCGCTCCCCCTCGGGCCGCCCGACGCGCACGTGCCCCCGGTCGAGCCGGGGTCGGTCACGGCCACCACGCTCACCGCCGCCGCCCTGGTCGCCGCGAACGGCACGGGCATGGACTTCATGGCCAACGCCACCCGCGCCATCCTCTCCGAGAGCTGGACGCCGCGCCTGCAGGAGCTGGCGGCGGGCGAGGGCGAGCCGGACGACCTGCTGCGGAAGGTGCAGGCCGACTACGCCGACCAGGTCGACCGGTGAGGTGGCGGCGGGTCGGCTGGCTGTTCGTCCTGCCCGCGCTGGCGGTGTACGCGGTGTTCGTGCTGCGGCCGCTCGCGTTGACGGCCCAGTACTCGCTGTACCGGTGGGACGGGGTCGGCCCGTCCACGTGGGTCGGCTTGGCCAACTACCGGGAGGTGCTCACCGACCCCGACCTGTACGGCGCGATCGGTCACGCGCTGGTGCTGGTCGTGTTCTTCACCGGGCTGCCGGTGCCGCTGGGCCTGCTTGCCGCCGCGGTGATCCGGCGCACCGCGACCAGGCCGGTGCGGGCGGTGCTGCTCCTGCCCCAGGCCGTGCCGCTGGTGGCGGCGGGCATCGCGTGGAGCCTGCTGCTGTCGTCCACGGGCGCGGTGAACCGGCTGCTGGACGTGGTCGGGCTCGGTGGTGCGGCGCGGGCGTGGTTCGGCGATTCGTCAACGGCGCTGGCCGCGGTCGGGGTGGTCGGGGCGTGGGTGCTGCTCGGGCTCTGCACGACGTTGTTGCTGGTGGGCGCGGAGCGCATCGACCCGGCGCTGTACGAGGCGGCACGGCTGGACGGTGCCGGTCCGTGGGCGGAGTTCCGCGCGGTCACGCTGCCCGGCGTGCGGCGTGAGCTGTGGGTGTGCGTGGCCGTGACGGCGATCGCCGCGTTGGCGAGCTTCGACATCGTCTACGTGACCACGCGGGGCGGTCCGGGCGACGCCACGTCCGTGCCGGGTTTCGAGGTGTTCTCCCTGGCGTTCGCACAGCGGGAGGTGGGCCTGGCCTCGGCGTTGGCCGTCGTGCTCGTGGTGCCGGCCCTGGCGGCGGTGGCGCCCGCCCTGCGGTGGTCGCGATGACCACCGGGCGGTGGGAGCGGGCGGCGGGGAGGGTGGTGCTGCTCGTGCTGGTCTTCGTGACGCTGGTGCCGTTCGCCGACCTGTTCGTGACCGCGCTGCACCCGCCGGGCACCTACCCGCCGGGGCTGACCTGGCCGCGCGACCCGCACTGGTCGAACTTCGCGACGGCGTTCCGGTCCGCGGAGGTGGCCGAGGTGCTGGCGTCCAGCGGCCTGATCGCGCTCGGCGTGGTCCCGCTGACGCTCGCCCTGGCGGCGCCGGCGGGCTACGCGCTCGGGCACCTGCGGTTCACCGGCCACCGCGCGGTGTTCGGGCTGTTCGCGGTGGGGCTGGTGCTGCCGCTGGAGGCCGTCGTCACGCCGCTCTACCACCAGATGAGGGACCTCGGTCTGCTCGACACCCGGTCCGGCCTGGTGGTGGCGCTGGTCGCGGTGCACCTGCCGTTCGCGGTGTTCTGGCTGCGCGCGCACTTCGCCGGCGTGCCACCGGAGTTGACCGACAGCGCCCGCCTGGACGGCGCGGGGCCGTGGCAGGTGTTCCGGCTGGTGCACCTGCCCCTGGCCCGGCCGGCGACGTCGTCGCTCGCGGTCCTGCTGCTGGTCTGGACGTGGAACCACTTCCTGCTGGCCATCGTGCTGGTCGACGACCCGGTGCGGCGCACCGCGGCGGGTGCGCTCGGCGCGTTCCAGGGGCGCTGGGGCACGGACGTGCCGCTGCTGTGCGCCGGGGCGTTGTCGCTCATCACGCCGCTGCTCGCGGTGTTGGCGCTGCTTTACCGCCGACACCGCTAAAATTGTTTGCGCTAACTTTAGCAATCCGAACCGCATTCGTTCCGCTACGAAACATTTTCGCGACGTCTTGACCCGGCGTAGGACCATCGTTCACAGTCGGAGTCACGACAAGCACGGGCGGTGACGACTACCGCACCCTTCCGCGATTCCAATTCGACATCGGCACATCGGACACATAGTTGTTAGCGCTAACAGCGCTGGCGGATCCGTAAGGACACTTGATGGAACATTCGACACGAGCAATGACAACGGCGTTGCTGCTCGTCGTGGGACTCGTCGCCACCCTGATGGTGACGGCGTTCCACGGCCAGGCCCTGGCGGGTACGACGCTGGGGGCCTCGGCGGCGGAGAAGGGCCGGTACTTCGGCACCGCCGTCGCAGCCGGGAAGCTCGGCGACAGCACGTACACGACGATCCTGAACCGCGAGTTCGACAGCGTCACCGCCGAGAACGAGATGAAGATGGACGCGACCGAGCCCAACCAGGGCCAGTTCACGTTCACCAACGGCGACCGGATCGTCAACCACGCCATCAGCCGCGGCATGAAGGTCCGCGGCCACACGCTGGCCTGGCACTCCCAGCAGCCCGGCTGGATGCAGCGCATGGAGGGCTCGGCCCTGCGCTCCGCCCTGGTCAACCACGTCAACCGGGTCGCGTCCTACTACCGCGGCAAGATCCACTCGTGGGACGTGGTGAACGAGGCGTTCGCCGACGGCACCAGCGGCGGTCGGCGTGACTCCAACCTGCAGCGCACCGGCAACGACTGGATCGAGGTCGCGTTCCGCACCGCTCGCGCGGCCGACCCCGGCGCGAAGCTCTGCTACAACGACTACAACACCGATGGCATCAACGCCAAGAGCACCGGCATCTACAACATGGTGCGCGACTTCAAGGCCCGCGGCGTGCCCATCGACTGCGTCGGCTTCCAGGCGCACCTGACCAACTCCGCGCCCGGCGACTTCCAGGCCAACCTCCAGCGCTTCGCCGACCTCGGCGTGGACGTGCAGATCACCGAGCTGGACATCTCCGGCTCGAACCAGGCCAACGCCTACGCCGCCGTCACCCGCGCGTGCCTGGCCGTGGCCCGCTGCACCGGCATCACCGTGTGGGGCATCCGCGACAGCGACTCGTGGCGCACCGGCCAGAACCCGCTGCTGTTCGACGCGGCCGGCAACAAGAAGCCCGCCTACACCGCTGTGCTCAACGCCCTCAACGAGGGTTCCGGCCAGCCGGGGGTCATCGACCCGACCGCGTGGTACGTGCTGGTGAACCGCAACAGCGGCAAGGCACTGGACGTCTACAACCTCGCCACCAACGACGGCGCCCGCATCACCCAGTGGAGCCGCAACGACGGCAACCAGCAGCAGTGGCAGTTCGTCGACTCCGGCGGCGGCTACTACCGGGTGAAGTCACGGCTCTCGGGCAAGGTGCTCGACGTCCACAACTTCTCCACCACGGACGGCGCCGCCATCGTCCAGTGGACCGACCACAACGGAACCAACCAGCAGTTCCGGGCGGTCGACGCGAGCGGTTACGTCCGCCTGATCAACCGCAACAGCGGCAAGGCGCTCGAAGTCCAGGGCGCGGCGACCAACGACGGCGGCAACATCGTCCAGTACACCGACTGGGGCGGCGCCAACCAGCAGTGGCAACTCGTCCGCGTCGGTTGATCCGTCCCACTCCCATCCCCCCACCTCGACGAAGAGGAGCACGCCCATGGCCGGGTCAGGCCACCAACCGCCCACCACCGTTCCGCGAGTCGGCAGGCGCCGCAAGGTCGCCGGTCTCGCCGCCGCGGTCGTCACCGTGCTGCTCGGCGGCTTGCTGGCGACGTTCGGCGCGACGACCGCGTCAGCGGCGACCGTGGACACCAACGCGTGGTACGTGCTGGTGAACCGCAACAGCGGCAAGGCACTGGACGTCTACAACCTCGCCACCAACGACGGCGCCCGCATCACCCAGTGGGCCCGCAACGACGGCAACCAGCAGCAGTGGCAGTTCGTCGACTCCGGCGGCGGCTACTACCGGCTCAAGTCCCGCCACTCGGGCAAGGTGCTCGACGTCCACAACTTCTCCACCGCCAACGGCGGCGCGATCGTGCAGTGGGCGGACAACAACACCACCAACCAGCAGTTCCGGCTGGCCGACTCCGATGGCGGCCACGTCCGCCTGATCAACCGCAACAGCAACAAGGCGGTCGAGGTCCAGGGCGCGGCCACGAACGACGGCGGCAACATCGTCCAGTACACCGACTGGGGCGGCACCAACCAGCAGTGGCAGCTCGTGCGCATGGGCACCGGCCCCACCACCACGACGACCACGAACCCGGGCACGTGCTCGCTCCCGTCGACCTACCGCTGGTCGTCGTCCGGCGTGCTGGCGCAGCCGAGGTCGGGCTGGGTCTCGCTCAAGGACTTCACCTACGTCCCCTACAACGGCAGGCACCTGGTCTACGGCACGACGCACGACACGGGCACGAGCTGGGGTTCGATGAACTTCGGGCTGTTCAGCAACTGGTCCGAGATGGCCTCGGCACCCCAGCAGGCCATGAACACCGGCACCGTCGCGCCCACGCTGATCTACTTCGCCCCGAAGAACATCTGGGTGCTCGCCTACCAGTGGGGAGGGACCGCGTTCAGCTACCGGACGTCGACCGACCCCACCAACCCGAACGGGTGGTCGGCGCAGCAGGTGCTCTCCACGGCCAGCATCACCGGCTCCGGTACCGGACCCATCGACCAGACGCTCATCGGTGACGACACGAACATGTACCTGTTCTTCGCCGGTGACAACGGCAAGATCTACCGCCAGGTCATGCCGCTCGGGAACTTCCCGAGCAGCTTCGGCTCGTCGTACACCACGATCATGAGCGACACGACGAACAACCTGTTCGAAGCCCCCGAGGTCTACAAGGTCAAGGGCCAGAACCAGTACCTCATGATCGTCGAGGCGATCGGGGCCAACGGGCGCTACTTCCGCTCGTTCACGTCCGGCAGCCTGGGCGGTTCGTGGACGCCGCAGGCCGCCACCGAGAGCAACCCGTTCGCGGGCAAGGCCAACAGCGGCGCGACCTGGACCAACGACATCAGCCACGGTGACCTGGTCCGCGCCACCGCCGACCAGACCAAGACCATCGACCCCTGCAACCTGCAGCTCCTCTACCAGGGGCGCAGTCCCAACTCGGGCGGCGACTACGGCCTGCTGCCCTACCGACCGGGCGTGCTGACGCTGCAACGCTGACCGACCCCGGCGCCCCGCACGACCACGTGCGGGGCGCCGGGCCGCGATCCGCCCTCCAGCGGCGGGTGAGGAGCAGTCATGTCCGTCCCCGATCAACTCCCGCGGCGCTCGGCGCGCAGACGTGGCCGGGTGTCGAGGATGGCCGCGGTCATGGCCGCGGTCGTGCTCGGCGGTGTGATGGTCGTCTTCGGCTCGGCGACCAGTTCCGCCGCCACCGTCGACACCAACGCCTGGTACGTGCTGGTCAACCGCAACAGCGGCAAGGCGCTGGACGTCTACAACCTCTCCACCGCCGACGGCGGCCGCATCACCCAGTGGGCCCGCAACGACGGCGCGAACCAGCAGTGGCAGTTCGTCGACTCCGGCGGCGGCTACTACCGGCTCAAGTCCCGCCACTCGGGCAAGGTGCTCGACGTCCACAACTTCTCCACCGCCGATGGCGGCGCGATCGTCCAGTGGGCCGATGGCAACGGCACCAACCAGCAGTTCCGGCTGGCCGACTCCGATGGCGGCCACGTCCGGCTGGTCAACCGCAACAGCAACAAGGCGGTCGAGGTCCAGAACGCCGCGACCACCGATGGGGCCCAGATCGTGCAGTACAGCGACTGGGGCGGCGCCAACCAGCAGTGGCAGCTCGTCCGCGTCGGCACGCCGCCGACCACCACCACGCCCCCACCGAGTGGCCAGTTCACCAACCCCTTGGTGTGGCAGGACTTCGCCGACGTCGAGGTCATCCGGGTCGGTGACGCGTACTACATGACCGCCTCCACCATGCACTACTCCCCCGGCGCGCCGATCCTGCGCTCCTACGACCTGGTCAACTGGGAGTTCGCCGGCCACTCCGTGCCCTCCCTGGACTTCGGCACGAAGTACGACCTCACCAACGGGCAGCGGGCCTACGTCAACGGCATCTGGGCGTCGACGCTGCAGTACCGGCCGAGCAACCGCACCTACTACTGGGCCGGGTGCATCGACTTCAACGACACCTACATCTACACCGCGAGCAGCGTCGAGGGGCCCTGGAACCGGCACGCCCAGCTCGACAACTGCTACTACGACGCGGGCATGCTGATCGACGACAACGACACGATGTACGTCGCGTACGGCAACGGCACGATCAGCGTCGCCCAGCTCTCCGCGGACGGCCGCACCCAGGTCCGCGCGCAGCAGGTGTTCCAGACGCCGTCGAACATCGGCACGCTGGAAGGCGCGCGGTTCTACAAGCGCAACGGCAGCTACTACATCTGGCTGACCCGACCCGCGAACGGCCAGTACGTCCTCAAGGCGAGCAACCCGTTCGGCCCGTACACCCTGAGGCAGGTGCTGCTCGACCTGCCGGGCCCGATCCCCGGTGGCGGCGTGCCGCACCAGGGCGGCCTGGTCCAGACCCAGAACGGGTCCTGGTACTACATGTCGTTCGTGGACGCCTACCCGGGCGGTCGCGTCCCGGCGCTCGCGCCGATCACGTGGACCGCGGACGGGTGGCCGACCCTGCAGACGGTCAACGGCCGGTGGGGCGTCAACTACCCCTCGCCGCTGCCGACCCGACCGGTCAAACCGCTCACCGGGTCCGACACGTTCGCGGGGACGGCGCTCGGCCCGCAGTGGGAGTGGAACCACGACCCGGA
This sequence comes from Saccharothrix carnea, assembly GCF_003014735.1. Taxonomy (GTDB): domain Bacteria; phylum Actinomycetota; class Actinomycetes; order Mycobacteriales; family Pseudonocardiaceae; genus Actinosynnema; species Actinosynnema carneum. The sequence goes on along the minus strand of NZ_PYAX01000016.1, from coordinate 124,737 downwards.
CACCAGCCGGTACTCGGTGAACAACGGGCTGACGTTGCAGACGGCCACCGTCACCAACGACCTCTACGCCGCCCGCAACACGCTGACCCACCGCATCCAGGGGCCGACGTCGACCGCCACCGTCGAACTGGACTACAGCGCGATGCGCGACGGCGACCGGTCCGGCCTGGCCATGCTGCGCCAGTCCTCGGCCTGGATCGGGGTGAAGCGCGAGAACGGCCAGACCCGCGTGTCCATGACCACCGGGCTGGCGATGGACAGCAGTTGGCGCACCACCAGCACCGGCACCGAGGCCGCGAGCGCGGCCGTCAGCGGCGGCCGGATCTGGCTGCGGGTCAACGCCGACATCCAACCGGGGTCCAACCGCGTCGCCCGCTTCTCCTACAGCACGGACGGCACCAACTTCACCGCGCTCGGGCCGTCTTTCACCCTCAACAACGCCTGGCAGTTCTTCATGGGCTACCGCTTCGGCATCTTCAACCACGCCACCCAGGCACTGGGCGGCTCCGTCACCGTGCGCGAGTTCGACCTGACCACTCCCTGACCGCCGCTCCAGCGACAACCGCAGACGGCGGCGGTCCCGGCACGACGCGAGTCCGCCGGGACCGCCGCCGATTCGGCCTGCTCCCGAACTTCCGCGGCGAGCGGGCGCACGGTATTCGACCGAACGGCTCAACACCCGGCGAAGAAGGCCGGTGCGCGCACTCGAAATTTGCGAATATTGTTTCGAATTTTTGCGAAAGAATACCTCGGCGCACCCCACTTCAAGACCTCGACGCCCCCACCGTCCCCAGCAGCACTATTGGGCCTTTCACCAGCACGTTCACCCCAACTCCAAGATCACACTTAACCGATTCGCATCGGTTCACGGATGTAAACCTCGGCGGATGAGCGGGTCAGGGTGGCCTTGATTGCCCAAACTGTTTCGGTTAATACTGCTTAACGTTTCGAACCGAACAGCGTGTGGCTGCCAGGCATTCCAGGCCACCCACACGAGCGGACCATCGACCGCTCCCACCCCATCCGTCCCCACCCGTGCTCTTCGCGGGTGCTCCTCAGAAAGCGCCGAACATGACGCTGACATCGAAGTCAGTCGCACGAGCCGCGCTCGTGTCCACCTTGGTCGCCGCCGCCGCGGGCGCCGCGGTCCTCGTGGCGTCACCCGCCAGTGGCGCCGCCTCGACCCTCGCCGCGGCGGCACAGCAGAGCGGCCGCTACTTCGGCACCGCGGTCGCGGCCAACAAGCTGAGCGACTCCACGTACGTCGGGATTCTCAACCGTGAGTTCGACATGGTCACGGCCGAGAACGAGATGAAGATGGACGCCACGGAGCCGAGCCAGGGCCAGTTCAGCTACGGCAACGCGGACCGGATCGTCAACCAGGCGCGCAACCAGGGCAAGCGGGTCCGCGGGCACGCCCTGGCCTGGCACTCGCAGCAGCCCGGCTGGATGCAGAACATGTCCGGCACCGCGCTGCGCAACGCGATGCTGAACCACGTCACCCAGGTCGCCAGCTACTACCGCGGCAAGATCTACGCCTGGGACGTGGTGAACGAGGCGTTCGCCGACGGCAGCAGCGGCGGACGCCGTGACTCCAACCTCCAGCGCACCGGCAACGACTGGATCGAGGCCGCGTTCCGCGCCGCCCGCGCCGCCGACCCGGGTGCCAAGCTCTGCTACAACGACTACAACACCGACAACTGGTCGCACGCCAAGACCCAGGGCGTCTACCGGATGGTGCAGGACTTCAAGTCCCGCGGCGTGCCGATCGACTGCGTCGGCTTCCAGGCGCACTTCAACAGCGGCAACCCCGTTCCCTCCAACTACCACACCACCCTGCAGAACTTCGCCAACCTGGGCGTGGACGTGCAGATCACCGAGCTCGACATCGAGGGCTCCGGCTCCACGCAGGCGCAGCAGTACCAGGGCGTCGTGCAGGCCTGCCTCTCGGTGACGCGCTGCACCGGCATCACCGTCTGGGGCATCCGCGACACCGACTCGTGGCGCGCCTCCGGCACCCCGCTGCTGTTCGACGGCTCGGGCAACAAGAAGGCCGCCTACACGTCGGTCCTCAACGTGCTGAACAACGCTTCGAGCACCGTCCCGACCACGCCGACCAGCACCACCGACCCGACCGGCCCGACCACGACGACCACGCCGCAGAACCCCGGCGGCTGCACCGCGACGTACCGCGAAGGCCAGAAGTGGAACGACCGCTTCAACGGCGAGGTCACCGTCTCGGGCACGAACAACTGGGTCGTCACGGTCACCGTCAGTTCGCCGCAGCGGATCATCGCCACCTGGAACACCACCGCGACGTGGCCTTCGGCCAACGTGATGGTGGCCCGCCCCAACGGCAACGGCAACACGTTCGGCTTCACCGTCCAGCACGGGGGCAACTGGAACTGGCCCAGCGTCTCCTGCCAGGTCGGCTGAGCACGCGGTGGGAGGGCCCGGCGCCCCGGGTCCTCCCACCCCTCGAACCGGATGAGCCGGGAAGGAGCAATCCCATGCGCAGGAACCACTCCCCCGCGTCACGGTCGGCCGCGCTGGTGTCCGCCGTCGCCCTCGCCGCGACCACCGCGGCCCTGCTCGGGTCGCAGTCCGCATCGGCCGCAGCCGGTTGCCGGGTCGACTACGCCATCGCCTCCCAGTGGCCGGGCGGGTTCGGTGCCAACGTGGTCGTGACGAACCTCGGCGACCCCGTGAGCGGGTGGCGGTTGTCGTGGTCGTTCTCGGGTGACGAGCGGATCACGCAGTGGTGGAACGGGTCGCACACCCAGTCCGGCGCCCAGGTCACCGCCGTCAACGCACCGTGGAACGGCTCCATGGCCACCGGTGCGACGGTGTCGTTCGGCTTCAACGCCGCGTCCGGCGCCCGCTCGACGCCTCCGTCTGTGTTCACCCTCAACGGCACCGTGTGCACGGGATCGACGACCACGACGACGACGACGACCACCACCACCACCACCACCGCGACGACGACCACGACCACGACGCCTCAACCGGGCCGTCCGTTGATCGAGAACAACTTCCCCGTCACCCGGGAAGGCGCGTACGGCGACAACCGCTACACCGTGTTCCGCCCGGCGAACCCGCAGGCGGTCGACCGGCCGCTGCCCGTGCTGGCGTTCGGGAACGGCGCGTGCGCGCACACGGACAACAGCGAGGTCACCCGGATCCTGACGTTCATCGCGTCGAAGGGCTTCGTCGTGGTGGACACCGGCTCCGTCGACGGCTCTCCCAACGGCGTGCCGAGCGGATCTCCGATCCCCTCCCTGCTGACGGACGCGATCACGTGGGCCGAGCGGGAGCAGAACCGCTCCGGAGCGCCGCTGCGCCAGCGCCTGGACCTGACCAAGGTGGCCACCGCGGGCCACTCGTGCGGCGGCCTGGAGGCCATGGTCGCGGGCCAGGACGGCCGCGTGTCCGCGGTCGTCTCGTTGAACAGCGGGTTCTTCGCCGATGGTTCTTTCGGCTACCCGCGCTCCGAGGTCCGCGAGCTGCACACGCCCGCCCTGTTCATGGACGGCGGCCCCTCCGACGTCGCCTACGCCAACAACCAGGCCACCTACGACCTGGCCACCGTCCCGTCCGTGCTGGCCCGCCACCCGCAGGCCGGTCACGGTGGCTTCATCACCGGCAGCCAGCTGAGCGACGGCATGACGACGGTCGTGCAGTTCCTCGACATGGTGCTCAACGGCAACCAGGCAGCGCGCACCTACATCCTCAGCCCCTCCGGGCTGGCGGCCAAGGCGCCCTGGACGGTGTCCACGAAGAACTTCTGACTCGGACAACACCGAGGGCAACGGCCGCCACGGGCACGCGTCACCCGCGTGCGCAGGCGGCCGTTCGTCGTCTCCCGCCAACTCCGCCATCCAATGTTATCGCTAACTACCGCAGTTCCATCTAATGGTGCAACCTCCCTGAAACCAGGGTGGAAGCACTTGTGAGCGTGAACATGACGGGGCAGACTCATCCGACAACGAAAGGGACAACGATGTTCCACCAACACGCGGGCCGCGCCACGTCCCGGCGCAGGTCCCTGATAGCCGCCGCGGCGGCCGGTGCCCTGTTCCTACTGGGAGCGGGCGGCGTCGCGCTCGGCGGCACGCAGGCCGACCAGGTCGGCGCCGCAGCCGCCACGGCCGGGTGCGGCAAGGCGCCCGGTCTGGCCAGCGGCACGCACACGATCACCAGCGGCGGCCAGAACCGCACCTACATCCTGCGGGTGCCCGCGAACTACGACCCCAACCGCCAGTACCGGCTGTTCGTCGGCTTCCACTGGCTCAACGGGACGGCCAACGACGTCGACTCGGGAGGTGGCTCCGGGTACAACTGGTCCTACTACGGGTTGCGCAAGCAAGCGGACGCGGCGAACAACTCCATGATCTTCGTCGCACCGCAGGGCATCAGCAACGGCTGGGCGAACACCAATGGCCGTGACCTGACCTTCGTCGACGACCTGCTCCGGCAGCTCGACGCCGCCCTGTGCATCGACACCACCCAGCGCTTCGCCGGCGGCTTCAGCTACGGCGGCGCGATGTCGTACGCGGTGGCCTGCGCCCGCGCCACCACGTTCCGCGCGGTCGTGGTCTACGCGGGCGGACTGCTCAGCGGGTGCAACGGCGGCACCCAGCCCATCGCCTACATGGGGTTGCACGGTCTCACCGACAACGTGCTCAACATCTCCCAGGGTCGGACGATGCGCGACACGTTCGTGCGCAACAACGGCTGCACCGCGCAGAACCCGCCGGAGCCCCGCCAGGGCAGCCTGTCCCACGTGGTCACGACCTACAGCGGCTGCCGTGCCGGGTACCCGGTCGTGTGGGCGGCGTTCGACAACGGCCACACCCCGGCTCCGGTCGACGGGTGCGCGTGCGAAGACGGCGGTCGGACCTGGACGTCGGCCGAGGTGTGGAAGTTCGTCAACCAGTTCGCGGGCACCGGCCCCACGACGACGACAACCACCACCACCACCACAACGACGACCACCACGACCACCACGACCACCAGCACGACAACGACGACGACCTCGGTGCCCGGCACGACCTGCCGCGTCACCGACACCGTCAACGCCTGGAACACCGGCCTGACGTCGAGCATCACCGTCACCAACACCGGCACCACCCCGGTCAACGGCTGGTCGTTGGTGTTCACGCTGCCAGGTGGCCAGACCATCACCTCCGGCTGGAACGCCACCTACTCCCCGACCTCCGGTCAGGTGACCGCCCGGAACGTCTCCTACAACGCCAACCTCGCCCCGAACGCCTCGGTCACCATCGGCTTCCAGGCGAACCACACCGGCAACACCGCCGCACCCGCCTCGTTCACCCTCAACGGCAACACCTGCACGACCGGCTGAGGGCACCGAGGACCGACCACGCCGCCCCGGGCTCGTACGACTCGCGACGCCCGGGGCGGCCCACGACAGGAGTGCCATGTCGTCCTCATCGTTGAGCCGACGCAGACTGCTGCAAGCCGCCGGGGTCGCCGCCGTCGCGACCACCGCACCGTCCCTGATCGTCGGAACGGCACACGCCGCCTCCGTTCCGCCGGTCCGCGGGGACATCGGGGTAGCGGCCCACCCGTTCGACCTGAGCCAGGTCCGGCTGACCTCCGGGCGTTGGCTGGACAACCAGAACCGCACGTTGACCTACCTGCGCTTCGTGGACGTGAACCGGTTGCTCTACAACTTCCGGGCCAACCACCGGCTGTCCACCAACGGCGCGGCGGCACTCGGCGGGTGGGAGGCGCCGAACTTCCCCTTCCGCACCCACAGCCAGGGTCACTTCCTCAGCGCGTGGGCGCAGGCGTGGGCCGTGCTGGGCGACACCACGTGCCGCGACAGGGCGAACCTCATGGTCGCCGAGCTGGCGAAGTGCCAGGCGAACAACGCGGCAGCGGGCTTCAACACCGGCTACCTGTCCGGTTTCCCCGAGTCCGACTTCGACTCGATGGAGGCGGGCAGCCCCAAGTCGGTGTCGTACTACGCGCTGCACAAGACGTTGGCCGGTCTGCTGGACGTGTGGCGCCACATCGGCAACACCCAGGCGCGCGACGTGCTGCTGCGGTTCGCGGGCTGGGTCGACTGGCGCACGGCCAGGCTGTCCTACAGCCAGATGCAGCGCGTGCTGGGCACGGAGTTCGGCGGCATGAACGCCGTGCTGACCGACCTGTACCAGCAGACCGGGGACGCCCGGTGGCTCGCGACCGCCCAGCGGTTCGACCACGCGGCCGTGTTCGACCCGTTGGCCGCGAACCAGGACCGGCTCAACGGCCTGCACGCCAACACCCAGGTGGCCAAGTGGATCGGCGCGGCGCGCGAGTACAAGGCCACCGGCACCACCCGCTACCGCGACATCGCGTCCAACGCGTGGAACATCACCGTCGGCGCGCACACGTACGCGATCGGCGGCAACAGCCAGGCCGAGCACTTCCGCGCGCCCAACGCCATCGCCTCCTACCTCAACACCGACACCGCCGAGGCGTGCAACAGCTACAACATGCTCAAGCTGACCCGCGAGCTGTGGCTGCTGCAACCGGACAACGCGGCGTACTTCGACTTCTACGAGCGCGCGCTCATCAACCACCTCATCGGCCAGCAGAACACCGCCGACCCGCACGGCCACATCTGCTACTTCACCGGCCTCAACCCCGGCCACCGGCGCGGCAACACCGGGCCCGCGTGGGGCGGCGGCAACTGGAGCACCGACTACACCACGTTCTGGTGCTGCCAGGGCACCGCCCTGGAGGTCAACACGTCCCTGGCCAACTCGATCTACTTCCGCAGCGGCACCACGCTCACGGTGAACCTCTACGCGCCGTCCGTGCTGACCTGGTCGGAGCGGGGCATCACGGTCACCCAGACCACGACCTACCCGGCGTCCGACACCACCACCATCACGGTCAGCGGCAGCGTGGAGGGGTCGTGGACGATGCGCCTGCGCATCCCCGCGTGGACCACCGGTGCCACCGTCAGCGTCAACGGCGTCGCCCAGGGCGTCACCGCGACTCCCGGCAGCTACGCCTCGTTGACCAGGTCGTGGGCTCCCGGTGACGCGGTGACCCTGCGCCTGCCCATGCGGGTGATCATGCAGGCCGCCAACGACAACCCCGCCGTCGCCGCGATCAGCTACGGACCGGCGGTCCTGGCGGGCAACTACGGCAACACCGCCCTGTCCCGGCCGCCCGCGCTCAACGTCGGCTCCATCACCCGCACCAGCACGTCGTCGCTGGCGTTCACCGCGCAGGCCGATGGTGCGACGGTCAACCTCGGCCCGTTCCACGACGCCCACGGCTTCAACTACACCGTCTACTGGACCACCGCCGGTGGCGGGGGCGGCTCGGAAGCCTCCTACCGGTTGTTCAACGCCGCGAGCGGCCTGGTGCTCGGCGTGCAGGACATGTCCACTTCGGATGGTGGGCCGGCCGTGCAGTGGGGCGACACCGGGACCGCCGACCACAACTGGCAGATCGTGGTGGACGGGAGCGACGTCCGGCTGCGCAACTCGCACAGCGGCAAGGTGCTGGGCGTCGAGAACATGTCCACCGCCGACAACGCCCGCGTCCTGCAGTGGGGCGACACCGGCACGGCCGACCACCGCTGGACCGTGGTCGACCACGGTGACGGCACCCACAAGCTGCGCAACGCCAACAGCGGCAAGGTGCTGGGCATCCTGAACGCCTCGACGGCCCAGGGCGCGCAGGCCGTGCAGGACTCGGACAACGGCTCGGCCGACAACCGGTGGCGCTTCGTACCGACCGGCACCCGCCGCGTGCAGAACCGTGCCAGTGGCTTGGTTCTCGGCGTGCAAGACATGTCCACTTCGGATGGTGGGCTGGTCGTGCAGTGGGACGACAACGGCACCGCCGACCACTTGTGGACCGCAGTTCTCGACCCCGACGGCTACTTCCGGCTGCGCAACTCGCACAGCGGCAAGGTCCTCGGCGTCGAGAACGGCGCCAACGCCAACAACGCCCGAGTGCTCCAGTGGTCCGACAACGGCACCACCGACCACAAGTGGCGCCTGCGCCACGGCACCAACGGCTACTTCCGCATCCAGTGCGCCAACGGCGGCCGAGTCCTAGGCCTAACCAACGCCTCCACCGCCCGCGGCACACAGGTCGTGCTGTACGACGACAACGGCACCACCGACCACCTCTGGCGCTTCATCTGACCACCCCCACCCACCCCCGGCGTCGCACCCGCTCCCCCGGGTGCGACGCCGCCCAAACCCACCCACTACCCCACCCACCACTCCCGCACCCACCCACCACTCCCGCACCCACCGCCCCGCCCACCGCCGCCACACCCGCCGCTCCCGCGCCTCAACCGCCGTTCTCGCGCCCACCACTCCCGTGCCCACCGTGGCGTCAACGCACCCAGCACCTGCCGCCCCCGCGCCAGGACGATCCACCGCGGCCGCAACCGATGCCCGTGACCGCCGACTCGGCCGACCCCCGTGCAGGACCGCACCGCACCCGACCACCACTGGGCCCGGCAGGTCGACGACCGCACGATGCAGCTGACCCAACGGGCCCGCGCCCTCACCCGTGCCAGCGCGCAGTCGGCCAGCGCACTCGGCCACCGCACTCAGCCGACGCACGCGGCCACCGCACGCAGCCACCGCACTCGGCCACCGCAGCCAGCCGCCGGACAGCACCGGACGACCGGGGCCATCATCACCAGGACCACCCTCGCCGTGCCGGCGGGCCTCGGCGCCGCCAGGGTCCACGAGGCGGCCACCGCCGTCCGCGTCCACGTGCGCGACGGCCCGCACCGGATCGAGGCGATCGAGGCCGCAGCTGCCGAGTCGGCCGGCGCCTGGTGGGACGATGTCGCCCATGGCGGGCGGCGCCGGCTGGACTTCGGCTGAACCCGGACGCTCGCGAGGCCCTTCCCGTGGCGGGCATGCGGCCGGTCGAGGCGGGCCTTGTTGTTTCTCCCGACGTTTCAGTTGAATAATAACACCGTGTTCTTTGAAGTCGGGAGCATGATCACCCGATCGTGGAACTGGTGACTCGCGAAGGTGCAGGTCAGAGCATTGAGGTCTAGTCGCGGTCGTACAGTCTTCGGCGCCACCAGTGGCCTGGGGTGGTCGAGTGCGGGTTTGGCAAGGTTCGCCGGCGGGATTCCTCGTCCAGCGGGGTGAGCAGGCGATGCAGTTCGGTGCGGGCGGTGCGGGGTAGGTGGGTCGACGGCATACGGTTCCGGGTCCGCACCGGCATCCCCTGGCGGGACGTACCCGAGGAGTATGGGCCGTGGGGCCGGGTGTACGACCTGTTCCGCCGTTGGCAGCGAAACGGCGTCTGGCAGCGGATCGTCACCCAACTACAGGCCCGGGCGGACGCGAAGGACCTGATCACCTGGGACATCAACGTCGACTCCACCGTTGTGCGCGCTCACCAGCATGCCGCCGGGGCGCGGAAAAAGGGGACCTGCAGAAGCAGCCGCCCGGAGGCATTGCCGCCGAGCCCGACGATCACGGGCTTGGACGCTCGCGCGGCGGCCGGACCACCAAGCTGCACCTGGCCGGCGAGCAGCGCCAGAAGCACCGCGCTGTGGCGACGCGCTATGACAAGCTTGCGGTCCGCTACGAGGCGACCGTCCTCGTCGCGGCCATCAATGAATGGCTGTGACCACTCACACGGCTCGTTCCATGCAGACCAGCTGGTCCCGCTCGTCCCACGACTCGGTGACGGTGAATCCGAGGCGCTCGTACAGGGCGATCGCGCCTGCCCGCCACTTCCACACCGACAGCCGCACCGCGCTGACGCCGCTTTCCGCAGCATGCACAAGCGCGGCGCTGACCAGGCTGGACGCGATGCCTTGCCCCCGGAACGCCGGGTCCGTCCAGAGCCTCTTGACCTCGGACTGTCCGTCGACAGAGGCGGTCACCACCAGGCAGCCCACCGCGGTGTCCCCGCTCAACGCCAGCAGCACGACATCGTCTTCGAACACGGCTTGCGGATCCGCGATCTCTACCCGGTAGCGGTCCGGCAACCCACCCACACCGGCGACGGCCTCACCCTTCTCGGCCTGCGTCTGCAGATGGTAGGCCGCCAGCAGATCTGCCAGTCCATCCTGGGCGGAAGGGGTCTGACCTGGCCAGCGGACGATGGCAACCTCGCGTTGATCAGTCATGACGCGAGCATCGCATGACACATGCCAGGGCCAGAACGAGTACCTTGATCCACTTTCGATACACCCCCTAGCACTCCAGGTCAGGAGCGGGCGGTCCGGTAGCGCGGGTTGGTGTTGTGCCACTCGAAACCGCCGCCCATCCAGGCGCGCAGGCCGCGCAGGAACCGCTGGAGTTCCGGCGACGGCACGGCGCTCAGGCTCTCGTGCAACTCCTCGAAGTCGTGGACGAACTTGTTGTGCAGTGCCACGGTGGCCTCGGTCGCCTCCTCGATCGAGCAGTTCCGGTCCGCCGCGATCTGCAGGACCATGTTGACGACGGGGTTGACGTCGGCGGCGTCCTTCGCCACCGACAGCAGGTCGTTGACCAGCACGGACGCCGTCCCGGCCTGGGTGATGGCGCGGCGCACGCGAGGGTCGTAGTAGAGGTTGGCGGGCACTTCGTAGCCGCCGACTGGGTCCACCAGCGTCATCGACGTGGCGAAGGTGTCGTGCTGCCGGGTGGCGAGGTACTTCCAGGCGGGCGGGTACTCGCCGGTGTACCGCCAGGCCGCGTAGGTGTTCCAGCTGACGAACATGGTGAACGTGGAGTAGCAGATCCGCTGCACCTGGGCCGGGGTGCCGGCGCGTTCCAGGTGCTCGACGGCGGACCGCAGCGCCACCAGCACCGGCTCGGCGCGCAACGCCTCCTCCAGCGGCTCGTCGAACTCGCCGGCGGGCGCGACCGGGTCCATCGCCACCATCGCCAGCGCCAGGCGCGGCGGCAGTTCGGCGGGGGTGGCGCCCATGTCGGTGTTGTCGGCGTACAGGTCGTCGGCGGCCCACCACGCGGCGTTGAGCCGTGCCGCGATCAGCAGTTGCTCGGGGTCTTCGGTGTCGGTGTGGGTGAGCATCGCCAACCGCCCGAAGCCGGCCTTGCGGAGCTGGTCGAGCTCTTCGCCCCGGAAGCCGCACTCCTCACCCCACCGCACCAGCCGGTCGTCGACCTCGTCGGCGAGCGCGTCGTCGATCCGCTCCACCATGGGCACGTAGACCGGTGACGCCGTCCCATCACCCCACTCCCGCTCCACGTAGCCGGGACTGGAGGTAGGGGAAACCGGTGCCCGGTCGGCGGTCTCGGCGGCCTCGACGAGCCCCGCCGCGAACTGGGCCGCCAGCCGGGCCGCGGACGTGCCAAGCCCTGACGGCACACTCGGAACCGCGCCGGCCGGCCTGGAAGCACCGACTCCCGGTTCGCGCAGATCCGGTGGTGCGGAGGGGGCGGCGCCGGCAGGACGGGAGGTGCCGACCCCCGGCGGGCGCAGATCGGACGGTAGGGATGGGGCCGCGCCGCCAGGTCCGGCCGTGCCCGGCTCCGGCAGGGCGGACAGGCTCGCGCCGGATGGTCCGCCCCGCGCTGGTCCACCCGCTCCGCTCGACCTGCCCGGCACTGCTGCGGCTGCTCCGCTCGACCTGCCCGACACCGGCCGGGCCGCCCCGCTCGGCGCGCCCGTCACCGGCCCGGCTCCCACGCTCCGAGCGCCCGACACCGACTTGGACACTCCGCTTGGTGTGCCCGGCACGGCTGCCGTTGCGGCGCCCGACACCGGGGTGGCCGTCTTGCTCGGAGCGGTAGGTACCGAGGCAGCGGGTGTTGGGGCGGCGGGTTCCGTGCCGGTGGGGAGCAGGCCTGGTGGCAGGGACGGGCCGCGTGGGATCCGTCCGGTCGGCACTGGGGGCGGCGCGGTGGTCATCGCACCCGGTCCGCGACGATCAGCAGGTAGTGGAAGCTGCCCTCCCGGTACGCCGTCAGGAACGACTTCTCGACGCCCGTCGCCACCGACGACTGCTCGCGCAGCTCCCAGTACGGGATGGTCTGCGGCGTCAGGTCGACCACCTCGATCGGCACGAGGTTGTTCGCGGTGAGGGCCTTGAAGTACTCGCTGCGCGCGTGGACGCTGCACGTGTAGCGCTCGTCGATCTGGCTCACGGCCTTGGAGCGCCCACCGGTCACGTCGTTGTAGCAACCGGTGATGCACACGTACCGGCCGCCGTGGCGCAGGAGCCGGGAGAACTCGCCGAACAGGTCGAAGAGGTCGACGTACATCGTCGTCTCGTTGGTCCAGACGGCCGAGAAGTCACCGGTCTCGAACCCCGTGTCGAGCATGTTCTTGAAGTGGAACCGCACCTTGTCCGCCACGCCCCACCGGGCGGCCTGGGCGTTGGCGAAGTCGACCTGCTTCTGCGAGATCGTCACGCCGTCCACCCGGCACCCGAACCGCTGGTTGGCCATCAGGCTGGTGCCGCCGCGACCGGAACCGCCGTCCAGCAGCCGGTCCTCCGGCCGGATCGGGCCGAGGTAGTCGAGCAGGACGTCGGCCTGGGCGCTCTCCAACCGGTGCAGCTCGGCGATCACGCGCTCGTCGCGGGTCTCCTCGGGACCGGACAGCACCGACTTGTCGTACGCACCGAGCCCGTAGTGGTGGTGGTAGATCCCGTCGACCTCCCCCAGCTTGATGTTCACCGGGTCCTGCTCGTTGTTCCAGTAGTCCGCGATGGACCGCTGGTAGTCGGTGCGCAGGACGGAGGATGCGGCGGTGGTCGTCATATGTGGTTCTCCTTAGGGGGTGTTCTTCCGGGTGGCGGTGGGTGCGCGTGCCCGGAGCGGTTCTCAGCGGAGGATTTCGACGTCGTCGAGCACGCCCAAGGCGTCCGGGACGAGTACGGCGACCGAGTAGTAGGCCGTGACGAGGTAGGAGGTGATCGCTTTCGCGTCGGTGCCCATGGGCTGCACGGTCAGCCCCGGTTCGACTTCGTTCGGCAGCCCCGTCTGGTGCAGGCCGATGACGCCTTCGTCGGCCTCGCCGGTGCGCAGCGCGAGGACGGCACTGGTGCCGCGGCGGCTGATCGGGATCTTGTCGCACGGCAGCACCGGGACCCCGCGCCACGACAGGTGGCGGACACCGCCGTCCACCTCGACCGTGCCGGGGTCGAGCCCTTGGCGGGTGCACTCGCGGCCGATCGCCGCGATCGTGCGCGGGTGGGCCAGGAACAGGCGCGTCTTGCGCCGCCGGCTCAGCAGGTTGTCCAGATCGTCGGGGGTGGGTGGGCCGCTGCGGGCGTGGATGCGCTGGCTCGGGTGGACGTTGTGCAGCAGCCCGATGCGCGGGTCGTTGACCAGGTCGTGCTCCTGCCGCTCCCGCAACGCCTCGATGGTCAGCCGCAGCTGCTGCTCGGTCTGGTCCATCGGCTCGTTGTAGAGGTCGGCCACCCTGGTGTGCACGCGCAGCACCGTCTGCGCGACCTCCAACCCGTACTCGCGTGGCGCCGGGTCGTAGTCGACGAACGTGCTCGGCAGCTCCGGCTCGCCCGTGTGACCCGACGCCACCGCGATCTCCGCCTCGCCCTTCTTGTTGCGCGGCGGCAGCGGACGGTCGCGGTTGCGCTCGACGTGCGCGCGCAGGCTCGGCGAGGCGTCGAGCAGGTCGGCCACCGCCTGCCACGACAAGGTGAGCGCGATGACGGGGGTGAGGGCTTTCGCGGTGTACCGCGCGGTGCCCGGCGCGCCGGTCAGGACCTCGGTGCCCAGGCACTCGCCGTCCGCCAGGACGTCGACCACGACCGGGTCGCCGTACTCGCCCGCGGCCAGCTGCGACACCCGGCCGTGTGCCACCACGACCAGGTGGTCGGTCGCCTCGCCCGCGCCGGCGACGATGGCACCCGGCTCGTACCGGCGCTGCTCGAACCGGTCCGCCAGGGCGCTCAGCACGTCCTCGTCGTCGCAGTCGCGCAGCGGCGGCAGCTCGGCCAGCGTCTCGGGCACGACCCGGAACCGCCCGCTCAGCGCCGTGCACGCGACCCGTTCGTGGCCGGCCTCGTAGGTGCGGCGCCGGTTGACCCGGTACGTACCGCCCGCCGCCTCCACCCACGGCAAGCGGCGCAGCAGCCACCGCGGCGTGATCGCCTGCGTCTGCGGCCGGGTCTTGGTCGTGGTCGCCAGCACCCGGGCGGCCTCGGTGCCCAGGCTCAGGCGGTGCTCGGCCCGCTCGACGGACTCGGCCGGTTCGACGGCGGTCATGCCTCCTCCCGCCCGATCTCGACCTGCTCCAGGACCGCGAGCGCGTCCGGCACCAGCACGGCGGCGGAGAAGTAGGCGCTGACCAGGTAGGAGGTGATCGCCTTGGCGTCGGTGCCCATGTCCTTCACGGTCAGCCCCGGCCGGTACTCGTCCGGCAGGCCGGTCTGGTGCAGGCCGATCACGCCCTGGTTGTCCAGGCCCGTGCGCAGCAGCAGCACCGAGCTGGTGTGGTGCCCGCTGATCGGGATCTTGTTGCACGGCAGGAGCGGCACGCCCCGCCACGCGGGCACGTGGTGGCCGTTGATCTCGACCGGGCCGGGGTGCAGACCCCGGTGGTTCCACTCGCGCGCGATCGCCGCGATGGTGCGCGGGTGCGCCAGCAGGCAGCCCGGTTCCTTCCACACCAGCGAGAGCAGGTGGTCCAGGTCGTCCGGGGTGGGCGGGCCGCCGCGGGTGCGGATGCGCTGTTTGAGGTCGGCGTTGTGCAGCAGCCCGATGCGCGGGTTGTTGACCAGTTCGTGCTCCTGGCGCTCGCGCAACGCCTCGATCGTCAGCCGCAGCTGCTGCTCGGTCTGGTCCATCGGCTCGTCGTAGAGGTCGGCGACCCTCCGGTGGACCCGCAGGATCGTCTGCGCGACCTCCAGCTCGTACTCGCGCGGCGCCGGGTCGTAATCCACGAACGTGCTCGGCAGGTCCGGTTCGCCCTCGTGGCCCGAGGCCACCGCGACGTCCGCCTCGCCGTGCTCGTTGCGCTGGGCGCCGCGGTTCGCCTGGAACCACCGGAGCCGCTCGCGCAGCGCCTCCGACTGCGCCAACACCTCGTCGAACCCCCGCTGCGGCAGCACCAGCGCGGTGCACCGGGTGACGGCTTTGACCGTGAGGTCCCAGGTGCTGAGCGGGTCGGTGAGGCTGTCGTCGCCGAAGTGGTCGCCATCGGCCAGCACGCCGAGCGTGGTCCGGTCGCCGTACTCGCCGGTGCCGACCTGGTCCAGCCTGCCGTGCACGATCAGGAACGCCTCGTCCGACAGACCGCCGGACGCGACCACCACGTCGCCCGGTTCGTAGTCGCGCCGCTCGAACCGGGCGGCCAGGGCGGCCAGCACGTCCGGCTCGTCGAACCCGCGCAGCAACGGCAGCTCGCCCAGCTCGGCCGGGATGACGGCCGGCCCGGAGCCGGTGTCGGTGAACGTCACCCGGCCGTCGCCGACCTCGTAGCTGAGCCGCCGGTTGACCCGGAACGTGCCGCCCTCGGCCTCGACCCAGGGCAGCACCTTGAGCAGCCACCGCGAGGAGATGGCCCGCATCTGCGGCACGGACTTGGTCGTGGTGGCGAGGTTGCGGGCGGCGGCCGGGCCGAGGCTCAGCCTGGTCTCGGACGCGTCGGGAACCGATTCCACCGGTTGCGCGAGAGTCACGAGCACCACCAATCCGAATCCTGAGGAAATTCACGCCGACACCCGACCACAGCGGAATGAGCGCCGCGGTCAGTCATTACTGCGGCGCTTATTCGGAGGACGACGAATGCGACGCTAGCAGCGCGTTCCGACCGTGGGAAGTCGCTCGAAAGAGGCCTGTGGATAACCTGCCGCGGTTATGCCGTGCGAGTGAATTGACACCACGATGCGGTGAGAGCCGGAGGCGAAATCTACGGTGCGTCGCATTCGACTACCCACGCGTGTGATCGTGCGCGCCCACCGATATTTCACAGATCCGCGAGACGCGGCCCGTGCGGAGCAGTGACGACCGACAACGGCGCACCGCCGGTCACCACGAGTAGGGGTGGACAGGTGAGTCGCGGTGGTCCGAGTAGCCGGTGACCTGGCCAGTGCGGGTCGTGGTCCGACCCGCATTAGTGCGTTGTCGTCGGGCCGGGCGTGGGTTCTGGTGTGCTTGATCAGCCGGCCGCGGTGGGGCCTGCTCGTGGCGTGGACGGGGTGGTGGCCGGTGGGCGGCGGGGATGAGGGCCGGGCGATCCAGTTCGGCGTCGCGTCGGGGCATGCCGGGGTGTGGCAGGCCGGGCGGGACCTCGTCCACGTCGCCGGTGACCTGGTGGTCGACGGGTCGCCGACGCTCCCTCCCGCGAGCCGGATCCCGGTGCCCACCGGGGTTTTCGTCGGTCGGGACGACGAGTTGGCCAGGCTGGAGTCCGCGGTCGCCGGGTCCGGCCGGGTCGCGGTGGTCGCGGTGCACGGCCTCGGCGGCGTCGGCAAGAGCACCCTGGCCGCGCGGTTCGCCGAACTGCACCGCGACCGGTTCGAGCTGGTGTGGTGGATCACCGCGGACTCGCCGAGCGCGCTCGACAACGGGCTCGCCGAGCTGGCCGTCGGCGTCGAGCCGGACACGGCCACCGCGCCGCTCGAACAGCGGGTCGAGGCGGCGGTGCGGTGGCTGGCGGCGCACCGGGACTGGCTGGTGGTCCTGGACAACCTCACCGCCCCCACCGACGCGGACGCGTTGCTGGCACGGGTGCGCACCGGCACCGTGGTGATCACCAGCAGGCGCAGCACCGGTTGGCGGGGCGTCCCCACCGTGGCGCTGGACGTGCTGCGGCCCGCCGAGGCGGAAGAGCTGCTGGCCGGCACCGTGCACGCGGACTGGCCCGACGCCGACCTCGACGGTGCGCGTCGGCTGTGCGCGGAACTCGGCCGGTTACCGCTGGCGGTGCGGCAGGCGGGCGCCTACCTGGCCCAGAACCGGATCACCCCGACCGCCTACCTGGACCTGCTGGCCAGGTACCCGGCCCGGGTGTTCACCGCGACCGGTGAGGGCGCCGACGCGCAGCGGACGATGGCGCGGGTCTGGCGGGTCACCCTGGACCGGTTGGCCGACACCCCCGCGGCGGGCCGGGTGCTGCGCGAGCTGGCCTGGTACGCGCCGGAGGGCATCCACCGGGCCTTCCTCGGCGACGACGTGGACGTGGCGGACGCGCTGGGCAGGCTCGCGGCGTACAGCATGATCCGGCTCGGCCCGCACACGGTCGGCGTGCACAGGTTGGTCCAGGCCGTCACCCGCACGCCGGACCCGGGCGACCCGCACCGGCGGGCCGAGGACATCACCGCGGCTCGTCATGCCGTCACCACATCGCTGTACGGGGTGCTGATCGCGCTCGACCACGAGACGCCGAAGGACTGGCAGGTGTACGACGCCGTCCACCCGCACGTCCGCGCGCTGCTGGACCACGGCGTCCCGTCTGACGACACCGCGTGGACCGCCGCCCTGCTCAACTCCCTCGGCCTGTTCCTGCAGAACCAGGGTGACCTGGCCACCGCCACCGCCTACTTCACCCGTGCGCTCGGCACCTTCGGCAGCGCGCGTGACATCGACACCGTCATCCTGCGGAACAACCTGGCGCGGGCACGGCTCGCGGCGGGCGACCACGAATCGGCGATCACGGGCCACGAGACCGTGCTCGCCGATGCCTTGGAGGTGCTCGGCCCCGACCACCCGTTCACGCTCGTCGCCCGCACGAACCTGGCCAACACCTACCTGTTCGCGCGGAACCTGGAGCGCGCGCTCCCCCTGTACGAGACGGCGCTCGCCGAGTGCAGGCGTGTCCTGGGTGACGACCACTCGTCGACCCTGGAAGCGCGGGTGAACCTGGTGCTCGGGCTGCGGCACTCGGGTGATCTCGCGGGCGCGGTGCGCGCCGGCCGCGAGGCGGTGGCGGAATGCGTGCGCGTCCTGGGCGAAGACCACCTGTCCACTCTGACGGCTCGCAACAACCTCGCCACGGCGCTGCTGTACGCGGGTCGGGTCCGGCAGGCGGTCCGGCTCTTCGAGGAGTTGGCGCGGGACAAGGTGCGGGTGCTCGGCGAGGACCACCCGGACACCCTCACCTCCGAGGTCAACCTGGCCGCCGCGTACCGGGAGGCCGGGCTGGTGGCGCTCGCCGCCGTGCGGCACCGCGAGGTCGTCGCCCACATCGAGCGGGTGCTCGGGCCGGACCACCCGCTCGCGTTCGCCGCGCGCAACGACCTGGCCACGACCTTGCTGGCCGCGGGCGACCTGAGGCGTGCGGCGGCGTGCACGGCGGAGACCCTGGCGCGGGCGCGGCACCGGTTCGGCGAGACCCACCCGTTGACCCTCACCGCGTTGAGCAACCACGCGCTGGTCCACGGTGGAGGCGGCGACCACACCGAGGCCGTCGAACTGCTGACGGCCGCCCGCGCCACCCTGGAACGCGACCTCGGCCACGACCACCCGGAAACGCTGACGTGCCGGGGCAACCTGGCTTCGGCGCTGTGGGACGTCGGGCAGCACGAGCGGGCCGTGGCGGAGTTCGACGCGGTGATCGCCGACTGCGACCGCGTGCTGGGCCCGGACCACCCCACGACGCTCACCGCGCGGGAGAACCTGCGGCACGCCCTGACCGGTGGCCTGTAACGCAGCAGTAGACCCGTCAGTCCGCGAGGGTGGCGATGTCGATGACGAACCGGTACCGGACGTCGGCGTCGAGCACGCGCTGCCACGCCTTGTTGACGTCCGCGGCGCGGATGACCTCGACCTCGGGGGTGATGCCGTGCTCGGCGCAGAAGTCGAGCATCTCCCGCGTCTCGGCGATACCGCCGATCGTCGACCCGGCGAACGAGCGGCGGTTCGCGAAGAGCGTGAACAGGGTCACCGGTACCTGCTCGGGCGGCGCGCCGACGTTCACGATCGTGCCGTCGAGGGCCAGCAGCTTGAGGTAGGCGTCGAAGTCGAGCGGCGCGCTGACGGTGTTGACGATCAGGTCGAAGGTGTTCGCCAGTCGCTCGAAGGTCGCCGGGTCACCGGTCGCGTGGTAGTGGTCGGCGCCGAACCGCAGCGCGTCCTCGCGCTTGCGCGGGCTCTGGGACAGCACGGTCACCTCGGCGCCCATCGCGTGCGCGAACTTGACGGCCATGTGGCCGAGCCCGCCCAGGCCGACGACGGCGACCTTCTTGCCGGGCCCGGCGTTCCAGTGCCGCAGCGGCGAGTAGGTGGTGATGCCCGCGCACAGCAGCGGTGCGGCCTTCTGGAACGGGATGGCGTCCGGGAGGCGCAGCACGAAGTGCTCGTCGACGACGATGTGGGTCGAGTAGCCGCCCTGGGTGACGCGGCCGTCGCGGTCGATCGCGTTGAAGGTGTCGGTGAACCCGCGCAGGCAGTACTGCTCCCGGCCCGAACGGCAGTTCGCGCACTCGCGGCAGGAGTCGACCATGCACCCCACTCCGACCCGGTCGCCGACCGCGTGCCCGGTGACCTCCGCCCCGACCTGGACGACGGTCCCGGCGATCTCGTGGCCGACCGTGAGCGGGTAGGTCACCGGACCCCAGTCGCCCCGGACGGTGTGGATGTCGGAGTGGCAGATCCCGGCCCAGGCGATCTCGACGAGCACGTCCTTCGGACCGACTGCACGTCGTTCGACCACACCGGGGACGAGCGGGTCCGTGGCCGAGATCGCGGTGTATGCGCGTGCGGAAATCATCAACGTCCTTCGTCACAGGGGTGGAGCAGCACCGGGGCGGTCGTTGTCCGACCCGGGCCTGGAGATATCAAAGCAGGACGTCGAGGGTGCACCGGCGTTCTACCGCTTGTCCGCGACCTTGATCTTCCCCTCGATGATCTGGGCCTTGAACCCTTCGAGGATGCCCTGCAACTCGGCGTCGATCCGACCGCCCGAGGTGGCGTAGCCGACACCGTTCACCTTGAGGTCGAAGACCTTCGGCAGGGACGCGAGGTCGTCGCTCGCGGCGGCCCGGACGAAGTCGTGGACCGCCACGTCGACGCGCTTGAGGCTCGACGCGACGATGACGTCCTTGGTGTCCGCGAGCGCGGGCTGGTGGTACTGGTCGGCGTCACAGCCGATCGCCAGCACACCCGCCTGCTTCACCGCGGAGAACACGCCGATGCCGGACGCGCCCGCGGCCGGGTAGAGGACGTCCGCGCCCTTCTCGATCAGGCCCTTCGCGGTCTCCAGGCCCTTCGCGGGGTCCTGGAAGCCGGTGAAGTCGGTGGCCGGCGTGATGTACTTCTTCTCGACCACGATGTTCGGCGCGGCGGCCTTCGCGCCCTGGACGTAACCGGCCTCGAACTTGTGGATCAGCGGGATGTCGACGCCGCCGACGAAACCGACGTGGCACTTCTTGCTCTGGTACGCGGCCACGACACCGGCCAGGAACGCGCCCTCCTGCTCGGCGAAGACCAGCGGCGTGACGTTGGCCGCGCCCTCCACCGCCGAGTCCACCAGGCCGAACTGGACGTCCGGGAACTCCGGCGCCACGACCCGCAGCGACTCGGTGTAGGCGAACCCGACCGCGACGATCGGGTCGAAGCCCTCGCGCGCGAGCTGGCGCAGGCGGGACTGCTTCACCGACTCGTCCTCGTTCGGGGCGGCGGAGAGCTCGCGGGTGTTCTCCTTCGCCACCCCCGTGTCCTTGATCACCCGGTCGAACCCGGCGGCGGCGAGGTCGTTGAACGACGCGTCACCACGACCACCGATGTCGTAGGCCAAGCCGATCTTCAGCCCGCTCGCGTCGATCTCCTCGCCGTCGACGGGCCGGTCGGTGGCGCTGCTGCCGGAACCGGCGGGCGCGCTGGGCGCCGGCGCGAACTCACAAGCGGCACCGGCGGAGGCGGACGACCCGGTGGTGCCCGCGCCGGAGTCCTTCGCGCAGGCGCTCACCACCATGAGGCTGGTCAACGCGATCGCGGCAACAGCGGTCCTGCACGTACGACGGCGCACGGCTCGTCCCCTCCCTGCTCGTCCGAGCAGACACTCCCCCGATGGCCGTATCAGGGCTGGCGCGACGGACCGTACCTGCTCGGCGCGCCCGTCCGGACGAACGCTCATCTGCTGGGAACGCGTCCACCGATGGCGGGGCTCGCCGAGGCGGGGTCAGCGGGCGCACGGTCCGGGCAGGCGGACACCCGCGGCGCGGAGCTTGGCCTCGACCAGGGCGAGTGCCCGGGCGGCGGCCGATCCCCGTTCTTCGCCGTGGTGGGCGATCAGCTCGTACCGGGTCGCGGTCTCGGTGCGGGCCCGCAGGCCGGTCACGATCCGCAGGTGCGCGGGGTTGGCGAGGAGGTGTTCGGCCATGTCGGTGGCCAGCCGGTCGACGCGCGGGTCGTCCGGCTCCCAGGCCGCGGCTTCGGCACCGCGTTTGACCAGGGCGACGAACCGGGCGTCGTGCAGGGCGTGGTCGACGTCGGTGAGGTAGTCGTCGAAGCCCTCCGGGACCAGGGCCTTGGCCAGCACCCAGCCGTCCCTGGTGGCCGCCACCTCGGCCGCGGGGAAGCCGAGGTCGGACATCCGCCGGAGCAGCGCCACGGCGCGGTCGGGCAGCAGCGCCCGGTCACCGTCCGCGAGCCGGTGCAGCGTGTCCCGCCGCTCGACCAGCTCCTCGATCCGCTCGGTGAGCTGCCGTGCCACGTCGGCGATCGCGGCGGCGAACCGCGCGGCGTCGGCGTCGAGCAGCGGCCCGATCCCGGCCAGCGGCACCCCGGCGGCGGCCAGCGTCCGGGCTTGGACCAGCCGGGACAACTCGGTCGACCCGTACCGGCGGTAGCCGGAGCTGTCGCGTTCCGGCTCCTCGACCAGACCGAGCTTGTGGTAGTGCCGCACGGTCTTCACCGTGACGCCGACGAACGCCGCCGCCTGCCCGATCGTCACCCCGGTCGTCATCCGCTCAGCCTGCCACCGGCCCGAACACCTCCGCGACGAGCCTGGCCTGGGCGCCGCGGAACGCGGTCGCGATGGCCAGGTCGGCGTCGTCGACGCAGTTCAGGGCGGCGGTCAGGGTCTTGCGGCCGTCAGGCGTGCTGTACATCAGCGCCGCGTGGCCGACCGCGGCGCCGTTGTGCGAGATGACCGTGCCGCCTTCGGTGGTCAGCACGAACACCCCGAGGCCGTAGTTCATGCCCGGGATGCCGGTCGGGTGCGGTGCGCACATCTCGGCCAGCAGCGGTGCGGGCAGCAGTTCGCCGCCCATCAGCGCCGAGATGAACGTGTGGAGGTCGCGGGTGGTCGAGATCATGTCGCCGCCGGTGGAGATCCAGGACGGGTTCTGGCGGGTGACGTCGATCGTCTTCCGCTCGCCGCCGTCCTCGTACCGGTAGTACGCGTGGGCGTGCGGCACGGGGATCTCCGGTGAGGCGTCCGGCACCACCGTGCCCGACAACCCGAGCGGTGCCAGGATCCGCTGCCGCATCTGCTCGGCGAACGGGCGTCCGGTGACCTCTTCGACCAGCAGTCGGGCCAGCACGTAGTTGGTGTTGGAGTAGCTCCAGCCCGTCCCCGGCTCGAACCGCGCCGGTCTGGCCGACGCCTCGCGCACCAGGTCGTCCGGCCGGTAGGTGTGGAACCGGAGGTCCACCCACTCCGCGGCTGAGGGTCCGTAGGGGATCGGGATGCCGGGCACGATCGTCCCGTCGTCGTAGACCTCGCCGCTGAAGTTGAACACGCCACTGGTGTGCTGCAACAACATCCGCACCGTGATCCGCTCGTCCAGGCCGAAGCCCGGCAGGTAGCGCGACATCGGGGCGTCCAGCACGATCCGGCCTTCGGCGACGAGTCGCAGCACGAGCGTCGCGGTGAAGGTCTTGGTGTTGCTGCCGATCCGGACGTGCCCGTCGATCGGCGGCTTGGCGGTCCCGCCGAGCTCGGCGGCTCCGGCGCTGCCGACCCACTCGCCCCGCTCGTCGTGCACGCGCAGCGTGATCCCGGTGAAGCCGGCCTCGACGATCTCCTCGATCGCCTTCCTCAGCTCCGGGCGGGCGTCGAGGGTCGTGGTGTTCTCGTGAGTCGTCCGGGCCATGGTGGATCTCTCCTCGGGTCTGCCGCGTGCGGTCGGCGTCGTGCCGCCGCGACGAGCTTCCGCCCTGACCCGAGGTCAACCTCAACCATGAGCCGGCTCACAGCCCGGACCGCCTCTCTGAGGCTTGGCCCAGTCGACGCGGGTCAACCGAGGGCGCGTTACGCCAGCCACCGCTCTGACCTGCACCTTTGCCGAGTGCCGGTTCCACGATCGGGTGATCATGCTTCCGGCTTCAAAGAACACGGTGTTATCATTCGTCTGAAACGTCGGGAGAAACAACAAGGCCCGCCTCGACCGGCCGCACGTCCCCAGAGCCCTCGGGGGCGTCGGAGCGGCCGACCCCCGGGCCGCCTCAGGACATCGGGGACGTTCGCAGGCCCGCGCTGACGCAGGCGTGCACGGCGCGCGCCAGCCTGGAGCCGTAGACGGACCGAGGGCCGCCGTAGCGGTCGAACGGGTCCGTGGTCGGGCAGAGCAGGATCGTGGCGTCCGTGGGGGTGCCGGTGCCGGGCAGGCCGGCTTCGCGCAGTGCCTGCGCCTTCGCCTCGGCCACCGTGGCGACGGCGTTGACGAGCGCGGCAGGCGTCAGCCGGAGCGGGAGCCAGGCGACGACATTGATGGTGCCCGGCAGCCAGGCCAGCTCCTCGTCCCCGGCCGCCCACGTGCAGTGGGCGCCGATCCGCGTGGTGGCGGTGACGGTCACGCCGCGGTCGGTCGTGGTCACCTGCCGGCGCACGTCGAGGGCGGTGAGCAGGCCGGTGCCGGTGCCGGTCAGGCCACACGCGGCGGCCAGTTCGGCCACGTGGTCGCCAGGGTCGTCGCGGCGGTAGTCGGAGCCCACGGTGGCGTTGAGGACCCATTCGCGTTCGCCGATGCCGCCGCCGTGCACGGCCGACGAGATGGCGAGCCACGGGCGGTCGGGGCGCCACAGCAGGAGCGGGCTGCCGGCGGCCAGGTGCAGCGAGGGTGTCACGACGTGCGGTTCGGGTGTCACGACGGGCGGTTCGGGATTCACGGCGCTCCCCCTGCTTGCTTGCGGAAGGCCAGGGAGGCGGCTGTGACGCACACCGCGGCGAACAGCGACAGGCCCACCAGGTAGCCGACGAGGCGCGGGTGCCAGCCGCCGAGCACCAGTTGGCGGGACGCCTCGTTGGCGTAGGTCAACGGGTTCAACCGGGCGACGGCGGCCATCCACCCGGGCATGGCGGCCAGCGGCACGAAGGCGTTGCTGGCCAACAACAACGGCAGCGCGGCGAAGCCGCTGACGGTGAAGAACGTGTTGTGCCCGGGACCGTGGTAGGCCAGCGCCAGGAAGACCGCGGTCAGCGCCACCGTGAGCAGCGCCGCCACCAGCGACACCAGCAGCAGCCCCGGGAAACCGGTGGCGACGCGCACGCCGAGGACGACGGCGACCAGCAGGATGAACGCGACCTGCACGCCGGTCACCACCACCTGGAACAGCAACCTGCTCAGCAGGACCGAACCGCGGTTGATCGGCATGCTGAGCAACTTGTGCAGGTAACCGGTTTCCTTGTCCCACAACAAAGGCACGGCGCCGCTGATCGCCGAGCCGATGACGGTGGACCCGATGACCCCCGGCAGGATGAACCCGGTGTAGTCGTCCGTGCCGACGGTGGCGTGGTCGACCAGCCCGCCGACGCCGAGCCCGAAGAACACCAACCAGAACGCCGGCTGGCACAGGGTGAGGACCAGGTGCGCCCGTTCCCGCACCAACTGGAGGTACCACCGGCGCAGCAGCGCCCGCAGCTCCTGCGCCCACTGGCCGAGCCGGGTGGCACGGGCCGGGCGCGCTCCGGAAGCGACCGTCACGGCGTGCTCCTCACGGGGTGCCCATCACTGCGCGCCCGCCGCGACATGACCGGTGAAGTGCACGAACACGTCGTCCAGCGTCGGCCGCTCGTAAGTCGCCCGGAGCACCGCCACGTCGTGCCGCCGCGCCTCGGCCATGACCGCGGGAAGCGCCGAGGGCGCGTCCGCGACGAACACCGACACGTCGGCGTCCACCACCTTCACCTGCCGCACCCACGGCAGGCCGGCGAGCGCCCGGCCCAACCGGTCCGGCTGCCGGGTCCGGACCACGACCACGTCCGCCCCGACCTTCCGCTTCAGCTCGGCCGGCGTGCCGGTGACCACTTCACGGCCCCGGTCCAGGATCGTCACGCGGTCGCACAGCGCGTCCGCCTCGTCGAGGTAGTTCGTGGCCAGCAGCACCGTGCCGCCGCCGTCGCGCAGCTGCCGGACGTGGTCCCAGACCTGCCGCCGGGACGGCACGTCCAGCCCCAGGGTCGGTTCGTCCAGGATCAGCACGTCGGGTCGGTGCAGCAGCCCGCAGGCGAGGTCCAACCGGCGTTGCAGGCCGCCGGAGTACTCCGACACGAGCCGGTCGGCGTCGGGCAGCAGGCCGAGCAGGTCCAGCACCTCGGTGACCCGCCGGTCCCGTTCCCGGCGCGGGATGTGGTGCAGGTCCGCCTCGATCTCCGCGCTCTCCCGGCCGGTGAGCAGGTGCCGGACCCCCTTCTCCTGCGGCACGTACCCGATGTGCCTGCGGGCGCGGGCCGGGTACCGCCGCACGTCCAGCCCGGCGACGCGGGCGCTGCCGGAGGTGGGTGCCAGCAGCGTGGTCAGCATCCGGATCGTGGTGGTCTTGCCCGCGCCGTTCGGTCCGAGCAACCCCATCACCTGACCGGTCGGCACCCGCAGGTCGAGGTCGCGCACCGCGTGGCGATCACCGAAGACCCGGCCGAGACCGGTCGTGGTGATCGCCTCGCCGGTCACGGGTTCGGCCACGTCGGCTTGCGGGAGTAGGCCATCATGCGGTCCCGGTCCGGGCCGTCGTACGTCGGCAGCAGTTCGCCGAACGGGGTGCCGACCAGCGGGTGGTCGGGGTCCTCCCACCAGCCGACCGGCGGTTGGCAGAACTGGTTGGTGTAGTGCGCGCGGAACTCCGCCGGCAGCGAGGAGAAGTGCGGCACCAGCAGCAGGTCCACCGCGGTGCGCCACGCGTCGGTGGTGTTCGGGTGGGTGGCGTGGATGACCCGGACGTCACCGATCACCAGGTCGCCGGGCTGGGCGAGCACGTCGACCTCGCCCGGCCACCGCTGGTGCGACGGCGAGTCGGCGGGTTGGCCCTCGATCTCCAGGGTGTGCGGCTCCGGGAGGTCGTGCAGCGGGTGGCGCGCGAGGTGGCTGCCCGGGATCGCCCGCAGGCAACCGTTCTCGGGCGTGGTGGGTTGCAGGTAGAGCATGCAGAACAGCTGGGTCGGCTCGGCGGTGTACGTGCGGGGCGTGCCCCAGGCCCACCAGTCCTGGTGCCACCACAGGCCCGGTGACCGCGGCGGTTTCGCGATCACGTAGCCGTTGATCCACTTCGGGTCGGTCATGCCCAGGCCGCGGAACGCCTCCCGCACGCCCGGTGACAGCAGGACCGCGACGAGTTCCGGGTCGTCGTAGCGCACCGGGATGAGGCTGCCGTGGTGGGAGAACCGCTCGAAGTGCTCGGGCCGCTCGGCGTCGAGCTTGCGCCGGGCCAGCTCCGCCAGCCCGTCCAGCTCGGCTCGGCCGAGCACCCCGGGCACCAGGCAGAAACCGTCCCGGGCCAGGTCCTCGACCGGTTCGGTGTCGGTCTTCGCGTCCATGCCGGATCCTCTCGCGGGGACGGGTCAGCGGGGTTTGCGCACCAGCAGCCGCCGGTAGGTCATGCGGTGGTCCCGGTACAGCTCGAGGGTGAGGTTCACCGCCGCGATGAACTGGTCGAGCATCAACTTCCCGTAGGCGGGCCGTCCGGGCAGGACGTGCGGGTCACCGGGCCAGTCGGCGAGCACCCTGGGCGCGAAGTAGCTGCGCATCTGGTGCTCGAAGTGCTCGGCCATGGGACCGCGGCCGATGTGCCCGAGGTCCAGGATCGCCTCGGCGGGCGGGAACCCCGCCGCGAGCAGTTCGTGCTCGATCCGGTCCGTGTGCGTGAAGTGCGGGTACCGGAAGTGGGCCGACAGCCGTTCGACGTCGCGGTCGTCGGCCAGCGGCGTGAGCATCCAGTCGTCCACCACGAACCGGCCGTCCGGCCGCAGCGCCTCGAACACGCGGGTGAACGCGGCCTGGTGGTCGGCCACCTGGTAGATCATGTTGATGCTGATCGCCACGTCGTACGGCCCGGGCGGCAGTTCGCGCTGGCAGTCGGCGACGTGCACGCGGACGGTCTCGCGGAACTGCGGGTGGCGTTCGGTGATCCGCCGGTGGGTGGTGGCGTGCGCGACGGAGTTCGTGACCGAGGTGACCCGCACTCCGTAGTGCTCGGCCAGCAGCCGGGCCGGGCCGCCCACGCCGCCCCCGATGTCGAGGACGTGCTCACCGGGGACGAGCCTGGCCAGGCTGCCCACGTCCAGCGTGTGGTCCCGCGAGCCGCGCCACCACTGCTCGCCGTCGGCCCACATCTCGGTGTCCGCGACCATCGGCGGGTGCAGCAGGTCCTTGGTGAAGTAGGCGTGCAGACCGGCGCCGGGGACGCCGACCTGCGCGCCGACGATGTCCGACGTGTAGTGCTCCTGGGGTGGGCTGGACGCGGTCATGCCCGGAACCCGAAGGTGGCGACGAACGCGAAGTCCGCCGCGGAGTTGCTCAGCCGCACGAGCAGGAAGTCGTCGTACAGGCCCGGCGGCACCTCGGTGTCCACCGCGACGCGCACCCCGAGGAACGCCGGGAAGGCGAGCCCGGACAGGTCGACCTCGACCTCTTTGACGTTGTCGTCGGCGCTGGTGAGGCGTTCGGCGGCCAGCACGGTGGGCACGCTGTGGTTCGGGTCGCCGGGGTCGGGCACGTAGGCGGTCACCGTGATCAGGTGGCCCGGGTAGCCCTGGAAGGTCTGCACGTCGCGGGTGCGCACGACCAGCGTCGTCGTGTCCGCCGCCGAGGGGTCGGTCTTGTCCAGCGTGAGGGGTAACTCCACGCCCAGGCCGCTGTAGGCGGCGTTGCCGTGGATGCCGGGCTCGTCGCCCAGGTGGATGCGACCTTGCCAGACGAGTTCTGCCTGCGGGCTCAACGCCACGGTGTCCTCCTGAAATCGTTGTCGTGGTCTTCAGGCCAATGCGCGCAGCAGGGCGGCGGCCTCGGCCGCGACCGCCGGGTCCGCGCTGTGCTCGGCGGTGACCTGCAACGCGCGTGCCGCGGCGGGGTCGTGGCGGCGGCCGGCGGCGATCGCTTCGCGTTCCCGCGCCACGTCGGCGCGCGGGTCGTAGGCGACGATGTCGAGCGGCAGTTCCCGCCAGTAGTGGGCCAGCGGGTCGTCGCGGCCCTGCCCCGGCCAGGTGCGGTAGACGTCGTCCCAGTCGCCGTCGTCGAGTTCGACGCAGTCGCGGCAGACCGGTTCGCTCAGCGGCTGGTAGCGGCAGTCGGCGGACAGCCGCAGGCCGCCGGTGTTGGGGCTGCCGCCGTGCACGGTGTGCGCGGTGAACACCAGGACGTCGCCGGGATTCATCGGTCCACTGTGGACCACATCGACGGGTACGTCGGTCTCCCAGCCGACGATCGTCCCGGCGCACAGCCGCAGGGGCAGCACGCCGTCGCGGTGGGACCGGGGCACGATCGCCAGGCCGCCGGTGTCCGGGGTGACCGGGGCGAGCGGTGTCCAGGCGGTGAGGGTGCGCGGGGAGCCCTGCACGCCCGGGTAGTCCTGGTGCCACCCGCTGACGACCGACGAGCGTTCGGGCGCGACGAACCGCAGCACCTTGCGGGGGTGGACGAGGACCGGTTCACCGAGGAGGGCTTCCAGCACGGTGAGCAGGGAGGTGGAGTGCAGCAGCGCGTGCAGGTCGCGCAGGCACCACATCGCCTTCTGGACGGCCTGGCGGGTAGGGCCGGGGCACCGGGCCACCGCCTCGACGTCGACGGCGGGCAGGTCCACCCCGGTCGGCTGCGAGGTGCCCGTTGTCGTCGCTTCGCGCAGCCAGCCGGCTTCGGCGGCGAGGGCCAGGACCTGGTGGCGCACCCGCGCGACCTCGGCCTCCGGCAGCACGTCGCGCAGGTAGAGGTAGCCGTCGTCGGCCAGGCGGCCGGCCAGCCGCGCGCGGTCCGCGAGCAGTTCCGTGGAGTCGGTGTAGGGCTGTTGTTCCACGAAGTCCTCCTCGGTGTCCCCGATGTGCGGTCCGGCGGGTCAACGGGCGCGGATGGGCACCACCAGCGGCCCGTCCCCGGTGTCGATCACCCGGACCCGGGCCTGGTAGTGGGTGGCGAGCGCGGCTTCGGTGATCACCTCGCGCGGTGTGCCGTCGGCCACCACGCGGCCACCGGCGAGCAGGACGACCCGGTCGGCGTAGGCGCCGGTGATCGACAGGTCGTGCATCGTGGTCAGCACGGTCAGCTCGTGGTCGCGGCGCAACGCGTCCACCAGGTCCAGGACTTCCTGCTGGTGGCCGATGTCCAGGGCGCTGGTCGGCTCGTCGAGCAGCAGCAGCCGTGCCTGCTGGGCCAGGGCGCGGGCCAGGAAGACCCGCTGCAGCTCGCCGCCCGACAACGTGGTCAGCACGCGGCCGGTGAAGGCGTGCAGCTCCAGCCGGACCAGCACGTCGTGCACCACGTCGAGGTCGGCGGCCGACTCCCGGCCGAACCGGGGGATGTGCGCGGTGCGCCCGAGCAGGACGTAGTCGAGCACCGTGACGCCCGGCGGCACGACCGGCGACTGGGCGACGGAGGCGACGAGGCGGGCCCGTTCGCGGTGGCGCATCCGGCGCACGTCCCGGCCCAGCAGGTACGCGTCACCGGTCGCCGGGACCAGGCCGGTGACCGCGCCGAGGAAGGTCGACTTGCCGGCGCCGTTCGGCCCGATGACCGTCACCCACTCCCCCGCGTGCACGACCAGGTCGACCCCGTCCAGGATGCGGTTGCCGCCCAGTTCCACCCGCAGGTCCCGGGTCTCGATCACCGGGTCGGCGGCGGTCACGAGCGGGCCACCGCGCTGGTGCGCAGCACGAGGACGAAGAACGGCGCGCCGAGGAACGCGGTGACCACCCCGATGGGCACCTCGGCTGGCGCGGCGGCGGTGCGGGCCACCAGGTCGGCCAGCACCAGGAACGCGCCGCCGACCAGCGCGGAGACCGGGAGGATGGTGCGGTAGCCGACGCCCGCGAGCAGGCGGACCGTGTGCGGCACGATGATGCCGACGAAACCGATCAGCCCCGACACCGAGACGGCCGCCGCCGTGCCCAGCGACGCCGCGGCGGTCAGCAGGTAGCGGGTGCGCTGCGGGTCGAGGCCGAGCGCGGAGGCCTCGGCGTCACCCACCGACAGCACGTCCAGGTCCCGCCGGTGCAGCAGCACCACCGCGGCGGTCACGACCGCGTAGGGCAGCACCAGCAGGACGTCGCGCCACCCCGCGGTGCCGAGCCTGCCCAACAGCCACGAGTAGACCTCGCGGATGGCGTCGGCGTCGCGTTGCATCAGGAACGTCTGGCCGGCCGCGAGGAACGCCGACACCGCGACACCCGACAGGATCAGGGTGGACGGCGCCCGGTCGCCGCCCCGTGACGCGAGGGCGTAGGTCATGGCGACGGCGGTGATCGCGCCGACGAACGCGGCCAGCGGGGTGGCGAACGGCAACGCGCCGGTGGCGGCCCCACCGCCGCTGCGGCGCAACGTGATCACCGCCGTGACGCCCA
Source organism: Saccharothrix carnea (assembly GCF_003014735.1). Lineage (GTDB taxonomy): Bacteria > Actinomycetota > Actinomycetes > Mycobacteriales > Pseudonocardiaceae > Actinosynnema > Actinosynnema carneum. The sequence goes on along the minus strand of NZ_PYAX01000016.1, from coordinate 94,095 downwards.
GGCCTGCGCCCGCCGCCACGCCCAGCAGGTGCGGGTCGGCCAGGGGGTTGCGGAACACACCCTGGTAGCAGGCACCGGCCAGCGCGAGCAGCCCGCCGACCAGCAGCCCGAGCACGACCCGGGGCAGCCTCAGCTCCAGCAGCAGCGCCTGTTGCCGTTCGGACAACCCGCTGTCCAGGTCGACCCACGGGAGCAGGCTCACCAGTTCCCGCGCCACGCCCGTCAGCGGCAGGGTGACCGGTCCGACGCTCACCCCGACGACCAGCGAGCCGACCACCGCGAGCAGGCCCACCACCAACCACACCGGCCGCAACCGCGCGGGCCGCAGCGGGACGCGGACCGGTACCTGCCGCGCAGGGGCGTCGCGGTCGGCGGGTTTCACCACGGTGCGCGGTCCTTCACCCGGTTTTGCCCACCGCGTCCGCGATCACCCGGACCAGCTCGACCACGCGCGGTCCCCACCGCGAGGCGATGTCGTCGTCCAGCGCCACGATCCGGTTCTCCCGCACGGCCGTGATCGCGCCCCAGCCCGGACGTGCCCTGACGGTCTCCGCGCTCTGGCCGCAGCACTTGGTGTCGGCGAGGAAGATCAGGTCCGGATCGGCTTCGATCAGGAACTCCACGGACAGCTGCGGGTAGCCGGCGTTGAGCTGCTGCGGGTCCACGGTGTCGGCCACGTTGACCAGTCCGACCTGGTCGAACAGCGAGCCTACGAACGTGTCACCGGTGACCGAGTACAGCGATTGGTCCAGCTCGTAGTAGTACGTCGGCTTGTCCGCGCGCTTCGGCGTGCCCGCCAGGATCTTGCCGATGTCGTCCTTCATCCGCCGCACGACGTCGGCGGCTTCGGTGCCGTGCCCGGTGAGCCGGCCGAGGTCTTCGAGCTGGGTGTAGGTGTCGTCCAGCGTCTGCGCCGGGCCGGCGAGGTAGACGGGGATCTTCAGCGTGCCGAGCTGGTCCTTGACCTGGTTGATGTCGTTGGAGATCACGACCAGGTCGGGTTCGTGGGAGGCGATGGCCTCGGCGTTGGGCTGGAACCCCGACAGGTCCGACCTGGGTGCCTCGGCCGGGTAGGTGGAGTTGTCGTCCACCGCCACGACCTGACCGCCCGCGCCCATCGCGAACAGCATCTCCGTGGCCGTGGGCGCCAGCACGACGATCCGCGTGGGACGTTCGGCCAAGGTCAGGTCGCCGATGGTGACCGGGAACTCGGCCGCCGCCCCGGCGGTCGGCGAGGGCGAGGGGTCCGCGGGCGTGGCCGTGCCGCAGGAACCGATCAGGACACCCACTACCAGGACGACCGCGACACGAAGACGAGAAATAACCGACACCAGTCCCCCAATCACACAGGTGTGGCACGCTCCGCAATCGTGATCGCGCTCGTCACCGGAACTCGCGAACCGCACACCCGCCGGGCCAATCTAGCCGCTGCGACCCCGGGCCCGGGATACCCCATCAGGGGTAATCACCGGAGGGTCCGGAGTTCGGTGAGAAGTGCGCACATAAAGCCGGATATTCCACTTGATCGGGTAATTTCGACTCGATATTCCACCCGAGCCGGTTGACCACGATCGGCCGCTGCCGCCGGTCGGGGGTGACACGATCAGGTTCCTGCCAGCATCAGGTCAGCGGAGGATGATCCGACCGCGGACATCCACTTCCGGATCAACTCACCGGGCGTTCCGTGCGCAGAGGTGGAACGCCGCAATTCCGAGCTGTATTGGCGCTGTATCACAGCGTGTTCTGCTTGACGCCCTCCGCGAAGGCAGAAGGGATGGCCATGACCGACGAAATCGAATACCGCCAGGAGTCCATGCCGCTCGGCCTCAAGGTCGTCCGCGGCCTCCTGTGGTTCCAGGCCGTCTCCAATTTCGTCGCGACGATCGCGCTGACGGCCGAGGTCGTGGAAGGTGCCGGGCGCGGCCGGGACGAGGTCGCCGACGTGCTGCCCGGGCTTGTCGGCGCGTTGGTGGCGTTTCTCATGGTGGCGGTGCTGACCGTCTGCGCGCTGGGCATTTCCTGGCGCACACGCCGGGTGCGCACCACGATCATCGTCTTCCAGGCCGTGAACCTGGTGGCCGGTGTGGTGGCCGTGTTCACCTCCGACCCGGTCTACGCGCTGATCGGCGTGGGCCTGGCGGCCTTGATCCTCGTGCTGATCAACAGGCGCGACGTCGAGGCGTGGTTCGACCTCTGACCGGGCGGCGCGGCCGGAGATCGCCGGCCGCGTTCGCGCCCCGGGTCACCGGGTGGCCAGCCACTCCTCCACCGCGCGGCGCTCGATGGCGAGGTCGCGGAGGACTTGGGCACCCACGCCGTGCTGCTCGGCCAGTACGCCGAGCAGGAGGTGCTCCGTTCCCACGTGGTCGTGGCCGAGTCGCTGGGCCTCCTGCAGACTCAACTCGACCGCCCGCTTGCCCCGTGGCGTGTAGGGGATCCGGTCGGGGACGTTGTCGACGCGCGGGCCGAGGACTTTGCCCATTGCGGTGCGCAGTCGGTCCGGTGTGGTCTTCTCGGACAGGTACTTCGCCGCGAGGCCCTGTGGCTGGCTCAGCAGGCCGAGGACGAGGTGCTCGGTCCCGAGGTAGTCGTGCCCGGCGGCGCGTGCTTCCTCCTGGCTCGCGGTGACGACCGCGCGGGCGCGGGGGGTGAACCGGTCGAAGATCGTCTCGTCCAGTGGGGCGAGGGCGGAGGCGGTGGGCACGAAGCGCTTCTGCACGGCCTGCCGGGTCACGCCCATCGTCTTGCCGATCTCGGCCCAGGTCATGCCCGCCTGGCGCGCCGCGTCCACGAAGTGGCCGACCAACTGGTCCGCGACGTCCCCCACCCGTTCCGACACGGCCACCGCGTCGGAGAGGTGCATGAGGGCGTCGCCATCCGGGTGAAGCCCGGTCACGTGGTCGACCAGGGTGTCGAGTGCGATTGGCTCATCCATGAGGCAACCGTAGGTTGACAAATGAGCGCTTGTCAACCTGAAGTTGACAAGTCACCCGGAGGTGGGACACGGCTCTTTCGATCACCAGTCACGCCTCCCGCCGGCGCTGCTCGACCAGCTGCTCGATCTCGCCGACCGTGGCGGCACGCTGGAGTTCCTCCTCGCTGATCTGCAGCCCGAGCTGCTCGGACAGGTTCACCGACAGCTCCACGATGGTGAGCGAGTCGAGGCCCGCGTTCTCCAGGCTGGTCTCCGGGCGCAAGGCCGCCTCGTCCAGGTTGAGGTCGTCCACCATGATCCGCTTGAGTTCCTCGTTCACCTCGGTTCCCCCTCCGTTGGGCCGGAACTGACACCGATGACGATCAACGTGCCGCGCTCGTACCGGTCGCGGCACGTGCTGCGCTGCAGCTTGCCGCTCGACGTCTTGGGCATGGTGCCGCGACGCAGGACGACGACGTCGTGGACGAAGACGTCGTGCTGGGCCGCGACGGCACGTCGCACCGCGGTTCGCACCTCACCGGGGTCCGCGTCGGACCGCAGCTCCGCGGCGATCACGACCCGCTCCTCCCGACCGGTGTCGACGGGGAACGCGACGACGTGGCCGGGTCGCACCGCCGGTACTTCCTCCTCCACGGTCAGCTCGATGTCGACCGGGTGGTGGTTGCGGCCGTCGATGATGATCAGGTCCTTGCGCCGGCCCGCGACGAACAGCTGGTCGTCGTGGAAGAAACCGAGGTCTCCGGTGCGCAGCCAGCCACCCTCGCCGTCGAGCACCGCGTCGAAGACCTCGTCGGTGTCCTGGGCCCAGTAGCCCGCGCAGACGTTCTCGCCGCGCACCCAGATCTCCCCGACCTCGTCCGGTCCCGCCCGGCGCGAGGTCTGCGGGTCCACGATCCGGACTTCCTGGTCCATGGCGGGTCCGCAGCCCACCATCGTCACCCCTCGCGAGTCGTCGACCCGCCGGACCCGACCGGCGGCCAACCCGGCGCGGTCGAACGAGCGGACGAGTGGTTCCTGGTCGAGCGGGACCGCGGTCACGATGAGCGTCGCTTCCGCCAGGCCGTAGACCGGGGTGTGGGCGGCGGGCCGGAAACCGGACGACGTGAAGGCCTCGGTGAAGCGGGCCAACGTGCGCGCCCGCACCGGCTCGGCGCCGTTGCCCGCGTAGACCAACCGGGACAGGTCCAGCTCGGCGCGTTCCTCGGCGGTGACCTGGTCCACGCACAGGTCGAACCCGAAGTTGGGGCACAGCACGTGCGTCGCCCCGCAATCACTCAGCAGCCGAAGCCAGCGCCCCGGATCGCGCACGAACGCCAGTGGCGTCAGGTGCACGACCGGGAACCCGCGCGTCAACGGCAGGATCACGGCGAACACCAGGCCCATGTCGTGGAAGAACGGGCTCCAGCTCACGATCGTGGACCGCTCGTCCACCCGCAGGTGGGTGACGAGCTGGCTCGCCGCCGCGGCCATGTTCCGGTGCGTCACCCGCACGCCCGCGGGCCGCCGCGTCGAACCCGAGGTGTACTGGAGGTACGCCGTGACGTCGGGTTCGGGCCGCACCGGGTCCCACGGCGCGGTCGGGTCGAGGTCGACGTCGTCGGGGCAGACGATCCGCACCGGTGTGGCCAGCGGGATCTCGGCCACCGTGTCGTGAACCGCCCGCGGTGTGATGGCGACCTCGCAACCGGAGTCGTCCATCGCGGGTGCGATGCGGTCGTTGTGGCGGAACGAGGTCGGCGCGGACAGCGGTACCGCGACGACCCCGGCGTAGAGGCAGGCGACGAAGCCGACTATGAAGTCCACCCCGGTCGGGCACAGGATCGCGGCCCGCGCGCCGGGACGGGCGACCTGCCGCAGTCGCGCGCCGACAGCGCGGACCCGCACGTCCAGCTCCCGGTAGGTCAGCTCCCGGGCGAGTCCGCGCGGGTCGGTGGAGTAGTCGACGAACGTCATCGCCGTCCGGTCGGGCGTGGTCTCGGCGCGCTGACGGATGGCCTCGGGCACCCCTCCGGCCTGTCCGGTCCAAGCGGTCCGAGGGAGGACGCTCACTTCCGGCTTCCTTCCGCGGTCCGGGAGCGCCCGGTGACGAGGAGCTGCTGGGCGATGGTGCGCAGCAGGATGTTCGACGTGCCCTCGTAGATCTGGCCGATCATCGCGTCCCGGTAGAACTTCTCGACCGGGTACGCGGTGCTGAACCCGTTGCCGCCGAACGTCTGCAGCGCCTGCGACGCGGCCCGTTCGGCCACCTGCGACGCGAAGTACTTCGCCATCGCGCACCGCGACAGCAGCTCGGGGCCGCGGCTGCCGCTGTCGGCCAGGCGTGCCGCGTCGTGCACCAGCAGACGGGCGGCCTCGATCTCCGTGGCCACCTGCGCCAGGGGCAGCTGCACGCCTTGGAACGTGGCGATGGGCCGGCCGAACTGCCTGCGTTGCTGCGCGTACTCGACGGCCGCCTCGAAGGCGCCCTGGGCCAGCCCCACCATCTGCGCGCCGATGCCGATGCGGCCGATGTTGAGCGTGTCGAAGGCGATGTCGTAACCATCCCCCTCTTCGCCCAGCACGTGGTCGCGCGGGACGCGCACGCCGGTGAACTCGACTTCGCAGGTGGAGCTGGCGCGGATGCCGAGCTTGTCCTCGTTGGACCCGACGACCAGCCCCGGTGCGTCGCGCGGCACCACGAACGCCGTGATGCCGTACACGCCGTGCTCGGGCGCGGCGTTGGCGAACACGACGAAGACGCCGGCTTCGCGCGCGTTGGTGGTCCACACCTTCCGCCCGTCCAGCACGTAGTGGTCGCCGTCACGACGTGCCCGCGCCCGCAGGGCGAACGCGTCGCTGCCGGACTCGGGTTCGGTCAGCGCGTAGGCGCCGACGAGGTCGCGCGCCAGCCGGGGCAGGTACCGCTCCTGCAACTCCGGGCTGCCCCAGCGGATGAGCGCGGTGTTGACCAGGACGTTCTGCACGTCGACGCAGACCGCCACGGACGGGTCGACCCTGGCGATCTCGGCGATGGTCAACGCGCTCATGAAGATCGAGCCGCCTCCGCCGTCGTGGTGCTCCGGGATCTGGATGCCCATCAGGCCGAGCGCGAACAGCTCGTCGACCAGGTCGCGCGGGATGAGGGCGTCCCGGTCCATCTCCCTCACCCGCGGCCGGAGCTTCTCCTCCGCCCACTCGCGGACGGTGTCACGCAGTGCTTCCTCTTCCTCCAGGAGCCGGTCGGTTCGGATCCTGCCGGACGGAGCTCGCATCACATCCCCCTCATTGGAACGCGGTCAGCCCCAGCACGGACCGGGCCACCACCAGCTTGTGGATCTCGGTCGTGCCCTCGGCGATCGTCAGCGCCCGGGCGTCCCGGAAGTAACGTTCGGTCGGGTAGTCCGGCGACAGGCCGTTGGCGCCGTGGATCTGGATCGCCTCCGAGGCCACCCGCACCGCCACCTCGGTGGCGTACGCCTTGGCCATGGACGCCTCGCGGTCGGCGCGCCGGTTCTCCTCGATCGAGGTGAGGGCGCGGTGGATGAGCAGCCGGGACGCGTCGATCTCCGCGGCCATGTGGTAGATCTTGTCCTGGATCAGCTGGAACTCGCCGATCAACCGGCCGAACTGGCGTCGTCGCCGGGCGTAGGCCACCGATGCCTCCAGCGCGGCCCGCGCGATCCCGAGGGAGACGACCGCCATCCGGCAGCGCGCCCACTGCAGCGTCTTGAAGACCAGCTGCAGGTTCCTGAGCGAGCCCGCCGGACCCAGGCAGTTCTCCCGGGGCACGCGGCAGTCCTCGAAGACCATCTCGGACGTCACGAACGCGGTGAGCCCCAGCTTGGGCAGGTCCCTGGTCCGGTAGGGCGACCGCTCGCGCTCGACGATGATCGGCCTGATCTCCTCCCTCCCGTCGTCCTCCACGACCCGGCACAGCACGACCGCGTAGTCGGAGATGTCGGCGTTGGAGATCCAGCGCTTGCGCCCGTTGATGACGTACTCGTCGCCGTCCGGGACCGCCCGGGTCTGCATGGCCGCGTTGTTCGACCCGTGGTCCGGTTCGGTGGACGCCAGGCACCCGATCTTCTCGCCGCCCAGCAGGCCGGGCACCGCTCGTTCCCGCAGGTCCGGCGGGCCCGCCGCGGTGATGTAGCGGGCGCAGGCGTACGAGATCATCAGGCAGCCCTCGAGCGAGGGGAACACCCGGGCCAGTTCCTCGCTGGCCAGGGCACGGGTCACCTCGTCCGACGGGTCGTCCATCGGGTAGCCGTGCCCGCGCAACGTCTTCACGATCTCCGGCAGCAGGTCCAGCGGCAGCTGGTCGTCGGTGTAGCGGTCGCCGAGCGGCTTGATGTCCTCCTCCAGTCCCGCGCGCAGCGACGCCATCCGGTCGTCCGGCGCCGTCACCGGGCCCGAGCTCACGGCACACCCCTTTCCAGGCGCTTCATCGCGTCGGTCAGGGCCTCGGCGAACAGCTCCGGCGCCGCGTCGAGGAAGAAGTGGCCACCGGGCAGCGTGGTGACCGAGAACCCACCGGTGGTGTGCTCGCGCCAGGCCTCCAGGTCGGGCCGCGGCACAGTCCGGTCCTCGCTGCCGCCGAAGGCCGCGATCGGGCAGTCGAGCGGTGGTCCCGGCTCACGGACGTAGGTCTCGTCCAAGCCGAGGTCCGCGCGCAGCACGGGCAGCATCACGTCGACCAGTTCCTCGTTGTCGAGCATCGCGTTGTGCTGACCGGCCAGCTCGTGGAGCCCTCCGACCAGCTCGGCCCGGGACAGTTCGTGCAGCGGACGACGGGGCGACCGCAGGTGGGGCGCCCTGGCCGCGGCGACGAACAGCGCCCTCGGCCCGGGCCTGCCTCGCCGGGCCAGCTCGCGCGCGGTCTCGAAGCCGATCAGCGCGCCGACGCTGTACCCCAGCAGCACGTACGGCCGGCGGACCTGCTCGGCGACGACGTCGGCGAGCTGTTCGACCAACGGCCGCAGGCTGGTCATCGGCGCCTCGGCGAACCGGCGGCCGTGGCCCGGCAGCTCGACGGCGCACACCTCGACGTCGTCGGGCAGCAACGCCGCGAGTCCTTTGTAGACCGATGCCCGCCCGCCCGAGTAGGGCAGGCAGACCAGGCTCAGCCCGGCCTCCGGGTTCGGCCGCGGGTGCTGCACCCACTTCCGGTGGTCCGGCCGGCTCGCGAGGTGGGTCTGCCGACCCGGCTCGCGAGCCTGACCGGTCCGCTCCTGTGACTCCCGCATCGCCAGGGCTAGGACGTCGCCTCGACGACCTGCGCGCCGACCGCGCCGTGCTGCGCCACGAAGCGGGCGATCGCCTCCTCGGGGATCATCACGCCGTCGCACTGCGGCGGCCCGCCCACGTAGCCGTTCTCGCGCAGGACCTCGATGTGCCCGGCGGCCCGCCCCGGCTCGGCCGGTCCGGTCGCCGGCGAGACGCCCTCCTGGGCGACGAGCACGTTGGACAGCACGGAGCTGGTGATCTGCGTGGTGCTGAACGCGTCGGGCGTGTTGGCCGCGAACCAGTCGACACCCTCTTCGCCCGCCAGCTCGTACATCAGCGGCGGCCAGCCGAACACCTTCTGCATCGGCGTGGCGCACTCGATCACGTCGCCCTGGGCGAACAGCAGGTCGCCCTTCTCCTCGATGCGGGCCATCGCGTCGTCCCGGTCGTAGCACGGCGGGATCGAGTCGTCGACCAGCATGGTGCCCGGCCGGAGCTCGGCCACGTCGACGATGTCGGGCGCGTTGGTGTCCGCGCTGATCAACGTCGCCTCGTAGAACTCCTCCGGCAGCTTCGAGGTGCCGCCGATGACCTGGATCTCACCCTGGAAGCCGAGCACGTTGACCGCCTCGTCGGCGGCCTTCTTCAGCCGGCCGGACAGCCCCGCCGCCGGACCGCGCGGGCTGTCGCTCGTCGCGGCGTAGGGGTCGCACAGGATGAGCTTGCGCGGGTGCGGCAGGTGCTTGAGCAGCAGGTGCATGGACGCCTTGCCGACCGAGCCGACGCCGAGGATGCCCAGCACCTCGTTCTCCATGGTCCGCCCGGTCAGGCGCAGCAGGTTCTCCACGTTCAGCAGCACGGCCGCGGCCGTCGTCTCGTGGCCGCTGGTGACCGGAGGGAGGTCCGTGCGGTCCTTGATGGCCGCCGCGACGCCGCGGGCGTAGTCCGTGGCCGTCACGAGCAGTCCGCTCAGGGAGATGTTCTTCGCGCCGAGCCGGGCGCCCATCTCGATGCCGCCGACGATCGTCTCGACCAGCCGGTCCCGGTTCAGGTACAGCTCCGCGGTGTCCAGGCGCGGGACCATGATCGTGGCGATGCGGCCCAGGTTGGTCTCGATGATGCCGCACAGGTGGGGCAGGTCCAGCGCCATGAGCCGGTGCGCCACGTCACCGGGGTTGATCCCGGCCCGCTCGAACAGGCCCGCCGGCGTGGCCAGCACGCCGACACCGTCCACCCGCGGGAGCTGGCCCGCCGAGTACAGGGTCAGCAGATCGCGCCGCTCGGTGCGGACGCTGCCCGATTTGACCTCACCGTTTCCCATGGCACCGCTCACTTTCCCGTCGGTTGTCCCGTCTTGGGCGTCGGCGCCCCCACCGTCGAGCGACGCCGACAGCTCGGCGATGGTCGGGTGGGCGAACAGGAAGCGCACGCCGAGCTGCTTCCCGACCGTGTCGGAGATCTTCGACACCAGGTTGACCGCCTGCAGCGAGTCGTCGCTGAGCTCGAAGAAGCTGTCGTGGACGCCCACTTCGTCCAGCCCGAGCACGTCGCACCAGTGCTGCGCCAGCCGCACCTCCAGCGGTGTGCGCGGTGCGACCGGTCCGCGGGCGGCGTCCGACTCGGGTACGTCGGCCTTGGCCAGTGCCTCGCGGTCGATCTTGCCGTTGGCCGTGAGCGGCAGCGTGTCGCGCAGGACCACGGTCTTGGGCACCATGTACTCGGGCAGCTTGTCGCGGATGAACGTCCGCAGCTCACCCGTACCGGGTGCCTCACCGTCCGCCGCGACCACGTAGGCCACCAGCCGCTTGCCGCCGCCCTCCTCGTCGACCGCCAGGACGACCGCTTCCCGCACCGCGTGGTGTTCCCGGATGGTGCTCTCGATCTCGCCGAGCTCGATCCGGTAGCCGCCGATCTTCACTTGGAAATCCTCCCTGCCCAGTATTTCGATGCTGCCGTCCGGAAGACGGCGGCCGATGTCACCGGTCCGGTACAGGCGCTCACCGGTCCGCGGATGGGTGATGAACGCGGCGTTCGTCGTCTCCTCGTCGCGCCAGTAGCCATCGGCCACGCCGAGGCCGCCGATGTAGAGGCCACCCGGCACCCAGATCGGTCGCACGTCGAGCTCGCGGTCGAGCACGTGGACCTGCTGGTTGGCCAGCGGCTTGCCGTAGGGGATGCTCGCCCACGACGGGTCGACGTCGTGGATCTCGTGCGTGATCGACCAGATCGACGCCTCGGTCGCGCCGCCGAGGCTGATCACCCGCACGCCGGGCACCAGCCGGCGCAGCCGGTCGGGCAGCGTGACGGGGATCCAGTCGCCGCTGAGCAGCGCCACCCGGAGCGAGGCGGGAACCTCCATCCGGACGCCTTCCGCGTACTGGACCAGCAGCCCCAGGAAACCGGGCACCGAGTTCCACACCGTGACGCGCCCCTGCCGCACCACGTCGATCCAGTGCGCCGGGTCGCGCAGCCCGGAATCGTCGGGCAGCACGAGCCGCGCACCGGCCGCGAGCGTGCCGAACACGTCGTAGACCGAGAGGTCGAAGCTCAACGACGACAGGCCGAACACGCCGTCGTCGGGGCCGATGTCGAACCGCCGGTTGATGTCGACGATCGTGTTGAGCGCGCTCCGGTGCGAGATCATCACGCCCTTCGGCACGCCCGTCGAGCCGGAGGTGTAGATGACGTACGCCAGGTCTTCCTCGCGCTGCACCGGGTCGAGCGGCTCTTCGGAGACGTCCTCCAGCAGCTGGGTGTCGACGCGCAGCCGCCGCACGCCCTCCGGCCACTCAAGGCGCTTGTCGACGCCCTCCTGGGTGAGCACCAGGTCGACCTCGGCCGCCTTCAGGATGCGGTGCAGCCGCTCGCGCGGCAGCGACGCGTCCAGCGGCAGGTACGCCGCCCCCGACTTGAGCACGCCGAGCACGGCGGGCACCTGCGCCCAGCCCTTGTCCATCACCACGCCCACCAGCGCGTTGGGCCGGGCGCCCTGTTCGCGCAGCCAGCGGCCGAGGCGGGTGGTGTGCCGGTCGAGTTCCCGGTAACTGATCGTCCGGCCCGTGGACACCACCGCCGGCTGGTCCGGTTGGGCCTCCGCCTGCGCCACGAACGCGTCGTGCAGGAGTCCGGCGGGCACCGGCGCCGCGGTGGAGTTCGCTTCGGCCTGCCGCACCCGGTGCTCGGAGGGCACGATGTGCTTGCGGCCGCGCTCATCCCAGCTGCCCGGCACCTCGGCGAGCCGGCGCACGTGCCGCACGAAGGCGTCCAGCATGTCCCGAGCGAGGCCGGGCGGGAACACCGATTCCAGGACGTCCCAGGTGAACTCGAGCCCGCCCTTGCGCACCGCGCTGCGCACTTCCAGGTACACCTGCGGTGTCTGGCTGACGGTGTAGCCGAGCTCGCCGAGGCCCGAGATGTCGACGCTGCTCATCTCGACGCTGTTGAACACGACGTAGGTGTTGCGGCGGGGCGTGCCGCCGTAGGCCTTGGCCAGCTCGCGCATCACCTGCACGCCGCTGACGTAGCGGCAGTGCTCCAGGTCCTCGATGAGCTGCCGCTGCAGGCGCTGGGCGCGTTCGAGGAACGTCGCGCCGGGCGAGGTCTGCACGCGGAGGTGGTTGGGCAGGGCGAAGCTGCCGACGATCCGGCCGACCTCCTCGTGCACCGGCAACCGGTCCCAGAACGGCGCGTTGATGCTGAACTCCTCGGTCTTGCTCCAGAGCGCGGCGACGTCGCAGAACGCGGTCAGCAGCGCGGCGCCGGGCATCAGGCCCGCCTCCTGCACCCGTGCCTTGAACCGGGCCCAGGACTCGGGTTCGAGGATCCGGGCGGTCAGCGCCCTGGACACCATGGGCTCGTCGGTGCGGGCGAGCTGGATCGGCAGCTCGGGCGGCGGCGGGAGCGTCGGCAGCCGTCGCCGCCAGTAGTCCAGCGCCCGTTCGTGCACGGCCGATCCCTTCAACGCCGTCTTGGCGACGACGTAGTCCCGGGTCGACAGCTCCAGCGGCGGCAGCTCACCGCCGCTGTTGAGCACCGAGAGCTCGCGCCAGATCTGCAACAGGCTCAGCGAGTCCGCGATGAGCAGGCTGGAGCCGAGGTGCAGGCGGGTGCGGTCGCCGTCCAGCAGGGTCGCGCGCATCCGGAACAGCGGCCAGGTGTCCGGTGGGAACACCTCTCGCGGCATCTCCAGGCGGAACTCGTCCAGCCGCGCGGTCACCTCGTCGTCCGGACTGCCGCGCAGGTCGAGCACCTCGACCTCGTACTCCGGCACCTCGGGCAGGATCCGGTTGCGCCCGTCCGGGAGCACGACGGCGCGCAGCATGGCGTGCCGCTGGATCAGGTGGCGCCAGGCGGCCGTGAACCGGTCCAGGTCGAGGCCGACCGAGTCGACCTCCATGTAGCCGTTGCCCGACAGGTTGCCGATCTCGAACGCGTCACGTCCACCGGCCCAGATGGCCTGCTGCATGTCCGTGAGCGGGAACGGCTCGTGCAGCCGCACGGGGTCCGGGTCGATCGTCGGGATCGCCGCGGGCCGGTCGGCGGCACGCTCGCGGAGCGTCGCGAGGATCTCGTCCTTGTGTTCCTTCAGCGCTGTGCGCAGTTCCTCGGTGAGGGCGTCCTTGGGTGCGCGAACGCGGAGTTCGTCCCCGTCGTCCCAGAGGACCACACCCCGTCGTGAGAGGTCCGCGACCAGCTCCTGCACGGTTCCCATTGCTCTGCCTCCAGGGCACGTCAAAGAATCCCGAACTCTTCCCAGGACCCGGCGTCCGGGCCGTCGTCCCGCGGTGGCGCGGTGCCGGTGGTCGCACCGGCCAGCATCTGCGCGGCGAGCTGCCGCACGCCGGCGCCTTCCAGCGCGGCGGCCAGCGGCAGCGACAGGCCGAGTTCCACTTCGACCTGGTTCTTCATGCCGACCGCGACCAGGGAGTCCACCCCGACGTCGGTGAGCGGCTGGTCGGCGTCGAGGTGCTCCGGCTTCAGGTCGAGCACACGCGCGATCGCACCGCGCAGGTAGGACTCGAGCAGCGCCGGACGGTCGGCCGGGTCGGCGGCGAACAGGTCGTCCACGGTGAGGGTGCGCGAGCCCGTTCCGGTCGACGCGGGCCCGGCGGCGGCCACCAGCTCGGAGGTGAGCGGGGACGCCGCACCGGCCGCCGCCCAGCGCTGCCAGTCGACCAGCGCCACGGCGACCTGCGCGGCCTCGACGCCGAACAGCGGCCCCAGCCAACCGGCGCCGGTGGACGGCGCGATGCCCCGCACCCCGGCGCGTTCCACGAACCGGCCGACGCCCTCGGGCCGCACCGACAGTCCAGTGCCCTCCCACGGTCCCCAGGCGATGCTCAGCGCCGGCCGTCCCTGCGCGGCCCGCACCGAGGCCAGCGCGTCGAGGAACGCGTTGGCCGCCGCGTAGTTGCCCTGCCCCGGCGACCCGAGCACCCCGGCCAGCGAGGAGAACAGCACGAAGAAGTCCAGCGGCAGGTCGGCCGTCAGGTGGTGCAGGTTCCACGCGCCGGCGACCTTCGGTTCGAGGACGGCCAGCAGCCGCGCCGCGTCGAGGGTGCGGAGGGTGGCGTCGTCGAGGATCCCGGCGGCGTGCACGACGCCCCGGACGGGCGGCATGGACGCCGCCGCGTCGGCGAGGACCCCGGCCAGAGCCCGGTCGTCGCTCACGTCGGCACGCGCCACGCGGACCGTGGCACCGGCACCGCGCAGCACCCGCAACTCCTGCTCGACACCGTCGTCGGCGTTGCCCCGGCCGACGAGCACGAGGTGGCGCGCACCTCGCTCGACCAGCCGGCGGGCCACGAGCAGCCCCAGCGCGCCGAGGCCGCCGGTGACGAGGTAGGTCGCGTCCGGGCGCACGACCTCGGCGGGTGCGGTGCGCGGAGAGGACCGGCGGACCAGCCGCGCCACGTGACGCACGCCGTCCCGGACCGCGACCTGGGTCTCCGCGTCGTCCGCCCGCAGCTCGTCGGCGATCCACCGCGCGGTCGCCGGGTCCGGGGAGGGGTCGAGGTCGACCAGCGTGGGCCGCAGCTCGGGGTGTTCGAGCGCGGCCACCCGGCCCAGGCCCCAGAGGGGTGCGTGGGCCACGGACACCGGGGACGGCGGGCCGTTGACGCCGTGCACGCCGCCGGTCAGGAGCCACAGTCTGGTGCCCGCGTCTGTCGGCGCGCCTTCGGTGAGCGCGTGGACCAGGTGCAGCACGGTGACGACACCGCGCTGTTGTGCGGCGCGGAGGACGTCCGGCCGGGGATCGTCCGGGTCCGGCGTGCCTGCGTCCGAGAGCGTCCAGAGGTGCACGACGCCCTTCAGCGATCCCATCCGCTCCCGCGCCTCGCGGACCGCCCGGCGCACCTCGTCGCCGACGTCGGGCCGGATCACCAGCCGTTCGGGATCGGAGTCGTCGTAGCCGTCACCGGCGGTCACCAGGAGGGCCCGCCCACCGTCCTCGGTGAGGCGTTCGGCCAGCGCCGTCCCCACACCGCGATCGTCGGCGAAGAGCAGCCAGCCACCGGAGTGGTTCGCCGGAGGGGTGGCGCCGCGTTCCTGGCGTTGCCAGCGGACTTCGTAGAGCGCGCGGTCGAGCGCCGTCGCCGCGGGCAGCCACGCGTCGCTGTCGAGCCGTCTGATGTGGACGCCCTCCAGGACGGCGACGGTCGTGCCGTCGTCGCCGGTCAGCCGGACGTCCCCGACCAGGCCGGTGTCGCTGGTCGACCGGACGCGGGCGTGGACCCACAGGCGGTCCCGCTCGCCCACTCCCGCGGGCCGCGCGACCACCCGGTCCACCGCGAGCGGGGCATGGGGCCGCTGGTCGTCGTCATCACGCCGGAAGGCGGCGACCAGGACTTGGAGAGCGGCGTCGAGCAACGCCGGGTGGATGCCGTAGGAACCGGTCTCGGCCGCCACCCCGACCGGCGCGACCACGGCGGCGAGCGCCTCCCGCTCACCGCGCCACAGCTGGTCGACCGCCTGGAACGCCGGGCCGTACTCCAGTCCCCGCGCTTCCAGGGCGCGGTAGACGTCGGCCGGCTCGACCCGGTCCGGGCAGCGCGTGCGCACAGCGTCCAGGTCCAGCTCCGCCAGGTCCGCCGCGGTCGGCGCTTCGGGCGCGATGGTGCCGGTCATGTGCAACGTCCACTCCGGTGGGCGACCGGTGCCGTCCGCCGGACGTGCGTACGCCCGCACGGTTCCGCCACCGCCGTCCACAGTGGATAGACGTAGCTGGATCGTGGCCGTGTCGTCGTCGTCCAACGCGAGCATGCGGTGGAACTCGACCGACGTGAGCACGCTGGAACCGCCGCCGAACACCTGTACCGCCGCCGTCCGCGCCATCTCCAGCCACGCGGCTCCGGGGAGCGCGGCGACACCCTGGACGCGGTGGTCGTCCAGGACCACCTGCCCCGCCACGTCGACATCGCTCTCCCAGACGTGGCTCCCGGCCGCGTCGGCGAGCTGGAGGTGGTGCCCGAGCAGGGGGTGGCCGTCGGTCCGGCCGGGCACGCGCGGCGCCGCATCCAGTGCGGGCAGCCAGCAGCGCTCGCGCTGCCACGGGTAGCGCGGCAGCCGCACCGGGCGCCGCGGCTCGGGCTGCAACGCGGTCCAGGCGGGCTCGAAGCCGGTGGTGTAGAGCGTGGCGAGCGACTTGAGCAGGACGTCGGCCGGTGGTTCGTCGCGGCGCAGCGACGGCACGAGCGTGGTCTCCCGGGCCTGGGCGTTCTGCGCGATCACCGGCAGCAGCCCGGGGTGGGGCGACAGTTCCACGAACACGTCGTGGCCGTCGTCGAGGAGGCCGTCCACCGCCGCGGCGAAGAGCACCGGGGTCCGGGTGTTCTCGGCCCAGTACGCGCCGTCGAGAACGTCGCCGTCGACCACCTTGCCCGTCACCGTCGAGTACATCGGCAGTCGCGGTGGCGCGGGCCGCAGACCGGCCAGGGAGTCGGCGAGCTCGTCCTTGAGGGGTTCCATCTGGGGGCTGTGCGAGGCGAAGTCGACCGACTGCAGGATGCGGCAGAAGACGCCCCTCGCCTGGAGCCGGGCGGTGACCTCCTCGACGGCGTCCACGTCACCGGAGATCACCGTGGACGTCGGCGCGTTGAGCGCGGCCACCGAGACGCGGGTGCCCATGCCGTACAGCTCGTCCTGGACGTCGGCCGCGGAGAGCTCGACCACGGCCATCCGGCCCTGCCCCGAGACGGTGCGGATCGCCCGGCCACGCCGGCAGATGACGCGCACGGCGTCCTCCAGGGTGAGCGCGCCCGACAGGTGCGCCGCCGCCACCTCGCCCATGCTGTGGCCCACCACGGCGTCCGGCACGACGCCCCACGACCGCCACAGGTTCGCCAACGCGACCTGGACGGCGAACAGCGCCGGTTGGCAGAAGTCGGGCTCGGCGAGGCGTGAGGTCCGCTCGTCGGCCCAGAGCTGCTCCAGCAGCGACCAACCGGCCTCGGCCCGCACCAGGCGGTCGCACTCCTCCACCACGGCGAGGAACATGGGCTCCTCGCGCAGCGCCGGGTCGAGCGGCCACCAGACCGGTCCCTGCCCGGAGCAGACGAACGCCAACCGCCGCTGCCGGCGCCGACCGCCGTCGCCGGAGACCACGCCGGGGTTGGGTTCGCCCGCCAGGAAGGCCCGCAGCCGGTCCGCCGCACCGTCACGGGTGTCGGCGACGAGCGCCAAGCGGTGGTGGTGGTGCGCGCGTCGGTTGCCGGCGGTGTAGGCCAGGTCTGCCAGGTCGTTCTCGTCGGTGAGCACGCGCAGGTGCCGTTCCGCGGCCTGCCGCAGCGCTTCGGGGCTCCGGGCGGAGAGGGGCAGCAGCACGGCCCTGCCCGCGTTCGACCGACCGCGACGGCCGCTGGAACGGTCGGGTGGCGCCTCTTCCAGCACGAGGTGCGCGCCGGTACCGCCGAAGCCGAACGAGCTGACCCCCGCCCGGACCGGACCGTCGTGCCGCGGCCACGGCTCGTGGGCGCGCGCGACCCGCAGCCGCAGCGACTCGAAGCCGATCCGCGGGTTGGGGTTCTCGACGTGCAGGCTCGCGGGGATCTCGCGGTGCTCCAGCATCAGCACCGTCTTGATCACGCCCGCGACACCGGCCGCGGCCTCCAGGTGGCCGATGTTCGACTTGACCGACCCGATGACGCACGGCCGCCCCGCCGGGCGGTCGCGCCCGACCACGCGCCCCAGCGCCTGGGCCTCCATCATGTCGCCGAGGAGCGTTCCGGTGCCGTGCGCCTCGACGTAGTCGATGTCGGCCGCCGCGACGCCCGCGTGCCGGTGCGCGACGCGCAGCAGGTCTTCCTGCGACCGCCCGTTCGGCGCCATCAGCCCGTTCGTGCGCCCGTCCTGCCCGACCGCGCCGCCACGGATCACCGCTCGAATCGGGTCGTGGTCGGCGAGCGCGCGCTCCAAGGGCTTGAGCACCACGATTCCGGCGCCCTCACCGCGGACGTAGCCGTCCGCGGAGGCGTCGAAGGTCTTGCAGCGCCCGTCCGGGGCCATGACGCCCGCCTTGGTGAAGTTGATCCCGAAGGCGGGCGACAGGATCAAATTCACGCCGCCGGCGATGGCGAGGTGCGACTGCCCGTTCCACAGGCTCTGGCAGGCGTTGTGCAGGGCCACCAAGGACGACGAGCAGGCCGTGTCGACGGCGAGGCTCGGGCCGCGCAGGTCGAGCAGGTACGAGATCCGGTTGGCCGCCACGCTGAGGGCGACGCCCGTGCCCCAGTACGCGTCGATGGCGTCCAGGCGGGGTGCCTGCAACAGGGCGTAGTCGTAGCTGCTGATGCCGATGAACACGCCGGTGTCGGTGCCGGCGAGCGCCGTGGGCACCTGGCCCGCGTCCTCCAGCGCCTCCCAGGCGACCTCCAGCAGCAGCCGCTGCTGCGGGTCGATGGCGCTCGCCTCGCGCGGTGAGATGCCGAAGAACTCGCGGTCGAAGCGGTCGACGTCGCGCACGAAACCGCCCCACCGGGTGATCATCTTCCCGGGGGTGGCGGGGTCGTCGTCGTAGAGCTCGTCGACGTTCCACCGGTCGGGCGGCACCTCGCTGATCGCGTCCACCCCGTTGACCAGGAGGTCCCAGAACTCGTCAGGGCCGTCGGCACCGGGGAACCGGCACCCCACGCCGATGATCGCGATGGGCTCCATGCGACACGCGCTCCTGTCTGGTCGTCAGTCGTCGTGCGGACTCGCGCCTGTTCGGGCGACGTGCTCGGCCAACGCGGCGATGGTGGGGTATTCCCAAGTCAGCGTTTCCGGCAGCGGGACGCCGAGTGCTTTCCCGAGATCGCCGATCAGCGCGACGCTCGACGTCGAGCTGAGGCCGTTGGCGATGAACGACTCGTCCACCTCGACCTGCGCGGGATCGATCCCCTGCAGGCTCGCGATCCGGGCGATCAGCCAATCCTCGATCCGCCGCCGGTCGACGGGCATCCCGGCCACACCACGTCCTTTCTCTCCGATCCCGCCGGACCCACGCGGAAATCACCGGGTCAGGACTTGAGGAATCGTTCGTTCGGGTGGTTGTTCGACCAGAAGCCCTTTTCCGCGGTCCGCACCGAATCGATGAGCAGCTCGACCTCGGCCACCGTGTTGTAGAGACCGAACGACGCGCGCACGGACCCGACGAGCCCGAGGCTGTCGACGAAAGGAGAGGCGCAGTGCACGCCGGTGCGGGTGGCGATGCCGAACGCGTCCAGGTGGCTGCCGACGTCGTGCGGGTGCACGCCGTCCACGTTGAAGGAGACGATGCCGCCCCGCGGCGCCTGTGCCCCGTACACGGTGACGCCGTCGAGGGCGCGGAGCCCTTCGACCGCCCGTGCGGCCAGCGCCGCGTCGTGCTCGCCGACCGCGTCCCGGCCGAGGTCGTCGAGGTAGTCCATCGCCGCCGCGAGGCCCACCATGCCGGCGACGTTGGGCGAGCCCGCCTCGAACCGCATCGGCGGCGGCGCGATCAGGGACGGGCCGTCGTACGAGGCGAGGGGCGCCATGCCGCCACCGACGAGCACCGGTTCCAGCCGCGCGAGGTGCTCGGCCTTGCCGTACAGCACGCCGATCCCCTGCGGGCCGTACATCTTGTGCGCCGAGAAGCAGTAGAAGTCGGCGTCGAGGTCTCGCACGTCCACGCTGCGGTGCGCGACGGCCTGGGCGCCGTCCACGACCACGACGATGCCGCGACCGTGCGCCTCCGCGGCGATCTCGCGCACGGGGCTCACCGTGCCCTGGACGTTGGAGACGTGGGCGACCGCGACCAGCCGCGTCCGTCCGGTGATCGCCTCGCGGAAGGAGTCCGGCGACGGCTCGCCGTGCTCGTCCACGGCCGCGACCTTGAGCACGGCACCGGTCCGCTCGCACAGCCGCCGCCACGGGAGCAGGTTGGAGTGGTGCTCCAGCCCGCTGATCAGGACTTCGTCACCGGCCGACACGACCTGGCTGCCGAAGCCCTGCGCCACCAGGTTCACCGCCTCGGTCGTGCTCTTGGTGATCACGACCTCCTCCGCGGCGGCGGCGTTCAGGAAGGCGCGGATGCGCTCGCGTGCCCGCAGGTACCGCTCCGTCGCCCGCATGCCGAGCGCGTGCACACCACGGCCGACGTTGCTGTTGTCGTTGCTGTAGTAGGCGTGCACGGCGTCGAGCACCTGGCGCGGCACGTGCGTCGTCGCCGCGTTGTCCAGGTACACGGGCCGCTTGCCGTCCAGGTCGGTCGCGAGGATCGGGAAGTCGGCCCGCACCTCGCGGGCGAGCTCGACCGGGGCGGTTCGCTCGGCTGTCATCAGTTGCGCCTCACCGGGAGAGAGGAAAAAGCATCCACGACTATCGACGGAATCGTCGTTCCCATTTTTCTGGTCGCGACACCGGACTCAGGGACAAACATTCCGAGTCCGCCGGGGGCGGGCAAGCCCTGAAGGTGCGGACGATGGTGCGCACGAAAGTTCGCCCCATCGGCAAAGCTCACGCGGTTGACAGCGTCCGGCGGGCAGCCGACACTGCGAGTATGGGGCATGCCGTGCCGACCGGTATTCCGGTCCTGGACGTCGATCCGTTCTCCGAGGATTTCCAGCGCGACCCCGACTCATTCCACGAACGCATTCGGGACGCCGGTCCGGTGGTCTTCCTGGAGCGTTACGGCGTGTGGGCGGTCGGCCGTTACGCCGAAGTGCACGAGGTGTTGCGCGACCACGGTCGGTTCGGATCCGCCGCGGGGGTGGGGCTCGCCAACTTCCGGCGCGAGGAGCCGTGGCGGCCACCGAGCCTGCTGGTGGAGGCCGATCCGCCGGCGCACACCCGGCCCCGGCGGATCACCGCGCGGGTGATGTCGCCGCGCACGCTGGAAGGCCTGCGGCCGGAGTTCGAGCGGCAGGCCGACGAGCTGGTGGGCGCGGTCGTGGCGCGCGGGCGGTTCGACGGGGTCGCCGACCTGGCGCGGGCGTACTTGCTGCGGGTGTTCCCCGGCGCGGTCGGGCTCGACCCGGGCGGCGGCGAGAAGCTGCTCCGGTACGGGGACATGGCGTTCAACCTGTTCGGCCCGCGCAACCGGCTCTCGCAGGAGGCGATGGCGTTGGGCATGCCGCTGCACGAGTGGTTCACCGAGCAGTGTCAGCGCGGTGCGCTGGCGCCCGGCGGGCTGGGCGCGGCCTTCTACGCCGCCGTCGACCGCGGTGAGGCCACCGAGGACGAGGCGGGCATGCTGGTGCGCGCGGTGATCTCGGCGGGCCTGGACTCCACCATCGAGGCGATCGCCTGGACGTTGTACCTGTTCGCCACCTGCCACGGCGAGTGGGCGGCGTTGCGGGACGACCCGGCGCTGGTCCGTCCGGCGTTCGAGGAGGCCCTGCGGTACTACCCGCCGATCTCCCTGTTCTTCCGCACCACCACTCGCGAGGTGCGGCTGGCCGACGCGGTGATCCCGGCCGACGAGAAGGTGCTGTGCTTCCTGGGTGCCGCCAACCGCGACCCCCGGCACTGGGCCGCCCCCGACCGCTTCGACATCCGGCGGCGGGCCTCGGCCCACCTGGCCTTCGGGACGGGCATCCACGCCTGCGTCGGCGCGGCGATCGCCCGGCTGGAGGCGGAGTGCCTGCTCAGCGCGCTGGTCCGGCAGGTGCGCTCGCTCGAGCTGGTCGGCCCACCGCGCCCGCGCTTCAACAACCACCTCCGGGCTCTGGCCACCCTGCCCTTGCAGGTCCAAGCCGCATGAGCCCTCCAGCCACCCGCTCCACGCGCGGTCGGTGCCGCACCACGCAGGATCGGTGCGGTGCCGCCGGTGGCGCGTTCACGGAGCCGCGGGCGACGGGTCGGTCGCACCGGCACGGGCGGGTCCGTCGCCCGCGGTGCGGGCAGCGCGGCGGCGCAGGTGGGAACTCACCCGCCTGGTGATCGGTCGCTCGACCAGCACGAACATCAGCCACGCGAGCGCGGTCGTGCCGACGAACGCGAGCGTGAGCAGGCCGAGCGCGACCGGGGTGGGGTGCGTGCCCGGCGCGAGCCAGAGCAGGCCGTAGCGGAGCACCAGGAGGTGGCACATGTAGAAGGCGAAGGACACCTCGCCCAGCCACACCATCGTCCGCCCGGACAACAACGTCGGCCTGCCCTCCGATTCCGCAGCGGCCCCGGCGGCGATGACCAGGCCGAGCGGCAGCACGGTCACCGCCACCATGGTGACCGTCGCACCGGGGAACAGCGACGCCACCGCGTACGCGACGACGGTCAGCGCGACCGAGCCGCCGAACCCGAGCGGTAGCTTGCGGCCGGTCAGCACGATGCGCGCGAGCAGGATGCCCAGCACGAACTCGGGCAGCCGCGAGACGGGCAGCAGGTAGACGAACCAGTTGCGCCACAACGACCCGGTGGCCACGGGCCACGCCGGCTCGGCGGGCAGCGCGTACGCCGCCAGCGCGATGAGGAACGTCAGCCCCACGACACCCAGCGCCCACGCCCACAGCCGTTCCGGGCGGATTCGCCGGATCAGGGGCAGCAGCAGCGGGAAGCAGAGGTAGAACAGCGCTTCGCAGGCCAGCGACCACGACACGGTGTTGACGCTCATCGCGGCGCTCGGTCGGGGTATCCAGGAGTGCACCAGGAACAGGTTCGGCACCGCGTCGGCCGCGTTCAGCGTCCGCCCGGCCACCAGGGTGATCAGCAGCGCGGCGGCGACGAACGTGACGACGTGGTTGGGCCAGACCTTCGCGACCCGGCGCAGCCAGAAAGCGCCCTTGGTGTCGTTCGGCCTGGCCGACCAGGTCAGCACGAAACCGCTGAGCACGAAGAAGAAGCTGACCGCGGACCAGCCCGCCTGGCCGAAGGCCGCGCCGTAGGTCTGGTGGGCGGTGCCGGAGGCGAACACGTGCACGGCGGCGCCGCCGTGGAACAGGAAGACACCGGCCGCCGCGAAGAACCGCATCCCGGTCAGCGACCGGAGGTGTGTCTTGGCGGGGCCGGCGGTCCGACCCGGCTGTGCGCTCATGGCCGCCTCTCGCGTACGTCGGTCACCGGTCGACGATCACGACCTCGTAGACGTCGGCGGTCGGCGGGACGCCGGTGTCTGCCTTGGCGTTGACGATGGCCAGCCGGTCGCCGAACGGGACGGCGGTCGTCGGGAACTGGAACGCGTCGTGGGTGATGACACCTTCGACCGTCCCGGACGTCAGGTCGTCGCTCAACCGGACCCGCGACACCTGGTTGACCCAGTTCTGCACCACCCACAGCTGCCGTCCGTCCAGCACGAGCCCGTCCGCCTTGGGCACGTCGACACCGTCGACCGTCCGGCTGGCACCGGTCGTCGGGTCGACGGTGTAGAGCTTGCCGTTGGCCGTGTGCGAGATGATCAACGGCTCGCCGTCGTCCGGCGCGACGATCCCGTTCAGGTTGAACTCGCCGCTGATCTCGGCTGCCGGTCCGGTGATCGGCAGGGTCTCGGCCTGCCCGAGCCCGCCGTCCGGGCTGATCGGCACGAAGTGCAGCACCGGGCTCGACGAGTCGCTGAAGTACGCGCCCCGCCGGGTCACGAAGACCTTGTTGACCAGGGTCGAGGCCAGGTCGTCCACCTCGCCGAGCTGGTAGGTGGCCACGGTCGCGCCGGTGTCGAGGTCGTACACGTACGCCCAGCCGAGGCCGCCGCCGACGAACAGCCACCCGTGGTCGAGGTCGGCCCACATGCCCATGGCCAGCCGACCGTCCGGGACGTCGATGAACACCTCGACGGTCCCGCGCTCGACGTCACCCCGGTAGATCGTGCCGCGGAACAGGTCGCCGCAGTAGAAGGTGGTGCCCTCTCCCTTGGCGATGCCCTGGGTGGACGTCGCCCCGGTGAGCACGATGACGTCCGAGGCCGGGCGGTCCGCCTGGCGGTTCGACGTGGGCTGTCGCATGCCGAGAACGGTCGCGAACCGGACCGGTGTGGACAAGCCCCGCGGGTGCGGACGATCTACCGCACCAAAGTGCGCACCACGGCGCGGGTCGCCGCGCACTCATGCGGCTGCACAGCAAGAGAAGCGCTGCCTACGCTGCCCTCATGTCGACCACAACGCCGGTCCAGGCCGCGACGATCGTCATGGAGGCGTCGAACGACCCGGGTTGGGGCATGTTCGTCTGGCTCGCCACGACCGTCGGCGCCGAGGCCGACGAGTTGTGCGCCCTGCGCTGGGACGACATCGACCTCGACACCGGCTTGCTCACCCTCGACCAGCAGCGGCGCGTCGAGCTCGACGCGCACACGATCACGTTGCTGCGCGCCCATCTCGCGCACTGCGCCGCACAAGCCGCCATCCTCGGCGTCGAACGGCACCCCGGCGCCTACGTCTTCTCACCGTGGCCGGACGGCGGGACACCGCCGGATTCCGGCGAGGTCACCGAGCGCTACGCCCGGTTGTGCGCGGGCCTCGGCTGGATCCTGCGCCTCGACCAGCTGCCGAGGTACTCCGCGATCGAGCTGATCGCCGCCGGAGTCGACGTGCGCGCCTTCACCTGGCGGTTGCAGCGCGGGCTGTCGCGCATCCAGCGGCGACCGAGGGCGTGACGAGCGGGCGGTCAGGCGCGGTCGCGGGCCGGTACGAGGGCCAGCGCGATCAGCGCGGCCACGGCGGCGGCCACGGCGAACATCGTGTAGGCGTCGGTGAAACCGACGACCGAGGGCGAGTTGGTGAGGCCCGCGGCGGCGACGGTCGACCCCACCGCGACGAAGATCGCGGCCCCGGTCGGGTTGAACGTGTAGACCATGCCCGACACCACCCCGGACTCGTGCTGGGCGACGTGGCGCAGCGCGGTGGTGGTCGCGGCGACGAACACCGGTGCGGCGCCCATCGCGAACAGCACGGCGCCCGGAAGCGCCCGCGCGTAGACGTTGCCGTCCGCGGTCAGGCCGATCAGCAGCCCGTTGCCGACCGCGACCAGGGCCAGTCCGGCGAAGGCGATGGCCTTGGCGCCCACGGTGCCGACCAGCTTGCCGCCCAGGACGGCACCGACGACCGTGGCCAGGGCCGGGATCAGGAAGAACAGCCCGGTGTCCAGCGCGCTCTGCCCTCGGAGGTGTTGCAGGTACTGCGAGGTGATGAACAGGTCCCCGCCGGTCACCCCGGCCGCGACGAGCATGAGGAACGCACCGGCCGCGACCGGGCGGCGGGCCAGCACGCCCGGCCGGATCAAGGGGTTGCGGACCCTGCGCTCCACGACCGCGAACATCCCGTACAGCACGACGGCGGCGAGGACTGGCCCCAGGGTGCCGAGGTCCGACCAGCCGTGGTCACCGGCGTTGATCATGCCGTAGATGAACGAGCCGGTGGCGGCGGTGACGGTCACCGCGCCCAGCACGTCGACGTGCCGGTCCGCGCCCGCGACCCGGCGTTCCGGCACCAGGGCCCGGATCGCGAGCAGCACGCCGATCCCGATCGGGATGTTGATGAAGAAGACCCAGCGCCAGCCCGGTCCGCTGGTGAGCAGTCCGCCGACGAGCAGCCCCACCGCGAAGCCGATGCCGCCGAGGGAGGACCACACGCCCAGCGCCTTGTTGCGCTCGGCGCCCTGGAAGATGGCGGTGAGGGCGCGCAACGCGGCCGGTGACAGCAGGGCGGCGCCGATGCCCTGGCAGAGCCGCCCGGCGATCAGCACGGTCTCGTCCTGCGCCAGGCCGCTGGACAACGAGGCCAGGGTGAACACCACCAGGCCGGTCATCATCATGGTGCGGGCGCCGAAGATGTCGGCGAGCCTGCCGCCGAACAGCAGCAGCCCGCCGAGGAACAGCACGTAGACGCTGACCGCCCAGGTGAACGCCACCCGGCTCAGGCCGAGGTCGGCGCCGAGGTCGGGCAGGGCGACGTTGATCACGGTGAGGTCCAGCATCAGCATGAACTGCGCCGTGCAGATCGCCGCGAGCGCCTTCCACCGGCGTGGGTCGGGCGACTCCTGCGCCTCGCGCGGCGCGTCCGCGTCACGCACCGAATCCTGGGGGTCGTGCATCACGGGTCTCCTAGTCGAAGATGGTGCTCGAAACGTGGAGTGGCGGTGACCGCCGCGGCGAGGCAGGAGGGCGCGCCGCGGTCAGGCCGGGTGCCGAGCGGTGTTCCGGCCGACGATGTGTTCCACGACGTGCGCGGTGTCGGTGCCGATCCCGGCGAACACCGACGACGCCATGGTGTGCAGCCAGGGCAGCCCGACCACGTACAGCCCCGGGTGGGTGGTCACGCCCCGGGTGTGCCGCGGGTAGTCCCACTCGTCCAGCACCGGCAGGTCCACCCAGCCGAAGTCGAGCTGGTACCCGGTCGCCCACACGACCGAGCCGATCCCCTCGGCGGCGAGGTCGAGCCCCGTGCCGGTGGGCGGGACGAACGAGTCGTCGGGCGGGGTGCGGTCGTCGGGCGGCGCGTCGATCCCGGCCGCCGCGATGTAGGCGTCGAACAGCCGCCGGTACTGCTTGTCGAACTGGGTCTCGGCGAACACCAGGCGGTCCAGGAGGTCGTCGCTGAACCGCACCGCCGTGCCGTCCGCCGACTCCAGCCTGCCGTACAGGCGGACGCCGTCACGGGCGAGCTGCCGCAGGTCGATGCCGTGGCCGCCGTCCCGGCCGGACAGGATCGGGTTGCCCGCGAACCGGCCGGCCGGCGGTGGCGCCTTCACCTCGACGCCGACCTCCGCGCCGTGCTCGACCACCCGGAGCAGCCACCAGCCCAGGTCGCGCCCCCGGTAGCGGCGGGGAGCGGCGGCGCACTTCGAGATCGCCAGGTGGACCTCGCGGCCCGCCCGGTGCAGTTCCTCGGCGATCTGCGCGCCGGACTGGCCGGCGCCGACCACGAGCACGCCGCCGTCGGGTAACTGCCCCGGCCCGCGGTAGTCCCGGGAGTGCAGCTGCGTGACGTCCGCGGAGAGCTGCCCGGACGCGGCCGGGATCTTCGGGCGCGGGAACGGTCCGGTCGCCAGCACCACGTTGCGCGCCTCGAAGGTCGTGCCCCCGGCGCGCGCGACGAGGGTGCCGTCCCCGGCGGCCAGCCCGGTCACCTCGGTGTCGAACCGGGCCGGGACGTCGAAGGCTGCGGCGTACCGGGACAGGTACTTCACCACGTCGTCGCGCGCCATGAAGCCGTCCGGGTCGTCGCCGTCGTACGGCATCCCCGGCATCCGGACCGTGAAGTTGGGCAGCACCAGGCAGAAGTCGTCCCACCGGTCGTGCCAGCCGCCGCCGTGCCGGTCCCGCCGGTCGACCACGAGGTGGTCCACGCCGGCCTTGGTCAGCCAGTAGCTCGTCGCCAGCCCGGCCTGACCGCCCCCGATGACGAGCGTGTCGACCTGTTCCGCCGTCATGGTCGGTGTCCTCCCGCTGTCCGTTGGGCGTTGCGTCGTCGTCATCGCGGTCAGTCGGCGCGTCGCACGGCGCGCAGCACCGCGTCGGTGAGCGTGATCGGCTGTCCGTCCGGGTCGGTGGCCGGGCGCTGTTCGGCCGATGTGGTGATGTCCCACGCCGAGGGGTCCAGCACGGTGGCGATGTCCTCGGCCGTGTACACCAGGTGCGGCAGGCGCGGGCGGCGCAGCGACGCCACCTCCAGGTCGGCCGGGTGGTGGCCGACGACGAGCAGCGTCCCGCCCGGGCGGACGGCCGCGGCCAGCCGGCGGAGCAGGGCTTCCCGCGTGGTCTTGGGCATCTGCAGGTACTGCACGGAGATCAGGTCGAACCGCGCGGGTGCGATCTCCCACTGGGTGATGTCGGCCTGCTGCCACGTGACCTCCACATCGGACTCGGCGGCGTGGCTCGCGGCGCGGTCCAGGGCGACCTGCGACATGTCCACGCCGGTGACGTCCCAGCCGCGCGAGGCGAGCCAGACCGCGTCCGCGCCTTCGCCGCTGCCGACGTCCAGCGCGGTGCCGGGCGTGAGGTCGGTGGCGGTGGTGACCAGGTGCGGGTTGGGGTTGCCGCTCCAGACGTGCTTGCCCGCCCCGTACCGCTCGTCCCAGTACTCCCCCGACGACACCCTGATGGTGAGCCGGGTGTCCTCGGCGATCAGGTCGGCGTTGATCGCGGTGGCCGCCGCCGCACCGCTCGCGGCGGAGCTCATCAGCTGCGCGTTGAGCTCGGCGATGTTGCCCGCGACCCACACCCCGGGCACGTCCGTCAGCCCCGTCGCGTCGGCCTTGACCGACTCGCCGATGCCCAAGGGGTGTGGCGTCGGTTCGAGACCCAGGCCGGTGAGCACTGTCGAGTCGGCCACCAGCCGCGGCGCCACGACCACCACCGAGCAGGGCGCCACCGTGCCGTCCGCCAGCCGGAGGCCGGTGATCCGGTCGTCGGCGATCTCCAGCGCGTCCACCGGCCCGGTGACCACCTCGATGCCCCAGGCGGTCAGCTGGGCCACGTGCTGCTCGCTCAACGCCGGTGCGGTGTGCTGGAAGAACGTCAGCTCCGGGGTCAGCTGCCGGAACATCAGCGCCTGGCGCACGGCCCACTCGGTGTGGGTGGCCACCACCGCGACGGGCTGGTCGCGCAACTCCCAGCCGTGGCAGTGCGGGCAGTGCACCACGTCCCGGCCCCAGCGCCGCGCCAGACCGGGCAGGTCGGGCAGTTCGTCGGAGATGCCAGTGGTCACCAGCAACCGCCGCGCCGTGACGGGCGGGCCGTCGTCCAGGTCGACCTCGAACCCGGCGTCGGTGCGGCGCGCCGCGACGGCCGTCGCCGGCAGCACCTGCCCGCCGTAGCGCTTGACCTCCGCGCGCCCGGTCTCGATCAGCTCCAGCGGACCCATCCCGTCGCGGGACAGGAACCCGTGCACGCTGTCTGCCGCCGCGTTGCGCGGCGATCCGGCGTCGACCACGACCACCGAGCGCCGAACGCGGCCCAGTGCCACCGCACCGCTCAGCCCGGCGACACCACCGCCGAGCACCGCGACATCGAACTTCTGCGTCATGGGCACAGCATCGGCTGCCGTCTGCGGAAGACGAACTAAACTTGCGGGAATGGCAAACACGGACGAGGTGCTGGCCGCGGTCGGGGGCCGACTGCGCGCGATCCGCAAGCAACGCGAGGCGACCCTCACCGACGTGGCGACCCAGACGGGTATCTCGGTGTCCACGCTGTCGCGTCTGGAGTCCGGCCGGCGCCGCCCCACGCTCGAACTGCTGCTGCCGCTCGCCGAGGCGTACGGCGTGCAGATCGACGAGCTGATCGGCGCGCCACCGACCGGTGACCCGCGCATCCACCTGCGCCCGGTGCGGCGCAAGGGCATGACGTTCATCCCGCTGACCCGCCGGGCGGGCGGGCCGCAGGCGTTCAAGGTGATCATCCCGGCGCGCCGGGTCACCGCCGAGCAGAAGTCACACGAGGGCTACGAGTGGATGTACGTGCTCAACGGCCGCCTCCGACTGCTCCTCGGTGACCAGGACCTGGTGCTGGCCGAGGGCGAGGTGGCCGAGTTCGACACCCGCGTGCCGCACTGGTTCGACAGCGCCGACCCCGACGCCCCGGTCGAGGTGCTCATCCTGATCGGGCCCCAGGGCGAACGCGCCCACCTCCGCGCCCGCACCGTGCTGTGAGCTCTCAGCGACCCTGCGCCGGTACTCCCTCCTCACGCAGCATCTGGGCGACGAAGTGCGCGCGGCTCGGTGAGTTCACCTTGTTGAGCACCGCCGAGACGTGTCGCTTGGCGCTGTGCAACGAAATGCCGAGCCGGTCGGCGATCTGCCGGTTGCTGAGCCCGTCCAGGAGCAGGGCGATGACGTCGCGCTCGCGGGGGCTGTAGTAGGGCTGGTGCCGTGGTGGCGGCACGTCACCCGACCGGGCGCGCCCGAGCAGGTAGTTGGCCACCGGTACGGGCATGGGCAGCTCACCGCGCGTCATGGCCTGCAGCGTGCCGTCCAGCGTCACCTCCGTGACGTCGTACAGCATGAGGTAGCCGTCAGCCTGCGTCCGCGCGGCCACGGCGAGGTGCTCGGAGTCGGCCCGGACGAGCACTTCGAGGATGCGACTCGCCGGGAAGTCCACCCGGACGTGCTCGGCGATGTCGTCGTAGGTGCAGCAGCTGACGATGATGATGTCGGGGTGCCACTCGTCACCGCGCGCCTTCGACGCGATGATCAGGTCTTCCGCGCTGCGGTGGCATTCGACGCCGTCGATCCACTCGAGCCGGCGCAGCATGGTCTCCAGACCGCAGCGCAGGACTTCGAGCGACTCGAGCACAGCGACATCCATTCCCCATTCCCCCTGACCTCGGTAACCGTGTTCCTCGACCTCGAAGTCGTTCGAGGTCGCCCTCACCCGGACCGCCCCGCTCACCGGCGGACCACGCCTCGTCGCGCCACCACTCCCCCTGGCGCCGGGGCGATCACCACGCGATTCGCGCGCAACGCGAAGAGCAGGCATGCGGGAGCGGACCGAAATGGGTCCGCCGCACGTCCGATCAACCGATATGTCCGGTTGTGCCGGGCCGGGAAAATCCCTCGGGTCGCCGGGACGAGCCGCGCCCGTCCACGTTCACCAATACCGCTTCGACCTCGTTATTTCCAGCGGACGAGCAGGAGCATCCCCCCTCCGGCGTTGAGACGGCTACCGACCGCGGACGCGGAGTTCTCTGCCATTCAAGCGGAATCTCGGCAACAGAGGCACATCCGTTCGAGTGAACCCCGCCGGTGGAGTCGAAATGACCCGGAATACCGGCTCCACCGATCAAGGAAGGGCCGTTCACCTGCGAATATGAGCCCTCTGCCGACCACCGGGCACCCTCGGTCACAATAATTCGATCAGCCCGTCGCGCTCCGGCGGCGACGCCTGGGTGGCCCCGGAACACCGGGGTGATGCCAGGACATGATCGCAGGCCACGACACTTATGACGGCGGCTTCCCGGCGACCGCGCGTTCACCGGCCGCGGCCCGTCACCGGTTTCCACCGCCGCCCGGTGCGGCGCTTTACAAACACGACCACCTCGCTACGGTGACCAGGTGGCTTCGTTGCCCGCGTCGCGTTCATCAACACCGCACCGATGACCCCCGCCCGTCCACCGCCGGGCGGCGACCTGGAATTCCCGGGGCGCCGCGACGGCCGGGTCGAGTGCGGGCCGATGGAGGTCTCCGTCCTCCGAACGGACCCTGACCCCCAGCCCCACGGAAAGGCATGGCGATGACGACAGGATCCGCTGGATCACCCTTGTTCCCCCTCTCCGCGGGAATCTCCCGGCGACGCCTGCTGATCGCCACGGCCGGCGTCACGGGCGTCGCGCTCCTCCCCGCGCTGCCCCGGCCCGCCGCGGCCGGTTCCACTCCGGATCTCGTGGGCCGGTGGTTCGACGAGATGCTGGCGACGGCGGCGTCGCCCGCGATCGGGTACGTCGAACGGATCTGGGCGATGAGCTGGCTGGCGGCCGGTGCGGCACTGGGACCGTGGCGGGCCGTGCCGCAACGGTCCGGGGAGCAGTCGGCGGTGTACGAGGACGCCGCCGTGGCGACCGCCGTGCACGGAGTGCTGAAGGCGCTGGTCCCCGAGCAGGCGGCGAGGCTCGACACCGCGCTGGCCGGCTCGCTGGCGGGACTGCCCGGTGGCGCGGCCAAGGAGGTCGGGATCGTCGCCGGTCGGGAAGCTGCGGCGGCGGTGGTCAGGGCGCGCGCCGACGACCGCCTCGACCCGGCGTCGGTGAACGCGCCGTTCACGCCGCCGCCCGAGGCGCCCGGCGTCTACCGGTTCACGCCGGGGGTGACCCGGGTGGTCGGCGCCGGGTACAGCCGCGGGCGACCGTTCCTGATCCAGCGGGCCGACCGGTTCCGGCCGCCACGACCACCGGCCCTGGGCACGGACGAGTACCGGCGGGACCTGGCCGAGGTGCGCCGGCTGGGCGGGCAGGTCTCGGAGCGGACCGAGGAGCAGAGCGACCTGGCGTGGCTGAACCCCCTGGCGCAGTACCTGCCGGTGTTCCGCTCGGTGCTCGGCGACCCGACCCGGTCCCGCGCCGACAAGGTGCGGCTGCTGGTGGCGTTCGGCGTCACCGTGGTCGACTCCGGCATCGCCCTGTTCGAGGCCAAGTACTTCCACCTGCACTGGCGGCCGATCACGGCCATCCGTGCCGCGGACACCGACGGCGATCCCCTGACCGACCCCGATCCCACGTGGGCCTCCAACCTGCCGACCCCGGCGCACCCCGAGTACCCCAGCGGCCACACCGTCACCGCCGCGGTCGCCGAGCAGGTGTTCTCGCGCTTCGTCGGGCCGAGCAGCCCGGTGACGTTCTCGGCCACGTACACCAGGGGCGACGGCAAGGTGGTGCACCGCGAGTACCGCCGCGGGACACCGTGGACGGCGCTCACGCGGGAGAACGTCGACTCCCGCGTCTACGCGGGCGTCCACTTCCGGTTCTCCGACGAGGTCGGCGCCACGCTCGGTCGCCGCGTCGCCTACCACAACCTGCGCCGCCTGACGCTCGGCGACTTCCCGCTGTGAAGCCCGCCTCCTGACATGGCGCTGGTTCCGCGCCCCGTCGACACAGGTCCACTGCCGCACCATCCACTGTGGATACTCCCGCAGTGGGTGGCGCCGGCGAACCGGTTCGCCGGCGGCGGCTCAACGGTCGGTGGCCGACCGCGGTGCCGGCGGCGAGGTCCCGCGGTCGAGGTAGGCGTCGATGTCGAGGCCGATCCCGCAGGCCGCCGCGAACGCCGCGACCTCCGGCGGCACCCACATCGCCGGCAGGGAATCGTCCTCGTCCCGGGCGTCGAAGTGCAGCACGGCCTCGATCGCGACCTCGCAGTCCGGTCGCCGGGCGAGTTCGCGGACCGCGTTCACCCGGTCGTGGAACCGGTGGAGGAGCGCGACGAGGTGCTCCTCCAGTTCGGCGTCGGGTGACAGCCCGGAGTCCCATTCCCACAGGTGCGGCCACCGACGTGCGGCCACCGACGACGTGTGCTCGGCCGGAACACCCAGCCAGGCGGTGATGTCGTCCGCGGTGGGACCGGCGCTGCGCACCCCCAGGCGCACCCGCCACCGGTACGGTCTTGCCGGCTCGGTCATCGACGTCGCCTCCCGCCTCGTCGGCCGCCACCCTGGCTCGGGTCCTCGCTGGAGAACTTGATGGTGCCGTACAAGCCGGTGTCAGGGTCCCAGTTGACCGAGACGTGTCGGTCCAACCCGGTGAACTCCTCGGTGAAGTGGACGTAGAAGCGCTTCTGGTTGGGCCCGAGCTGGTCGTCGAGGTTGTCGGACATCTCGTGCGGGCCGTCGACGCCCGTCCGCTCCCAGGTCTCCATGAAGTCGGTGTCCTGGCGGCCGCGCAGGTCGTCCAGCGCCACCTGTTCGAGCTCGCCCGCGGACGGCGGCGGGTGCGCCGCGACGGGTGGCTCCGGTTCCGGGAGCTGCTCGTCGTGCTGCGGCGAGGGCTCGTCGACCTCGGGCTCGTTCGCACCGCGCGGGGTGGCGGGCAACCCGTGGTCGGCGGTGCGGCCGAGGTAGATGGCGCTCTCCTTGCCGGAGCCGAAGCGGCCGGTCTTGCGCAACGCCCACAGGTTGCCGTCGCGGTCCTCGAAGATGTCGTAGTACTTGACCGGCCCCTCGACCTGGCCTTTCTTGAGGGCGTGCGGGTCGACGCCGTGGCTGCGGAGGTAGCCCTCGGACCGCTTGACCAGGTCGCCGACCGGTCGGTCGGGCACGCCGTGGCCGGTGGTGTGCGGCTCGGTGTCGACGGCAGGCTCCGGCTCGTGCGGGCGGCTCGTGGGGCCGGGTTCGCTGCTTCCGACGTCATGCGTGCCGCCCGGCGTGCCGGGTTCGGTGGTGCCGGTGGTGCTCGTCGGCCGGCGCGGCGGGCCGGAGCCGCCCGAGCCCTCGTTGTGGCCTCCCATCGCCCGGGGCGCGTTGGGGTCACCGCCCTCGATGACGGTGAGCTGGGGTTGTTCGCCGACTTGGACGACGCCGTCCGTGCCGGTGGCGGCGAGCACCTGTTCTTGGGCTTGGGGTCCGGAGGGTCCGTTGTCGTTGGCCGCGGTGCCGCCTTGGAGTTCGGGTGGCAGTTCGGTCAGCTCGACCGGATCCGAGCCTGACGGCGGGACGGCGTTGTCGTTCGCCGGCACGGCTTCGGACGCGGCAGGCGCCGCTGCCGGCTCTGACGCGGCGGCAGGTGCCGGGGGTTCCGGCGCGGCGGCGGGGGCGGCAGGCTCCGGACCGGCGGCGGGGGCGGCAGGCTCCGGACCGGCGGCGGGCGCGGCAGGCTCCGGCGCGGCGGAGGGTGAGGCTGGTTCCGGCGCGGCAGTAGCAGGCGCCGCAGGTTCCGGCGTGGCACCCGCGGGTGGCGGGGCTGGCTCCGGCGCGGTGGTAGGTGCGGCCGGCTCCGGCGTGGCAGAGGGTGGGGCCGGCTCGGGACCGGCGGCGGGCGCGGCTGGTTCCGGTGTGCTGGGCGCGGCCGGCTCAGGGATGGCGGAGGCAGGGGCGGCCGGCTCCGGGGTGGCGGAGGGTGGCGCGGCCGGCTCGGGGGTGGCGGGGGTGGTTGGGCCTTCCGGGCCGGTGCCGGTGCCGGTGGTTTCGGGTGGGGTGCCCGTCGCTCCTGGTACGTCGCGTCCTGCCCAGGCGTCGGCGCGTGCCTGTCCCTGGGCCATCGCCTTGCTGATGCCCGCCATGTTCTCGCCGAGCATCACCGCGGCGGCGTTGCCGGAGTTCGCCAGGCGCCCCTGCACGCCTTCCAGCGCACCGCCGATCCGCGGGCCGACCGCCTTCCCGAGCCGGTCACCCGCGATCTGCATGGCCATCAGGCCCATCGCGGTGACGTCCTCGCCCATCGCCGCGGACTCCTGCTGCAACTCCGTCGCGGTGGACGCGGTCGCCGCGTCGACCAGGTTCTTGATGAACACCAGCGCGTTGAGGGCGAGTGCGATCTCCGCCGCCGTGATGGCCCACGGGCCGACCGTCGCGGCGACCGTGCTGCAAATGCTGATGACCGGCAGCAGCACCGGGGCGAGCGTGCCCCACGACAGCAGGATCAGCGCCGCCGAGATCGCGATCACCGCGATGGCGAGGCCCGCGATGGAGCCGAGGACCACGGTGACGCCGGTGGCGATGTCGGCCGACGACTTCAACAGGTTGCCCAGCGGGTCCCGGCGCCACTGCTCGGCGCTGAGCAGGTTCGCACCGCCGCTGAGGATCGTGCCCAGCCCCTGCACGACACCCGCCAGCGACACCCGCGGGTCGACGAAGCCGCGCAGCATGCTCAGGCCGAACTTCGGCCAGTTGGTCTCCGCGAGCGAACCGAACGTCCTGGAGAACGTCAGCCGCAGCGCGAGCGACGCCTTCTGCCCGGTACCGAGCCGGGCGAAGTCGCCGCCCGACTCCGCGTTGATCGTCGCCAACTCCTGCTGCCTGCGGTGTTGCGCGGCAGCCGCCGCCTCGGCGCGTTCCCGCGCGGACTGCTGGTCACCGGAGATCACGGCGGCGGCCTCGTCGAACGACGGGAACCGTTCGCGCCCACCGGGTTCGGCGGTGCGTTGGGCCACCCGGCCGGGGGTCCCGCCGGGGCCGGCGGCGAACGCGGCCAGCAGGCGGGCACCACGGCGCGGCGGTGGTCCGGGCAACCCCGTCAGCTCACTGCGGTAACCGTCCTGGGCGGCGTGCAGGCGGCCCTCCAGCGCGACGGAGTTCGCCAGCACGGACTCCGCCCGCTCCCGCTGCGCCTGCGCACCCGCCTCGATCTCGTCGGGCCGGTCGGCCAGGCCCTCGACCGTGCCGCGGGCGGCGGTGTTGGTCGAGGTCAGTTCGGCGAGCTTGGCGTCGGTGGCGGCCAGGCGTTCCCGGGTGCCGGCGATGGTGCCTTCGCCGGCCGCGTTGCGGGTCTTGGCCTGTTCGGCGTCGGCTTGGAGCTGCCTGGCCCGGTCGCCGGTCTGGCCGACCGCGGCGTCGATCGTGCCGAGGCTCCCGCTGACCCGGGTGATCTGCCCGGACTGCTGCCGGGACTTGGCGGCTGCCTCGGCGTCGTCGGGGGACGCGCCGGCGGCGCGGTTGGCCAGGTCTGCCGACTCGGTGGCCATGGGGCCGGTCTGCTGCCGTCCGGTGTCGGCCTGCGCGGCGATGCCGGGTGCCTCGCCGGCCACCTTGTCGGCCTTCTGCTTCGACGTGTCCAGCGCGGCGGTTGCCTGGTCGGTGACCGAGCGTCGGTAAGCGACGTGGCCCTGCACCGTCGCGATCGACCCGGCCGCTTCGGCGATCCGGCCGCGTGCTTCGGCCAGTGAGCCGCGCAGTCCGAGCGCGCGTGCCCGATGGGCGGTGGCGTCGGCGGCCAGTGCCTGCGCGCCGTGCCGCAGGTGCGCCAGGCGTGCGGCGACCAGACCAACGGCGACGTCCGCGGCCGGGTCGACCGGTAGCGGCGCGCCCGTGCCGTCCACCGGCTCCACGACCTGCGGCGGGGACAGGACCGGTGGCTCGGCCGGCACGGGCAGGGCGGCGGCCTGTGCCTGTGCCGCCGCGGCCTGCGCCTGTCCGGCGGCGACGGCGGCCGCCGCCTCGCCGGCCGGGCCGTGGTCACCGCCGGTCGGCTGGTCCGCGGACTTCGCGCCGACCACCGGTTCCGCCGGCGCGGCCACCTCGCTGCCGGTCTGCGCGGCGGCCGTGGTGACCTGCGCGGCCGGTGCGGACACCTTGTCCGGCTGGGCGAACCCGCCCTGCTGCTGGGAGCGCAGGCGGGCCTTCTCGCCGGGGTCGACCGGTGGCGGCTGCTCGCCCTCGTGCTCGGCGGCGGCTTCCCGGGCGTTCTCGGCGACGGCCTCCGCCCGGGCGTCGATGGCGGTCTGGCTGCCGTCTGCTTCGCGTTGCACGACCGGCACCGCCGGGTTCACGCCACCCGGGCGCAACGCCGTCCGCACCGCCCGGTTGCCGACGTGCCGTTGCAACGCGGTCACCGCCGACGCCGTCAACGGCTGCCGGGAGAGCGGCACGGCGGAACGGCTGTCGCGCGCCCCGGCCTCCGGTTCGGGACGCGGGTGGACGCGGTCGTGCTCGGGACCGGCGGGGCGGTCCGGCGAAGCTGGCACTGACGGCCTCCGATCCGCCGTCGGAACAGGCCGGTCCGGCCTGTGTGCCCACGCTAGGACCGCAACCGCACCCCGGAAACGACCGCGGGGGCAGACACCACTGCCCCTTCGGACGCCGTCCGCGCGCCTACACTTGCGCCATGTCGGACGAGCCTGGCGGCCGCAAGCGCGTGGACCTCACCACGCTGCCCGCCTGGGCCCGGGCCCTGCTCGTGCTGGCGACCATCGCGCTCGTGGTCGGCCTGGCGCTGCTGGTCGGCCGCCCGTCGACCGGCCCGGCCGTGCCGCTCTCCGCCGTCGTGGCCGCGGTCGTGGCCTTCGGTTTCGTGGCTTGGCGGGCCCGACACCGCCGCTGACCGTGACGGAAAGCCTTCCGAGGCCGACCGACGCGTGCCCCGGCCGGGGTTCGGACCCGGCCGGGGCACCGCGCCGTCAGTGCCGCGAGGTGACCGAGTTCGCCGCGACGAGCGGGGCGAGCTGGACCCAGTCGACGTTGGGTCCCCAGCCGGTGGCGTTGCCGAAGGTCACCGCGCCACCCGTCGTGGTCAGGTCGAGCGGTGAGGTCTCCGCCCAGAAACCGTCCCACGTGTAGTTGTGGCGGTACGGCGCACGCGTCGTGCCACCACCGGCTTCGGCCGCGTCGAGGAACCTGGTGACCGCGTCGGTGTTGTACGGGTGGCCGGTGTTCTTCTCGGCCTGCGCGTAGGCGACGGTCAGGTTGTACTGACCGGCCGCACGCACGCCGTCCGGCCGGGCCACGGTCATGGTGCCGCCGTTGCCCAGCTGACCGACGTACGAGCCACCGGAGGCCCACGGCCCGGACGCGGTCATCGCTCCCCCGTCTAGCTGCCCGGCCTCCGCCTCGACCCGGACCGCACGCCTGTCGGTTCCCGGGTCGCGGACCTGGGTGAGCGTGCCGACGACCATCGGCGTGCGGCCTTCGTTGGACAGCACGGCCTCGGTGACCCCGGCCTTGAGGTGCACCGTCGTGCTGCCCGTCCAGGCACCGGCCCGGTCGGCGGTCAGGTCGCCGCCGGTGACCCGGCGGCCGGACAGGGCCAGGCCGAGCGTGCTGCGACCGGCGCCGAACCACGTGGTGGACAACGAGTAGTAGCCGTCCTCCGCGGCCGACACGTACGTGGTCACGGCGTCACCCGGGCGCAGGACCACGGCGTTCGGCACGAGGGCGCGCAGCGCCCGGACACCGCGGTCGACCGAGCCGCCGCTGCGGCGCGAGTCGGTCAGCTGGTAGGTCGCCCGCTCCGGCCCGGTGACCTCGGTGAGGTCGATGCGGTCCAGGGCGATGTCGGACGGGCGGCCGAGGAAGCCGGTGGGGTCGCTGGTGCGCAGCGAGACCCGGTGGCGGCCGGCGGTCAGCTGGACCGGTGCGTCCAACCTGCCCCGGTACTGCCAGTTCAGGGTGGCGGGGAAGGTGAGGGTGGAGACGTGGACGTCGTCCACGTACAGGGCCTGCCTGCCGACGAACCCGCCGGTGCCGTACAGCACACCGAGCCGGTAGGCGCCGGTGCGCGGCACGTCGACCTCCACGGTGACCCGGGAGCCCGCGTTGTTCATGTAGCCGACGTCCTTGCCGCCGGACGTGGTGTACCGCCAGCCGGACGGGTCGGCCTGGTCCACGACCACGGCGTTCTCCACCAGACCGGATTCGGCTTCGTGTCGCGAGGTCCACGGCGCGTTCGCGACCGGGGCGGGTGCGAGACCGGCGGGGGTGACGATCACCTGGTAGGCGGCCAGGCGGTCGCCGCCGGGGACCTTGACGGTGATCTTGCCGTCGGAGACCCGGACGCGTGAGGCGGCCACGACCGGCGGCTGTCCGGCGTCGCCTTCGTAACCGGACCAGGTGGTCTTGGCGACCCGCACGTCGACGTGGTCGCCGAACACGCGCCGGTCCAGGCCGGAGACGGCGACGTCGACCGGGTTGGCCGTGCCGCCGAGCAGGACGGTGGCCTCGGCGTCGTCCCGGTCGAGGGTGGCCAGGCCCTGCAACGAATCCCTGGCGCTCGGGCGGGGCGGCGTGACGCGGACCGTGTCGCCGGACAGGTCGGCGTACCACTTGGTCAGCCACCAGCCGCCGTTGGCGCGGGAGGTGCGCACGGCCTGGTCGCTGAGGTTGCCGGCCAGCGACCAGTACGCCATCTGCCCGTCGACCTTGGTGTCCTCCAGCATGGTGATCCACTGGATCAGCTGGCCGGGCACGGAGGTGTCGCGGCGGTTGGTGTACTCGGTGATGTTGATCGGGAGCGGGCCGATGCCCAGGGACTTCTCGATGTCTCGGTAGTCCTCGTAGTGGGCGCGGTAGTGGTTGAGGGAGTCCGGGCTGAGCTCGTGCCAGGTGACGATGTCGGGCAGCACGTCGTTCGCCTTGGCGTAGGCGAGGAAGTCGCGCAGCCGGCCCGGGTTGTAGCTCGCCTCGCCGGGTCCGTCGATGCGCGCGTTCGGCAGCACGGACTTGACGGTCCGGTAGACCTTCGTCCAGTCGGCGAGGAACCTGTCCTTCTTCGTGGCCCAGTCGCCGTACCAGATCCAATCGGGCTCGTTGAAGATCGTCCACACGAACCGGTCGCGGTCCGGTCGGGCGGCGACCTTCTCCAGTTGGGGCTTCAAGCGGGCGATGTAGTCGTCGATGCCCAGGTCCTGGTAGGGCCAGGCGCTGTAGATGTCCTGGGAGTTGATGTAGACGTCGCTGCCGCCGGAGGCGAAGAAGTCGTCGGCCACGACCACGGCGTCGCCGTTGGGGTGCTGCTCGCCGTCCGGCGGCTTCTGGGCGATGGTGCGTGGCTTCATGCCCGCGATGAGGTCGCGGGAGGGCACACCGGGGTCGCCCAGGCCGTAGAGGATGCCGGTGGCACCGCCGCGGAACGCCCCGGTGGACGTGGCGAGGTCCACGCCCAAAGTCTCGGCGGCGGGCTCGGCCTGGCCGGAGGCGGTCGGTGCGGTCGGTGACAGGGTTGCCAGCAGCAGTGCGGCGGCTACCGCGCCGATGGGGATTCGGGATCTTGCCGGTCGGTGTCGCATCGTTGCTCCACAGGGGTTGCCGGGACGGGGGCTGGTTACCGGAACAGTGCGTTGACCTGCTCGTTGGCCTGCGTCAACGAGGCGGGGTCGGCCTGGGAGGTGAGCACGGCGTCGATGGCCGGACCCATGACGGCGGCGATCTCCGGTGCGTGGTCGGTGATCGGGTACAGGTGGGTGGCGCCCTCGTCGACGGGCTGGGTGAAGGCGGTGATGTCCACACCCTTGGCGGCGAACTTCTCCTTGGCCACGGCGAGCGCCTCGGGCAGCGCGGGGAACACCACGGCCTGCTCGCCCACGGTCTTCTGGCACTCGGCGGAGGCGAGGTGCTTGACCCACTTCCAGGCGCCCTCGCGGTTGTCGGTGCCCGTGTAGATGGAATCGGCCAGGCCGTTGAAGATGGTGGCGCGCTTGCCGGACGGTCCGGTCGGGGTGGGTGCGACGCCGACCTCGACGCCGTCGTAGCCGAAGTAGCTGTTGATCATCCAGGAGCCGTTGGTGCTCAAGGCGTACTTGCCCGCGCCGAAGCCGTCGTTGACGCTGGTTCCCGAGCGGGCGGTGGCCAGGCTCGGCAGGTAGCCCTTGTCCATCAGGCCGCGGAACCAGGCCATGGTCCGCTGGAAGCGCGGGTCGTCGTAGTTGAAGTGGCTGCCCCACGGGTTCTCGTCGGTGTAGGTCCAGCCGGTGCTGAGCGCGTACATGCTCCACATCTGCTGCCCGACGCCCGCGCCGTTGTTCTCGTCCAGGCCCAGGCCGTGGACGGCGACCTTGGTCTTGTCGAAGCCGGGTTCATCGCCGCGCTTGCCGTTGGCGTCGACGGTGAGGTGGGCGATGAGCTTCTCGTATGTGCCGCCGTCCTGGGGGTTCCAGGTGAGGTTCGCCAGGTCGGCTTCGGCGACGCCCGCGTCGGCGAGCATCTCCTTGTTGTAGAACAGCGCGACGGTGTCGAAGTCCTTGGGCAGGCCGTAGCGCTTGCCGTCCTGGGTGGTCCACAGGTCCGCCAGGCCCTGCGGGTAGACGTCGGTGGGCACGCCGTCGCGGGTGACGAACTCGTCCAGCGGGAGGAGTTGGTTCTTGGCCGCGTAGGTCGCGAAGTAGTTGAGGTGATTGGTGAACACGTCCGGGGCGGTGCCCGCCACGAGGTCGGTGGTCAGCTTGTTCCAGTAGTCGGCCCACCCGAACTGCTCGACCTTGACCTTCGTATCGGGGTTGGCCTTCTCGAAGTCGGTCGCGCACGCCTGGTAGGCGGGCAGCTGGTTGGCGTCCCACAGCCAGTAGGTGATCTCGTCGGAGCCGCTGCCGCCGCCCGGCGCGCCCGCGCAGCCGACGAGCGCCAGGGGGACGGCGACGGCCAGGGCGGCCAGCTTGGACAACTTGTTGTGCACGGTGAACTCCTTTGTCCCACCCGCGTCCGGACGGCTACTTGATGCCGGAGAACTGGATGGAGTCGACGATCCGCCGCCCGAAGGCGACGAACAGCGCGATGACGGGCAGCGCCGCGAGCAGGGTGGCGGCCATCAGGCCCGCCCAGTCGGGACTGCCCTGCGGCGTCTGGGAGCGGAACACGCCCAGCGCCACCGTGAGGACGCGCACGCCCTCACCCTGACCGACCAGCAGCGGCCAGAAGTACTCGTTCCACGCGGTGATGTAGGCCAGCAGCGCCAGGGTCGCCAGCGGTGCCCGGCTCATCGGCAGCACGATCCGGAAGAAGATCCGCGGGTGCCCGGCGCCGTCGATGCGCGCGGCCTCCTCCACCTCGCGGCTGATGCCCAGCAGGAACTGGCGCATGAAGAACACCGCGAACGGCGTCATGAAGAAGAACGGCAGCACGATCGCCGCGTAGGTGTTGAGCAGCTCCAAATCGCGCATCAGCACGAAGTTGGGCAGGGCGGTGAAGATCGGCGGGATCATCAGCGCGGTGAGGAAGACGAAGAACACCGCGTCGCGCCCAGGCCAGCGCAGCCGCGCGAACGCGTAGGCCGCCATCGAGCTGAACAACACCTGCCCCGCGGTGATGAGCGTCGCGGTGAGCACCGAGTTCAGCAGGTAGCGCCAGAAGTCGATCGACGCGCCGGACCCGCCCTGGGCGCGGGCCTCCTCCAGCGACGCCAGGCCCAGCACGCGCTCGAACGCGCCCAACGTGAACCCGGCGGGCAGCAACGAGTCGGCGTTGGCCGCCAGCACCCGGTTGTCCGACAGGGAGACGCGCAGCATCCAGTAGAACGGGAACAGCGTGATCAGCACCAGCACGGCCAGCACGGTCCAGCCGAGCGCCTTGCGCCACCGCGGGCCGATCGGGGTCGAGGTCATCACCGGCTCCTTCAGTCCAGGTCCGAGCTGCCCGCGCGCAGCAGGCGCAGCTGCGCCACCGCCAGACCCGCGAGGATCAGGAACAGCACGACCGACAGCGCGGCCGCGTAGCCGAAGTCGAACTGCTGGAACGCCTTCTCGTAGAGGTAGAAGTAGATGACCCGGGTGGCGTCGACCGGGCCGCCCTTGGTGGTGACCGCGACGGTGTCGAAGATCTGGAACGACCCGATCACGGTCAGCACCAGCACCATGGCCAGCACCGGCCGCAGCAGCGGCAGCGTGACGCCGCGGAAGATCCGCCACTCCGACGCGCCGTCGATCGCGGCGGCCTCGTACACCGACTTGGGGATGGCCTGCAGCCCGGCGAAGATCAGCAGGGCGGTGTAACCCATGTGCCGCCACACGTTGACCAGGGCGATGGTCGGGATGGCCGTGGAGGTTTCGCCGAAGAACGCCACCGGGTCGATCCCGACCCACGACAGCACCGCGTTCACGATGCCGAGCTGGGCGTCGAGCATGTTGTACCAGACCAGCGCCACCACGACGTTGGCGATCAGGTACGGCAACAGCAGCAGACCACGGACCAGCGAGGACTTCGTCAACCGGTGCATCAGGACCGCGATGAACAGGGCCGCGACGGTCTGCACGCCGATGTTGATGACGACGTACTCGACGGTGACCAGCAGCGCGTTGCCGAACCGGGCGTCGCCGAGCGCGTCGCGGTAGTTCTGCGCGCCGATCCAGTTCGGTGCGGCCAGCAGGCTGTAGTCGGTGAAGCTCAGATAGAACGTCTGCACCGCGGGCCAGGCGTAGAACAGCACGAACCCGAAGCCCGCGGGCAGCAGGAACAGCAGTGCCGGCCAGACGTCGCTGCGGTGGCGGGTTCTGTGAGTGGTCATACCCGTTCCTCCCGCACCAGGTGCAGCAGCAGGGCCTGCTCGGGGTGCAGCGGCGGCATCTGCACCCCGACCTCCGCCAGTGCCCGCCCGGACAGCCGGACGCCGGTGGCCAGCCACGGGACCTGGGCCAGGGCCGTGGACGACGGCACGGCGGCAGGTTCGGCGAGCCGGACGGTGAACCGGTCGTCGGGCGGCAGGCCGGGCAGCGTCACCCGCCCCGGCGAGGTGGTCGTCCCCGCCGCCATCGTGACGACGGCGAACAACGCCTGCGTGTCGTCGTCGGACACCACGCCGTGGACCAGGATCGCCGGATCCGGCGAGTCCGCGCGCACCACCCGTCCCCGGTGCAGCCAGCCGCGGATCTCTTTGTAGAACGCCACCCAGCGCGCCAGCTCCGCCAGCTCGTCCGGGTCGGCCGCGGTGAGGTCCCACTCGATGCCCAGGTGGCCGAACAGCGCGGTGGCCGCGCGGAACGACAGGTCGTGCCGCCGTCCCGTGGTGTGCGACCGGGCGGCGCCGATGTGCGCGCCCACCAGCTCGGGCGGCAGCAGCAGGCCCGTCCAGCGCTGGATGCCCTGCCGTTCCAGCGCGTCGATGCAGTCGCTGGCCCACACCCGGTCGGTGCGCTCCAGGATGCCCAGGTCCACCCGCGACCCGCCGGAGGAGCAGGACTCGATCTCCAGGCCGGGGTGGCGGCGGCGCAGCTCGTCCAGCAGGCCGTAGGCGGCGTGCGTCTGGGCGTGCACGGCGGGGCGGCCGGTGCGCGAGTCGCCCGCGTCGACCAGGTCGCGGTTGTGGTCCCACTTGAGGAACGCGATCCGGTACTCGGTCACCAACGCGTCGAGGCGCTCCAGCACGTGGGCGCGCACCTCCGGGCGCGTCAGGTCGAGCACGTACTGCCCGCGCACCAACGGCGGGCGACGACCACCGGTCGAGAGGATCCAGTCCGGGTGCTCGCGCAGCAGGTCGGAGTCGGCGCTGACCATCTCCGGCTCCACCCACAGGCCGAACTCCAGGCCGAGCGACCGGACGTGGTCGACCAGCGGGTGCAGGCCGTCCGGCCAGACCCGCTCGTCGACGTACCAGTCACCCAGGCCCGCGGTGTCGTCGCGCCTGCCCCGGAACCAGCCGTCGTCCAGCACGAACAGCTCCGCGCCCACCTCCGCGCCCCGGTCGGCCAGGGCGCGCAGCCGGTCCAGGTCGTGGTCGAAGTACACCGCCTCCCAGGTGTTGAGCACGACGCGCCGCGGACCGCCCGGGTGGTGCGGACGCGCCCGCAGGTGGCGGTGGAAGCGGGCCGACAGCTCGTCCAGGCCGTCGCCGGACGAGCCGAACACGTCAGGGGTCGTGTAGGTCTGCCCCGGCTCCAGCCGGACCTCGCCGTCCAGCAGGAGTTCACCGCCGCCGATCACGGCATCCCCGGTGGGCACCCGCTCGGCGTACGTGCGGTGGTTGCCGCTCCAGGCGACGTGCACACCCCACACCCGGCCCCGGCGGAACCCGAAGCCGCTCTCCCCCGCCACCAGGACCAGCGTCGCGTCCGAACCGGTCCG
Organism: Saccharothrix carnea; assembly: GCF_003014735.1. Taxonomy (GTDB): domain Bacteria; phylum Actinomycetota; class Actinomycetes; order Mycobacteriales; family Pseudonocardiaceae; genus Actinosynnema; species Actinosynnema carneum. Next base: position 49,696 of record NZ_PYAX01000016.1, on the reverse strand, counting down.
GCCGCGCCTGCCGTCCCGCACGTGCGCCTCGACGCCGAACGGCCTGCGCTGCGGTGTGCGTTCGCGGCCCCAGCGCCCGGTGAGGTCGAGCAGTTCGGTGGCACGCCGGGGCAGGGGCAGGGCGAGCACCAACCCGTTCACGGTGTACGCGGTGTCGCCGGTGTTGTGCACGGTGGCCCTCAGGCGCACCAGACCCGCGGGGGTCAGCTCGACCTCCAGGTCCAGCGCGAGCCCGGCCTCCGCGTCGACGGCGTGGACCAGGCACGTGCCACCGTCCTCGACGACGCGTTCGACGGAGAACAGCGGCGACCAGTCACGGCCTTCGCGGTGACCCCGCAGGCCCGGCAACCCCGGCCAGGCGGTCGCGTGCTCGGGGACCACCGCCACCGCGCCCGGGACGTCGGTCGCGTTCGGCACCACGGCGGGCACGGACGTCGCCACCACCGCGTCCAGGTCGGCGTCCGGACCGAGGTCGGTGCCCCAGTGCAGGACGTGCGGCAGCCGGGAGTCCTTGCACCGCAACACCAGGCTCACGCCGTCGGCTCGCAAGTGGACGATCCGGTCGACGGCATCGATGGCGGGTGCGATGACCGGTGGCGCAGGGGACACGCGAATCCTCCCGGGTGGACCTCATGGAGCGGTCCGTCACATTGAACGTTCCATGGACGATCTCAGCACGACCCCGGGAGGTCAACGACGACAGAGGTAACGAGTCGGCAACATTGATCGTTCAATGTGTCCGGGCTGTCACGTAGGGTGAATGATGTCGGTGACGAGGAGGTGGACCGGTGCCCGGAGGCGGCGCGGATCGACAACGGCGGCGCGTCGGCATCGTGGACGTGGCCGCCGCCGCGGGCGTGTCCAGGCAGACCGTGTCCAACGTCCTCAACGGCCGCGACGAGTACTACTCGGCCGCGACCTACGAGAAGGTCACCAGCGCCATGCAGGCGCTGGGCTACCAGCCGAACCGGGCCGCGCAGACGCTCCGCTCGCGGCGCACCACCCAGATCGGCTACCACATCTTCGGCGAGCAGCTGGACCGCGCGCAGGGCTTCACCCTGCACTTCCTGCAGTCGCTGGTGAAGGCCGCCTCCGACGTCGACCACCAGGTCCTGGTGTTCACCCACCGCCGGGACGACCCCTTGGGCGTGTTCAAGGACCTCGTCGCGCGGCAGGCGGTGGACGCGATCATCGTGTCGGAGTCCACCGTCGAGGACGAGCGGGCCCGCTTCCTGGCCGACAGCCGCATCCCGTTCGCCTGCTTCGGCCGCCTGGCACCCGACCTGCCGCAGCACTGGGTGGACGTCGACAACACCGCGGGCATGCGCGAGGTCGTGGACGTGCTCGTGGCCGAGGGCCACCAGCGGTTCGCCTACCTCGGCGCGGACGGCGACCAGTACTGGAAGCTCGACCGCCTCGACGGGGTCGTCCGCCGCCTGGCCCACCACGGCGTGCGGCTGCCCAAGGCCTCGGTGTTCCGCGGCCCCGACCAGGGCATCCGCCGCCGCGCGCGCCAGCTGCTCACCGGCAAGAACCCGCCGAGCGCCATCGTGACCGGCAGCGACGCCGTCGCCGCCGTGGTCGTCAACGTCGCGCACTCGCTCGGGCTCAGGGTCGGCACCGACGTGGCGATCACCGGCTTCGACGGCGGCGCCCTCGGCCTGGTCACCGAGCCCACCCTGACCAGCGCCCGGATCCCGGTCGAGCGCATCTCCCGTGAACTGGTCACCCGCTGCCTGCGCCAGGTCGAGCACGGCCGTGACGACGAACCCGGCCTCCTCCTGCCCACCGAGCTGGTGCGCGGCGGCAGCGCCTGACCCGAGGCGCTCGACCCCGTTGAACGTTCAAGCCAGCGCGCGACCGGGGCGGCACGGTCGACGTCGTGCCGCCCTCGCCCGTGCTCAGACGATGTTGATGTGGTAGTTGATGGTGGGGCTGCGGCCGTCGTCCACGACGCGGGTCTTCTTCAGCGACCGGCTGCTCGTGTCGCTGGGCGTGATGTACGTGTTCTGCTTGTTGCGCCACCACACGACGAGCTCGTTCCAGACGTTCCGGCTGACCGCCGACACCGCGAAGCCGCCGCCCGCGCCGCCCGCCGAGGTGCCCCACGTGCCGATGTCGTTGCAGCCCGGCGCGTCGTCGCGCTTGCCGTCCCAGGCGTTGAGCTGGACGGTGATGTTGTGCTGCTCCGCTTGGAGGGCCTGCTGCTCGAGCGGGTTCAGCGGCGAGACCTTGGCGGCCTTCAGCTTGTACTTGGCCTTGTACCTGTTGCGGATGTCGGTGCGGAATTGGTCCGCGCCCACCCACTTCGCCAGGCGGGCGTCGGGCGCGATCCGCTGCGAGCGGTCCTTCCAGATGTTCATGAACATCTCGTCCTTGCCCGGGTACTCGGCGCGGAGCACGTCCACCTGGGCCTCCACCGCGTCCTGGTAAGCGGCGGTCGCGTCGTCCACGTACCGCTGCGCGGCGTCGAGCAGGAGGTCGTACTCGGTTTCCAGTTCGGTCCGGAGCTTGCGCCGCTTCTGCGGCGTGATGTTGCCCTTGTCGAACTTGTCCTCCACCGCCTCCACCCGGGCGAACCTGGTGTTCAGGTCCAGGGCGTCCGCATTGGCACTGACCGCCTTCAGGCATTCGACGTCGGTGAAGCCGTTGCCGTTCAGCAAGGCCTTCAGCGAAACGCGCTCGTGGTCCGGGACACGTCCGGGCTTGGGCACGGTGAGGTCGTTCAGGGGCATGGTTCCTCGCTTCGGAGAGGGGCTACTCCGTAAGAGAGCCATGACCCGCTTCGAGTACTGGTCTGAAAGGGTACGTTTCACCGCGCCCGGCGACCGGTGGCGTGCGGCGAGACGCGAACACCGTGGCTGACCGTTGTCCGGTGACCGCGGTGTTCGTTCGAGCCGCGTGCGGGTCAGTCGAGGGCCGCCACCAGGTCGGCGATCAGGTCGTCGGCGGACTCGATGCCGACCGAGAGCCGCACCAGGTCACCCGGGACCTGCAGCGGCGAACCGGCGGTGCTCAGGTGCGTCATCCGGCCGGGGTGCTCGATCAGCGACTCGACACCGCCGAGGGACTCGGCGAGCGTGAACAGGCGGGTGCGGGAGCACACGCGCAGCGCGGCGTCCACGCCACCTTCGACGGTGAACGACACCATGCCGCCGTATCGGCGCATCTGCTTGGTCGCCACCTCGTGACCGGGGTGCTCGGGCAGGCCCGGGTAGAAGACCTTGGTCACCTTCGGGTGGTGCAGCAGGGCCTCGGTGACCTTCTCGGTGTTGTCCGAGTGCTTCTCCATGCGCACTTCGAGGGTCTTGATGCCGCGCAGCGTCAACCACGCGTCGAACGGCCCGGGCACCGCGCCGGCGGCGTTCTGCAGGAAGCCGAAGGCCGCGTTCAACTCGTCGTCGGAGGTCACCAGCGCGCCACCGATGACGTCGGAGTGCCCGCCGATGTACTTGGTGGTGGAGTGCAGCACCACGTCGGCGCCCAGCTCCAGCGGGCTCTGCAGGTACGGCGACGCGAACGTGTTGTCCACCAGCAGCCGCGCGTCCACCGAGTGCGCCAGCTCGGCCAGCAGGGCGATGTCGGCGATGTGGAGCAGCGGGTTGGTCGGCGTCTCCACCCAGACGAGGCGGGTGTTCGGCCGCACCGCGGCGCGCACCGCGTCCACGTCGGCCAGCGCCACGGGCGTGTACTCGATGCCCCAGTGCGCCATCACCTTGTCCAGCAAGCGGAACGTGCCGCCGTAGGCGTCGTTGGGGATGATCACGTGGTCGCCGGGCCGCAGCATCGTGCGCAGCGCGGTGTCGGTCGCCGCCATGCCGGACGCGAACGCCCGCCCGTGCCGTGCGCCCTCCAAGGCCGCCAGGCACTCCTCCAGCGCGGCCCGGGTCGGGTTGCCGGTGCGCGAGTACTCGAACCCACCGCGCAGCCCGCCCACGCCGTCCTGCGCGAACGTGGACGTCGCGTGGATCGGCACGATCACCGAGCCAGTCGTGGGATCGGGGTCCTGGCCGACGTGGATAGCCCTGGTCGCGAACCCGTAGTGATCTTCGGTCATGGCGTCCAGCGTATCGCCGACCAAGATCGTTTCAAGACCGGTGGTACGGGTGGCCGGACCACCGGTTCGGGTGAAACCCTCCGCCGAGCGCCGCGAGGCCCTCGTGCGGGTGGCGGTAGCCGGTGCCCCTGCGGGATTCCGCTGTGGAGGCCGGACGGCGGACCCGGTCGCGGTCACCAGCCCCCGGGGCGATCTCCACAGCACCGCCACCACCGGGGACTCGCGTCTTTTCGCAGGTCAATACCGATGTGACCGCAAAAAACAACCGACCCGCCGCCTCGTTCCGCGAGAAAAACGTCAACTGTCTGCGTTCGCCCGAAGGCCTGTCAGGTGGTGGCGGACACCACCGCCTTTCGGCGTAGCGACGACCCGGCCACTTGCCGACCTCCCACCGTTTTCTGCGGACTCACGATGGGCCGATCACCGGCACCCCGCTCGGCGATCAGCGGCATGGCCGGGGTGTCTATAAACCATTCGTGTGAACGCCATGTTTCAGGCGAATGACCGACATTCGGGAATACCCTTGACCCAAATGGCGACCTTGCCGATCGGACGACGGCTGCTGCTAATCTTGCCAATGCCTTGACGGCAGCAAATCATCGGCACCGCGAATGTTGTGGGACCACTGGGGAGGTCGAGCCGGAGAAGGTCTTCGAACGAGCCACGTTCGAACCTTCGCCTTCGCCGCGCCGAACCGACCGCCAATGAACTTTCGACCGGGCCGCGGCATCGTGCCCGCTCGGCTGAACAGGATCCGACGATTCAACCCGGCTTTGTTCGGCGTGCGCTCGACGGCGCGCGGGGCGAGGTCAGGGAGAAGTGCGCTGGGGGGAGCGTGCCGATTAACGCGGCATTGGTGCTGGAAGACGGTCGTGTGTTCCGTGGTGAGGCCTACGGCGCGGTGGGTGCGAGTTTGGGTGAGGTGGTGTTCTCCACCGGGATGACCGGGTATCAGGAGACGCTGACCGATCCGTCGTATCACCGTCAGATCGTGGTGCAGACGGCGCCGCAGATCGGCAACACCGGCTGGAACGACGAGGACGACGAGTCGAGCCGTATCTGGGTGGCCGGGTATGTCGTGCGTGACCCGGCCCGCGTGCCGTCGAACTGGCGCTCGACCCGGAGCCTGGATGACGAGTTGGTCCGGCAGGGGATCGTCGGTGTCTCGGGTATCGACACGCGGATGTTGACGCGGCACCTGCGCGAGCAGGGTGCGATGCGAGCGGGTGTGTTCTCGGGGGACGAGCTGGGCAGCGCCGAGGAGATGCTGGAACGGGTCCGGTCCGCGCCGCAGATGAAGGGTGCCGACCTGGCCGGTGACGTGACCACCGCTGAGCCCTACGTGGTCGAGGCCGTGGGTGAGCGCCGCTTCACCGTCGCCGCGCTGGACTTGGGTATCAAGTCGAACACGCCGCGGATGATGGCGGCGCGCGGTATCGAGGTGCACGTCCTACCGCTGACCTCCGCGGTCGAGGACTTGGTGGCGGTGAAGCCGGATGGGGTGTTCCTGTCCAACGGGCCGGGTGATCCGGCCACGCAGGCGCACGCGGTGGAGTTGACGCGGGGTGTGTTGGATCGGCGGATCCCGTTGTTCGGGATCTGTTTCGGTAATCAGATCCTGGGTCGTGCGTTGGGTCGTGACACCTACAAGATGCGTTACGGGCATCGTGGCATCAACATCCCGGTGATCGACGTGGCCACGGGCAAGGTGGCGATCACCTCGCAGAACCACGGGTTCGCGTTGGAGGGTGAGCCGGGTGAGGAGTTCGGCTCCGATTTCGGCCGTGTGCTGCTGAGCCACTACTGCCCCAACGACGGCACGGTCGAAGGTGTCCGGGCCTTGGACGTGCCGGCGTTCAGCGTGCAGTACCACCCGGAGGCGGCGGCGGGTCCGCATGACGCCGCAGCCCTGTTCGACGAGTTCGTGACGATGATGGGCGAGGGCCGCTGATGCCGAAGAGGACTGATCTCAAGCACGTGCTGGTGATCGGCTCGGGTCCGATCGTCATCGGCCAGGCCTGCGAGTTCGACTACTCCGGCACCCAGGCGTGTCGGGTGTTGCGGGAGGAGGGGCTGCGGGTCTCGCTGGTCAACTCCAACCCCGCGACGATCATGACCGACCCGGAGTTCGCCGACGCCACCTACGTCGAGCCGATCACCCCGGAGTTCGTGGAGAAGGTCATCGCCGCCGAACGGCCGGACGCGATCCTGGCCACGCTGGGCGGCCAGACCGCGCTGAACACCGCCATCGCCCTGCACGAACGCGGGGTGCTGGAGAAGTACGACGTGGAGCTGATCGGCGCGGACATCGACGCCATCCAACGCGGCGAGGATCGGCAGATCTTCAAGGACCTGGTGCGTCGCATCGGCGGCGACGTGCCCCGCAGCGCGGTGTGCAGGACCATGGACGACGTCCGCGCCACCGTCGCCGAACTCGGCCTGCCGGTCGTGATCCGCCCCTCGTTCACCATGGGCGGTCTGGGCTCCGGTATGGCGCACACCCCCGAGGAGCTGGAACGGCTCGCGGCCAGTGGTCTGGCGGAGTCGCCGGTGACGGAGGTGTTGATCGAGGAGAGCGTGCTGGGGTGGAAGGAGTACGAGCTGGAGTTGATGCGCGACCGCAACGACAACGTGGTCGTGGTCTGCTCCATCGAGAACATCGACCCCATGGGTGTGCACACCGGTGACTCGGTCACCGTGGCGCCGGCGATGACGCTGACGGACCGCGAGTTCCAGCACATGCGGGATGTGGGGATCAAGGTCATCCGTGAGGTGGGGGTGGACACCGGCGGCTGCAACATCCAGTTCGCGATCAACCCGCACAACGGCCGGATGGTCGTGATCGAGATGAACCCGCGGGTGTCGCGCTCGTCGGCGTTGGCGTCGAAGGCGACCGGTTTCCCGATCGCCAAGATCGCCGCGAAGCTGGCCATCGGCTACACGCTGGACGAGATCGGCAACGACATCACCGGCGAGACGCCCGCCAGCTTCGAGCCGACGCTCGACTACGTGGTGGTGAAGGTGCCGCGGTTCGCGTTCGAGAAGTTCCCCGGCGCCGACAGCACCCTGACCACCACCATGAAGTCGGTCGGCGAGGCCATGTCCATCGGCCGCAGCTTCATCGAGGCCATGGGCAAGGCCCTGCGCTCGATGGAGACCAAAGCGGGCGGGTTCTGGACCACCCCCGACCCCGACACCACCCTCGAAGCCACCCTCGACGCGCTGCGCGCCGGGCACGACGGCCGCCTCTACACCGTCGACCGGGCACTGCGCCTCGGCGCGAGCATCGAGCAGGTGCACGAGGCGTCGCGGATCGACCCGTGGTTCCTGGAGCAGATCGCGTGGCTGGTCGAGCTGCGGCGCGAGATCGAGGACGCGCCGGTGCTCGACGAGCGGCTGCTGCGCAAGGCCAAGCGGGCCGGCCTGTCCGACCGGCAGGTCGCCGCGCTGCGCCCCGAACTGGCCGGCGAGGACGGCGTCCGGGCGCTGCGCCACCGGCTCAAGGTCCGGCCGGTGTTCAAGACCGTCGACACCTGCGCCGCCGAGTTCGCCGCGAAGACCCCGTACCACTACTCGGCCTACGAGCTGGACCCCGACGCCGAGACCGAGGTCACCGAGCAGCGCGGCAAGCCCAAGGTGCTGATCCTCGGCTCCGGCCCGAACCGGATCGGGCAGGGCATCGAGTTCGACTACTCCTGCGTGCACGCGGCCATGGCGCTGCGCGAAGCCGGGTTCGAGACCGTGATGGTCAACTGCAACCCCGAGACGGTCTCCACCGACTACGACACCGCCGACCGGCTGTACTTCGAGCCGCTGACGTTCGAGGACGTGCTGGAGGTGTTCCACTCCGAGCAGCGCTCCGGCACGGTCGTGGGCGTCATCGTGCAGCTCGGCGGCCAGACGCCGCTGGGCCTGGCGCAGCGGCTCGCCGACGCCGGCGTGCCGGTCGTGGGCACCCCGCCGCACGCCATCCACCTGGCCGAGGAACGCGGCGCGTTCGGCCAGGTCCTCGCCGACGCCGGACTACCCGCCCCGAAATACGGCATGGCCACCTCCTTCGCCCAGGCCAAGGCCATCGCCGACGACATCGGCTACCCCGTCCTGGTCCGCCCCTCCTACGTGCTGGGCGGACGCGGCATGGAGATCGTCTACGACGAGGACACCCTCCAGGGCTACATCCAACGCGCCACCGAGGTCAGCCCCGAACACCCCGTCCTGGTCGACCGGTTCCTCGACGACGCCATCGAAATCGACGTCGACGCCCTGTACGACGGCCACGAAGTCTTCATCGGCGGCGTCATGGAACACATCGAGGAAGCCGGCGTGCACTCCGGCGACTCCGCCTGCGTCCTACCCCCCATCACCCTGGGCGAATCCGACATCGACGCCGTCCGCCGCTCCACCCTGGCCATCGCCGAGGGCATCGGCGTCCGCGGCCTGCTCAACGTGCAGTACGCGCTGAAGGACGACGTGCTCTACGTCCTGGAGGCCAACCCGCGCGCCTCGCGCACCGTCCCGTTCGTCTCCAAGGCCACGGCGGTGCCGCTGGCCAAGGCCGCGGCCCGGATCATGCTCGGCGCGACCGTGGCCCAGCTGCGCACCGAAGGGCTGCTGCCCAAGACCGGCGACGGCGCCAAGCTGCCCGCCCACGCACCGGTCGCGGTCAAGGAAGCCGTCCTGCCCTTCCACCGCTTCCGCACCCCCGAAGGCAAAGGCGTCGACTCACTGCTCGGCCCCGAGATGAAATCCACCGGCGAAGTCATGGGCATCGACGTGTCCTTCGGCATGGCCTACGCCAAGTCGCAGCTGGCGGCCGGGATCGCGTTGCCCGAGGCCGGGAAGGTCTACGTCTCGTTCACCGAAGCGCAGGCGCCGAAGGTGCTGCCCGCGCTCGCGTCGTTGCGGGAACGCGGCCTGGAGCCGGTCACCTGGACCGAAGGGTCCGAAGAGGACGTGCGCCGGAGGTTGGCCGACGAGGTGGTGCTCGTCGTCACCCTGGACCGGACGCCCCTCGCCCGACACGTGCGGGCCGCGGCCTCGTACCTGTCCATTCCCGTGGTGACCACCGTGCCGGGGCTGCGGGCGTTGGCGGCGGCGTTGACGGCCGCGGCCACCACCGATTTCACCACCACCCCCCTGCAGGGTGTCCACGACCACCGGCCCGCCGAACCGGCCGCCGGTGACGACGGTATCCGGCAGTTGGGGTACGGCCCCGTCGTGCTCGACCAGCACTCGCAGTGGGTGGCTGTATCGGGCGCATAGCCCGCGTCCGCTGGGGCAGCAGGCATCCGTTCGTCGACCACCCCGACGTGAACCCGCATTGGAGGATCGCGTTGATCACAGATCGTGTCTATGACTTGGTGCGGGATGACGTCTTCTTACGAATATCCGGATTGGGCGGCCTCAACCGCTTATACCTCAAGATCGAGGGCCTCAACACGGGCGGCTCGATCAAGCTCAAGACCGCCCGCGGCATCCTGGAGGGCGCGGAGCTGTCCGGTGTGGACTTGAGCCGGGTGCGCATCATCGAGTCCACGTCGGGCAACCTCGGCGTCGCGCTGGCCGTGATCTGCGCCGCGGAGGGCTACCGCCTGACGTGCGTCACGGACCCGAACTCCAACGCGTCGTCCGTCGCGGTGATGCGGGCGTTGGGCGCCGAGGTGGTGGTCGTCCGGGACCGCGACGAGAACGGCGGGTTCCTCGGCTCCCGGATCAACTACATCCGCGAGCGGCTCGAACAGGAGTCGGACCTGTTCTGGGCCAACCAGTACGCCAACCCGGACAACCCGCTGGCGCACGCGCGGACGACCGCGCCCGCCGTGCTGGACGAGTTCGAGCGGGTGGACCACCTGTTCGTCGGCGTCGGCACCGGCGGCACGTTGATGGGCGTCACGGACTACTTCCGGACGCACAGCCCGAAGACGCGGATCGTCGCGGTCGACACGGTCGGCTCGGTGAACTTCGGGTCGGAACCCCAGCGCCGGCTGATCCCGGGCCTGGGCACGAGCAGGCGTCCGGAGCTGCTGTCGCCGGAGACGCCCGACGAGGTCGTGCTGGTGCCCGAGGACGACACGGTGCGCGAGTGCCGGTGGCTGGCCCGCACGGCGGGTCTGCTCGCGGGCGGTTCGACCGGCACGGTGCTGGCGGCGATCCGCGGCCAGGCCGCCGAGATCTCGCCGGACGAGACGGTCGTGGCGATCTCGCCCGACCTCGGCGAGCGGTACCTGGACTCGATCTACAACGACGACTGGGTGATCGAGAACGGCCTCGGCCGGGCGCTCACGCCCGAACGGCCCCTGGAGGAGGGACAGCGCGATGTTCTCGTTTGAGGTCGTCCCGGGCAAGGTGGTCAAGGACATCCTCGACACCTCGATGCCCGACGTGGTGAACGTGGTCGAGGACGCCTACCTGCGTCACGACGACGGTCGCACGATCAACCCCGACAGCTACTTCCTGAGGTTCCCGGAGAAACCGGACGCGCGGATCATCGCGCTGCCCGCGTTCGCCGACCTCACGTCGGGGCAGGTCGCCGGCATCAAGTGGATCTCCAGCTTCCCGGCGAACGTCCGGCAGGACGTGCCGCGCGCGTCGGCGGTGCTGATCCTCAACGACTACGACACCGGCTACCCGCGGGCGATGCTGGAAGCCGCGTCGATCAGCGCGGCGCGCACGGCGGCGTCGGCGGCCGTGGCGGCGCGGGCGCTGGCCAAGCACGTGCCCGGCAACGGTGAGGTGGCCATCGTCGGCGCGGGCGTGATCGCCCGGACGATCGTGCGCTACCTGGCCGCGGTCGGGTACCGGATCGACCGGCTGAGCGTGTTCGACCTGCACGCCGGGTCGGCGGACCACCTGGTCGCGCTGGCCAAGGACGAGCTCGGCGTCGCCGCGGTGCGGGTGGCGTCGGTGGACGAGGCGCTGGACGCGCAGACCGTGGTCACCGCGACGACCGCCGCCACACCGCACATCTCGCGCCCGGTCGCACCGGGCCAGGTCGTGCTGAACATCTCGCTGCGCGACTTCGCGGCGTCGGTGGTGCTGGGCGCGCAGAACTACTTCGACGACGTCGAGCACTGCATGAAGGCCAACACGTCGCCGCACCTGGCGGAGCAGGAGACCGGGAACCGGGACTTCGTCACCGGCACGATCGCCGACGTGGTGCGCGGCCGGGCGCTGCCCGACCCGGCGCGCGGCGTGCTGGTGTCGCCGTTCGGTCTCGGCGTGCTGGACCTGGCGGTCGGGCAGCACGTGCTGCTCGCCGCCCGCACCCAGGGGTTGGCGATCGACGTGCCGGACTTCTTCGGCGAGACGCGGCGGTGGTGAACGACGTGCTGCGCATCGCGGTCATCGGAGTCGGCCCGCGCGGGCTGTCGGTCCTGGAGCGGGTGATCAGCCACACCCGCTCACCCGGTCCGCCGACGGAGTTGCTGCTGATCGAGCCCGGCGAGCTCGGCCTGGGCGTGCACGACGTCAAGCAGCCCGACTACCTGCTGCTGAACACGATCGCGTCGCAGCTGACCATCTTCTCCGACGAGCGGATGACGCCGGGTGCGCCGGTGACACCGGGACCGAGCCTGTACGAGTGGTGCCTGGAGCACCACGGACCGGTGCGGTTCGACGAGTTCCTGTCGCGCCGGCTGCTCGGCGAGTACCTCCAGTGGGCGGTGCGCGACCTGCTCGACCGCGTACCGCCGCGGCTGACCGTGCGGCACCTGCCGCTGGCCGTGGAGGACGTGCGGCCGGACGGCGACGGCGCGGTGGTGACCCTGGCGGACGGTTCGCGGCACCAGGTGGACGTGGCCGTGGTGACGACCGGTCACGGCTTGGCCGACCCCGCCCCGCTGACGGGCGGCGACCTGGTGGAGACGCCCTACCCGCTGCCCGTGCGGACCGACGCCGTCGCGGAGGGTTCGACGGTCGCACTGCTGGGCACCGGGCTGACCGCGATGGACGTCATCGCGGCGCTCACGGTCGGCCGCGGCGGCGCGTTCGACGGCGACGGCTACCGGCCCTCGGGGCGTGAGCCGCGGATCGTGCTGACCAGCCGGGCCGGGGTGCTGCCGTGCGCGCGTCCCCGGACCAGGCAGGACCGGGTGGCCGCGCCCGCCGAGCACTTCACGCCCGCGGCGTTGGCGGCGCTGCGCGAGCACGTGCCGGGCGGCCTGCTCGACTTCCGGCGGGACGTGGAGCCGCTGATCCGCCGGGAGGCAGTCGGCCGCATGGGTTCGGCGACGCCGGAGCAGGTGGCGGTGGTCGAACGCGCCCTGTCGCCCGTGCCGACGACGTGGGCGACCTACGAGGAGTACCGGGACGCGGTGCTCGGCGCCGCGCGGGCCGACCTGGCGGAGGCCGAACTGGGCTTGGGCGTGAGCCCGGTCAAGGAGGCGCTGGAGGTGCTGCGCGACCACCGGGAGAGCGTGCGCGCGGCGCTCGACCCGCCCGGCCTCACGGAGGACTCGCACCGGTACTTCATGGACGAGTACGTGCCGCTGGTCAACCGGGTGGTGATCGGTCCGCAGAAGGAACGGATCCAGGAGCTGTTCGCGCTGGTCGAGGCCGGTGTGGTCGCCCTGGGACCGGGTCCGAGGCCCCGGTTGGAGCGGGTCGGCGGGCGGTGGGCGCTCAGCTCGACCGGGCTCGCCGAGCCGCGCACCGTCGAGGTGGACCACGTGGTGCGCGCCAACCTGACCTGGCCGTCGCCGGACGGCCGCCTCGACCCCGTTGGCGTGGCGCTGCGGGCGTGGGCGGAGGTCGGCCCGGACCGGTCCGGGCGCCTCGTGCTGGACCGGGACGGCTTCGCGATCCCGCGCGGCGGTGCGCCGCGGTCCGCCGTCGCCGTGTTCGGCCCGCCCGCCGAAGGTGCCAGCTACTACAACCACTACGTGCCGTCGCCGGGAGTGTGGTCCCGCGCGCTCACCGACCTCGACCGGGTACTGGGCCCCGCCCTCCGTGCCGACAGGAGCCGCTGACGCGTCACCTGTCCCGAATCCGTGGCCACGAAGCCCGCCGGGCACGGCCACTGCCCTCACGAACCGCAACGAGAAAGTGACACAGGAACCATGCTGATCTTATCGCTCAAAGAGGGTCACGACGGCGGCATCACGGCCATCGAGGACGGCAAGCTGCTGTTCGCGCTGGAAGCGGAGAAGGACAACTACCCGCGTTACGACCGGCTGACCGGCGAGGTGATCGCACGGGCCGCCGGGATGCTCCACCGGGCGCCCGACGTGGTCGCCCTGGGCGGCTGGGTCAAGGGCCTGCACTCCATCGAGCCGCAGACCCGGGCCGGTTACTTCGGCGTCGGCGAGGGGTCGGTCCTCGACGAGGAGGGCACGTTCTTCGGCAAGAAGGTGCGCTACTTCTCCTCCACCCACGAGCGCTCCCACATCTACACGTCGCTGGGCATGGCTCCGCGCCGCACCGGCCAGGCGTACTACTCGCTGGTGTGGGAAGGCAGCATCGGCGACTTCTACCGGGTCGACGAGAAGGGCAACGCCACCCACCTCAAGCACGTCCTGGCCGACCCGGGCAACAAGTACGCCTACCTGTTCGCCCTGGCCGACCCCGGCTTCCCGGTGGGCACGGGCCTGTTCCGCTACAACGACGCGGGCAAGCAGATGGCGCTGACCGGTTTCGCCGAGGACGGTCCGATGACGGCCGAGGAGAAGGAGACCATCGACTTCATCCTCAAGCAGGAGCAGATCATCCTGAACCTGTCCAAGGACAAGATGTCCTGGTCGCACATCTACAACAAGGGCGTGGACTCGCAGGAGTACCGCAACACCGCGGCGAAGCACTCGCAGGCGATCTTCAACCTGTTCTACGACTACGCGTCCGAGCACATGAAGGAGGGCCTGCCGCTGCTCATCTCCGGCGGCTGCGGCCTGAACTGCGACTGGAACGCCCAGTGGCGGGAGAGCGGCCTGTTCGAGTCGGTGTTCGTGCCGCCGTGCCCGAACGACAGCGGCTCGGCCCTGGGCACCGGCATCGACGCCCAGTGGTACTACACCGGTGACGCGTCCATCGAGTGGTCGGTGTACTCGGGCGAGGACTTCGTGGAGGACGTCGAGCCCGACGCGGCGAAGTACGAGGTCCGCCCGCTGGTGCACGCCGACGTGGCGCGTTACATCGAGCAGGGCAACATCATCGGCTGGGCCCGCGGCCGCTACGAGATGGGTCCCCGCGCGCTGGGCAACCGCTCGATCCTCGCGGCGCCGTTCACCGAGGAGACGACGGTCCGGCTGAACACCATCAAGCGGCGCGAGGGCTACCGGCCGATCGCGCCGATCGCGCTGGAGGAAGACGCGCACAAGTGGTTCGCGGGCTCGGTGGTCGACCCGTACATGCTGTACTTCAACCGGGTGACGACGGACCGGCTCAAGGCCATCACGCACGTCGACGGCAGCGCCCGCACCCAGACGGTGACCCGCGAGCGCAACCCGCACATCGTCGACCTGCTGGAGGCGTTCCGCGACCTCACCGGCTTCAGCGTCCTGTGCAACACGTCGTTGAACAACAACGGCCGCGGCTTCATCAACCGCACGAGCGACCTGATCGCCTACGGCGAGAAGCACGGCCTGGACGGTTACGTGATCAACGACACGTTCGTCACCCCGCGCCGGGGCTGAACCACCCGTTCGGCTCCCGCAGCGGTGGCAAGTTCGGGCAAGATCGTAGCCACCCGGCGACTGCCTGTAAGGCCCGTGCCGCGTCCGACCCCGGACGCGGCACGGCGCACGCCGCATGCAACCTGCAAGGAGAGAAGTACCCGACATGACCACGTCCACGTCCACGCACGCCGAAACCCGGTCGCCGCTGTCGTTCGGCCAGGAGCAGCTCTGGTTCCTCGACCAGCTCACACCCGGGCTGACGACCTACAACATCCTGCTCGCGGCCCGGCTGCGAGGACCGCTGGACGTGCCGGTGCTGCACCGGTGCCTGAACCTCGTGGTCGAGCGCCACGAGGCGTTACGGGTCACCATCCACAACTCCGAGGGCACGCCGTACCAGGTCGTGGCGCCGCCGTCCGAGGTGGCGCTGGAGGTCGTCGAGCGGCCCGGGCTGGACGAGGCCGCGCGGGACGAGGTGATCGCCGAGGCGCTGCGGGAGCTGTCCACCAGCCCGTTCGACCTGGAGCAGGGCCCGCTGTACCGGTACCGGGTGCTGGCGTTCGCGCCGGACGACCACGTGCTGCTGCAGAACCTGCACCACATCGTCACCGACGGCTGGTCGTCCGGGATCGTGAACGCGGAGCTGGCCACCGCCTACCGGGCGTTCACCGAGGGCCGTGAGCCCGAGTTCGCCACGCCGGGCTCGCTGTTCACCGAGGCGGCACGGGCGCAGCGCGAGACCATGCAGGGCGAGACCCTGGAGGAGGAGCTCGCGTTCTGGGAGGACAAGCTCAAGGACCTCCCGACGCTGGAGTTCCCCACCGACCGCCCGCGCCCGCCCGCGCCGACCAAGTGGGCCGACTCGATCACCAAGCACTTGCCGGACGAGCTGCTGGTCTCGGCCCGCGCGCTGGCCGAAGAGCACGGCGTGTCGCTGTACATGGTGCTGGTGTCCGCGCTCAACGTGGTGCTCAGCCGCTACAGCGGCCAGGAGGACATCCCGATCGGCGTGCCGATGCTCGGCCGCGTCGACCCGGACGCCGAGGACGTCGTCGGCCTGTTCGTGAACATGGTGGTGCTGCGCTCGGACGTGTCGGGCGACCCGACGTTCGCCGAGCTGCTCCAGCGCACCATGGAGGCCAACTTCGACCTGTACGAGCACCAGGAGGTGCCGTTCCACCTGATCGTGGACCGGGTGCAGCCGGTGCGCGTGCCGGGCCGCAACCCGCTGTTCCAGGTGTCGATGCAGCTGCTGGGCGACGCGAACTCGGGCGGTGCGATCGACCTGCCCGGCATCACCGCCGAGCCGATCTCGCTGGCGTCCACCGGGTCGCGGTTCGACATGGCGATCGACTTCGTGGAGTCCGGCGACTCGCTGCGCGCGGTCGTGGAGTACTCGACGGACCTGTTCGACCAGTGGCGGATCGAGGCGCTGCTGGACCACATCGGCACGGTCGTGACGGCCGCGGCGCGAGACTCGTCGCTGACGCTGTCGCAGCTGCCCGTGGTGACGGAGGCGGAGCGGGCCGAGCTGCTGGCGCTGGGCCACGGTGAGGAGGCCGAGTACTCCGAGCTGCCGCTGCACGTGGCGTTCGAGCAGGTCGCCGCCGCCACGCCGGACGCCGTCGCGGTGGTGTGCCGGGGCGTGGAGATGACCTACGGCGAGCTGAACCGGCGCGGTGACCTGCTGGCGCGGCACCTGCGCGCGCTGGGCGTGACGCACGAGCGCGTGGTGGCCGTGGTCATCGACCGCGACCTGGACGCGTACGTGGCGATGCTCGGCGTGCTCAAGGCCGGTGGCGCGTTCGCGATGATGGACCCGAAGGTGCCGACCAACCGCCTCGACTTCATGATCCGCGACACCGGGGCGCCGGTCGTGATCAGCCGGTCGCCGCTGGCGTCCGTGCTGCCCGAGGGCGAGTGGGCCACCGTGCTCATCGACACCGACTGGCCGCGGATCGAGGAGATCGACGCCTCGGAGCCGCTGGAGGAGTGGACGACCCGCGAGTCGCTGGCCTACGTGCTGTACACGTCGGGCTCCACCGGCACGCCGAAGGGCGTCATGATCGCGCACCGCGCGGTGTCGTTCTTCTGCGAGGCGTACAAGCGGACGTTCGACTTCGGCCCGCAGGACCGGTTGCTGCAGCTGCCTGCGTTGAACTTCGACATGTCGCAGGGCGAGATCTGGACGGCGTTCCTGGTCGGTGCCCGGGTGGTCGCCGTCTCGCCGGACGACGCCCAGTCGCCGGAGGCGCTGACCGCGCTGCTGCGCGAGCAGAAGGTCACCTACGCCGGTCTGCCGCCCGCCATGCAGTCGGTGATGGAACCCGAGCCGTACCCGGACCTGAAGTACGTGATGGGTGGCGCGGAGGTCCTGCCGCCCGAGCTGGTCAACAAGTGGAACCTGCCCGGCCGCAAGTACCTCAACCTGTACGGCCCGACCGAGTGCGCCATCGGCCAGACCGAGTACCACGTCGAGCAGATCGAGTGGAAGACGCCGCCGCCCATCGGCCGTCCCCAGCTCAACCGGCAGGTCTACATCGTCGACCGGTTCGACAACCTGGTGCCCAAGGGCGTCAACGGCGAGCTGCTGATCGGCGGCGCCGAGGGCGGCCTGGCGCGCGGCTACCTGAACCAGCCGGAGATGACCGCCGAGAAGTTCATCACCGACCCGTTCGAGCCGACCAGCAAGGTCTACCGCAGCGGTGACCTGGTGCGGTGGAGCAAGGACGGCCAGATCGAGTTCCTCGGCCGCATCGACAACCAGGTGAAGCTGCGCGGCCTGCGCATCGAGCTGGGCGAGATCGAGACGGCCTTGCAGGCCCACCCCGGCGTGCTGCGGGCCGTCGTGCTCATGCGCCCGGACAAGCGCGGCGAGAACCGCCTCGTCGGCTACTACACGTCGGTCGCCGAGCCGCCGTCGGTGGAGGCGCTGCGCGAGCACCTGGCCGAGTCGCTGCCGGACTACATGGTGCCGACGGCGTGGGTCGCGCTGGACAAGTTCCCGATGAACAACGACGGTTGGAAGATCAACCGCAACGCGCTGCCGGACCCGGTCGAGGACACCGACCGCGACTTCGCCGCACCGACCACCCCCACCGAGATCGAGGTGGCCAGGTGCTTCGCCGAGGTGCTCGGCGTCGAGCGGATCGGCGTCAACGACAGCATCTTCGACACCGGCGGCAACTCGTTGCAGGCCCTGCGGCTGGCGAGCCGGATCAACAAGACGTTCAAGATCCGCATCACCGTCCGGCTGCTGTACGGCAACGCCACCGTGGGCGCCATCTCGCAGATCGTGGACGAGATGGTGAAGGCGAAGGCGAATGGCTGACCTGGAGCGGATCGTGCCGCTGCACACCGGCGGCGACCTGCCGCCGCTGTTCTGCGTGCACGCGGTGTCGGGTTCGGCGTACGCGTACTCCGGGCTCTCCCGCCTGCTCGGCGACCGACCGGTCTACGGCTTCGAGGCACCGGGGTTCGACAACGACCGCGCCCCGGTGCCGTCGCTGCCCGCCCTCGCCGAGGAGTACGTCGAGATCCTGCGCGAGTTCCAGCCCGAGGGGCCGTACCGGCTCCTGGGCTGGTCCCTCGGCGGGCTGGTGGCGTTCGAGATGGCGAAGCGGCTGGGCTCCGACGTGGAGCTGCTGTTCCTGGTGGACGCGGGCATGCCGACCGTGATGGACCTCCCGCCCGAGCGGGAGACCCTGGTGCGGTACATCCGCGACATGGCGGGCACTTCCGACCAGTCGCCGCCCGGCCTGGACGAGCTCGCCGCGGGCTGGCCGGAGGACCCGGACCCCGAGACGGTGTTCGAGCAGGTCGAGGCGGCCGGGATCCTGCCCGAGGAGATCGACGCCTACGTGCTCGGCGACCAGTACGCGGTGTTCCACGCGCTGCTGGAGGCGTTCTACTCCATCGAGGTCACCGGCACGCACGCCGGACCGTCCGTGCACGTCCTGGCGGAGCGCTCCCCCGCCGAGGACATGCGCTGGGGACGGCTGCTGCCCGACCTGGTCGAGCACACCGTCCCCGACAGCACCCACCACTCGATCTGGACCGGCGACGCCCTCGCGGAGCTGGCCCGGCTCGTCCGCAAGCACCTCGGCGACTAGGAACAGGTCCGTGTCCATCACCGATCCCGAGCACCAGACCGCCGAACCCGGGAAAAAAGAGAAGAGCCTCTGGCACAACGGGGACTTCCTGAAGTTCTGGGTCGGCGAGACGGTCTCGCTGCTCGGCACCCAGGTCACCATCCTGGCCCTGCCGCTGACCGCCATCCACTCGCTGAACGCCACCGACACCCAGGTCGGCGTGCTGCGGTTCGTCCAGCTCGCCCCTTACCTGGGGTTGGCGCTGCTGCTCGGGATCTGGGTGGACCGCGTGCGCCGGCGGCAGGTGATGCTGTGGACGAACATCGCCCGGATGGTGCTGATCGGCTTCATCCCGCTGCTGTACGCGCTGGACCTGCTGTCCATCCCGGCACTGCTGGTCATCGCGTGCTTCATCGGCGTGGCGTCGGTGCTGTTCGACCTCAGCTGGATGTCGTACGTGCCGACGCTGGTGAAGAAGCCGGAGCACTACGTCGAGGCGAGCGCCAAGATGGGCATCAGCTCGTCCACGGCGGACGTCGCGGGTCCCGGTATCGCGGGCCTCGTCGTGGCGTGGCTGACCGCGCCCGTCGCGCTGGCCGTGCAGACCGGCACGTACCTGGTGTCGGTCGTCTCGCTGCTGCTGATCCGCACCGAGGAGCCCAAGCCGCCGAGGCCGGAGGAGCGGCACGCGTTGCGGGAGCTGAAGGAGGGCGTGGTCTGGGTGTTCGGCAAGCCGCTGCTGCGGTGGCTGGCCATCATCGGGTTCTGCTGCAACTTCTCGATGATCACCACCTGGACCATGTTCCTGCTCTACGGCACCCGCACGCTCGGGCTCGACTCCACGACGCTGGGCCTGATCTTCGGCACGGCGTCGGTCGGCGGCCTGATCGGGGCCATCGTGTCCCGGCGGGTCGTCGGGCGGTTCCCCATCGGCCCGACGTACTTCATCGCCCAGAGCGGCCTGCTCCTCGGGCCGCTGCTGATCGTGCTGGCGGGCGGGCCGACGCCGGTGATGATCGGCATGTTCATCGCCTCGTTCTTCACCACGTACCTGGGGCTGGGCATCGCGGGCGTGATCATCGTGTCGGTGCGGCAGACGTTGACACCGCAGTCGATGATGGGCCGCATGACCGCGTCGTTCCGCACGTTGCTGTTCGGCGGCGGCGCGCTCGGCGGCCTGGTCGCGGGCCTGCTCGCCGACGCCATCGGCGCGCGCAACGCGCTGGTCGTGGCGGCGATCGGGTCCGCGTTCGTGGTCGTCGGCCTGATCATCTCGCCGGTCAGCAGGCTGCGCGAGATGCCGGAGCCGGTGGCCGAGCCGACCGCGGCATGAGCGCGGAGGTCTCCAGCGACCGGGGGCGGCGGCACTTCCTGCGGGACGTGTCGCTGCCCTCGGTCGTGGCCGGTCTGCTCGCGGTCGTCGTGTCGTACTCCGGGCCGATGGTGATCGTCCTGGCCGCCGCCAAGGCCGGTCACCTCACCCCGGGCCAGACCACGTCGTGGGTGTGGGCGGTGTCGATCGGCAGCGGGTTGACGTGCGTGCTGCTGAGCCTGTGGACCAGGACACCGGTCGTGACGGCGTTCTCCACACCGGGCGCCGCCCTCCTGGTGTCCACTTTGGACGACCACCCGTACGGTGCCGCGATTGGCGCGTTCGTGCTGGCCGGCATCCTGACGGCGGCGGTCGGCTTCTCGGGGCTGTTCGGCAGGCTCATGGCCGTCATCCCGGCGCCGATCGTGTCCGGTGTGCTGGCGGGCATCCTGTTCGCCTTCGGCGTGGACGCCTTCCGCAACCTGGGCGTCGCACCGCTGGTCGTCGGCGCGGTCATCGTCGGCTACCTGGTGGTCAAGCGCTTCAGCGCCCGGTACGCCGTCCTGGGCGCCCTGGCCCTCGGCGTGCCGGCGGCGCTGGTCACCGGCACCCGCCTGTCATCCGTCTCGCTGGAGTGGGCGCGCCCGGAGTGGACCACCCCGCATTTCACCGCGGCGTCCGCGATCGGCATCGGCATCCCGCTGCTGGTGGTGACGCTGGCCTCCCAGAACGCACCGGGCCTGGGGGTGCTCCGGACCTCCGGCTACCCCACCCCCGACCGCCTCCTCATCGGCACGACGGGCATCGCCTCCACCCTGCTGGCCCCGTTCGGCTCGCACGCCATCAACCTGGCCGCCATCACCGCCGCCATCTGCACCGGCCCGGAAGCGCACCCCGATCCCCGGCGCCGCTACCCGGCGGCCGTGGCGTGCGGCGTGTTCTACCTGGTCGTGGGCACCTTCGGCGCCACCCTGCTGAGCGTCTTCCTCACCTTGCCCGGCCCCCTGATCGCCGCCGTGGCGGGCGTCGCCCTGCTGGGCTCGCTCGGCGCGGCCATCACCGACACCACCGCACTCGCCTCACATCGCGAAGGCGCCCTCATCGCCTTCCTCGTGACCGCGTCCGGCGTGACCCTCTTCGGCGTCGGCTCGGCCTTCTGGGGCCTCCTCTTCGGCACCGCGGCCCACTTCACCGTGACCCGGCGGAAGCCCTGACGCATCAGGTCGACTCCGGTGGAGTACGAGCGCTCTGCGCATTCACCGACAGGTCGCGACCTGAAGAATCTATATTTATTCGGGGTAATCGACCCGTGCAGTGCCAGTAAACTGCATGGTGCGCATTGTCGCCCCGAATCCGGATCGCGAGATCTCCGCATTATCCGAACGAACCGCTCCTCGACCTGCCCGACCGGTAGCGGGGCAGGCGGGTCTGGGCGGCAGCGTGTGGGTGAAGTGCCACCCGCACGCTGCCGCGGTGAGACCGGTGTGGGGGGTTACGGGTTGGAGACGGTCCAGGTGAACGTGGTCTGGCTGGGTGAGCCGGCGCCGTCGCTGGCGGACACGGTGACGGTGTAGGTGCCCGAGGCGGTCGGGGTTCCGGAGATCACGCCGGTGGCCGGCGCGATGGTCAGGCCCCAGGGCAGGCCGGTGGCCGAGTAGGTCAGGGTGTCGTCGTTGCCGTCCCACGCCTGGATCGCCAGGGATGCCACCTGGCCGCGGACCGCGGTGCGGGTGCCCGGGTTGGCGACGCGTTCCGGGAACTCGGCGCCGGCCAGGTAGTGGTCGATGGCCGTGCGCAGGTTCGGCAGCGGGCCGATCTCCAGGGTGCCGTTCTGCGGGGTGCCGGTGGCGATCAGGATCTCGCGGGCCTGGGCGGGCGACAGCGTCTGGCCGTTCGCCTCGGCCACGCTGAGCAGCGAGGCCAGTGCGGACGCCACGATCGGCGAGGCGCTCGACGTGCCGTTGAAGCCCGCGGTGTACTTGTCGTTCGCACCGGTGCCGTACAGGGCGCCGTAGCCGGTGGTGGTGACGCACTCGCCCCAGCCCTGCACGTCGACCCGGCTGCCGTAGTTGGAGAAGCTCAGCTTGGTGCGGGGCGTGCCGGTGCAGCCCGGTGCGGAGCCGGCACCGACGATGATCGCGCCGGAGTCGGGCTTGTCGGCCGGGAACCGGGCGCCGAAGCACGGGTTGTCGAGGCTCTGGTTGCCGTTGCCACCGGCCTCCACGACGTGCCGCCCGGACTGGACCGCGGTGACGATCGCGTCGTACACCGAGTCCCACACCTCCATGGGCGCGTGGTTGCCGCAGTGCACGACCTGCTGCTCGATGATGAGCACGTCACCGACGTCCACCGCCGCGGCCGCCGTGAGGATCGAGTTGGCCAGGTCGTAGCCGTACTCCATGTTGACGGCGTTGGTGTAGTGCAGCCCGGCCTCGGGGACCAGGCCGGTCACGCCGAACCCGTTGTCGTCGGCGCCGACCACACCGGTGACGGCCGTGCCGTGGTCGATGCTGGTCGGCGTGAAGTTCGGCGTGCCGTTGGCGATGAGGGCACCGGGCAACCGCAGCTTGGACAGGTCCTCGTGCTGGGGGTTCCAGTTCCGCTCCAGGTCGACGACCTTGACGTTGGCGCCCTTGCCGCCGGTGACGGTGCGCGCGTAGTCGGCGTCGATGCCGCTGCTGCTCGCCGGGTCCGAGTAGCCCTGCTGCCCGGAGAAGTCGGGCGTGACGGCGTCACTGCCCTCGGTCCGCTGGTACGCGACCTCGACCTCGGGCAACGCGGTCAGCTCCCGCGCCGCGGCCTCGGCGTCCACACCGGCGGCGAGCTGGACGCGGTGCCACCGCGCCAGGTCCGGCACCGCCCGGGTGCCCACCGGCCGCAGCTTGGCCAGTCGGTCGCCGAGACCGGCGAACAGCGGCGTCATCCTGGTGATCTCACGGTCGTCCAACACCTGCCGCACCGCCGCGACACCGGCCCCGGAGGACAGCTTCACCTCGATGACGGCACCCGGTTGTGCCGCGGCGGCAGCGGGCACGGGAAGCGCAGCGGCGCCCGCGCCCGCCAAGAGCGCGGCGGCCAACAATGACAACGGCTTCTTCCGCACGGAGTAACCCCTTCGTCAAATGACTACTGGCGAGGGTTCGTGGCACCGTCGAGGGTTCGCGCTGACGCGCGCGCGAATCATCCCCGCGCATCAGCCATGCACGGAGAAAACTTCGCGGACCAACCCCCAGTGTTGCCCCCAGTGCCTCCACTTCAGCGCACTTCGGCGTCGTTGTCCAGCGTCCGTCATCAAATAGGCCGTTCAGCCCATCGCCGCTGACCGCCGAAGCCGACCGGCTCATTTTCCGGCGTTCAAAAACGACGAGCATGCCGCCGGAATGGCCGGGTGGGATTGCGGCCCGGTTCGTCGGTGTCGGGTCCTCAGCCGGTGGGGGTGACCGGCGGGTGCGGCGTCAGCGCCACTCGGTGACGGTGACTTCGTCGCCGACGGCGATGTCGCCGGGGGTGAGCACGGCCGCCTTCAGGCCGAAGCTGACGCCGTCTGGTTCACGGCGGTAGTCGGCCAGGGTGCGCAACGGCTCGGGACCGACGCGCACGCCGGTCGTCTGGTCCACGAGCGTGACCGCGCAGCGGATGGCCAGCTCACCGAAGCCGATCTCGGTGCCGCCGACCGTCATCCGGGCGACCCGGTCCTCGGTGTGCGGCTCGGGCCAGCCGCTGATCACGATGTTGGGCCGGAACCGGTCCATCGGCACGGGATTCGCGCCGCGCGCGGTGATCCGCGCGTTCAGACCGTCCAGTGTGGACAGTGACAGGACCAGCAGCGCGCTCGGGTCGACCCCGTCCCGCGCCCGGTTCGTCCAGGCGGGCTCGCGCACCAGGCGGACCGGCTTGCCGATCGCGTCGGACAGCCACTCCGCCACCTCGTCGCCCTGGTCGATACCGGACCCGGGCCACTTGTCGACCTCCACCGGCAGGACCGGCCCGTCCTCCACCACGTCCAGCACCAGCTCGCCGGCACCGGGTGCGCTGAGCGCGAGCTTGGCGCCGTCGTGCAACACCTGGACCTGGACGGCGGCCAGCTTCGGCGCCTCGCCCTGCCAGACGATCCCACCGCCCGGCCCGACCGGTGCGAACAACCGGTCGTTGGCCAGCCCGGTCGGTGCGAGCGCGGCCCGTTCCACGACGACCCCGGCACACCCCTTGATCGGGTACAACGACAGCGCGGAAACGGTGGCCATGCGGCCAAAGTACCTCGCACCACCGGCCAGGCACCTGTGTTTTCGCATCGTTTCGCGGCGGCGGACCGAGGATCGGCGAGACGTGCACGCGACGCTCCGCCGACCGGTGGCCGGCACACCCGCGTTCGGCTCCGCCCACCGCCCGCCCCGCCTCGCTGGCTGAGTCGGCCGTGGTGGTGGCCGTGGTGGTGGCGGCGGTGGCGGCCAGCCTGTGGCCGGCGCTAGGCGTTTGCGCGGCGCAGGCGTTCGGTTGCCTGTGTGCGAACGGCGTCACCGGATATCGGGCGGTCGCCGTGGAGGGCTTCCCAGCGGGCGTTGTGCGTTGCCGGCCACAGGCTGGCCGCCCAGGCGACCTCCTGCTCCTCCGCGGTGAACCGGCGGCCCCGCAGGTCCTGGTAGGCCGCCAGGAACGCGGCCGAGCTGTCGATCGGGGCCAGGGTCGGCGGTGAGTCGCTGGTGAACGCGCCGCAGGCCGCGCCGACCAGCGCCGCCTCCGGCTGCCACGCCAGGCTGTCCCAGTCGTGCACCGCCCACACCTCGCCGTCGCGCCAGCGGAGGTTCTGCGCCTCGAAGTCGGCGTGACCCAGCACGCACGGCAGGTCGGCCGCCAGCAGCCGCGCACGGGCCCGGCCGGCGGTGTCGACCACGTACCCCGGCACGGCGCTCTGGTCGCGTTCGTCGAGGAAGTCGATCGCCGGCCACAGCCCGGGATCCGCGTGGTCCCACCGCGCCCAACGCGGGTTCGGCAACGGCGGCGGGACCGTCACGTCCGCCAGTTCGGCCATCAACCGGGCGAACACCGCCGCGTAGCGCGCGGCGACCTCCGGCGAGTCGCCGCGCAGCAGGTCACCGCCGGGCCGGGACTCCTCGGCGTGCACGGCCAGCGCACCGACACCGACCACGGGCGTCAGCGGCCGGGCGCACGGGAACCCGCGCTCCGCCAACCGGGCCTGCGCGGCAACGCACGACGCGGCCCGACCGTCGTCCTCCCGCGCCTTCACCACGACGTCCCGCCCGCCGGACAGCCGCAGCCCGAACACCGCCGAGATCGACCGCCGCTCGAACAGAACGCCGACCGGCTCCTCCCCCAGCAGGTCCACGCACCAGGCCGACACCCAGCCCGGCAGGTCGTCCAACGTCATGGTGACGACTGTGGCACGTCCACGACCACCAGGTCCCACTCGGTGTCGCGGACGTGTTCGCGTGCCTTCTCGACCAGCGCGTCGGAGTCCGGGTACATCGCCTCGAACGGCTCCTGCACGGTGTCGACGGTCCAGGTGACGTGGTCGCTCACGCGGGCGCGCAGCCGCTCGGGGAGCACTTCGCCGAGCCGGTCCACGAGCAGCGCGGCCAGGCCGGGATCGGCCGACCTACCCGGACGGTCCCGGACCGGAGGTGCGCACCCAGTCGCCGGGTTCTTCGACGACGACGGCACCGTCCCCTGGTGACCGCGGACACCCGCGGGCTCAGGGCGGCGCAACGATATTCGTACCGGAGCGCTGACGGCCGCCACGTACGCTGCGGCGCGTGAAGAGAACAACTCCCGCCCTGCTCGCCCTCGCCGCGGTCCTGCTCGTCGGCGCGTGCGGTGGCGGAACCACGACCGCCGCGTCGTCGTCGGCGGGCACCACCTCCAGCACCACGCCGTCCGTCGACGCCGCCGCCGAGGAGAAGGCGGTCCGCCAGGCCTTCGCCGACTACCGGGACGCCGCCCGGGCCAAGGACGGCCTCGCCGCCGCCGAGCTGCTGTCGCAGGACATGCTGGACTACTACACCGAGGGCCGCGACCTCGCCCTCACCGGTTCCGCGGAGCAGGTGGCCGGCCAGGGTGCCACCACCGCGATGCTGGTCTACGTGATGCGCGCGGAGTTCGACGCCACCGAGCTGCGCGGGATGTCGCCCGAGCAGCTCGTGGCCGCCGCCGTGGAGAAGGGCCTGGTGAGCGAGTCCAGCCTGGACAACGTCGACCTGGGCGCGGTGACCGTGGACGGCGACACGGCGACGGCGGAGATGACCTCGCGCGGCAAGGACGCCGGTGTGGAGATGACGTTCCACAAGGAGGACGGCTCCTGGCGTTTCGACGCCCGTTCGCTCATGACGGCCGCCGACGAGGCGCTCAAGACCGTCGCCAAGCAGCAGGGCGTGACCTTGGAGGAATTCCTCGACACGACCCTCGGCACGCTTTACGGCGCGGAACGGGTCCCGGAGCTGAAGAAGCCCTTGGAGGGCTGACCTGCCCCTCTCCCACTCCGGTGTTCGGAGAAAGAGCTCAGGAAGATCAAAAGCGTCCTCGCCCGTCCCGCGAGGACGCTTTTGTTTTTCAACGACGGCACTCCCCAAGGTCGTCCCGATCGCGTCGTGCTCCCTCACCCCGTTCATCCGGCGACGAAGGCTCGCGCGCCACCACGGCGCGAGCACCTGACGGACGGCGCGGTGTCAGGGCCGTGACTGCCCGGTGTCAGGGCGCCAGCCGATGCTGACGACGTGATCAGGCAACGCCGGACGTGCGAACTTGCACCGGCAGCGCTATTCAGTGATACTCAGTACCGGTAGTCAGCGGTACTGAGTAGCGGAGAGGGGGAGCGACCATGAACATCTCGGAGCTCGCGTCGAAGGTGATCGGCGACAAGCGGCGCTGGCGGGCGTACAAGGCACGCGTCCGACAACTGCCCGAGAACCACCGCACGGCCGTCGAGGCGCTGGAGCGGTACCTGATGTTCTTCGGGCCGTCCGACGGCGACGGCGCGGCCACGATGTACGAGGACCTGGCCGACCTGTTCGAACGGGCCGCGGCGGACGGGACGCCGATCCGCGAGATCGTCGGCGAGGACCCGGTGGAGTTCGTCGAGGCGTTCCTGCAGAACTACTCGAAGGGCGGGTGGATCACCCGGGAACGGGAACGGCTGGTCGACGCCATCGAGCGCGCCGAAGGCGAAACCGGGGGTGACCGCGCGTGACCGCCCGACCGACCGCCGCGCCCGTGATCCACGTGCGGGGCCTGGAGAAGTCGTACAAGGCGCTGCAGGTGCTGCGCGGCGTGGACTTCGACGTGGCGCGCGGCAGCATCTTCGCCCTGCTCGGCTCGAACGGCGCGGGCAAGACCACGGCCGTGAAGATCCTCTCCACGCTGCTGAAGGCCGACGCCGGGACCGCGAGCATCAACGGCTTCGACGTCGCCACGCAGGCGGCGGACGTGCGCGAGACGATCAGCCTCACCGGGCAGTTCGCCGCCGTGGACGAGATCCTCAGCGGACGCGAGAACCTCGTGCTCGTCGCCAAGCTGCGGCACCTCGCGAACCCCGGCCGGATCGCCGACGAGCTGCTCGACCGCTTCTCGCTGACCGACGCGGCGGCGCGGAGGGTCGCGACGTACTCGGGTGGCATGCGCCGGCGGCTCGACATCGCGATGAGCCTCGTCGGCGACCCGCCGGTGATCTTCCTGGACGAGCCGACGACCGGGCTCGACCCCCAGGGGCGCATCGAGGTGTGGCAGGCCGTCAAGGAACTCGCCGCCCGGGGCACGACCGTGCTGCTCACCACGCAGTACCTGGACGAGGCCGAACAGCTCGCCGACCGGATCGCGATCCTCCACGAGGGCCGGATCATCGTGAACGGCACCCTGGACGAGCTCAAGCAGCTGCTACCACCCGCCGAGGTCGAGTACGTCGAGAAGCAGCCGACGCTCGAGGACGTCTTCCTCGCGCTCGTCGGCGCCGACGCCGACGCCACGCCCCGAACGACCGCGACGTCAGCGCGCACGAGTTCGGCACGCACGAGTGAGGAAGGACGATGACCAAGCACTTCTTCGGCGACACCGCCGTCCTGCTGGGACGGTCCCTGCGCCACATCACGCGCAGCGCGGACACCATCATCACGACCGCGATCATGCCGATCGCGATGATGCTGCTGTTCGTCTACGTCTTCGGCGGCGCGATCGACACTGGGTCGGACTCGTACGTGCAGTACCTGCTGCCCGGCATCCTGCTCATCACGGTGGCCTCGGGCATCTCCTACACCGCGTTCCGGCTCTTCCTGGACATGAAGGGCGGCATCTTCGAGCGGTTCCAGTCCATGCCGATCGCGCGGTCGTCGGTGCTGTGGGCGCACGTGGTGACGTCGCTGGTCGCCAACCTGATCTCGCTCGTGGTCGTCGTCGGTGTCGCCCTGCTGATGGGGTTCCGCTCGACGGCGGGAGTGCCCGCGTGGCTGGCGGTCGCCGGGATCCTGGTGCTGTTCACCCTGGCGCTGACGTGGCTCGCCGTCATCCCGGGCCTGACGGCGAAGTCCGTGGACGGCGCGAGCGCGTTCTCCTACCCGCTGATCTTCCTGCCGTTCCTCAGCTCGGCCTTCGTGCCCACCGACACCATGCCCGGTCCGGTGCGCGCGTTCGCCGAGCACCAGCCGGTCACGTCGATCGTCAACGCGATCCGCGCCCTGTTCACCGAGCAGCCGGTCGGCGGCGACATCTGGATCGCCCTCGGCTGGTGCGTCGGGCTCCTCGTCGTCGCGTACGTCCTCGCCACGGCCACTTACCGCCGCAAGATCGCCTAGGGGTGGACGTGCTCGGCGTAAGGCGAGGCCCACCACGGCATCCCCTGCCGTGGTGGGCCTCGTCGTGTCGAGCGGTCGGTCAGCCGCCGTACGAGGGCCGGCCCATGAACCAGTTGCCCGGCGCGTCGGCGTCGTCGCTGGACCAGAACTCGATGACCGCCCCGATGAACTCGTCGGTCGACAGGTAGCCGTCGCCGTCCCGGTCCAGGTGGGTGAACGCCTCGGTGGCCTCGGCCTCGGTCAGCCCCGGGAAGTGACCGCGCTGGAACTTCAGGAACTCGGCCGGACCGACCTGGCCGTCGCGGTCGATGTCGGCGACCGCGAGGAACGCCTCGGCCAGCGCGCCGACCGTGGCCCGCGCCGCGTCGGGGTCGCCGACGAGCGTGCGGGTGGAGGTCACGAACTGCTCGCGGGTGATGGCGTCACCACCGCCGGGGATGTGCGGCTGGTGCAGGTCGCGCCAGATCCGCAGGTAGGCGTCGATGATCTCCTGCTCGGCCGGTGAGCCCGGCGGGTGCCCGATGGACGCGGCGACCCGCTCGCCCATGAGGACGTGGTCGTTCTCGGTGAGCCGACCGTCCCCGTCCACGTCGAGGTAGTCGAATCCGTGGCCGATCTTGGCGATCAGCAGATCAGGTGCCAGCACTGGACCTCCGCTTCGGATCGTGACCCGGCCATGCTGGGTCCGCCGGCGCGGGGCTCGCAACCGGAGAACGGGTGACGGGCACGCACCCGCAGGCCGTGCGGTGTCGTACCGGACGGTGAGCCGCACCGACGCGGTGGCGACCGGCGGCAGATCCCAGCGGCTGAGCACCGCGTTCCTCGCTCGGCGGCACGGCGATAGACTCCGGGAAAGCGCTTACCTAGGTGGGTCGGCCGGCCCGGTTCGGCGGCCGTCCGGGGTGAGTGGCCTGCCCAGGTCCCGGCGCTGAAGGGAGCACTCCTCGGTGACCACGTCCGTCAACCCGCTCGGCCACCACGACCCCGGCGCACACGCGTTCCGCGCGCTCGGCCACCTGTTCCGCCCGCACCGGTGGCGCCTGGGCCGGGCGCTGGCCGTGTTCGTCGTCAAGCACAGCCCGGTCTGGCTGCTGCCGCTGGTCACGGCCACCATCGTGGACACGGTGGTGCTGCGCCTGCCGCTCACCGGGATGTGGCTCGCCACCGGGCTGATCATGCTGATCCTGGTCGTCAACTACCCGTTGCACCTGCTCTACGTGCGCCTGCTGCACGGCAGCGTGCGCCGGGCGGGCACGGCGCTGCGGTCGGCCCTGTGCACCAGGTTGCAGGAGCTGTCCATCGGCTACCACAACCGGACCAGCGCGGGTGTGCTCCAGGCGAAGGTCGTCCGCGACGTCGAGACGATCGAGCAGATGGTGCAGCAGACCACCGACAGCGGGCTGGGCGCGGTGACGGTGCTGGTCGGCGGGTTGGCGGTGGTGGGCGTTCGGGCACCGCACTTCCTGCCGGTGCTGCTGGTGATCGTGCCGCTCGCGTCGCTGGTGGTGGTGCGCCTGCGGTCGAGCCTGCGCGACCACAACGAGGTGTTCCGCCAGGACGTGGAGCTGCTGGCCTCCCGGGTGAACGAGATGACGCGGCTGATCCCCGTCACCCGCGCGCACGGCTTGGAGGGCCACGCGCTGCGGCGCATGGACGACACCCTGCGCCGGGTGCTGGCCTCGGGGCTGCGGTTGGACCTGCTCAACGGCAGGGTCGCCTCGCTGTCGTGGGTGTTCCTCAACATCCTCGGCGTCGTCTTCCTGACCGCCGCCGCCCTGGTCGCCTACTTCGGCGGGCTGGGCATCACGGCCGGTGACGTCGTGATGCTCAGCGCCTTCCTGACCACGTCCACCACGTCCCTGGCCACCCTGATGAGCCTGGCGCCGGTGATCACCAAGGGGCTGGAGTCGATCCGCTCGGCGGGCGAGGTGCTGCGGGCACCCGCGCTGGAGGACAACGAGGACAAGGCCGAGGTCACCCGGGTCCGCGGCGCGGTGGAGTTCCAGTCGGTCGGGCACGCCTACGACGACGCCGGTCGGCCCGCGGTGCGCGACTTCACCCTGTCCGTCACCCCCGGCGAGACGATCGCGCTGGTCGGGCCGTCCGGTGCGGGCAAGTCGACCGTGCTCAACCTGCTCATCGGGTTCATCCGGCCCACCTCGGGCCGGATCCTCCTCGACGGCGCCGACCTGGCCGACCTGGACCTGCGCACCTACCGGCGGTTCATCTCGGTGGTGCCGCAGGAACCGATCCTGTTCGACGGCACGGTCCGCGAGAACGTCGCCTTCGGCCTGCCCGACGCCGACGAGTCCGCGATCAGGGCGGCGCTGCGTGACGCCAACGCCCTGGAGTTCGTCGAGCAGCTGCCCGAAGGGCTCGACACCTCCGTGGCGGACCGCGGCGTCCGGCTGTCCGGTGGCCAACGACAGCGCCTCGTCATCGCCCGCGCGTTGCTGCGCAACCCCCGCCTGCTGATCCTCGACGAGGCGACGTCGGCGCTGGACACCCACTCCGAGTCCCTGATCCAGCAGGCGCTGGCCAGGCTGGTGCACGGCCGGACCACGTTCGTGGTCGCCCACCGCCTGTCCACCATCCGCGACGCCGACCGCATCGTCGTCCTGCGGGACGGCGCGGTCCAGGAGATCGGCTCGCACGACGAGTTGCTGCGCCGCGGGGGTGCCTACGCCCAACTGCACCTGGGCCGGTCGGCCTGACCGGCGAACGGCGTGGCTCTCACAGCTGCCGGACGCGCAGGACGCCGGTGAGCATCGGGAGGTCGAACTCGCCGGTGGCGGTTTCCGGTCGGGTCGCGAGGAACGCCCGGATCCGGTGCAGGGTGGCTTCTCGTTCCGGTGGCGGCATGACCAGCATTCCGGCGCGGGTCGCGATGGTCGCGACGAGTGAGTCCGCGGTGCGGCGCTGACTGTGCGGGAATTCGGCCTGCTCAGGGGAGCCGAACCGGGCCGGACCGGTGGCGGGGAGGTGCGAGGTCGCCGTCGCGGCACGCCAGCGGCTGAACGTGTCGCGCGGGCCGATGGCCGCGCTCCCGGCGACCCGCGCGAGTCCGGCGATCCAGTCGACCCGGTCGTCCAGGACGTTCCACAGACCGGCCAGGAGGCCGCCGGGTGCGAGGACCCTCGCCATCTCGGACCCCGCGACGGCCAGGTCGAACCAGTGCAGGGCGTTGCCGGCCAGCACCGCGTCCACGGACGCGTCCGGCAGCGGTATCGACTCGGCGCTGCCCGGCAGGGCGCGGACGGACGGCAGGGCGCGGCGCAGTTCGGTCAGCATCGCCGGGTCCGGCTCGACCGCGGTGACGTCGGCGCCCAGCGCGACCAAGGTGCCGGTCAGCTTGCCGGTTCCGGCACCGAGGTCCAGCACTCGCGGGCCGGTCGCGGGCTCCAGCGCCCAGCGCGCCGCGGCCGGGGCGTAGTCCGGGCGGTGTTCGGCGTAGGCGCTCGCCGCCGCGCCGAACGACGAGGCGTGAAGCTGCTGCAGGTCCCGTTCCACGCGGCCACGTTACGGGTACCGGCACGATCGGCCGTCCCGCGGTTCTGCGTTGGCCACGCCGGGTTGCCGGCCGGAAATCGGTTCGACGGTTCGGCGGAGCCCTGCCACAGTGGCGCACCATGTCGAACCTCGATCAGCTGACCGCCGCAGACGTGCAGCTCATGCAAGGGCTGGCACAACGGGTCACCGCGCTGCGGCCCGACCTGGTGAACAGTGACGCGTCGTTCGGCGAGCTGGCCTGGAACTGGGGCAAGGGGCACGCGGCGGACGGCGCGAGTTGGCGGCGTCGGCTGTGGTTCGTCGACGGTGAGCTGGTGGCGTGGGGCTGGGCCCAGCTGCCCCGCCGAGTGCGGCGCAGTGACGGTTCGGTGAAGGACGTCACCGGCGCCTACCTGGCCTACCAAGTCCACCCCGGGCACGCCGGGCTGGTGGACGAGGTGATCGACTGGTACGACGCCACGGCCGGTGACGTCGAGCGCACGGTGTTGCCGGGCGCTGCCGACCGGGTCGCGTTGGAGCGGTGGGCGGCGCACGGTTACGAGACCGACCCGGGCGCGCTCGGCGACGACGGGTCCTGGACGCAGCTCAACGAGCGGGACCTCGGCGACGTGGCGGAGCCGGTGCTGCCGGACGGGTTCCGGTTCCGCACCGCGGACGAGGTCGGGCCGGAGGCCGCGGTCCGGGCCCACGTGGACGCCTGGAGTCCTTCGACGTACACCGCCGAGAGCTACGAAGGCGTTCGGCGGGCCGCGGGGTATCGCGGTGACCTGCACGTCCTGGTCGAGGCGCCGGACGGGACGATGGCGTCCTCGACGATCATGTGGCTCGACGGAGCCAACCGGACCGTCGAGTTCGAGCCGGTCGGGACGCACCCGGCCTACCGGCGTCGGGGCGTGGCCAGGGCGATGCTGCTGCACGGGATGCGGCTGGCGAGGGCGGCCGGGGCCACCCACGCGACGGTCGCCTGCCTGGGTGCGCCCGGCCACCCCCAGGCGCGGGACCTGTACTACGGCGTCGGGTTTCGGGAGTTGTCGCGGGACGCGCCGATGATCAAACCGGCGATCGGAACGGCGTCACGGCCTGGCGCGCGGCCGGAGGCGGGCGGGCGGTAGGGGACGGACGGGAGCGCCGGCGACCACGGTGGTGGTGAGCCGGCCGATGCCCTCGACCGTCAGGGTGACCGTGTCGCCCGGCCGCAGCGGGCGCCGCTCCGCTCCCCTGCCCCACAGCTCGGCCAGGCAGCCGCCGTTGCCGCAGGTACCCGACCCGAGCACGTCACCGGGCCGTACCCAAGTGCCGCGCGAGGCGTAGGCGACCATCTCCTCGAACGTCCAGCTCATGTTGGACAGCAGGTCCGAGCCGACGACCCGGCCGTCGACCTCGGCGGTCAGCGCCAGGCGCAACAGGCCGTCCTCGCGGTGCGGCTCGAGCTCGTCCGGCGTGACCAGCCAGGGTCCGAGGGTGGTCGCGGTGTCCTTGCCCTTGCACGGGCCGAGGCCCACCGCCATCTCCGCGGTCTGCAGGTCGCGCGCGGACCAGTCGTTGAAGATCGTGTAGCCGGCGATGTGGTCGCGGGCCTGGTCGGGGGTGAGGTCGCGGCCCTCGCGGGAGATCACCGCCGCGACCTCCAGCTCGAAGTCCAGCGCCGTCGAGCCGGGCGGCACGGGCACGTCGTCGTGCGGGCCGATGACCGCGTAGGGGTTGCCGAAGTAGAACGTCGGCGCGGCGTACCACCGCTCCGGCACCCCGGCGCCGCCGCGCATGCCCTCGACGTGCTCCTCGAACGTCACGAAGTCGCGCACGGTCGGCGGCTGGAGCGGCGCGAGCAGCCGCACGGCCGAGACGTGCGGTCCGGGCGGGTCGTCCAGCGCGGCGGCACCGGCGGCGGGCAGGTCGTCCAGGACGTCGGTCAGCGAGGCCGCGTCGACCGGGTGCAGCAGGTCGGCCGCGTCGAGCACGCCGACCCGCTGCCGTCCGTCGTGGTGGTAGGTGGCGAACCGCATGTCACACCGGCGGTGCGACGAAGCAGCCGCGGTCGGGGTCGTTGAACGACTCGCGCGCCACCAGCTCGTTCATCGGGTTGGCGGTGCCCCACTGGTCGGTGACCTCGGGCTGGGAGAAGTCGTAGACGTGCGGGTGCCAGGAGTCCTCGTCCAGCAGCTCCAGCTCGGTGGTGTACTCGACGGTGTTGCCGTGCGGGTCGAGGAAGTACGAGAACGTGTTGTCGCCCGCGAGGTGGCGGCCCGGTCCCCAGATCTTGCGCACGCCCGCGCGCAGCAGCCTCCCGGTGCCGCGCATGTACTCGTCCACGCCGCGCAGCTCGAACGAGATGTGGTGCAGCGCGGTGTGCGGGCCCTTGGCCAAGGCGAGGCTGTGGTGTTGCGGGTTGATCCGCAGGAAGTGCATGACCTCGCCCAGGTGCGGTGAGCTGAGGCTGTCGGACAGGGCGAACGACAGGTGCTGCTCGTACCAGGCCCTGGTGCGGTTCAGGTCGGGCGAGTTGAGCACCACGTGCGACAGCCGGACCGGGATGGCCTCCTTCTCCTCGACGCGGCGGTGCTGCCGGACCTCCACGTCAGCCGAGACCTCGACGGTGCGGCCGTCGACGTCGAAGAACCGGAAGCCGTAGCCGCCGCCGAGCGTGCCCAGCTGGTCCGGGGTGCTGATCAGCTGCACGCCCGCGGCGATGAGCCGCTCGGCGAGCGCGTCCACGTCCGTCGCGGTCGCGGCCCCGAACGCGACGAGGTCCAGCCGCTTCTCGTCGGCCTTGCGCAGCCGCACCACGTACTGCTCGGGCGAGCCCTCGGCGGCCAGGAAGCTCAGGCCCGAGTCGTTCGCGACCTCGGTCAGGCCCCAGACGCCGGCGTAGAACTCCAGCTGCTTGTCGTAGTCGGGCACGGCGAGGTCGACGTGCCGCAGGTGGGTGAGCAATCGGTTGGTCACCGGGTCTCCTCCGGGGTGAGCAGGGCGGCCGCGTTGCCGCCGCGGACGGCGTGGAAGTCGGGTTCGGGCAGGTCGGCGGCGCGCAACGCGGCCACCGGGTCGGCGGCGCCCATGTCGAACGGGAAGTCGGAGCCGAGCAGCACCCGGTCCGCCCCGGCGACGCGGACCAGCTCCCGCAGCACGTGCGGGTCGTGGACCAGCGAGTCGAACCACAGCCGCCGGGCGTAGTGGCTGGGCTGGTGGGCGCAGCCTCGCGCGTCCGGGCGCACGCGCCAGGCGTGGTCGGCGCGGCCGAGGTGGGTGGGCAGGTAGCCGCCGCCGTGCGCGGCGACGACCCGCAGCCGCGGGTGGCGGTCGAGCACGCCCGAGAAGATCAGGTGCGACAGCGCCACGGCGTTCTCCACCGGCTGCCCGACGCTGTTGGACAGGTACCAGCGGTCCAACCGCTCGTCCAGCGTGCAGCCGAAGGGGTGCAGGAACACGATCGCGCCGGTCTCGGCGGCCAGCTCCCAGAACGGCTCGTAGGCCGGGTCGGACAGTTCGCGGCCGGGCGCGTGGCTGCCGATCTCGACACCGGCCAGCCCTTCGCCCACCGCGTGGTCCAGCGCCCGCACGGCCAGGTCCGGGTGCTGGAGGGGTACCAGCCCCAGTCCGCGCAGCCGTTCGGGGGCGTGCGCGCAGTGCTTGGCGGTGGCGGTGTTGGCCGTTTCGCACACCGCGCGGGCGAGGTCGCGGTCGGCCCAGTAGTGGTAGTGCGACGGCGACGGGCTCACCAGCTGCACGTCCACGCCCGCGCGGTCCATCGCGGCCAGCCGCTGCGCCACGTCGGTCAGCGGCCCGAGCCGTTCGCGGACCATCGCGCCGCTGACCGCCAGCGCGTCGGGGCCGTTGCGGCGGGCGTCGAGCGCGCGGGCGGCGGCGTGACCGGGGCGGTCGGCGACGAGCCGGTCCACCTCGGGCAGCAGCACGTGCGCGTGCACGTCCACGGTCGGCGCGGTCACGGGCGTGCCGCCAGCATCGCCATCGTGCGGCCCATCAGCCCCGGCACGTCGGCGTCGCGCACGCCGTCGAGCAGCCACTGCCCGAGCTGGACCGAGGCGTCGACGACCTCGCGCACCCGCGGGTAGCGGCGGTCGCGGTACTCGGTGAGCAGCGCGTCGTCCCAGGTGTCCCGGGTGGACAGTTCGGCGAGGACGAGCGCGTCCTCCAACGACATCGCCGCACCCTGGGCGAGGGTCGGCGGGCAGGCGTGGGCGGCGTCGCCGACGAGCACGACCCGGCCGCGGTGCCACGGGCCCTCCACCAGCAGCCGGTCGAACCACGTGTAGTTGACCACCGCCGGGTCGGTCAGCGCCGCCCGGATCTCGGGCCACGGTCCGCCGTAAGCCTGTGCCAGGCGCCGCATCTCCTCCGCGTACCCGGCCGGGTCGACGGCGTCACGGTCGCGGTTGCGCTCGACCAGGTAGGCGTAGGCGGTGTCCGGACCGGTCGGGCAGCACCCGGCGATGAAGCACGTCCCGCCGTAGATCATCCGCGTGTGCTCCAGGCCGGTCGGGCGCGGCACGGGAGCACGCCAGATCGCCATGCCGGTCGGCACGGGCCGGTCCTCGACGCCGATCAGCCCGCGGGTGGCGGAGTTGAGGCCGTCCGCGCCGACGACCAGGTCGTAGCGCCCGGTCGAACCGTCTGAGAAGGTGACGTCCACGCCGTCGTCGTCCTGGTCGAGCGCGGTGGCCGTGAGGCCGAGCCGGACCGAGGCGCCGGACGCGCGCACGGCGTCGATGAGGATCCGCTGGAGTCTCGGCCGCTGCATGCCGAGGGTGCCGGGCAGGTCGGCACCGCCGATCCGGGCGGTCGGCTGCACGGCCACCACCGCGCCGGTCGGGGCGAGCAGTCCCAGTTCGTCGAACGGGAACCCCTCGCGCAGCACCTCGTCGAGCACGCCCACCTCGCGCAGCACGCGCAGGGCGTTGCCCTGGAGGGTGATGCCGGAGCCCGCGGTGGCGTTCCAGTCGGGCTTGGCCTCCACGAGGTCGACGGCGTGTCCGGCGCGGCGCAGCAGCACGGTCAGGGCGTTGCCGGCGGTGCCACCGCCGAGGACGAGCACGGTTCGGGTCACGACATCTCCTCGCGGTTACTTGACGGCGACGGGGTTGACCGGCGAGCCGACGGCTCCGGTGATGGGCAGCGGTGCGGCGGTCAGCCAGAACTCGTGCACGCCGTCGGCGGCGCAGTCCTCGGCCAGCGCGTCCAGGTCCCACATCTCGCCCACGAGCAGCCCGATGTGCGGGATGACGACCTGGTGCAGCGGCTGGAAGGCGTGGTCGAACTCGTTGGGCCGCACCTCGAAGCCCCACGTGTCGGTGGTGATGGCGGCGATCTCCGTGCGGTGCAGCCAGGACGCCGTGGTGAACGACAGCCCGGGCGCGGGTCCGCCCGCGTAGTCGCCCCAGCCGTCGCGCTTGGCCCGGGTCAGCTGTCCGGTGCGGACCAGCACGATGTCACCGCGGCCCACGTCCACGCCGTGGGCCCGCGCCGTGGCGGCGAGGTGGGTTTCGGTGATGGCGAAGCCGTCCGGCAGTTCGCCACCACCGAGGACACGGCCGACGTCGAGCAGCACGGCACGACCGGCGACGTGGGCCGCCATGTGCTCGATGCCGGTGACCAGGTCGCCCTCGGAGGTGACGGTGGTGGCCGCGTCACGGCCGTTCCACGCCTTGCCGTGGTCGAAGATGTGACCCAGGCCGTCCCACTGGGTCGAGCACTGCAACGGCATCGCGATCACGTCGTCCGCGCCGCCGATGCCGTGCGGGAAGCCCTGGAGCCCGGCCGCCGCGTCGGTCCCGGTGTCGAGCATCGTGTGGACCGGGTTGGTGCGGCGGCGCCAGCCCTTCTGCGGGCCGTTCACGTCGAACCGCTGGGACAGCGAGAAGCTCGTCCCGCGCCGGATCAACGCGGCCCCTGCACGGCGCTTGTCCTCGGTCAGGAAGTTGAGCGTGCCGAGCACGTCGTCGGCGCCCCAGCGGCCCCAGTTCGAGCACGTCCGGGCGGCTGCGGCGATGGCGCCCTCGGGATCCGCGCGGTTCACGCCGGCGTCTCCGCCACGCACCGGGTGCGCTGCACGCCCAGGCCGGTGATGGTCGACTCCATGACGTCGCCGTCGCGCAGCAGGCGTCCGTGGTGCATCCCGTTGCCCGCCGGGGAGCCGGTCAGCACCAGGTCGCCCGGCAGCAGGGTGGTGATCTGCGAGACGTAGGAGACCATCCGGGCGACGTCGAAGATCATGTCCTGGGTGGACTCGTCCTGCATGGTCTCGCCGTTGAGCTTGAGCGTGAGGCGCAGGTCCGAGGGGTCGCCGACGAACTCGGCGGGCACCAGGCAGGGGCCGAGCGGGGTGAAGCCGGGCGCGTTCTTCGAGCGCAGCCAGTCGGTGCCGATCTCCCTCATGTCGGTGCGGAAGACCAGGTCGCGGGCGGTGAGGTCGTTGGCGATGGTGTAACCGGCGACGTGCCGCAACGCCTGTTCGGGCGACACGCGGTGCGCGGCCGTGCCGATGACGGCGGTCAGCTCCAGTTCCCAATCCGGCTGCGCGCACCACGACGGCAGCACCACGTCGTCGTACGGGCCGGTGATCGCCGAGGGCAGGCCGATGAACACGTACGGCTGGTCTTCGCGGGCACGCCGGTCCATCAGCTCGGCGGCACGGGCCCGTGCCTGCTCCTCGCTCTCGGCGGAATCCGCCGGGCGGTGGGCGACCACGAGGTCGATCACGTGCTGCCGGTAGTTGGCGCCGGACTGGAACACCTGCCGCGGCGCGACCGGCGCGTGCACCCGCAAGCCGCCCAGCGCACGCCACTCCAGCGCACCGTCGCGCGCCACGCCGTGCAACGCCGGCAGCGCGTCGGTCCACCGGTCGAGGACGTCCAGCGTCGAGGCGGGCCGCCAGTCCAGGACCTGGCCGAGGTCGACCACGCGATCGTCGACCACGAGGCCGGGGAACGACGGGCGCCCCGGCTCGGAGAAGGTGCCGAGCGCGAACCGGACCGGTTGCGGCGGTGTTGCCATGAGGTGTCCTCCCGTGTCGTGAGGACTACTGTGACCGGCGTCAAAGAATCACGGAAATGAATGTTCGTGATGCTCCTCATCCACGCAGTGGATAGTCGGGAGGTGCGGTGAACCTGTCCAGCCTCGACCTGAACCTGGTGGTCGCGCTGCGGGCGTTGCTGGAGGAGCGCAACGTCACCAGGGCCGGGCAGCGGATCGGCGTGACGCAGCCCGCGATGAGCGCCACGCTGGCCCGCCTGCGTCGCCACTTCGACGACCCGCTGCTGTCCCGCACCGGTTCCCAGTACGAGCTGACCCCGCTGGGCGCGGTCCTGCGCGACCGCGCCGCCACGGCGTGCGACGTGCTGGAACGCGTGTTCAGCAGCCAGGCCGACTTCGACCCGCGCACCGACACCCGCGAGTTCACGCTGATCTCTTCCGACTACGGCGCCGCGGTGTTCGGCGTCGCGCTGGCCCGCGAGCTGCACGAGGTCGCACCCGGCGTCCGCCTGACGTTCCGGCAGACCTCGCCGTCGCTGCTGGAGAACCCGGGCGCCCTGCTGAGCACCGTGGACGGCCTGCTGCTGCCGCACGGCGTCCTCGACGGCTTCCCCGCGGTCGAGCTGTTCACCGACCGGTGGGTGTGCCTGGTCGCCGACGACCACCCGGAGGTAGGCGACGAACTCACCCTCGACGACCTCGCCCGCCTGCCGTGGGCGGTGTACCAGCGCACGTACGACGCACCGGTCACCCGGCAGCTGAGCATGCTGGGCATCAGCCCGGAGGTCGACGTGTCCGTGCCGTCGTTCCACCTGCTGCCACCGCTGGTCGCCGGCACCCGACGCGTCGCCCTGGCCCAGCAACGCCTGGTCGAGCGCTTCCCCGCACCCGGCGTGCGCACGCTGCCCTGCCCGTTTCCCGCCGTGCCGCTGCAGGAGGCACTGTGGTGGCACCCCGTGCACACCCAGGACGCCGGCCACCTCTGGCTGCGCGAAGCGGCCGAACGGGTGGGCCGCCGCATGGTGGCTTAGCGGGCCACCACGAACGTGCCCCGGATGTTCGTGCGGTAGGTGCGGTCCAGCTCGTCGAGGTCGAGGTCGAGGTCGAGGTCGAGGTCCGCGGGCTGCGGGCTGCGGGCTGCGGGCTGCGGGCTGCGGGCTGCGGGATGGTGTTCCCCCTGATCTCGCTGCCACCGGCAGACCGCGACCCGGCACTGTCGGTCCTGGCCCGCGAGGCCGCTATCGCGGCCGTCACCACCGACCACCCGGCACCACCCGCCGCCACCGACGCGGTGAGCACGGCCGTCGCACTCCGGGCTGTCACACCGACGTTGACCGCCCTGACCGACGACGAACGCGCCCTGCTGTCGGAGTGGCTCCACCGCATCGCCACTTCCACCGCGTAGCACCGGGACAGTCCGGATCACCGCCGTGGCTCTCGTCTCAGCTGTACGACTCCGCCTGGAGCGCGAACAACTCCGCATAGAGACCACCCCGCCCGATGAGCGTGGCGTGATCACCGGACTCCACCACCCGCCCCTCCCCCACCACGATGATCAGATCTGCCATGCGCACCGTGGAGAACCGGTGCGACACGAAGACCGTGATCCCCCCGGTCCGGCCCGCGACCCGTTTCGCGTGTTCGGCGTACCGCTGGAACAGCACGTGCTCCGCCTCGGGGTCCAACGCCGACGTCGGCTCGTCCAGCACGAGGAGCAGCGGCGCCTCCCGCATCATGGCCCGACCGAGCGCCAACTTCTGCCACTGACCACCGGACAGCTCCGCGCCATCGTGGTAGCTCTTGCCGAGCCGCGTGCGCAACCCTTCCGGCAACTCGTCCAGCACACCGGTGGCACCAGCCCGGTCCAGAGCCGCCCGAACGGTGGACTCGGACGACACCCTCGACAGGTCGCCGAGGCCGACCACCTGCTGGGCAAGGAACTCGTACCGGACGAAGTCCTGGAACCCGGCCGCGATCCGGGTGCGCCACTCCTCGACCGCCATCCCGTGCAGGTCGACCCCGTCGACCAGGATCCGCCCCTCGGACGGCCGGTAGAACCCGCAGAGCAACTTGACCAGGGTCGACTTCCCGGCGCCGTTCTCACCGACGATCGCGACGGTCGCACCGGCCGGGAGGTGGAGGTCGACCTCGTGCAGCACCGGCACGTCCGTGCCCGGGTACGTGAACGCCACCCGGTCGAACGAGATGCCGTCGTCCAGCCGTTGTGGCGGTGCATCGGTAGCGGGAGCCGGATCGGGCCCGGTGGCCCACGCGGCGGCCTCGGTGAGCCGCCGGTACGCGCCCGCCATCCGCTGCAGGTCCTGCAGGAGGGTGACCGCCGTGGCGACCTGCTGGTTGACCTGGGCCGCCAGCACGATCACCAGCACGACGTCCCCGACCCCACGCCGCCCGGCGATCGCGTCACGCACCACGAGCAGCACGCCCGCGATGTACGCCAGCGCGAACACCACCTGGCCCGCCGCACGGATCCACGTCGCGGTCAG
The DNA here is from genome assembly GCF_003014735.1 of Saccharothrix carnea. GTDB lineage: Bacteria > Actinomycetota > Actinomycetes > Mycobacteriales > Pseudonocardiaceae > Actinosynnema > Actinosynnema carneum. The sequence goes on along the minus strand of NZ_PYAX01000016.1, from coordinate 7,833 downwards.
GTGCGCCCGCCACAGTCCTCGCGTCGCCGTGTCCCACGACGCGTTGTGCCGGGCGCGCAGTTCGTCCCGCACCCCGGACACCCGCAGCTCACCGGCCAGGCGGGCGGACGTGGCCAGGTGGAACAGGTTGAGCGCGGTCCTGGTCGGCTCGGCGGTCGCGGTCCTGGCCCGGTCCAGCACCCGCTCGGCCACGCGGCCGGCCAGCAGCGGCGGCACCGCGGCGACGGGCAGCAACAGCAGCCACGGGTTCTGCCCGGCCAGCAGCACCGCGGTGAGCACCACCGCGAGGACCAGGCCGACTCCGTTGAGCAGGGCTTCGAGGCCGGTCCGGAACTGCCTGCCCTCCTGCCGCAGCACGGTCCACGTGTCGGCGTGCTCGGCGCGCTCGTGGTGCTCGATGCCCGCCGAACCGTTCGACACCGCGATCACGCGCTCGTCGAAGTCCAGTTCGGCCAGCTCGGACAGCTCGTAGTAGGCCAGGTGGGCGAAGTGCCCGAAGGCCAGCACCACCACCGCCGGCACGGCGACGGTCACGCCCGCGAGCACCGCGCGCCCGACCGAGCCCGCCACGACCTCGCGGGTCATCCAGCCGAGTGCGGCCGCCAGCAGCGGAGCGGCGACCGCACCGGCCGTCATCAGCGCCACGGCCAGCGCCGTCTTGCGCGGGTTCAACCGCCACGCCGTGGCGATCATGGTCCACGCGCCGGTCAGCAGGACCTTCACCGGACCGGCCCTTCCACCACGTCCACGAACCGGTCCGCCTGCAACCGGAACAGCTCGGCGTAACGACCGTCGCGGGCGAGCAGTTCCGCGTGGCTGCCCTGCTCGGTGACCCGGCCGTGCTCCAGGACGACGATGAGGTCGGCGTGCCGGACGGTCGAGAACCGGTGCGAGATCAGCAGGGTCGTCGCGCCCTCGGCGAGGCCGGTGAACTCCTCGAAGAAACCGGTCTCCGCGCGCACGTCCAGGCTCGCGGTCGGTTCGTCCAGCACCACGACCCGCGAACCGTGGCGCAGCGCGAACAACGCCCGCGCCAACGCGATCCGCTGCCACTGCCCGCCGGACAGCTCCGCGCCGCCGGTGAGGTGACGTGCCAGCGGCGTGTCCAGCCCGCGGGGCAGGCGGGCGACGGCCTCGCCGAGGCCGACCGAGTCGACCACCTCTCCGATCCCCTCGCGGTCGTCCAGGAAGCCGACCGCGCCGAGCCCGACGTTGTCCGCGACGGACGACTCGTACCGCACGAAGTCCTGGAAGATCACGCTGAGCCTGGCGCGCCACGCGTCGACCGGGAACGCGCGGATGTCGACGCCGTCCAGCGTGATCCGGCCCGCGGTCGGCTCGTAGAGCCTGGCCAGCAGCTTGACCAGGGTGGTCTTGCCGGCGCCGTTGACGCCGACGAGGGCCGTGCAGCGGCCGACCGGGATCGTCAGGTCGAGCCCGTCGAAGATCATCCGACGCTGACCGGGATAGCGGAAGCAGACCTGCTCGAACCGGAGCGTCCCCACCGGCTCGGGCACTGGGTGCTCCTCACGGGTGTCTCCGAACCCGCCGTGCCCGACCTGCTCGGCGTGCTCGACCTGCTCGACGTACTCGGCGAACCTCCGCACCGCGTCGTAGGCACGCATTCCGATCGCGGTCGGCAGGTCCGCCTCCGGGTAGTGCTCGGCCAGCCGCAGCAGGCTCAGCGCCGCCGTCACGACCAGGACGAACCCGGTCAGCGTCAGCTCCCGCGCCGTCGCCCCGACCACCGCGAACACCACGCCGGTGACCACGAGCCCCACGACCGAGAACCGGACGAACGGCCACAGGTAGATGCCGCGGCGCTCGGCCCAGAGGGGTTCGAGGAAGCGGAGGTAGGTGTCCCGCAGGCGTTGCCGCAGCCACCCGGCCAGGCCGAAGACCCGGATCTCCTTGCCCGCGGCGGCGCCACCGGCGAGGTCGCGCAGGTAGTCGATCTCGCGCTGGTCGGCGGCGAGTGAGGACCGCGTCCTGGCGTACCGGCGCAGCCCGCCGCGCTGGCCGTGCCGGAACAACAGCACGGTGACGACCAGCGCCGCCGACGCGGGCCAGGAGAACACCACCCCGACCGCGATCGCGTGACCGGTGAGCTCGGTGTACCGCGCGATCAGCGCGAGCAGGCCGGTGGCCGCCCGGCCAGGGCTCTGCACGCCGAACTCCACCTCCCGTGCGGCGGTGCGCAGCGCGTCGAGCGCCCGCTGGTCCTCCAGCGGGCCGAGGCCGGGGCTGCGCAACGACGCGGCCATCAGCTCGTCGAACACCCGGCCGTCGATCCGGCGCGTCACCAGCTCGCCCAGGGCGCGTTCCACGGGCGAGATCAGCTGCCGGGCGACGAACGCACCGGCCGCGACGCCGAACACCGCGACCAGCGAGTCCCACGCGTCGGAGTCCAACCCTCCGTCGACGGCCGCCGGTACCCGGCCGAGCACCATCGCCGTCGCCACCGTGAACACCACCGGGAGGCAGCCGAGCAGCAGGTTCACCCCGACCAGGGCGGCCACCAGCGGACCGCCGGCGTGCGGTAGCAGGCCGACGATGTCCCGTCGTGCGGCGAACTGCTCTCGCGCCGTGCCGATCCAGGAGCGGTGCCTCATGCCCGTGTCAGGTAGTCGGCGCAGTCGGGCAGCCCGCGTTCCTCGATGACGTCGTTGAACACCGAGAAGCGGATCGCGGGCACCTCGGTCAGCAGCCGGGTGATCGGCGTGCCGTACTTCTCCGCGATGTAGCGGTAGTTCTCGTGGGCCGACCGGGTGTTGTCGCCCTGGTCCTTGTCGTGCGGGTAGTGGAGGGACCTGGCCTCGCGGATCACGCCGAACCGGGCGCCGTCGCGGTGCAGCCGGTAGGCGAGGTCGAGGTCTTCCCCGCCCCACTGCCGGAACTCCTCGTCGTACATGCCGATCGCGCGCACCTGCTCCGTCCGCGCCGAGGCGTGGCACGTCCAGTACATCAGCCACGGTGCGGGTAGGTGGGCGTAGTCGTCGGCGTAGCGGCGGTAGAACGGTTCGCGCACGTCCGGCCACGACTCCGTCCGGGCCAGCGACGCGATGGTCGAGTCGACGTCGTCGACGTCCACGAACTCGCGGATGCGCCGGGCGTCCTCGTTGTCGAGGTTGAAGCAGTAGACGTAGCCGTTGAGCGCCAACGGTTCCGCGGTGGCGTCGTGCGCGGCCACGTGCGCGCTCAGGCTCGTGGAGTGCAGCAGCACACCGGAGTCCACGAAGACGGAGATGTCGCCCCTGGCGTGCCGGAGGCCGACGTTGCGCGCCCGGGCGACCCGGAAGCCCTCGTCGGGCTGGTAGAAGTACCGCAGGTCGAGCCGATCCTCGAACCCCCGCACCGCGGCCGCCGTGTCGTCGCTGGAGCCGTCGTCGACGACCAGCACCTCGAACCGGTCCCGGGGCAGGTCCTGCTCGGCGAGCGAGTCGAGCGTGAGTTCGAGCAATCGTCTCCTGTTGTAGGTCGGCACGATGACCGTACAACGCAGTGGGCTACCCACGAGAGGCTCTCCTTCAGAGGTCCCGCCGAGGTCAGGGATCCGGTGAGGCCAAGGCGAAGATCCAGTCGACCGGGTGGTTCCCTGGTGGTTCCCCGCCGATGACCGCGCAAGTCTGCCGAGGTTCGCTCGTGTCGGTCAACACCACGAACGAAGTCGCGCGACGGGTGATCGTCACCGCCAGTGATCACGGCCGATCGGCCGCACCGGGTGGCTCCTTGACACCCGACCCCTCCCGCACGAGCATTCGTGCCCACGTACCCGCTTCACGGCGGAACAGCGAAACGGCGGAACGGCGGTCGTGTCGGCCCGGGTGTTCGAGGAGGTCCGCGTGCGGTTGTCGTCAGCGCAGCTGTTCCAGCAGATCGCCTCGCCCCGGCCACCCTCCGGATCACGGGTGCTCATGCGGCGCGCGGTGGTGCTCGGGGGGAGCATCGCGGGGCTGATGGCCGCACGGGTGCTCAGCGACCACGCCGACGAGGTGCTCGTGGTCGAGCGGGATGTGTCCGATGTGGACGACGGGCCGCGAGCCGGTGTGCCGCAGGGCAGTCAGGTGCACGCGTTGCTGCCGGCCGGTGCGGTGCAGTTGGAGCGGTGGTTCCCCGGTTTCGCCGAGGAGGCGATCGCGGGCGGCGCGGTCGTGCCGCCCAAGGACGGGTCGCGCGACGGGTTCTACCTGAACGGACAGCCGCGCCTGGCGCCGCCGGTGGCGCAGGACTGGCCGGTGTTGATCACCACCCGGCCGTACCTGGAGGCGAAGGTGCGCCACCGGACGCTCGCGGTCGACAACGTCCGGCTCGTCGCCGGCCGGGCCGACGGCCTGGTGTTCGACGGCGCGCGGGTGGCCGGTGTCCGGTACGTCCCGGAAGGCGGGACCGAGGCCGTCACCGCGACGGCGGACTTCGTGGTGGACGCGATGGGCCGGTCGAGCAGGATGAGCGACTGGCTGGAGTCCGCCGGGTGGCCGCGCCCGCCGATGCGCCGGATGCCGATCAAGCTCAACTACGCCACCGCGATGTTCGCCTACGACGAGGCGATCAGCGACCAGTGGAGCGTGATCGCGCAGGTCAGCCCGGACGACGGGCGGCCGGCGCGGATCGGCGGCGTGCTCCGGGTCGAGGGCGACCGCTGGATCATGCTCATCGCGGGCTACGGCGACGACCGGCCCGGTCGGGACGCCGCCGACTACGTCGCCCGGTGCCGCGACGACTTCCCGGCCGTCTTCGGCGACATCGCCGAGCGCGGCCGGATGCTCGGCGACGTGGTCACCTACCACCAGGCCGACAGCAGGCGGCGGGACTTCCACGAGCTGGACCGGCTGCCGGCCGGGCTGGCCGTCGCCGGTGACGCGATCGCCTCGTTCAACCCCGTGTACGGCCAGGGCATGACCTCCGCCGCGCTGCACGCGTCGTGCCTGTCGACCTACCTCCGCTCGGACCCCCGGCTGGACGAACCGGCGCGGGCCTACTTCGACCGGGTCGCGGTCGTGGTGGACGCGGCGTGGCAGGTGTCGACGTTCGCGGACCTGGAGCTGCCGCACGTGGACGGCCCCTACCCGCGCGGCTACCGGCTGATCAGGTGGTTCAGCGGCCAGGTGTTCAAGGCCTCGATGACCGACGCCGTCACCAACGACCGGCTGGCCCGCATCACCACCATGCTCGCCCACCCGCAGCAGCTGGCCAGGCCGAGCACGATCCTGCGCGCGGTCCGGGTCAACCTCCTCCCGGCCACGACCCGGCGCTGACCGACGTTCCGAGCCGCGGAGCGCGCGGCCGTCGACCTGTAACGGGATCGCGCGATCCCGGCAACCATGTGGTGTGAGCGAGACAATGGCAAGCGCGGTGGCGGACCACGTGGAGCCGCTCCAGCACCCACCGCCCGGGAAGCGAACCGGTGCCGCGGCCGAGTTCGAGAAGGTCTACCGGGCCCACGTCGGCACGGTCACCGCCTACTTCGCGCGACGCAGCGCGGAACCGCAGACGGTGGCCGACCTGACCGCGGACACCTTCGTCCGGGCGATCACGTCGTTCGCCACCTACGACCCGGTCAAGGGCAGCGCCCGGGCCTGGCTGATCGGCATCGCGAGCCGGGTGTTCGCCGCGCACTGCGAGGCGCACAGCCAACGCAGTCACGGCGTGCGGCGCATCGCCGGACTGCGGGCCCTCGACGCCGACGCGGTGGACGACCTGGTCGACCGGATCGACGCCGAGAAAGCGGCGGGCGCACTGCTCGCCGGCCTGGCCGAACTGCCCCGGCTCGACCGCGAGGTCGTGGAGCTGGTGGATCTCGACGGTCTGAGCCCGAAGGAAGCCGCCGAGGCGCTGGGTGTCTCGGCGGGCGCGGTGCGCATCCGACTGTTCCGGGCCCGAACGAAACTCCGGAAGACGACAACAGGGGTGGAACGATGATGGCCAAGTTCGAGGACCAGCTCTTCGAGGACCTGATGCGCAGCCACGGGTCCGCGCTGGACACCGTGCCGGACCGCGCGGTGGACCCCGCGCCGACCGGGCGGCGCGGCGCCGGCCGGGCGCTGGGCATCGGCGGCACGGCGCTGGGCGTGGCGGGCGTGATCGCGCTGACCGGCACGCTGCTCACCGGCGGTGCCCCCGCCGCCTACGCCGTCACCAAGGGGCCTGACGGCGTGGTGACGGTGTCGATCAGCGACATCACCGGCGTGACCGGCGCGAACGAGGAACTGCGCCGGCTGGGTGTGCGCGCGGTCGCGGTCCCGGTGCGCGACGGGTGCGTCGGCCTGGACGACCTGCCGACCGACACCGAGAGCGCGGGCACCGCGAGCTCCGCGTCGGTGGACTCGGTGGGCGAGGGCGGCGGCTCGATGACGTTCGACGCCGACGCCATCCCCGAGGGCGACACGCTGCTGCTGGCGGCGACGCAGTCGTCGGCCAGCGTCTCCCTGGCCGCTGCGCTGATCACGGGTGCCGCGCCGGAGTGCGTGAGCGTGCCGGTACCGCTGGTGCGCGATCCGGTGGACCCGCAGCAGGGGCAGGAAGTCCGACCGGCGGCACCCGGGGAGAACTCCGTTCAGGAAGGTGGCAGCTGAGCGGCCGGCTCCGCCGCGAACGCCCTGGGAAGCGCATCGTCGCGCCCCAGGGCGTTTCCGGGTGGTGGGGTAGGAAGTACGCGCGCTCCCGGCCCACTATTCGGCGATCTTCGTCCGGCCGCACCACGCGAACACCGGCACTTCGAAATCGTCCACGGTGCGCGATTCGCCGTTCGCGCGGAAGTGCTCGTAGCCGTTGCCGGCCGGTACCTTGACCTTGTCGGCGAGATCGGTGACGTAACGGATCCGGTCGTCCTCGCGCAGTTGCTCGGGACCGCCGACCAACACGACTTTGATCTTGTTCACGGGTTCTCCCCCGAGATCAACCTCCTGGACACGCTCCAGGCTTCCGGGACCACTCTGGCGGACGACCGGGTGACGGCCGGTAATCGCGCGCTCACCCGGAGGGCGTGAGGACAGCGTTACCCGATGGTGGAGGGCCGGCGGACAGCGCCGACTACATTCGGATCATCCCGACCGAAACCACGTCCTTTGTGGATCGTGGTCGGCGCGCCGCGCCGACCGCGCCAGACGAGGGGATCGCAGGAGATGTCCGAGAAGGTGCACGTCATCCACCAGGGGATCGACCGGGCAGACCCGGCCCAAGCTCCGCCGGGCCAGGTGGCGCCCTCGGACCTGCGCTCGGTCATGGGCCGGTTCGCCACCGGGGTCGTGGTCATCACGGTGGGTGGCGAGCACATCCACGGCATGACCGCCAACACGTTCGGCTCGGTCTCGCTCGACCCGCCGCTGGTGCAGTGCTGCATCGCGCACACCGCGGTCATGCACGGCGCGCTCAGCGCCGCGGGCCGGTTCGGGGTGTCGGTCATGGGCGCCGGGCAGGAGTCGGTGGTCCGCTACTTCGCCGACCGGGCCCGTCCGCTGGGCGAGGCGCAGTTCGACGTCGTGGACTCCACCCCCGGCCCGCACACCGGCGCTCCCCTGCTGACCGGCGCGCTGGCGTGGCTGGAGTGCGAGGTGGTGGAGGCGCACGTGGCGGGCGACCACTCGCTGTTCGTGGGGCGCGTGCTGTCCTGCGAGCCCGGTGACGACGACGGCGCGCTGCTGTTCTACCGGGGCCGTTTCCACCAGGTGGTCACCGGATGAGCACGTCCGAGCTGGATTTCGTGTCCGTCCGGATCGAACCGGAGCAACCGGGCGAACCGGCCGAGCGGTCGATGGCGGGGTTGCGCGAGGAGCACGGCCGGTTGCGGTCGCGGATCGCGGCCGGGCGGCCCGAGGCCGTGGCGCGGCAGCACAC
>NZ_PYAX01000015.1 GCF_003014735.1 Saccharothrix carnea | reverse complement strand
GCTACACGCTCGACCAGGCCAGCTGCGTGCCGAGCGTCGTGAGCCGCACGGCGGGCGCCAACAAGGGCATGCCGGTGTCGAACGGCACCTGCTAGCGGCAGCTGTCGAGGTCTGCGGTGGACGGGCGGAGCCCACCGCGACAGCGGGGTCGGGCGGGATCAGAAGCTGATTTCCCGGATCAGCGCGCCGCCCGACGCCGCCGTCTCCTGGAAGAACTCCACGAGGTCCACGTAGTTCTCCCGCAGGTACTCGATGTCGTCGCCGTCCCAGAGGTGCCTGAAGGGGTAGACCTCCGCCTCGCTCAGCTTCCGCGGGTCGTAGTGGCCGGCCAACACCTCGAACGGCACCGCGCTCAGCGCTTTGGCGGCATCGGCGACCATGCTGTCGCTCCACCCCGACAGGATGGCCTCGTCGTCGATGATGAAGCCGTCCTCGTGCAGCTCGACGTCCACCTCGGCCGCGTCCAACAGGAACTGGATGCCCGCCCAGGACTTCTCCAGGAAGCACGACAGCGCGTCCCCGTCCTGCACCCGCTCCAGCGCCCACTCCGGTTCCTTGATCGCCCGGTCCAGTTCCTCAGGGGTGACCAGGGTGAAGGCCAGCGTCGTGCTCATGTGCCCACCGCTTCCGTGCTGATCTTGTGAGGCCACCAACCTGCACAGGATCTTCGGCACCGTCAATCGGTCGATCGACCGACACCACGACGGCTCGTGAGCAGTTCCGCGATCACACGGGTACCCGGCGCGGCGCGACCGCCCGGACCGGGGAGCGGCACGACGTCGTCCGCGTGCAGTTCCCCGCCGCAGTGCGAGCAGCTGACCACCGGGGTGGTCTCGTGGTCGCAGGTGGTGTGCCGCAGGCGCAGCGGTGCGCCGTCCGGGGCCAGGTGGCGATCTCCCCAAGCCAGGAGGCTGACGACCACGCCGTAGAGGTCCTTGCCCGCCTCGGTCAGGTGGTACTCGTGGCGGACGGGGCGTTCCCGGTACGGCCGGCGCTCGACCAGGCCGGCGTCCACGAGCGTGGTGAGGCGGTCGGTCAGGGTGTTGGTCGCGATGCCCAGGTCGTCGGTGAACTGGTCGAAGCGGGTCAGGCCGAGGAACAGGTCGCGCAGGACGACCAGGGTCCACGGGTCGGCGACGATGTTCGCGGTGCGGGCCACGGAGCAGGCCATGGCGGCGAAGCGATCCCTGGGCATGACGCCCATCCTAGTCGATTGCGAAGTGCAAGTCAGCTGATCTAGGGTGGCTTGCAATTCGCAAGCTACCAGGAGGTGCGTTGTGTACCACGCCATCGTCCGTGCCAAGGTGCGCAGGTTGTGGGAACGGGTCGGTGCGGGGGACCACCTGGCCGCCGTGGAACTCGCCGCCGCGGACGTCAGGTTCAAGTTCGTGGGGGAGCCGCCGCTGGGTGCCGAGTTCACCGGTCGTGACCGGTTCGAGCAGTGGTTCCGCCTGATGCGCGAGAGCCTGCCCGGTCTGCGCATCACGCTCACCGACGTCGTGGTGCGCGGGTGGCCCTGGCGCACGACCGTCGTGACGAGGCTGACCATGGCCGCCACGCTCGCCGACGGCAGCGAGTACCGCAACGAAGGCGTGCAGTGGGTCACGCTGAGGTGGGGCAGGATGGTCGACGACTACATCCTGGAGGACACGGCTCGCCTGGCCGAGGCGTTGGGTCGTCAGGCCGGGACCCCGGCCTGACGAGGGCCAGACCGGTCGTCCCCGCCCACCCGCACCGCCGCGGACCCACCCCTCGGAGGCATCCCGTGACCGACCCGTTGAGCGCGGCCAAGGCCGAGGTGGAGGCCGGGTTGGCGGCCGCCGTCCCGCCGCGCACCGCCACCCTGGTCGTCGACGACGGCACCGAGATCGCCTACCACCGCTGGGACGCGGACCCGGGTGTCGACCAGGACCCGGTTCCCGTCGTGCTGCAGCACGGCTTCTCCGTCGACACCCTGGTCGAGTGGGCCGCCCGCGGCACGGTCGCCGCCCTCACCGCCGCGGGCCGCGCCGTCGTGGGAGTCGACGCGCGTGGCCACGGCCGGTCCCGGAAGTCGCCCGACCCGGCCCGTTACGGGGAACGACGCATGGCCCGCGACCTCCGCGCGGTCATCGCCGCCCTCGACGTCCCCGCGGTCGACCTCGTCGGCTACTCGATGGGCGGCATCATCGCCCTCCTCACCGCCACCGAGGAACGCGCCGTGCGTCGGCTGGTCGTCGGCGGTATCGGTGCCGGTGTCGTCGAACTCGGCGGCGTCGACACCCGCGTCCTGCCCGACGACGTCCTCGCCGAAGCACTGCTCGCCGAGCACCCACGCACCCTGTCACCGGTCGTCGCGGGCATGCGCGGGTTCGCCGAGGTCATCGGAGCGGACCTGCCGTCCCTGGCCGCCCAGGCCCGCTCCGTGCACAAAGGACACATCGACCTCGCCGCCATCACCGTCCCGACACTCGTCATCGCCGGTGACGACGACCCGCTCGCCGAACGCCCCCACGTGCTCGCCGACGCCATCCCCGGCGCCCGCCTGCGCGTGATCGCCGGTGACCACGGCACCGCGACCGGCAGTCCTGCGTTCCGTTCCGCGATCGTGCAGTTCCTGACGCAACCCGGCCCGGTACCGGACCTGGTCACGGGTTCCGCTCAAAGCCCTCTGGATCACCGTGGCAGATGAACGCGCCCCAGTAGTACGGGTGCGGCCGGGCCTTCCTCAGCTCCAGCTGTGCGTGCCGCAGCGCGGCGGCCCGCCCTTCACCAGCCAGGATCCGCCCGTAGAAACCGGTCATCAGCGTCTGGGTCTCCGCGTCGGGAACCCGCCACAGGCTCATCACCACCGTGCGCGCACCGGCCGAGGTGAACGCGCGGCGCAGGCCGAGCACGCCCTCACCGAAGTGGTGGGCGCCCAGGCCGGTCTCGCAGGCGGAGAGGGTGACCAGCTCGGTACCGGCCAGGTCCATCCCCGTCACGTCCTCCGCGGTGAGGATCCCGTCCTCGGCCTCGGTCGGCACCACGCCGCCGGCCAGCCACGTGTTGGCCCCGGCCAAGGCCAGCCCGGAGCGCAGGAACGGGCTCTCGTCGGCGTTCGACAACCGGCCGAGCAGCGGTCCGGCGAGGCCGGTCGGCGCGGCACGGTCCTGCTCGGGGTCGGGCAGGAAGTAGCCGTGGGTGGCGATGTGCAGGACCCTCGGGCGCAGGCAGGACTTGACGGCCGACTCGGTGGCGGAGGCACCCGTCAGCGGTGGGACGCCCAGCAGCGCGGCGACCGCCCGGCCCTCCCGCTCGGTGCCCGGTAGCCGGTCGAAGCGCAGCCCGGCCTGGCGCAGCTCCGAGGTGGTCCGGTCACCCGGATCGGTGGACGTACCAGGTGCCGACAGGTCGAAGTCGGGATCCGCGATGACCACCGGCGCTGTCCGCTCCACCGACGACGGGGTCGAGACGCGCAGCAGGTCGCGCCCTGATCCGAGGTAGCTGATCTCGTAGTCGTCGACGAGGCGACGGTCGGGCGAGACGGGCAGCACCTCCCAGGGCAGGCGGGACAGGTCGCCGTCCGGGCACAGGAACAGGCGGCGGGCATCGCCCAGCGCCGTGGCGAGCGGGTCGAAGACCGCGGCCCGCAGGGCTGTGCCCGCGTCGAGTTCGGTGGTGTCCGCGACCGGTTCGGGCGGCGCGAGATCGCGGGCGGCACCCGTCCCGACGACCTCGTCCCGGTAGCCGGTCACCAGCCGGTCGATCTCCTCGGCCGCACCGAGGTCGACCAGCCGGAGACGCTCGTCCGGCCGCAGGACGAAGGCCCAGTACCGCAGCTGTGCCCTGGGCGGGTCCACACCGGCCACCGGCTTCGTGAACGAGGACAGCCCGAAGCGCACGATCTCGACCAGCGCCGAGCCCGGTGGCAGCAGGGACCGCAACGACGGCGCGTTCAGCTGCCGCAGGCGTTGTTCCAGGTTCGTCGCGGGAACGGTCCGCGACAGCTCGGCCTCCAGGCGTTCCTTCTCCTCGGCCCAGGCGGCGAGCATGGCCTGGTGGGCGTGCGGCCCTTCCGGCCCCGGGCCGCTCAACGTCTTGCGGGCGATCTTCTCCCGCAACGAGCGCACGTGCGCGGTCTTCGGCTCCAGGTCGGGATCGTTCGCCAGGCGGATCCCGTCCCGCAGCACCGTTTGCGCTTCGCCCACGAGACCTTTTCGGCGCAGCACCAGGTCGAAGGCCTGGTCAACCACGTCATCAGGGGCACCGAGGGCGGCCACCAGGCTCAGCAGGTTGGACAACGACGGGGACCGCCGACCGAGCTGGTTGACCTGGAGCCGCTCCGAGGCGGTCGCGAACGAGTCGAAGAGCACCCGCGAATGGGCCTCCTCGGCTTCGACGGTCAACTCGAACGCCCCGCGCAGGTCACCGTCCACCGCGTGGACCTGACCGAGGTTGGTGAGCACCGTGGCGCTGAACGGGTGCACAGGCCCGACCAGCCGGTCGAGGATCGCGCGGCTCTCCGACAGCGCGCGCCGCGCCTCCTCGATCCGCCCGCTGTTGAGGTGCACGAGACCGAGCGAGCAGACGCCCGCCGCGTAGGCGGTGCTCTCGGTCTGCCCGGCGTTGCGGCGGATCTCCAGAGCGGACCGCAACACGCCTTCCGCGTCGGTGAACCGGCGCTGGTCCAGGTACAGCGCGGCCAGCACCTCACCGGCGGCGGCCAGGTCCGGATGCCCGGCGGGCCGCGTCTCCCGGAGGATCTGCCGAGCACCTTCGAGGAAGCCTTCGGCGCGCTCCAGGTCGCCGATCTCCCGGAGCATGTTGCCCACGTTCGTCAGGATCCTCGCGTACATGGGATGCGCCGACCCGAGCGACTCGTCCATGGACCGCAGTGCCTGGGTGCTGAGCGCTATCGCCCGGTGGACATCGCCCATCTCGCCGTACACCTCGGCGAGGTTGCCCTGTACCTCGACGTAGTCCGCGTCACCGGTACGCCCCGCGAGCCGGAGCTGTTCGAGCGCGTCGAGCAGCGCCGGTTCGGCCAGCTCGAACCGCGCGAGGTCGGCGTGGATGTTGCCCAGGACGTTCAGCGCTCCGGCGACCAGGACCCGGTTGCGGTGTTCGTGTCCTTCCGCGACGGTCACCAGCTCGCACAGCAACTGCTCTGCCCGGACCAAGTCGCCGGTCCGGTAGGCCGCCTGGCCGAGGTTGTAGAGGCTGTGGGTGCGCTCGGGGGAGTTCTCCTCCAGACCGGCCGCCCGCCGCCAACCCCGCTCCGCCAGGCTGACGGCGCCCGTGAAGTCCCCGCGTTCGAGCAGGTCGTTCGTCCTCGCGGTGAGCCCGGCGACCTCGTCCGCCAGGTCGCGGTCGGACGCGCGCGGTGCGGCGCGCAGGATCCGCGCGGCCATCCACGCCTCGAAGCACACCACGCCGGAGGACGCGCAAGCGCCGAGGTCGGCCAGCGCCTCGTCACGGTGTCCCTCGGCGAGGCTCCGCTGCGCCGCGTAGTAGAGCAGTTGGCACGTTTTCACGTCGTCGTCGGCCAGCTGCTCGACCTCGGCGGGCTCGGTCAGGCCGAGCGTCAGCGCGACGAGCGCCGCCTGCCACGGGTCGGCGACCAGGCTCAAGAGCAATTCCTCGAACTCCCGTGCTTCCTCCGTGCCGTCCGCACCGCACATCAGGAAGATCTGGAGCACCTCGTGGGTGGGCTCTTGCGCGTTGAGCAGGATGGCCAGCCGGAGGGACTCGCCGTCCGGGCCCTCGGCGAAGCGGTCGGCGAGTCGGGTCAGCCGCTGCTGGTAGGAAGGCGACCGCCAGTCGAGGCCGCCGCCGATGGGTGCCGGGTCGTCGGCCTCCAGCGGCAGCTCCGCACTCATGAACCGGAACACCGGAGCCAGGGCGGGAATCGGGTGCAGCGTGTGCGGGCCGTGGTCCGGCACCGGGTGGTTCTCCGGCCGTGCCCGGGCGATCAGGCGGTCCGCGGCCTCCTGCTGGCCGGTCGCCTGGTAGACCTCCAGCAGCGAGCCCAGCGTGGTCAGCGTGGTGGGGTGGTGGGCGCCCAGCTTCCGCTCCACGATGTCGGCGGCGCGGCGGAGCAGCGGTTCGGCCTCCGCGAAGCGACCCTGTCCCTTGTACAGGTGCCCGAGGTTGTTGAGGGCGACGGCGTAGCTCCGGTGGTCCTCGCCGGCCACCTCCCGCTGGTGGTCGAGGGCTTCGCGGTGGAGCCGCTCGGCACCGTCGAGATCGCCCTTCCGCTCGCGGACGACCGCCAAGTTGCCCAACGCCGTGGCGTACAGCCGGTGGCTGCCGTCCGCGGCGTCGACCAGGTCCAGGACGCGCCGCAGCAGCTGCTCGGCCTGATCGAGCTCGCCGCGTTCGACCTCCATCTGGGCGAGGTTGTTGAGCGTGGCGGCGACTTCGCGCCGATCCTCCGCCGACCTGCCCCACAACTCGGCCGCGGCCAGGTAGAGCGACCTCGCCTCGTCGAACCCGCCGGTGGCCTTGTGCAGGTAGGCGACGGTGTTCAGCAGGTTCGCGAGGTCGGCTTCGTCGGCGAAGTGCTCGCGGGCGAGGCGGACGGCGAGTGGCGCGAGTTCCACCGCCTCCCGGACGCGACCGGCGTCGCTGAGCGCGAGCATCAGGGTGTGCAGCCCTTGGGCGAAGTGCGCGTCGTCCTGCCCCCAGGTGCGCCGGGCGAGATCGCAGGCTTCTTCGGCGATCCGGATGGCTTCGTCGGGTTCGCCGCGTCGCACCATGTCCTGCGCGCGCCGGCGGTGGACGTCGAACGCCTGCTCGGCCGCGGTGTCGTCGGCAGGCGGTGCCGCCAGGTCGGCCTCGGCGAGGCTCTTCTCCACGCAGTCGGCGTCCCGCTGGACGGCTCCGCGCAGGTAGCGTTCCGCCTCGGTCCACCGGCCGGCCGTGAGCAGCCTGGCCCCGGCGTAGTAGAGCGCCTGGCAGCGGCGCACCTCGTCGGTCGCGGACGGCCAGACCGAGTCCAGGGTCTCCTGCCCGAACGTCAGCCGGACGAGCGCCTTCTCCCAGTCGTCGGCGGCGGCCTCCAACATCAGTCGCGGCAGTGCCGGCAACTCGTTCGACTGTCCGAGGCGTTGCACGCAGATGGCGATGAGCTGGCCGAGGACGAAGTCCTGGCTCGGTCCCTGCGCGGACAGGCCGCGGCGCGCGGCGTGGTAGCAGGTGACGTAGTCGCGGGCGGCGAAGGCGGCGAGGCATTCGGACAGGTCGGGAACGTCCGGTTCGTCCAAGTCCTGGCTCCGGCGTCGTCGTGTTTCCGGGTGCCAGGAGCTAAGCAGTGCCCGAAATCCCGCGCAATGCGTCCGAAGGGTGACGGAGGTCCACCGCTACCCGTCGTCCGGCGACGGTGGCAGCAACGTGCCGATCTCCGTTGGACCCTCCAGAACGCTCCCATACTCGGGGTGACACCACGGGGGAACGGGGAGGAAGCGTGCGGACCAGCACGAAGTCGGAGGTCGCGCAGATCGCCGAGGCGGTGGCGCGGACGGTGTTCACGCAGAGCAATCTGCTGTGGATGGTGCAAGGCGAGATCCAGGCCCGGTTGCCGGAGACCATCCGCCGGCACGCGCACGCGGCGCTGCCCACCCTGGCCCGCGCCGCGGTCGCCGAAGCCACGCCGGACCTGGCCGAGATGCGGGCCGCGGTGGAGGGGGCGGCGCGGAAGGCGTTGGAGGAGGACCTGCCGGTCCTGGTCAACCAGACCGCGGACGGCCTGTTGCCGGACCTGGCCAGGGCCGCGGTGCGGGACGCGACACCGGACGCGGCGAAGGTGCGCGAGGAGCTGGTCGCCGCGGTGGGCTCGGAGGTGACCGGCATCGTGCGCGGTCAGGCCGGGGACGTGCTGGCGGACGTGGTGCGCCAGGCCACCGAGCAGGTGCGCGACGCGGTCACGAGCACGCTTGAGCAGCAGTCCGAGGAGGTGATCGCCGAGCTGGCCCGCGCCGCGGTCGCCAAGGCGACGCCGGACCGTGACCGGGTGCGGGACGAGCTGGTGCACGCCGGGTCGGCCGCGATGGTCGAGGTGGTGCGCGCGGCGGTCGAGGAGGCGGCTCCCGGCGCGGTGCGGGACGAGGCGGAGAAGGTGCGCGGGTCGCTGGCCGACGCGGTGCGGCGGGTCGCGGAGGAGGTGCTGCCGGGGCTGGCCCGGGACGCGGTGGCCGGTGCGACCCCGGATCTGCGGCAGATGCACGACGAGCTGGCCGGCAAAGCCGCGGTCACGGCGACCGAGCTGGCCCGTGAGGCGACCCGCGAGGCACTGCCGGGCGTGGTCGACGAGGTGTCCGGGGAAGCGTTGAACTCGGTGCGGCGCGCGGTCCGCGACGAGGCGGAGAAGGTGTTCGCGCAGTACGCGCCGAACGTCGTCACGGTGGTGCTCCCGCAGGGCGGGAAGGTGGAGCTGGGCGCGGACACGC
Organism: Saccharothrix carnea; assembly: GCF_003014735.1. Classification (GTDB taxonomy): domain Bacteria; phylum Actinomycetota; class Actinomycetes; order Mycobacteriales; family Pseudonocardiaceae; genus Actinosynnema; species Actinosynnema carneum. The sequence continues at coordinate 164,732 of NZ_PYAX01000015.1, read as the reverse complement.
ACAGCGTGCTGCCGGAGTTGCTGGTGGCCCTGCACGCGCGTTGCCACGTGCTGCTGGTCGGCCCGGCGGGCACCGGGAAGTCCATGCTGGCCAAGCACGCCGCCGGGGCGTTGGGCCTGGAGTTCCAGGCGCTGTCGCTGGGCCCGACCACGCCGATGAGCAAGGTGTTCGGCTACTACGACGCCCACGGCCAGTACCACGACACGCCGTTCCGCCGCGCGTTCGAGCACGGCGGGGTGATGCTGCTGGACGAGCTGGACAACGGCCACCCCGGGCTGCTCGCCGAGCTGAACCAGGCGCTCGCGCTGGGCACCTGCGCGTTCGCGGACCGCATGGTGGACGCGCACGAGAACTTCCGGCTGGTGGCCACCGGGAACACCTACGGCACGGGTGGCGACCGCCAGTACGTCGGGCGGCAGACGCTGGACTCCGCCACGCTGGACCGGTTCGTGGTGATCGACGTGCCGATCGACGAGGGGTTGGAGGAGCGGATCGCGCTGCGGCACGCGCCATCGCACCCGGACGCGGTGCAGGAACTCCTCGAAGAGGTCCGGGAGCTGCGGGGGCTCGCGGGGGAGAAGAAGCTGCCGGTGCTGTTCTCGCCGCGGACCAGCATCGACGGTGCCAAGCTGCTGGAGGCGGGCGCCACGTTGGACCAGGTGATCCAGTGGCGGGTGGTGCGCGGGCTCTCCGACGCGCACCGCAAGGCGCTCGGGCTGGACTGACCCGTGATCGACGTGAAGCTGCCACCGCTGCTGTCGTGGCGCGAGTTCCTGGATGCGGCGACGGTTCCACCGTCCATCCCCTTCGGGTCCAGCCGGAGGGCCGGTGTCGAGTGGCACGGTGCCTCCTGGGAGGAAGCGGTCCGGCTGGCCGTCGACGGCTGGCCGCTGGCCCTGGAGGAGGCCGACGTGACGATCAGCCAACTGCGCGACAGCGCCGGGCTGTCCCACGCGGTCACCGTGCTGGAACCGACCTGGGACGTGACCGGCAGCGAGGTGGACGTCGGCGCCTACCTGGCCGGGGTTCCGGAGTGCATGGTGGACGCGGTGCCGCGGCAGGTCTCCCGACGCGGCAAGGTGATCACGTTCCTCGTGCCGTCCTCGTACTCGCACCGGATCGGGCACCAGGTGATCATCAACCGCGGCCTGGCGCTGGCCACGCTGTGCGCCGCGATCATCGACGCGGGCCACAGCGTGGAGATCTGGTCCGGTGACGCCGGGGTCGTGCACCTGCCCGAGGGCAACCGGCGCTACTGCGGCGTGGCCCGGGTGATCTCGGCCGGCGAACCGTTCGACGTGGGCAGGCTGATCTTCGCGATGGCGCACCCGGCGATGCTGCGCCGACTGTGGTTCGGCATCTGGGACGCGCAGCCGGTCGAGGTCGCCGCGGCGATGTTCGCGGACAACTACGGGCGTCCCCCGTACCAGTGCCGTGCCGCCGACCTGCCCGCCGAGATCACCGAGCCGTACGTGTTCCCCTACCTGACCGAGGAGGACCGGCAGTGGGACGACCTGCCCACCGCGCTGTCCTGGGGGCGGCGGGTGTTCAGCGAGCTCGGGCTGATCCAGGACTGACCGGACGTCAGTGCTCGGTGGACGCCGTCGCGGCGGCCCTGGTTCGGTGTTCGGGAGCGCGGTGGTCGAGCAGGTGGGGGAGCAGCCGGTCCAGCCGGCCGGGCAGCCACCAGTTCCAGCGACCCAGCAGGACCATGGTGGCCGGCACGAGCAGGCAGCGGACGATGGTGGCGTCGACCACGATGGCGGTGGCCAGCCCGAGTCCGAAGACCTTGACCGTCGGGTTGTCGACCAGGATGAAGCTCGCGAAGACGCACACCATGATCAGGGCGGCGGAGGTGATCACGCCACCGGTCTCGGCGAGGCCGCGCCGCACGGCGGTGTGGTTGTCACCGGTGCGGGCCCAGTGCTCCTGGATCGCCGACAGCAGGAAGACCTCGTAGTCCATGGACAGTCCGAACAGGACGGCGAACAGCACCATGGGCACGTAGCTGTCGATCGGCACCGGCCCGTCGAGGCCGATCAGGTCCGCTCCCCAGCCCCACTGGAACACGGCCGTGACCACGCCGTACGCGGCGCACACCGACACGATGTTCATCAGCGCCGCCTTGACCGGCAGCAGCACGGACCGGAACGCCAGCAGCAACAGCACGCAGGACACGCCGATAACGGCCAGGATGAGCCACGGCAGCCGACCGGTGATGCGGTCGGCCAGGTCGATGCGGGTGGCGGTGCCGCCGCCGACGTGGGCGTCGCCGAACCTCGGCAGCACCTCGTCGCGCAGCCGTTCGACGAGGTCGTCGGTGGTGGGGTCGGAGGGTGCGGTGGTCGGGACGACTCGCAGGGACACCGCACCGGAGGGCAGCGGGCGCGGCGGTGACACCGACGCGACGCCGTTGGTCCCGCGCAGCGCGGCGGTGGCGGCCTCGGCTCGGGCGGGGTCGGTCAGCACCACGCTGAGCGGGCCGTTCTCGCCGGGCCCCCACGCCGCCGCGGTGGCCAGGTAGTGCCGCACGGTCTGCTGGTCCGTGCCGCGGTCGCCCGCGTCGGACTGCCCGAGCCGCAACGCGAGCGCCGGCGCGCCGAGGCCGAGCAGCAAGACCGTGCTCGCGATCGCGACCGCCACGGGGCGGCGGGCGGACCACGACGCGAACCGGCCCCACACGCTGCCGTCCAGTGCCTCGTCGGCGGCCGGCGCCGGACGGCCGCGGCCGAGCCGCTCACCCGCCATGGCGAGCACCGCGGGCGTCAGCGTGACGGCGGACAGCACCGCGCCGGCGACCAGCAACGCGCTGCTCCAGCCCAGCCAGGACACGAAGTCGACGCCGGTCAGCATCAACCCGCTGATCGACACGATCACGGTGGCACCGGCGAACACCACCGCCGCACCGGCCGACCGCGCGGTGCGCGCCACGGCTTCCGGCACGGGCAACCCGGTGGCGAGCAGCCTGCGCTGCCTGCTGACGAGGAACAGCGTGTAGTCGACCCCTACCCCCAGGCCGATCATCGCGGCGAGCGTCGGCGCGACGTCGGGCAGGCTCACCGCGCTCTTCAGGATGTCCAGCCCGGCCAAGCCGCCGACGACCACGAGCAGCGCGGTGACGACCGGGAGCAGCGCCGCGACCGCCGAGCCGAACGCCAGCAGCAGCACCACCAGCGCGGCGACGATGCCGATGATCTCGCTGGGTCGGGAGTTCAGCGCGGACAGCTGTCGCCCGAGCGCACCACCGAGCGCGACGTCCATCCCGGCGGCACGGGCGGGTTCCGTCGCGTCGAGCACCCGTTGTGCCAAGGCCTTGTCCGCAGTGGTCCCCACGTCGAGCGGCACGCTGAACCGCACGGCCGTCCGGTCCGGGCTCGGCTCGACCCGTTCCGGCACCGTGCCGACCCCGGGCACCGCCGACACCGCGTCCACCACCTCCCGCACCGCGGTCTGGAGCTCCGACGCGTCGACGTACCGGTTCCGCGGCGCGGTGAGCACCAGCTGGGAACTCTGCCGGCCGAACATGTCCGCCTCGGCCAACAACGCGTTGGCGGCCTCGCTGTCACTGCCGGGCACCACCACGTCCTCGGCCGTACCACCGTCGACCAGCCGCGCACCGGCGAGCAACCCGACCGCCAGCACCACCCACAACAACACCACCGCCTTGCGGTGCCGCCCGCACCACCGGGCAAGCGCTGAGAGCACGTCCCACCTTCCTACCCGGTTCCGCGACCCACTCGCCCGAGGCCGCCGTTCAGATCATCCAGGCCGCCTCTCGACGCCGTCACCCGGCCCGGTATGCCCACCAGCTCACGCAGGTCGTCGCCTCGGTCAAGGTGCAGCCGTGACGGGTGGAGTGCTCGCCGGCGGTAGGGGTTGGTCAGGAGCCGACGTGGACGTAGCCGGCCCATTGCGATACCGCGAGAGGGAACTCGGTGCGGAGTTCGCGCAGCACTTCGTGCAGGGCCTCGGCGGGTGGTGTGCCGGTGTGGACGCGGCGGTGGAAGGTGGCGGCCACGCGGGCGGCGGTGGTGTCCTGGATCGGCCACAGTGCGCCGACGACGTGGCGGAAGCCGGCGAGCTGGAACGCTGACGCGAGCGTGATCACCTCGTCCGGGGTGGTGAGGGTGGTGCGGGCGGTGGAGCACGCGGACAGGTAGGCCAGTTCGGCGTTCTCCAGGCGCAGCGCGCCGATGTCGGCGACGGTCAGCGCGCCATCGGCGAGCAGCAGGTGGCCGGCGGACGGGACGAGCGGGTCGCTGTGGGCGTGGCAGGCGAAGTGGGCCCACGTCGCGTGCGGCAGCGCGGCCAGCACGGCGGCACGGGTGGCGGCGGGGCCGCGCAGCGGTTCGGCGGCGGCCAGGAGCGCGGCGAGGTCGGTCGCCTCGGCGTCGGTCGCCGGCAGGTCGGCGTGGTCGGGGGTGGTGGGCATGGCGACGGCGAGGAGGTCGCGCCGGGTCGTCGGCGGGCGGGACCGGGTGTGGTTCAGGGTGCGGGCGGTGGGTGTGTAGGACGACACCACGCGGTCGAGCACGGCCTCGCCGGGGACGTCGTGCCGACCCGCGGCGTGCAGCGGGAGGTGGGTGAGCGCGCCGGTCGGGCACCACCACACGCGGGGCCACGCGGCGCGGGGCGCGCGGGTGTGGCCGAGCGCCTTCAGGACCGGTCCGGCGATCGTGTCCCACAACCACGCCAGCGTCTCGCGGACCACGGCCTGCGCGTCGAACCGGGCGACCAGGTCGCCGCCGTCGAGCGTGTCGAGCGCCGCGAGGTAGGCGCCGGTCCGCTGCTCGACCTCCTCCAGGGTGACGTGCCGCAACCGCTTCGAGCGCACGCCGCGCGAGGTGATCAGCAGGGCGTCGCAGCGCCACTGGCTGATGTTCACCAGCACGATCGCGCCATCGGCGACGCGCAGGTCCAACGCGCTCGGCGGGCGCAGGAAGGAGTCGAGACCGGGAACCGCGCGGATCCGGTCCAGCACGTCCTGCCACCGGCGCGACAACGCCTGCCGCTCGTCGGTCGACTGGGACTCGTCGGCCAGCTCCTCCAGCACCGCGTCCCACTCGGTCGCGAGGTGCGGCGCGCGGTCGCGCAGCGCGAGCGAACCCGCCCGGGCGTCGAGCTCGTCGACGAGGAGCACGCCGCGGGCCTGCTCCAGCAGCTCGACGGCGCGGATCGGGTCACCGGTCGCGAGGGCGGCGGCGGCCGCGTCGGTGTGCACACCGCGCAGGTCGGCCAGGCGGGACTCGCGGTCCGCACGGCGCACGTGCCGGGGCGCGACCTGGGCCACCAGGTCCACGCCGCCGGCGAAGGCCGCCAGCGCGACCCTCCACCGTCCGAGGACCACGGCCCACCTGCCCCACACCCGGTGGGCGCGGATGCGGGTGGCGGGCGGCGCGTTGAGCACCCCCGCACTCGCCTCGGCGACGCGGAGGGCCTCCCGCAGCGGACCCGTGGTGCCGGTCGCCTCACCGAGGACTCCCAGCGCGATCGAGAGGTTGAGCAGCCGGGAGCCGCGGATGGCCAGACCGGCGGGGGTCAGGGCGACGGCTTCACGGGCGGCGGTGACGGCCTTCTCCGCGTCGGCCCGGTCGCCGTCCACGAAGTAGCGCTCCATCAACGAGGAGGACAGGTTGTTGAGCACCTGGGGACGGGTCGGGTCGTGCGGCCCGAACCGTTCGGCGCCGCGCTCGGCGATCCGCACCCGTTCGCGCAACGTGTCCTTCTCGCCCGTGTGCTGGTACAGCAACATCATCACGACGCCCATCTGGTCCGTCAGGCGGGCCTTCAGGTCGTCGGTCGGGTGGACGGCCCCGAGGTGGTCCTGGATCAACCGGAGTGCGCGGTGCAGGTCGTCCACGTCCCGGGTGCGGCGGTAGCGGTCGGCCAGCGAGCCCGCCAGGTTCAGCACCGTGGACGCCCGGATCCGCGAGAAGGGATGCGCCTCGACCGCGCGCAGCCCGAAGTCGACCGCCTCGTCCAGGGTGTGCAGGTCGGGTGACAGCTCGGCGCGCCGCCGCAACGCCACCGCGAGCAGGTCCAGCCCCTGGGCCCGCTCCCCCTCGGCGAGGACGGCGCGGCCCACGGCGATCGCGGTGTCGAGGGAAGTGCGCGCGCCCGTCGCGTCGTAGTGCCGGAAGTGGGCCTCGGCGGCGCGGGACAGGACCGTCGACCGGTTCGGGTGGTCCGGCGGGCAGTCGGCGACGGCCCGGGTGGCGAGCCGGGCGCCTTCCTCCACCTGCCCGGCCTCGGCGGTGAGCAGCGCCAGCAGGGCGACGCGTTCGGCTTGCTGGCCTGTTGGCGCGGGGTGGGCGGTGACGCCGCGCCGGGCCAGGGCGAGCGCGTCGGCGAGCACCTCGGGCGTGCGCTCGAGGTCGTGCAGCTTGCGCAGCAGCATGGCGGCGTTGTGCGCGACGCGGGCCTCGTCCTCGGGATCGTCCGGGTCGGCGAGGTGGGCCCGGTTCAGGGCGATCGCCTCCACGAGCGCGGCGCGGTCGCCCACCAGGTCGTAGCGGTGCCCGAGGAGGGCCGCCCGGTCGTTCCAGTCCGGTTCGGCGGCGAGGGCGGTGTCGACGTCCGCGACGTCGTGGCCCGACGCGGCGAGGTCCACGAGGTAGCCCACGCGGGTGGCGCGCAGGCGCGGGTCGGTACCGCCTTCCAGGACGGCGAGCGCGGCGTCACGGCTGTCCCGGTCACCGGTGTGCTTCCACCTGCGCCACAACGCCTCGGCGTACATGCCCGTGCGAACCGGGTGGTCGGGGTGGGTCGGCGGGATCTGCGCGAGGGCGCCCGCCAGCACGGCCACCGTCTCGTCCAGGGCGGCGGGATCGGTCGAGGCCAGCCGGAACAGGGCGCTGCCGTGCAGGTACAGCAGTTGCTGCGAACGAGAGTCGAGGAACGGGCGCAACAGCTCGGTGATCTCGACGAGCGGAGCGTCGTCGTCGGTCAACCCGGCGATGGTGTGCAGGGTGGTCGCCAGTGCGACGAGCTGGTCGGGATCGCGCCGCTGGGCCACGGCGTCACGGCCCAGCGCGACGGCTTCCCGCGCCAGTGCCCGGTCCCCGGCGCGCTCGGCGGACAGCGCGAGCGCCATCGCCGCGACCCCCAGGGCTTCGGCGTCATCGGGCGGCGCCTGCCGGGCGTGCTCGACCGCGCGGTCGAGCACGGCCTGGTCACCGGTGCGGGTGTGCTCCAGGAGCAGCGCGCGGGCCAGTTCGGCACGGGCCGCCGGTGTGGCGTCGGTGGGCTCGGCGTCGAGGACGCGCTGCGCGGCGACCTGGGCGAACGTCAACGCTTCGGCGTCGCCGGTGTGCCAGGACAGCAGGCGTGCGGCGGCGGCGAGCACGACACCGCACCCGGCGGCGAACGGGTCGGCGGGATCGTTGGCGGTCGGGGAGAGGGCGTTGACGGCGACGTGGAACGCGGCCGGGTTGCCGAGCAGCATGCCGACCCGCACCAGCGCGGACCCGAGGTCGCGCCGCTGCTGACCCTCCGGGGCCGCGGGATCGCCCTCCCAGATCGGCGGCGCGAGGTCGGGGCGGAGCAGGAAGACCGGCGCGAGCAGGGTCTCGGCGAGGGCGTGCGACTCGGCCGCCGCCGGTTCTTCCCCCCACATCGACCGTGCCAGGTGCAGGGTGCCGACGACGTGCAGCACGTCGAAGTCGAACCTGCCCTCGGGGGACAGGAACGCCAACAACGCCTCGCCCGCCGCCTCCGCGTCCGGGGCGAGCACCGCCTCCGCGTCGCCGTCGTCGGCACGCGTGATCCGGCCCAGAACGTCCTGGATCAGCTCGTCCCGCACCCGCTCACCTCGATCACCGTGTATTCCTGACAGGCTGGACAGTCCCCGACGAAGAGGAGGAACGTCGTGCCGCACACCGACGAACACCTCGCCGCCTTCTGCACCACCTTGCCCGAACTGCGTGCCGCCGTGACGCGCCAGGGGTTGGGACGGGTGCTGGACGACGTGCTGGCGAGGGTGCGCGCGGGCCACCCGCTGCAGGACGAGCTACCGCGCCTGGGCATCCCCGCGGACGTGCTGCGCGGCAGCGACCTGGTGTTACCGGGGATGCGCGGTCGGTCGTTCGGCGAGGTGTACGTGTGCCCGGCGGACGCGTGCGGGCGGGAGGTGCCCCGGGAGCCGGGTGGTCCGGTACCGGCGGAGCGGTGCTGGTTGCGCGACGAGCCGCTGAGGCGGCGACAGGCGTGAACGCGTTCTTCGGTGAGCTGGGCAAGCGGCTGGCCGAGCGGTGGGTGTCGCTGCTCGTGCTGCCCGGCGTGCTGTTCCTCGCCACCGCGGCGGTGGGCGCGCTGCTGGGGCACGCGCACGCGCTGGACGTGACGAGGCTGGTCGCCCGGGCGGACGGGATCACCCGCGACCTCGGCACCCGGCCGCCCGCGGCCCAACTCCTCGCGCTGGCCGCCATGCTGCTGGGATCGGTGGCGGCGGGGCTCGTGGTGCGGGCGCTGTGCCCGGTGACTTGGCGCTGGTTCCTCGGCACCCGCCCGCGTTGGGCGGCACGGCGGCGGCGTCGGCGATGGGCGCGGGCGCACGAGCGGGGTGACGCGGCCAAGCGCAACCGGATCGCGCTCGCCGCGCCGACCCGGGCCACGTGGACCGGCGACCGGCTGGCGGCCGTCGAGGACCGGGTGCACCACCAGTACGCCGTCGACCTGAAGTCGTGGTGGGCGCGGTTGTGGTTGGTGCTGGACGACTCCGGGCGGGCCGAGCTGCGGGCGGCACGGGCGGAGGCGGAGGCAGCGGTGGCGACGACCACTTGGTGCGTGCCGTACGCGGTCGTCGGGGCGTTCTGGTGGCCCGCGGCGGTGGTGGCGGTGTGCGTCGCGGTCGTCGGGTGGGTGCGGGTGCGCGCGGCGGTCGAGGTGTACGCGGACCTGCTGGAAGCGGTCGTCGACGTGCACGCGGGCCGGCTGGCGCGCGAGCTCGGCGCACCGCTGACCACCGGCGAGGAGGTCACGGCGGCGTTCCGCAAGGGAACCTGAGCGAACGCGCCCACCACCGCGTCGGCGGGCGCTGTGTGGTTCCGGGCGGCTGAAGCGGCGGGGAAGAACAAGACTGTTCCTCCGGGAGATCGCCGTGCACGCTCGATGGCACCGATCATCGAGCTGGGGGAACGCGTGACCGCGAGCGGTGAGATCGAGGTCGAGCAGGAGTACGTGGCGGGCCTGTACGCCCGTCTGGACGCCCTGCGCGAGGAGGCGGCCGGACGGCTGGCAGCGGCGCGGCGGGCCGGTGGGGAGGCCGCTGTCTGGCAGGCGGAGGTGGCCCGACTGGACGCGGTGGAGCAGGGGTTGTGCTTCGGGCGGTTGGACCTGCACGACGGCAGGCGGATCTACATCGGCAGGCTCGGCCTGTTCCGGGACGACGACGGTGAACCGCTGCTGCTGGACTGGCGCGTCCCGGTGGCCCGGGCGTTCTACACCGCCACGGCGACCGCTCCGCAGGGTGTGCGGCGACGGCGGCGCATCACCACGCGGGGCCGGACGGTCGTCGCGCTGAACGACGAGTTGCTGACCCCGGACGGTGCGGGCGACGACGGCCTGGTCGGCGAGGCGGCGTTGCTGGCGGCGGTGACCGCGGCGCGGACCGGGCGGATGCACGACATCGTGACCACCCTGCAAGCCGAGCAGGACCGGATCGTCCGGCACGAGTCCGGCGGGGTGCTGGTGGTGCAGGGCGGTCCCGGCACGGGGAAGACGGCCGTCGCGTTGCACCGGGTCGCCTACCTGCTCTACACGCGTCCGCACCTGCGCACCCGCGGTGTGCTGGTGGTGGGTCCCAGCCGGATCTTCCTCGACTACATCGGCCAGGTCCTGCCGGGGCTCGGCGAGAACAGCGTGGTGACGGCGACCATCACCGACCTGGTGCCGGACGTTGAGGTCAGCCGGGTCGACCCGCCCGAGGCCGTCGCGCTCAAGGGCCGGGCGGTGATGGCCGAACGGCTGGCCGAGACGGTGCGGTCGCGGGTCCGGACACCGGACCACCCGGTCGACGTCGAGTTCGAGCAGCAGGTGCTGCGGCTGGACCCGCGTACGTGCGACCGCGCCGTGCGGAACGCCAGGCGGACCGGACTTCCGCACAACGAGGCGAGGTTGGTCCACCAGCGGGAGGTCGTGGACGCGCTCGCCCAGCGCCTGGTCGACGGCATGGAGGCGGTCGTGCTCACCGACACCGGCGAGGCGATCGACGGCGGCAGCGCGGACGGCCGGCTCGGCGAAGCCGACCTGCGCGCACTGGCCGCCGCTGGTTTCGTGATCGACCAGGACGAGCACGACGACGGGCCGAAGGCCCTGTTGGACCAGGCCGACCGCGTCGCACTGCGGAACTCGCTGCTCGCCGACGCAGGGGTCCAGGCCGTGCTCGACGCGCTGTGGCCACCGCTGACGCCGGAGCACGTGGTGTCCGACCTCCTGGGCGAGCCGGTCGATGGCTGGAGCGCCGCGGACGTCCCGCTGCTGGACGAAGCCGCCTCCCTGATCGGCCACGTCGGCGACCGCGTCACGTTCGGGCACGTGGTCGTCGACGAGGCGCAGGAACTGTCCGAGATGGCCTGGCGGATGCTGATGCGCCGGTGCCCGACCCGGTCGATGACCATCGTCGGGGACCCCGCCCAGACGGGGAACCCGGCAGGCACCTCCTCGTGGGACCACGTGCTGCGACCGCACGTGCGGGACCGCTGGCAACTCGCCCGGCTCACGGTCAACTACCGCACCCCGGCGGAGATCATGGCCGCCACCGCGGACCTGCTCGCCGCCCACCACCCCGGCACGCCTCCACCCCGGTCGGTCCGCTCGACCGGCGAAACGCCCTGGCGGATCCGCACCACCCGCGCCGACCTGGTCACCACCGTCACCGACCTCGCCACGGAACACGGCGACGGCCAACTCGCGATCATCGCCCCGAACGCCCACATCGAGCCCTTGGCCGCCGCGCTGTCCCTCCCCACCCCGCCGGACCTCACCGGCGAGGTGGTCCTGCTCACCCCCGGCCAGGCCAAGGGCCTGGAGTTCGACTCGGTCCTGATCGCCGACCCGGCCGAGATCCTCGGCACCGCACCACTGGGCCACAACGACCTGTACGTCGCCATGACCAGGGCCACCCAGCGGTTGGGCATCGTGCATCCCGGCCCGTCACCGGTCGAACTGACCGCCATACCGGACCGGTCGCACCGGCCGACCGGCGCGGAAACATCCGCTTGACCCGCTGAATCCGGGTACGCGACGGCGCAGGGCCGGTTTACTGCTCTCCGCGCGGCGGAGGAGGAACATGGCGGAGCGGTTCGGGCCCTACCTGGTCGGGGAGATGTTGGGCCGTGGTGGCATGGGGGTGGTGCACCGGGCCCACGACACCGTCAACGACCGCACGGTGGCGCTCAAGCGGCTGTTGGCCCACGACGAGGAATACGAGGCCCGGTTCCGGCGGGAGTCCCGGATCGCGGCGGGGCTCTCGCACCCGCACGTGGTGCCGGTACACGCGTACGGCGAGATCGACGGCACGCTGTACCTGGACATGCGGCTCGTGGAGGGCGTCGACCTGAAAGGGCTGCTGGCCGCCGGACTGACGCCGGACGACCTGCTCGGGCTGCTGCACCAGGTCGCCGAAGCGCTCGACGCCGCGCACGCCGCGGGGCTCGTGCACCGGGACGTCAAGCCCTCCAACGTCCTGGTGGACCGGTCCGGGCACGCCTACCTGGCCGACTTCGGCATCGCCCTCCCCACGGCGGCCACCGCGATCACCCGGACCGGGCAGGTCATCGGGTCGCTGGACTACCTCGCGCCCGAACGCCTCGGCGGCGAGGTGGACGGCCGCGCGGACGTCTACGCGCTGGCCTGCGTGCTGTTCGAGGGGCTGACCGGCCGGCTGCCGTTCGACGGGCTGGAGCCCGCCGCGAAGCTGGCCGCGCACCTGATGGAGCCGCCGCCCGTCGCGTCCCGGCTCGACCGGCGCATCGGGCCCGGCCTGGACGCGGTGCTGGCCCGGGGCCTGGCCAAGGACCCCGACCACCGCTACCCGACGGCGTCCGCGCTGATCTCCGCCGCCGCCGAGGCCACCCGGCTCAACGGCACCGCGACCGTGGCCGCCGACACCGCCGAGCGCGAGCTGTTCGTCCAGGCCGTCATCCGCTCGGCCGCCGGCACGGCCACCCTCGCGCGGGGTGAGGGCTGCCCCTACCCGGGGCTGCGCGGGTTCACCGAGCAGGAGGCCGGGTGGTTCCACGGCCGGGCGCACGTGGTCACCGAGCTGGTGGTGAGGCTGGCGGAGCAGGCCGTCCACCCGGAGCCGGTGGTCGTGGTGGGCGCGTCGGGCGCGGGCAAGTCTTCGCTGCTGCGCGCGGGGCTGCTGCCGGCGGTGCCGGACTGGCCGCACGTGGTGCTGACCCCCGGCACGGACCCGGTCGGTGCGCTCGCCGCCGCTGTCGCCGGTGTCACCGGAGCCGATCCCGCCGTGCTCGCGGACGGCATCCGAGCCGGTCGGCTCGGGCTGACCCGGCGGGTGCTGATCGTGGTGGACCAGTTCGAGGAGCTGTTCACGCACGACATCGGCGACCGCGAGCGGGTGGCGTTCACGTCGGCCCTCGCGGACGCGGGGTTGGGTCTCGTGGTGCTGGCCGTGCGCGCGGACTTCGTGGACCGCTGCATCGGCCTGCCGCCGTTGCGCCGCGCCCTGGCCCGCGCAGTGATCCTGGGACCGCTCGGCGTGGACGAGCTCGGCCAGGCGATCACCGCACCCGCCGAGGCGGTGGGCACGTCCGTCGAACCCGGGCTGGCCGCCCGGCTGATCGCCGACCTCGGCGGCGCCGACTACGACCCGGGCGCCCTGCCCCGCCTGGCGCACGCGCTGCGCGAGACCTGGCACCACCGCCAGGGCGACACGCTCACCCTGGCCGCCTACCTGTCCACGGGCGGCATCGACGGCGCCGTCGCGCGCACCGCCGAGCAGGTCTACGACCGGCTCTCGCCCGCCGACCAGCGCGCCCTGCGCACGACTGTGCTGCTCATGACGAGCGTGCACGACAGCGGCGCGGTCACCCGCCGGCGCGCGGTGCTGCCACCGAGCCCGGTGCTGGACCGGTTGGTCGAGGCCCGACTGGTCACCGTCGACCGCGACGGCGCGCAGCTCAGCCACGAGGCGCTGCTGTCGGCGTGGCCCCGGCTGCGCACCTGGGTGGACGAGGACCGCGAAGTCCTGGTGGCCCAGCGCAGGCTCGCGGACGCCGCCCGGCGCTGGGTCGACGCGGGCCGCCACGCCGGTGACCTGCCGCGCGGGCCGCGCCTGGTGACGACCCTGTCGTGGGCCTCCGGGCACCCCGCCCTCACACCCGTCGAACGGGACTACCTCGACGCGATCCGCCGGGCACGTCGGCGGTCCCGGACCGCCCGGGTGACCACCGCCGCCGCGTCCACCGCGCTGGTGGTGGTCGTCGCGATCGCCGCCACCATGGCGGTGCTGGCCCGTGGCGAGTCGGCGCAGCAGCTGTCCCGGCAGCGCGCCACCGAGTCGTTGACGACCCTTGACCCGGTGCGGGCGATCCGCGACGCCCTGCGCGCCCAGCACGCCGCCCCGACCCAGGAGGCGCGTTCGGCGCTGCTCACGGCGCTGGCCCGGACCGCGCCGCTGACGTTCACCGGGCAGGACCACCCGACCTTCGCCACCGTGCAGGCCGTCGCCGTGGACCCCGAGGGGCGGCGCATCGCCGTGGGTGGGCACCGGGGCGAACTGCTGGTCTGGGACGTCGTCGAACGGCGGGCGCTGATCGCTGTCGCGGACAGCGGCAACAGCGCCGACGAGGACGTGGCCGGTCTCCGGTTCTCCCCGGACGGGACGCGCCTCGCGGTCTCCGCCGGCGACACCGCCGTGTGGAACCTCGGTTCGGAGGCGAAGGAGTACGCCGGCCCGCGCACGGGTGGTTGGTCCTCTGGCGCGGTCGACTGGAGCCCGGACGGGACGCTCGCGGTCGCCGTCGGCGGCGGGGTGGAGTTGTGGCGTGACGGCACCCGCATCCGGTCGGCGTTCGCGCACGGTGGGCTGGTCAGCGACGTGAGGTTCCGCCCGGACGGGCGACGGTTGGCGATCGGGCGGTCCGATGGTGTGCTGGAGGTGTGGGACCCGACCGGGGAACGGATCGCCCTGCGCACCGAGCACCGCGACGCGCAGCCGGGCTCCAACCACCTCGTGCGCCTCGCCTACGCCTCCGCGTACCTGGCGTCCACCCGCTACGACGGCACCGTGCGGCTGTGGAACCCGGACACCGCCGAACCGCTCGGTTCGCTGGCGACGGGCAACGGCGGGCTGGCCGTGCTCGGCGACGGTGAACGGGTGCTGGTCGCCGGCACGGGGAAGCTGACCGCGCACTCGCCGGTCGACGGTGCCGTCATGGCCGAGTACCCGGCCGACGTCAGCCCGGTCTCCGCGCTGGCCTCCGCCGGCGGCACCGTCGTGGCCTCGGCGCTGGACAAGGCCGCCGACCCGGCGACCGCGAGGGTGACGCCGGTCGACATGGTCGTCGTGTGGCGGCCCAACCCGCACCGCTACGACGGCCTGTACGGCGCCGCCCAGAGGCTGGCCGTGGATCCCGCCGGTACGCCGTGGGTCGCCGACGAGCACCGCGTGGTGCCCGTCCGGAACGGCGGACCCGTGGCGGGCGTGGACGTCCGGTTCGGCCCGCGCGGGCACCGGGCGGTGACCCGTGCGCTGACCGAGGGGAAGGAGATCGCGGTGACCGACCCGGACGGCGACGAGCGCACGGTGCCACTCGCGGCGGGCACCGAGGTCAGGGCCGTCGCGGTGTCGGCGGACCTGATCGCGGCCGTGGTGCGTCCGCCGGGTGCGAAGGACTACTCCGAGATCCGGGTCTGGTCGCTGGACACCTTGACCGAACGCGCCCGCGTCGAGACGCCCTACCCGGTGCGAGACCTGCTGTTCTCCCCGGACGGGAGGTGGCTCGCCGGCGAGGTGCTCGGCGACGTCAGCACGTGGTCACAGGCGTGGGACACCGGATCGTTCACCCGCCAGGAGGGCCGGGTCGAGGACAAGGGCCTGCTCAACCTCACCTTCCACGGCGGAACGCTGGTCGTCGCGGCGGGCGGGACCGCGAAGTTCACCGACCCCGCCACGGCGCGCGTCGAACGGGAGTTCGCGATCGGCCCCGACGTGACCGACCTGGCCGTCGCCCCTGACGGCAGGACCATGGCGACCTCCTCCTCAGGTAGCACCGAGGTGAAGCTGTGGGACGTGACGACCGGAGAGCGGCTGGCCACCGTCCAAGGCCACCGGTCGAGCCCGCTCCCGAACACGCCTCGCCTCGCCTTCACCGGCGACGGGCTGGTGAGCGCCGGCGAGGAGGTGCTGATGATCCCGATCGACACGGGCACGGCCGTCACCCGGCTGTGCGCGCAGCTGACCGCCATTCCGAGGGCCGACACCGCCGATACCGGCTGCGGGTGACCGGCCGGCACCGATGACACCGGCACCGGCCGGACCCGGTGCCGTTACCCCAGCGCGTACGCCCTGGTGATCGTCTGGCGTTGGCTGTTGCCGTCGAGGTCGGTGACGCTCGACCGCGGTGACACGAACGCCGCGCCCGCCGGGTGGTCGACGGTCGCCTTCCAGCGGCCGTGTTCGGGCTTCACCGGCGCGCGGCGCCACGTGACACCGTCGTCATAGGACACCGCGACCACCGGTACCGGAACGCGGCAGACCCCGTTCCTCCGCACGCTTCCCCGAACCGGTGCCGCGGTGAGGCACGCGGCGATGTACCCGGGCGGATCGGGCCGCGTGGTTGCTAGAGTTCGCCGGCCGGCCGCGGGACTCCGGTGCGACTTCCGGAACCCGCCTCTGAAGCGATGATTCGCTGCTCGTGCCCCCATTCCCCGGCCGGCCCCGACCCATTCCCGGAGGTGGACGCGTGGACGCCATCGCCGCCGACGACATGCTGATGTTCATCAACGCGGCGACGACGTCCACGTCGCAGCGCGAGTTCCACGGCGGTGCCGACGACCAGCGGCTGTCGCTGGACTTCCTGCACGACTACGTGCTCGGCAACTACCGCGACCTGTACGCCGCGGCGCTCGCGCTGGACATCAACGACCACAACGCCGCGCTGATCGTCCGCAAGCTGCTGGCGACCACCGGCGACGCCACCGCGGGTCAGCGGCAGGCCGAGGGCAGGCTGATCGCGCGGCGGCTGCGGGCGCTGCCGCCGCAGCGCGTGTACGACCTGTTCCGCGCGTTGCGCCGGGCACGGGTGAACAACCGGCGCACCCGCGCGATCATCCGCGAGTGGTTCGCGGGGCGACCCGACCCGGCGTTCGACGCGGTGAAGTACCGCACCGGCCTGAAGCGGGCGCTGCGGCACGCGCACGTCGCACCGGACGGCGAGCTCGGCCCGTTCCTGTTCACGCCCGACGACCGCCGCCGGTACGACACCCCGCTGCTGGAGACGTGGCGGCGGGCGCACTACGAGCAGGCGTCGGTGTACGAGCTGCCCTACACCGTGGCGGAGGGGTTCGCCGCGAAGCACCGGATCGACCGGGCGACGTTCCTCAAGCGCATCGAGCCCCGGATGACCAGGCTGGAACGGCTGCGGGTGCAGGAGTCCGCGCGTCGGGGCAAGGCCGCGGTGGTGGTCGACCTCGGCTCGATGCCGCTGACCCGCCTGGCCCCCTACGTGCTGTCCCTGCCGGTGCCCGAGCGGGTCGACCGGCGCGGCGAGCTGACCGGCGCGCTGCGTGCGGCGGCGGTCCGTGCCGCGGGGCGGGCCGCGGGCGGCTGGGGCCGGGTGGCGGCGGTGCTGGACGACAGCTTCTCGGCGTCCGGGTCCGCGCAGAAGCGCCGCCGTCCGCTGGCGGTCGCGCTGGCCTGCCACTACCTGCTGGCCGAGCTGGCGGCCGAGTACGTCCCGCTGTGGACGTCGGGGCGCACCGACGCCCTGCTGGCCCACCCGTACGGGATGACGCCGCTGGGGGAGCGGGTGCTCGACGCGCTGGAGCACGCGCCGGACCGGCTGCTGATCGTGTCCGATGGCTGGGACAACGCACCCTACGGGCTGGCGTCGGAGGTGTTGCGGGTGTGGCGGGCGAGGCTCGACCCGGCCCGCCGGGTGGTCGCGGTGCACCTCAACCCGGTGTACGACGCGGACGACTTCGACGTGAAGCGGCTCGCCGCGGCGGTGCCGACTGTCGGTGTGCGCGACGCGGAGGACGTGCCCGCGCTGGTCGGGTTCGCCCGGTTCACCGAAGGCCGTACCGGTTTCGCCGACCTACGGGCGCACTTCGACGACCGGGTGGCCCGGTTCCTGGAGGAGGGGTGACGGTGCGGCTCGACCTGACCGGGCTGACCACGCGTGCGGCGCAGGTGTGGGGCGGTGTCCGGCTCGTGCCGTTGACGCGCGACGAGCCGATCACCGGGCTGCGGCTGCACGCCCGCGCCTACGGTGACGACCCGGGTCTGGTCGAGGTGGGCAGGCGCACGCACTACGTCTCCTACATCCCGCACGGTTTCGTGGCCACGTGGACCGACGACGACACCCCGGTCGCGGCGTACGGCACGCAGCTGAACGCGCACGGCACGTCGGTGAAGCGGGGTGCCACCGGCGACGAACCGCCCGCGCACGGCATGAGGCTGCGCTTCCACCGCCGGATGGCGCGCCGGGTCGACCGCAACCGCCTGCGGTTCCTGCCCCTGCACCTCGCCGTCGAGGGGTACCTGGCGCTGCACTTCGGCGGCCCGGAGGTCGTGTGGGAGGAGTGGTCGCAGCGCGCCATCCGCCGAGGCCTGTCACCGCGCGTGGAGGAGGCGTACGCGGGCGTCGAGGTCGCGGGACTGGTCGACGCGCTGAAGCACTTCGAGATCCACCCCGGCCAGTGCGGTGTGCTGGTGTACGTGGCCGACGCGTTGGCCTCGGCGTTCGTCGTGCCCCACCCGGACGACTACCGGGCGCTGCACGCCACGCTCGTGCAGGACATGTACGGCGAACTGGTCCACTACTACGCGACGCTGGCGACGCCCGCGCCCCGGTTCGACGTGCGGCTGCCCGACGACGTGGCGTCGTTGGCGGACCTGCGTGCGGCGGCGGCCCGGGAGCAGGCGGAGTGGGCCCGCTTCCACGACGCGACGATGGCGGACGGGCTGCTGGGCGAGAGCTACGCGACGAACCGCGTGTACCGGATGGGCGACTACGCGCTGTCCCGCTTCCTGCCGACGTTCCGCCTCAAGCAGGAGAACCACATCGGCGAACTGATCACCGACCGCGACGGCCGCACGGCGTACCTGAAGACGTTCCGCCTGTCGGAGTCCCAGATCCGCCGAGGCCACCTGCTGACCACCCTGGCAGCCCACCACTGGCACCTGCCGACCACCGCGACCGCGCTCGGCGTCACCGACGCCCAACTGGGCCTGCGCCTGCAAGCCGCCGGCTTCGGCGCCCTGCTCCGCGAGGACGTCCTGTCCCACTACCGCGCGGGGTGACCGCCGGACCACGGAGAGGCGGACGCGGCCTCAGCACAACGGGCTGACGACCTTTCCCTCGAACAGCCGGTCGATCTCGTCGGCGGTGAAGCGACTGGCGAGGCCGCACAGCCGTGCCTCCCACGCACGGGGGTCCAACGGGATCTCCAGGGTGCCGGCCTGGTCGACCATCACCAGCGACGAGCCGGTGACGGCGATGCGCGCGAAAGCGCCGCCCAACGCCAGGTCCGCAGTCGCCCGCCGGTTCGCCACGTCCCAGAACCGCAACCCGGTCGGGCCGTCGTTGCCGCCTTCCACGGTGACGAGCGCACCGTCGGGTGTGAAGCCCACCAGGTTCGTCACCTCGGTGGTGGGCAACGGTGGTGACGGCATGTGCTCGGCGAGCCGCCACAGCTGAACCTGGCCCTGGCCGACCAACATCGCCAGCGTGTCGCCGGTGGCGTCGAAGACGAACCCGCGGGGCCGGTCCACACCCGCAGTTCCCTTTGGACCGGTGGAGCGTCCGGTGAGCGGGTCGTACACCTGCACGTGGCCCGGCAGGGCCACGAACACCTCGTTGCCGTGCCCAGGGCGGCCGGCCAGCATGGGCACGTGGTAGATCCACGCGTCCCACTCCGGGACGATCTCCACGACGCGCGATTTCCGTGGTTCCGCCGGTTTGTCGTCGAGCCACCAGCCGGTCAGCACTCCCTGGTAGAGCACCGCGAGACGATCGCTGTCGAAGTACGCGGCGTAGGGTGCTTCCGCCGCCGCGGATCGGACGCGCACCGGTACGTTGAACCGCCCGCGAGGCTCCAGGGTCGGGTAGCGGAACAGCGAGATGGTCAGCCCGCGGTCCGTTCTGGTGGACACGCCGAGCACCCCGTCGCGCAGACCGACGCTCTCGATCCGGTGGCCGGCGGGGAGCGAGGAAGCCGGGAGCCGGGCCAGCTGGTGCCTCGACCGGAGTTCGGCGACCACGACGTCGCCGCCGTCGGTGCCGACCACCTCGGTGCCGGCACCGCTGAGGGCGAGGTGGTGGACGGGGCCCTCACCGGGGTTCGGGGGCAGGTCGTCGAACCGCAGGAGCGATCTGCCGCGGACCAGCACCGCCCCAACCCGCCCCGGTGCCCGCCGCACAACCGCGACGTCGATGAGGTCGCTGAGCGGGGTGGTCGAGGCGGGCGCGGGCAGCGGTGGCGTGGCGAAAGCGCGCGTGGAGCCGTCCGCCAGGTCCAGCACCCTCAGCCAGGTGTGGTCGGCTCCCCTGGCCGTAGAGGTCCGGACCACCGCGGCCGTCCGGTTGGCGTCGAGCCGGACGTGGCCGCAGGCCGCGGTGAAGCGGTGGCGTTCAGCGCCGGTCGTCGTGTCGAGCACCCGGACCACGTCGTCCGCGCACATCACGTAGTCGCGACCGTGGCGGGCCACGACACCGCCCGCGGGCAGCACGCGGACCTCGGCTCCGGTGGTCAGTTCGCGCACGACCACCCCGGCCCGCCGATCCGCCAGGACGGCTTTGTCATCGACCACCCAGGCTGCGGTGGTGTCGGCACCGCCGACGCGGTGGGGTACCTGGACGCGCTTCTCGACGTCCCAGATCTCGACATCGCCTTCGACGCCCGTCCACACCAGCCGGGAGCTGTCGGCGGTGAACGCCACGTCGCTGGTGGAGACCAGCCCGGGTCCCCGCGCGGACAGGTTCGAGTGCAGCGTGACCGGGGCCCCGTCGCCTCGCAGGTCCCACAACCTCAGCACGACCGGGCTCCCGAGCGCCACCCAGCGTCCGTCCGGGCTGACGGCGTATCGGTAGCCGGATGGCACCTGTCCGCTGGCCGTGGGTGCGTCGTCGAGAGTCCGCTTGGTCAGCGCGTTCCCGTGGATCCCGGTCGCGACGACCCTCCCGGTGAATCCCGGGTACAGGGCGCGATCGCCGTCCTCACTGGTCAGCACCTGCTGGACCGGCTGCAGATCGAACTCGCTGAACACCTTGTCCGCCGAGTGCCACGCCGAGTACTGCCGCATCAGTGCGTTGCGCGTTTCGGGGACGGACGGGTCCGTGCGGTAGGCGGCTATGGCCAGGCGCAACGCGCGGGCGGGGTCGTCCACCATCGCGGTGTCCGCCTCGGCCGCCAGCGAGCGGGCGTTCGCCGTGGCCAGTTGGGCGTCGAGCCGGTTCTCGTTCGTCGCTGTCGAGACCGCGAGGACTCCGGTGAGGAAGACCAGCACGAGCATCACCGCCGCGACCGCCCACAGCCTGCGCAATACCCGCTGCTGGTACTCCCGGCTGGCCGCGAGGTACCGGCGCTGCTCGGCGGTCAGCCGGTCGGTTCCGTGCATTTCGGCTTGGGCGAGGGCCACCCCGCGCAGCAGGCTGCCGTCATCCTTCTCCTTCGACTGGCGCCACTGGAGGGCCCGGCGGTCGAGCTCCTCCTGCCACTCGCGGAACTGCCTGGCCTCCGCCAACCACGTGCGCAGCTGCTCCCACCGGTCGATCAGGGCCTGGTGGGCGAGGTCGACGATCGGCTCGTGACTGGCGGTACTGCCGGTGACGACCAGCCGGGTCGCGGTGAGTTGTTTCGCGGCACGGGCCTGCTCGGGGGGCAGGGCGTCGAGCAGCACGGGCTTCCTGGTGAACCTGCCGTCGGTGTCCGGGCGGGCGAGCTGGACCAGCAGGTCCCTTGCGTGGCCGTCGTCCGCGAAAAGCCCTTCCCAGACTTCGTCGGCGTACTTCGACAGCGCACCCCCGATCTCTCCGATCTCGCGGTAGCCCTCGATGCTGAGCGCGCCGCGCCGCTTCTCCCACATCAGCGACAGGGCGAACTGCACCAGGGGCAGCGCGCCCGGTTCCGCGCCGGCATCGCGCAGGACCAGGTCGATGAGACCGGTTTCGAACCTGGTGCCCGGGACCGAGCTGATCGCCGCACGCAGCTGCTCGGGGCCCATCGGGGCGACCGGCACCAAGCCGTGCCCGATCTCCTTGGTCAGCAGCCGCTCCAGGGCACCGGGGCGCAGGGTCGCGACGGTCCGTGTTTCGGCGGTCCAGCGCAGCAGTTCGGCGGCCTGGTCGGGGTCGGTGTCGGCCAACTCCTCGAACTGGTCCAGGAACACCAGCACGTCGAACGAACCCAGCACCTGCGGGGTGAGCAGCCCGGCGAGCTTGCGCTCGCGTTCGAGCTGGTCGATCCTGCCCAGCCCGGGTTCGAGGACCGGCACCAGGGCGGAGGCCAGCATCCCGGCCGGGTCCTGTCCCCGCACCGGGCGCAGGGTCACCGCATTCGTCGACAGGGTCGGCAACAGCCCCGCTCGCACCAGGGAAGACTTGCCCACCCCAGACGGGCCGGTCACCACCACCAACCGGCGCCGGTCCACCGCCGCGACGAGCTCGGCGACCTCCTCGTCCCGGCCGCGGAACAACGCCGCGTGCTCGGCCTCGAACGGTGCCAGCCCTCGGAAGGGGTTCGGGAGGAACTCGCTCAGGTCCTCCACCAAAGCCGACACGGGCACCAGGTAGGCCGTCGTCGAGCGCTCCTGCACCGCGACCACCATCCCGGTCACCGCGCGGGCCTGGTCGTCCCATACCGGCGAGCCGCTGAAGCCGCGCTCGAAGCGCCTGCCGACTTGGTCGGCCTCCAGTTGCACCCAGCCGGAGCCTTGTCGGTCCAGCGCCCGCGCGGCCATCCACACGCCGTTGTCGTTATTGCGGGGAAAGCCGAACAGCCGGGCGGTGTGCCCCCAGTCGTCGGAGCTGCTCACGACCGGCACAGGGCCGGTGCCGGTCACGGGGCCGGGTAATCGGAGCAGCGCCACGTCAAGGTCCGGGCGTGACCGCTCGACTTCTGCGCGGTGTTCTCCCCGGTCGGGCACCAAGGGGAAGTCGAGGATGGCCGGCACGCTGCGCTCGACGATGTGGGCGCACGTGAGAACGATGTCGGGAGCCACCAGGAAGCCGACGCCGTGCACGACTTCGTCCTCGTCCCGGATGCGCACGACAGCGCGATGGAGCATCTCGTTCATCGGACGACCCCGTCCGCCGCGAGGCAGGGCGTGGCACCCCGCTCCCCTCGGCATCCCATGCCGTCATCTTGCCACGCTCGGTAACCGGGGTGTGGTTGTTGGTGCCGCCCGCCACGTCCGGGCCGGACGTGGCGGGCGGGCTGACCTGTCGTGGTCGACCGGTCGTCCAAGCAGGTTTCTCAGGGGCTGTCGCAGGTGACCGAGGGCGTCGTGGGAGACCCGCCGGCCAAGAAGCCGAACCTCGTCGTGCCGTTGGGGGACAAGGTGCCGTTCCAGCTCAGGTTCTTCACCGACACCGCCGATCCGCTGACGCTGAGCGCACCGTTCCAGACCTGCTTGATCGTCTGGCCGGTCGCGGTGGTCCAGCGGGCCGTCCAGCCCTTGGTGCCCGAAGCACCGGCGACGATGGTCACCTCACCTTGGAAGCCGCCGGACCAGGAGCCGACCGTGCGATAGGTCGCCGAACACGCACCGGGCGGGGTCGTGGTCGTGGTGGTCGTCGTGGGTCCCTTGTACTCCGCGGCCACCTTCGCCAGGTCGACGCCCTTGCCCCGCATGTAGGGCTGGTTGACCCAGGAGGTGAAGGCCGCCTTGGCCGCCGCCGACGAGGTGCCGGACCACAGTTCTTCCTTGTCCTGGTCGAAGTAGTTGACCAGCTTCAGGTCCGGGTAGCGGCCCGAGTCGAGGGCGGCGGACAGGTCGTTGATCCACTGCGCCTTGTCGCCGCCGTCCTCGCTGGAAGCGATCTCGGCGATCATCACCGGGCGTTTCGGCGCGATGGAGCGAGCCTTGGCGTAGGCGCTGGAGTACGCGGCCTCGAAGCTCGTCCAGTAGTTCCCGGCAGGGTCCCAGGAGGGTGCGAGGCCCCAGTTGTAGCCGTCGATCGCCACCCAGTCGACGTAGGCGTCACCGGGGTAGGACCGGGCGGGCTCGTTGAAGGCGCTGTCGGGCGTGGAGCCGTTGTTGAAGCACCACACCCACTGGACGTTGGTCGCTCCCGCCGCGACCACCAGGTCGTGGACGCGCCGGTAGGCGTTGACGTACAGGGCGGGGTCGCTGCCGTTGTTGACGATGCCCCACGGGTACCAGTTGCCGTTGAACTCGTGCCCCCAGCGCACCATGATCGGTGCGCCGACCGACGCGAACTCCGCGCCGCGCGCCCGGATGTAGCTGTCCCACTTCCCGTCGAGGATGTCCTGGAGGTGGATCTGCTCCGGATCGGCCACACCGAGGGCGGTGTTCCACGGTTCCCAGGTGTAATGGGTCATGATCCCCTGGTCCCAGAGGGTCCGGGCCGCGGTGGCGTTGAAGGCCCTGCCGGTGGCCCAGCTGTCGAACCACTGGACGCTGGCCGGTGCGACCCCGTAGCTGCCGACCGTGCCCGCGGGTACCTCGGTGGGGCTGGTCTCGCGGAACACGCCGAGGTACTTGGTCGACGGGTCCGCGGCGGCGCTGCCGCCGGCGACGGCCAAGCCCGTCCCCAGCACGAGGCCGGCGGCCACGAGGGCGGTCGCCGTTCGGAAGCGCCCTGACCTGGATCTGCGTGACATCGTTGTCCTCCATAGTCCTGGATTGGGAGCGCTCCCAGACCTCCTACCGGGTCTGATGTCCGGAGTGAGGTGGTCACCACGATGGCGCACCCAGCCTCCCCGCGTCAACGTTCTCTCGGTAGAGAGAAATTTTCTCTCGCGGTGCGGGCGGGTCGGGAGAGATCACGGCCTACGCTGTGGCCGTGGACGACACGACGGTGCGCAAGCGGGGTGAGGTCGGGGTTTCGCACATCGCCGCGCTCGCCGGGGTGTCGGCTTCCACGGTGTCGAAGGTGATCCACGGGCGGACCGGCGTCTCCACCGGGACGCGGCGGCGGATCGAGGCGCTGATCCGCGAGCACGGCTACCGGAAGGCCGAGAAAGCCGAGGCAGTGCCCATCGTCGAGGTGGTGTTCCAGGCGCTGGACAGCCCGTGGGCGCTGGAGATCGTGCGGGGCATCGAGCACGCCGTGCGGCCGCACGGGCTGGCCGTGACGCTGACCGAGATGGACGGTGCGCACACCCCGGAGAGCACGTGGGCCCGCCAGATGCTCGCCCGCCGCCCGGTCGGGGTGATCGCCGTGTCGGCGATGTTCACCGAGCACCAGCTGGCCCAGCTCGACAGCCGCGGCATCCCGCTCGTCGCACTCGACCCGACCGGGGAACCCAGCCACCCGATCGCGTCGGTGGGCGCGGCGAACTGGAACGGCGGCCTGGTCGCCACCCGCCACCTGATCCAGCTGGGCCACCGCCGCATCGGCATGCTCCGCGGCCCCGATGAGCTGCTGTGCTGCCGTGCCCGCCTGGACGGCTACCGGGCCGCGCTGGACGAGGGCGGCCTCCCGCACGACCCGGACCTGGTCCGCTCCGCCCCGCTGTACTTCGACGGCGGCCGGGACGCGGCCGCCGAACTGCTGCGGCTGCCGGACCGGCCGACCGCCATCTTCGCGTCGAACGACCTCCAGGCCCTGGGCGCCTACCACGCCGCCAGCGCGCTCGGCCTGGCGATCCCGCGCGACGTGAGCATCGTCGGGTTCGACGACCTGCCCATCGCCCAGTGGTCGGACCCGCCGCTGACCACGGTCCACCAGCCGCTGGCGCAGATGGGCGCCACCGCCGCCGGTTTCGTCCTGGCGCTCGCGGACGGCCGGACCATCGAGCACGACCGGCTGGAGCTGCCGACGAAGCTGGTCGTCCGGGGTAGCACCGCCGCACCGCCCGCCTCGACCCGCTGAAGCGACTCGGACGCGCGTCCCACGCGATGGTCACCACCCCCTACCGGGTCGATGCGAAGTCGGCCACCGCCGAGGGTGCGGGGTCCTTCGGGCCGCGCAGCGCGATGTAGGCGAGCAGCGCGACCATGACGGCGACGCCTGCCCACATGGCCTGCTGCCAGCCGTCCACGAAGGACTGCTGGGCGGCCTGGACGATCTGCCGCGCGTGCGAGCCGGTGCCGCCGGAGACCTCGACGGCGTTGGCGATGCCGTGGCGGGCGGTGTCCGCGGCGGCCTGGGGGACGCCGTGCAGCCGGTCGTCGATCGCGCCGCGGTAGCCGGCGGACAGGAGCGCACCCAACACGGCGACGCCCAGCGCGGTGCCGAGCTCGCGGGTGATGTCGTTGAGCGCGGAGGCGACGCCCTGCTTCCCGCTCGGCAGCGAACCGGTGATGGCCTCGGTGGACGGCGTCATCGACAGGCCCATGCCGACGCCCATGGCGAGCATGCCCGGCAGGATGGTCGGGTAGCCGCCCTCCGCGGAGACGAACGACGCCATCAGCGCCAGGCCTGCGCCGGCCAGGCCGATGCCCACGGCCATGGTCGAGCGGGAGCCGATGCGGGC
Organism: Saccharothrix carnea; assembly: GCF_003014735.1. Taxonomy (GTDB): domain Bacteria; phylum Actinomycetota; class Actinomycetes; order Mycobacteriales; family Pseudonocardiaceae; genus Actinosynnema; species Actinosynnema carneum. The sequence continues at coordinate 138,884 of NZ_PYAX01000015.1, read as the reverse complement.
GGCGAGCCGGGGTGCCAACCCGGAGGCCGCCATCATCATGAGGGCCATCGGCATCATGGCCGCCGTCGACAGCAGCCCCGACCAGCCGAGCACCGCCTGGAAGAACGGGAACAGGACCACCGCGATGCCCGCCTGGACGCCGAAGACCGCCAGCAGCGTGATCGAGCCACCGGCCAGGCCGCGTTCCCGGAACAGGCGCACGTCCAGCAGTGCCGCGTCACGGCGGCGCAGCTGCCAGGCCACGAAACCGATGCCGGCGGTGAGCCCGGCGACGAGGCTGATCAGCGTCGCGGGAGCGGTCCAGCCGCGTTCGGGTCCTTCCTGCAGCGCGAAGACGAGCCCGACGACGGCGACGGTGGAGACCAGCGCGCCGACCGTGTCGAAAGGATGGGCGGAGCGCTCACGGGAGTCGGGCACCGACTTCAGCGTCAAGCCCAGGGCCGCGACGACCAAGGCCACCGGCAGCACGACGAGCAGGCGCCAGTCCGCGACGTCGACCAGGAGGGCGGAGAGGAACATGCCGAGGACGCCACCTCCACCCGCCACGCCGGTCCACACGCCGATCGCCTTGCCGCGCTGCTCCGCGGGGAAGGTGGAGGTGATGACGGCCAGGGTGATCGGCATGATCATCGCGGCACCGACACCGCCGGCGACCCGGGCCGCGATCATGACCTCGGCGGTCGGGGCCAGGCCGGCCACGACGTTGGCGACACCGAAGGCGACGAGCCCGGCGACCAGCGTGGGCTTGCGGCCCAGGCGATCACCGATCGCGCCGAGCGGTAGCAGCAGCGCGGCCAGGGCCAGGGTGTAGCTGTTGATGATCCACAGCACGGTGTTCTGCGAGGCGGCGAACTCGACGGCCAGGTGGGTCTGGGCGACGTTCAACCCGGTCACCGACGCGATGACGGCCATCAGCGCGAGGGAGACGGCGATCAGGATGGTGCGCAGCTGACGCGCGTCCGGGGCACCACCACCGCCGGGTACGGCGTCGGCCTGCTGTGCGTGCTGGTTCGCACTCATGTGTTCCTCTCGAAAGGACATGGGGAGGTCGAGTGCCGGTGACGTTAGGCGCGTGTTGCCGGGAAGGCATAGACTCTTGCCTATGACGCAAGAAGAAGGCGGGCTGGACGGCCTCGTGCGCAAACGGATCCGCGCTCTGCGGCTCGCGCAGGGCCTGTCCCTGGAGGAACTGGCCGGTCGCGCCCACCTCAGCCAGTCCTCGCTGAGTCGCATCGAGAACGGTCAACGCCGCCTGGCGCTGGACCAGCTCGTCACGCTGGCCCGCGCCTTGGACACCACCTTGGACCAGCTCGTCGAGAACGCCGCCGACGATGTCGTCATCAGCCCCATCGCCCACGGCTCCGACAACCTGAGCTGGCCGATGAAGGGCGACCCGGCGCTGAGCGTCATGCGTCGGCGGCTGACCGAGCCGCCGCCCGACAACCCTGCCAAGATGCGCGCCCACCCTGGCCGGGAGTGGCTCGTCGTGCTCTCCGGCGCCGCGATCCTGTTGCTGGGCAACCGCCGCTTCCGCCTCGAGACCAACCAGGCGGCCGAGTTCCCGACCATGGTGCCGCACGCCATCGGCACCGAGGGTCGTCCTTGCGAGATCATGTTCATCTTCGACCGCGACGCCCGCCGCGGACACCGCGAGACCGACGACCAGCGCGGGAACGGCGACGGTGACGCCCACGACACCGGCCGGTAGTCGCACCGCCGCTGCCTTGCGCGGGTGGCAGCACCGGGGGCCATTCCCTTGCGCAACTCGCAAGAAGTCATGCACAAGGCGCATGGCGAGCTTAACGTGGCGGTATGACCCACACCCACGAGCACGGCCACCACCAGCACCAAGACAGCGAGCAGGCGGAGATCCTCGACCTGGACGCGGAAGTCCTCGCCGACCACGTCGCCGCCATCACCGAGTGGCTGCCGGTGAAGAGTGGCCCGCACCACATCGTGGACCTGGCCTCCGGTACGGGAGCGGGTACCTTCGCGCTCCTCGACCGCTTCCCCGAGGCGCACGTCACCGCCGTGGACGCCTCGCCCGGACACCTGCGACGGCTGCGCGAGAAGGCGTCCGCCCGGGGCGTGGGCGAGCAGGTCCGCACCGTGCAGGCCGACCTCGACCACGCGACCTGGCCCGACCTGGGAACGCCCGACCTCGTGTGGGCGTCGGCCTCCATGCACCACATGGCCGACCCCGACCGCGCCCTGCGCACCGTCCGCGACCTGCTCGCGCCCCACGGCCTGTTCGCCGTCGTCGAGCTCGCCGGCATGCCGCGCTTCCTGCCCGAGGACGCCCCCGCCGACCGGCCGGGCCTGGAAGAACGCCTGCACGCCGCGACCGAGCACTTCCACGCCGAGCACGTGCCCCACCGCGGCGCCGACTGGGGACCCATGCTGACCGCCGCCGGCTTCGCGGTCGAAGGCCGACTCACCGTCGCCGTCGACGGTTCCCGCCACGCGTCGATCGGCCGCTACGCCCTGACCGCGCTGCAACGCCTCCGCGCCGCCGCTGCGGCAGAGCTCGCGGCGGAAGACCTCATCGCGCTCGACCGACTGCTCGACACCCACGGCCCGCACAGCATCCTGCGCCGCGACGACCTCGCGGTGCGCACCGAGCGCACCGTCTGGGCCGCGCGCCGCGACTGACGCGTCATCCGGCGCAGGCGCACGCGGCTCGACGCGGCGGAGCCCGTCACCGCACGGTGTCGCCGTTGCGCCGACCGAGGTGAACTTCCTCCGGGTGTGTATCTGCAGGCACGGCCGCGGATCCTTTACGTCGGACCTGGCGAGCCGGGCCACGTGTGCCGCATCCACCCCGGGAGCTTCCGTTGACCGACTTCGACAGCATCGCCGCACAGCGGCCCGCCACCATCGAAGAGGCGATCCCCTGCATGCAGGTCGCGCTCCGGTACTTCCACGAGCGCAACGACTACCGGGCCGTGTTCCTGCGGGCGTACTACATCATCACGCTGAACGTGCACGCGGCGGTCCACGGGCTCGGCGACTACCGGAACCCCATCTTCTTCGACCGCGACTGGGTCCGGTCGCAGGCCGGCTACTTCGCGTCGCTGTACTTCCGGTCGTTGACCACGTTCGACCGGGACCCGGAGTCGGAGCGCGCCTGGAAGACCGCCCACCGGATGGCCGAGGACAAGACCTCCACGGTCCTGCAGGACCTGCTGCTCGGGTTGAACGCGCACATCAACTACGACCTCGCGTACGGCACGTTCCTCAACCTCAGGCAGCACGGGGACGACGCCGGGCACCTGCTGCTCCCACGCCGCAAGTTCGACCACGACCAGGTCAACAACATCCTGGTCCGCTCGATCCCGCAGATCGCCGAAACGCTCACCCGCGACTACGGCGGCGGCATCACGGTGCTGCGCAAGACGCTGCGCGGCCTGGACGTCGTGCTGAGCGGTACCGGCCTGAAGTACTACCGGGAACGCGTGTGGTGGTCAGCGGTCTCCTACCTGACCACCACGGACGAGGAGGAGGTCGGCCTGGTCCACCAGAAGCTCAACTGGGAGTCCGCCCAGTTGGCCAAGCTGATCGCCGACCAGAGCGTGTGGAGCCTGCCGGTGCGCACGATCGGCCGCGCGATCCGCAAGGAGGACTTCAGCCGCATCACGCTGGAGGTCCCGGCCGCCGGGTGACGTCACGCCGGGTTACTCGTGCTGGTCACCCCAGGCGCGGGCGTAGCGGTTGGCGTCGGGGCGTTTCGGGTCGCGGCTGCGGTAGACCACGTACGGCCGCACGAGGTAGCCGAGCGGTGCGCTGAACACGTGCACCAGGCGCGTGTACGGCCAGATGCCCAGCAGGACGAGCACGATCACGTTGTGCACCTGGAAGCTCAGCGGGATGCCCGTCATCACGTCCGGCTGCGCGGAGAACGTGAACAGGCCGCGGAACCACACCGACACCGTGGCCCGGTAGTCGTAGCCGCCGCCGATCAGGTTCTCGCCCACGGTGTTGACCATGCCGGTCAGGATCGCCGCCGCGAGCAGCGCGTACATGACCTTGTCACCGCGCGTGGTGGCCTTGCGCACGGCCGAGACGGTGAACCGCCGGTACAGCAGGATCGCCAGGCCCGCCACGGTGGCCGTGCCCGCCGCCGTCCCCGCCGTCACCGAGACCAGGTGGTACGTGCCGTCGCTGATCCCGACGAACTCGGTCCAGCTCTTCGGGATCATCAGTCCCATCACGTGCCCGCCGATCACGGCCAGCAGCCCGAAGTGGAACAGCGGGCTGCCCAGCCGCAGCAGCCTGCTCTCGTACATCTGCGAGGACCGGGTCGTCCAGCCGAACTGGTCGTGCCGGTAGCGCCAGACGTGCCCGACCAGGAACGAGGTCAGCGCGATGTACGGCAGGGCCAGCCACAGCAACGTGCTCATCGTCGTCCTCCCGACTCGGCGTGCAGCGCGGGGTCCATCGCGAACGGCTCCAGGCCGACGTCTTCCTCGGGCGGCCCTTCCGCGGCCAGCGTCGCGATCTTGCGGCGGTCCGCGGCGCTGATCTCCGGCAGCGTGGCGCACACGGCGTCCAGCACGGCCAGGTACGGCGACCCGCCGTCGGCCAGCGACAGCCGGATCATCTCCAGCACCGGGCCGTGCTCGACCAGCAGCCGACGCCCGGCGACGGGATCGGCGGTCGCGGCGAACTCCAGCACGACCGCGAGGTGGTCGGGCAGCTCGTGCTCGCCCAGCTCGACACCGGCCGCGCGGTAGGCGTGCTTGAACCGCAGCAGCGCCATGCCGCGCTTGCGGGTGTCGCCGTAGGCGTAGTACGACAGGTGCAGGCAGTTGCGCTTGCGCAGGTCGAAGGTCTCGACGTAGTGCTGCGCCAGCGCGCTCCCGGCCGTGGACCGCGCGTGGTCGATGAACGACACGAGCGCGGGCCCGGCCGGCGCCGGGAGCGACATCGCCGCCGCCCGGAGATCGGACAGGATGCGCGTCAGCGCCTCACCCGGGTAGTCGATCAGGAGCGCGGCGATCCGCCACACCAGCCGGCTGTCGCGGTCCGGTGCTTCCGCGGCCTTCTTGTCCCGCTTGCGCAGCACGCTCATCCGATGGCCTCGGGTTCGTGCGCGGCACCCGCGCCGGCGGAGCCGTTGCCCGAGGAACCGTTGCCGGACGAACCGCTGCCCGGGAACAGTCCGGAGGTGTTGACCCCGTCCCAGTCGAGCAGGTTGATCCGCTTGGTCTTGTCCGGCGGCGCCGCGCCGTTGGTGTCGGTCAGCTGGAACTTCTCCGTCATCACGTCGAACGCGGTCATGCCGGGGCCACCGTCGCCGTCCAGGCTGCACCCGGTGGTCAGGGCCTCCAGCCGGTGCGCGTCGGATCCCGCGCCCGCCGGGATCACGTAGCGGTCCTCGTACTTGGCGATGGCGAGCAGGCGGTACATCGACTCGATCTCGCCGGGCGCGAGCCGCACCGACGCGGCGATCGAGTCGTCCACGTCCTCGCCGAGGTTGACCTGGCGCATGTGGGCGCGCATCGCGGCCAGCCGCTGCAACGACGCCCGGACCGGTCCCACGTCACCGGCGGTGAACAGCTCGGCCAGGTACTCCACCGGGATGCGCAGCGCGTCGATGGCGCCGAAGAGGTTGCCCACCTCCTCGCCGTCGTGGCCGGTCTCGCTCAGCACGTCGACGACGGGCGACAGCGGCGGTACGTACCAGACCATCGGCATGGTGCGGTACTCCGGGTGCAGCGGCAGCGCCAGTTGGTAGTCCACGATCAGCCGGTACACAGGGGAGTTCTGCGCGGCCTCGATCCACTCGCCGGAGATGCCCGCCCGCTCGGCCTCGGCGACCACGCGCGGGTCGTGCGGGTTGAGGAAGACGTCGAGCTGCGCGGGGTAGAGGTCCTTGTCGTCCTTGACCGACGCCGCCTCACCCACCTTGTCCGCGTCGTAGAGCAGCACGCCGATGTAGCGCAGCCGGCCGACGCACGTCTCGGAGCACACGGTCGGGATGCCCACCTCGACCCGCGGGTAGCAGAACGTGCACTTCTCCGCCTTGCCCGTCTTGTGGTTGAAGTAGATCTTCTTGTACGGGCACCCGGTGACGCACTGCCGCCAGCCGCGGCACTTGTCCTGGTCCACCAGCACGATGCCGTCCTCGGCGCGCTTGTAGATCGCACCGGACGGGCACGACGCCGCGCACGACGGGTTCAGGCAGTGCTCGCAGATGCGCGGCAGGTAGAACATGAACGTCTGCTCGAACTCGAGCTTGACCTGCTCGGAGAGCTTGCCCAACACCGGGTCCTTGCCGATCTGCTCCGGACCGCCGCCCAGGTCGTCGTCCCAGTTGGCGCCCCAGGTCACCTTCGTGTCCTCGCCGGTGATGGACGACTTGGGCTTGGCCGTGGGCGTGGTGTCCGAGGGTGGTGCGGACAGCAGGTTCTGGTAGTCGTAGGTCCACGGCTCGTAGTAGTCGGCGACCGTGGGCATGTCCGGGTTGGCGAAGATGTTGAGCAGCCGCTTCAGCCGCGAGCCGGTGCGCAGGGTCAGCTTGCCGCGCTTGTTCAGCTCCCAGCCGCCCTTCCACTTCTCCTGGTCCTGGTACTGGCGCGGGTAGCCCTGTCCCGGGCGGGTCTCGACGTTGTTGAACCACGCGTACTCCACACCACCGCGGTTGGTCCACGCCTGCTTGCAGGTGACGCTGCACGTGTGGCAGCCGATGCACTTGTCCAAGTTCATCACCATGGCGAGCTGTGCCATCACGCGCATCAGTACTGCACCTCCTGGCTGCGGCGGCGAATGGTCGTGACCTCGTCGCGCTGGTTGCCCGTGGGACCGTGGTAGTTGAGGGCGAACGACTGCTGTGCGTAGCCGCCGACGAGGTGCGACGGCTTGATCATGAGCCGGGTCAGCGCGTTGTGGATGCCGCCGCGCTTGCCGGTCGCCTCGGTGCGCGGGACGCCGACGGCCTTGTCCTGCGCGTGGTACATGAACACCGTGCCCTCGGGCATCCGGTGGGACACGATCGCGCGGGCCACCACGATCCCGTTGCGGTTGACCGCTTCGATCCAGTCGTTGTCCGCGACGCCGATCTTCGCGGCGTCCCGGTCCGAGATCCAGATCGCCTGCCCGCCCCGGGACAGCGTGAGCATGTGCAGGTTGTCCTGGTAGGCCGAGTGGATCGACCACTTCGAGTGCGGGGTCAGGTACCGCACGGTCACTCCACCGTTCAGCGCCCCGACCGCCGGCTCGTTGAACAGCGCGGTCATGTCCAGCGGCGGCCGGAAGACCGGCAGCTGCTCGCCCAGCTCGAACATCCAGTCGTGGTCGAGGAAGAAGTGCTGGCGGCCGGTGAGGGTGTGCCAGGGCTTGAGCCGTTCGGTGTTGATGGTGAACGGGGAGTACCGCCTGCCGCCGGTCTCGCTGCCCGACCACTCCGGCGAGGTGATCACCGGCACCGGGCGGGCCTGCGTGTCCGGGAACGTGATCCGCTTGCCCTCGCTCTCGGCGGCCAGGTCGGCGAGTTCGGTGCCGGTGCGCCGTTCCAGGGCGCGGAACCCCTCCGTGGCCAGGCGGCCGTTGGTGGTGCCGGACAGCGCAAGGATCGCCTCCGCGGCGTGAGTGTCCTTGGCCAGCGACGGCCGTCCGGCGGCGGCACCGGACAGGACCGTCCCGTTGGCGCCCTTGAGGTACTCCACCTCTTCGTCGGGGTGCACGGTGACGCCCTTGGTGGTCAGCCCGACCTGCTCGACCAGCGGCCCCAGGGCGGCCATCTTGTCGGCGATCGCCGGGTAGTCGCGCTCCACGACCACCAGCCGCGGCATGGTCTTGCCGGGGATCGGCTCGCACTCACCGTTCTTCCAGTCCAGCACCCGCCCGCCCGGCTGCGCGGTGGCGTCGACGGTGTCGTGGGTGAGCGCGACGGCCACGATGTCCTTGCGCTTGCCCAGGTGCTTCTCGGCCAACCACGAGAACCCGCGGGCGATGCGGTGGAACGCCTCGAAGTCGGTCTTGGTCTCCCACGGCGGTGAGATCGCGGGGGAGAAGGCGTGCACGTAGGGGTGCATGTCGGTGGAGGACAGGTCGTGCTTCTCGTACCAGGTCGCGGCGGGCAGCACGACGTCGGAGAACAGCGTGGTCGACGTCATCCGGAAGTCCAGCGACAGCAGCAGGTCCAGCTTGCCGACCGGTGCCTCCTCGCGCCACGTCACCTCCTGCGGCCGCACCCCGTCCGAGTCTTGGGCGCGCAGGTTGGTATCGGTGCCGAGCAGGTGCTTGAGGAAGTACTCGTTGCCCTTGGCCGACGAGCCGAGCAGGTTCGCCCGCCACACGGTGAGCACGCGGGGGAAGTTCTCCGGTGCGTCCGGGTCCTCGCAGGCGAACCGCAGGTGCCCGGACTTGAGCCCGTCCACGACGTGGTCCGCGGCTGGTTTGCCGAGCCGTTCGGCCTCGTCGGCCAGGTCGAGCGGGTTGCGGTTGAACGTCGGGTAGCTCGGCATCCACCCCAGGCGGGACGCGAGCGCGATGTTGTCGGCGGCGGTGCGACCGGCGAACCGACCGGTGGCCAGCGGCGAGGACATCACGTCCGAGGTGAACGGGTCGTAGCGCCACTGGTCGGTGGCCAGGTACCAGAAGATCGTGCCCTGCATCTGGCGGGGCGGGCGCTGCCAGTCCAGCCCGAACGCCAGCGTCGACCACCCGGTGATCGGACGGCACTTCTCCTGGCCGACGTAGTGCGCCCACCCGCCGCCGTTGACGCCCTGGCAGCCGGTGAGCATGGTCAGCGCCAGGAACGAGCGGTAGATCTGGTCGGAGTGGAACCAGTGGTTGGTGCCCGCGCCCATGAGGATCATGGACCGGCCCTTGGAGCGCTCGGCGTTGTCGGCGAACTCCCGGCCGATCCGCTCGGCCGCGGCGGCGGGCACCCCGGTGATCCCCTCCTGCCAGGCGGGGGTGTAGGGCTGGGTGGCGTCGTCGTAGCCGCTGGGCCACTCGCCGGGCAGGTCGTCGCGGCGCACGCCGTACTGGGCGAGCAGCAGGTCGAACACCGTGGTCACCCGCCGGCCCGCGACGATCCGCGTCGGCACGCCCCGGTGCAGCACGCCCGGCTCGCTGGTGTCGAACCGCGGCAGCGCCACGGTGACCGGGTCGCCGCCGCGCGCCGACAGCAGCGGGTCGACGTCACCGAGGTCGAGGTTCCACTTGCCCTGGCCGGAGTCGGTGAACCGGTGCCCGAGCGACCCGGGCGGGACCACGGGCTCGCCGTGCGCGTCCAGCAGCACGGTCTTGGACTCCGCGCCCTCGCCGGTGTCGCCCAGGTCCGCGGCGGTGAGGAACTTGCCCGGCACGCAACCGTCGTCGGTCTCGGTCAGGGTGACCAGGAACGGCAGGTCGGTGTAGCGCTTGACGTAGTCGGTGAAGTACGGGGTGGTCTTCTCGACGAAGAACTCCCGCAGGATCACGTGCCCCATCGCCATGGCGAGCGCGGCGTCGGTGCCGGGGCGCGCGGGCAGCCACTCGTCGGCGAACTTGGTGTTGTCGGCGTAGTCGGGTGACACCACGACGACCTTCTGGCCCCGGTAGCGCGCCTCGGTCATGTAGTGCGCGTCGGGCGTGCGGGTGACCGGGACGTTCGAGCCCCACATGATCAGGTATCCGGCGTCGAACCAGTCCGCCGATTCCGGCACGTCGGTCTGGTCGCCGAACACCTGCGGGCTGGCCACCGGCAGGTCGGCGTACCAGTCGTAGAAGCTCAGCATCGAGCCGCCGACCAGCGAGACGAACCGGGCGCCCGCCGCGTGGCTGACCATGGACATCGCCGGGATGGGCGAGAAGCCCGCGACCCGGTCCGGTCCGTAGCGCTTGATGGTGTGCACGTGCGCGGCGGCCACCATCTCGGCGGCCTCCCACCACTCGGCGCGCACGAAGCCGCCCATGCCGCGGGCGGCCTTGTACTTGCGGGACTTCTCCGGGTCCTCGACGATGTCGGCCCAGGCGAGCACCGGGTCCTTCAGCCGTTCCTTGGCCTCGCGGTAGTACTCCAGCAACACGCCGCGCACGTACGGGTAGCGCACCCGGGCGGGGGAGTAGGTGTACCAGGAGAAGGACGCGCCGCGGGGGCAGCCGCGCGGCTCGTACTCGGGCTTGTCGGGCCCGATCGACGGGTAGTCGGTCTGCTGCGACTCCCAGGTGATCACGCCGTCCTTGACGTAGACCTTCCACGAGCAGGAGCCCGTGCAGTTCACCCCGTGGGTGGACCGCACCACCTTGTCGTAGGCCCACCGGTCCCGGTAGAACACGTCCGCGCCGCGCCCGCCGATCTGGTGCAGCGTGCGCCCGTCCGCGGAGGTCTCGCCCCGCTGGAAGTGCCTGGCGAGGCGCAGCAGCGAGTCGCCGATCTCGGCATCGGTCTCCGCACCGTCCGGACGAACGCTACCGGCGGGTGAATTCGACACGGCGATCACCTCCGAGGTAATAGTGAATCGCTAAATCGGCAGCCATCGTCAATGACCCTGCTGCGTCACCCTAGGGCGACGAACGGGTGCCTACAAGAAAGGAGTGGAATCCGCACGCTATCCCGCCGTGGGTGGTGAGCGTGACGTAACGTCGCGTTTACGAGCCTCCCCTTGCCTGCTCTCGCTCGTGGGTCGACCAACGGCCATCTACCTGCGAAGACGGGCTTCCGCGTGCCGTTGTCGCACCGCGCCAGGTGAGTGTCACCCGGTCGGTTCGCACCTATCTTTAACATCCAAGTCACATCAAGCCAAGGCGGACGGGTGCGGTTACCCACCGGTCGGAACGGTCCCGAGTATTCCTCGCCGCCGAATTCCTCGGCTGCCCCGCCTCTGGTCTTAATCAACGGGAGGCGTCCACGCGGCGGGAGCGCCGAAGGGGCTGTCGTGATTGTTGTGAAGTGGCGGTGGCCGGGCGGGTCGTCCTGATCGACGCGTGGCCCTTGCTGGTGCCGGCCATCACGGGATCGCCCGCGGCGGCGGATGGCCTGGCTGCGGTGCGTGCGCTGCGGTACCGCGGGGCGGTGTGAGCACACCGCCCCGCGGCCGGGTTCATCGTCCGAGCTCGACCTTGAGGATGCTCTCGTTGCTGTTGTCGGCGATGCTGTCCTTGTCGCCACGGGTGCTGGTGGTCAGCCACAGGCCACCGTCCGCGGACGGTTCCACGGTGCGCAGCCGCCCGTAGGTGCCGGTGAGGTGCTGCTGGACGTTGGTCAGGCTCTCACCGGCGATCTCGGCCCGGTACAGCCGCGCACCGCGCAGGCAGGCGATGTAGAGCGCGTCGCGGACCACCGCGATCCCGCTGCACGAGGCCTCGGCGACGGGATAGGTGCGCTTGGGCGCGACGAAACCGGGCTCGGCGCAGCTGCCGGTGGTGCCCTCGCAGCGTGGCCAGCCGTAGTTGCCGCCGCGGACGATCAGGTTCGTCTCGTCCATGACGGAGTTGCCGAACTCCTGCTCCCACAACCGGCCCTGCGAGTCGAAGGCCAGGCCTTGCGGGTTGCGGTGGCCGTAGCTCCACACGGCGTTGCCGAACGGGTTGTCGGCGGGCACGGTGCCGTCCGGGTTGATGCGCAGGACCTTGCCGGCGAGGTTGTCCCGGTCCTGGGCCCACTCGCCGTTCTGCCCGTCACCGGTGGCGACGTAGAGCTTGTTGTCCGGGCCGAACCGCAGCCGGCCGCCGTTGTGGTACTTGTTGCGCGGGATACCGGTGAGCAGCACCTGCGGCGTGCCCGCGAGGGCTCCGTCCGTGTAGCGGATGCGCACCACCCGGTTGTCGGTCGGGCTGGTGTGCATCACGTACACCCACGGGTCGGCCGTGAAGTCGGAGGCCACGGCGATGCCCAGGACCCCGCCCTCGCCATCGGTCCCGTCCGCGTTCGGCACGCGGCCCAGGACGGTCTTCGCGCCGGTGGCGGGGTCGAGGCGGACCAGCTCGAAGGTGTCGCGACGGCCGAAGAGCACCTGTCCGCCGGGCAGGGTGGTCAGGCCCCAGGGCAGGTCGGTCTCGGTGGTGACCCTGGTGATCGAGCACAGCGCCGTGGCGCAGGAGCTGCCCGTGGTGACCGCGACCGCCGTGCTCGGGGCCGAGCGGTTGGCCTGGGCGTCGCGCGCCCGCACCCGGTACTCGTAGCGGGTGTTCGCGGCCAGGCCGCTGTCGGTGAACGACGTCGTGGTCGCGCCGCTGGTCGAGCCGACCTGGACGCCGTCGCGCAGGATTTCGTAGCCGGTGACACCGATGTTGTCGGTGGCCGGTGACCAGCGGACCGTGACCGAGGTGCCCGAGGCGGTCGCCGTCACGCCGGTGGGGGTGCTGGGCGGTGTGGTGTCGGCCTGGCACTGCGGCACGGTGATCGTCACCGTGGGGCTGGCCTGGGAGACGTTGCCGGCGGCGTCGCGGGCGTTGACGTACAGGCCCCAGGTGGCGCCCGGGGTGACGGTCAAGTCGGCCGACAGAGCCGTGCCCGGCACCGAGGTCATGAGCTGTCCGTCGTGGTAGATGTCGTAGAACGCCACCGCGACGTCGTCGGTGGACGCCGACCACGAGAACGTCACGCCGGTGCACGTCAGGTTCGAGGTGCGGGCGTTGGCGGGCGCGGTCGGCGGCGTGGTGTCCGTGCCGAGCCTGACCAGCTGCCACTGCTGGTTGGCGCCGCCCGTGTCGGGCAGCTGCACGACCCGCGCACCGTCGGCGGTGGAGGAGTTCAGCACGTCCACGGCCTTGCCGCTCGCCCGGTTGAGCAGGCGCACGGAGCCACCGGCGGAGTCGGCCAGCCGGAACTGCTGGCCGGTGAGGTCGGCGTCGGTGGTCTGCACCAGGCCGGTGCCGTTGGCGGTGGACGGGAAGCTCAGGACCTTGTTGCTGTGCCTGGATTTGATCCGGTAGTAGCCGCCGCCGGAGTCGACGAACTGCCACTGCTGCCAGGCGCCGTCGTTGCGGGTGTACTGGGAGATCCGGGCATTGTTCGCGGTGCTGCGCCCGTACACGTCCAGCACCTTGCCGCTGTTGCGGTTGACCAGCACGTACGAGGCGTTGGTGTCCACGGTGGCAGCCGACGCGGTGCGTACCGGAAGAACGACCGCGGCGACCGACAGCGCCACCACCCACACCGCTCGCAGCCGCGCTCGGTGGACGGCGTTCTTCCTGGTCGCGAGGGGATATCGCATGGTCTTCCTCTCACGGAATGCAAGGCCAATCGCCTTGTTATCGCTAACAATTTGAGGAGGCGGAATGCCGCGTCGATGGCGGTCGACGTGCACCGAAGGGGGTACGAGCGGAAGTGTCGCTAGACGCGTCGGGCGGCGGTCGCGGAGGCGGCCCGGCCCGGTCTCAAGCGGAACGTGGACGACCCGGACGCCTTACGCGCACGTGGTTCCATGCTTCGCCTCCTTGCGAGCAGGGTGCGTTGCGGTTGCCGCCGAATACCGGGTGAGCACGACTGGGAGCGTTCCCAGGAGGCACCGTAGCGCAGCCCGATCACGGTCGACAAGCCCACGGGGCGGGTACCCGGTTCTCGTTAGCGCTAACACCCAATCTCTAGCGCGGACCACCGGCGACTTGACCTTCCAGTGCGGAAGGTCGTGCCACGCCGTGCCTCCCTTGGCCTTGAGCGGTACCCGCCGGTCACCGCCCGTCCGACGCGTCGGTGACCGTCCCGATGACCGGGACCCGGGGAGCACCCGGCGTGAGCGACGAGAGGTCGAAGCGGACCCGTTCGACCGGTTCGGCTTCCGCGTCGACCACCGTCAGCACGGACACCTCCCGGCTGACCTCCCCGCGCGGGAAGTAGGCCACCACCTGCACCCCGGTGGTCGACAACGGTCGCGAGGGCAGCGGGTCCTCCTGGGAGACGCGCTGGCGGAACCACGTCTCGTCGACGTCCGTGGTGGACAGCTCGACCCCTTCCGGGGCGGCCGCCCGGCCGATGATCGTGAAGTTCGAGTCGGCCGGGGAGGACAGGGTCACGCGCCACGTCAAGGTGCCGCCCTCGGTGACCGCGTCGATGACCGGGGTCGCGGTGACGGTCGGTTCCGGGTCGTCGTTCGGCACCGTCAACCGGTCCGCGTAGTGGCCGATGACCGTGCCCCGCACGGCCTTGGCGAGCACCACGCGCCTCGCACCGTAGCTGAACCGGGTGTTGCCGGTGACCTCGATCGGCACCTCGACCTCGTGCTGCCCCGGCTCGATCACCACCAGCCGCTCGGTGTACGCGCGGCCGTCCTCGTCCTGGACGAACACCCGCACGGAGCCCGCGCCGTCACCGGTGACCGAGACCGGGAACCGGACGGTCCGCGTGCCGGTGTCGCCCTCCTCGACGGTCAGCGCGCCGAGGTCGACGCGCGGCAGCGCCACCGGGCGGGGGTCGGGCAGGCCGGGCGCCCAGCCGTGGGCGTCGAGGAGCCACGCCTGCCCGGAGCCGCTCTGCGGTACGAGTTCCAGTTCGGCGACGTGGCGCAGGTCGATCCCGCGCGACGGCAGCGGCACGCGGACCTCCTGCGCCCAGTTGGCGGACAGCCGCTCGGTGGCGGGCAGCCCGTCCAGTGCCACCGTCCCCAGCTGCGCGCGCCGCCCGGACGCGTCGGTGACGGTCACGGTGAAGCGGTTGGCCGCGGTGTTGGGCGGCACGGCCAGCCTCAGCGCCAGCTCTCGCGCCCCCACCAGGGACACCGGCGCGGCGGGGCGCACGGTCGCCGCCTGGCCCTCGGCGGTCCACCGGAGTGCGACGGCGAACCGGCCGGACTCCGGCACCACGCGGTTGAACCGGACGAAGTGCGGTGACGGGCGGGTGACGGCCGGGTCGACGCACGCCGCCGCCGGGTCGGCCGAGACCTGCGCGCACACCCGAGCCGACCCGCTCGCCGAAGTCGTCCCGTCGAGCACGACGAACGGGGCACGCGCGCCGCCCACGGCGTGGGCGAGCACCCGCGCCGGGTCGGCCGAGGGCGCGCGGACGCCCGACCCGTCCAGCAGCGGCAGGACCCGCTGGTCACCGGCGACGAACAGGCGTGCCGCCGCGGCGATGTAGGTCGCGCCCGCGGTCTGCTGCTGCGCGGCGGTGAGCCGGGTGGCGGTGCCCGGCGAGCACACCGCGTCGACCCACGTGTCGCGGAAGTCGTCCTGCGCCGGGGCTTCCGCCTGGCCGGGGGTCCACTCGGTGTTGAAGAAGTTGTGGTTCGCGCCGACGAGGTACAGCGCGCTGTGCAGGGCGGTTCCCCGGCTCACGCCACGTGTCGCGTCCACGAAGAGCTGGCCCTGGAGGTCGGACACGTCACCGTCGCAGCCGGGCAGGATCGTCACCGATGGCACGTCCGGTGCCGGGTTGTGCCCGAAGATCGTCGGACCGATCAGCAGCTGGCCCTTGATCCTCCACCGCGCCGGGCCGTCGTGACCGGTACCGGGAGGCGGCGGGACGAGGCTGTCGATCGCGGCCCGGTTGACGCCTTCGCCGCCCCGCGAGTGCCCGACCAGGAACACGTTGCCCAGGTCGGCGACCGGCGCGGCACGGACGACCTCGGGTGCGGAACCCCGACCGGCGCCCGCCCAGTCCGCCCACTTCGCCAGGTGGGCGCGGACCAGCGCCGACCGCGCACCCGCGCCCGCTTCGACGTCCAGCGCGTCGTGGGCGTTGACCGCGTTGGCCGACACGGACACGGTCACGTAGCCCTGCGAGGCGAGCAGCCGTTGTGCCTGGAGGTAGCCGCGGTGGCTCGGTACCGGTTTCGCGGACGCCGGGCAGGGCCACTCCAGCAGCATCTGGGTGCCTTGGTAGCAGGTGATGTGCCTGCCGTGCAGGAAGAGGGCCAGTGGGCGCCTGCCCGGCGCACCGATCGGCGCGACGACGACGGCCTCGACCTCCAGCGGTACCGCGTACCCGGGCACGGTGATCGGGTCGAGTTCGTACTCACCGGTGCGCGTGGCGAACGGTCCGGGCCTGCCGGGATCGGTGTCCCCGGCGGGCTGCAGCGCGGGCGGCGCCACGTTGGCCGCGGTCGTCGGTGGCGTGGGCTCCTCGACGTCCAACCGCCTGCCGGACGCCCGTACCCGCAGCCCGTCGACGGCATCGACCCCGACCACGTCCAGGGTGTAGGTGCGCAGGTCGGCGGACGGGCGCGGTACACCGAGCAGCCGGTCGCCGTCCCAGAACTCGATCGCGGCACCGCCTGCCGGGATCGGACCGGGTGCCGTCCACGTCAACCCCGCACCGCTGATCGACCACCCCGGCGGCGGCACGTCCGGCCCTTGCCGGGCCAGGGCCGTCGCCTCGGCCGGCGTGATCAGCACCGCGACCACCAACGCGGATAACAGGAGTTTCATCGAGCGCATGTGCGGCCTCCCCGATCGACCGGCGGCCGACCAGTTCTAGCGGCACCGGGAGACCGGCCACAAGCGTTGTCGAAACTGTTGCGTGCCAACCACGCCAACACTGCCCGAAAGTCCCTACCGGTCGTGGCGCGCGCTCAGCCCATTCGCTGCGTCAGGACGGCCGACACGGTGCGCTGGACCGCCCAAGGGACACCTGCAACGCCGGGTGATGGAAATGCCGCTCGCACGGCGACGCGGAGCTCCGACCGGCCACAGGGCCTCATCCCTCAGGTCGGCGCAGGAGCGCCCACACCTCGCGCAACGACGGCGGCACCTCGTCCTCGTTGTCGAGCGACGTGATCCGGCCGAGGACCAGCTCCCTGATCTCGCCCGCGGCCACGGGGTCGGTGTGCCCGAGCCAGTGACAGACGTGATCGACGAGCACGTAGCGTGTCGCGTGCAGGTCGGCGTAGTGGGTCACGACCGTGTTCACGATGTCACGGAGCATTCCCGCCGCCACGTCGCCCTGTCCGGTCGGGAGGTACGTCGAGGCCAGGGCGGTCTGGACCCGCAGGGTCAGGTCGTGGACGGGTCCGAGGGTCCGCCGGCACGACCGGAGCAGCCGCTGCAGTTCGTCACGACGGTGCTCGGCATCGGAAGGTCCGGGCGACGGCGGGATCGCGGCGAAGTCCGACTCCAGCCGGGAGCGATCTTCGGGCGTGTGCGGGACCGGCAGCGGTGTGACCTGCTCCTCCGCGACGAGATCGGGATACGAGGTCCAGGTGGTCTGTTGCTCGGCCGTGCCCGTGCGGCGGATACCCGACACCTCCGCCAGGCGGGCCACCTGCTGGTGGAACTCTTCGGCGATCGGGGCACCTGCGGCAATCCACCGTGGGACGTAGTCGATGAACTCGTCGTAGGCACGGTCCAGGTCGGCCTGTTGCGGGTCACGCGGCCAATTCGTGTCGTCTTCGACGCGTTGCGCCAACACGGCGACCAGACGAACCAGTTCACGGTGGTACGTGAGCCTCAAGGGGTAGGTGGCGACGGCGGCAGGCACCGGCATCTCGGTCAAGGTGCGCATGATGCCGCTACAGATCTGCAGGCGGCAGAGCAGGATGCCGAAGCTGAAGTAGCGGAGGCCGTCTGTACCCATGGCCGTCCGCACCTTGTCGAACAGTTCCTCGATCTCGCCTGGTACGTCCTGGATGGTCGCCGACCACTGATCACTGGTCAGTCGCTGGAACTGCTCGCGGCTGGGCAGGTCGTCCAACCTCCGCTCGAAGCGCCTGACGAGCGCCGGCGTCACACCCAGGGCCTGGAGCCGCGACACCGCCCAATGACCCAGTCTCCTGATCTGGTTCACCACGGCAGGAGGGAACCCCCTGCTGAGGGTGATGGTTGCCTCGCAGTAGGCGCAAAGGAGGTTCTCCAGGTCATAGCCGAGATACAGCGCCTCCGGCGGGTGCGGCGTCCATGAGCCTGCCGGAGGCTCGATGTCACGGGTGTCGTCGCCGGTCACGTGACACCGAACAGTTGGAAACCCGCCCAGTGGTACGGGTGCGAGGTGCGAGGGTCGGCTGCGACCGACCGCTGGGCCTGTCGGAGCGCCTCGGTCACCGACACCGGGGATGTCAACGCGGAGTAGAAGCGGGTCATCAGCCGTGCGGTCGAGTCGTCCGGCACGGCCCACAGCGGTGCCAGCACGGCACGTGCACCTGCGGCGAGGAAGGCACCCGGGAAGCCCGAGTACTCGAAGCCCTGGGTCTCGGAACCTGTTCCGGCGTGGCACGCCGCCAGTACCACTAGCCGCGCGCGGAGCCTGTGGCGCGCCACATCGCCGTACCAGAGCACTTCGGGATCGGTGGCCGGCCCGCCGATGTGCAGCGCCGAGAAGTCCGGGTCCTCGGGGAAGAAGATGCCGTGGCACGCCAGGTGCGCGACGTCGGCGTCCGCCAGGTTGGCCATGACCGCGTGGTACTCCAACTCGTCACCGGACAACGTGAACGAGTCGGTGAACCGGCCCGCTGCGTGGTCGACTTCCCCGCGGGCGTGCGCCAACCCGCCGTCCGGGTCGCTGATCCCGACGAAGCGCTCGACGGTCCGAGGGGGCGGCTGGGGCAGCAGCAGACGAGCCAGGACGCTCAGGCTGGGAACCACGCTGACATCGCGTGTCGCCGACAGTTCACCGGTGCCGAGGACTCCGAGCGGGACGCGCCATAGCGGACCCGAGGGCATCAGGTAGACGCGGGACCCCACCGCGGTGTGGTCGAGAACGGGCCGCACCACGTGGTCCTCGAGCCTGGTCAGCGCGTCGCCCGGGTCGAAGGACGGATCCGACAGACCGGCGAGCGCATCGTCCACCAGGCGTTCGACCTCTGCTGTCGGCCAGCTCCCGATGATCTCGCAACGGTCCGGTGTGACCAGGTAGATCGACTGGGTACTGGCCAGGACGACCACGTGCTGATCCTCCGCGAGCATCGCGCGGACCTGGGCCACGTTGGCGGGCAGCGGCACCGTGGAAGGCGCGTGTCCCACCGTCACCAGGTGCTGCTCGTGGTGCCGTTGGTTGTCCCGTTCGAGCTCGAACGCCTCCGCCAGGTGGAAGCGGTCGTGCTCGGTCGGTCGTGCCAGGTAGTCCCCGAGGTGTTTCTGCAGGACGCGCGATCGGGTCCTTTCCCTGGCGTCGGGTGGGCAACGCCGCCACAGCGAGTACAACCCGGCTTGGACCGGCAACGCCCGGCTGCACGACAGTTCGATCAAGTCGAGTGCTGCCGCCGGCGACCGGAGTTCCTCGGCGGATCGCGCGGCCGCGAGGTAAGCGAGGAAGTTGTCACCGGAGAGGTCTCGCTGCAGGGTCGACGAACGCGCGTACCTTCGTCGCTCCTCGACGTCATCCACGATGCGGGACAACAGGGCCATGGTCTTCTCGGTCGGCCCGTGTCGCAGCATGTCGACGTGCAACAGCAGTGAACGCGTGCGGGCATCGCCCTCCTCAGGCGGCGTGAACGGCTGCCACTCCAACAAGGCCAACTTCTGCTCGCACATCGTGCGGTAGTACGCGGCACGCTCACCGAGCAGGTCGGCGTGCTCCGCGCACCACCGCAACCCGGTGATGAACCCGTCCGGACCGCCGCTGTTCCTCGCGTTCGTGTACGCCCGCCACCAGCGGCCGTACCCTTCGTCCAGTTCGGTGAGCCGGTCGAGCACGGCGAGGAGGTTCGGTTCCGAGTCGGCGTCGGCGAGGACCGTCGTCACGGCGACCAGAGCGTCACGTTCGCCGTCGCGGTTCCCGGCGCGCCGGTAGGCGGTGGCGGATCGCTGAGCGTGCGCGAGTGGTGCCCGCCACCCGTGCGGCCGGAACTTCGCGGTGTCGGCGAGGATCTCGAACTGGTCCAGTTCAGCGCCACCCTCACAGTCGGCGTCCCCTTCGGACTGCGCGAGGCGTACCGCTTCGGCGAGGACCGCCTGCGCTTCTTCGAGTCGGCCTTGGTCCCGCAGGGCCCGGGCCCGCGCACGCAACTCCTGGGACGCGGTGATCTCCTCGGCATCGTGCACCACCGGATCGTCGACGTCAGGGCGAGGCCCCCGAGCACGGGCCGACCGGACCATTTCCAGGTGCAGGGCGAAGAACTCCTTGAGAGCGCCGTCCGAACCGGGCAAGTCGTACGACGCGCTGACCGCGCAGTCCATGAGGCGTTCGGCCTGCGGCCCGAGCAGTTCCGGGTGCTCCCGCAACAACCGGGTCTTGCCGGAGTCGCTGTGGTCGAGGAGGAAGTGGACCACCACATCGCGCGTCGACTCGGGGATGTCCTCAGCCGACTCGACCCTGGACTCCCACACCGCGTGGACGACGCCCGCTATGAACAGCCCGGCCCTCACCAGGTGCTCGGCGTGCGTCACTTCGTCGGTGTCGTCCACAGTCCCCTTCTCGCGAATCGGAGGGGATTCTTCACCGGATCGGCCCTGAGTTCACCGTATAAATGGGGACAGGAGAAGAAGGTCGCGGACACCGCAGAGACGGGTAGCGGGAGGGCCTGGGACGCGCGTGTGTCTTTTGTCCCGTGCGTCAGGTCGCCGGACCGCGGGAACGGCGGGGTTTCGCTGAGCGCGGTGGTGTGGCGCGGATGTGGTCGCGGACTCGGCCCAGTACCTGGCTGAGGGTGTCGAGGTCGCGGTGGCGCAGGGGTTGGAACAGCAGTCGGCGCACGACGTCGACGTGACCGGGCAGGAGGCGGGCGATGAGGGCGCGGCCCGCGTCGGTGATGGCGACGACGACCGCCCGCTCGTCGTCGGGGTCGGACTCGCGGGTGACCAGGCCGTTCTTCTCCAGCAGACCGGCCTGGTAGGTCAGGCCGCTGCGGCTGTACACGACACCGTCCGCGAGATCGGTCATCCGGTGGCGGCCGTCCGGGGCGTCGGTGAGCCTGGCGAGGACCTGGAACTGCACCCAGCTGAGGTCGCCTTCGGTGCGCAACTGCTGCTCGACGGCGTGCTGGAGCAGTGAGCCGACCTCCATCAACGCGAAGTAGGCGTTGAGCTGATCGGCGTCGAGCGGTGCTGGGTCCGGGGTCACACCCGCAGTCTACTTGCTTCGAATTCGAAGCGTGCTATGGTTCGTACATGCTTCGAATTCGAAGCAACTTGCGAAGGGTGAAGGTCATGAAGGCGATCCGTTTCCACCAGTACGGCGAGGCCGCGATCCTGCGCTACGAGGACGTCGAGCGGCCGGTTCCCGGTGTGGGCGAGGTGCTCGTGCGGGTGGCGGGCACGTCGTTCAACCCGGTCGACGCCACCATCCGCGCCGGGTACCTGCGGCAGGTCTTCCCGGTCGGCCTGCCGCACACGCCCGGCATCGACGTGTCCGGCACGGTCGCGGAGGTGGGGGAGGGCGTCACCCGCTTCGAGGTCGGCGACCAGGTGGTGGGCTTCCTGTCGATGGTCGGCGACGGCGCGGCCGCCGAATACGTGGTCGCGCCGGTGGAGGTGCTGGCCGTCGCACCCACCGCGATCCCGCTCGGCGACGCGGCGGCGCTGCCGGCCGTGGCGCTGACCGCCTGGCAGTCGGTCGTCGAGCACGCCGGGGTGCGGCCGGGGCAGCGCGTGCTGGTCAACGGCGCGGGCGGAGCGGTCGGTGGTCACGCGGTGCAGCTCGCGCACCAGGCAGGTGCCGAGGTCGTGGCGGTGGCGGTGGGCCGCAACGCCGAGCGCGTGCGCGGTTACGGCGCCGACGAGGTGGTGGACCACACCGCCGGCGCGGTCGCCGACCAGGTGACGGGCCGGTTCGACGCGGTGTTCAACTTCGCGCCCGTGCCGCCCGAGGTCATGGCGGCGTTGGCCGGTGTCGTGCGCGACGGCGGCGTGCTGGTCACCACCACCACGCCCGGCCCGGAGAACGGCGTGCGCTCGGTGAGCGTGTTCGTCCGCAGTGACGCGGCCCAGCTCGCCGAACTGGTCGACCGGGTCGACGCGGGCAAGCTCCACGTCCACGTCGCCGAACGGGTCGCCCTGGTCGACCTCGCCGACGTCCACGCCCGCGGCGAAGCCGGCGCCCTCACCGGCAAGAGCGTCGTCCTGGCCTGACTCGCCCGACCGGCTCCGCGCGCACTGCGGCAAGCAGGCAATCAGGCCCGCGGTGCGCGTCGAACCGGTGGTGAGTGCGGGGCGGTGCCACTACGCCGATCGCGGTGTGGGGGAGGTGTCGGCGAAGATCAGGAACGTCGAGATCCTGCCCTCACGGCGGCGCAGTTCGGTGAAGGACGGGAACAGGTGCTCTTCGCCGTCGTGGGTGGTGTGCTCGACGTAGCCGTTGACGAACGCCCGATCGTCCACAGTGGTCACGTCGACGTGGTCGTGCCGCGTCGTGGCGTGGCGGTCGGCTTCCTTCGCGAGTTGGGCGACGGCAGCGGCCCGCCCGACGAGTTCGGGCCCGTTGCCGATCCGGAAGCGGACGTCGTCGGTCAGCAGTCCGGCCACCGCGGTCAGGTCCGCCGAGTCGACCGCGTCGAAGAACCCGCGCACCCAGTCGGGCACCTGGACGGGATTCTCGGCGAGGTGCTTGAGGTGGGTGACGCCGTCGCGGACCATGCGGGCCGCGGTCTCGTCGGACATGGGGTCGGCGCCCGAGACGGGCGTCCACTCCATGCGGTACTCCAGGGTCACGCCGTCAGGTCCGCGGCGGAGGGTGTTGTGGAAGCTGCCCGTGTAGGTGGGGTTGTCGACGTGCTCGAACACGATGTCGACCCCGCCGTCCACGGCTGTCTCGCGGATCCTCTCGCGGATGGTCAGCGGGACCGGGTAGGGCTGGAACATCTCGCGCAGGACGTGGTCGTCTGTGCGTTCCAGGATGGTGCTGCTGGTGACCGGCACGTACTTGCGCGGGTGGTCGACCTTGTCCGCGAGCAGTGCGCGGACCTCGTCGTAGGTGGCGTCTACGGTCGTGGTGTGCGAGGCGTGCGGCATGGCGTTCCCCTGGTCGTTCGGTTGTCCCGCTGATACCTGTCCGAACAGGTAAATCCTCGGGACTGTTCCGGCACGTGGCGGGCGTCACGCCTCCGGGTGCTGTTCGACTCAGGGGAGGGGCAGGTCGGGCGGGATCTGGAGCGCGACGGTGATGAGGGAGTGGACGCGGGTGGCGACCGCGGCCAACAGGCCTTGGACCTCGGGTGACGCGGCCTCCGCCGCGGTCTGGAGGGTGCGCAGGTCCTCGTCGATGCGGTCCAGGATGGCGCCGACGTCGGCGTTCTGGTTGGTGAGCGCGGTCGCGATCTCCTCCAGGGGAACACCCTGGACCTCGAGGCGTTGTACGAGGTGGATGCGTTCGACGTCGGACGGGTCGTAGAGGCGGTAGTTGCTCGCGGTGCGCTTCGCCGGCGTGAGCAGGCCGAGGCTGGTGTAGTAGTCGACGGTGCGAGGGCTGACCTGCGCTCGGGCGGCGAGCTCACCGATCTTGAGGAGGGCGACGGTCACTCTCGGTTTCACCTCCGTTCACTCAGTGCCAACCGTACAGCGTCACGTGCTACCGTGAAGTATGCCTGATAGCGCCGATACGGACGGCTGTAGTAGTGGGCCGGGTGGGACCCGGCTGATCATGATCTCTCCGCGTCTGGCGGGTGTGCCGTGTTGATCCTCGCCGGCTTGCTCGCGATCGTGGCCCTCACCGTGGCCACGGGGTACTTCGTGGCCCAGGAGTTCGCCTACATGGCGGTGGACCGGGGCCGGCTGCGGCAGATGGCCGAGGGCGGCGACAAGGCCGCGGACCGGGCCCTGCGGGTGACGCAGAAGTTGTCGTTCATGCTCTCCGGCGCCCAGTTCGGCATCACGGTGACGGCACTGCTCGCGGGCTACGTGGCCGAACCGCTGCTGGGCACGGGTCTGGCCGACCTGCTCGGGTTGACCGGTCTGCCGACCGCGGTGTCGGTGTCGCTGTCGATGGTGGTCGCCCTGGTGTTCGCCACGGTGGTGCAGATGGTGCTGGGTGAGCTGTTGCCCAAGAACTTCGCCATCGCCCGGCCGGAGCCGCTGGCCAAGGCGTTGAGCGCCTCCACGCTGGTCTACCTCAAGATCGCCGGTCCGGTGATCCGGCTGTTCGACGCGACGGCCAACCGGATGCTGCGCGCGGTCGGGATCGAGCCGGTGGAGGAGTTGCCGCAGGGCGCCACGCCGGAGGACCTCAAGCAGATCATCGGCGACGCGAGCAACGAAGGTCACCTGGACCCGGAGCTGTCGCACCTGCTGGAACGCGGTCTGGGCTTCCGGGAGCTGGTCGCCGAGCAGGCCATGTCCCCGCGGGTGGTGGTGCACTCGGTGCGCGCCGACGAGCCGGTCGCCCGCGTGGTGGAGCTGCTGGACACCGGTCACTCGCGGTTCCCCGTCTTCGGTGACGACCTGGACGACCTGCGTGGCGTCGTCGGGTTGGCCGAGGTGCTGACCGTCGAACCCGACCAGCGCTCGGTCACCCCCATCGGTGACGTCGCCTCACCCGCGCTGGTGGTGCCCGCCACGCTGCCGCTGCCCGCCGTGCTGGAACGGCTGCGCAGCGAACGGCGGCAGTTGGCGTGCGTGGTGGACGAGTTCGGCGGGTTCGCCGGTGTCGTGTCGCTGGAAGACCTGGCCGAGGAGCTGGTCGGGGAGATCCACGACGAGGACGACCTGGTCGAGGCCGTCATCGAGCCGTTGGCCGAGGGGGTGTGGCGGGTGCCCGGTCGGATGCGGGTGGACGAGATCGCCGACGCCACCGGCGTGGAGCTGCCCGAGCACGACAGCTACGACACCGTGTCCGGGCTGGTGCTGAGCCGGCTGGGGCGGACCGCCCGGGTCGACGACGAGATCAGCTTCGACGGCGTGTCGGTGCGGGTGACCGAGGTCGCGCGCAACGTGCCCTCGTCCGTCGTGCTGGCCGCGGCCACCGCAGTCCGGGAGGACGCCCGATGAGCACCACGTGGTCGTTGCTGATCTCCCTGGTGTTGTTGGTGGCCAACGCGTTCTTCGTGGCCGCCGAGTTCGCGCTCATCGCCGCCAAGCGGCACCGCCTGGAACAGGACGCCGAGACCAGCCGCGCCGCCCGCGCGGCCGTGGCCGGTATCCGCGAGCTGTCCCTGATGCTCGCCGGGGCCCAGTTGGGCATCACGCTGTGCACGCTCGGGTTGGGTGCGCTGGCCAAGCCCGCGGTGGCCGACCTGGTCGACCCGCTGCTGCTGGCCACCGGCCTGCCCTCGGGCGTTTCCTACGGCATCGCGTTCACGCTCAGCCTGGTGCTGGTGGTTTTCCTGCACATGGTGGTGGGCGAGATGGCCCCGAAGTCGTGGGCGATCAGCCACCCCGAACGCTCGGCGGTGCTGCTCGCGCTGCCGTTCCGCGCGTTCGCGCACTCCGTCCGCTGGATCCTCAGTGGACTCAACCGCACGACGAACGCGTTGCTGCGGCTGGGCAAGGTCGAGCCGCAGGACGAGCTGGCCCAGGCCCACCGGCCCGACGACCTGCGGATGCTGGTCCGCCAGTCCGCCGAGCACGGCCTGATCCCCGAGGGCCAGCAGCGGCTGCTGACCCGGATGCTGCAACTGCAGAACACCACCGTCGCGCAGGTCATGGTGCCCATCGAGGACACGCTGAGCGTGTCGGTGCACAGCAGCGCGCTCGCCATCGAACGGCGAAGCCGCGAATCGGGGCGTTCCCGGTTCCCGGTGATGGACGTGGACGGCCGGTTCCTCGGCCTGGTCCACATCCGTGAGGCGGTGCGCGCCATCGCACAGGGTCGTCGCGCGACCGCCCGGGAACTGATGGCACCGGCGGTGACGCTGCCCGCCGCCATGCCGGTCGCCGGCGCGGTCACCGCGATGCGCGCCGAACGAGCCCAACTGGCGCTGGTGTCCGACCCGGAGGACCGCGTCATCGGCATCGCCGCGTTGGAAGACCTCCTCGAAGAGCTGATCGGCGACTTCGAGGACGAGACCGACACCTTGCTCCGCACGTGAACAACCACCCCTCCCGGAGGAAGCACAGATGTTCAAACGGATGCTCAGCGCGTTCGGCGTCGGCGGACCGTCCGTCGACACCGTCCTGGACACCCCGCACGCCACTCCCGGCCAGGTGATCACCGGCCAGGTCCGCATCCAGGGCGGCAGCAACGACGCCAACATCGACCAGATCGTCCTGTCGCTGGTGACGCGCGTCGAGGTCGAGCACGGCGACCACGAGTTCGGTGGCGTGTCGGAGTTCCTGCGCGTCGTCGTCGCGCAGGGCGTGCGGGTGCCGGCCGGTCAGCCGATGGCGGTGCCGTTCCAGCTCCCGATCCCGTGGGAGACGCCGATCACCGCCGTGGGCGGGCAGCAGCTGCCCGGCATGACCGTCGGGGTGCGCACCGAGCTGGTCATCTCCGGCGCCCCGGACAAGGGCGACCTGGACCCGGTGCTCGTCGGCCCGCTGCCGTCGCAGGACCGGGTGCTGGAGGCGTTCGGGCAACTGGGCTTCCAGTTCCGCAGCGCCGACGTCGAAGCCGGTCGCATCCACGGCGTCAACCAGGAACTCGGCTTCTACCAGGAGATCGAGTTCTTCCCGCCCGCCCAGTTCGCGGGCCGGATCAACCAGGTCGAGCTGACCTTCGTCACCAACCCGCACGAGCTCGTGGTGGTGCTGGAAGCCGACAAGCGCGGCGGCATGTTCTCCTCCGGCTCCGACGCCTTCGGCCGCTTCCACGTGTCGCACCAGGACGCGATGCACACCGACTGGGCCGGTGCCATCAACCAGTGGATGGCCCAGATCGCCGAGCGCGGCGGCCACTCGGCCTTCGGCGGTCACGCCCCCGGCTACGGCCAGCCCGGTTACGGCCAGCCCGGTTACGGCCAGCCGGGCTACGGGCAGCACGGCCACTACGACGACGACCACCGCCACGGGCACCGCCGCGGTCCCGGCATGGGCGCCGTGGTCGGCGGTGTCGCGGCCGGTGTGGTCGGCGGCATGGTGATGGGCGAGATGGTGGAAGAGGTCTTCGAGGACGACGGCGGGATGGACATGGGCTTCGAGGAGTGAGCACCTCACCGATCGCCTGACCGCACGAGCATCACGAGGCCGTGGCACCGCGAGGTGTCACGGCCTTCGCGCGTCCCGCGGTAGGCAGGTTCGGCCGAGGTCCGCGACCCCCACCCAACGGTGGAGGTCGCGGACCGGGGATGTCGGATCCCGCAAGCGGTCAGGGCTGCACGGCGAAGGTGTAGCTCTTCTGGCCGGTGGTGACCGCGCCGCCCGCCGCCTTGGTGGCGGTGACCTCGAAGACGGCGGTGTAGGTGCCCGCCGCCTCGAACGCCCAGTTGGCGTGGGCGTGGCTGTTGATCGCCAGGGTGCGGCTGTCGGGCAGGCCGTTGCCGCTGTCGAACCACACGCTCACCGAGCCGCCGAAGCCGGTGGTGTAGACGCTGAAGTCGGCGGGACCGGTGACCGAGACGAGCTTCACGCTCACCGAGTTGTTCAGCAGCACGCCGGACGGGACGCCCGAGGTGTCGAAGCCCGGCCACAGGACACCGCTGACCGAGTTCTGCGGCAGGACCCAGAACGTCGACCCGGGCGCGCCGAGGAACGAGTACGCGCTGCCGGAGGGCACGGTGGACTTGCTCGCCGGTACGGCGTTGAGCGTCACGGTCGACGGGGCGCGGTCGACGGCGGGTGACACGGTGCCGTCGCGGAGGTCGAGCGTGAGCGCGCTGCCGGTCCAGTCGACGTCGATGACGTCCACGTGACCGGAGGAGAGGGTGGTCGCGTGGGCGGTGCCCGTGGTGATCAGGGCGAGCCCGGCGGCCAGTGCGGCGACGGCGAGGCGGGTGATCATGCGTTCACCTTGAAGGAGTAGGTGGCGGGGGCGGACGCGACGCGCTCGCCGGTCGCGGCGAGGGTCCCGACCGCGCGGACGGTGATGCTGTAGTGACCGGCCGCCTCGAACGCCCAGTTGGCGTGCAGGTGGCCGCCGGGGGTCAGGTCGACGCGGTCCGGCAGGCCGTTGCCGCTGTCGACCAGCACGTTCGGCGCGCCGACCGCGTCGGTGGTGAAGACGCTGAAGTCGTCGGGGCCGCAGACGTTCACCACGCGCAGGCGCAGCGAGCCGTCGACGAACACGCCGGGTTCGACCTCCTCGGCGGCGATGCCGGGCCACAGCAGGTCCGGGTCCTCGACCTCGGGCAGCACCCAGACCGGGGCACCGGGTGCGCCGAGGAAGGAGTACGCGGGGTCGGCGGGCACGGTGGTCTTCGCCGCGGACTTGGCGACGAGCAGGACCTCGGAGGGTTCGTACTCGGCCTCGGCGGCCTCGTCGTGGACGTGCAGGTGGAACTCGCCGTCCTCGTAGGCGACGCCGAAGACGTCGACGTGCCCGGTGTCGATGGTGACGACCGGTGCGGCCGTCGCGGGTGCGGCGGCGAGGCCGGACAGACCGGTCACCGCTGCGGTGAGCAGGGCGATGCGTGCGGTGGTGCGCAAGGTGGGTGCACTCCAATCGTGCGGTTGGTGCGGTCCGGTGGGACCACGGGTGGAGCGTCGCACATGACAATCGTTGCCAGCATCGGCCGGATGGCCTATTGAAAACGGTTGTCGTTCGGATTAGGTTCGCGGTGCCCTCGCCGGTCGGGTGACGGGTGTCTGGAGGTTCGAGAACACATGCGAGTGCGTGCGCCCTCACGGGCCGCCGCGTCCTTGTGCGCGGTTCTGCTCGCCGTGACCGCGTGCACCTCGGCCGGGGGCCAAGGCGATGGCGACGGCCTGTCAGTGGTCGCCACCACCGAGATCCTCGCCGACCTGGTGCGCAACGTCGGGGGAGACCGGGTCCGGGTGGACTCGCTGGTGCCACCGGGTGGTGACCCGCACTCCTACGAGCCGACACCGGCGGACGCGAAGAAGGTCGCCGCGGCGGACGTCACGTTCACCAACCACCTGCTGCTGGAAGAACAACGGCTGATCAAGGCGATCGACGCCAACGCCCGCGAGGGTACGCCGAACGTCTCGCTGGCCGAAGCCTCGGAGACCTACGGCGCGCACGTGATCCCGTTGGTGGAGAACGTCGGCCTGGACGTGCTGTGGCTGGGGCTGCGCGTGCGCGGTGACGGCAAGCAGCGCGGGGCCACGCGCACGTCGGAGGTGCGGCTGACCGCGACCGCCGTGGAGGGGCCGGGCGAGCTCGTGGCCTACCTGACCGAGTCGCTGGGCAAGCCGGTGGTGTACTTCGACTCCGGCGACGGTCTGTCCGATGTGGACTCCACCACGCTGCCGCCCGCCGCGCACACGCACCTCAACTGGGCGTTCACCGCGCCGGGCACCTACCGGCTGACGCTGCGCGCGTCGCTGGTCAACGGTGGTGACGAGATGCCGCTGGGGCAGAGCACGTTCACGTTCGCGGTGGGCGTCGACCCGACCGGTATCGCGAAGACCGTGCTCGACGAGGGCCACACGGACCTGACGGTCGACCTGGACACCGGCGAGTTGTACACGTTCAACGACCGCGCGGGCGGCACCACCCAAGAGGTCGTGCCCGCCGCGGAGGCCGTCATCGAGGTGCCGAACAAGGCCATCACGACGGTGCCGGACGACGCCAGGTTCGCGTTCCTGGGATCGGGCGGAACGTCGGTGCACCAGCTGCCGCAGGCGGTGCTGGGCAAGCACGTGCACGGCGAGATCGACCCGCACCTGTGGCAGGACGTGCGCAACGGCCGTGCCTACGCCGAGCTGATCCGCGACACCCTCCGCACCGCGGACCCGGCCGGTGCGGCGGACTACGACCGCAACGCCCGCGACTACCTCACCCGGCTCGACGAACTCGACGAGCAGGTCCGCGACACCGTGGCGGCCGTGCCCCGCCACCGCCGCCACCTGGTCACCACGCACGACGGGTTCGGCTACTTCGCCAGTGCCTACGACATGACCGTGGCCGGGTTCGTGGTGCCCAACCCCGCGCAGGAACCCAGCGTCGAGGACGTGCGCAAGCTGACCGAGACCATCCGCAACCTGGGAGTGCCCGCCGTCTTCATGGAACCCAACCTCGCCCAACGCGGCTCGGTGCTCACCCAGGTCGCCCGCGACCAGGGCGTCCAGGTGTGCCTGCTCTACGGGGACTCCTTCGACGAACGCACCCGCGACTACGCGGACATGATGCGCCACAACGCGGAGGAGATCGCCCGGTGCCTCGCCTGATCCGGGTCCTGCTCGCGGCCGCCGCCGCGCTCCTGCTCGTCCCACCGGCCGCGCACGCCGACGCGCCGGTCGTCATCGCGGACGGCCACGTGGACCTCGGTCCGCGCCTGGTCGACAGCCGGTGGACCCTCCAGATCCGGGACGACACCGGTGACGGCCCGGTGTGGCGCGAACCCGCCGACGTGGTGCTCCAGGTGGCGGACGTGGCCAAGACCACTGTCCCCGACGACCCGGCGTACGCGTTCCTCGGCACGCCCGGCACCGACGTCTGGGTGCTGCCGCAGGTCCAGGACCAGCGGTTGGTGTGGCCTGGCTGGAACACCCAGGACCCGAGCATCGCCGAGGTCGTCGGCCGGGAGGTGGACTGGCGGCTGCACGGCGTCGAAGGCCCCGGTCGCTTCGAGCTGTTCCTCACCGGCAACTTCGGCGCGCCGGAGACCATCTTCAGCAGCGAACGGCCCTATCCGCAGGAGACCGGCGTCGAGGCGGGCACCCACGTGCACGGCAACTGGGTGTTCACCGCACCCGGCGCCTACTCGCTGGACGTGGAAATGGCCACCGTCGACGGCCACGCGGACCGCGCGACGCTGCGGGTCCACGTCGGTCCGGGTGACCCGGCGACGGCGTTCACCACCGAGCCCAGCGTCCCGCCGTCCGGCGCCACCCCGGCACAGCCCGCAGGACCGTCCTGGGTGTGGATCGCGGTGGGCGGCGTGCTCGTGGCAGGTGCGGTGGCGGCGTTCGTCCTGCGCCGTGCCAGGAGAGGTACCGATGACTGAACCGGTGCTCGACATCACCGACGTGACCGTGCACCTGGGCGGACGCGAAGTGCTGTCCGATGTGGACTTCCGGCTGCGGTCCGGTGAACTGGTCGGCTTGATCGGACCTAACGGCGCGGGCAAGACGACGTTGCTGCGCACCGCACTCGGCCTCGTCCCGGTCCACCGGGGCACGGTCCTCGTCGGCGGCCGCACCCCGCGCCAAGCACAGGGAACGCTGGGTTACGTGCCGCAGCGCCACGAGTTCGCCTGGGACTTCCCCATCACGGTCGAGGGCGCGGTCGCCACCGGTCGCACCCACCTGACCGGCCTGCTGCGCCGACGCACCGCGCAGGACCGCGAAGCCGTCGCCGACGCCTTGGACCGCGTGGGCATGGCGGAGCTGAGGACCCGCCCGGTCGGCGAGTTGTCGGGTGGTCAGCGGCAACGGGTGCTGGTCGCGCGGGCGCTGGCGCTGCGGCCGCAGGTGCTGCTGCTGGACGAGCCGTTCACCGGGATCGACGCACCCACCCAGGAGTTGCTGAGCACGTTGCTGACCGGACTGCGCGACGAAGGCGTGGCGGTGCTCATGACCACCCACGACCTCGCCGCCGCCACCGCGCTGTGCAGCCGGCTGTGCCTGCTCAACCGCACGGTCGTGGCCGACGACGAGCCCGCGGCGCTGGCCGACACCGACATCTGGCTGCGCACGTTCGGCCTGGACCGGGCCGAGCAGCTGCTCAAGGCGCTGGGGGTGACCGGGTGACCGCGGCCTTCGAGTTCCTGACCGCGCCGTGGGAGTACGACTTCTGGCGGCGGGCGCTGCTGGTGGCGTTGATGTCGGGCCTGGTCTGCGGGGTGATCGGCAGCCACGTGGTGCTGCGCGGCATGGCGTTCATCGGCGACGCCGTCTCGCACGCGGTCTTCCCCGGCATCGCGGTCGCGTTCGTGCTCGGCTCGAACCTGGTGCTCGGCGGCGCGGTCGCGGGCGTGGTCACCGCGTTGCTGATCGCGGTGTTCACCCAGAACCGCAGGCTCAAGGAGGACTCGGTCATCGGGATCTTCTTCGCCGCCTCGTTCGGCCTGGGCATCGTCATCCTCAGCACCGCCCCCGGCTACGGCGGGTCGCTGGAGTCGTTCCTGTTCGGCTCGATCCTGGGCATCAGCGACTCCGACGTGGTGTCGGTGGCGGTGATCGGCGCGGGGGTGCTGCTGTGCACGGCGCTGTTCAACAGCCGGTTCGTGGCCGCGACCTTGGACCGCGAACAGGCCCGCGCGGTGGGTCTGCCGGTGTTCTGGCTCGACGTGGTGCTGCACGTGATGGTGACCCTGGCCATCGTCATCTCGTTGCAGGCCGTGGGCAACATCCTGGTGCTCGCCCTGCTGGTCACCCCTGCCGCCGCGGCGAGGCTGCTCACCGACCGGCTCGGCGCCATGATGCTGCTCGCCCCGTCGATCGGCGCGGGCGGCAGCGTGCTCGGCCTCTACCTGTCGTATGCGTTCGACCTGGCCGCCGGCGGTCTGATCGTGCTGACCCTCACCGCGATCTTCCTGCTGTGCTGGCTCTTCGCACCCCGCCACGGCCTGCTCACCCGGCCTCGACGGACCGCTGTCCCTGCCGTTCTCGCCGAGGAGAAGTCGTGACCCCGAACCGGACCGGTGCGCTGCTCGGCGTGGCCGCCGCGCTGCTGATGGCCGCGCCCGCCGCGATCGCCGAGCCGGAACCGACCACCCCGCCCGACGGGCCCATCGCGGACGCCGTGCTGGACGTCGAAGCCGACCGGCTGGCGCTGGACGGACCACCCGACGCTCTGGCGGCCACCACCGAAGCCGAACAGGTGGAACTGAGCTGGGACACCACCGCCATCGAACCCGGTTCCGTGTTCGGTGACCGGGTCGAACTGCGCACGTCCCTCAGGGACGAGTCCGCGGTGGAGACGCGCCACGGGGATCCGGTCACGGTCCCGGTGGCCGCGAGCGGAACGCTGAACGTCGACGTGCCGGCGCCGGGGGAGCACCTGCTCCGCGTCGAGGCCGTCGCCCACGCGCTCGACGGCCGGCCGCTGGCCGTCGAGCGCGACTACCGGTTGGTCGTCACGGAGCCGGCCCGACCCGAGGTGGAGGTCGCCGTCGAGCCTCGGGC
Source organism: Saccharothrix carnea (assembly GCF_003014735.1). Lineage (GTDB taxonomy): Bacteria > Actinomycetota > Actinomycetes > Mycobacteriales > Pseudonocardiaceae > Actinosynnema > Actinosynnema carneum. The sequence continues at coordinate 106,031 of NZ_PYAX01000015.1, read as the reverse complement.
ACTCCCGCAGCTCCCGGCCCTCGCCGCGCCACAACCGCAGGTCGCCGCCGCCGCGCAGCAACCGCCCACGGCGACCGGCCGCGTCACCCTGGAGCGCGGCCACGTGGACGCCGTCGCGCCCCGCCTGCTGGCGGACGGCCTGCACGTCCAGGTCAAGGACGGCACCGCCACCGGCGTCACGACCTGGCGCGAACCCGCGGACGTCGAGTTCCGCGTCACGGCCGCCGCCCGCACCGAACTCCCGGCGCAACCGGCGCTGTCGTTCCTCGGCGGGGCGGGCGAGCAGGTCTTCCTGCTGCCGCAGACCCAGAGCGCGGACCTGCTGTGGACGGGCTGGAACACCGAGGAACTGCGTCCGGCCGACGTCTCCGGCCCGGTGACGTGGACGCTGACCGCGGTCGACGGACCGGGACCGTTCGGCCTGTTCACCACCGGTTCGTTCGGCGCACCGCAAGTCATCTTCAACAGCGGCGACGGCCTGCCCGACACCCTGTCCGTGCCCCTGGGCACCCACGCCCACGCCAACTGGGCGTTCGCCGAACCCGGCCGCTACCGGCTGACCTTCACCGCAGCGGCGACCGGTGCGAACGGTGCCGCGCTGACCGACACCGAAACCCTCACCTTCGTCGTCGGTGACGGCACCGGGGCACCGGCCCAACAGCAGCAGCCGGGCAACACCGGCCGACAGACCGGCACGCCCAACCGCCTGGCCTCCACCGGTGCCGAAGCGTTGCCCGCCACCGCCGGTCTCGCGCTCGCCCTGGTCGCGACGGGCACCGCCGCCCTCGTGCTCGCCCGCCGCCGCCCCGCCAAGGAGACCCCGTGACCACCCCGACCCGCGTGAGAACCGCCGTCGCCGCTCTCGCGGTCACCGCCCTCGCCGCGCTGTCCCTCGCACCGGCCTTCGCCCAGGAGTCCACGACCGTCGTGGACGTCGGGCACGTGGACCTGCTCGCCCCCGCGGTGGTCGATGGTGTGCTGGACATCCGCTACAAGGACGGCAACACCACGCCACCGACCGTCCGCGATCCGGAGCAGGTCGTCACGCACGTCAAGCCGGAGTCGCGCATCCAGGTGCCCGACCTCCCCGAGTACGCCTTCCTCGGCCCGGTGGGCAGCGACCTGTGGCTCATCCCGGAGATCCAGGACCCCAACGTGGTCTGGGCGGGCTGGAACACCGAGTCCCTGACCGACGACCAGGTCGACCCGGACTCGGTGCGCTGGACCCTCGACGCGATCGGCGGCGACCAGCCCGGCAGCGCCGCACCCGGCAAGCTCACCGTGTTCCAGAGCGGACCGGTCGGCGAACCGCTGCCGCGCGTGTTCGACACCGCGCACCCCCTGCCTCAGCAGTACCCGTTGCTGATCGGCACCCACGCCCACGCCAACTGGACGTTCTCCGCCGAGGGCGTCTACCGGCTCACCTTCACCGTCACGGCCACCACCCCGGACGGGACGCCGCTGAGTGACACCACGACCTACGCCATCGCCGTGGGAGCGGTCGACCCCACCACCGTGAAGCCCGGCCTCGGGACCGACCCCTCCACGACGACAACGACCACCACGACGACCACGACAACTACGACAACAACCACGACAACGACGACCACGGGCACGACGACAACGACCGCGCCACCCACCTCGTGCGTGGTCCTCGACGACGGCCACGTGGACCTCATCGCCCCACGCCTCCTCGACGGCACCCTGACCACCCGGGTCAAGGACGGCACCGCCGGTCCCGACCGGGCCGTGTGGCGAGACCCGGTCGACGTGGTGCTGCACCTGGTCCCCGCCGCGCGCAACACCGTGCCCACCGACCCCGCCTACTCGTTCCTGGGCACGCCGGGCGCACCGGTCTGGCTCATCCCGCAGACCCAGATCCCCGGCATCGTGTGGGCCGGCTGGAACACCGAGTCGCTCAGCCCGCAGGACGTCGCCGGGGGCGTCGACCTCCGCGTGACCGCCGTGGACGGTCCCGGCCGCCTCGGCATCTTCCTCACCGGCATCGCACCGGTCGTGCTGGTCGACTCCGGCGACGGCCTGCCCGACACCACCACCGTCCCGCTCGGCACCCACGCCCACGCCAACTGGGCCTTCGGCGCGGAGGGCACCTACCGGATCACCATCGAGGTCACCGCCACCCTCGCCGATGGCCGCGCGGCCACCGACAGCGACGTGTTCACCATCGCGGTCGGCGACGTCGACCCCACCGCCAACGGCGCTTGCGCACCCCCGAACACCACCTCGACGACCACGGCCACGACCACCGGTCCGACTTCGACCACCACGACGGCGGCGTCCGCGCCCACACGGCGCGGCCTGGCGTCCACCGGCGTCGGAGGGCTGGGCACGGCGGTGCTGGTCGCCGTCCTGCTGACCACCGGCGGTGCCGCGGCACTCGTCCTCACCAGGCGCAGGCGGACCCACCGCGGCTGATCGGACAGGGGACGCGGGGCCTGGACGAACTCGTGCAGGCCCCGCGTCCGTCAGCGTCCTTGGCTGGGGTAGGGGAGCAGGGCCATCTCTCGTGCGTTCTTGATGGCGGTGGCGACCTGGCGCTGTTGCTGCGGCGTCAGGCCGGTGACCCGGCGGGAACGGATCTTGCCGCGGTCGGAGATGAACTTCCGCAGCAGTGCCGCGTCCTTCCAGTCCACATCGGTGATGCCCTCCTTGCGCAGGAGGTTCGCCCGGCGCTTCTGGGTGCGTTCGATCTTCGGCATCCGGCTCACCAGCTCGACTTGCTGACGCCGGGCAGCTCGCCGCGGTGCGCCATCTCGCGCAGCCGGATGCGGGACAGGCCGAACGCGCGGTTGAACGCCCTGGGGCGACCGTCCACGGCGTCGCGGTTGCGCAGCCTGGTGGGGCTGGCGTCACGCGGCAGCTTCTGCAGTGCCCGCAGGGCCTCGTCGCGGCGCTCCGGGTCGAGTCGGACGATCTCCTTCAGCTCGTGGCGCCGCTCGGCGTAGCGGGCGACGACCTCGCGTCGCTGCCGGTCCTTGGCGATCTTGGACTTCTTGGCCATCAGCGCTCCTCCTTGAAGTCGACGTGGCGGCGCACGACGGGATCGAACTTGCGCAGCACCAGGCGGTCGGGGTCGTTGCGGCGGTTCTTGCGGGTCACGTAGGTGTAGCCGGTGCCCGCGGTCGACCTCATCTTGATGATCGGTCGGACGTCGGTGGACCTGGCCATCAGACCTTCACCCCCTGGCGGCGCAGCTCGGCCACCACGGCCTCGATGCCGCGCTTGTCCACGGTCTTGATGCCCTTGGTCGCCAGGGTCAGCACCACGTACCGGTTCTCCGAGGGCAGCCAGAACCGGCGGCGCTGCGTGTTGGGCAGCCAGCGCCGGGACGTGCGCCGGTGCGAGTGCGAGACCTGTTTGCCGAAGCCGGGCTTGCGCCCGGTGACCTGGCAGTGCCGTGACGACACGCTACCTCCAGTTTGAAACGACAATCGTTTCCGTTAGGCTAACCCACATGGGAACCGAGGTCCTACTGGTGGCCGGACTCGCGCACCACGACGTGGCCGAGGAGGTCTGGCGCGCGTCGCCGGGCTCGGTGCTGGTGCGCCACGACCTGCGCGACCTCGCCGAGGGCGTGGTGCGGCGGTGGGTTGACGGCGAGCTGACGGTGCTGGAACTCGCACACGGCTGCGTGTCGTGCACGCTGCGCCTGGACCTGATCCCGCTGCTCGAACGCCTCGGCGGTCTGGTCGTCGTGCACCTGGACCCGGCGCTGGAGCCCGAGGCCGTCTGCTTCGCCCTGCGCGAGGCCGACGTCCGGGTCGAAGCCGTGGTCACCGCGGTGGACCGGGCGACGTGGCTGGCCGACGCGACCGGCGACGACACGCTGGACGACCGCGGCCTCGGTGCGGCGGAGGGCGATGACCGCACGGTGGCGCAGGTCGTCGTGGGGCAGGCGGAGTTCGCCGACGCGATCGTCCTGACCGGCGACGGCGTGGACCCCGCCGCGGACGCCGTACTGGACCGGCTGAACCCGATCGCGCCCCGACGCCGCCGGGAGGCCCTGGACGTGGCCGAACTGCTGGCCGCGATCCCCGAGGGCTCCCGCCGGGGCCGTTTCGACGACGGTTTCGGCCCCCTGCTGCACGGGCAGCCGCCGCTGCACCCGGTCCACGGCGCGGCGGTCGTCCACTTCACCGAACGGCGACCGTTCCACCCGATGCGGCTGCACAGCGCGATCGACGTGCTGCTCGACGGCGTGGTGCGCACCCGCGGCCGGGTGTGGGTCGCGAGCCAACCGGATGTCGCGCTGTGGCTGGAGTCCGCCGGCGGTGGCCTGAACGTCGGCAACCTCGGCCCGTGGCTCGCCGCCGTCGCGGACTGGTCCGACGTGCCCGCCGAACGCCGGGCCGTCGCCTCGGCGTCCTGGGACCCCTACTTCGGCGACCGGGCGCAGGAACTCGTGGTCATCGCCGGCACCGCAGACCCGGAGGAGATCACGACGGCCCTGCGCGAGGCGCTGGTGACCGACGAGGAACTGGCGCTGATCGACGAGCTGGAGTTCGTCGACCCGTTCGCCGAGTGGCACGACGAGATGGAGGAATCGTGAAGCAGGGCATCCACCCCGACTACCACCCGGTGGTCTTCCAGGACCAGGCGACGGGCAAGGCGTTCCTGACCCGGTCCACGGCCACGTCCACGCGCACGGTCGAGTGGGAGGACGGCAACACCTACCCGCTCATCACCGTGGACATCACCTCCGACTCCCACCCGTTCTGGACCGGCGCGCAGCGGGTGATGGACACCGCCGGCCGCGTCGAGAAGTTCAACCGCCGCTACGGCAGGAGGAACCGCTGACATGGCCGTGCCCAAGCGCAAGACCTCGCGCAGCAACACCCGCCACCGTCGTTCGCAGTGGAAGGCGGAGGCGCCGAACCTGGTGCCGGTGACCACCGTGGACGGTCGCAAGCTGATGGTGCCCCGTCGCCTGGTGCCCGCATACCGCCGGGGACTGCTCTGATCGGACGATCGTGACGTGGAGGAGGCCCGCTCTGGTGGCTTCCTCCACGTCACCGGCTCAGCGTCGGAATCTTTCGGAGTCGGCACCGGGAGTCCCCCGAAAATCCGTTGACCGGTGGTCGGCAGGGTGAACATCATGGCCGACATGCAGCAGTGACCAGTGACGCTCGGAAGAGGTCGACGGCGGGGTCGAGTCGCGTCCCGCCGCCCTCCACCGTGCCGCTCGAAGCCCGCGCCGCCTGATCGGTGCGGGCCGTTCGCCACTGGTCCCGAGGCGATGCGCCGCACCACGCCTCCTGCACGAGTCCTGGAGTCCCCGAAGCCATGAGCGACCTCCGCCGTACCTTCCTGCCCTTCGAACGTGCCGGGTCCGGCATCCACCGCGAAGCGTTCTGGGCGACCTGCGACCTCGGTCTTCCCGTCATCCGCACACCGAAGACGCCCCTCCGCATCCCCGTGCCGCTGCTCGAACGCGACCGGCGGCGGATGTTCGAGGGCGACGAGCACGTGCACGGTCCGTCGTCCGGTCGCGGACACCACACCGCCCGGCAAGGCCGCTTGCGAGCCCGGAGGGAGCGGCACCTGGGCACCGGGACCCGGTATGCCGTGCTCCGGGCCCGACTGCGGGGTCGAGGTCGCCGTCAGCTGTGACCGGCGGCGATCGGGTGAGGCGTCAGACCACACAGCGTGGTGTGCTGCTCCGCTCAGGGGCCGCATGTTCGGGGGTTGACTGGTTCGGGCGACCTGATTACGTTCGCTCGGGCCAGTCTGACTTCACCGATGCGCCTCGTGGTGCCGGGCCGAGGACACCACACCTTCCGACCGAGATGAACGGCAGTGAACGCGGCCAACAGCCAGACCGGCAACCAGACGGGGTCCTCGATCGCACCGGGTAGGCGGTTCACCTGGCCGGTGGCCGCATACGGGGTCTCCACCTGCGGCAACTACCTGAACCTCGTCGCCCTCGCGCTGTTCACCTACGAGGTGACCGGCAGCGGGCTCGGGGTCGGGCTGCTGGCCGCCCTGCGCCTGGTCACGGGAAGCCTCGCCGGGTTCGCCGCCGGTGCGCTGGCCGAGCGGTTCGACCGGCGTCGGCTCATGATCGGCGCGGATCTCGCACAGTTGGTGGCGATGACCGTGCTCGCGGCCACCACCCGCGCCGCCGACGTCGTGGTGCTCGGTTGCGCGGTCGCGGTGCTCGGCGCGGGCAACAGCCTGTTCACCGTGGCACTGCGCTCGGCGGTGCCGGACATGGTGGGTGAGGCGGCGAGGGTCCGGGCGAACGGCCTGCTCGTCACGGCGAAGTCCGTGGCCATGGTGTGCGGTTTCGCCGGTGCCGGACCCCTGATCGGCATCGGCGGTTTCCCGGCCGCGTTCGCCTTCAACGCGGCGACCTTCGCCGTGTCGGCCGTCGCGCTGGCCCTGATCCGGTTCCGCGCCCACGACCCGGCGGCCGTGGCACCGGCCACCGGCGAGGCAGGTGCCCGGGCCACGCTCGCGGGCGTGGCGCCGGTCGTGCTGTTGATGCTGGTGCTGCGAGGGGTCGATGCCTTCGCGTCGTCCTCGCACAACACCGCCCTCCCGGTGTTCGCGGCCACCACGCGACCGGACGGGGCCGCGACGTTCATGAGCTACTTCTGGGTCGCCTGGGCGGTGGGGGTGCTGTCGGCCCACCGCGTCGTGACCAGGTGGGGCGGCCTCGGCACCGCCCACCGCCTGCAGCGGGCCTTCGGCTTGGCCACCTGCGCGATGGCGGTGTCGTTCACCCTGGCGTTCACCGGACTGCCCGACATCGCGATGGCGATCGTCGTCCTGGTCGCGGGCCTGGCTGACGGCGTCACCGAGATCGCCTACGTGTCACGCCTGCAAGAAGCACCCGACCACCTACGCACGCGGTTGTTCGGTCTCTCCGCGACGATCGAGACCTCCGGGTTCGCCCTCGGCATGGCAGCGGCGGGCGCCTTGTTGGAAGTCCTTCCCGCCCTCGCGGTCGTGGCCCTGCTCCACGGACTGGCGCTGTGCGCGGCGACGGCTTTTCTGTTGTTCACAACCCGCTCGTCGGCCCCCGGGTCGAGCGGTGGTACCAGGAGGCGGGAACGTGCCCGTGAGCACCACTTACCAAGGTCCTGAGCTCGAACCGGCCGAGGACGACCCCGGTTCCGTGGTCACGGCGCTGACCCGCGCGGCGCGGACGCGGCCGGACGCCGGGGTGGTCATCGTCGGCGCGGACGGCGAGGCCGACCTGCTGACCTACCCGCGGCTGCTGGACCGGGCACGACGAATCCTCGGTGGCCTCCGGGCGCGCGGCGTGGGACCGGGGGACCCCGTCCTGCTCTGCGGCCTGCCGCTCGACGACTTGTTCCCGTCGTTCTGGGCGTGCGCGCTCGGCGGCTTCCGACCCGCCATGATCGCCGAGCCCGTCGAGGACGGCTCGCCCGTCGCGGAACGGTTGTCGCACACCTGGACCTTGTTGGGGGAGCCGCTGGTTCTGGCCGGTTCCTCGTCGGCACGGTCGTTGGCCGGGTTGGCGCCGGAAGTGCGAGTGGTCACGGCGGTCGAGTGCGCGGAGCACGAACCCGCCCGCGAGCACCCGGAAGCGCGCCCGGACGAGGTCGTGCTGCTGATGCTGTCCTCCGGCAGCACGGGCGCGCCGAAGGCGATCTCCCTGACCCAACGCGCGTTGGTGCTGTTCGCGGCCAGTTCGAGGCGAGTCCTGGACGTGCGGCCCGAGGACGTGACGCTGAACTGGTTACCGCTCGACCACAGCGGGTCCTTCCTGCTCTACCACCTCATGGCGGTGTTCGTGGGCTGCACGAACGTCCACGTGCCCACCGAAGTCGTGTTGGCCGATCCGCTGCGCTGGCTCGACCTGATGGCGGAGCACCGGGCGAACCACAGCTGGGCGCCGACCTTCGCCTTCCAGCTGGTCGCCGACGCGGTCGCGGACCGGCGGCCCGACTGGGACCTCTCCGGCCTCAAGACCCTGATGTGCGGTGGCGAGCAGATCCTGTTACCGGTGCTGCGACGCTTCCTCACCGCGTTGGCGCCGTGCGGTGTCGACGATCATGTCGTAGTGCCCGCGTGGGGCATGGCGGAGACCACGACGGCCATCACCTACGGCCGGCTGGACCGGCCGGGCACCGTGCTGCGCGTGCTGACCTCCAGCCTCGACGGCCGGCTCGTGCACGCCGACGTCGCGGTGCCGGACCGGGACTGCACCACCTTCGTCGCGGTCGGGGAACCGGCCCACGAGACGAGCGTCCGCGTGGTGGACGAGCACGGCTCGGCGCTGCCCGAGGACCGGATCGGCAGGCTCCATGTCCGGTCGGCGCGGGTCACCCCGGGCTACCTGAACAACCCCGAAGCGACCGCGGCGGCTTTCGTGGACGGTGGCTGGCTGGACACCGGCGACCTGGCCTTCCTGTCCGGTGGACAGCTCGTCATCACCGGGCGGCACAAAGACGTGATCATCCTCAACGGGCACAACCACTTCGCGCACGAGATCGAGAGCGTGGCCGCGACGGTCACCGGCGTCCGGATCGGGGACGTCGCCGCCTGCGGGATCCCGGACGAGCGCACCGGCAGCGAATCGCTCGCCGTCTTCTTCGTCAGCGTCGGCGCCGACGACACGCGGATCGCCGGTGAGGTCAAGCGCGCCCTGTACGGCAGGCTGCGGTTGACCGCGGCACACGTCGTCCCCGTCGCGGACTTCCCGCGCACGCCCGCGGGCAAGGTGCAGCGCGCGAAGCTCCGCGACCGGCTGCTGTCCGGTGGTCCGAGGCGTGACGCGGCCGGGCTCCGACGTGTGGTGGCCGATGCCGTCGCCAAGGCGGCCGGGCGCCGCGTCGGTGACCGGGAACCCTTCTACGAAGCCGGGTTGTCGTCGGTGTCCCTCGTCGTGCTCCGGCAGCACCTGGAATCCGAGCTGGGCGGGGGAATTCCGCTCGCGCTGCTGTTCGAGCACCCGACGATCGCCGAACTCGCCGAACACCTGGCGGGCGACCAGCCGTCAGGCCCGCCACCCGCGCCGGACGCCGCGCCGGACACCCGGATCGCGATCATCGGGATGGCGGCGCGGTTCCCCGGAGCGCCCACGGTGGAGCAGTTCTGGGCGAACCTGCGCGCGGGCGTGGACAGCACCCGCACCTTCACCGCCGACGAGGCGGCAGCGGCGGGTGTGCCGCCGGAGCTGATCACCGATCCGGACCGCGTGCTCGCCATCGGGGCGCTCGACGACGTCGACGCCTTCGACGCGGAGTTCTTCGGGATGACGCCGCGCGAGGCGGAGCTGACCCACCCGGCGCAGCGGCTGTTCCTCCAGTGCTGCTACCACGCGTTGGAGCAGGGCGGCTACGCGTCCGGGGCGGACACCCGCATCGGCGTGTACGCGGGCTCGGGGATGAACCTCTACGGCCACCAGAGCGCGCCGGCGACCGGGGCGGACGATCCCACGACGGGCTTGCAGGCGACCATCGGCCGGGAACCGGACTTCGTCGCGACGAGGGTGGCCTACCGGCTCGGGTTGACCGGACCCGCGATCGGGGTGCGGACCGCGTGCTCGTCCTCGCTGGTAGCCGTGCACCTGGCGGTGCAGGCGCTGCTGAACGACGAGGCGGACCTGGCGTTGGCGGGCGCGGCTGCCGTGCACGTCCCCCAGGAGGCCGGTTACCGGTGGGAAGCGGGCTCCATCCTGTCGCGCTCCGGGCGTTGCCGGCCGTTCGACGCGCGTGCGGACGGCACGGTCGGCGGCAACGGTGTGGCCGCGGTGCTGCTGAAGCGGTTGGACCGGGCGCTCGCGGACGGCGACACCGTCCACGCGGTGATCCTCGGGTCGGCGGTCAACAACGACGGGGCGAGCAAGGTCGGCTTCGCGGCACCCGGTGTGGCGGGCCAGGTCGACGTGGTGCAGCGCGCGCTGCGCCGTGCCGGGGTGCCGGGTGACTCGCTCTCCTACGTCGAGGCGCACGGCACGGGAACCGAACTGGGCGATCCCGTGGAGTTCACCGCGTTGTCACGGGTGATCGGCGCGGACACCGAACGTCGCGGGTTCTGCGCGCTCGGCTCGGTGAAGGGCAACGTCGGCCACTTGGACAGTTGCGCCGGCATGGCCGGCCTCGTCAAGACCGTGCTGATGCTGAAGCACGGTGAACTGGTGCCCACGCTCAACCTCGAACAGCCCAACCCGCAACTGCGCCTGGCGGAGAGCCCTTTCGTGCTCGGCACCGCGCTGCGGAAGTGGACGACCGATGGCGGGCCGCGACGCGCGGGCGTGAGCGCGCTCGGCGTGGGCGGGACCAACGCGCACGTGGTGCTGGAGGAACCGCCGGTCCGAGCGGAACCGACGCCGTCCACCGACCCGGTGATCGTGGCGCTGTCCGCCCGCGATCCCCGGTCGCTCGAGGTGCTGGCGGACCGGTTGCGCTCCCACCTCGCCACTCACCCGGAGCTCCGCGCGGTCGACGTTGCCACGAGCATGGCGCTCGGCCGCCCGCACCTGCCGCACCGGCTGGCCGTGGTCGGGTCCGACGCGGCGGAGTTGGCGGACCGGCTCACCGACGTCGCACGTCGGGCCGGGGGCGAGCAGTCGGGGGAACTCGTGTTCGCGTTCCCGGGGCAGGGCGTCGCCCGGTTCGGCATGGCGCGTGAGCTGTACTCGGCGTTCCCGGTCGTGCGCCGGGTCCTGGACGAGTGCGGGCAGGTGTACGCGGCCGAGTTCGGGACGGGCCTGCTCCGGCTCCTCCTCGACGCGGACGGGCGGCCGGACGAGGTGTGGCCCACGGAGACCGCGCAACCGGCGCTGTTCGCCTTCCAGGTCGCGCTGGGCCGCCTGTGGGAGAGCTTCGGGGTGCGGCCGGCCCTCATCACCGGGCACAGCCTCGGCGAGTACGCGGCGCTGTGCCTGGCCGGTGCGATGTCACTCGCGGACGGCGTGCGGCTGACCGGGACGCGTGGTCGGCTGGCGGCGCGGTGCGAGCCGGGTGGCATGCTCGCGCTGTGGGCCGACTCCGTGGTGGCGGAGCGGATCGCCCGCGCCAGCGGTACCGAGGTCGCGGCGGTCAACGGTCCGCTGGCGCACGTGCTGGCCGGTTCGCTGGACGGCCTGCGCCGTGCCGAGGAGTTGCTCGACCGGGAAGGGCTGAAACGGCGGCGGTTGCCGGTCGACGGCGCCTTCCACACCGCACTGCTCGAACCCGTGCTGCCCGCGTTGCGGGAACGCGTCCGGTCGGTGTCCCTGCGGCCGACGCGGATCCCGTTCGTCAGCGGTCTCGACGGGCAGGTCCGCCCGGCGGGGTGGCAACCCGACGCCGACTACCTCGTGCGGCAGGCCAGGAAACCGGTCCGCTTCGACCTCTTATTGTCCGCAGTGGACGGCTACTCGTGCCTGGAGATCGGACCCGGCGAGGTGCTCACCAACACCGCCGAGAGCGACCGCTGGTCGGCGGGCCTGCGCGTCGGCGAGCACCCGGTGGCCGCGCTGTTGGGGGCACTGGGTGAGCTGTACGTCCGGGGTGTCGACGTGACGTGGCCCGAAGTCGTGCGCGGTGGCCGTCGCGTGCCGCTGCCGGGATACCCGTTCGCTCCCGTGCGGTTTCCGACCGTGGCAGCGGGGGAGCGGCCGGTCCCGCCGCGCGAACCGGTGGCGACCGAGGCGCTCGACGCGGTCCGCGAGGCGGTGGCCGAGGTGTTCGGGATGCGCCGCGAGGCGGTTCCGCCCGACCGGTCGTTGTTCGAGCTCGGTGCGGACTCCCTGACGTTGATGAACCTCAGCAGGGAGCTGGACCGGAGGTTCGGCGTGCGGGTGCCGATGCGGACGATGTTCACCGGAGCCGACACGGTGCGCAAACTCGCGTCGCTGGTCAAGCCCGACCGCGAGGAACTCCCGGAGCCCGCGCCAACGACCGACGCGCGGGACCTCATCGCCCGCCAGCTGTCGCTGAGCGAACGGCTGGTGGGTCTGATGGAACGCCAACTGGCCCTGTTATCAGCTCCCGACGCGGGCGTGGTGAGTCGTCCGGATCAGGCACCTGTGGTGAAACAGCCGGTGTCGCGGTCAACACCGGTACCGGAGCCGGTGCGCGTCCCCGAGCCGGGGGTGACCTGCGACTTCAGCCTCTACTTCTTCGGCGACTACCCGGAGCGACACGAGCGCGACAAGTACGCGTTGATCAACACGGCGACCGAGTTCGCCGACCGGCACGACTTCCACGCGGTGTGGTTGCCGGAACGCCACTTCCACTCCTTCGGCGCGTTGTTCCCCAACCCGTCGGTGCTGGCGGCCTCGCTGGCGGCGCGGACCGAGCGGATCCGGCTGCACGCCGGTTCGGTCGTGCTGCCGCTGCACAACCCGATCCGGGTCGCCGAGGAGTGGTCGGTGGTCGACAACCTCTCCGGCGGGCGGGTGGGCCTGTGCGTGGCCAGTGGCTGGCGCGCGACGGACTTCGCGTTGGCACCGCAGAACTACGGGCAGCACCGGGAGCTGGTGCACACGCAGCTGGACACCGTGCGCAGGCTGTGGGCCGGTGAGGCGGTCACGACGACGTCCGGCAGCGGCGACGAGGTCGACGTGCGCCTGTACCCGCGACCGATCCAGGCGAGCCCGCCGCTGTTCCTGGCGGTCGTCGGCAACCCGGACAGCTACCGGCGTGCCGCCGAGGAGGACCTCGGTGTCGTGACCAACCTCATGGCCCAGACCGTGGACGAGCTGGCGGACAACATCGCGCTCTACCGGCGCACCCGAGCCGCGCGAGGGCTCGATCCCGCGGCGGGCCGGATCGTCGTGCTGGTGCACACCTACCTGGGCGCCGATGCCGAGCAAGCGCGCGCCGAGGCCTTCCAGCCCTTCTGCGACTACCTGCGCTCGTCGCTGTCGCTGTTCAACCAGGTGACCAACAGCCTCGGCTTCGACATCGACCTGGACAACGCGCCCGCCGAGGACGTCGAGTTCCTGTTGGAGCAGGCGTACCGGCGCTACTGCGCCTCACGGGCGTTGATCGGCAGCGAGCGGACCGCCGTCGAGGTGGTCGACCGGCTGGTGGCCGCCGGTGTCGACGAGATCGCCTGCTTCGTCGACTTCGGCGTGCCCGCCGACGACGTGCTCGCCGCGCTGCCCGCGGTGGACCGGCTGCGGGTCAGGTACCGGTCGCGGCCGCTGCCGCTGTCACCCGCGCAGCGCCGGATCTGGTTGCTGGAGCAGATGTTCCCGGACAGCAGCTCCTACCACGAACCGAAGGCGATCCGGTTCGACGGACCGCTGGACGTTTCCGCGCTCGTCGGAGCGCTGGGCCGCGCCGTGAACCGGCACCCGGAGCTGCGCACGACCTTCGGTGACGTCGCGGGCGAACCGCACCGGCTGGTGCTGCCGGAGATCGACGTCGACTGCCCCGTCCTGGACTTCACCGGCTACGACGAGCAGGACGCGTTGCGCTCGGTGCTGGACACCGAGGGCAAGCGGGTCTTCGTCCTGTCCGAAGGGCCGCTGATCCTGGCCCGGCTGCTCAGGCTGGGGCCGGAGCGGCACCTGTTGTTCCTGTTGGTGCACCACATCGTGTTCGATTCGTCGTCCACCGCGGTGCTGGTGCGCGACCTCGCCGCCTACTACCGGGCCTGGCCGGCGCAACCCGTGGACGTGCCCCCGGTGGCCGTCCGGGTACCGGTCGAGGCCGACCCGGCGGTCCGGGCGCGCGACCTGGAGTTCTGGCGACGTGAGCTGGCCGACCTCCCCGTGCTGCGGCTGCCGACCGACCGGCCCCGGCCGCGGCTGCGGACCGGTGCGGGAGCGAGCACGACGCGGGAGTTCGGGCCGGACCTGCTGCGCGACCTGCGCGCGTTCGGTGCCGAACAGCGCACGACGGTGTTCATGTCGCTGCTCGGCGCGATCGGCGTGGTGCTCGGCACGTTCAGCGGCCGGTCGGACGTGGTGGTGGGGACGGCGGTGGCGAACCGGCCGCCGGACGCCGAGCGGGAAGTCGGACTGTTCCTCGACACGGTCGCGGTTCGCCTGGACCTGTCGGAGGACCCGGCGTTCACCACCCTGCTCCAGCGGATCCGGGAACGCACGACGGCCGCTTACGAACACCGGGAGGTGCCGTTCGACGAGCTGGTCGGTGCGCTGAACCCGGAGCGCGACGCGGCCCGCAACCCGCTGTTCCAGGTGATGGTGGAGTTCGAGCAGGAGGGCGAGGTGGAGTTCGACCCGCCGGGGTTGTCGGTACGGCTGCTCGACGTGCCCAGCGACCGTGCGCCGTTCGACCTCACCCTCTACTTCACCCAGCACGGCGGTGGCGTCCGGTGCGCCGTCGAGTACGACACCGACCTGTTCGACGAGAGCACCGTGACACGGATGCTGGACTACGTCGACCGGGTGCTGCGCCAGGCGCTGAACGCACCGGCGAGCCGGCTGTCCGAGCTGACCGCGCTCACCGAGGCGGACCGTGCGGCGGTGAGCTCCTGGCAGGGCGCCCCGGTCGAGCCGCCCGACGTGTGCCTGCACGAGCTGGTCGAGCGCCGAGCCGGTCGCGTTCCGGACGCCGTCGCGTTGCTCGGCGACGGCGTGGAGGTGCGGTACCGGGAGTTGGACGAGCGCGCCAACCAGGTCGCGCACCGGTTGCGTGCGCGTGGCGTCGGGCGTGGTGACGTGGTCGCGGTTCTCCTGCCACGGGGCCACGACCTCGTCACGGCGGTGCTCGGGGTGCTCAAGAGCGGCGCGGCGTACCTGCCCCTCGATCCGGGGTTGCCCACCGCGAGGTCGGCGTTCTACGTCGAAGACAGCGGAGCGACGCTGGTGCTGACCACCGCGGCGGTGCCGGCGGAGCACCCGGCTCTCGCCGGACTGCCGGTCCTCCTGGTCGAAGACGTCGACCGAGGGCTGCCCGTCGGCCCGGTCCCCGGCCGCACCAGCCCGGACGACCCGGCGTACTGCATCTACACGTCAGGCTCCACGGGGCGGCCCAAGGGCGTCCTCGTGCCGCACAGAGGGCCGGTGAACCTGGTGCGCTGGCACCTGGGGCGGCACGAACCGCTGCGCACCGCGCAGTGGACCTCGCTCTCCTTCGACGTGAGCGTGCAGGAGGTCTTCACGACCCTCGCGGCCGGTGCGACGCTCGTGCTGGTGGACGGGGAGGCCCGGCACGACCTGGCCGCCGTCGTGGCCCGGTACCGGGTGGAACGGCTGTTCCTGCCCTTCACGCCCCTGAAGTACCTGGTGGAGGCACAACCCGAACTGCCTTCGCTGCGAGAGGTCTACTCCGCGGGAGAGCCGCTGGTGCTCACCCCCGCGCTGCGGCGGTTCCTGGCCCGGCACCCTGAATGCCGCCTCTACAACCAGTACGGGCCGACCGAGGCGTCCGTCATCGTCACCTCGCACCGGGTGGACCCGGAGGGCGAGCCGCACCCGCCCATCGGCACGCCGATCGACGGCGTTCGGCTGAGGGTCGTGGACGCGTCGGGGAGGGACGTCCCGGTCGGCGTGGCCGGTGAGCTGCACATCGGTGGCCTGCCGGTGGCACTGGGGTACGTCGGCCAGGACTCGGCGGCGTTCGCCCCGGACCCCGACGAACCCGGTGCGCGGGTCTACCGGACCGGCGACCTGGTCCGGTGGCGGTCGGACGGGACGGTCGAGTTCCTCGGCAGGCTCGACGACCAGGTGAAGATCCGCGGCCACCGGGTGGAGCCCGGCGAGGTGGAAGTAGTGCTGGCGGGCCTCGACGGCGTCGCGAACGCCGCGGTGGTGGTACGGCCCGACGTCCGGGGTGAGCCGGAACTGGTGGCCTACGTCGTGCCGGAACGCGCGGCGACCGACGTGTCCGCGTTCCGGCGGGAACTGGCGCGGGTCCTGCCGGACTACCTCGTGCCCCGGCGGTGGGTCGTCCTGGACCGGTTGCCGTACACGGTGAACGGCAAGCTGGACCGCGACCGGCTACCCGTTCCCGAGCCCGACACCGCCGACCGGGGCGACGCCCCCGCCACCCGTGCCGAACGCCTGCTGCACGACCTGTGGCAGGCGGAGCTGGGCGTGGACGCGGTGCCGGTCACCCGGTCGTTCTTCGAGCTGGGCGGGCACTCGCTGACCGCGCTGCGCCTGGTGAACCGGATGGCCCGGGACCACGGCGTCGAGGTGTCCATGACGGAGTTCTTCCGCGCCCCGACCATCCGCGGCTCGGCACGTCGCCTCGAAGCGCACCAAGGCGCCGCGGTGGTCGACACCGCGCCGATGCCGTCGAGCATGCGCCGGCTGTGGCAGCGGCACCACGAGCGGACGGACCCCTCGGTGTACAACGTGGTCCAGCGCGTCGACATCGACGGCCGACTTGACCCCTCCGCGTTGGCGCGGGCGTTCCGGGAACTGGTGCGCAGGCACGCCGCGTTGCGCAGCCGAGCGGTGCGACGCGACGGTGACCTCCTGGTCGAAGTGCTCGACACCGTGGAGGTGGACGTGCCGGTCATCGACCTCGCGGGCGGTCCTCGGGAGGTCGACCGGTGGTGCCGGGCGCAGGGCGACGTGGCGTTCTCCCTCTCCGAGGCTCCGCTGTTCCGGCTGCGGCTCGCCAGGCTGGACGGCGCGCGGTGGGTGCTGGTGGTCGTGCTGAACCACGCGATCTGCGACGCGTGGTCGCTCGGCATCCTGTGGCGTGAGCTGGCCGAGCTGTACGCCGCGGCGCGGTCCGGCTCCGAGGCGGCCCTGTCGCCCCCGGGCCTCCCGTACACCGACTACGCGCGTTGGGAACACCAGCGGCTGAGCGGAGAGCGCCGGGCGGAGCTCGAACGGTTCTGGCGGACCGAGCTCGACGGCCTGCCACTGCGACCGGCGTTACCGGTGGACCGGCCGCGCCCGGCGCGGTTGTCCGGCCGCGGGGGACTGCACGAGTTCGCCATCGGCGCCGAGGTCGCCGACCGCGTCGGACGAGTCGCCACGGACCTCGGCACCACCCCGTACACCGTGCTGGTCAGTGCCTATGCCGTGTGGCTGGCCGCGTTGTGCGGGCAGCCCGAGGTGGCCGTGGCGGCGTCGAGCGCGAACCGGTTGCGGCTTGACCATGAAGACGTCTTCGGTTTCATCGGCGACGCGGTCCTGCTGCGGGCGAGCGTGTCCGCGGCGGCCGACTTCGCCGAGCTGGTCGTGCACCTGCAGGGCACCCTCTACCGGGCGCTCGACCACCAGGAGCTGCCGCTGACCGAGGTCGTCCGGCTGCACGACCCGGAAGCGGCGGACTCGCTCTTCCCGACCACGCTGTTCACCGTCGTGACCACACCGCCACCGACGTTCCCGCTGACCGGCGCGACCTCCGCGGTGACGATGCCGACGCGACCAGGACTGGCGCGCAACGAGCTCTACGTGGTCCTGGTGCCGTCCGACCACGGGATCCACGTGGTGATCGAGTACTCGACGGACCTCTTCGACGACGCGACTGCCGTGTCGATGGGTGCCGCGTTCGCGGAAACGCTGACCTCGCTGGTCGACGACCCCGGACAACCGTTGAGGCGAGGAGGAGCTCAAGCCTGACCGTCGAGCTGTCGCTGGACTCGTCGGGCGTCGGCGTCACGGCCCTGGTCCCGGTACAGCTTCAGCGCCTCCCGCCACACCTCGCGGGCCTGGTCGTGTTGGCCGAGCGCGGTGTGCGGGTGGCCGAGGCGGTCGAGGGTGTTGGCGGCCTCGTAGGCGTGGCCGAGGGTGTCGAACAGGGCGAGCACCTGCCGGTACCGCCGGATCGCCCGGTGGTGGCGGCCGGTGTGCTGGTCGATGAAGCCCAGCGTGTTCAGGGTGGCCGCCTCGCCGTGCAGGTCGTGGTGCTGTCGGTGCAGTTCCAGAGCGGCCTGGCAGTGGTCGCGCGCGGTGTCGTAGTCGCCCAGGCGGGCGGCACACCAGCCCACCATGTTGAGCGCGCCGGCTTCCCAGATCGGGTTGCCGACGACGCGGAGGAAGCCCAGGGCGTGCCGGGCGTGGTCCAGGGCCTGGCGGTTGTCCTCCTGCTGCGCCCACGACGCGGCCAGGTCCATGTGGGACCCGGCTCGTTGCAGGGTCTCCTGGTGGTGGTCGGCCTGGGCGAGTGCTCGGTGCAGGTAGCCGATGGCGTCCTGGTGCCTGTCCAACAGGGCGTGGGCGGTGCCGACCTGGCGAAGGGCGCGGATGCGGACGACGGGGTCGGGCAGGTGGGTGGCGGCGTCCAGCGCGAGCTGCCACCCGGTCAGGTTGTCGCGGAGGTGCCCCCGCCGTTTGTGGAAGGTCGTCAGGTTCCACGCCAGGTCCCACACGGCGTGGTGCCGGTGGTGGGCGGCGGCGATGCGCTGGGCGGCGAGCAGGTGCGGGTGTTCGGCGTCGAGCCAGGCCAGTGCGGCGGCCTGGTCGGACAGCGGAAGCGGGAGCACGCCGGGCGCGGGCGGCTCCGACCGGCTCTGCGCGTCGTTGGGTTCGACGAGGTCGTGGGCGGTGTGGCAGGTGTGCACGTAGAAGTCGACCACCCGCTCGAGCGCGGCCTGCCGCACGGGCTCGGGGAGCGTGGTGTCGGCGTGCGTGGCGGCGTAGGCGCGGACCAGGTCGTGCATCGCGTAGCGGCCGCCCGGTCGCCGGTCGACCAGGGACGCTTCCTCCAACGCCGCCAGGGTCGTGCGTGCGCGGGCGGGGGTCAGGGCGGCGAGGGAGGCCGCGGCGGGCAGGGTGGTGTCGGGACCGGGTGCGATGCCCAGCAGCCCGAACAGGGTGCGCTGGGTGTCGGTGAGCCGGCGCAGGGACCAGGACAGCACGGCGGGCAGGCCGGCGGCGGGATCGTCGTCGTCCAGCACGTCCAGGCCGAAGTCGCGCAGTTCGGCGGTGAACTCGGCCAGCGGGACCCGCGGGCGGAGGGAGGCGTGCCGTGCCGTGATCGACAACGCCAGCGGGTAGCGACCGCACAGCTCGATCAGCTCGTCGGTCGCCTCGGGTTCGGCGGCCAGGCGCTTGTCACCGAGGCGTTCGGCCAGCAGCGCGTGGGCTTCTTCCCGGGAGAGGACGTCCAGTTGGAGGTGGTGGGCGCCGTGCCGGTCGATCAGGGTGGCGAGCTTCGTGCGGCTGGTGACCACCACGGTGCAGCCGGGGGTGCCGGGCAGCAGGGGGATGACCTGGTCGGCGGTGGCGGCGTTGTCCAGCACGATCAGCATCCGCTTGTCCGCGATCAGGCTGCGGTACAACGCCGTCCGGGCGTCGAGGTCGACGGGGATCCGGCCGGGGTCGACGCCGAACGCGTCGAGGATGCCTCGTACCGCGACCGCCGGGTCGAGGGGCTGGCTGTCCGGGCTGAAGCCGCGCAGGTCGACGAACAGCTGCCCGTCCGGGAAGCGGTCGGCGCGGTGGTAAGCCCAGTGCAGCGCCAACCAGGTCTTGCCGATACCGCCCGTGCCGCCCAGAGCCGAGACGCACAGCGTCCCGCCCGCCCCGGTCAGGGCGCGGTCGAGTTCGGCCAGGTACTCCTCGCGCCCGACGAAGTGGGCCGGTGGTGCGGGCAGTTGTCGGGGCGTTCCGTCGCCGTCCCGGGGCGCGGGTCCGTCGAGGACAGTGGGGTCGGCGGGGTAGGGGTGGTCGGGCAGGGCGATCCAGGCGGTGTCGCGGACCTCCTTCACCGCCACCGGTACCTGCCGGAAGGTGGCCGGGTCGAGCACCGCGGAGTGGCGGACGACCTCGTCGAACAGCCAGCGCGACACGACCAGCACGACCAGGCCCGGCGAGTCCGCGAGCGCGCGCTTGACCTTCGGCGCGTCGAGCAGGCGGAACGCCGTGGTGACCGCGGTCGAGGTGACACCGTGGCGGTCGAAGACCACCTCACCGGCGTGGACCGCCACCCGCAGCCGGACGCGCTGGGCCGGCGGACTGGTGTCGTTGTGCCGCCGCAACGCCTCCACCAACGCCCCCGGCAGCACCTCCACCAGCGGCGCCTTGGCGTACTCGGCCGGGACCAGCACGAACACGCTGTCACCGCGGTCCTCGTGGTAGCACGCCTCCCACCGCACCCCGGCCGCGCGCAAGCTGTCGGCGACCACCCGGTACAAGCCCGCCCGGGTGCCGACCTGGTGCGGCAGCGTCCGGCGCGGATCACCGAACCCCTCCACGTCCACCACGACGATCGTGCGGTGCACGGCCTGACCCGAACCCACCATCCCAGCTCCCCGAGCACCCGGCCGGGCACGCCGATGAACCCGCGTTCTACCGCACCGCCGACCGCTGCCCACCCGGATCCGGCCCGCGTACCGCCCGAACGGCCGCACGGATCCACTCGCCCGGCCGAGCCCCGTCGAGGTCGTCGGCTGAACCGCGGCAACCGCGCGACGTCCACCCATGGGGCAGCGGTGGCACAATCGCGCCCGTGCCGGACGAGTACCTGGTGGGCCACTGGTCGGACCGCGAGCTGTACCCGCACGACCCGGAGTACTCCGAGCTCGCGTTCCAGGCGGACGGCACGGGCTGGACGTACTGGTGCAGTTGGAGCACGGCGTTCACCGTCGAGCGCTTCCGGTGGCGGGAGACCGCGGCCGGGGTGCTGGAGGTGAGGCTGGTGGTGCTGCTGTCCGGCACGTGGTCGGTGGTCGACGGTCGGACGCGGCACGAGGTGGAGGACCGGCAACCGCTCGCCACGACCTCGTCCCCGACCTACCGGATCACCGACGAGCCGCCCACCCTGGAACTCGACCGCCCGCTCGACACCGACCTCGGCGGGACCCGCTTCACCCTGCTGTCCCGCGAAGCCGTCGATCCGGTACCCGCACACCGCTGAGGTTCAGGACAGGAACAGCGCGGACAGCCGGGGCAGGTGCGCGCGGAACGTGTCGTCGGACCAGTGCCAAGCCGATCCCGCCGGTTCGTCCGGCCGCGCCACGGCGGCGAGTGCCCCGTCGACCGCCTCCGAGATCCACATACCCGACGGGTGAAACCCGGGCAGGCACCGCACTTCTGCGTATACCGGCGCCCCGCCTCGGACGAGGATCTGTCGACTCGTGCCGGCGGCCCGCTTCGCCAACGTGAGCCGACACCGACCGGCGGAGGGATCGCGATGACCGGGACGACCACGCAACCGAGGACGTTGCGCGAGGCCTTCGGCAGGCAGTGGCAAGCCTGGCCGGCCGGCGTCCGGGTCGTGTGGTTCGTGGTGCGCCCTTTGTGCACGGTCGTGGCGCTGGCCTCGTTGCCCGCCTCCGACGCACCGGTGCTCGCGGTCGTGGCCGCGGCGGTACTGCTGGTCGTGGCGAGACCGGTGGCTCGGCAGTGGATCGCACCGGTGGTCGCCGTTGCCGTGTGGTTCGTATCGCCGGTCGCCGCGGTGGCTGTGCTGCTGCGCGTCGTGGTGACCGTGGTGGTGCTGCTCGTGGCGGGACGGTCGTGGCGGCGCGGGCTGGTGCTGGTGAGGAGGGGCCGGCGGGCGTTCCTCCACCTGCCGCCACCCCGCGTCGTGGAACGCCGGTTGCGCCGGTCGCTGCTGTCGCCGGGTGACTCGCTCGACTTCAGCGACCCGATCATCGAGCTGTGGGCCGTCACCTGGGCACTGGCCGACGCACGCAGCCTCGGTCGGTGCACGGTGCGGCTCGCCAGGGGGTTGCTGTGGTGGGACTGGGGCGTGCCGACAGGGCCCAACTTCGAGGCGCGGCTGCTCAGGCTCGGCCTCACCGAGTCCGCGGTGCTGTGGTCGTCCCGGGTCGGTGCCGTCGTCGTGGCCGGCGGAGGGGCCTTGCTCACCGGGCTGACCACGTCCGGTCGAGGGCTCCCGGAGGTCGTGTCCGCGCTGCTCGCGGCGCTACCGGCGTGGTCGCTCACCCGGCGGTCCGTCCGGACGCGACCGCCGATCACCGGCACGGTGCTGCTGTTCGCCGCCGGTCCGGTGGTCTTCGGCGTGTCGGCACTGCCCCTGCTCGGGTGGGGGATCGTGGTCGGTCTCCTGGCCCGTGCGGTGTTCCCCGCGGCCACCGCCCGCATGATCGGGTCCGATGACGTCGCACCGCGGCTACCGCTCGCGGCGGGGATCGGCGCCCGCCGGACGTGGAACGCGGCCCGCCGGACGCACGAGGACGGACGTGCCGCCGAGGCGTTGCGGTTGTGGGGCGAGCTCGCCGGGGACGGCTCGCGGTCGCCTGCGGTGAGAGCCGCCGCGCACGCCGCGACGGCCCACGTCCACCTGGACCGCGGCGCCGTGCAGGAAGCGGTCCGGTGTGCGGAGGACGCGCTCGCGTTCACGGACGTGGAGCGGGTGCGACCGCTCGTGGACGGTATCGCCGGTCGGGTCTTCCTCGCCGCCGGCGACGACGAGCGCGCGGCCCGGCTGCTCGACCACGCCGTGACGTCCCGGCGTCAGCGCCGGGACCCGCAGGTCCTCGCCGCCCTCGCGCAGGTGCGCGCGTCCGCGACCGACCCGGACGAGGCGCTGCTCGCCCTGGGGCGGGCGACGGGCGGGCTGCTGCGCAGCGGCAACGTCTACATGCTCGTCGAAGCCGAGGTGGCGGTCGTCGCGCGGTACGCGGACCGGCTTCCCCTCGCCGACCTGGAGTCGAGGCTGTCCCAGGTGTTGTCGTTCGAGGACGATGCGTTTCCCGGGATGGGTCCCGTGCGACGCGAACGGGTCCGGGAGGCGCTGGCGCGTGCACGGCTGCTGCTCGGGCGGTTGCACGCGGACCACGGCCGCAACGGCACCGCGTCCGCGCACCTGCGCAAGGCGCTGGAGGACTTCGGCGGTCCGGCGCTCGCGGTCGACCGCGCGGTCACGAGCATCCTGCTGGGTGTCGTCCGCAACCGCTCGAACCCGCGACACGGCCTGCCCGAGCTGACGGCGGGCGTCCACGCCTTGGAGGAAGCCAGGGGGCAACTGGCGACGGGGCGGTACCGCACCCGGCTGGTGCACCGGCACACCGAGACCTACCGGCTGGCCCTCGACGCGCTCACCCGGCTGCTGCCCGTGGAACCGGCCGCGGGGATGGTCGCGTTCGAGCTGGTCGAGTCGTTGCGCCGCAACGCCCTGGCCCGGACGCTGCGTGACCGGATCTCGGACTTCGGCCCGGAGGTGGAGGGATTCCGCTCGCGCATAGAGGAGGTCGAGGCTGTCGGCGGCCCGGAGTCCGAGCAGGAGCTGGTCCGCCTGCACGACGGTCTCGCGAGGACGCTGTCGGCGGAGTTCGCGTCGGTGTACCTGCCGGAGCCGGTGAGGGTGCAGCCGTTGCGGGAGGTTCTCGGCAACGCGCACTGCCTCGCCTACCACTTCACCGAGATCGGTTCCCGTGGCGCGCACGGCCACGTCGTCCACCTGCCGCCGCAGGGCGACGCGGTGGTGCGACCGGTCACCGTCAGGGATCCGGACCTCCTCGCCGTGCTCCGGGCGGACGAGCCGGCGGCCCGGCACGCGGTGCTGTCCCGCCGCCAGTCGCACGACGTCGAGGCGCGCCGGTGGGCGGCCCTGGGCGCGGAGCTGCTGCCTGACGGGCTGCGACGAGCTCTCGCGAGCGCGGACGAGGCGCCCACGCTGGTGGTCGTGCCGAGCGCGGAGCTGTCGGCGTTCCCGTGGGCGGCGCTGCCGGTCGACGGGCAGCAGCTGCTCGTGGAGGCGGCGGTGGTGCAGATCGTGCCCGCGCTGGCGGTCCTGACCCCGGACCCGGCGCCGGCGGACGACGGGCCGGTGCTCGCCTACGTCGACCCGTCGGTGGGCACCGCCGAGGAGGCGCGCGTGGTGGCCGAACTCGGCCACCACCCGGTCGCGTCCCGGGACGCGATGCTCGGCGCGCTGCGATCGGGTCGCTTCGCGGGCGCCTACGTCGCCGCCCACGGTGACGGTCGGGGCCTGACGCAGCGGATGGTCTTCCACGACGGCGGGGCGTTGTCGGCGGCAACGGCCTTGACGCTGCCCTGGCCGCCGTGGGTGGTGTTCGCGGCCTGCTTCGTCGGGGACGTGCGCGTCGACACGGGACAGGACCCGCTGGGCTTGCCGGTCAGCTGCCTGCTGGGCGGCGCGGACTCCGTGATCGGCGGGATCATCGCGGTGAACAGCGCCGCGGCGAGCACCGTGTGCCCGGACATCGCGGGCGGGATCCGGCGGGGTGAGCACCCCGCAGTGGCGTTGCGGCACGCCCAGCTGGCCCACCTGCGCTCGTTCCGGAGCCGACCGGCCCCGGTGCGGTGGGCCGGGTTCACCTGCGTGAGCAGGACGGTCGCGCGTGGTTGACCCGCTCGGAACCCGACGAGGAGGAACGGTGCTGGAAGAGGAGGTCGTCGACCACGCCAGAGCGGTGCTCGACGACTTGCTGGGCTGGGAGATGACCGGGCAGGGCTGGCGGGAGGTCGCCGAGCTGGTCGCCGACCTCACCGAGGCCGTCCGCTCGGGTGCCTCGGACGCGGTCCACGATGCGACCGAGGACCTCGCGGTGGTCGCGCCGGTGCGCGCGACGCGGATCGGCGAGGAACCCGTCGTGCCGCCACCCCCGTTCGTGCTGGAACGGCGCAGCGAGACGCTGGACAGCCTGCGGGCGAACGAGAACGTGGAGGGCGACGATGAACGACCCGACGCCGGGTGAGCAGGACCTGGTCGTCCACGTGTTCGCCCCGTTGGGCGGTCGACACGCCCGGCGGGCGGGGGAGCAGGTGCGGGCGATCTGGCTGCGCTGCCGCGAGCTGTTGGGCGTGACCGACCCGATCGGCGGCACCGGCCTGCCCGCCGAGCCGCCCGCCTCCGTCCCGACAGGTCTGGACGGCGCACTGGCCGCGGCGCAGAACGAGGCCGTCGACCTCCAGCTCGTGCTGCGCCGCCACCACGACCTGCTGAACCTGTCGGTGCTGTTCGCCGCGCCGGCGCGGACGGGCCTCGCGTCCTTCGTGCCACCCGGCTGGATCGAGTTCGACCGGTGGTGGTCCGAGGTCCAGGGCGATGACGTCGGAGACCTGCTCGGCACGGTCCGGATCTACCAGGCCCAGCAGCCCGGCGAGTCGACCCCCGAACCCCTGCCCGGCCGATTGCGCGGCGGGATCCGGTGGGACGCGCGCCAGACGTTGGACGACGACCTCCGGCTGTGGGAGTCCGACCCCTCGACCGGGGCCGACCGCGACATCGTGATCACGGCACCGGTCGGCGAGGACGCCCGCCTGAGCGCGTGGACGTGGAGCCGGGGTGGCACGGAGATGCCGCCACTCGCGCGCTACCTGGCCAACGCGGCCAAGCTCCGGCACCACATCCGCGTCTGGCAGCGGGACGAGGACTGGCTGGCCCACCTGCGCGCCCAGGTGGACACCCGGGTGGACGAGCTGCAGGCGGACCTGACGCGGGCGGACGTGGCGGACGAGCTGCGCGGCGACGAGGCGGGGCTCGTCGTCGCCGCCGACCGGGTGGAGCGGATGCGTCGGTCGGTGGCCGTGGTGCGGGACAACATGGCGTCCCTGCTGCCCCGGCAGCTCAGTGCCGACACCGCGCTGGCCGACTGGTTCCACGCCCAGCTCGGCGACGCGCTCACCCAGCTCGACCGCAGCCGGAACCTGGCTCGGGAGATCCGGGCGATCGCGCCCGAACCCGTGCCGCCCCGCCCGGTGCCGCAGCCGGTGGGCAGGCGCTTCCGGATGGGGTTCATGGTCGACGTGGTCGACTACAGCGGCCGGACGACCCCGGACGAGGAGCGGATCCAGGGACGGGTCGCCGAGGTGGTCAGGGACGTGGTCGCCGACCTGGGCCTCGACTTCGCCGACGCGGACCACCAGGGGACGGGCGACGGGCTGCTGGTGTTCCTGCCCGACCACGTCGACGTGCAGCGGGCGTTGCCGTCCCTGCTCAACGGGATGGCGAGGCGGGTGGCGGAGGACAACGCCGTCCACCGCGACCGCGTCCGGCTGCGGATGGCGGCCGACGTCGGCCCGGTCGGGCTCGCGGCCCTCGGGTTCGGCGGCAAGGTCGCGCTCACCATCGGCCGACTGCTCGACAGCGCGCCGCTGCGGGCGGCCATCGCCGGTTCGCCGGAGACGGACCTGGCCGTGGTGCTGTCGGACCGCCTGCACGAGTACGTCGTCGGTGAGGGCACGCCGGGACTGGACCCGGACGACTTCGAACCGGTGGACGTCGTGGTCAAGGCGTTCGCCGGCCGCGGCTGGCTGTGGACGACGCGGCACAGCTGAAACGTTCGCCTCCGACCGGAAGGTGGTGCGGGTGGCCCACACCCCGACAGCAGGCAACAGCGGAGATGCGGCTCTGGAGGAGCTCCGCGCCGCCCTCAACGGCATCCCGCGCGACGACCCGGGTCAGGTGTTGCAGGACCGGGTCGGCCACCTGGCGAAGGTCGTGGCGCTCACCGCGCTCCGCGACGGCGACCCGCGCGCCGACCACGTGCTGGGTTGGTGGCACTGGATGCGCTACGAGGCCCTGCCCGCCGGAGCCGGTGACGTCGACTTCCGGTACGCCGCCGGTTTCCTGCACCCCTTCCTGGAGAGGGCACCCGGACTCCTGCCGATCGAGCTGGTCCGGCACCTCGACCGGCCGGTTCTCCCCGACCTGCTCCGCCGTGCGTTCGAAGGGCTCGTCGACCACCGCCGGACCGGGGAGCCCGAGGCACTGGGTCGAGCCGTCGTGCTGTTCCGGCGGGTCGTGCTCGCCTCCGACGACCACCCCGACCGCGGTTTCCACCTGTTCAGCCTGGGCACCGCCCTCCGGACCTGGTTCGAGCACAGCGATGACCTCGCCTTGCTCGACGAGGCCGTCGTCGCCTGCCGGGAGGCCGCGGCAGCCACTCCGGCCGGGGCTGCTGTCGACGGCATCTACCTGGCCCAACTCGGCGACGTGCTGCGGCTCCGGTTCGAGCGGACGGGCGAGTTGGCCGATGCCGACGAGTCCATCCGCCTCCACCGACGAGCCGTCAGTGCGACTCCGCCAGAAAACCCTTACCGAGGTGTGTTCCTGGGAGCGCTGGGCGGCGCACTGCAGAGCAGGTTCGAGCAGACCGGGGAGCGGGAGGTCTTGGAGGAGGCCGTCGAAGTCTGCCGGCGAGCTGTGCGGGACTCTCCCGCCGACGACCCGTTCCGCGCCGGCTGCCTCACCGGTCTCGGTGACGTGCTCCGGGCGTACTACGACCACACGGGAAAGCGGGAGGTCCTGGAGGAGGCGGTCGACGTCTGCCGGCAGGCGGTGGATGCCCGTTCCCTCGATGACGCCGAGCGCGCCGTGCCACTGGCCAACCTCGGCATCGTGCTGCGGGCCGAGTTCACGATGACGGGTGAGCTGTCCGTGCTCGACGAGGCCGTCGACGTCGGTCGTCGAGCGGTGGCGTCGACCGACGCCGCCCCTTCGGTCCGCGGCAGGCACCTGTCCAGCCTGGGCGGGGCGCTCCGCGCCAGGTTCGAGCGGACCGGGGACCACGCCGCGTTGGCCGAGGCGATCGAGGTCGAACGCCGGGCCGTCGAAGCCGTTCCCGCCGACCACCCGCAGCGAGGCCTCTTCCACTCCAAC
Source organism: Saccharothrix carnea (assembly GCF_003014735.1). Classification (GTDB taxonomy): domain Bacteria; phylum Actinomycetota; class Actinomycetes; order Mycobacteriales; family Pseudonocardiaceae; genus Actinosynnema; species Actinosynnema carneum. Next base: position 78,636 of record NZ_PYAX01000015.1, on the reverse strand, counting down.
CTCGGCGAGATCCTCCGGGTGGAGTTCGAGCAGACGGGGGAAGCGCCGCTGCTGGACGAGGCCATCCACCACCTCCGCCAAGCCGTGGAGGTGACAGCGGGTGGCCACCCCCTTCGCCCCCTGTTCCTGAGCAACCTCGGCGGGCTCCTCCAGATCCGGTTCCACCGGACCGACGAGTTGCTCCTGCTCGACGAAGCCATCCGTCACCTGCGCGCGGCGCTGGAAGCGGCCCCGGCCGATCACCCCCGGCGCGGGGACCACCTCTGCGCCCTCGGGGTGGCCCTCGGCTCCAAGTTCGAGCGGACCGGTGACCCGGCGGCGCTGGACGAGGCGGTCGACCTCGGACGCCGAGGCGTGGCCGCCATCCCCGTGGAGCACGTCGATCGCGACACCCACCTGTTGAACGTCGCCGACGTGGTGATGACGAAGTTCAGGCAGACAGGCGACCTGAGGTTCCTCGACGAGGCCGTCGAGCACTTCCGGCTGGCCGCGGACACGACTCCCGGCGACCACGTCCGCCACGGCATGCACTTGCTGAACCTGTCCATCGCGCTGTCGACGCGGTTCCGCATGACCAAGCTCTTCGGCGACCTCGACGAAGCCATCCGGCTCGGCGAACGGTCCGTGGCCGTCACCCCCGCTGCGCACCCCAGCCGGTGCGGGCGCCTGTCCAACTTGGGCAGCGTGGTGCTGGAGCTGTTCGAGCGGACGGCCGATCGTCGCGTGCTGGACCGGGCACGCCAGTGCTTCACCGACGCCTGGGCGGTGGAGGCGGGGCCGGTCCACCTGCGGGTCGACGCGGCTCAGCGGGCGGCCGAGGCCGACCTGACCGCCGGCGACGTCGCCCACGCGTTCACGATGGCGGAACGGGCTGTCGAACTGCTCGGCCTGGTGGCGCCGCGGCGCCTGCGCCGGCCGGATCGACAGCACCGCATCGCCGACCTCGCCGGGCTGCCCGCCACGGTCGCCGCCGCGGCCTTGGCGGCCGGGAAGGCCGACCGGGCGGTCGAGTTGCTGGAGCAGACCCGCGGACTGCTGATCACCGACACGCTCGACACCCGCGGCGACCTCGGCACCCTCCGCCACCACGCACCGGCGCTGGCGGCGGAGTTCGGCGCGTTGCGTGACACGCTCGACGTGCTGGACCACGCCACCGCCGAATCCGACACCCCGGCTCCCGGTCACGCGCGCGAACAGGTCCTGGCGGACTGGGACCGGCTGCTCGCCGGGATCCGCGCCGTTCCCGCGCTGTCCGAGTTCCTGCTCCCACCGGGTATCGACCGGTTGCGGCACGCCGCGGCCGGTGGCCCGGTCGTCTACCTCGTCATCCACTCCCACGCGTGCCACGCCGTCGTGCTCACCGACGACGCCCGGCAGCCGGTCCGCGCGTTACCCCTGCCCACCCTGACCAAGGCCGACGCCTACCACCACATCGACCTCGTCCGAACCGCGACGAACCCCCTGGTGCCGGCCCGAACGCGGGTCGAGGCCGTCCGCCGCCTGCCCGTCACGCTGGCGTGGATGTGGGACGCGATCACCGGACCCGTGCTCGACCACCTCGGTCACCGCATGACACCCCACGACGACCCGGACTGGCCGCGCGTGCACTGGTGCCCGGTCGGGATCGCCACCTTCCTGCCCCTCCACGCCGCAGGTCACCACGTCGACCGGTCCACCGACGACAGTCCTCACCGGACCGTCCTCGACCGTGTCGTCTCCTCGTACACCCCGACCGCGCGGTCACTCCTGCACAACGCCGCGAAATCGCCACTCCGCGAGGCGGACAGCACGTTGGTCGTCGCCGTCCCCGACGCTCCCGACACCTCGCGGCTCCCCGGCGTCGTCGAGGAGGTCGAGCGGCTCCGCGACCTCGTCCCCACCGCCGCGGTGATGCCGACGCCGAGCACCCGTGACGCCGTCCTCGCCGCGTTACCCCACCACCCGGTCGCGCACTTCGCCTGCCACGGCGTGGCCGACTGGGTCGACCCCGCGGCGAGCAGGCTGATCCTGCACGACCACGTCACCGCACCGCTGACCGTCGCCGACATCACCGCCCTGAACCTCGGCAACGCCCGGCTCGCCTACCTGTCCGCGTGCAGCACCACGGACACCAACCCGCGGCACGCCGACGAGGCGACCCACCTGACCGCGGCCTTCCACCTCGCCGGCTACCGCGCCGTGATCGGCACCCTCTGGCCCGTCGACGACACCACCGCCACCGCCATCGCCCACCACACCTACCTGCACCTCACCGACCGCGGCACCACCCCACCGCAGTCCGACCGCGCCGCGATCGCCCTCCACCACGCCGTCCGCCACCACCGCGACAGCTATCCCCACAAACCCGTCCTCTGGGCCTCCCACATCCACACCGGCCACTGAGGGCTCCGGGTTCGGCCGGCCCGCCTACTCGTCGCCGCGGGCCTGGCAAGCCGTGTTCGCGACCGCCTGCGCGAGGTGGTGAACACGTGGCTCAGGCCGGCGGGATGTCGTGCCCCGGTCCTCGCTCGTCCTGCGGGCGGGGACCGCTGTAGCGGCGGTCGGCTGCGTCGATGCGCACGTCGTTGATGCTCGCTTCGCGGCGGCTCATCAGGCCGTTGTCGGCGAACTCCCACAGCTCGTTGCCGTAGGAGCGGAACCACCGGCCTTCCGCGTCGTGCCACTCGTACTGGAAGCGGACGGCGATGCGGTTGCCGTGGAAGGCCCACAGGCTCTTGCGCAGCACGTAGTCCAGCTCGCGTGCCCACTTGTCGGTGAGGAACTCGACGATCTCGTCGCGGCCGGTGAGGAAGACGTCGCGGTTGCGCCAGACCGAGTCCGGCGTGTAGGCGAGGGCGACCCGGTGCGGGTCCCGGGTGTTCCAGGCGTCCTCGGCGGCCTGGACCTTGGCCAGGGCGCCGTCGAGGTCGAACGGCGGGAACGGCGGTCGGGCGTCGGTCATGGCCGGGCTCTCCTTCACGGCGCCGTGAGCGGCGGGTTGTCGTGGGCGGGGGTCACGGAGTCGGCCCGCAGCGGCAGCAGCCGGCCGGCGACCACGTGCCGAGGGGTGAAGCGGACGCGGCGGCCGGTGCGGTCGTCGTCGCCGGTTGCTCCCGGGCTGGTCCACTCCACCTCGGCCCGGCCGGACAGGTGCAGCGTGCGGCCGGTGGTGAAGTCGAAGAAGAGCAGGGCGGCATCCGGGTCGGCGTGGATGTTGCCGAGAGTGGTGAACATGTTGTTGCCCGAGTAGTCGGGCCACCACAGCGACCCGTCCTCGACGCGGACGAAACCGGGCGCCCCGCCGCGGTGCGAGGCGTCGTTGCCGCGGGTCGGGTGGGTGGTGCCGACCAGCAAGGTGTCGGAGCGGCGGATCAGCTCTACGTCGTCCGGTGTCAGGCTTTCCCCGCGTCGGACCGGCGCGGGGTTCCGGGTCGTGTCGGGTGCGGCCCCGAGGTGTCGGACCTGGATGTACTGGGGGCAGTTGCCGAACGCCTGCGCCACGTCGACGCGCAGCCCGTCGTCCCCGGCGTCGGTCACGGTGCCGTTGCCCCGCAGACGCCTGCGTGCGGCGAACTCGACCGCGATCATCCCCACCGGCTGGTCCGTCGGCAGGCCGCGGAGCGGGTCCCCTTCGGCCGGTGACGTCCGTGCCGTGAGGGCGGTGGGGGAGTCGACGTGGAGGAATCCCGGCGGACCGGTGAGAGGGGAGAGCCACAGCGTGCCCCGGGCGTCGCGGGCGGTGATCGCCGCGAACGTCCGGTCCGCGAGGAACCGCGCCGCCCCGACGCCCAGCCCGGCGGGTGCGGCCATCGCCGAGAGCCGGGCGGCGTCCCTGGAGACCCCCGCGCGGCGCTGCACGGCCAACTCGCCCTCGTGGAAGCCCGCAGCCTCGGTGCGTGCCAGGTCGGTCATGCGGGCCGCACTCCCTTCGGTCAATGTTCTGACGCTTGGATGTGCCAGTAACCGTTAGAACCAGCCTGGCATGTCGCCACGGCCGTTGTCAACGGATGGAGGCCGCTGCAACCGTTAGAAGTGCGGTAACCTCGACGACGTGGACACGGACGCGCCACTGCTCGGCGAGCCGCTGCCGGTCGAGCTGATGAACACCGTCTGGGCCGATCGGGACGGCGTGCACGACGCGCTGCGCGACCGCGACGGCGTCCGAGCCTGGCTGCGCGCGCTCTGCCCCAGAACGGACCTGCTGACCCCGAACGACCTGGACGAGCTGACCGCGTCCGACCTCGACCGCCTGATCGGTGTGCGGGACGCGCTGCGCCGACTGGCCGCCGAGGTCACCGAGGACCCACGCCCGACCGCGGCCTCCGACCCGAGCGCACTCGAAGCGGCCGTGACCGTGCTGAACGAGGCCGCGGGCGACACGCCTCGCTGGTCCGCGCTGTCCTGGACGCCCGGCCGGCAGCCCGCACGGCACACCCGCACCAGCGGACGGGCCATCGCGGCGACCGTCTCCGCCATCGCCGAGGACGCCATCGCACTGTTCAGCCAGGACACCCGCCACCAGTTGCGCGCCTGCCTCGGACCGGGATGCGTCCTGTACTTCGTCAAGCACCACCCCCGCCGGGAGTGGTGCTCGGCGGGCTGCGGCAACCGCGCCCGCTCCGCCCGCCACTACCAACGCCACCGCGGCACGACGAGCTGACCTTCGCGCGGCGGTGGTGCTCGCCCCGGCCGGCTTCGGTGAACCGCGACGAAAGCGGCCGGTGACACGATGGGACCGGGGCGCCGATGTCGCCAGACGGCTGATCACCGCATCCGGAGCAACCTGGCCGCCAACCAGGGCTGAGCCGCCCCGGTCGCCGGCTCTCTAAGTCCTGGCACCAGGGCTCTCGGCGACGGTCAGCCGGCGGGCCGAGGCCAGGTCCGGGCAGCCCGCCAGGCGCAGCGCCGTCTCGAACTCGTGCCGCAGCACGTCCAGCACGGCTGTCACACCCCGCTCACCGCCCGCCGCGAGCCCCCACAGCACGGGCCTGCCGACCAGGACCGCCGTGGCCCCGAGCGCCAACGCCCGCAGGACGTCCACCCCGCTGCGAACCCCGCTGTCCAGCAGCACCGGGCACCGCCCGGCCACCGCGGCGACGACCTCCGGCAGTGCGACCGCACTCGGCACCGCACCGTCCAACTGCCGCCCGCCGTGGTTGGACACCACCACACCCCGCACCCCGAGGTCGACGGCCCGCGCCGCGTCACCCGCGTCGAGGACCCCCTTGACCACCAGCGGCAGGCTCGTGTGCGCCCGGATCCACTCCAGGTCACGCCAGCTCAACGACGGGTCGAACACCGCGCTGGTGTGCCGGGCGATCACCGAGTCGCCGGGCACCCGCTCGCCGACCTCGCCGTCCGTGTTCACCGGCTTGACCCACGACGGCAGCGCGAACCCGTTGCGCAGGTCCCGCAGCCGCCGCCCGAGCACCGGCACGTCGACGGTCAGCACCACCGCACGACACCCCGCCTCCTCGGCACGGCGCAGCAGCTTCACCATCACCTCGCGGTCGCGCAGCCAGTACAGCTGGAACCACGTCGTGCCGCCCGCCGCGGCCACGTCCTCGATCGGGTCGGAGCTGAGCGTGCTCACGACGTACGGCACACCGGCCGCCGCCGCGGCGGCGGCGACCGCACGCTCGCCACCGTCGTGGATCAGCCGCTGGTAGGCCATCGGAGCCACGGCCAGCGGCAGCGTCGACGTGGCCCCGAACAGCTCGCAGCCCGTGTCGCAGGCCGAGACGTCCACCAGAGTCCGCGGCACGACCGCGACCCGGTCCAACGCGGCCCGGTTCGCGGCGAGCGTGACCTCCTCGCCGCTGCCGCCCGCGATGTAGTCCCACACGTCCGGCGCCGACCGCTCGGCGGCCAACCGCTCGACGTCGGCCGTCGACCACACGTCCGGCAACGACCCGGCGCTCACGCGTAGGCCGCCGCTTGCATCGTGTACAGCTCGGCGTACAGGCCGTTCGCGGCCATGAGCTCGTCGTGCGAACCCTGCTCCCGGACGCGTCCGCCCGCCACCACCACGATGAGGTCGGCCATGCGCACGGTGGAGAACCGGTGCGAGACGAGCAACGTGATGGCACCGGTCCGCCGGCCGACCTCGCGCGCACCGGCCGCGTACCGCTCGAACAACCGGTGCTCGGCCTGCGCGTCGAGCGCCGAGGTCGGTTCGTCGAGGACGAGCAGCAACGGATCGCGGCGCATCATGGCCCGGCCGAGCGCGAGCTTCTGCCACTGCCCGCCGGACAGCTCGACCCCGTCCGCGTAGGTCTTGCCGAGCTGGGTCTCGATACCGTCCTCGAGGCGGTCCAGGACGTCCTCGGCCCGTGCGCGGCGCAGGGCGTCGTGCACGGCGTCGGCCGACTCGATCTCGGCCAGCCCGCCGACACCGACGTTCTCGCGGGCGAGCAGCTCGAACCGGGCGAAGTCCTGGAACCCGGTGGCGATGCGGGCGCGCCACTCGTCCACGGGGAAGCGGGTGAAGTCCGTGCCGTCCAACGTGACCGTGCCGGTGGTGACCGGGTAGAACCGGCACAGCAGCTTGACCAGGGTGGTCTTCCCGGCGCCGTTCTCACCGACGAAGGCGACCGTGCCGCCTGCGGGCAGGGCGAGGTCGACATCGGCGATCACCGGTCGGTCGGTGCCCGGGTAGGTGAACGACACACCGCGCAGCTCGACGCCGTCCCGGATGAGTCGGGGTACGTCCCGGTCGGGCGGGGGAGGGGCCTGGCTCGCCACCAGCGCGCGCACCCAGCGCAGGTTGCCCATGACCCGCCCGGTGCGCTGCATCTCCTGCAACGTGGCCACGGACGAGGTGACCTGCTGGTTCACCTGGGATGCCAAGGTCAGCACGAGCAGCACGTCGCCCACGCCGCGGCGGCCGGCCACCGCGTCACGCAGCACCAGAAGCGTGCCCAACACGTAGGCCACGGCGAAGAACAGCTCACCGCCGGTGCGCAGCACCACGGCCCGGCGCTCACCGCGCCACAGCTCCTCCGACGCGTCGTCCCAGGCCCGGCGCTGGCGCGCGCGCAGCTCCGACTCCAGCCCGCTGACGCGCAGCTCCTTGGCCGACGCCGCGCTCGCCACGAGCCCGAAGAGGTGCTTGGCGTGCCGGGACGGCGGTGCCGAGCGCTCGCGCGCGCCGTTGACGATCGACTCGGCCCGCCGCCCGAGCAGCAGCGGCGGCACGGCGGCCAGCGGCAGCAGCAACAGCAGCGGGTTGAGCCGGGCCAGCAGGACCGCGGTGATCGAGATCGCCACCAGCAGGCCGAGGCTGTTCAGCAGGCCCTCCATCGAACCCCACCCGGCCCGGTGCAGTTCCTGGCGCAGCACTTGGAGCTTGTCGGCGTACTCGGGCCGCTCGTGGTGCTCCAGCCCGGCCGAGCCGTTGGTCATCTCGATCAGCTCGCGCTCCAGGCGCGGCACGGCGCGGTCGCCGAGTTCGAAGTAGAAGATGTGGGCGAAGTGCCCGGCGGTCAGCGCGGCGATCACCGCGACCACGACCAGCACCGCCGCCACGGTCGCGCCCCGGACGTCGCCGGCCAGCGCCGAGTCGGTGAGCGCGGCCAGGGCGGGCGCGGCCAGCGGCATCGCCGACGCCTGGGCGATCATGAGCACGACGGCCAGCACCAGGCGGTACCGGCTCTCCTGCCAGGCGATGACGAACAGCTCCCAGCCACCGCGGACGACCTCGATCACCGGCTGACCCCCTCCACCACGGCGTCCGCCGCCGCGCCGTCGCCCGCCGGATACCCGGTGGCCGTGTCACCGTCCAGCGAGTCGTCCGCGGTGTCGTCGTCCAGGCCGTGCGCGAAACGCCTCGCCTGCAAGGTGAACAGGCGCGCGTAGTGGCCGCCCGCCGCGATCAGCTCGTCGTGCGAGCCGCGCTCGACCACCTGCCCGCCGTCCACCACCACGATGTGGTCGGCCCGCCGGACGCTGGAGAACCGGTGCGAGATCAGCAGCGAGGTCACCCCGCGAGTCAGCTCCACGAACCGGTCGAAGAACGCCACCTCGGCGCGGACGTCCAGCGCCGAGGTGGGCTCGTCCAGCACCAGGACCGTTGCCCCCGCCTCCAGCGCGTAGAGCGCCCGCGCGATGGCGATCCGCTGCCACTGCCCGCCGGACAGGTCCGTCCCGCCCGGGTAGGCCCGCGAGAGCGGCGTGTCCAGGCCGTTGGGCAGGGCGAGCAGCGCTTCGGCGATCCCGGCCCGTTCGGCGGCGCGCAGCACCACCGCCCGGTCGACCGGCGCGTGCGCCGCGCCCAGCGCGATGTTCTCCGCCGCGCTCAACTCGTAGCGCACGAAGTCCTGGAAGATCACGCCGACCTGACGCCGCCAGAGCACCGGGTCGAACTCCGCGATGTCCACGCCGTCCGCGCGCACCGCACCCGACGTCGGCTCGTACAGCCGCGAGAGCAGCTTCACCAGCGTGGTCTTGCCCGCGCCGTTGACGCCGACCACGGCCGTGCACCGCCCGGCGGGCAGGTCCAGCTCGATGCCGTCGAGCACGGTGCGGTCCGAACCGGGGTAGTGGAAGCCGACGCGGTCGAACGTGAGCGACGCGGCCGGCGTGCCCGGGGGAACCTCGGCCCGACCTCGCGGGCGCAGGCCCTCGTCCAGCTCGTCCAGCCGGTCGCGCAACCGTTGCAGGGCCGTCAGCGACTGCATCGCGTACTGGGTGCTGGTGTCCGACTCGGGGTAGTAGCCGCCCAGCGAGATCGCCAGCACGACCGCCTGCACCCCGAGCGCCAACGCGGTCAGGCTGACCCGCCCGGTCGCGGCGAGCTGGGCGGCGTACACCATCGCGCCACCCGCCAGCAGCAGGCCCAGCGACGTCAGCAGCAGGTACGGGGTCAGGTAGACGCGGCGGCGCGCCCGTTCGAAGGTGTTGCGCACGGTCTCCCACACGGCCGCGTAGCGATCCGCGAGCCAGCCGGTGAGGCCGAAGACCCGGATCTCCTTCGCCGCCACGTCGGTCATCGTGAGCTCGTGCAGGTAGCCGATCTCGCGCATCCGGCCGATGAGGTCGCGCCCCACCCGCGAGTACTTGCGCAGCCCACCGCGCTGGCCGTAGCGGAACGCCGACACCGCCGCACCGACCCCGAGCGCCGCGGGCCACCCGATCGCCAGCCCGATCGCCACCACCAGGGCCACCAGGCGGGTGTAGCGGGCGACCAGCGCCACCAAGCCGAAGCACGCCTGCCCCGGTGTGCCCCAGTCGCGCTCGAAGGCGCGCACGGCTTCGTTCAGCTCGTCCAGCGTGCGCTGGTCCTCCAACGGCCCGATACCGACCGGCCGCAGCATCAACGCCATCGCGTCGTCCCGCAGCGCGCTGTCCACCCGTCGACGCAACTGCTGGCCCAGGGCGTTGCCCACGGGGGTGAGGACCTGCGTGAGCAGGAACGCGGCGGCGGCGAGCAGGAAGATCGACGTGAGCCGGTCCCAGGCCGCGCTGCCGACCCCACCGCCCACCGCGGCGGGCACCTCGCCGATCAGCACGCTCGTCGCGAGCACGAAGGCCACCGGCAACAGGCCGAGCACGAGGTTGAGCACGGTCAGGAACACGACCAGGCCCACGCCGCCGGACGGCAGCAACCGCGCGATCCGCAACCGCGGCCGCACCGCCTCGTCCACCCAGTTCGCCCACGTGGCGCGCAACCCGGCCGGCGCGGGCGGTGTTCCGGTCGTCATGGCGCTCCCGCGAGTCCTTCGGTGGTGCGGTTCGTCGACGATCCTCAACCGGCTGGCCAGGCGCCCCTGGGCATCCAAGCACGGGGGTGCGAGCACCTTCAAGGAAGTGATTTCGTTTATCCGCAAGGTTTTTCTTGCGCAACTCTGCGGATGTGCTCCGCCCCGGGCGGCCGAAGCCGTAGTGCCGGGCCGAAGTCCCCTCCCCGGCGTTGTCGCGGAAGGCTACGGTCGTCGCGCGACAGGCGGCGTGCGGACGGGATGAGGTCGAGGCTGATGGCCACTGGTGGCTTCTCGTCGAAAGGGCCGGCTCGGGTGCGGGAGCTGCTGGAGCGCCACGTCGAGTCCGGCTTCGTGCCCGGCGCGGTAGCGGTTCTCGGCCGCCACGGCGAGGTGCACGTGGAAGCGGCGGGCACCCTCGCCTTCGAGGGCGCGGGCTCGGGGACGCCGATGGCGGCCGACACGATCTGCCGCACGGCGTCGATGACGAAGCCGCTCGTCGCCGCGTGCGCGATGACCCTCGTCGACGACGGCACCCTGCGCCTCGACGACCCGGTCGACGACCTCCTCCCGGAGCTGGCGGACATGACCGTGCTCGCCGATCTCCACGGGCCGCTGGACGACACGGTCCCGGCGGAACGCCCGATCACGCTGCGGGATCTGCTGGCGTACACCTGCGGCACCGGGATGTTCCCGACCAAGCCGGGAAGGGTCCCGATCGTCGACGCGGTGAACGCACTCGACTACTCGTCGCCGGACGCGTTCATGCGCGGGATGGGCTCGCTCCCGCTCGCCTACCAGCCGGGCGAGCGCTGGATGTACGACACCGCCTCCAACGTGGTCGGCGTGCTCATCGCCAGGGCCACCGGCATGTCCTTCGGGGACGCCTTCCGCGAACGGCTCTGCGACCCGCTCGGGATGAAGGACACCGCCTTCAGCGTGCCCGGCGCGGACATCGCCCGGTTCGCGACGGCGTACCAACGCGACAACGCCGCCACCGGCGAGCCGGTCGTGGACGACGGCCCGGACGGGCGGTGGAGCCGACCGCCGAAGTTCGAATCAGGTGGCGGCGGACTGGTCTCGACCGCCCAGGACTACTTCGCCTTCGCCTCGGCCCTGCTGGCCGGTGGTTCCCACGACGGCCGGCAGGTGCTTTCCCCGTCGTCGGTCGCGCTGATGACGAGCGACCAGCTGACCTCGGAGCAGAAGGCGGTCTCTGGGTTCTGGCCGGGGTTCTTCAGCGGGATGGGTTGGGGTTTCGGGATGTCCGTCCTGACCGCCCCCAGCGGGTTGGGCCTGTCGGCCGGCAGCTACGGGTGGTCCGGCTTCTACGGCACCGCCTGGTACAACGATCCCGCCCGGGACCTGGCGGCGGTGTTCTTCATGCAGCGGGGACACACGGGTGACCAGAGGTTGCCGATCTGGCACGACTTCTGGCCCGCCGTCTACGAGGCGATCGACGACTGACCGCGGGATCACCGCCCGGTGCCGGTGGCGAGGGGTGCCGGCCACGCGGCGGGGTCCGTCGTGTCCGGCGGGGCGGTGGGGCACAGGACGTAGTGGCGTGGGGCGAGGGCGTTGAGGTGGTCGGGTAGCGCGGCCAGGCAACGGGCATGGGCCTGTTCGGGTGTCCGCACGGCGTCGGTGGCGGTCAGGTAGGCGACCAGCTCGCGGCCGTCGACCGAGCCGAAGACGCGGGCCGTGGAAGGCGCCAGGGCTTCGTCCAGCAGCTGTTGCACCTCGGCGAGGTCGACCCAGCACGAGTCGACCAGCACCCAGTCGGGCGTGCGGGTGATGGGTTCCAGGCCGGTGACCTCGCGGATGCGCGACGCGTCGAGGTCACCCTCGGCCGCGGCGACCAGCAGGCGCTCGACGGCCAGCAACAACGACTCCATCTCGGCCCGGGGCACCAGCCCGGTGTCCGCGCTCCACGCGTCGAGCCGGACCCGGCCGTCCACCTCCTCCAGGCCGAACCGCAGCGGCGTCCCGTTGCGGGGCACCGGACGCGCCCGCAGTTGCGTCTGCCGCAGCGCGGCGGCGATCTCCTCCGGCCGGTGCTTGACGCCCGCGGTGACCCCGGACCACGACTCGGGCACGAGGCTGTTGAACAACGGGTCGTAGAGGAAGTGCATCCCCCGTTCGTGCTGGATCCGCTCGTCCGAGGCGCCACGCTCGACGCCGTCGTACCTGGAGTGCCTGCTCGCTTCCAGCACCGCGGCCCACGTGTGCTTGACCAGCGCGTCGAAGCTCCGGTCGCCGACCTCGACGGCGACGAGGTTGCCCTGCGCCAGGGAACCGACGAAGTCGACCAGGTGGCGCTCGAAGCGGTTGCTCGACAGCGACGGGAACACCAGCTCGCGGTAGCCGGTGCGGCGCGCCAGCACCGCGCACGTCGCGGCGAGCACGACGGAGGACCGGCTGGACCGGGTGCGTGCCGCCACCTGGCGCACGGCCAACGCGGCGGCCGGGGACGACAGCTCCACCGCCAGCGACTCGCCGGACGGCGCAGCCCCCGGCAGCGCGAGCAGGCAGCGGGGTTGCCGCCGCGCCAACTCCCGGACGTAGTCGTTCGCCGCCCGGGTCCGCCGTCGCTCGGCGGGGGTGGCCTCCAGCTCGGCCTGGTCCAGCGGCTGGTGGCGTGGTTCGCCCACCTGGCGGCGGTCCGGGTGCGCGAGCATCTCGGTGAACTCGCGCTTGAGCACCTCGATGGAGCCGAAGTCGACGGCCATGTGCGAGAACCCCGCGACGCAGGCGATGACCGTGCCGTGCTCGTCGGTGGCCACCGCCATCCGCAGCGTAGTGGCCGCCGTGTCGCCGCGTTCCCGCAACCACGCGAGCAGCCGCACGGCCACTGCGGGGCGATCGCGAGGCCCCCACGGACCCTCGCCGAGGGTGCACACGTCGAGCGTGAACACGCCGGTCGCCGCGACCACCTGGCGCGCGTCCTCACCCCGGACGTAGGTGGTCCGCAGGGATTCGTGCCTGGCCACCAGCACGGCGGCCGTCCGGGCGACGTCGTCCACGGACACCCCGCCGGGCACGGGCAGTTCGACGCGCAGGACCGCGGCGAGGTGGTCGGCGTCGGGCTCCAACCACTGCAGGGTGTTGAGCTGGCCGAGGGTGACGGGTCCCTCGGCCGCACGCGGTCCGGTGGAGCTGACCTGGATGGCGTCGACGGGCGTGAGCCGCACGCGCCGCCTGCGCTGACCGGTGTCGGTCGAGGTGCTCATCCCGTGCCGCCGATCAACCCGCGCAGCGCGCCGGCCACGTCCCCGTCCCGCGGGGTGTGCTCGCGCGTCACCGCCGATGGCCAGTCCGCGAACGCCGGGCGGTCGTGCGAGGGGCTGAGGAGGACGTCGAGCGGACCGGAGTACGGCCGGGGTGCCCAGTCGCGGACGGCGTCCTCGTTCGCCTGCCACACGCGCGCCGCACGCCCGACGAACCCGGGGGTCGCGTCCCACGGCACGAGGTCGAGCTCCTTCCACCGGTCCAGGACCGCGGCCGGGTCGCCGGGCGGCTGGTCGAACCGGGGTCCGGTGTCCAGGAGCCCGGCGTCGACCAGGGCCAGCAGCCGCACCTCGGCTCCCTCCTCGGTGAGCCGGACGGCCATCTCGTGGGCGACCGCCGCGCCGGTCGAACATCCGCCGAGCAGGTAGGGGCCGGTCGGCCGCACCGCGCGGACGGCTTCGACGTAGCTGTGCGCCATGGCCCGCACCGAGGCGACCGGGTCGACGTCCGAGTAGAGCCCGGCCGCTTGGAGCCCGAACACGCTGAAATCCTCGCCCAGCGCCTGGGCGAGCCCGGCGTACGGGCCGACCTGCCCGTTGGCCGGGTGGACCAGGAACAACGGGGGAGCCGTCCCGTCGCCGCGCTGGATCTCCACCAGCGGGCCGGACAGCTGCGCGTTGTGCTCGCGCAGCCGGGCGGCGAGGCTCTCCACGGTGGGGTGCTCGGTCATCACGTTCAGGGGCAGTTGCACGCCCAGGTCTTCGAGGACGGCGTTCACGACCCGGGCCGCGTCGAGGGAGTTGCCGCCCAGCTCGAAGAAGTTCTCCCGGATGCCGACGGCGAACCCGATGACCTCCTGCCACTGCCGTGCCAGCCACAGCTCCACCGGGTCGCGGGGGTGCCGGTAGCCGGTGTCGAGCACATCGTCCACGGTCGGGTTCATGGTGTGGGCGCACCGCCTTCGTGATCGGCGGCGAGCCGCCAGCGCTGGATCTTCCCGGCCGCGGAGCGGGGGAGTCGGTCGACGAACGTGAAGTGCTTCGGGATCTTGTAGCCGGCCAGCCGCCGACCGCAGTGCGCGGCGAGGTCGGCCTTGCGGACGCTCACCTCGGGCCGCAGCACCACCTGCACGCCGACCACCGACCCGAGGGTCCGGTGCGGCACGGCCAGCGCGACGGCGTCGACCACCGCGGGGTGGGCCAGCAGCGCGGCCTCGACCTCGTTCGGGTCGACCTTCTCGCCGCCCACGTTGATCGTGCCGTGGTCGCGGGGTTCGAGGTAGAGGTAGCCGTCGCGGTCGAGCCTGCCGCGGTCGCCCACCGTGGCGAACCCGTCCGGGGTGGTGCGGACGAGCTGGTCGTTGACGTAGTCGGACCGGCCGACCCGCTGGGGGGTGCGCATGAACACGGTGCCGGCCTCGCCCGGCGCGACCGGTGCGCCGTCGTCGCCCAGGACGCGGAGCTGGGTCAGGACACCGCGCCCGACCGTGCCCGGCCGGGCCAGCCACTCGTCGCCGCGGGCCAGCGTCACGCCGATGCCCTCGGTCGCGCCGTACAGCTCGAAGACCCGCTCGGGGCCGAGCAGGTCGATCCACCCGCGCTTGGTGTCCGCGTCGCAGGCGGCCGCGGTGTGCAGGAGTGCGCGCAGGCTGTCGAAGGCCGCCGGGTCCGCGTCGGCGAGCATCAGGATCTCGCGCATGTGCGTCGGCGTCAGCTGCACCCACTCGACGCGGTGCCGCCGCACCAGGTCCACGGTCCACTGCGCGGCGAAGAACGGTTGCAGCACCACGGTGTTCAGGTCCAGCAGCGCGTCCACGAACGCGGTGAACGGTGCCGCGTGGTACAGCGGACCGACGATGAGCTGCCGCTGGCCGGTGCGCCACCCGGTCTGCCGGATCACCAGCGACGGTGTCCGCGCCGGGTCGTAGCGCAGCGGCCCCGGTCGCGCGGAGATCTTCGGCACGCCCGTGCTCGCACCGGTCGCCAGCAGGTAGGCCACGGCGCCGTCCCGGGTCGACGGCGGCGTGGCCGACACGATCGCCGGTCCCGGGCGGTTCCCGACGTCCATCAGGTGGACGTGCCCGTACCGGCGGCCGAGCAGCCCGAGCAGGACGTCCCGCTCGGCGGCGGGGGTGGCGGGGTTCAGCGGGAAGACGGGCACCTCGGCCGCGAGCGCCGCCGCGATGCCGGTCGCCGCGCCCAGGGTGTTGGCCGCCTCCACGACGACGCACGACGGCACGTCCGGGTCGAGCGCCGCCCGCAGCGCGGCCGCCGCGTCCTCCACCGACTCGGCGAGCTCCCCCCACGACAGGGTCTGCTCGGCCAGGTCGGCGTCGAACCCGATCAGGGCCGTCCGACCGGGTTCGGCGCGGGCGATGTCGGCGATCCGCCGGTGCACGGGGAGGGTCATCGCTACCGCAGCATCTCGGCCAGCCGCCGGACGCTGGACGCGCTCATGAACTCGTACACGTCCAGCGGCCGGTCGAACTCCGCCTCGAGCGCGGCGATGATGCCCAGCGCGGACAGCGAATCGCCGCCCAGCTCCAGGAAGTCGTCGGTCGCGCCGACCGGCCGCACGTCCATCTGCGCCGACCAGATCGCCGCCACCCGCCGTTCGACGTCGTCGCGCGGGTCCTCGAACAGGGTGCACCGGCCGTCCGCGACGGCCGCCGCCAGCTGCCCGGCGTCCACCGCGCCGTCCGCCATCGGGACCTGGTCCACGACGAGCACCCCGTTGAGCCCGCAGTCCTCGCCCAGCTGTTGGTGCACGTGGTTGCGCAGCACCGGTCCGCTCAGGTACTCGGTCAGCTCGACGGCGGCGACCGTGACGTCACGCCCGTCGTGGCGCACGACGGCGACCTCGGCCCGGTTCACACCGGGGTGCGCGGACAGGACGTCGGCTATCTCGGCCACGTTCACCACGGGCGCTCTCCTATCAGCAGTTCGGCGACGAGGTCGTGCACCGCGGGCTCGCGCAGCAGGTCGGCGTGGTCGAAGTCCAGCGCGAGGCGGCGGACGTCGTCCACGGGCGGCTCGTGGTCCTTCGAGGACACGAACAGCGGTGTCCCGGAGCGCGTGTCGAACCTGCCCTGGGCGGCGAGCAGCATGTAGTCCACGTAGGCGGTGAACCCGCCGGTGAGCTGCTGCCGGAAGAACTGGTTGAGCGACAGCCGGGCGGCAACCTCGCCCATCAGCGCGTCGTACCGGTCGACCAGGGACGCGGCGATGCGGGGCAAGTCGTCCGGGTGCGCCTCGACCAGCGCGTCCGCCAGGGCACGCGCGTCGTCCAGCTCCTCGGCGGTCAGGTGGTCCGCGGAGGTCTCGATGGTGGACGTGAACTGGTGGCCCAGCGAACCGGCCGTGGTCGCCGCGGCGTCGAAGAGCACGGTCACCGGCGCGGGTGCCGACTCGGCGACGGCGTCGGCGACGCAGGTGGCCAGCGACGCCCCGGCGCAGTACCCCAGCACCGCGCGCACCGGTCGGCCGGTCGCCGCCGCGTCCGCCACCCAGCGGTCGACGCACGCGTCGAGCGGCCCCGAGCCCGGTTGGGCGATGTGCAGGAAGGAGGCGTCCACCGGAACACCGGACGCCAGGTCCGCGAACCCCGCCGCGGCCCGTCCACCGGGGAAGTCGAGGCACAGCACGAGGTCGGGTCCGCGATCGGACAGCTGTCGCCAGTGCGTCAGATCCACGGCCCGACCTCCTGGGTGTCCACGGCCGCCGTCAGCGCCCGGTAGTCGACCTTGCCGCCGGGCGTCTGGGGCAGGCGGTCGACGTGGCGGACCGCCACGTGCCGGCTCGGCACACCCAGCGCCTCGGCCAATCGCCGCCGCTGCTGCTCGTGCACGTCCGGGCCGCCCGCGCCGAACAGGTACACCACGTCGTCGCGGCAGACCACGGCGGACGGGTGGTCGGACCGCTCGACCAGGCGCTCCAGGTCGTCCAGGCTCGTGCGGACGCCGAGCACCTTGGCGATCCGCTTGGTGCGCCCGGTCAGGTAGAGGTAGCCGTCGCGCAGGTACCCGAGGTCGCCCGTGTCCAGGACGTCCACTTCGGGGCCGCGGCCGAGGTCGTCGCGACCGGTCGCGTAGCCGAGCATCACGCCCGGGCCGCGGTAGTGCACGGCGCCCTCGCCGGGTGCGGCCCGGTCGTGCGCCTCGACGGGCGCGATGGTGATGACGCCGCCGGGCACCGCCGTCCCGACCGAGCCGAGGCGGTCCGGGAGGGCGTCCGGGTCGAGGCACGTGATCCGCGAGGTGGCCTCGGTCTGGCCGTACATGGGGAAGAACCGGCCCTGCCGCCGCTGCATCATCCGCACCAGCCGCATCGTCAGCTCGTCGCCGAGACGTGCGCCCGACTGGGTCATCGTGCGGATGTCGGTGTGTTCCAACAGCTTCAGGTGCGCGGGGCCGAACGCCGCGTAGGTCGTCGGCACAGCCGCGAACGAGGTGGCGCCCGCCCTGGTCACGTGGTCCCACAGCGCCAACGACAACGGCGACCGGTCGGTCAGCACGATGCTCGCGCCCGCGCTCAGGTGGCTGTTCACCACCGATAAGCCATAGGCATGGGTGATCGGTAACGTCGTCGGCGCGCGCTCGGCGGCCGTGACGCCCAGCACGCGGACGATCGCGGCGGCGTTGTCGGCCACCCCGTCGTACGACAACCGCACCGCTTTGGGGCTCCCCGTCGTTCCGGAAGTCGACAGCAGCAGCGCCGTGTCCGGGAAGATGTCGCCCGCCGGTTGCGCCGAACGCCGGCGGAAGACGTGCGAACCTCCCACCATCTCGCCGGGCACGTAACCGAGGGCGGCCAAGTCCGAGCCGCCACCGGGGCCCGGCACGACGAATTCCGGCTGGTACTTCGAAACTATTTCGGACGAGGCGGGCAGGAATGCGACCGTGTGGCCGAGCCGCAGCGCGGCCAGGTAGGTCAGCAGCGTGGACAGGTCGCGATCTCCCGCGCACAGCACCAACGCCTTGGTGTCGTGGCGCAGGGACCGCTCCGCTTCGCCGACAAGAGCGGCCAAGTCGCCGTACGACACCGTCTGCCCGCCGACGAGGTGGACGGCAGGGGACCGCGGCGGCGCCTCTCCGTGCGTCACGAGATCCAGCATCGCCGAGGGCATGGCGCACATTCTGCGGTCTGTTCGGGAACCGGTCCATAGCCCGTATTCGGTGATGTGCTTGCACTTGACGGCCTCGACCCTCGTGGTGCAGATTCCGGTTGACCTCCCGGAGAGGGGAAGTTCCGCCATGGAATCCGAGATCCGCCAGTTCCTTTTCGACTCGTTGACGGTCATGAAGTACAGCACCGCCGACATGGACGACGACACGGTGCTCGGCCCGGCGGGCGCCGACCTCGAATCGCTCGCCCTGGCCGAGCTCTCGCTGCGGGTGGAGGACCACTACGGCGTCCGGTTCGACGAGGACGAGGCCGAGCGGTTCGCCGCCATGACGGTCGGCGAGTTCTGCGCCGAGGTGGCCCGGCGCGCGCAGACCGCCACGGCGACGTGAGCGCAAGCGCCGCCGTGACGGGGATCGGGCTGGTCAGCCCGGTCGGCACCGCGGTCGAGGAGGTCTTCGGGGCGGTGTGCGCCGGTCGGTCCGCGGTCGTGCGCCCGCCGGAGGACCACCCGCTGCACGGTGTGCTCGACGCGGCCGCGATCGGGCCGGTCATCGACCCGGAAAGCGTTCTGCCGCCGAAGGAAGCGCGGGTCGTCGACCGCTCGATCGTGATGGCGGTGCGGGCCGCGGACGACGCCTTGGCCGACGCCGGCATCGAGATCGGACGGGATGTCGACCCCTACCGCGTCGCGGTCGTGCTCTCCGGGGTCGGTGGGCTCGCGACGCTCGCCGAACAGGCGGTGGAGCGGTCCCGGCGCGGCCGTCTGGGCGTCAGTCCGTTGCTGCTGCCCGGTGTGCTGCCCAACATGGCGGCGGCGCGGGTCGCCATCAAGTTCGGCATCCGGGGGTACACGTCGTCGTCCGGCACGGCGTGCGCCGCCGGTGGGCAGTCCATCGGCGAGGCGATGCGCATCCTCCGGTCGGGCGAAGCGGACGTCGTGGTGTGCGGGTGCACCGAAGCGCCGCTGTTCCCGACGTTCGCCGACGCCTTCGGCAACGCGCTCGCCCTGGCCCGCGGCTGGCCCGACCCGACCACCGCGAGCCGCCCGTTCGACCGGCGCCGCAACGGCTTCGTGCTCGGCGAGGGTGCCGGTGTGCTGGTGCTGGAGCGGCCCGAATTCGCGCGGGCGCGTGGCGCGGCGGTGCACGCCGACGTGCTCGGCTGGGGTGCGACGAGCGACGCGCACCACCCGACCACGCCCCGGCCGGACGGTTCCAGCGCGGCGGAGAGCATGCGGATCGCACTTCGGGATGCCGGACTGTCCACAGGCGACATCGACTACCTCAACGCGCACGGCACGGGCACGAAAGCGGGCGATTCCGCCGAGTCGGCGGCGATCCGGAGCGTGTACGGCGACGCCATGCCGCCGGTCAGCTCGACCAAGGGGGTCACCGGGCACATGCTCGGCGCCTCCGGTGTGGTCGAGGCGGCGATCGGCATCGTGGCCATGCGCAAGGGACTGCTCCCGCCGACCCACAACCTGGACGATCCCGACCCGGCCTGCGACCTCAACCACGTCCGAGGCGAGGCGCTGGCGGCCCGGGTCGACGCGGTCATGTCCAACTCGTTCGGCTTCGGTGGCCACAACGTGAGCGTGATCTTCGGGAGTGCCGATGGGTGAACGGATCGTCAGCTCCCGCCTCACCGTGTCGTTCTCCGGGCCCGGCGCGGGAACCGCTCCGCTGTCCTGGGGCCAGAAGACCATCCTCCAGGACATGCGCACCAGCGACTGGACCTACAACATCAGCGGCGCGCACCACCTGCCGGAGGGCCTCACCGTCGCCGACGTCGCCGAACGCCTGAGCCGGTTGATGAGCAAGCACCCCGCGCTGCGGACGCGGTTCGGTACCGACGACGAGGGCGAGCCGTGCCAGGTGGTGCACGGCTCCGGGGAGATCGAGCTGGAGGTCATGACCTTCGCCGACCACCTCGACCGCACCGACGCCGTCGACCACGGCAACCGGCTGTGGCTCAAGTGGATGGCGGCACCGCTGGAGGAGCACACCCCGTGGCCGCTGCGCATGGGCGTGATGCAGTACCGGGGCGAGGCCGTGTACCTGGTGCTCACCCTCGGCCACCTGGTCGTAGACGGAGTGGGCGGGTTGCTGCTCATGACCGACCTCGACCTCGGCGAGCTGGTCGGCCGCCCGGTGGACCCGGACGCGGTGCGGCTGGCCGACCTGGCCCGCCGGGAGGCGACGCCGGAGCTGCGGCGGGTCAGCGACCGGGCCATGCGCTACTGGGAAACCCACCTCCGTTCCCTGCCACCGCTGACGTTCGGCGAGTCGGGTGCGCCGGACTACGAGGCGGGGCGGCGCTGCCGGAACGTGCGGTTCCAGTCG
The DNA here is from genome assembly GCF_003014735.1 of Saccharothrix carnea. GTDB lineage: Bacteria > Actinomycetota > Actinomycetes > Mycobacteriales > Pseudonocardiaceae > Actinosynnema > Actinosynnema carneum. Next base: position 58,266 of record NZ_PYAX01000015.1, on the reverse strand, counting down.
CGGGCCGCGTACCTGGCCGTGGTCGAGGCCGCCCGGCGGACCCGCACGGACACCGGGCGGGTGCTGCTCGCGGTGATCGCCACCGCCATCGCCCGGACGACCGGCGTCAACCCGCTGACCCTGCACGTGGCCGCGGGCAACCGGTACCGGCCCGGGTTGGCCGACGTCATCGGCTCGGTGGTCCAGAACGCCGTGCTCACCCTCGACCTCGACGGCACGGTCGACGACGTGATCGCGCAGGCGCGCCAGGCCACGACCGCGGCCCTGATGAACGCCTACTACGACCCCGACCAGCTGGCGGAGCTGGCCGCGCGCTTGGACGCCGAACGCGGCTACCCGGCCCGGATCACCTGCCGGATCAACGACCGGCGGTTCAGCACCAGGGCCCGTGCCGACGCGGTGGCGGACGCCCCACCCCTCACCGAGGACGAGATCAGGGCGAGGCTGCCCGAGACGTACGTCAAGTGGCACAAGTTCGTCTACCGGTGGACCGACCAGCTGTTCGTCAACATCGAGGACCACCCGGACACCGTGTACCTCCAGGTGGTCAGCGACACCGAGGTCTTCCCGGCCGAGCAGGTGGAAGCGATGCTGCACGCGGTGGAGGAGGTCGCCATCGAAGCCGCGTTCCACCCGGACGTGCCGACCGGCGCACGACCCAGAGAGGCCGTCACCGGCGCCTGACCGAGGGGCGGCCGATCAGTCCACTGAGGACTGATCGGCCGCGACCACGGCGAAGCAGAGGTAGCGCAGGTCCCGGTCGTAGTCGCCCACCAGCACCGCGTCCTCGGACGCACCGGCCAGGTGCCACCACACCCCCGTCATGGGCTGCCCGGCCGGCACCCGGGTGTGGTCCGGGTGGTCCGGCCACACCGCGGCGAGCGAGTCGCTCAGCACGACCCGTGCGCCGGGGTGGCCGGTCGACAGCTCGGCCACCCCGCGGCGAGCCAGCTCGGGCACGGCCTCCGGCACCACGTCGGGGTACTGGCGGACCTCGGTCGCCCGAGTGCCCGCCCCCTCTTCGTAGAGCATGGCCACGCCACGGTGTGCCAACGGTGTCGCCGCCGCGGACTCGTACGGCAGCGCACCCTGTTCGACCACGACCAGCAGAGCTCGCCGCACGCCGTAGTCGCCGATGACGCGCAACCCGGTGAACGGCGACGCGCTGCCCTGGTCGCAGACGGCGAACGACATCGGGGTGCCGGGGCAGACGTGGCTGAGGTAGGTCGCGGTCGCCCGGCCCGGCCACACGTCGTGGATCGAGAACGCCAGCACCAGCAGGTCGACCGGCTCCGCCGCGGGCACGACCTCCGCCACCAACGCCTTGGCCATCTCGCCGTACGACTGGCCGGACAGGTCGGTGACGGGTCCGGCGCCGAAGGGCCGGACCAGGTCCGCGAAGTAGTCGGTCACCTGCGCGCGGTGGTCGTCGTCGGCGAGGACGTCGGCGTTGCCGGTGAACGCCCTGCGCCCGGCGCGGACCAGGCGCATCACCAGGGCCGGCTGTGGCCGGCGATGAACGTGGCCAGCTCGCCCACGGTCAGCAGCTCGTCCGGGCGCATCCGCTCCACGTCGATCTGGATGCCGAGCTGCTCCTCCACCTCCAGCAGCAGCTCCAACCCCAGCGACGAGCTGACCCCCAACTCGTCGGCCATGTGCATGTCCTCGGTGATCGGCTCCTCGCGCTCGACCAGCCGCTTGAGGACGGTGGTCATGGCCTCTACCACGCGGTCCCGTAATGCGCTGTCGACCTGGGCGTCGGGTGCGGTCATGTCGGCCTCCTGGGTGGGACGGGGTATCAGTGCTGGAACACCATCGCGGAGAACGTCGCCCCGGCTCCGGCGCCGACGGTCGCGACGAGGTAGTGGTCGCCCTCGCGGAGCAGGTCGCGCTCCCGGGCGGTGCGGTAGTTGGCGAACGCGTCGGTGCAGAACAGGTGCCCGTTGTCGGGCACGTTCGACAGCAGCACGCGCTGCACGGGGAAGTCCATGAGCGAGCAGAGGCGTTGCCAGGTCACGACGTTGACGTTGTGCGGCAGGACCAACCGGATGTCGTCCAGGGCGAGCCCCGCGTCGGCGACGGCCCGGTTGATCACCTCGGCCAGCGACGGGCGGTACTGGCGCTGGAACTCTTCCTCGCGATCGCCGTACTCGCCGTCGAACTCGCCGCGTTGCGCGCACACGAAGGACAACATCCGGTCGCGCGGCCCGTCGGCGCTCACCAGGCACGCGGACGCGCCCTCGCCGAACAGCGACGTGCCCGGGATCAGCCGCGCGTGGCGGGTGAACGCCTTCTCGCCCGTCAGCACCAGCGCCAGGGCGTCCTCGTGCGGATCACCGGCGAGCAACCGACCGGCCAGCTCGACCGCCAGCAGCCCGCTCGCGCAACTCTGTTGCGTGACGGTGAAAGCCAGCGCGTGACCGAGTCCCAACTGACGGCAGACGTCGTGCAGCGGGTTGTGCGGGTACGGCACGACGACCGGCATCGCCCGGCCGTGGACGACGTACCGGACGCGGTGCTCCTGGCCGCGCAGCCCGGCGAGCCCTTCGACGGCGGCGCGCAACAGCTCGGCGGGCGACCGGTCCGGGGCGAACCGGACCTGGTCGAGTCCGTGGAACCGCCGGAAGAGCCTGACCTGGATGTCGGTCAGGTCGAGCGGGTCGGCCAAGTCCTCGATGGGAACGCGGAAAGCCGGTGTGTACACCGACACCGCGTCGAGAGCGGTCACCTTCGGGATCCCACCACGCCGTTCCGGGGAACGTCAATGTGTGCCACCATGTTGCGGTGTCGCGGTTTCTGCTGGTCGTACTGCCGCTGCAAGGCCACCTCTACCCCATGCTCGCGATCGGGCAGGAACTCGCCCGCGCGGGTCACGAAGTCGTCTGGTGCGGTCCGGAGAACGTGCTGCGCCCGCTGGTCGGTCCGGACGCGACGGTGCACCCCACCGGCGCACGGGCCTACCGCCGCTACGACGAGGCGGGGATGGCCGGGGTGCGGGCGATGTGGGACGGGTACCTGATCCCGTTCACCCGCTTCACCCTCGGCCCCGTCGACGAGGCGGTGCTGGAGCACAAGCCGGATGTCGTCGTCACCGAGCAGTACGCGCTGGCCGGCGCGTTGGTGGCGCACCGGCACGGCGTGCCGTGGGCGACCCTGTGCACCGGCACGCTGGAGCTGACCCCGCCGGCGGACCTCGTCGGGTTCGAGGACTACCTGGCCGACAAGATGGCGCAGGCAGTGGCGATGGCGGGCCTGTCCGACGAGCCGATCGACCCCCGGTTCTCGCCGCACCTGGTGATCGCCCTGATGACGCCCGGACTCGTGGGCGACGCCGTGCTGCCGGACCGCTGCGTGCTCACCGGCGCGGCGCTGGGCACCAGGCCGAACGCACCCGATTTCCCCTGGCACCTCTGGGATCCCGACCGCAGGCACGTGCTGGTCACGGTCGGCACGCTGGTCGGCCACATGATCGGCGACTTCTACGACCGGGCCGCGGCGGTGCTCGCACCCATGGCGGACGAGGTGCAGGCGGTCTTCGTGACCTCCGGCGTGGCCGCGGAGTCCTTCCCGGACAACGCCATCACCGCCGAGCTGGTGCCGATGCTCGACCTGATGCCGAAGCTGGACGCGGTGGTGTGCCACGCCGGTGGTGCCGTCAACGAAGCGCTCACCTTCGGGGTCCCGATGGTCGTCGCGCCGGTCCGGGCCGAGCAGGTGGCGCTGGCGCGGCAGGTCGCCCGGTCGGGCGCGGGCATCGAGGTGTCGATCCTGGACGTCACGGTGGCCGAACTGGACGCCGCCGTGCGGGCGGTGCTCGACGAGCCGGACTACCGGCGCCACGCCCGTCGGATCGGGGCGGAGTTCGCCGCCGCCGGTGGCGCGGCGGCTGCTGCCGCCCACCTGGTCGAGTTGGCGTCCGGCACGTGACCACACGCGAGCGGGAGGACGGTGCGGTGGACGGGTCCAGGGTGAAGGCGCTGCCGGCGGCCGAGGAGTTCGCGTGGGCCAGACAGCGGCGGGCCGACATCCGCCGCGCGGGTGGCGTGCTGGACCTGGTGCTGCCGCTGCGGGAAGGCGGTACCGGCCCCGCGCTGTTCTGCGCGCCGCCCTTGGTGGGTGCGAGCTGGTGCTACCTCGCGCTGCTGCCGCACCTCGCCCCCGAGCACCCGGTGTACGGCCTGCAACTGCGCGGGCTGCGCAGGCCCGAGCCGCTGCCGGTCGACCTGGCCGAGGCGGCGCGGGACTTCGCCGACCGGATCAGGATCACCCAGCCACAAGGCCCCTACCACCTGTTCGGGTGGTCGATCGGCGGCAACGTGGCGCACGCGATCGCCGAGGAACTGGAGCGGCGCGGCCACGAGGTCGGCCTGCTCGTCCTCGGCGACACGATGCCCGGCCTGCCGAACAGCCTCAGCGTGGCCGACGACAACCTGTGGCTGGTGTGCGACTTCGTGCTCCGCGAGTTCGGCTACCAGCCGGTGGTCGAGCCGGACGACCCCGACCCGGTGCGCCGGATGCTGGAGGTGGTCCGCGGTCGGCCGGGCTTGGGGCTGCACGAGTGGCCGGACCGCCAACTGCTCGCCCTGCCGCACGTGATCAGGAACAACCTCGCGGTGGCACAACGCCATCGCCCCGGCCGGGTCCGCTGCCCGGTGCTGTTCCTGTCCGCCACCGAGGACGAGCGGACCACCGAGGCGAAGGTGGGCTCGTGGGACGACTGCGTGAGCGGACCGGTCGACGTCGTCGAAGTGGACTGCCTGCACGAGCACATGCTGCTGCCGGCGCCGGTCGCGCGGATCGGCGCCGCGATCTCGGCCCGCCTCGGTGTCGGAACCCCGGCCCGCCTCGCCGGGAACCCGAAGTCTCCCGCACCGACTTCGGACACGTCCGAAAGCCTGATTGCCACAGGGGAATCGCGAACCTAGTCTCGGAGCACACGTCCGCGCCCGCGATCGCCAGGTTCACGAGACCGGTGCTCGTCGCCGCAGTCCGCGAAGCGCCACAGCCCCACCGCCGCCGATGCGGGAACCCGACTTGGTGACATCCGTTCGGTGGTCCACTGTTCTCCGCAAACCGGGAGGTCTGATGAGTCGGGCGAACCTGCGCACCGCGCTGGCGCAGGACATGCGGGTCGGCGCGGGCAACGTGCTGCCCATGCTGCTGGAGCACGGCGCCGACCTGGACGCCCCGCGGATGACCTTCGACGTCGACGTGGACGGCATACCCGCGTGGACGCCGCTGTCGCTGCGCGACCTGGCCGAACGGGTCGCGGCGCGCGCGGACTGGTTCGCCCGCAAGGGGATCGGCCGACGCGACCCCGTCGCCTTGTTCGTCACGTCGGCGGCCGACGTGTTCCTCAACTTCTTCGCGCTCAACCACCTCGGCGCGATCCCGGCGCTGATGAACGGGAGCATGCCCATCGAGGTCGCCGCGGAGTTCGTCCGCAGGCTGCGCGGCGTCGGTGTGGTGGTAGACGCCGACCACGCCGCGCTGCGGGAGCACGAACTGGGCGTGCCGGTCCTGGGTGACGCGGCGGAGACCGGCACCGGTGATCCCGCCCAGGCACCCCCGCCGTACCGCCACCACGGCGACGACCCCGTGGCGATCACGCACTCGTCGGGCACCACCCGGATGCCGACGCCGGTCGTGCACTCGCACCACAGCCTGTTCGCCGCGGTGCGCGCGGTGCGGCTCACCGAAGCCAGGCCGTACGGGCAGGTGCGCGAGCTGTCCGTGCTGCCCGCCGCGCACGCCGCCGGGATCATCGTGGTGAACCAGGCGCTGTGCAACGGGTACGAGCTGCTGTGCCTGTCCGGGCAGGGAGGGCCGTTCGAGCACAGCGGCGAGGTGGTCCTGGACGCCATCGAGCGGTGGCGGCCGACCGGGGTGTTCGGCTTCGCGGTCACCTGGGCGGAGCTGGCGCGGTTCGACCTGACCCGGCGCGACCTGAGCTCGGTGCGCAACTGGTCCAGCACCGGGGACTGCGCGCACGAGGCGCACATCCGCAAGCTCGTCGCGGTCGGCAGCCACCCCGTGTGGACGCCGGACGGCGTGGTCGACGTGCCGGGCTCGAAGTTCATCGACACGCTCGGCTCGACCGAGATGGGCCACGCCGCGTTCGCCATGAGCCACCGGCTGGGCAGCGACCGCTACGACCGCTGCGTCGGCAAGCCGTACCCGTTCGCGGACGTGGCGCTGCTGGACGTGACGACGGGCGAGGAGGTGCCGGTCGGCCAGGTCGGACAGTGCGGGCTCAAGTCGCCGACCCTCGCGCCCGGCTACTGGAACGACTCGACCGCCACCTACCGCAACCGCCTCAACGGCTACTACCTGACCGGTGACCTGATGTACCGGGACGAGGAGGGTTACTACTACCACCTCGACCGGGCCAACGACGCGGTCGACCTCGGCGACGGTGACTGGCTCTACACCGCGTTGACCGAGGAGCGCATCCTCGCCCGGTGCCCGGACGTCCGCGACTGCACGGTCCTGGCGACCAGGCGGGAGGACGGTCCGCCGATCACCGACGTGCTGCTGGTGCTGCACGAGGGCGCCGACCCCGCGCTGGACCGGGGCGAGGAGGTCCGCGCCGCGGTCGGTGAGGCGGTGGCGCGCACGCTGCGCCGGGTCGACGTCGTGCCCGACGCGCAGCTGACGGTCGGGCCGACCGGGAAGGTGCGCAAGTTCCTCATGCGGCAACGGGTTCTGGCGGACGCGCCCCACGGGAGGTAGTTCGTGCGGTATCCGCTGTCGTTCGCGCAGGCGCACGCGCTGTCCCTGCCCGAACCCCTGTCCCACGCGACCTGGCTGGACGGTCCGGTCGATCCCGTCGCGCTGCAACGGGCGATGGACGTCGTGGTCGCGCGGCACTCGACGCTCCGGACCCGCGTCACCGCCTCCGGCGAGCAGGTCGTCTCGGAGGCGGGTGGCGTGGTGGTCGAGCACGTCGTCCTGCCCGACGACGTAGAGCGGGCCGAGTCGGTCGCCGCGGCGCTGGTCGAGCGGCCGTTCGACCTCGCCCGCGACCCGTTGCTGAGGGCCGCCGTGATCGAGGTCGGCACGGACCGGTTCCTGTTCGTGCTGGTGGCGCACCGGGTCGTCGTCGACGGCTCGGCACTGGTGATGCTGATCGCCGATCTGTCCACTGTGTACCGCGAAGGACTGTCCGCGCTGCCGCGGTCGTGGATGGACTACGGGGACTACGCCGTGTGGCAGCGCGAGCGGTTGGACGGCGAGGAGCTGGTGCGCCGGCTGGAGCACTGGCGCGAGGTGTTGCGCGACGCGCCCGCGCCGGTGCGGCTCCCGGCCGGACATCGTGCCGCGCGGGTGACGGCGGCGGTCGACCCCGCCGCGGTCCGACGACTGGTCGACGTGGCGGGCGGTGTCGGAGCCACCCTGTCCACGGCGTTCCTCGCCGCGTACGCCGTGGTGCTGGCCCGGTACGCCCGGCGGGACGACCTCGTGGTCGAGGTCCCGGTGAGCGGTCGCGTGCGCGTGGAGCTGGAGCCCATCGCGGGCCCGTTCGCCGACGCGGTCCCCGTCCGGGTGTCCCTGGCGGGCGAACCGGCGTTCGGTGACCTGCTCGTCCGGGTGCGGGACGCCACGGCGCACGCGTTGTCGCACGACGAGGTCCCGCTGGCGAAGCTCGCCGGGGAACTGGGGGTCGACCTGTCCGCGCCGCGGTTCACCTCCGGGCCGCCTGCCGCGCCGGCGCTCGACCTGCCCGGTGTGACCGTGCGGCGCCACGTCGTCCTGACGGGCACCGCCGAAGCCGACCTCGACCTGCGTGCGGACGAGAGCGGCGCCCTGACCCTGGAGCACCGCACCGACCCGGGGTTCGCCGCCTGGTTGCTGCGGTCGGTGGTGGCCGTGCTGGAGCACGCGGCCGCGGACACCGCGGTGGCGGAGCTGCCGGTACCGACTCCTGAGGGGGACTGGTCCGCGGTGACCGGACCGTCGTCGAATGGCGCGGTCAGGACCGTCACCGCGGCGCCGGAGTCCGAGGCGGACGAGAACCCGGTGCCGTCGCGTGGCCGGATCGAGGAGACCATGGCCGGGATCTGGGCCGAGCTCCTGCGCACCACCGAGCCGATCGGCCCGCACGACAACCTGTTCGGTCGCGGCAGCGGGTCGTTGACCGCGGTCCGGTTCGCCGCCCGGATCGCCGACCTCTACGGCGTCACCCTGCCGATGGACCGCATCTTCACCTCGCCCACGATCGCGGCCCTCGCCGAGGTCGTGTCGGCCGAACTCACTCCCGACCCGCCCGACGACTCAGCCCGCGACGCCGCGCTGGCCGACCTCTCCGATGACGAGCTGGACGACCTGCTGCGCGCGGTCGTGGCCGCTCGCGAGCGCCGCCGGGCCACCGAGGGGGACCTTCGGTGAGCCCGCCGCCGGTCACCGCGGAGAACATCGCCGACCTCGCCACCGGGACGTTGTTCGGCGCGTTGGAGGATCCGGCGCTCAACTCGATGAATTTCCTCAACGAGGTCGCGATCCACTATCCGGATGCGATACCGCTGGCGGCCGGCAGGCCGAGCGAGGAGTTCTTCGACCTGGAGGACGTGCACCGGTATCTGCGCGCGTTCTGCCGGTATCTCGCGGACGAACTGGGGCGTACCGAAGAACAGGTGCGGCGCACCGTATTGCAGTACGGTCGGACCAAGGGGATCATCCACGAACTGGTCGCGGAAAACCTGCGGCTGGACGAGGGCATCGCGATCGACCCGGAATCGGTGGTGGTCACGGCGGGTTGTCAGGAGGCGATGTTCCTCGTGCTGCGCGCGCTGCGCGCCGACGAGCGCGACGTCCTGCTCGCCGTGTCGCCCGCGTACGTCGGGCTGACCGGCGCGGCTCGGCTGGTCGACCTGCCCGTGCGCCCCGTGCGCACCGGCGAGCGCGGGATCGACCTGGACGACCTGGTCGCGGTGATCCGACGGGAGCGCGCTGCCGGACGCCGGCCGCGCGCGTGCTACGTGGTGCCCGACTTCGCCAACCCGTCGGGGTTGAGCCTGGACGTGGCGACCCGGCGGCGGCTGCTGGAGGTTGCCGCCGAGGAGGACATCCTGTTGATCGAGGACAACCCCTACGGGCTGTTCCACGGCGACGCGGACCGGATACCCACGCTCAAGGCCCTGGACGAGGGGCGACGGGTCGTCTACCTGGGCTCCTTCGCCAAGTCCGTGCTGCCCGGCGCACGGGTGGGCTACGCGGTCGCCGACCAGCGGGTGGTCGGCGCCGATGGCGTGGTCGGCCTGTTCGCGGACCAGTTGTCCAAGATCAAGAGCATGCTGACGGTGAACACGTCGCCGATCGCGCAGGCCGTCGTCGGCGGCAAGCTGCTGGCGCACGGCTGCCGCCTCACCGGTGCGACCGCGCCGGAGCGGCAGCTCTACGACCGGAACCTGCGGCACCTCGTGGCCGGGCTGGCCGAGCGCTTCCCGCCCGGAACGGGCGTCACGTGGACCGTGCCGACCGGCGGGTTCTTCGTCGTGGTCACCGTCCCGTTCGTGGTCGACGACGCGCTCTTGGAACGCTCCGCCCGCGACTACGGAGTGTTGTGGACACCAATGGGTCATTTCTACGACGACAGTTCGGAAGTCCGCGCCCTGCGCCTTTCCTGCAGTGTCGTTTCGGTCGACCGGATCGACCGCGGCCTCGATCGGCTGGCCGCATTGATCAATGACCGGCCGGGCTGATCGGGGAAGCTGATGATTCGTCGCGGCCGATTGGCCGATGGTGCGTCGGGTGAACCCTGACGTACGATTCGGCTCACTCGGTCAGCGGGTTGGTCGAAACTTCGGCGCAACTTTTTCGGAATCACGTTGCGGGACCAGGCGGGAGAACTGATGACAAAAGGCCTGGCGTCGGCCGGATCGACACTCGTGGCGAGTCCGGAATGGGTCGACGAGATCCTGCTGCGCGGCGCGGACGACGATTGCTGCCTCTATTCGGGCGGACCGGTCGACCGGGCCGCGCTGCGTCGGCTGGTCGCGCAACGGCAAGCCCGCCTGGCGGAGGCGGGGCTGCGCGCGGGCGGGTCGCTCGCGCTGCGCCTGCCGCCCTCGCTCGCGTACGTGGCCAACCTGCTCGCCGGGTGGCGCATCGGCGCCCAGGTGAGCCTGCTCGACCACCGGCTCACCGCGTTCGAGGTCGACGCCGCGCTCGGCAGGCTCGCACCCCAGGTGCTGGTCGAGCCGGGCCGGATCACGAGCAGCCCGCTCAGCCCGTTCGCGGACGTGGAGGAGACCGTCACGGCCCGCCCCGGTCGTCCCGCCGCGACACCGCACGCGGTGATCCAGTTCAGCTCCGGCTCCACCGGCCCGTCCAAGGTGATCGGCCGCACAGCCGCCGACCTGGTCGCCGAGATCGAGCGGTACACCCGGATCGACGGCGTGCCGCTGCCGGGCGAGCGGATCGTGGTGCTGGCCTCGATGGTGCACGTGCTCGGCCTGGTCGGCGCCCTGCTGTACGGCCTGCACGCCGGTGTCCAGGTCAGGCCGCCCGAACGGCTCACCGGCGACAGCGTGCTGGACGCGGTCGCGGCCGAGCCGAGCCCGGCGACGGTGCTGGGCGTGCCGTTCCACATCGGACTGCTCGCGTCCGTGGTGGACCCGCCGTCCCTGCCGCAGCTCAAGCGGATGACCACCGGCGGCGAGCCGGTGCCCGCCGCGACCGCCGCCGCCTTCACCGGGAAGTACGGCGTGCCGCTGGGCAACATGTGGGGGATGACCGAGGTCGGCGTGATCGCCACCGACCTGTTCGGCGAGCACCGGCCCGCCCTCACCCCGGCCCCCGGGCTGTCGGTCGTCGAGCGCGACGGCGAGCTGCTGGTGAGCCGGGCGGAATCGCCGTACGTCGGCCTGTCCGACCCGGACCGGTGGGCGGACGGCTGGCTGCACACCAGGGACGCGGGCGCGGTCGACCCGGGCACCGGGCTCGTCACCGTCAAGGGGCGCCTCGACTCCCAGGTGTCGGTCGGCGGCCTGAAGGTCGACCTGACCGAGGTGGAGGCGACGTTGGCCGAACTGCCGGGCGTGGTGGCGGCCGTGGTGCTGCACGACGACGTCATCACCGCCTACGCGCAGCTCGACGCGCCCGCCACGGCGTCATCCGTCCAAGCGGCCCTGGCCGAACGGCTCGCCGCCTACAAGAGACCGCGACGGCTGCAGGTCCTCGACGTGATGCCCCGCACCACCACCGGAAAGCTGGTCCGCGACCGCTCGGTGCTCCGCCAGGCCGCGCAGGGGGTGGCGCGATGAGCGTGCCACCCGACCGCGAGGACATCCTGGCGATGCTCGCGAGCCTCGACGGCAGGCCCGCGCAGGACGTCCCCGAGATGATCGAATCGATGGAACTGGCCTGGCTGGTGCACCAGGTCGAACAGCGCTACGGCGTGCGCATGGAACTCGACAGCGGTCAGTACGGCCGCATGACCACCGTCTCGGGAGCCGCTGACGTGCTCCGGGAAGTGATCGGGATGCCTGATGAACATTTCCGGGATTGACCACATCGAGTTATACGTGGGTGACGCGAGGCAGACGGCGTTCTACCTCTGCACCGCCTTCGGGTTCGAGATCTGCGGTCAGGGCGGCCCCGAGACCGGGCTGCCCGGCCGGCGCTCGCTGCTGCTGCGACAGGGTGACATCCAGGTCGTGCTGACGACCGGCCTGGTCGCCGACCACCCGGCAACCGAGTACGTGCGACGGCACGGTGACGGCGTGGCGGTCGTCGGGATCGGGGTGGACGACGCCCGTGCCGCCTACCGCGTCCTCACCGAACGCGGCGCCGAACCGGTCTCACCGCCCCGCGAGCACGGGCGTGACGACCAGCGGGTCGTCGTCGCCGAGGTCTCCGGCTTCTCCGACGTGACGCACCGGCTGGTCGAGCGGCACGGCTCGCCGCGCGAGTTCCTGCCCGGCGCGATCGAGGTGACCGAGCCCGAGCCGGACACCGACGGCAAGCTGCTGCGCGCGATCGACCACCTGGCGATCTGCGTGCCGGTCGGCGGCCTCGAGCCGACCGCGCGGTACTACGTCGAGGTGTTCGGGTTCAAGCAGATCTTCGAGGAGTACGTCGAGGTCGGTGGGCAGGGCATGTTCTCCAAGGTGGTGCAGAGCCCGTCCGGGCACGTCACCTACACGTTGATCGAACCGGACCCCGCGCGCCAGCCGGGGCAGATCGACAACTTCCTGACCTGGCACGCGGGTGCGGGCGTCCAGCACGTCGCGTTCGGCACCGACGACATCGTCAAGGCGGTCAGCACGCTCGGCGACAAGGGCGTGCGGTTCCTCGGCACGCCGGGCGCCTACTACGACACGCTCGAAGAACGGGTCGGCCACCTGGACGCGCCGCTGGACGAGCTGCGCCGGCTCGGCGTGCTGGTCGACCGGGACCACTGGGGGCAGTTGCTGCAGATCTTCACCGAGTCGATGCACGTGCGCCGGACGCTCTTCCTGGAGATCATCGAGCGGCGGGGCGCGCTGACCTTCGGCAGCGGGAACATCAAGGCGCTGTACGAGGCGAAGCAGGGCGAGCTGTCCGGCACGACGGCCGGCTGAAGGGGAGAGCACCGTGAACGAGTTCGCGCTGACCGAGCGGGAGCGCGCCCTGCTCCCGACCGACGACGAGGTCCGGTTCTACGCCGAGCACGGCTGGTACCTGTCGAAGAAGCTGTTCTCCGACGACGAGGTCGACGAACTGGCCGCGGCGGTCGACCGGTACTACGCGGGGGAGCGGAGCCGCCTGCTGCCGACGCGCCCGCCCCGGCTGGCCTACTGGACGCCCGAGCACGGCGACGTCCAGCGCCACAACGACTACGTGCACTACGAGAGCGACCCGATCGCCAAGGCGCTGCTCAAGCCGCTGATCGGCGCGGTGGCCGCGCGGCTGGCGGAGGCCGACGAGATCCGGGTGTTCCAGTCGACCCTGATCTACAAGCCGCCGATCGCCGAGGAGCCGTCGAACGTCGTGCCCTGGCACTTCGACAAGCACTACTGGTCGTCTTCCTCGTCGGACCGGATGCTCACCGCGTTCATCCCGTTCCACGACTGCGACGAGGAACTGGGCACGATCACCATGGTCGACGGCAGCCACCGCTGGGAGGAGGTCGGCTCGGACGACAGCGCCACCAAGCACTTCGCCGAGCGTGACCCGGACCACCTGGAGAACCTGCTCACCGCCAATGCCGAGCACAACGGCACCACGGTCCGGAAGATCCCGATGATCATCCCCAAGGGACACCTGAGCTTCCACCACTGCCGGACCTACCACGGCAGCGGGCCCAACCGCTCCACCCGGCCGCGCCAGGCCATCTCGCTGCACCTGCAGGACGGTGACAACGCCTACCGCGAGTTCCCCCTGTCCGATGGCAACCTGGCCTTCTACAACCACGACTCCCTCGTGCGGCGCACCCCGGACGGCAAGCCGGACTACGCCGACCCGGAGTTCTGCCCGCCCGTGTGGCGCTCCTGACCACCGTGGCGGCACACGCACCGGACACCGACGTCGGCCTGTACCGCACGGTGCGGCTGATCCGCCGTTTCGAGGAGCGGGCGGTCGAGCTCGTCCGCTCCGGTGACATCATCGGTGGCATCCACCCGTACACGGGCCAGGAGGCCATCGCCGCCGGTGTGTGCGCGGCGCTGCGCTTGGACGACATGATCACCAGCACCCACCGCGGGCACGGGCACGTGCTCGCCAAGGGCGCCGATCCCGCCCGGGTGCTCGCCGAGCTGGCCGGTCGCGCCACCGGGCTGAACAAGGGCCGCGGCGGGTCGATGCACGCCGCGGACTTCGCGTTGGGCATCCTCGGCGCGAACGCGATCGTCGGCGCCAACGGCGCGATCACCGCGGGCGCGGCCTGGGCCGCCCGGCAGAGCGGCGGCGACCAGGTCGCGGTGAGCTTCTTCGGCGACGGCGCGGTCAACCAGGGCGTGCTGCTGGAGGCGATGAACCTGGCCTCCCTGTGGCGGCTGCCGGTGTTGTTCGTCTGCGAGAACAACGGCTACGCCACCACCCTGACCGTGTCGGATGCCGTCGCGGGCACGATCACCGGGCGTGGCGAGGCGTTCGGGATGCCGTCGGCGACGGTGGACGGGATGGACCCGCGCACGGTGCTCGCCGCGGCGCGCGAGGCGGTGGACCGCGCCCGCGCGGGCGGCGGGCCGTCGCTGGTCGAGTGCCTGACCTACCGGTTCGACGCGCACCACACGTGGGAGCACAAAGCCCGGGTGCGCTACCGCGACGACGCCGAGGTCCTCAGTGGACGCGAGCGGGATCCGGTGGAGATCCAGGGCGTGCGGCTGGCCGGCGGTGAGCGGGCACGGGTCGACGCGGAGGTCGAGTCCATGATGGACACCGCGGTCGCGTTCGCGCTCGACAGCCCGCACCCCGACCCCGTGGGCGCGCTCGACCACCTGTACGCCACCGGCATGCGCGCGCGTCCGGGCGGTGGTGGGTGATGCCGTGGCTGTCCTACCAGAAGGCGCTCAACCGCGCGCTGGGCGACGAACTGGCCCGCGACCCGGCGGTGTTCGTGCTGGGCGAGGACGTCCGGGTCGCGGTCTCCAACGTGACCGCGGGCCTGCTCAAGCGGTTCGGGCCGGACCGGGTGCTGGACACGCCGCTGTCGGAGCAGGCGTTCACGAGCTTCGCGACCGGGGCGGCGCTGGGCGGGCGGCGGCCGGTGATCGAGTTCCAGATCCCGGCGCTGCTGTACCTGGCGTTCGAGCAGATCGTCAACCAGGCGCACAAGTTCTCGCTGATGACCGGTGGTCAGACCCGCGTGCCGGTGACGTACCTGGTGCCCGGTTCCGGGTCGAAGACCGGCTGGGCCGGACAGCACTCCGACCACCCGTACGCCCTGTTCGCCCACGCCGGGGTGAAGACGGTGGTGCCGGCCACGCCCGAGGACGCCTACGGCCTGTTGACCACGGCGATCCGGGACGACGACCCGGTGGTGGTGTTCGCACCGGCGGCGGCGCTCGGCGTCCGGGTGGACGTCGATTTCGACGCGCTGGCCCCGGTGCCGCTCGGTGTCGGCCGGGTCCACCGCGCGGGCGAGGACGTCACGGTCGTGGCGGTCGGGCACCTCGTGCACGACGCGCTGGCGGTCGCCGAGGAGTTGGCCGGTGACGTCTCGGTCGAGGTGTTCGACCCGCGCACGGTGTACCCGTTCGACTGGGACGGGCTGGCCGCCTCGGTGGCCAGGACCGGTCGGCTGGTCGTGGTCGACGACTCCAACCGCATGTGCGGCATCGCGGCCGAGGTCGTGGCCACCGCGGCCGAGCGGTGCGACCTGACCGCGCCGCCCGTCAGGGTCACCAGGCCGGACGGCGCCGTGGTCCCGTTCGCCCTCGGGCTCGACCTCGCCGTGCAACCCGATCGCGCCCAGCTGACCGCCGCGATCCAGAAGGTGCTCAAGCAGTGACGACGGAGGCCCGCATGCCACTGGACCCGCCGCTCAGGACGATGCCCGAGGGCGCGGCCTCCCCACCGCTCTACACCCTGTCGATCGAGGAGGCGCGGGCCGCCGACCTCGCCGCGATCCGGGCGGCGGCGGGCGCGGGCGAGCCGGTGCGCCACGTCACCGACCGGCAACTCCCCGGACCGGGCGGCGACCTGCCGATCCGGGTCTACCGCCCGGTGGACGCGGTCGGGCCCCTGCCCACCCTGGTCTACTTCTTCGGCGGCGGGTGGGCGCTGGGCAGCATCGAGACCTCCGACGAGATCTGCCGCGCCCTGGCCAACGCGGTGCCGTGCCAGGTGATCACCGTCGGCTACCGGCTGGCGCCCGAGCACAAGTTCCCCGCCGCCGTCGACGACTGCCGCACGGCCGTCGCCTGGATCGCCGCGAACGCGGCCGAGCTCGGCGTCGACCCCGCCCGCCTCGCCGTGGCGGGCGACAGCGCCGGCGGCAACCTCGCGGCCGCGGTGACCCTC
Organism: Saccharothrix carnea; assembly: GCF_003014735.1. Classification (GTDB taxonomy): domain Bacteria; phylum Actinomycetota; class Actinomycetes; order Mycobacteriales; family Pseudonocardiaceae; genus Actinosynnema; species Actinosynnema carneum. Next base: position 42,321 of record NZ_PYAX01000015.1, on the reverse strand, counting down.
GACCGCGGTGGGCCCGCGCTGGCCGCCCAGGTGCTGGTCTACCCCAACACCGACCACCGCGGCGACACCGCGTCCATGCGCGAGAACGACGACCCCGCCGCGTTCAACCGCCGATCCGTCGCCTGGTACTGGGGCCACTACCTGGCGAGCCCGGACGACGGCCGCGACCCGCGGGCCTCACCCCTGCTCGCCGAGGACCTCACCGGCCTGCCGCCGGCACTCGTCATCACCGCCGAGCACGACCCGCTGCGCGACGAGGGCGAGCTGTACGCCGAACGACTGCGCGAGGCCGGTGTGCCCGTGGTCGCGACGCGTTATGCCGGGGTGGCGCACGGCTTCTTCGCCATGTCGGGCGTGGTGGACGCGGCTCGTGAGGCGCGGGCCGAGGTCGCCGCGTTCCTGCGCACCCACCTCGGTCGGTGAAACCGATGTCGCCGACGCCACGTTCGAGAGGGCTCTGAACCCGTGCGCATCCTCTTCTCCAGCCTCGGTTTGTACGGGCACACCTTCCCCCTGCTGCCGCTCGCCGTCGCCGCGCGGGAGCTCGGCCACGACGTCGACTACTTCACCGGCAGGCTCTTCTCGGATGTCCTGGCCTCACACGGCATCGAGCACATCGTGGGCGGCATGTCGCCGCGCAAGGCGTTCGAGTCCGCGATGGCGGGCGTCAGGCCCGAGAACCCGGGCGAGGTCGACGCCGAGCGGGTCGCGTTCACGTTCGCCTCGGTGCTGCCGCGCAGCTTCGCCACCGGGCTCGCGCCGGTCCTCGCCGAGCGCAAGCCCGACCTGGTCGTGCACGAGTTCGGCAACCCCGGGGCGGGCCTGGCCGCGAAGGTCGCGGGCGTGCCGGCACTGTGCCACTCGTACGGTCGGATGTGGCAGGAACCGGATTTCGCCGAGCCCGCGCGCGACTACCTCACCGCCCTCGGCGCGGAGTTGGGCGTCGAGGTGCCCCGCACCGACCCCATGGCGCTGGGCCACCCGTACCTCGACATCTGCCCGCCTTCGGTGCAGAACCCGGCGTTCCTGGCCTCGTCGGTGCACCGGATCCCGTTGCGGCCGGTGGCGTTCGCCGCACCGGGTGAGTTGCCGTCGTGGGTCGCGGAGCACCGGGAGCCCTTGGTGTACCTGACGTTGGGCACCGCGTTCAGCGAGGCGGCACTGCTGCGCACCGCCGTCGACGGCCTGGCGGCGGTGGGCGCGAGGGTGCTCGTGTCCGCGGGGCGGAAGGTCGATCCGGAGGCGCTGAGCGGACTGCCGGACAACGTCGTGGTGCTGCCGTGGGTGTCCCAGGGCGACCTACTGCCCCACGCGGACCTCGTGGTCCACCACGGCGGCGCGGGCACCACCTTGGGCACGTTCGGCGCGGGCGTGCCGCAGCTCGTCCTGCCGCAGGCGGCCGACCAGTTCAACAACGCCGAGGTGGTGACCGAGACCGGACTGGGCGACCACCTGTTGCCCGAGAACATGACCGCCGAGGCGATCGCGGCCAAGGCGCGGCGGCTGCTCACCGACGAGTCCGTGCGCGACGCGGCCCGCGCGATGGCCGCAGAGGTGGCCGCGATGCCGTCGCCGCACGACGTCGCCCGCACGCTGCCCGACTACACCTGACAGGCCGCCGCGCCCACCGGGGACGCGGTCCGCTTCGGGCAGGCGGCTCAGCAGTCGCCGCAGCGCCGACACCGTGCTGCACATCCTCGAACCACTCGACGCCGCCCTGCTGCGCCAACGGCTGTGAGGACTGCGCCGGGGTCGCAGTCATCCGGCTCGATCGTGACAGCCTCCGGGGACCGCTGACCGCGTGCGTCGTCGTCGAGCCTGGCAGGGGGATGCGGCGTCCTCGAACGGGTCGGTTCGGCCGCGCGCTGTGAGCGATGGGTGCAAGTTCACCCGTTCGGATGAAGAAATAAGCCTAACCGGACGATGGTCAACGGCGACACCTATAGGCAAAGGGGCAACCTCGGAGGCAGCTGTGAACGCTCAAGGAAACGATGTCGTGCTCGAATCACTACCCGACGCGGTCGTTGCCGCGATGGAGGTGCGGGACGGGTGGCGCAAGCGCAAGGGACAGGAGGAAGGCCTGGAGTTCCTGATCTCCGATCTGGCGCGGTGGCGGCCGGGGTCGACGGTCCGGGTGGCGTTCCTCGACGGTGACGACGCGCTGCACAAGGACATCGCGGAGGCCACCGGGCAGATCACCGACGCGTGCGACCTCCGCCTCGACTTCGGTGAGTCGGGTGGCAGGTACCGGCGGTGGAAGACCACGGACACCACCTATGCGGCCGAGATCCGGGTCAGCTTCGACAAGGGCGGCTTCTGGTCGCTCGTCGGCACCGACAGCACCGACCGCACCATCAGCGACCCGCTCAACGGCATCGGCGGCGGACCCGGCCAGCGCAGCCTCAACCTCGGCGGGTTCGCCACCCGGAAGCCCGACCGCTGGCAGGGCACCGTCCGCCACGAGTTCCTGCACGCCCTGGCCTTCCACCACGCCCACCAGAACCTGCGCGGATCGTGCCAGGACGAGTTCCGCTGGGAGGACGACCCGGGCTACGTCCCCACCCGCGACGATCGCGGCGTGTTCGTCCCCGACCCGGCGGGCCGCAGGCCCGGGATCTACACCTACCTCGGCGGGCAGCCCAACAACTGGCCGCGCAGCAAGGTCGACCACAACCTGCGCACCGTCGAGTCGCCCGATGTGATCGCGGGTCCGTTCGACCCGAAGTCGGTCATGCTCTACCGGTTCCAGCCGTTCTTCTACAAGAGCGACCCGAGCGCGTGCGCCCCGGCCGGCGACGGGCTCAACCTGTCCGAGGGCGACAAGCGCGGCCTCGACCTGCTCTACCCCCACACGGAGGCGGACGTCCACCGCCTCCGCGAACGGGCCACGGCGGCACTGCAGGCGCTGACCGGCGAAGAGGGCAACGGCAGCCGCTCGGCGTTCGAGCAACGGGTCGTCGACCTCCTCGGCGACTGGTGATCGGGCGGGTGGCCGCCGTGGTGCTGACCGAAGAGCAGTACAAGCAGGTCGCCGACCTGATCCTGGACCACGTGGGCGACCCGCCGAACACCGGTACCGTGCGCGACCTGTTCGGGCCCGAGGCGCTGCGCCGCGCACCCGCCGGCTTCAACGGCTACCACAGGGTGCGCTGCTGGCTCGACCACACGCTGGCGCAGCCCACCGCCGAGCTGTTCATCACCGTGGTGGAGATGGTCGACCAGGCCGGGGAACTGGTCTCGGTGCACCAGACCATCCGAGGTCTGCGCGACCGGACGATCGTGTGGCGAACGATCCGGACCGGCGACGTCTGGATGCCCGAGGGTTCGCCGTTCGCCGACCGGGACGCCCTGCGCAAAGCCATGGCCGACATCGCCACGGGCGGCGGTCCGCCGGTCGCCACGATCGACGGACCGACCGGGTACGGCAAGCGGACCATGGCCGAGTACATCGCCACCTGCGCGCGATGGCACGGCAACTACACGCCGCTGGTCGAGCAGCTGGAACGGCACGACGACCCGGGGTACGTCGACTACCTGGCGGCGCAGCTGCGGATCAAGCTCGGGATCGTGCCGCAGTCGGCCAACGACGCCGAACCGGAGCGGCGCGCCGTGACGCTGGCGAGGAACCTGGCGTCCGCGGCCGTCTACAGCGACACCCCGGTGTGGTTCGTGGCGAACCTGGTCCGCTCCGAGCAGGACCCGGGCGTGCTCACGTTCCTGGACGAGCTGATGCTCCAGATCCGGCGGAGCCGTCTGCTCGCGGCGAAGCTGCGGGTGACGGTGCTCGGCGACTTCGGCGCGGTCCGGCTGGCCAACCTGCCGGAGCTGGAGCACCGGCACGCGCTCGGTGAGATCGCCGAACCGGACGTGGCCGCCTGGCTGGCCGCCGCTGCTCCCGGCAAGGACCAGGAGCTCTACCACCTCACCGCGGCGAGCATCATGCGCAGCCTGGCCGAGGACCGCCCCACGCCCCGACTCCGCCTGCGGCTGCTGGCGCAGAAGTGCGTCGACGCCCACCGACTGCTGCTGGGGGCGTGATGGACTCCGGTGAGTACCTCGGCGAGCTGCTGGGGCTGGTGTTCGAGGACTCGCAAGACCTCCAGAAGTTCCTCGTGCTGGAAGGCATCCGGGTCAGCTCGCCGCCACCGGGTGTCGGGCACACGGCGTTCACCCGGCGGGTCGCCACCGACCTGATCCGCAGGACAGCGGTGGACGACCGGCTGTTCGCGGCGCTGGCCCGACGCGCGCCGGACCTGACCGGTCAGATCCGCCACGTCGCGAACTACTACCTCGGCGACGTACCCACCGCGAGCACGCCGGAGCGGTCCACCCCGCCGACCGACCCTCCCGATTTCGCCGCGCGGCTGCGGGACGTGCTGTCGCGGTCCCGGGTCCGCACCGACGAGGAAGTGGCGCTCGACGCCGACCACCGGCCGTGGACGACCGCGGCCGCCGTGCTCGGCGCGTTCCGGCCCGGCCGGCTGCGCCCGCTGGAGCCCACCACGACGTCGGCGCGGGTGACGCTGGCCGGGTTGTGCCGCACCCGCGCAGACGGGCGGTGGGTGCTGCTGGACGACGTCCGGTCGGCGTGCCTGGCCCGCCTGTTCCACGACGGGTCGCTGGGCGCCGCGCTCGACGCGAACGCCGACCTGCCCGACACCTGGCGCGACAAGGTGCGGGACCTGGTCTTCGGGTCCGGTATCCCCGACTCGGCCTGGGAGAGCACCGACGAGCTGGCGGAGTACGCGGCCGTGTGCCGCTGCCTGGAGCCGGTCGGCATCATCGACGAGACCGTGGGGATCACCGTGGAGGCGGTGCTGGAGCGGCGGGCTCTCCTCGACCCGCTGCGTGCTCTGGTCGGCACGCACTTCCGCGGCCGAGTGCGGGAGCGGGGGATCGTCGCCGACTTCGTCGCCGGTCGCACGCCGTTCACGCAGCTGACCGTGTGCGGGCCCGGCGGGGTGGGCAAGTCGAGCCTGCTCGGCAGCGCGCTGCTCGATCTCGAACTGCGGGCGATGTCCGCGGTCCCGTTCGCCTACCTCGACTTCGACCGCGTGCGCAACGACCCCCACGACGGCGCCGGCCTGCTGGGGCAGATCACGCGGCAGGTGCGGTTGCAGTACGCCGCGACCGACGACGCCCGGCTGTTCGCCGCCGTGGAGAGCGCGTCCGACCGGATCGACCTCGTCTCGGCGTCGGAGATCCTCGACGTCGACCTCACCGCCGAGCGGGAACTGCCCGAGCTGGTGGGGTTGTTCGCCGACCAGCTCGGCACCCTGCTGGAGGACGTGCTGACCAGCGAGTCGCCGGTGTCGCTGGTGCTGTTCCTCGACACCATGGAGGAGGTCCAGCTGAAGGGACCGGGCGCGGTACGCGACCTGGCGGACTTCCTCCACCTGCTGCACGCGCGGGTACCCGGCCTGCGGGTCGTGTCGTCCGGGCGCGGCGACCCGCCGGCGTTCCCGGGGTTCGCCCAACCCCACGTGGTGCTGTTGGGGGACTTGGACGACGAGTCCGCCGAACTGGTCCTGGCCGACCTCGGCGTCACCGACCGGGCGTTGCGCCGCACCGTCGTGCGGCGCTTCGGTGGCAACCCGCTGACATTGCGGCTGGCCGCCGATGTCGTCCGCAAGGTGGGGGCGGACGCCGTGGACGACGTCGTCGGGCGCGCCGACGCGGTCACCGGGATCGCGGGGGAGCAGGTGCTCGGGCTGCTCTACGACCGCGTCCTCGCCCACATCGGCGACCCCGAGGTGCGGCGCGTCGCCCACCCCGGTCTCGCGGTGCGGCTGGTCACCGTCGACGTGCTGCGCCGGGTGCTCGCCGAGCCGTGCGGCTTCGACCCCGAGGACGCGGAGTCGCTGTTCGAGCGGCTGCGGGCCGAGGTCGGCCTGTTCGAGGCAGACGGGCCGGACGTGCTGCGGCACCGGCAGGACGTGCGTGCGCTGATGCTGCGGACGATGCGCGACGAACCGTCTCGCGCGTCGACCCTGGCGAGGGTCCACGAGTTGGCGATCAAGTACTACCAGGGCCGCGACTCGGTCGAGGACCGCGCCGAGGAGGTCTACCACTGGCTGATGAGCGGCACGGACCCGCGCCGGCTCGACCGGCTGTGGCATCCCGACCTGCGCCGCCTGCTCGCACCCGCGCTCGGTGAGCCGCTGCCGCCCGCCGCGGCGCGGTGGCTGGAGCGCCGGATGGGCCTGGGCGAGCGGGGCCAGGCCGCCTGGGACCAGGGGGACTGGGAAGCCGACGCCTTCCTGCGGGCCACCTCGTGGCTGTCGTCCGGTGACGCGGACGCGGCGCTGGCCGTGCTCGCCGAACGGCCCGAACGACTGCCCGGCAGCGCGCTGCACGCCGTGGAAGTGCGTGCCCGGCTGGCCGCGGGCGACGTCGACGGCGCCGACACCGCGCTGCACGACGGCATCGCCGCCACCGTCGACGGCGACCGCGCCACCCACGCCGACCTGGCGGAACTCGCCGTCGAGGTCCGCGCCCGGCAGCACGACCCCTCCGGTGTGGTCAGGGCCGCCCGGTGGGCGGCGCGCGTCTGCGACCTGCTCGGCGACCGGACCCGCGCGATAGGCGTGCTCACCGACGCGATCAGGTGGCTGCGCGTCCTCGGCGAGCCCGCCGGTGACCTCGGCGACCAACTCGCCGCCCGGTTCGGCGAACTGGGCCGCGCGGAGATGGTGGCCGACCCGAACCTCGTCCGCCGCGTCCTGCACGTGGCGGGCCCCGACGAGGAGTCGGTGCTCCACCACGCCGCGACCGAGGTGGGCGACCGGACCGAGATCGACACCGGGGTGTTCGTCGCGGACTCGTACGCCGTGGCCAAGGTGCTGTCGCAGACCTCCGACGACGCGGCACCCGCGCTGGCGCGACTGGCCGACGAGGTCGGCCTGCGCGGACGGCGCCAGGACCTCGTGGAGTTGGCGCGGCAGGTCGTGCGGACCGGCCGCACCGGCCGCGCCATCGCGATCGGCCTCGACCGGGCGGTCGGCGACGTCGACATGCCCCGCCTGGTCGTCGACACCCTCGTTCGCGCCCCTGACGTCAGGAAATCGACATGACCTTCGCCCACCTCAGCCCGCAGGCCCTCGCCGAGGTCCGCCAGGCGGCCATCTCGGTCGGGTTCGCCGACACCGAGCAGCTGAAGGCGCTGACCTCCAGCATGGAGCCCGCCTACGTCGCGGTGGCCGCCCAAGGCGGCAATCCGCTGGCCCGCCTGATCTCGTTGCTCAACCGGATGAACACCACCCGCGCCCTGGTGTCGGGCGAGGTGCCGATGTGGGAGTGGCTCAACCAGGCCATCCCGCTGTCCGGTGGCCTCCCCGAGGAGATGGTGTTCCGCCGCGCGCTGGAGATCGTCTCCCCGGACGGGGTCGCCCGTCCCGGCACCGCGCCCACCGACGTGCCGCGCGAGGTGCCCGACGAGGTGGCCGCGCTGCCCGTGGCGGACGGTGACCTCGAAGTCGTGATCCTGAAGGACGACACGCTCGCGGTCGACTTCCTGCACATCGGCGTCGAGGTGGCGCGATCAGTGGCCAAGGTGGTCGTGCACCGGCACTTCGACGGCGTGCCGTCCACCGTGGCGGGAGGCGCTCCCGAGGTCGGGGACGGCACCGCCTGGATGATCGGCCCGAGGCTCCTGATCACCAACCACCACGTGGTCAACGCCCGGATCGGGCTGGACGCCAAAGTCGCGAGTGACCTCGACTTCGCCCTGCAAGGCCGGACCGCGAAGGTGGAGTTCGACTTCTACCGCCTGGACTCCGCGCCCCACCGGACGAGGTCGGTCGAGTGCGTGGCGGCCGATCGCGAACTGGACTACGCGATCCTGCGCCTGGCCGACGACCCGCCGCCCCGGCCACCGCTGCGGCTGCGCCCCAGCCCGCTGCTCAAACCCCGGGGCCGGGAACTGGACGAGCGGGTCAACGTGCTCCAACACCCCGGCGGCAACCCGATGCGGCTGGGCTTCCGCAACAACTACGTCGTCACCGGCACCGCCGACCACCTCAGCTACCTCACCGACACCGCCGGCGGCTCCTCCGGCTCCCCGATCTGCGACGACGCCTGGTCCGTCGTCGCGCTGCACCGAGGCTGGCGGGTCATCCCCGGCGACCCGCTGACCGTGCGCGGGCAGGAGGTCAAGCAGGAGAACTACGGCACCCCGATCGGCAGGATCCTCGACCACCTCGCCGCGAACCACCCGACCGTGCACGCCGAGGTGTTGGCCGGACAGGTCTGAGCGCGGTGACGCGCCAAGCCGTGCGCAGACGCCACTGGGGGCGGGCCGCGATCATGGGGGTGGCCCGCCGGTTCCGCCCAGGTCGTGCGGTTCGGCGGTGGAGTTGCGGACGACGAGCCGCACGTCGAGGACCAGCGGCTCGGTGTGGTGGTCCCCGCCTTCGGCGAGGTCGAGGAGTCGGTCGACGGCGTGGGTCGCCTTGCCGACGATGTCCTGGGCGACGGTGGTGAGCTTGGGCGTGATGTAGGCGCTGATGTCCAGGTCGTCGAACCCGACGACCGAGACCCGCTCCGGCACGGGAACGCCGACGTCGTGCAAGCCTTCGATGATGCCGATCGCGAGGATGTCCGCGGTGGCGAACACCGCGGTCGCGTCGGGGTGGCTCGCGAGCAGGCGCCTGCCCAGTTCGACACCGTCGTCATGAGTCGTGTCGACGGTCTCGATCGGACAGTCCCGGGGTGACGCCCCGGCGTCCCGCAGCGCCGCGTGGAAGCCGAGGAAGCGTTCGTGGACGACGCCGACATCGGTGAACGACGGCGCGGCGAACACGATCCGCCGGTGCCCCAGGGACAGCAGGTGCGAGGTGGCCAGGTGGGCGCCGGTGAAGTCGTCGGTGCGCACCCCGGTGGTCAACGGGTTGGCGGAGTAGCTGTCGATGGCCACCACCGGTGTCGCCCCGGTGACGCGGCGGCGCAGGCCGTCGACCTCCTCGTCGAGGAAGCCGAGCAGCACGGCACCGTCCAGGCTCCACGACCGCAGCGCCTCGCCGATCTCGGCGGTGTCGGACACCCCGCGCAGGAGCAGGTGGTAGCCGCGCTGGCGCAGTCGGCGCTCGATCTGACCGATGGTGGCGATGTTGTGCGGGGAGATGGTGAGGCTGACCTCGCTCTCGGCGGGCACCAACAGCCCGATGAGGCGGGAACTGTTGGCGGCCAGGCTGCGCGCGGACCCGTTGGGCACGTAGCCGAGTTCGGCGACGATCCGGCGCACCCGCTCGACCGTCTCGGCCGACACGCGATCGTGCTTGCCGTTGATCACGTTCGACACCGTCATGATGCTCACGCCCGCCGCCCTGGCGATGTCCTTCAGGGTCACCCGCACCGGCCCGATCTCTCCTCTCGCCTTCGCAGAACACCGGACTCGTCGTTGACACCTGCGCTGCGGCGAGGTTAGTGTCCCACACCACTTAGTATAGCGCTAAACCGCCTCTGACCGGCAACGTTCGGTTGATTTGTGGTGCCCTGCGCGCACCATGAGGGGGAGAGATCGTGACGATGGACAGCCCGGACCGGCCGTGGTGGCGCGGCGCGGTGATCTACCAGATCTACCCGCGCAGCTTCGCCGACTCCAACGGTGACGGCACCGGCGACCTCAACGGCGTCCGCGACAGGCTGCCCCACCTGCGCGACCTGGGCGTGGACGCGATCTGGTTCACCCCCTGGTACGCCTCACCGCTGGCCGACGGCGGCTACGACGTGGCCGACTACCGGGCCATCGACCCGGCGTTCGGCACGCTGGCCGATGCCGAGGCGCTGATCGCGGACGCCGCCGCGATGGGCATCCGCACGATCGTCGACGTCGTGCCGAACCACGTCTCCAGCGAGCACGCGTGGTTCAAGGCGGCACTGGCGGCCGGACCAGGTTCGCCGGAGCGGGAGCGGTTCTGGTTCCGCGAGGGCCGGGGTGAGCACGGCGAGCTGCCGCCCACGGACTGGGTGTCGAGCTTCGCCGGCGGCACCTGGACGCGGGTGCCGGACGGGCAGTGGTACCTGCACCTGTTCGCGCCCGAGCAGCCGGACCTGAACTGGAACCACCCGGACGTGCGGCGCGAGCACGAGGACGTGCTGCGGTTCTGGTTCGACCGGGGCGTGGCGGGCATCCGGGTCGACTCGGCGTCGATGCCCGTCAAGGACCCGGCGCTGCCCGAGGTGCCGCGGACCTACGAGGCGGGCGGGCACCCGTTCATCGACCGCGACGAGCTGCACGACATCTACCGCGGCTGGCGCGCGGTGGCCGACTCCTACGCCGAGCCGCGCGTGCTGGTGGGGGAGATCTGGCTGGACGACCAGCAGCGCTTCGCCCGCTACCTGCGTCCCGACGAGATGCACTCGGCGTTCAACTTCGACTTCATGGGACGCCCGTGGGAGGCCAAGCAGCTGCGCGAGTCGATCCAGTCCACGCTGGACGCGCACGCCCCGGTCGGCGCGCCGCCCACGTGGGTGCTGTCCAACCACGACGTCACCCGCCCGGTGACCCGGTACGGCCGCGAGGACAGCTCGTTCTCCTTCGCCACCAAGCGGTTCGGCACGCCGACCGACCCGGGGCTGGGGGAGCGACGGGCCCGCGCGGCGGCGCTGCTGACCGCGGCGCTGCCCGGCGCGCTGTACGTCTACCAGGGCGACGAGCTGGGGTTGCCCGAGGTGGAGGACCTGCCGCTGGAGGCGTTGCAGGACCCCATGCACTTCCGCTCCGGGCGCACCGACCCCGGGCGCGACGGGTGCCGCGTGCCGCTGCCGTGGACCCGCTCAGGTCACTCGTTCGGGTTCAGTCCGGACGGGTCGGGCGCGCCTGCCTGGCTGCCGCAGCCGGCCGCCGGGTGGGGCGAGCGCTCGGTGGAGGTGCAGTACCGGGACCCGCGTTCCATGCTGACCCTCTACCGGACCGCCCTCGCCCTGCGCCGGTCCGAACCCGGGCTGCGCGGAGAGCGCTTCTCCTGGTTGGACAGCACCGAGGACGTGCTGGCCTTCGCCCGTGACGACGTCGTGTGCGTCGTCAACCTCGGCGCCGCGCCGGTGCCGCTGCCCGACCACCACGAGGTGCTGCTGACCAGCGTCGACCTCGACGGTGACCACCTGCCCGCCGACGCCGCCGCCTGGCTGCGTGCCTGATCAACCCGAAGGAAAGACGATGAAGTCCTCCGCCGCAAGGCCACTGCCGACCAGACTCGCGACCGCGGTGATCGTGCTGCCCTTGCTCCTGACCGCGTGCGGCTCCGATCCCGACGACCAGGTGGGTGCCGACGGCAAGGTCGTCATCACCGTCGCGATGGACTCGGGCCTGGAGAAGGCCGCGATCGACGCGTTCACCAAGCGCGCCGAGCAGTTCGAGGCCGCCAACACCGACATCGACGTCCGCACCCAGGAGTACACCTGGACCGCCGCGTCGTTCACCGCCCAGCTCGCCGGCGGCACCATCCCCGACGTGTTCACCGTGCCGTTCACCGATGGCCGGGGCCTGATCGAGCGCAAGCAGATCGCCGACGTCGGCGAGCAGATCGCCCAGCTGCCCTACGCCGCCAAGCTCAACCCGAACGTCGCCAAGGCCGGGCAGGCCGCGGACGGCAAGCAGTGGGCGGTGCCGATCGCCGCCTACGGCCAGGCGCTGCACTACAACCGCACGCTGTTCACCCAGGCCGGGCTCGACCCGGACAAGCCGCCCACGACGTGGGCCGAGGTGCGCTCCGCGGCCAAGCAGATCACCGAGCGCACCGGCCAGGCCGGGTACGCGCAGATGACCTCGGGCAACACCGGCGGCTGGATCCTCACCACGCTCGACTACGCCTTCGGCGGCCGGATCGAGAAGATCACCGGCGACCAGGCCGAGGCCACCGTGGACACCCCGGAGATGGCCGAGGTGCTCGACACCTTGCGCGCCATGCGCTGGGAGGACAACAGCATGGGCGCGAACTTCCTCTACGACTGGGCCGGGATCAACCAGGACTTCGCCGCCGGCCGCATCGGCATGTACGTCTCCGGCGGCGGCAACTACGGCAACCTCGTCACCCAGAACGGCCTCAAGGCCGAGGACTACGGCGTCGCCGCCCTGCCACTGGCGGACAAGCCGGACGCGGGCGTGCTCGGCGGCGGCACGCTGGCCGTGGTGAGCCCGAAGATCGGCGAGCGCAGCAAGGAAGCCGCCGTGAAGTGGATCGACTTCTACTACATGGGCAAGCTGACCGACCAGGAGGCGGCGGTCGCCGACGCCAGGACGTTGGCCGAGACCGACCAGCCGGTCGGTGTGCCGACGCTGCCCGTGGTGGACCGCGCGACCTACGACCAGGCGCGGGAGTGGACCGCGCAGTACGTCAACGTGCCGTTGGACCAGATGACGCCGTACACGGCGAAGATGTTCGACCAGCCGCTGGTCACCGAGCCGACCCGGTCCACCCAGGACGTCTACAAGATCCTGGACCAGACCGTGCAGACCCTGTTCACCGACCGGTCCGCGGACGTGCCCGCGCTGCTGGCCAAGGCCGACGCCGAGGTGCAGGCCCAGATCGGCCGGGGCTGACGTGGCCGTCCGATCCCACTCCCGCGTGGCGGCGGTTCCCCCGCCGCCACGCGGTCCCCGCCCGCCGCGACGGCGGCGCACGCCCGCCACGTGGGTGCGCCGCGGCGGGTTGAGCACCCTGGTCTTCCTGCTGCCGCTGCTGCTGGTGTTCGGGTTCTTCTCGTGGGCGCCGATCGTGCAGTCGGTGGTGATGAGCTTCCAGCGGACCAACCTCGTCGGGCCCGTCGAGTTCGTCGGCCTGGACAACTTCGCCCAAGTGCTGGCGGACCCGCTGCTGTGGACCGCGTTGCGCAACACGGTGTGGTTCGCGGTGCTGGCGCTGCTGTTCGGCTACCCGCTGCCGCTGCTGGCCGCGGTGCTGATCAGCGAGGTCCGCCACCGCAAGGGGTTGTTCAGCGCACTGGCCTACCTCCCGGTGGTGATCCCGCCGGTCGTCGCGGTGCTGTTGTGGAAGTTCTTCTACGACGCCGGTCCGACCGGGGTGTTCAACACGGTGCTGGGATGGGTCGGGCTCGGGCCGTGGCAGTGGCTGCAGGACCCGGGCAGCGCGATGCCCGCGCTGGTGCTGGAAGCCACGTGGGCCGCCGCGGGCGGCACGGTGATCATCTACCTGGCGGCGCTGGCCGGGGTGCCCGCCGACCTGTACGAGGCCGCGGAGATCGACGGCTCGGGGATCTGGCGCAAGGTCTGGCACGTCACGCTGCCGCGGCTGCGCGGCGTGCTGCTGGTGACGTTCATCCTCCAGATCATCGGCACGGCGCAGGTGTTCCTGGAACCGTTCCTGTTCACCGGCGGCGGTCCCGCGAACTCGACCACGACCCTGCTGCTGCTGATCTACGACTACGCCTTCGCCAACAGCCTGGGCGGTGACTACGGCGCGGCCACCGCGTTGAGCCTCATGCTCGCGGCGGTGCTGGCGCTGTTCTCGACCGCGTACTTCCGGCTGACGAGATCCTGGAGCACGTCGTGAACCGAGGTCTGGTCTCGCCCACCGAGTGGGCGACCACCCGCACCCGGCTGGTGCTGCGCGCACTCCAAGGCCTGCTGCTGGGCGCGCTGCTGCTCACCGGCCTGGGCCCCGTGCTGTGGCTGGCCAAGGCCGCCGTCACGCCCACCCAGGACACGCTGCGCGCGCCCCTGTCGGTGTTCCCCCACGGGTTCGACCTGGCCAACCTGGCCACCGCGTGGACCCGCGTGGAGATCGACGAGTACTTCCTCAACACCGTGTGGCTCGCCGCCGGTTCGTGGGCCGTGCAGCTGGCGGTCGCCACCACCGCCGGGTACGCGCTGGCCGTGCTGAGGCCCCGCTACGGAGGCCTGATCACCGCGGTGGTGCTGGGCACGCTGTTCGTCCCCCCGATCGTGCTGCTCGTGCCGCTGTACCTGACCGTGGTCGACGCGGGAATGATCAACACCTTCTGGGCGGTGTGGTTGCCCGCCGGTGCGAGCGCGTTCAACGTCGTCCTCGTGCAGCGGTTCTTCGCGAGCCTGCCGCGCGAGGTGTTCGAGGCGGCCCGGGTGGACGGCGCCGGACCGTTCCGGATCTTCTGGTCGGTGGTGCTGCCGCTGTCGCGGCCGATCATCGGCGTGGTGTCGGTGTTCGCCGTCGTGGCCAGTTGGAAGGACTTCCTCTGGCCGATGCTGGTGCTGCCCGACCCCGCGGTGCAGCCGCTGTCCGTGCGCCTGCCCGCCCTGCAGCGCTACGTGGAACTCGACGTCTTCCTCGCCGCCCTGGCGATCTCGTCGATCATCCCGATCGCGCTGTTCCTGGTGTTCCAACGACTGTTCCTGAGCGGCGGCGCGCTGGAGGGCGCGGTCAAGGGATGAACCACGGCCCTACGACGGGCCTCCCCCTGCGAAGAGAGACAACAACGATGTTGAGCAAGCTGTCCAAGAGAGGGCTCGCGGCAGTCACCACGACGGTGATGGCCGCCGGTCTGATCACCCTGTGGAGCACGGCCGCCCCGGCGGCGCCCGCCGTGCTCGAAGCCGAGTCGGCCGCGCTCTCCGGCGGTGCCCGCGTCGAGTCCGAGCACACCGGGTACTCCGGCACCGGCTACGCCGGCGGGTTCACCGACGCCAACCGCGGCACCGCCAAGGCGACCTTCACCACCAACGCCGCGGCCGGGCAGAACACCCTGACGCTGCGCTACGCCAACGGCACCGGCTCGACCCGCACCCTGACCCTGTCGGTCAACGGCAGCGCCCGCCAACTCTCCCTGCCGGCCACCGCCGGCTGGGCCTCGTGGGGCAGCGTGCGCCAGAACGTGCAGCTCAACGCCACCGGCAACGCCATCGCGGTGTCCTACGGCGCCGGTGACAACGGCAACGTCAACCTGGACCACATCACCATCGAGCCGGCCCCCACCTCCGGCGGCGACCTCGAAGCGGAGTCGGCCCAGCTCTCCGGTGGTGCCCGCGTCGAGTCCGAACACGCCGGCTACTCCGGCACGGGCTATGTCGGCGGTTTCACCGACGCCAACCGGGGCACGGCGACGGCGACGTTCGCCGCCACCAGCGGCAGCGCCGGGAACAGCGAGCTGACGCTGCGCTACGCCAACGGCACCGGCTCGACGCGCTCCCTGTCCGTGTCGGTCAACGGCGCCGTCCGGCAGGTGTCACTGCCCGCCACCGCTTCCTGGAGCACGTGGGGGACCGCGACCGCAGCGGTGACCCTCAACGCCGGCGTGAACACGATCGCGGTCTCCTACGGCGCCGGTGACAACGGCAACGTCAACCTGGACCACGTCAAGCTGTCCACCGCCGTGCCGACCACCACCACAACGACCAACCCGCCGGGACCGGCCGGTTCCTACGAACTGGAGTCCGGGTTCCTCTCCGGCGGCGCCTCGACCGCCACCAGCCCGTCCGGCGCCACAGGCACCGGCTCGGTGACCCTGCCGGGCAACGGCGCGCGCGTCATCCGCAGCATCAACCAGACGAGCGCGGGCAACGCCACCATCACCCTGCGCCACACCAACTCCTCCGCAGGCACGGTGACCCTGTACGTCAACGGCGTCAAGGGACCGCGGTTGTCGTTGTCGGGCGGCAGCGGCTGGCGCACCACGACCCACAGCGCGGCACTGCGCTCGGGGCTGAACCTCATCGGCTACCACGTCACGACCGGCGACACCGGCGGCGTCCAGCTCGACAACATCGCGGTCACCAACACCGCGGGCCTGGCCGCACGTGGCGCGACCGTGCCCTACACCACCTACGAGACCGACAACGGCACCGGAACCCGCATCTCCGGCCGCACCTACACCACGGAGGCCGCCGAGGCCTCGGGCCGCAGCGCCATGAAGCTCACCGGTACCGGCCAGTACGTGCAGGTCACGCTGACCAAGCCCGCCAACGCCATCACCGTGCGCGCGGGCCTGCCCGACGACGCCTCGGGCAACGGCACCACCGCACCGCTGGCGGTGTACGCGGGCGGCACCAAGGTCCGCGACCTCACGCTGACCTCCAAGTACAGCTGGATGTACGGCGACTACCCCTTCACCGCCGGCCCCGGCGGCGCACGTCCGCACCGCTACTTCGACGACTCCCGCGTCCTGCTGCCCCAGACCTACCCCGCCGGCACGGTCCTCCGCCTGGCCAAGGACACCAACGCGACCAGCTACATCACCGTGGACCTGGTCGAGGCCGAGGTCGTCGACGGCCCGACCGCGGCCCCGGCCGGCTACCTCAGCATCACCGACCACGGAGCACGGGCCGACGACGGCGTGGACGACAGCGCCGCCCTCCGCTCGGCCGTCTCCGCGGCCCGGGGCACCACGGCCCGGGGTGTCTGGATCCCGGCCGGTCGGTTCAACCTCCACAGCCTGGTCCAGGTCGACGGCGTCGACGTGCGCGGCGCCGGTACCTGGCACACCGTGCTCCTGGGCGCCGACCGCCGCGGCGGGTTCTACGTCGCCGGCGCCGACACCACGCTGGCCGACTTCACCTTCGACGGCGACGTCACCACCCGCGACCCGGACGGCGCACCCAGCTCCGACGCGTTCGTCGAAGGCGAGTTCGGCACCGGGTCGCTGATCTTCAACGTGGCCTCCGACCACGCCAAGGTCGGCCTGTGGATCAAGCAGGCGGACGGCCTGCTCGTCTCGGGCCTGCGCATCCGCAACACGATGGCGGACGGCCTCAACGTCAACGGCAACACCGCCAACGTCCGGGTGGAGCAGAGCAACTTCCGCAACACCGGCGACGACGCGCTGGCCATGTGGTCCTGGGAAGCGGCGGGCACCGTCAGCCGCAGCGTGTTCGCGTTCAACACGGTCGCGCTGCCGATCCTGGCCAACGGCGTGGCCATCTACGGCGGTACCGACAACCGCGCC
The DNA here is from genome assembly GCF_003014735.1 of Saccharothrix carnea. Taxonomy (GTDB): domain Bacteria; phylum Actinomycetota; class Actinomycetes; order Mycobacteriales; family Pseudonocardiaceae; genus Actinosynnema; species Actinosynnema carneum. The sequence continues at coordinate 25,446 of NZ_PYAX01000015.1, read as the reverse complement.
GAGGACAACCTGATCACCGACACCGTGTTCAACGGCTCCGGCGTCATGCTGTCCACCTGGCACGCGTCCATGCCGTTCAACGGCACCACCACCGTGCAGCGCAACACCCTCACCCGCACCGGCACCCGCAACTGGGACTGGCACACCCACACCGGCGCGATCTGGCTGTTCGCCGAACGCGCCGACATCACCGGCGCGGTCGTGCTGCGCGACCTGGAGATCAACGACAGCAACTACCACGGCCTGCTGCTGAGCTGGAACAAGGCCGTGAGCAACCTGACGGTCGCCAACGTCGGGATCAACGGCACCGGCGGCGCCACCGAGTCCTTCGACGACGGCGCCGGATCCGTGACCAACGCCGACTCCCACGGCATCTACTTCTACCTCATGTCCGGCACCGGCCGCTTCGACGGCGTGACCGTCTCCGGCCTCAAGGGCACGGGCAGCCGCGGGATGGTCAACGACGAGAACCGGTACACCGTCCAGCGCGGTGGCGGCAACTCCGGCTGGTGAATTACCGGTGCGACCCCGCGCGTGACTTCGGCGGGGTCGCACCACCGGCCCGGACCCAGGCGAGAAAACCGCCACAGACCCGAAAGTGCGACGAATGACCCCCTGGTGGCGTGACGCCGTGTTCTACCAGGTCTACCCGCACAGCTTCGCCGACTCCGGTGGCGACGGCGTGGGCGACCTGCCCGGAGTGCGATCCCGACTGCCGTACCTGCGTTCGCTGGGCGTGGACGCGGTGTGGTTGTCGCCGTTCTACCTCAGCCCGCAGGCCGACTGCGGCTACGACGTCGAGGACTACCGCGCGGTCGACCCGCTGTTCGGGACCGCGGCCGACGCGCGGGCACTGCTCGCCGACGCACACGACCTCGGCCTGCGCGTCATCGTGGACCTGGTGCCCAACCACTCCTCGTCCCGCCACCCGTGGTTCCGCGAGGCCCTGGCCTCGCCGGACTCCGACCACCGCGCCCGCTACCTGTTCCGGCCCGGCCGCGGTGACGGGCCGCCCAACGACTGGCGGTCGCTGTTCGGCGGCCCGGCGTGGACCCGCACCACGAACCCGGACGGCACGCCCGGCGACTGGTACCTGCACCTGTTCTCGCCCGACCAACCCGACTTCGACTGGACGCACCCGGCCGTCGCCGAGGAGTTCCGGTCCGTGCTGCGCCACTGGTTGGACCTGGGCGTGGACGGCTTCCGCGTCGACGTGGCCCACGGCCTGGCCAAGGCACCCGGGCTGCCCGACCACGGCGTGCCCACCCACCTGCTGGACCTGACCGCCACCCCGTTCTGGGACCAGGACGGCGTCCACGACATCTACCGCGACTGGCGGCGGATCCTGGACGCCTACCCGGGCGAGCGGGTGGCCGTGGCCGAGGCGTGGGGCCCGACGTTGACGCGCACCGCCCGCTACGTGCGGCCCGACGAGCTGCACCAGGCGTTCAACTTCCACTACCTGACCTGCCCGTGGGACCCGGTCGCGTTGCGCGGGGTCATCGACGACTCCCTGAGCGCCATGTCCGCCGTGGGCGCACCCGCGACCTGGGTGCTGTCCAACCACGACGTGGTGCGCCACGCCACCAGGCTCGCCCCCGACGCCGACCCGCGGACGGGGCTGCGCCGGGCCCGCGCGGCGACCCTGCTGATGCTGGCGCTGCCCGGCTCGGCCTACCTCTACCAGGGGGAGGAGCTGGGCCTGCCCGAAGTGCGCGACCTGCCGCCGCACGCGCGCCGCGACCCCGCGTTCGCCCGCACGGGCGGCCGTGACGGGTTCCGCGACGGTTGCCGGATCCCGCTGCCCTGGCGGGGAACGCGACCGCCCTACGGCTTCAGCCCACCCGGCACCCGCACGTGGCTGCCCCAACCCCCGCACTGGGGCGAGTACACGGTCGCCGCCCAGACCGGAGATCCGGCTTCGACCCTGGAGATGTACCGCGCCGCGCTGGCGGTCCGCAAGACCCTGCACGGCGATCTGGTCTGGCCGGCCACCGCGTCGGGGGTGCTCGCGTTCCAACGCGGCACCACGCGCTGCACGGTCAACCTGGGCGACCTGCCTTGCACCATCGAGACCGGCGGAGTCGACCGCGTCCTCGTGGCCAGCGGCCCGGTGCACCACGACGGCCACCGCACGAGCGTGCCACCCGACACGACGATCTGGTGGCGGGTCGGTGGTGTTGACGCTTCGTCGCGAACGAACCTAGCCTCGGTGTGAGAGCGTTCTCACGCTCTCTTCTCGGCCACCCACCCCTGCTGGGAGGTCCCATGCCGAACATCGTTGTCCGAGCATCCCTGGTGCTGTCGTTGATGGTCGTTCCCGACACGTCGACCGCCGCACCACCACAACCGACCTCCGCGGCGCCGCCACCGGCGGTCGCGCCCTGCGACAGCTACTGCGACGACCGGGATCCCTTCCTGCCGCCCGGCGCGCACCGGTCCCGCACCCGACCGGCGACGGCGGCGGCACCGCCCACCGTCCTCGCCCCGATCTGCAACACCCACTGCGACGGCCGTGATCCCGCGCTCTCGGCGGGGGAGCGGGTCGCCCAGTCCGTGCCCGCCGGAACCCGCCGGGTCGCGCTGCACTTCGACAGCACCGAGACCATGGGCTGGGCGGTGATCAGCGGCGGCGGTCAGGGCGACTCGGTCTGGCTGGACCGCTCCTACGACGCCGGCGTGACGTGGGAACCGAAGCTCGGCTCGACCACGACACCGGCGGGCTACGGCGGCTGGCGGACGCTCATGCACAACGTGGACGACTGGGCCGGCCTGCGCGTCGGGCTGCTGCGAGCCTGCGGCCAGCCCTCCGGGTCGTCGACCATCGCCTGCACGAGCTGGTACCGCACCACCTGGAACGCCTGGGACCGCCGCACGGCCGCGGCCACCGCCCTGATGCAGCGTTACAACCTGAGTACCGGCCTGTTCGACACCACCGGCTGGTGGAACGCCGCCAACGCGCTCAACGCGATCATCGACAACGCGCGGGTGAGCGGCATGGGGTCCTACCGCTACGCCATCGCCCGCACCTTCGACCTCAACCGCACCGCCTGGGACGGCAACTTCATCAACGAGTACAACGACGACGTCGCCTGGTGGGGACTGACGTGGCTCGCCGCCTACGACCTGACCGGCGACCGCCGCTACCTCGACACCGCCCGCGTCGGCGCCGACCACATCCACCGCTACTGGGACCCCACCTGCGGCGGCGGCATCTGGTGGACCTCGAGCCGGACCTACAAGAACGCCATCGCCAACTCGCTGTACGTCCAGCTCAACGCCGCCCTGCACAACCGGCTGCCCGGTGACACGACCTACGTGCAGCGCGCCCGGGACGGCTGGCGGTGGTTCGAGAACAGCGGGATGATCAACGGCTCGAACCTGGTCAACGACGGCCTGGTCACGTCGACCTGCCGCAACAACGGCCAGACGCCGTGGAGCTACAACCAGGGCGTGCCGCTGGCCGCGCTGACCGAGCTGCACCGCGCCACCGGCGACCAGGCGTACCTCACGCGGGCGCGGACGCTGGCCAACGCCTCGACCACGAGTCCCGCGCTCAACCCGGGCGGGATCGTGTTCGACGACGGTGGCGGCGGTGACGTCCCGTCGTTCAAGGGCGCCTTCGTGCGGGGTCTCGGGAAGCTGAACCAGGCGCTGCCGGACCGCCCGTACACCGCGTACCTCAAGCGGCAGGCGGACACGGCCCACGCGCGCGACCGCTCCGGCAGCGACTCCTACGACCAGCCGTGGGCCGGGCCGTTCCAGCGCAGCGACGCGGCCCGCCAGCACAGCGCGGTGGACCTGATGAACGCCGCGAGCTGACCGGTCCGCCCTCCTGCCCGAGGGCGGACCACCGGCAGGCGCGGCCTCCCGCGCCAGTCCGCGCCTGCCGGTAGCGCTCCCCCCGGTGTGCCTCCTCCGGAGCCGGGAACCGCCGGAATTCGTTCGGGTCACGGGATTTCCCGGCGTTGACGCGGCTCGTCCGCCACCGGCGACGGGCAGCTCCCACGACGCCGAGCCGACGAAGGTTCTGCGGCCGAATGCCGCCGCTCGCGCGGTCAATTGACGTACTTTTGTCTATCTTGAACAGTCTTTCGTTGACCCCGTACAAAAGTCGCCTTACCGTCGCCTGGCTGGTGTGACCCCAGTAACAGCTCCACTGCGCTGGGTCACGGCAACACCGAACCCCTTGCCGAGTCGAGTCCCCTGCTCACCGGCTTAGTCCAAGGGAGCGCCACCGATGTCCTTCCCTGCCCGCCACACCCGATGGCCTCGCGCCGCCGGATCACTGTTCTCGATAGCGTTGGTCGCAGCCGCGTCGCTGTCCATCACGTCGTCCGCGCGAGCGGCGGCGCCCCCGCCCCAGGAGCCGGGGGTGACGCTGCGGGTCTTCGACCTGCAGACCGAGCTCAGCAGGCTCTGCACGCTCAAGGCCGCCCAGACGCCCAACGTCGACAAGCTCATGCCGTCGGTCAACTGGACGACCACCGCCGACTTCGGCCTCGGTGACCGGTTCATGTCCGAGGTCACGGGCAACATCAACATCACTGCCGCCGGTGTGCACAACTTCCGCCTCACCAGCGACGACGGCGCACGGCTGCGGATCGGCAACACGCTGGTCGTCGACCACGACGGCCTGCACGGGGCCACGCCGAAGGACGGCTCGATCCAGCTCGGGACCGGCTACCACGCGCTGCGCATCGACCACTTCGACAACGTGGGCGGGCAGCAGATCACCCTGGAGTGGCAGCCACCCGGCGCGTCCGGGTTCAGCGTCGTGCCGAACTCCGTGCTGAGCACCGACGCGGGCGTGGTCCGGGTGACCGCCCCGGGCCGCAAGGACTGCGAGGGTGGCGCCGACTCGCCGGGCGACGGCCTGCCGCTGACCGGCGTGCACCCGGCCTACACGCTGACCAACCTGCGCCCGTCCGGGTTCGAGCCGCAGGTCAGCGGCATGGACTGGCTGCCGGACGGTCGTCTCGCGATCACCACCTGGGGTGGCTCGAACACCAAGGTGGGCGAGGTGCACCTGATCAGCGGCGTCACCGGCGCCACCGATCCCACGAAGGTCCGCACGCAGCGGATCGCCTCCGGTCTCCAGGAGCCGATGGGGATCAAGTACGTCGACGGCAAGCTGTACGTGTCGGAGAAGACCGGGCTGACCGAGCTGAACGACACCAACGGCGACTGGATCACCGACAGCTACCGTCGCGTCGCGACCTGGCCGTACGGCGGCAACTTCCACGAGTTCGCGTTCGGGATGCTGTACCGGGACGGCGCGTTCTACCTGAACCTGTCGGTGTCGATCAACCTCGGTGGCGCCACCACCGATCCCCAGCCCGCGCCCGACCGAGGCACGACGGTCAAGGTGGACAAGGCGACCGGGGCCGTCACCTACATCGCCGGTGGGCTGCGCACGCCCCACGGCATCGGCTGGGGCCCCGAAGGCGGCATCTTCGCCACCGACAACCAGGGTGGCTGGCTGCCGTCGTCGAAGCTGGTCCACATCAAGCAGGACCGCTTCTTCAACCACTACACCAACCCCACCGGTCGATTCGACAACCGCGCGATCACCGCGCCGGTGCTGTGGTTGCCGCAGAACGAGATCGCGAACTCGCCGAGCAACCCGGTGCAGCTGACCACCGGCCCGTTCGCCGGGCAGATGATCTTCGGTGACGTCACCTACGGCGGCCTGCAACGCGGTTTCCTGGAGAAGGTCGACGGCGAGTACCAGGGCGCGGTGTTCCGCATGACCCAGGGCCTCGAATCGGGCGTGAGCCGCATCAGCCTCGGCCCGGACGGCGCGATCTACACCGGCGGCATCGGCGCGGGCGGCAACTGGGGGCAGAACGGCAAGCTGAACTTCGGCCTGCAGAAGCTGACGCCCAACGGCGCGGACGCGTTCGACGTCGTCGCCATGCGCGCGATCCCGGGCGGGTTCGAGCTGGAGTACACCCAACCGCTGTCCGCCCAGACGGTGCAGGACCTGGCCGCCAAGTACCGGGCGACGCAGTGGCGCTACCAGGCGACCGCCGCCTACGGCGGCCCGAAGCTGGACCAGCAGACGCTGACCGTGCAGTCGGCGACGCCGTCCGCCGACCGCAAGAAGGTCACCGTCCTGCTCTCCGGCCTGCGCAACGGCCACGTGGTGCACCTGCGCTCGCCCCGGCCGTTCACCTCCGAGTCCGGCAAGTCGCTGTGGAGCACCGAGGCCTGGTACACGCTCAACGTCATGCCGGGCACCGTCGCCCGCACCGGGCGGATCACCGGTCTCGCCGGCAAGTGCGTGGACGTCGACAACGCGGGCACGGCGGACGGGACGAAGGTCCAGCTGTGGACGTGCAACAGCACGGCCGCGCAGCAGTGGACGGTGTCCACGGACGGGACGGTCCGCGCGTTCGGCAAGTGCCTCGACGTGAGCGCCGGCGCCACGGCCAACGGCACGGTGACGCAGCTGTGGACGTGCAACGGCACCGGCGCCCAGCAGTGGGTCGCGCAGCCCGACAACTCGCTGAGGAACACGAGGTCGGGCCGTTGCCTGGACGCGGCGGGGAACAACTCCGCGGACGGCACCGTGCTGCACATCTGGGACTGCCTCAACGTGGGCAACCAGAAGTGGGTGCTGCCCTGATCGCGGTGATCCGCGGGTTCGCCGGCCGCCCTGCCGGCCGGCGAACCACCCCTCGACCCCGTTCGGACAGTGACGTCTGGAAGGACGACACCAGGATGGCCACATCCCCGCGTAACCGGACCAGCCTCGCCTCCGCCGCCTTGCTCCTGGTGGCCGCCGCGGTCCAGACCGCCGTACCCACGACCGCCACCGCCCAACCGCCCGCGCCGCCCATCCGCGCGGCGGCGCCTTCGTTCCAGCAGGTCACCCTCGCCAAGGGCGCGGCCGAGATGGGCGAGCCGATCTCGATGACCGTGCTGCCCGACCGGTCGGTCCTGCACACCTCCAGGGACGGCACGGTCCGGCTCACCGACGCCGCCGGCAACACCAAGGTCGCCGGCAAGCTCGCCGTCTACGCGCACGACGAAGAGGGCTTGCAGGGCATCGGCGCCGACCCGAACTTCGCCACCAACCGCCACGTCTACCTCTACTACGCGCCACCGCTGTCCACCCCGGCCGGTGACGCGCCGTCCGATGGCACCGACTTCTCCGCGTGGAACGGCGTCAACCGGCTGTCCCGCTTCGTGCTCAAGGCCGATGGCACCCTCGACAGCGCCAGCGAGAAGGTGGTCCTGGACGTGCCGGCCAGCCGCGGCACGTGCTGCCACGTCGGCGGCGACATCGACTTCGACGCGGCGGGCAACCTCTACCTGAGCACCGGCGACGACACCAACCCGTTCGCCTCAGACGGCTACAGCCCGCTCGACGAGCGGGCCAACCGCAACCCCGCCTTCGACGCCCAGCGCTCCTCGGCCAACACCAACGACCTGCGCGGCAAGCTGCTGCGGATCAAGGTCAACGCGGACGGCGGCTACTCCGTCCCGGCGGGCAACATGTTCGCGCCGGGCACGGCGGGCACGCGGCCGGAGATCTACGCCATGGGCTTCCGCAACCCGTTCCGCTTCAACGTGGACAAGGCGACCGGTGTCGTCTACCTCGGCGACTACGGCCCGGACGCGGGTTCCACCAACCCCGCGCGCGGTCCGGCGGGCCAGGTGGAGTTCAACCGCATCACCGGCCCCGGCTTCTACGGCTGGCCGTACTGCACCGGGTCGAACACCACCGACGAGACCTACAACGACTACAACTTCGCCACCGGCACCTCCGGCGGCAAGTTCAACTGCGCGGGCGGGCCGACGAACAACTCGCCGCGCAACAACGGCCTGCCGTCGCTGCCCGCGGCGAAGGCGGCCTGGATCAAGTACGACGGCTGCTCCGTGCCCGACCTCGGCTGCGGCAGCGAGTCGCCCATGGGTGGCCCGGTCTACCGCTACAACCCGAACCTCAACTCGTCGGTGAAGTTCCCGCAGTCCTACGACGGGCACTTCTTCGCCGCCGAGTTCGGCCGGCGGTGGATCAAGGACATCGCGGTCAACGCCGATGGCACACCGGGCGCGATCACCTCGTTCCCGTGGACCGGCACGCAGGTGATGGACTCCGCGTTCGGCCCGGACGGCGCGCTGTACGTGCTGGACTACGGCACGGGCTGGTTCGCCGGTGACGCCAACTCGGCGCTGTACCGGATCGAGCACGTGACCGGTGGCCTCGCCCCGATCGCGAAGGCCGCCGCGGACAAGACCTCCGGGCAGGCGCCGCTGGTGGTGAACTTCTCGTCCGCGGGCTCGTCCGACCCGGACGGCGACGCCATCACCTACGGGTGGAGGTTCGGCGACGGCGGCACGTCGACGGCGGCCAACCCGCGGCACACCTACTCGGCCAACGGCGTCTACACCGCCACCCTGACCGTCACCGACAGCACCGGTCGGACCGCCACGGCGAGCGTGCAGGTCACCGTGGGCAACACCGCGCCGACCGTCACGCTCCACCTGCCGCAGAACGGGCAGCTGTTCGACTTCGGCGCCGCGGTGCCGTTCCGGATCACCGTCAGCGATCCCGAGGACGGTGCGATCGACTGCGCCAAGGTCAAGATCAGCTACATCCTGGGTCACGACTCGCACGGCCACAAGCTGACCGAGGCGTTCGGGTGCTCGGGCACCGTCCAGACACCCCAGGACGGCGAGCACGACCCCAACGCCAACATCTTCGGCGTCTGGGACGCGGAGTACACCGACAACAGCGGCGCCACCACGCACACCCAGCACGTCACCCAGCCGAAGACCCGCCAGGCCGAGCACCACGGTTCGTCCGGCGGCGTCGCGGTCTACAACAAGACCACGGCGCACGGCGGCAAGACGGTCGGCGACATCCACAACGGCGACTGGATCGCGTTCCAGCCCTACGTGCTGTCCGACGCGACGTCGATCAGCGCGAGGGTGTCGTCGGCCGGGGCGGGCGGCACCATCGAGGTGCGGGCCGGATCACCCACCGGCACGCTGCTGGGCACGGCGACCGTGCCGGTGACCGGGAGCTGGGACACGTTCACCGACGTCACCGCGAGCCTGTCCAACCGGCCCGCCGGCACCACCACGCTGCACCTGGTGTTCAAGGGCGGCGCGGGCGCGTTGTTCGACGTCGACGATTTCACCTTCACCACCGGCTCGCGCACCGGGCCGATCACCGGCCTCGGCGGCAAGTGCGTGGACGTCAGCGGCGGGAACACCGCCGACGGCACGAAGGTCCAGCTGTGGACCTGCAACAACACCAGCGCGCAGCAGTGGACCGCGTCCGCGGACGGATCGCTGCGCGCGTTGGGCAAGTGCCTGGACGTGAAGTCCGGCGGCACGGTGAACGGCACGGTGACGCAGCTGTGGACCTGCAACGGCTCCGGCGCGCAGCAGTGGGTCGCCCACTCGGACGGCACCCTGCGCAACCCGCAGTCGGGCCGCTGCCTCGACGCGGCGAACAACAGCAGCGCGGACGGAACCGTCCTGCACATCTGGGACTGCCTCGGCGCCGCCAACCAGAAGTGGACCGCGCCTTGATCGCCGCCCACAACCCAACGAGGAGCTACTGATGTCTCGACTGCGAACAGCGCTGTCGGCGATCGCCGCCTCGGCGGTGATGATCCTCGCCGTGGCCCCGGTCCCGGCGCCCGCGGCCGACCCCGCCTACAAGGTGCTGGTCTTCTCCAAGACCGCGGGGTTCCGGCACTCGTCCATCCCGAACGGCATCCAGGCCATCCGCGACCTCGGCGCGGCCAACAACTTCACGGTCGACGCCACCGAGAACGGCGCGGCCTTCACCAGCGCCAACCTGGCCCAGTACCGGGCGGTGGTCTTCCTGTCGACCACCGGTGACGTCCTCGACGCCACCCAGCAGGCGGCCTTCGAGTCCTACGTGCGGGCCGGCGGTGGTTACGTCGGCGTCCACGCCGCGTCCGACACCGAGTACCAGTGGCCGTTCTACGGTGGCCTGGTGGGCGGGTACTTCCACTCCCACCCGTCGATCCAGCAGGCGACGGTGCGGGTGGAGGACCGGGCGCACGCCTCGTCGTCCCACCTCGGCGGTGACTGGGTCCGCACCGACGAGTGGTACAACTTCCAGGCCAACCCCAGGTCGAACGTGCACGTGCTGGCACGCCTGGACGAGGGCACGTACTCCGGCGGCAACATGGGCGACCACCCGATCGCCTGGTGCCAGGCCTACCAGGGCGGCCGGTCCTGGTACACCGGCGGCGGGCACACCGAGCAGAGCTTCGCCGAGCCGGCGTTCCGCGCGCACCTGCTCGGCGGCATCCGCTACGCGGCCGGCACGACCCGTGCCGACTGCCGGCCCGAGAACGGCTACACGTCGCTGTTCAACGGCTCCAACACCACCGGCTGGAGCCAGGCGGGCCCCGGCGGCTTCACCCTCGCCGACGCCACCCTGACCTCGCACGGCGGCCTGGGGATGCTCTGGTACTCGGCCAAGGAGTTCCGGTCGTACTCGCTGAAGCTCGACTGGAAGCTGGCCGGTGACGACAACACCGGCGTGTTCATCGGGTTCCCGGCGAGCAGCGACCCGTGGTCGGCGGTCAACAACGGCTACGAGATCCAGATCGACGCCACCGACGCGGCCGACCGGACCACCGGTGCGGTGTACGGGTTCAAGTCGGCCGACATCGCCGCCCGGGACGCGGCGCTCAACCCGCCAGGCGAGTGGAACACCTACGAGCTGCTCGTCGAGGGCGAGCGGCTGCAGCTGTTCCTCAACGGCGTGAAGATCAACGACTTCACCAACACCGACCCGGTCCGCTCCTTGGCGTCCGGCCACGTCGGCATCCAGAACCACGGTGACGGCGACGACGCGTCGTTCCGCAACATCCGGGTGAAGGAGCTCTCCGGCGGCGGCACCCGGACCGGACCGATCACCGGCCTCGGTGGCAAGTGCGTGGACGTCAGCGGCGGGAACACCGCCGACGGCACGAAGATCCAGCTGTGGACGTGCAACAACACGGTCGCGCAGCAGTGGACCCTGCCGGGTGACGGCACGATCCGGGCGCTCGGCAAGTGCCTCGACGTGCGGTCCGGCGGCACGGCCAACGGCACGGTGACGCAACTGTGGACGTGCAACGGCACCGGCGCCCAGCAGTGGGCCGCGCAGTCGGGCGGCGCCCTGCGCAACCCCCAGTCCGGCCGGTGCCTCGACGCGTCGGGCAACAGCTCCGCGGACGGCACGGTGCTGCACATCTGGGACTGCCTGAACGTCGCCAACCAGAAGTGGACGCTGCCGTGACCAGATGATCCTGCTCGCCCGCCAAGGGATCCCGCCGCATGCCCGCCCGCGGCGGGATCCCTCCCGGTTGCGCGACGAAACGCGCCATGCGCCGGTGTGCCTCCGCTGTCGGGCGAGCCGCCGACCTAGGCTGCTGCCCCGGGTCGGCCGCGCCAGTCCAGGCACACGACCATCGCGTCGTCCTCGGTGCCGGACGTGTGGCGGTGGCCGGCGAGTTCCTGGAGGATCGCGCGGGGCACCTGGGCGGCCGGGAGCAGGCGGGTGGCGTTGATGGCGCGGGCGAGTGCGCGCTCGCCGTAGCGCTCGCCGGCGACGGAGGCGACGTCGTAGACGCCGTCGCTGACGAACACCAGGCGGTCGTCGGGCAGGACCTGGAACTTCTCGGACCTGTACTGGGTCTCCTCGAACATCCCGAGCGGCATCTGGGCGTCGAAGGTCACCGGTGCGACGGCGCCTCGGCGCAGCAGCCACATGCGGGGCGAGCCGGCGTCGATGATCTCCACCAGGCCGGTGTCGAGGTCGAACTCCAGCAGGAGGACCGAGACGTGGACCCGACCGCCGTACTGGCCGTAGACGGCCTGGTCGGCGAGGGCGGCCTGGTCGGCGAGCGGGATCCCGGCGCGGCGGGCGTTGCGCAGGGCGTTGACGGCGAGGTTGGTCAGCAGCGCCGCGTCGATGCCCTCGCCCATGCCGTTGGTGACGGTGAGCGCGAGCCGGTCGGCCGAGGTGGACCAGTCGAAGTTGTCGCCGTAGATGGCGTAGGCGGGTTCGAGTTGGGCGCCGATGCCGTACTCGGGGCGGCTGCACGCCCGTCCGGGCAGCAGTTGCCACTGCATCTCGGCGGCCAGGGTCAACCGGTTCGCCCGGCGGGCCTGGAGGTAGAGGTCGGTGTCGCGTTCGGCGACGAGGATCTCGTGCGCCAGGACCTCGGCGGCCTGCGCCAGGGTGTCGAGGGTCGCCCGATCGGGGGTTTCCGTCAGGTCGACGGTGAGCACGCCCAGGCGGTCGCCGCGCACGGTGACGGGCAGGTGTGCCGTCACCCCGGCGGTCGCGCGCTGCTCGACGTGCGCCTCCTGGGTGCCGAACGCCTTGCCGGGCTCGCTCGTGCCGACCGGCACGGGGTGGGTGGTGTAGGGCAGGACGGAGACGGGCTGGAGCATGGTGAGGGCGTAGTCGGCCATCAGCAGGTCGACGCGGGTGGCGCGGAACAGGCGGGACAGCTGCGCGCGGATCACGTCGAGCAGTTCGTGGGCGCGGCGACGCGGAGGGAGTGCGCGATCTCGAGGTATCTGCCGTCGACGGGTGCGGTCATGTGCTTCTGCGCTCTCCTGCTGATCGCCGCACGGTCGTCACGGGCGGGCACGGGCTGACAACGGGCGTCGGGGATGCGAGAGTGGAGGGCGTGAACCGGTTCCGCCCGCGCCCGGACCCCGACGAGGTGCTCCATGTTCTCACCGAGGTCGTGGAGCGGATCGAGGTCCTCTGGGAACGGAGCCGCGAAGCGTCGCCCGCGCCGCTGTCGGCCTCGCAACTGCGGGCGATGTTCGTGCTGGAACGCGTCGAAAGCCTCAACCTGCGCGCACTCGGCGAGGCGCTGGACTCCACGCCACCCTCGGTGAGCAGGCTGTGCGACCGGTTGCAGGCCGTGGGGTTCCTGGAGCGGTCGCTGAGCCCCAACAGCCGCCGGGAGGTCGACCTGCGGCTCACCGAGCGTGGTCGGACCTACCTCGCCGACCTGCGGGCCAGGCGCAACGAGCACCTGCGCGGCCTGGTCGAGGCGCTGCCGGCGTCGTCGCGGTCGGCGATGGTGGAGGGGTTGACGCGGCTGAGGGACGCCGCCGAGGACGAGAACGCGCGGGGCGGACAGGTGCGGCCCGATGAGGGGCGTGGCACGCAGTCGGCCTAGCGGAGTCGGGCCTGGCCGGAGCGGGGTCATCATCGCCTTCTGCCAACTTCCGTGCGCCGACCGTTGTGCCGCGGTTCGTGCCTCCTGCTAACGTTTGTCGAGAGACAATAGTTTAGTGAGCAGGAGTAGTTGTCGGGAAGGGGTGGGCGTGGCCACCGAGGACGACCTGAAGGTGCGTGACCTCCTCGTCAGGGTGCTGCGCGAGCACGACGCGGAGATCCTCGACCTCTGGGTGCGTGCCCAGTCGGAACGGGCTGCCGTGACCGCGCTCGGCGAGCGTGAGCTGCGGTCGGAGGCCGCGGGCGTCATCGCGGCGTTGCGGGAGGGCCTGGAGACCGGTCTCCCGGTGGGCGACGTGGTCGAGCGCCACGCGCCGGCCCGCGAGGCGGTGGTGCGGTTGTCGGTGCGTCGCGCCCGCGCCGGGGTGGACCCGACCGCCACGGCACTGGCCACGCTGGCGTTGAAGGACACGCTGCTGGACGTGCTGCGCGAGCACACCGACGAACCCGGTGCGCTGTTCTCCGCCGCGATCACCGTCAACAGGCTCCTCGACGCCGCCGGCGCGTTGACGTTCGCCTCGTACGTCGAGGGCCGCGAGGAGATCATCCGCACCCAGCACCGGCAGATGCTGGAGCTGTCGACCCCGGTGGTGCGGCTGTGGCGCGGCGTGCTCGCGGTGCCCCTGATCGGCACCCTCGACAGCGCCCGCACCCAGTTGGTGATGAACGGGTTGCTGGAGGCCATCCAGGCCGACGAGGCGCCGGTGGCCATCATCGACATCACCGGTGTGCCGACCGTGGACACCGTGGTGGCACACCACCTCCTCCAGACCGTCACCGCGGTGCGGCTGATGGGTGCGGAGTGCTTCATCAGCGGCATCCGGCCCGCCATCGCCCAGACCATCACCCAACTGGGCATCGACCTGTCGACGATCACCACCAGGGCGACGCTCGCCGACGCCTTGGCCGAAGCCGTCCGGCTGCTGGACGCGGACTTCCCGGACATGGCGTCGGAGCGGGTGCGGAGCGCGCTGTGACCGCCCCGCCGCCCGCGGGCGTGCCGATCATCAGGCTCGGCGACATCCTCCTCACCGGTCTGCTCGACGACCTGGACGACAAGACGGCGCTGCGGTTCACCGAGGAGCTGACCGAGCGCATCGCCGACGAGGGTGCCCGCGGTGTCGTCATCGACATCTCCCGCCTGGAGATCATCGATTCGTTCGTGGCCCGCGTGCTCACCGAGTCGGCGGCGGCGGGCAGGCTCCTGGGCGCGCGGATGATCGTGGCCGGGATGCGCCCGGCGGTGGCCATCACGTTGTGCGGCTTGGGGTTGGCGCTGTCCGGTGTGGAGACGGCGCTCACCGCCGAGCGGGCGGTCGCGGCACTGGGGTGGCGCAGGGATCCGGCGCGTGTCCACGGGAGCCGGCCACATGCGACCAGGTGAGGCCTCCGCCGTCGACGCACCCGTGAGCCCGGTGGGGTTCACCGAGTCCACGCACCCGGTGCGCGACGAACCCGACCTGCTCGCCACCCGCCACGCCGTCCGCTCGGCGGCGGTGGCGGCGGGCTTCGACCTGGTCGGCCAGACGATGATCGTGACGGCCGCGAGCGAACTGGTGCGCAACGCCTACATCCACGGCGGCGGCGGCACGCTGACCATCAGCGCGATCGGCGCCGCGCACGGCCGCCGCGGGCTGCGGCTGACCGTCGCCGACAGCGGGCCGGGCATCCAGGACGTGGAGGCGGCGTTGACCGATGGCTTCAGCACCGGTGCCGGGCTCGGCCACGGCCTGGGCGGTACCCGCAGGCTGGTCGACGAGTTCGCCATCGACACCGAAGCCGGCCGCGGCACGACCGTCACCGTCGTGCGGTGGGTGACGTGAGGCCGCCGGCCACCATCGCCATCCCGGTCGACCACGTCAGCGCCGCGCACGTGGCCGCGCGGACCGCCCGTGCCCTGGCCGCGGACGCCGGTCTGCCCGGTGTCCTGCCCGAGCACGCCGCGGTGATCGCCTCGGAACTGGCCGGCAACCTCGACAAGCACGCCCACGACGGCGTCGTCCACCTCCAGCGGCTGTTGGTGGGTGTCGGCGTCGAGATCGTCTCCTCCGACCGCGGCCCCGGCATGACCGACCTGCGCCGCTGCCTGACCGACGGCCACACCACCACCGGGACGCTGGGCGTCGGCCTCGGCGCCGTCCAGCGGATGTCCAGCGACTTCGTCATCACGACCGAGCCCGGCGAAGGCACCCTCGCCGCGGCCACCCTGCGCGCCCCCGGCGAACCCGCCCACCGCGACGTCGCCCTCGGCCACGTCCTGCTCCCCGCCGCGGGTGAGGAGCACAGCGGCGACACCGTCGCGGTCCACGAGGAGCCGGACGCCACCACGTTGTTGCTCGTGGACGGCCTTGGCCACGGCGAGGCGGCCGGCGAAGCGGCCCTGACCGCGGCCGACGTGTTCCACCGCGATCCCGCCCGACCGGTGCGGGAGGTGATGCGGGCGCTGCACCGCGGCATCCGGCACACCCGCGGCGCCGCGGCCGCCGTCGTCCGCGTCGGAGCCACCCGGCTCGACTTCTGCGGCATCGGCAACATCACCACCGCCGTGCTCACCGGAACCCGCAACCACCACCTGCTCAGCCGTCCCGGCGTCGTCGGGCTGCGCGTGGACGAGCCGACCGAACACCGCGTCGACCTCCCACCGGGCAGCACGGTCGTGATGCACAGCGACGGCGTGGACGGCCGCTGGTTGCTCGCCTCGCCCGCGCACCGCCCGCAACCGCCACCCCTGCTCGCCGCGCACCTCCTCCGCGACCACCGCAACCACCGCGACGACGCCGCCGTGCTCGTCGCCCGACCCCGAGCCCGTGCCGAATGACCTCCGACGTCCCCACCGCCCGGACAACCCCCGACACCACGCGCGCGTTGCGGGCCCGCGTCAGGCACCTGTGCCACGGGTACGGGATACCCCTGGAGCAACGCGCCCGGCTCGTGCTCAGCGCCACCACCGTGGCCCGCGCCGCGGGCGGGGCGACCGTCACCGCCCGGCTCGACCAGAACGCCCTGGTGATCATCCTGGGGCCGGCCACGCCGCCGGACCCGGGCACCGCGCTCGACCTCCCCCTGCCGCCCGAACCCAGCGAACCGGGGACCGTCGCCTGGCGGATCCCGCTCCCCGCCACCACCGGGAAGGCCGAGCCGGTGCACACCGACGACGAGGCGGCGACCGAGGCCGAGCTGCGCGCCGTGCTCGCCCGCGCCGACGCCCTGGAGCGCGACCACCGCGAACTCAAGCACGAACTGGCCGAGACCAACAGCGGCGTGCTCGCCATGTACGTCGAACTGGCCGAACGCGACGAACGCCTCCGCCGCGCGCACGCCGCGATCTTCCGCGAACTCGAAGACGCCCTGCGCCCACCCCCGCCGACCGTTGCCGGTGTCGAGTTGGCCGTGCACTACCAACCCGCCGGCGAGGACACCCCCACCGGCGGCGACCTGTACGACTGGTTCGTCCTGCCGGACGGGACCCTGCACATCACCGTCGTCGACGCCGTGGGCCACGGCGTCACCTGCACCCGCACCGCCCTCGACGTGACCCACACCGTCCGCACCCTCGCCATCGAGGGCCACCCGCTCGACGACCTCGTCCGACGCGCGGCGCGGATCAACCCGGACGTCATGGCGACGGTGCTCCTCGCCCGCTTCGACCCGGCCACCGGCCTGCTGCACCTGGCCAACGGCAGCCACCCGCCGGCACTGCTGGTGCGCCCCGAGGACACCGCCTACCTGCCCGCAGACGGCCGCGGCGTCGGGTTCCCGCTCCCCGGCAGCACCGAGATCCGCACGACCCGACTCGCACCCGGTGATCTGCTGCTGCTCTACACCGATGGCCTGATCGAAAGCCGCGGCGACGCGGACACCGACGAAATCCGCCTCGCCTCGACCGCCCACCGCCACGCGGCCCTGCCGGTGGACGAGCTGGCGGCGACGGTCGTCCACGAGATGCACGACGACGTCCGCTACACCGACGACACCTTGCTGCTGGCACTGCGATACACCGACACCGATCTCCCGTTCATCGGGTGCGGATAGCGCTTTCCGCTCGGACGCCGGAACGTCCGAAAAGGGCGGTACGTCGCCATCGTCGAACGTGTTCGACGCACCGGCCCATACGAGATGCGGCCGTTGACCCCCAAGGGAAATCTGCGCAACTCTTCCGCCGAAGAAGTCCTCTCGTCCGGCGGCCCGGCCGCCGTGCCGACTCAGGCGAAAGGCACGAACATGACACTGTCGTCATGCGGTGCGGTCATGCGATCGGCGCTCGTGCTGGTCGTGGGCGCGGTCGTCGCGCTCGCACCGGTCGCACCGCCCGCCCAGGCGGCCACGGTCGACACCACGGCGAGCTACGCGGTGGTGGCCCGGCACAGCGGCAAGGCCATGCAGGTGCAGTCCACAGCCGATGGCGCCGCTGTGGTGCAGGCGACCAGGACCGACTCGGCCGCGCAGCAGTTCCAGTTCGTCGACTCCGGCGGCGGGTTCTACCGGCTGAGGTCCCGCTACAGCGGCAAGGTCGTGGACATCTCCGGCTCCTCCACCGCCAACGGCGCGAACGTGGTGCAGTGGACCGACAAGAACTCGACCAACCAGCAGTTCGGCCTGGTCGACGCGGACGCCGGGCACGTGCGGATCGTCAACCGCAACAGCGGCAAGGCGCTGGACGTGTGGGAGCGCTCGACCGCGGACGGCGCGCGGGTGTCCCAGTACGACGTCAACGGCGGCACCAACCAGCAGTGGCTGCTGGTCCGGCTCGGCGGCGGCACGCCGGGCGGCAACGGTTCGCCGACCGACCCGAACGTGAAGTACTTCGGCCGGTGGAACACCGCCGACCCGACCGCGCACGTCTCGGAGTGGGCGGGCGCCTACGTGCTCGTCGGGTTCACCGGCCGCACGGTGAAGTTGAAGCAGCGCAACGCGATCGACTTCTACGTCAGCATCGACGGCGGCCCCGACGTCTCGTACGTCAACCGCAGCGGCACGGTGGACCTCACCCCGACGCCGCTGGCGAGCGGCAACCACACCCTGCGGGTGTCCTACCGGCCGATCGCCGGCTCCTACCGGGGTGACGCGGTGTTCCGCGGCGTCGAGCTGGACGCGGGCGCGACGACGTTCGCGCCGAGCGTGCCGGCCAAGCTCGTCGAGTTCGTCGGTGACTCGATCACGGTGGGCCAGCAGTCGTCCAAGCAAGCCCTGACCGCCTACGGCTGGCTGGTCGGCGAACGCCTGGGCGCGGGTCACACGCAGATCGCGGTCGGCGGTGCGTGCCTGGTCTCGGCGGCGGACGGCTGCATCGGGATGAGCGACCGGTTCCTGCGCACCGGTTTGCAGGCCGACGCCGCGAACTGGGACTTCTCCCGCTACCGCGCCGACGCCGTGGTGATCAACCTCGGCACCAACGACGTCGGCCACAGCGTCACCGGACCGCAGTTCCAGTCCGCCTACGTCACGCTCCTCCAGCGGGCGCGCCAGAAGTACCCGAACGCCACGATCCTGGCGATGCAGACCTTCCGCAAGCGCTACATCCCGGAGACGCAGGCGGCCGTGCGGGCCGTCGCCGACCCGAAGGTGCGGTTCGTCGACACCACGGGCTGGATCGTCGAATCCACCGACACCACCGACAACGTGCACCCCAACGACCAGGGCCACCGCAAGATCGCCGACCGGCTCGCGCCGATCCTGTCGGCGGCACTCACCACCGGCTGAGCCGTCGTCCCCGCTCCACGTCCGGGAGCTCTCCTTCCCCGGACGTGGAGCCGGCCTGCGCACGAACCCCCTCCCGCCATGCGGGCGAACCGCAGCAAGGAGCACACCCATGCCCTCTCGGACCGCCGTTCTGCGCGCGGCGCTGGCCGTGACACTCACGGCCGGCGCGCTCACCGTCCTCGGCACCGCGCCCTCGCACGCCGCACCGGCCGGTTGCACCGGCACCGGCCCGATCACCTGTCGCTACGACGTGGCGCCCGGCCACTACGACGTGACCGTGCGGCTGGGCAGCCGGTCCCGCGCCGCCGGCACCGGCATCACGGCCGAGGCCCGCCGCCGCGTGCTGAACGCGGTGGACACCGCCGCGGGCCACCTGCTCGACCGGGTCGTCACGGTCGAAGTGCGGCAACCGGAAGGGCAGCCGACGGGTCAGGGCGGCACCGGCACGCCCGGGTTGACCCTGGTGTTCGACGGGCGTTCCCCGGCGGTCGAGGCGATCACCGTCCGGCCGGTCCGACCGCCGGCGTTGTTCCTGGTCGGCGACTCGACCGTGTGCGACCAGCCCACCGCGCCCTACACCGGCTGGGGCCAGCTGCTGCCCGCGCGCCTGCGCGAGGGCCTGTCGGTGGCCAATTACGCCGACTCCGGCGAGAGCTCCGGCTCGGTGCTGTCCAACCCGGTGCTGTTCCCGGCCGTGCGGTCGCAGACCCGCGCGGGTGACACCGTCGCGATCCAGGTGGGCCACAACGACAAGCGCACGACCGCCACCGCGTTCCGCGACAACCTCACCCGGATGGTTCGCGAGGTGCGCGCGGCGGGCGGCGCGCCCGTGCTGGTGACGCCGCCGGTCCGCCGGCTGTTCGACTCGGCCGGGCGGCTCACCGGCACCGCGTGGCACGTGAACGAGCTGGGCGTCAACCTGCCCAGCGAGATGAAGGCCGTCGCCCGCGCGCAGGGCACACCGCTGGTCGACCTGACCACGTCGTCCGCGAACCTCGTCCAGCAGCTCGGCGTCACCGGGTCGGAGCGGTTGTTCCTGACGCGGGAGAAGGGTGACAACACCCACTTCTCCGAGTACGGCGCGGCCGCGATGGCGGCCCTGGTGCTCGACGAGGCCCTGCGGCTCGGCGTCATCAGGTCGACCCAGGTCCGCTAGACCAGCCGGCACGACATGGAGGATCGATGAGGATTTCCCGGCTCACCAGGAACTTGGCGGTCGCGGCGGCGGTGTGCGCCGCCGCGGCGGTCGTGACCACGCCGGCGCAAGCCGCGCCCGCGCCCTGCCTCGCCACCGACCGGACCGGTCCGGGGGTCGCCGCCGCGCCGTTCAAGGTGTGGCTGGCCGGTGACTCCACCGTGGCCAACCCCAACTCCGGCGTCAGCTGCCCGGCGGGCTGGGGCAGCCAGTTCGACCGGCTGTTCACCGACGACGTCACCGTGGTCAACAACGCCGTGGGCGGGCGCAGCATCCAGACCTGGCTCTACGAGTCCAACGTCAAGAGCACCAAGGACTCCACCGGCGAGTGCGTGGTCAGCCCACGCACCTACGCCTCCCGCTGGGCGACCATGCTGTCCACCAACGGCATGAGGGCGGGGGACTGGTTGATCATCCAGTTCGGCATCAACGACGGCGACCGCAACTGCCCCCGGCACGTGGGCACCACCCGCTACCGCCAGCTGCTGTCCACAATGGCGCGTGAGGCCAAGGCCCGCGGTGTCAAGCCGGTGTTCGTGACGCCGGTCGCCGCGATCCGCTGCTCCGGCTCCACCGCCGTGGGCAACCGCGGGTTCGTGGCCGAGACCATCGCCCAGGGGCAGGCCGACCAGGTGCCGGTCATCGACCTGCACCAGCGCAGCGTCGCCCTCTACAACTCGCTGCGCCTGTGCCCGAACAACGGCGACTACACGCAGGGCGCGGTCGGCGCGTTCTTCTGCAACGACCACACCCACTTCGAAGCCGCCGGCGCGGCCCGCATCGCCGAGGTGGTCGCGCGGGCGCTGCGCGAGCAGGGCATCGGCCTCGCCTCGTCCCTGCGCTGACACCCGTTCGGCGGATGGCCGGCCCGGCGAGCACGTGCCGGGCCGGCCGCTGGGCCCGGTCGGCCCGGCACGGCGTCACCAGCATGACCCGTCGCAGGATCGTCGCAGTGCTGGCCATCGTGGCCGGCGTCGCGCTGCTCGGTGTCGACCGCTTCGGCGTTGACCACTCCCAGCGGCGAGACCGAGACACCGCCGCCGCGAGCCGCGTTGGCGCACAGCGGTGTGCAGCGCGTCATCGCCGCCGCCCAGGACAAGCTCCGCCGGTCACCGGAGGACGCGGCCACCTGGGCGTCGCTCGGCGGCAGCTACGTGGAGCAGGCCCGGATCACCGGCGATCCCTCGTACTACCGCAAGGCGCGGGGTGCGCTGGAGATCGCGGCACTGGAAGAGGCACCCGTCCGATCCGGGTCAGTGCGGTACGTGGGACGCCCCACAGGGCAGTTCCGCCCAGACGGTCTTGCCGCCCGGGTGCCGCTCCACGCCCCAGGTCCCGGCCAGCTTGTCGACGATGACCAGGCCCCGGCCGCGATTGGGCCCCAGCCGGGAGCGGCCGTACGTGAGGTCGTCGGCCGAGGCGTCATCCACCTCGATGCGGACGACACCCCGGTCCGCCGAGCACCGAAGTCGGACGGCACGAGGGCCGACGCCGTGGTCGTAGGCGTTGCTGACCAGTTCGGTGATCACCAGCCTGCAATCGTCGAGCTCGTCCTCGGTCAGGCCGACCAGCGCTTCGGCCGCCCAACGCCGCACGGCGGCCAACGGCGGAACGTCCTCGTCCAGGGGCAACGCGACCGTGGTCGCCGGGTCGTCGCTGTCCACCGGCCTCACGTCCTCCTCGACTGAAGACGCGTGGCCGGCCAGCTGTTCCCCGTCACGCTCGGATTCGGTCGGCGACCACAATACGGGCAATCGGTCCGAAGGCGGCCGTGATGAGACGCGACTCGCGAGCAGGACTCACCCCAGGCGCTTCGTGGGTGGCCGCGGTCGGGCCGGACCCGACCGCGGCCACCCCGTCGTGCTCAGTGGCGAAACGCCAGGCCGGTGACGCTGCCGGGGACCAGGCCGACGAGCCGGGCCCGACCGGTTCCCAGGTCGATCCGGTAGACCCGCGCACCCGAGGCGGCCAGGGCCTCGCCGTTCGGGGCGATGTCGAAGCCGTTGGTCCGGCCGATGTCTTCTTCGGACTCCGCGCGCTGCGACTGGCCCTGGAGAGGATGGGCGTGCGGCACTGACCGGCGTGCGCCGCCGGGCCGCCCGGTCGGGTGGAGGTGGGTCGGGCAGGGCGCGATGGCCCGGTGAGCAAGCCGGAAGCAGCGGGACGGCGCCGTCCCGCCGTGCGGTCACCGGTGGTGTTTGGTGAGGCCCAGTTGGAGCACGTCGAGGTAACCGGATCCGAAGCCGGCTTCGCAGTAGGCGAGGTAGAACTCCCACAGGCGGCGGAAGGTGTCGTCGAAGCGCGTGGCGGCGACCCTGGGCCAGTTGTCGAGGAAGCGGGCGCGCCAGTGGTGCAGGGTGCGGGCGTAGTCGGGTCCGAGCGAGCGGCGTTCGGTGATGGCGAGTCGGGTGTGGTGCCGGACCGCGTCCTGGATCGCGGGGACGGACAGCAGTTGGCCGCCGGGGAAGACGTACTTGTGATCCAGGTGTAGGAGCGGCGGGTGGCCAGGAGGCGGTCGTGCGGCATCGTGATCGCCTGGAGCCCGACCCGGCCGCCGGGCTCGAGCACGCGGTCGAGGGTGCGGAAGTAGGTGGGCCAGTAGTCGGCGCCCACGGCTTCGATCATCTCCACGGACACCACGGCGTCGTAGCTGCCGCGGGCTTCGCGGTAGTCGCGCAGCAGCACCTGCACGCGGTCGGTGAGCCCGGCCTGGGCGATGCGTTGTTCGGCGAGGTGCTTCTGCTCGGCGGAGATGGTGAGCGTGGTGACGCGGGCGCCACGCCGGGCGGCGCGGATCGCCAGCGCGCCCCGGCCGGTGCCGATCTCGAGCAGGTGGGTGCCGGCGCGGACGTCGGCGAGGTCGAGCACGCCGCCGGGTTGCCCGTCAACCTCGCGATCAGCGCCGCCGCGGCGAGCCCGAGGACCACCGCTACGCCGAGATGCGCCGTCGTGCCAAGGGGAACCCCCACCTGCACGTGCTGGTGCGCGCCTACCTGGCTCAGGCGGTCGTGCTGTGGCTGGTGTCGCTGCCGGTCCAAGCCGCCCAGTACGGCTCCGGCGCCCACCCCGCGGTGATCGCGGCCGCGACGGCGTTGTGGTCGGTCGGCATGGTGTTCGAAGCGGTCGGCGACTGGCAGCTGCAGCGCTTCCGGGCCGACCCCGCCCACCGCGGCCAGGTGCTCGACCGAGGGCTGTGGCGCTACACGCGGCACCCGAACTACTTCGGCGACGCCTGCGTCTGGTGGGGCCTGTTCCTGGCGGCGTGCTCGTCGTGGTACGGCGTGGCGACCGTCGTGGCACCGGTGCCGATGACCTTCCTGCTCGCCAAGGGCACCGGCAAACCGATGCTCGAAGACCACCTGCGCCGTCGACGACCCGCCTACGCCGACTACGTCCGGCGCACGAGCGGTTTCCTGCCGATACCGCCCCGGCCCACCCGTCAAGGTGAACCGTGACCGGCAGGCGCTCCGGGCCAATCCGCGCGGTCGGCGGCTGCGAAGACCTGGTATGAACGCATCCACGTCCAGGCAGCCGTCCGATGCCGCGGTGCCGCGGCTGCCCCTGCGGGCGGCCGCCGCGGTGGGCCTGATCGCCGTGGCCGCGGCGTTGGCCGCGGGACACCTCGTGGCCGCGCTGATCGACCCGTTCGCCTCGCCGTTCCTGGCCGTGGGCAACACCGCGATCGACCTGACACCGCACCCGGTGAAGGACTTCGCGATCCGCACGTTCGGTGAGAACGACAAGATCGTGCTGCTGGCCGGCATGGCCTTCGTCATCACCGCCGCGGCGGCCCTCGCCGGACTGCTGTCCCGCCGCAGCGCGTTGCCGGGAACCGTCCTGGCGGCGACGCTGGGGGTGCTCGGCGTCGCGGCGGTGCTCACCCGTCCCACGCTGGACACGATCGCCGTGCTGGCCCCGTTGACCAGCCTGGTCGTGGGTGTGCTGGTCTTCCGGTGGCTGCACCGGCTCGCCCGCCGAACCCGGGTGGGCGAGCCCGGTGCGGACGAGTCGCAGCCCGTCGAGAGCGCCGGTGAGCCGCGGACCCGCGCGGTGGACTGGTCGGTGCCCGGCCTGGGTCGCCGCCGCTTCCTGATCACCTCCACCGCCGTCGCCGCGGCCGCCGGCGCGACCGCCGCCGCGGGGCAGTTCGTGGGCGGCCGGGTGGACGTCGAGGCCTCTCGTCGCTCCATCCGACTCACCCCGGACGTGACCGCGCCACCGATCCCGGCGGGCGCGGACTTCACCGGTGACGGCACACCGACCTTCATCACGTCCAACGCCGACTTCTACCGGGTGGACACCGCGTTGTCCGTGCCGCGGCTGCGCGCCCAGGACTGGCGGATGCGCGTGCACGGCCTGGTCGACCGCGAACTCGTGCTCACCTACGACGACCTGCTCAACCGCCCGCTGGTGGAGAAGACCATCAGCCTGTGCTGCGTGTCCAACGAAGTCGGCGGCCCGTACATCTCCACGACGAACTTCATCGGCGTGTCCCTGCGCGACCTCCTCACCGAAGCAGGCGTCCGGCCGGGTGCGGACCAGCTCGCGACCCGCAGCGCGGACGGCTGGACGTGCGGCACGCCCGTCGAGGACATCATGAAACCCGACAGCGACGCCTTGCTGGCCATCGGCATGAACGGCGAGCCGCTACCGGCCGAGCACGGCTTCCCCGTGCGGATGGTCGTGCCCGGGCTGTACGGGTTCGTCTCGGCCACCAAGTGGCTGGTCGACGCCGAACTCACCACGTTCGCCGACTTCGACGCCTACTGGGTCAAGCGGGACTGGGCACAACGCGCCCCGATCAAGACCATGTCCCGCATCGACCGGCCCAAGCCCTTCGAGCAGGTCCCCGCCGGGAAGTTCGTCGCCGCCGGCGTCGCCTGGGCCCAGCACAAGGGCATCGACAAGGTCGAGGTCCGCGTCGACGGCGGCCCCTGGCAGGCCGCGACCCTGAGCACCGAGGTCAACGTCGACACCTGGCGCATGTGGCGCGCCGAACTCGACCTCCCCGCCGGCTCGCGCACCCTCGAAGTCCGGGCCACCGACCGAACCGGCTACACCCAGACCAGCGAACGCGCCGAACCGATCCCGGACGGCGCCGCAGGCCGGCACACCATCGTGTTCACCGCCCGGCCCTGACCAGCCTCGCCGTGGCCGCTGCGGAGACGGCCCGACTTTTTCCGGCTTCGACCAATCCGACGCCGCGGCGGTACCGAATCACTCATGACAAGCCGGGAAACACAGTTCCGGCCACCGTCCTCGAAGGAGCGACTCCCATGCGCAGCACCCGGCTCGCGTCCGC
>NZ_PYAX01000014.1 GCF_003014735.1 Saccharothrix carnea | reverse complement strand
GATCCACTCCGACCGGGACGCCGAGATCACCTGCACCCGATCATGATCCCCGATCCGTCCAGACGACCCGTCACCGAGTTACGTGACAGCCCTTAGGGGTGGTCGGCGCACAGGAGTAATCCGGGCTCGCGATCCGGCCCGCGTCACGCACCTCGCACACCACCACGCCGCCTCGACCGATGCGCGGGGTGTCCTGATCAAGGCATCGGGATGCGGCCCCAGACGACCTTGCCGGCGTCTTCGTGGCGCACACCCCAGTCGTTGCAGATCGTTTGGACTATCTTCATGCCGTTGCCGCGGTGGGGGCTGATGCTGGAAAACCCGACGACGGGGGTGCGGTCCGGGGTCGCGTCGTGGGCCTCGACGACGAGTTCGGGTCCGCGGTCGGGGTGGATCTCGCGGCGCAGCAGCAGGTACCGGGGGTCGTCGGCGTGGTCGCAGGCGTTGGAGGCCAGTTCCGTCGCCACCAGCTGCACGTCGTGGACGAAGTCGTCGTCGTGAGGGTGTAGCGCGTCACCGATGCGCCGGCGCACGGCGGCGAGGTTGTCGCACGGCAGGGAGACCTCGAACTCCGCCTGGTCGGCGACACGCCCCTCTTCGGCGTGGCCGTCGGCGCCGCGCTCGTCCTGCGTGACCGTCTTCGCCTCACGCGATCCGGTCGTGGTGTCGATGTCCGGGAAAGGCCGGCGTCGGGGGTGGTCAGGGTCGGCATGGGCGTCGGTCACGAGATCGGGTTGCCCCGAAGCTGATCGGCTCATGCACCGTTAAGCCATTCGGCTCAGGAAGATCAGGTGCACCCGGTCGTGGACCGGACAGATGCCGAACGTGCGTTGTCGGGCACAAGCGTCGGGCCCGCCGGTGGTGACCGGCGGGCCCGTGCGCTGCGGTGGTGTGTCAGCCGTGGGCGCGGTGACCCCGGCTGGTGGCGAAGTGGTAGACGGCGAGCACGACGACCGAGCCGAGGATGGCGAGCAGCCAGGTGCTCAGGTCGAAGAAGCTGCCGATGTCCGAGCCGAAGATGGCTCGGCCGATGAAGCCGCCGATGATCGCGCCGACGATGCCGAGCAGCATGGTGACGATGATGCCGCCCGGGTCCTTGCCGGGCATGACGGCCTTGGCGATGGCGCCCGCGATGAGGCCCAGAACGATCCAACCCAGGATGCCCACAGTGCTTCCTTGTCCTCGTGCCACGCCGACTCCCGCGACGCGGCGTGATCGTTACGGGGACCGGTTGCCCACATCGCACGGACTTCACACCTGTCACGGTGATGCTGTGCTGGGTCGACCGCGTCGGCACCGGCGCACCCCCCCCGGACGTCGTACCGGATGCGTGGGCGTGCGCGGTGATGAAACGGTGGACTCCGCGAAGCACCTGCCGGTCGGGTGTGGTGAGGTCCGCGAATGCGTTCCACCACCGGCGAATCACGCTGAACGGCGCCGCGTTTGAGCCGGCCGCTCCCGTGGTACTGACCAGGACCATCGCTGTCCCGCTCCGGAAGGTGCTCATGCAGATCCAGGTCAATACCGACCACAACATCCACGGTGGCGAACGACTGGCCACCTATGTGACCACCGACCTGGAGAGCAGCCTGTCCAGGTTCAGCGGATGGTTGACCCGGGTGGAAGTGCACCTCAGTGAGGACGCGGGCGGCAAGCCGGAAGACAAGAAGTGCGTCATCGAGGCGCGGCCGGGGGGCAAACAGCCGGTCGCGGTCACCCACCACGCGACCACCGTGGACGACGCGTACGCCGGGGCGGCGCACAAGTTGGGAAGGGTGTTGGATTCCCGGTACACCCGCGCCCATGACCACAAGGGCAGCGACAGCATCCGACACATGCCCGCCCCGGAAGACCCGGAGCGGGTCGGCGTGATCGAGGACGACCCCCAGGGCTGATCAAGACCACCTGGGGCTGTGGGCCTCATCGGCCGAACCTCCGGTCGGACGGCATCACCGGGACGAAGGTCGGTCTTCCTGGCGGACGGAGTTGTCGGGCGGCACACCGTGCGGCTGTGTTCGCAAGTCACCCCACGGAGACGGCGGGTGTCAGCCCGTACGCCGCCGCGCCGGTTCCGGGACCGCGTGGTGCCGGCGGGCTCCCAGCCGGCGCGTGATCCGCGAACCAGCGCAGCGTGGCCTGACGCCACACCTGGGTGCCCACCGCGCCGGGCGCGGCGTCGAAGACGTGCTGACCATAGGGGACTTCGACCAGGTCGCAGGGGACGTCGCCGCGGTGAAGCCGGTCGTACAGCCGGCGGGTGCCGTCGGGCGGCACGATGTAGTCGGAGGTCCCCATGGTGAGAAGGGTCGGGGGCGCCTGAGGGGTGATGTGGTTCGCCGGCGTGGTGGCCGCGTACCGCTCGGGGTACTGATCAGGACTCCCTCCGACATACCGCTCGGCGAAGATCCTGGATGGTTCGTTGGCGTAGAGCTGCGCCATGTCGCTGACCGGGTAGAGGGCGCTGACTGCGGCGACCCGAGGTGGGGTGCCGCCGCAGCTGGAACGGAGCTGACCGGCGTTGCCCTTGTAGGCGGCCCGGAGCGCCAGGTTGCCGCCGGCGGAGTCGCCGACCAGCATCAACCGCGTGGTGTCGCCCCCGTACCGGCGTGCGTTGGCCCCGGTCCACGCCAACGCGCAGCCGATCTGCTGCTCGGTGACGTCCCACAGATGGCGCTGGTCGGTGGAGAGGGTGTAATCGGCGCTGATGACGAGGTACCCGTGCTCGGCGAACCAGCGCGCGTGCGCGGGCGGCGTGCCCTCCAGCCGGGAGCTCGAGATGAAGCCCCCGCCGTGCACCATGACGATGACCGGTGCGCCGGCTCCGTCGCCGTCGGCCTGCCGCCACACCGACAGCGACAGCGCTTGCCCCTCGAAGCGGAGGTAGTCGACGTTCTCGTCGGGTGAGGCGCTCCCGTGCGAGAGCTCCAGCAGCGCTCCCACGTCGAGGTCTGCCTTTTCGCGGTCGGCCATGGCCAACTGCCTCCCGCCGATCACGGTGACGCCCGCCAGCGACAGGACGGCCAGGAGGACCAGCGCACCTCGTGCCCAGGTCCGTCGTCGCCACCACAGCCACCCGACCGCCGCGACCAGGAGGAGGGAGGAGATGGCGAGGTGCGCCGAGAACGACGAGAGAGTGGCACCGACGACGTTCACCGGAGCTGGGAGGAAGGTGCTGACGACGACGAGGAACACGACGGCCACCACCAGCCCCAGCAGGAGGAAGAGCGCTCGCCGCACCCACACGGTCATGACACCGGTGCTCGTCCGCGTGTCGAGAGCCGCAGTCCGCGCGGGCGGGTCCGCCTGGTCGCCGGGATCTGCGGGCGAGGTCATGAAGGGCTCCTCACAGGCGTGGTGCGACGCAATGCGCGATCCCTGACTTTGTACCTGCGGTCGCACCGAGCCGCAGCACGACGTCGGTGCCGCCCGCGCTGTCGGCGCACAGCGGGGATCCGCAGGCGGCGTAGCTGTCCAGTGACAGCGGCGGCACCCGCGTCACCGGCCGGTGCGGCCGTGATGTGGTCGTTCCACACCGGGGCCGTTCAGAGCCGTCCGGAGCGGGCGACTTCGCCGTACCAGCGCGCGCTGGGCTTGATCGTGCGGGTGAAGGTCTCGCGGTCCACGGACACCAGGCCGAAGGTCGGGGTCCACGAACCCCACTCGTAGTTGTCCAGCAGCGACCAGTGCAGGTAACCCCGCACGTCGATGCCGTCTGCCATGGCGCGTGCCAGCCCGGTCAGGGCGGTGCGGGTGTACTCGACCCGCTCGGCGTCGTCGGCCGTCGCGATCCCGTTCTCGGTGACCAGGATCGGCACGGCGGTGCCGACCCGCCGTGCGGTGTGGCGGACGGCGCCTTCCAACGCCTCGGGGTAGAACTCCCAGCCGGTGAGCGTCTTGCGCGCGCTCTCCGGGTCCTGCGGGCCATCAAGTCCGATGACCACTCGGGTGTAGGCCTGCACGCCGATGAAGTCGTCGTCCTCGGCGACGTCGAGGAACTGGTCCTCGCGGGAGTGGGACCACTGCGCGGTCTGCTCTTCGGCGCCTGCCGCGGCCTGGAAGTTCTGGTTCGCCACCGTCCAACCGGAGCGCACTCCCGGCAGCCCGGCGAGCTCCTCGCGTGCGGCGCGGTGTGCGCCGATCAGCGCGTCGGCGACGTCCTGGTCCGGTGGGGGCATGGCGCCGGCCACGTTCTCGTGCCGCTCACCGCGCTTGAGCATGGCGCTGATCATCGCGAGCATGTTCGGTTCGTTGATGGTGCACACCCACTCGACGCCGTCGAGGATCGGCAGCAGCGACCGGACGTAGTCGCGGAACCGGGAGACACCGCCCTCCGCGGTCCACCCGCCCGCCGCGCGGAACCACGCCGGGGTGGTGAAGTGGTGCAGCGTCACCACGGGTGTCAGGCCGCGCTCGAAGCAGCCCTCGATCATCCGGCGGTAGTGGGCGAGTTGTGCCCGCGAGGTGCGGCCGGGCGTGGGTTCGACGCGCGCCCACTCGATGCTGAACCGGTAGGAGTTGAGGCCGAGGTCGCGGACGACGTCGAGGTCCTCGGGCCACCGGTGGTAGCTGTCGCAGGCGTCTCCGCTGCGCTCCGGCACGATCGGGTCCGGCGCGTTCTCGACGGCCCACAGGTCGCTGCTGGTGTTGTTGCCCTCGACCTGGTGCGCGGAGGTGGCGGCCCCCCACAGGAAGCCGTCGGGGAAGGTGGTCGTCATGGTGTCTCCTGGCTGCGGTCGCGAGGGTGTCACGGGCGTCGGTAGGTGCCGGCGGCGATGAGTTCCTCCTGGCGGGCCTGCGCTTGGGCGACCAGGTCGGCCACGGTCGCGGCGGTGACGCCGAGGCCGAAGGAGCGCAGCTTGTCGAGCGGGATGGACAGGAACATCCGCACCAGCTCGGGGGCGACCGACGACGCCCGACCGGCCAGGGACACCCGGCCGAGGAGCGCGGCGAGCACCTGCTGCCCCGCGGGGTCGGCCTGCCACTCGGCGATCGTGGACTGCGCTGTGAGCGGCGCCAGCACGCGGTCGCCGTCGCTGTGCACCGTGGCGCGCAGCCGTACGTCGCGCGAGGAGGCTCCCACGCGCACGGCGTAGTCACCGGGGAGCACGGTCCAGCGCTGCCCGCGCGCGTCCCACGTCTGCAGTTCGGCGGCGGTGAGCGGCAGCGTGACGGTGGCCGTCTCGCCGGGTCGCAGGTCTAGCGCGGCGAAGCCGCGCAGTTCCGCGCGGGGCCGGGTCGGCTGCTGTCCCTCGGCCGGGCCGACGTAGAGCTGAGCGACCTCCCGGCCGTCGCGGTCACCGGTGTTCGTCACCGAGAACGCGACCTCCCACGTGTTCTCGGCCTGTTCGACCACCCGCAGGTCGGAGTACTCGAACCGGGTGTAGGTCAGGCCGTGCCCGAACGGGAAGGCGACCGGCCGGTCCGCCGCGTCGAAGTGCCGGTACCCCACGTGGACGCTCTCCCCGTACACGGAGACCCCGTCGACGCCGGGGAAGGTGGGGTAGGAGGGGTGGTCCGCGAGCCGCAGGGGGATGGTCTCGGCGAGCTTGCCCGAGGGCGCGCGGTCGCCGAGGAGGAGGTCCGCGGTCGCCTCGCCGCCCGCCTGGCCGAGCAGCCAGCCCTCCAGGATCGCGTTGGCGTGGTGCTGCCACCGGGCCACCGACACGACGCCGCCGTTGGACAGCACCACGACCACGCGGGGCGCGACGGCGGCGACCTGTTCCAGCAGACCGACCTGGTCGGCGGGCAGGTCGATCGTCGTGCGGTCGAAGCCCTCGGACTCGGCGTGCTCGGGTAGTCCGAGGAAGACCACCGCGACCCGGGCGGCGCCGGCGGCCTCGACCGCGGCCCGTGCCAGCGCCTCGTCGCCGGAGCCGTCCACGGCGTACCCCGGCGCGAACCGGACGACGTCGGTGCCCAACCGCGCGGTGAGCGCGTCCAGGGCCGAGCTCACCCCGGTCGGCACGATGCGGGATGAACCTCCGCCCTGGAAGCGGGGTGTGCGGGCGAACTCGCCGATCACCGCGACCGAGGTCCGCGACGAGCGGTCCAGCGGCAGCACGCCGTCGTTGGCCAGCAGCACCGCCGATCGTGCGGCGGCCTCCCGGGCCAGGTCGGTGTTGCGGTCGCGGATCGCCGCCAGTTCCTGCTCGGAGACGGGCTCCTTCGCCCCGCCGAGCCTCGCTTCGAGGCGGCGCAGGCGCTCCACCACGGCGTCGAGCGCGGACTCGGCCAGCTCGCCCCGTTCGACGGCGGCCACGACCTCGTCGTCGGTGCCGGTCGGCGGCATCTCCAGGTCCAGGCCGGCGCGCAGGGCGGCGACCCGGTCGTCGACGGCGCCCCAGTCGGACACGACGACCCCGTCGAAGCCCCACTCCTCGCGCAGCACCCGGGTGAGCAGCCAGGGATCCTCGCTCGCGGGGACGCCGTTGATCCGGTTGTAGGCGCTCATCACCATGGCGGGGCGGGCGGTACGCACGACGTGCTCGAAAGCGCGGAGGTAGACCTCGTGCAGGGCCCGCTGGTCGACCTCGGCGGAGACCCGCATGCGGTCGGTCTCCTGGTTGTTCACCGCGAAGTGCTTGACGCACGCGCCGACACCACCGGCCTGGATGCCCTCGACGTAGGCGGCGGCGAGCCGACCGGTGAGGTGCGGGTCCTCGGAGAAGTACTCGAAGTTGCGCCCACCGAGCGGTGAGCGCTTGAGGTTCATCCCCGGACCGAGGAGCACGTCCACTTCCAGGGCGGCCGCCTCTTCGGCGAGTGCCTCGCCGACGCGGCGCACCAGCGCGGGGTCCCACGTGGACCCGAGCGCCACCGCGGGCGGGAAGCACGTGGCCGGCACGCTGTTGCCGATGCCGAGCGCGTCACCGCCCTCGCGCTGGCGGCGCACCCCGTGCGGCCCGTCGGCGAGCAGGAACGGGCGCACGACGCCCGGCGCTCCCGTCGAGTGCCAGGTGTCGCTGCCCGAGGTCAGCGACGCCTTCAGCTCGATCGGCAAGGTGCGGTCGATCTGGTCGGGCATGGGTGCGGTCTCCCTCGTGGATGGGTGGGTTGGCCGTCCGCAGCGCCCGAGTGCGCCGCAGCCGGTGCGCCTCAGGCCGAGTCGGTGCGCCAGCCGGTCGTGTCCACCCCGAGCAGGGCGAGGAAGTCGACCAGGCGGGCGCGCATGTCGATCGTCTCCGGGGCGAGCAGCCATTGCGTCTGCAGCCCGTCGAGGAGCGCGATGAGTTGCTGCGCCACCGTGTCGGGGTCGAGGGCGGACCGATCGCCGTGCCGGTCCACCAGTTCACCGAGGACCGTCGCGAAGTGCTCCCGCAGGATCTCGTAGCGGCGGCGGAAGTAGGTGTGGGCGGGGTGGTTGACGTCGCTGGCCTCATTGGAGAGCTTGGCGTACAACGCGACCAGCCCCGGCGTGCGGGCGTTGCGCTCGACGATGCGGACCGTCTGGTCGAGGTGGCCCCAGGCATCGAGGTGCTCGTCGAACAGGACGACGGCGTCGTCGGCGTCGCGTCGTTCGAGCACCTGCATGAGCAATTCGTCCTTGCCGCCCGGGAAGTGGTGCAGCAGGCCCGCGTGGGTGATCTCCGCCTGGGCGGCGATGTCCCGCTGGGACACGGCGAGGTAGCCGGATTTCGAGAACAGGTCCGCGGCAGCTTCGACGATCCGCTCCTTGGTGCGGTCGCCCTTGGTGTACCGGCGGGCGGGGGGAGGCGGGTCGTCGGCGACGTGGTCGAGGTCCGGGCTCGTCATCGTGTCTCCTCGTGGGTCGGGTCCCGGTCGGCGGCGCCGGTGATGCGAAAGCGTGCTGGACATCTTGCGTGGTGGTGTGCCTACCATGTCGCCCGGCAGAACTTACCACATGGTTAGTTATGCGGGATCGGTTTGCGGGCAAGGAAGCCCGGCTGCTCAGAACAGGAGTGACCCATGAGGATCCGCAGGTTCCCGACCGCCGGTTCGGCGGGTGTCGTGGTAGCCGCCCTCGTCTTGGCGGGGTGCACCGGAGCCGGGGGCGGGACGACCGGGCAGAGCGATCCGATCCTCGACATCGCCACGATGACCTTCCCCCAGAGCCTCGACCCGGTGACCGCGGTCGGCGGCGCACTGCCCTTCTTCCAGGCCACCTACGACTCCCTGCTCAAGCGCGAGGCCGACGGCGCCTACCGCCCGATGCTGGCCACCGAGTGGACCTGGGACGCGGGCCGGACGAAGCTGTCGCTGACGCTGCGCGGTGACGTCGAGTTCGACGACGGCACACAGTTCGACGGCACGGCGGTCAAGGCGAACCTGGAGCGCTTCAAAGCGAGCAGCGGGGCCAACGCCAAGTGGCTGTCCGGTTTGGAACAGGTGGAGGTGGTCGACGCGACCCACGTCGTGCTGCACCTGGGCGCGCCGGACCCGGCCTACCTCTACTACCTGTCCGACGCCGCCGGCCTCATCGCGAACCCCGCGGCGTTCGCCGATGCCGAGAAGCTGAAGACCGCGCCCGACGGCACGGGACCGTACGAACTGGACGCTTCCCAGACCACGGTCGGGACGAAGTGGGTCTACCGGCGCGCCGACGGCTACTGGGGCGAGCGCCTGCCGTTCGACGGCGTCACCATGACGGTGTTCGACAACGAGACGGCCATCGTCAACGGGCTGAAGACCGGCCAGATCGACACCGCCGTCGTCCAGGACGCCAACCAGCAGGCGGCCCTGGAAGGCGCCCCCGGGCTGACGACGACCCCGATCGACTTCGACTTCCAGGGCATCCTGCTGTTCGACCGCGCCGGTGTGGTCACAGCCGAACTCGCCGACGTGAAGGTGCGACAGGCGCTCAACCACGCGATCGACCGCAAGACGATGCTGGAGCAGATCCGCCGGGGCAAGGGCGTGGTCACCAGCCAGATCTTCGGCACCGACTCCCTCGGCTACGACGAAGCCCTCGACTCGCACTACGCCCACGACCCGGAGAAGGCCAAGCGGCTCCTGGCGGAGGCCGGCCACGCGGACGGCTTCGAGCTGAAGATGCCGCGCATGACCTCCATCGTCACCGAAGCCATCGCCTCCTCGCTCAAGTCCGACCTCGCCGATGTCGGGATCACCCTCACGTGGGTGGATGTCGACCAGGGCGACGCGCTGCGGCGTGTCTTCCAGAACCGCGAGTTCTCCGGTTTCGTGATGAACCTCGGGCAGCAGGCCAGCGACTGGTTGGTCGTCAAGGACCTCGTGCTGCCGGGCACGTTCAACCTCTTCGGCTACACCGACGAGACGGTGCGGGCGCTGGTGCCGAAGATCCAGACCTCCTCGACCGAGGAGGCGCGGGACGATCTGCGGGCCCTCAACCGGAACCTCGTGGAGAACGCCTGGTTCGTCCCGTTCTACCGGATGACCTACGCCCTCGTGACCGACAGCGGCGTCACGGCGGCGCCCCAGTCGGGCATGGCGGTGCCATCCCTCTACAACTACCGGCCGGCTGTCTGAGGCCGAGGGCGACCCGGGTCCCGCAGGAGGCCGTTCACCATGTCGAGATTCGCTGCCCGCCGCCTGGCCGCTGGCATCTTCCTCCTCTTCGTCGTCTCGTTCGTCTCGTTCGTGTTGTTGTCGATCCCGACTCTCGACGTGGCGCGGCAGCTGCTGGGGCAATCCGCGTCGCAGGAGGCCGTGGACGCCAAGAACGCCGAGCTGGGCCTCGACCAGCCGGTCCTCGCCCGTTACGCGCGGTGGCTGGGGGACGCGCTCACCGGTGACCTGGGGACGTCGTGGTTCACCAGCGAGGACGTGCTGACGGCCATCGGGCACCGGCTGCCGGTAACACTGAGCCTGATGCTCGGCGTCACGCTCGTCACCGCGCTGCTCGCCCTCCTCCTCGGGGTGTGGGCGGGCGTGCGTCGCGGGGCCGTCGACCGGCTCGTGCAGGTGCTCGGCGTCGTCGGGTACGCGTTGCCCGGCTTCCTGGTCACGCTCGTCATCGTGCTGGTCTTCGCCGTGCAGCTGCGGTGGTTCCCGGCGATCGGGTACATCCCGCTGACGACATCGGTCCCGGGGTGGCTGTCCACGGTCACCCTGCCGATCCTGTCGTTGTCCGTGGCGGCCGTGGCCGGCGTCTCGCAGCAGGTGCGAGGTTCGGTCATCGACGTGCTGCGCCAGGATTACGTCCGCACGCTGCGGGCACGGGGCCTGCCGCCCCGGCGGGTGCTGTTCCGCCACGTGCTGCGCAACGCCTCGGCGCCGGCGCTCACCGTGCTCGGCATGCAGTTCGTGGGCCTGCTCGGGGGCGCGGTGCTGGTCGAGCAGATCTTCGGGCTGCCGGGGATCGGCTCCATGACCGTCACCTACACCACGCGCGGCGACACCCCGATCATCATGGGCCTGGTCATGACCACGGTCGTCTGCGTCGTCGTGATCAACCTGGTCGTCGACCTGCTCGTCGGCTGGCTCAACCCGAAGGCGAGGGCCGCATGAGCGAGGCGCTCATGTCCGACGACCACCCGCGGGCCGGCGCGGCGGCGCCCCGCCGCGCCAACCGGGCCCGGCGGTTCCTGCGCAACCCGCAGGCCGTGATCTCCGCGCTGGTCCTCGTGCTGATCGGTGGCGCGGTGCTGCTGGCGCCGCTGCTGTCCACCGGCGATCCCGACGCGGCGGAGCTGAGCAAGGCGTTCGCCGCGGCGGAGCCGGGGCACCCGCTGGGGTTCGACTCCGCGGGGCGCGACGTGTGGTCCCGGCTGCTCCACGGTGGCCGCAACACCCTCGGAGGCGCGCTCATCGCCCTCGCGGTCGCGCTGTCCATCGGGGTGCCCGGCGGCCTGGTCGCGGGCTACTACGGCAAGTGGTTCGACGCGCTGGCGAACTGGGTGGGCAACTTCGTCATGGCCCTGCCCGCCATGGTCGTGCTGCTGGCGTCGCGGGCCATCCTCGGCCCGACCATGTGGGTGCTCATGGTCGTCCTCGGCGTGCTCGTCGCGCCGAGCTTCTTCCGGCTCGTGCGCGGCATCGTCGCCAACGTGCGCGGTGAGCTGTACGTCGACGCCGCGCGCGTGTCCGGGTTGCGCGACCGCCGGATCATCGCCCGGCACGTGCTGGTAGTGGTCCGGGCGCCGATCATCATCCAGACCGCCCTGGTCGCGGGCATCGCCATCAGCCTGCAGGCCGGGCTGGAGTTCCTGGGCATCGGCAGCGGTGACCTGCCGACCTGGGGCGCCATGCTCAACGAGGCGTTCCAGAACGTCCAGCGCAGCCCGATGTTCATGGCGTGGCCGGGCCTGGCGCTCGGCATCACCAGTGCAGCGCTCGTGCTACTGGCGAGCGCGCTCCGCGACGTCCTGGAGGACGGGGACGCCAAGCCCCCGAAGCTGCGGGCAGCCCGCCGTGCCCGCGTCGTCACCCCCGCCACGCCGGACGACGACAGGCCGCGGGCGTCGTTGCTGTCCGTGCGCGACCTCGCCGTGTCCTACGGCGCCGGCGCGTCGGCCGTCGACGTGGTGCACGGAGTGGACCTCGACGTCGCCGAGGGCGAGGTCGTCGGTCTGGTCGGCCAGTCCGGCTCCGGCAAGTCGCAGACGGCGTTCTCGGTGCTGGGCATCCTGCCCGAGGGCGGTCGTGTCTCGCGGGGGAGCATCCTCCTCGCCGGCACGGAAGTGGTCGGGCTCTCCGAGAAGGGGTATCGCGCGCTGAGGGGTGATGTGGTCGCCTACGTGCCGCAGGAGCCCATGACCAACCTCGACCCGGCCTTCACCATCGGCAGCCAGCTCGTGGAACCGATGCGGCTGCGGCTGCGGCTCTCACGCAAGGCCGCGGCCGAGCGTGCGCTGGAGTTGCTGCGCCAAGTGGAGATCGTCGACCCCAGACGGGTCTTCCACGCCTATCCGCACCAGATCTCCGGGGGCATGGCGCAACGGGTGCTCATCGCCGGGGCGATGAGCTGCGACCCCAGACTCCTGATCGCCGACGAGCCGACCACCGCCCTCGACGTCACCGTGCAGGCCGAGGTGCTGGAACTGCTCCGCCGCCTGCAAGCCGAGCGCGGCCTGGGCGTGCTGCTGGTGACGCACAACCTCGGTGTCGTCGCGGACCTCTGCGACCGCGTCGCGGTCATGAACGCCGGTCGCATCGTCGAAACCGGCAGCACCGAGCAGGTCCTCGCGCACCCGGGTCACCCGTACACCCGAACCCTGATCGACGCCGTGCTCGACGACGCGCCCGCCAGACCCGCCTGGGTCGCGCCCCGAACCGACGACGGCACGGAGGTCCCGGCATGAGCAGCGTGTCACCCGAGCCGCCGACCACCTCGGTGACGCCACCCGGACCGCGGGTGCTCGACGTCCGCGACCTGCAGGTGTCCTTCCCGGGCAAGGGGTGGCGCACTCCGCGCGTGGAGGTCCTGCACGGCGTGTCGCTCGACATCCGCCCCGGCGAGACCGTGGGTCTGGTGGGCGAATCCGGCTCCGGCAAGACGACGATCGGACGGGCCGTCCTCGGCCTCGCCCCGGTGCACGACGGGACGGTGGAGTTCCTCGGCGAGCGCATCGAGCACGTCACCAACCGACGGCGTCGCCGGCTCAGCCGCGACCTGCAGGTCATCTTCCAGGACCCGTTCGCCTCCCTGAACCCGTCCATCCCGGTCGGCGACACGCTCGCCGAACCGCTGCACGCGCAAGGCATCCCGGGGCAGGAGGCTCGGCGCAGGGTCCTGGAACTCCTCGACCGCGTCGCCCTCCCCGCCGACGCGGCCCAGCGGCTTCCCCGTGAGTTCTCCGGCGGGCAGCGCCAACGCATTGCCATCGCCCGGGCGCTCGCCATCGGCCCCAAGCTGATCGTGTGCGACGAACCGGTCTCCGCGCTCGACCTCACCACCCAGCGCACGGTCCTGGACCTCCTGCTGGAGATCCAGGAGCAGACAGGGGTCGCATACCTGTTCATCTCCCACG
The DNA here is from genome assembly GCF_003014735.1 of Saccharothrix carnea. Lineage (GTDB taxonomy): Bacteria > Actinomycetota > Actinomycetes > Mycobacteriales > Pseudonocardiaceae > Actinosynnema > Actinosynnema carneum. The sequence goes on along the minus strand of NZ_PYAX01000014.1, from coordinate 172,776 downwards.
ACCTGTCCGTGGTGCGCTACATGAGCCACCGGGTCAACGTCATCCACCGCGGTCACATCGTCGAGTCGGGGGACGCCGGACAGGTCACCACAGCGCCCCGGCACCCCTACACCCAGCGACTGCTGCTGTCCGCCCCCGTCGCCGACCCCGCGGTACAGCGGACCCGGCGAGCCGCGCTGGACCAGCGGCGGGCGGAGGAGAACGCATGACACCGGACCTCCCACTCGTGCCACTCCCGTCACACGTCGAGGCGACCGGGGCGACACCCGTCACGCTCGGGCACACGGGAACGGTCACCGTGGCCGTGCCGCGCGGCCTCGCCCAAGGCGTGACCGACTGGTTCGCGACCTGGGCACGACGGCTGCACGGTTTCGACGTCCGGGTGGTCCCACACGGGGAATCGCGAGCCGATGTCGTGGTCGTCGTGGACGATCCAGAGGCACTGGGACTGGCGCACCTGCCGGGACCGGAGGGGGTCGACCCCCGCGCGGCCCCCGCCGATGAGCGGTACCGGCTGACGGTCCGCCCCGAGGGCGTGCTCGTCGAGGCCGCAGGTGACGAAGCCGCCTTCCGCGGCCTCACCACCCTGCTCCAACTCGTCGACCCCGTCCTGACCGTCCCCGGCGTCACGATCGAGGACGGACCCGCCTACGCGTGGCGCGGCCTCTCGCTCGACGTCGCGCGCCACTTCTTCCCGCCCGAGGAGGTCTACCGCGTCGTCGACCTCCTCGCCTGGTACAAGCTCGACGTCCTGCACCTGCACCTCACCGACTCGCAGGCGTGGCGGGTGGAGGTCACCGGCCGTCCCCGGCTCACCGGCACCCACCCCACCGCGACCGCGGACTTCTACTCACGGGCGGACCTCGACCGGATCATCGCGTACGCGGCGGAGCGCTACGTCACGGTGGTCCCCGAGTTCGACGTGCCCGGCCACGTGATCGCGGCGTTCGCCGCCTACCCGGAACTCGCCGGCGGCACGGAACCGGCACACCCGTACGTGCGCTACCTCGACCCCGACGTCCCCGAGGCGGTCGCCTTCACCCGCGACGTGCTCCACGAACTCGTCGACCTGGCACCGGGACCGTTCGTGCACCTGGGGGCCGACGAGCCGTTCGGCATGCCGGTGCAGGCGTACCGACGGTTCGTCCGGGACGCGCACGCACTGCTCCGCTCCCGCGGCAAGCGCGTCGTCGCCTGGCAGGAAGCCTCCCGGGCGGACTGCCTGGACGGTGACGACGTGCTGCAGTACTGGATCGGCCCCGACAACCCCTTCGACGTGGAACAGCTGAAGGCGCGGGCCCCGGCCGCGCTGCACCCCGTGATCGACGACGCCGCCGGGCTGTTCGCCCTCGCTCCGCAAGACGTGCCGACCGCAGCCGCAGCAGGCGTTCCGGTACTGGTGTCCTCCAACACGATGCTGTACCTCGACCGCCCCTACGCGGACGTTGCGGCCGACGAGGGCGCTGAGCAGAGGAGGAGGCGCGTGGGACACGGGGACTACGTGGCGCGCAGCCCTGAGCAGGCGTTCGCCTGGCACCCGAGCACCCTGCCTGAACTCGCGGCTGCCGGCGCCCGGATCGCCGGCGTCGAGGCGGCGATCTGGTGCGAAACGGTCGACTCGTTCGACGACCTCGCGTTCCTGCTCCTCCCGCGCCTCGCGGGAGCGGCGGAGAAGGCCTGGACGCGGCAGGTTACGGACTGGCCTGACCACACTTCACGCCTCGCCCCACATGCCGGCGCGTGGAGCGCCCTGGGATTCCACGCCGCCTACCGCGCGGCCGTCGCGAACGCCCGCGCAGTGGAACAGGGCAGCCACGATCAAGCCGATGCCCTTGGTCGGTGGCATCACTGACGGCTGCGGCTGTGCACTCCGGACAGTCCTTGCACGGCGGCGTCCCAGCCCGCCGGAGCGGACCACCAACGCGATGAACACCAGCCCCAGTCGCCTGCGCCGCGCCCTGACCACCGCCACCGACCACCAGCGGATCGAGGCCTACCGGCGCGTCGTCGACAGCTGCCGCGGTCCGCTGGCAGACGGGATGAGCACCGACTGGATCGACACCGCGCGGGAGTTTCACCATCGTCACCTTCGCGAGGTCCAGAATGGACGCGGCTGCTCATCCGACGGCGATGCCGCGGGCCTTGAGGGTGTCCTCGGCACCGGGGGCGGCCATCATGGCCTCGTCGCCACCGTGAATCACGCGGAGGTTGGGCAGCAGGGCGAGGTCGTCCAGTGAGGTGACGTCGAAGAGGTCGTCTTCTCCGTCCCAGAACGGCGCGCACTGGTGGTAGATCTCCAGGCCGCCGTCAGCGGTCAGCTCCTCCACAGTGGCCAGTTGGTCGGGGGTGATCTCCAAGTCGGTGAAGTACCGGCGGGCTTCCTCGAGGACGGTGTACAGCAGGTTCTGTTCGTACAGGTACTTCCAGAGGTCGCCGGTGGCGCCCTTGGCGTGGAGGACGTCGGCGATCCGGAAACGGGGCTGGATCACCTTGTCCTGGTACATGAGCTTGTCGATGACGAGCAGCTTGAAGTTGAAGTCGCGGAACATGCCCACTATCTACCAGACCGCCCCGACAATCCGGGCAGTCAGCACCGCCTTCCGATCGACGGAATCGTGCACACCGACGCGCGCCCCCCCAGCGGACATGTCGAGCTGACCGCTGCCTCTGCCGGCAACTCGCGGGTCCGGTCCGCTACGAGCCCGCGCGAGTCTGTGGGACCGTTCGCTACGCGCCGGTGGTCTGGTCGAATTTTGCCGTGGCTGATGGGTTGTACCGCTCGAAAGTCATCATCCCTGGTGGAGCGCGGGTTTCACCGTGTTGAGAGCGTGTCAGGGTGATCGTGGCCCTGCTGTACGTCGAAGCGTCCACCGTCCCGGACACCACACGGCGGCCACGGCTTACCCGACCGGCGCCCCTGAGTCGCACGAACCCGACCGGCGCCCGTCCGCCCGCTCGACGCCTCCCGCCCCGGCCCCCGCGCGGCGGCGAGGCGTGCGGGGTGGAAGGGGCGGTCGGCGCGGTAGGTGACCGAGCGGATGCCGTGCTCCTCGGTCTCGGGCGTGTGCCCGGCCAATTCCTCGGCCCGGCCTGCTTCCCGGAGGCCGGATGGTGGACCAGTCGGTGCTGGACCAACGGGGTGTCAGGGCGCAGCCCACCGCGCCGGGTCCGGCTCCGGCTGCACGGCGGACCACTCGGCCCACACGGTCTTGCCCGTCGCGTGGACGTCGACTCCCCATCGGCGCGCCAAGGCGTCGACCAGGACCAGGCCGGAGCCGCGCGTCCCGTCCCTCCGCGAGGCCCCCGGGACGGGCACCTCGCGGCACGCGTCCTCGACCTCGACCCGCACCGCCGGCGGGGCCGTCGACCTCCAGACCCTGACCTGGACCGGGGACCGTCCGTGGTCGTGGGCGTTGGCCGCCAGTTCCGCGAGTGCCAGCCAGACCTTCTCCGCGCAGTCCGGATCTTCCCGGTACAACGCCGCCCGGACCCACTGCCGCAACTCGTGCGACGGCATTCGCGACGCCGGCAGGTCCATGCTCAACGCGAGCCGGCCGCGGTCACCCCCACGTCCGTCGTCCTGCGCCCTGGAGCCGACCCGCTCGACCGCACCCATGGCCTCGACGTACCCGAAGACCCCGATCTCCACACCAACCCCCGAGGCACCTATCGCCGCAGTGATGACCAGCGGGTATACGATGCCGTATCTGTGCCTTGTGAGGCCACAGGCATTGAGGGCGTGCAGTGGACACTGTCGATCTTCCGCGAAAGAGCGTCGATCTCGAGCTTTCCGACAGCCGCCCATCCACCGCAGCCCTGATGGGACTGGTCGCCGATGCGGGGGTCGGTGTCGGTGGCGATCGGCTCGTGGACGTCCAGGTCGTCGCCGCGCAGCTGGTCGGCAACGCCTACCGGCACGCCCGGGCACCGCGGCGGTTGCGGATGTACCGGTTGGCCGACCGCGGTCTGGTGCGGATCGAGGTGGGCGACGGCAGCCCGAGCCTGCTGCCGGTCCTGGGCAGGTTGGACGCACCCGAGCACGGCCGCGGTCTGCTCATGGTCAACCGGCTGTCGGTCAACTGGGGACATCGGCGTGACGACGACCGGAAAACCGTCTGGGCCGAGGTCCGACTGGCCTGACCCGCCGCGCGAACACCGCGGCCGGATGTGTCGAGCTTCGCCTTGACCTTGTCGGGCACGCGGGCAGGTGCAGTGGCATGCGAGCCCCGAGGCTTTGGTCTTGTGGCTGGACGGTCCGGTAACGAGGCCTGGTAGTCGTTCCGGAAGGCCTTGTAGGTCATGTCGAGTTCCCCGGACCGGCGGTCTGCCACGGGGATGCGCTCCACCCGGTCGACCAGAGGGTCCGCGCACGGCCGCGATGTGGCCGCCGTCCTTCGCCTGGCGATGTTCACCACGGCCCGGCTCGGACGAGGTCGGCGAGCTGGTTGACCGGCAGGAGCCCCCGGCCCCCGTGCTGTCCCGGTTCGGGTGGTCGGCGGCCGGCCGGCGGGTCGCGCATCGCCGCAGGTGAGCACACATGAGTCACCTGGTCGAGGAAATCTGTCGTCGCTGGAGTAGACATGCGCACGTCGGGGTGTGTAGTGTTCTCCTCGTCGAACAGAAGAGAACGTCCTATCGGCGCGGGAGAGGATGAACTACCCGCGAGTTGGGAGCAGTACGGCCTCGCCGGCCGGAACCAGTGGTAGAAGGTTCTGCGGGCGAAGCCAAGGACAGTCGGCACAAGTAGTACCGGGAGCACAACCGCAATACGCTCGACAGCAGTTCGCACGACCCCGGGCCGACGGTCAGCAGTGGAAGCAGCGTCGGTCAGGCGCGCTGGAGCCGATCAGTGGAAGGGGTTCCGGCACGGTGGCCGCAGGCGGTGGGTGAGGTGAGCCGGAGTGTTCGAAGAGCCCGGTGCCGACCGCCGAAGCAGTGCAGGCAAGGTACGGATCGACAGAGAAGGGAAGGGTTGCACGCCATCGGATCGCCTGCCTCGGAGTGAAGTCGTCCGGGCGGGTACCGCACTCCAGATCGATTGGATGGTGGTTTCCGGTCACGTACATGCGATCCCCGCGTCGTCCGGAGTTCGTACGGATGGCGTGGACATGACAAACCGGTCCCAGGACCGGTTGGTGGAAGTGAACCCGTAACCCAGGGGCCCGGCGCCGAGATGGTGCCGGGCCCCTCTTCGCGCGCGGAGGTGCGATGACCCCAGAGACGGACGAGCCGCAACCGGCGGCTGACAAGTTTGACGACGACCACTACCCCGCTTACACGATGGGCGGCGCCGCCGAGATGCTCGGCACCACGCCGGGTTTCCTGCGCAGGCTGGACGAGGCGAAGCTGATCCAGCCCCAACGTTCCCCGGGCGGGCACCGCCGCTACTCCCGCCACCAGTTGCGCATCGCCGCCCGCGTCCGGGAACTCGTCGACCAGGGCACCGGACTGGACGCCGCGTGCCGCATCGTCACCCTGGAGGACCAGCTCCGGGAAGCACGCGAGTTCAACGAGAAGCTCTCACCACCACCGCGACAGGACTACCCGCCACTGCGTGGCGTGTGAGGCAGGCAGGGCCGGGGCGTCGACTGTCGATCGAGCAACGCTCCGGCAGGGCGACCGGCGAATCGCGCCGGTTGCCCTCCCGACGTCCCGAATCCCTCCGCCGGCGCCAGCCACCGGAACACCGCGCGGTATGCGACTGGGCTGGCCCGGACGTGGAGGAGTAGGCATTCGCGCAGGTCGCGTGCATGCACTCGAACACCTGCTCCGTGGTGACCGGTCCCTGGCTGCGCACAGCGATTGACCTCTGGCGCCAGGTCGGGCCGCGGCGGTGTGGTACCAGGTCGATGCCCGCATCATGCAGGATCTGCCAGACCGCCAGGGCGATGTGATAGCCGAGTCGGGCCAGTTCACCTTGGATGCGCCGATGCCGCCCCGCGGGCTCGTAGCGGACCGGGCCCGCGAGTTGGTGGCGGAGGACCGCGATCTCGTGGCGCAGCACGAGCAGTTCGGCGTCCTTGGCCGCCTCGAGTCGACTGACGACGACGCCGGAACGCGCTGGATCCCGCCGGCGACGCGGCACACGTGATGCCCCCCGCCGGCGCCTTCGGAGCCAGCACCGGAATCCAGGACGTCTACAACCTGGCGTGGAAGCCAGCCCTGGTCCACCACGGCCTCACACGTTGGAGTGATACGCGGCGTAGGTCGCGCACTCCGAGTGCGCCGGCCTGGACGGTGCCGGTGCGACCAACGCCGTGGCGGGGTCGGCGGGCAGTCCACGTGGGTGACGCGCAGGTCGTGAACCCCCGCAGCCGGCATCACCGGCGCGTACCCGGCCACCGCTCCGACAGGGTGCGCGGTGCCGCGCGACGGACGACCGGACGGGCGTGGCCGATCCTGACCACCCGAACCGGTTCTCCCCGGCGGCGTCACCCAGCCCGACCCGGCGGTGGACCGGCTCCGCCGACAGAACTGTTGGCGTGCGTATTCGTCCGACCAGCACCGTTCCTCGATCTCCACGCCGTCGTCTCACCTGGGCGATGGATGCCCGCCACCGGGGAGGGTGAATGTGGTTGCCCTTGGCGGCCGGGCCGCACTTGGCTTCGGGTGCAGCCACGCCCACGAAGCGGAGGACGGCCATGACGCGCCAACTCGACTCGACGTCACCGTTGCAGGCGCTGGACCCGGATGACCTGGCCCGCCTCGGGCGCATCCCCGACGAGGAGCAGCGCGGGATCGCGTTCCGCGAACTGCTGCGGCGCCACGGCCGGTCCGAGGTGATCACCGACCTGTCCATCGCGGAGAACGCCCTGCTCTACCCGCTGCTCCAGGAACGCGTCTTCAGCGCCCTCCCGCACCCGCTGCCGCAGCGGTCGACCCGTTACGTCTCACCGCAGGACACCCAGCAGCTGACCGCCGCGATGGCCGTCCAGCTCTCGGCGTCCTTCGGCGCACCCGTCGACCCCGAGGACGTCTACCCGACCGCCGGGGTGGCCGCCGCACTGGAGATCATCGCCCTGGCTTTGCAAACCCCGACACGGGACAACGCGGTGCCCGCACCGCGCGGCGCGGACACCAGCCCCGTGCCCCGCGGCAGCAACGTGCTCATCCCCGCACCGTACTGGCAGGGCTTCAACTGGTCGTTCGAGGAAGTGCCCGGCCTGCACTGCGTTCCGGTACCCACCTACAAGCCGGGCGCGGACACCTTCGAGCTGACGGTGGACGACCTGGAGAAGGCCTACCAGGACTGCGGCGAGCAGCCGCCGCGGCTGCTGGTGCTCACCAACCCCCACAACCCCCTGGGCGGCAACTACGACCCCGACCTGCTCGATGCGATCTACGACTGGGCACTTGCCAAGACACCGGAGATGCACATCATCTCCGACGAGATCTACCGGCACTCCCAGCTGCCCCACACCAGCGACCGCTTCGTCAGCGCGCTGGAACTGACCTGGCGGCACTGGGCCCGCGACCGCGTCCACGTCGTCTGGGGCTTCGCCAAGGACTTCGGGCTCTCCGGCTTCCGCGCGGGCTTCATCATCTCCCCGTCACCGTACGTGCGGCAGGCCATGACCGACGCCGACGACCCGCTGGAACAACGGCGGGCGCTGTCCTGGTTCAGCCAGTTCGACTCGCTCAAGCACTTCTACGTCGACCCCATCGCCGCGCTGGACACCTCGGCGTGGCACGACCTCATGACCGAGTACTCCGCCAACCTCCAGGTCGTCTTCCGCGCGATCTGCGAAACCCTCAACCAGCACGGCATCAGGTACCACCGCCCACAAGGCACCAACAGCGCCCAGTTCTTCTGGCTCGACCTGCGCGACTTCCTGCCCCACGCTCCACGGGCGGACGGCCTGGAGGCCATCCTGTTCGGCGGCTCCGCCGACACCACCGACCCGGAACAGGACCTGGCCGCCTACCTCCTGGCCGAAGCCAAGGTCAAACTGCTCACCGGCGCCACGATGCACCAAAAGGACCCGGGAGGCTTCTACCGGCTGTGCTTCACCGCCGCACCGCCCGCCAAGGTCCTCGAAGCGGTGGAAAACCTCTGCACCGCCCTGCACAAACTCACACCGGACCGTCCCTGACGAACGCTCCCCGGACACCCCTCCGCCCGCCCGCAACACCATGCGTGACGTCCTCGGATCGGTGCCGGCAGGTCACGAAGTCGAGCCCTGGTCGCCACGCCGCTCGCTCGGACCCCAGCCACACGGGCACGTATCGAACGGTCAGCAAGGTGCGGTAACGGCTGCCCGGTCCTGCGGAGAGCCGATGTAGGGCGTGCGTCGCACCCAAGCCCTAACACCAACACTACGAGAAGTCACCTGTTCGGTCTAGTTTGTAACGCTGCGTACAAGCCCGTCGACGTTCCTGCACAGGGCAAGAGGACTGTTGGGAACGGAGACTGGGTATGACTCAGCGCATCGACGATGACCGGTGGCGTCCTTGGGTTCCCGACCGGGATGGGTTCGCCGGGTTGGCCCGCTACGCGACTCGGGCGACGTTGCCGGGCCTGGGTCTTCAGCTCGATCGTGCCTATGACATCCGTACCAGCGCGGTGAGCCCGGTGGTGGGTGCTGAGCGAGTGGTGGAGTCGTTGTACGAGCGGTTGAGGGCCCGGGGTTTCCGCTACAACCTCGAGGAATGGCACGCCGAGGCTGGTCAGCGCATCCGCGAAGCACGGGTGCTGCACCGGCACTCCGGCACGTGCTTGGATGTCGCCTTGGTCTTCGCCGCGATGTGCAAGGACGCCGGCCTCCGGCCCTACCTGGTGATCCTGGGCTCGGGCACGAAGGGGCAGGCGGACCACGCCATGGTCATGGTGGACCTGGCGAGCGACGCCAAGGACCTGGTCGCGCGCGAGCCGGGGGTGCGCACCCGCAGATCTGCCGAGCCGCACGTCTACGAGCGCCGCGGTCTCACTCCGACGTGGCTCGACGGCTCGGCCTGCGTGGTCGTCGACGTAGCCCAGGCGCTGGTCGCGCCGGATCGCCCGCAGGGCGCCCACCACATCGACGCGTGCGCCGCCGGCGAGCGCAAGCTCATGGGGGACCTGTACGGCTTCGCCGTGCTCGTGGACGTGATCCCACTGCACGCGTCCACCCACCCGGAGCTCGGCGCGCCCGATGAGAACTCGCGCCCGACGATCTACCCGAAGCTGCGGTCCGCGCCCTCGGCTCACGTCTACGGCAACCAGCGGGCCGCGCTGGCCGAGTTGAGCGGTCAGCGCGGCGTGGTCGCGGTGCACGGTGCGTCGGGTGTCGGCAAGAGCGTGCTCGCCAACGAGCTCGCCCGCCTGGCGGACGACGGGTGCGGGTGGTTCCTCGACGCCACCGACCGGTCCGCGCTCACCGCGTCGCTCGCGGAAGCGGAGCTGGCGCAACTGGGTGGTCCGGCAGTCGGGCAGCTGGACAGCGTCGACCTGGTGCCGTTCGCCGAGGCGGCCCGACACCGGCTGGAGACCGCTCCGGGCCCCTGGGTGGTGGTGCTGGACAACGCCGACGGCTCCCCGGACGACCTCGGTCGCCTGCCGGTGCCGAACGCCACGCTGGGCCAGCTGCTGTTGATCACGACCACCAACCCCGCCTGGAAGGCGCGCGTCGAGAGCTTCTTCTCCCTGCGCCCGATGGCGGATGACGAGGTCCGCGCGGCGTTCGACAGCGAAGTGGACGACAGGGTCCGTGCCGCCCTGGGCGGCCGGGCGCTGATGATCGACGCCAGCAGGCGGTTCGGTGACACCACCGAGAGGAATTGGTGGGACGGGAGGTCTCCGGGCGATGTGACTACCGCGCCGGAGCAATTCTGGCACGCCGTCAGCGAGGCGGAGCCGGACCTGATGATCAGGCGCGTCGCCCGCGCCATCGCGTGGTTGCCGCCGGTGCCGGTCGGGATGCGCGCGCTGGGCGAGGCGTTGTGCGCCGATGTGGAGGAGGCCGTCCTCCAACTCGACGCCTTGGGGCTCGTCACGCTGGACCGGCGGGCGAACACCGTCCTGATGCACCGACTGTTCCGTACCGCGGTCCGCCGGCACACCGCGGCGGAACGGGCCGAGCACGGTGCGGTCATCGTCGCGCTGCTGGGCGCGGAACCGGTGCGTGCCCTGCTCAGCCGATTACCGGACCGGACCTCGCTGAAGGAGATGTACGACGCGGTCGACCCCGTGCCCGACAACGTGCAGATCGTGCACTCCCTGGCCATGTTGATGGAGCGGCACGACGCCAAGACCGCAGCCGGCTGGTACTCGAAGATGATCGAGCTGGCCGATGGCGAACCGGACGACGACATGCGGAGGAGGCTCTCCGACGCCTGGCGTGGCAAGGCCCGTTACGTGCTGCGCCTCAGCGGCACGCTGGAGGGGCGAGCGAAGCGTGAGGCTCTCGATGAGGGTCTCGCCGCCGCGGCAGCTGCCCTCGATCTGGTCGAGGGTCGCGACTCCTGGGCGGATCGGCTGGCCGCGTCACGGGTCGAGGCGATGGTCGGGGTGCTCCAGCGCGGTCGCGCGGGGGCGGAGACCGACCGGGTGGTGGTGCTGGAACTGCTGCGCGAGGCCGAGCGGAAGTTGCGGCACAGCGCCGAGGAGCGTCGGCGACTCTACGTCGAGGACAACAAGAACCCCGAGGACGCCCCGGACGTCGACCGCGCCGAGTTCAACCTCGGTGGTCTGGAAGTCGTCCTTGCCCAGCACGATCCGGCGAACGCCGAGACGCACCTGGACGCCGCCGAACAGGTCTACCGACGGGTCGGCCAGCTGCGGGTCTCCCGGTACGGGACGGAGGAGCTGGAGGAGTGCGTCTCGTGCGTGCACGGCGAGGCGCTCGTCTCTTATTACCGAGCGGTCCTGCTGCCCGGCTCCCGGGAGAAGAAGGTGGCGCACCTCCGCCGCGCCGCCGAACTCGCGTTCCGGGCCACCAGCACCCGAGCCGCCGTGGCGGGAGCCTTCGACTCGTCCGACACCGCGAAGTCGCTGCTGCTGTCCACGAAGATCGCGTTGGCCCGACACGCCCTCCGTACGGCGCGAACCGCTGCGGATTACGTCGTCCCCGACGACGTGTCGCAGTTCGCGGACCGGGAACTGCACCTCATGTTCGCCCAGCCGGAGCCGCCGGACGGCTCCGACTTCACCAGGAAGGTCATTATGCGCACCGAGTTCGAGACCGTGCCCCAGGTCGGTTCCTCCGGCGACATCGTCGCGGACATCACGACCTGGCTCGTCTCACCCCCGGTCGCCGAGCTGGTGCGGGCCTTCGAAGGCGATCCCACGCACCTCGCCGAGGACGACGTGGACCTGGCCGACCGGCTGGCCTGGTTCCACGGCTTCACCGACCGCTGGGACACCCGGATCGACCCGTTGACCGGCCGGCCGCGCGAGCGCAACGAAGCCACCGAACTCGTGCTCACCCAGGCGCAAGAGGCCCTGGTGCCGGCTTGCGCCCACGCCCTCGGGATGCAGCAGGCCCAGAAGCCCCGGCACGCGGAGTACGACCACGTCGTCATCCTCGGCGGGTTGCTCCGGGCCTGCATCAACCGCCCGCACTACGCCGCGAAGCTGATCGACGACGGCACAGTGGCCACCCGGTCGCTGGTAGCCCTCGGCGGGCACCGCGGTTTCAAGGGCGACGAGTTCGACCTCGCCCGGCAGGCCGGCCACCCCGACCTGAACGAGGAATACGAGGCGCTCGACCGCGGCACGCGGATCGCGTTCCGGCTCGGCGAGCCCGAGTCGGTCGAGGGCGAGGAGTCCGAACTGCTGGGCGGTACCTGGGGCGTGCGACGCTACCGGACCGAGAGCGGCGTCCGAGTGGCCGTGGCCGCCGCGCCGTCCAGCGACCCGGAGCACCGGCGGGCCAACACCCCGGACTCCTACGCCTGGTTCGCCACGCAGTTCGCCAAGCTGATCCCCGGCCAGCGCATCCTGGCCGTCACCACCCCGATCTACGTACCCGCGCAGCACGCCGCCGCGCTGCGGATGCTCGCGTTGCCCTACGGGGTCGAGGTGGACACCGTCGGCTACGACCCGACGCTCATGCCGGCCGCGCTGGACCAGCCGTTCAGCCCGACCAAGTACCTGCTCGAGATCCGTTCCACTGTTCACGCGCTGCGTGGCCTGCTCGACAACGTACGGGGGAGATGACATGCCTTCCATCGGCGCGGTGGTGCAGGAGTTCTGGGACGAGGACCTGCCCCGGGAGACGCGCGAGAAGATCAGCCCACCGCGAGGGGCGTTGAAGAGAAGGGTGTGGGTCTGTCTCTTACGACCCAAGATGGCCGAGACCGCACCGCAGTTCCCCCTCGGCGCGGACCGGAACCCCGCCCCGGCCGAGGACCCGGTGGGACTGCGCGCGGCCCTGCGTGACTTGGTCCCGTGGCTGGTCGAGGTAGGCCACCTGCTCGGTCGGACCTGGCCGATCGCCCTGCGGGAGAAGTTCGGGACGCCGTCGAGCCTGGACGAGCACCTCTACCGGCGTTACCGGGAGGAGCCGAGCCTGGCCCTGACCGACGACGCCCTCGTCGCCCTGCTGCGATCCGAGTTCGGGGAGCCGGAGGCTGATGCCGACGTGTCGCCGCCGTCCATCGCGGGGCTGCGCTCGCTCCTGGCTCGATCCGCCGTGCGGGACCTGGAGCGGATCGTCGAGTCGGGTGAACCGTGGCCCGAGCCCGATGGCACCCCGATGGTCGCCGAGTTGAAGCTGCTCGCCCACGACGACTGGGACGACCAGTGGACGGAGTATGTCGCCGGTGAACCGTGGCGCTGGGTGCTCGGCGACCTGCCCGGCCACTTCTTGTCCGAGCACCGGTCGCCGCGCCTGAGGCTTGCTGGCCAGTCGGGTGCGTTTCCGCTGGACCGCACCATTGAGTCGCTGGTCCGACCGCTGCTCAAGCGCCGTGGTTCGCGGGGTGCCTGGTCCGTGCACACAGACCCGGTCGTGCGGGACATGACCACGGAGGGCTTCGTGCGGTTGGTGATCACCCATCGGTTGGCTGTGCTGGGTCTGAGCGATGTCGAGCGCCGGTCGTTGATGCCTCTTGTTCGCACCATCGCCACACAGGTCGGACAACGGAACGGCCTGTCGGACTCCCGATTTGTCGAGGGCATCTCGTACAAAGCACAACGCCTGGTGTGGAACGCTCACAACAACCGAATGCCTGGCTCGCTCGACGACCTGCTGATCAGAGTGGAATCCGCGTGGGTCTCCAAGCTGTGGGTGCGGCTGTTCGGCAACCAGCTGCGCGGCGTGTCCGAAAACCCCAAGCTGAGCTTGTCCGTCACGTTCACTTCCGCGTTCTCCACCCTGCTGGTGGAAGACGCTCGGGCCGTGAGGGTCGTGCACGAGCCGACCGTCCAGGCGCCACCCGAGCCGAACGATGAACTGGAGAACGCGGCCTGCCTCATCAACGACGCGAGGGAGGCCGACGCCCGGCGACGGCCCCCGGTGGACGTCGAACCGCTCCTGGCGCGGCTGATCAGCCGCGCGCCGCCGGCCACGTCGAGCCTGGACTGGGCCGCGTTGGTCGACTGGCACCGGCGCACCTGCCCACGACAGCCGGAGCGGCACCCGGACTTCGAAGCGCTCCAGCGATTCGTGCAGGAAAACTCCCAGGAGACGTCATGACCGAGACACACCAGCACCCCGGCGTCCCGGTGTCGATCGACCGCATCGGCACCATCCACGTAGGCGCCGCGCACGGGTCTGCGCCTTGGGCGGCGTCTCTGGTAGTGGCGGGCGGGCTGCTCAGCGTGGACCCCTTCGCTCCCGACCAGCCACCGCACGCGGAGATCGAGGCGGCCGTCGACGAGGACGACCTGGGGTGGGTGGCACCGGTGTACGGCTGGGACGTCGCCGAGGCGGTGTTGACCGCCAGGTCTGCCGCGCCCTGGACCGAGGACCCGAGACCGCGCCTGGTCGCCACTGCGAAGTGGACGCCGGGTGACCTGCACGTCCCGACCGCCCGCCTCGCGATCACACGGTGGTTAGCGGCCTGGGCACCGGCTCCCTACGACGAAGTGCTGCTCGATGCGGAGATCGGACACCTCTCGCTGATCTGCGCGGACTTGTCGGCCGAGGGCGAGGAAGCGGCCCGGCGAACGTTCGACGGAATCCTCGAGCCCCTCACCGGGTTGGTGAAGCGGATGTTGCGGGACGACGTACCGGTGGTCGACACCATCGCAGCCCCGGCAGTCCGGGAGATCTTCCGGTCCGCCTCGGCCGTGCTCGACCCAGCCGAGCCAGAGGCCGCACCACTACGCCAGGCACTGTCCCGAATCGACGAGAGGCTCGTAGGGGAGGACGGCCGCGCGCAGCTGACGAGGGTGGGGATCCAGGCCCCGGACCCTCACCAGGCGGATACGTACGCGGTCGACGAGTGGAGGAAGGCCACCGTGGACCTGCTCCAGGTACCCGCGCAGTCGGTGCGCGAGGTGGAGCACAACGTGCTCTGGCGCGTGGTGGGTTCGACCGTCGAGGCGGAGGTGCTGACCGGTTCGCGGGCAGCTCGGACTGGCGAGCTGTGGGCACGGGTTTACGAGTTCGGCACGCCGTTCCCCGTGGCGATCGGCCCCCTGGAGCTGTCGGCGTCAGGGGTGTGGGCCGGACGCCTGCCCCTGCGCGGGAACGACCCGCGAGAGCACTTGACGATCGACGTCTTCCACCCGCGGTTCCGCCGCCGCCCCAGGCTCGGTCCCGCTGCCGGCCTGGCCCGGCTGGAACGAGAGGCGGTGCGGACGCTCACGGAGTTGCGACTCGACCTTCTCCGCGACCGGCGCCGTCACGTGCAACTCGCCGCGGGCCGGCTCCAAGATCTGGTGGACGAACTGGTCACCCAAGGGCACGACGACCCGCCGGCTCCGCGGTTGACGGCGCTGGCGGAGGGCATCCGCAGCCGCGGCGCGCCCCGGCCAGGCCTGCCGGACGTCGAGCACCCCGCGTGGGCGCCGACCCTGGCCGAGCAGGTGCACCTCATGCCGACACTGCTGGGCGGCTGAAGCCCTTCTTCCGGGAACGGTTGTTCGAGTGTAGGCACCGAACGCCGAGCACCGGAGGAACCATGGCGAAGCAGCGGAAGAAGGAGAACCGGAAGCCCCAGTGGCTGCGGGACGTGTTGCTCATCGTCCTGCCGACCGCCATCAACGCCACCAACCTGGCGCTGCGGGTGATCGAGCTGCTGGGAGGCGGGTGAAGGTCCGGGCCGGGTCACGCCACCGCGGGAGTGGTAAGCAGGTGGCGTGACCCCGCCCAACACCGAACGCCGCCACCCCCGCTCCACCGGACTGGGAGCCCTCGACGCGAACGCAGTGCTGTCGCTGATGGACGACGAGGAGCCGGTGGTGACCCGGGCGGTCGCACGAGCTCGACCAGCCCTTGCCGCGGCGGCGGTGGAGATGGCGCGGACCTGCGCGTCGGGTGGCACCGTCGCCTTCGTCGGCGGCGGCACCAGCGGCCACTTGGTGCTCCAAGAGGTCGCCGAGCTAGGCCCCACGTTCGGAGCCCCTCCCGGACGCTTCCGCGCCCACATCGCCAGCTCCTCGCTCCACGACCCGGCGGTGGTCACCGCCCGCGAGGACGACGGGGAAGCAGGTCCGGCCGCCGTCGCGGACCTCGGTCCCGGCGACCTGTTGATCGCAGTGGCGGCCAGCGGCTCGACCCCATTCGTCCTGGCGACCGTGCGGAACGCCCACGGCATCCGCACCTGCGGCATCGCCAACAATCCGGATGCGCCCCTGCTCGCCGAAGTCGACTTCCCCATCCTCCTGGACACCGGTCCCGAACTGCTGACCGGCTCCACCCGCCTCAAAGCGGGCACGGCCCAGAAGCTCGCACTGAACCGCATCACCACGGCGGCGCACGTCCTGCTCGGCGCGGTGCGCGAGAATCACATGGTCGAACTCCGCGGCACCAACGACAAGCTCCGCCGCAGGGCCGTGGCCATCGTGACCGACCTCATGGGTGTGGACGAGGATCGAGCCCGTGAAGCGCTCGACGCCGCCGGGTGGCACGTTCGCTCGGCCGTCGAGCATCTGGCGGCGCCTTGAGTCTCGACGAACTCCGTGGTGCAGATGACGTCGAGGACGACGCGGTCGACCTCGTTGGTGGACGACGAGGGCGTGGACTGGGTGTTCAACCGGCGGCGCGGCTGGGCCCGGAGTGACGGCCTGAGGTGGACCCGCGCGAGCTCCGTGTCCGTCTGCGCCGCTGATGCGTGGCTCACCGCGCCGGGTGACCGTGGCGATGGCCAGGGTGCACATGCCTTGGCGGACTCGGACGACCTGCTCGGCGTCCAAGGTGCTCTCACCTGGCCGGATGATCGATTTGAGGTGGCTGGTGGAGCCGGCCGGAGACGTGTCGAGCAGGACTTGGAGGCTGTGGAGCTCGTCGGGAGTTTCGGACATCCGGTCAGTCAATCAGCTCCCACCGACAGTGTCGGCTCAGCGCGCAGTCGCCGACCGGGCGTGGGGAGTCGGTAGGAGGTGGTGCCGATCTCGAGGATGTGGGCGGACGTGAAACCGGCAGACGGCATCATTAGGTTCCCTCTGAAACTGAATGCGCTGATCAGCGGCGCCTGGGAGGGGTGACGGTGGGTGACCCGGTGGGGTGGGGGAGGGTTAAGTGAAGTAACCTGGCGAAAGGGTGCGGTGAAGGAGGGAATCGTGGCGAGAAGCCCGGTCTGGGCAAGCCGGCCGAAGACGCGCGGCGTGGTCTTGGACGTGATCAGGGCGGCGCGCTCGATCAGCCGGGTGGAGCTCGCGATGGCGACCGGGTTGACCGGGGCGACGATCTCCGAGGTGGTGCGTGAGCTGCTGGGCGACGGGCTCGTGGTCGAGGCTGGTCGTGGTGCGCCGACCGGGGGCAAGCCGCGCACGATGGTCCAGCTCAACCCGCCGGCCCGTTACGGCGTGGGGGTGCAGTTGGAGCGCAACGCCTGCGTGATCGTGGTGGTCGACCTGGCCGGGCGGCCGGTGGCCCGAACGTCGTTCCACGGCGTGGAGTCGATGCCGCCGGAGCAGGCGTTGCCGCTGGTGGCGTCACGGGTGGACGCCCTGCTGACGTCGGCGGGCGTGGACCGCGAGAAGGTGCTCGGGGTCGGCCTGGTCACGTACGGCCCGCAGGACCGGACCGCGGGTGTGCAGTTGACGCCGCAACCCACCGAGGACTGGTACGACTACCCCGTCGCGCCGCGTCTGGCGGAGAGCCTGGGGTTGCCCGTGCTGCTGGACAACGACGCCGCCGCGGCGGCCATCGGTGAGTACTGGATGGGTGCGGTGGACCCGGACAGCACCTACGGCTGCTTCTACATGGCCACCGGGATCGGCGGCGGGGTGGTGGTCTCGGGCGAGGTGTACCGGGGCAGCTCGTCCAACAGCGCGGAGATCGGCCACATCTCCATCGACGTGAACGGCGAGGAATGTCCGTGCGGCAACGTCGGCTGCCTGGAGAACTACGCCGGTCCCTCGGCGGTGGTCCGGCAGGCGTTGACGATGCCGGACCTCGCCCGGCGGCTGGCGCTGGACCCGGCCGCCGACGACTTCCTGACCGAGTTCTCGCGGATCGCGGCCGCCGCGAACGCCGGTGATCCGGAGGCCCGGGAACTGGTCGAGCGGTCGGCGCGCTACCTCGGTCATGCCGCGGTCACCGTGTCGGTCCTGTTCGACCTGGACACGATCGTGCTGGCCGGGCAGAGCTTCGCGGTGGCGGGTTCGCTGTACCAGGCGGTGATCCAGCAGGAGCTGGACCGCCGGTTGTTCGCCCGCAAGGCGCATCCGGTGCGGGTGGTGCCATCGGTGAACGGGTCGGACGCGGCCGCGATCGGCGGGGCGGTCCTCGTCCTGCAGAGCGAGCTGATCCTCGGCCACGGCCGTGCCGAGGACGGGCCACGGCCGGTGCCCGCCGGCGCGGTCGACCAGACTTGACGGTCTCCGTCAAAGCGGCGCGGGCAGTTTCCTCGACCACGCGCACCCGGTACCGCGGCGTCGGGTCGAGACCGGGCGGGCGCTTCTCCCTGGTGGTGGGCACGAAGCAGGTGGAGTCGGCGCCAGGTGGAACGGGGAGTCACTTCCCCGTGGGCCGAAGGCGCAGCAGGACCTCCGTGGCGTCGGGGTGAGCCCAGACCGCCGGGGAGGCGTACAGGTCGCCGTCCTTCGGCCAACCGGTGAACTTGGCGTCGTGGTAGACGCTGATCGTCCCTTGGGTGAGCACCGGGATGTACGGCATCGCCTGCTCGATGCGGGTCTGGATCGCGTCCAGGTGGGGTTGCCGGGCGGCGGTGTCGGTGGGGTTGAGGAGCTTGAGGGCATCGAGTGCCTGGTCGACCTGGGGATCGGAGAACCGGCTGACGTTCGGGCCGGGCTTGGCGCCGACCGCGGCGGTCTGCGCGGTGCTGAAGAAGTAGTTGTAGAGGTAGTACGGGTCCGGTGCGGGGCCCTGGTAGAGCGAGTCGATGATCAGCTGGAAGGCGCCGCGGTCGCGGGAGTCGACGAACTCGTTCCAGGACACCTGCTGCGGGGTGACCTTGATCCCGGCCTGCTGCAACTGCTGGCTCATCGTGTCGACCGCGGTGATGTAGTCGGTCCAGCCGGCGACGACGCTCAGCGTCAGCGACACCGGTACGCCGTCCTTGGCGTAGACGCCGTCAGGGCCCTTGGCGTAACCGGCGCTCTCCAGGATCTGCCGGGCGGTGTCCAGGTCCGGCCGCATCGGCGCGGTCCGGTTCCGGAGCCGGTCGGAGATGAGGTCGCCGTCCCGGCTCGGCAGCAGGAAACCCGGTGAGATGTCGCTGCCGGTGTCCTCGAACGCCAGCGCGTCGGTCTGGGTCCGGTCGATGGCGTGGTAGATCGCCTGGCGCACGGCCGGATCGGTCTGCGGGCCCTGGCAACCCAGGGTGGCGCTGCTGCACGTGACCAGCGCGATCTGGTTCGCGTGGGTGATGGTGGCCTGGTAGCCGGGGTAGTTCTTCCCGATGTCCTCGATCTCCGGCACGGGCCCGGTCTGCCAGTCGATCTGCCCGGCCTTGAGCGCGGCGATGCCGGCCTGGTTGCCGGACAGCGACAGGGAGCGGACCCTCTTGACGGCGGGCTCACCGCCCCAGTAGTCCGGGTTCGCCTTGAACGTGAACGCTTGCGGCTTGAACTCCTCCAGCAGGTACGGGCCGGTGCCGACCGGGTCCTCCACCACGGCGACCGCCGGGTCGGCGATGTCCTTCCACTTGTGCTCGGGCACGATGTAGGTCCTGCCGAGGACGGCCGGACCGTCCAGGAAGGACGGTCGGTCGAACCTGATGACCACGTGCGCGTCGTCGACCGCCTCGGCCCGTCCGGCGTAGCCGGTGTTGTTCATGCCCTTGTGCTTGCTGATCATGTCGAGCGTGAACACGACGTCGTCGGCGGTGAACTTCTCGCCATCGGACCAGGTCACGCCATCCCGGAGGGTGATGGACAGCTGCGTGCCGTCCTCGTTCCAGTCGAACTCGGTGCCCAGCCTCGGTGCCGGTTCGGCGTCGCGGAGGACGTTGTAGAAGAACAGCGGCTGGAAGATCGTCCCGCCGCCGCCGATGCTGGTCGGTGCGAACGGGTTGAAGTTGATCTGGTAGTCCCCGGACTGGCCGCTGTACGTCACCAGGGTCGAGCCCTCGGCCCCGGCCGACGTGTCCGATGGTCCGCACCCCGCGGCCACGACCGCCGCGGCGAGCAGGGCCGATGCGGCGCGCGCACGTGCGCCGGGGCTCCTCGACATCATCACGACGTCCTCCTTGACGTTCGGGTCGCGGGACACGACACCCCGCCCTGCGCCCGGCTATTATTAGGTCATCTAAATAAGCCGTCAACGGACGAATCCTGCTGATCGGTGTGCAAGACCTCGCCAGGTCGTAGCAGCTACCCGCCAGGCTGTTGACTTACTTCACCTACCTGAGCAACCATCTCGATGCGCTTCGTCACTGCGTCGACCACCGAGGAAGAGGGCAGCCATGACGAACCTTCACGACGGCTGGCGCCTGCGCGCCGTGGGAGGCCCGGTGCCGGCCGACCTCGCCGACTTGGAGGTGCCCGCGCGGGTTCCCGGCAGCACCCACCTCGACCTGATGGCCGCCGACCTCATCCCGGACCCGTACGCGGACCGCAACGAGGCGGAGCTGACCTGGATGCACCGGGTCGACTGGCAGTGCTCCACGACGTTCCGGGCGGAGCCGGCGCGGGCCGGCGAACGGGTGGAGTTGGTCTTCGACGGCATCGACACGGTCGCCACCGTCGAGCTGAACGGCGAGGTGCTCGGCCACACCGCCAACATGCACCGCGGCTACCGGTTCGACGTCGGCGGATCGCTGCGCGACGGTGACAACGACCTGACCGTGACGCTGTGGTCCGCGCTCACCCACGCCGAGAAGGCCGAGACCGAACTCGGGTGGCGGCAGCGGGCGTATCCGCACCCGTACAACGCGATCCGCAAGATGGCCTGTTCGTTCGGCTGGGACTGGGGTCCCGACCTGCAGACGGCCGGTCTGTGGAAACCCGTGCGGCTGGAACGCTGGGACACCGCCCGCCTGGCGGAGGTGCGCCCGCTGGTCACCGTCGACGCGGACGGCACCGGTCGCGTCGACGTGCACCTGGCGCTGGACCGTGCCGCGGATCGCGACTACACCGTGCTGGTCACGGTCGGCGACCGCACGGAAGCGTTGGCGGTCACGGGCGACACCGCGCACGTCACCGCGCTCGTGCCGGATGCGCGGTTGTGGTGGCCGGTGGGCTACGGCGACCAGCCGCTCTACGACCTGACCGTCACGCTGCTGGCCGATGGCCGGCAGGTGGACGCCGTCCGGCGCCGGATCGGGTTCCGCACCGTCACCGTGGACACCGCGCCGGACGAGTTCGGTACCCCGTTCGTCTTCGTCGTCAACGGCAAGCGCGTGTTCGCCAAGGGCGCCAACTGGATCCCGGACGACCACTTCCTCACCCGGGTCACCCGCGAGCGGCTCGTCCGGCGGGTCGACCAGGCCGTCGAGGCGAACATGAACATGCTGCGGATCTGGGGCGGCGGCATCTACGAGACCGACGACTTCTACGACGTCTGCGACGAACGCGGCGTGATGGTGTGGCAGGACTTCCCCTTCGCGTGCGCCTTCTACGCCGAGGAGGAGCCGCTGCGCGGGGAGGTCGAGGCCGAGGCGCGGGAGAACGTCGTCCGCCTGGTCTCCCACCCGTCGCTCGTGCTGTGGAACGGCAACAACGAGAACCTCCCCGCCTACACCGACTGGGAGGGCTGGCAGGACAACCTGCAAGGACGGACCTGGGGCGCCGGCTACTACCACGACCTGATCCCCGAGATCATCGAGGAGCTCGACCCCACTCGCCCGTACGCACCGGGCAGCCCGTTCAGCCCCGGTGACCTGCCGCCCAACGACGCCGACCACGGCACCCGCCACGACTGGGACGTCTGGAACGCCGTGGACTACACCCACTACCGCGACCACATCCCCCGCTTCAGCGCCGAGTTCGGCTTCCAGGGACCGCCCACCTGGACCACCCTCACCCGCTGGGTCCACGACGAGCCGTTGACGCCCACCTCGCCCGCGTTCCTGCTGCACCAGAAAGCCGAGGACGGCAACGGGAAGCTGGACCGCGGTCTGGCACCCCACCTGCCGGTGCCGACCGACTTCGAGCAGTGGCACTGGGCGACCCAGCTCAACCAGGCCCGTGCCGTGGCGTTCGGCGTCGAGCACTACCGCTCCTGGTGGCCCCGCACGGCCGGGGCGCTGGTCTGGCAGCTCAACGACTGCTGGCCGGTCACCTCCTGGGCCGCCATCGACAGCGACGAACGACCCAAACCCCTCTACTACGCCCTCAAGCACGCCTTCGCGCCGCGGCTGCTGACCGTCCAGCCACGTGAAGGGAGGCCCACCCTGGTCGCGGTCAACGACCACGACCAACCCTGGACGGGCGTGGTGAGCGTGACCCGGCAGGACTTCGCGGGCGAGGTGCTGGCCGCCGCCGAGCTGGGGTTCGACGTGCCGCCCCGGTCCGCCGCACTGCTGGAGCTGGCCGATCACCTCCTCGAACCCGCCGAGCCGAGGAGCGAAGTGCTGATCGCTGCCGCGGAGGGCGTCCGCACCCACCACCTGTTCCTCGAAGACCTCGACCTCCGCTACGACCCCGCGCCGTTCACCGCCGACGTCACGTCCGTGACCGGTGGATACCGCGTCGACGTGCGGGCCACTTCGTACGTGCGGGACCTCGGTCTGCTGGTCGACAAAGTGGCCGCCGACGCGGTCGTCGACGACATGCTCATCTCGCTGACCGCCGGCGAATCGCACCACTTCCTCGTGCGCACGTCGCAGGAACTGCACGAGCCGTCCGCGCTGCTCCACCCGGACGTGCTCCGTTGCGCCAACACAGCGGTGTCGGGCGTTTCGCCTGCCACGCCGTAAGTCCCGAGGAACACCGGAGCCGATCATTTTCGCTACGTAACTCTGGGAACGCTCCCAGGACTATTCGCACAAAGGAGTGCAGATGTTCGGAAGAGTCAGGAAGCGCCGTACCGCGCTGGCGGCGGTGGGCGCCGTGGTGTCCATCGCGGGCACCGCCTTGATGGCGGCCGGCGGGTCGTGGGCGAGTGACGCGAGCTCGGCGGCGGCGTTCGCGTGCCGGGTCGACTACACGACCAACGACTGGGGCAGCGGGTTCACCGCCAGTGTGAACGTCGCCAACCTCGGCTCGTCGCCGGTCAGCGGTTGGACGCTGACCTACTCCTACGCCGGCAACCAGACCCTGCGGCACGGCTGGAACGGCACCTGGTCCCAGTCGGGCAAGACGGTCACCGTCGCCAACCTGAGCTGGAACAGCACCATCCCGGCGAAGGGCAACGTCTCGGTCGGGGCGAACTTCGCCTACAGCGGGAGCAACGCCAAGCCGACGGACTTCGCCGTCAACGGCGCGGCGTGCACCGGGACCGTCCCGACCACCACCACGACCACGACGACGACGACCACCACTCCGCCGGTCGACGGGCCGGCGCCGGAGCTGCGAGTTTCCGGCAACAAGCTGGTCACCGCGGACGGCGCGCCGTACCGGCTGCTGGGGGTGAACCGCTCCACTTCCGAGTTCGCCTGCGTGCAGGGCAAGGGCATGTGGGACGGCGGTCCGGTGGACCAGGCGTCGGTGGACGCGATGAAGACCTGGAACATCCACGCGGTGCGGGTCCCGTTGAACGAGGAGTGCTGGCTGGGCGTCTACGGCTCGCCCAGCGGCCCGGCCTATCAGCAGGCGATCAAGGACTACGTGGACCTGTTGGTGGCCAACGGCATCAACGTGATCCTGGACCTGCACTGGACCTGGGGCGCCTACACGAACAGCCCGGACTGGCACTGCAAGGATGAGCACGCGGTGTGCCAGAAGCCGATGACCGACGCGAAGTACTCCCCGCAGTTCTGGGCCGGCGTCGCGAACACGTTCAAGGGCAACGACGCCGTCGTGTTCGACCTGTTCAACGAGCCGTACCCGGAGATGGCCGCGGACTGGGACAAGACGGCGGGCTGGCAGTGCTGGCGCGACGGCGGCACCTGCACGGGCATCCCCTACGAGGTCGCCGGCATGCAGGACCTGGTCGACGCGGTGCGGTCCACCGGTGCGACCAACGTGCTGATGCTGGGTGGCCTGGAGTGGGCCAACGACCTGCGCGAGTGGCTGAAGTACAAGCCGGCCGACCCGCTGAACAACCTCGCCGTGTCGTGGCACGCCTACAGCTTCAACGCCTGCGCCGCGGAATCCTGCTGGGACACCCAGGTCGCCCCGCTCGCGGCGCAGGTCCCGGTCGTGCTCGGCGAGTTCGGCCAGGACGACTGCGGCTTCGACTACATGCAGCGGGTGGTCGACTGGGCCGACGCCCACGAAATCAGCTACATGCCGTGGACCTGGACCCCGTGGGGCTGCGTCACCGGCGCCGTGCTGATCAAGGACTGGAACGGCACGCCCGAGCCCGGCATCGGCGAGGGCTACAAGGCCCACCTGCTCACCCAGGACCCGTACGAGACCCGCTGACCGATCACCTGCCCAGCCCTACCGCGCCGCCCCGACCGCCGGTCCGAACACGACCCGGTCGGGGCGGCTCGGCCGGCAGGCCCCTCCACCGGCGACCACCGACCGCGGATTCCCCTGGGAGATCGGCGATCCGAGCACCGGGTCACCGCCCGAGGTTGTCGACCGCGTAGTCGGCGGGTGATTGTCCTACCGGGGGTGGAAGTCGACGGCGTTCGGTTCGTTCGGGGCGGGTAGGCCCAGGGCGAAGTTGGCGGTGTGGATCAGGTCCTCGCGGTGTTCGCGGAGGAAGGTGGGGGTCGGTTCGGTTTCGGTGGCGGCGGTTGCGCAGGCGGCCAGGTCGAGGTCGGCGGCGACCAGGTACAGGGTTTGCAGCAGGCAGCCCGTGTCGCGGTAGATGACGCTGAGGGTCATCGCCCCGTACTTGCACTGGACCCGGCGGAAGTAGGACGCGAGGTAGAAGCTGACCGGTGGGGCGGTGTCGACCACCATCGGCCGGCACAGCAACTGGTGCTGCAGTTGGTGCAGCTCAGGTGTCCAGGGCTGCAACCGGTGCAGCGCGTGGTCGAACGGGTCGTAGTGGTAGGCGCCCGCCTCCAGGTCGTCCACGGCGCGCACGACGAGGTACAGCTCGAGGCTGTGCCGTCCGCCACCCGCGGCGCTGGGGCGTCTGGTGGTCTGCCACAGCTCGGGTCCGAGCCGCCCGCGGACGCGCGCTGCCCGGCCGAGGAACGTCGACAGCTTCGTCAGGGACAGCGGGGCGGTGTCGAAGTCCCGGATGCTCCGCCGGGTGAGCAGCACGTCGGCCAGTGACCGGCTCGGCAGGTCCGGTTCCGGCAGCCGGATCGTCCGCGTCACGTCACGGTGGACCAGGTGTGCCGGCGGGATGTCACGGGCACGCATCCTGGGCTTGCCCCCGCGTCCGGCTTGGGCGTGGACGGCCAGCTCGCCGGGGGTCCACTCGCTGTGCCGGACGGGCCCGTCCGCGCCGACCGCGTGCACGATGCCGAGGTCCACGAGGGTGCGCAGCAAATCGGCGAGCCGGTCCGGGGAGTAACCGGGCAGCGTCACCTCTTCGGGCAAGGTGGGCGTGGCGAGTGCGGTGAGCAGGGGCAGCATGTCCGGCCTCACCCGGAACCGGCGCTGGGAGCGCGAGTCCACGGCCACGACCCCCTTCTCGTCACCCCAGTCCAAGTACAGCCAGGGACTGCGTTGGTACCGCGTCCGGGTGACGACCCGCGTGGCGTGCTCGGCGACGAACAGGCAGCCCCGCTGGAGCACCGCCGTGACGGGCTCGACCGGGAAGGGACCCGGGCCGAACGCCGACAGGGGCAGCACGACCAGCGCGTCGTCACCGCTGTCCCCCAAGCCCTTGGCGACCGCGGCCGAAGCGAAGACCTCGGTCTTGCCCAGGCCCGCTGCCATGAGCAGGTTCATCTCCTCCCACATGCTCCGGCCGGGCAGCACGCCGGGGTTCGGCGTGTCGCTGCCGACCGTCCACCGCACACCGGCGCGGTGCAGGTCCGGCACCGCGTCCGCCATCGCGGCGATGGCGGCGTGCGCGTCGGCGAACTCGGCGTCGGTCCAGGGCTTGGCGACGACGGGCATGGCGCGCCAGAGCCCGACGAGGGCCGGGTCGTGGCCGGTGAAGGCCCAGCCGCGCTCCGCCTCGTCGAGGAGACGGTGGTGGACGACCAGCGTCGGGCACACGGCCGTGCCGGCCGGCACGCGGGGCCATCTGTCCTCCGGGCGGCGAGTGGCCCACCGCCGGTGCAGCGCGTGGGTGCCGCGGTCGTCGAACGGGGTCAGGCAGACCAGGTGCTGGAGTTCGTCGACCCCCGCCCGCACCGCCGCCGGGAAGGCGCCGGGGCCGGGGTGCGCGGTGACCTTCAACCCGCGGGCGTGCGCATGGGCGACCACCGGTCCGTACAGCGCGGTCGGGAAGCGGGTGTACAGCTTGAGCCAGCGGGCCCCGCGCGCGGCGGCCGAGTCCACCAGGGACGGCAGGTCGTCCGGCCCGTCCCACTCGACGGCGAAGGGGAAGCGCCGGCGTCGGCCCGTCCCGTCCACCAGCGGTCCGCCCAGCACGATCTCGGGCACCAGGTCCGTGCACCGGCGGGCGAGCGGGACCTCCAGCTCCGTGCCCACCACCGAGCCCAGGTCCCGCACTCGGCTCACGCCGTAGGCGACGTAGTCGGAGAGGTCGACCCCGGTACCCAGGTGCACGTGGGCGTCGTGGAGGGCGGGTGCCACCAGGGCTCGGGGGAACCGGGCCGCGACGGGTTCGTCCACGCCCGGGCGCACGGTCCACGAACCGGAGGGCTGGACCGTCAGGGTGTGGGGTCCCTCCCGGACCCCGTCGAGGCCGAGGACCCCGCCGATCGCGACCCGGTGCGGGCCGCCGGTCCTGCACAACAGGTGCACTGGTCGCACGGTGCCCAACGCGGTCATCCCATCGGGAGTGGTTCGGGGTTCATCTCGTCCTCGGTGAGGGGCCGGTCCCTCAGCCCCATCCGGACCGGGGCCTGGTAGAGCCGAGGCCCGCCGAGCCGGCGGAACGTCGTGGAGAACGCGACGGGTTGCAGGCCCGGCACGACGGCCCGGACGACGGTGACGCCGCACTCCGCGACGTCGACCGGGGTGATGTCCACGGCGAGCGGGCGGTACCCGGCGGCGGCGAGCCGCTCGACCAGGCGCGTCACCGCCTCTGCGTCGGAGGGGTGCGTCGCCGCCGGGTCCGGGAGCGGGCGCACCGGCCCCTCGCGCAGGAAGTCGAGCGCCGGCAGCCGCCGGGGGTGGCAGTAGTAGGTGGCGAAGTCCCAGATGTCGCGGGGCACGTCCACCGCCGCGGGTGCGCTGCCGAGCGACTGGGAGCGCCAGTACATGCGGAAGACGTGGTCGAGTTCCTGCAACGCGCCGTGGAGGCAGGCGTGCGGGTCCGGATCGGCGCGGTAGCCGAACAGGGCCACTGGCCGCTCCGGGGTCTCCAGCAGGCCCATCGCCATGACGACGGGGATGCCGAGGTCGGTCGTGACGTCCTTGGCGATCACGTCGACACCGCGGGCCCGCAGCCGTTCCAGCACGACGAGCGCCGGTCCCGCGGGCAGGCTCGCGGTGTCCAGGGTCGGCGCCGCCAGCCGGTTGTACCAGAAGACCGCCGCCGCGTCCCGTTCCACGACCTCCAGCAGACCGCCGCGCACGGCTTGCGCCCGGGTGCTCCCGGCGGCGAGCCCGGTGGAGTTGGGCGCGAGCAACTGCTCGCGGTGGCGCGGTGGCCGGTACGGGACGTGCACCGCGATCGCGGGGACCAGCCGCCGGTCGCCGCCAACCAGGTCGGTCGCCTCCACCCAGTCGATCACGACGTCGGGCTCGTACGGCACGAACGCGCCGTCCGCGGTCTCGTAGTCACGGGCCGATCCCAGGGGCAGGTCACGGGGGTCGACCGCCGCGGGCCCGAGGTCGGCCAGGGAGGCGCGCACGAACCGGGAGGGGTCGTAGACGCCCGCCGCGTACCGTTCGAGCACCTCGCCGAGCGCGCTGACCCGGGCTTCGAGCGGGTCCGCCTTCGTCGCGCCGCCCACGCAGGACGCGCGGACCGGCGAGAACCACGTGGTGTCGGTGCCGCCCCGGTTCCACGCGCACGTCGTGCCGCCGTCGTCGTCGCCGGGTTCGCGCACCTCGATGTCGGCGACGATCCCGGTCAGCGGGTCCACCGCGGCGCGCATCCGCCGCCAGCTCTCGACCGCGGAGGGCGACCCGTCCGGCGGTCCGGGAGGGCCGAGGCCGGCGGTGGCGTCGGCGCAGACCGGGCAGAACGGCAGGTGCAGCACGGGGCGCACCACCCGCTCGCAGCTGTCGAGGTCCAGCTCGACCAGCTCGGCGACGCGCAGCACCCGCCCCGGATCCGGGGGGACCTCCAGCGCGCGGACGACGTGGTGGGCGATCAGCCCCGCCGCCGCACCGCTGCTCGGCCAACCGTCGTCGCACGAAGCACCCAGCAGCACCCGCATCGGGAAGCGGGACAGCGCGGGGTCGGGCCGGGTGGCCCGCACCCGCCGCTGCAGGCACAGCGGACAGGCGGTGTGGGGTGGGCGCAGCACGACGAAGCGGACGCGGGCGCCCGTGACGGCGTAAACCACCGCGGTCCCCTGCTCGCGCACCGCCCACGCGGCGGCTTCACGCACGCTGTCCTCGGACGCCGACAAGGCCAGCGCCACCACCGGCACCCGCGCCGACAAGTCCGGGACCACGGCCACACCGGCGCGGGTCAGCGCGGTCGCGACAGACGCGGTGAACGGCTCGTCGCCCACCACGTGCGCGGCGCCGACGCCGACGCGGAAGGACGGGTGCCGCCGCAACGGCTCGTCGGCGGGTACCAGCAATCCCCGGCCCGCCAACGCGGACAGGACGTCCTCCGGGAGAGTGCGCCAGTCCACCACTCCCTCGTCGCCGGCGGACGTCGTGCGCAGCCGCAACGACGGCTCCTCGCTGCTGCACACGTAGACGTGGCCCGCGGCACGTCGGAAGCGGACGTCCTCGCGCGGAACCAGTGCCGCCGCCAGAACGGGACGGGACTCGCCGTCCCGTGGGCGGACGGCGGGTCCGTAGGCCGCCAGGACGTCCGCATCCACCGGTGTCACTCCTCCGGCTGGTCGTCGACGTCACTCGCGACGAGGGTGATGGTGAGTGTGAGCGGAGTGGCCGCGGGCTCGTCCGGGACGATCTCCTCGAACGGCTCGGTCTCGAATGTGTCCATGAACGACTCTCCTTTCCAGACGGTGTGAAGGCGCCCGGGGCGGGCACCTTCGGGCCGAATGCCCATCCTGTCCGATGGCACACGCGCGGACGATCGGACGACACCATCGAGTGGCTGCCGTGCACCCGAACCGGCGTCTTGCCGCGGATGCGGTTGCGGCCGGACCGCGAGGCGCCTTTCCTCGACGGTGGCCGGCCGAGCGGCGGCGGCCCCGGGAGGGACCGCAGATGACGTACGGCGACCCCACGACCGTCGAACCCGTGACGGTGGCACCCACCGCGGTCGACTCCACGACGTCGTTGGTCCGCTTCGACGTGTCCTTCCCGACCGGGCAGCCACCGACGAGCGCGGCGGACCCCGCCTGGGACCACTTCCAGCGGCTCATGGACGGCAAAGCGATCTTCTCCGCGGAAGAACGGCGGCTGCTCCCGCGCGCACCGGTGCTCACCGGGCTCGACCCCGAGGTCGAGCGGGTCCTGGTGGAACGGTTCACCCGTGTCCTCGACGCCGTCGAGACCTTGGCGGCCCGCTACCCGCAGGACGGTGAGGTCCAGCGCTTCTTCGACCTCCCGCCGCTGATCCACGACTGCGCGCTCGCCGACACCCGGATCGGCCGCCACGTCGACCACTGCCGGTTCGACTTCGGTGGCGACCGGCTGGACGACGTCCGGATCTTCGAGGTGGGCGGCGACTGCCCCGTGTCCAACCTGCACGGCGTGTACAACACGTGCTGGCGGCAGGTGGACGCGGTGCGGTGGTTCACCGACCAGTACCCACCGGCGCGCTGCGAGACCCCGGGCTGGATGGTGTCGGAACTGCTCGACCTCGCGCGACGGGAGGGCCGGGACCCCGACGACATCCGGCGCGTCGCCGTCCTATGCGGTGACGAACTCCGTTCCTTCTCCGAGATACGGCTCATCGAGGGCCAGATCCGACATCACGGGCGCACGCCCGTCCACATCGTCCCGAGCCGGCTGGGTGGTGACGTGCCGCCCATCGGGCTCCTGGCGCACATCACCCGGCCGATGGTGGCGGAACCCGACCGCTACGCCCCGCTCTTCGAACGCATCGCGTCCGGGCGACTGCTCGTCCTCAACGGCGTCCGCGGCCGGATGATCGGCGGCAACAAACTCGTGTCCGCGGCGCTGTCGGACCCGCGGTTCGACCGGCTGTTCACCTCGGACCAGCTCGCGGCGATCCGGGCCGTCGTGCCGTGGAGCCGCAAGCTCGGTGACGGCACGACCGCCCGCGAGGCGGTCGACCGGCGGGGTGACCTGGTGGTCAAGGCGCCGTTCGACGCGCTCGGCAGGAGCGTGTTCATCGGCCGTGCGCACGACTCGTCCGAGTGGCGCCGCATCGTCGACACGGGCATGCGGCACGGGTGGCTGGTGCAGGAGTTCGTGCGGTCGCAATACGTCCCGACGCCGTCCGGCGTACTGCGCCGCTCGCTCGGCGCCATCTTCTGCGGCGGGCGGTTGGTCGGCTACAACGGCCGCGTCACGCCGTCGCTGCTGGACGACTTCCCCGCCGGGGGCGGGGTGCACGCGGTCTTCGGCGGGTACGGCGGTGACGCGCCGGCGCCGTGAAGCGGTGCATCGTCGGGACCGGGGCAGGTGGTGGCCTTGCCGCGCCCGTGTTGATCGAAAGACGGCAGTGGCGCGGTCGCGGGGGTCAGTGGTCGCGGTGGATGAGGGATGTGGCCAGGTCGGTCAGTTCTGCCGCGGCGCGTGGTGGGGGGTTGATCGAGTCGAGGGCGTGCAGGGCGCGGGTGAGGAGCAGGCCCGCTTGTTGTTCGCTCCAGGCACGGCCGCCGGCGGCCTCGATCAGGTTGGCGGCGTGGGCCGGTTCGGTGGCGACGCGATGCCCGTCGCCCTGGTAGAGCGCGGCGAGTTCGCGGGCCGCGGCCGTGTCGGAGTTCAGTGCGGCGACCACGGGCAGGGACTTCTTGCGGGCGCGCAGGTCGCCGTGCACCGGTTTGCCGGTCACCGCCGGGTCGCCCCAGATGCCCAGGAGGTCGTCGACGTGCTGGAACGCCACCCCTAGGTGGAGGCCGAAGTCGCGCAACCCCGCCACCTCGGCGGGCTTGGCGCCGGCGAACGAGGCGCCCAGGGCACAGGCGCAGGCCAGCAGTCCGGCGGTCTTGCGCTCCACCATCGCCACGCACTCCGCCACGCCGATGTCGTGCCGGTCCTCGAAGGCCAGATCGGCTTGTTCGCCGTCGACCAGGCCGAGCACCGTGGCGTTGAGCGTGCGCACGCCGTCCGAAGCGGCCGGGTGGCCGCCGGTGGCGAGCACGTCGAAAGCCAGTGCCAGCAAGGCATCGCCGGTCAGGATGGCGTCACGCACGCCGAAGACGTGCCACGCCGCCGGCCGGTGCCGCCGGATCTCGTCACCGTCGAGCACGTCGTCGTGCAGCAGCGTGAAGTTGTGCACCAGTTCCACCGCGACGGCGGCCGGTAGGGCGGAGGTCGCCGAACCGCCGACCGCCTCGGCCGCCAGCTGGGCCAGGACCGGGCGGATGGCCTTGCCGCCGGCCGCGTCGGTCGGCTCACCGTGCTCGTCCCACCACCCCAGGTGGTAGCCGGCGACCCGGCGCACGGAAGCGGGCAACCCGTCGACCGCGGCGCGCAGGGCCGGCTGCACCTGGCCGAGACCCCACGACAGGACCTCGCTCACCTTCCGGGCTCCGGCGATGGCTTCGTTCGGCACAACGAACCTCCGGTCGGTCGGACGGGAAGTCGCCGTGGGGTCGCGCTCGCCGGTCAGGCGAGCTGGCGGTCCACGACGGACGGTGAGAGCACGTGCTGGATCACCATCGCGGCCGCGCCGAGGACGCCGGCGTCGTCACCCACCTGGGACGGCACGATGCGCAGGTTCTCGGTGGCGAGCGGCAACGAGCGCCGGTAGATCGCTTCGCGCACCCCGGCGAGCAGCATCTCGCCGGCCAGCGCGAGGGTGCCGCCGACGACGATCAGCGACGGGTTGAACATGCTCACGCACGCGGCGAGGACGTCGCCGATGGTGCGGCCCGCCTGCCGCACGAGCTGGCCGGCTTCGAGGTTGCCCGCCCGCACCAGCGCGACGACGTCGGCGCTGGTGTGGGCGTCGATCCCCCTGGCGCGCAACGTGGCGGCGATGGCCGAGCCGCTGGCGACGGCTTCGAGGCAGCCGGTGTTGCCGCAGCGGCACGGCACGTCGCCCGCGTACGGTGCGGCGATGTGGCCGAGGTCGCCGGCCGCGCCCACGGCGCCGCGGTGCAGCTCGCCGTTGCTGATGAAACCGGAACCTATACCGGTGGCCACCTTCACCACGATGACGTGGTCGGCGTCCGGGAAGCACTTCGTGTGCTCGCCCAGCGCCATCAGGTTCACCTCGTTGTCCACCAGGACCGGGACGCCGAGCTCGGCGCTGACGCGCCCGGGGACGTCGTAGTTGTCCCACCCGGGCATGATCGGCGGGTTGTTCGGTCGCCCCGTCGAGTGCTCGACCGGGCCCGGCAGACCGATGCCGACGCCCGCGAGCTGCACCGAGTCGAGCCCGGCTTCGGCGAGCAACGCCCTCCACGTCTTGATCAGCACCGGCAGGACGACATCGGGGCCGTCGGCGACGTCCTGCTCGATGCGGCGCAGGGCGAGCGGCGAGCTGGTCAGGTCCGTCACCGCCACGGTCGCGTGCGTGGCACCCACCTCGGCGGCGAGCACGACCCTCGCCCGTGCGTTGAACACGAAGCGGCCCGCCGGTCGGCCACCGGTCGACGCCTCGCTGCCCCCTTCGCTGACCAGGCCGGCGTCGAGCAGGGCGTCCAACCTGGCCCGCACGGTCGACCGGGCGAGGCCGGTCACCGAGGTCAGCTCCGTGCGGGTACGTGGCACGCCGTCGCGGAGCAGGCGCAACAGCTCTCCGGCGGAGGCGGCTCCGAGGTAGGGGTCTTCTTTCACGCCCCGATTGAACCAGAGACCGGGGACATATGCCGTACTTCGCCGAAACCTGTCCGACTTTTGATTGACATCCGCCATTAGCCCTCCTACGGTTCGCCACATGACTGTGACCCACCTAACTCACACGGCCGAGAGCGGTCGTACCGAGCCTCGGACCCTGCGGATCGCCGTGGTGGGTACCGGCTTCATGGGCCGCGTGCACGCCGAGGCGGCGCGGCGGGCGGGAGCCGAGGTCGTCGCCGCGGTGGCCAGCACCGCGGACGGTGCGGCCGACGCCGCGCGGGCCATCGGTGCGGAACGCGGCTACGCCGACCTGGACGCACTGCTGGCCGAGGCCCGCGCCGACGTGGTGCACGTGTGCACGCCCAACGTCCGCCACGCCGAGGCGGTCGACGCCGCGCTGGCCGCGGGTGCGCACGTGATCTGCGAGAAGCCGTTGGCCACCGGTGTCGCCGACGCCACCGCGCTGGCCGGCGCGGCGGAGGTCACCGGCCGGGTGGCGACGGTGCCGTTCGTCTACCGGTTCCACCCGATGGTCCGTGAGCTGCGGGCGAGGCTGGCGACCGGTCAGGCGGGTGTGGTGTCCACGGTCAGCGGCGGGTACCTGCAGGACTGGTTGTCGCGGCCGACCGACGACGACTGGCGGGTCGACCCGGCGGTCGGCGGCCCGTCGCGGGCGTTCGCCGACATCGGCTCGCACTGGTGCGACCTGTTCGAGTTCGTCACCGGTGACCGGATCCACCGGCTGTCCGCGCAGACGGTGGCCGTCCAGCCGCGACCGCGTTCGTGGGCCACGCCGACCGAGGACGCGGCGGTCGTGCAGTTCACCACCGGGTCCGGGGTGCTGGGCACGGTGGTGGTCTCGCAGGTCGCGGCAGGCCGGAAGAACCGGCTGCACCTGGAGGTCTCCGGCACCGAGGCCAGCTTCGCGTTCGACCAGGAGGACCCGGAGCGGCTGTGGGTGGGCGGTCGCCGCGGCAACCAGGTGCTGTTGCGCGACCCCGAAGTTCTGTCGCCGTCCGCGGCCCGGTACGCGCGCCTGCCTGCCGGGCACGCGCAGGGTTACCAGGACTGCTTCGACGCATTCGTCGGCGACACCTACCGCGCCGTGCTGGGCGAGGACCTGCCGGACGGCCTGCCGACCTTCGCGGACGGCCTGCGGGCGGTCCGCATCACCGACGCGGTCCTGACCTCCGCCGCGTCGGCCGGGGCTTGGGTCGAGGTGGAGCGATGACCGTCGACGGTGACGTCGTCGTCCGGCTCACCGGGATCACCAAGAGCTTCCTCGGCGTGCCGGTGCTGCGCGGTGTCGACCTGGAGCTGCGCGCGGGCGAGGTGCACGCGCTGATGGGTGAGAACGGGGCGGGCAAGTCGACGTTGCTCAAGGTGCTCGCGGGCGTGCACCGGCCCGACTCCGGCCGGATCGAGGTCGAGGGCGAGCCGGTCGTGTTCGCCACACCCCGCGACGCCCAGGAGGCGGGCATCGCGATCATCCACCAGGAGTTCAACCTGCTGGAGCACCGCACCGTCGCGGAGAACGTCCACCTCGGCCGCGAGCCGGTCCGCCGGGGGCAGGTGGACCGCCGGAAGATGGAGGCGGACACCAAGAGCCTGCTGGACTGGCTCGGCGAGGAGGGGATCGACCCGGCCGAGACCGTCACCCGGTTGTCGGTGGCGCAGAAGCAGGTCGTGGAGATCGTCAAGGCGCTGTCCACCGACGCCAGGGTGCTGGCGATGGACGAGCCGACCGCCGCGTTGGCCGACCACGAGGTGGAGTTGCTGTACGACCTGGTCGACCGGTTGCGCGCCAGGGGCATCGCGATCCTCTACGTCTCGCACCGGATGCGCGAGGTGTTCGACCTGAGCAAGCGGATCACGGTGCTCAAGGACGGCGCGTTCGTCACCTGCGCCCTCACCCGCGAGCTGACCTCGGACCAGCTCGTGCGGCACATGGTCGGGCGGTCGCTCGACGCGCTCTACCCCGACCGCGCGAGCGCGGACGACCTCGGTGACGTCCGGCTGGCGTTGCGCGGCGCGGGCAACGGCCGGGTCCGCGGCATCACGTTCGAGGTGCGGGCGGGCGAGATCGTCGGCATCGCCGGGTTGCAGGGTTCCGGGCGGTCGGCGATCGCGCGGGCGATCTGGGGTGTCGAGCCGTTCACCGCGGGCACGGTCGAGGTCGACGGTGTCGAGCGGCGGATCACCGACCCGCGTGCGGCCGTGCGGCTGGGCATCGGCTACGTCACCGAGGACCGCAAGGGCGAAGGGCTGGCGCTGCGGCAGTCCATCCGGGACAACGCGCTGCTGGTCCGCCGCGCGGCGCTGACCGGTGGCGCGGGGCGGCGCAAGTCCGACCTCGGCGAGCTGTTGAAGTCGGTCGCGGTCGTGGCGCGGGGTGAGCACCAGGAGGTGCGCTACCTGTCCGGAGGCAACCAGCAGAAGGTCGTGCTGGCCAAGTGGCTGGCCGTGGGACCGCGGGTGCTGGTGGTGGACGAGCCGACGCGCGGCATCGACGTCGGCGCGAAGCAGGCGGTGCACCGGCTGCTTCGAGACCTGGCGCGCAACGGGGTCGCGATCCTGATGATCTCCTCCGAACTGCCCGAGCTGATCGGCAT
The DNA here is from genome assembly GCF_003014735.1 of Saccharothrix carnea. Lineage (GTDB taxonomy): Bacteria > Actinomycetota > Actinomycetes > Mycobacteriales > Pseudonocardiaceae > Actinosynnema > Actinosynnema carneum. The sequence goes on along the minus strand of NZ_PYAX01000014.1, from coordinate 137,448 downwards.
GAGCGATCGGATCCTGGTCGTCCACGAGGGCGCGATCGCGGGTGAGCTGCCCGCGGGCACCGGTGAGGAAGCCGTCATGGGCCTGGCCACGGGGCACACCAGGGGAGAGGTGGCATGAGCGTCGTGCAGCAGAAGGCCAAGCTCGCGGACATCGTCCGCCGTGACGGAGGACGCGGGTTCAGCCTCACGCCGACCGTCACCGTCTACCTGGCGCTGCTGGCCCTGCTCGTCGTCGGCAGCATCCTGGTCGGCCTGAACGGCGGGGTGCTGCTCGACCAGGGCGGCATCCTCAACATCCTGACCCGCAGCACCGTGCTGGGGCTGGTCGCGGTCGGGCAGACCATCGTGATCATCACCGGCTCCCTGGACCTGTCCGTGGCCTACCTGGTCGGGCTGTGCTCGCTGGTGGCGGCGGAGACGATGGCGGGCAGCGACGGGATGATGGTGCCCGGCGTGCTGCTGGCGCTCGGTGTCGCCGCCGTCGTCGGCCTGGTCAACGGCCTGGTCGTGACGGTGCTCAAGGTGAACGCGTTCATCGCGACCCTGGGCGTGGCGCTGATCCTGCGCGGCTACCTGGAGGACAACTACACCGGGCCCGCGGGCAGCGTGCCGCGCGCGTTCCAGCACCTCGGGTTCGACCGCATCGGCCCGGTCCCGATCGGCGTGCTGCTGATGCTGCTCGTCGCGGCGGCGGCGTGGTGGTTCCTCAAGCGCACCCGCGCCGGCTACCACACCTACGCGGTCGGCGGCGACATCGACGTGGCGCGCCTGTCGGGTGTGCGCACCGGCCGCACGATCGTCACCGCCCACGTGCTGTGCGCCGTCGCCGCGGGTCTGGCCGGGGTGTTCCTGGCCAGCAGGCTCGGATCCGGCGCGCCGTACGTCGGCACGGACGCGGGCTACGACCTGGAGTCCATCGCGGCCGTCGTGCTCGGCGGCGCGGCGCTGGCGGGCGGTCGGGGCGGTGTCGTCGGCACGATCGGCGGCGTCCTCATCCTGGCCACCCTCGACACCATCTTCGACGACCTCGCGGTCGACCCGTTCTTCAAGGACGTCGTGCGCGGCATCGTCCTCATCGTCGCGGTGGCGCTGTACGCCCGCCGCAAGCTCACCAGGAGGTCCGCGTGAACGCGCCGACCACGTGGCGTCCCCGCCTGGCCGAGGGCACCGCGCCCGTGCTGGCGGTGCTGGCCGTGCTGCTGGTGGCGCTGGCCTTCGCCGGTCCCGCCTACTCCGAACCCACCGGGTACCTGGCGCTGCTCAAGCGCGCCGCGCCGCTGGTGCTGCTGGCCATCGGCCAGTACTTCGTCATCGTCTCCGGCGGGTTCGACCTGTCGGTCGGCTCGCTGGTCACCGCCGAGGTGGTGATCGCGGCCCGGCTGATCGAAGGGGACGACGCCAACACGGCGTGGGTGATCGCGCTGCTGCTCGGCTTCGGCCTGCTGGTCGGCCTGGTCAACGGGCTGGTCACGACCAAGCTGCTGGTGCCGTCGTTCATCGTGACCCTCGGGATGCTGCTCATCCTCGACGGCGCGGTGTTCCTGTGGACCGGCGGCGCACCGCGCGGCGCGCTGTCACCGTCGTTCCGCGTGTTCGGCCGCGGTGGCGTCGACCTGCCGGTCGTGGGCCACCTGCCGTGGTCGGTGGTCATCCTGCTGGCCGTCCTCGTCGCCGCGGTGCTGTTCATGCGCGGCGGCACCGGCCGCACGCTCGTCGCGGTGGGGGACAACGAGAACTCCGTCCGCCTCGCGGGCGGGCGGGTGGACCGGCTCAAGGTGCTGGCGTTCGCGCTGTCCGGTGTGCTCGCGGCACTGGCCGCGATCCTGCTCGGCGGGTTCGCCGGCGTGTCGGCCCAGGTCGGCGAGGGACTGGAGTTCCGCGCCATCACCGCCGTCGTCCTCGGCGGCGTCCTGCTCGGCGGCGGGCGGGGTTCCGTCGTCGCCGCGGCCGCCGGCGCGCTCACCCTCGAAGCCCTCTTCTCGCTGCTGAACCTGCTCGGCGTCTCCGGCGCGCTGGAGTCCGCCGTCCAAGGCGTGATCATCATCGCCGCCGTCGCCTACGCCGCCCTCGGCGCCAACCCCCGGCTCAGGCTCCGGCCCCGAGCCGGCACACCCGAGCCCGCTGCCCGCTAGTCACCGCCGCACAAGGAGAGAACCGATGAACAGGAAGTGGTCCGTCGTGGCCGTCGCGGGCCTGCTGGCCATGGCCGGCTGCAGCAGCGACCTGCCCGCCGACACCGGAGCAACCGGTACGACGGGCACGTCGAAGGCCGCCGGCGCGAAGTCGGAGTTCTTCGACCAGGCGGAGTACGAGCGCCAGTTGAAGTTCCGGTCGACCACCGCCGAGGGCCCGGCCGACAAGCCGTGGGAGCAGATGCTCGCGCCGGAGCTGGTCGACACGGCGAAGTACGCCAAGCCGGGTGGTGGCTACCACCTGTGCTTCTCCAACGCGGCGGTCAACAACCCGTGGCGGCAGGTCGGGTTCACCACCATGAAGGAGGAGGTGAAGCTGCACCCGGAGATCACCAAGTTCACCGTGCTGGACGCGGAGGGCAAGGACGACAAGCAGATCAGCGACATCCAGTCGTTCGCCTCCCAGGGGTGCAGCGCGCTGGTCGTGTCACCGAACACCACCGCCACGTTGACCCCCGCCATCGAGGCGGCGTGCAAGACCAACGTGCCGGTGATCGTGTTCGACCGCGGCGTCAACACGTCCTGCCCGGTCACGTTCATCCACCCGATCGGCGGCTTCGCGTTCGGCGCGGACGGCGCGGAGTTCCTGAAGGAGAAGGTCAAGGCGGGCGGCAAGGTCCTCGCCCTGCGCATCCTGCCCGGCGTCGACGTGCTGGAGCAGCGGTGGGCCGCGGCCAACGAGATCTTCTCCGGCAGCGACCTGAAGGTCGTCGGCGTCGAGTTCACCGACGGTGACGCCGCCAAGACCAAGACCATCGTCAACGACTACATCCAGCGCGAGGGCCAGATCGACGGCGTGTGGATGGACGCGGGCGCGACCGCCGTCGCCGCCGTGGAGGCGTTCCAGGACGCGGGCGTGCCGATCCCCGCGTTCGTCGGCGAGGACCAGCAGGACTTCCTGCGCACCTGGGCGATGGAGAAGATGACGGCCGTCGCCCCGACCTACCCGACCTACCAGTGGCGCACCCCGGTCATCGCCGCGCTGAAGGTCCTCAACGGTCAGCAGGTGCCCAAGGAGTGGGTGCTGCCGCAGCCGAAGATCACCGAGGACGAGCTCGACGACTTCGTGCAGCAGGACATGCCGCCGCTGCACTACGCCATGTGCGGCTGCGACTTCATGCCGGGCTACCCCGCGCCCTGGAAGTAGAACCCGCTACCCGGCCCGGATGGAGGAACTGTGCACGCGATCGGTGTGAGCACGTGGGTCTGGACGTCGCCCCTGCGCGACGCGACGCTCGCCGAGCTGGCCACGCAGGTGGCCGGATGGGGGTTCGACGTGCTCGAACTCCCGGTGGAGGAAGTCGACCACTGGGACCCGGCCCTGGCCGCACGCGTCCTGGCCGACCACGGGCTCGCCGCGACCGTGTGCCTGGTGATGCCACCGGGCCGGGAACTGGTCGCGGCCGAACCCGCGACCGTCACCGCCACCCAGGACTACCTGCGGCGGGTCGTGGACATCGCGGTGGAGGTGGGCTCGCCGGTCATCGCGGGCCCGGCCTACGCGTCGGTCGGCCGCACGTGGCGCATGACGGGCCAGGAGCGGCACGACCGCGTCGCCGAGCTGCGCGACAACCTGGCGCCGGTGGTCGAGCACGCCCGGGCGGCGGGCGTGCGGGTCGCCGTCGAACCCCTCAACCGCTACGAGACCAGCCTGCTCAACACGATCGGGCAGACCCTCGCGGCACTGGACGGCCTGCCGGAAGACGGGTGCGGAGTCGCCGTCGACGTCTACCACCAGAACATCGAGGAGAAGCACGTCGGTGACGCGATCCGGTCGGCCGCCGGTCGGATCGCGCACGTCCAGGTCTGCGGCAACGACCGCGGCACACCCGGTGACGACCACCTCGACTGGCCCGACATCGTCACCGCGCTCACCCACGCCGGCTACACCGGGCCGCTGTGCATCGAGTCCTTCACCGGCGAGAACGCCAGCATCGCCACCGCCGCGTCCATCTGGCGCCCACTCGCACCGACCCAGGAGGCACTCGCCGTCGACGGCCTGAAGTTCCTCAGGGAGGTGATCGGCACCGGCTGATCGGGCGTCACCCGACAACTCACCGGCGCCGGCACGCCGGACGGAACAGAAAGCGTGTGGAGGATCGTGAGAACCCCTGTATCCCGCTTGCGCACCGTCTTCGGTCTCGTGTCGGCGGTGCTCGTCGTGGCCGGTCTGGTGCCGGCGACCGCGGCGGCGCACCCCGGCCACGACGCGCCGGCCGAGTTCCGCGCACTGCTGTTCACCAAGACGGCCGCCGGCGCCTACCGGCACGACTCGATCCCCGCCGGTGTGGCGATGGTCGAGAAGCTCGCCGCCGACCACCACTTCGAGGTGGTGCACAGCGAGGACGCCGACCAGTTCACCGACGCGAACCTGGCCGGTTTCGACGTCGTCATCATGCTCCAGAACGGCGGCATGGTCTGGGACACCGACGCCCAGCGCGCGGCCGTGAAGAAGTTCGTCAACGACGGCGGCGGCATCGTCGCCGTCCACAACGCGACGGACATGAACATCGAGTCGTCCTTCCCGTGGTGGGACGACTTCGTCAACGGCGGCGCGCACATGACCGCGCACTCCGCCAACGGCCTGACCGCCACCGCCTACCAGGTCGACGAGGTGCACGAGTCGACCAGGCACCTGCCGGACCGCTGGCAGAAGGCCGAGGAGTGGTACAACTTCAAGCCGGGCATGCGCGGCAAGGTGCACCCGCTGGTCGAGGTGGACGAGAAGACCTACGACCCGGGCTCCGAGGCCATGGGCCACGACCACCCGATCTCGTGGTGCCGTGACGCCGAGGGCGGCCGCGTCTGGGCGACCGGCATGGGCCACAACGCCGCCGACTACACCGAGCCGAACTTCGTCGCGCACGTGCTGGGCGGCATCCGCACCGCCGCCGGCGTCGTGTCGTCCGACTGCGGCGCCACGGTCGACACCAGCTTCGAGAAGGTGACGCTGGACGACGCCACCCGCGCGCCGACCACGCTGGACATCGCGCCGGACGGGCGGGTCTTCTACACCGAGCTGCTCGGCGAGGTCCGGGTGCACGACCCCGCCACCGACAGCACCTCGACGGCGCTGTCCCTGCCCGTCTACAGCGGCGGCGAGGACGGTCTCGTGTCGCTGGCGCTGGCGCCGGACTTCGCCACCAGCAACCACGTCTACGTGTACTACTCCCCGGCGGGCACCGCCGAGGTGAACCGGCTGTCCCGGTTCACCGCGCAGGGCAACGTGATCCGCCCCGACAGCGAGAAGGTCCTGCTGGAGGTGCCCGCGTCACGCCGGGAGGAGCCCGGCCACACCGGCGGCTACCTGGAGTTCGGGCCGAACGGCAACCTCTACGTCGGTGTCGGCGACGACACCAACCCGTTCCAGTCCAGCGGGTACGCGCCGATCGACGAGCGCCCGGGTCGCGACCTGTTCGACGCGCAGAAGACCTCCGCGAACACCGACGACCTGCGGGGCAAGATCCTGCGCATCCACCCGGAGCCGGACGGCACCTACACCATCCCCGCGGGCAACCTGTTCGCGCCGGGCGCGGAGAAGACCCGCCCCGAGATCTACGCCATGGGCTTCCGCAACCCGTTCCGCTTCAACGTCGCCTCGGACGGCACGCTCTACCTGGCCGACTACGGGCCGGACGCGGGCGGGGACAACCCGTCGCGCGGTCCCGGCGGCCTGGTCGAGTGGAACGTCATCAAGGAGCCCGGCAACTACGGCTGGCCGTACTGCGTCGGCGACAACACCCCGTTCAACGACTTCGACTTCGCCACGAACACCTCCAAGGCGAAGTTCGACTGCGCCAACCCGGTCAACGACTCGCCGAACAACACCGGCCTGACGAACCTGCCCGCCGCCAGGGCCGCGATCGTCTGGTACGGCAACGGCGCCGAGGGCGACGAGTTCCCCGAGATGGGCACCGGCGGCGAGGCGCCGATGGCGGGCCCGCGCTACGAGTTCGACCCGAACTTGGTGTCGGACGTCAAGTTCCCGGAGTACTACGACGGCAAGCCGTTCTACTACGACTGGGCGCGCAACAAGTTCTGGACGTTCTCGCAGGACGACCAGGGCGACCTGCTCAAGATCAACGAGTGGTTCAAGAGCGCCGCGCCGCTGGCCCCGATGGACATGAAGTTCGGTCCGGACGGTGCCCTGTACGTCGTGGAGTGGGGCGGCGGCTACGGCCGTGACAACCCCGACTCCGGCATCTACCGGATCGACTACACGCAGGGCAACCGGCGGCCGACCGCGAAGGCGACGGCGACGCCGTCCTCGGGCCAGGCGCCGCTGCCGGTGAAGTTCTCGGCCGCGCAGTCGTCCGACCCCGAGGGCACCCCGCTGACCTACGCGTGGACCTTCGGCGACGGCGGCACGTCCACCGAGGCCGAGCCGACGCACACCTACCGGTCCAACGGCGTCCACAACGCCCAGCTCACCGTGACCGACGCGTCCGGCAAGTCGGGCGTGACCAACGTCCAGGTGACGGTCGGCAACACCGCGCCCTCGGTGACGATGACCTCACCGGTCGACGGCGGGTTCTTCGACTTCGGCGACAAGGTGGCGTTCGACCTCGACGTCACCGACCCAGAAGACGGCCAACCGGACTGCTCGAAGGCGGTCCTGCAACCCGCGCTCGGCCACGAGGCGCACGCGCACCCGATCGACCCGATCCACGCTTGCGAGGGCGAGTTCGCCACCCTGGTCGACGAGGGCCACGCCGACGCGGACATCTTCTACTCCGTCGACGCGTCCTACACCGACCGCGGTGCCGGCACCCTGCCGCCGCTGGTCGGCCGCGACCTCGCGGTGATCCAGCCCAAGCACAAGCAGGCCGAGTTCCACCAGGAGTCCTCGGGTGTCATCGTCGCACCCGACCCCGCCGCCGAGTCCGGCAAGCGGGTCGGCGACCTCGGCGACGGCGACTGGATCGCCTTCACGCCGGTGAACCTGCACCAGATCGACCGCGTCACCGCAAGGGTGGCGTCCGCGGGCGCGGGCGGCTCGATCGAACTGCGCGAGGACTCGCCGACCGGGGACCTGCTGGCCACCATCGCGGTGCCGGAGACCGGCGGCCTCGACCGGTACGCCACCGCGCCGGACGTGGCGGTCACCGACCCCGGTGGCACCATGGAGCTGGTCGCGGTGTTCCGCGGCCCGGCCAACCGGTTCACGCTCGACTCGTTCACGTTCATCGGCAAGGGCGTGTCGGTCAACGCCGCACCGCACGTGGTCGTCACCGCCGATCCGGTGACCGGCGCCGCGCCGTTCACCACCGAGCTCACCGCCACGGCGAGCGACCCGGAGAACGACGCGCCGTTCACCTACGCGTGGGACCTCGGCGACGGCACCACCGCGTCGGGCGCCACGGTCGAGCACACCTACGCCCGCAACGGCACCTACCACGCGTCGGTGACGGTCACCGACGCCGCGGGCCGGTCCAAGAAGGTGTCCACCCCGGTCGTCGTGCGCACCGCGCCGATGCCGCCGATCACCTGCGACACCCCGGACCCGGACCTCCCGATCGACGACGAGTTCGACGGTGACCGGCTCGACGGCTGCCGCTGGGACTCCGTCGTCCGGCCGGACCTCGCGTCGATGAGCGTGGCCGACGGCCTGCTGAGCATCGAGACGCTGCCCGGCGACATCAACGGCGGCAACAACGACAACCCGCGCAACTTCATCCTCCAGAACGCACCCGAGGGCGACTGGACGCTGGAGACGAGGATCGCCGCGCCGCTGGTCGAGCAGTGGCAGCTGGCCGGGTTCATGGTGTACGGCAACGACGACGACTACGTGAAGTTCGACGTCGTCGCGCGCAACGCCCCGGGTCAGGCCGTGAGCCTGGGCGCGGAGCTCGTCTCCGAGAACAACGGCTCGTTCGGCGACGGCGGCAACCGATCCCTGCTGATCGGCACGCCGGAGAGCGGGTGGTGGCACCTGCGGTTGAAGAAGACCGGCAACGCCTACAGCGGCGAGATCAGCGACGGCGGCACCAACTGGACCTCGCTCGGCGACCCGGTCACCAACGACGTGCCGAACGCCGGGTTCGGGCTGATGGCGATCGGCCCGAGCCAGACCATGGGCCCGGTGACGGTCGACTTCGACTGGTTCCGGGTGACCGGCGTCGACACGACCGCGCCGGAGGTCACCGCGACGGTGGACCCGGCCGAGCCCAACGGCGCGGACGGCTGGTGGACCACCCCGCCCACGGTGACCATCACCGCGGCGGACGCCGGGTCCGGCGTGGCCCGCACCGAGTACCGCGTCGGCGACGGCGAGTGGGCGCGGTACACCGCGCCGTTCCCGGTCACCGGCGACGGCACGCACGCGGTGCACTACCGGGCCACGGACGTGCGCGGCAACACGTCCCAGGCCGGTTCGGTGACGGTGAAGGTGGACGCGAGCGCGCCGGCGGTGAAGGTCACCGGCCTGCACGACGGCGTGAGCTACGGCCACTCCGAGGACAAGGCGGTCTCCTGGCAGGCCGACGACACCACCTCCGGGATCGCGTCGGTCACCGCCACGCTCGACGGCAGAGCCGTCACCTCGGGCACGACCATCACCATGCACACCCTCGCGCTCGGCGCGCACACCCTGGCGCTGACCGCGACCGACAAGGCGGGCAACAAGCGGGACGTGGCGGTGTCGTTCACCGTCACCACCTCGCTGCCCGACCTCCAGGCGATGGTCGACCGGTTCGCCGCGGAACGACGGATCCCGTCGTCCACCGCACGGGGCCTCGACCGCGACCTGGACGACGCCCGCCGGCTGCTGTTCGAGGGCAGGACCGGCAAGGCGATCGAGGAGCTGGAGAGCTTCCGCCACGCGGTCTCCCGCAGGGTGGGCGACCGCGCCGTGCGCGACCTGCTCGTCGCCGACACCGACGTGGTGATCGCGGCGCTGCGGAGCCAGGCGGGCGGTAGCTGACCGCGGCGGCCGGAGTCCTCCGGGGCTCCGGCCGACCCGCACGTGGGAGCGGTTGCCGGACCGCATCCCCGACCGATCGGTGCCGGGACCTCCGCGTCCCGGCACCGATCGGTGACCGGTTTTCAGTGGAGCTGGCGAAGGAGGGGTGCCAATGACGGACGAACCCACCGGGCTGTGGCTGATCGGGGCACGCGGATCGGTCGCGACGACGGCGATCAGCGGGTTGCTCGCACTGCGGGCGGGCCTGACGCCGCCGACAGGCTGCGTCACCGAACGGCCGGAGTTCGCCGGTGTCCCACTGCCGGGCTGGGCCGACCTGGTCGTCGGCGGGCACGACGTGGTCGACACACCGCTGGTCAAGCGCGCCGAGCAGTTGGCGGACAGCGGCGTGCTGCCGCACCGCCTGCTCGGCGCGATCACCGACCGACTGCACGCGGCCGACGCCGAGGTCCGACCCGGGTACCACCCCGTCACGCACCGGGGCAGCCAGGCGGAGGCGGCAGGTCGGCTCGCCGCCGACATCACCGGCTTCCGCGAGCGGCACGGCTTGGCGCGGGTCGTCGTGGTCAACGTGTCCTCGACCGAACCACCGGTGCCCGCCACGCCCGAGCACGACGACCTGGCCGCGTTGGAGGAGGCGTTGGCCGACCCGACACGCGCGGTGTTGCCGCCCAGTTCGGTGGCGGCGTACGCGGCGCTCACGGCGGGCTGCCCGTTCGTCGACTTCACCCCGTCCACCGGCATCGCCCTGCCCGCGCTGGACGAACTCGCCCGCCGCGAGCGGCTGCCGTACGCGGGCCGGGACGGCAAGACGGGGGAGACGTTGCTGCGGACGGTGCTGGCGCCGATGTTCACCGCGCGGGCGTTGCGGGTGCGGTCCTGGGCGGGCACGAACCTGCTCGGGGGAGGTGACGGCGCGACGTTGGAGGACCCGGCGCACGCCGACAGCAAGCTGGAGTCGAAGGCGCGCGGGCTGGCCGCGCTGCTCGGCGACGGCGTCACCGCGCCGCTGCACATCGACAACGTGCCGGACCTGGGTGAGCAGAAGACGGCGTGGGATCACGTGTCGTTCGAGGGGTTCCTCGGCGCACGCATGTCCCTGCAGCTGACGTGGACCGGGCTGGACTCCTCGCTGGCCGCGCCGCTCGTGCTGGACCTGGCCCGGCTGGTCGCCGCGGCGCACGCCGCCGGCCAGGTGGGTGCGCTGGGCGCGCTGGCGTTCTTCTTCAAGGACCCGTTGGGCAGTGACGAGCACCGGTTCGCCGAGCAGGCCCGCGAGCTGTACCGGTGGGCGGGGGAGCTGACGTGAGGGCGTACGCGGAGTTGGTGCGGGCACCGGCCGCGTTGACGGTGCTGGGCGACACGTTCGCCGGCGCCGCTGCGGCCGGTGTGCCGTTACGGGGCAGGCGCTTGCTGCTGCCGTTGGCGTCGGTGGCGCTGTACTGGTCGGGGATGGCGCTCAACGACTGGTCCGACCGCGAGCTGGACGCGACCGAACGCCCCGAGCGCCCGATCCCGTCCGGCCGCGTGAGCCCGCGTGCCGCGCTCGCCACCGCCACGGCGCTCACCGCGACCGGACTCGGCCTCGCCGCGGTGGCCGGTGGCCGGGACGCGGTGGCGGTCGCGGTGCCGTTGGCGGCGGCGGTGTGGTCCTACGACACGGTGCTGAAGGACACGGCGGCCGGACCGCTCGCCATGGCCGCGTGCCGGGGACTGGACGTCCTGCTGGGCGCCGGTCGGCTGCGGGCGCCGGCCGCGCTGCCCGCCGCCACCGTCCTGGCCGGCCACACCCTCGGCGTCACGGTGCTGTCGCGCGGCGAGGTCCACGGCACGTCGCCGGCCACCGCGAAGGCGGTGCTCGGCGGCACCACCGCGACCACGGCGGCCGTCCTCGCCCGACCCGGGAGGACGTGGCAGCACCGGCTGGGCGCGGTCGCGGGTGCCGTGGCGTACGCCGCCACGGTCGGGCGTGCCCAACTGGCCGCGGTGCGCGAACCCGGTGCCCGGGCGGTCCGATCGGCGACCAGGACAGGCATCCACGGCATGGTCCCGTTGCAGAGCGCGCTCGTGGCAAGGGCCGGATCACCGCTCGTCGCCGCGGCGCTCGCGCTCGTCCTGCCCCTCGCCCGAGCGTTGAGCCGGAAGGTGGGCCCCACATGACGTTCCGACTCGGATTCGGCACCAACGGGTTCGCCAACCACCGGCTGGACGACGCGCTCGCGGTGATCGCCGACCTCGGCTACACCGGGGTCGCGCTCACCCTCGACCACCACCACCTCGACCCGTTCGCCCCGGACCTGTCGCGGCAGGTGGAGAAGCTCGCCACCCGCCTCGACCGCCTCGACCTCGGCGTCGTGGTGGAGACCGGCGCGCGGTTCCTGCTCGACCCGTGGCGCAAGCACCACCCGACGCTCGTCAGCGATGCCCAGGAGGTCCGGGTGGACTTCCTGCTGCGCGCCGTGGACATCGCGGCCGGCCTGGGCGCGGACTGCGTCTCCTTCTGGTCCGGCGTGGTGCCGGCGGGCGTGGACGAGGACGAGGCGTGGCAGCGGATGCGGTCCGGTGTCACGGCGGTCCTGGAGGGCGCGGCCGAGCGCGGTGTGCCGATCGCGCTTGAACCCGAACCCGGCATGCTGGTCGAACGCCTCGACCAGGCACTGCGGCTGCGCGAGGAGCTCGGGTCGCCCGCCCTGCTCGGCATCACCCTGGACGTGGGCCACTGCGTAGCGGTCGAGCCGCGGGACGCGGCCGACTGCGTCCGCCTTGCCGGTGACCTGCTGCTGAACGTGCAGCTGGACGACATGCTGCCCGGCGTGCACGAGCACCTGGAGTTCGGCGAGGGCGAACTGGACCTGGCCGCCACGCTCGCCGCGCTGGACGAGATCGGGTACACCGGGCTCGCCGCCGTCGAGCTGCCCCGGCACAGCCACGCCGCACCCGACGTGGCCCGCCGAGCCCTGGGCGCGCTGCGCGAGGCGTCGTCCAAGCCGGTGGCCGAGCACCCCTGGCTGGCGGAGGCCGAGCGCACCGTGCGGGCCGACCCGGTGTCGATCCGGACGTTCTTCCCCGCGGTCGGCCGAGCGGTGGGCAGGCAGCCGCTGCACGGCGCGTCCGACCCGCTCGGCGTGGTGCACGGCACGGTCGACGACCGCGCCCGCACCACGCTGCTGGTCGCGCTCGCGGCCACGACCGGTCCGGACGAGCTGGCGGCCGAGCTGCTCTCGCTCTACCGCTTCGGCGACGACGCCGAACGCCGTGGCGTTCTGCGCGCGCTCGCCTCGGTCGGCGACAAGGCGCCCGCGGCGGGGGTCGACCTCGTCAAGGACGCGTTGCGCAGCAACGACACGAGGCTCGTCGCGGCGGCGCTCGGGCCGTTCGCCGCACGACACCTGGACGACCACACCTGGCGTCACGGGGTGCTCAAGTGCCTGTTCCTGGGCATTCCCCTCGCCGCCGTCGCCGGACTGGACCGGCGCGTGGACGCGGAGCTGGAGCGCATGGTCGCCGCGTACGCCGACGAACGCCGTGCCGCCGGGCGTGCCGTGCCCCAGGACGCGCTGGACCTGCTGAGGAGCGAAACCTGATGCGCATCTTCGACCCGCACATCCACATGACCTCCCGCACCACCGACGACTACGAGGCGATGTACGCCGCCGGTGTGCGTGCGGTGGTCGAGCCCGCGTTCTGGCTGGGGCAGCCCCGCACGAACGTCGGGTCGTTCACCGACTACTTCGACTCGTTGATCGGCTGGGAGAGGTTCCGGGCGGCGCAGTTCGGCATCGCGCACCACTGCACGATCGCGCTCAACCCCAAAGAGGCCAACGACCCCCGCTGCACCCCGGTCCTGGACGTGCTGCCGCGCTACCTGGCCAAGGACGGTGTGGTGGCGGTCGGCGAGGTCGGCTACGACTCGATGACCCCGGAGGAGGACGAGGCGTTCGCCCGGCAGTTGGAGCTGGCCGTGCGCCACGACCTGCCGGCGCTGGTGCACACACCCCACCGGGACAAGGCCGCGGGCACGGCCCGCACGCTCGACCTCGTCCGCGAGTCGGGACTGCCACCGGAACGCGTGCTCGTGGACCACCTGAACGAGACGACGGTGCGCGCCGTCGCCGACTCGGGTTGCTGGCTGGGTTTCTCCATCTACCCGGACACGAAGATGGACGAGGACCGCATGGTCGCCATCCTGCGCGAGTACGGCACGGACCGGGTGCTGGTGAACTCCGCCGCCGACTGGGGCCGGTCCGACCCGCTCAAGACGCACAGAACCGGCCTGGCGATGCTCGCGGCCGGCTTCGAGGAGTCCGAAGTGGACAAGGTGCTGTGGCACAACCCGGTCGAGTTCTACGGCCAGAGCGGGCGGCTGGTGCTCGACGACACCACGGCCGCGGACACGTTCGCCGGCAACTCGGTGCTGCGGGGGGAACGCCCGTGAGTTCCATCGCGTACTGCACCAACGTGCACCCGGCCGAGGACCTGGCCGGGGTGGTCGCGCAGCTCGACCGCTACGCCGTCCCGGTCCGGGAGGAGTTGGGCGTCGACACGCTCGCGCTCGGGCTGTGGCTGGCCGAACCGGTCGCCCGCGGCCTCGCCGCGGACGGGACGGCCCGACGCCGCCTGGCGGCGGACCTGCGGACCAGGGGACTGGAGGTGAGCACCCTCAACGCGTTCCCGTACGGCGGGTTCCACCACGACGTGGTCAAGCACTCCGTCTACGAGCCGCCGTGGACCGACCACCGGCGCACCGGGTACACCATCGCGTGCGCCGTCGTGCTCGCGGACCTGCTGCCCGACTCCGCGGACTACGGCAGCATCTCGACGTTGCCGCTGGCGTGGCGCGAGCCGTGGTCCCGAGCCGACGACGCGCGCGCCCAGGCCTCGCTCGACATCGTCGGCCGCTTCCTGCGCGACGAGGCGGCCCGGCACGGCAGGCCGATCAGGCTCGCGGTCGAACCGGAGCCGGGTTGCGTGCTCGACACCGTCGCCGACGCCGTCTCCTGGCTGGCCGACCGCGTCGACCACGACCACATCGGGATCTGCCTGGACACCTGCCACCTCGCGGTGTCCTTCGCCGACCCGGCCGAGACGGTGAAGGCGATCCGCCGCAGCGGGCTGTCCGTGGTCAAGGTGCAGGCGTCGGCGGCCCTGGAGGTCGCCGAACCCGGTACGGAGGAGGGCAGGCGGGCCATCGCCGCGTTCGCCGAGCCGCGTTACCTGCACCAGGTCCGGGAGAACACGCCCGGCGGGGTGCTCGCCGCCGACGACCTGCCCGAAGCGCTCGACACCCTGCCCGCCGCACACCCGTGGCGGGTCCACTTCCACGTGCCGCTGCACGCCCGGCCCGCCGCCCCTCTCACGTCGACCACCGACGTGCTGCTGACGGCGGTCGACGCGGTCCGGTCCACCGCGGACGCCGTGCCGCACGTCGAGGTCGAGACCTACACCTGGAACGTCCTGCCCGACCCGGTCGACGACCTGGCCGCGGGCATCGCCGCCGAACTGCGCTGGGCGGCCGACCACCTCGGAGGCGTCGCATGAACCCGTTGGTCGTCATCGACGTCGTGGGCCTGACACCGGGCCTGCTGCCGCACATGCCCAACCTCGCCCGCCTCGGCCGCCGGGGCTGGCAGGCCGAACTGGGCACCGTGCTGCCCGCCGTGACGTGCAGCGCCCAGTCCACCCTGCTCACCGGGCTCACCCCGGCCGAGCACGGCATCGTCGGCAACGGCTGGTACTTCCGCGACCTCGGCGAGGTCCACCTGTGGCGCCAGCACAACCGGCTCGTGCAGGGGGAGAAGCTGTGGGAGACCGCCCGCCGCGCCCACCCCGGCTACACCGCCGCGAACATCTGCTGGTGGTACGCCATGGGCGCCTCCACCGACATCACGGTCACCCCGCGCCCGATCTACCACGCGGACGGCCGCAAGTCGCCCGACGCCTACGTGCGCCCACCCGCCCTGCACGACCGGCTGGTCGCCGAGCTGGGTGACTTCCCGCTGTTCCAGTACTGGGGGCCCACGGCCGCGCTGAAGTCCAGCGAGTGGATCGTCGGCGCGGCCCGCCGCGTGCTGGCGTCCGAGCGGCCCGACCTGCTGCTGGTCTACGTCCCGCACCTGGACTACGACCTCCAGCGGTTCGGACCTTCGGGGCCGGAGGCCGCACGGGCGGCGGCCGACGTGGACGCCGCGCTCGCCCCGCTGCTCACCGACGCCGAAGCGGCCGGTGCCACGGTCGTGGCGCTGTCCGAGTACGGCATCACCGCCGCGCGCCGACCGGTCGACATCAACCGGGCGCTGCGCCGCGCCGGGCTGCTGGAGGTCTACACCCAGGCCGGCACGGAACTGCTCGACCCGTGGACCTCCCGTGCCTTCGGCGTGGCCGACCACCAGATCGCCCACGTCTACGTCGCCGACCCGGCCGACCTCCCGCGCACCAGAGCGGTCCTGTCCGAGCTGCCCGGCGTCGACGTGGTGCTCGACCGCGAAGGGCAAGCGACCGTCCACCTCGACCACGAACGCTCCGGCGAGCTGGTCGTCGTGGCCGAGCCCGACGCGTGGTTCACCTACTACTACTGGACCGACGACAGCCGCGCGCCCGACTTCGCCCGCGGTGTCGACATCCACCGCAAGCCCGGCTACGACCCGGCCGAGCTGTTCTTCGACCCCGCCGACCGGCTCGCCAAGGCCAAGGCGGGGCTGAACCTGGCGCGCAAGAAGCTCGGGCTGCGCTACGCGATGAACGTCGTACCGCTCGACCCGACCTGGGTGCGCGGCACCCACGGCCGACTCCCCGACCGCGCCGAGGACGGCCCCGTGCTGTTGTGCTCCGACCCCGTCGTACCGGCCGCGGTCGAGCGCACCGGCCGGATCGCCGCCACCGACGTCCGCGACCTGCTGCTCGACCTGCAAGGCCTGTCCGCACCCGGGAGAGGGGCCGACCGATGAGCCGGCCGGTCACGTTGTGTTCCTTCGGCAATGCGCCGAGCGTGGGGTCGTAGCGAAAGGATGACAGGCCGGTGAGCGTCGGAGACGAGCCCACCCCGCAGACGCGGAAGCTCCTGCTCCTCATGGCGGCCGGGGCGACCGACCGCGCGATCGCCCGGGAACTCGGGGTGAGCGAACGCACGATCTGCCGCAGGATCGCGCGATTGGAGCACAAGCTCGGCGCGCAGACGCGGTTCCAGCTGGGTGTCCTCGCCGCCACCAACGGTTGGTTGTGAGGGTTCACCCGCGCACAGCGGAGGGCGCGACACCAGCGGTGTCGCGCCCTCCTGGCTCTGAAGCCGCGAAAGCTCACGTCAACGCCGTTGACTGCCTTCGGGTTCGCTGTCGAGCGGGATCGTGCCGGAGTCGCCGCCGGACGGCAGCTGCACGTGGACGTGCCCGTTGCCGGCGTCGACGTTGATCACGTCGAGTTGCAGCGCCGCCACCGACCACGTCTGCAGCGCCAGGTCGCGCTGGTGCCCCGCCAGGGTGACCAGGTCGCCGCCGAGCGGCCCGGTCGCGGCGGCCGCCGCCGCGAAGCCGTCGGCCGCCGTGGCGAGCTGGCGGACGGCGGTCCGCATCGCGGTCCGGGCCACGTTCACGCCGTTGCCCGACGACGGCGTCTCCTCGTACCGCTCGACCTCGGCGGACAGGATCGCCCGCCAACCGTTGACCTCCGCCGCGGTGAGCGGGCCCCGCGGGGTGTCACCGCTGAGCGGAGCCGCCTTCGCCATCGCCTGCAACACCGGGGTCAGGCGGTCCCGGCTGCCGCGGGCCAGCTCGGTCAGCTGCCCGATCTGCTCGACGTCCCGCCGGGCTTCCGCCTGCTCCAGCTCGGCGATGCGGCGCTCGGTCGCGTCCGGGCCGGACGTCCACGTGCCGAGCACGAAGGCGAGCGCGAACCCGAGCAGGAAAACGGTGATCAGTCCGGTGAGACGTGGTGCCCGTGACGCCGACCGCGGGGTCCGGGGCCTGGTCTTGGCCATGCGTTCCTCCTCAGGGGAAGGTGAGCGGGGGTGGTGGCACCGGGTGCGCCGGTGCCACCACCCCGGTCGGCACTAGGACAGGGCCCACCGCTGGTTGGACCCGCCGTGGCAGGTCCAGGTGATCAGCGCGGTGCCGTCCGCCGAACCGGCGCCGTAGGCGTCGAGGCACTTGCCGCCGTTGCGGATCGTGCCGTCCGACTGCACGGACCAGTTCTGCGTGGCCGCACCGGTGCAGGTGCGCAACTGGACGGCGGTGCCGTCACCGGCGGACGTGCCGTTGAGGTCCATGCACTTGCCGAGCGTGCGGATCGTGCTGCCCTCGACGGTCCACTTCTGGTACGGGTGGCCGGCACACGGCCACAGCTGCACGGCGGTGCCGTCCGCGGAGCTGCCCTGGTTGGGCGTGACGCACTTGTTGCCGATGCCGGTGATCTGCTTTCCGGTGCCGCCGGTGCCACCCGACGCCACGCCCCGGCCGATGAAGGTCATCGAGTCGACGTCGAACGAGTTGTTCGAGCTCGACTTGAACACCATGAACAGCTCGACCGTGCCGCTCGGCTTGGTCACGTTCACGGCGGGCTGGCTCACGTAGTCGTCCCAGCCGCCCGTGCTGCCCACCGGTGCCGAGGCGATCAGGGCACCTGTCGGTGAGCCGGCGCGCAGCTCGATCGTGCCACCGCCGGACGGCGAGGACACCCGGAACGACACCTGGTCGATCCCGGTGAAGTTGACCGTGCGGTAGGAGACCCAGTCGTTGTTGCTGATGTCGCCGATCCGGGCGTCGGCCTCGGCGTCGGTCTGCGACACCACCCGCACACCGGACGAGCCCGTGAAGAACTCGGCCTGCTTGTGCTTGGGCTGCAACAACACCTGCGCACGGCCGGTCAGCCCGGTGCCGCCCGAGACCCCGTTGTCGGTGTAGGTGGCGTCCGCGACGTAGAAGGAGTTGCCCTCGGCGTGCGCGCTGTCGGTCTGCGGGTTGAGCTCACCCGCGCAGCCGGTGATCGACGTGATCGGGTGCGCGTGCTCGTCGTGGCCCAGGGCGGGCGTCGTGGTCACCCGGTTGCAGTCGATCGTGCCGTCCTCGGGGTCGGTCACCGCGACCGAGTAGGGGATCCTGTCGCCCCAGCCGAACATCCCGCCGTGCGCCGGAGCGGTGAAGGTCACCGTGGGCGCGGTGTTGCCGACCGTCACCGTCACGTTGGCCACGCCGGTCTTGCCGGTCGGGTCGGTGACGGTGAGCTGGGCGTTGTAGTTCCCGCGTGCGGTGTAGGTGTGCTCGGGGTTGGCCGCGGTGGACGTGCCGCCGTCGCCGAACGTCCACCGGTAGCCGAGTTGGCCGCCCTCCGGGTCGTAGGTTCCGGCGCTGGAGAACTTCACGGTCAGCGGCACGCCACCGGTGGACGGCGTGGCCGAGGCCTTCACGACCGGGCTGCGGTCACCGGAGCGGTAGTCGATGCGGTAGAGCCCGGAGTCGGTGTTGTCGCGGCCGAAACCGCTGCCCCACTCCAGCAGGTACAGCGAGCCGTCCGGGCCGAACTTGGCGTCCATCGGGGACTTGAAGCTCAGGTTCGACAGGAACCTGTTGATCTTCAGCAGCTTCCCGGCCGAGTCGAGCCGGAACTCGAACATCGTGCTGCGGGCCCACTCGCCGAAGAACGGCGTCTGGTCGAAGTAAGCGGGGAACTTGGTCTCGGACGGGTTGTTCGCGTTGTACCGGTAGATCGGGAACGCCATCGGAGCCTCGCCGCCGTCACCCAGCTCCGGGAACTTGTGGCCCTCCGAGACGCTGTTGCCGTACCAGACGTCCGCGGCGCGCGCCGCGGGCAGGTTGGTCAGGCCGGTGTTGTTGGGGGAGTTGTTGGTGGGCCTGGCGCAGTCGAACTTGGCGCCCGAGGTGCCGGCGGCGAAGTCGTAGTCGTTGAACGGGGTGTTGTTGCCGATGCAGTACGGCCAGCCGTAGTTGCCCGGCGAGTTGATCACGTTCCACTCCACCAGCCCACCGGGGCCGCGACTGGAGTTGTCCGAGCCCGAGTCGGGGCCGTAGTCGGCGGCGTAGATCGCGCCGGTGGTGGGGTGCACGCTGAACCGGAACGGGTTGCGGAAGCCCATGGCGTAGATCTCGGGCCGCGTCCGGGCCGTGCCGGGCGCGAACAGGTTGCCGGACGGGACGGTGTAGGTGCCGTCCGACTCGGGGTGGACGCGCAGGATCTTGCCGCGCAGGTCGTTGGTGTTGGCCGAGGTGCCCTGCGCGTCGTACCGGGCCCGGCCCGAGCGCTCGTCGATCGGCGCGTAGCCGTCCGAGGCGAACGGGTTCACGTCGTCGCCGGTGCCGATGTAGAGGTTGCCGTTCGGGCCGAACGCGAGGTAGCCGCCGGTGTGCTCCGGTTCGGCCTGCCGCGACGACGGCACGGTCAGCACGACCTTCTCGCCGGCCGGGTCGAGCGCGTCGCCGTTGACGGTGAACCGGGAGACCCTGGCGACCTGTTCGGTGCCGGGCGGCGAGTACATCAGGTAGACCCACTTGGTGGTGGCGAAGTTCGGGTCGAGCGCGAGGCCGGTCAGGCCGTCCTCACCGCCGGTGTAGACATCCAGCGTCGCGGCCGTGACCGTGGCCCGGGTGTCCGGCTTGTAGACCTTCACCTTGCCGCCGTACTCGGCGTAGAACACGCGCCCGTCCGGGGCCACGTCCAGCGCAGCCGGGCCGACCGTGTTGCCGTCCAGCTCGGTCTTCTCGAAGCTGGACCACACCGTGGGGCCGCAGTCGGCGGCCACCTTGGCGCCCGCCGACTCCACGCCGCCCGCGATGTGCGAGCGGAACAGCGGCTCGGAGTAGCTCGACGCCTGGTGTCCCATCGCCGTGGACCAGAGGCGACCGCCCTCGAAGTTGCGGCACCAGGAGATCGGGTGGTCGGCGCCCATCTTCGACCCGCCGGCGTCGTAGGTCGTCTCGTCGGCCGTCACCAGCACGTGCACGTCACCGCGGGCGTTGCGGTCGAAGTTGTACCACTCCTCGGTGCGGTTCCAGCGCTCCGGAAGTCCTCGGCCGGACGGGTGAACCCGGTCGGCGACCTTGGCGGTGCCCGGCACGATCGCCGAGTGCGCCGTCATGCTCATCCCGAGCATCTGGTCCCACCACGGGAACTGCTGCTCGATGTTCATGTCGGTGGCGTTGTGGATCGTGACGTAGCCGCCACCGTTGCGCATGTACTTCTGCGCGGCGGCACGCTGGGCGTCGTTGTCCCACACCATGCCGGAGGTCTGGAACATGACCACGACGTCGAACGTCGCCAGCGCGGCGTCGTTGAAGACCGCGGAGTCCTCGCTCTTGGTCAGCTCCCACTGCCGGTCGGCGGCGAGCTGCTCGAACATCGCGATGCCCGCGGGGATCGAGTCGTGGCGGTACGCCCCGGAGGCGGTCTTGCTGAACACCAGGACGTGGAACCCCTCCGGATGCGCCGACGCGACCGGGACCACCAATCCCATCACGATCAGTGAAGAAAAATGACTGAGTGTAGTCGTATCAGTGCGTGTCGCATTGCCGTCTCTCCTTCGGGGGCGATCACCGAACGGGCATCTGACGTGCGCGCGGTCGGCTGGAACGGCGACTCGTCGACGACGAGCGCGTCGGGCCAGACCGTTCACGACTCGGCGCGAGGTGCCCGACGTCGATGTCCCGCAGGGTGAAACGTAGGTGAGGGATATGGCGAGGTCAACGCAAAAGTCCGTAGATCCTTGGCGGATATACGCCAACGTGCCGCCAGAACTCTGCTGTGCGGTGCATGAGCCAGGTCACGTGGACGGCTGTCACGTCGAGGGTCGCCACTCCGTCCGATGACGCGAGGACTTCCCGCAGACGAAGGAGATCACGTCATGATCGCGGTCGACGAGACACCGTCCACCCCGGCCGAGCGGCCGGCCCGCCGGCGACGTGGGCCCCGGTGGTCGGCCGGGGCCGTCGCGGTGCTCGTGGCGGCGGTGCTGTTCGTGGCGTACGTGTGGCAGCCGCCCGCAGTGGAAGGTTATCGGTCGCCGTACCTGGACCGCGTCGAGTCCTTGTACGTCGACAGTCCGGTAGCGCGATTCCACTACACCAAGACCGGGCAGGGCACGCCGGTGGTGTTGGTCGCGGGTGGCGCCCAGTGGTTGTACTCCTTCCGGGACACCATTCCCGTGCTGGCGGAGAACCACACCGTCTACGCGGTCGACCTGCCGGGTCAGGGTTACACCGAGGCGGTGGACGGCTTCCCGTACACGTTCCCGGCGATGGCGGATGCCCTCGGCTCGTTCCTGGACGCGGTGGGTGTCGAGCGCGCGTCGCTGGTCGGGCATTCGTGGGGCGGTGCGTGGAGCCTGTCGTTCGTGGAGCGTCACCCGCAGCGGGTGGACAGGCTCGTGCTCCTGGACTCGCCCGGCCTGGACGAGGAACCGGCGTCGCAGACCGCGCTGTTCGACGTGCCGGTGGTGGGAGAGGCGGCGGTGAAGTTGATGCGCCGCACGGACTTCGAGACCAGCCTGCGCTCGGCGTTCGCCCATCGGGAACGGGTCGACGCGGAGGTGGTCGACGAGACCTGGGCGTGGCTGTCCAGGCCGGAGCGCCGAGCGGCCTTCGTCGACCTCGTCCGCAACCAGGACTTCGGCCCGATCGAACAGGGCCTGGGTGGCATCACCGCCCGCACGCTCGTCGTCTGGGGACAGGATGACCGGTGGCTGCCCGCCTCCTACGCCCACGAGTACGGCAGGCGCATCCCCGGCGCGGAGGTCAGGGTGGTCCCGGGTGCCGGGCACAACGTGCACGAAGACGACCCCGCCCGGGTGAGCCCGATCCTCGCCGAGTTCCTCCTCCGGCCAGGACGTGTGCTTGCCGAAAATGTCGTGCGCGGTCGGTGACCGGGTGTTCGGAGGATTGGTTTTCCGGGGTCGGTCGGACATTCCACGTCATTGCGAATCGGGGTGTCCGCAGATTTCGGGATTGAAAACCGCGGGGTGGACGAATTGGCCACAGGGGGATTATCTTCACGATCGGTTCAGCTCTTTTCGTTGACGGAACTTCGAGGGCTGCATGTCGGCAGGCAGATCCGGCTCGGTCGGAGCGCGGGAAGTCAGAGAGCTCGTCGCGATGGTGCTGGAACGTCCTGGCAAGCTGAGCCGAGCGCTGCCCGTGGTCGTCCTCGTGGGCCCGCGAGGCGCGGGGAAGACGGCGTTGCTGGAGGATGCCGACGCCAGGTACGCCGACCGCGTGCCACGCGTGCTGCTGGACTTCGCGGCGGTGCCGGTCGACATCACTCCGGCGGAGGCGTTCCGCCGCCTCGCCCGCGGGCTCCGCCGGTACTGCCCGCAGTTCGGCAGGTTGCCCTTCCCGTTGGTCGACATCTGCACGGCGGTGAGCGTCGCGGCGGACGGGACGAGCAGCCCGGAGAGCCCGCCGCCCGGTCAGGACGCGCGCGTGGTGAGCGAACTGGTCCGACCCGTCCTGGACCTGGCGCTGGGCTCGAGCCAGTGGCTGTCGGCGGTCGACGCCCTGTTGAAGGTGATCGACATCGCGAACCGGCGGCGGGTGTTGCGGCGGTTGGGGACGGTGTCGCGCGGCCAGGGCGACGCCAGGGACGTCATGGTGGCGCTGCGGGAAGCGGTCGGCGATGGCGCGGTCGGCCGGGAAGTGGTCGACCGCGTGGTCGCCAGGGCGTTCCGGGCCGACCTGCGGGCGGCTTTCAGCGGGTGGTTCGACCGCAACCGGCGCACGGCGAACTGCCTGGTGCTGCTCGACAACATCCACCTGCCCGCGGGTCGGGAGTTCCTGAAGGTGCTCGCCGCCACGGCCGACCGGGGACCGGACCCGATGGCCGTCGTCGCGGCCGGCGGCCAGTGGGACTCGGCGTGGGACGTCCAGTGGCAGCGCCCGGGGATCCCCGCCACCAGGTTCGCCGACCTGCCGCTCCCGTCCGGTGCGGCGGGCGTGACGCAGGTGCTGGAGCGAGGCGTGCCCCCTGAGCCACCGTGGTTCCTGGTGCGGGTGGGCGAGCTGTCCGGGAGGGACGCCCGCGGTGCCCGGCCCGAGGTCCACCAGGAGTCGATCCTGGCCAAGGCGCCTACCTTCGTGCACCGGCTGACCGGAGGGCTCCCGTGGGCGGTGCACCAGGTGGTCGAGGTGGCCCGCGGACTGCCGCGAGAGGCACCTGTGGAGATGCTGCGCACGTTGTTCACCATCACCCACGGGGACGGCGACCGGACCACGACGCTCGTGGACCGCGGCGAGCGGTACCTGTTGCTGGACGGCGGGATCAGCCGGGCGGAGGTGGACGACCTGACCGTGGCGAGCGCCGCGCGGGATCTCGGCCTCCCGGTCGGCACACCCACTTCGGGTGCGGGTCCGCTCCGGTCCGCGGAAGCGCTGGGCGCCAAGCTGGTCAACAACTTCCTCCTGGACCGGGCGGACGGCGAGCCGACGCGACTGGTCCTGCAACCCTGGCTGCGCCACGTCCTGCTGCACCGCCTCGCGGAACGGCCGGACGACCACCGCGACAGCTGGGACAAGGTGCACTCCCGCTACCGCCGGTACCACCTGGAGAACCAGCGCCCGGTCGACGCGCTGTACCACGGCTTGGCGCTGGGTGACGTCGACGCGGTGGTGCGGCACCTCGACGGGATGCTGCGCGCACCGCTGGACCGCGCGGCGGCGTGGGCGTGGATCGACGACTTCGAGGCGATCACGACCGCGCCGAACCGGCTGCCGAAGGACCAGGAGCCGCGCGAGCAGGTCGAGGGCCTCATCGCCGACCTGGACGTGGGCGGCGTGCTGCCCAGGCTGGTCGTGGCGCGCTGGTTGCAGCAGGACCCGACGGGTGACCCGGCGGAGCGCCTCAGGCCCACCATCGCCGCGAGCGTGGAACTCATCGCCGGACAGGCCCGTGGCGAGGGCGCGATCGTCCTGCGGGACCGTGTGGAGGAGTACGCGCAGTGGAGGTAGAACGACAGCCGGACATCCCCCCGGTCCCGCGTCCGCCCTGGCGCAAGCCCAAGTGGTGGCTCGCGGCCGGTGTCGTGCTGGCACTCGTCGCGGCGGCGGTCGTGGTGCCGACCGTGCTCCGGTCTGCCGGCCGGTGCGCGGACGGCGTGACGAGGACGGACACGGGGGAGTGCGTCGGTGTCACGGACGGCAGTTACGTCTTCGCGCCGGAACTGGCGGAGATCCAGGGCCTGGTACGCGCCGAGAACGAGGCTGTCGTCGCCTCGGGGGAGCCGTTCGTCAGCATCGCCCTGATGATTCCGATGACGTTGACGGACAACGACACGACGCCCGTCGAGTGGGTCAGGCACCACCTCCAGGGCGCCTACGTCGCGCAGTACCGCGCCAACCACGACGTCGCCACCGGGGACCGACCCCTGATCCGGCTGCTGCTGGCCAACCCGGGCAGCGGGCTGGCGCGGTGGCAGCCGGTCGTCGCCGAGCTGGAACGCAGGCGGACCACGTCGGACCACCTCGTGGCGGTCACCGGTATCGGGCTGAGCCTGGCCACGTCCCGCGACGCGATGGTGCGGCTGTCCGAGGCGAAGATCCCCCTGTTCGCCTCGACGCTCACCTCCGACGACCTGAGGGACATCGACGGCCTGGTGAACATGGCGCCGACGAACGCGGCTCAGGCCCGTGCCGCCGCGACCCACGTCAAAGCGAACACCCGGACCGCGATGCTGATCCAGGACGACACCGAGGACGAGCTCTACGCGAAGACCCTCGCGGAATCGTTCTCGACCACCTTCGTCGACGTCGACCACAGCTTCGCGGGGCAGACCGAGTTCTTCGACTCCCGGCTGGGCGGGGTCGCGAACACCTTCCTCCAGATGGTTCCGAACATCTGCACCGCCAGACCGGGCGTCCTGTACTTCGCGGGCCGCGGCCAACACCTCCTGATGCTGGTGGCGCAGCTGGTCGAGCGGAAGTGCAAGGATCACCCCATCAGGATCCTGACCGGCGACGACCTCTCCGTGGTCGCGTTCCCCGGAGACCTGGCGCGGCGGGCGGCGGACGCGGGAATCGACGTGCGCTTCACGGCGCTCGCGCACCCCGACGCATGGCGGGCCGCCCCCGCCGAGTTCGACGCCCAGTCGACGTACTACCTGCGCGACCAGATCTGCACGGTCTGCTTCCCGCTGCTGTTCCGGAACGACACGCTCGACGACGCCAGCGCCATCATGGCCTACGACGCCGTGCTGACCGCGGTGCGCACGACCCGGTTCGCCGGCAAACCACCCGGCCGCCTGGTGTCCCCGGAAGACCTGCTCCAGGTGCAGAACCGCCTGCACGGCGAGAACGCCGTGCCGGGCGCGAGCGGTTGGCTCTCCTTCGACGGGCACGGTTCACCGATCGCCAAGGTGGTGCCGATCATGCGGGTCCAACCCGATGGCACGGCCGGGTTCGCCGACATCGCCAGGTCCTGAGCCCGCACCACCCCGCGGCGCGGCCTGCGGGTGCACGAGTGTGCGGGTGATCAGCGCTGGTTCCCGAAGTGGGGAACCAGCGCTGTGTGGTTGTCGGTGTTACGGCAGGGCGACGAAGCGTGCGAGGAACGAGCGGGCCGAGGGGGTGTCCAGGCGGTACACGACGTTGGTCGCGTAGCACGGGGCGTCGCCGGTGATGGTGGTCGCCACGAGGGTGTGCTTGCCGTCGATCGTGGCGAAGTTCGGACCGCCCGAGTCGCCGTAGCACGCGCCGCCGTTGCCCTGCGCCTCGATCATCGACAGCCGCAGCCAGGTGTTGTTGAGCGCGTTGAAGCCCAGCGGGGCCTTCATCCGCACGCCGCCGCCGGGGTGGGTGTGGCCGCCGGGGCCGTTCTGGGCTTCTTCCGTGCCGTAGCCGACGACGGTGAAGTCGGTGGCGTCGAGTGCCCTCGGACCCATCGTGTCGAGCTTGCCGGCGGTCGGGAGGGTGGCGGGCTTGAAGGTCCAGCGCGACGCCATCTGCTTGGCGGGCACCTCGACCACCGCGATGTCGTGGGAATCGGCGGCGTTGCCCGGGTAGGCCGGGTCGCCGTGGGCCACGCCCTGCACGCCGACCGACGCCGCCTTCTGCGCCGGGGTTCCCGTCGCGGTGTCGAGCGCGGACTGGACGTCTTGGAGCAGTGATACGTAGAACTTGACGTTCGACGGCCAACCGTCGACGCAGTGCGCCGCGGTGAGGAACGTGTCGGCGTCGACCATCGTGCCGCTGCACACCCAGTCGACGCGGTCCGGCGTGGCGGGGTTGTCGTCGTTGTCCCAGGTCGCGACCAGGGCGCCGACCTCGGTGCGCTCCGGGGCGGGTACGGCGTTGTAGGTGTTGATCGCGGAAGCGGGCAGGGCGGTCACGGTGGCCAGGGCGACCACTGCCGCGGCCACGGTTGCTGTGCGCATGTGCACTCCTTGCTCCGAGCGGCGTAGATCCGGAATTCAACCGCTTCGAGCGCCCGGATGACACCGGACCGCGGTGGTTCACAGATGCCAGGGAACGCGGGGTCCGATGACCGCCCGGTTCCCGGGTCGGCGGTGTCCCGCCAGGCCGCGGTCGCACTACGCTTCCCGCTGCGGCACCCGAGGCAGTGGAGGAGCGAGCGCGGTGATCAGGATCGATGCCCACCACCACCTCTGGTACCTCTCCGCCCGGCCGCAGGAATGGCTCGACGACCCGGCCCTGGAGCCGATCCGACGTGACTTCGGGCCGGCGGACCTGCGCGCGGTGACCGAACGGGCCGGGGTGGACGCCACCGTCCTGGTCCAGGTGCTCCCCGATGTCGACGAGACGGCGGAGTTCCTGGTGCTGGCCGAGGAGTCCGGGCTCGTCGCGGGCGTCGTGGGGTGGGTGGACCTCACCGCTCCGGACGTCGCCGAGCAGCTGGACCGGCTGCGCCGCGGGCCGGGCGGCGACCGGCTCGTGGGCGTGCGGCACCTGGTGCAGTCCGAGACCGACCCGGGGTGGCTGGTGCGTCCCGACGTGCTGGCCGGGTTGCGGGCGGTGCGCGATGCCGGGCTCGTCTACGACCTGCTGACCCGGCCGCACCAGCTGACGGCGGCGCTGGAGGCCGTGCGTGCGGTGCCGGACCTGGTGTTCGTGCTGGACCACCTGTCCAAACCGGACATCGCCGGTCGCGTGCTCCGGCCCTGGGCGGACCGCCTGGCGGTGTTGGCGGCCGAACCGAACGTGGTGGCCAAGGTGTCCGGTCTCGTCACGGAGGCGGACTGGGCGCGGTGGACCGCGGCCGACCTGCGGCCGTACGTCGAGGTCGCGCTGGAGGCGTTCGGTCCCGACCGGCTCATGGTCGGCTCCGACTGGCCGGTCTGCCTGCTGGCCGCCGACTACGAACGGGTGTTCGCCACCGCCGCGGAACTCCTCGACGGGTGTTCCGCGGGGGAACGGGACCGGATCTTCGGCGGCACGGCAGCCCGCGTGTACCGGTTGGGCAACGGCCGATA
Organism: Saccharothrix carnea; assembly: GCF_003014735.1. GTDB lineage: Bacteria > Actinomycetota > Actinomycetes > Mycobacteriales > Pseudonocardiaceae > Actinosynnema > Actinosynnema carneum. The sequence continues at coordinate 109,922 of NZ_PYAX01000014.1, read as the reverse complement.
GCCGTGCCGGCGTCGGCGGGCCTCAGGAAGTGCGGCGGGATGCCTTCGCGCTTCGGGTCGCGCCGGGGGTGTTCCGGTGCGCCAGCAGGTCGTCGACGCCGAGGAGGAACGTCTCGCAGACCGGGTCCGGGTCGGAGAGGCAGCCGGCCGCCATCGCGCCGTCCCGGAGCATCACGAAGTGCCTGGCCGCCGGCTCGGGTTCGGCACACCCGGTCTGCGCCACCAGTTCCGTGACGGTCCGCAGGAACCACTGACGGTGGCCGACGACGGCCTGGTGCGCCGGGTGGTCGGGGTCGGGGTATTCCGCCGCGGCGTTGAGGAACGCGCAGCCGCGGAACCCGGACGACCGGATGCCGTCGGCGATCGAGCGGGCGACCGCGCGGACGGCGTCGTCCGGGGCGAGGTCCGTGGTCCGGGCGGCCTCGACCTGGGTGCGGATCACCCGGTCGGCCTCGCTCAGGTAGGCGACCACGAGTTCGTCCTTGCTCGGGAAGTGCCGGTAGAGCGTGGCGCGGGTCACGGACGCCTCGGAGACGATCCGGTCGATGCCCACGGAGTGCAGCCCTTCCGAGTAGAACAGGCGGCTCGCCGTGGCCAGCAGCCGGGATCGCGCTTCGGACACGCTCGTCACCTCCCGTTTCGTGGGGTCGAGCCTAGCGGGGAGAACGTTCGGTGTCGTCCGGCGGAGGTGTCGGTGATAGATAGAACGTTCGGTCTTGACATGAGGTCGTGCGGCGAGGCAGGCTGCGAGGTGTAACGAACGTTCTACTCACTTGCGGTGTGGTGGCGGAGGAAGCCGCGACCGCCCGCCCTCCGAGAGGATCACCGTGACCACCGTCGCCCCGTCCACCACCGACCGCATCGCGGCCGCGCTGCGCAGGCTGTACTTCGTGCGCTTCGGCTTCGCCGTCGCCTGGGCCGCGCTGCTGTTCGTCACCAAGTCGGACCTCGGGCCGGCGACCATCGCGCTGCTCGTCCTCTACCCGCTGTTCGACGTGGGCGCGGCCGTCGTGGACGCCAGGTCCGCTCGCGCCACCGGACCGGTTCGCGGGTTGTACGTGAACGTCGCGATCAGCCTGCTCGCCGCGGTCGGCATCGCCCTCGCCGGCGCCTCCGGCGTACCCGCCGTCCTGCGCGTGTGGGGTGCCTGGGCGATCGTGTCGGGCCTCGTCCAGCTGATCGTGGGCGTCGGGCGGCGTGAGCTGGGCGGGCAGTGGCCGATGATCCTCAGCGGGGGCATCTCGGTGCTGGCCGGTGCGTCGTTCATCGCGATGGCGTCGGCGGCGAACTCGTCGCTCGCGAGCATCGCGGGCTACGCGACCGTGGGCGGCATCTTCTTCCTCGTCTCGGCCCTGCGCCTCGGCCGTGCCGCCGAGAACCGCGGCTGACCCGGAGACCGGAACGAGCCGCTCGTGGGGCACGGCCGGCGGTTCGAGCGTTACCGCGCCTCGGTCTGAGCGGCGGGTCTGCCCGCTCGGCGGAGGCGACGGGCGTAAGGTCCGCGCATGGCCGTCGGTGGGAGCAGGAGGGTACGTGCGGCGCGCAAGCGGAAGCGCCGGATGGAGCGCGTCGAGCACGACCTCTCCCCGGAGGAGTGGACCGCGCTCAAGGCCGCCTGGGGTGGGTGCGCCTACTGCGGGGCTACCGGCGTGCCCCTCCAGAAGGACTGCGTGCAGGCGCTGTCGCGCGGCGGGCGGTACACGCTGGACAACATCGTGCCGGCGTGCGGATCCTGCAACGCGAGCAAGTGCAACACCGAGGTGACCGGCTGGCTGCGGCGCAAGCGGCTGGACGAGCGGGCGTTCCTGCTCCGGCACGTGGAGGTCAACGCCGAACTGGCGGCGCGGTTCGCGGGCTCGCCGGGCACCACCTCCGACGTGTCCGCGACCTGACCCCGGGAGCCGGTGCGTTCGTGGGATGAGGGCTGATCGACCACAGAGGACTGTCCGATGTGGTCGAGGGGAGCTGGTGGGTGGTCAGCTGACCAGGCCGCGACGGTACGCGTAGACGACGGCTTGGACGCGGTCGCGCAGGCCGAGCTTGGCGAGGATGCGTGACACGAACGTCTTCACGGTCTCCGGGCTGAGCACCAGCCGGGCGGCGATCTCGGCGTTGGACAGGCCGTCCGCGATGAGGTGCAGGACCTCCAGCTCGCGCGGCGTGAGCGGGGTGTCGTGCGGGGTGGGCGTCGCGGGCCGGATGCGGGTGGCGAACCTGCCGACCAGCTCACGCGTCACGTCCGGGTCGAGCAGCGCCGCGCCCGACGCCACCGTCCGGATCCCGTGCAGCAGCCGGTCCGGTGGCGCGTCCTTGAGCAGGAACCCGCTCGCTCCGGCCCGTAGCGCCTCGTACACGTACTCGTCCAGGTTGAACGTGGTCACCACGAGCACCTTCACCGGCCGCGCCACCTCGGCGCCCGCGAGCAGCCGGGTGGCGGCGATGCCGTCGAGCACCGGCATGCGGACGTCCATCACCACGACGTCCGGTTCCAGTCGGCGCCCGAGGTCGACCGCTGCCTGCCCGTCACCGCAGTCCCCGACCACTTCGAGGTCCGGCTGGGCGTCGATGATCGTGACGAGGCCCGTGCGGACGAGCACCTGGTCGTCGCAGACGAGGACCCGGATCACGACCGGTGCTCCGCGGGGATGCGGGCGCGCACGTGGAAGCCGCCGTCGGCGCGCTCGACCGCGCTGAAGTCGCCGCCCAGCACGCCGACCCGTTCGCGCAGACCGGCCAGGCCGCGTCCGCTGCCGCCGGGGGAGTCGGTCGGCACGGTGGCGGGGTCCGTGCTGACCTCCACGGTGGTCTCCCGTTCGCCGTGGTGGACCCGGACGTCGGTGCGGCTGCCGCGGGCGTGCTTGAGGGCGTTGGTCAGGGCCTCCTGCACGACCCGGTACGCCACCGGTCCCGCGCTGCCGCCCGGCTCCGCCGTGCCGTTCTCGGTGAACTCGACCGGTTGGCCGGCGCGGCGGGTCCGCTCCACGAGCGTGCGCAGACCGCCGGCGGACGGCGTGCCGTGGTCGGGGTTGAGCACGTCGAGCAGGTGCCGGAGGTCGGTGAGCGCCTGCCGCCCGGTGTCGGTGACGGCGGTGAGCGACTCGTCGAGCCGCTCCGGTTTCGCGGTCAGGTACCGGGCGGCCTCGGCCTGCACGACCATCGCCGTCACGTGGTGCGTCACGACGTCGTGCAGCTCGCGGGCGATGCGGGTGCGCTCGGCGGTGCGGGTGTCCTCGGCGACCCGGCGCCGCCGCTCGGCCTCCGCGGCCCTGGTGGCGCGCAGCCACGCCCCGAGGGCCCACAGCAGCACCAGCGCCAGGTAGAACGTCACGAACCCGGTCAACGGCTCTCCGCCGCCCAGCAACGGGAACAGCGACGCGAGCACCACGTAAACCATGGAGAACGCGACCGCGACAAGCCGCCGCCCCCGCTCCAACCGTGCCGCCGTGGTGAACAACACGATCGCGAGCGCCGCCCCCGCGAACGTGTGGTAGCCGCGCAGCTGGTCGACCGCGAAACCCAGCGATACCAGGGTGAAGGACGCGACCGGCCACCGGCGGCACGTGGCGAGCGGAACGGATTGCAGGGCGATGGCGACGATGGCCAGTGCGTCGAACGGACGGTCCGGCACACCACCGAACCGCGTGCCCTGCGCGTGGAGCGCGGGCAGGAGCGACCCCGCGAAGAGCGCCAATCCGGTCAGGGGATAGGTCAGGGGGTACCAGAGCGTGTGCCGGCGCCAGAGCTCCGGGACCCGCCGAACTCCGATCACCGGGCCGAGCTTAGCGCCAGCCGTCCGGGGTCCGGTGTGCGATCGACGGCGTAGCTTGAAAAGCTTGAAAAGCTTGAAAGCGTCCTCGCCGGACGGGCAGATCAGCAGGATGACCCCAACTGCCTCCGTCATGCCCTGTTGCGTTGTGGGTCCGGGTTTCGTGTCATCCCACCGACCTCCCTCCGGGCTACCACACGCGTCAAGGGCGGCGCGCGGTCCCAGTGAAGTTGTAGGCAGAGGTGGACGCGCCGCCCTTGACACGTGCGGTAGGGCAAAGCCAGGTCGGCGGGATGACACGAAGCCCTCCTTTGGGAAGAAGGACGTGCCAGTGGCACGGCGCGGGGGTCGCCGGCGGGCGCGGGGTCGAGCGGGTCTGGGGCGTGTGCGGCTGCGATGCACTTCGACTTTCTCAAGGTAGGGGTTCGTGTCATCCCGCCGACCTGGCGTAGCCCTACCGCACGTGTCAAGAGGGCTGGTTCACCTTTGCCTGCGGCGTCAACTGTGGGCGCCCTCTTGACGCGTGTGGTAGCCCGGAGGGAGGTCGGTGGGATGACACGAAGCCCGGGACCACGCTGGGTCGGGAGATCCAGGGGTAGTTGGGGTCATCCTGCTGATCTGCCCGTCCGGCGAGGACGCTTTTAATCTTTTGATCTTTTAAAGCCCCAACCCGAACCCCAACCATGAGGGCGGAGGGCGAGGGTGGGCGTGGGGGGCGGCGGCGCGGTTGGGGTTGGGTGGGTTCGTCGTGAAGTTCGTTGCCCCGCGCCGGCCTGATTCCCTATCCTGCGCGGGACATGGGGTTTTCCTCCTGTCATCACACTTCGACTGGGGGACCCTTTGCGTACTTCCCGTGGCGTTGGAGCCTGCGTCGCCGCGCTGCTCGTGGCGTCGACACTGGTAGCCACTGCGCCTGCCGCAGTGGCCGCGGAGCCGCCCGCGGCGCCGTACACGGCCTTGTCGGTGCACTTCGCGGGCTTCGGGTACATCGACGGGAACTTCTCGTACGAGAGATCCCGGAGCACGGTGAACGTCTACCAGCAGAACGCCAACGGGTACGCGTTGTCGATGATGGCGTCCACCACCGGCCATCACCACAACCTCAACGTGTCCCCGCCCAACGGGACGCGGTTCGAGGCGGGCCGGGCGTACCCGGCGAAGACCGGCTTCTACACGTCGGACTCGGTGACCATCTTCAACATCGGTGGTGACGGCCAGGGATGTGAGGGCGCGGCGGCGACGTCGGGCACGCTCAACGTCCACGAGGCGGTCTACGACGAGAGCAACGGTCAGTTCACCGCGTTCGCGGCCGACTACTCGATGCAGTGCGACGGCACCCGCCAGGTCGCCAAGGGCGAGATCCGGTTCCAGTCCAGCATCGGCTACCAGGCCACCGACAGCCGGGACTACCGCCTGCAGTTCGGGCGGCAGCCGGCGGAGCAGCAGGGCACTCCGATGGAGGTCCCGGTCGAGGTGAACGGCACCCTGCCGACGACCTTCGGCGCGGCGTCGCTGTCGGGCGCGAACCCCGACGCGTTCCGGATCACCGGGAACACCTGTACGGGCAACACCCTGTCCTACGGGCAGAAGTGCGCCCTGACCGTCACGCCCACGGCCACCGCGTTCGGCGAGCAGACGGCGGTGCTGACGCTGCTGGAGGACTCCGTCGCGGGCAGCGTCAGGCGCCTGCTGTCGCTGGAGGGCTACGACGCGCGCACCGACGAGGGCACCTACTACCCGCTCGCGCCCACCCGCGTGCTGGACACCCGCTCCGGTCTCGGCGCGCCCGCGATCCGGGTCGGCCCGGGTCAGGCGCTGCGCCTGCAGCTGAGCGGCCGGGGCGGTGTGCCGGCCGAGGCGTCGACCGTCGTGCTCAACGTGACCGTCACCGAACCGGTCGGCTCGGGCCACATCTCCGTCTACCCCACCGGCGTGCCGCGACCGACCGTCTCCTCGCTGAACTACACGCCCGGCTGGACCGGTGCCAACTCGGTCACGGTGAAGGTGGGCGCGGACGGCGCGGTCAACCTCTACAACCACGGTGCGCCCGTCCACCTCGTCGCCGACGTCAACGGCTACTACTCCAAGGGTCGCCAGGGGTACACGGGCGGGCAGTACCAGGCGCTGGCCAGGCCGGTGCGCCTGGCCGACACCCGTGAGCGGGGCATCGGCCGGATGCCGGCGGGCTACTACATCAACGTGACCGCGAACTGGGACGCCACGATCAACCCGAAGATCCGGGCGTTCGCGGTCAACATCACCGCCACCGAGCCGAAGGCCGCGGGCTTCCTCACCGCGTGGAACGGCTCCGAGTACAGCCGGCCCGACACGTCCGCGCTGAACTACGCGGCCAACACCACCGTGACGAACTTCGCGGTGGTGCCCAGCATGGGCTGCTGGGACTGCGGCAGCGGGTCGGGCCTGCCGTCCATCGGCGTCTACACCAGTCAGGACACCCACGTCATCGTGGACATCGTCGGGTTCTACGACGACGCCTCGCTGCCGGGTGGGCTGCGCTTCGAACCCGTCGTGCCCAACCGGATCGCCGACACCCGCGCGGGTCAGGGCTGGCCGTCCGCGCTCGGCCCGGCCACCACCGCGACGATCATCGCGCCCGACTCCCTCGTCCACGACCAGACCTGGGCGCTGGCGACCAACGTCACCGCCGTCGAGCCGACCGCGTCCACCTACCTGACCGTGTGGCCCGCGGGCTACACCGGGGTGACCCGCCCCAACACGTCCAACCTCAACCCGGCCGCCGGGACGGTCGTGCCCAACGCCGTGCAGACCATGATCGGCCCCGATTACGGTTTCCACGTCTACAACAACGCGGGCCGCAGCCACGTCCTGGTGGACGTGGTAGGCACCTTCTACGACGCCTCGCCGTCGTCGGGCTCGGCCGAGCCCTCTTCCCGCTCCTCGGTGGACACGTCCGACCGGGCCCGGGTGGCACCTCTGCCGACCCCGGAGGCGCAACCGCTGAGCCGTCCCCGCCCCGCGTAGTTCTCCGGCTGACGGGGCCGGTCACCCCCGGCCCCGTCAGCCGTCCGCGATCTGGCGCACCGGCCGAGGGGGCATCGGCCGGGGGTCACCGGCGATCGGCCGCCGCGTCGGCGTAGCGGCGGGCCAGGTGTGCGAAGGCGTCCTTGAGCTCGGTCGGCCCGACCACCTCGATGTCGGCGTCGAACCGGCCGATGGCGGCGGCCAGTCCCGGCCAGGACCACGAGCCCAGGACGAGCCGGCAGCGGTCCGGGCCGAGTTCCTCGACCACCCCCTCGTGGAGGAACGGTGACACCTCGGCGGCCGGGAGGTCGAGGATCACCTCGCCGCGGCAGGGCAGGCCGCCGGAGAACCTCGTGGCGATGAAGGTGGCCACGTCCCCACCGGGCAGGTCACGCGGCGTGAAGCGGGGACCGGTGGGCGTGCGCGGCGTGATCCGGTCGGCGCGGAACGTGCGCCAGTCGTCGCGGTCGAGGTCCCAGGCGACGAGGTACCAGCGACCGCCCCGGGTGACGAGGTGGTGGGGCTCCGCCCGGCGCGGTGCGGCCGTGCCGTCGTCGGTCGCGGTGGCGTAGTCGAAGCGCAGCACCTCGCGGGCGTGGACGGCGCCGCTGATCGCCACCAGCACGGCACCGTCGAGCGGCGCGGCGCGTTCGACGGCGGTGACCTGGACCGTGTCGATGCGGTGGCGCAGCCGTGCGGGCATGACCTGCCGGACGGTGTGCAGCGCTCGCGCCGCGGCCTCCTCGATGCCCGCGCCGCTGGTGGTCGCGATCCGGAGCGCCACGGCCAGGGCGACGGCCTGCTCGTCGTCGAACAGCAGCGGCGGCAGCTCCGTGCCCGCGCCGAGCCGGTAGCCGCCGTCCGGCCCCTTCGTGGTCACGATGGGGTAGCCCAGCTCGCGCAGGCGGTCGACGTCGCGGCGGACCGTGCGCGGGCTGACCTCCAGTCGGTCGGCGAGCAGCGTCCCCGGCCAGTCCCGGCGTGCCTGCAGCAGCGACAGCAGTGCGAGCAGTCGGGCTGAGGTCTTCGGCATGGCAGGCAGTCTGCCCGAAGAAGAGGACACAACCTGGCCGCTTCCCCTGCGACGGTGGGTCTCACATCAGAACCACGTCCGAGGAGCGACCTTGTCCGTCACGACCACAACCCACCTGAACTTCCGCGGCGACGCACGTGCGGCGCTGGAGTTCTACCAGTCCGTGTTCGGCGGCGACCTCGCCGTCGTCACGTACTCCGACGCCGGCAGCGTCGGGGAGGAGTCCGAGGCCGACCTGGTGATGTGGGGCCAGGTGCGCGCCGGGAACGGCTTCCACGTCATGGCCTACGACGTGCCGTCGCGCCTGGGCTACGACCAGGGCGAGAACTCGTTCTTCGTCTCCGTGCGCGGCGACACCGTCGAGGAGGTCACCGGCTACTGGGCGAAGCTCTCCGCCGACTCGACCGTCGTGGTCCCCCTGGGCCCGGCAGGCTGGGCTCCCGCCTACGGCATGCTGCGGGACCGCTTCGGCGTCGTCTGGGTCGTCGACGTCGTCGGCGACTACAACGGCTGATCGCCTCCCGGGACGAACACCGGGGCGAACCGCCCGTCCGGCCGAGTCCCGGACAGCACAGCGCCCCGCTCGGCCCGCCACGGCGGAGCGGGGCTCTGGATCTCCGGGCGAGAAGATCGTCGTGCCGGCTGTCGGCCACTCCTCGACCACGTCCTCACACCAGGTGCAGTCGATGTCCGGCGATGTTGTCAGGAGGGTGGCCGGCCTACCCACTCGGCGAGGTGGACCGCTGTCGCCCTGGCCGTTTCCGCCGCTTCGTCGGCCGCGTCCATCGCCTCGGACGCCGCCGTCACGGCGGCCTGTGCCCGCTCGGCGGCGTCGCCGGCGCGCTGCGCCGCGGCGTAGGCGACCTCAGCCGGGTCATCGGCCCCGGCTTGCTGTGCCGCGTCGGCTGTCTCCCGCGCGAGCGCTGCGGCGGTCCGTGCTTGGGCTCCCGCGTGGAAGGCGTTCTCCAGCACGGCTTCCGCGGCCTCGACGTGCGCCATGTCGTCCAGTGCCGCCGTTGCCTGTTCTCGGAGCGTCCGCACGTGCGATTCACGCACCACGATCTCGATGCCGTCACCGATCCTCAGGAACGCCACCTTGTCCAGGCTGCCGCGAAGGTCGATCGACACGTTGTCGTCCAGTTCCAAGCCCAGGCTCCGCACGACTGCCGAAGGGATGTGCTGACGAATCCGCAGGTCCACCTCCACGCCATCTGCGGCGAAGAGGCCGTCCGATACCGGCCAGGCGGCGGGGACGTTCATGTCGCACAACTACGGCACTTGCTGGAGATGAGCGCCGCCGACAACATCACCTTCCAGATCGTGCCGTTCACCGCCGGGCTGCACCTGGGACACTCATCGCCGTACTCCCTGCTGGAGTTCGGAGTCGAGGACCCGCCGATGTTCCACCAGGAGCACGCGGCGGACGCGACGCTGAGCGACAACCCTGCCAACGTGCGCAGGTGGAAGTACATCTTCGGTGAGCTGGTGAAGATGGCGCTGCCCGTCGACGGCAGTCGGCGGCTCGTCGAGACGATCTTGAAGGAGTAGGGGATGGAAGCTGTGCTGGCGACGTCGACCTGGCGGAAGTCGTCGCGATCGACGCCGGACAACAACTGCGTCGAAGTGGCCCGACCCGCCGCCGCACGTAACATCGTCGGGCTGCGGGACTCCAAGAACCCGGAGGCGGGACACATCACCGTGTCGGCCACCGCGTTCGCCGCGTTCCTGGGTGACGTCGTGCGCTGACCCGCGCCGCCGACGCACGACACCCCGGTGTTCGGGTATCGACTTCGAGAACTCTGTCGGTGAATCCGCTCCGTCGCCGTTGGACGGCGGGGCGGAGCGCTGTGAGCCGGCGGCTCAGATGTCGCGGAACGTGCCGATCTCCGCGCCGAGCTGGTTGAGCCGGTCGGCGAGCTGTTCGTAGCCGCGGTTGATGACGTAGACGTTGCGCAGCACCGAGGTTCCCTTCGCGGCGAGCATCGCCAGCAGCACGACGACCGCCGGGCGCAGTGCGGGCGGGCAGATCACCTCCGCGCCGGACCAGTGGGTAGGACCCTCGACGTAGACGCGGTGCGGGTCGAGGAGGGTGACCTTGGCGCCCAGCTTGGTCAGCTCGGTCAGGTACAGCGCCCGGTTCTCGTACACCCAGTCGTGGATCAGCGTCGAACCCTGCGCGGTGGCCGCGATGAGGGCGAAGAACGGCAGGTTGTCGATGTTCAGGCCGGGGAACGGCATCGGGTGGATCTTGTCGATCGGCGCGCGCAGCGTCGACGGCCGCACGGTGAGGTCGACCAGCCTGGTCCGCTCGTTGGCGGCGGCGTACTCGGCGGTGCGGTCGTAGTCCAGGCCCATCTCCTCCAGCAGCGCGAGCTCGATCTCCAGGAACTCGATGGGCACCCGCCGGACGGTGATCTCCGAGGACGTGACGATCGCGGCCGAGATCAGGCTCATGGCCTCGATCGGGTCCTCGGAGGGGGAGTAGTCGATGTCCCGGTCGATCCGGTCGACGCCGTGCACGGTGAGGGTCGTGGTGCCGACACCCTCGATGCGCACGCCCAGCTCGCCGAGGAAGAAGCACAGGTCCTGCACCATGTAGTTGGGGCTGGCGTTGCGGATGACGGTGACGCCGTCCCGGCGGGCCGCGGCCATCAGCGCGTTCTCCGTGACGGTGTCGCCGCGTTCGGTCAGCACGATCGGGCGCTGTGGCCGCACCGCGCGATCCACCTCGGCCCGGTACCTGCCGGCCGCGGCCTTGACCTCCAGGCCGAACGGCCGCAGCGCCGCCATGTGCGGCTCCACCGTGCGCGTGCCCAACGCGCACCCGCCCGCGTAGGGCAGCTCGAAGCTGTCCTGGTGGTGGATCAGCGGCCCCAGCATCATGATGATGCTCCGCGTGCGCCGGGCGGCCTCGACGTCGATGGCGGCCAGGTCCAGCTTCTTCGGCGGCACCACCTCCAGGTCGTTGTCGTCGTTGAGCCACCGCGTGCGCACGCCGATGCTGTCGAGCACTTCGAGGATGCGGTTGACCTCTTCGATGCGGGCGACCTTGCGCAGGGTGGTGCGCCCCGCGTTGAGCAGCGAGGCGCACAGCAGCGCCACCCCGGCGTTCTTGCTCGTCTTGACGCTGATGGAGCCGGACAGCGTCCGGCCGCCCGTGACGCGCAGGTGCGTCGGCGCCGCCTGCCCGAGCGAGACGATGCCGGAGTCCAGGGCTTCGCTGATCCGCGACAGCATCTCCATGCTGAGGTTCTGGTTGCCGTGCTCGATCCGGTTGATCGCGCTCTGGCTGGTCGACACGGCGGTCGCCAGCTGCGCCTGGGTCCAGCCCCGGTGCCTGCGCGAGTCGCGGATGAGGTTGCCGATCTGGGTCAGGTAGGGCTTGGCGCCGTCGCGATCGTGGGTCACGGCGGACAGGTTATCTCATATGTGAGATATGGCTGCCTCTGGCGGATCGGGCAGGCGGCGCTTGGGCGGTAGCTGAACTCACCAGGCGGGAGAAGTGGTGGCGCCGGAGATTTCTTCGAAGTTCTTCGGCCCGCGATGTCGATCCGGGCCCGCGCCGTTCGACTGAAAGGTGAGACGACACGATCGAGACCCTGGAGACGACGATGAGGGCAGGACGACGCGAGTGGTTGGGGCTGGCGGTGCTGGCGCTGCCGACACTGCTGTTGGCGCTGGACATGAGCGTGCTGCACCTGGCAGTCCCGCACCTGGCCGCCGACCTGCGGCCGAGCAGCACCCAACTGCTGTGGATCATCGACATCTACGGGTTCATGATCGCCGGTTTCCTGGTCACGATGGGCACGCTGGGTGACCGGATCGGTCGGCGGAAGCTGTTGATGGTCGGCGGTGCGGCGTTCGGCGTGGCGTCGATCGTGGCGGCGTTCAGCAGCAGCCCGGAGATGCTGATCGCGGCACGGGCGCTGCTCGGGGTGGCCGGTGCGACGCTGATGCCGTCCACGCTGGCGCTGATCAGCAACATGTTCACCGACGCCAGGCAGCGCGGTACCGCGATCGCGGTGTGGATGAGCTGCTTCATGGGCGGCATGGTGATCGGGCCGGTGGTGGGTGGCGTGCTGCTGGAGCACTTCCGGTGGGGCTCGGTGTTCCTGATGGCCGTGCCGGTCATGGTCCTGCTGCTGGTCACCGCGCCGAAGCTGCTCCCGGAGTACCGCGACACCGCCGCCGGCCGGCTCGACCTGGCCAGCGTGGCGCTGTCGCTCGGCGCGATCCTGCCGATCGTCTACGCCCTGAAGGAGACCGCCAAGGACGGCGTGTCGACGGTCAACGTGGTGACGCTCGCCGCGGGCCTGGCGGTCGGCGTGGTGTTCGTCCGCCGTCAGCGCGGCCTGGCCGACCCGATGCTGGACCTGAAGCTGTTCCGGGTGCGGGCGTTCAGCGCGGCGGTGGCCATCATGCTCGTCGGCGCGCTCACCATGGGCGGGGTGTTCCTGCTGGTCAGCCAGTACCTGCAGCTGGTCGCCGGGCTGACCGCCGTGCAGGCCGGGCTCTGGCTGGTGCCGCAGGCCGGTGCCGTGGTGGTCGGGTCGCTGATCGCGCCGAGGCTGGCGCGGCGCTACCGGCCGGAGTTCGTGCTCGGTTTCGGGATGCTGGTCGCGGCGGCCGGGATCCTGCTGTTCACGCAGGCCACGGGCGCCGGCGGGGTGGCGTTCGTGGTGGCGGGCATGTCGATCGCCGGTTTCGGGATGGGGCCGCAGGGCGTGCTGTGCACCGAGATGGTGGTGAGCTCCGTGCCGCCGCAGAAGGCCGGTGCCGCGTCGGCCATGTCGGAGACCAGCGCCGAGTTCGGCATCGCCATGGGGATCGCGGTGTTCGGCAGCGTCGGCACGGCCGTCTACCGCGACGAGGTCGTCGTTCCCGCGGGGGTTCCCGCCGAGGCTGCCGCTCAGGCGACGGACAGCATGGTGGGTGCCCTGCAGGCGGCGGGCACCCTGCCCGCTCCGCTGGCGGACGGTCTGGTGGCCACCGCGCGGGACGCCTTCACGTCCGGGCTGCACACCGTCGCCGGTGTCGGTGCCGCGATCGTCGTGGTGTTCGCGGTGGTCGGCATGTTCGCGCTGCGCCGATCCCAGCCGGTGGCCGCCGACGAATCGGCTCCCGTGCTGCAGGACAGCTGAACGCGGGTGGACGGCCACGTCGAGGTCCGAGCTGTGTCGTCCGCATCGCCCTGGTCGGGGACCCGCGGTCGACGGTCACGGAGCGAGCGTGACCGCGACCAGCTCCGCCCAGTCCGCGGTCGCGCCCTCCCGCGCCGCCTGGGCGAACCGCGCGTCGCCGAGGTGGCGGCGCACTGCCTGCTCGATCCGGGCACTGTCCGGTTGCGAGCAGTCCGGCAGACCACGCGCGGAGGTGCTCGCCGCGAGCAGCCGTGCGGCCTGTTCGTACTGGTCACGGCGCAGCGCCAGGTCCGCGATGCCGACGAGCACCTGCGCCGTCATGGAGGGGACGCCTCCCTCGGTCGCCGCCTGGAAAGCCGCGACGCGGTGTTCACGGGCTTCGTCGAGGTCCTCGGCGAGGTAACCGCGCAGGTCTTCGATCACCCCGCGCATGTTCGCCCGCTCGGCTTCGTCGCGCAGCATCGCCGTCGCGACGTCGAGCTGTCGACGTGCCTGCTCCGCGTCACCGCTCCAGCGGGCGAGCTCCGCCTTCGCCAGGGCCAGCTCGGCGAGCGCGTTCGGCCAGGCGACCTGTTCGGCGTACCGCTGTGCCTCGGCCATCGCCGCCGCGCTCGACTCCTCGTCGCCCGCCAGCCAGTGCAGCTGGGCCTGCCGCGACCGCATCGGCACCACGTCGTCGATGGCGCCGACCTCGGTGACCACCGAGATCGCCTGCTCGTAGTACTCGCAGGCGGCGGCGAACCCGCCGCGCGTGGCAAACCGGTTGGCCAGCTCGGTCAGGGCGAACGACGTGCCCCACCGCTCACCGATCGCGCGGAACTCGGCGAGCGCCTGTTCGAGCTGCGCGTCCGCCTCCCGGACGTCGTCGCCGAGCAGGATCGCCATCTTGCCGAGCTGCAGCCTGGCCAGCGCGCGGACCCACGGATCGCCGTCCGCGAGCAGCGGCCCGAACGCGAGCACGTACGCGTCCGGCTCCTGCAACATGCGCTCCAGCGCGACGACGAGCCCGACCGTCGGGTGCAGGCCCGGGACGCGCGAGTGGATCTCGGACACCTTGCGGATCCACTCCGCCGCCCGGTGCTGGTCGCTGCCCCGCCCGGCGGTCACGAACCCGGTGACGAACGCGTACACGGTCGCCCGGACCGCGTCGCTCACCTCGCCGGTCAGGGCGGTGGCGGCCAGGATCAGCTCGCTGCCCTCGGCCTTGTGCCCGGCGAGCCACCAGTACCAGCCCGCCGCCGCCGCGAGCCGCATCGCGCCCTGCGCCTCGCCCGCCGCGAGCGCACCGCGCATGGCGGCGGCGATGTTGTCGTGCTCGGCTTCGAGCCCGGCGAGCCAGTCCAGCTGCTCGGCGCGGCGCAGGTGCGGGTCCGCGGTCTCGGCGAGTCCGGTGAAGTGCGCGAGGTGCGCGTGGCGTGCCGCGTCCGACTCACCGGCCTCCGCCAGCCGTTGGGCGGCGTACTCCTTGATGGTGCCGAGCATCCGGTAGCGCGCGTCGCCCTGGGTGACCACCAGCGACTTCTCGGTCAACGAGGTCAGCAGCTCCAGCACCTCCCGGGCCTCGACCCCGGCACCCGAGCAGACCCGTTCCGCCGCTTCCAGGCTCGCGCCGCCGGAGAACACCGAGAGCCTGCGCAGGACCACCCGTTCCGCGTCGGTGAGCAGTTCCCAACTCCAGTCGATCACCGCGCGCAGCGTCCGGTGCCGGGGGAGCGCGGTGCGGCTGCCGCCGGTCAGCAGGCGGAACCGGTCGTCGAGTCGGGTGGCGAGCTGGTCGAGGGACATGGTGCGCAACCGGGCCGCGGCGAGCTCGATCGCCAGCGGCATCCCGTCCAGCGCCCGGCAGATGCGCGCCATGGTCGACAACGCGTCGGCGTCGACCGCGAAGTCCTCGCGCACCGCACCCGCCCGGTCCAGCAGCAGCCGCACGGCAGGCGAGGACTCGATCCCGGCCGGGTCGGCGTCCTCCGCGGGCAGGACCAGCGGCGCGGCCCGCCACAGCGCCTCACCGGTGATGCCGAGCGGTTCCCGGCTCGTCGCGAGGATCCGCAGGTGACGGCACTCGCCGAGGACCCGGTGGGCGAACGCCGCCGCGGACTCGATCACGTGCTCGCAGTTGTCCAGGACCAGCACCATCGACCGCTCGCGGAGCGCGGCGACGACCCGGTCGGTCGGCTCCACGTCCGGCGCGTCGGCCAGCAGCCCGTCCCGCAGGCCGAGCCCGGTGAGCGTCGCCTGCGCCACGTCGCCGTCCGCGCCGATGGCCGCCAGTTCCACCAGCCAGGCACCGTCCGGCAGGTCGCGGAGCAGCGCGTGCGCGGTTTCGGTGGCCAGCCGGGTCTTGCCCGAGCCGCCCGGCCCGATCACGGTGGTGAGCCGGTGTTCGGCGACGAGCGCGCGGACCGCGGCGACGTCGGCGGCCTTGCCGACGAAGCTGGTCAGCTCGGCGCGCAGGTTGGTCGTCCGCTTCTCCTCGCGCCGTCCCAGCTCGCCCCGCAGCAGCGCGACGTGCAGCGCGGACAGTTCGGCCGAGGGGTCGACGCCCAGCTCGTCGGCCAGCGCTTCCCGCGTGCGCTGGTAGACGAGCACCGCCTCGGTGTCGCGACCGGTCGCCACGAGGGCCCGCATCAGCGCGGCGACCAGGCGTTCCCGCAGGGGGTGCGCCGCCACCAGGTCGGTCAGCTCCGTGACCAGCTCCGCACCGCGTCCGCGACCGATCTCCGCGTCGAACCGGTCCTCCATGGCGGTCAGCCGCAGGCCCTGGAGCCGGGTGACCGCCGCGTCGAACGCACCGCTGTCCGGCAGCCCGACGTCCTGCATGGCCGTGCCGCGCCACAACGCGAGGGCCTCGCCCAGCAGCCTCGGGTCCTCGTCGTCACGTGCCCGGGCGACGAGCCGCTCGAACCGCACGGCGTCCACCGCGTCGGGCTCGACCTTCAACCGGTAGCCGTCCGTCTGCCCTTCGACCACCCCGTCCGGCAGTGCCTTGCGCAGCCGGGAAACCAGGCGCTGCAACGCGTTCGTCGCGTCGGAGGGCGGCCGTTCACCCCAGATCCAGTCGACCAGCGTCGCCTTGGGCACGACCCGGCCCGGTTCGAGGGCGAGTGCGATCAGGAGCGCGCGCAACCGGGCACCCGGCACGTCGGCGTGGCCACCGTCGTCCGTGCGAACCTCGAACGGCCCCAGCACCCCGATCTGCACGCGGCCGATTCTGTCACGGGTGATCGGCGAGGTAGCTCCGGGTGAGGGCGCGTCCGCGTGGCCTTCCGGTCACGTTGCGGCGCGAGGGGTGGGGCCGGGTGGCTCCGGCCCCACCCGCGCATCAGGCGCGCTGCCACTCCTGGCCTTGCCAAGCCGGGTCGAGAGGGGTGTGCGCGATGTGGTTGGTGTAGTTGGACAACGTCTTCATCCCCACGCCGAGGATCACGTCCAGCACGTCGCGGCGGGTGTGGCCGGCGGCCAGGAAGGCCTCGACCTCCTGCTCGTCCACCCAACCCCGGTCGGCGACGACCCGCTCGGTGAGCTTGCGGACGGCTTCCAGCGCCTCGTCGGCTACCGGCTTGCCCGCGCGCAGCGCCCGCACGACCTCCTCGTCGACGCCCGCCTTGAGCGCGACCGTGGAGTGCGCGGCCACGCAGTACTCGCAGCCGTTGAGGACGCTCGTGGTGATCAGCACGACCTGCTTCGCCTTGGCGGGCAGCGAAGACTTGGTGAACTGCTCGGCCAGGGCGTTGTAACCGGCCAGCAGCTGCGGCGACTCGGCCATCACGCCGTTGAGGCTGGTGACGAAACCCATCCGGGCACGGCCGGCCTCCAGGTGGGGGCGTGCCTCCTCGGGCGCGGTGTTCTCGTCGTGAACGGTGAACTGCACCATGTCAGCGGATCTCCTCGGGTCGGGTCGCCAGCGATGCGAGCACGGCCGTGACGGTCTCGTCGAGCGCTTCGGGGCTCGCCCCCGCGCGGGAGCGCAGGTTCACCCCGTAGGCGAGCAGGGCGAGCACGTCGGCCGAGGTCGCGGGGACGATGTCGGGCCGCAGCCCGCCGGTGGCACGGGCGCGTTCCAGCGCCGCGCACATCGCCGCCCGCAACCGGTCGTGGTGGTCTTGCAGGACCGAACGGATGTCCGGGTCGTCCTGCTCGGGGCCCGCGTGGGCGTTGGTGACCAGGCAGCCCCACCGGGCGTGCTCCCCGGAACAGCGGGCCCGGATCAGCGCGCGGAAGAAGTCCGCGATCGCGGGCAGGCCGCGGTCGTCCTCGGCGAGCCGGCGGAACACCGGACCCGAGCGGCGGTCGGCGTAACGGCGCAACGCCGCGACGTACAGCTCCCGCTTGCCGCCGAACGTCGCGTACAGGCTGGACCGGTTCACGCCCGTCGCCGACACGATGTCCCGCACGCCGGTCGACGTCACGCCCCGCCGCCAGAACAGCTCCTCCGCCGAGTCGAGCACCGCCTCGGGGTCGAAGTGCTTGACGTCCGGCATGTCCGCCTCGCCATCTTGGAATGGTCGTTCCAAGTTAGCCCGTGATCGGGTCCGGCCGCAACCGGCACGTCAGGCGTCCGGCTTGTGGCGGTGGTAGTAGCGGGCGACCCGGGCGCGGTTGCCGCAGCGCGTCGGCGAGCACCAGCGCCGGCGCGGGTGTGCCGGCAGGAAGACCAGCACGCAGTCGTCGGCCTCGCACTGCCGGAGGGTGCCGATCGACGGGTCGGTGAGCAGGTCGGCGGCGGCTTCGGCCAGGTGGGCGGCCAGGCGGGTGCCGAGGCGGCCGGTGCGCCGGGGTGTCGCGGTGACGGTGCTGCCGTCCCAGTCCAGTACGCGCACGGCCGGTGCCGCGCGTTGCGCCTCGGTCAGGCCGCGCAGGGCGGTGCGGGGCGGTCGGGACCCGTGCAGCACCGCGTGGACGGCCGCGTCGACGTGCTCCCGCACCGCGTGCACGGGGGCGAGGTCGGCCGCCGTGGGGGTGGCGCCCGCGGCTTCCGCCTGGAGGTCGGGCTCCAGGGCCAGCCAGGCGGCCAGTCGACGCGGGGTGGCGAGCAGGTCGGCGCGGCCGTCCCCGGTCGACGGGCGGGTGTTGACCAGGTCGAGGGCGAGGTGCTCGCCGGTGAGCGGGTCGGTCATGCGGCTAATGCTATCTCACCGGGTTGACCCATTAGTCGAATCCGGCTATACCTAATGCGTCATCAAGCGCAGGAGGCATGTGACATGGTCGCTCGGATCGCGCACCGGCACGTCGACGTCGACGGGGTGGAGGTCTTCTACCGGGAGTCGCTGCCGGACCGGCCCGACGCGCCGGTCTTGCTGCTGCTGCACGGTTTCCCGTCCGCCTCGCACCAGTTCCGCCGGCTCATCGACGCCCTCGGCACGCGTTACCGGCTCGTCGCGCCCGACTACCCCGGCTTCGGGCACACCCGTGCACCCGACGGGTTCACCTACTCGTTCGACCGCCTCGCCGACGTCGTCGAGGGCTTCGTGGCACGCCTGGGGCTGGACCGCTACGCGCTGTACCTGTTCGACTTCGGCGCGCCGGTCGGCTTCCGGCTGGCGCTGCGCCACCCCGACCGGGTCACGGGGTTGGTCGTGCAGAACGGCAACGCCTACGCCGAAGGGCTGTCGGACGCGGCACGGGAGTTCATCGCGCTCACGCCCGATACCCCCGGCGGTGAGCGGACGATCCTGGACCTGTTCACGCTCGACGCGACCCGTGGCCAGTACGAGGGTGGCACCGCCGATCCGGCGCTGGTCGCGCCCGAGGGGTGGCTGCTCGACCAGTTCTTCCTCGACCAGCCGGGTCGTCGGCAGGCGCAGCTGGCGTTGGCCTACGACTACCACCGCAACGTCGCGGCCTACCCGCGGTGGCAGGCGTGGTTGCGCGAGCACCGGCCGCCGACGTTGATCGCCTGGGGCGTCAACGACCCGTTCTTCACCGAGGCGGGCGCCCGCGCGTACCTGCGCGACGTGCCGGACGCCGCGCTCCACCTGTTCGACACGGGCCACTTCGCGCTGGAGGACCGGCTGCCCGAGATCGCGCCGCTGATCGCCGACTTCCTCGGCTGACGGCGCCTGTCACCCGACCCGGCGGAAGTTCCCCGGCCCGGTGTGTCGATCCGAGGGCCCTCCCATTCGTCGTACGAGTATGACGAACGCCATGAGCAAGCCGATCTCGACGCAGAACCTCGACCGGTACGGGTCCGCGGCGCTGCCGTGGAGCCGTCCCCGTGACGTCCTCGTCGCCGACACACCAGGGGTCGACCTGACGTTCTTCGTCGCGACCGCGCGGCCGGACGGGCGGCCGCACTCGGCGGGCGTCGGTGCCATCTGGGTGGACGACGTGCTGTACTTCGTCAGTGGGCCGGGCACCCGGAAGTCGCGCAACCTGGCCGTCAACCCCGCGTGCAGCATCTCGGTGCGGCTGCGCGGCATCGATCTGGTGCTGGAGGGCGAGGCCCGCCGCACCACCGAACCCGCCGTGCTGGAGCGGGTGGCGTCGATCTACCGGCAGGGCGGCTGGCCCGCCACCGTGCAGAACGACGCGCTGACGGCGCCCTACAGCGCACCCAGTGCCGGCCCGGCACCCTGGCACGTGTACCGCCTCACCCTGCACAGCGCCGTCGGTGTGGCCACCGCCGAACCGCACGGCGCCACTCGGTGGACGTTCGCGCGCTGAAGGTTCCGGTGGGTAGTCCGTTCGGGTGTACACCTGCGGGACGCGCGCCGAGCAGGGGGAGGGAGAGTCCACACTGCCGGTGTGAGCGGCAACGAGCTGTCCGGGAACGTGCACGGACCGGTCGTCCAGGCGCGTGACGTGCAGGGCGGCGTGCACGTCCACGGGAACGCCGCCCCGCGACTCGAGCCGATTGCGCTGTACTACCCGTACATCAACGTCCGCAGCGACACCTGGCTCAAGTACGCGGCGCTGTACTGGTGGAAGATGGCCAGGCTGAGGCCGACCGGGTACCCGACGCGCCGCCCGCGGGAGGCGGCGCCACTGCTCGACGAGTGGCTGATCGACGCGTCGCCGGTCGGTCGACCGGCTCGCCGAGGTGTTGCTGCGGGAGCACCGCGCCGCTCCCGCGCCGCCCGGCGACCCGGTCGGCCGGTTCGTGGTCGCGGCGTTCGAGACCGTGGTGCCGGCGAACCTGGACGCGGTGTCGTTCGAGAAGATCATCGAGGTGCGCGAGCGGTACCGGCGAGAGCTCGGCGCGTTCCGCGACTACGTCACCGGCCAGGTCCAGGAACTCGCGCGGCTGAACGACGTCCGTGACGTCAACGTCTTCCAGGCCCACCTTCGATCACGACGTGGAGCGGACGGTGGAGGACAAGTTGGACGACCTGCGGGACCGGCTGCGGGAGCTGGGGTTGGAGGCCGACCGGGCTGGCGGTGGTGAAGGCGCAGGCCGGTGTCGAGGGCCCCGTGGCCGGTTCGGATCCGACCGGCGCGCTCGCCGCTCGGGTGGTCGACGTGGGCGAGCGGCGCAGGGTGATCCGTGAGTCGCCGGTCGGCTACCTGTTCCACGTCGGTGAGCAGTTGTCCGCCGCGGCGCTGGCCGACCGGGTGTCCCAGGCGATGACCTGAGCGTTCACCGCCGCACGGTGGCGGTGGCGTGGCCGTCCGGGTGCCAAGACCAGAAGTCCTTGTACCGCAAGGTGAAGGACTCAAGTCCCGCGTGGTTGTCCCTCCCCTTGTCCATCCCGGACGGTCGAGGCGGAGCACGGCGAGAGCCCCCGACGACCTCGCCGCGCACGACGAGGCCGCCGGGGGCGGCACGCGCTACTGCTTGCTCACCGACGTCGGCTTCACCACGTAGACGACGCGGTACCGGGCGTCCCACGGCGGGCTGTCCATCCGCACCCCGTAGCGCGCCGCCATCTCGATGAAGAACCGGCCCTGCGAGTCGTCCTCGACCCGCTCGACCACGCCGCGCACCTCGAGGTACCTGGTCGGCCGCTCCGGGTCGTTGATGGACAGCGCGACCTCCGGGTGCACGGCCACGTTCTTGTGCTTCTGGCGGAACGTCGTGCTGGTGAACAGCACGTGCTCGCCGTCCCAGGCGAACCACATCGGGTTGACCTGGGGTTTGCCGTCCGGCCGGATGGTGGCCAGGTGGGTGTACAGCGGCCGTTCCAGGAGGTCGCGGTGGCTGTCCGGGATGACGCTCATGTCTTCACCTTTTGGTCGGGCGGTTCTTCGGTGGTGGGTGATCACGGTCCGGTGGGGACCCTGGTGGTCCTCGTCGTGACCGGTCGGGTTTCGAGGAGGTCGCGGACCCGCAGCAGGCGCAGCGCGAGCTGGATCTCCAGTGCCTGGTCCGGTTTCTGCCAGCCCGGGCCGAGGAGCTCCTTGACCCGGTCGAGCCTGCGCGTGACGGTGTTGGTGTGCACGTGCAGGCGTGCCGCCGCGTAGGTCGGGCTGCCGCCCTCCTCGAAGTACGCCTGCAGGGTCGGCAGCAGGTCGGCCGAGCGCTCCCGGTCGTAGTCGATCACCGGGCCGATGACCTGCTCGATGAACCCCGCCGCGTCGCGGTTGCGGGACATCAGCGCGCCCACGAAGCCCAGGTCGCGCGCCGACGCGGCACCGCCCGCGACGCCGAGCGCGATCACGGTGTCGACGCACCGGACCGCGTCGCGGTAACCGTCGTGGACCGACGCGGCGCCGGTGAGCGGCCCGGCGGCGCCGACCGGCACGGGCGCGCCCACCGCGGACTCCAACGCCGCCGACACCTCGCGCGCGGCGGCGGTCGCGTCACCGCCGGGGAGCAGCAGGACGAGGTGGCCGTCGCGGGAACCGCGCAACCCGCCTACCCGCTGCACGTACGTCCCGGCCCACGCCGTCGCGCGGCACAGCAGCTCGCCCTTCGGCTTCGCGACCAGGATCAGGTAGGGCTTGTCCAGGTTCAAGCCGATGCGGCGCGCGCGCTCGGCGAGCCGGTCCGGTGCGCGCCGCTCGTCGCCGAGGGCCTCGTCGAGCCACCGGTCGCGCGCGTCGCCCGCCGACCCGGCCACCAGCGCGTCCCGCCGCGTGATCAGCACGACCGTGCGGGCCAGCAGGCGGAGCCGACCGCGTTCCCGGTCGGTCAGCTCGGCCGGCCCGCGCAGCACCAACGTGCCGAGGTGCTCGTGCCCCCGGCACAGGGGGACGACCCACGTGCCGCGGTCCACCATGACCGGTTCGGCGGTCCTCAGGCCCGGCACGGCGGCGAGCGCGGTCGTGTCGTCCACGTCGGCGGGTTCACCGGCGGCGCTGCGCAGGTCGCCGTCCGCGTTGTAGACGGCGACGTTCCCGCCCAGCCACCGCGCGCCGGTCGCGGTCGCGGCGTGCAGGTCGTCCTCGGCGAACAGGAGGTCCAGCAGCGCGGTCTGCAGGTCGTGGTGCCGGTGCAGGTCCTCGGTGGTGGCGTCGACCTGGGCCACGCGCGCTTCGAGTTCCGCCGCCCGCGCCTCGGCGGCGAGGCGCAGCCTCGTGGTCTCCATGTAGAGGCCGGCGAGGATGCCCAGCGAGCTGATCAGGGACCGTTCGTCGGCGGTGAAGTGGCGTACCTTGCGGCTGGCCACGTAGAGCTCGCCGCGGTGGTGCCGCGAGCTGTCGCCCAGCGGCACCGCGATCATCGCGCGGAGGTCTTCGGCCCTGGCCATCTCCTCGAACGCCGGGCTCAGCGTGACCCGGTCGTCGGCGAGCAGGTTGTGGGTGGCGAACGGGGCGCCGCTGGCCTCGTCCGCGGCGGCGATGCCGTCCGCGGGCAGCCGGAGGCCGACGCTCAGGCTGGACGTGTGGCCATCGGTGGCGTGCACCCGGCTGTCGCGCCGCTCCTCGTCCAGCAGGGCGATGTAGGCCATGTCCACGCGCAGCAGCTGCCGTGCCCGCCTGGTGATGGCGTGCAGCAGCGCGGCCATCGAGTCGTGCGGCGCCGCCAGTTCCCGGGCCGCGTCGACCAGGGCGGACAGCCCGGCTTCACGGCTGCGCCCGCGTTGGATGTGGACGTGCACGCGCATGGCGCGCCACACCACGGACTTCACGTCGGGCAGCAGGCCCGCGGCCGCGCCGAGCCTGCTGTCGTCGTCCAGCAACGCCTCGAACGCGTCCGTGGGCGCACCGCCGGCCAGCATGTCCAGGAGTTCGGTGACGAGGTCTCCGGCAGCCACTTCCCGGGACGTGAACAAACTTGTCATCAAGACACCGCCCGCATCTGACCGTGAGTCGGGTACCACCTTGCGCACAAGCCGTTCCGGTCGATCAGCCGGCGAGTGGGCGGAGGGCGCGCTCCGCCCACTCGCCGGCCGCTCCGGCACGGCCGATCAGGCCGCCGTCTTCTTGCGCATCGCGTGGGCGAGCAGCGCCAGCACGGAGAAGACGAGCATCGTCGCCACGCCGGGGTAGAGCTCCCCGAGCTGCGTGGCGGGCACGATCACCGCGGTGACGACCGCGAGGCCGAACGCGCCGCCGATCTGCAGCGAGCTGTTGAGCAGGCCCGCCGCCAGGCCCTGGTCCTCGTCACGGATGCCCGCGGTGCCCGCGACCATCAGCGAGGCGAGGGCGAGCGCGAAGCCGAGGCCCCAGATCAGCGCCACCGGCACCAGCACGCCCCACAGGTCCGGCTCCGGGCCGATGCGCAGGAACAGCAGGTAGCACGGGATGAACGAGATCAGGCCGACGAGCGCGACCCGGCTCACCCCGAACTTGTCGATGAGCCAGCCGAGCTTCGGCCCGATGAGCAGGGTGAGCGCGGTGCCGGGCAGGATGACGAACGACATCTGCCACGGCTCCCAGCCGTTCATGTTCTGCAGGTACAGGGCGAGCACGAACTGGAAGCCGAGCGCGCCGCCGTAGAGCAGGAACATGCTGACGTTGGCCAGCACCAGGTTGCGGTTGCGCAGGATGCCCAGCCGGATCAACGGCTCGCGCACCTTGCGCTCGATCACCACGAACGCGGCCAGCAGCAGCGCGGACAGGACGAACCCGCCGATCGTGCGCGCCGAGCCCCACCCGACCTCGGGTGCCTCGACCACGGTGAAGACCAGCAGCAACATGCCCAGCAGCAGGGTCAGCGCGCCGCCGACGTCCAGGCGCACCTTCTCGCTGCGCGCGGGGTCCCGCGGCACGAAGCGCATCGCGCCGAGCATCAGCAGCAGGGCGACCACGGCGGGCAGGACGAACGTGGACCGCCAGTTCAGCGCGGCGAGGAAGCCGCCGATCAACAGGCCCGAGGAGTAGCCGGACGCCTCGAACACGTTGAAGATGCCGAACGCCTTGTTGCGCTGCGGGCCTTCCGGGAACGTCGTGGTCAGCAGCGACATCGCGGCGGGCGCGGTGAAGCCCGCGGCCACGCCCTTGACGAAGCGCGTCAGGATGATCAGCAGCGGGTCGTCGGCGAACGCGCCGATCATCGAGACGACGGCGAACACGGCCATGCCGATCACGAACACCCGCCTGCGGCCGAACAGGTCGGCGCACCGACCGCCCAGCAGCAGGAACGCGCCGAACGCCAGGATGTACGCGCCGGGCACCCACTGCGCGGTCGCCGCGGTCACCCCGAACGCGCGCTGGATCTCCGGGATCGCGACGGCGATCATCGAGTTCTCCAGGCCGTCGAGCGTGATCGCCCCGCTGAAGATGACCAGCAGAATCCATTGTCGCGCGTTCCAGCGCACCCGTTCGTTCCCGGTGTCGGGAGCCGGCGCGGTGTCGTTGCCCCTTTGCTCCTCGTTGGGGGTCAAACTGGTCGACATGTGTTGCCATCCTTCGGCGCAGTGGCCGGAACACGGCAGACATCGCGTCCCGGCGTGATTTTGACCCGATATGACTGATCGAGACGATCTGTTGACCAATGCGGCCGGGTGCGCGGCGGCGGACACGGGCGTGCGTCATGCCGTACTCTCGTCCCACGCACACTACCAGCGTCCGCGATAGTCGTACACGCGGCTTGTTGCACGCGACTTATGATGGCGTATGCAAGTACTCGACCGCAAGGAGGGTCGGTGCCGTGAGGACTGGTGATGACGCCGAGTCGCGCGCCCGGGGTTGGCGCACCCTGGCCGCGCTGCACGCCTGCATCGTGGACGAGCTCGAACGTGCCCTGCAACGGGGGCACAACCTGTCGGTGAGCGAGTACGGCGTGCTCGAAGTGCTCGCACGGCACGACGTCGGCGCAGGTCAGCGGCTTCGGATGAGCGAACTGTCGGAGGCGGTCGTGCTCAGCGGTTCGGCGACCACGCGGCTGGTGAACCGGCTCGAACAGCGCAAGCTGCTGCGCCGGCACCTGAGCGCCGACGACCGGCGCGGCATCTACACCGCCGTCACCGAGGAGGGCAGGCAAGCCCTCGAACGCGCCCGTTCGACGTACGACGAGTCGTTGGCCCGAGCCCTGCGGGACGCCGCCGAGTTGCCGGAACTGGCCCCGCTGGTGGACGCGCTCGCCGCCCTGCAACCCGACCTGAAGCCCGTCTTGGAACCTGCCGCCGAGCGCGCCGCGGAGCTCGTCGAGCCCGCCGGGCGGGGCGTCCCGAGCCCGCCCGAAGCGACATGACAGATCATCGGCCGACTTTTTGAGGACCCCGTTCGACCGTGGGTAACGTCGGTTGCGGCGAGGGGGTCGGCGAACTGCGGCCGGGCTCGGCACAAAAGCCGTCGGTTCCCGAAACCGTGCAATTGGGGCGCGATTCCGGCGTCGTTCATCGGCGAGTAACGCAGCTGTCCACGCCATCCCGAAGGAAGGTAAAGCCATGTCGACCGACGTGTCACCCGAGGCAATGCTGGAAGCCGTGCGGGACATGATCCCCACACTCCGCCAGAACGGTGCCGAGGCCGACCGGAACCGGTGGATCCCGGACGAGAACATCGCCCTGCAGGACAAGGCGGGCGTGTTCCGGATGGGCGTGCCCGCGCGGTTCGGCGGTCTGGCCTACTCCGCGGCCGACATGGTGAAGGTCATCTCCGAGATCAGCCGGGGCTGCGGCGCCACCGGCTGGGTCACGATGGTGTGGGTGCACACCGCGTGGACGGTGCGACTCTTCCCGGACAAGGCCCAGGAGGACGTCTTCGCCGGCGGTTCGGTCCGCGTGTCCGGCACGATCCCGCCCACCGGCAAGATCACCAAGACCGACGGCGGTTACGTGATCAGCGGCAAGTGGAACTTCAACACCGGCGTCCGGGGCGCGGACTGGAACCTGGTCAACGCCCTGCTCGAAGAGCCGGACGGCACCACGAGCACGATGATGACCCTCATCCCG
This sequence comes from Saccharothrix carnea, assembly GCF_003014735.1. Classification (GTDB taxonomy): domain Bacteria; phylum Actinomycetota; class Actinomycetes; order Mycobacteriales; family Pseudonocardiaceae; genus Actinosynnema; species Actinosynnema carneum. The sequence goes on along the minus strand of NZ_PYAX01000014.1, from coordinate 83,759 downwards.
GTCAGCGAGCTGACCATCCTGGACGACTGGGACGTGACCGGCGCGGCGGCGACCGGCAGCACGACCTCCGTCGCGGAGAACGTGTTCGTGCCCGAGCACCGCGTGGTCAAGTACGAAGACGTGCTCGCGGGCACCGTCGAGGGCCGCAGCGACGACGGTTCGGACGGCCGCGCCTACGGCCTGATGAGCCTGGTGATGGCCATCATCTCCGGCATCTTCACCGGCATGGCGCGCGGCGCGTACGAGGAGTTCCTGAACCGCCTGCCCGGGCGCGGCATCACGTACACGCCGTGGTCGGACCAGAGCGAGCACCCGCTGACCCAGATGCAGGTGGCCATCGCCAAGAACAAGATCGACGCGGCGGAGGCGTTCTCGGCGGCCTGGCTCAAGGTGATCCAGGACCGCGCCGACGCCCGCGAGGAGCTCACCACCGACGAGAAGTCGATCGTGCGCGGTCAGACGACGTTCGCCGCGCAGCTGGCCAAGGAGGCGGTGGAGCTGCTGTTCAGCGCCGGTGGCGGCTCGGTGATCCGCAACGACGTGGCGCTCGGCCGCTTCCGCCGCGACATCGAGGCGCTGTCCCTGCACGCGCTGATCCAGTTCAACGCGAACATGGAGCTGCAGGGCCGGGTGCTGCTGGGCAAGGAGCCCGGCACCGCCTACATCTGATCGCGAGCGCGACCACGGAACCGGCGCCCCTGGTGGGGTGCCGGTTTCCGGCGCGTCGCCGGTGCGGTCGGTGCGGACGCAGGAGCACGGGCCGACGCGTCACGTCGGCCCGTGCTGGTCCGCGGCTACTGGGCGGGCGGGAGTTCGCCCGCGGTGAGGGGGAAGCGGAAGTCGCGTGCGGGGTCCACGGCGGCCAGGTCGTCCGTCCAGCCGGACCAGCCGCCGCGGTACGCGGTCTCGGCGAGGGCGAGCACGGCGTGCGCCGCCGACGCCAGGGTGGTGTGCCGGTGCCAGCCGGCGAACGAGCGGCCGGTGAAGTCGCGCAGGCCGACCCGGTCGCCGAACCTGGTGAAGTCGTGGTCGACCCGGTCGATGAACCGGCTGGTGTGCAACAAGGTGGCGATGTCGGCGTTGGGCTGGTTGGACAGCCACAGCTCGGCGGGCCACGACTGGCCGGCCGATCCGACGCCGAGCAGCACGAGGTCTCCCGCGCGCCCCGGCTGGCCGGGCACGCCGACGCGCGTGAGGTCGCCCGCACGGGCGCCGCCCTGGCCTGGTACGCCGACCCGCACGGTGGCCGCCAGCAGGGGCCAGCGGCCGGTCACCGGTTTGCGGGTCTCCCGCGCCATGCCGATGATCTGGCGCGCGGGCAACGGGTCCGTGCCGCGCCGGGACGCGGCCGGGTCGAGCACGGTGAACACCTGGGTGCCGCTGATCCGCAGCAGGAATGGGTTTCCGGGGTGTAATCGCGCGACGACGGCGTGCACGTCCATCCCGCGCGCGTCCATGACCAGCGGCCGGTCCGGGAAGTCCAGCCGCGCGTCCGCGCCCAGGAACGCCTCGACCGCGCACTCGCCCTCGGTCTCCGCGCGCGCCCAGTCCGGGATCGCCGCGCGCCGGCGCCTGCCCGGGTCCTGCACCCACGCCTGCGACAGGTGCAGCCGCCAGTCGACCGGGACGGTGATCTCGTCGGACGCCGCCCACACACCCATCGCCTGCTGCGCGTTGACCGTCTGGCCGAGGTCGGAGCAGAACCGCCGCGCCACGCCGACGGAGTGCTTGCCCGCCTTGGGGATCAGCATCGGCCGCACCACCCAGGCGTCCGGCTCGGCGACCCCGCGGACGTGCTCGGCCAACGCCCTGCGCACCGGCCTCCAGCACCACGTCGAGTCGCTGATGAAGTGGTGCAGGTACTGCTCGGTCGCCTGGCCGCCGACCGCCTGCGCGATGTTGCGGATCGACTTGCGGCCGCTGGCCCGGAGCAAGCCGTCCAGGTACTCGACGCCCTTGCGCCGCTGGTCCTCGCGCACGAACGAGGCGAACAGCGCGGAACCGAGTTCGGCGACGACCAGATCGCGCGAGAAGTCCGGGGTGGTGCGCGCTGCTGAGTTCCTTCCGCCGGGCATGGAGCCTCTCTTCACGTTGGGTCGACTGGGCCTCACCCAACGTGCTCGCCGGACGCGGACCTGCCTAGATCCGGGGACCACCGTCCTGCGCGGCCCGGGGGTGGGCCGACTCCACTCGACCGCGCATAGCCGACGATCCCGCCGGACGGGCCGAAATCGGGCGGTGTTCGGGCCACACGACCGTCCGGCCCGGGCGGTTGCTCCAGCTGGCCGCCATTGGTGCGGAAACCGCAGGTCAGGTGCCCCGAACGGGCAAGCGGGCGGGTCGGTCGGAGTCGGGCGGTTGAGCGGGTCGGGTTCGTCGGCGCCGGGGCGGATGATGAGGGCCGGTTCGTCGGTGCCCAGGCGGGGGAGTGGGCCGGAACGCCGGGTGGCGGGAGGGTGAGCGGCTCGGGTCCGCCGGTGCCGGGCGGGCCTTCTGGTGGTGGACATGACGGAGAATCCGGGGACTTGACGAACTGCCTCCCGCGTCGTTGCCCGTTGTCCGGCTCCGCCTCCACGATCGGCGTATCGACGAAGTGGTGTTCATCCGCGAACTGAGCCGCACGACCGCGCTCACCGCACACCCTCCCGGTCGTGCCCGGTCCCTTCGTGATTGGAGTGTCAGTGGACAACGCCGTGCGCGAGAGCCCACCGAGGATCGCGCTGCAGCAACCGGATTGGGACGATCACGAACTCGTGCGCCGGGTGCGGGCCACCTTGACCTCCCGGCCCGGCCTGGTCACCTCCGACGAGGTCGGACAGCTGCGCACCACGCTCGCGATGGTGGCCGCGGGCGGTGCGCACGTCGTGCAGGCAGGTGACTGCGCCGAGGACTTCGCCGAGTGCGAGGCGGGTTACGTCGCCCGCAAGGCCGGTCTGCTCGACCTGTTGGCGGGTGTCATGAAGATGGCCACCCACCTGCCGGTGGTGCGGATCGGCCGGATCGCGGGCCAGTTCGCCAAACCCAGGTCCAGCCCCACCGAGGTGGTCGGCAACGTGGAGCTGCGCTCGTTCCTGGGGCACATGGTGAACAGCCCCGAACCCGACGCCGAGGGCCGCAGGCCCGACCCGAACCGGATGCTCGCCGGGTACGACGCGGCCCGCACCGTCACCTCGCTGCTCGGCTGGGGCGGCGGCGGCTTCCGGCTCATCGACCCTCCCATGTGGACCAGCCACGAAGCGCTGCTGCTGGACTACGAGATCCCGATGCTGCGCCGCGACCGCACCGGACGGATGTTCCTGTCCTCGACCCACCTGCCGTGGATCGGCGACCGCACCCGTCAACTGGACGGCGCGCACGTCGACCTGCTGGCCGGGGTGGCGAACCCGATCGCCTGCAAGGTCGGCCCGACGATGACCGCGGCCGAGCTGCTGGCGCTGGCCGAACGGCTCGACCCGCACCGCGAGCCCGGCAGGCTGACCCTGATCTCCCGGATGGGGTCGGACCTCGTCGCCGAACGCCTGCCCTCCCTGGTCGCCGCGGTGCGCGCAGCCGGGCACCCGGTGATCTGGCTGTGCGACCCGATGCACGGCAACACCGTGCGCACCCCGGACGGCCTCAAGACCCGGTACGTGGAGACCGTCGTCGCCGAGATCGAGCGCTTCCAGCACGCGCTGCGGGCCGAGGGCGGCGTCGCGGGCGGGCTGCACCTGGAGACCACACCGGACGACGTCACGGAGTGCGCGTACGACGAGTCCGGCGCCGCCCGCGTCGGCGACAAGTACACGACCTACTGCGATCCCCGGCTCAACCCCGACCAGGCGGTCGCCGCCGTGGCGGCCTGGGCGGGCTGACCGGGCACGCACCAAGCCCGGCACCGCGCACCGCGGTCAGCTGACCGCGGCCGCATTCACCACGGCCGGCTGACCGGCACCGCGCGCCGGCCGCGGCTGACCGACCCCGGCCGCGGCCGGCTGATCCGAGCGCGGCGCACCGGCTGCGACCGGTTGACCGGGCGCCGCCCGCCCGCCGTCCACGACCCGACGCGGGCGACGCCGCGCTCGTCATCCCATTCCCGACGGAGGACCACGATGACAGGCATCCCCCCGATCGACCCCTACCCGCTGCCGACGTCGGACGACCTGCCCGCGAACACCGCGACGTGGACCGCGGACCCGCGCCGGGCGGTCGTGCTGATCCACGACATGCAGCGGTACTTCGTCCGGCCGTTCCCCGACTCCCTGCGGGACCGCATCATCGGCAACATCGCGGCGTTGCGGGAGGCGTGCGCGGCGCGGGGTGCGCGGATCGCCTACACCGCGCAGCCGGGCGGCATGACCGAGCAGGACCGCGGTCTGCTGCGCGACTTCTGGGGCCCGGGGATGCGGGTCGACCCGGGCGACCGCGAGGTGGTCGACGAGCTCGCGCCCGCCGAGGGCGACTGGGTGTTCACCAAGTGGCGCTACAGCGCGTTCTTCCGCTCCGACCTGTTGGCGCGGATGCGTGCCGACGACCGCGACCAGCTGATCGTGTGCGGCGTGTACGCGCACGTCGGCGTGCTGGTGACGGCGTTGGAGGCCTACACCAACGACATCCGCACGTTCGTGGTCGCCGACGCGATCGGCGACTTCACCGCCGACTACCACCGGCTGGCCGTGGAGTACGCGGCCCAGCGGTGCGCCGTGGTCGCCACGACGGACACCATCCTGGCCCAGGTGGGCGCGGGCGACCGGCAGCGGGTGGCGCTGTGACCGGGGACCTGCTGGACCGGGTGCTGGCCGGGCCGGACCGGCCGTTCGCGCTGCTGCACCGGACCGAATCCGGTCGGGCCGTGGTGGACGTGCTGGTCGGCGACGTGACGACGCCGGACGTGCTGGCGGACATCGCGCTGCCGACCGGGCCGGTGGCCGAGGCGAGGCACGACGTGCTGGCGGTGGTGCCGTTCCGGCAGATCCGCGAGCGCGGCTACGTGCACCGCGACGACGGCGAGCCGCTGCTCGCGCTCACCGTCGCCGACCAGGCCGTGCTGCCGCTGGACGACGTGCTGAGCCGGCTGCCGGACGTGCCGCTGGAACTGGCCCGCGGCCGGTTCGACACCGACGACGACAGCTACGCCGAGATCGTGCGCCGGGTGCTGGCGGACGAGATCGGCGAGGGCGAGGGTGCGAACTTCGTCATCCGCCGCGCGTACGTCGCCGACATCGTGGACTACTCGCCGCGGTCGGCGCTGTCGTTGTTCCGCAGGCTGCTCCTGGACGAGACCGGTGCCTACTGGACGTTCGTGGTGCACACCGGCGACCGGACGTTCGTCGGCGCGACCCCGGAACGGCACATCAGCGTCACGGGCGGCACGGCGGTGATGAACCCGATCAGCGGCACGTACCGCTACCCGCCGACCGGGCCCGCGCTGCGGGGCGTGCTGGACTTCCTGGCCGACAACAAGGAGTCCGACGAGCTCTACATGGTGCTGGACGAGGAACTGAAGATGATGGGCCGCATCTGCCCGGACGGCGGCCGCGTCCACGGGCCGTACCTGCGGGAGATGGCCAGGCTCGCGCACACCGAGTACTTCATCGCGGGCCGCACCGACCGGGACCCGCGCGACATCCTGCGCGAGACGATGTTCGCGCCGACCGTCACCGGCAGCCCGTTGGAGAGCGCCTGCAAGGTGATCAGCCGGCACGAGCCGGACGGCCGGGCGTACTACAGCGGTGTGGTCGCGCTGATCGGCCGCGAGCCGGACGGCAGCCACTCCCTGGACTCGTCCATCCTGATCCGCACGGCCGCGATCGACGGTGGCGGCACGGTCCGCGTCGACGTGGGCGCGACGCTGGTCCGGCACTCCGACCCGCTGGCGGAGGTCGCCGAGACCAGGGCCAAGGCGGCGGGCCTGCTGGCCGCGCTGGGGTCGGACCCGAGCCCGCGTTCGGACGGACGGGTCGGGTTCGCCGAGCACCCGGAGGTCCGGGATGCGTTGCGTGCGCGCAACGTCGACATCGCGGGGTTCTGGTTGTCGGAGAACGGGTCGCGTGCTGCGGCGGACCCGGCGTTGGCGGGTCTGCGGGTGCTGATCGTGGACGCCGAGGACACGTTCACCTCGATGCTGGCGCACCAGCTGCGGTCGTTGGGGCTGGAGGTGGTGATCCGCCGGTTCGACGAGCCGTACGACGTGGGTGATGCCGACCTCGTGCTGATGGGTCCGGGGCCGGGTGACCCGCGCGAGAGCGGTCACCCGAAGATCGCGCACCTGCAGTCCACCGTGGACCGGCTGTTGGCGGAACGCGTGCCGTTCCTGGCGGTGTGCCTGAGCCACCAGGTGCTCAGCTCGCGGCTGGGGCTGCCGCTGGTCCGCCGGGACGTGCCGAACCAGGGTGTGCAGCTCGGGATCGACCTGTTCGGCACGCCGCGGCGGGTGGGTTTCTACAACACGTTCGCGGCGAGCAGCGAGTCGGACGTCCTGCACCACCCGCGGGTCGGTGCGGTGGAGATCAGCCGTGACCCGGCGACCGGCCAGGTGCACGCCTTGCGGGGCTCGCACTTCGCGTCCATCCAGTTCCACGCGGAGTCGGTGCTGACGCAGGACGGCCCGGCCATCATCGGCTCGCTGCTGACCGGGCTGACCGGGGTGCTGCCCCGGCCGCGGGGCTGGGTCGGCCAGGTCGGGGTGGAGGCGCTGACGGCCGGTGGCACACGCCTCGGAACGCGACCCACCGGCCCGCTGGCCACGGGTCCTCGGCCGACCGGCCCGTTGGCGGGCGGCACCCAGGTACCCAGGGCCCAGGCGGGACCGCAGGCAGCAGGGCCTACGCCCAGGGCGCAGACGCCCGGGCCTCAACCGTCCGGGACGTGGGCGATGGGTGGGTCGGGGCTGTCCTCGAATGTCGAGGCGAGTCCGTGGCAGGGGCTTCGGCGTTGGCCGCAGCCGCCGGTGTGACCGTCGGTGGTCCGCGGGTGCGGCGGGTGGCGGTGTGCACCGGCCACCCGCTCCACCGCGGCGCCGCGCGTCGAGCCCGGTCAGCTGTTGACGGCCCGCGACTCCGGTTGGGTGCTCAGCGCCGCGCGGACGCGCAGCAGGCGCAGCGCGAGCTGGATCTCCAGCGCCTGCGCGGGTTTCTGCCAGTCCGGGCCGAGCAGGTCCTTGATCCGGTCGAGCCGGCGGGTGACGGTGTTGGTGTGCACGTGCAGCCGTTCGGCGGCGTAGGTGGGGCTGCCGCCCGCGTCGAAGTACGCCTGGAGCGTGGGCACCAGGTCGGTGAACCGCTCCCGGTCGTACTCGAGCACCGGCCCGATGGCCGACTCGATGAAACCAGCCACGTCGTGGTCGGCCGACACCAGCGCGCCGACGAACCCGAGTTCCCGCGCGGACCCCGCGCCGCCCTCCACGCCGAGCGCCGTCACCGCGTCGAGGCAGCGCATCGCCTCGCGGTAGCCCAGTTGCACGGACTCCGCGCCGGTCAGCGGACCCGCCGCACCGGTCGAGACCGGTTTGCCCAGGTCGGACGCCATGGCGGCGGCCACGTCCCTGGCCACGGCACCCGCGTCGCCACCGGGCAGGAGCATGATCAGGTGGCCGTTGCGGCAACTGCGCAGCCCGCCCATCCGCCGCGCGTACGCCGACCCCCACGCGTTGGTCCGGCTCTGGATGCTGCTCTCCGGCCGGGCGACCACCATCAGGTACGGCCGCGACAGGTCGAGCCCGATCCGGCGGGCGCGTTCGGCGAGCAGGCGCGGCACCCGGCGCTCGTCGCTGAGCGCGTCGTCGAGCAGCCGGTCGCGCACCTCGCCGTCGTGGCCGGAGGTGAGCTTGTCCCGCCGGACGAGCAAAGCGGCCGTCTGCGCATACAGCCGCAGATGCTTGCGCGCGCTCGCGGACAGGTCGCCGGGCGCGCACAGGACCAGCGCGCCGATGTAGTCCTTCGCGGCGCACAGCGGCGCCACCCACCGCCCACCTCCCGCCGACGCGGGGTCCGCGGTGAGCATCTCCACGGCGATGGCCAGCGCGGCGGTGTCGTCACCGTCGTCCTGGCCGTCCCCCGCGGTGACCAGCACGTCGCCGCCCGCGGTGTAGACGCTCACCCGGCCGCCGAACGACGCCGCGGCGCGGTCGGCCAGGGTGCGCAGGTCGCCGCCGGAGACCAGCAGGTCGACCAGCGAGGTCTGCAGGTCGCACTGCTCGCGGAACCGGTCGGCGGTCCGCGACACCTGGGCCAGGCGCGCTTCCAGCTCGGCGGCACGCGCCTCGGCGGCGAGGCGGAGGTGGGTGGTCTCCAGGTAGATGGCGGCGAGGATGCCGAGCGAGCCGACCAGGGACCGCTCGTCGGCGGTGAAGTGGTGCACCTTGCGGCTCGCCACGTACAGCCTGCCGCGGGGCGCGCGACCGTTCGAGTGGTCGCCGTGGCCCAGCGGCACGGCGATCATCGCGTGCAGCCCTTCGACCCGGACCATCTCCTCGAACGCCGGGTGCAGCCCGACCTGGTCGTCGGCCAGCAGGTCGTGCGTGGCGAACGGGGCGGTGGTGGCCGGGCCCGCGGTGGTGATGCCGTCGTCGGCGGGCAGCCGCAGGCCGATGCTCAGCCCGGACGTGTGGCCGTCCGCCGCACGCACCTGGACGTGGTCGTGCTCCTCGTCGGCGATGGTGATGTAGGCCATGTCCATGCTCAGCAGGTGCCGCGCGCGCCGGGCGATGGCGTGCAGCAGGCCGCCCACCGAGTCGTAGGGCAGCGCCAGGTCGCGCGCGGCGTCGATGAGCGCGGTGAGCCCCGCCTCCCGGACGCGGCCGCGTTGGATCTGCGTGTGCACGCGCATGGCCCGCCACACGGCGGCCTTCACGTCGGTGGTCGCCACCCCGGTGACGCCGAACCTCCGGGCGTCGTCCAGGAAGTCCTCGAACGCGTCCGCCGGCGCCCCGCTGGCCAGCAATTCGAGTAACTCGTCCAGGCCGCCGCTCACGGTCAGCTGCGGAGGCACAAAAGTCTCCACGGTCAGGACACCCCCAAGTCAAGTACACTGCCGTCACCCGATCGAACCACTACATTCGTCGGTTAATCACGTTGGGTAGACGGTCGAGCCGGTCACTGTTCAGCGTATCGACATCGACCGCCGAAGGGGCTTCGGACGTTGGGCGGGCGAAGTGCGGGAATGAGGAACTCCGACTACTCGCCATTAAATTTTCGGGGTGGACACCGAATAGACCGATCGGGTGGTCGGCGCTCGTTCCCGAGGGGTGCGGCCGTGGCGTGAGCAGCATCAGGACCGCCGGATCGGACGTATCGGCGGCCCGGCTCACGAGCACCGCCGCGGCTCCGGCAGCGCAGGTCCAGGCTGCCACCGACGCGGCGGAGTCCGTGCGTGAAACCGAAGTTGCCCCGATCGGGCAAGCCGAGGTGGTCGACGGCATAACCGTCGCGGAACCGCCGATCGTGTGCAATGAGCCGGCCACGAGTTGTCGCCCGGTGATTTGCCGACCGCGACCACGGGTCGCTTTCCACGCCGTCGGGAATGACTCCGGTGAAGGAGGGTGGCGGCATGGATTGTCGTGCTTTCCGGCACCACCCGCGGCGGCGGGCGGAAATGCGGTTCCGTGCGCGTCGGATTCACGAGTGGCGGGTGGGAGCACGCCCGGGGAGGCGGCAGCCGGGAGGCGTCACGCGGGCCGGTCGCCGGGTGGGCGTCGCACCGGCCACGGCTCGCCGTTTCCCGCTACTATGGCCACAAGCACTCTACCAGCACGTGCAATAGTTGCACACGGCGTATAAAGGGTACGGTGCCGAGGTTGCCGTGCGGAAGCAGCGGGCCGCAGGGAGGGATGTCACCGTGACGAACGCCGACGACGCCGTCGAGACCCGGGCGCAGGGCTGGCGGACCCTGGCCGCGCTGCACGCGCGCATCGAGGACGTGCTGGAGCGCGCGCTCCAGCAGGGTCATGACCTGTCCGTGAGCGAGTACAGCCTGCTGGACGTGCTGTCCCGGCAGCCGTCACCGCGCCAGCTGCTGCGGATGAACCAGGTGGCCAAGGCCGTGGTGCTGAGCCAGTCGGCGACCACCCGGCTGGTGACCCGGCTGGAGCGGCGCGGCCTGCTCCAGCGGTCCCTGTGCGAGGACGACCGCCGCGGCATCTACACCGAGGTCACGGAGGCCGGCCGCGCGGCGCTGGAACGCGCCCGCTCGACCCACGACGAGACGCTCGCCCAGGCGTTGCGGGAAGCGGCGGAGCTGCCCGAGTTGGCGCCGCTGGTCGACGCGCTCGCCGCCCTGCCCTACGCCGGGGCGTCCCGCTAGCGATCCCTCTCCCGAAGCCGCCGACGCGCACCTGACGCGAGTCGGCGGCTTCGTGCCGCCTTCGGTCTTCCTGCTGGCACAACGAAGTTCACGCCACCGCCGACATGACAGATTGTCCCGCGGCGTGTGGGAAGTCCACTCCGCGCACGGCTAGCGTCGGTGACGAACTGGAGAACAGCGCGACCCGCCGACGAACGCTCCGATGAGCACCAGGCCCTCGGTTTTCGAGCCTCGCAGTCGGCCAGTGATGCGATGTGGAGACCAGCATGCGGCTTACGCAAACGGTGGCAGAAGTGATGCGGCGCTACGCGGACCGGCCCGCCCTGGGTGAACGCGCGAAGGAGATCACTCAGGACCCCGACACCGGCCGCGCCTCGCTTCGGCTGCTGCCGTCGTACGAGACGACCACCTTCGACCAGTTGTGGCGGCGCGTCCGCGCGGTGGCGAACGAGTGGCACCGCAACACCGCCCACGCCACCGCACCGGGTGACCGCGTCGCCCTGCTCGGGTTCGCCGGCCGCGACTACACGACGGTCGACCTGGCGTGCGTCTGCCTCGGCGCGATCACCATCCCGCTGCAGACCAGCGCACCGATCACGCAGCTCAAGGAGATCCTGGCGGAGACCGAGCCCACCGTCGTGGCCGCCTCCGTCGAACGGGCGGACGCCGCGGCCGAGCTCGTCCTGGCCACCCCGTCCGTCCGCCGCCTGGTGGTCTTCGACTACCACGCCGAAGTGGACGACCAGCGGGACAGGTTCACCGCCGTGCACAAGCGCCTGGCCGACCGCGGTGTCTCCGTCGAGTCCTTGTCGGACGTCCTCGACCGGGGCGCGGGGTTGCCGGAGGCGCCGCTGTTCACGCCCGAGGACGGCGACGACCCGATGACCATGCTCGTCTACACGTCGGGCAGCACCGGCACCCCGAAGGGCGCGATCTACACCGAACGCCTGGTGGGCGCGATGTTCGGCGGCGGTGGCTGGGCGGACCTGTTCTCCGAGCAGCAGGCGATCACGTTCCACTACATGCCGATGAGCCACGTGGCCGGGCACTCCTCGGTGAAGAACACGTTGGCGCGCGGCGGGATCAGCTACTTCACCGCGAGCAGCGACCTGTCCACGTTCTTCGAGGACATCGCGCTCGCCCGGCCCACCGAGCTGTCGCTGGTGCCCAGGGTGTGCGAGATGTTGTTCCAGTACCACCGCAGCGAGGTCGACCGGCGTGCCGTCGGCGACGTCGACCGCGCGGCGCTGGAGGAAGAGGTCAAGAAGCACATCCGCGAGAACGTCCTCGGTGGCCGCATCGGCTGGGCCAGCTGCGGTTCCGCGCCGCTCTCGGCCGAGCTGCGCGCGTTCGTGGAGTCGTTGCTGGACCTGGAACTGCACATCCTCTACGGCACCACGGAGGTCGCGGGCGTCTCGGTGGACGGCTCCATGCTGCGCCCGCCGGTGATCGACTACAAGATCGTGGACGTGCCCGAGCTGGGCTACTACCGGACCGACGTGCCGCACCCCAGGGGCGAGCTGCTGCTCAAGACCGACTCCGCGATCCCGGGCTACTACAAGCAGCCCGAGCTGTCGGCGACGATCTTCGACGAGGACGGCTACTACAAGACCGGTGACATCGTCGCCGAGGTCGCGCCGGACCGGCTGGAGATCCTGGACCGCCGCAACAGCGTGCTGAAGCTGTCCCAGGGCGAGTTCGTGGCCACGCCGAGCCTGGAGGCCACGTTCGGCACCAGCCCGTTGGTGCGGCAGATCTTCCTGTACGGCAACAGCGAGCGGTCGTACCTGCTGGCCGTGGTCGTGCCCACGCCCGCCGTGCTGGACAAGTTCGCCGGGCAGCCGGGCGAGATCAAGCAGCGGCTGACCGAGTCGTTCCAGGAGATCGCCCGGGAAGCGGGGCTGAACTCCTACGAGATCCCGCGCGACTTCCTGATCGAGGGCGAGCCGTTCAGCCAGGCGAACGGCCTGCTGTCCGACCACCGCAAGCTGCTGCGGCCGCAACTGCTGGCCCGGTACCGCGACGAGTTGGAGGCGCTGTACGCCGACATCGCGCAGCGGGAGTCCGAAGAGCTGCTCGAAGTCCGCCGCACGGGCGCGGACCGGCCCGTGCTGGAGACCGTGCAGCGGGCCGTGCGGGCGCTGCTGGCGGGCTCCATGGCCGACGTCAGCCCGGGCGCGCGGTTCCGCGACCTGGGCGGCGACTCGCTGTCCGCGGTGTCGTACTCGAACCTGCTGCACGACATCTTCGGCGTGCGCGTGCCGGTGGACGTGCTCATCAGCCCGGCGAACGACCTGCGGCAGGTCGCGGCTTACATCGAGGGCAAGCGGGCCGCCGGGTCGGACCGGCCGACGTTCGAGTCGGTGCACGGCGACGCGCGCACCGAGGTCCGTGCCGCCGACCTCACCCTGGACAAGTTCCTCGACGCACGCACCATCGCCGATGCCAAGGCGCTCCCGCGCGCGACCGGGGCGCCGCGGACCGTCCTGCTCACCGGCGCGAGCGGCTACCTGGGCCGATTCGTGGCCCTGGAGTGGCTGGAACGGCTGGCGCCGTCCGGCGGGAAGCTGATCTGCGTGGTCCGCGGCAAGGACGACGAAGCCGCCGCGAAACGGCTCGACGAGGCGTTCGCGGGCGGTGACTCGGACCTGGTCGCCCGGGTGGCGGAGCTGACCGGGAGCCTGGAGGTGCTGGCGGGCGACATCGCCGAACCCCGGCTCGGCCTGTCCGAGCCGACGTGGGCGCGACTGTCCACAGAGGTCGACCAGATCGTGCACGTCGGCGCGCTGGTCAACCACGTGCTGCCGTACAACCACCTGTTCGAGGCCAACGTGGTGGGCACCGCCGAGCTGATCCGCCTCGGGCTCACCGGCCGGGTCAAGCCGTTCACCTACCTGTCCAGCGTCGCCGTCTCGACCTCGCGCCACCCCGCGCTGGACGAGGACTCCGACGTGCGCCAGGCCTTGGCCGCGCAACCGATCCACGAGGGCTACGCGGGCGGGTACGCCACCAGCAAGTGGGCGGGCGAGGTGCTGCTGCGGGAGGCGCACGACCTGTGCGGCCTGCCGGTCACCGTGTTCCGCTCGAACATGATCCTCGCGCACAGCCGGTACGGCGGGCAGCTGAACATCCCGGACGTGTTCACCCGCCTGCTGTTCAGCGTCATCGCGACCGGCATCGCGCCGCGCTCGTTCTACACCGGCGACGCGTCGGCGGCGCACTACGACGGCCTGCCGGTCGACTTCACCGCCGCCGCCGTGGCGGAACTGGGCGGGGGTGCCGCCGGGTTCCGCACGTTCAGCCTGGTGAACCCGCACGACGACGGCGTCTCGCTGGACACGTTCGTCGACTGGCTCAGCGCGGCCGGCCACCGGATCGAGCGGGTGGACGACTACGCGGACTGGCTGGCCCGGTTCGAAACGGCGATGCGCGCGCTGCCCGAGGCGCAGCGGCAGTACTCGGCGCTGCCGCTGCTGCACCGGTTCGAACACCCCGAGCCGGTCGTGCGCGGCTCGGAGATCCCGTCCGAGCGGTTCCGCGAAGCGATCCGCGCCGCCGGTGCCACCGGTTCCGCCATGACCGGCGACATACCGCAGCTGTCCGAGTCCTTCATCCGCAAGTACGCCGCCGACCTCAAGCCCCTGTTGTCCGTCTAGGGCCAGCACCCGAGGAGAGTCATGAGCCAGCAGTCTTCGAAGTTCGACGAGCGCTACCGGATCGGGCGCAAGCTCGTGGCCGAGCTCGGCCCCGCCGACCAGGCCAACACCACGTTCGAACTCCTCGGCAAGGAATGGGACCTGGTGCCCGGTGCCTACGCGCCCGCGCCGGGCACCGGCACCGAGTACTACACCACCGCCATCCCGTACCCGGTCGGCGGGCGCTTCCTGGAGATCGGCTGCGGCGCGGGCGTCACCGCGGTGTGGGCGGCGCTGCAGGGTTGCGCGCACGTGACCGCGACCGACATCACCGAGACCGCCGTGGCGAGCACCGCGCTCAACGTCAAGCGGCACGGCGTGGAGGAGCAGGTGCGCGTGCAGCGCAGCGACGTGTTCGCCGACCTCGACCCCGGTGAGAAGTTCGACACGATCTTCTGGAACTGCAGCGTGATCGAGGCGCCGCGGGACTTCGAGTTCACCCAGGACTTCGAGTGGGCGATCTTCGACCGCGGCTACACCGCGCTGAGCCGCTACCTGGCCGAGGTGCACGGGTGGCTGCGGCCCGGCGGGCGTGCCCTGGTCACGTTCAACAGCCTCGGCGACCTCGACCGGATCAACCAGCTCGCCGCCGCCGCGGGCACGGTGCTGACCAGGCTCGACAGCACCACCAGGCGACTGGCCGGCGAGGACGTCACCTACAACGTGTTCGAGATCGCCCGCGCCTGATCCCGCAGTTGCCACGGAGGAGATCGTGACTACACGCTTGTTCAGTTCCGAGTCGGTGACCGAGGGCCACCCGGACAAGATCTGCGACGCGATCAGCGACGCGGTCCTGGACGCCTACCTCGGGGCCGACCCGCGGGCGCGGGTGGCGGTGGAGACGCTGGTGACCACCGGCCAGGTGCACGTGGCCGGCGAGGTGACGGCGGACGCTTACGTCGACATCGCCGGCATCGCGCGGCAGGTGGTCCTGGACGTCGGCTACGACTCGTCCGCCAAGGGGTTCGACGGCCGGTCGTGCGGGGTGAACGTGGCCCTCGGGTCGCAGTCGCCGGACATCGCGCAGGGCGTGGACACCGCCTACGAGTCGCGGCTGGAGGAGGCGCTCGACGACCTGGACCGGCAGGGCGCGGGTGACCAGGGCCTGATGTTCGGCTACGCCTGCACCGACACCCCGGAGCTGATGCCGCTGCCGATCGCGCTGGCGCACCGGCTGTCGAAGCGGCTGACCGCCGTGCGCAAGAGCGGCGCGGTGCCCTACCTGCGGCCGGACGGCAAGACCCAGGTGACCATCGAGTACGCGGGCGACGAGCCGGTGCGGCTGGACACGGTGGTGGTGTCCAGCCAGCACGCGGACGGCGTCGACCCGCAGGCGCTGCTGGGCGTGGACGTCCGGGAGCAGGTGATCGGGCCCGAGCTGGCCGGGCTGGAGCTGGACACGTCCGGGGTGCGCGTGCTGGTGAACCCGACCGGGCGGTTCGTGATCGGCGGGCCGATGGGTGACGCCGGGCTGACCGGGCGGAAGATCATCGTGGACACCTACGGCGGGATGGCGCGGCACGGCGGCGGCGCGTTCTCCGGCAAGGACCCGTCCAAAGTGGACCGATCGGCCGCGTACGCGATGCGGTGGGTGGCCAAGAACGCGGTCGCCGCCGGGCTCGCGTCCCGGGTCGAGGTGCAGGTGGCGTACGCGATCGGCCGGGCGGCGCCGGTCGGGTTGTTCGTGGAGACGTTCGGCACCGAGACCGTCGACCCGGCGCGGATCAGGCAGGCCATCGCGGACGTGTTCGACCTGCGCCCGGCGGCCATCATCCGCGACCTGGACCTGCTGCGACCGATCTACGCGCAGACCGCGGCGTACGGGCACTTCGGCCGCCCGGAGCTGGACCTGCCGTGGGAGCGCACCGACCGCGCCGACGCCCTCAAGCAGGCTGCGACCAGCTGACCACGACCGGTTGACCGTCGACTGGTTGACTGCGACCGGCATCACCCCCACCCGGTCGGTCGACCCGGTCACCCGGACCCGGTCGACCCGACCGCCGACCCACCGCCCCGGAGGCACCACCCCATGCGCATCGCCGTGACCGGCTCCATCGCCACCGACCACCTGATGGTCTACCCCGGCAGGTTCACCGAGCACTTCATCTCCGACCACCTCGACACCGTGTCGCTGTCGTTCCTCGTGGACGACCTCGAAGTGCGCCGCGGCGGCGTCGCGGCGAACATCTCGTTCGGCCTGGCCCAGCTCGGCGTGTCGCCCGTCCTGGTCGGCGCGGTGGGCAAGGACTTCGACGACTACCGCGCCTGGCTGGTCGGGCACGGGGTGGACACCAGGTTCGTGCGGGTCTCGCCGACCAGGCACACCTCGCGGTTCCTGTGCACGACCGACCTGGACCAGAACCAGATCGCGTCGTTCTACGCGGGCGCGATGCAGGAGGCCCGGGAGATCGCGCTGGCGCCGGTCGCGGACGGCCTGGGCGGGCTCGACCTGGTGGTGGTCGCGCCGAACGACCCGGAGGCGATGGTGCGGCACACCGCCGAGGCCCGCGCGCTGGGCCTGCCGTTCGCCGCCGACCCGTCGCAGCAGCTGGCCAGGATGGACGGCGAGTCGGTCCGGTCGCTCGTGGACGGTGCGAAGTACCTGTTCACCAACGAGTACGAGAACGTGCTGTTACGCCAGTCGACGGGGTGGTCGGCGGACGAGGTGGTCGGCCGGGTCGGCGCGTGGATCACCACGTTGGGTGCGGAGGGCGTGCGGGTGGAGCGCAGCGGCCACCCGCCGGTGACGGTGGCCGCCGTGCCGGTCGAGGAGGAGGTCGACCCGACCGGCGTCGGCGACGCGTTCCGCGCCGGTTTCCTGTGGGCCACGTGGGCGCGGCTCGGCCTCGAACGGGCGTGCCAGGTGGGCTGCACGATCGCCGCCGCCGCGCTGGAGAGCATCGGCACGCAGGAGTACAAGCTCAGCCGGGCGGGCGTGGCCGACCGCGTCGCCCGCACGTACGGCGGTGAGGCCGCCGCCGAGATCGAGAGCAAGCTGCGGATCTGATCACGCCGCGCGGGCGCCGGCCATCCGGCGTCCGCGCCCGCTCAGCGGTGCCCGCACCGCGGAAGGACGTGAACGCGTGTCCGATCAGCCGAGTCCGGAGAACCACCGCACGGTGCCCGAGGTCTCGCCGACCCGCTTCAGGTCGGCCATGCGGCACCTGCCGACCGGTGTCGTCATCGCCGCAGGCATGGCGGGCGACCAGCCGATCGGCATGCTCATCGGCTCGTTCACCAGCGTGTCGCTGTCACCGCTGCTGGTCGGGTTCCTGGGCGACCACGGCTCGAAGACCCTGGCCCGCCTGCTGGAACTGGACCTGTGGACGTTCAGCGTCCTGGCCGACGACGACACGATCACCCCGGGCGCGTTCTGCGGCCCGCTGCACGAACGCTTCGACCAGGTGAAGTGGTCCACCTCGCCGCTGGGCACGCCGGTGATCGACAACGCCGTGCTGTCCCTGCACTGCCGCAAGCACTCCACCGTCGAGGCGGGCGACCACGACCTCGTGCTCGCCGAAGTCCTCGACATCACCGACCCGGACCCCCTCCGCCGCCCGCTGGTGTTCGCGGAGGGCCGGATGACCGGACTCGCACCGCGCTGACAGGTTGCCTGCCGGGTGCCGTCAGGTACGTCACTTTGACCGGCACCCGGTCCGCCCGGCATCCTGGTGGCAGAGGGGAGTACCCACTCCGCCCGTGATCGTCACTACGGCCGCTCCGCAGCGGTCCGGTCACGGCGCCACCGCGTCCGGTGGTCGGGGAGACCTCTGGTTCGGATCTGAGCCGGAGGAGCACGCCATGCGCGCCACTGCCCGCCTTGCCGCCGCGGTCACCACGATCGCCGCCGTCACCGCGTTGACCGCCTGCGGCACGCTCCAGGAAGCGTCCGACGCGGCCAACGCCGTCGCCGACACCGCGTCCGCGGTGCAGGTGTGCACCGAGGCGTTGGCGCAGGCCACCACCGTGTTCGACACCACCAGCCCGGAGCGGACCGTCGAGCAGGCGCACTCCGCCGCCGACAACCTCACCGCGCTGGCCGCGAACGCCGCCGACACGACGGTCAACGAGGCCATCACCTCGCTGGCCACGACGCTGCGGGCGGTGACCCTGGACGACCTCGTCCTCCAGCCCGCCGCGTGGCTCGAGGACAAGGCCACCCGGGTCGCGAACCTCACCACCGCCTGCACGCCGTGACCGCCCGGGAGCACCGGGGCGCCTTCCGACGTTGGCACTGGTGATGACTGGACAACTTCGGTTTCGCGTCCTGGGTGACTCGCTGGCCGCCGGTGTGGGGTGCGGTCGGCCCGAGGAGACGTTGGGTGAGCGATTGACGGCGGTGCTCCGCTCGGCGGGGCACCGCGTCGACCTCGGTGTGCACGCGGTGTCCGGCGCGCGGTCCGCCGGGCTGGACGCGCAGGTGCGCGCGGCGGTGCGGACGGGGGTCGACGTCGCGCTGGTGGTGATCGGGGCGAACGACCTGACGTCGTTCACGCCGCCCGCGGTGGGCGCGGGGCTGCTGCACGACGCCGTGCTCGGCCTGCGCCGCGCGGGTGGGCAGGTCGTGGTGGCGACGGCGCCGGACCTCGGTGTCGTCTCGCACGTGCCGCCCGCGTACCGGGCGTTCGTGTCGCAGGCCAGCGGTCTCTACGCACGCCTTCAGGCCGACGCGGTGGTCCGCGCGGGCGGTGTGGTGGCGGCGGTCGGGTCCGACCTGTTCGACCGGTTCGCCACCGACCCCGGCCTGTTCGCCGCGGACCGGTTCCACCCCTCACCCGCCGGTTACGCGCTCATCGCCGACGCGCTCGCGCCGTCCGTGCTGGCGGCGGCGGGTCGGTGGGCGGCCTGACGCACCGGTGAGCGGCGGTTGTGAAGGATTCGTGGTGTTCCCGTGGAGGACCTCCGCCGCCGGCTCACCGGTTCGTTGACACGAATTTCCGGGGTGGGTTAGCGTCATTTCGCTGCCAGGGGGGCGGTGCGAGGTGACCGACACCGCGATTCGGGTCCGCTGATTCTCATCATTCCTGTCTTGTCCGGTGAGCTTCCGCGCGCCCAGGTCGCGTTCTCGCCCGTGATTTTTCGCGAGCACCTCCCGCCGGCGGGAGTGGCGACAAGGCCGGACGACAGGTGCCGGCCCTGCGAACCCGGGGGGACCATGGTCGACCAGAAGGTGCTCGAAGCGCAGCGTTGGGTGAACTCGACCTACGGTGCGGTGCCGGGTTACCAGAGGTGCGCGGAGAACGGGGTGACCGGCTGGGCCGTCATGTTCTCCCTGACCCGCGCGCTCCAGCACGAACTGGGCATCACGACCCTGTCCGACACGTTCGGCCCGACCACGTTGAGCAGGCTCGCCGAGCGGGGCACCATCGGGCCCGGTTATCCCTACGCGAACATCGTGCGGATCGCGAAGTACGGCCTGTTCTGCAAGGGTTATTCGGCGGGCGACACGTCGAACGGCACCTTCGACAACGACCTCTACAACGCGGTGCGCGATCTCAAGAGCAACATCGGGTTCGCCTCAGACGGCCACCTGCCGCCGAAGATCTTCAAGGCGATCCTGAACATGGACGCCTACGTGCTGCTGTCCGGCGGGCGGACCGAGGTGCGCGACATCCAGCGCTGGCTCAACGCCACCTACATCAACCGGTCGACGTTCTTCGTGATCCCGTGCGACGGGCACTACTCGCGTGACGTGCAGGTCGCCCTGATGCGGGCCATCCAGTACCAGCTCGGCATCCCGGACGACCAGGCCACCGGCAACTTCGGGCCGGGCACCCAGAACGGTTTGCGCAACAACACCGTGCGGCCCGGCTCCCCGGCGGCCTGGGTGCAGCTGTTCAGCGCCGCCTGCGTGTTCAACGGTAGCGTCGGCGGCCTGTTCGCCGAGTTCACCTCCGGCTGGGACGCGGCGCTCGGCGCGTTCGTCAGCGCGTTCCAGGACTTCTCCGTCCTCACCCGCACCGGCATCGGCGACTACGCCACCTGGGCGCAGCTGCTGGTGTCGACCGGCGACCCGGACCGGCCGGCGAGCGCGAGCGACACCCGGTTCCACATCAGCGTCCCGCGCGCCCAGGCGCTGAAGGCGGCGGGCTACCACGTGGTCGGCCGCTACCTGGACGAAGACCCGTGGGGCACCCTCGACAAGGAGATCCAGCCCGGCGAGCTGGAGGCCATCTTCGCCGGTGGGATGCGGGTGTTCCCCATCTCGCAGTACGCCGCCGACACCGTCGACGACTTCACCTGGTCCACCGGCTACGACCACGCCCTGCGCGCACACGACCGGGCGGTCGGCTACGGGTTCAACCGGGGCACGGTGATCTACTTCGCGGTCGACTACGACGCCACCGGCGAGCAGATCACCAGCAACATCATCCCGTACTTCCAGGGCATCCAGGCCGGTCTCGGCACCCGCGGCAAGCGGTACGTCGCCGGTGTCTACGGCTCGCGCAACGTGTGCGCGCGGGTCAGCGACGAGGCGTTCGCGCGGTACTCGTTCGTGTCCGGCATGTCGTGGGGCTTCTCCGGCAACCTCGGCTTCCCGCTGCCCGCGAACTGGTCGTTCAACCAGATCAAGGAGTTCGCCTTCGACGCGGGCGGCGACGTGTTCGCGCTCGACCGCGACGTCAGCCGGGGCAACGACCGGGGCGTCGGCCGGGAGAACGTCGGCGGCGCCGACTCACCCGTGGACGCCTACCTCCGGTACGTCGACGGCCTGTACGCGACCGCGGTGGCCTACGGCGGTGACGCGAACCGGCGGGTCCTGGAGTACCTGCGCTACCCGACCTACAACGGCACCTGGTCCGGCTGGGAGACGTTGATCGGCAACGTCGACCAGGCGTGGATCGAGCACGCGCAGGCACACGCGCCGGCGCGGGTCGAGTCCTATGTGGACCCTTCGCTCGGCATCACGGTCGACGTCGACCACTTCGGCGCCACCGCCAACGCGGTGTACCTCCGGGGTGACGACGGGCGCGGCGACTTCGGCGGCTGGGCGGGCGACCTGGCCACGTTCTACGGCGAGTGGCGGTCGCACGGGGAGGAGTACGCCTCCGGGTACGCGTTCTGCGCCGACCGCCTGGCCAAGATCAACGTGCTGTCGTCGTTCCCGCTCAACGACCTCGTGGAGGACGTCGACGGCTACCTGGTCGGCAGCGCGGTGCGCGACGGCGCCCGGATCGACCACGCGATCCGGGACCACCTGACCACCGGGCACCGGACCAGGTTCCGGCAGTTCTACGCCAACCGGTACGGCGGTACGGTGGCGGGCGTCCGGGACGCCGCCTGGAACGCGCTGGGCGGCAGCACCGCGGACGCGCAGCTCTCCGGGCTCACCGAGGCCGCGATCCGCCGGACGGGAGGGGTCTGCCTGCTGCCCACCCAGCTGCCCGAGGCCAAGCTGGAACCGTTCCTGCAAGGCTACGCGGAGACGATCGAGAGGTTGTCGCGCGGCTGACGGCACGCCCCTCGCGGTGTGCGAGGAGGAGAGACGTGCGAGTCCCGGGAACGGCCCGGCGGTGGGCGGTCGCCGCGCTGTGCGCACCGCCGGCGGCGTTCCTGGTGTACGCCTGGGGTGCGATCCACCTGTACGCGCCGGACGTCCGGGAGACGTGCGTCCTGGAGCACGGCGGGTGGGACCGGGCCTACGGGCAGGTGACCTACTTCCCGCTCTCCCGCAAGTGCAACGCCTACCAAGACCTGGTGCCCCCCTACGTGAACCCGGCGGTCGTCGTGCTGCTCGTCGCGACCGCGCTGTTCGCGGGCCTGGCCGTCGCCGCCCGCCGCAACCCCCGATCCCGCAAGGAGCGACCGTGAACGAAACCACCGAGGACGTGGGCCGGCTCGGCCGTCGCCGGTTCCTCGCCATCACCGGCGGTCTCGCGGCCGCCGTGTCGGTCGGCCTGTCCGCACCGCCGGCGTCCGCCGCACCCTCCGCAGGGCCGCCCGCGAACCCGCCCGCGCGCCCGGACGCCCTGGCCACGTACCCGGTCGAGGGCTCCAACGCGTCCGTGACGCTGCTGTCCGGGCCGTCCGCCGTCGTGCTGCTGCACGTCGCCCGGCGCTTCCACTACGAGGTCGCCACCCTGGGCGCGGACGACATCACCGGCTACGCCGAGCTGCCGGCCGGGACGCCGTTCGCGGCGGACCACCGCTCCGGGACCGCCCTCGCCATCCTGCCCTCCCAGTACCCGGCCGGGGCGACCGGTGGGCTGTTCCCGCACGAGCTGGCGGTCGTCCGGGACATCCTCGCCGAGTGCGAGGGCGTGGTCCGCTGGGGCGGTGACTTCCGCAAGACCCCGAAGGAAGGCCATTTCCGGGTCGACGTGAAACCGGGCGACCCGGCGCTGGCCAGGGTCGCGGACAAGATCCGCGGCTGGGTGGACGGACCGGGCCGGGGCGCGCCCGCCGACCCGTTCGCGCCGGGACGCCGCCAGGCGGCGGAGCGGTTGGCGCAACGGCAGATCGCCACCGGCTGACGGGTCGGTCGCCCACGAGACCCGCCTCGTGGGCGACCGACCCGGTGCACTACAGCCGCGGGTGGGCGTTGGCCAGCAGCTGGCGGAACTGGGCGGAGAACCAGTGGCCCGACAGCGGTGCGTTGGCCAGCGCGCCGGACATGTTGTTGCCGTTGCGCGCGTTGCCCGTGTACGTGGGGTCGCACATCCGGTCGAAGCCCTTGCCCTCGTTGTTCGGGATCTCGCGGCTCGCGCCGTCCGACTCGCCCGGCGGCTTGGCCCACACGTAGGCGTCGATGCCCGCCGCGGGGTTCGCCCTCGGCCGCTCGCCGATGCCCGCGCCGGACTGGTTGCACCAGTTGCCGAGGTGGATGCGGCGGTCGTAGCGGCCGCCGTTCACGTACGCGTCGACACTCGTCGTCGGGCCCTTGGCCGTCGGGCGCTGGGAACCGCCCCAGCCGTTGCGGGAAGTGTCGATCAGCATGCCGATGTTCGACGGGAAACCGGCGCTGATCAATTGCGTCCGGAACGCCTGGGCGAAGGACAGCTCGTCCACGTAGCGGTTCCAGTCGACCCACTTGGACTGGCGCACGGAAGTGCCGTTGACGGTGTCGTTGATGGTGTAGTGGTCTTCTTTCAGCACGCCGTAGTTCGCGGTGTTCGCGATGAATCCCGTGACGTTGTTCACCGTGCTGCCCGATGCGCGAGCGGCCTGGGCGAAGAGGGTCGCGGAGGTGCCGAAGTTGTCGTCCCACCCGATCCAGCCGTGGTGGGCGGCGTCGATGTAGTTGTACACGTTGCCGATCGCGCCGAGCTTCGCCAGCGCGTACCCGACACCGTTGACGTAGTTGCCGTTCTGCAGCATCCGGTCGCACATCGGGGTGGCGGTCGGCCGGCTGCCGACGTTGGTCACCAGGTTGGGCAGCGAGTCGATCTCGATGATCGTCACGATGCGCAGGTTCGCGTACTTCGACTCACCCATGATCGCGGCGATCGGGTCGATGTACTCGGACTTGTAGCGGGGCAGGTCGTCCGGGCCGAGTTCGCCGTTGGACGCCAGCGCGGCGCAGTCGCGGCCGGGCAGGTTGTAGATGACGAACTGGACGACCATGGTGCGCCCGGCCGCCTGGCTCAGGGCGTTGTCCAGGTGGGCGCGCAGGCCGCGGGCGCCGTTCACGCCGTTGATCGCCGCGATCCGGTCGAGCCAGACGAACGTCGGCTGGTTCGCGATGGCCGAGCCGCCGTCGGCCCGGGCCTTCGCCGACCAGTCGGGGTTCACGTACACCGCGGCGCCGGCGTACGGGTTGTCCACGCGCGCGGCCGCGGTCACGTCCGCGGTGGCCGGGCCCGTGCCCAGCGCCACGGCCGCCGCGAACACGAACGCCCCGGTCGCCGCGAGTGCGCGACGTGACCGCCTCTTCCTGGTCGGGCCTGGTGATGACTTCAGTGGCATCTTCGGCTCCCTCGTCGGTGATCAGAACCGGCGGCGAAATTCTGGGAACGTTTCCAGGAATCGGACCGTAGCAGGGAAGCGGAGAGCCGTGAAGAGCTTTCACGGTGAATGGATCAATGCGTCCGATATTCCAGATCGCGCGGAAGTCGGCGCGGAATGCCGTTCTTTTCCGCATTCGACCGCATTCGACTTCGAATGGCTTTCGAATGGGCGTGCGGGGGTGGGTGCACCTGTGCGCGACGCGCGATCGGGGTGTGAGGTCGCCTCGACTTCGGGTCGACTTTTCGCCGGGGTCGCGGCATCAGAGGGGTGTGGACGGAGCACAGGGCGGCACGCCACCGGTTACCCCCGGGCCGCCGTGCCGGTCACGGAGTCGGTCGCGGCCCTCGTACCGCTGTTCGCCGCGCCGTGACCGTTGATCGTGGTCATGGCGACGACGGTGATCCACGGCAGGGCCAGCAGGAAGCTGCCCGCCAGGTCGGTGGGGTAGTGGACGCCGGAGTAGAGGCGTTGCGCGGCGACCGCCACGGGGATCACCAGGGCGGTCGCCACCACCGGCCACCGCCACCACCCGCCGGTGCCGCGCCAGACCAGCAGGGCGACCGCCGTGCCGAGCACCAGCGACGCGGCGACGTGCCCCGAAGGGAAGCTCGACGTGGGCGGCAGGTCGCCGGGCAGCTTGGCCGCCGGGCGGGCGCGGTCGATGATCGCGGTGGTGAGCAGGAACAGGGTGACCTCGCCCAGCAGGCCGAGCACGACCAGCAGGACGGGCCGCCAGGAGCGCGTCGTGGCCAACGCCAGCACGCAGACGACCACCGCCGCGCCGATCACCGGGCCCGTCCCGCTGAACGTCCCGACCCGGTCCATCACCGCGTCCCAGGCCGGGACGCGGCGTTCGGCGAACCACTCCACCACGGCGCGGTCCCAGGCCGGTGGCACGTCCGGTCCGGCGGCGGTGAGCCACGAGCCCAGCGCGAACAACGCGCCCAGCAGCAGGCCCCAGGCCACGAGCAGCCGGGCCACCACGAGCGGGAGGTCGGCCGGCACGTCGACCCGGCGCCCGGACACGGGCCGCAGGTCGTCCGCCGCTTCCGGCGCCAGGCCCCGCGACAGCGGCACCTCCGGCATGCCCTCGTCCCGCCGCCACCGCCGGAACACCTCGGTGGTCAGGGCCAGCCACACCAGGCCGAGCAGCCAGCCGCCGAGCACGTCGGTGGCGTAGTGCACGCCGAGCGCGACCCTCGTGAAGCCGACCACCACCACGATCGCGACCACCAGCGCGGTCACCACGCGTCGTGCCGGCCGCACGGAGGCGAACACCAGCAACAGCACGCCGTACGTGACCGTCGCACCGAGCGTGTGGCCGCTGGGGAAGCTCCAGCCCGGCGCACCGGCCACCTCGACGTCCACCAGGGGCCGCAGCCGTTCGACCAGCTCCTTGACCACGACGCCGAGCAACCCGCCACCGAGCGCCGTGACGACCACGTGCGCCGCCACCCACGGCCGCCGCCGCAGGAGCAGCCAGGCCACCGCGAGCGCGGTCACCCCCGTCAACGTCGCCGTGTCGCCGAGCCGCGTGATCCCGCCGAACGCCGCGACGAGCACCTCCGACCCGCCGACCCACCGCGTCACGCCGTCCGAGATCGCCTGGTCGACCTCGCGCACCGGCGCCCACCCGGCCCAGACCACCGCCATGACCACGGCGAACGCGACCCCGGCGGCACAAGCGGCCACCAAGGACACCGCACTGCGCACCGCGAACCGCTCGACCACCACCGCCGGTCGCGCTTCCCGTGTCGTAATCACCAACGTGGTGTGCCCGAATCGATCACCGGGCAATCCTGGAACCGCCTTCGCACGGCAGTGCGCCTTTCGAGTGAACGCCGCGGGACTCGTCGCACCGCGACATCCACGGCGACACACTGATCGCCGTGCCCGAGCGGTCGACCAGTCGTAACGCGCTGCACGGTGTCGTGAACGGCTCGGTGGTGCAGGTCGGCTCGGCAGACCACGTGACCGTTGCCGCCGAGGAGGCGCAGCGCCTTCCCGTGCCGCGGCAACTGCCCGCGGCGGTCGGGGATTTCACCGGCCGCGCCGCGCACCTGGCGGCACTGGACGCGGTCGCCGCACGCGCGGCGGACAAATCGACCGGCGGCGCGGTGATCACGACGGTCGCGGGCACGGCCGGGGTCGGCAAAACGACTTTGGCGCTTCACTGGGCACACCGGGCAGAGGACGGCTTCCCGGACGGCACGTTGTACGCGGACCTGCGCGGCTACGGCCCAGGAGAGCCGGCCACCGCGGGCGAGGTGCTGCACCGCTTCCTGTGCTCGCTCGGAGTGCGTCCCAGAGCGGTGCCGATCGGGGAAGAGGCCCGGGCGGACTTGTACCGGTCGCTGCTGGCCGGCTCGCGAGTGCTGGTCGTGCTCGACAACGCGGGTACGTCGGAACAGGTCCGGCCGTTGGTGCCGGGCGGACGGGGATGCCTGGTGGTCGTGACCAGCCGCGCCGCGCTCCGAGGGCTCCACGTCTCACCGGGTGCGACGCCGCTGACCGTGGACGTGATGACCGAGCGCGAGTCCGTCGACCTGATCCGCCGGATGATCGGACCGCGCCGCGCCGGGGACGAACCGGACGGGGTGGTTCGGCTGGCGCGCGTCTGCGCGGGCCTGCCCCTGGCGTTGCGGATCACCGGGAGTCGGCTCACGTCGCGCCCCGACCTGGGCGTCGGCGACGTCGTGGCCGAGATGACCGACGACCGGCTGGAGGTGTTGAGCGCGGCGGGGATCGGAACCTTCGGTGTGACGCACGTGTTCGACCGGTCCTTCCGCGTGCTCACGGCCGAGCAGGCCCGGCTGTTCCGACGCCTCGGCCTGCACCCGGGACTGGACATCGGGGTCCAGGCCGTCGCCGCGGTCGCCGGTGTGCCGGTCGACCTCGCCCGCCGCCTGCTCGACGACCTCGCCGAGGTCCACCTCGTCGAGCCGGTGGCTCGGGGCCGCTTCCGGTGCCACGACCTGCTGCGCGATTACGCCCTCGACCGCGCTCGGCGCCTCGACCCCGTCGCCGTCCGCGCCCACGCATCGGCGGCGTTGTTCGAGTGGTACGCCCACAACGCGGCGGCGGCGGATCGATTGGCGTTCCCGGCCTACGTGCACCGCGTCCCGGCTTTCGCCGGACCACCGGCCGCACGACCGGTCCCGACCACCCGGACCGACTCGCTGGAGTGGTTCGAGGCGGAGTCCGCGAACCTGGTCGCGTTGATCCGATCCGCGGCGACGACGCACAGCCGCTGGGTGGTTCGCCTGGTCCACGCCACCGAGACGTTCCTGTACCACCACGCGCGGTGGGACGAGTTGTTCGACGTCTGCGTGCGCGGGATCACCGCGGCGCGCCAGGACGGGGACCGTGCCGGCGAGGCGTGGTTCCTGATCCGGTCGGGCTGGGCGCGGCTCCAGGTCTCCGGCTGGGAGCGGGCCGCCGTCGACCTCCGCGCCGCGCTCGCCTTGGCCCGTGAGGTGGACGACCCGTACCTGATCGCCTACGCGCTCAACGACCTCGGCGACATCAGCCTGCGTCGGGGCCGGTACGCGGAGGCGCTGGCGCACCTGGGCCAGGCGCTGCCGTTGAGCCGGGGCACGGACGACGGGCGGCAGGAGGCGTTCGTCCGGACGAACTGCAGCAGGGCCCTCGCCGGGTTGGGCCGGTACGACCAAGCCCTCGACCACGCCGAGCGCGCCTTGGAGCTGCGCCGGCGAGCCGATGACCGGGAAGGGGCGGTCTTCACGCTGAACCAGCTGGCTCGCGTGTGGCAGGCGCTCGGTGACCACCGCAGAGCGATCGCCCTGTGCGACCAGGCGATCGGCATCGGGCCCGAGCACGCCTACCACCCGGACATCGCCGCCGCGCTCGACACCTCGGGTACGTCGGCGATGTACCTCGGCGACGTGGACCGGGCGAGGAAGTGCTGGTCCGCGGCACTGGGGATCCTGAGCGACTTCGGCGATCACCGGGCGGCCGAGCTGCGGACGAGACTCCGGGGCGTGGGTCACGCCTGATCGTCCTTTCGGGGCATTGAGGTGACACCCATTGCGGCGGGTGTCGGGGATCCGGTACTGGTCGGGGGTTGTCCCGTCGTGCCGAAGGAGCCGCCGCGTGCACCCCGACCTGCTGCGCAACTACCTCGTCCGGCACCGCCTCGGGCGGCGGGACGTGTTCAAGCTCGCCGGCGCGGCCGGTGCGGTCGGCCTGGTGGGGACGGCGAACGCGACGGCTCGGGCCGACGGCGGGCCGGACGACACGCCGTTCGACTACGCCGACCCGGCGAACCTGGCCGACTGGGCGCCCAGCCGGTACGGGGCCGACGACCAGCGCGGCGCGTTCAACGAGGTCACGCCGGTCAAGACCGCCGCCGCGCTCGGCCTGCTGCGCCGCCACCGCGAGGTGACCACGTACAACCTCGGCGAGCTGATGTGGAACGGCTTCCCGGCGTTCCGCACCGACCCGCGCCGCACCTACGAGCAGCGGCTCACCATCTGGGGCTACCCGCCGCCGCCGGGGTTCGCCGAGCAGGGCGGCATCCTGGTCGCGCTGGAACCGCTGGGCGCCAACCGGGTGAGCGTGCACGAGGAGCGGTTCGAGGCGGAGGTCTCGCCACGGCACCCCGAACCGCTCGCCGCGACCTACCAGATCGGCAGCCAGCTGGACAACCTCAACCACATCGGCGCGGCCGACCTGTTCTACAACGGGCTGCGCGGACCGGACATCGCCCGCGGCCACGGCACCGTCCGGCTCGGCGCCGAGCACATGGGCCCGCTGGTGACGCGGGGCGTGCTGCTGGACGTGCTGGGCGTGAAGCTCGCCCGCGACCGCGTCGAGGACCTGGCGGAGCCGGCGGGCAACGGACGGCCGCTGCTGCGCGAGAACTACCGCATCACCGTCGAGGACATCCGCGACGCCCTGGCGTTCGGCGGTGTCGACCGGATCGAACCCGGCGACGTCGTGCTGTTCCGCACCGGCTGGAACCAGCTGCTGGCCCGCCGCGACGCGGCCGACATCGCCCGCTGGGAGGGCGCCCGCGGGCTGCCCGGCATCTACCTGCGCGAGGCCCGGTGGCTGGCGCGGTTCCGGCCCGCGATCGTCGGCAGCGACACGTGGGCGCTGGAAGTGCTGGGCAACCCGGTCAACGACGACGGCACGGCGTTCCCCGTGCACCAGGAACTGCTGATGCGGCACGGCATCCGCATCGGCGAGTCCTACGTGGTCGACCGGCTCGCCGCCGACCGCGTGCACGAGTTCGTGTTCATCGTGACCCCGCAGTACGCCGAGGGCGCCACGGCGGGCAACACGCCACCGGCCGCGCTCGGCCACCCTCGTCGGTGAGAGGAGTGTCGCAAAACGACAGCTACCGATTGACTTTCGATAGGTAACACGTGAGACTCGATGCATGGTCACAACGCATCGAGCGGTCGCGGCGCTCCGGGTGTTCCTCGTGTTGATGTTCGGCGTCCTCGTCCTGTTCCAGGTCATGTCGTTGCCGGGGCAGTTCCGGCACATGGCCCAGGAGTCCCCGGACATGGCGTACCTGCGGTGGCCGCTGACCGCCGTGACGGTGTTCTGGGTGCTGTGCGTGCAGGTGGTGATCGTGTGCATCTGGAAGCTGCTCACCCTGGTCGAGAAGGACCGCATCTTCAGCGAGGCGTCCCTGAGGTGGGTGGACGCGATCGTGTGGGCCATCGGCGCGGGGTGGGTGGTGTTCGTGGTCGTGTTCCTCTTCGTCGGCTTCAACGCGGACGACCCCGGTGTGCCGCTGGAGATGTCCCTGATGGCGATCGGCATCGCCGTCGTGGGCCTGCTGATCGTGGTGATGCGCGCGTTGCTGCGCCAGGCCACCGCGCTGCGCTCCGACATGGAATCGGTGATCTGATGTCGATCATCGTGCGGATCGACGTCGAGCTGGCCAAGCGCAAGATGAGCGTCGGCGAGTTCGCCGAACGGGTCGGGCTCACGCCGTCGAACGTGGCGGTGCTGAAGAACGGCCGCGCCAAGGCCGTGCGGTTCAGCACGCTCGAGGCCATGTGCCGGGTGCTGGAGTGCCAGCCGGGCGACTTGCTCGAGTGGGTGGACGACGACCAGGACGGCACGGTCGTCACCTCGTCCAACGGCGACGGCGAGGTCGCCCGGTGATCGAGGTGCGCGGGCTGACCAGGAGATACGGTGACGTCCTGGCGGTAGACGACCTGAGCTTCACCGTCGAGCCGGGCAAGGTCACCGGTTTCCTCGGGCCGAACGGCGCGGGCAAGTCCACCACGATGCGGGTGGTGCTCGGCCTCGACCGGGCCACCTCGGGCACGGCGCTGGTCAACGGGCGGCCGTACGCGTCGTTCGGTGAACCGCTGCGGGAGGTCGGCGCGCTGCTCGACCCCGGCGCGGCGCACCCCGGCCGCACCGGGCGCAGCCACCTGCGCGTCGCCGCCCGCGCCAACGGCATCCCCCGCCGCCGGGTGGACGAGGTGATCGAGCGGGTCGGCCTCGGTCGCGCGGCCAGTCGGCGGATCAAGGGCTACTCGCTCGGCATGCGGCAACGGCTGGGCATCGCGACGGCGCTGATCGGCGACCCCGGCGTGCTGATGTTCGACGAGCCGATCAACGGGCTCGACCTCGACGGTGTCCGGTGGATCCGCGGCCTCCTGCGCCAACTCGCCGACGAGGGCCGCACCGTGCTGATCTCCAGCCACCTGCTCGGCGAGATGGAGCAGATCGCCGACCGGCTCGTCGTCATCGGCCGCGGCAGGCTGATCGCGGACGCGACGACCGAGCAGATCGTGAGCGGACTCGGGCAGGTCCGGGTGCGCGTCCGCAGCCCGCGGCCCGACGTGCTGCGGGCCCGGCTCCGCGAGCGCGGGTTCGAGGTGGAGCGCGTGGACGACCACGAGCTGCGGGTCGAGGGCAGCACGGCCGAGGAGGTCGGTGGGCTGGCCCACGCCCTGGACGTGCCGCTGCACCACCTCTCCGAGGTGCGCCAGTCGCTGGAGGACGCCTACGTGGAGCTGACCACCGGCAGTGTCGAGTACCAGGGCCGCGAGCCCGTGCTCACGGCGGAGGAGGCGCGATGAGGGCGGTGACCCGGGACGTCCCGGTCGTCCGCGTGTTCGCCCGCGCGTGCGCCGCCGAGTGGACGCGGCTGTGGACGGTGAAGGCGACGTGGTGGTTCCTGGCCGCCGCGACCGTGACGATGGTGGGCATCGCGACCATCGCGGGCCTGGAAGCGGCGGCGGACCCCGATCCGCCGCGCGGCCGGTCGGCCTGGGCGGCGGCGGCCGTGACCGGGCTGCCGGGCCAGTTCGCGCTCCTGGCGCTCGCGCTCACCGCCGTGACGTCCGACTACGCGACCGGCGGCATCGTGCCGAGCCTGCAGTGGACGCCGCGGCGCGCTGTCCTGTTCCTGTCCCGGACGGCAGTGGTGGTGGTCGTGGCCACGGTGCTCGGCGTGCTGCTGGCGTCGGCCGCGACGGTGGCGTCGTTCGTCACGGCGCAGCCCCTGCTGACCCTGGCGGGCGCCTCGGACGTGCTGCCGGACGTCGCGTTCGTCTTCGCCGCCGGGTCGGCCTTCGCGCTCGGCCTGGGCTTCCTGCTGCGCAACACCGCGGCCACGTTGGTCACCGTGTTCCTGCTGATGCTCGTCCTGCCGCTGATGCTGCCGAACTTCGGCCACGAGTGGCTGTCCTGGGTGGCCGATCGCCTGCCCGGCTCCGGCGCGGCATTCCTGCTGATCGGGGAGGTGCCCGGGATGAGCCGGACGTCCTCGGTGGTCACCCTGCTCTGCTGGGCCGCGGCCACCCTGCTGCTGGGTTGGCTGCGCCTGTCCCGCGACGACGCCAACCGGTGACCTCGACCCGGTGCCCGCGATAGGCGCGGGCACCGGGTCGTGTCGTTTTCGCATTTGCCCGATCATTGTCCGTGACCGGCCTGGGGTGGAATTGTGACCGGACAATTTCCGTGGGTGACCGGGTGGCGGTTGGCCGTCCGGCGTGAGGGTGATGGTCACCCGCCGGCCGCCGGTTCTTGACCTGTTGTCAACCTGGGAAACCAAGCATTCGAAGTGGCGTCGGGGCCGTAAGAATGATGGGGGAAACCCGGTGGCCGCTGCTCGCTTCCAGCTCTACAGACCCGCCGGTTCCGGTGTGAGGTGGCGGTTCCTCTCCGCCAACAACCGGAGCCTCGGCCAGTCCGCGCTGGTCTTCCCGACCGTCGAAGCGTGCCTCAAGTCGGTCGATGACCTGCGTGAACACCTCATCGACAGCACCACGGCGATGTCCCGCGACGAGAAGCTGTGGTCGTGGCGACTGCGGCTGGAGGGCTGCGTGCTCGCGGTGTCCAGCCGCAGTTATCACCGGCGCGTCCAAGCGCAGTACGCGTGCCGCAGTTTCGTCGAACTCGTCGCGCACGCGCCGACTGTCGGTCGCTATCCGGTGGAGCAGATGTGGTGACGGAATCCGGGTGTTCACCGCGCTGCCGTTCGGCCTATTCGCCCCCTGATCGTTTCCCGCGTTCGTCCGTTGTTAATGCCGACATCCGGGCCGCGAAAACTCGACGGGTTGTGCTTGCGCGGACTCGGGCGAGCACGGCCCGCGGACCCCGGAGCTCCCGAAGATGACCGCAACGCTCAGCGCACCACCCGCGGAACGCGCCGACGGCCCACGTCGGCGCGTCGGGCCGCCCGGCGGGATCGACCGGCTGTTCCGGCTGGTCCTGCGGTTCGCCGGGCTCGCGGTGCTGGTCGTGATGGCCACCGTCGGCTTGTTCCTGGCCACGCGTGGCGCGGCGGCGATCTCCGAGGCGGGCCTGGACTTCTTCACCACGCAGACGTGGGAGCCGGACTCGCTGGACTTCGGCATCGCCGCGGTCCTCGTCGGCACGGTGCTGATCGCGTCCGTGGCGCTGGTGATCGCGTTCCCGCTGGCGCTCGGCGTGGCGCTCTACATCTCCGAGTACGCGCCGCCGCGGCTCCGGCGGGCGCTGACGAGCATGGTCGACCTGATGGCCGCGGTGCCCAGCGTGGTCTACGGGCTGTTCGGCTCGACGTTCCTGCAGTGGCAGGGCGTGGACGTGCCGCGGTGGCTGTCGATCCAGTTCGGCTGGATCCCGTTCCTCGACGTCGAGGGCGCCGACCCGGACAACCCGCTGTCCACCGACGCCGCCTACGTCACCTCGACGTTCTGGGCGGGACTGGTGGTCGGGTTCATGGTGATGCCGTTCATCTGCTCGGTGATGCGCGAGTCGTTCACCCAGGCGCCGCAAGGGGAACGCGAGGGCGCCCACGCGCTCGGCGCCACCAAGTGGGGCGTGATCCGCAGCGTGGTGCTGCCGTTCGGTCGCAGCGGCATGATCGGCGGCACGATGCTCGGCCTCGGCCGGGCGCTCGGCGAGACCATCGCGGTGGCCATGATCATCGCGCCGGTCTTCGCCATCCACACCCAGATCCTCGGCAGCGGCGGCAACTCCGTGTCCGCGCTCATCGCCCAGCGGTGGGGCGCGGCCAGCCCGTTCGGCCTGTCCGCGCTGATGGCGGCGGGCCTGGCGCTGTTCGTGCTGACGCTGCTGGTCAACTTCGCCGCCTCCGCGGTCATCGCGCGCAGCCGGTCCGGCCAGGGGAGCGACTGAGATGACCGCACCGGAAGTGCGCCGGGTGACCGGCGGCGCGCGGCGCACCGACCTGGCGTCGGCGCTGGGCGCGGCGTCGGCCGCGATCGCGTTGACGGGCCTGCTGTTCGACCAGATCGCGCCGTTCAGCGGCGCGGTCGCGTTCGTCGCGATCGCGTTCCCCCTGTTCCTCGGCCTGTACGCGCTGCTGATCTCGCTGCACGACGACGCGCTGGCCGTGCGCGACCGGCTCGCCTCCGCGGTCGTGCACAGCCTGGCGCTGGTGGCGCTCGGCGCGCTGGTGTTCATCGTGGCGTACCCGATCGTCATGGGCGCGGAAGCGCTGGGGCACCTCAACTTCTTCACCGACGACATGGCGGCGGCGGGCACGCTCGACCCGTTGGAGCTCGGCGGGGTGCTGCACGCCGCGGTCGGCACGCTGGAGCAGATCACCATCGCGCTGGTCATCACCGTGCCGCTGGGCCTGGCCTGCGCCGTGTTCCTCAACGAGACCAGGGGTTTGTTCACCCGGCTCGTCCGCACGGTGGTCGAGGCGATGACCGCGCTGCCGTCCATCGTGGCGGGCCTGTTCATCTACGCCTCGCTGATCCTCGTGCTCGGCTTCGAGCGCTCCGGCTTCGCCGCGGGCTGCGCGATCAGCGTGATGATGCTGCCGATCATGATCCGGGCGGCGGACGTGGTGCTGCGGCTGGTGCCCAGCTCGCTCAAGGAAGCTTCGCTGGCGCTGGGCTCGGGCCAGCTGCGCACGGTGTGGCACGTGGTGCTGCCGACCGCGCGGTCCGGCCTGACCACCAGCGTGCTGCTGGCCACCGCGCGCGGTGTCGGCGAGACCTCGCCCGTGCTGATCACCGCCGGCTTCACCCCCTACCTGAACTGGAACCCGTTCGTGGACTCCCAGGTGTCGCTGCCGCTGGCGACCTTCCAGATGGTCATGTCTTCGGAGGAAACCATGAAGCAGCGCGGTTTCGGCGCCGCCGCCGTGCTGATGGCCCTGGTGCTGGTGCTGTTCGTGCTCGCCCGAGTGGTCGGTGGCCGCGGCCCCGGCGGGCGGTCGAGATGAGGAGAGTCATGATCACCCGGCCTTTGAGCCTCGTGGCCGTCGTCGGCCTGGTGCTGGCCCTCGCCGCGCCCGCGCGGGCGGCGCAGGCGTACACGCCGATCAGCGGCAGCGGCTCCACGTGGAGCAGCAACGCGCTCGACCAGTGGAAGACCAACGTCGCCCAGTACGGCATGCGGATCAGCTTCAGCGGCACCGGCTCCAGCGACGGCCGCAACCAGTTCAAGGCGGGCCAGGTCGACTTCGCCGTGTCGGAGATCCCGTACGGCCTGACCGACGGCGGGGTGCGCGACGTGCCGCCGAAGGAGGGCACGTACGCCTACATGCCGATCGTCGCCGGTGGCACGTCGTTGATGTACAACCTCAAGATCGGCGGCAAGCGGGTCACCAACCTGCGGCTGTCCGGCGAGGTCGTGACCAAGATCTTCACCGGGGTGATCACGTCCTGGGCCGACCCGGCGATCGCCCGCGACAACCCCGGCCTCAAGCTGCCCGACCGCAAGGTCACCCCGGTGGTCCGCGCCGATGGCTCCGGCACGACCGCCCAGTTCACGTCGTGGATGGCGAGTCAGCACCCCGGGCTGTGGGACGACTTCTGCCGCCGCGCCAAGCGCGCCACGCCGTGCGGCTTCACGTCCAACTACCCGACGATC
This sequence comes from Saccharothrix carnea, assembly GCF_003014735.1. GTDB lineage: Bacteria > Actinomycetota > Actinomycetes > Mycobacteriales > Pseudonocardiaceae > Actinosynnema > Actinosynnema carneum. The sequence goes on along the minus strand of NZ_PYAX01000014.1, from coordinate 48,510 downwards.
CCTCCGGTGGTCGGCCAGCACTACTCGACCGGCGTGGCGAACTACGTGCGGCAGGAGGGCACCGAGGGCTCGATCACCTACGTCGAGTACTCCTACGCCCGCGCCGCGCAGTTCCCGGTGGCCAAGCTGCTCAACGCCAAGGGCTACTACGTCGAGCCGAAGGCCTCGGCGGTGGCGGTGGCGTTGCTGGCGGCGAAGGTCAACCCGGACCTGACCCAGGACCTCAGCCAGGTCTACGGCAACCAGGACGCGCGCAGCTACCCGATGTCCAGCTACAGCTACATGATCCTGCCGACCGTGACGACCGGGAAGTTCACCGAGGACAAGGGTCGGACGCTGTCCGACTTCGCCTACTACTTCCTGTGCGAGGGGCAGAAGCAGGCCGACCTGCTCGGGTACTCGCCGCTGCCGATCAACCTGGTGCGGGCCGGGATGGACCAGGTGGCGAAGATCCCCGGCACGACCAAGCAGAGCAAGGACCTCGGCAAGTGCAACAACCCGACCTTCTCCGCGGACGGGACGAACACCCTGGCGGTCACCGCGGAGCAGCCGAAGGACTGCGACAAGCAGGGACCGGTGCAGTGCGAGGACGCCACCGGCGGCGCCAAGGAACCGACCAAGACCACCACCGGCGGCGGTGACGCCCCGGTCGCGGAAGAGGAAGCCGCCGTGGTCGAGGAGCAGGCGCCCGGTGAGGAAGCGGCGGCCGAGGACGCGGCGGCCGACGAGTCCAGCTCCGGCGTGGCGCGGCGGGCACGGGAAGAGGCCTACGCGACGCCCGTCTCGGTGGACCTGCGTGACGACAACACCGCGCTGCTGGTCGCGGTGGCCGCGGTGCTGATCGCCGCGCTCGTGGTGGGACCGCCGCTGGTCGCCCGGCGGCTGCGCAGACGGGAAGGCGACAGATGACCACCCTCCGGTTGCTGCTGGCCGCACTGCTCGTGACCTCGGGGATCGCCCTGGTCCCGGCGGCGCCGGTCGACGCGCAGACGTCGTCGTCCGCGGTCACCAAGTCCGGGCACGGTGAGTTCGAGGACCTGCGGATCACCGTGTCGCACACGAAGGACCTGATCAACCAGACGGTCCGGTTGACCTGGACCGGTGGCCGCGAGACCGGCCCGGTCGGTCGGTTCGCCACCAACTACCTGCAGGTCATGCAGTGCTGGGGCGACGACCCGGCCGGCCCGACCCGCGAGCAGTGCCAGTTCGGCGGCCTGGAGGGGCAGAACGGCCTCGGCCTCGGCAACTTCACCAAGAGCAGGCAGATCGCCTACAGCGACCCGGCGGACCCGGACGAGACGGTGCCGGTGCCCACCAGCGGCGCGGAGTACGCCGAGTTCCACGCCTCGAACGGCAAGCGGACCAAGTCGTTCGGCACGTACTTCGACGCGGGCACCACCAACGAGGTGCCGTTCGCCAAGACCCGCCCGGACGGCACCGGCGAGTTGGACTTCGAGGTGCAGACCGCGCTGGAGGCGTTCGGCCTCGGCTGCGGCGAGGTGCGCACCTCCGGCCCGGACGCGGGCAAGCCCCGGCACTGCTGGCTGGTCGTCGTGCCGCGCGGCGACACCGAGGTCAACGGCCGCAAGCCCGGCGTGGACCACACCAGCAACAACCTGGACTCCTCGCCGCTGAGCGCCGGCAACTGGCGCGCCGCCATCCCGTTCAAGCTCGACTTCCGCGCGGTCGGCGCGGCCTGCCCGATCGGCGCGGCGGAGCGCTCGCTGGCCGGGCACGAGTTCGTGGCCGACGCGGTCGGCCGCTGGCAGCCCGCGCTGTGCGCCGACGGCGGCACGGTGTTCGGCTACACCAGGGTGTCCGACCGGATCAGCCGCGAACGGCTCGCCGCCCCGACACCGGGCATGGTGTTCCTGAGCGAGCCCCAGCCGTCCACGCCGCAGCGCCCGGTGGTCTATGCGCCGATCGCGGTGTCCGGGCTCGCGATCGCGTTCATCATGGAACGGCAGTCCCGCGGCCCCGCGGTTGAGCCGGAGGACGTCTGGCGGCTCGACGGGCAGCCCCTCACCGAGCTGAGGCTGACGCCGAGGCTCGTGGCCAAGCTGCTCACCCAGTCCTACCGCGACGCCGTGCCGGGCAACCAGCCCTACCTCGCGACCAACGCGCGCCGGCTCAACGAGGACCCGGAGTTCCTCGCGCTGAACGAGCAGTTCCAGACCTACGGCGCGCTGATGAACACGCTGGACGTGCTCGTACCGTCAGTCGACTTCGACCTGACCGCCGCGCTGTGGACGTGGATCGACGCCGACCCGGACGCCCGCGCGTTCCTCGACGGCGAGCCGGACCCGGCGGGCATGGTGGTCAACCAGCACTACCGCGGGCTGGACCTGCCGGTGCAGAACTTCCCCAAGCAGGACCTGAGCTGCAAGCCGCTGCCGTTCCCGCTCGGGCCGGACTGCGCGCTCACCGCCCGGCCGCTGGCCGCCGACCTGCACGAGGCCGGCCGGGCGATCAGCCGCGGCGACACCCTCGGCCGGTCGCCGAGCGGCCTGCCCGACCAGGCGGACCCGACCAAGCCGGGCTACACCCGCGTGCCGCGCCAGCCCGCCGGCGAACGCAGCCTGCTGGCCGTGGTCGACACCGCGACCGCCGCCCGGTACGGCCTGCCGACCGCCAAGCTGCGCAACGCCGCCGGCAACTTCGTCGCGCCAGACGACGCGGGCCTGCGCGCGGCGGTGGGCCAGTTGACCCCCACCGACGTTCAGGGCGTCGGCCGGACCAACCCGACCACGAAGGCCGCCGACGCGTACCCGCTGCCCGCCGTCACCTACGCGGCCGCCGTGCCTTCGGAGATGACCGCGGCCGAGGGCGCCGAGTACGCCGGGTTCCTCCGGTACGCCACCGGGACGGGCCAGCAGCGCGGCGAGGGCGTCGGCCGGCTGCCGCTGGGCTACCTGCCGCTGCCGGACGGGATGCGCCGGCAGGCCGCCGACGCGGCCGGGGTGGTCGAGCGCGACGCGGGCAAGCCGATCGTGCTGCCGACGCCGGGTGGGGAAACCGCCGCCGCACCGCCCGCGGCGAACCGTCCCCGTGCGACGACCCGCGCGGTCGCGCCGCCCGCGCCCGCGAAGCCACCTGTCGAGGCGGCCGTGCCGTCCACGAAGTCCACCCCGGTCGCGCAGGTCGAGGACACGCCCGCGAACCCGGTCGGCTGGTGGTTGCGGCACCTGCTCGCGGGACTGCTCGTGGCGGGCGGCCTGGCCACCGGCGCGGGACCGCTGGTGCAGCGGTTCGGCGGCCGGGGCGGCTCGTGACGGGCGGCGTTCGTCCGCAGTTCACCGCGGGGTGAGCGGGCGGACACCCGCCGACCGACACACCTGACGAGGGCCTCGGGCCACGAGGAGGAGGTGAGGCCGACCGCCCGGCCGTGCCGGAGTTGCCGCTCCAGCACGAACCGGACGGACGAGAACAGACACCGGTGCGCGTGACCGCACCGATCGACGAGTGGACACGCAGTCCGCTCGACCTCTGCGCAGAAAAGGATAACCGCAGTGAGCAAGCGCATGCTCGGCGCGGCGGCTGCCGCCGTCGCCGCCGTCGCCCTCGTGGCGTCCCCGGCCCAGGCCGACCCGGTCGGCACGCCGGCCTACCGCGACATCGCCATCGTCGGCTCGGACACCACCCAGACGGTGATGAACGGCCTGTCCGACGCGGTGCTCGTCAACGGCACCAAGGTCATGGGCTCCTACGACGCCCGCGGCTCGGACAACATCACCACCAAGGCGACCGGCTGCACCATCCCGAGACCGGCCTCCTCCGGTGCCGGCGTGACCGCGCTGGTCACGTCGGTCGAGGCGGGCGACAACTGCGTGCAGGCCGCGCGTTCGTCGTCGAACAACGCCTCGTCCTACGCGGGCAAGAACCTGACCTACATCCCGTTCGCGGTGGACGCCATGACCTACGCCGTCCGCAGCGACAGCACGGTCAGCAAGAAGCTCACCACGGCGCAGCTGAAGTCGATCTACAACTGCACCGCGCCGGGCGTCGGCACCAACTTCAAGCCGCTGCTGCCGCAGTTCGGCTCGGGCAGCCGCGACTTCTTCCTCAAGCAGCTGGGCCTCACCAACACGGCCAACTACACCACGCAGTTCCCGTGCGTGGTCGACGTGGACGTCAACGGCCAGCCGATCCAGGAGCACGTCGGCACCTACCTGACCGACACCAAGCACATCCTGCCGTACTCGATCGCCGTGTACGTCTCGCAGATCTACGGCAACGCGCCGGCCGCGCAGGGCAAGGCCGTGCTGGCCACGTTCAACGGCGTGCCGCCGTCGGTGCTCAACACCGCGTCGACGTTCAAGCGCGACGTCTACAACGTGGTGCCCACCACCAAGCTCGGCGAGGCGCTCTACGACCAGGTCTTCACCGGCGGTGACTCGCTCATCTGCGCGAAGACCGACGTCATCACGCAGTACGGCTTCGGCGTCAACCCGAACTGCGGCAGCACCCAGCTCGTCACCCCGCCCGCGCCGTAGTCGGCCGGCACCACCATCTCCGGAAGGTCAACTGTGCGCGGAAACACCGTCATCCGTCGCCTCGCAGGCGGCGCCATCGCGCTCGCGGCCCTGGCCGCGGCCACCCTCGGCACGGCGGGCGTCGCCCTGGCCGCCCCTCCCACGGGCGACCTGGGCACGCTCACCGTCAGCAAGCAGTCCGGCTCCGACGTCGAGGCGCCGTCCTACACCACGTCGGCGGGCTGCACCTCCGACTCGGACGGCTACAACCTGTTCGTCTACGGCCCCGGCGGCTTCGAGAACGGCCTGATCGGCACCACGCCGACCGACGTCGGCTTCTCCAGCTCCGCCCCGATCACCGTGCTGCAGGGCCTGTCCTTCAAGGACATCGCGGTCGACAACAGCACCACGGTCGTGCCCGGCACGTACACCATCGCGGTGAACTGCGTCGACCTGTTCACCGGCGAGACCAAGGGCACCTTCACCCGTGAGCTGTACTTCACCAGCGCGACCGCGTGGAGCACCACGGACCCGAACGCGCCGGTGACGACCAGCACCGCGCTGGCCGTGTCGCCGAACGCCCCGGTCACCGCGGGCACCCCGGTCACGCTCACCGCCACCGTGTCCCCGGCCTCGGCCACCGGCACGGTGCAGTTCAAGGACGGCGCGGCCGACCTCGGCGCGGCCGTCGCGGTGAACAACGGCGTCGCCTCCCTGACCACCTCGGACCTCCCGGCGGGCACCCGCTCGCTGACCGCGGTGTTCACCGGTTCCGCCGCGAACATCTCCGGCTCCACCTCGCCGGCGGTGTCCTACCAGGTCAACGCCCCGGTGGCGACGCCGACCACGACCGCCCTCGCGGTCACCCCGAGCGGCACGGCGGCGCAGTACTCGTCCGTGACGCTGAGCGCCACCGTGGCCCCGGCCACCGCGGCGGGCACCGTGCAGTTCCTCGACGGTGCGAACAACCTGGGCAACCCGGTCGCGGTCTCCGGCGGCACCGCCACCCTGACCGCGGCGACGCTGGCCGTGGGCGCGCACAGCTTCTCCGCGCGCTTCGTGCCCGCCAACGCCGCCGCGTTCGAGACCTCGGTCTCGGCCGGTGTGGCGCTGGAGATCACGCCGTTCGCGGGTGTCTCGGCCTCGGAGACCATCACCACCGAGGTGCTCGCCGGTGAGCTGCTGATCAGCGTGGCGAACCAGAACGTGGTCCTGCCCTCGCCGGTCATGGCCGCCGATGGCTCGCTGCTGACCACGGCCGGTGCGCTCAACCCGATCACGGTCACCGACACCCGTGCCGGCAACCCGGGCTGGAACGTCTCCGGCCAGGTGACGGACTTCGCCAGCGGCACCAACGCCATCAACGGCGCCAACCTCGGTTGGTCGCCGAAGGTCGTCGACAAGTCGCCGGTGCAGAACATCACCGCCGGCCCGACGGTCGAGCCGGCCGACGCCGTCGTGCCGGGTCAGGGTGCGGGCCTCGGCCTGTCCACCGCCCGGACGCTGGCCACGGCCGCCGCCCTGGGCGGCAACGGCACCGCGAACCTCGGCGCCGACCTGGCGCTGAAGGTGCCGACCTCGACGCTCGCGGGCACCTACACCGCGACGCTGACCCTCACCGCCATCTGATCGACGGGGCAGGCCGTCACGCACGGCCTGCCCCACCCTCCACTAAGGACTTCGCTATGACGCGGACCTGGCGTCGTGTGGCGCTTTCGGGCTTGCTGGCCCTGGTCTTCTCGGGCTTGGCCACGCCCGCGGCCTCGGCCGCGCCCGCCACGTTCGGCGTGCGGCCGGCGACCGCGCAGGCGCCGGACACGCGCAGCGCGTTCACCTACAGCGCCACGCCCGGAGCCGTGGTGCGCGACCACGTGGCCGTGTCGAACGTGGCCAACGACCCGGTGACGCTGCGGGTGTACGCCAGCGACGCGTTCAACACCCCTGACGGGGGCTTCGACCTGCTCGCCGCCGGCCGGGAGCCGGTCGACGTGGGCAAGTGGTCGGTGCTGGAGCGCGGGGAGGTGCTGGTGGCGCCCCGGTCCACGGTGATCGTGCCGTTCACGCTGACCGTGCCCGCCAACGCCACGCCCGGTGACCACACCGGCGGCATCGTCGCGTCCCTGACCACCGAGGCGTCCGGCGCGGACGGCCAGCGCGTGGCCGTGGAGCAGCGCGTGGGCGCCCGCGTGCACCTGCGGGTGTCCGGCGACCTGCGGCCCTCGTTGAGCATCGAGGACCTCACCGCGTCCTACGACGGGTCGTTCTTCGGGCGCGGCGACACGACGGTCGGCTACGTCGTGCGCAACACCGGGAACGTGCGGCTGGGCGGCAAGCAGAGCGTGCGCGTGGAGACGCCGTGGGGTGCCGGCACCGACGCGCCCGGCCTGGCCGACCTGCCGGAGCTGTTGCCCGGCAACACGTTCCGCGTGACGACCACCGTGCCGGGCGTGCTGCCCGCCGGGTGGCTGGACGCGCTGGTGCGCGTGGAGCCGGTCGCGCCGCAGGGCACCGAGGCGCCCGCCGCCGTGGACGCGAGCGTGACGACCGCCGCCGTGCCGTGGCTGCTGGTGGTCGTGCTGCTGCTGGTGCTCGCCTACGTCGTGTTCCGCCGCGTCCGCCGGGCCCGCCGCCCGGTCGGGCAGCCACAGCCGGAGGTCGAACGTGTCCCCGCTTAGAGTCTTCGCGCTCCTAGCGCTGCTGCTGGCGTTCGCGCCGGGCACCGCGCACGCCGCGCCGCTCGGCGGCCTGGTCGTGACGCCGGGGGAGAGCCGTGACGCGGCGCCGGTCCGGCTGGCCACGTCGGCGGGCTGCCCCCGTGAGGCGACCGGGTACGCGGCGACCATGCACGGTGCCGGGCTGCCCGCCGAAGGGCTGGTGATCGTGGCCAACGGTGACGTGGGGCTGACGCACGACCGGCCGTTCGAGGTGCCGGTGGCGTTGACGTTCCAGGACCTGGCGGCGGACCACGACGTCACCTTCAGCGGGCCGTACGAGCTGCGGCTGCACTGCATCGACGCGTTCACCCAGCAGGTGTACGGCGACTTCACCGGCACGGTGGACTTCGTCGAGCCCGCCCGGTACGTGGCGGTCGGTGCGGCGAAGGGCCCGCAGCAGCCGACCGCACCGCTGATCGTGCCCGCGCCCGACCCGGGGCTCGCGCCGCCGCCGTCCTCGGACGTGCCCGCGGAGCAGCCGACCGGCCAACCCGCCGACCAGCCCGCCGCCGAGGCCGCCGCCCAAGGCACACCCACCGGTTCCGGTGGCGGGCAACCACTCCTGTACGTCGCGATCGGCGTCGTCGGCGCGCTCGCGCTGGTCGGGGCGGGGTCCTACCTCCGCCGCCGCAGGACCCGCTGACCCACCCAACACAACGGAGGAACCCGCTCATGCGCAAGCGCCAACTGGTGGCGGCAGCCGCGGCCGTGCTCGCCGCGGTCAGCGCCGCGGTGATCGTCACCGCGACGACCGGACAGGCCGAGCCCCCGGTCGCGACGCTGGGCACCCTGGCCGTCGACCCGGAGACCGGCCGCGACACCACCGCCCCGGTGTTCACCACGTCCGCCGGCTGCCCGACCGACTCCGACGGCTACAACCTGTTCGTCTACGGACCGGGCGGCTTCGAGAACGGCCTGATCGGCACCACGCCGACCGACGTCGGCTTCTCCACCGTCGCCGGGTTCCCGGTCCTGCAAGGCCTGTCGTTCAAGGACATCGCGGTCGACAACAGCACGACGGTCGCTCCCGGCGAGTACACCGTCGTGGTGAACTGCGTGGACCTGTTCACCACCGAGAGCAAGGGCACGTTCACCCGGAAGCTGTTCTTCACCGACGCCACGACGTACCGGTCGACGGACCCGAACGCCACCACGACGACCGAACCGACGACGACCACCACGACCACGACGACGACGACGACCGAGCCGACCACCACCACGACGGAGCCGACCACTACAACGGATCCGACGACCACGACCGAGCCCACCACGACGACCACGGATCCGACGACCACCACCACGGATCCGACGACCACCACCACGGATCCCACGACCACGACGGATCCGACGACCACGACTGAGCCGACGACGACCACCACGGATCCGACGACTACGACGGAGCCGACGACCACCACGACGACGGAGCCGACCACCACGACGGATCCGACGACGACCACGACCGACTCCACCACCACGACGACGACCACGACGACCACCGAGCCGACCACGACGACGACCACCACGAGCCCCGGTGGCGACTTCACCCTCACGGTCAGCCCGAGCAGCGGTTCGGACCTCGACGCCCCCACCTACACCACCTCGACCGGCTGCGGTGAGAACGACTCCAGCGAGATCCGGATGACGATCTCCGGGCCGGGCGTGTTCCAGGCCGGCCTGACCGCCGCGCCGCCGACCGCGGTCGGCTTCTCCAAGGTCAGCCCGATCGCGGTGCTGCAGTACCTGTCGTTCAAGGACATCGCGGAGGAGCAGCCGGGCGGCGCGGTCCTCGCGGGCGACTACCGGGTCGAGGCCTACTGCGTGGACGCGTTCGGCCAGGTCCTGCGCACCTTCGCCACCGGGTTGCGGTTCACCGGTCCGACCGCGTGGGAGGCCGTGGGCGGCGTCGGCCCCACCACGACCACCACGACCACGACCGACGCCACGACCACCACGACCGGCAGCGGCACGGTGACCGACACGAGCACCACCACGGCCACCGACACCACGACCGGCACGACCACCGAAACCACGACCCCGGCCGCCGGCGCGCAGAACACCGGTCTGGCGAGCACCGGCGCCTCGACCGGCCTGCCGCTGTTCCTGGGCGGGCTGCTGGTGCTGGCGGGTGGCCTGGCCCTGGTCGTGGCGCGCAAGCGGCGGGTCCGGCGGTGACCGCCCCACCGGCGCCACCGGCGTCGAAGTCGGTGCCGCGGCCGTCCGCACCGGAGGCGCCGGTGGCGCCGGTGGTGGCACCACCGTCGACCCCGGACCTGATCGCCCAGATGCTGGTCATCCTCGGCGCCCTGCTGCTGTGCTTCGTGCTGCAGTTCGCCGCGATCGGCATCCTCAAGCACGACCGCGACCAGAGCCGCGCGTACGACGAGCTGCGCGGCCTGCTGGCCAACGCCACCGCGCCGGTCGCGGCGGTGGACGAGGGCGGCAGGCTGATCGGGACCGGCACGCCCGTCGCCCTGCTGGAGATCCCCCGCCTCGGCGTGCGCGAGGTGGTGGGCGAGGGCACGTCGTCGGACGCGCTGAAGTCCGGTCCCGGGCACCTGCGCGACTCGCCGCTGCCCGGCCAGGCCGGCGCGTCGGTGATCTTCGGCAGGCGCGCGGGCTACGGCGGCCCGTTCGCGCACATCGGCGAGCTCGGCCAGGGCGACCGGATCACCGTCACCACGGGCCAGGGCGTGCACGTCTACCAGGTGCAGGGCGTGCGCCGGGCCGGTGACCCCTACCGGCACAAGCCCGCCGCGGGCAAGGGCGGGCTGACGCTGGTCACCGCGGACGGCTCGTTCTTCCTGCCGTCCGACGTGCTGCGCGTGGACGCCAAGCTGGTCAGCGACGTGCGCCCCACGTCGGGCGCCTTGCCCTCGTTCGCGGTGCCCGAGCACGAGCGGCCCATGGCCGGTGACGCGGGCGCGCTCGTGCCGGTGGCGCTGTGGGCGCTGATCGTGGTCGTGGCCGCGTTCGGCGTCGTGTACCTGTACCAGCGGCTCGGCCGCTGGCACGCGTGGGTGGTCGGGGTGCCGCTGCTCGGCGCGCTGGGCGTGACCCTCGCCGACCAGACCGCCGCCCTGCTGCCCAACCTGATCTGAACGGAGACGGTGATGACGCTCACGATGCCCCCGGCCCTGGCCGACCTGGAGGCGCGGTCGATCTCGGCCTGGTTCGGCGAGCGCAAGGTGCTCGACCGGGTGTCGCTGGTGATGCCCGCGGGCACGGTCACCGCGCTGATCGGCCCGTCCGGCTGCGGCAAGTCGACGTTCCTGCGCATCCTCAACCGGATGCACGAGCTGATCCCCGGCGCGTCGCTGGCGGGCGAGGTGCTGCTGTCCGGGCAGGACGTTTACGACCCGGCGCGCAAGCTCACCGACGCGCGCAAGCGGATCGGCATGGTGTTCCAGAAGCCGAACCCGTTCCCCGCGATGTCGATCTACGACAACGTGGTGGCCGGCCTGAAGCTGACCGGCGTGCGCGCCCGGCGGGCGGAGAAGGACGCGCTGGTCGAGGAGTGCCTGACCAAGGCGGGCCTGTGGCCGGAGGTGCGCGACCGGCTCAAGCAGCCCGGTGGCGCGCTGTCCGGCGGCCAGCAGCAGCGGCTGTGCATCGCGCGGTCGCTGGCGGTGCGGCCGGACGTGCTGCTCATGGACGAGCCGTGCTCGGCGCTGGACCCGACGTCGACCCGGCGGATCGAGCAGACCATCGCCGAACTGGCCCACGAGGTGACGATCGTGATCGTCACGCACAACATGCAGCAGGCGGCACGGGTGTCGCAGCAGTGCGCGTTCTTCCTGGCCGAGCAGGGTACGCCGGGGGTGATCGTGGAGGCCGGGCCGACCAAGAGGATCTTCGAATCCCCCTCGGACACCCGCACGTCGGACTACGTCCACGGCCGGTTCGGCTGACGTCCGCCGGGGCGGCTCGACCCGCACCGGATCGCCACCCGGCGCTGTTACGATTCGCCGCCCCAGACACTCGCGGTCATCGGAAAGGTGACATCTGCATGCACAGCAACAAGCCCAAGGCGGACTTACTGCGCGACCTCCACGCGGACGGGGTGCTCGTGCTCCCCAACGCCTGGGACGCGGGCAGCGCCGCCCTGATCGCGCGCGCCGGAGCGAAGGCGGTCGCCACCACCAGCGGTGGTGTGTCGTGGGCGCTGGGCCGCCCGGACGGGCAGAACCTGTCCCGTGACGAGATGGTCGAGCAGGTGCGCCTGATCGCCGCCGCCGTGGACGTGCCCGTCACCGCCGACGTCGAGGGCGGCTACGGCCACGCGCCCGAGGACGTCGCGGCGACCGTCGAAGCCGTGATCGGCGCGGGCGCCGTCGGCGTGAACATCGAGGACTCCAAGGGTTTCGGCGTCCCGCTGTTCACCGCCGAGGAGCAGGCCGCCCGGTTGCGGGCGGCACGGGAGGCGGCGGAGCGCGCCGGGCTGCCCGAGCTGGTGGTCAACATCCGCACCGACGTGTTCCTGTTCCAGGTCGGCGAGCCCGAGGGCCGGCTGGACGACGTGCTGGCCCGTGCCGCGGTCTACGCCGAGGCGGGCGCGGACGTGCTGTTCGTGCCCGGCCTGGTCGACCTCGACGTGCTGAAGGCGCTGGTCGCGGCCTCGCCGCTGCCGGTCAACGTGATGGCGGGCCCCGGCGCGCCGACCGTGGCCGAGTTCGAGGCGGTCGGCGTCCGGCGGGTCAGCCTCGGCACCGCGGTCACCCAGGCCGCGTACTCGGTCGCGCACCGCGCCGCCGAGGAGGCCCTGACCAAGGGCACGTACACCGAGCTGGACGGCGCGCTGGACTTCGGCGCCGTCAACGGTGTGTTCACCCGCTGAGTGGTTCCCGCCGACCTCGATTGATCGTGAGGTCAGATCAACCCTGTCGGACAACGTCCGGCTCCGGTGGACTGGACCTCGGCCGGGGCGCCCGTGACGGGTGCCCCGGCCGAGGACGATTCGTAATCGGTTGGCGACGGACGGGGAAAATCGCAGTGACCACGAAGGAAGCGGGTGCGGCGGGCGGCGTTCTCGCGAGCGTCCGCGCGACGCCACGGCCGGTCCGCTACCTGCTCGCCGGCGTGCTCGTCAACCAGCTCGGCGCGTTCGCGCAGACGTTCCTGGTGCTGTACCTGACGGCGCGCCAGTTCTCCATCGGCCAGGCCGGTATCGCGCTCACCTGCTACAGCGCGGGCGCGGTGCTCGGCACGCTGCTCGGCGGGGAGCTGACCCACCGGCTCGGGCCGCGCGCCACGATCGTCAGCGCCATGACGGCGTCGGCGGCGGTGCTGGCGGTCATGCCGATGCTGAGCACGCCGGGGCTGTTCGGCGTGCTGCTGGTCGCCATCGGCGCGGCGGGCCTGGCCACCCAGTGCTACCGGCCCGCGGCGGCCGTGCTGCTCAGCGAGCTGATGCCGGCCGAGCACCGGGTCATGGCGTTCTCCATGATGCGCATCGCGCTCAACGGCGGCGCGGCCCTCGCGCCGCTCATCGCGGCGGGCCTGATCCTGGTCGACTGGGACCTGCTGTTCTACTTCGACGCCGTGTCGGCGCTGGCGTACGCGGTGGTGGCGCGGCTGACCCTGCCCGCCATGGCCGCGCCGCGCGACGACGACGAGGCCGAGTCGGGCGACCAGAAGCGGTCGGCGTACGCGGTGATGCTGCGCGACGGCCGGTACCTGGCGTTCCTCGCGTCGGTGCTGCTCGGCACGCTCATCTACGTGCAGTACGTGGTGGCGTTGCCGCTGAAGATCACCAGCGAGGGCCACCCGGCCGCGCTGTACAGCATCGTGCTCACCACGGCGTCGATCATCCTGGTCGTGTCCGAGTTGAAGATCACCTCGTACGTGAAGAACTGGGTGCCGTGGGCGGCCGGCGCGGTCGGCACGGCGGTGATGGGCCTGGGCGCGGCGGGGTACGGGCTCGGCTCGCACGCGGTGGTGATCGTGGTCAGCACGGCGGTGTTCGTGCTCGGCGTGATGATCAGCGGGCCGACGATGTTCGCGCACCCGGCGAAGTTCCCCGCCTCGGTGCGCGGCCGGTACGTCGGCACGCACCAGGCCACGTTCGGCCTCGGTTCGGCGTTGGGCCCCACGCTCGGCGTGCTGGCCTGGGGCGCGTTCGGCAACGGCGTGTGGCTGCTGTGCGGGGTGCTCGGGCTGATCGGCGGCTGGTTCGCGCTGGTGGGCATGAGGGAGGGCAAGAACCCGGTGACCGAAACGGTGTGACCGAAACAGTGTGATGGAATCGGTGTGACCGACCACACGCATTGCGGACGACGGCCCGGCAGGCGACGCCTGTCGGGCCGGTCGTCGTTCCGGGGTCTTTTTCCCGGATTTTCCGGGTCACCGATAATAAGGTTGCAACTCGCCGCGCACGCGTCGCGACGTTGGGTTACAAATGCCTCGTGGTCCGAACGTTACGGTTCCTCGCTTTGAGGTCATATTCAATCCCTATGGTCCTCCGATCGGCGGTAGCGGGAGGTCGACCCCTTATTCATGCTTGGCCCGCCACATGGAGAGAAAGGGATCCGCTGGGGATGGGTAGACCGGAAAAACCTGTCGACGCCTCGTCCGGAGCGGTCGCGACCTTCGCGAGCGAGTTGCGACGACTGCGCGCTCGGGCGGGCAACCCCACGTACCGGGACATGGGTCGGGCGGCCTTGTACTCCTCGTCGGTGCTGTCCAGCGCGGCCAGCGGCCACCGCATGCCGACGTTGCAGGTGACGCTGGCGTTCGTGGCCGCGTGCGGCGGCGACCGCGAGCAGTGGCGACGTCGGTGGCTGGAGGTGTCCAGCGGACTGGACCCCGAAGCCGCGGGCACGTCGGTGCGCCCGGAACCGGTGACCGCGCGGTCGTGCGTGCCGCGACCGGCGCAGCTGCCGATGAGACCGCGCCGCTTCGTCGGCCGGGCCGACGAACTGCGCCTGCTCGCCGCCGACCCGGCCACCCCCGTGGTGATCAGCGGACCGGCGGGTGTCGGCAAGACCGAGCTGGCGCTGCACCACGCCCACCGCCTGGCCGCCGACGCGGTGGACGGCGGGCTCTACGTCGACCTCGGGCCGCTGGAGCCGGGGGAGCGGGGCGCGCGGACCGTGCTGGACGGGTTCCTGCGCGCGTTGGGCGTGCCCGTCGAGAACCTGCCGGACACCGTCGACCAGCAGGCGGGCTTATACCGATCCCTGATCGCCGAACGCAGGCTCGTCGTGCTGCTGGACAACGTTCGCGACGAGCGGCAGGTCCGCCCGCTGCTGGTGGAGAGCCCGCACAGCACCACGATCGTCGTCGGCCGGTCGGCGCTGCTCGGCCTGCGCGGCGTGCGCAGGCTGCGGCTGGCCGTGCCGCCGCGGGTGGAGGCCATCGCGATGCTCGCGGGCGGAGTGCCGGACCCGGTCGCCGCCGAGCCCGAGGTGTGCGACCGGCTCGCCCGGCTGTGCGGCGACCTGCCGCTGGCGCTGGACATCGCCGCGCGCAAGCTCGCGGCCAGGCCGGACGTGCCGGTGAGCCTGGTGCTCGCGCGGCTGAGCGAGCCCGGTGCGTTGCTGGACTGGCTGCGCGTCGGCGACCTGTCGGTGCGCGACTCCTACCAGTCCACCTACCTGGGCCTCGGTGAGGCGGCGAAGGCGCTGCTGCACCAGGTGGCGCACCAGCCGGCGGCCGAGCCGGTGCTGCTCGGTGCGTTCATCGACGACGAACCGGTGTACGAGTTGGCCGACGCGGGGTTGCTGCGCGGTGCCGGCAGGCCGGGGGCGTACCGGTTGGATCCGCTGGGCCGCGCGTTCGTGCTCGACCTGCGTGCGACCGGGCACACGGTGCGCCGGTCGACCCGCCAGGAATTGATTGTCACGGCCGGACGCCACTACCGATCAACTGTGCAGTCGGCTTGACTGTGGTCGTGACGGGCTGCTGCGTTAATTCGCGCGGGAGTTCGCGGGAATAGCTGGTAAATCCGGGTCGCGTGCACGGGGGGCGCGGGGCGGGGGTTGGTGGTTCCTTCCGGCTCGATTTGACATGGGGCCCTTGCGGGCACTCCAGGCAGGCCAAAGCCGGCAGGCCCGGCGGGGAAGAGCGTCCCGCCGGGCCTGCTGGCTTCGACCAGCCTGAAGCACCCGAACCCATGTCGAATCGGGCCTCGGTGGGCGGGCGGCGGGTCCGTTGTGAGTACGAGAGTTCCGGCCTGGGGGAGGTGCGCTGAAGTGGGTGGATCGGTCGACTTCTCGACGCTCGCGGAGTTGGTGGACGGGTACGTGCGGTTGCCGGGAGATCCCGGGTTCGTGGCGGCCAGTCGTCCGTTCAACAAGCGGTTTGCCGATGTGCGGCCGTTGGCCGTGTTGTCGGTGGCTGGTGCGGATGATGTGGGGCGGGCGATCGTTTGGGCGCGGGACAACGGGGTGCCGGTGGTGGCCAGGGGTGGTGGGCACAGTTATGCGGGCTACTCGGTGAACGCCGGGCTCGTGTTGGATTTGCGGGGGTTGGACGAGGTTCGGGTGGATCCGTCCAGCGAGTTGGTGACGGTGGGTGGCGGGACGCGGATGTCGACGCTCTACGCCGGGTTGGAGCGGTACGACTTGGCGTTTCCGGCGGGTAATGCGGATGACGTGGCCATCGGTGGGTTGGTGCTGGGTGGTGGTGTGGCGGCGGTGTCGCGGTCGTTCGGCCTCACCTGTGACTCGTTGGTGGAGACCGAGGTCGTGTTGGCCGATGGGACGATGGTCACGTGCAATGAGACCAGCAACGCCGATCTGTTCTGGGCGTGTCGGGGTGGTGGCGGCGGTAACTTCGGGGTGAACACGTCGTTCACGTTCCAGGCGCGGCCGGTGTTGACCAGTTCGACGTGCCTGTTGTTGTGGCACCGCGAACACGCGCGGGACGTGTTGGGGTGCATGCAGGAGATCATGGAACGGGCGCCGGACGAGTTCGCGGCCCGCATCGGCGTCGCGCGTGCCGGTGCCGAGGAGGCGGTCGTCTCGGTCGTCGGGTGGCACCTGGGCCCGGCCGAGGAGTTGCGGGAGTTGTTGCGGCCCGCGCTGGCGGTGGCCGAGCCGTTCCGGGTCGACATCGCCGACCGGACCTACTGGGAGGCCAAGGACTACCTGCACCACAACACGGAGGGTGGCGCGTTCGCCGTGCGCACGCGGTCCACGGCCAAGCCGTTGCCGGACGCGGGGGTGGCCACCATCGTGGACGCGGTCGACGCGTGGCCGGGAAGCAGCAACGCCGACGGTGCGGGGGTCGCGCTGTTCACGTGGGGTGGTGCGATCAACCGGGTGCCGGTCACCGAGACCGCGTTCCCGCACCGCGACGTGCTCTTCCTGATCTCGATGGACACGTCGTGGCACACCGAGGACGGGCCCGCCGTGGTGCGCGCGAACCTCGACTGGCTCGCCGGGCTGCACGAGCGGATGGGCGAGTTCGCGGCGGACGCGGCGTACGTCAACTTCACCGATCCCGACCTGGACGACTGGCGGTCGGCCTACCACGGGCCGAACCACGCCCGGTTGGTCGAGGTGAAGCGCCGGTACGACCCCGACCGCGTCTTCCGCTTCCCCCAGGCGATCTAGGACCGACCGGTGTCGACAAGCAGGTCGACCACCTCGGACAACCGCTCAGGAGTGACCATGGCCGTGCCCGAGACGGGCGAGGAGATCCTCGCCCGCGCCCAGGAGCTGGCACCGAGGCTGCGCGAGCGGTCCGAGGAGATCGAGAGCCTGCGGCGCCTGCCCGAGGACGTCGTGGCGCTGATGCGTGACGCGGGCGTGTTCCGGATGGGCTTCGGCCGTGACCGGGGTGGCCCCGAGATGACCTCGGAGCAGCAGACCAGGGTCGTCGAGGCGCTGGCGTACGGTGACGCGTCCGCCGGGTGGTGCGCCATGATCGGCATGGACACCGGCCTGTACGCCCGGTTCCTGGATCCGGCCGTGGCCAAGGGGATGTTCCCCAGCATCGACATGGTGACCGCGGGCCTGCTGTTCCCGACCGGCCGGGCGGAGATCGTGCCCGGCGGCTACCGGCTGACCGGCCGCTGGCAGTTCGGCAGCGGCATCACGCACGCCGACTGGGTGGTGTCCGGCGCGATGCTGTTCCGCGACGGCGAGCCGGACGGCGTGCCGCAGAACTCGATGCTGATGATGGTGCCGCGGGAGCGGGTCGAGGTGGTCGACACCTGGCACACCACGGGCCTGGCGGGCAGCGGCAGCTGCGACTACACGATCACCGACGTGTTCGTGCCCGCGGAGCACACGTTGCTGTTCAGCGAGGTGCACGGACCCGCCGGGCCGCTGGCGCAGGCCGAGGTGCACAGGCGCAACATGCCGGGTGTGCCGCTCGGGGTGGCCCGCGCCGCGCTGGACTTCGTCCGCGAGACCGCCGTCGCCAAGGGGCGGGTGGACGACTACCGCACCCAGGTCGCCCTGGCCGAGTGCGAGGCGGACTTCACCGCCACCCGCGCGGGCGTGTACGAGAGCCTGCGGCGCCAGTGGGACGTGCTGTCGGCCGGCGGCACCATGAACGACCTCACGCCGCACGAGCGGGCCGCGCTGCCGCTGTCCCGGCTGCACGCGTTCCGCACCGCCCGGTCCATCGTGACCAGGCTGTACGACCTGGTGCAGACCGCGTCGATCTACCGGCCGTCACCGCTGGACCGGTGGCTGCGCGACACTACGACCATGTGCCAGCACGTCGTCGCCCAGGACCGGATCCTGCAGACCGCCGGCGCGTACCTGCTCGGCGGCGCGCCCGCTTTCCCGCTCGCGCTCGGCATCACCCGATGAGCACGACCAACCTTGGAGAGGACACCATGACCGCGCGACCGGTGATCATCGTCGGCTTCCTGGCGCCGCTGCCCACCCGCCCCGAGTTCGAGGACGCCTCGATGGTGCTCGTCGACGAGCCGGACGTCATCCGCAACCGGGACGTGGCCGGGAAGATGGCGGGCGCGCCCATGCTGCGCGAACTCGTGCCGTGGGAGTACCAGGTGGCGGGCGCGGCGGACGAGTTCTACAACACCTACCCCGACCTCGACCCGGCCTACGTCGTGCCGCTGGTCGAGTACGCCACGCCGTTCGCGGCCCGGCTCGCCGAGCGCTACGGGCTGCCCGGCGCGACCAGCGGTGCGGCGCAGCTGTTGCGGGACAAGGAGTTGCTGCGCCGCGTCACCCGGGCCGCGGGTGTCGACAACCCCGCGTCGACGGCGGTGGACACGCCGGACGACGTGCGCGCGTTCATGGCCGCCAACCCCGGCCGCGTCGTGCTCAAGCCCGCGAACCGGCAGGCGTCGCTGGGCACGAAGGTGCTGCACGACGTGGCCGAGGTCGACCAGGCGTGGCAGGAGTGCCTGGCCGGCCAGGACGAGGGCATCCTGGTGCCCGAGCGGGAGATCCCGCTGCGGATGCTGGTCGAGACGTTCGTCAGCGGCGCGGAGTACAGCGTCGAGATGCTGGTCCGCGACGGCGTGCCGCTGTTCACCAACGTCACCGGCAAGACCCTGTTCCCCGGTCCGCGCCCGATCGAGCTGGGCCACCTCGTGCCCGCCGACCTGCC
This sequence comes from Saccharothrix carnea, assembly GCF_003014735.1. Classification (GTDB taxonomy): domain Bacteria; phylum Actinomycetota; class Actinomycetes; order Mycobacteriales; family Pseudonocardiaceae; genus Actinosynnema; species Actinosynnema carneum. The sequence goes on along the minus strand of NZ_PYAX01000014.1, from coordinate 29,792 downwards.
CGAGGACACGTCCGCGCTGCTCGCCGAACGCACCGGGGCGGTGTTGCGGGCGGTCGGCTTCGGCACCGGCATCGTGCACTGCGAGTGGATCCTGGCGGACGGCACGCCTTACCTGGTCGAGTGCGCGGGCCGGTTCCCCGGCGACGGCATCACGTGGCTGATCGACGAGGCCTACGGGTTCCCGCTGGCCGAGCGCTACTACACGATCATGCGCGGCGAGGAGCCGCCCGCACTGCCCGGCAAGGCCGAACGCGCGGCGGCCGTGCGGTTCCTGCGGGCCGAGCCGGGCGAGGTCGTGGCGGTCGAGGGCCTGGAGGAGGCCAAGGCCATGCCCGGCGTGCTTTCCGCGTCGGTGTCGGCGGCACCCGGCGAGGAGGTGCGGGAGCTGCGCAGCTCGTGGGACCGGGCCGGTTCGGTGACGGTCGTGGCGGACACCCCGGCCGAGGCGGCGGTGCTCGCGGAGAAGGCAGCCGGGGCGATCAAGGTGCAGGTGCGCGCGGCAGAATGACCGGCATGCCAACCCCAGTCGCCGTGCACACGGTGATCGACAGCCCGATCGGTGAGATCACGCTGGTCGCGCGAGACGGCGTGCTCGCGGGCCTGTACATGGCCGAACACCGCCACCGACCGGCGCTGTCGACCTTCGGCGCGCGCGACGCGGCGCCGTTCGGCGAGGTGGTCGCCCAGCTGGAGGAGTACTTCGCGGGCAAGCGGACGGAGTTCGACCTGCCGCTGTCGATGGCGGGCACCCCGTTCCAGCGGACCGTGTGGGACGCCCTGAAGGACATCCCGCACGGCGAGACGGTGTCGTACGGCGAGCTGGCGGCCCAGATCGGCCGGCCCACCGCGTCCCGCGCGGTCGGGCTGGCCAACGGGAAGAACCCGATCAGCATCATCGTGCCGTGCCACCGGGTCGTCGGCTCGACCGGCAGCCTCACCGGGTACGGCGGCGGGATCGAGCGCAAGCGGATGCTGCTGGGCTTCGAACGCGGTGACCTGCTCTGGTGAAACTCGTCCACCCGTGTCGGTGCGTCCGACTACCATCCGCGCGTGGAAATCTCGATGGCGGTTCCCTATGACGAGCAGCGCCTGCGTCGCTCGCTCAAGTTCGTGCTGCGCCGCAACGTCAAGAGGCTGCGCGTCATCGGCCTGATCATGGCGGCTCTCGGCGCGGTGCTGATGCTCGTGACCGGACCCACGATCACGACGATCCTCCTGGTCGTCCTCGGCCTGGTCTACGCCGTCGCGATGGAGCCGTTGCTGCTGTGGCAGAGCCTGCGCGCGCTGAACCCGGCCACCCGGCAGGACTACCGGCTGACCGTGGACGAGGCCGGGATCACCATGAAGGCGGACGCGTACGAGCAGCGGTTGGCGTGGTCGACGATCCAACGGGTCGACGAACAGCCCGACGCGTGGTTCCTCATGATCACCAAGGCGCAGGCCCTCGGCATCTACAAGAATCTGATGACCGCGGAGCAGCGGTCGCAGTTCGTCGCCATCCTCGCCCAGCGCCAACCCGCCTGACCTGGACCGGGTCCGTCCCGGTCGAGGAGTTCCGCCGCGGCCGTGCGCACGGCTTCGTCCTCGGTGAACGTCCGCCGGCCGCCGTTGTGGGCCAGCCTGCGGGGGTTGTCCAGCACCGCACGCGCGAGAGCGGGCGGTCCTACGGCGATGCGATCACGCACCGCGTCCTGCGCCCGCTCGGGCTGCGGGGAACGTCACTGCCGGGCACGCGGGTGGAGATCCCCGGTCCGCACGCCCGCGCCTACCTCAGGTTCGAGGACGAGGTCTTCGACGTCACCGAGTACGACCCGTCCTTCATCGGGGCGGCCGGCGAGATGATCTCCACCACGGCGGACCTGAACCGCTTCGTGGACGCGCTGCTGGACGGCCGCCTGCTGCACCCGGCCCAACTGCGGGAGATGCTGGGCACGGTCGATGGAAGAGGGCTGGGGCTGGTCACCTACGAGGTGTCGTGCGGAGCACGGGTGTGGGGCCACAACGGGCGTCTCACGGGCTACTCCAGCACGGTGGTGAGCAGCGAGGACACCCGCACGAGGATGACCTTCGCGGTGAGCTGGGCCTGGGACTTCGGGTCGGTCACCGGCCGCGAGGCGCTGCTTGAGGAGGTCTACTGCTGACTCGGTGACCGGACGAGGGACCCCGTCTGAACCGGAGCGCCTGCGCCACCATCACGAGGCCGTGGTCCGGTGGTCGATGATCCGCATCACCGGCCGCCGGTTCACCCAACCCCGGTAGCTCGGAAACGGTCACCGAGGGCGGGCAGCGGGACGGCGCGGCGGCGAGGGGTGCCGCCGCGCCGGTTCGCCGGGTGGGTCAGCTCGCCGCGCAGGAGACGGAGGGCCAGGTCCAGTTGCCGTTGGCCTGGATGGTCGCGCCCCAGTTGTTGCCGCTGCCGTTCGGTCGTGCGGTCAGGGTTTGGGCGTTCGGGTAGCTCGCGCTGATGTTCCAGGTGGACAGGACCTTCGCGGGCGACGGGACGTTCATCGTCACGGTCCAGTTGGACGAGCCGCTGACCGAGACGTTGAGGTTGTAGCGGTCGCTCCACCGGTCACCCGCGGACAGGGTGGCGGTGCAGCCGCCGGTGCCCGGGTTGGGCGGGTTGCCGGTGGAGGTGCCGTCGACGGTGATGTTGGAGCTGCCGCTGCTCTGGTAGCCCTCGGTCGCCATGATCATGTAGTAGTGGCTGCCCAGGTTCATCCCCTGGCGGGCCCACGCGTCGAAGTGGTTGCCGGACGTGATGCTGCCGCCCGTCTTCTTCGACTGCCGAACGCTCCAGTACTGGTCGAAAGTGCGCGTGCCGTCGATGGACGGCGCATTGGTCCGGGTGGTCTTGTAGATGTCGTAAGTACCGCCGTCGGTGGTGACCGTGCCCTTGTACTGGCCGGTCGGCCGGTAAGTGCCCCAGTTGTCGACGATGTAGTACTCGACCAGCGGGTTGCGGGTCCAGCCGTAAAGCGTCAGATAGGCGTTGCCGGACGGGTTGAAGCTGCCCGAGTAGTTCACCGTCCGGCGCCCGCCGGTGGCCCAGCCCTTGCCCGCGACGAAGTTGCCGGTGTTGCGCCACGACGTGCTGTAATTGCCGCCGGACCCGAGCTCCATGGAGACCGTGCCCTGGCTGTCGGTCCAGAACGAGTAGAAGTACCCGTTGTTGGTGCCTTCTTGATTGGTGGTCACGGCCGCGTGCGCGTTCGACGCCACGATCGCCATGAGCAGGAAAGTGATCGCCGTCAACGGGAGCAATCTCCCGCCTCTGATCTTGCCGGCCATCGGCGAATTCCTTTCAGCAGCGTTGCTGATCGACGGGAAATAGCATCAAGTCGACTGTCTGAACCTGTCAACAGGTTGCGAAACTTTCCGGTCGAATACGCCGGGCCGGAACGGGTTCACCGAAACGGCCGCGTGCCCGGCACCGCGGGGGTGGTGCCGGGCACGCGCGTCCGCCGGGCCTCAGCCCGCGGTGCAGGTGAGCACCGGCGCGCCGGGCGACCCGGTGGACGACCCGAGGAACCCGAACGTGGCACTGGCGCCCGCGCCGACCGAGCCGTTGTGCGCGGCGTTGCGGGCGGTGACCGTGGAGCCCTGGCTGGTGACGGTCGCGTTCCACGCCTGCGTGACCGTCTCACCGTTGGCGTAGGTCCACGACACGGTCCAGTTGCTGATGGCCGACGTGCCGGCGGTGACGCGGACCTCGCCCTGGAACCCGCCCTGCCACTGGTTGACCACCGTGTACGTCGCCGAACACCGTGCCCCGACAGGCGGAGTGGTGGTGGTTGTTGTTGTCGTCGTGGTGGACGTCGGTGTGGTCGAACCTCCCCAGCCGGAGGCGGAGTCGAGCCACGTGATGCGGCGCTGCATCCAGTCCCGCATCGCCTGCACCTGGCCCTGCCACGTGGGCGCGGTCGGGGTGCGGAAGAAGCCGACTGTGGCCGAGCTCAGGTTCGGCCAGCGCTGGAAGTTGCGTTGAGCGCCGTTGGTCAGCGGCCGGGACAGCGCGTCGATCCGACCGGCCAGCGCGGAATCGGAGAGCAGGCCGCGCCGCAACGACTGCCAGCGCGACTTGGTCTGGTTGACGAACGCCGGGTCGCGCAGGAGCTGGGTGTACCAGTCGTTGGCCAGCGGCTGCCGGGTCTGCTGGTGCTGCCAGCCGGAGACCTGGTCGTTCTGGAAGTACCCGCCAACGCCGAACGTGAGGTCGAAGTCCCACAGCGGCCCGGCGAAGATCTTGCTGTCCCGGTCCTTGTAGAAGTGCGCGCTGCGGATGTAGGCGTCCATGCCGCGGCTCAACTCGTTGAGGATCATGTGGTCGATGAACGACGGCACGTCGACGTACTTCTGGTACCCGGTGGTCGGGTCGGCGAAGTTCGGTGCCCGCAGCACGTCGTGGAACTCCTGGACGTGCCCGCGCAACCAGTCGCGCTGCTGGGTGTTCAGCGGGTCGGGGTCGGCCACCTCCAGGTAGTTCCAGCAGGTGTTCGCCGGCCCGGTGCACGGCAGCGTCGGCTCCTCGGCGGCCATCCACTCGAACTTGAAGATGTACCCGCCCTGGATCGTCGGCAGCGTCGTGTCGTCCTCGTCCAGGCCCTTGAGGTCGAGCCGGTTCTTCGAGTTCTTGATCGTCTCGACCATCATGTAGACGCCCATGTAGTCGGCCGAGCCGACCGCGCTCGCGTCGGTGTTGAGGTAGAACTCGACGAACTTGTAGCGCGGCGCCTTGAGCCCCATCTCGCGGCCGAGGTCGTAGATGAACGCCTCGCGGATCAGGGACTTGTCGGTGAACGGGCCGCGCAGCACCCAGTCGGAGTCGGCGGGCATGCCGAGCACCGGGTAGTCGGCGTCGTCGCCCCCGTTGTCCCAGAACTCCAGGCGGTACGGCGTCTTCTCGAACGAGGCCGACGACTGGCCGCGCAGCCGGAACCCGGCGCGGGTGGCGACCGCGGGTGCGGCGGCCAACGAGGTCGTGCCGCCCGCCTGCGGTTCGAAGACCATGGTGGCGGCGTTGAAGTACTCGCGCTGGGGCTTGCCCGCGGCGTACGAGTCGATCATCACGACGGGTAGGTCGTGCGCCGTGGTGGTGGCTTCACGGGCGACGTACATCGCCGTTCCGGGCCGTCCGGACGCGGCCTGGTTCACGAAGGCCTGCGCGCGCAGCTGCGTGGTGCCGGTGAACCGCAGCGGTGAGCCCTGGTAGAGCGTCGACTGGGCGTTGGGCAACTGGCCGTTGGTGGTGTAGCGGATCTGGGCGCCGGCGATCGCGGTGCTCAGCGACACCGACACCTGGCCCTGGAACGTGCCGCTGGGCACGGAGAACGTGATGTCGCCGACCAGGTCTTCGGCTGCCGCCGCGGCGGCGATGGCATCGGCCGCGGCCGTGCTGCCGGGGGAGGAGGGTTCGGCGCCGGCCGACAACGGGACGAGCAGTCCGGTGAGGAGCACGGCGGAGACGGCGAGCACGTGGGACCGGTGGGTTTTCGCCGCGGCGCCGTTGCTGCGGGGGGTCAAACGCACGATGCCTCCTGTTCGGGTCGGTGGGACGGGGTGGTCGGTACCGGGCCCACCGACGACGTGGTGCCGCGGAAGTGACGGCGCAGGGTCCGTCGCCAGGGCGCGTCGGGCAGGTCCACGCGGAGCGCGGCCAACCCCGTGGCGTACTTGGAGATCCGGGCGGGCCGCACCCCCCGCTGCCACAGCACGCGGTCGACCGGTGAGGCGGCCGACGCGGTCTTGGTCTCGATCACGGCCAGGCCGGACAGCCGCAGCGCGGCGTCGTCGTGCCGCCAGGACAGCGCGGTGTCGATGGTGACCCGGCTCGCGGACTCCGGAAGCAGCAACGTGGTCCGCTGGTAGTCGGTGACCAGGACGGGGTCGAAGGAGCCGTCGGTGTCGGGCGCGATCGACTCGCGGGCGAGCGCCTCGTCGACGAACCGGCGTCCCGGGCGGACGGTGTCGCGGTCGTCCGGGTGGTACGGCAGGCGGTGCTTGGTGATGCTGCCCCGCGCGCCGCTGATCTTGACCTCCAGCCAGCACTCGGCGGAGTCGAGGTAGGTGCGGGTGCGCACCTTGAACCGACGACGCCTGCGGTAGGCCGCGGAGTGGTAGCTGACCAGCCGCGGGGTGTCGAAGTAGACCGATCGGTAGCGGAACGTCCGCTCGCCGTCGATGTCCAGCACCCGTGCGTGCGGCGCGAGCTGCTCCAGCAGGAGCGGCAGCGCCTCGGCCGGTACCAGGTACTTGCGGTCCACCCTGGTCTGCAGCGCGGCCCGGTCGACCAGTTCCGCCAGCCCGACCGGTGCCATCCGGGCCAGGGCGGGCACGTGCACCGTCGTCGCGGTCATCGGCGCGCCCCGGAGTGCGCGGGCGCGGCGGTCAGGGCGCGTTCGGTCACCGCGTACCGCACGTCGACGACCGTGGTCTCGTTGACCAGGTCGAGCCGCTGCACAGTGACCGCGTGGACCCTGGCGTCGAGCAGCTGTTCCAGGTGCGCGACGAGCGCGACGTGGTCGGTGACGGCCGAGTCGAGCACCAGGACCTGGTGCCGGTAGTGCCGGAACAGCTTCCGGTTGTCGCCCAGGAACATCACCACGACGATGAGGCCCATCAGGCCGCCGTTGAGCCACAGCGAGGTCGTGCTCAACGCGCCGAGCAGGCCCAGCGCGAGGGCCGAGAAGTAGTACGCGACCTCGTGCTGGTCCAGTTCCGTCGAGCGCAGGCGGATGATCGACAGCACGCCGAACAGCGCCATGCCGAGCCCGATGCCGGCGCCGGTGTTGCTGGTGCTCAACGCGCTCGCGACGGCGAGCACGCCGACGTTGACCCCCAGGTAGGCGACGACCAGGTCGCGGCGGCGGTGTCGTGGGAAGTAGAGCCCGAACACGAGCAGTACCACCGCGCAGATGTCTATCGCGAACAGGACGAGTTGGGACATCTCGTTCGTTCCTCCTACAGCCGCAGGCCGAGATCGGCTGGGCACCGCCCGCTTCTTGGCGGGGGTCTGCAGGACGGTCGCCGAAACTTTCGAATACTCAGGTAAACTTTCGGGAACTGGTGCGAAACGATAGGGGGAACTCGGGTGTCGAGTCAATGAACTGCCGGTGTACTGCCGCGTAGCAAAACGTGGACACTGCGCTGGTAGAGGCCATTTGGCGGCGGACTTTGCGCCCTTCTGGCCGGACGGCGCATCCTTACGGCCCGTAATCTGCCCATGTCACGACGTGTCGAAAGTTTCGGCTTGATCTTCTCGGGTGGAGCTATGGCGTCACGCCGGCCAGTGGCCGAGCAGGACGTGGAGGGCGTCCAGGGTCTTGGCCCACGAGGAGTCGGTGTCGCGCGGGTGGTGGCTGAAGCCGCCTGCCGCTTCGAGCGTCGTGAAGCCGTGGAACGTGCTGTGCAGCAGGCGCACGGCGTCGGTCTCGGCCGGCTCGGGCAGGTGGTAGCCGCGCAGGATCGCCCTGGTCAGCTCGGAGTGCCGGTCCGCCCGGCTCGCGGCGGCGATCTCCGGCGTCAGGTCGACCCGCAGCGCGGCGTACCGGCCGGGGTGCTCCCGGGCGTAGTCGCGGTAGGCGTTGGCGAAGGCGACCAGGGCGTCCTTGCCCGCGCGCCCGGCCAGGGCGGAGGCGGCGCGGTCGGCGAGTTCGGCCAACGCCAGGACGGCCACCCGCTCCCGCAGGTCCTGGGCGCTCTTCAGGTGCGAGTACAGGCTCGCGTCCTTGACCCCGAACCGCCGCGCGAGCGCCGAGACGGTCACGTTGTCGAAGCCGACCTCGTCGGCCAACTCGGCCGCCGCGCGGACCAGGCGTTCGACGGTCAGCCCCGCACGTGCCATGTTGTCCCTCCCTGAACCTAGACCCCCTAGGCTAACACTTAATGGTTTGTCGCTTCTGGCTAGCTGACGTAGCTTGGCCCTCGTGGAACCCGTAACCGAGCGCGAGATCCGCGCGTCGTTCGTCAACTGCACCAAGGGCGAGGCCAAGCGCCTGCCGGTGCCGGGTGACCTGGCCGACCGACCGTGGGACGACCTGGACTTCCTCGGCTGGCGCGACCCGTCCGCACCGCAGCGGGCCTACCTGGTGACGCCGACCGGCGACGGCCTGGTGGGCCTGGCGCTGCGCCTGGCGACACCGCACGCCGGTCAACCGCGACGCACCATGTGCTCGCTGTGCCTGACCACGCAGCCGGGCGACGGCATCTCCCTGATGACCGCGCGCAAGGCGGGGCGCGGCGGTCAGCAGGGCAACTCCGTGGGCATCTACCTCTGCGCCGACCTGGCCTGCTCGCTCTACCTGCGCGGCAAGAAGGACGCCGGCCCCGGCTCGCGGCTGCACGAATCGCTCACCCCGGAGGAGAAGGCCGCCCGGACCGCGTCGAAGCTCGCCGCGTTCCTCGCCCGGGTGCTCGGGTGAGCATTCCTCGTTGCCCATTCCGCAAGTCCGAACCGCCAATTCGGGTGACCGGCCCCGCGCTACCATCGACGGCGGCTGATCCGTGGTTTCGGAGGGTGCGCGTGGCGTCGACCAAGCTGATGGTGTGTTTAGCCAATTCCCGCAAGCACCAGGGCCGGTGTGTCGCGGGGATCGTGATCGGCGGTGGCGGTCCGGAGTGGGTCCGTCCCGTCGGCGCCCGGCCCGGCCACGGGGTGCTGGCCCGGGAACGGCACTACGGGGGCGGGGTGGAACCGCAGGTCGGAGACCTGATCTCGGTGCCGCTGGTGAAGTCGAGGCCGTTCGGCGTGCACCGCGAGAACTGGCTGTTCGACCCCGCGGTCCGGTGGCGGCGCGTCGGTCGGATCGGGTGGAACGAGTTATCCGGTTTCGTGGAACATCCCGCGAGCTTATGGGTCAACGGTGACCACACGGTGGTCGGCGCCAATGACCGCGTGCCGGTCGAACTGCAAGACCGCGTGGTAGACTCCCTCAAATTCATCCGAGTCGCCGGGGTGACAATAGAGGTGAGCCCCGCCTATTCGAACGGCAAGAGTCAACTGCCCGCCGTCCGGGCCCGGTTCGGCCACGGGGGCTCCGGGTACGCGCTGAAGGTGACCGATCCGGTGTACGAAGAGGAATTCCGGGCCAGAGGGCTCGGCAAGTACCGGCTGGGCGAGTCGTTGCTGACGGTGAGTCTCGGCGAGGAGTACAAGGGCCACTTCTACAAGCTGGTCGCGGCGATCGTCGAGCGCCCCGGCGGCGGGCCCGGTGGCAGGCGATGACGACCGGTCCGGTGCTCACGATCGGTCACTCCGTGCACGACTTCCCGAACCTGGTGCGGCTGCTGCGCCGGCACAAGGTCACGGCCGTCGCCGACGTGCGCTCGATCCCGCACAGCCGGTTCACCCCGCAGTTCAACCGCGGCGCGATCGAACGCGGCCTGCGCGACGCCGGGATCAAGTACGCCTTCCTCGGCAGGGAACTCGGGGCGCGCACCGACGATCCGAGCTGCTACGTCGATGGCCGGGTCCAGTACGAGCGGCTGGCCAAGACGCCGGACTTCGTCAGCGGGATCGACCGGGTCCTGCGTGGTGCGCGGGTCGAGCGGATCGCGGTCATGTGCACCGAGGGCGAACCACTGGACTGCCACCGCACGGTTCTCGTCGCCCGGGTGCTCACCGAGCACGGCGTCACGGTCGGCCACATCCACGCGGACGGGCGGGTCGAGGGCCACGAGGAGGCGATGGAACGCCTCATGGCCGCGTTCGGCCTGCTGGAGGACGACCTGTTCCGCACGCGGGCCGAACGGCTCGACGAGGCGCTGAACAGGCAGGAGTCCCGGATCGCGTACGTCAACGACGAGCTTCGCGAGGACGGGGCGGCAGAGGTGTGAGGATCTACACCATCGGGTTCACGAAGAAGACCGCGCAGCGGTTCTTCAGCCTGTTGCGCGGGTCGGGCGCGACCACCCTGGTCGACGTGCGCCTCAACAACGTGTCGCAATTGGCCGGTTTCGCCAAGCGGGACGACTTGGCCTACTTCGTCCGCGAGCTGTGCGGCATGTCCTATGCGCACCGGCCCGAGCTGGCGCCGACGCAGCCCATGCTGGACGACTACAAGAAGCACGGCAGCGACTGGGCGGCCTACGAGGGCCGGTTCCTGGACCTGATGCGGCAGCGCGGCGTCGAGGACACCGTCCCACGTGACCTGGTCGACAACGCGGTCCTGCTGTGCAGTGAGGACAAACCGCACCACTGCCACCGCAGGCTGGTCGCCGAGTACCTCGCGCAGCGCTGGGGTGACGTCACGGTCGAGCACCTGACCTGAGCCTGACCGGCGTCCACCCGGGTTCGCCCGCAGGGAAAAGGTGAGGTGACCTCGCCGCCTCCGGAGGTAGGGTTGAGGTGCTCGGGGCGCCGTTGCCTCTTTGGCGCGCCCATCTTTTTCCTCTGGGGGATCCACGCATGACTTCCGCAGGTGTGTCCGACGCCGTGACGTCGCCGCCCGCGCTCACCCGCGCCGACCGCGCCGTGATCGGCGTGCTGCTCGTGGCCACGTTCGTGGTCATCCTGAACGAGACCATCATGGGCGTCGCACTGCCCGTGCTGCTGACCGAACTCAACGTGACCGCCGCCGTGGGCCAGTGGCTCACGGCGGGCTTCCTGCTGACCATGTCGGTGGTCATCCCGATCACCGGCTACCTCATCCAACGGGTGTCGACGCGCGTGCTCTACGGCGTGGCGATGGGCCTGTTCAGCGCGGGGACCCTGATCGCCGCGCTGGCCCCTGGCTTCCCGGTGCTCCTCGCCGCGCGCGTGGTGCAGGCCAGCGGCACGGCGATCATGCTGCCGCTGCTGATGACGACCGTGATGACGCTCGTGCCGCCGGCCCGCCGCGGCGCGGTGATGGGCAACATCTCCATCGTCATCTCCGTCGCGCCCGCCATCGGGCCCACGGTGTCGGGTGTGCTGCTGGACCTGTTCAGCTGGCGCGCCATGTTCTGGGTCGTGCTGCCGATCTCGCTCACCACGCTGGTGCTGGGCCTGCGCTGGGTGACTCGCATCGGCGAGGCGAGCAGCGCGCCGATCGACGTGCTGTCGGTCGTGCTGTCGGTGTTCGGCTTCGGCGGCCTGGTCTACGGCCTGTCGAGCATCGGGCACAGCGGCGGCGGGTCGTCCGCCACGCTGTGGGCGTCGCTCGCGGTGGGTGTGCTGGGCATCACGGCGTTCGTGCTGCGGCAGATCCAGCTGCAGCGCCACGAACGCGCCCTGCTGGACCTGCGCACGTTCGCCTTCCGCACGTTCACCCTGGCCAGCGCCCTGATGATGGTGATGATGGGCCTGCTGCTCGGCGTGGTGACGATCCTGCCGATCTACATGCAGAACGTCCTCGCGCTCGACCCGCTGGCCACCGGCCTGCTCCTGCTGCCCGGTGGCCTGCTGATGGGCCTGCTGTCGCCGTTCGTCGGCCGCCTGTACGACCGGGTGGGACCGCGCGTCCTGCTCATCGTCGGCACCATCGCCACCAGCGGCTCGCTGTGGTTCGCCACGACGTTCGACGCGACCACGCCCGCCACGCTCGTGCTGGTGTTCCACCTCGTGCTGAGCCTGGGCCTGGCGTTCTCGTTCACGCCGCTGTTCTCGTCGGGCCTGGGCGCGCTGCCCGCGCGGCTGTACTCCCACGGCAGCGCGATCTTCAGCACGACCCAGCAGCTCGCCGCCGCGGCGGGCGTGGCGTTGCTGGTCAGCGTGATGAGCGCGCGGGCCGCCGAGCTGGCCGGTGCCGGTGAGGCGACGACCGGCGCCGAGATGGGCGGCATGCACGCGGCGATCCTGCTGGCGGCGGTCCTGTCGCTGGTGGCCGTGGCCGGTTCGTTCATGGTCAAGGCGGGCAAGGCGGAGTCACCGCACTAGTCCGCGACACTCCGCACGACGGCGGGCGCGGGGACGACGGTGAATCGTCCCCGCGCCCGCCGCCATTTGTTCATAATCGTGAATCCGCATTCGGCTCATTGCCTCGTCCCGACGGTGTGCGTTAGCGTGCCCGAGATCGCTCCCGATACTGTTTTCGCAGTTCAGAAGCGTGAACATCGGCCGCCGCCGCGTAACGCAAAGGGAGAAACAATGAGGTTGACCCCCCTTGTCGCCGCCACCGCGGTGGCCGTCGCCTTGGGATTACCGGGAGCCGCGGCCTCCGCCGCGACCACGCACCACGAAGCGGAAACCGCACCCGCGGTGTGCCAGGGCGCCATCGAGTCGAACTGGTCCGGCTACTCCGGCACCGGGTTCTGCAACGCGACCAACGCCGTGGGCGCCCACGCGCAGTTCACCGTCACCGCGCCGACCGCGGGCGCCGCGACGGTGCTGGTCCGGTTCGCCAACGGCGGCACGTCCGCCCGCGCCGCGAACCTCCTCGTCAACGGCTCCACCGGGCAGTCGGTCTCGTTCGAGGCGACCGGCGCGTGGTCGACGTGGGCCTCGAAGACCCTGTCCGTCACGGTGCCCGCGGGCACCAGCACGATCCGGCTCAGCCCCACCACCTCGGCGGGCCTGCCGAACGTCGATTACCTGGACTTCACCCAGGACAGCACGCCACCGCCCGCCGACGCGCTGTACGTGGCACCGGACGGCGACGACGGCAACCCCGGCACGCTCGCCGCACCGCTGCGCACCATCCAACGCGGCGTCGACCTGGCCCAGCCGGGCTACACGATCCACCTGCGTGGCGGCACGTACGCACCCGCCACCAACATCCAGCTGCTCAAGAACGGCACCGAGAGCCAGCCGATCACGTTGCGCAACTACGGCACCGAGCGCGTGGTCATCGACGGCGAGAACATGCCGCACACGCCGGGCGCGGTGGGTTCCAGCATCCCGCGTGCCGAACGCGGCGCCGTGCACATCGAGGGCGACCACTGGCGGCTGATCGGGCTGGAGATCGTCCACGGCCCGTACGGCGTGTTCGGCCTGGACGTCAACAACACCGTGTTCGACCGGCTCGTGACCCGGGACAACTACGAGTCCGGCCTGCACCTGCAAGGCGCGTCGGGCAACAACCAGATCATCAACCTGGACGCCCACGGCAACCGCGACCCGCGCAAGAACGGCGAGAGCGCCGATGGCCTGGCCATCAAGGAGGGCTCCGGCACCGGCAACGTGGTGCGCGGCGCGCGGCTGTGGCACAACTCCGACGACGGCCTGGACTACTGGATGTTCTCCTCGCCGATCCTGCTGGAGAACAGCCTGGCCTGGGGCAACGGCTTCAACCGCTGGAACCTGCCCGACTTCACCGGTGACGGCAACGGGTTCAAGCTCGGCGGCAACGGCGTCGCCGCCAACCACACCGTGCGCAACACGATGGCGTGGGACAACGCGGCCGGCGGTTTCGTGGACAACAACAACCCCGGCCAACACCGGGTCGAGCGCAGCACCGCGTGGGACAACCCGAAGACCGGGTTCCAGTTCGACCGCTCCGACAGCACGCTGACCAAGAACCTGGCGGCGGGCAACGGTGCGGACGTGTCGCTCGGCTCGAACTCCAGCGGCAGCGGCAACTCGTGGGACCTCGGCGGCTCGTGGTCGTTCGCGAGCACGAACCCGGGCACGATCACGGGACCGCGCAACGCCGACGGCTCGATCCCGTCGTCCACCTTCCTGCGCCCGAGCAACGGCGCGGACGTGGGCGCGCGCTTCTAGCAGACCTGCGGATCGACGGCGGGGCCGGGCTGATTGCCCGGCCCCGCCGCTTTGTGCCCGCCAAGCCCGCCGAGCGCGACCTCGACGTGCATCCTCCTATGTGCCTATAGTGCTAGGTAGCTAGTTAAATGGAGGAAGCCGTGATCGAGTTCCACTTGGACGGCAAGTCGGGCCTGTCGCCCTACCAGCAGCTGGTCCGGCAGGTGCGGCACGCGCTGCGGCTCGGCCTGCTGCGCGAAGGCGACCAGCTGCCGAAGGTGAAGGACGTGGTCGCCGACCTGGCGATCAACCCCAACACGGTGCTCAAGGCCTACCGCGAACTCGAGCACGACGGCCTGGTCGCGGCCCGTCCCGGGGTGGGCACGTTCGTGACGGGCACGCTGTCGGGCACCTCGCTCGCCGCGCTCGCGCCGCTGCGCCAGGACCTGCGGCGCTGGCTGGCCAAGGCCCGCCGCGCCGGACTGGACGAGGAGAGCATCGAGGCGTTGTTCCTCACCACGTTTCGCTCCGCGTCCAGGGAGGACATAGCGTGACCGTGCTGCGTGCCCGCGGCCTGGGCAAGAAGTACCGGCGGCGCTGGGCGTTGACCGGCTGCGACCTCGACCTCCCGGCCGGGCACGTGACCGGGCTGGTCGGCCCGAACGGCGCGGGCAAGTCCACGCTGCTCGGCCTCGCGGCGGGCATGGTCGAGCCGTCCAGCGGCACCATCGAGGTCTGCGGCGACGTGCCGGGCAGCGGTCCGGCCCAGCTGGCGAAGGTCGGCTTCGTCGCCCAGCACACGCCCGTCTACGCGAACCTGACCGTCGCGGAGCACCTGCGCCTGGGCGCCCACCTCAACCCCGGCTGGGACGACGCCCTGGCCCGCGACCGGATCGCCCGGATCGGACTGGACCCGGCACTGCCCGCCGGCAAGTTGTCCGGCGGCCAGCGGGCGCAGCTCGCGCTCACGCTCGGCATCGCGAAACGCCCCGAACTGCTGCTGCTGGACGAGCCGGTCGCCTCGCTCGACCCGGTGGCACGGCGCGAGTTCCTGCGGGACCTGATGGAGTCCGTGGCCGAGCACGGGCTGAGCGTGGTGATGTCCTCGCACCTGATCGGCGACCTGGAACGCGTCTGCGACCACCTCGTCGTGCTGGTGGACGCCCGGGTCCGGATCACCGGCGAGGTCGAGCACCTGCTGGCCACCCACCGCAGGCTGACCGGGCCGCGGCGGGACGTCGACACCCTGCCCGCGGACCAGCACGTGGTCTCGGTGAGCCACACCGACCGCCAGACCACCGTCCTGGTGCGCACCGAGGCACCGGTCCTCGACCCGTCCTGGGACGTCGGCGAGCTCGACCTGGAGGACCTCCTGCTGGCCTACATGAGCAACCCCGGCACCGGCCGTCCGCCGCTGGAGGTGGTCCGATGACGTGGTTGACGTGGCGGCAGCTGCGCTTCCCGTTGGTGTCGGTGTACGCGGCCCTGGCGGTGGTCACCGCGCTCCTCGCGGGCACCCGCCTCGTCGGCGGGCAGGACCCCGGCGACGGGGAGTTCTGGTACTCCGCCGGCCTGTTCGCGGTGAACGGGCTGCCCGCGCTCCTCGCCGTGTTCTGGGGCGTGCCGATGATCACCCGGGAACTGGAGGCGGGCACGCACAACCTGGTGTGGAACCAGAGCGTCACCCGCACCCGGTGGCTCGCGGTCAAGCTCGGCATCGGCGTGCCTGCCGCCGCGCTCACGGCGGGACTGCTGAGCCTGGTCGTCACCTGGTGGGCCGACCCCGTCGACACCTCGGCCGTGCCGGAGCGCGTGGGCAACTTCGGGCGGCTCATGACGCCGGTGGTGTTCGCCGCACGGGGGATCGCGCCCGTCGGTTACGCCGCGTTCGCGTTCGTGCTGGGGATCGCGGTCGCGATCCTGTTGCGCCGCACCGTGACCGCGATGGCCGTGACCCTCGTCGTGTACGCCGCCGTGCAGCTCGCGGTGCCGCTCGCGGTGCGCCCGCACCTCCTGCCGCCGGTCGGCGAGACGGTCGCGATCACGGAGGCGAACATCGCCGGCATCCGTGCCGAGGAGGGCGGCCGGGGTGCGCCCGAGGCGCTGACCGTGCTCGCACCGGCGGGCGCGTGGGTGCTGACCAACGAGACCGTGGACGCGAACGGCGCCGTGGTCCGGCCGCTGCCCGCCGTGGTGGGTGACTGCCTGCCGCCGGCGGCGGAGGACCCGCGCGACCTGGACCTCGACCGGATCCACGCGTGCTTCGCCCGGCTGTCCGACCACGGCTACCGGCAGCACCTGACCTACCAGCCGGCGAGCCGGTTCTGGCCGTTGCAGTGGGTGGAACTGGCGTTGTTCCTCGTCCTGTCCGCGCCGGTGACCTGGTTCTGCTTCGGCCGGCTGCGCCGGCTGTCCTGACTCCCCAGCCGCTGTGACCGGCTGGGCCGACCTCGAAAGGGGACCGCCATGCGCGGCATCACGTTCCTCATCGCCTCGGCACTCCTGCTCTCCACCGCTCCCGCCTCGGCCACTCCCGCCCCGGACGACCGAACGCCACACCTGCCCGCGCCGACCGGCCGCCACGCGGTCGGCGTCACGTCGCTGCACCTGGTCGACGCGTCCCGCCCGGATCCGTGGGTGCCCGCTGTGAAACGGGAGCTGATGGTCTCGCTCTTCTACCCGGCCGCGTCGGCGCGCGGGCCGAAGAAGCAGTACCTGACGCCCGCCGAGTCGGCCGCGGTGCTCGAGGAAGGCGGCATCACCACCGTGCCGCCCGACACGTTGAGCACCCTGCGGACCAACGCCGTCGTGGACGCGCCACCGGTCGGCCGGCGGCACGGCCTGCCGCTGGTCGTGCTGTCGCCGGGCTACAAACGGCCCCGCGCCACGCTCACCACGCTGGCGGAGGACCTGGCGAGCCACGGTTACGTCGTCGCGGTGGTGGGCCACACCTACGAGAACGTCGGCACCGCGTTCCCGGACGGGCGGTTCGCCCCCTGCGCCTCCTGCGAGGTCCTCCACGACCACGAGTTCTGGTTGAAGCTGGACGCGGGCCGGGCGGTGGACGTGTCGTTCGTGCTGGACCAGCTGACCGGGCCGCTGCGCGACCACCGCGGCGCGAACCTGGTGGACGCCTCGCGGATCGCCATGGGCGGCCACTCGGCGGGCGGTGCGAGCAGCCTCGGCGCCGCGCGTGCCGACGCCCGCATCCGCGCCGCGATCGACGTGGACGGCGTCCTCTCCACGCCCGTGCCGCCGGAGGGGATGTCGCAGCCGGTCATGTTCCTGGGTCGGCAGGACAACTTCGCGCCCGGCGCTCCCAGCGTCAAGAGCTGGGCGGACGCCTGGCCGTTGCTGACCGGGTGGAAGCGCTGGCTGGTGGTGGCGGGCATGTCGCACCCGTCGTTCACCGACATCGGGGTGCTGGCACCGCAGCTGGGCCTCGACCCGAGCGCGGAGGTGCCCGGCGAGCGCGGCGCGGCGATCACCCGCGCCTACGTGCGGGCGTTCTTCGACCTGCACCTGCGCGGTGTGCCGCAGCCGCTGCTGGACCGGGCGTCGGCCGGCTACCCGGAGGTCTCGGTGGTCGAGCCGTCGAGCTGACCCACGAGCACCCGCAGCGCCGAGTGGACGTGCTCCTCGGCGCGGCGGGTGACCTCGGCGGCGTCACCGGCGTCGAGGAGCCGCACGATCTCGCGGTGCTCGTCCACGACCACGGCGCGGTAGTCGTGGTGGCCGAGCCGGATCCGGGTGAGCTGGAACAGGTGCACCTGGGACCGCACCGCGTGCCAGGCCTCCAGCAGCCGCCGGTTGCCGGTGGCCCGGTAGATCGTGTCGTGGAACTCCATGTCGAGGGCCAGCAGCCGGTCGCTCGGCGCGCCCTCGGCCAGCCGTGCCGCCATGGCGTCCACGAGCCGGTCGAGGGCGGCCAGGTCGACGCGGCCGATCGCGCCGCGCCCGGCGAGGCCTTCCAGGGCGGCCCGGACCGAGTACACCTCTTCGGCGTCCTGGACGGTCAGGTCGATGACCCTGGTGCCGCGGTGCCAGGCGCTGCGCACCAGCCCTTCCCGGGCCAGCACGGCGAGGCCTTCGCGCACCGAGCCGCGGCTGACGTCCAGTGACGCGGCCAGTTCCACCTCGCGCACCGGCGCGCCCGGCGGGAACACCCCCGCGAAGATCGCTTCCCGGATCCGGTCGGCGGCCTCGTCCGCCAGACCCCGCCGGTCGGCCCTGCGCAGCTGCATAATGTCGAATGTTGACATTAGCCGGACCGGTGGTCAAGGTGGAGGCATGAGACCTGGTTTCCACCTCGCTGTCCCCGTCGACGACCTGGCCAGGGCCCGCGCGTTCTACGGCGGCGTGCTCGGGCTCGAAGAGGGGCGCTCGGCCGAGAAGTGGGTGGACTGGAACTTCTACGGCCACCAGTTCGTCACGCACGTCGTGCCCGGTCCGCGCGGCGACTCCGGTCGCAACCCGGTCGACGGCCACGACGTGCCCGTGCCGCACTTCGGCCTCCTCCTGCCGGTCGACGAGTTCCACGCGCTGGCCGAGCGGCTGCGCGCGGCCGGGACGGAGTTCGTGATCGAGCCGTACCTGCGGTTCGCCGGTGAGCCGGGTGAGCAGTGGACGATGTTCTTCCGCGACCCGGCGGGCAACGCGCTGGAGTTCAAGGCGTTCAAGGACGAGTCGCAGGTGTTCGCCAAGTGAGCCGGGGTGTCGTGGTCACCGGCGGCAGTCGCGGTATCGGCGCGGCGATCGCCGACGCGTTCCGGGAACTGGGCGACGAGGTGGTCGCACTGTCCTCCGCGGACGTCGACCTGGCCGACCCGGACGCGATCGAGCGGGTGGTCGGGTCGGCCGCCGACACGCTCGGCGGGATCGACGTCCTGGTCAACAACGCGGGCTTGGTGGAACTCGGCTCGGTGGACCTGCCGTACGCGCAGTGGCAGGCGTTGTGGCGGCGCACGTTCGCGGTCAACGTGTTCGGTGCCGCGGACATGTCGTACTGCGTGGCCCGGCACATGATCTCGCGCGGTGTCCGCGGGCGGATCGTCAACGTCGGCTCGCGCGGCGCGTTCCGCGGCGAGCCCGCGATGCCCGCGTACGGCGCGAGCAAGGCGGCGTTGCACTCGATGGGGCAGTCGCTGGCGGTCGCGTTGGCGCCGCACGGCATCGCGGTGGCGTCGGTGGCGCCCGGTTTCGTCGGCACCGACCGGGTGGCGGACATGGTGACCGACGAGGTGCTGGCGCAGAGCCCGTTCGGCCGGGTGGCGAAGCCGGAGGAGGTCGCCGCCGCGGTGGTCTACCTGGCATCGTCGGAGGCCGAGTGGGCGTCCGGTGCCGTGCTCGACCTCAACGGCGCCTCGTACTTGCGAACCTAGGAGCGCTGTCTTGAGCACATCCGGATCGGTCGGGGTCATGCTGCCCCGCGACCTGGCGCCCGCGCGGGTGCTGCCGTTCGCCCGGCGTGCGGACGAGCTGGGGTTCGACGAGCTGTGGGTGGTGGAGGACCTGGGTTTCCGCGGCGGGATCGGCCAGGCCGCGGCGGTGCTGGCGGCGACCGGGCGGATCCGGGTCGGCATCGGGTTGCTGCCGGTCGGCGCGCGCAACGCCGCGTTCGCCGCGATGGAGGCGGCGACGCTGGCCCAGCTGTTCCCCGGCCGGATCGACATCGGCATCGGGCACGGCATGCCGGGCTGGATGAAGTCGGTCGGTGAGTGGCCCGCCAGCCCGCTGACGATGCTGGAGGAGTACCTGGGCGCGGTGACGGCCCTGGTGCGCGGGAAGTCGGTGGAGCGGGGCGAGTACGTCGAGCTGGACGGCGTGCGCCTGGAAGACTCGTCCGTGCCCGACCACCCGCCTCTCGTGCTGGCGGGAGTGCGCGGGCCGCGTTCGCTGGCCGTGTCGGGGCGGGTGGCGGACGGCACGATCCTGGCCGAGCCGACGACGCCGGAGTACGCGCGGGCGGCGTTGGCGCACATCGACGCGGACCGGCCGCACCGCCTCGTCGGCTACAACGTGGCCGCCGTGCACCCCGACGCGTCGGTGGCGATCGACGCCGTGCGGACCGGCCTGGAGTGGATCGGCGAGCCGGACTGGGCACCACACCTGGCACCGCTGCCGTTCGCCGCGGAGTTCGCCGCCCTGCGCCGGTCGTGCGACAGCCGGGAGGAGTTCGCGCGCCGCCTGCCGGAGGAGTGGGTGCGCCGACTGGCCGTGACCGGCACGGCCGCCGACGCGAGGTCCCGCCTGGCCGAACTCTTCGCCGCCGGGGTGGACAGCGCCGTGCTGGTCCCGGTCGGGCCGGACCCGCTGGAGGCGGTGGAACAGCTCGCCGCGGTGCTGTGAGGACTACGACGCGTAGGCGTGGGCGGCGTCGAGGGCCCGCGCCGTCGCCGGGTCGGCCGGGAGGTAGGCGACGAGGCGGTGGTCCTCGTCGCCGGGCACGGTCAGGGTTTCGTAGGCCAGCCGCAGCTCACCGTGCTCGGGGTGCCGCCAGCGCTCCACGCCCGTCCCGCCGGGCACCGACCCGCCGGTGAAGCGGCGGCCGAAGTCGGTGCCCGCGGTGATGGAGAGCTCTTCGGCCAGGGCCGCCGCCGAGCCGTCACCGAGGTCTGCGGCGGCACGGAGCGCAGCCGCACGGTCGTCGGCCACCCGGTCCCAGTCCGGGAACGACGTGCGCGCCCTGGCGTCACCGAACACGAACCGCGCGAAGTTGGGCCGCTCGACGTCCAGCAGACCGGACGGTGCGGCCAGCAGGCGGAACCCGGCGGTCCACGCGAGCAGGTCGCCCTGGGCGTCCGCGACGAACGCGGGCGTCGGCTCCAGCCGGTCGAGCAGCGCCAGCACGGTGGGCCGCACGGGACGTGGCTCGGCCACCACCGAGCACACCGCGCCGCCCGCCTTCACCAGGCGGTGCAGGTGGACGCGTTCGTGCGACGACAGCCGCAACGCGTCCGCCAACGCCCCGATCACCTGCGCGGACGGGTGGCGGTCGCGCCCGCGTTCCAGCCGGGTCAGGTACTCGACGCTGACACCGGCCAGCGCGGCCAACTCGGCCCGGCGCAGCCCCGGTGTGCGGCGGCGCGGACCGGACGGGAGACCCACCTCGGCCGGGGTGATTGCCTCCCGGCGCGCTCGCAGGAACCCGCCCAACGCGTTCATGGTGGCCGAGTCTAGTGCGGTGGGCCGCCTCGCTGAGCGGCCGGAAGACGCGGTGGAGGCTGTCGGTCGCGAGGGGGTCCCTGTGGGGGCCTCCCTCCGGCCGGCCCGCCGTCCCAGGCTGTGGGGCATGACCATGAAGTACCGGCTCTTCGGCCAGACCGGTTTGCGCGTGTCGGAACTCCTGCTCGGCACCATGACCCTCGACGACCCCGCCGAGTCCCGCCGCATCGTCGACGCCTACGCCGACGCGGGCGGCAACGTGCTCGACACCGCGTCGGCCTACGGCGCCGGCGAGGAACTGCTCGGCTCGATCGTCCGGCGGCGCGACCGGTTCGTCATCGGCACGAAGTACACGCTGTCCCGCGACGCCGCCGACCCCAACGCCTCCGGCAACCACCGCAAGAACCTGGCCGCCTCGCTGGACCGGAGCCTGCGCCGGCTGCGCACCGACTACGTCGACGTGTACTGGGTGCACATCTGGGACCGGCACACCCCGGTCGAGGAGACCATGCGCGCGTTGGACGACGCCGTGCGCGCGGGCAAGGTCCTCTACACCGGCATCTCGGACGCGCCGGCCTGGGTCGTCGCCCGCGCCAACACCCTCGCGCAGTGGCGTGACTGGACACCGTTCGCCGGGCTCCAGGTGCCCTACAACCTGCTCACCCGCGACGTCGAGCGCGAACTGCTGCCGATGGCCGAGGCGCTGGGCCTGAGCGTGACCGCCTGGGCACCGCTGGCGGCGGGCAAGCTGACCGGTGCCGCGGGCAGGCGCGCGGACCCGGCTTCGCTCACCGAACGGGAACGCGCGGCCGCCCGTGCCGTCCGGGAGGTGGCGGACGAGCTGGGCGCACGGCCCGCGCAGGTGGCGTTGGCGTGGACGCGCGCCAAGTCACGCGCCGTGCTGCCGCTGGTCGGCGTGAGCAGCGTCGCGCAGCTCACCGAGAACCTGGAAGCGCTGGACCTGACCCTGCCCGACGACGCCGTGCGCCGGCTGGAGGCGGCGGTGGCGTTCGAGCTCGGCTTCCCCGGCGACTTCATCGCCGAGTGCGAGCCGTCCCCGTTCGTGTTCGGCGACACGGCCACCAGGGTCGAGCCGCGCTGAGGGTCGAGGCCGCGGGCGGCGGCTGCGGACGTGGCCGCGTTACGTTCTCGGGCATGACGGACGGACAGTCCCACGAGAGCGAGCCCGAGTGGGCGAGGTGGCGGCGGCCCGCGCCGGCCACGGGCCAGTGGCGGCGCGACGTCTCGCTGGCGCTCGCGGTGCTGGCGGGTGCCGTGGTGATGACGGTGCTGGTGAACAGCATGGGCGCGAGCCCTTGGGACAGCGGACCGCCGCTGGCCGAGCAGCTCGCCTGGGGCGTGGCGCTGGCCCTGCCGCTGGTGGCGCGGCGGCGCTTCCCGGTGACCGTGCTGTTCGTGGTCGGCGCGGTGTTCATCGCGGTGCAGACGCGTCGCGTCGGCGACAACCTCGTGCCGTCCGTCGCGTTGTTCCTGGCCATCTTCAGCGCGGGCGCGTGGGGCCCGGACCGGACGCGGGCGCGGTGGGCCCGGATCGCGGTGATGGCGGTGATGTTCGGCTGGCTCGGCTACGGGCTGGTGAAGTTCTTGGTGGCGCCGACACCGCAGTTCGAGGACGCGGCCGGGCCGCTCGACCCGGTGCTCGCGACCGTGCTCTACGGCATCGGGCTCAACATGCTGTTCTTCCTGTCCGCACACTTCTTCGGCGACATGGCGTGGGTCTCGGCCCGCCGCCAGGCCGAGCTGGAGCACCGGGCCGAGCAGTTGCGCCGGTCGCAGGAGCAGAACACGCGGGGCGCGATCGTCGCCGAACGCGTGCGCATCGCCCGTGACCTGCACGACGTCGTGGCGCACCACGTGTCGGTGATGGGCGTGCAGGCGGGCGCGGCACGGCGGGTGCTCGACCGCGACCACGAGCTGGCCCGCGAGGCGTTGCGGACTGTCGAGGAGACCGCGCGCACGGCCATCGGCGAACTGCGCGGCCTGCTGGGCGTGCTGCGCGCCGACCCGGAGGAGGAGGTCCGGGAGGGTGCGGGCGCGACGTCGTCGCCCGGCTTGGACCAGCTGGCCGACCTGGCGGAACAGGCCCGGTCGGCGGGGCTCGACGTGGTGCACGGGGTGTACGGGGAGCCGCGGCCGGTGCCGGAGGGTGTCGCCCTGTCGGTGTACCGGATCGTGCAGGAGGCGTTGACGAACGTGGTGAAGCACGCGGACGCGCGCCGGGCCGACGTGCGGGTGCGGTTCCTGGAGAAGTCGCTGGAGGTCGAGGTCACCGACGACGGCCGGGGGCGGAACGGGTTGTCGGGCGGTGCCGGGTTCGGCCTGGTGGGCATGCGGGAGCGGGTCGCGGTGCACGGCGGTGAGCTGGAAGCCGGACCCCGCCGTGACGTCGGGTACCGGGTCTGTGCGAGGTTCCCCGCATGACGGACCCCTTGCGCGTGGTGCTCGCCGACGACCAGGACCTGGTCCGGGCGGGCTTCCGGGTGATCCTCGGCACCGAGGACGACATCGAGGTCGTCGGCGAGGCGCGCGACGGCGTCGAGGCGGTGGAGGTGGTCGGCCGGCTCCAGCCGGACGTCGTGCTGATGGACGTGCAGATGCCGGGCGTGGACGGGCTGGAGGCCACCCGGCGCATCCTCGGCCCGGCGGGTGCGGGCAACCCGATCAAGGTCGTCATCCTCACCACGTTCGACCGCGAGGACTACCTGTTCGAGGCGCTGCGGGCGGGTGCGAGCGGTTTCCTGCTCAAGAACGCCTCGCCGGAGGACCTGGTCGACTCGGTGCGGGTCGTGGCGCGGGGTGACGCCCTGCTGTCACCGGAGGTCACCCGCCGGGTCATCGCCCGGTTCACCGAACCCGTGCCGCCCGCCACGACGACGCGCCGCCCGCCGGAACTCACCGACCGCGAGTTCGAGGTGCTGGTCCACCTCGCGCGTGGCGCGAGCAACGCGGAGATCGCCGGTGCGCTGTTCCTGGGTGAGACGACGGTGAAGACGCACGTGTCGCGCATCCTGGCCAAGCTGGGCCTGCGCGACCGCACGCACGCCGTCGTGTTCGCCTACGAGCACGGGATCGTGGAGCCGGGCCGGGCCTGACGCCGAACCTCCCGTGGTCGACGCCCGCGGACCTGAGCGTGGAACTCGGGGGTCCCGAGCGTTCGACACGCCCGACCCGGGTGTTCGACACGCGGGGTCCTCCGCGAGGAGGACCCGCGAAGTCGATCCGGCGCCGGACGTGCCGCGACCGTCCACGACCTAGCGTTGAGGTCATGTTGACAGTGACGTCGGTCAGCCGGAGTTTCGGCGACCACCAGGTCCTGGACGGCGTGTCGTTCGAGGTCCGACCCGGCCGCATGACCGGGTTCCTGGGCGCGAACGGGTCCGGCAAGACCACCACCATGCGCATCGTCCTCGGCGTCCTCGCCGCGCACGGCGGCACGGTGTCCTGGCAGGGTTCGCCGGTGACCGGCGCGGTGCGGCAGCGGTTCGGGTACATGCCCGAGGAACGCGGCCTCTACCCGAAGATGGGCGTCGCCGAGCAGATCAGCTGGCTCGGCCAGCTGCACGGCCTCGACCGGGACGTGGCGCGGCGCAACACCGACCGCCTGCTCGACCAGCTCGAACTCGGCCACCGGGCCAAGGACAAGCTCGAGGAGCTGTCGCTGGGCAACCAGCAGCGCGCCCAGGTGGCCGCCGCGCTGGTGCACGACCCGGTCATGCTGATCCTGGACGAGCCGTTCTCCGGGCTGGACCCGATCGCGGTCGAGACGGTGCTCGGCGTGCTGCGCGAGCGTGCCGCGAACGGCGTGCCCGTGCTGTTCTCCAGCCACCAGCTGTCGGTGGTGGAACGGCTGTGCGACGACGTGGTGATCATCTCCGGTGGCCGGATCGCGGCAGACGGCGCGCGCGACGAGCTGCGTACCCGGTACGGCACCACGCGGTTCGAGCTGGTCGTGGCCTCCGACGCGGGGTGGGTGCGGGACGTGCCGGGTGTCCGGGTGGTCGACGTCGACGGCCCGCGCGTGGTGTTCGAACCGGACGGTGACCCGGACGTGGACCAGGTCGTCCTGGCCGCGGCCCTGCGCCGCGGGCCCGTGCGCGGCTTCACCCCCGTCGTCCCGACGCTCGACGAGATCTTCAAGGAGGTCATCTGATGACCGGCGTGACGGAGCAGGACGGCGGGTCGCGCGGTTTCGTCGCGGCCACCCGGTTGGTCGCCGAGCGCGAGATGAAGGTGTTCCTGCGGTCCAAGGGCTTCTGGATCGGGCTCGCCGTAATCGTGGTCGGCCTGTTCGCGATCTCGATCCTGCCGACCGTCTTCGGCGGCGGTGAGACCAAGGTCGCGGCGGTCGGTTCGGAGGCCGCGGAGGCGTTGGCCGACACCGGTCTGGAGGTGCGCGAGGTCGCCGACGTGGCCGCCGCCGAGGCGCTCATCCGGGCGGACGAGGTGAAGGCGGCGGTCGTGCCGGACACGACGGGCGAGTCCGCCACCGGCATCCGCGTGCTGGCGCTCGACGACCCGCCGAACAGCGTGGTGGCCGCGTTGCGCACCGCGCCACCGGTCGACCTGCTCGACCCGGCCGAGGTCGGCCAGGACCAGCGGCAGCTGGCGATCATGGTGTTCGCCATGGTGTTCCTCATCGTCGGCATGAGCGGGACGGCGATCGCGCAGAGCACGGTCACCGAGAAGCAGACCCGGATCGTGGAGATCCTGGTGTCGACGGTCCCGGTGCGGGCGCTGCTGGCGGGCAAGATCGCGGGGCACTCCCTGCTCACGATCGGCCAGGTGCTGGTGATCGCGGTGGCCGGGCCGATCGCGTTGCGGCTGGGCGGGCACCAGGAGCTGCTGGCCCTGGTCGCGCCCGCGCTGGGCTGGTTCGTGCCGTTCCTGGTGTTCGGGTTCGTGCTGCTGGCCTCGATGTGGGCGGTCGCCGGTTCGCTGGTCAGCAGGCAGGAGGACCTGGGTTCGAGCATGGGCCTGGTGATGATGCTGGTGATGGGCCCGTACTTCGGCGTGATGTTCTTCTCCGACAACGCCACCGTGCTCACCGTGCTGTCGTTCCTGCCGTTCTCGTCGGCGATCGCGATGCCGGTGCGGCTGTTCGCCGGTGACGCGGCGGTGTGGGAACCGCTGCTGGCGCTGGGGCTGCTGGCCGGGACGGTCGTGCTGACCGTGCTGCTGGCGAGCCGGATCTACTCGGGGTCGCTGCTGCACACCGGTGGCAAGCTCGCCCTGTCCAAGGCGTGGGCCCGGGAGGAGTAGCCCACCCGCGCCGGCGTGAACGTGGCGGCGCCCTGCGGGCAACACCTGGTGTGAGGATGATGACCGAGCACGCGGACGGCGGTGGTGCGTCGGACGCCGACGACCGGCCGGACCTGTCGGGACCGCACCCGGCGCGGATCTTCGGGCACCTGTTCGACCGGCACTCCGGGCCGCTGCACCGGTACCTGGCGCGCCGGGTCGGCGACCTGGCCGACGACCTGGTCGGCGAGACGTTCCTGATCGCGTTCCAGAGCCGTGCCGGGTACGACCCCGGCCGCGGCACGGCGCGGTCCTGGCTCTACGGCATCGCCACCAACCTGCTGCGCCGACACGTGCGGCAGGAGGTGCGCGGCCTGCGGGCGGCGGCACGGGCGGCCGGGTCCGCGGCGGGCGCCGAGGACCACGACAACCGGGTGGCCGACCAGGTCGACGCCTCGGCGCGGGCCCGGTTGCTGGCCGACGCGCTGGTCGAGCTGGAACCGGGCGACCGGGACGTGCTGCTGCTGACCGGGTGGGCCGGGCTGGACTCGAACGAGGTCGCCGAAGCGCTCGGCATCCCGGTCGGCACGGTCCGCTCCCGGTTGCACCGCGTGCGGCGGCGGCTGCGGACCCACGCGTCGAACACCGAGCACCCGAGGAGCGGCGATGAGTGACCACGACATCCGCCGCGTCTGGACCGACGACGAGCTGGACTCCGCGCTGGCCACCCTGCGGGCCGACGTCCGCACGGCCGCGCCGGTGCTCGCCGAGGCCAGGGCGGCCCTGATCACGACGATCGAGCAGGCCGAGCCGGCACGCGGGAAGCGACCGCGCCGGTCCACCCGGCGGTGGCTGGCCGGTGCGGCGGCCGTGGCCGTGCTGGTCGCCGGCACGCTGCTGGTGCAGACCGTGTCGTTCGGCGGTCCCGCACCGGCGACCGCCGAGGCCGTGCAGACCCTGGACCGCGCTGCCGCGCAGGCGATCGGGGCGGTGGACGGGCCGGTCGGTCCCGGCCGGTACCGCTACGTCGCCACGCACGCCTGGTGGATGGGGTCGACGACGTCGATGGACGGCCGGGAGTTCGCCTGGCTCTCCGAGCACCTGCAGGAGACGTGGGCACCCGCGAACCCGGAGGACGAGTGGCTGCTGCGCCAGGAGATCACCGGCAACGTGCAGTGGGTGAACAGCACGGCGGAGGAGGCGGACGCGGCCGGCGTGCGTACCGACAGCCGCTGGCCGGAGGGTGAGTGGCGCGCACCGTGCGGCGACTTCTTCGGCGGGTCCGACTGCGAGGACCCCGGCTCCTGGCAGAAGCCGACCGCGCAGTGGCAGGCGGGCCTGCCGACCGACCCGGCCGCGCTGTACGAGCGGTTGCGGGCCGACGCGCCGGACGACCGGGGTGACGCCGCGCTGCTGACCTACGCCGCCGACGCGCTGCGCAGCGGGCTGATCGGCGCGGACCTGCGCGCCGCCCTCTACCGGGCGCTGACCAGGCTGCCCGGCCTGGAGGTGACCGAGCGGCAGGCGAACCTGGACGGGCGCGTCGGCATCGCGCTCGGCGTCGACGACGGCGACCGGCGCCACGACATCATCATCGACCCGGAGACCGGGCTGTTCCTCGGCGAGCGCCAGGTCGTGACCGACTGGCTCGGCGAGTTCGACACCGGCACCGTGGTGTCGTTCACCTCGGTGACGACGGGGGTCGTGGACACCATCGGCACCCAGCCCGCCGGCTGACCGGGGGAGCGGAGGAGGGCCCGTGCGCCAGGGGTGCGCACGGGCCCTTCGCCGTGATCACCCAAAGTTACGGGCAACGGGGTGCGGTCGGCCGCCGTATAGGGGGTGACCGAGTGGAGGAGGTGTCACGTGCAGGATCGGGACCGCGAGTTCCGGGCCTACTTCGAGGCACGGGCGGCCGTCGTGCGGCGGACCGCCTTCTTGTTGTGCGGTGACTGGCACCGGGCCGAGGACCTGGCTCAGACGGCGTTGGCCAAGGTGTACGTGCACTGGGGGCGGTTGGACCGGTCCGGACGGGTCGACGCGTACGTGCGCAAGGTGCTGGTGAGGGCCGTCATCGACGAGTCGCGGTGGCGGGGACGGCGGCCGGAGACGGTGGTCGAGGCGGTGCCGGAGCCGGCCGAGGCGGCGACAGGGGTCGAGGAGGCCATGGACGTGCGGCGCGCGTTGGCCGCGCTGCCGCCCAGGCAACGTGCCGCGGTCGTGCTGCGCTACTGGGAGGACCTGCCGGTCGCCGAGACGGCGGCGGCGCTGGGCTGTAGCGAGGGAACGGTGAAGAGCCAGGTGTCCAAGGGTCTCGGCGCCCTGCGGCGTGCGCTGGCGACCAATCGGACCGTGCTGTGGGAGGGCTCGTGAGCGACGAGGTTCGGGACATGATCAAGGCGGCGCTGGCGGACGAGCCCGCGTCGGGCCTGGAGTTCGAGCGGGTCGTCCAGGACGGGCGCAAGCGGCGGGCACGGCGGCGGTTCGGCGTGCTGACCACGGCGGCGGTGGGGGTGGTCGCGGTGGCCGCGGTCGCGGTGAGCGGGACGGTCGCGTCGTCGTCCGCCCCGCCCGCCTCGGTGCTGTCGACGTCGCCGACGAGCGTGACGTCGTCCGTCGCGCCGGCGCCTGGCTGCGCGGCGCCGGCGGGGATGGGCGGCTTCCCCGACCAGCCACGCGGGTCCGCGACGCCGGAGGAACTGGCCGAGTCCGCCCGGCTCACCGAGGCGTTCGCGGGGTTCGCGCTGCCGTTGCCCGCGGGGGTCGAGGCCACACCGCTGCGGTTGTGCGCCATCGACGCGAGCTGGGGCGGCGACTTCGGGCTCACCGGTGACCGGACGGTCATCGTCTACGTCAGGCCGCTCGGCCGGCAGCCGCCCGGCGAGTGCCGGTGGTTCACGCCGGAGACGCAGTGCTCGGTCAGGGCGCTGCCGGACGGGTCGACGGCACGCGTCACCGTCGAGCCCGGCAGTGAGGCGACGTTGGCCACCGCGGACGTGTGGCGCGGCGACGGCACGTACGTGAGCGTCATGGAGACCGGTGGCACAGGCTCCAAGAACCGGGTCCTCACCGACGACCAGCTGGTCGCCGTCGCCACCGCGCCGCAGCTGAAGGTGCAGTGGGTGGGCCGTGCGGTGCCCGCGGACCCGTCGAACCGCCGTGCGGCCGAGCTCGACCAGGTGCTGGCGGGCGCGCTCCCGCCCGGGTTGACGGTCGAACGGCACCTCCCCTCGGACGAGGCGGCGCTGAGGTTCCGCGTCAGCCAGGGCGGCTACCGCGCGGCGGCCACCGTGACCGACGCGGAGGGTCGCGGCTCGGTGATGGTGACGGTGGACGTTCCCCGTGACGGTGAGCCGACCTGCCGGGACCGGTCCGCGTGCCGCGTGGTCGAGCTGGCCGGTGGCCGCAAGGCGACCGTGGAGACGACGACGGAAGACGGTCTGATCAGGCGCCACCTCTACGGGCAGGCGGCGGACGGCAGCCGGCTGACCGTCCAGAGCTCCAACGTCGCCGACATGGGCCCCGCGGCCGACCGCCCGACCCGGCCGACCCCGCCCCTGACCGAGGCGGACCTGATCCGGATCGCGGAACTGCCTGGCCTGCACTGGTGATCGTGGTGCGGGCGCGAGGACTTCATCGCGCCCGCACCACCGCTCTCGCTACCGCCAGGTGATGTCGGACGGTGAGTAGAAGCAGTTCCTGCCGTCCGCGCCCTCACCGATCTTCTTCGGCTCGGAACCCTTCGGCACACCCT
>NZ_PYAX01000013.1 GCF_003014735.1 Saccharothrix carnea | reverse complement strand
CGTCAGCACCGCACTCGCCCCGCTCGACATGGGAGGACCAGCCTGGACCGTCAGCAGACCGAGCCGATTACCGGGTCAACGTTCCGAGATGCGGCGCTAGGCGGTCATGTCGGCACGTCAGGGCTCGTTCAGGGCCCTCGGCGCACAGTGCAAGCGGTTCACCCCAACGGGTGGCGTTTGGCGTCGATTGGCCGGATTCACCCGTTCGGGACGACAGGATTTGAACCTGCGACCCCTTGACCCCCAGTTTCGCCCTGATCAAGCTCTGACCTGCAGAAGCATTGCCGACTGCCAAAGCGATCGGTCGGTTGAACGCAGCTCGACGCGAGCGAACTCCGTTGCAGTACAACGAAACTCTTCCGCATCCGCTCCCTCCTGCTTGCCCCCTTGATGGAATCAAGTGACCAGAGTTCTTGCCGTAAGCAATACAGCTGTAGCCGCAACGCCTGCGCTGTCGACACTCTTGCGACCGAGTAGCCGCCACCCTGTTCGACGTTCACCGACGGCAACGCCCGGACGGCATCTCAACGAGTACTCAAACCTGTGACCTGCACGGACGGTATTTGCAAGCAAGCGCAGGGCTGACGGCGGTCGTTCGTCACCAGGCCGGCTCGCTCAAGCGCGCCGATCTTCGGCAGCGGTGCCGCACTTCTACGGAGTAAGGGGAGAGCACGGGGTGGAGACTCGTCGGGTGGACGTGCGCAACTGGGTGGCCGCTGAGTCCGTGGGGAACGTCGTCCAAGTCGGTGTCGCGCATTTTCACGCGGCGGTGGCGGCGTCGGTGGTGCCGTGCCAGCTTCCGGCAGTACCCGGCCCGTTCGCCGGACGGGTCGACGAACTCGCCGCATTGGATCGCCGGGCACCGGTGAACATGATCGTCGGCACGGGCGGTATCGGTAAGACCTGGCTCGCCGTCCGGTGGGCGCACCTGCGACGCGAATGGTTCCCGGATGGGCAGTTGTTCGTGGATCTGCGCGGGTTCAGTCCCGAAGGTCGGGCACTCGCCCCGGAACGGGCCTTGCGTGCGTTCCTCGCCGCGCTCGGTGTGCCGCACGACGCCATACCCGTCGACCTGGACGCGCAGGCGGCGATGTACCGGAGCCTGCTGGCGGACAAGCGGGTACTCGTCGTGCTGGACAACGCCGCCGATGCGCGACAGGTCGAGCCGCTGCTGCCCGGCGGTGACACGTGCACGGCCCTGGTCACCAGCCGGCGACGATTCAAAGACCTGATCATCCGCTACAACTCACGACACCTGCCGCTGGACGTGTTCGGGTCCGACGATGCCCACGCCGTGCTGGCCCGGCGACTGGATGCCGATCGGATCACCGCCGAACCGACCGCGGTGGCCGACCTGTTGCGGCTGTGCGCCGGCTTCCCGCTCGCCCTGGGCATCGTCGCCGCCAGCGCCTGCACGCACCCCGGGCTGCCGCTGGCCGAGTTCGCCGCCGAACTGCGCGACCTCGACATGCCCGAACTCCACGACACCGTGCTGACGTGGTCACTGCACAGGATGTCGGCCGCGCAGCGAACCGCATTCGCCCTGCTCGCCCACGCGCCCGGCCCCGACATCGGACTGCCCGCCGCGGCACACCTGATCGACCTACCCCACAAAGAAGCTCGCGTGCTCCTCAACGACCTAACCGACGCGTCCCTGCTCGAACGCCGACCCGACAGCCGCTACGCGCTGCACGACCTGGTCCGCGCCTTCGCCACCAGCCTCCGACTTCCCGCGTCCGTCCGCACCGAGGCACTGTCCCGGGTGGTCCACTTCTACACCACCGCCGCACACACCGCCGACCGCGTGACCAACCCGAGCAGACCCGCACTGGCGTGGCCCAGTGACCCGCCGGTCGAATTCCACGACCTGGACACCACACAGGCATGGTTCGACCGCGAACACGCCAACCTGCTGGCCACCCAACTCGTAGCCGACCACCCCGCGGTGTGGCACCTGGCGTGGTGCCTCAACGACTTCCACCGCCGACGCGACCTCCGCCACGACGAATTGGCCACCTGGCGAGCCGCCCTGTCCGCAGCCGACCACCTCACCGACCCACACGCCCGCACCCGTGCCCATCGCTTCCTCGGCCGCGCGTGCAACGAACTGGGCCACTACGACTCCGCCGCCCACCACCTGAACCAGGCCCTCGAGCTCAGCTCGGACCCGGTGCAGCACGCCCACGCCCACCGCGAGCTGGCCCGAACCTGGTCCCAACGCGGCGACGATCACCGGGCGCTACACCACGCCACCCGTGCCCTGGAGATCTTCCGCACCGCGGACGAACCGGTGTCCCTGGCCCGCAGCTTCAACCAGATTGGCTGGTACACCGCCTGCCTGGGCGACTACGACACCGCCCGCACCTACTGCCGGACATCCCTGGCACTGCACCGCGCGCTCGACGACCCGGACGGCCTGGCCGACACCGAGAACAGCCTCGGCCACATCGGGCGCCGCGCCGGCAGACACCTTGAAGCCATCACCCACTACACCAACGCGCTGACCGCGTTCCGTATCCGCGGCAGCACCTGGCAGACCGCACAAACCCTGGACCACCTGGCACACACCCACGCCGCGCTGGACCGGCACGACCAGGCCCAAGCGGCCTGGGCTGAAGCCCAATCCCTCTACCGCCGAATGGGCCGCTTCCCCGATCCCGACCGAGCCATCGCCGACTTGCACCCCGCGCGCTGATCCCATGTAGATCCGTCATACACATGATCATTTTGACGACTTCCCTCGCAACATGAATCGTCCGTGTACCGGCCGCACGATGCTGTGCCGCTCGAAAAGTCATCGTCGCTGGTAGAGCGAGGCTGTCACGGTGTTGGGACTATGGCCGGGTGATCGCGTCCCTGCTGTACAAGGTGACCCGGAAGCTGGTGTCCGTCCCGGCGGTGCTTCTCCGCAGTGAGACGGCCGAGGATGCCGAACTGCTCGTGCTGCGGCACGAGAACGCGGTCCTTCGCCGGCAACTGACGGGTCCGGTCAGCTACGAGCCCGCGGACCGGTTCTGGTTCGCCGCCTCGCCGGGCTGGTGGATCGTCGACGGTGGCGGGAGGTCTTCCCGGTCATGCCGGGCACCCTGCTCGCCTGGCACCGCAGACTCGTGGCCCGCAAGTGGGACTACAGCACGCGGCGACGCATCGGGCGGCCACCGACCCGGACGGCGATCAAGACGCTCGTACTGCGGCTCGCCAGGGAGAATCCCCGATGGGCAGTCCCGGCTCTCGCGTGTTGCCGCGTCCAAGGCGCTGACGGCACCGACCACACACTGCGGCGGCGAGCGGTAGCCGCGGTGTGGATTGTCGTCACAGTTCGCAGTTGGCCTCGTTCTCGACGTTGGTGCAGTTGTCGAGGCTCGGACCGGCGGCGGCGGTGTCGGTGCCGATCCCGCCGTTGACGTTGTCGATGTTGCCTATGACCAGGCCGATGAAGTTGGCGTTGTCGTTCTGGGTGTCGCCGTAGAGGACGTCGTCTCGGCAACGGAGGTGTCCGGCTCGCGGTGAAGCCAGGGCGGTCGACGCGCCCGGTGCGGGGCTGCCGTTCCAGCCGGCGTTCGTGACGGTGACCACCGGGCCGCTGCTGACAAGGGTGCCGCCCCACAGCTGGGTGGTCCGCTGTCCGTTCGCGTAGGACCAGCTCACCGTTCAGGAACGGAGGGCGCGTGCCGGCGGTC
The DNA here is from genome assembly GCF_003014735.1 of Saccharothrix carnea. Taxonomy (GTDB): domain Bacteria; phylum Actinomycetota; class Actinomycetes; order Mycobacteriales; family Pseudonocardiaceae; genus Actinosynnema; species Actinosynnema carneum. The sequence goes on along the minus strand of NZ_PYAX01000013.1, from coordinate 210,466 downwards.
ATCGTGACCTCGCCCTGGGACCCGTCGGGTCACGAGTTCACGACGCAGCTGAGGGAGCCTCGCTGTCGGGCACGGTGCTTTCGCTGCGTCGCGAGCCGAGGCCCCGGGCTTGCGGCTGTGTCGCCGCAAGCCCGGGGCCGTGGTGGTCCTGTGTCACCGCTGTCGGTCAGCAGGAGCAGACGCCGCCGTTGTTCACGCCCGCAACGCCGTTGGGGCCGACGGAGCCGCTGTTGCCGTTGACCACGGTGGTGCCGGCTTCGACGGTGCCGGTGTTGCCCAGACCGCCCGCGCCCGCGGCGCCGCCGAGTCCGCCGGCACCGCCGGGACCGTTGCACCCGGTGCCGCCGTTGCCGCCCGCACCGCCGTTGCCACCGTTGCCACCGGTGACTGTGATGACATCGGCACCCAGGTCGCCGTTGACGGCTCCGGAGTTGCCCACGCCCCCTGAGCCACCCGCTCCGCCGACACCGCCGGCGCCGCCGGGCTGGGTGGCGCTGATGCCGTTGCCGCCCTTGCCACCGACACCACCCGCACCACCGGAACCGCCGTTGGCCTTGAGGGTGTCGACACCAGCACCGCCGTTGATCGTGCCGGAGTTGCCGATACCGCCCGCGCCGCCTGCGCCGCCGACGCCACCCGCGCCGCCGCCGCTGCCGCAACCGCCGACACCGCCCGCGGCACCGGAACCGCCCGCACCGCCGGTAGCGGTGACGGTGTCGAGACCGGCGTCCGCGGTGCCGCCGTTGACCGTGCCGGAGTTGCCGACGCCACCGACACCGGCCGCGCCGCCGATGCCACCGGCACCCGCACCACCCGCGGTGAGGCCGCCGTTGCCGCCGAGCGCGCCGAGACCACCGTTGCCGCCCTTGCCACCGGTCGTGTTGACGGTGTCGTTGCCCGCGCCACCGTGGATCAGTCCGGCGTTGCCCGCCCCGCCGACACCACCGACACCACCGTTGCCACCGGCGCCTCCGGCACCGCTGCCCAGCCCGGTGCCGCCGGCCCCGCCGTTACCGCCGTTGCCGCCCGCACCGCCGGTGACGGTGATGCTGTCGGTACCCAGCCCGCCGTCGATGATCCCGGTGCCGCCGACGGCGACACCGCCGCCTGTTCCGACGCCGCCGTTGCCGCCGGCGGTGCCGGCCGGGGTGCCCGCGGTGCCGTTCGCACCGGGAGCCCCGTTCGGGCCCGAGACGCCCGCGACACCGGTGACGGTGATCGTGTCGTTGCCGCCGAGCCCGTTGACGGTGCCGTTGACCGGGCCGCCGGTGATGGTGATGATGTTGTTGGCCGAGGTGCCGTCGAGGACCTGGCCGGCCGGGATACCGGCGGTGCAGACGAAGTTGCTGCCCGTCTGCGTGCACCCCGGCGGAATCGCCAGGGCCGTGCCCGGCGCCACCAAGGCGAACCCGGCCACCGTGCCCAGACCGACCAGAGCCCGACCCAAACGACGGGCCGTACGTGCGCGTGCTGTTGAATTCATGATCACTCTCCACCCGTGGGTGGGTCCGAGCCGATGCCGCGGACCCGCAAGGGTAATCCGAATGACCGGGGTCCGGAGTCACATGGTCGACGCTGCCTACTGCTACGAGAACGCCGAATCGGACGGCACCCTTCGTGGTCTATTCTTCACTGTCTCGCGGCGCGCCGGAAGATGTGCCGTGGCCGACCACTCCAATGCGACGCGTTCAGCCCCCGATGCGAGGAAATTCGCCGCTTCGAGGGTTCGACTCTACTGCAGGTAGCTTGACCATCGAGCAGATTCCTATTTCATTTAGAATATCGCTACGTGCCGAAATTGGACGGGAACGCCGAACCCAGCTCCGACGACGCATTCGGATCCGGACCGGAGCGGATCTCACAGTCGTAACCCCCTGCAACCGCAGAACCCCGACGTCCGCCGAGAGCCCGGTCGCCGTAGCGACATCCCGCGAGGGCCGTTGCGACATGCGACTTCGACGACGTCAGGCCAGTTCGTTCCGATCCAGTCGGGTGCAGTCTTCCGCCAGTTATTCATACGCGATCTTGGAATTACCCCCGCGACCGTCCGGACCAAAACTGGCGACCGCCCGGAGTAACGTTTCCCCGGCCGGGTGCGAAATAGTCAGTGAAGACCTCGCACCGCCGGTCCTCCGCTCGGTGGATCACCGAGCCCCTGGCGGATCGCGGACCGAACCCCGGAAATTCCCGGCAACCAGGCCGCAGTGCGGGTAAAAAATTGCGAGTCCACCGTGCCCGATCACGGAACGACGGAATATCCCGAGAACCGGAACCCCAAGAAATCCGACCGCTCGCGCGCCGCCCGGCGAATCACCGCCGTCGCCGCGGTGGTCGCCATCCATCTCGTCGGCGCGGAGTTCGTCACCGGCGCGGCGAACGCCGCGGTCCCGCTGACCTCGACCGTGATGGTGTCGGTCGACGGCGCGACCGGTCAATGGGCACCTGACGGGGCCTCCGCGGCGGTACCGGCGACAACCGCCCACCCGACGACGGCACAACCCACGCCGACGCCGGAGCAGCCGATCCCCACCACCACGACCGCACCCGCGACAAGCCCCACCACGTCCTCGGTGGTCGACACCCCACCCGTCCCCGAACCGACCAGCCAGAGCGGACCGGTACCGACAACACAGCCCTGACGACCGCGGGTCACCGCACCGTCCGGCGCACCACCCCTTCACCTCGCGGTGTCCCCACCGCGTGATCCCACCCGATGTCAGGAGAAGCACCATGCGCATCACCTCGAAGATCAAGCCCGTGATCGTCCTCGCCGCCGTCGGCACGTTGATGGGCGTCACCGGGTTCGCGGTCGCCACGTTCGCCCAGAGCAGCACCGCCGGCCCGGTCGCCGGTTCGACCGAGGCCTTCACCTCCGTCACCGTCACCGGCGCCCAGACCGGCGTCCTGCTACCCGGCGAGAACGCCTACGTCACCCTCACCCTCACCAACCCCAACAGCAACGTGAAGGCCAGACTGACCTCCGTCACCGCGGGCGAGGTCGTCATCGACACGATCGGCAACAGCGTCGACACCGCCTACTGCCAGGGCCAGGTCGAACTGTCCACCGCCGGCGCCGACCCCCTGTTCCCCACGCTGGCGGTGAGCGAGGCGAACTACCCGTTCAAGCTGACCGACGCGGTGAAGCTCAAGGCCGACACCGACATCCGCTGCCAGGCCATGACCTTCCACACCACCTGGACCGCCGTGTTCGAAGCCGTCCGCTAGCCGATCGGGCCCGAACCGGGCCACCGATCACGCCACGAGGGCCGGTGCACCTGGCACAACCAGGAACACCGGCCCCTCGTGACGAGGCCGTCGCCACCGGCAACGTCGCCACTGCCTCGTCCCGCAGGCCTGCCCCACCGTGCCGGTAGTCCCGCGCCCGCTGGCGCCGCGTCAACTCCCTCAACTCAGTCCCTGCACCCGACCCGCGTCCGCAGGCGGTACCCGCCCGCGCACAGGCTTCGGCAGTGGAGTGCGATGAGTTCTCTGTGATGGGCGATCGACGGCCGACGCGTGGGGCGTCGCGGACCTGCCGTCACCTACGACCCACTGGCCCTGTCCCCGTGTCCGGTCTTGGTGCCAGACCCAGGGTTCTGCGGGAATAGTTGCAGCGCTCACCAGGAATATTCGAAGCGAGGACAAGGGAGTCTGCTCGAATGACCTCACCTCTGTTACCCAGGATCGGTCGTGCCGCCGCCGTGGTGGTCGCGGCCGCCGCGACCACCCTCGCCCTCACCGGCGGCGCGAGCGCCGATCCCACCGCGGCGTCGGTGGCGTTCAAGGCCGAGCACACCGACCGTTGCCTCAGCAGCTACACCGCCGGCCAGTTGGCCTGGCGCAACACTCTGCCGGTCCCGCCGCCCAACCCCGTGACCGCGGTCAAGGTCACCGGTGAGGTGGCGCTGCGCAACATCACCCCGTGCGCACCGCCCGCCAACACCGTCGCGGTGGCCGTGTTCACCGCCTACAACGGCCGCACCGTCGTCGACACCGAACGCCAGGGCACCACCAGCGCGACCAAGTTCGAGTTCACGCTCACCGTGCCGCTCGTCCCGACCCCGGTCCCGGTGCCCATCGACCGCGTCACCGTCCAGGTCTGCCACACCACCATCACCCCCATCCCCGAACCAGGCCCAATCACCTGCGGTGACATCTCCACCTACCCCATCGCCTGACCCGCACGGCGGGCGTTCGACGGAGCGGCGGAGTGGGCAGCGGAACGACACGCCACCGATCTCGGGAACCGGCTCACGGGATGGATGCTCCTTGCTTCCCTCATCAGGTCACGAACGGCCCGCCGCCGTCGACGAGCTGCGAGACGGATCCCGCAGGACGCGTAGGGCCGCGACCACACGACACCGCCCGGAAGAGCTGATTGATCGACGCGACCCCCGCCGGTTGTCACCTGGCGGGGGTCGCGTCGATCGGGTTGCGGTGTCAGAGGCCGAGCAGGGGGAAGAGGACGGCGCCTGCGGCGCCGAGGATGCCGGCCGCGGTGCCGTTGACGATGCCGATGACGGAGTCGATCAAGCCGCCGACGATGACGATTCCCATGATGCCGTGCTCCTTGTGTTGGTGGATCTGATGGACAGAGCGTCCGGTGTGGTCACCGGGGAGCGGTCAGCCGGTGCAGTTGGGGACCGCGGGAACGCTGCCGACGCAGTTGTTGGCCGTGTTGGCGGTGATGGGTGCGTTGTTGGTCGTCATGGTTCCGCCCTGGCGGTAGACGCCGCCGGAGTTGCCCAGGCCCGCGAGCGCGTGGTTGTCGGTCACGGCGGTCTGGGTGAGGGTCGTGGCGGTGGAGGCGATCGTGGAGATGCCGCCGCCCCGGCCGGCGCTGTTGCCGGTGACGAACAGCGGGCTGCCGGACACTCCGGAGACCGTCAACGTGCCGCGCAGGCCGTTGTAGATGCCGCCGCCGTCGCCGAGCAGGGTCGTGTTGCCCGACACCGGGCTGTTGGTGAACGTCGCCGCGGGCGCGGTGCCGGACGGGGTGTCGGCGTTGGCCAGACCACCGCCGTTGCCCGAAGCGGTGTTGCCGGTCAGGGTGCTGCCGGTGAGCGTGACCGCGCCGCGGTTGAGGATGCCGCCGCCGTGACCGAGCACGTTGCCGCGGGTGAACGCCACCCCGGTGCTGAGCGTCAGCCTCCCGGTCGGGCCGACCTCGGCGATCCGGAACAGCCCCACGCCCAACGGGGAGGCGTTGGTGACGGTGGCCGGGCCGATCATCTCGATGGGCGTGGTGATCACCGGTAACGCGTTCGACGTCCCACCGTGGGCGGTGGTCATGCCGTAGGTGCAGCCGCCCGACAGAACGAGGGTGTCCGAGGTCGGGGTGGAATTGGCCAGGTTCACCGCAGCGACCAGGGCGGTCTCGCTGCACGCCACCGGGATGGTGATGGCCTGAGCCGCCGGAGTGAGGGTGAACAGACCTCCGGTGACGACGGTGGCGCCGAACAGTGCTTGGACGATCGTGCGGATGCGGCGCATGAGGAATTCATTTCCTGGAACAGGATGGGGGCGACCTGCGCGACGTGCCAGTGCCGAAAAGATGCGAAAGGCGTGCGCAGGAGCCGGCACGATTCGAGCGGATTGACGCCGTTCATTCCCACCAAAAAACCTCGGTGGGCGATCCACCTTCGTGATCAACACGGAGGTATCACGTCACCGAGGTCCGGGGTAACAACCTCAACCTACACCCTCGACCGATTGATCGACATCAAAGTCGCCCGAATGGCCGTACGCGCTCGACTCTTCCGACCAACATCAGACCCTATGCTGCCGCAGTCGCTCCCGAGGCGTCACGCATCGGGAACGCCTCCTCCAAGAGGGTCTGCCGACCCGTTGAGACATGAGGGCGATACGACGTCCACCCGAGAACGAAATTTGCGGTTCCACCGCTCCAAACACCCACAGAAAGTGTCGTGCACTTTCACCCACGCGACGTATCGCCATGAGGTTACAGTGGCCATTCGTTCGCTTTCACGGGTCGAGGGAGTGTTCGATGGCTGCGGGTGGAATCGGGAAAGCGTTGTCCTGTGTACGGCGATCCGTTGCCGGAGCCGCCGTCGCGGTGCTGGTGGCGGTCGGGGCGGCGGCCACCGCACCTGCGGCCCAGGCCGCGGATATCGAGTTGCTGTCCTGCGCGGGAACCGGTGCGAACACCTACCAGCCCGGGGTGACGGCGCAGCCGCGCACCGTCACGATCACCTCGAGCGCGGACTACGGCTCGTGCGTGTCCACCGGATCGCCGACGATCACCTCCGGCGGGTACGGGATCGTCGCGAACGGCCTGGTGTCGTGCCTGGCCGGGGGCGTCTCCATCACGGTCACGATCACCTGGAACACCGGCGAGACCACCACCGTGGCCGCGGTCGGACTCGTGGTGCTGCGCCCCGGCAACGAGGTCGTCGTGGTCTACCAGGGCACGGTGACCGCGGGCAGGTTCACCGGCGCCGCCGTCGTCATGACCGCCGCGCTGGTCAACGCCACGCCGACGCAGTGCCTGACCCCCGAAGGCGTCACCTCCACCAGCGGCCCCGCCGCCATCACCATCACCCAGCTCGCCTGACTGCGGACATCACCCCGGACCGACCGATCGCGGGAGGGAAGCCTCAGCACGGCGCGGTCGGATTCGGAAGGGATCGCAACGGGGTTCGACGGCCTGAGCGAACGGTGTGGGTTATCCGGCGGCGTTTTCAGCGCTGCGGCCGGCACGCGCGACGTGCGGACGGTGCTTGGCTACCGCTTCGGATCAGACGAGGGCTCCCTGCGCATGGCCGACGAGTCCCGCGTGCGCGTGCGGGCGGTCGACGTCGCCGTCCGGATGCTCGAGGGTGCGACGGCATTTCCTCCAGTGACCTGCAGTGCTGCCGCGCAGTCCTGTGCGGTCGGGCGGCGGCGCGCCGCCAACGAGGTCATGAGGGACAACAAGCGCATCAGGTCGGCCGGCAGGTTCTCGGGCACGGCGGGCGGGCGGTGCAGGCGGGCCAACGCGACGTCGACACCGTGGCCCCGGTATTCACGCCGGCCGGTCAGGCACTCCAGGAGGACCAACCCCAGGGCGTAGACGTCTGCGGGCGGGCCGACCTCGGCGCCGCGGACCTGCTCCGGGGCCAGGTACGCGGCCGTGCCCGCCACGTGGCCGGTGCGGGTGAATCGCGCGGCGTCGGCCGAGAACGCCAGCCCGAAGTCGGCCAGGTGCGGCACGTCGTCGTGGTCGAGCGGGATGTTCGACGGCTTGACATCCCGGTGCACCACGCCCTGGCCGTGCACGTGCGCCAACGCCTCGGCCAGCACGGCGCCCAAGCGGCGGACCTCGCCCACCGACAAGGCGCCTCGTTCCATCCGGGCTCCCAGCGTGGGTCCTCCCACCAACTGCAGCACCATGAACGGCCTGCTGGCGTGGATCCCGGCGTCGTAGAGGGAGACCACTCCGGGATGTGACAACCGGGCCAACGTCCGGGCCTCGAGTTCGAACCGGCGAACAGCGTCGTCGTCGGCATTCGGCCGGAACACCTTGACCGCCACCGGGCGGCGCAAGTTCGTGTCCCAAGCACGGTGGACCTCGGCCATCCCTCCGTCCCCCGGTGGTCCGGTCAACTCGTACCGGCCCGCCACCAAACTGGCCTTGTTGGGCAGTGACACCTCATGCCTTCCCGTCACATACCTGGACATCCATCAATGCCCTATTATCGACTCCGCAAACAGGGAAACGGATAAGAAATCCCTTCGGAACGCCCGAATGGCCCATCAGCAGCGGCCACCGGTGCCGCTAATCCGAGTCTCCGTCGCCATTCGAATCCGACGCGTCATCGGGATGTACTACAGCAGGCCTGCGCCTGACCGCCACCACTCAGCGGTGGAGCTGGGACCCTGGACACCACCAGCAACGCCACGGGTGCCACCACCGAGCGCCGGGCGCATCCGAGGTACCTGATAGAAGCCGGGCGGCCTTGCGCTGGCCGATAACCTCGTTCATGCAGGTAGAAGACGCATGGCGCTTGGGGTCCCGAGGCGCTCAGGGTCATGGCTGCCATCTGCTGTGCCATCGACCAGCACGGCATGATGACCGATCGTGCTGCTCCGACTGGCCTACCTCGGTGTGACCAACGCGTTCGCCTTGCTGTGCCTGCTGCCGATAAGCGACCGGGACAAAGACACAGAAATCTCGGCGCTGCGACACCAGATCACCGTCCTGGAGCGCCAACTCGGAGACACCCGCCCACGGTTCTCCCCCGACGACCGGGCATTCCTCGGAGCGCTGCTGCACCGACTCCCGACCGTCACGCTTCATCGACTCCGACTACTGGTTCGGCCGGAAACGGTGCTGCGGTGGCACAGGGACCTCATCGCACGCCGCCACGCAGCCAGATCCGCCCCAAGCGGCCCGGCCGACCACGAACCATCCGCTCCATCCGACTCCTGGTACTGCGCCTGGCACGAAGGCATCGACAACGCCCGACCACTACAACCACCGCCACAGCCAGCCCTCCATCAAGCACCCTCACCCACCTCGACATCCGCAGACGGCAACGACTGGGCGGCATCCAGTCGCGGCATCAGCCAGCGCCCCTGCACCCACCGTCTCATTGGGCCGATTGGGTGAGGCTCTGCGTAGCGGGCGTTGCTCGACCGTCTACAGGGTGAAGGGCTCTGTAGCCCGCGTGCTGCGGCCGTCCTTCCCGGAAGTCATCGAAGAAGACTCCGATGTCGCTACCCGCCCGCCGGACGAGCGCGGCACCCTTTCAACGAGGAGAGAACATGCGTTGGTGGAGAAGTCCACGAGCCGCCGCCGCTGCCGCGGTAACGGCGGTGTCGGTGCTGTTGTCCGTGACGGTGACGGCACCGTCGGCTGTGGCGGCCCCGGGCTGTCAAGGCGTCGGGACCTTCTGTGCATTCAAGCTTCCCAACTATGAGGGGTCTGTCCACAACGTGGTAGGCCCGAAGACCAGCCCGCTGCTGGGGAAGCGGAACTGCTACGACCTCCAGATGCTTCGGCAGTCGTTGTTCAACGACACCCCGCACATCGCCGAGATCTACGACGACCGGAACTGCACCAGCTTGAACGCGATCATCGCCCCACACGGCTACATGGACCAAAACCTCGGGTTCCAGAGCGTCCTCTTCCGTGACCTCTGACCGGACCCTCTGGGTGACCGCGTCTGTTCAACCATCCGATCGACACATCGATATCAGACCGATCAAGGAGACCGTGATGTCCGTTCAGCACACGTTCCTTCCCATGGTGGCCGCCGCTGACGAGCAGAGCGCGGTGGAGGCTCTGATGGTGGAGCCCGAAGCCGGTGTCAGCGACGCGCCGCGTTACGTCGAGATCCCGCAGGCGCTGGCGCTGCTCAAGCTCAAGCTCTCGCCCCCGCTGCCCGAGGACTCGAAGCACTAGCAGGGGTCCCGCCCTAAACCTGTCAAGACAGACCGCAGAGTCGAGTGGAAGGGCTGTTGGTACCGGTGAACGTCGAACGACTGCAAGTGTCGCTGGCGGACGCGGCGGCCGAGGTCGCCGACCGCGTCCTCGGCGCCGTGGGCGGCGCCGAGGACATCGGACTCGCCGACTACGTGCACACCGGTGCGGACACGACGACCGTGCTCGGGGCGGTCCGGCTGATCGGAGCGGACGTCTTCGCTCCGCACGTGTTGCTGGGCCGCCCCGTGCACCGCGACGACGCGGCGGTCGTCGCCCGCTCCTTCACCGTCTATCCCCCCACCCCGCAACCCACCACGCGGCAACAGCACGTCACGGCGTGGCGGGACTGGGCGGTGGGCCGACTGCTGGCCCGCACCGACGAAACATCGCCTGCGGGATCAGACGCCGCCCCGACGCCGGAGACTGCTGCGGCGCTGCTGGACGGCGCGAAGACCTGGCAGGAGTGGTCGGCGACTGCGGCTCAGCTCTCGCCGCTGGCGCTGCCGGGCGTGGGCGGACCCATCGTAGCGGCGGTGTTCGCAGGGATGCGCCCGCTCGCGCGAGGGGTTACCCGGGCGGTGCTCCGCCGGGACTTCGTTACCGCGGCGCGGTTGATCCGGTGGATGGCGTTGTCGAGCAGCAACGGCGTCAGGCAGCCACTGGACCCCGTCCTGCTCGTCGAGCGCATCCGGTTGTACGGCGGCACCGGATCGCGGTTGGCACTCGACCTGGCCATCTCCCGCGTGCTTCTGCGGATGGAGCCGGCATGACGACCTCGCTGACCTCGATCGCCCACAACGTCGCCCACCGCGCCCTGATCTACCTGCACGACCACCAGGACACCGACATCTTCCCGGAGAACATCCCGGTCGAGCCCGACGACCCCGACACCGTCTACAAGCCCGTCTCCGAGATCGGCATGGCCGCGGCCTTGGTGCTGCGCGAGGGCGTGGGCGGCACCGCGCAACTGCGCGCCGCCCGGGAATTGATCGACTCCACGTGGCGGAAGCTGCGCGAGGGCGACCTGCTCTACGAACGCCAGGTGCGCAACTGCCTGCTCACAGATCCGATCGAGGTGTACTGCCACTTCACCTACGGCGGCCACCGGCATCGGGCACTGGAGCAGCTGACGGCGCACAACGCGGCGGTACGCTCGATGCCCGAGGTGTATCCCAATCGTCGGCTCGCGGTGGCCAACGCCTACCGGATGTGCGGTATGTCCACCGATGACGACTGGGAATCCCTGCTACGGGCGACCTGGTTGGGTGCGACACCGCCTCCGTGGGCCATCGACTGGGACACCGCCTACAGCGTGACCCACACCGTTTTCCACGTCACCGACTGGGGCGCAAGGCCCGGGGACCTGCCGCCCGACATCGCCGACTACCTCGCCACCTGGCTACCCGTGTGGACCGATGTGTGGGCCGAGGTCGGGGATTGGGACCTCGTCGCCGAGTTGCTGATCGTGGACGCCTCCCTGCCCGAGCCGCGGTTCGACCTCGACGTGTGGACGCGATTCGCCGCCATGCAACACGACGACGGCCTCATGCCACGCGACGGCGAGCCCGTGGACGACGACCGGGTCCGGCGCTTCTGGGATCACCACCACGCCACCGTCGTCGCGATGGTCGCCGGCACGCTGGCCGTGTCCCGACTGCTGGATACCGGCCGATGACGGTCACCGGCACCTCCGACCTGGACGAGCTGGTGCGGCCGCTCCTCTCGGCCGCGCCCAACGCGACCGGCGCGGCGGTGGCGGCCCTGCACCGCGGCCGGAGAACCGTGCTGGTGGCCGGTTTCACCGCTCAGGACCGAGTGCAGCCGATCACCCCGGGCACCCGTTTCGAGGTCGGGTCGGTCACGAAGACGTTCACCGCGTTGTTGCTGGCCGAGATGGTCCGACGAGGTGACGTCCGCTACGACGACCCCATCGACCACTACCTCCCGCCCGGCTGGCGACTGCGACGTCCGGCCCCGATCACGTTGGAACACCTCGCCACCCACACCTCCGGCCTGCCGCTGATACCGCTCACGACGATGCCCAGGGTGCTGCGGACCTGGTTCTCCAACCCCTACCAGGCCCTGGGGCCGGACCGGATCCGAACCGGGCTGGCCCGTGCGCGGCTGCGATCGACACCGGGTTCTCGGTTCCACTACTCCAACCTCGGTGTCGGACTGCTCGGTTGGTTGCTCGCCGAAGCGGCAGGCCTCCCGTTCGAGCACCTGCTCACCGACCGCGTCCTGCATCCCCTGGGGTTGACCGGCACCGGCTGCAACCCGACCCTCCAAGCGGTCGGACACCGGCGCGGCAGACCACTGCCACCGTGGCTCATCCCCGGGCTGCCGGCGGCCGGAACACTTCGCTCCACCGCCCACGACTTGCTGAACTACCTCGCCGCCCACCTCTCTCCCCACGGCACACCACTGGCTGCGGCCCTCACCGACGTCACCCGGCCGCGAATCCCGATGGCGGACAACGATCACCTCTGCCTTGCGTGGTTCCACCGGGTCAAGCCGGATCACCACCTGCTGTTCCACTCGGGCGGCACCTGCGGGTCCACCGCCTTCATCGGATTCAGCCCGCAAACCGGCACCGCACTGGTCACCCTGATCAACGCCGGCGTAACCCTGCGCGGCACGTTCATCCAACGCTCCTACGACACGCTACGAGCCCTCGCGACACTCAAGTAGCCGCCCTGACACGGCATCTGGTCGTCGGGGATGTGGGCCAGCGTCGCGGATTGAACTCGGCCACCGCCACGGCCTCACCCTCATCAGGCGCCTGGGTGACGGTCTGGCCGTCGGGGTCGTGGAGGGCCGCGCCTCCGTCGAAGATCCAGTCGTCCTGCCCGCCGACGGAGTTGGCCATGGCCACAATTGGTACGGCGGCCGTCCTGGCACCACGCGCTCGCCCGATGAGCACCGTAGAGGTACGCGCGCGGGCGGCCTCGGCCAGTGGTGCCAGGCGCTCGTCCCGGATGTACCCGTCCGCGGCGGCGATGACGTCACAACCTCGGGGTCACGGGCCAGGATCACGGGGTGGTAGGCGCACAGGAACAGCTCCGGCAGCGGTACCAACCGCGCACCCCGCCGGACGGCCGGCGAGACCAGGCGCGTGGCAGTCGCCACGTTGGCCTTCACATCTCCGGGCTCGGCCCGCGCCGGGCACGCCGCCGCGGTGAGCGCCCTGCCCGGCGCCTCATGGGAATGGGAAGATACGATGTAAGGGGGTATATCGTGACGCCCCCAGGCCGTAGGGACGTTCAACTTTTTCCAGCACGGCAGCGGCAAGCTAGACGTCGGTCGCAGCCGACCGGGGCGACGCACGGGTTGTGCGTCTTTTTCACCATAATGACCCGGACGAGGAACGCGCGTTTTCAGCCAGCGCTCGATACGTCGCGAAGTCGGGTTCACCTCCCCACGACTCGGAGCAGCCCCAGCGCCACATGGCGATCGCCGGGCCTCAAACCTCGCATTCGGTTACGTTTCATAAACCTTCACGTCGAAAATTCCCACGATCGGGTCAATTAAGTCGACCCGACGTCACAGCGACCCTTTTTGGGCGACCCCCATATGGGGCCTTCGATTCAGCGGCCTCCGATCCGCCCACAGGCTGTGCGACCGCACGTCGTGGATCGGAGTCGCCCGGGATGTTGGTCGGGGAGGTACGCCATGGAGTCCGGTGAGCTGTCCGCTGCGGTGGACCAGGTGATCAGACGGTTGCGGCAGCAAGGGCTTTCGCGCGCGGACGCCGAGGATTGCGCGCACGAGGCCCTGCTCGCCCTGCTGATCCGGCAGACCAATCCCGACGCCGAGCCGATCACCGCTGTGCGGGCATGGCTGACGCTGGTCGCCCACCGCAAACTGGTGGACCGACTACGACGGGCCGACCTCGAACGGCGGACCCTGACCCACCCGCGGACCGCGGTCCCGACCACATCCGACCCAGCCGATGTCGTGACCGACCGAGCCATGGCCGGATGGCTCGCGAAGGCGCTGGACGAGCTACCCGAGGACACCCTGCTGGTGTGCCGATCGGTGGCCGCCGGAATCAGCATCGACGACATAGCCGCCCGGTCCGGGTTGACCCGCCGCTCGGTGCAATCCCACCTGACTCGCGCACGCAGCCTGCTGCGCCACCTCGCCGCCGGCGTCGCAGCCGCCGTAGCCGGGACCTTGGTGTGGATGACCCGCCACACCACCGCGGCCGCAGCCGCCACCGCGCCGGTCGTCCTGACCGCCGCCACGGTGATCAGCGTGACCCACCTGCCCCACCACACAACCTTGCCCCACCACACAGCCCCGCCCCAAGCGAACGCCCAGACACCCGGCGTCATCCGGACATTCCCACCGCCCGACAGTCCTCTCGCCCCGCCACCGCTACCGCAGTCCGAATCCACCCGGCCCACTACCTCCTCCGAGCCCACCACGACATCCGCCAACGAGCACACCACCCCGGCTCCAAGCCGTGCGCCCACGACGGATCGCACCTCCACGCCTCAGACAACAGACCGACACGACCCGCCCACCAGCACGAGCACCAGCACTGCGGGCAGCGCACGCACACCGACCACCACCGGCCCGACGAGGGGAAGCCGGCACCGAGCCGGTGCGACCGACCAGGCTGAGCACCACCTCCGACCACGGACAGCGGAACACGTCCACACACCCCCCGACCACCCCATCGGACCACCGACCCGGCCTGACACACATCACATCGGCACCGCCGACTCCCAGCCACCTACCATCCACGACGCGGACCCCGTCCGATCTCCTACGAGGCCGGTGATACCCACGCGGACAACTACGCCGCAAAGTTGGCGCAGGACGCCTCGGCCTGGCTACAACCAGTAGGGCAAGTAGCCCCACTACCGCCTCGCCCAGCGACCCGCGCTTCGGCAAGGCCGGGAACGGCTGATCGGCACGATGATGCGACTGCCGGACAACGAGGCACCGGACAACACGCTCTCCGACAGCGCCGCGCGGCGACCACGGCGGCCCGTACCGTTTACCGGCCTGCTTGGCGGTAGGCGAGGGTGGTCAGGCCAAGTTGGTCGGCGGTCAGCGAGGCGGTGAGGCCGTGCTCGTCCTCGGTGCCGACGATAGCGATGGTGCCGTGCCGGCGCTGAGCCGTGTGCCACGGTGGTCAGCATCGCCCAGGACACCGGGTTGGGTGGGCAGGGATCGGCGGTCTCCGACACGTCGGCGACCTCGGCGGACGCTCTCCTCGACGATTCTTCCTGGAAGGGCGTGCCCCATTCGTCGGTCCCGTCCCGGCTCATCGGCACCGCTCCAGCGATTGCCGACCTCACCGGTTCGTTCACCGCACTCGGGCGCACACGCCGTGACCGCATGGATCGGCAACCCGGCCGCACGCGACTCCCGCACCGATCGTGGACAAGATCATGACCTCCGCGTTCCGGACGGCCGTGACGGCACCCGCGGCCGATGAGCACAGCGACGCCGGACGGGCCGATCCGACTGCACTCGGCTACCAATCGTCCGGTCGACGCGGAACCAGGGTGTCAGAGCTCTGCACTGGGATGCTGAGCTGCGACGATCGCGCTGACCCCCCAGGGCATGATCGTGGGGTGTAGCGTTGCGGCTGCTGTACCTGATCTTCATCCGACTCGGTGACCGGCTAGTCCTGCTCGGCCGTCCTCCACGGCCAAGGACGTGGAGCTGCTGGTACTGCGGCACGAGGTCACCGCGTCGGAACAACCCCGACCCCGGTTGGGCTGGACCGATCGAACGCTTCGACCACACTCGGAGCGCACGCGGGGGCCGCGGCGCCGCCCCCTCACCAAGCACGGGTGAAGTCTGTGATGATCTCGTCGAGGCACCGTTCGACTACCGCCGCGATGGTCAACACCGGGTTGACGGCGGCTGTGGATCCGGGCATGAGGGAACCGTCCAGGCAATACAGGCCGCTGTACCCGCGCAGCCTGCCGTAGGCGTCGGTGCTCCTGCCCAGTACGACACCGCCGACGGGATGCGCGACGACCGGGTGGGTCGGCTTGCTGCTCATCACCGGGCGTCCGCCGGGCACGTACCGTGCGACGTGGCGGACGAGGCCGTTCACGGCTTGCCGGGCGGTCGCATCGTATTCGGCCTTCCAGTTCAGCTTGGTCCTGCCGTCAGCTGTCATGGTCCATTGCCCGAAGTGGTCGGAGATGCCCATGCCGAGACAGGCGAGGAGCCCCGAACCCACGGGGAAGGGCATGGGCGAGTGCATCACGCCGGCCGTGCCGTCAGCGTTGCGCACGAGTACCGCCGGAGGGCCGCCCTGTGGTGCGCCGACCGGCACCAGGGATGTCCTGATAATGGTCAGGTGATCGCCGTTGGATCCCCAGCCCTTTCCGATGGATTCGTGCAGCCGTGGCAGGGCACCGGTCTCGCGTGCGGTGAGCAGGATCCGCGGTGTGTGGACTCCGGCAGCGAGGATCAGCCGGTCGCAGACGAACACCAAGCGCTCGACAGCCGTTCCGCTCTCGTCCAGACGCTCGACGCTCACGCGATAGAGGCCCTTGTGATCCTGGGCCACGTGGGTCACCCGGTGAAGCGCCCGCACCGTGGTCTTGCCGGATGCTTCGGCACGTGCGAGGTACGTGCGGTCCACGCTCATCTTCGCACCGCTGTTGCAGCCGGTGAAGTGGTACTGGCCGATCACCGTCGCGGCCGTCTTGGTGCCGTCGAGTTCGCCTCGGACGGTGGCGAAGTCGTAGTTGCTCACGATGGTCTCGGCAGAGAGCCCTGACCGTTGTGCCGCGAGGCTCCAGAGGCGGTTCGAGTCATAGGGTGTCCGGGTGAGCAGGTCGTCGGGGAACGGGGCGGCCACCAGGCGCTTGCGTGCCCGGGGGTAGTAGACACGGTCGAATTCGTCGTAGTCCAGTTCGGCGGGGAACAACTGCCGGAAGGGGCCGGGGCGAGGCTGGGCGAGCACTCCTCCGTAGATCAGTGTTCCACCGCCGACTCCCGCGCCGCTGAGGATCACCACGCCTTCTTGGGCATTCACGTCCAGCAGTCCGGTCGAGCGCGGCAGGGCCGCCGCGAGTGCGCGACGGAGCAGGGACAACAGAGGCCCGCGTGCCGGCGGCAGGGGCGTCGAATCGTCGTCCAACCACACCAGTCGGCGGTCCGGGGAAGGGAACGCGGGGAAGGTGTCGCCGGCAGGTGTGACGGGCCAGCGCCTGCCCCGTTCGAGGACCACGTTCTCCACGCCGGCCTCGGCGAGGCGGAAAGCCGCGATGCTCCCGCCCACACCCGAACCGATGATCACAACCCCGTGCCGTTCCTCGCGTTCGGTCCGCGTACCTCCGGCGTGCGACAGCGCGGTGCTCCCAACGGCGCCCGCCACAACGGATCGCCCGCCCATCACTTGTTCCGGTGTGTCGATCGCCTGCGGTCCGCCGTCGTACGAAGTGTCGTCGTTCATGGATGTCCTCCCCTGTCGGTGCTTGCGCGACCGCACGGCGATGTGCGGTCCAGGTCGTCGCGGACGAACGAACTGAGTACGTCCATGAACTCTCGTGGCTGTCCAGGTAGGAGACGTGCTCGGCTTCCGGCAGTACGGTGAATCGGCCGGCCGGAAGTCGGTGTGCCGCTACCTTGCTGTTCTTGGTGAGGAGCTCACTCAGCGACCACACCTCGGCCGACCGGCGTCGGGATCGATGGCGATGCGGCCGCGGGCGGTCGAAGCGAGGTGATTTCCAGGGTCATGCGGGAGAAGATGACGGTGAAGGTAGTGGACCCGCTGTTCAACAGGTCCAGGCAGGACCGTCCCAGGATGAGCAGGGTGCGCGAGCGCGAGCCGGAGGTGATGGTCGGGTTGCCTCAGCGACACGCACGGCCCCGTCCTGCGTCGTGGGAACGACCGTGGCGTTCTGCGGGGTCAAGCTCAGCGGCGGGATACGGGTGTCGTTCTGGCTGCTGGGCGGGGTGCGGGCGACATCCAGCGCTCGAGCGTGCCGGAGCACCGATCCCCGCCACCACGGACCGGCCACCCACACCGGCTGCCGATGACCGCCGGTCGTTGTCGTATCGAGCAGTTCGGCGGCCCCGACAGCGTTCCAGCCCTGGAGTGTCACAGCGGGATGTTGCCGTGCGCGGCTTCCGACCGTGCGGGGTCGAAGGCCGGTCGCCAGGTCGCGGCGAACGCGGCTATCAGTCGTGCGCGGGTGTGGGCGGGGTCGATGACCTCATCGATCACCCCGAGTTCCAGGGCGCGCGCCACTCCTCCTGCTGTCCGACGTTGCTCTTCCACCAGCTCTGTTCGAAGAGCCGCCCTGCCGGTGACGTCCGCCGCGGCCAGCCGCTTGCGGTGCAGCACCTCCACCGCGGCCTCCGGTCCCATGACGGCGACTTCCGCCTGCGGCCAAGCGAAGACCTCGGTGGCGCCCAGAGCCCGGCAGTTCATCGCTATGTAGGCGCCGCCATAGGACTTCCGCATCACCAGGGTGACCCTGGGCACGCTCGCTTCAGCGAAGGCGTACAAAAGCTTCGCACCGCGCCGCACCACACCGCCCCACTCCTGGCCGACACCGGGAAGGAAACCGGGCACGTCCACCAAGACCAGGAGCGGGATCGCGAGGGCGTCGCACATCCTGACGAAGCGGGCCGCCTTCTCCGCGCTGAGGGAGTCCAGGCACCCGCCTTTGCGAAGCGGGTTGTTGGCCACTGTCCCGACCGTGGCACCACCGAGCCTGCCCAGCCCGACCACGATGTTGGGAGCCCACTTGGCCTGCAACTCCTGGAAGGACTCACCGCCGCGGTCGAGGATGGACCGGATGACGGGGTGCACGTCGTAGGCCCGTTGCGGGGACAGGGGGAGCAATGCGCCGGGATTTCCGGGGTGCCCCGGCGCGCTCGGGTCGAACGACCCCCGTCGTGTCAGCAAACCGAGCAGGTGGTGCACCCGCGCGTACGCGTCGGCTTCCGAAACCGCTGCCACGTGGTTGACACCGGACTTGCGGGCGTGCGCATCAGGGCCACCCAGATCCTCCATGGAGATCACCTCGCCGGTCACCCCACGTACCACGTCGGGACCGGTGATGAAGATGCGGGCATCGGGAGCGGTGATCACCAGGTCGGTAAGCGCCGGGCCGTACGCGGCGCCGCCGGCGGCGGGGCCCAGCACGACGGAGAGCTGCGGCACCTTGCCGGAGGCTCGCACGATCGCCGCGAAGACCTGGGCCATGCCGTGCATGGCTTCCACGCCGTCGGTCAGCCGCGCGCCACCGGAATGCCACAGCCCGATGACGGGCCACCCCTCCGCTGCCGCGGCGTCCACGGTCCGGGCGATCCGCAGGCATTCAGCCAGTCCCAACGCACCGCCCTTCTTGCCCGCGTCCGTGCAGAACGCGAAGACGTCCGCCCCGCCGATCCGACCACGTACCGCGACCACCGCGAGTTCGTCATCGTCATGCAGCCGGACCACGGACCCGTCGTCCAACAGCCGGGCCAGTCGCAACTGCGGCCGGCGGGGGTCGCTCTGGACGACTGGCGCGTTGGAGGAGGACGTGGGCGTCACGAGGGTTCCTCCGGTCCCGGTTCACGAGGGCGGCCAGGCGTTGTGGTGACATCCAAGCCGGTCACGAAGACCGGAGCGAACTCGGCAGGCATCGGAGAACTCCTTGCGCACGGCTCAGCGCACGTGCGGTGATCAGTGGTCAGCCCAGGACTTGACCGGATGAGGTCGATGATCTCGCCTACGGTGACGATTCGCTGGGCACAGCGTGGCACTTCTGCGGCCCAGAATGATGTTCAGACGCAGAGGTAGGACAAGATCGAGGCTGTCGACTTTTCGCTCACATCAAATTTTCGAGACAGTCGGAACAATCTTTCCCGGCCAGTACACCCGCCATTCCGCCCTGCCGCAACTCGGTACACCCGAATGGTCGAACGCACTGGTCGACTCAACACCCCAGGCCGATCTCCCGCAACGCTCCGCGCATGCCTGAATTCAGGATTCGACCTGATCGGGACCCCTGAGGTGACGTGATCGTCGATCTTTGCCGGCACTGCCGCAATGTCGATCAAAAGTGACCCAAGGAAGGGCGAATCAATTTCGCCTGGAATATACCGCGTGATCAGAGAATAGTTCCCCAAGATGATATTGCCGCTCCTCGCCGGCGAGATTTCCCCCTCCCGGCCGAAGGTCACGTTTCGGTTACGGTGAGCGCCGTACGCTTGTGCTCCGAAAAGTTGCGGCGCAGGCTCCGAGCATGCCCCAATGACCCAGAAAATAGTTTCTCCAGAATTCCGGGTACACCGCCGCCGTAGCAGCCGAGGCCAATTTGGCACACCAATCTCGGAGGCCGGTGACCCGACTGGGAACACCTTGGCCGGGAGAACCGGCCCGTTTTCGAGAGCACAACGCGCAGAAAGGATCATCCTTTCTCCAGCGCTCGCGAGCGTCACCTTCGTGACACATGACCACGGGTGGCAGTTCCTCATCGGCCGACCGTGGTCACGGCGCGACCGGCAACACTCCCACTCCCGTGCGATGCATTTAGACGATCCTCGTCGAAGATCTTTGCGGGTGAACTCCGTCAGCCTCGACGAAATGACTGGTGATGACCACGAAGAACCCGATCGACGCTTACAACTGGAACCGGGACGGAAGGTACGAGCGTGGTCTGGAAACGGCGAATGCGCTGGCCGGCCAGGAAGCTGTGCAGAGTTTCCTCGACGAGCTGGAGCCGATCAGCGAGAGCACCGCACGCCTGATCATCGAGACGGTCTTCGGAACCCTGCACCACGAGCCGGGCCTCGATCACCGCGAACGGGAGTTGGTGACCCTGACGGCCCTCGCGGTCCTGGGCGACACCGAGAAAGAGTTGCAGCTCCACTTGGCGACCGCGCACAGGATCGGCATCCCTCCCTCCTCCGTCGTCGCGCTGTTCGCCCACGTCAGCGCTTATGCCGGGTTCCCGAGGACGCTGAACGCCCTCGCTGTCGCGAAGGCCTTCTACGCCGATCAAGGGCTCCTTCAGCACGAAGATCAGTAGTTCGAACTCTTTGCCCTCGAGAAAAGGCTCACTCATGACTTCACGTTTGGCGGTGCTCCTACCCGGCCAGGGTGCCTACTTGCCCGGGGTGCTCGCTGATCGAGCCCGGCACTTCCCCAGGGCGGTCGAGGTACTCGAGACGATCGACGCCGTGACTGCCGAGCACGGCTTCGAGCCCGTGGCACCGTTGGTCCTGGAACGGGACGCGCCTGCGTTGGACGAGCTCCTCGCCAAGAACAGCGACCAACTGGATCTGGCGATCTACGCCATCAACGCGGCCGGTTTCGAGATGCTGTCCGGACTTGGGCTGCGGCCCGATGTCCTGGTCGGCCACAGTTTCGGCGAGTTCGCCGCGCTCTCGGCCGCCGGAGCGATCCCGGTCGCCGACGTCGCCCGCATGGCGTGCATCCGGACGGAAGCCTTTCGCCGGGCCGACCCGGCCGAGGGAGGGCTCCTCGCGCTGGACGTGCCGGCCTGGCGCGCCGAGCACCTCGTGGGTCTGCTCGACGATCCCGGGCTCCGCCTGGCGATCGACAACGGGCCGGGACAAACGGTCGTTTCCGGGCCGTCGGCATCCCTGCGGGCGGCGGAAGGGGTGGCGACCGGCCTGGGCTTCCGCGCCACTCGGCTGCGGGCCAGGTATGCCTTCCACAATCCTGTGCTGAGTCTCGCCGCGGACATTTTCCGCGACTCCACGGCAGACGTGCGGGTGACCGAGCCCCGTGTGCCGGTGTTCTCCCCCATCCTGGGCCGGCACGTCCGAACCGTCGCGGACGTCCAGGAGGTGATCACCAGGAACATGGTGGCGCCAGTGCGCTTCTACGATGCGTTGATCACCTTGTTCCGGTCGGGCACCACGGCATTCATCGAGGCCGGTGCGCGCCAGGCGCTCACCGGCATTGTCAGGTCCTCGCTGCCCCCGTCCGCGCGCGCAGTTGCGCTGCTGCCCAGCCGTGGTGACGTGGAGAGCATCACCGCCGCCCTCGACGAGGCGGGGTTCCCGGTCAGCTGGAACCCACTGTCCGCCGGGTCAGGCCAGGCCGAGTCGGTCGTACGCGAGGTACAGGCGTCACCACAGGCGACGGTCCCTTCCGAACGGGATTCGCCGACCGCCCGCGCCGACGTGCTCGCCGAGCTGGCCAACATTTACGCGGACGACCTCGGCTTCCCGGTGGAGATGCTCGCCTCCGACATCGACCTCGAGGCCGACCTGGGCGTCGACTCCGCCAAACAACTCGCCCTGTTCGAGCGGGTGCGGAAGCAGTACGGGCTATCCGAACCACCGGCCGAACGAAGGGTCCGCGCGACCACGCTGGAAAAGATCGCCGAGTTGGTGGAGGAGCAGCGCCGATGACCGTGCCGAGCGAGGCCGACGATCTGGTCGCTGTGGTGGGCATGGGCGTCGCGGTACCCGGCGCCTGCACTCCCGGCGAGTTGTGGAGGACGGTCAACGGGGGGCGTGACGTCTTCAGCGAGCCGGGGAACCGCTTCGAACTGAGCCGGTTCTGGTCCCAGGACCGGCAGGAGCCGGACAGGACCTACGCTCGCCGCGCCGGCTACCTGCACGACTTCCGGCCCCACCCCGCTCTGCTGGAAGCGGAGAAAGGCACCGGCCCTGGCGGCGATGACGCGGTCCGCTGGTTGCGGCACACGGTTCTGCAAGCACGGTCCGGTGTTCGGATCGAACCTGGTTACCGTTGCGGAGCCTACGTCGGCGCCTGGCCCGGAGGCAGCCAGAGCCTCGTCGAGTCGTTGCTGGTGGAACTCATCGCCCGGTTGGAACCGGATGACGAGCAAGCGGAGCGGGTTCGAGCGGCCTTGCTGGAGCACTACCGGCACGCGGTGACGCTTGATCAGGCCGCCGGCCCCGATGCCCTGGTGCGCAGTGCCTTCACGGGGTTGACGGAGCAGGTGGCCGAGTCCTTCGTGGTCGACACGGCGTGCGCTTCCTCGCTCTACGCCGTGGATCTTGGCAGCAAGGCTCTTCTCGCGGGTGAGTGCGAGATCGCCTACTGCGGTGGCGTCAACGTCGTGGATCCGACCATGGCGGTGATGTTCGCCAAACTGAGCGGGCTCTCCCCTCGCGGTCGAGTCCGGGCGTTCACAGGAGCCTCGGACGGAACGCTGTTCAGCGACGGCGCCGGGATCGTGGCGTTGAAGACGCTGCGCAGGGCGCGCGAAGACGGCGACACCGTCCTCGGGGTCCTCCTCGGTTTCGGCGGTGCCGCGGACGGCCGCGGCAAGTCCATCTCGGCCCCGAACCCCGCCGGTCAGCAACGCGCCATACAGCGAGCCCGGACGGTCAACGGTGTCAGGGCGGACCAGATCGACTGGGTCGTCGCGCACGGGACCGGCACACCAGCGGGCGACGGCGTCGAGTCGCAGGTCCTCACGGCGCTCGGTCCTGACTCCGGTCACTGGTGCAGCAGCAACAAACCGATTTTCGGCCACACCGGTTGGACTGCCGGCGTCCTTTCCCTGATGCACGCCCTGCTGGCTCTGCGCCACGGTTGGATCCCCGGGCAGCTCGGAGCGGGGGAGTCCGAGAGTGGGACGAGTGGTGGAAGTATCCGAGTCCCGGGCAGAGCTGTGCGCTTTCCGAGCAGGCAGGACAGATCTCGCACCGTCGGGGTATCGGCGTTCGGCTTCGGCGGGACCAACGCGCACCTGCTGGTGGCCGATCGCCTCGACGCCGGAGGTCTGCGCTCCGGTCCGCCGGTCCAGCCGGACTCCGGGGAGCTGGTGCTGGTCGCCTGGTCGGCTTACCTGCCCGGCGAACCGTCCACCGAGTCGGTCCGTGACTGGTTGCGCGGCACGGGAGCTCCACCCGAGGCCGGCTTCCCTCGGCCTTACCCCGCGCCGGCACCTGCCGACATCCGGATGTCAGGCCGCACGACACCGGTCGTCGACCCCTGTCAGTTGATGGCGCTGCAGGTCGCAGCGCGTTTCGCCGCGGAGCACGGTGAGATGTGGGCGGACGTCCGGGAGACGACGGGAGTGATCGCGGCGCACACCGGGATGCCACGCGCGCTGGTGGGCACGGCCGTGCGCTGCTACGCACACGACGCGACCTGGCTGCTCGGCCGGCACGGCGACGACCCCGCCTTCTCCCACGTGGCACAGAGACTGGAGAAGATCCGTCAGCAACTCCCGGCGACGACGGAAGACTCGCAGGCAGGCACGCTGCCGAACGTCATCGCCTCCCGCATCGCGGCCCGCTACGACCTGCACGGCCCGTGCATGGCGATCGACGCCGGGAGAGACGGCACGCTCGCGGCCCTCCGGGTGGCCCACCGCTACCTCAGGACCGGCGAGCTGGACCTGGCGCTGGTCGTCGCCGTCAACGGCAACGGGAGCACCGAGAACGTCGTCCTGGCAGGGCTCGGGTCGGCGCCCCTGGGCGAGGGCGCGTTCCTCCTGGCCGTGACGACGAACCGCACCGCGGAAGAGCGCGGCCTGCCGGTCCTCGCCCGGTTGTCCTTCGACGACGCCCCGCAGGAACGGCCGCCGGCGGCAGGGGACCGCAGCTACCTGGCCGCCGACCACGCCCTCGCCCTCCTGCGCGCTGTGGAGCGTGCAGCCCTACCCGTGCGGTTGCGCGCCGACCACCAGGACACGGTCCTGCTCGCCGAGCCGGCCGAGGAGGCGCGCAGGGGGCAGGAGGACATCGCGCCCGAGTGCATGACCCGCCGCTACCGGAAGCAGCTCACGGCCGAGGCCGCGACCCACCACGGTGAGGCGGATACCCCGCTGTCACCGTCGCTGCCCCGGCGTGGCGTCGTGCTCCTGGCCTCCCCCGAGGTCGGTGCCGCGATCCACGACGAGCTCCACGACAGCGACTCGCTCGTCCTGGACCTGCCGGACGACGGCGGCGGGCCCGCGTCCGCGGCTTCTGTGGACAAGATGCTCAGGGCTGTCGACTCCGCGGCTCCCCACCTGACGGTGCTGGGAGGCCTGGCGGCTCTCTCCGTGCCGCGCGCCCTCGCCCTGCACGACGCGGTCTTCCTCGTCACCCAGCGACTCTGGTCGCGGTGGCAGCCGGAGAGCTCGCTGGCCGTCGTGCTGGGTGCGGCCCCAAGTGACCGGACGGCGCACCCGACAGCCTCGCTCTTCATCGGGTTCGTCAAGAGCCTGCGCTGGGAACGCCCGGGCACGGTCGCCTTCACGCTCACCACCGACGAACCCGTCACACCGGGCCTGCTCACTCAAGTGGCGCGGGAACGCGCCGTCCGCCCGCTCCCGCCTCCCGCCGTCTCCTACCTCCAGGGCAGGCGTTGGACCGAAGCACTGCTCCCGGTCCCCCTCACGACCTCGGTGCCGCCGTCGGGCCTGCCGCTGACCGACGGATCCGTCTGTCTGATCACGGGCGGGGCGGGGGACATCGTCCAGGCCCTGCTCGAAGCCCTGGCAGACCACACCCGTCCCAGGCTGTGGCTCCTAGGCCGCACCGGAGAGGCAGTGCCCTCGGAACTCGAAGGCATCGGGGACGAGCGGCTCGCGGGCACCCGCGCCGACCTCATCCGCCGCCTGCGCGAAACCCTGCCCGATGCGACCCCGAAGTCGGTGGTCGCCCGCGCGGACGCCCTGCTGAAACAGCGCAGGCTGCAAGTCAGGCTGCGGGCGCTCAAGGACCTGTTCGGTGAGGACCGGGTGCACTACCTCGCATGCGACATCCGGGACGAGGGCTCGGTCCGAGAAGCGGTCGCACGGGTGCTGAGCGTCGAAGGGCGGGTCGACTTCGTCGTCCACGCCGCGGGCCAGGTCGCCTCGACCCTGCTGGAGAAGAAAGGGCTGGAAGTGTTCCGCGCGGTACGGGACACCAAGGTTCTCGGTCACCTCAACCTCAGGGCGGCGCTGGGCCCGGGGCAGCCGTCCCTGTGGTGCAACGTCGGCTCGTACTCGGGATCCGCCGGCTCACCCGGTGACACGGACTACGCCTCGGGCAACGCCTACCTGGAGGCCACCGCCGAGACGGCTGCGGGTCACAACGAGCTCACCGTCGGCTTCACGATGTGGCGGCAGACGGGCATGGGATCCGACGCCCTGTACCAGGAACACGTGTCGCATCAGGGGCAGTTCACCCCCATATCGACGGCGGAGGGCACCGCGCAGTTCCTCGACGAGCTCGCAGCCGCGCCACGTGCCGGGGGCACGTCGGTCTATCTGGGGAACACGGAACGGAACCGGCTGCGGCACCACTTCCCCGGCCTGGTGCGCGACGAGCCGTCTGCCCGGCGCGCGAGCCGCCTGTGGCCGTCCTGGCGGTCGTCACCGCGGGAGCCGGGCGGCAGCGGGGAGTGGGACTACCTCATGACCCCGGACGGCGAGCCCCACCTCTACGACCACCTGGTCAGCGGCAAACCGACGGTGCCCGCGACGTTCATCCTGGACATCGCCGCACAGGCCGCGGAAGCGCTGGTTCCGGGGACGTTCACCACCGGGTTCCGGGACGCCCGGTTCGACACCTTCATCCGCCCGTTCACCCGGAGCAGGCCCGCTCCTTTGCGCATCAGGGCGCGGGTGGCGCAGCACCGGTCCGGCGACGAGCCCAGGACAGCCGTGGCGGTGAGCATCCACTCCGACACCCTGGGCCCGGACGGCCGGCTGCGACCGGGAGGACTCCGCCATTTCCAGACCGAGGTGCTGCTGTCCCACGATCCCCTGCCGGACGGCTCCCCGTGGCACCCGCCTGCCCCCGTCACGCCCCTGGCCGCCCGCGACCCGTATGCCGTCCCAAGGGCTGCGGTGTCACTGCGCGGCCCCTTCCGAAACCTTTCGCACTGCTCGGTGGACGCCTCCGTCACGCGCGGCAAGTGGACCCCCGAACTGGCCGGGTATCCCGGATTGCGAACGATGACGATACCGGCGCTGCTGATGTGCGCCGCGCTCAGGACGTCCGCCCTGCGGCCCGCCGGTGAACGCGACAACCCCCTGTTCGTGCCCCGCTCGGTGTCGCGCGTCGACCTGCACACGCACGGAGCCAACGACCACGATCTGCTGCTTCGTCACGGGCACGAGCTCGTGGTGTCGGTCGGTCCGGACGGCGTCTACCGAGCCGTCACCCCCACCGGCCGGCTCCTGCTGGAGATGTCCGGTGTCGAACTGGTGGAGATGGCGACATGACGAATCGACCCTTCACCCAACCCGATGCGGACGACCGGGAGAGGGCCATGGAAGGCGCGTACTGCGTCGTCACCGGCGCCACCTCGGGCATCGGCAAGGAGATCGCCCGGGGACTCGTCACGGCGGGCGCGCACCTTCTCTTCATCTGCCGCGACCGCGCGCGGGGCGAGGCGACGCTGGCCGAGCTGCACCGGGAGAGCCCGTCCGCCGCTGTCCGGATGCTCGTGGCGGACCTCTCGGACTTGCGGGACGTGCGCAGGGTGGCCGAAGAAGCGCATCACCATCTGCCGCGCCTGGACGTCCTGATCAACAACGCCGGCACGCACGACCTGCGGCCCGAGGTCAGCGCCGACGGGTTCGACAGGATGATCGCCACCAACCACCTGGGTCCCTTCCTCCTCACCAACCTCCTCGCGGATCTGCTGGAGCGTGCAGCACCGTCACGCATCGTGATGGTCGCCTCCGAATCGCACCGCAGCGTGCTCCACCTCGATCCCCGCGCCTTCGCCGAACCCGGCTCGTACGGCCGGATCGGCTCCTTGGCCGTCTACGCCCGCTCGAAGCTGCTCAACGTGCTGGTCACACAGGAGATCGCGCGCAGGTGGACGTCACGCGGCATCACCGCCAACGCCTTCTGCCCCGGCCTGGTGTCCACCGGGCTCGTCCGCAACATACCGATGGGCACGCGACTGTTCTCCCTGGCGGAACGGACACCGCTCGTGCGCAACGCCCGTCAGGCCGCCGAACACGCCCTGCGGCTCGCGGGTGACCCGCGCTTCGCCGGCCGCAGCGGCGGCTTCTACTCCACGACACCCGGAGCCGTGTTCCTGCCACCTTCCCCGCACCGTTTCCGGACCGGCCTGCAACGCGCCGTGTGGGAGCGGTCGGAAGAACTGGTGGGTCTCTCATGACACGTCCGTCCCAGGAACGCGGCACACCCGAAACCATCCCCGGAGGAGCGACCGTGCACGGAACCCGGCCGATAGCGGGGTGGTCCTCGCCGGGTCCGATGAACGGCACGGACACGCTCTTCTGGCGCATGGGGACCAACCCGCTGACCCGTCCGCACGTCACCTGGCTCTGGTACCTCGACAGGACGCCGGACTGGCACGCATTCCTCGACGGCTGCCGGTGGACCGTCAGAAAACTCCCCCGGCTCACCCACCGGGTGGCCGACACACCGGTACGAGCCGGAACCCCGGCGTGGGTGCCCGACCCGCACTTCCGCCTCACCCGGCACATCCACCGGATGCGACTCCCGGAGCCGGCCGGCCCACGCGACCTCCTCGAACTCGTC
Organism: Saccharothrix carnea; assembly: GCF_003014735.1. Taxonomy (GTDB): domain Bacteria; phylum Actinomycetota; class Actinomycetes; order Mycobacteriales; family Pseudonocardiaceae; genus Actinosynnema; species Actinosynnema carneum. The sequence goes on along the minus strand of NZ_PYAX01000013.1, from coordinate 182,610 downwards.
GAGTGGCGCAACAACGCCGACTTCGACCCCTCGCACCCACCCTGGGAGGCCACGCTCGTCGAGGGCTACCAACAGGACCAGGCCGCGATCCTCCTCAAGTGGCACCACAGCATCGGTGACGCGGTCACCATCGTCTCGGTCATGAGCAGACTGCTCCCCGAGGCCGCGCCGACCGGCGTTCCCAGCCGGTCCCGGCCGCCCGGCGAGCACAACGCCCGGCAACCGGCCACCGTCGCGCGCCTCCCGTTGTCCTCAGCGGCCCACGGCGTCAGCGACGGCACGAGGACGCTGCTGCGGGAGACCGCGCGGTGGCTGACGACACCGCGCGCGACCGGCGACCGGGTCCGCCTCGCCGGCCGGGCCGCCGCGCAACTGCTCCAGCCCGTCGCACGGTCGCCGCTCCTGCGCGGGCGCAGCGCCGCGATGCGCTGCGGCATGCTCACCGTTCCCCTGGCGGACCTCAAGACCGCGGGCAGAGCGGCCGGTGTGTCCGTGACCTCCACCTACATCTCGGCGGTGCTGGCCGCGTTCCACCGCTACCACGCCTACCACGGGATCAACCACCGCAGTCTGCCGACCCTGGTGCCGGTCAACATCCGCGAGCCCTTCGAGACCGGCGCCGGCAACATCGTCGCTTCGGTGCGGATCGCAGGCCCGATCGGCGACATGCCCGCCGCAGCGCGCATGGCCGCCGTGCACTCCGCGATCACCGAGGCCCGCAGCGCCCTGGTCCGGGACGTGTACACCGCTCTGGCCGACCTCGGCTCCTGGGTACCGGGCCTGGTCCACCGGTTGTTCGTGCCCCCTGTGCTGCGCAACGCGGTCGACCTCGTCGTCACCAGCGTTCCGGGGTTCTCCCGCACCACCTTCGCCGCAGGCGCCCACGTGGCGAACGCGGTGGCCTGGGCTCCCAGAGGTGGCGCCGCGGCCAACATATCGATGGCCTCGCACGACGGCACCTGCTCGATCGGGACCAACCTCGACCCTGCCGCCGTCACGGACACCGGCCTCTTCCACCACTGCCTGGAACAAGGACTCCAGGAACTCGTCGACGACTGATCCGCCCGAGGTCCGCGACACCACCGGACCGCCGAACCGACGGGAGGCGGGAGCAGTGACGCTGCCCCTGGAACGGGAATTGCGCGCGGAGAGGCGTCGGCTGATCGCCACCCTGGACCAGTTGCCCGATGACGCCTTCGAATCGGGTCGCACGCTGTGCGCCGAGTGGTCTCCCCGGGACGTCCTCGGGCACCTCCTCGCCGTGGACGACTTCGCGGCCTCCTACCTGCCCTACGGCCCGTTCTTGCACGCCGCCAACCGAAAACAGGTGAAGAAGGCCCGCCGGCTGCCGCGGGAGCGGCTGATGGCACGGGCCCGGGAGTGGGCGGACCGGCCGTCCCTGTCCAGCCGGGTCGGTGCGGTGATCGCGCTCGGCGACCTCGCGATCCACCACCAGGACATCGTGCGGGGACTGGGGCTGCGCCGGGACCTCCCGGCCACCGTGCCCACGTTCATCCTCTGGGACGGGGCGTTGCTGAGCCTGAGCACCAACCTGAGGGTCCTGAGGTACCGGGTGGTGCCCACGGACGGACATCCCGAGATCGGGATTCGCTCACCGCGCACCCGAGAGGTCCTCGGCACCAGGGAGGCCCTCGGGATGTGGCTCGCCGGGAGGGACTCGGTGACGGACGAACTCGTCTTCACCTGACCATGTTCCACCCGGCCACGTCTTCACCTTTCCGTGCCGCTACGCCCTGATCCGGCCGTCCCGAGCGGTAACAGCGCCGAGTTCGGCGGCCATCGCACACAGCTCGAGGAGGAGTCGCATGAACGACCGGAAGCCGACCAAGCGGCGCGTTGTGGTGAGAGGTCTCTCCACCCTCTTCTACGAGGCCGGAGAAGGGTCGGTGGTCCTGCTGGTCCCGGGGATCGCGACCGACCCTCAGGACTGGTTCCCGGTGATGACCGAGCTCGCCCTGACCCACCGGGTCATCGCGCTGTCGTTGCCCGGCCTGGGCGGCACCAGTCCGGTGCCGGATGTGCGTCCCGTCGCGATGGCCTCGTTCGTCGCGGACTTCCTCGATGTCCTGGAGGTGGACACGGTCGTCGCGGTGGGCCACTCCTTCGGGGGCCTCGTGGTAGCCGAACTGGCTCTGCGGAACCCGTCCGAGGTCAGCAGGCTGGTGCTGGTCGACGCCTCCGGCCTCGGCCGGGCGGTCCACCCGGTGGCCATCGCGCTGGCCCTGCTGCCCGAGCGCGCAGCCGACCTGGCCTCCGCCGTCGTCTCCCTCCCCGGCGGGGCCGCCGCCTTCGTCCTCTCGAGCAACCTGCTGCTGCGCCAACCGTGGCGCATCCCGGTGACGACCTGGGCGGCCCAGTTCCGGCTGGCCCGGTCACGACAGGCACTGCGGACCTCGCTCGAGGTGTTCCGCCAGTGCGCCGGCATCACCGGCCAGCGCGACGACATCATCGTGATCGACCGCCTGCACGAGATCACCGTGCCGACCCTGGTGATCTGGGGTGGCTTAGACCAGCTCCTCCCCGCTTGGCAGGGCTGGGCGGCGGCACGCCGACTCCCGGCCGGCCGCTTCGCCCTGCTGGCCGGAGCAGGGCACGTCTCCTACCTGGACAGCCACGAGGAATTCATCGACGCACTCGGTTCCTTCATCCGCGACGACCTGGAACCCACATCGCCGAACGGCCGCAGGAACACCGTTGGGGGAGGACTCCCGTGAACGACATCCTCGACGACGAAACGCTGGGCAAGGTGGCACGGACGCCCGGACGCAGCCTCGGACGGGGCGCCGGGCAACTGCCGACCGACCCCAGCGCAACCGCCGCCTGCCGTCGTTGGTCGACCGCCAGGCGTTCCTCGTCCAGTACGAGCCACCGCCGTGCAGCCACGTGGAAGCCACCGCTCACACGTCCTGACCTGAGCCCGCACACCGCCCGCAGGCATCCGCCGGCCGGCCTGACCAAGGAGATGTCCGATGTCCTCACGCCGCCCGGTCCGCATCGCCAGCTTCTCCGGCAGCATGGGCGACAGGTTCTCCGCTTTCCACAACGCCGTCCACGGGCAACCCGTCGACGTGCTGATCGGCGACTCGATGACCGAGTTCGTGGAGTCGATGGTGGCAGCCCGCTTCCTCGACGACCCGGAGGAGCACCGCCGGTTCTTCTCCCCGCTGTTCGCGGCACAACTGCTGCCCGAGCTGACCGCGCTGGCCGACAAGAAGCTGAAGGTCGTGACCAACGCCGGCGTGCACAACCCCCGCGGGCTGGCGGAGAAGATCCGTCAGGCAGTACAGGCGGGTGGTGTGGACCTGCGCATCGCCTGCGTCACCGGCGACGACCTGTTCGAGGAGGTCGACCGGCTGGTCGCCGAAGGGCAACTGGTCAACACCGACACCGGCGAATCCCTGGACAGCAGCGAGCGGCGCGTGTTGGCCGCTGACGCCTACCTGGGAGCCTGGGGTGTCAAGGCGGCACTGGACGCGGGCGCCGACATCGTCATCACCGGTCGTGTCGCCGACGCCTCACTGATCAGCGGTGTGGCCGCCTGGTGGCACGGGTGGGAACGCGACGAACTGGACAAGATCGCCGGCGCGGTCGCCGCCGGGCACATCATCGAATGCGGCCCACAGGCCACCGGCGGCAACTTCTCCGGCTTCACCACCGTGCCCGACAACACCGTTCTGGGATTCCCCATCGCCGAGGTCGCCGACAACGGTGACTGCGTCATCACCAAAAGGGCGAACGAGGGCGGCACAGTAACCGTCGACACGGTCACCGCCCAGCTGCTCTACGAAATCCAGGGCCCCCGGTACCTCAACCCCGACGTCACCTGGCACATCGACGCGGTGACGGTCACGCAGGAAGGACCGGACCGGGTACGCGTGACCGGCGCGAAGGGCAGCGCGCCCGTGGAGACCACCCGGGTGGGGATCCACCTGCACACCGGTTATCGCGGGTCGATGTGGTACTTCCCGACCGGACTGCAGATCGACGAGAAGGTGGAGGTGCTCCGGCAGCAGGCCGAGATCGCCGCGCGGGAGAACCAGGTGGAGGCGCTGCGGCTGTTGGTCTGCGGCCGGGCCGTGGACGATCCGGCCGACCAGTGGCAGGCCACCGTCCCGGTGAAGGTGACCGTCGCCGGGACCACCGAGGCACAGGTGAAAGATTTCCTCACCCAGCTCAACTCCTTCTGGCTGGGCAGCTTCCCGGGCTTCTACATCGAGGTCACCGAGATCTTTCCCGGCGTCCACGCCCGTGTCGACTACTGGCCCGGCCTGCTCCGCCAGGACAGCCTTCGACACCAGGCACACCTTCCCGACGGCCGGGTCGTCGACATCCCTCCCCCGTCCGCGGCACAGCCCTACACAGGACAGCCAGCCAGTACCCTCGCGCCACCGGCCGACCTGGCGTTCTTCGGCCCGACCGTCCGGCGTCCCCTCGGCGACGTCGTGCACGCGCGCGCCGGAGACAAGGCAGGCAACGCCAACCTCGGCGTCTGGGTGAACCAGGACGACGCCTACCCCTGGCTGCTGTCCTTCCTCACCACCGACCGGCTCACCGAGCTGATCGCCGGCCCCACGCCGTTCACCGCCGAACGCTACGAACTGCCGAAACTCCGCGGTCTTTGCTTCGTCCTGCAGGGCTACCTCGCACCCAGCAGCTCCTCAGGACTCCTACTGGACCAACTCGGCAAATCACTGGGCGAATTCCTGCGGGCACGCCACGTCGACGTACCCACTTCGCTCCTGCCGCCGCAACCCTGATCGCCGACCACCCGGTCCGGAGCCGCCCACCGACGATCGCGATTACAGCACGGTCGACAGCGTCACCGTCACGACCGAACACACCCTCCAGTCCGCCAACCGAGAGAGAAGGGCAGCCAGGGTCGGCAGCCCGTCACCCACGACGCCGTGCTCCACACAGGACACCGTCGAACACCGCATCAACAAGATCAAGCCGTGGCGAGCACTCGCCACCCGTCATGACGAAATGGAGAGCGATGATGATCAAGTCAATACGCACCGCCGCGGCCGCGCTGATGACGGCCGTCTCCGCCCTCGCGCTGACCGTGCCGGGGCCGGCCGGTGCGGCCTCGGGCGGGGTGCTGGACGTGACCTGCACCCCGCCCAGCAGCCAGAACGACACCTTCACCCCACCGCTGACCGTGACCCCGCGGGACGTCACCGTTGGCATCACGTCCCAGTTGGGGCCGTGCGTGTCGCTGAGCAACCCGGCCATCACCTCCGGGGCCATCAACTTCTCCGCGCTCGTGCGGGGACTGTCCTGCCTGGACCTGCTGCAAAGCGGGTCCATCACCTACACCATCGTCTGGAACACCGGTCAGACCTCGACCATCTCGGCCAACTACACCGTCACCATCGTGGGTGCCGCCCTAGTGGTCACCCGCACCGGCACGGTCACCTCCGGCCTGTTCGCCGGCAGCACCGTCCTGCAGGTCATCACCGGCCCGGCCACCGACGTGCTGCTGTGCATCCTCGGCCTGGGCACGGTCTCCAGTACCTACTCCCTAGTGACCCTGGAGATCACTTCGCTCTGAGCTTGTCTTTTGAGGTCCCGGTCGGTGATGTGCACTCCGGTTGATCATGGAAGCAGCCCTTGGTTGATCATCACTCTTGCGACAGAAGGACGATCGACCAAAGGGCTGCGTGATCAGTGTCCACCATCTCGACCGCGAGCGGTCGCTCGGGACGTTGTCCGGCTTCCGGCGGGAGTTCCACCGGTGTCTGTCCCGTCGGGCGGACGGGCTGTTCGAGCTGGCCGACGCCGTGTTGTGCGCCGACGGGCCGGTGCGGACGCTGGTCGGTCTGCCGCTCGCGACCGAGGATCGGCGTGGGCACGGCGGGCTCTACGACGCGGTCAACAAGGGCCGTATTGAGGTCGACCGGTTACGGGGCGCGCTGGCCGGGATGCCGTTGCCGCGGGCGGCCGACGGTCGTCTGGTGCTCGCGGTGGACGTCTCGCCGTGGTTGCGGCCGGACGGTGCGACCCGCCTGCCCGGACCGGTCGTTCTGCCATGTCTACGGCCGCGGCAAGGGTGAACATCGCATGATCCCCGGATGGCCGTACTCGTTCGTGGCCGCGCTCGAGACCGGCGGCACCTCGTCGACCGCCCTGTTGGACGCGATCCGTCTCCCGCCCGGTGCGGACCTCGCTGCGGTCACCGTCGCCCAGGTGCGCGGGGTGGTCCAACGACTCGTCGCCGCCGGCCAGTGGCAGCAGGGCGATCCGGAGATCCTGGTGGTGCTCGACGCCGGCTACGACGCGCCCCGCATCTCCTGCTTGTTGGCGGATCTGTCGGTGCGGGTGCTGGGACGGATGCGGTCGGACCGGGTGCTGCGCCGCCCGACCCGCCTCGGGCCCACAACCCGTTGGGTGGACGTTTCCCCAAGCACGGCGGCGAGTTCGTCTTCGGCAACCCGACAACATGGGGCGCCGAGGACGTGCCGACCCGCACCGACACCCGCCTCTACGGCACCGCCACCGCACAAGCCTGGAACCGCATGCTCAAGCAGACCCTCGGCCGGACCCGGCCACGGCTGCGTTCACCCGAGGCCGCCGACCGCTGGACCTGGCTGATCCTGGCCGCCCACGCGCAGCTCCGCCTGGCCCGCCCGCTGGTCGCCGACCTGCGCCACCCCTGGGAACGCCCCGTCGAACAGGTTGAAAGGCAAGCTGAGCCCACCGCAGCCGCCTCGTCCCGATCCCGCGACCGGTCGGCAAAGGCGGCCCGTGCGGTCCGGCGACGCCGCAGGTGGGACCGGACAGAGCGCGGTCGACGCGCGGCGACTCCCCGCACCGAACGGACATGGGTCACGGGAGCCGCCGCGGGGACCGCGAACACCGCCGGCGCACGGCGCCGAGCCGGGACAGCGTGTCAGCGCCCCGCCCGAAGCCGTCGCCTCGCTCGCCCTTGACCACCGAATTCGTCGGGCAGGTCCGACGGACGCAGGCCAGGCACCTGTACCTCCGCCGACCTCAGACGGAACAGACAACTGTCGTCCTGTCCGGCCGAAGTCCGTGGTGTCCGCACCCACCTTGCGAGCTGTTGACCAAGACCTGCGAGAACGCCGAGAACCTGTCCGTCGAGCCCGCCGCTCCCGATCCGCTTCCCGGCCTCGGCGCGGATTCCGCCTACCAGGCCCGGACGAACCGAAGCCGAACCGTCCTGACCCGCGTGGCGGACCGCAGGTCGGGCGTTCCTCCCTCCACCACTTCCGCACCGAACTCACGGGAGCCGTTCCTTCCGACGGGGACTACCGTGTTGTGGGCCATGCCGGGGTGAGACGGGTGGCCGGACGTCCGCGCGTGGTCGCCCGTTCGGCGCTGTCGCAGCTCACCAGACGGGAGCACTCTGGTGGCCGGCGCGTGCTCGCGTCCGCAGAGGGCGCCGGGTGCCGCCTGAATGGAGAGCGACGATGGCCAAGTCGTTACGCACCGCCGCGGCCATGCTGATGACGACCGTGTGCACTGTGGCGCTGCTCGTGCTGGGGCCGGCCGGGACGGCATCGGCCGGGGTGCTGGACGTGACGTGCACCCCACCCAGCAGCGAGAACGCCACCTTCACCCCGCCGCTCACCATGACCCCGCAGACCGTCACCGTCGTTTCCACGGTGCAGTACGGGCCGTGCGTGTCGCTGAGCCACCCGGCCGTCACCTCCGGCTCCAGCACCCGCACCAATGTCGTACCGGGGCGGAGCTGCCTCGACCTGCTGGCGGGCGGACCTTCCACCTTCACCATCACCTGGAACACCGGCCAGACCTCGACCATCTCCGCCAACCGCACCACCACCATCGTGGGAGCGGCCTTGGTGGTCACCCACACCGGCACGGTCACCTCCGGCCTGTTCACCGGAAGCACCGTCCTGCAGACCACCACCGGCCCGGCCACCGCCGTGCTGCCGTGCACCGCAGGGCTGGGCACGGTCGCCGGCATCTACTCCCTCGTCACCCTGGAGATCACCTCACTCTGACCCGCGGTTCCCAAAACCGTCCCCCGCCACCGGACGGAGCGGACGATGTGGCGGTGTCCGGGTCTGACTTCGTCGAGGTGTTCGCCTCGCTCGGCGAACGAGTCGCCTCGCGAGGCGTGTCCATTCGCTGATCCTGCCGGCGTCGAACGCACATCGTCAGCAACTGGTCCGCAACCATCACGTCACGGGCCGCCCTCCAAGTTTCACCCACGGGCCAGGAGTTCGGCCGTGACCTCGGCAAGCATGCCGGGGTCCCTCGCGGCGCGGCCGATGGCGACGCCGTCCCAGTCCCCCGCGGAGCGCAGCGCGGTGTAGGTGCCCGGGATCACCGCGCCGCCATAGAGGAAGCGCACATCGAGGTCGGTCGTCGCGGCCCGCAGCGCGCGCAGGATGGTCGCGGCATGGTGTGGGTCGGCGCCTTGGCGTGCACCGATCGCCCAGTTCGGCTCATAGAGGATCACGACGGGTCGGCCATGGGGAAGTCGGCTGGTCGCGGTGCGGACCTGTGCGGCCACGTGTCGGGAGGCCGCTTCGGCGGGCAGGTGGTCTTCCTCGCCGACGCACACCAACGGGGTGATGCCCGCCCTCGCGGCCGCTTCCGCTTTCCTGGCCACGAGGACGTCGTCCTCGCCGAACACGCGCCTGCGGTCGGCGTGGCCGAGCATGACGTGGCGACACCCGAGCTCGGCGAGCAGATCCGCGTCGACCTCGCCGGTGACCTCGTCGCCGCTCGCGGCGCAGTCCTGCGCCCCCGCGGCGACACCACTGCCGCGCAGGTGCTCCATCAAGGGGATCAGCAAGGGGTGCGGCACGCAGGCGAAGAACGACAGCCGCGCGAGATCCGCGGCGTGTGGAAGCACGACGTGGTCGAGCCAGTCGAAGAGCTGCTCCCGGTTGTACTCGACCTTGGTGTTGGTGCACGTGAACGGCGACGGCAATCCCATGTCCTCCTCCTCTGCTCACTCCAGGTTCGTGTGGCGCGCGAACATGTCCTCGGCGGTCGCTCCGACTGTTCGCTGCATGACCATGACGAGGCAGTCGAAGAACACGAACGCGGCCTGTTCGAACAGCGTCCCCACGAACTGGGTCGACGCCGACAGTTGGTGGTCCTCGCCGTACTCGCGCAGCCGCACCACGAGGTCGGCCTGCGCGGCGAGCGCCGAGTCCGGCGTCGCGGTGACGACCGCCACCCGCGCTCCGGCCCGGATGGCTTGCCGCGTGATCGCCACGACACCGGGCGTCTCGCCCGAGCCGCTGCACACGATCAGCAGGTCGCCAGGGGCGATCGCCGGCGTGGTCACGTTCGTGGCGACGTGCGCCGTCAGCCCCAGGTGCGTCAACCGCATCGCGAACCCGTCGACAGCCAGCTTCGACCGCCCTGCTCCCAGGACGAAAACCCGCTGGCACTCTGTGGTCGCCGCGATGAGCGCCCGCGCCTCCTCCTCCTCGACCCGGGTCAACGACGCCTCGATCTCCCTGGTCACCACCCGGCGCGCACTGGCGAAGACACCATCCCCTCCCACTGGGAGTTCCGCAGGAGGTTCAGGTGGACTGGTTTGGTCGACCACGGCGGTTCCTCGATTCCCTTCGGTGGACGCGACGCCCGCCAGTCAGACAGGCGGTTGACGCGGTGAGTCGATTTCTCGGCGCGATGCTTGCTCCCGTGCCTTCGGACAGCGGAATGGGCGGAGTGCGCGACCGCGTCGCAACGACCGAGAGGCAGGACGTCGGAGTTGCGATCCAGAGCACCACTCGGGACGGACGTGACCTCAAGAGACCACCGCGAGCACCTCCACGTTCAGTGGTGTCGAGTTCCGACCCTTGCATTGGGAATCCCCGAGCTCGGAACAGCCTCATGTGTCAACCAGTTCGATTCGGTGAGAGCACCGGTGACCAGGTGAGCGTGACTCAGCTCGCGGCTGCGGTGGGGTACCTGGCGGGAGCCGAAGGCGGGCTGGACCGAATCGACCTCGAGCGGGTCGTGCACCGGCGTAGCGCACGGTGCACATCGACTCGCACCTCGTCGGGGTGTGAGACGGTGTGAGCAAGGCCATTACCGCACCTCATCTCCGCCCGGATGGGCTGAGGGGGAGGGCTCGGTTCACAGGACGATGGTGAGGCTGACCGGCTCGCTGTCGTACTCGAGCCCGTCGTCGGTGAGGCAGTCCAGGAGGTTCAGGGAGGGCGACCTTGCGGATTCGGTGTCCACCGCGGGACAGGCGACAAGGCCGCCTCGCGGACGGCCGCTCAGAGTGAGGTGATCTCCAGGGTGACGAGGGAGTAGATGCCGGAGACCGTGCCCAGTCCGGCCGTGCACAGCAGCACGTCGGTGGCCGGGCCGGTGGTGGTCTGCAGGACGGTGCTGCCGGCGAACAGTCCGGAGGTGACCGTGCCGGTGCGGACATCCACCAGGGCGGCACCCACGACGGTAGCGGAGTAGTTGGCGGAGACGGTCGAGGTCTGGCCGGTGTTCCAGGTGATGGTGAAGGTGACGGACCCGCTGTTCAGCAGTTCCAGGCAGCTGAATCCCGGCGAGAGCACGGAGATGGCGCGGTGGCCGGAGGTCAGGGCCGGGTTGCTCAGCGACACGCACGGCCCGTACTGCGCTGAAACGCCGATGGTGACGTCCTGCGGCGTCCGGGTCAACGGCGGGTTGTAGGTGATGCTGTTGCTGCTGGGCGGGGTGCAGGTCACGTCCAGCACTCCGGCCGAGGCCGTCCCGGCCGGTCCCAGCACGAGCAGCGCCAGGGCGGACACGAGCGTCATCAGCGTGGCCACGAAGGTGCGTAACGACTTGATCATCATCGCTCTCCATCCGGGCGGCACCCGGCACCCCGTGTGGGCGCGAGCACGCGCCGGCCACCAGGGTGCTCCCATTCGGGCGGGCCGCGACAGGACCGAACGGGCGACCACGCACAGACGTCCGGACCTTCGTCGCCACCACCGTGTGGCACCGGACCCCACCGACTTCGGCCGGGAGGAACAACCCACGTATCCGTTCCGTGCCGGGATGGTGGAGGGGCGAGGGCCGACCTGTGTTCCGCCATGTGTGCCCGGACGGTGGCGGGCCTGGGGTGCGACGTCGTCGAACCGCACGACCCCGCCTCGCCACCGGCCGCGGGACCGATGACGGGGCGGTCGTGGGGGGATGGGGTCAGAGTGAGGTGATCTCCAGGGTCATGAGGGCGTAGGTGCTGGAGACCGTGCCCAGTCCGGCGGTGCACAGCAGCACGTCGGCGGCCGGGCTGGTGACCACTTGCACGACGGCGCTGCCGGCGAACAGGCCCGAGGTGACCGTGCCGGTGGAGGTGACCACCAGGGCGGCACCCACGATGGTGGAGATGCGGTTGGCGGAGACGGTCGAGGTCTGACCGGTGTTCCACGTGATGGTGAAGGCGGGGGTCCCGCTCTGCAGCAGGTCGAAGCAGCTCCGCCCCGATACGGGGGTGGTGCCGGCGGAGGAGCCGGAAGTCAGGGCCGGGTTGCTCAGCGACACGCACGGCCCGTACTGCGCCGTGACAGCGAGGGTGCCGTTCTGCGGGGTCATGGTCAGCGGCGGGTTGTAGGTGGCGGTGTTGCTGCTGGGCGGAATGCAGGTCACGTCCAGCACCCCGGCCGAGGCCGTCCCGGCCGGTCCCAGCACGAGCAGCGCCAGGGCGGACACGAGCGTCATCAGCGTGGCCACGAAGGTGCGTAACGACTTGATCATCATCGCTCTCCACCGGGCGGCGCCCGGCACCCCCTGTGGGCGCGGACCCGCGCCAGGCAGCCAGGATGACCCCGTCCGAACTACCTCCGACACGACCAAGCGGGTGACGGCGCACTGACATCCGGCCCCCGTCGTCGCCACCGCGATCCCGTTGTCGGGTCTGTCAAACACGAGCGGCTCTGGCGCACTTTCGGTGGTGGTGTTAGCCGAGGAGGATGCGGTGGCGCAGGAGAGTGAAGCCGGCTCGTCCGTACATCTGGCGCTTGATCAGCTTCGTCTTGGTGTTCACGCCTTCGGTGCGCCCGTTGTGGTGGTCGAGGGTGATCGCGGCGGTGACGGCGTCGATGTCCTGGTTGATGCCGCGGGCGAAGGAGTGCACGTGCGGTAGATCGGCCTCGCGTGCGGCGGTGGCCCATGCCGCCAACCGGGCCGGGTTGTCCTTGCAGGGAGCCAGTAGGGCGGCGAATGAACGCACGATGGCGGCCAGCGCCGTCATCTCGGGACAGGCCAAAGTCAGGGCTTCGACTCGTTCTCGTTGCCGTTCGGTGAGATTCTCCGGCCGAGTCAGCAACAGTCGAGCGGCCCGACGTGACGAGAGGTGCGGATGCTCGTCGAGGTACCGCCCCTGGTCAGGTACCGCACGAAGAGGTTCTGGCTGCCGTTGTGGCCCAGGGCGCGGATTTCGCCCAACAGCGCGGTGGCCCCCACACCCAGCTGCTGTTCACGGCGGGCACGCAGGTGGTCCCGGTACGAGCCGACCATGCCGGTCCGGTACTTGGGGACCCGCTGGATGCGTTCCGGTGTGGCCGCGCGGGCGTAGCGCTTGACCGTGTTCATCGCCAGGCCGAGGCGGCGTGAACAGTCCAGCAACCCAACTCCGGCCTCGCGCAGGGCATGGATCTGTTGTCAGCGTTGAAGGTTGGTCTCGGCGAGCTTTCCCTGGCGCAGTCCGGCGGCCGAGGCCCAGCACGTGCTGTAGGCCGCGACCTCCCCGCACGGCGGTGTCCCACAACCCTCGACCCCGTCACGGCCTGGGGTCCACCGCACCACCACCGGAAGTGCGCCAGAGCCGATCACGAGATAGACCTCCGTCGCGGCGGTCGAGTGGCTCCGATTCCGCACTTATGCGTTCTCGGTCGCCGATTCTTCGACTAAGGGTTGGTCCATTGCGGCGCAACGACGGTGAAGGGCACCCTGCGATGTGCGAAGAGCAGAGGAATGACGAGGATGCGAGCCTGGGGGACGATGGCGTGCGCAACAAAGATGCTCCGGACACGGAATTAGGCGACGGACCGTCGATGCTCAACGAGACTGGAGCGGTGAACGGACCGGTAGTGCAAGCGGGGGCCATCTACGGTGGCGTTCAAATCACCAGCGGTCCGTCCTCATCGTCACAGTCCCCGACGGAGGATCCGTGGACGTCGGCCAAGACGATCATTGAGCTGACCGGGCGCGATCTCGGCGTCCACAAGTCGATCGACATCGAAAGTGCCTTACTGGACGGTCCGCCGCTCTACATCCCCCGCTCTCATGATCAGGATCTCCAAAAGGCGTTGAGCGGGCCGTTTCCCTGCGGGCGGATGGTGGTGCTGTTCGGCGAATCGGCGACCGGAAAGACCCGCACGGCCTACGAGGCGTTGCATGCGGTCGAGCAGCTGCGGACCTGGCCGGTCATGCGCCCGACGGGGCCCGACCATTTGCTGGAGCTGCTCTGTGCCCCGGCTCCCCCCAGGCATGTGTTGTGGCTCGACGACCTCTACATCGACTATCTCGACACCAAGAAATCAGTCGGGATAGTGGATCGATTACGGCTCGTCCTGCAACGTCCTTCACCTTTCCTGGTCATCGCCGACATGTGGACCTCCCACTGGAACGAGTTACGGAGGCGGCAGGGCGGATCGACTCGGGCGAGTTTGGCGGGCAAGTTGTTCGACGAGGCGGACGTCGTCGAAGTCAGACTGCCGCTCGGTTTCGCCGAGGTGGACCCCGACGAGTTGGACCGCTTCACCGCTCGGGATCCGCGGCTGGCGCTCGCTCACAAGACAGCAGGCGATGGCCTGCCGATCACCCAGGTCCTGTCCGGTGGCCCTCAGCTGCTCGACATCCACCTCGAGACCGCACACTCCCAGCCCGTCGAGCATGCGGTGATCACCGCGACGATGGACGCGCGCCGACTCGGCCACCTCTCCCCGCTACCACCGGAGGTGCTATGGGCGGGGGTGGCGGGTTATCTGACCGACGAGCAACGCCTGGTCGGGAAGAAACGCTTCGGCAAGGCACTGAAACGCGCTACCAGGAAGCACCGTGGCATCGCGGCACTTACCCCACGCCCCACGACGCCGGGTCTGAGGGCCTCCGCGGACGGTTACGTGTTACACGACTTCCTCCACCAGCACGCCGTGCAGACCCGCGCGGCTGAACCGTGCCCGGAGAGTCTCTGGAACGCCTTGGTGGACCACACTTCCGACGTCGACGACCTGGAGCGGCTGGCCGCCGACGCCCAACGCCGCGGCCTGTACAACCTGGCTGCGCGGTTCGCCGCCCGGGCCGCCGCTCTCAACAGCCCAGAGGCGATGCGCCTGCTGGCCTGGTTGCACGATCTCCGAACAGCCGCAGGTGAAGCCGATGGGTGGCGTGCTCGCGCCGATAGCCTCGATCCTTCTTCGTGGGAAGGGCCTCCGATCTTCCTGGAAGATCTGCAGGAGTCCGAGGACGGCCTGCGCGAGCGCGCCGAGCGCGGAGACCGCGAGGCGATGCGAGTCCTCGCGGACGACCTGATGCCGACACGCGCCGAGGAGGCGGTGCTCTGGGCCCGCCGGGCCGCAGACGGCGGCACCTCCGAATCGATGATTTTTTTGGCACGGATACTGCGACACGCCGGATACGAGGACGAGAAAAAACAGGTGCTGCTCTCATCCGCCGAGGCCGGCAATACCGGAGCGATGCTGCAACTCGACCTGGACCTGACACGGCGGGGAGAGCACGAGGAGGCGCTGCACTGGGCGCGCGCACACGCCGAGACGGGCAACCCGCTCGGTGTGTCCCGCTTGGCCACAGTGCTGCAGCGGCGAGGTGATCACACAGCGGCCGAGGAGCTGCTTCGCCGGCACGCCGAGGCTGGCTCCACTCCCGTGATGTGGCACCTGGGTCAGCATCTGGCGAACACGGACCGTGTCGAGGAAGCGGTCACCTGGTTCCAACGCAGCGCCGCCGACGACCTGCTGGCGGTGAACCTGATCGTGAACAAGTTCCAGGAATTACACCGCCTCGTGGAGGCCGAAAAACCGCTACGCGTTCAGCACGACAGAGGCAAGTGGATCGCTACTAGGAAACTAGTCGAACTGCTCGAACTCCTCGACCGGTATGATGAGGCTGAAACACTACTACGGCGACTCGTGGAGGTGTCGTCACATCCAACTCTCGGCATCCATCAATCATCGGCGATGGAGAAGTTGATCGAGTTCCTGCGCGGAATTGGCCGCACTACCGAGGCCGAACGGCTGAGGATGTACGGGATTGAACCTGGCGGGGTTACTTCTCAGGCGTTCGACCTCCCGTCACCCCTGAATGATCAGCGTTAACCTGTTGGGTGGCAAAGTCAGCCATACCGCCTGACCTTCGGTTGAGCTTGCTGTGGATTCGTACTCGTTGATCAGGCAGCTGAGGACTGGTCGGCGGCGTATGGAGGTGTAGCCCGACGCGATGGACGTGCCCACCGTGTGGGGTGTCAGAACTCTGCACTGGGATGCTGAGCTGCGACGAGATCGCGCGTGCTGGACCTCCAGGGCATGATCGTGAGGTGTGGCATTGCGACTGCTGTACCTGATCTTCGCCCGACTCGGTAACTGGCTGGTCTGCTCGGCCAGTCCTCCGCCGCCAAGGACGTCGAACTGCTGGTTCTGCGACACGAGGTCGCCTGTGGGGTGCCGGAACTCTGCACTGGGGCGCTGAGCTGCGGCAATCGCGCACCATGTGCTGCAGGAGCATGATCATGGGGCATGGCGCTACGACTGCTGTACCTGATTTTCGTCCGACTCAGTGACTGGCTGGTCTTGCTCGGCCGGTCCTCTGCGGCCAAGGACGTCGAGTTGCTGGTACTGCGGCACGAAGTCGCCGTGCTGCGCCGGACCAACCCTGTGCCTGCCGATAACCTCATCCATGCAATAGAGGACGCGCGGCACCCAGGGCATCGAAGGGCTCAGGGCCACGGTTGCCATCCGCCGTGGTGTCGGCCAGCACGGCATGATGATCGGCTGTGCTGCTCCGACTGGCCTACCTCGGCGTGACCAACACGTTCGCGCTGCTGCGCCTGCTGCCCATGAGCGACCGGGACAAGGACACGGAGATCCTGGCGCTGCGCCACCAGATCATGGTCCTGCAACGCCAACTCGGAGACACCCGACCACGGTTCTCCCCCGCCGACCGGGCCTTCCTCGCAGCACTGCTGCACCGACTCCCGACGCAAGCGCTTCGTCGACTCCGGCTACTGGTACGCCCGGAGACGATTCTGCGGTGGCACCGAGACCTCCTCGCCCGCCGCCACGCAGCCAGATCCCGCCCCAAGCGGCCCGGCCGACCACGGACCATCCGCTCGATCCGACTCCTGGTACTACGCCTAACGCGCGAGAACCCCAGCTGGGGCTACCGCCGCATCCACTGAGAACTCCTCGTACTCGGCATCACAGTCGCCGCCTCCACCGTCTGGCAGATCCCCAGGACGCCGAGGTCGACCCGGCACCAGAACGCGTCTCCACGACCTGGTCGGACTTCCTCCGCTCCCAAGCCGACGCGATCCTGGCCTGCGACTTCTTCGAGACCACCACCCTGAGCGGCACCCGCCTGTACGTGCTCGCGGTGATAGAGCACGCCAGCCGCCGGATCCGCGTCCTCGGCGCCACCGCACACCCCACCGCCTCCTGGGTCACCCAAGCCGCCAGGAACCTCGTCATGGATCTTGAAGAGGCGGGTAGTTCCGCGCGGTTCCTGATCCGCGACCGGGATGGAAAGTTCCCCGCCCTGTTCGACGCCGTCCTCGCCGACGCCGGTATCCAGGTCGTCCTCACCGGTGTCCGGATACCGCGCATGAACGCGATCATGGAATGCTGGAACCGCAGCTGCCGACGCGAACTCCTCGACCGCACCCTCATCTGGAACCAACAGCACCTACTCCACGCCCTGCGCGAGTACGAGAAGTACTACAACACCCACCGACCCCACCAAGGCATCGACAACGCACGACCACTACGCGCCCTGCCACCAGCCGTCACCGATCAAGCAGCGATCACCAGACTCGACATCCGCCGACAGCAACGACTGGGCGGCATCCTCAACGAGCACCACCACGCCGCCTGACCAGCACGGACGACATTTTCGGCAAGCACAACGGTCCGCTCGATCGGCGAGACGTTCGGGTCTTCCCCGCGCGAGCGGGGGTGCTCCCAGGTGCAGCGCGGCGTCGGCCAGCCACGTCGTGTCTTCCCCGCGCGAGCGGGGGTGCTCCGCACGACGACGTCCGCGGACAGGTCGGGCGACAGCGTCTTCCCCCGCGCGAGCGGGGGTGCTCCGGCAGCGGAGATCCTTTCCGAGGCCAGCCGCTCGTCTTCCCCGCGCGAGCGGGGGTGCTCCCTCGTCGCGGTTGAGCTACCTCGCGGCGGTGGAGTCTTCCCCGCGCGAGCGGGGGTGGTCCGCCCAGGCCGAGGTCGTTGAGGTCGATCTCGATGTCTTCCCCGCGCGAGCGGGGGTGGTCCCCGGCCGGTGACCATCGCGTCGCCAGCCAACCCGTCTTCCCCGCGCGAGCGGGGGTGGTCCTCGGCCTGCATCTCCGCGTCGTTGCGGCGCATCGTCTTCCGCGCGCGAGCCGGGGGTGGTCCGGGCTGTCCGGCAGGTTTCCTGGTCGGAGTCGGTCTTCCCCGCGCGAGCGGGGGTGGTCCCGACCTGAACGTCGTCGCCGCCAGTACACGGAATTCTTCCCCGCCCGAGCGGCAGTCACCGGAAACCACCACCAGCGACACGGAGCTCAAACCGCCCCTCGACGACCAAGCGCGGGTAAGAAACCGCTGTTCAGAGGTGAGTAGGTCTGCGCGGCCCCCTGCCAGGGACTCGAACCTGCGCAGCCACTCGACATGCCGTACCCCTTGCCCATCCCGAGGCGGCGTGGATGTCGCCCACGAGTGTCACCGGAGTTGCTCGACGTGACAGTCGTACGTGCCGATGTGCCGTAGTGCGCCGCCGCAGCGCCATGGCGTCGCCACCACGATCCTGGGCGCCTGCGGCCCCGCAGTCTGCGTCCAATCGCGTCGGTTCAGGTCATCAGGCGGCCATGTCAGCAGGTCAGAGCACGTTCAGAACGCTCGACGCAGGGTGGAATCGGTTCACTCCAACGGGTGGCGTTTGGCGTCGGTTCGCCGGATTCACCCGTTCGGGACGACCCCATTTGGCGTTGGTCAAAGATCTGGAGCGACCCGCTCCTGATTTCGCTCCTGAACAGCGTTCACCAAGATCGCAAAGTTACAGTTCCGTGACCAAGTGAAGATCGACATTGACGCACGAAAAAGCCCGCTGACCTGGGCAAACTTCCCAGTTGAGCGGGCTTCTTCAGACCGTCGGGACGACAGGATTTGAACCTGCGACCCCTTGACCCCCAGCGGGACAAGGGGTGTCCACAGTGGTCCTATCCGGTCCGTTGTGGCTGGTCGAGTCCGGCGGCAGTCCAGGTCAGGGCCTCCAGTCCGGCCCCGTCCAACAGGTCCGTGAGACGCCTGTGAGACGGGACCCGAGCACCAGAGGTCCTGTTCACGATGAGTACCACCCACTCCCCCATCCCAACTACGCCGCTTCGACGGCCACCGCGACGCCTCCGCCCACCCTTCAACATGGAGGACAGCGGGTCCGTCGACAGCCAACAGCCGGACGAGACCACCGACCAGCGGCACGTTCGCCGCCACGCCGACCGCGTCACCGCTCTCCTGGAGCCGCTGGACGGCGTCGAACTCGGCGAGCAAGACCGTCACGTCATCGAGTGGCTGGCAACCCATGACACCTCGGTGGTCGGCACCGTTGCCAGCCTCCTCTACCGTGCTCGCGCCGTGGACGGTGCCTGGTGAGCGTCGAAGCCATCAGCTGGGCGCTCAACCACGCCCCCATCCCCACCGACCGCAAGGACGCCTCGACGCTGGCGATCACGCTGATCGCGCTCGCCAACCACGCCGGTCCCGACGGCCGCGACGCGTTCCCGTCGGTCGAGCGGATGATGCGCTACACCCGCCTGTCCCGACGGACCATCCAGCGTTCGCTGCGGTCGCTGGAGGAGTTGGGCCTGATCAGGCCGGGCAACACGCACGTGCGCGACGCCAAGATCTCGGAGGCCAACGCGCGGCCCCAGGTCTACAACCTCGCACTGTCCACCAGGTTGTCCACAGCCCCTGACGAGAGGCGTCAGGATGACGCCCCTCTGACCAGCAGGGGGCGTCAGCAGAAGCGCCTGGGGGCGTCAGCAGCGACCAGCGGGGGCGTCACCACGACGCCCAAACCGTCCTTCAACCGTCCAGATAACCGTCCCGCGCCGAGCGCGCCCCCTACCGGGCGCTCGGCGGTGCCACCAGTGTGCGGGCAGTGCGACGCCCGCGACTCCGACCCGGTCAGTGCCCGCGTCCTGTGGCTGGACGAGGACCGCACACGGTCGGTGCCGTGCCCGCGCTGCGCGCCGCAGCGAAACGGGGGTGCCCGATGAGCCGGGTGCACCTCTTCTACAAGGAGCCGCCGAGCATCGCGCACCCCAACGGCTGGCGTTCCTCGCCGCACTGCATGGAGGACCGGACCGCCGCCGAGCGGCTGCGGGACGCCACCAACCTGCTGTCGGGCCGCAGCGCCACCGCGCGCCGCACCTGGCACTTCGTGGATTGCCCCGGTGACGACTGCGGGGTGCAGCGATGAACACCTCCATGCCCTTCCCCGGGCCGAACGACGACGACGTGGAGCGCGCAGTGGCCGAACTGGAGAAGTACGTCGCCGCCCACGCCCCGGCCGCAGCCGACCCGGCTCCACTCGCTGTCGCACCGGCCACCAAGCGGGTCCGGGACCTCCGTGCCGAGGTCGACGAGGCCCGTGTCCTGCTGGAATTGCAGGCCGACGCCGCGCCGCTGCTGGTGGACACCGACCGGGTCCGGCGCAGCCGCAAGCGCGTCGCCGAGGCCGCCCGCCTGTACGCCCTGGCCCAGGACCCGGCCGCACGGGCCTGGCAGGCATCGCGGGTGCGCCTGGTGCTCACCGCCGCGGCGCTGACAGCACTGGTCGGGGCACTGGCGTGGTCCACTACCGGCGTTCACCACACGCTCACCCGAGGCATGGTCGAACGTACCGCCGCGTGGTGGGGCGCCTGGGCTGTAGAGCCGGTGATCTCGACGGTGCTGCTGGTGGTGGTCGGGGCGCGGGCGTTCCTGGCGACCCGCGGCCGGGTGCTGCGCCACCAACACCTGGCGGTGGTCGAGTACGGCGCGTTAGCGGTGACGCTGACGCTCAACGTGTGGCCGTACCTGCCGTGGGTGTCGGTGCCGTGGACGCGGTTCGACCCGATGCAGCTCCTCGCCCACGCCGTCGGCCCGCTGGTCGCGGTCGGCGCCGTGGCGGTGTTGCCGATCATCTGGACGGCATTCGCCGACCTCGACCACGGCCTACCGGTAGGCCCTACGCCTACCCCCGCCAGCCCCGAGTACAGGCAAAACACGCCTGGCACCGCACCGGCACAGCGCCGGACCACCGGCGACCGAGTGGCCCTACTGGTAGACCGCGCCCGCTGGATGATCGCCGCCGGCCAGCTGACCGCCGACCCCTCCGCCACGCGATTGCGGGAGGCGCTGGGGTGCGGAACCGACACGGCCCGCGAGGTCCGCGATGCCCTTCGCAAGGACGGGGCATGATCTTGACGAGCAGAGCGATGCGAAGCGACGAGATATTCCCTTCTTGAACGTCCTAACCCCGTCAAGTGCCAAGGGTGGCGTCCCGCGAGTTGCCACACCCGTTCTGGACGAAAAAATCATCACCATATCAAATCGCAATACTCCGGTTCCGCGCTCGACCGAATGCGCGATGCCGCGCCTTTACATTCACCAATAACCTTCAGCAGAGTCCAGTCAATATAGATGCATCGAAACTGCACAGCACCACAATCAGCAGTTATACAATGTCGATTATCCCGGGTAGACGAATGGAGGCGGGGCTCAGTTGACATGGTAGGTGTAAGCCGAGGAACCGTCAGCTTGCTAAGATCTCTTGCCGGGACTACGCACGAAAGGTTACTAGCCTTGACGGAAATTCGTAAGGGTACGTCGTCAGCCGGCGGCGCTCGTGCAGCCACAGGTATGCGGTTTCAAGCGGAGGTATTCGCATGGTGGGCCACTTGCGCAGTGTCAGACACGCCGCCGGGAATGAATCTAAGGCCAAATACGAAGATCGTTGCAGTTGGGTGCGAAACTGAATTTCCCGTCGATGACGTAGCAGTGGCACTGTCTGACGGCGGGTTCGTTTTGATACAGGCCAAGTACGGCATGCAAAAGCTAGATTCACGTCGCGACGACGTCCTGAAAGCCGTAAACCAACTAGTCAACGCCTTCCTCGCCGGATTAGAAACCAGCTCCGGAAAGCGGCCCATCGACATCGAGCGAGACCGGCTAGTCATAGCGACTAACATCAATGCTAGCGCATCTTTTAAGCATCTAGGAAAGGTGTTGGAGAGATTACGTGGACAGCCTGAATCGTACCCTGCTTCTCGCGCCGCACGCTCAGAACAAGAACGCAAGGCATGGGCCACTTTCACCGAACTCGTCGAACGAAGTCTACAGAACGCATCTCCTGAAGAACTCCATAAGGTAGACCTATACCGCGACTTCTACCGAGCAGTGGCGATTCAACGCTTCGATTTTGGGCCGGACACAGGCAAAGATTTCGTCCGTGCACGTGAATTACTATCGACAGTGGGCGCGACCAGGTCGTTCTCTGAACTTGTCAGAATTGGTATCACTGCAGCATCCAACGGGCATTGGCACCAAACCCAACAGATGGCCGCAATGCTAGGAATCTCGTCCCCGGCTTTACCGAACGCAGAAGAGTCGAGTGCAGATCACATCACACGTGTACGCGAAGCGCGGCCTCGTCTACTAGGCGTTCACGATGCCATCCGTCCCGCAGGCGCTGCAACTGAACTTGACGAATTGCCTACATACGTACCGCGAGATATAGACAACGAGATTCGCACTCAAATTAACTATGCAAGCAGGCAGGGAGGATTCGTTCTTCTAATCGGAGGATCCTCCACCGGGAAGACAAGGTCACTATTCGAAGCAATAAAAAGCGAGCTTCCAGATTGGTGGCTACTACACCCAAGCGACATCACCACCCTAAGCAAATTTATTGCTGCGCCGACGCCTCAATCCGTCGTATGGTTGGATGAAATACAGCGTTATCTGGAGAATCCCGGACAACTTTCACCAGATATCGCCAGGAGGATGATTAATGCGGGATACGTCCTAGTCGGAACGATGTGGAGAGACCAGTATCATGCGTGGATAGCTGAACACGGCGACAAGCAGAAGGATGCGGTCAATAACAGCAACGTGCTCAAGTTAGCCAAAGTTATAGCCGTACCAGAAGCTCTAAGCAGAAAAGAAGTACGGTTCGCAGAGCGGTTGAGCAAAACGGATAGTCGCATCCGAATTGCCCTAAATGATATTTCATCTGGATTTACTCAAGTTCTCGCTGCTGGCCCACAACTGATCAACCATTGGGAAGAGGCGCCCGACAGCCAATGCTATGGCAAGGCTGTCATTACCGCTGCTCTCGACGCGCGACGTGTCGGTTTTCGAGCGCCCCTCACGCGTGACCATCTAGCTATGGCGGCACCAGGCTATCTGAAATCAGAACAGCAAGCTACTGCTCCCGAAAATTGGCTTGATCAAGCACTGTCTTATGCCACCGAACGCATGCGAGGTGCCGCTTCTGCACTACGCCCAGTTTCGACCGGCATGGGTAACATCGCGGGATACACAACGGCTGACTACCTATACCAGCATGCCCTCCGGGTTCGCCGAACCGATACCCTCCCAGATACCGCCTGGCGTGCCATGGTTGAATATCATCAAGAAAGTGACGCTAGTCGGCTCGCCGACAGCGCCCGGCGTCGAGACCGACTTCACGAAGCAGAACTTTTATACCGTGCATCACTTGGTGAGAGTTCACTTGTGGCGCGATCTCTAGCCGAACTTCTCGAAACCCAGGGGCGAATCGACGAGGCCATACAGGTGTTACGCCCTTATAGTAATAGTAAGGGTGACATCCTGGCGGCAGTTGACTTCGCAAGGATGCTCGGAAGTCAAGGCAGACTAGAAGAACTCGAAGAGTTCGCACGCATCAACGAGTTCGCTGTTGACGAACTGATCGAGGCGCAGGCGATATCTCTAATAAAGGAAGGGAAAATCGATGAAGTTAGCAAGCTCTTCAAGTTGCAGTTCGGCGACGACTTCGGCCGGCATGCGATAGACTATTGGAAGCCAATCGACTTGATGCTTGAATCAGGTTGGACAGACCACGCAAAAGTTATTTTAGAAGCCCAAGCCAGCGCAGGCAACCTTCACGCCTCTCGCCGTCTCGCCGACCTACTGGCCAGCCGGCAAGAATTCGACGAATTACAAGCTAGAGCTGTCGATGATCCACACATTGCCAGAAAGATGGCTGAACTTGCACTCGAACACGGTTGGAGCGACCAAGCCATCCGTATCCTTCAAAACCACATCACCCAGGGCGAATTGGTCGCAGCCATGGCCTTGGCCGATCTATTTAGGCGTCAAGGCAGATTCGACGAGGCCGCCGAGATTGAACGTCAGGAATACGGCAACGCGTCATTCCAATCTGGACACACGGCACGCATGCTACTAGCGCACGACCGTCTAGAGGAACTGGCGGATCTTATCAACTCTGGCGACCTCACCGCTGTTTATGCTCTTGCAGAATTCGGCGCAGTCGACTTTGCCATAGATCTACTTCGGGATTTGACCACCAATGGCGGTCACTGGTCTGCCCATACTAGCTTAATCAGTCTCCTAGTTGAGAATAATCGCATAGAAGAACTGCAGGATGAGGTAGCCGCAGGCACCCCTGGCGCAGTCGAAGGGCTGCGCACACTTCAAAGCAAACAGACAGAGAACCTTCATCAGAAAGCAAGGAACTTCTGAGGCTTCATGCCCGCAGATGCAGCCCGGGCCGCTGCAGTCTGCGGGCGTATCGTCGGCATTGACGAGTCCGCGAATTCAGGATTCGATGATCAATCCAGTCCACCGCTTGGTGATGATAAGGCCTTCTACGGGGTGCTCAGCGGAGTAGGCGATCACGACCGGCTCGCCAGTGCGATTGCTGCCCCACGCGCGGATTTGATCAGTCAGCTTCCGTGCGAGGCGTTCCCCAGCTTGACCGTGGCCGATCGCACCGAGTTCGGCATGGGCGCCGCCGCTCTGATCCGGATCCACGCGGCGGTAGGTGAAGTAGGCCAAGGAGTCGCCCTCCGCGAGAGCGGGGCTGCGGCTGGGGATGGCGGGAGTGCACAGCCCGCTTTCGACTGCGACTTGGTCTGCGGCGATGCGGCAAGTGGCTGGTTCGGTGGCGGTCATGCGGAGCCAGACGCCGTCGAAGGGCTCTGAACCGCCCACCGTGACCTCGGACCAGACCTCGGTCTTCGGCGTGCTCAAGACGCCGTGGAGGAGCTCGGGGTCGATGTCCTGGTCTGCGTCCCAGTACAGGGTGACCTGCTTGTCGTCGTCGAGATGGGTTGAGCGCTCGCTGTCCTGGCCGATCATGGGCACGAAGCCGCACAGTTTGACCGAGTCCGACCGCAGCAGGTCGTCGTCGCGGACGAAGGCGACGCTGCGCGTCTGGCCGCGCCAGCGCAGGGGGACGACCAGGCGACCACCGGGAGCCAGCTGTTCGCGCCATGCGGGCGCGATGTCGAACGCCCCGACGGTGACGATGATCCGGTCGTAGGGTGCGTTGTCGGGTGCCCCGAGGGAGCCGTCGGCGGTGATCACCTCCACGTCGGCGAAGCCGGTGACGTCCAGGCCCGCGCGGGCACCTGCGGTGACCTCTGGGTCGATGTCGACGGTGGTGACGTGACCGGTCCGGCCGGTCAGCGTGGCGAGCAGGGCGGCGTTGTAACCGGTACCGGCGCCGATCTCCAGGATGCGGTGGCCGGGCTGGACGTCGAGCTGGTCGAGCATCATCGCGACCACCGTGGGCACCGACGCGCAGCTCAGGGCGGCGCCGTCGGCGGCGCGCTTGGTGATCACGGCCTGGTTCGCGTAGGCATCGGTGAGCTGCGCGCCGGGCACGAAACGGTGCCGGGGAACCTCGCGCAGGGCCTGCTCCACCGCAGCGGTGCGGGCGTGGCCAGCGGCCTTGATGCGGTCGACCATCGCGGCGCGCAGGGCCTCGGGCGAGGAGTCGGTGGTGGTGTTCATCAGTTCCTTCTCAGTGCGGGCGGGCGGATGGTAGCGGCGTGCGCCGGGCACGGCGCGGGGTTGCAGCGGGTGTCAACCGTTGAGCAGCAGGCAGGCATCCCATCGGGTGACTGGTCCAGTGCCGACTCGGCCAGCCAGGAGAACTCCGGTAATGCCTTCCAACAGGCCAGGTGCGGTCGGCGGACCGTGGTGGTCGAGGTGGTTCTGCAGGCGGGTGCGCAGCGCGGGCAGGCTGGCGGCCAAGCGATCGTCGGTGGCGTCCGCGGCCATCCGCCACGCCGCGTGCAGGAGTCCAGCCCAGCCGTGGCACAGCGAGGCGTCGTGCAGCTGCGCGAGCTGGTGTTCGTCGTTCACGCAACCTACGAGGGCCTGTTCAGCGGTGCGTTGGCGAGCCTGATCCTCCAGGGCGAGGGCGGCCAACTGTTGGGCACGGGCGATGCCCGGCGTGCCGTAGCACCAGGACGGGCGCTGTGGACCGCGCTGGCGAACGGTGCGATCCCGGTGTTCGGCGCGGGACACGATGCCAGGCCACCACGGGTTGTCCATCGAGCCTTGGCGCAGGTCGTCGAGCCAGGTACAGATCCGCTCCACCGCCTCGAATTGACCGGAGACCGCGGTGCCGCGTCGCGCGGTGATGGCCAGCAAGGCGAGTGGGCCGGTGATGCCGTGGGCGATGCCCAGGTTGCCGTACCCACCCAACCAGCGGTCTTCTCGGTGCTCACCTGGCCCGTTGCCGCTCCACCAGCCAGGCATCTCCTCGCCGTCGACGACCACGGGTTCAGTCAGCCGAACGAGGTAGGCCAATACCTGGCACAGCAGATCGGTGTCGCCGTGGGCGTGCAGGAGATACGCGCCGATCCCGGTCAGACCGCTGATCAGGTCGAACTCGCGGACCTCGGCAAGCTCGCAACGATCTATGCGGTCATGAGCGACGGAGAGGCGCTGCTGCGTGAGGGTCCTGATGTGCTCATCGAGGGTTTGCAGTGCAGTCGGAAAGATCGGTCTCCCTACCGACCAACGAGCCGCGTGCAGGGTGAAGGCGACTGCCGGTGCTCCTCGGTACAAGCCGCAGGCGGCGGGATCAGCGGTGACGGGCTGCTCGGTCATCATGCGCAGCCACGGCTGAGCGGTGTCCCACCGACCGTTCTCCAGGTGCAGCAGGGCGATTCCCGCCGCGCCCCTGCTCAAGTCCTGTCCCCAACGTGGCTGCGCGGCCAGCAGCGAGGTATCGGTCAAAGCGATCACCGAACACCTCGGGCGTGCCAAGCCACGGCGGCTTGGCGGGCCATGCGGCGGCAGGATGCCTCGCTCACTCGATCAACGCCGAGAACCCGGTTGTGGTGCATGTGCAGCAACGACTCCAGCACCGCGTCGGCGTCGATCTCAGCGGACAACTGCTTGCGATAGGCAGCGAGGGCAGCAGCTCGGGCCTTCCACGCCTGAGTCAGCTCATCCGTCCAACCCGGCAGTTCGCGAAGGTTCTCGGCCAAGACCAAGCGGATCACACTCGCCGTGTGGTGACGGTCCGCAGTGCCCGGCGCAGGACGGTCGAGCAGCCAGCGCAGAGCCCGTTCACGGCTGTCGAGGAAACCGTCTGCGATGGCGATCATGCCGATTGCGGCCAAGACGGTGGGAGCGACGACGGCGTCAGGCAGTTGCCGCAGTTGGCTGGAGACCGCGGTCGAGTCGGCGATGAACACCTCCTCGGCCGCTTCCATCGCCGGGCCGGGCCCGTAACGACCTGTCTCGGGGAAGTAGGTGTCCAGGACGAGGCGCGAGACGAAGCCGTCGTGGCGGAGTTGCTGAGCCCACTCACCGACCGCAGCCACGGCACGCAGGTGTTCTTCCCGACTGGAGGTGCGCAGGCGTAGCCGCAGGTGGTCGTTCTCCTGCGGGCTGCGGTAGCGGATGTACCAGGCGTGTGCTGCCGATCCGGTCGTTTCGAGGAGCTGTGGCAACCGGTGGGCGACGATCTCGTTCACTCGGTCGGGATGGGTGTAGAGCTTGGCGTACAGCCAGTCCGCTGTGCCGGGGAGATGCCCGTGATTGCTGTTGGTCACGAGTGGCAAGGCGGTGACGTGCGGGGAAGGTGTCGGTGGTCGCGTGGAGGCCAGTGGCACAGCGATCTCGTGGACGTGGCCGCCCGCCCAGCCGAGCATGGTCTGGTCGGCGACCTCGCCCAGGATCGCCTGCCCGTGGCGGGCCAGGTGGGTGCGGAGCACCTCGGCGTGCACCGGCTCGTCCAGGGTGAGCCGCAGCGAGCGGTCACCGTCGCGCAGCTCCACTGTGCTGGGGCAGCGCAATCGAAGCCGCCAGTGTTCGAGCGCCGTCCTCCACTGGTCGCTGTCGGTGGTCCTGGGCAGGTCCGTCGTGCCCAGGCGCCAGCGCGCTGGGCTAAGCACGGCATGGCGGTAGCGCACCCTGGGCAGGAACGGCAGCCGGCCCGCGTGCGGTCCCCAGTCGAACTCGTGCCACGCCGCGGTCAGCGCACGAGGCAGGTGGGCCAGGAACCGCGCCAGCGGTGGGGCCTGCTTGTCCAGCGCCAGCGCGTGGAACACCTGCGGTTCGACCACCTCGTTCCGCGACCGGCTGACCAGGTGGAGGCCGTGGTGGGTGGCGGTCACAGCGAGGTCGTCCAGTCTCACGACCGCGGACTGGCCGCTCCCGCCGTGTTCGCCGAGCGGGAGCACGTGCGGCAGGTAGGTCGGGACGCGCGACACGTTCTCGGCGTTCGGGAAGACCGGCCGGAACGAGAGCTGCACCGGTAGGGCACCCTCCACAGCGGTCGGCATGGCGGCGTACGTCGTCCTCAGCTCGGAGCCGTCGATCACACCGGTGAATCGGGAGGTGAACGTCCCAGCCGAGCGGCCTGGTGCCACGGTGAACGTGTAGTCGCCGCGCTGGAGCGCGTCCGGACCGGTGGCCTGGATGCGGGCGGCGAGTTCGACATGCGGCGGGATGCGGCGTTGCGCAGAGCTGCCTCCCACGGTCAGCGCGTCGATCATCTCGTCGGTGAGGACCACCTCGTCGGCGCGGTCGACGACCGCGTTCCAAGCCAACGTCAAGAGCGTCTCGTGGCGTGGTGATCCCGAGTCCGCTGGCATCGGGTGTGGGCTACCGAGGTAGCCGGCGGGGAAGCCGAGCCCGGCGTCCGGATCGACCACGTCGGCCAGCGGCACCAGGGTTCCGGTCCCGTAGCGAGCGCAGAACGCGGTGTAGTACTCGTGCCACACGGCCTGCCCAGTTGGCTGGTTGCTCAGCCGTACCAGGACGTCGGCGGCGCGCTCAATCTCGTTGACCACCAGTTCAGGCAGGGCTGTTCCGACGTCCAGTCGCAGGTCGAGCCCCAAGGGAACTCGCCCGGCTAAGGAGATCGTCCTCATGCGGCTGCTGAGTTTCACCCGCATGGACACCTGCGCTGCACGTGTGGCACCCGCCTGGTTGTGCCGAACGAGTTCGGAGTGGATCGCTTCCAGCTCACGCAGCACGGGTGCGGTCTCGGCCAGGGTGTCAGCTCGTGCTCCCCTCAGGCGGCCAACCAAGTGCTCCAGTGGATCGGTGATCGTCATCGGGGCGCGTAGGCACGTTATGATCAGTCCTTTGTGGATCAGCGGGACAAGAATGTCGTTGACCGCAGCGGGATCGGCCTGCGGAAAGGCGGTGAGCACCGTGGTGACGAGTTCGCCGAAGCTGATCGGCATGGAGGCAGCCTCACGGACCACGTCGACGACACGGGTGCGGCGAATGCTGGTCTTGGCAGGCCCATGCGGTGCTTCCAACCGAAGACCGCGTTCGGCGGCGAGATCGGTGAACACCACGTCCAGGCGCTTCACCAGCTCGGGTCGCGCTTCGAGCTGGTCGATCACGTCGGCCAGCCAGCTTGTGTCGACACGCGCGATCACGCGGTGAGCGCCTCCCCAACGCGTCTTCACGCCGCTGGACGACGCGTCGAGCAGCGCGACCGGTGCCACGCCTGCGAACAGCCCGAACGGCGTGTGCCGGCTGACCGCGCGCAGCAAATATCGAACCGTAGCCAGGGTGGCGCGGCGCACCTGCTTGCTCGTAGCGGCGGGGTTTTCGCGCAAGCCTTGAACCCGCGTCGCCAGCCCAGGACTGGCGGCACCGATTGCCTCGGCCACGTCCGGTCGTGACCAGATTTCACTCAGCCACGATTTGCACATCTCGGTGTCGACCAGGTTGGGCCACCGCAACGGCACCTCGTGCAACGGGATCGCCGCCGCGCGCAGCAGGCCAACCCCTTGGTTCCGGTAGAGCGGGGTTGTGTTCGAAGTGGGCATTTGGCCCTCCAAGGCGGCGGTCGAGCCGGGGAACCCGTGCCCAGCCCGACCGCGACGACTCAACTCATGCGTTGCTGATGCAGGACGAGGCGCAGGTCGGGTCGCACCCGTCGTCGG
The DNA here is from genome assembly GCF_003014735.1 of Saccharothrix carnea. Taxonomy (GTDB): domain Bacteria; phylum Actinomycetota; class Actinomycetes; order Mycobacteriales; family Pseudonocardiaceae; genus Actinosynnema; species Actinosynnema carneum. The sequence continues at coordinate 152,984 of NZ_PYAX01000013.1, read as the reverse complement.
TCGCGCACCTGCCGACGCCGGCGGGCAACGCGTCGGTGGACACCCGCAGGTCCAAGTCGAACTCGGGGTCCAGGTTCGCCGCGCCGGTCACCGCGGTGTCGATCGGGAGGACGAGAGCCAGTGCCGTCATCATGTGCTCCAAAGGTTGTGCGGATGTGGAAATCGGTGTGACGGCTCACGGATGACCGGACCGTCATTTCTTGGTGAGCGGTGGCTTGCGGATCGGAGCGTGGACGCGCCGAGTCAAGGTCGACGCGTCCACGCTCATGTGGCCCTCGGCAGGGCGACGGGCGACCGCCGGCCAGCTGCCGCGTGCCGACCGTTCGCGGTCGTGGGAGGCCCGTCAGCTACCGGCTGCGTTGGGCGGTGGTCCACGCCGCGCATGTTGATCTCCGTATTCGACGCCAGTTGGAGCGCCGCCAACGGTGACCTGCGTTTCAGACATCGGGGTTCTCCTCGTTGAACCAGCGGGCTTGCTGCGAAGCAGTCGGCGGCCACAGCCGCACGTGGAGGTCGACCGGCACCAAGTCAGCGAGCCGGACGCCTGCAGCGATCACCCGATGCGCCGCGTCGTGGAACGGAGGGCACGGCCACGACCGGGCTGAGCAGACAGAACAGGAGGACTGCGGGCCGCGGCGGTCGGCAGGTGAGCGGTGAGGTCGTCGATGGCCGTTGCGATACGGCCAACGGGGCTGTCGGTCGCCACGACGACGGCAACGACACCGCGTGTCCCGTCCATGCCTCACGCGGCCACGTCATGACCAGTGAGCGCCTGGTAGACCGGCAGCCGCCGCCGACCGCTCAACAGATCGGTCACCAGGTCGTCGTAGCCGATGCACAGTTCGCCCAGCCGATGCAGCACCAGCTTCGCCGGATCGCGTGCGGCCGGGTCGTCATCCTCGGCCAACAGCCGGGACCACGCCCACAGTGCGGCCAGCCGGTCGACCAACTGCCCGAGACGTTCGGTGTGCAGTAGCCGCGCGCCGGACTCGCCGAACTGCCCGGTCGCCCAGACGTCGATCTGCTCGGCGAGCCTCGATCGGGTGACGTCGTGGTCGTGGAGAGCGCGGAGAGCTGCGGCGATCGCATGGTCATCCCTGCACGGGTCGCTGACGATCCGCTGAGCCTCGGTACGCGCCCGGTGCTCAGCTCCCAAGTCCGCCACCACGGCGAGCACCGGGTGACCGCCGTCGACCTCGCGGGGACCGTTGAAGGCTCGGACCACCAGCGAGGCGCGCGGGATGACGCCGGCAGCGTTCATCGTCTTGCCCTGCTCAAGCGGGGTCTCCGTCATGCCACCAACCGTGCCCGCTGTCAGCACCGTTGCGGGCACCGGGAACGGAGGATGTCAAGGGGAGGATTCGGGGAGGGTTGCAATCCTCCCCTTCCGGGGAGCAGTACCCGTCCGATCACGATGCGTGCCACGATGGCCCGGGTCACACTCGGGGAGGCTGGACCAGTGCCCACGGCGAACGATCAGCTGCGGCAGGCGCGGGAACGCACCGCCTCGCCCACCCAGCCTGACGAGTGCCTGTCCCGACAGGAACTCGCGGACCTGGTCAACGCCTACGTCTGGCACCACCACCAACGCAAGGTGGAGCTGGACGCCAACTACATCGGCAAGCTCGAACGCGGCGACATCCGCTGGCCGAGCGCGCTTTACCGCGAGGCCCTGCGCGTCACCCTGGGTGCATCCAGCGACGCCGCACTGGGCTTCAGCAACCGCCGCCGGTCGGTGGTAAAGCTGGCGACCGTGGACCGAAAGCAGTTCCTGCGCACCGCCGCCCTCGGCGTCGGCACCCTTGCGCTCGCCCCGGTCGCCGCCCTGCTGGAGGGCACCCAGCCCACCACGGCCCCCGCCCGTGTCGGTCAGACCGAGATCGAGCAGATCCACACCGCGGCACGCGTGTTCGCCGGGTGGGACCACACCTACGGCGGTGGCCTGGCCCGCGAAGCCGTCCTCGCCCAACTCCGCTTCTCCGCCGACCTGCTCGGTGCCAACTACCCCGCCAAGCTGCACGGCCCGCTGCACAGCGCCGTCGGCTACCTCGCCCACACCTGCGCCTTCATGGCCTTCGACGCCTACGCCCACGACGACGCCCGCCGCGTGTTCCAGTTCGCCCTGGCCTGCGCCGAGGAGGCCGAGGACTGGCACCTCCGCGCCAAGATCCTCTCCTCGATGGCCCGGCAGGCCATCTGGATCGGCAAGCCCGACGAGGGCCTGACGCTCACCGAGCACGCCCTCGTCCGCTCCGACCGGCTCACCGCCACCGAGCGGGCCATGCTGCACACGGCCCACGCCCGAGCGCTGGCCAAGATGGGCCGCGTCCGGGAGACGCTCATCGCCGTCGGCACCGCCGACGACCACTTCGCCCACAGCAACCCGGCCAACGACGCATCGTGGATGCGGTACTACGATCGCGCAGCACGTTCCCGACGCCGACGGCCAATGCCGCTACTGCCGGGCAGGACGCTGGTGGCGCCGGACACCCGTGCCCTGCCGGGCGTTGCTGGAGTTCCAACTCGCCCGTGACAACGCCCTCGCCCACCGACCGCGACACCGACTCTCGACCGCGAGGGACCGCACTGGCACGGCGACCCGGTTCTTGAGATGCCGCACTCCCCGCGGCGGACCGCCCGACACCGCGTCCGCCACCTGATCCACCCGGCTCTGGTTCGCCAGCCGCTCGCCACGCCCGATCACGCCGCCCCCACGTGACCCGTCGTGCGCAGAGCGCCGAACCGAAGCCGGCTGCCGGGGCGGCAGGTTCCGCACCCCTGCCGCCCCACCCCCACCTGATCCACGCCGTCCGCACCCGTGGAGGGCAGCGCCTCAACCGCGAACGATCGAAAGAGCAGCATGATCAGTCATGGAGATCAACCACCAGCCGCACGTGCTCACAGCGAGGTGGTGGGTTGATGAAAGGCACGCCCACGTTGCGTGGCCGCCTGCTCGGCCTCGAGCTACGTCAAGCCCGTGAGGCGGCCGGCGTGACCGTCGCCGACTTCGCTGCCCGCGTCCAGTGGACCCTGGAGCAGGTCGAACAACTGGAGCGCGGCGTCAGCGACTCGTGGCCTTCCGATCTGGCCGTGTACAGGCCCGTCTGCGGAACACGATGGGACCGGCTCACTGACGCGGCCCAGCAGGCGGACCAACCGGAGATGTGGTGCCAGTGGGGTGACGCGACGAGGACCGCACTCGACGTGCTCGGCCGCACCGCGGAGCGGATCGACCTCTTCGCACCACTGGGGATCCACCCCGCCCTCGAACACCTCGACCCGGAACGTTGCACCGCCTACGTACTGGAAGATGCCGTCGTGGACCACAACAAAGTGAAGGTCCGCGTCATCCCTCACAGCGCGGGCGCGTACCCCGGCGTCGAGCATCACCCGATGACCTACTTCCGCATGCCGGACAGCCCCGCAGTCGTCCTCTACGCGTACCTGCACGCAGCACAGTTCACCCAGGAGACACCACACCTGATGTACGCGTACAAGCTATTCGACCAGCTCGACGAGTTCGTCGTTGCCGTTGGCGATCCGTGACGGTCACGAACCGTCCAGTAAGGACGCTTACCTGTATGCCGTCGCAGTCGCACCCCACAACGAGCGAAGTCGCCATGCCGAACACAGTCATGCTCCGCACCGACGTCTTCACCAAGGCGATGGTGCTCGCGGGCTTCAGGTCCGACTACGGGATGGCCAAAGCCATGGGCGTCAACCGATCCACAGTCGCCCGGGTCGTCAGCGGCGAACTACGACCTGGTGCCGTGTTCATCGCGAGTGCGCTCACCGTGCTGGCGCCTATGGAGTTCAAGGACCTGTTTGACATCGTTCCTCTCGATGAGGCGACGCTGACTCGCGGCAAAGACTGACTCGCAGTGTCTGGTTCGGGCGTCGACCACAGTCGGTGCCCGAACCAACCTCGACGCACGCCCTCGGAACAGGATCGGCAGCCTTGCCAACCCTCGTGATCTGCGGAGAGGGAGGACCGATGACAGGTACCCGGCATCTCGTCTCGACTTTGCGCGGGCAGATAGCCAAAGCGCAACAGGACTGACATGGACGACTGGTTCGCCGCGCAGCGCGGCCACGTTCTGGCGACTCTGCGCAGCGCGATGAACGTGCCGGAAACGGCGGTGGATCTGCTGGTCGAGGTGTGGCCAGTGGTTCCGGCTGACGTGGACGAAGACGCGCTGCACCGGTTGAGTGACACCGGAAGCGAGCTGGCAGCGGTGCTGCCGACATCACTACGGCTCGCGGTGGCGTTTCGCCGGGCCGCGCAATCGCTGCGGGCCCGTGGTCGACTTCGACTCGCCGCGGTCCACGGGACGCGGGAACTCGCGATTCACCGGCATTGCGACGACGATCCTGACGCCACTGCTGCGGCGGGGTCTGTCAAACGAGCGGTTCTGTCGCTCATTGCGTGATCAACGGTTCGAGCTGAAGGGTCGTTGAACTCTGGCGCTGCTAGTGGTTGAGCAGGATTCGCTTGCGCAGCAGGGCGAAGCTCGCCCTTCCATAGGTCTGCCGCTTGAGTAGCTTGATCTTGTTGACGACTCCTTGTGCAGGGCCGTTGTTGTGGGGCAGGGTCAGCCCGGCGGTCACGGCGTCGTTGTCCTTGCGCAGACCGTAGACGAAGCGGTGCAGGGCGGGCAGGTCGTCGGCCAGGACCGCTTCGATCCAGCTGCCGAGTTCCTGGCCTCGGCGGTGGGTGAGAATCCTCGCGAACTCGCGGACCCCTCGTGTGAGGGCGGTCATGGGTGGGCGGCTGGTGGTCAGGTCGTCGAGATGGCGGCGGTGGTGCTCGGGCAGGCTTTCGGGCCTGCTCGTGAGCCAGGTGACCAGGCGCCGTGGCGAGGGCGGGACGCGGTCGGGCTCGGCCCGGCCTTGTTTGAGATAGCGGACCAGCAGGCTAGCGCTGCCGGGATAGCCCAGGGCGCGGGTCTCGGCGAGCAGGTGGGTGACCGGGATATCGGGTTGCCGCACCAGCCGGCGGCGCAGGTGGTCGCGGTAGGGGTCGACCATGCTTCGCCGGTAGGGCGGCGGGCGCCGCATCTGCTCGGCGGAGGGGATGCGGGCATAGCGCTTGACCGTGTTGAGTGACACGCCCAGGCGTCGAGCGCATTCCAGCAGCCCGACACCTTGGTCGAGCAGGTCGTGGATCGCGGCGTGCCGCTGCAGGGCCCACTCCTCCGCGGCCTGGGTTCGCCGTGCCGGTCCGACGTACCAGCACGTGCTGTGCGCGGTCACGGTCTTCTCCACCGCCGCGACCAGGTTGTTCCAGATGTGCCACCGGTCGCCGATCTGAATCGCGTTCGGGGCGCCTTGGCGGACGGCTTCGGCGTAGGTGGCCGAGCCGTCCCGACAGACCATCCTCACCCCGGCATGTTCACGCAGCCAGGCGGTCAGGGTCGCGGCCCCGCGGTCGGGCAACACGTCGACTCGGCGGTGGGTGACCGCGTCGATCAGCACGGCCGCGTAGCGACGACCGCGCCGCAGGGCGAAGTCGTCGACCCCGAGCACCTCCACCGCCTCGACCGGCGGATCGAGCAGGGCGTGCACCAACCGCAACAGCGTGCTCCGACCGGTCGGCAGTCCGAGACCGGCGGCCAGGCGTGCTCCGGTCCGGCCAGCCAACGCCAAGCCGATGCGCTCCAACGCGGTGCGCGACAACAGGGTGCGCCTCGCATGCTCGACGGTCAGACCGTCGACCTGCTCGACGAACGTCCCCACCTCACAGTCCAGGTGATCGCAGAAGAACCGACGCACCCGGAAGCGCAGCACCACCGGCCGACTGGCCACGGGCGCGTCGTCCAGCTTCCGGTCGTAGCGGCTGTGCACCCGACCCGACCGCACACCGCAGGACGGGCAAGGCGCGGACTTCACCGTCGTGCACCCCCAGATCCGCACGCCCGAGGAGGTTCGCTCGACCCGCTCCACCATCACACCGGCAAGGTGCGGCAACAGAACGTCCAACCAGTCACGATCACGCCCTGACCATGATCGCATGCACCTCAGGCCCACCAGCGGCTACCCGAACTCGTTGATCACGCAATCAGCGACAGAACCGCTCGTTTTGCAGTCCCCAGCGGTCTGCATGTGCAGACCGAAGAACATGATGCGGTGGCTGGTAGCCGGACGAGCCGTGAAAGCCAGGGCCGCGGTCCGCACAGCGGTTCCCCGTCCGACGGAGGCGATGGTCGGACGGGGAACCACTTCAGGGCTGGTTACGAGGTCAGGAGCACGTCGTGCCGTTCAACGCGGGTGAGGTGAACGGTGGCGTTGTTCCCTCGTAGTTCGCGTTGTACCCGATGGTCGTCGTTCCACCGGACGGGAGTGATCCGTTCCAGGACGTGTTGGTGACTCGGACCGCGTCTCCCGAGTCCGCCCACGTCCCGTTCCAGCCCTGCGTGACGGTCACGCCCGGCGCCGAGAAGGTCAGGGTCCAACCGTTGAGGGCCGAGCCCCTGTTCCCGATGACGATCTCGCCGGTGTAGCCGCCAGTCCACTGACTGACCACGCGGTGGGTAACCGTGCAGCCGCTGCCGGGGTTGTTTCCCGTGGTGGTCGTGGTCGTAGTAGTGGTGCTTGATGTCGGGCCTGCTGCGATTGCCAGGTCGTACGCGCGTTGCGGCACGAACTGGCCGGCCGGTGCGATGCATCCGTCCGACTCACCGGGCAGCTTGACCCACAGGAAGGCGTCGATCTTGGAGTCGCCTGTGTTGGTGGTGCTGGGCGTGCCGATCGCACGTCCGGATGGGTCGCACCACTCGCTGCCTGCCGGACCGTTGCCGTTGCGGCTGGTGTCCACCACCGCCTTGAGTCTGCCGTCACCGAGGGAACCGAGCACGGCTTTGGCGAAGGAGACCTCGTCCGAGGTGGCGCGGTAGTTCGACACGTTCGTGGAGATGCCGTCCGCGCTGTTGGAGATGTCGGCGGCGCGCAAGCGGTTCGCCGCTTCCGACGGGCTGAGCCACGCGGAGTGGCCGATGTCGAAGTACACCTTGGCCTGCGAGGAGCCGGACTTGAGCTTCTTGCCCGCGTAGGCCATCGAAGCCCGGGTTTCGCTCTGCTGGTCCGAGCTCTGGCAACTGGTCATCAGCGGGAGGACGTCGGGTTCCAGCACGATCGTCGCGGGACGTCCGCCCAGTCCGGCCGCGACTTCGTCAACCCACGCGCGGTAGGCCGAGTGCGAGGGCGCGCCGCCACCGCTGGCCCCACCGCAGTCGCGATTGGGGACGTTGTAAACCACCAGGATCGGGATTTTCCCGGCCGAGGCCGCCGCACCGACGAACGAGCTGACATCCGAGCGCACCGACGAGGTGTTGGTGGTGGTGAACCACCGCGCCTGTGGAACCGAGGCGATCCGGTCGCGGATCACCGCCGCCCGCGAGTCGCCGGAATTGGCGGCGACCCACTTGGCGCTTGATGTCGAAGGGTCCACGTAGAAGGCGGAGTCGGCTGCCTGAGCGGTCGTACCGGCGGCCACGGCCAAGGCAGCGGTACTGACTACGAGCGCGGTGGAGAGGCCGAAGGCGGCTGTGGTTTTCTTCTTCCGCGTCACCGTGTGTCCTCTCAGAGTGCCGGGTAGGCGTTCTGGACCAGGGCCGTGAAGCCCGCGGGGAACCAGGACCCGGCGTGCGGGGCGTTCGCGAGCGCGCCGGTCAGGTTGCCGCCGTTGGCCTGGTTGTCTCCGCGGTAGGACGGGTCGCACATCGGGTCGTGCTGCTTGCCCTCTTCGTTGGGGCCGTCGGTCTTGGTCGCGATGCCGTCGGACTCGCCGGGTGGTTTGATCCACACGTAGGCGTCGAAACCGGTCCGTGGCGCGGCGGTGGGTCGTGCGCCGATGCCCGCGCCGCTCTGGTTGCACCAGTTGCCGCGGTGCAACCTGCGGTCGATGCGACCGGAGTTGACGTAGGCTTCCGCGCTGGACCCGCCAGCTCCGCTGGGGCGGTTGGCGCCGCCCCACCCGTTGCGGGAAGTGTCGATCAACATGCCGATGCCGCTGGAGAAGCCCGCCGAGACGAACCGGGCGCGCATCTCCGTGCTGTAGTCGGCCTCGTCGAAGTGCGGGTTGTACTGGTAGTAGGGCGCCGCCTGCAGCGGCTGTCCACCGACGTTGTAGGTCGGGTCGGGCAGGTTGACCTCGTCGGTCGGCGTGTAGTTGGCCAGGTTGGACACGAACCCGTCCACGCTGTTGACGCCCTTGATGGTGCCCTTCACGGTGTTGGCGATCAGCTGCACTGCGGGGCCCATGTTGGAGCTCCAACCCAGCCAGCCCGAGTGCGCGATGTCGAGGTAGTTGTAGACATTCGGGATCGCGGCGAGCTTGTTCAGGGCGTACTGGATGCCCTGGACGTACGCTCCGCTGGAGCTGGCCTCGGCGCACTTGGACTTGCCCAGGTTCGTCACCAGGTTGGGCAGCGAGTCGGGTTCGACGATGGCGACGATGCGCAGGTCACGGTACTTCGAGTTCGCCAGGATCGCCGCGATCGGGTCGATGTACTCGGTCTTGTACCGGGCCAGGCCGTTCTGGCCGACCTGGAGTTCGCCGTTGGAGGCCAGCGCGGCGCAGTCGCGGTTGGGCAGGTCGTAGATGACGACCTGGATCACCACCGGCGTGCCGCCCGACGCCTGCCGCACCGCCTCGTCCAGGTGGCCGGTCAGCCCGCGGCCGGAGGTGATGGCGCCGATGCGGTCCATCCACACCGCGGTCGAGTTCTGGGCGACCTTCCGCATGGCGGTGCCCAGCGTGCCGCCGGTCGAGTCGGCCAGGCTGTTGACGTTCGCGACGTAGTCCGGGTTCAGGTAGCCCTTGGCCCCCGAGTAAGGATTGGCCACGTGCTCACCGGGGTTGCCAGTGGTGGTCGTGGTCGTCGTGCCCGTGGTGGTCGTTGTGGTTGTCGTGGTCGTCGTGCCCGTGGTGGTCGTTGTGGTTGTCGTGGTCGTGGTCGGACCGCCGTTGCAGACTGTCCCGTTGAGTGTGAACGATGTCGGGGCGGTGTTGGAGCCCGAGTAGGAGGCGTTGAAGCCGAAGCTCGCAGATCCTCCCGTGGGCAATCCCGGTGTCCATTCCGGGTTCTTGGCGCTCACGTGCTGACCGGACTGGGTGTAGGTCGCGCTCCAGCCGTTGGTGACCTTCTGGTTACCCACGAAGTCCCATTCCAGGGTCCAGCCTTCTGAGATCGCGTCGCCCAGGTTCTTGAGCGTGACATCGGCTGTGAAACCGGTGTCCCACTGGTTGATGCGGTAGTCGACCGTACACGCGGGGGCTGCGCTGGCCGAGGTGCTCGCCAGGATCAACAGCCCCGAACAGAGGCTCAGTGCGGCGGCGACAGCGCCGCCGCGGGCCAAGATCTTCGCTCTCATGCAGAGTCCTCGCAGCGTGGGTTGTTGTTTGCGTTGCGGATGTTCGTCTGCTTCGGGGAGCACTTCCCGGTGGTCGGTGGCCGATGGGCCACCGACCACCGAAGGCTCAACCCGCGTAGTACACGTCCGGCCAGGGAGGAGTGGCCATGCCGTTGCCGATGTGGAAGCTGGGGTGCGGGGGCTGGTTGTAGGCGGTGTTCTGCCAGGCGATCGCGACCCGGTACATGGTGTCGTGCATCAACGTGGGGATGCGCCGGTCGGTCTGGTCGGGTGTGGAGTAGATGCGCAGCGCGCTGTTGTCACTGGTGCGCCAGACGACCTCCTCGCGCCAGTCGCCGAACAGGTCCGCGGACAGCGCCGGGGTGGCTTTGGTCCCGTTGTTCGACGACACGTTCGAGCCGGTCAAAAGCCGGGTCTCGCCGCCCGTGCCGTACTTGTCGATCTTCGTCTGGTCGAGCAGCTCGCGGGTCGGGTCGCCGTCCCACCAGACCAGGAAGTTCATCGACGACGGCTCGCGGCCGATGGCGTTGCCCCTGGTGTCGCGGAGGCTGGAGTCCATGGCGGACCAGGATTCCGCTCCCGCGCTGCCCGCGTAGATGTCGCCGGACACACCGCGGCCGTTGTCACCGCCGGAGGCGGTGGTCCACAGGCGCTGGCCGGTGCGGGCGTCGGCGAACCACGAACCCGGCTTGGAGGAGTCCTCGGAGACCTTGAAGTACTCCAGACCGGAACGCGACGGGTCGAGGTCGCCCAAGTGCGCGGCGTCGCCGTGGCCGAGGCCGGTGTTCCACAGCCCGCGTCCGTCGTCGTCGATGGCGGCGGCTCCGTACACGATCTCGTCGCGGCCGTCCTGGTCGACGTCGCCGACGGTCAGGGCGTGGTTACCCTGGCCCGCGAAGCCGCTGTTGCCGGAACTGGAGCTGTTGGAGTCGAAGGTCCACTTGCGGGTGAGCTGGCCGTTGCGGAAGTCCCACGCGGCGACGACGGCGCGGGTGTAGTAGCCGCGCGCCATGATCAGGCTCGGGGTGGAGCCGTTGAGGTAGGCGGTGCCGGCGAGGAACCGGTCGACACGGTTGCCGTAGCTGTCGCCCCAGTTGGAGACGGTGCCGCGGGCCGGGACGTAGTCGACCGTGGACATCGCCGCGCCGGTCTGGCCGTTGAACATCGTCAGGTACTCGGGACCGGAGAGGATGTAGCCGGCCGAGTTGCGGTAGTCGGCGCTCGCGTTGCCGATGGTCGTGCCGCGGCCGTCTCGGGTGCCGTCGGCGGTCTTCATCGCGACTTCGGCCTTGCCGTCGCCGTCGTAGTCGTAGACCTGGAACTGGGTGTAGTGCGCGCCCGCGCGGATGTTGCGGCCCAGGTCGATGCGCCACAGGCGGGTGCCGTCGAGGCGGTAGGCGTCGATGTAGACGTTGCTGGTGTAGCCGGACTGCGAGTTGTCCTTGGAGTCCGAGGGGTCCCACTTGAGCACGAACTCGTAGTCGCCGTCACCGTCCAGGTCGCCCACGCTCGCGTCGTTGGCGCTGTAGCTGCCTCCCGGCGACTGGATGGGCACGTCCCGGTAGCCGTCGGCGAACGTCAGCGAGGCGGGTGACGCGGCCTGCTCGGAGCCGTTGACGACGGCGCGCACGGTGTATGAGGCGTCGGAGGAGGCGCCGTTGTCGTAGTAGTTGGTCGAGCCGGTGATGGGTGAGCCGTTGAGCTTGGCGCCGCTGCGGTACACGTTGAAGGCGACGTTCTGCGGGTCACCGCCGAGCAGCCGCCAGCTCACCAGGTTGCCGTTGCCCGAGCGGACGCTCACCAGCCCACGATCCAGCCGCTCGACCTGCTTGCGGCCACTGGGATCGGGAATCGGCTGGTTCGACGTCGTCGTCGTTGTGGTCGTCGTCGTTGTCGTCGTAGTGGTCGTGCCGGTGGAGCTCGTGGTGGTTGTTGTCGGGTTCGTACCACCGGTGCAGGTGGTGCCGTTCAAGGCGAAGGAGGTCGGCACACCGACCGTTGTGCTCGATGTGGTTCCGTTGAAGCCGAACGCCACGCTGCCGCCTGTCGGAATCGATCTGTTCCAGTCGACGTTGGTCGCGGTCACATCCGCGCCGGACGCGGTGAACGCCGCGTTCCAGCCCTGCGAGTACCGCTCGGCACCGGGGAACGCCCAGGCCAAGGACCATCCGTCGACCGGGTCGCCCAGGTTGGTGATGGTGACGTTGGCGGAGAATCCGCCCTCCCACCTGTTCTGCACCACGTAGTCGACCCCGCAGCCGGGTGTGGCCGAGGCGACGCCGACGGCGGTCAGGCCGACGACCAGTCCGAGCGCGGCGGTCGCGGCCAGGGCCGCCCGCCGTGACAGGGTTGTGAGCATCGTTGCTCCTGTCCGCGTCCCGCAGGCGCTGCCGTGGGACGTCGTTGTCCGTTGTTGGCAGGGTGGTGGTGGGTCGGAGCCCGCCAGATCCGACCCACCACCTGCTTTCAGGGCGTCAGACGGAGATCTTGCCCGCGCCCGCGCCGTTCACGACGGTGGACTTGACACCGCTCGCGTTGTCGACGGAGTAGGAGTAGGGAATGCTCGCGACGGAACCGGCGGACTCCGGCGATCCGGAGCCGACGAAGTAGTTGTTGCGCTGCACGAGCGCACCGGGGTCGGATCCGGCGTAACCGACCAGGGTCGGCTCGTCGACGTTCTCGAAGTAATTGCCCTCGACCAGCACACCTGCGTTCATGGTCGACGCGACGCCGTACTCGTTGTCCCGGTAGTAGTTGTTGAACACGTGCACCGGATTGCCGAACCGGACGCGCGGGTGCCGCGTGCCGGAGCCGTCGAAATAGTTGTGGTGGTAGGTCACGCGCAGGTGACCGATGTCCTGGCTGCCATTGCCGTCGCTGTGGCCCAACAGCATCGTCTTGCCGTGGTTGTAGGTCCTGTTCCACGACACGGTGATGAAGTCGCTGGCGCGCTTGATGTCCACCGCGCCGTCATAGCCGTTGGTGAAGCTGTTGTGGTCGATCCACACGTTCGTGGAGCCCGACTCGACGTTGATCGCGTCGTCGTCCCACCCGGAGAAGGACAGGTTGCGGATGATGACGTTCTTCGATCCGCTCAGGGTCAGGCCGCAACCGGAGATCGTCACCCCCGACGCACCGAGGATCGTCTTGTTCGACCCGACCTTGATCATCCCGGAACAGGAGAACGAGCTGGTGACCCGGACGACCGAGGCGCTCGTGCCGCTCACCGCCGAGGCCAGTGCCGAGGAGTTGCCCACGCTCACCGACGAACTGCTGCCACCGCCGGTGGTGCCGCCGTTCTGGGTAGCCCAGCCGACCAGGCCGCCGGGCGGGTTCTGGTTGGTGGTGGTGGTCGTGGTCGAGGTGGAGGTCGTGGTCGACGTGGAGGTGGAGGTTCCCGTGGTGGATCCGGTGCAGGCTACGCCGTTGAGCTTGAACGAACTGGGCACCGGGTTGGAATCCGACCACTTGCCGTTGAAGCCCGGTGTCACCGACGCGCCGGTTCCGATCGAGCCGTTCCAGGCGGCGTTGGTCACCGTCACCGTGCTGCCGGACTGGGCGAACGACCCGCCCCACCCGCTGTCGACGGACTGGCCTGCGGCGAAGTCCCATTGCAGGGTCCAGCCCGACACCGCGTCGCCCAGGTTGGTGATCGTGACGTTCGCGCCGAAGCCGGTGTCCCACTGGTTGGTGATCGTGTAGTCGACCCGGCAGCCGGCCGCAGCGCTGGCACTCGTGCCGCCGACGACCACCAGACCCGCGGTCACCGCGACCACCGTTGCCCCCGCGAGAATTCCCGCACCCTTCCGGGATCGGAATACCTTGCGCAGACTCATGCACGCCTCCTTGCGAGCAGGAATGAGCGGAAAAGCTCTCCGAAGCGGCATTCACACAGGTGAAACCGGGTTCTCGCGAACCGTTGGGAGCGCTCCCAAAGACGCTAACGCAATAGTTTCGAGAAGCACAAGGGCGACTGGGGGAACTTGCCAATCAATTGATTCACATTCATAAACCGGAAGAAAGGTATGCGACCAGCCCGTGCGGACCACGGGAGACGAGTGGTCCGCACGGGCATTGCCGTCATACGGTCACGAGACCGAGCACGTGGCCCCGTTGAGCGTGAACGCGGTCGGCGCGCTGTTCGTGCCGTTGTGCGAACCGGTGAACCCGAGGCTCAACGAACCGCCGGCGGCGATCACCGGGTTCCAGCTCTCGTTGCGGGCACTGACCTGGGACCCGCTCTGCGACGCGATGGCGTGCCACATCTGGGTCACGGTCTGACCGTTGGAGAACGACCACGCCAGCATCCACCCGTTCACGGCCGACGACGAGGTGTTCTTGATCGCCACCTCACCCTGGAATCCGCCGTTCCACGACTGGCTGACCCGGTAGGTGACGTCGCAACTGCCACCGCCACCGCCACCTGACAACGTTGTCACGGTGACGGCGCTCGACCTGGACGAGCGGTTGCCCGCCGCGTCCAGTGCGTACACGGCGAAGGTGTACGAGGTGGAGGCGCTGAGCCCGCTGATCGAGGCGGAGTTCGTGGACGGGGACGCCACGGTCGTCTCGGAGGAGCTGTTCACGCGGACGACCTGGTAGGAGCTGACGCCGACGTTGTCGGAGGACGCGCTCCACGACAGGGTGACACCGCTGGACGTCACGTTCGACGCCGAGGGGGTTCCCGGGGTGCTCGGCGGCGTGGTGTCGTTCGGGTCGCCGCTACCGCCGTAGACGCTGGCCTCCTTGGAGGTGGCCTTGATGCCGTTGGAGCCGTTGAAGAACCGCTGGCCCCAGCTGGTGAGGCTGGAGGCGTTGAAGCTGTTGGCCATGTCGAGGTACTCGACGCCGCCGCCGTTGCCGCTCCACGACCAGCCCATGTAGCCCAGCTTGAGCGACTGGGTGATGGACATGATCGAGTCCTCGTCGGGGTTGCCGTCGGAGTGGTTGTACCCGAACTCGCCCACCAGGATCGGCAGCTTCGCGCTGACGAAGGTGTTCAGGTACGAGCTGATCTCCGACGACGTGTCGTACACGCCGTACATGTGCACGGAGAACACGGTGTTCTTCAGCGAGTCTGCACTGAAGACCGAGGACGCGTTGTCACGCATCGTCCCCGACCAGTCCTGGCCCCAGTTCGGCGCGTCGACCATCAGCGTGTGGGTCAGGCCGCCGGAGCGCAGGGTCTGGATGGCGCTCTTGGTGTCACCGACCCAGTTGCCGGTGTTCTGGTTGCCGTAGGGTTCGTTGCCGATGTTGATGATGACGTACTTCTCCTGGCCGGCGATCGCGCTCTTGATGCTCAGCCAGTAGCTGGCCGCCCTCGCCAGGCTGGTAGCCGAGCCGTCCTCGCCGTACCCAGTGGTGTCGTGCACCTCCAGGACGCAGATCAGCTTGTTGGCCTTGCACTGCGACACGATGTTCGCCACGTCGGAGGCGTCGTTCTTGGTCCACCGGTCACCGGAGCCGAGCACCACGCGGATGCTGTTCGCCCCCAGCGCCTTGATGTCCTTCATCGCCTGGGTGGTCTTGTCGCTGTACCAGGTGTGCGCGTGGTTGACGCCCCGCAGCACGAAGTCGTTGCCGTTGGCATCGTAGAGCCTGCCCCCGCTGACGTAGAACCCGTTCGCCGCCGAGGCGGCGGGGGCGGTCGCCAGGGGCACGACCGCGGCGGTCAGCGCTACCGCGGCGACCATCGCCCATCGTCTGAACATTGCTTCCTCACAGTTGTCGGCGTTGACAATGCGGAACCCGATACCGGGGCGGCTCGGGCCACCCGTCGCCTCCGTGCGGGTCGACGATCGGGGAACCCCGCGCGGTGGGCGGACATGCTCGGTGGTTCCGAGATCCCTGCACCGCCCACCCACTTCAGCAATGAACCGCTTAAGTGTCAAGGGAAACTTCTATAGAGCGAGGTCGAAGCGCTTCGAAGCGAAGTGCGCTCGGAGCATGGCGAGTCGATAACTGAACCGCTTAAGCGGCAGGCCCGGTGCTGTCCCTGATGTGCAAGGTCGATGCGAGGTCCATCTCGGCCTGCTCGCGCCCGTTGTGGACTCGATCCAGCAGCAGCCGGGCCACACGGGCGCCGTAGCCGGCGTTGTCCCGGGCGAGTGCGGTCAGTCGAGGCCGGACCAGCTCGCACAGCACGGAGTCGTCCCATGCCAGCACGGATAAGCGTCCCGGAACCTGGACACCCATCTCGGTGGCGGTGCCGAGCGCGGCGACGGCCATCACGTCGTTGTCGTAGAAGATGGCCGTCGGACGCTCCGGTCGAGCGAGCAGGAGGCGCGTGGCCCTCGCTCCTTCGTCACCCGCGGGCTCGGACGTCACGACGATCGGCTCGGGCAGTCCGCGGCGACGGGTCGCCGCGCTCAACGCTTCGGTCCGCACGGCCGTACGGCTGAGATGGGTCATCTCCGCCACTCTGGCGATCCTCCTGTGCCCGAAAGCCGCGAGGTGGTCCACGGCCAGGTCGAGAGCCGCGTCGTCGTCGGTCCACAGTCCCGGGAGGCCTCCCAATCCCGCCGGGCCGCCGGCGACGACGGCGTGCAGTCCCAGCCCGCCCAGCACCGGTACCCGCACGTCGTCGGTTCGCAGGTCCACGACGATCACGCCGTCCACCATGCGCCCGGCCGACCATCGCCGGTAGGTCTCGATCTCCTCGTCCTGATCCGTCACGACGTGCAGGAGCAGAGAAAACTCGTGTTCGGCCAGTTCGGCTTCGATGCCGGACAGGAAGCCCATGAAAAACGGTTCCACGCCGAGTGCCCTCGCCGGACGGGGTACCGCGAGCCCGATGACGTGTGTACGGTCGGCGGCCAGGGCCAGGGCCGCGCTGTTGGGGCGCCACCCGAGGCGGGCCGCGATCTCCAGGATTCTCCGGCGGGTCGCCTCGGACACCCCGGAACGGCCGTTGAGCGCGTAGGACACGGCGACCTTGGAAACTCCCGCCTCGCGGGCGATGTCGGACATCGTCGGCCGTCTCATCGACACCATGCCGATCGACTTGGAGGACGGGTGCTTTGACGACGTGGAGGCTGCTCACTTCGTGGCACCGGCGGTGAGTCCGTTGTAGATCAATTTCTGCAACAGCAGGAACACCACCAGCGTGGGCAGCACGACGATGACCACGCCGGCCGAAATGACCTCCCACTGGGCGCTGAACGGCCCTTTGAAGCGGAACAGGGACGTGGAGATCACGCCCAGGTCGCGCGAGGGCATGTAGAGGAACGGGATGTAGAACTCGTTGTAGATGGCGATGCCCTTGACGATCACCACGGTGGCGATGGCGGGCTTGAGCAGCGGGAGGATGACCTTCCAGTAGATGGTCCAGCGGGAGGCGCCGTCGACGAGGGCGGCTTCGTCCAGGTCGTGCGGGATGGACCGGATGAACTGCAGGAAGATGTAGATGGACACGATGTCGGTGCCGGTGAACAGCAGCACGGCGGCGGCGCGGGTGTCGTGCAGGCCGAGCACGTCGATCACCTGGAACGTGGCGACCTGCGTGGTGACCGCGGGCACGAGCGAGGCGACGAGGAAGGCGGCGAGCACGGTGCCGCGCAGGCGGAACCGGAACCGGTCCACGGCGTAGGCGGTCATGGAGCCGATGAAGATGGTTCCGGTGACGGAGAACAGCAGGATGATCGTGGTGTTGAGGAACGCGGTGCCCATCTCACCGTCGGTGAGCGCGGTGGCGTAGTTGTCGAAGTTCAACCAGTCCGACGGCGGGTCGAACGGGCCGTCAGCGCGGAACTCGGCGGCATCCTTGAGGGAGGCGAGCAGCACCACGGCCAGCGGCACGACCGCGACCAGGCCGGCGAGCACCAGCGAGAGGTAGGCGACGGGTCCGGCCTTGCGGATGGTGGCGGTCTTGTGGACTGCGGTTTTGCGTGTGCTCGTGGAGGTGGTGGTCATGGGGTCGTGCTCCGGTCGTCGGGGAACAGGCGGCGCTGCACCCAGGTCACCAGCAGCACGAGCGCGAGGAGCACGAACGCCATCGCCGAGGCCAGGCCGACCTTGTCGAACCGGAAGGCCATGTCCACGGTCTGGATGACGAACGTCCGGCTGCCGTTCGCGCCGCCGGTCATGATGTAAGGGATCTCGAACACCGACAGCGAACCGGCCAGGGCCAGGATCGACATCAGGCCCACGACCGGTCGGATGCCGGGCAGGATGATGTGCCGGAACTGCTGCCATCGCGTCGCACCGTCCATGTCGGACGCCTCATAGAGGTCCGACGGGATGGACTGGATGGCGCCGAGGAACAGCACGAAGTTCAGTCCCGTGTAGCGCCACACCGACACGCCCGCCAGCGAGTAGTTCACCGTGTCCGGGTCACCCAGCCACTGGTGCCCGGACAGTCCGACGAACTCCAGCAGCGAGTCCAACGTGCCGTCGGGACGGAAGAAGTACAGGAACACGAACGCGATGGCCACACCGTTGATCAGGTATGGGAAGAACAGCAGGCCCTTGAACAGGTTCCCGAACCGGACTCGGAAGCTCAGCAGCGTCGCGAAGTACAGCGCCACCGCCAACTGGAGGAACGCCGCGACGACGTAGTAGAGGCTGACCAGGAACACCTCGAACAGCTGCGGCCTGGTGAAGATCTCGACGTAGTTCTCGACGCCGACGAACGGCATCCGCTTGCTCACGCCGTTCCACGACGTGGTGCTGTACCAAGCCATGCTGATGACGGGGATGTAGGTGAACACCGCCAGCAGCAGCAGTGGAAGCGCCAGGAACAGCCACGGCAGCGCGCCGGCCCGGCGTTTGCGGTGACGAACCGGCACCGACCGCCGAGAGGGAGCGGTCGGTGCCGGCGCGGTGCGGGTCGTCACTTCGTGACCAGGGCCTTGGCCTCGGCCCAGCGGGTGTTCAGGTCGTCGAAGACGTCCTGCTTGCTTTTCCCGCTCGCACCACGGGCCGCATCGACCAGCCCCTGTCGATAGGTCTGCTCGTACAACCCGATCTCGGCCGCGTCGTCGATCTTGGTGACGACGGCGTCCTGGGCGTGGTCCACCTCGAAGTACTCGACGCCGGCGGCGGCGAAGTCGGCCAGGGTGTCCGGCTCGGGGCCGTCCTTGAGCGGGGAGATCCCACCCTCCGCCGTGGCGAAGTTGGACTTCTCGGCGAACCAGTCGACCCAGGCGCGGGCGGTGTCCTTGTTCTTCGAGTGGATGTTGATGCCGTTCTTGTAGTCGCCGGCGATGGCCGAGTGGAACTTGCCGTCCACCTGCACCGGGAATGGCAGGTAGCCGATGTCGTCCTTGTTCGGCGCCGCGGCGCGCAGCTGGGTGATCGACCAGGAGCCGAGCATCATGGTGGCGATCTGCCCCGTGCCGATCATGCTCTTGGACGACTCCCAGTCGGTGGTGAGCGGGTCGTCCTCGGTGAGCTTGTTCGCGACCACGTCGAACAGCAGCGAGTCGATGGTGTGCTGGGTCTTGCCCTCGGCCCAGGGCGAGTCGTCCGCGGCCATCTTGTTCGAAACCTGGGGATCCGCGCTGACCGAGCCGCGCGCGTCCTGCCACTGGGTCAGCGGCCAGCCGTTGCGGTAGTTCGTGTACAGCGGGACGGCATCGGTCTTGTCCTTGATCGCCTCCAACGCGTCGAGGAAGTCCTCCGGCGTGGTCGGCGGACTGTCCACCCCGGCTGCGGCCCAGACCTTCTTGTTGTAGGCGAAGCCGAACGCGTTGCCCGTCACCGCGAGACCGTAGACCTTGTCCTCGAACGCCTTCTCGGTGACGAACCGGTACTTCTGCCCCAGCTCCGACACCGAGCCCAGCGGCTCGAAGTAGTCCGGCAGGTCGGACAACGAGGTGATCGAGTTCGGGATCAGCAGCACGTCACCGTAGTTGTCCGTGCTCATCCGGATCTTGACTTCGTTGTCGTAGTCCGTGATGCCCTCGAAGACCACCTCCACGTCGGGGTGGAGCTGCTTGAACTGCTCCGCGTACTCCTTGAACTTGGTGTCGACGAGGTCGGTGCGGTTGGTCAGGACGGTGATCTTCCCCTCGATCTTCCCGTCCGCGCCGGTGTCGGTCCCGTCACTGCCGCACGCGGCGACGAGGACCACCGCGGCGGCAGCGACCCCCGCCCTGAACTTTCCCATTGTGCTGCTCCTCGGATAACGGTGCGCGTCATTGCGAAACACCGGCGTATCGCGACTCTGCCGGAGGTGCCCGAGACCGTACGTCAGATCGGATTAACCGGTCAAGCTTGACAACGACATCGATTCACCGCCCTCGGGGCAAGCCCAGAAGAGGGCCGACAAGGCAAAAGTAGTACCTGCACAAAAATAGTTCATGCACTTGCCTAATAGTTCATACAGCACCGCTGACCTGCATAAATATCGACTGATTTGCTTAAGCACACGTTAGCACTGCTAAGCTATTATCGGACAAGAATTGTCATCGACGACCACCACGGAACCCACAACAGGCTCAACACCCGATCAAGCTTCCGCTCGGACCGGATCATCGGCGCCGGTTGACTTAAGCGGTAAAGTTCTGCACCCTGGCCTTGCTCCGCCGCTACGACGACTCGCACAAAGGAGTGAGAGCGATGAGGAGATCGATCGGGTTGGTGCTCGGACTGCTGTTGGCGGTCGCGGGCTCCGTACTCGGCGCGGGGCCCGCGGTCGCCGAGAACGCGCCCAACGGCTACCCCTATTGCAGCAGCAGCTCCAGCGACCCGGACGGGGACGGCTGGGGCTGGGAGAACAGTGCCTCGTGCGTCGTGCGCGGCGGCGCGGCCGACACCGGCTCGGGCAGCGGCGGCAACGCTCCCAACGGCTACCCGTACTGCGCCAACGGCAGCTCCTCCGATCCCGACGGCGACGGGTGGGGCTGGGAGAACAGCCGCTCCTGCGTCGTGCGGGGCGGCGCGGCCGACGGCGGAAGCGGAGGCGGTGGGGGCTCGACGGCCTGCCCGTCGGGCATGAGCTGCGGCTCCTACAGCGTCAGCGGCCTGGGTTACCGCAAGCAGCAGATCCGCAACGCCGGCGGCAACAGCCTCGACCTCGCCGTGGCCATGTTGGAGACCGAGAACATGTCCACCAACTACGCCTACGGCGACAACAAGACCTACGACGCCGCCAACTTCGGCATCTTCAAGCAGAACTGGCTGATGCTGCGCTCCAAGTGCAGCCGGTTCAGCGGCCAGTCGGTCAGCCAGTGGAACAACGGCGCGGTGCTCAACAGCAACCTCTCCGCCGACATCTCCTGCCTGCACCAGAGCCAGAGCGGCTACGGCCTCAACACCTGGTTCGCCGGCCACCGCAACGGTGAGTCGGGCCTGAACAACCCCAACACCAGCGACATCAACGGCTACAAGACCGCCATCTACTGGATCAAGAGCCGGATCGACAGCAACTCGGCGAACCTGAGCAACGACACCCGCTTCTGGGTCGACGTCCGCCCCATCTAGACCAACACCCTCCCGCGCGGCGACGGCACCTCTCCCCCGAGGCCGTCCCGCCACCACCGGTCCGTCCCGGTCGCGCCCTTGCCCAGGAGCGACCGGGACGGACCACCCGTTTTCAAAGCAGGAGTGAAGCAGCATGACCACCCTCGCCGACGTCGCCCGACACGCCGGTGTCTCGCTGAGCACGGTGTCCTACGCCCTCAGCGGGAAACGCTCGATCTCGACCGACACCCGACAACGCATCGAAGACAGCGTCCGAGTCCTCGGCTACGAACCACGGCGGCTCACCCGCAACAAGACGCTGGCGCTGCTCCTCCCCGGACAGGCCGACGTGGGACCAATGTGGCTCGGCTCATTCCTGGTAGCCGCATCAACACGCGCACGACGCGATGACGTGGACCTCTTGCTGGGCGCGACCGCCGATGCGACGAGCGCCCAAGAAGTCGACTCGCTGATCGTCGTCTCGCCGGCCACCGCACCCGGCCACTCGTCAGTGCCCGTGGTGCGGGTCGGCACACCGGACAGCGCGGTCGAAGACTCCCGGGTCGACGTCGACCGCGCCGCCGCGGGCACGCAATGCGCCACCTACCTGGCCGATCTCGGACACCGCACCGTTGCTCTCCTGCACCG
Source organism: Saccharothrix carnea (assembly GCF_003014735.1). Classification (GTDB taxonomy): domain Bacteria; phylum Actinomycetota; class Actinomycetes; order Mycobacteriales; family Pseudonocardiaceae; genus Actinosynnema; species Actinosynnema carneum. The sequence goes on along the minus strand of NZ_PYAX01000013.1, from coordinate 131,558 downwards.
GGATCCGCTCGAGGACTTCTTCTGGGGCTTCGCCAGCGCCGCCCGAGCCCTGGGCTGCACCGTGCGGACACAGGTCTGGCAGCCAGGCCTCAATCCGGTGGAAACCCACCCCAGCGCACTGGTCGTCGCAGACGAGCTGCCGATCGGCGAGGTGCTCTCCGAGCTGGATCAGCGTCATCTCCGTGTACCGCGGGACGTGTCGGTGATGGCTCTGTGCTCCGACGAAACGGCCTCCCGCGCACCAGTGGCCATCACCTCGGTCGGAGCCCTCCCCGAAACCCTCGGTCAGGCAGCGGTGGACATCGCCTTGTCCGGTGCGCGGCGGACTCACCTCTTGGAGCCACGGTTGACGGTCCGCGCCAGCACCGGTGCTCCTTCGGGGTGGCCCCATCACATCCCACAGTGACGACCAGACCATCCGAGCGCGCCAAGGCGCTTGACGGCAGGACTGCCCGGCCCACGTCGAGGACAGGGCTGAAACAGAGTCTGCACGACAGGCGCGGTCGCTGCGCGGCGTACCCGCCGTCCCTCCAGGGACCAGCCAGGACCGGTGTCACCACGCGGACTCAATTCCATCAAGCCGCTACAAAACTCTCAGCCGCTACTGCGTTGTGGGTGGCGTTACCCAGAGGCGGAACGCGCCCGCCCTCGTACTCCGATCGAATGATCTTCACAAGCCGTCGCGCCTGCGAAGCACCGATGCCCAGCCGGACACGAAGCGCATCTGCCGAGATCGGTTTCTGCCGAGCCGTCCGATGAGCCAAGTCCTCCTGCCGTGCCTGCGCCAGGAGAGTTTCCGGGGAACGCCAGCCAACAGCCCGCAGACCTGCCGGTTGCATGACGATCTCCTCCGTGAACTGAAAGCGCGCCACTCCTCGACAGTCATCAGCTGCCTCGTGGGCGGGTCCGCCCTGTCCGTCACCATCGCCAACGACACTCGATGAACTCGTGGTCGTGCTGATCGCTTGCAGCAGACCAGGGCCGACTTCCGACCAGCCGATCAACAACAGCGGCCCGACCGCGTCGAACGCCGCCTTACCGTATTCGCCCGCGACGAGGAGGCCTCCCACGTTCACCGCAAGGGCGATTAGCGGCCGTTTCCGCGCTTGAGCAGGTGAGGGCCGTTTGGTGCGCAGACAGGGGAACCGCTGGTAGATCGGACGTTGTCGAAGCGCCGCTCTGCCAGGAGTTCCGTTGTTCTCGTGCCCGATGCCAGCGGGCGGTTCCACCGCGGGTACCCCCTGCTGCCGCCTGGCCGCGTCCCACCAGTCCAGCGTGCGGACGGCCCGGTATCCGACCGACGTCACCGACGCCCAGTGGGCCGAGCTGGACCCGCTGCTGCCGGACCCGGCGTGCCTGGCCGGGAAGAGCGGGCGGTAGAAGAAGCACCGCCGCCGGGTGATCGTGGACGCGATCCTGTACGTGGTCGACAACGGGATCAAGTGGCGGGCCCTGCCCGTGGACTTCCCGCCGTGGCCCACGGTCTACAGGCGCTTCCGCCTTATGGGAGAAGGTCGGTGCGTTCCAGCGGCTGCTCGACGCGTTGCGTGACCGGGTCCGCCTGGCCGAGGGTCGGGTGGCGGCACCGTCGGCGGCGGTGATGGACTCGCAGTCGGTGCGCGCGGCCGCCACCGTCGGTCGGGCCACCCGGGGGTGGGACGGTGGGAAGAAGGTCGCGGGCCGTAAGCGTCACATCGTCGTGGACACCCTGGTCCTGCTGGTGGCGGTGCTGGTGACCCCGGCCTCGGCCCAGGACCGGGTCGCCGCCCGCAGCCTGCTGCGCCGGATGCGCGCCACCGCCGGGAAACGGGCAGTGCTGGTGTGGGCCGACGGCGGCTACACCGGCCCTCTGATCGAGAGGGCCCGCCGGGTTCTCGGCCTGGCGATGGAGATCGTCCAACGCCAGCAGGTGCCGTACTTCACCGTGCTGCCACGAGGGTGGGTGGTAGAGGGCACGTTGGCGTGGATCACCGGGCACCGTCACTGCGTCCGCGACTACGAACGACTGCGCCACCATTACGAGGCCATGGTCCGCTGGTCCATGATCCGCATTTCCAGCCGCCGACTCACCCAACCTCATCAGCTTGGAAACGGTCACTCGGAATTGGTCCCGAAGGTAACCACCTCGTATGTGTCGAGCCGCAGCCCATCCCTCGCCTTCGGACCACAGGAAGTGTGACTCACATCACATTCGACCATGCAAAGAGTGGAAGCCGTCCTGCGCTATGGGCGGGCTGCATCTCGGCCATGAGGCACAGGAGCAGGTCTGCCCTGGACAGGAGCATCCGCCGGGCAGGCCGGATGCCTAGTTGTGATCGCGTGCATGCGGCTCGCCAGGTTGGCTCGAGCTGGCATGTGGTCGACGTTCCAACAGCGAGACCACTCGTCCTCCGGCTCGCTGCGTCGTCGGCACCACCTGGGGCACGCCGCTCTCCGGGGTGCGGGAGGTGACGACGTGGAACAGGTCCGGTGGCACGCGGCACTGCTCGATCAGGACCGCTTCGTCGATGCCTTCCTGCACGAGGAGTTCGACCGCGCGTGGCATGAGGGACGGTTGTTCGATGGCGGTGATCAGCCCGGGTTCGTCGCGTCGCCAGCCGCGTGTCGAGATGGTGGTCATCGCGTTGCGGTACGACACGTCGCTGAGCCGGCCCAGCCACCGGGCCCGGTAGAGCAGGGCTTGGATGCTCACGCCCCATTGCTCCTTGAGCCGGGCCAGTGTCCGCCAGGCGTTGCCGCCCATGGCGGAGGGAAGCAGGTCGCGGATCTGGTCGGCGGGCATGAGCAACTCCGCGGCGAAGCGGTGGGCCTGGTCCTCGACGGTCCGGCCACCGGGTTCGGCGTCGCTGTGCATGACCAGGTGTCCCAGCTCGTGCGCCACATCGAAGCGCTGGCGGTAGTAGTCGCGCTTGATCGGATTCAGTATCACCACCGGGCGCAGCCGGCTGTCGAACGAGTAGGCGTCGACCGATGCCGCCTGGGGCGGGCTGAACACGACGAGCACCCCGTGGTTCTCCAGCAGCCGAATCAGGTGCCCGGCGGGGCCTTCCCCGATCCCCCACTGCTCGCGGACGAGCCGCGCGGCGCGCTCGGGTCCGTCCCCGTCGCGGTCGTCCACCGCGACGGGGAGGCACGGGACGTCGGGTTCCGGGAACTCGACGTGCCGCTCCAAACTGGCCGCGATGTCCACGGCCAACTGCCCGTAGGCGTAGGCCTGGTCGCGGGCCAATTGGCTGGTGGAGCGCAGCGAGCGGAAGTGCGGGGTGGTGCTCACCGCGGCGACGTCGTCCGGGCGGATCGCGAAGAAGCCCGGCTCCACCGCCAGGCTCAACGCCAGCTGCGCCACCGTGGCGGCCGTGGGCCTCTTGGCTCCCGATTCCCACCCGCTCACCGCGGTGGGGCTTTTGTCGATCAGGGCGGCGAGGTCGCTCTTGCGCAGGCCGGCCAGGTGCCTGGCCATGGTCAGGCGGGCACCGTCGAAGAACGCGGCGACCTCCGCCGCCCGGTCAGCGGTGGGGGTGCGAGAGCTCACCGCTGACCACGACGGCGGTCGTTGCGTCGTTCCTCGGCGGGGCGCAGCCGGACAGGTGCGTCAGGTGTGGTGGTCGGGCCGGTCGGCAACGGCGTGCCGTCGATGCGACGTCCACCGGTCGCGGGCGGGACGACCAGCAGGTCCTGGTACCAGTACCACGCCTGACCGCCGCCGGTGTTCAACCGAGGCCGGCCCAGGACGATCTCCATCTGCTGGCTCAACGGGTCCAAGGTGTGCCCGACGACGTAGGTCGCGAGGTCCAGATCGTGCTGGGCCGTCAGCAGGGCTTCGAGTCCGCCGATCTCGTCGTCGTCGAACAGCGACGGCTGCGGCGGCTCGGGGTTGCGCTGGCCGGCCACCCGCTGCTTCGTCGGGCTCTTGCGCGGCCACGGCAGGTTGTCGAGCTTGCCGTAGTCGCAGGAGGCGAGCAGGAACCGCCGGTCACCGTGCGCCCAGCCGGGACTGCCGTTCAGGTCCGCGCGGCGGACCAGACCGGAGTCCAGGCGGGGCATCGAGGCGATGTCCCGCCCGGACAACTGGTCGTACAGCACGTCCAGGTCCGCGTCGTCGTTCCCCGAGTGCACCGCGTACCGCTCGCAGGCGAACACGCGGTCCAGGCGGTCGCGGAACAGCGTGTACCTCGTGTTGCCCAGCCACGCCGCGTCATGGCCGTCGGCCTCGGAGTACTGCTCCAACGACCGCGTGGTCGCGGACACGTACGCCCACCGCACACCAGCCAGAACCCCGGCCTCACCCAGCTCGGAGATCACTTCCCGCTGTTCCCTCACGGCGCAGAATCTACACCAAATCCAGTATTCGCCGCACTGGAATCAACCGCACGGCGTGTCGCGACGAACTGGCGACACTACTCGACGACGAGCAGCGACGGGTCAGCCGGAGTGCAGCAGGCTTGTCCCGACCCGCTCCGACCGGATGACGGACACGAGCAGACGCGAACGAGCGGCCCCGACACCGAGGCGCTTGCGCAACGTCTCGGCCGAGATCGGACGTCGATGCCGCTCCCAGTGGCGGACGTCTTCCTGTCGGGCTCGCTCCAGCAGGCCGTCGTCGACAGGGTCGACGGATTCGCGTGGAGCCGGCGGTTCGTCCACGGGCGAGTCGGTGATGCCGTCCCGCGACTGCACTGCCGGCGCGCCGCAGGTCGCGCTCATCGCCTGAAGGAGTCCGGGGCCGACTTCCGCCCAGCCGATCAGGAGCAACGGCCCGACGGCGTCGAACGCTGCCTTCCCGTACTGACCGGCCAGGAGCGGGTCGGCGACGTTCAGGGCAAGCGTGACCAGGCTCGCGAATGTCAGCAGTCGCCGAGCGGGCCGCAACTGGGCGACCGTCGCGCCGACGAGCACCAACTGGCGGATACCGAGCAGCAACCCGAGCACCGACAGGTCGACCGCAGGCGCCACCAACGGAGCCACCCACACCGGCACCCCGAGTCGAAGAGCCAGGTTCAGCACATTGCCGAAGCCGAACAAGAAGGTCAGGCCCACCACGGTGCCCATGATCACCACGACCACCCGAACCACAGGAGTCTGGTCAGACATGTTCACCGATCCCCATCCGAAGTTGGGTCTCCTGGGCCCGTTCGGCCGCCGCGCTGGCACCGTAATGACGGGGCATGTCCTCGGAAGTCCAGCCGAGCAGCAGCATCAGGTCGCCGGTGTCGCCGCCCGCCCTCTTCCATTCGTGGGCGAAGTTGTGCCGCCACCGGTGGGCGTGGACGCCGGTCAGACCGGCGGCCTGGCCGCGGCGCTTGAGCATGATCTTGATGCCGTTCGGGGCGAAGCGGCGGAGGCCGCGTTCGGCCAGCCACAGGTCCGGCAGGTCGGCCCCTTTGCGCTTGGCGCGGGCGCGGAGGTAGCGGCTCAGAGCGCGTGCGGTTTTCGGGCCGAAGCGGACACGGCGGTCTTTGTTGCCCTTCCCGTGATAGTGGACCGAGTCGGTGTCCATGTCCAGGTCGGCGAGGGTCAGGTTGCCGACCTCGGACAGGCGGGCACCGGTGTTGTAGTAGAGCCGGATGATCGCCTCGTCGCGCAGTTGGACGAAATCCTTGCCCTTGCAGGTGTCCAACACCCGCTTCGTGTCGTCGTCACGGATGACCGGGATCAGCTTCTTCCGGACCTGGGGTTGCTTCACCCGTTCCATCGGTGAGCGGTCGATGCCCTCTTCGTCGAGCATCAGCCACTTGAAGAACTGCTGCAAAACTTTGTGCTTGTTCAGCGCGGTCGCACCGGAACGGGTCTCGATCATCCACGCCTGGAACGCTTCGACGTGGGCTTTGGTCACCTCGCACGGGTCGTCGGCCGCGTCGTCGGCGTCCGGGTCCGGCGAGTACTCGGCCAGGTAGCGGGCGAACTGGGCGGCGGCGAGGAGGTAGTTGTAGCGGGTCGTCTCCGGGTGACCGGCGGAACGCAGGGTCCGGTCCCAGTCGCGGAGGTAGCCGGCCCAGGTCTTCGACAGGCCGGTGGTGATCTTGGTCAGGTCCAGCAGAGGCATCGCGGAAGTCCTCCGAGTCAAGGTGTCGCTGAGCGGCGTGCTCGACCTCGAAGAACCAACCAAGATCACAAAAAGAGGGTCCTCGCAGTGTCTGACCTGCGAAGACCCTCTTGGCCGTCGGGACGACAGGATTTGAACCTGCGACCCCTTGACCCCCAGTCAAGTGCGCTACCAAGCTGCGCCACGTCCCGGCCGCATCCCGTTGTGGGGTGCGCGGATAGCTTAGCGCACTCGCAACAGGCCCCCGACACGGCCCCCTAGGTTGCGCGATCACGACGTCTACCTGCGGAGATGGCAGGGGCCCGCGGGTGGCGGGCCCCTGGTCCCCTCGGTCGCGACCGGATCCCCCCGGGTCGGGCCTTGGGGTAACTATGCGTTGGCGCGGTTTCGTGCACTACCGCCGAAAGTCGAGTCATCTGTGTCAACTTTCGACGGACCCGTCGGCAGGGTCGCGTCGACGGTGAAGCCGCCGTCTGGGTGGGCGGTTGTTGTCAGGGTGCCGCCGGCTTGGGCTACGCGTTCCCTCAGGCCGTGGAGGCCGTGGCCGCCTTGGTCGGGTGGCGGTGGTGTGGTGGTGGGTCGGTCGTTGACGATGGTCACGCGCAGGTTTTCGTCCTGTTTTGACAGTCGCACGTGGACGGTGGAGTTGGGGGCGTGTTTGGTGGCGTTGGTCAGGGCTTCTTGAACCACTCGGTACGCGGCTCGGCCGGTGGCGGGTGGTGGTGGGGTTCCGCTTCGGTCTTCGTAGTGCACGGTCAGGCCGGCTGATCTGGCTCGGTCGACCAGGGACGGGAGGCCTTCGAAGCCCGGGGTCGGCTCGGTGTTGAGGAGGCCGAGGGCCGCGCGCATCTCGGCGAGGGCTTCCTTGGCCAACGCACGCAGGCGCAGTGCCGTGTCGCGGGTCTTGGCGTCCTCGGTGGTGGCGGCCAGCGCTGCCGACTCCACGGCGATGAGGGTGGCGTGATGCCCCACGGCGTCGTGGATCTCACGGGCGATTCGGGCACGTTCCGCCGCACGCGCACCGTCCTCGCGGGCCTCCACCTCGGCCGTCCTCGCCCGGGACGCCTCGGCGAGGCTCGCGGTCAGTTCGCGTCTCGTCGTGATCAAAGCGCCGAGTGCGGTGGGCGCACCGGCCATGAACAGGCTGAACGCGAACGTCAGCAGTGCCGCACCCGGCGCCAGGCCCTGGCTGACGACCACCAGGGTGGACGGCAGCGCGGTCGCCAGCCCGACCCACGCGATCATCACCGGCACGGTGGACTTGCGGCCCACCCGGTACAGCGCGACGACGGTCGGTGGCCAGCCCAGCCCACCGACCAGGCCCGGCAGGCACAGCAGCGCGGCGATCGAGGGCCGCCAACGGCGCACCGGCAGCAGCACGCACGCAGCCAGCGCAGTCGGGATCGACCACGCGTACGGGACGTGGTCGGCCAGCAGGACCATCGCGGCGGGCACCACGACGGCCAGGAACTCCAGGAAGATCACCACGTGCCCACCTGGTGCGCGACGAGGGCGGCTTGGACGCGGTTCTCCACGCCGAGCTTGGTGAGCACCGTGGACACGTAGCTCTTCACCGTCGCCTCGCTGAGGCCGAGGGACGCGGCGATGGCGCTGTTCGGCCGACCGCCGGCCAGCAGTTCGAGCACCTGGCGTTCCCGCGCGCTCAGGCCGTCGAGCTGCGGGCTGCGCCGCAACCGGGCGGCACGCATCTTCGGCAGCAGCCGGGCCGTGATGCGCGGGTCGAGGACGGCTCCCCCGGCGGCCAGGTCGAGCACGGCGCGCACCAGGGCGTCGGGCTCGGCGTCCTTGAGCAGGAACCCCTGGGCGCCGAGCTCCAACGCCGTGGCCACGTAGTCGTCCAGGTCGAACGTCGTCAGCACGGCCAGCGCGGGCGGGTCGGGCCAGGCCAGCACCGCCCGCAGCGCGGACAGCCCGTCCATGCCCGGCATCTGCACGTCGACCAGCGCCACGTCCGGCCGGAACCGGCGGACGACCTCCAACAGGCCGGCGCCGTCCGCGGCTTCAGCCACGACCTCGACCCGGCCGTCCGCTTCGAGCAGCACCTTCAGCCCTCGACGGAGCAGCGCTTCGTCGTCGGCGAGGACCAATCGCACCGGCACGACGCCAGGCAACCGCATTCCGCCTGCCGGAGCAACCGGCCACGACGAACCGGGGTCACTTCTTCTGGCGCTTCTCCCGCACCCGCACCGAGATGCGCACCGGGCTGCCTTGGAAACCGAACTCCTCACGCAGCCTGCGTTCGATGAACCGCCGGTAGCCCGCCTCCAGGAAACCGGTCGTGAACAGCACGAACGTCGGCGGACGGGTGCTGGCCTGGGTGGCGAACAGCACCTTGGGCTGCTTGCCGCTGCGCACCGGCGGCGGGGTGGCGGCGATCAGGTCGGTCAGCCACGAGTTCAGCTGACCGGTCGACACGCGGGTGTCCCACGACTTCAGCGCCGTCCGCAGCGCGGGCGCGAGCTTGCGCACCGCGCGTCCGGTCAACGCCGAGATGTTCACCTTCTCGGCCCACGGCACCCGGACCAGCCCGCGCTCCAGCTCACGCACCATCGCGTGGCGCCGATCCTCGTCCACGAGGTCCCACTTGTTGAACGCCAGCACGCACGCCCGCCCGGACTCCACGACCATGGTCAGCACCCGCAGGTCCTGCTCGCTGATCGGCTCGGACGCGTCCAGCAGCACGATCGCGACCTCGGCGGACTCGATCGCGGCCTTGGTGCGCAGCGACGCGTAGTACTCCGCGCCGGACGCGAAGTTGACCCGCTTGCGCAGGCCCGCGGTGTCGACGAACCGCCACAGCTCGTCGTCCAGCTCGACCAGCGAGTCGACCGGGTCGACGGTGGTGCCCGCGACGTCGTGCACGACCGACCGGTTCTCCCCGGTCAGCCGGTTGAGCAGGGACGACTTGCCGACGTTCGGCCGGCCGACCAGGGCGACCCGGCGCGGCCCACCGCGGACGGCCTCGTAGGTCTCGCGGGGCGTCTCGGGCAGGGCCTTGAGGATCGCGTCGAGCATGTCGCCGGAACCGCGGCCGTGCAGACCGGACACCGGGATCGGCTCGCCGAGGCCCAACGACCACAGCGACGCGACCTCGGACATGAGCCGCTCGTCGTCGACCTTGTTCGCGACCAGCAGCACGGGCCGCTTGGACCGGCGCAGCAGCTTGACCGCGGCCTCGTCGTTGGTGGTCGCGCCGACCGTGGCGTCGACGACGAACAGGATCGCGTCGGCGGTGGCCATGGCCAGTTCGGCCTGCGCGGCGACGGCGGCCATCATGCCGACCGCGTCGGGCTCCCAGCCACCGGTGTCGACCACGGTGAACTTGCGGCCGTTCCACAGCGCGTCGTAGGCGACCCGGTCACGGGTCACGCCCGGCACGTCCTGCACGACCGCTTCACGGCGGCCGATGATGCGGTTGACCAGTGTCGACTTGCCGACGTTCGGCCGGCCGACGACGGCCAGCACGGGCATCGGCGGCGTGCCGCCCTCCTCGCCCTCCACCGTCTCGTCGAACGCGGTCCAGTCGGACTCGTCCGCCCAGGTGCCGTCCAAGTCCGTCACTTCACTTCTCCTCGCTGGCTGTCGAGCTCGGCCACCAGCGTGGCCAAGCGGTCGCGGACCTGCTCGGTGGCCTTCACGAGCGCCTGACGACCCCTGTCGTCCGGCAGCTCGAACGGCTCACCCACGAGCACGTCCACCACGGGCCGGAACCGCCGTCGGGTTCCGGCCGGGCGCAGGGTGCCCCGGCACGCGACGGGCACGACGACCGCGCCGGTCGAGCGGGCGAGCCACGCCGCGCCCGCCTGCGCCTCGGCCACGTCACCCGTGCCGCGGGTGCCCTCGGGGAACACCCCGACCACGCCACCGGCCCGCAGCACCCGCTGCGCGGCCAGCAGTGGCGCCCGGTCGGGCGCGCCGCGCCGCACGGCCAGTTGGCCGATCTTGCGCAGCAGCGTGCCCACCACGCCCTTGAACATCTCCTGCTTGATCAAGAACACCACACGCCGGGGCAGGACTCCCAACAGGATCGGCCCGTCCGCCATCGAGCTGTGGTTGGCCACGACGACCACGGGGCCTTCGAGCGGGATCCGCGAGACGCCACGTGCCCGGACCCGGAACCCCGCCCGGAGCGGTCCGCGCGCGATCCACCGGCCGACGTCGTGCAGCCAGGGCGCCGACCCCTCGGGGAGCTGGTCGGTCACCCGCGCACCCGTCCGCTCGGCTGGGCCAGCAGCCCGTGGGCGTCCACGAGTTCGAGCAGCGCGGCCAGGGTGCCCGGCAGGTCGAGCGTGGTCGTGTCGAGCACGACCGCGTCCTCGGCGGCGCGCAACGGCGACACCGCCCGTGACGAGTCGTAGGCGTCGCGCCGCTGCACGTCGGCGAGCGTGGCGTCCAGCGTGGCCTCGCGGCCGGACGCGCTGTCCTGCTTGGCGCGGCGCTGGGCGCGGGCCTCGGCGTCGGCGGTCAGGTAGACCTTGAGCGGCGCGTCGGGCACGACGGCGGTGCCGATGTCCCGGCCTTCCACCACGATGCCGCCCGCCTCGTCCAACGCCCGTGCGATGATCCGGCGCTGTTCGGCGACCAGCAGTTCACGGACCGCGGCCACGGCCGACACCGGTGACACGGCCAGCGTCACCTCGGGGCCGCGGATCTCCACGCCGACGTCGTCGCCGTCGAGGAAGGTGGTCGAGCGGTCCGGGTCGGTGCCCTGGACGACCAGTGCGGCGCCCGCGACCTCGGCGACCTCGGCCGCGTCGGCGAGGTCGACGCCTGCGCGCAGCACGGCGAGCGTGACCGCGCGGTACATCGCCCCGGTGTCGAGGTAGCGCGCGCCGAGAGTGGCCGCGAGGCGGCGCGCTGCGGAGGACTTGCCGGTGCCGGAGGGGCCGTCGAGGGCCACCACGCCACGCAGCTCACCGTGTCCCACGGGGTATTCCTCCTCAACGCGACGACGGTCGTCAACCTCCAATTGTGCCTGGTGCGGCCCGTCACACCCGCATCAGGTGGTCGGTCGCCCACTCGCCCGCGCCACGGCGACCGCGGCCCGGTACCCACTCGCCCTCGATCCGGGAGACAGCAGGCCTTCCGGTCGCCGCACGACGACCAGCGCCCACCACTGGGAGCCGCCGCTTGTCGTTGTCACGGGCGCCGCTGCTCGTCGTCGCGGGCCCGGCCGCCGAACGCCGAAGTCGCCGAACGCCGGGGTTGCCGAACGCCACGTCGGCGGCCGCCTCGGCGAACGCTTCGCAGGGGTACCCGCCAGGGGACCCCTGCTTTTATTCTGCCGGCGGGGTCGGACGGTGTCGGGTGCTCGGCCGCTGCCCTGTGGACAACTCACAGGTCTGTGGACAACTCGCGGGCTGGGTCAGTCCAGGTCGGCGAGCAGGAGCCCGCTGCGCGGCTTCGGCGCGAAGTAGGTGCTCTTGCGCGGCATCCGGCCACCGGCTTCGTGCACGGCCAGCACGTCCTCCAGAGGCACGGCGGCGATCAGCAGGACGGCGTCCACGGACGCGCCGTCTGGCACGTCACCGGTCACCGGCCGCACGTGCGGGCTCTCCGGGTCCAAGCCGAGCGCCTTGTCCAACAGCACGGCCTCGACGAACGCGTGGTCCACGCCCGCCGATGGCAGCTCGACCCGCACCGCGGACGATCCCGCCACCGCGACCACCACACCCGGTGACGGCCGGGTCGCGGCGTCGACCGGTGTCACCACCAGCCCGAGCGCGCGCCACGCGGCCACCATGTCGGCCAACGCCAGCCCGGAGCCCGCCACGGCACGGTGGATCGGCCCGACCCGCAGGTCCGGACCGGCCGTGACCAGCGCCAACAGGCCGGACAGCCCGGCCGACGCGGCCACCCGGTGGTTGCCGTCGGCCACCATCAACGGGTGCTCGCCCGCGGCTTCCAGGAGGGCGTCCTGGCGAGGGCCCGGACCCACGAGCCACAGCCAGTGCCGCCGCCCGCCCGGGTCGACCACGGACACCGCGGGCTCGTCGTCGACCTCCGCCACCAGCCGGGTCAGCCGGACCTCGCGGGCCACCGGCACGAGCATCGCGGCGCTGGTCACGCAGCCCAGGCCGGACAGCACGCGCGCCCGTTCGGCGACCACGTCGGGGTACACGTCCTCGGTGTGCCCGACCGCCGCCGGGTCGACCAGGCACAGCAGCCCGTGCGCGGTGCCGTCCGGGCCGTCCACCCGGTAGGGCGCGACGACGTCCCGCACCTCGCGGTAGGCGGTGCGGCGCAGGTGGGCGAGTTCGGCGACGGCGTGCGGCAGGGCGTCGAGCAGCGACAACCCGGCGGCCAGCGAGGCAGGTGTGCGGTGGGGGTGTTGCACGGCCAGCAACGTGCCTGGGCGGGCGCGGGCCAGGGCGGCGACGATCCGCTCCGGCTCGGCGAACTCGTCCACGTCCGGTCCGGGCACCCGGTCGCGGACCACCCAACCCCGGCTGATCGCCCGAACACGTGTACTCACTCGTCTAGGATCACATGCTGTGAACGTCGAGGTGACGCCGCTTCCGGGGATCGGCACCCGTCAGGACTTCATGATCCGCGCGGGCCGACGGATCGGGGTGATCACCCACCGTGACGGCAAGTTCGAGCTGATCGTCTCGTCCCTGGAAGACCCTGACGATTGCACGGCGTCGATAGCCCTCACGGCCGCCGAGGCGAGCACGCTGGCGGGCCTGCTCGGCTCGCCGCAGCTGGTCGCGCACCTGCAGGAGCAGCAGCGCGAGGTCGCGGGCATCTCCACCAAGCAGTTCCCGATCCCGCCCGGCGCCCGGTTCGACGGCAGCCCGCTGGCCGAGACCGAGCTGCGCACCCGCACCGGCGCGTCCATCGTGGCCGTCGTGCGCGCGGGCTCGGTGCACCCGTCACCGCGCCCGGACTTCGTCTTCGCGGGCGGCGACCTCGTCGTCGTGGTCGGCACGGCGGACGGCCTGAGCGCCGCGGCCGAGTTGCTGGGTGGTGGCTGAGCACCTTGCACAGCACCGCAATCGCACTGATCCAACTCGGCGCGGTCTTCTTCGGGCTGGGCCTGCTCGGCAAGATGGCGTGGCGGGTCGGCATCTCCCCGATCCCGCTCTACCTGATCGGCGGCCTGGCCTTCGGGCAGGGCGGCCTGGTGCCGCTGCACGGCATCGAGGACTTCACGCACCTGTCCAGCGAGATCGGCGTCATCCTCCTGCTGCTCCTGCTCGGCCTGGAGTACTCGGCCGCCGAGCTGATGACCGGGCTCAAGCGGTCGTGGACGGCCGGGCTCGTGGACATCGTGCTGAACGCGACGCCGGGCGTGATCGCGGCGTTGATCCTGGGCTGGGGCCCGGTGGGCGCCCTGGCGATGGGCGGCGTCACCTACATCTCGTCGTCCGGGATCATCGCCAAGGTGCTCGGCGACCTGGGCCGGCTGGGCAACCGGGAGACGCCGGTGGTGCTGTCGGTGCTGGTGTTCGAGGACCTGGCGATGGCGGTCTACCTGCCGATCCTGACCGCCGTGCTGGCGGGCGTGAGCTTCCTCGGCGGGTTGAGCGCGGTGGGCATCTCGCTGGCCGCGATCACCGTGGTCCTGGTCATCGCTCTGAAGTTCGGCCGGTACGTGTCGGCGGTGGTGGACAGCCCCGACCCCGAGGTGTTCCTCCTCAAGGTGCTGGGCGCGGCGCTGCTGGTCGCGGGCGTGGCGTCGCAGCTGCAGGTGTCGGCGGCGGTGGGCGCGTTCCTGCTGGGCATCGCGATCTCCGGGTCGACGGCGGAGAACGCGACCCGGATGCTGGAGCCGTTGCGCGACCTGTTCGCGGCGATGTTCTTCGTGGTGTTCGGCCTGAACACCGATCCGGCGTCGATCCCGCCGGTGCTGGGGCTGGCGGTGGCGCTGGCCGCGGTGACGACGGTGACGAAGGTGGCCACCGGGTGGTGGGCCGCGCGGCGGCAGGGCATCGGGCGGATGGGCCGGGCCCGGGCGGGCGCGGCACTGGTGGCGCGGGGCGAGTTCTCGATCGTGATCGCGTCGTTGACGGTGGCGTCCGGCGCGGTGGACGGTGAGCTGGCGGCGCTGGCGACGGCGTACGTGCTGTTGATGGCGGTGCTCGGGCCGGTCGCGGCACGCGTGGTGGAACCGTTGGCCAAGAAGTTCACCCGAAAGCGTGGTACTGCTCCGGCAACCGCCTGACCTGTATCTCTTCCCGTCCCGACGACTCCACTACGGCATACGACCACGTTCGCGCCAACGGCAACACTTCCGGTCGATTGAGCACGCGCGTGGGTTCGCGTTACACCTGACTGCCGTCCCACCCCGAAGGGGGTCGTCAATGTCACAGCCAACGGACGTCGAGACCACTGGTCGCTACCTCGTGCTCCTCGACGACAAGTCGGTCGCGGCCGGTGCGCGGGAGATGAACCGGGTCGCCGGGATCAGCGCCGCGAGCACCGCGGAGTCCGCGACCAGAGCGGAGCTCGCCGCCGCGGACGGCGTCATCTTCCAGGACCTGGGCGTGGCCGTGGTCAACGCGACGCCGGACCAGGTCCAGCAGCTGACCCGCGCCGCCGAGGCGCCGGGCCCCATCGCCGTGGTCGAGGCCGAGCGCGTCGTGCACGCCTACACCGCGCCACCGGCCACGGGCACCGACGAGGCCGCTGCGGTGGACGAGTCCGTGTTCACCTGGGGCCTGCAGGCCGTGGGCGCGAACATCAGCTCGGCCACCGGCAAGGGCGTGCGCGTCGCCGTGCTCGACACCGGTTTCACCGTCGCGCACCCCGACTTCGCGGGCCGCGCCGTGATCACGCAGTCGTTCATCACCGGTGAGACGGTGGACGACGCGCACGGCCACGGCACGCACTGCATCGGTTCCGCCGCGGGTCCGCGCAAGGCCGCCAGTGGCGGGCCGGGCTACGGGGTCGCGTTCGAGGCGGAGATCTACGCGGGCAAGGTGCTGTCGAACCGGGGCAGCGGCACCGACAGCGGCATCCTGGCCGGTATCGAGTGGGCCATCGCCAACAACTGCGCGGTCGTCTCGATGTCGCTGGGCGCGGCCGTGCGGCCGGGCACGCCGCACTCGCAGATCTTCGAGCAGGCCGCCACGCGCGCGATGGCGAAGGGCACGTTGATCATCGCGGCGGCGGGCAACGAGAGCAACCGGCCGGGCAAGGTCGCGCCGGTGGGCCACCCGGCCAACTGCCCGTCGATCCTCGCCGTGGGCGCGGTGGACGTGAACCGGGCCATCGCGATCTTCTCCTGCGGGACGGCGGACACCATCGGCCAGGTCGACATCGTCGGCCCCGGGGTGGACGTGTACTCCAGCTGGAACAAGGAGGACGGTGGCCTGGGCATGCACAAGCGCATCCAGGGCACCAGCATGGCCACGCCGCACGTCGCGGGCGTCGCGGCGCTCGTCGCGGAGAAGCACAACGCGCGCGGGTGGGAGCTGTGGGCGAGGTTGTCGCAGGCCGCTCGTCGGCTGGGCTTGCCTTCCACCGATGTGGGTGCAGGATTGGTGCAATCTCCCTGAGGCCCGCCGGAGGCGCCCGTGGACAAGGTCGTGGTCTCGGTCGCCGACGACAGCCTGGCCGAGCTGCCCACCGTCGTGACGGCGCTGCGTGACGCCGGGATGGTGGTGGAGGGCGTGTTGGAGGGGTTGGGCGTGGTCACCGGGTCGGTCGCCCCCGGAGTGGGCGACCTGCTCGGTGCCGTGCCCGGCGTCTCGCACGTCGAAGTGGACCGCGCCGTGCGGCTGCCGCCCGAGGTCTGACCTCGTTGGCGTCACCCGTTCGGCGGACCGAGGTTTGACCCGGCCACCACGGGTAACCGGTTGCTTGAGACGAACCGGTCGTCCGAGGAGGTCGAAGACGATGAAAGCCCTGCTCGCCGCGCAGACGGTGCAGGCTCAAGGCATCGGTGACGCCACCGGTGACGCCCTGCGCTCCGTGGTGACCTTCGTACCCAAGCTCGTCGGGTTCCTCGTCGTGCTGCTCATCGGGTGGATCGTCGCCCGGTTGCTGCGCACGGCGGTGAACAAGGTGCTGGAACGCGTCCACTTCGACCGTGCCGTGCAGCGCGGTGGGATCGGTGACGCGCTGGCGCGGTCCAAGTTCGACGCCTCCGGTCTCGTCGCGCAGATCGTGTACTACGCGGTGCTGCTGATCGCGTTGCAGATCGCGTTCGGCGTCTTCGGGCCCAACCCGGTGAGCGCCCTGCTGACCGACATCGTGGCCTGGCTGCCGCGGGCGATCGTCGCGATCATCATCGTCGTGGTCGCCGCCGCCATCGCGCGGGCCGTGCAGGACATCGCCTCGCGTGCGCTCGGCGGCCTGTCCTACGGTCCGACGCTCGGCAAGATCGCCGCTTGGTTCATCATCGCGCTCGGCGTGATCGCGGCGCTGAACCAGATCGGCGTCGCCACCACCGTCACGACCCCGATCCTGATCACCATCCTGGCGACCATCGGCGGTATCGCCGTCGTCGGCGTGGGTGGTGGCCTGATCAAGCCCATGCAGCAGCGCTGGGAGGGCTGGTTGACGAAGGCGGAGAACGAGGCGCCGCAGGCCAAGGCGCAGGCCGAGGCCTACCAGCGCGGCCGTGAGGACGTGCAGCGGACCGCGACGGCGACGCAGGGCGTCTCGCCTGCCGAGCAGACGACCAGGATCACCGAAACCCCGGCCCACGCCTCCAGCATGCCGACCCCGCCGGTGGGCCAGCCCGCGGCCCCGCCGACCCGCCCGGTCCAGCCGCACCCGGGCCAGTACCCGCCGGGTGAGCAGCGCTGACCACGATCGCTGCGCAGGGGTCCCCGCCAGGGGACCCCTGCTTTTATTCTGCCGGCGGGCACCGACAAGAACGAGCCGCCGGCGCGGGCCTGTGGACAACTCATCGGCTGGCCGCGGGGCCTCACCGGCTGGCCGCAGGGCCTCGGGGGTGAAAGATCATGTCTTCGCCGGAAGTCGTCGGGCGAGGACATGCTTTTGATCTCTGAAGGCCGCTAGCCCTCGAGAGCCGGTTCGTCACGCCGGGCCAGGTGGCAGACGGCGACGAGTCTCAACGTGAGCCAGTCCGCGTTCGCCCAGTCCACGATCGCGGGCAGGTCCCAGCCCTGCGCCTTGGCCTCGTCCAGCACACCCTTGGCGTACCCGGCCAGCACCACCGCACCGGCCGCCACCGCACCGGCCACCGCCGCCGCGGGCACGCCGAACGCGAGGATGTCGCGCACCGCTGCACCGTGCTGGTCGATCGCCGCCAGCACCCCGGGCGCCAGGACGCCAGGCGCCAGCACCGCCGCAAGACCGAGTTCGTCGCTCAACCGGTCCAAGAACCGGCGAGCGGAGAAGTCCCTCCAACCGCTCACAAGGCCGACACCCTACGCTGTGCGGGGCAATCGACCCACCATCGAACACGTGTTCTATGATCACGCCGGGTCGAGCCGGATGCGCAGAGAGGACGACGAGAACGTGCAGGCGGACACGCTCGTGGAGCAGGAAGAGACGGTGGACGCCGAGGCGCCCGCCGCACCCGTGCAGCAGGAGGTCGCACCCGTGGCACAGGCAGAGCAGGCCGCAGAAGCCGAGGCCAAGCCCGCGGAGGCCGAGGCCAAGCCCGTGAAGCGGCCCAAGTCGACGGCCAAGAAGACCCGCACGGTCGAGCTGACGCTGACCGTCACCGGGACCGCCGACGGCGAGTGGCAGGCGGACCTCGTGCACGGCACCAAGCGGGTCGTGCAGGGTCTCCAGATCTCGGCCGCGGCGGTGTCGCGGGCGGCCAAGGAGCTGCACGACGACATCGCAGGCGGCATCGACGAGGTCATCGAGGCAGCTCGCACCCAGCACCGCACGCGGATGGAGGAGCTGGAGGCCGAGCTGGCGAAGGTCAAGGCCGCGCTGGCCGAGCTGAGCGACTGAACCACCGGAGCGGGGGCCGTCGTGCACGCTCACGGCGGCGCCCGTTCCGCGAAGCGTCCCGGTGACGGGCCGAGCACCACCCGCAATCCCTGGCGCGCGACTCAGCTTTCCGGACCGAGAACGACGGCCATGCGTTGGAGAAGGTAACCCGCGCACCAGCGCGCCTCGGTGTCCTTCGGGTCGACGGCTTCCTTGGCCAACTTGGTCGCGAGCCGCCGGGGTTCCGGTGCACCGGCAGGGTCGTCCGCGACCGCGAGGGCGACGTCCCAGGCGCACTGAGTCAGCCGGGACACCTCCGACGCCAGGCACAGCCGCCGCACGACGGCGTCAGTCTCCAGCACGCTGACCACGACGTCGGCGTTCTCCCTGCCCGGCAGGAACCCCAGGATGCTGACCGCGTTGGCCCGCAGCGTCGACGTCTCTCCGCTGACGGCCCACCGCCGGAAATGCCCGATCGCATCCGATCCCGGCACGGGAGCCACGGCCGCGTCGATGGAACTGGACGTCGGTCCCTGGGCGAAGATGTCCGAATCGCCGCTCTCCACGGCCTGCTGAATGTGCTGCAAGTGTTCGGGGCTTTCGATCTTCCGCAGTCTCGGGTGGTTGGTGTCCGCTCGGTACACGCCGACCCCGGATGCTCGTTCGTACGCCGCTACCACTTCCAGCGTATCCATCACGGCTGACGGCGACTACGAAGTCAGCTTCGGCACGGCGGCGACTGTCGCGCTGACCCCCGACGCGGCGGAGAAGTTCTTCTGGCTGCTCAGCACCAGGATCCCGGAGCTGCGCCGGGTGGCCGGGGCGTTCACCCTCGACTGATCGACGCACGCGACGGAGCCCTCACCGGCGGAACGGTGAGGGCTCCCGCGGTGCGGTGCGTCAGCGTGACGGGTCCAGGACGAGTTTTCCGGTGGTTCGGCGGGCACGCAGGTCCTCATGTGCCTGTCGGACCTCGGACAGGCCGTACTCGCCGCCCGGTACGGCGCGCAGGTCGCCCGACAGGACCAGGTCGAACAGCTCCCCCATCGCCCGGTGCACGACGCGGCCCGGGAGCTTGAACGCGTGGGGCAGCCACATGCCCGCGATCGTCTTCGACCCGACCAGCAGGCGGCCGGGGGCGACCGGGGTCGGTTGTTCCCGACTGGCCATTCCGTAGAACGCCAGTCGGCCGAACGGGGCGAGGGCGGCGATGCTCTGGTCGGTCACGGCGCCGCCGGTCATGTCCAGGACGATGTCGACGCGGCGTCCACCGTTGGCCTCGCGCAGCACCTCGGTCATGTTCTCGGCGGTCGAGTCCACGGCGACGTCGGCGCCCAGGTCGAGCGCGAGCTTGCGCTTGTCCTCACTGCTCGCGGTAGCGATGACGCGGCCGGCGCCCCACTTCTTCGCCAGCTGCACGGCCAGCGAACCGACCCCGCCGGCGGCCGCGTGGACGACGACGCTCTCGCCCGGCTCCAGGTGGGCACTGCGGCGCAGCAGCAGCCAAGCCGTCGCACCCTGCACGACCAGGCTCAACGCGGTCAGGTCGTCCACGCCGTCCGGCACGTCGAACGCGGTCGCCTCGGGCACCACGGCCTTCTCCGCGTACCCGCCGAAGTTGGTCAGGCCGACCACGCGCCGGTCACCGGCCGTGCCGACGACCTCGCCGCCGGGCACCAGCGGCAGCTCCATCTTCGACAGGTAGGAGTTCTCGGCCTGGTGGGTGTCGGCGTAGTTCAGGCCCGCGCGGCTGACGTCGACGAGCAGTTCGCCCGGCCCCGCGACGGGATCGGGCAGCTCGACCTCGGTGAGGACCTCGGGTCCGCCGAACTCGGTGATCTGGATGGCGCGCACGGGTGTCAGTTCTCCTCGGTGATCAGCGGGTCGTGGTCGAGCTTGACGCGTTCGCCGGTGGCGGTGCGCGGGCCGGGCGGGTTGGGGAAGGTGAACGGCGCGCTGGGGCGTCCGGCCTGCACGAACCAGCATTCACCCGGTTTGCCGTCGCGCAACACGGAGACGAACGCGTCGACCACGTCGTCCACGCTCATCACCGGCATCCCCGCCGACTCCAAGGCCGACTTGATGTCGGTGATGATCGAGGTGTCGGCGAACGACGGGCACACGGCGTTGACGGTGACGCCGTCCGCGGCGGCCACCGGGCCCAGGCCGCGGACCAGGCCGACGACGGCGGCCTTGTTCGCGCCGTAGAGGGGGTCCATGGGCATCGCCATCAGGCCTGCCATGCTCGCGGTGGCGACGATGTGCCCGCCGCCGCGCTTGCGCAGCTCGGGCAGCGCCGCGTGCACGCCGTACACGACGCCGTCGAGGTTGATGCCCATGACCGTGCGGTACCGCTCCACGTCGAAGTCGTCACCCAGGCCGAACCCGGTGGCGATGCCCGCGTTCAGCACGGCGATGTCGAGGCCGCCGAACCGCTCCACCGCCGTCGCGACCGCCGCCTCGCTGTGCCGGGGGTCGCGCACGTCGCAGTGCGCGAACACGCCGCCCACCTCGTCGGCCACGGCTTCGCCCCGCACGTCGTCCACGTCGGCGACGACGACGGACGCGCCCGCGGCGGCCAGTCGCCGCGCCACCCCCGCGCCGATGCCGTTCGCGGCACCGGTGACCAGTGCGACCTTGCCCGAGAACTCCACCGCGCCTCCTGACTTTCCGCTGCCGGCGTGCCGGCGCACATTCCGACCAGTCGGTATGGTTCTCCTGACTCGCCCTGGCGTCAAGGCGACGTCGCCAGGTACGTTACTAAGCGGTTGCTTAGGCCCGCAGATCAAGGAGGATTGACCGTGGCCGAGACGGACGCACGGGTGGCCATCGTCACCGGTGCCGCACGGGGCATCGGCGCCGCCGTTGCCACGCGGCTCGCGCAGGACGGCATGGCCGTCGCGCTGCTCGACCTCGACGAGGGCAGCTGCGCCGAGGCGGTGGAGAAGATCAAGGCCTCGGGCGGGACCGCGATCGCGGTGGGTGTCGACGTCAGCGACAGCGCGGCGGTCGAGGCGGCCGTGCAGCGGGTCGCCGACGAGCTCGGCGCGCCGACCGTCCTGGTCAACAACGCGGGCATCCTGCGGGACAACCTGCTGTTCAAGATGACCGACGACGACTGGGACGCGGTGATCAACGTCCACCTGCGCGGGTCGTTCCTGATGAGCCGGGCGGTGCAGAAGTTCCAGACCGAGGCGAAGTGGGGCCGGATCGTCAACCTGTCCAGCACGTCGGCGCTGGGCAACCGCGGCCAGGCGAACTACTCGGCGGCCAAGGCGGGCCTGCAGGGGTTCACCAAGACGTTGGCGATCGAGCTGGGCAAGTTCGGCGTCACGGTGAACGCGATCGCGCCGGGGTTCATCGCGACCGACATGACCGCCGCGACGGCGGCCCGCGTCGGCGTCGACTTCGAGGAGTTCAAGAAGGGTGCGGCGGCGGCGATCCCCGTGCAGCGCGTCGGCACGCCCGAGGACATCGCGCACACGGCGTCGTTCCTGGTCAGCGAGGGTGCCGGGTTCGTGTCCGGTCAGGTCGTCTACGTCGCCGGCGGACCGAAGGACTGACGATGCGGGTATTCGCGAACCTCGACGAGCTGGCAGCGGCCAAGGGCGAGCACCTCGGCCACGGCGAGTGGCACGAGATCACGCAGGCCGAGATCAACCTGTTCGCCGACGCCACGGGCGACCACCAGTGGATCCACGTGGACCTGGAGAAGGCCGCCGCCGGGCCGTTCGGCGCGCCGGTCGCGCACGGCTACCTGACGCTGTCGCTGATCCCGCTGCTGGTCCGGGACATCTACACGGTGCAGGGCCTGGCGATGGGCGTGAACTACGGGCTGAACAAGGTGCGCTTCCCGAGCCCGGTGACCGTCGGCTCGCGGGTCCGGGCCGGTGCCGAGCTGGCCGAGGTCACGGACGTGGCGCAGGGCAAGCAGGCGGTGGTGAAGGTGACCGTCGAGATCGAGGGCAACCCGAAGCCCGCGTGCGTGGCGGAGACCGTGGTCCTGCTCGTGCCGGCCTGACTCCCTCGCTCCGCAGGGGTCCCCGCCAAGGGGACCCCTGCTTTTACCCTGCCACACGGCACCGACGAAGCCCGGGCGCGCAGCGGCGGGCTGTGGACAACGACGGCGGCTGTGGAGGGCTCAGTCCTGAGCCTCACGGGCGACGCGTTCCAGTTCGGCGCGGTAGGCGTCCCAGTCCATCGCGGGCAGGTTGTCGTTGTCCTGGCGCAAGCCGGCCGCGCCGTCGACCAGCTCGCGGACGATGTCGGCGTGGCCCGCGTGCCGGTTCGTCTCCGCGATCATGTGCACCAGGACCAGGTGCAGGGTGACCGACCTGCGCTCCTCCGACCACCACGGCACGGTGCCCGGCGCGTCCAGGTCCAGCGCCTCGATCGTCTCGTCGGCGTGCTCGCACGCACGGCGGTAGAGGCCGACGACGTCCTCACGGGACTCCTCGGCCGTCGCCCACATGTCCGCGTTGGGCTCGGCGTCCTCGCCCATCCACTCGAACCGCTCGGGGAACGGGCGGCCGAACGTGTCGGCGAAGTAGCCGACCTCCATCGCGGCCAGGTGCTTGACCAGGCCCAGCAGGTTCGTACCGGTCGGCGTCAACGGGCGGCGCACGTCGTAGGGCGACAGGCCCTCCAGCTTCCACAGCAGCGCCTCGCGGGCCGCGCGCAGGTAGCGGTGCAGGTCGGACTTCACGGTGAGTCCTCCGGAACGGGGCGCAGGGACGCCAGCAGCAGGTCGGCGAAGTGCCGGCCGACCTGCTTGGCCGACAGCGGACCGTCCGCGCTGTACCACTGGCCCAGGTGGTGCACCGTGCCGAAGAAGTAGTGCACGGTCAGGTCCGCGGGCACGTCGGTGCGGAACACGCCCGAGGCCTGCCCCTCCTCGACCAGCGACCGGAAGCGCTCGTGGTAGCGCCGCCGTTCCGCGCGCATCTCCCGCCGCTTGTCCTCGGCCAGGTGGTCGGCCGAGCGGAAGTACACCTTGGCCTGGTCGAAGTTGTCCACCGACGTGACGACCACGTCCACCGCCGCCGCGTGCAACCGCTCGGCCACCGGCGCGGACCCGGACGCGAAGTGGTCCAGGCGCTCGGTCTGCATCCGCAGCAGGCTGCCGTAGATCTCGTGCAGCAGGTCGTCCTTGGACCCGAAGTAGTGGTACATGGCGCCCTTGGTGACGCCCGCCAGGTCCACGATGTCCTGCACCGCGACCCGGTCGAAGCCCTTGGCGGCGAACAACCGCGTCGCGGCGTCGATCAGCCGCTCCGGTACCGATGCCATGGGCCAAGCATCGCACGCCCGATCACTGGAACATGGCGATCGGCCGGATCACCAGCTCCCGGGAGTCCGCCTTCCACGCCTGCACCCGGCCCAGGCACTGCGCCCGGAACCCGCCCTCGGGCACGACGTCGTCGCGCAGCCCCGAGTGGTAGCACTCGACCCGCACCTGCGGCCCGTCCTCGGGGTCGTCCGGGTCGCCGAACGGCGCCAGGAACACCGTCGTGCCGTCACCGTCCGACACCACCCGGAACACGCCCTTCACCGACACGTACGCGTCCAGCCGCCGCAGTCGCACCACGTCGGGCGTCTGCGCGCGCTGTTCCAGCGCCGTGTTCCGCAGCACGGTCAGGTCGCCCAGGTCGACGTGCACGACCGCGGACGCGGACTCCAGCGCGTCGAGCAGCAGGCCGACCACGGCGATCGGCTCGTACTGCTCGATGTAGGTCTTCACCACCTCGCGCCCGGACGTCCGCACGCCCTCCACGCCCAGGTCCAGGCCCCGCAACGCGATCTTGCCGTCCTTGGTGACGCCGACCCGGTCCACGACCTCCTTGGCCATTGCGTCGCCGAACCCCCCGACCTGGTAGAGGTCCATCACGGACTTCTCGTGCAGGTAGATGGTCAGCCCGGGCACCTCGCGGGCCGGTGCGAACCGGTGCCGCGACCGCCACGCCCACACCGTGACCCCGATGGTGGCGACCACCGCCAGCACGGTCACCAGCCACACCACCGCCCACGGCCACCACACCGACCACCACAGCGCTCTATCGACAGCCACGGATCTCCTTCACCGCCTCCAGCAGCGACCCCGAGCCCGCGTCCACCACGCGCCCGCCGGTCGCCCGCGCCACCCGGTCCAGCTCCACCGGGTCGGCCTCGCCGAACCGGATCGCGTACGTGCGCGCCGGTGGGGCCGGCCAAGCGGCCAGGAACCCGTCCGCGCTCATCCCCGCGTTGTTCTCGCCGTCGGTCATCAGCACCACCGTGCCGTCGCCGACGACCCGGTAGGCGTGGTCCAGCGCCGACCAGATCGCGGTGCCGGTCTCGGACAGCTCGGCCGTCGTCAACGCGGTGGCCAGCGACTCCAGGTCGGCGGCACTCCTGATCACGACGGTGCGCTCCTCCAGCACGCTGCCCGCGAACCGCACCAGCACGACCGTCTCCCCCACCCGGAACCGGTCGAACCCGCCCGCCCGGCTCAACGTCGCGAACGCCTCCCGCAGCCCGGCGATCCGCGCACCCGCCATGGACGTCGAGTGGTCCAGCACGAACACCACCCGGCCCGCCTGACCGGCCCGGTCGTAGGCGGCGAGCAGGGTGTCCACGACCTGCTGCGTGCCGGGGAAGTACAGCCCCGTGCCGATCGGCTCGCGCAGCCCGTCCGTGCGCTCGACCTGCGGGTCCACCGGCCTGCGGTGCGTGCGCTCCATGATCGAGCGCTGGGCGGACGGCGTGCGCAGCCACTGCACGACCCGGTCGTAGGCGGCCCGCTTGTCCGGCTTGAGCAGCATCAACGGGTAGTCCGACAGCACGATCCCGTCCCGCGGGTACACGACCTCCAACGGCTCGCGCAGCTGCCCGGACGCGTTCAGCGACAGCACGGTCGACTCGTACGCGACCACGGCGTCCACCTCGTCCTGCCGCGCCACGTACTCGTCGGCGACCTCGGCCGCGCCCGGTGCGCCGAACACCCGTCCGGTCAGGAAGCCCTGGAGCTTGTCGCAGGTCACGTCCTCCGCCCGCAACGCCGCACCCGTGCCCGCGGCGGCCGTGGCCACCCCGATCAACGCCGCCATCCCGCTGCCCGACACCCTCGGGTCGGCCATGCCGAACCGCAGCTCCCCCGCCGCCGCGCGGCTCGCCACGTCGGCCCACGACACGTCCCGCAGCCCTCCCGCCTTGCCCCGCTTCACGCCCAGCACCAGCGGCGAGAGCATCGTGGGCGAGGACGGCGGCAGGTCGACGCCCTTGAGCTTGAGGTACCGGTTCGTGGACAGCCAGGCCAGGTCGTGGTCCACGCCGGCGGCCAGGTCCTCGCTCGCCCGCACGGTGCCGCGGTGGTCCAGCTTCAGCTCGACCCCGGTGTCACGGCGCAGGTCGGCGAGCACGTCGTGCAGGTCCGCCAGTTCCGAACTGGCCAGCACGGTCACCGTGACCCGCTCGGGCTTCTCGGACGTGCAGGCGGCCAGGGCGGCCACCACCAGGAGCAGGGCGGCCCACCTCATATCGGCACCCGGATCTCCGGGCAGCGACCGACCTCCTTGATCATCTTCTCCAGCTCGGGGGGCTTGGGCAGGAAGCCCTCCGTGCGGCTGAGCACCGGCTCGGGCAGCCCGCGTTCCCGCAGCAGCTCGTTGAGCGCGGTCGACTCCTCGTTGTCCAGCCGGAAGCCCAGCTCCAGGGCGCGTCGACGCAGGTCGGGGTGGCCGCGCACCAGCTCGCCGACCCGTTCGCCCGCCGGGCTGAACGCGATCAGCCACGGCTCGGTGCGGTGGTGCGCGTCCGGGTAGAGCAGCACCCGTTCCCGGTCGGGCCTGCCCTTCTTCGCCACCTCGGCGAGCTGGTAGGCCATGAACTGGTGCTCGTACATGACGCCGACCGGTGCCGTGGTGCGGCCGTCCGGGTGGAAGAACGTGGTGCCGATGCCGGAGCCGTGCAGCCCTTCGATCTCGAACACCGGCTTGATCTTCGCCGCGACGGCGGACGCGTCCTGCTCGGTCGGGGGAACGGAGCCGTTGACGGCGAACGCGACCAGGCCCATCCAGGCCGAGCCCGAGTAGGAGTCGCACGGGTTGGGCGACTGGGCGACGATCTGGTTGCGGTTGTCGACCGGCTGCTCGAGCTGGTTCCAGGTCTTCGCCCGGCTCCCGTCGTCGGGCAGGGAGAGCTTGACGAACGCGGCCAGGTCGAGGGTGTAGTAGAGCCCGTCCGCCTGCGCCCGCGCCACGCCTTCGGCCTCCAGCGCCTGCGCGTACTCCTTGAACGCGCCCAGCACGAGCGGGCTGGCGAACGGGAAGAACACCCGGCCGCCGAAGCGGTCCCGGATCAGCTCGCCCGCGGCCTGCCCGGACGGCATCACGAAGTCGTACTCGCGGACCCGGTCCTGCCGGTCCCGCGCGATCTCCCGCGACCCGCCCGAGTCGGTGACCCGCACGTCGACGCCGTTGGCCATCAGGATCCGGCGGACCTCGGGGTCCTGGAAGTACACCGACTTGGACGCCATCATGGCGCTGACCACGGTGATCCGCTGGAACGGCAGCGCCACCGTGCCGGACGCGAACAGCGCGACCACCCCGACCAGCGCGATGCCCGCCGATACGCCGAACGGCAGCAGGAAGCGCTTGCGCCGGAACACCGACCGCGGCGGTTCGAGGATGGTGAAGCCTGGTTCTTCGGTCGAGCTCTTCGCGACCACGGAACTCCCCCGTGCGGACGGCGATCTCCCCTGAACGCCAGGCTAGATCGCCGCGCCGCCGCGGTGGGTCACAAGTCGGGAATTCCACCCATGGACGATCAGCTGCCGATCGTGACGCCGCCGTCGACCACGAACGTCTGGCCGGTGGTGTAGCCGCCCGCCGCCGACGCCAGGAACACGACTGCCGCCGCCAGTTCCTCCGGGTCGCCCACCCGGCCCATCGGCAGCTTCGAGATGTGCGCTTCGAGGTAGCCCTCGGGGTACTGGTCGGTCATCTCGGAGGCGAAGTAGCCGGGCGCGATCGCGTTGACCCGGATGCCCTTGCGGCCGGTCCACTGCTGCGCCAGGTCGCGGGTCAGGCCGATCACGCCCGCCTTCGACGCCGAGTACGCGGCCTGCGGCAGCCCGCCGGAGACCAGGCCGAGCACGCTGGAGATGTTGATGATCGACCCGCCGCCGGTCATCACGGCCGCCGCCGCCTGCGCCATCCAGTAGGTGCCGTTGAGGTTGACGTCCATGACGCCGAGGAACTGCTCGGGCGTCTCCCGGGACGCGGGCACCGCCGACGCCACACCCGCGTTGTTCACCAGCACGTGCACCGGGCCGAACTCCGCCGCCGCACGGGCCACCTCACGGCAGTCGTCCGGCTGCGCCACGTCCGCCTGCACGATCAGCGCGCGCCGACCGGTGCTCTCCACCAGCTGCGCGGTGTCCTTGAGCCGTTCCACCCGCCGTGCGGCGAGCACCACGTCCGCACCGGCCTCGGCGAGGCCCTTGGCGAACGCCACGCCCAAGCCGGACGACGCGCCGGTGACGATCGCGACCTGCCCGTCCAGCCGGAACTTGTCCAGGATTCCCATTCAGCTCAACCTCTCCAGGATGATCGCCATGCCCTGACCGCCGCCGACGCACATGGTCTCCAGGCCGAACTGCGCGTCACGGGCGCGCATCCCGTTGATCAGGGTGGTCATGATGCGGGCGCCGGTGGACCCGAACGGGTGGCCGAGCGCGATCGCGCCGCCGTGCACGTTCAGCTTGTCCATGTCGATGCCGAGCGCGCGCTGGCTGCCCAGCACCTGCACCGCGAACGCCTCGTTGATCTCGACCAGGTCGATGTCGCCGATGGTCAGGTTCGCGTGCGCCAGCGCCTGCTTCGTGGCGTCGACCGGGCCGAGGCCCATGATCTCCGGCGAGAGTCCGGACACGCCGGTGGACACGATGCGCGCCAACGGGGTCAGGCCCAGTTCCTTCGCCCTGGTGTCGCTCATGACGACCACGGCAGCCGCGCCGTCGTTGAGCGGGCAGCAGTTGCCGGGCGTGACGGTCCCTTGTGGACGGAACGACGGGTTGAGCGCCGACACTGCTTCGTAGGTGACACCCTGGCGCGGACCGTCGTCGGTGGAGACGACCGTGCCGTCCGGGAGGGTGACCGGGGTGATCTCGCGGGCGAAGAAGCCGTCCGCGATGGCCTTCTCGGCGAGGTTGTGCGAGCGGACGCCGAACTCGTCCTGGTCGCGGCGGCTGATGCCGAGCGCCGTGGCCACGTTCTCGGCGGTCTGGCCCATCGCGATGTAGTAGTCGGGCAGCAAGCCGTCCTCGCGCGGGTCGTGCCACGGCTCGTTGGTCTCGGCGGTGCGCTGGGTGCGTTCGCGCGCGGCGTCGAACAGCGGGTTGAAGTGCGGGTCACCGTGCCGGTAGCGGGAGACGCACTCCACCCCGGCGCTGACGAACGCGTGGCCCTCGCCCGCCTTGATCGCGTGGAAGGCCATGCGGGCGGTCTGCACCGACGAGGCGCAGAACCGGTTGACCGTGGTGCCGGGCAGGGTGTCCAGGCCGAGCTGGACGGCGATGCGGCGGGCCACGTTCTGGCCGTGCTCGTCCTGCGGCTCGGCACAACCCAGGTGCAGGTCGGTGATCTCGCCGCGGTCCAGCTCCGGCACCTGGTCCAGCGCGGCGCCGACGATCTGCGCGGCCAGGTCGTCGGGGCGCAGGTCGACCAGGGAACCCTTGCGCGCCCGACCGATCGGGGAACGCGAGGTGGCGACGATGACAGCCTCGGGCATGGCGGTGTCTCCTGCAGTCCTAGAGGCCGAGGTCGCGGCCGATGAGTTCCTTCATGATCTCGTTGGAGCCGGCCCAGATCCGGGTCACCCGGGCGTCCATCCAGGCGCGGGCCACGCGGTACTCGGTCATGTAGCCGTAGCCGCCGTGCAGCTGCACGCACGCGTCGATGACGTCGTTCTGCACGTCCGCGCTCCACCACTTCGCCTTCGCCGCGTCCACGGCGGTCAGCTCGCGGCGGGTGTGCGCGTCGGTGCACTGGTCCAGGAACGCCTGCGTGATGTCGATCTTGGTGACCAGCTCGGCGAGGGTGAACTTGTTGTGCTGGAACGAGCCGATGGACTGGCCGAACGCCTTGCGCTCCTTGGTGTACTCGATCGTCTCGAGCAGGATCTGCTTGGCGTGGGCCAGGTTGGAGATCGCACCGCCGAGGCGTTCCTGCGGCAGGCGTTCCATCATGTAGATGAAGCCTTGGTCGACCTCGCCGATCACGTTTTCCTGCGGCACGCGCACGTCCTCGAAGAACAGCTCGGCGGTGTCGGACTCGGGTTGGCCGACCTTGTCGAGCTTGCGGCCGCGCTGGAAGCCCTTCATGCCGGTCTCGACGGCGAACAGGGTGATGCCCCTGGCCTTCTTCTCCGGGCTGGTGCGCGCGGCGACCACGATCATGTCGGCGGAGAAGCCGTTGGTGATGAAGGTCTTGGAGCCGTTGAGGACCCAGTCGTCGCCTTGCTTCACGGCGTTGCTCTTGAGCGCGGCGAGGTCGGAGCCGCCGGAGGGCTCGGTCATGCCGATGCCGGTCGTCATCTCGCCCGAGCAGAACCGGGGCAGCCAGCGCTGCTTCTGCTCCTCGGTGCACAGGTCGACCAGGTAGGGGGCGACGACGTCGCCGTGGATGCCCAGGCAGGACGACATGCCGGCGCTGACCTTGGACAGCTCCTCGCCGAGCACGGCGTTGAACCGGTAGTCGTTCGCGCCGCTGCCGCCGTACTCCTCGGGGACCTCCAGGCCGAGCAGGCCCTGCTTGCCCGCTTCGAGCCACACGTCGCGGTCGATGTGGCGCTGCTCGACGAACCGCTCGTAGTTCGGGCGGAGGGTGCGGTCGCAGAACGCCTGCGCGGTCTCGCGGAACGCTTCGTGGTCGGGTTCGAACAGCGTGCGGCGCACTCTCGCATCCTCCATACTAAGCGGTTGCTTAGGTCTAAGCGTGTGCTTAGCCTGCGGTATCGTTCGGGTTCGTGTCAAGGAGGGTCGACTGTGACGACGACCAGTGGTGAGTTCGCGCTCCTGGATGAGACGTGGTCGTCCGTGACGCCGCCGGCGGCCCGCCGGATGCTGATCGCGGCCGCCGCCGCGTTCTCGGTGCGCGGGTACCACGCGACGACGACCCGGGACATCGCGGCGCAGGCGGGCATGTCACCGGCCGCGGTCTACATCCACTACCGGTCCAAAGAGGAACTGCTGTTCCAGATCTCGCGGATCGGGCACGCCACGTCGCTGTCGGTGCTGACCGGTGTGTCCGAGGTGGACCCCGTGGAGCGGCTGGCGGCGGCCGTGCGGGCGTTCGCGTCGTGGCACGCGGAGTACCACACGACGGCGCGGGTCGTTCAGTACGAGTTGAGCGCGTTGACGCCGGAGCACCTGGCCGAGGTGGTGGAGCTGCGGCGGCGCATCGAGGCGGCCGTGCGCGACATGATCACCGAGGGCGTGCGGGCGGGCGTGTTCGACGTGCCCGACGTGCGCGGGGCGACCCTGGCGGTGCTCTCGCTGTGCATCGACGTGGCCCGCTGGTACCAGCCGTCCGGCCGCCGCACCCCCACCGAGATCGGCGACCTCTACGCCGACCTGGTCCTGCGCATGGTGGGCACCCCCACCTGACCGCGCGTGTCCTACGTTCGCGTCACGCGTGTCCTACGTTCAGAACGCCCATGTTGAACGTTCAGAACGGCGGTCGGCCGTCCCGAGTGTTCAACATGGGGTACCGGAACGTAGGACACGCGCGGGTGGAGGGCGGTGAGGTGGGTCAGCGGACGGATTTCTTGCCGTAGAACCCTGCGACGAGGCTGACGCCGATGGCGGCGATGATCACCTGCACGATGATCTCGATCCAGTCGATGCCGGGCGTGTCCTCCACGCCGAGCGCCCGGGCGACGAACGTGCCCAGGAACGCCGCCACGATGCCGACGATGATCGTCAGCCAGATGGGGATGGCCTGCTTGCCCGGCGCGATGAGCTTGCCGAGCAAGCCGATGATGAGACCCACGATCAGAGCGCTGATCACACCGCCGATGCCCACGATGCCTCCTGCCGGTTAGTCGCCTTCGAAGAAGTCCCCGACCTCGTCGAGGGCCTCTTCGTCATCATCCCCACCGAACGCGCCGGCCGCAGCGCCAGCGGCGGCCCGGCCGGTGGGCGACCCACCGACCGGTGACCTCCGCGGCGACCGTCCTAGTGGCCGAAACCGTGGGAAGATCGCCTGCCGGAGACCTGGTCCATCCACTGGTGCAGCAGCGCCGCCCAGTCCGTGCGGATCACCTCATCGTGCGACATGGCGAAGTGCCCGAACGAGTCGCCGCCCGCCCGGAACAGCCCGCCGCGGCGGTCCGCCTCCAGCACCACGAACAGCCGGTGCGGGTCGGTCACGAAGGTCAGCTCCAGCTGGGCGATCTTGCCCAGGAACTGCCCCGGCGGCAGGAACTCGATCTCCTGGTAGAACGGCAGCTGCTGCGGCACGCCGTGGATGCGCCCGGCCTCGTTGTCGGCCCGCTGGAAGCGGAACCCGAGCGCGCCGAACGCGTTGAGCACGTGCTCCTGCGACCGCGTCGGGTGCACGGCCACCGGGTCGAGGTCGCCGGGGTCGACGGCGCCGCGCACCTCCAGCTCCGTGCGCAGGCCCATCGTCATGCCGTGCAGGTGCCGGCCGTGCACGACGGTCAGCGGCGTCTCGAACGGCACCGGGAACTGGAACGGCAGCACCAGGTTCTGCCCCGGCGCGACGGCGATCCGCTGCCCCACCACGACCTGGGCGAACTCGGTGTTGCGGTTGTACTCGTTGTCTCCGCTCTCCACCTCGACGCGGGTGACCAGCGACAACTTGACCTGGTCGATGTCGGCGGCGTGGTCGCCGCCCGCGATGCGGACCTCGCCGGTGACCGGCTCACCCGGCCGCACGTTGGGGTTGGCCAGCACCGTGTCCACCGAGGGACCGCCGACTCCGAACGCGCGCAACATCCTCTTGAAAACCACGGTGGGTGCCTCCTGGCCTGCTCTGTGTCACGCCCTTGACCTCGGGTTTCTCCAAGGACGCCTCGACAGGTGCATCGGTTCCCTCTGGACGAACGCTAAGTCCAGGTGCCACTATGCGACCGCGGTCACATACTAAGCGGTCGCTCAGGAGGTTAAAGTGCCCACGCTGCTCGTCGCCAACCGGGGAGAGATCGCCGTCCGGGTGCTGCGCGCCGCCGCCGACCTCGGCTGGCGGACCGTCGCCCTGGTCACCGACTCCGACGACGCGCACGGCCGGTTCGCCGACCGCGCGGTCCGGCTCCAAGGCTCCTACCTGGACGCGGACGCGGTGCTCGCCGCCGCCGAGGGGTGCGACCTGGTGCACCCCGGCTACGGGTTCCTGGCCGAGAACGCCGGGTTCGCCCGCCGCTGCGCCGAGGCCGGGCTGACGTTCGTCGGCCCGCCGCCGGAGGTGCTGGAGCTGCTCGGCGACAAGAGCCGGGCCCGCGCCCTGGCCGCCGAGGTGGGCGTGCCGGTGCTCGCGGGTGCCGAGGACGGGTTCGAGGAGTTCTTCAAGGCGCACGGCGCGGTCGTCGTGAAGGCCGTCGCCGGTGGCGGCGGCAAGGGCGTGCGCGTGGTGCGGCGCCTGGCCGACCTCAAAGCCGCCGTCGAGCGGTGCCGGGCCGAGGCGCTGGCCGCGTTCGGCGACGACACCGTGTTCGTGGAGGAGCTGCTGGAGCCCGCGCGGCACGTCGAGGTGCAGTTGGTCGGCACGACGGTGCTCGGCGACCGGGACTGCTCGTTGCAGGTCCGGCACCAGAAGCTGGTCGAGATCGCGCCCGCGCCGGACCTCTCCCCCGGGCTGCGGTCCGCGCTGCACGACGCGGCGACGACGATCGCGCGTGCCGTCCGGTACACCGGGCTGGGCACGGTCGAGTTCCTGGTCGCGCCGGACGGCCGGTTCGCGTTCCTGGAGGCCAACCCGCGCCTGCAGGTCGAGCACACCGTCACCGAGCAGGTCACCGGGCTGGACCTGGTGCGCGCCCAACTGCTGCTGGCGGCCGAGACCGAGCCGGACCTGACCCACACGCCACGCGGCAGCGCGCTGCAACTGCGCGTGAGCCTGACGTCCACGGGACGGCTTTCGGCGTTCGTCCCGCCAACGGGACCGGGCGTGCGGGTCGACACGCACGCGTCCATCGGCTACCGCGCGGGCCTGGGCTTCGACCCGCTGCTGGCCAAGGTCGTGGTGCATGCCGACGACCTGGACACCGCGCTGCGCCGCGCCCGCCGCGCGCTGGACGAATTCACAGTGGACGGTGCCAGGACCAACATCGGCTTCCTGCGCGGGCTGCTGGACCACCCGGACGTGCTGAAGGCGCACACGGGCCTGGTCGATTCACTGCCCCGTGAGGACACCGGAGCGCGCGCTCCCGTGCAGGGAACCGTCGTCGCGGTCGAGGACGGCACGGTCGTCGTGGAAGCGATGAAGATGCAGCACGTCGTGCCGATCGGTGACGCGCGGGTGCTGGTCGAGGTCGGCGACACGGTCGCGGAAGGCGCGTTGCTCGCCGAGGGCGTCGACGTGGCCGTCGAGGAGAAGGCCGTCGAGGTCGACCTGGACGACGTGCGGCCCGACCTCGCCGAAACGCTGGCGCGGCACGACTTCTCACGTCCCGAGGCGGAGGCGAAGCGGCACGCGGCCGGCCGCCGCACGGTCCGGGAGAACATCGCCGACCTGTGCGAGGAGTTCGTGGAGTACGGCGGGTTGGCCATCGCCGCGCAACGCCGCCGCCGGTCGTTGGACGAGCTGGTCGAACGCACGCCGGCGGACGGTTTGGTGGCGGGCGTCGGCACGGTGAACGGCGGCCAGGTCGTCGCGATGTCCTACGACTACACGGTCATGGCGGGCACGCAGGGCCTGCGCAACCACGCCAAGAAGGACCGGATGTTCGAGCTGGCCGAGCAGCGCCGGCTGCCCGTGGTGCTGTTCGCCGAGGGTGGCGGCGGGCGGCCCGGCGACACCGACCACGGCGGCGTGAGCGGGCTGGACTGCCTGGCGTTCCACCTGTTCGCCAAGCTCTCCGGACTGGTGCCGCTGATCGGCATCGCGTCCGGCCGCTGCTTCGCCGGCAACGCCGTGCTGCTGGGCACGTGCGACGTGGTGATCGCGACCCGTGACGCGACGATCGGCATGGGCGGCCCGGCCATGATCGAGGGCGGTGGGCTCGGCGTGTTCCGGCCGGAAGAGGTCGGGCCGGTCGACGTGCAGGTGCCCAACGGCGTGATCGACGTGCTGGTGTCCGACGAGGCCGAGGCCGTCGCGGTGGCCAAGAAGTACCTGTCGTACTTCCAAGGGCCAGTGGACGCGTGGGAGTGCGCCGACCAGCGGCTGCTGCGCCACCTCGTGCCGGAGAACCGGGTCCGCGCCTACGACGTGCGGTCCGTGGTGGAGACGGTCGCGGACACCGGCTCGGTGCTGGAGCTGCGGCCGGAGTTCGGACGCGGCATCGTCACCGCGCTGGTCCGGGTCGAGGGTCGGCCGTTGGGGCTGATCGCGAACGACCCCGGCCACCTCGGCGGCGCGATCGACGCGAACTCCGCCGACAAGGCCGCACGGTTCCTGCAGCTGTGCGACGCGTTCGACCTGCCGGTGGTGTCGTTGTGCGACACGCCGGGGTTCATGGTCGGGCCGGACGCCGAGCGGACGGCGACCGTGCGGCACCTGACCCGGATGCTCGTGGCCGGCGCGAACCTCGACGTGCCGTTCGGGTTCGTGGCACTGCGCAAGGCCTACGGGCTGGGTGCGCAGGCGATGGCGGCGGGCAGCTTGAAGGTGCCGCTGTTCGCGGTGTCGTGGCCCAGCGGCGAGTTCGGCCCGATGGGGCTGGAAGGCGCGGTGCGGCTCGGGTACCGGCGCGAGCTGGACGCCATCGACGACCCGGCGCAGCGCAAGGAGATGTTCGAGGCGATGGTCTCCGCCGCCTACGAGCACGGCAAGGCGCTCAACGTGGCCTCCGCCTACGAGATCGACGACGTGATCGACCCCGCCGACACCCGGCGCTGGATCACCACCCTGCTCACCGGTCCCGACCCCGTCCAGGTCAGGACCGGCAAGAAACGCCCGTTCGTGGACACCTGGTGAAAGGGAACAGCACATGGTCACGACCGCTCCCCCCGAGCGGCGCACGTTGCGCAAACTCATGGCGGCCGGGCTCGTCGGCTCGTCGCTCGAGTGGTACGACTTCTTCATCTACGCGACCGCCGCGGCGCTGGTGTTCCCGAAGTTGTTCTTCCCCGAGGCGTCGCCGCTGATCGGGCTGCTGCTGTCGTTCAGCACGTTCTGGGCCGGGTTCATCGCCCGGCCGGTCGGCGGGCTGGTGTTCGGGCACGTCGGCGACAAGTTCGGCCGCAAGCCCGCGCTGGTGACGTGCCTGGCGCTGATGGCCGCGGCGACGTTCCTGATCGGCCTGCTGCCGACCAGCGCGACGCTGGGTGTGCTGGCGCCGGTGCTGCTCGTGGTGCTGCGGTTCCTGCAGGGCATCGCGGTGGGCGGGCAGTGGGGCGGCGTCGTGCTGCTGCTGACCGAGACCGCCGGGCCGGAGCGGCGCGGGTTCGCCGGGACGTTCGGGCAGGCGGGCGTGCCGCTCGGGGTGATCCTGGGCAACGTGGCGTTCCTGGTCGTGGGCGCGACCGTGCCGCCCGCCGACTTCGCCGCGTGGGGGTGGCGGGTGCCGTTCCTGGCGAGCGCGCTGCTGTTCCCGGTGGTGCTGTTCATCCAGCTGAAGGTGGAGGACAGCCCGGTGTTCCGGGAGATCAAGGAACGCCGTCCTTCCGGGCCGCCGCCCGCGCCGTTGAAGGAGGTGCTGCGCACGCACCGGCGGCCGGTGCTGCTCGGCGCGGGGCTGATGTTCGCGTCCAACGCCGTGTTCTACGTGAGCATCGCCGGGGTGCTCGACTACGCGACCCGTGAGCTGGGGCTGGCGCGGAACTCGGTGCTGGTGGTGACGCTGCTGTCGTCGCTGGTCAGCGTGCCGGTCATCCTGCTGGCGGGGCGTTGGTCGGACCGGCACGGCAGGCGTCCGCTGATCGTGGCGGGCGCGGTGGCGATGATCGTGTGGGCGTTCCCGTACTTCTGGCTGATCGACACCGCGTCGCTCGGGCTGATCTTCGTCGCGCTGGCCGTGTCCGGCATCGGGTCGAGCCTGGTCTACGGGCCGGTGGCGGCGTACCTGGCGGAGCTGTTCGAGCCTCAGGTGCGGTACTCGGGCGCCTCGCTGGCGTACCAGTTGGCGTCGATCCTGGTCAGCGGCGGCACACCGTTCATCATGACGGCGTTGCTGGTCGCGACCGGCACGTCGCTGTCGGTGTCGGCGTTCCTGCTGGTCATGGGCGTGGTGACGCTGGCATCGGTGCTCGGGTTGCGGGAAACGCACCGCCCCTGATCGAGACGGTCGTGACCAATAACAATCGCTGATCGGCGAGGGGTGCGCTCAAGGCAGCGCACCCCTTCGTTTCAGTTCCAGGCGCATGCCGACGTTCTCGCGAAGCGGAACCGCTGTCGACTCGATGCCGAACACCGGCCGGCCACTCCCGTCCACCGCTCGGATGAGTTCGAAGCCATCATCGCCTTCGCTGAATCCCAGGGGCTCGAGATAGACGTCGGCCCCTCGAGGTAGTGCGACCCGGTATCGGGCGCAGACCACGGGGGTGCGGAACCTGAATGTGAAGTCGTCCGGGCCGCGGTCACGCATGAGCGGCGCGCACTTGCCAGGCCAGTCGCACTCGACCATGACACCGAACAAACTCCCTCGCGGCACCGCCGTGCGGAAGTGGACGATCAGCACGAACCTGCCTTCGGCATCCCAGACGGAGGTGGTGGACATCTTCGGACCTGGGACGTCGTCTGCCAGCAACTTCCGTGTCACGACCGTGACCCTGCGCCGGTACTTGGCGGGCTGGGACCATCCACAGCCGTGCACAAGCCGCACCGCCCACAGGCCGTCTTCGAGCACCTGTGCCCGCATTGTGAGCCGCTGACGCGTGTCGCCGTTGGGCTCGACAGTGCAGAAGACGTCCCAGTCCAGTATCCGGTATTCCGGTGGGCCGGTGTCCGACGCGAGTTTGGTGTAGTGCGAGACGAGTTGCCGGTGGACCTCTAATCGACGCAGGGTCGCTCTGCGGTCGGCCAACAGCACCAGGACGCCCGAAAGCAGCACCAAGAGCGCCGCGACCAACGCTCCGGCCTTGACTGCGGCACTGCCCAATAACGCACCCAGGAGCACGGCGAAAGACAGGATGCCGAGTATGGCCTTCACGATCGCCGGGCTGCCCTCATCCGCGAGGAACTCGTCCAACCACGCGATGAACCGAGTGAGCATCCCACCTCCTGGGAGCACCCGACTACGTCGAGCATCGAAGCGTAGCGAAACGTAGTCGCCCGTAGGGTGCTTCGATGGGAAGCACCTGAAATTTGGTCCTCCCGGCGCAGCGACCAGGGATGGTCCAACAGCCGCCGACCCACCCCGGGAGTGAACTGTCAACCGGGTGACGTGCGGAACGTTGTGCGCTTGCCGTACGTTGCCGTGCCGTGACCACTCTCCTGGGACGGTTCAAGCAGCGGCTGCGTCGGTTCGCGCAGAAGCCCGGCTCCGCCGACCTCACGCCCTACCGGAAGCTGCTCGACGAGGTCAACGAGCAGGCCGAGCGCGTGAAGAAGCTCAGCGACGAGGAACTGACCGCGGCGGCCGCCAAGCTGCGCGACAAGGCCGACTTCGGCCGCCCCGAGCTGGTGGAGGTGTGCGCGCTCGGCCGCGAGGCCGCCGACCGCGCGCTCGGCCTGCGCCCGTTCGACGTGCAGATCCTCGGCGCCCTCGGTCTCCTGGAGGGCCACGTGGTCGAGATGGCCACCGGTGAGGGCAAGACGCTCTCCGGCGCCATCGCCGCGGCCGGCTTCGCGCTGCGCGGCGACCAGGTGCACGTGGTCTCGGTCAACGACTACCTGGCCCAACGCGACGCCGAGTGGATGGGCCCGCTCTACGAGCTGATGGGCGTCAGCGTCGGCTGGCTCAACCAGAGCTCCAAGCCCGAGGAGCGCCGCGCCGCCTACCAGGCCGAGGTCGTGTACGCCTCGGTCTCCGAGATCGGCTTCGACGTGCTGCGCGACCGGCTGGCCACCGACGAGGGCGACCTCATCGTGCCCAAGCCGCGCGTCGCGCTCGTCGACGAAGCGGACTCGGTGCTGGTGGACGAGGCCCGCGTGCCGCTGGTCCTGGCGGGCTCCACGGCGGGCCCGGCGGTCGACCCGGCCCTGGCCGACCTGGTCAAGCGGCTGCGCCGCGACCTGCACTTCGAGATCGACGACGAAGAGCGCAACGTCTACCTCACCGGCGCGGGCAGCGAGCTGGTGGAACGGGCGCTCGGCGGCATCGACCTGTACTCCGACGAGCACGTCTCGACCACGCTGAGCAAGGTCAACGTGGCCCTGCACGCGCAGGTCCTGCTGCACCGCGACGTGGACTACATCGTCCGCGACGGCAAGGTGCACCTGATCAACGACACCCGCGGCCGGATCGCCAAGCTCCAGCGCTGGCCGGACGGCCTGCAGGCCGCGGTCGAGGCCAAGGAGAACGTGGCCACCACGGACGCGGGCGAGGTGCTGGACTCCATCACGGTCCAGGCGCTGCTCAGCCGCTACCCGACCGTGTGCGGCATGACGGGTACCGCGGTGGCCGTCGCCGAGCAGCTGCGCGACTTCTACAAGCTGGAAGTGCTGGTCATCCCGCCGAACGTGGAGACGATCCGGGAGGACGAGGCGCCCCGGCTGTACCTGACGCTGGAGCAGAAGGAAGCCGCGATCGTCGCCGAGATCAAGGAAGTGCACGAGACCGGCCGCCCGATCCTGGTCGGCACGCTCGACGTGGCCGAGTCGGAGCGCCTGTCCCGCAAGCTCGGCGAAGCGGGCCTGGATTGCGTCGTGCTCAACGCGAAGAACGACGCCGAGGAAGCCGCGATCATCGCCGACGCGGGCTCGTACCAGCGGATCACCGTGTCGACCCAGATGGCGGGCCGCGGCACGGACATCCGGCTCGGCGGGCACGAGTCGACCGACCGCGAGCGCATCGCCGAGCTCGGCGGCCTCTACGTGATCGGCACCGGGCGGCACTCCAGCAGCCGGCTGGACGACCAGCTGCGCGGTCGCGCGGGCCGTCAGGGCGACCCCGGCGGTTCGGTGTTCTTCTCCTCGCTGCAGGACGACCTGGTCACGCAGTACGTGCCCGACCACGACGAGCCTGCCGAGGTGGACGAGGACGGCCGGGTCACCGACACGGGCACGCTGCACACCGTGGAGCACGCGCAGCGCGTCGCCGAGGGCGTGCACCTGGAGATCCACCGCAACACCTGGCGGTACAACAAGCTGATCGAGCACCAGCGCCAGCTGATGCTGGAGTACCGGGACAAGCTGCTGCGCACCGATCTCGCGTGGCAGGAGCTGTCCGAGCGCAAGCCGGACAAGGCCCTGGAGATCAAGGACCTGGACGAGGACGTCAAGGTCAAGGCGGCCCGGCTGATCGGTCTGCACCACCTCGACCAGCGGTGGAGCGACCACCTGACGTTCCTGACCGACCTGCGCGAGGGCATCCACCTGCGGGCGCTGGCGCGGCAGAACCCGCTGGACGAGTTCCACCGGGAAGCGATCCCGGCCTACCACAAGATCATCCCGGACGCGTGGGACGAGGCCGAGGAGACCTTCGCCAAGGTGGAGATCGACGCCGACGGCGCGCACCTGGCCGAGGCGGGCGTGCAGCGGCCGAACACCACCTGGACCTACCTGGTCAACGACAACCCGTTCTCGTCCGGCCTGGAGGAGACGTTCAAGGGCCTGGTCAAGCTGGTCCGGCGCCGCTGACCGCCGTCCGCTGACCGCCGTGCGCGGGCCGGGGAGTCAGGCCCAGCCCGCGCACGGCGGTCAGCGAACGGGGGCGGAGACCTTCTTCTCGGCGACCGGCTGCGGCTGCCGCGGCAGCGTGGCCGGTCTCGGCATCCGCTGCGCCACCGCCTGCTCGGTGAGCGCACGGATCTCCGCCAGGATGTCCAGGTGCTGCTGGGACGGTGGCGGACCGACGAGGTTCGAGTGGTCGAACGCGGTGCGTTCGGCCCGGTGGGCCAGGTTCTGGATGCGCCGGATCAGGTCCCACTCCTGGTCAGTGCGCGTAGAGCGCCGTTGCTCAGTCACCCCGGAAGCAGACACCTCACGCCGGGTGAACGTAAATCACCTGGCAGTGCGAACTTCGCTGGGTCAACTCAGCTACCCCTGCCCGGGCGGCCAAAACGCACCGAACGTGGTACTCAAGCCGCCACCGCCGAGCGAGACGCAACGCCACGCACCTGGGGACGTCCAGGACACGGCCGTTCGGGCGGCCGTGGAGATCGGTCACGCAGCGGTCATGCACCGATCGGCGTCACCTGTAGCGGTGAAATCCCCGTTTACGGCCGTTGGTGACGCTGTGCCGAGCCAACCCCCGGTGTGAGGGTCACTCGGAGGTGTGCCGCTGATGGCTCCGCACACCACATCCGCCCCGCCGGCCATGGCGTCGGGACCCATTCCGCGGCCCGCCGGGCGGTTTTACCGTGCCACGGGTGAACATCGCCGTTCCGCTGATCGCAGCGCTCCTCGCGACGACGGCGCAGGCCGTTCCCGCGTCCGCCCACGGATGCGGGCCCCTGCGCGTTCCCGGTGCCGAGCACCAGGAACTGACCCACCTCGCCGACCTGTCCACCGCCGGGGGCCGCACCGATCCCGCCGACTGGGCCGGGCTGACCCCGGCCGGGCTGCCCGCGCCGACCCCGGTGGCGGGCACGCAGGTGGACGGCTACTTCCCGGACTCCTCCAAGGGCAACACCAACCACGGCTGGGCGCACGACTCGCAGTTCGTGATCCGGCTGCCGGAGCGCTGGAACGGCGGCCTCGTCGTGGCCGGCTCGCCCGGCGTGCGCGAGCAGTACGCCAACGACCGCGCGATCAGCGACTTCGTGCTGGCCAAGGGGTACGCGTTCGCGTCGACCGACAAGGGCAACACGGGTGTGGCGTTCCACCGGGACGGCACGCGGCCCGGTGACGCGATCGCCGAGTGGAACCACCGGGTCACGCAGCTGACGCGGGCGGCGAAGGCCGTGGTGGCGCAGCGGTACTGCCGCCCGCCGTCGCGGACCCTGGCGACCGGCATCTCCAACGGCGGCTACCTGGTGCGGTGGCAACTGGAGAACCGGCCCGAGCTGTACGACGGCGGCGTCGACTGGGAGGGCACGCTGTGGACGGCCGAGGGGCCGAACCTGCTGACGTTCCTGCCGCCCGCGCTGAAGGGCTACGCGACCGGTGACAAGGCGGCCGTGGTGGCGGCCGGGTTCCCGGCCGAGTCGGAGTTCCTGTGGCCGTTCCACCACCAGTACTACTGGGACCTGACCCAGCGGATCTACCGCGAGGAACTGGACCCGAAGTGGGACGGTGACGTCGAAGCCGGCACGCCGTTCTGCGCGCCCGGCACGCCGTCGTGCGACGCGGACTACGACTACGCCTCACGTCCGCAGGCGCAGCGGGCCGTCGAGCGGATCGCGTTGACCGGCCGGATCGGCAAACCGCTGCTCACCCTGCACGGCACGCTGGACGTGCTGCTGCCGATCTCGAAGGACTCCGACGTCTACGCGGACATGGTGCGACAGGCAGGTCGCGGCGCCCTGTTCCGCTACTACCGGATCGAGGGCGGGACGCACGTGGACTCGCTGTTCGACGCCTTCCCGGACCGCCTGCGGCCGTTGACTCCGTGCCACCGGTCGGCGTTCACGGCACTGGAGGGCTGGCTGTCCGGCACCCGCCCGCCCGCGTCCACGACGGTCCCCCGCCCGGCGACCGTGAACGCGACGGAGTGCGCGCTGGCGTAGCCGGGAAGCGCCGCTCGGCCGTGCCACTGGGGGCGGCCGAGCGGCGCTCAGTCGCCGAGCACCTTCATGAGCTTGAGCGCCAGCTGGACTTCCAGCACCCGGTCCGGCGACTGCCAGTCCTCGCCCAGCAGGCTCGCCACCCGGTCCAGCCGCTGCACCACCGTGTTCACGTGGACGTGCAGCTCGTCCTTGGCCCGGCTGAGGTTGGCGCCGCACGCGAAGTACGCCGTGACCGTCCGGACCAGTTCGGTGCCGCGGCTGGAGTCGTAGTCCAGCAATGGGCCGAGGGTGGCGCGGACGTACCCGGCGATGTCCGCCCGGTCGCCCAGCAGCACGCCGACGAAGCCCAGGTCCGCGAGCGTGCCGCCGGTGCCCTTGCGGCCCAGCTGCAGCAACGCCTTCAGGCACCGCACCGCCTCGGCGTGCGCGTCGGCCACGCCTTCCGGGCCGTGCGCGGGACCGCCCGAGCCGACGGTCACCGGCAGGCCGACCGCCTTGCCCAGCACCCGTGCCGCGTCCCGCGCCGCGCACGCCAGGTCCGTGCCAGGCAGCACCAGCACCACGTGCTCGCCGTGCACGCCCGCCAGGCCCCGGCACGCCGACGCGTGGTGCGCGGCGGCGGCGAGGAGCCGGTCCCGCGGGCCGTCCGCGACCAGCACCACGTGGTCGGCGGACAGCTCGACGCCGACCCGGCGGGCACGGGCGCGCAACGCGACCGAGTCCACCGCGGCCGTCAGCAGGTCGGTGATCAGCTCGCCGCGCACCTTGTTCTCCGCCTCCGCGACCGTGCGGCGCAGCAGGAGCAGCAGGGCGGTGACGACGCCCGCGCGTTCGAACAGCCTGCGGTCGGCGTCACCGAGGTCCGGGCGGTCGGTGAGGGTGATGCTGCCCAGCAGCTCGCGGCCCGCCAGCACGGCGCACACCCACGTGCCGTCCTGCGGGATCGCCCGGCCGCTGGCACGGGAGGCGTTGACCGCCGCACGGGGCGCGAGCGCGCGTGTGGTGCCGATGCGGGCCAGCTCGGCGCCGTCGCTGTCGTGCACCACGAGCCCGCCGTCGAGCACCTTGGCCACGGCGGCGGCCACCTCGGGCACGTCCGCGCCGCGCAGCACCAGGTCGGTGAGCCGGTCGTGGGCGTCCTCGGCACGGCGCATGGCCTCGTTGTGCGCGCGGATCGTCTCGCCCGCGGCCCGCGTCTCCTCCAGCAGGTGCGCGGTGTCCAAGGCGATCGCGGCGTGGTCGGCCAGCGACGACAGCAGCGCCACCTCGTCGGGCGGGAACTGGCGCGGCGAGCGGTTGGCCGCGTAGAGCACGCCGATGACCCGGCGGTCGAGCTTCAGCGGCACGCCCAGGATCGCGACCAGGCCCTCGTCGCGCACGGCCGTGTCGATGGGGCCGGTGTGGTTGAACCGGTCGTCGGCGAAGTAGTCGGCGGTCACGTACGGCTGCGCCGCCTGCGCCACCAGCCCGCCCAGGCCCTCGCCCATGCCGAGCCGGACCTGTTGGAACAGCGCGGAGATCGAACCGTCGGTCACCCTCATGTAGGTGCCGCGCTCGCCGGGCTCGTTCATGCTGAGGTAGGCGATGTCCGCACCGAGCAGCAGCCGGGCGCGCCGCACGATGGACCGCAGCACCGCGTCCGGGTCGCGCACGCCCGCCAGGTCGTTCGCGGTGTCGAACAGCGCTTCCAGCTCCGCTTCCCGGCGGCGGTGCGCGGTGAGCGTGCGGCGGATCCGCAACGCCCACTCCGTGGCGCGGGCGACGCGGTCCAGCTCGTGGTCCGGCACGCCCGCCGCGCGGGCCGCGGGGAGCACCGCCGCCAGCCGCTCACTGCCCGCGTCCGTCGCGAGCAGGTCGAGCAGCTCCAACAGGTGCTCCACCGCGTCCGCCTCGCTCATGCCCTCATGCTCGCACCGAGGCCGCGCCGACGTCGGTCCGGTCCAGCGAGCTGCCCTTCGTCTCCTTCGCCGCCACGACCGCGATCACGGTCAGCACGCACATGGCGAGCACGTACAGCACGATCGGGAACGTGCTGTCGTAGGACTTGAGCAGCGCCGTCGCGATGAGCGGCGCCAGCGCGCCCGCCGCGATCGACGCGAGCTGGTAGCCGATCGACGCGCCCGAGTAGCGCACCTTCGTGCCGAACAGCTCGGAGAAGAACGCGGCCTGCGGGCCGTACATCGCGCCGTGCAGCACGAGGCCGACCGTCACCGCCAGCACCATCGGGAAGAACGACTTCGTGTCCAGCAGGAGGAAGAACGGGAACATCCACGCGCCGATGCCGACCGTGCCGATCAGGTACGTGGTCCGGCGGCCGATCCGGTCCGACAGCGCGCCCCACATCGGGATCGTCAGCAGGTGCGCGAACGACGCGATGAGCACGGCGTTCAACCCGGCCGAGCGCGGCATGCCCAGCTTCGCGGTGATGTAGCTCAGGATGAACGCGGTGATCACGTAGTACGACACGTTCTCCGCCATGCGGGCGCCCATCGCGATCAGCACCTCGCGCCAGTGGTCGCGCACGACGGCCACGATCGGCGGCTTCTCCTGGAGCTTCCCGGCCTCGACCTTCTTCTGGGCCTCCAGGAAGATCGGCGACTCGGACACGCTGAGCCGGATCCACAGTCCGATCAGGACGAG
This sequence comes from Saccharothrix carnea, assembly GCF_003014735.1. GTDB lineage: Bacteria > Actinomycetota > Actinomycetes > Mycobacteriales > Pseudonocardiaceae > Actinosynnema > Actinosynnema carneum. The sequence goes on along the minus strand of NZ_PYAX01000013.1, from coordinate 87,063 downwards.
CACGCCGGACAGCAGGAACGGCACCCGCCAGCCCCACGACAGGAACGCCTCCTCGCTCTGCACACCCGCCAGCACCGCGAGCACGGCGGTGGCCAGCAGGTTGCCCAGCGGCACGCCCGCCTGCGGCCAGGACGCCCAGAAGCCACGCCGTTCCGCGCTGCCGTGCTCGGACACGATGAGCACCGCGCCGCCCCACTCGCCGCCCAGCGCGAAGCCCTGGACCAGCCGCAGCAGCGTGAGCAGGATCGGCGCGCCCACCCCGATGGCGGCGTAGGTGGGCAGCAGGCCCATGGCGAACGTCGCGCCGCCCATCAGCACCAGGCTGAGCACGAGCAGCTTCTTGCGGCCGAGCTTGTCGCCGAAGTGGCCGAACACCAGGCCGCCCAGCGGACGGGCCAGGAAGCCGATCGCGTAGGTGGTGAACGCGAGCAGGGTGCCGGTGAGCGGGTCCGCCGTGGGGAAGAACAGCTTGTTGAACACCAGCGCGGCGGCGGAGCCGTAGAGGAAGAAGTCGTACCACTCGATCGTGGTTCCGATCAGGCTGGCTATGACGACCTTGGTGAAGGATTTCTTCGGCTGCGGAGGGGCGGCGTTCGTCATGTCGGTCACCACTTCGTTGGGGGTGGGGGGTGAACGGGGGCTACTGGGCGGTCCAGCCGCCGTCGATCGTGAACGACGAACCGGTGACGTGACCGGAGTGCGCGCCGCACAGCCACAGCACGACGGAAGCCACTTCGGCCGGTTCGATGAGCTGCTTGATGGCGTGCTTGGTGAGCATCACCTCGGTGAGCACCTGCTCGGGTTCGATGCCGTGCGCGCGGGCCTGGTCGGCGACCTGGTTCTCCACCAGCGGGGTGCGCACGTAGCCGGGGCTGACGCAGTTGCTGGTCACGCCGTGCGGCGCGCCTTCCAGCGCGATGACCTTGCTCAGCCCTTCCAGGCCGTGCTTGGCGGCGACGTAGGCGGACTTGAACGCGCTGGCCCGGGTGCCGTGCACGCTGGAGATGTTCACCACCCGGCCCCAGCCGCGCTGGTACATGTGCGGCAGGACGTGCCGGGCCAGCAGGAACGGCGCGGTGACCATGACCCGCTGGAGCAGCGCGAACCGGTCGGGCGGGAACTCGTGGACCGGTGCGACGTGCTGCAGGCCCGCGTTGTTGACCAGGATGTCGACCTCGGCGGGCAGGTGCCGGGCGGCGTCGTCGGCGGCGAGGTCGACCACGTGCTCGGTGCCGCCGGTCTCGCGGGCCGCGTCGGTGACCGAGTCGCCGTCGCGGTCGACCAGGTGCACCTTCGCCCCGGCGCGGGCGAGGGCGACCGCGCAGGCCCGCCCGATGCCGCTGCCGGCGCCGGTGACCAGGGCGGTGCGACCGGACAGGTCGTCGCTGTGACCGGGGACACTCGTCATGGCCCGAAACGCTAGGTGACCTGCGGTGCAAGGCCCATGTGAGCAGGCCCTACAACATCCGGACGAGGAATGTGTTTAGCCAACAGTTAGTGGGGCATTGATCCGGTTGTCACATACAGGGTGAAGCCGACGGTGCCCGTAGGTAGGCTGCTTTGGCCCGTTCGGGGGACGAACGACGTCTTGGGGGTTACGAAGTGTCACTTACGCCGATCTACGACGACCTGCTGCGCGAGTTCGAGGGAATCATCCTCGCCAGCGAGGCCGCCGAGGCAGTACAGGCCCCGGAGGCAGCCGAGGCGCCGGAGCAGGCCGCCGAGGGCAAGCCGGACGAGAACTGATCTTCACGGCGTCGAAGCCCTCCGCGAGGCGATGAGGGCTTCGACGCCGTCCAACAGCAGCCGCAGCCCGAACTCGAACTTGTCACCCATGTAGGGCGAGACACCCGCTCGCATGGTCGTGACCAGCGCCGGGTACGGCTCGAAGTCGACCAGCTCGCCGAGCACGGCGTCGCGTTCGCGCACCTCGTCGGCGCTCGGCTCCTCGGTGTCGAGGCTCAACCTGGCCTGGCCGCGCACGTAGGCGTCGACCGACTCGACCACCGCCATCTTCTCCGCCTCGGTCAGGCCGGTGCCCTCCAGCACGCGCAGCGCCGAGTCCATCCACCGCAGCAGGTTCGGGCCGGGCGCGACCGCCGTCGCGACCAGGTTCAGCGCCCAGGGGTGCTTGCGGTAGCCCTCGTGGTCGTTGCGGGCCCACGCCTCCAGCTTGGCCCGCCAGTCGCCCGGCCAGTCGTTCGGCAACGGGTCCTCGGCCCCGATCGCGTCCGCCATCAGGGCTTCCAGCTCCGCCTTGCCCGGCAGGTAGGTGTAGAGCGACGCCGTGCCGACGCCCAGCTCGACGGCCACCCGGCGCATGGACAGCGCGGCCAGGCCCTCGGTCTCCGCGATCCGGATCGCGGCGGCCACGATCCGCTCGGTCGTGAGGCCGCGTTGCGGGCCGCGGGCGGGGCGGCGGGCGTCCTTCCACAGCAGTTCGAGCACTCGCCGCTGCGCGTCGTCCTTTGCGTTCATGGTGAAACTCAGTATACCGTTCGGAGTTGTACGAACGGTGTTCGAAGTTTCTTTGGGGGGTGCCGTGGACCGGGGGATGGAACGCGAACGCCGCACGTTGACGGCGGCGACGCTGGCCAACGGGCCGACCGAGCTGATCGACTTCGTGCTGCCGCTGTGGGCGGGCGCGGCCATCGGGCTGAGCGCGACCGAGGTGGGCGTGCTGATGGCGGTCGAGATGGCGTTGTCGGTGGTGGTGCGACCGCTGGCGGGCGTGTTGGCGGACCGGTGGGAACGCCGGTACACCGCCGCTGCCGGCGCGCTGCTCTACGCGCTGTCGTGCGCGGGGTACGCGATCGCCGAGAGCGCGCCGTTGGCGTACGGCGCGGCGGCGGTCGGCGGTGCGGGTGGCGCGCTGCTGTGGGTCGCCGTGCGCGCGATCGTCAGCGAACGGCTCGCCGAGGACACCGCCGTGTTCCCGCGCCTGCTCTCCGCCCAGGAGACGGGCTCGTGGGTGGCGTTCGTGGCCGGGATCGCACTCGTGGGCCGCATCGGCTACGCGGGGCTGTTCTGGGGGTGCGCGGCGGCCTGCGTGGCGGCGGCGGTGTTCCTGCTCGTCGCGCCGCGGCGGAGGGAACGCGGTGGGCAGGGCGTGGCGGCGGCGGGGCTGGGCGCGGTGGGCAAGCGGTTGCGGCCGATGCTGTTCGCGGTCGTGATGACCATGGCGGCGGAGGCGGCGGTCGGGTTGCTGCTGCTCCTGCACCTGCAACGCGGGTTCGGCCTGGAGCTGCAGGAGGTGGCGTTCGTGTTCCTGCCCGGTGCGATCGCGATGAGCGCCGCCGCCGAGTACCTGCACCGGTACGTGCTGCGGTTCGGCAGGCGGTTGGTGCTGACCGGCGCGTCGCTGGCCAGCGGGGTGTTCGCGGTCAGCCTGGCGTGGGCGCCGAACCCGTACGTGATCGCGGGCCTGTGGGTGCTGAGCGGGCTGGCGTGGGCGGCGGTGATGCCGGTGCAGCAGGCGGTGATCGCCGAGGCGGCGGACGGGCAGGTGGGCCGGGCCATGGGCGTGTACGAGGCGGCGTGCCTGGTCGGCGCGCTGATCGGCAGCGTGGTGGCGGGCGTGCTGTACGACGGTGCGCACTGGTGGGTGGCGTGCGTGGTGGCCGCCGGGATGATCCTGGCGGGCGCGGTCGTCGTGCCGCGGGCCGTGCGGCGGCTCGGGGTACCCGACATCCCGGTCGTCGAGGCCCGGTGAACGCGGACGGGCCGCCGGGTGCGTGTGCCCGGCGGCCCGTCCGTTCGACGACCGCCGGGGGCGTGCCCGGCGGCCGGAGGTGCTACTTCGGTTGCGGGAGCAGGTCGGCGGGGACCGCCTCGTCCTTCTCCAGCGCGCCGAACAGGCGCAGCGCGTTCGTCCGGTCCCACTGCACGACCGAGCCCGCGCCCGGCACGGTCGGCGTGCCACCCACCGGCACGGTGACCGTGTCCACTCCCCCGCCCATCGCGAACGCCATGCCCGCGAGGTGGTGCAGGTGGTCGTCGGAGTTCACCGAGATCGAGTCGGTGCCCGCGAACAGCAGCGGGAACGCGCGGAACGGGTTGGCCAGCGTGCCGAAGCTCGTCGCCTTGTCCGTCAGCGCGGCGAGGAACTTGCGCTGGTTCTCCACCCGCTGCAAATCGGCCGTGGCGAACGCCCGCGAGCGGACGAAGCCCAGCGCCTGCGCCCCGTCGAGCTCCTGGCAGCCGGGCTGGAGGTCCAGGCCCGCCAACGGGTCTTGCATCGGCTCCTCGATGCACATGTCCACGCCGCCGACCGCGTCCACGATCCCGGCGAACCCGCCGAAGCCGATCTCCATGTAGTGGTCGATGTGGATGCCGGTGGCACCCTCGACTGTCTGCACGAGCAACGAGGGCCCGCCGAACGCGAACGCCGCGTTGATCTTGTTCTTGCCGTTGCCGGGGATGTCCACATAGGAGTCGCGAGGAACACTCACCAAAGTGGACTTCCCGGAACCCTCCGGGATGTGCAGCAGCATGATGGTGTCCGTGCGCCGACCGCCCGCGTCACCGGTGGAGAGGTCCTGCTTCTGCTCCTCGGTCAGGTCGTCGCGCGCGTCCGACCCGACGAGCAGCCAGTTGGTGCCCGGCGTGTCGGCCGGCCTGCCCTCGTAGTCGGTCAGCGCGTCGATCCGGCGCAGCGACCCGTCGACGTAGAACCACATGCCGACGCCGAACGCCAGCAGCAGCACCAGCACGATCCCGATGGCCCGACCGATCCTCGGCTTGCGCCGCCTTGCCGCCGGAGGCGGCCCGGCCTGGGCGTAGGCGGCGGTCTGCTTCGGTTGCCCGCCCCGGGGCGGGTAGCCGTCCTGCCGGTACGGCTGCGGACCGCGCTGCCGCGGTTGCCCGCCCTGCTGCGGCCTGCCCTGTCGGTATCCGCCCTGCTGATACCCGCCCTGCTGGTATCCGGCGTTCATCACGCGACCCCGTCCGTGTGTCGGTCACTGCTCGCACCTAAAGACGCGGTGCGCGGCAAGAGGTTGCCACCCTAGTGCCGGTCGTGGCACTACCGGGCGGGTGGCAGCACGAGGGCGGTCAGCAGGCGGTCCAGCTCGGCTTCCGGGTCGTCGGTCAGACCCGTGTGCGCGGGCGAGGTCTGGACGATGGTGCTGCGCGGCGCGGTGAGCCAGCGGAACCGTTGGCCGGGCGTCGTGCGGGAGACCGGTCCGGCCGTGGCGGCGCCGTCGCACGACAGCCCCAGGTGGTCCAGGGTGGCCCGCAGCACCTCGACGTCCAGGAACGGGTCCAGCGCCAGCACCCGGCACTCGTCCACGTGCACGCGGGCGCCCAGGAAGTCCAGGTCCTTGCAGTAGACCAGCACACCGACGTTGACGAACTCGCCGCGCTCCTGCCTGGGCACGGCGCGCAGCAGCGCGTACTCAAACACGTGCGGCACGGGCGGCCTCCAGTGCGTCGACCCAGGTCCGCGGCGCGGCCAGGCGTGCGGTGAAGAACGTCTCGTACGCCTCGCGCACGGCCGCCGGTGTGCCGAACGCCTCGTCCTGCGCGAGCCACGCGTCGGGCACCAGCGCCAGCACCTCGCGCACGAGGTCCGGCGTCACGCGGGCGGTCAGCTCGGCGTCCACCTCGGCCAGCCCACCCGCGAACGGCAGCATCAGGTGGTCGGCCGCGTCGAACCGGTAGGTGGCCGCGGGGAACTTCTCCGGCCGCCAGGAGTGGTGGAAGTACAGCGAGGCGCCGTGGTCGATCAGCCACAGCTCGCGGTGCCACAGCAGGGTGTTCGGGTTGCGCCAGCTGCGGTCGACGTTGAGCGTGAGCGCGTCCAGCCACAGCAGCCGGGCGGCGGTCTCGGCGGACGGCTCGCGCACCACCGGGTTGTAGTCGAACGAGCCGGGCAGGTAGTCCAGCCCCAGGTTGAGCCCGCCGCTGGCCTTGAGCAGCTCCTGCACCTCCTGGTCGGGCTCGGCCCGGCCCAGCTCCGGGTCCAGCTCCACCAGCACGATCTCGGGCACCCGGAAGTCGAGGCGGCGGGCGAGCTCGCCGACCACGATCTCGGCGATCAGCGCCTTCACGCCCTGGCCCGCGCCGCGGAACTTGAGCACGTACATGCCGAGGTCGTCGGCCTCGACCAGGCCCGGCAGGGAGCCGCCCTCCCGGAAGGGCGTGACGTAGCGGGTGGCCGCGACCTGGCGCAGCCCGTTCGTGGGGTTCACGGGCTGAATGATGGTCAACCGGAGGACCCGACCGCCAACCGGTTACCGGCGTCCGCGTCACGGCCCAGGACGCAACCCCGGCCGCCCTCGCCTCGCCGCCCCCGCCGCGGCCTGGGTGGTCTGCCGTTCGACGCCCCGGCGCACCGGCACCTTGAGGCGCTGGGACACTGCGGGCGTGCTCACCGGCGGCTCAGCGGCCGGCTCGCCGACCGGCGGCGAGTCGTTCGAGATCAGCCGCCGGTCAGGTCACCCCAGGGCCGCCACCGCTCGGTCAGCACCCACGAACGGCAAGGTCACGCCTACAGAGCAGCCTCCGTCAACGCCGGCAGGTAGCCGGCCTCCTGACCTGCCCGGTTCGGGTGGTACGACCGGTCGACGGGCACCAGCACCAGGCCGTTCAGCCACGACTCGTCGGCGCACACGCCGTGGTCGTCGAACGCCTCACGGACGTCGGCGAAGGTGAACCCGGCCGCCTTCGCCCGGTCGCCGGTCACCTCGGCCAGCACGTCGGCCGCCCGGTTCACCGCCGCCCGCTTCGGCTCGCTCATCAGGCACCACGTCTCGAACGAGAACAGCCGCGGGTAGCCCAGCACGACCACCTCGGCCGACGCGGACCTCCGGTCGCCCACCACGCCGTACACCTCGTCCAGGCGGCCGGGCAGCTCGTCCCGGATGAACCGCACGGCCACGTCGACCCGCTGCGCGCACTCGTCGTCCCCGCCCAGCGTGCAGGTCGTCATGACGTCGCTGAAACCGGCGTCGTTGCCGCCCACCGTGATGGTGACCAGCGTGGCGGACGGCGTGATCCGCTCCGCCTGCCCGACCACGTCGGCCGTCCGGGCGCCGGCGCACGCGGCGAACACCAGCGACGCGCTGTTGCGCTCCGCCCACAGCTTCGGGTGCGCGTGCGGGCTGCGCCGGCAGTCGTCGGACGCCTCGTCGCCCGCGCCGAGGCCCGCCGCGTAGGAATCACCCAACGCGACGAGCTCCGGCGCGACCGGTGCCGGTACCACGGACATCAGCAGTGCGAGCGCGAGCATCTTCATGCCCTCGGCCTACCACTGTGGACAGTCCCGCCGGCCGAAGTTGACCCGTCCGGAGTTACCTCGTCAGAGCGACGCAGACCGGGATCGGGGACGCCGTCGTGCCCGTCTGCCGCAGCTTGCCGGTGGCCCGGTCCACCGCGAACGCGGTGATGTTGTCGGAGTTCTGGTTGGCCGCGAGCAGGAACCGGCCGGAACCGTCGAGCGTGAGGTGCCGGGGGAACTTGCCACCCACCGGAGTGGCCTCGACCAGCCGCAGGACGGCGCCGCCGCGTTCCACCGCGAACACGGCCACGCTGTCGTGGCCCCGGTTGGACAGGTAGGCGAACCGGCCGTCGCGCGACACCAGGATCTCCGCCGGGTAGTTGCGCGGCGTGGTCGGCGCCCCGGCGGGCAGGGTGCTCACCTTCGGGCCGGGCGTGAGGACACCTCGGTCGTAGGCCGCCACCACGATCGTGGAGTCGAGCTCGTTGGCGATGTAGGCGTACTTGCCCGACGGGTGGAACGCCAGGTGCCGCGGACCCGCGCCCGGGTGCACGCGCGCCGTCGCCGCCGCGGTCAGCTTGCCCTCGTCGCTGAGCCGGTAGCTGTACACCGAGTCGGTGCCCAGGTCGACCGCCAGCACGAACTCGCCGGTCGGGTCGGGGAGCACCTGGTGCGCGTGCGGCCCTTCCTGCCGGTCCGGGTCCGGTCCCGCGCCGGAGTGCACGACCAGGTCCGTCCGTTCGCCCAGCCCGCCCTCGCGCAGCACCGGGTGCACGGCCACGCTGCCCGAGCTGTAGTTGGCCGACAGCAGGAAACCCCGGTGCAGCACCAGGTGGCACGGGTCCGCGCCACCGGTGGACCGGCTGCCGACGACCTTCGGCACGCCGTCCGCGCCGACCGCCAGCGCGGTCACCTCGCCGTCCGACTTCTCGTTGACCGCGTACACCCAGCGGCCCGCGTCGATCACGAACGACGGGTTGGGCACGTCCGGCACCACGCCGGTGACGCGCAGCACACCCGTCGCCGGGTCGTACGCGCCGAGCCCGAGACCCGTGCCGCCGCCCGCCCAGGACGTGTAGGTGCCCAGGTAGGCGCGAACCTCCTTCCGCCCGTGGTCCGACCCGTCCGCTCCCGCCACGCCCTCGGTCATCAGCAACCCCGCTCCCACGCCAACGGCCCCCAGGAACCGCCGCCTGTCGACAACCACACCGAACCTCCGCTCGACCGCCCGCGGCGGTTCCCACAGTGGCCTGCACCACTGTGAACAAGCAAGAGGCGCAACGAAGATTGCGTCTAGCGCAACGGGTCGGCTTCCTGGAGCCGTGCCAACTCGACGGCCGGATCGTACGAGGGTTGCGGGTACTCGGGCGCCAGGTCCCGCAGCGCTTCCAGCAGCAGCTGCGCCACCACCCAGTTCCGGTACCACTTGCGGTCGGACGGCACGGCGTACCACGGCGCGACCGGCGTCGAGCACTTGACCAGCGCGTCGTGGTAGGCCAGCTGGTAGCGCGAGAACTTGGCCCGCACCTCCAGGTCGCCCGGGTTGTACTTCCAGTGCTTGAGCGGGTCCTCCAGCCGGGCGATGAGCCGCTCGCGCTGCCGTTCCGGCGAGATGTGCAGGAAGCACTTGACCGTGGTCACGCCCTGCTCGGCCAGCTCCGCCTCGAACGCGTTGATCTGCCGGTACCGGCGCCGCCACTCGGTCGACGGCACGAGGTTGTCCACCCGCGCGACCAGCACGTCCTCGTAGTGCGAGCGGTCGAACACGCCGATGTAGCCCGGCTGCGGCACCTGGCGGCGGACGCGCCACAGGAAGTCGTGCCGCAGCTCGGTCCGGGTCGGTTTCTTGAACGACGCGATCCGCAGGCCCTGCGGGTTGACCAGGCCCGCGACGTGCCGGATCGTGCCGCCCTTGCCGGAGGTGTCCATGCCCTGGAGCACCAGCAGCACCCTCCGGACGCCGCCGCCCGTGCCCTCGGCGTACAGCGCCTCCTGGAGCCGGTCCAGCTCCTGGCCGATCACGGCCATGTCGGCGGCGGCCTCGCGTTTCGACCTCGGCCCGACCGGCGTGGCGCCCGGGTCGACCTCGGCCAGGTCGAAGTCCTCCGGTCGCACCCGGAAGGCGTCGGATATCGACTGGACCTGCGCGGACTTGTCGGCCATCGTCGGAGGGTAACCCGCCGATCTTGGCCGTGCCGGTTGCGCAACGGATCGCCGCGAAACCGTTCGATTGCGCAACGAACATGACGGACGCGCAACACCTGGCGGATGAAATCGCTGGCGCAGGGCCCTTACTGTGGTGACATGACCGCCATGGCCGCAGCACTGAGCTCCCGGGACTTCATCGCGCTCGACGAGGAATGGAGCACGCACAACTACCACCCGCTGCCGGTCGTCATCTCGCACGGCGAGGGCTCGTGGGTCACCGACGTCGAAGGTCGCCGCTACCTGGACTTCCTGTCCGGCTACTCGTCGCTGAACTTCGGCCACCGCCACCCGGAGCTGGTGGCCGCCGCGGTCGAGCAGCTCGGCCGCGTCACGCTCACCAGCCGCGCGTTCCACCACGACCAGTTCGGCCTGTTCTGCCGCGAGCTGGCCGAGCTGACCGGCACCGAGATGGTGCTCGCGATGAACTCCGGCGCGGAGGCCGTCGAGTCCGCGATCAAGGTCGCCCGCAAGTGGGCCTACCGGGTGAAGGGCGTGCCGGAGGGTACGGCCGAGATCGTGGTCGCCGGGTCCAACTTCCACGGCCGCACCACCACGATCGTCTCGTTCTCCACCGACGAGACCGCGCGCAGCGACTTCGGGCCGTTCACGCCGGGCTTCAAGGTCGTCGAGTACGGGTCGCTGGACGCGCTGCGCGAGGCGATCACCGAGCGGACGGCCGCCGTGCTGCTCGAGCCGATCCAGGGCGAGGCGGGCGTGGTCGTGCCACCCGCGGGGTACCTGGCCGGCGCGCGGGCGCTGTGCGACGAGCACGACGTGCTGCTCATCGCGGACGAGATCCAGTCGGGGCTGGGCCGCACGGGCGACCTGCTGGCGCTGGACCACGACGGCGTGCGCGCCGACCTGTACACGCTGGGCAAGGCGCTCGGCGGCGGCATCATGCCGGTGTCGGCGGTGGTCGGCAGCCGGGCGGTGCTGGGCGTGCTGCGGCCCGGTGAGCACGGGTCGACGTTCGGCGGCAACCCGCTGGCGTGCGCGGTCGGCCGGGCCGTGGTGCGGCTGCTGGCGACCGGCGAGTTCCAGCAGCGGTCCCGCGAGCTGGGCGCCCACCTGCACGCGCGGCTGGGCGAGCTGGTCGGGCACGGGGTGGCCGAGGTGCGCGGGCGCGGGCTGTGGGCCGGTGTCGAGATCGCGCCCGGCGGACCGCGCGGGCGGGCGGTGTCGGAGGCCCTGGCCGGGCTCGGCGTGCTGTGCAAGGAGACCCAGGACACCACCCTGCGCGTCGCCCCACCGCTCGTCATCACGCGCGAGGAGTTGGACCGCGGTGTCGACGCGATCGGCGAGGTGCTGAACACTCAGCGTTAACGCAGGTCACAGACGTGTCGAGGCGCACGTATCCGGCGGGTTCGTGACGCATCCTTACCCCCATGGGTGAACGCAAGCGGGCTCAGGCGGCCGTCGCGCTGGGACAGTGGGTGGAGCCGGAAGAGGTCCTGGCGCGCGGCCGCGAGCTGCGGGCGGCGGTGAGCCACGAGGCGCACCGCAAGGTGCCGCTCGCGCCGGACCGGCCGTCCGTGGTCGAGTTCCTGGACGCCTCGAACGAGGGCCGCCTGCCGCACCTCGTGCCGCTGCGGATCGGCCGGATGCTCGTCTCGCCGTTCGCGTTCTTCCGGGGCAGCGCCGGGCTGATGGCGGGCGACCTGGCCGTCGGTGCGCGCAGCGGGCTGGACGCGCAGCTGTGCGGTGACGCGCACGCGGCGAACTTCGGCCTCTACGGCACGCCCGAGGGCCGGATCGTGATGGACATCAACGACTTCGACGAGACGCTGCCCGGACCGTGGGAGTGGGACCTGAAGCGGCTGGCGACGTCGCTGGTGCTGGCCGGCCGGGAAGGCGGCGTGTCGGAGAAGGGCTGCCGTGACGCGGCGTCCGACGCGGTGCGGGCCTACCGGGCCGCGGCGCGGCACCTGGCCGAGATCCCGTTCATGGAGTCGTGGAACGCGCTGGGCGACGAGTCGGCGTTGTCCAAGACCAAGGCCGACGACCTGATGGACGCCTTCACCAAGGCCGCGTCCAAGGCGCGCAAGAACACCAGCGCGCGGGTGGCCGCGAAGTGGACGCGGCGCGAGGGCGAGCACATCCGGTTCGTCGAGGACCCGCCCGTGCTGTCCCGGATCTCCCCCGAGGCCGCACAGTCCGTCGTGGACGCCCTGCCGTCCTATGTGGACACGCTGCGGGAGTCGCGGTACAACCTGATCATGCGGTACAGCGTGTCGGACGTGGCGTTCCGCGTGGTCGGCACCGGCAGCGTGGGGTGGCGCAACTACCTGGTCCTGTTGCACGGCAACGGTGACGAGGCGCTGGTGCTGCAGGCGAAGGAGGCGCGGCCGTCCGCGCTGGCACCGTTCCTCGGGGCGCCCGCGGTCAAGCACGAGGGCAAGCGGATCGTGCACGGCGCGCGGCTCGTGCAGGCGGAGACCGACATCCTGCTCGGCTGGACCACGATCGACGGACGGGACTACATCGTCCGCCAGTTCCGCAACCGCAAGGGCGAGATCGACGCGACCACGTTGAAGCGGGACGACCTGGACGACTACGGCAGGCTGGCGGGCGCCCTGCTGGCCCGCGCGCACAGCCGTTCGGTGGACCCCCGGCTGCTGGCCGGGTACTGCGCGGACGGCGAGGAGCTGGACGCCGCGATCGCCCGGTACGCGCTGGACTACGCCGACCGGACGTGCGCCGACCACGAGGCGCTGGTCGCGGCGGTCAGGTCGGGTCGGCTGCCCGCTGAACGCGAATGACCTGCCGGGCCACCAGGTAGAGCACCACGGCGTTGAGCACGTGCCAGAAGTAGTGCGTGCCGCTCGGCCAGCCGCCGCACAGGGGCTGGTCGAGGGTCCGCAGCGTCACCGACACCACGAACACGCCCGCGGCCGCCGCCAGGTCGTGCCACGGCATCCGGCGCGCCACCGCGACCGCCGCGGCGGCCAGCAGGCACAGGAACGGCGCCAGGTAGATGCCCGAACCGCCCGGCACGAGCGCGCTCAGCGGTGCGACGACCACCGCGAGCACGACGAACGCGGGCGCGGCCAGCCAGGCGAGCGCCCACCGGGCGTTCAGGTAGTAGTGCGCGAACACGACCAGGTACCAGATCACGTAGACGGCGATGAAGCCGACGTCGAAGAAGTTGGTGAGCGTGTCGGCGACCGTGTGGAAGCTCAGGCTGCCCAGCCCGACCAGCGCGAGCAGCACCGGCAGCGCCCGCAGGCTCCTCGGCCCCGGCCGGTGGCGCCACCACAGCAGGGCCGCCGCGATCAGGAACGCCGCGTTGCTCACGGCGTTGAGCGGCTCGGCCCACAGACCGGCCGCCAGGCGTTCGCAGTACGCGTCGATGTCGTCCACGGGCGGAGTTCTACCGGTTCGGGGTGAGCGCCAGGAGTGCCGGTGCGGCGCCGGAGCGCTAAGTTGGCTCAGGTGGACTCCCTTGGGGCGGACTGGATCGGGCTGATCAGGCACGGCGAGAGCACCGGCAACGTGGCGCGGGAGGTCGCGGAGTCGGCCGGTGACGAGGTCGTCGACATCCCGGAGCGCGACCCGGACGTGCCGCTGTCGGCGCGGGGCGAGGAACAGGGCCGGGCACTGGGCCGGTGGTTCGCCGCGCTGCCGGACGAGCGGCGGCCGGATCTGGTGGTGTGCTCGCCGTACCGGCGGGCCATCGACACGGCGCGGCTCACCGTGGGTGGGCACCACCCCCGGGCACGGGTGGACGAGCGGCTGCGTGACCGTGAGCTGGGTGTGCTGGACCTGTTGACGACGCGCGGGGTGGCGCTGCGGCACCCGGAGGAGCGGGCGCGCGAGCGGCGGTTGGGCAAGTTCTACTACCGGCCGCCGGGCGGTGAGTCGTGGGCGGACGTGGCGTTGCGGCTGCGGTCGCTGCTGCGTGACCTGGACGGGCGGCGGGTGCTGCTGTTCGGGCACGAGTTGCAGGCGTACCTGTTGCGCTACCTGCTGGAGTGCCTGCCCGAGCCGGATTTGGCGGCGTTCGCGCGCAACACCGTGGTGCCCAATGCTTCGGTGACGTCGTGGCGGCGCGAGGACGGGGTGTGGGTGCTGGAACGCGAGTTCGAGACCGATCACCTGGTCGAGCAGGGCGTCGAGCCGACCGCGTCGGAGGACCAGTCGACCCGCGCGCCCGAGCCGAGCGCCCGCTAGCCGCTCGTCACCGGTCGAGCCGTCGGCTCAGCCGCCACCACCGCCGTCGGACGAGTTCATCGGCGGCCCGACGTCGTCGCGGCTCTGGTCGTCGCGTCCCCGCACGGCCAGGACCACACCGCCCACGATCACGAGCAGGAAGGCGACCACCGCCACCACCGAACCGGTGTCCATGCTCCGAGCATGGCACGGCGGGTGACCGACTAGACCCGGAACGCCCGCACGGTGAGGTGGGTGGTGGCCGCGACGACCAGCGCGGCGGTGACCACGTGCGCGGCCACCAGTGGCACCGGCAGGGCCAACGCCTCCTGCACCGAGCCGATCACGCCCTGGGTGATCGACAGCGCCACCGCGGCGAACGCCGCCGGAGTGCGCAGCACGATCGCCGCCCCGACCTGGAGCCCGAGCAGCACCACGACGAACAGCACGTGGAACGCCGCCACCTCGGCGGGGTCGAAGCCGAACCGGCGGGCGTCCTCGTCACCGGCGTGCGGGCCGCTGCCGGTCACCAGGGTGCCGAGCACCAGGACGCCGGCGAGCGCCACGGGCATCGCCGCCAGGCCGATCCGCAGCCGGAGGTCCGCCGGTGCGCGCAGCACGGCGTCGGGCCGGCCGAGCAGGTCGACCAGCACGACGAGCGCCGCGACCAGCACCGTGCTGACCAGGAAGTGGACGGCGACGATCTCGGGCGCGAGCGCCCGGCGCACGCTCAGCCCGCCGATCAGGCCCTGCAACCCCACGCCGACCAGGACGCCGACTGCCAGCGGCAGCGCCTTGGGCGGGCGGTCGCGATGGCGGGCCACCGCGACCACGAGGGCCAGGGTGATCAGGCCGACGACGATGCCGAGCACCCGGTTGCCGAACTCGACCACGCCGTGCACGCCCATCTCCGGCGTGGTGACGAACGAGTCGTCGGTGCAGCTCGGCCACGTCGGGCACCCCAGCCCGGAGCCGGTCAGGCGCACCAACGCGCCGGTGAGCACGATCAGCACGTTGGCCACGAGCGCCGCCACGGCCGCCGCGTACGCGGACCGGCGGACGGGAAGCCGCAAAACGTTCACCTCCGGCAGCCTAGATCGCGCTACCGAACGCGCTTGACCCGCGTCTCGTCCCAGACCGGCTCGTCGACTTCGACTACTCGGCCGTCGGAGCGGAAGAGCAGGAAGCGGTCGAAGTTGCGGGCGAACCAGCGGTCGTGGGTGACGGCGATGACGGTGCCCGTGAAGCCTTCCAGGGCGTCCTGCAGGGCCTCGGCGGAGTTCAGGTCGAGGTTGTCGGTTGGCTCGTCCAGCAGGAGCAAGGTCGCGCCGGAGAGCTCCAGCAGCAGCACCTGGAACCGTGCCTGTTGGCCACCGGACAGTGTCTCGAACCGCTGGTCGCCCTGTTTGCCCAGGCCGTAGCGGCTCAGGACGGACATCGCGGCACCCCGGTCGAGGCCCTTGCGGCCGTCCTCGCCGTGCCACAGGACGTCGACCAGCGTGCGGCCGATCCACTCCGGGTGTTGGTGGGTCTGCGCGAACAGGCCTGGCACGACCCGGGCGCCGAGGCGGCACACGCCGGTGTGCGCGACGTCGCCGCCGCCGAGCAGCCGCAGGAAGTGGCTCTTGCCGGAGCCGTTCGAACCCAGGACCGCGACCCGGTCCTCGAAGAAGATCTCCGCGTCGAACGGTTTCATCAGGCCGGTCAGTTCGAGGTTCTCGCAGGTGATGGCCCGCACGCCGGTGCGGCCACCGCGCAGCCGGGGCGCCACCTTCTCGTCGGTGGGCAGCTCGGGCGGCGGACCGGCCTGTTCGAACCGCTCCAGCTTGGCCCGCATGACCCGGTACTTCGCGGCCATCACCTCGCTGATCCGCGCCTGGATCTGGAGCGTGCGGACGAGTTCCTTGAGGTGGTCGTGCTCCTCGTTCCAGCGGCGGTGCAGTTCGGCGAGGCGTTCGATCCGGGCGGTGCGGGCGGCGTGCCAGGTTCCGAACGAGCCCGCGTGCGTCCACGCCGAGTGCGCCTCGACCGTGACCACGTGCGTCGCGGCCACGTCGAGCAGTTCCCGGTCGTGGCTGACCAGCAGCACGGCCTTGCCGGTCTCGCGCAGCCGGTCCTCCAGCCACCGCTTGCCCGGCACGTCGAGGTAGTTGTCCGGCTCGTCCAGCAGCAGCACCTGCTCCGGCCCGCGCAGCAGCGCTTCGAGCACCAGCCGCTTCTGCTCGCCGCCGGACAGCGTGCGGACCTCGCGGAACCGGGCCCGGTCGAACGGCACGCCCAGCGCGGCCACCGTGACGGTGTCCCACAGCACCTCGGCGTCGTAGCCGCCGACCTCGCCCCACGCGGTGATCGCGTCGGCGTACCGCATCTGGGTCGGCTCGTCGTCGGTCTCCATGAGCTGGAGCTCGACCTCGTCCAGCGCTTGCGCCGCGGCGCGCAGCGGCGCCGGTGACGCGGCCAGCAGCAGGTCGCGGACGGTGCTCTCGTCCCGGACCGAGCCGACGAACTGAGGCATCACGCCCAAGCCGCCCTGCACGCGGACGCTGCCCGCGGTGGGCGTCAGCTCGGCGGACAGGATTCTCAGCAACGTCGTCTTGCCGACGCCGTTCGCGCCGACCAGGGCGACCACGCTGTTCGTGCCGACTTTGAACGACACGTCGCGGAACAGCTCGCGGCCGTCGGGCAGGCGGAAGGCGAGGCCGTTCGCGTCCAGGAATCCCACCCGCGCATGGTCGGCCATGGCAGCCGCCCGTGGCCAGCGGATTAGGCCGGATCCGCGAAGTGTGACGAGGCTCCCCGGACCCGGGGTCGGCTGACGGGCGTGGCCGGACGCGGCGCGACGGTGCGATGAGCTCGCGGCTGGTGTGCGCCTGCCCGGCGGTGCCGGCTCAGCGCCAGGTGTAGCCGCGCATCAGCATCAGCAGCGCGCCGAACCCGAGCGACGCCAGGGCGGGGCCGAACGCCCCGAGGAACAGCAGCAGCACGCCCAGACCGCCGAACGTGGCCACGAGGGCGTAGCTGAGCACGGGGTGCCGGGGTTTGCCGGCGACGAGCGCCGAGGCGAGGCCCGGCTCCTCGTCCGCGAGTCTGCTCTCGATCTCACTGAGGGTGCGGCGTTCCGCTTCGCTCATCACGGCCGATGGATACCCGGCGGACCACCCGCAAAACTCCCCTGAACGGGGGTCTGAGCAGGCAAGATCAGCGTGACAGCGCCACCAGGCGCGATACCGCCCGCAGGTACTTCTTGCGGTAGCCGCCGCGCAGCATCTCGGCCGTGAACAGCTCCGAGAGCGGCTCGCCGGACACCGCCACCGGGATGTCCCGGTCGTAGAGCCGGTCGCCGAGCGCCACCAGCCGCAGCGCCACCGCCTGGTCGGGCGCGGGCCGGACGTGGCGCAGGTGCACCGCCGTGACGCCGTCCACCAGCCGGCCGTAGCTCGACGGGTGGATCCTGGCCAGCGCGTCGCACAGGTCGGCGAACTCGTCCAACGTGCTGCCGGGCGTGCCCTGGGACTTGGCCACCAGGTCCTCGTCGGCCATCGGCGGCGGCGCGTCCGGCAGGCCGCGGTGGCGGTAGTCGGGGCCGTCGACCCGGACCACCGTGAACTTCGCCGACATCGACTGGATCTCGCGCAGGAAGTCGGCGGCGGCGAACCGGCCCTCGCCCAGCTTGTCCGGCAGCGTGTTCGACGTGGCCGCGACCGACACGCCCGCCGCGGTCAACTCCTTGATCAACCGGGTGACCAGCATCGTGTCACCCGGGTCGTCCAGCTCGAACTCGTCGATCGCGAGCAGCTTGTGCGCCGACAGCCGGCGCACGGTCTCGCCGAAGCCGAGCGCGCCGACCAGGTTGGTCAGCTCGACGAACGTGCCGTAGGCCTTGGGACCGGGCACTGCGTGCCACACCGACGCCAGCAGGTGGGTCTTGCCGACGCCGAACCCGCCGTCGAGGTAGAGGCCGGGCTTGGCCTCGCCGTCACCCGACCGCTTGAACAGCCGGCCCAGCACGCCCCGGCGGTCGCCCTCGGACACGCGTTCGGCGAACTCCCGGCACGCCCGCACCGCCGCCGCCTGGCTCGGCTCGTCCGGGTTGGGCAGGTAGGTGTCGAAGCGGACCGCGTCGAAGCGGGGCGGCGGGACCATCGCGTCCACCAGCTCGTCCGCGGCGACGTGCGGGGTTCGGTCGGACAGGCGCGGCGGGGCGGACATGACCGGATCGTAACGGCGTGCTGGGATGTGGCGGTGCGGATGTTGTGGCCACCACGTGACGGCGAGATCACCGACGAGGAGCTGGAACGGCTCTACGACTACCCAGCCGGACTGGACCGGCCGTGGGTGCAGGTGAACTTCGTGTCCAGCGTGGACGGTGCGGTGTCGGTCGCCGGGCGGTCCGAGGGGCTGGGCAACGCGGCCGACCACAAGGTGTTCATGCTCGGCCGCGACCTGTGCGACGTGGTGCTCGTCGGCGCGGGCACGGCCCTGGTCGAGGGCTACCAGGGGGTCAAGGCGGGCGAGGTCCGCGCGTCCCGGCGGGCCAGGCTGGGCCTCACGCCCGTGCCGCCGATCGCGGTGGTGACGGGGCGGTGCTCGATCGAGCCGACATCCGCCCTGGTGACCAGCACGTCCGTGCCGCCGATCATCCTCACCACGGCGGCGGCGCCCCGGGAGCGGCGTGACGCGCTGGCGGCGGCGGGCGCGGACGTCGTCGTGGCCGGTGAGGAGGCGGTGTCCATGGACCTGGCGCTGGCGGCGTTGGACGAGCGCGGGTTGCGCCGGGTCGACTGCGAGGGCGGGCCGCACGTGTTCGGCGCGCTGATCGACGCCGACCTGGTGGACGTGCTGTGCGTGACGTTCTCCCCGCTGCTCGCGGGCGGTGACGCGGGCCGGATCGCGGTGGGCCCGCTGCCGCCGTCACCTCGGTCGATGGAGTTGGCGTCGGTGCTGCACGCCGACAGCGCCCTCCTCCTGCGGTACCGGAGGGTGACGCCTGATCCGGTGACGTCGGGCGCATCACCGGCCTGATCCGGCTACGGTCCGCCTCCGAACGGGCACGCAACGATTCGGAGGGATCCGCCGTGGCTCAGAGCACCGCCGTCAAGCCGGACACCGGCACCGCGCGTCCGGCCGACGACACCGAGTTGGGCCGGACCACGATCGCGTCGTCGGTCGTGCAGAAGGTCGCGGGCATCGCGGCCAGGGAGATCTCCGGCGTGCACGCCGTGGGCGGCGGTGTGTCGCGGGCGTTCGGCGCGCTGCGCGAGCGGATCCCCGGCGCGGGCACCGCGAGCACCGCCGGCGTGGCCGTCGAGGTGGGCGAGCGGCAGGCCGCGGTCGACCTGGACATCATCGTCGAGTACGGCGCGAGCATCGTCGACCTGGCGCGGGCCGTGCGGCGCAACGTGATCGGCCAGGTCGAGCGGATGACCGGGCTCGAGGTCATCGAGGTCAACATCGCGGTGAACGACATCCACCTGCCCGAGGACGACGAGGAGACCGCGCCGTCGACGGGGTCGCGGGTCGAGTGACGGACGTGGCGGAGGACGTGGAGTCGGCGCTGCTGGCCCACCCGGACGTGGCGCGGCTGGACGGCGCGGTCGCCTCCTACCTGCCCGGGCGGCGGGTGGACGGCGTCCGGGTCGGCGACCGGGTCGAGGTCGCGGTGGTGCTGCGGCCGGACCGGCCGATCGCCGAGGTGGTGTCGGAGCTGCGGGCGCACGTGGCGCGGGTGACCGGCCGCGCGCCGGTGGACGTCACCGTGGCCGACCTGGAGTTGGAGGGCGGATGAGCGCGACGCAGACGGGCCTGCTCGCGGGCCTGGTCCTGGGCTTGGCCGCGACCGGCGGGTTCACCGCGTTCCTGGTGACCCTGGCGGTCGGGGTGATCGGGCTGGTCGTGGGCCGGGTCCTCGACGGCGGGCTCGACCTGGGCGACCTGCTCGGCCGGGGCCGCGACAAGTGACCGGCCCCGACCAGGCGGAGGGGTCATTGGAGATCCACCCGACCGTCGTGCGGAAGGTGGCGGCGCACGCCGTCCGCCTGGTGCCCGGCGCGGAACCGAGCGCGGCGGTGAAGGTGGGCGTCGGCGAGGCGGACGGTGACCTGGAGCTGGTGGTGAAGCTGGCGTTGCCCTACCCCGCGCCCGTCCGCACCGCCGCCGCGGACGTCCGGCGGCACGTCACCGAGGAGGTGGAGCGGATCACCGGGTACCGGGTCCGGTCTCTGGCCTTGACGGTGTCCGCGCTGCGCGCCCCGACCCGGCCGCGGGTGGTGTAGGTGCGGGTCCTGCTGCGGGTGCTGTCGCCGTTGCTCGGGCTGGCGCTGGCCGCCGCCGGTGCGCTGCTGGCCGTCGCGGTGGTCCGGCACTGGACCGGACGCGCGTGGTCGCTCCCGGACTGGTCCTGGGTGGACCGGCCGGTGCTCGTGCTCGGCGCGTCCCTGGCGGCCGGTGGCCTGGTCCTGCTGGTCCTGGCGTCACGGGCGGGGGTGGCGCAGCTGCCGTTGGACGACCCGGCGGACGGGGTCCGGGTGGTGACCACGCCGACGTCCCTGGCCCGGGTGGTCGGGCACCGCGTGCGGGCGGAGGAAGGCGTGCTGGACGCGTCGGTCACCGCGTCGCGGCGCAAGGTGCGAGTCCGGGCGAGGAGTCGGGTGCACGACGAGGCGACGTTGCGGCCCCGGCTGCTGGAGGTGGCTCAGGCGGCGGTGGCCGACCTGCCGCTGCCCGTGCGGCCGAAGGTGTCGGTCGTGGTCATCTCACCCAAGGACCGCCCGTGAACCGCTCGAACCGCGTCGAACGCGTGATGGCGGCCGTGCTCGGCGCGCTCGCGCTGCTGGTCGGCGGCGCGGCCGTGCTGCTGCACCGGTTCGACGTGGACCGGCCGGTGCTGGACCCGGTCGTGCTCGACTGGGCCCGCCGGCACCTGCTGCCCGTCCGGCTCGGGCTCCTCGCGCTCGGCCTGCTGGCCGTGGTCCTCGGGCTGTGGTGGGCGTGGCGCGCGATCCGCCCGGAACGGCACCCCGACCTGCGCCTGGACGACGTGGTGGTGACCGCCAAGGCGCTCGCGGCGGCGGTGCGGGCGGACGCCGAGCAGGTCCACGGCGTGGCCGGGGCGAAGGTGTCCGTGGTGGGCTCGCCCGCGCTGCGGCTGCGGCTGACGTTGCGGCACGGCGCGGACGTGACTCGGGTGTGGCGTGAGCTGGACGACCGCGTGCTGTCCCGGGCGCGCAGCGCGCTCGGTGTCGACGTGCTGCCCGCCGCGGTGCGGCTGGATCTGGCCAAGAGGGAGCGCCAACGCGTGCGCTAGTGCGGTCCACCAGGCAGGATGGCCGGGTGGCGCTCCCGTTGACCCCTCCCGTGCAGCCGATGCTGGCCACCGCGGTGGACAAGATCCCGACCGGCGCGGACCTGGTGTTCGAGCCGAAGTGGGACGGTTACCGCTGCCTGGTCTTCCGCGACGGCGACGAGGTGTTCCTCCAGTCCCGCAGCGGCAAGCCGCTCAACCGGTACTTCCCGGAGGCCGAGGCCGCGCTGAAGCGCACCCTGCCGCCGCGGATCGTGGTCGACGGCGAGCTCGTCGTGGCCAAGGACGACAAGCTCGACTTCGACGCGTTGTCCGAGCGCATCCACCCGGCGGAGAGCCGCGTGCGTCTGCTCGCGGAGCAGACGCCGGCCAGCTTCGTGGCGTTCGACGTGCTGGCCGTGGGCGACGACCTGCTGCTGGAGCGGCCCTGCACCGAGCGCCGTGCCACGTTGGAGGGCCTGATCACGCCCGGCGACGGCCTCTACCTCACGCCCGCGACCACTGATGGAGACCTGGCCGCGCAGTGGTTCGAGCTGTTCGAGGGCGCGGGCCTGGACGGCGTCATCGGCAAGCCCGCTGCGGGCGAGTACACGCCCGGCAAGCGCACCATGGTCAAGGTCAAGCACGCCCGCACCGCCGAGTGCGTGGTGGCCGGGCTGCGCTGGCACAAGGACACCGAACCGGGCACGGCGGTCGGCTCGCTGCTGCTCGGCCTGCACGACGACGCGGGCATCCTGCACCACGTCGGCGTGGTCGGGTCGTTCAAGGCGGCCGAACGGCGTGCGCTGGCCGAGGAGTTCCAACCCCTGATCACCACCGGCGAGCACCCGTGGCTGGTGGAGCCCGATGGCCGCCGGCTGCCCGGCGAGATCAACCGGTGGCGCGGCAAGCACGCCGACTGGGTGCCGTTGCGGCCGGAACGCGTGCTGGAGATCGCGTACTCGCAGACCGAGGGCGCGGCGCCGGCCCGGCTGCGGCACAACGGCCAGTTCCGCCGGTGGCGGCCCGACCGGGATCCCGCGTCGTGCCGCTACGACCAGCTCGACCAGCCCGCCCGCTATGACGTGGAATCCGTGCTGCGAGGCGAAGTCCGCCCCGCGTGACCGCCCGGGTCGGTACGGTGACGGGCTGTGGCCGACTTACCTGTAGCCGACGTGGGCGTGCTCATCCGGGAACTCGACGACCGCATGCGGCACGACTGCCGCCGGCTGTCGATGTGGCGGGTCGTGCACCGCACCACCGGGCTGTTCTACACCGTGGTGCTGATCTTCGTGCCCGCCGTGCTCGCGGTGGGCTTCACCTCGTCGGAGACGGCGCTGGGCAAGGTGCTGCTGCTCACGGCGGCCGTGGTGGGCGGGCTGAACGTGACGTTCCGGCCCTACCTGCACAGCCTGATGCGGCGCAGCGCGGTGAACACCATGCGCCGGCTGCGCGACGAGTTCCGCGCCGACGTGGCCGACGCGGTGGAAGGCGAGATGCTCGCCGTCTACCGCAAGTACGCCGCCACCTACGCAGCGATCTTCGAGGAGCGCGGCGGCGAGCTGATCGACGGGCGGCTCAGCAACGACGAGCCACCGCCCGAGCAGCCGCCCAAGCCCCAGCCCTAGGACCGGGCGGCCTTCGCCTTCGCCACGAACTCGGCCACGCTCTGACGTGCGACTTCACGTCCGATCAGGTCGAGCGGCAGGTCGTCGGTCCGCTTGAACCGCACGCAGCTCTTGCCCATGTCGAGCTTGCGGCCGGTCGCTTCGAACTCGGCCCGGAACTCCTGCTCGCGCTCGCCGTAGACACCCATCAGGTACAGCGAGACGTGGTTCTTCTGCGACGCGAGCGACACGTACCCCAGCGGCTGCCCGTTGTAGGTCTTGCCGGACACCTCCAGCGGCACCGAGTAGGTGATCATGCCCCACTGGATGCCCTCGACGTACCCGTCCGGCAGGTTCGCCAGGATCACGTCCCGCACCGCGGACACCGTCGCCCGCCGGTCCTCGGGCAGCTCGGCCAGGTACTCCTCGACCGTTGCGGCCTCGCTCTGGGCCATCGCTCACACCTCCGGTCTCGCGGTCCGGGTCGCCCCGACCGACGCCAGCACCACGCAGAACACCGCGACCCACTGCGCCGGGTGCAGCGACTCGTGCAGCAGGATCAGCCCGGCCAGCGCCGCCACGGCGGGCTCCAGGCTCATCAGGATGCCGAACACGCGCGGCGGGATCTTGCGCAGCGCCTCCAGCTCCAGCGAGTACGGGATCACCGACGACAGCAGCGCCACCGCCGCGCCCGCGATCAGCACCACCGGGTCGAGCAGCATCGTGCCCGCCTCGGCCACGCCGAACGGCAGCGCCAGGGCCGCGCCGAACACCATCGCCAGCGCCAGGCCCTTGCCGTCCGACGTGCGGCTGCCCAGCGCCGCCGCCAGCAGGATGTACCCGGCCCAGCACACCGCCGCGGCCAGCGCGAACAGCACCCCGGGCAGCGCCAGGCCGCCGTCCACCCTGGTCAGCAGCAGCACGCCGGCCGCCGCGAGCAGCGCCCACAGCCCGTCCAGCCAGCGCCGCGACCCGAGCACGGCCACCGCCAGCGGCCCGAGGAACTCGATGGTGACCGCCGCGCCCAGCGGGATGTGCTTGATCGCCTGGTAGAAGGTCAGGTTCATGGCGCCGAGCACCAGCCCGTACCCGGCGATGACCGCGTACGTCCGCCGGTCCAGGCGCAGCGACGGACGCCACACCAGCAGCAGCACGACGGCGGCCAGCAGGAGCCGCAGCGTGACCGTGCCCGCGGCACCCGCCTGGGTGAACAGCTGCTTGGCCACGGCCGCGCCGACCTGCACGCTGACCACGCCCAACAGGACCAGAGCGGTCGGCGGGATCGCCCCGAACGCCTTGGCGGCGAGCGTGACCGGACCCGATCGGCCGAGCCTGCGTTCGGGGACGCCTTCGATGTGCACCGTGACCACGCCGACATCCTCCCCCAGCCCGCTCACCGAAGTCTCACCTGGACTGTGTGAGGCTCTGCACCACACCTTCGGGAGACCAATGCCGTGGGAGAGAGCGAGGGGACCGCTGTGCCGCGTCGGCGTCACGCCACTTGGATGCTGGTGGCTCTGAGCGCGCTGGCCGCGTGCAGCGCGGGTCCGTCGACCCGGCCGGTGATCGCCGTGCACGGTGACGGCGAGCAGCCGTCGTCGGCCACCGTGCCGTCCGGTCCGCGCGAGGTCCCGCCGCTGGCGAGCTTCGAGACGCCCGGCATGGCGTGGTCGTCGTGCACGGACTCGACGCGCGAGCGGATGGGTGACTCGGCGCCGGCGGGCACGTGGGAGTACGAGTGCACGCAGCTCACCGTGCGGCTGGACGTGCCGAGCCGTCCCGGGCGGGGCAGCCTCGGCATGTCGCTGCTGCGCGTCGGCACGGGCGGCAGCCCGCTGGTCGTGGTCGGCGAGGCGGGTGGTGAGCCGGGGACGGTGAAGGCCGCGCGGCTGGCCGCGAGCCTGCCCGCGACGGTGCTGAGCACGTACACGCTGATCGGTGTGGACCGGCGGGGCACCGGCGAGTCGGACCCCGTGCAGTGCATGCCGGACGCGGCGCGGGTGGGCATCGTGGAGGCCGATCCCGGTGCGGAGTCGAACGAGGACCTGGTCGACGCGTACACGCTGGCCAGCCGCGAGTGCGTGCTCGACATGGAGAACCGGTTGCCCGCGGTGGACTCGTGGCGCGCGTCGGCCGACCTGGAGCAGTTGCGCGAGGCGTTGCACGTGCCGCACCTGAACGCGGTCGGGTTCGGTGAGGGTTCGCGGGTGCTGACCCTGTACGCGGCGCGGTTCCCGGACCGGATCGGGCGGATGGTGTTCGACGGCGCGCCGGACCCGACGCTGGACGTGACGGCGGTGTCGCAGACGCGGGCGGTGGCGGCGGAGGAGACGTTCTCGGCGTTCCAGAAGGACTGCGTGATCCGGGGCTGCCCGCTGGGTGCCGGTGCGACGGACCGGTTCAAGGCGCTGCTGGAGTCGTTGCGGGACAAGCCGTTGCGCGGTGGTGACTTCGACCTGACCCCGGGTACTGCCACGGAAGCCGTCCTGGCCGGCATCGCGGACCGCTCGCGGTGGACGGCGCTGGCCGACGCCATCGTGGCCGCGGAAGGTGGCGACGGCGCCAAGCTGAGCGCCTTCATCGAGCCGCTGCTGGTCGAGCAGGAGGACGACCCGCCCCGCATCGACGCCGCCGTCATCACCGGCTGCAACGACACGACGACCCGCGTGCCGCCCGAGCGGGTGGCCGGCCTGACCGCGGACTGGCGCACCAAGCACCCGCTGTTCGGCACCTACTTCGCCCGCAAGCTCCTGGCCTGCGGCCCCTTCCCCGTGCCGCAGCAGGTCAAGGTGCCGAGGCTGGTCGGTGCCCCGCCGATGCTCGTGCTGACCACGTCCACCGATCCGGTAACGCCCCGCGACGGTAGTGAACGTGCCGCCCAAGCCCTGCCCGCCGGGGTCGTGGTCGGCTGGCAAGGTGGCGGTCACGGCGCACTCGGCCAGTCGGCGTGCGCGACGAGGGCGGCGGAGGAGTTCTTGGTGGACGCCAAGGTCCCGTCCAACGGCACCGTCTGCCCACCGTGACCCACCCTGCACACCGCTCGCCGACCCACTAACCTGCCCTCGGTGCCGACGCGTCCAACCCGCCAGGCCCCCACCCGACCAAACACAATCGGGTGATCATCGCCCAAAAATGTACGGAAACACCGTTACCGCACCTCGGTTGAAAACCAGCGGACCCGCCGAAACCACCCCCTCCGCCCAACCCCAACCCGCCCGACTCCACCCCCGCTCAAATCGCCCCCAGCCTCCAGCCCTCCGCCCCCAGCCCCCCGCCCACCACGACCCCAGCCCTCGCCCACGACCCCGGACCACGCGAGCCCGGACCGCCGCCAGCAGACGAGCCGTGGAACGGTCAGCGGCGAGCACCGCGGCACACCGTCGTCGGCGCTTGACGAGACAGGGCAGCGGCGTGGGCCCCGTGAAGCGGTGCGCCGTCGAGCTGATGCCCGGCGCCAGATGGATCGGGCCCGGGCAGGCGGAAATCGGCGTGTCGCCAGTGGCTCGGGGGAAGTCAGGGTCGTGCCCGAGCCGCGAGGAATCCCAGCGCACCAGTCGTTGCGCGTGGCAAGGCAGGTGCCGCCCCGGGTTGCTGTGAGGCCGCGCGCCGGGTTTTGGGCGCTGGGCAAGGCAAGCGCCGCCGGGTCCTGCGGCGCCGACTGCGCCGCGTGGTTGGCGGAAGGGCGGTTGGCGGGAGGAAGGGCAGAGGCGCCTCAAGCCGGTGCGAAGCCAGGGCGTCACCGGGTGGCGCGAGGCAAGGCGAGCGCCTTGCGCGAAGCCGCGAAGCCGCGAAGCCGCGAAGCCGATTGCACGGCGTGGTTTGGCGGCGAGGCAAGTGGGTGGGAGCGGGGTTGCCCGGGTTTGGCGGTGGGGTGTTGATGAGGTGAAGGTTGGTGGATTGGAGGTTGGGGGTTGGAGGGCCGGTGAGCCGCCGCCAACCTGGCGCGGTCGGTTGGGGGCGGGTGGTCCCGGGCCCCGGCTCGTTGGGCGGCCGGGGCCGGGGGTTGGTTGGTGTGTTGTCGGGCGGAACGGTTGGTCAGCAGCTGGAGCAACACCCGCAGCCCGGGCCGGTGCATCCGGTGCAGCAGCCGCAGCTGCCGAGCTGCGCTTGCTCAGCCGTCGTGTTCTCAACAACCATCTTGTGCCTCCGCGGCGTCGAGGGACTTCGTGCGACCGAAGGTATTTCGACCCCACCGTCCGCCCCTACCGCCGGCCAGGGGAAGTACCCTCACCCGATCGCGGAACGGCAATCATCAGGATGTTGCAATACGTGTTCGCGCCAGGTCAGCCCGTCAGTTCGGCCAACGCCCGCTGAGCCGCCTCCAGCTCCGCCCGCAACTGCTCGACCCGCGCCAAGTGCCGCTCGCGGGCCGCGCTGAGCACGCTCTCGACCGCCTCGTCGACCTCCGCCGGCAGCAGTTTCGCCGCCTGCGACACCGCCGACGCGGCCACCGGCGCGGCCCTCAGCGTGCGCTTCGAACCCCACTGCACGTCGACCGTCCACTCGCCCTCCGCGGTCGACGACAACGTCACCGTCACCTCGGCCGGCTTCGCCTGCTTGCGCGCGGCGGGCCTGCGTTCACCCGAAGCGGGAGCCGAAGTGGCAGGAGCGGGTGCGGGCTTCGGCTTCGGAGGAGCCGGTGCGGGCCCCGGCGTGTAGATGTGCTCGACCGGGGCGGGGGCCACGGGAGCGGCGGCGGGAGCGGGAGCCGGGGTGCGTTTGCGCGGAGCCGGTTTCTCCACGGTCAGCTCGGCCGGTGAGAACGACAGGTCGTCCTTCTCCCCGGTCGGCCGCACCTGGATGAAATCACCCTCCGCGGGCTCGCTGAACGCCACCACCTTCGCCGAACGCCCGGCCTCCACCCCCACCGCGGCGGAGGTGAACCAGACCGCGGGCGGACGGCCCGCGGCCAACTCCGCGCGCAGGTGGTCGATGTCCTGCGGGGACAACGAGCTCTGCTTCGCCTTCGCCATCGCCTACCTACCTCCACGACTTGCACAAGATCCGTCGTGTGCAGCTTGCCCTACGCCACCGACAATTCCGCGAGCTGCCGGTCGTGCGCACGCCCGAGCGCCCACTGTGCGACCACCGACCCCACGAGCGCAAGGAGCATGTCCCAGTGCGTGTCCCAGACATCCCCTTGCGTGCCAAGGAAGTCCGTCGCCGCCTCGCCGCCGATCACCGCACCGGCCCACTCCACGAACTCGTACCCCGCGCTCACGGCCAGGCACGTGGCCGACACGAGGAAGAACGTCCACCGCCCCGGCCGCAGCGGGGTCCGCCGCAACAAGATCTCCCGCACCAGCACCGCGGGCACGAAACCCTGCACGAAGTGGGCGAACCGGTCGTAGTGGTTGCGGTCGGTCCAGAGGTCGCCGAACGGCACCTCGGCGTACGTGTAGTGGGCGCCGAGCGCGAGCACCAGGGCGTGGCCGAAGATCAGCCAGTACGCGAGCGCGGTCAGCGGGAACCGGCGGCGGGTCCAGGCCAGCAGGGGCAGCGCGATGAGGATCGGCGCGACCTCCAGCAGCCACGCGGGGTAGCTCTTGGGCCGGATGGCGGACACCACGACCGCCACCACGACGAGTACCGCGAGGGTGACGGGCAGGCGGTCCTTGGGCTCCATCCCGCAGATCCTGCCACCCGGCGGGCACCGGCGTGCAACAGTCCACAAAGGACGGGCGGCGGAGCGCCCGAAGGCCTCCGCCGCCCGCGCGCAGCCCTAGATCGGGTTGCCGTTGGTGCCGCAGATGCGACCCGCGTTCACGCAGTTCCGCACCCGTCGTTCGAGTTCCGGCTGGTCCCACGCGTTGATGAAGTCACCGTGGAAGGTGTACCCCGGCGCGTTGGTGACGTTGACCCCGTTCACCGTCCCGCCCAGCGACAGCCCGCCGCCGTTGACCGGGTAGGTGATCAGGAACTCCATCCTGGGCAGGACCACGGGGTGCGTGGACGGGCACGAGCCCGCCCAGAACACGATGTGGTCCTTGTGGTTGGCGCTGTCGAGGTCCCGGCCGTTCCAGCAGGTCGGGAAGTCGAGGTAGGTCTCCAGCTTGGTGCCCGCCGGGCAGTTCAGGAAGTCCCGGCTGGACGGCGACTGCGTGGTGCACGACCACCGCGCGGCCGGGTTCTGGTCCGGGCTGGTCGCCCGGGCGTTGCCGACCACGTACCTCATGTTCGGCGGGTGCGCGACGGCGCGTTGCATGTCGTGGATGCCCTGGTAGTACACGGTGACGCTCTCCGGCGCGACCGGCTGCCCGTTCTTGTAGAGGGTGGGCACCCAGTAGGCGGACAGGTCGACCACCGGGTCGCACGTGGTGCCCGCCGCCTTGAGCGACGTGTACGTGGACGACGCGTTGGTCGACCGGTTGCCGAAGAACTCGTGTACGTGCGACACGCCGGTCTGGTTGGGGTAGATGATCGGGTCGTTGCCGGACCGGTGGCTCGCGCGGCAGTTGGCGCGGAACTCCGAGGCGGCCTGGATGCCGGCTTGACCCTCGATGGCCGCGGCCTGGTGCGCGTCCGGTGCGGCCGGGTGGTTGTCGTGGTTCACGGCGTGGTTCTGCGCGGGGCCCGCGCCCGCCGGCTGGTATGCGACCACCGACCCGATCAGGGCCAGTGCCAGCGCGACGGACGCGGCGCCGATGACACCTCTCAATCTCGCGTTCATCCGATCTCCTCCGGTGGAGCGGGATGCGGCGGCAGGTCTAGGAGCCGAACGTGATCCAGTTGACGTTGACGAAGTCGGCCGGCTGGCCGCTGGTGAAGGTGAGGTAGACGTCGTGCTTGCCGGTCAGGCCGGTGATGTTGGCGGGCACGGTGCGCCAGCTCTGCCAGCCGCCGGTGTTGGCGATGGCGAAGCTGCCCAGCGGTGCCGCCGTGGGGCTGCCGACGCGGACCTCGACCAGGCCGCTCACGCCACCCGCCGCGCCGCTGGCGACCCGGGCGATGAACTGCCGCCCGGTGCGGGTGCCGAAGTCGACGCCCCGGAACAGCGCCCACTCGCCGTTGGCGATGCCGGCGATGTTCTGGCCGCCACCGGTGTCGGTGGTCGTCTCCTTGAACACGCCCTGGTGCTGGTCGTAGGACTCGGCCTGGATGGTGGCGAAGGCGTCACGGCTGACCGGCGGAGCGGTCGTCGTCGTGGTCGTCGTCGTGGTGGTAGTGGTGGTCGTCGTAGTGGTAGTCGTCGGGTTCACGCCGCCGGTGCCGGAGTCGGTACCGCTGCCCACCGGACCGCGCCACGCGGTGGACGACGCCGGCACGGAGAGGGTCTGCCCGTCCGAGAACGTGACCGTCGCCGTCGTCGTGCCGGGGTTGTAGGCGACGTACGTGCGGGCGCCGTTCTTGCTCAGCACGGCGTGCGTCGGCACGTTCGCGGTGACGGACGTGTCGGGCGTGCCGTAGGTGTTCAGGGACGTGATCCAGTGGTAGGCGTGCGCCCGCGAGTCGCCGTCCTCGGGCGGCAGGCCGGAGCCGTAGTTGGCCAGTGCCTGCGCCGGGTCGGCGATCGCCAGGAACTGGGTGATGACGTCCTTCCACTCGACCTCGGTGCCGCCGTTGTTGGCGCGCAGCTCGTTGACGTTCTGCAGGATGTCGGCCTTGTAGTCGGCGTGGTACAGCGAGCCGCCGGTGATCGGCAGCATGTTGATGCCGTGGATCTCCTCCGGGTTCGCCGTCCACCACGTGCTGTAGCTGGCGCCCGCGCCCCACACCATGCCGACCGTGCCGTGCTGGAACGCCGCCGGGAACACCGTGTCGTCCTTGTCGAACCAGTACTGGGCGATCGTGCTCTCCTGCGTGGTGTGCAGGTAGATGCCCGCGTCGCGCAGCGCGGTGTCGCCGGTCGCCTGGCCGAACAGCACCGCGGCGGTGGCGAACATCATCGCCTCGGACGACGACTCCTCGTTGTTGCCGTGCGCGAAACCGGCGTGGCCGGACGCCCAGCCGTGGCCCGCGTAGGCGTCGAAGTTGCGCAGGAACGGGAAGCGCGTCTCGCCGCGGTCGTAGTTGTTGGCGTCCTTGACCAGCAGCTTGACCATGCCGCCGTACCGGGAGTCGGACGCCCACGCCGGGTCGTGCTGCGCGAGGATCGCCGCGGCCAGCACGTAGTAGCCGTAGTGGAAGTGGTGGTCGTTCAGCTCGGCGTCGGTGCCGTAGGAGGCCTTGTAGCCGATCAGCGTGCCCCACGTGGCGTCGTAGGCGAAGTGGTTGCCCGCTTCGCCGGGCGTCGCGGTGAGCCAGTCGGTGAGCCGGTCGCGGAGCATGCCCAGCAGCCGGTCGCGGCCGGCGGTGTAGCCGATCTGGTTGGCCACCCGGGCCAGCGCCGCCAGGCGCCACAACGCCTTGCCGGTCCAGTAGGTGTCGCCCGCGCCCTTCCACGGGTCGGCGGCGTTGAGCTCCTGGTCGATCTCGGCGCGCAGGCGGTTCTGGTCGGCTGCCGGGGACAGGGGGAGCGCGGGCAGGACGCCGTTGAACGTGCTGCGGGTGGTGAACGACGAGCCCTCGCGCAGCCGCATCTCACCGCGCGGGGAGGTGTAGCGGTAGGCGGTCATGGCGTCGGTGGAGTTGAGCCACTGGTGCCGGTAGAGGGCCTGCAGGGTGCCGGTCTGGGTGCCCTGGCGTGCCGTGGTCGTGGCCGTGTAGGTGGCCGTGAGCTGGGCGTTCGCCGAGTTGTAGGTCCAGTTGACCTTGGTGTCGGTCACGAACGAGAACGCGTAGCGCTGGAACAGCGCCAGCGCGTCGCGGCTCGGCAGCACGGCCACCGAGAAGAACGCCGCGTTGGAGGTGGCCTCCGCGGTGCCGACGACGTTCCAGGTGCTCGGCGAGAACAGGGCGTAGTCGCGGCCGTTGATCGTGACGCCGAGGGTGGTGCCGGTGTTGCTCCAGATCGTGGTGGCGCCGTTGAAGCCGACGCGCGCCGCGCCGCCGCTGGCCTCCGCGTACACGTACGGGGAGCCGTGGCCGATGGTGGTGCGCAGGGTGCGCGCCCCATCTGTCCACAGTGGACTTACCGTCCAGTCGGACCAGCCGTCGACCTGCGTGCGCGGCGCGTTGAGGCCGCTCACGCCGACGAACAGGTCGTCCCGGTGCATGAACTCGTAGAACCGGCCGTCCGGGGTGATGTTCGGACTGGTCGGGTAGCCGACGCCCAGGCCCTGCGCCGCCGCGTGGAACGTCAGCGGGTGGGCGTACATGTTCTCGGAGTAGGGGTTCCCGGGGTAGCGCTGGAAGGCCAGGGACGACCACCAGTCGTTGGTCGGGACCGGGCGGCCGACCATCCGGGACGTGACCTTCGGCGTCAGGGGTGCGCCGTTGGAGTCGGACGGGCCGACCGCGCCCGCGGGGCGGGTGGTGGCGTAGCTGCCCGCGCCGACCGTGACGGCATCGGCCGTTCCGGGTAGGGCGAGCGGGATCGCGGCAGCCGCGGCCACGGCGACCACCAGGGCCGCCAGGTGGGGGCGGATTGAACGCACAGGGACCTCCAGCAGGGACTCACAGCTCTGTGAGAGCGCTCTCACGCAAGCCAAACGGTAAACCGCAGGTAAGGCGTGTGTCTACGGTTGGCCGCTTCTGACTCTGTTAAGAGCCCCTGGTGAGTCAGTCCTCGACGCGGAGGCGGTACTCGCAGCCGTACTCGACGGCGTACTGGAGGTCGTAGTGGTGCACGATCTTCGGCCCGCCGTGCAGGTGGACGTGGGTCACGGTCTGCTTCGGGGCCTCGGGCGGCTTGGCGTGCGAGTCGACCCGGCCGTCGAGCGGGCCACCGACGAACCGCACCACGTACGCCTGCGTCATCGGCTTGCCTCCCTCTCTTCGGCGTTGGCGTCCATGGTACGAGAGGACCAGTCGGATCGCGGCCGATGCGTCGTCGGAAACAGCCGGTTGGCCGAAGGTCCGGCAGCTCGGTGCGGCTCAGGCCCGGCTCAGGCGGCTCAGGCGCCGAACCAGTGGTCGGCCAGCTCGTCCAGCGTGGTGGCCCGCGTCGGCACCTCGCGCAGGTACCAGGCGAGGTTCGAGAAGACGTGCAGGAGCGTGTAGGCGAGCACCTTCCGCGGGTCGACCGCGCGGCCGTAGCCGTCGTGCAGCGCCCGGTTGGCCTGGCGTTCGCCGCGGGTGAGGAAGACGCCGGTGGCGACGAACTCGTACTCGCGGGCGGCGCGCATGGCCGGTTCGAAGTCGAACAGGCCGGTGAGGCGGCCGTCCTCGACCAGGAGGTGGGCGCTCATCACCTCGGTGTGCGCCAGCACCAACTCGGGTCGCCCGAGGTCGACGGAGTCGAGGAAGTCCGAGATCTGCTCCAGCCAGCGCGGGGCGAGTTCACGACCGCGCTGCCGTTCGACGCACCCCTTCCGCTGCGTGCGCACGAACTCCGCCCAGTCGTCCGGCCCCAACGGCGGCGGCGTGACCTCGTGCAGGGCCGCCAACGCTTCCCCCACCTGCCGTGACACCTCACGCCGGGACGCCGCGTCAAGGCCCGGCCACACGTCCTTCAGGCTGGCGCCACGCAGCCGTTCCATGAGGACGTACCCCCACCCACCGAACTCCCCCGCCGCGTGCAGCTCGGGCGTCGGCACCGGCAACCGCCCTTGCACCGCCTCCAACACGTCCCGCTCGGTCGCGACCTCGTCCAGGTGGACCGCGGGGAACAACTTCACCACGTGCCGGTCCCCCACCGCGTACACGGGCAACGACCCGTCCGCGAACCGCTCCACGTGGCCGGACACCCCGAGGTGCCCCAACAACGCCTCCACCCCCGGCCGCAACGCGTCGTCGTCCAACGCCTCGAACTGCTCTTCGGTCACCGCAGGCGGAAAGCTCACGGCCGGCAGGCTAGATCGTCCACCCAGCGCGGGCGACCTATTATCGACCGTCTTCGTCCGGCTCCTCGGCCTGGAGCTCGACCTCCGCGTCCACCCCCGCCTCGTCCAACACCGCCCCGATGGCATGGGCGACGGCCGCGGAATCACGAGCCGACACGTCGGCGGGCAGGACAACCTCGATGCGTCGAGCGTTCATGCGGCCACCATCCTCCCGCCCCTCCGGACCACGCGATCCCCCGTCCGTGACGCGAGGACCAGCGGTGCTCACCTGTGGCGCCGCCGCCACCCAGCCTGACGCCGTGACCTGCGCAGCCACAGAGCCAACCGCCCCCGACCCCGCCCCTCTGGCCCACCGAACACCACTCGGACGGATGACCCGATCAGACCACCTCGCCCACCGGAGCAGACTACGAACCCCGGACGCCCGGCCTCTGATCGGCTTCACCGGCGCGTGCGCCGTGGTGTCGAAGCGGGCCGGCACCGACGTCAGGCAGAGCTGATCGGCGCCTCTCGTCGGCCGTTCGAGACGACCACCTTGACGTGGACAATCCGGTGCCAGGTGCCCGCACGGCCGTCGATGGGGCCGTGTTCGTCGGCAGGCCACCACCCCGCGGGCCACGACGCGAAACTCGACGCTCGGTGGCCGGTCACAGCTTCCTCGAACCGGCTTCCCCCGGCGAACGACGCACCGCCGGCAACGGCGGCCGGGACTTCCCGCTCGCGGGAGCGGGTCGGCTGGAGCGGGGTAACGGCTCGGGGCGGTCTCCGGTCATGTCGGCATCATCGGCGAGCCGTCGTTCGTCGTTCCGCCCCACCCCGTCGTCCGCGGTCCGCGCGTCTCCTAGTTCCGCTTCCGCGACGGCTGGACGCGCGGTGGTTCGCCGGGCATTTTCGGGTAGTCCGGTGGGTACGGCATCTCGCCCCTGTCATCGGATTCGTACCACTCCAGCAGGCGCTCGATGCCGAACGCCTCGTCGTCCAGGGACGCGTGCGGGTCGCCGTTGTCCGCCAGGTACCCCGGCACGGTGAGCACGTCGAAGTCGTCCGGGTCCACAGTGGACAGGCAGTCCCACGTCACCGGGGTCGACACGGTGGCGCGCGGGGTGCCGCGGACCGACCAGGCGGAGGCGATGGTGCGGTCCCGGGCGGCCTGGTTGAAGTCCAGGAAGACCCGTTCGCCGCGTTCTTCCTTCCACCACGACGTGGTCGCCTTGTCCGGCACGCGCCGTTCCACCTCGCGGGCCAACGCGATCACGGCGTGCCGCACGTCCACGAAGTCCCACTCGGGCCGGATGCGCACGGCCACGTGGATGCCGCGGCCGCCGGACGTCTTCGGGTACCCCGTGAGCCCCAGCTCGTCCAGCACCTCGCGCAGCACCATGGCGACCTCGACCGCGTTCCGGAAGTCGGTGCCCGGCTGCGGGTCGAGGTCGACGCGCAGCTCGTCGGGCCGGTCGGTGTCCGCCCGGCGCACGGGCCACGGGTGGAAGTCGAACGTGCCCAGGTTCGCCGCCCACGCCAGCACGGCGGGCTCGGTCGGGCACACCTCGTCCGCGGGACGGCCGGACGGGAACTTGATGCGCGCCGTCTCGACCCACTCGGGCGCGCCCTTGGGCAACCGCTTCTGGTAGAACGCCTCCCCCGTCACCCCGTCGACGTACCGCTTCAACGTGGTGGGCCGATCGCGCAGCACCCGCAGCAGCGGTTCGGCGACGGCCACGTAGTACTCGACCACCTGGATCTTGGTGATCCCGCGTTCGGGGAAGTAGAGCTTGCCCGGGTTGGACACCCGCACCACGCGATCGCCGACGGTCAGTTCCACAGCCTGGGCCATACGGGTGAGGGTAACAACGCCACCGCCACCCCACCCGGAACCGCGAACGGGCGAACCGAACTACCGAACCGACGCCGCCAGGTACACCGTTCGGGCGAAGTGGCCACGGTGATCCACACCTACCATTGGTGCTCGATCGACGACCTCCGAGGACGCAGGCAGTCATGAATCGCGCAACCACCCGCTTTCTGATCGGCTGTGCCACCGGCCTCGCACTGCTGGCGACGGCCTGCACGTCGAGCTCGCCCGAGTCCGCGCCCACCGCGGTGGCCACCGCGCCATCGGGTGACGACTTGAACCGGGCGCTCGCCGACCTGCCGCCCTGCGAACTGCTGACCTCGGACGAGGTCGGGCGGTTGGGGCTGGAGTACCCCGGCGTGGAGGACCGGTCGGGTGACGCCGACGTGTGCAGCTGGCGCGGTGGCGCGAGCGGGCAGGCCAGTGCCGGGATCCACCCCTCCCAGGGCCTCGACGGCCTGGGCTACCGCAGCGACCAGGTCAAGCCGACGAAGATCGGCAAGTACGAGGCCGCCAGGGTCGAGGCACCGCAGGACGCCGCACACGCCTGCCACGTGGTGATCGAGACGTCGGCGTCGTCCAGCGTCCAGGTCATCGCCACCGGGGAAGCCACCTCGACCGACACCGCGGCAGCCTGCGCGCTGGCCACCGAGGCCGCCGAGCTGATCGCGCCCAAGCTCCCGTGAGGCCGGGCGCACGGCTCAGTCGTGCGCCCGCGCCCCCAGCCCGGTGACGAGCGCCTCCAGCGCCAGCTCGAAGCTGTCGTGGTCCAGTTCGCGGGCCACGGACGGCAGCAGGTGGGCCTTGTCCAGGTTCGGGTAGCGGTCCCCGTAGAACGTCTGGTCCTCGGAGAACCCGCTGGAGAACGAGCTCAGCGCCGCGCCGAACACCAGGTACATCAACGACGCCGCGATCATCGTCGCCTCACGCCGTGACCAGCCCGCCGCCACCAGGCCGCCGTGCACCACGTCCAGCCGGCGCAGCGACGCCTCGCGGTGCGCCGGCCCGTACGCCAGGAACGGCACGATGTTGGGGTGCGCGGCCAGCGCCGCCCGGTAGGAACGGGCACAGCTGCGCAGGCCGTGCCGCCAGTCGCCGCCCTCGAACCCGGAGACGTCGACCTGCTCCAGGATCCCGGCGGCCACCTCGTGCAGCAGGTCGTCCTTCGTGCTCACGTGCCCGTACAGCGACGCGGCCTGAACGCCCAGCTCAGAGGCCAGTTTGCGCATCGACAGGCCGTCCAGCCCGTCCCGGTCGATGATGTGCAGTGCGGCGGTCCGGATGCGCGAGGCACTCAGGATCGGGCTCCTCGGCATGTCCGCTCCCCTTGCCTGTGGTCGATTCCGCGCCTAGGTTAGATAACCTAACACCGTTCGGTTAGGAGGTCACCCCGGTGGATCTGCGCATCTCCGACGAGCACCGGCAGCTCAAGGACCTGGCACACCGGTTCACCGAGGAGCGGATCGTCCCCCACGCGACGCGGTGGGACCGGGATGAGGCCATCGACCGCGACCTGGTGCCCGCCCTGGGCGACGTGGGGTTCCTCGGCCTCGGCATCGACGAAGCGTACGGCGGCTCCGGCGGCGACCACTTGGCGTACTGCCTGGTGCTGGAGGAGATCGCCCGCGGTGACTCGGCCGTGCGCGGCATCATCTCCGTCTCGCTCGGGCTGGTCGGCAAGACCGTCTTCAAGCACGGCACCGAGGAGCAGAAGCGGCGGTGGCTGCCCGGCCTGTGCTCCGGCCGTGAGCTGGGCTGCTTCGGCCTGACCGAACCGGGCACCGGCTCCGACGCCGCGTCGCTGGCCACGAAGGCCGTCCGCGACGGCGACGACTGGCTGATCACCGGGCGCAAGGTGTTCATCACGAACGGGACGTGGGCCGACGTGGCGCTGGTGTTCGCCCGCACCGGAGGGCCCGGCCCGAAGGGCATCACCGCGTTCCTCGTGCCGACCGACTCGCCCGGGTTCACCGCCACCGAGATCCACGGCAAGCTCGGCATGCGCGGCCAGGCCACCGCCGAACTCACCCTCGACCAGGTGCGCGTGCCCGACGCCAACCGCCTCGGCGACGAGGGCGCGGGCTTCAAGCTGGCCATGGCCGCGCTCGACCGCGGCCGGATGTCCGTCGCCGCCGGGTGCGTCGGTGCCGCCCGTGGTGCGCTGGAGGTCAGCGTCGAGTACGCCAAGGAACGCGAGCAGTTCGGCAAGCCCATCGCCGGGTTCCAGCTCGTGCAGGAACTCCTGGCCGACATGGCGGTGGAGACCGACGCGGCACGGCTGCTCACGTGGCGCTGCGCGGACCTCGCCGACCGCGGCGAGCCGTTCAGCACGGAGGCGTCCATGGCGAAGCTGTACGCCAGCGAGGCCGCGGTGCGCGTGGCGAACAACGCCATCCAGGTCTTCGGCGGGTACGGCTACATCGACGAGTACCCCGTCGGCAAGTACTTGCGGGACACCCGCGTCACGACCCTCTACGAGGGCACCAGCCAGATCCAGAAGTTGCTCATCGGCCGGGCGCTGACCGGCGTGAACGCGTTCGCGTAGAGGGTAGAGGGAGGACGGCATGGACTTCACGCTTGACGAGGAGCAGAAGGAGATCCGCGACTGGGTGCGGACCTTCGTGCGCAAGGAGGTGGCGCCGCTGGAGCCGGAGGTGCTGCGCCGCGAACGCCTGGGGCAGCCCGGCCTGACCCGGGACGAGCTGAAGGAGCTCCAGGACAAGGCCAAGGCAGCGGGCTTCTTCGGCGTGCTCACGCCGCAGGAGTACGGCGGCATGGGCCTCGGGGCGCTCATGACGGCGTTGCTGGAGGCCGAGCTGGGCCGCACGTTCGTGCCGTTCCGGTTCGGCGGGTACGCGGACAACATCCTGTTCCACGGCAACGAGGAGCAGAAGCAGCGCTACCTGCTGCCGACGATCTCCGGTGAGCGCGTGTCGTGCTTCGCGATCACCGAGCCGGGCGCGGGTTCCGACGCCAAGGCCATCCGCACGTCCGCCCGCAAGGAGGGCGGCGAGTGGGTGATCAACGGCGAGAAGACCTTCATCACCCAGGGCAACGAAGCGGACTTCGTGATGGTGTTCGCGGTGACCGACCGAGAGAAGGGCGCGGACGGCGGCGTCACGTGCTTCCTGGTCGACCGGGACATGGGCTGGAAGTCCGAGCCGATCCCGACCATGGGCCAGTGGGGTCCGGCGGCACTCGTGTTCGACAACGTGCGCGTGCCCGAGGAGAACGTGCTCGGCGAGGTCGGTCGCGGCTTCAACCTGGCCATGCAGTGGATCGGCCAGGGGCGTTACCTGCTGCCGGCGCGGGCGCTCGGCTCGTGCGAGCGGCTGGTGGAGATGGCGATCGAGCAGGCCAAGACGCGGGTCACGTTCGGTCAGCCGATCGCCGAGTACCAGGCCATCCAGTGGATGATCGCGGACTCGGCGGTGGAGATCGAGGCGC
The DNA here is from genome assembly GCF_003014735.1 of Saccharothrix carnea. Lineage (GTDB taxonomy): Bacteria > Actinomycetota > Actinomycetes > Mycobacteriales > Pseudonocardiaceae > Actinosynnema > Actinosynnema carneum. The sequence goes on along the minus strand of NZ_PYAX01000013.1, from coordinate 48,479 downwards.
TGCGCTGGCTCGTGCTGCACGCCGCGTGGCTGGTCGACCAGGGCGCGGACTCGCGGCAGGCGCAGTCGATGGCCAAGCTGTACGGCGGTATCAAGGCGAACGAGATCGTGGACCGGGTGCTGCAGATCCACGGCGGCATGGGCTACACGCGCGAGCTGCCGATCGAGCGCTGGTACCGGGAGCTGCGGCTGCTGCGCATCTACGAGGGCACCGACGAGATCCAGCGCCGCACGATCGCCCGGAACCTGCTCAAGGGCCACGCGAAGGTGACCGGGACGCTCGGCTGACCCGCTCGTACCCGGCGGCCCGGTGGGGCGTCACGGACCGTGTTCCACCGGGCCGTCGGGACGTAAGGCCGACCTCCACCAGGGCTCCGGGTCAGGCGAGGCTGGTGAGCATCTGGGCGCAGACGCGGGCCAGGTGTTTGCGCATCACGTCGGACGCGCGCAACGGGTCGCCGGCGGCCACGGCCGTGACCAAGGCGTCGTGGTCGTCCAGTGACGCGTGCTGGTGCGGCGGGTCGTCGCGCAGGCCGCTGCGCAGCAGCACCACCCGCTGCTGCACCAGCCGCACCTGCTCGGCGATCCGGGGACTGCGCGCCGCGTCCAGCAGAGCCTGGTGGAACGCCAGGTCCAGCCGGTACGGGAACCGTTCCCCCGCCGAGTACGCCCGCCGCGACTCCTCGCACACGGCACGCAGCCGCACGACGTCCGCGTCGGTCCGCCGGGACGCCGCCAGCTCGGCCGCCGCGCACTCCAGCGCGGTCCGCAACTCGAACAGCGCCTGCACGTCGGCGGCGTCGGCGGTCGGGACCGAAGCGCCCCGGTGCGGCGCCAGCACCAGCAGACCCTCGGACGCCAGGTGCCGGATCGCCTCGCGCAGCGGCCCGCGCGAGATGCCCAGCCGCTGGGCCAGCTCCACCTCGTTCACCCGCGCCCCGGGCGGGATGTCGCCGGTCAGCACCAGTTCGCGGAGCACGTCCACCGCCTGACCGGCCAAGCTCAGATGCAAGGGAGGTGTCACGAACGTCTCCTAGCGCGCGAGGACACCGGCAATGTTAACTGTCGACAGTTGGCAGCACACCGGTGGAGGGACGCATGGCACACGAACTGGTCGCCGAGGTCTGGCGTGGCGAGTTCCTGGAGTCGGTGCACCACGGCTCCGTGGTCGCCCTCGACCGCACCGGCCGGGAAGTGCTCGCCCTCGGCCGCCCGCACGACACCACCTACCCGCGTTCGTCCAACAAGCCGGTCCAGGCGCTGGCCATGCTCCGCCACGGCCTAGACCTCCAGGACGAACTGCTGGCCCTGGCCTGCGCCAGCCACTCGGGCGAGGACTTCCACCTCGACGGCGTCCACCGCATCCTCCACGCGCACGGCCTGACCGAGGCCGCCCTCCAGTGCACCCCCGACCTGCCCATCGGCGAGGACGCCCTCAAAGCGCACCTGCGAGCGGGCCGGGCCAAGGCGCCGGAGTACATGAACTGCTCGGGCAAGCACGCCGCCATGCTCGCGACCTGCGTCATCAACGGCTGGTCGACCCACGACTACCTCGACCCGGCCCACCCCCTCCAGCGGGCGATCCGCGACACCCTGGAGGAACTGGCGGGCGAGCGCATCGGCGCGGAAGGCGTCGACGGCTGCGGCGCGCCGCTGCTCGGCATCAGCCTCACGGGCCTGGCCAGGGCGTTCAGCGCGCTGGCCCGCGCCGAGGGCGGTCCGGAGCGGCGGATCGCGCAGGCGATGAACCGCCACCCGGAGTGGGTCGGCGGCACGAACCGCGACGTCACGAAGCTGATGCGGGCGATCCCGGGCGCGGTGGCGAAGGACGGCGCGGAAGGCGTCTACGCGCTCGGCCTGCCGACCGGCGAAGCCGTGGCGTGCAAGATCGCGGACGGTTCCAGCCGGGCCAGAGCGGTCGTCGTGGTGGCCGCGTTGCGCAAGCTGGGAGTGGCCGCGCCGGACGAACTGGCCACGTTCCCGGTGCTCGGCCACGGCCGGCCGGTCGGCGCGGTCCGACCCGCGGCCTCGTTGGCGAGTTGAGCCGCCCAGCGGCTTGAAACGCCCGATACGCTGGGTCGCATGGCCAGCGCCAGAGCCGCGGACGCACCCGACGATCGCCCGCAGGGCGACATCGACGACGAACTGATCGGCCTCGACCCCGACGACCCCGAGACCAGGGCGTTCGCCGAGCACCTTGGCCGGATGAAGCAGCAGCCACCCAGCTTCACCATCGAGGGCACCGTAGCGGGCGTCGGGCAGTTCGCGGACTCGGCGAACCGCGCCGGCGGCCTGCGCCGGCTCACCGCGGTCGTCGTGGTCGGCCTGATCCTGCTGGGTGTGCTGATCAGCGTCTGGTACTACCTGGGCACCCTCGTCTGGGTGTTCTTCTCCTGACGACCCGGCGGGTTCCGCCGACGTCCCGGCCGCCGCGGTGTCGACTAACGTGGAGGTATGGAACCTGTCGTCGGCGCCACCCCGAAGGTGGTCCGCTCCGAGTCTGAGTGGCGGGACATCCTGACCCCGAAGGAGTACGCGGTGCTGCGCGACGCGGGCACCGAACCGGCGTGGGTCGGCGAGTACACCGACACGAAGACCGAGGGCGTCTACGAGTGTCGCGCGTGCGGGGCCGAGTTGTTCCGCAGCGAGACGAAGTTCGAGTCGCACTGCGGCTGGCCGTCGTTCTTCTCGCCGCTGGCCGGTGACGCGGTCATCCTCCGCGAGGACCGCGCCCACGGCATGGTCCGGACCGAGGTGCTGTGCGCGGCGTGCCACAGCCACCTCGGGCACGTGTTCGAGGGCGAGGGGTACGACACGCCCACCGATCAGCGCTACTGCATCAACTCGGTGAGCTTGCGTCTGGTCGAAAGCCCGGACGGTCGAGCAGACTGAGAGCGCAACAGGCGAATGATGGCCGATCCGACACCAGGAGGAATCATGCGCGTTTTCAAGGGCACTGACGGCGAGGGCTCCGGCGGCGTGGACGGCGCGTCGTCCTCCTGACGGACCACGTGCGGGCGGTGTCAACCGTTCGCCAACCCTAAGGCTTGCTAAAGCCCTCTTGCTGGGGTGTGTCCTGGCGCACACGATTGCCCCCAAGCTGGTGGACCTGGTTCCACCGAGGCCCACAGGGGGTGGACCGTGGAGCGACCGTGGGGGCTTTCAGGCCCTGAATTCCTTGAGCTGTACTGGATCGCGCTGGCCGTGTCGCTGGCCTTCGCGCTCTACGTCCGAGTGCGCCTGCGGGGGACGCGGGGAGCCTCCCCCGCGGGTGTGCTCGGCGTGCTGGACATCGCTTACCTGACCGGCGGGCCTCGACGGGTGGTCGAGGCGTCCGTGGCCGGACTCATCGACTCGGGCGCCCTGGTGCCCGCCCGCAACGGCGCCGTGCGGCTCGTCGGCACTCCCGTGGCCGACCACCCGGTCGACCAGGCCGTGCTCGCCGACGCCAAGCGTTACCAATACCGGACGTTGACGCTGCTCATCACCTCGGTGTCGGAGCACGACGCGCCGCACGCGATCGGCCGCCGACTGTCCGAACTGGACTGCCTGGTCGCGCCGGACGTGGTGCGACGGCGGTTGCGGACCGGTGTCGCGCCGATGGCGTTGCTGTTCGTCGTCGGCGTGGCGCGCTGGGTGACCCAGCAGGTGGTCAACGCGCCGGTGTGGCCGTTGACGTTGCTGCTCGTGCTGACCGGCTTGCTGATCTGGGGACTGCTGCAGCCGGCTTCGAGGACGCTCACCGCGAACGGACGTGACGCGGTGGCCAAGGCTCGCGCAGGCGAGGTCACCGGGGGGTGGGGAGGGACCGGCTCGACGAAAGCCGCCGAGCTGGTCGCTCTCAACGGTTTCGGCGGGCACCCGGACATCACTTTGCGTGCGGCGGCGCGTCCACGTCCGCGTCCTCGCGTGGCGTCGAGCGGGGGTTCCGCGGCGGGGTCGTTCGGCGCGACGACAGGCGGCGGCTGCGGTGGCGGGAGCAGTTGCTCCAGCGGCAGCAGCTGTGGTGGTGGCGGGGGTGGCTGCGGCGGCGGTGGCGGCGGTGGCTGATCCCGGGGCCGACCCCGGTTGACGAGGTTCTTACGGTTCCGTGATCGCGGCCGGGTTCGACCGGACGGCTCCTAGGGTGGCGGCCATGACGTTCCTGTGGTGGTACGGCCCGGCGCTCGTCGCCGCGGTGGTGGTGGGCCTGCGGTTGAAGCGGGTCGCCGGCGCCGTGCCCGACCGGCCGTTGTCGTTCGAGGAGATCGGCTACCTCGGCGGTGGCCCGGTGCGGGCGGTCGAGGTGGCGTTGGCGGGATTGGTGGCCGAGAACCGGGCACGGGTGTCCGGTTCGGTGGTCGCGGCGGTGCCCGGTGAGGAACAGCCGGCCACCGCGTTGCAGGCGGTCGTGCTCGCCCGGCTCACGCAGCCGCGTGACCTGGACGAGCTCGTGGTCGGCGCGGCCACCAGCGGACCGGCTCGGCAGATCGGGCAACGCCTGGTCGCGGGCGGGCTGCTGGTGTCGCCGCGGCGGCGGTTGGCGCGGGCGGTGCTGGCGGTCGTGCCGGTGGCGGCGCTCGCGGTGGTCGCTGTGTTCGCAGGTCCGGGTGGGTGGGTGACGGTCACCGCGCTGTCGGTCACCGGCGCGCTCGGCGTCCTGCTGCTGTTGGGTCCGCCGCCCGTCCTGACGAGGCGTGGCGCGCGGGCGTACGAGGAGGCCACGGCGGGCCTCGCCCCGGTCGATCCGGCCGAGGTGACCGCCCGCTACGGCCTGGTCCGTTCCGGTTCGTCGCGCACCGCCGTCCCACCGCCCGTGCCGCGTGAGGGGTCGGCACGGTCGGAGACGGCGGTGTTCGACGGCGAACGGGCGGAACCGATCGCACCTGGGGAAACGTCCCAGGCACCGCTCCCGCGGCGCAGGCGTGCCGTGGTGGTCGAACCGCAACGCTGGCAGCGGCGCAACGGGTGGCTGGTGGCCGGTGGGTGGTTCGCGGGTGGATGGCTGGCTGCGCAGTGGTTGGAGGGCGATGACGGTGGCGACTCAGTGGACGCCGACTTCAGCGGGTTCGGGGGGTTCGACGGCTGAGCCCGAGGAGCAGGGATTCCTGGCCGGTGGTCCGGGCCGGGCGGCCGAGGTGGCGGTGGTGTCGCTGGTCGAGGCCGGTGCCGTGCGGATCTCGCGGGACGGCTTGGTCAGCGCGGTCGGCGGTGCGGGTCACGGTATTGGCCGGACCCCGTTGCAGACGCGCGTGCTGCGCTCGCTGCCGCGCTCGCTGGGCGACGTGATCGCCTCGACGGCGCGCGGCCCGGAGGCGCAATCGCTGCGCCGGCACCTGGTCGACCGGGGTCTGGTGGTGTCGGCGGGAAGGCGCAAGGCGGCTCGGCTCGTGCGCCGGCTGACGGTGATCGGGGCGATGGTCGTGGTGTTCGCGAAACTCGCCCTCGACCTGCCGTTCGAGGTCGCCGCCATCGCCGTCGCGGTCGCGCTGCTGGCCTCGCTGATCCTCGCCCCGTCCACCCGCCCGCTGACCCGCGCTGGCCGGCTCACGGTGCGGCGGCTGCGGGCGGTCGCGATCTCGCCGAACCGGATCGGCATGGTCGCGTACTACGGACTCCTGGGCAAGGTCGAACGCCACCACGTGTGGGAGGTGCTCGGCATCTCACCGGCCGCGGCGGCTACGTTGCGGCGGCGGTCGCGCGGCAGCGGCTCTGACGGCGGCGCCTCGTGCGGCGGCGGGTGCGGCAGTTGTGCCAGCAGCAGCTGCGGGAGCGGGAGCAGCAGCAGTTCGGACAGCGGCGGCTCGTCGTGCGGCGGCGGTGGAGGCTGTGGGGGTGGCGGTGGCGGCGACTGACCACCGGACAGCACCCACACCGCCCCAGCCCCAGCCGCAGCCACTCCGCGCTCCGAAGCCGCCGCGTCCGACGAGCCGCTCCGCCTACGGCACCCACGGGCCAAGCGGGGGTCGCGCCGCGCACGGATCACGCCCAGGCGCGGCTTCTGCGGTGGGCCGGCGGAGCAGGGTCGCACCGGGCGCGAATCACCGCCGGGCGCGGGTGCCGGCGGACGGGGTCGCGCCAGGCGCGGGCTTTCTGCGGGGCCGGGCCGCACCGGGCGCGGATCGCGTCGGGCGCGGATCGCGTCGGGCGCGGGCGTCCGGCGAGCCGACGCTACGCCGGGCGCGGGTCGCGCCAGACGCGAGCGCGGGTGGCCGTGGGCGCGTCGCGCCGAGCGGGGTCGCGGCGGCCAGCGTGTCCGTGGGCTGGGGAGGGGAACAGGGGCGCGCTGCACCGGGCGCGGGCGGTCGGCGGGGCGGGCGGGCGGTCGGCGGGGCGGGCGGTCCGCAGGGCGGTGCTGGTGTCCGCAAGCCGGTGGCGGCATCCGCAGGCCGGGGCAGTGTCCGGGGGCGGGCGTCCGGAGGGCTTGGGCCGGGCCGGCACCGGGGGTGGATCGCGTCCGAGCCGGGGTGTCCAGGGCCCGGGGCGGGTGGCGCACTCGGTGTCGATTGCCCCTGGGCGGTGCTCGGGTGGGGGTGAGGCGGAGGGGTCCGGGGGTTGTGCCGGCTTCCTCGTTGTTCCAACCGACGTTCGAAGGCGAAGATAACAGCGTTTCCTGAGTGTCGATTTCGATGATCACTCGATGGTGTGTCGAGGGTCAGGTCGGCGACGATCTCCATACTAGCGGGGAAGGTGGGTGTCGGTCGTGGAGAAGTTGGGTGTCGGGATCGGGTGGCGGCCGGAGATCGATTTGACGGTGGAGAGGTTGCCCGGGGTCGATTTCGTCGAGGTGGTGGCGGAGAACCTGCACGTCGGGCACTTGCCGGAGTCGCTGCTCCTCCTCCGTGAACGAGGCGTTCCAGTGCTGCCGCACGCCGTCTCGCTTTCCCTCGGCGGCGCCGAACCGGTGGACGCCCAGCGGGTCGCGCACCTTGGCGCACTGGCTGAAGCCCTCGACGCCCCACTGGTCAGCGATCACGTCTGCTTCGTCCGCGCGGGCGGCTTGGATTCCGGGCACCTCATGCCCCTCCCCCGCACCCGCGACGCGCTCGACGTCCTCGTCGCGAACGTCAAAGCCGCCCAGCAGGACCTGCCCGTCCCCCTCGCCCTGGAGAACGTGGCGGCCCTGCTCGACTGGCCGGACGGCGAGCTCACCGAGGGCCAGTTCCTCGCCGAACTGGTCGACCGCACCGACTGCCACCTGCTGGTCGACGTCGCCAACCTCTACGCCAACGCCCGCAACCTCGGCACCGACGTCGCCCGCTTCCTCGACGAGATCCCGCTGGAACGCCTCGCCTACGTCCACGTCGCCGGCGGCGAGGAGCACCAAGGCGTCTACCACGACACGCACGCCCACGCGGTCCGCCCGGAAGTGCTCGACGTCCTCGCCCAGCTCCGCTCCCGCGTCGACCCGCCCGGCGTCCTCCTGGAACGCGACGACGACTACCCGGCCGACGCCGAGCTCGCCGGCGAACTGGCCGCGATCCGGGCGGTGCTCGGGTGACCCAGCCCCAGCGCGAACGGCTGGCCGCCGCACAAGCCGAGTTGCTGCGGGCGCTGCTGGCGGACGGCGAGGTGCCCAAGGGTTTCGACCGGGAACGCGTGCGCATCGAGAAACGCGCGCTGCTCAACAAGCGCCGCGGGATCGTGGCGATGCTCCGACCCGAAGTGGCCGCAGAACTAGGCGAGCGGTTCCGGCCCCTGTTCGACGACTACGCCCGGGCCCACCCCAAAGAGGTCGGCACGCGCTTCCGCGAGGACGCCGCGCGGTTCGCCGAGTGGGCAGCGGCCAGGGGCGAGCTGCAGCCACCCAAGAAAAAGCGTTGGTGGCGGCGCGCAACCTGACCACCCCCGTGTTCCGTCCGAGAGGCATGTGGAGACGGACCTGGCCGTTGGGCGTGTTGTTGCTGGCCACGGCTTGCGGCACGGTCAACGCGGGCAACGGTGTCGAGTGCACGGCGATCGGCACGCGCGTCGGCGTGAGCGTGGACGTGGAGCACCCCGAGGTGGTTTCCGGGACGATCGAGGTTTGCTGGGACGGTTCCTGTGCAACCCCCGCGCTGGAGCTGTACCCGTCGAGCCGGGTCGCCGAGACGACCTGCACCGGCACCTCACCGGACGACTCGTGCAGCGCGCGCTCCGAGCCGACTGAAGGGAAGCACGGGTTCGCCGACCTGCCCGGCCTGCCCGCGAAACCGGTCGACGTGACCCTGCGGCTGCTGGACCAATCCGGTTCTTCCCTCGTGGACCGGAATATCGCGCTGACCCCCGAAATGGTCTACCCCAACGGTCCGGACTGCCCAGCGGGTGGGCCACAGGCAGGTATCTCAGTTGGTGCCGACGGCTCTATTACTGAACGGTAGGTAACCGCTTACTCGGCTGAATTGGTCAAGAACATGCCGACCAATCAGCGGCTGTCCGCCCTGTCCGCACCCTCTAGCGTCAGTGGAGTTCAAGGGCAACGTCGCTCTCGGTACATCCGCCGCCACCGCGGGTAGCAAGCCCTTCCGGCCGCGTTCCGCCACGCGCGGCAGCCCACCGGGAGGTCGAGAGAGTGAAGAGCAAACGTTGGCGTGGCCTGGCATGGGGGGCCGTGCTCGTCGCGGCCGGCGTCACGGCGAGCAGTCCGGGGGTGTCGGGCGCGCAGGACGTCCCGCCCGTGACCGGCGAGCACCACGAGGTCACCCTGATCACCGGCGACAAGGTCGTGCTCCTCGGGGACGAGGTGAGCGCCCTGGTCGCCGCACCCGGGCGGGAACGCACGGTGTTCCACAGCTACCGGCGTGACGGCCACCTGCACGTGGTGCCGCGTGACGCGGCGAAGGCCGTCTCGCAGGGCAAGCTGGACCCGCGGCTGTTCGACGTCACGGGTCTGATCGAAGCCGGCTACGACGACCGCGGCCGGGACACCGTGCCCCTGATCGTGACCGGTGAGCAGGAGCCGGCGACCGCCGGTCTGCGCGTCGGCCACCCGCTGCCCGCGGTCGGCTCGTACGCCGCGCAGGTGGTCAAGTCCGAGGCGTCGGACACCTGGCACACGCTCGTGTCGAGGGCGAGCGTGCGCAAGGTGTGGTTGGACGGGTTGCGCCAACCGAGCCTGGACCGCTCCACCGCGCAGGTCGGCGCGCCGACCGCGTGGCAGACCGGGCACACCGGCAAGGGCGTGAAGGTGGCCGTGCTGGACACCGGGATCGACCAGGACCACCCGGACCTGGCCGGTCACGAGGTGGCGGAGCGCAACTTCACCGACGACCCGGACAACACCGATGGCGTCGGCCACGGCACGCACGTCGCGGCGACCATCGCGAGTTCGGGTGCGAAGTTCAAGGGCGTGGCGCCGGACGCGGATCTGTTGGACGGCAAGGTGTGCGTGGCCGCGGGCTGCCAGGAGTCGGCGATCGTGGCGGGCATGCAGTGGGCCGCGGAGCAGGGCGCGGACATCGTGAACGTCAGCCTGGGCGGCGGTGACACGGCCGAGCTGGACCCGCTGGAGGAGGCGGTGAACACGCTGTCCGCGCGGACGGGTGTGCTGTTCGTGGTCGCGGCGGGCAACAACTCGCGCCCGGAGACGATCAGCTCGCCGGGCAGCGCGGACGCGGCGTTGACGGTGGGCGCGGTGGACCGGCAGGACGGCATCGCGCCGTTCTCCAGCCGGGGTCCGCGCGTGGGTGACGGCGCGGTCAAACCGGACATCACCGCGCCGGGCGTGGACATCGTGGCCGCGAGGTCGAGCAGCGGCACGGTCGGCACGCCGGCAGGCGACGGGTACGTGTCGATGTCGGGCACGTCGATGGCGACGCCGCACGTGGCGGGCGCGGCGGCGTTGGTCGCGCAGCAGCACCCGGACTGGTCGGGTGAGCAGATCAAGGCGGCGCTGGTGGCGTCGGCGAAGAACAACCCGGCGCTGACGGCGTTCGACCAGGGTTCGGGGCGGGTGGACGTGGCGAAGGTGGGCACGACCACGGTCACCGCGGAGCCGGCGAGCCTGGCGATGGGCTTGCAGAAGTGGCCGCACGGCGACGACACCCCGATCGCCAAGACGGTCACCTACCGCAACGGCGGTACCGCGCCGATGACGTTGTCGCTGGCCACCGAGGCGAAGGGGCCGGACGGTGGTGCCGCGCCGGCGGGGTTGATCGGGGTGTCGCCGACGAAGGTGACCGTCCCGGCGGGCGGTGAGGCGACGGCCACGGTCACCGCCGACACCCGGCTGGGCGCGGTGGACGGGTTGTTCGTGGGTTCGGTGGTGGCGACGGGTGGTCCGACGCCGCTGCGCACGGCGCTCAGCGTGAACCGGGAGGTGGAGAGCTACGACGTCCGGTTCGACTTCGTGGACGGCTCGGGGGCGCCGGCGGCCGACTACTACACGTCGATCATCGGGCTGAGCAACGGCACGTTCGCCTTCCCCTACGACGTCGACGGCTCGTTCACGCTGCGGTTGCCGAAGGGCGACTACTTCACCAGCTCGGACGTGCAGACGGACGACACGCGGTTGGCGCTGCTGCCCCGGCCGGGGCTGAGCGTCACCGCCGACACGACGGTGACGCTCGACGCCCGCGCGGCCAGGCCGTTGACGATCACCGCGCCGGACGCGGGCGCGGCGGAGGCGTTGGGTGACGTCACGATGGTGCGCACCCTCGGTGACCGGCAGGCCAGCGTGAGCACGGCGTTCCTCGGCGGGTTCGGTCCGAACGTGTCCATCGCGCACGTCGGCCCGGAGCTGGCGGCCGGTGACCTGACGGCGTTGGTGGGCGCGCAGTTCCGCGGCACGCCGGACGGTGCCAAGCCGGTGACGTACCGGTTCGCGTGGACTCAGCAGGGCAAGATGCCGGTCGGTTTCGTGCGGAACGTGGCCGCCGCGGACCTGGCCGAGGTGCGCACGAAGTTCGGGCCGGGACCGGCGGGTCGCGAGTTCGGGCTTGGCGGCAACCCGATCACCGCGGGCGGTGTGGGCGGCTGGGCGTGGCTGCCGGACGTGACGTCGCCGGGTGAGGCGGTCAACCGGGTCAACGCGGACCTGGCGTGGTCGTGGGGTTTCCTGCAGTTCGGCGCGGACGGCGCGGTGGAGGCGACGTTGACCTCGCCGGAGCGCACCTACCAGCGGGGCGGGACGCACGAGGAGCGGTTCAACGACCCGGTGTTCTCCCCCGCGCTGCCCGAGTCGCGGTCGCCGTACCTGGCGCGCAGCGGCGACGAGATCAGCTTCGCGGTGCCGTTGTTCACCGACCGCGCGGGCAACGGCGGCAACGCGGCGGTGTCGTCGGCCCGGACCACGTTGCTGCGCGACGGCGCGAAGGTCGGTGAGACGGCGTACGCGGCGAACGGGCTCTTCGAGGTGCCCGCGGGTGCGGCGGCCTACCGGGTGGAGACCGACGCGGTGCGGGCGAGCGGCACGTCGGAGTTCGCCACGAAGGTGAGCGCCGCGTGGACGTTCCGCTCGGACACGGCGACCGGTGACGCGTACGTGCCGCTGCCGTTGTCGGTGGTGCGGTTCACGCCCGGGCTGGACGCGAGCGGCGCGGCACCGAAGGGGCAGGCGCTGCGGGTGCCGCTGACCGTGCAGCAGCAGGAGGGCGCGGCGAACGGCCGGGTCGACCGGATCGACGTCGAGGTGTCGTTCGACGACGGCAGGACGTGGACGGCGGTGCCGGTGGCCGCGGGTGTCGCCACGATCACCAACCCCGCCGCGGCCGGGTACGGGTCGCTGAGGGTGAAGGCGACCGACAGCAACGGCAACGCCTTGGAGCACACCGTGATCCGGGCTTACAAGATCGCCTGATCACCGGCCGGGAGGGGCGTCCGCGACCGCGGGCGCCCTTTCGGCGAGCAACGCCCGTTGAGCCGCACGGCCGCCCGCACGCACCACGTTGGGCCGCTGAATCGGCCACCCGGACTGGCTAGCGTCGAGGTGTCGGGGGGCGACTTTTCGGTGCTACCGCATTGCGCGTGCGCCTCCCGCAGCGCGTTCCACAGCGCGCTCAACCAGATTCGGGAGGTATCTGCGTTGAATCCGAGATCACGAAGGCGCCGGGGCGCTTGGGGGGCCGCGTTGTTGGCGGTCGGGCTGGCCGCCGGCACCGTGACGGCGACCGCGTCACCGCTGTCGACCGACCAGGCACCAGGGGGCGTTGCCGGCGGCGAGCGGCACACCGTCACCCTGATCACCGGCGACCGGGTCGTCGTCGCCGGGCGCACCCTGCTCTCCGTCACGCCGGGTCCCGACCGCGACGGCGTCACGTTCCACCGGTTCCTGCGCGACGGCCGGTTGCACGTCGTGCCGCGCGACGCGGCCCGCCCGCTCGCCGACGGCAGGCTGGACCTGCGCCTGTTCGACGTCACCGGCCTGGTCGAGGCGGGCTACGACGACGCGCGCCGCGACACCGTGCCGCTGATCATCACCGGCGACCAGCCGCGCACGGGCAGTGTCCGGATCACCCGCGCGCTGCCCACCATCGACTCGGTGGCCGCGCAGACCGCGAAAGCCGAGACGGCGAGCACCTTCCAAGCCCTGGTGAACGACCCGGGCGTGCGGAAGGTCTGGCTGGACGGCCTGCGCCGACCGAGCCTCGACCGCTCCACCGCCCAGATCGGCGCACCCACCGCGTGGGAAGCCGGGTACACCGGCAAGGGCGTCAAGGTCGCCGTGCTGGACAGCGGCGTCGACCAGACGCACCCCGACCTGGTCGGGCGGGAGGTCATCGAGCGGAACTTCACCGACGACCCCGACACCAGTGACCTGGTCGGCCACGGCACGCACGTCGCCGCCACGGTCGCCAGCGCCGGTGGGCGGTACAAGGGTGTCGCGCCGGACGCGCAGATCCTCGACGGCAAGGTGTGCTCGCTCGGGTGCGCCGAGTCCTGGATCGTCGACGGCATGCGGTGGGCCGCCGAGCAGGGCGCCGACGTGATCAACATGAGCCTCGGCGGCACGGACACGCCGGACGTCGACCCGCTGGAGCAGGCGATCGAGACGCTGTCCGCCGAGACCGGCACGCTGTTCGTGGTCGCGGCGGGCAACTCCGGCGGGTCGGAGACGCTGAGCTCGCCGGCCAGCGCGGACGCGGCGCTCGCGGTCGGCGCGGTGAACCGGGACGACAGCATCGCGGGCTTCTCCAGCCGAGGCCCGCGCGTCGGCGACGGCGCACCGAGGCCGGACATCACCGCGCCCGGCGTGGACATCGTCGCGGCGAAGTCCAGCACCGGCCGCATCGGGACCCCGGTCGGCGACCGGCACGTCGCGGTGTCCGGGACGTCCATGGCCACCCCGCACGTCGCGGGCGCAGCCGCGCTGATCGCCCAGCAACACCCCGACTGGACGGGCGCGCAGCTCAAGGCCGCCCTCATGGCCTCCGCCAAGCACAACCCCGCACTCACCGCGTTCGACCAGGGCACCGGCCGCGTCGACCTGACCAAGGCCCTCACCACCGCGGTCACCGCCGACCCGCCGTCGCTCGCGCTCGGCGTGCAGGCGTGGCCGCACGACGACGACATCCCGACCACCAAGGAGTTCGCCCTCCGCAACACCGGCACGCAGCCGGTCACGCTGAACCTCGCGATCGACGCCAAGGGCCCAGGCGGCACGCCCGTGCCCGCCGGGGTGTTCACCGTCAGCCCCGGCACGGTCACCGTGCCCGCGGGCGGTGAGGCGAAGGCCACCGTCACCGCCGACACCCGGGCGGCGACCGTGGACGGCCCGTACAGCGGCACGGTCGTCGCGTCCGGCGGCGGCGTCGAGCTGCGCGTGCCAGTGGGCGTGAACCGCGAGGTCGAGAGCTACGACGTCACGTTCGACTTCGTGGACGCGCACGGCCGTCCCGCGGTCGACTACTTCGCGTTCGTCATCGGCCTGGACTCCGACAAGTTCGCCGTGGTGAGCGGCACGGACGGCAAGGCGACCGCCCGGCTGCCCGCCGGCGAGTACCTGGTCGTGGCCGAGGTGGTGACCGACCGCGCGGTCAGCGCCATCCTGCCGATGCCGAGCCTGCGCGTCGGCCGCGACACCACCGCGGTCGCCGTGGACGCCCGCAAGGCGAAACCGATCTCCGTCACGTTCCCCGACCCGAAGGCCGAGGCGCTGGTCGGCGACGTGCTGATCGAGCGCAAGAAGAACGGCGAGCTGGTGTCCGCCCTCGGCGTCGTGTTCGGTGGCGGCTTCGGCGACCGGATCGCGATCGGGCACCTCGGCCCCGAGGTGCCCGCCGCCGACCTGACCGTGCAGCTGGGCACGCAGGCCACCGGCACACCCGTCGGCACGACCCCGGTGACGTACCGGTTCTCGTGGGCCGAGCACGGGAAGGTGCCCACCGGGTTCGTCCGCGCGCCCGCCAAGCGCGACCTGGCCGAGGTGAGGTCGGAGTTCGGCCCCGGCCAGGCGGGCAAGCGGTACGGCTTCGCCGGCTTCCCGAGGGTGACCGGTGGCCTGGGCGGTATCGGCGTGGACGCCCCGGTGACCTCGCCGGGCACGTCGATCGACTACGCCACCACCACACCGGGGATCCAGTGGACGTGGTCGTTCGTGCAGCTCCAAGGCGACGAGCTCGAGGCCGAGGTCGCCGCGCTGGCGCGCACGCACCAGCCGGGGCGCACCTACCGGCAGCGGCTCCACAACCCGGTGTTCGGGCCGGTCCTGCCCACCGGCCTGCACCCGAACCTGGCCAGGAGCGGCGACGTGATCGAGTTCGCGGTGCCGCTGTTCGGCGACCGGGACGGCAACGCCGGCGTCTCGGCGACGTCTTCGGCGCGGACCAGGTTGCTGCGCGACGGGACGGTCGTCGGCGAGGTGCCGGAGGCGGGCAGCGGCCGGTTCACCGTGCCGCCGGGTGCGGCGGGCTTCCGCGTCGAAACGGAAGCCGTGCGGGCGCCGGGCGTCTCGGAGTTCACCACTGCGGTCAGCGGCGCGTGGACGTTCCGCTCGGACACCGCGCCGGGTGACCGGTTCACGCCGCTGCCGTTGACGGTGGCGCGGTTCACCCCGGCGCTGGACGCGAACGGCGGTGCGCCCGCGGGCCGGGTGCTGCGCGTGCCGCTGGTGATCGCGCAACAGCAGGGCGCGGCCAACGGCCGGGTGCGCGAGGTCGTGGTCGAGGTGTCGTTCGACGACGGCAGGACGTGGTCGAAGACGCCGGTGGTCGGGCGCACCGCGCTCGTCCGCAACCCCGACACCGCCGGGCACGCCTCGCTGCGCGTCAAGGGCTCCGACAGCCTCGGCAACACGTTCGAGCACACGGTGATCCGGGCCTACCGGGTCGGCTGAGCGGGACCCGCTCCACCGGGAGGGGCATTCGCGTCCAGCGGGTGCCCCTCCCGCGTTCGACTCGCGCTTTCCGCCGCGCACCATCAGGTTCGGAGGTATCCGTGTCGACCACCAGATCACGACGAGTCGCCTCGGCCGCGTTGGTCGCCGGGCTCGTCGCCACCACGGCCACGGGGGTGGCCGCCGCGACACCGGACCGGGCCGGCGCCACCGTCACCCGCATCACGGGCGACAAGGTCCTGCTCAACGGCCCCGCGACCGGTTCGTTCCAGGCCGGTCCCGGCCGGGAGCGGATCACGTTCCACACGTTCCGCCGGGACGGCCACCTGCACGTGGTGCCGGACGACGCGCTCACCGCGGTCGCCGAGGGCAGGTTCGACCCGCGCCTGTTCGACGTGACCGGGCTGGTCGAGTCCGGCTACGACGACGCGCGCCGCGACACCGTGCCGCTGATCATCACCGGCGACCTACCGCGCACGGGCGGCGTCCAGGTCACCCGAGCACTGCCCACCATCGGCGCGGTCGCCGCGCGAACCCCGAAATCCGAGGCCACCACGGCGTTCCAGGCCCTGGTGAACGACCCCGGCGTGCGGAAGGTCTGGCTGGACGGCCTGCGCCGACCGAGCCTCGACCGCTCCACCGCCCAGATCGGCGCACCCACCGCGTGGGAAGCCGGGTACACCGGCAAGGGCGTCAAGGTCGCGGTCCTCGACGGCGGCGTGGACGGCGCGCACCCCGACCTGGTGGGCAAGGAGGTCGCCGAGCGGAACTTCACCGACGACCCCGACGCCACCGACGTCGACGGCCACGGCACGCACGTCGCCGCGACCGTCGCGAGCGACGGGGCCACGTACAAGGGCGTCGCGCCGGACGCGCGGATCCTGGACGGCAAGGTGTGCGTCCTCTACGGCTGTGCCGAGTCCTGGATCCTCGACGGCATGCACTGGGCCGTCGACCAGGGCGCCGACGTGGTCAACCTGAGCCTGGGCGGCACGGACACGCCGGACGTCGACCCGCTGGAAGACGCCGTGAACACGCTGTCCGCGCGCAGCGGCACGCTGTTCGTGATCGCCGCGGGCAACTCGGGACGTCCGGGCACGGTCGGCTCGCCCGGCAGCGCGGACGCCGCGTTGACCGTGGGCGCGGTGGACCGGGACGACAGCATCGCGCACTTCTCCAGCCGCGGCCCGCGCGTCGGCGACAGCGCGGTCAAGCCGGACATCACCGCGCCGGGAGTGGACATCGTCGCCGCGAAGGCCGCCACCGGCACCATCGGCACCCCCGTGGGCGACCACCACGTGGCACTCTCCGGCACGTCCATGGCCACCCCGCACGTCGCGGGCGCCGCCGCGCTGATCGCCCAGCAGCACCCCGACTGGACGGGCGCGCAGCTCAAGGCCGCCCTCATGGCCTCCGCCAAGCACAACCCGACGCTGACGGCGTTCGACCAGGGCACCGGTCGCGTCGACCTGACCAAGGCCCTCACCGCCACGGTCACCGCCGACCCGGTCAGCCTGGCCATGGGCCGCCAGTCGTGGCCGCACGACGACGACGTCCCCGTCACCAAGGAGCTGACCTACCGCAACAACGGGACCGAACCGGTCACGTTCCCCGTGACGGTCGAGGCCACCGGACCGGACGGCGAGCCCGCGGCCGCCGGCATGGTCACCGCCAGCCCGACGACCGTGACCGTTCCGGCCGGTGGTGAGGCGAAGGTGAGCGTCACCGCCGACACCAGGGTCGGCACCGCGGACGGCGTGTTCTCCGGCGCCGTGGTCGCGGGCGACGTGCTGCGCACACCGGTGAGCGTCGACCGCGAGAGCGAGAGCTACGAGATCACCGCGACGTTCCTCGACGCCGAAGGCGGGGTGCCCACCCGCTACACGGGTGTCGTGATGGGCGTGGACAACGACACGTTCACGTTCCTGCGCGACAACGACAACACCGTGACCACCCGCCTGCCCAGGGGCGAGTACATGGTGTACGCCAACGTCCTCAGCGGTGACCCGGCGGACCGCCGCGTTGCCGTGCTGCCGCAGCCCTCGCTGTCGGTCGAGGCGAACGCCTCGCTCACGTTCGACGCCCGCACCGCCAAGCCCGTCAAGATCACCCCGCCCGACCCGGACGCGGTGTCGATCATCGGCGACATCAGCCTCGACCGCACGCACGCGGACGGTCAGGTCGGGTTCAGCGTGGCGTTCCCCGAAGGGCTCCCGGAGAACCTCGCGCTCGGCCAGGTCGGTCCGGCGCTGCCCGCCGACCAGCTCGAAGTCCTGGTCGCGAGCCAGTACGAGGGCACGCCGGTCGACGGCACGCCCGTCGCCTACCGGTTCGCGTGGGCCGAGCGGGGCCGGGTGCCCACCGGTTTCGTCCGCGCGCCCGCCCGGCGCGAGCTGGCCGAGGTGCGGAGCCGGTTCGGGCCCGGTCCCGCCACCGACCACTTCGCGCACGGCGGCAACCCCGTCGGACCCTCCGGCTCCGGCGGCTGGTCGGTGATGTTCCCGGTGCGGCCGGGCGGCGCGGCCGTCGACTACGTCACCACCGCCGACGTCACGTGGACCTGGCGGCTGACCCAGTCACGGGGCGAGTTCGACATCGTCGCCGGCTACACCGCGCCCGACCGCTCCTACCGCCCCGGCGGGCGCGGTGCCGAGCGGTTCCACTTCCCGGTGTTCGGACCGGGCCTGCCCGGGTCCCGGTTCGACTACCTCGGCCGGCTCGGCGACCAGCTCATCGTGCAGGTGCCGCTGCTCAACGACGCCGAGAACCACCTGGGCGGCTCCGCCTTCCAGAGCGCGCGAACCACGCTCCACCGCGACGGGACGAAGATCGGCGAGGTCGCCGAGCCGGGTGCGGCGTTCACCGTGCCCGCGGGTGCGGCGGGCTACCGGGCGGAGGTCGACTTCGTCCGGGCGCCGGGCATCTCGGACCTGACGACCCGCGTCACCGGCGCGTGGACGTTCCGCTCGGACACCACGCCCGACGACGCGATCCACCGGCTGCCGATCTCGGTGGTGCGGTTCACGCCCCGGCTCGACGCGGACGGCGGCACACCGGCGGGCCGCGTGCTGCGCATCCCGCTCACCGTCGACCAGCAGCCGGGAGCGGACAACGGGCGCGTCCGCCAGGTCGACGTCGACGTCTCGTTCGACGACGGCAAGACCTGGACGGAGGTCCCCGTCACCGGCGGTGCGGCGTTCGTGCGCAACGCCGGTTCGCCCGGCGGCTACGCGTCACTGCGTGCCAAGGGGTCCGACAGCAACGGCAACACGTTCGAGCACTCGGTGATCCGCGCGTACCGGCTCACCCGCTGACAGCCGGTGGGAGGGGCGTTCGAGTCCGAGCGCCCCTCCTCCTGACGTGGTTCTACGGCAGGTTCGTGACCAGCTCGGCGGCCGGCACGCGGGTGCCGGTGTAGAACGGGATCTCCTCGCGCACGTGGCGACGCGCCTCGGTGCCGCGCAGGTGCCGCATCAGGTCCACGATGCGGTGCAGCTCGTCGGCCTCGAACGCCAGCATCCACTCGTAGTCGCCCAGCGCGAACGACGCGACGGTGTTCGCCCGCACGTCCGGGTAGTCCCGCGCCTCCTTGCCGTGGTCGGCGAGCATGCGGCGGCGGTCCTCCTCCGGCAGCAGGTACCACTCGTAGGACCGCACGAACGGGTACACGCACACGTACTTGCGCGCTTCCTCACCCGCCAGGAACGCCGGGATGTGGCTGCGGTTGAACTCGGCGGGCCGGTGCAGCGCGACCTGGCTCCACACCGGGGTCGACGCGCGGCCCACGGCGGTGCGGCGGAACCCGGTGTAGGCCTGCTGGACCTGCTCGATCTCCTCGGCGTGCCACCAGATCATGTAGTCGGCATCCGCGCGCAGGCCCGCCACGTCGTACACGCCGCGCACCACGACGCCCTTGGCCTCCAGGCCGTCCAGGTACTCCTGCGCCTCGGCCGCGGCCGGACCGCGGTCGTCTGGCAGGCGACCGGGCTCCACCCGGAAGACCGACCACATGGTGTAGCGGATGGTGTCGTTGAGTTCGTTGTAGTTCAGGCGGGCCATGGCCCAATCCTCTCACTCAGTGGGCGCGGCCCAGCACGTGAGCGGCGACACGGGCCGCCGCGGCGTCGGCCGTCGCGATGCACGCGGGGATGCCGACGCCGTGCAGCGTGGCGCCCGCCACGGCCAGGCCGGGCACGGCGCAGACCGCGTCCTCGATGCCTCGCACGAGGTCCAGGTGGCCCACGCCGTACTGGGGCAGGCCGCCGCCCCAGCGGGTGACCAGGGTGTCGATCGGCTCGGCCGTGACGCCGGTCAGCTCGCGCAGGTCGTGGCGGACGGCGGCGACCAGCTCGTCGTCGTCGCGCTGCAGGAGGTGCGCCTCGCCGTGCCTGCCGACGCTGCCGCGCACCAGCACCGGCTCACCGGCCAGGTGCGCCCACTTGCGGCTGGAGAAGGTGAAGGCTTTCGCGGTGAACGGCACGCCGTCCGCGGCCCGCTCGCCCTCGGCCAGCAGCACGCCGGACCGCTCGGGCAGCTCGGTGCCCGGCGGGAGGGCCAGCGCCACCACCGCCATCGACGCCAGCTCGACCTCGGCGTACCGGCGGGACGCGGCGGGCACGACGTCGGCGAGGAGCTTGCGCGCGGCGGGCGCCGGCACGGCGAGCACCACGCCGTCCACGTCCAGGTGTTGCGGTGCGGCGGCCGAGCCGATCTCCAGCCGCCAGTCGTTGCCGTGGCGGACCAGGGCGCGCACCGGCAGGCCCAGCCTGATCTCGGCCGACTGCGCCAGCCGTGCCACCAACGTCGACAGGCCGTCGCGCAACGTGCCGAACACCGGCGGGCGGGTGACCCCCGGTCGGGGCGGCGCGAGCAGGGTGGTCGCGGCGGCGGTCAGCAGCGAGCCGGCACCGGCGTCCAGCGCGGCGGCCAGTTGCGGCATGGTCGCGCGCAACCCGAGCACGTCGGTGCGGCCCGCGTAGACACCGCCGAGCAGCGGCCCGACCAGGCGATCGCCCACCTCGGGGCCGAACCGCTCGCGCAGCAGCGCGCCCACGGACACGTCCGCGCCGTCCAGTCGGACCGGCGGCAGGTCGGGTTCGGCGGCGACCCGGCGCAGCCCTTCGCGCGACAACACCTCGCGCACGGCGTCCACCGACGCGGGGACGCCCATCAGGGTGTGCCCGGGGATGGGCCGGGTGTCACCGGCGGCGTGGATGCTCGCCGCCGCTTTCGTCGGGTGCACCACCTGGTCGGCCAGGCCGAGTTCGGCGATCAGCTCGGTGGCCTCGGGGCGGCGGTGCAGGAACGCCTCCGCGCCCACGTCGTACGAGCGGCCGGCGACCTCGACCGTGCGCAGCTTGCCGCCCGGCCGGTGCGACTGCTCGACCACGGTGATCTCGGCGCGCGGGCCGAGCAGCCCGCGCAGCCGGTGCGCGGCGGCGAGGCCGGAGATCCCGCCGCCGACCACCGCCACCCGCGGCGCTCTCATGCGGCCCGGTGCACCAGCTCGACGGCCCGGGTGATCACGTCCGGGTCGGTGTCCGGCAGCACGCCGTGGCCGAGGTTGAAGATGTGCCCGGCGGCGGCGCGGCCCTCGCGCTTGATCCGGTCGATCTCGCGTCCCAGCGCGGGCAGGCCCGCGAACAGCAGCGCCGGGTCGAGGTTGCCCTGGACCACCGGCTTGGGCAGGTGCGGGGCGGCGTCTTCGAGGCGCTTCACGGCCACGTCCAGCGGCGTGCGCCAGTCGACGCCCACCACGTCCGCGCCCGCTTCCCGCATCGCGGGCAGCAGCTCGCCCGTGCCGACGCCGAAGTGGATGCGCGGCACGCCGCTGACGCTCCGCAGGACCCTGGTCGAGTGCGGCAGCACGAACTCGCGGTAGTCGCGCTCGGACAGCGCGCCCGCCCACGAGTCGAACAGCTGGACCGCCTTCACGCCCGCGCGCACCTGCACCCGCAGGAACTCGGCGGTGATGCCGGCCAGCCGGTCCAGCAGCGCGTGCCACAGGTCCGGGTCGCCGTGCATGAGTGCCTTGGTGCGCTCGTGGTGCTTGCTCGGGCCACCCTCGACCAGGTAGGAGGCGAGGGTGAACGGCGCGCCGGCGAAGCCGATCAGCGGCACGTTCCCGAGCTCGGCGTTGAGCAGCCCGATCGCGTCGACCACCGGCCGGACCTGCTCCTCGTGCAGCTCGGGGATGGCCTTGACGTCGGACTCCGTCGCGATCGGCTTGGCCACCACCGGCCCGGTGCCCGGCACGATGTCCAGGTCGACGCCCGCGGCCTTGAGCGGCACGACGATGTCGGAGAACAGGATCGCGCCGTCCACGTCGTGGCGGCGCACCGGTTGCAAGGTGATCTCGCAGACCATCTCCGGGTCCATGCAGGCGTCCAGCATCGCGGTGCCTTCGCGCAGCTTGCGGTACTCCGGCAGGGAACGGCCCGCCTGGCGCATGAACCAGACCGGGGTGCGTGACGGCCTGCCGCCGCGCGCGGCGACGAGCAACGGGGCTTCGGTGATGTCGTTCATCTCGTCCGCCATCGTCCCATGGGTTGGGCGGACGGCATCTTCGGGCGTGCGGTGGCGGGCCCGGCGTGCCGCGCTCACGTTCCGAGGTTTAGGGGCCTACAGTCCGTGGTGTGACGGAGCCCGAACTGTTCCAGCGGGCGGTGGCGACTCTCCGGTCGGTGCGAACCCGACCCGAACTGGAGTTGACCGAGGTGCGCCCGCCCCAGCGGCTGGCGCCTTGGTCCTTCGCGTTGACCGCGGAGGTGACCGGGCCCGCCGACGAGCTGTCCACGGGACGGCTCGTGCTGCTGCACGACCCGGACGGGGTCGAGGCGTGGTCGGGCGTGTTCCGGCTGGTCGCCTACGTGCGGGTGGAACTGGACGCGGAACTGGCCGCCGACCCGCTGCTGCCCGAGGTGGGCTGGTCGTGGCTGGTGGAGGCGCTGGAGACGTCCGGCGCGGCCTTCCTCGCCCTGGGCGGCACCGTCACCCAGACGTCGTCCGCGAGGTTCGGCGACATCGCCGGCCCGGCCCGCACGGACGACCTGGAACTACGCGCCTCCTGGACCGCCCGTGACGCCGACCTGGCCACCCACGGCACCGCGTTCTTCGACGTCATGGCCACCGCCGTGGGCCTGCCCCCGGTGGGCGTCTCGACCTTGCGCTGACGCACCCCGCCGGCTGTCCCTACCGCCCGTTATCCATCACCGCGCGGGTTGTCCACAACCACCACCCACCACTCCGGCTTTCGTCGGTCCCGACCGGCAGAATCAAGACAGGGGTCCCCTGGCGGGGACGCCTGCGCGAGCACGAGCCGGGCACGCCGCCGAGCGGCGGACGTCGGCGCGGGCCGCACCTCGGCAGCGTTCAACACGGGGTCCTGGCAGGGCCCTGCGCAGCGACGCGGGTCAGTCGTTGGCGCGGAGCACGCGCAGGGCGTTGAGGCCCGCCAGCTTGGCGCAGTCGTCCTCGCTCCACCCCCGGTCCAGCAGGGCGCCGATCAGGTCCGGGTAGCGGGAGACGTCCTCCAGGCCCTCGGGCAGGCTGCGCGTCCCGTCGTAGTCGCCGCCGAGCCCGATGTGGTCGATCCCGGCCACCTCGCGGGCGTGTTCCAAGTGGTCGAGGACGTCGTCCACGGTCACGCGAGGTGTCGGGCCGCCGTCCTGCCAGGTGTCCAGGAACCGGTGGCGGGTGTCGAGGTCGTTGTGGTTCTCCCCCGCCGCCTCCATCGCGGCCTTCAGGTGGGCGTCCCACTCGACGTAGGCCTGCGACAGGAAGTGCGGCACGAACGTCACCATGCACACGCCGTCGTTGTCCCGCAGCCGCGCCAGCACGTCGTCCGGCACGTTGCGCGGGTGGTCGGCGACCGCGCGGCACGACGAATGGCTGAACACGACCGGACGGGTCGAGACCTCCAGGGCGTCACGCATCGTGGTCGGCGCGACGTGCGACAGGTCGACCAGCATCCCGACGCGGTTCATCTCCCGGACCACGTCACGCCCGAAGTCGGTCAGGCCGCCGTGCCGAGGTTCGTCCGTCGCCGAATCGGCCCACGGCGTGTTCTCGTTGTGAGTGAGCGTCATGTACCGCACGCCGAGCCGCCGCAGCGCGCGCAACACGCCCAACGACCCGTTGATGCTGTGTCCGCCCTCTGCGCCGATCAGGGAGGCTATCCGCCCGTCCCGGAAGGCCCGTTCAGCCTCGTCGGCGGTGGTCGCGATGCGCAGGTGCCCCGGGTAGCGCGCGGCGAGGTCGTGCACCAGCTCCACCTGCTCCAGCACGGCGGTGACGGCTGCGTCGCCCGCCAGCCGGCAGGGGACCCAGACGGACCAGAACTGCATCCCCAACCGGCCGTCGCGCGCCCGGACCAGATCGGTCTGCAGGGCGGGCTGCCGCACGGTCAGGTCGACGGTTGAGACGGACGAGACCGGGTCACCGGCCGTTGACTTTTCACCGAATTGACCCGTGGCGGCCAGGTCGCGCAGCGCCCACGGCAGGTCGTTGTGCCCGTCGACGAGGGGCACCCGGGCCAGCAGTTCCTCGGCCCGGCCTCGACCTGTGGTGCTCGCCACCCGCAACTCCTTGATGTCGTCGTGAGAACCGCTCGCGTTACGCGCCCGATCGAGTTGTCAGCCGATCGTGTGACAACAGGGGCCATCAGTGACAACTCATTCGGGATAGATACCCGATTGATCGTCCCGTAGACCCGCTTGGGCGGCTACGCTGCCCCAGACGACACCACTTTCGGTCGATCAGTGGCGCGGCTGATTGGACGAAAGTCCCGGTGCCGGTCGGGGGGCACGACCGACTCCAGGGAGGTAGTGACGTGGCTGCCGTCGGCTTAGGTCAGGCCGTTCGTACCACGCCAGCCGGCACGTTGCCGGCGAACATGGTCCCGCACCCGCGGGAGGAGCTTTTTTCAGTGCTGGTGGTCGACGACCACCCACTGCTGAGGGAGGCGATATCGGCTCGGCTCACCCAGATGGGAGCCGGGACAGTGCATGAGGCGGCTTCGGTCGCGGAGGCTCGGGCGCGGGCACTCGCTACCGGACCGTGCGACCTCGCGATCCTCGATCTGGGTCTGCCGGATGGCACCGGCATCGACCTGGTCACGGAACTCCGTGCCCAGGGCTGGCCCCGCATCGTGGTCCTCGCGTCCTCCGACGACCCCTACGCGGTCAGGTCGGCCTTCCAGGCAGGCGCTCAGGCGTACCTGCTGAAGTCCGCCTCGCCGATGGTGGTCACCGACGGGGTGCGCAGGGTCCTCGACGGCGGCGTCTACGCCGACCCGAGCGTCGCGCCCGTGCTTGCCGCGGGCACGAGGGTGCCGGGCACCGACAACACGCCGCGGGAGCTTTCCGCACGTGAGGTCGAGGTCCTCCAGCTGGTCGCCGATGGCCAGAGCAACAAGGAAATCGGCGAAGCGCTCAGCCTTTCCGCGCTGACGGTGAAGTCTCACCTGTCGCGGATCGGGCGCAAGCTGGGCACCGGGGATCGGGCTCAGATGGTCGCGCTGGCCATGCGTGCCGGCGTGATCCGCTAGCCAGGTCGGCACACTGAACCGGCCGAACACACCCGCGAGTGGTGCGTTCGTCGTAGGGTCTTCCGCCGTGGACGTACCCTCCGACGAGCCAACCGAACCAACCGGTGCTGATCCGGTGCCGCTGGTGGAACCCGCTGACGGTGTTCCACCTGTCGTCGCCGACGCACCGTCGCTCCGGCGTGCCGCTGACGCGCTCGCCGGAGCGACGGGTCCGGTTGCGGTGGACACCGAGCGAGCCTCGGGATACCGCTACTCGCAACGCGCTTACCTGGTGCAACTGCGCCGGGAAGGCGCCGGGACCGTGCTGGTCGACCCGATCGCCCTCGGCGGTCGGCTCGATCCGCTGGTCGAGGCGCTGGACGGGACCGAGTGGGTGTTGCACGCGGCGTCGCAAGACCTGCCGTGCCTCGCCGAACTCGGCCTGCGTCCGAGCGTGCTGTTCGACACCGAGCTGGCGGGCAGGCTGGCCGGGTTCGAGCGGGTGGCGCTGGGCACGCTCGTCGAGCGGTTGTTGGGCTACCGGTTGGAGAAGGGGCACGGTGCGGCCGACTGGTCGCGCCGCCCCCTTCCCGCCGACTGGCTGAACTACGCCGCCCTCGACGTCGAACTGCTGGTCGAGCTGCGTGACGTGCTCGAACAGGAGCTCAAGCGGCAGGGGAAGCTGGAGTGGGCGCTCGAGGAGTTCGAGGCGGCCCGCACGGCTCCCCTGCCGCGTCCGCGCGCCGAACCGTGGCGCCGGACGTCGGGCATCCACCGCATCCGCAGTCCGCGGCAGCTGGCCGCGGTGCGGGCGCTGTGGGAGGCGCGGGACGCGCTGGCCCGTGAACGCGACATCGCGCCGGGTCGGGTGCTGCCGGACTCCGCGCTGGTCGAGGCCGCCGTGCGCAACCCCGCCGACGAGGCCGCGCTGTCGGCGCTGCCGGTGTTCCGCGGGCGGGCGCAACGGCGCATGGTGGGCGTGTGGCTGGGCGCGTTGCAACGTGCCGCCGCGCTGCCGCGCACCGAGCTGCCGGAGCCCTCACAGCAGCACGACGGCCCGCCGCCGGCCAACCGGTGGGCGGACAAGGACCCGGCCGCCGCGGCCCGCCTGGCGGCCGCACGGACCGCTCTGACGGCCGTCGCCGAGGCGAACACCCTGCCGGTGGAGAACCTGCTGCTGCCCGACCTGGTGCGGCGCACGTGTTGGCAGCCGCCGACCGACATCTCGCCCGAGGGCGTGGCCGCCGCACTGCGCGAGGGCGGCGCCCGCAACTGGCAGATCACCCTGACCGCCGACGTCCTCTCCACCGCCCTGGCCCAACAGCCCACCTAACCCGCGTGTCCTACGTTCAGAACGCGAGAGTCCTACGTTCAGACCCCCTGAGTTCAACGCTCAGGACTCCCCGCGCTCGGGGTCGGTGTCGTTCCCGTCCGACCCCGAGCGGGACTCCTCCGCGTCGTCGAGCTGCCCGGACAGCTCACGTCGCACCATCGCGCGCACCGCCGCCATGGCCGCGTCACCGAGCACCGTCCCGACGACGACGCCCTCGAGCGCCTCGTCCTTGGACCCCGCGCTCAGCACGTAGGCCAGGTCGACCTCGGCCAACGGCCGGGCGGCGTCCGCCAGCACGTCCAGCGTCTCCACGAACCGCTCGTGCCCCACCTCGCGCGCCGTCGTCAGCACGCCCACCAGCGCCGTGTGCGCGTACGACCGGGGCCGGTACACCCACCCCTGCCGCTCCACGAACGCACGCGCCTGCTCGTGCGCCACCTCGTCCTCGCTGCCCGAGTCCGGCGGCGCCACCGCGGCCGACACCGTGCCCATCGCCTTGTGCAGGGACTTCTCCGGGTCGTCCAACGCGCCGAGCACCTCCCGCACGGCCGCGATCGACAGCCCGCCCAGCTCGACCATGGCCCGCACGAGCCGCAGCCGGTGCACGTGGACGTCGGAGTACCTGGCCTGGTTGGGGCTGGTCAGCTCACCGGCGGGCAGCAGGCCTTCCCGCAGGTAGTACTTGATCGTCGGCACCGGCACGCCGCTACGACGGCTCAACTCGGCGATGCGCACGGGCACGGACCCCTTCCTGAGACGACCCTCAGTATGGATACTGTAGCTATCCGATAGTAGAAAGTGCTGCTATCCATGTGAGAGGCCGTCCATGACCCGCATCCTGCGTTGGCATCCGCCGTTGATGCTGTTCTCCCTGCTCATGACCGCCATGACGGTGGTGTCCATCGGCGGGCTGATCTTCGACGACCGAATTCTGGTCGGGTCCCCGATCTGGTTCAAGCCGTTCAAGTTCGCCGTGTCGTTCGTGCTCTACGGCGTCACCCTGGCGTGGATGTTCACCTTCCTGACCAGGTTCCGCCGGATCGCGTGGTGGGCGGGCACGGTCCTCGCCGTGGCCTCGACCGCCGAGATGGCGGTCATCATCGCCCAGGTGCTCCGCGGGTCCCGCAGCCACTTCAACGTGGCCACGCCGTTCGACCGGCTGATGTGGGACGTCATGACCTACAGCGTCATGGCGCTGTGGGCCATGCACGCGGTGATCGCGGTGGCCTTGCTGTTCACCCGGTTCGGCAACCGCGCGACGGGTCTCTCGATCCGGCTCGGCCTGGCCCTCTCGCTCGTCGGCCTCGGCCTGGGCCTCCTCATGACCAACAACAGGAACGAGGCGGACGTGGCGGCGGGCATCGTGGGCGCGCACAGCGTCGGCGTGCGGGACGGCGGTCCGGAGTTGGCGTTGACCGGCTGGAGCACCACGGGCGGCGACCTGCGCGTGCCGCACTTCGTCGGCATCCACGCCCTGCAGGTCATCCCGCTCGCCGTGCTGCTGTTCGGCCGGCGCGCCACCCCGAAGCTGGCCTGGGGCCTGGCGATCGGCTACGCGGGCCTGATGGCCCTGGTCACGTGGCAGGCGCTGCGCGGCCAGCCACTGCTGCGCCCCGACCTGCTCACCGCGCTGGGCGCGCTGGCCGTCGTCACCTGGACCGCCGCGGTGGTCGCGAGGACCCTGCGCACCACCACCACGCCGAAGGAGGTCGTGCACGCATGACCGGGTTCCTGTTCGAGATCACGTTCTGGCTCACCATCCCGTTCTGGAGCCTGATGATCTTCGCCCCCAAGCTCCCGCTGACGGCCCGGATCATGTCGTCCCCGCTGATCGCGGTGCCGCCGCTGGTCGTCTACACGCTCCTGGTCGCCGCGCACCTGCCGCAGTTGTGGGTCACGATGAGCAGTCCGGACCTGGACACGCTCAGGGAGTTCCTGGCCACCGCCTGGGGCGCCTCGGCGGTCTGGGCGCAGGTGATCGCCTGGGACCTGCTGATCGGCGCGTGGATGTACCGGGAGAGCCGCCGCTTGGGGCTGCACCCGCTGCTCATGGGCCCGCTGCTGGTGCTCACGATCGTCCTGTCCCCGTTCGGGTTCGGGCTGTTCCTGGCCATCCGGGCGTTCTGTGACCGATCAGACAGGGCGACCTCGGTGGTTACCGGCCAGTAACAGGGGCTAGAGTTGTGTTACCGATCGGTAGGAGTCGCGCCCGACCGCTCGGGCGAATCGTCACCACAAGCGGAGGAGACGCCGTGGCCGCACCAGTAGCGCCGGCACGCGTTCGAAACGTGGTCTTCGTGGACGGCGTGCGCACGCCGTTCGGCAAGGCCGGCCCCAAGGGAATCTTCGCGGAGACCCGTGCCGACGACCTGGTCGTCAAGGTGATCCGCGAGCTGCTGCGCCGCCACCCCGAACTGCCGCCGGAGCGGGTCGACGAGGTGGCCATCGCCGCCACCACGCAGATCGGCGACCAGGGCCTGACCATCGGCCGCACCGCGGCGCTGCTCGCGGGCCTGCCCAAGTCGGTGCCCGGCTACGCCATCGACCGCATGTGCGCGGGCGCGATGACGGCCGTGACG
The DNA here is from genome assembly GCF_003014735.1 of Saccharothrix carnea. GTDB lineage: Bacteria > Actinomycetota > Actinomycetes > Mycobacteriales > Pseudonocardiaceae > Actinosynnema > Actinosynnema carneum. The sequence goes on along the minus strand of NZ_PYAX01000013.1, from coordinate 19,813 downwards.
ACGTCGGCCAGCGGTATCGCGTTCGGCGCGTACGACGTGGTGATCGCGGGCGGTGTCGAGCACATGGGCCGCCACCCGATGGGCGAGGGCGTCGACCCGAACCCGCGGTTCCTGTCGGACAAGATCGTGGACCCGTCCGCGCTCGTCATGGGCTCGACGGCGGAGAACCTGCACGACCGGTTCCCGCACATCACCAAGGACCGCACGGACGCGTTCGCGGCCGCGTCGCAGGCCAAGTACGCCGACGCGGTGAAGAACGGCAAGATCGGCCCGGAGCTCGTGCCGGTCGCGACCCGGTCCGCCGAGAACGGCTGGGGCCTGGCCACCGCCGACGAGCCGCCGCGCCCCGGCACCACGGTCGAGGACCTGGCCAAGCTGAAGACGCCGTTCCGCCCGCACGGCCGGGTCACCGCGGGCAACGCGGCCGGCCTGAACGACGGCGCGACCGGCTGCATCCTGGCCGAGGAGGAGACCGCGCGCGAGCTGGGCCTGCCGGTCGGCATGCGCCTGGTCGGCTACTCGTTCATGGGCGTCGAGCCCGAGGTCATGGGCGTCGGCCCGGTGCCGGCCACCGAGAAGGCCTTGAAGCGCGCCGGCCTGACCATCGACGACATCGGCCTGTTCGAGATCAACGAGGCGTTCGCCGTGCAGGTGCTCGCCTTCCTCGACCACTTCGGCATCGCCGACGACGACCCGCGGGTCAACCAGTGGGGCGGCGCGATCGCCACCGGCCACCCGCTGGCGTCCTCGGGCGTGCGCCTGATGACCCAGCTGTCGCGGCAGTTCGCCGAGCGCCCCGACGTGCGCTACGGCATCACCACCATGTGCATCGGCATCGGCATGGGCGGCACGGTCATCTGGGAGAACCCCCACTGGAACGGAGAGTCGAAGTGACCGCGTTGACCGCTGACGAGGCCAAGGCCCTGTTCCCCGACGAGGTCGTCACGCACGCCCGCACCAAGCTGATCACGGTGCCCGGGCTGGACGGCCAGGTCGCCCTGATCACCATCGACAACGGCCACGACCACACCCGGCCGTCCACGTTCGGCCCGCAGTCGCTGGTGAGCCTGAGCGCCGCGTTCGACGAGGCCGCGGCGGCGTCCCCGGTGGCGATCGCGGTCACCGGCAAGCCGTTCGTGTTCGCGGTGGGCGCGGATTTGACGGCCGTGGAGGGTGCTTCCGAGCGCTCGCAGGCCGTGACGATCGGTCAGCTCGGGCACGACGTGTTCCGCAAGTTCACCGAGTCGTCGGTGCCGACCTTCGCGTTCGTCAACGGCGCGGTGATGGGCGGCGGCCTGGAGCTGGCGCTGTCGTGCCACTACCGGACGCTGGCGTCCAACGCGGCGGCCATCGCGCTGCCCGAGGTGTTCCTCGGCCTGTTCCCGGGCTGGGGCGGCACGCAGCTGCTGCCGAACCTGATCGGCCCGAACGACGCGGTCACCGTGATCTTCGAGAACGCGTTGAACCAGAACAAGATGCTCAACCCGAAGCAGGCGCTGGACCTGGGCATCGCGGACGTGCTGTTCGACTCGGCGGACTACCTGGAGCAGTCGCTGCTGTGGCTGGCTTCCGTGGTGCGCGGCGACGTCGTGCCTGCTCGCCGTGAGATCGACCGCGGTGAGGGCTGGGACGCCGCCGTGGCGCGGGCCCGCGCGATCGTCGAGGGCAAGACCAAGGGCGCGGCGCCGGGTGCGTTGAAGGCTCTGGAGCTGCTGGAGCTGGCTCGTGCCAACGACTTGGACGCCGGGTACGCGGCGGAGACCGAGGCGCTGGCGGACGTCGTGATGAGCGACGAACTGCGGGCCGGGCTGTACTCGTTCAACCTGGTGCAGAAGCGGGCCAAGCGGCCGGCGGGCGCGCCGGACAAGTCGTTGGCGCGCAAGGTCACCAAGGTCGGCATCGTCGGCGCGGGCCTGATGGCGTCGCAGATGGCGCTGCTGTTCGCGCGGCGGCTGGAGGTGCCGGTGGTGCTCACCGACATCGACCAGGCGCGGGTGGACAAGGGCGTCGGGTACGTGCACGCCGAGGTCGACAAGCTGCTCGGCAAGGGGCGGGTGTCGGCGGACAAGGCGAACCGGCTCAAGGCGTTGGTGAGCGGCTCGCTGGACAAGGCGGCGTTCTCGGACGCGGACTTCGTGATCGAGGCCGTGTTCGAGGACCTGGGCGTGAAGCAGAAGGTGTTCGCCGAGGTCGAGGAGTTCGTCTCGCCGGAGGCCGTGCTGGCGACCAACACGTCGTCGCTGTCGATCACCGAGATGGCGTCGGGCCTGAAGCACCCCGAGCGGGTCGTGGGCTTCCACTTCTTCAACCCGGTCGCGATCATGCCGCTGCTGGAGATCGTGCGCGCCGGGCAGACCGACGACGCGACGCTGGCGACCGCGTTCGCGGTGGGCAAGCAGCTGAAGAAGTCGTCCGTGCTGGTGAAGGACGCGCCCGCGTTCGTGGTGAACCGGCTGCTGACGCGGTTCATGGGCGAGGTCGTGAAGTCGATCGACGAGGGCACGCCGTTCGAGGTGGCGGACAAGGCCACCGAGCCGCTGGGCCTGCCGATGTCGCCGCTGATCCTGCTGCAGCTCGTCGGTCCCGCCGTGGCGCTGCACGTGGCCGAGACGATGCACGCGGCCTTCCCCGACCGGTTCGGCGTGTCGGAGAACATGAAGGCGTTCGTGAAGGCCGGCAAGACCGCCGTATACCAGTGGGACTCGGCCGGTCGGCAGACCGTCGACCCCGAGGTCCAGGCGCTGTGGTCGTTCGGCGACAAGCCGCTGACCGGTGACGAGGTCTTCGCGCGTGCGCTCGAGGCGTTGGCCGAGGAGATCCGGATCATGCTCGACGAGGGCGTGGTGGCGGAGGCGCAGGACATCGACCTGTGCATGATCCTGGGCGCCGGCTGGCCGTTCTGGCTGGGCGGCATCACCCCCTACCTGGACCGTTCGGGCATCTCGGAGAAGGTGACGGGCAAGCGCTTCCTGGCGCCCGGCGTCGCTTCCGTACCTGCCTGACCCGCCAGACCCCTGCGCCCCGGCTGTCGTGCGACGGTCGGGGCGCAGTGCTTTCCTGGTGCCGATGCCTGACGCCCGCGACCGCGCGACCCGCCTCGTCGAGGCCGTCCTCCGCGACGGCGACGACTGCACGTGGTGCCGCCGCCGGTTCGCCCGTCACGTCACGCCGACCACGGACCACCTGGTGCCGAAGGTCAAGGGTGGCCCGTCGTGGCTGGAGAACGAGGTCGCCGCCTGCCGCCGCTGCAACCGCGAACGCGGCCACCTCTCCCCCGTCGACTGGCTCGCCGAGTGCGAACGTCGTGGCCGGCACCCCGACCGGGCCCGCGTGACCAGGACCCTGGAATCCCTGTCCCGGGCCATCGCGGACCGGGGAGGCCAGCGCCGTGCCCGCCCCTACCTGGCCGCTCAGCTCCGCCGCTTGACGGACACGACCGGCGGACGTGCGGGCGGTCTCTCCGAGTCCGGCTGAACCACTCAGGGGCGTTCACGTCTCGTTCGTGTGAGGGACGTTCAGGTCCGGGAGCCCCGGGCGACGCCACTGACGCGGGTGGCACGATTGAGCGGGTGTCGAACGAAGCCCAGCCCACTCTGACCGACCTCCGCGCGATGCTGGCTGATCAAGGAGCCCCCGAGGAGGCGTTGCGGCTGGTCGACGCCGCCCGGGACGTGCCCGACGCGGTGGACCGCCTGACCGCGGCGGGCTTCGTCCAGCCGGTGGCCGAGTCGGTGATGGAGTTCCTCGACGGCTTCTCACCGCTGCTGGAGCCGGGTTGCGGACCACTGGACGCCGAACTGAACGCTTCGGAGTTCCTGGGCGCGATCGGCGGCAGCGTCGATCCGCAGGACTTCCCGGACGTGGTGGCCGCCATGATCTCCGACGCGGAGGCCACGGGCAGGCCGGAAGCCCTCGCGCTGGCCAGGACGTTCGCGGTGCTCGCGCCGCCGGAGGTGCGGCCGATCGCGGCCCAGGCCGCCGACCGCCTCGTCGCGCGCGGGCTGCGCGACCCGGAGTGGGCGGGGACGGCGGGCAAGCCGACCGTCGGCGCTTGCTTCGGCTACGCGGACCCGCGCGGCGCTCAAGAGGGGTTGGCGCTGACCTTCTCGTACGGACGCAAGTCGCACGTCCTCGTCCTGTTGATCGACCACGACCTCGGCGGCCTCAAAGACTGCTTCGTCAGCGACCAGCCGAAGGAGATCCGGGCCGGGTACGTCCACGCGGCCGCGGAGCTGGGCTTCCCGTTCCGGGAGTACACGCCCGAACAGGCGCGCGGGATCGTGGCGGACGCGCTCGAACGCGAGCCGTGCCCGGTCGAGCCGGACCAGGTGGAGGACGTGACGACGACCCTGGCGCTGCTCGAACAGCGGCTGGAACTGCTCCCGGAGGCCGCGCCGACCGCCCTCGACACCAGCGTGCACCGGCTGAAGGTCACCCTGCGCGGGTCCAAGCCGCCGATCTGGCGCCGGGTGGAAGTGCTGTCGTCCACGCCGCTGGTGCGTCTGCACCAGGTCATCCAGGACTTGTTCGCCTGGGAGGACTACCACCTCTGGGTCTTCGACACGCCGCAGGGCAAGTACGGGATGCCCGACCTGGAACTCGGCCACGGCGACGCCGCCACCGTGACCTTGGCCGACGTGGCGCGCGACCACAAGGACCGCATCGGCTACCTGTACGACTTCGGCGACGCCTGGGACCACGACATCCTGGTGGAGGCCGTCGTCCAAGCCGAACCGGGTGTCGCCTACCCCCGCTGCCTCACCGGCCGCCGTGCCGCACCGCCGGAGGACAGCGGCGGCATCTGGGGCTACGCGCACCTCTGCGACGTGCTGGCCGACCCCGAGCACCCTGAGCACGCCGAACGGCTGGAGTGGCTCGAACTGGACTCCGCCGCCGCCTTCGACCCGGCCGCCTTCGACACCGACGAGGTGAACGACTACCTCGCGCGCCAGGCGAAGGTGCCCGTCAAACCGTGACGGGCGTTCCGCCGTGCCGGTCCGGCGGGTAGCGCACCCGCGTCGCGCGCGATCGGACACGATGGACCACCGAGTCGAAAGGCGCGGGCGCCGCCTTCCGCCGCTGCAGTCGCGAACGCGGCCACTCGTCCCCCGCCGACCGGCCAGCCAGGTGCGAGCGCAAGGCCGACAATCCGATCGCGCCCCCCGCGTCCTCGACTCCCTCGCCGAAGCGATCCGCGCCAGAGGCGGCCGGTACCGCGCCCGTCGCCACCTGCTCCCGACTCCACCGCCCGCGCTGAAGGGTGAATCCCCGGCCGAGGCCACTGGTCCGCCTGAGCCGACGCCCCGAGGACGTCAATCGCCTGCGAGCGGCTTCCGCCATCGGCTACGGTTCGAATTCAGGTGGTTACCGACCGCAGGGGGAGACGTGGGCGGCGAATTCAGATTCGGCTTCGAAGAGGGCGGCGAGGAGGACCAGCGCGCTCGCCCCTCACCCGAGCCGGAACCACAGCAAGACGTCCTGATCGGACGCGATCCGGACGGTGTGGTCACCGTGGCGGTGAACGACCTGGCGGAGGTCCAGTCGGTCACCATCGCCGGGCGGTGGCGCCAGTCGGTCGACCCGCGCGCCCTCGGCTCGGCGGTGACCCAGGCGGCGAACGCGGCCACCGTGCAAGCCCTGGCGAAGCAGGTCGAGCGACCGGCGGAGCCCAAGCGCGCACAGCCGCCACCGACTCCTTCGCTCGAACGGATCACGCCCGAGCAGGCGTTGCGGTTGATGGACGCCGTCAGCGCCGACCTGGCCCGGTTCACCCAGCGGATGACCGAGGTCGTGGACCGTCCGCTGACGCTGGAGAGCCGGGGCGGCCACGTCCGCGGCACGATCCACCGGGGACACGTGCTCAACCTGGAGGTCGATCCCGCCTGGACGCATTCGGCTCGGGTGACGGAGATGCAGCAGGAGTTCCTGGAAGTGCTGCGGAACCTGCGCGCCCGAAGCGTTCCCGCCGACCTGGCGCAGGGCCCGCAGAGCCCCGCCATCACCGAGCTCACCGCCCTGGTGAGTGATCCGAACACGCTGCTGCGCCGAGTGGGGTTGCTGCCATGACCGATGTTCGCGTAGCCCTCGAAGCAATGCGGTCCGACGCCACCGCGTGGGCGACCGCAGCCGACAACCTCGATGGCCCGTGCGCCACGATCGGCGGTCTGGTCCTGACCGGCGCCGACGTGTCGCTGTGGGCGGTCGACCGCGGCTTGGACCGCACCTACAACGACGCTCGTCTGGCCTTGGAGGACATGCTCACCCAAGCGACGCAGGCGTTCCGCAGCCTCAGCGAGAGCCTTTACGCGGCGGCGAACACCTACGAAGCCGAAGAGGAAGCGAACATGCACGCCATGAACAGCATCCACACCGAGGGCGGCGGCCGATGAACCCGCTCGTGCTGGAGGCGAACAAGAAGTCGCAGGAGATCGAGGAGAACGTCAAGAAGTTCTTCGATCAGGTCAACAGCGTGTTGAGCTGGGTCCCCTCGCCGCTGGAGTACCTCGTCGACCCCGTCATCCGCGGCATGCAACTGCTCAACGAGAAGATGCAGGAACTTTGGGACCGGATCAAGCTGCTGTGGGAGCAGCCCGGTGACTCGGACCGCCTCAAGCAGGTCGGCGAGCAGTGGGTGTCGCAGGTCGGCAACACGCTCGGCGACATCGCGGAGACGATCGGGCTGGACAAGCTCCGCACCACGATCGAGTGGGAAGGACGCGCCGCCCGCGCTTACCAGGCGACGGTGCCGCCGCAGGCGGCCGGGCTGAACTCGGTGAAGGACGTCGCCGGACAGCTGCGCTCGTCACTGAACAGCCTGGCGAACTCGATCGACATGTTCTGGATGGCGATGGGGTTCGCGCTGGCGGGCTTGGTCATCACCATCGTCGGCGCGGTCGTCGCCGCGTGCACGCTCGTGGGCATCCCCGCGGCGATCACGTTCATCGTCGGTGGGGTGGCCGCGACGATCGGTGTCATCGCCGCGACGGTCATGGCGTTGGAGTCGCACGTCAACACGATCGAGACCGAGCAGTCCGCACTCCGGCAGAAGATCCACGACCTCGGCTCGACGTGGGCCATGCCGAACACCGCGGACATGGCGGACGCGAGCGTCACCGACGGAGACGGCTCGGACTGGCGACCCGGCTCGTGACGCGGCCAGGACCGCCGCCGCGGTACGTCCGGGTACCTACCGCCCGTGTTCGCGAGATCCGCAGCAGGTGCGCCGTCCTCGCGGCGGCGGGTCTGGTGGCCTGCGTGGTGCTCGCGGCGGCGATCGTGGGCTTCGGACGAGCCCTGCCCACGGCCTACCACCCGATCAACGCCTTGGTCTGGATCACGGGAAGCGCCTCCGTGATGGGGCCGTTCCTGTCCTCGATCAGCATCGGGATGGCCCGGTCCTCCGCGTGGGGCGAGCAGTTCGACGTCTTCCGGGCGTGGCAGGCCAGGCGCGCGTTGACGGGCGGCTGGGTGGGTTCGGCGCTGTTCGTCCCCGTGTCCTGGTTCCTGCTGGTGATGACGGCGCGGAACGGCGCGAGGCCGGTCGGGCTCACCGGTGAGGTGTGGGCCTACCTGCTGCTGCTGGCCGCGCCGGCGGCGGTCGCGGGCATCCTCTTCGTCGCCGGGCGTGCCGTGTTGCCGGCACCTCGATGATCGTGGACGGCGTGATCAACCGGATAACGGTGCAATACCGTTCGGCGATGACGTTCTCATCGTCGGAGACGCACGTCGGGAGCCGCCTGCACGGCCGACGCCATCCTCTTCTGGTTCCTGGTGGCCACGATCCGCAACCGGTGTAGCGGGTCGACCGACACCCGGCTCGGGCAGGACATCCCGGCGGCCCGCACGGAGGACCCGGTGCGCCGACTGCTGGACAACCTGGGCGTCACCGGCGGCGTGTCGATCGGACCGGACGACCTCGCGGGCCGGACCGTCGGCAGCCCGTACTTCTTCCTGAGCTTCCTGGTCGCCAAGGAAGCGGGCGCCAAGGACTGGTGGGGCAGCATCGGCATCTCGGCGGCGGCCGAGGGCAGCCAGGCGCTGGAGTACCACCACATCCACCCGCAGGCCACGCTGAAGAGCCACCCCGAGAAGTACAGCAAGGGCGAGATCAATGACCTGGCCAACCTCGCCTTCATCTCCGGCAAGGCCAACCGGAAGATCAGCCACAGGTCGCCCCGGGACTACTTCCCGACGCTGGGCGACCAGGAGCTGACCGCCCACCTCATCCCCGTGGACGAGGACCTGCGGGACGCGGACCGCGCTGGAAGTGGAGCGATCCGATCAGTGCCGAACGGGACGAAGGTCCTCGTGCCCGACGTCGAGATCGGCGACTGGCGACGTCCGCGGAAGCGAAGCCGGAGAACCGAGTCCGATCCGGAGACTCAGGAGGAGTACCTGGAGAAATGGCGCACTGACGGCAGGCAGTATCTCTCGGTATCCGAGGTACTAGTGCGCACGAGTGCTCTGACCGCGCAGGCGGGTGAGGGGTGCTCACGATGGTTTGTGACACCCGATCTTGGGAGGCATGACCTCGCAGAGACGAAGAGCGCGCGCCCGCCGTCCACGGCCCGATCCCGTCCGCGTGGAGGAGTTGGTGGCCTACCTCCGCGCCGACAAGGCGTGGCGGGACGAGGTGGCCAGGCGGTTGGTGGCGCGGCTGGACCAGAGGCTCGTGCGGTCGGTGCGGACGTACGGGTGTCGGCCCATCGCGCACGTGGCGGAGGAGTTGGACAGCCAGTCGTGCGTCGACCTCGGGCCCGGTGTGCCGTACCAGTTGGCCAAGGCGGTGTACGGGCAGGTCCGGTTGCGGGGTGCGGCGCGGTTGCGGCAGACGGCGCGCAGTTTGCGGGTCCTCGGCGTGTACCTGTGCGGCAGCGACCTGGCCGGGTGCCCGTGCACGGAGGCGTTGGCCCGTGATCCGCAGCAGGCCAGGGTCGATCGCGTGGTGAGCGGGGCGTTGGATGGCGCGGGCTTCTAGGTCTCCACGTTTGGGCGGTCACTCACATGGGCAACATCGTCACCGTGGGTGAAATCCGAATCGGTACCTCCGGCTGGCGTTATGCCGAGTGGCGTGGCGACTTCTACCCGCGAGGGTTGCAGCAGCGGTTGGAATTGCAGTTCCTGTCACGGCGACTCGACACCGTCGAGATCAACGGCTCGTTCTACGGGCTGCGCAAGCCGGCGGACTACAAGTCGTGGTTCGAGCGCACCCCTGAGGACTTCGTGTTCGCTGTCAAGGGACATCGCGAGATCACCCACACCAAGCGATTACGCGACGTCGGCAAGGACGTGGAGGAGTTCTTCGGCTCCGGAGTCCTCGACCTCGGGTCGAAGCTCGGGCCTATCCTGTGGCAGCTGCCACCGACGCTGCCGTGGCGGCCCGAGCGGCTGGCCGCGTTCCTGGAACTGCTACCGGACCCGCCCGTCCGGCACGCGCTGGAGATCAGGCACCCGAGCTGGGACCGGCCCGAACTGGCGGAACTGCTGGCACCGCACGACGTCGCGCTCGTCGTCGCCGAGTCCGCCGGGCGCTTCCCCGAACCGCGTGAACCGACCGCCGACTTCGTCTACGCCCGGCTGCACGGCGACCAGGAGCTGTACGTGAGCGCGTACTCGGACCTCGCCCTGGAACGCTGGGCCTCCCGGTTCCGGCGGTGGTCGGCCGAGCGCGACGTGTACGTCTACTTCGACAACACCATGCGCGGCGCCGCGCCGTTCGACGCCCTCGCCCTCGCCGAACGGCTCAGCTGAGCCGGGGCACGCGGTCCAGCACGATGCCGAAGTGCTTGGCGTAGGCGTCCAGCAGGGCGGCGTCGTCCAGCTCCTCGACCACCTTCTCGTCCCCGGTCGTGGTGATCAGCTTGTGCTCGGCGATGGTGATCCGGCCGGTCGGCGTGGGCAACGAGCACCTCGCACCACGCCGGAACGGCGATCCCGGCCACGTCTGCTGGTACCAGCACGTGGCGCGGAACTCCGCCAGCGCACGCGGCCGCAGTTCGAGGCGGTACTGGGGCTCGCCGTCGAACAGCACGTCCACGTCACCCTCGGGCGTGTCGACCAGCCGGAACACACCTGCCGGATCGTGCTGCTCCTCCCGGCTGACGAGATCCAACGGCCGCAAGCTGAACCGCCCGAAACCGACGTCGACCAGCAGGTCCCCCACGCGCAACGCCAGGTGGTCGAACGGCGGCCCGTACGCGCCGTCGTTGAACACCTTGGCCGACATCATCCGCACGTCGTGCCCCGACGCCCGCAGCAACGCCGCGAACGCCCCGTTCAGCTCGTAGCAGAACCCGCCACGGCCCCGGTTGACGATCTTGTCCACCAGCAGGTCCTCGTCGAGCACGATCTCCTCGCCGAGGTGGATGCTCAGGTTCTCGAAGGGCACCGAGGCGAGGTGCAGTTCGTGCAGCTCGACCAGGGTGCTGGTGCGCGTCGCACCGATCCTGGCCAGGTAGGCGTCACGCGTCCGGTCGTCCATGCGCACCAACTTGCACCATCGAGCGCGCTGGAGGTCAAGCCGGTATGCCGGAGATCATCCGGGTATCCCGGGCAGGTGACGGGTGAGGTTCGGATCGGGACGTCGGGCTGGGTGTACCCGACGTGGCGTGGCGCGTTCTACCCGGTGGGGTTGGTGCAGCGGCGGGAGTTGGAGCACATTTCCGGGTTGCTCACCTCGGTCGAGTTGAACGGCTCCTTCTACTCCCTGCAACGCCCGTCCAGCTACCAGGCGTGGGCGCGGCAGACGCCGGAGGACTTCCTGTTCGCGGTCAAGGGCGGCCGGTTCATCACGCACCTCAAGCAGTTGCGCGACGTGGAGATCCCGTTGGCCAACTTCTTCGCCTCCGGTGTGCTCGCACTCGGGCCGAAGCTCGGGCCGGTGCTGTGGCAGCTGCCCCCGACGATGGCCTACGACCCCGCACGCCTGACGACGTTCTTCGACCTGCTCCCCCGCACCACGACCGCCGCCGCCGAACTCGCCGAGCGGCACGACGACCGGCTCGCCGAGGACCGCGCCTGGACCACCACCGACGCCGATCGCCCCCTGCGGCACGCGTTGGAGGTCCGGCACCCGACGTTCCTGGTCCCGGAGTTCCACGACCTGCTCCGCGCGCACGGCATCGCGCTGGTCGTCTCCCACTCCGCCGGCCGGTTCCCCTACCTCGAAGACGTCACGGCGGACTTCGCCTACGTGCGGCTGCACGGCAACCAGTCCCTGTACGTCGGCAGCTACACCGACGACGAACTGGACGACTGGTCGGCCAAGATCCGCACTTGGGCCGCGGACCACGACGTCTACGTCTACTTCGACAACGACACGGACGCCGCCGCCCCGCACGACGCCCTCCGCCTCGCCCGGCACCTCGCGCTGCCGAAACCCCCAACCGTCCACACGATCAGGTGAACGGCGGCCACCTCGCCCCCACACCACCGCCGATCACAGCACCCTGGACCGGTGGAGGTGACCCGTATGACGACCCGCAGCCTCGTGACCGCGCTGGCCCTCACCACCGGTGCCCTGGCGTCGAGCGGCACGGCGGTGGCGCAGCAACCCGACCCCTCGTGCGACAGAGGCGAGTTCTGCGTGTGGTCGGGCACCAAGTACACCGGCGACTCCCACCGCCTGGACCTGGAGTCCGCGAACCCGCGCGAGTGCATCCCCCTGCCGGGCGGCTTCGTGGCGCGGTCCTTCGTGAACAACCTGACCAGGGACACCTCGGTCTACCAGCGGGAAACGTGTTCGACCGAGGCCGAGTTCACCACCTACCCCGGCAAGGGCACGTACGTTCCCGACGCTCCTTTTGTGGTCAGAGCCATCCAGGTCTGGGAACCGTGACGTAGACGCGCAACGAACAGGCGTGGGAACCGGTTGGCCCGGTTCCCACCGACATCAGGCTGTTCCGACCGGATTGGCAGAACCGTGAGCTACCCGCCGCCGCCCCTACCGCCGAGGTACCTGTGGATCCCGGCACCGCACGCGCACCGGATCCGCACGACGTGCCGAAGGGTCGCGCTGCTGCTGATCACCGCCTGCCTGGTGCTGGTCCCGCTCCTCGCCCTGCTGGGCGGTCAGCTGCCTCCCGTGTACCCGGCGCTCGGCTTCTTCAGCTGGACGCTCACCGGCACCAGCGTCGTCATGGTGGTCCTGGCGGGCGTCTTCCTCCTCACCGCCCGCCGCCACGTGTCGGCGGAGCACCTCGACCTCCGGAAGGTCGGTGAACTCCGCTCCGGGATCGTCGTGGCCTGGGCGTTGTCGCTCTTCATGACCATGTCGGCCTTCAGCGGCCTGTCGCTCGGGGTGTCGATGGCACCGATCAGCGAACCCCGGGACATCTCCTGGCCCGGCGTGTGGACGCTCATGCTCCTGCTGACCATGCCCCTGGTGCTCACGAGCATCGCCCTGGTCACGGGCCGGCGGCTGCTCGGGTCACCCCAGCTCCGCTGAGGCCCGCCGGAACGCCGATCGCCAGCACGGCGGCGTCGTCCTCGACACCGCTACCGAACCGGTCCAGCAGGCCCACGAGCGCGTCGACGGCACCCGCGGCGGAGACCGGGGGCAGGGTGGCGGCGAAGTCCAGCAGCTCCTCTTCGCTGTACCGGGTGTCCGAGCCGGTCCTCGCCTCGACCAGCCCGTCCGTGTACAGCACGAACGTGTCACCGGGGGTCAGGTGGAGGGTCGTGGTGGCGATGTGGGCGTCCGGCAGGATCCCGATCAGCTGGCCACCGGGCAGCTCGACGTACTCGACCGTGCCGTCCGCGCGCAGCAGCAGGCCGGGCGGGTGGCCGCCGGCGGCCAGGGTGAGCGTGCAGCGGTCCGGTTCGACGGTCAGGACGCCGAACGCCACCGTGCAGAACCCCGTCGCCGCCTCCTGGTTGAGCACCGCGTTCAGGTTGGTCAGCACCGCGACCGGGTCCGGGTCGTACACGGCCGCCGAACGCAGCGTGTAGCGGGTCAGCGAAGTCACCGCCGCCGCGTTCGCGCCCTTGCCGCACACGTCACCGAGGAACAACCCCCACCGGCCGTCCGCCAGCGGGAACAGGTCGTAGAAGTCGCCGCCCACCTCGAACGGCGAGGCGTGGTGGTAGTGGGTCGCGGTCTCCACACCCGGCACCGCGGGCAGCACCGGCGGCAGCAGGGTCCGCTGCAGGGTCGTGGCCAGCCGCTGGATCTGGTCGCGCTCGCGCTCGGCTTCCTGCCGGGCACGCAGCAGCTCGCGCTCGTACGCACGGCGGTCGCTCGCGTCGAACACCGTGGTCCGGATCAGCAACGGCTCGCCGTCACCGCTCATCCGCACGGTCGAGTTCACCAGCACCGGCAGCCGCGTGCCATCTGCCGCGACCATCTCCAGCGCCACCCCGCCGACCTCGCCCTGCATCCGCAGCAACGGCGCGAAGTGCGTCTCGTGGTACAGCTTGCCGCCGACGCTAAGCAGGTCCGCGAACCGCCGCCGGCCAACCAGCTGCTCGCGCTCGTACCCCAGCCAGCGCAGCAGCGTCCCGTTCACCTTCGCGATGTGCCCGTCCGGCAGCGTGGACAGGTAGCCGCACGGCGCGTTCTCGTACAGGTCCTCCGCGCTGTCCTCCAACAACGCCGAGAACGCCTCGCGGTCGCGCATCACGCCGGGGCCGCCACGAACCGGGCTATCGCGGCGGCGGTGGCCTCCGGGGCGCTGAGCTGCGGGCAGTGGCCCGTGGCGTCGAGGGTGACGAGCGTGCTGCCGGGGATCGCCGCGTGCACGTACGCACCGACCTCGGGCGGCGCGATCACGTCGTGCCGGCACTCCAGCACCAGCGTCGGCACGGTCACCCTCTCCAGGTCCGCCCGGTTGTCGGACAGGAACGTCGCACGGGCGAACACCCGGGCCACCTCGGGGTCCGTGCGGCAGAAGCTGTTGGTCAGCTCGGCGCCCAGCTCCGGCCGGTCCGGGTTGCCCATGATCACCGGCGCCATCACCGCCGACCAGCCCAGGTAGTTGCTGTCCAGCGAGTCGAGCAGCTCGTCGATGTCGGCGGCGCTGAACCCGCCCCGGTAGTCGCCGTCGTCGACGTACCGCGGCGACGGCGTGACCAGCACGAGCTTGGCGAACCTCGCCGGTTCCGCGACCGAGGCCAGCACTCCGACCATCGCAGACACGGAGTGCCCGACGAACACCACGTCCCGCAGGTCCAGCTCCTGGCAGATCTCCAGCACGTCCCGCGTGTACCCGTCCAGCGTCGAATAACGCCGCTCGTCCCACGCCGCCAGGTCGGACCGGCCCGTGCCGACGTGGTCGAACAGCACGACCCGGCACGTCTCGGCGAGCATCGGCACGACCAGCCGCCACATGGTCTGGTCGCACCCGAAGCCGTGCGCGAGCACCACGACGGGGCCGTCGGCGTCGCCGGTCACGACGACGTTGTTCCTGCGCCGCGCGTCCACCACGTCATCCCTCCACTTCCGCGACGCGGAACCGCGTTCCGGGCGACGGCGTCATACCGGATGTCGATCGTCGGCGGCGAGCAGCCGAAAGAAGCGGAACAGGGGAAGTCCGAGCCATGCGTCGATCCCTCGCCGGTGTTCTGGTGGCACTCCCGTTCGCACTTGCACTCACGACGGCGTGCAGTCCCTCGACGCCAGGGGAGCCCAGCTCGTCAGGGTCCACCCCATCATCGCAGTCCAGCCCATCATCGCAGTCCAGCCCTTCTCCCACGTCACAGGCGACGCGGCCTCGGGAGGTCCGGCTGGAGACCGAGCAGCCGTGCCTGCTCCTGACCGGCGCGCAACGCGCCGAACTCGTCGTCGAGGGCGAGGGCAGGCCCCTGCCCATCAAGACCTACGAGACGACGGGCTGCAACTGGGCGTCGCCCCACGCGAGCTACACCCTGGTCCCTGTGACCACGGAGGGCATCGAGGCCTGGACCGACGACGAGCGCGCCGCCCAGTCGGAGGTCACCGACCCGGTCCGCGGCTTCCCGGCGGTCACCGTCACCATCCCGTCGGATACTGCCTCCTGCGACGTCATGGTGGACACGGCGGCCGGGCAGTACCTGGTCGCGTCGTTCACGGCGAAGCGCGATTCACCGGATCTCGCGACACCGTGCGACGGGGCGCGGCGGCTGGCCGAGGCGGCCATGTTGAACCTGGCGGGGTGAGCGGCCGGCTGGTGGTCGGGTTGTCGGTGCGGTCGGATTGTCGGTGGTCGTCGTTACCGTGGCGGGTATGAGGATGTCGAACGCCACCGAGCTGACCGCCGAGCACCACGCCCAGCTGGCCGAGCTCGGCCTGCGCACCGACCACCTGGACGAGGCGATCTGGGCCGGGGTCGACGCACGGGCGTCCGCGCCGCCGCTCGGGCCGACCAACGGCGCCGGCCTGCTGGACTGGATCCACCGGGTCGGCAGACTTCGCGAGGTCCTCGTCGCCGAGGGCTGGACGCGGGTCGACAAGTGGAACGCGGGCCTCGTCCAGCACCCCACCAAACCGGTCGTGCTGGGCACGCTGCAGGGCAACCGCCACACCGGCACGCCCGGCGCTCCGCTGCGCAGCGACTACGCCAAGGGCCCGGCCATCGCCGCCATGATGCGCGGCAACGACCGCGACCAGTTCACCCTCTTCGACTCGCTGCACACGCACGAGTGGAAGCTGTGGTTCCTGGTCACCTACCCCCAGCAGGAAGGGGAACGGCTGGTCGTGCTGCGCGAGGTGGCGCAGCCGGAGCCGACGCCGCAGGGCCAGGTCGTGGACCGGTGGGCGCGCCGGATCACGTTGCCGCCCCTGGTGTTCGGTCCGCTGCCCGCGCCACGCGATCCCCACGGCCCGGACGAGGTCGACGTCACCGTCACGCCACGCCGGTAGGCGGGTGCGAGAATGGCGCGATCATGCTCACGCCCTCCCGCCTCGTGCTCGCCCGGACCCGTCGCGGCCTCACCGCGGTGGAGCTGGCGCGCAAGGCGGGCACGAGCCCGGCGAGCATCGGCGACTACGAGCACGGCCGCCGCCAACCGCGGCCGGCCACCACCGCCCGGCTCACCGAGGCCCTCGGCTTCCCGCCGGGCTTCCTGGAAGCCGACGACGTGCCCGAGGTCGAGGTGGCGTTCAGCAGATCGGCGGCCAAGCGGCAACGGGACGCCGCGATCGGCGCCGCCCGCCTGGCCATCGGCTTCGACGGTTGGCTGACGCGGGCGTTCACGTTCCCCGAGCCGGACGTGCCGACGTGGGAGCACCCGGACTCGGAGACCGCGGCGGACGTGGTGCGTGCCCGCTGGGGCATCCCGCACCGGCCCGCGCCCAACCTGGTGCACCTGCTGGAGGCGCACGGCGTCCGGGTCTTCTCGCTGCCGCCGGACTGCGCGGGCGCGGGCCCGTTCTCGTGCCGCCACGCGGGCACGCCGTACGTGTTCCTGGACCCGACCGCGTCCCCCGACGAAGCTCGCTTCGACGCCGCCCGTGAGCTGGGGCGGCTGACCGGCGCGGCCGACCCGCAAACGTTCGCCACCGCGTTCCTGCTGCCCCGCGCCGGTGTGCTGGCCTCCGTCGACCGCGGTCCGCTCACCGAGCACGTCGTCGCGCACAGCGCCACCTGGCACGTCGCCCCGCTGGTCCTGGCGCACCGCCTGCGCGACCTGGGCCTGCTCAGCCGCACGCAGCACGCGACCGTGTGCGCCCAGCTGGCCCGCCGGGCCGCCGGCACCGGCCACCGCGAGACGTCCCAGCTGCTCACCAAGGTCTTCCGCGCCCTGCGCGCCCAGGGCACCACGCCGCACGCCGTCGCCCGTGAGCTCCTGCTGGACGTGGAGGAGTTGAACGGGCTGGTGTTCGGCCTGGTGCTCACCGCCCTGCCGGGCCGGGGTGACGCCAGCGGTACCACCCGACCGAAGCTCACCGTCGTCCGGAGGTAACCGTGGAACCCGTGGGCCGGCCTCTCACCGCCGCCGAGCTGTTCGACGCCGTTGGCCACGACTACGAGGAGGTGTTCGGGCGCACCCCCTCGGTGGACGAGGCGGTGCGGCTGCTGCCCGTGCCGCTGCCGCCGCACGCGACGGTCCTCGACATCGGCAGCGGCACGGGCAGGCCGACATCCGCGAGCAGGAGTCCGAGGACGCGAGCTGGGACGGGACACCCGCAGCACCACCTTCTCCCCGACCGGGAAGGCCGGCCCGACGAAGAGCACCTGTTCGTGCTCGCCCAGGCCCGGTCGTATCCCGGGCGTGGTCAGGCCCACACCCCGGCCGCCTCCTTCACGTAGTCGCCGAACAGCCGTCCGTCGTGCCCCAGCACGGACGGCACACCATCGGACAGCTCGGCGTCGTACCCGTCGCGGGCGGCGGTCAACGACATCGTGAGCACCTCCGCGTACGCCTCCCCGAAACCGGCCTCCGCCAACATCCGGGTGTAGTCGGTCGCGGGCACGTCCGTGACCCGGATCGAACGACCCGACACCTCCGCGATCCGCGCCAACGCCTCGCCGTAGCTCAACGCCTCCGGTCCGGACAGCTCGTACGCGACGCCCGCGTGCCCTTCCTGCGTCAACGCCGCCACCGCCACGTCGGCGATGTCCCGCGCGTCGATGAACGGGTGCCCGCCGTCACCGCCGGCGGGCAGCGCGACCTCGCCCGACAGGATCTGCGGCAGGAAGTAGTCCTCGCTGAAGTTCTGCGAGAACCACGTCGGCCGCAGGATCGTCCAGTCCACACCGGACTCGCGCACGGCGCGCTCGCGGCCGTCGTCCGGGGAGATGCCGCGCGCGGACAGCAGCACGAGCCGCCGCACACCGGCCTCCACCGCCTGCGGCACGAACGCCGCCACCTCGGTGTCGTCCAGGTTCGCCGCCATGGGCACGAGGTACACGGCGGAGGCGCCGTCCAGGGCGGGGGCCCAAGTGGACTGGTCGGACCAGTCGAACCGGATGTCCGTGCGGCGGGACACCGCGCGGTGGGCGACGCCGAGGGAGTCGAGGGCGGAAGTGACGCGACGACCGGTCTTGCCGGTCGCTCCGAGAACCAGGATTGTCATGCCACTAGACAATCAAGATCGTGCCGGACGGAACATGGCTCACCGTCCCGGATCCATGTTCAATCGTCTACGTGGACGCTCTCACCGATCTCCTGCGCGGCGTGCGCGCGCAACGTGCCGACATCTGCCGCTCGTTCGCCTCACCGCCGTGGGCGCTGGCGTTCACGGTGACGGCGCCGTTCACGCTCGTGACGGCCGTGCGCGGTGACACGTGGCTGCTGGTCGAGGACGGCACCCGCGTGCTCCTGCGACCCGGTTCGCTCGGGCTGATCCGCGGAGGGCTGCGGTACGTGCTGGCCGACGACCCGTCGACACCGCCGCAGATCGAGGTGGGCGAACCGGACTGCGAGCAGTGGCGCGTGGGCACCCGCACGTACGGCCTCGACCCGGACGGCGACACGCTGGTGATCACCGCGGGGTACTCGGCCGATGGTGGCGGCGCGAGGCGGCTGCTCAACGCCCTGCCTGCGGCGATCATCGTGCCGTGCGACGACGAGCACTGCCCCACGCTGGACGTGCTGGCCGCGGAGGTGGCGAAGGACCAGGCCGGGCAGGACATCGTGCTCGAACGGCTGCTGGAGCTGCTGCTGGTGTACGCGTTGCGGGAGTGGTTCGACCGGCCGGAGGCGGAAACGCCCGCGTGGTACCGGGCACTGGGCGACGAGGTCGTGGGGCCTGCCTTGCGTGCGATGCACGACGAGCCGGAGCGCGCGTGGACCGTCGCGGAACTCGCGGCGCGCGCTGGGGTGTCGCGGGCAGCGATGGCACGACGGTTCACCGCACTGGTCGGCGTGCCGCCGCTCACCTACCTGACCAAGTGGCGCATGGACGTCGCCGAGGACCTGCTGCGCGAGCCGGACGCCACGTTGGGGTCGGTGGCACGTGCGGTCGGGTACGCGGACGGCTTCGCGTTCAGCACGGCGTTCAAACGGGTACGCGGGGTGCGCCCCAGCGACCACCGTGTGGTAGCTCTGCGGGCATGAACTATGCGGGCAACAACGACTCTCCGGGTTTGCGCGCCGCGACCCTCGAAGACCTGCGCGACGCGTTGCGCCGGTTCGCCGCCGCACGGGACTGGGACGAGTACCACACCCCGAAGAACCTCGTGATGGCGTTGTCCGGGGAGGTCGGCGAGCTGACCGACCTGTTCCAGTGGCTCACGCCCGAGCAGGCCGCGCACGCGATGGACGACCCGGAGCTGGCGTGGAACGTGCGTGACGAGCTGGCTGACGTCATGCACTACCTGGTGCGGCTGGCCGACAAGCTCGACGTCGACCTCATCGAGGCGGCGTTCGCCAAGATCGAGCGCAACGAACGGCGATTCCCGACCGGCGACCTGAAACCGGTCGAGTGATGCCGCTACACGTAGGTCAATAAAAGCAAGATCAAAGCGACCAGGACCACCAGGCCGAGGACGGCCGCGGCCCACATCGGTGTGTCAGCCGACGACGGGCGGGCACGCGCGTGCCTGCCTCTTCGTCCCGTTTCCCTGCGCTCGCGCCACGGCACCGGCGCCTCCCTCGTCCACCCACCGCTGCTCATGCCGGCTACGGTATGGACGATCAACGGTGGTCAACGGTGCGTCACCCGGTCGCGCCAAGAGCGTCGCCCGAACAGCGGTGGAGGCAGCCGGGGAGTGACGGTTCGCGGTCACGTGGAAACCTGCATCAAACGCAAAAACCCTCAGGGGCACTCGAATGAACGAGTGCCCCTGAGGGTGAAGTTATGTTCGGCGGCGTCCTACTCTCCCACACCCTCACGAGTGCAGTACCATCGGCGCTGGAAGGCTTAACTACCGGGTTCGGAATGGGACCGGGTGTT
>NZ_PYAX01000012.1 GCF_003014735.1 Saccharothrix carnea | reverse complement strand
CCACCACCCGCACCGGCGACGACGGCTACGCCCCCAACACCCCCGACAGCCACCGCACCGGCCACACCGACGCAGACGGCGCGCGGGACCGGGGCAAGGACGACAGCTGGAAGAACGAGCCGGGCAAGGACAGCAAGAAGACACCGCTCGACAAGATCGCCAGCAACGACTACCTCAAAGAGCACTACTACCTGCGGCAGCGCAAGGACGGTGACTGGGAGCTGGTCACCCGCTCACCCGGCACCGACAGGTGGGACCCGCCCACCAACGTCAAAGCGCTCGACCTCGAAGTGCCGGAAGGCTGGACCCCGCCCAAGGACCGCGACCTGTCCCAGCTTGACCTCGACGAGGTCGAGGTCAAGTTCAAGGACGACCGCCCGCCGGCCGAGCCCGCCACGTACCACGACAACGTCCGGGACGTCCGCGGCACGCTCGACCAGGACACGGTCGACCGCCACCAGGACCTGATCGACGACCGCCGCCGGGCGATCGACGAGGCCAAGGCCACTGAGGGCACCGACGACTACGCGCCCGCCCAGCACCAGGCGACCAAACTCGGCGAAGAGCTGGGCGAGACCTCCGGTCGGCACTACCTGGACGACGTGTACGGCGACGTCGACCGGGTGGACGCACAGCTGGCCGGCAGCGGCCGGTTCGACATCGTGGCGGAGTTGCCGGACGGCCGGCACGCCGTGGTCGAGGCCAAGGGCCCGTCCGCGTCCGTGGGCGAGGCCAAGGCGCTCGACGGCACATACGTCGAGCAGGGCCACGACAAGTACTGGGACAAGAAGCTCCACGACATGAAGACGGCCACGCTGTCCGGCGAGGCCGAGGAGAACATGCGCAAACGGCTCGCCGACCAGGGCATGTCGCCCGACGACATCGACCGGGCCGTGGACGACCACCTCGCGAAGCTGGACAGCGACCGCGAACTGGCCAAGATCCTCGAACGCGCCCGGGACCCGCAGGTGCTCGCCGACCACCTGCGCGGGCGGGCCGGGGTGTCGGAGCACGACATCGACGACTTCCTGCGCAACCGGCACGGCGACGACGTGGCCGGCATGTCCCCCGAGGAATTCCAGAATTTCAAGCGAACGGAAGGCTACAACGAGTTCTTCAAGAATCACATCGACGAACTCGCGAAGAGCGACAACAAAGCCGACCGCGACCTCGCCGGGCAACTGGAGCGCACCCGCACGCATGGTATGGTCGAGTACACCCTGGTGACCGCGAAGGTGAGAGTGGAGAACGGTCGGGAAGTGTACGACGGATATGTCGCCCAACAATTCCTGATGGGCTGGCAGCGCGACATCACCCCCGCCTCCTGATCCGGAAAGGCGCAGCACCGCAATGGTCGAAGTCGAGCGGCACAAGACCTATCCGAACGCCTCGAAGCGGGCCATCCGGCAACTCACCGAGGACGTCGCGGAGGGCGTGGAGAAGATCCAGCGCTATCCCGACGCGCTCAACCTGCAACTCCTCGCCGCCCTGTCGCTTCTCGGCCACCGGACGGTGCTCGACCCGGCCGGCGCAGAACGGGAAACGTGGCTGGCGCTGCGTGCCGCGCTGGACACCGGCGCGGCCGTGTTCACCGTCGCGGCGGCGGAGAAGGGCGCGCTGGTCCCGGTCCGCCTGGGTGACGAGGTGGTCAACACCTCCGGCACGGGGCCGGTCTACTACGCCACGGCGGAGAACTGGCTGACGACGCTCTGGCTCGCGATCGTGGCGAGGGAGCAGGACGTGCTGGACCGGCTCGCCGCGTTCCCGCTCGACGTGCTGCGCGCGTCCGGCCCGCAGCCGGAGTACCTGTTCGACATGGTCGAGGTGTTCCAGCGGTTCTTCCGCCGCGAGGACGGCGTGGGCCAGTCCCTGGGCGCGGCCCTGACCAACAGCAAACCGGAAGCGCTGACGGGCGGCGAAGAGCGCGAGACCGCGGACCTGCTCCACTTCCCCCAGCTCACCCTGTTCCACTACGTGCTCAAGGCCGACGCCGGGGCCGAGTTCGACAGCGCCTTGGCCGAGGCGTTGCGGGCGCACCGGACGTACTGGTCACGCACCGAGGAACGCCGCGCCTCCCCTCTCGGCTACCTCGCGCCGGGCCCGCTGGCGCTGTCCAGGATCGCCCAGGACGCGGGCATCACGATCACCGTGGTCTCCGACTACCTGCCGTCCGCCTTGCTCGACGACACGACCCGCGTCGAGAACACCTGACCGGGGAGCCGGTCGACCGGACGCGTCGGGCCCGGGTCCGGCGAACCGGATCGCGACTTCGGGCAACAGGGAGCATGACCACGCGACCACCCACCGCCGAACCGGTGCCGCAGGCGGAGTCGCCTCCCGCCGTCACCGACGAACACCTGCTCCTGGAGTCGTTGGCCACCCCGGAGCGGTTCGCGGTGATCTTCGACCGGTACGCGCCGGTCGTGCACGGCTACCTGTCCCGCCGGGTCGGCACGCCGGCGGACGACCTGATGAGCGAGACGTTCCTGCTCGCGTTCCGCGGCCGCACCGGCTACGACCCGGGACGCGCGCCGGTGCGGGCCTGGCTGTTCGGCATCGCCACCAACCTGGTGCGCAGGCACGCCCGGGACGAGGAGCGGCGGTACCGGGCGTTGGGCCGTGCCGCCGGGCACGCCGAGTCGACCACGGACCTGGGCGAGGTCGCCGGGCGGGTCGACGCCCAGGCGTTGCGGGGTGAACTGGCGGTCGCGCTGGCCGCGTTGTCGCGCGAAGACCTGGACGTGCTGCTGCTGTGGACCTACGCGCAGCTGTCCTACGCCGAGATCGCCGCCGCGGTGGGCGTTCCGGTCGGCACCGTCCGGTCCCGGCTGCACCGCGCCCGCGGCAAGGTCCGCACCCAGCTCACCGGCCACCGGCCGACCACCGAGGAGACCCCGTGAACGAGGTCAGCGCGCTCCGTGAACACGGCCCGGAGCCGACCCCCCTGTCCGATGACGTCCTGGCCAAGGCCCGCGCCGACCTGCTGGCCGAGATCCTGGCCCGTCCCGCGGCCGTGGAGCCGGTCCGCCTCCGTCGCCGAACGGCGCTCATCGCGGCCGCGGCCGCCGTCGTCGTGGTCGCCGGGATCGTCGCCACCGACAGCACCGACACCCCCACACCACCGTCGACCACCGAGGAGCCGCCGGTGCTGGT
Source organism: Saccharothrix carnea (assembly GCF_003014735.1). Lineage (GTDB taxonomy): Bacteria > Actinomycetota > Actinomycetes > Mycobacteriales > Pseudonocardiaceae > Actinosynnema > Actinosynnema carneum. Next base: position 214,068 of record NZ_PYAX01000012.1, on the reverse strand, counting down.
GCGGTTCGACATGCCGACGCTGCCGCCGGTGCTGGACCCGATCCCCGCCGGGGTGACCGAACCGGGCTTCACCGCGGAACCCGGGTGGTTCGCGGCGGTGTACGGCGACGCCGACCGGCGGCCCGGCCGAGCACCGACCGGCATCACCGTCATGACCCACCAGGGCCGGCCGAGCGCGGACGGCGGCCGGGACACGACCTACTCCGGCAAGCCGGCCGTGGTCGGGCGGGTCGACCAGGAGGAACCGGCGTACCACTCGGTGTCGCTCACCTGGGAACGTTCGCCCGGCCGGTGGATCACGCTCACCGGAAGAGGTGACTACGCCGACGAGCAGGCCGTGCGCTCGCTCGCCGACACGCTGGTCGACACGGAGGAGAGGTTGAGCCTGGACATCAGCGTCGCCCCGGCCGGTTGGGAGCTGTTCGCCTTCAAGGACGCCGGACCGGACGGCGACGGGGCCGTCACCTCGTTGCGGGACCCGCGCGCGCCGGCCCGAGTCATCCACGTGAGCACCATGCTCAGCCTCGTGCCGAATTACGGTGAGGTTCTCGAAGACGGCTCACGTCCGGTGGATCCCGTGTCCGTCAACGGCCGGCGGGGCGATCTCGTCCACCTGGCGGACGGTCGGTGGATGCTGCAGGCCCCCCTGCCGGACGGTCGGGCGTTCCAGCTCCAGGTGCCCGCCGGTTTCACCCGGGAACAGGTGGTCGAACTGGCCGAGAGCGTCAGCTGACCGGCCACGCCCGCGGTTCACGGTCGGGTTGGTGCGCCGGGCGGGCGCGGAGTGGAGATACTGGCGGGGAGGAGCGGTCCGGGGACGAAGGGGTGGCGCCGTGGTGATGGAGTTCGTGGAGCCGGTGCTGCTGGCGTTGGCCGCGGGCGCGGCGGTGGGTGCGGGCGAGACCGCTTCGACCGCGGTCCAGGACGCCTACCGGGGGCTCAAGACCGCGACCGGCCGGGTGCTGCGCCGCAAGGTCACCGCGGAAGCGGACGACGCCGAGGTGGAGGCCGTGGTCGAGGAGCGGCTCGCCGACCCGGGGACCCACCGCGACGAACTCGAAGCCGCCTTGACCCGGGCCGACCCCGAGGAACGGGCCGAGCTGCTCGTCGCGGCCCGCAGGCTGCTGGACCTGGTCGACCCGGAGGACCCGGCGCTGACCAAGTACCGGGTGGAGTTGCGGGACAACAAGGGCGTGCAGGTCGGCGACCACAACACCCAGACCAACCACTTCGGCGCCTGACCGCCGCATGGCCTCGGCGCCGCCGGACGAGGACGACCGCTCGACCGCCTCGGCGCGGGCGGGCGGGTTCGACGTGCGGGGCAACCTCGGTCCCCAGATCGGCGACCACAACACCCAGCACAACACGATCGCGGTCACCCTGCCGCCGGCGCGGGTGGCGTGGCCCGTGCGCGTCGGCGTGCCGCCGCAGGTGGTCCACCACTTCCAGGACCGGGCCGCACGCTCGCAGTTGGCCGAGGCGCTGTCGGTGGGCCGGGCCGCCGTGGTGGTGGGTGCCGGGTCGGGCGCGACGGTGGTGTCGGGGTTGGGCGGGGTCGGCAAGTCGCAGCTCGCGGCCGACTACGCCTGGCGGTGGTGGCGGGACCGGTCGCTGGACGTGGCGGTGTGGGTGTCGGCGCTGTCCCGTGACGCCGTCATCAGCGCCTACGCCGAGGTGGCGCGGCAGGTCCTGCGGGAACAGGACCCCGGTATCGCGAACCGGACCCCTGAGGAGGCGGCCCGGTCGTTGCGGACGTGGTTGGCGGGCACCGACCGGCGTTGGCTGATCGTCCTCGACGACGTCCAGGCCCCCGCGGACCTGCGCGACCTGCGGCCTCCGCACAGCCCCGTCGGCCAGGTCGTGATCACCACCCGCCGCCGCGACACCGCCCTCGCCGGGAGCGGTGACCGGTTGGTCGAGGTGGGCGTGTTCACCGAGCGGGAAGCCTTCGACTACCTCGACGGCGCCCTGCCCGAGGACCTCCGCCGGGACACCGACCCGGAGCAGTTGCGCGGGCTGGCGGACGACCTGGGCCGGCTGCCGTTGGCCCTGACGCAGGCGGTGGCGTTCATCGCCGACAAACCGCTGCTCACCGTCGAGCAGTACCGGGAGCGGCTGGCGGACCGGCGCAGGAGCCTGGCTGACGTGATGCCGACCCAGGCCGAGCTGCCCGACCCGCACGAGCGGACGGTGGCCGCCACGTGGTCGCTGTCCATCGACCTGGCCGACCGGCTCCCGCCCACGGGCGCCGCCCGCCCGTTGTTGGCGTTGGCCGGTCTGCTCGACCCCAACGGCACACCGCCGGCGGTCTTCACCACCACGGCCGTCCTCGCGCACCTGACGGCGATCGTCGGGCGTGACGTCGATCGGGACGCGGTGACCGACGCCCTCGCGGTCCTGCACCGGCTCAGCCTGGCGACCCTCGACACGAGGCGACCGGCGCGCACGCTCGCGGTCCACGCGATGGTGCAACGCGTCGTGCGCGACACCCTCACCCCGGCGGAGCTGCACGACCTGGCCCACGTCGCCGCCAACGCGGTGCTGGGCGCCTGGCCGGGCATCGACACCACCGACCCGGACCTGGCGCAGGCGCTGCGCTCGGCCACCGAGAGCCTGCACGCCTGCACCGCGCCCGCCCTCTGGCGGCCGGAAGGCCACACCCTGCTGTTCCGCGCCGGCGTCTCCCTGGGCGGCAGCGGGCAGGTCGCCGCCGCCGTCGAGCACTTCCGGCTGCTGCGCGAACAGGCCGAGGACCGACTCGGCCCGGACCACCCGGACACGCTGCGCGCACGGTGGTACCTGGCCTACTGGCGCGGGGAGACGGGAGACACCGCGGGTGCCGTGGCGGAACTGGAAGCACTGCTGATCGACCAGCACCGCGTGCTCGGTCCCGATGACCCCGACACCCTGGACACGCGCAACGACCTGGCGTCCGGACGCGGTGAAACCGGGGACGCGGCCGGCGCCGTGGCGGAACTGGAGGCGCTGCTGGTCGACCAGCAGCGGGTGCTGGGCGCCGACCACCCCGACACGCTCGACACGCGGGCCAACATCACCCGGTGGAAGGGCGAAGCCGGGAACCCGGCGAAGGCGGCGGCGGAGTGCGAGGTGCTGCTGGTCGACTTCACGCTGGTGCTGGGGCACGACCACCCCGCCACGCTGATGGTCCGGCACGAACTGGCCCGGTGGAAGGGCGAAGCCGGAGACCCCGTGAGCGCCGTCGCGGACTTCGAGGCACTCCTGGGCGACTACCGGAACCTGTTGGGTGCCGACCACCCCCACACGTTCACCACCCGCCACAACCTCGCGCACTGGCGAGGCGAGACCGGGGACACCGCCACCGCGGCCGCGGAACTCCAGGCCCTGCTCGCCGACCAACTGCGCGTCCTCGGCCCCGACCACCCCCACACCCTCACGACCCGCCACAGCCTCGCCCACTGGCGAGGCCAAGCCGGCGACACCGCCACCGCGACCGCGGAACTGCACACCTTGCTCACCGACCAGGAACGCGTGCTGGGCCCCGACCACGTCCAGACCACCGCGACCAGCCGCAGCCTCGCCCACTGGCGGGCACGCCACCGCACGACGGAGGCCGCGTCACCGGTCGACCACCTGCTCCGCGACCCGTGAACCACTCGGCACCAGGACGATCCCTCCGGTTCGGCGGGCTGTCCGAAGTCCGGCGAGGGCGCGGCTCGGTCCACGACGGACACCCGCTGCCGGGAACGGGCGGTTGGGCGGCGCTCCGGCGGTGTGCGCACCGCTGAGCAGAGGCGCGCGGTGGGTGGTGAACGAGGTCACCGGCGGCGGCGCGGGCCGGGTAGTTGAGGAATCAATCGGTGTGGTGATGCGTTCCACCGGCGTGAAGAAAATCGGATTCCTGTCCTTCGGGCACTGGTCCGACAGCCCGCACTCCGAGACGAGGACTGCCTCGGACGCGCTGCTGCAGGCCGTCGACCTGGCCGTGGCCGCGGAGGAGCTGGGTGCGGACGGTGCCTACTTCCGGGTGCACCACTTCGCCAGGCAGCTGACCGCCCCGTTCCCGCTGCTGGCCGCGATCGGCGCCAGGACCGAGCGCATCGAGATCGGCACCGGCGTGATCGACATGCGGTACGAGAACCCGATGTACATGGCCGAGGACGCCGGTGCCGCGGACCTCATCGCGGGCGGCAGGCTCCAGCTCGGCATCTCCCGGGGATCGCCGGAGCAGGTGATCGACGGGTGGCGGTACTTCGGCTACCAGCCCGGTGAGGGCGAGACGGACGCCGACATGGCCCGCACGCACGCCGAGGTGCTGCTGACGGTGTTGGAGGGCAAGGGCTTCGCCCAGCCGAACCCGCGTCCGATGTTCCCCAACCCGCCGGGGCTGCTGCGCGTCGAGCCCCACTCGCCGGGGCTGCGGGAGCGGATCTGGTGGGGTGCGGGCTCCAACGCCACCGCCGCCTGGGCGGCCGAGCAGGGCATGAACCTGATGAGCTCGACGCTGAAGAACGACGAGGGCGGTGCGCCGTTCCACGTCCAGCAGGCCGAGCAGATCCGGGCGTTCCGCAAGGCGTGGTCGGAAGCCGGGTGGCAGCGCGAGCCGCGCGTCTCGGTCTCGCGCAGCATCTTCGCGCTGACCTCCGACCTCGACCGCGCCTACTTCGGCGCGGACGGCGGGAGCACGGACAAGATCGGCTACATCGACGCCGACACCAAGGCGATCTTCGGCCGCAGCTACGCCGCGGAACCCGACGTCCTGGTCGAGCAGCTGGCCGGGGACGAGGCCATCGCCGAGGCGGACACGCTGCTGCTGACCGTGCCGAACCAGCTCGGCGTCGACTACAACGTCCACGTGCTCGACAGCATCCTCACCCACGTCGCCCCCGCCCTCGGCTGGCGCTGACGCGGGCGCAGTGCCCGCGCGCCACTGGACAAGGTGGCGTGCGGGCCGCGCCCCGGTCGGTGCGGGGCTGGTCGTCCTTGCGCGGGACGAGCCGGGCCGGTTCCGGGGCGGGGCGGAACGATGGGGTGTACCGTCCACCGCCCACGAGACCGGTGCTCCCGGCAGCCGACCGGTTGCGAGAAGGATGGGACCTCCAGTTAACCCGAGGTATAGGGTGACACCCGTCACACCGAAGTCGTGGTGCGGGTCAGGTCCACCAGACGGGGGACCAAGGCGTCCGGACCGGGCTGCGCGGCCAGGTCCGCGGCGGCGGTAGCGACCGACGCGGCCAGGTCGGCGTCGTGCAGCAGCGCTTCGACGACGGTCCGGTCGACGTCCTGCGGCTCCCGGCTCATCCCGAGCCCGCAGCGCTCGATCATCGCGGCGTTGATCCAGTTGTCCGCGCCGTGCGGCATGACCAGCTGCGGGACACCGGCGTGCGCGGAGGCCAGCGTGGTGCCCGAGCCGCCGTGGTGGACGATCCCGTCGCACGACCGCAGCAGCGTGCTCAACGGGGTCCAGCCGACGACGCGCACGTTGTCGGGCAGGGTGCCGAACCCGTCCAGCTCCGGGTCGTCGCCCAGCGCCAGGACGAACTCCGCGTCCACCCCGTCGATCGCGCCCAGCAGGCCCTCCAGGCTGCCGACGCCCGCCACATGCGGGACGGTCGTGCCCAACGTGACGCACACCCTCGGGCGACGCTTCGGCTCCACCAGCCACCCCGGCAGTTCACCGCCGCCGTGGTAAGGCACGAACCGCATCGTCAACCCCTCGCCCCGGCCGTGCATCATGTGCTCGGGAGCGATGTAGACCGACGTGACCGAGGGCAGCTCGACCGGCACGCCGAACCGCTCGAACAGACCGGCCAGGTGCGGCAGGAAGCGTGCGGGCATGTCGCCCTCGCGCAGGAAGCTGAACCCGTGCTCCACCGCCGGCACGTCGAGCGCACGGGCGGCGAGCAGACCGGCGCCCTGCAACCGGGAGTAGACCACCAGGTCCGGCCGCCAGTCCTTGGCCACTTCCAGGGTCCGCTCGGCCATCACGGCGCTGACCTCGCCGAACTTCTTCAGGATGATCTCGGGCGTCGCCTGGGAGTCGACCATGGCCAGCCCGCGCTCCCGCATGGCCTTCGCCCGCACCTCCCGTGGGCCGACCCGCGGGAAGATCGCGTCGAACCGGGCCTGCGCGCCGGGCGAGACGTCGACCACGGGGAACCCCGCCTGGACGGCCGCGCCGACCGACTCGCCGGAGGTCGCGAACAGGACGTCGTGCCCGGCGGTGCGCAGCGCCCACGCCAGGCCGATGGCCGGGTAGACGTGGTCGAGTCCCGGGGACATGGTGAACAGAACGCGCATTGCGTCGACCTCGATCCGCTGGGCGGTGGCTGTTTCCCGACTGTCGACCCGACGATGCCCGCCGACGTTCAACGCCTGCTCAAGAACCGCCGGCAGGGCAGGAAGAAGGCCCCGGGAGCGGTGTGCTCCCGGGGCCTTCGCCGAACGGTGGTCGCCTACCTCGGAGCACGCCACAGCGTGGCGCTCGTCGTGCCCGCGGACGTGGAGGTGGAGCCCACCGCCACGCCGTCACCGGTGACGGCGTAGGCCTCGCCGGGTGGGCCGAGCGCGACGACCTCGCCGGAAGGGCTCCAGCGGACCGGTCGCGAGACGCCCGTGGCCGACGTGGAGCAGCCCACGGCCCAGCCGTCGTCCACCGCGTACGCCGCGGCGGCGACGTCGCCGGGCAGGGCGGGCAGTTCCACGACCGAGCCGTCCTCGCGCCATCGCACGGCGTGCGTCGGCGAATCGGCCGAAGCGTGGGACGTGCCGACCACGACACCGTGCTCGTCCACCGAGAACGCCTTGCTCCAGGCGTGGTCCGGCAGGGCGCCGAGCGCGGTGACCGCACCGGACTCGTCCCACCGCACCGCGCGGGTCGTGCCGTCCGGGGTGGACGACAACCCGACCGACGTACCGGCGCCGTTGATCCAGCCCGCGCCGGTCCCGACGTCACCGGGCAGCGGGGGCAGCCGGGTCAACGCGCCGGACCGGTTCCACCGCACCGCGTTCAGCACGCCGTCCGCGGTGAGCGAGACCCCGACAGCGGTGCCGGCGTCGTTGATCGCGTAGGCCCGGTCGAGCACGGCACCCGGCAGCCCGCGCAGCTCGGCGGTCCTGCCGCGCCGGTCCCACCGCACCGCGCGCTGGCGCTCCCCGGTGTGTACGACCGGCCCACCGCCACGCCGTGGTCGTTGACCGTGTACGCGGTGCTCTCGGTGTCACCCGGCAGGGTGCCCAGGTCGGTGGGGACGCCCCGGTCCCAGCGCACCGCGCGTGGCCCGGTGCCGGCCGCGTCCGAGAAACCGACGACCGTGCCGCGGTCGTTGATCCCGTACGCCCAACTGGTGGTCCCGCCCGGTAGCGTTCCTAAGTGGATGGTTCCGGTGGCGGCGGTGGCGGTTCCGCCCGAGGCGAGCACCAACGCCACCGCGACCAGCGGAACCCACCGCGTCAGCACGCCCACAGCGTCGCGCGGGTCCTGCCGTCCGCCGCGGTGTGGAACCCGACCACCGCGCCGTTGCGGCCCACCGCGTACGCCTCGGCCGCGCCCGCCCCGGCGGACGGCAGCACGGACACGACACCGGCGGGGCTCCAGCGGACCGCCCGGTGCACGCCGGCGGGGGTGCTCGACCAGCCGACGACCCAGCCGTCCCGGTTCACCCCGTACGCCGCCGTGCCGACGTCACCCGGCAGCGCGGGCAGTTCGGTGACCGTCCGGCCGTCGAGGCTCCACCGCACCGCGTGCGAAACGCCGTCCGGGGTGTAGGAGTTCCCGACCGGCAGGCCCGCGTCGCTGATCGCGCTGGACTGCCCGGAGCTGTGGCCGGGCACCACCGCGAGCCGGGTCACGGCACCGCTCGGTCGCCACAGCACCGGCCGCGCCACGCCTTCGGCGGTCAGGGAGAACCCGGCCACGACACCGGCCGCGTTGACCCAGCCGGCCGCCGCACCGGTGTCGCCGGGCAGCGGGGACAGCTCGGCGGCCTGGCCGGTCGGGCTCCACCTCATCGCGTGGTACCCGCCGGCGACCACGGAGATGCCCACCGCCGTGCCGTCGTCGTTGATGGAGTAGCCGCGGGCGATGGTGGCACCGGGCAGGCCCGGCAGCTCGGTCGGCCGGCCCGCGCCGTCCCAGCGCACGGCGCGGTTGTGCGTGCCGGGCAGCACGGACCGGCCGATGACGGTGCCGGCGCGGTTCACGCCGTACGCGGTGCTGTCGGTGTCGCCCGGCAGCGTGCCGAGGTCGGTCGGCACGCCGTTGTCCCAGCGCACCGCGCGGTTCGCGCCGGACGCCGTGGACGAGTAGCCGACCACCACGCCCCGCTCGCCGATCCCGTACGCGCCACCGGTCGTGCCGCCGGGCAGGGCGGCCAACTCGTGGCCGACCGGTGCGGTGGTGGCCGTCGCGGACGTCGCCGCACCGGTGGTCAGCGCCGCCGCCAGCACGGCGACGCCGAGGAAGCGCGGTAACCGCGCGGGTGATCCGGACTCGATCCTCACGTCGTTCCCCCAGTCCTGGAGCGGTTGGTGTGTGCCGGAAGGCGGGCGGTCATTCCGCGACGCCGACGAAGAAGCCCGGCCCGGAGCCCTCGGAGCCGACGAACTCCGGCTTGAGGCCCGCCTGGCGGAAGGCCCGCTCGTAGTCGTCCCGGGCGAACAGCGTCAGCCGGTCGACCTCGCTGCGGTGGTGCACGCCGACGCCGCCCTCGGCCACCACGTAGTGGATCTCCATGCGGGCCGCGTCACCGTCCAGGGTGGAGTGCGACACCCGCGAGATGGTGCGGTTGCCCACCGTGAAGGCGTGGCCGGACACGTGGCCGTCCAGGAAGTTCTCCGGGAAGTACCACGGTTCGATCACCAGCACGCCGCCGGGCGACAGGTGACGCGCCATGCTCACCAGCGCGCGGTCGAGGTCCACTGTGGACCGCAGGTAGCCGATCGAGCTGAACATGCACACCAGCGCGTCGAACTCGCGGCCGAGGCGGAAGTCCCGCATGTCGGCCAGGTGCAGCGGCACGCCCGGCAGCCGCCGTCGCGCCACGGCCAGCATCGGCTCGGCCAGGTCGACGCCTTCGACGTGGTCGAACACCGAGGCGAACGCGGCCAGGTGCAGGCCGGTGCCGCAGGCCACGTCGAGCAGCGAGGTCGGGTCCGCGGTGCGCTCCCGCACGAGCCGGGCCACCAGTTCGGCCTCGGCCCGGTAGTCCTTGCGGTCCTGGTAGAGCAGGTCGTAGAGGTCGGCTTCGCCGTCGTTGAGGTACATCGGGCACTCCGCATCGTGGTCGTGGACATCGCGGCGGCGGAGCCGTTCAGGCCGACCGCGCGCCGAGCCGCGCCGGTTCCGCCGCCGCCACTCGCATCACGTACTCGCCGTACGCCGAACCGGCGAGCTGCTCGCCGAGTCGGTGGCAGGCCGCCCCGTCGATGAAGCCCATCCGCAGCGCGACCTCCTCGACGCACGCGATGCGGATGCCCTGCCGGTTCTCCATGACGCGCACGTACTCGGCCGCCTCCAGCAGCGACTCGTGCGTGCCGGTGTCGAGCCAGGCGAAGCCGCGGCCGAGGTTCTCCAGCCTGGCCCGGCCGCGGTCGAGGTAGACCCGGTTGACGTCGGTGATCTCCAGCTCACCGCGCGCGGAGGGCCGCACGCCGCGGGCGATGTCCACCACGTCGTTGTCGTAGAGGTACAGGCCGGTGATCGCGTGGTTCGAGCGCGGGTGGGCGGGCTTCTCCTCCAGGGAGATCAGCCGTCCCCCGGCGTCCACCTCGCCGACGCCGTAGCGCTCCGGGTCGCGCACCTCGTAGCCGAACAGCACGCAGCCGTCGAGGTCACGCCTGGCCCGCCGCAGCAGCTCGGGGAAACCGCGGCCGTGGAACAGGTTGTCGCCCAGCACCAGCGCCACCGGGTCCGCGCCGATGTGGTCGGCGCCGATCAGGAACGCGTCGGCCAGGCCGCGCGGCTCGTCCTGCACGGCGTAGTCGATGGACAGGCCGAGCCTGCCGCCGTCGCCGAGCAGCCGGCGGAAACCGTCGAGGTCCGGCGGCGAGCAGATCACCAGGATCTCCCGGATGCCCGCCAGCATCAGCACCGACAGCGGGTAGTAGACCATCGGCTTGTCGTAGACGGGCAGGAGCTGCTTGGACACGCCCAGGGTGGCCGGGTGCAACCGCGTCCCGCGCCCGCCCGCGAGGATGATCCCCTTCACCGCGCCACCCCCGGCGCCGGCTCCAGCACGCGCATCCGCTGGACGAGCAGCTCGCGCTCGCGCACCTCGTCGGCACGGGTCAGCAGCACGTCGAGGTCGTCGAAGACCGACAGGTACCGGCCGTGCAGCGCGTCGTACCGGCCCGAGGCGAGGTCGACCACCAACCGGCCGCTCCACTCGACCGGAGTCCACTCCTGGTCGGGGTAGCGGGCGACGAAGGAACTGGTCAGCGCGGTCTTCACGGTGCCGGGCGAGATGGTGAACGCCCGCACCGAACTGCCCGCGGCGGCCAGCGACTCGGTGAGCGACTCCGTGACGCGGACGAGCACGTTCTTGCTCAGCGGGTACGGGTTGAGCGGACCGGGCAGCACCCCGCTGTCGCTGCCGACCGTGATCACGCGGCCGATGTCGCGGGCGACCATGGTGGGCAGCACGGCGCGGGCGCACACCAGCGGGCCGCGCACGTTCACGTCGAACACCCGCCACCAGTCGGCGAAGTCGGACTCCCACAGCGGCGGCTGGCCCGGCACGTACACGGCGGCGTTGTTCACCAGCAGCGTCACCGGCCCGAAGCGGTCGGCGACCCGGTCGACGGCCGCGCCCACCGCCCGCTCGTCGGTCATGTCCGCGGTGACGGGCAGCACCCGACCCGGCGGTGCCAGCGCCGCGGTCTCCTCCAGTTCCGCACCGGTCCTGGCCAGCACGGCCACCCGGCTGCCCGCCGCGGCCAACGACAGCGCGATCTGCCTGCCGATGCCCCGACCCGCGCCGGTCACCAGCGCGACCTGGTCGGACAAGTCCGTCATGCGCGTCCCCCGATGTCGGTGTGGGAGGTCCGCGCGGGCGGCCGGAGCCTGCCCGCGCGGACCCGGAGGCGTCCGCCGCTCAGTTGTAGAGCGCCGCGTGGATCTTGTTGGTGCGGGTGGTCATCACGCCGACGGCGGTGCGCCGCTCGTTGATCATGTAGCCCTCGCTGGCCGTGGTGGTGGGCACCATCAGCGAGATCTCACCCGCGGCGTTCCACCGGACGGCGCGCTTCACGCCGATCGGGTTCATCGAGTAGCCGGTGGCGGAACCGTCGTTGCTCACGCCGTACGCGGCGGCGGCCACGTCACCAGGCAGCATCGGCAGCTCGGTGACCTTGCCCTCGCTGTTCCACTTCACCGGGTGGGTGAAGCCGCCCTTGTCGATCGCCGCGCCGACCGGGATGCCCGTGTCGCTCAGGGCGTACGCCTTGTCGATGGTCGGGCCGGACGGCAGGGTCAGGTTTTCCAGCAGCCGCGGCGCCGGATCGGCCTCCGGGCCCCACAGCACGGCTTCCGAGCCCCAGAACCCGGACGTGGTGCCGCCCGCGTTGATCCAGGCCGAACCGCTGAACGGCTCGCCCTCGCCGAGGCCGCGCAACTTGGTCAGCGTGCCGTCCTTGTTCCAGCGGACCGCCTGGAACACGTTGGCCGCGTTGCTGGACACGCCCACGACGGTGCCGATGTCGTTGATCGCGTAGGCGCGGTTGAGCTTGGCGCCGGGCAGGGTGGGCAGCTTGGTCATCCGACCCGCCTCGTCCCACACGGTGGCCGCTTCCTCCACCACGTGGCCGTTGTAGGACCGGCCCGCCACGACACCCGAGTTGTTGATGGTGAAACCGCTGCTCTCGGCGTACCCGGGCAGCACGCCGAGGTTCTGGATGCGGCCACTGGCGTCCCAGCGCACGGCGCGCGACTTGCCACCGGCGATCTCCGAGAACCCGGCGACCACGCCGTGGTCGTTGATGCCGTAGGCCCAGCTCAGTTCACCGCCGGGCAACGTGCCCAGGTCCCGGGGACCGGCGTTCTGCGCGGCGGGGTCGGCGCTCGCGGTGCCGGACACCGCCACGGCCGTGGCGGCGAGCGCCGCGACCAGCAGCTTCGCCATTGATGTGGTCCGGACGTCGGTAAGCGTCATATCCGTCCTTTTCGTGGTACCGGGAGCATCGACTGCGGCAGACATCCCCAGTGATTCGTTCCTCGGACAGTGCGGAAGTCTGGCCGCCGGGTCTGAAGTGCGACCACACGAACGGCTCAAGGTCTGCTTGAGCCGCCGTGCGGAGTACCTTGGAGAGGGGTTGACCGCGTGGTACGGTCGCGGTCGGAGTGGGTCGCCCACCGCCTTGTCGTGCGCACCGCATTCGTCGTCGTCCTATTCCGACACCGCAACGGCAATGGCCGTGATGGGGGATTCTTTTCGTGAGAGCTGTGACCTTTTCGACTTATGGCCCGCCCGAAGTCCTGAAGGTGGTCGAGCTGGCCGAGCCGACGGCCGGCGCGGGCCAGGTCCGGGTCCGGGTGAAGGCGGCCGGCGTGATGCCGTTCGACGTCCGGGCGCGCGAGGGCGGGTTCCCCACCGCCCTGACCGGTGACTTCCCGATCGTGCCCGGCAACGAGTTCGCCGGGGTCGTCGACCAGGTCGGCGAGGGCGTCGACACCGTCGCGGTGGGCGACGCCGTGCTGGGCTTCGCCACGCTGCGCAGCTACGCCGAGTTCGTCGTCGTGAGCGCCGACCAGGTGGTGGCCAAGCCGTCCGGGATGCCCTGGGAGGTGGCCGGCGCGTTCTCCGGCGCGGCGCAGGGCGCGCACATGGCGCTGGAGCAGATGAAGGTCGCACCGGGGGAAACGGTCCTGGTCAACGGCGCGGCGGGTGGTCTGGGCACGATGACCGTGCAGCTCGCCGCCCGGCGTGGCGCGGCGTTGGTGATCGGCACGGCGCACCCGGACAACCACGAGTACCTCCGGGCGCTGGGCGCGGTGCCGGTGGCCTACGGCGACGGTCTGGTCGACCGCGTCCGCGAGGTGGCGCCGGACGGCGTCGACGGTTCGCTGGGCGCGGCCGTCGACGGCCTCAAGGCCGCCGTGGCGGTCACCAAGGACATCGCCCGGGTGGTCACCATGGTCCACACCGAGGAGATCGCCGCGCTGGGCGTGCACAACTGGACCGGTGTGCGCAGCGCGGCCCGGCTCACCGAGATGGTCGACCTGTACCGCCGGGGGTTGCTGCACGTGCACCTGAGGGCGGTCTACCCGGTGGATTCCGCCGTGGAAGCGCACCGTGACGCCGGCAGCGGCCACGGTCGGGGCAAGGTGGTGCTCACCCTGGGGTGAGCGACGGGTAATGCGACCGGTGCCGCCGGAAGAATCGGCGGCACCGGTTTCCGGCATTCCACCGGAAAGCTTCGGTATACCCACCGGCAAATGGCTGAACCGGGGTACCGGGCGGTATCGGGTGAAATTTTCACCGCTATTGTCGCGGCATGGTCGCCGAAGGCAGGCAGAAACTGGACCGGCCGCTCGTCGTGCTGGCCGGGACGGTCGTGGTCGGCGCGGTGGCCGCGCTGCTGGACACCACCATCGTCGGGGTCGCGCTCGACGCCATCGCCCGGGACTTCGGCACGACCGACGGCTCGGTCGTCTGGGTCACCACGTCCTACCTGCTCAGCCTGGCGCTGATCACGCCGCTGGTGGGGTGGGGTGCCGACCGGTTCGGGTCCACCACCATGTGGCACTTCGCGATCGTCTCGTTCCTGGTCGGGTCGGTCCTGTGCGCTCTCGCGTGGGACACCACGAGCTTGGTGGTGTTCCGGGCCTTGAAGGGCATCGGCGGCGGGATGGTCCTGCCGCTGTGCCAGGCGATCCTGGCGCGGGCGGCGGGGCCGGAGCGGTTCGGCCGGGCGATGAGCCTGGTCTCGATACCGGGCCTGGCGGCGCCGGTGCTCGGGCCGGTGGTCGGCGGGTTCATCGTCGACGGGCTCGGTTGGCGCTGGGTGTTCCTGATCAACGTGCCGTTGTGCCTGCTCGCGCTGGTGCTGGCCCTGCGCTTCATGCCCGCGAACGGGCCGCGGCGCGCCACGTCGGTGGACTGGGTCGGCATGCTGCTGCTGCCGCCGGGGCTGGTGCTGGTGGTCTACGGGTTCTCCCGGATCGACTCGCCGTCCGCGTTCACCGACCCGGTGGTGGCTTCGGTGCTGCTGGTCGGCGTCGGGCTGATCGCGTGGTTCTGCGTGCACGCCCTTCGGGTGCCCGAACCCCTGGTGAACCTCCGGCTGTTCCGCTTCCGCGGGTTCTCGTCGTCGGCGGCGCTGACGTTCCTGCACGGCGTCGGCAGCTACGCGCCACTCGTCGTGCTGCCCCTGTTCTTCACCCGCGTGGGTGGGCACGACGCGGCGACCACCGGCTGGCTGCTCGCACCGCAGGGCGCGGGCACGCTGCTGGCGGTGATCTTCGCGGGCGTGCTGGCCGACCGCTACGGCGCCCGACCGCTGGTGCTGACCGGTGTGGTGGGCACCATCGCGGGCACGGTGGTGTTCACGCAGCTCTCGGCCCAACCGCACGAGGTGCTGCTCGGCGCGTCCCTGTTCGTGCGCGGACTCGGCCTCGGGCTCATCGGCATCTCCGTGCTGACCGCCGCGTACCGGGGCATGGCGGCCGACGACATCGCCCAGGCCACTGGCGCGATCAGCATCGTGCAGCGGTTGGGCGCTTCGGCGGGTGCGGCCGGGGTGGCGGTCGTGCTGGCCGTGGCGCTGGCGTCGATCTCACCTACGGCGGCGGGTACGGAGGTCGCGGGGGCGTACGGCGAGACGTTCTGGTGGGTGCTGGGCACGACGGTCCTGGCCCTGATCCCAGCCTTCGCAGTACCGCGCACGACCAAGCCCGCCACGGCGACGGCGGAGTAACGCGCCACCGAGCCGGACCGGCGGCGTGCGGCAGGCGGGCCTCGGGCGGGACGGCCGGGGTGGAGTGGACCCGGCGGTCCCGTGGTGGGTGGGGGTGGGCGTCGAGCGATCTTCGAGTGGGTCCCGAGTGGGAGCGGCGACGATTCAGCCGTAACCCGGAATTCCGCACGTCGGTTGGTGGACTCATGCCCGGAAGACCCAGTGCGTGGCCGCTGGTCGTGCTCGGCGCGGCGCAGGCGGCGGTGATCGCGATGGTGGTCGTGGGTGTGGTGGACGACTACCGGGGGGTGCGCGTGGCGAATGCCGGGGCCGGGCACGGTGCGGGCCACGGCGGCACGCCGGCCGGGCCGGCGCCGATCGTGGGCGAACCGCTCCCCCACTACGCGGGACTGGTGGCGTTCGCCGCCTACGCGGTGCTGTTCACCCTGCCCGCCGCGGTGGTCGTCGCGAGGTCGCTGGTGTCACGCCGGCGGCGGGCCGACGACCTGGTCGCACGCCTGGTGTTCGCGTTCGCCGCGGGCGTCGCGGGCGCGGTGGCCGCCGTCGCCACGAGCTGGGTGGCGGTGCGCGCCACCACCGGCGGGCTCGACGTGCTGCCGGAGGTGGCGGCGGTCGGTGCGGCGGGCGCGTTCCGGTACAGCGTGCTGCTCGCGCTCGTCGTGGCCGTCATCGGCGGCGCCCGGTGGCTCGCGGACCACCCCGGACCTGGCAAACCGGCCGACGTGCCGGCCGAACCCGCTCAGTGAGGCGAACAATGGCAACTCGCAGAGATGTGTTGAAGCTCGCCGTCGTCGGCGGGATCGTCGCCGCCGTCCCCGTCGAGGCCGCCGTGGCGGAGCTGACCTCGACGGCCGACCCGGCGTCCGCCACGCCGTTCGCGGCGGAGATGCCGGTGCCCACCGTGCTCCGGCCGACCTCGCGGACGCGCGACACCGACTTCTACGACATCAGGATGTTCGACACCACCGCGGAGGTCATCCCGGGCCTGGTGACCGGGGTGCGCACCTACAACGGCTCGTTCCCCGGCCCGACGATCCGCGCGGCGCGCGGCAGGCAGGTCGTCGTGCGCCACCACAACGGCCTGGCCGTCGACACGTCCGTGCACCTGCACGGCGGGCACGTCCCCGCCGGCCACGACGGCCACCCGATGGACCTGCTCAAGCCGGGCGCCACCAGGGAGTACCACTACCCGAACGCGCAGGCCGCGGCCTCGCTCTGGTACCACGACCACGCGCACGGGCTGGAAGCGGAGAACGTCTACCGGGGACTGCACGCGTCCTACGTGGTCACCGACGAGCACGAACGCGGCCTGAAGCTGCCCAGCGGCAAGTACGAGGTCGAGCTGCAGCTGCGGGACGCGCGGATCGAGCAGGACGGCACGCTGACCTTCACCCGCGCCCAGTCCCGGCCGCACCTGCTGGTCAACGGCCGGGAACGGCCGCATTTCCGGGTCGCCGCGCGCAAGTACCGCTTCCGCGTCTACAACGTCTCGGTCGACCGGTTCATGTCCCTGCGGCTCGCCGACGGCGGCGAGTTCGTCCAGATCGGCTCGGACGGTGGTTTCCTCGCCGCCCCGGTGGGGCTCACGGAGCTGCGGCTGTCCGCGGGCGAACGGGCCGACGTCGTGGTCGACTTCTCCCGGTACAAGCCGGGCACGTCGGTGGTGCTGCAGAACACCTCGGCGCTGGCGACCGAGAACCCCGACGTGCTGCGGTTCGACGTGGGCTTCCCGGCGTACGACGACAGCCGGGTGCCGCCGGTGCTGCTGGCCGCCGCCGCGCTGCCGCCGGCGACGGTCGAACGCCGATTCGTGCTCGAATGGAATGCGGCCCAGGCGCGGTACACCATCAACGGCCAGGTCTACGACCCCGCCCGGGTCGACGTGCAGGCGAAACTGGGCACCACGGAGATCTGGACGGTGGTGAACGCGGACGCACCAGCGCCCGCGCCGAACTTCCACCTCAACCACAACTTCCACACGCACCAGACGCAGTTCCGGGTGCTCGACCGCAACGGCGTGCCGGTCCGTCCCGCCGAGGCGGGACAAAAAGACGTGGTGATGGTGGCCCCGGGCGACACCGTGCGTTTGGCGTTGACCTGGAAGAACTTCACCGGGCGTTACGTGGTGCACTGCCACCAGCTCCCGCACTCCGATTACAGCCAGATGCTGGAAATCGAAATCACGGCGTAACACCCGCTAAACATAAGCCGGCCGCGGCGGGCACCTTTCCGGTGCCCCCGCGGCCGGTGTGGCTTGAACGGCGTGGCGCAAACGGCGTGGCGACTCAGGACAGCAGCCGCGAATGCAGCTCCTGGACCTCGCGCGACGGGTCGATACCGAGCTCGTCGTTCAACGTGCTGCGCAGGGAGCGGTATACGTGCAACGCCTCGCTGCGCCGGCCGCTGCGGTCCAGCACCATCATCAATTGCCAGTGGAACCACTCGTCGAGCGGGTGGGTGGCGGTCATCGCCCGCAGTTCACCGATCAGCTCCCGGTGCAGGCCCAGTTCCATCTCGGCCTCGATCGCGAATTGCTGCGTGTTGCGGCGCTGTTCCTGCAGGTCCACCACGTACGCGGACAGGTGGGCGCCCAGCCGGACGTTCACCAGCGGGTTCTCCGACCACAGGTCGAGGGCGGCCCGCAGCCTGGGCGCCGCCTCGGCGAACCGGTTCTGCTGCATCAGCGCCCTCCCCTCGTCGCGCAGCGCCCAGAACCGGTGCACGTCCAACTGCTCCGGCTCCACGTAGAGCGCGTAGCCGTGCGACCGGGTGACCAGCATGTCCTCGCCGTTCTCGGCCAGTCCTTCCCGGACGAACAGCCTGCGCAGCTGGTAGGCGTAGGTCTGGATGGTGGTCAGGGCGCTGCGCGGCGGGTCCTCGCCCCACAGCTCCTGGATGAGCGGTTCGGTGCGGACGGTCCGGTTGGCGCGCAGCAGCAGGAAGGCCAGCACCTGGAGGACCTTGGGTGCCTTCGGGGTGCAGTCGCGCTCACCCAGCCACACCTCGACGGGGCCGAGCACGGAGAACCTGACCGGACCCCGGTAACCCCCACCGGCGGTGCCATCGGGATCGCCGACCGGTGCCGGCGCGGACTCCCGGTCGTCGCCCGGGTCGAATTCTGATTCCATGAGTGTTGGAAACTCCCCCTGGCGTGACCTCGCGAAGAAGCATTCCGTCCGGCTTCCGCGATAATTGTCCAGTTGGACGCTAGCAGGACCCCGACGAGGCAGCAACGGCACCTCCCACCGCAGTCGGCGAGCCCGTTCACACGATTTCCACCAGGTGTGAACCGAGATGACCCGCGTCTCCCGACAAATATGAGGAGGATTGTCGATCGCAGGACTCGATGCCGACTCGAAGGTCACGCAATCAAGGCTTGAACCACAGCCGGTGACAAAGTGGCTGGGCCGAACGAAGGCCCGCCGGCGGAGGCGGCGCACCTCGTGACGGTCCGTGGACCCGAACTCGCGCGCGCCGGGCGTTCTTGCCGCTGCTCCGCAGGGCTGATAACGTTGTGCAGCCGATGGACAGCGGTGTGTATTTACCGGCAGCGAACCGGCACCGTGCTGCCCGGAGTTTCCGAGAAGACCCTGGGGGTCGACCACGCAATAGTTCATCGGCCGGCGGCTTTGCGCGTCGCCGTTCTCGTCTCGGCACGGAAACGCACAGCGCCTGCGCGTGCGACACGAAGACGATGATGGGGGATCGGACAGTGGTTTCCACGAGGTCTTTGGCGCTCGATCGCACCACCCGGCAGCACGGACCGATACCCGCGCCGGAACTGTCGGCGGGACGCCGGATCGACGACGAATCGGCGGGCAACCTCAGATTCCGCACGCTCGGCACGCTGCAGATCTGGAACGGGCACCGAACCTGCGCGCCGAAAACCCCGAAGGTGCTCCAAGTGCTGGCGCTGCTGCTGGTGCGGGCGAATCGCGCGGTCCGGACCGAGTCCCTGGTCCACGAGCTGTGGGGCGACAACCCGCCGCGCAGCGCGCTGACCACCATCCAGACCTACATCTACCAGTTGCGCAGGCTGTTCGAGCGGGAACAGCTCGCCCGCAGCGGTGACGACGTGCTCATCACCCGCGCACCCGGCTACGCCCTCGTGGTGGAACCGGGGCAGCTCGACCTCCAGGTCTTCGAGGAGCTGAGGGAACGGGGCAAGCGGCACTTCGCCCAGCGCCGGTTCGGCGAGGCGTCGGCGGACCTGCGCGCCGCGCTGCGGCTGTGGACGGAGAACCCGCTGGCCAACGTCAAGCTGGGCGCCGAGCTGGGTGCGTACGTGCTGGACCTGCAGGAGCGGCAGCGCAACACGCTGGAGCTCGCCATCGAGGCGGAGATGGAGCTCGGCCTGCACCGGGAACTGGTCGGCGAGCTGCGCGGCGTGGCCGCCGTCTACCCGCTCGACGAGTGGTTCCACCAGCAGCTCATGCGCGTGCTGGAGCGCAGTGGGCGGCGCAGCGACGCGTTGCGCGTGTACCGGTCGCTGCGCAGCGCGTTGAGCGACGAACTGGGCATCGACCCGTCACCGGAGACGCAGGCGCTGCACGGCCAGCTGCTCCAGTGACCCCGGCGGCCCCGGCGGCTCTGGTGGCGTGAACCCGAAGGGCGCCGGTGCGGACCTCCGCACCGGCGCCCTTCGCCGACGGTCCGGCACCTCAGGCGTTCGCCACCACGAAGTCCTTGATGGTGGTGGCGATGTGGTCGATCATCTCCGCGGTGAGGCTCGGGTACACGCCCACCCAGAACGTGTGCTCGGTGACGGTGTCGCTGTTCTCCAGCGTGCCGCTGACCCGGTGCTCCACGTCGACGTAGGCGGGGTGCCTGGTCAGGTTGCCGCCGAAGAACCGCCGGGTGCTGATCCGGTTGGCCTCCAGGTGGTCGGTCAGCGCGCGGCGGGTGTAGTTCGCCTCCGGGTCGACGGTGATGACGAAGCCGAACCAGCTCGGGTCGCTGCCGGGCGTCGGCTCCGGCATCCACAGGCCCGGCAGGCCGTCCAGGGCCGCCCGCATCCGCACCCAGTTCCGCCGGCGCGCCTCGCCGAACTCCCCGATCCGCCGCAGCTGCGTCAGGCCGAGCGCCGCCTGCAGGTCCGTCGACTTCAGGTTGTAGCCGACGTGGGAGAAGATGTACTTGTGGTCGTAGCCGTGCGGCAACGTGCCCAGCTGCTGGTCGAACCGCTTGAGGCACTTGTTGTCCTGCCCCGGCTCGCACCAGCAGTCGCGACCCCAGTCGCGCATCGACTCCACGATCCGGGCCAGCGCCAGGTTGTCCGTCGTGACGCAGCCGCCCTCCCCCGTGGTGATGTGGTGCGCGGGGTAGAAGCTGGTGGTGGCCAGGTCGCCGAACGTGCCGGTCAGCCTGCCCTTGTAGGTGGTGCCGACCGCGTCGCAGTTGTCCTCGACCAGGAACAGGCCGCGGTCCTGGGCGAGCTGCGCCATCTCCTCCACCGCGTACGGGTTGCCGAGCGAGTGGGCGATCATGATGGCCTTGGTGCGGGGTCCGATCGCCGCCTCCACCCGTTCCGGGGTGGTGTTGTAGGTGCCCAGCTCGATGTCCACGAACACCGGCACCATGCCGTTGTTGACGATCGGGTTGACCGTGGTCGGGAAGCCCGCCGCCACCGTGACGACCTCGTCGCCCGGCCGCAGCCGGTGCTCCTCCAGCAGCGGTGAGGTCAGCGCGCTGAGCGCGAGCAGGTTCGCCGACGAGCCGGAGTTGGTCAGGTGTGCCTTGCGCAGGCCGAAGTAGCGGGCGAACTCCCGCTCGAAGCGCTGCGAGCTGACGCCGGCGGCGATGCGCATCTCCAGCGCCGCCTCCACCAGCGCGACGCGGTCCTCCTCGTCCAGCGTGGCGCCGGAGGCCAGGAGCTGGGTCTCGCCGGGGCTGAAACCCGGGCGGGACCGCTCCACGTGGTACTTGCGCACGAGATCGAGGATGTGTGCCTTGGTGTCATCCATGCGGTGTCCCATCCGGTTGCTGGTTCGGTACGTGCCCGGCCGCACGGCGGCTGCTGTCCACGAGTCGGGCTTGGAGGACCGTGGTGGGGTCGGCGACGGGACCTTCGCGCACGGCCCGCGCGAACGCCGCGACCGCGTTGGCGCACTGGTCGTCGGCGGGCAGGGCGAACTCCTCGACGTGGTCCTGCCGGTCGAGCCGCAGGACCGGCCGGTGCGTGGAGGGCGGGGTGAACGCGTGGTCGAGCGTGAGCCTGCCGGTGCTGCCGAGCAGCTCGTAGCGCGACGTGTAGCGGTGTTCGAGGCCGAACGCCAGGTGGCCGATGACGTCGTCGGCGTCGCGCACCAGGACGCCGCCGCCGACGTCCACCCCCAGCGCGTGGTCGTGGCGCAGGGTCGCGCCCACCACGTCCAGGCCCGGGCCGAGCACCATCTGCGCGGCGCGCAGCGGGTAGGCGGCGACGTCGAACAGCGCGCCGCCACCGAGTGCGGGCTGGTAGCGGATGTCGCCGGGCGGACGCGGCGGGATGGCGAACGTCGAGGAGAACGACCGCAGCCGCCCGATGGCGCCGTCCGCCAGCAGCTCCAGCACCCGGCGGTGCTGCGCGTGGTGGACGAACATGAAGTTCTCCCGCAGCACCAGCCCGGCCCGGGTGGCGCGGTCGACCAGGTCGACGGTCTCCGCCAGGTCGGTGGTGAGCGGTTTCTCGGCCAGCACGTGCTTCCCGGCGTCCAGTGCCCGGCGGACCCACGGCGCGTGCAGGCCCGAGGGCAGCGGCAGGTAGACCGCGTCCACGTCCGGGCGTTCCAGCAGTGCCGCGTAGTCCTCGGCGACCGTGCCGCCGAACGCCTCGACGACCCGCAGGGCCCGTGCCGGGTCGCGGCTGGCGACGGCGGTGAGCTCGATGCCCTCGGTCGCCGCCACGGCGGGCAGGACGCGGCGGGTGGCCACGTCGGCACAGCCCATCAGGCCCAGGCGCAGGGGTGCGGTCACCTCTTCCGCTCCGCGGTGGTGTCCGGAATGGTGCGCATGACTTCCTCCTCTACGGCCGGCGTCGGCGCTCACGCCCGGAACGGCCGCTTCGCCCTGGCCTCGGCGAGCGAGACCGCCCACCAGGACAACTGGTCCAACATGGATTTCGCGGCCGCGTTGCACTCGGCCGGGTCGCGCGGGCTGCCGTCCGCGTCGAAGCTGCGCCACGCGCCGTGGAAGCTCACCGCCTCGCGGATGGTGACGGCGTTGACCTCGGCGAAGACCTGCCTCAGGTGCTCGACCGCGCGCAGGCCGCCGCCGCGCCCGCCGTAGGAGACGAACCCGACCGGCTTGGCCGCCCACTCGTCGAAGTACCAGTCGACGGCCGTCTTGAGGGCGGCCGGGAAGCTGTGGTTGTACTCCGGCGTCACGACCACGAAGGCGTCCGCCGCGTCGAGGACGTCACCCAGCTCGGAGACCACGTCCTGGCCCGGGATGCCGAGCACCTCCGGCAGCTTCGCCTCGGCGAGGTCGACCAGCGAGACGACCACGTCCTGCCTGGCCTCGGCCTGGGCGACGAACCACCTGGTCACGGTCGGCGCGAAGCGGCCCGCCCTGGTGCTGCCCATGATCACGGCCAGGCGGATGGGTTCGTTCACCATTGCTCTTCCTCGGATTCACGTCGTCCGCCGCCCGCGGCGCGACTGCCGGGTCGGTCGGTGCGATCGGGGTGCGCGGTGGCGGCGATACGGCGGAAACCGCGGTCGAAGAAGACCATCGGCTCGCCCGTGCCCAAGCGGGTCCAGCGGACCTCGCCGACCAGGATGGTGTGGTCGCCGGCCTCGTGCCTGCTGTGCACCGTGCACTCCAGCACCACCAGCGCCTCGTCCAGCACCACGTGGCCGGTGGCGGTGGAGCGGAACGCGCCGTCGCCGAACTTGTCCACGTCCTTGCGGGCGAACCGCTCCGCGATGTCGGCCTGCTCGGGCCGCAGCACGTTGACCGCGAACCCGTCGCGCTCGGCGAACACGGGGTGGCACGTCGCCGACCGGGCCAGGCACACGCCCACCAGCGGCGGGTCCAGCGACACCGAGCAGAACGCGCTGGCGGTGAAGCCGTGCGGCCTGCCCTCCGCGTCGAGCGTGGTGGTGATGGTGACCCCGCTGGGGAAGCGGGCCATCGCGTCCTTGAACCGGGCCGCGGCGAGCGCACCGGGGTCGTCGAGGTCGACGGTCATCGGTGCCTCACCGCGCGAGGCAGGTCAGCAACGACCGGGCGCCGACGTTGACGTGGTTGCCGTAGCGCACGAAACCGGTGAGCTGGTCCACCGTCATCCACGTGTAGTCCTCCGGCACCTCGGTCGGGAAGTCGTCGTCGGCCAGCACGACCTGGTACCGGTTCTCCGCGTGGTAGAACCGGCCGCCCTCCTCGGAGTGCACGACGTCGACCAGCACCCGCCCGGCGGACGCGGCCAGGACGTAGTCGAGGTAGCGGGGACGCAGGTCGCGGGGGAAGTCGTCGTAGTTCTCCGGGCAGCACGCGACGGTCGGCGACATCTCCACCACGTCGCCCGTGCCCGGCTCGGTGCGGGCGTGCACCAGCAGGTGCAGCACACCGTCCGGGCCGAACGGCTTGGCCACGAACGCGACCACACCGCGCGACGCGGGCGCGAACATGGGCTGCGACCAGCTGCCCACCTCCCGGTTGCTGGCCCGCGTGGAGATGCCGACGACCCGGAAGAACCGCTCGGACTCGTGGCTGACCGCGTCGGCCGACCTGATCCAGTTCTTCACGTCCGACAGCCGGATGACGCGCCGGTCCAGCGTGTAGCGGGACTTGGCCTCGGTGAACCAGCTCAGCAGCTCCTCGGTGGTGTGCCGGGCGCCTTCGTCGGCCGTGCCCGGCGCGAGGAACGGCATCCCGGACAGCACCGTGCGGGAGTCCATGTTCACCAGGTTCTCCACGTGCACGAGCTGCTGGAGCTGGTCGACGGAGAGCCAGCAGAAGTCGTCCCGGACGGTCACGTCACCGTCCGCCTCGATGATCATGTTGCGGTTGCGCTTGTTCAGGAACCACGAGCCCTGCTCCGACTGCAGCGAGTCGAACACCACCCGGCCGGACCGGGGTGACAGGAAGTGCTCCAGGTACGGCACGGGGTTGCCCTGGTGCACGCGGGTGTAGTTGCTCCTGGTCGCCTGGACCGTCGGCGACAGCTGGACCAGGTTGATGTTGCCGGGCTCCATCTTCGCCTGCATCAGGCAGTGCGGCACGCCGTCGAACTCCTTGACCAGGATGCCCAGGATTCCGATCTCCGGCTGCATGATGATCGGCTGCGTCCAGGAGGCCACCTCCCGGTGGTCGGTGTGCACCTCGATGCCCTCGACGGAGAAGAAGCGCCCGCTGGCGTGCGCCACGTTGCCGGTCTGCGGATCCGTGTGCCACCCGTCGAGCTCGTCCAGGCCCACCACGGACACCTCGTAGGAGTTCGCGGACCTCCGTTCGTCCAGCCAGTCGAAGAAACCCGCCAGGTTCTCGAACACGCTCGCCCTCCTCGCACTTCAGTGCGGACCACGTTCCCGCACCCACCTGGAGCGACTGCCAGCGCGCGCTTGAGGGCCACTAAATCCCTCTACTGTGGACGGTGCTACGCGGGGTGGTCGACCGAGCGGGCGAGCTCGTCCCAGCGGGACCACTCCTCGATCCGGTCGCGGTACACCTTCGGCGCGAAGTCGGCGCAGCCGCTGCCGAGCAGGAGGCGGCGCGGCGGTTCACCGCTGTCCAGCACGGCGAGCAGCGCTTCGGCCGCCTTGCGCGGGTCGCCGGGCTGGAGGTGGGCGTAGGCGCCCGACATGCCGATGCGGCGCTTGGCCAGCACCTCGTCGTACTCGGGCATCGGAGTGGCGCGGTCCATGCTGCCCGCGCTCCAGTCGGTGCGGAACTCGCCCAGTTCCACGATGGTCACGCCGATGCCGAACGCGGCGACCTCCTGCGCCAGCGCGTCGCTGAGCCCGTCGAGCGCCCACTTGCTGGCGCAGTAGGCGCCCAGGTTCGGGTACGCGGTCAGCGCGGCGATGCTGGAGATCTGGAACAGGTGCCCGGAGCGCTGTCCGCGCATCACGGGCAGGACGGCTTGGGCGCACCAAAGCGCGCCGAAGAAGTTCACGTCCATCTGGGCTCGGACCTGCTGCTCGGAGATCTCCTCCACCGCGCCGGACAGGCCGTAACCCGCGTTGTTCACCAGCACGTCCAGGCCGCCGACGCGGTCGGCCGCGGCGTTGACGGTGGCGAACACGGCGGCGCGGTCGGTGACGTCGAGGAGCATCGGGACCACTCGGTCGCCGTGCAGCTCCACCAGGTCGTGCAGGGTTTCCGGGGTGCGGGCGGTGGCCACGACGGTGTCACCGGCGTCGAGCGCCGCCTCGGTGAACGCCCGGCCCAGGCCGCGGGAGGCACCGGTGATCAGCCATCTGCGAAGGGGTTTCCGGCTCATGGTTCGACTGTGCCGCCGGCGGCTCGAGGACCGCTGGACCGGGGGTGGAGGTCAGCGGCCGTCCGCGCGCAGGTGTCGTGATCGGACCATGAAGGTACTGCCGTGGGGGATGAGGACGTCCTCGCACACCACGTTGACGTAGACGCGCAAGGCGTTGTCCGCCGGGGTGTACATGGCCAGCGCGTAGGACCGGGCGTGGACGGTGCCCGCCGGGGTTGCGCTCGCCTGGAGCATCCCCAGCCAGTGGCGGAAGAAGTCGAGCCCGGTGGTGACGACGTGCTCGTGACGGCGGCGCACGGACGCGCGGATCTCCTCGCGTCCGTGCAGCCGGGTGCCGGTGACCTCGCGGAAGTCCGCGTCCGGGGTGAACAGGTCGGCCCAGTCGTCCGGCCGGTCGTCGTCGAGCAGGCCGAGCTGGTGGACGTAGAAGCGCTGCACCTCGGCGTGCAACGACATCCCGGCCGCCTGCCGCCGGTCAGGGATCGGCACGGTGGCGGTCCACTTCGGACAGAGCGGTCAGGATGGCGTTCTGCTTGGCGTCACGTTCGGTGGACAGGTCCTCGAACGTCCGGTCGCCGAAGGCTTCCTCGGCCTGGGCGAGCAGGAGTTCGAGGGTCTCCTCGTCCATGCGCGGCTGACCCAGACCGCGCCAGCCCCGTTCGAGGCCCGCGCCCAGGGTGGTCAGCCACTTGCGCAGGCCGCCCTGACCGCCACCGAGGTGGAACGCGCGGAAAGGGCCTACGGTCGCCCAGCGCAGCCCGATGGAGTTGGTGACGATCGCGTCCAGCTCCTCGACCGTCACCACGCCCTCGCGGACCAGGTGGATGCTCTCCTGGAGCAGCGCGGACTGCAGCCGGTTGGCGGCGAACGCGGCGATCGGCTTGCGCAGCACCACCGGCACCCGGCCGAGGGAGCGGTAGAAGGCGGTGGTGCGGGCGATGGCCTCCGGTGCGGTACGGGTGCCGCCCACCACCTCCACCAGCGGCACGACGTGCGGCGGGTTGAACGGGTGGCCGACGACCACGTGGGACGCGTCGTCGGTGGTGGCGCCGAGGTCGTCCGGCAGGAGGGTGGAGGTGGAGGACAGCAGCAGGGTGCCGGGCGCGGTCGCCTTGCCCAGGCGGGCGAACAGCTCCTGCTTCAGCTCCAGGTTCTCCGGGGTGTTCTCCTGCACGACGTCCGCGCCCTCCACGGCGCGGTCCAGGTCGGGTTGGAACTCCAGGCGTGAGACCAGCTCCGCCGGGTCCGCTCCCCCGCCCCGCAGGCCGGGCGCGAACAGCTCGACGGCGTCGCGCACGAGGCGTTCGGCGTCCGGGTTGCGGCTGTTGACGCGCACGTGGTTGCCGTGGGCGAGGAACAGGACCGTCCAGCTCAGGCCGATGGTGCCCGCGCCGATGACGGTCACCGTCCGGTTCGGGGTGTCGGTCACGGTTCCCGCCTCAGGTGTGGGATGACCCGGTCGGCGAGCAGGCGGAGGGTGGTTTCCGCCTGCTCGACCGGGAGGTGGCCGGAGTGGATGCCCAGGCTCAGGGTCAGGTCGTCGCCGTAGAGGTCGGCGATCGACCGCAGTTGGGCCGCCACCTGGTCGGGTGTGCCGATCAGCAGCTTGTCGTCGGCCAGCTTCTGGTCGAACAGGTCGCGCTTGCCGATGTCGGCGAGCTTCTCGTAGCCGGGGTAGGCGGTGCTGGTGGTGTCCTGCCAGGCGCGCACGGCCTGGCTGATGGCGACGGTGTTGCGCTCCTCGTCCAGCCGACCCCGCGCGATGGCCTCCCCCTCGTCCTCGGCGACCACGCACGGGAAGGTGAGGTGGATCTGGCCGGGCCGGTCGTGGCCGGCGGCGGCCCACTCGCGGCGGAAGACCGTGACGCGTTCCCGCAACTCGTCCACGGTCATCGCGTTGGGCACGGTCTGCAGGTGGTGGCCCGCGCGGGCCGCGGCCACCACGGAGTCGACGCTGCGGGCCGAGGTGACGAACACCGGCGGGTGGGGGCGCTGCACCGGCCGGGGCAGGAGGGTGACCGGGCCGAACTCGTGGAAGGTGCCCTTCCACTCGGCGTCCTCCGTGGTCCACAACAGCTTCACCGCCTCGACGCCCTCGACGAAGCGGTCCCGGCTCTCGTCCATCGGGATGCCGAACGCCTTGAACTCGTCCGGCAGGAACGCGCGGCCGAACGCCGCGTCCACCCGGCCGTGCGAGATGTTGTCGAGCATGGCGAGCTTGCCCGCGAGCTTCACCGGGTGCACGAACGCCGGGATGGTCGCGCTGGTGCCCAGGCGCAAGCGCTTGGTGCGGCCCGCGGCGGCGGCCAGGAACGTCACCGGGTCGGGGCTGTAGCCGCCGTAGGCGAAGAAGTAGTGCTCCACCATCTTCACGTGGTCGTAGCCGAGTTCCTCGGCCAGGTCGACCAGCCGCAGGCACTCGTCGAAGTACTGGTGGGCCGGTTTGTCCTCCGGTCCCACGGTCGGGAAGAACACGACGCCGAACTTCATCGTCCACTCCGTACTCGTCGGTCGGGTGCCACCGGGCGGGCCATCCGGCGGGTCAGCCGGTGTGTCGGCCGGCGGGTCATCGGCCATCGGGGAGGATCAGCCGGTGCGCCACCAGCAGGCGGTCGCCGTCCGGCACCAGGTGGTCGTGGCAGACGGCGTGGCCGCGCACGGTGAGCGCGCCGCCCCGCGGGGTGGCCAGGGTCAGCGCGTAGTTGCGGGTGCGCAGCGTGCCGTCCGGCTGCGGGCGCACGACCAGCATCGAGAACCAGTGGCGGATCACCACGCCCTCGGCGGCCAGCCGCTCGGCGCGTTCGCGCACCGAGGCCCGGATCGCCTCCCGGCCGCTGAAGCCGCCCGCCTTGCCGGGTTCGCCGAACACCGCGTCGACGGTGAACGTGTCGGCCCACTCGTCGGGCTTGCCGTCGTCGAGCAGGCCCATCTGCCAGGCGTAGAACTGCTGCACGTCGGCGTACAGCTCGGCGGGGACGGAGGTCTCCACGTCCAGTGGTGCCCGGGTCATGCGGTCGTTCCTTCCGCTGGTCGGTCGAGCGCGTGGTCGCCGTAGGCGGCGCCCGCGGTGTCGAACTGGAGGGCCACGTGGCCCGCGAGGCTGTGCACGTCCCGCCACGCGCGCGAGACGACGCCGCGCTGGCCCCGTGATCCGGCGGCGCGGAAGAGCCGTTCCACCGCGTCCACGAGCAGGTCGACGGCGAAGGCGCAGTCACGGGGGTTGCGCACGGCCTCCTCGGGGGTCGCACCGCGGTCGGCGACTCCGGCCGCACGGCGCAGCAGGAGGTCGGCGGCGTCCACGGCGGCGGCGGTGCGGGCCAGGGCGATGCGCGTCGAGCGGGCGCGGTCCGGCGGGAGGGTGCGTGCGGCGGTGTCCCGGGTCCAGTCGGCCAGTGCGCCGCGGACCGCGCCGATCGCCGGCGCCGCGAACAGCACTCCGCTGACCACGCGCAGCGGCGCGGTGTGGCAGCGGGCCGTCGAGCCTGTCGGACGGCCGTGCAGCATCCGCTCGCGGGGGAAGCCGCGGTGCGCCGGCACGCGCACGTCGTCCAGGACGAGCGTGTTGCTGCCGGTGCCCCGCATACCCACCGGGAACCACGTGTCGAGGACCTCGAAGTCCGTGCGGGGCACGGCGAAGAACCACGGGCTGTCGTCCTCGCCGGTCGCGCAGACGAGGGCCCAGTCGGCGAAGTCGACGCCGCTGGTGACGTCCCACCGGCCGGTGAGGCGCCAGCCGCCGGGGGTCGGCTCGACCCGGCCGTGCGGGATCAGCGCACCGGCGACCAGGACGTCCGGCCCGTCGTCCCACAGGTCCCGCTGGCCCTGTTCCGGCAGGTACGCGCCCATCCGGGCGGCGCCCGCGGTGAGCGAGGCGCACCAGGCGGTGGCCGCGCACCCCTCGGCGACCTCGGACACGGCGTCCAGCAGCTCGGTGAGCGTGCCGTCCGCGCCACCCCACCGCGCGGGCGTGAAGTGCCTGCCGAACCCGGCGGCGGCCAGCGCCTTGACCACCTCGGGGCTCAACACCCGGTCGGTGTCGGCGCGGTCGGCGTGCCCGGCGGCCAGCGCGGTGAGGTCCGCCACCGGCAGGGGTGCCATCAGCGCCGCCTGCTCTCGGCGTAGTCCTTGGCGTGGCCGAGGGTCGCCAGGCTGTTCGTGCTCAGCGCGGTGCGCACGAACGCCCGCGCCCGGTCGAGGTCGGCGTCCTCGCCGAGCACCTTGGCGATGTTGGCCTCGTTGATCGCCACGGTGTGCCGCGAGGTGACCACCACGCCGTCACCATCGGGTTCGAACAGCCAGTGCCCGGTGTGCAGGGTCATCAGGGCGGGCAGCACGACCTGCTTGTAGACGATCCGCCGGTGCGGCAGGCACACGCGCACGGACTTGGTGGTGTGCACCGAGCCGTCCTTCGTGCGGGTGTCCATCTCCAGGACCTGGAGGCCGGGCGTGTCCTCCTGCAACGACACGCGCGCCACGTGCGGCAGCCGTTCCTGCCAGAGCGCGGCCTCGTTGATGAAGTCGTAGGCGTCCTCCGCCGAGCCCTCGATGCGCACCGTGTCGTCGAACGTGGTCAGCAGGCCGGCGGAGGCCAGCTCGGCGTTGGCCTTCATGGCCGCCAGTTCCGACGTGCTGTTGCGGTCGACCGCCTGGTCGATCCAGGCCAGCCGCTCCGGGTCGTCGTCGACCGCCCGGTAGTCGTGCAGCAGCCGCACCCGGCACTCGTCGCCGGAGAGCGGCTCGACCAGCCACGCGCCGCCCATCGAGGCGACCGGTGCCTGCGAGACCTCCTGGCGGAAGTCGACGCGCAGCGCCGCGGGGTCCAGCTCGCGGCGCGAGGTCCAGGTCTTGGCCTCGCCGTTGGCGGTCGCCCAGATGCGGATGCGCTCGTGGGCGTCACCGCGTTCCAGGTGCTCGACGTGCACGCTGGGCGGGAAGAGCTGCGGCCAGTTCGCCACCTCGGCGATCAGCCGGTAGACCTCCTCCGCGGGCGCGTGCACCTTGATCTCGTGCTCCACCTCGCGCGCGACCGGCTGGGACATGCTCGACTCCTTCGTCGGAAGAGGGGTGGGGTGGTGGGTCAGAAGTTGCCGAGGCCGCCGCAGACGTTGATCGCCTGGGCGGTGATCGAGCCCGCGGTGTCGGAGACGAGGTAGCCGACCATCCCGGCGACCTCCTCGGGCGTCGAGTAGCGGCCGAGCGGGATCTTGGCCTGGAACCGGTCCAGGACCTCGTCCTCGGTGGTGCTCCACGCGGCGGCGTAGCCCTGCCGGACGCGTTGCGCCATCGGCGTCTCCACGTAACCTGGGCACACCGCGTTGACCGTGATGCCGGACTTGCCCAGCTCGTTGCCCAGGGCCTTGGTGAAGCCGACCACGCCGTGCTTGGACGCCGAGTACGGCGCGCCCAGCACGACGCCCTGCTTGCCCGCGGTGGAGGCGATGTTGACGATCCGGCCCCACGCCCGCTCCCGCATGCCGCCGACCGACAGCACGTCCCGGGTGGTGAGGAAGACGCTGTTGAGGTTGGTGTTGATGACCTCGAACCACAGGTCGTCCGCGATGTCGGCGGTGACGCCGCCGCCGCTGCGGCCCGCGTTGTTGACCAGGACGTCCACCGGGCCGTAGCGGTCCACGGCGGCGGTGACGAACGCCCGCACCTGCTCGGGCGAGCCCACGTCGCACGTCGTCCCGGACACTTCCAGGCCCTCGTCCTGGAACTGCTTCACGGTGTCCGCGACGCTGTCGGCGCTGCGCGCGCAGATGAAGACCTTCTTGCCCTGCTCGGCCAGGGTCCTGGTGATGGCGAGGCCGATGCCGCTGGTGGCCCCGGTGACGAGGGCGACCCGGCCGTTCTGCTCGGACATGTGCTCCCCTACTCCGTGTGGTCCTGGGCGCGTTCGGCGAGCACCCGCTCGACGAACGTCGTGTCGTAGCCGCCTGCCCGGAACTCGGGATGACGGGTGAGGTGGCGCAGGAACTCCAAGGTGGTGCGCACGCCGCGGCCCGCCACGCGGAACTCGGCCAGCGCGCGGTCCATCCGGTCCACCGCCTGTGCGCGATCGGGCGCCCACACCACGAGCTTGGCCAGCAGCGAGTCGTAGGCCGCGGGGACGCGGTAACCGGCGTAGCCGTGGGTGTCCACGCGCACGAACGGGCCGCCGGACGGCACGAACTCGTCCAGCACGCCGGGCGTCGGCACGAACCCGCGTTCGGGGTCCTCCACGTTGACGCGGCACTCGATGGCCGCGCCGCGCGCCACCACGTCCCGCTGGCGCAGCGACAGCGGCTCGCCCGCGGCGATCCGGAACTGCTCGGCGACCAGGTCCACGCCGGTGACCGCCTCGGTGACCGGGTGCTCGACCTGGATGCGGCAGTTGGCCTCCATGAAGTGGAACCCGCCGTCCGGGCCGACCAGGAACTCGATGGTGCCCGCGCCGACGTAACCCGCCCACCGCGCGCCGCGCACGGCCGCCGCACCCATCTTCTCGACCAGCCCGGCGTCGAGCCGGGACGCCGGGCTCTCCTCCAGCAGCTTCTGGTGCCGCCGCTGCACCGAGCAGTCCCGTTCGCCGAGGTGGACGACGTTGCCGTACCGGTCGGCCA
This sequence comes from Saccharothrix carnea, assembly GCF_003014735.1. GTDB lineage: Bacteria > Actinomycetota > Actinomycetes > Mycobacteriales > Pseudonocardiaceae > Actinosynnema > Actinosynnema carneum. The sequence continues at coordinate 182,151 of NZ_PYAX01000012.1, read as the reverse complement.
GCACCTGCACCTCGATGTGGCGCGCGTCGGGCAGGTACCGCTCGACGTAGACCCGCCCGTCGCCGAACAGCATCTGCGCCTGCGCCTTGGTCTCGGTGTACGCGCGGGTGAACGAGCCGCGGTCGGGCACCACGCGCATACCGCGACCGCCACCGCCCGCGACGGCTTTGACGATCACGGGGTAGCCGATGGCGTCCGCGACGCCCAGCGCCTCCTCGGCGGTGCGCAGCGGCCCGGTGCTGCCCGGCAGCACCGGGACACCGGCCTCGGCCATCAGCACGCGGGCTGCGGCCTTGTCGCCGAGGTTGGCGATGACGTCGGCGGGCGGGCCGACGAACACCAGCCCGTTGTCGACGCACACCTCCGCGAAGTCGGGGTCCTCGGACAGGAAGCCGTAGCCGGGGTGCACGGCGTCCGCGCCGGTGCGCAGCGCCGCCTCGACCACCGCCGGGATGTTGAGGTAGCTGCGCCTGGCCGGTCCCGGTCCGATGTGGACGGACTCGTCGGCGAGCCGGACCACGGCCGAGTCGCGGTCCTCCGTGGAGTACACCGCGACCACGCCGATGCCCATCTCCCGGCACGTGCGCGCCACGCGCACCGCGATCTCGCCCCGGTTGGCGATGAGCACCTTGGTGAACACGCCGCGCCCCTCAGCCCGCGTCCAGCGCGAACAGCGGCTCGCCGTACTCGACCGGCTCGCCGTCTGCCTTGAGCACGGCGGTGACGGTCCCGGCGCGGTCGGCCTCGACCGGGATCATGAGCTTCATCGCCTCGATGATCCCGATCTGGGTGCCCACCTCGACGGTGTCGCCGACGTCGGTGAACGGCGCCGCGCCGGGGTGCGGTCCCCGGTAGAAGACGCCGACCATGGCCGCGTCGAGCGTGGTCGCGGCGACCGGTCGGTCCGGCGGCACCGCCGGTGGCGGGCCGGGTGCCTGCCCGGTCGGCTGGTCGGGGGTCGCCCACTCGACCTCGACGGACACCTCCCCCGCGCGCATCCGCAGCACCGCGGGCTGGGTGGGCAGCTGCGCGATGAGGCGCACGGCGCTGTCGCGCAGCCGTTCCAGCAGCTCACCCGGAGGTTCGGTGCGGGTGACGTCGTGCGGCAGGTCGCCGTCGAAGTCGTGGCCGAGGTGGTTCACCAGGCTCTTGGTCACCGCTGCTCACCCCTGTCGTCGTGGTCGGTCGAGGTCGCGCCGAACGCGCGGAACCGGGCGCGCCTGGCCGCGACGAGCCGGTCGCCGGTCATCCCGGACAGCCGGCGCAGGGCCGCGACGAGCGCGTCCCGCAGCCGCTGCCCGGCCAGCACGTGGTCGTGCCCGCTGCCGCCCTCGGGTTCGGGCACGACGCCGTCCACGACGCCGAGGCGGAGCAGGTTCGCCGCGTCCAGGCGCAGGGCGCGGGCCGCGGCCGGTGCCATCCGCCGGTCGCGCCACAGGATCGCGGCGCAGCCTTCCGGGCTGATCACCGAGTAGACGCCGTTGGAGCCGATCAGCACCTCGTTGGCCACGGCCAGCGCGAGCGCTCCGCCGCTGCCGCCCTCACCGGTCACCACCGTGACCACGGGCACGGGCAGGCGCGCCATGAGGCGGATGCTCTCGGCGACCGCGACGGCCTGGCCGCGTTCCTCCGCCGCCCTGCCGGGGTGCGCGCCGGGTGTGTCGACCAGGGTGACGACGGGCAGGCCCAGCTTGGCCGCCAACCGCATCAACCGGGCGGCCTTGCGGTACCCGGCGGGCGTGGGCATCCCGTAGTCGCGGGCGGCCATCTCCTCGGCGGTGCGGCCCTTCTGGTGGCCGACGACCACGACCGGCGCGCCGGCCAGCCGCGCGATGCCGCCGACCACCGCCGGGCAGTCCTCGCCGAGGCGGTCGCCGCGCAGTTCCTGGAAGTCGTCGAAGGCCAGCGCCAGGTAGTCCAAGGTGGTCGGCCGCCCGAGCTCACGAGCGCGCCGCACCGCGTCCCACGCCTCGACCTCGGGCAGCAGGCGGTGATCACGCACCACCCCGTCCGGCACGTCCGGCACGTCCGGCGCGTCCGGCGGGGTGGTGCGCGCGGCGGCCAGCACGCGGCTCAGGGTGGTCCGCAGCGCCGCACGCGGGGTGATCACGTCGACCAGGCCGTGCGCCAGCAGGTACTCGGCGGTCTGGAAGTCGTCGGGCAGGGTCTCGCGGATGGTCTGCTCGATGACCCGCCTGCCCGCGAACCCCAGCCGCGCGCCCGGCTCGGCCACGATCACGTCGCACAGGGTCGCGAACGACGCGGCCACGCCACCGTAGGTCGGGTCGGTGACCAGCGAGACCGTCAGCACGCCCGCCTCGTCCAGCTCGCCGAGCGCGGCAGCGGTCTTGGCCATCTGCATGAGGGACAGCACGCCCTCCTGCATCCGCGCACCGCCGGACGCGCACACCAGCAGCAGCGGCACGCGCCGCGCCAGCGCCAGTTCGGCGGCCCGGGTGACGAGCTCGCCGACCGCGGTGCCCAGGCTGCCGCCCAGGAAGCGGAAGTCCATCACCGCCGCGACCACGGGGTGCCCGTCGAGCGTGCCCGACGCCAGCACCACCGCCTCGTCCAGCCCGGTCGCCGCCCGCGCCGCGGCCAGCCGCGCCGGGTAGGGCGTGGTGTCGGTGAACCCCAGCACGTCCACCGTCCGCGCGCCGATGTCGAGGACCTCCACGCCGTCGTCGAAGAGCTGCGCGACACGGGCACGGGCGGTGAGCCGGTGGTGGTGCCCGCAGTCCGGGCACACCCGCAGGTCGCGCGCCAGGCGCCGGACGTACAGCAGGGTCCGGCAGCCGGGGCACACCACCCACCGGACTCCCTCGTCCCGGTCGACGCCCCGGTGGGCCACGGCCGTCACCCGCGCCCACCCCCTCGACGACCGCCCGGGCCGCTCACCGCGAGTTGACGACCGCGAGCAGTGCGCGCGGCGTCCGGGCGGCGGCGGTCGTCTCGTCCTCCAGCTTGATGCCGTACTCGCGCTCGATCCGGCTCGCCGTCTCCAGCATGGCCAGCGAGTCGTAGCCGAGTTCGGCGAACTCGACGTCGAGGATGTCCGCGTCGAGGTCGACGCCCTCGTCGGCGCCCGCGCCCTCGCGGAGGATGCGCTTGAGTGCTTCGATGGTCATGTCCGGTCGGGTCATGCCGGTCCTCCCTCTGGAAACGTGGCGCGCACGACGACGGCGGCGTTGAAACCGCCGCTGCCGCGGGCCAGCACGAGCGCCGTGCGCGGCCGGGTGTGGCGCGGCGCGCCGGTCACCAGGTCGATGCCGTACCCCGGCGCGGGGTTCACGTTGATCGTCGGCGGGATCACACCGTCGCGAATGGACAACAGGGCCACCGCCACGTCGAGCGGCGCGGCCCCGGAGAACAGCCGGCCGGTCATCGTCTTCGGCGCGGTCACCGGGACGCCGCGCGGGCCGAACACGGCGGTGATCGCCTCGGCCTCGACGCGGTCCAGCTCGGGCACGCCCGCCGCGTCGGCGAACACCACGTCGACGTCACCGGGAGTCAGCCCCGCGTCGGCGATGGCCAGCTCCGCGGCCCGCCGCAGCCCCGGCTCGCCGCCGCCCGGCCTCGGGTCCATGGTGGCCGCGTAGCCCGCCAGCTCGCCGTAGGACCGCTCGACGCCGCGTCGGCGGGCGGCGTCCTCGTCCTCCATGACCAGGATCGCGCCGCCCTCGCCGGCCACGTGGCCCGTCGCGTCGGCGTCGAAGGGCAGGTAGGCGCGATCCGGGTCGTCCACGGCGCTGAGCCGTCCGGTGGACATGTGCGCGACCCAGCCCCACGGGCAGATCGAGCCGTCGACACCGCCGGAGACCACCAGGTCGATGCCCTTGCGGATCTGCCGGCGCGCGTTGGCCACCGCGTCGAGCCCGCCCGCCTGGTCGGTGACCAGCACGCCGCTGGGGCCGCGCATGCCGTTGCGGATGGAGATCTGCCCGGTGTTCACCGCGTAGAACCAGGCGAACGACTGGTAGGCGCTGACGTGCGAGCCGCCCTTGCTCCACAGGTTCTGCAGCTCGCGCTGCCCGAACTCGAAGCCGCCCGACGAGCTGGCCGTGATCACGCCCATGCCGTACTCGGGCAGCTCGGCCGGGTTCACGCCCGCGTCGGCCAGCGCCCAGTCCGCCGCCACGAGCGCCAGCCGCGTCATGTGGTCGGTCTGCGACAGCAGCCTGCTCGGCAGGTGCTCGCCCGCCTCGAAACCGGGCACCTCGCCGGCCAGCCGCGCCGGGTAGCGCGTGGCGTCGAACCGCCGCACCGGGCCGATACCGCTGCGCCCGGCCAGGGTCGCCGCCCAGAAGTCCTCGACTCCGAGGCCGTTCGGCGCGGTGACGCCGATCCCGGTGAACACCACGCGGTTCACGCCGCCCGCCGATCGGGCCGGGTGAGGACCATCGCGCTCTGGAAGCCGCCGAAGCCGCTGCCCACCGTCAGCACGGTGTCGGTGCGCCACTCGCGCGCGGTCAGCGGCACGTAGTCCAGGTCGCACTCCGGGTCCGGTGTGCGCAGGTTCGCCGTGGGCGGCACCACGTTGTGCCGCATGGCGAGCACGGACGCGGCGATCTCGATGGACCCGATCGCGCCGAGCGAGTGGCCGACCATCGACTTGATGGAGCTGATCGGTGTGCGGTAGGCGTGGTCGCCGAGGCTGCGCTTGAACGCCGCGCTCTCGTGCCGGTCGTTCTGCTTGGTGCCCGAGCCGTGCGCGTTGACGTAGTCGACGTCGTCGCCGTCGAGCTTCGCCTCGTCCAGCGCGACCCGGATGGCCTCGGCCATCTCCCGGCCGTCCGGCCGCAGCCCGGTCATGTGGAAGGCGTTGCACCGCGAGGCGTAACCGGCGATCTCGGCGTAGACGTGCGCGTTGCGCTTGCGGGCGCTCTCGTACTCCTCCAGCACGAACACCGCGGCTCCCTCGCCGAGCACGAACCCGTTGCGGGTACCGTCGAACGGCCGCGACGCGTGCTCGGCGTCGTCGTTGCGCGGTGTGGTGGCCTTGATCGCGTCGAAGCAGGCGACCGTGATCGGTGAGATGGGCGCGTCGGTGGCGCCCGCGATCATCACGTCGGCCGAGCCCTCGCGGATCAGGTCCACCGCGTAGCCCACCGAGTCCAGGCCCGACGTGCAGCCGGCCGAGACGACGGTGGCCGGTCCCTGCGCGCCGACGTCCCACGCCACCTCGGCGGCGAACGAGCTGGGCACGAAGTGGTGGTAGAGGTGCGGCACGGCGTACTCGTGGTCCACCAGCCACTTGCGACCGCCGTCGCTGACGACCCGGTACTCCTCCTCCAGGCCCATCGTCGCGCCGACCGCGCTGCCGATCGTCACGCCGACCCGGTGCGGGTCGAGCTCGCTCGGCTCCAGGCCGCTGTCGGCCACGGCGTCGCGCGCGGCGACGACGGCGAACTGCGTGGCGCGGTCCATGCGCCGGATCTCCTGCGGGCTCAAGCCGTGCTGCTCGGGCGAGAAGTCGACCTCCGCGCCGACCTGCGAGCGGAACGGCGAGGGGTCGAAGAACGTGATCCGCCTGGTCGCGGTGCGCCCCTCGCTCAACAAGCTCCAGAAGCTCTTCACACCGGACCCGCCCGGGGCGAGCACGCCCACCCCGGTGATCACCACCCGTCGGTTCACCCGGTCCGCCTCCCGATCGAAGAATCAACAACGAACTGGTCGAACCCTCGCAGGCGCACCTCAAGCAGCGGCACGACAGCGCCTGAAGTCCCGCTTTAGCCCCGATCCAGGCCACCGGGCTCCAGCACTTCTCGAGGCGCGGTCGTGCGGTGGCGGTGACGCTCACCCGGGAGCGGTGACCGCACCGTCCACAATGGGCGGTCGGAACGGTGGTGGGGGTGCGCGGTGGCGGTTCGGCGTGGGACGGCGTCCCGGCTGGAAGAGGTGGCGGACGGTGTCTTCGCCCACGAGCAGCCGGACGGAGGTTGGTGCCTGAGCAACGCCGGGGTGGTGGTGTCCGACGGTGAGGCGGTGGTGGTCGACACGGCGGCCACCGAGGAACGCGCCCGCCGGTTCCGGGACGCCGTCGCCTCGGTCGCGTCGGCCGCACCGCGCGTGGTGGTCAACACGCACTTCCACGGCGACCACACGTTCGGCAACTCCGTGTTCCAGCCGGAGGCCGTCGTCGTCGCGCACGAGGCGGCGCGGACCGAGGCGGGGGTGGCGGACCTCGGCATGTGCGGGCTGTGGCCGGACGTCACGTGGGGCGACCTGCGGGTGGCGCTGCCGCAGGTCACCTACCGGGACCGGGCGACCGTGCACGCGGGCGGCGTGCCGCTGGAGCTGATCCATCCCGGTCCCGCGCACACCACCACCGACACCCTGGTGTGGGTGCCGGACCGGTCGGTGCTGTTCGCGGGCGACGTGGTCCTCAACGGTGCCACCCCGTTCTGCCTGATGGGGTCGGTGTCGGGGTCGTTGCGCACGCTGGAGCTGATCCGCGCGCTGGAACCGGCGGTGATCGTGCCCGGTCACGGCCCGGTGGGCGGGCCGGAGCTGCTGGACGCCACCGAGGCGTACTTCCGGTGGCTGCGCGACCTCGCCCGGGACGGGGTGGACGCTGGCCTCACGCCGCTGGAACTGGCCCGGGAAACCGATCTCGGCGCGTTCGCCGAGCTGCTCGACGCCGAGCGGCTGGTCGGCAACCTGCACCGGGCCTACGCCGAGCAGCGGGGCGCGCCGGAGGGCACCCCGCTGGACGTGCTGGCGGTGTTCCTGGAGATGGTGGAGCACCACGGCGGTCCGCTGCCGTGCCGCGCCTGAGCGGTCCGACCGGACGGCCGGTCAGGTGCCGTCGAACCGCACGGCGCGGTGGCGCACCAGCCACCCGCCCGGTGACGGCACCAGGTGGTCGTGGCAGTCGGCGTTGCCGAGCAGCGCCGCCGTGCCGCCGCGCGGTGTGACGACCGCCAGCGCGGCGTACCGCGTGAACACGCCGCCGTCCGCGTCCGGCTCGACGTCGACCATGCCGAACCAGTGCCGGAAGTCCAGGTCCGCGGCGGCGATCCGGGCCACGCCGCGGCGCACCGACTCGCGGATCGCGTCACGCCCGCGCAGCGGTTCCGGCTCGGTGGAGTCCTCGAACACGGCGTCCTCGGTGAAGGTGGCCGCCCACTCGTCCACGGCACCGTCCTCGGACAACCGCATCTGCCTGCCGTAGAACTGCTGCACCGACGCGAGCAGGTCCGCCGTCACCGGTCCGCCCTCCCGGGCCGGGACTCGACGGCCTTGCGCAGGCGGTCGGCCACGACGCGCACGTCCTCGTCGGACAGCCCTGGGTGCAGCGGCAGGCACAGCGTGCGCCCCGCCAGCCACTCCGTGCCCGGCAGCTCCGCGTCCACGGCGCCGTAGAGCGGCACCCGGTGCAGCGGCTCGTACCGGAACGTGGTGTAGACGCCCTCGGCGAACAGGTCGGACGCCACGTCGTCGCGGATCGCCGGGTCCATCTGCACCCAGTAGAAGTAGTAGGACGACTCGTGCCCGGCGGGCAACGGCGGCGGCAGCGCCAGACCCGCCACGTCGGCCAGTTCCCGGTCGTACAGCTCGACGATCTCGCGCCGCCGCGCCACCATCGCGGGCAGCTTGCGCAGCTGCACGGAGCCGATGGCCGCGGTCAGGTCGTTGCCGATGACGCGCCTGCCGACCTCCTCCACGTCCAACTTCCACCACTGCCCCGCCGTGCGCGCCCGGCCGAGGCCGCTGGCGTGGCGCAGCCCGTGGTAGACGAGCCTGCGCGCGCGCTCGGCGCGGTCGGCGTCACGCACGTAGAGCATCCCGCCGTCGCCGGTCACCATGACCTTGGCCGCGTCGAAGCTCCAGATCGCCAGGTCGCCGAACGAACCCGCCGCCCGACCGTCCACACGGGACGCGGGCGAGCAGGCGGCGTCCTCCAGCAGGTCGATGCCGCGCTCGGCGCAGAACTCGGCGATCGCCACCACGTCACCGGGGTAGCCGCCGTAGTGCAGCACCACGACCGCCTTGGTCGCGGGGGTGACGGCGCGCTCGACGTCGGCGAGCGTCGGGTTGAGGGTGCGCGGGTCCACGTCGCAGAACACCGGCCGCGCACCGGCCGACACGACGGCGTTGGCGGCGGCGATGAACGCCACCGAGGGCAGCACCACCTCGTCGCCGGGGCCGAGGTCGAGCAAGTCCAGCCCCACGAACAGGCTGGCGGTGCCGGAGTTGAGGAACAGCACCCGGTCGGGCGGCACCCCGAGGTGCTCGGCGAACTCGTCCTCGAACGCGGTGGTGCGCGGGCCGTGCCCGAGCCACCTGCGCTCGAACACCTCGGCGACCGCGGCCAGCTCCGCGTCGCCGACCTGGGGTTGGAACAGGTTGATCATCCGCACTCCCGGTGGTGGCCGACCGTTCCGGTGCAGCGTCGCCGCTCCCGCTCGACCGCCGGTCGAGGGCCGCTGTACGTGGGGCGGTCCAGCGCGCCTCAAGCGCCCGCCGACCGGGTGCGGCCAAGGTCACCGGCAGGTCCACGACGAAGGGGGCAGCGAGATGGCACGGTCAGCGGAGCACACCGCCCGGCACGAGGTCCACGTCGACGCGGCACCGGACCACGTCTTCGACCTGCTCGCCGACCTCGACCAGTGGCCCCGCCTGTTCCGGCCGTTCGTGCTGGTGGAATCGCTCGGCGGGCGGGACGGTGTCGAGCGCGTCGGCATGTGGGCGACCTTCGACGACGCGATCGAGCACTGGGCGGCGTTCCGCGAGGTCGACCGCGACCACCGCCGCCTCACCTTCCGCCCCGAACGGCCGCACCCGCCGGTGACGGCGATGGAGCGGACGTGGCAGGTCTCCCCCGCACCGGCCGGCGGCTCGCTGCTCACCCTGTCGCACCGCGTCACTGCCGACGAGGACGCGCTGGACGGTGTGCGTGCGGGCATCGAGGACATCGCGGCGCGCGAGACGGCCGCGGTGCGTGCCGCCGCCGAGCAGGACCCCGCCTTCGTGGTCGTCGTCGTGGACACCGTCGACGTGCCCAGGCCGCCGGAGCAGGTCTACGCCTACCTGTGGCAGGCGGCGAAGTGGCCGGACGCGCTGGCCCACGTCGAGAGCGCCGAGACCCGGTACGAAGCCGGTGACGCGCAGGTCGTGGAGGTGGTGACGCGCGAGGCGCGCGGCGGGACCCTGACCACCCGGCTGGCCCGCGTCGGCTTCCCGCACCACGCGCTGGCCTACAAGCACCTCCTCCTGCCGCCGCTGGGCAGCAGCCACCACGCGAGCTGGCACATCGCCACCGCGCCGGGCGGCAGCACGGTGACCTCGCGCCAGGTGGCCGTGGTGGACGAGGCGGGCGCCCGCGCGGTGCTGGGCGACGACCTGACTGGCGTGCGCGATTTCGTGCACGGGGAACTGTCGACCAAGGCCCGCCTGCTGCTGGGCGGCGCCTGACCCGCCGAGCCGGTGCGTCCGGTCAGCCGAGGGTCGTGACGATGTCGGCCACCCGGTCGGGCATCGAGAGGAACGGGTCGAGTCGGGCATTCGATGCTCCCCGGGTTGTTCACGATCAAGGTGCGAGTCTGGCGGGCACGGCGCGGTATCCGTGTGAGACCGGCGCGTCAGCCGGTCGCGATCGCTTTCCGCGAGGGGAAGGCGATGAGCAGTGCGACCGCGACCAGGAGCCCGCTCGCCCACAGCGGACCGACGTTTCCGGCGGCCGTGCCGAGAGTGGTCGCGGCGACGAGTGGTCCAACGGTGGCGCCCACGTTGAGTGCCGCGGTCGCGTACGAGCCGGCCATGGTGGGTGCTCCCGCCGCTTCATAAAGGACCCGTGTGATGAGCGTGCTGCCCAGCGCGAACGACAGCGCGCCCTGCACGAAGACCAGGGAGAGCAGCGCGACCGGCTCGTCGGCCAGCACGGCCAGGACCGGCCAGCCGATGAGCAGCAGCGGACCGCCGACCGCCAGGACCAGGGTGGGGCGCCGGTCGGACCACCGTCCCGCGACGGTGACGCCGACGAACGAGCCGGCACCGAAGAGCACCAAGGCGACCGGGATCCACAGCTCGCCCAACCCCGCGGTACCGGTCACGACGGGGGCGAGGAAGGTGAAGCTCGCGAACGTCGCCGAGTTCACCAGCGCGCCGAGCACCAGGACCAGCACCAACCGGGGACGGCTGAGCTGGGCGAGCTCCGCTCGCAAGGTCGGCCCGCCGGTCACCTCTTCCCGCACCCGCCCGGCCGGGATTCCCTTCAGCACGCCGAGCGCGGCGGGCAGGCAGAGTGCGGCGACAGCCCAGAACGTGGCCCGCCAGCCGAGCACCGCGCCGAGTGCCGACCCGCCGGGGACACCGGCGATCGTGGCCATTGTCGTACCGGACAACAGCACGGCCAGCGCACGCCCCTTCTGGTCGGGTGGGACCAGCGCGGCGGCGGCCGTCAGCGCGACCGCGAGGAACCCCGCGTTCGCCAGCGCGGCCACGACCCGGGTGGCGAACAGGACCGGGAAGCTCGTGGTGACGGCTCCCACGACGTGCGCGGCCGCGAACGCGAGGATGAACCCGAGCAGGCTCAAGCGCCTCGGCCAGTCACGGGCGAGCGCGGCCACCAGGGGCGCACCGACGACCAGGCCGATCGCGAAGGCCGAGGTGAGCGTGCCCGCGGTGCCCACGGAGACGTCGAGGTCCGAGGCGAGGTCCGGCACGAGGCCGGCGAGCATGAACTCCGAGGTGCCCATGGCGAAGACCGCCAGGGCGAGCAGGTACAGCGGAAGAGGCATCGAGTGGCTCCGAGGCGAGGAGAAGCGAGGAGGTCATCTCGTCACCGCGGCCAGGCCCCCGAGGGCGCGCTCGTCCGACCGCGGCACGCGGTGGGACGGCAGGGCCTATGAGCTCGGTGGTTCAGGGGCTGACGGCGTGACCGAAAGCCCCCACCTCGTCCGACTCGGGACTCGACATGGCCCGCACGCTACCCGACCTGCGTCCCAGGGCACTTCAGCTCCACCCGTGTTGCCGGTCCGGCGAGCCGGGTCGCCGCGGTGCCGAGGTCGCGCAGCGCGTACGCCGCCAGCGCTTGGTCCCCCAGCTCACGGGCGGCGTTCAGGGCCGACCGGTGTGCGGCCCCATGTGATGCCAGTGGCCCTGCCGGTGCGGGAAGTCCCGCAGTCCCCGGGCGAGCCGCCAGGTGTGCAGCGGCAGCCCGGCGGCGGCGGTCTGGTCGGCACGGGTCCCGGGTGGTGCGCCGAGGGCGGCCTGGATCAGGCGGAACCGGCCGGACTCCGCGCCGCGGCCACCCGACCCGGAGGGCGCTGCCCACTCCCAGGGCAGCACCCTTCGACCGTGCGGAAGTGCTGCCGGTTCCCCGGTCCCCGGTGGCCGGTTGCTAGCGTGACGCGGTGTCTGAGCGAGAGCACAGCGGCCGGATCCTCGACGGCCGGTTCGAGCTGCTGGAGAGGCTGGGCAGCGGTGGGATGGGCACGGTCTGGCGTGCCCTGGACCTGGGGCTGCACCGCGAGGTGGCCATCAAGGAGGTCCGCCCCGCCGACGCCGACCAGCTCGAGGGCAACCCCGCGATGGCCGCCCAGCTCCGGGAACGCGTGTTGCGCGAGTCCCGCGCGCTCGCCCGGTTGCAGCACCCGAACGTCGTGTCGATCTACCAGATCATCGACTCGCCGGACTCGCCGTACCCGTGGATCGTCATGGAACTGGTCCGCGGCACGTCGCTGGACGCGCGGCTGAACGACGGCGTGCTCACCCCGTCCGAGGCGGCGCGAGTGGGGCGGGACGTGCTCGCGGCACTGCGCTCGGCGCACTCCGCCGGCGTGATGCACCGCGACGTCAAGCCGGGCAACGTGCTGCTCCGAACGGACGGCAGCGCCGTGCTCACCGACTTCGGCATCGCCGCGCTGCAGGGCTCGACCCAGCTCACCGCGACCGGTGACGTCATCGGCTCACCCGAGTACATCGCCCCGGAACGGCTGCGCGGCGACGAGACGCACGCCGCGTCGGACTTCTGGTCGCTGGCGATGCTGCTGTACGTGGCCGTCGAGGGCCACCACCCGATGCGCCGCGCGACGACGATGGCGACGCTCGCCGCGGTGATGACCGAGCCGGTGCCGCCGCCGCGGCGCGCGGGCCCGCTGGCACCCGCGCTGAACGCCGCCCTCCGCAACGACCCGGCCGAACGACCGACCGGCGAGGTGCTGGACCAGATGTTCGCCGCGGCCGAGCGCGCTGACCACGCGCCGCCGCTGGGACCTCCCACCCCGGCGGGGTTCCCGGTGCAGGGGCCGCCGAGCGGTCCGCAGCCGCAGTACCCCCGGTGGCAGTCCGGTCCGACGCCGGCACCGGTCGGCGGGCCGCCCGCCCGCGGTTATCCACCGTCCTACCCGGCCCCGCTGCCGAGAACGCGCAAGCGGACGGGTGCCGTGGTGCTCTCGCTGGTCGGCGTGGCGCTCGTGGTCGCGACCACCCTGCTGGTGGTGCACCTGACCGACGCGAACGTCTCGGCGAACTCCGGCAAGGGCTCGACGACCACCACGACGACCACCCAGCCGGACGTCGACCTGCCCGCCGGTCCGACGACCACGGTGGCCGCCCCGGAGAAGGAGGACCTGCTCACGCCCGCCGGCGCGCGCAAAGCGGTCGGCGTGCTCGGCGAGGCCATGGGCGGCACCAAGGTGTCCGAACTGGTGCTGTGGTCGGAGCGCGCGTCGGCGGTCGCACCGACCCCGGCGGTCGCGCACGGCTTCGACGACTTCGAGTACCGGGGCGGCAAGGCGACCAGGCAGGGCGCGGACGGGGTGGACGCCGACCGCGCCGTGCTCGACCTGAACCAGGTGAACTGGGACGCGCTGCCCGCGCTGTTCGAGCAGGCGAACCAGAACCTGGGCGTACCGCAGCCGACCATGCGGTACGTGATCGTGAGCACCGACATCATCGACGGTGAGCCGTCGGTACGGGTGTACCTGGCCGACGACTACGGCGGCGCCTACCTGCAAGCGACCTTGACCGGCGAGGTGCAGAAGACCTACCCGCGCGGCAAGTGACCGGGCCTCACCGGATCAGCGCGTAGTCGCGCAGGCGCACCGAGCGGAGCAGCAGGCGGTACTCCAGGGTGGAGCCCGGGTAGAGCACGGTCCCGGCCGTGGAGTCGTCGTGGTACCAGGTCCGGCAACCGCCCACGTGCCATATCGTCCGGGTGAACCGGCGCCGCAGCCCTTCCTGGAAGCGCCGCTCCGCTTCCGGCCGGACGACCAACGCCGTGGCACCGGCCGCGCGCACCGCCCGGATCGCGCGGACGACGTACCTGGACTGTGCCTCGATGTTGACCACGGCCCCCGTGTACGGCACCGCGCTGTGGGGACCGAGCAGCAGGAACATGTTCGGGAAGCCGGACACCGCAACGCCGTTGTACGTGGACGCGCCCGTGCGCCAGGCGTCCTCCAGCCGACGCCCGTCCGCGCCCTCGATCCCGATGTGGTGGAACGACCCGGTGACGTCGAACCCGGTCGCGTACACGACCACGTCGGCCTCGTGCTCCTGCCCCTCCTCGTCCACGACGGCACGTGGACGCAGGGCGGTGGGTCCGCCGGTGACGACGTGGACGTTGGCCCGGTTGAGCGCCGGGTAGTAGTCGTTGGAGAACAGCACCCGCTTGCAGCCGAGCCGGTACCGGGGCGTGAGCTCGTCCCGCAGTCGCGGTGAGTCGACTTGGGCGGCGATCCGGCCGAGCACCACCGGTTCCGCGGCCGCGAGCGCGTCCGGGCGGTGGTGGAAGCCGAGACCCCGCTTCTCGCGGCGCAGGTAGATCCTCAGCCGGTGCAGCGACTGCGTCCACGGCAGCCGGCGGTACAGCCGCTTGCGCCACGCCGGGACCGGGGCGTCGGCCTTCGGCAGGACCCACGCCGGGGTGCGCTGGAAGACGGTCAGCGTCGCGGCACGTTCGGCCAGGTGCGGCACGAGCTGGACGCCGGAGGCGCCCACGCCGACGAGGGCGACCCGCTTGCCGGTGAGGTCGACGTCGTGGTTCCAGCGCGAGGAGTGCCAGGAGTGCCCGGCGAAGGAGCCCGGCAGGTCCGGCACCCGCGGTGTGTGCAGGCCACCGACGCCGAGCACGAGGAACCGGCTGGTGCAGGTGACGCCCGTCGCGGTCGAGACCACCCACGTCCTGGTGTCGGCCTGCCACCGCGCCCCGGTGACCTCGGTGCCGAACCGGATCGAGGGCAGCAGGCCGCGGCGCCGGGCCACGTCCCGCAGGTAGGCGAGGATCTCGGGCTGGGTGGCGTAGGCGGAGCTCCACCCCGGGTTGCGGTCGCGGGCATAGGAGTAGAGGTCGGATTCCACGTCGCACGCGGCATCGGGGTAGGTGTTGTCGCGCCACGTGCCGCCGAGGTCGGCCGCCTTCTCCAGGACGAGGAAGTCGATCCCGGCGGCGGCCAGGTCGGCGGCCTGGCGCAGACCGGACAGGCCGGCACCCACGACGAGCACCTCGGTGCGGGTGGCGGTCATCGGGACACCTCGCCGAGGAAGTCCGCGACCCGCGGCCAGAGGGTGGTCCACGCCTCGTCGGCGTGGTCGTGGTCGTGGCCCAGGCCGGGCACGGTGACCAGGCGCGCGGGCAGGTCCAGTCGCCGCGCCCGCTCCACCAGGTCGACGGCCTGCGTCACGGGCACCACCTCGTCGGCGTCGCCGTGCACCAGGAGGAGCGGTGTCCGGACGTCACCGAGCCTGGCCAGCGGCTGCCTCGCGGGGTCGGCGAAGTACGTCGCGACCTCGTCCGCGCCGACGCGCCGCGGCAACAAGGTGCCGGGACGGGAGCGTTCGGCGTCGACCAGCACAGTCGGGTCGTAGAGGCCCATGAGCAGCACGGCCCGGTGCCACCGTGACGGCTCCTGGGCCAGCGCCAGCAGGGCGGAGTACGCCCCTCGGCTGGTACCGAGGATGCTCACCCGAGCCGGGTCGATCCCGGGCAGCCCGGCCAGGTGGTGGGCGGCGGCCACGACGTCGTCGATGTCCCGGCCACCCATCTCGGCCGACGCGCGGTACTCCGCGCCGTGGCCCGGTGCGCCGCGCTGGTCCACGGTGAACACCGCGAACCCCGCCGCGAGCAGCGGTGCGTGTTCGCTGACGCGGGCGTAACGGCCCTGGTCGTCCAGCGCGCCACCCTCGCCCGCCGTGCACACGACCACGGCCGGGTGCGGTCCGGGACCGTCCGGCAGGCTGAGGTGGCCGTGGACGACCAGACCGTCCGCGGCCGTGAACCCGTGGGCGGTGATGGCCTCGGCGGGCCGGGACGGCGTGCCCGGCGCCCGGTCCAGCTCCTCGGCCAGCAGTCCGGCCAAGCCGCTCACGGTCAGGTTCCGCTGGAGCTTCACCGCGGGCACCGACACGCCGAGCGCGTTCTGCAGCCCGACCCGCAGCTCGACCGCCACCAGGGAGTCGATGTCGACCGCCTGCTCGTCCGCCAGTTGCCGCCCGGTCAGGCCGGTGGTGCGGTGCAGGAGCGGGGTGACGAGCTCGGACAGCAAAGCGAGGCGGTCCACCGGGGACGCGTCGCGCAGGCGCTGCGTCACCGACGCGTGCCCACCGCCGTCCGCCGCCTCGGCGGGGACCAGTGACTCGTAGCGCGGCAACCGCGCCAGCTGGGGGTTGGCCCGCGCCCAGCGCGCCCAGTCGACGTCGGCCACCGAGAGCTCGACGGGCCGGGTGCGCAGCAGCGCTTCCAGTTCGGCCACCAGCCGGGCGGGCGACATGCCGACGTGGCCGTTGCGGCGCAGCGCGTCGCCGACCGCGCCGTCACGGCGGACCGCCACGCCCACCTCGTCGACCATGCCCCAGCCCACGGCGGTGGCGGGCAGGCCCTTGAGCCGCCGGTGCCGGGCCAGGGCGTTGAGGAACTCGTTGGCGGTGGCGTACGCGCCCGCCGCGGCGGCGCCGAGCTGGGCGGCGACCGACGAGAAGAGCACGAAGAAGTCCAGGTCGTCCGCGTGCGTCGCCAGGTGCAGGTGCCAGGCGCCGTCCGCCTTCGGCCGGGTGGCCGTGATCAGGCGGTCCCCGTCGGTGTCGGCCAGCACCACGTCGTCGAAGTCGGCCGCGGCGTGGACGACACCGCGGACCGGCGGCAACTGCTCGCGCAGCAGCGCGAAGGTCCGCTCGACCGCCGCCCGGTCGGCCACGTCGACCCGTTCGACGCGGACCTCGACGCCCCGGCCGGTCAACTCGGCCACCACCCGTTCGGCGTCGGCCGTGACGATGCCGCGCCTGCCGACCAGCACCAGGTGGCGGGCGCCGCGGTCGGCCAGCCACCCGGCCACCGCGAGCCCGAGCCCGCCCAGGCCGCCGGTGACCAGGTAGGTGCCGTCCGACCGGATCGGCGAACCGGGCACGGAGGACGCCGGCACGGCCACCGGCTCACCCGCGACCCGCACCACGACCTTGCCGACGTGGTCCGCGCGCGTCATCGCGCGGAACGCCGCCTCGACCTGCCCGGCGGGCACCTCGGTGACGGGCAGCGGGTCGACCGCGCCGTCCTCGTGCAGGGCCGCCACGTCGAGCATCGAGGCGCGGACCAGCTCCGGGTCCAGCAGCATCATCCGGTCGTAGTCGAACGCGTGGAACGACAGCGCGCGGTGGAACGGCGCCAGGCCGAGCGCGTGGTCGGCCGCGATGTCGACCTTGCCCAGCTCGACGAACCGGCCGAAGGGCCGCAGCAGGCCGAGGCTCTTGCGCAGCAGCTCGCCGGACAGCGAGTTGACCACCACGTCGACGCCCTCACCGCCGGTCCGGCGCAGCACGTCGTCCGCGAAGTCCGTGGACCGCGAGTCGGACACGCCCGCCACGCCCTCGCGGCGCAGGAACTCGCGCCGCTCGTCGCTGCCCGCCGTCGCGTAGACCTCGGCGCCGAGCCGGGACGCGATGCGGACCGCGGCCAGGCCCACGCCACCGGCGGCGGAGTGGACCAGCACCCGCTCACCCGGCCGCACCCGGGCCAGGCGCACCAGCGCCTGGTGGGCGGTGACGACGGGCAGCAGCGAAGCGGCTTGCGCCAGTGACAGGGTCGAGGGCTTGCGCACCACGCGCACCGCGTCGACCGTCACGTGCGAGGCGAACAGGTCGGCGCCGTGGACGAAGACCTCGTCGCCGGGACGCAGGTCCGCCACGGCGTCGCCGACCCGCACGACGGTGCCCGAGCACTCCAGCCCGAGCTTTTCGCGGGACAGGCTGCCCTCCACCGCTTCGGGGGTCAGCAGGCCCGTCACCTTCAGCACGTCCTTGAAGTTGAGGCCCACGAACGAAACCTCGACCTCGACCTCGGTTGGTCCGGGTGCGCGGCGGTCCGCGGCGGTGAACCCCAGGCCGTCCACGCCCGAGCCGTTCGCGCGCAGCCGCACCGGGGTCGTGCCCGCCCGGGTGGTCACGTGGTGCAGCGGTGACCGGTCGCCCGCCCGTTCGAGCCGGCGGACGTAACGGGCGGCACCGCGCAGCACCACCTCGTCCAGGCCCGGGTGGGTCAGCTCGTCGACCAGCGCACCGGCGCCCGTCTCCGGGGTGATGTCGACCAGCCGGCAGCGCAGGTCCGGCCGTTCCGCGCCGACCACGCGGCCGAAACCCCACAGGGCCGCCGCGAAGGGGTCGACGGTGTGGTCGTCCGCGGTGGCGCTCTGCGCGCCGGAGGTCACCAGGAACAGCGGCGCGGCGGCGTCCGCCAAGGTCTGCACCAGGCGCAGCGGTGCGGCGACCGACCCGCACGCGGCCGTGTCGTCGCGATCGGGGCCGTTGACGAGGACCACGCCCCGGCAGGGTCCGCCGGTGGCGTTCCGGACCAGGTCGAGCCAGTTCTCGTCCTCCGGCGAGGTGCGCACGACGTCGCCTCCCCGCGCGGTCAGCCCGGCCGCCAGGTCGGCGCACACCGGTGAGGAGCCGATGACGACCCAGCGGCCCTCCGCCCCGCCGGTGCGCTCCAGCGGTTCAGCTCGCCACGTGTGCTCGTAGTGCAGGCCCTCGGGACGGGTCGGGCCACCGTCCTGGACGAGCCGCTGGGCACGCAGGCCGATCACCTCGGCGACCACCTCCCCGTCGTCGGTGACCAGGGTCAGGTCGCACTCCAGCCGACCGGGGGCGGTGGCGCCGCGGTCACGGCCGTGCAGCCACAGCGCCCGGCCGGGCGAGCGGTGGAAGCGGAACTCGGCGATCCGCGCCGGCACGTAGGTGGTGCCCTCCTCCCCGGACAACCGCAACGACCCCGCGATCACGGCTTGCAGGGCCGCGTCGAGCAGCGCCGGGTGCAGGCGGTGACCGGTCGCGTCGACCGCGTCGACCCGGAGTTCGGCGAACACCTCGCCGGTCCCCTCCCGCCACCACAGCCGCTCGACACCGCGGAACGCCGGGCCGTAGGTCAGGTTGCTGCGGTCCAGCAGCGCGTACACCTCGTCCCGGCCGACCTCCGGCAGTGACCGCGTCGACTGCTCCAGCGTCTCGGTCCGGCGCCGCGGAGCCCTCGGGCGGACGACGTCCGGTCGGCGCATCCGCCCGTGCGGTGTCCACCCGGCGTCGTCGCCCTGCCCGCGGCTGTGCAGCGTCACCAGGTGGTGCGCGGGGTCGTGGGAGACGCGCAGCGTCGTGACGGAACGCGCTTCGAGCGCGAGGGGGCGTTGGAAGACGACGTCCTCGAAGAAGCAGGGCTCGTCGTCGGGGAACAGCGCCAGCGCCGCCTCCAGGTAGCCGGAGCCTGGGAAGACGACGGTGTCACCGATCCGGTGGTCGGCGAGGTAGGGGAACTCGCTCTCGGACAGCTCCACGTCCCGGGTGGGCGTGGCGGCCGACACGGTCCGCCCGGCCGGCCTCGGGCCGACACCGCCCAGCCTGGCCTCCCGCGCCGCCGACGACTCGACCCAGTGCCGTTCCCGCTGCCACGGGTACCGCGGCAGGTCCAGGTGCTCGCGCGGTCCGGGGTGCACGCCCTCCCAGTCCGGCTCGATCCCCGCCGCGTAGAGGGCTCCGAGCGCTTCCAGCAACTGCTGCCGTTGCGGGCGGTCCCGGCGCAGCGACGCCAACCGCACGACGTCACCGTGCGCGGACAGCCCTTCGTCGATCGCCGCGGCCAGCGCCGGGTGCGGTCCGATCTCGACGACGGCACCCGGCGCGGACGACAGCACCCGGCGCAGGGCCGCGGCGAACCGGACCGGCCTGCGCACGTTCTCCCACCAGTACGCGGCGTCCAGCTCGGCACCGGTCACCCGGTCACCCGTCACGGTCGACACGAGCGGCACGCGTGCCTCGCGCGGTTCGATGCCGTGCAGCGCCGCCAGCAGAGGCTCGCGGATCACGTCCATGTGCCTGCTGTGGTAGGCCACCTCGACCCGCAGCGGCTTGACCGACGCCCCGGCCGCGCGCAGCCGCCGTGAGACCTCCTCGACCGCGTCCCGGTCACCGGCCAGGGTCGTCGCGGTCGCGCTGTTGACGGCGGCCACCTCCACCCCGTCCACCAGGTACGGCCGCACGTCGTCCGCGGCCAGGTCGACCGCCGCCATCGCGGCGCGGCCCGCCAGACCGGCCTGCAGGTGCGCCCGGTGGAACGCGACCGTCAGCGCGTCCTGGAGGGAGTACACGCCCGCCGCGTGAGCCGCCGCCACTTCGCCGACGCTGTGGCCCACGACCACCGACGGCTCGACGCCCCAAGCTCGCCAGAGCGCGGTGAGACCCGCCTGCACCACGAAGTTGGCCACCTGCGCGTACAAGGTCTCGGTCAGCCGGGAGTCGTCTTCGTCGCGCAGCAGTTCCTCGCCGATCGACAGGCCGAAGCGGGCCAGCACCGCGTCGCACTCGGCGACCACCTCGGCGAACCGGGGCTCGGTGGTCAGCAGCTCACGCCCCATGCCCCACCACTGCGGACCCATGCCGGTGTAGACGAAGGCCACGCCGCCACGCGTCGCCCGGCGCGGCGCGGGCTCCAGCTTCCGCAGCTGCTCCACCGCGCCCGCCGCGTCCACCGCCACGACGGAGGCCCGCACGGGGTGGTGGTCCCGCTGCCGTGCCGCGGCCCGGCCGACCCGCCGCAGCGTCGGTGCGTCCGGTCGCGCCAGCAGTTCCGCGTACCGCGCGGCGAGCGCGCGCAGGGCCTCCGGGCTGCGGGCGGACAGCGGCAGCACGTGCGCGCGGCCGTCGTTCTTCTCGTCGGTGGCGGTCAAGGCTGGTGGCGCCTGTTCCAGGATGGCGTGCGCGTTGGTGCCGCCGAAGCCGAACGAGTTCACGCCCGCCCGGCGCGGCCCGGGGAACCCGGGGAACGGGACCAGCTCGGTGGGCACCCGCAGCGGCAGCCGGTCGAACGGGATGCGCGGGTTGGGCCGCTCGAAGTGGAGGTTCGGCGGGATGAGACCGCGCTCCAGGCACAGGGCCGCCTTGATCACGCCGGCGACGCCCGCCGCGGCCTCGCTGTGGCCGATGTTGGACTTCACCGAGCCGATCCAGTGCGTCCGGTCCGACCCGCCGAGCACCTCGCCGATGGCGGTGGCCTCGATGGGGTCACCGACCGCGGTGCCCGTGCCGTGCGCCTCGTAGTAGCCCACGGAGGCGGGTTCGACGCCGCCGGACCGGCACGCCTGCCGGATGACCTCGCGCTGGGCACGGGCGCTGGGCACGGTGATGCCGGGGGTGCGGCCGTCCTGGTTCACCGCGGTACCGCGCACCACGGCGTACACCCGGTCGCCGTCGCGCTCGGCGGCGGCGAGCGACTTGAGCACGACGACCGCCGCGCCCTCGGCGCGCGCGTACCCGTTGGCGCGGTGGTCGAACGACTTGCAGCGGCCGTCCGGCGACAGGAACTGGCCCTTCGACATGAGGATCGTGGTGACCGGGTTGACCATCACGTTCACCCCGCCCGCGACTGCGACGTCGCACTCGCCCCGGGACAGGGCCGCGCAGGCGTGGTGGAACGCCACCAGGGACGACGAGCACGCCGTGTCGAGGGTCAGGCTCGGCCCGTGCCAGTCGAACGCGTAGGACAGCCGGGCGGCCAGCATGGTCATGCTCACGCCGGTCGGCGTGGCCGTGCCGACGAGGTGCCGGTTGGCGTCGGAGAGCTGGTGGGTCGCCGCGTCGAAGGTGAACCCGCCGATGTAGGCGCCCACCGCCCGTCCCGCGGTCGTGGCGAGCGGGATCCCGGCGTCCTCGAACGCTTCCCAGGCGACCTCCAGCAGCAGCCGCTGCTGCGGGTCGAGCGCGGCGGCCTCCCGCGGCGGCAGGCCGAAGAAGCCCGCGTCGAAGCGGTCGACGGGGTGGCGCAGGAAACCGCCCTGGCGGACGGTCATCCGGCCAGGGGTGGCGGGATCGGCGTCGTAGAAGGCGTCGGCGCGCCACCGGTCCGGTGGGATGTCCCCGATCGCGTCGGTGCCGGAGGCGATCAGGTCCCAGAAGCCCTCGGGGTCTTCCACACCGCCGGGGAACCGGCACCCGATGCCCACGAGCGCGACCGGTTCGAGCGGAACCGTCCGCCCGGTGGACGCCTCACCGTCGTACGCATCCGTCGTGCCGCCGGGATTCGGGACCATGGGCTTCCTCCACGATGGACAGTGGCAAGCGCTGACGCTTGCACTATCGACGTGGGCTCACGACCACCGCACCGGCGGCAACCGCGCGGTGCCCGAACAACCCGCATCGTTGCCCCGTCGCACCGCGCGGTCGGCCGGGTACCTACTCCGGGCGCTGCCACCGCGGGTCGTCGGCGGGCGGCGTGAAGAAGCCGGGCGCGGACTGCCAGGCGCCGATGCGCCGCACGACGTCCACGACCAGCGCCGCGGCTACCACCGACAGTACGGCCACCACCGCGAGCATCGCCCCACCGTCCGCGAGGTCGTCCAGGGTCCACACGGTGGCCCCGGCCGGACCGCGGTGTTCGACCTGCCGCAGCTGAACAAGGTCGCCACCCTCGACGTGGACACCCGCCGGTTCACCCAGCATCGCGGCCACCTGAGTCGTCACGGGGTCGCCGCGTGCAGCCTGGCGCGCACCGGCCCCGCGTCGGGGTGCGCCAGGTCGTCGAGGATGGCGGCGGCTCGCAGCCACGTCGACCGCGCGCCGCCCGTATCGCCGATCGCGTGCTGCGAGTCGCCGAGGTGCGTCAACGTCGTCGCCTCGAAGAAGCGCTCACCGGCGTCCCGCCACAACGCCAGCGCCTCGCCGAAGCAGCGGATCGCCTCCGGGTGCTCGCCGAGGTGGTGGTGCGCGGAGCCGAGGCTGTCCCAGGTGTGCGCCTGCCAGTAGGTGTTGCCGGTCTCCTGCTGCAGGGCCAGTGCCCGCCGGCAGTGGTCGAGGGCGCTCTCGTAGTCGCCGAGCCGCACCTGGTACCAGCCGATGTTGTTGAGCGCGTTGGCCTGCCCGTGCACGTGCCCGGCCAGCGCGAAGCGGTCGAACGCCCGCCGCGCGTGCGCCAGCGCGGCCGGGAAGTCGGCCTGCTCCTCGGCGAGGATGCCCAGGTTCAGCACCGTCCTGGCGGCGCCGACGTGATCGCCGAGCTCGTCGTACAGGTCCAGTGCCAGACGCAGGTGCTCGCCGGCTTCGGCGTACCGCTTGCCGCGCAGGCACGCCACCGCCCAGTTGCGCCGCGCACGTGCCTGCGCGTCGAGGTCACCCAGCCGGGCACCCGCGCCCACCGCGACCTCCTGGACCCTGCTCTGCTCGGCCCACGCCCCGATCCGGTCGAGGTAGGTGCTCATCGACCACGCGAGCTGCCAGGCGTGGGTGTCGAAGCCGGCCGCGGCGGCGAGCTCGATCGCGTTGAGCAGCACCTGGTGCTCGGCGGTGAGCCACGCCCACGCCTGCTCGCGCCCCGCGAACGTCGGCAGGACCACCCCGTCCGGGAGGTGCGGCAACGTGATCGCGTCACGGTGGGGGTACAGCAGCAGGTCCGCGGTGTGGGCGGCGTGCAGGTAGTGGTCGAGCAGCCGACCGAGGGCGTGGCGGCCCTCCTCGACCGCCTCGGCCTGTTCGGCGGCGTACGCCCGCAGCAGGTCGTGCATCCCGTACCGCCCCGGCGACGGCTCGGACACCAGGTTGGCGTCGGTCAGGGCGGCCAGCCGGCGACGGGTCTCCGCGACGGGCTGCCCGGCCAGGCTCGCCGCCGCGTGCGGGCCGAACCCGCCACCCGGGTGCAGCCCGAGCAGTCGGAACAACCGGGCGGTCGGCGCCTCCAGTTGCCGGCACGACCAGGAGAACACGAACCGGAGGTCCATCGCGGGCTCGGCGCCCGCGAACCCGTCCAACCTGGCTTCCTCCAGCTCGTCGGCCAGCCGGGAGAGAGGGAAACCGGGAAAGGTGCGGGCGCGGGCCGCCACGACCGCCAGCGCGAGCGGCAGCCCGGCGGACGCGGTGACGATGCGCCGCACCGCCTCCGGCTCCGCCTCGACCCGTCGCGCGCCGAGCCGCAGTGCCAGCACGTCCCGCGCCTCGGCGTCGGACAGCAGGTCCAACACGATCGGGTGCGCGCCCTCCGCCGCGACCAGCCCGGTCAGCTGCCGCCGGCTGGTGATCAGCACGAGGCAGCCGGGCGATCCCGGTAACAGCGGTCGCACCTGCTCGGCGTCACGGGCGTTGTCCAGCAGCACCAGCACCCGGCGGCCGATCAGCAGGCTCCGGTACAACCCGGTCTGGGCGTCCAGGTCGGTGGGGATGCGCTCGACGGGTGCGCCCAGCGCCTCCAGGAA
Organism: Saccharothrix carnea; assembly: GCF_003014735.1. GTDB lineage: Bacteria > Actinomycetota > Actinomycetes > Mycobacteriales > Pseudonocardiaceae > Actinosynnema > Actinosynnema carneum. Next base: position 158,491 of record NZ_PYAX01000012.1, on the reverse strand, counting down.
ACCCCTCAGCACGACGGTGGGGTCGACCTGCGCCGGCACCGCGTCGAAACCGCGCAGGTTCACGTACAGCTGGCCGTCCGGGAAGCGATCGGCCACCCGGTCGGCCCAGAACACCGCCAGCGAGGTCTTGCCCACGCCCGCGGTGCCGCCGATGGCCGTGATCACCATCGTCGGCGCGGGCTCGTCGAGCAGTTCCGCCAACCGGGCCAGCGGCTCCGCCCGACCGGCGAAGTGGGGTACCGGCGCGGGCAGCTGCCGCGGCACCACCCACGCGTCGTGTTCCGGCGACCGGGTGCGCGCCTGGCGACGACGCACCTCGCCCTGCGCGGCGACGGCGAGCCGATCGGTGGCGCGGTCGCCGTCGATCGCGCGGAGCAGTTCCCAGTGCGCGGCGTCCCACCAGGCCAGGTCGGCGAGGTCGTCCGGCACCCGCAGGCCGGTCCGCTCGGCGTGGGCCAGGCAGGCGCGGACGAAGGCGACGACGAAGTCCCACTCGGGCAACGACTTCGCGTTCAGCTTGTCGCTCACGGTCGACCGGGCGAGGGGGTGGCCGATCGCGGTCGCCGAGGACGCGATCTGGGTCAACGACGGCGCGCCCGCGCACTGCCGCAACCGGTCGAGCTCGCCGACGAACGCGTCCAACACCTGTCTGGAGCCCTGCGCCATGATCCTCACCCCGGTCGCCGACCGTCACGCCGTCCGACCTCACGGTAGCCGTCCGCGTTCCGGAAGCCGCCGGACAACACCCGGCTTTCCTAGCGTGGCCCCATGATTCCCACGAACAGCGCGCCTGCCGGCACCACCCGGCGCGACCTGCTCCGAGCGCTGGTCGCGTGCGGCGCGATCACCGCCCTGCCGGTCGGCTTCGCCGCGCCGGCCGCGGCCGACGCGGACCCCTCGCTCGCCGGCTTCCACATCGGTGCGGACGGCCGGCTCCACACGACCGGCTCCAACTCCACCGCGGCCGTCAGCCCCACCGTGATCGGCCCGCCCGGTGGCAACCTCAGCGTGGTCCGGCGGGCGGACGGCGGCGTCGCCGTGTTCACCATCGGCAACCACGGCGGCCTGGTCGCCGGGTTCACCAGCGCCACCGGCTCCGGCATGGGCTTCGTCCGGCACCCCCAGGGCGGCTTGGCCGCACCGGGCGGTCGGATCGCGGCGGTCGAGGGGCAGGCCGGCACGCACGTCCACTTCACCGGTGCCAACGGTTCGATCCACCACGCCCTGTACTCGCGGTCGGGAGGCGTCGTCGTCGGGCCGGCGCCGCTGGTCGGGCCCGGCACGGTGTCGTCGGCGACGCCGCTGGCCGCTTTCGGGGTGGCGGACCGGTTCGGGGTGGCCTTCGTCGGCGGCAACGGGGGCGTGCACACCTCGGTCGGCCGGATCGGCACGGGGCCCGCCGGCCCGATCGCCATCTGGAGCACCACCGCGGCCACCCCCGCCAACGTGGCCGCTCAGGGTTCTCCCGTGGCGGCCGCTTCGGGTGCGAACGGCGTCGCGACCTTCTTCACCGGCACGGACGGTCGGCTGTGGCGGATACCGTTCGCGGGCTTGACACCGCAACCGAGGGTGGCGCTGTCCGGGGCCGGTGCCGTGCCGATCGGTGCGCACCTGGCCGCGACGACGGCCCCGACCGGTCAGTTCGTCGTCACCTACGCCGGGGCGGACGGTGCGATCAGGGCGGCCACCGACGCGTACGGCGGCGTGCCGGACCCGTGGACCATCACCGGTCCGGCGGTGCACGCTCCCGGCAACCCACTGGCCCTGGTCTACGGCGGCAACGACTACCTCTACGTCGGCTGGTGCGGCCTCGACCGCTGGTTCTGGCTGATCTGGTGGTGGCTGCGCCGGCCGTTCCCCCTACCGCCACCGCCACCACCGGACCCGTACCACGACCTGCGCGAGATCAGGACGCTGCTGCCCACCCGCCAGAACTTCAACGTGGGCGTCACGCTGACCGGCCTGGCCGGCTGACCAACGCGACCGCACGACACAGGTCCTCTCGTGGCGCCTCAGCCGGGGGTAGCCAGGCCTAGGGCGTGACCACGCTGGGGGTGGCCACGCCCGGGGCCACACGCCGGGAGGTGGCCACGCTAGTGGGCTACGCCGGGGAATCAGCCACGCTGGGGGTGGTCACGCAGGGGTGGCCACGCTGGAGGGGGTGGCCGCGTTGGGGGGTGGCCGCGCAGGGGTGGCCATGCTGGGGGCGCGGCCACATGGGGGCCACGCCGGGTGGCGGACGCGGCCACCCGGCGTGCGCCAACCCTCGGCGGCTCGGCGGCTGCGTGGCTCGGCGGGTCGGCGGGTCGGCGGGTCGGCGGCTCGGTGGGCTCGTCGCCGGCCGGGCGGGCGACCCGGCCGCACACCACCGGTCGGACCACTCGGGCGCCGGTCGGGCCGTGTTACGTTCGCTGGACGTGAGCCGTTCACGATCCACAGCCGCCGGAGGGCGTGCGGTCACGCGAGTGGTCCCCTGCACCGCTGAGGAGTCCCATGACCTTCCCCTCCGGCATCGCGCGAACGATCAAACGCCTCACCGCGGTCGCGGCCGTCGCCGCGCTCGCCCTTCCCGCACCACCGGCCGTCGCCGTCGAACCGATGCCGACCTCGACCGACGCCTGCCAACTGTCGGCACTGGGTCGAACCGGCCTGCGCGCCGCCGACCCGAGCGTGATCCGCGTCGGCGGCACCTACATCTCGGCGCAGGTGGGCGGCGGCGGCCTCCAGGTGCGCCAGGCGTCGTCCCCGGACGGCCTGGCCGCCGCCACCCCGCGCCTGGTCTGGCGTGACACCGCCAACCTCGGCTCGGTGTGGGCACCGGAAATCGTCCGAGACAGCGGCCGCTACTACATCTACTTCACGGCGGGCAACGACGCGGAACACCGCATGTACGCGATCAGTTCCACCTCGCCGGACGCCGGCTACACCCGCGAGGTCGAGCTGGCCCTGCCCGGTGACCGGTGGGCCATCGACGGCGTCCCGGTGACGTTCAACGGCCAGCGCTACTTCATCTGGTCCGGCTGGGAGTGCACCACCAACGTCGAGCAGAACCTCTACATCGCCCGCATGTCCGACCCCCTCACGCCGGTCGGCAACCGCTACGTCATCTCGCAGCCCCGCGAGCCGTGGGAACGGGTGGTCGGCAACCCGTACATCAACGAGGCGCCCGAGGTCATCAAGGACCCCAACGGCCAGTTGCACGTCACCTACTCGGCCAACGGCAGCTGGAGCGAGCAGTACTGCGTCGCGGACCTCCGTCTGCGCGCCGGTGGCGATCCCACCTACGTCTGGGACTGGTACAAGTCGAACGGCTGCCTGTTCGGCTCGAACCGGGCGACCATGATGTCCGGGTGGGATCCCACGCTGTACGTCAACGGCCCGGGCCACCACACGTTCGTGCTGCTCGACGGCGACATCGCCACCAGTCCCCCGGCGGGCCCCAAGTTCCCGATGATGTACCACGCGGTGGCCAAGGGCACGCCGTACCACTGGGACAACCGCTACTGGTACACCGGCTCGTTCGTCTGGTGGGGCAACACGACCTACCGCCGCGCCAACGTCCCGGGACCGACCTCGGACACCGGCTGGAGCCTGAAGTTCTTCGAGTAGCGCCGGCACCTCCGCGGCCGGTGCGGTCCGGCCGCGGAGGGTTCCGGGGTCAGCAGTAGCCGTTCACCGGCCCCGTGACGCCGGTCCACATGAACGCGTCGGTGACCCAGGTGCCGTCCGTCAGCCTGTTCCAGAGGCTGGTGGTGCCCCACCGGCCGGTGTGCGTGGTGCCGTTGGCGGAACAGGAAACGCTGACCGTGGCACCGTCGTCGACGCTGCCGGCGAGGGCGTGACCCGTGCCGGGACCGGTGCGCTTGTTGACGGTGCCGCCGCCGTTGGCGTCGATCACGCCCTGCGTGAAGCCGAGAGCGCCGTAGTTGTGGACGGAACCACCGGCGTACACGCGGGTGCTGCCGTGCAGTGCCGAGCCCTGGTAGGCCGACGCGCCGTTCTGCGGCACCCACTTGCCGACGTTGTGCTCGGCGATGCCGACGTAGGCGCTGTTCTGCCGCAACCCGAAGTGCACGTGCCTGCCGGACGCGGCACCGCCGCAGGTGACGTCCGTGCCGGTGTGGCCGAGGAACGTGCCCTGGCTGACGGCGGCACCGTTGACGTTGATGTTGTTCCACAGGTGGTAGTAGTCGGTGGCGTAGCCGCGGTCGTGGATGACGCGGACCCACCCGGTGCACATCGTGTAGGCGGTGCCGGCGCGGGCGGCGAGCACGCGCTGGTCGCCTCCGGCGAGGTCGAGGGAGCTCCACGGCGCGGCGGCGCCGGACCACCCGTGCGGCCCGCCCGCCATCGCCCAGGTCTGCCCCACCGCGAACGGCAGGGCCATGCCGGTGCGCAGATCGCCGCCCGCGGCCGTGGTGGGCCGGCCGTCCTGGTGGGCGAGCAGGGGGCGTTCCGCTTCACCGACGACCGGCGCGCGTCCGGTCAGCTCGGCGAACCCCGGTTCGCCCTCCAGTGCCACCGTCCACGCACCGTCTGCGCGGTGGGCGACGAACAGCCAGCCGTCTGGCAACCGCGGCGAGCCGGGAGGGGTGGTGAGCACGGCGGTGCCGAACGCCCAGTCACCGTGCTGCCGTGCCGGTGTGACCACGGTGGAGCGGTCCGCGGTGACCATCGCGGTGGCGCGGTGGCGTACCTCGGCCACCACCGCGGAGGTGAGGTCGACGGGTGCGGCGGTCGCGGGTGTCCCGGCGATCGCGGCGGAGAGCACCGCGGCGATGGTCGCCGCGGCTCGGGTTCGAACGGTCATGACGCCTCCGCAGGGAAGAGGTTCAAGACCACCAGTATCGCGATATGGGTAAGTAAATCACCCCCTAGATGGGTTACATGCAGCTTTCCCACCACCGGTCGGGGCGGAGAAACCGGAGGTGCTCTCACGACGCGCGGTTGTCGATGGCCGGGTTTAGCGTTGGCCCGGTCGCCCGACAATCCCGCACGCGAAGGGTTCGATCATGGTGGTTCGCACGAGTTCGTGGCCCGTCGGCACGCCCTGCTGGGTCGACATCAGCACCGACGTCGACCGCGCCGTCGCCTTCTACGGCGGGCTGTTCGGCTGGGTGTTCGACATCGCCGGCCCCGAGTACGGCGGCTACGGCGTGGCGCTGAAGGACGACCACCCGGTCGCCGGCATCGGGCCCAAGCAGGAACCGGACCAGCCGTCCGAGTGGACGACCTACCTCGCCACCGAGGACGTCGCGGCGTCCGTCCAGGCGGTCACCGACGCGGGTGGCCAGGTCGCCTTCGGTCCGATGGTCGTCGGCGACAAGGGCACGATGGCCATCGCGGTCGACCCGGTCGGCGTGCTGTTCGGCCTGTGGCAGTCCGGCACCAACACCGGCGTGGACCTGGCCAACGAGCCCGGCAGCCTGGTCTGGAGCGAGCACATGAGCGGCGACGTCACCACCGCGAAGGACTTCTACGCCAAGGTGTTCGGCTGCACGTACAGCGAAGTCGAGGGCGCCGAGGACTACTTCGCCATCGAGGTCGAGGACGGCGGGCAACCGGTCGGCGGCATCGGCGCGGGCGCGGGCGGCTGGCAGGTCTACTTCCAGGTCGCCGACGCCGACGCGGCCGCCGAGAAGATCAAGGCCTTGGGCGGCACGATCACGGACGAGCCGGTGGACACGCCGTACGGCCGGATGGTGAAGGCCGCGGACGACCAGGGCTCCACCTTCTACGTCATCGGCGTGCCCGCCGAGTAGCCCCGTCCGGGGTCGTCACCGGCGTGCGGAACCAGGTGTGTCCGGTCAACGCTCAAGACGTGCGACCAAGGACCACAGGTAGCTCAACGGTTCGCCGTCCGGCTCGTCGCGCCGGACGAACTCGGTGATCAGCGCGAGCATCCGGGCGTTCAGCTCGGCCTGTGACGCGGCGTTGAGGCGCAGCACGCCCCTGGCCGTCTCGCGGTTGGCGTCCGGCCCGGCTTCGAGCACCTCGGCGCGGTGGGCGGCGAACATGGCGAGGTCCACGCGCTGGGCCAGGCCCTCGCCCTCGACGTCGACCAGCCCGAGCCGCCACGTCCGGCCGGTCGCCCGGTACGGCCGCTCCAACGCGCCGCGCGTGCCGCTGCGCACCGGTTCCGGGGCCAGGAAGTCGTTCTTCACCAACGCGCGCACGTGCCGCAGCACGGTCGCCGGCGCCACGCCGAGCCGGTCCGACAGCTCCTTGTTGGTCAACGCCCGGTCGAAGCACAACCGCAGGATGCGCCAGCGCAGCGGGTGCGCGAGCGCCTTCAGCTCCTCGACCGTGGCGTCGCGGGCGGGTTGATCGGGCAGGGCCGGCACGGCGCAGAGGCTAACCCACGTGACCTTGCCGTGCGCGCCAGTGGTTTGATTCACTGGTACCGATTGCACTTCGTGAAATCACTCAAGGGGTGACCGTGGACGCACCGGCAGCGGCGGGCTGGACCGACTTCGAGTGGCTGACCGGCGCGGAGCCCAGCCCGGACGGCAAGACCGTGGCCTACCTCAGCGACGCCTCCGGTCGCCCCCAGCCGTGGGTGCTGCCGCTGGACGGCACCGCGCGGCACGTGGAGGTGCCCGGGTCGGTCGGCCGGTGCGTGTGGCGGCCGGACGGCGCGCGGCTGCTCGTGCTGACCGACCTCGACGGCGGCGAGGACTTCAGGCTGGCCGAGGTCGACCCGTGGACGGGCGAGGTCGAGTGGCTGGTCGCGCGGGAGGGTGTGCGGTGCGAGATCGGCACGCCGCACGGCGGCACGGGACGGCCCTACAACGCGGACGGGACGCTGCTCACCTACGCCTCCAACGCCCGTGACCGCGAGGTGTTCGACGTGCTGGTGCGCGACCTGCGCACCGGTGACGAGCGGATCGTGCTGCGCGGCGACGACCGCTACCTGCCGATGGGCTTCTCCCCCGACTCGCGGCTGCTGCTCGTGCTGCGGCTGCACCAGAACACCGAGCACGACCTGTTCCTGTGCGACCTGGCCACCGACGAGGTCCGGCTGCTCACCCCGCACGACGGCCCGGTGAAGTACGAGCCGGTGGCGTGGCTGCCCGACTCGTCCGGCGTCTACCTGTGCACCACGCACGGCCGGGACTTCCTCGGGTTGGCGGTGCTGTCCACGAGCGGTGAGTTGACGTGGGTCGACACGCCGGAGTCCGATGTGGAGGGTGCCGCGCTGTCACCGGACGGCACGCGGTTGGCGTGGGGCCTCAACGAGGACGGCTACACCCGGCTGCGCTGGTCTGACGTGGACGGCACGCCCCGGGACGTCACCGGGCTCCCGCGTGGTGTCGCCGTGGTCGAGTTCGGCATCGACGGGTACGCGCCGCGGTTCACCGCGTCCGGTGAGCTGCTGGTGCAGCTCGGACGGCCGGACGCGGCGACCGACCTGTTCCTGGTCGACCTCCCGGGCGGCGAGGCCAGGCAGCTCACCGACTGCGGTGCCCGGCTGCCGGGCCCGATCGTGCCGCCGACGATCGTCCGCGCGGTCGGCGCCGATGGCGAAACCGTGCCGTGCCTGCTCTACCAGCCGCCCACGGCGAGCGCGGACCACCCGGTGCCGGTCGTGGTGACCGTCCACGGTGGACCGGAGTGGCAGTCCCGCCCGGTGTTCGAGCCGGTGGTGCAGGCGCTGCTGGCGCGCGGGATCGGTGTGCTGGCGCCGAACATCCGCGGTTCGTCCGGCTACGGGATGCGCTTCCAGCGGTTGATCTACCGCGACTGGGGTGGCGGCGACCTGGCCGACCTGGAGGCGTCGGTGCGGCTGCTCGACGACGTGCCGTGGGCGGACCCGACCCGGCTGGGCGTGCACGGCGCGTCGTACGGCGGGTTCGCCGCGCTCGCGTGCCTGACCCTGCTGCCGGACCTGTGGCGTGCCGGTGTGAGCGAGTGCGGCCCCTCGGACCTGCTCAACGACATCCGCGGCTTCCCGCCGACCTGGCGCAAGCGGGCCGTCGACTGGATCGGCGACCCCGACGACCCGGCCGACGTGGCGGCCCTCACCGCGCGCAGCCCGCTCGAGCACGCGCACCGGCTCACCGCGCCGGTGCTGATCATGCACGGCGAGAACGACGCGAACGTCAACCCGGCGGAGTCCGAGCGGATGTACCGCAAGCTGCGCGAGCTGGGCAAACCGGCCCGGCTCGTGCTGCACCCCGGCGTCGGGCACGGCATCGACCGGGCCGGTCTCGCCGACACCGTCGAGTTGATCGTGTCGTGGTTCGCCGAGCACCTGCGCTGAGGACCGGACAGCGAGTCCACAAGCGACGCACGACCCGCCGCACCGGCCGCCCCGAGGCCGTCCTACTCGGCGACTTCCAGGGAGATGTCACCGAACACGGTGCACTGGCAGGCAAGGCGGTGGTCGCCGTCGACGTCGAGCACGTCGAGCACGTCCAACTCGTCCTGCTCGGGCTGGTTCAGGTGCGTGGCGCCGGACGTTATCCGGATGACGCACGCGCCGCACTGCGCTGCTCGGCAGCCGAACACCAGAGCGGTGCGGTGGAGGTCGTCGAGTTGTTGCAGGGTGCTGCCCGCCGGGACGCGGAACGGCTCACCGGCGATGGTCACCGTGATCATCGCAGCTCGCCGCGGCTGGCCGCCGCGGTCGGGCTGTCCGGCGTCACGGGCACGGAGAGGTCACCCGTCGCCGTGGTGTCCGCGACCAGCGCGGCCATCTCGTCCATGAAGTTGACGTAGTTGTCCTGGTGGTCGGCGAAGATGCGGCCGGTGGTCGTGCCGCCCTTGATGACCTGACCGCCGAGGTGTCGGTGCATCTGCCGGAAGAGGCTGAAGAGCTGGACGCAGCCGAGGTAGGCGGCTTCCAGGTCGGCGTCACCGGCGTCGGCGACCCAGGTCTTCAAGCTCGGCTGCCGGTTGTAGACCATGCGGAAGAAGCGCTTCCAGTGCTCCGGGACGAACCGCAGGTTGTTCGCCCTCGCGGCCACCACGCCGTCGTGCTGGTAGTTCACGTGGAACAGCGCGTCGAGCATCAGCATGAACGGCAGCTGGTAGCCCGACGCGACGCCGTTCACCTCGTCGCCGACCCAGCCGTAGGTGACCTGCAACCGGCGGAACTGGTGGGCGTCGATCCGCGGTATCAGCATCTTCGTGTACGTGTAGACGTTGCGGAGGGCCGCGCGGACCATCGTCAGCGCGAGCGCGCCCCCGGCCCGGTCGTCGGTCGCCGCGCATTCCAGCGCGTACGCACCCCACCCGTACAACGGGACGCCGAACGCCTCCACGGCGAAGAACGACCGGTACAGGTCGAGCTCGCTCTGGTTGCCGTCGTCCAGCCAGAACGGGTGGCGCATCCGGTCCAGCGACACCAGGTCCCCGTGGGTGATCGGTTCGCCGTCGCTCGACCCGTCGAGCTGCCACGCCATCATCGTCATGACGATCTGGCTGAACCGCGGGATCGTCCCGACCTCGGCGGCGACGTGCGTCAGCAGTTCGTGCAGCGGATCGGGCATCGCGCTCGGCCCGAGGGCCGGTTCGTTTTCGGGATTGCCCTGCCGCCACAGGTGGTTGAGGTAGATCAACGGGACCAGCAACGCCTCCAGCTGCTCGTGCGACAGCTGCTCCGCGTGCCGGCGCAGTTCGGCGATCGGCGGGAACTTCTCGACGTTGGTCTCGAACCAGAGCCTGAACCCGACCTCGTCGTGCCGCACGATCTCGGCCCCCGCTTCCCGGCACAGGTCCGCCACCCGACCCAGTGGTCCGGGGAAGTGGAACACCGGCACGCGGGTCTGCAGGAAGCCTGTCTCCGTGGAGGCGAGCGATGAGACCGAGGAGAACGGGCCCAACTCGTCGTAGTCGGGAACGGGCTCTCCGGGCATCTCCAGCGCGAGCACCGAGTTCGACCGCCGCTCCTCCCGCAGCACGAGCAGCGGCACTTCCAGCGGGCGGGCGCCGAGAATCCGTCGAGATGCCGGAGGCACCTCGGGCGATAATCGGGACAACGGCACCGTCTTGCGTTCAGGGGACATCGGGTGATCTATCACGTAAAACTCGCGCAATGCTCCTCCAGAGGGGAGAGCCGGCGTCACACGACCGACTCGGTGTTGTGCGCCGCCACCACGAGCCAAGTATCCGCTTCACGGCAGAGCGTGAATGTGAAGATTCCGCGACGCACCCCGTGACCCGTGCCGTCCGGCCCGCGGTCGCCGACCATCTCCCACTGGTAGTGCACCAGCGCGACGTCGTCGCGAACCATTCTGATGTCCAGGTCCAAGGTGCGGACCGAGCTCTCCGCGAACCGTTGCGCGTGACGTGCCGACTGGTCGGCGAACATCGCCGCCCGACCGCGCAGGCGCCGTCCGACGACATCGACGAAATCCGCGTCCTCGGCGAAGACGGAGAAATGCCGGACCAGGTCGTGCTCGTTCCACCCGGAGATGAAGACCCCGATCGCCTCCGCGACCCCCGCGGTATCCAATCGCACTCCATTCCACGCCACTGCGGCACTGCGGCGGACAACGCAACTTCACGTTCGAGATATACACGTCCTACGTCTGACTGACAAACTATTCCACACGACCCGAACGCCGATCCGCCCAAATCACGAGAAGGCGATCGACGGATGGCGGTTGACGAGAACTGCGGTGTGTGCGCAAAGCCGGAGGCGGGAATCCCGGACAATCCCGGCCGACGGTCACGGGTGGCGCGCGGTCCTGTCCTCGGCGTCCGGTCCGGTCGTCCGGGTGCGGGTCGCGTGCAGGGAGGCCAGCAGCTGGAGGCGGTCGGCGTCCGCGGTGCCGGGTTCGGCGGTGTAGACCAGCAGCACGGGGCCGGGGTTGCCGGGCAGCGGGTAGGTGTCCCAGGTGAGGGTGAGCTCGCCGACCTCCGGGTGGTGGAACAGCTTGGCGCCGTGCACCGACTCGCGCACCTCGTAGCGGGCCCAGAGCCGCCGGAACTCCGCGCTGTGGATGCTCAGCGCGCCGATGACCTCCGTGGCGCGCGGGTGGGTGGGGTCGGCGGCGACGGCGGTGCGCAGCATCCCGATGTACTGCAGGGCGAAGCCTTCCCAGTCGGCGCAGCGCAACCGGGTCTCGGGATCCCGGAACAGCCCGAGGAGCAGGTTGCGCTCCGCGGGCGGCAGGCCGGCCGGATCGCCGAGCAACGCCGCGGCGAGCGGGTTCCAGGCGAGCACGTCGAGGTGGCGGCCCAGCACCAGCCCCGGTGTGCCGAGGGCGTGCAGGAGGTGCCGGGTGCTGTCCGGCACGTGTTCGGGACCGCGGCGCGGGTGGGCGGGCACCGACCGCCGTGCCGCGCGGGCGAGGGTGAACAGGTGCCGTCGTTCCCCGTCGTCGAGGTTCAGCGCGGTGGCGAGGGCGTCGAGGACGCCGTCCGAGGGCCTCACCTCGCGGCCCTGCTCCATCCGCTGGTAGTAGTCGGTGCTCAACCCGGCCAGCAGGGCCAGCTCCTCCCGCCGCAGGCCGGCCACCTTGCGCCGCCCTCCCGGCTCCAGCCCCACGTCCCGCGGGCGCAGCCGGTTCCTCCGGGAGCGGAGGAAGTCCCCCAGCTCGCGTGCGTACGGGTGTTCGTCGGCCATGTCCACCAGTGTGCGGTGCGGCCGTGAGGCGAAGGTAGGTCCGGCATTCCCAGGCAGGCGAGTACGCCGCAACCGCGCCGGAGGGTCCATAACGTCGTGGTCATCACCCGTCCACACCCCTGGGGGCATCGCCATGACCAAGTGGAACGCCGACCACATCCCCGACCAGCGCGGCCGGGTGGCCGTCGTCACCGGCGCGAACTCCGGGCTCGGCCTGGCCACCGCGACCGAGCTGGCCCGGCACGGGGCACGGGTCGTGCTCGCGGTGCGCGACCCGGACGCCGGTGCACGCGCGGCCGCCGCGATCCGGACCTCCGTCGCCGGTGCCGGGCTGGACGTGCGCCGGCTGGATCTGGCCTCGCTGGCGTCGGTCCGCGCGTTCGCCGACGCGCTGCTCGCCGACGTGCCGTCGATCGACCTGCTGGTCAACAACGCGGGCGCCGTCCTGCTCGGCCCGCCCCGCACGACTGCGGACGGGTTCGAGCTGCACCTCGGGACCAACGCGCTGGGTCACTTCGCGCTCACCGGCCTGCTGCTCGACGCGCTGGGCCGCGCCGAGGCGGCCAGGGTGATCAGCCTCAGCTCGATCACCCACAAGAACGCCCACCTCGACTTCGACGACCTGATGTCCGAGCGCGACTTCGACGCCGCCCGCGCGTACGGCCGCGCCAAGCTCGCCACCACCGTCCTCGGCCTCGAACTCGACCGGCGCCTGCGCGCCACCGGCTCGCCGATCGTCAGCGCCCTCGCCCACCCCGGCGTGACCAACACCAACCTGACCTCACGTGCGTGGCAGGACCGCGGCCGACTGGCCCGGACGATCATCCCGCGCCTCTTCGTGGCCGTCACCCAGCCGGTGAGCCGGGGCGTCCTGCCCCAGCTCCACGCCGCAACCGCACCCGACGTGCGCGGCGGCCGGTTCTTCGGCCCCGCCGGCCCGTGGGAGATGCGCGGCCACGTCACGGAGGTCCGCCCCAGCCGCGAAGCCGCCGACCCCTCGGTCGGCCGCCGGCTCTGGGCCGAGGCGGAGGAGCTGACCGGCGTCAGCTACCTCTGACCGCCGCGCCGCACCCGGTCAGGGGGTGAGGGTCAGCAGCAGGTGCAGGCCGACCAGCAGGCCGCACGTCACGGTGTGCACGATCGGGTTGTGGGTGAGCAGGGCGGCGAACTCGCGGAGGAAGGCGCTGGGCAGGAAGTACCACGCGGTCGGCGCGCCGATGATCTGCATGCGCAACCGGAGCCTGCGGGCCAGGACGGCGGCGCGGAAGACGTGGAAGTTGTTGGTCACGGCGACCGCGCGGCCGGTCCAGCCGCGGTCGGCGAGGAGTTCCGCGCTGTACGCCAGGTTCTGCTCGGTGGTCGTCGCCCGGTCCTCCAGCACGATCAGCTCGTCGGGCACGTCGCGGCGCCGCAGGTAGTCGCGCATCGCCGCCGCCTCGGACACCTCCTCGTCCGGTCCCTGCCCGCCCGAGACGACGAGCAGCGGCGTGCGGCCCGCGGCGACCTCGCGGTGGTACAGGTGCAGGGCCCGGTCCAGCCTGGCGGCCAGCAGCGGTGGCACCCGGTCGCCGATCAGGCCCGCGCCGAGCACCACGATCGCGTCGAAGCCCGTCCGGCGGCCGATGCTGCCGTACACGATCGAGTACAGCAGCAGGCTGACGAACAGGAACGCGACGTAGGCCGCGACGATCAGCAGCGACCCGATCACCGCGTCGACCACCGGTCCGGTGTGCGCGGTGGCGAAGCCGAACGCCGCCACCACGCCGAAGATCGCCAGCCCGGCGAGCAGCGACAGCAGGTTCGCCAGGCCGAAGCCCTCACGGCGCAGCATCAGCACGCCGTTGGCGACCAGCGCGGCCGGCAGCACGAAACCCAGGCACAGCAGCACGGCCGCCAGCGCGTACCCGACGATGACGGCGGACCACCCGCCGTTGACCGAGGCGCGGAACACCAGCCACAGCACCAGGAACACGAGCGTCACGCCGAGCCACACCGCGTTGCCGAGCCGCCGCCGGTCCCTGATCACGCCGACCACGAAGAACAACGCGGGCACGAGCGCCGCGATCCCGAAGATCATGCGAGCCAATGTAGACGGCCGGCGGTCACTCGAAGTCGTCGTCGGCGAACCCGCTCTCCGACGCCTCCCGGTCGGGCAGCACGGTGGCGAGGTAGGAGCGCAGGGCCGCGGTGGTGCCGACGTCGCGGCCCGCGTTCTCGGACAGGAACCAGCGGTGCACCAGCACCTCGTGGAACAGCTCCGCCGGCGCCAGCACGCCGAGCAGGTCGGGCGGCACGGCGGCGACGACCGGGTCGTAGACCTCGTTGCGCCACAGGTGGCCGGCCGTGGTCTCGGGGACCGGCGCGCCGTCGCGCTGCTCCAGGTAGGCGCGGAACGAGCGCAGGTCGTTGAGCAGGCGCCTGGCCTGGCCCTCCTGCACCTCCAGGCCGGTGAGCTTGAACAGCTCGCGGCGGCTCTGGCCGATCTCGGCGACCCGGATGTCCACCCGCAGCCGCGCGCCGCTCTCGGAGGTGACCAGTTCGACCTCGCCGACGTCGAAGCCGAGGTCGTTGAGCCGGCGGAGGCGTTCGGCGACCCGGTAGCGCTGCTCGTCCAGCCGGAAGAACTCCTCGCGGGTCACCTCGTCCCACAGCGCCGCGTACCGCTCGGGCACGCTGTCGGCCACCTGGATCGGGTCGATGTCGGATGGCAGCAGGCCACCGGCTTCGAGGTCCATCAGCTCGCCGCCGATGCGCTCCCGGGCCAGGTCGACGTCGTAGGTGCGCTGGCCGGCGGACAGCTGCGGGTGCCGTTCGACGGTCTCGGCGTCGACCAGGTACGCGGCCAGGCTGCCCGCGTCGAGCCGGAACAGCGTGTTCGACAGCGAGCAGTCGCCCCAGAACGTGCCGGACAGGTGCAGCCGCACGAGCAGCTCGACCAGGGTGTCCACCAGGCGGTCGGCCGAGTGCTCGCCGCGCGGGCTGGAGAACAGGTAGCGGTAGGACATCGAGTGGTCGAGGTAGCGGGTGACCAGGATGGCCTGCTGGTCGTCCGGGCGGTCGACGCACAGCCCGAGCACCGACACCGAGGGCATGCCCTCCCGCTCCAGCTCGCCCAGCACGGCGTACTCGTGCCGGGCCAGCGACTCGGCGATCTCCTTGAGCGCGTACACCCGGCCCTCGCTGGCCACGAACCGCACGACGTGCCGCGAGATGCCGCGTTGCGGGACGGTCAGCAGCAGCTTCTCGTCCCAGTCCTCCAGGGGCTGGGCCCACGGCAGGGCGAGCAGTCCACCGGCCTCGGCGGCGGGTGGGCGGAAGAGGAATCGCATGTGCTCCCCGTGGCTGGTGCGCGGACGACGCCGAAACTACCCGGTCGCGGTGCCGGACAGCCAGGCGATGTGGCCTGGTCGTCACGATCAAGAACGTCGACCTTTCCGGCGAGGCGATGTCCGGGCACGACTAATCGCACTCACGCTTCCAGGTGAACCCGAACGCGCGGTCTTGTCGTGGAGAGTCACGCAACCGGATGCCCTGAGTACTCGCATGGCTGAACCTCCACCCCCAGCCGCCTCACGGTCGTCCGACGGCACGTCGGTGGTGCGCGGCCCGGCCTACAGTCGAAAACCGGTCCGCAACGCCGAAGGGTTCGACCATGAAGCAGGCCGTCGCCGCCGAAATCGAGACACCCCGCCCGATCTCCCACCTGAAGACGGACATCTCCGCGGTGCGGGCGATCGCCCAGGCCGCCGTGAACGTCGAGCTGTTCACGATCCCGCTCTACCTGGGCGCGATGACGTCGATCCAGGGCATGCACCAGATCACCGGCGCGAAGCAGGACTTCTACCGGGGACGGCTGTGGCCGGGTCCGGCACCGACCGCGGAGCCGAAGACGGCCAACGAGCAGGCGGTCAACATCATCTTCTCGGTGTTCATCGAGGAGATGCTGCACCTGCAGATGGCGGCCAACCTCGCCAGTTGCCTGGGCGTCAAGCCCAGCTTCACCAGCCCGCTGCTGCAGAACGACCACCACGGCTGGGTGTGCTACGGGCCGGACAAGACCACGATCCCGCACATCCTCGACCTGACCGACACGGTGCCCTGGCCGCACGTCAAAGTGGACATCGCCGAAGTCGGTGAAGCGCAACTGGACCTGTTCGAGGCCATCGAACAACCCGAAGAGGGCGCCAAGGAGAACATCAAGCCCGAGGCCAGGCACAAGTACTTCCCCACGGTGCCCTTCCGGGACTGGAAGCCGGAGCACACGGAGAAGAACCTGCCGATGTTCGGCACGATCGGCCACATGTACCTGTGCTACTACGACTACCTGAACCTGACCTACGCGGGCAAACCCGAGAAGAAGCTGTGGGAGTACCTCTACGACGACCAGGCCCTGCAACGGGACCTGTTCAACGCCGAGCACCCGCCCAACCACCCGAAGCGGGAGTACCTCGGCTTCGACACGACCGTCGTCAGCACACCCACCACCCGCCGTTCCCTCCGGCAGGTGTGGGACATGATCAGCGCCATCACCGACCAGGGCGAGGGCAGCGAACTGCCGCGGGTCCGCCCGTGGGCGGTCATGGACAAGTACCAGGCCTCGCGGGAGGCGCTGGAGGAGAACTACCCCAGCTACACCGACGAAGGCGGGAAGACGAAGTCGGCGAGTGCCGCGGCGCGTTTCGACAACGGCGCCATGGACCACTACGAGCGCTTCGCGGAAATCCGGGACATGGTCGAGAAGAAGGAGATCGTGACCTGGCCGCAGTGGCGCAAGGACCGCCCGGAGCCGTGGGAGCCCGCGGACCTGAAGACGAAGTCCTGGCAACCGGGCAGGTACAAGCTGCCGAGCCCGGAAGACGTCGCCAAGGCGATGAACGAACTCGGTCGCGACCCGAAGATGTACGACCGGATCAGTCAAGCCGCGGTCGGCTCGATCGCCGGCATCACCACGGTCCTGGACGAGTACTGGAGCGACAGCGAGGTGTCGTTCCCCTTCCCGTCCATGGCGGGCTCCGGCGACCGGATGGCGATCTGCTGGGCGCTGTTCCGCAAGGCTCCCGACCTGAGGGGCACTCCCGGAGAACGACCCCAGGGCCAGCTCCTGCACGCCTGCCAGGGGCTCGACCTCACCAACACCACCGGGCAGCCGAACGACTGCGCGGCGGTGTCGGTCTACCACTCGTGCCGGGGTTCCAACGCCTGCAAGGCCGAGGGCGGGTGCGGGTTCGTGCAGGCCGACGAGGGCGGGGGCAACTGCGGTTTCGTCCTGGTGAAGGCCAAGAGCGGCGAAACCGAAGACGAGAAGCTGTACTCCGCCCCGGGAGACAACAAGTGCGCGACGTTCGGCGGGTGCGCGGTACCGATCTCGGCCTCGCAGATCTTCCCGACGACCGGGACCATGCAGCTGTACGACTTCGAGGGCTCGGGCAACACCCCCGCGAAGCTCGACGTGATCGGGTTCGAGCGCGGCGAGACCGTGTACGAGGTCGCTTATCGCGCGTACCGGAAGGTGATGGCGCACCGCGGGCAGCCCGTGGCGGAGGAACCGAAGCCGAACAACGTGCGGCTGGCGTTCCCCCCGTCGACGTGAGCGCCGTGACCGCCCGCCTGGGACTGCCGAACCTGGGCGACGGGGTGGGGCTGCGCGACGTCCACTTCGCGCACCTGCTCGACACGCGCCCCGAGGAGTGGGGCGTCGACTGGTTCGAGATCATCAGCGAGAACTTCTTCGACGACCACGGCTTCGCGGCCCACGTGCTCGACCACGTGGCGGCGCACCGCCCGGTGGTGATGCACGGGGTGTCGCTGTCCATCGGCAGCACGGACCCGCTGGACACCCGGTACCTGGCCCAGCTGAGCGCCCTGGCCGACCGGGTGCGCCCGGCCTGGATCTCCGACCACCTGTGCTGGACGGGCGTGAACGGGGTCACCAGCCACGACCTGCTGCCGATGCCGCTGACCCGGCGCAGCCTCGCCCACGTGGCCGACCGGGTCCGGGCGGTGCAGGACCACCTGGGCCGCCCGCTGGTCCTGGAGAACCCGAGCACCTACCTGGAGTTCCAGGCCTCCGAGCTGCCCGAGTGGGAGTTCCTGGCCCGGCTCGCCCAGGACACCGGCTGCGGCCTGCTGCTGGACGTGAACAACGTCTTCGTCAGCGCCACCAACCACGGCTTCGACGCCGGGACCTACCTGCGCAACCTGCCGGCCGAGCACATCGTCCAGGTCCACCTCGCCGGGCCGAGCGAGCACGGCCACTACCTGCTCGACACCCACGACCGACCCGTGCCCGACCAGGTGTGGCCGCTCTACGCGCTGGTCCACGAGCGGACCGGCGGGGTGTCCACCCTGCTGGAGTGGGACGCCGACATCCCGCCGTTCCCGGACCTGGTCGCCGAACTGGCGAAGGCCGCCGAGGTCCGCGCGGGACGCCTGCCGGCGGGAGAGCGGTCTCGTGGCTGACCCGGACCTGGCCGCGCTCCAGGAGTGGCTGCTGGCCACCTGCACGAGCGGCGGCCGGTCCGGCGATCGGTACCGCGCCCGTCAGGTCGCGGAGGTCGTGCGGGGTTCCGAGCGGCTGACGGGTGAGGAGCGCGTCGCCATCTACGCCCGCGGTTACCGCGCACGGCTGCACGAATGCCTGAAAGCCGAGTTCACCGCGCTGCACGCGCTGCTCGGCGACCAGGTGTTCGGGTTGTTCGCCGACGCCTACCTCGCGGCGCACCCGCCGAGGTCCTACTCGTTGTTCGACCTGGGCGCGCGGTTCGCGGACTTCCTCCAGGAAACCCGCCCCGACCCCCACGAGCCCCCGGGTTCACCGGACGGGCTGCCGACCGCCCTGGCCCGGTTGGAACGCGCCCGCGCGGAAACCCGACGCGCCCACGGGGTCGAGACCGACCCCGCCCACCAGCCCGTCGACCCGCTCGCGGTCATGACGTCCCCGGACCTGACCGTGCGCACGCCGCCGAGCCTGCACTTGCTGCACCTGGACTTCGCGCTGCTCGACGCCCTCGAAGCCGCCGACCGGGGTGACCGCCCGAACGTGCCGGCCCCTGGTGACACCTACTACGCCGTGGCCCGCAGCCGGTACCGCGTCCGGGTTCACGTCCTGGCGCCCTGGCAGCACGCCTTCCTTGGCGCGTGCGCCGGCGGCACCGCGCTTCACACCGCCGCCGTCACCACCGCGGAGGTTTGTGCGCGTGACGTGTCGGAGGTCTGGGCCGCGTTGATCGCTTGGCTTCCCGTGGCCGTGGACGCGGGCATGGCCACGTTCGCTCGGTAGGTCGGGGCGGGGGTTGGGTGGGCGAGGAAAGATCGAAAGATCGAAAGCGTCCTGCCCGTCCGGCCAGGACGCTCTTGAAGGCTCTTCGGCTTTTGATCTTTTCAGCCCCACGTGTCGCACCTCACACCCGAGTGGTTCAACGTAGCGCGTCCTCTCAAGGGTTTCCCGACCGCAACGCAAGAACCGACAGCGGCAGAAGGGGGCGACGTGCCGGACGACTACGACCAGTTCGTCACCGATCGTCTTGATCGACTATTGCGCTACGCCACGGCGCTGACCTGCGACAAGTACCTCGCCCAGGACATCGTCCAAGACGTGCTGCTGCGCGCGCGGACGAAGTGGGGGCGGATCGGGGCGGTCGAGGTGCCCTACCTCTACGTCAAGCGGATGGTGACGAACGAGTACCTGTCGTGGCGGCGGCGTCGGGCGGCGCGGGACATCTCCGCGACGCACGTCTCACTGGACGAACTTGCGCCCGCTGTCGCCGATCCGGCGGTCGGGCACGCCGAGCGGGACGCGATGCGCGTCCGGATCGCCGTGCTGCCGCGCAAGCAGCGGGCCGCGCTCGTGCTGCGCTACTACGAGGACAGCACCGACGCCGAGATCGCCCGGATCCTGGGCTGCACGGAAGGCACCGTGCGCAGCCACATCTCCCGTGCGCTGCACACGCTGCGCGTCAACGAGAACACGCCGTCGGAGGTGCTGCGATGACCGACACCCGGCAGGAATCCCTCATCCGCGAGGCGATCGCGGCCGAGGCCGAGCAGGCCGTCGACCACCGGACCGTGCTGGCGAACCTGCACGGCAAGCGGTCACGGCGGAGGCCGTTCGCGTTGTTCGCCGCGGCCGGGCTCACCGCAGCGGCGACGGCCGTCGCGGTGATCGTGCCGCTCAGCGTGGACCGGACCGCGGCACCGGCGAGCGTCGACCCGGCCGCGCCACCCACCGCCGCGACCACGCGAACCGTGCTGCTGATCGGCCTGGACGGTGCGGCGAACACCGACTCCGTGGTGCTGGCGCGGGTCGGTGCGGACGGCGCGGTCAGCGCGGCGTCGCTGCCCCGGGACTCGCTGGTCGACATCCCCGGCTTCGGGCAGGGCAAGCTGAACTCGGCGTACGCGCGGGCCCACGCGGCGGCGCAGGCGGAGGGGCGTGACGGTGCCGCGGCGGGCGTCGAGGCGCTCAAGCGGACCGTCGAGGCGCTGACCGGCGTGGCCGTCGACCACTACGCGGCGCTGGAGATGGCGGCGTTCAGCACGCTGGCCGACGCGGTCGGCGGGGTGGAGGTCTGCCTCAAGCGGCCTGCCCGCGACCCGTTCTCCGGCGTCGACCTGCCCGCCGGGTCGCAGTCGCTCACCGGTGCGCAAGCGTTGGCGTTCATCCGGCAGCGCCACGGGCTCGCCAACGGCGAACTCGACCGGATCGTGCGGCAGCACGTGTTCCTGCGCGCGCTGGCGACCAAGGTCGTCCAGGGCGATCCGGCGAAGCTGCCCGAGCTGGCCCGGGTGGCGGCGACCCACCTGCGCGTCGATCCCGGCTGGGACCTGGCCGAGTTCGCCGCGCGGATCACCCCGACCGTGCGGACCGCGATCATCCCGCTCGGCGGGGAGGTCACGACGCCCGACCACGGCCACGCGCTGTCGGTCGACCCGGCGGCGGTCCGGGCGTTCATGGCGGAGTTCTTCGCCGAGGGCGCGACCGGCACGCCCACCGGCGGCCACTCGGTCCCGCCGCCGGCCGCGGAGACGCACAAGCCGGGCAGGCAGCCCTCGGCGGGTGACTGCGTCGACTAGAGCGGCGGCGGCTCGGCCGCACGGCAAGCCCGGGAGGGACGAGCCCACCGGTCACCCGGACCCGGTGGGCTCGTCGCCGCGCGGTGCACGATCGTGACGTGGAACGGGACGTCACGCGGGTCGGTCTGGTGGGTGTGGGCACGATCGCCCGCACGCACCTGGAGGTGTTGGCGGAGCGGTCCGATGTGGACCTGCTGTTCACCGCGGACCCGCACGCCGGGCCGCCCTCGTTCCGCGGCACGACACCCGCGCACCTGACCCGCCTGCACGTCTCCGCCGGCCGTTTCTCGTTCGACGGGCCCGCGCCGATGTGATCCAGTGGAGTGGTGGACGGTATCTCCGTGCGCCGGATCGTCGTGCTCGGCGTGAGCGGCGCGGGCAAGTCGACGTTGGCGCGCGAGCTGGCCCGGGTGGTCGACGCACCCCACGTCGAGCTGGACGCGATCCAGCACGGACCGGACTGGACGACGCCACCGGACGACGAGTTCCGCGACCGGCTCGCGGCGGCGGCCGAAGGCCCCGCCTGGGTCGTGGACGGCAACCTGGCTTCGCTGACCGCCGACGTGCTCTGGCACCGGGCCGACCTGATCGTGTGGCTGGACCTGCCGCTGTGGGTGGCCCTGCCGCGGCTGGTGCGCCGCAGCACGGCCCGGATCGTGCGCCGGACCGTGCTGTGGAACGGCAACCGGGAGCGGTTCGCGTTCCTGGTCGGCCGGGACTCGGTGCTGTTGTGGGCGGTGAAGGCCCGCCGCAGGCACCTCGCCGAGTACCCCGACCGGTTGGCGCGGACCGGGGTGCCGTGGGTGCGGCTGCGGTCCCGCGCCGAGGTGGCGCGGTGGCTGGCCGGGTTCAGCGCGGTGAGCCGACGCCCACCCGGAACGGGTCGTCCCGGGCCAGCTTCCCGATGACCAGGTCCTCCGAACAGGTTCAGGTGGCGGCGGTGCGGGTGGCCGGGCCCTGCTGCTGGTCGCCGGCCGAGTCGCGCGGCCACCACCGGCTCGGCCGGGGCAGGAACGCGGCCAGCTCCGGGAAGTCGGTCGGCCGCTCGGTCATCCAGTTCCAGTAGCGCGGGATCGTGCGGGCGTACTCGCAGTAGTACCGCCGCAACGCGTCGATCAGCTGCCGCAACGTGTTCGGGTGGATCGACCCCGGCCGCCACACGAGCAGCAGCCTGCTGCGCAGCGGTTCGGTCATCGCCACCAGTCTCACGTCCGACGTGGACCCGGTGGGCGTGGCCAACGCCGCCGCACCCGCGTCACGCACCCAGCTCATCGCCTCGGCGTGCCCGCCCGCGTAGTGCAGGACCTCCGGCGTGGGGTGGTCGAGCTTGCGGAACAGGTGCTCCTCGACGACGTGGAACCAGTGCCCCGGCACGTGGTGCACCCAGCTCAGCGACAGCAGGTGCCTTCGGCTCACCGTAGTCCGGTGGGCGAGCGCGTGGTCACGCGGCAGCGCCAGCCAGATCGGCTCGCGCACGATGATCTCCTTGGCCAGCGCGGGATCGAGCTCCCGCACCCCGTCCACCGCCTCCGGGCTGGGCACGAGCGCCGCGGTCAGCTCGCCGCGACTCACCGCGTCGATGCCCAGCGCCGGGTCCAGCGTCACGGTCTGCACCTCGACCGAGGGCAGCGACGACTGCAACGCGCGCCGCAGCGTCACCGGCGTCCATTCAGCGTTGCCGATCCGCAGGATTCCGGACGACAGCGAGGACGCCTCCGCGACCACCGCGTCCGCCCGCGTGGCGAGATCGGCCAGCATCGGGATCAATCGTTCTCCCAACGGTGTGGGGGTGATCCCGAAGGCCGAACGCACGAACAAGTCGCCGCCGACCGCCTTCTCGATCCGTCTCAATTGGGCGGTGAGGCTCGGTTGGGGCAGGGACAGCTTCTGCGCGGCCTTCGAGATGCTGCCGGCCTCGGCAAGGGTGGTGACCACCCTGGCGTGACGTATCTCCAGGTGCATGCATCCAACCCCTTCGCGTCGTTACTCGGGGTCCACTCACTGCGGCGGGTTCGGGGATTTCCCGGACCCACCTCGTTCGTGCCGGGCGGCCGGACCAACCTACCCCACGGGTGAACGGGTGAGGAGAAGTTCACGCGACGGTCAGCTATCCGTCGAGTTCCCAACGGAAATTATGGAAACGGTGGCTATGAACACCGGTACGGACCTACTCGGAAGTCGGTTGCGCGTTGTCCCGCACCGCCGGTGTCACAGCCGGCGTCGGAGGTCCACTTCGGCGCCGGTCGCGGCCGACCGCACCAATGCCTCCCCCACGCGGGCCGTCCGCGCGGAGTGGGCGAGCGACACCAGCGGCGTGACCTTCTCCCGGACGGCTTCGGCGAACGCTGCGGCCTGGTGCTCGTAGGCGTCCGAGGCGGGCACGGCCTCCTCGCGCACGCCGTCCAGCGTGACGACCGTGATCACGCCTTCCTCGTCGGGCCGGGTCCACGCGTTGCGCACCGAGATCGAGCCGCGCGTGCCCTGGAACTCGTAGGCCGCGCGCGGCCCGTACTCCAGGCTGTAGTCCAGCACGGCCCAGCGTCCGTCACCGAAGTCGAGCGTGGCCACCGCGCTCAGGTCGACCTCCCGCGAGTGGAACGTGGCCCGCACGGCGCGCGGCTCCGCGTCGAACGCCCACAGCGGCACGTCGAACGCGTAGCAGCCGACGTCCCACGTCGCCCCGCCACCCAGCGCCGGGTCGAACCGGATGTTGCCCTCGACGGCGGTCGGGTAGGCGAACGCCGACCGCACCAGGCGCAGCTCCCCGATCTCACCGGAGGCCAGCAGCTCCGCCGCGCGCTTCTGCTGCGGGTGGAAGCGGTACATGTACGCCTCCATCACCACCAGGTCGGCGGCGGCGCGCTCGACCCGCACGCAGTCCTCTTCGGACAACGTCATCGGTTTCTCCACCAGCACGTGCTTGCCCGCGTCGAGCGCTCGCAACGTCCACGGCACGTGCAGCGTGTTGGGCAGCGCCAGGTAGACCGCGTCCACGTCCGGATCACCCAACAGCGCGTCGTACCCGTCGTGCACCCGCGCCCCGAACGCCCGCGCCACCCGCTCGGCCCGCTCGCGCCGCCCCTCCCGGCCGGCCACCGCCACCACCGCGTTGCCCACCGTCCGGTGGATCGCGGGCAACACCCGACCGGCGATGTGGCCGGTCGCACCCAGCACACCCCAACGCAGCGGCTCCACCCCATCAGCTTAACCGCTTCACCGCGTGTCCTACGTTCAGAACGAGCGTGTCCTGCGTTCCGGACCCCCGAGTTCAACGCTCAGAACACCGCACCACCTCCCGGGGCTGTATCCGGTCCGCCCGGGTCCCGGCCGCGTCACACCGCGACGCGGCGCGGCGAGGCCAGCACGGGGTCCGCGGTGAGGATCGCCAGGTGCACCTCGCGCAGCAGCGAACCGGGGTCTATGCCCAGTTCGTCGGCGAGCACGCGGCGGCCCTCCTCGTACAGCACGAGCGCGTCGGCCTGCCGGTCGCAGCGGTAGAACGTGGTCATGAGCTGGGCCCGGAACCGTTCCCGCAACGGGTGCCGGCGCACGAGCTTGGTCAGCTCGGGCAGCAGCTGGGCGTGCCTGCCCAGCGCCAGGTCAGCCTCGATGCGACTCTCCAGCGCGGTGATCCGCGCCTCCTCCAGCCGCGGTGCCTCGGCGTCCGCCAAGTACTCCGAGACCCCCGTCAACGCCGGACCGCGCCACAGCCGCAACGCCGCGCGCAGCAGCCGCGCCGCGTCTTCGTACTGACCGGCGGCGAGCGCGGACTGGCCCAGCGCGGCCTGCTCCTCGAATTCCTTCAGGTCGAACGAGCATTCGGTGAACCGCAATTCGTAGCCGCGCGACCGGCGGGTGATGCCGACCTCCCGGCGCAGCGTTTTGCGCAGCCGCGAGACGTAGGTGTAGATCTGCGCGTTGAACGTGGCCGGAGGGTGATCGCCCCACAGGAAACCGCTCATCTGCGTGTCGGCGACGGCACCGTTGTCGGCGAGCAGCAACGCGGTGAGCACGGTGCGCGGTTTCGCCCCGTCCAGCGGCACCTCCCGGCCGTCGTGGAACACCTCGACCGGACCCAGGACCCGGAACTCCAGCACTTCGCCTCCTACCGCAGGACCGCTCCGGCATCGAGAATCCACACCTGCACGGCCACAGCGTTTGACATAGTGCCCAGCCCGCCTCGACCGGGGGAAATATCATGTGAACCGCTCAGGACGTACCGCCGCGGTATGCCTCCGATCGGGTCAGCCCCGGGACTCCGCTCGCCGGTACCGCCCGGCCGAAGTGCCCGGCGGGTGCGAAACCGCGTCCGCCGACCCCCCTCACCGAGCGGTTCAGGGGCGATCAGCGAGACTTGACGGTATGAACGACGAGCCCGACGACCGGACCAGCTTCGCCGACCTCGGGTTGCGCCCCGAACTCCTCCGGGCGCTCACCGGCCTCGGCTACGAGGAGCCCACCCCCATCCAGCGTGAAGCGATCCCGCCGTTGACCGCAGGCCGTGACCTGCTCGGACAGGCCGCCACCGGCACCGGCAAGACAGCCGCGTTCGCGCTGCCCGTGCTGGAGCGGATGGCGGGCGGCGAGCGGGACCGGCGGACGCCGTTCGCGCTGGTGCTGGTGCCGACACGGGAGCTGGCGGTGCAGGTGTCCGAGGCCGTGCACCGGTACGGCCGGGAGTTGGGCGCGCGGGTGCTGCCGATCTACGGCGGTCAGCCGATCGGGCGGCAGTTGCGGGTGCTGGAGCAGGGCGTGGACGTCGTCGTGGCCACGCCGGGCCGTGCGGTGGACCACCTCAGCCGGGGCACGCTGAAGCTGGAGCACCTGGACATCGTCGTGCTGGACGAGGCCGACGAGATGCTGGACATGGGCTTCGCCGAGGACCTGGACACGATCCTGGCCGAGACGCCGGCGGAGCGGCAGACCGTGCTGTTCTCCGCGACCATGCCCGGCCGCATCGACCGGCTGGCCCGCCAGCACCTGTCCGACCCGGTGCGCATCACCATCGGCCGTGAGCAGGCCGAACCGGGCGAGGCGCCGCGCGTGCGGCAGAGCGCGTACGTCGTGCCGCGGGCGCACAAGCCGGCCGCGCTCGGCCGGGTGCTGGACGTCGAGGCGCCCACGGCGGCGATCGTGTTCTGCCGCACCCGTGACGAGGTCGACCAGCTCACCGAGACGCTCAACGGTCGCGGCTACCGGGCGGAGTCGCTGCACGGCGGCATCAGCCAGGAGCAGCGCGACCGGGTGATGGCGCGACTGCGCAACGGCACCGCGGACCTGCTGGTGGCCACCGACGTGGCGGCCCGCGGCCTGGACATCGAGCAGCTGACGCACGTGGTCAACTACAACGTGCCGTCCGCGCCGGAGTCGTACGTGCACCGCATCGGCCGGATCGGGCGCGCGGGCCGCGAGGGCGTGGCGATCACCCTGGCCGAGCCGCGCGAGCACGGCATGCTCAAGACCATCGAGCGCGTCACCAAGCAGCGCATCCACATGGAGAAGGTCCCCACGATCGCGGACCTGCGGGCGCGCAAGCTGGAGCTGACCCGCGCCGCGCTGCACGAGAGCCTGCTGGAGGACGACCTGGAGGGCTTCCGGGTCGTGGTGGAGACGCTGACCGACCAGTTCGACGTCATGGAGGTGGCGCTGGCGGCGGTCAAGCTGGCGCACGAGGCCACCGGCGCGGCGGCCGACGAGGAGGAGATCCCGGAGTACGTGCCGCGGACCGGTTCCGGCGAGCGCCGGGGCCGCGAAGGCGGCGGTGACCGCGGTGCGCCGCGCCGTCCGCGCCGCCCGTCCGCGGGCATGACCAGGCTGTTCGTCGGCGCGGGCCGCAGCTCGGGCATCCGGCCGCAGGACCTGGTCGGCGCGATCGCGGGTGAGGCGCGCCTCAACGGCCGCGATATCGGCGCGATCGAGATCGCCGACCGGTTCTCGCTGGTGGAGGTGCCGGACTCGGCGGCGCAGCAGGTCATCGCGTCACTGCGGGGCGCCACCATCAAGGGCCGCAAGGTCACCGTGCGGCGGGAACGCGACGACCCGCGCTGAGCGTTCGCCCTACGAACCGGGCCGGTTCGTAGGGCGACCCGCCGGTGCTTGCACCGGATAGTCGACCGGTACTGAGAGGTCCACGCCCCGCCACGGCTCGCGGCGGGCCTCGACCTCGTCGCCCCAGTGCCGGACGCCGGTCCAGCCGGGATCGCCGGTGGTGCAGAAGTCGACCCACGCCTTGAGCATGCGGCGGGAGAGCGCGCGCTCGTCGTCACCGGCGGGTCCGCCGATCAGGAAGTTCGCCTCGTCGAGGTTGCCGAACGAGAACGGCACGTCGGCGGTGTGCCAGGCGGGTGGCCGGGTGAACCGCGCCAGGAACGCCCGGCCGTTCGCCTCGGCCAGCCTGGTGGTGGGCTCGGCGAAGACGAAGTCGCCGGCGAGCCGCACGTGCGCGTCCTCGAAGTGCTCGTAGGCGGCCACGACGTGGTCCGGGATGCCCCAGTCGCGGCCGAACGCGCGCAGGTCGGCCAGCGGCCGGAACGTGCCCACCGCGTCGAACAGCGCGTACTCGACGTCCGTGTGGCACAGCAGGGCGTCGACCTCCACCGCAGGCAACGCGTCGGCGATCGGCCCGAACAGCACCGGGTCGTAGCTCAACGGCCCGGTGCGCTGCGCGGCGGCGAGCGCGTCGGCCGACGCCACCGTCGACTCCGGCGTGCCGGTGTCGATCCACTCCGCGACCCGGCGCGCGAACCCCCGCGTGTAGCACCGGTTCGGCACGCTGTGCGCGATGACCCGCCGCACCGGCTCCCACGCGGCCAGGAACAACGCCGACGCGGCGCCCGCCGACTGCCCGCCGACGGTGATGTTGCCGGGATCGCCCCCGAACTCCGCGATGTTGTCCAGCACCCACCGCAGCGCGGCCCGCTGGTCGAGCAGCCCCCGGTTGTCCGGCCGCCCCTCCACGTGCCCGAACCCCTCGAACCCGAGCCGGTAGTTGCACGTCACCACGACCAGCCCGGCGCGGGCGAGCGCGGTGCCGTCGTAGTCGGGCTGGGCGGACGAGCCGAACGTGTAGGCCCCGCCGTGCACGTAGAACAGCACCGGCCACGGACCGTCCGAAGTAGACGGTGTCCACACGTTGAGGGTCAGCACGTCCTCGTCGCCCGGCCGCCACACCGGGGCACCGGGCAGGCGGGCGGACTGCGGCGCGATCGGCCCGAACTCCAGGCAGTCGCCCGCGAAGTCGGTCGGCACGGGTGCGGCGAACCGCCGTGCCGCCCCGAACGGCGGCTCCGCGTACCGCAGGCCGAGGAACGCTTCCACTTCGGCGTCGACCGCGTGACCCTTGACCTGTCCACGTCGTGTCATCAGCGCCTACTCTGCCACGATGGGTGATCCGCTGAACGCTCGAGAGGACGCCGCCGAGGCGTTGGGGATGGTCGCGCGCGCCGCCGGGCCGTACCTCGACGCGCTGCCGCACCTGCCGGTGCGCGACGCCACGCACGCCCACCTGGTCGAGGACCTGGACGGACCGCTGCCGGACGTCGGTGACGGCACCATCGCCGCGATCGCGGACCTGCTGCGGATCGGGACGCGGGCCGCCACGCACTCGTCCGGGCCGCGGTTCTTCCACTTCGTGGTCGGCGGCGCGACACCGGCCGCGCAGGCGGCGGACTGGGTGACGTCGCTGCTGGACCAGGCCGCCGGGCTGTGGCCGGCCTCGCCGCTCGCCGCGCGGGCCGAGACGGTCGTGCTGCGGTGGTTGAAGGAGCTGTTCGGGTTGCCCGAGTCGCACGGCGCGGTGCTCACCACGAGCGCGACGGCCGCGAACCTGACCGGGCTGGCGTGCGCGCGGCACTGGTGGGCCGGGCGGCACGGGGTGGACGTGACCGCGGACGGCCTGGTGGGGCTGCCGCGGATGCCGGTGTTCTCCAGCGGGTACGTGCACCCGAGCAGCCTCAAGGCCCTGCAGCTGCTGGGGTTGGGCCGGGACGTGGTGCGCACGCTGACCCGTGACGACGCGGGCCGGCTGGACGTCGACGCCCTGGACCGCGCACTGGCGTCGTCGGGGCCGGCGGTGCTGATCGGCAACGCGGGCGAGGTCAACGGCGGCGACTTCGACCCGTTGGACGAGATGGCGGACCTGGCCGGGCGGCACGGGGCGTGGCTGCACGTGGACGGCGCCTTCGGCCTGTTCGCCGCCCTGTCACCGCGCACGGCCGGGTTGGTGCGCGGCGTGGAGCGTGCCGACTCGGTGGCCGCGGACGGCCACAAGTGGCTCAACGTGCCGTACGAGAGCGGTTTCGCGTTCGTGCGGGACCGGTCGGCGCTGGGTCGTGCGTTCGGCGCCTGGAACGCCCCCTACCTGCCCGAGCCGGACGAGGAGTTCATCAACTACAACAACCTGGGCCCGGAGTCCTCACGCCGCGCCCGCGCGTTCCCGATCTGGGCCACGCTGCGCGCCTACGGCCGCGACGGCCACCGCGCGATGGTCGAACGCCACCAGGACCTGGCGCTGCGCCTGGGCCGCCGCATCACCGAATCCCCCGACCTCGAACTGCTGGCCCCGATCACCGCCTTCATCGTCTGCTTCCGCTACCGCCCACCGGGCGCACCGGAGGAAACCCTCGACCACCTCAACCGCGAACTGGGCGAGGCCCTGATCGAGGACGGCCGGGTCTACGCGGGCACCACGGTCTACCGGGGCATGGTCGCCCTGCGCCCCGCGATCGTGAACTGGCGGACCACGGAGGAGGACATCGACCTCCTGGCCTCCGTGGTCCGCCAGCTGGGCACCCGCCTGCACCGGACGTCCTGAAGCCCCAGATCACCCGGCCGTCACGCGCTGGTGCCGGCGGCGGCCCCGGTCCAGCCATGCCGGGGACCGACCACCGGCGGCCGGTCCCCTCGCCGTCCGGAGCCGTTCACCCGTCTTCGGACACGAGCTCGCGAATGCGCTCGACCAACCTTTCGGAGCCCATCACCTCCGACATCCGTGCCAGCCTCTCATAATATGAAAGACCGACAAGCAGGTCGTCTTCGTAAATCCAAGAGCACATGGTGTCGAAGGCGAGTGCGTATTCACCGGCATCCAGCAGCCCACGGACATCACCGATCACACCAGGGTCGGACAGCGGTGAATCCTCCAGCAGGCTCTCCAGCTCGACCCTGTATCGCATCGGGTCCATCGGTCACCCCCGACCTTCGTCGCTAGAACGGGAATCCGGTGACGACCCGGCCGGTCGCCGGCTCGTAGATGACCCGGATGTTGATCCCTTCCACAACCCCCTCGATCGCCCATCGAGAAGGATCGTTGTTCTTCGTGTACAGCTGTCCCTTCTTTCCGGTCTGCTGCTTCCACACACTCTGCGGGCTGGTGGCCACGTCCGCCACGCTATCCAGGATCTTCTCGGTGCTCCAACTCATGGGAAACACCGTCTTCCCGGGTTGCCCCGGCCACTTGTGCCCGCCCCCGGTCCGGTCACCGCGGATGATGTGCAGCTGAGCTTGGCCATCGATGAGGTCTTGCCCTGGGCTGATGGGGCAGTTGTTGTTGTGGACGAGGACCGGGGTCGATCCGGCCAGGACATAGTAGGTGTGGACGGTGTCGATCGTCAGGTTGAAGGTGCGCAGGTTCGCCTTGTAGTGGCGCAGGTCGGCGATCACCGCACGGCCGTTGCCGGGCGTGTTGAGCTGCTCGCCGACCTCCAAGTCGGCCGCGTCCACCCATAGGTCATCGGTCGCGTCGTAGAACGGGTGGTGGGCCGTGGCGTGGATGGTCTTCGGACCGTCCGGGGTCGCCACGGTCACGTCGACGTAGTCCTTGTCGGCATCGGTGATGATGACGGCCAGGACCTCGTGCGTCTCGGTCTGCTCGCTCTCCGGTTCGCTGTTGGCGACCTCGTCACCGACGACGATCTGGTCGATGCGCTTGGTGGAGCCATCGGCCATCAGCACCAAGGTGTCGCCGGTGAAGCTGTTGACGCACCTCCCGCCCTTCGGTGCGGGCTTGACGGCCCTCGCGCCGACGCCGGCGAAGCCGGACATGTTCCCCAGGGCGTCGTTGTACATCTGCATCACGACCTGCTCGGCGTTGTCCTCGCCGGCGCACTCCCTCGCGTTCTCGAGGCAGTACGTGGCCGCGATGGTCTTCGCCTTGGCGACGTCGGCGCCGTCGCCCTGCAAGTAGATCCAGGCCGCCTGGCAGCCCTTGCGGCCGAAGCAGGCGTGGTGCCCGTCGCCCATGTCGGTGTTCCAGAAGCCCTCGCGCTGGGCGTACATCGCGTACCACACCGAGATCAACCGGTTGGGGTCGTCGGTCTCGGGTGAGTAGGCCGCCGTCCACTCGTCATCCGGTGCGGGTGCCGACGAGTTGGACGGGGTCGACGGGTTCGAGCCGGACCGGTCGTAGCCCAGCCCGCCCTTGCCGTGTTGACCGCATTCGCCATCGGGGCACATCCACGTCGCCAGACCGGTCGGGTCGCTCAGCGTGACCGGGTTGTTGTCGGCGTAGGCGTAGCCGTTCCACTGCTGGGGGTTGTCCTCGTCGAGCAACGGGTCGACGGAGGTGAACCGGCCCAGCGCCGGGTCGTACTCGCGGGCGCCGAGGTGCACTGTGCCGCCGGGGTCCTGCACGCCGCCGATGAAGCCGTGCCGGTCCGGCCAGGACCCGGGCAGCGGGCCGCGGGCCACGCCGAACGGGTCCTGGTAGCGCTTGGTGACCGCGAGGGTGCTCGCGTCGACGGCGCGGAGGGCGGTGCCCTGGTGGTCCTCGACCGTCCACGTGAGCTTGCCGGCGGTCCGGCGTGCGACGTTCGTGCCGCCGTGGGTGTAGTAGCGGGTGCCGGTGGCGGTGGTGGAGCCGGTCGGGACGAACAGCTCCACGTCGGCGGCGTAGAGCGTGGTGCCCGCGGCTTCCCGCGAGATCAGCCTGGTGCCGTCCGCGTCGTAGAGGTAGGTCGACTCCTTGTTGGTGGCCGTGTCCTTGTCGACGGCGACCCGGCCTTCCTGGTCGTGCCTGATCTCGTGGCCGGGTCGGGCCTCGGTGCTGCCCACCGCGTTGTAGCCGTAGGTCGCCGTGGTCTGGGTGCCGTCCGGGTTCGTGGTGGTCGTGGAGGTGACGGCGTGCGGCCGGGGCAGGCCGGGCTCCGGGTAGTGCAGTGACGTGACCGTGTCGCCGGCGGCGGTGTGCTTGGTCTGCTTCTTCCGGTTGCCGGTCGTGTCGTAGGTCCAGTCCGTCCAGTACGGGGCGGGGCCTCCGAGCCCGGTCACCGACGGTGCGACCGCGCAGTTGCCCGACGACGGTGTCCACGCCGAGGTCAGGCGGCGCAGGTAGTCGTAGCCGAAGCACTGGTTGTCCGGGACGGCCGTCGAGGTGTCGTCCACCTCGGTGACGTCGCCGACCTGGTTGTAGGTGTAGGCGCGGTTGACGAGGTACTGGTCGGTGGTGGTGGCGCGGACGGCCAGGGTCGAGGCGAGCCTGGCGGTGAAGTCGTCGTACGTGTGCGTGGTCGAGACCTGCTTGGGGTCGTTGGCGTCGGCGAAGTTCGTCCGCAGCACCTGACCGAACGGGTTGTAGGTGGTCTGGGACACCAGCTTGGTGCCGCCGGTGCCGTTGGCCGCGAACGACTCGGTGGGCAGGCCCAGCGCGTCGTAGCCGCGGTAGATCGTCTCCGCCGGCAGGCCACCGGCCTGGGGTGAGCTGACGGTGGCGACGGCGCCGCTGTTGGGGTCGTAGGTGACCGAGAACGAGTACGTGCCGCCGATGCCGGTCTCGCTGGTGGGGATCACCAGGGTCGAGCCGGTCGGCCTGCCGGCGGTGTCGTAGCCGGAGACGGCCCGGACGTAGGCCTTGCCGCCCGAGAAGCGCACCGAGTTCGTCGGCCTGCCCTTGAGCTTGGTGTCGTAGAGCCAGCTCGCGAGCCTCAGGCCCGACGTGGTGGTGTCGAACAGGCCGGTCTTGCGGCCGAGGTTGTCGTAGGTGAACGCGAGGGTCTTGTTCCGGGCGTCGGTGGTCGTGAGGACCTGGCCGGCCGCGTCGTAGGTGGTGGTGCTGGTGCCGGAGTCGGGGTCGGTCTGGGACACCTTGCGGCCCAGCAGGTCGTAGTCGTGGGTCCAGGTGTTGGCGCCGGTGCTGTCCTTGATCGTGTGGAGCTTTCCGGAGCGGTGGTAGGTGTAGGTGGTGGTGTCGGCCGGGTCGGTCGGTCCGGTGTGCGTGCGGGTCTTGAACTGCTGGGTCATCACCTTCTGGCCCAGCCCGTTGCTGATGACCGCGGACGCGGTGCCGCCGAGCGGCGGGACGGTGGTGACCCGGTCGCCGTCATAGGTCGTGGTGGTGCGCCACTGCTCGAAACCGTCGCGCAGCGACAGCACGGCCGTCGCCCGCCCGGCCGAGTCGTAGCGGGTCTCCGCGGTGCGCGGCACCGCGTTGTCCTGCACGACGTGCAGTGACGTCGACGGCACGGCGCTGTTCCAGTACGGCGCGTGGATCTTCCACACGCGGCCCTGCGAGTCGTGCAGGGTGTCCTCGACCACCCGGCCGCCCTGCGCGTAGGAGGTGGGCGACTGGGTCTGCACGTTGCGGCCCAGCCCGTCGAACAGGCTGTAGCTGGTGGCGTAGAGCCCGGAGGCCAGCAGCCGCTGGGACGCCACGACGCTCGGCGAGCCGGTGTTGACGGCGTACTCGTACTTGGCGTCCGCCGGCGCGTTCGCGCTCTTGCTGTGACCGGGCTTCCAGACCGCGGTGATCCGGCCCAGCGGGTCGTGGGCGACGTCGGTCCGCAGCCCGCCCTGGTCGATCTGGCCCGTCACCAGGCCGGAGGCGGGGTTGATCTCCTCGGTCGTGGTGAGCGCGGTCGACACGCCGGCGATGACGACCTGCGGTGACGTGGTGACCACGTTGGTGACCGGGCTGCCGGTGGCCGGGGTGTAGCTGATGGTGGTGGTCCGGTTGAGCGCGTCGGTGGTGGCCACCGCCCGGCCGTAGACCGTGTCGTAGGTGGTCTTGGCGGACGGGGTCTGGTAGACCTCCGCGCCACCGGCGGGCCACTCGGCGAGGGTGTGCGATTCGGTCACGTCACCGCGGGTCGGCGCCACGCCGAACGCCTGGCCGTCGTAGAGCTTGCGCGCCGACGAGATGATGTTGGCACTGGTCGCCGGGTTGTCGTCGGCGCAGGGCCCGGACACCGTCCGCGCCGAGTTGGGGTAGTTCAGCATCCACGCGCCGGTGTTCTGCGCGTAGGTCGTGCGTGCGCAGCTGGTCTGGCCCGGGTCGTCGATGTCGCCCTCGGTCTGCACCGAGGCCACCAGACCGTGGTCGCCGTAGGTCGTGGTGGTCCGGGAGGTGCGCCACTTGTTCGACGCGGCCAGCCACACCCGGGAACGGGAAACCCCGGTGCCGGTGTAGAACGCTTGGACGCCGTTGACGTCGGTGGCGGTCGCGGCCGAGGACCACGGATCGTTCACCACGGCCTTGATCACCTGGCTGCCCAGGTAGGTCAGGGTTTCCCGGGCGACACCCGCGTGCTGCTTGGAATCGGTGACGGACTCGCCCAGCGAGTCGGTCACCGACACCGAGCGGGTGCCGCCGGGGGCGACGTCACCGTCCATGCCGCGCAGGTACAGCGTCTCGGTCACCGTCCGCGGGCCGGACGGGTCGTCGGGGTTGCCCAAGGTCGTCTTGACCTTGCCGTAACCACGCCACTGCGACCAGGTGCGGTGCTCGGGCTTGGCGAAGAAGGCCTCGTCGTAGTGCCAGGCACCGCCGTCGAGGTAGTCGTAGTGGGTGCGGGTCTGCTTGCCCAGCGTCGTGCGGCCATCGGCGTGCACGTCGGTGACCACGTACTTGTTGAACCAGTCCAGCACCGGATCGGTCGCACCCGGCGGCGTCCAGTACACCGGGTAGCAGCGGGTGGTGTTGGTCGCCGGGTCCGGGGTGCCTGACTGGCAGTCCGGACCGGTGTAGTCCACCGTGGTCACACCGCCCAGCTCACCGGTCACCGTCGTGATCCGGTACCGCGACAGGCTGGTGTAGTCCTGGTGCGCGCGGGTCCGGTTGGACTTCGCGATACCCCCGAACGTGGTCGGCGGCAGCGAAGCCGACCCCCCGACCAGGCCCGTGCGGGTGATGCTCTCCAGCCACAGCGGCGGGTTGCCGCCGTCACCGGTCACCGGGAACGTGTGGTTGAGCGCCCACCGGTCGGCGTCCAGCCAGCCACCCGCACCGTTGCCCACCTGGGTGGTGATGGTGGTCAGCTTCCTGCGGGTGAAGAACGACGGGGAGACGTTCTCGCACACCGCACCCGCCGCGCAGATCAGGTCCGCGGGCACGTCCGGCCAGGACGTCGCCGTGGTGTCGTTGAGCTGGGAGGGGTCGCAGGTGACGGCACCACCGGGCACGCAGCGCTCGGCGGTGTCGAACACCACCCGCGCGGCCGGCTGCGCGTAGGCGCCACCGGCGTTGGTGTTCAGCCCGTACTCCAGCCGCAGCAGGTAACCGCCGCGGGTGTAGGTGGTGCCCGCGGTGGTGATGTTGAGGTTGCGGCCGTAGGCGTTGGTCTCCGGCTGGTAGTAGTAGGAGGTGATGTTGCCGCGCGGGTCGACCACGTAGTCCAGGTTCCAGCGCCACGCCTGCGTGCACGACGAGTCCGCGAACGCCGTCGCTTTGCAGGGCTCGTTGTCGTGGTTGCCGAACACCGCGGTGGTGAACGTCGACTGCGTCTCCGGCTTGCCCGCCACCCAACCCGGCATCCGGTTCAGGCCGAAGAAGTACTGCGTGCCGTCGACCGTCGTGATCTTCCAGTGCTCACCGTTGAGCGCCCCGTTCACCGCACCGTAGAGCCGCTCGACCTTCGAGCCGTCCTCCTGGCGCGGACGCCACACGTCCGGGTTCGCCGTGTCCT
The DNA here is from genome assembly GCF_003014735.1 of Saccharothrix carnea. Classification (GTDB taxonomy): domain Bacteria; phylum Actinomycetota; class Actinomycetes; order Mycobacteriales; family Pseudonocardiaceae; genus Actinosynnema; species Actinosynnema carneum. The sequence goes on along the minus strand of NZ_PYAX01000012.1, from coordinate 122,950 downwards.
TGACCAGCTGGTTGCTGCGACCGGCCAACGCCATCGTCGCGTTGTCCGTGGCCCAGCACTGGTCACCGGTCTTGGTCTGCCCGTTGTTCCCGCCCAAGTCCTCCGCGCACGACTTGTAGGACCGCTCGATGAACCCGCCCGCGGCCAGCGACCAGCCGTCACCGACCCACGACGCCTGGTTGTTCGTCGCCGACGTCGCCCCGTCCACCGAACCCGACGAATACGCCAACGACACCCCCGGCGTCGCACCACCCAACGCCGCCGGCACCTTGATCGGATAGCTGTAGGAGAAGTCCCCGGCCGAACCGCCCGCCGACCACGATCCGGTCGGAGACAGCGGCGTCGCCGTGTAGTCACCCTGACCACTGTCAGCATCCGCGGTCGCGGCCAGCACCGTCGCGCTCGTCGCCGACGCCAACGCGACCTCGCCGACCAGGTCCCGGCCCGCGCGGTTCACGTGCTCCACCGGCGTACCCACCCGGCATTCCGGCTTGTCCGGAGTGGACAGCACGCAGTCCGGGTAGGACAGCAGCCGCAACCGCTGCCCGTAATCACCACCGTAAGCGGCGGCGAACCCCGAATAGTCCAACCGCACCGCGAGCGGACCCGACACGTCACCCGACACCGGGCTGATCCGGTACACCGGACCCCGGAAGCCGACCCGGGCGCCGTCCACCGACTCCACCTCGACCCGGCCCGACGACCGACCCGCCGCCGTGGCCCCGTCCGGCGCACGACCGGTCTTGCCCCGACCCCGACCGACCTCCAGACCCGTCACACCCGCGGCAACGGGCGTGGTGCGGGCCGACGCGGCGGCGGGCGCCAGATCGACCACGGCGCGACCGGGCTGCGGCAGCCGCACCTGCGGCGGCGCGGTCATCGCCCGCTCGGCCGACTCCGCCCGCGGCACGGGACGGGCCTGGTCACCGGTACCGGGCACCGACCGCGTGTCCTGCAACGCGGGCAGGTCCCACCCCAGGCCGTGCCAACCCTTCTTCGGCGCGGCCAACGCCGGAATCGGACTCGTCGCGGTCAACAGCACCACGATCGCGACGATGGTGGACTTGGCGAGCACACCGGCTCTACGTCTGTTCATGATTCCCGTCTCAACCTGGAAGTGGGAGAACGTGAAAGGTCAGTGGACGAGTCCGAAGAGGGAACCCGGGTCGTCGGCGGTGCGGTCGCCCTTGATCTGGTCGACCGTGCGCACGCCGGAGTAGACGCGAACACCCGCCACACCACCCCGCCACAGGTCGACCTGGTTACCGCCCCACAGGCTGCGGCCCAGGACCAGCGAGCCCGCGCCGAAGTGGAAGCCCGTCGCGTCGACGCAGCCGCTCGCACCGTCCTGCGGTTCGCCGTTGACGAACAGGCAGACCTTGCCGGTCACCGTGTCGAGGGTCGCCGCGAGGTGCGTCCACGTGTCGGGCACGGCCGCCGCGTCGCTGTACGCCGTGCGCAAGCAGTTGGCCGTGGTCCGGTCGCACGACACCGCGAACGCCCATCGGCCCTGCGCTTCGCCTGAACCCCTGCGGTAGCCGAGCATGAACGAGCTGTTCGTCGTGTCGTCCTGGCTCACCGCGGTGTGCGCACCGCCCGCGTCGGCGTTGATCTTCACCCACGCGGACACGGTGTACGAGCGGTCGGTGCGGAAGTCGCGCGGACGGGGCAGGATGACGGCCGTACCCGGAGCACCGGAGAGCGACACGTTCGCCGCGTTGTCCGTCGCGACGAGGGACGCCCCGCCGGTGGCGGTACCCGCGGTGTGGCCGTTGAGGTTCCAGACGCCGTCCACGTAGGACAGCCCGGCCAGCGCCGCGACCTGGCTCGCGGTCAACGCCTGCTGCCACACCTGCACCGAGTCGATGGCGCCCCGCATCGTGCCGACCTCCGGCCCGTTGAAGTTGTACCCGCCGACGGTGACCCTCCCGGCGGCGTTCCACGGCGTGCCGGTGAACGACCGGGACGCCGTCAGCTTGCCGTCCACGTAGAGCTGGATGCGCTTGGACTCGTTGTTGTAGACGCCCGTCACCAGCGTCCACACCCCGGCCGAAGCGACCGTGTTGCCGCGGTACGCCCACTGCGTGGACGCGTCCACCGTGTCGGACGGGTTCAGGCCGAAGATCCAGGCGTTGACGTCCGGCGAGTAGCGGATGGCGAAGCCGGGCGTGTGCACGCCGGACTGGCCCGCCACGGCGTAGTAGCCGTTGAGGTCGTCCAGCTTGACCCACGCGGACACGGTGAACGACTGCGAGGTGTTCACCGCGGGCCCGGTCGAGTAGCTGTAGCTGGTCTCCGTGCCGTTGTAGTGCAGGGCGCTACCGGACTTGCCGGGCACCCAGGACGCACCCGTGGTGATCAGGTTGTTCGCGTACCCGGCGCCGTTGTTGCTGGAATCGGCCGCGGTCGTGCCCGCGTTCTCGTCGAACTTCCAGTACCCCTCCAGCGTCTTCACCGGTGCGGGCGCGTAGGGAGGGTTGAACTCGTCACCGGTCGCACCGGTGGCCAGCAGCTCGGCCGCACCCTCGGCCAGGCCCAGGTTCGCCCGCGGCGCGGACGCGGTGGCGAGGTCGTGCGCGTCCTGCGGAGACAGCACCCGCTGCCACGCCTGCACGTCGTCCACCTGACCCGGGAAGTGGTCGGCGCGCGAGCCGTCCCACTTGGCCGCGCCGATGACGAACGGCCCGCCCGCGTTCCACAGCGGGGTCGCCATGACCACCGAGCCCGCCGGCTTGCCGTTGACGTAGAGCGACAGCTGCCTGGTGTTCTCGTCGTAGGTGCCGATCAGGTGGGTCCAGGCGTGGAGCATGGGCACGGCGGTGGCGTCCACGGACGTGGCGCGGTAGGTCTCGCTGTTGATGTCGTCGCCTGCCTTGGTGGAGAGGCTCCACTTGCCCAGCCCGGCCGAGTACTGCAGGAAGAAGCCGCTGACCGAGTTGCCGTCCTGGGACAGCACCGTGAACCAGTTGTCGTTCTGCTGCAGGTAGACCCACGTGGCGACGCTGAACGACTTGCTGGTGTCGAGCACCGGCCCGGTGGTGGACAGGTAGCCGTTGGGCCGGATGTTGATCCCGCCCTTGACGCCGTCCTTGGCGCCGAACGCGTCGGCCTGGGTCCACGCGTTACCCCGGCTGTACCCGATGTTCCAGCCCGCCTCGGTCAACGTGGCCGGGTGCGCGGTCTCACCGGGGTTGAGCACGGCGACGTTGTCCGCCGCGGTCGGCCCCGACTGGTCGTCCAGCGCCCACGCGCCCTTGAGGAACTTCGCCGACGTCAGCGGCAGCACCGTGTAGCCGCACGCGGCATTGGGCGCGGCACCCACGGTGACCAGCGGACTCGTGCAGGTGCCGTCCGGGCCCGGTGTGCCCGCCTTGTTCACCGCCCGCACCCGGATCAGGTTCTGCTGCGCGTTGACCGCGGTGGTCGACAACGACGCGTGCGCCCAGACCCTGCCGTCGGTACTGGCGACCCTGCCCGCGGGCACGCTCGGCGAGCCCTGCGTCGACGGCACGCTGCCGTCCGTGGTGTAGATGAACCGGTCGATGTCGAACATGCCGGGGGTCGCCAGGTTCACGCTGACGCCGAACGTCGCGGTGTCACCCTGGTTGACCGGGGTGTTCGTGGCCCACACGGACGGCGCCAGCGGGACCGTGGTGTTGACGTAGAACTCGCAGTCCCAGTCCCACCGGGGCGAGGACAAGGCACCGTCCGACACCCGCATCGCCCACTTGTAGATGCCGTCCGAGGTGATCCAGCCCTCCGGCACGTGCACCTGGACCAGCGCGGCCTGGTTGGGTCCGGGTGTGCCGATCGTGGACTGGGACAGCGTGGCCGCGTTGTCGTGGTAGGAACCCGGCACGTCCGCGCCGTACGGGCCGCCGCTGGTCGCGACCAGCACGTGGAGGGTGCCGCCGTCCGGGTCGGACACCCGTGCCTGCAGCTGCGGCGTGCGGGTGAACACGTACGGCCGGTTCGCGCCCTTCACGCACGGCACCGTGCCGTTCTGCATCGCGTGGTCGGTCGGGTTGTTGGGCGTGGAGTTGTAGCGCACCTCCAGGTACGGGTTCAGCCCGAACCTCCGCCACGAGGACGTGTTGGACTCGCTCTCGCCCTTGAGCAGGAACGTCGTGAGGCCCCAACCGCCGGCCGCCGCCGCCCGCACCGCGTCCGTCGCACCGAACTGCATCGGCACGTTCGGCGCCTTGGACTGGTTGGTCGTGTTCACCGACGACAGCCACGTCCGCGACGTACCCGGCAACACCGCCCCGCCCGGCTGGTTGTCCCACGTGGTGTTCGCGTCGATCCAGCCCGCCAGGTGCAGCTCCGTCGACGTCGCCGTCGGAGCGCTCCACCACGAGTAGAGCAACGTCGTGTTCAACGTCGCCCAGTCGACCACCTTGCCGCTCAGCGGACCGGTGTTCATCTGCACGTACGAACGCGACGTCCCCGAAGCGTCCGTGGTCTGATAACCCGCCTTCAGATCACTCAGCGCACCGGTGGTCGCGTCGAAGTTCTTCGCCCCGGTCATGCCCGCACCGGACTGCACCACCACGTGGTGCGCCTTCCCACACGCACCACAGGAGTACTCCGGGTCCAGGAACACCGGGTAGCGCGTGTTCGGGTCTTCCAGGAACGCCTGGTCCGGGACGATGCTCACGCTCCCGTCCGACACCTCGACACCCATCACCGCCCGCCGCGGGTCACGCCGATCGTCACCACTGGAGTCCCACATCCGCGTCGCGTCACCGGTGAACACCACCGAACCGGAGGCGTCCACGACCTCCAGGCCGGGGCTGTCGGCCTTGGCCTTGCGCTCGACCGCCCGCACCCGCGAGTTCTTCGTGTGCGAACCGAACGTCACCTTGCGCAGCTTCGGGTTCTTCGCCGCCTCCGGCGTCTTCACCACCAGCACCTCGGAGAACCCGACCACGTCCGCCGTGACCCGCAGGTCCACCCCCGGCAACACCTCCGGGTACGTCGCCGTCGCCCCCTCCAGCACCGGCTCCGGCAGATCGGTCTCCCATCCCAGCCCCACCTCGGCACCGTTGTGCGCCATCCGCACCAACGGCCCGCGCGCCTTGGACCCCTTGCCACCACCCGACAGCGTCAACCCCACCACCGCGGCCCTCGGCGCCACGGTCCCGTCCGCACGACGCTCCAACGTCGTGTCCGCCGCGACCCACCCACCGTCACGACGCACCCGCACCGGCCGCTGGTGCTGCCGCCACGTGAACGAACCCTCCGGCGTCGCCCAGAACTCGTCGGTCTCCGACGTCTTCCCCGTGATCCGCACCGGCCGACCCAGCCGCTTCGCCAACTCCTGCGCCGAAGCCTCGTCCACCGCCTCGTCCACCACCGCCACCGGCGCCGGGTCCGGAGCCGCCACCGCCACCGGCTGCACCACGGCCACCCCGACCACCGAAGCCGCCAGCAAAGCCACGAGTCTCTTGCCGCGCGGTCTGTTTCCGCGCACGCCGAATAGAGCCACCACCAGGAACCCCCCGTACCGGGCAACCTGCTGATGGGCTGCCGTCATCGTCCGATCGGGCCAGAACTCTGCCTGACGAACCGGACGTACACACTCACCCGAACGGCCTAATCCTTGATCGTTGAACCGTTCGGCCGATCCACCTGGGCCGCGACCGGCGGTGACCCAGCCCACCGCACGGCGCTGACCAGGACTTTTGCCGGATTCGCGGTGACCGCGCGTGTCCCGCCGCAGGATGAATTCCCGGTGGGCCGCGAGAGTCCCGGCACCGGGTCGGCCGTAGCATCGGCGTCGTGCGGAACGCGATCACCGATGTGCCGGGTGTGCTGGTCGGGCACGCCACGCGGATCGGCGACGGCGCGTTGACCGGCACGACGGCCGTGCTGTTCCCGCCCGGCACACTGTCCACTGTGGACGTTCGCGGTGGTGCTCCGGCGACCCGGGACACCGCCGCGCTCGACCCGCGCTACGGCGGCCGGGAAGTGCGCGGCGTCGTGCTGACCGGCGGCAGCGCGTACGGGTTGGCGGCGGCCGATGGTGCGGCGCGCGAGCTTGGGTCGTTCGTGCCCGCCGCCGCGTTGTTCGACCTCGGCCGCGGCGGTGACTTCCACGCCCGCCCGGGGCCGGCGGAGGGCGCGGAGGCCGTGCGCCGTGCGGGCGTAGAAGTGGGACAGGGCAACGTCGGCGCGGGCACGGGTGCGCTCAACGCCACCCTGAAAGGCGGCCTGGGCACGGCGAGCGTCGCGCTGCCCGGTGGCGTGGTGGTCGGCGCGATCGCCGCGCTCAACGCGGTCGGCCCGGCGGTCGACGTCGACACCGGCCTGCCGTTCGCCGCGGGCCTCGGCCTGCCGGGGGAGTTCCCCGCCTACCAGGGCGACGACCTGGCCGCGGCCCGGGTCGAGGGCCACGCGCCGCCGTTCAACACGGTCATCGGCGTGGTCGCCACGAACGCCCGCCTGCCGCACCTGTTCGCCCTGGCCGGCGCCGCGCAGGACGGGCTGGCGACGGCCGTCCGCCCGGCGCACGGCCTGACGGACGGCGACACCGTGTTCGCCGCCTCGACCGGCACCCACGACGCCGACGCCGGCGAGGTGCTCGCCGCCGCACGGGCGGTCTTCGCCCGCGCCCTGGTCCACGGCCTGTTCCGGGCGGAGTCCGTCACCACGCCCTGGGGCCACCTGGCGGCCTACCGCGAGCTCTACCCGCGCACGGCGGCCGAGTACCGGGGGAACTGACCCCGCACGCGGTGGACTTCGGCCGCCGTACCGCCCGGTGCCGGACGACCTCAGCGAAGGCCGCTGGTGGGCCGCGACCGGCCGGTCCCGGGGTTGCGGGCGCGTTCGGCGTACGGCACGGACAGGTAGCCGACCAGGTCGAGCACGCCGCCGCTGGTGCGGTCGAGTTCGCGGGCGAACGCGAGGATGTGCGCGTCGGCGCGGTCCATCAGCCACGCCAGCAGCACGACCACCACGTCCGCGAGCAGACCGACCTGGAACGGCATGTCCTCGCGCCTGCCCGCGGTCACCGCGCTGGCGAAGTCGGTCATGCCGCGTTCGGTCAGCTCCAGCGGCCCGGTCTCGATCGCCCGCTTCATCGAGTCCACCACCAGCGGCAGGACCGACTTCCACACCTCGCGCGGCGCGACCTCGCAGATCAGGCCACCGGACAGGGCCGCGGTCCACAGCGCCTCCGGGTCGCCCGCCCGGACCGCGCCCACGGCCAGGTGCGGCAGCAGTTCCGCGCCGCGCTCCCACGCGCCCGTGGCGACCAGCTTCTCCACCGCGTGCCGGTAGTGCCCCAACGCCTTGGCGTGCTCGCCACGCGCGGTCAGCACGCCGCCCAGGTCGTCGTGGAACGACGCCACCTCGGCCGCCGCGCCCACCTGCTCGGCCCGGGCCAGCCCCACGGCGGCGTAGTGCTGCGCGGTCTCCAGGTCGCCCCGGTCGCGGTGGCACGCGCCGAGCCGCCGCAGCGCGGCCAGCTCCTGCCGGTCGTCACCGAGGTCGCGGAACAGCTCCACCGCGCGGGACCCGGCGTCGATCGCCGCGGCCAGGTTTCCGCGCTCGCGGTGCCGGTCGCACTCGGCGAGCTTGAACGCGGCCTGCCGCGCCGGGTCGCCCACCTCCTCGGCCAGGTCGTGGCCCTCGACGGCGTACCGGAGGGCGGTTTCGGGGTCGGCGTCGCCGAGTTCGTCCAGCACGATGATCGACTCCAGCTGCCCGGGTCTGTCCTGTCCGGCCAGGTGTTCGTCGTACGCCAGCCGCGCCGCCTGGCCGGCTTCGTCGGTCCTGCCCTCGTGCATCAGCAGCCTCGCCATCCGCAGCAGGACGGCCGCCCGGTCGCGGCACGCGTCGCCCAAGCCCACACACCGTTCGAAGTCCGCGAGCGCGGCCCCGTATTCCCCACGCCGCTCGGCCCGGTCGCCGGTGAGCTCGAACCTGGTCGCCCAGAGCGGTTCGAGCTCGTCGTCGGGCAGGTCGAGCCCGGTCAGCAGCGCGTCGACCCGGTCGACCAGGTCGGCGGCCCGCTCGTCGTCGGTTTCCAGCTCCAGCTCGGCCAGCAGCACGTCGGCGTAGGACGGGGTGTCGGCCACCCCGCCCGCCTCGGCGACCTCGCGCAGCGCGGTGATCTCCCGGTGCAGCACGGGCGACAGCGGCCCGGCGCGGTCCCGTGCGGCGGCGGCCAGCAGCTCGCAGCCGGTCAGCGCGGCCTCGGCGTCGGTGGTGGACCGGTCGCGCCACTCGTCCAGCCTGCCGTTGACCGTGCCGACGTACAGGTAGGACCGCTCGATGCCGCCCGGTGTGCCGGTGTTGACGATGGCCCGCGCGGCGGGTGTCTCCTCGGCGGTGAGCCGGCGCACGACGGTGCGGGCGAACCCGGCGGCCAGGTTCGGCGGGATGGTCCACAGCGTGCCGATGTAGCCGCGGGCGCCGGCGCGGACGAACTCACGCCCCAGCCCGGTCCACGACCGGCACGAGTTGTTGAACACGATCGGCCGGTGCGGCAGCGTCACCGGCAGGTCCTCGTCGGGCAGCGCGTGCCCGCCGAGCACGATCGCGTCGTCGGCGTCGTGGCAGTTGAAGAACACCAGCTCGACCGGCAGGTCCACGACCAGGCCGCGCAGCACGTCCGGTGAGGCTTCCTCTTCGGACAGCACGATCGGGTGGGTGTGGTGGCCCGAGGACGCCGTGGTCTCGGGCGCTGTCGTCCGGTTCTCGGCTCCGCCGGGTGTGCGGAACGAGCCGGAGTCGACCACCAGGCTGAACGCGCCGGGCTCGCGCGCCACCCCGACCCGGTGCAGCTCGGTGAGCACGACCAGCGCCGGGTCGGCCACCACGTGCCCGATCGGCTTGCGCGCCCAGTTCACGTCGGCGGTGTGCACGAACGAGTAGGGCAGGCCGGTGGTGAACGCGGTCAGCCCGCGGTCGCCGACCTCCGCGATCGCCTCGGCGGGCACCTGCGCGGTGACCACCTCCTCGACCGCCGCGAAGGGGTCGTGCCCGCCGGTGGACAGGTACCGCCACAGCGCCTCGACGAACCCGATGCCCTTGACCGCGTCACCGATCGCGCCCGCCGCCGCGGTGACCCGCTCCTGCTCCTCGGCCACCACCGAGCCCACCGCGGTCAGGTCCGGTGCGGGCGTGATCACCAGCCGGGCGCCGCGGTGGTGGGCGTACCCGGCGGCCACCAGGTCGTCGGCCTCGCCGGTGCGTTCCACCAGCACGGCCTCGTCGGTGTCGTCGGGGTTGTGCTCGGCGAACGGCACGGGCGGCGCGTCCTCGTCCACGCGCAGCGCCGCGCCGGTGCGCAGGGCGGTGAACAGGGCGGCGACGAAATCGGCGTCCGGCGCGACGTCGAGCGTGCGCTCGGGCTCGCCCCCGCCGCGCAGCAGCTCCCACGCCTTGCCGGTCAGCCCGACCGGGTCCTCGCACGGCAGGTGCACGTGTTCGGGCAGGTCACCGAAGAGCGTGGCAGCGGAACCGGTGCTGTCGTCGTCGGGATCGGCGAGGAACACCACCCGGCGCACGCCCACGGCGTCGAGCAGGTGGGCCACCAACCGGTCGTGCCGGTGGGAGGACGAATCCGCCGGTTTGAGGGTGATGACGGGCGTGACGCGGTCGGCGGGCAGGCACGACACCACGACGGCGGCCTCGCGCACCTGGTCCGGGCGGCACACCACGACCGTGTCGCCGACGTCGAACACCGGCTCGCTGACCACCGTGACGTCCAGCTCCGACTCGCCCGCGGGCAGCTGCACGCACACACCGCCCTCGGCGATCTCGCACGGCGCCGAACCGGACACGTGCAGCGTCACCGCGTCGGGCAGGGCGAACGACACACCGCCGGCGGTCGCGGTGGCGGGCGCGTCCACGGCGAGCCGCCAGCGCGCGGGCGCGGGCAGGTCGAACCGCTGCCGCAGCACCGCGCGCACGTGCCCGTCGCAGGTCTGGTCGACCAGCAGGTCGCGGGCGCCCGCCTCGGCGGTCAGCTCCTCGCCCGCGGCGACGGGCGGTTTGCGGTGCACGTCGAGCAGGACGGCACGCAGCAGCCCCGCTTCGAAGCGGAAGCGGATTCCGTGCGGGGCACCGAGGTCCACTGGCTCACGACCCTTGCAACCGAGGAGAGGCCACCGTGTCGGAGGTGGCGGGCAGAAACTACGCCACCGAAGGCCCGACCTGCAGCAAATCCGGCGGGTAGTCGCGGTTGTTACACACCGGGTCGTTCGGAGCGGGCCGCGGGCGTCCACGGCGCGCGGCGGTGCCTGCCCGCCGCCTGCACCTGGTCGCGGCCGAGCCGCTTCGCCTCGTACAGCGCCGCGTCCGCCGCCGCGAGCAGCCCGGACACGGTGTCCTCGGCGACCTCGGGCCACACCGCGATGCCGATGCTGACCGTGAGACCGGCCACCACGCCGCCGTTGCCGTCGTCCACGAGGACCCGGTGGACCTCCGAGCGCACCCGCTCGGCGATCGCCGTCGCCTCCTCGTGGTCCACGCCGGGCAGCAGCACGGCGAACTCCTCGCCGCCGAAGCGGCCCACCGCGTCTCCGCGCCGGACCGCGCACTCCAGCGCCGCCGCGATGCGCCGCAGCACGAGGTCGCCGGTCTGGTGGCCGTGCGTGTCGTTGATGTCCTTGAAGTGGTCGACGTCGATCATGAACAGGCCGACCCGCGCGCCGGGCGGCTGCTGGCGGGTGCGCTGCAGCTCCAGCGTCGCCTGCAGGTGCCAGGCCTCGGCGTTGAGCAGACCGGTCTTGGTGTCGGTGCGGGCGGCCAGCTCCAGCTGGTGGATCAGCACGGTGCGGTGCAGGGCGACGGCCGCGACGACCATCGGCAGCGCGAACCCGGGCCACCACGCCACGGCGAGCGCGACGAACCCGCCCAGTGCGAGCTGACCGGCTTCGAGCAGGTTGTCGGCGCCGCTGCCGAGGGCGTCCTTCACCGAGCGCGGCCGGACGGTCAGCAGGATCACCGCGGCCACCAGGGCGGTGTTGACCAGCCACTGCGCCGCGCCCGCGCCGACCACGCCGACGAGGTCGAGCGCGCCGCCGGGCTGCCCGGCCCGCAGGTTCTCGCGCAGGCCGGTGAGGCCCGCCACGGTGCTCGCGGAGAGCGTGGCCAGCACCATCATCGACGTGGTGAACACGTTGCGGTGCGGTGGGCGGGAGGCGTCCCAGCGGCCGACGACCCACCAGCGGTGCGCGTACATCAGCACGACGAGCGCGACGGCGAGCGCGGGCGGCAGGACCAGCGCGCCGGCGAGGATCCAGATGCTGCACAGGTCGACGTGCGGCAGGTGGCTGTGGTCGCGGCGGATGCGCTCGATCCAGCGGGAGCAGTGCAGGTGCAGCGCGGCGCAGCCGAGCAGGACGGCGAACGTGGTCCACGAGTCGGCGGGCACGGGCCAGGCGGTGGTGGCGGCGATCGCGAGCACGGCGAGCAGATCCACCGACAGCACGTACACCAGGGCCCGCTTGGGCAGGGACCATAGTGACCAGCGTCGATCGCCCGACGACGTCGAACGCGCTCTGCCCATGGTTCCTCACGACTGTCTGCCCCGGACCGTCATGGCGTCCGGACGGAGGGTCACAGTAATGGTGACCTGTGTCGCTGTCAGCCGCTACCGGGGTGACGCAAACCACTGGAGGTGCTCGCGATGCGCGACAAGATCTGGTGAAACCGCTGGTCGGAAGCCGTGTCGAGACGGGAGTGAGGTGTGGTTGTGCGCGACAAGATCTGGTGATCCCCCTGGTGCCCGGTGTTCTCGGACAGCTGCGAGCCACGTCGAGGGGAGGTGCGCCGCCATGCGCGACAAGATCTGGTGAAGACGGGTTCCACGAGCGACGGTGAACGACGACCCCCGAGGCCACGTGCGGGCCGCGGCGAGCACACCACTCCCGCGGCCGGCGCGGCCGGTCTCAACCGACCCGTGCCCGGATCAGCCACAGGCACGCCGTCGCGGCGCCGACACCGCTGAGCACGAGCGTCGCGCGCGGGCCGACTGCGTCGCCGAGCAGCCCGCCCACCAGCGCCCCCGCGGGCGCGGAACCCCAGACCGCCGTGCGGATCGTCGCGTTGACCCTCCCGTGCAGCGCGGCGGGCGTCGCCTCGTACCGCACCGGCACCTGGTGCACGTTGTAGACCTGGAGCGCGCACCACATCACCGCCACCGCGCCGATCACGAACTGGTCCACCGCAACCAGCGCCTGCCCCGCACCGGTGACCAGGATCGCGACGACCATCGTCCGCCGCCGGCCCCACCGCTCGCCCAACCGGGCCGCGACGAGTGCGCCCACCAGCCCACCGACCGCACCCGCGGACAGCGTCAACCCCGCCTGCGCGGCCGACAGCCCCAACGCCGACACCAGGTGCAGCAGCACCACGACGGTGAAGGCGTTGAACCAGAAGACATGGGTCGCCGTGCACAGCGTGACCCGCCGCAGTCCCTGGTGGCCGAACACGGCCCGCACCCCGGCCCACATCCCGGCACCGACCTGCGGCCGTTCGACCACCCGCACCCACAGCAAGGTGACCGCCGCGACGAGGAAGCTGACCGCGTCGGCCGCCACCGCGCCCGCGGCCGTGATCGCCCCGACCAGCCACCCGCCCAACGCGGGTCCGGCGACCTGCGCCGTCGCCTGCCCCACCTCGACAGCGCCCTGGGCCCGGGTCAACTGCCCGGCGGGCACCACCATCGGCACCAAGGCCAACCCGGCGATGTCGGCGAACACCGCGAACGTCCCCGCCACCGCCGCCACCGCGGCCAACAACCCCACCGACAGCACACCGAGCCCCGCCGCGACCGGCACCACCGCCAGGGCCACCGCCTGCCCGACCGCGCACACCCCGGCCACCGCCCGCCTGGGCAACCGGTCCACCCACACTCCGGCCGGCAACCCGAACACCAGGTACGGCAGCCGCCCGCACGCGGTCACCACCGCGATCCCCCAGGCTCCCGCGTCCAACGTCAAGGCCGCCACCAACGGCACCGCGACCACCGTCACCTGCGACCCGACGAGCGACACGGACTGCCCGGCCCACAACAGCAGGAACGACCGGTTGCGCCACAGCACGCGCGTGTCCTACCTCCAGAACGCGAGAGTCCAACCTCCAGCCCGCGAGAGTCCAACCTCCAGCCCGCGCGTGTCCTACGTTCACGCACCCCGAATTCAACGCTCACGGCACCGCCGCCGGTGCGACGCGGGACCACGCGGCCGTGACGGTCAGCGCCAGGACGGTCCCCGCGATGCCGGCCACGGCGATCGCGGTCGTCGCCGAGCCCGTCGCGGACGCCAGCAGTCCGCCCGCCGCGACACCGATGCCCTGCGCCGCGACCAGGCCGCTGCGCGCGAAGCCCAACGCCTGGCCGCGCTGCTCGTCCGGCACCAGGCGGACGAACGTCGCACCCGCCGTCACCTGGTAGGCGCTGAACACGCCGCTCAACGCCAACAACGCCACCGCACCCACCAGGTTCGGCGCGAACAAGTACCCGACCAGCGGCAACGCGGTGGCCACGGCGAGCAGCCCGAGCACCCGCACGCGCACCGACGCGGGCAGGAACCGCAGCAGCACCGTGCCCAGCACCATCCCGGCCGGGTCGGCGGCCAGCAGCAGCCCGACCCCCGCCACACCGGCGCCGACCTCCGCCGAGAACGGCGCGGCCAACCCCTCCGGCACCACGGTGAACAGCGCCAGCCACCCCAGCCCGACCAGCAGCCGCAGCCGCCGGTCCCGCCACACCAGCGCCGCACCCGCCCGGATCCGGACGTGCGCGGCGGGCACGAACGCCGGGGCGGGCCGCTGCCGCAGGCCGAACCTGAGCAGCACAGCCGACAACGCGAACGTCACCCCGTCCGCGAGCAGCGCCCCGGACGTGCCCAGCCACGCCACCACCAGCCCGCCGCCGACGAAACCCAGCAGCAGCCCGGCCTGGTGCGTGATCAGGTGCACCGACTGGCCCGCCTCGTACTTCTCCCCCAGCACGGACGGCAGCAGCGCGCCCTGCGCGGCGGCGAACGGCGGCTCCGCCAGCTGCGCCACCACCAGCAGCGCGGCCACCACCGGCAGCGGCACGCCCGGCACCGCCATCACGGCCAGCAGCACGGCCCGCACCACGTCCGCGACCACCATCACGGTCCGCCGCGGGTACCGGTCGGCCAGCCCTGTCAGCAGCACACCGGACACCAGCGCGGGCAGCATCGTCAGCGCGTACGTCAACGCCGTCCACGCCGCCGAGCCGGTGCGCTGGAACACCAGCACCGACAACGCCACCCGGGCCAACTGGTCGCCGACGGTCGACAGCACGGCCGCCGACCACAGCACCCGGAACTCCGGCACCGCGAACACCGCGCGGAACCCCGTGCCCCCGACCAACTGCTCCCCCGATCCGACGCGGCCGATCCCGACGCGACCGATGAGTTTCCCGGGCCCGGCCGGTCACAAGTTGTGCGACGTGCGACCGGCACGTCACCGTACAAGCCCGGAGGGTGACCATGAGCGAGGTTGCGCAGATGACGGTGGACTTCACGCGGGAGACCGAGCAGTACCGCCACGAGCTGCGGGTGCACTGCTACCGGCTGCTCGGCTCGTTCGACGAGGCGGAGGACCTGGTGCAGGAGACGTTCCTCAAGGCGTGGCGCTCCCGGGACACCTTCGAGGGGCGTTCGTCGTTCCGCGCCTGGCTGTACCGGATCGCGACGAACGCGTGCCTCGACGTGATCGACCGCCGTCCCGCGCAGGGCGTCACCGACGACGTGCCCGCGGCCGACGTGCCGTGGCTGCAGCCGTTCCCGGACGCCCTGCTGGACGCCGAGCCGGACGCGGAGGTGGTGGCGCGGGAGACGATCGAGCTGGCGTTCCTGGCCGCGGTGCAGCACCTGCCCGCCAGGCAGCGCGCGGTGCTGGTGCTGCGGGACGTGCTGGGCTGGCCGGCGAGCGAGACGGCGGCTTTGCTGGAGGAGACCGTGCCCGCGGTGAACAGCGCGCTGCAACGCGCCCGCGTCACCATGCGCAAGCACCTGCCGCAACGGCGTGCCGACTGGTCGGGCGGGCCGAACCCGCGGGAGAAGGCGGTGATCCGCAAGTTCGTGGAGGCCACCGAGCGCTGCGACCTGGAGCTGATGGCGTCGGCGTTGCGCGAGGACGTCACGTGGACGATGCCGCCGCAGCCGGAGTGGCACGTCGGCCGCGACGCCGTGATCGACCTCTGGGCGCCGGTGATGGTGGGCCCGGAGGCGTTCGGCGAGTGGAAGGTGCTCGAGACCCGGGCGAACCGGCAGCCCGCGTTCGCCGGCTACACCCGCAAGCCGGGCGAGGAGCTCTTCAAGCCGGTGGCGATGGACGTGCTGCGCATCGAGGGCGACGAGATCGCGGAGATCATCACGTTCCCGTCCGACCGGTTCCCGCTCTTCGGCCTGCCCGAGGCGCTGTGAGCTTCGACGTCCGGCTGGTGACCGTCGCGGATGAACACCCCTACGACCCCGCCGAGTGGCGGGACGCGCTGGTGATCGTCGTCGGCGGCACGCTCGACCTGGACGGCGAGCTGTTCGCGGAGGGGTCGGTGCTGGCGCTGGCCGGGTTGCCGCTGCGAGTACTGCGCCGGCACGGCGGGCAGCCCGCCGTGCTGGCCGCGGTCACCCGGTCATTGCCCGAACACGCTGCGGGCGAAGGTGACGAGGTCGGCGGGCGGCTCGTCGGGGACCTCGACCCGGTAGGGCGGCTGGGGGTCGTACTCGATGAACAGCTGGGTGAACCGGCCCCGCTCGTCACCCCAGATCCGGCCGACGAGGGTGAGCGCCAGGTCGATCCCGGCGGACACCCCCGCGGCGGTGACCACGGACCCGTCGACCACCACCCGGTCGGTGCTCACCACCGCGCCGCGGGCGGCCAGCTCGTCGCGCACCGCCCAGTGCGTGGTCGCGGGCCGGCCTGCCAGGATGCCCGCCTGCGCCAGCAGCGTCGACCCGGTGCACACCGACGTGGTCCACGTCGCGGTCGGGTGCACCTCCCGCAGCCACGCCGCGACCACGCCGTCCGCCAACGCGTCCTCCCACCGGCCCGAACCGGGCACCACGATCAGGTCGGCGCGGTCCAGCTCGGCGAACGTCGTGGTCGGCAGCATCGTCAGCCCGGCGTCGGTGACCACCGGTTCGAGTGACTCGGCGACGAAGTGCGAGGTCACCTCCGGCTGGTGGCCCAGCACCTCGTACGGCCCGACCAGGTCCAGCGCCGTCATCTTCGGGTAGAGCACGAACGCCACGTCCACGTCGATCCCCCTCCTATGCCGCACCGGTGGTGCGGAACCTGTCGCGGTAACCGCCCGGCGTCACGCCGAGCACCCGCAGGAAAGCCCGGCGCAACGTCTCCGCCGAACCGAAACCCGTGCGCCGGGCCACGACGTCCAACCCCTCGTCACCCGACTCCAGCACGTTCGCCGCCGCCTCGACCCGGACCCGTTCCACGTACCGGGCGGGCGAGACGCCGACCCGGCGCGGGAACACGCGGGCGAAGTGCCGCGCGCTCATCGCGGCACGGCGGGCCATCTCGTCGACCGTCCAGCCGGCCGCCGGGTCGTCGGCGATCGCGTCGAGCACGGCCCGCAGCCCCGGTTCCCGCACCGGCGGCACCCGTGACCGCACGCTGAACTGCGACTGCCCGCCGGGACGCTGCAGGAACACCACCATCCAGCGGGCGACGAGCCGGGCCAGCGCGGCGTCGTGGTCGCGCTCCACCAGTGCGAGTGCCAGGTCGATGCCCGCGGTGACGCCGGCGGACGTGACCAGCCGCCCGTCCTGCACGTGGATCGCGTCCGGTACCACGTCCACCGAGGGGTGGTCGGCGGCCAGCCGGTCGCAGAACGCCCAGTGCGTGGTGGCCCGCGCACCGTCCAGCAACCCGGCCGCCGCCAGCACGAACGCGCCCGTGCAGACGCTGCCGACCCTGCGCGCGCCGGCCGCGACCCGCCGCAGGTGGTGCAGCAGCTCGGCGTCGCGTGCCGCGTCGGCGAACGTGAACCCACCGACCACCAGCACGGTGTCCACCGCCCCGGTCACCTCCCTCAGGTCCTCGGCCTCCACCCGCAACCCACCGGTCACCGAGAACCCGCCACCGACCGCCGCCAACCGCACCCGGTAACCGCCACGGGCACTCGACCGCCCACCCCCGCCGGCGGCCACCCGATCCGCGCCGCCGGACCCTCCGCGTACTCCGCCGTCGTCCACCCGGCCGACCCCGTCCGGCTTGCCGCCGTCGCCCACCGGGCCGACCCAGTCCGGCCCGACGCCTGCCCGATCGGCAGCACAGGCCCGGTTCGCGCCGTCGAACACGTCCGCCGGGCCCGCGATGTCGGTCAGCGCCGCACCGTCGTACCCGACCACCAGAACCTCGCGTTCCACACCGTCCACCCTCTCCGCCACCCACGACGGCGGCAACGACCGCCGACCCTCGATTCCCGCCACGCTACGGTCGCGTCCGTGCTGAGGATCGAGATCGACGGCGAGCCGCCCACCACCGACCGGCTGGCGACCGGCCTGCTGGCCAACTACGGGCACTTCACCGCCCTTCAGCTCCGCGACCGCCGCGTCAAGGGCCTCGACCTGCACCTGCACCGGCTCGACCAGGCCAACCGCGAGCTGTACGGCACCCCGCTGCACGGCGACCACGTCCGCACCCTCATCGCCCACGCGCTCGGCGACATCCGCGACGCGGCCGTGCGGGTCACCGTGTTCGGCCTCCACGCGCCGTCCGTGATGGTCGCGGTGCTCCCGCCGACCACTCCCCCGACCACGCCGCAACGCCTCATGTCGGTGAACTACACCCGCCCCCTGCCGCACGTGAAGCACCTCGGCGGCTTCGGCCAGTTCCACCACCGCAAACGCGCCGAGCAGGCCGGTTACGACGACGCGCTGCTCACCGCCGACGGCCTGGTGGTGGAGGGCGCGATCGCCAACATCGGGTTCTTCGACGCCACCGGCGGCGTGGTGTGGCCGCGGGCGGACTGGCTGCACGGCACCACCATGCAGTTGCTGGAACGGCAGCTGCCGTCGCGCCGGGAGGTGGTGCGGCTGGCCGACGTCGGCCGCTACCGCGGCGCGTTCCTGACCAACTCGATCGGCGTGGTCGGGGTGTCGCGGATCGACGACGTCGAGTTCACCGTGGACGACTCGGCGCTCGCCGCCGTCCAAGCCGCCTACGACGCGGTCCCCGACGACCCGGTTGAGTAGATCCACCGATGCCCGCCACCGCCGGACCACGAGAACGTGTACGCGTGATCGACTTGCGGGTCCCGGTGCAGATCGCCGTGGTGTGGCTCGTCATGGGCCTGTCGGCGGCGTTCGTCGGCTGGCTGGTGCTGTTCGGGTTCTTCGTCGGCAGCCTCCTGCTGGTGGTGATCGGGCTGCTCGGGCCGTTCGCGGTGCTGTTCCTGGTCGGCACGTTCACCGCCGAGGCCAGCCCGCTGACGGTCACCCCGTTGCGCCGCGTCGGCTGGGCCGCCCTGGTGACGGTGCTCGGCCTGGTCGGCGCGGTGTTCTACAGCTCGGTGCTGGACGTGAGCGAACCGGCCGAGCCGCCGTCGTGGCTCGTGCTGCCCGCGTTCGGCGTGCCGTTCGCGCTCGTCGCGGCGATGCTGGCGCACGGCTCGGTGGTGCGGCTGGTCGCCGGCGCGGTGACGGTCGCGGCGGTGGCGTTCGGGATCTGGCTGCCGACCACCATGCCGGGTGACGACGCCGCGTCCCGGATCGCGCACGCGCGGGTGCCCGGCGGCGTGCTGCTGATCGCCACGCCGGAGGGCTACCGCTTCCCCCGGTTGAACGTCCGCGACGGCCAGGCCACCCTCGACTACACCCCGGACGGCCCGGTCGGCGAGCTGCACGCGTTCCCGCGCCTGGTGGTGCGGCCGGCGACCGTCGAGACGACCGAGCCGGTGTACCGGCCGGACTCGACGAACCACGTGTTCGTGCGGCGGATCGGTGAGGTGGAGGCGGTGGCCGTGGTCGCGGACGTGGCGGACGTGTCGGCGGCGCGTGACTTCGTGCTGTCCGTGCGGCCCGCGACCGACGACGAGGTCGAGCGCCTCCTGCCGCGGGCACCCGACCGGCGTGACCGGGACGTGCTCGCCGATTTCACGCAGGCGTGGCGCGGCCTGCTCTGACCGTCACACCGCGGGCGGCCGGTCCTCGTACGGCGTGGACAGCACCACCGTGGTGCGGGTGGACACGTTCGCCACCTCGCGGATCTGCCTCAGCAGCTCCTCCAACGCGTGCGGTGACGCCACCCGCACCCGCAGCACGTACGACGCGTCACCCGCCACCGAGTAGCACGCCTCGATCTGCGGCAGGTGCTCCAGCCGTTTCGGGTAGTCGTCGGGAGCCGCCGGGTCGATCGGGGTCAGCGAGATGAACGCGGTCAGCGGCAGGCCGATCTCGTCGCCGTCCAGCCGTGCCGCGTAACCGCGGACCACGCCGCGCTGCTCCAGCCGCCGCACCCGCTGGTGCACGGCCGACACGCTCAGCCCGACCCGTTCGGCCAGGTCGGTGAAGCTGCACCGGCCATCGGCGGCCAGTTCGCGCAGGATCGCCCGGTCTATCGGCTCCAGGTTCGTCACGCGGGCAACACCACCAGCTCGTGCGGTCGGTTGTTGACGCTCTCCACACCATCGGCGGTGACGACCACGATGTCCTCGATCCGCGCGCCCCACCGCCCGGGCAGGTAGATGCCGGGTTCGACGCTGAACGCCATGCCCGGCTCCAGCGGCAGGTCGTTGCCGGCCACGATGTAGGGGTCCTCGTGCACGTCCAGCCCGATGCCGTGGCCCGTGCGGTGGACGAAGAACTCGCCGAAGCCCGCGTCGGCGATGATGTCGCGCGCGGCGGCGTCGACCGCTTCGCACGTGACGCCGGGCCGGACCGCTTCGACGGCGGCCCGCTGCGCGGCCTGGAGGACCGCGTAGGTCTGCCACACGTCGGCGTCACGCGGTTCGCCGAGCACGTAGTTGCGGGTGGAGTCGGAGTTGTAGCCCTCGGCCACCGGTCCGCCGATGTCGACCACCACCACGTCACCGGCCTCGATCACCCGGTCGGACAGGTCGTGGTGCGGCGACGCGCCGTTCGGGCCGGAGGCGACGATGACGAACTCGGCCAGCGCGTGCCCTTCGGCGACGATCGCCGCCGCGATGTCCGCGCCCACCTCGGCCTCCGTGCGGCCGGGGCGCAGCCAGTCGGCCATGCGCGCGTGCACCCGGTCGATCGCCGCGCCCGCCTTGCGCAACGCGGCCACTTCGGTGTCGTCCTTGCGCATCCGCAGCTCGCGCAACACCGGCCCGGCGAGCACCTGGTCACCGCCGACGGTGTCCCGCAACCGCAACGTGTGCAACGCGGGCATCATGTCGGACACCGCCGTCCGATTCCCCTTCAACGCCCGCTTGACCAGCGCGTACGGATCTTCTCCGTCCACCCAGGTGGCCACCTCGACACCGAGCTCGTCGGTGGGGACCTCCGCGTACCCGGGGTGCTCCAGCTTGGGCACCACCAACACGGGCACCCCGCCGACCGGCACCACCAGGCAGGTCAACCGCTCGAACGACGTGCCGCCCGCGCCGAGGAGGTAGCGCAGATCCGAACCGGGCGCGATGAGCAACGCGTCAACGCCCGCTGTGGAGGCGGCAGCGGTAGCCCGGTCGAGGCGCGCGCGCAGGGCGTCCACGTCGACGGGCCCAACTTGGGTCGACATGGGAGGAAGCCTAGTGGTGCGCAGCCCTTCCCACGCCACAAGCCACCGCACCACCAGCCCACTTCCCCGACCGGGTGATCACCCCACCCCGACCAGCCTCTATCCGACCGCCATTTCCACCAACGGGTGAACCTCAAAAACCGCACCTCAAATAACACCGTTTCCGAAGCCCTCGCGCGTCGGTTGAAACAACGAGGCCGCCCTCAACCACCTCTCCTGCCGCAGCCACAGCCCACCCGCACCCACACCCTGCCCCAGCCCAGCCCAGCCCTGGCCCTCGCCCCCGCCCCCGCCCCCGCCTCAGCCTCAGCCTCAGCCGACCTTGGCATGGCGAGTTATCCACAGGTCCGGATGGAGCGATCGGCGATGTCGGACCTCTCTGGCAAGCTGTCCCAGGTGAGCAACCCGCTGGTCCTGATGGACGCCGCCAGCCTGTACTTCCGGGCGTTCTACGCGCTGCCCGAGTCGATGACCGCGCCGGACGGCACACCGGTCAACGCGGTGCGCGGGTTCGTCGACACGATCGCGAAGGTCATCACCGACCGGAAGGCGAGCCGCCTGGTGGCCTGCCTGGACGCCGACTGGCGCCCCGAGTTCCGCGTCGCCGCACTCCCGTCGTACAAGGCGCACCGCGTCGCCGAGAGCGGCGTCGACGGCGAGGAAGAGGTGCCCGACACCCTCACTCCCCAGGTCCCGATCATCCTGGACGTGCTGGACGCAGTCGGCATCGCGACCGCCGAGGCCGCCGGCTACGAGGCCGACGACGTCATCGGCACCCTCGCCGCCCGCGAGACCACCGACCCGGTCGAGGTGATCACCGGCGACCGCGACCTGTTCCAGGTCGTGCGCGACGAGCCGACCCCGGTACGAGTCCTGTACCTCGGCCGCGGCTGGGCGAAGGCCGAGCTGCTCGGGCCGCAGGAGCTGGCCGCCAAGTACGCCCTGCCGGTGCAGGACGCCGGTCGCGCGTACGCCGGGATGGCCGTGCTGCGCGGCGACCCGTCGGACGGCCTGCCCGGCGTGGCCGGCATCGGCGAGAAGACGGCCGCCAAGCTGATCAGCGAGTTCGGCTCCCTGCAGGCCGTGCTCGACGCCGTGCACGACCCCCGCGACCGCAAACTCACCACCCGCGCCCGCACCGCCCTGCTCAACGCCCAGGACTACCTCGCCGTCGCACCGACCGTGGTCAACGTGGCCACCGACGCGAAGATCGTCATGGACCGCCCCGACCTCGTACCCCCGGTACCCGCCGACCCGGACCGGGTCGCCGAACTGACCCGCCGCTGGGGCCTGGGCAGCTCGCTCCCCAGGCTGCTGACCGCGCTGGAACGCCGCTAACTCGACCAAACCGTCACCAAACCCTCGGCGGAACAACGGTCGACGGGAAGCCGGCCGACACCAACCGAAGGCGGGTGGCGGACGCCTGCCAACGACCTGCGGCAGCGCGCGACCGACCGTGGCACGGACGTGGCAGGCGGCGCGGGCAACGCGCGGGCCGTCGCGCAGGGCAACGCGCGGGCCGTCGCGCAGGCGGGCGGCATGAGGTGGCGCAGGTGGCGTTGACGCCAGCGGCGGGCGGGCCGTGGCGCGGGCGGCGTTGGCGGGCGGCGGCGCGGACGGGATCGGTGAGGGGTGGGGTCACCCGGTCGATCACGGCAGCACGATGCGTCACAAGTTGCGGGAGTTTCCCCGATCGGGTGACCGGCCTGCGGGGTGACCCGTCGAAGGTTCGTCGGCTTCGGCCGGCCGGGTGAGGACGGCGCACCGCAGGAGCAGAACAGGTCAGAAGAAGGTGCCGCTCCAAGGGACCTCGGACACCGCGAACAGGGCGTCGGCGCGCGCGAGGGCGTCGGGGTTGACGACGTCCAGCCGACGAACGGCGGCGAGGGTGGAGAACGAGACGTCACCCAGGTAGGTCGAGCCGAGCACGTCGACGTCCAGGATCAGCTCGGGCTCGTCGTCGACCTTCGTCACACCCTCCGCCGTGAGGCGGTACGACCCCGCGTTCTCCGGCAGGTACGCGTCACGCACACCGAGCACCACCGGCTCGGACGCGCGATACGTGCGCGCGGACAGTGCGGCTGGCACGTCGAGCAGGCGCAGCCACGTCTCGTCGGCCTCCTCGGCGACCCGGCACGCCCGCCGGTCACCCAGCAGCCACTCCACCGGCTCGTCCAGCGGCCGGCCGAACGTCGTCACCTCGGCCACCAGGTCGACCCCCAGCAAGAACAGCCACAGGTCGGCCCACGCCTCGGCGTTGCGCGCCCACAGGTCCAGCACCGCCAACCTGGTCGGCTTGTCCTCGCTCGAGTCGTGTTCACCGGGCACGACCTTGAACACCACGTACCCGTCATCACCCGACCCACCGGTCCCACCCGAACGGACCGCGAACTTGATGTTCTGCTCAGCCACCACACGCGTGAAGTTGAGGCCCCACCACGCGGGCCACCGGGCGATCGTGCCCGCACGTCCCGGCGAAAGCTCCTCGAACAGCCCCCACGCGATCCGCTCCCCCGCCTCCGCCTCGACCAGCCGCACCCGACCGACCGGACGCGCGAGCGGCCCGGCCTTACGGCGGTCGATGGTCAGGAACCGGTACCGGGTGGCGACGCCGTAACCGTAACGGCCGTAGATGGCGGTCTCCGACGCACGCAAGGTCGCCGCCACGTCACCCGCCGACCGCATCGCCCGGAGCTGCGCCCGCTGCAACGCGCTCAGCACACCCCGACGCGTCCAGTCCGCCCGCACACCGACCCGGCTCACGGCCGAGTGCCGCACGACGGCACCACCCGGCACGGCCAACCGGGACGGGAACGACTGGACGGTGCCGATCATCTCCCCATCGGCGAACGCACCGAACGCACGGCCCG
Source organism: Saccharothrix carnea (assembly GCF_003014735.1). Classification (GTDB taxonomy): domain Bacteria; phylum Actinomycetota; class Actinomycetes; order Mycobacteriales; family Pseudonocardiaceae; genus Actinosynnema; species Actinosynnema carneum. The sequence goes on along the minus strand of NZ_PYAX01000012.1, from coordinate 99,368 downwards.
GCTCGTACGACTCCCGCACGAACTCCCACTGGTCGTCCGGCGCGGGCGGGTGGTGGAGCGTGCCGCGGAACAGGCTGTGGGCGGTGCGGTACTCGGAGTCGTCCAGCACGCGGACGTCGTGGTCGGTCACTCCCGCATGGTGCCGCACGGGTCGCTCGCACGGCTAACGAGTTTCATCACACCCGAGACACACCCCAAAACGCGAGGCCACCCCCGCAACCAGAGCGGGAGTGGCCTCGGGTACGACCGAACGGATCAGCCCGCGGGCTGGCCGACCTCGTACTCGCCGTCCTCGGTCTTCACCGTGATCTTGACCGTCTTCTCCTTGCCACCGACCTTGACCTTGCAGTCGAAGCTCGTGTTCGGCTTGACCTCCTGGTCGGCCGGGCAGGTCGCGCCCTCCACGTCGGAGATCTTGTAGTCGTCCTTCAGCACGCCGACGACACCGTTCTGCACGGCGGCCTGGTCGAAGACCTTGGTGTTGAAGAACCCCGGCGCGACGAAACCGGTGATACCGACCGCCGCGACCACCAGCACGACGAGCGCCACCACGACCCACAGCACGGCGCTGGACTTCTTCGGCGGCGGCTGCTGGCCGTACTGCCCCGGCTGCCCGAACTGGCCCGGCTGCTGCCCGAACTGGCCGGGCTGACCCGGCTGGCCGAACTGCTGCCCCGGCTGCCCGTACTGACCCTGCTGCGGCTGCCCGTACGGGTTCGACTGCGGGTTGTTCGGGTCGTATCCGGCGGGGTACTGCTGCGTGTACGGCTGCTGCTGGGGCTGCTGGCCCCACTGCTGCTGCGACGGATCCGGCTGCCCGTAGGGGTTGGGCTGCTGAGCGGGGAAACCACCCGACGGCGTGCCGGGGTACCCACCACCGTAGGGCTGTTGCTGCTGGCCCCACTGCGGCTGCGGGTCGTTCCCTCCGGACGGTCCGTACGGACTGGTCATGCTCGGCCTCCGACGGTCGGTCTGGACAAGGTCTGGAACGGTCTTCGACGATCTGGACAAGCTGTTCAAGGCTTGCGGGCGCGATCAAACCACAGCCACCCGCACGGTACCCACCCACCCCGCAAAGCTTTGTCAAACGGTGGCCATCGCCACCACCCCGCGGCGCAACGCGTCCACCGCCTTCCGGGCGGCCGCACCGACCGGGTCACCGCCGCCGACGACGTCCCGGATCTGGTCCAGGAAGTCGATCACCTGCCGGCACCAGCGGACGAAGTCGCCCGCGCCCAGCTCGGAACCGTTCTCCTCGGCCGCGGACAGCACCTTCTCCAACGACTCGCCGCGCGCCCACCGGTACACCGCCCACGCGAACCCCGGGTCGGGCTGGCGGGTGCGGTCGAGCCGGTGCCTGCGCTCGTCGTCCTCCAGCTCGGCCCACAGCCGGGCCGTCGCGGTCAACGCGTCCGACACCTTGCCCGGTGGCAGCCGCGCCTCCAGCGGACCGTCCCGGCGCGCCTCGTACACCAGCGCCGACACGACCGCGGCCAGCTCCGCCGGGTCGAGGTCGCGCCACACGCCGTGCCGCAGGCACTCCGCGGCCAGCAGGTCGGATTCGCTGTAGAGCCTGGTCAACCGCTTGCCGTGCTCGGTGACCTCCTCGCCGGGCCCGTTCTCCTCGGCGTGCAGGTAGCCGCGTTCGCGCAGCAGCCCGCGGATCCGGTCGAACTCACGCGCCAACGAGTGCGTGGTCGCCGCGACCTTGCGCTCCAGCTGCTCGGTCTCGGCCAGCAGCCGGTGGTAGCGCTCGCCCCAGCGGGCGTGTTCCTCGCGCTTCTCGCAGCCGTGGCACGGGTGCGCCCGCAACGCCCGCCGCAACGTGGCCAGTTCCGCGTCGTCGTCGGCGTTCGACCGGCGCTTGCGCATCGCCGGCGCGACGATCCCGGTGGCGCGCAACGACGCCGCCAGGTCGCGCCGGGACTTCGGCGACCGCGTGTCGACCTGCTTGGGCAGCCGCATCTTGCCCAGCACCTCGACCGGCATGGGGAAGTCCGCCGACGACAGCCGACCCGCCCACCGGTCCTCCGTCACCACGAACGGACGCGCCTCGCCCAGCGGCTCCAGGCCTGGGTCGATCACCACGGCCAACCCGGACCGGCGCCCGGACGGCACCGCGATCACATCGCCCTTGCGCAGCCGCTCCAACGACTGCGCCGCCTCGGCCCGCTTCGCCGAGGTGTTCTGCCGCGCCAACGCCTTCTCCCGCTCGGCGACCCGGCGGCGCAGCGACGCGTACTCGGTGAAATCACCGAGGTGGCACGTCATCGCCTCGGCGTAGCCGCCCAGCGCCTCCCGGTTGCGCTCGATCCGGCGGGCCAGGCCGACCACCGACCGGTCCGCCTGGAACTGGGCGAACGACTGCTCCAGGATCTCCCGGGCCGCCGCCGCGCCGAGCTGGTTCACCAGGTTGACGGCCATGTTGTAGCCGGGCCGGAACGACGACCGCAACGGGTACGTGCGGGTGGACGCCAGGCCGCCGACCGCCTTCGGGTCCACGCCCGGCTGCCACACCACGACCGCGTGGCCCTCGACGTCGATGCCGCGCCGCCCGGCACGGCCGGTGAGCTGCGTGTACTCGCCGGGCGTGAGGTCGACGTGCGCCTCGCCGTTGTACTTGACCAGCTTCTCCAGCACGACGGTGCGCGCGGGCATGTTGATGCCCAGCGCCAGGGTCTCGGTGGCGAACACGACCTTCACCAGGCCGCGGACGAACAGCTCCTCGACGGTCTCCTTGAACGCTGGCAGCAGACCGGCGTGGTGGCTGGCGATGCCGCGTTCCAGCGCCTCGCGCCACTCCCAGTAGCCCAGCACCATCAGGTCGCCCTGCGGCAGGTCCTTGGTCTTCTCCTCGATGACCTCGCGGATCTGCTCGACCTCGTCGTTGGAGTTGAGCCGCAGCCCCGCCCGCACGCACTGCAGCACGGCCGCGTCGCAGCCCGCGCGGCTGAACACGAAGTCGATGGCGGGCAGCAGCCCCGCGCCGTCGAGCCGCTGCACGATGTCGACCCGGGACGGCGGCTTGAAGCCGGAGCCGCGCGGCGGGCGGCCCCGCTGGTCCTTGTTGTTGCGGTTGCGGCTCCACGGCACGTGGAAGCGGGACAGGTCGTCGGTGTGGCGCAGCAACTGCGGGTTGATGCGCGCGTGCCCGTCCGGGCCGTCGTCCGCGAACAGGTCCATCATCCGGCCGCCGGCCATCATGTGCTGCCACAGCGGCACGGGCCGGTGCTCGTCCACCACGACGGTCGTGTCGCCGCGCACCTCGACCAGCCACTCGCCGAACTCCTCGGCGTTGCTGACGGTGGCGGACAGGCCGACCAGCCGCACCGACTCGGGCAGGTGCAGGATCACTTCCTCCCACACCGGGCCGCGGAACCGGTCGGCGAGGTAGTGGATCTCGTCCATCACCACGTAGGCGAGGGTGTTCAGCGTCGAGGAGCCCGCGTACAGCATGTTGCGCAGCACCTCGGTGGTCATCACGACGATCGGCGCGTCGCCGTTGACCGAGGTGTCGCCGGTGAGCAGGCCGACTTTGTTCGCGCCGTAGCGGGCGACGAGGTCGGCGTACTTCTGGTTCGACAGGGCCTTGATCGGTGTGGTGTAGAAGCACTTGCGGCCCTCGGACAGGGCCAGGTGCACGGCGAACTCGCCGACCACGGTCTTGCCGGCGCCGGTGGGCGCGCAGACCAGCACGCCGTGCCCGTCCTCCAGCGCCTCGCAGGCGCGTTGCTGGAACGGGTCGAGTTCGAACGAGATGACCCCCAGGAAGTCGGCCAGCCGGGGCCGGGTGGAGCGGCGGCGGAAGTCCGCGTACGAGTCGGCCGGAGACCGCGAAGTGCTTGACACCTGTCCAGGCTGTCATACGGGACCGACAAAATCGCTTCAGATCCGCACCGGAAACCCGAAGACCTTTTTTAATCAACACTGAAGCTATAAAGACCACGGGGATCGGCCATGGGGCAGACTCGTGCCCCGTGGCGGCGATTCCGTTGGCGGAGGGGGACCTGCGGTGGGTGTTCCCCGACCTGGTCGAGGTCGACCCGGTGCTGGTCGTGCTGCGGCTGGCCGCCAGCCGGGTCGAACGGCTCGCCGGTCACCTGGGCGGACCGGGCACGGCCCTGGTGTTCGACCACCTGCCCGGCGCGCCCTACGCGGGGTTGTCGGCCCGCGCCGAGATCGACGAACTGGCCTTCGACGTGCACGTTTCGCTGCCCCGCGACCCGCACCGCAACGTGCTCAGGTCACCGCCGCCGTGGCAGGTGGAGGGCGAGATCTCGGTCCGCTGCGACGCGATCCGGGACTGCGGCAGGCACGAGATCGAGACCGTCGAGTCGGCGCACGGCACACCGCTGGACGCGGCCAACGGGGTGCTCGCCGTCGCCGGGTGGCTGTTCGACCGGGGCACGACCGAACCGCGCGGCTCGTGGCGCCGGCGCGACGTGCTCAGCCGGCACCGGTGACAGCCGCCCCTCCGGCACCGATCACGGCCGTCAACGCACCAGGCACGCACGTGGTCGTCAACGGCATCCCGCTCAGCCGTTCGCCATCGGCGTAAGCCACCCAGGACGGCCCGGACAGCCGCGCGGAGCGCGCTCGGAGGGTCTGCACGGCGGGGTGGTCCACGTGACGCCCGGTGCGCAGCGTGGGCAGCATCCGCAGCAGGGTGCGCCGTGGCGCGGCACGCACCACGGTCAGGTCGAACAGGCCGTCTGTCACCGAGGCGTCCGGGCAGACCGGGATGCCGCCGCCGTAGCTGGTCGTGTTGCCGACCGCGACCAGCAGCGCGTCCAGTTCCAGCACGTCGTCCTCGGTCTCCACGACCAGCCGCCGCGGTCGTAGCGCCGCCAGCTCGGCCAGGATCGCCAGGTCGTAGCGGCGGGGTCCGGCGGGCCAGCGCATGGCGTTCGCCCGCTCGTTGACCGCGGAGTCGAACCCCGCGCACAGCACGGTGGCGAACCAGGGGCCGTTCTCCACGCGCCCGAGGTCGTAGTCGGCGCGGGTGCCCTCGCGCAACGCGGTGACGACGTCGTCCACCGAGGTGGTGCCCAGAGCGGTGGCCAGGTCGTTCCCGGTGCCTGCGGGCACCACGGCCAGTGCGGTCGGGGACTCCGCGCACGCCTGCACCGCCAGGTGCGCGCCGCCGTCGCCGCCGAGGACCACCAGCACGTCCACGCCGTCGTCGACCGCCCGGCGTGCGGCGGCGGCCGTGCCCTCGGCGGTGCGTGCGACGTGCAGGTCGAGCCGGTCGACCACGGCGCGCAGCCGTTCGGCGACGGTGCCCGCCATGCGCGCGGCCCTGCCCTTGCCGGAGGCGGGGCACACCAGCAGGGCCGCCCGCGTTGACGTCGACATGGTCGGGAAGCCTACAAAGGCTTCACCCCATCGAGTGATCTCGCTCAGGTCACGTCGTCGTAGCGGACGCGGCCGGGCGCCTCGGGCGCCGGATCGGGGGTGGGCACCGGTTCGGGCGACGGTTCCTCGACCGCGGACGGCGTGTACTGGAACGGCGCGGCCACGTCGTCCGGGACGTCGTCCAGGCCCTCGGCCTTGCGCCTGCGCTCGGCCCGCTTGTCGTGCACGCGGGCGATCTGGATCGCCAGCTCGAACAGCAGCACCAGCGCCACGGCCAGCGCGACCATGGAGATCGGATCGGTGCCCGGGGTGGCGATCGCGGCGAAGATGAACAGGCCGAACACGATGCCGCGGCGCCACTTGTTCAGCTTCTCGTAGCTGACCACGCCGACCTGGTTGAGCATCACCACGATCAGCGGCAGCTCGAAGCTCACGCCGAAGATCAGCAGCAACGCCAGCACGAAGCTGACGTACTCCCCCGCGGTCAACGCGGTGATGAACTGCTCGTCACCGAAGCCGACCAGCACCGCCAGGCCCTGCGGCACGACGTAGAACGCCAGCGTGGCGCCCGCGACGAACAGCACCGAGGCGCACGCCACGAACACGACGGCGAAGCGCCGCTCCTTGGCGTACAAGCCTGGCGAGATGAACCGCCACACCTGGTAGAGCCACAGCGGCGCGGTCAACGCCATGCCCGCGCCGGCGCCGACCTTCAGCCGGATCATGAAGACCTCGAACGGCTTGGTCTGCAGCAGCTGGCAGCCCTTGCCCTCCTGGGTGAGCCGCACGGTCTCCGGGATCTCGCAGTACGGGTCGACGACGATGTCACCGAGGCTGGCCAGGCCGAACGGGTGCCAGCCCCACCAGATGAAACCGAAGATCGCGCCGCCCACGATGAACAGCAGCGCCAACCCCAGCCGGTGCCGGAGGTCGTAGAGGTGGTCCTTCAACGACATGGTGCCGTCCGGGTTGCCCCGACGACTGGTGATCTTGCGGCGCTCCCGGCGCTGGGCCCACCACCGGACCGGACTTGCCCCCACCGTGCGGACCGTCCTTAGGCTCTCGTTGACGCGGCTTTAGTTGGTGTTCTGCTTGTTCTGCAGGTTCTGCGCGGACTGCTCGATGGGCGGCGCCACCTGCGGCTGCACCGGCTGCGCGACGGGCTGGGCGACCTGCTGCGGCGGCGCGACCGGCGGCTGGGCCACCTGCGGCTGGGCCACCTGCGGCTGGGCCACCTGCGGCTGGGCGGGCGGCAGCTGCTGCGGCGCGGGCACCTGCTGGGCCGTGGTGCCTGCCTGGGTCTGCTGCGGGTCGTCCTCGCTGCGCAGGCCCTTGGTCTCGGCCTTGAGGATCTTCGCCGAACGGCCGATGGAGCGCGCCATGTCGGGCAGCTTCTTCGCGCCGAACAGCAGGATGATCACCACGGCGATGATGATCAGCTCGGTTGGTCCGAGGTTAGGCACGGTTGTCCTCCTGTCTCCCCCGGTCCACCGATGGTACGCGGGGCTTGCCCTCGCGGGCGTGATCCGGACGCCGTTCGGCGACGGCCACCCCGAGCGCGGCGTACCGCGCCCGCAGCAGACCGACGCCATCGCCGACCCTGTCACCCACCAGAGTGCTTGCGGCACGGAAGCGACGCAAGGATCGGAGGACTCGGACCGCGATCAGGGCGAGCACGACCACCCCGAGGACGATCAGCGCCAGGCTCGGCAAGTACGGCACGGCACCACCGTACTTGCCCTAGGTTGCCGGGAGGTGATCCGCCCGGCGCAACGCCGCCTCGGCCTGTCGGGCGACCTCGGCCACCAGGTCGGGCGGCTGCTCGACGTGCGCTTCGCCGCCCAACCCGAGCAGCAGTCGCACCATCCAGGCCGTGTCGGCGTACCGCATGAGCACCCTGGCCCGGCCCTCCGGCAGCTCGACCAGGCCGTCCGTGGGGTAGTACTCGGCGACCCAGCGGGCGTCCGGTTCGAGCACCAGCACGGCGGTCCGCTGCGACGGGTCCGGCTGGAACAACCCCTCCGACGTGTCGGTGGGCGTGGCGTGCGGCGGCGGTGCGGCGGGCTCGTCCAGCACGTCGACGGCGTCGATCCGGTCGAGCCGGAACAGCCGCACGCCGTCCGCCGCGCGGCACCAGGCCTCCAGGTAGCTGCGGCCTTCCACCAGCAGCATCCGCATCGGGTCCACGACCCGTTCGGTGATCTCGTCCCGTGACGGCGTGTAGTAGCGCAGGTACAGGGCGCGGTTGCGCAGGACGCCATCGGACACGGTGTCACGCACGCGGGACGTCTCGGGTGCTTCCCGCAGGGCCAGGCCGACGGCGACCCCGGCGGGCTGCGCCTGGCCGACCGCGGCCTCGATCTTGGCCACCGCGCGTTGCACCGCGTCCTGGTCGGCCACGCCGGGCGTCTCGACCAGCGCGCGCAGCGCCACCAGCAGCGACGTCGCCTCCGCCGCGGTCAGCCGCAGCGGACGGCTCATGCCCGCGTCGAACGTGACGGTAACCGTGTCGCCCTCGAAGGACAGGTCGATCAGGTCGCCCGGGCCGTAGCCGGGCAGGCCGCACATCCACAGCAGTTCGAGGTCCTTGCGGATCTGCTTGGGCGTGACCTCGAAGTCGGCGGCGACCTCGTCGATCGGGATGCCGGGCCGGGCCAGCAGGTAGGGCACGAGGGCGAGCAGCCGGGGCAGCCGGTCGGCGGCGGCGTTCACGCGCGCACCCCGGCACCGCGCAGCGCGCCGAGCAGCTTCTCCCGCACCGTCTTGGCCAGCACTTCCGGTTCCAGCACCACCACGTCCGGGCCGAAGCCCGCGATCCACCCGGCGGCCGAGTCGGGGAACCTCAGCTCGATCTCCAGCACGTCGCCCGGTTCACCGTCGAAGTCGCGGGAGCCGACGACCTTCGCCCGCCTGCGCACGCCCTGCGCACGCCCTTGGGCCACCCACAGCTTGGCGGTGGCGGGCGGCTGGTCGGCGGCGGGCTGGTTGCGGACCACGAACGACAGCAGGTCGAACTGGTCGGGCCGGCGCACCTCGCCCGCCTTGCCGGCCGAGCGGACGTCGCCGACGATCCGGGACAGCCGGAAGCAGCGGGGCGCGTCGCGGTCGCGGTCGTGCCCGACGAGGTACCACCGGCCGCGCCAGGCGACCACGCCCCACGGCTCGACCGTGCGGGTGCGCACCTCGACCGGCACGGGGCGGCGGTAGTCGAACTCGACCACACGGCCCTCCTGCACGGCCGCGAGCAGCGGCGGGAACGCCGGTTCGCTGGTGCGGACCTTCGGCTCGACCGGCACGTGCACGTCCTGGTCCACGTCGACGCCCGCGGCGCGGAGCTTGATCAGGGCGCCGTGCGCGGCACCGGTGAACTGCGGCGAGTCCCACAGCCGGGCGGCCAGCGCCACGGCGGCGGCCTCGTCCGGTTCCAGGTCGATGTCGCCCAGCTCGTAGTCCCGGCGGGCGATGCGGTAGCCGTCGACCGAGTCGAAGCCCTGGCCGCGACCGGTCTCCAGCGGCACGCCGAGGTCGCGCAGCTCGGTCTTGTCGCGTTCGAACATGCGGAAGAACGCCTCGTCCGTCGCGGCGTCGTTATAGCCGGGGACGATGGCGCGGATGCGCTCGGCGGTCAGGTACTGCCGGGTCGAGAGCAGGCACAGCACCAGGTTGACGAGCCGTTCGGCACGTGCGATGGCCACACCGGAACCCTAACCCCGGACGAACGCCGGATGACGCCATCCCCGCCTTCGACGCGGGTGAATGGTCCATTCAGCCGATTGCCGCACCCCGTGCGCCCTGGTCGGACGGCCGGCGCGGCGCTCTGAGCGTTGAACTCAGGTGCGCTGAACGTTGGACTCACGCGCCGTGAGCGTTGGACTCTCGCGCTCCGAACGTACGACTCTCGTGTTCTGAGCGTTGAACTCGAGGTCCTGAACGTGGGACACGCGTGTTCGGAGGTAGGAAACGCGGGTGGGGCGGGCGGTGGTCGGGGGGCCGGCCGACCGCCCGCGTGACGGTCAGCCGCCGATCGCGGTCAGGCCCGCGCGAGCGAAGCGCTCGTCCAGGTCACCGCTGGGCGCGCCGCCGACGCCGATGCCCGCGACCGGCGCGCCGTCCGACACCACCGGCAGGCCGCCGGCCAGGAACAACGTGCCCGGGATGTCCCGCAACGTCGCCCCGGTGCCGGTCACCCGACCGGCCAGCACCGAGGTCGGCGCGTTGAACGACACCGAGGTGAACGCCTTGCGGCGGGCCGACTCCTCGCTCTGCGGCCCGGCGCCGTCACCGTGCAGCAGCACGACCAGGTCCCCGCTCCGGTCCACCACGGCGACGGTGACCCGCTGCCCCTCCTTCTCGGCCGCGTCCAGCGCGGCCTGGGCCGCCCGAACGGCCGCGTCCACCGTGATCGTCGTCGTGCTCCGCACCGCGACACCGCTGCGCCCGTGCTGCTGGTCGGCCACCGCGTAACCGCCGGCACCCGCCACGGACAACGCCACCAGCACCGCGATCGTGGTCTTGCGCATCGCCACACCCTCCTCGGACAAACCCGGTTCGTGTCGAGCTCAAGGCTCGCCGCACCCGCCACCGGGAACCTGGTGGTTCCGGTTGAACCGGGTTCAACCCATCGGTTGACCCCGGGCGCCCGGACCTGGCCTAGGGTCGGCTCCGTGTGGCTGCACCGGGCGATGCACGCGGGCTTCTACGTGCTGTTGACGGCGTCGGCGGCGCGGTACGTCGCGTACCACGGCGTCGCGCCCGCCGTGCTGGTCACCGCCGCCGTGCTGGGCGCGGCCTACCCGTTCGGGGTGCGGTGGACCGCCGCCCTGCCCGCCGTGCTGGCGTTGTGGTTGGGGCTGGTGTGGCCGGCGCCGAGCTTCGGCTGGTGCGCGATCCCGTTGTTCTTCCAGTGCCTGCGGCAGCTGCGCCCGCGCCTGGCCGTGCCGCTGGCCGCCGTGCTCACCGGCGCGGTGGTGCTGGCGCAGGTGCGGCTGGCCGACGCGGTCGAGCCGAGCCTGGTGCTGGGCCCGGTCGGGGTCGCGGTGATCACCGCCGCGGTGTTCTTCGACCGCCGCCGCCTGCTGCACCAGGCCGGTGTGCTGGAGGAACGGCAGCGGCTGGCCCGGGAGATCCACGACACGCTGGCGCAGGGCCTGTCGAGCATCACGCTGCTGCTCGAGCTCGGCGACACCGGCCGGGCCCGCGAGGTGGCCAAGGAGAACCTGGCTGAGGCACGCCGGTTCGTCCGCGACCTCTCGCCGCTGGAGGGCCGCACGCTGACCGACGCCCTGCACGCCCTGTGCGATCGGGTCGAGGTGGAGGGCGAGCCGTACCCGCTGCCGGTGCCGGTGGAGGTGGCGTTGCTGCGGGTCGCGCAGGGCGCGCTGGCCAACGTGCGCGAGCACGCCGCCGCGACCTCCACCGTCATCACGCTGACGTACCTGGGTGACGCGGTGACGCTCGACGTGCGCGACGACGGCCGCGGGTTCGACCCGGCCGCGATCCGCCCGGAGCCCGGTCGCGGCTACGGGCTGGACGCCATCCGCGACCGGGTCGCCGAGCTGCGCGGCACGATGACGGTGGAGAGCGCTCCGGGCGAGGGCACGGCGCTGGCCGTGAGCGTGCCGACACCGTGACCGGGCCGTTGAGGGTGCTGGTGGTGGACGACCACCCGGTGGTCCGGTTCGGGCTGGCCGGGTTGCTGGCCCGCGACTTCGAGGTGGTCGGCGAGGCCGCCACCGGCGAGGACGCGGTCCGCCTCGCCGCGACCACGGCCGTGGACGTGGTGCTGATGGACCTGCAGCTCGGCGCGGGCATCGACGGCGTGGAGGCCACCCGTCGCCTCCGCGCCCTGCCCGACCCACCGCAGGTGGTGGTGCTGACCACGTACGACTCCGACGCGGACGTGGTGCGGGCGGTCGAGGCGGGCGCGACCGGCTACCTGCTCAAGGACTGCCCGCCGGAGGAGCTGGCCGCCGCGGTCCGCCAGGGCGCGACCGGCCGCACCGTGCTGTCACCGGACATCGCGCGGCGCCTGCTGCGCCGCACGCCGGCCCCCTCGGTGACCAAGCGCGAGGTGCAGATCCTCGACCACCTCGCCCGCGGCCTGTCGAACCGGGAGATCGCGAAAGCCCTGTTCATCAGCGAGGCGACGGTGAAGACGCACCTGGTGCGGATCTTCGACAAGCTGGGCGTGGACACCAGGACGGCGGCCGTGCGGACCGCCGTCGAGCTGAAGCTGATCCGCCTCAGCCCTCGCTGAGCGCGCCCTCGGGCAGGTCGGGCTGCAGCCAGATCGGCCGCCAGTCGGCCAGCTCGTGGAACCGGCGCAGCTCCGCCACGCCCGACAGCCAGCCCGCCCACGCGCCGTACGGCGGCTGGCCGGTGTCGAACCCGCTCTGCACGAACGTCAGCCGGGTACCGCCGCCGGACTCGGCCAGTTCCCAGGTCGACACCATGCCGCCCCAGTCGATGCCCATCCGCTTGCCGGGCTCGAAGTCGACCACCTTCGCGGGCCGCGGGTTCGCCTCGAAGCCGCCCATGGCGACCCGGCCGCCCTCCCACGCCTCGATGTCGATCTTCGCGCCGAACCACCGCGTGTACTGCTCGGCGTCGACCAGCGAGTGGGCCACCGCGTCCACGGGTGCGTCGATGTGCACCTCGCCGCGCATCTCGGCGGTGCTGAAGTCCACCCTCGGCGTCAGCGGGCGGCCTTCGACGTGGTCGACCAGGTTGGCCAGCGACAGTCCCCACCAGGTGGCCAGGTAGCCGAGCACGCTGGTCGACACGGCGGCCACGTCCCCCCAGCCCGGGAAGTGGCTCTGCGAGAGCGTGATGACCGTGTCGCCGTCCTCGGCGGCCCACGTGATCTCGACGGTGGTGTCCTCGCCGCCGACCCTCCAGTCGAACTTCAGCGTGCTGTCGTCCACGTGCCGCAGGGTCTGGTGCGGGGCGTCACCCTCGGGCGTGAAGCGGCCCCAGAACTCGAACCGGTCGGGCAGCTCCACGGCCGCGTGCTCGGCGAGCCACGCGCTCAGCTCGCCCGCGTCGGTCAGCGCGCGGCGCACCCGGTCGACGGGCGTGGTGGTGCGGGCGCGAAGGACCAGGGTCTCACTCATCGGTCTCCTCCTTCGGGTAGCACGCCACGGCCAGCCGGAAGGCGTCGCCCTCCGCGCCCCCGTAACGGGCGAACAAGTCCTGCAAGGTCGTCTTGAGGTCGTCGAAGAACTGCTGCCGCTGGTCGGGCCGCACCCGGATCTCGCCCGACACGCCCAGCGACGGCAGCTCGGGCCGGGTCCGGTCCAGGCCCGCGATGTCCGCCTGGACCCGTTCCACGAGGTCGAGCAGGTAGCCCAGGCTGAGCTCGTCCTGCGCGCGGCGCAGCCCGAGCCGGCCGACCAGCCCCGGCGACAGCCAGTACGAGCGCGCGCTCGCCTGGTACACGCCTTCGTTGATGCCGCGCACGCGCCGCTCGGTCACCTGGGTGACCAGACCGGCTTCCACCAGGCGTTTCACGTGGTAGTAGACCCGCTGCGGGGTCTGGTCGAGCGCGGCGGCCACCTCGGTGCACGACCGCGGCTCGGCCAGTTGCCGCAGCACCTCGATGCGCTGCGGCTTGAGCAGTGCCTCGGCCTGCTCGATCTGCTCCAGGTACAGGACGTCTCTCATCGCAAAAACAAGCTTGTACGTAAAAATCTGTTTTGTCAATGGCGCCGAAGAAGGCCCGGACCACCGGGTCCGGGCCTGTCTCCTGCTCTGCGCTGCTCCCCTACAGGGACGCGATCAGCCGCTCCACGCGCTCGTCCACCGCGCGGAACGGGTCCTTGCACAGCACGGTGCGCTGTGCCTGGTCGTTGAGCTTGAGGTGCACCCAGTCGACGGTGAAGTCACGGCCCGCGGCCTGCGCGGCGGCGATGAAGTCACCGCGCAGCTTGGCCCGCGTGGTCTGCGGCGGGGTGTCCTTGGCGGCCTCGATCTCGCCGTCGTCGGTGACCCGTTCCACCTGGTCCTTGCGCTGGAGCAGGTCGAAGATGCCCCGGCCGCGCCGGATGTCGTGGTAGGCGAGGTCGAGCTGGGCGATGCGCGGGTTGGACAGGTCCATGTCGTGCTTGGCCTGGTAGCGCTCCATCAGCCGGTACTTGATGGCCCAGTCGATCTCGCGGTCGATCTTGGACAGGTCTTCCGACGCGACCGCGTCCAACGTGCGGCCCCACAGCTCGAGCACCCGTTCCGCCATGGGGTCGGGCGCGCGCTTGGCCACGTGCTCCACCGCGCGCTCGTAGTACTCGCGCTGGATGTCCAGCGCCGAGGCCTCCTTGCCGCCCGCCAGCCGCACGGTCCGCCTGCCGGTCAGGTCGTGGCTGATCTCGCGGATCGCGCGGATCGGGTTGTCCAGGCTGAAGTCGCGGAACTGCACGCCCTGCTCGATCATCTCCAGCACGAGGTTGGCGCTGCCCACCTTGAGCAGCGTGGTCACCTCGGACATGTTCGAGTCGCCGACGATGACGTGGAGCCTGCGGTAGCGCTCGGCGTCGGCGTGCGGCTCGTCGCGGGTGTTGATGATCGGGCGGGACCGGGTGGTGGCGCTGGACACGCCCTCCCAGATGTGCTCGGCCCGCTGCGACAGGCAGTAGACCGCTCCGCGCGGCGTCTGGAGCACCTTGCCCGCGCCGCAGATGAGCTGCCTGGTCACCAGGAACGGCAGCAGGACGTCGGCGATGCGGGAGAACTCCCCCGCCCGCGCGACCAGGTAGTTCTCGTGGCAACCGTAGGAGTTGCCCGCGGAGTCGGTGTTGTTCTTGAACAGGAAGATATCGCCCCCGATGCCCTCGTCGGCGAGCCTGCGCTCGGCGTCGACGAGCAGGTCTTCGAGGATCCGCTCACCAGCCTTGTCATGCGTGACCAGCTGGGCGAGGTCGTCGCATTCCGCGGTCGCGTACTCCGGGTGCGAGCCCACGTCCAGGTAGAGCCGAGAGCCGTTGCGCAGGAAGACGTTCGACGAGCGTCCCCACGAGACGACCCGGCGGAACAGATAACGCGCGACCTCATCCGGGGACAGCCTGCGCTGCCCGTGGAAGGTGCAGGTCACCCCGAACTCAGTCTCAATGCCGAAGATCCGCCGCTGCATCCCTCAACAGTAGGCGCATTCGGAGCTTTCCTCAGTGATCCAATCGGGCGTCACGCCGATTTCGCGGATAACGTTCTCGTGTGCTCCGACGAGTGAACCGCCTGGACCTGGCCATGATGCGGCGTTCCGGGGCGCTGCGCGCCTCCCCGGTGGACGAGGGGATGAAGAGACTTTCGCGCGCCGCCAACCACAGTGCGTTGTGGCTGGTGGTGGCGGGCGTGCTGGCGACGCGCAAAGGGGTGACGCGGCGGGCGGCGCTGCGCGGCGTGGCGGCGATCGGCGGCGCGAGCTTCAGCGCCAGCCTGGTCGCGAAGCGCCTGTTCCCGCGCCGCAGGCCGGCGGCCGACCTGCTGCTCGTGCCCCGGCGGCTGACCAAGCGTCCCACGTCGTCGTCGTTCCCGTCCGGGCACGCGGCGTCGGCGGCGGCGTTCACCACGGCGGTGGCGATGGAGTCGCCCGCGTTGGCGGCGGCGATCGCGCCGGTCGCCGCGGCGGTGGCGTACTCGCGGGTGCACACGGGCGTGCACTGGCCGTCGGACGTGGCCGCCGGAGCCGCGATCGGGGCCGGTGTCGCCCTGCTGACCAGGCGTTGGTGGCCGCTGGGGCGGACCGAGCCCGCGTCGGCGCGCGAGCACCGGGCGTTGGAGGCGCTGGTGGACGGCGAGGGCCTGGTGGTCGTGGTGAACCCGAGCGCGGGCCTGGGCGGGGACGACCCGACCGACCGGATCGTGGAGGAATGGCCGAAAGCCACGATCGTGGGAATCGAGGATCTCGACACGGTGATCGCCGATCACGCTCCGCACGCACTGGGGGTGGCGGGCGGTGACGGGTCGGTGGCGGCGGTCGCGGCGCTGGCGGCGGCGCACCGGTTGCCGCTGGTCCTGGTGCCGGCCGGGACGCTGAACCACTTCGCGCGCGACGTGGGCGTGCAGGGGCTGGACGACGCCGCACGGGCGGTCGCGGACGGTGACGGCGTGCTGGTGGACCTGGCGGCGGTGACCGTGGACGGCGAGGGGCCGCGCTGGTTCGTCAACACCGCGAGCCTCGGCGGCTACCCCGACATGGTGCGGCTGAGGGAGAACTTGCAGGACAAGTGGGGCAAGTGGCCGGCCGCGGCGATCGCGCTGGCCCGGGTGCTGCGCACGTCACGGCCGATGCGGGTCGAGCTGAACGGCGAGCCGCAGCTGGTCTGGATGCTGTTCGTCGGCAACGGCCCGTACCGACCCAAGGGCTTCGCGCCGACCATGCGGCCCGCCCTCGACGCGGGCCTGATGGACGTGCGGTACATCCGCGCCGACACCCGGTTCTCGCGGGCGCGGTTCTTCCTCGGCGCCCTGCTCGGCTCGCTGCACCGCAGCCGCACCTACCGGCACCTGGAGACGCGGTGGCTCGACGTGCGGCTGCTCGACGGCGAGGTGGCGATCGCGACGGACGGCGAGGTCGGCCCCACCGGGTCCACGTTCGAGTTCCGCTCCCGGCCCGCCGCCTTGGCCGTCTACCGACCCCAGGGATAAGGTTGACTCCGTCAACGGTTCTGTTGAGGGAGTCAACGATGACGGTCGCCGACGTCCGCGCGTTCAACCGCTTCTACACCGGCGTGATCGGCGTGCTCGACCGGAGCTACCTGTCCTCGCCGTACTCGCTGACCGAGGTGCGGGTGCTGTTCGAGCTGGCCGCGGGCCCGTGCGAGGTGCCGGACCTGCGGACCGCGCTGTCGTTGGACGCCGGCTACCTCAGCCGCATCCTGACCGCCTTCGACCGCGACGGCCTGGTCACCCGCACGGCGTCCGCGCGTGACTCGCGGCGTCACGTCGTCGCCCTGACCCCGCGCGGCGAGTCGGTGTTCGCCGAGCTCAACGCCCGTTCGGACGCGGAGATCGGCGCGCTGCTGGAGCGCGTGCCGCCAGCGGACCGCGCCGAGCTGGTCGCGTCGATGCGCAGGATCGAACGGGTGCTCACCGGCACGTCCCGGTCGTACCTGCTGCGGCCGTTGCGACCGGGCGACCTCGGCTGGGTGGTGAACCGGCACGGGGTGCGGTACGCGGAGGAGTGCGGCTTCGACCAGACCTTCGAGGCGATGGTGGCGCGGATCGCGGGCGAGTACGTCGAGCACCACGTGCCGGACCGCGAGTCGGCGTGGATCGCCGAGGTCGACGGTGAGCCGGTCGGGTCGATCTTCTGCGTGCGGGTGGACGACCGGACGGCGAAGCTGCGGATGCTGCTCGTGGAACCGGCCGCCCGAGGTCTGGGCATCGGCGCCCGACTGGTGGACGAGTGCGTGCGCTTCGCCCGCCGGGCCGGGTACGAGCGGATGGTGCTGTGGACCGTGGCCGGGCTGGAGGCGTCGCGGCACCTCTACGAGAAGGTCGGTTTCACGATCGGGAAGAGCGACCCGGAGCGGCTGTTCGGCCGCGAGGTCGAGGCGCAGACCTGGTCGCTGGACCTGTGACGCGCCCACCGGGCCGCCCCGGTCGGGAACGACCCGGTGTGATCACCGGCGCGGCCGGGTCAGGACTTGTACCAGGCCTGGTTGGCCCAGCCGTTGCACGTCCACAGCTGCACCTTGCTGCCGTTGTGGGTCGGCGACGACACGTCCAGGTCGAGGCACCGTCCGTCGTGCCAGCTCACGATCTCGCCGTTGGTGTACATGGTCCACTTCTGGTTGTCCCACCCGTTGCAGTCCCACACCTGCACCTTGGTGCCGTCGTGCGTCGGCGACGACACGTCGGCGTCCAGGCATCGGCCGTCGTGCGTGCTGCGGATGGTGTAGTCGTCGTAGTAGGTCCACTTCTGGTTGTTCCAGCCGTTGCAGTCCCAGATCTGCACCTTGGTGCCGTTGTGGGTCGGCGACGACACGTCCGAGTCCAGGCACCGCCCGTCGTGCAGGCTCTGGATCGGGCTGTGCGCGGTCCGGGCGGCCGGTGCCGGCATCCCCGCCGACACACCCGCCGACGCCCCGGTCGGTGCCACGACCAGCGCGGTGAGCAGCAGGCCCAGCACCGCGAACAGCTTGGTCAGGTGACGCATGCGAATCCCCCCTCGGGTTCGGTCATCGGACCCGAACCGTCCCAAGGCCCGTGGCGGGTTCGGCAGCACAGCGTGAGATATCACCGTGTGATTGCGCGATGCCCGTCCGTAACACTCCCCTTGGTTCCGGCCGATTCCCAGTCGGGGGGACTTGTCATGGAACGAACAGCCGGGTGGGTCGCGCGCGTACCGGACAGCCTGTGGTCACGACGGGAGGTCGTCGCCGCGCTGCGGGCGCGGGACATCGCGAGCCTGCTGGTCCTGCTCAGGCGCTACGCCGGGTACAGCCAGAACGACCTCGCGGGCGTCACGGGCATCGCGCAGGGGCGGATCAGCGAGTACATGCGCCGGCGAAGGCTACCGACGCTGGACACCATCGAGCGGATCGCTGATGGCGTGGACATGCCACCCGAGTGCCGCGGACTGCTCGGGCTGGCGCCGGAACGCCGGTGCCGCGGAACGTGCCAGGATCGGGTCGCTGCCGCCCACCCGTGATCCGGCAGTTCGACATGGTCGAACGGGCAGGCGCTAGAGTGATCTCGTGCCCGGTCCCATCCAGTCCATCGAACGGGCAGCCGCGGTGTTGCGGCTGCTGGCCAGTGGTGCGCGGCGGATGGGGGTCGCGGAACTCGCCCGAGCCCTTGAGCTGCCCAAACCGACCGTGCACGGCATCCTGCGCACGTTGCAGCTGGTCGGGTTCGTCGAGCAGTCGCCGGACACGGGCAAGTACCAGCTCGGCGCGGCGCTGTTCCACATCGGCAGCAGCTACCTCGACGGCAACGAGCTGCGCACCCGCGCGTTGAACTGGTCGGACTCGCTGGCCTCGCGCAGCATGGAGAGCGTCCGCATCGGCACCCTGCACGAGAACCAGGTCCTGGTCGTGCACCACGTCTTCCGCCCGGACAACTCACGCCAGGTGCTCGAAGTCGGCGCGCTGCTCCCCTCGCACGCCAGCGCGTTGGGCAAGGTCCTGCTCGCCGACGACCCCGTGGGCCTCACCGACGACGAACCGCTCAAGGCGTACACGGCCGCCACGATCACCGACCCGGACCTGCTCGGTGACGCGTTGGAGCAGGTCAGACAGCGTGGCTGGGCGTCGGACATCGAGGAGCTGGTCGACGGCGAGGTGTCGCTGGCCGCACCCATCCGGGACCGGCGGGCGGTGACCGTGGGCGCGGTCGGGATCTCCGGGCCCGTCGAGCGGCTGTGCGACGAGCACAAGCAGCCGCGCACCGATCTCGTGTCCTACGTCCGGGAGGCCGCGCGGTCCATCTCGCGCGAGCTCGGCGCCATCCCCTGGTGACGCAGGCGTTTCGGAAGGGTTGACATCTTGTGAGCGTCGGCACAGGATTCACGCGCACCGTACGACATTGTCGAACGGCATTCAGGTTAGAGAGGGCGCGTGGATGACCAACCAGTCGATCTTCATCGGTGAGTTCCTCGGCACCGCACTGCTGTTGCTGCTCGGCAACGGCGTCGTCGCGGGCGTGGTGTTGGCGAAGTCGAAGTCGAACGGCGCGGGCTGGGTGGTGATCACGTTCGGCTGGGGCTTCGCGGTGCTCGCGGGCGCCTACGCGGTCGCACCGCTGTCCGGCGCGCACCTCAACCCGGCCGTCACGGTCGGCCTGGCGATCCACAACGGCGACTGGAGCACCGTCCCGCTGTACGTGGGCGCCCAGCTCCTCGGCGCGTTCACCGGCGCCGTCCTGTGCTACCTCGCCTACCTCGGCCAGTTCCGCGCCAACACCGGCGAGGTGCTGGGCATCTTCGCCACCGGCCCCGAGGTCCGCCACCGCGCGCAGAACCTGACCACCGAGGTCATCGCCACGTTCGTGCTGGTGTTCGTGATCCTGGCGACCGGCCAGACCAAGGGCCTGGAGACCTCGGGCACCGGCGTGCTGATCGTGGCCCTGCTGGTGGTCGGCATCGGCATGTCCCTGGGCGGGCCGACCGGCTACGCCATCAACCCCGCGCGCGACCTCGGCCCGCGGCTCGCGCACGCCGTCCTGCCGATCCCCGGAAAGGGTGGATCGGACTGGGGCTACGCCTGGATCCCCGTGGTCGGCCCGCTGCTGGGCGGAGCATTGGCCGGGCTCGTCGACATCGCCGTCTACTGACACCGCCGTCCAGCGAGGAGCGTCCATCGTGAGCACCTACATCGCCGCAATCGACCAGGGCACCACGTCGTCGAGGTGCATCGTCTTCGACCACGGTGGCGCGATCGTGTCCGTGGCGCAGAAGGAGCACCGGCAGATCTTCCCCAGGCCGGGCTGGGTCGAGCACGACGCCGAGGAGATCTGGGCCAACGTGCTCGACGTCGTGCACGGCGCCCTGCAGAAGGCGTCGCTGACCGTGCACGACCTGGCCGCGGTCGGCATCACCAACCAGCGCGAGACCACGCTGGTGTGGGACAAGGCCACCGGCAAGCCCGTGCACAACGCGATCGTCTGGCAGGACACGCGCACCGACCAGCTGGTCAAGGAGCTGGGCGAGCAGAACCGGTTCCGGGACAAGTGCGGCCTGCCGCTGGCCACCTACTTCTCCGGGCCGAAGGTTCGCTGGCTGCTCGACCACGTCGACGGCCTGCGGGAGCGCGGCGAGCGCGGCGAGGTGCTGTTCGGCACCATGGACACCTGGCTGATCTGGAAGCTCACCGGCCGCCACGTCACCGACGTCACCAATGCCAGCCGCACCATGCTGATGAACCTGGAGACGCTGGACTGGGACGACGAGCTGGTCGACGCGATCGGCGTCCCCCGGGCGATGCTGCCGGAGATCCGCTCGTCCGCCGAGGTCTACGGCACCGCGACCGGCACGCTGGACGGCGTCCCGGTGGCGTCCGCGCTCGGCGACCAGCAGGCGGCCCTGTTCGGCCAGACCTGCTACTCGCCCGGCGAGGGCAAGTGCACCTACGGCACCGGCAGCTTCCTGCTGGTCAACACCGGTGACAAGCCGGTGGTCTCGGAGAACGGCCTGCTCACCACGGTCGGCTACAAGATCGGCGACCAGCCGGCCGCGTACGCGCTGGAAGGCGCGATCGCGGTGACCGGCGCCCTGGTGCAGTGGTTCCGGGACAAGATGGGGCTCATCGGCAGCGCGCCCGAGATCGAGACGCTGGCCCGGTCGGTCGAGGACAACGGCGGCGCGTACTTCGTGCCCGCGTTCTCCGGCCTGTTCGCGCCGCACTGGCGGTCCGACGCGCGCGGCATCATCGCGGGCCTCACCGGCTACATCGACAAGGGCCACATCGCGCGTGCGGTGCTGGAGGCGACCGCGTGGCAGACCCGCGAGGTCGTGGACGCGATGAACGCCGACTCGGGCGTGGAGCTGACCACGCTGAAGGTCGACGGCGGCATGACGGCGAACAACCTGCTCATGGGCTTCCTGTCCGACGTGCTCGACGTGCCGGTGGTGCGGCCGATCGTCGCCGAGACCACGTGCCTGGGCGCCGCCTACGCGGCCGGTCTCGCGGTCGGCTACTGGTCGGACACCGAGACCCTGCGCGAGAACTGGCACAAGGCCGCCGAGTGGCTGCCCACGATGGACGCGCGGACCAGGGACAAGGGTTATCGGAAGTGGAAGAAGGCGGTCGAGCGGACCGTCGGCTGGATCGACGAGGACGACAACGATGAGTGAGCAACGGGCCAGGGCGCGCGAGGCGCTGGGACACGGCGCCTTCGACCTGGTGGTGATCGGCGGCGGCGCGCTGGGCATCGCCACCACGTGGGCGGCGGCCCGGTCGGGGCTGCGGGTGGCGCTGGTCGAGGCGGGTGACTTCGCGGGCGCCACGTCCAGCGCGTCGTCCAAGCTCGTGCACGGCGGCCTGCGGTACCTGGCGATGGGGCCGGGCGCGGTGCCGATGGTGCGGGAGAACCACGCCGAGCGGCGCGCGTTGGGCGACCGCCTGGCACCGCACCTGGTCCGGCCGCTGCCGTTCCTGGTGCCGGTGTACCGGGGCGGGCCGCACTCGCGGTCGGTCCTCGGGGCGGGCGTGGTGCTGTACTCGGCGCTGTCCGGGTTCGGTGACGGCGTGGGCAAGGTGCTGTCGGCGCGGCGGGCCGTGGAGTACGTGCCGCACCTGAGGACGGACGGCCTGCGCGGGGCGGCGCTGTACTACGACCACCAGATGAACGACGCGCGGGTGGCGATCACGGCGGCACGGGCGGCGGCGGAGGCCGGTGCGGTGCTGCTCAACCACGTCGAGGTGGTGGGGCTGCGCAAGCGCGGCCCGCTGGTGACCGGGGTCGAGCTGCGGGACAAGGTCGACGGCGGCGAGTTCGGGGTCGACGCGTCGGTGGTGGTCAACGCGACCGGGCCGTGGCTGGACTCGGTGCGGCGGATGGAGGACGCGGCGGCCGCGCCGAGCATCCGGTTGTCGAAGGGTGCCCACCTGGTGCTCCGGACGGATGTGCCTTGGCGTGCGGCGATGACCATCCCGGTGGACGACGTGCGGGTGTCGTTCGCGATCCCGTGGGAGGGGCAGCTGCTGCTGGGCACGACGGACGAGGTGTACGAGGGGGATCCGGCGGACGTCCGGTGCTCGCAGGCGGACGTCGACCAGATCCTGGGTGAGGCCTCGGTGGGCATCTCGGCCGAGGCGCTGGACCGGTCGCGGTTGGCGTACACGTTCGCCGGGTTGCGGGTGCTGCCCAGAGGTCCGGGTGACAGCGGGTCCGGCGACACCAGTCACGCCAAGCGCGAGACCGTGATCACGCGCGGGCGTGGCGGGATGATCAGCGTGGCGGGCGGCAAGTGGACGACGTTCCGGCGGATCGGGGCTTCGGTGCTGGCGCGCGTCGGCGAGGCCCTGGGGCGGGACCTGTCGCGGGCGTTCGACGGTGTGCCTTCGGCGCTGCCGGGGGCGGCGATGCCGGAGCGGGTGTCGGCGCAGTTGGGGCGGGAGCTGCCGTTGGTGCCGGACGACGTGCTGCGGCACCTGGCCACGCACTACGGGACGGTGAGCCACGAGGTGCTGGCGCTGGCGTCGGACGACCCGTCGTTGCTGGAGCGGGTGCACCCGGACGGGCCCGACATCTGGGCCCAGGTGGCGCACGCGCAGCGGTACGAGTGGGCGACGGAGGTGGACGACGTGCTGCGGCGGCGGACCACGGTGGTGGTGCGCGGGCTCGATACACCGTCTGTACGGGAGCGCACGGGGCGGTTGCTGGCCCAGGCGATCGCATAGGTGGACCCGGTGCACGGAGAGGCCCCCGGTGGTGGTGGACACCGGGGGCCTTCGCTGGTGCCTGGTTATGCCTTGTCGTCGTTCGGCGGCAGGTTGACGTCCGTCACGGGCTTCCGCTTGGCGCCCTTGGCGGGTGGTTCGTCGGCCTTGGCCTCTTCGGCGGGTGCCGGGTCGTCGCCCGGGAGGAGGGCGGCGAGGGCGGCGCCGGTGATGCGGCGGAACGCCCGTCGTGGACGGGAGCGTTCGAGGACCGCCACTTCCAGCTTGCCGCGGTCGAGGAGGTCCGGCTTGCCGTTGCCGGTGGTGGTGCTGCCGGAGCTGAGGGCCTTCACCGCGGTGCGGACGGCCTCGGCCAGCGGCTGGCCTTCGGTGTAGGCGTCCTTGAGCGCGGTGCCCGTCGCCTCGGCCTGGCCACCCATCACGACGTACTGCGGCTCTTCCACGATCGAGCCGTCGTAGGTCAGGCGGTAGAGGGTGTCCTGCTCGGGGTCGGTGCCGACCTCGGCGACGCAGATCTCCACCTCGAGGGGCTTGATCTGCTCGGCGAAGATCGAGCCCAGGGTCTGGGCGTACACGTTCGCCAGTGAGCGGCCCGTGACGTCGCGCGGGTCGTTCTGGTAGCCGCGGATGTCGGCGAACCGGATGCCCGCCTGGCGCAGGTTCTCGAACTCGCTGTAGCGGCCGACCGCGGCGAACGCGATGCGGTCGTAGATCTCGGACACCTTGTGCAGGGTCGCGGACGGGTTCTCCGCCACGAACAGCACGCCGTCGGCGTACCGGAGCACGACGACGCTCCGGCCTCGGGCGATGCCCTTCCGGGCGTACTCCGCGCGATCGCGGAGGATCTGCTCGGGTGAGGCGTACAACGGCATCGTCACTGCTGCGGCTCCCGGGCTCGGCGGATGGGGATGGGGATCGGCACGGCGCTCAGCCCGCCGGCTTGGTCTTGCGGCCCTCGACGACGGACTCGGCCAGCACGGCGGTCTGCTCGTCGGACAGGTGCGCCGCGCCCTCGGCCGTGATCGTCACGACGACCGGGTAGATCTTGCGGATCACGTCCGGGCCGCCGGTGCCCGAATCGTCGTCCGCCGCGTCGTACAGCGCCTCGATCGCGGTCCTGGTGGCGCCCTCGGCGTCGGCGTCGGGGTCGTAGAGCTTCTTCATCGCCGACTTCGCGAACAGCGAGCCGGAGCCGACTGCCTGGTAGCCCTGCGACTCCTCGTACCGCCCGCCGGTCACGTCGTAGGACACGATGCGGCCCGCGCGGTCCGGGTCGGGTGCCGCGGTGTCGAACCCCGCGAACAGCGGCACGACGGCGAGGCCCGCGAGCGCGGCGTCCAGGTTGCCCTTGATCATCGCGGAGAGCCGGTTCGCCTTGCCGTCCAACGACAGCGAGACGCCCTCGATCTTCTCGTAGTGCCGGAGCTCGACCGCGTAGAGCCGGACGATCTCGACCGCGATGCCCGCCGTGCCCGCGATGCCCACCGCCGAGTAGTCGTCGGTGATGAACACCTTCTTCATGTCGCGCTGGGCGATCACGTTGCCCATCGTGGCGCGCCGGTCGCCCGCGATCACCACGCCGCCCTTGAAGGTGAGGGCCACGATGGTGGTGCCGTGCGGAGCCTGCACCGCGCCGCCCTCGGGCAGCTTGCGGCTCGACGGCAGCAGTTCGGGAGCCTGTGCGCGGAGGAAATCGGTGAACGACGACGACCCCGGCCTGAGGTAGGCCGGGGGCAACGACGCGGCCGGGTAGTGCCCGGTCGAGCTGTGGTCCATGTGTGCGTTTCTCTCCTGTCCCGCCGGCGGCTTCTTACTCGCCGCCCTTTTGCACGTACGCGCGGACGAAGTCCTCGGCGTTCTCCTCGAGCACGTCGTCGATCTCGTCGAGGATGGCGTCGACGTCCTCGCCGAGCTTCTCCCGGCGTTCCTGGCCGGCCGCGGCCGCGCCGTCGCCGTTCTCGTCGCCGTCACCGCCGCCTTGGCGCTGAACCTGTTCCTGGGCCATGTCGACCTCCCGGTCTTCGGGTCCTGCGAGTTAAACACTACCCACCAGGTACGACATCCGGTGCCTGCCACTCGGGTCTGTTGATCAGCCCCTGGTCAGCGCCTCCACCAGCTGCTCGGCCGTGTCGGAGGCCTCCAGCAGTGCTCCGACGTGCGCTTTCGTACCGCGCAGGGGTTCCAGGGTGGGAATCCGAACGAGTGATTCACGACCGAGGTCGAAGATCACCGAATCCCACGACGCGGCGGCCACCGAAGTGGGGTAGCGCTCCAGGCACCGACCGCGGAAGTACGCCCGGGTGTCCTCCGGCGGCGCGAGGATGGCCGCCCGCACTTCCTCTTCGCTGACCAGGCGTTTCATCGAGCCGCGGGCCACCAGCCGGTTGTACAGGCCCTTGTCCAGCCGCACGTCGGAGTACTGCAGGTCGACCAGCGACAGCCGGGGCGAGCCCCACGCCAGGCCGTCCCGCGCGCGATAGCCTTCGAGCAACCGCAGCTTCGCCACCCAGTCGAGGCGGTCGGCGCACTCCTGCGGGTCGCGGGCCAGCGCGTCGAGCACCTCGCCCCACACGCGCAGCACGTCCCGGTCGCCGTAGCCCTCCTGCTCGACGAACGCGGCGGCGCGCTCGTAGTAGGCGAACTGCAGGTCCAACCCGGTGAACTTGCGCCCGTTGACCAGCTCGACCTTCGTCTTGAGCGTCGGGTCGTGGCTGATCTGGTGCACGGCCCGGACCGGTTCCTGCAGCCGCAGGTCGTCGAACCGGCGGCCGGCCTCGATCATGTCGAGCACCAGCGACGTGGAGCCGCACTTGATGTAGGTCGAGTACTCGGCGAGGTTCGCGTCGCCGATGATGACGTGCAGCCTGCGGTACTTGTCCGCGTCGGCGTGCGGCTCGTCGCGGGTGTTGATGATGCCGCGCTTGAGCGTGGTCTCCAGGCCGACCTCGACCTCGATGTAGTCCGAGCGCTGGGACAGCTGGTAGCCGGCCTCCTCGCCCGCCGCGCCGATGCCGACGCGGCCGGAGCCGACCACGACCTGGCGTGACACGAAGAACGGGGTGAGCCCGGCGATCACCGCGGTGAACGGCGTGCTGCGCTGCATCAGGTAGTTCTCGTGGGTGCCGTAGCTGGCGCCCTTGCCGTCCACGTTGTTCTTGTACAGCTGCAGCCGGGGCTGGCCGGGGACGGTGGCGGCGCGCATCGCGGCCTCCTCCATCACCCGCTCCCCCGCCTTGTCCCAGATCACCGCGTCGCGCGCGTTGGTGACCTCGGGCGCGGAGTACTCGGGGTGGGCGTGGTCGACGTAGAGGCGCGCGCCGTTGGTGAGGATGACGTTGGCCGCGCCCAGGTCCTCGACATCGCTGTCGCCCGGGTGGCCGCCGGGCGTGCCGAGGTCGAAGCCGCGCGCGTCGCGCAGCGGCGATTCGACCTCGTAGTCCCAGCGCGCCCGGCGCGCCCGCGGTATGTCGGCGGCCGCCGCGTAGGCCAGCACGACCTGTGTCGAGGTGAGCACCGGGTTCGCCGTCGCGTCACCCGGCACCGAGATGCCGTACTCGACTTCGGTTCCCATGATCCGCCGCATGTACGCAGACTACGACGTTCCACCGGCACACCGCCCGGACGCAGGTCACGTTTCAGCCGGCCGCGAGTCCGGCGGCGGGCCTGATCCGGGACGCGCCGCGGGCCGGTCCGAACGCCGCGAGCACCGCCAGGACCACCACGCCCGTGCCGCCGACCAGCAGCGGAACCACGGCCGCCGTCGGCCAGGCGAACACCCCGACCGCGGCCAACGTCAGCTCGGCGTAGACGAGGCCGAACACACCCCCGCCCAGCACCCCTACCAGCGCCAACAGCACCGCTTCGGCCACCACGCCACCTTGCAGGCCACCCTTGGTCACGCCCAACGCGCGCCGCAGCGCCATCTCCTTGCGCCGTTCCTGCACGGAGATCGTCAACGCCGTGCCGATACCGGTCACGGCCACCGCGACGGACAGCCCCAGCAGCACCATCAGCATCACGATCCCCAGGTCGAGGTAGCGCTGGTTCTGGGCGTTCGTCTCGGCCCTGGTCTTCACCAGAACGGTGGGCGAGTCGGCCAGCGCCGACCGCACGCCCGCCTCGTAGGCGGCCGGGTCCGCGCCCGGTTCGAACGCCACCAGGACCTTCGACGCGGGCGCCAGGTCCGGGTCGGCCAGCACCACGTCGGCGTCGTCCAGCAGCGAGCCGGTGACCGTGCCGACGAACGTGGCCGTGCGCGGCCCGCCGGGCAGTCCCTCGACCGTGAACGGCCGGCCGAGCTGGGCGCCGAACCGCTCGGCGTACCACTCGTCGAGCAGGACGGTGCCCGGCGCGAAGTCCTTGGCGTCGACGTTCTGCCTGGTCAGCCACTCGCGCAGGCGTTCGGGGTCGGCGCCGACGACCTGGGTCGGGAACGTGTGGCCCTCGCCGTCCGACTGCTCGGCCTCGACGCCGTGCACCACGACCGTGGCCGCCGCTTCGGGCCGGTTGGCCGCCGCGCCGACAGCGCCCGCGAGCGCGCGCCCGCCGGAGTCCGCCACCACGGCGTCCGGCCGCGGCTCGTTGGCGAACTCGTCCTCCATGCGCTGGGCCGAACCGACCGTGACCGCGAAGAACGTGACCATCGCGGCGGCCAGGAGCAGCGGCATCGCCACCGACGCGGACCGCTGCGGCACCCGCCGCACCTCGGCCGCGGCCAGCTTCCACTGCGCGCCGCCGAAGCGGCTCGCGACCGAGCCGAAGATCCGGCCCAGCGCGGGCACGACCACCGGTCCGAGCACGCCGAACAGGCCGAACACGGCGATGATGCCGGAGAACAGGACCAGGAAGATCGCCGCCAGCGAACCCCGGGCGAGCACCGCGAGCGCGGCCAGGACGGCGGCGGTGACGACCAGTGCGATGCCGAAGATCCGCCGACGACGCACCACGGCCCGGTCGGGCGTCTGGCCTTCGGACGTCCGCAGTGCCGCGAGCGGCGAGATGCGTGCGGCGGCCAGCGCGGGCCGGACCGCGGCGAACGCGCTGAGCGTGGCCGCCGTGACCACCCCGATCACCAGCTGGCCGACCGTGGGCAGCAGCGACGGGCTCAGCTCCACCGCGCCGAGCAGCGAGGACAGGCCGGTGCCGTCGAACAGCCTGGCCAGCAGCCACGCCACCGACCCGCCGAGCACCGCGCCCACGAGGCCCGCGGCCACGCCGGTGAGCAGCGCTTCCAGCAGGTTCGCCCAGACCAGCGGTCCGCGGTGGGCGCCCAGGCAGCGCAGCAGCGCGGTGTGCCGCTGGCGTTGCGCGTAGACGGCGCGGTAGGTGGCCGAGGCGACGAAGACGGACGTGGCCAGCGCCAGGATGCTGAACGGCAGCAGCACGGCCGCCAGGTCGTTGTTCGAGGGCTCCGCCGCGATCGCCGCCCTGGTGTCCACCTGGAAGCCCGCGCCCGCGGCCCGCGCGACGGCGTCCCGGTCGCCGCCGACCACGTAGATCGCCTCGACCCGGGGCTCGCCGCCGAGCTTGGCGGCCAGGCCCTCGCCGACCACGATCATCGGCTCCTCGGCGAGCGAGCCGCGCTTGGTGATGCCGCGGACGACGACGTCCAACGGCTTGCCCCGGGCGTCGGCGACGCGCACGGAGGCGCCCGGCTTGAGGCCGTGCTCGTGGGCGGTGACCCGGTCGATCGCGATCTCGCCGTCCGGGCCGGGTGAGCGGCCCTCCAGGATCGGCACGCGGTGCAGGTCCTCGCGGTCCGGCTCGATGTCGGCGGTGGCCCGGCGGTCGGTCGCCCGGCCGCCTTCGTCGAGCAGCAGGTCGGCGCGGACCTCGCGGATCGGTTGCGCCACGGTCACCCCGGCGACCTGGGCCACCCGATCGGCGGTCGCCTGGTCGAGAACCCCGTCGCCGCCGTAGAGCGGCGGGCGGACGACGAGGTCGACGCCGGCGGGCACGGCGGGCGCGCCCTCGTCCGTGGCGCGGACCATCGCGTCACTGAGCATCAGGGCGGCCAGCAGGCAGGCGACGCCGACCACCAGGGCGACACCGGGCAGCACGGCGCGACCGGGCCGGTTGCGGAACTCGGCGACCGCGAGCCGCAGGGATGTGGGCACAACTCCTCCTCGTGACGCGAACGCCACGACGGTAGGAAGCGGGGGCGTCGGCGAGCGTCGGCCCGAGGTAGCACGGGTCGGTACGACCTTGGGAGGATCTCCACGTGGAGCACGTAGTGGTGGTGGATCCCGGCGGCACGCCCATCGGCACGGCGACGCGCGCTCGGATGCGCGCGGAGGGCCTGTGGCACGCGTGTGCGTCGATCGTCGTGCGGTCTCTCGACGGGACGCGGGTGTACGTGCACCGTCGCACGGACAGCAAGGACGTCTACCCCGGCCTGTACGACCCGACGTGCGGCGGGGTCGTGGCGGCCGGTGAGACGCCGGACGAGTGCGCGGTGCGGGAGCTGGCCGAGGAGCTGGGGATCTCGGGGGTGCCGGAGTTCCGGTTCAGGACGCCGTTCGTGGACGGAACCATTCGCTACGTCGCGCACGTTTACGACGTGCGCAGCGACGGACCGTTCACCCACCAACCCGAAGAGGTGGCGTGGGGCGGCTGGATGGACTTGGACGAGGTGCGGGCTTTGGCGGAAGACCCCGGGTGGCCGGTTGTGCCGGACGGCCGGGCCCTGATCCGGAAGTGGTTCCCATGGGCATGATCTTCGCGATGTCGATCCCCGGCCTCGCCCTGCTGCTGCTCGGCCTCGCCACGGGCGAGCGGGTGTGGCAGGCAGTGCGCCGGCGCAAGGGCCACCCGGTCGTGACCGCGACCGCGTTCGACGAGTTCACCACCGTGTTCCAGGGCGGCAAGCACATCGAGCTGCAGCAGCGCCAGGTGACCTTGATGCTGGGCGAGGACGAGGAATCCGGCGCCCCGCCGCGCGGACCGGTCGACCTCGAATCGGGGAACGTCCGCCTCGCCCGCCCCACCCCTGACTCACCGGCTTAGCCCTCCCCCGCGACACCGACGCGTCACAGCACGCACGTGCGGCCCGTGCCGCGAGACGGCCCGGCCCGCCCGACGCGTGCGGCGCGGCACCTCCGGCCCGGCGGCCCGTGCGGCACGTCCAGCCGTGCGGCACGTCCAGCCGTGCGGCACGTCCAGCCGTGCGGCACGTCCAGCCGTGCGGCACGTCCAGCCGTGCGGCACGTCCAGCCGTGCGGCACGTCCAGCCGTGCGGCACGTCCAGCCGTGCGGCACGTCCAGCCGTGCGGCACGTCCGGCCGTCCGGCGCGGCACCTCCGGCCCGTGCGGCCCGTGCGGCCGTGCGGCACGTCCGCCCGTGCGGCGAGACAGTCCGGCGCCTCCGGCGCATGCGGCAAGGCGCGTCCGGCCCGCCCGGCGCGTCGGGTGCGAGGCGTCGAGGTCGAGGGGCGTGGTCATTCCCAGGGCAGTGACGCCCGAGTGGCCCAGTACTGCTCGGGCGGCTCGGCGCAGGCCGCGAGTTCGTCCGGCTCCAGGTCCACCTCCCGTGCCTTCAAGTTGGCGTGCAGTTGTTCGGGGCTGGCGGCGCCGGAGAGGACGACGTCGGCCCACGGTTGGGCGCGCACGGCGGCCAGCGCGACGGCGTCCGGGCCGACGCCGTGCTGGTCGGCCAACTCGCGCACGGCCGGCGGCGGGTCGACGGCCAGCCTGCCGTTGGCCACGCCTTCCTTGACGAAGACCTCCGCGCCGGACTCCTTGGCGAATGCCAGCGCCGGCCCCACCGAGGTCTCCAGGACGTTCCAGGTGGACTGGACGCTGTCGAACAGCCGCCGGCCCTCGACGGTCAGCTCCAACGCCCGCCGCACCGTCTCGCCCTGGTGCGGGCCGGAGGTGGAGAACCCGAGGCGGACCCCCGAGTCCCGCAACCCGCCCAGGGCCAGGAGCAGGTCAAGGTCCCCGAACAGCGGGCTGTCGGACGTCAGCGAGTGCACGTTGTAGAGCCCGACGTGCGCCCCGAGCAGTTCCTCGGTCTCCCGCCACTGCCGGGTGAACTGCTCGACCGAGTGCTCCTTCACCTCGTGCGTGGCCACGTCCCGACGCCAGTCGGCGACGTAGGCATAGCCCCATTTGCTGGACACCTGGACGTCCTGGTGGCCACGGGTGGCCAGCCACTGGGCCAGGAACTCCTCCGCCCGACCGTAGGAGCGGGCCGCGTCCACCCGACGCACCCCCGCCGCGTAGGCCGCGTCCAGCACGGCGTGGCACTGCGCACGCATCGCGTCCACGTCCCGGTGGTCGGGCAACGCGTGCTCGCGGCCGAGGTTGATGTAGGCGGGGCGGCCGAGCGCGGCCAGGCCGAGGGCGAAATCGGGCACGTCCGACACGGTAACCGCCGGCCCCGGAAGACCGCCCGATCACCACCACCGCCATCGACCCGGGCAGGCACGACGCCGGACACGGAACGTCATGCGTCACGGCGCAGCAGGGCGACAGCGCCCGCACCGAGGGCCAGCACCACGTAGGCGACCATCACCAGACCGGCTTGGACCGGGGACAGCGGCGTGCCCGACACCTCGCCGGACAGCTGTGGTGCGAGCGAGGGCACCATCACGGAGTACACGCGCTCGTTCCAGGGGTCCGGCAGGATCAGGGTGAGCGAGGGCAGGACGAACAGCAGGGCGCACAGCGACACCAGGGCGCCCGCGGTCGAGCGGAGCAGGAAGCCCAGGCCCAGGCCGAGGAGCCCGAGCAGGACCAGCGACGCGGTGTTCGCCAGGAGGATCGGCAGGGCTTCGGTGAACGACGTGTAGGCCGAGATCGGGGCGGGGCGGTCGCCGGTGATCAGCTCACCTGACTGGTAGGCGAGAAAGGTGGCGGCCAGGCCCACGACCAGGGACGCGCTCGCCACCACGACGGTCTTGGCCAGCAGGTAGGCCCTGCGTTGCGGCACGGAGACCAGGGCGGTTCTGATCATGCCGCTGCCGTACTCCGAGGTGATCGCCAGGGCGCCCAGCACGCCCAGGCAGAACTGGGTGAACGGGATCACCATCACGCCCGGGTCGGCGGCCCCGAACTTCTGCTGGAGGTCCGGCGGCGAGGTGTCCCAGTCGGCGGTCATCAGGTACGACACCAGTGCGCCGCCCAGCAGGGACACCGCGATGGCGACCAGGATGTAGGTGGTCGAGCGGACGGAACGCAGCTTCAGCCACTCGGAATTCAGGACGTCGGTCATCGGAAAGCCTCCTTGGTGTGGTGGTCCGCGCTGTCTTCGGTGGGGCGTCGAGGTGGTGAGTCCGGGAAGGCGCCACGCGGGGTCGCCGGCAGACGCCCTCCGGAGACCCACGGCGCGGAGTGGATCCGGATCCGGTGGCCCGCCGCCGGGACGGCGATCTCCGGGGCGGCGGGCCCAGGCGAACGCCCCGGCACGGCGAGCACTTGGGCCGGCGGTACACGGCCGCCTCGGTCAGTTGCCGGTAGGTGCCCGCCGGTGACGCGAGGCGCCGAGCGGGACCGGTGGCGCGTGGTCAGGGCGGTGGTGGCGCGGGCGGTCGGGCCGGGGGCGGGTCGAGGTGAGGGTGTCGGTGCTCGCCAGGCGGCGGTCATCGGGCAGGCGGCGGTCATCGGGTCGGTTCCTTGGTGCGGTACTCGACGCTCTCCTCGGTCAGTTCGAGGTAGGCGTCCTCCAGGGAGGCGCTGCGCGGGGTCAGTTCGTGGATCGGGACGCGGTGGTGGGCTGCCAGGTCGGCGATGTCCGGTGCGTCCATGCCGTGCACCAGCAGGGCGCCCGACTCGGCGCGGGTGGTCGCGCCCGCGGTGGTCAGCAGGGTGATGAGGGCGTCCGGCGAGGGTGTCCGGACCAGGACGTCCTTCTTGAACTTCTCCTGGAGGTCCCGCATGGACGCCTCCAGGATCAGCTTGCCCCGGCCGATGACGATCACCCGGTCGGCGGTCAGGGCCATCTCGCTCATCAGGTGGCTGGACACCAGCACGGTGCGGCCCTCGGCGGCCAGGCCGCGCATCAGGTGCCTGATCCAGCGGATGCCCTCCGGGTCCAGGCCGTTCACCGGCTCGTCGAACAGCAGCACGCCGGGGTCGCCGAGCAGGGCCGCCGCGACTCCCAGGCGCTGCTTCATGCCCAGCGACAGCGACCCCACCCGTCTCTTCGCCACGCCGGCCAGGCCGACCTGCTCCAGGGTCGCGACCACCCGGCTGTCCTTGATGCCGTTGCTCCTGGCGAGCACGCGGAGGTGGTCGTAGGCCGAACGGCCGCCGTGCACCGCGCCGGCGTCGAGCAGGGCGCCGACGTGGTGCATGGGCCGCCGGATCCCCGCGTAACGGCGACCGTCGACGAGGGCCTCGCCGCTGGTCGGCCGGTCCAGGCCGAGGATCGCCCGCATGGTGGTGGACTTGCCCGCGCCGTTGGGGCCGAGGAAGCCCGCGACATAGCCGGGTTTCACCTCGAACGAGAGGCCGTCCACAGCCCTCGTGGCGCGGTAGCGCTTGGTCAGTTCCCGCACTTCGATCATGGGGAGGAGCTTGCCGGGGTGGGGCGCGGGGCGGATCGGACCGGAGTCTGCGATTTCAGGTCGGACCGTGGTCCGACGCCACCGCCCGTCCCGCCGATTACCGTGCCGACCGTGACGTCACGAGTCCTGCGGATGCTGCCGACGGCCTACCTGTACGCGCTGGACGTGGCCACCGCCGTGCTGCTGGTCCTGGTGTACCTGGACTTCGCCCGGCTGAACCACGTGCCGCCGTGGCTCGGGTACCCGGTGGCGGTGCTGGTCGGCGCACCGCTGGCGCTGCGCCGCAAGCGCCCCCTGCTCACGCTCGGGATCGTGCTCACGGCGCAGAACGTCGCCACGATCACCCACATCACGCTGGAGCCCTACAGCGCCACGGCGTTCGCGATGTACATGGTGGCTTCGGCCTGCTCACAGCGGGTGGCGGTGGGCGCGCTGGCCGCCGCCCTCGGCTCGGCCTGGGTCGTGGTGCTCTTCAGCGAGGAGTGGCCCGAATCGGGCGGGCTGTGCGTGTTCCTGGCGCTGGTGGTGTGCGCCGCCTGGGCGCTGGGGCGCACCACCCGGTTCCGCCGGTCCCACGAAGCCCGCGAGGCCGCCGAGGCGTCGGCGAAGGCCGTCGCCGAGGAGCGCATGCGGATCGCCCGCGAGCTGCACGACGTCGTCGCGCACAGCCTGAGCCTGATCACGGTCAAGGCCGGTGTCGCCGCCCACGTGGCTCCGACGCAGCCCGAGCAGGCCCAGGAGGCGCTGGAGGTGATCGAGAGGGCGTCCCGCGGCACCCTGGTCGAGATGCGGCGGCTGCTGGGCGTGCTGCGGTCGGAGGACGAGGAAGCCGAGCTGGCACCCATGCCCGGTATGGGCGACTTGCCCGAACTGGTGAAGCGGGCGTCGCTGGCCGGGGTGGACGTGTCGCTGTCGGTGTCCGGTGAGCTGCCGGACGGGCTGGGGCTGACGGTGTACCGGATCGTGCAGGAGTCGGTCACCAACGTGGTCAAGCACGCCGCACCGGCCGCCTGCGAGGTGTCGATCGTCGTCGGGGATGCTTCGGTCGAGGTCCGCGTGGTCGACGACGGGCCGGGGGAACGGGTGTTGGCCGGCCGTCGCGGAGGGCACGGGTTGATCGGGATGCGGGAACGGGTGGCGGTCTACGGCGGGACGTTCTCGGCGGGCCCGCTGGCCGGTGGCGGGTTCGCGGTGCGTGCCGAGGTGCCGCTGTCGTGATCGACGTGGTGGTCGTGGACGACCAGGCGCTGCTGCGCGGCAGCTTCCGGGTGCTCGTGGACTCGGCGCCGGACCTCAGGGTGGTCGGCGAGGCCGGTGACGGCGCCGAGGCGGTGGCCGTGGTGCGGGCGACGTCGCCGGACGTGGTGCTGATGGACGTCCGGATGCCGAACGTGGACGGGATCGCGGCCACCCGCGAGATCAGCTCGTTCGCCGCGGCCCGGGTGTTGATCCTGACCACGTTCGACCTGGACGAGTACGTCTACTCGGCGTTGCGGGCGGGCGCGAGCGGGTTCCTGCTCAAGGACACTCCCCCGGCCGACCTGCTGGCCGCGATCCGCGTGGTGGCCGCCGGCGACGCCCTGCTGTCACCGTCCGTGACGCGGCGGCTGGTCGCCGAGTTCACCCGCCTGCCCACACCCCGCTCGATCCGCCTCGACGGAATCACCGAGCGTGAGCAGGACGTGCTGCTGCTGATCGCCCGCGGGTTGTCCAACACCGAGATCATGCGCGACCTGCACCTCTCGGCCGGCACGGTGAAGACCCACATCGGCCGCCTGCTGCACAAGCTCCGGGCGCGCGACCGGGCACAGCTCGTGATCGCCGCCTACGAGTCCGGCCTGGTCACCGCCCGCTCCTGACCCCCGACACGCGGAAAGCCCGCCCGGCGCGTCGACCGGGCGGGCTCTCCAGGCGGGTTACCGACTGGCAGTGCGGTCTTACAGGTACTGACCGGTGTTCGTGGCCGTGTCGATGGCCCGACCCGACTCCTGGTTCTTGCCGGTCACGAGCGTGCGGATGTAGACGATCCGCTCGCCCTTCTTGCCCGAGATCCTGGCCCAGTCGTCCGGGTTGGTCGTGTTGGGCAGGTCCTCGTTCTCGGCGAACTCGTCCACGATCGCGTCCAGCAGGTGGCGCACCGACAAGCCCGGCTGCTTGGTGTCCAGCAGGCTCTTGATGGCCGCCTTCTTCGCGCGGTCGACGATGTTCTGGATCATCGCGCCGGAGTTGAAGTCCCGGAAGTACAGGACCTCCTTGTCACCGTTGGCGTAGGTGACCTCCAGGAAGCGGTTCTCCTCGGACTCCTCGTACATCCGCTCGACCGTGTGCTGCACCATGCCGTCGATGCAGGCCACCGGGTCGCCGCCGAACTCGGCCAGGTCGTCGGCGTGGATCGGCAGGTCGGGCGTGAGGTACTTGTTGAAGATGTCCTTCGCGCCCTCGGCGTCCGGACGCTCGATCTTGATCTTCACGTCGAGCCGGCCCGGCCGCAGGATCGCCGGGTCGATCATGTCCTCCCGGTTGGAGGCGCCGATCACGATCACGTTCTCCAGGCCCTCGACGCCGTCGATCTCGCTGAGGAGCTGGGGCACGATCGTGGTCTCGACGTCGGACGACACGCCGCTGCCGCGGGTGCGGAAGATCGAGTCCATCTCGTCGAAGAACACGATCACCGGGGTGCCCTCGGAGGCCTTCTCACGGGCCCGCTGGAAGATCAGCCGGATGTGCCGCTCGGTCTCGCCCACGAACTTGTTGAGCAGCTCGGGGCCCTTGATGTTGAGGAAGTAGCTCTTGGCTTCGCGGTGGTCCTCGCCACGGGCGGCGTGGACCTGCTTGGCCAGGGAGTTCGCCACCGCTTTCGCGATGAGCGTCTTCCCGCAGCCGGGAGGGCCGTACAGCAGCACGCCCTTGGGCGGGCGCAGCTTGTACTCGCGGAACAGGTCGGCGTGCAGGAACGGCAGTTCGACGGCGTCACGGATCTGCTCGATCTGCCGGTAGAGGCCACCGATGTCCTCGTACCGGACGTCGGGCACCTCCTC
Source organism: Saccharothrix carnea (assembly GCF_003014735.1). Classification (GTDB taxonomy): domain Bacteria; phylum Actinomycetota; class Actinomycetes; order Mycobacteriales; family Pseudonocardiaceae; genus Actinosynnema; species Actinosynnema carneum. The sequence goes on along the minus strand of NZ_PYAX01000012.1, from coordinate 63,134 downwards.
CAGCACCAGGTCCTCGACCTCGGCCTTCGGCACGCGCTCGTAGGCGAAGCCGGCCTTCGAGTCGACCAGCAGGGAGTCGCCCGCCTTCAGCGGCGAGTCCATCAGCGGCTGCGCGAGCCAGACGACCCGCTCCTCGTCGGCGTGACCCACGACCAGGGCACGGCCGATCGAGCTGTCGGCGGTCTCGGACTGCAACACCTCGCGCAGCGTGCAGACCTCGCCGGTGCGCTCGAAGTCGCCGCCCTCGACCACGGTCAACGCCTCGTTCAGGCGCACCGACTGGCCCAGGACCAGCGACGACGTCTCCACCGCCGGTGAGACCGAGACCCGCATGCGACGGCCGGAGGTGAACACGTCCACCGTGCCGTCGTCGAACCTGGCCAGGAACACGCCGTAGCCGCTGGGCGGCTGCGCGAGGCGGTCCACTTCCTCGCGCAGCGCGAGCAGCTGGCTCCGCGCTTCTCGAAGGGTGTCGATGAGCTTCGTGTTGCGCTCGGTCAGTTGGCTGACGCGCTCCGTCGCCTCCGCCAACCGCTGCTCCAGCAGGCGGACGTGTCGTGGGGATTCCGTCAACTTGCGGCGCAGCAACGCGATCTCGTCCTCCAGGAACCTGATCTGCGCTGTCAGCTCACCAGAGTTGTTGCCCTTGTTCAGCTCGCCACCCTCATCGGGCTGGCTGCCGGGATGACCGTGCTGCATGTCGGCACCCTCCTCCCGTGTTCGTACGACAACGGTACCGGCGATCACCGACAAAAGCCGCCACCCAGCGGGTTCCCGGGCGTCGTGTGATCACACAAACCGCCCGCTCGGCCGGATCAACTGCTCCATACCGGTGTCTGCCGGAACCTCCTACCCGCTACCGTGCGTCCCATAACGAGTCCCACGCGCGTAGTCCGGGCAGTGTCCACTGCCACCAGCGGAAAGTTCTAGGAGAACGTGATGTCCGTCCCGCCGCAGCAGCCGGGTCCCTACGGTCAGCAGCCGGGTCAATTTGGCCAGCAACCAGGCCAATTCGGCCAGCAACCGGGGTACGGCCAGCAGCCCGGCGGGTACCCGCCGCCCGGCCAGGGCTTCCCACAGGGTGGGCAGCAGCCCGGCTACGGGACGCCTCCGGGCGGCTACCCGCAGCAGGGCCAGCCCGGCCCCGGCCAGCAGCCGTACGGCCAACCCGGCCAGTTCAACCAGCCCGGTTACGGCCAACCGGGTGGTTTCGGTGGCGACCCCTACGGCGCGCCGCCGAAGAAGAGCCCCCTGCCGTGGATCCTGGGCGGCGTCGGTGCCGTGGTCGTGATCGCGGTCGTGGTCGTGCTGGTCATCACCATGGGTGGTGGCGGCAACAGCTCGCCCAAGGACGCCGCCGACAGCTACGTCGCCGCCGTCAACTCCCGCGACTTCGACAAGCTCAAGACGCTGACCTGCACCGAGAAGCACGGCACGATCGACGACATCAAGAAGGCGACCGATCCGGGCGCCTTCGCCGCCGAGCTCGAGAAGGAGCTCGAGGACCTGCCTCCGGAGTTCAAGAAGCAGGTCGAGGAGGCCCAGAAGGCGGCGAAGGACATCAAGGTCAACCTGACCCTCGACAAGGTCGAGGAGAAGAGCGACACGGAGGCCACCGCCACCATCTCGGTGAAGTTCTCGGGCGTGCCCGACAGCATGAAGGAGTTCGTCAAGGACGACACCGACACGCTGCCGTTCAAGAAGACCGACGACGGCTGGGTCGCCTGCCCGACCGCGTGACCGACCCCGTTCGACGCGAAACGGCCCCGCACACCTCGTGCGGGGCCGTTTTAGCTGGTCAAGCCTTGGTCAGCCCTTGGACGGACGGCGCTGCGGCCGGGGCGGGGTGACACCGTCCGCCAGCCTGCGGGTGGTCAGCAGGAACGCGGTGTGCCCGATCATCCGGTGCTCCGGCCGCACGGCCAGGCCCACCACGTGCCACGGCCGCACGAGGGTCTCCCACGCGTGCGGCTCGGTCCAGTGCTGCTGCTCCCGGATCGCCTCGGTCACCTTCGACAGCTGCGTCGTGGTCGCCACGTACACGACCAGCACGCCGCCCGGGATGAGGCTGCGCGACACCGCGGGCAGGACGTCCCAAGGCGCGAGCATGTCCAGCACGACCCGGTCGACCTCGCCCTCGTGCCCGGCCACGTCACCCACCGTCAACGACCAGTTGCCCGGCCGCTCGCCGAAGAACTGCTCGACGTTGCGGATGGCGTGGTCGGCGTGGTCTTGGCGCACCTCGTACGACGTCACGCTGCCCTTCTCGCCGACCGCGCGCAGCAACGAGCAGGTCAGCGCACCCGAACCGGCGCCCGCCTCCAGCACCCGCGCGCCGGGGAACACGTCGCCGTACATGACAATCTGGGCGGCGTCCTTGGGGTAGATCACCTGGGCGCCGCGCGGCATGGACAGCACGTAGTCCGACAGCAGGGGCCGCAGCGCCAGGAACGACGTGCCGCCGACCGAGACGACCACGGACCCCTCGGGCTGCCCGATCAGCTTGTCGTGCGGCAACGCGCCGCGGTGCGTGTGGTACTCCTTGCCCGGTTCGAGCACGATCGTGTAGTGCCGTCCCTTCGGGTCGGTCAACTGCACCCGGTCTCCCGGCTGGAACGGACCACTGGCGGTGCTCACCGCGGCGAACCTCCTGCTAAAACGCGTGTCAACAGCGCACGATGGTCGCACGGAGGCCGCACACGGCCCGTAGCGGCCCACCAGCCGACCGCACGCGTTCACTCGCCCTTGTCGCCGACCTTCTCCCTGGTCCGACCGCTCAGGCCGCCCTTCGCCAGCTCGGTGACCGTGTGGTACACCGGCCAGCCCACCAGCCAGATCCCGCCGACGAGCGTCATGCCCGTCATCTGCCCCCACAGCGCCTGTGTGCGCTCCGGGGTGCCCACCACGTACATGAGGAACAGCATCACCGAGCACGCGATCGCCCACGCCACCGCGAACTTGCCCCACTCGCGCCACTCGTGGCGGACCTTCGCCGGGCCGTGCTTCGGCGGCTTCACCGGCGGCGGGCCACCGGCGAACCGGTGCGCGACCCGCTGGTCGGCCCACCGCAGCATGCTGTGCCCGAACGCCACGCTCACGCCCAGGTAGATCGCGGCGAGCCCGTGCACGCTGGTGGCCTCACCGCCCGACCTCAGGTCGAAGACGGTGGCCACGAGCAGCACCACGTCCACCACGGGGGTGCAGACCAGCAGCACGGCGCCCAGCCTGGGCATCCGCAGCACGTACCGGGCCAGCAGCCCCGCGCCCAGCACCACCCAGAACCCGATCTCGCACGCGACGATGAGGACGACCAACGGTTCAACCACGATCACCATGCTGCCGTCCCCGTGCCCGCCGCGCGTCGGCGGGGAGACCGACCTCGCGTCATCAGTTCGTAGGACGCCCCACGCCCGGCGCTGTGCTGTGATGACGGGGTGGAGCTGCGCCCCAAACGCCGAGACGTGCTGGTCGCGGTGGCCTTCTTCACCGCGGGGCTGCTGGTCCACCGCCTCGGCCTGGACGAGATGATGGGCGGCCGGGACGGGTACGGGCAGGCGGGCCTCGGCACGCGGTTGGCGTTGCTCGCCGTGGCGTGCGCCGGCCAGGCGTTCCGCCACCGGGCGCCGGTGGTCGCGGTGAGCGTGGCCGGCGCGGCCACGGCGGTGGACCTGTACTTCGGCTTGAGCGCGCCGATGATGATGGTCTGCATCGACGTGCTGTTCGTGGCGACGCTGGACGGTTCGCGCCGGCTGCACCGGGTGCTCATGGGCGTGGTGGCCGTCACGACGGTCGGCAGCACGGCGGCGGTGGCGGCGACGGGCGACTGGCGGCAGTCGTTCTACACCGGGTTGCTGGTGTTCTCGCTGCTCGTGGTGCCCGTGTGGTGGGCGACAAACGTGCGCAGGCACCGGGAGAGCGCCGAGCAGGTCGCGCACATCGCCGAGCTGGACCGGCGGGCCGCGGTGAACGCCGAGCGCAACCGGATGGCCCGCGACCTGCACGACGTGGTGGCCGGGCACATGTCCGCGATCGCGATCCAGTCCGAGGCCGTGCTGTCGCTGCGCTCGGGCGACCCGGAGACCGCGCGGACGGTGCTCAAGTCGGTGCGCGAGAACAGCGTGCGCGCGTTGGCCGAGATGCGGACGATGATCGACGTGCTGCGGGCCGACGAGCCGGTGGACGAGCCGGTGGCGGTGCGGCTGGCGGACGTGGGCAGGCTGGTCGACTCGGCCGCCGCGGCCGGGCTCGACGTGGAGTTCCAGGGCGCGGACCTGGGCGAACTGCCGGTGGGCGTGGACGTCGCGGCGTACCGGATCGTGCAGGAGGCGCTGACCAACGCGGTGAAGCACGCACCGGGTGCGCACGCGTCGGTGGCGCTCGAACGGCAGGTCAGGCGGTTGGTGGTGGTCGTGCGCAACGACGTGGTGGACGGTTCGCGCGGCGCCGGGACGGGAACGGGGTTGGTGAGCATGGCCGAACGCGCGCACCTGGTCGGCGGGGTGTTCTCCGCGGGCCGCGACGGCGACGGCAACTGGGTCGTGCGGGCGGAGTTCCCGCTGTGATCCGGGTGGTGGTGGCCGACGACCACGCGGCGATCCGGGCCGGGCTGGTGATGATCCTCGGTGACGCGGACGGCGTCGAGGTGGTGGGCGAGGCGGCGGACGGCGCGGAGGCGGTGCGGCTGGCGAAGCGGCTGGAGCCGGACGTGGTGCTGATGGACATCCGGATGCCCGGCGTGGACGGCATCGAGGCGACCAGGCAGCTCAGCGGCGTGTGCGAGGTGCTCGTGCTGACCACGTTCGACCTGGACGAGTACGTGCGCGGCGCGTTGCGGGCCGGTGCGGCGGGGTTCCTGCTGAAGTCCGTGGAGTCGTCCGCGCTGGTGGACGCGGTGCGGCAGGTCGCGGCCGGTGACGGTGTGCTGGCGCCGAGCGTGACGCGGCGGGTGATGCGGGAGTTCGCCTCATCGGTGCCGCGATCACGCCCGGCCGGGTTGGACACGTTGACCGAGCGTGAGGTGGAGGTGCTGCACTGCCTCGGCGAAGGGCTGTCGAATCACCAGATCGGGCGAAAGCTGCACATCGGTGAGACGACGGTGAAGACGCACGTGTCGCGGGTGCTGACGAAGCTGGACCTGCGGTCGCGGGTGCAGGCGGCGATCCTGGCGCAGGAGGCGGGCCTGCTGGACGGGCTCGGCGACGACCAGGTCAGCGGCGGTCCAGCGCGGCCTTGAGGTCTTCGCGGCGCAGCACGCCCGCGGGCCGTCCTTCGAGGTCGACGACCAGGTACTCCCAGGCGGCGGTGCCGTGCACGCGTTCGACCACCTCGGCGCCGGTCTCGTTCTCCAGCAGCACGGTCTCCGGCCGGATCGGCACCGCGGCCTGCTCGGCGGGCGCGTGCGGCGAGGTGCTGGCCAGCCGGCGTGCCATCTCGCGGTCGAGCAGGCCCGCCGCGACGCCGTCCGCGCGGACCAGGACCACACCCCGGCCGGCGGACGCGGTGAGCGCGCCCGACACCGGGCTCTCGGCGGGCAGTTGGAGCACGGGCCGGACGAGTTCGCCCAGCGTGAGGCCGTCCGGCCAGGTGCTGCGGCGTTCGGCGGTGAACTCGCCGCGCGCGCCCGCCAGCACGAACCACGCGGTCAGCAGGCACACGCCGAAGCGGAGCCAGCGGTCCTCGGCGCCGTCGAGCACGCCCCAGACGGCCCAGACGACGAGCAGCGCGGCCACCACGCCGCCACCGATCACGGCGGCCTTCGTGCCCGCCGCACGGCGGCCCGTGACGGCCCAGACGCCCGCGCGCAGGATCCGGCCGCCGTCCAGCGGCAGGCCCGGGAGCAGGTTGAACACCGCGACGGCGGCGTTGGCGAACGCGGTCTGGGCGATCAGCAGCCAGACCGCGTCGGGCTGCGGGATGGCGGACGCGGCCAGCGCGAACACGCCCGCGAGCACGATGGAGACGATCGGCCCGGCGACGGCGATGGCGCCCTCGTGGCCGGGTCGGGTCGGCGTGCGCATCACCTCGGACACGCCGCCGAGCAGGAACAGGCGCAGCCGCCGCACGGGCAGGCCGAGGCGCAGGGCGACCAGGCTGTGGCCGAGTTCGTGGGCCAGCACCGAGAGGCCGAGGAAGATCGCGAACGTGGCGGCGAGCAGCACGCCGGTGAGGCCGCCGGTGCCGGGCGCGATGCTGCCGACCAGCGGCGCGTAGAGCACCACGATGGCCGCCGAGCCCAGCCACCACGAGGGCGCGAGCAGCACCGGTATCCCGGCCGCGCGGAACAGCGGCAGCCCGCCGTCCCGGCCGACTTGCCGTCGCCAACTCCCCGTCGTCGCCACGTGCCGAGCCTAGGCGGCCGGGTGTATCAGGGCTGTGTTGGATCAGGGCCGTGTCGGACGGGACCGGTCGCCGATCCTGGCGCGCAGGCCGTCGAGGATGAGGTCGAGGCCGAAGCCGAGGGCCTCGTCCTCGCCGCCACCGGCGGCCTCCGCCAGCGCGGCCTTCGTCGCCGGGTAGCGGTCGCCCCGCCCGCGCACGACCTCGGCCAGGATCGCGCCGAACTGCGTCCCGGCGTCGCCGCCCGGTGTGGTCGCCGACTGCAGGGCGATGTTGCGCACGTGCCCGGCGAGCACGGCCAGCACGTCCATCCGCTCGGCGCCGCCCAGGCCGGTGCCGTCGAGCAGGGCCAGCGCGGCTTCCATCCAGGCCAGCTCGTTGGGTCCGACCACGCGCGGGCCCGTGGTGGCTTCCAGCACCCACGGGTGCCGCACGAAGCCGGGTAGCAGGGCCAACGCCCACGCGCGCAGCCGCTCGCACCGGTCGGCGCCGGTCAACTCGGCGGGCGGCGTGCCCATCGCCAGGTCGGCCATGAGCGCGACCAGCTCGGCCTTGCCCGGCACGTAGCGGTACAGCGACATCTTCGTGAAGCCGAGGTCGGCGGCGACCCGTTGCATCGACACGGCGGCGAGGCCTTCGGCGTCCGCGATGGCGATGCCGGCGCGGGCGATGAGGTCGTGGGTGAGCGCGGGCTTGGGGCCGCGGCGCGGGCCGGGACGGTCGCCCCACAGCAGGTCGAGGCTGCCCGTCAGGTCCATCGCCACCCCCGGTGTTGCCGTCGCGGAAAAACTGTGTCTACCATACACAAATAGAACTGCTTCCAATGGACACAGTTTGGAGCGGACATGGCGGGCAAGCGGGTACTGATCTCCGGCGCGAGCGTGGCGGGCCCCGCGCTGGCCTACTGGCTGGCGCGCCACGGCTTCGAGCCGACCGTGGTCGAGATCGCGCCGGCGCTGCGCGGTGGCGGCGCGGCGGTGGACTTCCGCGGCGAGACCCACCTGACCGTGCTGGAGCGGATGGGCGTGCTGGACCGGCTGCGCGAGCTCCAGACCGGTGGCAGCCCGATGACGTTCGTCGACGAACGCGGCCGGACCCTGCTGCACCTGCCGGCGGACTTCGCGGGCGGTGACGTCGAAGTGCTGCGCGGAGACCTCGCACGAGTGCTCTACGAGCACGGCGGAGACGATGTGGAGTACGTCTTCGGTGACTCCGTCGCCGGGCTGACCGAGACGCCCGACTGCGTCGACATCACGTTCTCCTCGGGGGCGCGGCGGACGTTCGACCTGGTCATCGGCGCGGACGGCATCCACTCGAAGGTGCGCGCCCTGGTCTTCGGGCCGGAGGAGCGGTTCGTCAGCCACCTCGGGTACTACGTCGCGAGCTGGGAGCTGCCCGCGGAGTTCGACGGCGCGCCGGTGAGCCACAACGCGCCGGGGAAGCTCGTGTCCTTCGGCGACCGGGGCGCGTTCGTGGTCTTCAAGTCGCCCATCCTGGACTACGACCGGCGTGATGTGGCCGCGCAGCGGCGGCTGCTGGTCGAGGCGTTCGACGGGATGGGGTGGGAGACGCCCCGGCTGCTGGCGACCTTGGCGCACACGTCCGAGCTGTACTTCGACTCGATCAGCCGGGTGGACGTCCGGCCCTGGTCACGGGGTCGCGTCGCGCTGGTCGGGGACGCGGCCTGCGGAGCGACCATCGGCGGGATGGGCACGGGCACCGCCGTCGTCGGCGCGTACGTGCTGGCGGGCGAACTGGCCGCGGACGGCGACCACGAGGCGGCGTTCCGGCGTTACGAGGACCGGATGCGCGACTACGCGCGGCGGTGCCAGAAGGGCGGCGACCGCACGGGCAGGTTCCTGGCCCCCGCGAGCGCGCTCGGTCTGCGTGCGCGCAACGGCCTGCTGGGCAACCGGTTCCTGCTCGCCATGATGCTCAAGGCGGGCAAGGACATCACGAACAAGATCGACCTGCCGGACTACGCGCGCGCCGCCGCCTGAGACCCCGCGGTTCGAACCCGATCTTGTCGGGGGGTTGGCCTAGGGTGTCGTCCCATGGCAGTGCCGACGATCACCGAGCGCCCTGTTCGCAGGCCAGCGCTGTCGCCCTCGCGCGCGGGCGACTTCAAGCAGTGCCCGCTGCTCTACCGCTTCCGCGCCGTCGACCGGCTGCCCGAGAAGCCGACCAGGGCGCAGGTGCGCGGCACGGTGGTGCACGCGGTGCTGGAGGACCTGTTCGGGCTGCCCGCCGCCGAACGGCTGCCGGAGGCGGCGCGGGCGCTGGTCGGCCCGGCGTGGGAACGGGTGCGGGCCGAGCGGCCGGAGTTCGCCGAGCTGTTCGCCGAGGGCGATCCCGAGCAGGAGCAGTGGCTGGCGTCGGCGGAGGAGCTGCTGGACGGCTACTTCGGGCTGGAGGACCCGCGCCGGTTCGACGCCGACGCCCGTGAGCTGCTGGTGGAGTGGGAGCTGCCCTCCGGGGTGCTGCTGCGCGGGTACATCGACCGCGTGGACGTGGCGCCGACCGGCGAGATCCGGGTGGTCGACTACAAGACCGGCGCCGCGCCCCGCGAGGTCGGCGAGGCCAAGGCGTTGTTCCAGATGAAGTTCTACGCGCTGGTGCTGTGGCGGCTGCGCGGTGTGGTGCCGCGCCAGCTGCGGCTGATGTACCTGGCCGACCGGCAGGCGTTGGCCTACCAGCCGGACGAGGCGGAGCTGGCCCGGTTCGAGCGCACGCTGGAGGCGATCTGGGACGCGATCCTGCGCGCGGCGAAGTCGGGTGACTTCCGGCCGAACCCGAGCAGGCTGTGCGACTACTGCGACCACAAGGCGTTGTGCCCGGCGTTCGACGGCACGCCGCCGCCGTACCCGGGCTGGCCGGAGCCGGACGCCGGGGTGGAGACCGTGCTGGACCGGGCGGACTGACGAGGGTTCATGGACGCGTTCTACGAGTTGCTGGACGAAGACAGGGTCGTCGCCACCGGGCACACCACCGGGCCGTGGGGCAACGGCAGCCAGCACCTGGGCCCGCCGTCCGCGCTGCTGGTGCGGGCGTTGGAGCGCTGCGCGCCGCGGCCCGAGGCAGTGCTGTCCCGGGTGGTGTTCGAGGTGCTGGGCCCGGTGCCGGTGGCGGAGCTGACCGTGACCGCGTCGGTGCTCCGGCCGGGGCGCTCGGTGGAGCTGCTGACGGCCGAGCTGGCGCACGAGGGCCGTCCGGTGCTGCGGGCGAACGCGTGGCGGATCGTGGCGGGCGACACGGCCGCGGTGGCGTCGGGCGAGGGCGAAGGGCTCGTCCCGCCGTCGGAGTGCGAGCCGATGGCGGTCCCCGAGCACTGGCAAGGCGGCTACCTGGCCGCCATGGAGTGGCGTTCGGTGGCCGGCGGCATCTTCGCGCCCGGTGACGCGGTGGTGTGGGCACGGGCGCAGGTGCGCGTGGTGGCCGGTGAGGAGCCGAGCGCGGCGCAGCGCCTGTTCACCGTGGCGGACTCGGCGAGCGGCGTGTCCAGCCGGCTGGACATCCGCACGTGGTACGCGATCAACACCGACCTGACCGTGCACCTGCACCGGGAGCCGGTCGGCGAGTGGTTCGCCCTGGACGCGCGGACGGTGATCGGGCCGTCCGGCGTCGGCGTGGCGAGCAGCGTGCTGCACGACGAGCAGGGGCCCGTGGGGCGCAGCGCACAGTCGTTGTACGTGCGGGAACGCTGACGGTCGCAGCCGGCGCGGGAGGCGCGCACCATGGAGGGGTGAGGTTCGCGGACCGCTTCGACGCCGGCCGGGTGCTCGCCCGGGCGCTGGCCGACGAGTCGTGGACCGATCCCCTGGTGCTCGGCCTGGCGCGCGGCGGCGTGCCGGTGGCGTTCGAGGTCGCCTCGGCGCTCGGCGGTGAGCTGGCGGTGGCGGTCTCGCGGAAGATCGGCGCGCCCGGTCACCCCGAGTACGGCATCGGCGCGGTCACCGCGGAGGGCGAGCCGATCTTCGACGACGACGCCCTGCGCGTGCTCGGCCTGACCCGCGAGGACCTGGCCGAGGCGTGCGAGGCCGAACGGCGGGAGGCTCGGCGGCGGCTGGAGCTGTACCGGGACGGCCCGGTGCGGCTCGACGGCCGTGACGTGCTGGTCGTGGACGACGGCCTGGCCACCGGCGTCACGGCCCGCGCCGCGCTGCGGGAAGCCCGGGCGCAGCACCCCCGGCGGCTGGTGCTCGCGGTGCCGGTGGGCGCGGCGGACTCCGTGCGCGCCCTCCGAGCGGACGCCGACCTGGTCGTGTGCCCCCACCCGCGGACGGACTTCCGGGCGGTCGGCCGGTTCTACGGGCACTTCGACCAGACGACCGACGACCAGGTGGTCGAACTGCTGCGCGGTCAGACCGCGCGGTAGTGCTCGACGGTCGGGAACGGGTCGTAGAAGTGGTGCAGCAGCGCCTTCCACCGCGGGTACAGCGGCCCCTGCCGGAAGCCGACCGTGTGGTCCTCCAGCCGTTCCCACTCCACCAGCAGCAGGTAGCGGGACGGGTGCTCGACCGACCGCCGCAGGTCGAGCGAGACGAACCCGGGCGACCCGGCGATGACCTCCCGGGCCTGCTCGAACGCCCGCTCGAAGTCCGCTTCCAGGCCGGGGCGGACGTCGAGCGCGGCGACTTCCAGGATCACAGGTGCTTGTAGACGTCTTCGAGGGTGAGGCCGCGGCCGAGCATCAGCACCTGCACCCGGTACAGCAGCTGGGAGACCTCTTCGGCCAGGCGCTCGTCGGACTCGTGCTCCGCGGCGATCCAGACCTCGCCCGCCTCCTCCAGCACCTTCTTGCCCTGCGCGTGCACCCCGGCCTCCAGAGCCGCGGCGGTGGCGGAGCCCTCAGGGCGGGTGCGTGCGCGTTCGCTCAGCTCGGCGAACAGCTCGTCGAAGGTCTTCACGGGTTCTGATCCTCCCATCCCCCGAACGGCCGCAGGCACCCAGGCCCCGCGGGGATCAGATCCCGTAGTGCGGGCTGGTGAAGGGCCACGCCTCGCCGATCCACCTCGGCACGAACGCGTCCAGCGCGCGCTCCAGGTCGGTGCCCACGTGCGCGTCCACGACCCACCACGAGATCTGCGCGTCGTCGGTGCGCTCGGGGTCCTCGACCGGGTCGATGTAGACGCAGCCGAGCAGCTCGGTCTCGTCGGCGTTGAACAGGGCGTAGTTGAACGACTCGTGCGCGTCCTGCTCGCGTTCGTGCCGGGCCAGGTCGACGCGGTCGTGCTCGTGGGTCATGTCGGCGGGCGGCCAGCCCCACTTCTCGCCGTACAGCGACCACAGCCGCTCCTGTGAACCCATCACGGCGGGGTAGTCGATGTCCACATCGGACTCGCGGATGGGCCGCAGGTGGTGTTCGGCGTCGAGCGCGACGCGGGTCGGGTGGGCGTAGTCAGCGGGCAGCCAGGGCATGCGCGGATTCTGCGCGGGCGGTACCCCGACCGCCAGCGAAAAACCGATGGCGCGACTTCGGCCACACCGTGACACTGCACCGATGACCGATGGGCTGGTGCTGCGGACCGCGCGCCCGGACGACCTCGACCAGATCGGGGCGCTGCTGGTCGAGCGGGGTGAGCCGGCCGACGCCGTCGACCACCGCCTGGTGGTCGAGGACCCGGACGCGGGCTGGGAGTCGTGCGCGGTCGTCGTGGACGGCGACAAGGTCGTGTCCACCGCGACCCTGCTGGACGAGACGCTGGTGCTCGACGGGGTGGAGATCCCGGCGGGCCAGGTGGAACTGGTCGCCACCGACCGCGCCTACGAGGGTCGCGGGCTGGTGCGGGCGCTGATGGGGTGGGCGCACGAACGGTCCGCCGCACGCGGCCACCTGGTGAACGTGATGCTCGGCATCCCGTACTTCTACCGCCAGTTCGGCTACACGTACGCGATCCCGATCTCGGCCACCCGACCGGTCACGGGCCGTCCCGAGGGCGCCGGGCACGCGGTGCGCGAGGCGGGCGTCGAGGACATCCCGGTGATGGCCCGGCTCCAGGACGCCGAGCAGGCGCGGGCCGACCTGCGGATGCCGCACTCCCCCGGCCTGTGGCGGTGGCTCGTGGCGCGGGACGGCAGCACGGAGTGGCTGGTGGAGCGGGACGGCGTGCCGGTCGCCACGGGTCGCACCACGCCGCCGGAGGAGGGCGTGCGGCTGGCGGAGGCGGCGGCCGTGGACGAGGCGGCGGCGCACGCGCTGCTCGCGTTGACCGGGGCCACCGAGGTGACTGAGCGGCCGGGGTCGGTGGCGGGTGGGGCGTTGGAGCCGTTCCTCGGGCCCGCGCCGGAGGAGGCGAACTCGCACTACGTGCGGATCGGCGACCCGGTGGCGTTGCTGGAGCACCTGCGGCCGGTGTTCGGCCGGCGGTTGGTGGACGGCGGTTTCGGCGACCGGGAGGGCGAGGCGGTCGTGTCGTTCTACCGGTCGCACGTGCGGCTGCCGTTCAAGGCGGGCGAGGTCGGGCCGGTCGTGGTCGGCGGGACGATGCAGGCGCCGGGCGCGGCGGGCGGTGCCGGCGTGGCGCCGGACGTGCTGGCGTCGCTGCTGTTCGGCCCGCACGGGATCAAGGGCCTGACCGCGCGGTTCCCGGACGTGTACCCGGGGCCCAACGCCGACTTGATGTACGCGCTGTTCCCGCCGGTGCGCAGCGACATGATGACGTTCTACCTGGCCTGACGCAGTTCTGGGACCGGGGCTAGCCGCCGTGCGGGTAACCCGCGAACTCGACGCCCATCGCCACGCCGGCGAGCACCAGCAGCGCTCCGGCAACGGTGAGTGCGCGGCGGTAGCCGGTGTCGCCGAGATGCCGGCGTCCGCGGGCGACGAGCACGGCGATCACGACCTTGCCGCCGACCAGGGTCAGGTAGAAGCCGATCAGCAACGCCGCGCCCGCGCCCGCCGACGCGCGCCACGTGGTGATGGTGAGGGGTCCGAGCGCGGTCGCCCACGCGATCCACGGGTGCGGGCTGAGCAGGTTCACCAGCACCGCTCGACGCAGGGCGAGCGCTCCGGCGGCCTTCGAGGAGCCGGAATTGTCGTACCCCGCCGGTAGAATCGAGTTCAGGGTTCCCCTGGGCGGCGACCCCTGCGAAGCATGGATCGCGGGCAACGGGTCCGGCCCCGGTGAGGCGTCGGCTCCGGGCCGGGTGTCGGTGCGAGGTCGTGGGTCGGCGCCAGGCGGCGTGTCAGTGCGAGGTCGGGTGTCGGCGCCGGGCGGACTGCCGGCGCCAGCCCGAGCGTCGGCGCTGGGTCGGGTGTCGGTACCAGGCAAAGCGGCGGCGCTGGGCTGAGTGCCGGCGCCAGGCGCAGCGTCGGTGTCGGGTGAGGCGGCGGGCTCGGGTGAGGGGTCGGATTCCGGCGAGGCGGCGAGTTTGGGCGAGGCGGATTCCGGCGCACTGGCGGGTTCGGGCGAGGTGGGTTCGGGCGAGGCGGTGGGCTTGGGCGAGGGTGGGTCGGGTGTTGAGGAGTGGTCGGTCAGGGATGCCGACCGGGCCTCCCGGACGGTCTGCACGCCGCTCCACACCACGAACACCGCGCCCACGACGCCGAGCACGCCCAGCGCCCGCGCGGGCAGGCGGTCGAGCAGGAGCAGGGTCACCGCGACCACCGCGGCGTCCGACAGCAGCGGTGCGCAGGCGGTCAGCGCGCCGGACTTCCAGCCCGAGCGCAGCGCCGACGTCACCACCAGCACCAACAGCGGGCCGGGGCTGATGCTCGCGGCCAGGCCGAGGGCCAGGCCCAACCCCAGTGCGTCCACGGCGGCAGACTAGGTCACGTGTCCGAGTTCGCCCGAGTCCTGGCCACCCTGCGGCAGATCCGCGGCCTCAGCCCGTTCTTCGCCCTCGACGTCGGCCGGCCCGACGACGACTGGCACGACGGTGAGGCCCTGTCGCACGGCCCCGCCCTGCCCGACGCCCTCGACCGGATCGGCGCCCGCTACCGCACCGCCGAACGGCGGGTCGCCGCGTCGCTGTTCTTCCTCGGCTACACGGCTCGGCTGCTGAGCCCGGTGGTCGCCGCACGCGCGGTCGGCGGGGTCGCGCCGGATGTCCGCCCGGCCAACGTGTGGTGGCGGTACAGCCCGGAAGGCCTCCAGGTCCGCCTGAAGGATCCGCTGGCGGGCGTCGGCATCGCCGAGTCGCTGGAGCCGGTGGTGGAGGCGGTGCACGCGGTCACGCCGGTGGCACGCGGCCTGCTGTGGGGCAACGCGGGATCGTCCGTCGCGGGCGCGCTGCGCACGATCAGCCGCAGCGGCGTCGACTGCGGGGCGTTGGCCGACGAACTGTTCGCCGACCCGCCGCTGAAGGGCACGGGCGAGTTCATCCCGTTCCCCGGCGAGGTGGTGTTCCGGCGGCGCAGCTGCTGCCTGTACTACCGGCTCGACGGCGGCGGCACGTGCGGCGACTGCCCGTTGACGCCCCGCTGAGCCCCTCCGGCGTGAGGTGCACGACAACTCGTCTGGTCGGTTGTGCCCCGACCACGATCGACTCTACGGTTCGCAACGCCGCAGTGGACGGGAAGCCGGTGTGAATCCGGCGCGGTCCTCGCCACTGTGACCGGGGAGCCAACCCGCCGAGAACGTCACTGGTCGCGTGGAGCGGCTGGGAAGACGCGGGGACGGCGTCGATCCGGGAGTCAGGAGACCGGCTGCGGCACGTGTTGTTGTTGACCTTCCACGAGGTATGGAGGAGGCGTCATGACGAGCCCCGCGCACCACCTTTCCGTCCCCATCCCCAAGTGGGCCTACGCCGTCGCACTGGTCGCGTTGAGCGTGACCTGGCTGGTCCTGCAGGAGAACGGCATCGCGCTCGGCCACGCCGCCGAGACCGTGCACGAGTTCTTCCACGACGGGCGCCACGCGCTCGGCGTCCCGTGCCACTAGGCCGGGCCGACATGCCGACGTACAAGGGTCTGCTGGCGCGCGGTGTCGGCGCCGGCGCGGTGTCCGGGCTGCTCGCGGGCCTGGTCGGCGTGCTGGTCGTCGAGGCGCCGATCCGGGCGGCGCTGGCCGTCGAACAGGCACGGCCCGCGGAGCCCGGCGCGGGTCACGGGCACGGCGAGCTGTTCAGCCGCGGCACGCAGGTGGTCGGCGGTGTGCTCGCCGCGGTGGTGGTGGGTGTGGCCGTCGGCGCGTTGTTCGCCACCGCGTACGCGGGGTCGCGGCGCTGGTTCGTGTCCAAGGCGCCGTTCGTGCGGGCGGTGTCGCTGTCGGCGGCGGCGTTCAGCGCGGCGGCGTTGCTGCCCGCGGTGAAGTACCCGGCCAACCCGCCCGGGGTGGGTGCCGCGGACACGGTGGAGTACCGCACGGTGCTCTACCTGGGGCTGATCGCGGCCGGGTTGCTGGTCGCGGTCGGCGCGAGCCACCTGGCTTCCCGGTTGGGCGGGCTGACGCCGCCGGTCCGCGCCACCGCCGTGGCTGCGGCCGTGCTGGCGGCGGTGGTCGTGCTGCTCGTCGCGTTCCCGGAGACGCCGGACGTCGTGCCGTCCGACGTGCCGGGTGGCGTGCTGTGGGAGTTCCGGCTGGCCTCGCTCGCCGAGACGGCCACGCTGTGGCTCGGTCTCGGCGTCGTGTTCGGCCTGCTGGTCGACCCGGCGACACGTCGCGCGAAGCGGGTGTCCGCGGTCTAGTCAGCGGTCCAGCAGCAGGGTGAGCGTCCCGAGTCCCACCCCGACCAGGGAGTCGCGGAACACGCGGCGCTCGCCCTGCTCCACCGGCACGTCGCACGGCACGACCAGCACCGTGCAGCCGGCGGCCACGGCGGAGGCCACGCCGGTCGGCGAGTCCTCGACCGCGACGCACCGGGTCGGGTCGACGCCGAGCAGCCGGGCGGCCTTCAGGTACGGGTCGGGCAGCGGCTTGTTGCGGCGGTCGACCTCGTCACCGCACACCGTGACGTCGAACAGGTCCCGGCCGATGGTGTCCAGCGCGACCTCGGTCAGCCGCCGTTCGGTCGAGGTGACCAGCGCCATCGGCACACCGGAGTCCCGCACCGCGCGCAGCGCCTCGGCCGCGCCCGGCCGCCACGGCAGGCCGGCCCGGAACAGCTCCTCGGTGCGCCGGGTGATCCACGCCGCGCCGTCGGCGAGGTCGGCGTCGGTCGGCTCGACCCCCGCTTCGGCGAACAGCAGCCCCATGGTCCGGGCCGTGCTGGAGCCCACCAGCGCCTGCCTCGTCGCGAGCGACAGCGTGCCGCCCAGTTTCTCCACGAACTCGTTGAGCGGGATGTCCCACAGCTTCTCGGAGTCCAGCAGCGTGCCGTCCATGTCCCACAGCACAGCCTCGACCGTCATCTACGACATCCCTCGTTGATCATGAGTTGGAGTACTTCGCCACTGCTCGGGGTTGGTTCGAGCATCTCCACGACCTTGGTCCGACGTGCTCGGCGGTCGCGCCGCGGCAGCCGGCGTCCTCGTCGGCCTCTATCACGTGCGAGTTCGGCACCCCGACGTGACAACTCGACGATCTTCTCGGGGATTCCGTGCCGGCCGGGTTCGCCAGGTCGGCCCCGAAGGTGTCGGTCTCCACGGCGTCCGCGCCGGCTTCGAGGGAACCTCGGCGCACCTGGTGCACGACGTCCGGCCTGGTCACGTTCGGAATCTCGGGGCGACCGTCGTGACCTGCGAAATCGTCCAGGGTCAGGTCGGCGGGCCGGAGCGTGGTGCCCATCGCACCGTCCGCGACGAGGACGCGGTCGGCGGGCGCGCCGGGGAGAGGCGGCGTGACACGATCCGACATGCGCCAAGCCTACGGCGTCGGGTGTGCGGCAGTGGTCGTAGTCTGGCCGCGTGACCGATCCGGACCAGGCCGCCCAGACCCCCTTCGACCCCAGCAAACCGCTCACCAACCCGATCATGGTGGCGGCGTTCGAGGGGTGGAACGATGCTGGCGACGCCGCCAGCACGGCGATCGAACACCTGCAACTCACGTGGGACGCGACGCCGTTGGCGGAGATCGATCCGGACGACTACTACGACTTCCAGGTGACTCGGCCCACAGTCCGACTGGTGGACGGCGTCACCCGACGGGTTGAATTCCCGACGACCCGCTTGTCGGTGTGCCGCCCGCCCGGGTCGTCCACCGACGTGGTGCTCGTGCACGGGATCGAGCCGAACATGCGGTGGCGGAAGTTCGCCTCCGAGCTGCTGGGGCACATCGAGGACCTGGGCGTGACGACGGTGGTCACGCTGGGTGCGCTGCTGATGGACACGCCGCACACCCGGCCGGTGCCCGTGACGGGGACGGCGTACGACGAGGCGGCGGCGGCGAAGTACGGGCTGGAGCGGTCGCGGTACGAGGGGCCGACCGGGATCGTCGGCGTGTTCCAGGACCTGTGCGTGCAGGCGGGCGTGCCCGCGATCTCGTTCTGGGCGGCCGTGCCGCACTACGTCTCCCAGCCGCCCTCGCCGAAGGCGACGCTCGCCCTGCTGCACCGGGTGGAGGAGGTGCTGGACGTCGAGGTGCCGCTCGGTGCCCTGCCGGAGCAGGCCGAGGAGTGGGAGCGCACGGTCAGCGAGATGGCCGACGAGGACGAGGACGTGCGCAATTACGTGCGGGCGCTGGAGGAGCGCGGCGACGCGGAGATCCAGATCACCGAGGCCAGCGGTGACGCGATCGCCGCCGAGTTCGAGCGCTACCTGCGCCGGCGCGGCCGGGGTCCGGGCCGGGGTCCGACTGGCATGTGAGCCCCGGTCGGCCGGGCCACCGGCTCCGTGCAGGCCGCCGGGCGGACGTCGGCGCCGCTTCGGCGGTGTCCTGCTGGTCGGGGTCGGGGTGCTGCCGTCAGTGGTGGCGGTGGGGTGCGGACCCGGTCAGCGCGTTCCTCGTGCCCGCCGGGCTGGTGCCGGCGGTTCCGCCCGTGCTGCCGCACCACGACCGGTTGCGGGATCCAGCGTCGCCAGCGCCAGCACGCCGGCCGCCAGGTAGAGCGCGGCCTGGGCGTTGAGCAGCACGGACAGGCCGAGCACGGGCGTGAGGGCGCCCGCCAGCACCATGCCGAGCGCCTGGCCGCCGTCGTAGAGGCTGACGAACGTCGCCATCACCCGGCCGCGCACCTCGTCGGACGCGTGCAGCTGCAGCACCGACATCATCCCGGCGCCCGCGATCACGCCCGGCACGCCCACCACCACGAACGCGGCCAGGTAGAACACCAGCGCCGTGGTCACGTGCGGCCCGTTCCAGCCCAGCGCGGCGACCACGGCGAAGCCGACCAGCGACACGCCCAGCAGCCTGCCGGGTGCGAGCCGACGCGCCAGCACCCCCACCAGCAGGCCACCGAGCAGCCCACCGATCGCCTGGACACCGCGCAGCAGCCCCACCTCAGCCGCTCCCCCGCCGAGCCGTTCGGTCACGAACACCACGAACAGCACCACGAACAGGCCTTGGCCGGTGGCCATCAACCCGACCACGGCCACCATCGGTCGCAGCGGGCCTCGGATCTCGCGCAGGCCGTCCAGCCAGGCCCGCCACGCGGGTTTCCCCGCCTCACGCACCGGATCCGCGGTCCGCAGCGCCGCCAACAGCGCCGCCGCGAGCAGGAACGACGCCACGTCCGCCAGCACCACGCCCGGCAACCCGGTGTAGCCGAGCAGCAGACCGCCCAGCGACGCACCCACCAGCCGCGCCAGGTTGGAGTTCACCCCGACCAGCCCGTTGGCCGCCGGCACCTGCTCCCGCGGCACCAGCGTCGGCAGCAACGCGTTCTTGGCCGGTTCGAACAGCGCCGCCAACCCGGCCTGCACCGCCGTCACCACGTTCACCAGCACCAGGTCGCCGGTCAGCAGCGGCAGCAGGGTGACCGCCTGCGCGAGGCTGACCAGCAGCATCAGCTTGCGCCGGTCGAACCGGTCGGCCAGCACCCCGGCCAGCGGCGACAGCGCCAGGCTCGGCAGCAGCGCCACCACGAACGTCGTCGCAGTCGCCGCCGCGGAGCCGGTGCGCTGGTACACGTACACCGGCAGCGCGACCAGCAGCACCCAGTCGCCGATCTCGGACACGAACCCGGCGATCCACAACCGGCGGAACGCGGGCACTCCCAGCGGGCCGGTCATCGCGGGAACGCCCGGACGCCGACGTGGGCGGGCAGCGCGCCCTCCGGCACGTCCTGGCGCACCGGCACCAGGTACGGGCGCAGGATGTCGTCGATCATGCCGAGCAGGCCGACCAGCTCCTCGGCGGTCACGTTGACCGTGTAGCCGTGCATCGCGGAGGCTTCGAGCCACTCGCGCGGCAGCTCGTGCTGCCGGTCCAGGAACCGCTGGACCAGCCGGTTGTACTCGTTGAGCGCCAGCGCGAGCACCGCGTCCTGCCGGCTGCGGACCTCCGGGTCGTCGTCGAACGCGCCGACGTCGTAGCCGACCGAGGTGGCCCGCCACGGCCGTTCCCGACCGTCACCGGCCTCGACCCGCTCCACGAACCCGGACTTCGCCAGCTGCCGCAGGTGCCAGCTGCAGTTGGAGGCCGTCGAGCCGACCGCCTCGGCGCACTCGCTCGCCGTGCGGGGACCGACCGCCAGCAGGTGGTTCAGCAACGACACGCGCAACGGGTGCGCCAGCGCCTTCAGCGCGTCGACATCGGTGACCCGTCGGGGCCGTGGGAGATCCATGGCCCCGACAGTAGACCTGAAAGAGAACTTTCGAAAATAGCCTTTCAGATGTTCAACCGACATCCCTCCGGCGGAACGCGGCGAACCCGAGCGCCATCAGAGCCGCCGCGACCAACGTCAGCCACACCAACGGGGTCGCGGACACGTCGGCGCCGGGCACCTTCGGGATGTGCGTGAACGGCGAGAGGTCCATCGCCCACTGGTCGAGCTGGAGCAGCGGACCGAGCTGGCCGAGCACCAGGAACACCACGATCACCGCCCAGCCCGCCGACGCCAGCTTCGGCACCAGCGCGAACAGCGCCAGCGCGAGGCCCGCGACCACCCACACCGCCGGGACGTGCGTCACCGCGGCGCCGACCAGCCGCGCGACCTGCCCGCCGACGTCACCGACCCGCACGCCGTGCACCAGACCGGCGCCCAGACCCGCGGCGGCCAGCACGACGGCCGTGCCGACCGTGGCGAACAGCACGTGGCTGCCCACCCACGCGAACCGGCTGACCGGCGTGGCCAGCACCGGCTCCGCACGGAACTCCGTCTCCTCGGTGCGCAGCCGCAACGTCGACTGCACCACGTAGATCGCGCTGAACAGGGCGATGATGCCGAGGATCGAGGCCAGGTAGACGTCCACGATCGCGCCCGCGCCGCCCATCTGCGCGATGATCTTCTGCAACGCCGGGTTGGCTTCCAGCATCTGCTCGACACCGCGCGCGACCGACCCGTAGACGGCGCCGAGCACGAACAGGCTCAGCGTCCAGCCGATCAGCATGCCCCGCTGCAACCGCCAGGCCAGGCCGAACGCGCTGCCCAGCGAACGGGGCGCGCGGGCCGGGCCGAGCCGGGTCGGCACCAGGCCGCCGCCGAGGTCCCGCTCGGTCACCAGGACCGACGCCGCCACGACCAGCACCGCGGACAACGCCAGCGGCAGCAGCAGCACCCAGAACCGGTCGCCCGCGAACGCCCTGGTCTGCTCCAGCCACCCCAGCGGCGACAGCCAGGTCAGCCACGTCGGCCCCTCGTCGCCCGCCGCGTCGCCGACCGCGCGCAGCAGGTAGGCGACGCCGAGCACGGCGCCGGCGATCGAGTTGGCCGTACGCGCGCTCTCCGACAGCTGCGCGCTGACCGCGCCGACACCGGTGAACACCCAGCCGACTGACGCGAACGCGAGGCCGAGCGCGAACGAACCCGACGCCGACTCGCCGAGACCGGTCAGGCCGAGCGCCACGAGCAGGCCGATCACCGTGCTCGCCGCCAGCGCCACCACCACGGCGGCGGCCAGCGGCGCGTGCCGGGCGACGACGGCCGAGCCGATCAGCTCCAGCCGACCCGACTCCTCCTCCGCCCTGGTGTGCCGGGTGACCAGGAACATGGCCATCAGGCCGACCAGCAGCGCGCCGAACACGCCCCACCGCCAGGCCAGCACGCCACCGGTCGTGGACGCGTCGTAGAGCGGGCCGAGCATGGCCAGGAACGCCGGGTTGCTGCCCGCCGTCCCGCCCAGCTGCTGCCGGGACTCGGGCGAGCCGTACAGCTCGCCGACCGTCGACGCGGTGGCCAGCGTGATGCCGACCAGGCCGATGACCCAGACGGCCAGCAGCAGCCGGTCGCGGCGCAGCGCCAGGCGCACCAGCGAGCCGAGGCCGGTCACGACGACATCACCCCTTCGACCGTGCCACCGGACGGCAGCTCGTCCTCGTAGTGGCGCAGGAACAGCTCCTCCAGCGTCGGCGGCTGGCTGGTCAGCGCACGGACGCCGCTGCCGACCAACGCGCGCAGCGCCGTGTCCAGGTGGTCGGTGTCGACCTCGAACCGCACCCGCGTGCCGTCGACCGCCAGGTCGTGCACGCCGGGCAGGCCGGCCAGCCCGTCCGGCGCGCCGACCAGCTCGGCCGAGACGCTGGTGCGGGTGAGGTGGCGCAGGTCGGCCAGCGTGCCGGTCTCCACCGTGCGGCCGTTGCGGATGATGCTGACCCGGTCGCACAGCGCCTCGACCTCGGCCAGGATGTGGCTGGACAGCAGCACGGTCCGCTCGCCGCGCAGCTCGTTGACGCACTCCTGGAACACGGCCTCCATCAGCGGGTCCAGCCCGGAGGTCGGCTCGTCCAGGATCAGCAGCTCCACGTCCGAGGCCAGCGCCGCGACCAGGGCCACCTTCTGCCGGTTGCCCTTGGAGTAGGTGCGGCCCTTCTTGCGCGGGTCCAGCTCGAAGCGCTCCAGCAGCTCGGCGCGGCGCTTCTCGTTCAGCCCGCCGCGCAGCCTGCCCAGCAGGTCGATCACCTCGCCGCCGGTCAGGTTCGGCCACAGGCTCACGTCGCCGGGCACGTAGGCGAGCCTGCGGTGCAGCTCGGCGGTGTCGCGCCACGGGTCGCCGCCCAGCAGCGACGCGGCACCGGAGTCGGCGCGCAGCAGGCCCAACAGGACCCGGATGGTGGTCGACTTGCCCGACCCGTTGGGGCCCAGGAAGCCGTGCACCTCACCCTCCTGGACGGTCAGGTCCAGACCGTCCAGGGCACGCGTCGGGCCGAAGGTCTTGACCAGGCCCGACACGGATATCGCAGCAGTCATGGCAGGTAAGCTACAGTCATTTCACAAAGTCGTGAAGTTAAGGAAGCGTATAAACTGCCTCCGGTTCCAGGTACCACGAGGGGATGATCCGGCGGTGACTCAGGTGGGCGAGCGGGACGATCAGGCGGTGCTGCGCTTCATCGAGCGCTTCGGCGCGGTGTTCGCGGAGTCCGGCATGCCGAGGATGCCGGCGCGCGTGTTCGTCGCCCTGCTGGCCACCGACTCCGGCGAGCTGACCGCCGCCGAGCTGGCCGACCTGCTGCGCGTGTCGCCCGCCGCGATCTCCGGTGCGGTCCGCTACCTGGCCCAGATGAACCTGGTCAGCCGGGAGCGCGAGACCGGCTCCCGCCGCGACCTCTACCGGGTGTTCGACGACGTCTGGTACGAGGCGCTGTTCCGCCGCGACGAGATGCTCCGCCGGTGGTCCGGTCCGCTCAACGAGGGCATCGGCGTGCTCGGCCCGGACACGCCCGCGGGCAAGCGGATCGCGGAGACGCTCATGTTCTTCGAGTTCGTCCACGCCGAGCTGCCGAACCTGCTCAAGCACTGGCGGGCGTACCGGGATGAGCGACTGGGCGCACGGGACTCGGCCGACCGGTCCTGACGGGCCGTACCGACAGCTCTCGATTCGACGTAGTTACGACTATCGGCGCTAACGGGCGGCCGGTTTTCTCCCGACCATGCAAGTGACCAGGTCGCTCCACCCGTTCGCGCGGACGTCCCATCCCCTGCATCGCACGGCCGACCGGCGCACCCGCCCGGCACGGCCGCGCAGCCCTGCCCGAAAAGGGAGAACCCTGCCATGGGAGACGCCCGAACCACCAGAAGACTGGCCGTGCTCGGCCTGGCCGCCGTGTCGGCCGCCGCGCTGGCCTTCTCGAACGCCGGAGTGGCGGCCGCCGAGGGCGACGTGCTCGGCGCGGAGCGCGCCGACGCCGTCCCCGGCTCCTACGTCGTGGCACTCAACGACGCGATGTCGGCGAGGTCCGCGTCCGCGTCGACCGCGTCCTCGCTGGTCGACAAGTACGGCGGCCAGGTCCGCGTGGCCTGGCAGCACGCGCTCAACGGCTTCCACGCCACCATGTCCGCGGCGCAGGCGAGGCGCCTGGCCGCCGACCCGCGGGTCGCGTTCGTGCAGGCCGACCTGCCGATCTCGATCAACGCCGTGCAGCCCAACCCGCCGTCGTGGGGCCTGGACCGCATCGACCAGCGCGACCTGCCGCTGGACAGCGCCTACAACTACTCGACGACCGCGGGCAACGTGCGGGCGTACATCATCGACACCGGCATCCGGACCTCGCACTCGGACTTCGGCGGCCGGGCCACCTGGGGCACCAACACCGTCGACACCAACAACACCGACTGCAACGGCCACGGCACGCACGTCGCCGGCACGGTCGGCGGCACGGCCCACGGCGTGGCCAAGGGCGTGCAGCTGATCGCGGTCAAGGTGCTCAACTGCGCCGGTTCCGGCACCACGGCGGGCGTGGTGAACGGCGTCAACTGGGTCACCCAGAACGCCGTCAAGCCCGCGGTCGCGAACATGTCGCTGGGTGGCGGCGTCGACACCGCCCTGGACACCGCGGTGCGCAACTCCATCGCCGCGGGCATCACCTACGCGGTGGCGTCGGGCAACTCCAACGCCAACGCGTGCAACTACTCCCCGGCCCGGGTCGCCGAGGCGCTGAGCGTGAACGCGTCCGCGAACACCGACGCGCGCGCCTCGTTCTCCAACTGGGGCACCTGCACCGACCTGTTCGCGCCCGGCCAGAACATCACCTCGGCGTGGATGACCAACGACACCTCCACCAACACGATCAGCGGCACGTCGATGGCGTCGCCGCACGTCGCGGGCGCCGCCGCGCTCTACCTGGCGGACAACCCGACCGCGACCCCGCCGACGGTGAACGCGGCGATCGTCGCCGCCGCCACCGCCGACAAGGTCACCAGCCCGGGCACCGGCTCGCCGAACAAGCTGCTGTTCACCGGCACGGCGACCCCCGGCGGCCCGACCGTGACCAACCCGGGCAACCGGTCGACCGTCGTCGGCACCGCGGTCAGCCTGCAGCTGTCCGCCACCGGCGGCACCGCGCCGTACACGTTCTCGGCCACCGGTCTCCCGGCCGGCCTGTCGATCAGCTCCTCGGGCCTGATCAGCGGCACGCCGACGACCGTGGGCACGTACTCGGTGACGGCGACCGCGACCGACTCGGCGTCGCGCACCGGCAGCACCACGTTCTCGTGGGCGATCACGTCCACCGGCGGCGGCTGCGACCCGGTCACCAACGGCACCGACGTGACGATCGGCGACAACTCCGACGTCTCCAGCACGATCGCGCTGACCTGCGCCGCCAACGCCTCGGCCACCACCACCGTGCAGGTCACCATCGTGCACACCTACATCGGTGACCTGATCGTGGACCTGGTCGCGCCGGACGGCTCGGTCTACAACCTGCACAACCGCAGCGGCGGCAGCGCCGACAACATCAACCGCTCGTACACCGTGAACGCCTCCTCCGAGGCCGCCGCGGGCACCTGGAAGCTGCGCGTCCGCGACGTGGCGACCTTCGACACCGGGTACCTCAACAGCTGGACGCTCGACGTCTGAGCCTGACCAGCGGTGGGGCCGCCTCCCGATCGGGGGGCGGCCCCGCTCCTCAGGTCAGACGTCCACGCCCAGCAGCGAGTCGACAGCCGCCCGGAACAGGGTCGGGCCGGTCTGGTCCGAGCCGCCGGTCGACAGGGCCTCGGCCGCCCACGCGTCCAGCGCGGCCAGCGCGCGGGGCGTGTCGAGGTCGTCGCTGAGGTGGTCGCGCAACCGGGCCACGGTGGCGACCGCGCTCGGCCCGGTCGGCAGGGCCGCCGCCAGCCGCCACTTCGCCAGCCTGGCCTCGGCCTCGGCCAGCAGCTGCGCGCTCCACGGCCGGTCGGTGCGGTAGTGGCCCGCGAACAACGCCAGCCGCACCGCGTTCGGGTCGACCTTCTCCGCCCGCAGCTTGGACACGAACACCAGGTTGCCGCGCGACTTGGACATCTTCTCGCCGTCCAGCCCGATCATGCCCGCGTGCACGTAGTGCCGGGCGAACGGGTGCTCGCCGGTCACCGCCTCGGCGTGCGCGGCGGAGAACTCGTGGTGCGGGAAGATCAGGTCCGAGCCGCCGCCCTGCACGTCGAACGACGTGCCGAGCCGGTTCAGCGCGATGGCGCTGCACTCGATGTGCCAGCCGGGCCTGCCGTCACCCAGCTCCGAGGGCCACGACGGCTCACCCGGTCGGGCGGCACGCCACAGCAGCGCGTCCAGCGGGTGGCGCTTGCCCGGCCGGTCCGGGTCGCCGCCCCGTTCGGCGAAGTACCTGCCCATCGTCTCCAGGTCGTAGTTCGACTCGTAGCCGAACCGCCCGGTCGCCGTGTGGTCGAAGTACACGTCCGGGTACTCCGGGTCGTCGACCCGGTACGCGTAGCCACCGGACAGCAGCTTCGCGATGACCTCGACCACCTCGGGGATCGCGTCGACCGCGCCCACGTAGTCGCGCGGCGGCAGCACGCGCAGCGCCACCATGTCCTCGCGGAACAGTGCGGTCTCCCGCATGCCGAGGACCACCCAGTCGTCCTGGTCGCGCTCGGCCCGCTCCAGCAGCGGGTCGTCGATGTCGGTCACGTTCTGCACGTAGTGCACGTCGTGGCCGTTGTCCAGCCACACCCGGTGGACCAGGTCGAACGCCAGGTAGGTGGCCGCGTGACCCAGGTGCGTCGCGTCGTAGGGGGTGATGCCGCAGACGTACAGCCTGGCGGTGGCGCCGGGAGCGGTCGGGCGCACCTCGCCGGCGGCGGTGTCGAACAGCCGCAACGGACGCGGCTCCCCCGCTACCCGCGGGACAGGAGTGGATGACCAGGTCTGCATGTCAACGACCCTAACTCGCGTGCCGGACCAGGGACGAAACGTCCGCCCTGCGGGAACGCCTCGACCAGGGCTTGGAGCTGATGAGACAACCCGGCGGTGTCCCGGACCGTCGAGATCGACCGGGTCGAGATCGAGGACGTGGCGCTGCCGGAGAGCATGAAGCGGTCCAAGTCGCGGCAGGCCGTTCCCGGTCGAGCTGCTGCGCTTCCTCGAACGGGCTACCGGCTCGGTGGAACAGCAGGTCAGCGTCCCCGAGCAGGGCTGAGCGTTTGCCGGGTGCCCCGGACGGGGGGACGATGTGGTCTGGCTCACGTCGTCGGGACGAGGGAGGCGGCATGACCGCGCTCAAGCCGGAACCCGTGATCACCCACCCGGGTGCGGCCCGACGACGGGCCAAGGGCGCCGTGCTGCTGGGGCTGCTCCGCACGACCGACCCGAAGCAGATCGGGCTGCTCTACCTCGGCACGTCGTTCGTGTTCTTCATGGTCGGCGGCGTGATGGCGCTGCTCATCCGCGGCGAGCTGGCCCGGCCCGGGATGCAGTTCCTGTCCAACGAGCAGTACAACCAGCTGTTCACCATGCACGGCACGATCATGCTGCTGCTGTACGCGACGCCGATCCTGTTCGGGTTCGCCAACTACATCCTGCCGCTGCAGATCGGGGCGCCGGACGTGGCGTTCCCCCGGCTCAACGCGCTCTCGTACTGGTTGTTCCTGTTCGGCGGGCTCACGGTGATGGCCGGGTTCCTCACCCCGGGCGGCGCGGCGGACTTCGGCTGGACCGCGTACACGCCGTTGAGCAGCGCGGTGCACGCGCCGGGCGTCGGCCCGGACCTGTGGATCATGGGCCTGGCGGTGTCCGGCCTGGGCACGATCCTCGGCGGGGTCAACATGGTGACCACGGTGTGCTGCCTGCGCGCGCCCGGCATGACCATGTTCCGGATGCCGATCTTCACCTGGAACATCTTCGTCACCAGCCTGCTGATCCTGATCGCGTTCCCGATCCTCACCGCCGCGCTGATGGGGCTGGCCGCCGACCGGCACCTCGGCGCGCACGTGTTCGACCCGGCCAACGGCGGCGTGATCCTGTGGCAGCACCTGTTCTGGTTCTTCGGCCACCCGGAGGTCTACATCGTGGCGTTGCCGTTCTTCGGCATCGTGAGCGAGATCTTCCCGGTGTTCAGCCGCAAACCGCTGTTCGGCTACAAGGGGCTGGTCTTCGCCACGTTCGCCATCGCCGCGCTGTCGGTGGCGGTGTGGGCGCACCACATGTTCGCCACCGGCGCGGTGCTGCTGCCGTTCTTCTCGCTGATGACGTTCCTCATCGCGGTGCCGACCGGCATCAAGTTCTTCAACTGGATCGGCACCATGTGGAAGGGCCAGATCACCGTGGAGACGCCGATGCTGTTCAGCATCGGGTTCCTCGTCACGTTCCTGCTCGGCGGGCTGACCGGCATCATCCTGGCCTCGCCGCCGCTGGACTTCCACGTCACCGACACGTACTTCGTGGTGGCGCACTTCCACTACGTGCTGTTCGGCACGATCGTGTTCGCCACGTACGCGGGGCTGTACTTCTGGTTCCCCAAGATGACCGGGCGGATGCTCAACGAGCCGCTGGGCAAGCTGCACTTCTGGACCACGTTCCTCGGGTTCCACCTGACGTTCCTGATCCAGCACTGGCTGGGCAACATCGGCATGCCGCGCCGGTACGCCGACTACCTGGAGTCGGACGGGTTCACCCTGATGAACACCATCTCCACGATCGGGGCGTTCCTGCTGGGCGCGTCCGTGCTGCCGTTCGTGTGGAACGTGCTGCGCAGCTACCGGTTCGGCGACCCGGCCGGGCGCGACGACCCGTGGGGCTTCGGCAACTCGCTCGAATGGGCGACAAGCTCACCGCCGCCGCGGCACAACTTCACCGAACTGCCCCGGATCCGGTCCGAGCGGCCCGCGTTCGAACTGCACTACCCGCACATGGTGGAGCGGATGCGCGACGAGTCCCACTTCTCCCTGAGGCCGGGCAAGCACCGGGCCGAACCGGACACGCTCACGGAGAAGGCCCTGGCCTCGACCGAACGGGAACGCGAGACCAAGGACGAGATCAAGGACGACCGGCGCGACTGAGGCCGGTCATCCCCGGACCACACCGTGCGGCTCAGCGGCGCTTGCGCGACCTCAGGTAGTCGCTGACCACGGCCGCGCCCAGGCCGTCCTCGTCCGGTGCGACGACCCGGCCGCCGGACCGCCGGGCCACCGCGTCCACGAACCTGGCCAGCCTCGGGTCGTCGCCCAGCCGGAACACCGTGATCGACGCGCCGAGTCTGGCCAGGGCGTCGACCTCGACCAGGGTCTTGCCGATGGTCCGCTCCAACGGCGGGTAGTGGAACTCGGCGTCGCCGCTCGCTTCCAGGTGCGCGGTCGGCTCACCGTCGGTCACCACCAGCACGACCGGCTGCGCGTCGGGGTGCTTGCGCACGTGCCGACCGGCCAGCAGCAGCGCGTGGTGCAGGTTCGTGCCCTGCTCCCACACCCCTTCCAGCGCGGTGAGCTGACCGATGTCGACGGTCTCGGCGTGCCGGCCGAACGTGATCAGCTCCAGCGCGTCGGTGCGGAACCGGGTGCGCACCAGGTGGTGCAACGCCAGCGCGGTCCGCTTCATCGGCACCCAGCGGCCGTCCTGCACCATCGACCAGGACGTGTCCACGCACAGCGCGACCGCCGCCCGTGACCGCTGCTCGGTCTCGCTGACCTCGACGTCGACCACGTCGAGCCGGACGGGACCACCCGCCGACCGCAGCACCGCGTTGGTGACCGTGCGCGGCACGTGCCACGGCTCGGTGTCGCCGAACTGCCACGGCCGCGTGGACCCGATCAGCTCACCGGCCGCGCCGGCGGACGAGTTGTCCCGTTGGCCCTGCTCGCGCGCGCTGTCGAGCACACCGCGCAACGCCGCCTCGCCCAACCGCCGCAACGCCTTCGGCGTCAGCCGCAGCGAGCCGTCCGGCGCGCGTTCCAGCAGGTTCTGGGCCCGCAGCTCGCGCTCGAGCTCGGCCAGGCGCCGCGCGTCCAAGCCCGCCTCCGGGCCGAGCTGCCGGACCAGCGCTTCCAGGTCGATGTCCTCCAGCCGCGCGCCGGGGTAGGCCTGCGACAGCTGCTCGGCCAACGCGTCCATCTCGGCCAGGTCCGCCATCGCCTGCGCGCCCTCGCCCAGCCCCAGCGGGTTGTTGCCGCGGAACCGCGCCGAGCCGTTCCAGTCCTCACCCGGCCGCAGCCCTTGCAGCAGGGCGTCCAGCTGCGAGAGCTGCGCGCCGACGCCCGAGTTGCCGAAAGCCTGCTGCGACAACGCCGACAGCTGTTCGCGCTGTTCGTCGGACATCGAGTTCATCATGCGCTGGGCGGCGGCGGACCGGGCGGCCAGCGCGTCGACCAGCTCGTCCACCGACTTCGGGTTCTCCGGGAAGAACTCGCCGTGCTCGCGCATGAACCGCTCGAACCGCTCGCCCGTGTCCTCGCCGGCGGCGTGCGCGGCGAGCAGGTCGTTGAGGTCGCCGAGCATGTTCTGGATGCGCTGGACGTCCTCGGGCCGGACGTTCTCCATGGCCTGCTTCATGCCCTGGAACCGCTGGTCCATCAACTCACGGCCGAGCAGGTTGCGGATCTGCTCGTAGGACTCGCGGGCCTGCGGCGAGCGCCAGTCGTACTCGGCCAGCTCGCTCACCGCCGCCGCGGTCGACTGCGGCAACGCGTCCAGCCGGGCCTCGCGGAACCGGGCCTCGTCGTCCGGGTCGGGGAACAGCGCGGCCCGTTCGGCGGCCAGGGCCTCCGCCAGCAGCCGCTGGATCTCCTGCAGCGTGCCGTCCAGCCGGTGGCGCCGGGTGAGGGCGGCGCGCTTCTGCCACAGCCGTGCGGTCAGGTCGTCCAGGCCGCGGGTGCCGGGCAGGCCGCGGCGCAGCAGCTCGCGCAGCGCCGAGGCGGGTGAGGCGCCCTCCATGACTTCACGGCCGAGCTCGTCCATGGCCGCGCGCAGGTCGGTCGGCGGGGCCAGCGGGTCGGGCCCGTCGACGTACCGGCCGTAGCGGTAGCTGCTCATCCGTACACCGTTCGGTCGTCGTCGCCGCTCTTGGAGAGCTGACGGGTGAGGTAGAGCGATTCGAGCGCCAGCTCGACGGCCGACGCGATGCGTCCCGCCGGGTCCTTGGGGCCGGCGCCGACCCTTTGCGCCACGTCGTGCAGCACGGGCAGCTCCGGCAGGGCGGCCAGCAGGTCACCGGGGTGGACGCGCTCACCGGTGGCGACCGGGTGGCCGTCGGACACCAGCTCGGCCAACGGGCGCAGGTCGACCCCCGCGAACGTGGACCGCGCCGTGTCCGCGATGGCCCGGCGCAGCAGGTGGACCAGCACCTCCTGCTCGCGGCCCTCCTCACCGGCCTCGAACTCCAGCTTGCCGCGCAGCACCTCGGGCACCGACTCCAGGTCGACCGGGCGGGCGATGGGCGGGTTCTCGCCGATCAGCGCGCTGCGGCGCAGGGCGCTCGCGGCCACCGTCTCCGCCGCCGCGACCGCGAACCGCGCCGAGACGCCGGAGCGCTGGTCGATCGAGGACGACTCGCGCAGGTGCCGCACGAACCGGGCGATGATCTCCAGCAGGTGGTCGCCGACCTCGGCGACCAGGTGGGCCTCCTGGCGGACCAGGTCGACCTCGGCGGAGATCTCCAGCGGGTAGTGGGTGCGGATCTCGGCGCCGAAGCGGTCCTTGAGCGGCGTGATGATCCGGCCGCGGTTGGTGTAGTCCTCGGGGTTCGCGGTGGCGACGAGGAGGACGTCCAGCGGGAGCCGCAGCGTGTAGCCGCGGATCTGGATGTCGCGTTCCTCCATCACGTTCAGCAGGGCGACCTGGATGCGTTCGGCCAGGTCGGGCAGTTCGTTGACGGCGATGACGCCGCGGTGGGAGCGGGGCAGCAGGCCGTAGTGGATGGTCTCCGGGTCGCCGAGGCTGCGGCCCTGGGCGACCTTGACCGGGTCGACGTCGCCGACCAGGTCGCCGACGCTCGTGTCCGGCGTGGCGAGCTTCTCGGCGAACCGCTCGTCGCGGTGCTTCCACGTCACCGGCAGGTCGTCACCCAGCTCCTTCGCGCGGCGCTTCGACTCGGGCGTGATGGGGTCGAGCGGGTGCTCGTTCAGCTCGGCGCCGTCGATGACCGGGGTCCACTCGTCCAGCAGGCCGACGATGGTGCGCAGCAGCCGCGTCTTGCCCTGGCCGCGTTCGCCGAGGAGCACCACGTCGTGGCCCGCGAGGAGGGCGCGCTCCAGCTGGGGCAGGACGGTGCGGTCGAAGCCGACGATGCCGGGCCACGGGTCGCGGCCGTCGCGGAGGGCGGAGAGGAGGTTCTCCCGGATCTCGGCCTTGACCCCGCGCGGCAGGTAACCGGCCGCGCGGAGGGCGCCTGCGGTGGTGGGAAGGTCAGAGGTCACCCCACCGAAGTTACGCACTGACGGGCCTTCGGTCGACGTGGAGCCGCTCCACCTCGCGCTTCGCCGCCGGAACGGACTCGACCGCCCGGAATTGTCGTACCCCTCTGGGAGAATGAAGACAAGGGATCCCCTGGGCGGGGACCCCTGCGAAGCGATGGCGGGCCAGCGGTCGCGGCGGCGGGCCAGCGGTCGCGGCGGCGGGTCAGCGGGCCAGGGCGAGCAGTTCGGTTCGGGCCGCGTCGTCGTCCAGGCGCGAGACGGCGATCATCGGGGCCAGCGCCCGGCACCACTCGTGCAGGCGGTCGGGGTCGAGGCCGGTCACCTCGGCGACCAGTGCGCCGCGTTCGGCCACGCCCTCGCGGCCCGCGGCTTCCAGCACGTAGTCGACCACGTCGTAGCACGGGTCGCCTACGCACGGCCTCGGGTCGATCGCCACCAGGCCGCGCCGCGGACCGCCGTCCAGAACGTTGCCCAGGTGCAGGTCGCCGTGCAGCAGCACGCGCGGTTGGGTGTCGAGCAGGGCGCGGCAGCGGTCGAGGGCGCGGTCCCACACGGCCTGCGTGACGTGCGCGGCGACGGCGGGGTCGGCCAGCCGGCGGCCGATGCGGGCGTAGGACTCCTCGCACCGTTCGCGCAGGTCCAGGCCGCCGTCCGGGTCGGACACCACGTGCAGCGCCGCCACCAGCTCGGCCCACTCCCGCGCCGAAGGCGGGACGGGCAGCTCGTCGGCCATCGTGCCGGGCAGCACCGCCGCCATCAACACCACGCCCTCGTCCTGCGCGAGCACCTCCGGCACCCGTCCGGAAGGGGCGAGCGAGCGCAGCGCCGCCGCTTGCCCGGCCAGGAAGACGGTGTCGGGGCTGAGCTTGAGCACCGCCTGCCCGCCGTCCGGGAGCGTGCAGGCGATCACCACCGAGGAGGCGCCCTGCGGCGTCATCCCGTCCAACGCCAACCCCCAGCGCTCGGCGGCCCGCGCCGCCTGGTCCGGTACCCGCTCGCACCACCCGGCCACCGAAGGGCCGAACCGGAGCGCCAACCGCGCGGTGATCTCGTCGATGTCCACCAGTGCCACGTTAAAGGGCGACCACAAACGAATAAATGCCCGTGGGCGACGTCCGGGAAGGACGCCGCCCACGGGTGTGCAGAGTTATTCAGTTGTTTTGCCGGTCGTGCCAGTCACCCGATGTCACAGCGCCGGGTAGGCGTTGCGCATGAGCTCCTGGAACTGGGCCGAGAACCAGTGGCCCGACAGCGGCGCGTCGGCGAGAGCACCCGACGGGTTGTTGCCGTTGCGCACGTTGCCCATGTAGGTCGGGTCGCACATGCGGTCGAAGCCCTTGCCCTCGGTGTTCGGGATCTCCTTGCTCGCACCGTCGGACTCACCCGGCGGCTTGATCCAGACGTAGGCGTCGATGTTCGGCTTCGGCGCGGCCTTCGGACGCTCGCCGAGACCGGCACCGGCCTGGTTGCACCAGTTGCCCTTCTGGGCGCGGCGGTCGATGCGCGACTCGTTCACGTAGGCGTCCGCGGTGGTCGCGGTCGACTTGGCGGTGGGCCGGTTCGGGCCACCCCAGCCGTTGCGCGAGGTGTCGATCAGCATGCCGATGCCGCTGTCGAAGCCCTGCTTGACCAGCTCGGCACGCATGCCGGTGGCGAAGCCCAGCTCACCGTTGAAGTCGTTCCAGTCGACCCACTTCGCCTGCTCCTTGACCGGGCGGCCACCGACGACGTCGTCGACCGTCCAGAACGGCTCCTCCAGCGCGGAGTAGTTCGCGGTGTTGGTGATGAAGCCGTGGACCTTGTCCTTGGTGGCGCCGTTCTTGCCCAGGATGGCCGCGAACTGCTTGGCGGCGGCGTAGAAGTTGTCGTACTCGGGAACCGTGTCACCCCAACCGATCCAGCCGTGGTGGCCGGAGTCGATGTAGTTGTAGACGTTCGGGATGGCACCGAGCTTGCCGACGGCGTACGAGACACCCTCGACGTAGTTCCCGTTCGCCTTCATCGTGTCGCAGTTCGCCACAGCGGTCGGACGCGGCGACACGTTGGTCACCAGGTTCGGCAGCGAGTCGATCTCGATGACCGGGACGATGCGCAGCTTCGAGTACTCCGGCCGCGAGACGATGCTCACGATCGGGTCGATGTACTCGGTCTTGTAACGGCCGATCTCGTCGGCCTTCAGCTCACCGTTCGAGGCCAGCGCGGCGCAGTCGCGGCCGGGCAGGTTGTAGACGACGAACTGGAAGACCAGCTGACCGTCCGCACGCGCCGCGCGCTGCTTCTCGGCCTCGTTCAGGTGGTCCGCCAGACCCATGAAACCGGTCGTCGGCGAGCCGTTGCCGGCGATCGCGCTGATCCGGTCCAGCCACACACCGGTCGGCTGGTTCGCGATCCGCGAGCCACCCGGCTCGGCGGCGGCGCGAGCCGACCACTGCGGGTTCACGTACACGCCCGCGCCCACGTACGGGTTGTCGACCTTCGGACCACCCGGGTTGTTGCCCGTCGTGGTCGTGGTGGTCGTCGTCGACGTGGTGGTGGTCGTGGTCGTGGTCGTGGTGGTCGTGGTCGTCGTGTCGACCGACCCCGTGCACACCGTGCCGTTCAACCGGAACTGCGTCGGGGCCGGGTTGGACCCGGTCCACGAACCGTTGAAGCCGGGCGTCACCGACGCGCCGGTGCCGAGGTTGCCGGCCCAAGAGGGGTTGCGGACCGTCACGCGGCTCCCGGACTGGGAGAACGTGCCGTTCCAACCCTGCTGGACCCGCTGGCCGGCGGCGAAGTCCCACTCCAGCGTCCAACCGCCGGAAATGGCGTCACCGAGGTTGGTGACCGTGACATTGGCGCCGAATCCGCCTTGCCACTGGCTACTGATCTGGTACGAAACCCGACAACCGGCGGCAGCGTTGGCGGTGGCCGTCGAAGCCACCACCCCGGCCACGGACAGGGCCGCCACCGAGGTCACCGCCAATGCCCCGGTCAGTTTCCGGGAACGTACGAACGTGCGCAGACTCATGCATCGCCTCCTTGCGAGCAACCCGCCATCTGGGAGCGCTCCCAGCGATTTCGCCGAATCGGGATTCGACGCGAGACCGAAACAGCTTCCTGGGAGCGCTCCCAGACGTACCGTAACGCACGACACCTCGTGTTGACGAGGGGTTGACCTGGACATAATCCGCGGCTATACCCGGGCACGTACCCTGCGCCAGGGCCGCTGACCTGCGCTTACCTTACTTCAGCCGCCGATGGGATTGCCACTTCGAGTTCCGACCGAATCGATTCGGAGCGCGAACGGCCGCCGTCCGGATCACCTGTTCAGCCGATTGCCCGCACGGTTCGGGAGTAAGTTCGGCGTCGAATATTCGACTGGGTCTGCGATCGTCGAAGAACAGGCGATTTCGAAGATCACCGAATAGCTGTCGAATATTCGACGGCGACTGCCGCCTAATGGCGGCCGGCGCCCTGATCCGAAAGGACCCGGACGGCTTCGTCCACGGCCGCGAGCCGGGCCCGCCGGACGGCCTCGGACAACGGCCGCAGCGCCTCGTCCCTGGCCCTCGTCGCGGTCGCCGACACGGCCCCGCCCGGTGCGTCGGACGCCGCCACGGTGAGGATCGCGGCGACCTCGGCGGCGCGCTGGAGCACCCGCAGCGAGCGGGACGGCATCCCGGCGGGCCACTCCACCGCCGAGTGCTCCGCGGACAGCGCGGCGATCTCGGCCCGCACGTTGGGCCGGTGCCGCGCCACGTCCAGCGTCACCAGCGCGGTGGCCGCCTCCCGCATCGCCGACGACAGGCCGTGCTCGGCCTCGCCGATCGGCACGTGCTCGCCGGCGGGCGCGGTCGGCAGGTCGAACACGGTCCACCGCAGGACGCCGTCCGCCACCAGCTTCGGCACCAGCCCCACGCCCACCTCGGGCAGCACGGCGGCCTCGCCCGCGCGCAACGCCGACTTGCCCAGCGGCCCGTTCGCGCCCAGCCCGCGCACGTCACCGGGCACCGGGATGACCAGGCGGGCCGTGGTCGCGGAAGCGCGGCGCAGCGACGCCAGCAGCAGCGCGGGGCCTACCGGGGCCTCGTCGGGGCCGGGCAGGTCGAGCGCCGTCGCGGTGCCGTCGTCATCGGCCACCACTTCGTGCAGCCCGGCCCAGAACCCCAAGGCGTCGAGGACGTCGTCGGCCGCGGCCGCACCATGCAGCCAGGCTGACGTCCAGACGACCAGCGTCGCACTCGCACAAGACACGCCTACCGAGGGTACGCGGGCACCGGCGACAGCTCAGGACGCCGGGCCGACGTGTTCCACCAGCAGGGACCGGAACTCCTCGACCGCTTCGGCGTCGGCGAACGCGCGGTGCGGCACGGCGTAGACGGCGGTCGTGCCGGTCCGCAGCACGAAACCGCGCGCCGTCTCCACCCAGCCGGGCAGCTCCGCCCAGTTCAGCTCGCTGCGGGCGGCCTCGCCGACCGACATCCGCAGCGAGTGCGCGTCCGCCGTGCCGGTCACCGCCTTGGCCGCGAGGGGGTGGTTGTGGAAGTTCACCGCGGTGCCCACCGGGACGAGTGCGATGATGATCACAGCGAGCACGAGCCCGAACACGCCCGCCCACGTCATGTCCATCACCAGCACGACGACGCCGAGCACGCCGAGCGCCGCGGCGAACCACGGCGCCCACCGGTACAGCGGCACGGCGATGCGCAGCGCGTCACGCCAGTCGGCCGGGCGGGGCGACCAGCTGAAGTCGACGCTCATCGGCCGGGCCGTTTCACGGGCTCGCAGCACCGGGTGGCGCAGAACGCGCCGTCGACCGTGCAGCCCGCCGCCGGGAAGTCCGACAGCTTGCGCACCGGCGCGTCCGCCACGTGCTCGGCGACGAGTTCCGCCACCAGTCGGGCGAACCTGGGGTCGTCGTTGGGCGTGGCCGCGCGGGCGAAGCCCATGCCCAACTCCTGAGCGCGCTCACGGGCCTCGGTGTCGAGATCCCACACCACTTCCAGGTGATCGCTGACGAACCCGATCGGGCACACCACCACGTTGCGCACACCCTTGTCGTAGAGGGTGTCGAGGTGGTCCACGATGTCCGGCTCCAGCCACGGCACCTGCGGCGGCCCGGACCGCGACTGCCACACCACGTCGTGGTCGGCCACCCCGACCGCCTCCGCCACCAGCCGGGACGCCTCCGCGACCTGCCGGGAGTAGAGGTGACCGCCGTCCTCGGGCGGCCCGGCGGCCTTGTCCGCCGACACCGGCACCGAGTGCGCGGTGAACACCACCCGGTAGTCGTCGCCGGGCAACGAGGCCGCGGCGGCGCGCACGGCGTCCGCGAACGACTCCACGAACAGCGGGTGGTCGAAGAACTGGCGCAGCTTGACCAACTCGGGCGCGTCCTCCACGGCCGCGCGGGCACGTAGGATGTCCTCGTCGTACTGCCGGCACGCCGAGTAGCCGCCGTAGGCGCTGGTCGGGAAGACCAAGGCGCGCTTGACGCCGGCGGCCTTCATCTCGGCCAGCGTGTCCTCGACCATCGGGTGCCAGTTGCGGTTGCCGAAGTAGATCGGCAGGTCGACCAGGCCGCGCACGGCGTCGATGGCGGCGCGGTTGAGGGCGTTGATCGGGGACACGCCACCGAAGTGCTGGTAGTGCTGCTCGACCTCGTCCAACCGCTCGGGCGGGACGCCCCGGCCGCGGGTCACGTTCTCGAGGAAGGGGCGGACGTCCTCGGGTCCTTCCGGTCCGCCGAAGGACAGCCAGAGCAGCGCGTCGTAACTCACCCGGACATCCTCGCGCCGCCGGTCGACGGCCGCACAACCGGGTCGGCCGTGATCGGAACCACGTCGAAACCGAGTGCGCGACGGTTGATGAGCGACGGTTGATGAGCGACCGCCGACTCGCGTCGATTTGACATGGGGCCCCTTACGAGTACTCCAGGCAGGCCAAAGCCGGGCAGGCCCGGCGGATGAAGCGCCCGCCAAGCCTGCCCGGCTTCGACCAGCCTAAAGCACCCGAACCCCAGGTAAAATCGGCGCGAGTCGGCTACCCAGGGCAAGGGTGCGAGTCGGCTGCCGGAGGCGAAGGGCGCGAGTCGGGCGGTTACAGGCCCAGGAAGTGCACGCCGCCGTCGACGAACACCATGGAGCCGGTCGTGGCCGGGAACCAGTCGGACAGCAGTCCGCACACCGACTTGGCGACCGGCTCGGGGTCGTCCACGTTCCAGCCCAGCGGGGCCTTCTCGCCCCACATGGCCTCCAGCTGGGCGAAGCCCGGGATGGACTTGGCGGCCATCGTGCGCACCGGGCCGGCCGAGACCAGGTTGACCCGGATGCCCTGCGGACCCAGGTCGCGGGCCAGGTAGCGGTTGATCGCCTCGAACGCGGCCTTGGCCGGGCCCATCCAGTTGTAGGCGGGCCAGGCTTGGCGGGCGTCGAAGTCGAGGCCGACCACCGACGAGCCGGGGCCCATCAGCGGCAGGGTGGCCTTGACCAGTGCCTTGTAGGAGTAGGCCGAGACGTGCATGGCGGTGGACACGTCTTCCCACGGCGCGTCCATGAACGGCGCGCCCAGGCACGACGGCGGTGCGTAGCCGATCGCGTGCACCACGCCGTCCAGGCCGTCCACGTGCTCGCGCACCCGGTCGGCCAGCGTGTCCAGGTGCTCCTGGTTCTGCACGTCGAGCTCGACCAGCGGCGCAGGCTGCGGCAGGCGCTTGGCGATCCGCTCCACGAGGCTCATCCGGCCGAAGCCGGTGAGCACGACCTGGGCGCCCTGCTCCTGCGCGACCTTGGCCACGTGGAAGGCGATCGACGCGTCGGTGATCACGCCGGTGACCAGCAGCCGCTTGCCTTCGAGCAGTCCCGTCACTGAAACCCGTCCTCCGAGATGTTGTGCTTGGTAGTGGCTTGGCCCAGTGGTGCGCGGTTCAGTGGCCCATGCCGAGGCCGCCGTCCACCGGCAGCACCGCGCCGGTGATGTACGCGGCGGCGTCGGAGGCCAGGAACGTGACGGCGGCGGCGATCTCGTCGGTCGTGCCGTAGCGACCGGACGGCACCTGGGCGAGGATCTGCTTCTTGCGGTCCTCGGGCAGCGCGTCGGTCATGTCCGTGGTGATGAACCCGGGCGCGACGACGTTCGCGGTGATGTTGCGGGTGCCGAGTTCGCGGGCGATCGACCGGGCCACGCCGACCAGGCCCGCCTTGCTGGCGGCGTAGTTGACCTGGCCCGCGCCGCCCAGGTGGCCGACGACGGACGAGATGAACACGATGCGGCCGTAGCGCTTGCGCAGCATGCCCTTGGACGCGCGCTGGGCGACCCGGAACGCGCCGGTCAGGTTGGCGTCGAGGACGCGGGAGAACTGGTCGTCGGTCATCCTCAGCAGCAGGGTGTCGTCGGTGATGCCCGCGTTGGCCACGACCACCTCGACCGGCCCGTGCGCGGCCTCGACCTCGGCGAACGCCGCGTCGACCTCGGCGGAACTGGTCACGTCGCACTTGACGCCGAGCAGGCCCTCGGGCGCGCCGGACCCGCGGTGCGTCACCGCGACCTTGTCGCCCTGCGCGGCGAACGCCCGCGCGATCGCCAGGCCGATGCCCCGGTTGCCGCCGGTGACCAGAACGGACCTCGACACGCTTGCTCCCATCGCTGCTGGTTGATGCGGGCGAGGCTATCTCCTACCTCCGAGTACGCCACCACTGGCCGGGGGTGGATCACAATCGGGTGGTGACCGGATTCGTCGAACGACTCAGGGCCGCGGTGGACGGCGACGTGCTCGCCGGGCCCGGCGACCGCGCGCTGTACTCCGTCGACGCGTCGAACTACCGCCACGTGCCCGAGGTCGTGGTGCGGCCCCGGTCGGTGGACGGGGTGGTCGCGGCGGTCGCGGTGGCGGTCGAGCACGGCGTGCCGGTCACCAACCGGGGCGCGGGCACGTCGATCGCGGGCAACTCGGCGGGTTCGGGGCTGGTGATCGACTTCTCCCGGTACCTCGACCGGGTGATCTCGGTGGACCCGGTCGAGCGGGTCGCGGTGGTGCAGCCCGGGGTGGTGCTGGACCGGCTCAACGACGCCGCACGGCCGCACGGGCTGGTGTTCGGGCCCGACCCGTCCACCCACTCCCGGTGCACGCTCGGCGGCATGATCGGCAACGACGCGTGCGGCGCGCACTCCGTTGCCTGGGGCAAGACCAGCGACAACGTGCACGCGCTCGACGTGCTGCTGGCCGACGGCCGCCGGTTCGACACCCGCACTCCCCCGCCGCTGGACCTGCCCGAGGTGGACCCGGCGTGGTTCCCGGCGCTGGACCGGCGGGTGTCGGGCTACCGGTTGGACGCGCTGCCGGACCTGACCAGGGCGTTGGTGGGCTCGGAGGGCACGTGCGCGACCGTGCTCGGTGCGACCGTGCGGCTGGTGGAGGCGCCGCCGCGCCGGGTGCTGGCGGTGCTCGGCTTCGAGGGCCCGTACGACGCCGCCGACCTGGCGCCGCACCTGCGCGAGCTGGACGTGCTCACGATCGAGGGCCTGAACGCCGAGCTGGTCCGGGCGGCGGGCGACTCGTGGCGGTTGCTGCCCCGCGGCCGGAGCTGGCTGTTCGTGGAGACGGCGGAGGACTCCGTCGCGCACCAGGCCGCCGCGCTCGCACCGCACTCGGTGGTGGTGACCGATCCGGCACGACAGCGCGCGCTGTGGCGGGTGCGTGAGGACGGCGCGGGGCTGGCTACCCGGATGCCGGACGGCGGCGAGGCGTGGTCGGGGTGGGAGGACGCGGCCGTGCCGCCCGAGCGGCTGGGCGCCTACCTGCGGGAGTTCGACGCGCTGCTGGCCGGGCACGGCAGGCGTGGCATCACCTACGGGCACTACGGCGAGGGTTGCCTGCACGTCCGGATCGACTTCGACTTCCGGCGCGGGCACCGGTCGTTCCTCCACGACGCGGCGGACCTGGTGGTCGCGCACGGCGGGTCGCTGTCGGGCGAGCACGGCGACGGGCAGGCGCGGTCGGAGCTGCTGCCGCGGATGTACCCGCCGGCCGCGATCGAGGCGTTCGGGCGGTTCAAGGCGGCGTTCGACCCGGACAACCGGATGAACCCCGGCCGGATCGTCGCGCCCCTCAAGCTGGACGCCGACCTGCGCGTGCTGGTCGCGCCACCGGTGATCCCGACGCGGGCCACGCTCGCGCTGCACGCGGACGGCGGTGACCTGGCGGCGGCGACGCGGCGGTGCGTGGGCGTGGGCAAGTGCCTGAACACGTCCGGCGGGGTGATGTGCCCGAGCTACCGGGTGACGAAGGAGGAGAAGCACTCCACGCGCGGCCGGGCGCGGCTGCTGTTCGAGATGCTGGGCGGGCAGGTGGTGCGCGGCGGGTGGCGGTCGGAGGAGGTCCGGGAGGCGCTGGACCTGTGCCTGGGCTGCAAGGGCTGCAAGCGGGACTGCCCGGTGGACGTGGACATGGCCACCTACAAGGCGGAGTTCCTGCACCACCACTACCGGGGACGGGTGCGGCCGGCGGCGCACTACTCGATGGGGTGGCTGCCGCTGTGGCTGCGGCTGAAGCTGGTGAACGGGCTCACCGCGCGGTTGGGGCGGTTCGCCGGCGTGGCGCCGCAACGGCCGCTGCCGACGCCGGTGCGGTCCTTCCAGTCGCGGTTCACCCCGGCCGGCGGCGGTGAGCGGGTGCTGCTGTTCCCGGACACGTTCACCAACCACTTCGAGCCGGGTATCGGGTTCGACGCGGCGGCGGTGCTCGGGCACGTCGGCCAGGGGGTGGAGGTGCCGAAGTCGGCGGTGTGCTGCGGGTTGACGTGGTTCTCCACCGGTCAGCTCGGCGTGGCGCGGCGGGTGGTCCGGCGCACGGCCCGGGTGCTGCGGCCGTGGACGCGGGACGGCGTGCCGGTGGTGGGGCTGGAGCCCAGCTGCACGGCGTTCCTCCGGTCGGACGCGCTGGAGGTCGCGGGTGACGACCCGGACGTGGTGCGGCTGGCCGACTCGGTGCGCACGTTCGCCGAGCACGTGTCGCCGCTGGTCGAGCCGGTGGCGGGCGGTGGGCGGGCGGTCGTGCAGCCGCACTGCCACCAGTACGCGGAGATCGGGCTGGACGCCGACCGGGAGCTGCTGGCCAAGACCGGGGTTGGCGCGTCGGTGCTGGAGGGGTGCTGCGGGCTGGCGGGCAACTTCGGGTTCGAGCGCGGGCACTACGAGGTGTCGATGGCGGTCGGCGAGCAGGCGCTGTTCCCGGCCGTGCGGTCGGCGGACGGCGACACGGCGGTCGTCGCGGACGGCTTCAGCTGCCGCACGCAGGTCCGCCACGGCTCGGCCGCCGAACCCGTGCACACCGCCACCCTGGTCCGACGGCGCCTGGGCTTGTGAGCCCGCCGGTCGGAGGCTGTCGGCCGTTCGTCACCATCGGCCTGTACCTGCTCGCGCCGGTGGTCAAGCGGGAGTTGGAGGCGGTCCGCGGGGCGCGGACCGCCACCCGCCGGGCACCGCTCACGCGGGCCGGGTCTCGTCGGTCAGCCAGGCCAGGTA
This sequence comes from Saccharothrix carnea, assembly GCF_003014735.1. Lineage (GTDB taxonomy): Bacteria > Actinomycetota > Actinomycetes > Mycobacteriales > Pseudonocardiaceae > Actinosynnema > Actinosynnema carneum. Next base: position 20,759 of record NZ_PYAX01000012.1, on the reverse strand, counting down.
GTCAAGGTTGCCGCCGAGCACCGGCAGGGCCAGCACCTCGGGCACGTCGTAGGTGTGCCGCGCCTTGACGAACTCGGTCAGCTCGTCCACCCGGTCGTAGGCGGTCTTGATCCACAGCTGCCACTCGCGGTCGTCGTGCACCTCGCCACCCCACCGGTAGACGCTCCGGATCGGGCTGCTGACCTGCACGCACGCGGCCAGCCGTGCCTCGACGATCGCCTTCGCCAGGGTGCCGGCCGCGTCCTCGCTGTCGGTGGTGGTGATGACCACGACGTGGTTGTCGCTCATCCACCGGAGGGTAGCGGCGGCGCCAGGGCCGCGACGCCGTACTTCCCCAGCGTCACGGAGTCGGTGACGGTGGCGCCGGTGAGCAGGTCGACGTGCGTGCCCGGCACGTCCAGCCGCACGTCGGCGACGCCGTGGTTGACCAGGAACAGCACGTCGCCCCGGCGCACCGCCTCCACCCCGCGCGGTGGGTCGAGCACGGGTTCGACCCCGGCCTCCGCCACCACCCGGGCGAGCAGCCGCCTCATCACCCCGGCGGACGGCCGGGTGCCCACGTACCAGGCCGTACCGTCGCCGTACTCGTTGCGCAGCACCACGGGCACGCCGTCGACCAGCGACGCGACCACCTCCGCTCCCTCGGCACGCAGGTCGTCGTACCAGAAGTCGGCGGTGAACCCGCCCAACGACTCGGACGTGCACGTCAGCACCTCGTCCGGCCCGAGCGGCACCATCTCCTCGATGCGCAGCCCCAGCACTTCCCGGAACGGCGCCGGGTAGCCGCCGAGGTGCACCCGGTCGTGCTCGTCCACGACACCGGAGAAGAAGCCCATGACCAGCGTGCCGCCACCGGCCACGAAGGACACCAACGGCTGCGCGTCACGCACCAGGTACAGGTTCGGCACCACCACGAGCCGGTACGCCGACAGGTCGGCCGAGGGGTGCGCGAAGTCCACCGTCACGCCGAGGTCGAACAGCGGCTCGTAGAAGTCGCGCAGCCGCGTGAGCAGGTCGAAGTCACCGGACGGGTGCCCGTCCAGCTGCGCGGCCCACCAGCTCTCCCAGTCCAGCACCACGGCCACCGACGCGGTGACCGGCGCGCCCGCCACCGGCGCCAGCGCCCGCAGGTCCGCGCCGAGGGCGACGACCTCGCGGAACACCCGGCTGTCCGGACCGGCGTGCGGCAGCATCCCCGAGTGGAACTTCTCCGCGCCGCCGCGCGAGGCACGCCACTGGAAGAAGCACACCGCGTCCGCGCCACGGGCCACCGCCTGCACGGACTGCGCGCGCAGCTGGCCCGCGGGCTTCGGCGGGTTGCGTCGGCGCCAGTTCACCGCGCTCGCCGCCTGCTCCATGAGCACCCACGGCCCGCCCGCCAGCGACCGCATCAGGTCGAAGCTCAACGCGCTCATCACGTGCCCGGTCGGGTCGAACGGGTCGGCGTACCAGTCGTGCGACACGACGTCCTCGTGCCGGGCGAGCTCCCAGTAGTCCACGGGCGCTTGCAGGCCGATGAAGTTCGTGGTCACCGGCACGTCCGGCGTGAACCGCCGCAGCACGTCCCGCTCGGCCATGAAGCACGCCAGCAACGCGTCCGAGCAGAACCGGGCGAAGTCCAGCCGCTGGCCCGGGTTGATCAGGTACGGCGCCCGGCGCGGCGGGATCACCTCGTCCCACTCGCCGTAGCGCTGACTCCAGAACGTGGTGTGCCAGGCGGTGTTCAGCTCGTCCAGCGAGCCGTACCGGTCCCGCAGCCACGACCGGAAGTGCCCCGCCGTCACGTCGCAGTGGCACACCTGGCCCAGCTCGTTGCCCACGTGCCACAACTTCAGCGCCGGGTGGTCGGCGTACCGCCGCGCCAACGCCTCCACCAGCGCCAACGCGTGCTCCCGGTACACCGGGGAGGACGGGCAGAACTGGTTGCGCGAGCCGTAACCGAGGCGGTGGCCGTCGAAGTCCACCGGCAGCGTCTCCGGGTGCCGGTGCCCGAGCCACGGCGGCGGCGAGGCGGTCGGCGTGGCCAGGAAGACGTCGATGCCGCCCGCGTGCAGCAGGTCGAGCACCCGGTCCAGCCAGCCGAAGTCCCGCTCGCCCGGCCGCGGCTCGATGCGGGCCCACGAGAACACGCCGACCGTCACGGTGTTCACGCCCGCCCGGCGCATCAGCTCGACGTCCTGCGCCCACACCTCCTCGGGCCACTGCTCCGGGTTGTAGTCGCCGCCGTAGCGCAGGCCGGTCATCCCTTGATCGCCCCCACGATCACTCCCTTGGTGAAGTGCTTCTGCACGAACGGGTACACCACGAGCACCGGGATCACCGCGAGCACGATCACCGCCATCTTGATCGCGAGCGTGGCCACCACACCGCCCGTACCGGTCAGCGTGGAGTCGACCGCACTCGCGCCCGGGATCGACTGGCCCTGCAGCACGTAGGTGCGCAGCACCAGCTGCAACGGCCACTTGTCGTTGGAGTTGAGGTAGAGGAAGGCGTTGAAGAACGCGTTCCAGTAGCCCACCCCGTAGAACAGCGCAATGACCGCCGTGACGCCCTTGGACAGCGGCAGCACGATCCGGGTCAGCACGCCGAACTCGCTCGCGCCGTCGATGCGCGCGCTGTCGATGACCTCCTGCGGCAGGTTCATGAAGAACGACCGCAGCACCACCAGGTTGAACGCCGCCACCGCGCCCGGCAGGACCAGCGCCGCGTAGGTGTCCAGCAGCCCCAGCGAGTTGACCAGCAGGTAGGTCGGGATCAGTCCGGGGCCGAACAGGAACGTCAGCAGCACCATGAACAGCAGCGGCCGGTGCAGGAACGACCCGGGACGCGACAGCCCGTAGGCGGCCAGCAGCGTCACCACCGTGCTGAACAGCGTGCCGACGACCGTGACGCCGGTGCTCACCAGCACCGACCGGGTCACCACGCTGCCGGAGAGCAGTTCGGCGTACGCGCCGAGGCTGAACCCGTCCGGCACGATCACCAGGCCACCCGCCCGGGTGATGGCATCGGCCGTCGAGAAGCTGGTGACCACCACCACCCACAGCGGGAACAGCACGGCGAGCAGCACCAGCCCGACCAGCACGCCCTTGGCGGTCTGGCCGATCCGGGTGGGCTGCTCGTCCCACACCGGTCGCCCGCCCCGGCGCCGCGGGTCGCGGCGGGTGGAACCGACTGCCGTCGTCATCGCGAGTACACCCCCTGCTCGCCCACCATGTGCGCCACCCGGTTCGCCGCCAGCACCAGCAGCAACCCGATCAGGCCCTTGATCAGGCCCGCCGCGGCGGCGTAGGAGAAGTCGGCGTTCACCACGCCGGTGAAGTACACGTAGGTGTCCAGCACCTCCGCCGCTTCCTGGCCGACCGCGTCGCGTTGCAGCAGGAACTGCTCGAAACCGACCGTCAGCGCCTCACCGAGGCGCAGGATGAGCAGCAGCACGATCACCGGGACCAGCGCGGGCAGCGTCACGTGCCACATCCGCCGCCACCGATTCGCGCCGTCCACCGCCGCGGCCTCGTACAGCGAGGTGTCGATGGTGGCCAGGGCCGCCAGGAACACGATCGCGCCCCAGCCCGCGTCCTTCCACACCGACTGCGACGTCACCAGGGCGATGAACAGGTCCGGGTTGGTCATCACGTCGAACGTCGCCACGCCGTTGGCGCGCAGCACCTGGTTGAGCACGCCCGCGCCGCCCAGCATCTGCTGGAACAGCGTGATCACCAGCACCCACGAGAAGAAGTGCGGCAGGTAGACCACGCTCTGCACGAACATCCGCAGCCGCGGGCTCATCAGGCTGTGCACCAGCAGCGCCAGCCCGATCGGGATCGGGAAGTAGAACACCAGCTGGAACGCGGTGATGACCAGCGTGTTGGCGGTGGCGGACCAGAACTCCGGGTCCTCCATGATCCGGGCGAAGTTCGACAGGCCCACCCACGGGCTGTAGACCATGCCCACGAACGGCGAGTAGTCCTGGAACGCCACCACGTTGCCCAGCAGCGGCACGTAGTGGAACACGGTGAGCAGCCCGATGGCGGGCGCCACCATGACCAGCAGCACCCAGTCCCGCTTCAGCCTGCGGCGCCACCCCGCACGCCGGCCGGCGGCTGCCGGCGTGCGGGGCTGGACGGGCGGTCGTTCCAACAGGTCAGCGCCCGGCATCGGAGAGGGCCTTGTCGTAGAACTCGCGCAGCTTGTCGCCGCCCGCCTTGCGCCACTCCTCGGCGAGCTGGTCCACCTCGGACACCGGGCGGCGCCCGCGCAGGATGTCGGCCGTGCGGTCCTCGAACTCCTTGGGCAGCTTGGTGTACTCCGCGGGCTCCTCGATGCGCAGGCCGAACGTGGGCGGGCGCACCTGGTGCTGGTAGGCGTCGGCGAACCAGGCGTGCTTGGCCTTGACGAAGTCCGGGTACTGGGCGTCGATGATGGCCTCCGGCGCCCGGGACATGAACCCGTAGGTGAGGGTGACCTCCTTGCGGCCCAGCTCGTTCAGGCCGGGTGCGCCGTCGGCGTCGCGGGCGCTGTGCTTGCCCTCGACGCCGTAGTTGACCAGGAAGTGCTCGGTGGTGCCGACCGGGGCGGCGACGAAGTTCGCCAGCCGCAGCAGCTCCTTGATCCGGTCGGCCGAGAGGTCCTTGCGGAACAGGGTGACCATCGCGGTCGGCGCGGAGACGATGTACCGGGGCTTGCCGCCGTCGTGCGCGAACAGCGGCATGGCCTCCAGCCCGAACGACGGGTTGCTCGGCCGCTGCCGCCGCATCGCCTCGCCCCAGAAGCCCATGCCGGCCAGGTGGATCAGCATCTGGCCGCCCTCGAACAGCTCGTTGATGCCGGTGTTGCTGCCCGCCACGATGTTCGGGTGCACGAATCCCGCCTCGAACAGCGAGCGGGTGAACTTGACGGCTTCCCGGTAGGCCTCGGTCTCGAGCTTGTTCACGACCTTGCCGGACGAGTCGCGGCTCCAGTCGCCGGGGTCGCCGAAGACCCGGACCATCGACCGGAACACGTCACCGAGCGCCCACCGGTTGGCGCCCGGGTCGTTGATCTTCTTGCACAGCTGGAAGAACTCGTCGGTGTTCTTCGGCGCCTGCCCGCCGAGCCGTTCCACGAGGTCGCGCCGGTACATGATCGTCTCGGGGAACATCTCGCCCTGGAACGGCACGCCGTACAGCCGGCCGCCGTAGACGCAGGCGTGCCACGACTCGGACGGGATGTTGGCCAGCAGCGGGTACTCCTTGACCTTGTCGCCGCTGAGGAGGTCGGTCAGGTCCGCGAACACCTGGCCCACGCCCTCGCTGAACCGCGGCGGGATGGTGAAGGTCGGCATCACGGTGATCTCGGGCACCTGCTTGGCCGCCACCATCGCGCCGAGCTTGGCCTGGTAGTCCTGGCCCTGCACCTGCTCGAACTTGACCGTGCCGCCGATGCGCCGGTTGACCGCCTCCCAGTAGGAGTTCTCCCCCAGGCCGGGCGGCAGCGGCCAGAACGCGGGGGTCATCGCGGTGACCTCACCGCCGTTGAGAACCTTGTCCTTCACGGCGTCGACCAGGTCGGTGGGGAACTTCAGGTAACCGGCCAGCGAGCCGTTCACGCCCGGCAGGTCCGGCTTGGCGTACTCCACCGGGACGTAGGACGGCAGCACCTTGGCCAGCGCGTCCTCGCCCAGCGCGGAACCGGTGTGCTGCGCGGCCGGACCGCCGCAACCCACCAGCAGGGTGCCGCCGGCCGCCGCCGTGAAGGTCAGGAAGCCTCTGCGGTTGAGAATCATCGGAAGAACGCCCCTTTGTGTCGGATCAGGGAAGTTGTGCGCCTTCGCGCACGAAGAGGGGGATGCGGTCGAGCGGTGCGTCGACCCAGAGCGTCTGGCCGCCCTCGTGGAGCACGCCGGTCGCGCGGTCGGTCCACCGCGCGCCCGCCGGGAGGAGCACCTCGCGTGATCGCCGACCGAGCCGGTAGACCGGGGCGACGAGGAGGTCGGGGCCGAGCAGGAACTGGTCGTCAACCGCCCACGCGGCCTCGTCGTCCGGGAAGTCCACGAACAACGGGCGCATGGGCGGCAGGCCGGTCTCGGAGGCCACCCGCATCTGCGCCACCACGTACGGCCGCAGCGATTCGCGCAGCCGCAGGGCGGCGGTGATGTGCCCGTACGCTTCCTCGCCGTACGACCACACCTCGTTGGGGCCACCGGTCATGGCCGGGCTGAACGGCGTCGCCGGTTCGCGGTAGCCGTGCAGGCGGAACAACGGGCACAGCGCGCCGTACTGGAACCAGCGCACGACCAGCTCGCGGTACTCGGGCGAGTCCGGGTCGCCGCCGTGGAAGCCGCCGATGTCGGTGGTCCACCACGGGATGCCGGACAGCGCCACGTTCAACCCGGCCCGGACCTGCGCGGCCAGGGACTCGAAGGTGGCCGGGATGTCACCGGACCACAGCGCCGCGCCGTAGCGCTGGCTGCCCGCCCACGCCGAGCGGTTCAGCGTGATGATCTCGGTCTCGCCCTCCGCCCGCATGCCGTCGTGGAACGCCTTGGCGTTGTGCAGGGGGTAGGCGTTGAGGACTTCCTGACCCGGTCCGGCGTGGGTGCGCAGGTTCGCCGGCGTGCCGGGCTTGAGCTCCGGCTCGCACGCGTCCAGCCACCACACCCGCACGCCGTGGTCGTAGTAGTTGCGCTTGACCTGGTCCCAGACGAACGCGCGGGCCTCCGGGTCGAACGGATCGTAGAACGACACGCCGACCTCGCCGGCCACGCCCTTGTCCGGCCAGTCCGCGTGCACCGGCGGACCGGCCTCGGACGCCAGCAGCAGGCCCCGGTCGGTCATCTCCCGGTACAGCGGCGACAGCGGGCTGACCGAGGGCCACACCGAGACCATGAGCTTGACGCCCATCTCCGCCAGCTCGCGCACGGCCGCCGCCGGGTCCGGCCACTCGGCCGGGTCGAACCGCCACTCGCCGAGGTGGGTCCAGTGGAAGAAGTCCACCACGATCACCGACAGCGGCAGGCCACGGTCGCGGTGCTCGCGGGCCACCGCCAGCAGTTCCTCCTGCGAGCGGTAGCGCAGCTTGCTCTGCCAGAAACCGGCCGCCCACTCCGGGAACGGCGGCGCGTGGCCGGTCACGTCCGCGTACCGGCGCAGCACGTCGGCGGGCTCGCCCGCGGTGAACCAGTAGTCGACCTGACGCGCGCTGTCGGACACCCAACGCGTCCCCGTGACGCCCAGCTCCACCCGCCCGACCGCGGGTGTGTTCCACAGCAGCCCGTAGCCGCGGCTGGAGACCAGGAACGGGATGGTGACCTCGGAGTTGCGCTGCACCAGCTCGACCACCGCACCCTTCTGGTCGAGCAGGCCGTGCTGGTGCTGCCCGAGGCCGAAGAGGCGTTCACCGTCGTAGGCGCGGAAGTTCTGCGCGATCCGGTGGTAGCCGTTGCCGGTGGCGGTGAACTGCCGCGCGCCCGGCCACCAGAAGTGGATCCGCTCCTCGGCCAGCAGCTCGGACCCCGTGTCCGCGCGGACGAACCGGAGCAGCCCGTCGCCCAGCTCGACCCGCAGCGTGCCGTTGACCAGCACGGCGTGGTCCTCGCCGACCTCGACGTCGACCTCGGCCGCGGGCCGGTGCTCCAGCGCGCCGGGCACGTCGTCGCGGACACCGTGCAGACCGACCCGCACCCGGACCGCGTCCGGGCCCCACGCCTCGACGCGCACCACCTGGTGGCCGTCGCGCCAGTCGAAGCCGCCGGTGATCCCACGCGTACCCATCGGTGTCCCTCCGTGGTGAGTCGAAGCGCTTCGAAACCGGGCACGGGCTCGCGCCGGACGGCAGAACGGTGGTCAGCGGGTCGTGCTCGCCCTTTCGGTGAGCCGTGGCGGCAACAGCGTGAGCGGGGGCGTCGGCGTCCGGTCGAGCTTGGCCATCAGCAGCGCCACCGCGTGGTGGCCCAACTGCTCGGCGGGCACCGCCACCGAGGTCAGCGGCGGCATCAGCCGCTCGGCCTGGTCGTCCGGGCAGATCGCGATCACCGCGACGTCGTCGGGCACCTTGCGGCCCAGCGACCGCAGCACCTCGACCACGGACGGCAGCGCGGCCTCGTTGTGCACCACCAGTCCCGTCACCGCCGGGTGGCGTTCGAGCAGGCCGGTGATGGCGACCCGGACCGACTCGTGGTCGGTCTCGGTCGGCAGCGTGGTCGACGAGACGCCGCGCCGCATCGCCGCCGCGCTGAACCCGGCCATGGTGCGGTGCGCGAAACCGGTGTCGCGCTGGTAGACCGCGCGCGGCGCGCCGACCAGTGCCACGTAGGTGTGCCCGAGGTCGGCCAGGTGGTCGACGCACCGCGAGCCCGCCTCGGCGAAGTCCAGGTCGACGCACGTCAGCCCGGCCGCGTCCGCGGGGAAGCCGATGAGCACCGAGGGCCGGTCCAGGTCCCGCAGCACGGGCACGCGCTCGTCGTGCATCTCCACGTCCATCACCAGCAGCCCGTCGACCTGGGCGCTGCCCGCCACCCGGCGCAGCCCCGCCGCGCCCTGGTCGGCGGTCACCAGCAGCACGTCGTGGTCGTGCCGGCGGGCCGCGTTGGCGACCGCGACGACGAACTGCATCAGCACCGGCATGTGCATGCCCTCGCGCATCGGCAGCACCAGCGCGAGCACGTTGGCGCGGTTGCTGGCCAGCGACCTGGCACCCGCGTGCGGGTGGTAGCCCAGGGCCCGCACGCTCGCCTCGACCCTCGCCTTGGTGGCCGAGGAGATCGAGCGGCGGCCGGTGAGCACGTACGACACCGTGCTCGGCGCGACACCCGCGTGCCGCGCGACGTCGGCGATGGTGACCACGTCAGCGCACCTCCCGCACCCGCACGCCCGCCGCTTCCGCGGTGAGCACCAGCGACGTTCCGTCGACCGAGATCCGGGTCCCCGGTGGGGCGGACCGCGGTCCCGGCGTCACGTCCTCGAACGAGATCCACGCGCCCTCGCGGGTGAACACGACCTCGTCGTCCACCAGCCGCACGCCGTCGCAGTCGTCGAAGTCCGGGGCGGGCAGGACGCCCACGCGTGGCGCGATGGTCTCCCCCGCCACGTCCACCACCAGCCGCGACCGGATGTCCCTGGACGACGCGCCGACCAGCAGCTCGTACCGCCCGGCCTCGACCACCCGGCGGCCCGTGACGACGTCCCAGTGCCAGAGCTGGTCGGCGCGCAGCCCGACCACCGCGGCCTCGCCCGGCGCGAGGTGGACCCGGTGGAACGACTGGAGCTTGCGCACCGGCTGCCGCACCCGCGAGTCCAGCGCCGAGGAGTACAGCTGCACGACCTCCGCGCCCGCGACGTCACCTGTGTTGGTCACCGACACGGTGGCGACGCCGTCGACCCACGTGAGGTCGGAGTACTCGAACGTGGTGTAGGACAGCCCGTGGCCGAACGGGAACAGCGGCTCGCCGGTGAAGTACAGGTACGTGCCGCCCGCCCGGATGATGTCGTAGTCGAAGATGTCCGGCAGGTCGTCGTCGGAGCGGTACCAGGTCTGGGTCAGCTTGCCCGATGGGGAGAACACGCCGTACAACGCCTCCGCCACCGCCCGGCCCTGCTCCTGCCCGCCGTGCGCGGTCCACACGATGCCCGGCAGGTGCTCTTCCTCGCCGTCCAGCGCGTACGGGTAGCTGCTCACGAGCACCAGCACCGTGTTCGGGTTGGCCTCGCGGACCGCGCGGACCAGGTCCAGCGACGGCAGGCGCAGCGTGGTGCGGTCCTGCGTCTCGCGGCCGTTGATGTGCGGGTCGTTGCCCAGCACCAGCACGGCGGTGTCGGCTCGGGAAGCCGCTTCGGCCGCCGCCGCGATGCCGTCCACCACCCGTTCGATCTCGAACGGGGTGCTGTCCAGGCTGAGGTCGCCCTGCACTGTTGCCGGATCGTCGGCTCCGCAGACGGTGTTGCGCAGCACCACACCGCCGTCCGTGAGCCGCGGCTCGAACAGCTCGCGCACGTCCCAGCCACTCGGTGTGGTGGCGGTGGCGACCAGCGCACCGTCCTCGCCCACCCCGAGGTAGCGGCGCGAGCCCACGTCGCGCAGCGTCCACACCCCGTCGCCCCAGTCGAAGCGGTCGAACAGCGACCGCTCCCCCAAGCCGACGACACCGCCGCGCACACCCAGGTAACGGCCGTCCGCCGTGCGCAGCGCGATCCGGTCGACGCCCTCCGCGTAGGTGACGGAGGCGAACTCCTCCAGTGCACTTCGGACGGTCACCTGGTACGGCAGGGTGCCGCTGTACCAGTCCTCGAACAGCGTGTCCGCGTGCGTGCCGATGACGGCGAGCTTCGTGCCGCGGGCCAGTGGCAGCGCGGAGGCGTTGCGCAGCAGCACGACCGCCTGCCGTGCCGCCTCCAGCGCCAGCCCGCCGTGGGTGCCGATCACGTCGGACGTGATCGAGGCGTAGGGGTTGTCGTCGGGCGGGTCGAACTCGCCGAGCCGGAACCGCAGCGCGAGCACGTTGCCGACCGCCCGGTCCACCGCCGACCTGTCCAGCAGGCCGTCCTTGATCGCCGTGGTGACGCTCTCGATCATCAACGTCGGGTCGGCGTCCTGGTCGGTGAAGCTGTCCAGGCCCGCGTCGAGCAACGCCGCGTGCCCCTCGGCCTGGGTCGCCAGGTACGCCTGCAACCCCGCCACGTTCGACGGCGCGTAGGCGTCGCTGACGATCGCGAGCCCGTCCGGCGCCCACGTCCGCAACTCCTGCCCGATCAACGGGCTCAGGTGCGCGGGACGACCGTTGACCAGGTTGTACGACGGCATCACGGCCACCGCCGCGCCCGCCTCGATCGGGCCGCGGAAGCACGGCAGCTCGTACTCGTGCAGCACCCGCGGCCGCAGGTCGGACGACGTGACGCAGCGGTCGTCCTCGTTGTTGTAGCCCAGGAAGTGCTTCAGCGTCGGCGCCGTCCGCAGGTAACGCGGGTGATCACCGCGCAGACCCGTCGCGTACGCCGTGCCCATCGCCGCGGTCAACGTCGGGTCCTCGGAGTAGCCCTCCTCGTTGCGGCCCCAACGCGGGTCGCGCAACGGGTTCACCACCGGCGCCCACACGTTCAGGCCGTGCGCGACCGGGTCCCGGTGGTGGAAACCCCGCGCCTCCACGCCGACCGCCTCGCCGACCCGCCGCACGAGGTCGAGGTCCCACGAGGACGCCAGCCCCACGGCTTGCGGGAACACGGTGGCCGGTCCCAGCCACGCGACGCCGTGCAGCGCCTCCATCCCGGTGTGGAACGCCGCCAACCCCAGTCTCGGCACGGCCGGCTGGTGCTGGTGCAGCAGCGCCACCTTCTCCTCGTCGGTCAGCCGGCCGAGCAGGTCGGTCACCCTGTCCTCGACCGGCAGACCCGGATCGCGGAACGGCAGCGGGTCCACGGCACACCTCTCGCGGTCGTCGAATTGTTCGAAGGTGCAGCTCACTGAATCGAATCGTTTCGATCGCTGCGACAACAACGCCGACCGGAGTCAGCGGGGCGGGGTGCCAGAAATGTGGCACAGCTCTCTCACCGGAGTCAACACCGAAGTTTCAAGGTTGTTTCATCCGCGATGTCCGCGTCGAACGCATTCGACTATCGAGACGGTTCGAGACACGCCGAACACCCCCCTCACCACGTCGTGAGGGGGGTGCCGGCGACCTTCCTCGGTCTACCCGAACAGCTCCACGTGCAGCTGGAACGCCGTGGCGATCTCAGCTTGCGCCCAGAACCGGTGGTAGGTGAAGGTCGGCGCGGGGCCGCCGTCCAGGTAAGCCTGGACCTTCGGCCAGTCCTTGTCCTGCTTGAACATCGAGCGGATGTCCACGAAGGACACACCGGGCTTGATCTGGTCGCCGTTGGGCATGGTGCCCGTCCAACCAGACGGAACGTACGGACCCTCGCGCGTCGTCGCGTTGTAGACGTCGTCGAAGCGGTTGTAGTCCTTGCGCTCCTCGGGCACCGTGATGCCCTTGTCGGTCTTGTGCGCCAGCAGCGCCGTCAAGAGGCCCTCACCAACGGTCTTCGCCTGGGCGTTGCCCGACTCGGCCGCGTAGTTGAGGAGCGTCTTGGCGTAGGACGCGGCGATGCCGACGTCCTGGCTGTGGTTGAGCACGCGCACGCGCAGGTTCGCGTTGGCACCGGGGCTGGTGGCGTTCCAGTTGTCCGGCGCGCCGGTCCACTCCAGGTCCGAGGGGATCTGGAACTGACCGTTGGTGCCCACGGTGGTGTTCGCGATGGCCCAGGGGACCCACTTGTCGAGGATCTTCTTGGCCGTCGCGTTGCCGGTCATCTCGTAGAGCGCCGCGGTGCGCTCCATCTGCCACGCCTGGAAGCCGAACCAGCGGTTCGACGGCGGGTCGCGCCACACCGGGTGGGCGTCGTAGAACATGCCGTAGAAGGTCGGCGTGCCGGCCGGCGGCTGGCTGTACGAGCCTTCCCACGTGTTCGTGACACCACCGGCGATGGCGCCGTCCGCCGACTGCAGCCACTGCAGCAGCTCGAGCTGACGGGTCATCGACGTGGCCCAGTCCTGCTGACCCGTGGCCGACTTCGGCTTCAGGGCCGGCTCGTTCGCCAGCGCGTACGCCGCGAGCGGGTTCTGGTAGCCCTGGTGCGAGGCACCGGAGCCGATGCGCCACGCCCAACCGGCGGACGTGTCGGTCGCGCCACCCCACGCGTAGTACCAGGACACCAGGTAGTGCGCGCTGTCCTTGCCGGTACCACCGGGGCAGGTCGTCGCGTTGGTGCAGTTGCCGACCTTCTTGAAGTACTTGTCGAACAGCGAGTAGCGCAGGTAGTCACCCATCTTGGCCGCCTTCGCGACCTCGGGGGCGATCTCGGCGACCTTGCCCTGCTCGGTCGCCCACCGCTGGGCCAGCAGCGCCACCTGCACCGCACGCGCGTCGGCGTCCGGGGCGTTGGTGTACTTGTACTGCTTGGCGTAGCTGGCGTCCTTGGTGAACAGGTCGAGGAAGCCGTTGCGGCCACCGTGCGCGAACGTGTCGCACGAGGGCTGCGGGATGGTCTCCCACACCGACTCCGACGAACCGCGCTGGTAGGTGTTGATGTACGCGGGCGCCGCGTCGGACTCGTCACCGCACCGGCCGAAGCCGTAGGTGTTGTCGACGTCCATCAGCCAGTGCATGCCGTAGATGTCGTCGGTGCCGTACGCCGCCTTCAGCTCGGCCGCGATCGGGTCGCGACCCACCGGCACGCCGGCCTCCAGCTGCGACGGGTACAGGTCCATCCGCGGGTGCTCGGGAGCGTAGGTCGCGGGCTTGGACGCGTCGTACTTGTTGTTGGTCGGCTGGTCCGCCGTGGCCGGGATGATGTACTTCTCCATCGAGGCCCAGGCCTTCTTGAACGAAGACCAGTCCTCGGTGATCCGGGCGTAGCTCGCCTCCAGCCACAGGTAGTAGCTGAACGCCTCGGACGTGGTCTGGTGACCGTGGTCCGGCGCCTCGACCATCAGCGTCTCGATCGAGTGGTACGGCACCTTCAGGCCATCGGAGAAGGTGCGGAAGTACCCGCTCGCCGGGTCGTGGATCTTGGCGTAGAGGTTCAGGAACTCCTGCTCGAACGGCGAGGTCTGGGCGCTGGTCTCGCGCACCTCGACCGTGGCCGCGGTCGCACCGGTGGCGCTCGCGGTGAACGTGGCCGTGGCCAGCTCGCCGCCGTTGGCCGCCGAGGTGACCGTGACGTTCTGCTTGGTCGACCAGTTGGCCGGGGTGAACGTCAACGACACCGGACCGGCCGTGAGGTCGGTGCTGCCCGCCGAACGCGCCACGGTGACCGTGACGTTGGAGGTCGGCGCGGTGGCCAGCGAGACACCGAAGGTGCCGGTCGTGCCCTGCCGCACGCTCAGCGTCGGCGGGCTGACCTGCACCGCCTGGCCCGCGATGACGCGGATGCTGGCGATGCTGGAGTTGCCGATCCCGCCCTTGTCATCGGTGGCACGGGCGACGATCGCGTGCTCGCCCACGGTCGCACCGGTCCACGAGCCCGTGTACGGGGCGCTCGTGTCGGTCGCGACGACCACGCCGTCGGCCAGGAACTCGACCTTGGCGATGGTGCCGTCGGTGTCGGCCGCGGTGGCCGCCAGCGGGATCGCCTGGCCGACCTGGAACGACTGCGCGGTCGTCGGCGACGTCAGCGACGCGGTCGGGTTGACGTTGACGTTGGGGCCCGTGCAGCGCGTGCCGTTGAGGGCGAAGTCCGTGGGCGGCCGGTTCTGGCCGGTCCACGAGCCGTTGAAGCCCGGCGTCACGGTGGCGCCGGTGCCGAGGTTGGGAGCCCAACCCGGCGCCGCCACGGTGACCCCGGTGCCGCTCTGCGAGAACGTGCCGTTCCAGCCCTGCTGAACTCGCTGGCCGTCCGGGAAGGTCCACGTAAGGCGCCAGTTGTTGACCGGGTCGCCCTCGTTGCGAATGGACACGTTGGCGCCGAAACCACCCTGCCACTGGCTCGTGACCTGGTAGTTGACCGTGCACGCCACGGCCGCGTTCGCCACCGGCGCGACGAACGGCATAACACCCGCGGCAGTTGCCGCCGCGGCTATCAGCGCGAGCGGACCGGTGCGCAACCGTCCCGCTCTGGTGCGGTACCTCATGCGTCCTCCTCCTGCACGGATCAGCCATTGACCCGCGAGCTTCAAAGGGCGTGGCGGGGAGTGGTGTCGGCACGGGACGCCTGGGCGCGCAGAACGCCCCGTGCCGAGTCCGGGTGCTAGGGCTCGGTGCCCCAGGCGAGCGAGCCGCCGGTGTAGGCGGTCACCCGGTCGAAGTCGGTCAGCGTCGAGCTGACCCGGTAGCTGTGGTCGTCGGCCTGGTTGAAGGCCGACCAGTCGGACTTGGCCACCCGCAACTGGATGTCGCCGGTGCTCGCGCCCGCGGCGAGCGTGCCCGCGGTGAACGACACCTGCAGGTAGGAGTCCGCGCCCGGTCGCGCGTTGGGCAGCTTCACGACGGTGGCGCGCACGTTGGCGCAGCCGACCACCGACCAGTCGCAGTACACCTGGTAGTTGGCGTTGGCGGTGTCGCCGGTGAACCAGTACCGGAGGGTGACGGTGGACCGGTCGACCGCCGTCGTGCCGCGGTTGACCAGGGCGAGCGTCGCACCGATCTGGTTGGCGCTCGCCGAGCCGTTGCCGCGCTGCTGCACGGCGACCGGACCGGTGGCACCGCCCGGCGTGGTCCGGAACGTCACCCCGGTGCTCGGCGGGGACAGGTTGCCGGACGTGTCCTTGGCGCGGACGGTGAAGGTGTACGCGGTGTCCGCGGTCAGGCCGGTGAACGTGTGGGTCGTCGCGGTCGTGGTCGCCGCGACCGTCGCGTCCGGACGGAGGATCTCGTAGCCCGCGACGGCCACGTTGTCCGACGACGCGGTCCAGGTCAACGTCGCGCCGGTGCTGGTGATGGAGCCGACGACCGGGCGGCTGGGCGCGGTGGGCGGCTCGTCGTCGTCACCGGCCACGATGGTGACCGAGATCGGCGTGCTCGCCGCCGACCGGTTGCCCGCGGCGTCCTTGGCGCGCACGGAGAAGCTGTGCTCGCCCGGCGTCAGGCCGGTGAGCTGGAACGTCGGGGTGACCGGGGCACCTACGACCGTGCCGTCCGCCCGCAGCACTTCGTAGCCGGTCACCCCGACGTTGTCGGTGGACGCGGTCCAGCTCAGCGTCGCGCTGGTGGCGCCGACGTTGGACGCGCGCAGTCCGATCGGGACGGTGGGGGCCTCGCGGTCCTCCACGGCCGGACCGGGTTCCTTGCCCCACTGCACCACGCCGTCCTGCACGAGCACCAGGCGATCGGTCAGCGCGACCGTGTTGCCGGTGCCGAGGCCGGTGTACGACCAGTCGTTGGTCGGGTCCCAGGTGCCCGCGCTGGTGATGCGGAACTGCACCTCGTGCTTGTGCGCGGACTGGCCACCCGGGTACACGCCGGGGCACGGCACGTCGACGTAGTACACCGAGCCGCTGTGCTGCTTGGGTCCGCTGGGCGTGCCGCACTGGTTGTAGTTCGTGGTGACGGTGATCTGGTCCGGCGTGGTGGCGCCGTCCAGGGTGAAGTAGTAGCGCAGCGAGCCGTTGAACATCCGGGCGGGCCACGCGGTCTTGTTGAAGACGAACGACTTGATCTCGGTGAAGCCGGCCGCGCTCTGGTTGACCGAGGCCTGCACGGTCAGCTCGGGACCGTCGGTTGCCTCGGCGACCGGGAAGTTCGCCAGCGGCGTGCCGCCGTACTCCTGGTAGAGCCGGGCGAGCGCGCCGGTGAACCCGGCGTTGTAGTCCAGCGCGACCTCGTTGGCGACGAAGTCGGTGCGGTCGTCCTTGTAGGAGTCGTTGTTCGTGCCGGGACCGCCGACCAGCGCGCCGTACAGGACGTGCCTGCTGGTCACCGGGTCCTGCATGGTGTCGGCCCACGCGCCGTGCGCGGTGCGGTGGTGCGGGTTGCGCGGCGGGTTGGCGCCGAAGCCGACGACGTAGCTGGCGCTGCGCGGGTTGTCGCCCAGCGCGTAGTTGATCTGCCGCACGCCGAAGTCGTGGTAGGTGGTCGCCCGGGCGGCGTCGCGCTCGCGCAGCCAGTCGCTGTAGACCAGCGCGACGAACGCGGTGTTCGCCGCGTACCGCAGCGAGCCCCAGGTGTCGAGGTGCGCCTGGCCGCCCGGCGAGTACCGCACGCGGTTGCCGTTGTAGCCGGTGGTCCAGTAGTCCAGCCACCGGTTGGCGTCGGCGACGTACTCGGCCTCACCGGTCAGCTTGGCCATCAGGGCGTAGGCGCCGTAGGACTTGTCGTCCCACGCGATCGTCCAGCGGTACGACCGCGTGGTGGTCTGCTGCTCGGTGGACAGCTTGGGGTACTCCGCCTTGGCCTTGGCCAGGTAGCTCGCGTCACCGGTGGCGCGGTACAGCCAGATCGCGCCCCACACCAGCTCGTCCTGGTAGCCGCTCCACGAGTTGTAGAAGTTCGCCGAGTCGGTGATGCAGGCGCTGTACTTGCCGCGGTAGGTGTCGGCGAAGGTGTAGAGCTGCTTGGCGTGGGTCAGCAGGGTCGCCGCGTAGGTCGGGTCGGTCTGCTTGAACACCATCGAGGCCGACGCCATGGCTGCCGCGTACTCGCCCGCGAGGTCGGAGCCGGGGCAGGAGGCGTCCACTTTGTACGCCGGGCGGGCCATCTGCATGACCTCGGCCGCACCCCACCACTTGTGGTCGTCGTCGCCCTTGCCGACCTGGCCGTACACCACGTTCGGGGACGGGTGGGCCTTGATGATCCAGTCCGTGCCCCACTTGAGGTTCGCCATCAGGTGCCGCAGCTGGCCCGAGCTCTCGTAGGCGGCGCGGTTCTCCACCGCGCCCCAGGCGAGCATCGACATCGTGGCCGCGAACGGCAGGCCGAACTTGACGTGGTCACCCGCGTCGTAGAAACCGCCCGAGAGGTCCAGGCCGACGTCGCTGCCGTCGCGCAGCGCGGAGTCACCGCGCCAGTTCACCCGGTTGTCCGCGGGCAGGTCGCCGGACCTCTGGGCGTCGTAGAACCAGATCGACTTCTGCAGGGCCTCGCCGTAGTTGAACGCGGGCGCGGCCGTCGCGGACGGCTGGAACGGGGTCAGCGTCAAGGCGCTGACCAGCACAGCTAGCGTGCCGGCCAGTGCTCCGGACATGCGTCGTCGCATGCGGTGCCTCCGAGGGGGCAGGGCGGTGGAGGTTTCTGGGAGCGCTCCCAGTCGGGGACTGTAACGGCATCGAAACACCGTGAAAAGAGGGTTCAGCCACAAAGCCTTGACAAGTTCGGCTCGGCGGCCCTCACCCCATGGGCCGAACGTTGGCGCACGCTGAGCCGAATGACCCAGCGTTGGGGAGCGCTCCCAGAGCGTCACCACGGTCTCCGCTACCTCGGTCGGCAGGTCAGCTGGGGGACGACCGCCGGCCCGCTCGCGGTGTACCCGAAGGACACCGAAGCTCCCGGTGGGATCGTGGGGTTCCAGCCGGCGTTCTCCACGGACACCGACGTGCCGGACACGGTCATCCGGCCGTTCCACAGGTTGTGGATCGTTTGGTCGACCGGCTTGGTCCAGGTGATGAGCCAGCCGGTGATCGGGGTCGTGCCGGTGTTGGTGACGGTGACGTCGGCCTGGAAGCCGCCCTGCCAGGCGCTCACGATCCGGGCGGTGGCCACGCAACTGCTGGTCGGCGGCGTGGTGGTCGTCGTGGTGGTGGTTGTGGTTGTGGTCGTCGTGGTGGTGGAGGTGGTCGTGCTGGTCGGCGTGGTGGTGGTCGTGGTCGGGCCGTAGCTCAGACCGTGGCCGAGCGGGTAGAGGGCGGCCTTGCCGTCACCGGCGTTGATCGGCTGCTGCGAGCCGCCGGCCATCCAGGTCACGGGCAGCTTGCCGGTCGGGTTGTAGTCGCCGAACAGCACGTCGGCGACGCCGCGGCCCTCGGTGCCGGGCAGCCACGAGGCGAGCACCGCGTCCCACTGGCTCTCCTGGCCCAGGAAGTCGAGCGGGCGCCCCGACACCAGCACGACGACCACCGGGATGCCCGCCGAGCGCAGCCGGTTGATCGTTTCCAGGTCCTCGCGGTCCATGCCCAGGCCCTGCGGCCGGTCGCCCTGGCCCTCGGCGTACGGGGTCTCCCCCACCACCGCGATGGCCGCGGTGTACGAGCCGTCCACCCCGGTGCCGTACCGGTCGTGGGTGATCGTCGCGCCGGAGCCGACCGCGTCGCGGACGCCCTGCAGGATCGTGGTGCCGGGCGTGATGTTGCCGCTGCCGCCCTGCCACGAGATCGTCCAGCCGCCGCTCTGGTAGCCGATGTTGTCGGCCGACTTGCCCGCCACGAAGTACTTGCCGGACTTGGCCAGCGGCAGCACGCCGTCGTTGCGCAGCAGCACCTGCGACTGCCGCACCGCCTGGCGGGCCAGGTCGCGGTGCGCGGCCGAGCCGATCGTCGAGGTCAGCGACCGGTCGGTGAGCGGGCGCTCGAACAGGCCGAGCTCGAACTTCTTGGTCAGGATGCGGCGGTTGGCGTCGTCGATCCGGGCCGTCGTCACCCGACCGGCCTGCACCTCGGCCTTGAGCAGGCTGGTGAACCGCTGGTAGTCGGTCGGCACCATGACCATGTCGATGCCCGCGTTGACCGCGGCGGCGACCTCGGCGCCGGTGAACCCGGTGGCGCCGTCGATCTGGTCGATGCCCGCCCAGTCCGAGACCACGAACCCGGTGAAGCCCAGCTCGGTCTTGAGCAGGTCGGTGATCAGGTAGCGGTGGCCGTGCGCCTTGACGCCGTTCCAACTGCTGTAGGAGATCATCACCGAGCCGACGCCCCGGTCCACGGCGGCCTCGAACGGCGGCAGGTGCACCGCGCGCAGCTCCTGCTCGCTGATCCGCGCGTCGCCCTGGTCGTCGCCACCGGCGGTGCCGCCGTCGCCGATGAAGTGCTTCGCGGTGGCGAGCACGGAGCTGGGCGTGCCGCCGAGCGTGGTGCCCTGGAGGCCGTCGACGTAGGTGGTCATCGCGGTGGGGATCTCCGGCACCTCGCCGAACGACTCGTAGGTGCGGCCCCACCGGTCGTCGCGCGCCACGCACAGGCAGGGTGCGAAGTTCCAGTCGATGCCGGTGCCCGCGACCTCCTTCGCGGTGGCCTCGCCGATGCGCTCGACCAGCTCGGGGTCGCGCGTGGCGCCCAGGCCGATGTTGTGCGGGAAGATCGTCGCGCCGCGCACGTTGTTGTGCCCGTGCACCGCGTCCACGCCGTAGATCAGCGGGATGCCCAGCGGCGTGGACATGGCCGTGCGCTGGAAGTTGTCGTACATGTCGGCCCAGGACTGGGGCGTGTTCGGGGTCGGCGCGGAGCCGCCGCCGGACAGCAGCGAGCCGATCCGGTAGGTGGCCAGGTCCTGCGGCGAGTCGAGGGCGCCGCGGTCGACCTGGGTCATCTGGCCGACCTTGTCGTCCAGCGACATGCGGGCGAGCAGCTGCTCGACGCGCGGGTCGGCTTGGGCCGCCACCTGCGCGGTGGCCACCGGTCGCAGGTGTGGCACCAGCACGGTGGCGGCGAGGGCGACGGCCGCCAGGAGCGCCGTCGTCGCGGCCACCGCGACGGGTCGGGAGGGAGTGCGCGTCATTGCGTTGCCTCCGGGTCGAGAACAGGGTCCGAGAGGGACTGGGAGCGTTCCCAGACTAGGAATGTCCGGTTCAATGCACCAGAGATGGACTTTTCGGCCTAGCAATCGCGCCGCCGCACGGCGTAATTCGACGGAATTTCGACATCAACTTCGATTCCACCGTGACCTGCGTCTCAGTCACCCGGTCGGACCAGTGGGCCAGCAAAATGAACACACTCAGTGGCGAACGCCCCGTTCGTCGGCGGCCAAGCCATCTCAGGCGTGGTTCATCCGGCGTTTTCTTCACGGACCGTATAAACCGGCGCGGGTCACCGGTCGATCACGGCCTCTTTTCTTCACCGTTTCCCACTGGCTACAGTCCTGCCACCTGGGAGCGCTCCCAGCCGAGCCAGCCCCCGTTCAGCACCGACGCTGCGAGGACTACCGATGCGAGCACACAACGCCCACGAATCCGGCCCCGACGTGCGACGACCGCGACACAAGGCCAGGCTGGCCGCGGCCGGAGGGCTGTCCAGCGCGCTGGTCGCCAGTGCGGTGGCGCTGGTCCTCGGCGGTGGCGCCACGACCGCGCAGGCGGCCGACTCGGCGTTCTACACCGATCCGAACACGTCGAGTGCGCGGTGGGTGGCGGCCAATGCCGGTGATTCGCGGGCGG
>NZ_PYAX01000011.1 GCF_003014735.1 Saccharothrix carnea | reverse complement strand
AACACCCGGTCCCATTCCGAACCCGGTAGTTAAGCCTTCCAGCGCCGATGGTACTGCACTCGTGAGGGTGTGGGAGAGTAGGACGCCGCCGAACAATCATTCCCTCAAAGGGGCGCTCATGTCGAGCGCCCCTTTGAGGCGTTTCAGCGGTTCCCGTTGATGATCTCGCCAATTTCGTCGACTGCCGGGTGGTCTCTTTCCAGCGGTGCCATGTGGGGATCAGGTGCCACGCCCTGGGAGTTCTTCCAGCCCGGTGAGGACTCGAAGACGCGGGCCCCGTACAGGGGGTTCGTGGGGTCGCGCCCGAGGATGGGGTCCACCGTGGGTGGGTCGGGGTCTTGAGTGCTCGGCTCGTACTTCGGGACCTCGAAGTTGCTCCACTCGTCGATGGCGTCGCTCGGCGCGGTGGTGGCGTGCACCCGCGACCCCACGTCCTCCGGGTTCACGCCGTCGAGCCTGAGGTCGCTGACGTGCTGGGTCCACGCGCCGGGGCTGGACACCAGCACCAGGTCGTCGGCGGCGAGGCTGTGCGCTTGGGCGGCGTGCGCGATCGTGGTCGAGCCGTAGCTGTGGCCCACGGCACTGAGGTGGGCGCCGTGCGCGGTGACCCGCAGGCCGTCGTGGAACCGGTCGAGGGCAACGCCCGCGTCGGCGGCGTAGGTCGGGCTGAGCGCGGAGGCGATGTTGTCGGGTGTGTCGTAGCCGACCCAGGCGATGACGGCGACCCTGCCTTCCTTGATGCCGCCGGCGCCATCGGCCAGGGTGGTGGCGCGGTTGAGTTCGCCGTCGATGGTGCTGAGCGAGGCCCCGACACCCGGCACGAACGTCGCGACGTTGGCGGCCTCGTCGGGGTTGCCGTAGGCGACGATGGCCTTGCCGTCGCCCGCGGTGTCGAGGCCGAGCAGGTAGTAGCCCTGTTCGGTGGTCTTGCCGCGGAGGCTCTCCAGCGCCGCGATCTGCTTGTCGAGCTGCATCATCCGCATGTCCTGCGAGCTCGTCAGGTCGGGGTACCGCGTGATCAGCTCCGCCAGCTCGCCGCGTTCGGCGCGCAGGGCGGCGAGCTCCCGTTCGAGGACGTTGCGGTTGGCCAGGTCGCGTGCGGTGGCCGGAACGCCGTCGAGGTTGCGGATCAGGTCGGGGTCCTCCGCCACGAGGCGGCTGCGGTCGCCGTCGCCCAGGGAGAGCCACCAGGTGTGGACGTCCTGAGGGCTGCCGCCGGGTGGGGGTGAGGGTGGCCCGCCGAGCGCGGGACCGCCGGTGATCCGCCCGGCGGCGTCGCTGACCAGCCTGTTCACCTCGCCCGCGAGCTGTTGGGCGAACGCGTTGCGCCGGAGGTCCTCCCCGATGCCGGTGATGCCCGCGTAACGCTCGGCGTTGGCGTCGAGGAGCTTGACGATCGCGTCCTTGGCGGTGGCGACCTCGTTGGCGAAGACGTCGGCGCGTCTGGCCAGCTCGCCCATGTCGGTGCCGGTCGTCGCGGCGCGCTGGAGGTGGTGCCGGACGAGGCCGGTGAACACCGTGCCGGCCGCGTCGGGCCAGTCGGCGTTAACGGAGTTCAGGCTGTGCTCGGCGGCCTTGCCGTACTCGGCGCCGGTGCGCCGCCAGCTGTCGGCCAGCGCGTGCGCGGTCTCCTCGTTCGACAGGGGCCAGGTGGCGCCCATGGCCTTCGCCCGCAGCCACAGCTCGGAGGTCGGTTCGGGGATGGCCACCTCAGCCACCACCCGGGAACGCGCCCCTGGAGCGCTCGTCGGCGGCGAGGTAGTCGACCACAGCGTCGTGACCGGTCCGGCCGTCGCTCAGCAGCAACTCCGGCACGAGGTCCGCGACCTGGCGCACCTTGGCGGCGTCGGCGTCGTAGCCGGCGCGGAACGCCTGCCCCAACGGGTCCGCGCCGATGCCCGCTTCGCCCGCGACCAGCCCGGACTGCCCGTCCCGCCACGTGGCGGCCAGCGTCTCGCCGGTGCCGGTGAGGCGGTGCAGCGCGGGCTCTATCCCGTCCACCTGCATGTGTGCGAATCCACCCATGGCACTCAAAGTGGCGCAGCGGGCCGGTGCGCGGCGGGCCGTGGCCGCTACCGGTCACGCGCCGAGCCGCGACGGTGCGACTAGTTTTTCGGCCATGCACGAAGAGCCAGCCGACCCCCGCACCCAACGCCGTTCCGGTGGCCACGCGACCGTCCAAGCCGACCTGGCCACGAGCCCGTTCCGGATCGACCGGGACCGGGTGGCCAGTTCGCCGTTCTTCGCCCGGCTCGGCGGCGTCACGCAGGTCGTCAGCTCGACCGGTTCGGGTCTGCTGGTGCACAACCGCCTCACGCACAGCCTGAAGGTCGCCCAGGCCGCACGCGCCATCGCCGAACGGCTCACCACGCGCCCGGACGTGGCCAACCTGCTGGACAAGCTCGGCGGCTGCGACCCGGACGTCGTCGAGGCGGCCTCCCTGGCGCACGACCTGGGGCACCCGCCGTTCGGGCACCTCGGCGAGCAGGTGCTGGATCGGCTGGCCCGGCACCGGTTCGGGCTGTCGGACGGCTTCGAGGGCAACGCCCAGTCGTTCCGCATCGTCACGACGACCGACGTGCGCGGTCCGGCCGCGGTCGGGTTGGACCTCACGGTGGCGGTGCGCGCGGCGATGCTCAAGTACCCGTGGACGCGCCTGTCCTACCCGAAGCCGCACCCGCGGGACCTGCCCGCGCCGCCCCGTGGTGCCGCCGAGCCGACCGATGGGCCGGGCACGGGGTCCAGCAAGTTCTCCGCCTACGTCACCGAGCTGGAGGACGTCGAGCAGTCCCGCGCGTTCTACACGGCGAGGGTGGAACCGTGGCAGCAGACGGTCGAGGCGTCGGTCATGGACACCGCCGACGACATCGCCTACGCCATCCACGACCTGGAGGACTTCCACCGCGTGGGCGTGCTCCAGCACGCCGCCGTGTCGACCGAGCTGAACACGTGGCTGGACCACGCGGTGGAGCTGGCGGGTCTGAGCGCCGCCGACCTCGCCGCCCAGGAACGCCGACCGGGCCGTTCGCTGGAGGCACTGCGCCGCCGCCTGCACGCCAAGGACTCGTGGGCCGTGCACGACGACGCGTTCGCGCACGCGGTGGCCAAGGTGCGTGCCGAGCTGGTGGACGGGCTGCTGGCGGTGCCGTTCGACGGCTCGGTGGAGGCCGAGCAGGCCGTGGCCGGGTTCTCCGCCCGCTGGACGCGTCGCCTGGTGGACTCGGTCGGCGTGGTGGAGGAGCCGACGACCCGGTCCGGGCACGTGGTGCTGGCCGTGCCGCAGTGGCACGAGGTGCAGGTGCTGAAGTTCGTGCACCGCCGGTTCGTGCTGCTGCGCCCGGACCTCGCGCTGCACCAGCGCGGCCAGGCGCGGCTGCTGACCGCGCTGGTCGAGGCGTTGGAGCAGTGGGTCACCGACCGGCACGAGGCGAACCGGCTGCCGCGCCGGCTGCACGACCTGGTCGAGCTGGCCGGTGACGAGTACGCGGGCCTGGCCCGGACGGACCCGTCCGTGCTGGTCGGCGCCACGGGGGAGACGCCGTCAGGGCCGGACGCCGTGCGGGCGCTGGCCCGCGGCCGGGCGGTGGTCGACTTCATCGCCTCGCTCACCGACAACCAGGCCGCGGCGCTGCTCGACGCACTGTCCGGACGCACCGGTCAGCTGTGGACAGATGCTTTTGTACTGTGAAATGTGATGGATCGACCATCTGAGAAGTAGGCCGAACGGTGGCAGACGGTACTTGTCCGTGCGCAATACGTTGACCCCTCGGTCGGAGACATCCGACCGAGGGTCGCGTGCGTCGGGGGCACGCACGAGCTGGGGGAGACGCCTGTGCGCTCACCGAAACGCCGTTTGCGAAGAAACGCCCTGATCGCCGCGAGTGCCGCGGTGCTGTTGACCTTGGGCGTCGTGTCGCCCGCCTCCGCCGACCCGCCCAAGGCGTCGAAGGGCGTCGAGGACAGGACCGCCGCGCAGATCGCCGCGCTGCAGGACATCAAGAAGTCCCTCACCGCCGCCGAGTCCAAAGTGGACAGCGCGCTCGTGGTCGAGCAGCGCCGCCGCGCCAACGCCACCACGTTCAACAAGCTCCCCGCCCTCCAGACCGGCGTGAAGGTCCACAGCGGAAACACCGTCGAGGTGGACATCCGCGCGTTCAAGGTCACCGACGACCTCGTCGCCGCGGTGAAGGCCGCCGGTGGCGGCATCCGCTCGGTCTCCACCGAGGGCAGGACGGTCCGCGCCCAGCTCCCGCTCACCGCGTTGACCAAGCTGTCCGCCCGCGGCGACGTCCGCCGCGTCGAGACCGCGGTCGAGTACCGGACGTACCACCAGAAGGACGACCGCAAGGCCGACCCGGCACCCTCCAAGGAGGACAAGGCCAGGGAGATCGAGGCACGCACCCGCGAGGCACTGGTCGCGCCGCAGGCGGTCCGCACCGGCGAGGGCGACCGGGCGCACGCCGCCGACACCGCCCGCAACGACTTCCGCGTCACCGGCACCGGCGTGAAGCTGTGCGCGCTGTCCGATGGCGTCGACTCGCTCGGCCTGTCGCAGGCCGCCGGTGAGCTGCCCGCCGGGGTCGACGTCCTGGCCGGTCAGGAGGGCACGGGCAACGAGGGCACCGCGATGCTGGAGATCCTCCACGACATCGCGCCGAACGCGAGCCTCGGCTTCGCCACCGCGGTCAACGGTGACGCGAGCTTCGCCGACAACATCCGCTCCCTGCGCTTCCGGCTGGGCTGCGACGTCATCGTCGACGACATCCTCTACTTCAACGAGTCGCCGTTCCAGGACGGCGTGATCGCGCAGGCCGTGGACGCGGTCACCGCGGACGGCGCGCTGTACTTCTCCTCCGCGGGCAACGACGGCAACGTCGCCGACGGCACCTCGGGCCACTGGGAGGGCCAGTTCGTCGACTCGGGCGTCGGCGTCGGCAAGTTCGCCGGCACCGCGCACGACTTCAACCCCTCGCCGGACGCCAAGCAGGTGTTCAACCCGCTGTCGGACAGCTCGGGCAACGTGCCCGTGACGCTGTTCTGGTCCGACCCGCTGGCCTCGTCGTTCAACGACTACGACCTGTACCTGGCGAACTCGCAGGGCAACGTGGTGGCGTTCAGCCAGGGCGTGCAGGACGGCAGCCAGGACCCGTACGAGCGGCTGAACACGCCCACCACCGCGTCCGGGCTGCGGCTGGCCGTGGTCAAGTTCCGCGGTGAGGACAAGTACCTGGCGCTCTCGGCTCTCGGCGGTCGGTTCAAGGACTCGTCCGATGGGCTCAAGAAGTACGCCACGCCCGGCGTGACGCGGGGCCACTCCGCGGCCAAGGGCGCGATCAGCGTCGCGGCGGCACCGGCGAACAACCCGCTGCCGTTCGACCTGGAGCCGGGCGACCCGGCCAACCCGCGCGGCCCGTTCCCGAACGCGTTCGACGGCACGCAGAAGCCCGAGCGGTTCACCTCGGACGGTCCGCGCCGGGTGTTCTTCGCGCCGGACGGCACCCCGAGCGAGGAGGTCCGGCAGAAGCCCGACCTGACCGCGGCGGACGGCGTGCAGACCAGCGTGGCCGGGTTCAACCCGTTCTTCGGCACGTCGGCGTCCGCGCCGAACGCCGCGGCCATCGCGGGCCTGGTGCTGTCCGGCAACCCCGGCCTGTCGCCCGCCGAGGTGCGGGAGGCGTTGACCGGCACCGCGATCGACATCGCCGAGGCGGGCGTGGACAACCGGACCGGCGCGGGTGTCGTGCGCGCCGACCTGGTGCTGGGCTACACCGGTGCCTCGCCGCAGCCGCTGGCGAAGGCCGTGAAGCCGACCGTGGTCAACGACGGCGACGGCAGCCAGTACCTCAAGCCGGGCACCACGGCCACGGTCACCGTGCCGGTGGTCAACTCCGGTGACGGCACGGCCGCGTCGACCAGCCTCGTGCTGACCACGCCCACCGCGGGTGTGACGATCGCGCCCCGGTCGAAGTACTACGGCAACGTCGAGGTCGGCCAGACGGTCACCAACACGTTCAAGGTGAGCGTGCCCGCGTCGGCGAGTACCGGCTCGGCCGTCCGGCTGGACGCCCGGGTGACGTTCGCGGGCTCGACCTCGCCGACCACGAGCGCGTTCACGCTCAACGTCGGCGAGCCGTCCCGGGAGACGAAGACGTTCGCCTACACCGGGCCGGTCGCGGCCATCCCGGACAACGACGCCACCGGCGTCACGGTGGACATCCCGGTCAGCGGCGTCGGCCGCGGCTCCAGGATCGTGTTCTCGATCGACGGCGACACCTGCAGCTCGGCCACGGGTGCCACGACCGTGGGCATCGACCACTCGTTCGTCGGTGACCTGGTCGGCACGCTGACCTCGCCGTCCGGCGCGACCGCGACGGTGTTCCAGCGCAACGGCTCCACCGGCAACAACCTGTGCCAGGTCGTGTTCGACGACACCGCCGCGCAGCCGTTCTCCGCGGTGACCAGCAACCTGGCGCCGTACACGGGCACGTGGCGGCCCACCACCCCGCTGGGCGCGCTGCTCGCCGAGCCGGTGGACGGCACGTGGAAGTTCAAGGTCGTGGACGCGGCGGCGTCCGACCGCGGCTCGATCCGCGCGGTCTCGCTGAAGATCAACGGTTACGTCTGATCGTTGCGGTGACGTGAAAAGGGCCCCGGGAGCGCGCTCCCGGGGCCCTTTTGTTCACGTGTTACTTCGGCCACTCCCAGCGGATGCCGAACACGCCGGGCCCGAAGCCCAGCGCCACGGCGTGCACGCCACCCGCCGCGTCCAGGGCCAGGTTGCGCCGCCGGGACGGGGTCTCGTCACCGGCGGGCACGCTGAACTGCTGGCAGCGGGCGGGCAGGTTCGACTGGTCGAACCGCACCTCGATCACGTACTCGCGCACCGGCAGCCGGAACTTGCGGGCGAACGTGTTGTTGCCCGCCGGGTAGTGGCCCTCGGCGAACAGCAGCTCGTACTCCATGATGATGGTCTCGCCCCTGGTCAGGGGCCGGTCGAACATCATCTCGGCGGCCATGATGTTGGCCTCGGTGTCCTCGACCACCCGCCCCAGGTGGCAGTTGCGCAGGTTCACCACCTGCGGGAGCACATTCGCCTGCTCGGTCTCGAAGACCAGCGCCCACCGGTCCGGGCCGTCCTGCTCGGCGCGCAGGATCTGGCGCACCCACACCGAGCGCTGACCGCCGTCCGCGGCGATCTCGATCCGGTCGTGCTGGCTGATCCGGCCCAGCTTCACGTCCGACGACGTGTCCACCTTGGTGAGCAGGTTCGCGACCCGCTCGCGACGCGCCCACAGCGCGTCGATCGGCATCATCGTCGTCGGCCGGGACCGCCTGCCGCGCGGGCGCGGCGGGCCGAGCAGCGCGGACAGGCCCGCCTGCGGCACGCCGAGCACGGTCTCCAGGTGGCGCAGCGCCTCCAGCGACTCCGGTCGCTCGGGTCGGCGTCGACCGGACTGCCAGTAACTCAGCGTGGCGACACTGATCGTGACCCCGCGCAGCGCGAGCCGGTGCTGGATGCGGTCGAGACTCAGCCTGCTCGCTTTGATCGCGGCTCTCAGCGCCTCGGGGAACGGTCCCGTGGTGAGAAGCTGCGCAAGACTGCCGTGGCCCGTCGAGTCGAGTTCGTCGACGGACAGGTTGGGTCGACCGGCAGCGTTGGTCATTGTGACTCCCCGCTGTCATGAGATCACGCCCCAGTGACCCTACCCGCCAACGCAGGGCGTTGGTGCCTTCCAGGTGGAGTCAATGATTGGGCCATACGGGTTACGAGTTCACTGGGGTCGGCATCGTTCTGTCAAGTGGTGAACATCCGTGCTCTCCCCTTTGTAAACCCGCCGGTAACATTGTGCAACGGCAGCTTCGGGGTCGTGCCGGCGGCCCCTTCGGGGTGCTATGCGGTCAGGCCGTCCGCTCGCCCCACCGGCCACACGCTGTTGGCGGCCGTTGATCCGTTGGGCCTACTGTGTGCCCGGTGACCGCCGCCCAGGACCTCGTGCCCCTGCCGGAGGACCCGCTGACGGAGGTCGCCGCCGCCGTGCTCGGCGACGGCCACCACGTGGTGCTCGACCTGCTCGACGTCGTGCGGCACCACGGTGGGCGGCCCGTCGACGTGGTCCGCGCGGGCGACGACCTGCTGCCCCGGTTGGCCCACGAGAACGCGCTCGACCAGGCGCTGCTGCTGGCCCGGCGGGCGCTGCGGCCCGGTGGGCTGTTCGTCGCCGCCGTGCCCGAGCTGGACAAGCTCGGCAAGCTGAGGCCCACCGCGCCGCCGCCGAAGGTGTCCGGGCGCGGTCCGGACCGGCAGGTGACCGTGCAGCTGTGGGACTGGGCGGCCGATGGCGAGTCCTACGCCCTGGAGGTCGTGCGGCTGGTGCGCGGCGCGGAGACGTGGGAGGTGGCGAACACCGTGTCGACCAGGCACCGGGTGCTGTCGCCCGAGCAGATCGCCGCCTCGCTGACCGAGGCCGGGTTCGGCGCGGTGCAGCGGCTCTCGCCCGCCGAGTGCGGGCACCCGCTGCCGGTCTGGGTCGCGGTCGCACCGGCATGAACAGGGTCCGCCCGGTCTCCGGCGGTGGACGGGCGGTCGAAGTGCCGCCGGAACGCCTGGACGGGTGGTTCTCGCGGTTCGCCCTGCGTCACGGTGGTGTGGCGTCAACGTCGGTGACGCCGGGGTCTTGCCTGGTCACGGCGGTGGACGGCGCGACGGCCGCGGTGTCGGTCGCTTTCGGTGAGTTCACCCCTGCGGGCGAGTACGAAGGTCTGGTGATCGACGCGCTGCTGGCGCACGCGTCGGCGTCGCGGAGGATCGGGTTGCTGCTCGTGCGGCTCGGCGGGCACAGCATCGGGGTGGCGCAGGACGGCGTGGTGCTGGTGTCGACCACGGACAGCCGTCAGGTGCACGGGCGCAACAAGGCGGGTGGGTGGTCGCAGCAGCGGTTCGCCCGGCGTCGGGAGGGGCAGGCCCGGGTCGCCCTCCAGGCGGCGGCGGACGACGCGGCGCGGGTGCTGGGGCCACGGGTCGGTGAGCTGGACGCGGTCGTGCTCGGTGGTGACCGTCAGGCGTTGGACGTCCTGCGGGGTGACCGTCGACTGGGCGAGGTGTTCGCGTTGGCGTCACCGCGCGTGTTGGACGTGCCGGAGCCTCGGCGGGCGGTGCTGGACGAGGCCGCCGAGCGGGCGCGGGCGGTGGAGGTCGTGGTCCGGGAAACTCGCGGAAACTCGTGACAACCCCAGGCCACCCCGACCGCATTTCTAAGGGTGAGGAGGCACCGACCACCGGCTGCCTCATGAACCCGAGGAGCAGTCTTGCTGCGCAAACGACTCGTGCTGGCGGCGGGGGCCGTCGTGCTCGGCGGTATCGCCGTGGCGGGGACCGCGCTGGCGTCCGGCGGTGGGGACGAGGCGCCCGCGCCGACCACCACCCGGCCTCCCGTCAGCTCGACCGCCACGTCACCGGTTGCGACGTCACCGGCTTCGTCGTCGCCGATCGCGACGTCGCCGGCGTCCACCGAACCGCAGTCGACGGTCACCCGGCCGCCGGCGACCACGAGCCAGCGGCCGGAGGTCACCCCGCGGCCCACGGCGACCACGCGCCCGGAGCCGACGTCGACCCGGCCGCCGGTGGCCACGTCGACGGTGACCACCTCGCCGGGCGCGTCGTTCCCGGTGGAGACGTCGCCGCCGCTGCCGTCCACGCCGGCACCGACGAGGCGCTGACGGCGTGAGCTGGGACGCGGAGTTCACCCACTACTTCGACCGGTGTGCCGACTCGATGCGCTTCACCGCGTTCTTGTTGTGCGGCAACCACCACGAGGCCGAAGACGTGGTGCAGTCCGCGTTCCTCAAGTTCTACCTGGCGGGGCCGAGGCTGGCGCAGCGCGAAGGGGTGGACGCCTACCTGCGGCAGATCGTGGTGCGCACGTTCCTCGCGGAGCGCCGCCGGGTGCGGTGGAAACGGGAGAAGCTCACCGACGAGATGCCGGACGTGCCGGAGGCGGGGTCGTTGAGCGAGGACCGGCTGGTGGTGTGGCAGGCGTTGGGCGCCGTGCCCGCCAAGCAGCGTGCGACGCTCGTGCTGCGGTTCTGGCACGACCTGGGGGTGGAGGAGACGGCCGCGGCCCTCGGCTGCTCGGTGGGCACGGTGAAGAGCAACACCAGCCGCGGCCTGAAGGCGTTGAGGCAGCGGCTGGGACCGGAGTTCAGCGCGTTGTGGCAGGAGGTGTCGCGCGGTGCTTGAGGACGAGCTGAAGAAGACGTTCGAACAACTGAACATCCAACCGGTGCCACGCACGTTCGGGCCGCTGGACATCGTCTACCGGGGGACCGCCGTGAGACGCCGCCGCCGCACCTACGCCGTGGCCGCCGCCGGCACCGGCACCGCCGTGGTCGCGGTGGTGGTCGCCTTCGCCCTGAACCAACCGCCGGACCCCACCGACAACAGCCCCGCCGGCCCGCCGGACACCAGCACCAGCGCACCGGCCAGACCAACCACCACGACAACCCCCGAGGACGCCACCTCGTCCTCACCGGTGCCCCCGGCCTCCACCACCCCCACGACCGACACCAGCAGCCCCGACCCCACCCCGACCAGCACCACGACCGTAACCACGGCTCCACGCACCACCGGCACGGCGCACACCACCGCGAGACCCTGGATCACCACAACCCGCTAGACCCCAACCCGCCCGCGCGGGCACCACTCGCACTCCCGTTGGGCCTGGGCCTGGCCGCTTAAATCTGGCCCGTGCGGGTACCGCTCGCGCACCCGTCAGGCCCGGACCCCGGCCCGTGCGGGCGCTCACCCGGCTGCTCCCCGGCGGGCGGGACCCGTCGCGGCGAGCCCCGCCGTCCGCCCCGGCCCGGCCGACCTACCCCAACGTGCCGGTGGCGAGCAGCCCGCCGTCCACGCGCACGGTTTCGCCGGTGATCCACTCGGCGCCGTCCGAAGCCAGGAACGCGACCAACCGCGCCACGTCCTCCGGCGTACCCAGCCGCTTCATCGGGTAGCCGGCCGCCGCCTCCTCCTCACGTCCCGTGTACAGCGCCTCGGCGAAACGCGTCTTCACCACCGCCGGCGCGACCGCGTTCACCCGCACCTTCGGACCCAACTGCCACGCCAACTCCTCCGTCAACCGGATCAGCGCCGCCTTGCTCGCCCCGTACGCCCCGATCACGCCGGTCGACCGCAGCCCGCCGACCGAAGCGATGTTCACCACCGCACCGCCGTGCTCCTCCATCCACGCCTTCCACGCCAGCTGCACGAACCCGAGCGCCGCCACCACGTTGACGTCGAAGATCTTCCGCACCGCGTCGAGGTCCGCGTCCACCAGAGCCCCGAACACGGGGTTGATGCCGGTGTTGTTCACGAGCACGTCCAGCCGGCCGAACCGCTCCACGGTCGCCTCGACGGCCCGCGCGCGGTCGTCCGCGCTGCCCGCGTTCCCCGGCACCGCCAGCACACGATCGGGTGAGACGCCCGCCGTGGCCGCCAGGGATTCGGCCGCCGCCGTCACGGCCTCCGCCTTGCGCGACGTGATCGTCACCGACGCGCCGCGCGACAGCAGCTCCGCCGCGATGCCGTACCCGATGCCCCGACTGGCGCCCGTGACCAGAGCCGCCCTGCCCGTGAAGTCCGTAGTCATGGCGGGCAATCTATGCCGGTCGACACATACCGGTAATCCGGTGGCGCCCACCCCGTAGACTGGAACCGTGGTCATCTTGATCGAGTAGGTCCCGCGCCCAAACCGCGCCGTTGACCTCGCACGACCACACACCGGAGTAAAACTTGATCACCGCAACCGATCTCGAGTTGCGCGCGGGCTCGCGCATCCTGCTGTCCGACGCCACCCTCCGCGTCCAACCGGGCGACCGCATCGGCCTCGTCGGCCGCAACGGCGCCGGCAAGACCACGTCACTGCGCGTCCTCGCGGGCGAGGGCCAGCCGTACGCGGGCGAGGTCCGTCGCACCGGCGAGCTCGGCTACCTGCCCCAGGACCCGCGCGAGGGCGACCTGTCCGTCATCGCCAAGGACCGCGTGCTGTCCGCGCGAGGCCTGGACCAGCTGCTCCGCGACATGGAGAAGATGCAGTCCACGATGGCCGAGCTGGTCGACGACACCGAGCTGCAGGCCGCCGTGCGCAAGTACGGGCGCCTCGAAGAGCGGTTCGCCGCCCTCGGCGGGTACGCGGCCGAGAGCGAAGCCGCCCGCATCTGCGCCAACCTCGGCCTGGCCGACCGCGTGCTCGCCCAGCCGCTGCGCACGCTGTCCGGTGGTCAACGCCGCCGCGTCGAGCTGGCCCGCATCCTGTTCGCCGCCTCCGAGGGCGGCGTCGGCACGAAGTCCAGCACGATCCTGCTGATCGACGAGCCGACCAACCACCTCGACGCCGACTCGATCGCGTGGCTGCGCGGGTTCCTCAAGTCGCACGAGGGCGGTCTGGTCGTGATCAGCCACGACGTCGAGCTCCTGGACGACGTGGTCAACAAGGTGTGGTTCCTCGACGCGACGCGCGGCGAGGTCGACATCTACAACATGGGCTGGAAGAAGTACCTCGAAGCGCGCGCCGCCGACGAGAAGCGCCGCCGTCGTGAGCGCGCCAACGCGGAGAAGAAGGCCGGCGCGCTCATGGCGCAGGCGGACAAGATGCGCGCGAAGGCCACCAAGGCGGTCGCCGCGCAGAACATGGCCCGCCGCGCCGAGAAGCTGCTCTCCGGCCTGGAGGACACCCGCCAGGCCGACAAGGTCGCCAAGATCCGCTTCCCGCAGCCCGCGCCGTGCGGCAAGACGCCGTTGACCGCCGAGGGTTTGAGCAAGTCGTACGGCTCGCTGGAGGTCTTCACCGGCGTCGACCTGGCCATCGACCGCGGGTCGCGCGTGGTCATCCTCGGGCTGAACGGCGCGGGCAAGACCACGCTGCTGCGCCTGATCGGCTCGATGGAACGCCCGGACAGCGGCGAGGTGATCGCCGGTCACGGCCTCAAGCTCGGGTACTTCGCCCAGGAGCACGAGACGCTCGACCACGAGGCTTCCGTGTGGCAGAACATCCGCCACGCCGCGCCGGACGTGCCCGAACAGCAGCTGCGTTCGCTGCTCGGCACGTTCCTGTTCAGCGGTGAGCAGCTCGAACAGCCCGCCGGCACGCTGTCGGGCGGCGAGAAGACCCGGTTGGCGCTGGCCGGGCTGGTGTCGAGCGCGGCGAACGTGCTGCTGCTCGACGAGCCGACGAACAACCTCGACCCGGCCAGCCGCGAGCAGGTGCTCGACGCGTTGCGCCGTTACGAGGGTGCCGTCGTGCTGGTCACGCACGACCCCGGGGCGGTGGAGGCCCTTGAGCCCGAGCGGGTGATCCTGCTGCCCGACGGGACCGAAGATCACTGGTCCCAGGAGTACCTGGAGCTCGTGCAGTTGGCCTGAGCCAACGGGTTTCGCCGTTCACCCCGCAACGTGAGCACTGATCGACTCTGCGTGATCCCACGACCGCTCGCAGATCATTTCGCTTGATCACCTGGCGTTCTTGGTCTTCGTGTTCGATCATTGCGACGACAGGGGCTTTCGAAGGCCCGACCTGCTGTCTACGGAAGGCGGGACAAGGTGGCTGACCTGAAGAAGGGCGCCCGGATCACCGGCGCCACGCGGGACAAGCTGGCCGCTGACCTGAAGAAGAAGTACGAAAAGGGCGCGAGCATCCGGGCGTTGGCCGAGTCCACCGGGCGCTCCTACGGCTTCGTGCACCGGGTGCTCAGCGAGTCCGGTGTGCAGCTGCGCGGTCGCGGTGGCGCCACCCGCACGAAGAAGAAGTAAGCTACCCTCCGGTAACCTGCAGGTGTCGAGGAGAGACGACGCCTGACGAAACCCGGAGGTTCACGCATGTCGGCACCGACCACCATCGACGCCGGCCTGCTGGAACGCGGAGGCGTGCGGCTCGTCGTGGACGGACCGCGCGCGACCATCACGCTTGACCGTCCCGACGTGCTCAACGCACAGACGCCGTCGACCTGGGTGGCGTTGCGGACGATCGGTGAACAGCTGGGCCCGGACGTCCGCGTCGTGGTCGTCCGGGGTTCCGGTCGCGCCTTCTCCGCGGGGCTCGACCGGCGCATGTTCACGGGCGCCCCGGTGGAGGGCGAACCGGGTCTGCCGGAGATCACGCGACGGGGACCCGAAGCAGGCGCCGCACTGATCGCGGAGTTCCAAGAAGGCTTCCGCTGGCTGCGCGACCCGGCTCGGGTGACGATCGCCGCGGTGCGCGGGCACGCGATCGGCGCGGGGTTCCAACTCGCGCTCGCGTGCGACTTCCGCGTGGCTGCCGACGACGTCAAGTTCTGCATGGCCGAGACGTCGCTCGGCCTGGTGCCCGACCTGGGCGGCACGTTGCCCCTGGTGCGCCTGGTCGGGTACTCGCGCGCGGCCGAGATCTGCCTGACCGGGAGGCGGGTCGGCGCCGAGGAGGCGCTGCGGATCGGCCTCGCGAACTCCGTCGTGCCCGCGGACGGCTTGGACGAGGCGGTCGACGCCCTGGTCGCCCGAGTGCTCCAGCCGATGCCGGGCGCCGTGAGCGAGACCCTGGCTCTACTGGCATCCGCCGCGGACGGCGCCTCGGAAGACACCCAACTGCGCGCGGAACGTGAAGCCCAACTCCGCCGCCTCGCCGAACTGACCGCCCTGGTTAACGGCCAACACTGACCAACCACCAAACACGATCGGGTGAGATCGACCGAAAAATGTACGGAAACACTGTTCCCGTACCTCGGTTGATATGACGGAGCCCCGAACCACCCCCGACCGCAATCCTGACCGCCACCGCGCACCACCCACCACCGGCCCGCCCGACCATGGCGGGACCGCCCGACCACCGCCAGACCGATAGCCACGGCTGGCCCAATAGCCACGGCCGCCCCGCTCGACCACGGCCGCCCCGCTCGACCACGGCCGGACCCCCCGACCACGGCCGAACGACTCGACCCGGCTGGACGGCATACCCCGGCTGGAGTCGCGCGCAGCCCCGCCCGCCCCGGCCCGCCGCCGTGTCGGCCCCGTCTCGGTCGGCCCGCCGCCGCAGCGTTCGGCCGGCGCCCGGCTCGCCAAGCCGTTGCGGGCAACTGGTGGGCTGGGCGCAGGGCCGGTTGGGGGTCTGTGGGTGCCGATCTGGGCCTGTCGGCCGCAGGGTGTGTGCACGAATGGGAACGTCGGGTGGGCTGTGGGCGTTACCGTCTGTCGTGGACGGTTCTTGGGGATTGATGCGCAGCGCGATGCGGGCTTCGGACGCGCCCACGGCGGTGCGGCGGGGGACGTTTCGGCGGGTGTGGGGGTTCGCGGCGCCGCATCGGGCGAAGTTGGTCGTGTTCCTGCTGCTCACGGTGGTTTCCGCGGTGCTCGCGGTCAGTACGCCGGTGCTCGCGGGGCGGGTGGTGGATGCGATCGTCGGCGGGCGGGACGTGTCGGTCGTGGTGTGGTTGGCCGTCGTGATCGCGGGGATCGCGGTCGTGGACGCGGGGCTCGGGTTGGTCGAGCGGTGGCAGTCGTCGCGGATCGGGGAAGGGCTGATCCACGACCTGCGGCGCGTCGTGTACGAGCACGTGCAGCGCATGCCCATCGCGTTCTTCACCCGAACGCGCACCGGGGCGCTGGTCAGCAGGCTGAACAACGACGTCATCGGCGCGCAGCGGGCGTTCACCTCGACGCTCTCGGGCGTCGTCACCAACGTCATCCAACTGGGGCTTTCCCTGGGCGTGATGTTCACCCTTTCGTGGCAGGTGACCGCGCTCGCCCTGGTGTTGCTGCCCGTTTTCGTGATCCCCGCGCGCCGCATGGGCACCCGGATGGCGGGCCTGCAGCGGGAGGCGTCCACGCTCAACGCGGGCATGACCACCCAGATGACCGAGCGGTTCTCCGCACCCGGCGCGACGCTGGTGAAGCTCTTCGGCCGACCGGAGGCCGAGGTCGCCGAGTTCGACGAACGGGCGGCACGCGTCCGCGACATCGGCGTCCGCACGGCGATGGCGACCCGCTGGTTCATGACCGGCCTGACGCTGGTCTCCGCCCTGGCCCAAGCCCTCGTCTACGGCCTCGGCGGCTACCTCGCGCTGACCGGCCACCTGGCCGCGGGCACCGTCGTCTCGCTCGCGCTCCTGCTCACCCGCCTCTACTCACCGCTCACCGCCCTGGCCAACGCCCGGGTCGACGTGATGACCGCCCTCGTCTCGTTCGAACGAGTGTTCGAAGTGCTCGACCTGAAGCCGATGATCGCCGAACCGCCCCAACCGCGCCGCGTGCCGGACGGCCCGGTCTCCGTCGAGTTCGACGACGTCCGGTTCGCCTACCCGTCAGCCGACAAGGTCTCACTGGCCTCACTGGAATCAGTGGCCACATTGGACACACGCGGTGGCGAGGAGGTGTTGCACGGCGTCAGCTTCCGTGCCGAGCCGGGTCAGCTCGTCGCGCTCGTCGGGTCGTCCGGCGCGGGCAAGTCGACCATCGCCTCGCTCGTCCCGCGGCTCTACGACGCCGACTCCGGCGCCGTCCGACTGTCCGATGTGGACGTGCGAGAACTGGCGTTCGACTCGCTGCGGCACACGGTGGGCGTCGTCACCCAGGACGGTCACCTGTTCCACGACTCGATCCGCGCGAACCTGAGCTACCCGCGACCGGACGCGACCGAGGACGAACTGTGGGACGCGCTGCGCCGCGCACGCCTGGACCACCTCGTCGAATCACTCCCGGCCGGACTCGACACGGTGGTCGGCGAACGCGGCTACCGGCTCTCCGGCGGCGAACGGCAGCGGCTCACCATCGCCCGGCTGCTCCTGGCCCGGCCGCGCGTGGTCATCCTGGACGAGGCGACCGCGCACCTGGACTCCGAGTCGGAGGCCGCCGTGCAGGTCGCGCTGACCGAGGCGTTGCGCGGCCGGACCGCGCTGGTGATCGCGCACCGGCTGTCCACCATCCGCGCGGCGGACCAGATCCTGGTCGTGGAGGACGGACGCGTGGTCGAACGCGGCACGCACACCGAACTGCTGGCGACCCAGGGCCGTTACGCCGACCTGTACCGCACGCAGTTCGACGAGACGCCCGCCGCGGCGGACGACCTGGAGGCCGCCGTGTGAGTCCGGCGCGACGGGCGGAGCGGTGTTCAGAGCGCGCCGAGGAACGTGCCGGTGGCGGCCACCGCGACCTTGGACGAGCCGCCGTTCACCACTAGCACGGAGAACGCCAGGTCACCGCGGTAGCCGATGAACCAGCCGTGCGACCGCGTGCCGTCACCGAACTGCGCGGTGCCGGTCTTGCCGCGCACCCCGCCGTAACCGGCCAGCTCACGGGCCGTGCCGCCGGTGACGACCTCGCCCATCATCGACCGCAACGCGCCCGTGACGCCGCCCGGCAACGCCGTCGGTGCCGCGCCCTCGGTCGGGATCTCCCGGATCAGCTGCGGCACCGGCGTGCGTCCGTTGGCGACGGTCGCCGCGACCAGCGCCATGCCGAACGGCGTCGCCTGCATCTGGCCCTGCCCGATGCCCGCCTCGACCCGGGCGGGCACGGAGTCGGCGGGCGGGATCTTGCCGGTGTTCGTGGTGATGCCCGCGACGGTGAAGTCCGACGCCAGCCCGAAGTACGCGGCGGCGTTGGGCAGCGCAGTCGGCGGCATGGTGGCGGCCAACTGGCTGAAGCTGGTGTTGCACGACGCCGCGAACGCCCGGTGCAACGGCACCGTGCCCAGCTCGAACGAGTCGTCGTTGGTGATCTGCCTGGTGCCGACGGTCGCCTTGCCGGGGCACGGCACGGGCGTGTCGGCCGTCGCCAGGCCGCCGGTCAACACCGCCGTCGCGGTGACGACCTTGAACGTCGACCCCGGCTCGTAGTGGCCGTAGAGCGCGAGCGGGTCGTTGCCCGCGGTCGCGTTCTGCGCCACGGCCAGGATCTCGCCGGTCGACGGCTGGATCGCCACCAGCATCGCCGCCTGACCACCCACCTGGTCGACCGCGGCCTGTGCGGCGCTCTGCGTGATCGGGTCCAGCGTGACCGTCATCGTCTTCGCGGCCTGCGGCTTCTGCTCCTGCAGCACGGTGACCGACGACCCGGCCGGGTCGACGATCGCGACCTGCCAGCCCGGCGTGCCGTTCAAGCTGCCGACCGCCTGCCGCACCGAGCCCATCACCACCGGGGCGAAGTCCGGCGGCACCGGCCGACCCGTGCGGTCGACCAGCGCGCCCTCGGCGGGCAGCGCGCGGTAGGCCAGGTTCTGGCCCTCGGCGAGCTGCGGGTGCAGCAGGGACGGTGACCAGTGGACGCGCCACTGGTCGTCCACCAGCCGCAACCCGACCTTGGTCGGGTACTCGAGCGGCACGCCGCCCGGCAACGTCCAGGTGACGTTCGCGTCGACCTCGGTTGTCGTGGCGTCCTCGGCGACCTGCGGCAGCGGGCTGAGTTGGGCGTGGAACGACGCGCCCGGCATGCCCTGCTGCGTCCGGGCGAGGGCCGCGCCTGCCACGTCCGCCGCGTCGGTGGCCGCCGCCGCCTGTCCCGCCTGACCGGACGCCATCGCGGTGAAGAACCGCTGGGCGACGACACCGGGGCCCACCCGTTCGGGCTTGTCCCGGACCTCCGGCTCACCGCCCGACCGCAGCACCACCAGGCCCGCGACGATCACCGCGACCGCCGCGGCGCCCCCGACCGCCAGTACCCACCGCTTCGCTCTTTTGTTCACGAATTCCCCCTTTAGCGATCGGAGATTAACCCGACCGTGTGGAGAATTCGTGAACGTTGCTCATCCCAGCTGGGGCACCCGCGTCTGGTACTTGCGCAGCAGGTCGGCGTTGGCCGTGTCGCCGCCCTCGACGTTCGCGCTGCGCCACAGCGGCAGCGCCACGCCCGCCTCGGCGGCCTTGTCGAACAGGCGCACCATCAGCAGGTTCCACAGGAACGCGGTCGCGATCGTGGACACGGCGGCGGTGACGGGGTTCGCGGGCGGGTAGGTCGCGTCGCCGGGCGGCACGAGGTTGTCCAGCACCACGGTGGCGTTCTCGGCGAGGGTCGTGCCGGCGCGACGCGGTGCCAGCGCGCTGGCCGCGACCGACGTCACCGCGACCACGGGGCAGCCGGCGTCGGCCGCGAGGACCGCGAGTTCCACCGGGTAGGGGTTCACGCCGGAGGTGGAGAAGACGAACAGCACGTCGTGCGCGGCCAGGCCCGCTTCGCGCAGCACCTCGGCGGCCAGGCCGGAGCGGCGTTCGGCGGACGTGCTGCTGACCGCGCCGTGCATCGGCAGGAGTTCGGGGTGGTAGATCGGGCGGACGCAGGCCAGGCCGCCGGCGCGGTAGAACGTCTCGGCGACCGCGGCCAGGGAGTGGCCCGCGCCCGCGGTGAGCACCATGCCGTCCGCGCGGACGCTCGCCAGCACCAGTTCGGCCACGTCGTCCAGGGCCGCCGCGTTCTGCTGCTCCACCCTGGTGAGGTGGGTGCGCACGACGTCGCCGTAGTCGGTGTCGGTCACGGGCTCGGTCGTCATGCGGTCCTCCAGTGGTCTATACCAAAAGGTGCTGGTGCCGTAGTCCTACCGGATCGTCCCATCACCCGCCAGGGTGTTGACCACTGAACATGTGCGGTGTTCAAATGAACAGCATGGATGTGTCATGGCGTCACGAGAAGATCCTCCACCGCCTGCGGGGTGGTGAGCGGGTGTCCGTAGGCAGCCTGGCCGAGCTGGTGGGTGCTTCGGAGATGACGGTGCGGCGCGACCTCGACGTGCTGGAGCGGGAAGGGCTGCTGCGGCGGGTGCGGGGTGCGGCGGTGAGCATGTTGACGGGGGAGGAGACGCCGTACGCGGCGCGGGCGCGGCAGCGGTTGGAGGCTAAGCGGCGGATCGGGGCGGCCGTCGCCGGGCTGCTGGACGACGGCGAGACGGTGGTGCTCGACGGTGGCAGCACGACGGTGGAGGTGGCGCGGCGGCTGACCGACCGGCGGCTCACCGTCCTGCCGCTGTCGTTGCACTCGGCGGACGTGCTGCGGGGTGCGGAGCAGGTGCGGATGGTGTTGCCGGGCGGTGACATCCGGCCCGGTGAGCTGGCGTTCGTGGGGCCGTTGACCGAGCACGCGTTCCAGGTGATGCGGTTCGACACGGTGGTGCTCGGTAGCTGTGGGCTGAGTGCGCGCAACGGCGTTTCGGCGCACGATTTGGCCGAGGGCGCGGTGAAGAAGGCGGCCGTGGACGCGTCGGCGCGGGTGGTCGCGGCGATCGACAGCTCGAAGTTCGGGCGTACCGCGTTCGGCCGGGTGTGCCCGGTGGACGTGATCGACGTGCTGGTCACGGACTCGGACGCGCCGGAGGCGGAGGTGAGCCGGATTCGCGAGGCGGGCGTGGACGTGCGGCTGGTCTGACGCGCGCGGTGCCGCGCAAATCCGCGTCGCGTCGCGCGCCCACGGCCGCGTGCCTGCTCGCGTGATCACCGCCGCGTTGGCCGCTAGGGGCGGCACGTCGGGGGTTGGCGTCGCTCGGCCCGCGCCGGTGGGCTCGGCATTCGTGCCGGGTCGGCACGTCGGGCGGCCGGGGCGGCTGCGGCGGCTGGCGGACGGGATGGCTGGCCGAGTCGGGTGGCCCGGTAGCGGGCGGCGGGCAGGGCAGGTGGCTGGGCGGGGCGGGTGGCTGGGCGGGGCGGGTGGCCCGGTGCGCGGATGGCGGACGGGCGGGCGGGCCGGTGCGGCGGGTGGTGGGGCTGGCAGGGTCGGCTGGTGGGTAGTGGTGGAGCGGGCAATGGCTGGCGGGGTGGGCTGGTGGTGGTTCGGCGGGGGCGGCGGCAGGGGTAGGGGTGGGGGTGTGGCTCGTGGGGTAGGTCGGTGCGGTCGTTGGCGGTCAGTGGTCGGGAGTTGGGGGCCGGGTGCTGAGGGGTCAGGGGTCAGGGGTGGGGGCTCCAGGCGGTCGGGTGGGTGGTTCGGGGCTCGTCATAATCAACCGAGGTCTGGTAACGGTGTTTCCGTACATTTTGGGGTCATGATCACCCGATGGTGTGACGTGAGGTATGCCTTGGTGCAGGTCAGGGGCGGCGGTAGCGAGGTTCGACTGGGGGGAGGGGTTTTTCCGGCAGGTTGGCGTGGGCCTTCGTCATGAAGTCGAACCAGGTTCGCGCGGGCAGGGTGCCGCCGTAGATGTCGCCCTCGCCGCACAGGCGGGGTGGGCCGGCGTTCACGCAGATGCCGCTCGGGGCGGTGCTGTCGTTGAACACCTGGACCGCACCCGCGTAGTCCGGGGTCGCGCCGAGGAATGCGGCGGACTTGTACTCCTCCGTCGTCCCGGTCTTGCCCAGCGCCGGCCGCGTCCAGCCGAACTGCTTCGCCGCCGCCGCCGCTGTGCCGCGCTCCTGGTCGTCCTCGCTCAGCCCGACCGCCAGCGCGTTCGCCAACGGCTCCTCCACGGCCTGCTCGCACGGCGGCTCCTTGTACGCCGTGTCCTTCCCGTGCCGGTCCGTGATCTTCACGATCGGCGTCGGCCGGCACCACACCCCACCGGACATCAGCGTCGCCGACACGTTCGCCAGCTCCAACGTGCTCGTCGGCGCGGGACCGAGGGTGAACGACGCGTTCCCGGACTCCTTGTAGAACTCCGACTGCGTCACCCGCAGCTCCTTCTGCTTCGACTTCCGGTCCGGCGGCACGCCCGCGAT
The DNA here is from genome assembly GCF_003014735.1 of Saccharothrix carnea. Classification (GTDB taxonomy): domain Bacteria; phylum Actinomycetota; class Actinomycetes; order Mycobacteriales; family Pseudonocardiaceae; genus Actinosynnema; species Actinosynnema carneum. The sequence continues at coordinate 201,435 of NZ_PYAX01000011.1, read as the reverse complement.
GTTCGTCGCCAGCGTGTCCCGCATCCCCAGCCGGTACGCCATGTCGACCACGGCGTTCAACCCGACCCGCTCCTCCAGGATCACGAACGCCGTGTTGGGGGAGGTCGCCAACGCCTCCTTCAACGTCATCCGCGGCGGGTAGCTGCCGTCGTGGTTGCGCAGGCAGTACCAGTACGTGAACGGCTCACCGGTGCCCGGGCACCCCGGCGCACCACCGCGGAACACGCGTGAGGCGTACGAACCGGGCGACTCGACGATGCTCTCGATCCCGAGCCCGCCCTTCTCCAACGCCGCCGCGGCTGTGAACACCTTGTAGACCGACCCCGCGCCGAACTTGTTCTCCACCCCGCTGGGCAGGTCGAACTGGGTCTGGAACTCCTCCTTCTTGAGCCCGTAGTCCCGGTTGGCCACCAGCGCCACGACGTCGTGCCGCTCCTTGCCCGGCCGCACGATCGCCGCCGTGTTCGCGATGCCCGGCGTCGTCTTCGGCACCTGCGCCTCGGCCGCCTGCTTGGCCTGCTGCGTGAGCGTGCGGTCCAAAGTGGTCTGGATGGTGTAGCCGCCCGTCTTCAGCTCGTTCAACGAGTAGCCGTTGCGGGTCAGGTGGTTCACCACGAACGAGCAGAAGAACCCGAACTCCGGCCCCGACCCGACGCACCCGGTCGGCAGCGGGCGGACCGGCGTGGCCAGGCCCAGCGGCGTGCGCTTGTGCACCTCGGCCTGCTCGCGCGACAGCTTGCCGTTCTCCGCCATCAGGTCGATGACCATGTTCCGCCGCTCGACCGCCTTGTCCGGCCGGGCCTCCGGGTCCAGGAACGTCGGGCTGTTGACCATCCCGGCGAGCATCGCGGCCTGCGGCACGGTCAGCTGGTCGGGCGTGGTGGCGAAGTAGGCCTGGGACGCCGCCGCGATGCCGTAGATCGTGCCGCCGAACGGCACCACGTCCAGGTACCGCGACAGGATCTCGTCCTTGCTGAGCTGCGACTCCACGTGGACCGCGATGCGCGCCTCGCGCAGCTTGCGGGCGATCGTCTGCTCCTGCGCCTTCTTCTGCCCGGCGACGTCCTCCCGCTCCAGCACGTGCACGAGGTGGTTCTTCACGTACTGCTGCGTGATCGTGGACGCGCCCTGCGAGACGGTGCCCTCGGACTGGTTGCGCAGCGCGGCGCGCAGCGTGGCCAGCCAGTCGACGCCACCGTGCTCGTAGAACCGCCGGTCCTCGGCGGACACCAGCGCGTCCTTCATCACCTGCGCGACCTTGTCCGGCGGCGTGAGCACGCGGTACTGGTCGTAGAGGTAGGCGAACGGGACGCCGTCCTTGTCGGTGATCGTGGTCATCAACGGCGGCGGCGTCTCGAGCATGTTGAGCGTGGTGGCCGCGACCTGGTCGCTCATCCGGTTGGACACGAGACCGGCCGCGCCGAAGACCGGGACGACCATCCCGGCGACCAGCAACCCGGCCACCAGGCAGAGGCCGATCAGTTTCACTAGGGCGGCGGTGCGCATGACCCGAGAGTTACGCTCGGACGGGCGGCGGAAACACCGGGGAAGCGGGTTCACCGCAACGTACGGACAATGACTTCCGGACGTTTAACCCGGCATTGTTCACCCGTTCGTGGACGTTTCTACGGAGAGTGGATTTCACGCGGCGTCGGAGCGGTTGAACGCGGCGCTGGCGAGGTCGGCCGCGTGCCGCATCGCGGCGGCGTGCAGCGCGGTCAACGACAGCGCGTCGGCCTGCGCCGCCGGGTCGCCCTCGGTGGGCTCCAGCCGCGACTCCGCGGTCACGTAGACGACGCACTCGGCCGCCACGCTCAGCCGCCGCGCGAGGAACGCCACGGCCCTCATCAGCCGCTCGGCCTCGGCCTCGGTGATCGGCACGACCCGCGGTGGCTCGGCGTCGACGTCCTCGTCGACCTCCTGCCGACTGGCCCGGCAGGCGAGGCCGCGGTCCCACAGGCCGGCCGCCTCGTGCAGTGACTCGATGAACGGCTCCCAGTCCACTTGGGTCGTGGTCATTGTTCTCACCTTCTGTGCGTCGCGCTCATCGGGTGAGTGCCCCCGGAAGTGTCACTTCATGCCGGCTTCGTTGACGGCCGCGGGAATTGATCGTCACCGGCACGCACCGGATGGTCACATGCAGTGCCGCGAAAGTCGGTATTTGTCATTCGTTCAGGTGTAAACGACTTCTTCAGGTTGTCCGGGTCCGAGTGGTGGTAGCCGTTCGGCAGAAGTCACGGCCGCGAGGCGTGAGCCGCCGCGGGCCGTCGAGCCCGAGCACGGCTCGGCCGACGCGGAGAAGGGGAGGAAGTCCAATGCCGGCGCGATCACCCAGGTGGCTGTCCCGCACGACCGCGTCGGTGGCGGTGCTCGCGTGCCTCGCCGCCCTGCACGTACCGGCGACCGCGGCCGAGGACCACGGCGACCACTCCGCGGGCTCGCAGATCGCCAAGCACGAGGGCTCGAACCCCGTCGACGCGTCTCAGCTCGTGGTCGACGGACCCAGCGTCCCCGGCATCGACGTGAGCAGCCACCAAGGCGACGTCGACTGGCCGCACTGGTGGGGCCAGGGCAAGCGGTTCGCGTACGTCAAGGCGACCGAGGGCACCGGCTACGTCAACCCCAAGTACGCCCAGCAGTACGACGGCTCGTACCAGGTGGGCATGGTCCGCGGCGCGTACCACTTCGCGCTGCCCGACCGGTCCGACGGCGCCGCCCAGGCCAATTACTTCGTCGACCACGGCGGCGGGTGGAGCGCTGACGGCCGCACGCTGCCCGGCGCCCTCGACGTCGAGTACAACCCGTACAGCGACGCCAAGTGCTACGGCCTGGTGCCCGAGGCGATGGTGGCCTGGATCCGCCAGTTCAGCGAGACCTACCACGCCCGCACCGGCCGCTTCCCGATGATCTACACGTCCACCTCGTGGTGGGACACCTGCACGGGCCGCCTCGGTGACTTCACCGCGACGAACCCGCTGTGGGTGGCCCGGTACGCCGAGAGCGTAGGCCCGTTGCCGCACAGCTGGGCGGCGCACGCGATCTGGCAGCACTCGTCGACCCCGATCGACCAGAACCTGTTCAACGGCACCATGGACGACCTCGTGGCTCTGGCCCGGGGCTGAGTCGTCCGGAACGGCGGTGGCAGCCATGCACATCGACAAGTCCCAGGGCACGCCCTTCCCCGTGCGGTGGCGCGGCTACGACCGGCGACGGGTGGACGAGGAACTGCTCCGCACGCGGTGGGAGATGGCCCGCCTGCGGGAGGAGCTGGAGGTGCTGCGGATCGACCGGGACGGCGCCGTGGCCACCGCGGACGACCTGATGCGCGAGCTGGAGGACGCGCGCAGCGAGCTCGCCGAGTACCGGGTGCTGCACGCCGGCTACTCGAAGGACAACGCCGTGTCCGGCTGCATCCGCTACCTGATGCACGTGGCCAGGCAGAAGGCGGACGCCTTCGAGACCGACGCGCGGGAGCGCAGCGAGCAGATGCTCAAGCGGGCCGAGGAGGTGGCGCGGCAGCAGGCCGTGCTGCTGGACGAGACCGAGCAGGAGACGCAACGGCGGCTCGCCGAGGCCGAGCAGCGGGCTCGCGAGATCGTGCAACAGGCGACGGCGGAGGCGAGTGCCCTGCTGGGAGGCCACGTGGACGGCCAGGACCGGTGGACCCCGGAGACCGCGCCCGCGCTGGACGTGCCGATGCCGCGCATCATCTCCGGGCCGCTGCCCGTGGTGCAGCCGGACGCCGAGGAGCAACGCCCGACCTCGGCCTGAGCGCCTCCGGCCTCAGGTGGGCAGGTCGCGCGGGTGGTCCACGTCGTCGCCGTCCGCCACGTCGCCGCACGGCACGTCGAGCGCGCTGTGCCGGCGCAAGTAGTCCCGCGCGCCGGCGTCGCCGACCGCCGAGGCGACCACGCCCGGCCAGTGGTCGGCGCCGATCAGCACGGGGTGGCCGGGCGCGCCGTCGTACGAGGCACGCGCCAGCGCCGCCGGTGAGGCCGGCGCGCGCAGGCGTTCGACCGCCGCCGCCGTGACGCCGGGCGTGTCCACCGGCAGCACGACGACCGCGCCGACGTCCGAGCCGGTCAGCGCGGCCAGGCCCGCGCGCAGCGACGAGCCCATGCCGGTGGCCCAGTCGGGGTTGTCCACCACGACGCAGCCCTCCAGCGCGGCACTCGCGCGCACCGAGGACGCCGAGGCGCCGAGCACCACGACGACCGGCGCGCACCCGCCGTCGCGCAGCACCGCCGCGGCCCGGTCGACCCACAGCACGCCGCCGTGCGACACCAGCGCCTTGGGTCCGCCGAACCGCCGCCCGGCACCCGCGGCGAGCAGCAACCCCGCGACCCGCATGGGGTCACACTAGGGCTTGGTGGCCCTTCAACTCCGCCCGGTTGGCCACTTCGAGCTTGCGGTAGACCCTGGTCAGGTGCTGTTCCACCGTGCTCACGGTGATGTGCAACCGCATCGCGATCGCCCGGTTGCTGTGGCCACACGCGGCGAGGGTCGCGACCCTGCGCTCCGAGTAGGTCAACTCCGTCATACGCGGGAACACGTGCGGCACCACGGCAGCGGTTCAATCCGGACGCGATTCAGCGGGCCAAGTGCTCCAGGAGCAGCGCCGTCAACGCCTCCGGCGCCTCTTCCGGCACCCAGTGGGAGACGTCCTCCAGCATCTCGAACCGGTACGGCCCGGTGACCCAGTCGCCCGTGCTCAACGCCGCCGTCGAGCCGAACGCCACGTCCTCCGTGCTCCACACGTACAGGGTGGGCACGGACACCTTCCCTGCCTTCCCACCCGGCCGACCGGCGCGGTACCAGTTCAGCGCGGCGGTCAGCGCGCCCGGCTCGGACAGCCGCCGCACGTACTCGTCCACCCGGCTCGGCGGCACCCGCCACTCGAACATCTGCCGCAACGCCGCGCCGTCGTCGTCCAGCATCTTCTTCTCGGTGTTGCTGTTGCGCCACTCGGTCATGTACCCCGACCGCAGGTGCTGGTCCTCATCGGTGCGCAGGGCCTCCGCGAACGCGCCGGGGTGGGGCGTGGACACGACCGCGAGCCGGCGCAGCCGGTCGGGGTGCTCGGACGCGGTCCACCACGCCACCGCGCCGCCCCAGTCGTGGCCGACGAGGTCGAACGTCGACCAGCCGAGCGAATCCGCCACCGCGAGCACGTCGCCGACCAGCGCGTCGATCCCGTACTCGGCGGCACGCTCCGGCCGCACGCCGGGCGAGTAGCCGCGCTGGTCGAACGCCACCGCCCGGAAACCCTCGCGGCCGAGCACCGCCACCTGGTGCTCCCACTCGACGGCGGCCTCGGGGAAGCCGTGCAGCAGCAACACCGGCCGGCCGTCCTCGGGGCCCGCCGCGATCGCGTCGAAGTCGCCCTCGTCGGTCCGCACGCCCATCTGTTCGATCACGGTGATCTTCAGTCCCCTCGCTCGACCGGCCCACGTGTTCCGGTGGGCATTCTCGCGTGCCGGCGGTGGCCGAAGCCCCGGCGGCCCGGCACTTCGGCATCGGCTTGCCCGACGTCCCGGCGGTGCCACCACGGAAGGGCGCCGGCTGCGCGCCGGTCACCACCTCGTCCGACGGCCGCGGACGATCCACGGCGTCGTGGGCACCGCGCGCCGGCAGTCCCCTGGAGAAGTACGTCTTCCCCGGCGGGCTGATCCCCTCGGTCCGGGCGATCGAGGACGCGGTGCGCGACCACACCGCGATGCGGCTGGTCGGGAGCCGCGAGTTCGGCCGCGACCACGCCGAGACCCTGCGCCGGTGGCGCGAGCGGTTCCTGGCCCGGGGGGACGAGGTGGCCTCGCTCGGCTTCGACGAGACGTTCCGGCGGATGTGGGAGTTCTACCTCGCTTACTCCGAAGCGGGCTTCCGAGTGGGCTACCTGGGTGTCCGTCAGTTCACCGCGGTGAAGTAGCGGAGGCTTGCCACTCGGCCGAACGGCTTATCCGTCGTCACCTCCGGGTGCTGTTGCGACCACGCTGCGTCGGATCGTGGTCAGCTTTGACTCGTCCGGTATCAGGAGCGCCGCTGCGTGCTCCTCATCAGTGAGCCGGGATGGCCGGAGGTATGACGAGCGTGAGGAGGTCGCCGGATGGTGCAGCACGCATCCGTGCGAGCTGACGTCGAGGTGGGGGTCGGCGCGGTCCGCGACGACGCCGGCGTGACCGGTCGTCCCGAGGTCAGGTTGGTGGTGGGCGAGGGCGGGAGCCCGGTGACCGCCCAGTGGCTGGCCGAGGCCGAGCTGTCGGAGCTGGTCGACCAGGCGCTGCTGGGTGAACCGCGCGCGATCGGCCAGCTCCTGGCGCGCATCCAGCCTCTGGTGCTGCGCTACTGCCGGGCCAGGGTCGGGTCGAGGGAGCGCACGCTCGTCTCGGCCGAGGACATCGCCCAGGAGGTGTGCCTGGCGGTGGTGTCGGCGCTCGGCAAGTACCAGTACGAGCCGGGCTCGTTCCTGGCGTTCGTGTACGGGATCGCCGCGCACAAGGTCGCCGACGCGCGAAGACGCGCGGTGCGCAGCCGCGCCGAGGTGGTGCCCGAGCTGCCCGACACGCCGACCCTGGAGGCCGGGCCGGAGCAGCGGGCGATGACCGGCGAGATGATCGGCCACATCACCCAGCTGTTGCAGAGGCTGCCCGAGCGGCAGCGCGAGATCCTGGTGCTCAGGGTCGCCGTGGGGCTGTCGGCGGAGGAGACGGCGGCGGCAGTCGGTTCGACCGCGGGCGCGGTCCGCGTCGCACAGCACCGCGCGCTCGCCCGAATGCGCGAGATGTTCGCGGCTGTCGACGGCTGACCCGGCCTGGCATCGTGGGACCATGGCCGCCACGCCTCCGCTCGTGCCACCACTAGTGCCGTCGAACCAGCCGGCGCCGTCCGCGGAGCCGGGAGCGGGCCCCGTGCCGGTGTTCGACGTGCTGCTGTCGGGGACCGTGTTCCTGGACATCATCTTCACCGGCCTGCCCCGCCCGCCCGCTCCGGGCACCGAGGTGTGGGCCGAGGGGCTCGGCTCGTGCCCCGGCGGCATCGCCAACCTCGCCGTGGCGCTGAGCAGGCTGCAACTGCGGACCGCGCTGTCCGCCGCGTTCGGCGAGGACGCCTACGGCGACTTCTGCTGGGAGGTCCTGGCCGAGCAGGAGGGCGTCGACCTCTCCTACTGCCGCCGGTTCTACGGCTGGCACTCGCCGGTGACCGTGTCCATGGCGATGGACCGCGACCGGTCGATGGTGACGCACGGCCACCGGCCGCCCGTGTCGGCCGACGAGATCCTCGACCCGCCGCCCCTCACCCGGGCGTGCTTCGTGCACGTCGGCCCGGAGGACGAGCGGTGGGTGGCGCAGGCGAAGGAGCAGGGCGCGCTGCTGTTCGCCGACATCGGGTGGGACCGGACCGAGCTGTGGGCGCCCGAGCTGCTGCGGCGGCTGGAGCGGTTCGACGCGTTCCTGCCCAACGACGCCGAGGCGCAGCGGTACACCCGGTCGGACACTCCCGAGCGGGCGGCGATGGCGTTGGCCGAGCACGTGCCCGTGGTGGTGGTGACGCGGGGCGGCGGTGGCGCGGTGGCGGTGGACTCGGGCACCGGCGAGATGGTGGACGTGCCGGGGCTGAACGTCGCGCCGCTGGACTCGACCGGCGCCGGTGACGTGTTCGGCGCCGGTTTCGTGCTGGGGACGCTGTCGGGGTGGCCGCTGGCGGACCGGGTGCGGTTCGCGAACCTGTGCGCCGCGCTGTCGGTGCAGCACTTCGGCGGGTCGCTGTCGGCGCCCGGCTGGGTGGACATCGCCACCTGGTGGCGGACGGTGTCGCGGCGACCGGACGAGGACCTGAAGGGGTACGCGTTCCTGGAGGACGTGCTGCCCCACCACGCGGGGGTGGAGGTCCGGCGGGCCAGCGCGACGATCAGGCTGCGCGCGTCGAACTGATCACCGCCGGGGCGTGAGGCTGGTCACCTCCGCGTGCCCGCGGCGCTGCGCCGTCCGGCCGAGCGGGGTTTGACCACGGCCTTCGGTGGGCAGGAGTAACTTCGACAACCGTCGCCGGAGATCGAGCCGAGAACTTCTGCTCCTCGCGGAGCAACCTGCGGTGGTCATCGCGCGACTTAGTCAGTGGGGGTTCCCGCGGGGTTGTGGAAGGGGTTGCTGGTCGGTGTTCGCCGCGCGCGCGACAGGTCTGGTCAAGTTGGTGGGGTTGTGCCTGATGGCGGGCGTGCTCGTCGCGGCGGTGCTGTTCCCGGTGGTGGGCGGCCTCGGGCTGGCGTCCAACCGGGCCGCGGACACCGTGGACCAGACCTCCGGTGAGCTGACCAAGGCCGAGCTGCCCCTCGTGACGACGGTGCTGGACATGCACGGCCAGCCGATCGCGTACCTCTACGACCAGTACCGGGTGCCGGTGCCGTCCGAGGGCATCGCGGACACCATGAAGGCCGCGATCATCGCGATCGAGGACAAGCGGTTCTTCGAGCACAAGGGCGTCGACTGGCAGGGCATCGCCCGTGCCGCCGCCAAGGCGGGTGTCGACGGCGAGACCACCCAGGGCGCCTCGACCCTCACCCAGCAGTACGTGAAGAACTACCTCGCGTTCGTGGTCGGCAAGGGCTCGGAGGAGGCCTACGAGAAGGCCACCGAGGTGACGTTGGGCCGCAAGATCAGCGAGGCCCGCATCGCCACCCAGCTCGAGCAGAAGATGAGCAAGGACGAGATCCTCACCGCCTACCTCAACGTCGTCCCGTTCGGCAACGGCGCGTACGGCGTCGGCGCGGCGGCGCGCACCTACTTCGACACCACCCCGGACAAGCTGACCGTGCCGCAGGCCGCGATGCTCGCGGGCCTGGTCAACGAGCCGAGCCGGCTCAACCCGGGCTCCGACGTGGACGCCGCGATCAAGCGCCGCAACACCGTGATCGACCGGATGCGCGACAACGGCGCGTTCGGCCCGGACGCGAAGGTCGCCGAGGACAAGGCCGCCGAGTACAAGGCCACCGACATCGGCGTCGTGCCCGACCTGAAGCTGCTGCCCAACGGCTGCGTCGGCGCGGGCGACGGCCCGGTCTACGGCTTCTTCTGCCGCTACCTGATCGACTACCTGGAGAAGGCGGGCCTGCCGACCGAGGAACTGCTGCGCGGCGGCTACACGATCACCACGACGATGGACCCGGTCGCCACCCGCGCGGCGAAGGACGCCGCCATGGCGCAGGTGCCCAAGGCCCAGCCGGGCATCGCCAACGCGATGGCCGTGGTGCAGCCGGGCACGGACAAGCACCGGGTGCGCGCGCTGGCCGCCAACCGCGATTTCGGCAACAACGCCGACGCCGGGCAGAGCGCCTACTCCATCCCCGCCGAGGTGACCAAGTTCGGCGCGGGCTCGATCTACAAGGTGTTCACCGCCGCGTCGGCGCTGGAGCGCGGTGTCACGGGCATCGACAAGCAGATCGACGTGCCGAAGACCTACAACTCGCGGGTCTACAAGGACGGCAACAAGCCCTACACGGTCAAGAACGCGGGCGACTACCCGGAGAAGATGACGCTGACCGAGGCGCTGGCCCAGTCGCCGAACACCGCGTTCATCATCCTGGAGGAGCAGGCCGGGCTGAACAACGTGGTCGACATGGCCTACCGGCTGGGGCTGCGCGAGTCGATGCAGGGCGTGAACGGCGCGGGCGACCCGCTCAAGGCGGACGGCTCCAACGGCCCGTCCCAGGGTGACGTCTACAAGCGGGACAACAGCGGCTCGTTCACCCTCGGCGCGGGTCCGACCAGCGTGCTGGAGCTGGCGAACGTGGCGGCGACGATCGTGAGCGGCGGCAAGTGGTGCCCGCCGACGCCGGTGGAGAAGGTCGTGGACCGCAACGGCCAGCCGGTGCAGCTGAAGGAAGCGCCGTGCGACCAGGCCGTCGCGCCCGAGGTGGCGAACGCGCTGGCGGTCGGCATGAGCGCGGACACCAAGCCCCGCGGCACGGCCGCGGGCGCGGCGTCGAACGCGGGCTGGAACCGGCCGATGATCGGCAAGACCGGCACCACCGAGAACCACTGGTCGGTGGCGTTCATGGGTGCCACTCCGCTGTTCGCCGGGGCGGTCATGACGTTCACCGATGGGGTGGCTCCCCAGGTGATCTGCAACGGCACCCCGCCGAGGCTGTGCGGCCGCAACGACGCGGGCGGCGTTTTCGGTGGTCAGGTGGCTGCTCCGACGTGGTTCAACGCCATGCGGGTGATCCACGAGGGCCAGCCGCCCGCCGACCTGCCGCCGGTCGAGCCGCGCTACCGGTAGCCGACCTTCGTCACGGGTTACGTCACGCCCAAAGGTGCCTCTGACCTGGCCTTTTATAACGAGCTGATACGGAACCTGCGGGTACTCGAACACGCTGAGTGACGATCAGTGGGTTATCTCACCAAAAAGCACTAGTGGTTTCGCCAGGGCTTGCCCTTTCTTGTTACATCGGGTTACGGTCCCCGCCGCATGTCACGGTTCGGTCACCATAGGGACACGGCGTCGCTCCCCGAAAGCGCCGCCAGCCTGGATCCCCCGCCAGGTGTCCCTGTGGCCGGGCCGTGCTCCCCGATGCAGGAAGGCACTACCTTGGCACGGCACACGAAAGCCGGAGGTCGACGCGCGTTCACCGCGCCCCACACCTCGTCCGGCAAACGCTCCCACCGCGCGGAGTGCGATCGGAAGCCCGTGAGCGGCCGGGTCGCGGCGGTCGTCGTCGCGGCAGGCGCCCTCGCCACCGGCGTGGGCGCCACCGGCGGCCTCGACACCGGCGACGCCCGGTTCCTCCCGGTCGGCGCGAGTTCCGACCTGGCGGCTGCCCTGGTGCACACCTCCGCGCCCCGCGAGGCCGAGGTCCGCACCGTGCACGCCGTCGAGCCCGCGTTCGAAGCGGCGAAGCTGATGCGCTCCGAAGGGCTCTTCGTCCGGCAGCACGTCGACCAGGCGATCCGCCGCGCGTCCGACGGCTACGCCGCGCGGCAGGCCGAGCTGAAGCGGCAGCAGGAAGCCGCCGCGGCGGAGCAGGCCCGCATCGACGCCGAGAACGCCCGGATCGCCGACGAGCAGGCCCGGATCGCCGAGCAGCAGGCCGCCGAGCGGGCCGCCGCCGAGGCCGCGAGCCGGCCGAAGGTCGCCAAGCCGGCCGAGGGCTCGTTCACGTCGGGCTTCGGCGCCCGCTGGGGCACCACCCACTACGGCGTGGACATCGCCAACTCCATCGGCACCCCGATCCTGTCCGCCATGGACGGCGTCGTGGTCGAGTCGGGCCCGGCGTCCGGCTTCGGCCTGTGGGTGCGCGTGCAGCACGACGACGGCACGATCACCATCTACGGCCACATCAACGAGAGCCTGGTGTCGGCGGGTCAGCGGGTCAACGCGGGCCAGCAGATCGCCACCATGGGCAACCGCGGCCAGTCCACCGGCCCGCACCTGCACTTCGAGGTGTGGGTCAACGGCTCGCAGAAGATCGACCCGGTCGGCTGGCTGGGCGAGCGCGGCATCTCCCTGTAGAGACTTCGCGTACCGCGGCAAGCGCTGAAGCTCTGAAGCACGCGCGAACCCCGCGCCCAAGGCCACGCACGACGGCTTGTCGGCGCGTACCACGTTCTGCCCCGCCGGGCGCACTCCGGCGGGGCAGAACGGCGTACAGGGGCGGGTACGCGCATCCCTTGGTTACCCGGCCCCAGGGCGGGTGACACGTGGCCTGCGCCACTCCCCGATGTGGGCATACCGACTGGTCGGTACCTGAGGTACGGTGGCGGCCGGACACCTTCAGGGAGGCGATCGTGGGTCGTTGGGGAATCACGCTGCCGCTGACCGGCGTGCCGGTGCTCGACCACCGCGCGCTGGTGGCCGAACTGACCGACCTCGGCTACACCGACGTCTGGTCGGCCGAGACCGCGGGCACCGACGCCTTCACGCCGCTGGCGCTTGCCGCGCAGTGGTCGGACCGCGTCCGGCTCGGTACCGCCATCGCCCCCGTCTACACGCGCGGACCGGCGACGCTGGCGATGACCGCGGCGACCCTGGCCGAGGTGTCCGGTGGGCGGTTCGTGCTGGGCATCGGGTCGTCCTCGCCTGCGATCGTCGAACGCTGGAACGGCGTGCCGTTCCGCGACCCGTTCCAGCGCACGCGGGACACGCTGCGGTTCCTCAAGGCGGCGTTGGCGGGCGAGAAGGTGTCCGAGGAGTACGAGACGTTCGCCGTGCGCGGCTTCAAGCTGGAGCGCGCGCCCGAGCACCGGGTGCCGATCATGCTGGCCGCGTTGCGCCCGGGGATGCTGCGGCTGGCCGGCCGGGAGGCGGACGGCGCGATCACCAACTGGCTCGGCGCCGACGACGTGCCGAAGGTGCGTGCCGAGATGGACGGCGGCGAGCTGGCCGCCCGGATCTTCGTGTGCCCGACCGAGGACGCCGCCGCGGCCCGCGCGCTGGGCCGCATGCTGATCAGCACGTACCTCACCGTGCCCGCGTACGCGGCGTTCCACGACTGGCTCGGCCGCGGCGAGGCGTTGCGCCCGATGCACGAGGCGTGGGCGTCCGGTGACCGGCGCGGCGCCGGCGCGCTCATCCCGGACGAGGTGGTGGACCAGCTGATCGTGCACGGCAGCGTGGACGAGTGCCGCGCGCACGTGGCGAAGTACGCCGCCAACGGCGTCGACACGCCCGTCATCGCCCTGCTGCCCACCGGCGCGGACCAGCTCGACCTGGTGCGCGCCCTGGCGCCAGGCGCCTGACCGTGGCGCGGCGCACCGGGGCGACGCCCGAGCGGATCGTGGGCGCGGCCGTGCGGTTGTTCGCCGCGAAGGGGTTCGACGCGACGACGGTGCAGGAGGTCGTCGAGGCGGCCTCGGTCACCAAGGGCGCGCTCTACCACTACTTCGGGTCCAAGGACGACCTGCTGTTCGAGATCTACCGGTCGCTCATCGGGCGGCAGATGGCCGACCTCGACCGGATCGTGGCGGCCCGGCTGGACGCGGCCACCACGGTCCGGCGGATCCTGGTCAGCCTGGTCGAGACGACGGCCGCCAGCGTGGACGAGACCGCGGTGTTCGTGCGCGAGATGCACCGGCTGGACGCCGAGCGGATGGCCACCTTCCGGTCCGAGCGGCGGCGCTACCACGAGACGTTCCGGTCCGTGGTCGAGCAGGCGCAGCAGGCAGGCGAGTTCGGCTCCGCCGTGCCCGCCGACACGGCGGTGCTGATCGCGCTGGGCGTGGTCAACCAGCTGCCGACCTGGTACCGGCCGGAGGGCCCCAAGTCGCCCACGCAGCTCGGCGAGGAGATCGCCGACTTCGTCCTCGCCGGGCTGCGGCCCTGCTGAACGCCGTCAGGCCGTGCGGCCGGCCCGTTCGCGCAGCACGGCCAGCGCCTTGTCGGCGTGCGCGTTCATGGCGAACTCGGATCTGATGACTTCGATCACGGTCCGGTCGGTGTCGATGACGAACGTGTGCCGCTTCACCGGCAGCGGCCCGAAGCGCCGCTTCACGCCGAACCGCGCGGCCACCTCGCCGTCGCCGTCGGACAGCAGCGGGTAGTCGAAGCGGTGCGTCGCGGCGAACTCGTGCTGCCGCTGCACGGAGTCCGGGCTGATGCCCACCCGCTGCGCCCCGACCTCGGCGAACTCGGCCGCGAGGTCGCGGAAGTGGCAGCTCTCCGCGGTGCACCCGGCGGTCATCGCGGCGGGGTAGAAGAACAGCACCACGGGGCCGCCGGAGAGCAGCCCGGACAGCGTGCGCGGCACGCCGTCCTGGTCGGCCAGCGTGAAGTCGGGTGCCTGGTCGCCTGCCTTCATGGCGGTCCTCTCGCAGGGTGTCGATCACGTACCGCAGGGTGCTCGGGGCAAGGCAACCGTACGGTTCTCGCTAACCTCGTACCAGGCCGGGAGGTGTGAGTTGACGAGCATGTCCGACGTCGCGCGGGCCGCCGGGGTGTCCGCGGCGACGGTGTCGCGGGCGCTGCGCGGCGAGCCCGGCGTGTCCGAGGCGACCCGCCGGTACGTGACCGAGGTCGCCAAGCGGATGCGGTACGCGATCGCGCGGGACGCGTCCAGCCTCGCCGGCGGCCGGCGGTACGCGGTCGCCGTGCTGACCGCCGACGTGGGCCGGGGCGACCTGCTCGCGGGCGCGGAGGGCGCGTTGCGGCAGGCCGGGTACGACGTGCTGCTCTACGTGCTGCGCGACGCCGACGCGCGCAAGCGGTTCTTCGAAGAGCTGCCGCTGGCCAGGCGGGTCGACGGGGTGCTCGCGCTCGCGGTCAACCTCACCGACGCCGAGGACGCCGCGCTGGCGGGCCTGGACGTGCCCGTGGTCGCGGTGTGGGACGGCGACCTGCGCGAGGCGCTGCGGCTGGCGGCCGGCCACCTCACGGGGCTGCGCCACCAAGACGTGGCGCTGGTGCTGGCCGGCGACATCGACGAGTCCTACGACGAGGTGCTGGTCGCCGAGGGGCTCGCGGTCCGTCCGGAGTGGACGCTGTGGTCGTCGTCGACGGTGGCGGGCGGCGAGCAGGTGGTGGACGCGCTGCTCGACGGCGAGCGGCTGCCGACCGCGGTGATCAGCACGAGCGGCGAGGTGGCGCTGGGCGTGTTCCTGCGGCTGCGCCGCGACGGCCGCGAGGTGCCCGGCGACGTGTCGATCGTCAGCCTCGAGGGCACCGACCTGGCCCGCGCCGTGGGCATGACCGCGGTGGAGGGCGCCTGGCGGGAACGCGGCGAGCACGCCGTGGACGTGCTGCTGGCCCGGCTGCGCGGCGAGGAGGACGACACCGAGCCGCCGTCCGTGCAGCTGGTGGTGCGCGAGTCGACCGGGCCCGCAGGTTCTTGACGCCGCGAGGTTTGAACTCACTCTGCTGGGTTATTAACCACGGGCAACGTCCTGCAACCTTTGGGTGACCAGTTGTCACCAGCCTGGATTCCGATCGACGGGGAAGGCGAAGCTGTCCGACGTGGACGACGAGCTCGCGGCACTGGCCGAGGCCCACGGCGTGGCCACCCACTACGAGGACGCCACCCAGCGCCGAGCCGACGTCGACCCCGATGTGGTGGTCGCGGTGCTCGCGCAGCTGGACGTGGACGCCTCGACGCCGGAGGCGGTCCGGCGCGCGCTCGCCGCGCCGAAAGTACCGCCGCGCACGGTCGTCCTGCGTGAGGGCGACGTGCTGGAGGAGACCGGCACGGTCGAGCTGGAGGACGGCGGCCGGGTCGAGCTGCCCGCCGCGCTGCCGCTGGGCTACCACCGGCTCGGTGCGCGGACCGTGATCGTCGCGCCGCGCAAGCTGGCACCCGTCCCCCGGTCGTGGGGGTGGATGCTCCAGCTCTACGCGATGCGCTCCTCCGAGTCGTGGGGCATGGGCGACTACGCCGACCTCGCCACGCTGGCCCGGCGCAGCGCGGCCGAACTCGGCGCGGGCGTGCTGCTGGTCAACCCCGTGCAGGCGATCAGCCCCACCCTGCCGGTGGAGCGCTCGCCGTACTCGCCGTCGAGCCGCCGCTTCGCCAACCCGCTCTACCTGCGGATCTCCGACATCCCCGCCTACCGCGCCGCCGACGACGCCACCCGTGCCGAGATCGACGCGCTGCGCCCGCCAGCCGACACCGACCTGATCGACTACGACGCGGTGTGGACAGCCAAGGCGAAGGCGCTCGAACTGCTCTGGCGGCACGAGGAGCACCGCGCGCCCGAAGGCGACCTGCTCGACTTCGCCCGGTTCTGCGCGCTGGCCGAGGTGCACGGCCCGGACTGGCGCGAGTGGCCACCCGGGCAGCGCGACCCGGCCACCGCCACCCCCGATCCCGAACGGGTGGCGTTCCACGCGTGGCTGCAGGAGCTGTGCGAGCAGCAGTTGGCCGCCGCGCGCCGGGCCGCGCGAGACGCGGGCATGCCGGTCGGGGTCGTGCACGACCTGCCGGTGGGCGTCAACCCCGGCGGCGCGGACACGTGGGCGGTTCGCGACGCGTTCGCCGCGGACGTCACGGTCGGCGCGCCACCAGACGCGTTCAGCCGCCTCGGCCAGGACTGGGGCCTGCCGCCGTGGCGACCCGACCGGCTCGCCGAGCAGGGCTACGAGCCGTTCCGGGCGGTGGTGCGCAGCGTGCTGCGGCACGCGGACGGCATCCGCATCGACCACGTCGCGGGCCTGTGGCGGCTGTGGTGGATCCCGCCGGGCGAGCCGCCCAAGCGCGGCACCTACGTGCACTACGACCCGGACGCGATGCTGGCCGTGCTGACGCTGGAGGCGCACCGGGCCGGCGCGGTCGTCGTCGGCGAGGACCTCGGCACGATCGAGCCGAAGGTCACCGAGGCGTTGCACGAGCACGGCGTGCTCAGCTCGGCGGTGCTGTGGTTCCAACGCGAGTACGACCTGCCCGACCACCCGCTCGTGCCGCCGGAGAAGTGGACCGCGTCGGCCATGGCGAGCATCTCCACCCACGACCTGCCCACGGTGGCCGGGTTCCTGGCCGCCGAACACGTTCGGGTGCGAGCCGAACTGGGGCAGTTTGAGGGACCGGTGGACGGGGAATACCGGGCAGCCGAGCGTGAGCGCGGGGAGTTGCTCGAACTCCTCAAGCAGGAAGGTGTACCTGCCGATGACCTGGTCACCGCGTTCCACGCCCTGCTCGCGAAAGCCCGTTCCGTGCTCGTGCTGACCTCGCCGCAGGATGCGCTGGGCGAGACCCGCCAGCCCAACCTGCCCGGCACCACCGACCAGTACCCGAACTGGCGCATCCCGTTGCCCGTGGCGCTCGACGAGATGTTCGTGGATGCGCGCGTGCGGCGGGTGGCCGCGGTGCTGGCCGGCGATCGCACGCCCGGAGTCGACGGGAGCGGTTCGTGATGAAGCGAAACCCCCACGTCACAGCGCGCGGCTCGGCCGCGGAGTATCGTCAACCAGTCACCCGCGCCAAGGTTGGAGGTGGCAGTCACCCGTGAACACCGACTTGGTGTCCCGTACCGGGCTGGTGCCCGAACAGATGATTCCCCAGAGCAGCAGCACCCCTTCGAACGCTCTGGAGTCGACCGTCGAGAAGGTCCTGGTGGCCGTCCGACCGACGAACCTGGCCGATCCGCTCGCCGGGGCCCGCGATGCCGAAGAGTCCCTCCGGGACGCCCTGCGGCGCACCGACGTGGGTTCGGACGGAGCGCTCGCCCAGGCGGTGGCCTGCGCCGAGGCCGCCTGCGAGCACCTGCGCTACTGCGAGTGGCAGGAGGCGAGGTTGCTCCTGGTCGCCGCGCGCGGCCAGCTCGTCAGGTCACACGCAGGCAGGTCCTGACCCAGCACGGTCAAGGGGTCGAATCGTTCCCGCTCGTCCGGAGGAAAACCCTGTGCGGCCCTGGCCCGGTACCCCCTACCCGCTCGGTGCCACCTACGACGGCGTAGGCACCAACTTCACCCTCTTCTCGGAAGTCGCCGACTACGTCGAGCTGTGCCTGTTCGACGCTGACGGGACCGAGACGCGCGTGCGGCTGCCGGAGGTGGACGGCTTCGTCCACCACGGCTACCTGCTCGGCGTCGGTCCCGGCCAGAAATACGGCTACCGCGTGCACGGGCCCCACGACCCGGAGCGCGGCCTGCGGTGCAACCCGAACAAGCTGCTGATCGACCCGTACGCGAAGGCGATCGCGGGCGACGTCGACTGGCACGAGTCCCTGTTCGGCTACGAGTTCGGCGATCCCGACGCCCGCAACGACCAGGACTCGGCGGGCCACGTGCCGCTGTCGATCGTGGTCAACCCGTTCTTCGACTGGTCCAACGACCGGCCGCCGAACATCCCGTACAACGAGTCGGTCATCTACGAGACCCACGTGCGCGGCCTGACCATGCAGCACCCGGAGGTGCCCCGCAGCCTGCGCGGCACGTACGCGGGCCTCGCGCACCCGGCGGTGATCGACCACCTCAAGGGCCTCGGCGTCACGGCGGTCGAGCTGATGCCGGTGCACCACTTCATCACCGATCACGGACTGCAGGACAAGGGCCTGCGCAACTACTGGGGCTACAACACGATCGGGTTCTTCGCGCCCCACGCCGGTTACACGGCGATGCCGGAGACGGCGAACCAGGTGCAGGAGTTCAAGGGCATGGTGCGCGCCCTGCACGAGGCGGGCATCGAGGTCATCCTCGACGTGGTCTACAACCACACCGCCGAGGGCAACCACCTCGGACCCACCCTGTCCATGCGCGGCATCGACAACCAGGCCTACTACCGGCTGGTGGACGACGAGCCGAAGTTCTACATGGACTACACCGGCACCGGGAACTCGCTGAACGTGCGCAGCCCGCACACGTTGCAGCTGATCATGGACTCGCTGCGGTACTGGGTGACCGAGATGCGGGTCGACGGGTTCCGGTTCGACCTGGCCGCGACCCTGGCCCGCGAGTTCTACGACGTGGACCGGCTGTCCACGTTCTTCGACCTGGTGCAGCAGGACCCGGTGGTGTCGCAGGTGAAGCTGATCGCCGAGCCGTGGGACGTCGGGCCGGGTGGCTACCAGGTGGGCAACTTCCCGCCGCTGTGGACCGAGTGGAACGGCAAGTACCGCGACACGGTGCGCGACTTCTGGCGCGGCGAGCCGGCCACGCTGGGCGAGTTCGCGTCCCGCATCACCGGGTCGTCCGACCTGTACCAGGACGACGGCCGCCGCCCGTACGCGTCGATCAACTTCGTCACCGCGCACGACGGGTTCACGCTCAACGACCTGGTGTCGTACAACGACAAGCACAACCAGGCCAACGGCGAGGACGGCCGTGACGGCGCCGACGACAACCGGTCGTGGAACTGCGGTGTCGAGGGGCCGACCGACGACCCCGAGGTCAACGACCTGCGGGCCAGGCAGCGGCGCAACCTGCTGGCCACCACGTTGCTGTCGCAGGGCGTGCCGATGCTGCTGCACGGCGACGAGCTCGGCCGGACCCAGCGGGGCAACAACAACGCCTACTGCCAGGACAACGAGCTGTCCTGGGTGGACTGGACGCTGGCGGAGAAGAACCGGGACCTGGTGGAGTTCACGTCGGCCCTGACCGCGTTCCGCAGGCAGCACCCCGTGCTGCGGCGGCGCCGGTTCTTCCAGGGCAAGCCCATCCGCAAGGGCGACGAACTCCGCGATATCGCCTGGTTCACACCTTCGGGTGAAGAGATGACGGAGCAGAACTGGGGCGACGACTTCGGCCGCTGCGTCGTGGTGTTCCTCAACGGCGAAGGCATACCCGACCTCGACCAGCGGGGGATGCGGGTGCTGGACGACTCGTTCCTGCTCGCGTTCAACGCGCACCACGAGGACATCGAGGTGACGCTGCCCGAGGAGGGCTACGGTTCCCAGTGGACGGTCGTCATCGACACCGCGACGGGCGAGGTGACGCCACTTCCCGAGCAGGGCGACGTCGTGGCGGCGGGCGGCACGCTCACGCTGGTGGCGCGGTCGCTGGTAGTGCTGCAGCGGCTGGAGCAGGAGTGACGGGCGCGCCCGGCCCGGCCGCCATCGGCCACGGCCCGACCCCGGAACCGCCCAGCTCGCCCGCGGAACCGCACGGCTCAACCCCGCAACCGCACGGCTCGACCCCGGAACCGCACGGCTCGACCCGGGAATTGTCGGACCCCGCCGGTAAAATCGAGACAGGGGACCCCCAGGGGGGACCCCTGCGAAGCGAACTGGTCGGCGGTGGGGTCGGTGGTGCACCTGCGTCGACCTACCGCATCCAGTTCACGCCCGACTTCACCTTCGCGCACGCCGAGGCGGTGGTCGACTACCTGGACGCGCTCGGTGTCGGCGCGTTGTACGCCTCACCGGTGTTGGAGGCGGTGCCCGGGTCGACCCACGGCTATGACGTGGTCGACCCGACGCGGGCACGGGAGGAGTTGGGTGGGGAGTCCGGGCGGCTGGCGTTGCACAAGGCGCTCAAGCGGGCGGGGCTCGGGTTGGTGCTCGACATCGTGCCCAACCACATGGCGGTCGGTCCGGACGACGTCAACCAGTGGTGGTGGGACGTCCTGCGGAACGGTCGGGAGTCGCGGTACGCCGGGTTCTTCGACATCGACTGGGACTCCGGGCCCCTGCTGCTGCCGTTCGCGGGTGACGAGGCGTCCGAGGAAGAGCACGAGCACTACCGGTTGGTGTTCTGGCGGCGCGGCAACACCGAGCTGAACTACCGGCGGTTCTTCGACATCACCACGTTGGCCGCGGTGCGGGTGGAAGACCCCGCGGTGTTCGACGCCACGCACGGCGAAGTGCTGCGGTGGGTGGCGTCGGGTGAGGTGACCGGGCTGAGGGTCGACCACCCGGACGGGCTGGCCGACCCCGGCGGGTACGTGCGGCGGCTCAAGCAGCGCTCGGGCGTGTGGCTGGTCGTGGAGAAGATCCTCGGCGCGGACGAGCGGCTGCCGGTGAGCTGGTCCGCCGAGGGCACCACGGGCTACGACGCGTTGCGCGAGGTCTGCGGCCTGTTCGTGGACCCGGCGGGCGAGGCGGCGTTCACCGCGCTGGCCGAGGAGTTCGCCGTGCCCGCGGACTTCGCCGCGGTCGAGCACGAGTGCCGCGACCTGGTGACCCGGACGATCCTGCGCGCCGAGGTGCGCCGGATCGCGGCCCTGGTGCGTGACGCGGACCAGGCCGAGGCCGAACGCGCGGTGGCCGAGGTCATGGTCCACTTCCCCGTCTACCGCTCCTACCTGCCCGAAGGGCTCGACGCGTGGGAAGCGGCGGTGACCGCGGCGGCGTCGCCGGCGGCAGCGGCGCTGGACCGGCAGGTGCGCGCCGAGCCGCAGGGCGAGCTGGCCACGCGGATCCAGCAGACGTCCGGCATGGTCGTCGCCAAGGGCACCGAGGACACCGCGTTCTACCGCTACACCCGGTTCGTGGCGCTCAACGAGGTCGGTGGCGCTCCGGACCGCTTCGGCGTGCCACCGACCGAGTTCCACGCCCGCGCGGCGATGCGGGAGGCCGGGTCACCGGCGTCGATGACGGCGCTGTCCACGCACGACACCAAGCGGTCAGAGGACGTGCGGGCCCGGCTCGCGGTGCTGGCGGAGCTGCCCGGCGAGTTCGCCGAGTGCGTGCGCCGGTGGACCGCCGCGCACCCGATCGACGAGCCGTCGCTGAACATGCTGGCGTGGCAGTCCCTGGTCGGCGCGTGGCCGATCACCGCCGACCGGATGCGCGCCTACCTGGACAAGGCGGCCAAGGAGTCGAAGGTCCGCACCACGTGGATCGACCACGACGAGGAGTTCGAGGCGGCCGTCGCGGCGTGGCCCGAGCAGGTGCTGGCCGGTCCGGTGGCGGCCGAGGTGGCGTCGTTCGTCGACCGGATCGTGGCGCCGGGCTGGTCCAACGCGCTGGGCCAGAAGCTGGTGCAGCTCTGCGCGCCCGGCGTGCCGGACGTCTACCAGGGCACCGAGCTGTGGGACCTGTCGCTGGTCGACCCGGACAACCGCCGACCCGTCGACTACGAGGTGCGGCGACGGCTGCTGGAACGCGTCCAGGACGGCTGGCTGCCGGACGTGGACGACTCGGGCGCGGCGAAGCTGCTGGTCGTGCAGCGCGCGCTGCGGTTGCGCCGGGAACGGCCCGAGCTGTTCCGCGGCTACCGGCCGCTGGAGGCGTCCGGCCGCACCGCGCGGCACGTCGTCGCGTTCGAGCGGACCGGTCTGGTGGCGGTGGCGACCCGGCTCCCGGTGGGGTTGGCGAACGCGGGCGGCTGGGGTGACGCGGTGCTGCCGCTGCCGCCGGGGGAGTGGACCGACGTGCTCACCTCCCGCCCGGCCTCACCGCTGCTGGCCGACCTGCTCGACCGCTACCCCGTGGCACTGCTGGTTCGAGGCGATCGGACGTCGGCTGAGCCGACGACAGGAGTCTGAGGAGATCCGTGGGTTTCTCGGTGTGGGCGCCGGCGCACGAGCGCGTCCGGGTTCGGGTCGACGGTCGCGACCACGCGATGACGGCCGGCGACGGCGGGTGGTGGCACTCGGACGCGACCGGGGCCGACTACGCGTTCCTGCTGGGCGACTCCGACGAGGCGCTGCCCGACCCGCGGTCGCGGTGGCAGCCGAACGGGGTGCACGCGGCGTCCCGGGTCTACGACCACTCGGCGTTCGGCTGGACCGACCAGGCGTGGACCGGGCGGGCGCTGCCCGGCGCGGTGGTCTACGAGCTGCACATCGGCACGTTCACGTCCGCCGGCACTTTCGACGGCGCGGTCGAGCGGCTGGACCACCTGGTCGACCTCGGCGTCACGCACGTCGAGGTGATGCCGGTGAACTCGTTCGACGGCACCGCGGGCTGGGGCTACGACGGCGTGCTGTGGGGCGCGGTGCACGAGCCGTACGGCGGGCCGGACGGGTTCAAGCGGTTCGTGGACGCCTGCCACGCGCGCGGGCTCGCCGTGCTGCTGGACGTGGTCTACAACCACCTCGGGCCGTCCGGCGCGTACCTCGACCGGTTCGGGCCGTACTTCGCGGGCAGCAACGACTGGGGACCCGGGCTCAACCTCGACGGCGAGGGCTCCGACGAGGTGCGCCGGTACGTGGTCGACAACGCGCTGGGCTGGCTGCGCGACTTCCACGTGGACGGGCTGCGCCTCGACGCCGTGCACGCCCTCGTGGACCGCAGCGCGCTGCACGTGCTCGAACAGCTCGCCGTCGAGGTGGAGGCCCTGTCGGCCGCCGTGCGCAGGCCGTTGACGTTGATCGCCGAGTCGGACCTGAACGATGCCAAGCTCGTCACCGCGCGGGAAGGCGGCGGCTACGGCCTGCACGCCCAGTGGGACGACGACCTGCACCACGCGCTGCACGTGGCGTTGAGCGGCGAGACGTTCGGCTACTACCCGGACTTCGAGGGTGCGCTGGGCCGGACGCTGCGCGAGGTGTTCCGCCACGCGGGCACGTGGTCGTCGTTCCGGGGCAGGCACCACGGCCGGCCGGTGGACCGCGACCGGCTGCCCGGCCACCGGTTCCTCGCCTACCTGCAGAACCACGACCAGGTCGGCAACCGCGCCACCGGCGACCGGCTGTCGGCGACCGTGTCGTGGCGGCGGCAGGCGGTCGGCGCGGCGATCGTGCTCTGCTCCCCGTACACGCCGATGATCTTCATGGGTGAGGAGTGGGCGGCGAGCACGCCGTGGCAGTTCTTCGCTTCGTTCCCGGACCCGGAGCTGGCCGAGGCGGTGCGCACGGGTCGGCGGCGCGAGTTCGGCAGGCACGGGTGGGGCGAGTCGGAGGTGCCGGACCCGATCGACCCGGAGACCGTGCGGCGGTCGACGTTGCGCTGGGACGAGGTGTCGTCGCCCGGCCACCGGGAGCTGTTCGAGCTCTACCGGGCGTTGATCGCGCTGCGCCGGTCACGCCCGGAACTGGCGGACCCGCGGCTGGACCGGTTCGTGGTGCGCGAGGAGGGG
The DNA here is from genome assembly GCF_003014735.1 of Saccharothrix carnea. Taxonomy (GTDB): domain Bacteria; phylum Actinomycetota; class Actinomycetes; order Mycobacteriales; family Pseudonocardiaceae; genus Actinosynnema; species Actinosynnema carneum. Next base: position 178,062 of record NZ_PYAX01000011.1, on the reverse strand, counting down.
TCGGTGCTCGTGCTGCACCGGGGTTCGCTGCGGGTGGTGTGCAACCTCGGGGACGACACCGTGGTGCGGCTCGACGTCGAGGCGGGCGAGGTGCTGCTCGCGTCGGCGGAGGTGGAGGTGGGGACCGGGGCGGACGGGCAGGCGGTGGACGGGCAGGCGGTGCACCTGCCCGCCGACACCTTCGCGATCGTGGAGCGCGCGGCGGTCACGTCCCCTGGTCGGGGATGAGCCAACCGACCTCGGTGAGCTTCTCGGCCAGCAGCCGACCGGCCGACTCGACCTGGTCGGCCAGCCGTCTTCGCTCCTCCGGCCGGTCGTCACCGGAGTACTGCGCCGCGTCGTAGGCGGCGACGAGCCCGCGTGCGGCGTTCACCACCTCCACCCCGGGCCACGCGGCGACGGCGACCGGGCCGTCGTCGTCCGGTTCGGGGGAGGTGTGGACGGCGCGCACCGCCTGCCTCGGCCCGAGCTCGGCGGAGAGGTCGAGCAGCTTCAGCGCGATCGTGTGCAGCTTCACGTTGTGGTGCTGTGACATCCGCACGAGCAGCTGGAACCCCTCCTGGGGCGTGCAGCCCTGCACCGCCGATATCAGGCCGGTGGCCTGCCCGATCACGGTGCGCGTCTGCACCGCTTTGCGCAGTCCCACGATCTCGGCCTCAAGGCTGGCGATCCGCGCGGTCAGCGAATCGTGCCCGTTGTCCCCGACCACGGTCGGGCTCCTCTCTCGCACGTCGGTACCGGTCAGCCAGGCCAGCAGTGCGAGAGCGTCCGGACACGCGGGTGCCAGCACCGGCAAGCCCACAGCTCTCGCTGACCCTGGTGCCCTTGCGGGTGCCGGGTGGCTTGCGGCTGGCTTTTCAACCGCGTAGACGATCACCGTAGTAGAGGACGGGCGGTCCGGTGCAACTGGAGGGGTTTCAGCGCGCCGGGAGCACGCAGAACTCGTTGTCCGCCGGATCGGCGCACACCACCCAGGGCAGGGCCGGGTCGGCGTCGACCACGCGGGCGCCCAGGCCGATGAGCCGCTCGACCTCCGCGTCCCGGTCGCCGTCCGGCGCGAGGTCGAGGTGCAGCCGGTTCTTGGTCCGCTTCGGCTCGGCGACGGGTTGCAGCACGAGCGTCGGGCCGTCGCCCGCCAACTCGGTGTACTCCACCCCTTCGGGGTCCTTCCAGCGGCTTGCCACGTGGTGTCCGAGGGCCGCGCACCAGAACTCCGCAACGGTGCTGACCTGCTCGGATGGGCAGTCGATAGCAATGGCGACGATACGTGCGGTCATGTGGTCGTAGTTTCCCCGTTCGGGGGAGGGGTACCCGTTCGTCGACAGAGAAGAGCCGACGAGAGGACGGTCATGGGTACCGACGACAAGGTCAGCAACAAGGCCGAGGAACTCAAGGGCCGGGCCAAGGAAGCAATCGGTGACGCCACCGACAACGAGCAGTGGCAGGCCGAGGGCCGCGCCGAGCAGGCCAAGGGTTCGCTGAAGCAGGCGGGGGAGAAGGTCAAGGACGCCTTCCGTGGCGACGACCGCTAGCAGGACCTCCAGCGCCGCCGAGTTCGTGCCCAAAAGGGCCGAACTCGGCGGCGCTGCGCCGTGCCGCCGCCGAGTGCCGAGGCTGTGAGCTGTACAAACCGGCCACGCAGACGGTGCTCGGCGCGGAACCGGAGCACGCCCGGCTGATGCTCGTCGGCGAGCAGCCCGGCGACGTCGAGGACCGGCAGGGCGAGCCGTTCGTCGGTCCCGCCGGCCGACTGCTGGACAAGGCGTTGGACTGCCTGGGCCGACGGCGGCGAAGGCCGTGCTGGGCTCCGCGTTCAAGGTGAGCGAACGGCGTGGCCAGGCCGAGCGTGCCGAGGACCACGACGTCATCGCGACCGTGCACCCGTCGTCGGTCCTGCGCGCTCCCGACCGCGACGAGGCCTACCAGGGGTTCCTCGCCGACCTGCGGGTCGTGCGCGCCCACCTGGGGTGAACCTCGCCGGAACGTGAAACGGCCCCCTGACCGCTTCCCGCACCAGGTGCGGGCCGAGCTGGACTGGGCTCGGGGTCACGGGGGCCGGGTGGCTGCCTGGGATTCGCCCAGACCACCTGGGAAAGGTCGGTCCTAGCGGACAGCCACCTCACGACGAGTCCTATAGCTATTCAACTTCGGACCACCTCCTTCCTCGTGTACCGCGAACCTATGCGAGCTCCGCCGGCCCTCGCAACGGAAATTCCGGCCCGGTCCCGGGCGTGGTGACCCCGTACGCCCGGAGCGCAGGACGTCCGCCTTCCTTGTTAAGGTCGATCGCCGTCTGTCGCCAAGCGCTGTTCGGGCGGTCGCGTTCGGGCGTGCGGAGCACAGGAGGCACACGAGTGACGGCGAGTTCGCCACCGGGTCCCATGGCGGACCCGTTCGACTGCACGTCTTTCTCCCTGGCCGAACTGGGTGCCATGGCGACACCCGCGCTGGCCGAGGCGATCGAGTGGACCCTGGCGCTCGCCGCGCACCGCGAGCCGGGCGACCTGGTCCAGGAGCAGTTCTCGTTCCTCCGTCGCCACGATGGCTGACCTGGCGGGTCCGCACCTGTCCGCAGCCGAGTTCGACCTGATCTGCGCGGGTCCCGGCACACCGGCGGTCATGGGCGCGTTGCGCCGCGCCCAGTACGGCCGGCGGAGGCTGGGGATGCGGGCGTTGCTGGAGCTGGCTCGCCGCGACGCCGCTCACGCCGCCGGGACCGCCGACGCCGAGCGCGCATGGGCCGTGCTCGCCGAAGCCGAGCGCCTGGACCCCGTGGTGGTCGAGGACGTGCTCATGGCGCCCGGGGTCGGTCTGTGGCTGGCGCGGGCGTTGCGCCGGAACCCCGAGGGTGTCGAGCGGGCGACGGCGGCCTCGGGCGTCCTGCACGCGGTGGCCGCCGCTGTCGCGGTGCGGGCCGGGATCCCGGCGCGGCTGACCGTGCCGGTGACCGGGGGAGTGGCCACGCTGCCCACGGTCGGGCAGTTCGTGCTGTCCGAGTCGGTGGAGTCGGTGGAGCTGGTGTGCGGAGCGGGCCGACCGGTGTGCGTCAACGGCGGGGAACGCCTGTTCCGGCCGTTCCGTCGCCACCGCAGTGAGGCACGCGGCCTGTCCCTGGAGGTCGTGGTCGACGACCTGGACCCGAACCGCGGGTTCGCCGAACCGACACCGCCGAACCCGCTCGACCGCGCCGAGTACGAGCGGTGGTGCGCGCTGCTCGACGAAGCGTGGACGTTGCTGACCGAGTGGGACAGCGGGTACGCCACCGAGGTGTCGGCCGGGTTGACCAGCCTCGTGCCGCTGGACCCGGGCAGCGGTGTGGTGGGTGCGTCGTCCGCGATCGCGTTCGGCGCGGTGGCTCTGTCGGCTCGTGCTTCGGCCGCCGAGTTCGCCGAGACCCTGGTGCACGAACTGCAGCACTCCAAGCTCAACGCGGTGCTCGAACTGGTCCACCTGCACGACGACGGCACGGTGAAGCGGCACTACGCGCCCTGGCGGGACGACCCGAGGCCGTTGACCGGTGTGCTGCACGGGCTTTACGCGTTCATCAGCGTGGTCGAGTTCTGGCACGGTCGCGCGCCCGCGTCGTTCGCGCTCGCCCTGCGGGTGCGCCAGCTGCGCCTCGCCCTCGACAGCCTCGACACCTCCCGGTTGACCGCGGCGGGCAAGCTGCTGGTCGACGCGGTGTCGCGGCGGCTCGCGGTGTGCGAGCCGGCCGCGGCCGGCTCAGGTCACGCGCACCTGGTGGGAATGATCATCGCGGACCACCGGGCGACGTGGCGGATCCGGCACGTCGAGCCCCGCCCGGAGGACCTCGCGGCCCTCGCCGACGAATGGCTCGCGGGCCGCCCCCGGTCCCGTCGCGTGCGCGGCGACGTGGTGGCCGCCGGCGGCCGGGCCGACTCCCACCGGGCGGCGCTGCTGAGGGCGAAGGCACCGGATAGCGACGGTACTGCTCCCACCGCCAGCGACGACGCCGATGTCGCGCTGGCCGACGGCGACCTGTCGGCGGCGGCCTCCAAGTACCTCGACCGCGTGCAGCGGAACGCCGAGGACGGCGGTGCCTGGGTCGGCCTCGGGTTGGCGCTGTCGCTGCCGCCCCTGCTGCGCGAGCCGGAGGTGGTGCGCGGGCTCCACCGCGAGATCACCGCCCGCGGTGGCCAGGCCGCCGACCCGGTGAGCCTGGCGCGGTGGCTGGACGCCTGATCACAGCTCCATCGTGTCGATGTCGCAGTTCGCCCTGACGCGCCGGGCGGCTGATCGGGTAGCCGGGTGGTGGCCACCCAGCACCTCCCGCAGACCGGTGACGGCCTGGCGGTGCAGCGGGTCCGCTGCGGCGTGGTCGCCGAGGTCCGCCAGGTCGAGCGACAGGTTCAGCGCGACGGCCAGCGTCGAGGGGTGCCGTGGTCCGAGGGCCTGGCCGGAGCGCCGCAAGGTGTCCTCGTCCAGCTCCCGCGCCGCGGCGTGGTCGCCGAGCGCCGCCAGGTCACCGGCCAGGTTGGTGGCGCTCACCAGCGCGAACGGGTGATCGGCGCTGAACACCCGGCGCAGCGTGGCCGTCGCGTCGGTGTTCAGCCGCCGGGCCAGGTCCGGATCCCCGGACAGGCGGTGCGTCACCGCCAGGTTGGTCGCGGCGATCATCGTGAACGGGTGCTCGGCGCCGCTGGTCCGGCTGAACAGCCGGTGGCTGCGCTCGGCCAGGTCGCGTGCGGCGGGCAGGTCGTCCAGGTGGCGCAGGTCCACCGACAGCGTCATCAGGGACGTGATGGTGTCGAGGTGCGATTCGCCCTGTCGGCGGCGGTAGCGGGCCAGGCACTCCTCGGCGAGTTCGCGGGCGCCGACGTGGTCACCGGCCCGGCAGCGGGTGACGGCCAGGGCCCGTGCCGCGCCGATCGTGTACAGGTGGTCCTCGCCGAAGAGCTCCCGCTGGCGCAGCAAGGTGTCGTCCAACATGTCCCACGCTTCGCCGTAGTCGCCGCACTCCCGCAGGTCCACCGCCAACGCGTTGCGTGAGCGCAACGTCATCAGGTGGTCGGCACCCAGCACGTCGGTGAACCGGCGCACGGTGTCCTCGTCCAGCTCACGAGCTTGGGCGAACTGGCCCAGGCTGCGCAGCGACGCGGCGAGGTTGTTGGCGTAGCGCAAGGTCTCCGGGTCGTCCTCGCCGAGCATCCGACGCGCTTTCGCGTGCACCAGCCGCCGCAACCGCAGCTCCTCGACGAGGCTGCCTTCCCGGCGGCGGTCCGCGGCGACCGTGTCCAGCATGTTGAGGGTGTCCTCGTGGTCGTCGCCCACCTTCCGGCGCAGCGCGGCGTACGTCCTCACGTTGAGCGACCTGGCCTCGTGGATGCGTCCCAGCCGGCGCAGGCCCACGCCGTGCAAGCGAGCCATCTCCAACGTGCGCAAGTCGTCGTCCTCGGCCATGGCGCGCCAAGCGGCGACGCTCCGCTCGGCCATTTCCACGGCGCCGCTGAAGTCACCCACCTCCAGCATGTACCGGACCAGGTTGATGAGCAGCCGGCGGACCCACTTGTCCTGGCACTCGACGGCACCGGCCTGCACCGCGTGCGGCACCAGCTCGGCGTACCGCGGCCAGTCCGCGGCCTGGGACGGGTCTCCCGGGTCCCCGTTGACCAGCAACATGTGCACGGCGTGCCGCAGCTGATCGCGTTCCCGGGGACTGACGCGGCTGGACAACACCGCCTGCACCACGTGGTGCAACTGCATGGTGTGGTTGCGGTGGTCGATCCTGGCGAGGCTGTACCTGCTGATCTCCCGGATCGCGCGGTTGAACGCGACCGGGTCCTCCATGGCTTCCACGAGCTCCGGGGAGACCGGCGCGTCGCGGGCGCCGCGGAACAGTCGCTGCGGGATCGGCTCGGCGCCGAAGAACGCGCACACCTGGAGCAGGTGCAGCGCCGCGGGGTGGTCCTCGGCCAAGCGGCTGAGCGGGACGCGCCACGCCGCCGCGATCGGGAGCGCGGCGTCGTCGGGGAGGGCGGCGTCCCGCAGTTCGTCCCGGTTCTCGGCCAGCAGGTCCAGGTACTCCTCCACCGCCATGCCGGTCTGGGCCCGCCACGCGGCGGCCTGCTCGACCGCCAGCGGCAGGTCGTTGAGGGCTTCGGCCAGCGCGTCGGCTTCGTCGTCGTCGAGTTCGCCTGCCCGCCGGCGCAGGAGTTCGACGCTCTCCGCCCGGGTGAAGAGATCCACTTCCACCGGCCGGGCGATGCTCGCCCACACCGGGTTGCGCGACGTGACCAGGACGTCCCCATCGCCCGTGGGGAAGAACGGGCGCAGTTCGTCGGGGTGGTCGGCGTTGTCGAACACCAGCATCCACCGGGCGTGCGCCCCGCCGTCACGCAGCGCCTGCAACACACCGGAGACGGCGGTGTCGGTCGACCCCGCCGGCACGCCGAGCCGCTTGGCCAGCTCCACGAAGCTCGTCCGGACCTGCGCCGGGTGCTCGGCCGGTATCCACCACACCACCTGGTACTCCGACGCGTGCCGGTACACGTACTCCACGGCGGCCTGCGACTTGCCGACGCCGCCCATGCCGTGGAGCACGGCCGTACTCGGTTCGGCCAACCGCCGCCGGACCGCCGCCAGCAGTTCCTCGCGGCCCACGAAGTCCGGGTTGCGCAGCGGCATCGGCCCCCACACCTCCGGGCGGTGGTCGAGCGGCGTACGCCTGCGCCTGCCCGGTTCCGGTGAGGCCTCCTCGCGCGCGCCGAAACCCCTGGCCGCCAAGCGGTTCGCCCTCGCCAGGTACGGGCCGGACAGCGCGCGGAACACGGCTTCCTGCACCCGCAGGTACGGCGCGTTGCCGGGCGACAGCTCGGGGAGTTCGACGTCGTCCGGCGTGTCGACGGCGTCCGCGTAGTTGTGCAGGACCGTCACCTCGGGCGGAGCGTGGTCGGCGAGCAGGCGGACGACCCGGACGGTGTCGGCGCGCTGCAGGCCGGCCAGCAGTTCCTCGCGCACGCCGGGGTGGAAGTCGTACCGGACGGACGTCGGCCCGGCACCGCCGTCCTTCCGCACCAGAAGGCCGCCGAGCATCACCTCGGCCAGCGCGGACAAGCCGCTGCCGGGCAGCATCACGCGCTGCACCAGCTTCATCGACGACAGGTCCAGCGGTGCGGCGGCGAGCAGGCTCGCCAGGCGGAACGCGGTGATCGACGCGACCGTGCGGAAACCCAGCACCCGTTCCCGCGCGCCGACGTCCGGTGGCCGGGCCGGCTCCGGTGCGGTGTCGCGGTCGAACGGGCGGACGACGGTCGCCGTGGTGTCCACCCAACCCGAGCCCGGTTCGGTGACCAGCCGGGCCCACGGCGCCATCCACTCGGGCGACAGCGCGAGGACGGGAACCACCGTGCCGCCCGGCGGGGTGGCGAACGCCGGCTCGGCCGGGGTGGAGCGCAGGAGCCGGTTCGGCGCACCGGGGGACGGGGACGACAGCCGCACGCGCCGCGTGTCGAGCGCGCTCCACTGCCACAGGCGCTGATCGAGGGCGTGCACCACGGCCACGGGCATCACCCGTCCCCAGTGGTGCAGCACGTGACCGGCCGCGCCGCTCCGCCACGCGTCACCGATCCCGTCGGTGAACACCAGTACCAGGCGACGTCCGGTGGGGTCCGCCAGGCGATTCCACGGCACGGCCGCGGCAGTGGGCCCTTCCGGGCGCAGCCGGAGACCTTCCGGCGTGGCGGGGGAGAAGTCGAGCCCGTAGCGGCGCACGTCGCGGAACGCGCCCTGCCGGCGCAGCAGCTCGGCGAGCTCGCGCGCGGTGTGCTGCCAGATCGCCATGGACGGCGAACCGTCCACGACCAACGCCACGTCGAACGGGTGCCACGGCTCCGGGCGCCACTCGGGCAGCCACAGCCCGTCCTGCGCCGCGCGGACCGCCGTCGCCTCCTCGTCCAGCACCTCCCGCCACGGTGAGGGCGCGGTTCGTGCCAGCGGTCGCAGCGCGCGGGCGATCCGCGTCCGCTCCGGCAGGGCCGGGACGGCGGGCAGCAGGGCGGCGGAGGCGTCGATAGCGGCCCGGGCCCGGGAACTCCCGCGCTGCGCCGGTGCCCGGTCCGGTACCTCGACGGGCGGCACCTCGACCTCGCGGCTCGCGGACGGCGGGTCGGACGGCGGCCGCGGCGGGGAGTCGAGGTGGGCCGGCCGCGGTGGGTCGACGGCGGCCGGTGGGTCGTGGGCCGAGACCCCACGGCTCATCCGCGACGCGAGCCACAGCGCGTCCCGCACCTCGCGCACGGTGAGCCGGATCGCCGAGCCCCCGGTCAGCGGGTCGTCGGCGCTCATCCCGACTCGGCCGACAGCGGGTGCCAGATCGCCTCCAGCAGCTCGGGCAGGGCGCCATCGGGTCGGTAGTCGCCGGAAGTGGCCAGGCGCAGGGCCAGGTGGACGCTGTTGAGCAGCTGGTCCGCGGCCAGGCCGCCCACCTCGTCGCGGCGGCGCAGGAACTCCTCGATCAGCGCCGCCACGTCGACGCCGGTGGTGTCGTCGAAGTGCGCCGCGACCATCTGCCCGAGCCGCTCGGCGTCCGGTGGCTCGATGTGCAGGCGCAGGCAGCGGCGCAGGAACGCGGGCGGGAACTCGCGCTCGCCGTTGCTGGTGATCACGACGACCGGGAACTCGGCGCACCGGACCACGCCGTCGCGGATCGGGGCCGTGCCGCCGGTGTCCTCGGTCAGCACCCGCACCTCCGGCCGGCTACCGGCGATCCGCACCAGCTCCGGGATCGTGTACTCGCCCTCCTCGAACACGTTCAGCAGGTCGTTCGGCAGGTCGATGTCGCCCTTGTCCAGCTCGTCGATCAGCAGCACGCGCGGCAGCTCGTAGGGGAGCAGGGCGGTGCCCAGGGGGCCGAGGTGGATGTAGTTGCCGATGTCGTCGTCGCCCGTGGTCCCGCCGGCGGCGCGCACCCGGCCGATCGCGTCGTAGAAGTACAGGCCGTGCCCGAGCCGCGTGCGGCTCGTCACGGCCCAGCGCAGCACCGGGCCGAGGCCGAGCTCGCGGGCGATCAGGTAGGCCAGCGTGGACTTGCCCGTTCCGGGGTCGCCGGTGACCAGCAGCGGTCGGCGCAGGAGCAGCGCCGCGTTCACCATGGTCACCTCGCCGGGCGCGGGGACGCGTGGCGCGTCGGGCGACCGTCCCACCCGCCGGTCGCCCTCGCCGCCGTCGTCCGCGGGGCGGAACGTCGTGCCGACGCCCGGGAACCGCCGCCACGGTGGTGGCTCCGGCAACCCCGCGACCGGTTCGGCCGCCACCCCTCCCGTGCCGCGGTACACCTGCCAGTCGGTGCCGTCGAAGTCCACTGCCTCACGCCCCTTCCGGCGCCATCGGGTGCATCGGCAACACCAGCCGTGACGGGTCGTCCCACAGGACGGTGAGGCCCGCGCCGAAGTGCCCCTCTCCCCGTTCGAACGCGTCGGACCGCGCGTGGCGGATCCGCTCCAGCAGGTCGCGGTCGTCGCCTTCGTGCAGCAACCGCCGCGCGTGGGCGTCGAAGCCGTCGTCGGAACCGGCGCGGTCCCACAGGATCAGCGGTATCCCCGCACGCAGGCCCGCCGCCATCTCGTCACGCCCGGACGACTCCGACCGCGGCGGTGAGCTGAGCACGAGCGACACCGCGGCGGCGTTGCGCTGCAACGTCGACATCAGTTCGCGCACGGCCTGCGCGCTGCCGTCACGGCCCCAGCAGGTGGCGTCGGCCGAGAGCGCGCCGCCGTGGTCGAGCTGGGACCGCAGCCGTTCCCAGCGCAGGTGCCACAGCCGGTGGTACTTGCGGGCCGCCATCCGTTCCAGGCTGCGGACCACCACGGGGTAGCGGCAGCCCAGCGGCTCGGGCAGCAGCGGGTCGGTGTCCCACGGCCACTGGTCGACGTCGAGGTTGATGACGTCGCCGGCCAGGATGAACTCGACCCGGATCTCCGGCGCGAAGCTCACCCACTCGCCCTCCAGCTCCTCGACGATCTCGGCCACCCGGCGCTTCACCCCGGCCAGGTCACCGGTGGAGTCGGCGCCGCGCACCGGGTGCCAGCCGGTGGACAGGTCGAGCTGGCGCCAGTGCGACAACCGGTAGACGTCACCGGTCAGGCCCTCCCGGCGCAACTGGAACACGACGTAGGCGTCGCAGCGGTGCGGCGGGCGGGTCGTGCCGCCCTGGACCTCCCACCTGACGGCGTGCAACTCCCCGCTCAACTCCAGCGCGGCCGCCTGCCGGTCGACCCAGCGGTGCAACCGGACCGCGAGTTCGGTCCGCACGCGTGCCGCGAGGTGCTCGACGAACAACAACGACCGCGGCACGCCGTCCGGGCGGGCGTTGAGGGTCTCCAGGGTGCGGAACACTTCCGCGTAGGTCGTCGGACCGTGCAGCTTCGGCGCCAACGGGCCCGCCACGGTGAGGTAGATGCCCTCGATGTCCGGCACGACCACGTCGGACAGCAGGGCGAACAGCTCGTCGCGGGTCTCGGCGGGCCACAGCTCGAGCGTGGTCATGTCGCGGACGAGATCGCGCAGTGCCGCCATCGGCCGCGAATCCTGTTCCAGCAATTCGACGACCCGTAATAGTGCGGTCAACCGTTCCGGTCTTTGGCTGCACACCTCGGCGATGCTGAACAGGTGGCCGATGGAGTGCTTGTGGTCTTCGACCGGGAGGTGTTCGCGGAGTTCGTCGCCCAGCATCCGGACCACGAGTTCGCGTCCGCTCCGGTCGGCGAGGGTCGGGATCCGCCGAAGGGCGTCAACCAGCGGCATCAACGGGATGTGGTCCTCGTCGCGGTTTCCCCGGACCGACGCGCTCCTCGGTGCCCATGCCACCTGTACCCCCTCGGTGTCGGACTTCGGGCATTCATCGTAGGGCCGAATTCGTTGGCACAGCGCGACGTCCGATTCCCGCCGGACTGGAATGGGTTGCGGTAGCACGATCGTGGCATGAACTTCGACGGCAAGGTCGCCCTGGTCACGGGCGGCAGCAGGGGTATCGGTGCGGCGATCGCGATCCGGTTGGCGGAGTTGGGTGCGGACGTGGCGATCACCTACCGGAACGACCCGGGCGACGTGGTGGATCGGGTGAAAGGGCTGGGGCGGCGGGTGGTGGCCGTCCGGGCGGACAGCGGTGACGCGGAGGCGGTGGTCGCGGCGGTCGAGGAGGCCGTGTCGGTGCTGGGGCGGTTGGACGTGCTGGTGAACAACGCCGGTGAGTTCATCGTCGGGCCGGTGGAGGAGTTGGGCGTGGCGGAGTTCGACCGGACGTTCGACGTGAACGTGCGGGCGGCGTTCCTCGCGGTGAAGGCGGCGTTGCCGCACCTTGGCGCCGGTGGCCGGGTGATCGGCATCGGCAGCAACGTGGCCGAGCGGGCGGTGTTCCCCGGGTTCTCGCTGTACGCGGCGTCGAAGGCGGCGTTGGCGGGGATGACGAAGGCGTTGGCGCGGGAGCTGGGGCCGCGCGGCATCACGGTGAACCTGGTGCACCCCGGTGCGACGGACACCGACTCGAACCCGGCGGACGGTGCCGGTGCCGACGTCGTGCGCGGCTTCACGGCGGTCGGGCGTTACGCGGAGCCGGCGGAGATCGCGGCGGCGGTGGCGTTCCTGGCGTCCGACGAGGCCCGTTACGTGACCGGCGCGCAACTGCACGCCGACGGCGGCTTCACCGCCTGACCCGCGCGCGCGAGAGTCCAACGCTCACACCGCGAGAGTCCAACGCTCGGAGCACCTGAATTCAACGCTCAGCACGGCAGTGGGTGAGCCTGAGCGTTGAATTCGGGGTGCGCGAACGTTGGACTCTCGCGTGCTGGACGTTGGACTCTCGCGGTTGGTCAGCTCGCGTTCACGTCGATGCAGGCGTAGAACGCGTTGGAGGTGTCGCCGATGTTCCAGATGGCGAGCACCGTCTGGCGGCCGGACGCGCCCAGGTTCACCGTGTGCGACACGGTGGCCGGGGGCTGTTGGTTGCCGCCGTCGACGAAGCCGACCCGCCGGCCGGCCACGTAGTACTCGTAGTTCGCGGTGCGGTGCCGGGCGGTGAAGGTCCAGGTGAACGTGACCGAACGGCCGGTGTTCGCGACCTTCCACCCCCGGTTGTCGTCGTTCAGCTCGGCGAACCGTGCGACGCCGCCGTTGCAGCTGCGCAGGCCCTTGGGGCCTTCGACGCTCTGCGGCTCGTACTTGACGTCGCCGCACGCCACCAGACCGCGGGCGCACTGCGCCTGACGGCTGGCGGGTGACGAGACGTAGCCGTGCGCGAACGCGGGCGCCGAGGGCAGGGCGACCGTCACGAGCGGCGCGACGAGCACGCCTGCCGCCACCGCGGCGATCCTTCGGCGGAGTGACATGTGGACTCCTCTGATCGGATGGGCGGAAACGCTTGTGGCGAACGCCAACCCGAGTGCGCTGGGTGGAGCGTTCACCCAAACGCGGCGGCAGGTCTAGACCATACTCTGTGTGATTGCCCGGTGACAACCATCAACTTGACCGCTCGCGGCCGTTGTTGACCGGTCCGCGCGAAGGTGGCGGAGTCCGGGTGTACGTGGCGGAGCGGTGGCGGAGTCCGGGACTAGTTGGCGGGGGGTTGGTGCGAGCGGGCCGGTGCTCTGCCGGGAAGATGCCTCGGCGCGGAACCTGGAGCTCGTACCCGGCGGCGCCGGCCCGCCGTCCGACGAGCGGTACGACGTCGCGTTCGCCGACGAGGAGGGCGAGCAGCGCCTGCCGTTGACCAAGGCGTGGCAGATCCCGTTCGAGTCTTGCCTGCCCGTGCGCGCGCTTCCGTCCTACAAGGGCCAGCGGCACTACTCCGGCCGTTGGTGGACTGCCACGACGGCACCCTGGTCGGCTACGAGCCCTGGGTCGAGCGCGACACCCTGGTCCTGCTCGTCTTCGACGCCGACGTCGTGGACATCGCCTCCCAGCCGTTCTGGCTGTTCTGGACCACAGCCGAAGGCAAGCCCCGCTCCCACGCCCCGGACTACTTCGCCCGTCTCGCCGACGGCTCGGCGCGGGTGCTCGACGTCCGCCCCGCCCACCGGATCAAGCCACGTGACCAGGTCGCGTTCGACGCCACCCGCGCGGCCTGCCCACTGATGGGCTCGGACTACGAGGTGGTCGGCGCACCGCCGGGCACAGTCGCTGGCTGGCCGGCTACCGACACGCGCGCCACGGCCTGGCCGACGTCGCGCCCGCGTTACGCGTGGCGTTCAGTCAGCCTCGCGGGCTGATGGACGGAGCCCAGGCCACCGGCAGATCCGATCGCGGTGCTGCCGGTGCTGTTCCACCTGCTCTGGCGCCAGGATCTCCACACCGATCTGACCCGGCCGCTGACCCCGGACACCATGGTCACCAGCTCGGCCACGCCGGTGAGGTGAGCGCGAGGTCAGTACGGCAGTACGTAGGCGTGGCTCATATCGGAGTCGTGCTTGGTTGTCGAGCCCTGGGAGTCGGTGAGGTTAGCAGTGCCATGGATTCCGGCGGTCTGGCCGCTCAACCACTCGACCTTGACGTAGGCGTTGAACCGGGGGATGCAACCCGGCGCCGTGCTCACGGTGAAGTCCGCTTTGTTGAGTGGCACGTATTTGTGGTGCACCCAGTACGGCACGTTGTGCGTGACCTGGATGCTGCTGTCGTCCTTGCAGAGTGTGCCGTCCGACTTCCACTGGTTGATGAACAGCGTGAACTTCACCTGGGCCGACCCGTACCTGTCACACGGGTCGTCCGGGCCGTCTGGATGGCAGACCTTCAGGTTGACATCGCCGACGACGTTGAGGCCCTGCACAGTCGAGGGAAGGTCGAAGTAGCCGAGGTTGGGCAGCCACAATGTGCCGCCTTTGAGGGCGTGCACCCCTGCGCTCACGCTGGACTGCACCGGTTGCCCGTCGGCGGCGTTGACAACCGAGGTGTCGGCGAACGTGAGGTACCCGCTGACCAGCCGATAGGTGGCGGCACTGGTCGTGCTGAGCGAGTTACCCCGCACGTTCGCGGTGCAGGTGACCCTGCCGGCGACGCCGGGGTGTACGAGGAAACGGGTGTAGAGCGTCACGTCCTGATACGGGGAGCCCGAGTTCAGGTCGTACACGTTCTGCCCGATCACCATGTTCTTGCTCCACCCGCCCGGCCCCTGGCAGACGATCTCGTTGTCGAAGAGGCTGCGGATGGTGGCGTCGTTGACCCGCATCTTCGACACCACGTATGCGGTCTGCGTGGCGGTCATGTCCAGCCAAATGGTGCCTACGGGAGTGACGCTGTGCACGACAGGCTGGACCTGCTTGGGCACCGAGATCGTTTGCGGGGTGAAGGTATCGAAAGTCTCCGCCTGCGCGGGCGTGGCGGCAAGCATGCTGGCGGTCAGGGCGAGTACCGCCGTCGCGGCCAGGGAGCGGACGTTCAAGTCGACCTCCTCATCGGCGCTAGCTAACGTGATTATGGTCTTGCATCGGTCGTCGTCGAATCCGCCAACTAGGTCCGGACAACTCGATCGATCGCAGTCCGGACCTACGTGGCGGATTACTGTTCACCGGGCTGGGCGTCCGCCATCTTCGAGCGGAACGGACAGTTGTTGTCGTCCGGGCGGTGGCTCGAGCGGTGGGGTGGTGGCCCGGTCAGTCGTGGGCTTCTTCCAACAGGCGCGTTGCCTGTGCTGTCCGCTGGTACAGCACGTAGCGCCCGTCCCGGACCTTGGTGACGAGGCGGGCGCGGTGCAGGGCGCCGAGGTGGTAGGAGACGGTGGCCGGCGCGTAACCGAGTCGGGTGGCGAGTTCCGCGGTGGACCGGGCGGTGTCGAGGTCGGACAGCAGGGTCGCTCGGGTGTTGCCGACCACTCGCACGATTCCGCCGGACCCGCGGTCCCGGCCGGCTCCGATCCTCTGGGCGGGGTAGTAGAGGACGAACTGGCCCGGGACGTCGACCTGGATGACGACGTCGGACCAGTTGAGCACGCCGGGGGCGAGGACCAGGTCCCGGCCGGTGACGTCGATCTCGCCGTCCCTCGACCTGGCGAGGGTGACCGCGTCTCCCGCCCAGTCGACGTCGGGGTGCAGCGCCCCGAGCGTCCGGCCGATGCCGTGGGTGGCGATGGCCGTCGCGCGGTGGGCGATGTCCCGGTCGATGATCGAGCGCAGTTCCGGCCAGCCGTCGGCGAGGGTGTCCCGCCAGAACCGGGCGAGGCCGTTCGCGAGCCGCCGCTGCATCCGCCCCGACTCCGCGATCCGGCGGGTCGCGGCCCGCAGCGGCCTGCTCCAGTGGGTCTCGGTGTAGGTGAAGACCTGGGTTTCGAGGTCTTCCTGCGCCGCGGCCTCGATCTGCGCGATCTGCTCGTCGATCAGGTCACGGCGGTGCGCGTCCGTGCCCGGTTGCGGGGTGAGCAGGTCGGGCGTGTAGGTGTCGCCGTTGTGCGGCAACAGGTCCGCGAGCAGGGCGACGTCCGGATGGGCCAGCGACGCGCGGGCGAGTGGTCCGGGATCTCCGAACACCGGGTGCCGTCCCGACGCGGCGGTGAGCCTCAGCCACGCCACGGACTCCGACGCCGGGGAAGGCGACAACCGTGTCCTGGCCACCGTGTCGGCGTCTGCACGCAGCGTGAGCACTCGCCGACGCTAGCAGTCGGCGGCGGATTCGAACCGGCTCGAATGCTTTCCGGTCCGAGGTCGACGCGGGGTTGGGTGGTGTTGCCGAACAGCGGCGGCAACGCGCACCGCCCGATCCTGGGCGGTCGCCTCCGCACGACGGCGATCTGGGGCCAGTACCCCGTTACTCGAAGAAGTTGGGAGTGGTTTGTCATGGTGAGGCTGAAGGACGCGCCGAAGGCGAAGAGCCGCACGAGGAGGGTCGGCGCGCTGCTGGCCGCGGTGGCGTCGATCGCCGGGATGATCTTCGCGGCGGCACCGGCCACTGCCGCCCCGGCCACCGCCACTGCCGCCACCGTCGCCGGCTACCCCACCAGCACGTTCCCGATCGTGGTCGGGGCGAGCTACTACAAAGGCACGGTCACCTGGTACAACCGGTCGGTCGGCGTCACCGGGTCGTTCAAGGCAGTCGGGTGCCGGCGGATCTACGCGGAAGCCTGGGCCGGTGACACCTACCTGGACACCGTCAGTTCCAGCACCTGGTGCGACAGGTCGGGGCCGGCGTCCTTCTCCATCCCGGCGGATGTCGTCGGCGGGGCCAATGAGCTCTACATCTGGATGACCACCGGAGATCCCGACTACTTCCTCGAAGGAGTCGTCTGCCACCGCGGCGTGAGCGTTTGCGTCCCCTTCTAGGGGTCCACGCAGGGGCACCGTAAGTCACGTTGCCCTTACCGCCGGTCCCGGTGATCGGGAGCCGGCCGGTCGGCTCGCCAAGCAGGTCCGGACGGCTCGCCGAGGGGTCGGGCCGTCCGGACCCGCCTGGCCGCGGAACGCCCCGCGGCAGTGGCCGGAGCGTCGCCTTCCGACCGGCCGCGGTCGCGGTTGTGGGAAAATGACCTTGAGATGAGGAAGCTGCCCCGGGCCGGGGTCCGATGACCGACGAGCACATCGCGCGGATCGACGTGACGCGCCTGCCCGACGACGTCGTGGCGCTGATCGACCGCCTCGGGCCCGGTGACGAGCTGGTCATCACACGCGACGGCGAGGTGATCGCGACGATCTCGGGCGGCGTGGTCGAGGAAGGTGCCGCGGCTGCCGCAGGGGCGCCTGCGGACTCGGCATCAGCTACCGCGGCCCGGTCCGGCGCATGATGGAGGCCGGTGCGCAGACCTACCTGATGTCGACCACCATCCCCGTGCTGGCCAGGCAGCTCGACCAGGCCGTCACCCAGCGCCCGCAGCTCGCTGACGGCACCCCGGCGCGACTGGAACTCGAAGCGGGCGCGGCAAAACCCGTCGATCACCGGGCAGGTCCGATCTAAGGTCGCCGGAATGGATCTGTCCGTTGTCGCTGTGCCCCACACGCTCGCCCACCTGACACCACTGCTGCCGGCGCCACCGGCGCGGGTGCTCGAAGTCGGCTGCGGCCGCGGTGCTCTGGCCGCGGCTCTGGGGGAACTGGGTTATCAGGTGACCGGAGTGGACCGCGACGCCGAGATGGCCGCCGCGGCACGGGAACGTGGTGTGCGCGTCGTCCAGGCCGACGTCCGCGAGGTCTCCGGCGAGTACGACGTCGTGCTGTTCACGCGGTCGCTGCACCACGCCGAGGACTTGGCCGGGGTCGTGGACCACGCGGCCGGGTTGGTCGTTCCGGGTGGGCAGGTCGTCATCGAGGAGTTCGCCTGGGAACGGGTGGACCACGCCGGCGCGCACTTCCTGCACGACAACCGCGCACTGCTGGTCGCCGCCGGTCTGCTCGACGCCGAGCCGCCGTCCGGTGACCCGCTCGACGCCTGGGTCGCCGGTCACGACTTCCTCCACCGGGGCTCCGCCCTGATCGCCGCGCTGGGCCGCGTCGGCTCCGACCTGACCACGGTGGGGACGAGCATCCTGTGGCGCCTGGTCAACGGACGCGGTGGTGTCTGGACCGAACCGGGCACGCACACCGCCGACGTCCTCGACACCATCCGTGCCGCCGAGGAACGCCGGATGGCCGCCGGCCTGCTCCCGCCGGTCGGCCTGATCGCCTCGGTCCGCCGGTAGACCGGCGGCCGGTCAGCGTCGCGCCGGCCGGAGCACGCGTTCGGCGTGGGTGAGCAGGTCGCCGCGGTCGAGCACGCTGGTCAGCGGGGAGGTGGCGATCGCGGTGGAGCGCGCGTCGGCGCTCTCGGCGATGGCGGTGCGCCCGCTGCCACGCAGCACCGAGGGGCCGGGGCCATTCGTCGTAAGACCGGATGGCCGTGGGGCGGATTATCCGTTCGGCCACTCCCGGACATGTGCGTGTTCGTGCATGATGGAATCGGGCGGTATCGGGAGGCGGCCGGTATGACCGTGGAAACACCAGCAGAACTGTCCTCGGACTTGTTGGATCTCGCTTCGACCTCGTTGTCCGAGATGAGAACGCTGCACGACACCGCGCTCCACCAGGCCGTTCACCGCACGCTCGACCGGTTCCGGTTGGGTGGGTTCGGTGATTCGGTCCAGGAGCAGTTCAACCCATGAACCCACTCGGGCTGAGCACCCACCGCTTGCCCCGCTTCGTGTTCGACGAGATCTGCTCGGGAGCCGTCTCCGCGGCGGGAATGGCAATTTTGCGGAGAACCCAGTACAGCGTCCGCAAGCTCCGCCTGCGCGCTTTCCTGGAAGCTGCTTCCCCGGTCACGTCACGGCTCGGCCCGTTCGCCGACATCGACGGTGCGTGGACGCTGTTGGCCGAAGTCGAGCACATCGCGCCGGACGTGGTGGAAGAAGTCCTGATGCACCACTCGGTGGGCGTCTGGCTGACCCGCGCCCTGCGCCAGGTGCTCGGCACCGCGGTGGACGCCACTCCGCTGTGGTCGGAGGTCGGCTGGTTCCACGCCGTCGCCGCCGCGGCGGCGGTCCGCGGTGGGCGGCCGTGCGCGTTGACCGTCCCCGTGGTGCACGGCGCCGTCACGTTGCCCACGGTGGGCGCGTACCGGTTGTCCGGGCGCTTCCCGGTGGGCCAGGCGCGGGTCGTCAACTCCGCGTCGGGCACGACGATCGAGGTGCCGGGGCCGGTCGAGTGGCGGGCCGTGCGACGGCACCGCAGCTCCGCGCGCGGGCACGCGGTCGAGGTCGTGGTGGACGACCTCGGGCCGTACCGGGAGTTCGGCGGGCCGGTGGCACCCGACCCGTTGAGCGACAGCGAGTGGGACGAGTGGCGCAAGTACCTCGACGAGGCCTGGGAACTGCTGACCGCCCGGCACCCCGGTTCGGCGGAGGAGCTGTCGGCGGGCCTGTCGACGGTCGTGCCGCTGGACTCGCGGCGGGACGTGTTCGCGGCGTCCTCCTCGGCGGCGTTCGGCGCGATCGCCTTGTCGCCCAAGCGGTCCGCGACGGAGTTCGCCGAAGCGCTCGTGCACGAGTTGCAGCACTCGAAGGTCAACGCCCTGCTCGACCTGGTCGGGCTGCACACCTCCGACGCCACGCCGCGGCACTACGCCCCGTGGCGGGACGACCCGCGCCCGGTGGACGGGCTGCTGCACGGCGTCTACGCGTTCGTCAGCGTGGTGGAGTTCTGGCACGGCCAACGCGGTCTCGTACCGACCGCCCTGGCCCGGCGCGCCGAGTTCAGCCTCGCCTACCGCGCGCGCCAGGTCGGCCTGGCGGTGGACTCCCTGCGCGGTTTCGTCGACCTGACCGACCTCGGACGGGAGTTCGTCGCGGCGGTGGCCGTGCGGCTCGCGGCGTGCGACCTGGGGGACGTGCCGCCGGACGTGGCCGCCGCGGTCGAGCAGATCACCGCCGAACACGCCATCACGTGGCGGCTGCGGCACGTGCGGCCCGACCCCCGCGCGGTGCGGGACGCGGTCGCGGCGTGGCTCGACCGCCGACCGTTCGCCGAGGACGCGCGAGTGCCCGGCGCGGTCGTGCCGACGACCGGTTCGGGTGAATCCCTGCTCACCGCGCTGCTGCGGCTGCGCGTGCTGGAACCCGACGAGTTCGACCGGGTGCCGCACCGCGACGGACCCGACTTCGCGTACCTGCGCGGTGAACGGGAGGCCGCCGCCGAGGGCTACGCCGCGCGGCTGCGCACCACGCCGCACGACCTCAGCGCGTGGGCGGGCCTGGGGCTCTCGCTCGATTCCGCCGTGCTGCGCCACCACCCCGAGCTGGTCCGGGCGGTGCACCACGCGACGGCGGTGCGCACGGGCGCCGCACCGCCACCGGTGGAGCTGGCGACCTGGTTCGACCGGGCCACCAGCCCCACCGACGTCCGCTGAGACCTCAGAACTGCATGGTGTCGGTGTCGCAGTTGGCCCGCGTGTACTGGGTGGCCGCGATCGTGCCCGGGTGCTCCTCGCCGAACACCTTGCGGTAGCTCGCCACGGTGCGGGCGTGCAGCACCGCGGCCGCGTTCTCGTCGCCGAGCGCGCCGAGGTCGAGCGCCAGGTTCAACGCGACCGCCAGCGTCGACGGGTGCTCCGCGCCCAGCACCCGCGTGGAGCGCTCCAACGTGTCCTCGTCCAACGCCTTGGCCGCCGCGGTGTCGCCGGCCGCGGCCAGGTCGCTGGCCAGGTTCGTCGCCGCCACCAGGGTGAACGGGTGGTCGGCGGTGAACACCTCGGTGAACTTCGCGCGCGTCTCCTGGTTGAGGGCCTTCGCCGCGTCGACCTCGCCGCGCAGGCGGTGCGTCACGGCCAGGTTCATGCCGGCGATGAGCGTGTACGGGTGGCTGCTGCCCAGGATGCGCCGCAGCGTGTCGTAGCCGCGCCGCGAGAACTCCGAGGACCGGTCCAGCTCGCCCAGGTGCCGCAGGTCGGTGCCCAGGTTCATCCACGCCGTGGCGGTGTCGATGTGCTCGTCGCCGTTGCGCCTGCGGTAGCGCCGGATGCAGTCCTCGATCAGGTCCTTCGCCCGGGTGTGCTCACCCGCCTTGCGCAGCGCGACCGACAGGTTCCGCGACGCACCGATCACCTGCGGGTGGTCGTCGCCGAACAGCTCCCGCTGCTGCGCGAGCTTCTCCTCCTGCCGTCGCGCGGCGTCGACGTAGTGCCCCAGCTCGCGCAGGTCCATGCACACGCTGTTGTGGGAGGAGAACGTGAGCGGGTGGTCGGAGCCGAGCACCGCCTCCCGGCGGCGGAGGGTGTCCCGGTCGAGGGTGAGCGCCGCGTCGTAGTCGCCCATCAGCCGCAGCAGGCTGGCGAGGTTGTTGGCGTAGCTGAGGGTTTGCGGGTCGTCCTCGCCCAGGATCTCGACGGCGCGGTCGTACACGCGTTGCCTGGTCAGCAGCTCCTCGCCGAACACGCCCTGCGCGCGCTGGTCCAGGGCCAGCGTGTCGAGCATGTTCAGCATGCCCTCGTGGTCGTCGCCGACGACCTCGCGGAACAGCTCGTAGGTCCGCTGGTTCAGGGCGCGGGCCTCCTCGATCCGGCCCAGCCTGCGCAGCGAGATGCCGTACCGGCGGGTGACCTCCAGCGTGTCGAACTCCCTCTCGCCCAACGTCTTGCGCCACGACTCCGACGCCTGGCCCGCCAGGTCGCGAGCGCCGCCGAAGTCGCCGGAGTTGAGCAGGTAGCGGACCAGGTTGAGCACCAGCACGCGGACCCACCTGTCCTGGCAGTCGACCACTTTGGACACCAGGGCGTGCGGCAGGAGCTCGGCGTAGCGCGGCCAGTTGGTCGACGCGTCGGGGTCACCAGGGTCGCCGTTGACCAGCAGCACGTGCACCGCGTGCCGCATCATGTCCTGCTCTTCCTGGTTCAACCGGTTCTTCATCACCGTCTGCACCAGGCGGTGCAGCTGCAGCGCGTTGTTGCGGTGGTCGATTTTGGCCAGGCTGTACCGGCTGATCTCGCGGATCGCCCGGCTGAGCTTGATCGGGTCGTTCAGCGCATCGCGCAGCGCGTCCGGCACGGTCAGGCCGCGAACGCCGCGGAACAGCTTCTGCGAAATGGGTTCCGGCCCGAAGAACGCGCAGACGTGGAGGAACTGGAACGCCGCCCGGTGGTCGTGCTTGAGGCGGTTGAGCGGTACGTTCCACGCCGCCGCGACCGGCAGCTGGTCCTCGCTGGACGTGCCCGCCTCCAGCAGCTCGGTGCGGTTCTGCTCCAGCAGTTGCAGGTACTCCGAGACCTGCATGCCGGTCTGCGCGCGCCACGCGGCGGCCTGCTCGACGGCCAGCGGCAGGTCGCCGAGCGCCTCGGCCAGCGCGTCGGCCTCGGCGTCGTCCAGGTCACCGGCGCGGCGGTGGAGCAGTTCGATGCTCTCCTCGCGGGTGAACAGGTCGACCGCGACCGGCCGGGCGAAGCCGCCCCACTCGGAGTTGCGGGACGTGACGACGATGTGGCCGTTGCCCGCCGGGAAGTACTGGCGCACGTCCTGCGGCCGGTCGGCGTTGTCGAACACCAGGATCCAGCGGCGGTAGGGCTCGCCGAGGCGCAGCGCCTCCAGCACGGCGGGCACCGCGGTCTCGGCCGAACCGGAGGCGGCGACGCCGATCTTCTTGGCCAGCTCGACGAAACCGGACTTGATCTGGGCCGGCTGCTCGGCGGAGATCCACCACACCACCTCGTACTCGGAGGCGTGCCGGTGGATGTACTCGACCACGGTCTGCGACTTGCCGACACCGCCCATGCCGTGCAGCGCCTCGGGCAGCACGGCGGTCGGTCCCGCCTCGCTCAGGCGGAGGCGGAGCTGCTCCAGGAGCTCGTCGCGGCCGACGAAGTCCGGGTTGCGCAACGGCACGTGACCCCACACCTGCGGCTGTGTGGAACCGGCCAGCCGCTCGCCGGTGAACAGGGGGCTACCGGGAGCGTTCACGTCTTCTCCTTCGCGCGGCAGCGACCCGACCGCCTGCGCCGGCCGTCGGGTGTCGGTGTTCGTCACAGAGTTGCTCTCCTGGTTCGGTGTGCCGTCCGGGACTCCGCCGGTGGTGGCGCGGGTCCCCCCGTCCAGGCCCAGCACCCGTCGGATGTGCTGTGACCTGCGAGCGTATGGGCCGGAAAGTGCGCGGAACACCGCTTCCTGGACCTTCA
The DNA here is from genome assembly GCF_003014735.1 of Saccharothrix carnea. Taxonomy (GTDB): domain Bacteria; phylum Actinomycetota; class Actinomycetes; order Mycobacteriales; family Pseudonocardiaceae; genus Actinosynnema; species Actinosynnema carneum. Next base: position 155,502 of record NZ_PYAX01000011.1, on the reverse strand, counting down.
GATAAGGCACGTTCTCCGGCGAGGGCTCCGGCGGCGCGGTGTGGTCCGGCTCGTCCAGCGCCAACCGGTAGTTGCGCAGCGCCTCGTTCTCGGCGCCCGCGTACTCGTCCAGCACACGCGCGACCCGGGCGGTGTCCGAGCGCCGCGAGGTGGCCAGCAGCTCCTCCCGGACACCGGCGTCGAAGTCGTAGGCCACCGCGTCGGTCGCGCCGTTCGCCTCGGGCAGCCGGGTCATCAGGCCGCCGAGCATCACCTCGGCCAACGCCGACAGGTCCGAGCCGGGCAGCAGCACGCGCTGTACCAGGCCCATCAGCTGCGGGCTCAGCGGTGTCGCGGCGAGCAGGCCGGCGAGCTGGAACCCGTCCACCGACGCGTATGTGCGGAACTTCAGCACCCGTTCGGCCGCGGTCGACGGCTCCTCGTCGGTTTCGCGCTCGGGTGGCGGCGCGGTCTGCGGCGTGACGAGCGCGGCCGTCGTCTCGACCCACTCCGAGCCCGGCGCGGTGAGCAGCCTCGCCCAGCCCGCCATCCACTCGGCGGACAGGCCGAGCACCGGCACCGCCATCCCGCCGCCGGACGCGTCCGCGACGCGCAGCCGCCGGTTCGGCGCGCCGGGCGTCGGCGCGGACAGGCGCATCCGCCTGGTCGGCAGGCCGCCCCACGACCACAGCCGTTGCGCGAGCGTCTGCACCACGGCGACCGGCATCGACCGGCCCCACGCGTGCAGCACGTGCCCGACCGCGCCGCTGTGCCAGGCACGGCCGATGGTGTCGGTGAGCACCAGGACGATCCGGTTGCCGGTCGGCTCGACCAGGTAGCGCCACCTGTGCTCCGCGCCGCCCTCCGACCGCAGCGTCACGTCCCGCGCCGCCGTGCGCGAGCTGTCCAGCTCGTAGGTCCGCACGTCCCGGAACGCGCCCTGCCGCTCCAGCAGCACGCGGAACTCGCGCACGGTCTGCCGCCACAGCTCGGCCGCCACGGTCGTGTCGACCACCAGCGCCACCTCGAACCGCCGCCACGGCGCGGCACGCCACTCCGGCAGCCACAGCCCGTCCCGCGCGGCACGCACCGCGGTCGCCTCTTCATCCAGCGCCTTCAGCCGGGGCGACGGCTGCCGGCGCGCCAACGGCCGCAACGCGCGGCTGATCCCGCGGCGTTCCGGCAACGCGGGCACGGTCGGCCACGCCGACACCGCGCTGACCGTGCCACCCACCGCGAGCACCGGGTCGGCCCGCGACAGCGTGGTCGGCGTCTGCGTCCACCGCTCGGTCCGCGGCGGCTCGGGCTCCGCCTCCGACCCCGGTTCGGCGTCGGGCCGCGGCACGTCCGGCGGCGGTTCGTCGGGGGACGGCGGTGGGGCGGGTGGTTCATCGTCACGCGGGTCGTCGGCGGCCCGGGACGGCTCCGCGGCCGGCTCGGGCAGGGGTGGGCGCAGCGCGCCGGCGAGCCACAGCGAATCCCGGACCTCGCGCAAGGTCAGGTCCGCCGTGCGCAGCACCTCCACCCGGCTGTCGGTCGCGTCCAGGTGCTGCAGCAGCACCTCACCGGCAGACGGCTCGGCCCGCGGTCCGGTCATCCGGCCTCCGCGGACAACGGGTGCCAGATCGCCTCGAGCAGCTCGGCCCACTCCTCGTCCGGCTGGTACGACCCGGACGTCGCCAGGTGCACGGCGTTGAGCAGCTGGTCGGCCGACACGGTGCCGACGTTGGCGCGGTGGGCCAGGAAGTCGGAGATGAGCCGGGCCACGTCGACGCCGTGCGCGTCGCCGAAGTGCACCGCCACCATCTCGCCCAGCTGCTCCTTGCCGGGCTGCTTCACGTGCAGCCGCAGGCAGCGGCGCAAGAACGCGGGCGGGAACTCGCGCTCGCCGTTGCTGGTGATGATCACGATCGGGAACTCGCGGCAGCGCACGACGCCGTGGTGCACGGTCGCGGTGTACCCGCGGTCGGCGGTCAGCACCTCCACCTCGTCGCGGTGCTTGGCGTACCGGACCAGCTCCGGGATCTCGTACTCGCCTTCCTCGAACGTGTTCAGCAGGTCGTTGGGCAGGTCGATGTCGCCCTTGTCCAGCTCGTCGATGAGCAGCACGCGCGGCAGGTCGTAGGGCAGCAGGGCGGTGCCCAGCGGCCCGAGGTGGACGTAGTCGCCGATCCCGGAGTCCGGGTCGTTCGCACCCACCGCCTGCACCCGCGCGATCGCGTCGTACAGGTAGAGGCCGTCCTTGAGCGTGGTGCGGCTGGTGATCGGCCAGCGCAGCACCGGGCCCAGCCCCAGCTCCCGGGCGATCAGGTAGGCCAACGACGACTTGCCCGTGCCCGGCGCGCCGGTGACCAGCAGCGGGCGGCGCAGCCGGATCGCGGCGTTCACCATCGCGACCTCGTCCGGGTGCGGTGTCCGCCGGACCGCGCGCACGCCACCGACCCGGCGGTCGCCCTCGCCGCCGTCGTCGGAGGGCCGGGCCGTGTCACCCCGGCCGGTGAACGTCCGCCACGGCGGAGGCGGTGGCAGGTCCGCGATCGGGGTCCGCGCGACCTCGCCCGTGCCGTGGTAGACGTGACCGTCGTTCATCCGACCGCAACCCCTTCCCGGGGTGGACCCGGTTGGCTAGGCACGACGATCCGTTCCGGGTCGTCGTACAGGATCGTCAGGGCTTCGCCGACGTGGCGCCGCCCGGAGCCTTCCGCGTACGCCGAGTTGCGGGCCAGCCGGACGCGTTCCAGCACGTGCAGCTCGTCCTGGCCGTGCAGCACCGACTCCACCACGTCGGAGAACTCCGGCGAACCGCAGTCGTGCCGGTGCCACAACATCAGGGGCACCCCGGCCTTCACCCCGGCGGCGACCTCGTCCCGGCCCGCGTTCTCCGGCCGCGGCGGCGCGGACAGCACCAGCGACACCAGCCCGCGCTCGGTGTTGAACCGCGTCAGCAGTTCGCGCAGGCCCTCGTCGGTACCGCTCAGCGCCCGGCACGTCGACGTGTGCGCGAGACCCGCGGCCCGGCCGAGCTGGCCGGTCAGCTCCGCCCAGCGCTGCCGCCACTCGCGGTGGTACTTCCGCGCCGCCATCCGCTCCAGGCTGCGGACCACCACGGGGTACCGGCAGCCCATCGGCTGGGCGAGCGCCGCGTCGTTCTCCCAGGGCCACTGGTCCACGTCCAGGTTGAGGTTCTCGTAGTCGAGCACCCATTCGATGCGGATGTCCGGGCTGTACTGCGCCCAGTCGTCCTCCACCTTCTCGATCAGCGCGGCGACCCGCACCTTGATCTCGTCCAGGGTGCCGACCGCGTCCTCGCCGTGCAGCGGGGACCACGGCGACGGCCGGCCGAGCTGGCGCCAGTGGGACAGCCGGAACCCCTCGCCGGTCGGCCCCTCGCGGCGCAGTTGCAGCACGAGGTAGGCGGGTGAGCCCGGCGCCGGGGTGAGCGGCTGCGCGGTCTCCGGCCGCAGGCTCTCCCGGACCGCGGTCAGCTCGGCGAGCAGGTTCATCGACACGGCCTGCGCCTCGTTCCACCGGTGCAGCTCGATCGCCAGCTCGGTGCGCACCCGCGCGGCGATGTGCTCGACGAACACCAGCGGGCGCGGCAGGCCGTCCGGGCCGGCGTTCAGCGTCTCCAGCACCCGGAACACCTCGGCGTAGGTGGTCGGCCCGTACAGGCTCGGAGCGGTCGGTCCGGCCACGACGCGGTAGATGTCCGCGATGTCGGGTACCACGACGCCAGCCAGCAAGGTGAACAGCTTTGCTCGATCGGAGGTCGGGAACAGGTCGAGTGGCGTCAGTTCGGCCACGACGCGGCGCAATTCAACCATTGCCCGGGTGTCGTGGTCGATGCGGGATACGATACGAATGAGTGCAGATAAACGTTCCGGGCTCTGCTGGCAGACCTCGGCCAGGTTGAACAGGTGCCCGATCGCGGTGTGGTGTTCCTCGACGAGCAGCGTTTCCCGCAATTCTGCGGACATCATCCGGACGACCAGGTTGCGACCGGCGCGGTCGGACAGGCTCGGGACGCGGGCCATCACGTCGACCAGGGACATGAGCAGCCCTCGGCCGCCGTTGTCGTCCACGTGGACCATCGGTGGCCCCCCATCCGAGCGGTCGGCGCGCAGTGTTCCAACCCCTTCCGGGTAGGCCCTATTCCGGGCTACACGGTACGGTTGCTAGGGGTTTGTTTCGTGCCACAATAGTGTTTCTATTCGCCTCATTGGTGTGGAATCCTCACCTTCCATCACCCGCAAAGCGTGGCAGAGGGCATTCAGGCCGTCCACGTGTTCGAGGCAGGTCAGCAACAGTCCGCTCACGTGCAATGCGCCGTTGGGGTGGTGCGGCACGGCGGCGGCGATGACCGGTGGCAGCAGATCGAGCACGAGTCGGCGCGTCTCCTCCCGCTGCAGCGAAGGCACCTCCATCAGCGCGTGGAACAGGGCCTCGGTGTCCGGCACGCGGGCGTCGAGCAGCCAGACCGGCTCGGGCACACCCGGCACTCGCACGATCCGGTGACGGTCGGGATCGGCGATCGGGTGAGCGCGGGCGTAGCCCTCCGTGACCGCGATCGTGACGGGACGGGTGGTGGACGCGTGCGCGGACCGCAGCGCGTCCGAGGCGAGCACGGCGAGCGCCGTCGAGACCTCCCCGTCCGCCACGACCAACCGCAGGCGCAGTGGTGTCGCGGACGCGTGCACGGCTTCGGTGAGCCGTACCGCGAACCGGTCCGACGGCGGGCGGGTGAGCAGCACGGCGTCGTGGCCGGGCGCGGTGGCGGCGAGGCCGTCGAGCGCGGCCAGCACCAGCCGCCGACCGTGCTCGAGGTCGGCGGCCGGGTCGGTGGCGATCGCGAGGACGGCGTGGTCGGGCGGCAAGCCCTACAACTCCAGGCCGGTGAGCACCAGGACGCGCTGCTCGGTGAGGTCCTCCATGGCCGCGCGCACCCCCTCTCGGCCGGTGCCCGAGTCCTTGACGCCTCCGTACGGCATCTGGTCGGCCCGGAAGCTCGGGACGTCGCCCACGATCACGCCGCCGACCGCCAGGCGCTTCGCGGCGCGGAACGCCAGCCGGACGTCGTGCGTGAACAGGCCCGCCTGCAAGCCGAACCGCGAGGCGTTCACCCGGTCGAACGCCTCGTCCACCGACCGCACGGAATCCAGCACCACCACCGGGCCGAACACCTCCTCGTCCACGACCTTGCACGACGGCGGCACGTCGGCCAGCACGGTCGGCTCGTACGACGCACCCGACCGGCGCCCACCGGTCAGCACCCGCGCGCCCGCGGCCACGGCCTCGTCCACCCAGGCCTCGACCCGCAGGGCGGCGGCCTCGTTGATCAGCGGGCCGACGTCGGTGACCGGGTCGGTCGGGTCACCCGTGCCGAGCTTGCGCACGTGCGACACGACGGCGTCGGCCAGCGCCGGGTACACGTCTTCGTGCGCGTACACGCGTTGCACCGAGATGCACGACTGCCCGCCCTGGTACATCGAGAACGTCGAGATGCGCTGGGCGGCCCAGTCCAGATCGGTCCAATCCGGGCAGACGACGGCCGCCGCGTTGCCGCCCAGCTCCAGCACGACGTGCTTGCGCGGCACCCGGTCCAGGATCGAGTAGCCGACCGGACCGGACCCGGTGAACGACACCACCGGCAGCCGGGGGTCCTCGGCCAGCGCGCCCGCCACCTCGTTGGGCACCGGCAGGACCGACCACGACCCGGCGGGCAGCTCGGTCTCCGCCAGCAGTTCCCCCAGCAGCAGCGCGACGAGCGGGGTGGCCGGCGCGGGCTTGACCACGATCGGCGCGCCCACCGCCAGCGCGGGCGCGACCTTGTGCGCCACCAGGTTCAGCGGGAAGTTGAACGGCGCGATGCCCAGCACGGGACCGCGCGGTGCCCGCCGGACGAGTGCCAGCCTGCCGTTCGCCGCCGGGTCGGTGTCCAGCCGCTGGAGCTCACCGGAGAACCGCCGCGCCTCCTCGGCGGCCCAGCGGAACGTCGACACCGCGCGGGTGACCTCGATCCGCGACCACTTCACCGGCTTGCCCGACTCGGCGGTGATCAGCGCGGCCACCTCGTCGGCGCGCTCGGCGAGCCGCCGCGACACGTGGTCGAGCGCCGCCGCCCTGGCGTGCGCGGGCAGCGCGGCGAACTCCTCGGCCACGGCGTGCGCGGCGGCGACGGCCCGTTCCACGTCCTCGGCGGTGGCGTTGGACGTCACGCCGGCCAGGGCGCCGTCGTGCGGGGTGCGGATCTCGACCGGGTCGTCGCTCGTCGCGGGCTGTCCCGCGACCCAGTACGGCGTCGTCGTCACTGAAGGGCTCCTTCAAGCACGTCCAGGCCTTCGGCCAGCAGCTCGTCCGGGATGACGAGCGGCGGCAGCAGGCGGATCACGTTCCCACGGGTACCGCAGGTCAGCACGACCACCCCGGCCGCGTGGCAGGTGGCCGCGACCCGGGAGGCGATCTCGGCGGAGGCCAGTTCCACGGCCAGCATCGCGCCGCGGCCGCGCGCCTCGACCACCGGGCCCAGGGCGCGCAGCCGGGGCAGCGCGGTCGCCTCGATCCGCCGGGCGGCGGCGTCGAGGTGCAGCTCGTGCATGGTGTCGATGGCGGCGATCGCGGCCGCACAGGCGATCGGGTTGCCGCCGTACGTGCCGCCGAGCCCGCCGGGGTGCACGGCGTCCACCACGTCGGCGCGCCCGGTGACGGCACCCAGCGGCAGGCCGCCCGCGATGCCCTTCGCCGTGACGACCAGGTCCGGGACGACGCCCTCGTGCTCGCACGCGAACCAGTCGCCCGTGCGGCAGAACCCGGTCTGCACCTCGTCGGCGACCAGCAGCACGCCGTGCGACCGGCACCAGTCGGCGAGGGCGGGCAGGAACCCGGGCGCGGGCACGATGAAGCCGCCCTCGCCCTGGATCGGCTCGACCACGACGCACGCGATCCGGTCCGGCCGGTCGAGGGCGGCGACCGCGCGCCGGGCCGCTTCCGCGCCGGTCAGGCCGTCGTGCAGCGGGTAGGAACCGGGGACCCGGTGCACCTCGGGGGTGAACGGGCCGAAGCCGTGCTTGTAGGGCATCTGCTTGGCGGTCAACGCCATGGTCAGGTTCGTGCGGCCGTGGTAGGCGTGGTCGAGCGCCACGACGCCCGGCCGCCCGGTGGCGTGCCGGGCGATCTTGACCGCGTTCTCCACCGCCTCCGCGCCGGAGTTGAGCAGCACCGAGCGCTTGTCGTGCCCGCCGGGCGTCAACTCCGCCAGCCGTTCGCACACGTAGAGGTAGTTCTCGTACGGCGTGACCATGAAGCACGTGTGGCTGAACCGGTCGACCTGCTCGTGCACGGCCCGCGCGACGCGGGGCGCCGGGTTGCCGACGCCGGTCACCGCGATGCCGGAGGCCAGGTCGATCAACCGGTTGCCGTCCACGTCGACCAGCAGCCCCGGCTCGGCGTGGTCGACGTACACCGGGAGCACGGAGCCGACGCCCGCCGCGACCGCGCCCTTGCGCCGCTCGGCCAGCTCGCGTGACCGGGGGCCGGGGATCTCCGTGCGCAGTCGGGCCATGGGTCCAGCATCGACCGGTCGGGCGTCGGAGGACAGTATCCGGACTGGCGAACGGGTGTTCGCGGGTTGTACACAGTGTCCATGGCGTTGACGGTCGGGGAGCTGGCCCGCGAGGTCGGGCTGGCCGTGCGCGTGGACGCGGGGCTGGACCGGGCCGTCGCCTGGGTGCACAGCACCGAGCTGTCCGACCCGACGCCGTTCCTGGAGGGCGGTGAGCTGCTGCTGACCACCGGCATCGCGCTCGGACCGGCCGAGCGGTACGTGCGGCGGCTGGTGGCGGCGGGTGCGGTGGGGCTCGGGTTCGGCACCGGGCTGAGCCACGACCGAGTGCCCGACGACCTGGTCCGGGCCGCCCGGGACGCCGGGCTGGCGTTGCTGGAGGTCCCCAGGGCCACGCCGTTCATCGCGATCACCAAGGCGGTGTCGCGGGCCGTCGCGGCGGACGAGTACGCGGCGCTGGCCCGGGCGGGCACGGCGCAGCGGGCGCTGACCCGGGCCGCGGTCGGCGAGGGGCCGCCGGGCGTGCTGCGGCGGTTGGCCCGGCTCATCGACGGCGCGGCGGCGTTGCTCGACCCGCACGGCACGCCGGTGCACGTCGTCGGCGCGCTGCCCGACCTCGACCCGCACGTGCGGCGGCTGGCGTCGTCGGGCGGACCGGCCGGTGCGGCGTGGCAGGCGGGGGAGCGGCACGTCGCGATGCAGGTGCTCGGTCGGCGCGGCTACCTCGCCGTGGCGACCGCCGGGCCGTTGGACGCGGGCGTGGTCAACGCCGCCGCGTCGCTGCTCACCGTGGCGCTGGCCCGGTCGGACGAGGTCGACGCGGTGCGGCGGGAGCTGCGCGAGGCGCGGTTCCGGCTGGCGTTGGCGGGCGTGCCGGTGGACGGGGTGCCGGCGGGGCCGTTCCGGGTGTTCGTGCTGCGCGAGCCCGCCGAACCGGAGGGGTTCTGGGCCGAGGTGGACGGGCGGGTGGTCGTGCTGGGCCGTGAGGTGGACGTGCCCGCCGCCGCGTCCAGCCCGGTGGACGCCGGTGACGTCGCCCGCGGCTACCGGGAGGCGCTGCGGGCGTGGGAAGCGGGCGTGGCCACGTTCGAGGAGGTCGCCGGGTCCGGCCTGCTCGCGCCGGATGCGGCGGAGTTCGCCGCCACCCTGCTCGCGCCGCTGGACGACGTGCTGCGCGAGACGCTGCGGGTGTGGCTGGCGTGCCACGGCCAAGCCGACCCGGCCGCCACCCGGCTGGGCGTGCACCGGCACACCGTGCGCAACCGGCTCAAGCGGGTCGAGCAGCTGCTGGGCCGTTCGCTGGAACCCGCGGGCGTGCGCGCCGAACTCTGGCTGGCGCTGCACGCCGGACCGTAGGCTGGGCGCACACCGCCGCCGACCACTCCTTTCCGAGGGGGATCTCTTGGCGCGCTTCCGTCTCTTAGCCCACGCGGCCGGCATCGTGACCGTTACGGCCGCCCTGCTCACCGCCGTGTTCACCAGCCCCGCCAGCGCGTGCAGCTGCCTGCCCAGCACGGAGGGGGAGCGCTACCAGCGTGCGACCCACGTGTTCTCCGGGCTGGTGCTGAGCCAGGCGCTGGAGGCGGGCGACCCGTCCTCGCCCCACGACGACAAGTACCGCTACGCCGTCGCCGTCCACCGCGAGTACAAGGGCGACGTGCCCGCACGGGTCGACGTCGTCACGTCCACCAGCGGCGGGCTGTGCGGGATCAGCCTGCGCGTCGGCACCCAGTACCTGGTGTTCGCGAGCGGCGACTCGTCCGACGGCCGGGTGGAGACCCACCTGTGCAGCGGCACCCGGCTCGCCTCGGCCGGCCCACCGGTGACGACCGTGTCCTCCACGTCGACCACCACGCCCTGCGCCACCGCCTCGCCCTGACGGGTGTGCCGTGCGCCGGAGGTCCCTCGAACGGGTGGTCTTCGGCGCACGGTCGTCAGGTTCACCGGCAGCGGTCGTTACTCCAGCACAGGTTCGGCAACCCGAAGAAATCGGTGGTTTGTGACGGGAGTGCTACGGGTAGGTGGACGCGGAACGGCAAACGGGGTGGCTCGCCGTGGCGTGGGACCGGTAGCTTCCGGCGTCCGGGCCGACGTCGTCGACACAGCGGAGGTTCTACCGGATGTGGGACGGTGACCTGACCGGCGAGGTGGTCGACGGCAGGTACGCCCTGGGCAGCCTGTTCGGATCGGGTGGCATGGCCGAGGTGTACCGGGCGGTGGACACCCGCCTCGACCGTGACGTCGCGATCAAGTTCTTCCTGGGCCAGGCCTCCGGCGAGGACCGGATCCGGCTCGACCGCGAGGCCGAGGTGCTCGGCTCGCTGCGCTGCCCCGGCCTGGTCGAGGTGTACGGCACCGGCAGCTTCCGCGGCCGTCCGTACTTCGTGATGCAGCCCGTCGAGGGCGGCACGCTGCGGCGCCGGATGCGGGGCGCGATGTCGCCCGAGGTGGTGGCCGCGATCGGGTCGCAGATCGCCGGGGTGCTCGCCCACGTGCACGCCAACGACGTGGTGCACCGGGACGTGAAGCCGTCCAACATCCTGCTCGACACGGCCGGGCGGCGCGCCTACCTGGCCGACTTCGGCCTGGCGCTGCAGGCCCAGGTGACCCGGGTGACCAAGTCCGGGATCCTGGTCGGCACGGCGGGCTACCTCGCGCCCGAGCAGGTGCGCGGCGGTGACGTGCTGCCCGCCGCCGACGTCTACGCGCTGGGCCTGGTGCTGCTGGAGTGCCTGACCGGGCGGCCCGAATACCCGGGCGGCGACACGGAGGCGGCGCTGGCGCGGCTGCACCGGGAGCCGCGCATCCCGGCGAACCTGCCCGACCCGTGGACCGACGTGCTGACCGCGATGACCGCGACCGACCCGGCCAAGCGGCCGTCCGCGGCGGAGTGCGAGCGGTTGCTGGCGCGGGCCCAGCGGGCGAGCGCGGGCCTGTCGCCGCTGGTCGAGGTGGCCGTGGTGGACCGGCCCGAGGAGGTCGAGGAGCGCGAGCCGAAGTCCAAGGCGGTGTTGGTGGGTGCCGCTGCCGCCGCGGTGGTGTTGACGCTGGTGGGCTTCCTGCTGATGAGCGACCCGATCGTGCCCGCTCCCGGCGGGCGCACCGGTGGACCGACGACCACCGGTGCCGAGCCGGTCGCCGAGCAGGCGCCGGACACGGGCGTGGCGGTGTCGGGCGACCCGTCCACGGTGACCGTGGTGCAGGGCGCGCCGGAGTCGCAGCCGCCGGCCGGGAACGTCGGTGTCGAGCCCGATGACGAGACCTCGGCGGGTACGACGACCACGCCGCCCACCACCACGACCACCAAGGCACAGCGGGAGACCCCGATCCACGTGCCTCCGAACACGCCGACCGTGATCGTCCCGAACCTCGGTCCGCCCACCGTGACCGGGCCGCCGTCGAAGGATCGCGGCGGCTCGGCCAAGCGGGGTTGACCGGGTAGTCCGCCGGTCAGCGGGCGGTCAGCGGAGGGCGGGCAGGAGCTCGCCCTTGGCGAAGTCCAGGAACTCCGACTGGTGGTCGCCGCCGATCTGCACCAGGGCCAGGTCGGTGAAGCCGGCCTCGCGGAACTTCGCCACCGCCTCCACCACCGGGCCGACGTCCGGGCCGCACGGGATCTGCGCGGCCACGTCCTCCGGTCGCACGAACTGCGTCGCGCCCGCGAACCCGGCCGTGCCGGGCAGCTCCGCGTTGACCTTCCAGCCGCCGCCGAACCAGCGGAACTGCTCGTGCGCCCGCTCGATCGCCGCGTCGCGGTCGGTGTCCCAGCAGATCGGCAGCTGGCCGATCTTGCGCGACGGCCCGCCCTGGAAGACGTCCCACTCCTGGCTCAGCGACGCGTCCGGCTCGGTGGCCACCATCGCGTCGGCCAGGGGCGCGAACGTGCGCACCGACTGGCCGCCCGACACCGCGACCGCGATCGGCACGCGCTGCTCGGGCAGGTCCCACAGCTTCGCCGAGTCGACCCGGAAGTGCTGGCCCGAGTAGTTGACGTACCCGCCGTCGAACAGCTGGGAGATGATCTCCACGGCCTCGCGCAGCAGCTCGTGCCGGACGTTCACCGGCGGCCAGCCGCGGCCGACCACGTGCTCGTTGAGGTTCTCGCCCGCGCCGATGCCCAACGTGAACCGGTTGCCCGACAGCAGCTGCACGGTCGCCGCCTTCTGCGCCACGACCGCCGGGTGGTAGCGCACGGTCGGGCAGGTCACGTACGTCATCAGCTCGACCCGCTCGGTGGCCTGGGTGACCGCGCCGAGCACGCTCCAGGCGTACGGCGCGTGCCCCTGCTCGTCCAGCCACGGCGAGTAGTGGTCGCTCATGACCTCGAAGTCGAACCCCGCCTGCTCGGCCAGCCCGGCGTGCTCGACCAGCTCGCGCGGCCCGGCCTGCTCGGTCATCAGCGTGTACCCGATCCGCACGATTCCTCCTACGCCATCGGCAGGTCGGTGAGGTCCGCCCGCAACTCGTCGAGTTCTTCGTAGACTGCCGACGCACCGGCCTCGCGCAACTCGGCGTCGCCGAAACCACCCGTGCGAAGGCACACCGAGGGCAGCCCGGCCCGACGTGCGGCCTCGCAGTCCCACACCGAGTCGCCGATGACCACGGCCCGGCTGGCGCGGTCCACCCGGCGCAGCGCCACCTCGATCAGGTCGGGCGCGGGCTTGGTGTCCTCGACGTCGTCCGACGAGGTCGACGGGATGCCGGAGGCGTCGATCAGCTTCAGGTAGTGGTCCACGTGGTGGCGCTTGCCCGAGCTGGCCAGCACCACCGCGAAGTCCTGCTCCAGCGCCGCGGCGACGAGGCGGTGCGCGCCCTCCAGCGGCCTGATCTCGGCCAGCATCGGCTCGAACGCCACTTCCCACGCCTTGCGCAGCTCGTCACCGTGCTCGCGTTCGACGTGCTCGCCGGCGACGGCGGTGACGAGCTTGTCACCACCCATCCCGATGGACCGGTGCAGCCGCCAGGTCGGCACGGTGATGTCGAACCGGCGGAACGCGCGGAACCAGGCCACCGCGTGGTGGAAGTTGGTGTCCACCAGCGTCCCGTCGACGTCCAGGACGAGCGTGTTGGTCATGCGGCCTGGTTAGCCCGGCCGGCCGACCCGCAAACCGGCCGCCCCCGCGAACCGCGAGGTCGGCGCGGTGGGTGGCGTGGCCGGCTTGTCGGGCCGCGGTGCGCCGCCATGAGGTCGGCAAGCGGCAGGTGGGCGTGCACGGCGCCGTGCACGTGCGGTGATGGCGATCAGCCGCCGGTGGGCAGTGCGTCCAGGAACTCCTCGATCAGCCGGACCCACTCGGTGGGCGCCTCCACCGCGGGCGAGTGGCCGCTGTCCAGTTCGGCCCACCGGGCGCCGGGGATCAGGTCGGCCAGCTGCCGCGTGGTGCCGGGTGCGATCAACCGGTCGTGCTTGGCGCCGATCACCAGCGTCGGCACGGACAACGACGGCAGCTCGTCGCGCAGGTCGATCCGTTGGACCAGGTCGACCTGCTCGGGCGTGCCCGCCGGGATGGTGAGCGCGATCAGCTCCAGGAAGCCGTCGGTCTGCTCGGCGGTCATCCGGCGCAGGAACGGCTCGCCCAGCGCGATGGACAGCAGGAAGCGGGCCAGCTCGGCGCGGTCGCCGTCCACCAGCCGGCGCCACTGCCGCATCCGTTCCCTGGTTTCGTCGTCGATGCGGGCGAAACCGGCGGTGAGCACCAGCGCCGTCACCCGCTCCGGGTACCGCTGTGCCGCGCGCACGGCGACCGCGCAGCCCATCGAGTAGCCGACGACCGCGAACCGCTCCTCGCCCTCGGCGGTGGCCACCAGGCGGTCGGCGAGGTCGTCCAGGTCCAGGGGCCCGGTCGCGCGCGGGGTGGTCCCCGAGCCGGGGAAGTCCACCGCGTGCACCTTGCGCTTGCGCGACAGCCGCGGGATGAGCGGGCTGAAGTTCGCGCGGACCGTGCCACCGGCCCCGTGGGCGAGCAGAAGTGCGGGAGTCACGTGCCCGATTCTGCCGGTCCGGGCCGGTGCGCCGCCGCTGTTTGTGGGCGAAGGGTGATCGGCGACCAGCGCGAACCCGCCGATCGGGACCGGTGCGTGGGCAAGCACACAGCGCGTGCCGCCCCGACCGCGGGGTCAGCCGACGTAGACGCGGATCGACGTGCCGTCCTCGTGCGCGTGCACCCGGACCAGGTCGCACAGCAGGTTCACCAGCATCACGCCGTACCCGCCGTGGGTGCTCACGCCCGGGTTCCGCCTGCCCACCATGGGGTTCGCGAGCCGGCCCGCGTCACGCACCTCGCACACCACCGCGCCGCCCTCGCGCCACAGCACCAGCGTGCCGAAGCCGCCGCCGTGCACCACGCTGTTGGTGGTCAGCTCGTTGACCGCGAGCACCAGGTCCTCCACCTGGTCGGTGCTCAGGCCCGTGTCCGTGGCGAACGCGGCGACCAGCCGGCGGGTGGTGGCCAGGCCGTCCAGGTCGAACCGGCGGACCACCGCGTCCGGCGGGGGCGCGGGCAGCGGCCGGTTGAACTCCTCGGCGACCAGGAACGGCTCGCGGTAGCCGACGCTCTGCCTGCGCTGCTGCCCCTCGACCACCACCGGGTGCGTGGTCTCCGCGTCGCGCACCGCCGCCGGCGTGAGGTTCGCCGTGTCGTACGGGCACAGGATCCAGGCGGCGCGGTCCTCGAACGCGGTGTTGATCAGCGCCTCGTGCTGAACGCAGGCCGGGTACTCCAACTCGGTGCGCTCCGGCCAGATCGGCTCGCCGACGATCCGCACCCGGCCGGTGGTGGAGGCGTTGTCGGTGAACGCGGCCAGCACGCCCGGGATGATCCGGCCCGGGTTGCGCCCGGCGCGTCTGAGGTCCAGGAACTCGACCTGCTCGGCCTGCCCGCCCAACGCGCGGCGCACCAGGTCGATCCCGCGCTGCGGCACGGCCACCAGCACCGGCTCACCGGCGGCGAGACCGTCGCGCACGAACGGCACTGTGCCCGCGAGGAACTGCTCGTCGTCGCGGTAGAACAGCGCCTCGTGCACGAAGTCGACCACCTTGGGGAACCTCCGAAACGGTCGCTGGCGGGGCGGTCTGCCCGTCCAGTATCGCGCCCGAACGCCGTTACGGGAGCGGTCTGCGCAGGCAAACGCGTGTCGCCGGGTCCAGGCCGCGCGCGGTTTCGGCCGCCACCACGGCCGCCAGACCCGGCGAGAGGTCCGTGAGCTCACCGAACCCGAGCCGTCGATAATAGGGTCCGTTCCACGGGATGTCGCGGAAGGTCGTCAAGGTCAACGCGTCCAGCCCGCGCGCCGCGGCCCAGCTCCCCACGTGGTCGAGCAGCGCCGCCCCGATGCCGCGCCGGGCGTGGTCGGGGTGCACGCAGAGCTGCTCCACGTGCGCCGCGCCGTCCACCACCTCGACCGCGACCCAGGCCACCGGGTGCGGGTCGGCGGCCACCCAGACGTGCAGGTGGGTGAGGGTGCTCAGCGGCATCGGGTCGTCGTCGGCGATCTCCGGCATGCCGAAGTCGCGGAACTGCTCACCGGAGGCCCGTTCGATCGGGGGCAGCAGCGGCAGTTCGTCCGGTCGGGCGGGGCGGAGGTCCACCGGGGCATGGTCAGCCGGCGGTGAGGTTCCGCTCAACCTCGTTCGCGAGGGCTTCGAGCATGCGGGACGGCAACTGGTCGTCGGGGCAGTCGTCCACCCGCAGCTCCGCGACGCTGCCCGCGACACCGGCCAGCGAGACCCGCAGCTCGCCGCGGCAGCCGTGCCCGGCCAGGGGGTCCCAGGTCAGGAGCAGCTGGTCGTAGTCGGCGGCCAGGCTGACCTGGTGCGGTGCGTCGTGGGCGCGCAGGATCAGCACGTCGTCCGAGCGGCCGACGACCTGGTAGGGGTCGGGCAGCCAGGTGGCCAGGCGGGCGGGGTCGGCGGCGGCGGCGAAGACCAGGTCGGGGAGGGCGGGGACGTCTCGTCTCGCGTGGATGGTCACGGCGTCACGGTTACCCCGTTCGAGCAAGCGCACACTGGGTAACCAGCGGTCATGACGGCAGCACAGGAACCAGTGGGCGACCCGGTCGACCCGGACGAGATCGCCGAGGAAGCACCGATCGACCCGACACCGCAGGAAGTCGACGAGTACCTGACCTTGATCGGGGACGAGCAGCCGGAGCCGGCGGAGAAGGGGCACGAGGTACCGGAGATCCCGGAGTTCTGAGCCGGCCGGCCCTCACCAGCGGCCCCACCGGCAGCTCGAACCCGGCGGCCCGAACCCGGGGGCCCGGTCGGCGGCCTGGACCTGCGGCCCCGAACCCGGTGGCCTGACCGGCGGCCCGAACCGGGCGGCATCGACCGGCAGCCGGGGGCGACAGCCCGAACCGGCGGTTCGGTGAGCTGCGGGTCTTCCAGCGGTCACGAGCGGGGGTTGCCCGAGCCGGGTTCGGTCATGCCGCGCATCGCCCGGGCCTTCACCGGGTCCGGCAGGACGCGGCCGGCGGCTGCCTGTGCCTTGTTGCGCAGCGAACCGGCCACCACGTGGTCGTCGCCGTCCATCAGCGCCTTGAACCCGGCCCGCGCGACGTCCGCCGGGTCGTCCTTCGGCCCGGTCGCCACCTTCGTGTCCGTCATGCCCGCCCGGCGGAAGAAGTCGGTGTCCGTCGGGCCGGGCATCAGCGCCGTCACGGTCACCCCGCTGTCGCGCAGCTCCTCCCGCAACGCCTGGGAGAACGACGCCAGGAACGCCTTCGACGCCGCGTACACCGAGTGGAACGGCCCGGGCGCGGTCGCCGCCACCGACGAGGTGAACAGCACCCGGCCCGCACCGCGTTCCACCATGGCGGGCACCAGCCGCTTCGCCAGGTGCACCGCCGACGAGATGTTGAGGTCCACCACCCGCAGGTGGGTGCGCAGGTCGCTGTCGTCCACGAAGTCGCCGCCGACACCGACACCGGCGTTGACCGCCAACGCGTCCACCGGCCGCCCCACGTCCTCGACCACGGCGACCAGGTCCTCGTTGCCCTCGAACGTGGCCAGGTCCGCCCGCACCGGGTCGACCCGCGCCCCACCGGCGGCCAACTCCCGCGCCACGTCGTGCACCGCGTCGTTCTCCGCCGCCACGACCAGGTCGAACCCGTGCTCGACGAACACCTTCGCCAGCTCGAGCCCGATCCCGCTGGACGCGCCGGTCACCACCGCCAACGGCCTCTCCGAAGCACTCATGGTCGTCAACTACCCGGAGTCGGATCACCCAATCCGGTTTCACCCGATGCGTTTTTGGGCACTCCCCCCTGTACCTCTGACACGCGAACGGTGGTGACGTATGTCCAGACGGCCTGCTCAGGTCGGTGTTCTCGACGTCGGCTGCTTCAGCGCCCACCTCGTCGTCGTCTCCGGTTCACCACTGCACCCGGTCGTCTCGCACAAGACCCGCCTCCGGCTCGACCAAGCCCTCGCCCGTGACAACCGACTGCGCCCCGAAGGCGTGGAACAGGTTGTGACCGCCGTCCGCATCGCCCGCCGCGTCGCCGAGCGCGCCGGCGTCTCCACCTTCGTGCCGTTCGCCACGTCCATCATCCGCGACGCGCCTAACGCCGACCAGGTGATCGCCGAGGTCTTCCGCCTCACCGGCACCCGGCTGCGCGTGCTGCCCGGCCGGGAGGAGGCCCGCCTGTCCTACCTGGCCGCGCGGCACTGGTTCGGCTGGCACGTCGGCCCGCTGCTGGTGCTCGACGTCGGCGGCGGCACGGTGGAGCTCGCCGCCGGTGAGGACGTGGAGCCGTCGTTGACGCGTTCGCTGCCGTTCGGCGCGCGCACGATGAGCCGGCAGCTCGGGTTGAACCGGACCGTGCGGCGGGAACACCGCGGCCTGGCGCGTGAGCAGGTGCTGGTGCACGACCGGGTGGTGGCCGCGCTGGAGGGCACGTCGGTCGAAGGTCACCGGGCAGTCGGGTGCTCGAAGGTGTTCCAGCAGTTGGCGCGGCTGGCCGGGGCGCGACCGCAGCACGAGGGGCCGTTCGTGCCGCGCACCCTGCGCTTGGCCGACTTGCGCAGCTGGATACCCCGGCTGGCCCGGCTGCCCGCGCCCCGGCGCGCCCGGCTGCCCGGCATCTCCCGGCACCGGGCGGAGCAGTCGTTGGCGGGAGCGCTGGTGGTGGAGGCGTTGATGGTGGCCACCGGGTCCGACGAGGTGGAGATATGCCCTTGGTCGACCAGGGAAGGGTTGCTGCTGTCCCTGATCGGGACGGGCGATGACGACGAGTGCTATCGGGTGGCGTGAAGGGATCGGGATGCTGGCGCTGTCGGTCGAGGCCCACCGGACGGGGTGCGCGGTGGTCGTGGCGACCGGGGAGTTGGACCTGGCGGGTGCGCGCCGGGTGCTGGACCGGATGGACCGGCTGGTCAGCGAGGGACGTGACCGGATCGTGCTCGACATGTCCGGGGTCGCGTTCTGCGGCGCGCAGGCGATGAGCGCGTTGGTGCGGACCAGGGCGCGGGCGCAGCGGGCGGGTGGTTGGCTGCGGCTGGCCGCCGTGCCGCCGCACGTGCGGCGGGTGTTCGAGCGCACCGACCTGGACCGGCTGTTCCCGCGCTACCCGGACGTCGCGTCGGCGGCGACCGGGCGGGCGGTGGCGAGCGGGGAGGAGCGCGGCGCGGCGGCGGGCGGTGGGGCGCGGGCGGTTTCGGGCGTCACGGTGTCGCGTGACGGCCGTGTGGCGGCTGCCGGTCGTGGTGGGCGGGTCGTGTCGCGCGGAGGGCGCCCGGCGGCTGCCGGTGACGCCGGTCGTGCCGGCTCGGGTCGCGACGGGCGGGCGGTTCCGGTTGATGACGGGCGGGTTGGGTCCGGGGAGGACGGGCACGGTGGGGGTGGGTGGTGAGCCCGCTCCGGTGACCGGGAGGTGACGGTCGTTTCGAGTGGTGATCGCGGGGTAGTCGAGCGGGAGCCACCGTCACAGCGAGGTGATCAGCGATGAATGCGACCACGCGGTTGCCGCACCCGGTCCGCGGTGCGGCCGTGGGGGTCGCGGTCGTGTTCCTGGTGGTGGGCGTGCTCGGGTTCGTGCCCGGGATCACCGCCCACCTCGACCGGATCACGTTCGCCGGTCCGGAGTCCGGCGCGCACCTGATCGGCGTGTTCCACGTGTCCGTCTTGCACAACCTGGTGCACCTGCTGTTCGGCGCGGTGGGCCTGGTGATGGCCCGGACGGCGGCCGCGCGGGCGTTCCTCGTCGGCGGAGGCGCGGTGTACCTGCTGCTCTGGCTGTACGGGCTGATCGTGGACAAGGCGAGCGCGGCGAACTTCGTGCCGGTCAACGACGCCGACGACTGGCTGCACCTGGGTCTCGGCCTCGGCATGATCGGGCTCGGCCTCGCGCTCAAGGGCAACCCGAATGCCCGCAGTGCCTGACCTCGTCGAGCCCGCCTTCCGCGCGCTGGCCGGCGTGCGGGACGCCAAGGCGTTCCACCCGCGCGGACGGTGGTTCGAGGGCACGGTGACCGCGACGTTCGACCCCGGGCTGCCGCTGCCGGTCGGCGTGGTGGAGGTGTCCGGTCGGCTGTCCAAGGGCGTGGGCACCCCGGGCGGGCTGCCCGACGTGCTCGGCTTGGCGTTCCGGCTGCCGGGACCGTGGGACGTGCTGCTGTCGACCTGCTTCGCCCGCGTGCTGCCCCGACCCGCGCGGACGTGGACGAGCGCCCGGTACGGCACCATCACCCCGTTCCGCCGGCACGACCGGCTGGTGTGGCTGGCCGCCGTGCCCGACCCGGCCCGGCTCCGCTCGGCGGCGTTGGCCGACCTGCCCGCCGAACTGGGGTTCCGGCTGGAGATCGGCCCACCGTGGCGGCCGATCGGCAGGCTCGTGGCCCGTCCGCTGGACGTCGACCGCGACCTGCCCGCGCTCGACCCGGTGCTGAACCGGCCGCCCGGCCTCGACCTGGCACCCGACTTCCTGGCCCGTGCCCGCGAGAGGGCCTATCGGGGTAGTCGACGCGGCCGATCGCCCGATCCGGTGACTGCTCCGGACGCATGACCGGACTGTGCGCCGGGTAGTCGAAGGCCATGGCGAGTTCGTCGGAGTCCGGAGTACACCGCCCCGCTGGTTCGCGTAGACCTACGTACCGCTATCCGGATTGTTAGACGTCCGTCGTCGCCGGAGGGTGGGTTCACGTGGCCGCCTGCCCGCACCAACACATCCCTGCCGGGCGGCCGGGTGGAACGGAGAACGACCGATGCGACACGATCGCTCGACCCGGCGACGGGTCGTCACCGCCTGCCTGACGACGGCAACCCTGCTGGCGGTCGGCGCGGGCTACGGCTACGCCGCCGGAGGGCAACCGGAGGGCGACGTCGTGGGCGCCGGCCGGCCGGGCGCGGTGCCGGACAGCTACATCGTCGTGCTGCGGGCGGATTCGGTCAGCCTGGAGCAGACGCCCGCCGCCGCCGAGGCGTTGGTAGGCCGGTACGGCGGCGAGGTGAAGCTGGCCTACACCGCCGCCCTGCGCGGCTTCGCGGCCACCATGAACGCGACGCAGGCGCGCCGGCTGGCCGCCGATCCGACCGTGGAGTACGTCGAGCAGGACGGCGAGGCGCACGCCACCGGCACCCAGGAGAACCCGACCTGGGGCCTGGACCGGGTGGACCAGAAGACGCTGCCGCTGGACAAGAAGTACAAGTACCACAACACCGCCGAGGGCGTGACCGCGTACGTGGTCGACACCGGCATCCAGAAGGAGCACCCCGACTTCGGCGGCCGGGCCGGCGACGGCTACGACTTCATCGACGACGACGCGGTGGCGCAGGACTGCCACGGCCACGGCACGCACGTCGCGGGCACCATCGGCTCGACCACGTACGGCGTGGCCAAGGCCGTGAAGCTGGTCGGCGTGCGGGTGCTCGACTGCCAGGGTTCCGGCGCGTGGTCGCAGGTCATCGGCGGCCTGGACTGGGTCGCGAAGAACGCGGCCAAGCCCGCGGTGGCCAACATGAGCCTCGGCGGCACGGCCAGCACGTCGGTGGACGAGGCGGTCAAGAAGGTGGTCGCGGCCGGTGTCACGGTCGCCGTGGCGTCCGGCAACGACAACCGCGACGCGTGCAACGTCTCGCCGGCCCGCGCCCCCGAGGCGATCACCGTCAACGCGTCCGACAGCTCCGACAAGCGGGCGACGTTCTCCAACATCGGCCGCTGCACCGACATCTTCGCCCCCGGCGCGAACATCACCTCCACCTGGAACAACGGCGGCGAGCGCACGATCAACGGCACGTCGATGGCGGCACCGCACGTGGCGGGCGCGGCGGCGCTGTACCTGGGCGCCAACCCCGCCGACGCCGCCGCCACCCCGGCGGACGTGGCCAAGGCGCTGATCGACAACGCCACCGCGCACGTGGTCAAGAACCCGGGTACCGGCTCGCCGAACAAGTTGCTGTACACGGGGTTCATCGGCGGCAACCCGAGGCCACCCGTCTGTCCCGGTGGTTCCAACGCCGACGACGTGGCCATCCCGGACGCCGGTGACGCGGTCACCTCCGACATCGTCGTGTCCGAGTGCGACGGCACCGGCATCGCGCAGACCTCGGTGAAGGTCGACATCGTGCACCCGTACACGGCCGACCTGGCGGTGGACCTGATCGGCCCGAGCGGCGCGGTGTTCCCGCTGCGGGCGTCCGGTGGCGAGAACTCCGCGGACGGCATCCACGAGACGTTCAAGGTGGACACGTCCAAGGAGAACAAGAACGGCACGTGGAAGCTGCGGGTGAAGGACGTCTACACGTACGACACCGGGACCATCGACGCCTGGTCGATCGCGTTCTGACCCACCACCGAGACCAACCGGCCGCGAGGGTGCAGGCGGGCGGTGACCGGAATCCGGTCGCCGCCCGCCTGCTCGCGCGTGCGGTCGCGGAGGGCGGTGGCGGGTCGCGGAAGGACTCGGCGGAGGCGGCTGCCGCTCGTGTCCGGCTCGGGGGAGGTGGCTGCTCGCGGGTGCGGCTCATCGGCGGCGGTTAGAGAGTTGTTAGAGGCCTCGGCTTGGCTTGTCCCCCGGTCCCACAGGGAAGGGGCCGCGACCGAGGGAGGCAGTCGTGGAGAACACCAAGAAGAAGGTCAGCGTCAAGATCCGCAAGCTGGAGAAGCTCGAGACCACCGTCGTCCGCAACGACGGCTGAGCAGCGCGCGGGACCGGGCCGGTCGCGCACCGCGGCCGGCCCGGTCGT
Source organism: Saccharothrix carnea (assembly GCF_003014735.1). GTDB lineage: Bacteria > Actinomycetota > Actinomycetes > Mycobacteriales > Pseudonocardiaceae > Actinosynnema > Actinosynnema carneum. The sequence goes on along the minus strand of NZ_PYAX01000011.1, from coordinate 133,782 downwards.
CCCGCCGGAGAATCGAGGTGACACATGCTCCGACCGCGGATCAAGAACGTGCACAGGCCGTTCGCCCTGCCGGGCAACCGGATCGTCATCGGGCTGATGCAGCACGGCATCGCCTCCGAGATCGAGGACGACGAGGACCGCACGCTGGAGCGGATCCTGGTGCTGATGGACGGCACCCGTGACGTCGACGCCATCTGCGCCGACGTCGCCCGGACCCATCCCGGGGTCGACCCGGACAGCGTGCGGGAGGTCGTCGACGACCTGACCGCGAACGGGTTCGTGGAGGACGCGGGCGCACCGACGCCGGTGTCCGCGCGGGAGGCCGACCGGTACGCCTCGCCGCGCCACTACTTCGCCTGGATCGACAGCACGCCGCGCAGCTCGCCCTACGAGATCCAGGCCAGGCTCAAGCACGCCTCGGTGGCGTTGCTCGGGCTCGGCGGCACGGGGTCGGCGGTCGCGTCCGGGCTGGTCGCGAGCGGGGTCGGGCACCTGCACTGCGCCGACTTCGACACCGTCGAGGAGTCGAACCTGTGCCGCCAGCTGCTCTACGACGAGGCGGACGTCGGCGCGCCCAAGGTGGACCGCGCGGTGGCCCGGCTGCGGGCGATGAACTCGCTGGTCGAGGTCACCGGGGAGGAGCGCAGGGTCACCGGCGCGGACGACGTGGCAGAGCTGATGGCGGGCCGGGACGCGTTCGTGCTGTGCGCCGACCAACCGCAGCCGGACATCATGCGCTGGACCAACGAGGCCGCGCTGCGCACCGGCACGCCGTGGTTCGTGTCCCTCTACACCGGACCGATGGCGGTCGTCGGCGGGTACGTGCCGGGGGAGACGGGCTGCTGGGAGTGCCTGTTCCGGTGGATGAACACGCAGGAGCACGTGTCGGACAGCCGGGTGCTGTTCCAGGGCGACCGCGCCAACGCGGTGATCGCGGCGAGCGCGAGCGTCAGCGGCCACCTGTGCGCGCTGGAGGTGATCTACCACCTCGGCGGGCTGCCGACGCAGGTGCGCGGGCGGGTGCTGCACTGGAACTTCGCCGACTGGGGCCACCACTACTTCATCGACGTGCCGCACGACGCCGACTGCCCGAGCTGCGGCCATGGCTGAGCCGTCGACCGACGTGGCGATCGGGCCGTCCAGCGTGCTGCGGCTGCACCGGCTCGCCGTGCGCGACAGCGACGACGACCCGGACGAGGTGGTGGTCGGCCGGGCCGAGACGGGCGCATTCGTCGAGCTGCCCCGGATCGGCGCGATCGCGATCTCCCTGCTGGACACCGGATCGACCGTGGGCGAGGTGGAGGAGCGGATCGCCCGCGAGCACGACGTGGAGCTGGACGTCGTGGAGTTCGCCGAGGCACTGGTCGAGCTGGAGTTCGTGTCCGGTGTGGACGGTCGGTCCCTGTCGGGTGGCGCACAGCGCCGCGAGCACCTGCCGTGGTTGCGCGAACGGCACGTGCGGTGGCTGTTCGGCCGCACGGCGAACGTCGTCTGGCTCGGCGTGCTGCTGGCGGCGGCGGTCACGTGGTGGCAGCGCCCGGACCTGGTGCCGTCGGCGTCGGACTTCTACTGGACGCCGTACGTCGGGCTCGCCGTGCTGGTGAACACGGCGTTGTTCTCGGTGAGCGCGACCGTGCACGAGCTGATGCACCTGGCGGCGGCCCGGTCCTACGGCGCGCCGGCCCGGATCGGCTTCTCCACCCGGCTGCACTACCTGGTGGTGCAGACCGACGTGACCGCGATCTGGGCGGTGCCGCGGCGGGCGCGGTTGCGGGTGTACCTGGCCGGGATGAAGTGGGACGCCTTCCTGGTCACCGGGTGCGTTCTGGTGGTGGCGCACGCCGGGCTGCCGGTGGGCGTGGACCGGGTCCTCGCGGCGCTCGCGCTGGTGGTGTTGCTGAGCATGGCCGTCCAGGTGCAGGTCTACATGCGCACCGACCTGTACTACGTGCTGATGGAGTGGTTGCGGGGCCGCAACGTGTTCCAGGACGCGCTGGCGTACCTGCGCCACCTGGTGCGGCGCGGCCCGGACCCGACCGCCGACCTGCCCGCGCGGGAACGGCGTGCGGTGCGGGTGTACGCGGTGGCGATGGCGGTCGGCAGCGCGATCTCGCTGTCGGTCTTCGCCCTGTACGGCCTGCCGATCGTCATCACGGGGGTCGTGGGCGCGTTCACCGGTCTGCTCGGCGGCATCGGCGACCCGTGGCGGGTGGTGGACAGCGCGCTGGTCATCGCCGTGGAGTGCGTGCTGCAGACGGCCTTCCTGATCGCTTTCCACCGTGGCCACCGGCACTGGTTCACCCGTCGACGCGGGTGAACCGGTCCGGTTCGCGAGGGGGGAGGGCCCGCCGGACCGACCACCGGTCCGGCGGGCTCCGTCGCCCCACAACGGCCGCTTTCGGCCGATTCCGCGCTGGTCCGGCTGCGGTATACCGAAGCCGTGCGATTCGGGGTGCTCGGGCCGGTGACGGCGTGGAGCGGGGGAGACGCCGTGCCGGTCGGCGGCGCGCGGGAGCGGTACGTGCTGGCCGCGTTGCTGCTCAACGCCGACCGGGTGACACCGGCGGAACGGCTGATCGGCGAGCTGTGGTCGCAGCCGCCGCGCTCGGCCCGCGCGCAGCTGCACAACCTGGTCAGCAGGTTGCGCGCGCGGCTGGGCGACGGCGTGATCGTCACCAGGCCCACCGGCTACCAGCTCTCCACGCGGGGCGCCGAGGTGGACCTGGTGGAGTTCCGGGAGTCGGCCGAGCGGGGCAGGCGGGCGGCGGAGGCCGGTGACCACGCGGTGGCGGAGGAGGCGTTCGGGGCGGCGCTGGCGGTGTGGCGCGGGCCGGCACTGGCCGACGTGGACGACGAGCGGGCCGGGCCGATCCGGGCGGCGCTGCACGAGGAACGGCTGGCCGCCCAGGAGGGCAGGCTGGCGGCACGGCTCGCGCTGGAGCGGTACGACGAGGTGCTGGCCGATGTGGCGCCGCTGATCGACGAGCACCCGTACCGGGAGCGGCTCTACGAGACGCGGATGGTCGCGCTGGCCGCCGTGGGGCGGCAGGCCGACGCGCTGGAGGTGTACCGGCAGGCGTACCGGAAGCTGGACGACGATCTCGGCGTGCGGCCCGGAGCGGCGTTGCGGGAACTGGAACAACGGGTCCTGCGAGGCGAACCGCTCGTGCCGCAGCGGTCCGCGCCGGCCGTGGTGCCGCGCCAGCTGCCACCCGAGATGGCGGTGCTGACCGGGCGCGGCAAGGTGCACGCCGAGGTGGCGGCGGCGCTGCGGGCCGACCACGGTCCGGGGCTCGCGGTGCTCGTCGGACCGGGTGGCGTCGGCAAGACCGCGTTGGCCGTGGCGGTGGCGCACCAGGTGGCCGTGCGGTTCCCGGACGGCCAGCTGTTCGCCACCCTGCGCGGCTCGCACCGCGACCAGGCCGATCCGCACGTCGTGGTCGGCCGGTTTTTGCGGGCGCTCGGCGTGGACGGCGCGGCGGTGCCCGAGGACCCGGAGGAACGGGTCGCGCTGTACCGCAGCGTGCTCGCCGAACGCGCGGTGCTGGTGGTGCTGGACGACGCCGCGGGCGAGGCCCAGGTGCGCCCGCTGCTGCCGGGCGGCTCGTCGTGCGCGACCGTGATCACGTCACGCCACCAGTTCGGCGCGTTGGTCGGCGTGGCGCGGTGGACGTTGCCCGCGCTGCACGCCGAGGACTCGCTGGAGCTGCTGTCGCGGGTCGCGGGCGCGGAGCGGGTCGCCGCCGAACCGGAGGCGGCGAACGCGATCGTCGCGCTGTGCGGCAACCTGCCGCTGGCCGTGTGCGTCGCCGCCGGGCGGCTCGCCGTGCACCCGGACTGGCCGGTCGCCCGGCTGTGGGACCGGCTGGCCGAGGAGCGGCGGCGGCTGGACGAGCTGTCGTTGGGCGACCTGGACGTGCGGGCCGTCATCGCGACCAGCTACGGGCTGCTCGACCCGCCCGCCCGGTTGCTGCTGCGCCGGCTCGGCCTGGCCGCGACGTCCGAGTGGCCCGCGTGGGTGGCGGGTGCGCTCGTCGGCGGTGACGAGCCGGTGGACCGGTTGTTGGAGACGTTGGCCGACGTGCACCTGGTCGAGGTGCTCGGCCGCGACCGGGTGGGGCAGGAGCGGTTCCGGCTGCACGACCTGGTGTACGAGTTCGTCGCCGAACGGGTCGCCGAGGAGGAGCCGCCGCAGGAGCGCGAGGCGGCGCTCCGGCGGGTGCTGTCCGGCTGGCTCGGCCGGGCCGGGGTGGCGGACGAACGGGTCGGGCACGGCCTGCAGAACGTGGTCGGGCTCGACCTGCCGCTCGCGCCGGACGAAGTGGCCGGGCCGATCGCCGCCGCGCCGCGGGAGTGGTTCGAAGTCGAGCTGACCACGCTCATCGCGTGCGTCGAGCAGGCGTGCCGGCACGGCCTGGCCGAGCTCGCGGGCGGGCTGGCGCTGCGCCTGACCGGGTTCCTCGCCCTGCGCACCTACGACGTGGAGCGGGAACGGGTCCTGCGTGCCGCCGCCGAGGTCACCAGGGCGCACGGCGTGGACCGGCAGTCGGTCCGGCTGCTGCTGGGCCTGTTCGGGCTGGCGGCCCAGCGGTCGCGGTTCGGGGAACTGCCCGCGTTGGCCGCCGAGGGCCTCGCCCTGGCGCGCAAGCTCGGCGACCGGGCCGGGACTGTGGGCGCGCTGGGCAACGCCGGGTGGGCGGCGCAGAGCCTGGGACGGCTCGCCGAGGCCGCGCGGTGGTTCGAGGAGGGCGTCGAGGCGTGTGACGAGTCCGTTCCGCCGCCGTTGGCCCGGTGGCTGACGTTGTCGCTGGCCCGCACGTGGCACGAGGCGGGGTTCTCCGCGCGGGCCGTGCCGGTGGTCGAACGGCTGCTGGCCGACTGGCCGGCGGACGAGAGCGACCGGACCAAGGCGCTGCTGCTCGTGCTGGGCGCCGACGTGCTGCTGGCGGTGGGCCGGGTCGACGCGGCCGAGCGGTTGCTGACCGAGGCGGCGGCGCTCCTGGCCGGTCTCGACGACGAGCTCGGGTCGGCCCGCGTCGGGCACGACCTGGCCAGGGTGTGGCTGCACCGGGGCGAGTGGGACCGGGCCGCCGAGCGGCTGGACCGCGTGCTGCGGGTGCACGAGGAGCTGGGCGTGCGCGACGAGACCGCCCGGACCCTCGCCACGATGGGTGAGCTGGAACTCGGCCGCGGCGGGCAGGCGGCCGAGGTGCTGCGCCGGTCGTCGGCGCTCTGGCGGGAGGTGGGCGCGCGGCTCGACGTGGCGCGGACGTTGGCTCGCCTGGCGATCGCCGACCCGGGTGGTGCCCAGGCGTACCGGCGGGAGTGCGACGCGATCCTGGCCGAGCTGGGGCTGGACGACCGCGCGCTGCGGCTGCCGCCGTTCCTGTGAGCCCCGGCCGGGTTGTTACGCCAGCGGGCGGCGTCCGGCGAACCCCAGGTCCGTGCGGTGGTACCAGTCGAGGCCCTGGTCGCCTTCGAGCCAGCACAGCAGCACCGGCACGCCGTCGAAGTCGGACGGGAAGTCGACCAGCAGCGGCGCGAAGCCCTTCAGCTCGGCGCCCGTCGCCTGCACGGTGGTCATGAGGTCGTCCAGCCTGGCCTGCGCCGCCTTCAGCTCGGGCAGCCCGCCGAGGTCGGTGGGTCCGCCGCCGTTGAGGGAGGCGGCCAGCTCGGCGGCGTCGGCCCGGACCTCGATGATCTCGGTGAGCACCGGCATGAGCTTGGCCAGCTCTTCTCGCGCCTCGGGCACGCTGAACACGGTCACCCCTGGTCCGCCGTGGTTGCCGTACCCGGACAGGTTACCCGTCGCGGGCACGGCGACTCGGCGTGCGCCACTCGGTGTCCGCCGCGACGAGTCGGGGCCGCCCCGGCGGCGAGGCGGCCCCGACGTCACGTCAGCGCAGCGGCGGTGAGGCCAGCTTCGCCAGCTCCAGCGCCTGCTCGGGCCACCAGCGGCCGGCGGCCGGGCCGCCCTGGCACTCGCCGTCGGACTCACCGGGGCGCTTGACCCACAGGAACGCGTCCACCAGCGGGATGCCGGTGTTCGCCGTGGGCCGCTCGCCCAGGCCGCGGCCCGGCGGGTTGCACCAGTCGGTCTCGCCCTCGCCGGGCGTGTAGTGGCCGAGGCCGTTGCGGCTGGTGTCCAGCACGAAGTGGGTCATCTTCGGCCGGTGCACCGGCATCGCGTCCAGCTCCTCGTTGGCCGGGCAGCTCGTCGCACCCCGCTCCGTGCGCAGGTAGATGCACTTCGACACACGGGTGCCGTACTGGACCAGGTCCTCGGTGAACCGGTAGTTCGAGGTGTTGAGCGCGAACCCGTCCGCCCGGGTGACACCGCCCTGGAGCAGGCGGTTGACGATGCCCAGCTGCTGACGCGGCTCGCCGTAGCCCGCGTCGTAGTCGTTGAGGGCCTGCCACGCCGAGTGACCCGCGTCGAGGTAGACGCGGGTGTGCTTGCCGCGCTTGAGCGCGTCCACGGCGTGGTTGATCTCGCGGAACCGCTGGGGCACCAGCTCGGAGTCGGGGCCGATCGTGCACCACGGCTCGCTGGTCAGCAGGGCCAGGCCGTCCGGCTCGACCACCACGACGGCCTTCTCGTCACCGATGCCCTCGGCGAAGGCGTCGATCCAGTCCTTGTACTCCTGCTCGCTGCGCGCGCCGCCCGCGGACCACTGCGAGCAGTCCCGGTAGGGCACGAAGTACGCCACGAGCACCGGCACCTGGTCCTTCGCCCGTGCCGCGCGCACGACGTTGCGCACGTTCTCGCGCACCTGGTCGGCGCCCGCCGTGGTGAACCAGATGGCGGTCGGCTGGGCGGCCATGCCCTCCATCAGCTCGGCGTCCGCCACCCGGCCCTCGGCACGCCACTGCTCGGCCTGCCGGGCCGCGTTGCTGTCGGGTTCGACGTAGAAGGACGTGCCCTTGGGCAGGTGCGGTGGTCCCGAGGCCGTCACCGTTCCCTCCGCTCCGGCGCCACTGACGCCGATCAACGCGCACACCGCGGTCGCCGCCAGGGTCAGCCCGACGCGCCGTCCTCTCGGTCCGTTCCTCACTCGACTGCTCCTCACGGAACGCTGTCTGGGAGCGCTCCCATTCGGCCGTCAGCATGCGTGTTCATGAGCTGCATCACAACCCCCGGTCACGCGTGAGGGCACTGTTTTGAAACCTGGTCGTTACCTGCCACCTGGACGAGTGCTTGTGGTCGTTCGAGTTGTGGGCCCGCCGCCGCGCGGTCTACCTGTGGAGACGTGATCACGACCATTGCGGCCGCGATCGGCGCGTTGGCTCTGGACTTGTTCTTCAACTGGCTGTTGAAGCGGCGCCGTAGAACTCGGGAGTCTGGGCGAACATCGACGCGCCTCCTTGGACGAACTTGGCCGCGGTCCCGGCGTTGGTGGCGTTGCCGGTGAACTGGTCGGTGGCGAACCGCAGGTACGGTGCGGCGTCCGAGCCGGTGCCCGCGACGGCGGAGACGACGCCTGCGGCGTCACCGATCGTCTTGCCCCAGTTCTCCTCCTCCTCTGCGGGTCCCTCGGGCGGCACGAACGGTGGTGGTAGTGGGCCGTGGCCCGCCAAGGAGGCGAGGTAGGCGTTGAGCCAGGCCGCGATCTCGGTGACGAACCGGTCCTGCGTGGACGCCGCCACGGCGGGGTCCAGCTGCGCCGCCTTGGCGTACAAGGGGATGTTGGCGTTGATGACGTCCACAATGGTCTGCTTGGCCGACGTGACGTCGGTCGCGAACGCGGCGGCGAGCGTCTGCAGCGCGCGCATCCGCGTGCCCACTTCACCGGCGGCCGTGCCGAGTGCGGTCATCCGGCCGTGGAACGCCTGGCCCGGCGGGTCGGCCCACGCGGCGCCGATCGGGCCGAGGTCGAGGCGGCTCAGCGGCTCCGTGTGCCCGGCCGCCTCGCCCCACTCGGCGGCCAGCAGCCGCACCACGTCCTCGTCCGTGTCCGGCCACTCGACGAGCGCGTTGACGGGCGGCCAGGCGCAGGCGTCGGCCATCAGGTCGTGCGCGCTCGGGCACCGGCCGGCCGGCCGCCATCAGCGCACAGGCCGGCCGTCGTCGTCAGCAGCAGTGCTCGCCGCGCCAGGCCTCGCGGCCTTCCCGGACTGCGACGGCGGCGATGACGAGCGCCGCGAGCGGGTCGGCCCACCACCAGCCGAGAGTGCTGTTGAGGAGCAGGCCGGCCAGCAGCACGGCGGACAGGTACGTGCACAGGAGCGTCTGCTTGGAGTCGGCAACGGCGCTGGCCGAGCCGAGTTCACGGCCCGCTGCGCGCTGCGCCCGGGACAGCACGGGCATCACGACCAGCGACACGGCGGCGAGCACGATGCCGGTGGTGGAGTGGTCGGCGGCCTGTGCGCCGAGCAGTGCGCGGACCGATTCGACTGTCACGTAGAGCGCGAGTGCGAAGAACGACAGCGCGATCACGCGCAACGTGACCCGTTCCCGCGCCTCGTGGTCCTTGGCCGAGAACTGCCAGGCGACCGCGGTCGCGGAAGCGACTTCGACCACCGAGTCCAGCCCGAAGCCGATCAGCGCGGTGGAGGACGCGATGGTCCCGGCGGCGATCGCGATCACCGCCTCGACCACGTTGTAGGCGATCGTCGCGGCGACCAGCAGGCGGACCCGCCGGGTGAGCACGCTGCGACGGTCGAGAGTCAGGACCGGCTTGCTCTCGGTGGTGCAGCAGCCGTCCGCGCACGTCGACGCCGTTTCGCCCGTCATAGCGCGCCCACCGGGATCTCGTCGTCCACGCAGTCCGGTGTCGGGTCGACCGCGAGGACCACGTCGAGCAGTTCGCCGATCGCCCTGGCCAGGTGCGGGTCGGCGATGTCGTAGCGCACCTGCCTGCCCTCGTAGGTGGCCACCACGAGCCCGCAGCCGCGCAGGCACGACAGGTGGTTGGACGCGTTCGACCTGGTCAGCCCCAACTGCTCAGCCAGCTGCGCCGGGTAGCCGGGGCCGTCGAGCAACGCGACCAGGAGGCGGCACCGGGTCGGGTCGGCGAGTGCCCGACCGAGCCGGGCGAGTGCGGTCTCGCGGGTTTCACACGTCAGCACCGGACGAACTATACAGCCTCTGCTGTACCTTCCAGCAGTGCCGGACTCGTCCGCTGGGCCGGGATCTCGTCCAGCGGCGCGTGCAGCAGCGGGTTCGCCTCCGCCAACAGCGCCCGCGCGCCGCGCAACCCGTCGGCGATGCGGTCACGGCGCGCACGCAGCTCGTCCACCCGGCGCCCGGCCTCGGCCACGATCCGCCGCGCGTGCTCCTCGGCCTCGCGGACCAGCCGATCGGCCCGCGCCCGCGCGGCGGCCTCCTCGGCGGCGATCGCCTCCAGCGACTCGGCCCGGCGCGCGTTCATCGCCAGCTCGAAGTCGACCCGCACCTCCTCGCGCAACGCCGCCGCCCGCTCGTCCAGCTCGCGCCGCCGCTGCTCGGCCTGCCGCGTCGTCGCCAGGAGCCGCTCACCGGCCTCCCGCATCAGGGCTTGGTGCTCGGCCTCGGCCTCCCGCCGCCGGGCGTCGAGTTCGGCGACGAGCCGTTCCGACCGCTCGCGCACCCGCGCCGCGGCCCGTTCGGCGGTGGCCCAGTGGTTCTCCGCGACGGCCCGCGCCCGTTCGGTGATCTCGGCCGCCTCCTCGTGCGCGAGTTCCGCCATCCGCCGCAGCCGCGCGGTGAGCGCGTCCGGGGCGATCGGCGTGCGGGAGATCCGGTCGACGTGCTCGCGCAGCACGCGGATCTCGGCCCGTGCGGTCTCCAGTTGGCGGGCCAGGTCGTCGGCCCGCGCCTCGGCGGCGTCGCGATCCACCGCCAGCACGCGGAGTTCGGCTTCCACGCCCTCGACGTAGTGCCGGACCTGGCCGCGGTCGTACCCGCGCCACGTCACGTCGAAATCGGCCCGCAACGGCACCAGGTCGCCGTCCACCGCCATCACCGCAGCACCTCTCCCCGTGATCGACGTCATGTTCGCGCGGCGGGTGTTGCGCACCGCCCACGATCTTTGTTAGCACTCTGGGGCGAAGAGTGCCATCAGTGGTCCGCCTGCCAGATCGGAGGTCGACTTGAGCAGCCTTCCTGCCACCGCAACGGTTCCGCGCCAGGGCGCCCGCGACCGGCTGCGCGTCGCGCTCGTGGCCCCGCCGTACTTCGACGTGCCGCCCAAGGCTTACGGCGGTGTGGAGGCCGTCGTCGCCGACCTCGCCGACTCCCTTGTCGCCCGCGGTCACTCGGTGACCCTGCTGGGCGCGGGAGAACCCGGCACCAAGGCCGAGTTCGTGCCCGTGTGGGACCGCACGGTCCCCGAACGCCTCGGTGAGCCGTTCCCCGAAGTCGTGCACGCCGCCGCCGTCCGCCGCGAGGTCGAACGGCTGGCCGCGACCTCGGGCCTGGACGTCGTGCACGACCACACCCTCGCCGGGCCGCTCAACGCGCCCGCGTACGCCGCGATGGGCCTGCCGACCGTGGCGACCGTGCACGGTCCCGTGGACACCGACATGCGGCGCTACTACCGGGAACTCGGCGACGACGTCGGTCTCGTCGCGATCAGCGACCGGCAGCGCGCGCTGGCACCCGAGCTGAACTGGGTCGGCACCGTGCACAACGCGCTGCGCCTGGCCGACTGGCCGTTCCGGGCGCGGAAAGAGGACTACGCGCTGTTCCTCGGCCGCTTCCACCCGGACAAGGCGCCGCACCTGGCGCTGGAGGCCGCGCACGCCGCCGGTGTGCCGCTCGTGCTGGCGGGCAAGTGCGCCGAGCCGATCGAGAAGGAGTACTTCGAGGCCGAGGTGCGTCCCCGGCTGACCGAGCGCGACCACGTCTTCGGCGTCGCCGATTCGACCGAGAAGCGCAAGCTGCTGTCCGCCGCACGGTGTCTTCTGTTCCCGATCCGTTGGGAAGAGCCGTTCGGCATGGTGATGATCGAGGCGATGGCCTGCGGCACGCCGGTGGTGGCGCTGCGGGCGGGCGCGGTGCCGGAGGTGGTGGTGGACGGCGTGACCGGGTTGGTCCGGGACGACCCGGAGGAGCTGGTGGCCGCGCTGCACGACGTGCGCGACCTGGACCCGGCCGCCTGCCGGGCGCACGTCGCCGCGCACTTCGACGTCGACGGCCTCGGCGCGGGCTACGAAGCCGCCTACCGCGAGGTCCTCGCCGGTGACGGCTCGCTCACCGCGCTGCGCCGCGACTACGCCGCGCTGGACTCCGCGCTCGACCGGGTCTACGAGCGCAACGTCGACGTGCCCGCGTCCGGGGGCCGCGCGTGATCGCCGAAGGTCCCCCGGAGCCGTTCAACGCGGGCGAACCGGCGTTCGCGGGCGATGTCGGCGGCACCACGACGTTGGTGGAGGGCAGCACGTTCTGCCTCTCGACCGGCACCGGCGACATCGAGCCGGGCACGCCGCACGGGCTGTTCTTCCGCGACGCCCGCGTGCTGTCGCGGTGGCAGCTGCGGCTGGACGGCCGCACGCCGCACCCGCTGTCGGTGTCGCACCCGGAGGCGTTCGCGGCGCGGTTCGTGCTGCGCAGGCCACCGGCCGCGGGCCTGGCCGACAGCACCCTGCTGCTGGTGCGGGAACGGCTGGTCGGCGACGGGATGCGGGAGACGATCACGGTCGACAACCTGGGGCGCGAGGCCACCGCCGTGCGGCTGGAACTGCACGTGGACGCGGACTTCGCCGACCTGTTCGCGGTCAAGGAGGGCCGGGCCGTGCACAGCGGTTCCGACGCCACCGCCGCCGGGCCGGAACTCGTGCTGCGCGACCGCAAGGACGGCTCGCGCGGCGTGTCGTTCACCGCCACCGCCGAACCGGTCGTGGTGCCGGGCGCGTTGAGCTGGCACGTGGTCGTGCCCGCGGGCGGCCGGTGGTCGACCGAGGTGGTCGTGCAGCCGACCGTGTCCGGCCGACCCGTGCAGCCGCAGTTCCACCGCGGCGAGCGGATCGAGGCCAGCGGGCCCGCGCGCAAGATCCGGGCGTGGCGCGCGGCCAGCACGGTCGTCACCGCCAGTGACCCGGTGTTGACCGACGTGTTGCGCCGCACCGAAAGCGACCTGGGCGCGCTCCAGATCCACGACCCGGCACGCGGCGGCCGACCGTTCGTGGCCGCCGGGGCGCCGTGGTTCATGACCCTGTTCGGCCGCGACAGCCTGCTGACCGCGTGGATGGCGCTGCCGCTGGACGTCGGCCTGGCGCTGGGCACGCTGCAGACCCTCGCCGAGACGCAGGGCAAGGTGGTCGACCCGCTGACCGAGGAAGAACCGGGCCGCGTGCTGCACGAACTGCGGCTCGGCCCGGACAGCACGGCCGTGCTGGGCGGCAACCACTACTACGGCACGGTCGACGCCACGCCGCTGTTCGTGATGCTGCTGGCCGAGTGCTGGCGGTGGGGCGCGGACCCCGACGTGGTGCGCTCGCTGCTGCCCGCCGCCGACGCCGCGCTCGCGTGGGTCGACCGGTACGGCGACCGCGACGGCGACGGGTTCGTGGAGTACCGCCGGGCCACCGACCGGGGCCTGGCCAACCAGGGCTGGAAGGACAGCTTCGACGGCGTCAACGACGCCTCCGGCAGGCAGGCCATCCCGTCGATCGCGCTGTGCGAGGTCCAGGGGTACGTGTACGCGGCGTTCCTGGGGCGGGCGGAGCTGGCCGAGGGCTCCGGGGACGAGGCGACCGCCGCGCGCCTGCGTGCCCGCGCCGAGGAGCTGCGGCAGCGGTTCGCGGAGGCGTTCTGGCTGCCGGACAAGGGCTGGTACGCCATCGCGCTCGACGGTCGCAAGCACCCGGTGGACGCGCTGACCAGCAACATCGCCCACTGCCTGTGGACCGGCATCGCGACCGACGAGCACGCGGCCACGGTGATCCGGCGGCTGGCCGAGCCCGACATGGACGCCGGCTACGGCCTGCGCACGCTCGCGTCGTCGATGGGCGCCTACAACCCGATGAGCTACCACAACGGGTCCGTGTGGCCGCACGACACGGCCATCGCGGTGGCCGGGCTGCTGCGCTACGCCCACCTGCCCGGCGCGGTCGACCTCGCGCACCGGCTGGCGGACGGCCTGCTCGACGCCGCGGAGGCGTTCGGCGGCAGGCTGCCCGAGCTGTACTGCGGCTTCTCCCGCGACGACTTCAGCCCGCCGGTGCCCTACCCGACGTCGTGCTCGCCGCAGGCGTGGGCCAGCGCGTCACCGTTGCTGCTGGTCCGCGCGTGCCTCGGACTGGAGCCGCACGTGCCGCGCCGGACGTTGACCACCAGGCCGCACCTGCCGCCGCGGTGGGGTGAGCTGACCCTGTCCGACCTGCGGCTCGGCGACGAGACCGCGCACATCAGCGCGACCGGTGAGAAGGTCGCGGTGTCCGGTCTGCCAGCCGACTGGACCACCTGACGCGGGCTCGTCGCACGCGAGCTGCCTCGACGCCGACGCGATCGGCGAGCACTGCGGGTTTGGTCCCCCGATGGTCTGTGAATCCACTTCTGAACGTCGTATCCGTCCGTCCGCTGCGACGCTTGTCGCAGCGGACGTCCTGCCCGTGCCGTTGTGGAGGATCACCGAGATGAGCCTGGAAAAGCCGTGGAACGACGTGGCGGATCAGTCGCAGCCCGTCGAGCCCGAGCCCGACGCCGGGATCGTGGACGAGGAGGCCGCCGTCGGCCGCGCGCAGCAGGCGCCGGAGCCGCCCGACGTGCCCGAGGCCGACCCGATGGACGTCGCCGACCAGCACCGCATCGTGCCGCTGCCCGACGACGGCCCGGACGACACCTGGTAGCCGGCCAGTCGCTCACCGCCTCGACCAGCCGCTCAGGTGCCGGCGAGGTCGCTCACCGCCTCGATCAGCCGCGTGCCGTCCAGCAGCACGCGGTCGTTGTGGTCGGCGCCGGTGACCTCGACGGACCGCCCGCCGGCCGCCGTCGCCACCGCGCGGCTCTGCTCGGGCGGGACGATCGAGTCGGCCGTGCCGTAGACGACGGTGACCGGCGCGTCGACCCGCGCCACGTGCCGCTCGGTCGGGAACTCGTCGCGCAGCAGCCACCGCACCGGTAGGAACGGGTAGTGGTGGGCGCCGACCGAGGCGAGGTCCGTGAACGGCGAGCGCAGCAGGAGCCCGGCGGGCGGGTGCTCGACCGCGAGTTCCGCGGCCACCGCCGCGCCGAGGCTCTCGCCGAAGTACACCAGCCGCTCGGGCGGCACCCCGGCGTCGCGGACCAGGAAGTCGCGGGCCGCGCGCACGTCCAGCGCCAGCCCGGCCTCGGTCGGGTCGCCGGGGTTGCCGCCGTAGCCGCGGTAGTCGATGAGCAGCACAGACAGGCCCCGTGCGGTGAGCGATCGGGCGAGCGGGACGCGCAGGTGGCGGTTCCCGGCGTTGCCGGGCGCGACCAGCACGGTGGCCCGTGCCGCGTCCACCGGGAAGTGCCAGGCCGCCAACCGCAACCCGTCACCGGTGGTCAGCGTGACGTCCCGCCCACCGCCCAACACCTCACCCGCGGCCGGCAACGGCCCACCGCTGGGCAGGTAGACGAGCTTGCGCTGGAACGCGAACGCCCCACCGAACACCACGCCCACGATGATGGCCGCCACCGCGACCACCGACAACACCCGCCTGCGCACCCGACCATCATCCGGGTCACCGGTCGTCGGTGGCGCCGGTCGGTGCGGGCCGGGTCGATAGGCGCGGCTCGCCACGCCCTGGTCTCCGGGCTCGGCCCGCGCCGATCACCGTGGCCCGCGTGGGTCATCGAGCGGGGGTTGCCCGGTCAGCGCGGTCTCGCCCACAAGCCAGGACGCCGGGCCGGCCAGCGCCGATCGGCTCGCTGTCGGGCGGGACTCGTTCACCCCGAGGTGGTGGGTGCCGGGGTGGTGGTCGTCGTGGAGGACGTGGTCGGGTCCAGGTGTTGGGTGAGCGTCGGTGTCGGCACCGGGTTGGCGGTGGACGTGACCAACGGTTGCGGCTCGTCCTGCGTCGTCACGCCACACCCCGTGACCAGCGCCGAGACCATCACCAGCACCGCCGCGGCCCTCATCGTTCCGCCTCCGGCAGTTCCACCACGAACCGCGCGCCACCACCGGGGCGGTCCTCCACCCGCACGGTGCCGCCGTGCCGCTGCACGTGCTGCGCGACCAGCGCCAACCCGAGCCCGCTGCCGGTGTCCGCACCCCGGCGCCCGGCCCGCGTGCCCCGGTCGAAGCGGTCGAAGATGCGGTCGCGCAGTTCCGGTGGCACGCCCGGCCCGGCGTCGTACACCTCGATCCGCGCCGTGCCGCCGTGCGCGAACACCCCGACCCGCACCACGCCGCCCGCGTGCCGTTCGGCGTTGTCCAGCAGGTTGTCGACGACCCGGTCCAGCCGGCGGCGGTCGCCGAGCACCCGCGGCGGCGGCGAACCGGTGTCCAGCGGCACGGGACCACCGGGCCGGGCCGCGACGACGTTGCCCACCAGTGAGACCAGGTCGATCGTCTCCGACGTCGGGTCCTCGGCCTGCTGGTCGGCCCGCGAGATCTCCAGCAGGTCGACCACCATCCGCGCGAACCGGTCCACTTCGGACGTCAGCAGGTCGAGCGCCTTGCCCGCCGTGCCGGGCACTTCCACCCGGCGGCGGCGCAGCACCTCGGCGGCGTTGACCATGGTCGTCAACGGCGACCGCAGTTCGTGGCTGACGTCGCCCGCGAACCGCGCGTCCCGCCGCACCCGCTGCTCCAGCGCCTCCGCGGTCGCGTTGAACGTCGTGGCCAGCGGTTTCAGGTCGGGGTCGGTCTGGGCAGGCAGCCTGGCTCCCAGGTCGCCGCCCGCGATCCGGGACGCCGCCCGGGTCAGCTCGGTCAACGGCCGCAGCGCCCGCCGGCTCGCCCACGAACCCAGCGCCACGCCCAGCAACCCGCTGATGACCGTGACCGCGACCAGCAGGGCGCTGAGGAACCGGAACGTGCGGTCCAGCTGCACCAGCGGCGCCAGCTCGACGTAGGCGCCGTAGGTCGACTCGATGGGCAGCGTCACGGCCAGCACCGGGATGCCCTCCACCACGAGCCGCTGAGCCGCGGGAGTCCCCTCCCGGCCCAGGTCCACCAGCCGCCGCGGCAGCACCCGCGCGTCCACCTGCCGCCCGCTGGTCAGCACCTGGCCGTCGTGGAACAGCAGGACGGTCGAGTCCGGTCCGGTGGTCAGGCCGGTCAGCAGCCCGGTCAGCCCATCGGACCCGGTGCTCAGTGCCGCGTCGACCAACCGCACGTTGACCTCGGCCTGCCGCACCGCGCTCTGCTCGCGTTGCCGCAGCATGTAGCCGGACGTGAGGTTCCAGACCGCCACGGCCACCGCGCTGGTCAGCAGCACGGAACCCAGCCCCATGGCCAGCGCGACCCGCCAGCGCAACGAGAACCGCGGCATCAGCGATCCCACCGCCGGCCCGCCTGGGGTGACATGGCCACCAGAGTGCCCGACGACGACCACGCCCGCAGCGATCGAAAGCTGATCGCAAGGTTCCGCACGGGCGTTTCAGCGCACCACCCGGCCATGGTCGACAGCAGAATTCCGGCGCACGACCAGGCGCCCGCCGCCGACGCGGTCGGCCCCCTGCTCCGCCGCACCCGACCAGGAAGTCGATACCCGCACTGTGACCGCCATCCCCGGTGACCTCGACGTGTCCGCGCTCGTCCTGATCTGCGACCACTGCGGACGCGCGCACGCCCGGCCGGACGAGGTCGCCGCCAGGTGGCGCGTCCTGTGGGCGCACGCCGTCGCCGCGGGCTGGCACGGCCTCGACCGCCCGGTCGGCCCGCACTTCTGCTTCCGCTGCGCCGACTGACCAGCGCCGACTCACCTCGGGCCACTGCCCGGGGCACCGCGCCGACCGGTGGTCGATACAGTACGGGGGTAGGGTGGGGTCATCGCCCGCTCGCGGGTGACGCCGCTCACCCGGCCCGCCACCCGAGTTGACGTAGGTACCCCCCGGGGGTATGAATATCCCTGACGGGCACGCACCAGGTGGCCGAGGGGAGTGGGACATGAGGGGTTACACGGCAGGCAAGGACGACGTCCTCAAGCGCTTGCGCCGGGTCGAGGGCCAGGTCCGCGGGTTGCAGCGGATGGTGGACGACGACGAGTACTGCATCGACGTCCTCACCCAGATCGCGGCGGCGACGAAGGCCCTGCAGGCGGTCTCCCTCGGCCTGCTCGACGAGCACCTGAAGCACTGCGTGGCCGACGCCCTCGCCCAGGGTGGCGAAGGCGCCGACGCGAAGGTCCGCGAGGCGAGCGAGGCGATCGCGCGCCTCGTGCGCTCCTGACCCGATCGCACCCGATCGCACCCGACCGATCCCGACCGACGAACACAGGAGTTCCCGATGGCCGAGTCCACTTACACCGTCACCGGCATGACCTGCAGCCACTGCGTGGCGTCCGTGACCGAGGAGGTCTCGCAGATCCCCGGTGTGACCGGCGTGGACGTCGACCTGCCGACCGGCGCGGTCAAGGTGACCAGCGCCGCCCCGGTCGACGAGGCGGACGTCCGCGCGGCCGTCGAGGAGGCGGGTTACGCCCTCGCCGGCTGACCCCGAGCACCACACGACCGAGCACCACACGACCGAGAAACAACGGCGACGCAGCCGAACCGGAGCCCGTCACGTGGCGGGCTCCACCAGTCTCGAGGACTGAAGATGAGCACAGCAGCGAAGCTCTCCGCCTACGGTGCGGTACTCGCCCTGGTCGCCGGTGGCGCCTGGGCGGCCGGTAGCGCTGTCGGTCCCTTCGCCGTCGAGGCCGCCCCGGGCGGTCACGACGGCACGTCCGGTGCTGAGGGCACCGGGCACGGGGACGACCACAGCGGCACCGTCGCGGAGACCGCGCCAGACCAGCCCGCGGGGCTGGCGTCGTCCAGGGGCGGCTACACCCTCACGCCCACCGACACGACGCTGACCACGGGAACCGACTACTTCTCCTTCCGCGTCCTGGGCCCGGACGGCGCGGCGGTCACCGCCTTCGACGTCGAGCACGACAAGCGGATGCACCTCATCGCGATCCGGCGCGACACCTCCGGCTTCCGGCACGTCCACCCGGAGATGGCGCCGGACGGCACGTGGACCGTGCCGCTGGACATCCCGGAGGCGGGTTCCTACCGGGTGTTCGCCGACTTCAAGCCGGCGGGTGGCGAGGCGACCACGCTCGGTGTCGACCTCGACGCCGCCGGCCCGTTCGAGCCCCGCACCTTCGCACCGTCGCGGGTGGCCGAGGTCGACGGCTACCGGGTCCGCCTGGACGGCGAGCTGGTGCCGGGCAAGTCGTCGCCGGTGAAGCTCACCGTCACCAAGGACGGCGCGCCGGTCACGGACCTCCAGCCCTACCTGGCGGCGTATGGTCACCTGGTGGCGCTGCGCGAGGGCGACCTGGCCTACCTGCACGTGCACCCCGAGGGCGCTCCCGGTGACGGGAAGACGCAGGCCGGCCCGGAGATCGCGTTCGTGGCGCAGGTGCCGTCAGCCGGTGGCTACCGGCTGTTCCTGGACTTCCAGCACGCCGGGGTCGTGCGCACGGCCGAGTTCACCGTGACCACCGAAGGCGCTCCCGCACGGACGTCGACCGAGGACGGCCACGAGGAAGAAGAGGAGCACGGTCATGGCTGACACGCGGATCGAACTGGCGATCACCGGCATGACCTGCGCCTCGTGCGCCTCGCGGATCGAGCGCAAGCTGAACAAGCTCGACGGCGTCACCGCGACGGTGAACTACGCCACCGAGAAGGCGCGCGTCACGTTCCCCGAGGACGTCGACCCGCAGACGCTGGTGGCGCAGGTCGAGGCGGCCGGCTACCAGGCCGCGCTGCCCGTGGTCGAGCGCGAGCAGGCCGACGCGCCGGCAGAGCAGGACCCGACCGCGGCGCTGCGGCAGCGGCTGATCGTGTCCACCGTCCTGGCCGTGCCCGTGGTCGTGCTGGCGATGGTTCCGGCGTTGCAGTTCACGTACTGGCAGTGGATCTCGCTGACGTTGGCGGCCCCGGTGCTGGTGTGGGGCGCGTGGCCGTTCCACCGGGCCGCGTGGGCGAACCTGCGGCACGGCGCGGCGACGATGGACACGTTGATCTCGATGGGCACGATCGCGGCGTTCGCCTGGTCGCTGTACGCGCTGCTGTTCGGCACGGCGGGCGTGCCGGGGATGACCCACCCGTTCGAGCTGACGATCTCGCGCACTGACGGCGCGGGCGCCATCTACCTGGAAGTCGCGGCCGGCGTCACGGTGTTCATCCTGGCCGGGCGGTACTTCGAGGCGCGGTCCAAGCGGCGGGCCGGTGCGGCGCTGCGGGCGTTGCTGGAGCTGGGTGCGAAGGACGTCGCCGTGCTGCGTGACGGCCGTGAGGTCCGCATCCCGGTCGGTGACCTGGCCGTGGGTGACCGGTTCGTGGTGCGGCCGGGGGAGAAGATCGCCACGGACGGCGTGGTGGCCGAGGGCAGCTCGGCGGTCGACGCGAGCATGCTGACCGGCGAGTCCGTGCCGGTCGAGGTCGGTCCCGGTGACGCGGTGGTCGGCGCGACCGTCAACGCGGGCGGCCGGCTGGTGGTCCGGGCGACCCGGATCGGCGGCGACACCCAGCTGGCGCAGATGGCCAGGCTGGTCGAGGACGCGCAGAACGGCAAGGCCGAGGCGCAGCGCCTGGCCGACCGGATCTCGGCGGTCTTCGTGCCGGTCGTGATCGCCCTCGCGGTGGGCACGCTGGCGTTCTGGCTGGGTGCCGGCGGTGGTGCGTCGGCGGCGTTCACGGCGGCGGTCGCGGTGCTGATCATCGCCTGCCCGTGCGCGCTGGGCCTGGCCACGCCCACGGCGCTCCTGGTCGGCACCGGTCGTGGCGCGCAGCTCGGGATCCTGATCAAGGGGCCGGAGGTGCTGGAGTCGACCCGCCGGGTGGACACGGTGGTGCTGGACAAGACCGGCACCGTCACCACCGGCCGGATGAGCCTGGTCTCCGTGCACACCGCGTCCGGTATCGGGGAGGACGAGGTGCTGCGCCTTGCCGGGGCGCTGGAGCACGCCTCCGAGCACCCGATCGCCAAGGCCGTCGCCAGTGGTGCGGCGGAGCGGGTCGGCGACCTGCCCGAGGTCGAGGGCTTCCAGAACCTGGAGGGCCTGGGCGTGCAGGGCGTGGTCGACGGGCACGCGGTCATCGTCGGCCGGGAGCGGCTGCTGGCCGAGTGGAGCGTGCACCTGGACGGCGCGTTGGCCGAGGCGAAGCGGGCGGCCGAGGAGAAGGGGCGCACCGCGGTCCTGGTCGCGTGGGACGGCGAAGCGCGCGCGGTCCTGGTGGTGGCTGACACGGTGAAGCCGACGTCGGCGGAGGCGGTTCGGCAGCTGCGTTCGCTCGGGTTGACGCCGGTGCTGTTGACCGGTGACAACGAGGCGGCGGCTCGTGCGGTCGCGGCCGAGGTCGGCATCACCGAGGTCGTCGCCGAGGTGCTGCCCGAGGACAAGGTCGACGTCGTCGCCCGGCTCCAGGCCGAGGGCAAGGTCGTGGCGATGGTCGGTGACGGCGTGAACGACGCGGCGGCGCTGGCCAAGGCCGACCTGGGTCTGGCCATGGGCACCGGCACCGATGCGGCGATCGAGGCCAGTGACCTGACGCTCGTGCGGGGCGACCTGCTCGCGGCGGCGGACGCGATCCGGTTGGCGAGGCGGACGTTGGGCACCATCAAGGGCAACCTGTTCTGGGCGTTCGCCTACAACGTGGCCGCCCTGCCGCTCGCGGCGGCCGGGTTGCTGAACCCGATGATCGCCGGTGCGGCGATGGCGTTCTCGTCGGTGTTCGTGGTGTCGAACAGCCTGCGGTTGCGGGGGTTCCGCAGCACGGCTGCGGTGGCCGGGGATCGGGCCGGTGCGGTGGAGTCCACCGAGGACAAGGTTCCGGCCGCCGTTTCCTGACGACGCGTGCGTGATGTGGCCCGGGGTGGCGATCGCCCCGGGCCATCGCGCTGTCCGCTGTCCGAGCAACGGTCGGAAGATCAAAGGGAGCCGGATCAGGTCGGCCCGAGTGCCGAGGTCGACTCGCGCACCACAAGGCGGCACGGTTGGCGGATCACGCCTGAGGGGCGACGGCCGTCCAGGGCGTCGAACAGGTAGCGTGCCGCCGTCGTGCCCAACAGCTCCAGGTCGAGGTCCACTGTGGTCAGTGGCGGACGGCAGTCGGCGGCGAACTCCTCCCAGTTGTCGTAGCCGACGATCGCCACGTCCTCCGGGATCCGCTTGCCCAGGCGGGACAGGGTGTCCGCGACGCCGGTCGCGATCTGGTCGTTGCCGCAGAACACCGCGTCGATGTCGGGATCGGTGGCCAGCAGGACCCGGGCCGCGTGCCTGCCCCAGCGCTGCGACCACTCGCCGTACAGCGGCGCGCCGCCCGCCAGGTCCAGCCCGTGCTCGGCCAGCACCCGGTGCAGCGCGGTCACCCGGTCGCGGGCGGCGCGGTAGGTCCGCGGGCCGGTGATGTGGCCGATCCGCTTGCGCTGCAACGACACCAGGTGCTCGACGGCGAGCCGGGCGCCGCCCTCGTCGTCGGCGATCACGGACAGGTCCCGCGGGTCGCTCGACTCGCAGTAGACGTAGACGACCGGCACGGGGATGTCGCGGGTCAGCGAGGGCCGGATGTCGTTGTCGTCGCCCAGGATGATGAACCCGTCGACCTGCCTGGCCAGCAACGTGCTGATGTAGTGCCTGCGCCGGATCGCGTCACCGCGCGCGTCGCACAGCAGCACCGACATCTGCTCGTTGGCCAGGGCGTTCTCCACGCCGAGCAGGATCGGGATGGCGAACCGGCCGCCGAGCTCGTCGGTGAGCAGGCCGATGGTCCGGGTCCGCCCGGAGATCAGGCCGCGGGCCAGGGCGTTGGGCTGGAACGACAGTTCGGCGGCGGCGCGCAGCACGCGTTCGCGGGTGGCGGGCGCGACCTCGTCCCGGGCGTTGATCGCCTTGGACGCGGTGGAGATCGAGACACCGGCCAGCTTCGCCACGTCGCTGAGGGTCACCGCGTCGGACCGCCGCCTGCCCATTCGAAAGCCTTTCGAAAAGTTTGTCGAACGCCGATTCGATTGTAGGCCCTCTTCAAGAGCGTGAACCGCCATGGTGAACGACCGTTGTCGGGTGCCACAAGGACGATTGCCGAAAAGGTTTTCGACTGCCACAGTGCTGAGCGAGGCACACGGACCGCGGGAGGTTGGGATGACAGTGACGTCGCCGGACACCACGGCGGTCGGGGGACGTCCCGTCGTGCCGTCGCGGGGCGGGCTGCGCCCGCTGGGCCAGCGGGAGGTCCGGATCACCGGCGGTTTCTGGCGGGCCCGCCAGGACGTCAACGCCACCGCCACCCTGCCGCACGCCCGGTCGTGGATGGACCGGCTGGGCTGGACCGCGAACTTCGCCGGGCCCGACGCCACGTCGGCGCGGCGCCGCGGCCGCGAGTTCACCGACTCCGAGGTCTACAAGCTGCTGGAGGCGATGTCCTGGGAGGTCGGCCGCGGCGCCACCGCGCCGGAGGAGCTGGAAGCTCAGATCGTCGAGCTGACGAGCGTGATCGCGGCGGCCCAGGCGCCGGACGGCTACCTGCACACCGCGTTCGGCCGTCCCGGTCAACCCGACCGGTACAGCGACCTGCTGTGGGGCCACGAGCTGTACTGCACCGGGCACCTGCTCCAGGCCGCCGTCGCCCGGGCCCGCACGTGCGGCGGTGACGACGACCCGCTGCTGGCGGTGGCCCGTCGTGCCGCGGACCACGTCTGCGAGGCGTTCGGCCCCAACGGCACGCCCGGTGTCTGCGGCCACCCGGAGATCGAGCTGGGCCTGGTGGAGCTGGCCCGCGTCACGGGGGAGCGGCGCTACCTGGACCAGGCCGCGCTGTTCGTCGAACGGCGTGGTCACCGGACGTTGCCGCGCCACCACTTCGGCTGGTCGTACTTCAGCGACGACGAGCCGGTGCGGGAGTCCGCCGTGCTGCACGGGCACGCGGTGCGCGCGCTCTACCTCGCCGCCGGTGCGGTGGACGTCGCGGTCGAGACCGGTGACGACGAGCTGCTGCGGACGGTCGCGGCCCAGTTCGACCGGACGTGGGCACGCCGCACGTACCTCACCGGCGGCATGGGCTCGCGGCACGCCGACGAGGCGTTCGGCGACGATTTCGTGCTGCCCGCCGACCGGGCCTACTCCGAGACGTGCGCCGGGGTGGCCGCGATCATGCTGGCCTGGCGGCTGCTGCTGGCGACCGGCGACGGGCGCTACGACGAGGTGATCGAGCGGATCCTCTACAACGTGGTCGCGACCGCCATCGGCGACGACGGCCGGTCGTTCTTCTACGCGCACACCCTGCACCAGCGCACGCCCACCGCCGCGTCGGCGCACGACGAGGAGCAGCTGGGGTTCGGCGGCGGGCCGAGGGCGCCGTGGTTCGAGGTGTCGTGCTGCCTGCCGAACGCGGCACGCCTGCTGGCCTCCCTGTCGTGCTACCTCGTCACGGCCGACGACACGGGCCTGCGCCTGCACCAGTACGCCGACGCCGAGGTCGCCACCCGGCTGGCGGACGGGCGTGAGGTGGGGTTGCGGGTGCGCACCGGCCTGCCCGACGACGGCACGGTGACCGTGCGCGTGACCAAGACCGACGACCAGCCGTGGTCGATCACGCTGCGGGTGCCGCAGTGGGCGGCGGGCGCGGAACTGGTCACCACCCACGGCCGCCGGCACGTGCCGGTCGGCGACATCGTCGTGTACCGGACGTTCGCGGTCGGCGAGGAGATCCGGCTGGAACTGCCCACCCGGCCCCGCTTCACCGCACCCGACCCGAGGGTCGACGCGACGCGCGGCTGCGTGGCCGTGGAACGCGGGCCGCTGGTGTACTGCGCCGAGTCCACCGGGGAGCACGACCTCGACACCCTGCGCGTGGACGCCGCCGTGCCGCCGGTCGACGCGGCGGCGGGCGTCGAGGTCCGCGCCCGGTTCGACGTGCCGGACGCGGACGGCTGGCCCTACGGCCCACCGCGGCCCGACGACGGCACCACCCGGGCCACCACACCGCTGAACCTCGTGCCGTACCACCGCTGGGCCCGCGGCGGCCCGTCGACCATGCGGGTCTGGCTGCCCGGCACCTGACCCGCTCCGACCGTGCTCAAAGGAGAGACCGGTGAGAACCAGAGGGTTTCGTGCAGTCTCCGCCGTGGCGGCGGGTGTGCTGGTGCTGGCGGCCTGCGGCGGACAGGAGCCGGAGGCCGCGGACGACGGCGCGGTGCTGACGCTGTGGACCCGTGCCGCGACCGAGTCGGTGTCCAAGGCCTACGCCGACGCCTACAACGCCACCCACCGCAACAAGGTGGAGGTGACCGCCTACCCGAACGAGGAGTACCCGGCCAAGCTCGCGTCGGCGGCGGGCGCGAAGTCGCTGCCCGACCTGTTCGCGGCCGATGTGGTGTTCGCGCCCCAGTACGCCTCCCAGGGCCTGTGGGCCGACGTCACCGACCGGCTCGCCGCGCTGCCGGTCAAGGACCGGCTCGCGCCGTCGCACCTCGGGGCGGGCACGTGGGAGGGCGCCAACTACGCGTTGCCGCACACGATCGACCTGTCCGTGCTGCTGTACAACAAGGACCTGTACGCCAAGGCGGGCCTGGACCCGGAACAGCCGCCGCGCACGCTGCGCGAGTTCGCCGACCACGCCCGCGCGGTCGACCGGCTCGGCGGTGACGTCAACGGCACGTACTTCGGCGGCAACTGCGGCGGCTGCGTCGAGTTCACGTTGTGGCCATCGGTGTGGGCCGCGAACGGCGACGTGCTCGACCCCGAGGGTGAGGAGGCGCGGGTCGACTCACCGGAGATGGCGGACGTGTTCGCCCTCTACCGCTCGCTGTACGAGGAAGGGGTGGCCGCGCCCGCGTCGAAGGACGAGGCCGGCCCGACCTGGCTGGGCGCGTTGCAGAGCGGGAACGTGGGCATCGCGCCCGCGCCATCGGTCTGGCTGGACGCGTTGGAGCAACAGGGCTTGGAGCTGGGCGTGGCCCCGATCAGCGGCCTGGCGGGCGGCGAGTCCACCTTCGTCGGCGGTGACGCGCTGGGCATCGGCGCGACCACGGAGAAGGTCGAGCAGGCGTGGGACTTCCTGTCCTGGACCACGTCGGACGAGGCGCAGGTCGAGGTCGTGGCCAAGAACAAGGGCGTGCCGACGCGCACCGACCTGGCGGACAACAAGTACTCGGCGGCCGACCCGCGCACGGTGCTGATCAACGGTCTGGTGGCCAAGGGCCGCACGCCGTACGCGCGCAACTTCAACGTCTCGTTCAACGACCCGCAGAGCCCGTGGTTGCAGACCGTGCGCGGCGCGTTGTTCGGTGACGCGGGCCGGGCGTTGGCCGACGGCAACACCGCCATCACCAAGTCGCTCCAGCAGGGCTGAGCAGCCACCGGAGGCTCGGATGTCCACGATGACGACGTCAACCCCGGGAACACCGAGCACGCGAACACCCCCGGCACGCCCGGAGTCACGGCCCGCGAGGCGCGGGCGTCGGCTGCGCGCGCTCGTCGGTGCCGCGTACGCCGCGCCCACCGCCGTGATGGTGTGCCTGTTCTTCCTGGTGCCGCTGGCGCTCGTGGCGTGGATGTCGCTGCACCGCTGGCCGTTGCTGGGCAAGGCGAAGTTCAACGCGCCCGCCAACTACAGCGGCATCGCCGAGGACGAGCTGCTGCGCTCGGCGGCCTGGTTCACGGTCGAGTACACGGTGGTCGTCACCGTGCTGCTGTTCGTGGTCGCGTTCGGGCTGGCGCTGCTCGTGCAGCACCGGCGGCCCGGGGTCGGCTTCTTCCGCACCGCGTTCTTCCTGCCCATGGCAGTCGGCTTCGCCAGCGCCTCGCTGCTGTTCCTGGGCCTGCTCAGCGACGAGATCGGGCCGGTGACCGACCTGTTGTCGTGGCTGGGGCTGGTCGACGGGTACGTGTCGTGGACCAGTGGCAGCCCGGACTCGGCGCTGGCGTCCGCGGTGGTGCTCGTGCTGTGGCGGTTCGCCGGGTTCACCATGCTGATCCTGCTGACCGGGCTGCACGCGATACCGCCCGACGTGTACGAGGCCGCCCGGGTGGACGGCGCGAACCGGTGGCAGACGTTCCGCCGCATCACGCTGCCGCTGATGCGGCCGACGATCGCGCTGGTGCTCACGCTGATGACGACGGGGTCGCTGCTGGCGTTCGACCAGTTCTGGATCCTCACCCGCGGCGGTCCGGACAACAGCACCACCTCGCTGGTGATGGTGATCTACCGGGAGGCGTTCATCCGGCTCGACCTCGGCTCGGCCGCGGGCATCTCGGTGGTCCTGCTGGCGGTGCTCGTGGTGTTCACCGTGCTCCAGTTCCGCGTGCTGCGCCGGAGGTCGTCGTGAAACCCCGCAACGCCCGTTGGGGCTACTACGTCACCGGCACGGCGTTGGCGATCCTGTTCCTCTTCCCGTTGGTGTGGGCCGGTTTCGCGTCCGTGCGCACGGACACCGGTTTCGGGCTGGAGAACTACGACCGGCTGTTCACGTCCGCCAACGGCGTGCAGTTCCGGCACGTGCTCAACAGCGTGGTCGTCAGCGCGCTCACGGTGGGCGGCACGCTGTTCACCGCCACGCTGGGCGGCTACGCGTTCGGCCGGTTCCGGTTCCCCGGCCGGGACGTGCTGTTCCTGCTCACGCTGGCGATCCTGATGGTGCCGTACGCGACGATCCTGATCGCCCTGTACGTGCTGCTGGGGTGGCTGGGGCTGGAGGACTCGCTGATCGGGCTGAGCCTGGTGCTCATCACGTTCCAGCTGCCGTTCTCGGTGTTCATGATGCGCAACTCGTTCGAGGCCGTGCCGGTGGAGCTGGAGGAGTCGGCCCGGGTCGACGGCTGCACCAGCGTCGGCACCCTGCTGCGGATCATGCTGCCCGCCGTGCGGCCCGGCCTGGTCACCGTGGGCCTGTTCGCGTTCCTGACCTCGTGGAGCGAGTTCTTCGCGCCGCTGATCCTGCTCAACTCGACCGACAAGTTCACCACCACCCTCGCCGTGGTCAACCTGCGCACCGCGAGCCACGGTTCGATCGACTACGCCGCGCTCGAAGCGGGGGTGGTGTTCATGGCAGTGCCCTGCCTCGTGCTCTTCGCCGCCATGCAACGCAGCTACGTCCGCGGGTTCACCTCAGGCGCCGTCAAGGGCTGAACCCGCCGGTCCGCCGCCGCATCGTCCGGCAACCGGAAGGAAGATCGTCGTGTCACGATCATGGATGAGAACACTGCTCGGCGTGGTGGTCCTCGTGCTGGCGCTGAGCGGCACGGGTGTCGCGCAGGCCGAGCAGGCGCGGGACGTCACGGCCGCCGCCAACCCGGCGACCTGGAGCCCGCCGTCGAACCTGGTCACCCCGCTGAACCAGGTGTGGTCGCACCAGGAGAGCACCTACGGCAACCTGTACGGGTTCCGCAACTACGGCTGGGACCAGGTCTTCGTCAACGGCGGCTACCTGAACTTCTGCGTGCGGTGGGACTCGTCGGCGCCGGTGAGCGCCTCGCTGCGGGACCGCATCCACGCCAAGCTCGCCGAGCAGTACAAGAAGTGGACCGACGTCATGGTGGGCCACAACAACTGGCCCTACGCGTCCGTGCCGATCAAGGTGGTCGGCTGGGCGGTGCGCGACCGGAACACGTTGCAGTGGAACGACAACTCGGTCGACATCTACGTCAACAACATCCGGGAGAACGCACCGCAGTGCGCCGAGGCGTGCGGCCGGTTCTTCGTCCGCGACGGCCAGTACCGCAACTGCCCCGGCGGGGTGGCCAGGCACTACGACCAGTCGCTGTGGCTGACCGCGGGCATGGGCGGCGGCGCCGGCGGTGACTGGGGCCAGCGGATGGGCAGCGAGTACTTCGTCAACAACCTCGGTTCGTCGAGCATGACGATCCTGCTGCACGAGATAGGCCACACGTTCGGGCTGGACGACTTCTACGACTGGACGCCGTCCGGCGTGAGCAACTTCATCATGAAGGCCGGCAGCTCGGCGTCGATCACCGAGTTCGACATCTGGATGTTCCGCGACTGGTGGCGGCATCTGAAGAGCCGCTACGGCCGCTGAGCGAACGCCGGCGCCACCGCGCACCCGGTGGCGCCGGCCCTCTGCCACGGCAAGTGACGCGCCCTGTCCCCGCCCACATCCCCCACCGTTAGGACCCATTTATGCGCACCCGACATCGGGCGGTGAAGCTGGGCGCGGCACTCGCGCTCGTCGCCTCCGCCGCCGTGGTACCGACCGCGTCCGCGGCCAACCCGATCATCACCGACCACTACACCGCCGACCCGGCACCACTGGTCGTCGGCAACACCATGTACATCTACGCGGGCCGCGACGAAGCACCCGCCGGCACCACCAACTTCGTCATGCGCGAGTGGCGCGTGCTGTCCTCGACAGACGCCGCCACCTGGACCGACCACGGCGCACGCGCGACCATCGCCACGTTCCCCTGGGCGGGCGCGGACGCGTGGGCGAGCGAGGTCGAACCCCGCAACGGCAAGTACTACTGGTACACCTCGGTCAACGGCACCGGCGCGGGCTGGATGGACATCGGCGTCGCGGTCGGGGACAGCCCGCTCGGCCCGTTCCGCGACGCCAAGGGCGGCCCGCTGGTCAGCGACAGCACGCCCAACTCGTCCGGGCTGAACATCGACCCGACCGTGTTCACCGACGAAGACGGCCAGTCCTACCTGTACTGGGGCGGTTACTGGGGCGCGCGGGCGGCGAAGCTGAAGCCGAACATGATCGAGCTGGACGGCCCGGTGGTCACCCCGCAGGGCCTGGCGAACTTCTGGGAAGCGCCCTGGATGTTCAAGCGCAACGGCCTGTACTACCTGATGTACGCGGCCAACGACACCAACGGCTGCGTCACGAACTCCAACTACGCCTGCCAGCGCTACGCCACCGCCACCAGCCCGCTCGGACCGTGGACGCACCGCGGCGTCGTGCTCGACCAGGTCTCGTCGACCACCAACCACGCGGGCGTGGTGCAGTTCAACGGCCAGTGGTACATCGTCTACCACAACGCCAACGCGCCCGGCGGCGGCAACTTCCGCCGTTCCGTCGCGGTCGACCTGCTGCACTTCAACGCGGACGGCACGATGCGCAAGGTCACCCAGACTACGACCGGCCCGCCACCCAACCCCTCCGGCGGCACCAACCTCGCCCCGTCCGCCACCGCTTCCACCTCGCACGTCTCGGCGTGGGAGTCGTTGGCCGCGCTCAACAACGGCGGCACGCCCGTGAGTTCCGCGGACCGCTCGAACCTCGCCTACGGCAACTGGCCCGAGCGCGGCACGCAGTGGGTCGAGTACCGGTGGCCGACCGCCAAGTCGGTCGACAAGGTCGCCACGTACTGGTTCGACGACGAGCAGGGCATCGACCTGCCCGCGTCGTGCGAGGTCCAGTACTGGAACGGCAGCTCGTACGTGGACGTGCCCGGCCAGTCGGCGTGCGGAGTCGCCGGTAACACCTTCAACACCACCACGTTCACCGCCGTGTCCACCACGCGGCTGCGGTTGTCGATCACCTCGAAGCCCGACTTCTCGACGGGGGTGCTGGAATGGCAAGCCTTCCAGGCGTGACCCGGCGGCTGGCGGCCGTGGTGGTGCTCGGGGCGCTCCTCGTGCCCGTGCCGAGCGCCTCCGCCGCGCAGACGATCGGCTACCCGACGTTCACCGGTCCCTCGATCCCCGCGCCGCCGGTCGGTTACAGCACCGGCAGCACCATGCGCGCCATCCACGACGCCGAGAGCGGCGGCACGGACTTCTGGGTGGACCGCCTGCTCGCCCGTCCCGGCAACGACCCGGCGGGCCCGTGGCTGATGACCCGCGGCCGGGGCCTGTTCATGTACACCCACAACCCGGCCGTGATCGGGTTCGGCGGCCACGCCGCGTACTGGGACAACATCAGCAGCCAGAACGCCTACGCCGTCACCGTCGGCTCGGGGACGCTGACCGAGCAGGTGTCGAGCCGGTGGCAGGCGCCCAGCCACTGGAAGGGCGTCTACACCGGCACCGGCGTGCGGGTCGAGGTGGCGAAGTTCATCACCCACAACAACGTCGCCGTGACGAACCTGACCGTCACCAACACCGGCTCGGCGTCGGCGACCGTGCCGCTGCGCGTCACGTCGCCGTACGCCACGACGGTCAGCGGCGCGGAGCTGACCGGTGCACGGCAGGTGAAGAACAACCTCACCACCATCCGACCCAGGCTCTCGGGTGACGGGTTCACCGCCGCCGGCGGAGCCCTCACGCGGTCGGTCACGCTCGGCGCGGGCCAGTCGGCCACCACCAAGGTCGTGATGGGCTTCGTCACCGACGAGATCCCGGAGTCGCTGACCGAGTACAACGCCTACCGCGGTCACTCGCCACCGGTCGCGTTCGCCACCCACGTGCGCGCCTACAACCGGTGGTGGGCCGACCACATCCCCTACATCGACGTGCCCGACCCGGCGATCAAGAAGAACGTCTACTACCGCTGGTGGCTGATGCGCTTCAACCACCTCGACGTGGACATCCCGGGCCAGGACTTCCAGTTCCCGGTCCCGATCGAGGGCGTCACCGGCTACAACAACGCGATCGCGCTGACCCAGCCGATGCACATCGACGACCTGAAGTACCTGCGCGACCCGGTCTACTCGTACGGGCCGTGGCTGTCGGTCGGCCAGTCGTCCAAGGGCGGCCGGTTCATGGACAACCCCGGCGACCCGGAGAACTGGTCCAACTCCTACACCCAGTACATCTCCGAGGCGGCCTGGCGCAGCTACCAGGTCCACGGCGGCCAACCCGCCGTGGCCGGGAACCTCGCCAAGTACGCCGAAGGTGACGTGAAGGGGCAGCTGGCGACCTTCGACACCAACAACAACGGCGTCATCGAGTACGACTGGGGCGCGATGACCGGCAACGACGCCGACGCGGTGTCGTTCGACTGGCGGGCCGGCAACCTCGACCGGGCCGAGACGGCGTACGTGTGGAGCGGCGCCGTGGCCGCGCAGCAGGCGTACGCGCTGATCGGCGACACGGCCAAGGCCGCCGAGATGCAAGCGCTTGCCGACCGCATCCGCACCGGCGTGGTGAACACCCTGTGGAACCCGTCCCGGCAGCTGCTGGAGCACAAGCACGTGGCCACGAACACGCACGTGCCGTGGAAGGAGATCAACAACTACTACCCGTTCTCGGTCGGCCTGATGCCGAGCACCGACCAGTACAAGCAGGCGCTGCGGCTGTTCGCGGACCCGGCCGAGTACCCGGTGTTCCCGTTCTACACGGCCAACCAGCGGGACAAGGCCGAGGCCGCGCAGGCGGGCCACCCCGGGTCGAACAACTTCTCCACCATCAACTCCACCGTGCAGTTCCGGCTGTACTCGTCGGTGCTGCGCCACTACCCGAACCAGTGGATGACCGCCGAGGACTACAAGAAGCTGCTCTACTGGAACACCTGGGCGCAGTACATCGGCGGCAACACGCAGTGGCCCGACGCCAACGAGTTCTGGGCGAACTGGAACGCCGGCACCCGCACCATCGACTACCGGTCCTGGATCCACCACAACATCCTCGGCAGCTCGAACTGGACCGTGGTCGAGGACGTGGCCGGGTTGCGCCCGCGCACCGACACCCGCGTCGAGCTGTCGCCGATCGACATCGGCTGGTCGCACTTCGCGGTCAACAACCTGCGCTACCGCAACATGGACCTGAGCGTGGTGTGGGACGACCCGGCAGACGGCGTCACCCGCTACAACGGCGTGCCGCAGGGGTATTCGGTCTACCTGAACGGCACGCGCGCGTTCACCGTCGACCGGCTCACCCGCGTGCTCTACAACCCGGCGACCGGCGAGGTGACGTTCCCGTCCGGCGCGGGCACGGTGACCCACAACGTGGCCGTGAGCGGCCTGCGGGCGCCGCAGGACGTGGCGCACGGCAGCCCGCGGATGGTGGACATGTTCGCCAAGGCGGGCGTCGACCTGACCTCCACCACGCCGAACCTGGCGCGGGGCGCGGCCGTCACGGCGTCGTACACGGCGTCCGGCACGTCGGTCGGCGCCGCGGTCGACGGGTTCCCGATCAACGAACCCCTCTGGGGCACCTCGGGATCACCCAACACCGCGGACTGGTACGAGATCGACTTCCGGCAGCAGCGCACGGTCGACGAGGTGCGGCTGCACTTCCGCGACGACCGGGCGGGCAACCGGTACCGCGCGCCTTCGTCGTACGCCGTCCAGTACTGGAACGGCTCGTCGTGGGTGGGCGCGGCGGCCCAGGCCAAGACGCCGACGACACCGAGGGCGAACTACAACCGGGTCGGGTTCACCGCGGTGTCCACCCAGCGGATCCGGGTGCAGGTGACCCACGCGTCCGGGTTCAGGACCGCGTTGACCGAGGTGAAGGCGTACCACCGGGGCGGGACCAACCCGGACCCGCCGCCCGCGAACCTCGCGTTGGCCGCGACGCCGTCCGCGTCCTACACCTCGCCGTGGGAGTCGGTGGCCGCGATCAACGACGGGGTGGACCCGCCGTCGTCCGACGACACCGTGAACCCGAGGTGGGGCACCTGGCCGGAGACCGGCACGCAGTGGGCCGAGCTGACCTGGGACTCGGCGAGGTCGGTGAGGTCGGCGCACGTGTACTTCTTCGACGACGGCCAGGGCGTCGACCTGCCCGCGTCGTGGACGTTGCAGTACTGGACCGGCTCCGCCTACGCCGACGTGCCGGGTGCGAGCGGGTACCCGGTGGCGGGCGACCGGTACCAGGAGGTGACGTTCGGCGCGGTGAGCACGACCCGGTTGCGGGTGGTGCTGCACAGCGGGGTCGACTCGGTCGGCCTGCTGGAGGTGAAGGCCTTCGGTTGACCGCCGGGGCGGGGGACCGGCCTCGCGCCGGCCGGTCCCCCTTCGCGGCGGTGTCAGCAACCGCCGCAGTTGTAGTAGGTGACGTCCCAGTGGTTGCTCTCCAGGAAGTAGACGTTCCCGGAACCCGAGCGCCACTTGTTGCCACCGATGTAGGTGAACGTGCCGCGGATGTAGTTGCCGACGCACGTGTAGAGGCTGTAGTCGAGCTTGTAGCCGTTCCAGTGGCTGTAGGTGCCGCTGGCGTGGCCGGTCTCGGTGCCGCCGGTGACGTTCAACGCGCAGCCGCTGGCCCGCTTCAGGGTCTCCGCGCCCTGCACCGTGGCCAGGTTGATCTGCGAGAACGACGTGCAGGTCGGGTTGTTGCGGTCACTGCACCCGCCGCTGGACGACCACGTGATGCCGGCGGCGCGGAAGCGGGCGGTGGCCTCGGCGTGGGTGAGCTTGGTGACCAGCGCGGTGACCGGGGTGTCGGCGGCGGGGTGGAAGACGGCGTCCTCGACGGCTTTGGTGGGTGCGGCCGAGGCGGTGGTCGCGCCGGTGACGGTGAGCAGTGCCACGGCGGCGGCCACGACGGCGGCGCGGAATCGACCGGTACGCATGGGAACGGTCCTTTCGACGGGCAGGGGTCGTCGGACCGCCAAGCTTAGGTGCCGGCCTCTTACCACACAGCAGCCAAGTGGGAGATTTTCTGACTGGTTCAGCCGTGGTATGGCCGCCGTTCGCCGGCCTGTGGCCTCACCGGCTTCCTTGCCGGTTTCCGGCAACCAACGCGGTCGAGAGCGGCCGGGGTGCGACATTGCCCGACGACCCGGCGCGGATCATCATTGTTGCAGGTCAGGGACGTCGGAGGGAGTACACGGCGAACCGGCACCGGCACCAACGGGGGGATAGCAGGAACAGGGGGTTCGGGGGGATCCAGCGGATCGGGGGATCCGAGGGGTTCGGGGGGAACCAGGGGGACAGGGGAACGGTTTCGCGCCAGTCGGGGAGCGGGGGACCGATCGGCGCACCGGAGCACGGGCAGGCACCACGCCCGCGCCCGGTGCGTCGTGCTGTCGGCGGACACCTTTGCCGGCACTGCGCCGTCCACCGCCGAAATCGGCCGGCGCGGTCACGTCATCCGCTCTACGGTGTCCGGCGTCGGCTGATCGAACGTTGAGGAGGAATGAGATGCGGCGACTCGACGGTGTGCTCCGTCCCGATGCCACTTCCCACACCTCCGAGGTCCGCCATTTCCGCCCGAACGCTCAACTTGGGCGTGCTCGCGCACGTCGACGCAGGTAAGACCAGCCTCACCGAACGGCTGCTGTTCGACCACGGGAGGATCCCGCGGCTCGGCAGCGTCGACGGCGGTGACACGCAGACCGACAGCGGCGAGGTCGAACGCCGCCGCGGCATCACGATCCGGTCCGCCGTCGCGTGGTTCAGGCTGGGCGATCTCCAGGTGAACCTGGTGGACACACCGGGTCACCCCGATTTCATCGCCGAGGTGGAGCGCGCGCTGTCCGTGCTCGACGGCGCCGTGCTGGTGCTCTCGGCGGTCGAGGGCGTGCAGGCCCAGACCAGGGTGCTGCTGCGGTCGTTGCGGCGGCTGCGCCTGCCCACGCTGATCTTCGTGAACAAGATCGACCGGGTGGGCGCGCGGTACGACGACCTGCTCGCCGAGATCCGCCGCAGGCTCACGCCCTCCGTCGTGCCGATGGTGCGGGTGGACCGGCTCGGCACGCGTGACGCCGGTGTCGTCGCCCGGTCGTCAGGCGACGGGGCGTTCCCGGCGGAGGTGGCCGAACTCCTGGCCGACCACGACCTCGCGCTGCTGCGCCGGATGCTCGACGGTGACGTGCCGGAGGACGTCGAGGGGCTGTTGCGCGACCAGACGTGCCGCGGGCTGGTGCACCCGGTGTTCTTCGGCTCGGCGATGTCGGGCGCGGGGACGGCCGAGCTGACCGAGGGGGTGCGCCGGTTCCTCGCGCCGCGCCCGGTGCCGTCCGACGACCTGCGCGGCACGGTGTTCGCCGTCGAACGCACCGGCAAGGGGGAGAAGGTCGCCTACCTGCGGCTGTTCTCCGGGAGGCTGCACGGCCGGCAGCGCGTGACGTTCCGGCGGCGCGACGCCTCGGGCGCGGTCGAGGAGCACCGGGGGCGCGTGGCCGGGCTGGAGGTCGTCGGCGGCGGCTCCGGGCCGCTCACCGCGGGCGACATCGGCAAGCTGCGCGGTCTGCCGCGAGTCCGCGTGGGTGACCGGCTCGGCTCGGCCGACCACGGGACGGGCGCGCACTTCTCGCCGCCGATCCTGGAGTCGGTGGTCCGGCCCGAGCGGCCCGGCCGGGAAGCCGAGCTGCACGCCGCGCTCACCCGGCTGGCCGACGAGGACCCGTTGATCCGGACCAGGACCATCGGCGGCGGCGCGACCTCGGTGCTGCTCTACGGTGCCGTGCAGCGGGAGGTGATCGCGGAGCGGTTGGCGCGCGAGTTCGGCGTCGAGGCGGTGTTCGAGCAGGTCCGGCCGGTGTACTTCGAACGGCCGGTGGGGCGTGGCGAGGCCGTGCACGAGTTCGCACCGCGCGGTCCGAACGACTTCTGGCAGACGGTGGGCGTGCGCGTCGAGCCGTTGCCGCCCGGCACGGGCACCACGTTCACCAGGCAGGCCCAGCTGGGTCTGCTGCCGAAGGCCTACCACCGGGCCATCGAGGAGGCGGTGACGACGACGCTCCAGCAGGGCCTGCACGGCTGGGAGGTGACCGACTGCGCGGTGACGATCACGCACGTCGGCTACGAGGCGCCGATGACGGTCGCCGCGGACTTCCGCCACCTCACGCCCGTGGTGCTGCTGCGGGCGTTGCAACGGGCCGGCAGTGCCGTCCACGAGCCGGGCTACGCGGTCGAGGTGGAGGTGCCGGGCGACGCGCTGAGCGCCGTGACCGGACTCCTGCTCTCCCTGGACGCCGAGCTGGGCCCGGCGGTGGAGTCCGGCTCGGCGTGGTCGGTGCCGGGCACCATCCCGGCCCGGTCGCTGCACGACCTGGCCGTCGCCCTGCCCGGCCTGACGCACGGCGAGGGCAGCATCTGGCACGAACCAGGTCCGGCCCGCCGGGTCCGGGGTCCGGCACCGACCAGGGCGAGGGTGGACGGCAACCCGCTCGACCTCGACGAGTACCTGCGCTTCCTGTCCAACCGCGACCTGGCCCGCCGCTGACCCGTGGCTACACCGGTCGTTCGAAGACCAGTTCCAGCCCGTCCTCCTCGTCCCACTGCTCGCCGACCTCCACGAACCCGAAGCCGGCGATGGTGGCCAGGGACGCCGCGTTGTCCGGGCTGATGGTCGCCCGCACGGTCCGGACGGCCGGCTCGGCGGCGGCCCGGCGCAGCAGTTCGACCAGGGCCGCCCTGGCGTAGCCGCGGCGGCGGAAGGCGGGGTCCACGGAGTAGCCGATCTCGACCATGCCGGCGGCGTCGGGCGGGCCGTGGAAACCGGCGTGCCCGACCACCGCGTCGCCGTCGACCAGGGCGAGCCGCGCCAGCCACCGGGCGTGGCCGGGGTCGGCGGCGAGCTGGCCCAGCCGGTAGCGCCACAGCCAGCGCGCCCGGTCGGTCAGGAAGTAGTCGGTGAGCGCGACCTCGGCCGCGGTCAGGTCACCGTCGAGCAGGGCGGCCATGACCCGGCCGTCCAGCTCGACGAAGCGCACGTCCTCCGCTGTCACGGTGGCATGGTGGTCCGCCGCCGGCCCACCGTCCACCGGGTTTGTCCTACCCGGCGTGCCCGATCGGTACTCGCCCTCCGGGTCAGCCGACGACCACCTGGTCGAGGGTCGGCACCACGGTCAGCACCCGGTCCACCTCGGTGAGCCGGAGCGGGTGGACCACCGAACGGCGGCTCGCCACGACGGTGAACCCCATCCCGGCCGCGACCGCCCGGTGGTGGGCGTCGAGCAGGGCCGCGATGCCGAGCGAGCCGAGGATCGTCACCCCGGTCAGGTCCGCCACCAGCACCGGTGGCCGCCGCGCCAGCTGGGCGTCCAGCTCGGTGCGCATCACCTCGACACCCGCCAGGTCGACCTCGCCGGTGACCCGGGTGACCGCGAGGCCGCCGATCTCGCTCGTGTCCACGGCGAAGTCCTCGCCCTGCCACTGCGACTCGGTCATCGACGACGCTCCCTCTGCGGGCCTGGTGTGTGACCGTGGCGTCGTCGCGGTCCGACCGGGCGTTACGCCCGCCTGCCGGTTACGCCATCCGCAGGCCGGGGTACTCCTCCGCCATGAGGAGGGACGCGTACGTGCGGCTCGGTGACCACGAGCCCGACCCGCCGGACCCGCTGGCGCCGGATCCCGTGCCGCGTCGGCCGCAGCCGCCCGGGCCCGAACCGGTGCCGCCGAAGCCGATCCCGCCGCCGGTCCCGCCCACCTCGGGCCGCTGAACGTGATGGACATCGGGGCGCTGACCTGGGCGCTCACCATCGGGCTCGTCCTCGTGCTGCTCGCCGTGGACCTGGTGCTGGCCGTCGTGCGCCCGCACCAGGTCAAGATCGGCGAGGCGGCCGCTTGGTCGGTGTTCTACGTGCTCTTCGCCTTGCTGTTCGGCGTGTGGTTCACGCTGGCGCACGGCGGCCAGGCGGGTACCGAGTACTTCGTCGGCTACCTGGTGGAGAAGAGCCTGTCGGTCGACAACCTGTTCGTGTTCGTGATCATCATGTCGACGTTCGCCGTGCCTGAGGCGCACCAGCACAAGGTGTTGACGTTCGGCATCGTGCTGGCGCTGGCGTTGCGCGGGGTGTTC
The DNA here is from genome assembly GCF_003014735.1 of Saccharothrix carnea. Taxonomy (GTDB): domain Bacteria; phylum Actinomycetota; class Actinomycetes; order Mycobacteriales; family Pseudonocardiaceae; genus Actinosynnema; species Actinosynnema carneum. The sequence continues at coordinate 96,149 of NZ_PYAX01000011.1, read as the reverse complement.
ATCGCGGTGGGCGCGACGCTGCTGGCGCTGTTCTCGTTCGTGTTCCTGGTGTTCGGGCTGCTGCTGCTCTACACCGCCGTGCAGCTGTTCCGGCACCGCAACGAGGACCCGGACGTCGAGGACAACGTCGTGGTGAAGACCGCGCGCCGGGTGCTGCCGATCACCGACGACTACGACGGCGGCAGGCTGTTCACCCGTGCCGAGGGCAGGCGGATGGCCACGCCGCTGTTCGTGGTGCTGCTGGCGATCGGCAGCATCGACGTGCTGTTCGCGTTGGACTCGATCCCGGCGGTCTTCGGCATCACGTCCGAGCCGTACGTGGTGTTCGTCGCCAACGCGTTCGCGCTGCTCGGCTTGCGGGCGTTGTTCTTCCTGGTCAAGGGCCTGCTGGACCGGCTCGTGTACTTGTCGACGGGCCTGTCGCTGATCCTGGCGTTCATCGGGGTGAAGCTGATCCTGCACTGGGCGCACAAGGACGTCGACCCGCGCGTGCCGGAGGTGCCGACGCTGCTGAGCTTGGGTGTGATCGTGGTGGTGCTGACCGTGGTGACGGTGGCCAGCCTGCTGAAGACCCGCCGCGACCCATCGGCGAAGGCCCGCCCCGGCTCCCTGCGCGCCCGCCGCCCCCAACCAGCCGACCACCCCTGACCCCGCGTGAGTCGTACGTTCACGTCGCGAGAGTCCAACGTTCAGCGCACCTGAATTCAACGCTCAGCGCAGCCGGCGCGAACCTGAGTGTTGAATTCGGGGTGCGTGAACGTACGACTCTCGCGCTTTGAACGTACGACTCTCGCGGTGGGGGGTTAGCGGGTGAGGAGGTCGCGCAGGGCCTTGACGACCTCGCCGGGTGCCTCTTCGGCCATGAAGTGGCCGCACGTGACGGTGCGGTGCACCAGGTCGGGCGCCCACGCGCGCCAGCGGGCGGCGGCGTCGAAACCGAGGGCGGCGCCCCAGTCCTGCTGCAGCACGGTCACCGGCATCCGCAGCACGCGACCGGCTGAACGATCGGCCAGGTCGTGCTCGACGTCCACGGTGGCGGACGCCCGGTAGTCGGCGACGATCGACGGCACGGCCTCCCGTGACGCCTTCAGGTACGTCCCGCGCACGTCGTCCGGGATCGACGCCGGATCGGCGGCCCACTGGTCGAGGAAGTGGCCGAAGAACGCGTCCGCCGACGCCGTGATCATGGCCTCGGGCAGGCCGGGCGGCTGGGCCATCAGGTACAGGTGGAACCCGATGGCGGCCGTGGTGCCGTGCATGACGTCCCACATGTCGAGGGTCGGCAGCACGTCCAACGACGCCAGGTGGGTGATCACGTCCGGGTGGTCGAGCCCGGCGCGGATGGCCACCAGGGCACCCCGGTCGTGACCGGCCAACGCGAAGCGGTCGTGCCCGAGCGCACGGGCCAGAGCCACGACGTCGGCGGCCATCGTGCGCTTCGAGTAGGTCTGGCCGTCGTCGGCCGGTTTGTCGCTATCACCGTATCCGCGCAGGTCAGGGCAGATGACGGTGTGGTCGGCGGCCAGGTCGGCGGCGACGTGCCGCCACATCAGGTGCGTCTGCGGGAAGCCGTGGAGCAGCACGACGGGGCTGCCGGAGCCTCCCACGGCGACGTTGAGCGCCACGCCGTCGGCGACGGTGACGCGTTGCTGGGTGAACGAGGGGATCATGTTCCGACTCCGAGGGTGTTCGTGGGTTGCGAACACCACCCTCCGGCACCCCGATCAGCGTTCGATCAGCAGCCGATCAGCGCCCTGACCAGCGCCGACCCGGCCGGCCGGCGGTTGGTCGGCTACGTTGGTCGGTGATGGTGCGTTTCCGGGTGCTGGGCCCGCTGGAGGCCGTGGGCGAACGCGGGCCGGTCGACCTCAAGGGTCCGCGGCACCGTGCCGTGCTGGCACGGCTGCTGGTCGCCAACGGCCGGGTGGTGCCGGTCACCCGGCTGATCGACGACCTCTGGGACGGCGACGCGCCGGACGGCGCCCTGGGTGCGGTGCAGACGTTCGTGGGCGCGCTGCGCAAGTCCCTCGAACCCGACCGCCCACCCCGCACCCCCTCCCGACTGCTGGTGACCGTGCCGCCGGGGTACGCGTTGCGGGCCGAGGACGTCGACGCCCGTGCTTTCGAGGCAGCGATCGCCGAGTCGGCACGGCTGCTCGCAGACGGCCATCCCGCCAACGCGCGAACGCTGCTGGACGAGGCGCTCGCGCTCTGGCGCGGCCCCGCCTACGCCGAGTTCGCCGACCAACCGTGGGCCCGCGGCGAGGCCGCGCGGCTGGACGAGCTGCGGCTGCTGGCCGTGGAACGGCGTGCCGAGGCGGCGTTGGCGCTGGGCGAGGCGGCGGAGTCGGTGCCGGACCTGCGGGCGCACGTCGACGCCCACCCGTTGCGCGAGGACGGACGACGGCTGCTCGCCCTCGCGCTCTACCGCACCGGACGGCAGGGCGAGGCGCTGGACACCCTCCGCCGGTCCCGCGAGGTGCTGCGCGCGGAACTCGGTGTCGACCCCGGCCACGCCCTGCGCCGCCTGGAAACCGACATCCTCACCCACTCACCGGACCTCACCCCGCCACCACCCGCCCGGACCACCGCGTTCATCGGCCGCACGGACGAGCTGGCCGAGCTGGAACGCGCCGCCCGGACGGGCCGGCGGCTGGCGTTGGTCTCCGGCACGGCGGGCGCGGGCAAGACGGCGCTGGCCGAGGAGCTGACCGGACGGCTCGCCGCCGCCGGCTGGACGACCGCGTGGGGCACGTGCGCCGAGGACGCCCCCGCCGCCTGGCCGTGGACCCGGATCGCGCAAACCCTTGGCATGGAACAAAAATCCGGTACCCGGTTCGAACGGCACCGCGCCATCGCCGCCGCCCTGGCCAAGGTGCCGTCACCGGTCCTGCTGGTCTTCGACGACGTGCACTGGGCCGACGAGGACACCCTCGCGCTGGTGACGTCACTGTCCGCCGACCCCGACGCCGGGCGCGTGACGATCGTCGCCACCTACCGCTCCACCGAGATCTCCGCCGCCCTGACCGAAGCCCTCGGCCGGGCCGCCCGCACCGAGCCGACTCGCGTCTACCTGGGCGGCCTGACCGAACCGCAGGTGCGGGACCTGGTCGAAGCCGTCACCGACCGCGAGCCGACGCACGCCGACGTCCGCGCGATCCACACCCGCAGCGCCGGCAACCCGTTCTTCGTCCGCGAACTCGCCCGCCTGTGGGAGACCGACCCGGCCCTGAGCACCGTCCCCGCCGGCGTCCGCGACGTCATCCGCCACCGCCTCGCCCAGCTCACGGACGCCACGCGGACGCACCTGCGCCAAGCGTCGGTCCTCGGCCAGGACGTCGACCTCGACGTCCTCGTCCCACTCGCCGGCGACGAGGACGCCGTGCTGGACTCGGTCGAGTCGGCGCTGCTCGCGGGTTTCCTGGTCGAGCAGGACGCCGAACGCCTGCGGTTCACCCACGCACTCGTGCGCGACACGCTCTACGACGACATCCCCCACGCCCGCCGAACCCGCTGGCACGCCGCAGCCGCCGACGTCATCGAGACCGTGCACCCCGACGACGTCGAAACCATCGCCCACCACCTGCTGCGCGCCGGCAACCGAGCAACCAACGCACGCACCGCCCACTACACCCGTGCCGCCGCCGAACGAGCCGAACACCGGTTCGCACCACACCAGGCCGCGACCCTGTGGCGGGAAACGCTGGCCCGATCCGACCACGACCGACTCCGAGCCGTGACGGGCCTGGTCCGAACACTGGCCGTGACCGGCGACCTGGCCCAGGCCCGCCGCTACCGGGCCGAGGCCGTCACCGAAGTCCACGGCGACCCGGTCCTGGCCGCCCGCACGATCGGGTCCTTCGACGTGCCCGCCATCTGGACCACCAACGACGACGAAGCCCTCTCCGCCCGCCTCGCCGACGCCGCCGAACAGGCGCTCGCCGCCCTCCCACCCGACCACCCGGCCGAACGCGCCCGCCTGCTGATCACCATCGCCATGGAACGCCGCGCCGACACGGGCCCACGCGGCAGGCAGGCGGCCGTGGAAGCCGAAGCCATCGCCCGCGACCTGGACGACCCGTCCTTGCTGGCCATGGCACTCAACGGCCGCTTCCTCCAGACCTACCACCGAGCGGGCCTCGCCCCCGACCGAGCCCGGATCGGCACGGAACTACTCGACCTCGCCACCCACCACGGCCTGGTGACCTTCGAAGTCCTCGCCCACCTGATCAACCTCCAAGCCGCCACCGCCCTCGCCGACCTCCCGACCGCCGACCACCACGCCACCGCCGCCGACGCCCTGGCAGAACGCCACGACCTCCCACTGGTCGGCATCTTCACCAGCTGGTACACCGCACTGCGCCTGGCCGTCACAGGCCAACGCGACAAAGCCAGAACCGCCTACCACACCGCCGCCTCCCGCCTCAGCGGCGCCGGAATGCCCGGCCTGGAAAACGGAATCCTCCCACTGGCCCTGCTCAGCCTCGGCGACCTCCCGGACGCCGACTTCGGCCCCTACGAACCCTGGGCCCGACCAATCGTCCTACTGGCCCGAGGCGACCGCACCACAGCCCTCCAAGCCACCATCCCCGACTCACCACACGACCTGCTCTTCGAAGCCAGAACGTGCCTGCACGCCAAGCTCGCCATCGAAGCGAACGACCACCCCACCATGGCCCGCCTCTACGACCAACTCCTCCCCGCCGCCCAAGAACTGGCCGGCGCAGGCAGCGGCCTGATCACCCTCGGCCCCACCACCCACCACCTCGCCACCCTCGCCACCGCCATGGGACACCACAAACAAGCCACCAACCACCACCACCAAACACAAAAACCGCCGTCTTGAATTGCGCCGCCTCAAATTTCGCCATCGAACCCGCCGCCCGACCGCAAAGGCCCATGTCGAATCGAGCCTGCCCCAACCACCGAGCCACCCCCCACGCCCCTCCACCTCAAGCCTGCCCACTTGGCGTCACCAACCCGGTCTCATACGCCACAACCACCGCCTGCACCCGATCCCGCAACCCGAGCTTGGCCAAGATCCTCGCCACGTGCGTCTTCACCGTCGCCTCCGACAAGTGCAACTCACCGGCGAGCTCGGCATTGCTCAACCCCCGCGCCAGCAGCCCGAGGACTTCCAACTCACGCGGCGTCAACGCCGCCAGATCACGATGCCGTGCGACCGTATCCGGCCTGCGATCCGCGAACCTCTCCACCAACCGACGTGTGATGGCAGGCGCCAGCAACGCGTCACCGGAGCGAACCATCCGCACCGCCGCGACCAAGTGCTCCGGCGTCACGTCCTTGAGCAGGAACCCGCTCGCACCGGCCGACAACGCCGCGTACACATAGTGGTCGAGGTCGAACGTCGTCAGGATGATCACCCGCGGCTCGGACTCACCGCCGGTCAAAATCCTCCGCGTGGCCTCCAACCCATCCAGCTCCGGCATCCGGATGTCCATCAGCACCACATCCGGCACGGTCCGCCGCACCGCCTCCACCGCTTCCAGCCCATTGGTGGCCTCACCGACCACGTCGATGCCATCAGCCGTGAGGATCATCCGAAAACCCGTGCGCACCAGCACCTGATCATCGGCGACCACCACCCGCAGCCGACTCACCGTGCCTCCACCGCGATCGACGCCTCCACCGGAATCGACGCAGCAACCCGATACCCGCCACCAACCCGCGCCCGAGCCTCCAACGTCCCACCGTAAACAGCCAGACGCTCCCGCAACCCGATCAACCCGTACCCGTTCCCGACAGCCGCACCAGGCCCGGCCTCACCACCGGTGTCCACCACCTCCACCCGCAAGAAATCCACTCCGTACTCCACCGTCACCACCACCGACCCGCCGGACGCGTGCTTCACCGCGTTCGTCAACCCCTCCTGCACCACCCGGTACGCGGCCAACTCGACCCCGGACGGCAACGGCCGCAGCTGCCCCCTCACCACCGACTCAACCCGCACACCGGTGTCCCGAACCCGCGCCACCAACGCCTCCACCTGCGCCAGCCCCGGCTGCGGCGCGAGGTCGGCCGGTCCGGGACCGCCCGGTTCGGGACTGGCCATCGTCAGCAACCCCATGACGTGCCGCAACTCCGTCATCGCCGCCCGCCCACCCGCCTCGACCGCCAACAACGCCCCCTGCGCCTGATCCGGCGACACCGCCATCACCTTCCGCGCCGCACCAGCCTGGATCGTCATCACGCTCACGTGGTGCGTCACCACGTCGTGCAGCTCGCGCGCGATGCGGGCCCGTTCGTGCTCGACCGCCCGCCGCAACGCTTCCGCCTGCTCCCGCTCCAACGCCGACACCTGCGCCAAACCCTCGTCCGTCCGGACCTTCCACGTGCGCAGGCCGTTCGCCGCCACGATCAGCGGCACCAGGATCAGCAGCGGCACGTACTGGTTCGGCACCACCGGCAGCTCCGAGTCCCGGAACACCCCCACCGCCAGCACCGCCACCACCAGGCTCGCCAACGCGGGGGGCCGGTGCGGGCTGTACGCGGCGGCCGAGTAGGCCGCGACCGCGCACGAGTAGAACGTGAGCCCGGGCGTGTCCGATGGCGTCACCGACGTCGCGTACAGCACGACCCACAGCACCGCCAACGGATAGCGACGCCGCAACACCAACGCCACCGCCGCCACCACCGCGACGAGCACCGCACCGAACACCGCTCCCGGATCCGGCTCCGGCGGCATGAGCGGCGGCACGGGCGCGATCAGCCCACCGACCACCACGCGCGCCGGCACGTCCTGCGAGTCGACCGCGTACCCCACCGAAGCGACACCGATGACCAGCGCCAACACCACGTCGAACACGTAGTTGCGCACGGTCGGCCGCGGCAGCGGACCGGTCGGCAGCACCACCAGGGTGGTCCAGGCCCGCAGTCGGTCCACCACCGGCGCGTTCGTCACCCGGCCATTCTCACCGACCGCCCGCCCACCGGACATCCACCCGGACGACCACACCGCCTGCACCGCTCGACTACATCGCGGGGATGACACCGCAGAGACCTCATCCCGGCGGGCTACCGGAAATGCCCCGGCCGACCGACGCGCCCGGATCACCGCCGCTCCTACCGTCCACCGGGCCACAGCGAGGACGAACCAGGGAGCCGACCATGACCACGCCGGTGATCGAACTGCGTGACGTGAGCCGCGGGTACGACGACGGGCCACCGGCGTTGAGCGACGTGACGCTGACCGTGCACGCGGGGGAGGCGGTGGCCGTGCTCGGCCCGTCCGGCAGCGGCAAGTCCACGCTGCTCAACCTGATCGCGGGCCTCGACCGGCCGGACACCGGCACGGTCACCGTGGCCGGCGTTCGGGTGGACGAACTCGGCGAGGCCGCGTCCGCGCGCCACCGGCGGGCCCGCGTCGGCATGGTCTTCCAGTTCTTCAACCTGCTGGACGACCTGACCGTGGCCGACAACGTCGTCCTGCCCGCGCAGCTCGCGGGCATGGCGCGCGGCGAGGCCGCCAGGCGTGCGGCGGACCTGCTCGACCAGCTCGGCGTCGCTCGCCACGCCCGCGCCTACCCGGGACGGCTGTCCGGCGGCGAACGGCAACGCGTCGCCGTCGCCAGGGCGTTGATGAACCGGCCCGCGCTGCTGCTGGCCGACGAACCGACCGGCGCGCTGGACACCGCGTCCGGAGAGGACGTCAGCACGCTGCTCACCGAGCTGAACGCCGAGGGCCAGACGCTCGTCGTCGTCACGCACGACCTCGCGCTGGCCCGGTCGTGCACCCGCCGCACCATCCAGCTGGTCGACGGCCGGGTCGCGGGCGACGTGTCCGTGGAGCCGACCCGATGAGCGCGCTGAGCCGGGTCGTGCGTTCGGGCGTGGCACGTCGCCGGGTGCAGACCGTCGTGATCGGGCTGGCCACCACGATGGCCGTGACGTCGTCCGTGCTCGGCGGGTCGTTGCTGGTGGCGTCCACCGCGCCGTTCGACGACGCGTTCGCCGAACAGCGCGGCGCGCACCTGTCGGCGGTGTTCGACGCGGGCAAGGCCACACCGGAGCAGCTGTCGGTGCCCGTCGACGGCGTCACCGCGTCGGCCGGGCCGTTCCCGGTCACGACGATCACGCCGAGCGACAACGGGCCGGGCCGGAACGGGGCCGGTGGCCAAGCGCCGGGTGGTCAGGCCCCGCTGACCGTCGCGGGCCGCACCGATCCCGGCGGCGGACCGGTGGACGCCGTGACGCTGACCGAGGGGGAGTGGGCCGACGAGCCGGGTGAACTCGTGGTGTCCGCGGACGGACCGCACGCGCACTCACCGACCGGCTCCGCGGTCGGCCGCCGCATCACCCTCACCGACGGCTCGACGTTGACCGTGGTCGGCCTGGCCCGCTCGGTCAGCCGCACCGCGGACGGCTGGGTGCCACCGTCCTGGGTCACCGCACCCGAGTCCTACCAGGTGCTGTACCGCTTCACGGCAGCCGAGTCCGTCGACGCGGGCCGCGAGGCCGTGGTCGCGGCGGTACCCGCGGACGCGATGACCGGCTCGCAGTCGTGGCTGGTGCTCAAGAAGGCGGCCGACCGCAGCGTCGCGGTGTTCGTGCCGTTCCTCGTCGCGTTCGGCGTGCTGGGGCTGGTCATGTCGTTGCTCGTGGTCGGCAACGTGGTCGCGGGCGCGGTCGGCGCGGGAACCCGGCGCATCGGCATCCTCAAGGCCCTGGGCTCCACCCCGGCCCAGGTCGTGCGGGCGTACATGGCGCAGGCCCTGATCCCGGCGGCGGTCGGCACCGCGATCGGTGCGGTCGCGGGCAATCTGCTGGCCATCCCCGTGCTGGCCGAGACCGAGGACGTCTACGGCGCGGTGAAGTTGACCGTGGCGCCGTGGGTGAACGTCGTCGTGGTCGTCGGGGCGCTCGCGCTGGTGTCGGTGACGGCGTGGGTGAGCGCGCTGCGAGCCGGACGGTTGCGCACGGTGGACGCCATCGCGGTCGGCCGCACCCCACGACCCGGCCGCGGCCGGTGGGCGGCCCGGTTGACCGCGCGCCTGCCCGTGCCACGACCGGTCGGCCTCGGCCTGGCCCGCCCGTTCGCGCGGCCTGCCCGTGCGGCGGCGATGACCGCGGCGGTGCTCTTCGGCGCCACGGCGGTCACGTTCGCGGTCGGCTTGGCGTCCTCGCTCAACCAGATCCAGATCGCCCGCGATCACGACGCGGCGGACGTGACCATCGGCGTGTCCGACCCCGGTCCGCAGCCGGGTTCCCGGCCCGGTGGGCGTCCGGCCGCTGCTCCCGACCCGGCCGCTGTATCGGACGTCATCGCCGCCCAAGCCGGGACGCGGGCCCACTACCGCACCAGCCGCACGCAGGTCACCGTCACCGGAGTGGCCGGCACGACCGCCGTCGTGTCGTTCACCGGAGACGCCACCTGGGACGGCTACCAGCTGGTGTCCGGGCGGTGGTTCACGCAACCGGGCGAAGCGGTCGCACCCACACCGTTCCTCGCCGCCACCGGCACGGAGGTCGGCGACACCGTGACGCTGGACGACGGCGGGAAGACCGTCACCGTGCGGATCGTCGGCGACGTGTTCGAGATGAGCAACGACGGCATGGTGGTGCTGACCGACGCGGCCACGCTCACAGCCGGCAACGACGCCAAGGGCGCCACCCACCACATCGCGGTGCAGCCGGGCACCGACGTCAACACCTACATCGACAGCTTGAACGCCGCCCTGGCACCGCTCGGCGCCACCGCGCGGCCCGGCCGTTCCGGTCAGGCCAGCGACACGATCATCCTGATCAACAGCCTGACCGCGACGCTCACCCTGATGCTCGTCGCGGTGGCCGCCATGGGCGTGCTGAACGCCGTCGTGCTCGACACCCGTGACCGCATCCGCGACCTGGGCGTCCACAAAGCACTCGGCATGACGCCCCGGCAGACCATCGCGATGGTCATCGCCTCGGTGGTGGTGATCGGCGTGGTCGGCGGCGCGGTCGGCGTGCCCGCCGGGGTCGCGCTGCACGGCGCGGTCCTGCCGGCGATGGGGGAGAGCGCCGGGATCGGCCTGCCCGCGTCGGCCCACGCCGTGCACTCCCTGCCCGAGCTGGTCCTGCTCGGCATCGGCGGCCTGCTGATCGCGATCGTCGGTGCGTCGCTGCCGGCTACCTGGGCGGCGAGGACGTCGACGGCGACGGCGTTGCGGACCGAATAGGACGGAGGGTCGGCACCAGGGCGAGGGCGGGGACGAGCAGCAGCGGCACCACCAGCAGGGCACGCAGGACGCCGACCTGGTCGCCGAGGAAGCCGACCACCGGCGGACCGGCCAGGAACGCGGTGTACCCGATCACCGCGACCACGCTGACCCGTGCCGCCGCACGGCTCTCCTCGTCCGCCGCCGCGCTCAGGCCGACCGGGAAGCCGAGCGCCGTGCCCAGGCCCCACAGCGCCACCCCGCCCACCGCCACCGCCGGCTCACGGCCCAGCACCGCCAACACCACACCGGCGATCGCCAACAGCATCGTGCCGACCAGCACCGGCACCCGTCCCCAGCGGTCGAGCGCCACCGTGCCCAGGAGCCGGCCGAGCGTCATCGTGGTCACGAACACGCCGAACACCACCGCGCCCGCCGCGGGCCCGAACGCGTACCCGTCCACGAACGCCACCGCGAGCCAGTCGTTCGCGGTGCCCTCGGTGAACGCCAGCACCAGGACCAGGAACCCGATCAGCAACGTCCGGGGTTCCCGCCAGGCCGCCAGCACACCGCTCTTCGCCCCGGCCTGGTGCGCGCCGCCGTACCGGAAGGTCCGTGCGGCGAGGACCGTGCCGGCCAGGGTGATCGCGGCGACGACCGCCAAGTGCGCCGCCACCGGCACGTCCGCCGACGCCGTCGCGGCCGCCAACCCGGCGGCGACCACCGTGCCCAAGCTCCACACCGCGTGGAAGCGCGGCATGACCGTCCGACCGACGACCCGTTCGACGGCCGCCGCCTCGACGTTCATGGCGACGTTGCAGGTGCCCGACCCGTACCCGAGGAGGAACAACCCGATCCCGGCCGCGGTCGCCGACGGCCAGACGCCGATCGCCGCGCCCGCGACCACCAGCCCACCCGCGACCCCGGTGGTGGCCACGCACACCGTCCGCCGCGGTCCGAGCCGGTGGGTCACCTCACCGGCGGTGAGCATCGCCAACGTCGCACCGGCCGACATGGCCAGCAGCAGCAGGCCCAGGGCGCCCGCGCCGAGCTGCAACGCGTCCCGGGCGGCGGGGACGCGGGCGAACCAGGACGCCACCGCGACCCCGTTCAGCCCGAAGGTCACCGCGACCCCTGCCGCCGTGCCGCGAACCGGCCTCGCCTCCGCGGTCGACATCCCCGGTCACCCCCACTCTCCGACGTCATCGGTGACCCCACCCATGGAAGCGCTTCCACCGCAAGGCCCGTTCTTTCGGGCGCGGCCTTCCGGACTGGCACACTGACCGCCGTGGTCAGGCAGCGGCGTGGGGTGCGTGGATCGACGGCGACCTTGGCGGACGTGGCGCGTCGAGCCGGCGTGTCGATGGCGACCGCGTCCCGCGCCTTGAGCCCCCGCGGTTCGGCCTCCGACTCCACCCGCCTCCGCGTCGCCGCGGCCGCCAGCGAGCTGGGCTACACCCCGAACCCCGCCGCGCGGGCCCTCGCGACCCGCACCGGTACGCGCATCGCCGTCGTCGTCGGCGGCCACACCGCGCACGTGCTCAACGACCCTTACGTCGCCCGCGTCACCGCCGCCACCGCATCGGTCGCGGCGTCCCGCGAAGTCGGCGTGTCCCTGCACTGGCTGCCGCTGCACGACCCCGCCGAACTGGGCAGGCTGACCGAGAGCCGTGACGTTGGCGGCATCATCCTGGTCAACCCGACCGAACCGGCCCTGGCCACCGTCCCCCGCTCCGCCCGCGGCCGGGTCGCCGCGATCGGCATCGGCTCCCGCATCGTGCCGTCGTTCGACGTGGACAACGCCACCGGCACCACCAACGTCCTCGAACACCTGCTTGTCACGGGCCGCCGCCGAATCGCCATGATCACCGGCCCCGCCTGGCTCCCGTGCACCAGAAGAGCACTGACCGCTTACCAGCGCGCAACCGAAGCCGCCGGCACCCCACCCCGCCTGATCCCGGGCGACTTCACCGCCACCCGAGGCCACCACGCCGCCACCGAAATCCTGACCCGCTGGCCCGACACGGACGCCATCTTCGCCCTGGGTGACCTCTCCGCCTTGGGTGCCCTCGACGCCCTCCGAACCTCCGGCGTCAACGTGCCGGGCGACATCGCCATCGCCGGCTTCGACGACCTCCCCTACGCCACCCTGAGCCACCCACCCCTGACCACCACCACCAACCCGATCGAATCAATCACCACCGCCGCCGCCACCACCCTGCTGGACCGCCAAACCGCACCCCCACTAACCCTCCACCCCTCCACCCTGATCGTGCGCGCCACCACCTGACCACTCCACCCCCTACCCCCCGCCACCACCACTCCTGCAACACCCCAGCCCCCCACCGCCCAGCTCGCCCACCCCCACCGCTACCGGCGCTCGCCGCCCGCCCCCCGCCCGCCCCCCGCCCGCCGCCGGCCAGCCTCCGACCGAACCGGCGGGTCCTCCGCATCCGCTGACGCCACCACTGCTCCACCACCGACCGGATCCGCGCTTCCTCCATTGGCCGCGATCGCACAGCGCACCGCTGCTGATTCCGGGCGAGTGCCCAGCGGGTCCGCCGACATCCACCGCGCCGACATCCACCGCGCCGACATCCACCGCACTGACATCCACCGCGCCGACATCCGGCCCGCCGACTCCCAGCCCGCTGCGGTCGCCTGGCCGGCGGCTCGCAGGTGTCCACATCCCACGGCCCTGGCGCTCGTCGAGTCCGGCGTCCAGCTTCCACTTATTGCGCGGGCGGCGGGGAGCCCGGGGCGGGGGTTGGTTGCCGGCCTCGTTGTTTCAACCGACGTTTCAGGGGATTGGAAACGATGTTATCGGTTCTAGTTGGGTTCAGGTTCACCCGTTCGTGGAGGTGCTCGGAGGGATAAATGCTGGTCAGGGCAGGTTAGCGCGGTTGGGGTTGGTGGGCGACTGTCAGGTGGCGGCGGTCGACTGCTACGGCGGCCATCAGGACGCAGCCGAGCATCGGCACGACGAGCGGTGGGAGTTGCCAGGTCACGATCAGCAGTACGGCGAGGGACATGACCAGGAGCAGGGAGCCGGTGAAGTCCGCGGCCGAACGGCGGGAAGCGTCACGCAGGACGGACGGCCACCGCGTGCCCGGCGCCCACAGCGCCGCCACCCGCAGCACGACCACGGCCACCCCCACCGCCGCCACCCCGCACACGACCGCCACGAACCCGCCACCGGCGACCCGCGTCCGCAAGAACACGACGTCCACCACCAGCACCGCGAACCCGACGACCACCCCGAGCGACACCGCCCACCCACCGGGCAACGCGACCCGCACCCGCTCGAAGAACGCCCGCACCGAAGTGGTCTCCCCGTCCACGTGGGCCTTGATGTGCGCGCACCCCGCCGCCAGCGCAGGCACCAACGTCACCACCGGCAGGGCCGCCAGCAGCACCAGCAACCCCGCCGTCAGGCACTCGCCGAACAGCGCGAACCCCGCTGCGAACCGCTTCACGACCTCACCCCTTCAACCCCGACGTCGACACGCCCTCCACCAGGAACCGCTGGAAGAACAGGAAGAACAGGATCACCGGCACCAGCGCCAGCATCGACATCGCCATCAGCGCACCGAAGTCCGACCCCGTCGACTCGTCGATGAACAACTGCAGCGCCAACGGCAACGGGTACTTGTCCGGTGTGCTCAGGTAGATCAACGGCCCGAAGAAGTCGTTCCAGCTCCAGATGAACGTGAAGATCGCCGTGGTGATGAGCGCCGGCCTGCACAGCGGCACGATGATGTGCCAGAACACCGTCCAGTGCCCCGCGCCGTCGATCTTCGCGGACTCGTCCAGCTCACGCGGCAGCTGCCGGATGAACTGCACGATCAGGAACACGAAGAACGCCTCCGACGCCAGGAACTTGCCCGCCAGCAACGGCACGTAGGTGTCGATCAGGTCCAGGTTCTGGAACACCACGTACTGCGGGATGATCAGCACGTGGAACGGCAGCAGCAGCGTCGCGATCATGATCGCGAACAGCGCCGTCCGCCCCCGGAACCGCAGCCGGGCGAACGCGTACCCCGCCAACGCCGACGACGCGACCGTGCCGACCACCGACAACACCGCCAGCACGGCCGAGTTCCAGAAGAACCGGCCGACCCCGACGCCGACGACACCCTCGAACACCCGCTCGTAGTTCGCGAACGTCGGATCGGTCGGCAACAGCTGCAGGCTGCCGACGATCGCCTCGGACGGCTTGAACGTCGCCGCCGCCACCCACACGATCGGGTACAGCACGATCGCGAGCAGCGCCAGCACGCCGACGTGCCACGCCACCCGCCTCAACGTCAGCGTCATCGCTTGTCCCCCGAGTCCCCGGAGTAGAAGACCCACCCCCGTGCGGTGCGGAACAGGAACACGGTGACCAGGCCGACGCCGAGCAGCAGCATCCACGCCATCGCCGACGCGTAACCCATGCGGTAGTCACCGAAACCCCGGTCGAACAGGTAGATGGTGTAGAACAGCGTGCTGCCTGCCGGCTGCCCGTTCGGCCCGCCCACCACGTACGCCGACGTGAACACCTGGAACGCGTTGATCGTCTCCAGCAGCAGGTTGAAGAACAGCACCGGCGAGATCATCGGCAGCGTGATCGACCAGAACCGCCGCGCGCGGCCCGCGCCGTCGACCTCGGCCGCCTCGTACAGCTCCCGCGGCACCTGCTTGAGCCCGGCCAGGAAGATCACCATCGGCGCGCCGAGCTGCCACGTCGCCAGCAGCACCAGCATCATCAGCGAGAAGTCCGGGTTGCCCGCCCAACCGCCGGTGTCGATGCCGAACTTGAGCAGCACCTGGTCGACGACCGAGTCGTCGCTGAACATCATCTTCCACACGATCGCCACGCCGACGCTGCCGCCGATCAGCGACGGCCCGTAGAACGCCGCCCGGTAGAACCCCTGGCCCGCGCGCTTGCTGTTGAGCAGCATCGCCACGGCCAGGGCGGCGGCCAGCTTGATCGGCACGGCCAGCGCCACGTAGATCGCGGTGACCTGGACCGAGCGCAACCACCGCGCGTCGGTGAACATCCGCTGGTAGTTCTCCAGCCCGATCCACGTCGGCGCGTTGAACAGGTCGTAGTCGGTGAACGAGAGGTAGAGCGAGGTCACCATCGGCCCGAGGGTCAGCAGGACGATCCCGATGATCCACGGTGACAGGAACAGGTAGCCCGCCAGTCCGTCACCGGACAGGCGGGCCCGCTCGCGCGGACCCGTCCGCCCGGCCGGGGCGACCTCGGCGCGCCGGTCCGGCGCGATCGTCGCCCGGCTCACGACCCGAGGGTCTCTTCGGCCTCGGTGAAGAACTGGTCGACGGCCTGGTCGGGGGTGATGCGGCCGTACTGCAGTTCCTCGGTGATCCGGATGAACGCCTGCTCCAGCGTGCCCGCGCCCTTCGGCGGCGCCGGGGGCGTCTTGCCGAACTTGTCCTTCAGCGCGTCCTCGTACGCCGCGACGGCGGCCAGCGGACCTTCGAGCTGCGCGGCGGCGCGTTGCGCGTTCGTCGGCGGCAGGCCGCGGTTGGCGCCGAAGATCTTGCCGACCTCCGGGTCGTTGACCATGAACGACACCAGCTTGGCCGCCGCCGCCGGGTGCTCGGTCTTCTGCGACACGCTCAGCAGCATCGACGGCTTGAGGTACTGGCCGGACGTGCCCGCCTTGTCGGTCGGCACGGGACCCAGCTTCAGGCCGGGGTTGGACTTGGCGTAGCGGGACATGAAGTTGTCCCAGCCGAGGTCACCGGCGACCAGCTTCTGCTCCAGCGCGAACGCGGGCTTGATCTGCACGCCCTTCTCGATCGGCAGCACGGTCTTGCCGTCCGCCAGCGCCTTGCCCTCCTCCATGAACTCCTTCAGCCGCGCCTTGTCGAAGCCGAGCTTGCCGTCCTCGGTGTAGAGCAGCCCGCCCTCCTGCCGCAGTTGCAGCTCCAGGTTGTAGTAGCTGCCGACGTAGTTGCCACCACCTGAGACGCCGGTCTTCTCCGCGATCGTCTTCATGGCGTCGCGGTAGTCGTCCCAGGTCCAGCCTTCCTTCGGCTCCTCGACGCCGGCCTGGGCGAACAGCGCCGGGTCGTAGATGTAACCCCAGGTGTTGCCGCCGGTCGGCACGCCGTACAGCTTGCCGTCGATCTCGCCCGCGCCCTTCAGGCCGGTGAGCAGGTCCCCGAGCTCGAGGTTCTTGCCCTCCTGCTTCTTCAGGTCGTAGAGCGCGTTGCGCTCGGAGTATTCGCGGATGTACGCGAAGTCCATCTGCAACACGTCGGGCGCGTTGCCGCCCGCGGTCTCGGTGGCCATCTTCTGCCAGTACGCCTCGAACTCCTGGAAGCTCGGCGTCACCTTGATCTCGGGGTTCTTGCTCTGGAAGAGGTCGATGGCCTTCTGCATCAGCTCGGCGCGCTCGGCGTTCCCCCACCACGAGAAGCGCAGCGTGGCGGGTCCGGCCTGGGTCTCGTCACCGCCGCCACCGCCGCCGCCACAGGCGACAGCCAGCAGCGCCACCATCGACGTCGCCAGGACTCTGAAACGTTTCAGTGCACCCATTCGGATCCTCCGGTCTCGACCGCTTCCAGACGCGATGCGCGGTTCGGCGTGGAAAGCGCTTTCCGGGAGGCTACGAGCACGTTGCGCCAACGTCAATGCCCACTTTGGAAGCGGTGCGGCCGCTCCCGACCGCCGCGAACGGCGGTGGCCGGGAGCGGGCGCGGACGCGTGCTCATCGGACCTACGACGACTCCGCGGAGTCGAACGCGAGCCTGGTGATGCCGAGTCGGAGCGCACCGTCGTCACCGTAGTGGCGGTGACCGGAGATGTCGCCGGCGAAGTCCGCCGAACACACGCTCGGGGTGCTCAGCCCAGGACTCGGCCGAGGAAGCCGCGGAGGTACCCGGTGACGGTGTCGAGCTGGTCCTCCAGCGCGAAGTGGCCCGCGTCGAGCAGGTGGATCTCGGCGTCGGGTAGGTCGCGCCGGTAGGCCAGCGCGCCGTCCGGGCCGAAGATCTCGTCGTGCCGCCCCCACACCGCGAGCAGCGGCACCCGCGTGTCCCGGAAGTACTGCTGGAACGCCGGGTACGCGTCGAGGTTGTTGCGGTAGTCGCGGAACAGCGCCAGCTGCACCTCGGCGTTCCCGGGCCGGTCGAGCAGGGCCTGGTCGTGCACCCACGTGTCCGGGCTGATCCGGCTCGGGTCCTTGACGCCGTGGGTGTACTGCCGGCGCGTGGCGTCGAGGGTGAGCAGCGCCCGCACCGCGGGCTCGGTGTCGGGCCCGGGGTTGGTGGCGTAGGCGAACAGCGGCTCCCAGAACGGGGTGAAGCCCTCGGTGTAGGCGTTGCCGGACTGCGTGACGATCGCGGTGACGCGTTCGGGGTGGCGTGACGCGATCTTGAGGCCGATGGGCGCGCCGTAGTCCTGGATGTACAGCGCGTGCCGCCGCACCCCGAGGTGGTCCAGCAGGCCGAGGGTGATGTCGGTGAGCGCGTCGAACGTGTAGTCGAACTCGTCGGGGGACGGCGCGGAGCTGTGCCCGAACCCGATGTGGTCCGGCGCGATCACGCGGTAGCGGTCGGCCAGGCGCGGGATCAGCTCGCGGAACATGTGCGAGCTGGTCGGGAAACCGTGCAGCAGCACCACGACCGGGGCGTCGGCGTGCCCGGCCTCCCGGTAGAACACGCGCTGCCCGTCGATGTCGGCGTACCGGTACGAGGTCATCGGCTTCTTCCTGATCGGTGATCTAACCGTTCTGATTGATTTGAACGGTTAGGTGACGGCGATCAGGCAAGCAGGTTCGTGTTAACCTGTCAAGCGACTCTCAACGGTTAGACGTGGAGGTGGGCGGGCGTGCTCGGTGCCGATGACGCCGTGGCCGGCGCGTTGCTGGCCCGGGGCTGGCCGGCGCGTCCGCTGGTGGACCAATCCCTGGGCATCGACCTGCTCAACACCCGGTACCTGATCGGCGGGGTCCTCTACGACCTGCTCGACCACGACGACCTGACCGGGGCGTGGCTCGCGGACCGGGAACTGGAGTCCGCCCGGCCCGTGCCCCGGCAGCCGTTGCGCGAGGCCCGGGACGCGGTGGTCGCGGTGATCGCGGATCCCGCCGACCACGCCGCCCTCAACGCCCTGCTGGAGCACGGACGGCTGCGGCTGGCGGTCGACGGGCGCGGCCGGGTCGAGCACGACGACGTGGCCGATCCGCGGTGGCGTGCGGCGTGGGCGTGCCTGCGGGACTTCGTCGCGGTGCGCGAGGCGGCGCCGGACCGCGTCCGCAAGTGCGCGAACCCGGAGTGCGTCCTGCACTTCCAGGACGTCTCGCGCACCGGCAGGCGGCTGTGGTGCTCGATGACCGCCTGCGGGAACCGGCTGAAGGCCCGCCGGCACCACAGCCGGGTCCGCGGCACCCCGTGACCGCGTGGGCGTCAACCGGCGGCCCACGGGGTATGGCAAGACCATGACGCACCAGGAACCGCTCGACCTCGGCACGACCGAGCTGTCGGCCGACGAGGAGGAGCGCATCAGGCGGGAGCACGACCTCGACCGGCCGGAGGTGTTCGACCGGCGCAACGACGTCGACCGCCGGGCGCGGACCAGGGCAAACCTGCTGCCCGAGGAACTCGGTCCGGGCAGCGCCGACCCGGAGGCGCAGGCACGCGAGGTGCTGCGCGACTCCGACGTGCGGACCGAGGTCCCGGAGTCGGCGCCCGACACGGTGGTGGAACGGCGCGAGTCCGGCGAGTGACCGGCCCGGTCGGTTGAAGTGCTCAGTGGGTGAGCACTTTGCCCCCGCACCATGGGGGTGTGAACGCACGCACCGATACCGAGCCGCTCTCCTTGGCCGACGCCGCCGAGTGGGAGTCGTGGCTGGCCGAACACCACGGCACGAGTGACGGCGTCTGGCTCGAGATCGCCAAGAAGGGGTCGGGGCGGACGTCGGTCACCATCACCGAAGCCCTCGACGTCGCCCTGTGTCACGGGTGGATCGACAGCCGGCGCAAGGGTTGCGACGAGCACCACTACCTGCAGCGGTACTCGCCGCGGCGCGCGGGCAGCGCGTGGTCGCGGGTCAACGTCGAGAAGGTCGAGGCGCTCATCGCGGCCGGGCGGGTGCGGGAAGCCGGTTTCGCCGCGATCGACGCCGCCAAGGCGGACGGCCGGTGGGACGCGGCCTACCAGCGGCAGCGTGACGCGACCGTGCCGCCGGACCTGGTCGAGGCGCTGGCGGGGGACGGACGTGCGCGGGAGCGGTTCGAGCTGCTCGACCGGACGCGGCGGTACGCGTTGCTCCTGCGGCTCATGAAGGCTCGGACGCCGGAGGCGCGGGCCGACCGGCTCCGGCGGATCGTCGAGGAGTTGCGGCGGTGAGCGCTGGAGGTGAGGTGGCGTGTGGGGAAGGCCGGTGGGGAGGTGGAGGCCGGGTGGGCGGACGGGGGGAGAGTCGCGTCCGTCCACCCGGCAAGTACGGTGCCGGGAAAGGTAGCGCAATGTTATCGCTAACACCAGGGGTGTCCGGAGATTGTGGTGGTCGCCGGCCGCGGTGAAGGAGGAAGGTCAAGCCGGGGCGGGTTTCGGGGGGAGCGGTTCGCAATCGTCTCGTAAGTGGGGCTTGAGGCTGGCGGACCTGCGCTGTTAGCGTTAACAGCCGCATCCCGACGCCACGATGGAGTGGAACCGATGGACAGTGCCGTTCCCCGGTGGAGAGCCCGCAGGCTGGCGGTGGCCGCGGTGGTGGCCGTGACCGCGCTCGCGGGCCTGGTGGTGACTCCTGCCGCGCAAGCCTCACCCGCCGTGCAGTACACGAACCCGATCGCGAACCAGCGGGCGGACCCGCACATCTTCAAGCACACGGACGGCTACTACTACTTCACCGCGACCGCGCCGGAGTACGACCGGATCGTGCTGCGCCGCGCGACCACGATCCAGGGCCTGGCCACCGCGCCGGAGTCGGTGATCTGGCGCAGGCACTCGTCGGGTGAGATGGGCGCGCACATCTGGGCGCCGGAGATCCACTTCATCAACGGCAGGTGGTACGTCTACTTCGCCGCCGGGCGGACCGACGACGTCTGGCGCATCCGGCCCTACGTGCTGGAGAACAGCAGCGCCAACCCGCTGACCGGCACCTGGACCGAACGCGGCCGCGTCAACGTCCCGTGGGACACCTTCTCCCTGGACATGTCGACCTTCGTGGTCAACGGCGTGCGCTACCTGACGTGGGCGCAGGCCGAACCGGGCATCGCCACGAACTCCAACGTCTACCTGGCCCGGATGGGCGCCAACCCGTGGACGATCACCGGCCCGACCGCCCGGCTGACCGTCCCGACCCTGGCCTGGGAGACCCGCGGCGGCGTGAAGGTCGCCGAAGGACCCGCGGTGATCCAGCGCAACGGCCGGGTGTTCATGACCTACTCGGCCAGCGCCACCGACGCGAACTACTGCCTGGGCCTGCTGACCGCGTCGGCTTCGGCGGACCTGCTCAACCCGGCGTCGTGGACGAAGAACCAGAACCCGGTGTTCGAGAGCAACGCGGCGACCGGCCAGTACGGCCCGGGGCACAACTCGTTCACGGTTTCGGAGGACGGCCAGAGCGACATCCTGGTCTACCACGACCGCAACTACCGCGACATCTCCGGTGACCCGCTGCGCGACCCGAACCGCCGCACCCGCGTGCAGAAGGTCTACTGGAACGCGGACGGCACGCCGAACTTCGGCATCCCGGTGGCGGACGGCGTCACGCCCGTGCGGCTCAAGTCGTACAACTACCCGGACCGGTTCGTCCGGCACTGGGAGTACCGGGGCCGCGTCGAGGCGAACGTCAACCCGCTGGCCGACTCGCAGTTCCGGATCGTCACGGGGCTGACCGGCTCGGGCACGGTGTCGTTGGAGTCGACCAACTTCCCCGGCTACTACCTGCGGCACCGCAACCACGAGATGTGGGTCGAGCGCAACGACGGCAGCGCCGTCTTCCGAGCCGACGCGTCGTTCTTCCGCCGCGCGGGCCTGGCCTCGGGTTCCGGGGTGTCGTTCGAGTCGCAGAACTTCCCCGGCCAGTACATCCGCCACAACGGCACGAACATCAACCTGACCACCACGCCCGATTCCGTCGCACGAGCCGACGCCACGTTCATCCTGGAGTGACTTCAGTGCTGCGTTACCCCTTGATCCACCCGCCGCTGCTGCACGCCCTCGCTGTGGCGGGGCACGGGTCGAAGGTCCTGATCGCGGACTCCAACTACGCGCACCGGACCAACGTCCACCACCGGGCCGAGGTGATCCACCTCAACCTGCGCCCCGGTCTCGTCACGGTCGACGAGGTGCTGGCGCCGGTGTTGTCGGCGATCCCGGTGGAGGCCGTGCACACCATGCGGCCGGACGATCTCAGCACGCCGGAGGTGTGGGCCGACTACGAAGGGATCCTCGGGCCGGAACTGCCGTTGCAGCCGTTGGCGCGGCAGGACTTCTACGCGGCTTGCCGGGCGCCGGAACTGGCGGTGTGCGTGGCCACCGGTGATGGACGGCTCTACGCGAACTTGCTGCTGACGGTCGGTTTCGTCGCCTGATCCCCGGTCTCCGGCCCGCACGTGCCGGCGTGCGTGCGGGTCGGAGACCGGCCCCTGGCGGGTCGGCGGACCATGGCCAGCGGGCCGAGTCCGGTGTGGACAGCCACCCCGCGACGAGGTCGGTGACGATGGCGCCGCCCCGGTCGCTGAGGTGTTCAGCTCGCCGTTCAGGTCTTCACCCAACGGGGCAGCGGCAGCAGCGCGATCCGGGCGTTCGTCGTTGTCGCGCACGCGCGTGTCCTACGTTCAGAACGCGTGAGTCGTACGTTCAGAACGCGTGAGTCGTACGTTCAGGACCCCTGAATTCAACGTTCGGGACCCCTGAATTCAACGTTCGGGTTCGGGTGGTGGAGTCAGCTGAGTGGGCTGTGGAGGATCGCGGCGTAGCCGTCTGGGCCGATGGCGACGCAGCGTCGTTCGTGTGGGCCCGTGCTGATGTCGCCCACCTGGAAGCCGAGGGCCTGTGCTCGGGTGCGGGCCTCGTCCAGGTTTGGCACCTTGACCAGTACGGCGGGGCCGTCGTGGGCCCGGTCGGCGCCGGATAGGGCCAGGCGGCCGCCCGCCAGGTCGAATTGGGCCCAGCGGTCGCCGTCGACGAAGGTCGGGGCGACGCCGAGCAATGCCGACCACCGCTCGACCGCGCCGGCGAGGTCGTCTGTCGGGACAACGGGAGCGATGCGTTCAGCAGTCACGAGATCGACGCTAACGACGCCTCATTGGCAGGTCAACGGCCCTGCGCCGGATCGAGCAACAATGAACAAGGTCCGCCTCCGTCCGAAAAGGACGGCCGGCGACCGAGGGGTGGTCGGCACAACTCCCTCGGGGACCGGACGCGGTTGGAGTACCCGTGCGCGTTCGGCCGAATCACGGCTGTCGGTACGCACCGTGAGTGGCGCAAGGGGTTCACCCGATCGACCGAGCATGAATGTCACCCGACCCGGGTATTTCCCCTCGTGACGGCCCGACAAACGGAGAGGTGGCGTCGTGGTCGAGCGGCTGACAGTCCGGCGCCGGGAACCCGGTGCGGACCTCGGGGCGGATCCGGTACCCGAGATGGACGTGTGGTGGGACAGGATCGGCCGCAACCTGGGCCGCGAGTGGGACCTGGCGACGGCCGACGACCGACCGCTGCTGGTCGACGTGGCGGTGACCGAGCAGGCCTACTTCTTCGCCACCCTCATCGAGGACGTGCGACCGCGTGACGTGCGGGTGGAGGTCTGTGACGTCGACCTGCGGTCGGACGGCACGCCGATCAGGCGGGACCGGGTCGGCATCACGGTGCGCCCGGCCGATTCGCCCCGCACGTACTACTACTGCGCGACGGTCCCGGCGGCGGTGGACGTGGAGCGGATCGACGCGTGGTTGTCGGACGGCATGGTGGTCGTGCGGGTGCCCACGAGGTGACGTGCAGAATCCCGGGCACGCGCATCACCGCCCGCGGCCTCAACCGGGCCACGCTCCACCGGCAGCTGCTCCTGCGCCGTGAGGCACTCGACGTCACCGACGCGGTACGCCGGGTGGTAGCCCTCCAGGCACAGCAACCCCGCCTCGCCGTACCTGGCGCTGTGGAACAGGATCGCCGACTTCGACCCGGTCGCCCTCGACGCGGCGTTCGCCGACCGCTCGCTGGTGAAGGCGACGTTGCTGCGGATCACCCTGCACGTGGTGCACGCCGACGACTACCCGGCCCTGCACACGGCGATGCGGCCGACGTTGCGCGGTGCCAGGCTGCTGGGTTTCCTGGCGGACCGGGAGCCAACGGTCTACCGCCGTTACGACCGCTGGTGGGCCGACCTGCCCGCGGCCGAGGTCCGGGTGCTGCCGGGAGGGTGAGCGTCAACCCGCCCAGGCCGCGAGACCCGAGCGGGACGGTGCGGCGCCGGGGAAGGCGGCCGACAGCGTCCGCGCGTACCGGCGTGCCTCGGGCGTGGTGAGGTCCGGCGGTACCAGCCACGGCGCCAGGTGGTGCCGCGCACCGGAAGGCGGGGTTCCGCCCAGGACCAGGACTTCCGACGTCCCGGGCGTGACGGCGTAACCGCGCCGGGCGGCTTCCTCCCGCACGACCTCCGCCGCCTCGGCCGCGCGCCGCGAGTCGTCGGTCAGGACGGTGAACGGCCCGCCGATCGCCGCCACTTGTCCGCGCAGCGCCTCGGCGTCGGCGTCGGTCAGCGCGGGCCACGGCAGGTCGCCGCGCTTGCCGGTCAGCTTCGCCGCCAACACCGCCGACGCGTAGTCCGGACCCTCGGGCCCGCGGACGTCCGGCCCGGTCCACGCCACCTTGCCGGGGTCCACCGGGACGGTGGTCCGCGTGCCCGCCCGGTCCAGCCACAGCTCACCGCGGCCTTCGGGCAGCCACACCAACGCCCACCGGCCGGTGGTGCCGTCCCGCGGCAGGGCGGGCACGAGGGCGTTCGGCGCGTTGCCCACCGACAGCGGGGTGTCGGTGGTGTGCACGATGTTCCAGCCGGGCATGTGCGGCACCACGAGCACGTCCACCGGGCTCGGCCCGAGCGCCACCCGGGTCAGCAGCGGGTCGCCGGTGGCCGGGGTGGTGAGCTGCCCGGCGATCGTCACCTGGCCGAGGCCCGCCAACAAGGTCACGCCCAGCGCCGCCCCGACGACGCGCACCATCGCGGTCGGCGGGCACAGCGCGAGCCAGGACACGCCGACGAACGCCGCCATCAACGTGATGTAGGCGAACGACGACGGCGGCCCGGAGAACCACGCGCCGGCGGCCGCCGTCACCAGGACGGCAGCCGCCACCACGAGCTTGCCGAGCACCGGCCGGGCACCGCGCAGCGCGGGTGGCACGGCCAGCAGGCCGATCAACGCCACCGCGGCGAGCGACGGCATCCACGTCGCCTCCGCGATGAGCAGCACCACGACGCCACCGATGCCGGCGAACCCCGTGACCACCCGCCGGGTCAGCAGACCCGACGCCGCGGGCACGAACGGCCGGACCAGTGCCCAACCCGCGACCACGGTCACCGCGCCGAGCAGGATCAACCGGAGGAGCGTGAAGCCGAGCGGCAGGCCGACGGCGCCGTGGTTGTGCACGGGATCAGGCGGACGCGCCGGCCGGGACCGCGCAGGTGCAGTGCATCTCCGAGCGCTCCTCGGGCGTCGGCCGCATGTGCAGCACCATCGCGATGACCATCGGGATGAACACCACGGTGTTGTAGAACAGGTGCAGCTCGACCCGCGGGATGATCAGCTGGATGATGCTGGTCGGCGCGGGCTTGCCGAGCAGGTTCGTCGAAGCGGACGCCTGGATGATCAGCAGCAGGTGCTCGATGTGGTGCCAGAACTGCAGCCCGAGCGCGACCGTCCACCACGTCTTCGACCGGCCGACGAACCCCTTGCGCAGCGCGAAGAGGAACACGAGCATGATCAGTGCGTAGCCGTAGTGCATGACCTCGGACGAGACCAGCCACGGGAACCAGAGGCCCAGCGCGCCCTTGGCCTGGGGCACCGGCCAGCCCAGGGCGTAGATCTGCACGGCCTGGGTGATGTGCTCGGCCCAGTGTGCCAGGACGATCAACGTGAACGCGTAAAGGGCGGGCTTGTGCCGTCTCGTGTTGAGCGGACCGCCCACCGCGTGGGTGTGGGCATGGGTGTCGACCACAGTTTCCTCCTGCTGGCCTTGATCGGCTCGAATTTCCCCCGTGACCAGCGACCTTATCGGGTTCGCGGCGCGCCAAGAACGCCTCCGTGCGGACTGCGCAATAGTGGAGAAGTTCACCGGTCCGCGCGTCGGTACGGTGGTCGCCCCCCAGGGGCGTGCGGGAACCCGCACGGTCGAACGTATAGCGTTCCTATGCTCCTTTCCTCTTCACGATTGCGGTCACGCTCGGTGAGGGCGGAAACAGCAGAGCAACCTGGAAGAAGCACGGGTTACCCCTGGTGTGCTACGCAGGCCGGGGCGGTACCGATTGCCGGCAGCCGTCTGAATCGTGGTGACGAGGAATGGCCGCGATTCCACGCGGGATGGCTTTTCGCATTCGTGAGGAATGGTCACGGCGATGCGCGAGCCGGTGGGGAGGTCACGGCCGGGTCACCGGCGCGGGGAAGGGGCGGCGTGGGGCGGGGTGGTGTCGAGGGCCCCGGTGGACCGCTGCGGGCCCGTGGCCGCCGTCGTACCCCCATCCGGTCGTCACGATCGGCCGTCCAGGCAGCAAAGGTATGAAAAGAGAACTCAGTGGTTGCTTTTTAGGACCAAGCCTCGGTAGGTTGAGGTCACGACGTCGTCTGCGGACCGAGATCCGGGGGGTGCCGGTGACCGCGAACTGCCAGCCAGTGTCGCCGCGCGCAGCCGCGGTGGCACGGCTCCGTGTCGATTCCGCGTTCCAGCTCTACTGCGGGACCCCCAGCCCGCAGGAGTGGAACGCGTCGGCGGCCTGCACGTCCTTCCCGGACTGAGCGACCGCCTACCGCGCGGATGGGTCTGGTACCGGCCCATCCGCGCGGCCCCTCGGGGAGCTCGCAGCCGTACCGCCCGAGTCCACAAGGGGCGGTCGGTCGGCAGGGCCGTCCCGAACTCCTGAGGGCCGCCGGGTGCCGATGTCACCCGAAAGGCGCATCAATAGCCGGTGTAAATGACCGAATTCCTGTTCCGCGTTACCAGGAATAGCGGCGAGGAACGTTCACCGGACCATTCGGGCGGTGACCGCGCGCTCACGGGACGTGCTCGTTAACCGCGTCTGCGATCCTTGCGCGGGCTGTTGCGTCCCTGGTAGCTTGCGAAACTCTAAGTGACCGAGGGGGTTTCACCGGGGGTTTCGGCGCGGCGCCGGGTCAGTTCATCGCCGCTCGACGGGTCGTCCGCGTGCCGGGCGACGAGTTCCCGCGTTCATTCAGTGCGTCTGCGAATGGGGGTCGTAGTGGAGGGCGTAATAGAAAGAGCCGTGGGCCGTGTCATCGACTTCATGCACCAGAATCTGGGCGAGCAGTTCACGATAGACGACATGGCCCGGACCGCGATGTACAGCAAGTTCCACTTCTCCCGCGCTTTCCAGCGGGTCACCGGTGTCTCGCCGGGCCGATTCCTGGCCGCGATCCGGCTGCAGGAGGCCAAACGGCTGCTCGTGTGCACCTCCCTGGCTGTCACCGACATCAGCCATCGGGTGGGTTACACGAGCGTGGGCACGTTCAGCTCGAGGTTCCGCAGCAACGTCGGTGTCTCGCCGACGACCTACCGCCGACTGGGCGGGTTGACTCCGCCGATCCCCCTGACCCGGCGCAGTTCCGAACCGCACACGTCCACCGTGCAAGGGGAGATCCACGCACCGCCGGGGAGTGCGCCGGGAATCATCTTCCTCGGCCTGTTCCCGGAACGGATCCCGCAGGGCAAACCCGTCCGCTGCACCATGCTCCACCGGCCGGGGCCGTACGTCATCACCAACGTCCCCGCCGGCACCTGGCACCTGCTCGCGCACTGCGTGGCACTGGGGCGGGAGTTGGCGCTCGGGGAGGCGCCGTACGGGCAGGACCAGGCGCTCAACGTGGCGTCGTGCGGCCCGGTGTCGGTACGGGCGGGTGCCCGGGTCACGGAGGTAGACCTGAGCCTGCGCCCGATCGGCACGCTGGATCCGCCGGTGCTGCTCGCACTGCCTTACATCCGCACCGTCGCCTTGGACGCCGGCGCCGCGAGCTGACCGCCGGCACCTCGGAGGGCCCGCCGTCCCGACCGGACGACGGGCCCTCCGCCTGCGCGAACGGCACACCGGGCGCGCGAACGGCACACCGGGCGCGCGAACGGTCCAGTACCTCTTCGGCACCCCGTACCCGCCTGCCACCGCGTCGACCGCCCGGATCGCGCGGGTGAGGACCCCGGATCGCGCGGAACGGGGCCGGATGGCGGAGTGCGGCACGTGCGGTCGACCACGGCGCCGGGTCGGGCATCATGTGGTTTGGTGCGGAGCACGGGCGCGGCGGCAACCCGGGACGCGAGGTCGGGCCCCGCGGCATTCCGACGATGACGAGGAGCACGGGTCCGATGCTGGGAACGAGCTGGGCGCGGGTGACGGACGACATCGCGTACCGCACCGTCCGGGAGAACGTCAAGGCACTGCTGGCCGACCCGAGGGCCGCCGTCGACGCTCGGGTCCCGGCCTGTCCGGAGTGGACGGTCCGGGACCTGGTGGCGCACCTGGTCGACAACACGGTGAGCGCGTTCCGCTGGGCGTCCGCAGAACCGCCGGAGGTGCCGGCCGCCGACGCGTCGGCCGAGCGGTTGCTCGACACGTGGCTCCGGCTGGGCGAAGGCGTGGACGTGCACCTGCGCGCCCACGACGGTGAGCGCGGCCCCTCGCTGCTGGTGATGGACGCGTTCACGCACGAGATCGACCTGCGTTACGCGATCGGCGCACCGGTGCCCACCGAGCACGTGGCCTACCGGCGTGCGCTCGGCCTGCTGACCGGCGGGTTCGGCGAGTCGGTGCGCCGACACGGCCTGCCGTCCGTCCGCGTGGTGTCCGATGGCGCGGACTGGGTGTGCGGTCCGGGTGAGCCCGCCGTGACCCTCACCGCCTCCCGGCACGACCTCCACCGCACGCTCACCGGGCGCCGCAGCCACGAGCAGATCACCGCGCTGGACTGGAACGGCGACCCGGGCCGGTGGCTGCCCGCGTTCACGTGGGGTCCGTTCGCCCCGCCCGCCGAGCCGGGTGACGTGCTCAGCGCCGGGTAGCGACCGCCTCCGCCGGTTCCGGGTCGACCTCGACCTCGCGCCGCCTGCGCCTCTTCGACGCCGCCATCGACGCCGTCACCGCCCGCTGCTCGTCACCGGCACCGACGAGCAGGCTGCTGAGCATCCCGTCGTAGCAGCGGTCGGCGTTGGCCGGGTCGATCAGGTAGCCGCCGAGTTCGAGGTTGACCACGCCGTGCGTCGCGATCCACATCTCGTGCGCGATCGGCCGCGGGTCGCCCTGGCGGAACCGGCCCGCCTCGATGCAGCGGGTGGCGCAGTCGATGACGGTGAGCAGCGTGTACCGGCCGTACTGGCGGTCCTCCTCGGTGAGCGAGAACCCGGCCAGCGACTGGCCGCCGAACATCACCGCGTACAGGTGCGAGTTCGCCTTGGCGTTCTGCCGGTAGGCGTAGCCGAGCACGGCCATGTCCGCCACCGGGTCGTCGGTCCGGCGCACCTTGGCGAACTGGCGCTCCAGCCTCGCGAAGCCTTCGTGGACCATCTCCCGGACCAGGCCGCTCATGCTGCCGAAGTGCGTGTAGACCGCCATGGTCGACGTGCCCGCCTCGGCGGCGATCTTCCTCGTCGACAGCGCCTCGGCGCCGTGCTCGGCCAGGAGCTTCGCCGCGATGTCGACGAGTGCGGCGCGCGTTTCGGGATCCAGCTTGCGTGGACTCACCTTGACAGTGTTGCACAACGCCGTTATCGTAGCGTAACAACGTTATGCGAAGGGTCGGCAATCGTGTGACACGAACGCTCCGATCGGGTGTGTCGGCTACCCGGTCGGGCCGGTGGTCACATTCGAACCTGCCCTGGGAACGGCCGGGTCGCGGGGCCTGTCCGCGACCGACTGCTCCGCGGTCGACCCGCCGCAGAGGTGACGCGCCGCCGTTGGGCCCGGCCCGGTCCGACCGTTCGGGGTGCCGAAAAGGATGTCCGTCCGGGTCTCACGAGTGGAGGTCGCGGCGCGGTGCGGAAGCGGGACGTGATGGGGCGAGGCAGTGGTCTGGGGGAGTTGCACTGCCTCGCCCGTGGTGGAGGGACCGACTCGGCTCGCCGCCTCTTCCACCACCGCGGGCGCCACCGCGGAGTCGGCCTGGGGTGCCGATCCGGGGTGGGCTCGGGGAACGTGGTCGCCCGGCCGGCCGGGCGGAAGATCGACGCCGGGGGCTCGGAGGCGCCGACGACCGCTCGCGCGCGTGTGTGCGCTCTTTCCGCCTTCCCGGCCCTTCGTGCCTGGAGCTCGTCGCCGGGCTGCACCGCGCGCCTGGATGTAAGGGAACCATCCCTAGCGTCGTGGCCAACGCTATGGCAGGTGGATCAGTCGGGCAAGTGGCGCGTTCGCGGGGTACCTCTTGCCGCGAATGGGGGAATTCGTCGAGAAGCTGTCGCACGCCGCACCTGGTAGTCGGCGTCGTGGCGCCGATCGGCCGCTCTGGTGCGCGGGGTGTGGTCGATCCCGGCGAACTGCGGGAACCCGACGTGGTCGGGGTGGAACGGGTCGGCTGGAATTCCGCGGGATCGGCCGGGCCGGTCGTGGCCGCTGAATTCCAATTCACTATCATGGGTGAGTGGTCGGCTCGGGTCCGGTCGCGACGGACGTGCGGCTCGCACGGCCCGACAGGTGGAGGCGCAGACGGGGTCGCGTGAGCGACACGGCGCCGGTTACCTGGTCGGAGGTCGGCGACACCGCCCTGTCCGGCGCCCGTGATCGTGCTCGACCAGGCCGGGAAACGACCCCCCGGGACGGTCGGATCGTGCTGCCCGGCCTCGTTCGGGGCGCCCAGGCGGCCGGTCGGACCCGTCACTGTGCGTGATCGTAGCTGGACAACTCGACGATCGGATGCCGTAGCGCTACGCCGCGCGGTGGTACGCGTTGCCCGCAGCGGCCGATGGCCGTCTCACAAATTGCGGTAACGGTTCCCGGGTAATTACCAGCGGCACGCCGTCCTGCTAGCGTCCTTCGCGATGCGGAGTTGTGGGGCTCCGCACAAAGGCCATCTGGGGTGGTGGAGATCGGCAGCGAGTAACAACCGCCGTATTCACGAAAAGCGTGTGTGCAGGTTCGTGCCACGCTGTTGTGGCTTTCACTTGGGCTTCGACCAGTCGGTTCCTCTGTTGTCCGACTGTGGCGGGGCCGTGTTCGCGATTCATTCTATCGCACTTCCCTCCGAAAGGTGCCGACCGTGCATGACGCTGTTCAGCGTGCCATCGTGATGATGCGCACGAATTACTACGAGCCACTCACGCTGCGCGATGTCGCGGGCGTCGCGCTGGTCAGTCCCTTCCATTTCTCTCGGGTGTTCCACGCCGCCGTTGGCGTGCCGCCGGGCCGGTACCTGGCGGCAATCCGATTATTCGAGGCTAAACGGTTGCTGCTGACCACCTGGATGAATGTCTCGGACATCGTGTCCGTCATCGGGTACAGCAGCGTCGGAACGTTCACCACCAGGTTCACCCGTGCGGTCGGCCTCTCGCCGACCCAATACCGCAACCCCGAGGTCAGCGGTCTGCTCGCGGCCGTCGCGCTGCCCGACTTCGACAACCCGCTGGAGACCAGCTCGCTCGGGGTCGACGCTATGCCGATGCCCCGGTTCGGCGGCAGCGGCGCGGTGGTCGGCGCGTTGGAGGTGCCGGCGCGAGAGGACCCGTGCGAGGTCACCGTGGGTCTGATCGACGACCTGATCCCGCGCGGCACGCCGGTGTCGAGCGCGCTCGTCGGCGACCCGCGCGATCCCGAGCTGGTCGTCGACGCCACGGCCACCCGGTGTGTCGTGGTCGCGCGGCGGAGCGGGCAGGCGTGTTCCGACCCGGGGTTCGCCGGGGGAGTGGGCCACGCGATCGCGGTCGGCGCGGGACAGGACCTGAGGGTCGGCGTCCGGATCCGCGATCGGGCGCAGGCACCGGTGGTGGTCGGCGCGGTTCGCCGGCAGGCGCTGTTCCGGCCGGTGGCCGCACCGCAAGCGTGAAGTAGACCGGCCGACACCGGCGGCGCATTCTCGGACGAACGGCCGCTGGTGGACGGGAGATCGCGTCGGGAGGTCGCCAGACCGTTCGCCGGTTGTTTCACCGAGGGGCACGCCGGATGCGGCCGTGGCACTTCGTCCACCCGACGTCGAGCCGTTGTCCTGGGGACTGCCGGTCCGGTTTCACCGATTTCCCGGCGGCGGTGCGGCGGTGGGGGCGTCGAGGCGGGGTACGACCGCCGGCCACCACGCGTCGGGGGTCGCCGCCACGGGAGCCGGGGGTGCTCGCCGTGACCGCTTCGGCAAGTGGAATGGAGGGACTGTTGTGCAGAGCGCGGTAGAGCGTGCGATCGACACGATGTGGAGCCGTTACCACGAGCCGCTTTCACTGGCCGACATGGCGGACACCGCGATATTGAGCAAGTTCTACTTCTCCCGGGTCTTCCGGACCTTGACCGGCACCTCGCCAGGTCGATTCCTCACCGCGATCCGGCTCACCAAGGCCAAGCAGCTGCTGCTGGAGACGTCGTTGAGCGTCACCGAGATCTCGTACATGGTGGGCTACAACAGCCTCGGCACGTTCACCAGCCGCTTCACCCGCAGCGTCGGCATGCCTCCCGCCCGGTACCGCGCGCTGTCCCACGGCGGCATCCTGGCGCCGTCGTCGTTCCCCGGTGCCGCGTGCGCCACCCAGGCCGGTTCGGTGGCGGGGTGGGTCGAGGTGCCGGAGACCGGGACGTCCGTGCGGGTGTACGTCGGTGCGTTCAAGGACCCGATCGCCCAAGGGGTTCCGGTCGCGTGCGCCATCCGTGAGGGCGCAGGACCCTATCGGCTGGAGACGGTGCCGGAGGGTCGGTTCTACCTCCGTGCCGCCGTGGTCGCGGTCGACGACCTCGACCCGAACCCGTCGAAGCGGCGGCCGTTGTTCGTCGGCGCCGAGGCGTCCTCCGTGCGGGCGGGCCGCACCGCGGAGGCGCACATCGAGACCAGGCCGGCGTCGCCGCTGGACCTGCCGATCCTGCTCGCGCTGCCCGAGTTGGACGCGCGGACCGCGCCCGACGTCCGGCTGGCCGTGCCGTCACCTCGTTAGCCGGTACTCCGCTCCTCGTGCGCGGGCAGCGCCGGTCGATGTCGACCGGGGCTGCCGGGGAAGTGCGCGGGCGAAGCCGGTGCCCTTCAGTCCTGTGTGGACCGCGCTGCGGGCGGGAGGGCGTCTTCCGCGCGGAACCTCATCCAGCTGCCCACGCGACGGGCGGCGGCCAGGCTCGACCACGACGTCAGGTCGACCAGCGACCGGTCGTCCGGTTGCCCCGCGCGGAAGCGGTCCAGGACGGGCTGGTCGATCTGGTACGACGCCAGTGCCGTGAGCAGTGCCAGCCGCCCGGCGTGCCGCTGGTCCGCGGGCAGCACGGCGATCGCGTCCTCCACCCACGCCCGGCTCACGCCCACCGGCCTGCCGTCCCACCGGGCCAAGTGCTCCAGCACCAGCGCGCGCACCTCGTCGGCGACCGAACGGCGACCGGCCGCCTCGATGGCCGCCGCGCCACGCGCGTACGCACCGGCGATCGCGTCGTTGCCCTCCGCCCACTTCAGGTCCTCGGGCAGCGGTGCGTCGGGCAGCAGGTCGAGCGAGGCACCCGGACGCGGCCCCTGCCGCTCGGCCGACTTGATCAGCCACACCAGCACCCGGCGCACGACGGGCATCGCGGCGGCCGGCGCACCCGGCGGCAACGGCAGCTCGCCCAGGAAGATGTTCACCATCCGGTTCAGGTACTGGAGCAACACCGCCGTGCCGACCATCTCCGGCGCCTCACCGACTCCGAACGGCACGAGGTGCCCGGCCGCTCCGTCCGGGGTCGCGTTCGCGGTCGCCCACTCGGCGGCGGCACGTGCCGCGGGCTCCGGGATCGAGCCGTCGCGGTAACCCACCAGGTCGATCAGCATCGACGAGTGCATCGAGACGCAGAACGGGCAGTTGTTGGACTCCGACACGGCGGTGGCGACCGCTTCCTTCCGCTCACGCGGCACCGCGCCGGGCACGAGCAGGGTCTCGCGCAGCACCAGCCAGCTCGCCGCCAGCACGTCGGGTGAGGACGCGTGCAGCGCGATCGGCGGCGCGAGCACGCCGAAGTCGCGTTCCAGTTCCCGGTACACCCGGGCCACGTCCGGGTCGGCCGCGCCGTAGCGCACCGCGCGCACCTGTCGCACCTGTGAGGTGGACAGGCCGCGCAGACCGGCCCGCAGCAGTTTCGCTCGCATCGGAATCGGCTCCTCCGCCGGCGCGTCGTGGATCGGGGTGAACCGGCCTCGTCATGCATTACAGCGTTACATGTCGGATTTCCTCTTCTCGCATGTTGCTGTTCGCGTTCACCGGGAGAGGAGTCCGATGTGGACACACGGCACGACGCCGGGACACCCGCGGGTCGCGGTGGTCCCGACGTCGTGGAATCGCGGCTCAGAGGCCCAATGCCTCCGAGGCCAGCTTCGTGCCCTCGACGCGGGCGGCGATCTTGGCGAACGCCGTGTCACGAGAGGTGGAGGTGTCGTCGGCGAACGGGGCGAACCCGCAGTCGTCGCAGGTGCCCAACCGGTCGACGGGGATGAACCGGGCCGCTTCCAGCACCCGGTCGCGCACCTCCTCGGGCGTCTCGACCCGGGGGTCGATCGGATCGGTCACGCCGACGAACACCCGTGCGTCGGCGGGCAGGTGCTCGGCGATGATCCCGAGCACCCGGCCGGGGTCGGACTCGCTCGCCAACTGCACGTAGAACCGGCCGGCCTTGAGCCGGAACAACTCCGGCAGCAGGTCGGCGTAGTCGACGTCGGCGCTGTGCGTGGAGTCCTGGTCGCCACCGGGGCACGTGTGCACGCCGATCCTGGCCCGCTCCTCGGCGGAGAACCGGCCCAGCACCTCGTTGTTGAGCGCCACGAAGTCGCGCAGCAGCCCGCCGGACGGGTCGAGCTTGAGCGACAGCCGGCCTTCGGTGAAGTCCAGCTGCACCGCGGCCGCGCCCTCGTCCAGGCAGGCGCGGATGTCGGCCTCGGCCTCGTCGGCGAGGTCGGCGAGGAACTGGTCGCGCGGGTAGCCCTCGATGCCGTCCGCCGGGTAGAGCAGGCTCAACGCCGAGGGCGCGATCACCGCCTGCTTCACCGGCTGCGACGTGAGCCGCTGCGCGGCGCGCAGCTGGTCCACGGCACGCGCGGTGTAGCGGAACGGCCCGCTGGTCAGCACGGGCAGCTGACGCGTGTGGCCGTCCGCGAACGGCACCACCGGCCCGCCCGGCGCGAGATCGGGGATGCCCGCCACCGGGTAGGTCAGGAAGCTCGGTTTGTCCTGCTCGCCGTCCGTGATCACCGGCGAACCGGTGGCCTCGAACCGGCTGACCGTGTCCGCCAACGCCTTCTCGGTCAGCACGCGCAGCGCGGCCTCGTCGATGCGGCCCTGCGCGAAGTCCTCGAAGCCCCGCAGGAGTTCGGTGGGACGTGGGACGCTGCCGATCGGCTCGGTCTGGATACCCATGGTCGTTGTCGTTCCTCTCGCCGCGATCAGGCCCACGGAGCCGTCGGGTACCACGGGATGATCTCCCGCCGGGCCAGCAGCCTGATGTCCCAGTACATGAAGGTGAAAACGCCGGCGACGATCAGCGCGACGGCCGTGACGGTGGCGATCCTGCTCGGTTTGGCGGAGAGCCACCGCTGCAACCTGCCGCCGGTGAAGTACGCCAGTGCGAGGAACAGTAGGGCCATGATGACGATGTTGCCGACCGACTGAAGGGTGAACGCGGCTGCGCCGTACAGGGGGTTGCGGCTCTCCGCCGCGTCACGGAACATCTGCCGGAATAACCCGAACGGGCGACCGATCAGGAACCCGCCGATCAACACGCCCATGAACACCATCGGCGCGTTGGGGAAGCGCTGGGCGATCTTGCGGAACGGGTCGCGCACCAGGCCGAGCGCGGCGAGCCCCAGGTAGACCATGACCAGCCCGATGATGCCGAACACGATCAACGACTGGATGCTGCGGCTGCTCAGCGTGCCCGGCGTGTTCGCCGCGGTGGAGAACTGCGGCATCCGCGTGCCGATGATGCCGACCAGCACGCCGTAGAGCGCGGACACCGGGATCATGCCGACCGACAACCACCCGATCGGCTTCAGCGCGGCGACCAACCTCGCCCAGCGCGACCCGGTGGCGCCCAGCATGGGCGCGACGGCGCCGAACGCGGCGATGTTGCACGCGGTGAACGTGCCCGCGATGCCGCTGACGAACGCGAACGCGATGCCCGCCGCGATGCCCTGGATCGGCGTCTCCTTGGCGTCGTGGCCCAGCAGGGTGTTGGCCACGTTGTCGCCGATGACCGAGTCGACGAAGTGCGCCGACCACACCACGGTCAGCAGGAAGCCCGCGATCGAGCTGAGCAGGACGATGAGCCCCCGCCTGCGCGGGAAGTGGCCGTTGACGAACGACGACGTGCCCACGACCGCTGTGGGTGACTCCACCTGGTGGAGCTGGTTGGTTCCGGTGCGCGCCATGTGATCCCTCTCCGGAGCGATGCGGGCCGGCCGACGGGGAGCCGCTGCCGGTGACCGTGGTGGTGGCCCGCAAAGCATCCCAGTGTTATGGATAGATTCCTTCTTCCGGTGTGCGCACATGCTGGGCCGATCGGCCCTTGTCGCCGGCGATCGGGTGTGTGGTCGGGCGGAGTCCGCAGGTCGGCGGTCGGCGAAGGGTGGAGCGCGGCGGTCCGGGCGGTGGCACGACGTGCCCCGCCGTGGCCCGGGAATTCGAATCACGCTGTTATGGAAAAAGCGCAGGTCAGCAGGGCAAAATCGGAGAAGCAACGTCGTCGGGTGGTCGTGCAGTATTTACGTTGCACACATTTTTCCCAGTGTCGCGCCTTTGTATTTTTGTGGTGCGGCCGCTTTTTCGGACCATCCAGCCCCCGATGTCCTCAAAGACGGTGAAAGCATGAGCAGTGAGCGGATCGCAATCGTCGGCATCGGCCTGCGCTACCCCGATGCCGGTTCCACCGGGGAACTGTGGGAGAACGTCCTGGCCGGTCGTCGGGCCTTCCGCAGGCTGCCCGACGAGCGGATGAACCAGGCGGACTACTACGACCCCAACCCCGAAGCGCCGGACCGCTTCTACGCCAAGATGGCGGCGGTGCTGCGCGACTTCGAGTTCGACCGGGTTCGCTACCGCGTGGCCGGCAGCACGTTCCGCTCCACGGACATGACGCACTGGTTGGCACTCGACGTGACCTCCCAGGCGCTGGCCGACGCGGGATTCCCGGACGCCGAGGGCCTGCCCAAGCAGAGCACCGGCGTGGTGCTGGGCAACAGCCTCACCGGTGAGTTCTCCCGCGCGAACGTGATGCGGCTGCGCTGGCCCTACGTGCGGCGCACGGTCGCCGCGGCGCTGACGGCCAAGGGCTGGCCCGAGGAGGAGGTCGCGGGCTTCCTGCGCGAGCTCGAGGTGGACTACAAGGCCCCGTTCCCGGAGATCGACGAGGACACCCTGGCAGGCGGTCTGGCCAACACCATCGCGGGCCGCATCTGCAACTACTTCGACCTGCGCGGCGGCGGCTACACCGTCGACGGCGCGTGCTCGTCGTCGCTGCTGTCGGTCGCCACGGCCGCCAAGTCGCTCGTCGAGGGCGACATGGACGTGGCCATCGCGGGCGGCGTCGACCTGTCCATCGACCCGTTCGAGGTCATCGGCTTCGCCAAGACCGGCGCGCTGGCCAAGGACGTGATGAAGGTCTACGACAAGAACTCCAACGGTTTCTGGCCGGGCGAGGGCGCGGGTTCCCTGGTGCTGATGCGCGAAGAGGACGCGTTGGCCAAGGACATGCGCATCTACGCCACGATCGCGGGCTGGGGCGTCTCGTCGGACGGCAAGGGCGGCATCACCCGCCCCGAGGCCGACGGCCACCGCCTGGCCCTGCACCGCGCCTACGGCCGCGCCGGCTACGGCCTGGAGACCGTGTCCTACTTCGAGGGCCACGGCACCGGCACGGCACTGGGCGACGAGACCGAGATCGAGGCGCTGTCCTCGGCCCGCCGCGCCGCCGACCCGCAGGCCAGGCCCGCCGCGCTGAGCACCGTCAAGGGCAACTTCGGGCACACCAAGGCCGCGGCGGGCGTCGCCGGGCTGATCAAGGCGGCGCTCGCCGTGCACCACCAGGTCATCCCGCCGGGCACCGGGCACTTCGACCCGCACCCGAAGCTGGCCGCCGACAACGCCGTCATGTACGTGCCGTCCGAGGCCGAGCTGTGGCCGGAGGACCACCCGGTGCGCGCCGGCGTGTCGGCCATGGGCTTCGGCGGCATCAACACCCACATCGCGCTGGAGGCCGCGCCCGACGCGACCCGCCGCGAGCGCCTCGACGCCCGCACGAAGGCGCTGGTCGCCGGTCGCCAGGACGTCGAGGTGCTGCTGTTCGACGCGCCGGACCGCACGGCGCTGAAGGACCGCGTGGCCGAGGTGGCCGCGCTGCTGCCGAAGCTCGCGTTCGCGGAGCTGGGCGACCTGGCCTCGGCCCTGGCCGCACGGCTCACCGGCGAGTCGCTGCGCGGCGCGGTCGTGGCCCGCACACCCGAGGAAGCCGGGCGCAAGGTCGCGAAGCTGATGGTCGCGGTGAGCGAGGGCGGCACCCTGTTCGACCCGGCGGACGGCGTGTTCCTGGACGACCGGGCCGACGCGCCGCGGCTGGCGTTCCTGTTCCCGGGCCAGGGTTCCGGCCGGGGCGCGGTCGGCGCCATCCGCCGCCGCTTCCCCGTCGCGGAGGAGGTCTTCGGCGAGGCGAACCTGCCGGTCGACGGTGACCAGGTCGCCACGGAGGTCGCGCAGCCGCGCATCGTCGCCGGGTCGCTGGCCGCGCTGAAGGTGCTGCGGGAGCTGGGCATCGAGGCGCACACCGCGGTCGGGCACAGCCTCGGCGAGCTGACCGCCGTGCACTGGGGCGGCGCGCTCAACGCCAACCGGGTGCTGTCGCTGGCCGCCGAGCGCGGGCGCGTCATGGCGAGCGCGAGCCAGGGCGGCGGCGCGATGGCGGGCCTGGGCGCGACGCCCGAGCGGGCGCTGGAGCTGGCGGCCGGCGAGGACGTCGTGATCGCGGGCTACAACGGCCCGAAGCAGACCGTGCTGTCCGGCCCGGCCGAGGCCGTGGACCGGGTGGTCGCGGTGGCGCGGACCGAGGGCGTGCAGGCCACCCGCATCAACGTCTCCCACGCGTTCCACTCGCCGCTGGTGTCCCCGGCGGCCGACGCGATGGAGGAGCGGCTGGTCGACTTCGACTTCGGCAGGCTGATCCGCCCGGTGCACTCCACCGTCACCGGTGACGTGCTCGGCGCGGGCACCGACCTGCGCGCGCTGTTGCGCGACCAGATCACCCTCCCGGTCCGGTTCCACGAGGCCGTGGCCAAGGCCGCCGCCATCGCCGACCTGGTCGTCGAGGTCGGTCCCGGCCGCGTGCTCACCGGCCTGCTGGAGGAGATCGCGCCCGACAAGGCGGCGCTCTCGGTGGACACCGACAGCGGGTCGCTCACGTCGCTGCTGACCGTCGTCGCCGCCGCGCACGTGCTGGGCGCGCCGGTCCGCGCGGAAGCCCTGTTCAGCGACCGGGTCGCGCGCGACCTGCCGCTGGACGGCTCGATGACGTTCCTGGCCAGCCCGTGCGAGACGGCTCCGGCCCTCGACGCGGGCCTGCTCACCGCCGAGAGCGCCACGGCGCCCGCCAAGACGGCGTCGCAGCCCGCCGCGGGCTCCGATGGCGAGTCGACGCTGGAACTGCTGCGCCGGCTGGCCGCTCAGCGGGTCGAGCTGCCGCTGGAGGCCATCACCGCGGACACCCACCCGCTGGACGACCTGCACCTGAGCTCGATCACGGTCGGCCAGCTGGTCAACGAGGTCACCCGCAGCCTGGGCCGCCCGGCCCTGGAGGGCACGACCAACTTCGCCACCGTGCGGATGGGCGAGCTGGCCGAGCTGATCGACAACCTGGCCGACACCGCGCACGCCGACGAACGCGACAACGGCGAGGTGCCGGGTGTGGCGCCGTGGGTGCGGCCGTTCCTGGTCGAGCACGTCGAGCGCGAGCTGGTGGCGGCCAAGCCGGGACCGGTGGGCGAGTGGACCGTTCACGCACCCGAAGGCCACCCGCTGGCCGAGCCGCTGAAGGCCGGCCTGCCCGGTGACGGCGTGCTCCTGCTGCTGCCGCCGGAGGGCGGTGACGCGCACGTCGGTCTGTTCCTGGAGGCGGCGCGCGACGTGCTGGCGTCCGGTCGCAGGCTCGCGGTCGTGCAGCACAAGCTGGGCGCGTCGGGCCTGGCCCGCACGCTGCACCTGGAGGCGCCGCACATCCCGGTGACGCTGGTGGACCTGGCGGACGACACCGACGCGGTGCGCCGGGTGGCGGCCGAGGTCGCGGCCACGACCGGCTTCTCGCAGGTGCGGTACGACGCCGATGGCGTGCGGACCGTGCCGGTGCTGCGGGCGGTGTCCGGCCAGGCGGAAGGGACTCCGCTGGACTCCGGTGACGTGCTGCTGGTCACCGGCGGCGGCAAGGGCATCACGGCCGAGTGCGCCATCGCGATGGCGACCGACTCGGGCGCGTCCCTGGCGCTGATCGGCCGGGCCGACCCCGCCGCCGACCCCGAGCTGGCGGCCAACCTCGCCCGGATGACCGCGGCCGGCATCAAGCACCGCTACGAGCGGGCCGACGTGACCTCCGCCGAGCAGATCGCCGTCGCGGTGGCGAAGTTCCGCGCCGAGCTGGGCGAGGTGACCGCCGTGCTGCACGGCGCGGGCCGCAACGAGCCCAAGGCGCTGACCGGGCTGTCCGAGCAGGACTTCCACGCCACGCTGGCGCCGAAGATCACCGGCCTGAACGCGGTGCTCGACGCCGTGGACCCGGAGCGCATCAAGCTCCTGGTCACGTTCGGCAGCATCATCGGCCGGGCGGGCCTGCGCGGTGAGGCGCACTACTCCACCGCCAACGACTGGATGTCCGAGCTGACCGTCGACTTCGGCGTGAAGCACCCGCAGGCACGGGTGCTCGCCCTGGAGTGGTCGGTCTGGTCCGGCGCGGGCATGGGCGAGCGGCTGGGCGTGGTCGAGGCGCTGATGCGCGACGGCATCACGCCGATCTCCACCGACGCGGGCATCGCGGTGCTCCGCGAGGTGCTGGCCGACCCGACCGTGGGCCCCGTGCTGGTGGTCTCCGGCCGTGCCGCGGGCCTGCCGACGTTGGAGATGGCGAGCACCGAGCTGCCGCTGGCCCGGTTCGTGGACCGCGTCCTGGTCCACTACCCGGCGGTGGAGCTGGTCACCGAGGCCGACCTGTCCGACGGCAGCGACCCGTACCTGGGCGACCACCTCCTCGAAGGCGACCTGCTGTTCCCGGCCGTGATCGGCATGGAGGCGATGACCCAGGTGGCCAGTGCCCTGACCGGGCACGACGCGCCGCCGATGCTGGAGGGCGTCGAGTTCCTGCGGCCGGTGGTCGTGCGGCCGGGCGGCTCGCTGACGGTGCGGATCGCCGCGCTCGCCCGTGACGCCGAGACGGTGGACGTCGCCATCCGGGCCGAGGACACCGGGTTCTCCGCCGACCACTTCCGGGCCAGGCTGCGGTTCCCGCGGCCGGAGATCCCCGGTGACGTGGTCGACGGCGCGCCCGTGCTGCCGCTCGTGCCGGTCGACCCGGTCACCGAGCTGTACGGCAGCGTCCTGTTCCAGGGCAAGCGGTTCCAGCGGCTGCAGGGCTACCGGCGGGCGAGCGCGCGGCACGCGGTGGCCGAGGTCGCCACCACGTCCGTCGCCTCCTGGTTCGCCCCGTTCCTGCCGCAGGACCGGATGCTGGCCGATCCGGGCACGCGGGACGTGATGATGCACGCCATCCAGTGCTGCGTCCCCGACGCCACGCTGCTGCCGCAGAGCGTGGAGCGGCTCTACCTGGCCGCGCCGGTCGACCAGCTGGCCCAGTACGTGGTGCTGGACGCCCGCGAGCGGTCGCAGGACGGCGACAGCTACACCTACGACATCGACGTGCGCGACCCCGATGGCAGGCTCGTCGAGCGGTGGGAAGGGCTGGTGCTGCGGGCCGTGCGCAAGCGCGACGGCGCGGGACCGTGGACGCCGACCATGCTCGGCTCGTACCTGGAGCGCTCGCTGGAGCGGGTCCTGGGCGGCAGCCGCGCGGTCGTCGTGGAGCCCGACCCGACCGACGCGACCCCGGAACGCCGTGCGCAGACCGCGCTCGCGCTCGGCCGGGCGCTGGACCGGCCCGTCGAGGTGCGCTACCGGCCCGATGGCAAGCCCGAGGTCGACGGCGCCGAGGTGTCCGCGTCGCACAGCGCGGGCGTCACGTTCGCCGTGGCCGCGGCCGGCGGCACGATCGGCGTGGACGTCGAGGAAGCCGTGGCCCGGGCCGAAGAGGACTGGACCGCCCTGCTCGGCGACGACCTGATCGCCGTGCGCGACCTGCTCACCACCGAGGCCGGCGAGACGGCCGCCATCTCGGGCACGCGGGTCTGGAGTGCTCTGGAGTGCCTGCGCAAGACCGGTTCCACCACGCAGGCGCTGACGGTCGACCGGGTCCACCCGGACGGCTGGGCCGTGCTGTCGACCGGCGACGCCAAGGTCGCCACCTGGGTCACCACGATCGTCGACCGGTCCGAGCCGGTGGTGTTCGCGGTGCTCGTGGGCAAGGAGGACTGACGTGTCGAACTACTACGAGATCCGCCACACGGTCGGCTTCGAGGAGACCAACCTCGTCGGCAACGTGTACTACGTGAACTACCTGCGGTGGCAGGGCCGGTGCCGGGAGATGTTCCTCAAGGAGAACGCGCCGAGCGTGCTCCGGGACCTCCAGGACGACCTCAAGCTGTTCACCCTCAAGGTGGAGTGCGAGTTCTTCTCCGAGATCACGCTCTTCGACGAGCTGTCGGTGCGGATGCGGCTGGAGGAGCTGACCCAGACGCAGATCCAGTTCTCGTTCGACTACGTCAAGGTCACCGACGGCCAGGAACTCCTGGTCGCCAAGGGCAGGCAGCGGATCGCGTGCATGCGCGGCCCGAACACCAACACGGTGCCCTCGCGGGTGCCCGACGACCTGCGCAAGGCGCTCGCGCCCTACGCCGAGACCCCGGTGCTGGCCCGCGCCGGGCTGGGGGGATGACGGACATGTACGAGGCGGCACCCACGATGGAGGAGACCTCGCTGCGGGACGCCATGTCCCTGTTCGCGACCGGGGTCACGGTGTTGACGGTCGGTGGCGAGCACGCGCACGGCATGACGGCGAACGCGTTCACGTCGGTCTCGCTGGACCCGCCGCTGGTACTGTGCTGCATCTCCCGCTCGGCGGTGATGCACGAGGCGATCGGCAACACCAAGCGGTTCGGCGTGTCGATCATGGGCGCCGACCAGCGGGACACCGCCAAGTACTTCGCCGACAAGCGCCGCCCGCTCGGGCCGGAGCAGTTCGACGCGGTCGACTGGATGGAGGGACCGCACAGCGGCGCGCCGCTGCTGACCGGGTCGCTGGCCTGGCTGGAGTGCGAGCTGGTGCAGTTCTACGACGGTGGCGACCACACCATCTTCGTCGGCCAGGTCCTCAGCTGCAGCCGCGGCGGTGGTTCGGGGGCGCTGTTGTTCTACGGCAGCGCGTTCCACCGGGTCTGACGTCGAAGTCCGCACGCTTCGGGAGGGAGTGCACATGCTGGTGACCGTCACCGGAGGTACCGGTTTCGTCGGCTCGCACACGGTGGCGGAGCTCGTGCGCGCCGGCCACCGGGTCCGCCTGCTGGTCCGGGACGCGAGCGCGGTGGACGCCGCGACGCGACCGTTGGAGGTGCCACCCGACGCGCTGGACGTCGTCGTCGGGGACGTGACCGACGAGCGGTCGGTCGCCGAGGCGGTGCGCGGCGCGGACGCCGTGGTCCACGCCGCCTCGGTGTACTCCTTCGACCGGCGCAAGCGGCAGGAGATGCTGCGCACCAACGCACACGGCACGGAGGTGGTGCTCGGCGCCGCCCGCCGTGCCGGTGCGGGGCGCGTGGTCCACGTGT
Source organism: Saccharothrix carnea (assembly GCF_003014735.1). Taxonomy (GTDB): domain Bacteria; phylum Actinomycetota; class Actinomycetes; order Mycobacteriales; family Pseudonocardiaceae; genus Actinosynnema; species Actinosynnema carneum. Next base: position 52,719 of record NZ_PYAX01000011.1, on the reverse strand, counting down.
CGAGCATCGCGGCGCTGTTCGGGCCCGGTGTGCGGGTCATCCGCGAGAACTCGCCGGTCGGCACGACCCGGGAGCCGTACGCGGCGACCAAGGCCGCGTCGGAGGCCATCGCGCGGCGGCACCAGGAAGAGGGGGCGCCGGTGGTCGTGAGCTACCCACCGGCCCTCCTCGGGCCGCACGACCCGAAGCTCGGCGACCAGGTCGAGCGGCTGCGCAACACGTTGCGCGGGATCATGCCGCTGTGGCCCGCCGGCGGGCTGCAGATCGGCGACGTGCGGGACACGGCGGCGCTGCACGTGGCGCTGCTGTCCCAGGACGTGACCGGATCCGATCCTGTTGGCAGGCACTTCGGTCCAGGGCACTACCTGACCATGCGGGAGTACCTCGACGGGGTGCGGGAGGCCACCGGGCGAGCGTTGCCGGCGGCCTTCCTGCCACCGGCGATGATGACGCCGGTCGGGCGGTTCGTCGACCTGGTGCAGCCCGCCTGGCCGTGGCACATCCCCGCCGAGTACGGGGCGATCGCCACGGTCGGCGCGGCGGTCCGGGTCGACCCGGCCGCGAGCACGCTCGGCCACAAACCCCGTCCGTTCGCCGACACGGTCACCGACACCGTGCGGTGGCTCGCCGACACCGGTGCGGTGACCGATCGCCAGGCAGGACGCCGATGACCACGTCAGGGATCGACCGCGTCAACGGGCACCCGGACATCCGACCCGAGCTGCCACCGCGCACCATGGAACTCCTGCGCGAGCGCAACGACGACCTGCGCGACCGCGCGGTGGCCAACGCCGAGGCCGTGCGCCGCCAGCGCTCGCTCGGCAAGCGCACCGCCCGGGAACGCCTCGACCTGCTGCTGGACCCCGGTTCGTTCACCGAGATCGACCTGTACCGGCGGCACCAGGCGCACGGGTTGAAGGTGTCCGAGCACCGGCCGCACACCGACGGCGTGGTGGCCGGTTCGGGCACCATCGACGGGCGGCGCGTGTTCGTCTACGCGCAGGACTTCACCATCTTCGGCGGTTCGCTCGGCCAGGCGCACGCGGCGAAGATCCACAAGGTGATGGACATGGCCATCGACACCGGCTCGCCCATCATCGCGCTGAACGACAGCGGTGGCGCGCGCATCCAGGAAGGCGTGATGGCGCTGGACGGCTACGGCGGCATCTTCCGCCGCCAGGTCGAGGCGTCCGGCGTCATACCGCAGATCGCCGTGGTGCTCGGCCCGTCCGCTGGCGGCGCCGCCTACTCGCCCGCGTTGGCGGACTTCACGTTCATGGTCCGCGGCACGGCGCAGATGTACCTGACCGGTCCCGACGTCGTGCAGGCGGTGTCGGGGGAGAAGGTGACGCACGACGAGCTGGGCGGTGCGACGGTGCACGGCGAGCTGTCCGGCGTGGCGTCGTTCGTGCACGACGACGAGGAGTCGTGCCTGGAGGACGTCCGCTACCTGGTGTCCATGCTGCCGTCCAACAACCTGGAACCGCCGCCGGCGTACGTGCCGGTGGGCGCGGTGGACGACGTGCGGCCCGGGTTCGCCTCGATCGTGCCCGTGGAGCCGAACAAGCCCTACGACATGCGGGTGCTGATCGAGGAGTTGGTGGACGACGGGGAGTTCCTCGAAGTCCACGCGGGGTGGGCGCGCAACGTCGTGGTGGCGTTCGGGCGGATCGACGGCGCGGTCGTGGGCATGGTCGGCAACCAGCCGATGGTGTTCGCGGGCGTGCTGGACATCGAGGCGTCCCAGAAGGCCGCACGGTTCGTGCGGTTCTGCGACGCGTTCGGCATCCCTCTGGTGTCCCTTGTGGACGTTCCGGGCTTCCTGCCGGGGACGGCGCAGGAGCACGCGGGCGTGATCCGGCACGGGGCGAAGCTGCTCTACGCCTACTGCGAGGCCACCGTGCCGCGGATCCAGGTGATCGTGCGGAAGGCCTACGGCGGCGCGTACATCGTGATGGATTCGAGGTCGATCGGCACGGACCTGTCCCTGGCCTGGCCGACCAACGAGATCGCGGTGATGGGCGCGGAAGGCGCGGTGAACGTCATCTTCCGCAAAGAACTGGCCGCCGCCGCGGACCCCGACGCACTGCGCGCCGAACTGCTGGCCGAGTACTCCGAGCAACTGGTCCACCCGTACTACGCGGCCGAGCGGGGCCTGGTGGACGACGTCATCGACCCGTCCCACACCCGCTCCGCCGTCGCCCGCGGCCTGGCCATGCTCCGCGACAAACGCCGCCCCACCCCGGCCCGCAAGCACGGCAACGTGCCGCTGTAACGACCGTGCTGCCACAACGGCACCTCACCTCGCGGTGAGGTGCCGTTGTGCTCGGGTGGTCGGCTCAACCACACCGAGTGCACCCGCCTCACCCGCGCGTCACCACTGGTCACCTCGAACAGCGTCCGCGGGTTCTCGGCGCTCTGCGACTGCAAGCGGAAGTCGCCTTCCACCGAAGTGACGTCGGCGTGATCCTCGTGGGCCAGGCCATAGCCCGCGACCCGGGCGTCCTCCGCCTCAACGAACTGATGCCCGCGGTGTGCCGGACGCCCTGCTCCAGCTTCCGGACAGGCCGGGCGGCTCACGCGCCTGCGCCTCGGGATCGGCTTGACGTGGTTCCATAACGCCGCTATAAATGGTACTAAGACAGTGTTATGGAACGCGTGGACGGGGTGGTGGGCGTGGTCGCGTCGGTACGGGAGGTCGCGGAAGCGCTGGTGGTGCGCGGTGCGCTGCCCGCCGAGCTGGACGGTGCCCTCGTCTGGTCCGGCAAGTTCGGTGTCTCCGGCGTCTGCCTCGGGCCGGACGGCGCGGAGTGGTACCGCGGGCCGCGGCCGGCGGCGCTCGCGCCTGCGGACCGGCCCGCCGGTGCCACGATGGCCCGCCCGGTCTTCGACGGCGAGGTGTGGCACACGGCGATGTCCCACCCCGACCTCGGTTACGCCGAGCACGTCACGCTGGGCGACGACGGTGAAGTGCTGCGCGCCGAGCCGTTCCCGCTGGACGGCGCGCCCCGGATGCGCGCGGTCGGGGTGACGGACCGCTTCGTGGTCGTCTTCGACTCCGCCCCGTACTACAGCCGCGCCGCGGACCTGGTCGGCCTGCGCGACCCGTATTCCGGGCCCGCCACCGGCCCCGCGCGCGTCGGCCTGCTCGCCTACGGCCGGCCGGACTGGTTCGAGCTCGGCGACGGCGAGGTGCTGTCCCTGGTCAACGTCTACGAAGACCTGGGCCGAGTGGTCGTCGACGCCATCTGGGCGCCGGGCGTGCTGCGCCGCCACGTGCTCGACCTCGCCACCGGCGGCGTGCGCCGGGTCGACCTGCCCGCGATGGACGTCGGCACGGTGGACGAGCGCTTCGCGGGCCGCCACCACCGCTTCGTGTTCGGCACGGCGGGCACCGCGATCGTCCGCCACGACGTGGCGCTGGGCTGCACCTGGCGCCGCGAGGTCGGCGTCACGCCCGTCCAGCCGGTGTTCGTGCCGCGCGGTGACGCCGAGGGTGACGGCTGGGTCGTCGCCGTCGCGGGCGACGAGGTGCTGGTGCTGGACGCGGCCGACCTCGCCGGTCCGCCGGTCGCGGTGGTGCGGTTGCCGTTCGCGGTCGCGGCTTCACGGCAGGCCGCGTGGGTTCCCCGCCGCTGATCAGTGCGCCAGTCGATCTAGGGGGTCGGTGATCACCGTTGCGGGAGTAGCCTTCGGGGAACCATCCCTGGCAGGGCGACGGCGAGGGGAACCGTGCAACGTACCGCTGCTGAGACCCGGTCCCACGTACTGCGGGTGGCGGGAGACCTGTTCTACCTGAGAGGTATCCGGGCCACGGGCGTCGATCTTGTCGCGGCCGAGGCCGGTGTCGCGCCCACCACCCTCTACCGCCTGTTCGCGTCGAAGGACGACCTCGTCGGCTCCTACGTCGAGCGCGCCGACCTCGACTTCCGCGAACGGTTCACCGCCGCGGCCGAGGGCGCCGGTCCCGATCCGCGCGACCGGATCGTGGCCGTGTTCGACTCGATCTTCGCCGAGGTCTCCTCCGGCACGTTCCGCGGCTGCGAGTTCCACCTGGCGCTGGCCGAGTTCCCGGAACCCGAACTGCCCGCCCACCGCAACGCCCTCACCGCGAAGTCCTGGACCAGGCAACGGATCCGCGAGCTGACCGACGCGCTCGGGGTCGAGGACCCGGCCGAGTTGGCCGACCACCTGGTGCTCGTCCTCGAAGGACTGCACGCGTCGGGGCAGTCGTTCGGTCCGAACGGCCCAGCGCAACGGGCTCGCGGCCTGGTCGAAGGGCTCCTGTCCACCGCCGCGCCGCGACCGACCGGCTCCTGACACCGTTCCGCCACCCCGCCGGTCGATATCGGGGAATTGTCCGGCGACCGTGCGGGAACCGCTGCGGCAGAGGTGTCGAAAGCCCGCACGACCAGCTCCGCGCCGACCACCCTCGGCGAGCACCGGTCGAGCCCGCGTGAAAACCTCGGCACGATTGTGTCACGCGGGCAGCGCAGCATGCCCACTTCGCCTGGTCGAACGGTATTCTGCCCCTTCGGCTGGTAGTTCCGGAGGGGAACAGAGGTGGCATGGTGAATAGCTTCGGCCGGTTCCGCAGGGTGGTTGTCGTGGGAGCCGGTTTGGCCGGTACCGTGACCGCAATCCGCCTTCTCCGGTTCGCCCGGGAACCATTACAGGTCGTGCTGCTCGAACGCGTTCCGGAATACCGGAACTCCGGCGTGGCGTACCAGCGCGAGAGCAACCACTGGTACCACGTGTTCAACATCCAGGCGGGCCGCATGTCGGCGTTCCGGGAAGACGTCGACGACTTCGTCGCCTGGGCCAACCAGGAGGCCGACCGGTCGGACTGGCCCGCGGACTGGCGGGACTTCGAGTTCACCGAGTCCGGCCCCGCCCCGCGCCGGATCTACCAGGACTACCTGGAAAGCCGCCTCGCCGAGGCCGTCCGGGAGGCCGCACCGGGCGTGACGCTGGTCGAGACGGACGGGGAAGCGGTCGACGTCGAGGTCTTCGGCGACCACGCGCACGTCGTGGTGGAGAGCTCGCCGGACGGCGCCGGCACCGGGCGGACGATCCTCGAAGCCGACCACGTCGTGCTCGCCACCGGGTTGGAGACGAAGTACCCGGCTTTCGCGACCGAGGTGCTGGAGCACCCCGCGTTCGTGCGCAGCCCGTATTCCAAGAGCGGTATCGAACGGGTGCTGGGCGTGCGGAAAGACGGCGTGGTGGCCATCATCGGCACGCTGCTCAGCGCGTACGACTCGGCCACGCTGCTGTTACGGCAGGGGCACGAGGGCCCCGTCCACATGATTTCCGGTTCCGGCCTGACCCCTCGGACCTATCCGCCGAACCACCGGCACCAAGTGCTCGAATTACCGGCGCCGCAACTGCTCGGCGACCACTACGAAGGACGCGAGGAATTCGTCCGCAGGTTCCGCGAGGAATGGGACCGCGCCTGCGCGATCCTCACCGAGAAGTACCCCGAAGTACCTCAGGTCGTGGTGACGGAACGGGTAGCCAAATCGTGGGAACCGTACCTGCCCGCGATCCTGGAGCGCATTCCCACCGACGAACTCCGCGCGTTGCTCGACAGCTACGGCAGCCTCTTGGCCGTGTTGCGGGTGAGCGCCATGGCGTACACCACGGACATCGTCGACGCGGCCTTGGGCGAAGGCGGGCAAGTCGTGCTCACCGCCGGCCGCGTGAAACAGGTGCGCGCCACCGGATCGGGCACCCTCGTCCTGTCGATCGAGGGACCGGATTCGACGCGGACGGTCGAAGCGGATCTCGTCGTGTCCAACTTCGGGCGCGAGTCGAACTACGAGCGCGCCGATTCCACGCTCTGGGCGAACCTGCTGCGCAAACGAATCGCGGTCGTCCACCGGCGCACCGGGCGCGGTGTCGAAGTCGACCCGTGCGGACGGCTCCTCGGTCCCGATGGCACGCCGTCCGGTCCCGTCTCGGTCGTCGGCAGCCCACGCGAGGGCGACGAGATCGTGCGGAACGGGCGGACCGGCGCGTTCACGTTCAACCTCGCCGCGATCAAGAACCACTCGGTGGAGGTCGCGGCCACCACGCTGCACCGGATCGAGTCCTGTTACGACGAACGGGCGGTCGCACTCGCCGGTGCGCTGGTCGACCCGGCGGATCCCGAGCTGCGCGCGGCCGTCTCGCGGTCGGTCAGCCTCGACGTGCGCCGGATGGCCACGCGCCGCCGCGACGACCGCCAGTCGCTGGCCGCCCGGCTCGAGGCGAACCTCGGGCGGATCCGCGACCTCACCTCGCGCGACGGCACGCCCCCGCCGTCCGACCGCGCCTTGCGGTTCGCGGTGAACTCGGCCGCCACCACCAAGTTGACCGACCTCTCCGTGACACCGCGCGAACTGCGTCTCGCGCTCGGGCTCGAAGGTTCGGTGGAGCAGGTGGAGCAGGTGGAGCAGGTGGAGCAGGTGGACGAGGTGGAGCAGATGGAACAGGCGGAGCCGGCGGAACCGGTCGGCTGAAGCGAACTCGTCGCACTCGAGAAGATGCGCGGCCCGGCGCGCGACTGCGAGGCTCGTGCCATGGCTCGTCCTGTTCGACACAAACCCGGGGCCGACGTCGGGCGAACCGGCGTCGGCCCCGAAGGTCGGCCTTCGGACCGACGCGCTCGCCAGGTCCGCAAACCGACCGGAATCGGTAGGAGGATGCCGTGAGCCCGCGCGAGATCCCAGGGGTATTGCTCGTCGGTTCGCCGTCGACGAGCGTTCGCGGCGTCGCCAATCACACCGGCAGACCTTTGCCCGGTTCCGTGTTGGTGGTGGGACAACTCGGCCCCGAGCTCTACGACACCATCGTCAAGTCGGCGGCCGTGGTGTGTTCCGGCGGTGGCCGCACCGGTCACATGGAATCCCTGTGCCGCTCGCGGGGAATTCCGGTGTTGCGGATTCCGCACGACGAACTCGCCGGGCTGGTCGGCCCGGTGACCGTCCGGACCGATCGGGAATCGGTCACCCTCGGCGAAGTCGAACCGGCGGCGCAATCCGCGGAATATCCCACCGTCACCCCCGAGGACCTCCGCTCGGTGTGCGTCGTCATCGCCGACGCGACCGACATCCAGTCCACGAACGCGATCCAGCCCCGGGTGGACCAGGTGACGTCGTTCTTCATCCGCGAGGAGTTCGTCTGCCTCTCCTCGGGCCTGAGCCCGCTCGACGCGCTGCGCGCGGGCGTGCCCGAGGCCGAGCGCTACGGCGCGGCGATCGGCGCCGAGCTGTGCGCGATCGTCAAGGAGCTCCTCCCCGGGCAACGCCTCGTGATGAGGCTGCTCGACCTCCGGTCCGACGACGCCGCGCAGATCACCAACGAGGTGGACGTCGACCACGAGACCAACCCGGAACTCGGCCTGCACGGCGCCCGGTGGCTGCTGCACGAGCCGCACTACCCGCACGCGTTCCAGGCGTTGCGCGCGCACGTGCGCGAACGGCTCGGCCCGGAAGCCGACCGGGTGAGCTTCGCGGTGCCGTTCATCAACGACCAGGACGAGTTCCTGCGCCTGCGGCTGCGGCTGGACCTGCCCGACGACGTGCCGCTGTCGGTGTTCGTGGAGACGCCCGCCGCGGTGCACTCGGCGGCGGAGTTCTGCGCGGCGGGCGCGAGCGAGATCTTCGTCGGCACCAAGGACCTGACGCAGTTCTACCTGGCCGCGGACCGGGGCAACCACCGGGTCGCCTCGTCGTACCAGACGCGGCACCCGGCGGTGATGTCGGGACTGCGCCAGTCGGTGGAGGCGGGCCGCCGGGCCGGTGTCCCGGTCCACGTGTTCGCGCTGGGGGCGGACGTGGGCTACTACTTCAAGCACCTGCCGACGGACCGGTTCATGCTGTGCACCGCCGAACTGAGGCAGCTCGCCGTGGACGCCCACGACTCGCGGTGACGGTGGCTCAGCCGAGCAGGTCGTCCCCGTCCCGCAGGGTGTCCGAAGTGGACTTGTACATCCGGGACTTGATGGTGCCCAGCGTGGGGCCGGCCTTGCCCGCGTGCGCCCCGGCGAGGTCGACCGCGGTGGACCGGACGGCGTCCTCGTCCACCGCGAGGTCGACGACGCCGGCGGCCACCGCGTCACCGCCACCGTAGCGACGCCCGGTCGTCATGGCCTCGTGCGCGGTCTGCGGGGTCAGCCTGGCCTGGATCAACGCCGACATGCCGGGCGTGAAGGGGATGTCGATGCCGACCTCGGGCAGGCACCAGAAGCCGCGGTCGGCGCGCATCACGCGGAAGTCGTGCGCCAGGGTCAGCATCGCGCCGGCGGCGAAGGCGTGGCCCTGGATCGCGGCCACCGTGATCACCGGCAGCGACAGGACCCGGGCGAACAGCTCCTGCACCGACACGACGTACTCGCGGTACCGGTCGCCGTTGGCCATCAGCCACTCCAGGTCCAGGCCGTTGGAGAAGAACTTGCCGGTGGCGGCGGTGACCAGGGCGCGGGCGCCCTCCGCTCGCTCCACCTCGCCGAGCGCGGCGTCGACCGAGGCGAGCCAGTCGGGGTGGAACCGGTTCTCGGTGTCCCCGAGGTCGAGGATGAACACGTCGTCCTGGCGGTCGAGCGTCGGCATGGGGTCCTCCGGGGGTCCGGGCGGTGGCTACTGGACGGTAACTTAATGCCCGGGGACGGCCGACATCACCCTTCTCTATCATCCCGCAGGTGACCGCCTACGACGATCTTGACGCGTTCGAGCACCTGGACACCTCCGCCCTCCCGCACCGCCAGCAGCGGATCCTGGCGGTGATCCGCGACTGGGTGGTTCGGCACGGGTACTCGCCGAGCACGCGGGAGATCGGCGACGCGGTCGGCCTGCGGTCGTCGTCCTCGGTGTCCAAGCACTTGGCGGCGTTGGAGGAGAAGGGTTTCCTGCGCCGCGGCACCTCGATGTCGCGGCCGATCGACGTGCGCCTGTTCCTGCACGAGCCGTCCGCGCGGGAGTCCGCCGAGGACTCGGTGCCGGTGCCCGTGGTCGGCCACATCGCCGCCGGCACGCCCATCGCGGCCGAGGAGCACGTGGACGACGTCCTCACGCTGCCCCGCGGGCTGACCGGGCGCGGCACGGTCTTCGGCCTGCGGGTGCGCGGTGACTCGATGGTGGACGCGGCGATCTGCGACGGCGACATCGTCGTCGTGCGGCAGCAGCACGAAGCCCACTCCGGCCAGATCGTGGCCGCGATGATCGACGGCGAGGCCACCGTCAAGGTGTACCGCCGGCGCAACGGGCACGTCTTCCTCGAACCGCGCAACCCGGCCTACGACGTGATCGACGGCGACGAGGCCGTCGTGCTCGGCACCGTCGTCTCGGTGCTGCGCAGCGTCTGAAACCGCGCGCTGCGGCAAACGGCGGATGCTCGGCGTCACGACGTCTCATCCGAATGGCCTAATGCCCTCGGTAGTCGAGTGGATGCAGACTGAACCCGATTGAGACGGTGCCCGCCGAGGTGCGGCCCGTCGTGGGCGGAGGTCGTCGATGGTCGGGATCGAGGCGGAGGGCCCGGAGGACCGCGGTTTGCGGCAGTACCTGCGGTTGATCGCCCGGAAGCTGGGGATCGACCTGGAGTCGTGCTGGTACGAGTGCGCCCCGGACGCCACCGCCTACATCGCCCTCGACCAGCGGGTGCCGCGGCACCCGGACAACGACCTCGCGCTCGTCTGGGACGAGCACACCGGGTGGTGCGCCGGGATCGAGGTGGGCCGGGGAGCGGACCTGGTGCCGCTGACCTACCTGGGCCCGCCGGTGCTGCCGTCGCCGGAAGCGGTCACGGTGTTCGTGTCCGACCTGGTCGCCGGTCGCCGCCCGGACCACCCGGTGCCGCCCGCGATGCCCGCCGAGGACCACTTGGCCGACCTGCTGGTCGAGTACGCCGACCGGGCACCCGCCAAGGTGCTCTGAGCCGTTCAGTCGGCGGGGCCGCGCAGGGTGAGCACGACTCGCAGCACGTGCTCGACCGCGGCCTGGAACACCGCACCCCGCAGCTCACCGCGGGTGGCGAGGTTGCGGGACGCGAAGCCGAGCATGCCGTCGTGCCCCACCCGCCGGACCACGAGCGCGGCGATCTCCTCCAGGTCGAGCCCGGGGTGGTCCAGCCGGGTCAGGGCGAACTCGACCACGAGTTCCTCGTCCGTCACGGCCTCTCCTCCCGACCCGGTCCAGCCTAGCCGCGGTAGCTCCCCGAAGCCGTGGTCAGGCGACTTCGGCAAGTCGCCTTGCGCGCCCGCCGACTCGGTTAGCCTCTGCCGGCGTGGACAAGGTCGGTAACCGCTACACCCCGCTGGAACGGCTCGGCAGCGGCGCGATGGGTGTGGTCTGGCGTGCGCACGACGAGCTGCTGCACCGGGACGTCGCGATCAAGCAGCTCCTGCTGCCCGGCCTGGCCGCCGACGAGGTGGACGAGGCCTGCCGGCGGGCGATGCGCGAGGCCCGCATCGCCGCGCGCCTGCAGCACCCGAACGCGGTCGGCGTGTTCGACGTGGTCGTCGAGGACGGCAAGCCGTGCCTGGTGATGGAGTTCGTGCCGTCGCGCAGCCTGTCGGCCGTGCTCGCCGAACGCGGCACGCTGCCGCCCGCCGAAGCGGCCCGGATCGGCGGGCACGTCGCCTCCGCGCTGGCCGCCGCGCACCGGGCCGGCGTGGTGCACCGCGACATCAAGCCGGGCAACGTCCTGATCGGCGCGGACGGCACGGTCAAGATCACCGACTTCGGGATCTCCCGCGCGGTCGGCGACGTCACCGTGACCAGGACCGGGATGCTCGCGGGCACGCTGGCCTACCTGGCGCCGGAACTGGCCCGCGGCGCGGACCCGACACCGGCGGCCGACGTGTTCTCCCTCGGCGCCACCCTCTACGCCCTGGTGGAGGGCGGACCGCCGTTCGGTGCCGGCGACAACGACCTCGGGATGCTGCACCGGATCGCCGGCGGCTGGATCGTGCCCCCGACGCGGTCCGGCCCCCTCACCGCGCTGCTGACCAGGTTGCTGGCCAACGACCCGGCCGCCCGCCCCACCGCCGAGCAGGCGAGCCGCGAACTGGCCACCCTCTCCACCCCCACCGCCTCCGCCCCGCCGAACACCCCGCCGCCGGGCACGCCGCGCCTGACCGCTCCGCCGCCGACCACTGCCTCGCCGACCAACTCCCAGCCGAACACGCCACCACCGGGCATCCCGCGACCGACCAGCGCCTGGCCGAGCACGCCACCGCCGGGCACGCCGCGCCCGACCAAAGCCTTGCGGCCGGCACCCCTGGCGCACCCGCCCACCGCCGTAGCCCCACCTCCCACCGCGGTAGCCGGGCCTCCCACGCACGGCGCACCTCTCGCCACCACCCGCCGGTGGCTCGTGCCGGTGCTCGCGGCCGGGGTGGTGGTCGCCGTCGCGGCCACCGTGCTGTTCATCGCGTTCCGGGAGGACGACCTGCGGTCGGCGTCACCGGACACGACGACCCCGGTCCCCACCCGGTCCGAGCCCACCACCGACTACCCGACAGCCGAGGCGCCCACCTCCGACGACACCACGACCGAAGCACCGCCCGAGACCACCGAAGCGGGCACGCTGGACGCCGCGTCGGTCGCCGACCACGTGCGCGACCACTTCGCCAACCTCCCGCACGACCCCGCGACGGCCCGGGAGAACTGGGCGCCGGAGAACCGGCCGTCCGAGTGGGAGGACGACCAGTTCTGGGGCGCCTACTCCGACGTGACGGTGAGCGGCGAGCCGGAGGTGACCGCCAACGGCGCCACCTACACCGCCGACGTGACCCTCGAGTTCACGCCCCACGACGACGACCCGTTCACCGAGGACTACCGCGTGGTCATGGTGCTGCGGGACGACCGCCTGCTCATCGTCGACCTCGCCCAGGCGTGACCGTCACGACGACCACCACGAGAACCCGGACTCGCCGCGCACCGTGGCCAACGCCTCGTCCCGGGTGCGGTGCAGCCGCAGCAGGTCCTCCATCTCGGTCATCCGGATCGGCCGCGCCACCGTGCGCCGCCCCGCCACCACGGCGAACCCGGCGCCCACCACGTCGGCCCGCTGCCGTGCCTCCACCAGCACCGCGATCCCCATCGACCCGAAGAACCCCACTTCGCCCAGGTCGACCACCAACGCCGACGCACGGCCGTTCAGGCAGGTGAACAGCGCCTGGCGCACGTCGCGGAAGGTGTCGACGTCGAAGTCGCCGTGCACGACGGCGACCACCACACCGTCGTCACCGACGTCCTGCACCGTCACCGACGGCTGTTCGACATCCCCGTGCACGCCGCTCCCTCACCCCGATTTCGGCTGCGTCACCGCCTACCACCATTACCCGTTCGACGCCCGCCCGACACCGCCGTTGTGCCGACCCGACCGGAGTTCCCGCCACCCCAGCGCGCCGTACCAGAGCAGGACCGGCAGGTGGAGCGCGTAGCCGACCTGCTCCGACGCCACGGTCGGCCCGTCGAGCCCGGTCGTCCACGGCAGCACGACGGCGGCCAGGCCGGACAGCGCCGCGACCACCCCGGCACGGCGCAGCCCGGACGGCAGGGGCAGGCAGCGCACCGCCGCCGCGGTAGCCGTGCTGGAGGTGCCGGTGCGGGTCCGCCCGGCGTGATCAGCCGCTGCCGAGGCAGACGAACGGCCGCCGCAGCGGGTCGACCGCGATGGCGTCCGCCAGGGCCACCGCCGGTCGGGCGCCGGCGGCCAGGCTGCGGTGGTAGTCGTCCATCGCGGCGGCGCACGCCTGGTCGCCGACCCGGCTCAGCGGTGCGACCACCATCCGCGAGCCGCTGGCCAGCAGCGCACTGGCGAAGCCCAACGGCTCGTCACCGGGGCGGATGCGGTTGAGGGCCAGCTCGCACGCGGCCAGCACGACCTGCCGGGGCGGGTGGGCGAGGCCGGCCATCTCGTGCGCGTAGACCGGTCCGTCGCTCAGCTCCAGCCGGGAGAACAGGGCGTTCTCCGGCTCGTGCACGCCGTGCGCGGCCAGGTGCGCGATCTCCGCGCCGTCCAACGCCTCCAGCACCGCGGCGACCGAGGCGTTCTCGCCCGACATCAGCGCCGCCGTGGCGTAGTGCGCGCCCAGCTTGTCGATCTCACCGACCGCGGCGGGCAGCCCCGGGCCGCGGACCAGCACGGTCCGGCCCGTCGAGCCGGCCTCGGCCCGATCGGCGGCCAGCCACGCGGTGGCAGAGGGCGCCACGACGGTGGGCCGTCCGTGCAGCGTCGGCAGCACGCCCCACGGCACCGCGTACAGCGCGCCGGTCGGCACGACGACCAGCTCGCGTTCGCCGATCAGCTCCGCCAACGGCTGGATCAGCTGCGCGTCGAGCCGGTCGGCCTGCTTGCGCGCCGACACCGACATCACCCGCACCAGCGGTTCCGGCAGGTGGTCCGGTGCCAGCGCGTTCAGGTCCGCGTTCAGCATCCGGGCGCTCTCCGCCGCCTGCTCGGCCGAACCCAGCCGCGCCAGCCGCACCTCGGAGCCCACCACGACGACCGCGACCAGGGAGTCCTCCGACGACGCGAAGCTGACCAGGGCGCGGTCGCCCAGCCTTGCCATCACCTCGGGCAGCGCGGCGACCGGGCGCGGGCTGCCCCACCGGCCCGTGTGCCAGCCCAGCCGGTTCGCCTCGCGCAGGCGTTCGGCCCGGCGGGCGCGCAGCGCGGCGGTCGAGTGGCCGTCGTGCTCGGCCTGGTGGATCGACTGCGTGAGGCTGCGGACCTCGGCGATCCGCTCGGCCAGCTCGGGGTTGTCCACGTGGGTCAACGGCTCGTAGCGGTAGGTCTGCGCCCGGGTCCGCTCCAGCCACGAGAACAGCCGCCGGGCGTTGCCGCGCTCCAGCACCAGCTGCACCGCCAGCCCGGCCAGCTCCCGGCCGTGCAGCGCGGTGCCGGACAGCAGCTCCAGGCCGCCCATCCGGTCGCGCACGTGGTCGAGGTCGGTCAGCCCGGCCCTGATCTCGGCGAGCGCGACGGCCCGCTGGCCGCGCGCGATGGCCAGCTCGGCCCGGCACAGGCGGCGCAGCATCCGGTAGTCGATCGGCGTGAGCTTCCCCGGCCGGGGCACCCGGTCGAGGATGTCGGCGGCGGCCGCCACGTCACCGCGCCGGATCTCCAGCCTCGCCGCCAGCATCCGCGCCAACGCCGCCTGCTCGGCCAACCGGGGCACGGGCAGCTCGTCGGCGAAGTCCAACGCGCGCCGGGTCACCGACCGCGGCACCCGCCCGGACCGCAGCGCCACCGCCGCGTCCACGCGCAGCCCGATGAGCGTCGCGTTCGTGACGCAGGTCTGGCACCCCCAACGCCGCATCCGCTGCCGGGCGGAGGAGGCCATGGTGCGGGCCAGGTCGAGGTCTCCGGTCATGTACGCGGCGACGGCCCGGTACAGCTCGACGTTGCCCAAGTACCGGGCCACGCCGCCCTCGGCGCGCAGCACGGTGAGCACGTTGTCGAGCTGGGTGCCGGCCTCGTCGGCGAGCCCGGCGTCCATCAGTGCCTGGCCCCGGTGCAGGCCGAGCAGCACCGGCACGTCGAGCCCCTGTGCCCGGTAGGCGCGCTCACTGGCCTCGAAGCGCCGAAGGGCTGCCGGGATGTCGCCGATCCGCATCTCCAGCAGCCCGAGCGCGAAGTCGGCGTCGGCCGCCCTGCCCGGCAACCCGTGCTCGGTGGCCAGCGTGAGCGCACGGGTCAGGTCGTGGCGCGCCTGGCCGATCGACCCCAGCCGGGTGTGCGCCGTACCCCTGCTCCACAGCGACTTCACGATCAGCTCGAACAGGGGCAGCGAGGGCTCGCCGGTGGAGAGCCTGTGCTCGTAGTGCTCGAGCGCGGAGTCGAAGAGGCGGATCGCGTCCTCGATCAAGCCCGCGTTCGACAGCAGGAGACCGCGGTTGTGCTCGACGCCCCCGCGCAGTTCGTCCTTCACGAGCGGATCAGCCACGTCTTCGACCAGCCGCCGCACCTCGGCCAGCCCGTCCAATCCCGCGGCGGGGCCGGACGTCTCCGCCTCCACCGCCGCCAACGTCGACGACAACCGGATCCGCGTCACGTACCAGTCCGACCGGGTCTCCGGATCGGCGGGATCGACCGCGTCCGCCAGGCTCTGCCCGCGTCGCAGCAGACGTACCGCATCGCGATGCCGCCCGGCACACGACGCGTCGACTCCGCGGCGGTGCAGTTCTCGCGCTTGACGGATGACATGGGCTTCATCGCGGACGGCGGTCACTGGCACCTGTCTATGACATCACAGAACGCAACTGAAAGCCGTCCGCCGGCCAGGTCACCCGGCCGGCGGACGCGATCACGTTTGACAGGTCACGCGGTGGTCTTCGTCACGCAGCCACCGCTCACGCACATGGGCGACAGTTCGCCGTCCTCGTGCGTGTGGTCGTGGTCGTGCTTGTGGTCGTGCTGGTGTTCCGGCTGGTCGAGCCCGGTTTCCGGCGCGACCGGCGCAGTGGTGGTGTCCTGCTGGACGTTCTCGGCGTTCTCGTCCAAGAAGTCAGTTTCGGTGGGCGTAGACAAAACGATCTCCCTCCCCTGAGGATCTGTCTTGGCCGTGCAAGCGACTCGAGCGATAGCTCTGAGTCATGTTCGGCGGACCCCTCGTACCGCTCGAACAGGGCAATGGTGGCACAACGGCGTAACGATCGAGAGGGAATTTCGCACATCCGGTAGGCGACGCCCCTCTGCCGTGCGTAAACGACCCCAACTATCACCCATTCAGGTAACGCACTGTCAGGGGTTCGGAGGCGCCTCCGCGGGCACTCCGGCGAACCCCCACCCCACGTCGGCGTCCAGGTGCGCGCGCAGCACGTCGAGGCACCGCCCCTTGGCCGGGCCGACCGCGCCCCGGCGCGTGGACAGCGCCCCCGCCACCGCCCGGTAGTCCGGCCGAGCGGCCAGCGCGGTGAGTCGCAGGAGTTCCTGGCACTTCTGCGACAACCGACCGAACGCGCGCCAGAGGTGCAGGTCACCGTCGTCGAGCAGGGTGGCGTCCTCGGGCAGGCCGTGCTCGCTCACCAGCTCCGCGGGCTCGTCGTCCACCGCCGCTCGACGTCGAGCCGGTGTCCAGGTCCGCTGCGCCTCGCGGCGTGTCGCGGCGACCAGCCACCTGGCCAGCGCACGCGGGTCCTCCAGCCGTCCGAGGTGCCGAAGCAGCGCGAGCCAGACCGTCTGCACCACGCCCTCGGCCGTGTCGCGGTCCAACCCGTGCCCGCGCGCGACGTGCCACACCAGCGGTGTCAGGTCGGCGATCAATGCGGCCAGCGCGTCGCGATCGCCGGCACGCGCGGCGACCAGGCAGGCGGCGTGCCGCTCCGCACCCGCCGAGTGCCGCCAGTCGGGTTCCTGTGTACCGGGCAGTGCCACCACTCCCTTTCCGCCACCCGGATACACCACCACGACCGCGCGGCAAATCTCCCGCACTAATGCGGCGGGCACACCGAGGAGCCCCGCCCTCGGTGATCGAGGACGGGGCTCCCGGAGAGGTTGGCGACCTCAGGCCTCGTTGGGCTTGTAGCAGTCCTTGAAGCCGTCCGGCTTGGGCTGGCCGCCCGCGAACACGGTCACGACGTCCTGCTGCTTGAGGTTCTCGGGGTAGCCGGGCCAGTCGGGCTCCTGCCCGTTGACGTGCAACTCGTCCAGCCAGTAGCCGGCCTGCCCGGACACCTTCTCGAACTCCAGGTCACAGCCCTTGACCCGGACCGTCACCTCGATGACCTTCTGCGACGACTTGATCGTCCGCTTGCCGACCTTCTTGCTCTTCTTCTCGGACTCGCTGCGCGGCTCGCCGATGGCGGTGAAGCCCGCCGCCTTGAGCTCCGCGACGAACTCGTCCTCCTTGCTGGAGCACCCGACCAGGGACGCGCACAACCCCACGGCCAACAGCATGGACGCGACCTTCGTGTTCATGGCGCACAGCAAACCCGGCCGCCCGGACGCCCGCGACGAGCACGCCCAACCGTTATCGCGCTGTGACAGGTCCGGCCCGCAACCGACGCGTCTTCCGGCACGTCACAGTGACCGTGAAAATCTTGCTGCCGGCGCTCGTCACGTGCCTCGCCCTGGTCACGGCGTGCTCCACCGCCGTCGTGGGCTCGGGCACCCAGGCCGCGACCACGACGACCACCACGACCGCCACCACGAGCAGCACCACGGAGGAAGCGGACCCGACGCCCGAGCCCGTGCCGCTGCCGACGATCGACGAGGGCGCGCCGGCCCAGTACTGCGATGACGCGTTCCCCGGAGCCCTGGGCAAGCCGATGCTGGCCGTCGTCGTGGAGACCCCGTCCGGCCGGCTGACCTGCGACCAGGCCGCCGCGGTCCTGGTGGACTACTACGCCGAGCGCCGCGACCCGACCGCGGGACGGCCGCCGCTGGTGATCGGCACGATGACGTGCAACCAGGTGCCCGAACCCGCCCTGCCCCAGGTCGTCTGCGCGGACGACGACAACCTCATCTACTCGATGTGGCCGCAGACGTGACGCCCGGCGCGGGTCAGAACCGGCCGAACAGCCAGTGACCGGGCTTGTCCGGGCTCGGATCCAGGCAGAACTCCTTGGTGGCATGAACGATCTCGTCGGTCTCGACGGTGCCGCGGTGGTTCGCGTCGAGGCGGTCGAAGAGGGTGCGGGCGTCGGCGTCGGGTAGGCCGCACCGGGTCGCCAGGGTCAGGAACTCGTCGCGTTCCACCACGCCGGTGCCGTTCACGTCGACCAGTGCCAGCACGGCCGTCGCCAGCGGGCGCAGCGTCCGGTCGAACGCGGTGTGCGTGGCGCGAGCCGCCCAGGCGAGGAACTCGGCCTTGCCGACCCGGCCGTCCTGGTCGGTGTCGGACTCGGCGGCCAGGGCACGCCACAGGGCGCGGTAGCCGGAGCGGACGGCCATCGCGGTGGCTGAGCGCGGCGGGTGGCCGAACGACTGGACCAGGCGCAGCGCGAACACCTCGTAGTCGTCGCGCCGCAGGTAGCCGTCGCCGGTCGCGTCCAGGAGGTCGAAGCGCGGTGACGGCGTGACGGGCGCAGGGGAGTGGCCGGCGGTCGTGGCGGCCCACTCCGTCGCGTCGGGGTGGGCCGCGGTGAGGATCGTGCCGTGGTCGGCCTCCGGGTACGTCTCCAGGTGGACGGTGCTGCCCGCGGCGGCGAGGGCGTCGGCGAAGTCGTGGATCACGGCGGGCGGCACGATCTCGTCGTTGCCGGCCGCGGCCAGGAACACCGGGCGGTCCAGGCGGGCGATCGGGACGCGGCACTCGTCCAGCACCCGTGCCACGTGGTCGTGGCGGGTCAGGTCGGTCATGCCGGTCTCGTGGTTGGTGGTCGCCTTGGTGGCGCGGAACATCTCCACCAGCGACACCCGTTCGGCCAGGTCGACCAGGGTCGTGCCGCGCTCGGTGAGGAAGCCGTGGCCGAAGTCGGGGTACCGGGTGCGCATGCCCGCCAGCACGATCGGCACGAACGGGCAGACGAGCGCCGCCGCGTCGCTCGTGCGGGTCGCGATCACGCGCACCAGGTGGACCGGTGGCGCGAGCGCGACCGTGCCCAGGAAGTCCAGTTCCGGCGCGTAGTCGGTCGCGATCAGGGCGGTGAACAGGGCCGCGTGGCCGCCTTGGGAGAAGCCCGCGACGAGCCAGCGGTCGGCGAGCGGGTGGTCGAGCTGCCGGGCGGCGCGGACGATGTCGATCACGTCGTCGGACACCGCCTCGCCGTTGAAGTACGGGTGCGGGCCGGGGGTGGCGAGGCCTTCGTAGTCGGTGGCCGTGACCGCGTAGCCGGAGGCGAGCCACGTCGCGATGTGCGCGCGTTCCAGCCGGAGCAGGCCGGTGCGCGACGGCGCGGTGCGGTCGGACAGGCCCGTGGTGCCGTGGGCGTAGCTGACCACGGGCCAGCCGCCGGCGGGAGGCGTGCCGTCCGGGACGAACACCGACCCGGTGACGAGGCGGCCCCGGCCGTCGTGCCCGACGCCTTGGTAGAAGACGCGGTACGCGGCACCGGCGTGGTCCGGCCGGAACCGGGACGCGAGCGGGCGGGCGCGGATCAGCGTGCCGGGGCGTCTGAAGGGCTCGGTTCCGGTTGAGGTCACGACATCAGGACGTTAGCCGCTCCCGACGTCCCCGATAGGGTGAACCGCGTCGGCGAACCGGGGTAGCGCTCGGTGTTCCGCAGTGGGCGTTTCCAGACGGCCGGATCAGGCCGGGCCCGTGTCGAGGCGGTACCCGGTGCCGCGCACGGTCAGCACGAGCGCGGGTTCGTCGGGGTTGGCCTCGACCTTGCGGCGCAGCCGGCGGATGTGCACGTCGAGCAGCCGGGTGTCGCCGAAGTAGTCGTAGCCCCAGACGCGTTGCAGCAGCTGTTCGCGGGTGACGATCCGGCCGCCCGCGGCCGCCAGCTCGACCAGCAGCCGGAACTCGGTCCTGGTGAGGTGGACCTCGGCGCCGTCGCGGTGGACGGTGCCGACGTCCGGCCGGATCTCCAGCCGTCCCACCTGCAGCACCTCGTCCTGCCGCCCGCCACCGCGACGGCGCAGCAGTGCCCGGATGCGTGCCGCGAGGACGCTGGCGACCAGGGGCTTGGTGACGTAGTCGTCGGCGCCCGCCTCCAGCCCGGCGATGACGTCGGCGGCGTCGGCGCGGGCGGTGACGATGATGATCGGCAGGTCGCCGCGGGCGCGCAGGGTGCGGCAGACCGCGAGCCCGTCCACGCCGGGCAGCATGAGGTCCAGCAGCACGACGTCCGGCTCGGTGACGGCGAGCAGGTCCAGGGCCTCCTCGCCCGACACCGCGTCGGTGACCGCGAAGCCCTCGTCGCCCAGTGCCAGGCCGAGGGCCTGCCTGATGTGCTCGTCGTCCTCGACCAGCAGAACGGAGAAGTCCATGACCACCCGATCCTGCCGCACCGCACGGGCACACGCCGGGATCGCAAGGTGAACGCAAGGTCGGGGTGACCCGGCCCACCGGCCGGACCGGCGCTCGTCAGGGCCTCACTGGTTGGCCGCGTGCTCCTTGGCCAGTTCCTCTGCGACCTGGTCGCCGCCGGCCTGCTGCCACTGGGAGACGACGTCCTTCCAGGCCGACAGCGGCTTGCGGCCGAAGGTGATCGCCGCGATGCCGTCACCGATGATCTGCGAGAGCTGCGCGCCCTTGCTCGCCTCGGTCGCCGAGCGGAGGCCGGTGGCGGGGTTGCGCACGCTGCGGGGCAGGGTCGCCTTCTGCCAGTCGTGCACGGCCTGGGCCGTGTCCGGGAAGCCGGGCAGGTAGAGCACGGCGGGTGCGGTGCCGAGGTACTTGGTCGGCAGCAGGGAGTTGTTCTCCTGGTTGTACAGGTCGGTGGTCTTGATGCCGTCGCCGTCCTTGGTGAAGTGCTCGCCCTCGACGCCGTAGTTGGCCAGCTCGTACTCGGTGGTGCCGAACGGGGCGCTGAGGTAGTCGCAGATGCGCAGCAGCAGCTTGATCCGGGCGGGTTCGGCTTTCTTGAAGGTGACGTAGCCGAAGGTGCCCGGGCCTTGCCAGGGTGTGGCCTGCGGCCCGTACGGGCGGCCGAGGTCGAGGGCGAACCGACTGTTGATCTTCTTCATCGTCGCCAGGCTCACCGAGCCGAAGCCGTCGTTCATCGAGGCGACCGTGCCGTTGTGGAAGTAGCTCTGCATGTCGGTGGAGCTGGTGGTGAGGCTGTCGGGGTAGTGCGTGCCCGCCTCGACCAACTCGCGCATGACCTCCAACGCCTGCTCGAACTGCGGTGTGGTCAGGGTGGACGTGAACGCGCCGCCGCCCTCCGACCACGTGTTGGGCGCGCCGAGCGACCCGGCGTGGTAGGTGATGCCGCCCAGCCCGCCGAACAGCGTCTTGAACCAGCCCACGCCCCACTTGCGGTCGCCGGTGAGCTGCTTCATCGCGTCGAGGTACTGCTCGGTCGTCCAGTCCTTCGGGATGCCGGCGGTGTCCATGGCTGTGCGGTTGACGAACAGGCTGTTGGCGGGCGTGGGGCGTTCCAGCGGGATCCCGTGGAGCTTGCCGCCGATGCGGCCCATGCCCTTCCAGGCGTAGGTGGGGAGGTTGGCCAGGTTCGGGTACTCCTTGACCGCGTCACCGCCGACGAACTCCGACAGGTCGGCGCACCGGGCCTGGACGAACTCGGCCGCGTGCGGCAGCGCCAGGTTCGAGAACATGATCATGTCCGGCAGGTCGTCGCCGGAGGCCATCAGGGTGGCCATCTTCTGCCCGTACTCGGGATCGGGCACGACGATGACCTTCAGGTTGACGCCGAGGGCCTGGTTGACCGCCTGCCAGTACCGGTTCTCGGCGACCGGCTTGGGCGGTGCGCCGTAGGACACGACCATCACCGTGACGTCCGAGCCGTCGCCGACCGGGTTGTGCACCGACCGCACGACCTTCTCGGGGTACTTCAGGAACAGCGGCTGCACACCGGAGTCGTCACCGGGGGCGTCCGGGGTCGGACCGGTGAACGGCACGTAGGTCGGCCACGGGGCCAGGTCCTTGCCCGCGTTGGAGACGCCGCCACCCGAAGAGCCCGCGCCGCACGCCGTGAACAGGGACGGTGCGGCCAGGCCGAGGGCGCCGACGCCCGCGAGCCGCAGCAGGGAACGGCGGTCGATGCGGTGGTCCATGTCGAGGTTCCTCTCCCGGCGTGACGCCGAAAGGAGTGGTTGCGGTGGCGGGGGTTCAGGCCTTCAGGGCTCCGGTGACGACACCCTTGACGAAGTAGCGTTGCAGGAACGGGTAGACGCACACGATGGGCAGCGTCGCCAGCATGACGACGGCCATCTGCACGGATTGCGGTGAGGTGGTGGCGAGTTCGCCGGAGGTCTCGGCGAGTGAGGCGCCGCCGGTGACGTACTGGCGCAGGACGGTGCCGATCGGCCACTTGGTCTGGTCGTTGAAGTAGATGATGGCTTCGAAGAAGCGGTTCCAGTAGGCGACGGCGTAGAACAGGCCGACCACGGCGATGACGGCCTTGGACAGCGGCAGCACGATCTGGCGCAGGATGCCCAGTTCGGTGGCGCCGTCGATGCGGGCGGCGTCGATCAGTTCCGGCGGGATGGATTGGAAGAAGCCGCGCATCACGACCAGGTTGAACACGTTGACCAGGAACGGCAGGATCAGCGCGGCGTAGGAGTCGAACAGTCCGGAGCCCTGCACGACCAGGAACAGCGGGACCATGCCGGGTGGGAACAGGAACGTGAACAGCACCAGCAGCAGCATGGGCTTGCCGCCGTAGACCTTGGGTCTGCTCAGTGTGTAGGCCAGGCCGATGGTGCACACCAGGCTCAGCGCGGTGCCGACGATCGTGACGCCGGCGCTGACCAGCAGGGCGCGGCTGATGATGCCGCCCTGCAGGATCTCTGTGTAGGCGGCGAAGGAGAACTCGCCGGGCCAGATCACCCAGCCGCCGTTGGCGATGACGTTCTGCGGGCTGGCCAGGCTGGTCGCCAGGACCGTCCACAGCGGGAAGACCACCAGTGCGACCACCACGGTCAACGCCACGGCTTTCGCCGCGCGGACGGCGGGGGTGGGGCGGCCCATCCAGGCCGGTGCTGCACCAGTCCTGCTCATGCCTTGTACACCCCTTGCTCGCCCAGCCGGTGCGCCACCTTGTTGGCGGCGTAGATGAGCACCACGCCGATCACGCCCTTGAACAGCCCGACCGCCGCGGCGTAGCCGAAGTCGCCGTTGGCGAAGCCGGTGTAGTAGACGAACGTCTCCAGTACCTCGCCGGTCTCCGGGCCGACCGAGGGGCGTTGCAGGAAGAACTGCTCGAACCCGATGGACAGGAACTCGCCCAGGCGCAGCACCAGCAGCAGCACGATCACGGGCCGGATCGCGGGCAGCGTCACGTGCCACAGCCGCCGCCAGTAGCCCGCGCCGTCCAGTGCCGCGGCCTCGTACTGCTGCTCGTCCACTTGCGACAGCGCGGCCAGGAAGATGATGGTGGCCCAGCCGCACTCCTTCCAGATGAGTTGCGCGATCACCAGCGGCCCGTAGGCGTCGGGGTTGCCGATGACCGAGATGCCGCCGAGGCCGAGCGTGGACAGCCAGCCGTTGACCACGCCCGCGCCGCCCAGCACCTGCTGGAACAGCGCCACCACGATCACCCACGACAGGAAGTGCGGCAGGTAGACCACGCTCTGCACGAACCGCCGCACGGTGTCGCCCACGATGCTGTTGAGCAGCAGCGCCAGCGCCAGCGGTGCCGGGAAGAAGAACACGAGCTGCAAGGCGGCGATGAGCAGCGTGTTCTTCACCGCGTTCCAGAACAGCGGGTCGGTGACCATGCGCTCGAAGTGCGCCAGGCCCACCCACTGGCTGCCGGAGACGCCCAGGAACGGCACGTAGTCCTGGAACGCCAGCACGTTGCCGAACAGCGCGCCGTAGTGGAAGAACAGGAAGTACGCCAGCGCCGGTGCCGCGACGAGCAACAGCACCCGGTCCGCCCGGATGCGACGCAGGTGCCCCCGGCGCTCGGGCCGTCGACCCGGAGGTGGGGGACCGGTCGTACCGGTGCCGCCGCGGACCCGCGTCATGCTCACGTCGAACGCCTCTCTCGCGGTGCCGAGCCGAAACAAGATGGTCACGAAGATAAAACGGTTACACTCTTTCGTCAACTGCTTGCGCGTGCGATGACGGCGGTGTATTCGCTTGTGACAGCGTCGGTCCTGGTTGCTTCCGATGGCGTTGTGGGCTGGCGGTGATGTGCGTAGAGTGAGTGGTGGATGCAAACGTTTACATCGATTGCCCGTTGTCCGGCCCACTGATAGGAGCCCACTCCGTGTCACGGCGACCTGCCGCGGTCTTCGCCCTCGCGCCCTGGGCGTTCGCCGACGTCTTCCCGCCCGACCTCGTCGCCCGGCTGCGGCAACTGGTCGACCTCGACCCGGCGACGCCGTTCACCTCGTTCGACGGTCCCGCCGCCGCGGCCCTGGCACGAGCGGACGTCCTGATCACGGGGTGGGGCTCTCCGCGCGTCGACGCCGACGTGCTGGCCGCCGCGCCGGGGCTGGGCGCGATCGTGCACGCCGCCGGCACCGTGAAGGCCACCGTCCACCCGGTCGTGTTCGAGCGGGGCGTCATCGTGTCGTCCGCCGCCGAGGTCAACGCCGTCCCGGTCGCCGACTACACCTTGGCGATGCTGGTCCTGGGCACGAAGCGGGCGTTCGGCCGGGCCAGGCGGTACGCGACCGCCGCCGAGGGCGACCCCCGGGACTGGCTGACCGGCGACGGCACCGGCCTGCACGACTGCGCAGTCGGCGTCGTCGGCGCCTCCCGGATCGGCCGCCTGGTGCTGCGCCGGCTCCAGTCGTTCGACGTCGAAGTCCTCCTCCACGACCCGCACGTGACCCGGGCCGAGGCCGCGCACCTGGGCGCGGAGTCCGTGGGCATGGACGAGTTGTGCCGCCGCAGCGACGTCGTCACGGTGCACGCACCGGCCCTGCCCGAGACCCGTCACCTGCTCGACGCGCGCCGGCTCGACCTCCTGCCCGATGGCGCGCTCGTGATCAACACCGCCCGCGGTTCGCTGATCGACACCGAGGCGCTGACCAGGGCGTGCGCCACTGGCCGGATCTCGGCCATCCTCGACGTCACCGAACCCGAACCGCTGCCGCCGGGGCACCCGCTGTTCGCCCTGCCCAACGTGCTCATCACACCCCACCTGGCCGGGGCGCAGGGCCGCGAGCTGCGGCGCATCGGCGAGTTCGCGGTCGCCGAGGTGGGCCGGTTCGTCCAGGGCAGACCGCTGCTCGGGCGGGTGGCACCCGAACGCCTCCCGTACATCGCCTGACCTCGTTGGGGGAGAGAGGAAGGCTCGCGTGAACCCCGTGGCGGAAGACCGGCGGCTCAGCCCGCACACCGGCTACACCCGCGCGCACTGGGAGGCTGTTGCGGACGCGTTGCTGGCCGCTGCGTGGCGGTGGGCCAGTCCCGGCGGTGCCCGGCTGGACCTGCCCGGCCCGGCCTCCGGCAGCGGCGTGCGCAGCGACGGCCTGGAAGGCTTCGCCCGGACCATGCTCATCGCCGCCTACCGGGCCGCGGGCGGTGACGACCAGCGCCGTTGGCTGGACCGCTACGCCGAAGGCCTCGACGCGGGCACCCGCACGCCCGGCGCCGACGACGCCGAGTCGTGGCCGGTGATCCGCGACCACCACGTGCAGGGCCAGCCGATGGTCGAGGCCGCGTCGGTCGCGCTCGCGCTGCGGGTGAGCCGGCCGTGGCTGTGGGACCGGCTGGACGGCGCCGTGCGGGACCGCGTCGAAGCCTGGCTGCGCGACGCCCTGCACGCCCTGCCCGCGCCGAACAACTGGTACCTGTTCCCGTACACCGTGGCCGGGTTCCTGGAGTCGATCGGGCGCGGTGACGCCGACACCGCCCGCGTCCGCGCACGTGCGCTGGACCTGCTGGAGGCCTGGTATCGGGGCCAGGGCTGGTACTCCGATGGCGACGGCCGGGCGTTCGACCACTACAACGGCTGGGCGCTGCACCTCTACCCGGTCCTCGACGCCCACCTCGCCGGCACCCCGGGCCCGCACGGCGACCGGCTGCGCGAGCACCTCACCGGGTTCTCCCTGCTGTTCGGCGGCGACGGCGCACCGATCCACCACGGCCGGTCACTGACCTACCGGTTCGCCACCGGCGCCGCCGTCGCACTGGGCGCCGTCACCGGGCACACACCGCTGGCACCGGGCGCGTCACGGCGACTGCTCAGCGGCTGCCTGCGTCATTTCCTCGACCGGGGCGCGGTGGACTCGCGCGGCCTGCTCACCCTCGGCTGGCACGGCCCGCACACACCCGTCGTCCAGCGCTACTCCGGTCCCGCCTCGCCGTACTGGGCCGCGAAGGCGTTCCTGTGCCTGCTCGCCCCACCCGACGACCCACTGTGGACCGACGTCGAGCAGGACGCGCCGGTCGAGGAACGCGACCACGTGCTCGGCCTGCCCGCACCGGGCTTCCTGATCCAGACCACGTCCGCGGACGGCATCGCCCGGCTGCACAACCACGGCAGCGACCACCTGCGCCCGCACCACGCGGAAACCGCCGAGGGCGACGACCCCCACTACAGCCGGTTCGCCTACTCCACCCGCACCGGCCCCACCACCGCGGACAACCCGGCGGACAACCACTTCGCCGTCGTGCACCGCGGCCTGCGCAGCACGCGTCGCCGCATCCACCCGCTCGGCGCGGGCCACGGACCCGGCTGGGGCTGGGCCGCGTCGTGGCACCACCCGATCTTCCCCGGCGGCTCGCCGCTGTTGCCCGCGCTGCGTGTGGAGAGCGTCGTCGTCGCCCGCGGACGTCACGAACTCCGGGTGCACCGCGTGGTAGGTGCCCCGCCCGGCGCCGGGGTCGAACTGACCGGCTGGGCCGCGGGCCCCGACGTGTGCTCGGCGCTGCACCCCTTGCACGGCTGGGACTCCGCTTCCGACGTCACCGCTCCGGCCGGCACCGCGTTCACACCGTCCGCACGCGTGCCGAGGTTGCACGGCACCACCACCGGCACTTCCACCTACATCGCGCTGGCTGCACTTACCGTCTCCCCACCGGACCTGACCGACGTGGTGTCCGCGGTAACCGTCCGCCCGGACGCCGTGGAGGTGCGCTGGTCGGACGACTCGGTGACCGTGGTGTCCTTCGTGCCGCTGGAGGTGGTGCACCGATGACCGGTTGGCGATTCGCGGTGAGCACCCTGGGCGCCCCGGGCGTGCCGCTGCGTGACACCGCGCGCCTGGCCGCCGACCACGGCTGCCACGGCCTGGAGATCCGCGTGCACCCCGACGAGGAGGTGCACATCGGAATGTCTCCCGCGCAGGCGGACCGGTGCCGCGAACAGGTCGCCGACGCCGGCCTGGAGATCGCCTGCCTCGCGGGCTACCCGAAGGTCTGCGCACCAGGCCCGGTGATCCCCGAACTACGCGCCCTGATCGAGCTGGCGGTCCGGCTCGGCGCCCCCGCCATCCGCGTCTTCCCGGGCGGTCAGGGCACAGGCGACGACGGACGGGCCATGGACCACATCGCCGCCGTGCTCCCCGACCTGCGCGCGGCGAACATTCGGTTACTGGTCGAAACCCACGACTCCCACGCCACCGGCGAAGCCGCACTGCGCCTGGTCGAACCGTTCCACGACCCGAAGCACGTCGCCGTCCTGTGGGACGCCGTACACCCCTGGCGCGCCGGCGAACCACCGCCCCGCACCCGTGCCGTCCTGGCCGAGTACCTGGGCTACTTCCAGGTCAAGGACGTCGCCACCGACAACCCGACCCCGCTGCCGCCAGGCTCCGGCCACGTCCCACTGACCGACTGCGCCCACGCACTGGCCGACTGGTCGGGCTGGGTGTCCCTGGAGTGGGAACGCGCCTGGTACCCCGACATCGCCCCTCTCCAAACCCCCCTCTCCGCCGCCACCACCTGGTACCACCGCTGGCAACCAAACCACCGATGACCAACCCCCTCACCCCATCACCGCAGCTCAGCCCCCATCCCCCTCTCCACGATCGAGTGAATCTCCACCCTCTTCCAAAAACAACACCGTTATCGTTGCCCTGAAACGTCGGTTGAAACAACGAGGCCGCCAACCAACCGCCCCCGCCAACCCCAACCCCAACCCCCCCCCCGCACCCACCAGCCCACCGCCCACCGGGATCGAGTAAAGCCAGTGCCCGCGACGCGCGACCACCACGCGCTCTCGCGGACTCGGCACCCTGCCACCCGCCCGCGAACTCGCCACCCGCCTGCGGATCCGGCACCCGCCGCCCGCGCGGGCTTGCCGCTGGCCCGCGGACTTCGCTGCCTTCCCGCGACTTCGCCACTGCCTTCCCGCGGACTTCGCCACTGCCTTCCCGCGGACCTGCCCTGGGCGCGCGGGCTTGCTGGCACCCGCCCACGGACTCGCCCTCGGCCTGCGGACTTGCCGCCGGGCCGCCTGCGGGTGTGCGCGCGATCGCTGCGGATCTCATGCGTCATCGCCGCGAACGTCGCGCGTGTGCGTGCCCGTCGCGCGCATGATCGCGGCGGGCTTCACGCGTGGTCGGTGGAGTGCGTGATCGGGTGCGACGGGTGATCGTGCGGGGTGTCGTCGTCCGTGAACGTGGTGGCGATGCGTTCGCCGAGGCGTTCCAGCAGCGGCTCGGCGTGGGTCAGGCAGTGGGACACGTCGGGCTCCAGGTCGGTGAGCGCGAACGCGTCGGCGAAGCCGGCGGCGGCCAGTTCGGCGCGGTCGAGGGTGCAGTGGCCCGTGGCGGCGACGACGGTCGTGCTCGCGGCACGTGCCGCCGCGGCGACACCGGCCGGTGCCTTGCCGCGCAACGTCTGGTGGTCCAGGCGGCCCTCGCCGGTGACGACCAGCCGTGCGCCGGGCAGTTGGTCCGCCAGGCCGGTCAGTTCCAGCACGAGGTCGATGCCGCGGCGCATCCGGGCGCCGAGCGCGAGCAGCGCGTAGCCCGACCCGCCCGCGGCGCCCGCGCCGGGCAGCGACGCGGCGGCGGGAGCGAGCACGTCCGCCCAGCGGGCCAGGTCGGTGTCCAACGCGGCGACGAGAGCGGCGTCCGCGCCCTTCTGCGGGCCGTACACCGCCGCCGCCCCGTGCGGGCCGAGCAGTGGGTTGTCGACGTCGCACGCCACGATCAGCTCGACCTCGCCGAGTTGCGGGTGCAGGTCGGTGCGGTCGATCGCGTGGACGGAGGGCAGTGGGGAGGTGGTGGCGTCGAGCGCGGTGCCGTGGGCGTCGAGCAGGCGGGCGCCGAGACCGGCCAGCAAACCCGTGCCACCGTCAGTGGTGGCGCTGCCGCCGAGGCCGACGACGATCGTGCGGTGGCCCGCGTCCAGCGCCGCGGCGATCACCCGGCCGGTGCCGAAGGTCGAGGCCGCCGCGGCGCGGTCCGGTGTCACGGGCACGTCCGCGATCAAGCCGAGACCGGATGCCTCGGCCAGCTCCACCACTGCCACCCCGTCACGCGACGCATAACGCGCCACGACCGGACGGCCCAGGGGATCGGTCGACGTCACGGGCACGGCGGTGAAACCGGCGCTGAGCAGGGCGTCGACCGTCCCCTCGCCGCCGTCCGCCACCGGGTGCTCGCGCACGTCCACCCCGCGACGGCGCAGGCCGCGTGCCACAGCGGCCGTGGCCTGGCGGGCGGACAGCGAACCCTTGAACGAATCCAGCGCGACGACGACGTGGCCGGTCGGAGGCGGGAAGGGAGGTGGCGCGGGTGGTCGAGGTGCGGTCACGAAGCCATGGAAAGCGCTTTCCAAGGCCCTGTCAAGCGCCCCGCCGACCGTGTCACCGACCTTGACTCACCGATACGCGCGCTGAATACTGCGAGGAAAGCGCTTTCCGCAGCAAAGGAGCCCGCGTGGACCGGATCGTCGTCGCGCTCAACGGGGTGACCGGCGTGCAAGTCCAGCCGGGCATCGACCTCGGCCCCACCCCGTCCGCCGAACGACGCTGGACCGACGTCCCGGAGCTGTCGCCGTGACCACCACCCTGACCGTGCGCCACGACCTCGGTTCCGCGCTGACCGTGTCCGCCGGCGACGTCGACCTGCTGCGCTACGCCTACCTCCCCGACACCCCGCAGCTGGAGTCACCCAAGCCCTTCCTGCACCCGATCCGCACGCGGGCGGGACGGGTGGTGAGCCTGTTCCGGCCGCACGACCACGTGTGGCACAAGGGGATCGCGTGGTCATTGCCGCACGTCGGCGACGACAACTTCTGGGGCGGACCGACCTACGTGCGCGGTCGGTCCTACGTGCAGCTGGACAACAACGGCACCCAGCGGCACCGGCGCGTGGTCGACCTGGGCGTCGAAGACGACACCGCCTGGTTCACCCACGAGTTGGACTGGATCACCCAGTCCGGGCACACCGTGATCACCGAACGTCGAACGATCACCGCCACCCTGCTGTCCGACGCGGCGTGGGCGCTGACCTTCGACACCGCGATGACCAACACCTCCGGCCACGAGATCGCGTTCGGCTCACCGACCACGCACGGCCGGGAGAACGCCGGGTACGGGGGCCTGTTCTGGCGTGGCCCGCGCTCGTTCACCGGCGGGAACGTCATCACGCCGGACGGCGTCGGCGGCGACGAGGTGCGCGGCCGACGAGCGGAGTGGATGGCGTTCGCGGGCCGGCACGACGGCGACGAAGCGGAGTCCCTGGTCCTGGTCGTCGACCACGACGCCAACCCGCACCACCCGCCGCAGTGGTTCACCCGATCCGTGGAATTCGCGTGCCTGAACCCGGCGCCGTTCTTCAGCGAGGAGCTGGTCGTGGCGGACGCTGACACCGTGAGGTTCCGCTACGGCACGGGGGTGGCGGACGGCGGCGCGCAGGACGCGGAACCGCTGGCCGACGCCGTGCGCGAGGCGCTGCGCCGGGCGGTGTCGTGAGCACGTTCCCCGGAGGCACGTCGTTGTCGTTCCTGGACGTCTACGACGACGCCGCGCCGGACGGGGTCGTCGGCGGCAGCCCGCACCTGCACCTGGCCTCGACCGAGTGCTACGCCGTGGTCGGTGGTGAGGGCGAACTGCACACGGTGACCCTCGACGGGTGCCGTGAGATCCCGCTCCGCCCCGGCGCCGTGGTCTGGTTCACCCCCGGCACGATCCACCGCGCGGTCAACCACCGCGACCTGCGGGTCGTCGTCCTGATGGGCAACGCCGGGCTGCCCGAGGCCGGTGACGCGGTGATGACGTTCCCGCCGGACGTCGTCGCCGACCCGGACCGCTACCGCGCCGCGGCGACCCTGCCACCCCGGTCGACTGAGGCCGAACGCGCCGCCGACGCGCGCCGACGCCGTGACCTGGCCGTCGAGGGCTTCCTCCCCCTCCGCGACGCGATCCGTGCCGGTGACCAGGCGCCGCTGCGGGAGTTCTACGCTGCCGCCGCGGCCCTGGTCCGGCGTCGCGCCGGCGCCTGGGCGTCGATCGTGCGCGACGGTCCGCTCGACCAGGCCGAGGCGTCGCTCGCGCTGACCGGCCACCTGGCCCTGGGCGTGGCACCGCACCTGGAACGGGCGGCCGTGCGCCAGGCGCCCACACCGGAACGGGCGTTCGGCATGTGCGGGCGCCTGAGCCCGGTCGACGTCGGCGTGCCGCCCGCCGTCGAGCACCAACCGTCGAGAGCAGCGGACAAGGAGCACTCTTCGTGACCTACACCTGCGCGATCGTCGGCACGGGCGCGATCGCCGGCGCCCACGCCACCGCGATCACCGAACTGCCCGGCCGGGCCAGGCTCGTCGGTGCCGTCGACCTCGAGCCGTCGCGGGCGGCGGCGTTCGCCGAGACGTGGGACGTGCCCACCTACCCGACCCTGGCCGCGTTGCTCGACGCGCAGCGGCCCGACCTGGTCCACCTGTGCACGCCACCGGGCTCCCACCTGTCCCTCGCGCTGGAGTGCCTGGCGGCGGGCGCGTCACCCGTGGTCGAGAAGCCGCCCGTGCTCTCGCTGGCCGAGTTCGACCGCCTGCGCGCCGCGGAGGACGCGGCCGGGTTGCCCGTCGCCACCGTGTTCCAGCACCGGTTCGGGTCCGGGGCCGTGCGGCTGCGTCGCCTGCTGGCCGAGGGCGTGCTCGGTCGGCCGCTGCTGGCGTCGGCGAACACGTTGTGGTTCCGCGACGACGACTACTTCGCCGTCCCGTGGCGGGGCAAGTGGGAGGTGGAAGGCGGCGGACCGACCATGGGGCACGGCATCCACCAGTTCGACCTGCTGCTGTCGGTCCTCGGCCCGTGGACCAGCGTCACCGCGATCGCCGAGCGCCAGGCCCGGCCGACCGACACCGAGGACGTCTCCGCCGCGCTCGTGCGCTTCGACTCCGGCGCCGTGGCGACCGTGGTCAACTCCCTGGTCTCACGGCGCCAGACCAGCCAACTGCGCTTCGACTTCGAGCACGCCACCGTCGACCTGGAACACCTCTACGGCTACACCAACGCCAACTGGTCGCTGACCGCCGGCCCCAGCATCACCTCCGCGTGGGACCGCGACCAAACCGACCTGCCCAGCGGCCACACCGCTCAACTCGCCGCCGTGCTCGACGCCCTGGACGCCGGTGAAACCCCACCGGTCTCCACCGCCGACACCAGGTTGACGATGGAGTTCGTGGCCGCCGTCTACGCCTCCGCGTTCACCGGCCGCACGGTGGGCCAGGGCGAGATCACCGAGGGCCACCCGTTCTACGCCGGCATGGCCGGCACCGGCGCCCCCTGGCTGAACGGGGTCAGCCGATCGTGACCACCCGCGCCCAGGCGGGTGGCGTGTCCGGCACGTAGTCGGGATCGTCCTCGCCCGACCGACGCGGCCGGGGGAACAGGCCCACGACCGTGCGGCAGGGTGGACGGGCATCGGGCCAGGGCGTCTGCCCATCGGTCAGGGCGACGATGACGTCGGGGCGAGGGCTGCCACGCAGGGCCTCGGCGAAACCGGTGCGCAGGTCCGTGCCGCCACCGCCCACCAGCGTGATCCCCTCGGCACGGCACAGCGGATGCGTGACGTGGGCGGCGGCGTCGCACGACAGCACCGAGACGAGGTCACGTCGGCCTCCCACGGCGCGGCCGATCGCGGCGATCTCGACGATCGCGCTCCCCAGTTCGGTGTCGCTCACCGATCCGGAGGTGTCGACGATGACGCAGACCCGGGGCGGCCGGCGGCGCAGGCTCGGCAGGACCACCCCGGGCAGACCGGCCGACCGGCGCGAAGGCCGACCGTAGGTGTAGTCCTCACCCACACCGGGACCGGACACCGCCGACCGCACCGCCGCACCCAGCAGGTCACGCCACGGCTGCGGCGGGTGGAACGCCTCCTGCGCCCACCGCTGCCAGCCCTGCGGCGCGCTTCCCGGTCGGGCGGTGATGCCCTGGGCGACCCGGAACCGGACGGCGTCGCGTTCCTGCGCGCTGAGCCCGTGGGCGCCGTCCGGCCCCAGCTCCCAGTCCCGGTCCCGCCCATCGGCGCCGCTGCCGCAGTCCAGCCACGCGAACCCGTCGGTGTACGGCCCGAGCCGGAACTGGCGCAGGTAGTCCTCCATCAACTCCCCGTCCGGCAAGTTGAGCAGGCCCGGCCGGACCGCGCCCGCGGGCTCGGCCAGCCCGTCGCCGTACACGTCGTCGTTGATCTCCAAGTCGGCGGCGATGTTCATCCGCAACCGCTCTCCCGGCCCGGTCAGCCCGTGCCGCGCGGCGAACCGGTCGCCGCGCCCGTGGTGATCGCGCAGCAGGTGGGACACCTCGTGCACCCAGACGCCGGCCAACTCCTCCAACGGGGTGCGGTCCACGAACGCCGGCGAGACGTAGCAGCGCCAGTGCCGGTCCACCGCCATCGTCGGCGTCTGCCGCGATGCCACGGTGTGCAGGGCGAACAGCGCCGTCGCCAGGTACGGCCGGCACCGGACCGCGTGCAACCGGGCGGCGAACAGCTTCTCCTCGTCCAGGACCGCCTGCGTCATCGGCAGCCACCCGCACCGACCGCCGAACGGTCTGCCCGGTCTGCCCGCCGCGACACCGACACGGCCCCGGCCAGTCGTTCGATCGCCGCCGGCACCTGCCAGTCGTCGCGGCGCAGCGCGGCGAGCGTGGCCGCCGGTACGACCACCAGGTCCGGTGCGCCGGTGTCCAACGCCAGGACCAGCAGCGACCACGCGGCGTCCCAGCGCGACTGGTCCGGCCGCTTGCGCACCGCCTCCACCACGCCGTCGAGCACGGTCTGGCGCAGGTCGCCCCGCTCGGGCAGGACGGCCGCTTCCGGATCCGCCAGCAGCACCTCGGGGTCGGGCAGGTCCATCCGGTCCAGACTCGCCAGCAACTCCAGGCCCGGCCCGTCTCCCACCGCGCCCCGGACCAGCATCGACAGCACCTCCCGGGAGACGTCCGCCGCGGTGGCGAACGCGACCAGCCGCAGTGCCATCTCCCAACTGCGCGGTGAGGGCCACGGACCCCCGCGGCCCGCTTCGTTCTTCGGCAGTTGGTGCACGAGCCCGGGTCGGGCGGCCAGGAGCCCGCACACCGCCCGACGCGCGAACGCCACGGCGTCGTGCAGCCGCCCCGGGTCCAGCCTCGGCAACGCCGCTCTGGGCCACGTCCCGCCCAGCCCGCGCACCACGACGTCGTGGTCGTGGGCCCACTGGAGGTGGACGAACCGGTTGGCCAGCGGCGGGCTCAGCTCCCAGCCGTCGGCCGCGGAGGAACGCGGGTTCGCGGCGGCCACGATCCGGACACCGGGCGGAAGTCGCAACGCACCGATCCGGCGTTCGAGCACGACGCGCAGCAGCGCGGCTTGAACGGCCGGCGGGGCGGTGGACAGCTCGTCGAGGAACAGCAGGCCGTGACCGGCCCGGACCAGGCGCACGGCCCAGTCCGGCGGTGCCATCGGCACGCCCTGCTCGGCGGGGTCGTCGCCGACCACCGGCAGGCCGGAGAAGTCGGAAGGCTCGTGCACGCTGGCGATCACCGTGGTCAGCGGCAGTTCGAGCGCGTCGGCGAGCTGGTTGAGGACCGCGGTCTTGCCGATCCCCGGCTCGCCCCACAGCAGCACCGGCAGATCGGCGGACACGGCCAGGGTCAGGGCTTCCAGTTGAGCGTCGGCACGCGGTTCGGTGGTCGTGTCCTGGAGCAGCGCGAGCAGTTCGGCGGCGGCGTCCAGCGGACGTACATCGACGGGAATGTCCGTGGCAGTAGGCATGTTCGGTCACCTTCGGGTCGAGTCGGGGGCGTGCGTCGGCCAGGCGGGCACGCGGGGTACGGGGGTCAGCGGTCGGTCGCGTGGCGCGGGTGTGCCCGGTGGTCACGGCCGCGGGCGTTCCGAGTGGACGGAGGCGGTCCGCCGTTGACGAGTCCGGCCCGGTACAGCCCGTGCGCGACCCGGCGGCGCACCGCGGTCTCCAGCTCGTCGCGCAACGCCCCGCTGCGAAGCAGCACGTCCGGTCCGAGCAGGGCTTCGACGGCGGCGAGGGCACCGGCGGTGTCGCCGTGGTCCAGCCGGGCGCGAACGTCCGCAAGGGACTCCGGGTGCCGGTGCGCGTCGTCGATCGCCCGCAGGCACGGCAACGCGGTACCGCCCAACGCGACCAGCAACTCCTCGCGGCGGAGCTCGTCGGGGTCGTGGTCGAACGGGACGAGCACCCCGTCCACCACGCCGATCCGATGGGTGGCGCCACGGCACTCGACCAGGCGCACGTTCCCCGGGCGGTCCGGACTCCGCGCCGTACCAACCGGTCCGTGGTGTGGCCGAAGTGCCGACGCGACCAGCGGGTGCAGCCGGTCGCCGTCGATCAGCCCCGCGCGGAGCAACTCCAGGTCGGGCAGCTCCCAGGTCGCGGCGTCGGGCAGGACCGGCCACCCCCGACCTCGTCGCGGAGCCGCCGTGATCCTCGGTGCGGACGCCGCCTCCAGGTTCAACGCCAGCCGACGCCGGGTGTCGAGCCGCACGATGACGACGCCGTCCGCGCAGCCGTCCGCACGCAGCAGCAACGCGGCCTCCGCCGCCCATCGCCCCAGGGCCGAGCCGTCCGGCCGCGCCGCCTCGTCAGGAGACCACCGCCCGGCCCGCTCCCACAGCTCACCGACCCGGCGGACGTCCCACAGGTGGCGGTGCAGGTCCAGGCGGAACCGCCGGTCAGGCCGGGGATGGGGGTGCGGGCCCGCGCCGTCCCCGGACGGCTCCCACAGCGCGAGGCTGATCCGCTGACCCGCCTCCGCCCAGGCCGGCGGCGTACGTGCCACGAGGTGCACGACCCCGTGACCGTCCGCCATCGGCGGGTACCTGGCCAGGGACACGGTGAGCCCCGGCCGCAGCAGGCCGTCCGGGGCGATCCTCGGGAAGTGCCAGCGAAGCAGGTCGGGAGCCAGGTGACGCAGGTCGGCCCGGACCCGCGCCGCGAACTGCCTGCCCCGGGTGCGACCCAAGGCCCGCAGGTTCAGATCCACGTCCACGCGGGCGGCGGCACAGGCCCCGGCCCAGTCACCCACCGCGCGGCGGGCTGTCGCTGCTTCGATCATCGACGTCGGCACGGCGAACTCGCGCACGTGCGACCAGAAACGGAGGCGGACGTTCTCGTTCGCGGTCAAGGGGAGCATCAGCACTCACCTTGTGCGAACGGAACCCCCGATCTGCTCGAGTAGGTAACCATCGCCGCGAGCGTAGCAGGATCGACCTGGCTTCGGCGCGGAAATGGTGGCACCGAGCGAAGTCGCCCTACTCGGCGACCGAGGTGCCCGCCAGTGCCGTGAGGGTGTCGCGCAGGGCGGCCGGGTCCGGGGTGCCGGTGAAGACCTCGGCCACGTAGCCGTCAGGCCGGACGAGAACCGTGTCGGCTCCCCGCTCGGCCGGGGCGGCGACTCGGACGCGGTCGTCCCAGCCGGTGACGTCGCCGGTTCCCACCAGCACGAAACGGCCGCCGCGCAGGGCTTCGTACAGCCGGGTGCCATCGGCGAGGGGCACGTCGGGCATCCGGGTGCCGGTCAGCCGGTGCTCGCCGGCGGCGTGCCGGTAGCGGAAGCCCAGTGCGGTCAGGCGGCCGGTGAGCCTGCGGTGGATGGCGGGGACGCGCAGCGCGGTGCCGCCGACCAGGCCGCGCAGCGCACGGGCGAAGCGGGACCGGGCCATCGCCAGCCGGATCATCGTGCCGCTGACCCGCAGGACCTCCTCGCCGACCGGGTGGCGTTCGGCGTGGTAGGTGTCGAGCAGCGCGTCGGGGGCGCCGCGCAGCACCGCGGCCAGCTTCCAGCTCAGGTTCGCGGCGTCCTGCAAGCCCGTGTTCATGCCCATGCCACCGGCGGGGGAGTGGACGTGGGCGGCGTCGCCCGCCAGGAACACGCGACCCACGCGGTAGTGCGGCGCCTGTCGTTCGTCGCTGTGGAAGCGGGACAGCCAGCGGGCCTCGTACATGCCGAAGTCGGTGCCCAGCGCGCGCTTGGTGATCGCACGGACCTCGTCCAGCTCCAGCGGGGTGTCGTCGGTGACGTCACCGCGCCGGTCCCAGGCGAAGACCCGCCACCAGCCGTCGCCGAACGGGGCGATGAACGTGAACTCCGAGCCGGAACCGTTGACGGTCAACGTGTCGGGCGGGGTCTCGCGCAGCCGCACGTCCGCCAGCATGATCGACTTGAGCACCGACTTGCCGGGGAACGGCTGGCCGAGCGCGTGGCGCACCGCGCTGTGGAAGCCGTCCGTGCCGACCACGTAGTCCGCGCGGTACGTGCCCCCGGTCGTGTCGACCTCGGCACCCGTGTCGTCCTGGCGCACGGCGGTCACCGCCGCGTCGTACACGATCCGCGCCCCGGCCCCGACCGCCCGCGCCAGCAGCGCCCGCTCCACGTTGTACTGCGGGCTGACCAGCATGTACGGGAACCGGCTCGGCAGCTTGCCGAGGTCCACGTGCACCCTCTCGAACAGCCGGATGTCGGTCACCCGCCCCACGCCGGTCCGGTCCACCTCCTCGACCAGCCCGCGGGCGTCGAGCTGCTCCATGGTGCGGGCGTGCACGGCGAACGCCCGCGACAGGTTCGACACCTCGCCGTTCCGCTTCTCCAGCACGGTCACCGCGACACCGGCCTCGGCCAGGTCTCCCGCCAACAGCAGCCCGGTGGGGCCCGCGCCGACCACGACCACCTGCGACATGTCCGCCTCCTTCAGGTCAACACTTGTTTGCCAACGCCTGTTGGCAAGACGGTAGAACGGACCGGCTCGACATGTCAACAGGCGTTGGCCTACAGTTGTTGGCATGACCGGGACGGGCAGCACGGAGGCCAAGGCGCGCCGCTCCGACGCGACCAGGGCGGCGATCCTCACGGCCGCGCGGGAGCGCTTCGCGGCGGACGGCTACGAGCGCGCCACGATCCGCGCGATCGCCGCCGACGCGAACATCGACCCGTCGATGGTCATGCGCTACTACGGCAACAAGGAGAAGCTGTTCGCCGCCGCCGCGGAGTTCGACCTGCGGCTGCCGGACCTGACCGAGGTGCCGCGCGGGGAGGTCGGTACCCGGTTGACCGGTCACCTCGTCGACCGCTGGGAAGACGACGACACGCTCATGGCGCTGCTGCGCGCGGCGGTCACCAACCAGGCCGCGGCCGAGCGCATGCGCGAGCTCTTCGCGGCCCAGCTCGGCCCCGCGGTCGCGGCGCTGGTCACCGACCCCGCCGAAGTCCCGGTGCGGGCGGGGCTGGTCGCCACCCAGGCGCTCGGGTTCGCGCTGACCCGGTACGTGCTGCGCCTGCCGCCGGTCGTCGCGCTGGATCGCGCCGAGGCCGTGGCCTGGCTCGGCCCGACGATGCAGCGCTACCTGGCCGGCGAGCGGTAGCCGCTCGCCGCTTGTGAGCGCTCACAGAGCCCGCCTCGCGGCCTGGAGCTGTCCCTAACGTTGCGAAACATCCCTTGACGGTCAAGTCTGTTAACGCTCACACTCCCCGTTGGCAAACGCTGGCATTTCCTACGGCGGTGGAACTCAGAGTGGAGCACCCCTCATGACGACAGCGCAGCGGCCGGTCGGCAGACCGGGTCGACGGTGGATCAGTGCCCTGGTGGTCGCGGCACTGCCGGTCACCCTCGGGGTCGCCCTCTCCACGGCACCCAGCGCGGGGGCGGTCGAAGGAGAGACGTGGACGGACGACTTCGCCTCGACGACGCTCCGGCCGGAGTGGGAGGTCGTCAACCCCGACCCGGGCGCCTGGGCCCTCCGCGACGGATCACTGCGGGTCACCGGCCAGACCGGTGACACCTACCAGGCCGTCAACACGGCCCGGAACGTGTTCCTGGTCGACATCCCGGCGGGCGACTTCACCGCCGAGGTGACCGTGCGCGCCCAGGTCGCCAAGACCTACCAGGGCGCCGGGCTGATCGCCTGGCAGGACATGGACAACTACGTCCGCTCGGGCCTGACCTTCGTGGGCACCCTGGCACCGTCCGGCATCGCGATCGAGAACGACGTCGAGACCGCCGCCGCCTTCCGCGCCGAGCGGTTCGTCGACCGGCCGGGCTCGACCGGCGAGACGCTGCAGTTGCAGCGGGTCGGTGACACCATCACCACCCGGTACCAGAACGCCGCCGGCGCGTGGGTGGACGCCTCCGCGGCCACCGCCGCGTTCCAGACCACCCAGGTCGGCCTCTACGCCTTCGGCGCGCTCGACGGCACGACGCTCGACGCCGCGTTCGACGACTTCCGGGTCACCGCGGCGGCGGGCCGCGACATCCGGCCCGGCGGCACGTTCTCGATCAAGAGCGCCGAGGGCGGCCACCTGGTCGAGACCGAGGTCGGACTGGCCCTCTCGCCCGAACCGCCGCTGTCCACCCTGGTCTTCACCGCCGCGGCCCAGGCCGATGGCACGGTCCACCTGCGCACCGCCGAGGGCGACCGCCCGGTCGTCGTCGCGGACGGCCGTCTCGCGCTCGGCCAGACCGGCGGCGCGGCCTCGCCCGTGCGGCTGACCGACGCCGCGGGCGGCGAGCTCTTCCTGCGTGACGCCGGGGGCACCGGCTACGCGGGCGGCAACCCGCTCGCCTTCGGCGCCAAGGCCGCCGCCGTCCGCTTCAAGCTCGCCCAGGTCAGCACGTCCGACGCCGAGCTGGCCATCGACGGCGACGCGTCCGCCGCGCAGATCAGCGACACGATGTTCGGCATCTTCTACGAGGACATCAACTACGCCGCGGACGGCGGTCTGTACGCCGAGCTGGTGCGCAACCGGTCGTTCGAGTTCAACTCCTCCGACAACGGCAGCTTCACCGGCATGACCGGCTGGGAGGTCGTCAACGGCGGCGGCGCGGCTCCGCAGGCGCTGGTGGTCGACGACGACACCCGGCTCAACGCCATGAACCGCAACCACTTCCGGCTGGTCGCGGACGGTCCCGGCGACGGCCTGCGCAACCTCGGCTACAACCGCGGCTTCGCGGTCAGGGCGGGCGCGGCGTACGAAGCCTCGGTGTGGGCGCGCACCACGACCGCCCAGAACCTGGCCATCCGCCTGGTCAGCGCGGACGGCGCGGTCACCTACGCCGAGGGCACCGCGGCCGTCGACGGTTCGGACACCTGGAAGCAGTACCCGGTGACGCTCACCGCCACCGCCACGACCGACGCCGCACGCCTCGTCGTCACCGCCGGTGCCGCCTCCACGGTCGGCCTCGACATGATCTCGCTCATGCCGCAGGACCGCTGGGTCGGCCCGGTGAACGGCAAGTCGGTGCTGCGCAAGGACCTCGCCGAGAAGGTCGCCGCGATGAAGCCGACGTTCCTGCGCTTCCCCGGCGGCTGCGTCACCAACGTCGGCACGTTCCGCACCTACGAGGAGAGCGGCTACACCGACCGGCGCCGCACCTACCAGTGGAAGGAGACCATCGGCGCGGTCGAGGAACGCCCGACCAACTGGAACTTCTGGGGCTACAACCAGACCTACGGCATCGGCTACCTCGAGTACTTCAAGTTCGCCGAGGACCTGGGCGCCGAGCCGCTGCCCGTGGTGTCGGTGGGCGCCAACGGCTGCGGCAGCACCATCCCCGAGATGAAGGACCCGGCGATGATCGCCCGCTGGGTCGACGACACCCTCGACCTGATCGAGTTCGCCAACGGCGACGTCACCACCGAGTGGGGCGCCAAGCGGGCCGCGCTCGGCCACCCGGAGCCGTTCGGGCTGGAGATGATCGGCCTGGGCAACGAGGAGAACACCACCACCTTCGAGGCGAACTTCCCGGCGTTCCGGGACGCCATCGAGGCTCGGTACCCGGACATCACCATCATCTCCAACTCCGGCCCGGACGACGCGGGCGCGCGGTTCGAGGCCCTGTGGGACTACAACCGCCGCCAGAACGTCGACATGGTGGACGAGCACTACTACAACGACCCCGACTGGTTCCTGCTGAACAACCACCGCTACGACAGCTACGACCGCAACGGCCCCAAGGTGTTCCTGGGCGAGTACGCCTCGCGCGGCAACACGTTCTACAACGCCCTGGTCGAGGCCTCGTACATGACGGGCCTGCAGCGCAACGCCGACGTGGTCCAGCTGGCGTCCTACGCGCCGCTGCTGTCCAACGAGTCGTACGTGCAGTGGAACCCGGACGCCATCTGGTTCGACAACGACGAGTCCTGGAACACCCCCAACTGGGAGGTGCAGAAGATGTTCGGCAACAACGTCGGTGACGAGGTCGTGCCGAGCACCTTCACCGGCTCGGTCAACCAGTCGGTCGTCAACGGCGGCATCTTCCTGTCCACCTGGAACACCGCCGCGGCCTACGACAACGTCAAGGTCACGTCCAACGCCAACGGTGAGACGCTGTTCTCCGACGACTTCGCCAACGGCGACCGGTGGAACCCGACCGCGGGCAGCTGGGCCGTCTCCAACGGCGAGTACGTCCAGTCGTCCGCCACGACCACCGACGCGCGCAGCATCATCGACGACGCGTACGCGAAGGACTGGACGAACTACACCCTCGAGCTCGACGCCAAGAAGCTCTCCGGCGCCGAGGGCTTCCTGATCGGGTTCGGCGCCAAGGCCACCAACGACTTCTACTGGTGGAACCTCGGCGGCTGGAACAACACCCGCTCGGTGCTGCAGAAGGCCTCCGGCGGCAGCGCGGTCGAGGTCAAGTCCGTCGAGGGCCACAGCGTGGACACCGGCGCGACGTACCGGGTGAAGGTCGTCGTCGCGGGCAACACCATCTCGCTGTACCTCGACGACCAGTTGCAGATGACCTACGAGTCCGGTGCCGACGAGAAGCTGTTCCAGGTCGTCACGCGGGACAAGGCCAGCGGCGACGTGGTGGCCAAGGTGGTCAACACCTCGACCGAGACCGTCCGCACGCGGGTCACGGTCTCCGACGCGGGCGTGCTGCCGGACGGCGAGATCACCCAGATGACCGGTGCGCCCGGCGACACCAACACCAAGGCCGACCCGACCAACGTGGTGCCCACGACGCGGCCGATCAGCGGACTGTCGAACGACTTCGGTTACGACTTCCCCGCGCAGTCGATCACGTTCCTGCGGATGCGCACCACGGACGCGGTCGCTCCGGTCGTCGACGACGTGACGCTGCGCGGCACGACCGTCAACGGCTGGTACGGCGACCCGGTCACCGTGTCGGCGACCGCCACCGACGACCGGCGGCTGGACCGGATCGAGTTCCGCGTCGACGGCGGTGCGTGGCTGCCCGGCACGGAGGTCCAGGTCAGCGGAGACGGTCAGCACACCGTGGAGGTGCGCGCCGTGGACGCGGCGGGCAACGTCGGCGTGGTCCGTCCCGTCACGTTCGGCATCGACAGCGCCGCTCCCGTCTCCAACGCCACGGTGGACAAGACCTCGCGCACCGTCGCGGTCCGCGCCGCGGACTCCGGGGTCGGCGTCGACCGGATCGAGACCCGGGTCGGCACGGCCGACTGGCAGCGGTACACGGCTCCGGTCGTGATCGGCGACGCGGAGACCGCGGTGCAGTTCCGCGCGGTCGACCGGCTGGGCAACGTGGAGCAGCCCGGAACGGTCGTGGTGCCCGCGAAGCAGGCGCAGCTCAAGTCGACCACGACGACGGTGACGCCGTCGAAGCCGAGGGTCGAGCAGGGCACCGCCGTCCCGCTGACCGTGAAGGTCGGCAGCACCTCCGGCGGCACCACGCCGACCGGCGAGATCAGGATCCTGGAGTCGTCCGTGCCCCTGGCATCAGCGACCTTGACCAACGGAACCGCCGCGGTGTCGCTGGACACCAGCGGCCTGAGCGTCGGTGACCACACCCTCGTCGTGCGCTACCTCGGCGACGGCGGGCACAGCCCTTCGCAGACCAGCGTGGTCCTGCGGGTCACCAAGCGGAGAGGGTGATCGGGATGAAGATCGCCATGCGGAAGCGGACCACCCTCGTGCTGCTGGGTGCCGCACTCCTGGCGGGCGGGCTCACCGCCGTGCCCGCCCACGCGACCGAACCGGTCCTGGCGGCCTCGTACGCGGTGGAAGAGACGGCGCAGGCCGCGGTCGACGCCGTCACGCTGACCGACGCCGAGGGTGTCCGGGGGAACCTCACCCTGCCCCTGACCGGCGCCTACGGTGCGACGCTGGCGTGGCAGTCGGGCAACGAGAGCGTCGTGACCGACACCGGCGAGGTCACCCGGCCCGCGCACGGCGGCCAGCCGGTGGCGGTGGACCTGACCGTCACCGCCACGCTGGCCGGCAGCACCGCGACCCGCACGATCGGAGTCACCGTGCTCCCGATGCCCGCCCCGGCCTCGCACGAGGCGTACTTCTTCCCCTACTTCGTCG
The DNA here is from genome assembly GCF_003014735.1 of Saccharothrix carnea. Classification (GTDB taxonomy): domain Bacteria; phylum Actinomycetota; class Actinomycetes; order Mycobacteriales; family Pseudonocardiaceae; genus Actinosynnema; species Actinosynnema carneum. The sequence goes on along the minus strand of NZ_PYAX01000011.1, from coordinate 9,499 downwards.
GTGAGAGCACCGACGACGGTGAGAAGATCTACTTCGCCGCGTCGAAGGGCGACGATCCCCTGTCCTGGGACGAGCTGAACAACGGCCGTCCCGTGCTCACCTCGACCATGGGGGAGCGGGGCCTGCGCGACCCGTTCCTGATCCGGTCGCACGAGGGCGACAAGTTCTACCTGCTGGCGACCGACCTGAAGATCTTCGGCGGCAACAACTTCAGCGAGGCGCAGGAATCCGGCAGCAAGCACCTGGTGGTGTGGGAGTCGACCGACCTGGTGCACTGGTCGGAGCAGCGGATGATCAAGGTGTCGTCGGACTTCGCGGGCAACACCTGGGCGCCCGAGGCGTTCTACGACGAGGCGTCGGGCGACTACGTCGTCTACTGGGCGTCGAACCTCTACCCGACGACCGACGTGGCGTCCCGCGACTTCCGCACCTCCTACAACCGGATGATGTACGCGACCACGCGCGACTTCCGCACGTTCAGCGAGGCGAAGCCTTGGGTGGACGTCAAGCGGGGCACCGGTCTGGGCATGATCGACGCGACCGTGGTGCGCGACGGTGACACGTTCTACCGGTTCATCAAGGACGAGGCGTCCATGACGGTCCGGCAGGAGAAGTCGACCGACCTGATGGCACCGGTCACCGGGACGCTGCCGACCACGACCTCGTCGCCGTGGACCCTGGTCCGCGAGCGCATCGGCGTCGGCCAGCCCAACCCGTGGGGCGGCACGTTCACCGGTGGCGAGGGTCCCACGGTGTTCCGCGACAACGCGGTGCCCGGCCGCTGGCACATGCTGATCGACCAGCCGAGCTACCACGGTGGCCAGGGGTACCTGGCGTTCCGGACGGACGACATCGCGTCGGGTGTCTGGACGACGGTGCCGGAGTCGGCGCTGCCGCGCAGCCCGCGGCACGGCACGGTCATCCCGATCAGCCAGGCCGAGCTGGACGCGTTGCGCGCGGCGATGCAGCCGAACCTGCTGGCCAAGTCGGTCGCGTCGGTGTCGGTGCGGACCCGTGAGGGTGTCGCTCCTCCGCTACCGTCCACTGTGGACGTTACATACGCGGACGGCTCGACCCGGGCGACCGCGGTCGACTGGGCCGACGTGGAACCGTCGCGGTACGCGTCCTGGGGTTCGTTCCAGGTCCCGGGCACGCTCGCGGGCCAGGCGATCCGCGCGACGGTGACGGTGATCGTGACCGACCGCCTGGACCCGACCGTGTCGTTGAGCACGACGCCCGCTTCACCGACCGGCGACTGGTTCACGGTCCCGGTCGACGTGAAGGCCACCGCCGCGGACGAGACCGGCGTGCAGTCGGTGGAGATCGCGGTGGACGGCGGCTGGCGGACCACCGACGTGGTGACGCTGACCGAGGGCAGGTACACCGTGCGGGCCAGGGCCACCGACATCACCGGGAACGTGTCCGGCGAGGTGACCCGGTCGATCAACGTCGACACCCGAGCACCGGTCAGCCGTGCCACGTGGGACAACGCGGCCCGGTCGGTGTCCATCGCCGCCGCGGACGACACGTCCGGCGTCGCCCGGGTCGAGTACCAGCTCGGCGATTCGGCCTGGACGACCTACACCTCGCCGTTGGTGTTCGGCGACGTCGCCACGACGGTGCGCTACCGGGCCGTCGACCACGCGGGCCACGTCGAGCAGGTCAACACCATCCCCGTGCCGCGCGAGACCCTCGACGGGAGCACCACGACCGCCACCCTGAACCGGGACGCGGTCAAGCCGGGCGGCAACGCCTTCGCCCGGGTCGAGGTCGAGGGCGGCCCGTTCACCCCCACGGGCACCGTCCGCATCATCTCCGGCGGTGACCTGGAGGTGGGCCGCGCGACCCTGGTGGACGGCCGCGCCACCGTCTCCATCGACACCGCCGCACTGGGCACCGGCCGGTGGCCGCTGACCGTGGTCTACGACGGCGACGCCAACCACGCCCCGTCATCGACGACGGTCGTCCTGAAGGTCAACAAGCGCTAGGCGCTCACGGAAGCGGTCGTCCCGACCACCACGGGACGACCGCTTCCTCCTTGATGTCACCACCGGGCCCCCGTAGGCGCCGCGATCGCGGGCTCCTCAGGCGGAGCGGGATCTGGCAGAGTGCCGGGATGTGATCTTCCGTCGCGTGCTTGTGGCCGTGGTCTCGTTGTCGTTGTTGGGCTTGCCGCCCGGTCAGGCGGCAGCGGACCCCGAGCCGGAACGCTTCCCAGGACCGCCACGGCCCGACAAGGCGGCGGTCGACGTGTCCGATCCGAACGCGGTGCTGGTCCGCTTCGCCGACGCCGTCCCCGCCGAAGCGCGGGAACGGGCGTTGACGAGCCGGGGTGCGAGCCACGCGGGTGCCGTGCGGGGTACGGGTTATGTCAAGGTGAAGGCAAAGGGGAACGCCCGGGACCTCCTGCGCGAGCTGCGCCAGGACCCGGCGGTGGCCGAGGTCTCGTTCGACCACGAGCGGCGCGTCACGACCACGCCCGGAGACCCGTTCTTCGCGACCCACCAGCTGTCCTATTCGGACACCGTGCGGCTGGGACAGGCCTGGGACGTCAGCAAGGGCTCGACCGACCAGGTGATCGCGGTGCTGGACACCGGCGTCAACGGGCTGCACGACGACCTGCGTGGCGTGACGGTCACCGGCTACAACGCCCTGACCGGCACGGAGATCGCGGCCGGCGCCGACTCGGACGACAACGGTCACGGCACGATGGCGGCCGGTATCGCCGCGGCGAACACCGACAACGGGATCGGTGTCGCCGGTGCGGCCTGGACCGCCCGCGTGATGCCGGTGAAGGTGCTCGGCGCCGGTGGCCGCGGCGTCGACTCGGACATCGCCGAAGGGCTCGCCTGGGCCGCCGACCACGGCGCCGAGGTCGTGAACCTGTCGCTGGGCGGTCCCGTCGACAGTCCCGTGCTGCACGACGCCGTCCGGTACGCCGTGGACCGCGGTGTGGTGGTGGTCGCGGCGGCGGGCAACTCCGGCGGCGGTGTGCCGCTGTACCCGGCGGCCTACCCGGAAGTGCTGGCCGTGGGCGCGACCGACTGGAACGGCGACCTCACCGACTTCAGCTCGTGGGGCGAGCACATCGACGTGGCGGCGCCCGGACTCGACATCACCTCGCTGGACGACGCGGCGCCGGACCGGACCCGGATCGGTTCCGGCACGTCGTTCGCGGCGCCGATCGCCGCGGGCGTGGCGGCGTTGGTGCGCGCGGTGAACCCGTCGTGGACGCCGCGGCAGGTGGTGGACCGGATTCGTGCTGCTGCCCGTGACGCCGGCCCGCGCGGGATCGACCCCTACTACGGGCACGGGGTGCTCGACGCGTTCGCGGCCGTGGGCGGACCGCGTGCCGCCGCGTTCCCGCCGCGGGTCCTGGGCGCCAACGAGCCCAACGACGTGCCGGCACGGGCGACCACCTTCGCCACGTCGGTCACGGGCACGCTGGAGGCCGAGGGCGACGTCGACTGGTACCGGTTCGACCCCGCCGGTCGGCAGTCCCTCGCGGTGACGGTCACCCCGCCGGCGTTCGACGCGAACCGCGCCCGGAACACCGACCTCGTCGTGGCGGCGTACGACCAGGACCTGCGCCTGATCGCCGAGGTCGACGAAACCGGTCCGGGGCAGGCGGAGGTGCTGGAGTTCGTCGCCGGGACGGGCTTCCACTACCTCACGGTCCGCAACTACCACGGTGCGGTGGACGCCCGGGCCCACACGGTCTCGGTCGCCGCCGCGCCACCGTCGCTGTTCCAGCCGGGCGTGGGGTTCGACGTCGACGCCGAGGCGCGGATGGCCCAGGTCGCCGACGTGACGGGGGACGGCCGCGCCGACGCGATCATCGCCACGACCGGCCCGTACGGCGCGGAGAACGCCGACAAGCTGTTCGTCTTCGCGCAGCAACCGGATGGCACGCTCGCGCCGCCGGTGCGCTACGCCACCGACGCCGTGCCCAAGGGCTTCTTCGCGGTCCTGGACACCAACGGCGACGACCGCCTGGACATCGCCGTCAACGCGGTGGGCGGCATCGCGATCCTGAGGCAGACCGCCGCCGGGACGCTGGAGAACGCGGGTCTGATCCCCGGTGGCGGCGGCATCCCGGTGACGGCGGACATGGACGGCGACGGTGACGGCGACCTGGTCGCCGCGAGTGAGCGGGGCATCAACCTGCTGACCCAGGGCGAAGGCGGCACGTTCACCGAGACCGTGGTCACCACCGAGCCGTTCGCTGAGCCGGAAGTCGGTGACGTCGACGGTGACGGCCGGCCGGACATCGTCGTCGCGCCGCCGTACCACTTCGGCAACGCGCCGATCTCCGTCTTCCACCCGACCGGGAGCGGGTGGGCGAAGACCACCCACCGGACGGGCATGACGTCGCCCGAGTCCGTCCGGGGCATCGAGGTCGCCGACGTGAGCGGCGACGGTCGCGCGGACGTCATCACCACGTTCGGCGGCAACAAACCGAGTTCCCACGTCAGCGTCCTGACGCAGAACGCGACCGGCGGCCTCGACACCGCCGTCGTCCACCCGGTCCTGGACCTGCCGGACGCGGTCGAGGCGGCCGATGTCAACGGCGACTCCCGCCTCGACGTGGTCGTCCTGCACGGCTGGCACACGGTCGGCGTCCTGCCGCAGGACAGCGACGGCGGGCTGGGCGCCCCCGAGTACGCCGAGATCGACGTCCCGACCGGGTCCAACCACGCCCCTCAGGCTCTCGCCCTGGGCGACATCGACGGCAACGCCCGCCCGGACGCGATCTTCGCCGACTACCTCAGCGGTCTGGTGGTGCTGCGCAACAACAACGGCCCTACCCGAGCCGGGCCCGCGGTGTGGGTCCGGGACAGCGCTCCGGCCGACTTCGCCACCAACGTGGCCTCGACCGCCGTGCCGGCGGTGACCTTCCAGCGCGACGTCGATCCGCGGTCGGTGTCGGCGTCGACGGTGCGCTTGCTGGACGGCCGGACCGGAGCACCGGTGGACGCGTCGGTGTCCTACGACGCCGCCACCCGCACGGCACGGGTGACGCCGACCGCCGCTCTGGAGGCCGACAGCACGCCGTACCGACTGGTGGTCGACGGCGTCCGGGACACCACCGGCTCACTCCAGGCACAGCGGTTCACCAGCACGTTCAGCACGGCGGACGGCACTCCCGGCCCGGTGACCGGCCTCACCGCGACCGGAGGCGTCCGAGAGGCGAAGCTGTCCTGGACCCTGCCACCGATCCACGACCTGGCCCAGGTCGTCGTGCGGCAGGCCACCGGTCCCACCCCGCCGTCGTCGATCACCTCGGGCACCGGCGTGTACGAGGGGACCGGACACGAGGTGACGGCGCCGAACCTGACCGCCGGCACCACGTACAGCTTCGCGGTGTGGGTGCGGGACCAGTCAGGCAAGCTGAGCACCCCCACCACGGCGACACTGACCGGTTCATCGTTCACCGGTACCGCCAACGCGAAGTCCGTGAACCCCGGCGGATCCGTGACCCTGTCCGGCCGAGTGACCCGACCGGACACCGGCGCACCCATCACCGGGGTGCCGGTGGAGTTGCACCACCGACGCACGGGCTCCGGGACCTGGACTCCGGCGGGCACCGCGACGACCAACGGCAACGGCGAGGTGTCGCTGACCCACCGCCCGCCCTCCACCACCGAGTACCGCTGGGTCCACCCCGGGTCCACGACCTTCATCGGCTGCGACTCTCCTCCCACGACAGTCCGGGTCAGGTGACCGTCCCAACCAACCCGAACCGACCAACTCGCGGTGGCGGCGATCACACCAACCAATCACCCGCCGCCGCCGCCCCGTCACGCACGTGTTCACCCCCTGCGCTCGGGGTCACGTCGCGCGGATCGGGGCAGGGGCTGTCCACCACTTGCGGAGCCCGCCGGTCCGGGACAACACGTGTCGATCCGACGCGTGTACCCACTGATGCTTGTAATCAAACGTGGTGCGCGGCACGGTCACAAGGTTGCCCGCAGTCCGGAACTGCGGTGATCCTCGGTTACCGTTGCCGCTGTGCCCACCCACACCGATCCAGAGCGCCTGTCGGCGGTCCATCGCTACCACATTCTGGACGCGCCCGCCGACGGTAGTTTCGACAGCGTCGCCCGCGTGGCCGCGCAGGTCTTCGGTACACCGATCGCGACCGTCACGATCGTGGACGTCGACCGCGTGTGGTTCGCGGCCTGCCACGGTCTGTCGGGCGTCACCCAGATCGGCACCGAGCCCGGCCTGTGCGCCTCGGCCGTGTTGCAGGACGAGGCGTACGTGGTGAACGACGGTGCGGTCGACCCCCGCACCCTGGACCACCCGCTGGTGCGCGGCGAGCTGGGCCTGCGCTTCTACGCCGCCGCGCCGATCATCACCGGCGACGGGCACCGGCTGGGCACGGTCAACGTGATCGACCGCGAACCTCGCGAGGTCACCGAGACCCAGGTCGCGACGCTCACCGCGCTGGCCGGGATCGTCGCCGACCAGTTGGAGCTGCGCTTGGCCGCCATCCAGGCGGTGCGCGCCGAACGCGGCCTGGACGAGGCTTCCGGAGCACGTGCCACCGCGTCGGCGAAGCTGGCGGGCCAGCTGCGCCACCTCGCGGCCGACCACCTCGACGCCGAGCACCCCCGGACGTGCCAGCTCGGCTTGTCGAGCCCCTGCGACAACCCCGTCGAGGTCAAGGTCGCCGATCCGTGGGGCGACTCAGCATGGGGCTGCATCCGGCACGCCGAAGACGTCATCATCAACGAGCGGTCGACGTTCATCGCCGACCAGAAGCTCAACGGACTGGAGCGCTACCTGCGACCCGCGAAGCGCCGCACCGCCGAAACGGCGCGCACGCCCTGATACGCAGTCCGTACCCAGCCGTGCAGTCCACCGCCGGCTGTGCGGTAACGCCGCTCGGGCGGGATGCGGGTGCCGCCGCGGCGCAGGTGGCGAGGTGGCACCAGCTCCTGACCTGCTCGATCCGACCGTGTCAAGTGGTCCTCGTCAGGCGGCGTGCCTGATCGTCGCTCTCGGATTCGGTGTGGTCGGTGTCGGTTGTAGTGGTCTGCACCGTCGTGCATGGGCTTCTCACGGGATCGGGACGTGGTCGAGAACGCCGGGGCCGTCCACCACCGCCTCCAACGCGTGGAGCCGGAGGTCGCGCCAGTCCTGGGCCTTGAAGTCGCGCCTTGATGCGCTGTGGATGGCCCTCCCTGGTTGAGCGGCCGGACACATGCCAGTAGTGACCGACTGAGCCGGGTCCGCAGCGTGTTGTGCGCCGCGGCCACGTGTACCTTCGCCTGTCGCAGGGCATCCGGTCCGGTGTCGACCTCGTGAAGGCGGTTCGGGTGGATCCAGGGCGTGACGAACTTCGTGTAGCGGTGGTCGTTCATCCGGTCGCCGCGGTCGATCACCCCGGATTGCGGGAGCTGGTGTCCCGTACCGCCCGGGACCGCGGCTGGTGCGAGCCGAAGTGGTTCGAGACCACCCGTGAGGATGCCGGGTCGGGGGTGACGGCCCTCGCCCTGCGCGACCACCCGCGGCTGGTCCTGGCGTGCGGTGGGGACGGCACGGTGAACGCGGTGGCCGCCGGGTTGGCGCACACCGGGGTGGCGATGGGGATCGTGCCGATCGGCACGGGGAATCTCGTGGCCCGGAACCTGGGTATCGGCAGTGGGGTGGAGGACGCCGTCACGTGCGCGTTCGGTGGTGTGGACCGCCGCGTCGACATGGGTCTGTTGAACGGACGCCCTTTCGTCGGTATGGGTGGGGTCGGTCTGGACGCGGAGATGGTCCGCGACACCTCACCCAGGATGAAGCGCCTTCTGGGGTGGCCCGCATATGTGCCGGCGGTCCTCAAAGGGCTGAGATCGGGCCCCAGTCGGGTGGCCGTCCGGTTGGACGACGGCCACTGGCTGACCCGCCGCGTCCTGGGGGCGGTCGTCGGCAACATAGGCGCCTTGCAGGGCGGGGTTTCCCTGCTGCCGGAGGCGGATCCCGCAGACGGGCTCCTGGACCTGGCGTTGCTGCGTGACGTGCGCACCAGGGGTTGGCTTGTCACGGCGGGGCGCCTGATCGGTTCGCGCCGGGTGGACGGGCCGGTTGTGGAGCGGTTCCGGTTCCGACGCTTGGAGTTGCGCAGCAGTCGCACGAAGCCGTTCGAAGTCGACGGAGAAGTCTGCGGGGCGACCAGGTCGCTGACGGTCGAGGTGGATCCCGGAGCGCTCGTCGTCAAGGTGTCGGCATGATGGACTCGGCTACCCGGAATCCGACGACTGCCTGACCGGTGTCGACGCGGCGACCTGCTTGAGCATCACGAACAGTCGGACACCTGAGGAGTCGGGACCTCGCCGATGGCTCGCAGCGAGTTGCGGCATGGTTGACGGACGGGGTTGGTGGGTAACTTCGCGCCGTCCGACGTCTTCAGCGGAGAGGCGTGTGAGGACTGTGACGCTGCTCGGGGAAGACACGAGCGGTCCCAGCGCGCCGGCCATGGACCTGGCCGACGAGGTGCCACCCCTGACGCGGGTGCGTGGTTGGGTGCGGGAGGTGTTGTCCGGTCTGACCGACGACGAGGTGGAGGATTGCCTGCTCGTGGTCACCGAATTGGTGGCCAACGCCTACGACCACGGCGAGGCCCCGCGCCGGGTGCGGCTGCGTCAGTCGTCGGAACCGTGCTCGGTGCGGCTCGAGGTCGACGACGCGGCCCGCGGTGAGGTGGTGGTGGGGACGTCGCGGTTGGGCGAGCACCGCGGACGGGGAATGGTGCTGGTGGCGTACCTGAGCACGGCCTGGAGCGTCGAGTTCCACGAACGGGGCAAGACGGTGTGGGCGGAGGTGTCCTGCTCCGCGCCGCCGCCGGTCGGCGGATGACCGGTGTTCAGCGCGACAGCACCGCGGTGACCGCCTGGTCGACCGTGGCGTGCACGGCCATCACCCGGTCCAGCTCGGTGATCCGCATCGGCAGCAGCACCGCGCGGTGCTGCGCCACGACGACGAGGGCTGTGCCCACGTGCTCCGCGCGGGCGGCGGACTCGACCAGCAGTTGCAGGGCCGTGGAGCCCATGAAAACCACGCCGGACAGGTCCAGTACCACGCCCGGCGGACGGCGGTCCAGCTGGTCGAACAGGTGGACCCGCACGGGGGCGACAGAGGTCGAGTCGACCTCTCCGGTCACGACCACGACGGGGACGTCGCGGTGCCGGGTGGTGTCGACCGTCGCGATCCCGGTGGTGTCGAGCATGGGTGCCTCTCGTCAGAACCTACGAGAACCGGCAACCGAGCTGCTGTTCAACCCGTATCGGCGCTCCGCAGCGGATCCGTGAGGATGCGCCGACAACGACAGTACGTGCCTGACGAGGGCGGGCACAATCGACCGTCGGCCACCTCCGCCGATCCGGTCACGTCAGGACGCCGTCGGGTCCGGAGATGCGGTGCCGGGTCAGTGCTTCGTCGAGTTCGCCGCGCTCGTGGGCGGTCACGAGGTCGTGGGCGATGTCGCGCAGTTTGCGGTTGGTGTGCT
>NZ_PYAX01000010.1 GCF_003014735.1 Saccharothrix carnea | reverse complement strand
AACACCCGGTCCCATTCCGAACCCGGTAGTTAAGCCTTCCAGCGCCGATGGTACTGCACTCGTGAGGGTGTGGGAGAGTAGGACGCCGCCGAACAATTTTTCCCTGAAAGGGCTTGTGGTGGGGGCACATTGACTTGTGCTCCAAACCGCAAGCCCTTTCGGCGTGTCCACAGTAGGAGGAAGTTAGTGTCCAGGTTCGGGGATCGACCCGGCGACCGTCAGCGTGGCCAGGGAGACCGACCGCGCCGATCCGACGACGGTGGCCGCGCCCAGGGAAGCCGCAAGCCGAGTACTGGTGGCCGTGACGCCCGTGGCACGGGTGAGCGGTCGGGCGGCGGCTATCCGCGCCGGGACGACCGGCCGAGCTACGACAAGCCTCGCGGCGCCGACCGGCGCGATGACAACCGAGGCGAGCGTCCTCGCTATGACAAGCCCCGTGACGACCGTGGCGCTGCTCCGCGCCGGGACGACAACCGGGGCGGTGGCTTCCGCCGGGATTCCGGCGATCGGCCGAGCTACCCGCGCCGCGATGACCGTGGTGGCGCACCCCGTCGCGACGACCGCACCGGTGATCGGGGCGGATTCCGGCGCGACGACAACCGGGGTGAGCGTCCCCGTTACGACCGGCGGGACGACCGCGGTGGTTCCGACCGGGGTGAGCGCAGCAGCTACCCGCGTCGTGACGACCGTCCGAGCGGCGACCGGCCCAGCTACCCGCGTCGGGACGACCGGGGTGGCGAGCGCGGTGGTTACCAGCGCCGCGACGACCGAGGCGGGGAGCGTCCGAGCTACCCGCGCCGCGATGACCGTTCGAGCAGTGACCGGCCCAGTGGCGACCGTGGCGGCTATCCGCGTCGGGACGACCGGGGCGGCAGCGACCGTGGTGGTTACCAACGCAGGGACGACCGGCCCAGTGGTGACCGCGGCGGGTACCAGCGGCGGGACGAGCGGGGTGGGGAGCGTCCCAGCTACCCGCGTCGGGACGACAACCGGTCCGGTGGCTACCAGCGGCGCGATGACCGACCCAGCGGTGATCGCAGTGGTTACCAGCGTCGGGATGACCGTGGCGGGGAGCGCGGCGGCGAGCGTCGTGAGTACCGGCCGCGTGACGACCGTTCCGGCAGCGGTGACCGGCCCAGCTACCCGCGCCGGGATGACCGGGGCGGCAGTGACCGTAGCGGCAGTGACCGTGGCGGCTACCAGCGCCGCGACGACCGGTCCGGTGGTGACCGTGGCGGCTATCCGCGCAGGGACGACCGAAGCGGCGGCGACCGTGGTGGTTACCAGCGCAGGGACGACCGGCCCAGTGGTGATCGTGGCGGGTACCAGCGTCGGGATGACCGGCCGAGTGGTGACCGCAGCGGGGATCGTGGTGGTTACCAGCGGCGGGACGAGCGGGGTGGGGAGCGTCCGAGCTACCCGCGTCGGGACGACAACCGGTCCGGTGGTTACCAGCGGCGCGATGACCGGCCCCGGTACGACAAGCCGGCTCACGAGAAGCCCGGGAACGACCGGCGGGATGAGCGCAGCCGTGATCGGGCCGCGCGGTTCCAGGAGCGGGTCGCCCAGGTCGATGACCAGCCGGTTGGTGGGGACACCGCGGCCGAGGCGACCGCTGTCGAGGCGACGTCCGCCGAGGTGACGGCGACCGACGTGGCTGCTGCCGAGGTGACGGCTGTAGACGCGGTCGACGCCGCTGTGGTGGTCGAGGTCGAAGCGGTCGAGGTCGAGGTCGTTGGCGCTGAGCAGGCCGCCACCGAAGAGTCGGCCGAGGCCGAAGCCGTCGACGAGAGCGGTGACGAGGCTGCGGTCGTCGAGGCTGCGGTCGACGCGGCGGAGGACACCGAGCCCGGCGAGGTTGCGGCCGTCGAAGGTGACGCCGACGAGCGTGCGTTCACCCGGGCTCGGACGCCTGAGCTGCCCGAGGACGCCGACATCTCCATCCTCGACCCCGAGGTGAAGCAGGAGCTGCGCGGGCTGCCCAAGGGCCTGGCCGAGATCGTGGGTCGGCACCTGGCGGCGGCGGGCATGCTGATCGACAGCGAGCCGGAGTTGGCGCTGGAGCACGCGCGGTACGCGCGGTCGAAGGCGGCGCGGGTCGCGGTGGTCAGGGAGGCTGCCGGGTTGGCCGCCTACCACGCCGGTGAGTGGGCCGAGGCGCTGTCCGAGCTGCGGGCCGCACGGCGCATGTCGCACGGTGCCGGGCACGTTGCGGTGATGGCCGACTGCGAGCGGGCGCTGGGTCGTCCGGAGCGGGCCATCGAGCTGGCCCGTGAGGCGCAGGTGTCGCTGCTGTCCCCCGACGAGGCGGTGGAGCTGCGGATCGTCGCGGCCGGTGCCCGGCGGGACATGGGGCAGCTGGACGCGGCCGTGGTGGCGTTGCAGGGCGACGACCTGGACGCCAAGCGGCGTGACCCGTGGAGCGCGCGCCTGTTCTACGCCTACGCGGACAACCTGGAGGCGGCCGGCCGCACCGAGGAAGCCGTGAAGTGGTTCCTCAACGCCGCGCAGGCCGACGACGACAACGAGACCGACGCCGCCGAGCGCGCGTTCGACCTCAGCCCGCAGGACTGAGAAACCGAAGTCACAGCTGAAGGCTCGGCACCACCCGGTGCCGAGCCTTCAGACTGTTCACGACCGGAAGACTCCCGAACGGAGAAGCCTGTGCTGCTGGACCGTTACGACGCCCTGCTGCTGGACCTCGACGGCACGGTCTACCGGGGGCGGGAGGCGGTGCCGGGTGCCGTCGAGGCGGTCGCCGCCGCCCGCGCGCACGGCACGGGCATCCGGTTCGTCACCAACAACGCGTCCCGGTCGCCGGAAGCGGTGGCCGAGCACCTGACCGAGCTGGGCTTCGACGCGGCGCTGCACGAGGTGAGCACGAGCGCCCAGGCGGGCGCGGCGATGCTGCTGGACCTGGTGCCGCAGGGTGCGCGGGTGCTGGTCCTCGGCACGGACGCGTTGGCCGAGCAGGTGCGGCTGCGCGGCTACGAGCCGACCCGGACCGCCGAGCACGCCCAGGCGGTCGTCCAGGGCCTGTCGCAGGAACTGGGCTGGCGCGAGCTGGCCGAGGCGTGCGTCGCGATCCGCCAGGGCGGCGCGCACTGGATCGCCTGCAACGTGGACGCCACCCTGCCCACCGAACGCGGCCTGCTGCCGGGCAACGGCTCGCTGGTCGCGGCGCTGCGGACGGCGACCGGCGCGGAACCGCTGGTGGCGGGCAAGCCCGCGACGCCGCTGCTGGAGCAGGCGGCGAAGTCGGCGGGCGCGCAACGGCCGCTGGTCGTGGGCGACCGGCTGGACACCGACATCGCGGGCGCGGTGAACGCGGGCATGGACTCGCTGCTGGTGCTCACCGGCGTGTCCACCGAGGCGGAGGCGGACGCGCTGCCGGAGGACCGCCGGCCGACCTATGTGGCTGCCGACCTGTCGGTGCTGCATCGGCTACCTTGAATCCTGTGAGCTTCGAGGTTCCCCTCCCCGGCCCGCCGCGTGACCCCGTGGCCGGGATCGACGACGCCCTCGCCGGTCTCGACGGCCTGGACGCGCTGGACGTGGTCGAGCACGTGGCCCGGTTCGACGACGCGCACACGGCGTTGACGGCCGCGCTCTCCAGCATCGACAAGGTCTGACCGGTGCCTCGCAGGGCTCGGCTGGATGCCGAACTGGTCCGCCGCGGGCTGGCCAGGTCACGGGAGCACGCGAGCCAGCTCGTCGCCGAGGGCCGGGTGACCGTGCGCGGCACCGTGGCCACGAAACCCGCCACCGCCGTCGAGCTGGACACCGCGCTGGTGGTCCGCGAGACCGACGACCCGAACTACGCCTCCCGGGGCGCGCACAAGCTCGTCGGCGCGCTGGAGGTGTTCGACGATGTCGACGTCAAGGGCAGGCGGTGCCTGGACGCGGGTGCGTCCACCGGCGGGTTCACCGACGTGCTGCTGCGCGCCGGCGCACGGCAGGTCGTCGCGGCGGATGTCGGCCGGGGCCTGCTGGACTGGCGGTTGCGCACCGACGACCGGGTCGTGGTCAAGGACAAGACGAACGTGCGGTCGTTGACGCCCGAGGACATCGGTGGCCCGGTTGAACTGGTGGTGGCCGATCTGTCGTTCATCTCGTTGAGGCTGGTGCTGCCCGCGCTGGCCGCGTGCCTCGACGAGGAGGGCGACTTGCTGCCGATGGTGAAACCCCAGTTCGAGGTCGGGAAGGAACGCCTCGGCTCGGGCGGGGTGGTGCGGGACCCGGAGCTGCGGGCCGAGGCGGTGCTGGACGTCGTCGCGTCGGCCGCCGGGCTCGGCCTTCGCCTGCACGGCGTCACCGCGAGCCCGCTGCCCGGTCCTTCGGGCAACGTCGAGTTCTTCGTCTGGCTGCGCCGGGGTGAGCCCCTCGACGCGGCGGACGCCACCGCGCTCGTGCGCGCCGCCGTAGCGGAAGGTCCCCAGTGAGGACGGATCCAGTGACGAGGGAGATCCTGCTGGTCGTCCACACCGGGCGGCGCAGCAACGTGCTGGTGGCCCAGGAAGTCGCGGCGCGGTTCGCGGCGGGCGGGGTGAAGCTGCGGGTGCTGGAGGACGAGGCGCCGGAGCTGGACCCGTCGTGCTTCACGCAGGTCGTGCCGGCCGACGAGAAGGCCGCCGAGGGCACCGAGCTGGTGTTCGTGCTCGGCGGTGACGGCACGCTGCTGCGCGCGGCGGAGCTGGCGCGAGCGGCGGGCGTGCCGGTGCTCGGGGTGAACCTGGGCCGGGTCGGTTTCCTGGCCGAGGCCGACTCCGACGCGCTGTACGAGGCGATCACGCACGTCGTCGACCGAGACTACGAGGTCGAGGAGCGGATGACGCTCGACATCACCACGTCGGTCGACGGCGAGGTGCGGGAGGGCACGTGGGCGCTCAACGAGGCCAGCGTGGAGAAGAGCACCCGGGAACGGATCCTGGACGTGGTGGTGGAGGTGGACGGGCGGCCTGTGTCGGCGTTCGGCTGCGACGGCGTGCTGGTGGCGACCCCGACCGGGTCGACGGCGTACGCGTTCTCCGCGGGCGGACCGGTGGTGTGGCCGGACGTGCAGGCGCTGCTGGTGGTGCCGAGCAACGCGCACGCCCTGTTCGCGCGGCCGCTGGTCGTGTCGCCGGCGTCCGTGGTGGCGCTGGAGGTGGACCCGGAGGGGCACCCGGCGGTGCTGTGCGCGGACGGTCGCCGCACGGTCAACCTGCCGCCGGGGGCGCGGGTCGAGGTGGTCGGCGGCAGCACGCCGTTGCGGCTGGTGCGGCTGCGGCCCGGCCCGTTCACCGACCGGCTGGTGGAGAAGTTCGAGCTGCCGGTGCAGGGGTGGCGCGGCCCGTCCGCCAAATGAGGGCCTGATCAACAGGGGAACACCCTCCCCCGAGCACACGCTTTGTCTGTGTCGCCCAGTAGTGTTCCGGGCGTGCTGGCCGAGATGCGCATCCAGGGCCTCGGTGTGATCGACGAGGCCACCCTTGAGCTCGATGCCGGTTTCACCGTGGTGACGGGCGAGACCGGCGCGGGCAAGACCATGGTCGTCACCGGGCTCCACCTGCTGGGCGGTGGCCGGGCCGAGGCGTCCCGCGTGCGCAACGGCGCGGACAAGGCGGTGGTCGAGGGGCGGTTCGTCGCGCCCGCGGGCAGCCCCGCGGCGAAGGTCGCCGAGGAGGTCGGCGGCGAGCCCGACGACGACGGCAGCGTGATCGCGATCCGCACTGTCGGCGCGGACGGGCGTTCCCGGGCCCACCTGGGCGGGCGTTCCGTGCCGGTCGGCGTGCTGTCCGAGCTGGCCGAGCAGCTGCTCGCGGTGCACGGGCAGAACGACCAGCTGCGGCTGCTGCGGCCCGCCGAGCAGCGGTCGGTGCTCGACCGGTTCGCCGGTGACGAGGTCGCCGAGCCGCTGCGCGCGTACCGGAAGGTGCGCGACGAGTGGCTGCGGGTCGCGACCGAGCTGACCGAGCGCACCGCGCGGTCGCACGAGCTGGCCCGTGAGGCCGAGATGCTGAGGCACGGCCTGGCCGAGATCTCCGCGGTCGACCCGAAGCCGGGCGAGGACGAGGAGCTGGTCGCCGAGGCTCGCCGGCTCGCCGACGCCGACCAGTTGCGGGAGGCCGCGTCCGGCGCGCAGTACGCGGTGTCGGGCTCCCCGGACGGCGACCCGGACGTGCCCGGCGCGCTGGGGTTGATCGGCGAGGCCCGGCGGCGGCTGACGGCGTCGGACGACCCGAAGCTGCGCGACCTGGAGCCCCGGCTGGTGGAGGCGGAGACGCTGCTGGCCGACGTGGGCGCGGAGATCGCGTCCTACCTGGAGCACCTGGACGCCGACCCGGCGCGGCTGGAGCAGGTGCTCGCCCGCCAGTCCGAGCTGAAGTCGTTGACCCGCAAGTACGCCGCGGACGTGGACGGCGTGATCGCGTGGGCGCAGGACGCGTCGTCGCGGCTGGCCGGGCTCGACACGTCCGACGAGGCGTTGGCGGCGTTGGCCGCGCGGCGCGACGAGCTGGCCGTCGAGCTGGTCACCTACGCGCAGCAGGTGACCGCCGAGCGGATCGCCGCCGCCGAGGAGCTGGGTCGGGCGGTGTCCGACGAGCTGACCGGCCTGGCCATGCCGCACGCCACGGTGGAGGTCGCGGTGCGGCCCAGGGTGGCCGAGCAGGGCGACCCGCAGGCGTTGAAGGTGGGCGGGCAGCTGCTGCACGCCGGGGCCGGCGGTGTGGACGACGTGGAGCTGCGGCTGATCGCGCACCCCGGCGCGCCCGCGCTGCCGGTGCACAAGGGTGCGTCCGGCGGTGAGCTGTCGCGGGTGATGCTGGCGCTGGAGGTCGTGCTGTCGCACTCCGACCCGGTGCCCACGCTCGTGTTCGACGAGGTCGACGCCGGTGTCGGCGGTCGCGCGGCGGTGGAGGTCGGCCGCAGGCTGGCCCGGTTGGCGCGCAGCCACCAGGTCATCGTGGTCACGCACCTGCCGCAGGTCGCCGCGTTCGCCGACCGGCACCTGGTCGTGGACAAGACGGCGGACGGCGTGCTGACGCGCAGCGGTGTGCGGAGGCTGGACGAGTCGCAGCGGGTGGTCGAGTTGGCGCGGATGCTCGCGGGCATGGACTCCACCGACACCGGCCGCGCGCATGCGGAAGAGCTGCTGGCGGCGGCGAAGGCGGACAAGGAGAGCGTGCCCGTGGTGCGTCGCAAGGCGAAGAAGAAGTGAGCAGACGGCTGCTCGGTGCGGTCCTGCTGGTGGTGGCGGGTGTCGCGGCCGTCGTCGCCACGTTCCTGCCGTTGTTCTGGCAGGGCAGCGTGTTCCGCGGTGAGCGGATCGGGTTCACCACGACGTCGTGGAAGATCGTCAGCGACCGCGTGTCGGCCGACTCCGAGGCGGCCGACTTCGACCTGGTGCTGAGCCAGACGACGCCGCAGTTCGGGGTGTCGATCGTGGGCGCGGCGCTGCTGCTGGCCCTCGCGGCGGCGCTGGTGGCGCTGCCGGAGGTACAGCGCCTGGCCGCCCGGTACGTCGCGGTCGCCGGGACGGCGCTGCTGGCGGGCTCCGTGTGGACCACCGGCACCGTGGTCGCCGCGGCGGTGGACGAGCGGGAGGCCGATCCGGACGCCGAGCCGCGGAACGGGCCCCCGCTCGAAGAGCTGTTCATCGAGGAAGTCGGTGAGGGCGTCTGGGTGCTGGTCGCCGCGGTGGTGATCGCGGTGGTCGGGACGGTGCTGCTGCACGCCCGCCGGCCCGAGCCGCGTCCCGCCGGAGTGGTGGTCTACCGGGTGGACGACGACCTGGCCGACACCGACGACACCGACACCCCGCCGTTCGGGATCCCGGTGGTGGAGGTCGCGCAACTCCCCGAACCGGAGCACGACCGCCGCTGACGGGGGCAACGGCACCCGGTCGGCCGTTGGCGGCGGCGCGCGGTGCGGCTTTGCTGGTGGGTGGGGGTCGGTCCGCCGGCCGCGGCACGCGAGCACGGAGGAGAAGGCCACATGACCCGGCGCGCGATCGTCGTCATCACCCTCGGCGCGGGAGCGCTCCTGGTGGTGCTGGGCTCGTTGTTCCCGCTGTACGGGGTGGACACGGAGGTGCGGCCGGGGCCGGGCCGCCCGTCGCCCGCCGACGTGACCCGGCTGGTCGCGCTCACCGGGTGGGAGTACCTGGAGGAGCCGACGCCCCTGAACAGGCCGGAGGGGGCCGAGTTCGACCACCCCGTCTACGGGTACGGCCTGGTGTTCGCGGCCGTCCTCGCCGGGATCGGCGCGCTGCTGCAACTGCGCACGCCGCTGCTCGCGGCGATCGGCCGGTTCGGCGTGCTCGCGGGCTTCGGGCTCGCCATCGGCACGCTGTGGGCGGCGTTGGAGACGTTGCGGTCGTTGTTCGGGGTCAACACGATGCCGGTCTCGTTCGTCACCCAGGAGACGTTCGTCGGCACCGGCGCGTGGCTGATCGGCTTGGGTGCGCTGGCGCTGCTCGTCGGCGCGGTGATGGCGCACGACTGGCCGGCGCGGGTGCCGCGGCCCACCGGTGTGGCGGTGTACCAAGTGGACGACGACGACACGCCGCCGTTCGGCATCGCCATCCCGGTGTCCGAGCTGGACGTGCCGCCGGCCGGTCCGGCTGGACCCGTGGCGCCGCCGGTGGCCGAGCTGCCTCCCGTGGTCGAGCTGCCCGGCGCGGCCCGTTCGTCGGCCGACGAACGACGTCACCCTACCGGGGGTAATCCGTCCACTGTGGATTAGCAGTGTCACTGACCAGCCCGGACCGGGTCGGCGTGTTGGCCGCGGACTGCGGGCGAGGTGAGTCACCATCGGTTCATGAAGCTCTCCGGGTTGCTCGGCCGCACGCACCGCGAACTGCCAGGCGTCACCGGCGTGGCGCGGGTCGATCGCCGGTCGGGCGACCTGCTGCGCCGACTCAGTCCCGGTGACGTCGCGGTCCTGGACCACGTCGACATCGACCGCCGCACCGCCGAGGCCCTGGTGCACGCGGGGGTGGTGGGCGTGGTCAACGCGTCGACGTCCATCTCCGGCCGGTTCCCGAACCTCGGCCCGGAGCTGCTGGTGGAGGCGGGCGTACCGCTGATCGACGGCGTCGGCACGGCCGTGCTGCGGGAGATCAGGGACGGCACGAAGCTGCGGCTGCACGAGGGCGGCGTGTTCGTCGGCGGGAAGGAGGTCGCGCGCGGCGTCGCGCAGGACGCCGAGTCGATCGCCGACGCGATGATCGAGGCCAAGGCGGGCATGGCCGCGCAGCTGGAGGCGTTCTCCGCGAACACCATCGAGTTCCTGCGGCGGGAGCGCGCGCTGCTGCTGGACGGCATCGGCGTGCCCGAGCTGCTGGTGCCGATCCGCGACCGGCAGGTGCTGGTCGTCGCGGGAGGTCCCCGGCACGCCGAGGAGCTGCGCAAGCTGCGCAAGTACATCCGCGAGCACCGGCCGGTGCTGATCGGCGTGGACGCGGGCGCGGACACCCTGCACGACGCCGGGTTCGCACCGGACGTCATCGTCGGCGACCCGGACGCCATCGGCACCGAGACGTTGCGGTCGGGCTCGGAGGTGGTGGTGCCCGCGCAGGTCGACGGCCACGCGCCCGGCCTGGAGCGGATCCAGGACCTGGGCATCGGCGCGGTGACGTTCCCCGCGACCGGCAACGCCGAGGACCTGGCGCTGCTGCTGGCCGAGGCGCACGGCGCGACGCTGGTGGTGACCGTGGGCCTGCAGGCCGGACTGCGCGAGTTCCTGGACCGGGGCAACTCCGGGTCGACCCCGTCGACCTTCCTCACCCGGCTCAAGCTCGGCAACAAGCTGGTCGACGGCCACGCCGTGGCGACCCTGCACCGCAACCGGGTGTCGCTCGGCCTGATCACGCTGCTGGTGCTGGCCGCCGTGGCGGCGATGGTGTCCGCGCTCGCGGTGTCCGGGGTCGGCCACGTCTACCTCGACGTCGCTGCCGACGCGTTCCGATCCGTCGTCGACTGGTTCAGGGGGTTGTTCGCGTGATCTCGCTGCGCTACCACATCGTCTCCATCACCGCGGTGTTCCTCGCGCTCGCCGTGGGGGTGGTGCTCGGCTCGACCGCGATCAGCGGCCGGCTGCTGTCCGGGCTCAACGACGACAACAGCGCGTTGGGCCGGGAGGTCGCCGACCTGCAGGCGCAGCGCAACGGGCTGGACGCCCGGCTCGCCGACGCGGACCGGTTCGCGGGCACGGTCGGTCCGCTGGCGGTGAAGGGTCAGCTGGCCGACCGGACCGTCGTGCTGGTCACCACCGCCGACGCCCGGCCCGACGACCGGGACGCGGTGACCGGGCTGCTGCGTGACGCGGGCGCGACCGTGACCGGCGAGCTGCAGCTCACCGAGTCGTTCACCGACCCGGACAAGGCCGACCAGCTGCTCGACCTGGTCGCCCGGCTGCAGCCCGCGGGTACCCGGCTGCCCACCGGCGCCGACCCCGGCACCAGGGCGGGCGGGCTGTTCGGGACCGTGCTGCTGCTCGACCCGGGTACCAATCAGCCGCGGGGCACGCCGGACGAGCTGGCGGCGGCGTTGGGCGGGCTGTCCAGCGCGGGTTTCGTCAAGGCGGATGAGGGGTTGCGGCCCGCGCAGCTCGCGGTGGTGCTGACCGGTGGGGCGGTGACGGGTGACGCGGTGGCCGACCGGGCGGCGGTGGTGGCGCGGTTCGCCACCCAGCTCGACCGGTCCGGGGCGGGCGCGGTGCTGGCTGGCGGCGATCGGTCGGCTGAGGGCATGGGTGCGGTGGGCGTGGCGCGGGCGGACACAGCGGCCACGTCCGTGCTGTCGACCGTGGACCACGCGGACACGGCGGCGGGGCGCGTGGTGGTGGTGCTCGCGCTGCGTGAGCAGTTGGAGGGGAAGGCGGGCCGGTACGGGGTGGCGGGCAACGCCGAAGCTCCCGCGCCTGGCGTGGAGGGCTGAGCGGCCGGCGGCGCGGCGCGGCGCGGCCAGTGACTTCCGGTCAACTTGAGTGCTCAAGTCTGACCGTCCGCTCGGGTGACCGGGCCGGTGTTCCGCTCGGTGGTCGGACTGGGTGGTCGGGTGGGGCGGTCAGGTTGGGTGGTCAGGTTGGGGTGGTCGGGCATGGTCGGCGGGGAAGCCCGGGCCGGTCGGTTCGGGAGGCGGCAACCGGGTGTTCCGGGCTGGTTCGCGAGTGGTTTGTGGGTGCGTGATCGCCTGTTCGACCGGTCCTAGTCCATCCGAGTGACACGCTCGCGTGCCCGCCGGCGCGCTGGGTGACCGGCGGCGTGTTAGCGTTAGGGCCCGTGGACAGGGCGCTGAGCTGTGCGGAACCACCGCAGCCTGCCCCTAGCGGACATCCAGACCACGGGGAGCCTCCTTGGTGCAGCAGGCACGTACGACCAAGCACGTTTTCGTCACCGGGGGTGTGGCGTCGTCCCTCGGCAAGGGGTTGACCGCGTCCAGCCTCGGACAGCTGCTCACCTCACGTGGTCTCCGAGTGACCATGCAGAAGCTGGACCCGTACCTGAACGTCGACCCGGGCACGATGAACCCGTTCCAGCACGGCGAGGTGTTCGTCACCGACGACGGTGCGGAGACCGACCTCGACATCGGCCACTACGAGCGGTTCCTGGCGCGTGACCTGTCCGGTGACGCGAACGTCACCACCGGGCAGGTGTACTCCGAGGTCATCGCCAAGGAGCGGCGCGGCGAGTACCTGGGCGACACCGTCCAGGTGATCCCGCACATCACCGACGAGATCAAGCGGCGCATCCGGGCCATGGCCGAGCCGGACGCGGACGGCGTCATCCCGGACGTGGTGATCACCGAGGTCGGCGGCACGGTCGGCGACATCGAGTCGCTGCCGTTCCTGGAGGCCTGCCGGCAGGTGCGCCACGACGTGGGCCGGGACAACGTGTTCTTCCTGCACGTGTCGCTGGTGCCCTACCTCGCGCCATCGGGTGAGCTGAAGACCAAGCCGACGCAGCACTCCGTGGCCGCGCTGCGCAACATCGGCATCCAGCCCGACGCGATCGTGTGCCGGGCCGACCGGGAGATCCCGGACGCGTTGAAGCGCAAGATCGGCCTGATGTGCGACGTGGACACCGAGGCCGTGGTGGCGGCGGTGGACGCGCGGTCCATCTACGACATCCCCAAGGTGCTGCACGGCGAGGGCTTGGACGCGTACGTGGTGCGGCGGCTCGGGCTGCCGTTCCGCGACGTCGACTGGACCGTGTGGGGCGACCTGCTGGACCGGGTGCACAACCCGTCCGAGAAGGTGCGGATCGGGTTGGTCGGCAAGTACGTCGACCTGCCCGACGCCTACCTGTCGGTGACCGAGGCGCTGCGCGCGGGCGGGTTCGCGCACCGCACCAAGGTCGAGATCGTGTGGGTGCCGTCCGACGAGTGCCAGACGCCGTCCGGCGCGGCGCACGCGCTGGCCGGGCTCGACGCGATCCTCATCCCCGGCGGGTTCGGGGTGCGGGGCATCGAGGGCAAGATCGGTGCGATCACCTACGCCCGCACCCGGGGCATCCCGCTGCTGGGGTTGTGCCTGGGGTTGCAGTGCCTGGTCATCGAGGCGGCGCGGAACCTGGCGGGCATCGCGGACGCGAACTCGTCGGAGTTCGAGGACACCGGGTCGCCGGTCATCAGCACCATGGCCGACCAGGAGGACGTCGTCTCCGGGCAGCGGGACATGGGCGGCACGATGCGGCTCGGCGCGTACCCGGCGGCGTTGGTGCCGGGGTCGCAGGTGGCCAAGGTGTACGGGTCGGTGGAGGTGTCCGAGCGGCACCGGCACCGGTACGAGGTCAACAACGCGTTCCGGGACCGGCTGGCGTCGGCCGGGTTGGTGTTCTCCGGGACGTCGCCGGACGGGCGGCTGGTGGAGTTCGTCGAGCTGCCGGCCGACGTGCACCCGTTCTTCGTGGCCACGCAGGCGCACCCGGAGCTGAAGTCCCGTCCGACCCGCCCGCACCCGCTGTTCGCGGCGTTCGTCAAGGCGGCGTTGGACTACCGGCTGGCCGACCGGCTGCCGCTGCCCGAGACGGCGGGGGCGGCGCAGTGACGCCCCGGCACGAGTTCGGGACTGTTTCGTCGCGGGACGTGCACGTCGGGCGCGTCGTCGCGTTGCGGGTGGACGAGGTCGCCATGCCTGGTGGCGGAACGGCGTCGCGCGAGGTGGTGGAACACCTCGGTGCGGTCGCGGTGGTGGCCTTGGACGATGCCGGTGCGGTCATGTTGATCGACCAGTACCGGCACCCGCTCGGCAGGCGGCTCTGGGAGCTGCCTGCCGGGTTGTTGGACGGCGGTGACGAGACGCCGCTGGCCGCCGCACGGCGTGAGCTGGCCGAGGAGGTCGGGCTCGCGGCGTCGGAGTGGGTGACGTTGGTGGACGTCGCCGTGTCACCGGGGTTCACCGACGAGGTGGTGCGGGTGTTCCTGGCGCGCGGGCTCACCGAGGTGGACCGCGAGGTGCAGGGCGAGGAGGAGGCCGACCTGGAGGCGAAGCGCTTCCCGTTGGCCGAGGCGGTGGACATGGTCCTGGCCGGGGAGATCGTCAACGGCCCCGCCGTGTCCGGGCTGCTCGCCGCGCACGCCGTGGTCACCGGTGGCGGGACGGGGCGCCCCTCCGACGCCCCGTTCCGCGACCGCCCGACCCGCTTCGCCGCCCGCCGCTCCTGAGCGTTGAACTCAGGTGTCCTGGACGTAGGACTCTCGACGCGTGAACGTTGGACTCTCGCGAGAGTCCAACGTTCGGAACGCGAGAGTCCTACGTCCAGGACCGGTGAGTTCAACGCTCAGGACCGGTGAGTTCGACGTTCGGGGTCGGCGGATAATGGTTTTCGTGGGTGTGCGGGGTCCGTTGGCGGTGGCGGTGACGGCGGTGGCCGGGTGCGGTGTGCTGCTGTTCGTCGACCCCAACCAGCCCGGGTCGTTGCTGCCGCCGTGCCCGCTGTACGCGTTGACCGGCATCCAGTGCCCGGCGTGCGGGTCCACGCGCATGGTGCACGCGCTGCTGCACGGCGACCTGGTCGGCGCCTGGCAGTTCAACGCCGTGATGCTGGTGGCCGGGCTGCCGCTGCTGGCCTGGCTGTGGGCGCGGTGGTTCCGGGCGGCGCGGGCCGGGCGGCCGACGCCGCCGGTCACGCGGAAGGTCGGGGTGCCGGTGGTGGCGCTGGCCGTGACGTGGATGCTCGCGCGGAACCTAGTCGCGTAGCTTGCGGCCCTGGCCGTCCGTGCCGCCGTTGACCAGCAGGATGATCCCGTCGATCAGCGACCAGATGCCGCACCCGCCGCAGGTCAGCAGCTGCGCGATGCCGATCGCGGTGTCACCCATGTAGAACCGGCCGATGCCGAACGGCAGCGCCAGCTGCAGCACGCCCGCCGCGATGCGCGACTTGTCCGACAGCGGCTGGCCGGTCAACGGGTCCACGCCGTACGGCGCGTTCGGGTTCAACCCCGGCGGCGGGTAGCCGTAGGCCGTGCCGTAGCCGTGGGACGACGGGTCGGCGTAGCCGGGCGGCGGGTAGCCGGGGATGCCCTGACCGGGCGTCTGGAAGCCGGGTGCCTGGAAGCCGGGTGCCTGGAAGCCGGGCGGCGGAGTGGTGTACCCGGCGGTCGGCGGGTAACCGGGCGGCAGGAACTGCGGGTGCGGCTGCGGCAGGTCGTGGAACAGGGCGGCCAGCTCCTGCGCGGTCTGCGCCGCGGACGCGTAGCCGACGCGCTGCTCGTACTCGCCGATCTCCAGGCGACCGCCCGCGAAGTGGTCGTTGAGCGCGCTGATCGCCTCTTCGCGCTGCTGGTCGCCGATGCGCACCTGGTGTGGTTCCGACACAGGGGGAACGCTAACAGCCGCACGCCGCCGGGCCGGCCGGAACCCGCTGGTCCACCTACGCTTCAGGGGTGCTGGTCGGAGTACCCCGAGAGGTGAAGAACCACGAGTACCGGGTCGCCATCACCCCGGCGGGCGTGGTGGAGCTGGCGCGCCGGGGGCACCGCGTGCTGGTCGAGGCGGGTGCCGGCGGCGGGTCCTCGATCCTGGACGACGAGTTCGCCGCGGCCGGTGCGGAGATCGTCCGGAGCGCCGACGACGTGTGGGGCGAGGCCGAGCTGGTGCTCAAGGTGAAGGAGCCGGTGGCCGAGGAGTTCCACCGGATGCGGCCGGGCCAGACCCTGTTCACCTACCTGCACCTGGCCGCCGACGCGCGGTGCACGCGGGCGATCGTCGCGTCCGGCATCGACGCGATCGCTTACGAGACCGTGCAGTCGGCGGACGGTTCGCTGCCGTTGCTGGCGCCGATGAGCGAGGTCGCGGGCCGGATGGCGACGCAGGTCGGCGCGCACTGCCTGGAACGCAACCAGGGTGGGCGCGGGGTGCTGCTCGGCGGCGTGCCCGGCGTGCCGGCGGGGAAGGTGGCCGTCCTGGGCGCGGGCGTGGCCGGCATGAACGCCGCCGCGGTCGCGCTGGGCATGCAGGCGGAGGTGGTCGTGCTGGACACCAACGTCAACCGGCTGCGCCAGATCGACTTCACCTATCGGGGGCACCTGCAGACCGTGGCGAGCAACTCGTACGAGGTGGAGAAGGCGTGCCGGTGGGCCGACCTGGTGATCGGCGCGGTGCTCGTGCCCGGCGCGAAGGCGCCGACGCTGGTGGGCAACGACCTGGTGTCGACCATGCGGTCGGGTTCGGTGCTGGTCGACATCGCCATCGACCAGGGTGGCTGTTTCGCCGACTCACGGCCGACTACGCACGACGCGCCGACCTACCGGGTGCACGATTCGGTGTTCTACTGCGTGGCGAACATGCCGGGCGCCGTGCCGCACACGTCGACGTGGGCTCTGACGAACGTGACGCTGCCGTTCGTGATGGCGTTGGCGGACAAGGGGTTCCGGCGGGCGATCGGTGCTGATCCGGCGCTGGCGAGGGGCGTGAACGTGGTGGGCGGCGCGGTGGTGCAGGCGGAGGTGGCGAAGGCTCACGGGATGCCTCACGTGCCGCTGGAGTCCCTGGTGCCGCCGGGTGGGGCGGGTGCGCGGCGAGTGCTGCCGGGGGAGCGGACGCGCCACCCCTGACACGTGCGGCAAGGCTCCGCCAGGTCGGCATGATGACACGAAGCCCTACCTTTCGGGGAAGAAGGACGTGCCAGTGAACGGTCCGGTGCCCACCGACGAGCGCGAGGACGCTTGTGCAGCTTCTAGGCTTTTGACCAGCCCCGGAGAGCGTCAGGAAATGTCGAAGAACACCGCAGCCGTGCCCTTGGCAGGGACTCCGGCGGGGCGTGCGATGAGCGCCTACCTGGACCACCTCGCGGTGGAGCGGGGGACGGCGCGCAACACGCTCGACTCGTACGGCCGGGACCTGCGTCGGTACGCCGAGCACCTGACCGCCAAGGGGGTGGACGACCTGGTCGACGTCACCGAAGCGCTGGTCGGCGACTTCCTCGCCACCCTGCGCGAGTCGGGGCTGGCCGCCTCCTCCGCCGCGCGCACCCTGGTCGCCGTGCGTGGCCTGCACAAGTTCGCCCACCTCGAAGGCCTCACGGCGCACGACCCGGCCCGCGCCGTCCACCCGCCGTCCCCGCCGCGCCGACTACCGAAAGCCCTGCCGGTGGACGACGTGCTCAAGCTCCTCGAGAGCGGTCCCACCGAAACGCCCGCCCACCTGCGTGACCGCGCCCTGCTGGAACTGCTGTACTCGACCGGCGCGCGGATCTCCGAGGTGGTCGGCTTGGACGTGGACGATGTCGACGCCGCCGAACGCACCGTGCTCCTCGACGGCAAGGGTGGCAAGCAGCGGGTCGTGCCGGTCGGGCGCCCGGCGCTGGAAGCCCTGGACGCCTACCTGGTGCGCGCGCGCCCCAGCCTGGCCAAACGCGGCACGCCGGCCCTGTTCCTCAACGCCCGCGGTGGGCGGTTGTCCCGGCAGACGGCGTGGCACGTGCTGAAGACAGCGGCCGAACGGGCGGGTATCGGTGCCGAAGTCTCGCCGCACACGCTGCGGCACTCGTTCGCGACCCACCTGCTGGAAGGGGGAGCGGACGTCCGTGTCGTGCAGGAACTGCTCGGCCACGCGTCCGTGACGACGACGCAGGTCTACACGCTGGTCACCGTCAACACCTTGCGCGAGGTCTACGCGACCGCCCATCCTCGCGCATCGGGTGGAACATGAGTCGGCCACGGGTACCGTGGGCGGCTCGCCCGACCGGGCGCCCACCCACGTCATAGATGAGCCCGACGAGCTGGAGGTGCCGACCCGGTGCCGAACCTGGACGAGCCCGAGCGCAGCGCGATCGAGCTGGGCGCGGTGCTGCACGCGTTGAGCGACCCGACCCGGCTGGCCGTCGTGCGCCAGATCGAAGCCGACGGCGAGCGCCTGTGCGGCGCGCTGCTGGTGGACGTCGCCAAGTCCACGTTGTCGCAGCACCTGCGCGTGCTGCGGGAAGCGGGCATCACCCGCACCAGGGCCCGCGGCAACCAGCGGTGGGTGTCGTTGCGGCGTGACGACCTCGACGAGCTGTTCCCCGGACTGCTCGACGTCGTGCTCCGCGCGGCCGAGCGGACCTGCCGCAGAGCCGACGATCAGGCCGCCACCGCGAGCTGACTCCCCGACGAAACGCGCTGAGAACGATCGGCCGCGCTTCGGCGAGGCGCGTTGCTGGTGGACCGCGGTGTGCCTAGGCTGCGCCCAGGCAGAGGACTAGGAATCGGGAAGGCGATGTCGACACCGGAGCACGCGGGCCAGCCGTGGGGGGCACCCCCACCACCCCCGCCACCGTCCGGTGTGCCGCGCGCCTCGGTCGAGCTGAGCCTCGCCCCGCACGCCGCACCCGCGGACGAAGACGCGACCGAGCAGGTCGCGGGCGACATCGGGCCGACCGGCCGCCCGTTGCGCTACGTGGCCGACCCACCGCTGATCGCGCACCACGGCCCGGCGAAGATCCTCGCGGTGTGCAACCAGAAGGGCGGGGTCGGCAAGACCACGTCCACCATCAACCTCGGCGCGGCGCTGACCGAGTACGGCCGCAAGGTGCTGCTGGTCGACTTCGACCCGCAGGGCGCGCTGTCGGTCGGCCTCGGCGTGCACCCCCACCAGCTCGACCAGACGATCTACAACGTGATCATGGAGCGCGACGTCGGCGTCGCCGACGTGATCATGCGCACCCCGGTCGAGGGCATGGACCTGCTGCCCAGCAACATCGACCTGTCCGCCGCGGAGATCCAGCTGGTCTCCGAGGTCGGTCGGGAGCACACGCTGGTCCGCACGCTGCGCCCGGTGATAGAGCACTACGACTACGTGCTGGTGGACTGCCAGCCGTCGCTCGGCCTGCTCACGGTCAACGCCCTCGCGGCGGCTGACGGCGTCCTCATCCCGCTGGAGTGCGAGTTCTTCAGCCTGCGCGGGGTCGCCCTGCTGATAGACACCATCGAGAAGGTCAGGGAGCGGTTGAACCCGAAGCTCGAGATCACCGGCATCCTCGCCACCATGTACGACCCGCGAACCCTGCACTCCCGCGAGGTGATGGCGCGCGTGGTCGAGGCGTTCGGCGACGTCGTGTTCGACACGGTGATCAACCGCACCGTCCGGTTCCCGGAGACGACCGTCGCCGGCGAGCCGATCACGAGCTGGGCGCCGCGCTCTGCGGGCGCGAAGGCCTACCGCGCGTTGGCGCGCGAGGTGATCGCCCGGTGACCCGACGCCCATCTCTGCCGGGCGCGTCCGAGCTGTTCCGCCTCACGACCGGTGACCGGCCCGTCGACGAGTCCGGGTCCCAGCCACCGGCGCAGCGGCGTGGCACCGGGCGGCAGAAGCACTCGACGAAGATCACCGTGTACGTGTCCGACGAGGAGCTGCTGGCGCTGGAGCACGCGCGGCTGGCGTTGCGCGGTGAGCACGGCTTGGCGGTCGACCGGGGACGCGTGGTGCGCGAGGCCATCGCGATCGTGCTGGACGACCTCGAAGGGCACGGCGAGGACTCGCTGCTGGTGCGTAGGTTGCGCGAGCAGTGAGCGGTGACGCACCCGAGACCGAACCCGCAGTGGCCGCGCCGGTCGAGGTGGTCGAAGCCACCGCGCCGGACGAGCCGGTCGCTCCCGTCGAGCCGGTCGAGCTTGACGCACCGGTAGAGCCGGCGGCGCCCGACGACGGCCGGTTCAAGGTCAAGCTGACCAACTTCGAGGGGCCGTTCGACCTGCTGCTGCAGCTGATCTCGCAGCACACGCTGGACGTGACCGAGGTGGCGCTGCACACCGTCACCGACGACTTCATCGCCTACATCCGGGCGTTGGGCGACCAGTGGGACCTGGACGAGACGACCGAGTTCCTGGTCATCGCGGCGACCCTGCTCGACCTGAAGGCGGCCCGCCTGCTGCCCGCCGGCGACGTCGAGGACGAGGAGGACCTGGCGCTGCTGGAGGCGCGGGACCTGCTGTTCGCGCGGCTGCTGCAGTACCGGGCGTACAAGCAGGTCGCGGCGCTGTTCGGGGAGCTGGAGCGGGGCGCGTACCGGCGCTACCCGCGGTCGGTGGCGCTGGAGCAGCGGTACGAGGGGCTGTTGCCCGAGGTGATGCTGGGCGTGGACGCCCGGCGGTTCGCCGAGATCGCCGCGGTCGTGTTCCGGCCCAAGCCGCCGCCGACGGTGTCGACCTCGCACATCCACCAGCACAGGGTGTCGGTGCGCGAGCACGCCGACCTGCTGCGGGCGCGGCTGGCGGAGGCGGGCACGGCGACGTTCGCCGAGCTGATCGCCGAGTGCACGGAGACGATGGAGGTCGTGGCGCGGTTCCTGGCGCTGCTGGAGCTGTACCGGGAGCAGGCGCTGGCCTTCGAGCAGCCGGACCCGCTGGGCGAGCTGCGCATCACGTGGGTCGGCGGCACGATCGAACAGGCGCGGGCGCACGCGCACGACGAGGACGAGGAGTACGGGTGAGCGACCAGGCAGCAACCGAGCCGCCCGAGCCGCTGCCGTTGGCCGTGGACGCGGGGACCGATGACGTCGGGACCGGGGACGAGGCCGAGGTGGGTGGGTTGCCCGACCTCTCCGACGACACCGAGTTCGAGGGCGCCCTGGAGTCCATCCTGCTCGTCGTGGACAGCCCGATCGCCGAAGAGCAGCTCGCGGGCGTCCTCGACCAGTCCGTGAAGCGGGTCACCGCGGCCCTCCGCACGCTGGCCGCCCGGTACACCGAGCAGGGCAGCGGCATCGACCTGCGTAGAATCGGTGACGGCTGGCGGTTCTACACGAGGGACCGCTTCGCGCCATTCGTGGAGAAGCTGCTGCTCGACGGGCAGCGCGCCAAGCTCACCCGGGCCGCGCTGGAGACACTCGCGGTCATCGCCTACCGGCAGCCCGTGACCAGGGCCCGGATCGCGGCGGTGCGCGGGGTGAACGTGGACGGTGTCATCCGCACGCTCGTCGCGCGCGGCCTGATCGCCGAGACGGGCACGGATTCCGACACGGGTGGCATCCTTTACCGCACGACCGAACTGTTCCTGGAGCGGTTGGGGCTGTCGTCGTTGGGCGACCTGCCGCCGATCGCTCCCCTGCTGCCCGAAGTGGATGCGATCGACGATGTCTGACCAGGCCCGGCCGAACCCCTCAGGTCAACCCGAGGGGATCCGGCTCCAGAAGGTGCTCGCCAAGGCGGGCATCGCCTCGCGGCGGGTCGCCGAGGAGCTGATCGAACTCGGCCGCGTCCAGGTCGACGGCGAGGTGGTCCGCGAGCAGGGCCGCCGCATCGACCCGGACACTGCGGTCGTGCACGTCGACGGCGTGCGCGTGGTGCTCAAGGAGGACGTGGTCACCATCGCGTTCAACAAGCCGCGCGGTGTGCTGTCGACCATGCACGACGACGCGCACCGGCCGTGCGTGGGCGACTACCTGCACAACCGCAAGGAACGCCTGTTCCACGTCGGCAGGCTGGACGCCGACACCGAGGGCCTGCTGCTGCTGACCAACGACGGCGACCTCGCGCACCGGCTGATGCACCCGTCCTACGAGATCACCAAGACCTACCTCGCCGAGGTGCCCGGCCCGATCCCGAAGGACCTGGGCAAGCGGTTGCGCGCGGGGCTCGAGCTGGAGGACGGCCCGATCGCGGTCGACTCGTTCAAGCTGATCTCGTCGATGCCGGGCAAGGCGCTGGTCGAGGTGGTCCTCCACGAGGGCCGCAAGCACATCGTGCGCCGCCTGCTCGACCACGTCGGCCACCCCGTCGAGCACCTCGTCCGCACCGCGGTCGGCGAGGTCCGCCTGGGCAACCAGCGCCCCGGTTCGATGCGGGTGCTCAACCGGCAGGAAGTCGGCTCCCTCTACAAAGCAGTCGGGCTGTAGCGGGGTAGGCGCTTGGCGGAGCCCCCCAGCACCACCAAGCGCCTCTCCCCCCACCCCCTGCGGAACCCCTACCCGGTTCCACCGCCATTCCTACGGCAGACGGGTTGTTCAGTGTCAGCGCGTGGACGCTGAACAGGCTTTTCTGAACAATCGCCCTCGTCGAAGGGGAGGGCGACGATGGCCAGACCGGAGGGCCCGTTACGGGCCGGGAGCCGTGAGCTGGGCGAGTTCGCCGCCGACCTGAGGGCCCTGCGGGAACGGGCGGGAGGCCCCACCTACCGGCGGCTGGCCCGGGACGCGCACTACTCGGCGGCGGCCCTGTCGGAGGCGGCGAACGGGCGGCGGCTGCCGAGCCTCGCGGTGACGTTGGCGTACGTGCGGGCCTGCGGCGGTGACGTGGTGGCCTGGGAGGGTCGCTGGCGGGAGGTGTCCGAACGGGTCGCCGACGCGAACCCGCGCACCCCGCCGACCGCCACCGAGGCCCCGTACACCGGGCTGGCGGCGTTCCAGGTGCACGACGCGGACCGGTTCTTCGGCCGCGACCGCGTGGTGCGGGAGCTGACCGACCTCGTCGCGCGGCGCCGGTTCGGCGGTGTGTTCGGCGCGTCCGGCTCGGGCAAGTCGTCGGTGCTGCGCGCGGGCCTGGTGGCGACGTGGAGCCGTCCCTCGGTCGTGCTCACGCCCGGCGCGCGGCCGGTGGAGGAGCTGGCGGTGCGGATCGCCGCGAGCACCGGCCGGGACGCCGCCGCGCTGGCCGCCGAGTTCACCTCCTACCCGGAGAACCTGCACCTGCGCGTCCGGCAGGCGCTCGTCGGCGGCGACGACGACCTGCTGATCGTGGTCGACCAGTTCGAAGAGGTCTTCACGCTGTGCCAGGAGCCCGCCGAACGGGCCGCGTTCATCGCCGCGCTGACCACCGCGTGCTCCGTGCCGACCAGCCGCACGCGGGTCGTGCTGGGGGTGCGCGCCGACTTCCTCGGCCACTGCGGGCAGTACCCGGAGCTGGTGGAGGCGTTGCGTGGCGGGCAGGTCCTGGTCGGCCCGATGTCGCCGGACGAGCTGCGCGAGGCGATCGTGTCGCCCGCCGTCGCGGTGGGCTGCAAGGTGGAGACCGCGCTGGTCACGCGCCTGGTCGCGGACGCGGCAGGCCAGCCGGGGGTGCTGCCGCTGGTGTCGCACGCGTTGCTGGAGACGTGGCGCAGGCGGCGCGGTGTGGCGTTGACGCTCGCGGGCTACGAGGAGGTCGGCGGGGTCGAGCACTCGATCGCGCGCAGCGCCGAGCACGTCTACCAGGCCCTGGGGCCGGTCCGGCAGCAGGTCGCCAAGCAGGTGTTCCTGCGGCTGATCGCGGTCGGCGAGGGCACCGAGGACACCAAGCGCCGCGTCGCCCGCGCTGAGGTGGACCACCACCCGGGCAGCGACGGCCACGAGGTGCTGACCGCGTTGGCGCAGGCCCGGCTGGTGGTGCTGGACCGGGACGCGGTGGAGCTGGCGCACGAGGCGCTGATCCGCAACTGGCCGCGGCTGCGCGACTGGATCGCCGAGGACCGGGCGGGCCTGCGGGTGCAGCGGATGCTGACCGAGGCCGCGCACACGTGGGAGGCGCTGGACCGCGACCCGGGCGCGCTGTACCGGGGCACCCGGCTGGCGCTGGTGCGCGAGTGGGTCGACGGCACCCGCGGTCCCCGGCTCACGCCGGGCGAGATCCGGTTCCTGGAGGCCAGCATCGCCGCGGACGACGCGGTGCGCGCTGGCGAGCTCCGCCGCACCCGCAGGCTCCGGCAGCTGGTGTCGGTCATGGCCGTGCTGCTGGTGCTGGCGTCCAGCGCGATCGTGTTCGCGGTCCGCGCCGAGCGGTCCGCGACCGAGCAGCGCAACATCGCGCTGGCGCACAAGGTGATCACCCAGGCCGCCGCGCTGCGCGACGCAGACCCCGCGCTGTCGTTGCAGCTCACCCTGGCCGCGCACCGGTTGGCGCCGCTGCCCGAGACGCGGGACGCGTTGTACGGCGCGTTCGCCGAGCCCTACGCGACCCGGATCGCCGCGGTGCGCGCGACCGCGATCAGCCCGACCGCGTCGCTGCTCGCCATCACCGACGACACCACCACCCGGGACGTGCGGCTGGTGGACGTCTCCGACCCGCACCACCCGGCGAACCTCGGCGCGCTGACCGGGCTGACCGACCCGCGGGTGCTGGCGTTCAACCGTGACGGCACGTGGCTCGCCGGCGCGTCCGACGACCACGTCGCGGTGTGGCGGGCGACGAACCCCCGGCAGCCCGTGCTCGTGCACCGGCTGGACGACCTGATGATCGCGCCGACGACGGCCTTGGCGTTCTCGCCGGACGCCCGCTACCTCGTGGCCGGTTTCCTCGACGGTCCGCCGCGGGCGTGGGACCTGACCGATGGCGCCAGGCCGGTGTCGGTGCCGTCGTTCGGCGGGTCGTCGTTCGGCGGGTCGTCGTCCGGCGTGGTTTTCCTCTCCGGGCACGTGGCGGCGGTCGTGTCCGGCGACGGGGTGCGCGCGGTCGACCTGGCCACCGGCGCGTCCGGTGTCCTGGTCGGCGGCGTCGGCGCGGTCACCGCGCTGGCGGTCGGCGACGAGGGCCGGCTGGTCGCCACGGCGGGGGACGACCGGGTGGTGCGGCTGTGGGAGGTCGCCGACCCGCGCGGGCCCGCCCGGCAGACCGCCGCCCTGCGGCACGGCGGCGACGTGCGCGGCTTGGCGTTGAACGAGGAAGCGCGGGTGCTGGCCACCGCGGGCGACGACCGGTCCGCCCGGCTGTGGGACGTCACGAACCGGTCCGCGCCGCTGGAGGCCGCCGAGCTCAACGGGCACCTCGGCCCCATCACCGCGGTCGGCTTCGCCGCGGGCGGACGGGCCCTGGTCACCGCGGGCGCCGACCGGTCGGCCCGGCTCACCGACCTCACCGACCTGCCGGTCGCGCACCCGGTGGCGCTGCGCTCGGTCGTGGTCGCCGCCGGACGGCCCCTGGCCGCCACCGTCGACGTCGAGGGCGAGCTGCGGCTCGTGGACATCTCCGCGCCACGCGGTCCGCGCACCGCCTGGCCGTTGACCGCGCACCCCGGCCGGGTCCGGACCGCCGCGCTCAGCCGGGACGGCGAGCACCTGGTCACCGTCGCCGAGGACGGGCCGGTGCGGGTGTGGCGCACCACCAACCCGGCCGCACCGGACCTGGTCGGCGAGGCGGGACGCGCGCAGGTGGTGGCGTTCAGCCCGAAGGGCACGCACTTCGCCACCGGGGGGCTGGACGGCGGGACGGTGCGCCTGTGGAACGTCGCCACCCTGGCGCAGGTCGCCGAGCTCACCGACCGGGTGGACCCGAACGTCCCGACCACCGCGCTGACGTTCGACGGCACGGGCGACCGATTGGTGGTCACCAAGCTCGGCGGGTCGGTGGACGAGTGGGACACCACCGTCCCGCTGTGGCCGGAGCGGCGGCGCCGCGACGCGTTGGGCGTCACCTACCCCACGGCGGTGGCGCCGGTGCCCGGGGGACTGGTGACGGTGGAGGGCGACGGCAAGGCCGTGGTGTGGCGCGAGCCGGGAGCCGACCACGACCGGCCGGCGCCGCTCACGTCCTCGGAGCCGCTGGGGTCGGGGGTGCGCGCGGTCGCCGCGTCGGGCGACCTGCTCGTGGTCGCGGGCACTGATGGGAACCTGCGCCTGTACGACGTGGCGGGCAGGCCGTCCCGCCAGTCGGCCGTGTTCGCCGCGCACTCGTCGGGCGCCGGCTCGGTGGCGTTCGCACCGGACCGCCACACCCTGGTCAGCGCGGGCGACTCGGTGCTCCGGTTCTGGGAGACCGACCTGGGCGCGGTGGTGGACCGGATCTGCGCCACCGCGTACCCCCGGATCAGCGCCGCGCAGTGGGCCGGGTACTTCCCGGACCTGCCGCACGAACCACCGTGCGCCAAGACCTGATTCCACTGAGTGGAAGGGATTCGGCGGCGGTGGGTGTCGGCGGGGCCGCGTCGCAAGATCACATCGTGAAGTTTTCCCGCCACTCATTGTGGCGGCGCACTTCTCTCTCTACATTGAGCCGGGTTGGCTGGGGTTGATCAACTGGGAAGAGGCGTTTGCGCGTGCGTGCGCTCACCCGAGGACTGCTCGGTGTGGCCGGGTTCCTCGTCATCTGGGAGCTGTTCGGCCGGTCCCGGCTGGTTCCCGCGGAGTACCTGCCACCGCCGTCCGTCGTAGCGGTGGAACTCGTGAAGTTGTTGGGGGATGAGGCTTTCCTGAGGGACGTCGTCGCGACGGTCCTCGCCGTGCTCATCGCCGTGGCGCTGTCGGTCGGGATCGCCGTCCCGCTCGGCCTCGTCCTGGGCAGCGTGGCGTCCGTTCGGCACGCCACCCGCGCCGTGGTCGAGTTCCTGCGCCCCATCCCGTCGGTTGCGCTGATCC
This sequence comes from Saccharothrix carnea, assembly GCF_003014735.1. Lineage (GTDB taxonomy): Bacteria > Actinomycetota > Actinomycetes > Mycobacteriales > Pseudonocardiaceae > Actinosynnema > Actinosynnema carneum. The sequence continues at coordinate 288,292 of NZ_PYAX01000010.1, read as the reverse complement.
CGCTGGCGGTCCTGATGCTCGGCATCGGACCGGAAACCAAGATCACCCTCGCGGTGTACGCGGCGATCTGGCCCATCCTGTTCAACACCATCTACGCGCTCGACGAGCTCGACCCCCTGCTGGTCGAGACCGCGCGCGCGTTCGGCTCCGGCCGGGTGCGCGTGCTGGCGTCGGTCGCGCTGCCGAGCGCGCTGCCGTTCGTGCTGACCGGCATCAGGCTCGCCGCCACGACGAGCTTGGTCGTGATCGTCAGCGTGGAGCTGCTGGAAGGCGGCTCCGGCGGTATCGGGCAGTACATCGCGATCGCGCGCAGCGGCACGGGCCGGATGGACATCGTCCTGGCCGGCACGGTGGTCGCGGGCGTGATCGGCTACCTGCTCAACGAAGGGCTGGACCGCGCCCAGCGTCGCTGGGTCGGGTGGAGCTCGGTCACCGGAGGTCGGTCGTGAACCGGTTCCTGCAGCGGTGGGCGGTGTTCGCGGGCCTCGTCGTGGTCTGGGAGCTGCTCACCTGGTACGCCGACGACCCGTTCTTCCCGCGCCCGACCGAGATCGCCGTGGCGGCGCAGGGGTTGTGGTTCTCCGGCCCGGCCGGTGACCTCTTCCTCACCGACACGGTGTTCGACCACGTGTTCCCGAGCGTCGGCCGGCTGTTCGGCGGCTGGGCGATCGCGGCGGTCATCGGCATCTCGCTCGGCGTGGCCCTCGGTCGCTCCCCGGCGGCCGCGGAGTACGTCGGGCCGCTGCTGACGTTCATGCGCTCGATCCCGCCGCCCCTGCTGGTGCCGGTGTTCATGCTCGTGTTCAGCGTCGGTACCACCATGCAGCTCGCCACGATCGTGTTCGGCGTGCTGTGGCCCATCCTGCTCAACAGCATCGACGGCGCCCGTTCCGTCGATGCCACGAAGTTCGAGACCTCGGCGGTGTTCCGCATCCCCAAGCCACAGTGGATCCTCGGTGTCGTCCTGCCCTCGGCGGCACCGAAGATCTTCGCCGGGCTGCGGGTCTCCCTGTCGCTGTCGCTGGTGCTCATGGTCGTGTCCGAACTCGTCGGTACCGACAACGGGATCGGGTCGCAACTCCTCGTCGCACAGCGGGAGTTCGACTTCCCCGACATGTGGGCCGGGATCATCCTGCTGGGTGCCCTCGGCTATGCCCTCAACACCGTGCTCCTCGCCTTCGAGCGCAAAGCCCTTGCGTGGCAACCGAAGCAGGAGCGCACCCCCGCGACGGTGGAGGAAAAAGCAGTATGACCGCGATGCTCGAAGTGGCCGACCTCGGCCACACCTACCAGGCGAAGGACGGCGCGCACACCGCGATCGCCGACCTGTCGTTCACCGTCGGCACCGGCGAGCTGGTCTGCGTCGTCGGCCCGTCCGGCTGCGGCAAGTCCACGCTGCTGCGCACCATCTCCGGCCTGATCCGCCCGACCCGCGGCGAGATCAGCCTGCACGGCAACGAGGTGCGCGGCGTGCCCGACGACCTCGCCGTGGTGTTCCAGGACTACAGCCGCTCGCTGTTCCCCTGGCTGACGGTGCAGAAGAACGTGGAGTTCCCGCTGCGCCGCTCCCTGGGCCGCGCCGCGCGCCGGACCCGCGCCGCCGAGGCGCTGGAGTGGGTCGGCCTGGCCGAGGCGGGCCGCAAGTACCCGTGGCAGCTGTCCGGCGGCATGCAGCAGCGCGTCGCGATCGCCAGGGCGCTGGCCTACCGGCCCGCGTTGCTGCTGATGGACGAGCCGTTCGCCTCGGTGGACGCGCAGACCCGGTTCGAGTTGGAAGACCTGCTGCTGAAGGTGCGCACCGAGCAGGACACCACGGTGCTGGTGGTGACGCACGACATCGACGAGAGCGTCTACCTGGGCGACCGGATCCTGGTGCTCTCCACGTCGCCCGCGTCCGTGGTGGCCGACCTGAAGGTCGACCTGCCCGCGCAGCGCGACCAGATCACCACCCGCGAGTCCGAGGCGTTCGTCGCGCTGCGGGGCGAGGTGGCCCGGCTGCTCAACGTCGGCAAGACCTCCGAGGAGGTCCGGGCCCGGCGCAAGGCGAACGAGCAGCAGGCGGCGAAGTGGGCCGAGGCGGAGCGGGCGGAGGCCTCGCGCGCCGAGGCCGAGGAACGCGCCGGCACGACCTGAAACGCCTATTCGTAGGCAACAAGGACGCCGGACGGGCGATCCGCGGCTTGCCGGCCCTCTCAAGGGCCGGCACCGGGGGTCGCCCGTTCTCGTGCGCGCGGCACTTCTCGTCATTACCGGGCGCGGGTTTCGACGGCGGTCGTTCGCAACGATTCGACATCTTTCTCGTCCCCGGCGACCGTCCAGGTGATCACCACGCCGTCGCCGGTCGATCACCCGCCGTGTGCGCCGAACGTTTTTCCGGTCGGTCCGGCGGGATATTCCATCGGTTATTCCTATGGTTCCGCGGCCCGTCGCCGGCGGAACTCCGGGCGCATTAGTCCGTCCACCGCGTGGAATTGGTGACGAATGCATCCGGCCGCCGGCGGCGCACACCCGATTCCGGGCGGATCGAAAATGTGCCGATCGGTCGATCGGTCCTCGCCTTGTTCTCCGGGTCGAGCGCACCCGGGTGCTCTGGCGGAGAACAAGGCGGCGGTAAACCGTGCTCAATGCGGGAGGTATTCCCGGAAAGGGACCCCGCTAATCGTGAGGTGTTCTGCTCAAGGCCCCACGTAGTTTTGGGCGAAATAGCCGGCGGACGATCCGGAGGCGATGAGGTGTTCGAGCCTGGCTTGACCCAAACGGCTCAGGAACGGCTCCGGCGAACGGTGGATCATGAAGACCATCCACTGCGAGAACTCCTGCGCACGCCAGACCCGTCGCAGGCATACTTCGGAGTAGCTCCGCAGGCCCGTCTCATCACCCGTTCGGTGGTACCTGGTCAGGGCGTCGGCGAGGACCTCGGCGTCGTGCAACGCGAGGTTCATTCCCTTTGCCCCCACCGGGGTGATGATGTGCGCGGCGTCGCCCAGCAGGTACAGGTTGCCGTGGTTCATTGGTTCGACCACGTGGCTGCGCATGTCCAGGATGCGCTTCTCCACGATGCGCCCCTCGGTCAGCTTCCAGTCGGAGTCCCGCAGCGCGAGCCGCTTGTGCAGCTCCGCCCACACCCGCTCGTCCGGCCAGTTGTCCACCGTGTCGTCCACCGGGACCTGCAAGTAGTAGCGCGAAACCGTGGAACTGCGGAGCATGTGACCCGCGAATCCGTCCGGGTGCAGCGCGTAAATCACCTTGTGGGTGGACGGCGGCGCCTCGGCCAGGACGCTCAGCCACTCGATGCCGTGCTGGTGGCTGAACTCCTGCACCGCGCCCGGCGGGATGCTGCGCCGCGTCACGCCGTGGAACCCGTCCGCGCCCGCGATGAACGAGCAGTCGAGCCGCTCCCGCGTGCCGTCGGCGTTCGTCCAGGTCAGGGCCGGTTCCGGCGACTCGATGTCGTGCAGTTCGACGTCCGCGACGGACCACCGCACGTCACCGCCGCGCTCGTCGACGTAGTGCCGCACGAGGTCCTGGACGACCTCCTGCTGCGGGTAGATGTAGTGCGTCTGGCCGTCGTACAGGGTGGCGTAGTCCACCTCGTACGCCTCGCCGTTCACCCGGAATTCGCACGCGCCATGCCTGTCCGCCTCTCGGAGCAACCGGTCCGCGAGCCCGTGCTCTGTCAACATTTGCACCGCGCGGTGCTCCAGCACCCCGGCGCGCGGCCGGGTCTCGATGTACTCGCGAGTGCCTTTTTCCAGCACCACGCAGGGGATTCCGGCCTCGCGGAGCAGGTTCCCCAAGGTCAATCCCGCGGGGCCCGCTCCGACGATGCCCACCGGGCGCCGGTTGCTCTGTACGGCCCATTCCGCGTCAAGATCGCTCACCGCATACCCCAACCTCTGGACAGCCTGTGCAAAGATGCTCACCGAAGGTAGTGGATCAGCCTTCGAGTGTCGGTCGACTGGGGTCTTGCCGAACCACTCGGGTCACTTTGAGTGGTTCTGCAGTGCCTCTGTCGCCCGTGCATCCTGCCCCCGCAAAGTCGTCACTCCAACAGGAGATGCCCCCCATGACTCGAAGAGTCGGCCTCTCGGCTCGAAGGATCTTCGGCGTAGTGTCCGCGGTCGCGATGCTCGCCGTGGTCTCCGGCTGCGGTCTCCTCGGTGGTTCCGAGGAGAAGCCCACCGAAGCAGCCGCTCCGGGCAAGGTCGAAAAGGCCAAGATCAAGCTTGGCCTGCTGCCCATCCTCGACGTCGCGTCGGTCCACGTCGCGATCAAGAAGGAGTACTTCAAGCAGGAGGGCCTCGAGGTCGAGGTCCAGTACCTCCAGGGTGGCGCGGCGGCCATCCCCGGCCTGATCAACGGCGAGCTCGACATCGCGTTCGGCAACTACGTGTCGTTCTTCACCGCCGAGTCGAAGGAGGCCGCGAAGGCCGCTGACGGCTTGAAGCTGGTCAGCGACGGGTACCAGGCCAAGGCCGAGATGTTCCTGATCCTGGCCAAGGCGAACTCCCCGATCAAGTCGCCCAAGGACCTCGAGGGCAAGACGATCGCGATCAACACGTTCAAGAACATCGCCGAGCTGACCGCGAAGGCCACGCTGGAAGCCAACGACGTCGACCCGTCCAAGGTCACGTTCAAGGAGTTCCCGTTCCCCGACATGGAGGCGGCGGTCGAGAACGGCCTGGTCGACGCGGCGTTCATGGTCGAGCCGTTCATCAGCCGGGCGCAGCGCAACAGCGGCCAGATCACCGTCATGGACGCGGCCTCCGGTCCGACCGCGGACATCCCGATCGCGGGCTACGCCTCCAGCGGCAAGTTCGTGAAGGACAACCCCAACACCGTCGCCGCGTTCCAGCGCGCGATGGCGAAGGGCCAGCGCGACGCGGCGGACCGCCCCACGGTCGAGCCGCTGCTGGTCGAGTACGCGAAGGTCGACAAGGAAACCGCCAGCCTCGTGCACTTCGGCGAGTTCCCGACCACGTTGGACGCCACCCGCCTGCAGCGCGTGGCCGGTCTGATGCGAACCTACGGCTTGCTGGAGAAGGACTTCGACGTCAAGCCGATGTTGGCCACCCAGTCGGGTAGCTGAGCTCCGGCGGGGGAGCTCGTCGCCGGGCTCCCCCGCCGGGTGTTTCCCGTTCGGGTCGAGGGCGTGAAAAAGTCATGAACGCCGGTTAGCGATCGTTTAGCACGTCCACGTGTGGTGCGCGCGACAATGGTTGATTTGCAAAGTACCGGCTACCTCGTCCGAACGGCGGTATGACTCGGCGGATTTTTCCACCAAGATCCACCGGGTTTGTAGGGATGTGTCGTTTCTCCGGGCTGGGGAGTGTGCTGACGGTGCGCGGTCACGACGACCACGCCTCCGGGAGAGATCCGGAGCGGATTCAACTCGACACGGGTGCCGCGGGAAGCGGTCCACCCGACTCGGGTCCCAGCACAGGCGCCGTGCCCGCCGACCGGGGAGTTTCCCGGTGGCGACTGCGGAACTGGCGCCTGCGCAGCAAGCTGGCCGTGGTGCTCCTGGTGCCCGCGCTGAGCACGCTCACCCTCGCCGGGCTGAGGTTGAACACCCAGCTGGACGACGTGGAGCTGTTCGGGCAGGTCCAACGGGAGCTCCAGCTGTCCGCGCAGGTGGCGGCGGTCTCCGACGCCCTGCAACTGGAGCGCGACGCCGCGGTCTGGTTCGTCGCGGGCGGACGCGTGGAGAACGCCGGCGAGTTCCAGACCCGCGCCAGCAAGGTCGACGCCGAGGTCGGCAGGCTGCGTGACGTCGCGGCCTCCACGACCGGTGTCGACGACGCGGTGCGCGAGTCGTTCCAGAAGTCGCTGCAGTCGCTCGACGGGCTCAACGCGCTGCGGAACACGGTGACCACCACGAAGTACCCGGACATCTCGGTGCACAGCGCCTACGGCCAGGTGCTGGCCGCGCTGGCGCAGGTGCACCGCGCGACCGCGAGCAGCCTGAGCAACGAGACGATCACCCCGCTGGCGGGTGCCAACCTCGCGCTGTACTCCGCGAAGGAGCAGCTGACGCAGCAGAACTCGATCCTGCTGTCCACGGCCAAGCGCGGCGAGTTCGCGCCCGGCCAGGCCAACGCGCTGCGCGCGGCGCAGTCCAGGCTGGACGCCGCGCTCACCGACTTCGCCGTCACCGCGAGCCAGGAGAACCGCCAGCTGCTGTCGGACACCGTGTCCGGCACGGCGGTGGACGCCCGCAACAGCCTGGTGCAGCTGGCGCTGGTGCAGCAGGCCGACGCAGGCAAGGTGTCCATTTCGGACGGTGACGTGCTGGCGGTCGGCGAGCAGACCGCGGTGCTGCTGCGGGAGGTCTCGCAGGACATCGAGCGGCAGTCCGACCGGGCGGCGATCGAGCTGACCGAGGCGGCCCGCGCGTCCGCGTGGCGTGACGCGGCGCTGGTCGCCGTGGCGCTGGTGATCGCGTTCGCCCTCATGGCCTTCGTCGCCCGCTCGATGCTGACGCCGCTGCGCGTGCTGCGCCGCACCGCGTTGGACGTGGCCCGCAACCGCCTGCCGGACGCGATCAAGCGGATCCGGACGCACCGCGACCCGGCGCGTGCCGCGGAAGAGGCGCTGGTGCCGGTGCCGATCAACACGACCGAAGAGGTCGGCCAGGTGGCCCGCGCGTTCGACGCCGTGCAGCGCGAGGCCGTGCGCCTGGCGGTCGAGCAGGTGGCGCTGCGCGCGAACGTCAACGACATGTTCATCAACCTGTCCCGGCGCTCGCAGGCGCTGGTCGAGCGGCAGATCACCGTCATCGACCGGCTGGAGCAGGACGAGCAGGACCCCGACCAGCTGGCCAGCCTGTTCGAGCTGGACCACCTGGCCACCCAGATGCGCCGCAACAGCGAGAACCTGCTGGTGCTCTCCGGCACCACGGTCAACCGCCGCGTCACCCGGCCGGTGCCGATCTCCGAGGTGCTCGGCGCCGCGGTGTCCGAGGTCGAGAAGTACGCCCGGATCCAGATCGCGCCCGCGCCGGAGCTGCGCGTGCAGGGCCGCGTGGTCAACGACCTCGCGCACCTCATCGCCGAGCTGCTGGACAACGCGACCGCGTTCTCCAAGCCCACCACCAAGGTGACCGTGCGGGCGATCGAGACCCGGCGCGGCGAGGTGTCCATCCGCATCCACGACCGCGGTGTCGGCATGCAGGAGCAGGACGTCGTCGAGGCCAACACCAAGCTCGCCGACCCGCCCGAGGTCGACGTGTCGGTGGCCCGCGAGATGGGCCTGTACGTGGTCGGCCAGCTCGCCAAGCGGCACAACATCCGGGTCACGTTGAGCAACAACGACGACATAGAGGGTGGCGTCACGGCCCAGGTCGTGCTCCCGGTCGACCTGCTGCACCGCGGCCCCGAGCCGTTGCAGCCCCGGCCGGTGCCCGCCGCGCTGCCCCAGCGGCAGGCCGTGCCGCAGCTGGAGGACAGCGGTGTCGGCGTGCTGGCCGGCGTGCCCAAGTGGACGCCGGAGATCGCGCCCGGCGGCTACGCGCCGCTGGAGATGCCCGCCTCGACCGGACCGCAGGTCGTGCACACGCACGAGGCGGAGCCGGGCGGGTACTTCCAGGTGGAGCAGACCCCGGTGGACGACCTGTTCACCGCCACCGTGACCGAGACCGTGCCGCCGCCCGGCGACGAGGTGCCGGACTACTCCTACCCGCCGTCGATGGGTGAGTCCTACCCGTCGTCGATGGGCGAGCAGGCGCCGGCCGCGGTCGAGGTAGAGGAGGACGACGCCTCCACGCAGCGGCTGCCGATCTACGAGGACGTGCTGTCGCGCTGGTTCCAGGGCGGCGAGGCGGAGGCCGAGGGCGCGGTGCGCGGCGAGGTCGCCGACCAGCGGCCCGCGGTCGCGCCGCCGGAGACCGCGTCCGAGCGGACGATGTTCGCCGACCGCGCCGAGCTCATGGGCACGGACGGCACGAGTGGCCACGACGGCACCGCGTCGGAGCAGACGGCGTACACCGACCGGTCCGACCTGATCACCACGCCGCCCGCGCCGGTGGCCAAGCCGACGCCGCCGAAGCCGCGCGGCGCCACCCCGGCCGGTCTGCCCAAGCGCGAGCCGGCGCCGTCGGCGATCCCGTCGTCCGGCGCCACGTCGACGCCCGGCTGGGGCGCGGCGGCGGACGACAGCTGGACGGCGGCGACCAGCGCGCTCAAGGCTCCCGTGGACGACACGACCACCGCGGGCCTGCCCAAGCGCGTGCCCAAGGCGCGCCTGATGCCGGGTTCGCTGTCCGCGCCCGCGTCGCGGGCGTCCGCACCGGCGGCCCAGCCGTCCGGCAACGGCGCCACGTCGGCGGGGGTGGTGACCGCGGCGCCGCCGCGCCGGTCGGCCGACCGGTTGCGCCAGCGCTTCGCCACCTACCAGCGGGGTGTTCAGCTCGGCCGCCAGGCGGGCGACGACGCCGGCCTGCCGTGGGAAGGTCCGACGTTCGGCAACGGGGAAGGCACCGCCAACGGAGGCGGTAACCAGACGGCCGCCTCCAGGGGCGGCAATCAGACCAAGGAGCAGAAGTGACCACCGCAACCGAGGAACTCGACAACTTCAGTTGGCTGGTCGATGACTTCGTCGCCCGGGTCGCGGGCGTCGCGCACGCGATCGTGGTCTCCGCGGACGGCCTGTTGCTCGCGTCCTCGGAGCGGTTGCCGATCGACCGCGCCGAGCAGCTCGCGGCCGTCGCGTCGGGCCTGGTCAGCCTGAACCTCGGCGCGGCGCGCTGCTTCGAGGCGGGTGACGTCAAGCAGACCGTGGTCGAGATGGAGCGGGGCTACCTGTTCCTGATGTCCATCAGCGACGGCTCGTGCCTGGCCGTGCTCGCGGCGCCCAACTGCGACATCGGCCTCATCGGCTACGCGATGACGCGGCTGGTCGAGCGGGTCGGCGTGCAGCTCACCCCGGAGATCCGCTCGCAGCTGCACGTCGCCATGCGCGGCTGAGGTCCCACCACCCGGCGAGGTCCTACTACTAGGGAAAGCAGAGCAACATGAGCGGTGGCGCTCCCGGACGGCCGGGGTCACCCGCGGCGAGCCTGACCGTCACGTCGACGAAGATCGTGGTGGCCGGCGGGTTCGGTGTCGGCAAGACGACCTTCGTCGGGTCGGTGTCGGAAATCGTGCCGCTGACCACCGAGGCGGTCATGACCGAGGCCAGCGTCGGCGTGGACGACCTGTCGGCCACGCCGAACAAGATGACCACCACGGTCGCCATGGACTTCGGCCGGGTGTCGCTGGACAGCGACCTGATCCTGTACCTGTTCGGCACACCCGGTCAGCACCGGTTCTGGTTCATGTGGGACGACCTGGTGCGCGGCGCGATCGGCGCGGTCGTGCTGGTCGACACCCGCCGGCTGTCGGACGCGTTCGCCTCGATCGACTTCTTCGAGGACCGCGAGCTGCCGTACGTGGTGGGCGTGAACTGCTTCGACGGCCTGCTGCACCACCGCATCGAGGACATCCGGGAGGCGCTGACGATCGACGAGTCGGTGCCGATCGTGCCCTGCGACGCGCGCAACCGGCAGTCGACCAAGCAGACGCTGATCACGCTGGTGCAGCACGCGATGCGACTGCCGACGTTCGCCTGATCCACCGGCACCTCGACGGGCCGCGACCGGAAATCCGGTCGCGGCCCGTCGCCGTGCCAGGGCACACTCGGCCGGGTGGCTGACTCTTTCCAGGACGCGGACCTGGCCGCCTACTACGACCTGATCAACGGCTTCGGCGAGGACGATCACTTCTACCTGGCGCTGGTGATGGCCGCGGACGCGGTGCTCGACGTCGGCTGCGGCACGGGCACGCTGCTCAAGGCCGCCCGCGCCGGCGGGCACGCCGGTCGGCTGGTCGGGCTCGACCCGGCCGAGGGCATGTTGCTCCAAGCCCGGCGCGCCGCGGACGTCGACTGGGTGCGCGGCGACCTCGACAAGGTCTCGTTCGACGGCGAGTTCGACCTGGTCGTGATGACCGGTCACGTGTTCCAGGTCTTCCTGACCGACGACGAGGTGCGCGCGCAGTTCACCGCCGTTCGCCGGGCGCTCAAGCCGGACGGCCGGTTCGCGTTCGAGACCCGCAACCCCGGCGCGCGGGCGTGGGAGCGGTGGACGCCCGAGAACGGCACCGACATCGTCGGCGACGACGGCGAACGGGTGCGCGTCGAGCACCGGGTGGAGAGCGTGGTCGACGGCGTGGTGTGGATGACGGAGACGTTCAGCAGCCCGGGGTGGCCGGAACCCCGCGTCGACCGGGGCGCCCTGCGGTTCATGGAGGCGGACGCGATCGACGGGCTGCTGCGCGAAACCGGGTTCGAGGTGGCCGAGCGCTACGGCTTCTGGGACCGCGCACCGCTGACCGGGACCAGCCGCGAGATCATCACGATCGCACGACCAGGTCCGCCTCCGGCAGCCGACCGTCGCTGACGACCAGCGCCCCGGACGACCGCACCAGCGGCAGCACGGCGGTCAACGCCTTGTGCGCCAGCGCTTCCCGCGGCGGCACGCAGGGCTCGACGCCGTGCAGGCCGTGACGCTCCACAGCGGACAGTTCCGGCAGGGCGAACGTGACGTCGTGCAGCAACCGGCGGACACCCATGTCCCCCAACGCGGTCAGGTTGTCCTCCACCGCGTCGAGGTCCTCGCCCAGGGCGCGCGCGGACAGGCTCAACCACAGCCGCTCCGGCGGCAGGCCCGAGGAGCGCAACGCCTCGGCGACCGGCGCGGTCAGGTCCGGGTCGCGCGACTGGCCCGCCGACAGCTGCACCAGCACCGGCAGCCGCTCGGCCGCGGCGAAGCCGCACGCCTCCTCCAGCACCCACTCGGCCAGCGGGCCGCCGAGCCCGAGCTCGTCGGCGAACCGCAGGCACTCACCGTGCGACACCGGGCCGTACTCCGCCTCGTGCCACCGCAGCCGTGCCGCCACCGCGACCTGGTCGCCGTCCCGGTCGACCGGCACGTAGTCCAGCGCGATCTCGCCGTTCTGCAAAGCACCCGGCATGGTCGCGAGCAGCGACAGCCGGGTGCGGTCGCGCGCGTCCTGCCCCTCGTCGTAGATGCCCCACTGGCCCTTGCCGCCGCTCTCCGCGCGGCGCAGCGTGCTGTGCGCCTGGCGCAGCAACGCCATCGCGTCCGACCCGCGGGCCGACGTGCGCACGAAACCCATGCCCGCGGACACGCCGACGCCGTGCCCGCCCAGCCGCACCGGCGCGACCAGCGCGGCCTCGATCGCCTCGGCCAGCGCGGAGATCCCCGGCGTGGAGGGCGAGTCCTCGATCAGCACGACGAACTCGTCGCCGCCCAGGCGCGCGACGGTGGCGTTCTCGCCGGCGACCACCTCGGTCAGCCGCCGGGCCACGACCTTCAGCAGCTCGTCGCCGGCCTCGTAGCCCAGGCCGTCGTTGACGATGGCGACGCTGTCCACGTCCAGGTAGCACAGCGTGATCGAGCCCGGCCGGCTCAGCACCTGCTCCAGCTTCGGCAGGAAGCTCTGCCGGTTGGGCAGGCCGGTCAGCACGTCGTGCAGCGACTGGTGGCGCAGGTAGTCCTGGAGCACCCGCTGCTCTGTGGTGTCCTCGACCACGGCGACGTGCCAGTGCGGCCTGCCTTCGGCGTCGCGCACCGCCGAGAGCGCCACGGTCGTCCACCGCTGGTCGCCCTCGGCGTCGGTGAACTGGCGCTGCACCTTGACCTCGTCGCCCGCGAGCGGCGTGCCGCTGAACAGGGTCGCCAGGTCGGCCGGGGACAGCATCGCCTCCAGTGCCGGGTTGGCGCCGACCAGCGCCCCGTGCGCGTCGAAGATCGCGATTCCCGCCGTGGAGCCGACGAAGACCTGCCGGAACAGCTCCGGCAGCGCCCACGCCTCGACCGCCGTGGGAGCGCTTCCCCCGGCGTGGGTGACTCGGGCGGGCTCGGTCATGTGTGGGTGCGCGGCGGTGGGTGAAGATCAGGTCAGTGCATCTTCCGGACCACCGGCCACCGTCGTCAAGGTTTCACCCGAACGGATTACACGCACACCCACTCGGTCAGCACCGTCGTGCCGCCGACGTCGCAGCGGAAGCGGACCGGGCCGGACGGCGGCGGGCCGAGCAGGAACAGGCCGAGCTCGTCCAGCTCCGCCTCCTCCACCGGCCCCGTCGCGGTGACCAGCGCGACCCGGCCCGGCCCCGCCGGCAGCACCTGGCCCGCGACACCCGCCTCGGTCACCTCGACCTGCACGGAGACGCCCTCGGCGTCGAACACGAGCTGCCGCGCGGTCTGCGTGGCACGCGCCCGCACCGCCAGCTCCTCGTCCAGGACGGAGTCGTAGCTGGTCAGCGCCAGCAGCTCGGCGTCGACCGTGCGCCACGTGAACGCCGCGCGCGCGGCTTCGAGCAGGTGCTCGGGCACGTCGCGCTCCTCGGCGAGCGCCGCGCCCAGCTCACGCAGCAGCACCTCATCGCTTTCCCACCCCGGATCGCCCTTCAACACCGACCACACCTCCTCCGCCCACCGGCCGCGGCTCGACCAGCTTCAGCACCGCGGGAGTCTTGCGCAACTTCTCCAGGCACCGGATCCGGGTGGGCCCGATGCTGCCCACCGGCATCGCCAGCTCCTCGCCGACCGCCGCGTAGCTCGGCGGCGGGTCGGCCATCAGCTTGGCCAGCAGCACCCGGCACTGCTCGGACAGCGAGCGGAAGCCCTCGCGCAGCGCCTGCCGCCGCTGGGCGGCCTCCAGCTCCTCGTCCAGGTCCGCGACCGCGTCGTCCGGGCTCGCCGGCTCGTCCTCGGACCGCGGGTCGAACGGCAGGGTGCGCTGCTGCATCCGCAGCATCCGCAGGCACTCGTTGCGGGTGGTCGTGGCGATCCACCCCGGCAGCGCGTCCGCCTCGCGGAGCCTGCCGAGCTGCTCGACCAGCCGCAACCACACCGTCTGGTGCACGTCCGCCGCATCCGCGTGGCGCAACCGGTGCCGGTGGACCACCGCCAGCACCAAGGGCGTGAACCGCGCGACGATCTCGTTCCACGCGCGCTGGTCGCCCTCCGCCGCCGCGCTCACGAGCTCGGCGATCGGGGATGCAGGGGTCACGTCCCCTCCTCTGGTCCAGGGGATGCCGCGCCTCCGCCCCGGTCTGCCCCGGCGCGGACCCCGGCCGGGTCAAGGATGTCGGATTTTTCGCTGCCACACACTACGGAGGCACTACCCGCCCCACAGATACATGCGAATCCACGCCGACGCGACTTCGCCGCGACGCGGACGAACACACCTACTCGACGAAGACGCCGTAGCCGGGGAAGAACTCGGGCTTGCCGTTGAGCAGCTGGTCGCGCGCGTCGACCGCCGACAGCCCGCGCTCGGTCATCGTCGCGGCGATCCGCCCGGCCACGTGCGGCGCGGCGAACGACGTGCCCAGCCAGTAGGCGAACCGGTCGTAGACGTCCACCGGCAGGCCCGGCAGCTCCCACCGGCCCTTCAGGAACGTGCTGGTCCGGTTGCCGACCGCGCACGCGTCCACCCAGTGCCCGTGGTTGGCGTAGCAGGCCGGGGCACGGCTGCCGTCGCGCTCCTCGGCGACCGCGGACACGGCGACCACGCCGTACAGCGCGGCGGGCCAGCTCGGGCGGGTGGTGCCCTGGTTGCCCGCGGACGCGACCACCACGACGTCGTCGGGCAGGGCGGCGAGCGCGCGGCGCAGCGGTTCGGAGGCGGTGTCGTCCTGGGTGAAGCAGCCCATCGAGATGTTGATGATCCGCACCTTCTCGTCGAACGACGACAGCGCGCGGACGAAGTCCTCCTCGGTGCCGAGCCCGTTCGGGTCCAGCGCCTTCTCCGGGTCGAACCGCACACCCGGCGCGGCCTGCCGGACCACGCCCGCGACGAACGTGCCGTGCCCGCCTTCGAGGGCGAACAGGTCGGACTCCCGGTAGGCGGCGTCCACCTCGTCGGTCTTCGGGGTGAACGCGGTACCCAGCCACAGCGGGTGGTCGGTCCCGGCGGTCCGGGAGATGCCCGTGTCCACGATGCCGACGACGACGTCCTTGCCCAGGTGGGTGGTGCTCTGGTCCGGGTCAGCCAGCGGCGAGCCGACGCGCGGCGGCTGGCCCGGGTTGCCGTGCATGTTGCCGCCGTGGCCGACCAGCACGTGGTGCGGCTGCACGAACGGCACCCGCTCGCCCGGCCACTGCGCCGGGTCGCGCAGCAGGCGCACGACCTCCGGGATGTCGTCGGCGTTGCGCGACAACATCAACCTGCTCATCCCGGCGAAGTCCCGGCCCCGGTCGTTGCCGATGTTGTTCTGGGCGAGCTTGCGGCTGACCCGCGCGACGTCCTCGGGGATGGTCAGCAGCTCACCGGCGACGAAGACGAACTCCCGTCCGCGCTCGGGGTGGAGGCGGTAGCTCTTGTGGGCGCTGATCACCCGGCTGAAGGCTTCCTGGTACAGCTCGGAGCGATTCGACGGTTCGGACACCGAGGCCTCACAGCAGCGTCGACGGGTGCTGGGCGTGAGCAAGCTACCACAGCGATCAGCGCCCGACCTGGTAATAAGGTGAGTTGTGGCAGGGGTTTCCGCCGCCGCAGCGCTGGAAGCCCGGCAACGGGATCCGCGCGCGGCCATCGAGATGGGCCGGTCCGCGCTGCGGGCGGCGCGGGCGTCGGGCGACGACGAAGAGGCGTCCGCCGCCGAACGCGCGATCGGTCTCGCGTGGCGCGAGTTGCACGACTTCGACGCGGCGCTGCGCCACCTGCGGCGCTCGGTGCGGCTCGCCGAACGGGCCGGTTCGGCGCGGGCGGCGGCACTGGCCCGGATGAGCATGGCGTTCGTGCTGTCCAACACCGGGCGGCACGCGCAGGCGTTGCGGGCGATCAACGAAGCCCTGCCGCACCTGCGCGGCGTGGACGCGGGCAGCGGCCGGATGCAGCGGGGCCTGGTGCTGCACTACCTGTGCCGGTACGACGAGGCGTTGCGCGAGTACAACGGCGCGATCGAGGTGGTGCGCCGGTTCGGCGAGCGGCTGGTGGAGGCGCGGGCGCTGAACAACCGCGGCCTGCTGCGCGCCTACACCGGCGGCCTGCGCGCGGCGGACGAGGACTTCGACCGCGCCGCCGTGCTCTACCGGGACCTGGACCAGGCGCTGGCCGTGGCGGACGTGCGGTGGAACGCGGGCATCTCCGCGTCACGCGCGGGTGACGTGCCGCGGGCGTTGACCATGTTCGCCGAGGCCGAGCGCGAGTACCGGCGGCTGGCGGTGCCGCGGCCCGCGCTGCTGATCAACCGGCTGGAACTGCTGGTGTCCGTGCCGCTGCTGGAGGAGGCGCGGGCGGCGGCCGACCGGGCGCTGGAGGAACTGGGCGGCGACCTCGTGCTGGCCCGTTCGGAGGCGTTGTTCTACCGGGCGCGGATCGCGTTGCTGGAAGGCGACCTGGACCTGGCCGTGCGGATGGCGGCGGCGGCGCGCAAGGGTTTCCGCCGGGAGAAGCGCGACGTGTGGGCGGAGGGCGCGCGGCACGTGGAGCTGCGCGCCGCGTACCTGAGCGGGCAGCGCACCAGGGCGCTGGTGACCGCGTTGACCGGGGTGGCGTCCCGGCTCGACGCGCTGGGGTGGCGGATGGCCGGCCTGGAGGCGCGGGTCGACGCCGCGCTGGTGGCCCGCGACCTCGGCGACCGGTCGCGCGCGGTGGCGGAGCTGACCACGGCGGGCGCCGCCCGGCGCGGCGGACCGGCGGCGCACCGGGTGCAGGGCTGGTACGCCGAGGCGTTGCGGCGCGACCTGCTCGGCAACGCCCGCGGCGCGCAGATCGCGTTGCGGCGCGGGCTGGCGCTGCTGGACGAGTACCGGGTGTCGCTCGGCGCCACGGAACTGCGGGCGTTGAGCGGTGCGCAGGGAGCGGCACTGGCGTCGGAAGGCCTGCGCACGGCGGTCGCCGGCGGCCGGGCCGGACGGGTGCTGAGCTGGGCGGAGGCGTGGCGGGCGGGCGCGCTGCGGATGACACCGGCCCGGCCGCCGGAGGACTCCGGGCTGGCCGACGCGTTGGCCGAGCTGCGGGCGGTCACGGCGGACCTGGAGGTGGCGCCCACCGCCGGACGGCCCACGGCGGTGTTGCGGCAGCGGCAGGTGCGCGGCGAGCAGCGGGTGCGCGAGCTGACCCGTCAGGCCGGTGGCGGTGGCGCGGTGTTCAAGCCGCCCGCGGTCGGCGAGCTGGCCCGGGCGCTGGGCACGTCGGCGTTGGTGGAGTACGTCGACCACGAGGGCGAGTTGCTGGCCGTGGTGGTGGCGGGCGGACGGGCGTCGCTGCACCGGCTCGGCCCGCTGGACGGCGCGCTGCGCGAGCTGCGGCTGCTGCGGTTCGCCCTGCACCGGCTGGTGACGTTGCCCGAGCACGTCGACCGCACGGCGGTGCGCGCGGGCGCCGAGCACGCGGCCCGGCTGCTGCAGAACCGGCTGCTCGGCCCGCTGCGGCGGCGGCTCGACGACCGGCCGCTCGTGCTGGCGCCGACCGGCCGGCTGGGTGGCCTGCCGTGGTCGGCGCTGCCCGCGTGCCGCGGCCGTGCGGTGACGGTGGTGCCCTCGGCCACGGTGTGGCTGCGTGCGGCCACCTCCACCCTGGTGTCACACGATCGGGCGGTTCTGGCGGCGGGTCCGCGGCTGCCCGCCGCACCGACCGAGATCACGGCCATCTCGTCGCTCGGCTCGGTGCCCGCCTCGGTGCTGGTGGGCGGTGCGGCGACGGTGGACGCGGTGGCGTCCGCGATGGACGGCGCACCGCTGGCGCACGTGGCCGCCCACGGCTCGTTCCGCGCGGACAACCCGCTGTTCTCCGCGCTCGAACTGGCGGACGGGCCGCTGACCGTCTACGACCTGGAACGGCTGCGCACACCACCCGCCCTGGTGGTGCTGTCGGCGTGCGACTCGGGGCTGTCGGCGGTGCGGCCCGGCGACGAGGTCATGGGGTTCACCGCGGCGCTGCTCGGGCTCGGCACGCGCACGCTCGTCGCGCCGGTCATCCCCGTGCCGGCCGAGGTGACCACACCGCTGATGGTCGACCTGCACCGGCGGTTGGGGCAGGGCCAGGCGCCCGCGGTGGCGCTGGCCGGCGCGCAGGAAGCACACCGGGGTGACGGTGATGCCGCGTTCGCCGCCAGCGCGGGCTTCCTCTGCTTCGGCGCCTGAGTTTCCGGCTTCGACCTTCTCCTCGACACCGCGTCGTGGAAGGGTTGGCGCCGTGGACCCGAAGGACATGCTGGCGGTGGCGGTGGCCGAAGCACGTGCCGGGCTCGCCGAGGGCGGCATCCCCATCGGCGCGGCGCTGTTCACGGCCGGCGGCACCCTGCTCGGCAGCGGCCACAACCGGCGGGTGCAGGACGACGACGCCTCCGTCCACGCCGAGACCGCCGCGTTCCGCGCGGCGGGCCGCCGCAGGACCTACCGCGACACCGTCATGGTCACCACGCTGTCACCGTGCTGGTACTGCAGCGGTCTCGTTCGCCAGTTCGGGATACCCCACGTGGTGATCGGCGAGGCCCGGACGTTCCACGGCGGTCACGACTGGCTCGCCGAACACGGTGTCGAAATCACCCTGCTGGATGACGACGACTGCGTCCGGCTGATGACGGACTTCATCGCCGCCAAGCCGGAACTGTGGTTCGAGGACATCGGCCAGGATTAACGCGCCGCGCCGCGCACCGACACAATCCCGACACGGGCCGACGCCACCATCAGCGGGCATGGAACCGTGGCACGTCGACGAAACGCTCGACTCGCTGGTGCTCGCCGAAGGCGCGGTGGCGGTGGAAATCCCCGCCAGCTGGGGCGCCGAGGTCAGCACCCAGCTCCGCTCGGCCGGACCGCTCGGACCGATCCTCGCCATCCCCGGACCCCGCCTGCGGTGGCTGTTCCTGGCCAGACCCGACCCCGGACCCGAACCGCGGCACGTGCCGCCGCCCGACGTCCGCTACTGGCACGGGCCGCGCCGCATCCCGGCGACCGCGTCGCGGTGGGTGGTGCCCCCGGCGGGCGCACTGCCCCCGGTGGGGGCGGTGCGCTGCGCCATCAGGACGGTTCGCAGGTTCCTGTAGACCTGCTCAGAACCGGCTCAACGCCTCGTCGACCGAACCGACGACGGTGAACACCGAACTCAGGCCCGTCGCCTCGATCGGCCTCTGCGTCGCCCGGCTCGTCGCCACCAGCACCAGCGGGATGCCGAGCGTGCTCGCCCGCTGATTGCCGACGACCAGCGACTCCAACCCGGCCGAGCCGAGGAAGCGCACCCCACCGAGGTCCACCACCACACCCCGCACGTTCTCGACCAGGTGCTCGGTGAGCGGCCTGGTCAACTCGTCCGCGCTGCTCGTGTCCAACTCGCCCGACACGTGCAGCACCACCACGCCGTCCGCGGGTCTGTCGACCCGAACGGAAGCGAGCGTCGCCGCGGGTTCTGGCACGCCGGTACTCCTCTCACTCAGCGACGCCGGCGCGGCGTCGAAATCTTCACGGTAGACCTCAACCGGCTTCGCTGACCGTTTCGGCCAGGACCAAGTCCACCAGGCCGCGGGCGTCGGGCGAACCACCGAGCGCCCGCCGTTGGCGCGCGGCGCCGCTGCCGTGCGCGCCGAGCCACGTCAAGTGATCCTCCACAGTGGACAAGGCGGAGGCGTCGGCGAGCGCCGGCTCGCACCACGACACCAGTTCGGCGAGCCGATCGCGGGCCGGCACCAGGTTGCCCGTGCGCGGATCGACGGCCAGGCCGTCCACGCCGTCGCGCGCGGCACGCCAGTAGGCGGCGCGCAGCATCATGTCGTCCACTCGTTCGGGGTCGCCCGATTCGGCGGCCGTGCGGGCGAAGGCCCGGATGATCTCGGCGATGACGACCGCCTCGTGCGCCGTCATCGGGATGTCCGAGACCCGCACCTCGACCGTGGGGTGCTGGACGGACGGCCGCACGTCCCAGTAGACCATCCCGCTGTCGAGCAGCACCTCGGTCGATTCGAGCGCGCCCACCAGCCGGTCGTACTCGTCGGCGGAGCCCAGGTGCGGCGGCGGCCCGCTGATCGGCCACCGCGACCACACGATCGTGCGCCAACTGGCGTACCCCGTGTCCTCGGCGTGCTCGATGGGCGAGTTCGCGCTCAACCCGAGCAGCGTCGGCAACCACGGCCGCAGGGCGTTCGACACCCGGATGGCGACGTCGCGGTCCGGCACGCCGACGTGGACGTGCATCCCGCACACGCCCTGTCCGCCGATGATCTTGCGGTGCGAGTGCTCCATCATCCGGTAGCGGCGGTCGTCCGTGCCCGGCGGCGGTCCCAGCGTGCCGATCGGCGGAATCGCCGAGGCCAGCAGCCGGCCGCCCGCCGCGTGCGCGGCCTTCGCCAGGTGGAGCCGCCCGGCCAGGACGTGCTCGGCCAGCTCCTCGGCGGTCGCGCACACCGGCGTGGCCACCTCGATCTGGAACGGGGTGAGCTCTCGCTGCACGTCATGGCCTGCGCCCGAGTGCTGGGCGACCGACTCGGCGAGGGGCACGGGTCGGCGCGATTCGGGGTCGACGAGGAGGAACTCCTGCTCCACGCCCACGGTCCACGGCTCGGTCATGCCGGTCCCATACCCACTCGGCCGCTACTTCAACCACGGTGTTGCAATTCTTCGCCGAACGGCGTTCCGCTCTGGCGCACGTGCTCGTCGGTGTGCACCCGTGGTGTTTCACCCGCGGACCGCCGGGAACCTGCCCGCTGTGAGATTGCGCCGCAGTGACCCGTCCGCGCCCGGCTGGCACCGCCGCGCCCGGGGCCGCGGTTTCAGCTACACCGACGCCGGCGGCGAGCCGCTCGACGCCGAGTCCGTGACGCGGATCAAGTCCCTGGTCATCCCGCCCGCGTGGCGCGACGTGTGGGTGTGCCCCCACCCGAACGGTCACATCCAGGCGGTCGGCACCGACGCCGCCGGGCGCCGCCAGTACCTGTACCACGAGCGGTGGCGGCAGGACCGGGACGAGGAGAAGCACGACCGGGTGCTGACCCTGGCGCCGCTGCTGCCGGGGTTCCGGGCGGAGCTGGGGCGGGAGCTGCGGGGGCGGGGCCGGTCGCGCGAGCGCGTGCTGGCGGTGGCGTTGGCGGTGCTGGAGCGCGGCGTGTTCCGGGTCGGTGGTGAGACGTACGCGGCGGATAACGGGACGCACGGCGTGGCCACGTTGCTGTGCTCGCACGTGACCGTGCGGGGGTCCACTGTGGACTTCCGCTACCCGGCGAAGGGCGGCATCGAGTTCACCACCGCGGTGGAGGACGAGGTGCTGGCGCGGGCCGTTCGGGGCCTGCTCCGAGGCCGTGCCGGTGAGGAGCGCCTGCTGGTCGACGCGCGGGGGTGCGCGGTGGGGTCGGATGACGTGAACGAGCGGTTCAAGGAGATGGTCGGGTCGGAGTTCTCGGTGAAGGACTTGCGGACTTGGCACGCGACCGTGTTGGCGGCTGCGGCGTTCGCCCGGGAAGGCCGGCCGGAGTCCAAGCGCGGGCAGAAGCGGGTGGAGGTCGAGGTGATGCGGGAGGTCGCGGAACACCTGGGCAACACCCCGGCGGTGGCCAGGAAGTCCTACGTCGACCCACGCATCGTCCACCTGTTCCACGAGGGTGTGATGATCAAGCCGAAATCGGCCGACCGTGAGACAGTGGAACGCGCCGTCCTGCGAATGCTACGGAAGTGAACCAGTTTCACTTCCTCCATTTCCCCAGCTCGGCCACTGGCCCCGGTCACACTTTCGAGTGATCAACGGCCAAAAATGTACGGAAACACTGTTCCCGATCCTCGGTTAAAACCATGAGGAGCCCTCGCCAACCACACCCCCACCCACACACCACCCACCCATTCCACGCCCCCCACCGCCACCCAGCCCTCACGACCACCAACCCGGCCCCCACGCCCACTCACCCGCCGCGGCCCACCGAAGTCACCGGACCGCCCGGCCGCGAACCACCGAACCACCTGACCCCACCGAACCACCTGACCCCGCCTGGCCGCCGGATCGCCTGGCCGCCGGATCGCCTGGCCGCTGGACCGCCTGGCCGCTGGACCGCCGGACCGGGCTGGCCATCGGGCGGCTTGGCTAGCGGGCCGCTTGGCCACCGGACCGCCGGACGCCTTGGCCACCGGATCGCTGGCTCCACCAGGCCGCCGGCTGCCCACCGCCTGGCCGCGTCCACGGCCTGGCCCTGTGGCCATCGGGCTGCCGGCGCCGGGTCGCCGACCCTTCGGCCCGTGGCTGCCATCGTGATCGGTGGGTGATCAGGGGAGGTGCCGGGGAGCACCGGGCAGGCAGACAGGGGCGGGAGTCACTCGCGGAGGAGGGCGCCGACGTCTTCGTGTAGGCGGACTGCGCCGCCGACGAGGGCGATTTCGGCGCCGCACTCGACGGCGCGCAAGGGCAGCAGTTCGTCGGCGCGTTTGCCGTCGAGTTCGCGGGAGCCCACGAGGGTGTCGGTGAGCAGCAGGGTCTCGACCCGTCCATCGGCCAGGGCTCGGCTGACCGCGTCGAGGCCGTGTGCGGCGCGGCCGGTCAGGCGGGTGGATTCGTCGCGGAAGCGTTCGACGACTGCGCGGCGGGCGTCCTGGTTCGCCCGGCCGGCCAGGTGCAGCACCGCCCGGTCCGGAGGTCCCTCGACCTCGACCACGAGGTGGTGGTAGCGGGTGGGGAGGGCGACTCGCAGGGAGCGTCGGCCGGCCAGCGGGCCGGCGAGCACGAGCAGCGGCGCGCCCAGGCGGTCCACCAGGGTGGTCGCTTCCTGGGCGACGTCGGCCAGTTCGTCGGCGTCCAGGCGGCGGCCCGGGCGTCGGGCGCCCACGGTGGCCACGGCCACCGGGCGGCCGGTCGGGTCGACGCCGCGCAGGTCCGCGCCGTGCTCACCGACCTGCACGACCACGTGCGGCAGGAGGGGTTCGGACAGGTCGACCAGCGGCAGGACGTAGGGGAGCGGGCCGGTGCGGGCCGTGTAGCCGGTCGGTGGGACGGGGACGTACTGGTCGACCAGGACGCGTCCGCCGCCGACGACCAGGCCGCGGCCGGCGAGGCCGCGAGGCGTCACGCCCGACATGATCGCGTTGTGCGCCAGCGCCACGAGGTACGGGTCGGCGGACATGGCTTGGAGTTGGTCGCGCATCGCCCGCCACCGCAGGTCCACGTGATCGCCGACGTCGAGGAACACGGAAACGAATGGCCCTTCGACGTTGACCAGGTTCTGCAGACTTGCCGTGTGCATCGGTCCTCCCCGTTCGGGTCACTCGGGTGATACCCGAAAGGGGGGTGGTGCAACCCCACGGCAACCATCGCGCAGCGGGGAGAAGGGAAAGCGGATTCCGTGAAAGTGGCCAGGAGTCCGCCGAAAGTGTGTAACCCGTTCAGACGAAGTGAATGTCAGCTGGAGCCGGCGGCACGGCGGGCGCGTTGTTCGCACCACGCGCAGCTCTCGGCGACGGCCACGGACGCGAAGCCGATCAGCAGGTGCACGGCATTGCCGACCGCACCGGCGTCCATCGCCCCACCCGACTCGCTGACGCCGAACGCGAACACGACCAGGAACACCACGCCCATCAGCGAGCCGACCAGCCGGGCCACCCGCGTCCGCACCGCCGCCGCCCCGATGACGACACCGGTCACCAGGTGCAGCACCCCCAACCGCGGCTCGCCGCGCACGAGGTCCAGCACGCCCCACGCGACCAGCAGCACGCCCAGGATGAGGGCCGCCCGCTGCGGCCACGCCAGCTTCGCCTGAGCTGTCACCACGGCGACCACCCCTTCCGTCCCGCCCGCTCCCGGTGGACCCCGGTCACCCGGTCGCTACTCATCATCGAGCAGCGACCGCAACCGGGCCAGCGATCGGCTCAGCAGCCGCGACACGTGCATCTGCGACACGCCGACCGAGTCCGCGATCTGGCTCTGCGTCATGCCGCGGAAGAAGCGCAGCACGACGATCCGCCTCTCCCTCTTGGGCAGCCCGCGCAGCATGGGGTCCAACGCGTGGTGCAGCTCGACGACCTCCAACGCCGGATCGTCGCTGATCAGGCGGTCGGCGTGGTTGAGCTCCTCGCTGATCGACTGCTCGTCCAGCGACAGCAGGTGGTACGCCGACATCGCGTGCAGCCCCTCGTACACCTCGTCCACCTCGATGCCGAGGTGCCGGGCGACCTCGCTGGGCGTCGGCGTGCGCCCGGACACCCGGGACAGCTCCACCCGGGCGGTGTCGATGGCGACGCACAGCTCTTTCAACCGCCGCGGCACGCGCACCGCCCACCCCTGGTCGCGCAGGTACCGCCGCACCTCGCCGGTGATGGTGGGCACGGCGAACGCCAGGAAGTCGATGCCGCGGGTCACGTCGAACCGGTCCACGGCGTTGATCAGCCCGACCGCCGCCACCTGCCGCAGGTCCTCCACGGACTCGCCGCGCTCGGCGAACCGGTCGGCGATGTGCCTGGCCATGGGCAGGTGCTCGGTGACCAAGCGGTCACGCAGCCGCTGGTAGTGCTCGCCGTCCCGCTCGGCCTCCGCCAGCTCGTAAAACAGCGGCTGGTAGTCCACCGCGTTCATGCCCGACACCTCAGCTCCACCTGCAACCGGCCCTCCCCGTCAACCCAGGTGGCCACCGCATCGGTCACGGAACTGACAACCCGCCAGTACAACGAGTCATGATCGGGGACGGTGACGGCCGATGACCGGACCTCGGCCCGGAACCGCACGGAATCACCTTCCCGGGCGAACCGGCACAGCAGGACGGCCGAGGGGTCGAGGGTCCGGGCGATCAGTGCGCCGCACGCCTCGTCCACGGCGATGACCAGGTCGATCGCCAGGTCGAGGGCCAGTGCGGGAGCCCGTCGCGCGATCGCCCCGGCGACTGCGCGAACGGTCGAGAGGTGGGCCGGCCTGGCCGCCACCCTGAGCTCCACCTCCGAGTGGTCCATGCGCGGTGAACGCTCCTCACAACCCTCGTTCCAGTAGCCGGGGGCATACCCACGGTCCTGGGTCGCTACACCAGTCCACACAGGACTGAGCAACAGAATCGTGAAAGCCGAACATGCGGTGGGCTGGTTCATCACGGTTTGCGAACAGCGGTAGGTAACCCTGTGATCGGAGTCATACTGATCGCCTCCCCGACATCCCCGGAGGCGCCTGGTGCTGGAGGCGAACAACCTTGAGGTGGTCTACGACGACGTGATGCTGGTCCTGCGCGGCGTGAGCCTGAGGGTTCCCGAGGGGCGGATCGTCGCCCTTCTCGGCGCGAACGGGGCCGGCAAGACGACGTTGCTGCGAGCGCTGTCCGGCTTGCTCGACGTCCACGACGGCAAGATCACCCGCGGTCGGATCACCCTCGACGGCGAACCGATCCACCGCGCGTCACCGACGCGCATCGCGACGCTGGGCGTGAAGCAGGCGCTGGAGGGCAGGCGCATCCTGGCCGAGTTGACGGTCGAGGAGAACCTGCGCATCGGCGGGCACTCCAGGCCGCGCGGCATCAAGCAGAACCTGGACCGGATGTACGAGTTGTTCCCCCGGCTCCGGGAACGGCGGCGGCAGAGCGCCGGCTACCTGTCCGGCGGCGAGCAGCAGATGCTGTCCATCGGCCGGGCGCTGATGTCCGAGCCGCGCTACCTGCTGCTGGACGAGCCGAGCCTCGGCTTGGCGCCGCTCATGGTCCAGCAGATCCGCGACCTCATCGTCAAGATCAACGCGGCGGGCACGACCGTGCTGCTGGTCGAGCAGAACGCGACCATGGCGCTGTCCATCGCCGACCACGGCTACGTGCTGGAGACGGGCAAGGTCGTGATGGACAAGCCCGCCGCGGCGCTGCTGGCCGACGAGGACGTGCGGGAGTTCTACCTGGGCCTGCGCGGTGAGGCCACCGCGCAGTCGTTCCGCGACGTGAAGCACTACAAGCGGCGGAAGCGGTGGTTGTCGTGAGCCAGGAAGCGCAGGGCAACGTGCTGGAAGTGCGGGACGTGACGCTGGCGTTCGACGGCGTCACGGCCGTGGACGGCGTGTCGTTCCACGTCGCCGCGGGCGAGCTGTTCGCGATCATCGGCCCCAACGGCGCGGGCAAGACGTCGATCTTCAACGTGCTGTCGGGCGTGTACCGGCCGCAGCAGGGCTCGGTGAAGTTCCAGGGCGAGGAGGTGCTGGGCAGGCGCCCGCACAAGATCGCCGCCATGGGCATCGCGCGGACGTTCCAGAACATCGAGCTGTTCGCGCACCTCACCGTGGTGGAGAACCTGATGCTGGGCCGCCACAACCACATGCGGTACGGGGCGCTGGCCGCGTTCGCGTGGGTCGGCCGGGCGCGGCGCGAGGAGCTGGCCAACCGGGAGGCCGTCGAGGAGGTCATCGACTTCCTCGAACTGGAGCAGTGGCGTCGCCTGCCGGTGGGCCTGCTGCCGTACGGCGTGCAGAAGCGGGTGGAGCTCGGGCGCGCGCTGGCCATGGAGCCGAAGGTGCTGCTGCTGGACGAGCCGGTCGCGGGCATGAACGTCGAGGAGACCGAGGACATGGCGCGGTTCGTGCTCGACGTCCGCGACGAGCTGGGCATCGCGATGGTCATGGTCGAGCACGACATGGGCCTGGTGATGGACCTGGCGGACCGGGTGATGGTGCTGGACTTCGGCAAGCCGATCCGCACCGGCACGCCCGCCGAGGTGCAGCAGGACCCGGACGTCGTGCGGGCCTACCTCGGCGAGGCGCACCAGAGCGTGGGAGGTGCGGCATGACCACGGCGACCACCACCGGTCTCACCACTGTGGTGACCCGCGTGCGCGACCGGGCGGCCCGGACGCCGGACGCGGTCGCGCTGCGGGCCAAGGACTTCGGCATCTGGCGCGAGGTCACCTGGTCGCAGTACTGGGCGCAGGCCGAGCTGGTCGGGCACGCGTTGCTGGCACTGGGCGTCGACCCCGGCGACCGGGTCGCGATCCACTCGGAGAACCGCCGCGAGTGGCTCTACGCCGACATCGGCGCGGTGGCCGTGCGCGCGATCACCGTGGGCCTGTACCCGACCAACCCGGCCAGCGAGGTCGCCTACCTGCTGTCGCACTCCGGGGCGCGGGTGCTCATCGCCGAGGACCAGGAGCAGGTCGACAAGGCGCTGGCCGTGCTGGACGCCCTGCCCGAGCTGGAACGCATCGTCTACCTCGAACCGCGCGGCATCCGGCACCGCTACGACAACCCGAAGCTGCTGTCGTGGGACGACTTCCTGGCGCTGGGCGCGGAACACCGGGACCAGCACCCGGACGCCGTCGCGCGGCGGATGCGCGAGGTCGAGCCGGACGACGTGATGACGTTGATCTACACCTCGGGCACGACCGGGCCGCCCAAGGGCGCGATGCTGACCGTGCGCAACGTCGAGTTCGCCGTCCAGTCGCTGGTCGAAGGCGGCGGGTTCACCGACCCGCCGCCGTCGCCCGCGGACATCACGCTGTCCTACCTGCCGCTGTGCCACGTCGCCGAGCGCATCTTCACCACGTGGTTCAGCGCGTCGGCCGGGGTGCAGGTGCACTTCGCCGAGTCCATCGAGACCGTGCAGGCCAACCTGCGCGAGGTGCAGCCGACGATCCTGTTCGGCGTGCCGCGCATCTGGGAGAAGGTGTTGGCGGCCATCACGATCAGCTCGTCCAGCGCCACCTGGCTCAAGCGGGCGACCACCCGGTTCTGGCTGCGGGTGGCGGACGGGCTCGGCGAGCAGCTGGTGCGCAACGGCGGCAGGCACACGTTCGCCACGCGGCTCAAGTACGGCGTGGGCTGGCTGTTCTGCTTCCGCGCGCTCAAGGCGCGGATCGGGATGCGGCACGTCCGGTACGCGTCGTCGGGCGCCGCGCCGATCTCGCCGCAGGTGCTGCGGTTCTTCATGGGCATCGGCGTGCCGATGCACGAGGTGTACGGGATGACCGAGAACAGCGCCGTCGCCACCGGCAACCGGCCCGGCCGGGTGAAGGTCGGCACGGTCGGCGAGCCGCACCCCGGCGTGGAGCTGCGCATCGCCGACGACGGCGAGATCCAGACCAGGCACGCGGGCGTGTTCGCGGGCTACTGGCGCGACGACGACGCCACCCGGCGGGCGATGACCCCGGACGGCTGGCTGCGCACCGGTGACGTCGGCGAGTGGGTCGACGGCACGCACGTGCGGATCACCGACCGGATGAAGGACATCATCATCACCGCGGGCGGCAAGAACGTGGCGCCGTCCGAGGTCGAGAACGCGCTGAAGACCTCGCCGTACATCAAGGAAGCGATCGTGCTCGGTGACCAGCGCCCGTACCTCGTGGCGCTGATCGGCATCGAGTACGACACCGTGGGCCACTGGGCCAGGCAGCGCAGGATCACCTACACCACCTACCGCGACCTCGCGGAGAAGGACGAGGTGCGCGAGTTGGTGCAGGGCATCGTGACGAAGGTCAACGAGCAGTTCGCCAGCGTGGAGCAGGTCAAGAAGTTCCGCATGCTGCCCAAGGAACTCGACCACGAGGACGGCGAGCTGACCGCGACGCAGAAGGTGAAGCGGTCGGCGCTGGCCAAGGTGTTCGGCGAGCTCGTGGACGACATGTACCTCGGGGGGCGCGGATGACCGAGTTCCTGCAATCGCTGATCCGCGGCCTGGGCTCCGGGTCGATCTACGCGCTGCTGGCGCTGGGTTTCGTCATCATCTACAAGTCCACCCGGGTGATCAGCTTCGCCCAGCCGGCGTTCATGCTGGCGGGCGCGGTGCTGGTCAGCTACCTGGCCGCGGACATCGGGTTCTTCGCCGCCGTGCCGGTCGCGGCGGTGCTGATCGCGGTGCTGGCGCTGGGCGTGGAGCGGACCGTGCTGCGGCCGATGATCGGCAAGCCGGTGTTCGTGGTCGCGATCATCACCATCGGCGTGGACGTGGTGGTGCGCGTGGTGACCAACGCGTTCATCGGGCTGGACGTGCGGCAGGTCGGCGACCCGTGGGGCTTGTCCACGGTGACGCTGCTCGGCGTCGAGGTGCAGCAGCGGTACCTGGTCATGTTCGGCACGACGGTGGCCGTGGTCGCGGTGCTGTTCGCGTTCTTCCGGTTCTCCCGGGTGGGGCTGGCGATGCGCGCGGTGGCCTACGACCAGGAGGTGGCGTTGGCCCAGGGCATCTCGGTCGGGTCGGTGTTCGCGCTGTCGTGGGCGATCGCGGGCGGGCTGGCGGCGTTGGCCGGGGTGTTCGTGGCCACCGGCGCGGGCGTGGACCAGCAGCTGTGGGTGATCGCGCTGAAGGCGTTGCCGGCGATCATCCTCGGTGGCCTGGACTCGTTGGGCGGCGCGGTGGTCGGCGGGCTGGCGGTCGGGGTCGTGGAGTCGCTGGTCGGCACCTACCAGGGTGACGTGGCGCCGTGGCTCGGGCCGAACTTCGCGCTGGTCGCGCCGTATGTGCTGATGCTGGTCGTGCTACTCGTGCGGCCCTATGGGCTGTTCGGCAGCAAGGAGGTCGAACGCCTGTGAAGGGTCGTCCGGAGCTTTACACGTCCTATGCGCAGGACATGGCGTTCCTCAACACGCGCCCCAAGCGGACGTGGACGGGGGCGTTGGTGGTGGTGGCGCTGCTCGTGCCGTTCGCCATCACCGACGACCTGCTCATGCTGCTGGCCACGGGGTTCGTGGCGGCCATCGGCGCGATCGGGCTCAACATCGTGACCGGGTACGCGGGGCAGGTGTCGTTGGGGCACGCGTTCTTCCTCGCCATCGGCGCCTACACGGGCGCGGCGCTGTCCGGTGACCCGGACGGGCGGGTGCTCGGGTTCGGCGTGACGTCGCTGCCGGTGTGGCTGCTGGCGTCCGGGCTGGTGGCGGGGCTGGCAGGGCTGGTCGTGGCGCCGATCGCGGCCCGGCTGCGCGGGCTGTACCTGGCGATCGTGACGCTCGGGTTGGTGTTCCTCGGCGAGCACGTCTTCCGCGAGTGGACGTCGTTGACCGGTGGTCCCGGTGTGGGGCGGCCGGCGGCGGTGCCCGAGCTGTTCGGCGTGCGGCTGGACCGGCCCTCGGAGTTCTTCAGCGGGCCGCAGCAGCTGTACCTGCTGATGTTCGTGCTGCTGGTGATCTTCGCGGTGCTGGCGCGCAACCTGGTGCGGTCGCGGATCGGGCGGGCGTTCGCCGCGGTGCGGGACCGGGACTTGGCGGCGGCCGTGATCGGCGTGGACCTCACCCGGTACAAGGCGCTGGCGTTCGCCGTGTCGTCGTTCTACGCCGGTGTGGCGGGCTCGTTGTTGTTCGTGGTCAACGGGTTCTTCGACCCCGGGTCGTTCGGCCTGCTGCTGTCGGTGCAGTACATCGCCATGGTGCTCATCGGCGGTGCGGGCACCATCTCCGGCGCGATCATGGGCGCGCTGTTCATCACGCTGCTGCCGCGCATCACCCGGGAACTCCCGACGGTGCTGCCGTTCATCAGCGCAGACGCGACCGGTGCGGTCACGGTGTTCCAGGTCGAGGCGGTCCTCTACGGGCTGCTGATCGTGGTGTTCCTGATCGTGGAGCCACGTGGCCTGTTCGGTATCTGGGTGCGCGTCCGCAACTACTGGCGCACCTGGCCTTTCTCGTACTGAAAGGGTGGATGGGATGGCAAGTCACAGAGCGGTGCTCGCGGTGCTCTCCGTGGTGGCGCTGGTATCCGTCGCCTGTCGCGGTGGCGACGGCGCGGCCCCGCAGGAGGGCAAGGGCGGTATCAAGGTCGACTTCGGCGTGACCAGCGAGCCGTGCCCGGACACCGGTCACAGTGACCGGGGCTGCATCTACCTCGGGTCGATCTCCGACCTGACCGAAGGGCCGTTCAAGACGCTCGCGGTGCCGATCACGGAATCGCAGAAGGCGTTCTGGAAGCGCGTCAACGACCAGGGCGGCATCGGCGGCTACGACGTCGACGTCACCACCCACGTCAAGGACAACAAGTACAACCCGCAGATCCACAACCAGGTCTACCAGGAGATGAAGGGCAAGGTCCTGGCCCTGGCCCAGACCCTGGGCTCGCCGACGACCGCGGCGATCCTGCCCGACCTGGAGAGCACGCAGATGGTCAGCGTGCCCGCGTCGTGGACGTCGCTGTGGGGCGTGGAGGAGGTCGTGCTGGAGTCCGGCGCGAACTACTGCGTCGAGTCGATGAACTCGGTCGACTACGCGGTGGACGAGCTCGGCGCGAAGAGCGTGATGGCCGTGCACCTGCCCGGTGACTACGGCGACGACGCGGCAGCCGGTGCGAAGATCGCGGCGGAGAAGCGCGGCGTGACGTTCACCAACGCGGTCACCCAGACGGGTCAGGACAACCAGGGCGGCGTGATCGACGCGGTGCTGGCGAACAAGCCGGACGTGGTCATCCTGACCACCGGGCCGACCGACGCGGCGGTGATCATCGGCCAGACGGCGGCGCGCGGGTTCAAGGGCAAGTTCATCGGCACCTCGCCGACGTGGAACCAGGGCCTGATGCAGAGCCCGGCGGCGCCCGCGATCAAGGCCCTGTACCTGCAGTCGGCGCCGTGGAAGTCGTGGGCGACCGATTCGCCGGGGCACAAGGCGTTGCGTGACGCCCTGCCGACCGTGACGCCGAACGACGGTTACACGGCCGGGTGGGTGTGGTCGTACCCGTTGAAGGCGGCGCTGGCGAAGGCGGCCGAGAACAAGGACCTGACCAGGGCCGGTGTGCTGGCGGCGGTGCGGCAGTTGGACAAGGTCGACTACGAGGGCATGCTGCCCGAGGGCGCGGGTAACTTCGCGGGCAACTCCAACGACGCCGCGTTCCGGCAGACGCTGATCTACAAGCCGGACGAGCAGGCGGCGACCGGGGTGGGCCTGGTGGAGGACTTCTTCACCGGACCGACCGCGAAGGACTTCAAGTTCGAGAAGCCCTGCTACACCTGATCCACGCGGCCGGCCCGGCGCCCCACCGCCGGGCCGGCCGCCGCGTGCCGTCCAGCGGGTGGTGAGCGCGGGAATGGTGTTCGATGCTCCCGTGTCCACACCGACCGCCGGGTTACCGGATCCCGCCACGTCGCGGGCAGTGCTGATCACCGCCCAGTACCGGCTCCAACGGGGTCGGCCCAAGGTCGCGGCGGGCGCCCGTGACCTGGCTCGGCTCCTGCGCGACGAGCGGCTGTGGGGACTTCCCGCGGAGAACTGCACGGTGCTGGAGGACCCCGGCACCGCCGGCGAGGTCGTCCGGGCGATCAGGTCGGCCGCGGGTGCCGTGGGGACCGAGGGCCGCCTGCTCGTCTACTTCGCCGGTCACGGTTACCAAGATGACCACGGTGGGCTCTACCTGGGGGTGCGGGACACCGACCCCGGGAACTTCCGCTCATCGGCTCTGCGCTTCGACTCGATCGGGCTACCGATGTCCGAAGACGACGTCGTGATGCTGGACTGCTCCTACGCGGGCAACGCGGGCTGGTCCGCGGTCTCCGGTCGCGGGGTGATCCTCGGCGCGACCGACGCGGACCGTCGCGTGGCCACCTTCTCGGACGGCTCACACCACACGGCCTTCACCGACGCCTTGATCGACGTGCTGCGCCTCGGCGTCGTCAACGGCGCCGACTACCTCGACGCCCCGACGATCCACGAGGCGATCCGGGCGAAGCTGGTGAACCGCCCGGTGCCCCAGCCGGTCTGCCACGTGATGGGCGACGGCGGCCTGCGTCCGGTCGTGCGCAACGCGAACTCCTGCTCCGGTACGACGGCGCCAAGGTCGCCGATCTCGCCGCCGAGCTGACGTAGACCTCAGGACGTGGTCAGGGCGGGGTCGGTCCAGACGCCGACGCGTTCCGGGCCGGGGCAGCCGCTGGGCTCCTCCGGCGGGGGTTCGACGCCGATGGTCAGCAGGCGTGCGCCGGCGACGGGGACGTCGACCGGTTGGGGTGTGGTGCCCGTGTTCGGGACCTCGGCGACGCGTTGGTCGTCCACCAGGACGTAGAAGTCGAGTTCTTTGGTCGCCAATGAATTGTCCGCGATCGCGACCTGGGCGGTGAACCGGGCGTATTTGCCGTCCAGCGCGAAGGTGAGCCGGGCGGACGAGCACCAGGCGCCGGTGGCGGAAACGGATTTCGTGTACTGGACCTTCCGCACCTTTGCGGACGCGGCGGTCCAGGGGCTCTCGACGTACATGTCGTCGATCGAACTGCTGTCGACCGGCGGGAGATCGGCCAGGTAGGTGACGCCCGGTCTCAGCGGTGCGGTGCTCTCCGGGGGTGCCGTGGCGGGTTGGACCTGCGGTGATGTTGGGGGACGGTCGGCGAGGGGCGTGGCCGGTTCGGCGTCGAGCGAGCTGCCGATGATCATTCCCACGACCAGTACGGCCACCCCGGCGGCGGACAGCCACGCCACTGATAAGTATTTCCGGCGAACGCGTGCGTCGTTCAAGTCCTGGTCATCCATGTCGGCGACCCCTTCAGGTCCAAGACGTGAGCCGAACTCGGGATAATGTCGGGTAATGTCTCGACTGGCGCAGCACGTTAGCAGCATTTGCCCGGATGGAGGCGAAAAGCGTCAATCCGAGTAGTTGTGCGAGTTGTCCGCACGATTGCGGCGGCGGGTGGCACCCCGACCACGTCCGTTGGCCGGGGTGCTCTGAGGTCGACCGCGCTCAGGCGTCGAACTTCCCGGCCTTGATCGCAGCCAGCAGGGCGGTGAGGTCGACGCGCAGGACCGGCCCGGTCGGGTTCTTGCTGTCACGCACCACGCCAACGCCGATGTGTGCGACTTCAACGCAGTTGGACTGCGACTCCGAACGGGACGACTTGCGCCATGCGACTTCGACGCAGTTGGACTGCGACTGCGACCGGGACGACTTACGCCACGTCGGCGCTGGTTGCTGCATGGTTCACACGTCCATTTCGTCTCGCAGGGTGATGATGCGGCGCATGGACATTGTCGCACTGAGCGCGACTTCGCTGAGCCGTGCGGCCCGACGCAGGTAGGGCGTGGTGAACGGCTCTTCGTCAAGGAACGCACCGGATCGCGCCATCTCGATGTGGACGACGACGCGCGGCACTTCTAGGATCATGAACGCGCCGACCCGGCCAAGGCGTGGCATCGCCGCGATCGGTACGACGCGGATGGTCACGTTCGGTCGTTCCGCAGCCTTGGCCAGCGCCGTCAGTTGGTTGCGGTGGATGTCGTCGTTGCCGATCAACGCGGGCTCGCCGATCAGGGCGGTGTAGTGGACGTCGTTCCGGTTCAGTCGCTCTTGGCGGCGAAGTCGTCCGGCCAGTCGCGCTTCCACCTCGCTGGGTGTGAGGCCGTCGTCGAGCATGAACGAACCGGCGTACTCGGGGGTCTGCAACAGGCCGGGCACCAGCAGCGGTGACCAGTCGGTGATCTTCCTGGCGCTGTCCTCGTAGTCGGCCAGGGTCACCGACTCCTGGGTCATTCCCGGCGCGTTCAACTCCCACCAGCCGGGGTCGTTGAGCGAGCGCGCCATGGTCAGCAACTTGTCGCGTTGGCCGCCGGTCACGCCGTAGAGCGCGAGGAGGCCGGCGACCTCGTCGGGCGAGATGTTGCGCTGGCCGGTCTCCAGGCGGGACAGCACCTGCTTCGACAGCCCGATCGCCGCCGAGGCCTGTTCCAGCGTGATCTTGGCGAGCTTGCGCAGGATGCGCAGCTCGGCACCAAGGCCCTTGGCCTTCGGGCCAGGCGACTTCCTCGGCATGGGAACTCCGTTCGGGTGACTCAGGTTGCCGGACTTCCCGGGAACATGGGAACTTTCCCGGGAACGCAACCAGCTTCACATCGAAGTTTTCCACACGCTGTAATCAATCGATCACCAGGGTCCACGGGCCGTGATCGGTGATCAAGAAAGGGCGGGAGCATGACCTTGGGATCGAGCGGCGACCGGATGAGCCTCACCGTGAGCGTCGGCGAAGGGGAAGGGCTGTACCTGCGTGGCGCGATGGACGGCCAGGCGATCCTGACGATCGGCGACGGGATCGAGATCGTCCTCGGTCGCTCGCACGTGGCGGCCCTGCGCGACCAGGCGGGTGCGACGCTGCGCGACGTAAGGCTCGTGCTGGCCGCCGAGGAGCGCCTGGACGATGTGCACGACGCCGCCGCTCAGGCGCGCACGGCCGCCAGTCACGCGTTGGCGCAGGCCGAGGCGGCGGCCCGGGTCGGCGCCGACGAAGCGGCCGAGCGGGCCCGCGCGGCGGCACGGGCGGCGATCGAGGTGGCGGACATCGCCGACGCGGCGGTGCTGGCGGCGGTCGAGGCGATGGTGACCGTGGAGGACGCCACGGACAAGGTGACGGCCGCGGCGGTCGTCGCGGCGCAGGTCGGGTCCGTGTCGGAGCCGGTCTGAGAGTGCCGGCGCTGCCCGGAGGGGCAACGCGCGCTGCCCCAAGGTTCGTCGGGTGGCCGCTGTCCGCGGGCACGGCGACGGGGTGAGAGTGGGTGCGTGATCCACGAGGTTGACGAGGCGCTGAGGCGGTTGGTCCGGGACGACGCGTTGCGCGGCACGGAGGTCGAGGTCGCGTTCGACGCGCCCACGAAGGACTGGGCCGCGCGGCGGAACGCGCCCACCGTCGACGTCTACCTCTACGACATCCGCGAAGACCTCCGCCGCCGCCAGCGGGGCCTGCTGAACTCCTACGAGAACGGCCAGGTCACCGCCCGCCGCCTGCCGCCGCGGCACATCAAGCTGTCCTACCTGGTCACGGCGTGGACCCAACGGTCGGAGGACGAGCACCGGCTGCTGTCCGAGCTGCTGGTGGGCTTCCTGCGGCACGAGTCCGTGCCGGTCGGGCTGCTCACCGGGTCGCTGGCCGAGCTGGGGCTGCCGGTGCCGATGACGGTCGCCCTGCCGCCGCCGGAGGACCGGGCGTTCGCGGACGTCTGGACCGCGCTGGGTGGTGAGCTGAAACCGTCGCTGGATGTGGTGGTGTCCGCGCCGATCGACTCCGGCCGGGTGTTCGCGGCCGGGCCGCCGGTGGAGGAGGGCATGAGGCTGGCCATGGGCGGCGACTCGGTCGGCCACCGCGTGGCGATGAGCCGCAGGCGACCATGAACACCGGCAGCCTGCCCCACCTGTTCACCCGGCTCGCCGCGCTGGAGCGGCGCATCCGGACGGCGGTGGCGGCCCGGCGCGGCGCCGACCACAACCCGGACGACCCGTTCCGCGGTCTGTACCTGTCCGACGAGGCGATCGACGCCCTGCTGGCCACCCGGCGCGAGCCGTTCGTGCCGTTCCAGGCTTCGGTGGCGTCCGGCAGGCTGGGCGGCCTCGCCGAGACCGCCGGGCTGACCGGGCTGGACGTCGAGCTGCTGCTGGTCGCGCTCGCGCCGGACGTCGACAGCCGGTTCGAGCAGTTCTACGGCTACCTGAACGACGACGTGACACGCCGCCGCGCGACCGCGGGCCTGGCGCTGCGGCTGTGCGGGCTGCCCGAGGCGTCGGCGGCGGGCCGGGCCCGGCTCGACCCGGCGTCACCGCTGCGGTCGGCGGGCCTGCTCGTGGTGGACGACCGGGAGCGGCCGTTCCTGTCCCGTTCCCTGCGCGTGCCCGACCGGGTGGTGAGCCACCTGCTGGGCGACGACCTGCTGGACGCCGCGCTGGCGGGCGTCGCCCGGGTCGTGGACGACGTCGCGGCGGCCGACGTCGGCAGGCTGGGCCGTGCACTGCGTGCCCGGGTGAAGCTGCTCTACCTGCGGGAACGGCCGGGTGGTGGTGCGGCGGAGATGGCCGCCGCGGCGTTGCGCGACGCCGGTTTCGCCGTCCTCGAAGTCGACGCGGCCCGCCTGCGCGCCGAACCCGACCAGCAGGCGTTGACGGCCGCCGTGCGGCGCGAGGCCGTGCTGCGGCACGCCGGGGTGGTGCTAGGCCCGGTCGAGGAGGAGCCGCCGCTGGCCGCGTTGACGCATCCCACGATCCCGCTGGTGGTGTTCGGCCCGAACGTGTGGGACCCGCGCTGGAGCACCGACCCGCCGTTGCCGCACGACGCCTCGCCGCTGCCCGTCGCCGACCGCGCCGAGCTGTGGCGGGCCGGTCTGGACGGCAGCCTCGCGCCGGAGGTCGACCCGGCCGCCGCCACCGCGCACTTCGTCCTCGGGCCGGGCCAGATCGCCCGCGCGGCCCGTGCCGCCTCGGTGTCCGCGCTGGTCGACGGCGGTGTCGTCACCACCGAGCACCTGCGTGCGGGCGCGCGCAGCCAGAACGCGGCCGGCCTGCACCGCCTGGCCCGCCGCATCGAGCCCGCCGTCGACTGGCACGACCTGGTGCTGCCCGCGGGCGTGGTGGGCCTGCTGCACGAGCTGGCCTCGCGGGCACGCCACCGCGACCGGGTCATCGACGAGTGGCGGATGCGGCCGGGCGGCGGCCGGGGACGGGGCGTCACCGGGCTGTTCGCGGGCGACTCCGGCACCGGCAAGACGATGTCCGCCGAGGTCATCGCCGCGTCGCTGGGCCTGGACCTGTACACGGTGAACCTGGCGACCGTGGTGGACAAGTACATCGGCGAGACCGAGAAGAACCTGGAGCGGATCTTCACCGAAGCGGCGGGCGTGAACGGCGTGCTGCTGTTCGACGAGGCCGATGCGATCTTCGGCAAGCGGTCCGAGGTCCGTGACGCGCACGACCGCTACGCCAACATCGAGAGCGCGTACCTGTTGCAGCGCATGGAGACCTTCGACGGCATCGCGGTGCTGGCCACGAACCTGCGCGCGAACCTGGACGAGGCGTTCACCCGCAGGCTGGACGTGGTGGTGGACTTCCCGGTGCCCGACGAGCCGTTGCGCCGCCTGCTGTGGGACCGCTGCCTCGGCGTGACGGCGCCGCGCGTCGAGGTGGACCTCGACTTCCTCGCCTCGGCGTTCGAGCTGGCCGGCGGGCACATCCGGTCGGCCGCGGTGACCGCCGCGTACCTGGCGGCCGAGGCGGGCGGCCCGGTGGGGATGGCGGAGGTGGTCGGCGCGGTGGCGCGCGAGTACCGCAAGCTCGGCCGGTTGGTCGGCGAGCGGGAGTTCGGGCGGTACCTGGAGCTGGCGATGACGAGCACGACCCGGTGAACTGCCCTTTCGGGCAGTGAGAGCCGCCCCGCCGGTCCTGGTTCGGCGGTGCGGCCAGGTTGCACGATGGACCTGTACTGGCGTTCGAGGGAGCGACCATGCGCGAGCACGACCACGAGGCTGACAGCGGGCTGCGGCCCAAAGGCGACCGCGTCGAGCACGCCGACCACGACCTGCTGGGACGTGCCGCCGCCGCCGGGCGGCCGGACGTCCTCGGCGCCGCCGGGCTGCTCGACCTGCAACGGGCGGTCGGCAACGCGGGCGCGAGCACGGTGGTGGAGGAGGCCGGGGAGTCGCCGGTGCACGGCGTGGTGGGTTCCGGCGGATCGCCGCTGGACGTCGACGTGCGCGCCGACATGGAGTCCCGCTTCGGGCAGGACTTCGGCGACGTGCGCGTGCACACCGACGGCGCGGCGCACGAGTCGGCGAAGTCGGTCAACGCGCAGGCGTACACGGTCGGCTCGGACATCGTGTTCCAGCAGGACAAGTACGACCCGTCGTCCGACTCGGGCAAGCACATGCTGGCGCACGAGCTGACGCACGTCGTGCAGCAGCGCAACGGTCCCGTGGACGGCACCGACGCGGGCGGCGGGGTGAAGGTCAGCGACCCGTCCGACCGGTTCGAGCGCGAGGCGAGCGGCACCGCCGACCGGATCATGGCCGAGCCCGCTCCCGCCGCCGCTCCCGCCGTTCAACGGGAGGAAGAGAAGGTCGAGGACGAGGAGACGGCGCAGACCTACGTCGCGCCGTCCGTGCAGCGGGAAGAGGACGACGAGGAAGCGGTCTGACCCGACCGAAGCTCGCCCCGCCGCGCCTCCCGCGCGGCGGGGTTTTCTCTTGTGCGTCAACGGCCGGCTGCACCTTTGGGCAGCCAACGGCGCACACCGGCACAGCCCCCGCGGTCGTTTCGCCCGTCGCCGAAGCGCAGCAGCATCGACGGCACAGCGGCAGAACCGTCCGCACGACTTGGGAGGCAACGGATGCCCACCTATCTCTCCCCGGGGGTGTACGTCGAGGAGGTGGAGGCTGGTGCGCGGCCCATCGAGGGCGTGGGCACCGCCGTCGCCGCCTTCGTCGGCTTCGCGGCCCGAGGCCCGTTCAACACGCCGACGCTGGTGTCCAACTGGGCCCAGTTCACGCAGGTCTTCGGCGACTTCGTGCCGGACTGCTACCTGGCCCAGTCGGTGTACGGGTACTTCCTCAACGGCGGCTCGAACTGCTACGTCGTGCGGATCGGCGGCGAGCGCGCCAAGGGCAACGGCCAACTGCCCGCCGGTGGCGCCCAGGCGGCACTCGGCGGCTACAAGATCACCGCGCGGGAGCTCGGCGCGCCCGAGATCACCGTCGAGGTCGCCGACGTGCCGGGTGACAACCAGCCGGACGACCGGTTCACGTTGCTGGTCAAGCAGAACGGCAAGGTGGTCGAGACGCACACCGTGTCCACCAAGCGCACCAAGGAGCACATCGTCGCGGTCGTGCAGGAGAAGTCGAGCCTGATCACGGTCGAGGAGACGGCGGGCGCGGGCGTGGCCAAGGTGGAGAAGGGCAGCGTCACGCTCAAGGAGGTCGTCGCGGCCGACCCGTCGCCCGTGCCGCGCAAGATCGCGGCCGACGACTACGTCGGCGACGTCTCCGACCGCACCGGGTTCGGCGGCCTGGAGGCGATCGACGAGATCACCATGGTCGCGGTGCCCGACCTGATGAGCAGCTACCAGCGCGGCGCGATCACGTTGGAGTCGGTGAAGGCCGTGCAGCTCGCGATGATCGCCCACTGCGAGCTCATGGGCGACCGGATCGCCGTGCTCGACACACCGCCCTCGCTCAACCCGCAGCAGGTCAAGGACTGGCGGCTGAACGGCGCGGGCTACGACTCGAAGTACGCGGCGCTGTACTACCCGTGGATCAAGGTGTTCGACCCGGCGAGCAACGACCACGCGTTCATCCCGCCGAGCGGCCACATGTCCGGGGTGTGGGCCCGCACGGACGCGACGCGCGGCGTGCACAAGGCGCCCGCGAACGAGGTCGTGCGCGGCGCGGTGGCGTTGGAGACGCAGCTGACCAAGGCCGAGCAGGAGCTGCTGAACCCGATCGGGGTCAACTGCGTGCGGTCGTTCCCCGGTCGTGGCATTCGGGTGTGGGGCGCGCGCACGCTGTCGTCCGACCCGGCGTGGCGGTACCTGAACGTGCGACGGCTGTTCAACTACCTGGAGGAGTCGATCCTCGACGGCACGCAGTGGGTCGTGTTCGAGCCGAACGACGACGCGCTGTGGGCCCGGATCCGCCGCACCATCAGCGCTTTCCTGGTCACGGAGTGGCGCAAGGGCGCGTTGTTCGGGCTCACCCCGGACGAGGCGTTCTACGTCAAGTGCGACCGCGAGACCAACCCGGCCGAGAGCATCGACCTCGGCCAGGTGATCTGCGAGGTCGGCATCGCACCGGTCAAGCCCGCGGAGTTCGTGGTGTTCCGGCTGGCGCAGATCTCCGGCGGCACCAGCCTCGTCAACGAGTAGTCGAGTCCTAGTTTAAGGCGGTCGGTCATGGCTCTTCCCGAACTCGACACCTCGGTCGGCCACTCGTTCGGCCTGGAGGTCGACGGCGTCGCGATCAAGCAGATCTCCGAGGTCTCCGGGCTGAAGATGGAGCAGGACGTCATCGAGCTGAAGACGAACACGGCGGACGGCAAGTACGTCATCAAGAAGCTGCCCGGCAAGCCGAAGGCGGGCGAGGTCACCCTGACCCGCGGGCTCACCGACGACCAGAGCTTCGAGAAGTGGGTCAAGGACGCGCACTTCGGCCGGATGGGCAACGCGCGCAAGGGCGGGGCGATCATCGTCTACGACTACGAGGGCCAGCCGATCAAGCGGTACAAGCTGACCAACGCGTGGCCGAAGTCGCTGGAGATCGGCACGTTGAAGGCGGGCGACACCAGCGTGCTCACGGAGAAGCTCGTCGTCACCTACGAGATGATGGAAGTCGAGTGACGCCATGCGCAGGATGATGGCGGCGGTACCCGTTTCGTCCGATGTGCCGGCTCCGGCCGTGGCCGAGCCGATGCGCACCGAGTTCGCCTTCGAGCTGCCGCGAGGGTACGTCGACGACAGCGGTGCGGTGCACCGTTCCGGCGTGATGCGCCTGGCGACCGCGCGGGACGAGCTGGTGCCGCTGCGGGACGACCGGGTGCGGGAGAACTCGGCGTACCTGACCGTGGTGCTGCTGGCGCGGGTGATCGTGCGGATCGGCTCGGTGACCGACGTGCACGCCGGTGTGGTGGAGAACCTGTTCGCGTCGGACCTGGCGTTCCTGCAGGACACGTACCGGCGGATCAACAGCGAGGGGCACACCCGCGCGGCGGTGGCCTGTCCCGAGTGCGGGCACGGGTTCAGCGTGGACGTCGCGGGTGGGCGCCTGGGGGAATCGTGACGTACGCGGCCGACCGGCTGCACGAAGAGGTCGCGTACGTGGCGTACCACTTCCACTGGTCGTGGGACTCGATCCTCGACCTGGAGCACCCGGACCGGCTGCGGTACGTGGCCGAGATCGCCCGGATCAACACACGGATCAGCCAGGGACGGTGAGGGTGCGATGTGGCCGTGGCGACGTGAGGCGGCACGCTCCACCCCGCCGCTGCCCGTGCGGCGGGGTGAGTGGCGGAGGTTGCCGCCGATCCAGCGGGTGGTGGCCGGGCACCCGTTGGTGAACCCGGTGGAGCGGTTCTCGGCGTCGTTGACGTCGTGGCGTTCACCGGCCTACCTGGCGCCGTTGGCCCACGGGGTCGGTGAGGCGGAGCCGTCCGGCGTGATCGAGGGCGTCGCGCAACGAGTCGCGGAGATGCCACTGGCCACGCCGCCCGCACCCAAGCCCCGGAGCCTGTGGTCCCGGCTCCGCGACGCCATCCAGCCCGAGCCCACACCGGCAACGGAAGCTTCGGCGACGACAACACCGAACCCCGAGCCCGAGAGCCCGACCGCCGCCGAGAGCCCGACCGCAGCCGAGAGCCCGACCGCAGCCGAGAGCCCGACCGCAGCCGAGAGCCAGCCGGTAGTTGAGCGCCGGACCGCAACCGAGAACCGGGCAGTCCAACGCACGGCAAGCCTCGACTCGGCACCGAGCCTCCCCGCTCGCGGCCCGGCGGCCGGGAGCTCGCCGCTGAGGAAGCCGGCGGTAGGACACTCGGCGGTCGGGAGGTCGGCGGTCGAGCACCCGGCCTTGGGAAGGTCGGCGGTCGGTCACTCGGCTGTGGCAGGGTCGGCGGTCGAGCACTCGGAGGTTGAGCGCTCGGTGATCGAGGATTCGCCGGTCGGGAGCATGGCGGTCGGGAGCCCGGTCATCGCGAGCCCGGCCACCGACGCTCCGGCGATCGAGAGCCCGGCCATGGAGCGACCAGCCCTCGAACGCCCGGCTGTCGAAAGGCCGACCACCGAGGGCTCGGTGATCCAGCGATTGGCGACCGAGAACCAGGCCACCGAGGGTTTGGCGGTCGGAGGTCCGGCGGGCGAGGGTTTGGCGGGCGAGGGTTCGGCAGTCGGGAATGCGCCAGTCGAAAGCCCTGGCCCC
This sequence comes from Saccharothrix carnea, assembly GCF_003014735.1. Taxonomy (GTDB): domain Bacteria; phylum Actinomycetota; class Actinomycetes; order Mycobacteriales; family Pseudonocardiaceae; genus Actinosynnema; species Actinosynnema carneum. The sequence goes on along the minus strand of NZ_PYAX01000010.1, from coordinate 246,755 downwards.
GAAGTCTCGATCGCCCCCAGCCCGGATGCTCCGGCGGCCCTACCGGTCCGGAGCCCGGCCATGCAGCCTCCGGTGATCCAGCGCCCGACCCTCCAACGAGCGCCGGTCCAGGGCTCGGCGATTCAAGTCCCGGCGGTCCAGCGCGTGCCAGATCGAGGCCTGGCAGTTCAGAGTCCGGCAACGCGGAGCGCGCCGACCCCGAGCGCGCCAACGCAGAGTCCGCCGACCCAAAGTCCGGTAACCCAAAGTCCGGTAACAACCCAAAGTCCGGTAACAACCCAGAGCCCGGTAACCCAGAGCCCGGTAACCCAGAGCCCGGTAACCCAGAGCCCGGTAACCCAGAGCCCGGTAACCCAGAATCCGGCATCGCAGACCCCGCCGACGCAGAGCCCGCCGACCCAGAGCGCGCCAACCCAGAGCCGGTCAATGCAGAGTCTGGCACTGCAGAGCCTGGTAACCCATGGCCCGGTAACCCATGGCCTGTCCCATGGCCAGGTCAGCCAGGGTCCGGTGAGCCAGGGTCCGGTCGCCCGGAGCCCAGTGACCCAGGACCCGGTATCCCAGGACCCGGTGACCCATGGTTTTACCGCGCGCAGCGTGGCGACCGAGCCCTCGGTCGCCGGAAACGCAGTCACCCGGAGTTCGGTGGTCGAGGGTTCGGTGGCTGAGAATCCGGTGGCTGAGAATCCGGTGGTCGGTGGCTGGAGAGCCGAGGCCTCGGCGGGTGGGCGTCCGATACTTCAGCGCGCGACGATCCAGCCTCAGGCCACGGCCACCCCGGTCCATGTTGCCGGGACGCCGGTTGTCGAAGTGCGGGTCGCCCGCGATCCGGTCTCGGAGGCCCCGGTCGCTCAGCGTTCGGTGGTCCAGGATTCGGTAGCCCGGGGTTCCCGCTTGGTGGCCGGAAGTCCGGTCCAGCCGGTCCAGCCGGTCCAGCCGGTCCAGCCGGTGCAGCGGCGCGGGGTCGGGGTCGGGTTGGGGATGCCGATCACGCCTGCCCAGGTGGCCGGGCCGGTGGTGCGGGAACGTGTCGGGTGGGCCGGGTCGGAGTCGGGGCGGACCGTGGTGGGTGACGGGTTCGTTCCGGTGGCCGAGACCGCGTTGGTGCAGCGGGAAGTCGAGGTGCAGGCGACGTCGGTGGCGCCCGCGCCCGCGGAGGCGGTGACCCCGACTCCGGCCCCGGCACCGGCACCGGCCCAGGATGCTGCGTCCGCTCCGGTGCCCGGGGTGGTTGCTCCGGACGTTGAGGAACTGCTCAAGAAGCTTTACGACCCGCTCGTCCGGCGGCTCAAGGCCGAGCTGTGGCTCGACCGGGAACGGCGCGGGGCATTGACCGATCGGTGGAGGTGAGCGGTATGGCCGAGGTGGATGAGGCGGTTTCCGTGTGCTTCGTCGTGCGCATCGACGACGAAAGCCTCGGCTCCTTCAACAGCTGCGACGGGCTCGGCGTCGAGTTCACCGTCGAGCAGCGCGAAGAAGGCGGCAACAACGGCATGGTCTGGCAGCTGCCCACCCGGATCAAGTACTCCAACGTCAAACTGTCCCGTCCCGTCACCAAGGACAGCGCCAAGATCATCAAGTGGATCGCGGGCATGGCGGCGGGCGTCACGCGCAAGACCGCGATCATCGAAGCGCGCACGCTGGCGGGCACGGTGATCGCCAGCTGGGCGCTGTCCGGCGTGATCCCGGTCCGGTGGAGCGGCCCGCAGCTGTCCGCCGACTCGCCCAAGGTCGCGACCGAGACCCTCGAACTCGCCCACCACGGCTTCCTCGACACGGCGAAGTGACCCCATGGCCTCCCCGATCACCTTCACCTCGGCCGGGACCAGCGCGAAGTCCACCAGCTACGCCGCGCCGACGAACCTCCAGAAAGCCCTCCTCAGCGTCCACCGCCCACCGAATGCGGGCGGCGCGGCCAAGCCCGGTGACCTGATGCACGAGATCACCTTCCAGTTCAACCCCAAGGAACTGTCGCTGACCAAGAACGCCAAGTGGGAACGCAGCCGCCAACCCAACGTGGCCAAGAGCGGCACGCCGGAGTTCAAGGGCTCCGACCCGGTCAAGCTCGCCCTGGAGATCTTCCTCGACGCCACCGAGCACATGGACGACAGCGTCGTGAAGAAGGTCGAGCAGCTGTTCGCCTGCTGCGTGCCCACCGAGGACAGCCGCCAGCACGGCAAGGGCTCGCCGCCGTGGGTGATCTTCAAGTGGGGTGGGATGACGGGCTTCCCGGCGTTCGTGGCGAGCGTCGCCGCCAAGTACACCCTGTTCACGCCCGCCGGCGTCCCGGTCCGCGCCACGTGCACGGTCAACCTGGAGGAGATCGCGGGCGAGCAGGGCGGCCAGAACCCGACCTCCGGCGCCCTCGCCGCCCGCGACTCCCACGTCCTGGTCGCGGGCGACACGCTGCAGTCGGTCGCCTACAAGGCCTACGGCAACGCCGAGCTGTGGCGGGAGATCGCCGAGGCCAACGACATCGACGACCCGATGCGGCTGCGGCCCGGCGCACGCCTGCTGGTGCCCGCGTTGGAGGAGATCCGCGATGGCCACTGAGACCTTCGCCAACTCCCTCGTGGTCGAGGTGGCGGGCGGCCCGCTGCCCGCCGACGTGAAGTCCCTGCTCACACATGCTTTCGTGGACGACAGCCGCAACCTGCCGGACGTGTTCGTGCTGCGGTTCCGCGACCCCGGCCACGTCGTGCTCGGCAAGGGCAAGTTCACCATCGGGGCGAAGATCGCGCTCAAGGTCCAGACGTCCGACCCGGGCGGCCCGCAGCCGCTGATGAGCGGCGAGGTCACCGCGGTCGGCGTGGAGCTGGACGAGGGCGGCACGTTCACCGAGGTCCGCGGCTACGACCTGGGGCACCGGCTGTTCCGCGGTCGGCGGGTCGCCGCGTATCCGAACATGACCGTCGCCGACGTGGTGCGCAAGGTCGCGCAGCGGGCGGAGATCCCGGTCGGGCAGATCGACGACGTCAAGGGCTTCGGCCGCCCGCACACCCAGCTCAGCCAGGACGGGGTGAGCGACTGGGAGTTCCTGTCCCGCCTCGCCGCGCTGGTCGGCGCGCAGATCGCGGTGGTGGAGGGGAAGCTGGAGTTCGGCCTGCCGGAGGAGCCGAAGTCGGCGCCCGCGGTCAACGCCAAGGCCAAGGCGAACCCGCTGGTGCTGGAGGTGCACCGCAACCTGCTGTCGCTGCGCGCCGCCATCACGGCCGCCGAGCAGGTGCCCGAGGTACGGGTGCGCGGCTGGGACGACGAGAACAAGCAAGCCGTCGTGGCCACCAAGCCGGCGAACGCCCTGGGCACGGAGGTGTCCGGCGTCGACCCGGTCGCGCTGGCAGGCAGGTTCGGCAGCCCGCCGTTCCTGGTGGGCGGCCCGCACCGCACCCAGGCCGAGGCGGACGCGGTCGCCGCCGCACTGGCCGCCCAGTTGGGCGGCGCGTGCGCGGAACTGGCCGGGGTGGCGCGCGGCAACCCCAAGCTGCGGGCGGGCACGGCGGTGGCGCTGACCAACGTCGGCGAGCCGTTCGCGGGCAAGTACACGCTCACCAGCACGCGGCACCTGTTCAGCGAGCAGTCCGGCTACACCACCGAGTTCACCGTCTCCGGACGCCAGGAACGCTCCCTCTACGGCCTGGCCAACGGCGGCACCGGCGGCACGCCGAACCGGGGCCTGGTGCCCGCGATCGTCAGCGACGTGCGCGACCCGGCGAAAGCGGGTCGGGTCAAGGTCACCTACCCGTGGCTCGCACCGGACTTCGCCAGCGGCTGGGCGCGGACCGTGCACACCGGCGCGGGCAACGGCTACGGCGGCCTCGTGCTGCCCGAGGTCGGCGACGAGGTGCTGGTGGGCTTCGAGCACGGCGACTTCGACGCGCCGTACGTGCTCGGCGGCCTCTACAACGGCAAGGACCAACCGCCCACGCTCACCAAGGAACCCGTGGACGGCAACAGCGGCGAGGTCGCGGCCCGCGGGTTCGTCTCCCGCAAGCACCACAAGGTCGAGTTCGTGGAGGACGAGGGCATCACGATAGCCAGCGGCGACGGGAAGTTCGTGGTCAGGCTCGACCAGCGCAACCAGGTCGTCGAGGTGACCAGCGGCAAGGCCGTGACGATCAAGGCGCAGAACGGCGTGACCATCGACGCGGGCACCGGACCGCTGGAGCTGAAGGGCCAGAAGATCACCGCCACCGCGCGCACCGACGTGGCCATCGAGGCGGGCGCGCAGCTCAAGGCGTCCGGCACGGCCGGGGTCAAGGTCGAGGGCGCCACGGTGGCCGTGACCGGCCAGGGCCAGGCCGAGCTGACCGCGAGCGGCCCGGTGACCGTGCGCGGCGCGGTCGTCCGGATCAACTGAGGGGGATGAAGGACATGCCACCAGCGGCGAGGGTCGGCGACCCGACCGGGCACCCCGGCGTGCTGGCACCGCCGGGTGTGCCGACCGTGCTCATCGGCGGGATGCCCGCCGCCACCGTCGGCAACCTCCACACCTGCACGTTCCCCGGCCTGCCACCGCACCCGCCGACACCCGTGCTGCCACCCGGCTGCCCGACCGTGCTGATCGGCGGCAGGCCCGCGGCCCGGATGGGCGACCTGGCGGGCTGCGGCGCGCCGATCGTCGTCGGCTGCCCGACCGTCCTCATAGGAGGGTGACGTGGACTTCATCGGCCGCGGCCTGGCGTTCCCCGTGCACACCGACGCCACCGGCTCCGTCGCGCTGGTCGGCGGCGAGCGCGAGATCGTGGAGAGCATCCGGTTGATCCTGGCCACCGCGCCGGGCGAACGCCCGATGCGGCCGGAGTTCGGCTGCGCCATCCACGACCTGGTGTTCGCGCCCGCCGACGCGGCGACCGCCGGTCGGATCGCCTACGAGGTGCGGCTGGCGCTGGAGCGCTGGGAACCCCGCATCACGCTCACCGACGTGTCCGTGGGCTTCGACGAGGTCGACCAGGGCACCCTGCTCATCGACCTGCGGTACGCGCTGCGCGGCACGAACGACCCGCGCAACCTGGTGTTCCCCTTCTACGTCATCCCGCCGCACGAGGCCGACGAGGAGGGCGCGCGATGACGTCCCTGCCCACGCCCAACCTGGACGACCGGCGGTTCCAGGACCTGGTGGACGAGGCCAAGCGCCGCGTGCAGCAGAACTGTCCGGAGTGGACGGACCACAACGTGTCCGACCCCGGCGTGACGCTGATCGAGGCGTTCGCGCACATGGTGGACGAGCTGCTGTACCGGCTCAACCGCGTGCCCGACCTGCACTACCTGCGGTTCCTCGACCTGATCGGGGTGAAGCTGTTCCCGCCCACGGCGGCGACCGGTGACGTCACGTTCTGGCTGTCCGCGCCGCGTGACGTGCCGGTGGTGGTGCCCGCGGGCGCGCAGGTGGCCACCGAGCGCAGCGAGGTCGAGGACCCGGTCGTGTTCACCGTGGACCGGGAGCTGACGATCGTGCCGTGCTCGTTGGCGCACCTCGTGACCGCGGTGCAGGACACGTCGATCCCGCCCGCCGACCGCACCGACGAACTGCGCGACGGCAAGGCGCCCGACGTTTTCGCCACGCCGCCCGCGCCCGGTGACTCCGTCCTGTTCGGACTGTCGGACGCCGTACCCGGGTGCGCGGTGCTGCTGCGGGTCGAGGCGCACGCCGAAGGCCGCGGCGTCGACCCGCGCGACCCGCCGTGGGCGTGGGAGGCGTGGAACGGCACCGGGTGGAGCCCGTGCGAGGTGGACCGCGACACGACCGGCGGCTTCAACCAGCCCGGTGACGTGGTGCTGCACGTGCCGCGCACGCACGCCGTGTCCGTCATCGCCCGGCAACGCGCCGGGTGGCTGCGGTGCCGTGCCGTCGCACCCGCGCCCGACCGGCCGTTCTACCAGCGTCCGCCGAAGCTGGTGTCCGTCACCGCCGCCACCATCGGCGGCACGACCGGCGCCACGCACGCGGACGTCGTGCGCGGCGAGACGGTCGGCGTGTCCGAAGGCGTGCCGGGGCAGCGGTTCCCGCTCGCCCGCACGCCGGTCGTGGTGGACGACGGCGCCTTGGTGGTGGAGGTCGCCACGCCGGACGGGTGGGAGCGCTGGACCGAGGTGCGGTCGTTCGCCGAGTCCGGGCCCGACGACCGGCACGTGGTGCTGGACCGCGTCGGCGGCGAGGTGATCTTCGGCCCGGCGGTGCGGCAACCCGGCGGTGGCGTGCGGCGCTACGGTGCGATCCCGCTGAAATCGGCCGCGATCCGGGTGCCCGAGTACCGGACCGGCGGTGGTCTGCGCGGCAACGTGGCACGCGGCTTGTTGCAGGTGCAGCGCGACCCGGTGCCGTTCGTGACGGCGGTGACGAACCGGCAGCCCGCGTCCGGTGGCGTGGCGGGGGAGTCGGTGCGTGACGCGGCGGTGCGCGGGCCGTTGCTGCTGCGCACCCGCGACCGTGCCGTGACGGCCGAGGACTACGAGGTGCTGACACGGGAGGCGGCGCCGGAGATCGCCCGCGTGCGGTGCGTGCCCGCGGGTCCAGGATCGGCCGCGGTGCGGGTGCTGGTCGTGCCTTCGGTCGGCGCGCACGAGGAGTCGGACTTCGCCGCGTTGCAGCCCGGCGCGGACGTGCGGGAGCGGATCGAGCGGTTCCTGGAGGAACGCCGGTGCGTCGGCGCGCGGGTGTCCGTGGAACCGCCCTACTACCAGGGCGTCACGGTGGTGGCGCAGCTCAAGGCGAAGGCGGGCACACCCGAGGACGTGCTGCGGACGCGGTCGGTGCAGGCGCTGTACGACTACTTCAACCCGGTCAGCGGCGGGCCGGACGGCGACGGCTGGCCGTTCGGGCGGCCCGTGCAGTCCGGTGAGGTGTTCGCCGTGCTCCAGCGGCTGCCGGGGGTCGAGCTGGTCGAGGAGATCAAGCTGTTCGGGGCGAACCCGGTGACCGGCGAGCGCGGCAACGCGGTGGCCAGGCTCGACCTGCCGCCCAACGGGCTCGCGTTCTCCTACGGCCACCAGGTGCGGGTGGCGCGATGACGACACCGCACCCGCTGGCCGACCGACTGCCCGCCGTGTACGTGGAGGACGGGTTCACGGCGCGGTTCCTGGCCGCGTTGGACGAGGTGCTGGCACCGGTGTTCACCACGTTGGACGGGTTCGCGGGCTACCTCGACCCGCGCCTGGCGCCGGAGGACTTCCTGGAGTGGCTGGCGCACTGGGTGGCGCTGGACGTCGGCGAGGGCTGGCCGGTGGCGCAACGGCGGGCGCTGGTGGCGCGGGCGGTCGAGCTGCACCGGTGGCGCGGCACGCGGCGCGGGCTGGCCGAGCACGTGGCGCTGCTGACCGGGGGAGACGTCGAGGTGCGCGACAGCGGCGGCTGCACGTCGACCGACCGGCCCGGGCTCGCGGTGGCGGAGGACCCGCCGAGCGTGCACGTCCGGGTGCGGGTGGCCCGGCCGGGCGAGGTGGACCGGACCCGGCTGGCGGCCGCGATCGCCGGCGCGGTGCCCGCGCACGTCGCGGTGGACTTGGAGGTGGTGGGGGAATGATCGTGTGCGCGCAGTGCGGTGAGAGCAACGCGCCGGGCTCGGAGTTCTGCGGTGCCTGCGGGACGTACTTGGAGTGGGAGCCGAAACCCGCGCCGGTGCCCGAGCAGGCCGCGGCACAGGCCGGACGGGGGCCGGCCGGACTTGGACAGGCCGGGCCGGGACAAGCCGGGCCGCACGACCAGCCGGGGCCGTGGGCGCCGCCGCCCCGCAACGGGGCGCAACCCCTCCCGACCCAGCCCTTCGCGCCGCAACCCGCGCCGTCCCCATCGACCCCGCAACAGCAGACCCCGCAGCAAACGGGCCCGCAGCAGCCAGGTGCGATGCAGCCGGGTGCGATGCAGCCCACCGACCGGAAGCCGCCCACCGGCACGCACCGGCCCCGCCTCACCGAGCGCCGGACTCCCCAGCCCGGCGACCTGATCTGCGGCCAGTGCGGCGAGGCCAACCCGCCCACCCGCAAGTTCTGCGCCCGCTGCGGCTCGGCCCTGGTGGAAGCCGCGGTCGTGCCGGAGAAGTGGTGGCGCAAGCTGCTGCCCAAGCGCAAGCCACCGGAGGCGGGCAGCCGACCCACCCGCCGCGTCGGCACCGTGCGCCGCCGGGTCGGCCAGGTGCTCCGCTGGTCGTTCGTCGTGGCGCTGCTGGGCGCGGTCGGTGCCTACGGGCTCGTGCCGTCGTTCCGCGGCCTGGTCAACACCCAGGCCACCTCGATCGCCAAGGACGTCAAGGGACTGTTCGGCACCGACCTCACCCCCGTGCGCCCCACCGGCATCGCCGCCACCGCCGAATCGCCCGACCACCCGCCCGGTCTCGCCTTCGACAACGCGACCAACACGTTCTGGCTCGCGCCGGTCGAACCGCGACCGCCCGCGCTGGTGCTCGACTTCGGCCGCGAGGTCGACCTGCGCGAGGCCATCGTCCGGGTCGGCGACCCGGCCGACCTGCAAGCCGCCCACCGACCCAAGAAGCTGCACCTCGTCTACCCGACCGGCCGCACGTTCGACGTCGACCTCGCCGACACCCCGGACCCGCAGACCGTCCGGGTCGAAGGCGTCGCGACCAGCGTCGAGGTGCACGTGACCGAGTGGCACCGGTCGTTGCGCGGCAACGAGGTCGCGCTCGCCGAGATCGAATTCTTCGCGGTGAGGTGAACGGTGAGGCACCTGGCGCTCGTGGTGGTCCTGCTGGCCGGGCTGGTCGTCGCCGAACGGCCGGTGACGGCCACCGCCCAGCCGGAGGTCCTGGCGCCGTACCGGATCGCGGTCAGCCGCGGCGATCCCGGGGACATCTGGAGCACCGACGCCCGAGGCGGCGATCCCCGGCAGATCACCGACACCCCGGACACGTCCGAGACCGATCCCGCCTACTCGCCGGACGGCACGTCGATCGCCTTCACCCGGTCCATCGGTGAGGGCTCCGGGGTGGTCGTGGCCGACGCCGAGGGCGGCGACGAGCGGGTGCTCCACCACGGCAGGCACCCGTCCTGGTCGCCGGACGGCTCGATGATCGCGCTGCTGGCAGACGGCGGCGTGGTCACCGTGGTCAGGGTCGCGGACGGGGTCGAGCTGACCACGATCCCCAGGCCGCACCACGTCCTCGGCTACGACGACAAGCCCGCGTGGTCACCGACCGGCGACGTCATCGCGTTCGGCCGCCACACGACGGCCCTCAACCCGCCGCACGTCCAGCCGCACGTCGTGGGCGCGTCCACGTCCCGCACCGGCACGTTCACCACCACCGCGACCGTGCGCACCCCGTCCGTGCCGGCCCGTCCGGAGATCATGTTCCTGTTGGACACCACGTCGTCCATGACGACCACGGTGGACACCGTCCGGGCCAACATCGGCACGGTGATGGAGCGGATCTCCACCGCCGAGCCGGACGCCCTCTTCGGCATCGCCACCTACCAGGACGCCAGCGACGGCGATGGCCGCTACCGCCTCGTGCGCAACTTGACCACACCGGACGTGCTCCAGCCCGTGCTCGCCGAACCCGCGAACTTCCCCATCGAGTTCGGCGGCGACCTGCCCGAGGACTGGTTCAACGCGCTGCACCACCTCGCCCGCGACGAGGGCGCGGACGGCGGCTACCTGACGTTCAGCGAGGGCGACGACGTCACCCGGATCATCGTGCTGGCCGGTGACGCGGCCAGCCACAACAGCCCCGACACCTGCGACACCGTGCTGTACCCGGCGTGTCCGGGCGCCACGCCGTACTGGACCGAGGACGAGATCACCGAGGACCTGACCGAGCGGGACATCCACCTCGTCGGCGTGCCCGTGGTGATCGTGCAGGACCCGCCGTACACGGAGAAGCTGGACAACCGGCTCCAGGCCACGCGCCTCACCACCATCACCGACGGGGTGCTGGTCGGCGGGTACGAGCCCGGCCAGATCGTGGCCGGGATCGAGCAGGGCATCACCACGCTGCCGGTGACCGTGACGCCGGAGGCGTCCTGCCCGCTCGGGGTCACCGTCCGGTTCGACCCGCCCCGGGCCCGCGTCGCGGGTGGCACGGACGTCACCTTCACCGAGACCGTGACGCTGGGCGAAGCGCCGACCGCGCGGGCCGCCGCGGACCTGGAGTGCCGGGTCTGGTTCAGGTTCGACGACAAGCTGCCCGCCGAGCCGTACGAGCAGTTCATCGACATCACCCTGGCCGCTCCCGCACCGCCGACCGTGGTGGTGAACGCGAACGCCGTGCCCAGCCCCGGCCGGACACCCGTGCCGGCCACCTTCACGGCCACCGCCACCGACGCCGCCGGCGCACCGCTCACCCCGATTTGCGACGCGACGTCCGGCGCGCTGTTCCCGGTCGGCCTGACCACCGTCACGTGCACCGCCACCGACAGCGGCGGCCGGACCGGGCGGGCGAGCAGCGCGGTCACGGTCTACGTGCCGGAGCGCGGCGAGACCGACGACATCTGGCTCGCCCGGCTCGACGGCGCGGACCTCGTGCAGCAGGTCGACCTGTCGCCGTCGTTCGCGACGCCGTGCGCCCGGCGGGACACCGCCCCCGCGTGGTCGCCGGACGGCAACCGGCTCGTCTACGAGCACGGCGACGTGCTGTGCGTGGCCGACGCCACGGGCGCGAACGCCACCCCGATCACCTCGGGCGGCGAGCCGCCGGAAGACCCCGCGTGGTCGCCGGACGGGTCGTCGATCGCGTTCTCGATGAGCGACGCCGACGAGTACCACCGGGTGTGGACCGTGCCACCCGGCGGCGGCACGCCCGTCGACGTGGTCTCGTTCCGCCAGGAGGACGCCGACCTGCCCGCGTTCCGACCGCTGCCCGACCTCGTGCTGACCGGTTCCGCCGCGCCCGCCGCGGTGCCCTTCGGCGGTGCCACGTCCGTGCGGCTGCGGGTGACCAACGGCGGCCTGGCCCCGGCCCGGGGCGCCGACCTGGCGTTGACCGTGCCCGCCGGGCTCCGGGTCGAGGAGATCACCACCACCGCCGGCACGTGCACCACGACGGGGTGCGCGCTGGGTCGGCTCGCACCGAACGAGACCGCCGAGGTCCTGGTGACCGTCACGGGGACCGCGGCGGGGCACCAGGCCGTCCGGGCCACCCTGCCGCCGGACGTCAACCCCGGCGACAACGCCGCCGACGTGGCGGTGACCGTGGCCGACGAGATCAGGCCGCCGGACAACCCCGGCTCGCTGTCGCTGGCCGTGGCGCTGGTGCCGCAGGAGGGTTACGTCGGCGGCGACGACCTCGTGCTGTCCTACCGGGTGCGCAACGGCGCGTCCGTGCCGATGACCGACGTCCGCGTGGTCACCTCCCTGCCGCCGCAACTGCTCCCGGTCGACGCCGTCACGGGCTGCGCGGCAGACGGTGCGACGTGCGCGATCGGCACGCTCGCACCCGGCCAGGAGGCCGAAGTGCGGGTCGCGCTGCCCGCGAAGGCCGCCCTGGACAGCACGGCGGGCGGCTCGGTGCTCGGCGTCGGACCCGACAACAACGCCGCCGACAACACCGCCGCCGTCCGGGTGCTGGTGCGGCAGCCGGAGATCGCGGTCGACCCCGGCACCGGGCCGACCGGGTTCGTGCCCCGCGCCACCGGCCGGTCGTTCCCGCCCGGCGCGACGGTGCGGATGGGCTGGACGCTCGGCCTCTCGCCGACACCCGGTGACGTCGTCGTGCGGCCGGACGGCACGTTCGAGGCGTACGTCCTGGTGTTCCACAACGACCGCATCGGCGTGCGGCAGCTCGAAGCCTCACCGGTCGTCGGGCCCCCGTTCGGCGCGGTGCGCTCCGGTGACTTCCTCGTCGTGCCCAGAACCCTGCAACCACCCGACTTCGCGTCCCGCGGGTGACACCGGCGGCTGCCCGATGGGGCAGCACCGGACGCACCCCGCCCCACCCCTGCGCCACTGCCCCGACCGAACCGACCAGCGGAGGATTCACGCCATGGGCGCAACCGCGACGCTGTCCGCCACCGGCCTGGCCGTGGCACCCGGCGAAGACGTCACCTGCACGGTCGTCGTGCGCAACACCGGAGACCTGGTGGACGAGTTCACCGTGGACGTGGTCGGCGACGCGGCCGGGTGGGCGACCGCCGAACCGGCCTCGGTCAACCTCGTGCCCCAGGCGTCCGCCTCGGTGGTCGTGCGGTTCGCGCCGCCGCGCGCCGCCGAGGTGGCCGCGGGCCCCGTGCCGTTCGGCGTGCGCGTCACCTCGCGCGAGGACCCGTACGGTTCGGTGGTCGAGGAGGGCGTGGTCGAGGTCGGCGCGTTCACCGACCTGTCCGCCGAGCTCGTGCCGGCCAAGGTGGAGGCGGGCGCGCGCGGCCGGTTCGAGGTGGCCGTCGACAACGTCGGCAACCACCCGGTCGCGGTGCGGCTCAGCCCGACCGACCCGGACGGCGAGCTGGAGTTCAAGCTCGACCGCACCGACCTGGTGCTCACGCCCGGCACGGCGGCGTTCGTGAAGCTGGTCGCCAAGCCTCGCGACACGTTCCTGCGCGGACCGTCGCAGCCGCGGCCGTTCCGGGTGGAGGTGGTGCCCAGCTCCGGGCCGCCGCTGGCCGCCGCGGGGACGCTCGTGCAGCGGCAGCTGCTGCCGAAGTGGCTGCTGCCCGCGTTGATCGCGCTGCTGGCGCTGGCGGTGGTGCTGGCGGCGCTGTGGTTCACCGTGCTGCGACCGGCCGTGAAGTCCGCCGCGCGGGAAGCCGCCGCGCAGCAGGTCCAGGAGGTCAAGACCGCCGTCGACGAGGCGCAGGCCGGCGCGGGGCAGGCGCAGGAGCAGGCGAAGGAAGCCGAGGTGAAGTCCGAGGAGGCGATGAAGGCCGCCGGGCTGGACCCGGAGGCGCCTCCCGGCTCGCCGCCCACCGCGAAGCCGGGCGACCCGGCGGCCGAGCCCGGTGAGCCGACCGACTTCCGGGTGGCCGCCGACGCCGCGATCGTGGCCAACCCGGACGTCTTCACCGACTTCGCGTTCACCCCGCCGGCCGACAAGACGTTGCTGATCACCGACATCGTGCTGCAGAACCCGCGTGGCGACACCGGCACGGTGCGGGTGCTGCGTGACGCGAACGGCACCCGCGGCGTGCTGCTGGAGGTGGGCCTGGCCAACTTCCGCGACCTGGACCGCCACTACGTGCAACCGCTGCGGTTCAAGCCGGGTGAGCGGGTCATCGTGCAGGTCAGCTGCCAGAACCCGGCCGCCAAGGGCAACTGCAAGCCCTCGGTGTCGTTCGCCGGCCGGGCTGTGTAACCGCTCAGATCAGGCCTTCGCGCAAGGCGAAGGCCACGGCGTGCGCGCGGTTGCGCAGCTGGAACCGGTTGGTGATGTCGTGCAGGATCGACTTGACCGTGCGCTGCGAGTAGCACAGCTTCTCGGCGATCTCGCGGGTCTCGAAGCCGTCCGCGATCAGCCGCAGCACCTCGGTCTCCCGGTCGGACATGCCCGCCATGGTCCAGCCGTTGGGGTTGAGCACGTTGCGCTGCAACCGCGACACCCGGTCCAGCAGCCTGCCGAGCAGGTCGGGCGGGAGCGCGCCCTGGCCCGCGGCGGTGGCTTTCACCAGGCGCACCAACGTGTCCGGCGTGGCGTCGGAGCGGCGGATCACCGCGGACACACCGCTGCTGACCACGTTGAGCAGCTCCGGGTCGGCGATGTCGCCCGCCACCAGCACGATGCCCGCGCCGCCCGGCGCCTGGAGCCTGCGCAGCAACTGCTGCGCCTCGCCGTCCAGGCGGTCGAGCACGACCAGCGCGACGGGAGCCGGCTCGTCCGGCTCGACCAGCCGTATCTCGGGCCGCGACCGCAACGCCGCCGTCACCCCGGCCCTGGTGATGGAGTCCGTCGCGTGCAGGACGACCGCGATCTGGTGGTGTGCGTTCATCTCTGGTGCTCCCGCCCTCGTTGCCCCGATGCACCGGTCACGCCGCGTGCCACCGCAATCGTGGCTTCCCGGCGCGTCCCGGCACTACGGGCGCGCCGTCCCGACCTGTCCCGGGTCCTCGCCCAGACCGGCCTCCTTCGCCCGGGACACGGCCTGCTCGCGGTCGGCCACGTGCAGCTTGCGCAGGATGTTCGACACGTGGTTGCGCACCGTCTTCGGGCTGAGCACCAGCGACCGGGCGATCGCCGTGTTGCCCCGGCCGTCGGCCATCAGCCGCAGCACGTCCCGCTCCCGCGCGGTCAGCTCCGGGAACGCCTCCACCCGTTCCCGCGGCACGGCGGCGAAGTACGCCAGCAGCCGCACCGCGATCGCCGGGCTGAAGATCGCCTCGCCCTCGCCGACCGACCGCACCGCGCGCACGATCTGCGGCGGCCGGGACGCCTTGAGCAGGTAGCCCAACGCACCCGCGCGCATCGCCGCGAACACCGACTCGTCATCGTCGAACATGGTCAGCACCAACACCCGCACGCCGGGATCGCGCGCCACGATCCGCCGCGTCGCCTCCACCCCGCCCAGGTCCGGCATGTTCAGGTCCATCACCACCACGTCCGGCTGGAGCGCGGCGGCCATGGACACCGCCGCCGTGCCGCCGGACGCCTCGCCGACCACCTCCGTGTCGGGTGCGGCGGTCAACGCGGCGGCCAGGCCGTACCGGAAGAGCGGGTGGTCGTCCACGACCAGCACCCGCAGCGCCGGCATCCCGGCTCACACCCCGCCGGCGAGCGGCAGGTCCGCCGCTACCCTCGTGCCTCCGGCGGCGGCGTGCTCCACCCGCCACGTACCACCGACCTCGCGTGCCCGATCGCGCATCGAACCGAGCCCGATCCCGGCGCCGACCCCGACCCCGACCCCGGCACCCTGCCCCGGGACCACGTCCCCACCGACCCCGACCCCGACCCCGACCTCGACGCCGTCACCGCCGCTGACCGCCCCGCCCACACCGTCGCCCGTGACGACCGCGTTCCCCACACCGATCCCGTCGTCCACGACCTCGACGTGCAGGCAGCCGTCGAACCGCAGCCGCACCGCGCAGTGCCGCGCCCCCGCGTGCCGCACGACGTTGGTCAACGCCTCACAGATGATCCGGTACGCCGCCACCTGCACCCCCACCGGCAGGTCCGGCACGTCCGCGCACTGCACGTCCACCCGCACCGGGTGCCGGTCGGTCAACGTGGCCACGTGCGCCCGCACCGCGCCGGCCAGGCCGAGTCGCGACAGCACCGCGGGACACGCGCCCGACGCCAACCGGCGGACGTCGGTGACGGCGGTGTGCACCTCTTCCTCCAGCCGGGCCAGCAGCGGGCCGGCCGCGGCCGGGTCGTGCACCGCCAGGTGCCTGGCCGCGCGCAGCCCGAGTGCGATCGCCGCCAGCGCCGGCCCCAGACCGTCGTGCAGGTCCCGCAGCAGCCGGCGCCTGGCCTCGTCGGCGGCGTCGTCCGGAACGATGAACTCGCGGCGCATGTCACCTCCCCCGCTCCGGTGAGCGCGCGGGCCGCCTCGCCGTGACGCCGGCCGCCTCGCCTGTATGGAGAGTCGTCAAGCCGTCACGTGCCGTTTCAGTTACCGGCGAGGTTCCCACGTTGGAGGGAATGGTCACGAAGAGTGCGGTTCCGACGTATCACAGCGCCTCCAGCTTGCTCCATACGGATATCGAGTCACCTCGGGAGGGTGGAATGGGCCAGACGAGTGGCCGGGCTGTTCTGCAAGTCCACCCGACCAGGCTGTGCAACCTGCGCTGCCTGCACTGCTACTCCAGTTCGGGTCCGGACGTCGCCGAGTCCATCCCCATCTCCGTGCTGTCGGCCGTGGTCGCGGACGCGGCCGGGCTCGGCTACGACGTGCTGAACGTTTCCGGTGGTGAGCCGTTCCTCTACCCCGAATTGCCCGCACTGCTGCGTGCCGCCCGCGCGGCGGGAATGCGAACGACCGTCACAACCAATGCGGTGGCGTTGACCCAGCGCCGCATCGGCCTGGTGCGCGGGCTGGTCGACCTGGTGGCCGTGTCGCTGGACGGCGACCGCGCCACGCACGACCGGATCCGCGACCAGGAAGGGTGCTTCGAGAAGGCGTTGGCGGGGATCCGCAGGCTCACCGAGGTCGGCATCCCGGTCGGCGTGGTCACCACGTTGACCCAGGGGAACGCCACCCAACTGGGTGAAATCGCGGTGGCCGCGGCCCAGTCCGGTGCCCTGCTGCTCCAAGTGCACCCGCTGGAGCCGGAAGGCGCCGCGAACAGGCTGATGGCGGGCGAACGCCCGGACGCGGTCGAACTGGCCTACGCGGCGGTGGAGCTGGGCCGCATCTCGGAGGAACACGGCATGGCCGTGCAGCTCGACGCCGTGCCGCGTACCATGCTGGCCCGCAAGCCGGAGGCGTTCATGGCCGCGCCGGTGGACGACGAGCAGCCGCTGGGCCGCTGGCTCACGCCGCTGGTGATCGAGGCGAACGGCGCGGCGGTCCCGGTGTCCTACGGCTTCGACCGCCGTTACGGCCTGGGCAACGTCCAGAACCGCCCGCTGGCCGAACTGGCGCGCTACTGGGACGCCGCACCGTTCCTGGCCCTGTGCCGCGCCACCTGGCAACGCCTGGTCGACGGGCGCACCGGCCCACTGGTCCCGTGGTACGGGCACCTGGTCCGCGCGTCGAGGACCCAACGCCCCGCCCCCGCCGGCCGCTGAACGTCCACCGCAAGAGCCGCCGCACGATCACCGCATCGGTCACCGCGCCAGGAGTTCGTCCGCCTCCAGGGTGTTGATCACCCGATCGGGGGTGACGCCGCACTCCTCGGCCCGCTCGCAGCCGAACGACAGCCAGTCCAGCTGCCCCGGCGCGTGGGCGTCGCTGTCGATCGAGAACACGCACCCAAGCTCCACGGCCAGCCGCAGCAGGCGGCCCGGCGGGTCGCGGCGCTCCGGCCGGGAGTTGATCTCCACCGCGGTGCCGCCCTCGACGCACGCCGTGAACACCGCCTCCGCGTCGAACGTCGACTCCGGCCGCCCCTTGCCCACCACCAGCCGTCCCGTGCAGTGGCCGAGCACGTCGACGTGCGGGTTCGACACGGCGGCGACCATGCGCCGGGTCATCTCCGGTGCCGGCATCCGCAGCTTGGAGTGCACGCTGGCGACCACGACGTCCAGCCGCTCCAACAACTCGGGCCGCTGGTCGAGCGAGCCGTCGTCCAGGATGTCCACCTCGATGCCGGTCAGGATCCGGAACGGCGCCAGCTCGGCGTTCAGCTCGGCGACCACGTCGAGCTGCCTGAGCAACCGGTCGGCGGACAGCCCGTTGGCGACGGTGAGCCTCGGCGAGTGGTCGGTCAGCACCACCCACGAGTGGCCGAGGTCGCGTGCCGTCTCCGCCATCTCCCGGATCGGGCTGCCTCCGTCGGACCAGTCGGAGTGCGTGTGGCAGTCGCCCTTCAGCAACGCCCGCAACGCCTGCCCGCCCACCACCGGCTCGCGGAACCGGCTCAGGTAGGTCGGTTCACGCCCGGCGACGGCGTCCACGATCACCCCGGCGGTGGCCTTGCCGATGCCGGGCAGGTCGGTCAGCGTGCCCGCCTCGACCCGCCGCGCCACCTCGCCGTCCGGCAGCGCCGCCACCACCTCGGCGGCCTTGCGGAACGCCCGGACCCGGTAGGTGGGTTCACCGGCGCGCTCCAGCTGGAACGCCACCTGTCGCAATGCCCAGAGGGGATCCACGCCTCACTGTCTACCTCGTCGGGCGCGGTGGTGCGCGGCAAGGTCCGCGGCGAGTCCTGCGGGCGAGTCCCGCGGCGGGTTCTGCGGCGGTTCTGCGGCGAGTTCTCGACTTGGCCGCGTTTCGCCCGGAAGGCTTGCGGCTGCCGGTGCGCGGAACCGAGGATGTCCGCCATGTCCCCACGTGCCGGCACGGTCGGGTCACGGCGCAGGCCCAGCAAGGGAGACCTCACCTCGCAGGCGATCCTCGACACCGCCGAACGGCTGCTGCAGACGCGTTCGCTGGACGACATCGCGGTCGACGAGCTGGCCTCGGGAGCGGGCATCTCGCGGTCGACGTTCTACTTCCACTTCGCCTCGCGCGAAGCCGTGCTGCACGCCTTGGCGGGCGGCATCCTCGACGCCCTCTACGAGTCGGCGTCGTCGTGGCTGCGGCGCGGCAGCGAACCGCCCGAGGACTCGATCCGGCGGGCGCTGGGCGCGAGCCTCGCCCTGTGGCGCAAGCACGGCCCGGTGCTGCGCGCGGCGGTCCGGGCCCGCGACACCGACCCGTTGATGCGCGAGTTCTGGACCGGTGTCGCCCACCGGTTCGTCGAGGCGACCGCGTCGCAGATCGAGATCGAACGCCGGGCGGGCGTCGCGCCGCCGGGCCCGGACGCCAAGTCGCTGGCCGCGGTGCTGGTGTCGATGAACGAGCAGTCCTTCCTGGCCCGCTCGCGATCCCGCCGCTCGGCCGCGCGGGACCGCGAGCTGGTCGACACGTTGACGTGCGTCTGGCTGCGCTCGGTCTACGGCATCTCGCCCTAGCCGAGGGCACTTACCGGAACCAGGTGCCGTCCGGCGCCTGGCGGTGGCCGAGCGCCCGGTACACGGCGTCCACAAGGGACTGCCCGCGCGCGTTGACGCCCAGGCCCGGCCCCATCTTCGTCATCGCGTACCCGAACGACATCCGCGCACCCGGATCGGCGAACCCGAGCGAGCCGCCCATCCCCGAGTGCCCGAACGCGTCGTCCGACATCGCCACGCCGCGCTCGACGGCGGGCAGGTGCAGGTTCGCCGCCGACTTCATGAACCCGAGCGAGAACCGGGTCGGCGCGAGCAGCATCCGGTCGAACCCGGCCGAGACCACCCCCGACATGACCGGCAGCTGAGCCTCGTCCACCAGCCGCACCCCGTTGTACTCGCCGCCCAGCGCCAGCGGCCGGTACATCTGGGCCAGGCCGCGCGCGTTGCTCATCCCGCCCACCGCGCCGTACTGCGCGGCGTGCGCCTCACGCGTGTCCGACGCCGTGACGTAACCGCCGGAGTTGCCGACCAGCAGGGACTGCATCGAGCCGGGCTCGGTCATCGCCGTCACGTACAGGCTCGGCAGCGCCTCGCCGCGGTCGGCCGGGATGGTCCGCGCGACCAGCGGTTCGAGGTCCTCGGGGAGGGTGAGCCAGAAGTCCAGGCCCAGCGGACCCGAGACCTCCTTCTCGAAGAACTCGGCCAACGGCAGCCCGGACACCCGCCGCACCACCTCGCCGACCAGGTGGCCGAACGTCAACGCGTGGTAGCCGTGCCGGGTGCCGGGCGCCCAGAACGGCTCCTGCCGTGCCAGCAGGTCCGTCATCAGCGCCCAGTCGAGCATCCCGCCCGGCGGCACCGGCTCGCGCACCGCCGTCAACCCCGCCTGGTGCGCCAGCAGGTGCCGCACCAGCGTGCCCGCCTTGCCGTGCGGCTCGAACTCCGGCCAGTACTCGACCACCGGCGCGTCCAGGTCCAGCTCACCCCGTGACGCCAGCACGTGCGCGCACAACGCGGTCGCGCCCTTCGTGCACGACCACACGTGCGTGATCGTGTCCTCGGTCCACACCCGCCCACCCGCGTCACCACCCCACAGGTCGACCACGGTCACGCCGTCGACCGTCACGTGCACGCCCGCCCCGACCTCGCCGCGCTCGGCGAAGTTGCGCTCGAACTCCGCGCGGACCTCGGCGAACTCGTCGGCGCAACTGCCCTCGACCGTCATCGACCCTCCAGGTGCGTTCGTCTGCCGCCATGCCACCACCGTGAGCCAGACCACGTGAGTAGGGATTCCTCAGTCGGTAGGGGCTTGGACTCGGATGCCCGCCCGGTCGGCGCCCTGGCTGACACTTCTATAGCGAGGCCGCTACCCTTGTGTACGTGGCCGGCTTGAGCGTGGGCGAAGCAGCACAACGCCTGGGTGTGAACCCGGCGCGCGTCCGCGTGCTGCTGAAAGAGGGCGGTCTCACCGGTCAACGCATCGGGTCGCAGTGGGTCGTCGATGCCGATTCGGTCAGGCGTCGGCTCGACGTGGTGGCCGCGGCCCGAGGTCGTTCCCTGTCGCGCAGGGCCGCGTGGGGCGCGGCGGCGTTGTTGGACGGACAGGCGACACCCTGGCTGGCGAGCAGTGAACGCTCGCGATTGCGCGCGCGTCTGGGTCGACACGCCACCGAAGGCGTCGACGTGTACAGGTGGTGGATGAGGCAGCGGGCAACGTCCGTGCGCTATCGGATCGCGAGGGCCGACATCGCCGAGTTGATCGCGGACCGGGCCGTGGTGGGCAGTGGTATCAGCGCGGCAACACCCTACGACCTCGGGCTGTCGTTCGCGGAAGAGGCCGAAATCTACGTCGGCGGGTCGGAGGCCGCCAGGCTCGTCGAGGAGTACTTCCTCGTCGAGTCCGAGCGCGGAAACCTGGTCCTGCACGTCGAAGACAGCGGTGAGGACTGGCACCGGCGCACTACCCGGGTGGTCGACGGAGTACCGGTCGTGCCCCGACTGGTAGTCGCCGTCGACCTCTTGGACAGCCCAGACACGAGGACAAGCAGCGCGGGGGCGCACTTGCTGCGGCAGCTGCTCGACGCGATGACGAACGGGCGGGACGCTCGTGGTTGATGAACGTCTGCCCGGCAATCGAGAGGTGCTGGACGCACTCGCGGTCGTCAGCGGCGAACCCGGTGATCGCGTGGCCGCAGCGTTCCGGGCAGCGGAGGTCGAAGCCGCCTCCACCGCCGCAGCCGCGGAGCACGTGGTGGAAGCGCTCGCAGCCGTCGTGCGGCACGTTCGTCTGGCGCCGATCGAGTTCGAGTCCAAGGAACCTGTCATCGCACCGCTCAAGCGGCTCGCGCAGTCGCCGCCGCCGCTTGGCGAGGCCGATATCGCGGTGTGGCGCCGGCTCTTGAGGGAACTGCCCGTGCGAATCGTGGAAGTGGTGCGGGAGCCGGTCGAACTGCCGGCTATGACACCGCCCCAAGAGGCGGCGTGGTCGACCATCCTCGACCTCGAGGAAGGGCTGGACTGCCACTGGTCGCTCATCGGTGGTCAGATGGTGGCATTGATCAGCGCGGAGCACGGGCAAGCCATTCCGCGGGCAACCACCGATGGCGACATCGTGCTGGGTGTCTGGCTCGATCGCGGCGCACTGCGACAAGCGAGCGCTCTACTGGCGGTGCACGGGTTCACCGAGGACGACACGGCTGATGGATACGGCTACCGGTACCGGCGTGGTACCGCCAGCATCGACTTGTTGGTGCCGGAGGAAATCGGGCGTCAGCACCGGGTCCCGACCACTGCGACGGGACGTCGTGGGGTGGAGATGCCCGGCGGGAACCAGGCTTTGATCAGGAGCGAGAGGCTACCCGTTCGGCTGGGCGATCGCGTCGGTCTGGTCCGGCGCCCCAACCTCCTCGGCGCTCTCGTCGCCAAACCTGCGGCCTCCGTCGCCGACTCCAGGGATCCCGACCGCCATCGCGAGGACATCGCGATCCTCGGACAGATCGCGCTGAACGCGGGCGCGTTCCGCACCATGAGGCGAATGAGCCGGGACAAGGACCGCAAACGGTTGCGACGCGTTCTTTCCGAGATGCCGCACTCGCACCCGGCCTGGCGGCAGATCACCGAGCCGCGGGAGGTTCGCGAGGCGTTGGTCCGGCTGGCGACACCGCGACCTGCCGCGTAGAGGTCGCACCGGGGCCGTGGCCGGGATCCGGATCGGTAGGGTGAGAGGTCCTGGGATGGGAGGTCGCCAGTTGTCGTCTGTCGTCGGCCGGGCCTTCTTCGGCCGGGAGGCCGAGTTGGCGGCCGTGGTCGGCGTGGTCGAGCGGGTGCCCGCCGCCGGGTTGGTGGTCGTGGTCGTGTCGGGTGAGCCGGGGATCGGCAAGTCGAGCCTGCTGGCCGAGACGTGCCGCCGGCTGCGTGACCGGGGGTGCGCGGTGGCCGCCGCCGAGTCGGACGACGTGAGCAGGCGGATCCCGTACGCGGCCGTGGCGACGGCGTTGCGGTCGGTGGCCGGGTCGGGTGACGTGCGGGCCGCGGTGGAGGCGCTGGACCTCACCACGGCTCCGGACGCGACCTGGTTCGGCCGGTCCTGCGAGCTGGTGGCGCGGGTGTTGACGGGGCTGGCCGCCGAACGGCCCGCGGCGCTCGTGCTGGACGACCTCGACCAGGTGGACGACGATTCGCTGGCCATGCTCGCCGTGGTGCTGCGCCGCGTCACGGCCGCGCCGCTGGTGCTGATCGCCGCCGCCCGCACGCACCACCGCAACCCCGGCGTGGAGGAGCTGCTGGACCGGCTCGAACGGCACGCCGACGTG
This sequence comes from Saccharothrix carnea, assembly GCF_003014735.1. GTDB lineage: Bacteria > Actinomycetota > Actinomycetes > Mycobacteriales > Pseudonocardiaceae > Actinosynnema > Actinosynnema carneum. Next base: position 224,533 of record NZ_PYAX01000010.1, on the reverse strand, counting down.
GTGCGCGTGCGGCTGGAGCCGTTGAGCGGCGGTGACGTGGCGCGGATCGTGGAGACCGTGCTGGGCACGCCGGTGGACGACGGCTTGGCGCACGAGGTGCACGTGCGGGCGGACGGCAACCCGTTCTTCGCGGTGGAGATCGCCCGGTCGTTGCGCGAGCTGGACCTGGTCGCGGTGGACGGCGACCGGGCCCGGCTCACCGTGTCGCCGTCGGCGATCCGGCTGACCCGGCGGGAGGCGGTGCTGCGGCGGGTCGCGCCGCTGGACCGCGACACCCGGGCGGTCGCCCGTGCGGTGTCGATCTTCCGGCGGGTGCGGCTGGACCAGATCGGGCTGCTCGCCCGGGTGGCGTCACTGCCCGAGGAAGCCGTGGTGGACGCGTTCGACGGGCTGCTGCGGGCGCACATCGTGGTGCGGGACGAGGACCGGGGCTACCGGTTCTCGCACGCGCTGGTCGGCGAGGCGCTGTACCAGGAGATCGGTCCGGCGCAACGCCGTCACCTGCACAGTTTGATCAGCGCGCGGTTGCTGGACGACCGGGCGCGCGGGCTGGCCGTTGACGAGATGGAGCTGGCCTGGCACCTGGCCGAGTCCGCGCCACCGGGTGACCTGCGCGCGGTCCGGGTGATGGCGCAGGCCGCCGCGGCGAACCGCACGACCGCGCCGGAGACGGCGGCGGCGCTGTGCGCGCGGGCGCTGGAGCTGCTGCCGGTGGCCGCGCCGGAACGGGCCGGGCTGCTGGCGTCGCAGTGCCGGGCGCTGGCGCACGCGTCCCGGCCGGGTGCGGCGATCGGACCTGGTCTGGCCGCTCTGGAGGAGTTGCCGCCGGGGCCGGAACGGTCGCGGTGCGCCGTGGTGGTGTTGAGCAGCATGTTCCTGGTCGGCCGGTTCGCGGAGGCGTTGCGGCTGGCGGACGCGGAGCTGGGTGCGGGAGCGGAAGCGCCGGCCGCGCTGCACGCGCAGCGCGCGCTGCTGCTCGTGTTCACCGGGCGTCACGCGGAGGCGTTGGCGGAGGTGGGCCGGATCGAGGCCATGCCGGTCACCTCGGCCGCCGAGGGCGTGGTGGTGTTCGACCGGCTGGCCGTGATCACGTCGATGCTGTTCCGGCACGACCGGACGGTCGACTACGCCAACCGGGCGCTGGCCTCGGCGGACGGCCAGGCGGTGCTGGAGCTGCAGGCGCTGGCCGTGGGAGCGTCCACCGGGGCGTTGGCCGGTCTGGTGCACGACGCGTCGTGGCGGCTGCGGCGGGCCGAGGAGCTGCGGGAACGGGCGGGCGGGCACGCGTTCCGCGGCGAGCTGGAGATGGCCCGGGTGGCGCTGGACTGGTTCGGCGGCGAGTGGGACACGTGCCTGGAGCGGGTGGGACGCGCCGCGGCCGAGCTGGAGTCGCGCCAGGAGCTGATGATGTTGGACGGCCTGCGCGCGATCGAGCTGGAGGTCCGCACCTGGCGGGGTGAGCTGGACGTCGCCGCCCGGCTGGCGGCGTTGGAGGTACCCGGGAGCCCGAACATGTCGCGGCTGCACGCGTTGGCGATGGCCGGGTACCTGGCGGCGCGGGGTGACGTGGAGGGCGCGCGGCGGGTGTTGGTGGAGGCGGTCGACGACGACGGGATGACCGCCTACAGCTGCGTGTTGCTGGGTCGCCTGATCGAGTTGGATTTCTCGCACGGTCGGGTGGCGGAGGCGCGGCGGACCGCACAGCGGCTGCGGGTCGTGGCGGCCGAGCGGGTGGCGCCGTGGACCCGGACCACCGTGCGGCGGGTGATCGGCCTGGTCGAGCAGGACGCGGCCGTGCTGCGCGAGGCGGTGGACGAGGCCCGGGTGGGTGGGCTGGTGTTCGAGCAGGCACGGGCGCAGCTGGCGTTGGGGCTGGTCGACCGGGGTGCCGTGGCCGATCTGCTGGACGCGTACGCGGTGTTCCAGCGGGTGGGCGCGCACGGGTTGCGCCGGCAGGCCGGTGGCCGGCTGCGCGAGCTGGGCGCCAAGGTGCCGCGGGCCAGGGGACGGGCGGCCGGGGTGCTCACGGCGGCGGAGGAGAACGTCGCGCGGCTGGTGCAGCAGGGGATGCGCAACCGGGACATCGCCGCCGCGCTGCACTACAGCCCGCGCACGATCGAGGTGTACCTGTCCCGGATCTACGCCAAGCTGAGGGTGTCGTCCCGGCTGGAGCTGGCGCGGGTGCTGGACGGTCGCGCTTAGTTGTTGTGGAGTCCGCACTAACCCGCCGGTAACCCCGGCGTGTTGTGTCGGTGACGTCGACGTTGTGGCCGGACCGCCGGGAGACGTATGCGCACCGCTTTGACGACGTGTCCGCTGTGTGAGGCGACCTGTGGCCTGGAGCTGACGATCGAGGGCGATCGGATCACGGGCGTGCGGGGCGATCGGCAGGACGCGTTCAGCGGCGGGTTCCTGTGCCCCAAGGGTGCCTCGCTGGGTGCCCTGGACAGCGACCCGGACCGGCTGCGCGAGCCGGTGGCCCGGCGGGGCGGATCGTTCGAGGCGGTGTCGTGGGCGGAGGCGTTCGCGCTGGTCGACGAGCGGTTGAGCGCGATCATCGGCGCGCACGGCCGCGACGCGGTGGCGCTGTACCTGGGCAACCCGACGGTGCACTCGCTGGCCGGCGGCCTGTACGCGGGCCCGTTGCGCAAGGCGGCGGGGTCGCGCAACTTCTTCACCGCCGCCACGGTCGACCAGATGCCCCGGCACGTGGCGTCCGGCCTGCTCTACGGCGGCATCTTCACGATCCCCGTGCCGGACATCGACCGGACGGACTTCCTGCTGCTGCTCGGCGCGGACCCGTTCACGTCCAACGGCAGCCTGTGGACCGTGCCGGACGCGCCGGGGCGGCTGAAGGCGTTGCGCAAGCGCGGCGGCGCGTTCGTGGTGGTCGACCCGCGCCGCAGCCGGACGGCGGCAGCGGCGGACCGGCACCTGGCGATCGTGCCCGGCACGGACGTGTTCCTGCTGCTGGCCATGGTGAACGAGCTGTTCGCGGCGTCGCTGGTCGACCTGAAGGCGCTCGCGGGCCACGTGAACGGCCTGGCCGGGGTGCGGGAGCTGAGCCTGCCGTTCACGCCGGAGGCGGTGGCGGCGCGGTGCGGTATCGAGGCCGGTGAGATCCGGGCGTTGGCGCACCAGCTCGCGGCGGCGCCCAGGGCGGCCGTGTACGGGCGGCTCGGCACCACGACGGTCGAGTTCGGGACGGTGGCCAGCTGGCTGGTCGACGTGCTGAACGTGCTGACCGGGAACCTGGACCGGCCGGGTGGCGCGATGTTCCCGATGCCCGCGCACACCCGGCGCGGCACGGGGTCGGGCAAGGGGTTCACCACCGGGCGGTGGCACAGCCGGGTGCGCGGCCTGCCCGAGGTGGCGGGGGAGTTCCCCGTGGTCACGTTGGCCGACGAGATCGAGACGGCCGGTCCGGGGCAGGTGCGGGCGCTGGTGACGGTCGCGGGCAACCCGGCGCTGTCGGTGCCGAACTCCGCCCGGCTGGACGCCGCTCTGTCCACTGTGGACTTCATGGTCTCGGTCGACCCCTACCTGAACGAGACGACCCGGCACGCGGACGTCATCCTGCCGCCACCGCCGCCGAGCAGGCGCGCGCACTACGACCTGGCGTTCCTGTCGTTCACGGTGCGCAACGTGGCGAAGTACTCGCGGGCGGCGGTGCCGTTGCGGCCGGGCGAGGTGGACGAGGGCGAGATCCTGCTGCGGTTGACCGGGATCTTCGCCGGGCTGGGACCCGATGCCGACCTCGACGCGCTGGTGGGGCTGTCGGGCGAGTCGGAGTACAGCCGCGAGGAGCGGTTGCTGGACGCGAAGCTGCGGTCCGGGCCGTACGGGCTGTCCCTGGCCGACCTGCTCGACCGGCCGCACGGGCTCGACCTCGGGCCGTTGACGAGCCGGGTGCCGGAGGTCCTGCGCACGCCGTCCGGCCGGATCGAGCTGTGCCCCGAACCGATCGCGGCCGACGTGCCGCGCGTGCTGGCCGCGTTGCGGGAGCCCGTCGACGGCATGGTGCTGATCGGTCGGCGGCACCTGCGGTCCAACAACTCCTGGCTGCACAACGTGCCCGCGCTGGTGAAGGGCAAGCAGCTGTGCACGCTGCTGGTCAACCCGGGCGACGCCGAGCGGTTGGGGCTGGCGGACGGCGGCACGGCGCGCGTGACGTCACGGGTCGGCGAGGTCGAGGCCACCGTGGAGGTCAGCGCCGACATGGCCGCCGGTGTGGTCAGCCTGCCGCACGGCTGGGGCCACGACCGGCCCGGCACGCGCCTGACCACCGCACGCGCCCACCCCGGCGTCAACGTCAACCTGCTCACCGACGACCTGGCCGTGGACCCGCTGTCCGGCACCGCCGTGCTGAACGGCGTCCACGTGCGCGTCACACCGTCCGCAGCCCAGTGAGGAGCACCGCCATGCCCGTGACCACGGCGCGCGTCATCGCCGACCTGCCCTTCGTGGCCGCCCAGGCGCACGACGACCGGGTGGCGTGGCGCCACCGACAGGACGGGCAGTGGCACGACCTGACGTTCACCGAGGTCGCCGAGTGGGTCATGGAACTGGCGTCCGGGCTGGTGCACCGGGGCCTGGCGCCGGGCGAGCGGGTGTGCGTGCTGTCGGACACGCGGGCCGAGTGGTCGGCGGTGGAGCTGGCGGTGCTCGCGGCGGGCGGTGTCGTGGTGCCGATCTACCCGTCCAGCGCGGCGGAGGAGTGCGCGTGGATCATCGGCGACTCGGGCGCGGTGCTCGTGGTCGCGGAGACCGACGCGCAACGGGACAAGGTCGAGTCGATCCGTTCGCGGGTGCCCGCGTTGCGGGACGTGGTCGTGATCGAGGGCGGCGGGCTGGACGAGCTGCGGTCGCTGGGGCGCACGTCGCCGGTGCCGGGCGAGCTGGACGACCGCCGTGCCGCGATCGACCCGGACGACCCGACCGTGATCATCTACACCTCGGGCACCACCGGACCGCCCAAGGGCTGCGTGCTGACCAACCGGAACTGGCTGACCATGTGCCGGCTCAGCGAGGAGCTGTCGTACGTGCTGCCGGACGACGTGGCGTACCTGTTCCTGCCGCTGGCGCACGTGTTCGCGCAGATCGTGCACCTGGGTGCGCTCTACACCGGGCACACGGTCGCGTTCTACGGCGGTGACTCGTCCAAGGTGGTGGCGGAGCTGGCCGAGGTGCGGCCGACGTTCCTGCCGTCCGTGCCCCGGATCTTCGAGAAGATCTACACCGCCGCGACCGCGGGCGTGCCGGAGGAGCAGTTGCGGCAGGCCGTGCGGGTGGGTCTGGCGGTGCGGCGGCTGCGTGCGGCCGGTCAGCCGGTGCCGCCAGACCTGGCGGCGGCGTTCGAGCAGGTGGAGCCGGTGTTCGCGCGCGTGCGGGCGATCTTCGGCGGTCGGCTGCGGCAGGCGTTGTCCGGCGCGGCGCCCATCTCGGTGGAGGTGCTGGAGTTCTTCACCGCCGCCGGCGTGCCCGTGCTGGAGGGGTACGGGATGAGCGAGTCGACCGGTGTCGGCACGGTGAACACGTTGGCGCGGCACAAGCTCGGCTCGGTCGGCACGTTCGGGATGGCGGGGTTGCAGCTCAAGATCGCCGACGACGGCGAGATCCTGATGCAGGGACCGCACGTGTTCGCGGGCTACTGGAACAACCCCGCCGCCACCGCCGAGGTGCTGACCGACGGCTGGCTGCACACGGGCGACCTGGGCGAGATCGACGACGACGGCTTCGTCACCATCACGGGACGCAAGAAGGACATCATCATCACCGCCGGCGGCAAGAACATCGCACCCGCCAACGTCGAGAACCAACTCCGCCAGTCGCGGTGGATCTCGCACGCGGTCGTCTACGGCGACCTCAAGCCGTACCTGGTCGTGCTGATCACGCTGGACCACGACGAGATCGTGCCGTGGGCGAAGGACCGGGGCCTGCCAACGGACCTGCCCACCCTGTCCCGCACGCCCGAGGTGCGCGCGTTGATCCAGGACGTCGTGGACGAGGCCAACTCCCACTTCGCCCACGTCTCGCAGATCAAGCGCTTCACCATCCTGGACCGCGACCTGAGCCAGGACGACGGCGAACTGACCCCGACGCTGAAGGTGAAGCGCAAGGTCGTCCACTCCACCCACGCCGACCGGTACGCCCAGCTCTACACCTGAGCCGGTTAGCCTGTGCCGGTGATCGAACACGACGACCCGGCGGGGCGGCGCGGCACGGCCTGGCGGGACGCGGCGCGCCGGTACCGACGCGAAGCCCGCCTCCTGTGAGCGCTGCGGTCGACGCGTGGCTCGCCGAGGTCCTGCCGCTGGTGCGGGTGTTCCAGGAGACGTTCGAGGAGAACTACGGCTACGAGCCCGGGGACAACCCCATCGAGCGGCGGGTAGCCCTTGGTCTCGACGACCACGACCTCCCGCCCGCCTTGCGCGCGTTCTACGAGCGGGTGGTCGAGGTGTCGCTGGTCGACTTGCCCAACGGGTACCGCATCCACCCCGTCGAGCTGGTGGTCGACACCGAGGTGAACGGTTTGCCGACGCACGTCCCGGAACTCTCGGCCGAGCGGTTCGTGGTGTTCGGCAGCAGCGGGGGAGGCGATCTCTTCGTGATGCCCCAAGCCGGCGGGCCGGTGTACGAGCTGTCACCGGGGCCCGTGCAGGACAACGTCTACACCTCGATGGGCATCCCGCCGCGTGTGCTCGCCGAGGACTTCGAGGGGTTTCTGAGCTTGATCGTGGCCGAGCTGAGGCGCGCGACAGCCGACTGATCCGGTGACGGTCGTGGCGGCACCGTCGTCATGGTCGTGAAGTCGCGGGCCGACTTCGCGGTGCGTCCGGGCCTGCTGCTGCCCTGGTCACCGGCTCAGGGCGGTCTCCCGGGCCACGTGCGACAGCTTCTCCGGGTTGCGCACGAAGTAGAGCCCGGTGACGACGCCGTCCTCGACCCGCGCCGCCACGACGCCGTCGAGTTCGCCGTCGACCCGCAGGATCACCGCCGGGCCGCCGTTGACCTGAGCCGGCTCGGTCGTCGTCCGCGTGCCGAGCGCGTCCCAGCGGGCGGCCAGCAAGCGGGCCACCTTGTCGGCGCCGACGACGGGCTTGCGCGCGGCCGGCTTGAGCCCGCCCGCGTCGCTGAGGATGACCACGTCCGGCGCGAGGACGTCGAGCAGGCCTTGCAGGTCGCCGGTCTCGACCGCCCGCTGGAAGGCCGCCAGCGCGGCCCTGGCCTCGGCCGGGTCGGTGGTGCCGCGCGGCCGGCGCTCGGCGACGTGGGCCCTGGCCCGGTGCGCGATCTGGCGCACCGCGGCCGGGGTCTTGTCGACGGCTTCGGCGATCTCGTCGTACCCGACCTCGAACACATCGCGCAGCACGAACACCGCCCGCTCGGTCGGCGCGAGCGTCTCCAGCACCAGCAGCACCGCCATCGAGACGCTGTCGGCCAACTCGACGTCCTCCGCCACGTCGGGCGTGGTCAGCAGCGGCTCGGGCAGCCAGGGGCCGACGTAGGACTCCTTGCGCCTGCCGAGCGCGCGCAGCCGGCTGAGCGCCTGACGGGTGACGATCTTGACCAGGTACGCCCGCTGGTCGCGCACCGCGTCGAGGTCCACGCCCGTCCACCGCAACCAGGTCTCCTGGACGACGTCCTCGGCGTCGGCGGCCGAGCCGAGCATCTGGTAGGCGACGGTGAAGAGCAGGTTGCGGTGGGCGACGAACGCCTCGGTCGCGGGACGCGTCCCCGCCGTGCCGCCCATCGGTCGCTCCTGTCTCTCCGCCACCGGCCCGACACCTGTAACGCGCGTCACGCGACCGGCCTGTCACAGGGCCCGGAACACCGGCGTCTCCTGGTCGACAAGCCGCTCGATCAGGAGGAACACCATGAACCTCGCTCTGTGGATCGTCACCGGAGTGCTCGCCGCCGCCTACTTCTTCGGCGGTGGCGGCAAGCTCGTCCTGTCCAAGCAGAAGATAGCCGCCACCGGTCACAGCGCGGCGTGGACCGAGGACTGGAGCGCGGGCGGCATCAAGGCCATCGGCGTGCTGGAGATGCTGGGGGCGTTGGGTCTGGTCCTGCCCGCCGTGCTCGACATCGCGCCGGTCCTGGTGCCGATCGCCGCCATCGGCCTGATGATCATCATGATCGGCGCGGCGATCGTCCGCTTCCGGCGGCAGGAGTTCAAGCTGATGGTGGTGGACTTCGTCTACCTCGCGCTGCTGGCCTTCGTGCTGTGGGGTCGCCTCGTCGCCGAGCCGTTCACCGGCTGAGCACCGGTCCCTCCACTGGACCCTTCCGGGGAAAGCCCTTACCGTTGGGTAGCAGGACGACGACCACACGCGACCGGCCCGGGGGTCGACCAATGCGCAAGTTCGGCGAACTCAGACCCTGACCGCCCGCCCGTCCTCTTTCCGCCGCCACTGCCGCCGCACCCATCCCCTGCGATCGCGGGGGAAGCGTCAACGACTGTGGAGGCTTCTGTGGCACCCCGTACCCGACGGTTGTCGACCTCGTCCGGCGCGCTCGTCACCGCGCTGGTGGCGGCATCCGCCCTGTCCACCGCGCCCGCGGGCGCGGAAACCCGACCGTCCCAAGAAAATCCGGTGTCCGCCGCGGCCGTGGTCGGGCCCGCGACGCAGCTGGCCACTGACACCGACGTCCCGTGGGGCCTGGACTTCCTGCCGGACGGCTCCGGCGTCTACACCCGGCGCGACGCCCACGACGTGCTGAGGCTCACCGCGTCCGGGGTGAAGACCTCGCTCGGCACGGTGCCGGGCGTGTCGAGCAGCGGAGGGGAAGGCGGTCTGCTCGGCCTGGAGGTGTCGCCGTCCTTCACCACCGACAACTACCTGTACCTCTACCACACGACCGCGACCGACAACCGGATCGTGCGCATCAAGGTGCAGAACAACGCCCTGGTCGCGAGTTCGCTCCAAGTAGTGCTGTCCGGCATCCCGCGCAACCGCTACCACAACGGCGGCCGGTTGCGCTTCGGGCCGGACGGCAAGCTGTACGCGGGCACCGGTGACGCCCAGGTCGGCGCCAACGCGCAGAACCTGGCCAGCCTGGGCGGCAAGGTGCTGCGGCTCAACCCGGACGGCACGCCGCCGACCGACAACCCGTTCCACGGCAACGGAGGCAACGCCCGGTACGTGTGGACCTACGGCCACCGCAACGTGCAGGGCCTGGCGTTCGACGGCCAGGGCAGGCTGTGGCAGGCCGAGCTGGGCAACACGGTGATGGACGAGCTCAACCTCGCGGAGCGGGGCGGCAACTACGGCTGGCCCGCGTGCGAGGGCACCTCGGGCAGCTGCTCCGGCTACCTCGCGCCCAAGCGGACGTGGAGCACCGCCGGCGCGTCACCCAGCGGCATCGCCGTCGTCGGCACCGACCTGTTCGTCGCCGCGCTGCGCGGCACCAGGCTCTACCAGCTCCAGATCAGCGGCACGTCGGTCGGTTCGCAGACGGTGCACTTCCAGGGCACCCACGGCCGGCTGCGCACGGTCGAACCCGCGCCGGGCGGCGGCCTGTGGCTGACCACCAGCGACGACCGGGACAACATCCCGAACAACTCCACCAGCCGGGTGCTCAGGGTGCCCCTGAGCTGACCGCGGCCGAACCGAGCGCGCGAGGCGGTCCCGTTGCCGGGGCCGCCTCGCGCCGTGTCCGGACCGTTGCGGAACCGGGTGAACCGAACGTCCCACCGGTCCGTGTGACGGGTGCCAGTCGTCAGTCGCCAGCCGAGGAAGGCCCCGCCGATGCACGCCGCCCGCCGCGAGCCCGGTCCGCGTTTCAGCCACCACAACCCCCGCGACCGCCACAACCCGTCGCCGCTCGGAGCACGTCCGAGCACGAGCTGAACGAGAAGAGATGCACGATCCGATCCTCGAACGCGCGCTGAGCCAGGTCCGCACCGAGAGGGTGCGCCACCGCAGGCGCCGCGGTGGAGTCGTCACGGTGGTGGGCGCCGCGCTCGCCGCCGCGGCGCTGGCCGGTGGCGCCCACCTCGGCCGGCACAGCGTGCCAGGGGAACGGGTGCTGGTCGCCGGCACGGCTGACGGCGTGCGGCTGACCGCCACGATCACGCCCGCCGACGGCTGGGTGCGGCTGCACGCGGTGGTGGACGGCGTCGAGGCGGGGGAGCGGTGCCACCTCGTCGTCACCGACGTGCGCGGACGGCGTCACGTGGCGGGCGGCTGGGTCGCCGCACGCCCGTCCGGCCCGGGACCGGGTGACACGGCGTTGGCCGGTGCCGCCCTGGTCGACCCCGACGAACTCGCGAGCGTCGACGTCGTCACGGTCGACGGTCGCGTCCTGGTCACCGGCTCCGCCGGCTGAGCGACGGGCTCCGCCGAATAAGCTGTCCGCCGTGAGGTGGTCGCCACTGCTGCTGGTGCTCGTGCTGGCCGCCGGCTGCGCGGACAGCCGCACCGTGGCCATCGACGACGTGCCGGTGGCGGTCGAGTCGGTCACCACCACCCCGGACGCGTCGACCGGCACGTTCCGCGTCGACTGCGGCCGCAACGAGACCCGTCACCTCAACGCCGACAACATGGTCATCGCACCCGGCCGGCCGTTCGGCGCGCACCACACCCACGAGTACGTCGGCAACGTGAGCACCCACGCGGGCTCCACCGACGAGTCGCTGGCCGCCGCCGCGACCACGTGCGGGCCTGACGACCGGTCCACCTACTACTGGCCGGTGCTGCGGCTGACCGACCGCACCGGGCACGACCGGCACGAACCGGGCGGCGGCGTGCACGGCAACACCGGCGAGGTGCTGCCGCCGTCGAGCGTGGAGATCACGTTCAGCGGCAGCCCGGTCAGCGAGGTCGTGCCGATGCCGAGGTTCCTGCGCATGATCACCGGCGACCCGGCGGCGATCGACACCGGTCGCGGGCGGGCGAGGTGGAGCTGCACCGGGTTCGAGGACCGGCACACCGACCGCTACCCGCGGTGCGCGCCCGGCGGGAAGGTGCTGCGCACGTTCGACTTCCCGAGCTGCTGGGACGGCCGCAACACCGACAGCCCGAGCCACCGGGCGCACGCCGAGTTCCCCGGCTCGAACGGGGTGTGCCGGCCGGGCACGTTCCCGGTGCCGAAGCTGCGCGTGCGGGTCGCCTACGACGTGCCCGCCGACCGGCCCTACGCCATCGACAGCTTCCCCGAGCAGCGGCGCGACCCGCGCACCGACCACGCCATGTTCGTCAACGTCATGCCCGAGGCGCTGATGGACCGCGTCACGACCTGCCTCAACACCGGCCGGACCTGCTCCTAGGAGATTCGTCGCGCCCGCGCTGAACCGAACCCCGCCGGCATCCGTGTTCGTGGCGGGAGTTGACGAGAGGAGTGGGTGGATGGCGGCTCTGTGGTCCCGGAAACGGGAGGCCGCGGCCGACGAGGCACTGATCCGATCCCTCTACGAGGAGCACGGTCGGGCGCTGCTCGCGTACGCGACGCGGTTGACCGGTGATCGGGCGTCGGCCGAGGACGTCGTCCAGGAAACCCTCGTGCGCGCTTGGCGGCACCCGGACGCCCTGGTGAACGGCAAGGGCTCGGTCCGCGGCTGGCTGCTCACGGTGGCGCGCAACATCGTCACGGACCGGTACCGGGCGAAGGCGGCCCGGCCGCAGGAGGTGGCCGAGACGCCGACGACACCGCCGGTGCAGCGCGACCACGCCGATTCCGTGGTGGACTCGGTGGTCGTGCTCGAAGCCCTGGACCAGCTGTCCTCCGACCACCGCGACGTGCTGCTGGAGATCTACTTCCGCGGTCGGAGCGTGACCGAGGCGGCCGAGGCGTTGGGGGTGCCGCCGGGCACGGTGAAATCGAGATCCCACTACGCGCTGCGGGCGTTGCGGGAGACGTTCGCAGGGCGGGTCGGGCACGGGGGCCGAGGCGGGCAACAGGTCGCGCTGAAGGGGGTGGCCGGATGACCACGAACCACGATCCACAGCTGCTCGGCGCATACGTGCTGGGCGTGCTCGACCAGGGGGAGGTGCGTGCCGTGGAGGACCACGTGGCGTCCTGCTCCCGGTGCCGCGCCGAGTTGGCCGAGCTGCGGGCGATGGAGGAGGCCATGGGTGACGTGCCGCCCGAGGCGTTGCTCGACGGCCCGCCCGAAGGCGGTGACCTGCTGCTGCAGCGGACCTTGCGGCAGGTGCGGTCGGAGCGCGGCGGTCGGCTGCGCCGTCGTCGGGTCGGCCTGGGACTGGTCGCGGCGGCCGCGGCGGCGATCGTGCTCGGCGGCGGTTACGCGGTCGGTCGGGGCACCGCGCCCGACGTGACGGCGGTCGGGCCCGCGACGACCCAGCCGGTGCCACCCGCCGGGACCAAGCTCGGGACGGCCACCGACCCGGAGACCGGCGCGCGGATGACCGTGCAGGTCAGGCCCGCCGCCGGGTGGGTGCGGGTGAACGCGTCCGTCGCGGGCATCGCGCAGAACGAGAAGTGCAGGCTTTTCGTCGTCGCCAAGGACGGCAGCAGGCAGGAGGCGGGTAGCTGGCTCGTCTCGGCGGCCGGTGAGGAGGACGGCACCAACCTCGACGGCTCGGCGCTCATCGCGCCCGAGGACGTCGCGGCGATCGAGGTGCGCAACTTCGACGACGAGCGGATCGTCACGGTGCCGGTGTAGCGGTGTGCCGGTGTAGCGGTGTGCCGGTGTTGCGGTGTGCCGGTGTGCCGGTGTTGCGGTGTGTCGGGGTAGTGGGCTTCGCGGGTGAGTCCCCCGTGCGTGGTGGTCGCGCACGGGGGCTCAACCGGGGTCAGGGCTTGAGCACGACCTTGCCCACGGTGGCGCGGCCCTCCAGCCCGGTGTGCGCCTTGGCGGCCTCGCTGAGCGGGAACGTCGTGGTCAGCGGCGTCAGGCGACCCTCGGCGAGCGCGCTCAGGGACAGCTCCTCCAGCCCGCGCAGGTTGGTGCCCTTCATCATCCGCGGTCCGACGACCACCGACGCGGTGATGCCGAGGCGGTACAGGTCGGCGGTCTCGATGCGGGTCGGCTCGCCCGCCGACCAGCCGAACAGCAGGATCCGGCCGCCGACGCCGAGCAGCTCCAGCGCCTTGCGGCCCGCCTCGCCGCCGACGCCGTCGAGCACCGCGGTGACCTCGCCGATGCCCTGGTCCCAGTCCGGCCGCGTGTAGTCGGCCACCACGTCCGCGCCCAGCTGCCGGACGAGGTCCAGCTTGGCGGTGCTCGCCACGCCGACCACCCTGGCCCCGACCGCCTTCGCCTGCTGCACGAACAACGCGCCCAGCCCGCCCGCGGCCGACGTCACCAGCACCACGTCGTCCGCGGTGAGCTCGGCGATGCGCAGCACGCCCACGGCGGTGCGCCCGGTGCCGATCATGGCCACGGCGGCGTCGTCGGACACGTGGTCGGGCAGTTCGTGCAGCGACGCGGCGTTCGCCACGGCCAGCTCCGCGTACCCGCCGCTGGCCTGGCCCAGGTGCGCTACGACCCGCTTGCCCAGCCAGTGCGGCTCGACACCGTCACCCAGCGCGGTGACGACCCCCGCGACCTCCCGCCCCGGCGTCATGGGCAGCTCCGGCAGCGGGAACGGCCCACCGTGCTCACCACGCCGGATCGACGTGTCGAGCAGGTGCACCCCGGCCGCCGACACCGCGATCCGCACCTGGCCGGCCCCCGGCTCCGGGTCCGGCGCCTGCTCGTAGCGCAGGTTGTCGGCCGGACCGAACTCGTGCTGAACGATGGCGTGCATCTCGTGATCCCCTCCGCAGGTGGTGTGGCCGCCACGCTAGGAGTTCGAGTTAACTGGAGGTCAAGCGATCTCGGCCTGGGCGGCGGCGTCCTCCGGGCGCGCCGGGAAGGCTGGTCCGACCAATTAGCGAATGCCGTAATTGCTTTGACGGCGAGCCGCCTGTCGGAGATAGTCCTACCGACACTGCAGTGGTGTTCGACGACCACAAAGGGGACCTTCGTGAACAGCAGGGAGACCGAGTGGAACGGCTCCGCGACGCGCACGTCCGGTGACCGCGACCAGCGCTCCTGACCTGCCCGTACGGCAATAGGTTGATACGCTGAGTAATTATTGGGAATTCGTATCGGCCTATTGGCTGTGATGATCGGCGCGCATTCGGCGCGGTAGGGCGGCCCGGCCTTCATGGGGTGGGTCGGGGCGGATAAACCCCGGCACGACGGGGTGGGTGACTCCTGTCGGGAAACGGGGGGACGGGATCGTGCGCCCGTCCCCTGCCCCCATTCGGCCCAGGCCCGGCTTTGGTGGTGCCGGGCCTGTTTGCGGTTCGGACCGGAGGGGTAGTCGGTGGGCGTCCGGAGCCCGGTCAGACGGGCTCGTGGTCCTCAGTTGGAGGGCGAGATGACCCACCACTCGACCGTCGGTCGCGTCAAGGTCGCGGGCCTGCAACCCGCCCAGGTGCTGGCAGGCCTGGTCGGCCTGGTCTTCCTCGCGTTGGGTGTGCTGGGCTTCGTGCGCACGGGGTTCGGCGACTTCGCGGGCGACCAGCACGCGATGCTGCTCGGGTTCACGCTGAACCCGCTGCACAACGTGGTCCACCTGGCGTTCGGTGTGCTCGGCCTGCTCATGGCGAGCACGTCCGGCCTGGCCCGGCTGTACGGCTGGATCCTGTTCCTCGCCTACGGTGCGGTGCTGTTGTGGGGCCTGGCCCTGGCCGGTGTGTTCTCCACCAACCCGGTCGCAGGCCTGGGCAACCCGCTGGCGCTCAACGTCAACGACAACTGGCTGCACCTCGGCCTGGCCGCGGTCGGCCTGCTGATCGCGGTGCTGCCCGCGCGGCGCAAGATCGTGACGGAACCCCCTGTCGACGAGCGGACCGGGGAGCAGCCGGTCACGCCGGCGGCTCCGGTGGCCGGTGCTCCGGTCGCGGACCGGTACGACGAGGGCCGTTACGACCAGGACCGTCACCAGCGGGAGCCGAGCATTCGCGACCCCAAGGCCGATCCGGTGACGCAGGAGATGCCGACGCAGCGCGTCGACGACTCGCGGCACGGTGCGCGCGGTGCGCACCCCGACGAGCGGATCGAGTCCATGGATCCGACCGTGAACCCGCGGCCGGTCCAGCCGGTCGACCCGGCCATCGCGGAGCAGCACAAGTCGCGGTTCAGCCGGTGATGCTCACCGGGACGCACCGACGAGAACAGATGTACTGACGGAAACCTTTCGGAGAGCGGTGCACGGTCCCAGTCGGGGCCGTGCACCGCCGTGTGTTCGAGGGGTCGACCTCGGTCAGGCCGCCGAATCCAGGCGGTCCACCTGGTCGTCGTCCAGCTTCAGCTCCAGCGCGCCCAGGGTCTCGTCCAGCTGCGCCACGGAGGTGGCGCCCACCAGCGGGATGATGTCCTGGCGCAGCAACCAGGCCAGCACGACCTGGTTGACCGTCGCGCCGAGTTCGTCGGACACCTCGTGCAGCACCTTCAGCCGCCGTGTGGTGCCGGGGTGGTCGTACGCCTCGCCCAGCGGCTTGTCCCGGTACCGGCCGGCGAGCAGTGCCGAGTACGCCACCAGCGTGACGTCACCCTCGGCCGCCGCGTAGTCGAGCAGCTCGTCGGTCATGTGCACGTGACCGCCCTCGGGCAGCTTCACGCCCGGCCGTGGCCGGAGGTAGCTGTACCGCTGCTGCACGGCGGTGTAGAGCGGCCAGCCGTTGGCCCGGGACACCGCCCGCGCCCGCTCGAACCGCCACGTGGCGTGGTTGCTGGCGCCGATCTCCCGCACCTGGCCCGCCTCCACGAGGGACGCGAACCCGCCGAGCGTGTCCTCCAGCGTGACGCTGCGGTCCTCGATGTGGCTGTAGTACAGGTCGATGTGCTCGATCCCCAGCCGCTTCAGGCTCGCGGCGGCGGCGCTGCGGACCGTGTCGCCGGCGAGCCCTTCGGCGTTCTCCAGGCCGGTGCCCGGGGTCAGCGGACGGGCACCCATCTTGGTGGCCACCACCATCTCGTCGCGGTTGCCCCGCGCGGCCAGCCAGCGGCCGACCGCCTGCTCGCTCTCGTCGCCCGTGCCACCGTCCCAGAACACGTAGTTGTTCGCGGTGTCCAGGAACGTGCCGCCGGCCTCGGCGAAGCGGTCCATGATCGCGAAGGCGGTCCGGTCGTCCACGGATTTGCCGAACGGCAGCGTGCCCAGTGCCAGGGCGCTGACCTCGAGTGAACCGATGCGCTGTCGTCTCATGGTGGACAGCCTGGATGCTGGAGCGCACTCCAGGTCAAGCCCCTGGCATGCTGGGCGGCGATGTCGACTCTGACGAAATGGGCTCCCGCCGTGCTGGCGCTGGTCCTGGTGGCCAGTCCCGGCGTGTGGCGGTACAGCAGGCACGTCATCACCATCGCGCACGAGGCCGGGCACGCCCTCGTCGCGCTGCTCACCGGCAGGCGGCTGGAGGGCATCAAGCTGAACTCGGACACGTCCGGGGTCACGGTGTCGCGCGGACGGCCCACCGGGTTGGCCGTGGTGCTCATGTACTTCGCCGGGTACGTGACGCCGTCGCTGCTCGGGCTGGGCGCGGCGGCATTGGTCCTGGCCGACCAGGTCCGGCCGTTGCTGTGGGCGACGGTGGTGTTGCTGGTCGGGATGCTGGTCATGATCCGCAACGTGTTCGGCGTGGTGTCGGTGGTGTTGACGGGTGCGGTGATGTTCACGGTGTCCTGGTACGCGACGGCCGAGTGGCAGGCGGCGTTCGCGTTGTTCGTGACGTGGTTCTTGTTGTTGGGTGGCGTGCGGCCGGTCGGTGAGTTGCAGCGGCGGCGGATGCGGGGGTTGGCGCGGCAGTCGGACGCCGATCAGTTGGCCCGGATCACGCGGGTGCCGGGGTTGGTGTGGGTGTTGTTGTTCGGTGGGGTGACGGTGGGGACGTTGGTGGTGGGTGGGAGGTTGTTGCTGCCGTTGTGAGGCGGCAAGACTTCGAGTGGTTGGGGTCGGCGCAGTGGTCGGTTCGGCGCAGTGGTCGGGTGCGGCGCAGTGGTTGGGTGCGGCGCAGCCTGAAGCACCCGAACCCCATGTAAAATCGGGCCTTTTGCGGTTGGGCGTCGGGTCCGTTGGGGTGTCACTCGGTTGAGGGAAGTATGCAACCTTTGACAACCCAAATCGCATTTCTCACGTTAGCCGGAGAAAACGGCCGGCCCGGCGGCGGGGAGGCGTGGGCAGGTGGTGGCGGGCGGTGGCGTGGGCGGTAGGTGTGGGGTTGTGGGCGGTGGGGGTGGGTTGGGGTTTGGGTTGTCGGGGTTTGTCAGGTGAGGAGTTGGAGGTAGCCGTCGGTGCCGTTGAGGCGGATTCGTTGGCCGTCCTGGATCAGTTGGGTGGCGCGTTCGACGCCGACGATGGCGGGGAGGCCGTATTCGCGGGCGATGACGGCGCCGTGGGTCATCTGGCCGCCGACTTCGGTGACCAGGCCCGCGATGGCGACGAACAGGGGTGACCAGCTGGGGTCGGTGTGGGCGGTGACGAGGATGTCGCCCGGGGCGAGGTCGGCGTCGGCCAGGTCGAGGATGACGCGGGCTCGGCCTTCGACGGTGCCCACGGAGACCGGGAGGCCGACGAGGGCGTCGGTGGGGAGGTTGGCCCGTCGGTAGGTTCCGTTGATTGCCTCGCCGTCCGAGGTGAGTACTCGGGGTGGGGTCAGTGACTGGTATGTCTTGAAGGCGTCTTTGCGGTGGTGGATGAGGTCGTGGTCGATTCGGTTGGTGCGGACGAGGTCTTGGAGTTCGGGCAGGGTCAGGAAGAAGAGGTCTTCCCGGTCGGTGAGGACGCCGGCTCGTTCGAGGCGGTCGGCTTCGGTGAGCAGGGCCTGCTTGTAGGTGAAGTAGCGGCTGATCAGGAAGTACTTCGGGTACTCGCGGTAGCCGGTGAAGGTGCGGACGCGGGCGATTTGCTGCTCGGTCTCGTCGGCTTTCCGGTCGCCGTCTGGGAGGGTGCGCAGGCGGGCCAGGACTTCGTCTTGTTTTCTGCGGGCTTCGAGCAGTCCTTGGTCGAAGCGGTGTTTGGCGGAGCCCGGGGCGAAGGTCTTGATGTTGGTGAGGATCATCGGCAGGAGGGTGGTGGGGCGTTCGCTCCACCGTGGCCTGGTGATGTCGATTTCGCCGACGCAGCGCATGCCGTACTTGTCGAGGTAGGCCACGATGGCGTCGCGGGCCTGTTGGCCGCCCGGGAGTTCGGGCAGGCGGGCCAGGAAGTCGTCGTCCTCGACGCCGTGCAGGAAGGCGACGACCTCCGGGTGGGGGCGGATGGCGTCGGCGACGTCGAGGAGTTCCAGTCCCATCTCCGACGTGACGTTGTGGGGCACGGACTGGGTGAGCGTGTCGGCCGCGTTCTTCTCGCCCAGCCACTCCAGCAAGTGTTCGTTGAGCCACCACGCGCTCTGCATCCCGGCCATGATCGCCTGGTGGCTCTGCGCGTCGAACAGGAACCGCTGGAGTTCGGCCAGGTCCGCGACGATGAAGTCGAGCAGCTCCGGCCCGGCCTTTGACCGGATCTCGCGCTTGACGGCGGCGTTGGAGGCCTCGCCGCGGGCGATCAGCTCGGTGACGATGGCCGGGTCGGTCTCGATGGTGGTCGGTTCGGCGCCGGGGATCGGCCTGATCGGCTCGTCGTCGGAAGGTGGCGGGAGGAAACCGTCGCGTTCGACCACGGTCCGCAGCGCGTCCCCGATCAGCGGGTCGGACTTGGCCAGGACGTCGATGAGGTCGGTGCGGCTCCGGGGTGACGCCAGCATCCGGGTGACGTCGACGAACAGCCTGCCGCCCGCCTCCGCCCGGGGCATCGGAGCCGTCAGGCTCCACAAGGAGAGCCCGAGGGGCCTCATGGCGTCGGTCATCATCTGCTGGTGGCCTACGGAGACGTAGACGTGGTTCTCCCGGTCGTCGGCCTCGGGGATGGGGAACAGCGTCGTGATCGGCCGGCTCTGGACGAGGTGGAAGTCGTCGTCGACCAGGCACCACTCGATGTCCTGGGGGCGGCCGAAGTGGGCTTCGACCCGGCGCCCGAGTCGCACGAGGCGGACCGCTTGGGCGTCGGTCAGAGCCGGTTCGTCGGTGGCGGTGGTCTTGGCGATGACCTCGTCGTCGCGGACCTTGAAGGAGTCCGGGGTCACCAGGCCCGAGACCAGGGCTTCGCCGAGGCCGAAGGTGGCCTCGACGGTGGCGACCTTCCGGTTGGACGTGACGGGGTCGGCGGTGAACAGGACCCCGGCGGCTTGGGGGAAGACCATCCGCTGCACGACGACGGCCATGTGCACCTGGTCGTGGTCGAAGCCGTGGTGCTCCCGGTAGGCGATGGCCCGTTCGGTGAACAGCGAGGCCCAGCACCGGCTGATGTGGCGGAGGACCTCCTCCGGGCCCACGACGTTCAGGTAGCTGTCCTGCTGGCCCGCGAACGAGGCGCCCGGCAGGTCCTCCGCCGTCGCGCTCGACCGGACGGCGCAGGCGGCCCCCGCGCCGAGCCGGGAGAGGGCGTCGGTGATCTCCTCCGCGATGTCGTCGGGGATGGGGATCTGCTCGATGGTCCGGCGGATCCCGGTCGACTTCTCGTCACCGACGACGCGGCGGAAGGCGTCCGTCGTCACGCAGAACCCGGGAGGCACGCGCACGCCTTCGAGCCGCGAGAGCTCGCCCAGGTTGGCACCCTTGCCGCCGACGACAGCGACCTCCGTTCGGTCGACCTCGTGGAGATCGAGCACGTAGCGGCTCATCGTTCACCCTTCTCGTTCGCCCGTTGTGGGCTGCGGCCGGAGATTCTGCGGCACGGGCGGGGTCTTGCCGCAAGACCCCCGGTGCGCTATATGTTGAAGTGGGAGAAGTGTCTTGGGTGTCCGGTCGGGTATCCCGTTCCTTTCGAGAGAGGGACGACCATGACCGACACTGTCGCCGACTTCGTGCTGCGCCGGTTGCGTGACTGGGGCGTGGAGCACGTCTTCGCCTATCCGGGTGACGGCATCAACGGGCTGGTGGCCGCTTTCGGGCGCAGTGACGACCGACCTCGGTTCATCCAGTCGCGGCACGAGGAGATGTCCGCCCTGGAGGCCGTGGGGTACGCGAAGTTCGGCGGGCGGCTCGGGGTGTGCCTGGCGACGTCCGGGCCCGGGGCGATCCACCTGCTCAACGGGCTGTACGACGCCAAGCTCGACCACGTGCCGGTGGTGGCGATCGTGGGGCAGACGGCGCGCACCGCGATCGGGGGCAGCTACCAGCAGGAAGTGGACCTGCACGCGTTGTTCAAGGACGTGGCGTCCGAGTACCTGGTGGACGTGGTCGTGCCCGAGCAGCTGCCCAACGCGCTGGACCGGGCGATCCGCACGGCCGAGGCGCAGCGGGCGCCCACGGCGTTGATCATCCCGGCGGACGTGCAGGAGCTGGACTACTCGCCGCCCGAACACGCGTTCAAGCACGTGCCGTCGAGCGCACCCAGCCGGGGGCGGGCCACGGCCGTGCCGTCGCAGGACGACGTGGAGCGCGCGGTGGAGGTGCTCAACGCAGGCGAACGCGTCGCGGTGCTGGTGGGGCAGGGTGCGCGCGGTGCGGCCGACGAGGTGCGCCAGGTGGCCGACGTGCTGGGCGCGGGCGTGGCGAAGGCGTTGCTGGGCAAGGACGTCCTGCCCGACGACGAGCCGTGGGTGACCGGGGCGATCGGGTTGTTGGGCACCCGGCCCAGCTACGAGCTGATGCGGGACTGCGACACGTTGCTGATCGTCGGTTCGAGCTTCCCGTACTCGCAGTTCCTGCCGGAGTTCGGTGCGGCGCGGGCGGTCCAGGTCGATGTGGACGGTCGGTTCATCGGGATGCGCTACCCGACCGAGGTCAACCTCGTGGGTGACGCCGGTGCGACGCTGCGGGCGATGGTGCCGTTGTTGCGGCGCAAGGAAGACCGGTCGTGGCGGGAGACGGTCGAGAGCAACGTGGTGCAGTGGTGGGAGACGCTGCGTCGGCAGTCCTTTGTGGACGCTGAACCGGTGAACCCGATGCGGATCATGTGGGAGCTGTCGCCGCGGTTGCCCGAGGACGCCATCGTGACCGCGGACTCCGGCTCGGCGGCCAACTGGTACGCGCGGTTGGTGAAGTTGCGCGGGCGGATGCGCGGGTCGCTGTCGGGGACGTTGGCGACGATGGGCGCGGGCGTGCCCTACGCGATCGGGGCGAAGTTCGTCCACCCGGAACGGCCCGTGGTGGCGCTGGTCGGCGACGGCGCCATGCAGATGAACGGGCTGGCGGAGCTGATCACCATCGCCCGCTACTGGGAGGAGTGGGCGGACCCGCGCTGCGTGGTGTGCGTGTTGCACAACAACGACCTCAACCAGGTGACGTGGGAACTGCGGGCGATGGGCGGCGCCCCGAAGTTCGAGGAGTCGCAGGTGCTGCCGGACGTCGGCTACGCGGCGTTCGCGCGGTCGGTCGGGCTGGACGGCATCGACGTGGACGACCCCGACGACCTGGGCGCGGCGTGGGACCGGGCGCTGTCCGCGTCACGGCCCGTCGTGCTGGACGTGCGGTGCGACCCGAACACGCCGCCGATCCCGCCGCACACGACGTTCGAGCAGACCAAGGCCACCGCCGAGGCGATGCTGAAGGGCGACCCGGACGCGTGGGCCGTGGTCAGGCAGGGCGTGCGCACCAAGGTTCAGGAGTTCCTGCGCGGGTAACCGACGTCCATGGTCAGCATCGGGTACTTCCTCTCCAGCGAGGAGCACGGACCGCGTGAGCTGGTGCGGCAGGCGCGGTGGGCGGAACAGGCCGGGTTCGAGCGCCTGTGGATCTCCGATCACTACCACCCGTGGAACCGCGAGCAGGGCAACAGCCCGTTCGTGTGGTCCGTCATCGGGGCGCTGTCGGAGGTCACGTCGTTGCCCATCACGACCGCTGTCACCTGTCCGACCGTACGGATTCACCCGGCCGTGGTGGCGCAGGCCGCCGCGACGGCCGCCGTGCAGTGCCGGGGCGGGTTCACCCTCGGCGTGGGCACCGGCGAGGCGTTGAACGAGCACATCTTCGGCGACCCGTGGCCGTCCGCGCCGGAACGGCTGGAGATGCTGGAAGAGGCCGTCGAGGTGATGCGGGCGCTGTGGACCGGCGAGGAGGTCAGCCACCGCGGCGAGCACTACACCGTCGAGAACGCCCGCCTCTACACGGTCCCGCCGTCACCCGTTCCGGTATACGTGTCGGCCTTCGGACCGAAGGCGGCGGAGGTCGCCGGTCGGATCGGCGACGGCCTGTGCTCCACGATGCCGGACGCGTCGCTCCTCGACCGGTTCCGCTCCGCCGGCGGTGCCGGCAAGCCGACCCAGGCCGGGTTCAAGGTGTGCCACGCGCCGTCCGCCGAAGCGGGCGTGCGGACCGCGCACCGGCTGTGGGCCAACGAGCAGCTGCCCGGCGAACTGGCCCAGGTGCTGCCGACGCCCCGGCACTTCGAGCAGGCGTCGACGCTGGTCACCGAGGAGATGGTGGCCTCGGCGCTGCCCACGGGCCCCGATCCGCAGCCGTACGTTGACCGGGTCCGCGAATACGTCGACGCGGGCTACGACGAGGTGTACGTGAGCCAGGTCGGGCCCG
Organism: Saccharothrix carnea; assembly: GCF_003014735.1. GTDB lineage: Bacteria > Actinomycetota > Actinomycetes > Mycobacteriales > Pseudonocardiaceae > Actinosynnema > Actinosynnema carneum. The sequence goes on along the minus strand of NZ_PYAX01000010.1, from coordinate 202,005 downwards.
AACAAGAGCAGTTCTTCACGTTCTGGGCCGAGTCGGTGGCGCCCGCGCTGGGCGGCGCCCTCACCTCCTCCGGGGTCTCGCACTGACCCGTCCGCCGAATCCACCCGGCCAGTAATCCATCCGATGAGGCGCAGCACGTTTGCACCCTGGGGACCAGCGGGTAAGCCGTGATCAAGCACCTGTGACACCGCAAGGGGGTTCACCCGATGACCAGCACCGCGCGCTTGCCCAAGCCCGTGACCGACGTCTGGGACTGGCAGAAGGAAGGGCTGTGCCGAGGCCGTGACAGCGCGGTCTTCTTCCACCCGGACAACGAGCGCGGCTCCGCCCGAGCCGCCCGAGAGGACAAGGCGAAGCAGCTCTGCGCCCGCTGCCCGGTGGTCGACCCGTGCCGGGAGCACGCGCTGGCGGTCCAGGAGCCCTACGGGGTCTGGGGCGGCATGGGCGAGGACGAGCGTCGCCGCATCATCGCCGGCCGCCGCCGCACCGCCGCCTGACCGGTCGCCCTACCCGTGCCGCCCCCAAAGGGTTGCCACCGGTACCACGAACGCACGAAGGCCGCCGATACCCGGCCGGTCCCGAGAACGCACGAACGCGCCGACGCCGCCGACACCGCGCCGGCCCCACGAACGCAGCGAGGCCGCCTGACACCGTGGTCAGGCGGCCTCAGTGCCATCAGCCGTCCTACTCGGTCAAGCCCTCGCGCAACTGACGCAGCGTCTTGGCCAGCAGCCGCGACACGTGCATCTGCGAGATGCCGACCTTCTGCGCGATCTGGGTCTGCGTCATGTTCCCGAAGAACCGCATCACCACGATCTTGCGCTCCCGCTCCGGCAGCTTCTCCAGCAGCGGGTGCAGCGCCTCCCGCTGCTCGATCGCCTCCAGCTCCGGATCCTCCCCGCCGAGCGTGCTGCCCAGCGAGATGGAGCTGTCGTCGGCCACCAGGAGGTCGTCCAGCGACGCGCTGTGGTAGGCGTTGCCCGCCGCCAGCCCCTCGTGGATCTCCTCGCGGCTCAACCCGAGGTGCTGCGCCAGCTCACTGGGCGTGGGCGCCCGGCCCAGATCCTGCGACAGCCGCGCCGAACCCGCGTTGATCGCCAGGTGCAGCTCCTTGAGCCGCCGCGGCATGCGCACCGACCAGCTCGAGTCCCGGAAGTACTTGCGGACCTCGCCCATGATCGTCGGCACCGCGAACGACAGGAAGTCGCTACCGCGCTCCGGGTCGAACCGGTCCACCGCGTTGATCAGCCCGACCGTGGCCACCTGCACCAGGTCGTCGTGCGGCTCGCCGCGGTGCCCGAACCGCCGGGCGATGTGCTTGGCCACGGGCAGGTGCTCGGTCACCAGCTCGTCGCGCAGCCGCTCCCGCTGCGGGTCGTCCTTCGCGGTCGCGGCGAGCTGGACGAACAGCGGCGCCAGGTGGTCGTAGTCACCCTGGGTGCCAGACCGTGTCGTGCCCCCGTTCGGCGCTGTCACGCATCCACCGTCCCCAACGACCGCTTGACCAGGTCGATGTGCACCTCGTACGCGTCCGCCTGCGGCGCGACCCACGTCGTGACCGAGTCGACCAGCGCGCTCAGCACCCGCCAGCCGAAGCTGTCCCGGTCCGGCGGCGCCGACCGCTGCGACCCCACCTTGGTGAACACCTGCACCGAACCGTCCACCACCACGAACTGGGCGCTGAGCACGGCGCCCGGCGTGGCCAGCGAGATGAGGGTCGAGCACGCCTCGTCCACCGCCAGCTTCAAGTCCTCGATGGAGTCAAGGTCGAAGTCCTGCCGCATGGCGATGTCCGCCGCCACGGCTCGGACGATCGACAGCTGCGTGGGGTCGGCCGCCATCCGCAACTCGACCCCGGCCAGGGCGTTATCCGACTCACCGCTTCGCGGCTCAGTGTGCGACACGCTCACCTCGTCGTCCGTTCTGTCTCGTTGTGCTGCTGAAGCTATCGGTACCCGAATTGATCGTCGCTCACACGTGTAACCGACGCTCGGGCTGGGAAGACTGACTGGTGCGACGGGGAGGCCCATTGACCGATCAACTCGCGGACCACCACTGGGGAGCGGAGTTCCCGGCCCAGCCCGGGCAACTCTCGGCGGTCCGTGCTCGACTCGACGCCTGGCTGGCCGCCGAAGGACTGTCCGAGGACGACCGGTACGACCTGCTGGTCGCCGTCAACGAGGCAGCCAGCAACGCCATCGAGCACGCGTACGGCCCCGGTGAGCACGGACTGGTGCACATCGACGCCCACGCCCGGCCGGACGGCAGCGTGCGCGTCGTCGTCGCCGACCGCGGCGGCTGGCGCGTGCCGCCACCCACCCTGACCGCCCGCGGTCGTGGGCTGCTGCTGATGCGGGAGAACGTCGACGAGGTGCTGGTCGACCGGGGCGCGGGCGGTACCACCGTCACGCTGGTCCTGGCGCCCCGGCACGGGTCTCGCGACTCCTACCCCGCCGCGCCGCAGCCACCCGACCCCGTGGACGTCACCGCACGTGACGGCTGGGTCGAGGTGGTCGTGCGCGGCGACGTACCGGCGCAGGCCGCGCCCGCCGTCCGCCGGCGCATCCTCACCGCCGCGCGCGGCGGGACCGTGCCGGTGGTGGTGGACCTGCGCGCCCTCGGCGAGCGCAACGACGGCCTGATCCGCAGCCTGCGCGCGGTCGCGGAGGCCGCCGCCGCGGCGGGCACCCGGGTCGTCGTGCGGGCACCCGAACAGGGGCACGCCCGCCGCGCACTGGTCGCGGCGGGCGTGGACCAAGTCGTCGACCTGGTGCCGCACGTCTAGCCCCGGCTCCGCGGCAGGCCCGGTCAGCGGGACTCGTCGGCCTCCAGCGCCTGGTCGACCGACTCGAACACGCTGAACACCTCATCCAGGCCGGTCGCGACCAGCGGGCGGGTCACCGCGCGTTCCACCGCCACGACGCGGAACGCCGCACCGCGCCGCTTGGCGTGCTGCGACGCCTCCACCAGCACCGCCAGCCCGGCGGAGCCGAGGAAGCTCACCCCGGACAGGTCCAGCACCAGGGTGCGGCCGTCGTCGAGGTGGCGCAGCGCGCTCGCGCGCAGCTGTGGGGCGGTCAGCATGTCGACCTCACCGCTCACCGCCAGCACGGTGACACCGTCGCCCGCGGTGCGGACGTCGAGCCTGAGCTGCCCGGCCCGCGGGCTGTCGGCCGCGGCGGACTCGGCTCCGCTCGTCGCCACGACGTTCGGATCCTGAACCGTCACGAGGCACTCCTCTTCAGCTTTGAACCGCTGGGTGGGAAGCCCGGACGCACGATGAGGTGCGCGCAGCACTGAACAGCAGCGTGGCGGAAACGGTTCCCCGCTAGCCGGACTTCCCGGCGCGGCTGTTGGCTCAACCGCTGCGCCACCCACCGTACGTAGCCCGTGGCGACACCACAAGCGCGGGGGTGGCTACCCGATAGGCGCCAGTGTAATGCGCTGTTCGGTGTGCGGCGGACCACGAACGGTGAACGGTTTGGTACCGCGGGGGCCGGTTACACCTCAAGGGAAGCGTTCCCGCCCGTCACGCGCAACTCGGCGACGCAACCGGCCGCCGACCGCGACAGGGCACGGACGAGGAGGTGGTCTCGACCACAGTCGCGCAGAATCGGGTGACGGGGATAACGCCACGAGAGCCGTGAGCGACAACCCTGGTGGAGGGATTCACATGAGCACCAGAACGGAAACCGAGTCCGAGCCCGCGAAGCCCAGGGCGGCGCGTGCCGGCACCACAGGCGCGGCGGCGCTGCCCACAGCCCCCTGCAGCGTGGTCTGGAGCAAGGGCCACGCCTACGTGCTCGAAGGTTTCCGGGCCCGCTGGGTCGGCGTCGACGACCGGGGTCGTCCGCACGCGCTCAGCGGCGCCGAACTGCAACGCCGCGGCTGGAGCCGCACCCGTTCCGACAACTGAGCCCGCCGGGTCGGGCTCCGCGGACCCCGAAGTCCGCGAGTCGACCACCGGGGCACGCCGGGCGGCCAACTACAGTGCGGACGTGTCGCACGATCCCGCCGACCGGCTGCTGACCATCCCGAACGCGCTGAGCGTGTTGCGGCTGCTCGGCGTGCCCCTGTTCCTGTACCTGCTGCTCGGCCCGCACGCCGACGGCTGGGCGCTGGTCGTGCTGGTCGCGGCGGGCCTGTCCGACTGGCTCGACGGCAAGATCGCCCGGTGGCTCGACCAGGCGAGCAGGCTCGGCGCCCTGCTCGACCCCGCCGCCGACCGCCTCTACATCCTCGCCACGCTGGTCGCGTTCGTCGTGCGCGGCATCGTGCCGTGGTGGGTGGCCGCGGTGCTGGTCGGCCGGGAACTCGCCGTCGGCGTCTGCCTGCCCGTGCTCCGGGCCCGCGGCTACGGCCCGTTCGAGGTCAACTACTTGGGCAAGGCCGCCACGTTCAACCTGCTCTACGCGTTCCCCATGCTCCTGCTCGCCCAGGGCACCTCCACGGCCGCCCAGGTGGCCCGGCCGGTGGCCTACGCGTTCATGGTCTGGGGCGGCGCCCTGTACCTGTGGTCGGGGGTGCTGTACGTGTACCAGTTCACCCTCGCGATGCGGCGACGGCCGGGTGTCGCGCCGGCCTGAACGCCGACGTGGGAAGATCCGGCGGAGCGTTGATCCACCGTCATTGAAGGAGCACACCGCGGTGATTCCCGAGGAGCTCAAGTACACCGAGGAACATGAGTGGGTGCTGCGCACGGGTGAGGACACCGTGCGCGTGGGCATCACCGACTACGCCCAGGAGCAGCTCGGCGACGTCGTGTTCGTCCAGCTCCCGGAACTCGGCGAGCAGGTCGGCGCCGGTCAGACGCTGGGCGAGGTGGAGTCGACCAAGAGCGTGTCCGACATCTACGCGCCGCTCGCCGGCGAGGTCGTCGCCCGCAACGACTCGCTCGACCAGCAGCCCGACCTGGTGAACTCCGACCCCTACGGCGAGGGTTGGATGGTGGAATTGCGGCTGGAGGACCCGACCGCGGTCGACGACCTCCTCGACGCCGCCGCGTACCAGGAGCTGGTGGCGGGGGAGTGACGTCGATCTTCCGGCGGCTCTTCGGTCGGTGGGGGAGCCGCTCCTCAGACAAGGGTTCGGGCACGATAGGTTCTAGCGGTCTCGACGGTTCCAGCAGCAGGAGGAGAGCTCAGGTGAGCACGAACGACGGGCCAGGCGTTCCGCCAGAGCAGTCCCCGGAGCGGACCTCCGTTTTCCGGGCGGACTTCCTCGCCGAGGTCGAGGGCGCCGAGGCGCCCGCCCAGGAGCCTGCCGTCGCGGGCGTCGACGCGCTGCCCGCCGGGTCGGCGCTGCTCGTGGTCAAGCGCGGCCCCAACGCGGGGTCGAGGTTCCTGCTGGACCGCGACACGACCAGCGCGGGGCGGCACCCCGACAGCGACATCTTCCTCGACGACGTGACGGTCTCCCGTCGCCACGCCGAGTTCCGCCGTGAAGGCGGCGAGTTCGTGGTCATCGACGTGGGCAGCCTCAACGGCACCTACGTCAACCGCGAGCCCGTCGACCAGGCGGTGCTGGCCAACGGCGACGAGGTGCAGATCGGCAAGTTCCGCCTGGTGTTCCTGACCGGTCCGGGCGCCGGGGGCCAGGGGGCCTGAGCGATGGGGCTCCGGTGACGGCGGCCGGGCGGCCACGCGGGGTGTTGAGCATCGGGGCGGTGCTGGCGCAACTGCGGCCCGACTTCCCCGACGTCACCATCTCCAAGATCCGATTCCTGGAGTCGGAGGGCTTGGTCCGCCCGGCGCGCACGGCATCGGGGTACCGGCAGTTCACGGCCGCGGACGTGGACCGCCTGCGGTACGTGCTGTCCGCCCAGCGGGACCGGTACCTGCCGCTGAAGGTCATCAAGGAGCAGTTGGACGCGGCCGACCAGAACGCGGCGAAGGCGTTGCGCGCGGTCGACCCGTCCCCGGCGGTCGGGCACCGGGTCACCCGCGAGGACCTGCTGGCGCGGGCCGGCATCGAAGCCGGGGTGCTGGCCGACCTGGAGCAGCTCGGCCTGATCAGGACCGGTGCGGGCGGGTTCTACGACCACGAGGCGGTGCAGATCGCCTCCACCGTGCGGGCGATGGCCGAGCACGGCCTGGAAGCACGCCACCTGCGGCCGTTCCGCGTCGCGGCGGACCGCGAGGTCGGGCTGGTCGAGCAGGCCGTCGGCGCGGCCCACCGGCAACGCGACCGCGAGGACGTGGTGCGCGAGTTGGCGGCGCTTTCCGTAACGCTGCACACACTCCTGGTGAAGGTGGGGCTGCGTGACGTCGCCGGTCGACCGGTTTCGCCGAGGTGAACGCGTGTCCGCATCGTGATCCGATGGCGGTGGGCGGTTGCGCACAGGGCCCGCTTGGCGGGTAGCGTCGAAACTGTACGTGGGGGATCCTCGTTAGGTAGCGGGGACGCCAGAATTTCAGCGCGCTGAGGGAGGCGAGACCCGATGAGCGAAATGCGCGTCGTCGGCGTGCGGGTGGAACTGCCCGCCAACCAGCCGATCCTGCTGCTGCGCGAAACCGAGGGCGAACGGTACCTGCCGATCTGGATCGGATCGGTCGAGGCCACGGCGATCGCGTTGGAGCAGCAAGGTGTCCGTCCTGCCCGGCCGTTGACGCACGACCTGCTCAAGGACGTCATCGGAGCCCTCGGCCGGCAGCTGGAGCAGGTGCGGATCACCGACCTGCAGGAGGGCACGTACTTCGCGGAACTCGTGTTCGACGGCGACATCCGCGTGTCCGCGCGGCCCAGTGATTCGGTGGCGCTGGCGCTGAGGATCGGCGTACCGATCCACGCGGAGGAGTCGGTGCTCGCCGAGGCCGGCCTCATCATCCCGGACGAGCAGGAGGACGAGGTCGAGAAGTTCCGCGAGTTCCTCGACTCCGTCTCGCCCGAGGACTTCCGCGGCGCCGACACGTAGGCCGACCCACGCCGGACACGGCTTCGGGCTGGGTTCGTCTCGTCTCGTCCCGGTTCGGTGTTCGCACCGGTGGGCGCTTGAAAAGATCAAAAGCGTCCTCGCCGGACGGGCAGATCAGCAGGATGACCCCAACTACGCCGTCGACTCCCCGACCCAGCGTGGTCCCGGGCTTCGTGTCATCCCACCGACCTCCCTCCGGGCTACCACACGCGTCAAGGAGGCGCCACGACCGATGCGTGAGGCATCGGTCGTGGCGCCTCCTTGACACGTGCGGTAGGGCTACGCCAGGTCGGCGGGATGACACGAACCCCTACTTCTACAAAGAGCCGAAGTGCATCGCAGCCGCACACGCCCCGGCGCCGCCCGACCCCGCGCCCGCCGGCGACCCCCGCGCCGTGCCACGGGCACGTCCTTCTTCCCAAAAGGAGGGCTTCGTGTCATCCCGCCGACCTGGCTTTGCCCTACCGCACGTGTCAAGGGTGGCGCGTCCACCTCTGCCTACTACTTCACTGGGACCGCGCGCCGCCCTTGACACGTGTGGTAGCCCGGAGGGAGGTCGGTGGGATGACACGGAGTCCGGACCCACAACGCAACAGGACATCTGGGCGTAGTTGGGGTCATCCTGCTGATCTGCCCGTCCGGCGAGGACGCTTTTGATCTTTGAACCTCGCCCGCCCCGCAGGCTCCACCCGCCACCCACCACCTGCGAAGGGCCGAAACCTGGCGAGGAGCCGTGAACGGCCCTCCGCAAGCGTGCGCGGTGCGTTGTGGATCAACCCCGCGTGCCGCCCTCAGGTGTCACACCTCTGGGTTACACAACGTCAACACCCCACTGCTAAACGATCACTAAACGTCACCCGAATGGCTCACGACGGGCGTCTCTCTCAACCTCAACCTCACGTTGAGGTCAGACACGCCCCGCGCGTCGCGTTGACCTGCCACCTAGCCGGTCTTACCGTCGAACTCAGGTGAATTGCCACGGTGTGATTCGGACACCGCGGCGGCTTCACGTTGGTCGCCGGTCGTCGTGACCGGACCGAGGGGAGGCAGGCGTGGTCGAGGAAGCGCCCATCCGGGCCGGATCCGGCGAACAGGGTGAGCTGTTCCCGGACTCCTCGCTGCCGGACGAACTGGTCGGGTACCGCGGCCCCGCCGCGTGCCAGATCGCGGGCATCACCTACCGCCAGCTGGACTACTGGGCGCGCACGGGGTTGGTCAACCCGACGATAAGGAGCGCCCACGGTTCCGGTAGCCAACGGCTCTACTCGTTCAAGGACATCCTGGTCCTCAAGGTCGTCAAGCGACTGCTGGACACCGGTGTCTCGCTGCAGAACATCCGGGTCGCGGTGGACCACCTGCGCCGCCGCGGCGTGCAGGACCTGGCCCGGATCACGCTGTTCAGCGACGGCACCACCGTCTACGAGTGCACGTCGCCGGAGGAGGTCGTGGACCTGCTCCAAGGCGGCCAAGGGGTGTTCGGCATCGCGGTCTCCGGTGCGATGCGGGAGATCAGCGGCACGATCCACGACTTCCCCGCCGAACGCGCGGACGGGGCCGAGATCGTGGACGCGGTCGACGACGAGCTGTCCCGTCGCCGCCGCACCAGGGCCATCGGCTGACCCGGGCGGTAGCAGGCCGGCGCGCGCACTGAGATCCACGTCGCGCCGGCGGTACCGCGCACCCCGGTGGCAGGTACGATTTCGCGCGTAGTCGCTTTATCCCGTGCGGGAGAGTCCGAGCCAGTCTCGGCGCCGAAGGAGCAAATCCTCCCCGGAACCTCTCAGGCGCAAGGACCGTGCGGGTGAGACGCCTCTGGAAAGCGGGTCGGGCACGACCGCTCGACCCCGCCGACGGTGCAAGCCCGGGTCACCGGGTGAAGCTCTCAGGCGCCCGACGTCGGGCAGAAGACAGAGGGGGAGGGCAACGGCAGAAGTCTGTCCGGAGCCCTGGAGGCCAGCACCGATGACGCAGGACCGCATCCCCCTCGCCGCACTCGAGCACGGCACCCCGTTCGCCGACCGGCACGTGGGCCCGCGGCCCGCGGAGCTGGCCCGCATCCTCGACGTGATCGGTGTCGGCTCGCTGGAGGAACTGGCGCAGCACGCCGTCCCGGAGTCGATCCGCGAGCGCGACCTGGTGCTGGACCTGCCCGCGCCGGCCACCGAGACCGAGGCGCTGGCCGAGCTGCGCGCCCTCGCCGCCCGCAACCGCCCGATGACGCAGATGATCGGCCTCGGCTACTACGGCACGACCACCCCGCCGGTGATCCGCCGCAACGTGCTGGAGAGCCCCGCCTGGTACACCGCGTACACGCCCTACCAGCCGGAGATCTCCCAGGGCCGGCTCGAAGCCCTGCTCAACTTCCAGACCATGGTCGCCGACCTGACCGGTCTGCCGCTGGCCAACGCCTCGATGCTGGACGAGTCCACCGCCGCCGCCGAGGCGATGACCCTGGTGCGCCGCGCGGGCCGGTCGAAGTCGAACAAGTTCGTGGTGGACGCCGACACGCTGCCGCAGACGTTGGCCGTCATCGAGACGCGCGCCGAGCCGCTGGGCATCGAGATCGTCACCGCCGACCTGTCGCAGGGCATCGAGGGGCTCGGCCTGGGTGGCGACTTCTTCGGCGTGCTGCTGTCCTACCCGGGCGCGTCCGGCGTGGTGCGCGACCACGCGTCGGTGGTCGAGGAGATCCACAAGGCGGGTGCGCAGGCCGTGGTCGCCGCCGACCTGCTGGCGTTGACGCTGCTGCGCCCGCCCGGCGAGATCGGTGCGGACGTCGTCATCGGCACCACGCAGCGGTTCGGCGTGCCGATCGGGTTCGGCGGCCCGCACGCCGGCTACATGGCCGTGCGCCAGGGCCTGGAACGGCAGCTGCCCGGCCGGCTGGTCGGCGTGTCCGTGGACGCGGACGGCTCGCTCGCCTACCGCCTCGCCCTGCAGACGCGTGAGCAGCACATCCGCCGGGAGAAGGCGACCAGCAACATCTGCACCGCGCAGGTCCTGCTCGCGGTGATCGCCTCCATGTACGCGGTGTACCACGGGCCGGAGGGCCTGAAGGCGATCGCGACCCGCGCCCACCGGATGGCGACCGTGCTGGCCGCCGGCTTGCTGGAGGGCGGCGTCGAGATCGTGCACGGCGAGTTCTTCGACACCGTGCGCGCCCGTGTCGAGGGCCGTGCCGCCGCCGTCGTGTCCGCCGCGCGCGAACTGGGCGTGAACCTGTGGCAGGTGGACGACGACGTGGTGTCCATCGCGTGCGACGAGACCACCACGCGCGACCACCTGCACCTGGTGTGGCAGGCGTTCGGCGTGACCGTCGCCGACGTGGACGGCCTGGACGCCGACACCGCCGACGGCATCTGCGCCGACCTGCGCCGCACCAGCGACTACCTGACCCACCCGGTGTTCCACTCGCACCGCTCCGAGACCGCGCTGCTGCGCTACCTGCGGTCGTTGTCGGACAAGGACGTGGCGCTGGACCGCAGCATGATCCCGCTGGGTTCGTGCACGATGAAGCTCAACGCCACCGCCGAGATGGAGCCGGTCACGTGGCCGGAGTTCGCCGACCTGCACCCGTTCGCGCCCGCGTCGGACGCCGAGGGGCTGCTGAGCATCGTCGGTGACCTGGAGCGGTGGCTCGCGGAGGTCACCGGGTACGACGCGGTGTCGTTGCAGCCCAACGCGGGCAGCCAGGGCGAGTTCGCGGGCCTGCTGGCGATCCGCGCCTACCACCGCGCCAACGGTGACGACCACCGAGACGTGTGCCTGATCCCGTCCAGCGCGCACGGCACCAACGCCGCGTCCGCCGTGATGGCCGGGATGCGGGTCGTGGTGGTCAAGTGCGACGACCACGGCAACGTGGACATCGAGCACCTGCGCTCGACGATCGACGCGCACCGCGACGACCTGGCCGCCATCATGATCACGTACCCGTCGACGCACGGCGTGTACGAGGACACCGTGCGCGAGGTGTGCGGGCTGGTGCACGACGCCGGCGGCCAGGTGTACGTGGACGGCGCGAACCTCAACGCGCTGATCGGGCTGGCCCAGTACGGCAAGTTCGGGTCGGACGTGTCGCACCTGAACCTGCACAAGACGTTCTGCATCCCGCACGGCGGCGGTGGCCCGGGTGTCGGGCCGATCGGCGTGCGCTCCCACCTCGCGCCGTTCCTGCCGAACCACCCGTTGCAGCCGGCGGCCGGTCCGGCGACCGGTGTCGGTCCGATCAGCGCCGCGCCGTGGGGTTCGGCGTCGATCCTGCCGATCTCGTGGGCCTACGTGCGGATGATGGGCGCGGACGGCCTCCGCCGCGCCACCCTCACCGCCGTCGCGGCGGCGAACTACGTGGCACGGCGGTTGGACGAGCACTTCCCGGTGCTCTACACCGGTGAGGGCGGTTTCGTGGCCCACGAGTGCATCCTCGACCTGCGGCCGATCACCAAGGCGACCGGCGTGACGGTGGACGACGTGGCGAAGCGGTTGGCCGACTACGGGCTGCACGCGCCGACCATGTCGTTCCCGGTGGCGGGCACGCTCATGGTGGAGCCGACCGAGAGCGAGGACCTGGGCGAGATCGACCGGTTCATCGACGCGATGATCGCGATCAAGCACGAGATCGACCGCGTCGGCTCGGGCGAGTGGCCGGTGGACGACAACCCGCTGCGCAACGCGCCGCACACGGCGGCCTCCATCGCGACCGAGTGGGACCACCCGTACAGCCGCGAGGTGGCGGTGTTCCCGGCGGGCACCTCGGCGCCGAAGATCTGGCCCCCGGTGCGCCGCATCGACGGCGCCAAGGGCGACCGCAACCTGGTCTGCTCCTGCCCGCCGGTCTCTGCCTATGGCGGCTGATCCAGGCGACGGACACGGCGGGCCACCCGACTGATCGGGTGGCCCGCCCGCGTGTCAGCTCAGGTCGTAGTCCAGCTCGAACCGGCCCGGTTCGCCCCGGGCCCACGTGATGCGGCCCGTGCCGGTGAGGCCCGCGAGGTCGCCGGTGGCCGAGACGACGGTGAACGTCCCGTCCGCCACGCCGTCGCGGAAGCCGCCCGTGTGGTGCAGGACGAAGCTGCCGTTGCGGCCGTTCAGGGTGCCGGTGACGACCTCGTACCCCGTCGACACGCACGAGTCGTCGTCCGGGTACGACATGACGAAACGCTGGTCGCCCACCGCCTCCAGGTCACCGGTGTACGCGACGGTCATGCCACCGGTCGTCTGCTTCGGGCCGGTGACCTCGTCATAGCGCTTGCCGTCCCACGTGTGCTCGTCCCAGCTCTTCATACCGGCGTCGGCCTGTGCGGTCGTCATGCCGCGAAGCTTGCCGGGCATACCTGACAAGTGCTGTCAGGATGGCGGAATGCGCGCGAGCCGGCTGCTGTCCCTGCTCCTCCTGCTCCAGTCACGCGGCCGGATGACGGCGCAGGAGCTGGCGGACGAGCTGGAGGTCTCGGTCCGCACCGTCTACCGCGACGTCGAGGCGCTCGGCGCCTCCGGTGTCCCGGTCTACGCCGACCGCGGACCGGCGGGCGGGTACCGGCTGGTCGACGGGTACCGCACCCGGCTCACCGGGCTGACCACCGAGGAGGCCGACTCGTTGTTCCTGGCGGGCATGCCGGGGCCGGCGGCGGAGCTCGGGCTGGGCGCCGTGGTGGCCGCGGCGCAGCTCAAGGTCCTCGCCGCGCTGCCGCCGGAGCTGCGGTCGCGGGCGGCGCGGATCCGGGAGAGGTTCCACCTGGACGCGCCCGGCTGGTTCCGCGGCAACGAGGGCACACCGCACGTGGCCGCCATCGCGGAGGCGGTGTGGCAGCAGCGGCGGCTGCGCATCCGGTACGTGCGGTGGGCGCAGGTCGAGGTGGAGCGGACGGTGGAGCCGCTCGGGCTCGTGCTCAAGGCGGGCACCTGGTACCTCGTGGCCCGGGCCGACGACCTGCGCACCTACCGCGTCTCCCGGGTGCTGGAGCTGACCGCGCTGGACGAGTCGTTCGACCGGCCCGAGGGGTTCGACCTGGCCGAGTACTGGGCGGGCTGGTCGGCGCGGTTCGAGGAGCGGATGTACCCGATGCGCGTGACCGTCCGGATGACGCCGAACGGGCTGCGCAGCGCCCAGGTCCTGCTCGGCCTGGCCGCCGCACGCGAGCTCAAGGACGTCGAACCCCAAGGTGTGTGGACGACGGTCCGCGTACCGGTGGAGTCCCTGGACCACGCGGTGGTCGACCTGCTCCGCCTCGGTCCCGAGGTGGAGGTGCTGGAGCCGCCGGAGCTGCGTGACCGGGTCATCGCCCGGATCGCGGCGATGGCGGCCGTGTACGAGGGTTGAACGCGGAGGGAGGCGCGCCCCGGCAACGGGACGCGCCTGCCCGGTCGTCAGTCGATCGTGGTGGCCCCGCTGTAGTTGCAGATGGACGGTGCCATCACCTGCGCCGCGCTGCCCCAGCCGGCGCACTGGTAGGAGGAGTGGCCGTACCAGTTGTGGCCGAACTCGTGGGCGGCCAGGAGGGCGTCGTCGTTCACGCCGCCCATGTAGAGCGCGATCCGCTGGCCCGCGCCCCAGTTGCAGCCCACCACGCGACTGCCGCCGCCGCAGTCGGTGATGTAGCCGTTGCGGCACTCGACCGGGGTGCCGCTGGAGCTCTCGGTCAGGCCTGCCCACGCCCGCGCGCCGGTGCGGATCGCCGACGCGTACGGCGAGCAGGAGCTGAGGATCCGGTAGGTCCGGGCGTTCGGCACGGGCCACGCCGCCACCGAGGGCGGGGTGGTCAGCACGTCGGCGGGCGCGGTGGCCACGTCGAGGACGGTGGTCGCGTGGGCTTCGCCGAGGGAGCCCTGGGAGTTCGGTGCGACGAGGACGGCGAGCACGAGCGCCAGCAGGGCAGGCGCCAGGAATAACTTCCGCAAGGTGTTCGTCCTTTCGTGTGCAGGGAGATCGACGTTGTGCAGGGACGTCGAAGCACTCGAAAGTACGGAACCATTGGTCGCCTATCAACGGGCTGGAACCGCTATCGGGCAGAATATTTCGGCTGTGAATTCAACAAGTCGAACGGCGCAGCGACTTCCTTCGTCCGGCGCATTTCGACCGGGGCGTCACCACGGGCCGCAGCCGTCGTGGGCGGGCACGCGACCGGCCCTAGTCGGCGGACAGCAGCTGGCCGAGGGCGGCGTCGACACCCCGGCCGTCCTCGACCACCGACAGCGTGCCGCCGGTGGAACGGGCCAGTTCGGACAGCGGCGCGCGTTCCGGGTCGGGGCCGATCGCGATGACGCTGATCGCGATGTCCTTGCCCTCCCGCTTGACCGACGCCAGCCGCGACGTCAGCTCCTCGAACGTCAGCCCGCCGTCGTTCACGCCATCGGTGAGCACCACGATCCGGTTGCGCTTGCCGTCCTGGTAGTCGGCCGACATCCGCTCGTACAGCGCGAGCACGCTGGTGTAGAGCTGGGTCGCGCTGCGCGGTTCCAGCTTCCCCACGCCGTCCAGCAGCGCCTGCCGCTGACCGGCGACCGGGCCGGTGGCCACGAGCTGCCGGTAGGGCTTGTCGCCGTCGAGCTGGTGGGAGAACTCCCACAGCCCGAGCGACCCCGACACCGACCGGTTGACCTGCCCGGACAGCGCCTGCTTCACCCAGTCCATCCGGCTGCGGCCCTCACCGCCGGGTTCCTCCATCGACTTCGACGTGTCCACCAGCACGGTGACGACCTGGCCGTCACCCGCGGTCGCCCACGCGGCCGAGATCTGCTGGGTCGTGTTCGCGTCGGCGGGCGCGAGCGTGTCCGTGACGGCGGCCCACCGGATACCGGGCGACGGCTTGGGCCGCTCGGTCGTGGCCTCCACCCGCAGGCCCGCGCCGGCCAGGATCTTCTGCTGGTCGGCCTCGCGCAGGAACTCGCGGAACGCCTGCGCCGCGCGCACCTGCGCCTCACCGACCCAGTCACCGGCCAGCGGCACGAACGGGAAGTCCGCGATCGGCGTCGGCCCGCCCGCCGCCACCCCGTACAGCGGCTGCGACGGCGGCGTGCCGCTGTCCTTGCCGGTGTTGTGCCGGTACAGGTCCACCTCGAACACCGGCACCGCGCTGAACCCGGCCGCGTTGACCGCGGTGTCGTCGGCGAGCAGCTTCATCGCCTCCCACGTGGTCGCGGGCGTCTGCGCGGGCTTGGACGACGACAACCGGCTCATCGTGTCCTTCACCGGTTCCAGCGCCAGCATCTCGACGGTGACCGGCCCCTTGCCCTCGGGGCTCGCGCCCGCCAGCGCCGACTGCACGGCCATCGCGCTGGCCGCGTTCGTCGCCGGGTCGGGCATGGCGACGGTGAACCGGCCCCACTCGGGGTGCCCGAACCGGCCCCAGCCGTCCGCCGCGCCCGCGAGGTCCGGCAGGTCGGTCCAGCGGAACCCGGCACCGGACTGCACCGCCTGCGCGGGTTCCTGGTGCAGGGCGAGCAGCACGGGGCTGGCCGCGATCGACTCGGGGACGCCGCCGAGCAGGGCGGCGTTCTGCGCGCCGAGCCGGTCGGCCCACAGCATCGAGTCGGTCACCCACGCGTGCGGGCGCTCGCCGATCTCGGCGGTGTCCCAGCCCTGGGTCAGCCCACCGAGGACGACCTCGGAGTCGATCGACTGCACCTCGATCTGGATGCAGTGGTCGTAGACGACGGGCCGCTGCCTGCTCCACGCCTCGGCGACCTGCTTGACGGCCTCGGCGACGCTGGGCGTCGAGGCGATCCGGAGCAGCGCCTCGCCCTCGTTGCAGTCGCCCGCCTGCGCCGCGGCACGGCGTTCCACGAGGCCGCCGACCCAGCTCCAGCCGAGCCACCCGAGCACGAGGAGGACCACCAAGCCGACGATGGCCACGGGCCACGTCGCGATGCCGCGCCGCACCTTCGTCCGCAGCGCGCGGTGTCGAGACATCGTCTTCCTCTCAGCGTCCGACCGGATACGGCTGGCGAATCCCGACCGGCGTCACGCTAACAGGTGACGTCTGCGAATCGGGTGAAGTCACTCCAGGTCATCGAGCGGCGACGGGGGACGCCGTCAGCACCTCGGTCAGCTCGATCAGCCGGGCTCTCAGCGGCCTGGCGGCCTCGGCGAACGCGCTCTGCTGCCGGGCGTACTCGGCCCGGCCCTCGGCGGTCTCGATCCGCACCGGCTCGTAGCCGAGGTCCGCCAGGTCGTACGGGCTGGCCCGCATGTCCAGCTCACGGATCCGCGCGGCCAGCTCGAAGCAGTCCGCGACCAGCTCAGACGGTGTCGCCGGGTCCAGCTTGTAGGCCCACTTGAACAAGTCCATGTTCGCGTGCAGGCAGCCGGGTTGTTCGAGGTCGGCCTGGGTCTCGCGGGTCGGCTGCACCGCGTTGAGCGGCCGTGCGTCCGGGGTGAAGAAGCGGAACGCGTCGAAGTGACCGCACTGCACCCGCTGCGACTCCACCACCCGGTCGGTGCCCTCGCTGCCCAGCCGCAACGGCCACGCGTTGTGCCGCACCTGCTCCGGCCGCTGCCGGTAGACCATCGCCCACTCGTGCAGCCCGAAGCAGCCGAGCCGGGGCGCCCGGCCCGCGGTCGCGGTGAGCAACCGCCCGGCGAACCCGATCGTGTTGGCCCGGTCCCGCGCGAACGCCTCGACGTCCAGCGTCACGCCGTCCGCGGTGCGCCGGTAGACCGGCCACTTGAGGTAGGCGAGCGCCGCGTCGCCTTCGAGGACGACGCCCGGGCCGGGGTGCCAGCGCTCCAGCCGTGACGGGCGGTGCGAGTAGTAGGAGAACAGGAAGTCCAGCACCGGGTGCTTGCGGCCGGTGGCCTTGCGCTCGTGGTGCGGCCCGGTCCAGCGCCGCACCCGGTCCGCGTGCGCGTCCCGGCGCGCGGTCCACTCGGCTTCGGACAGAACGACCCCCACGTCATCAGGGTACTTCGCCCCGGACCAGCGCCAACCCGAGCCCGGTGCGCAACGACACCACCTCGCGCCCCTCACGGCGGCTGACCGCGAGACCCGCTGCCCGCAGCACACCCAGGTGCTGGGACACCGCGCCCACCGTGACGCCGAGCCGGGTGGCCAGTTCGGTGACCGTGCTGGGGCGTTCCAGCTCGCACAGCAGGCGGGCGCGGGTCTGGCCGACCAGGCGGGCCAGCGCGTCGTTGGTGGGGGCGTCCGACCGTTCCCAGAGGGAGCCGAAACCGTGCGCGGGGTAGCAGAGGGCGCAGGCCGGCGATCGTCTCCCAGAGCGGCGAGACGGCGAAGCGGAGAGCCATGAGTTCACTCCACGCTAAAACGTCCGTCGCCGCCAGTCCTTGTTGGCAGGGTGTGGACCATGTCCAGGGGGTGGGTGCGGCTGCAGGCCGTCGCGGTGTCGGGTTCGGTGGCCGAAGGGCTGATGTTGTCGGTGTTGCCGTGGATCGCGGCGACGATCACCTCGGACCCGCGGCAGCTGTCGCTGGTCAACGTGGTGGGCCAGGCGCCGTGGCTGGTGTTCTCGCTGTTCGCGGGCGTGCTGATCGACCGGGTGCGGCGGACCGCCGTGCTGGCGTCGGCGTACGCGGTGCAGGCGAGCGCGGCCTTGGCGCTCGCGGTGGCGGGCGTGACGGACTCGTTGAGCCTGCCGTTGCTGGTGGTCGTGGCGTTCGTGGTGACGTCGGCTCAGGTACTCGGTGACGGCGCGAGCGGCGCGCTGGTGCCGGAGGTGGTGGAGCCGGGCGGGTTGGCGAGGGCGAACACGCGGCTGATGGTGATCGACCGGGGCGTGGTGCAGTTCGCCGTGCCACCGGCGGCGGGGTTCCTGGTGGCGTTCGGCCTCGGGACGCCCGCGTGGGTGGCCGTGGTGGCGGCTTTGGTGGCGTTGGTGCTGGTGAGAGGGCTGCGCTCGGCTCCGGCGACACCGTCGACCAAGCACCCGTTGCGGGACATCGCGGAAGGGCTGAGGTTCCTGGTCCGCACGCGGCTGTTGCTGTCGATCACGGTGGCGGTGGCGCTCGGGTCGTTCGCGGCGAGCGCGACGATGGCGATGTTCGTGCTGTACGCGAAGGAACTGCTGGGGCTGGGCTCGGTCGGGTACGGCGTGATGCTGGCGGTGACGGCGGCCGGGTGGGTGGCGTCGTCGTTCGTGGTGGGCTGGGTCGTGGACCGGCTGGGTTACGCGTGGTCGATGCGGCTCGCCCAGGTGGGCATGGTGGTGACGGTGGGCCTGTTCGCGGTGCTGCCGCCGTGGGCGTGGGCGGTCGGGTTGTTGATGTTCGGCCAGTCGGCGATCGTGCTGGTGTGGAACGTCTGCTCCCAATCCAGCCGCCAACGCTTCACCCCTCCCGCGCTGTTGGGGAGGGTGCTGACCAGCCACCGGGCGCTGGCTTGGGGACTGACGCCGTTGGGTGCGCTGGCCGGCGGTTTCGTGGCGGCCGGGTTCGGCCTGCGCGCGGTGTGGGTGATGGGAGCCCTGGTCCAGGTGGGCGCCCTGATCACGGCCTGGCTGGGCCTGTCACCTCAAGCGTTCCGCGAGGCCGAGGTGGTTGCCGCGAACCGGTGACCCAGGAGAGTCGGAGCGCTCCGGGAGTCAGAGCGGTGGGATCAGGCCTGGGAACTTGCGGGCGCCTACGCAGTGCGGGCACTCGCGGCCGTTGTCGACGGTTCGGGGGGCGCCGCCGATCACCGCGGACATCGGGTTGGCGATGAAACCCGCGCCACCGCACAGGTGGCAGATGGTGCGGGGTTCGGAGGTCACGCCGAACAGGTCGTCCTCGTCCTCGACGTCATCGTCGTCGAACCCGTCCTCGTCGAACCCGTCCTCGTCCTCTTCCGGGTCGAAGTCGTCCTCGCCGTCGTCATCCTCACGCGGATCCACGTGACCAACCGTAGTCGGGTGGGACCGGCCGCGCGCCGGCGGACCGGTCCCACCCACGACCCTCAGGGCCGTTGGCCCGGCTGGTCCACCACGGCCTGCGCCTCGATCGCGTGGAAGGTCGTGCCGAGCAGTTCGTAGGTGGTCGGGTCGAACACGATCACCACCGGCTCGGCGTCCGCCTCCGACCCGGCCGGAGGGGGCCAGGTGATGCCCAGCCCCGGCCTGCCCGCCGCGTCACGGGCGTCCGGCACCACCGACAGCCCCGGCACGCGCGCGGCAGCCTCGTACAGCGCCGCCCTGGCCGCGGACGGGACCATCGACTCGTTGATCAGCCTCAGCACGTCCTTGCCCCGCGAGTTGACGTTCCCGGGCTCGCTGCCACTGGCGTTGGCGTCGAGGTAGGCGAGCATCCCGTCGACGTCGGTCGGCAGGTCCGACCGGTAGGCGGGGTGCGGCTCGCAGTCGTCGGTGAGGCCGGGCACCACCCGGTCGCCCTTGATCACCACGGCCTTCCCGTCCTTGCACCCGGCCAGCGGGATCCGCAGGCCGTGGTCGTACAGGACGCCGTCGCGGGTGCCGTCGACCGACAGCCAGATCTCCCGCGGCGCGCCGCCGTTGGAGTCGACGCTGCTGCGGGTGTAGACGAACTGGTCCGGGCGCGGGTTCACGGCCGGTTCGGCGCGGGCCGCCTCGGCGGCGAAGTTCAGCAGCCGCACGGCATCGGTGACGGGTGCCACGGCCGACGTCGGCGGCGACTGGGCCTGGCCACCCGGCACTGTCGGTGCGGGCGGTGATGTCGGCAAGAGCGTGACGGCCGCCGCCACGGCAGCTGCCAAGCCGATCGCCGACGCGCCGACCAGCGCGAACCGCCGACGCGGTCGCCGGCGTCGGGCGAGGCCGGCCAGGACGTTCGCCCGCACGGGCGCCAGCGACGCCTCGTCGGGCAAGGGCGTCTCGTCACCCAGTGCGCGCAGCAACCGCAGCTCATCCATTGTTCAGCAACTCCTCGACCTCGGTGGGGTTCTGCCCGCCCAACGCGTCCCTGACCTTGCGCCGGGCCCGGTGCAGCCGGGACCGGACCGTGCCGACGGGGATCGCCAGCGCCGCCGCGACCTCCTCGTAGCTCAGCTGTTCCCACGCCACGAGCAGCAGCACGTCCCGGTCCTCGGCGGACAGCCCGTCCAGCGCGCCGGTCAGCAGCGACCGCACGGCCCGCGCCGTCACCTCGGTGGCGACGCGGTCGGCGTGGTCGGCGTGGTCCTGCTCGGCGTTCTCCGCCGCGCACTCCCGGTAACGGCGCGCTTCCTGCCTGCGGTGCCGCCCGACGAGGTTGGTGGCGATGCCGTACAGCCACGGCCGGGCGTCCGGCCTGGCCCGGTCGTAGCGCTGCCGCTTGTCGAACGCGGTGAGGAACGTCTCGGCGACGAGGTCGTCCGCGACCTGGTCGCCGAGCCTGCGCGCGAGGTACCGCCGGATGTGCGGCGCGTGCCGGTCGAAGAGCGCCGCGAAGGCGTCCGGCTCGTGCCGCGACCGTTCGATGATCTCGGCGTCGGTGCGTGTCATGGTGGCCTTTCCGGCTGGTTCCCGGTGAAGGGCGGTCACCTGTTATCCGCCGCCGGGCCGGATCGGGTTCTCGGTCGCCGGGCCGGACCGGTTCCCGGTGTGAGCGGAAGTTGACCGGTGTGTGAGGACCCCTGGGGTAGCAAGGACACCCAAAGCGGATCAGGGGGAGCAAGTGGACAAGGTGAACGCAGTGCCGCGCCGTCGTCCCGGTGGCGCGGTGGAAGGCCGGATCCTCACCACGCCGGTGGGGCTGGCGTTCCCGCGGGACGTCACGTTCGAGACCTGGGAGCAGGCCGGGCAGCGGATCTCGCGCATCGCCAGCTCGTCGGCGTGGTACCTGGGTGACTGGCTCGTCTTCGGCCAGGACAAGTACACCGAGCGCTACCGCCGGGCGGTCGAAGCTGTGGGGCTCGACTACCAGACGTTGCGCAACTACGCCTGGATCGCGCGCAAGTTCGAGGCGTCGCGGCGCCGTCCGGGACTGCCGTTCCAGCACCACGCCGAGGTCGCGGCTCTACCGCCCGCCGAGCAGGACCAGTGGCTCGACCGCGCCGAGCGGGAGGGCTGGTCGCGCACGGCGCTGCGGCGGGCGCTGCGGGAGAGCCGCGACCCCGGCTCGAAGTCGTTGCGCGCGGTGATGCCGAGGGTCACCGCGGCCGGTGAGGCGGTGGACCGGTGGCGGCGCGCGGCGATGGCCGCCAACGCCGACTTCGAGGCGTGGATCGTGGCCGCGCTCGACCGCGCCGCCGACCGGGACCTGGAGCTGGTCAGCGTGCCGCCGCCGGTCGAGCGGGAGCTGGTGAGCCTGCCCGCGGTGCGGCCCGCGTCCTGAGGTGACGAGGTGGTGCGGGTGTCGTCGGCACGGCACCCGCACCACCGCTCACAGCTCGCGCCGCACGTGGGTGCCGTCACGGACGGTGCCCACGTACTCCTCGACCAGGTCCTCCAACGCCACCAGCCCTCGTACGACGCCCTCCGCCGACACGGCTTGCGCCAGGTGGCTCTGCGAGCGCCGCAGCGCCGCCACCGCGTCGTCCAGGCTCGCGTCCACCGGCACCCGCGGCAGGCCGCGCACCCGGCTCGGCGGCACCCGCGTGGACGGGTCGGCGTCCGCCAGGTCCAGCACGTCCTTCACGTGCAGGTAGCCGATCAGCCGGTCGTCCTCGCGCACCGGGAACCGGGAGAAGCCGGTGGCCGACACGGCGGCCTCCACCTGCTCCATGGTGGGCCGCGACGGCACGGACGTGATCCGGTCCAACGGCACCAGCACGTCGGCCACGGTCCGCTCCGCCGACGACAGCGTCTGCGTCAGCCGCCGGTGCTCGGAGTCCTCCAGCAGGCCCTCCTGCCGCGACTGCCCGATCAGCAGGGCCAGCTCGTCGCGGGTGTAGGCCGACTCCAGCTCGTCGCGGGGCGTCACGCCGACGAGCTTCAACACCGCCGTCGACACCACGGTGAACCCGCGCAGCAGCGGCGCCACCAGCCGGCAGAACCACAGGTGTGCGGGCACCAGCAGCAGCGCGGTGCGCTCGGGGCCCGCGATGGCCAGGTTCTTCGGCACCATCTCGCCCAGCACGGTGTGCAGCGCCACGACGATGATCAACGCGATCGCGAACGCCACGCCGTGCCGCACCGCGTCCGGGATGCCGACGCCGTGGAACGGCGCCTCCAGCATCGCCGCCACCGCGGGCTCGCCCAACGCGCCCAGCCCCAGCGAGCACAGCGTGATGCCGAGCTGCGCACCCGCGATCAGCAGCGGCAGCTCACGGCCCGCCTTGAGCACCGTGCGCGCCCCGGCGCTGCCCTGCTCGGCCAACGCCTCCAGCCGGTCGCGCCGGGCGGTGATGATGGCGAACTCGGCGCCGACGAAGAACGCGTTGCCCGCCAGGAGCAGCAGGATCACCAGCACGATCATCGCGCCACCCCCGAGGTGTCGACCCGGGCCACCCGCAGCTCCGCCACCCGGTGCCGGTCCATCTGCACCACCGTGATCCGCCAGTCGTCCACCCGGATCTCGTCACCGGCGTCGGGGATGCGGCCCAGCCGGGCCAGCACCAGCCCCGCCACGGTCTCGTAGTCGCCCTCGGGCATCCGGAACCCCGTCGCCTCCGCGATCTCGTCGTCGCGCAGAAGCCCCGACACCAGCCACGCCTCGCCGCCGAGCCTGCGCACCGGCGAGGTCTCCCGCCGGTCGTGCTCGTCGCGCACGTCGCCGACGATCTCCTCGACCACGTCCTCCAACGTGACCAGGCCCGCCGTGCCGCCGTACTCGTCGACGACCAGCGCCGTCTGCAGACCCGAGGCGCGCAGCCGGTCCAGCAGCGCGTCGCCCTCCAGCGTCGCGGGCACCGTCTGCACCGGCCTGGTCAGCGCCGACACCGGCGTGGTCGCCCGCTGCGACCGCGGCACCCCGAACGCCTGCTTGACGTGCACGATGCCGCGCACCTCGTCCAGGTCGCCGGTGTAGACGGGGAACCGGGAGAACCCGGTCTCGCGCGCCTTCGCCACCAGGTCGAGCACGGTCGCGTCCGAGCGCAGCGACTCGACCCGCACGCGCGGCGTCATCAGCTCCTCCGCGGTGCGGTCGCCGAAGCGCAGCGAGCGGTCCAGCAGGGTCGCGGTGCTCGGGTCGAGGGTGCCCTGCTCGGCGCTGGAGCGGATCAACGCGCCCAGCTCCTGCGGCGAGCGGGCCGACGCCAGCTCCTCGGCGGGCTCGACGCCGAGCCTGCGCACCAGCCAGTTCGCGGTGCCGTTCAGGGCGGTGATCAGCCACTTGAACACGGCCGAGAACCCGGCCTGCACGCCCGCGACGGCACGTGCGGTCTCCAGCGGCTTGGCGATGGCCAGGTTCTTCGGCACCAGCTCGCCGAACACCATCGACAGCGACGTGGCCAGCGCCAGCGCCAGCGTCAACGCGATCGGGCCGGCCGCCGACGCGGGCACGCCGACGCCGGTCAGCGCGGGCGAGATGAGCTCGGCGATGGCGGGCTCGGCGATGTAGCCGGTGATCAGCGTGGTGATCGTGATCGCCAACTGGGAGCCGGAGAGCTGGAACGACAGCGACCGGTGCGCCTTCTCCACGGTCCGCGCCTTGGAGTCACCCACTTGGGCGACGTGCGCCTCGACCGTGCTGCGTTCCAGGGCGGTCAGGGAGAACTCGGCGGCGACCGCGATGAACGTGCCGATGGTGAGCAGCACCACGGCGGCGAGGCCGAGCAGGCTGAGCAGGATGGTCATGGGGCCCACCCGGGGTGGGCGGGGCGGGGCAGGCAGCCGGGTATCGGACCCGGCTCGGTACTGCAGCCCGGGGACTGCGCGTCGCGCACGGCTTGGGATCACTCCTCGTGAGGGGTGGTCGAACGGTGTCCAGAATAGAGCGTAACCGCCGGTCAGCGCAGTCCGATACCGCTGGGATGCGCAGTGGACGCCCGCAGCACCACCTCGCCCGCCACCCGGACCGTGCGCGGCGGGGCGACCACGTCGTCGAGCACCAGCCGTGCCGCCCGCTCGCCCATGTCCTCCAGCGGCAGCCGCACCGTGCTCAGTGCCGGCACCAGGTCGCGGAGGGTGGGGATGTCGTCGAACCCGGCCACCGAGACGTCCTCCGGCACCCTCAGGCCGTGGTCCCGCAGGGCCGCCATCGCACCCATCGCCATCACGTCGTTCACGGCGAACACGCAGGTCGCGCCGGTGCGCGCGGCGATCAGGTCGGCCACCGCGGCGTGCCCGCCGTCCCGGGTGAAGTCGCTGGTGATGACGCATCCGTCGGGCAGCTCCAGCCCTTCGTCGGCCAGGCCCGCCTTGAACCCGGCCAGCCGGTCGCGCGCCACCAGCAGGTCCGGCGGCCCGGCCAGCACGGCGAACCGGCGGTGGCCGAGCGCGGCCAGCCCGCGGGCCAGGGCGCGTGCGCCGGACCGGTTCGCGGGCACTACGGTGTCCGTGCCGAGCTTGGCCTGGGAGACGCACGCCACCCGGCCGCCCTGCGCGGTGAACGCGGTGATCTCCTCGGCCAGGCGCCGTGACGCCGACCGGTCGGTGGTGCGGCTGCCCGCGATCACCAGGGCACGGGCGCGGTGGGCGCGCAGCGTGTTCACCAGCTCCACCTCGCGGCGCGGGTCGCGGCCGGTGGTGCCGAGCACGACGACGAGCCCGGCGCTCTCGGCGATCCTCGTCACACCGGCGGCGATGCTGGAGAAGTAGGGGTCGGCGATGTCGTGCACGACCAGGCCGACCAGCACGCTGGAGTTGCGCGCCAGCGCCTGCGCGGAGGCGTTGGGCAGGTAGCCGAGCCGGCGCGCGGTGCCGAGCACCCGCTCCCGCAGCTCCTCGCTGACCTGCCGGGTGCTGCCGTTGAGCACGCGTGACGCGGTCGCGAGCGACACGCCCGCTTCCTTCGCCACCTCCGCCAGCGTGACCTGCCGCGACGTCAACGCCGCCTCCTTCGCGTCCTGGACGGCCGAGACTAGCCGCCCGGGAGGTTGACGTCCGCGAGGAGCCGACCGTAGCGTGTTGGAAAGCGCTTTCCACGGACTTGAGCGGGGTGTACGCATGGCGGTGCGCACGATCGGCGTCGCGTTGAACGGGGTCACGGGGCGGATGGGGTACCGACAGCACCTCGTCCGGTCGATCCTGGCCCTCCGCGAGCGCGGCGGGGTCAGGATCGGTGACGACGTGCTGGTCCCCGAGCCGCTGCTGGTCGGCCGCAACGCCGCCAAGCTGAAGGAGATCGCGGAGCGGCACGACCTGCCCCGCTGGACCACCGACCTCGACGCCGCGCTGAGCGACCCGGACGTCTCGGTCTACTTCGAGGGCCAGGTCACCTCCGCGCACGCCGCCTCGCTCACCGCGGCGATCGACGCGGGCAAGCACGTCTACAGCGAGAAGCCCGTCGCGGCCACGCCCGAGGAGGTGCTGGAGCTGGCCCGGCACGCCGACGCGGCGGGCGTCAAGCACGGCGTGGTCGCCGACAAGCTCTACCTGCCGGGCATCCGCAAGCTCAAGCGCCTGCTGGACGGCGGCTTCTTCGGCCGGGTGCTGTCGGTGCGCGGCGAGTTCGGCTACTGGGTGTTCGAGGGCGACTGGCAGAGCGCGCAGCGGCCGTCGTGGAACTACCGCGCCGAGGACGGCGGCGGGATCGTCGTGGACATGTTCTGCCACTGGAGCTACCTGCTGGAAGGGCTGCTCGGCCCGGTGGAGGCGGTGACCGCGCGGGCCGTCACGCACATCCCGACCCGGTGGGACGAGAACGGCGAGCCGTACGAGGCGACCGCCGACGACGCGGCCTACGCGATCTTCGAGATGGCGGGCGGCGTGGTGGCGCAGGTGAACTCGTCGTGGGCGACCCGGGTGAACCGCGACGAGCTGGTCGAGTTCCACGTGGACGGCACGCACGGCAGCGCGGTGGCCGGGCTGCGCAACTGCCGGGTCCAGACGCGGGAGATCACGCCGAAGCCGGTGTGGGACCCGGACGTGCCGCAGTCGATCGACTTCCGCTCGCTGTGGCAGGAGGTGCCGGACAACGAGGTGTTCGACAACGGGTTCATGGTGCAGTGGGCGGAGTTCCTCGAGCACGTCGCCGTCGACGCGCCCTACTCGCACGACTTCCACTCCGGGGTGCGCACGATCCGGCTGGCCGCGCTGGGCCTGGAGTCCTCCCGCACCGGCCGCCGGATCGAGGTGCCGGCATGACCTCGGTGCAGCTGCCCGGCCGCGACGGCACGTTCCGCGAGCACACGCTGTCCCCGCCGAAGACGTGGGACCCCGGCGCGTTCGAGTCGCGGGTCGCGTTCGCGGCGGCGCACGTGGTCGCCGACCCGTTCGCGGCCAACGTGCCCGGCGCGCCCGCGGTGCTCGACTGGGACGCCACGCTCGCCTACCGGGTGCGGTTGTGGGAGCACGGTTTCGGCGTCGCCGAGGCCATGGACACCGCGCAGCGCGGCATGGGCCTGGACTGGGACACGGCGCTGGAGCTGATCCGGCGCAGCGCGGAGATCGCGTCCGGGCGGTTGGCGGCGGGCGTCGGCACGGACCACGACACCGAGGACCCGCTGACCGCGTACCGGGAGCAGTTGGCGGCCGTGGTGGACGCGGGCGCGCAGCCGATCCTGATGTGCAGCCGGAAGCTGGCCGCACAGGCGCGCGGGCCCGAGGACTACCAGAAGGTGTACGGGGCGCTGCTGGAGGAGGTCGACCAGCCGGTCGTCCTGCACTGGCTCGGCACGGCGTTCGACCCGGCCCTGGAGGGCTACTGGGGCTCGGCGGACATCCCCACGGCGACCGGGCACTTCCTGGACCTGATCAAGGCCTACCCCGACAAGGTGGACGGGGTGAAGGTGTCGCTGCTGGACGCCTCGCACGAGGTCGGCCTGCGGCGGGCGCTGCCCGAAGGGGTGCGGTGCTACACCGGTGACGACTTCAACTACCCGGAGCTGATCGCGGGCGACGCCGAAGGGCACAGCGACGCGTTGCTGGGCATCTTCGACGCCATCGCGCCGGCCGCGTCCACCGCGCTGCGGGCGTTGGACGCGGGCGACCGGGCGAGGTACGACGAGGTGCTGGAGCCGACCGTCGCGTTGTCCCGGCACATCTTCGGCGCGCCGACCTACCACTACAAGACCGGTGTGGTGTTCCTGGCGTGGCTGGGCGGGTTCCAGGACGCGTTCGGCATGGTCGGCGGGCTGCAGTCGGCCCGCGACGTGGTGCACCTCGGCGAGGCGCTGAGGCTGGCGGACCTGGCCGGGCTGCTGCCCGACCCGGACCTCGCCGCCCGGCGGTGGGGACGACTCCTGGACGTGCTGACGTGAAGCTGTCGCTGAACCAGGCCACGGTGAAGCGGGCGTCCGTGCCCGAAGTGGTCGACGTGTGCGTGCGCAACGGGATCCCGGCGGTGGGGCTGTGGCGCGACCCGGTGGCCGAGTACGGCCTGGAGCGGACCGCGGCGCTGGTGGCGTCCGCCGGGCTGGAGGTCTCGTCGCTGTGCCGCGGCGGGTTCTTCACCGGGGTCGACCAGCGGCTGGACGACAACCGGCGGGCCATCGACGAGACCGCCGCGCTGGGCGGGCAGTGCCTGGTGCTGGTGCCCGGTGGGGTGCCGGACCGCGACCTAGTGGCGGCGCGGTGGCGCGTCGCGTCCGCGCTGGAAGTGCTGGCGCCGTACGCGGCATCGGCCGGGGTGCGGTTGGCGTTGGAGCCGATGCACCCGATGTTCTGCGCCGACCGCGGTGTGGTGTCGACGTTGGGCCAGGCGCTGGAACTGGCCGCGCCGTACCCGGCGGAGGTCGTCGGGGTCGTCGTGGACGCCCTGCACGTGTGGTGGGACCCGGCGCTGGCGGCCGACGTGCGGCGGGCCGGTCCGCGCATCCACTCCTACCAGGTGTGCGACTGGGTCACGCCGCTGCCCGCCGACGTGCTGCTGGGGCGCGGGCTGCCCGGTGACGGGCACATCGACCTGGTCGGGCTGACCTCGCTGGTCGCCGCGACCGGGTACGACGGGTACGTCGAGGTCGAGGTGTTCAACGAGGAGGTGTGGGCGCGGCCGTTCGACTCGGTCGCGGCGGACCTGGTGCGGCGGCACGCGACCGGGTGGGAGCCGGTCGTGGACGGCGGCCACGACCGGCTTCCCGTGACCCCTTAGCGGGGCAGTTCCCGGCCCGCGGCGAGCAGTCGCAGCGTGCTCACCGAGGGCACCAGCGCGTACAGCGCGCCGGTGGTCCGCACGAACCGGCCGCCGACGACCGGGTCGACACCGGTGGGCGCGCCGCGCTCGCCCGGCGTGAAGTCGGGGTTGTTCGCCCAGGTCCGCTGGATGAACTCGAACTGCTCCGCCAACGACGTGCAGTGCGCCACGAACACCAGGCCGCGCTCGCCGTCGTCGGGTGAGCCGAACGGGAGGCCCCGGCGCAGGATCCGGTGCTGCCGGGGCGTCCGGTGCGTGAACGCGCGCGGGTTGGTCTTGCGGATGTGCGCCGGGCACGGTGTCGCCGCACCCACCGGGTCGTCGGCGTAGTCGAAGTCGTTGCGGCCCCGGCTCGCCGCCAGCGGGCGGCCGTCCGGGTGCCTGCCGATCAGCTCCGGGCCGATCCCGCGGGCTTCGACGGCGTCCTGCCAGCCGTCGACGTCCTGGGTGAGGCGGCGGACCACCTGGATCGAGCCATCGGTCAGCCAGGCGGCGGCCGGTGGGCGGGGCGACTCGGTCGGGTGGCCGAACACGAACTCGCCCGCGTTCACCAGCAGTTCCCCGGGCCGTCCCGTGCGGTGACCGGGCCGTTCGGGGTCCTCGTGGTGGAAGCCGCGCACGCCGGGCTGCGAGACGCCGTCCTTGTAGCCGAAGTGCTCGCGCCCGCGCCGCTCGCCCGGGAGCGTGGCGGCGTGCTGCTCGTGGACCGTCGTGACGCCGAGCAGGGTGTCGAGCACGTCCAGGTTGCGCGCGGTCTCGGCCAGCCGGTCCGGGTCGTCGGACGCGACCGTGACCACGGCGTGGACGTGCTGCTCCGCGCGGCCGAACAGCCAGTGCACGGGCGCCGAGTCGCCGGTGTCACCGTTGGCCCGCGCCGCCTGTTCGGCGGTGTGCGGGAAGTGCTCGCGGAGGTCTTCGCGCGTCGCGTCGGGGTTGATGCTCAGCTCGACCAGGCCCTCGGGCGTGAGCGACACGTTCGCCCAGGTGGCCTTGAGACCCGGCGGGTCGCCGCCGAACATCGTGCGGCCGAGGGAGAAGACCTCGTTGAAGTCCTCGACGTCGGCCGTGGTGGCGACGTGCCCGAGCAGGGCGGCGAGCCAGGTGCGGCCCAGTCTGTCGTCGGTGAAGCGGACGAACCGGAACAGCTGGTGGTCCTTGTTGAACGCGGCCAGCACGTTCCCCTGGATCTCGTGCGACCGGCGCAACGGAGGACGCGCCTCCCGCTGTTCGGCACGTGCGTGCAGCAGGTCGGTCATCGTTCACCCCCTGCAGTACCGGAGGGTCACGGTGCGCACTGGATACATCGCAGCGAGTTGGAATCACCCGACCGCGTCACGCGTCCACCTCCACAGGTGACGGCGGCTGCGCGAAGATCCGACCATGACCGACCCGGCCGACCTCGGCGCGCGCATCCAACCGGGAGTGGCGACCTCCCAAGGCCCGAACCGTCCGCTCAACGCCGACGCCCACGCCCGGCACTGGTACCGCGGCACGTTCGCCGCGGCGGTGGTGGACGGGATCGGCTCGACACCGGAGGTCGCCGACTTCGCCCGCACCACCGCGGCCGTCGCCGCGCGCATGGCCGCCCGCCAGACACCCGTGCTCGGCGTCGCCGCAGCCGCGGCACCTTATGCCGACCTGGACGACGACAGCACCGAGCCCGGCGGTGCGATCGTCGTGGCCTCGGTCCGGGCGGGTGAGGACTGGCGCATCGCCTACGCCGGTGACAGCTCGGCCTACGGCCTCAAGGACGACGGAACACTGCGCCGCTTCACGACCCCGCACACCCTCGGCGAAGAACTGCGGCAACAAGGCGTCCCCGACGCCGAGGCCGCCGCCCACGACCACAAGCTGCGCCACCACCTCGGCCGCGTCCCGCTCTACGGCGTCGAGGGCTTCGAGGCGAACGCCCGGCTGCTGGTCCTCGCGTCCGATGGCCTGAAGCTGCCCCACGACGAGTTGCGGGCACTGCTCCTCGAACACGGCGACGACCCGCAACGGTGCGCCGAGGAACTGCACGCCGCGGCACGCGCGCGCGGCAGCCGTGACGACGTCACGGTCCTGGTCATCCCCCACCCCGACCGCCCTGCGACCACTCATGTCACGAACGAGAGGAACGACCATGGCGAACGCGGACCAGAAGAACCCCCACGACCCGCAGAACCCGCCCGCGGACGAGAGCCCGACGCAGGAAATCCCGAAGGTGCCGTCGAAGTAGTCGCCTGACGAGCCGGGTGGCGGACCGCGCCACCCGGCCTCCTAGCGGAGCCACACCAGGTGCGTCCGGCGCGTGCCGGCCGAGCGTGAGCTGAGTTCGAACAGGGCGCGGGCGTTCTCGGGGCTGCGGGAGCTGAGGCGGAAGCCGCCTTCCACACCGCTGACCTCGGCTCGGTCCTCGAACGCGACGCCGTAACCGGCCACGCGCACGCTTTCCCGTTCGCCGTACTCCTCCACGATCGCGAACAGCCGTGGCGCTTCGTCGTGCGCGACTTCTTGCACCAGCTCGGTGAACTCCTGCTCGGTCATGCGTCTTCCTTCGCCCCACTGGTCCAGCCGGTGGTGATTACGCTGCGTCGCCGATACCGTGACTGCCCGCAAGGCTGCCCACATCCGAGGTGGATGGCAAAAAACGCAAAGAGGGGCCTTGCGTTCGCCGCGCAGCATCGAGGAGGACTGTCACCGTGGGCGCGAAGAAGAGCACGCCGACCATCCGACTGCGCAGGTTGGCCGGTCAGCTCAGACGACTTCGCGACGACACCGGCCTGCGCCGGGAGGACGTGGAAGAACGGACCGGCCTGCACGCCACCACCCTCTACCGCATCGAGACGGCACGGTCGCGCCCGCAGTTCCGGACCTTCGACATGCTGCTCAAGCTGTACGGAGTCCCCACGGACGAACAGCTCCGCTTGAAGGCGCTCTACAAGCAGTCGGCGGGAGAAGGCTGGATCCAGCCGTGGCACGAGGATCTGCGCGAGGAGTACACGACCTACATCAGCTTCGAGCGTGAGGCGCATGGCGTCCGCAACTACGCGGGGATGTTCATCCCGGGCCTGCTCCAGACCGAGGACTACGCGCGGGCTATGGTATGCGGAGTTTTGTATACAGTAGACAAAGTGCAGGTCGAGGGCCGGGTGAGGGCTCGGATGGAGCGACAGGCGCTCCTGACCAAGGAGCGGCCGCTCAAGCTCTGGGCGATCATCGACGAGGCCGCGCTGCACTACGAGGTGGGTGGACCGGAGGTCATGCGGGCGCAGCTCGGGCACCTGCTCGAAGCGGCCACGGCTCCGGACACGACGATCCAGGTCGTCCCGTTCAGCGCAGGTGCCCATCTCGGTATGCCGGGCCAGTTCGTCATCCTGGACTTCGATGATCCACTGGACACCGACTTGGTCTACATCGACAGCCAGGCCGGTGAGATATTTTTGGAGTCTGACTCCGACATTGAGCGCTTCCGGGACAACTTCGATCACCTGGTGGCGGTGGCCAAGAGCCCTGACGACTCGGTCAAGCTGATCGCCGAGATCGCCAACCGTCAGGGACGAAGGAGGTTCGGGTGACTGTGGCCTGGCGCAAGAGCAGCTACAGCGGGGATGGCGAAGCCTGCGTCGAAGTGGCACCCGTGGGGGAGGGAGTCGCCACGAGGGACTCCAAGAACCCCGCAGGACCGACGCTGTCCTTCCCGATGGGGGAGTGGCGGAAGTTCCTGGCCGGCCTCAAGGACTCCTGACAACGGTGGAGCCCGCCCCGACAGCACGGGCGGGCTCCACCGTTGTGGTCAGCCGCCGTTGCTCGGCCGGTACGGCTGGGCGCGGTAGGTGCGCGGGGTGTTCGCGGTGATCCGCAGGACCGAGTCGTACAGCGTCCGGCCCAGGGCGGCGCGGGCGCGCAGGGCCGGGTGGGTGGCGCTGTAGTTGTCGGCGTTGGCCGCCTGGTCGCCGGCGAACTGGCCCGAGGCGAACAGCGCGAACGTGATGATCGGCTTGCCCGCCGCGTCGAAGACGATCCCGGCCTCGTTGCGGCCGTCGTTGAACCAGCCCGCCTTCGTCGCCACGTTCAACCGCTCCGCCGACGACAGGTTGAGCCGGACGCCGTCCGTGAACGACGTCAACGACCGCAGCACCTTCAGCAGGTGCTCGGTGGACGCCGGCGACAGCAGCTCACCCGCCGCGAGCCTGCGCAGCAGCGTGAACGTCTCCCGGGGCGTGGTGGTGCCCAGGAAGAACCGGTTCGGGTTGGCGACCGGCACGACCTGCGTGTGCACGAATCCCTTGGAGCGCAGGATCTCGTTCAGCTCCAACGCGGGCACGACCAGGCCGCACAGCCGCACGGCCGTGTTGTCCGACACCGTCAGCAACGCCGCCAGCGCGTGCCCGACCGTCACCGAACTCGGGTACGCGCCGTCCAGCCCGAAGATGCCGTCCGTGTCCTGGATGACGATGGCCTGCGTGACGTCGACCCGCTGGTCCAGCGTGACCAGGCCACGGTCGACCTTGTCCAGCACGGCCACCGCGACCGCGATCTTGTTCACGCTGTACGCCTCGACCACGCGGTCGGCCTGGTCCTCGACGGCGGGCTTCACCGTGCCGTCCGGGTCGGCCACGCCGATGTAGGACGACCACGTGCCACGCGCGCGCGACACCAGCGCGGAATACTTCCACGCGATCTTGCGGCGTGCCTGGTCGGCCGTCGTCGGGATCAACGCGTCCCACTCCGCCTCGGTGGTCTGCGCCTGGGCCGTGCCGGCGGTCGAACCGAGCACGGCGCTCGCCGCCGCGACCGAACCGAGCCCCAGCGCGAACCTGCGGTTGATGTTCATGTGCCCCCAATCATGCGGATACTCCCCTGAAGACGCCACGGACGGCTCAACTGTTGCTCCGATCCGGTGATTTGGATCTAACCAGCGGTAACCTCCGGGCATGGCACAAGGGGTGTTCCTGGTGACGGGCGCCAGCCGTGGCATCGGCGCGGCGACCGCACGGATGGCCGCCGAAGCGGGGTACCGGCTGGTCCTGACCGCGCGGGACACGGCGTCGCTGGCGGAACCCGCGGCCCGGCTCGGCGGACCGGACCGGGTCTGGGTGGCCTCGTGCGACGTGCGGGAGTACGACCAGGTCGCGGCCCTGGTGGGGCGGGTCGAGGAGGAGTGGGGGAGCCTCGACGTGGTGTTCGCCAACGCGGGCACGAGCGTGACCACGTCGTTCACCTCGACCGCCGGCGCGCCGCCCGCCGAGTGGAGCGACATGGTGCTGACCAACGTGTGCGGCCCCGCGTTCACCGCGCGGGCGGCGATGCCCGCCTTGATGCGCCACGCCGGGCACCTGGTGCTGACCGGGTCGGCGGCCGGGCGCGGTGTGCGGCCGGGGAACCTCTACTCGGCGACGAAGTGGGCGGTGACGGGGCTGGCGCAGGCGATCCGGGCCGAGTGCGTCGGCACGGGCGTCCGCGTCACGCTGGTGCAGCCGGGCCTGACCGACACCGGCGGCATCCCGCCGTCGCGCGCCGGCGACCCGAAGCTCGCGCCCGAGGACGTGGCCCGCGCCGTGCTGTACGCGGTGAGCCAGCCCTCGCACGTGGACGTCAACGAGATCCTGGTGCGCCCGGTGGGCCAGGACGCCTACCGGTGAGCCCCGACCCGGCCGAGCGCAACGCGGCCAGCACCTCCGGTGACGCGTCGAGCGTGTAGGGAGCGCCGAGCAGCAGCAGGTCGGCGGCCACGTGCTCGATCGCGTCCGCGCCCAACCGCACCCGGCACGTCCGGTCGTCGACCGGCTCCACCCGGCCGGGCAACGCCACCACCAGCCGTGACCGGACCACGTCCGCGAGCGCGTCGACCACCGCCGTGCACGTGTACCGGCAAGGGGCGGTGGTCAGCGCACGCGCAGCCCGCGTGAACGCGACCACCTCGTGGTCCCGGCGCGCCCAGCGCCGCCGGGTCGGACACCGGCCTGTCCACCGACATCACCGCGATCGCCTCCCGCACCGCCGCGATCCGCCGCCGAAGCCGGTGGTGCCGTCCACCGGGTAGCCCGGCTCGCACCTGCGAACGGCTGCGTGACGACCCGACCTGGCACGTCGAGGCTCGGCCCGCCGGGCACAACGTGCTGCGTGACGCGCCGGAGCGGTTCCTGGCGGCGCTGAAGTCCGCAAGTCGGGATAAGCCGAAGATCGGCGGCACCGCCTAGCGTGGACGGATGAAGGTCCACGACATGCTCGTTGAAGAGCGGCGGCGGATGGCGGACCTCCTCGACGGGTTGGACGCCGGCCAACTGGCCACGCCCAGCCTCTCGGCGGGGTGGACCGTGCACGACATCGGCGCGCACCTGATCACGTACCTCAAGTTCGGCCAGCTCAAGCTGTACTGGGGCATCGTGTCCATGGCGGCCGACTTCGACCGGCTCAACCGGGAGCTCACCGCCAAGGCGGCCCGGATGCCCACCCCGGAGATCACGGCGCGGCTGCGGCGGTGGTCGACGTCGAAGACCACGATCCCGCGGTCGGGTTACGACCCGGTGCTGGCCGACATCCTGTTGCACGACTACGACGTCCGCCTGCCGCTGGGGATCGAGCGGGACATGCCGGAGGACCGGCTGTGGGTGGCGTTCCAGCACCTGGCGGCCAAGCCGTCACCGGGTTACGCGATGGGGTCCCGGCTGGCGGGGCTGCGGCTGGAGGCCGTGGACACCGGTTGGGCGTCCGGCAGCGGCGCGGTGGTGCGCGGGGAGGCCGAGTCGTTGGTGCTGGCGATGAGCGGCCGTGCGGTCGGGCTCGACGCGTTGGACGGCGACGGCGTGCCGCTGCTGCGGGAACGCGTCGCCTCGCCGCCGCCGCGCGGCCCGTTGGAGCGGCTGAAGACCGTGGTCAAGGTCGTGGTCGACCCACCACCCCCGGACCGCCGCTCCCGCGACGCCGCCGCCAACCCCTGACCCAACCGCGAGAGTCCAACGTTCGCGGCTCGAGAGTCCAACGTTCGCGAGCCCTGAGTTCAACATTCGGCAGACCGGCCGGTATGCCGAATGTTGAACTCAGGGTGCCTGAGCGTTGGACTCTCGCGCCCTGAGCGTTGGACTCTCGCGCGCTGAGCGTTGGACTCTCGCGGTGTGGGCGTTGGACTCTCGGGGGAAATGGAGCGGTGGCGGGCTCCGTGGGGAGCCCGCCACCGGTCACTTGGTCGGTCCGTGGTGCCGGACCGGCCGATCAGGGAGTCACCCCACCGTGCAGGGGTTCCCGTTCACCCGGAAGTCGGTCGGCTGAGCCGTCGAGCCCGACCCGGAGGAGTTGAACCCGATGCTGACCGAGGCGTTGGGCGCCACGGTGCGGTTCCACGACACGTTCGTCGCGGAGGCCGCCTGACCCGACTGCGCCCACGTGGCCGACCAGCCCTGCGTGATCTTCTGGTTGCCCGGCATGGTGAACTCCAGCTTCCAGCCGTTCCACGGCTGGGTGCTGCTGTTCGTCACGGTGATGTTCGCCGACATGCCCGTGGACCAGGTCGAGGCGCGCCAGACCACCTTGCAGTAGCCCGCCACCACGTCCGGCTTGGTCCGCACGTCCACCTGCGGCGACATGGCCGAACGCAGGTTCGCGCCGTTCTTCGCCACCACGGTGAACTTGTAGGCCGTGTCCGGACGCAGCCCGGTCAGCGTCGCCGACGGGCTGGTGACCGTGGCGACCACGCGCAGCGCGTCACCCTCGACGGAGATGACGTCGTACTCCTTGACGCCGCTCTCCGGGTCGGCCGACGCGGTCCACGTCAGCTTCGCGCCCGTCGTGGTGATGTCGGACGCCACCGGCGTGCCCGGGGTGGACGGCGCCGTGGTGTCGACCGGCGGCGCGGTCGTGATCTTCTCCGCCGCCCAGTTGGCGATCCACGTGAACGCGGAGTTCCAGTTGACCGTGACCTCGTTGACCGAGTACGCCTCGATGTGGTCGACGAAGCACTTCTGCGCCTTGCAGCCGGTGAGCAGACGCGCCGCGATCGGGTCCTGCAGCGCGCTGTTCGGGCCGCCCGAGAGCGCGCCCGGCGGCGCGGTCGGCAAGGTCGGCTCCAGCTGGTTGGCCCAGTGCCGGTGGTGCACGTTCTTCACCGGCTGCTCGCCGTAGCCCGAGACGTACGAGTACGACATCGGGTTGCGGCCGAGCAGGTAGTTCAGGCCCTGGAACACGCCCTCGCGGTACTTGGCGGCGCCGGTGAAGTCGTGCGCCAGCGCCAGCACCGAGATGTTGTTCGCGATCAGGCCGTTGGAACCCCAGTCGTAGCCCTCGGTCGGGCGGTACGGCGCGGGGTAGCCCTGGGTCGACATCTGCGACAGGTGCGCGTCCGCGACCGCCGTGAACGCCGACTTGATCGCCGTGATGTCCGCGGCGGGCAGGCCGTTGGGCACGAGGGCCAGCGTGATGTCGCCCAGCGGGCCGGTGGAACCCCAGTCGTAGCCGCGGGCGTTGATGCTCTTGCCCTTGAAGTGCGTCGACGACGTGAGGTCGCTGCGGTAGGAGGACTCACCGGTGGTGGTGAACATCTCCGCCGCGGCCCAGTAGAACTCGTCGGTCAGCGTCGAGTCGCTGTAGGAGCCACCGCCGGTGCCGTCGTTCGGGTCGGCGATCTTGTTCGGGTTCGCCTTCGCCGCCGCGTACGCCTTGGTGGCCGCCGCGAGCGCCTTCGCCGAGAACGCCGGGTCGATCGTCTTCCAGATGCGGGCCGCCTGCGCCGCCACGGCCGCCGTGTTCAGCGTCGCGGCCGTGCTGGTCGCCGACAGCCGCCGGGCCTGCGGGTCCTGGTGGGGAAGCAGCGGCAGGCCGGTCCAGTTCTGGTCGTGGATCTTGTGGTGCACCATGCCGTCGGGCGCCTGCATCTTCAGCAGGAACTCGACCTCCCAGCGCGCCTCGTCCAGGATGTCCGGCACCCCGTTGGCCTTCTCCGGGATGTTCAGCTTGCCGTCGCCCAGCGGGGCCGGGTCGCCGATCCGCACCGCGCGCTCGTAGGTGTTGAGCACCTGCCACGCCGAGATGCCGCCGTTGACGACGTACTTGCCGTGGTCGCCCGCGTCGTACCAGCCGCCGCGCACGTCCAGCGTGTAGCCGCACGAGATGGTCGCGAGGCAGGGCACGTTGTTGTCACCCTGGTTCGGCGCCACGTTGAGGTGGCCGGCGGGACGCGCGTACTGCTCGCCCACGTACTGCGCCTCGATCGGGATGCCGCTGCGGTTGTGGTAGAAGTACGCCAGCGCGTCGTAGCGCATCTTCTTGAGCTCGTCCGTCGCGATGTCGAACGGGAAGCTCGTCTCGGTGCCCACGGTGAGCGTGTAGCCGGCGCCCGCCGTGTCGAACGACGAGAAGTCGATCAGGTGCGTCGAGTCGCCCGACTCGGGGTCGACGGACCCGCGCGGCACGGTCGTACCGGTCGCCACCGTGGTGCCGGCGGAGTTCTTCAGCACCCACTGCTGCGCGACCGTGGCGTCGGAGGTCAGCGTCGCCTGCTTGGGCAGGCCCGGCACGTAGGCGACCTGGTTGACGTTGATCTTCTTCGCCGGGGTGGCCGGGTCACCGCCCGGCGGCTTCACGCCACCGATCAGCGAGACGTTGTCCACGCAGACCGTCGTGTCGGCCGCCTGCGCGCCCAGGTGGAACGTCACCTGGCCGGGACCCGCGTCCGGGAAGTCCAGCTCCGAGGTGAACGTGAAGGTGAAGCGCTGCTTGGTCGTGGTCAGCGCGATGTCGTGCTTGGCGATCTGCCGGTAGGGGCTGACGCCCTCACCGGCCACCGCCGCCGCCGGCCGGGCGACCGAGGCGTAGGCGTCGAACGACATCGTGTAGGACTGGCCTGCCTCGAACGGCACGCCGTTCTGGCCGATCAGCGAGTCCCACGGGTTGACCGTGCCGCCGGTGACCGTGGCGCACAGCTCACCGTTCGTGACCCGGTTCGACACGCCGGCGCTGGCCCACCACGGGTCGGCCGAGCCGTTGCTGAACGAGCCGTTGACCAGCCGTTCGTACTCGGCTGCGTGGGCCGTACCCGACGCTAGCGCGCCGCTCACCGCCACTAGTGCGAGGGCTGCGGTGGCCTGGCGGCGCCACCGGGGAGAAGGAAGCGATCTCATGGACTTGGGTCTCCTCCGTCTGCTCTGACGGTTGACGACGCTTCTGGGAGCGCTCCCTGGGAGCGCTCCCAGGACTCTAGAGTGACTCGTCGCACATTCACAACCCTGGATTTGACCTCAGGTTAACTGGAGGTCACCGAGTGTGAGCGTTAACTCCGGTCGCTCCCAGCGGGTGCGGGTGCGCATGAGGCGTTCGACGGAGTTCGATGAGATGAGCGCCGCCTTCGTGGAGGCGCAGTGGCGGACACCCTCCGAGATCGGGCGCCGACGCGGTGGGACACGCGCGGCCCGCCGAAGGGACCGGGCGGCGGTGGCCGCTTCGACCACTCGGATCAAGCCCGGGGGAGCGGTGGCCACGCGCGGACTACGGTGATCGGGTGACCGAGCGGATCGTGCGTGCCAACGGCGCCGACCTGTGCGTGGAGACCTTCGGCACGCCCGCCGATCCGGCGGTGCTGCTGGTCGCCGGCGCGACCGGGTCGATGCTGTCGTGGGCCGACGGGTTCTGCGCGCGGCTGGCGGACGGCGGGCGGTACGTCATCCGGTACGACCACCGCGACACCGGGCGGTCGGTGACCTACCCGCCGGGCGAGCCGGGCTACGGGTTCCACGACCTGGCCGCGGACGCGGTCGGCGTGCTCGACGCCCTGGCGGTGCCCCGGGCGAACGTCGTCGGCATCTCCATGGGCGGCGGCCTCGCCCAGCTCCTCGCGCTGGACTTCGCCGACCGGGTGGCGTCGCTGACCTTGATCGCGAGCAGCCCGGCCGGGCCCAACGCGCCCGACCTGCCGCCCATGGCGCCCGCGCTGCTGGAGCACTTCGCCGCCGGCGCGCCGCCCGCGCCCGACTGGACCGACCGCGCGGCCGTGGTGGAGCACCTGGTGGCGGCGGGACGACCCTACGCCGGACCTCGGCCGGTGGACGTGGACGCGGCGCGTGCGACAGCGGGCCGGGTGTTCGACCGGGCAACGGACATCGCGTCGAGCGCCAACCACTTCCAGGCGGGCGGCGGCGAGTCGTGGCGGTCCCGGTTGGGCACGATCGAGGTGCCGACGCTGGTCCTGCACGGCGACGTGGACCCGCTGACCCCGCCGGGGCACGGCGAGGCGTTGGCGCGGGAGATCCCCGGCGCGCGGCTGCTGCTCATGGAGGACACCGGGCACGAGCTGCCGCCGGGCGTGTGGGACGTGGTGGTCCCGGCGATCGTCGAGCACACCGGCGTGGCCGAGCCGGGGCGGGACGAGGTGCTCGCGCGGATCCGGTGGCTCGGCTCGGTCGACACGAGCACGGCGTTCGAGGACCTCTACGCCGCCGCGGCCCGCGACGAGGTGGACGTGCCGTGGGACCGGGAAGAACCGCACCGGCTGATCCTCGACCGCTTCAAGGACGTGGATGGCACGGGCAAGCGCGCGCTCGTCGTCGGCGCCGGGTACGGGCACGACGCCGGTTTCCTGGCAGGCCTGGGTTTCGACACCCTCGGGTTCGACGTCTCGCCGACCGCGGTGGGCGTGGCGCGGGAGCGGTTCCCGGCCCCGCGGTTCGAGGTGGCCGACGTGCTCGACCCGCCCGCCGAGTGGTCCGGCGCCTTCGACGTGGTGGTGGAGGTGCTGATCGCCCAGTCGCTGCCCGCCGGCGTGCGGCCCACGGCCATCGCGAACGTGCGCCGGTTCGTCGCGCCCGGCGGCACGCTCGTCCTGCTGGCCCTGGCCCGGGACGACGACGAGCCCGAGACCGGGCCGCCGTGGCCGTTGGTGCGCGGGGAGATCGAGTCTTACGCCGGCGACGACCTCCGCGCCGTGCTGATCGACCGCACGGAAAGCCGGTGGTGGGCGGAGTTCCGGCGTGACCGGCCGACCGCGTCGGGTTCCGGCGCGGTCAGCTGATGCCGATGATCGAGGGGTAGCCGTTGAGCACGATCTCGTCGGCCATCATCCGGTACGCCTCCGGGTGGTCGGGCGCCCACGTGGCCGGCCCGTCGACGTAGCGGTTGGCCGCGCAGAACATCGCGGCGATCGGACGAACAGTTGGGTGAAGCGCTCGTCCGGATCGCCGCGTCCAAATCCCCTCCCGTGCGGCGGCCGACCGCGTCAGCCGCAGGCCGCCGGGTCGACCTGGTAGGCCGGGGCGTCCCGCTCGGCGAGCACCGGCGCGCCCCGGCGATGATCGCGCTCTCACGAAACCGCCGGCTCATCCGTCGGTTCGCGGAGCGAAACCGGGTAGCGCTCTTGACTGGTATAGACCATTCCGGTTGAGTTGCCAGCGTCACACGTCCGAGGGCGCTCGAACGGAAAAGAGTGATCTTGTGTCGAGAATCCGCGTAGTGGCGGCGATCGCCGCTTTCGTGGTCGGGGCGGCACTGACCGTCGCGGTGGCCAACACGGCCTCCGCCGCCGCCTGTGCGTCGGCTTGGACCTCGTCGGCCGTCTACACCGGCGGCATGACGGCGTCGCACGCCGGGCGCAACTGGCAGGCCAAGTGGTGGACCCAGAACGAGACCCCCGGCTCGGCCGCGGTCTGGGCCGACCAGGGTGCCTGCGGCGGTGGCACCACGCCTCCGCCGTCCAGCTGCGACCACCCCGCGTGGGTGCAGGGCCAGTGGTACACGGCCGGCAGCATCGTGCGCTACACCGACGGCAAGTACTACATCGCCGAGCACGACAACCCGGGCTACGACCCGACCATCAGCACCTGGTACTGGAACCCGCACACCTGCGGCTCGACTCCGACCACCACGACCAGCACGCCCGTGCCGGGCGGGTTCGTGGTGAGCGAGGCGCAGTTCCGGCAGATGTTCCCGAACCGGAACCCGTTCTACACCTACGCCGGGCTCACGGCCGCGCTCAGCGCGTACCCCGGCTTCGCCAAGACCGGTACGGACACCGTCCGCAAGCAGGAGGCGGCGGCGTTCCTGGCCAACGCCAACCACGAGACCGGCGGCCTGGTCCACATCGTCGAGCAGAACCAGGCGAACTACCCGCACTACTGCGACGCGGGCCAGCCCTACGGCTGCCCCGCCGGCCAGGCGGCCTACTACGGCCGCGGTCCCATCCAGCTCAGCTGGAACTTCAACTACAAGGCGGCGGGCGACGCGCTGGGCCTGCCGCTGCTGACCAACCCGTGGCTGGTGCAGAACGACGCCTCGGTGGCCTGGAAGACCGCTCTCTGGTACTGGAACACCCAGTCCGGCCCCGGCACGATGACCCCGCACAACGCGATGGTCAACGGGCACGGCTTCGGTGAGACGATCCGCAGCATCAACGGGTCGCTGGAGTGCGGCGGGCGCAACCCGGCGCAGGTCCAGAGCCGCGTCGACGCCTACCAGCGGTTCGTCGGCATCCTCGGCGTGCCGGCGGGCAACAACCTGTACTGCTGACCGGTGGGACGGGGGTCGCGCGTCGGCCCCCGTCCCGACTCACTGCTCCAAGTGGGCGAGCACGGCCCACCCGAACGACCCCGGCGACTCCACCCACGGCACGTGACCGGCGCCGGGCAGCACGACCCGCGCCACGTCCGGCAGCGCCTCGGCCAGCGAGTCCGCCGCGCACCGGGACCGCGCGTCCGCCGTGCCGTCCACGATCAACGTCGGCACGGTCAGCCCGCGGCAGCGCGCGAGGAGTTCCCGGTCGTCCCGGTCCGGTCCGCCGCCGGGGACGCAGACCAGCGACGAGACCCGGTCGGGGTGCGCCAACGCGTAGCGCAGCGCGGTGTCCACGCCCCGGGAATGGCCGAGCAGAGCCGCTTCGGGCAGTCCGAAGTGGCTTCTGACGGCGTCGAGGTCGGCGACCGCGCGCGCGGTCGCGTCCGGCGCGTCGGGCGCGGACCTGCTGTCGTCGCGCGGGTCCCAGCGGATCACCCGCACCCGGTCGGCCAGCAGCTCGGCGAGCCCGTCGAACACGTCCCGCGGGCCGGGATCGCCCTGGCACAGCACCAGCGGCTCCCCGTGCCCCAGTTCGGCCGCCCACAACACGCGGCCGTCGTCCGCGATGACCTTGTGCTCCTCCATGGGAACCAGTGTCAGCCAACCACGCGCCGGATCACACCGATCGGGCCAATTGAGTCGACCGCGCCGCGACGAGGGTCGCGGCCGGTCCGGTGGCACCGCCACCGGGATGCGCGTTCACAGTCAGGGGTACGGACGGCTGGACCAGTCGGTTCAGATCCTTGACCCGGATGTCGTTCACGATTATGGTCTAGACCACGTCGCGGTGAGTGACGCACCGTCCCCGGTTCGTCACTGATCGCGTGTTCCGGCCGCCGCGGAAATGGACCCTGCCTTGGAGACCCCGCCAGGGGTCTCCTCCGAAGGAGCTGGACACATGAGCCTGAAACGCAAGCTCGCGGTGGCCCTCGCCGCCGTGGGCATCACCCCGTTCTTCGTCGTGATGTCGGCGGGAACGGCGAGCGCGCACGGCTACATCTCGTCGCCGCCCAGCCGGCAAGCGATGTGCGCGCAAGGACGAGTCTCGAACTGCGGCCCGATCGTCTACGAGCCGCAGAGCGTCGAGGGCCCGAAGGGCCAGAACAACTGCCACGCCGGGCTGAGCCAGTTCGCCCAGCTCAACGACGACAGCCGGGCCTGGCCCACCACCCAGGTGGGCAACAGCGTGACGTTCAACTGGACGCTGACCGCCCGGCACTCCACCAGCACGTGGCAGTACTTCGTCGGCGGCAGCAAGATCGCCGAGTTCAACGACGGCGGTCGCCAGCCCGCGGCCACCGTGACGCACAACGTGGGCCTCGGTGGTCGCACCGGCCGGATCAAGCTGCTGGCCGTCTGGAACATCGCCGACACGCCCATGGCGTTCTACTCGTGCGTCGACCTGCAGGTCGGCTCCGGTGGCGGCACTCCGACCACCACGACCACGCCGACCACCACCTCGCGGCCCACGACGACCACGACGGCGCCCCCGGTGGGCGGCACGTGGGCGCCCAACACCGCGTACTCGGTCGGCTCCCAGGTGAGCTACGGCGGGGTCAACTACCGCTGCATCCAGGCCCACACGTCCCTCGTGGGCTGGGAGCCGCCGAACACCGCGTCGCTGTGGCAGCGGCTCTGATCGGCTGACGCGGTCCGACCGAAGCCCGCCCGCGCCGACCCTGTGACGGCGCGGGCGGGCCGTCCGGCGAAGGAGGACAACCCTTGCGACGCCTCGCAGCCCTGGTGGCCGGTGTGCTCGTGCTGGCCGGTTGCGGCTCCACGACGACGGCGACCCCACCGCCGGTGTCGACCGTGGTGGAGACCGACGAGTTCAACGAGACCGACGTGATGTTCCTCCAGATGACCGTGCCGCACCACCGGGCCGGGCTGGAGATCGTGCGCCTGGCCGAAGACCGGCCCGTGCGCGCGGAGGTCAAGACGCTGGCGGCGGCCATCGAGGTCACTCAGCTGTCCGAAGTGGACTCCATGACGAAGTGGCTGGCGGACTGGGAGCAGCCCGAGACGGCGGGCGACAACCCGCAGCTGCACGCCGGCCACGGTGGTGACCACTCGACCAGCCCGGAGGCCATCGCGGAACTCGCCGCGACCGGTCCCGCCGAGTTCGAGAAGGCGTTCCTGAACCTGCTCATCGGCCACCAGCACAACGCGGTGGCGATGGCGAAGCTGGAGAAGGAAGGCGGCGTGAACCCGCAGGCGAAAGACCTGGCGGAGCGGATCTTCAACTCCCGCACCGCACAGATCGCGCAGATGCTGGGTTACCTGGAGTAGAGGTCCAGTCCGAGGTTGCTGGTGAAGCGACGGTGCTCGCCCGTCACCGGGTCGGTGAACTCGAGCACCTTCGCCAGCAGCTGCAGGGGATCGGTGAAGTCGTCCAGCGGCTTCTCCCGCAGCACGGGGTAGAAGTCGTCGTTGCGGATCGGCACGCCGAGCGAGGCCATGTGCAGGCGCAGCTGGTGCGTGCGGCCGGTGAGGGGCACCAGCCGGTACCGACCCCACCCGTCCCGGTGCTCGACCAGCTCGACCAGCGTCTCGGCGTTCGGCGGCCCGGGCACCTCCTGCGCCGTGATGACGCCCTTGACCTTGACGATCCGGCTGGTCACGCGGGTCGGCAGGGTCAGCGCGGGGTCGTGCGGCGCGATCGCCTCGTACTCCTTGTGCACGGCGCGGTCGGCGAACAGCGTCTGGTACTTGCCGCGCAGGCCCGGTTCGACCACGAACATGACCAGCCCGGCCGTGACGCGGTCCAGCCGGTGGGCGGGGCTCAGGTGCGGCAGCCCGAGGTCGCGGCGCAGCCGGACGAGCGCGGTCTCGACCACGTGCTTGCCGCGCGGGATGGTGGCCAGGAAGTGCGGCTTGTCGACCACCAGGATGGCGTCGTCGCGG
This sequence comes from Saccharothrix carnea, assembly GCF_003014735.1. Lineage (GTDB taxonomy): Bacteria > Actinomycetota > Actinomycetes > Mycobacteriales > Pseudonocardiaceae > Actinosynnema > Actinosynnema carneum. The sequence goes on along the minus strand of NZ_PYAX01000010.1, from coordinate 157,618 downwards.
TGCACGACCCGGATCTCGAACGGCACCGCCACCTCGTCGGGCAGGTCGCGGTGGAACCACACCGAGCCGCCCGGGGTGAACGCCGCGTCGGGCGCGATCGGTCCGGTGAGGTCGTAGACGCGGCCTTCGGCGAGCATCAGGTCGATCCGCTCGGGCGCCACCCTGGGCAACCGCTCGACCAGGTGGTCGCGAACGGTCGCCCACGGTCCCTCGTCGGGCAATCGCAGACGTGCCGGGTCGAGGCCGTGGCGCTGGTCGAGCGGCGGCCGGAGCTTGCGCCTCATCGTCACGCAGCGTACGCCGGTGCCCTCGGGGTCGAGGCCGTGGGCGCGGCGAAGCCCTTGACGATCAGCAGCACTCCCAGGGCGATCTCGAACAGGCCTCCCGGGACGGACAGCACCACGCCGACCGGGTAGCCGAGGACTTCGAGGACCGCGCCGACCAGGAACACGGCGTAGCCGATCACGCCCCACACCGCGACGGCGCGGTGCACCAGGCGTGCGCGGAGCAGGACCCGGCAGAACAGCACGCCCGCCGTCGCCACGGCCATCATCGCGACCTGGTAGCTGTGGTGGTTGCCCGCCGGCACCGGTTCCGGCAGCAGGAGGAACACGACGCCGACCGCCAACAGCGCCGCCTCCACCGCCCGACCGGCCAGGTAGGCGTGCGCGGTGATTTCGCTGTGCGGCCTGAGCACCGGGAACGCCAGCACGCCGATGCCGACCACGACGGCCGAGTTCACCAGCATGAGCAGCCCTCCCGCCGCGCTCGCCCCGGCCTCGACCAGAGCGCTACCGCCGCCGTAGACGACGAACGCGACGATGAACAGCGCACCCACGGACCGTGCGATGGCTCTCGATGACATGGGTCTTCCCCTCGACGGCGACGCGCTGGACTTACTTAGTAAGGCGGACGGTACCGTACTAAGTACGAGCCTGTCACCGCCGGAGGTACCCAGTGCCCAAGCCGGGCGCACCGCTGAGCCGGGAACGCGTGCTGCGCGCCGCCGTCGCCATCGCCGACGCCGGCGGGATCGGCGGGCTGACCATGCGGTCGCTCGCCGACGCGCTCGGCGTCAAGCCGATGTCGCTCTACCACCACGTGGCCAACAAGGACGAGATCCTGGACGGCATCGTGGACGTGGTCTTCAGCCGGATGGAACTGCCCACGCCGGGCGGCGACTGGCGGCACGAGATGGTCAAGCGGGCGAACTCCGCGCGTGCCGTGCTGCGGCGCCACCCCTGGGCGATCGGGCTGCTGGAGTCGAGGACCGCGCCCGGCCCGGCGACGCTGCGGCACCACGACGCGACCATCGGCACCCTGCGCCGCGCGGGCTTCCCGCTCGCCCTGACCGCCCACGTCCACGCCCTGCTGGACAGCTACGTGTACGGGTTCGCCGTCCAGGAGGCCGCGCTTCCCTTCAGCGGCCCGGATTCCGTCACCGAGGTGACCGAGGACATCCTCGAACACCTGTCACCGGACGACTACCCGCACCTGGTGGAGATCGCGACCGGGCACGTGCTGCGGCCGGGCTACGACTTCGCCGACGAGTTCGAGTTCGGGCTGGGCGTGGTCCTCGACGCCGTGGCGGGCCTGCTCGCCGACGTCAGTCCAGGTTCGTGAACTCGACCTGGTAGCCCAGCGCGCCGAACATGCCGGTCAGCATCTTGCGCGTGTTGTCGTCCGCCCGCCCCACCAGCCCGGACTCCCGCGCGGCGTCCGCGATCTTCTGCTCCGCCGCCACGTAGAACGGCTGCTGGTCCTGCGTCTCGACCAACGACGCCAACCGGTCGAACAGCCCGCGCTCCTGCGCGAACACGTAACACCGCTCCTGGTCCAGGTTCGGCTTGTCCAGCACCGCACCGGGCAGCGCCAGCCGCACCTTCCGCGCCTCACCGGAGGCGCTCGTCGGCGCCACCTGCAACGCGTCCTCGGCCAGCCCGCCGAAGTCGACGTAGGCGTTGACCGTCCCGGCGGCCACGAACAGCGTCCGCTGCCCGGCCAGCGCGGACGGCACGTACCGGACGTCGCGCTCGATGTCGAGCACCACCTGGAACTCGCCCGCCGACGCGTGGTACTGGCTCAAGTCCCGCAACGACTGCAACAACGCCGGTTGGCTGCGGTCGATCGTGTCCGTGCCCGCGAGGAACCGCGGCACCACCAACACCGCCGCCACCAGCACCCCGACCACCACGAGCACCGCCGCCACACCGATGCGCCACTTCATGCGGGCGGGATACCCCACCGCACCGCCGCGGAACCCGCCGGTTGGCCGCCGGTCCGGCCGATGGGGTTCGATGGCGGGGGAGGAGTCGGGTGAGCGAGGAGAGAGTCCTGTGTACGAGACGCTGAAGAAGATCCTCGTCGACACGTTGAAGGTCGCGCCGGAGCAGATCACCCCGGACGCGACCAAGGACGACCTCGACCTGGACTCGCTCGCGTTCGTCGAGCTGTCGATGGTGCTCGGCAAGGAGCACGACCTGCACATCAGCGACGACGAGCTGTTCGACATGGAGACCGTCGGCGACATCGTGGCGCTGATGGAGGAGCGGGCCGGTGAGCGGGCTTGACGTCGCGGTGACCGGGCTCGGCCTGGTCACGCCCGGTGGTGTCGGCGTGGAGGCCGGGTGGTCCGCGGTGCTGGCGGGCCGGTCGACCGCGGCGCACGACCCGGTGCTCGCGGGCCACGAGGTGACGATCTCGTGCCGCGTACCCGACTTCGACGCGGACGCGCTGCTCGGCGCGCGCCGAGCGGTGCGGCTCGACCGGTTCGCGCGGCTGGCGCTGGTCGCGGCACGGGAGGCGGTGGCCGAGGAGGACACCGGGACGTGGGACGCGGCCCGCGTCGGCGTGGTGATCGGCACGTCGGCGGGCGGCGGCGGGACGTTCGAGCGGCAGCACGGCGTGCTGCTGGCCGAAGGCCCGACCGCGGTGTCGCCGCTGGTGCTGCCGATGCACCTGCCGAACATGGTCGCCGGTCAGCTGGCGATGGAGTTCGGCTTCCGCGGTCCGAACCTGGTGGTGTCGACCGCGTGCGCGTCCGGGGCCACCGCGATCGGCGTGGCGTGCGACCTGCTCGCCGCCCGGCGCTGCGACGTGGTGCTGGCCGGCGGGGTCGACGCGCTGCTCAACCCGTTGACCATGGCCGGTTTCGCCCGGATGGGCGCGCTGTCGCGGCGGGAGGACCCGGCGACGGCGTCCCGGCCGTTCGACGTCGACCGGGACGGGTTCGTGGCGGGCGAGGGCGCGGCGGTGCTGGTGCTGCGGCGGGCGGAGGACGCGCGGGCGGACGGGCGGCGGGTCCGGGCGCGGGTCGTCGGGTACGGCGCGAGCGCCGACGCGCACCACATCACCAACCCCGACCCCGAGGGGCGGGGCGTGGTCGCGGCGACGGAGGCGGCGCTGGCGGACGCGGGCGCATCACCCGGCGACGTGGGGCACGTCAACGCGCACGGCACGTCCACGCAGCTCAACGACCTGGTGGAGGGCCGGGTGCTGGCGCGACTGCTGCCGGCACGGCCGCTGGTGACCTCGACCAAGGGCGTGACCGGGCACCTGCTGGGTGCGGCCGGCGCGGCGGAGGCGGTGTTCACCGTGCTCGCGGTCGAGCGGGGCGTCGTGCCGCCGACCGCGAACCTGGAGACCCTGGATCCCCGGCTGGAGATCGAAGTGGCCACGGCCGCCGTGCCGCGGGAGGTCGACCTGGCGTTGAGCAACTCGTTCGGGTTCGGCGGCCAGAACGCGGTGCTGGCCATCGCGAAGGCGTGAGGGGGAACGATGTCGGTGATCCTCGGCGTGGGCGCGAGCCTGCCGCCACGGGTCGTCACCAACGACGACCTGGCCACCCGGCTGGACACCTCCGACGAGTGGATCCGGTCGCGCACCGGCATCGGCGCGCGCCGGTGGGCCGAGCCGGGCACGACCACGTCGGACCTGGCCGTGGACGCGGGCGCGCGGGCGCTGCGTTCGGCCGGTCTGTCCACTGTGGACGCGGTGATCGTGGCCACCACCACGCCGGACCGGTCGTGCCCGGCGATCGCGCCCGCCGTGGCCGCCCGACTGGGCCTGGTCGGCGTGCCCGCGCACGACGTGGCCGCCGTGTGCACCGGTTTCCTGTACGGCCTGGCCAACGCGGTGGGCCTGATCGCGAGCGGCGCGGCGCGGACCGTGCTGCTGGTCGCGGCCGAGACGTTCTCCACCATCCTCGACCCGGACGACCGCGGCACGGCGGTGATCTTCGGCGACGGCGCGGGCGCGGTGGTGATCGGTGAGGGCGAGGGCATCGGCCCGTGCGTGCTCGGCAGCGACGGCCGGGGAGCCGACCTCATCCAGGTACCCGCCGGTGAGCGCTACTTCCGGATGAGCGGCAAGGAGGTGTTCCGGGAGGCCGTCGAACGCATGGCGGACGTGGCGCTGGAAGCGCTGGCCCGCACCGGCCTCGGCCCCGACGACGTGGACCACCTCGCGCCGCACCAGGCCAACCGGCGCATCTGCGACGCCGTCGCCCGCCGGCTCGGCCTGGACGAGTCCGAGGTGCTGTCGGACCTCGACGCGGTCGGCAACACGGCCGCCGCCTCGATCCCCGTGCTGCTGGCGGACGCCGCCGCGCACGGTCGGCTCAAGGCGGGCGACCGGGTGCTGACCGTCGCGTTCGGCGGCGGCCTGACCTGGGGCGCGGCCACGCTGGTGTGGCCGGACGTGACGGCGGACTTCGGCGTCCTGGGGGAGGACCGGTGACGGGCTTGTTCGGCTCACCCGTCGAGGTGGTGGAGCGGTCCGCCACGACCACCGTCGCGCGCATGGTCGTCGCGCCGGACGACCCGGTGTTCGCGGGCCACCTCCCCGGCTTCCCGATCTACCCCGGCGTCGCGGTCGTGGAGTTCGCGCACCGCGCCTCGGGCCGCGCGCGGCTGGCCGCGGTCGAGTCGGCCCGCTTCCTGCGGCCGACCTTCCCGGGCACCACCTTGACCGCGCGCTTGACGTGGGACGACACAGGCCGGCGGTGTTCGGCGGTGGTGAGCGACGACGACGGCGTGGTCGCCCGGATCAAGCTGGGGTACGAGCCGTGACCGGGAGAGCCGGGACCGACCTCCTCCGACTGCTGCCGCACCGCCACCCGCTCCTGCTGGTGGACCGGGTGCTGGACGTCGTGCCGGGCGAGTCGTTGACCGCGCTCAAGGCGGTCAGCGCCAACGAGCCGTGGTGCGTCGACCTGGGCGACTTCCCGCCGACGCTGCTGCTGGAGTCGTGGTGCCAGGCGGCCGTGCTGCTGTCGTCGTGGGACGAACCGGCCACCGACCGGGTCGTGCTGTTCGGCGCGATGGCGGATGTCAAGTTCCACCGGCCGGTCTCGCCGGGGTGCGTGGTCCGGCACTCGGTGCGGGTCCTGGACGCGCGCGGCGCCACGGTGGCGTTCACCGGGCGGTCGGAGGTGGACGGGCACGTGGTGATGACGGTCGGCCGAGTGGTCACCACGGCCCGTGCCGCCGCCGACCTACACTCCTGACATGCGCTTCCTGCACGGCGGGTTCGGCCGGGACGCGGTGCCGTACGAGCAGGCGTACGCCGAGCAACGGCGGCTGCACGCGTCGCGCGTCGCGGACGAGATCACCGACGTCTGCGTGCTCCAGGAACACCTCCCCGTGTACACGGCGGGCAAGCGCACCAAGGCCACCGCGTTCCCGACCGACGACGTCGCCGTGCTGACCGTGGACCGCGGCGGCGAGATCACCTGGCACGGTCCCGGTCAGCTCGTCGGCTACCCCGTGGTGAAGCTGCCGGTGCCGCTGGACTCGGTCGGGCACGTCCGCCGGATCGAGGAGGCGCTGATCGGCACGTGCGCCGAGTTCGGCGTCGAGACCGCGCGGCTCGCCGGTCGCAGCGGCGTGTGGGTGCTCGGCGACCACCCGCCCGCGCCGGACGTGCCGCCGTCCGCCGCCCGCGCGCACGGGCAGCACCGCAAGATCGCCGCGATCGGCGTGCGCATCGAGCGGTGCACCAGCCTGCACGGCTTCGGCCTCAACTGCGACCCGGACCTCACGGCGTTCGACCGGATCGTGCCGTGCGGCCTCGAGGACGCCGGGGTCACGTCCCTGAGCGCCGAACTCGGCCGTCCGGTCGCGCCGGCCGAGGTGGTGCCGGTGGTCGAACGTCACCTGACGAGGGTGTTCGCGGCCGATCGCCGGTGACCGCGTCCATCAGCACCTGGTCCGCGGCCCGGGTCAGGAACGTGGAGTACACCGCCACCAGCGGCCGCAGCCCGCCCATCGCCAGGCCCGCCGCGCACGTACCGGATCGTTCTCCGCCAACGCGCCGCGCGGCAGGCCGGTCAGGTCGGCCGGTCCGGCGATCAGCGGCGCCGGGGCCCGGACAGCCCTGGGAAGGGTGGTGGTGTCGGTCATCGAATGCCACTCCAACCGGTGCGGGAACCCCCTGCGGCAACGCGGGACGAGGCGGACGTGCCGCACCGGGACCGGCCGGTACAAGCGGGCCGGCGCGTTTCACGCGAACGGGAGCGCGGTTGCCACACGGACGTGTGCGTGTTGTCCCCGCCGAATCGGGGAAGCGGTGTTCCGCTGCGTCGTCGAGCGCCCGTCATCCGACGTCAAAGGGTGGATGTCGGGGCGGGAAGCGCAGGTGGGACCGGTCCGCCCGACCTCGAACGGGGTCGGCGGCCCTCGTCGGCCGCCGGTCGCGCCCCACCGGTGTTAGCTTCGGACGGCCGGGAGGTGACCACATCGGACCGCCCGGAACGTCACCGTGTGCACCCGCCGCGTCCCCGCTCCCCGCGTCCTCGCCGGAACCCGGTCCTGCTCGCGTTTGTGGAGGTTCCATGACTGTCATCGACGCCGTGCGCGGCGACCTCGCCGAGGTCCGCGCGAAGGTGGACGAGACGCTCGACCGATTCCTGGCGGAGAAGGCGCGCACCGCGCCGGACCCGTGCCTGCCGCCGCTGGTGGACGTGCTGCGGGAGTTCGTGTCCGGTGGCAAGCGCTTGCGCCCCTTGTTCTGCCACTGCGGTTTCGTCGCGGCGGGCGGCTCGCCGCACGACCGCGCGGTGGCGTGGACCGGCGCCGCCCTGGAGATGTTCCACACCTTCGCGCTGGTGCACGACGACATCATCGACGGGTCGGCGCTGCGCCGCGGCCGCCCGACCGTGCACCGGGCACTCGCCGGGCGGTTCGTCGACGGCGACCACGACGACGGGCGGGCGGCCGAGCGGATCGGGGTGAACCTGGCCATCCTGGCGGGTGACCTGTGCTTCACGTGGACCGACGAGATGCTGGACCGGGCCGAGGCGGACCACGCGCGGTGGCGCGAGGTGCGGGCGCTGCTGCACACCATGCGCACCGAGCTGATCGCCGGGCAGTTCCTCGACCTCGGCGGTGACCCGAGGGCCGGCGCGGACCCGGTGCGGTCGGCGTGGCGGATGATCCGGCTCAAGACCGCCCGGTACACGGTGGAGCTGCCGCTGCGCATCGGCGTGGCGCTGGCCGGCGGTGATGCGGTGCTGAAGCGGGTGTGCGGCGCGTACGGGCGGCCGGTCGGCGAGGCCTACCAGCTCCGCGACGACCTGCTCGGCGTGTTCGGCAACCCCGAGGTGACCGGCAAACCGGACCTGGACGACCTGCGCGCGGGCAAGCCGACCGTGCTGATGGCGCTGGCGTGGCAGCAGGCCACCCCCGGGCAGCGGGAGGTGATCTCGACCCTGCACGGCGATCCCGAGCTGGACGAGGACGGCGCCGAGCGGCTGCGGGACGTGGTGATCGCGACCGGGGCCGCGGCGCGGGTGGAGCGGCTGATCACGATCCGCGCCGACCGGGCGTTGGGCGCGCTGCGCTCGGCGCCGATGAGCCCGGCCGCGAAGGCGCCGCTGGCCGACCTCGTCGCCCACGCCACCCGCCGCGCCCGGTGAGCGGCATCCCGTTCAGCGCAGGTGGTGGTCGAAGAACGAGACCACGTGCCGGCGCACGGTGCGGATCGCGGTGGCCGGGTCGAGGGTGCCGACCATGGCGGCGAGCTCGGCGTCGTCCATCAGGCCCGCGGCGTGCAGTTGCGGTGCGGTGGCGGCGAAATCGGTCAACGCCCAGTGGTTGGCGCCGGCGATCACGTGCTGCCGGGCGCAGCCGTGCGCGAGCACCGCCGACCACGCCCGCCGGTAGCGGTCGTTCTGGAAGCGCTCGGTGCCGACCAGCAGCAACGGCCGGTCGACGCCGTGCCGGGCCACGGGCAGCAGCTCGCCGTCCTGACCGGGCTGCTCCGGGTGGTAGTCCAGCAGTCCTTCCAGGTTGATCGCCGCGTCGATCCGGCGGTCGGTGTCCTCGTACATCGCCTCGGCCGCGATCGTGCCGCCCAGTCCCTGGCCGTACACGCCCACGCGGTCCAGGTCGAGGGCGCGGCCGAGGTGTCGCGGCAGGGCACGGCCACCGGCGTCGGGGTTGCCGCCCGAAGCCAGGACCGCCAGCTGGTCGAGCACGAAGTCCGTGTCCGCGAGCCTGGTGGCGATCACGTCCCGGTAGAGCCGCGGATCGGTGCTCGGGTCGCCCGGCAGCGCGACGAACCGCGGCCGGGTGGGCAGGTCGACGGTGAAGGTCTCGCCGGGGTGGTCGATCGTCACCACGACGTACCCGCGGCTGGCCAGTTCCTCGGCGGTGGTGGTGCCGAACGCACGCGGGTCGACCAGCCCCGGGCTGTAGAGCACGACCGGCCGGCGGACGGGCCGCGCGGGCGCGTCCACGTGCGAGTGGGTGAGGGTGGCGGCCCAGTCCACGCCGCTCGGCGGCAGGTTCGGGTACACGCGTGGCGCGACCACCGGCAGTGCCGCCGCCGCACCCGGCGTGAGCTGTGGTGCCACCGGGTGGCCGCGGACGTCCAGCGCCGGGTAGTGCACCGAGGCCATCACCTCGCGCGGACCGCCTCCCGCGTCGGGCCACGGGTCCGGCCGGTCGGCGTCCACCAGGTGCAGCGTGGTGACGCCGACGCGGTGCGGCCCGGTCGGCGCCGGCAGGGTCAGGACCAGGCCCGGCTCGGCGGCTTCGGCGGTGGCGGTGAGGCTCGCGGCGAGCACGGCGAAGGCGATCGCGGACAGACTCGTCTTGCGGAACACGTTTCCCCCTAAGGATTTATTCGGGTGACAATGCGGCGTACATCCGGGACAGGTAGTCCCACAAACCGTCACCCAGGTCGTCCAACGGCTGGCCCGGCAGCACGTCGCGCAGCACGCCGCGACCGTTCTCGCGGAAGAACGCGCTCATCGAGCGCAGGATCTCCCGGTCGCCCGCCGCGAACGTCTCGCCCACGCTGACCAGGCGCCGAGCGGTCCGCAGGACGTCCGGATCGTCCACCGGGTCGCCCGCGCGGTAGTGCTCGACGATCTTCGCGAGCACCTCGGGCCACTCCTCGTCCAGCCGTTCCCGGGCCGCCGGGCCGATCTCGGCGGCGTGCTCGTCCAGGAAATCGCGCTGTTCCCGGGTGAGGTGCTGGTCGAAGATCGTGGTGCTGCCCAGCAAAGCGAGCAGCCGGTCGGAATCCGGCCGGGTGGGGCCGTTCAGCTGGGCGAGCAGACCCCTCGTCTGACGGCGCAACGCGTTGAGCCGCCACACCTGCTCGTCCAGTTGTTCCAGGTGCCCGGCGAGCACCCGGGTGAGCGGTCCGGGGTCGGAGGTGTCGGCCAGCACACCGCCGATCTCGTCCAGCGACATGCCGAGCTGCCGCAGCAGCCGGATCTGGTAGAGCCGGTGCAGGTCGGCCTCGGTGTAGCGGCGGTGGCCGGAGGGCGTGCGCTCGCTCGGCCGCAGCAGGCCGAGCTCGTCGTAGTGGTGCAGCGTGCGCACCGTCATCCCGGCGACCTTGGCCAGCGCGCCGACGCTCCAGCGCGGCCGGTCGACGCCCCCCTCAGCGGTCATGGGACCGACCCTAGAACCTCACGCGACGTCAGGTTCAAGTCCGTTCACGGGGTCGGGTGAGGCTCTGGTGCGAATTTCTACCAAGTGGTAGAAATTTGTGGGAGCGCTTCCACGCACGTGCCGACACCGACGTCAGGAGCCCGTGATGAGTAGAACGTCCGTGCAGCTGTACTCCGTCCGCGACGCGTTCGCGGCCGATCCCGCCGACACCCTGCGGCGACTCGCCGCCATCGGCTTCACCCACGTCGAGCCCTACGGCGTGGTGGAGAACGCGGACGTGCTGCGCACCGCGTCGGCCGAGCACGGCCTCACCGCGCCGACCGCGCACGCGCAGCTCATCGGCGCCGACCAGCACGCCGTCTTCGCGGTCGCGGCGGAGTGCGGCATCGACGTCGTCATCGACCCGTACGTGGGCGAGGAGAAGTGGCGGGACCCGGCGGACATCGCCGCCACCGCCGCCGCGCTCAACGCCGCCGCCGAGGTCGCCGCCGGGCACGGTGTCCGCGTCGGCTACCACAACCACTGGTGGGAACTGGCCTCCCGGATCGACGGCCGCAGCGCCTTCGAGGTCCTCGCCGACCAGCTCGACCCCGAAGTGGTGCTGGAGGTCGACACCTACTGGGCGACGGTCGGCGGCGAGGACGCGCCCGCGCTGCTGCGCCGGCTGGGCGACCGGGTGCACGCGCTGCACGTCAAGGACGGCGGCCTCGCGCGGGACGGGTCGGGTCAGGTGCCGGCGGGCCGGGGACGCGTGCCGGTCGCCGAGGTGCTCGCCGCGGCGCCGGGCGCCTTGCGCGTGGTCGAGTTCGACGCCTACGACGGCGACGTGTTCGCCGGACTCGCGGACAGCTACGCGTTCCTCGCCGAGGCGGGGGCATGAGCGCGCCGGTCGGTGTCGGCGTCGTCGGCACCGGGGTGATCAGCGAGGAGTACCTGCGCAACCTGACCGCGTTCCCGGACCTGCGGGTGCTCGCCGTCGCCGACCTCGACCCGGCGCGGGCGGCGGAGCGGGCGGCCCGGCACGGCGTGCCACGATCGTCCACTGTGGACGATTTGTTGGCCGACCCGGACATCGCGATCGTGGTCAACCTGACCGTGCCCGCCGCGCACGTCGACGTCAGCCTCGCCGCGGTCGAGGCGGGCAAGCACGTGTGGGTGGAGAAGCCGCTCGGGCTGGACCTGCGCGGCGCACGCGCGCTGCTCGACCGGGCCGCCCAACGGGGTCTGCGGGTCGCGTGCGCGCCGGACACCCTGCTCGGCGCGGGGTGGCAGACCGCTCGGCGGGCCGTCGACGCGGGCCGGATCGGGGAGCCGCGCACCGCGCTGGCGCTGTTCCAGACGCCCGGGCCGGAGAGCTGGCACCCCGCGCCCGAGTTCCTGTTCCAGGCCGGCGGCGGGCCGTTGCTCGACATGGGGCCGTACTACCTGACCGGGCTGGTGCACCTGCTCGGCCCGATCCGCCGGGTCACCGCCACCGGCAGCCGGGCGCGGGACACGAGGGTGATCGGGTCCGGGCCGCGGGCGGGCGTCGAGTTCGAGGTGACCGTGCCGACCACGGTGAGCGCGCTGGTCGAGTTCGAGCGCGGCGGGTCCGCCCAGGCGGTGTTCAGCTTCGACTCGGCGTTGTCGCGCACGGGGTTCGTGGAGGTCACCGGGACGCTGGGCACGGCCGTGCTGCCCGACCCGAACAGGTTCGACGGCGCGACCGCGCTGCACCTGTTCGACGGCGGGCATACGCTTGCGCCGCAGGGGCATTCGGCCACGCGCGGCACGGGCGTGCTGGAGCTGGCGCGGGCGATCCGCGTCGGTGAGCCGGAACGCGCGTCCGGCGAACTCGCCTACCACGTGCTGGACGCGATGCTGGCCGTGGAGGAGTCCATCGCGCGGGGGCGGCCGGTGGACGTCGTCAGCACGGTCGAGCCGCCACCCACCCTGCCGGTCGACTGGGACCCGCGCGCGGTCTTCAGTCCAGCGGCACGGTGAGCAGGGTGCGCAGGTAGAACCGCAGCGACCCGACCAGGTCGACCTCGTCCGGCGTGGTCAGCCACTGGACCTGCAAGCCGTCCATCAACGCGATGAACGTCAGCGCCGCGGCCCGCGGGTCGACGCCGGGGCGCAACTCGCCGCGGTCCGCGAGGGCCTGGAACGAGCCGACCACGCCCTCGCGCGCCGCCCGGTAGTGGCGGACGAAGTAGCCGTGCGCCGGGTGGTCCGCGGCGACGGCCTCGGCGGCCAGGCGCGAGTAGAGGTCGACGATGCCGGGGTGGCGGACGTTGTGCTCGGCCAGGGCCAGGAAGTGGCGCAGGACGTCGAGCCCGGGCGTGGCGCGCAGTCGCTCGCGCTCGGCGTCCTCGGCGTCACGGCGTTCGAGCACGGCGGCGAGCAGTGCCTCCTTGGTGGGGAAGTAGTACAGCAACCCCGCGTGCGTGATCCCGGCGCGCTTGGCGATCTCGCGCAACGACGAGCCGTGGTACCCGGCCTCCCCGTACACCGCGACGGCCGCCGTGATGATGTCCTCGCGCCGGATCCGGCCCTTCAGGTAACCGCCGGTCACGGGCTCGCCGTCGTCGTCTCGCGCACGCGGACATCATGCCGCACGAGCGCAAAGTGCCGGACGTTGACGGAGCGTGCTCACCACTCCGGCACTTTCGACCATTCGTGCACGACTTTTGTAAGGAACAAGCGAAAGTATTGCGCACTTCGGTTTGTTCTGAACAGAATTGCCCTCGCGTCCATCTTGTGAGCTGGACCACAAGGCCACCGTCCGCGAAGCCCGACGTGGTGCGAACGAGGAGACAGCGGTGCGACGTCAGCGAAACACGCCCGGAAAACCCACCGCGTTGGCGCTCGCCGCCGCACTGGGGGCGATGACCCTGGTCGCGACCCCCGCGGCGGCGCACCCGGACGGCGAGCACCTGCTCGTCTTCTCCAAGACGGCGGGCTTCCGGCACGACTCGATCCCCGACGGCATCGCCGCGATCACCGACCTCGGCGCGGCGAACGGCTTCACCGTCGAGGCCACCGAGGACGCCGCCGCGTTCACCGACGCCAACCTCGCCAGGTTCGACGCCGTGGTCTGGCTGTCCACCACCGGCGACGTGCTGGACGACGCGCAGCAGCAGGCGTTCCAGCGGTTCGTGGAGAACGGCGGCGGCTACGCCGGTGTGCACGCGGCGGCGGACACCGAGTACTCGTGGCCCTGGTACGGCGGGCTGGTCGGCTCCTACTTCAAGTCCCACCCGGCCATCCAGGAAGCCGACATCGCGGTGGAGGACCACGACCACCCGTCGACCGCGCACCTGCCGGACACGTGGACCCGCACCGACGAGTGGTACAGCTACCAGTCCAACCCGCGGTCGCGGGTGAAGGTGCTGGCCGCGTTGGACGAGACCAGCTACACGCCCACCGACCCGTCCGGCGACCACCCCATCTCGTGGTGCCACACCCCCGGCCAGGGCCGCTCCTGGTACACGGGCCTGGGCCACACCAAGGAGTCCTACGCCGACCCCGCGTTCCGGCAGCACCTGCTGGGCGGCCTGAGGTACGCGCTCGGCGTCGCGCCCGCCGACTGCGAACCCGAGGACGTGCCGCCGACCGACGCCGACTTCGACCAGGTCACGCTCGCGCTCGGCGAGGAGAAGACCGGTGAGCCGATCGCGCTGGCCGTGCTGCCGGACCGCAAGGTCGTGCACACCTCCCGCGACGGCCGGGTGTGGCTCACCAGCCCGGAGGCCACCACCACGCTCGCCGGCCGCGTCCCCGTCTACAACCACGACGAAGACGGCCTGCAAGGCGTGGCCGCGGACCCCGACTTCGCGAACAACCGCTGGCTCTACCTCTACTACGCGCCACCGCTGAGCACACCGGCCGGTGACGCGCCGGAGAACGGCACGGCCGCGGACTTCGAGCGGTTCAAGGGCCACAACCAGCTGTCCCGGTTCAAGCTGACCACGGACGGCGTGCTCGACCTGGCCAGTGAGCAGCGCATCCTCCAGGTGCCCGCCGACCGCGGCCTGTGCTGCCACGCCGGCGGCGAGATCGACTTCGACGCGCGGGGCAACCTGTACCTGTCCACCGGTGACGACACCAACCCGTTCGCCTCGGACGGCTACACCCCGATCGACGAGCGCGCCGACCGCAACCCCGCGTTCGACGCCCAGCGCTCGTCGGCCAACACCAACGACCTGCGCGGCAAGGTGCTGCGGATCAAGGTCCAGGACGACGGCACCTACACGATCCCGGACGGCAACCTGTTCGCGCCCGGCACGGACAAGACCCGGCCCGAGGTCTACGCGATGGGCTTCCGCAACCCGTTCCGGTTCGCCGTGGACAAGGCCACCGGCTGGATCCACCTCGGCGACTACGGCCCTGACGCGGGCGCGGCGAACCCGGCCCGCGGCCCCGGCGGCAGCGTCGAGTTCAACCTGGTCAAGGGGCCCGGCAACTACGGCTGGCCCTACTGCGTCGGCGACAACGTCCCGTACGTCGACTACGACTTCGCCACCGGCGCGTCCGGCAGCGCGTTCGACTGCGCCGCGCCGAAGAACACCAGCCCCCGCAACACCGGCCTGGTCGACCTGCCGCCCGTGCAACGGGCCTGGATCGGCTACGACGGCGGTTCCCTGCCCGAGTTCGGCAACGGCGGCGAGTCGCCGATGGGCGGCCCGACCTACGACTTCGACCCGGCGCTGGACAGCCCGACCAAGTTCCCGGAGTTCTTCGACGGCAGGACCTTCGCCTACGAGTGGGACCGGAGCTGGATCAAGACGATCGACGTCGGCCCGGACGGCGAGCGCGGCGCGATCACGCCGTTCTTCGACTCGATGAGGCTGACCCGGCCGATGAACCTGGAGTTCGGCCCGGACGGCTCGCTCTACGTGCTGGACTACGGCAGCGGCTACTTCGGCGGCGCGGAGGACTCGGCGGTCTACCGCATCGACTACGCCCGCGGTCGGCACACGCCGGTCGCGAAGCTGACCGCCGACAAGACCTCCGGTCCGGCGCCGCTGACCGTGCGGTTCGACCCCGGTGGCACGTCCGACGAGGACGACGACCCGTTGGCCTACGCGTGGGACTTCGACGGCGACGGCACGACCGACGCCACCACGCCCGGGCCGGTCACCCACACCTACACGACCATCGGCCAGTTCACCGCGAAGTTGTCCGTCACCGACCCGACCGGCCTGGTGGGCTCCGCGAGCGTCGTGGTCAACGTCGGCAACACCGCGCCCGTGGTCGTGCTCAACGCGCCCGCGGACGGCCGGGTGTTCAGCTTCGGCGAAGGGGTGCCGTTCTCCGTCACGGTCACCGACCCGGAGGACGGGCCGGTCGACTGCGCCAAGGTGACCGTGGAGTACATCCTCGGCCACGACAGCCACGGCCACCCGCTCACCCGCGCCACCGGCTGCGAAGGCGTCATCCCCACGCCGTCCGATGGCGGGCACGGCACGGACGCCAACATCTTCGGCGTCGTCAACGCCTCCTACACCGATGGCGGCGCGTCCGGCGCGCCCGCGTTGACCGGCGAGGACGAGGTGATCCTGCAACCGAAGGACAAGCAGGCCGAGTTCTTCACCGCGATGCACGGCGTGCAGGTCGTGGAGACCGGCACCGCCGAGGGCGACAAGCGCGTCGGCTACGTCGACAACGGCGACTGGATCGCGTTCGACCCGGTGCACCTCGGCGGCGTTACGGCGATCGGCTACCGGGTGTCGTCGGGCGGCAGCGGCGGCACGATCGAGGTTCGCGTCGACTCGCCGACCGGCCCGCTGGTGCAGCAGCAGCCCGTGCCGTCGACCGGTGGGTGGGACAACTACGTCGAGCTGGCGCCGTCGCCGATCACCGACCCCGGCGGCACGCACCGGTTGTTCCTGGTGTTCAAGGGCTCCGGCAGCCTGTTCGACGTGGACGCGGTCCGGTTCACCACCGGCACGCCGCCGCCGACCTGGGAACCGGTGCGGCACACGCCCGCCGAGTCGTACTCCGCGCAGCGGGGCACCAAGGTGATCCGGGCCGCGCAAGCGCAGGGCGGCAGCCAGGTCGGCAACGTGCACAACGGTGACTGGATCGCGTTCGACGCGGTGTCGCTGGCCGGTGTCACGGGTATCGGCTACCGGGTCGCGTCCGCCACGGCGGGCGGCACGATCGAGGCGCGCGTCGACTCGCCGACCGGTCCGCTGGTGTCGAGCACACCGGTGGCCGGCACGGGAGGGTGGCGCACGTACGCCGACCTGCCGCCCGCGCCGATCACCGATCCCGGTGGCACGCACCGGCTGTACTTCGTGTTCCGCGGTGGCGGTGGCGCGTTGCTGGACGTGGACACGATCACGTTCCGCGGTGCGGGGACGGTCGCGGCGGTCGACGTGCCCGCCGAGGCGTTGACCGGGCAGCAGGGCGTGGTGGTGTACGACCGCGAGACCGCGCAGGGCGGCAAGCGGGTCGGCGAGGTCAACGACGGCGACTGGGTGTCGTACGCGGACGTCGACCTGGCGAAGGTCGCGGGCATCGGCTACCGGGTGTCGTCCGCCGGGGTCGGCGGCACGCTGGAGGCACGCGCGGACTCGCCGACCGGGCCGTTGGTGCACGAGCCGCTGACCGTGCCGGTGACCGGGAGCTGGGACCTCTACCTCGACCTCGCACCGCAGCGGGTGACGGTGACCGGTGTGCGTGACCTGTACCTGGTGTTCAAGGGCGGCGCGGGCGCGTTGTTCGACGTCGACACCATCAGCTACCTGCGCTACCGGCCGTTGAGCGGCAACGTCCGCGTCAAGGAACTGCCCAACTAGATCGAGTTCACCTGATCGAGTCCAGCTGATCGAGGAGTCACCCATGCCGTCCCGCCGCACGTTCCTCGGCACCGCCCTCGCCACCGGCGCGGCCGTCGCACTGCCCGCCACCGCCGGCGCCTCGGCGTCCGCGTCCGGCCGACCGCGCCGCCGGGTGCCGAAGGAGTCGATCAGCATCCAGCTCTACACGTTGCGGGGCATCATGGGTGACGACCCGGAGCCCGTGCTGTCGGCGTTGGCCGACATCGGGTACCGCAAGGTGGAGTTGGCCGGCACGTACGGGCGCAGCGCCGCGGAGTTCGCCGCGATCCTGCGGCGGTGCCGGCTGCGGGCGACGTCCAGCCACGTCGGCATCGACGGTGATCTCGACCGGGTGATCGCCGACGCGCGCACCCTCGGCCACAAGTACGTGGTGGTGCCGTGGGTGAACTACGCGACGTTGGCGCAGTGGCGGGAGTTCACCGCGCGGCTGGAGGCGGCGGGGGACGTGTTGCGGCGCGCGGGGTTGAGCCTGGGCTACCACAACCACGCGCACGAGTTCGCCGCGGTGGAGGGCACCCGGCCGTTCGACGTGATCACGGCGGGGACGACGCGGCGCAACGTGCACATGGAGCTGGACCTGTACTGGGCGGTCGCCGGTGGCGTCGACCCGGTGGCGGTGTACCGGGCGAACTTCCCGCGGGTGCGGCAGTTCCACGTGAAGGACCGGGCGGCCGACGGGTCGTTCGCCGACCTCGGCACGGGCACGATCGACTTCGCGGCCATCTTCCGGGCCACGAACGTGACCGAGTACATCGTGGAGAACGACCAGCCGCGCGACGCGCTGGTCACCGCGCGGGTCGGCTACGACTACCTGGTGGACCTCCGGTTCTGACGTCGTCTCGAAGCCCCCGGTGACGTCGCCGCGGCGGCCCTCGGATAGCACGCGGGTGCAATTCCCCGAGCCCGTTTTGCGTGCCGGTGACAAGAATTCGCAGGGTGCTTGACCTGCGAGAACCGGCCACGCGATGGTTCGGCGATAGTCGCCCGAGCCCGACGAGGAGCAGCCCATGCGATCGCACCGGGGGTGGGCCGTCGCGCTCGCCGCGGTCCTGGTGGCGGCCGGCACGGCCGATGCCACCGCCCAGATGTCCTCCGCCGCACCGCGGTCCGCGCCGGCCAACGGCGACGTGCTGCGGTCCGAACCCGCCGACTTCTTCCTCGACCCGGTCAAGCTGCTGCGCGCACCCGCCACCGCGCACCGCGTGCTGTACCGCAGCACGGACACCCACGGCCGGCCGATCGACGTCAGCGGCACCGTGCTCACCCCGCACGTGCCGTGGTCCGGCCACGGTCCGCGGCCGGTCGTGGGGTACGCGCCGGGCACGCAGGGCGTCGGCGACGACTGCGCGCCGTCCCGCCAGCTGGCGATGGGCAGCGAGTACGAGGGCCCGTTCCTGGCCGGTCTGCTCACCCGCGGCTACGGCGTCGTCGTCACCGACTACGAAGGCCTCGGCACGCCCGGCACGCACACCTACGTCAACCGCGCCGCCGAGGGGCACGCGGTGCTGGACGCGATCCGTGCCGCACAACGGCTTCCCGAGGCGAACCTGCCCGACGACGGGCCGGTGGCCGTCGCCGGGTACTCGCAGGGCGGCGGCGCGTCCGCGGCGGCCGTCGAGCTGTACGCGGGCTACGCACCGGAGTTGCGGCTGAAGGGCGCGTACGCGGGTGCGCCGCCCGCCGACCTCGGCGCGGTGGCGCGGAACCTGGACGGCCACTACGCGGCCGGGTTCCTGGGCTACTCGCTGCTCGGCCTCGACGCGGCGTACCCGGAACTGGACATCCCCGGCGTGCTGAACGACGCGGGCCGGGCGCTGCTGGCGGAGGTCGAGCACCAGTGCACCGCCGAGGCGCTGATCGCGCACGCGTTCCGCAGATCGGTCGACCTCACCGCGGACGGCCGGCCGCTGACCGCGTACCTGGACGAGGAGCCGTACCGGTCGCGGGTGGAGGAGCAGCGGATCGGCGTGCGCAAGCCGGGCGCACCGGTGCTGGTGATCCACAGCGCGTTGGACGACATCGTGCCGTACGCGCAGGGCGCGGAGATGGTGCGGCGGTGGTGCGCCCTGGGCGCGAACGTCAAGTTCAGCACCTCGCTCGTGCCGACCCACGCGGCCGGCATGGTCGCCGCCTACCCGGAGGCCTTCGCCTGGCTGGAGGCCCGCTTCGCCGGCGTACCCGCGCGCGGCACCTGCTGAACGTCACGGGCCCGGCTGAGCAACCGGCGGGCGCGCAGCGCGATCTCCAGCGTGAGGCGCTCGTCGGGGTCGGCCAGCCGATCGCCCAGCAGCTCCTCCAGCTGGTGCATCCGGTAGCGCACGGTCTGGGGGTGCACGTCGAGCCGGTTCGCGATCTCGCCGATGCCGCCGCGCGTCTCCAGCCACGCCAGCAACGTCGTCTCCAGCCGTTCCCGCTGCTTCACCGTCAACCCGGCGAACGCCGCCAGCGCACGCCTGCTCAGCTGGCCGACCAGGAACTCGTCGGACAGCAGCGCCAGCGTGGCCAGGTGGTCGTCGCACCACGTCACCGGCACGGCGGGCAACAGGCCGCGGCGCACGAACGCCAGCGCGCGCCGCGCGCACGCCAACGACTGCCGTGCCTCGGCCAATGGCACGGTCGGGCCCACCGCGGCACGCCGCCCGCGCAGCTCCGGCTGGAGCCGTCCGGTGGGGTTGGCCACCACCAGGCACGGCGTGGAGCTCTCCAGGTCGACCAGCACGTCCCGGCCCAGGGTCACCGACGGCAGCTGGTGCTGGTCCTCGCGGTACTCCAGCGCCACCACCGCGACCCGTTCGGGCAGCGGCCAGTCCGTGGTGCCCGCCAGGTCCGCGAGCGACCGCGGCGACGGCGGCTGCTCGGCCAGCACCAGCTTGAGCAGCTGGCGCCGCCTGCGCTCCAGCGCGCCGCTGGCGTTGGCCTGCGCCTCCGAGTAGCCCTCGATGGCGACCCGGCACAGCTCGTCCACCCACGCGAAGATCGCGTCGGCCACCACGAACAGGGTGTCGGTGGGCACGTCCATCGCGCGGCCGTGCTCGCTCAGGTGCCGCCACACCACCCGTGCCCCGACCCGCACGGCGGTCTGCAACGAGTCCATCGTGCGGCCTTCGAGGTACTCCATCCGGCCGCTGTAGCGCAGCACGGCCTGCCAGTCGGTCTGCGCCGCGTCCGGGTTGGCGATGTTGTCGAAGCACTTCACGATCGCCATCTCGACCGCGCCGACCAGCACCTCGCGGAACTTGCCCTCCAACGGCTGCGCGTACGCGGGCACGGTCCGGCGGATCTCCCGCACCACGTCCCGCACCAGCACGCCGGACAGCGGGGCCAGCTTCTCCGCCAGGTCACCCGGGATGGTGGACCACAACTGCCGGGCCGCGCTGTACTCGCCGGTGGCGCCGGGGTGCGATCGCTGCCGCACCAACCCGCCGTTCAGTGGGATCGTCATACCGCCTCCGCCTGGGCGAAGCACCGCCGGTGGGACTTCGCCCGGCCGACCATAAAATCAGTCGCGGCGGCGTGTCAAATATTCTTTCCGGTACTCCGGTGCGTTCACTCTTTCGAGTGATTCACGGGTTGTACGGGGATTACAACTTCCGTTTCGGAAACGCGCACACCGGTGACAAGTCGGCCGTGGCGCCTGGACTGGTCGGGTGCGATTAATGCACTGTGCATTGTCCTTGTCGTATTTACTGGGAGGTGCCGTTTGCGAAAGACTTTCTCATTATCGGTGGTCGCGGTGGTGCTGGCCGCGACCGTCGCGGGTCCCGCACCCTCCGCGGCGGCCGACGACTCGTTCTACGTGCCGCCCAGCCCGCTGCCCGCGGGTGCGCCGGGCGACGTCATCCGCTTCCGCGCGTCGCAGGCCGGCGCGTCGGGGTCGACCGTGCGCGCGTGGCAGGTCATGTACCGCTCGACCGACGCGCTCGGGCAGCCCAACGCGGTGACCGGCACGGTGCTCGTGCCCCGGTCGGTCGACCCGGCCACCGCGCCGGTCGTGGCGTTCGCGGTGGGCACGCACGGCCCGGCGTTCCGGTGCGCGCCCTCGGAGATGGTGCGCATCGGCGCGCTCTACGAGCAGCCGGCGGTCGACGACCTGCTGCGCGCGGGCTACGCGGTGGCCATCACCGACTACGAGGGCTACCGGCCCGACCCGAAGACCACCTACGTCACCGGGCGGTCCGAGGGGCACGCGGTGATCGACCTGGTGCGGGCCGCGCAACGGCTGCCGGGCACCGGGCTGTCCCGTGACGCGAAGGTCGTGTTCCGCGGCTACTCGCAGGGCGGCGGCGCGGCGATGTGGGCCGGACAGCTCCAGCCCGGGTACGCGCCGGAGCTGAACCTGGTCGGCGTGGTCGGCGGCGGTGTACCCGCAGACCTCGTGCAGGTGGCCCTGCCGCTGGACGGCCGCAAGGGCTTCGGGCTGCTCGCGTACTCGTTGATCGGGCTGGACAACGCCTACCCGGAGCTCGACCTGGAGGCCTACCTCAACGACGTGGGCCGCGCCGAGTTCGCCCGCATGCAGCGGGAGGCGTGCACGTTGGAGCTGCTGGTGGACTACCAGGGCCGCAGGCTGGCCGACTACACGACGTCCAGCCCGGTGCTCACGCCGCCGTGGCTGGCGCGGGTGGCGGAGAACAAGCTCGGCGGCACGGCCATCCGCGTGCCGGTGCACGCCTACCACGCCACCGGGGACGACCTGGTGGACTTCACGCAGGCCAAGGCGTTGCGTGACGCTTACTGCGCGCTCGGCGTGCGGGTGGACTGGCAGACCTACGCCACCGACCACATCACCGCCGTGTACACGGGCAACGCGGCGGCGCAGGCGTTCACGGCGGACCGGATCGCGGGCCGCCCGGCGACGTCCGACTGCTGACCGGCCTGGACCGCTGACCGGACCCGGAACGAGCGGAGACCGCCGCGGTCGGACGCGGCGGTCTCCGGTGGTCTCCGGTGGTCTCCGGTGGTGTTCGGTGGTGTTCGCCGGTGGTTACGCGGTCTTCGCGGTGAGCGTCAGGTCGATCGTGTTGCCCGGACCAGCGGCGAAACCGCTGACGATGTCGTTGAGCGGGCCGCAGCCGGTCAGCGCCGGGATCGCGTACGTGCCCGCCAGCTTGCCGCCCTTGAGCGGGTCGAAGCCCGCCGCGGAGGCCAGCGCGATGTCCGCGGGCGTGGAGGTCCGGCAGTTCGGGTCGTTGCTGATCGGGATGCCGAACGCGGTGACCGAAGGCAGCTTGATGGTGACCTTCGAACTCGACCTCACCGCGCCGGCGGTGAGCGTGCCGGTCGTCTTGCCCTCCGGCACGAACTCGATCTTCGACTCCACCGGCACGAACCCGAACAGGCTGAACTTGCCCGAGGTCGGCGGCAGCACCAGGTCACCGGTGAACCTGCCGGTCGCCAACTCCAGGTCGGCGTTCAGGCTGCCCGGCCCGAGCGCCACCGCGCCGCCCAGCTTCTTGATCGTCGACGTGCCGTTGAGCGAGTAGGCGTACTTGATGCCACCGGGGGGCTGGGTGGTCGTCGTGGTCGTGGGCACGGTCGTGGTGGTCGTCGTGGTGGTCGTCGTGCTCGTGGTCGTCGTCGTGGTCGGGCCGCCGCCGCCCGCCACGTCGAACCGGATCAGCGTCGGGTCCTGGCCCGGGTCCAGCACGCAGTTGGACGTGAAGGTGCCCAGGCCGGTGTCGCTGCCGTCCGACTTCTTCGGGGTCAACGTCGTGCTGTAGTTGCCGACCGTCACGGTCGTCGTGCCCGCCTTCGGGATCACCGCGGTCGGCACCGGGCCGCTCGCGACCACGTCGAACGCGCCCTCGGCGGGCACCGGTGTCTTCGGCACGGTCAAGCCGGGGATCTTGATGTCGAGCTTGCTGCCGGCGTTGTCCAGCGTCACGCCCGCCTCGGCGGAGCCCTCCACCGTCGCGGCGCCGACCAGCGTCAGGCCCTGCGTCGCGGTCGGCGGCACGGTGACCGTCGCGGAGAAGTCCGTGGTCTTCAACTCGCCGCCCACGGTGGCCGGCGCGTCGATCGTGGCCCGGATGCGGGTCGACAGCACCTGGTTGCCGATCAGCGGGAACGGGCAGGTGAACGTCAGCGTCTTGTCGACCTGGACCGGCGCCGCCGAGCCGCTGCCGACGCCGGCGAGCAGACCGGCCACGACGAGCCCGGACGTCACGCCCGCGCCCAGTATTGTCCTCAACCTCACGGGTGATCCTTCCTCGAAATCTGCCGGAAATATGCCGACTCGACGGAAGCTAATGAGGTGCTCGGACCACCGGCAAGAGTTCGCCGGAAAACCCGCGAAATCCGCTAAATAATGCGCCGGACATTGTTCCCGGCGACCCTAGTCGTCTTCCTTGGTCTCGCCGCGGCGGCGCATGAAGGCGAATCCCGGGATGCCGAGGATCGCCTGCCGGACGTCATTGGTGACCTCCAGCAGCTGGTGGATGTCCGGGCCGACCCGGTCCAGCGTGGCCAGGATCGGCAGCACGTCCTCGATCAGGTGCTTGGTCAGCACCGGCAGCTGGTCCACCAGCTGCACGGCGGCGTCCACCTCGTGCGGCGACAGGTCGTCCACGAACCGCGCCGCCAGCGGCTGGGCCTTGCGCACGATCGGCGCGTAGCTGTCCAACAGCTCCCGTGACGTGTGGGCGGCGCGGCCGACGTCCGTCGTCACGCCCTCGGCCGCCGCCGTGACGGCCTTGGCCCGGCCGACCAGCGCCTCGGTCTCGTCCAGCACCCGTTCGGTGCGGGAGACCAGCTCGTCGGCGCGGCGGACGACGGCCTCCGCCGCACCCAGCAGGTCCAGCACGCGGCCGGGTACGGACACGGCGGTCTCGACGGTCGTCCTGGCCAAGCCGAACAGGCCGCGCGGGGTCAGCTCCATGCCGTCCACTCTGCCGCACGCGGCCGTGCCCGGCCTCAGGGAGATCCCTGACAAGGCGAAACTTTCAGGCCAGCGCCAGCTCGACGCCGGTCTCCACGTGGATGCGGGTGGAGTCGACCAGCGGCACCGCGCAGTCGGACTGGTCGACCAGCAACGTGATCTCGGTGCAGCCCAGGATCACCGCCTCCGCACCCCGCTCCACCAGCCGTGCCATCACGTCCCGGTAGGCGGCGCGGGACGCGGGCTCCACCCGGTTCCTGGTCAGTTCCTGGTAGATCACGTCGTGCACGAGCGTGCGGTCCGGCTCGTCCGGCACCACCGGTTCGATGCCGTGCTCGCGCATCCGGTCGCGGTAGAAGTCCTGCTCCATGGTGAACCGGGTGCCGAGCAGGCCGACCTTCCGGTAGTCGGTCAACCTCCGCGCCGTCGCGTCCACGATGTGCACGAACGGCACCGTGATCGCGTCCGTGATCGCGTCGGCCACCTTGTGCATGGTGTTGGTGCACAAGAGCACCAGGTCCGCGCCAGCGCCTTCCAGCTTGCGCGCGGCCTCGGCGAGCAGCTCGCCCGACCGCTCCCACTGCCCCGTCCGCTGCAACTGCTCGATCTCGGCGAAGTCGACGGTCAGCAGCAGGCTGGGCGCGCAGTGGTGGCCGCCGAGCCGGCGCCGCGTCTCCTCGTTGAGCAGCCGGTAGTACTCGGCCGACGATTCCCAGCTCATCCCGCCGATCAACCCGATGGTCCGCATGACCGCGATTGTGTCAGTCACGCGGCGCCGGCCTGCGGTACTTGCCTTGATGGCGCAGCTCAGCCGCTCCTCGGGCACCTCCGACGTACCGCTGCCGGGCGACACGATCGGCGCGAACCTCGACCGCACGGTGGCCGCGCACGGCGACCGCGTCGGCATCTGATCGCCCAACCGCGCCGAGTGGGTCATCGTCCAGTACGCGACCGCGCGCACCGGTGCGATCCTGGTCAACATCGACCCGTCCTACCGGTGAGGCACGCCTAGGCTCGCGCTTCCTCCGCGAACTGGGTCCGGTACAGCTCCTCGTAGCGCCCGCCCGCGGCGAGCAGGTCGGTGTGGGTGCCGCGTTCCACCACCCGGCCGCCCTCCACCACGAGGATCAGGTCGGCCGCCCGGATGGTCGACAGCCGGTGCGCGATCACCACCGCCGTCCGCCCGTGCAGCGCCTCGCCCAGCGCGGCCTGCACCGCGGCCTCCGAAGTGGAGTCCAGGTGCGCGGTCGCCTCGTCGAGGATCACCACCCGCGGCTTCGCCAGCAGCAACCGGGCGATCGTCAACCGCTGCCGCTCACCACCGGACAGCCGGTAGCCCCGCTCACCGACCACCGTGTCCAGCCCGTCCGGCAGCGACGCCACCAGGTCGGCCAGCCGTGCCCGGCCCAGCACCTCCCACAGCTCCTCGTCGCTCGCACCCGGCTGCGCCAGCAGCAGGTTCGACCGGATCGACTCGTGGAACAGGTGACCGTCCTGCGTCACCATGCCCAGCACCTCGCGGACCGAGTCGGCCGTCAGGTCGCGCACGTCCACCCCGGACAGCCGCACCGCGCCCGAGTCCACGTCGTACAGCCGGGGCAGCAGCGAGGCGATCGTGGACTTCCCCGCGCCCGACGAGCCGACCAACGCCACCACCTGGCCCGGTTCGGCCCGGAACGACACGTCGTGCAGCACCTCCACTCCGCCGCGGCTGTCGAGCACCGCGACCTCTTCCAACGACGCCAGGGACACCTTGTCCGCCGACGGGTAGGCGAACCGGACGTTCTCGAACTCCACCGCCACCGGACCGTCCGGCACCGACCGCGCGCCGGGCTTCTCGGTGATCAACGGCTTCAGGTCGAGCACCTCGAAGACCCGCTCGAAGCTCACCAACGCACTCATCACCTCGACCCGCGCGCTGGCCAGCGCCGTGAGCGGCGCGTACAGCCTGGTCAGCAGCAGCGCCAGCGCCACCACCGACCCGGCGTCCAACTCGCCGCGCAGGGCGTAGAACCCGCCCAACCCGTACACCACGGCCAACGCCAACGCCGAGACCAGCGTCAGCGCGGTCAGGAACACGGTCTGCACCATGGCCGTGCGCACCCCGATGTCCCGGACCCGCCGCGCCCGCGTCGCGAACTCCGCCGACTCGTGCGCGGGCCTGCCGAACAGCTTCACCAGCGTCGCGCCCGGCGCCGAGAACCGCTCGGTCATCTGCGTGCTCATCGTGGCGTTGTGGTTGGCCGCCTCACGTTCCAGCCGCGCCAACCGCGCCCCCATCCGCCGTGCCGGCACCACGAACACCGGCAGCAGCACCAGCGCGAGCAGCGTGATCTGCCACGACAGGCTGATCATCACCACCAGCGTCAGCGCCAGCGTGACCAGGTTGCCGACCACACTGGACAGGGTGTCGCTGAACGCCCGCTGCGCACCGATCACGTCGTTGTTGAGCCTGCTCACCAGCGCCCCGGTCCGGGTGCGGGTGAAGAACGCGATCGGCATCCGCTGCACGTGGTCGAACACCGTGGTCCTGAGGTCCAGGATCAGGTCTTCGCCGATGCTCGCCGACAACCACCGCGTCACCAGGCCCAGCCCCGCCTCGACGATCGCGATGCCCGCGATCACCGCGGCGAGCGCCAGCACCACTTCGTACGACGAGCCGTTGACGATCGCGTCCACGATCCGGCCCGCGAGGACCGGTGTCACCACCGCCAGCACCGCCACGACCACGCTCAGGGTGAGGTACTGGGCGAGCCTCACCCGGTGCGGACGGGCGAAAGCCCAGATCCGGCGGAACGTGGCGACGGAGAAAGATCGCTTGTCGTCCTGCGCGTTCGTCACGTGGTAGAGCGACATCCAGGCGGTGGTCTCCATGTCCATGCCCGGAACGTAAAGCCTGGAGTCAGGTGGAGGTCAAGCTTCGGGGCAGATAGTCCTTCAACGACACTGTGTTGGCCAGCTTCTGCAGATCACCGAACAATCTCGCGCCGCCTGGCAGGTGCGGCACCACGCGCACCGTGAAGTCGCGCAGGCGGATGAACGTCCTCGACTTCGGCATCAGGCTGTCGACCCCGCCGAGCGCGAACTTCTGGCACCGGGCCACGTACTCTCGCATCACCTCCTCGTACCGTCTGAACGCCGTGACGTGGTCCGGCGCGGTGGCCAGCTCGCCCGCGAGGACGTACGCGCCGACCAGCGCCATGCTCGTGCCGTTGCCCGCCATCGGCGAGGCGCAGAAGGCCGCGTCGCCGAGCAGCGCGATCCGACCGTCCGACCACCTGTCCATCCGGATCTGGCAGAGCCGGTCGAAGTAGAAGTCGGGCGCCTCGCGCAGGTCGCCGAGCAGCCGGGGCACCTCCCAGGCGTCGTCGGCGAACGTGCCGGCGACCAGGTCCCGCTGCCAGGCCGTGTCGCGCCGGTCGTGCTCCAGCGGGGGAGAGGCGAAGACGAACATCGCCTTGGCCCGACCACCCGGTGTGGGGTACAGGCCCGCGGTGCGACCCGGCACGGTGTGCAGCAGCTGCCACCCGTCCAGGTCTTCCCGCTGGGCGGTGCCGAAGATGGCGATGTAGGCACCGAGGTCCTTGGCGAACCGCGATTCGGGGCCGAACGCCAGCGACCGCACCTTGGAGTGCAGCCCGTCCGCGCCGATGACCAGGTCGAACGTGCGCGGCTCGCCGCGTTCGAAGGCCACCCGCACGCCGGTCTCGGTCTGCGTGAGCGAGGCGATGCTGTCGTCGAACACGTAGTCGACGCCGGTCGCGGTCGCGTCGTGGAGGATGCGGACCAGGTCGCCCCGCAGGATCTCCAGTTCGGCGATCACGCCGCCCGAGTCGCCCATCGTGTCGGACGCCATGGTGGCCGTGCGCCTGCCCTCGGCGTTCACGAACGCCATCCCTCGCGCGCCCGTGTGCGCGGCGCGCACCTGGTCGAGCACGCCCATCCGCTCGGCGACCTCGCGCGCCGTGCCCCGCAGGTCGACCGCCTGGCCGCCGGGGCGGGGCGCGGGTGCCCGCTCGACGACGGTCGGCGCGAAGCCGTGGTGGCGCAGCCAGTAGGCGAGCGCCGGTCCGGCGATGCTGGCGCCGGAGATCAGTACGGTGTTCATGCGTACACCGTACATTACTGTCTCATCTGGTCAATCACTCGATGGTGCACTAGTGCGGTAGGCTTCGGTGCACTACATTCGAGGAGGCGGGCATGACTGACGCGATCTACCAGCGGATAGCGCGCGAGATCCGCGATTGGATCGAGTCGGGCGAACTGCGGCCCGGTGATCGAGTGCCGTCGACACGCGAGATCACCGTGCGGTGGAACGTCGCGATGGCCACGGCGACCAAGGTGCTCGTCACCCTGCGGTCCGAGGGCTTCGTCCGTCCCGTGGCCGGCGTGGGCACGGTCGTGTCGTCGGAAGGCGGGGAAGCTGCGCGACCGCGGGCGCAGGAGACCGACCTGACCGGCGAGCGACTGGTCCTCGCGGCCGTCCGCCTGGCGGACGAGGAGGGGCTCGACGGGTTGTCGATGCGGCGGGTGGCGTCGCAACTGGGCGTGGCGACCATGTCGCTGTACCGGCACGTCGAGAACAAGGACGAACTGGTCCTTCGGATGATCGACCACGTGTTGCGGAAGGAGGAGTTGCCCGACCCCGCCCCCGAAACCTGGCGGGAGAGGTTGGAGGTGTGCGCGAGGGTGCAGTGGAAGTTGTTCCGGGAACACGCGTGGCTGGCGCCGGCCATGTCGATGACCAGGCCGCAACTGCTGCCGAGCGCCGTCGCGTACACCGAATGGGTCCTGCAAGCGCTCGACGGGAAGGGGCTGAGCCTGGAGGAGATGATGCACGCCGCGGTGACGGTGTTCGGGTTCGTGCGAGGTGTCGCGGTGAACATCGAGCCGGAGGCCGAGCAGCAGCGGGACACCGGGATCACCGGGGACGAGTGGATGGTCCAGCAGGCGCCGGCCCTGCTGGACATCGTCTCCACCGGGAAGTTCCCGATGTTCAGCCGGGCGGTGAACTCGGACCTGGACCTGCGACTGGACACCCTGTTCGAATTCGGCCTCGCCCGAATGCTCGACGGGATCGGGGAATGGATCAGCGGTCGCTCGACGTTGACGGAGGGGAGGACTGTCATGTGAGCACTTGGGGAGGCACGCGGTGGCGCTGGACCCGGAGGATCTGTTCGAGGTCGACTCCGACGTCCCGGACCTGACCGGAGCGGTGCTGTTGCACCACTTCGACGGCTTCATGGACGCCGGTGCGGCGGGATCGGCGCTGGTCGCCCACCTGCTGGAGGTGCACGAGCACCGTGTGATCGCCCGGTTCGACATCGACGACCTGATCGACTACCGCGCCCGGCGGCCGACGATGACCTACGCCACCGATCGGTGGGAGTCCTTCGACGCGCCCGAGCTGGTGGTCCATCTCATGCACGACGCGGTGGGCACGCCGTTCCTGCTGATGACCGGCCCTGAGCCGGATCGCCGGTGGGAGGCGGTGGTCGCGGCGGTGCGGTCGCTGATCGACCGGTGGGGGCTGCGCCTCGCGGTCAGCTTCCACGGCATCCCGATGGGCGTGCCGCACACCCGGAAGCTGTCGGTGATCTCGCACGCGACCAGGCCCGAGCTGGTCGTGGAGGGCTCGCCGTTCAGTCGGGTGCAGGTGCCGGGCAACTTGTCGGCGCTGCTCGAGCTGCGGCTCGGGGAGGCCGGTCTCGACGCCATGGGCTTCGCCGCGTACGTCCCGCACTACCTCGCGCAGGGCACCTACCCCGCTGCCGCGTTGAGCCTGCTCCAGGCGTTGACGAAGTCGACGGGGCTGATCATCCAGGCCGCGGCCCTGAACGAGGCGGCGCGGCGGACGGACGCCGAGATCACCCGCCAGGTGTCGGAGTCGGCCGAGGTCGCGCAGGTGGTCGAGGCGCTGGAGCGGCAGTACGACGCGTTCACCGAGGCGTCGGACAACCTGCTCCTGGACGACAACGAGCCACTGCCCAGCGCGGATGAGCTGGGTGCGGAGTTCGAGCGGTTCCTGGCCGAGCAGCAACGCGACCACTGAGGGGCCCTGGCGCACGACTGGTGAGCGGCCCTTGGCGTGCGACCGCTGTCGGCTGAGTCCGGCTGCAGTCGCGCTGTCGGCCGGTCGGCTGCGGTCGTGGCGTCGTGGATGATGATGGGGTGTCAGACTCCGCATCGTCTCCGACGTTCCCGCTCCCGACGTCGCTCGCCGAGGTCCGGGAGCGCATCGACGTGATCGACTCCGAGCTGGTGCGCCTGCTGGCGCGACGGCAGGGGTTGGTGCGTGCTGCCGCGGCGTTCAAGTCGGACGACCAGGCGGTCCGGGCGCCGGACCGGGTCGCCCGGGTGATCGCCTCGGTGCGGGAACGCGCGGTGGACGCCGGGTTGGAGCCGGCGGTCGCCGAGGCGGTGTGGCGGGCGATGATCGACGCGTTCATCGAGGTCGAGCTGGCCCAGCACGCCGCTCAGCGGTAGAGCGCGGCGAGTCGGCGGTACGAGTCGAGCATCGCGGCGCGGTCGTAGGTGCTCGTGGTGACCAGGACCTCGTCGGCGGCGGTGCGGGTGAGCAGGGTGTCCAGGGCCTTGGCGACCTCGGACGGTGTGCCGAAGATGTGTCCTTGCAGCGACTGCTCGAACAGGGTGCGTTCCCGGTCGGTCATAGGGCGGGCGAGGATGTCGTTCGGGGCGCTCAGGGGTGGGAACTCGCCCCGGGTGCGTGAGTGGGCCATCGCCCACGCCTCGGGCACGAGGAGTCGCCAGGCGTCCTCGGTGGTGTCCGCCACGGCGACGGTCGAGGAGATCACCACGTAGGGCTCCGCGGCCCAGGTCGAGGGGCGGAACTCGGCGCGGTAGGTGGTGATGGCGTCGATCATGGCGTGCTCGCCGCGGAACGAGCCGATGACGAGTGGGACGCCGTGTGCGGCGGCGACGCGTGCGCCGGCGCCGGTGGCCAGGACGAACGGGGCGACGCGGAGGCCGTCTGCCGGGTAGCCGCGGACGGCCTGGTCGCCGGTGAAGTAGCCCAGCAGCTCGGTGAGCCTCGGGCCGAACTCGGCGGCGTCGGACTCGTCGTGCCCCAACGCCTTGCGGACCGCCTCGATGAAGCCGACCGAGCGGCCGAGGCCCATGTCGATCCGGCCGGGGAACAGCGACTCCAGCACCCCGAACTGCTCGGCCACGACCAGTGGCTGGTGGTTGGGCAGCATCACGCCGCCCGTGCCGACCCGGATCCGGGACGTCGCGGCGGCCACGGCGGCGGCCAGCACGGTCGGCGCGGAACCCGCCACGCCCGGCACGCCGTGGTGCTCGGACACCCAGAAGCGGTGGTAGCCGAGGTCCTCGGCCTGCCGGGCGAACGCGACCGTGTCGCGCAGCGCCTCGGCATGGCTGTGCCCTGCCCGCACCCGCGACCGGTCGAGCACGGACAGCCTCACCTCGCGGTCGAGCCTCACACCGTGGTCAACGGCCGCGGACGGTCCGGCATTCCGGTTCCCGATACCGTCCCGTTCCGGTACGGGGGAGGGACGCGCCTGGACCGGATGCCGCCGCGACCGCCGGGGAGAGTCGGCGATCGCGGCGGCGATGGGGGAGGGCGGTCAGGCGACGGCCCACTTCTGGTTGGCGGAGCCGAAGCAGGTCCACAGCTGCAGGCGGGTGCCGTTGGCGGAGCTGTTGTTCTGCGCGTCCAAGCACTTGTTCGCCTGGATGTTCACGATGTCGTTTGCGCCGCTGACCGCCCACTTCTGGGCGCCGGTGCCGTTGCAGTCCCACAGCTGGACCAGGGTGCCGTCCGCCGTGCCGCCCGACGCCGCGTCGAGGCACTTGCCCAGCGCGCGGATCGTGCCGTCGCCCGGACGGGACCACTGCTGGGCCGCGGTGCCGTTGCAGTCCCACAGCTGCACGGGCGTGCCGTTGGCGTTGTTCGCGCCGGCGACGTCCACGCACTTGCCGCCGATGCCGGTGATCCGCCCATTAGCGGGCGGGTTGCTGTCCAGCGTCGACACGCGCACGTAGTCGATCACGAACTGCTGCGGGAACGTGGTGGAGGCGTCCGGGTAGCCCGGCCACTCGCCGCCGACCGCCAGGTTCAGGATGATGAAGAAGGGCTTGTTGAACACCCACTGGTTGCCGCCGACGTCGGCGGGCGTGCGGCGCTGGTAGACGTTGCCGTCCACGGACCACGCGATACCGGTGGGCGACCACTCGATGGCGAAGGTGTGGAAGCCGTCGGCGAAGTTCGGCCCGTTGAACGGCATGCCGATGCCGCCCGCGCCCGAGTAGCCGGGACCGTGGATGGTGCCGTACACGGTGTCCAGGTCGTGGCCGAGGAACTCCATGATGTCGATCTCGCCGCTGTTCGGCCACGGGTTGCCGGAGTTGATGTCCTGGCCGAGCATCCAGAACGCGGGCCAGATGCCCTTGCCGCGCGGCATCTTCATCCGCGCCTCGACCTTGCCGTAGGTCGTGGTGAACTTGCCCGCGGTGTTGATCCGCGCCGACGTGTACTGGCACCGGCCGTACCAGCAGTTGTAGTTGCCGGGGTTCTCCTTGCGCGCGGTGATGACGAGGTTGCCCGCGCCGTCCATGGCCGCGTTGCTCGCCGACGTCGTGTAGTACTGGTGCTCGCGGTTGTTGCCGTTGTTGTCGCCGACCTCCGTGTTCCACTTGGAGGCGTCGACCCGCGTGCCCGCCGGCCCGTTGAACTCCTCGGCGAAGGTGACCGCCATCGTGCCCACGTCGGCGGCGGCGTTCGGGGCAGGGGCATTCCCGGCAGGCGCGGCCTGCACGGCGGGCGCGGCCAACCCGCTGACGGCGAGCACGACCGCGCTCACCACCACTCGTGTCCTCATCGACACTCCTCTCGCTCTGGCGGCAGCCAGGCCAGAAGTTACTGCATAGCCTTGAATCAAGTCACGATGAAAGTAGGGAGGCTTTACTGTCGGGTCATGCCGGGACACCCACCGGCCCGACGAGGAGGTCGACACCCGATGGCCATGCTGCGCAGCTACGTGTCAGGTCGCTGGCACACCCCGTCCGTCGAAGGAACGCCGCTGCACGACGCGGTGACCGGCGAGGAGATCGCCCGGATCTCGTCGCACGGCATCGACCTGGCGGCGGCGCTGGACCACGGCAGGCGCGTCGGCGGACCGGCGCTGCGGGAGCTGACGTTCCACCAGCGCGCGGCCCTGCTCAAGGCCCTCGCCTCGCACCTGCGCGAGCACCGCGACGAGCTGTATGCCCTGTCCGCCCGATCGGGTGCCACCAGGACGGACTCGCTGATCGACGTGGACGGCGGCATCGGCGTGCTGTTCGGCTACGCGAGCAAGGCCAAGCGCGAGCTGCCCAACGACACGGTGTACGTGGACGGCAACGTCGAGCCGCTGAGCAAGGGCGGCACGTTCGTCGGCCAGCACGTCGCCACCCCGCTGCGGGGCGTCGCGGTGCAGATCAACGCCTTCAACTTCCCCATGTGGGGTCCGCTGGAGAAGTTCGCCCCCGCGTTCATCGCGGGCGTGCCGTCGCTGATCAAGCCCGCCTCCCAGACGGCCTACCTCACGGAGAAGCTGGTCGAGCTGATGCTGGCCTCGGACCTGCTGCCGGAAGGCTCGCTGCAACTGCTCACCGGCAGCGCGGGCGACCTGCTCGACCACCTGACCGGCCAGGACCTGGTCGGCTTCACCGGCTCGGCGTCCACCGCCCAGGTGCTGCGCACCCACCCGGCCGTGGTGCGCAACAGCGTGCGCTTCAACGCCGAGGCGGACTCGCTGAACTGCTCGATCCTCGGCCCGGACGCGGTCGAGGGCACGCCCGAGTTCGACCTGTTCGTCAAGCAGCTCGTCAGCGAGATGACGGTCAAGGCAGGCCAGAAGTGCACCGCGATCCGGCGCGCCCTGGTACCGGCCTCGCTGGTGGACGCCGTCGCCGATGCCGCCGCCGCGCGCCTGGCGAAGGTCGTGATCGGCAACCCGGCCAACGAGAGCGTGCGGATGGGCGCGCTGGCCGGGCTGGAGCAGCGCGAGGAGGTCCGGCGGTCGCTGAAGGCGTTGCTGGAGGTCGGTGACGTCGTGTACGGCTCGCTGGACCGCGTGGCCGTGGTGGACGCCGACGCCGAGCGCGGCGCGTTCCTGTCGCCGGTGCTGCTCAAGGCCGACCCGGACCACGCCCAGCCGCACGAGGTGGAGGCGTTCGGGCCGGTGTCGACGCTGATGGCCTACCGCGACGCCGAGCACGCCGTCGAGCTGGCCGCCCGGGGCGCGGGCAGCCTGGTCGGCTCGGTCGTCACGCACGACGCGGACTTCGCGCGGGACGTGGTGCTGGGCGTGGCGCCGTGGCACGGCCGCCTGCTGGTGCTCGACCGGGACGACGCCAAGGAGTCCACGGGCCACGGTTCACCGCTGCCCGCGCTGGTGCACGGC
Source organism: Saccharothrix carnea (assembly GCF_003014735.1). Classification (GTDB taxonomy): domain Bacteria; phylum Actinomycetota; class Actinomycetes; order Mycobacteriales; family Pseudonocardiaceae; genus Actinosynnema; species Actinosynnema carneum. The sequence continues at coordinate 123,582 of NZ_PYAX01000010.1, read as the reverse complement.
GGGCCGGGTCGGGCGGGCGGTGGCGAGGAGATGGGCGGCATCCGGGGCGTGCTGCACCACATGCAGCGCACCGCCGTGCAGGCGAGCCCGCGGATGTTGAGCGCGGTCACCGGGCGGTGGGTGGCGGGCGCGCCGCGCACCGAGTCGGACGTGCACCCGTTCCGCAAGTCGTTGCGCGAGCTGCGGATCGGCGACACGGTGGTGGCCGGGCCGCGGGTGGTGACGTTGGCCGACATCGAGCACTTCGCCGAGTTCACCGGCGACACCTTCTACGCGCACATGGACGAACAAGCCGCGGCGGCGAACCCGTTCTTCGGCGGCCGGGTCGCGCACGGCTACCTGGTGGTGTCGTTCGCGGCGGGCCTGTTCGTCTCGCCCGAGCCGGGGCCGGTGCTGGCCAACTACGGGCTGGAGAACCTGCGGTTCCTCACGCCCACGTTCCCGGGTGACGAGCTGACCGTGACGTTGACCGCGAAGCAGATCACGCCGCGTGAGGACCAGGACTACGGCGAGGTCCGCTGGGACGCCGACCTGGTCAACCAGAAGGGCGAGTCGGTGGCCAAGTACGACGTGCTCACGCTGGTCGCCAAGCAGTAAGCGGGTTCCACCAGGTGGACGCGCGTCGATCGGGTTACCCCGAACGGGAACAACCGGCGCGCTCCACCGGGTTGGCGGGAAGGAGGATCGTCAACGAGTTCGAGGAGCACCTGAGGTGTCTGAGACCTTTTCGCTGGGCGGCGACCTGACCGTCAACCGCCTCGGCTACGGCGCGATGCGGCTCACCGGTGAGGGCATCTGGGGGTACCCGGCCGACCGCGACAACGCGCTCGCCGTGCTGCGCCGGGCGGTGGAGCTGGGTGTCGACTTCATCGACACCGCCGACGCCTACGGCCCGCACATCAACGAGGAGCTGATCAGGCAGGCGTTGCACCCGTACGCGGACGGCCTGGTCATCGCGACCAAGGGCGGCCTGCTGCGCACCGGCCCGAACGAGTGGCCCATCCTCGGCAGGCCCGCCTACCTGCGGCAGGCCGTGGAGACCAGCCTGCTCCGGCTGGGCGTCGAGCGCATCGACCTGTACCAGCTGCACCGCGTCGACCCGGACTACCCGCTGGAAGACCAGGTCGGCGAGCTGGCCAAGCTGCGGGACGAGGGCAAGATCCGGCACATCGGACTGTCCGAGGTGGACGTCGCCCAGCTCGAGGCCGCGCAGGCGGTCACGCCGATCGCGAGCGTGCAGAACCTGTACAACCTGGCCGACCGCCACCACGAGGCCGTGCTGGAGTACGCCACCGAGCACGGCATCGCGTTCATCCCGTGGTTCCCGGTGGCGACCGGCGAGCTGGCCCGGCCGGGCAGCGTGCTCGACGCGGCGGCCAAGGAGCACGGCGCCACGCCCGCCCAGCTCGCGCTGGCGTGGCTGCTGCGCAAGTCGCCGGTCGTGCTGCCCATCCCGGGCACGTCCTCGATCGCGCACCTGGAGGAGAACGTGGCGGCGGCGCGGATCGAGCTGACCGACGAGGAGTTCGAGAAGCTGTCCGCGCTCGCCTGAGCGACCGCTACGCCGGGTCGAACGCCCGCCGTTCGACCCGGCGCCGCAGGTCGTCGTGCAGGTCGTCGCCGGCGGCCAGCAGGCCGGGCAGCAACGCCGGCTCCAGCGTCAGGGCGCGGAACGCGAGCGCGATCGTGACGCCGTGGTCGGGCCGGTGCTCGATCGTGATCTCGTCACCCGCCGTGATCGTGCCGGGCTCCAGGACGCGGAAGTAGGTGCCGGGAAGCCCGCGCTGGGTGAACGTCTTCACCCACCCGCGCTCCTCCATCACCCCGGCGAACGTCCGGCACGGCACGCGCGGGCTGGTCGCCTGCAGCAGCACGCCGCCGATCCGCCACCGCTCGCCGACGAGGGCGCCGCACACGTCGACGCCCGTCGTGGTCAGGTTCTCGCCGAAGAGCCCCGGCGTCAGGTCGCGGCCCAGCTCCGCCGACCACTCGTCCAGGTCTTCCCGGGCGTAGGCGTAAACGGCCTGGTCGCCGCCGCCGTGGTGGCGCACGTCGGAGATGTGGTCGCCGGCGACGCCGCTGCCGCCCGGACCGGGCGCGCGGACCTCCACCGGGCCCGGTACGGGGCGCTTGCCGATGCCGGTGTGGCCGACAGCGGCCTGGTCGAACTCGACGCGGGAGCCGACGTTGACGGAGAGCACGTGGGGCATGGCACCGACGTTAGCGGAGGCACTTTCCGGGTTCGTACTCCTTATCGGTCGCGGGTGGGGGAGGATGGCGTAGTTCACCGTCCGTGGGGGGAGACATGCGCAGGTCCGTCGTCGCAGTGGTGCTGGCCTCGGTGGCGCTGGCGGGCTGTGCCGAGCGGACACCCCTGCCGGCACCGACGCTCGGCCCGGTGGCGGAGGACAGCGCGACGTTGATCGCGGGCGTCGCCACCCGTGCCGACGAACAGCGGTCCGTGCGGTTCACCGCCGAGACCACGATGACCGGGCTGCGGGTCACGCTCGACGGCGGCCTCCTGCGCGCCCGCGCGGACCGGCTGGTGTCGTTGCGGCAGGACTCGTCCACCGACGTCGTCGTGCTGGCCGACGCCGGCTACTCCCGCACCGACGGCGGCACGTGGACCAGGCTCGACCTGGCCGAACGCGCGCCGGTGCGGGCCGACACCACGGTCGCCGGCCTGGCCGACGAGGTGGACCCGGCCTCGGTGGTGCGCTCGCTGGCGGGCAGCCTACTCGTGGAGGAGGGCGAGGAGCGGCTCGACGGCGTGCCGACGCGCCGGTACGCCCTGCTCGTCGACCTGCGGCAGCAGGCCGAGCGGACGCCGGACAGCTCGCGGCGCGCGCAGCTGCTGGCGGCCTACGAGTCGGGCTTCACCGCGTCCGCCACCGTCTGGGTGGGTCCGGGCGACCTGCCGGTGCGGGTGGAGCAGGTGCTGAAGACGTTGGAGGACAACGTCTTCCAGCGCACCGAGCACCGCTTCGCCGACTGGAACGCCGACATCCGGGTCACCGCCCCGGTCTCCTAACAGGTCCGCTTGGCCCGCTCGATGTCCGTGGTCAGGGCGGGACGGCCGTCGACCTCGCTGTCCGGGTTCGGCACGATGCCGCCGGCCGCGACCTTGTCCAGCGTGGCGAGCCCGGCGGGCGTGATGCGGCCGAACACGGTGTAGTTGGGCCGCAGCACGGAGTCCGACGTGACCAGGAAGAACTGGCTGCCGTTGGTGTCCGGGCCCGCGTTGGCCATGGCCAGCGTGCCGCGCGGGTAGATCCGGCGCAGGCCGGTGGGGTCGTTCGGGGCGGGCGCCAGGTCGGTCGGCAGCTCGTCGGAGTACCGGTAGCCCGGACCGCCCTCACCGGTGTTGGACGGGTCGCCGCACTGCAGCACCTTCAACGTCGGGTACGCGGTCAGCCGGTGGCACGTCGTGTCGTCGTAGAACTTCTTCCGCACCAGGTGCAGGAAGCTCTGGACGGTGCACGGCGCCTGAGCGCGGTCCAGCACGAGCGGCACGGGGCCCTGGTTGGTCCGCAGCAGCACCTCGGGGTGACCGCGGTCGGGTGTGTGCCGCGGATCGGGCGGCAGAGGCACGGGACGGGCGGCCGGCTCGTCCGGCGTCACCGTGTACGCGCACGGTCCGCGAGTCGTGTCCGGTGCTCCGGTGCCCTCCGCCGAGGGGGAAGCCTGCGCCACCCCACCACCGAGGACCGCCATCATCAGCGTCACTGCCACCAGGATTCTCACGCACCAGGTGTAACGGACCCGTCACCGCGGTGCTAGGGCCGGTCGGCGGGTCCGAGCGACGCGGCGAACGCGCTGAGCGACTCCCGGTCCGGCTGCGCGGTCTTCGTGATCAGGCTCGCCACGTGCTTCTCCACCGTGCGCGGCGAGATGTGCAGCCGGGTCGCGATCGCCTTGTTGCCCAACCGGCCCGCCAGCAGCCGGAACACCTCGAACTCGCGCACCGTCACGCCCAGCGCCCGCAGCTCGCGCGGCACCTGGTCGGACCCGGTCCGCCGCTGCGGCACCGACGCGCCCACCTGCCGCAGCAGCCCGCGGCACGCGCTGGCCACGGCCGGCTGACCCGCCTGGTGGAAGTACTCCTCCGCGCCGCGCAGCCAGGCCACCGGCTCACCCCACCCGTCGGCCACCGCCGCCTCGGCGACCAGCCGCAGCCCCAGGTGACGGGCCAGCGGGTGGATCGCCGCCGCCTCTCGCCCCGCCCGCACGGCCTGCGCCGCCTCCGCCTCCCGGCCCAGCCTGCCCAACAGCACGGCCAGCGCGAACTGCGCGAACACCCGGTTCCAGCGCATCCGGGCCGCCGCCGACCGCGTCACGGCGAGGTAGGCGTCGAGGTCCAGCGCGCCGGACAGGGCGTCCAGGAGCAGCCGCAGCCCGTGCCGGCCGGACAGGTGGTACACGGTCGGCGTCTCGGCCTCGTGCGCGATCGCCCGCGCCAGGTCGTGCCCGGCCGTCGCGCGGTCCTCTTCCAGGAGCGCGCAGAACGCCCGCGCCAGCCCGAAGCACAGCGGCCGTTCCTGCGAGCCGACCCCGCCGACCTGGTCGAACGCCTCGATCGCGGCGTCCATCTCGGCCCGCCTGCCCTGGTGGGCCGCGGCGGTCGCCTGCGCCATCAGCCCGTACAGGGTGAGGTTGCGCAGCTGCAGGCGCCGGGTGTCGGCGATGATCCGCGGCAGCTGTTCCGCGGCGGCGGAGTACTGCCCGCGCAGCACGGCGTCCAGCCCGAGGATCGCGTCCACGTTGTACGCCACGCTGATCGCGCCGATCAGCAACGCCTCCTCGCGCGCCTCGGCCAGCTCCGCCGCCTTGCCCTCGGCCAGCCAGTCCAGCCCGGCCTGCCGGATCACCGCGTACGCCCGCTGGATGGGCAGCCCGTGCTCCTCGGCCAGCGCCCTGGCCCGGCTGAAGCACTCGGTCGCCTCGTCCAGGTCCCGGTCGCGGGCCAGCACGCCGAGCAGCTGCCACGTCTCGCAGCCCACCTCGGGCAGCGGCACCCGCTTCGCCGCGTCGGCCGCGCGCCTGGCCAGGAACTCGGCCGAGGAGATCCGGTCCGGCACCTCCAGGTTCAACGTGAGGAACGCGGCCACCGCGTCGAGCCGCGCGGTGTGCTCGTCGGTGGCGTCCGCGCCGAGCAGCGCCCGCGCCGTCTCCACGTGCGCCATGCCGTCCGTCCAGCGACCGGCGGTGTTGGCCACCTGCGCGAGCTTGGTGTGCAGCTCGGCCCGCCGCACCCGGCCCAACCCGGCGGCGCTCAGCTCGGTCACCGCGTCGACCAGCGCGAACGCGCGCTCGAACTGGCCAGCCTCGGCCAGCGCGGGCAGCAGCGAGTCCAGCACGTCGGCGCGGATCGCCACGTCGACCTCGCTGGCCAGCAGCCGGTGCGCGTGGTCGAGCAGCCGCACCGCCGACCCGGCCGCGCCGTCTGCCAGCGCCCGCCGTCCCGCCTCCGCCAGCAACGTGCCCGCCTCGGCGGTCTGCCCGGCGTCCAGCCGCAGCGACGCCACCAGGGCGCACCACTCGCCGGACAGGCCGGGGTGCAGCTCCTGCACGGCGTCCGCGGTCCGGCGGGCCAGCTCGGCCCGGTGCGGCGGCGGCAGTTGCGCCCGCAGCGCCTCGGCGGTCAGCGGGTGCCGGAACGCGTACCAGTCGGGCACGGGCTCGTCCGGCGTGACGAGCTGCGCGGCCACGCCCGCGTGCAGGTGCGACAGCAGGGCGCGGTCGTCCATGCCGGTCACCCGGCGCAGCACCGACAGCGGGAACCGGTGGCCCAGCACGGCCGCCACCGACAGCACCTCGCGCCCCTGCGGCCCGAGCCGGTCGGTGCGGTGCGCGACCAGCCGCACCAGCGCGGACGGCACGTCGATGCGCAGTTCGCCGAGCACCTGCCAGCCGCCCGGACCGCGCACCAGCAGGCCGCCGTTGACCAGGCCGTGCACCATCTCCTCGACCACGAACGGGTTGCCCGCGCTGTCGGCCCACAGCCGTTGCACGACCTCGGCGGGCACCTCGTGCTCCTCGGCCTCCAGGCACAGCGCCACCATCCGGCGCACCTGGCGTTCGTCCAGGCGGCGCAGCTCCACCAGCACGCCCGCCTGCCGCTGCACGGCCGAGAGGACCACGTCCAGCGTGGGGCCGGGGTCGGCGCGGGTGGTCACCAGGAGCGCGGCGGGTGCCTGGTCGAGGTTGTCCACGAGGTAGTCGACGACGGCCAGCGTCTCGGCGTCCGCGTCGTGCAGGTCCTCCAGCACCAGCAGGCACGGCTGCGCGCGGCCGACCACGGCCAGCAGTCGCAGCACGGCCTCGGCGAGCACCAGCACGGAGTGCGCGGCCCGCGGTTCGTCGGCACCCCACTCGGGCACGAGCCTGCCGAGCGCCGACTGGTAGGGGCCGAGTTCGCGCAGGTCCAGGCCGTCTCCCGGGCGCAGCAGCGACATCAGCGCCTCGGCCAGCGGCCGGAACGGCACGATCGGACCGATCGTGCTGCCACGTCCGCGCAGCACCCGCATGCCGCGGTCGAACGCGGCGCCGGCGGCGAAGCGCGCCAACCGGGTCTTCCCGATGCCCGGCTCGCCGACGAGGAACACGGCGCGCCCGCGGTGGGCGCCGGCGTCGGCCAGCAGTCGGTCGAGCACGCGGAGTTCTTCGTCGCGGCCGACCACGACCGGCGCGCGGGTGTGCATGCGCCGACCTTAGTCAAGCCGAACGGCCGCATGCCAAACTGCCCGCACCCCCAGTGCGGGCGGGCAGTTCGGCGGCGGGGAAGAGAGTCGTTACAGGACTCCGGGCGCGCTCACCGTGGTCATGGTGGTCTCGCCCACGGCGACCGCGGCGTACACGCCGACAGCCATGGTCAGGCCCGCCAGCGCACGGGCGCGGGCGCCCGCCTTGGCCTTGCGGGACAGCGCCATCTCGCCGGCGGGGTGATCGCCGTCCTGGTCCTCGCTCCAGGTGGTGACCTCGTCGCGGTTGGCGTCGTTCATCGGGTGTTCTCCTCGCGGGGGTGGATGTCGTGCGTGGAACCGAGCAGGAGCACCGAAGGCACCTGCTCGGGGAAACCGAGGCGGAGCAAGCCGTACCCGATGCCGGAGAGCCCGGTGAGCAGACCGGCAGACGGCACGCCACCGGGCGTGCCGCAGCGCGCTCCGTACTGGTCCAGCGCGCCGAGGACCAACCCGGCGCGCCGGGTCTGCATGGCCGGTGCCAGACCGTGCCCGCGTTCCGCGAGGACGGTCAGGGCCTCGATCACACCCAGCTCACCGTGGCACAGGCTCAGGTCTCGCAAGGGTTCGTGCACCGCCAAGGCGTTCAGGCACCGGTCGAGGTGCAGGGTGTGCGCGTCGACCGGTTGGTCCGGGCGTGCGCAGTGCGCGAGCACCGCGCCGGAAAGCCCGGAGCACCAACTGTGATCCGCTTCGGCCACGTCGAGCAGGCGTTGCCGCAACGCGTGATCGGCACGCAGGTTCGCGCGGCCGACCACACCGTAGCGGTCGTCGCCCGCGAATCGCGCGTAACGCAGCAGAGCCCAGCCGACACCGGCCCGGCCGCGGGCGAAGCCGTCACCTCCGGGCGTGGCGGCGACCAGCCGGTCGGCGTAGGCGCGGGCCAGCGCCGAGGCGGCGGGCGAGCCGCTCTCCGCCCGCACCGCCAGCATCGCGGCCAGGCCACCGGCCCAGCCCTCGACCACGTTCGCCGGGTCCTCGCCGACCGCTTCCACAGTGGCCGCGACGTCCAGCGCGGTGCGCAGCCAGCCGTCCAGCTCGCGGTCGTCGAGCAGGTTCGCCAAGCGCGCCAACGCGTAGCAGATACCACCCAGCCCGTGGAACGCACCGCTGCCGACGCTCGTGGCCATCTCGACGTCCTCGGCGAACGCGGCCAGCAGGCCCGGGATCGGCTTCAGCGCGTCCCGCGCGTACTCGGTGTACCGGGCGGCACCGGTGACCTTGCCCAGCTGCGCCAGGAACAGCGCGACGCCGGTGTAGCCGTTGGACAGTCCGGCGCCCATCGGCGCGACCGCCCAGTGCCGGTCGTCCACCAGTTCCAGACCGACCCAGTTGACCCGGCCGGCCGCGGTCGTGGCGTGCGCCAGCACCTCGTCGGCGATCCCGCACGCGGCCACCAGCAGCCGTTGCGGGTCGGGTACGCCCGCCTCCACCGGCGCGGCCACCCCGCGGCCGGTGCGGTGGTCCACCGGGCGGGGCCTGCTCGCCAGCCCGGCGCTGATCAGCCACTGCTGGTCGTGCTTGTCCACTTCGTCCAGCGCGGCGACCTTGCCCGTGACGGCGTCCAGCGCGGTCGCGGGCAGCAGGTCCGGCAGCCGCTGCCCGGTCGAGGTCCACACGTCGCGGCTGCCCGGCCGGGTGGTGAACAGCGGCACGTCGCCCGCCCACAGGTCGCGCATCTCGTGCGGCACCAGGGCGCGGGACAGGTCGTCGTCCGCGGCGCCGTCCCACAGCAGGTCCAGGACGTCCTGGCGGGCCGACGCGCCGCGCAGCGCGTCCGGGTGCGTCGACTCGTCCAGCAACGTCGAGTACAGCTGGGTCATCCGCGGCACGAACCGCACCGGCAGGTCGGCGAAACCGCTCAGCAGCCCGTTGGGGCCGAGGAGTTCGGCGCGGTGGTCGTAGAGGGCGTCGTAGCCGATCCGGAACCCGGCCAGCAGCGCGCCCTGGTAGTCGGCGGGCTCGGCCTCGCGACCGTCCACCACGGGCCGGTTGTGCGCGGGCGGCAGCGGCGCGGGCTTGCGCACCAGCCGCATCCGGTCGGTGCCGGGGTGCAGCCACGCCACGCCGTCCGCGGGCAGCCGGTCGCCGTGGTCGCCGCCCATGCCGCCGACGTCCAGCGCGCCGTGCTCGCCCAGCAGCACGCGCGGCAGCACGGCGGTGCGGTGCACGGACCGGGCCAGCGCCCGGACCGCCGGGTCGGCCGGTGCCGCGACCGTGGGGTGGAACAGCGTCTCCAGGTCGACCAGCACCGGCTGCTCGCCCGCCGCGATCAGGTTCTCGTAGTGCATGTCGGTGCCGTCCACCGCGTACAGCAGCGCGAGCAGCGCGCCGAGCCGCTGGTAGAACCGGCCCACCTCGGTGACGTCCGCGCACGGGCGGTGCTCGACGAACTCCAGCCAGCCGTGCCCGCCCCGGCCCAGGACGCGCGGTAGCCGCAGGTCGAGGCCGGTGTGGCGGTCGAACCAGGTCACCAGGTCGGCGAACGCCGAGTGCAGCGACACGGGCCGCGGCTTGTAGACCACCCGGCGGCCGTCGGTGAACGTCAGCACGGCCACCGAGCGCCCGCGCTCGTGCGGGTCGCCCTTGCCGGTCTCCACGTGCGCGAGCGCGCCGGGGTCGCGGCCGTCGAGCAGGGTCCGCACGATCTCCGCCCGGTCCGCGGCGAACCGGTCCAGCAGCTCCCGGTGCGCCTCGACGGCGTGCAGGCAGGCCTGGCCGAGCAGCCGGGCCAGCACCGGGTACCGGGCGAACAGCGCGGGCAGGTCGACGTGCCGGACGAAGTCGGCGAACCGCTCCCGCGGGGTGTCGCCGACCAGCCGCCCGCCGACCCGGTCGAGGTTCAGCTCCAGCACGAGGGTGCGCGCGGCGATCCTGGCCAGCCGCTTGCCCAGCGCGCGGGCGAAGTCGGCGTCCAGCCGCGGGTCGAGCGCCACGGCCGCGCGCACCAGAGGTCTCAGCGCGAACACGAACGCCTCGGCCGGATCGTCGGCTTCGTCGACGGTGTCCCAGCTGCCGCCGGTGAGGTCTGCACGGGCCGCGGTCGTGGTGGCGCGTTCCACGAACGCGGCCCATGAGGGCCGTCCACGGGGGACGACCAGCTCCTGGGTGTTCCCGCGCACGCCGCTGAGCCACCACGCTGGAGGCCGGTCGACGGCGGAGGGGAACACGCGCACAACGTGTCACGGACGTGCGGCGGCGCACATGGGGGTCGTGCCCCCAGATTTGCGGACGGACGGCCGCTATTCCGCACAAGTGCGGAATAGCGGCTCGGTACGGGTACGGGCGTCAGCCCGCGCAGTTCTCGGCTTGGTCGGCCGCGTCGCGGAACTCGTCCGGCAGGGACACCACGGCCATCTTCTCCACGGCCTCGTTCATCACGGTGACCGCCTCGGTCATGTCCTGGATGACGGTGGAGAAGAGGTCGACGGTCATCTCCGGCGCGGCGTCCACGGCCGACTTGGCCGAGGCGAACTTGTCCCTCGCCCTGGTCAGCGGCTCGCTGATGACCTCGACCGCGGTGTCGGCGGCGGGCACCGGTGCCGGGGTCAGCTCGTCGAGGTCGTGCAGCACGACGTTCAGCACGTCGACCACGCGGCCGAGCGAGTCGCTGACGGACTTCTTCGCCTGCACCGGGTCGGCCTGGGCCTGCGTCTGGTCGAACGACACCCCGCCCGAGGCGACCATGTACTTCGCCACGCCGCAGAAGTTGTTCACCCAGCGCACGACCTCGGGTTCCGCCCCGGCGGCGGACGACGTCGGACCGGGGGCGGGCTGTCCCGCCACGGGCACCGCGCACCCGGTCACCAGCCCGACCAACACCACCGCCATCAGCCACCGCTTCACAGGGGATTTGTACCCCGCCATCACCCGATAGTGGGGTGGAACATGACAACCGGGGGAACCGTCGGCCACGATGTCGGCCTCATGACCGTCTCACTCGATGTCTCCGGCGGGATCGCGGTCATCCGGATCGGCGAGCCGTCGGACACCGTGCTGTCCGATGTGCGCGCCTTGCTGCCCGTGGTGGCCAGTGCCCGTGCCGTCGTGCTGCTGGTCGACCCCGGCCTGTGCGCCATCGACATCAAACGGCTGGTCCGGGTGTCGGCGGCGCAGCGGGAGGCGGTGGCGGCGTCGTTGCGCGGCGTGCGTGACGAGGTGGTGAACCTGCCTGTGCCGGTGGTCGCGGCGATCGGCGGCAGCCCGTCCGGCGAGGCGGCGGAACTGGCCATGGCGTGTGACCTGCGGGTGCTGTCCTCGGACGGTGGCCTCGGGTGGGTGACCGACTGTCGGGTGACGGGCGGTCAGGTGTTGGTGGCACGGCGCGTGACCGCCGACGAGGCGTTGCGCACCGGGTTGGTGGACCGGGTCGTGCCGCCGTCGTCGGTGCTGCGGACGGCCGTCGAACTCGCAAACGAGTGCAAGTCAACGCAAGCGGAACGTAAGTCCTGCCGTATAGTTGCTCCATGACGCAACGGCGGTTGGCGGAAGTGGCCGCGAAGGTCGGCGTGAGCGAGGCGACGGTCAGCCGGGTCCTCAACGGCAAGCCGGGCGTGTCCGACGCGACGCGGTCGGCCGTGCTCACCGCGCTGGACGTGCTGGGCTACGAACGGCCGACGCAGCTGCGCGGCGAACGTGCCCGGCTGGTCGGGCTGGTGCTGCCGGAGCTGCAGAACCCGATCTTCCCGGCGTTCGCCGACGTGGTCGGCAACGCCCTGGCGCAACGCGGGTTCACCCCCGTGCTGTGCACCCGCACGGCGGGCGGCGTGACCGAGGCGGACTACCTGGAGCTGCTGTTCGAGCAGCACGTGTCCGGCGTGGTGTTCGCCGGCGGGCAGTACGCGCAGGCGGACGCGTCGCACGAGCACTACCGGCAGATGACGCGGCGCAAGCTGCCCGCGGTGCTGGTCAACGCCGCCATAGAGGACCTCGGGTTCCCGCGGGTGTCGTGCGACGACGCGGTGGCGGTCGAGCAGGCGTTCGGGCACCTGGTGGCGTTGGGGCACGTGCGGATCGGCGCGGTGCTCGGTCCGTCCGACCACATGCCGTCGCGGCGCAAGCTCACCGCGTTGACGTCGTGCGCGTCGGCGGCCGGGGTGGAGCTGTTCGAGGAGCACGCGATGTTCTCGCTGGAGGGCGGGCAGGCCGCGGCGACCCGGCTGCTGCACCGCGGCGTCACGGCGATCCTGTGCGCTTCCGACCCGTTGGCGTTGGGCGCGGTGCGGGCCGTGCGGCGGCACGGGCTCAAGGTGCCGCACGACGTGTCCGTCGTCGGCTACGACGACTCACCGCTCATGACCTGCACCGAGCCGCCGTTGACCACGGTCCGCCAGCCGATCGAGGCGATGGGCCGCGCCGCCGTCGAGCTCCTGGCCAACCAGATCGCCGGCACCCCGGTCCCCGACGAGGAACTCCTCTTCGAACCCGAACTGGTCGTCCGCTCCTCCACCGCCCCCGCCCCCCGCTAACCGGCGAGTCGAACCTCCAGGTCTCGCGTGTCCTGCGTTCAGGACACGCGCGTTCCGAACGTAGGACACGCGGGACCTGAGTGTTCGACACGCGCGTTGCCGTCTGCCCCGATGGGGAGGCGGCGTTTTTTGTGTGCGGGGGGTAGGGGGAGGCTTACGGGTTGATGTCGTGAAGTTGCGAGTTTTCGTAGACATCTTGCGGGACGGTGTGCGGGAGATTTAGCGTGTGCGGCACACCACACCCGAGGAGGGTCCGCCCCCATGAACTCATTCAGCCTCCGCAGAGCGGCGGGGTTGCTGCTGGCAGGCAGCCTGAGCCTCACCGCCGTCGCGTGCTCGCAAGCCGACGACGGTGGCACGGCCGCCGGCGGCAAGGTCACGATCTCGGTCAACGGCCAGCCGCCGCAGACCCAGCCGTTCGACCGCAAGGTCTTCGACGAGGACGTGGCCGAGTTCGAGGCCGCGAACCCCGACATCGACATCGAGCCGCACGAGGGGTTCATGGACCCCAAGACGTTCTCCGCGAAGCTCGCCGGCGGCCAGCTCGAGGACGTCTTCTACGCCTACTTCACCGACCCGGCGAACCTCATCGCCCGCCGGCAGGCCGCGGACATCACCGAGTACGTCAAGGACATGCCGCACTACGACGCCATCCGCCCCGAGCTGCGCGACGTGTTCAGCAAGGACGGCAAGGTCTACGGCGTCCCCACCGCCAACTACTCGATGGGCCTGCTCTACAACCGCACCCTGTTCACCCAGGCCGGCCTGAACCCCGACCAGCCGCCGAAGACGTGGGACGAGGTCCGCGAGGCGGCCAAGAAGATCGCCGCGCTGGGTGACGGCAAGGTCGGCTTCGCCGAGTACAGCAAGAACAACCAGGGCGGCTGGCACTTCACCGCGTGGATGTACTCCGTGGGCGGCCAGGTCGCGCGCCAGGACGGCGACAAGTGGGTCGCCGACTTCAACAACGACAAGGGCCGGGAAGCCCTCCAGCACCTCAAGGACATGCGCTGGACCGACAACACGATGGGCGAGAAGCAGCTGCTCGTCATCGAGGACGTCCAGCAGATGATGGGCGCCGGCCAGCTCGGCATGTACCTGGCCGCGCCGGACAACGTGCCGACCCTGGTCAACCAGTTCAAGGGCGACTACGCCAACTACGGCCTGACCGGCATCCCGGACGGCGAGGGCACGCTGATCGGCGGGGAGGGCTACATGCTCAACCCGAAGGCCTCGCCGGAGAAGATCAAGGCCGGGCTGAAGTGGATCCAGTGGAAGTTCCTCAACCCGGACCGGTTCGAGAAGAACCTCCAGCGGTACAAGGACCAGGGCCAGCCGATCGGCCTGCCCGTGCCGCCCGTCGCCGACGTCTGGACCGGTGACATCGCCGCCAAGCAGACCGAGCTGAAGGAGAAGCTCGCGACCGTGCCGGTGGCGAACTTCAAGTCCTACGTGGACGCCAAGCCCAAGGGCCGGATCGAACCGCCGAACGCCCAGCAGGTCTACGCGATCCTCGACAACGTCATGCAGGCCGTGCTCACCAACCGCGACGCCGACATCAGCCAGCTCCTGGCCGACGCGGAAGCCAAGGTGAACCCCGTCCTGGCCCAGGTCAAGTGATGCGCCGCCGCGTCGCGGAGAACCTGGCCGCGTACGGGTTCCTGTCCGCCGCGCTGATCTGCTTCGCGGTGTTCTCCTGGTACCCGATCGCGCGCGGGGCCGTGCTGGGCTTCCAGCAGGTCGACTTCGTCACCGACCCCGTGTGGGTCGGCTGGGAGAACTTCGAACGACTCTTCGCCGACCCCCTGTTCGCCACGGCGTGGCGCAACACCCTGCTGTTCACCGCGCTGGCGCTGGTGTTCGGCTTCGTGGTGCCGTTCCTGCTCGCGGTCGTGCTCAACGAGCTGCGGCACTTCAAGGCGTACTTCCGGCTCGTCGTGTACTTGCCCGTGATGCTGCCGCCGGTGGTGGCGGCGCTGATCTGGAAGTGGATGTACGACCCCGGCCCGGGTCTGCTCAACTCCGCGTTGCGCGGGCTCGGGCTGGAGGGCGCGGCGTGGCTGGACAGCGCCGACACCTCGATGCTGTCGCTGGTGATCGTGGCGACCTGGGCGAACCTGGGCACCGCCACGCTGATCTACCTGGCCGCGTTGCAGAGCATCCCCGGTGACCTGTACGAGGCGGCCGAGCTGGACGGCGCGGGCGTGCTGCGCAGGCTGTGGCACGTCACCGTGCCGCAGACCCGGTTCGTGCTCCTGGTGCTGCTGCTCCTCCAGATCGTGGCGACGATGCAGGTGTTCACCGAGCCGTACGTGATGACCGGCGGCGGTCCGGAGGACTCCACGGTCACCGTGCTGCTCCTGCTGTACCGGTACGCCTTCTACTACAACGACTTCGGCACCGCGAGTGCCCTGAGCCTGTTGCTGCTGCTGGTGCTCGGCGCGTTCACCGCGCTGTACCTGCGGGTGACGCGGAAGGCGGACGCGTGAGGACGTTGATCGCGCCGGGCCGCCACCGGGCCGGCTACCACATCGCGCTGGCGGTCACGACCGTCGTGCTCACGGCGGTGTTCGTGGTGCCGCTGGTGTGGGTCGTGCTCTCGGCCATGAAACCGGCCGTGGAGCTGGCCCGCGTGCCACCGACGATCCTGCCGGAGACGTGGACGCCCGCCACGTACGCCGAAGCGTGGGACCTGATGGACCTCGGCCGGTACTTCCTCAACACGATCGTCGTGGCGGTGGGCGTGTGGGCGGTGCAGCTCGCGGTGGACGTGCCCGCGGCGTACGCGCTGTCGCGGCTCAAACCCGTGCTGGGCAAGGGGATCCTCGGCATGATGCTGCTGACCCTGATGATGCCCGCCGCGGTGCTGCTGGTCCCGACCTACCTGACGATCGCCGACCTGGGGCTGCTCAACAACCCGCTGGCGCTGTGGCTGCTGGGCGCGGCCAACGCGTTCACGGTGTTCCTGCTCAAGCGGTTCTTCGACCAGTTGCCCGCGGAGGTGCTGGAGGCGGCGCGCATCGACGGCGCCGGCCAGTTCACCATGCTGTGGCGGATCGTGCTGCCGCTGTCCAGGCCGATCCTGGCGGTCGTGTCCATCTTCGCGGTCGTGGCCGCGTGGAAGGACTTCATCTGGCCGCTGCTGGTGTTCTCCGACCCGGCGCGGCAGACGCTCAGCGTCGCGTTGCAGCGCTTCGCGCCCGACACACCGGTCAACCTGCTGCTGGCCGGTCTCGTGCTGTCCAGCGTGCCGATGATCGGCCTGTTCCTGGTGTTCCAGCGGCACGTCCTGGCGGGGCTCACCGCCGGCAGCGTGAAGGGCTGACGCCACAACCGAGGGAGGATCCACATGAACTGGTGGCGCGGTGCGGCCATCTACCAGGTGTACCCGCGCAGCTTCGCCGACGGCAACGGGGACGGTGTCGGGGACCTGGCGGGTCTGCGCCAGAAGCTCCCGTACCTCGCCGAGTTGGGTGTGGACGCGATCTGGCTCAGCCCCTGGTACCCGTCGCCGCTGGCCGATGGCGGCTACGACGTCGCCGACTACCGCGACATCGAGCCGGTGTTCGGCACGCTCGTGGAGGCGGAGAAGCTGATCGGCGAGGCGCACGCGGTGGGCCTGCGGGTGATCATCGACATCGTGCCCAACCACTGCTCCGACCAGCACCCGTGGTTCCAGGAGGCGCTGCGGGGGGTCAAGCGGGACCGGTTCTGGTTCCACGAGGGCGACGAGCCGCCGAACGACTGGCAGTCGCGGTTCGGCGGGCCGGCGTGGTCGAAGGCACCGGACGGCTCGTGGTACCTGCACCTCTACAGCCCGGAGCAGCCCGACCTGAACTGGACCAACCCGGAGGTGCGGGCCGAGTTCGAGTCGATCCTGCGGTTCTGGCTGGACCGGGGCGTGGACGGGTTCCGCATCGACGTGGCGGACGGCCTGGTCAAGGACTTCACCAAGCCGGACGCCGAGTTGCCGTACTCCGACCAGGACGGCGTGCACGACATCTACCGGTCGTGGCGCCGGGTGCTGGACGAGTACCCGGACGAGCGGGTGTTCGTCGGCGAGATGTGGTTGCCCGACCCGGAGCGGTTCGCCCGCTACCTGCGTGCCGACGAACTGCACTCGGCGTTCAACTTCGACTTCCTGTGCTGCCCGTGGGAGCCCGGCGAGCTGCGGCGGGTCATCGACGCCACGCTGGCCGCGCACGCGCCGGTCGGTGCGCCGCCCACGTGGGTGCTGTCCAACCACGACGTGACGCGGCACGTGTCGCGGATGGGGCGGGAGGACACGTCGTTCGACTTCGGCCGGCGGCAGCACCTCACGCCGACCGACCTGGAGCTGGGCACCGAGCGGGCCCGTGCGGCGATCATGCTGACCACCGCCCTGCCCGGCTGCGTGTACGTCTACCAGGGGGAGGAGCTGGGGCTGGAGGAGGTCGACGACCTGCCCGACGAGCTGCGCGAGGACCCGGTGTGGGTGCGTTCGGGCCACACCGACCGGGGACGTGACGGGTGCCGGGTGCCGATCCCGTGGGGTGACGACGGCCCGTCGTGGCTGCCGCGGCCGGAGCACTGGCGGTCGCTGTCGGTGGCCGCGCAGACCGGCGACCCCGACTCGATGCTCGCGCACTACCGCACCGTGCTGGCGCTGCGGCGGTCCGAGCCGTCGCTGGGTGACGGCCCGATGGCGTGGCTGGACCTCGGGCCGGGCGTGGTCGCGTTCAGCCGGGGCGACGACTTCGCCTGCGTGCTGAACCTGTCCGCCGAGCCGGTCGCGCTGCCCGCGCACGACGCCGTGCTGCTGGCCAGCAGGCCGCTCGCGGACGGTGCCGTGCCGCCGGACACCGCGGTCTGGATCAGGCGCGCTCGCTGATCCGACCGGGCCGCTGCGTCCGGGCCACCAGGTTGCACTCCAGCAGGCCGAGCACCTTCAGGGTCTCGGCCTGCTGGTCTTCGTCCAGGTCGCCGAGCGTGGCCTCTTCGAGCTCGCGCCACATGCGCTCGACGTCGTGCCGCAGCGCCTGGCTGGCGGCGGTCGGCGCGACGAGCACGGCGCGGCCGTCGCTCGGGTCGGGGGAGCGGCGCACGAAGCCCGCGCGTTCCAGGCGCTGCACCGTCCTGGTCATGGTCGCCGAGTCCGAGCCCAGCACGCCGGACAGGTCGGTCAGCCGCCGCGGCCCGCAATCCCAGAGGTACATCATCACCATCTCCTGGCCGGGGTGCAGGCCTGCCTGCCTGAGCAGTTGACTGGCCAGGAGGCGGTGCAGCCGGGCGACGCGGAAGATCGCGTGGCTGATCCGGCCGCCTTCGGCTGCCTTCGGAACCGGCACTGACGTGGGATGTCGTCCTGTCGCGGCCATGCTCCGAGTCTAGCTCGACGTTCGCGTGATGGTAGTCACAGGGCTTTCACGGAATCATCCGAGTTCGGATTGCTGTTCGAACAGATAAAGAGCGCAACCTGGAGGAAGCCATGAGCACCGCGTTCGAGCCCTTGGACCTGGCCGGCACGAAGCTGGCCAATCGGATCGTGATGTCGCCGATGACCCGCAGCCGGGCGTACGACACGGTGCCGACGCCGGTCATGGCCGAGTACTACGCCCAGCGGGCCGGTGCCGGGTTGATCATCAGCGAGGGCATCCAGCCGTCGGCGGTCGGCCAGGGCTACCCGTTCACGCCGGGCCTGCACACCGACGAGCAGGTGGAGGGCTGGCGCGCCGTCACGGACGCGGTGCACGCGGCGGGCGGGCGGATCTTCGCCCAGCTCATGCACGGTGGCCGGATCGGGCACCCGAGCCTGCTACCCGGCGACCTGCACCCCGTCAGCGCGTCCGCGGTGCGTCCCGCGGGCCAGTTGTTCGCCGGGGCGGGGATGGTGGACTTCGTCACGCCCCGGGAGCTGACCGCGGCGGAGGTGGAGGCCACCATCGCCGATTTCGCCACCGCGGCGCGCAACGCGGTCGAGGCCGGGTTCGACGGCATCGAGCTGCACGGGGCCAACGGCTACCTGCTGCACCAGTTCCTGGCCGACAACACCAACCTGCGCACCGACGAGTGGGGTGGCTCGGTGGCCAACCGCATCCGGTTCGTGGTCGAGGTGGTCCGGGCGACGTCCGAGGCGATCGGCGCGCACCGCGTCGGCCTGCGGATCTCGCCGTCCAACCCGTACAACGACATCGCCGAGCAGTCGACCGACGAGCTGTACCCGGCACTGGTCGACGCGATCGACCCGGTCGGCTTGGCCTACCTGCACATCGGCGAGACGGGCGAGCGGGCGTTGACGCTCGAGCTGCGCCGGCGCTTCTCCGGCGCGCTGATCCTCAACCCGTTCACCCCGGACGGCGTCACCGGCCCCGACCACCTGCCGCTGCTGGACGACGGCACGGCGGACGCGCTGAGCTTCGGCGCGCTGTTCCTGGCCAACCCGGACCTGCCCGCCCGCCTGGCCAACGGCGGCCCGTTCAACACGCCGGACCCGTCCACCTTCTTCGGTGGCACCGAGAAGGGGTACACCGACTACCCGGCCCTGTCCGAGATCAACGCCTGACCCCGAGGAACGCCCGACGAGACCCCCGGTTGCGCAAGACTCGGGGGTCTCGACGCGTGCGGGGGAGTGGGAACGGGCAGGAAGCCACGTCCATTCGGGCACGGATCCACCCGAACGTGCCGTTCGGATAGGCGAAACGGGCCGAACTCGGGCACCTTTCACCCGGTTGTGGCGCTGGCCACACCGATTCGGCGGTGTTAGACCTAAGGCGCGGCCCGAACGGGCAGCGACGGTCCGACCGGGCAGGAGGCGACGTGCGGGCGGACGAGCGCAAGCGGCGCATCCTGGCCAGGGCACGGGCGGACGGCCGGGTCGACGTGGCCGAGATCGCGGCCGAGCTGGAGGTCGCGCAGGAGACCGTGCGGCGCGACCTGCGCGTGCTGGACGAGCACGGCCTGGTCCGCCGCACGCACGGCGGCGCGTTCCCGGTGGAGAGCGCCGGGTACGAGACCGGGCTGAAGTTCCGCTCCGCGTCGATGGTGCCGGAGAAGCGCCGGATCGCCCGGGCCGCCGCCGACCGGCTCGGTGACGCGGAGACGGTGTTCGTCGACGAGGGTTACACACCCCAGCTGGTCGCCGAGGCACTGCCGACCGGCAGGCCGTTGACGGTGGTCACGGCGTCCTTGCCGACCG
Organism: Saccharothrix carnea; assembly: GCF_003014735.1. Classification (GTDB taxonomy): domain Bacteria; phylum Actinomycetota; class Actinomycetes; order Mycobacteriales; family Pseudonocardiaceae; genus Actinosynnema; species Actinosynnema carneum. The sequence continues at coordinate 104,200 of NZ_PYAX01000010.1, read as the reverse complement.
CGGCCGTGCTGTCGGAGGTGCCATCGGTGACCGTGCTGCTGCTCGGCGGGCGGGTGCGCGGCCGGACGCTCGCCACGGTGGAACACTGGTCGACCCGGATGCTGTCGGAGATGGTGATCGACCTGGCCTACATCGGGGCGAACGGCATCTCCCGCGAGTACGGCCTCACCACGCCCGACCCGGCGGTGGGCGCGGTCAAGGCGCAGGCCCTGGCCTCGGCCCGCAGGCGGATCTTCGTCGGCGTGCACACGAAGTTCGGCGTGTCGAGCTTCCACCGGTTCGGCGGCATCGCCGAGCTGGAGGCGGTCGTCACCGACTCCGTGCTGCCCGCCGGCGAGGCACACCGGTACTCGCTGCTCGGACCGAAGGTCGTCCGGGCTTAACCGCACACCTTGATCCCCGAAGGCCCCGCGCACCAGGGGCCTGGTTCCGCTCGCCTCGAGGAAGGCAAGACGATGAAGTCATTGCGGTATGGCGGCCTGGTGGCCGCGGTGCTGATGGTCACGACCGCGTGCGCCGGCGCGGGCGGCGGTGGCGGCGCCGAGAACTCGATCAACGTGCTGATGGTGAACAACCCGCAGATGCAGGACCTCCAGAAGCTCACCGCGGACAACTTCACCAAGGACACCGGCATCACGGTCAACTTCACCGTGCTGCCCGAGAACGACGTCCGCGACAAGATCAGCCAGGACTTCTCCAGCCAGGCCGGCCAGTACGACGTGGCCACGATCAGCAACTACGAGACGCCGATCTACGCCGAGAACGGTTGGCTCACCCCGCTGGACGACTACGTCGCCAAGGACACCGGCTTCGACCAGGACGACGTCCTCGAACCGATCCGCCAGTCGCTGACCGCCGCAGACGGCAAGGTGTACGCGCAGCCGTTCTACGGCGAGTCGTCGTTCCTCATGTACCGCAAGGACGTGCTGGACGCCAAGGGCCTGGCCATGCCGGAGAAGCCGACGTGGCCGCAGGTCGCCGACATCGCCGCGGCGGTGGACGGCGCGCAGCCCGGCATGAAGGGCATCTGCCTGCGCGGCCAGCCCGGCTGGGGCCAGCTGATGGCGCCGCTGACCACGGTGGTCAACACGTTCGGCGGCACGTGGTTCACCAAGGACTGGCAGGCGCAGCTGAACGCGCCGGAGTTCAAGCAGGCCACCGAGTTCTACGTGGACCTGGTCCGCGCGCACGGCGAGGCGGGCGCGCCGCAGGCCGGGTTCGCCGAGTGCCTGAACAACATGACCCAGGGCAAAGTCGCCATGTGGTACGACGCCACGGTCGCGGCCGGGCTGCTGGAGGCCGACGACTCGCCGGTGAAGGGCAAGCTCGGCTTCGCACAGGCGCCGGTGGTGAAGACCGACAGCTCGGCGTGGCTGTACACGTGGGCGTTCGGCATCCAGAAGGCGAGCAAGAAGGCCGACAACGCCTGGAAGTTCGTGTCGTGGGCGTCCGGCAAGGGCTACGAGGAACTGGTCGGGAAGACGCTCGGCTGGTCCAGGCTGCCCGATGGCAAGCGGAAGTCGACCTACCAGCGGCCCGAGTACCTGGCCGCGGGCGGTTCGTTCGCGAAGCAGGCGGAAGCGGCCATCGCGGGCGCCAAGCCCACCGACCCCGGCGTGCAGGAACGGCCCGTGAGCGGCATCCAGTTCGTCGGCATCCCGGAGTTCACCGACCTGGGCACGCAGGTGTCGCAGAAGATCAGCGCCGCGATCGCGGGCGCCACCACGGTCGACGCCGCGCTGGACGAGAGCCAGGCGCTGGCCGAGACCGTCGCCGAGAAGTACCGGGGGAAGTGATGACGAACCCCACCCCCATCGGGAGGACCCGGTGACCGCCCTGCGGGAGGTCGAGGCACCGGCCGGGCCCACGCCGCCGGTGCGGACGGGGCAGTTGGCGGCGGCGGCGCGCTGGGCGCGGCGCGCACCGCTCCTGCCCGCCCTGATCTTCACGATCGTGGTCACCCAGCTGCCGTTCGTGGCCACGCTGGTGATCTCGCTGATGCGCTGGAACTCGCTGGACCCGGCCAACCGCGGGTTCGCGGGACTGGACAACTACACCGCCGTGTTCACCGACCCGGACCTGCGGTCGGCCATCGGGGTCACGGTCGTGCTGACCGCGACCGTGGTGCTGGTCAGCCTCGTCCTCGGGCTCGGGCTGGCCCTGCTGCTGGACCGGAGGTTCTTCGGGCGCGGCGTGGTGCGCACCATGCTCATCGCGCCGTTCCTGGTGGTGCCGGTGGCCGCCGCGCTGCTGTGGAAGCACGCGCTCTACAACCCCGAGTACGGGCTGTTCAACGGTGTGCTGACGTGGTTGTTCGGCGCCGACGCGCCGCAGCCGGAGTGGATCGGCGGCATGCCGCTGCTCGCGGTGGAGGCGTCGCTGGTGTGGCAGTGGACGCCGTTCATGATGCTGATCCTGCTGGCGGGCCTGCAAAGCCGCCCGCAGGACGCGGTGGAGGCAGCGCGCATCGACGGTGCCACGGCGTGGCAGGTGTTCCGCTACCTCACGCTGCCCCACCTGCGGCAGTACCTGGAGCTGGGCGCGCTGCTCGGCTCGATCTACGTCGTGCAGAACTTCGACGCCGTCTTCACCATCACCTCGGGCGGCCTGGGCACGGCCAACCTGCCGTACACGATCTACCAGACCTTCTACCAGGCACACGACTACGGCCAGGCGTCCGCGGCCGGTGTGGTCGTGGTGCTCGGCTCGATCGTCATCGCCACCTTCGCGCTGCGCGTGGTGTCGTCGCTGCTCCGGGAAGAGGTGCGGGCATGAGGCGGCTCCTGGGTCTGGCCGCGTGGGCGGCCGGTCTGCTGTTCTTCGCGCCGGTGGCGTGGATGGTGCTCACGTCGCTGCACAGCGAGCCGGACGCGGCGACCAACCCGCCGTCCCTGGCCGCGCCGATCACGTTCGACGGCTACGCCGAGTTCTTCGACTCGAACCCGTGGCCGCCGCTGGTCAACTCGCTCAGCGCGTCGATCGGCTCCACGGTTCTCGTGCTGCTGCTGGCGATCCCGGCGGCGTACGCGCTCTCGATCAAGAAGGTCGAGAAGTGGTCGGACGTGCTGTTCTTCTTCCTGTCCACCAAGATGCTGCCGGTCGTGGCCGGTCTGCTGCCGATCTACCTGGTCGCGCAGTACACCGGGATGCTGGACAACATCTCGTTCCTGGTCGTGCTCTACACGTCGATGAACCTGCCGATCGCGGTGTGGCTGATGCGGTCGTTCCTGGCCGAGGTGCCGGGCGAGATCCTGGAGGCCGCCGCGCTGGACGGCGCAGGCCTGGTCACCACGCTGCGCCGGGTCGTCGCGCCGGTCGCCCTGCCCGGCATCGCGGCGACGTCGTTGATCTGCTTCATCTTCAGCTGGAACGAGCTGCTGTTCGCCCGCGTGCTGACCGGCGTGGTCGCGGGCACCGCGCCGGTCCACCTCACCGGGTTCGTCACCAGCCAGGGGTTGTTCCTGGCCAAGGTGTGCGCCGCCGCCGTGGTGGTGTCGCTGCCGGTGCTCGTCGCCGGGTTCGCCGCCCAGGACAAGCTGGTCCAGGGCCTGTCGCTGGGAGCCGTGAAGTGAGAGCAGCCGTGATCACCGGTGTCGGCGCGGTGGAGGTCGCCGAGGTGCCCGACCCCGCGCCCGGCCCGCGCCAGGTCGTCGTGGACGTCGCGGCCTGCGGGCTGTGCGGGACCGACCTGCACATCCTGCAAGGCGAGTTCGCGCCGACGCTGCCCGTCGTGCCGGGGCACGAGTTCGCGGGCGTGGTCGTCGAGACCGGGTCGGAGGTCACCGAGGTCGCGGTCGGCGACCGGGTCGCGGTGGACCCCTCGCTGTACTGCCACGAGTGCCGGATGTGCCGGTCCGGGCGCAACAACCTGTGCGAGCGGTGGGCCGCGATCGGCGTCACGACCGGCGGCGGCGCGGCCGAGTACGCGCTGGCGCCGGTGGCGAACTGCGTGAAGCTGCCCGACCACGTGCGGACCGAGGATGCCGCGCTGATCGAGCCGCTGTCGTGCGCGGTGCGCGGGTACGACGTGCTGCGCTCGCGGTTGGCCAGCCGCGTGCTGATCTACGGCTCGGGCACGATGGGCCTGATGATGCTGCAGCTCGGCAAGCTCACCGGCGCGTCGTCCATCGAGGTGGTCGACCTCAACCCGGACCGCCTGGCCACGGCGGAGCTGCTCGGCGTCACGGCCACCGCGACCTCACCCGAGGAGCTGGACCGCCCGGGAGGCTGGGACGTCGTCATCGACGCCACCGGCAACGAGAAGGCGATCCAGGACGGGCTGGCCCGGGTCGCGAAAGGCGGGACGTTCCTGCAGTTCGGCGTCTCCGACTACGCGGCGCGGGTGACCATCGACCCGTACCGCATCTACAACCAGGAGATCACCATCACCGGCTCGATGGCGGTGCTGCACTCGTTCGAGCGGGCGGCCGACCTGTTCGCCACCGGCGTGCTCGACCCGGAGGTGTTCATCAGCGACCGCTTGCCGCTCGCGGACTACGCACCGGCGCTGGCGCGCTTCCAGGCCGGGCAGGGCCGCAAGATCCAGGTGCTGCCGTAGGAACGACTCGGCCCCGGTCACGTGCTCGTGACCGGGGCCGAGGTGTCGGTGCTAGTTGTTGGCCGCGCGCCGGCGCAGCACGATCAGCAGCGCCGCGCCGCCGCCCAGCAGCACGACGCCGATCACCAGCGGGATCGCGATGCTCGCGCCGGTGTTGGCCAGACCGTCACCCGTGTCGCCGACCGGCACGACCGCCGGGGCGGTCGTGGTCGTGGTGGTGGTCGGCGCGGACGGCTCCGTCGTGGTGGCGTCGACCGTCGTCGTGGTGGTCGTGGGCTCGGTCGTGGTCGTGGTGGTCGTGGTGGTCGTCGTCGTGGTGGTGGTCGTGGTCGTGGGGACGACGCACGCCTCGACGGCCTTCGTCTCCTTGAAGGAGTACTTCTGGTCGTCGTAGGCGGTCACCTCGACGACGAACACGCGCTTGACGTCGCCGCCGGCCGAGTACTTGCCCTCGAAGCTGGCGCCGAAGTCCTTGTTCTCCAGCTCCTGGGTGCCGTCAAGGGTGACCTTGACGTGGTTGGCCTTCTGCTGGGTCTGCTGCGCGTAGGCCGTGAGCTTCACGCTGAGGGTGGTCGTGCCGTCCGTGCACGACGCCTCGAGCTTGGGGGTGTGCGCGGAGGCGGGGACAGCGGCGAAGACGGTCGCGGCGACGGCGGCGACAGCGGCGCCGACCAGGGCACCGACTCTGGCGAACTGCATGTGAGGGCTCCTGAGGGAAGGGCTAAGGAGAACCGCGCCACCCTATCGGGTGCTATGTAACAACACGATCCGGGGTTCGGTAACTACTTACCGTGTTTCCGTGATCTGGGTGTCACCGGGACGGTTCATCCTCGCGACAGGACGGAGGACGGGGTGGTGGCCGGGAGTCGCGACCCGCCACCACCCCGCCCGCCGCCTGGTCAGCTCCTCGCGTAGACGTCGGTCGTCAGCGACACCGAGGTGCCGAAGCCGCCCGCGAAGAGCTGGTTCACCCGGTTCGCCTCCTGGGCGTTCGGGTAGGGGTTGCGGCACGACGTGCCCGCACTGCCGCCCGACATCAGGTACGAGCAGATGCCGTTGTAGGTGTCGGGCAGACCGAGGCCGTGTCCGACCTCGTGCGCCACGATCCGCAGCGCCGAGTGACCCGCCGCGATGTCACGCGAGTCGATGTAGATCGTGGCGCACCCGAGCCCGCAGGGATAGGCCCGGGAACCGCCGCCGGTGGTCGCGTAGATCCGGATCGTGGCGCTGCCGCCGCGGACGAGCCGCAGGTTCGGCACGCGGGAGTTCCAGATCTGCGCGGCCTGGTCGGCTTCCGCCGAGTAGCCGGAGGCGCTGTAGTAGACGGTCCTGGCCAGGGCCGACGGCGGCGCGGGAGCGGCCGACGCCGGGCTGACCAGGGCGGTGCCCACCAGTGCGAGGGTCGTGAGCAACGCCCCGACGACGAGGCGCATCACCTTCTTCGTCACACGATCTCCTTCGGTGCAGGGGAAGGTTTTCGTGTGCTATGACCTTAAGAGTGGAACAACGCCAGGTGTCATAGGGTTTGGGCATAGACGCCGTCGATGTCCCACCGCCCGGCGTCGGCCATCAGCCCGATCATCCCGGACACCAGCCGCAGCTGGTCCACGTCGCGGATGTCGGCCTCCACCAGCCGGGGCGAGCACACCACGACCGCGACGGCCTGCGCCCGCGACAACGCCACGTTCAACCGGTTGCGGGACAACAGGAAGTCCAGCCCGCGCGGCAGGTCGACGGCGGCCGACGACGTCATGGTGGTGATCACCACGGGCGCCTCCTGGCCCTGGAACCGGTCCACCGTGCCGACCCGGACGTGCTCGAACCCGTGCTTCTCCAACTCCCGCCGCACCAGGCGCACCTGCAGGTTGTACGGCGCCACCACCAGGATGTCCGAGTCGTCCAACGCCCGCGCGCCCGGCCCGTCCGTCCACAGGCGACCCATCAGCGACCGCACCACGCCCACCACCGCCGTCGCCTCCTCGATGGACGACGTGGTGTTGTGCGAGTGGGGCACCGAGTGGACGTACACACCGGACGGCACGCCGTCGATGCCGCGCGCGGCGGCACTGGGGTGCGCGTGCAGCAGCCCCGCGTACGACAGGTTCGACACCGGCGCGCACACCGCCGGGTGCATCCGCCGCGTCTGGTCCAGGAAGTAGCCCAGCTCCGGTCCGATCACGTCCGCGTCACCGATCAGGTGCCCCAGTGCCGACGCCTCCGCACCGGCCGGGTGCGTGCCCTGCACGACCTGCGGCAACTGCTGCGGGTCGCCCAGCAGCACCAGGTTGCGCGCGCACGTCGACACGGCCAGCGCGTCGGCCAGCGCGAACTGCCCGGCCTCGTCCACGATCAGCACGTCGAACGGCTGCTCGCGCAACGCCGTGTTGGCGAACGTCCACGCCGTGCCGCCGACCAGGTGCCCGCCGCCCTGGTCGTTGCGCCACCGCACCAGCGCCGGGTTGTCGCGCGGCTGCTCCCACGCGCAGTCCTTGGCGGGCGCGCCCTTCGCCCGCTTGGCGGTCGGGATCGGCACGCCCAGCTCACGGCCCGCCGCCAGGGCCGCGCTCAGCACGTTCTCCACGGCCTTGTGGCTGGTCGACGTCACGCCGACGCTGCGCCCGCCGCGGATCAGGTGCGCGATCAGCCGTCCCGCCAGGTAGGTCTTGCCCGCGCCCGGCGGACCCTGCACGGCCAGCGTGGAGCCGTCCAGCGCGTCCACCGCCGCGATCACGTCGGCGATCAGGTCGTCGCCACGCGGCAGCGCACCGGTCTTCAGCCGAGGCGGGGTGCGGCGGATCAGGTCGATGCCGGGGTGCGGCGGTAGCGCCGGCAGCCCGTCCACCACCGCGCGGGCCAGGTCGTAGACCGCCTCGTCCTTCGGCGTCGGCCGGACCGGGCTGCCGGGCAGCACCGCGATGGGCTGCTCACCGTGCACCTCGTCGGGTGCGACGCTCTCCAGCACCACCATGTCCTCGGCGGACTCCTTGACCACGACCGCGTCCCGGGTCACGTTCGCGGGCGTGCCGGGGTAGAGCAGCCGCACCTGGTCGCCCGCCGCGAACGGGTGCGGCCGGTCCGGGTCGCACCACACCTGGAGCTCCCGCTTGGCCTTGCGGACCCGGCCGGACGGCATCGCCCAGTCCTGCGCCCGCACGGAGACCGGCACCGCGCACGCGCTGTCGGACTCCAGCTCGCTCAACGGCGCCGCCATCTGCCGGAAGAAGTCCCACCACGCCGGGTTCGTCTCCCGCCGGTGGTAGCCGACCGCGGCGGCCAGCAGCGCCCGCGCGCGTTCGTCGTCGGTCGCCTCCGCCGGGTTGTCCGGCAGGCCCTCCAGCAGCGGGTCGACCACGGCGGCGAGGCGTTCGGCGCGTTCGGCCCGGCGTTGGGCGGCGATCTCGTCCTCGATCTCCGCGGTGAACGACGGCTCCGGCAAGTGCGGCTCGATGCCCGCCTCGGCGCGGACCTCCAGCAGGAACCGGTAGAGCCGCAGCGTGGAGACGCAGTCGTAGGTGTTGTAGTCGGCGATGCCGGTGAGCACTTCCTCGGCGCGTGCCGGGTCGACGTCGCGAAGCGCCAGGAACTCCTCGTAGGCCTCGATGCTGGAGACGGCCGTGGTCACCTCGCCGGCACGGGCGTCCGGCATGTAGAGCGGTTCCAGGTACTTGATCGAGTACGACCGCTGGGACACGCGCAACGCCTTGCGCACCACGGCGTACAGGTCGACCAGCGCGCCGGAGCGCAGCAGGTGGTCGACGGCGTCCTCACGCGTGCCGTGCAGGGCGGCGAGCTTCTTGAGCGCGTTCACCTCGTACGGCGCGTAGTGGTAGACGTGCGCTTCCGGGTGATCTTCCAACGCCTTCGTGGCGTGGTCGACGAACCGCTCGAACGCGGCCTTCTCCTGCGGGCGGGTGTGCGCCCAGAACGGCGTGAAGCGCGCGTCCGCGTCGACCACGCCGAACAGGTACTCCAAGCCCTCGCCGCCCAGCGCGAACGGGTCGCCCTCCATGTCGAAGAACAGGTCGCCGGGGCTGGGCACGGGCAGCGCGGCCAGGGCTTCCGGCGCGACGACCTCGTAGGCGACCTTGCCGATCGGGTCGTCCTCGGTGCGCGAGTCGTCCTGGATGACCTGGAGCGCGGCCTGGGCGCGCAGGCCGGTGAACGTGGCCGCGGACATCGTCGCGGGCCGGTCGGCGCGGGTGGCGTTGGCCAGCGCGTCGATCGTGCCGAGGCCCGCGGCGACGAGCTTGCGGCGCTGGTCGGTGCGGATGCCCGCGACCAGGGACAGGTCGCGGTCGGCTTCCCGGCCGGTGCCGCAGTGCCTGCCGAACCGGCAGGTGGCGCACGCCGGGCGTTCGTCGTCCCACAGCCGTCCGGGCAGGGTGGCGGGTGCGGCGAGGCGGCCCTCGAGCCGGATCTGGAGGTCGCGGACCAGCGGCAGGAAGTCGGCGACCTGGAACGTCTTGGTGGTGCCGTCGCCGAGCAGCAGGTGCATGGCGGGGCCGGCGTGGTGGCCCAGCGCGTTGGCGTAGGCGGTGAGCTGGACGACGGCGGCCGGGGTGGCGTGCCGGGCTAGCTTGGCGTCGTGCGGCTCGTAGCCGCGGTCGGTGGCGACGAGGAAGTCGGCGCGGCCGTGGAAGCCGTCTGCGTAGAAGACGGCCTGGTAGATCACCGGCGCGCGGTCCGCGATCGCCCGTGCCGTCTGCGCGGCGGCCTGCGTCAGAGCCTCGTGGGTCGGCGCGGGTTGGGGGATCTCGACGACGTCGTGCTCGGCGCGGAACCGGGCCAGCACGGCCTGCTCGTGCGCGTGACCGTGCCGCGTGGCCAGGGTGTTCGTGGTGACGTCCGGTACCGGCGCGTCGGGCAGACCGACTGCGAGCGCGAGCGAGAGCTTGCTCCGGTGGTCGCACTCCAACAGGTCCACCAGGTCCGCGGGGGAGTGCACCAGGTGGCCGTCGGCGGTGAGCATGGCCGGCAGTATCGCGGCCGGACCGGCCAACCTCGCGGACCACACCCGCCCCGCGCGTGTCGAACCCCCAGGCCCCGCGTGTCGAACGCTCAGGACCCCCGAGTTCCGCGTTCGGGAAGGGGTCCGTGGGCGGCTCGCCAGCGTGCCCGGTGGGCGGACGACTCGGCTTCGGCGACCGCCAGCGCGGCCGGGGGGAGCGGTTCGGCGCACCAGGCGCGCAGGACACCGGCCAGCTCGGCGACGAAGCGGGTGCCGGTCGGCGTCAGCTCGTCGCCCGCCAGCAGGGCCTCGGCGGTGATCAGGGCCGCCGAACGCCAGCGCGCGTACTCGACCTGCGCCGCGGGCCCGGGGCGCGAACGCCAGAACCCGGCCACGCCCAAGTGCGCGTACGTGCCGTGCAGCAGGCCGGCCGCCGGCCGCGGGTCTTCCCGCCACGGCGCGTAGAACAACGCCTCCCGCCCCGGCTTGACCAGCGCGAACAGGTCCATCAACGCGACCAGCTTGCTGTGCTGCGCCTCGTGCACGAGCGTCACGGCCAACGTCTCCGCGTCCGGCATCGGCGACAGGAACACGCACCCGAACGCGTCGGCCAACGTCGCGCTGCTCGTCCCCGAGGGCGACGACGGCATCGGCGTCAGCACCGACACGACCTCGGCGACCTCCGCGGCCGACGCCGGGTGGTCGCCCGACAGCAGGTCCCACGCCGAGCCGACCGCGTCACGCCACCGCGGCAGGTCGACCGAAGCGGCCACCGGCAGCTCGTCCGGCACGCCGCCACCGGCCCACAGGTCCACCTGCAACGACAACCCGCCCACGTCGATCTCCGGCAACGGCCGGTAAGCCAACCCGGGCCCCTCCACCACGCCCAACGACGGCAGCGAGAACACGTCCACCGGCGGGAACCGCAAGTCCACCGGCACACCCGCCCGCACCGCCGCCGCGGCCGCGGTGAACGCCAACTCCGCCGGACGGACCTCGGCGTCACCCCGCCGCAGCGCCAACGCCGTGCGCGTCGCCCACGCGCCGACCGACGGGTGGTCCAGCACCCGGTCCACCGCGCCCGGCGCCACCCGCGCCACCTCGCACAGCAGCGCGAACGCCTCCCGCGCCGCCGGTTCCGCCGCGATGGACCGGATCAGCAGCAACGTCCGGCTGCGCCGCGCCAGCCGCAGCGTGCGCACCGCCGACGCACCGCCACCGCCGCGCGCCAGAGCGGTGAAGTCCGAGTCCGACACCCGGAACGGCCCGACGCTCACGCCAACGCCGCCAGGTCCGCCGCCACCCGCGACCGCACGTGCCCGATCAGCCGGAGCAGGTCCGGGCAGTACACCGAGGGCCGGTCGAACCCGGCGCCCGCCAGGAACCGGTGCGCCCGCAGCCCGCCGCCGCACGCCGACACCACCGGGCACCGGCGGCACCGCGCGGACAGCCCCGCCAGCCCCGAACGCCCGGCGCGCACGTCCGGCAGGTCCCACGCCGCGTCGAACGGGTCGCGCGCCACGTGCAGCCCGGTCGCCGAAGCCTCCGGCGAGGACGACGCCAGGATGTCCGACACCTCGACCGCGCCGTCCGCCTCCACCACCACCTGTGCTGTGGGGGTCAACCCGATGCCCTCCACCCCGGAACGCCCGCCCAGCAACACCGACAGCAGCTCCTCGAACAGCCGCACGCGGGTCACCGGCCGGCCGTACCAGACGTCGAACACGGCGATCAGCCAGTCCGCGTACGGCGTGGCCGCCGGATCGGCGACCCGTCCCGGCGGCGGCGCCGACCAGTTGCCGTGCGGCAGCAGGAAATCCACCGCGGGCGGCGAGAATTCCAGCAACGACCCGTAGACCCGCGACGGGTCCGCGTCCACGTCCACCACGCACAGCAGGCCGCCGTACACCTCGGGGAACGCGCGCAACGACGTCAACGCCGCGCGCACCGCCGCCCAACTACCGGTGCCGTCCGGCCGCACGCGGTGCCGGTCGTGCGCTTCCGGTGTGCCGTCCACGCTCACCCCGACCCGGACACCGTGCGCGGAGAACAGCTCCAGGAATCCACGGTCGAGCAAAGTCCCGTTCGTCTGCACGGTGAACCGCACCCGCGCGGGCACGACCGAGCGGAACCGGGTGATCAGCGACTCGATCGCGGCACGTCCGGCGAGCAGCGGCTCACCGCCGTGCAGCACCACTTCCACGTCGGACAACCCGTGCCCGCGCACGTGTTCGGCCACCCGTTCGGCGGTGTGCGCGACTATCTCCGGCGACATCGCCCGCGGCCGGGAACGCCACCGCTGGTCGGCCAGTTCGTAGACGTAGCAGTAGTCGCACGCGAGGTTGCACCTGCTGTGCACCTTGAGCACGAACTGGCGGAACGGCAACGCTTTTCCACCCCCCGGATATTCCGGCCACACCACAAGCAATCCAGACCCCCTCCTGCAATCAAACACAGTGCGCCGCCCGCTGCGTCCGCCAATCGGAGGATTCGCCACGGTGACCGTTGTCGTTCACTACGATGGGAAGTGCGCCGCCGGCGTTGCCGGCAATCAGGCGACTGCGGTGAAAACCGCAGCTTTGCGGTGAGGGGGTACGTCGGACATGGCAGCCGAACCAGTCCTGGAGTCCGAGCTCCTGGACGTCACGGGCGTCGACCTGGACCGGTTGGCCGATCTGCCGGACACCGCGCTGCGCGCCGCGCTGCACCGGATCCTCGCGGAGAACGCCGAACTGCCCGACCGTTTCGCGGCTTTTGAGAGTTCTCTGTGAGAACGGCGGCGGCCCACCTCGGCGTCACCGCCTTCCTGTCGGCGACCGGCGGGACCGGCCGCACCAGCGCGGTGGCCAACCTGGCGTGGACGCTGGCCGCCGCCGGGCAGCGGGTCCTGGTCGTGGACTGGGGCTCGGAGGTGCCGCGGGTGCGCGAGTACCTGGAGCCGTTCCTGGTGGCCCGCCTCGGCCTGCCGGAAGCGTTGGGCCGCGGGCTGTCGGCCGCCTACCGGGCCGATCCGGTCGGCGAGGACACCCCGGCACCCGTCGTCGAGCGGTTCGCGCCGCCCGCGGGCGACGTCACGGCGCCCGGCCACATCGACGTGGTGTCGCCGATACCGGTCGACGCGGCGGGCCGCCCGAGGCCCGAGACCCGGCACGGTGACGCGGGCGTGATCGCCGAGCTGCGCGCGCGGCTGGCCGAGTCCGACTACGACCAGGTGCTGATCGACGCGCCGACCGGCGCGGGCGACGAGACGCTGACGCTGATCGCGACGCTGTGCGAGCTGGCCGTGGTGTGCTTCCGCCCCCGGCCGCGGGCCATCGCGGACGCGGCGGACCTGGCCGCGCGGCTGCGCCAGCGGGCGCCGATCCGGATCGACGTGGTGCCGGTGGCGACGCTGTTCGACGACGCCGACGAGTTGTCGCGGGCGCAGCGCATCCGGTCGGCGATCCACGCCGCGTTCGCCGAACTGCTGGCGGGCCAGGTGAAGCGGGTGCCGGACGGCGGCACGATCGAGATCCCCTACCGCCCGTTCGACGCGTTCGACCCGCTGCTGGCGATCCTGGTGGAGGAGCCGACCAGCGGCGGCGCGCTGGAAGCCCAGTACGGCAGGCTCGCCGCGGCGGTCACCGGTGGCGCGGTCACCGAGGTGGTCCCGGTGTCGCCGGTGCTGCGCGCCCGCTACCGGCGGGTGTTCGGGCTGACGTCGACCACCGAGCCGGACCGGGTGGTGCTCGTGCACGCGCCGCGTGACCGGGCCTGGGCGGACTGGGTGCGCGGCCAGTTGGAGCGCGCGGGCGCGCAGGTGCGGCGCCTGTCCGACGCGGGCGAGTGGTTCGCCGCCGACGTGCCGCCGGGCGTGGTGATCCTGTCGTCGCCGCACCTCGGCCCGGTCGAGCTGCCCGCCCTGCCGCTGACCGTGCTGCGGCTGCGGTTGTCGGAGGACGCCGCCGACGACGGTGGACTGGCGGTGCACGACCACACGCCGGAGACGTTGAGCGCCCGGCTGCTCAGCCACTTCGGCCTGATCGACCGGCCCGGCACCGTGCACGAACCGGGCATGCGGGTGCCGGGCAGCGACCCGGCGGTGTTCGACCTGCCGCCGCGCCACCGCGGTTTCGTGGGCCGCGACGAGGACCTGGAGGCGTTGCGCGACCAGTTCACGGCGGCGGGCGACGGGCGCGTGGTGGTCACGGTCGACGGCGTGCCGGGTGTCGGCAAGAGCGAGTTGGCGCTGGAGTACGCCTACCGGTTCTCGTCGGACTACGCGGCGGTGTGGTGGCTGTCCGCGCACGACCGGCAGTCGGTGCTGACGGGCCTGGCGGAGCTGGCGGTGCGGCTGCGCCAGCCCGGCTCCACCGACTACGGCACGCTGTCCGCGCTGGAACGGCTGTCCAACGACCCGGCCTACGCGCGGTTCCTGCTGGTCTACGACAACGCCGACGACCCGGACGTGATCGCCGACCTGCTGCCGTCCGGCGCCACCGGGCACGTGCTGATCACCTCGGCGCCGGCGGACGGGCCGGCCGTCGAGCTGGTGCCGATGCGTGCCGACGACAGCGTGCGGCTGCTGCTGGACCGCGTGCCGGGGTTGACCGAGTCCGACGCGCGCCGGGTCGCGGACGCCGTCGACCACCTGCCGTTGGCGCTGGACCTGGCGTCGTGCTGGCTCGGTGAGACGGCGCGGGCCGAGGTCGGCGCGGGTTCCCGGGACGCGGACGCGGCGACCTGGGCCACCCGCACGCTGTTCGAGCGACTCGGTGAGTCCGAAGTGGATGGTGTGGCGCGGGTCGTCGACGTCGCGGTGGACGCGTTGCGGGACAACGCCACCGGTCGGCTGGCGGTGCTGGTCGCCCAGCTGTCCTCGTTCCTCTCGCCGGAAGGCGCCGACCTCGGGCTGGTGCGCTCGCCCGCGTTCCTGGGCCGGGTGGTCGCCGCGGGCGGCGTGGACGCCGAGCCGCTGGAGCTGGACGCCGCCGAGATCGACCGGGTGCTCTGGTACGGCGCGCGGTACGGGCTGTTCCGCGTCGACTGGGGCGACCAGTACTCGCTGCGCCTGCACCGCGTGGTGCAGCGCGCGCTGCGCGACCGGATGAGCCCCGCCGAACGGGAACAGCGGCAGGCCGACGTGCTGGCCGCGCTGGCCGCGTTGGCGCCGACCGAGGTGGAGGACAAGTCGCCGACCCGGCACGCCCGGTTCGCCGAGCTGCAGAAGCACGTCATCCCGTCCGGCGCGCTGGGCAGCGGCGACCCGAAGGTGCGCCGCTGGCTGGTCAACCAGGTGCGGTTCCTCTACACCGACGGCGGCGCGGGCGTGCGGCGGGCCGCGCTGGGACCGGGGCGCGCCCTGCTGGACGCGTGGACCCGGCGGTTCGGCCCGGCCGACCCGCTGCGCAACCGGCTGGCCGCCGAGCTTGCCAACGTGCACCGCGTGCTGGGCGAGCCGACCGAGGCGCTGCGGCTGGACGACCTGGCGCTGGCCCAGCAGCGGCGCGCCCTGGACCTCACCCACCCCCGTCCGCTGATCACGGCCCGCGGCCGGGGCGGTGACCTGCGCGGGCTCGGCCTGTTCGCCGAGGCGCTGGCCGAGGACCAGGCGACCTGGGAGAGCCTGCGCACGGTGCTCGGCGAGGACCACCCGGACACCCGCCGTGCGGCGAACAACCTGGCGTCCTCGATGTTCCTGTCCGGTGACGCGGCGGGCGCGCTCGCGCTGGAGGAGGACAACTACCGCAGGCGTCGGAGGCTGTTCGGGACGGGCGACCCGCGCACCTGGGCCTCGCTCGCGCAGATCGGGCTCTACCAGCGAGAACTGGGTCGCTACCCGGAGGCGCTGGACTCTTTGCTGTACGCGTCGCAGCAGCTGCAGGCGTTGCGGCACGAGCTGAACCAGGTGCAGATCGCCGTGCAGTGGAACCGCGCGATCGCGCTGCGGCTGGTCGGCCGGGCCAAGGAGGCCAAGGAGCGCACCGGCAAGGCGCTGCGGGACTACCGCGAAGTCCTCGGCGCGCACCACCCGTACACGTTGGGCTGCGCGTTGAGCTTCGCCGCCGACCACCGGAGGGTGGGCGTCGACCCCGAGTTGGCCGCGGAGCTCGCGCGCACCGCGCTGAACGGCTTCCAGCAGCACGTCGGGCTCCGCGACGATCACCCGTTCGTGGCGCTGTGCCGGCTCGGCCTCGGCCTGGCGCTGCGCGCGGCGGGCGACCCGGCGGGCGCGGTGGGGCAGGTGGAGGCCGCGACGGGGACGTTGCGCTCCAAGCTCGGCGACACGCACCCGTGGACGTTGGCGGCGGCCGTGGACGAGGCTCGGGTGCTCGCCGCGGCAGGCGAGGAGGACCGGGCGGCCGAACTGATCGCCGCGACCCACACCGCCTGCCTGGAGTTCCTGGGGCACGATCACCCGCACACCGCCGCGGCGGCGCACAACCTGCGGCTCGCGGCGCACCCGACCGACCAGGACTGGCGGGAGTGCGATGTCGACGTCCCGCACACCTGAGCGCGCAGGAAGGACCGGCGTGGAGCTGCACGAGGAGCAGGCCGAGCACGTCGGCCCGGAGTTCGACCTGGCCAGGCAGGCGTGCCGTGAGGCGATCGCGGACACCCCGGCGCTGCACTACCTCGCGCACTACAGCAGCGGCGTGTTCGACTTCGGCGTCGACGCCCTCGGCGATCCGCCGTCCGCGCCGGACGCGTTGCCCGGCGGCACCCGGCGGGAGGAGCTGAAGCGGCTGGGCAGGCACCTGACGTTCCAGGTCGCCACGCTGGACCGGGCGTTGCAGGACGTGCGCACGGGCCGGCTGATCCGCACCGTGCTGCACACCGAGGAGGGCGCGCTGTTCTGCGACTCCGTCGTGCCGACCGAGCACGTCGTCGGCCTGGTGCTCGACCACGCGGGCGCGGGGCCGCTGTTCGGCCACCCCGCGGTGGACGAGGCGGACCGGGCGGTGGCCGCGCTCGCCACCCGGCTGCGCGCCCAGCTCAGCCTCGGCTCGCTCAACCCGGGCGGGTGGGACAGCGCGGCGGACGTCGTGCCGCTGCCGGTGGAGGAGGACGTGAGCGCGCACGTGACGGCGGGGGAGGGCCCGCTGACGGCGTGCCTGGCGGCGGTGCGGGCGCAGGACCTGCACCTGGTCGCGCACGTCGTCGACGGTGAGGTGCGGGCGATGGTGGACTGCCTGGGCGACCCGTCGCTGGCGCCGTTCTTCAAGCAGGTCACGGTGGACGCGCGGCGCCGGTTCTACCACGGGTTCGTGCAGGAGCTGGGCGCGTTGACGACCAAGCTGAACCGGGCGGTGAGCCCCGTCGTCGGCGGCCTGATGGCACGGCTCGTGCTCGACGTCGAGATGGGCGCGATCTACTACTACCGGTTGCGTTCCGGCGAATACCTGGTCGGCGTGACTATCGATCAGGCACGGGTGCGGGCGGCGGATGATCGAATGTCCGCTTTGGCCGAAGAACTCACTCCAATCGGTCCTTGAACGCTCATCCACCGCTGCCTACCGTGGAATGGTGACGCCCGTGATCCGTTCGGCCGCACTTCTCTCGGCCCTGGCCGCGGGCTGGCTCGTCGCGTGGCAGTTGGGACTGCGCGAAGTCGATCGCTCACCGGTGTACGGATTCTTCATCACCGCGTTGCTCGGTTTCGGTTTGTACGCGAGCACGAGCGGGATCGTGATCTCGGAATTCCGCAGGCAACTCCGCACGGTAGTGATCGCGGTCACACTCGGTGTGTTGGCGAAAGTCGCGCTGATCTTCGCCGTGATGTTCTTCGTGTTCCGCGATCCGAGCCACCTGATCCTGGCCGTGGCGGTGGCGCAGATCGACCCGCTGTCGGTCGCCGCGATGCGGGCCAAGTCGCGGATGTCGGACTCGGCGAAGGCGCTGCTGTCGGCGTGGGCGTCGTTCGACGACCCGATCACCGTGCTGCTCACCGTGTACATCACCGCGTTCGCGCTGAACGGCGGCGCGGTCGGCGGCGTGGGGTCGTTCGCGGTCAACCTGGTGCTGAACCTGGCGCTGGCCGGGGTGGCGTTCATGCTGTGGACGCTGGTGGGCGGACGGGTGCGGCGGGCCGAAGCCGGTGGGCGCGCGGTCCGGTACGCGGTGCGCGCCGTGATGGTGGTGGCGGTGCTGGCCCTCGGGTTCGTCGCGGTGCAGTACTCGCTGCTGCTGGCGTTGGCGCTGCTGGGCCTGTTCTTCCGGCCGAACCTGGGCCGGTGGGTCGACGGGCTGGCGGAGACGGGCATGTTCCTGGCGATCGCCGCGGTCGGGTTGGTGCTGGCGGCGGAGTTCAGCTGGGTGCTGGCCGGGGTCGGCGCGGTGCTGGGCGTGGCGGCGTTCGGCGCACAGGCCGCCGTGGCGTTCGCGTTGACGGTGCCGAAGAGGTGGCGCGGCGACCGGGTGCGGCTGGCGCTGGGCCAGCAGAACGGCCTGACCGCGATCATCCTGGCGCTGCTGCTGGAACCGACGTTCCCGGGCGCGATCGCCGTGGTCGCGCCGGCTGTCGTCGTGGTGAACCTGCTGCACGCCGTCACGAACGGCGCCTACGACCGCGCCACCGCTCCCCGTCCCGCACCCACGCCCGCCCCGAAGCGCATCCCGCGCGTACCGCTCAACCCAACGCCCGCTCCGCAGGTCGCTACGCCCTACCGGGTGAAGCACACGCCCTGAGCGTTCAACTCACACGGTCCGAACGTAGGACACGCGCGTGTCCAACGCCCGGAACGCACGTGTCCAACGTTGCGGCACCCCGAGTGGAACGTTCAGGTCAGGCGGGACGAGCGGAAGACGGCGCGGCGGACGCGGGGGCTCAGGTTGCGCAGTGCCTCGTGCACGCGGGTCCGCCGCGAGCCCTGGCTCACCTCGGCCACCAGCCCACCCGACCGGGCCGACCACGGCGGCAGCTTGAACAGCGGGTCCAGCAGGAACAGCGGCAGGAACTCCACGATCCCGTCGTAGATGCCGCACAGCTCCTCCAGCCGGTCCTCCGCGTCGGCGTCCTCGGCCGAGGAGTACCACTGCGAGACCGCCGCCCGGAACGCCTGCACCGCCTTCTGCATGAACACCGCCTGCGTCGCGGCCTGGGCGAACTCCGGTGTCCGCAGCCGCCGGTGCACCGCCTCCTGGGTGGTGGTCGGCGCGTGGTCGAACGCCTCCTCGAACATCACGTCGACCTGCGTCAGGTCCTCCAACGCGTCCACCGCGTCCCGGAACAGCCGCTCCACCTCGCCCGGCAGCCTGCTCGCCGACGACTCGACCTCACGGACCGGCGTGCCGCCCGACGTCCCAGAAGCACCGCCCGCCAACGCGGCCAGCTGCCGCTGGATCGCGCCGAGCTGCCGGTCCGACGACGCGCGCACGCCGTCCATGTGCTCGGCCAGGTGCTCGATGAACCCGTAGATGCTGGACTGCTGCTTGGCCAGCTGGTCCATCCGCCACCGCAGCGCCGACATCGGGTCCGTGTCGCCGCCCAGCCGCCGTCCCGTCGCGCTCACCAGCGCCTTGAAGTCGTCGGCGAACGTCCGGTCGACGTACACCAGCGGCTCCCGGCCGAGCAGTTCGCGCAACTGGATCGCCACGCCGTCCGCCACCACGCCGTTGACCAGCAGGATCAGCTCGGCGTCCGGCTCGGCCTCGCGCACCGTCGACACCCGCCGCAGCACGGCGGCCACGTCCGCGTTGTCCAGCAGCGACCGGGTGATCAGCACGGCGCACCCGCCGGCGTGCTCGGGGAAGGTGACCCAGAAGTCCGCCAGCGACTCCTCGGCCACGCCGAGCAGGTGCCGGTGCAGGTAGTCCAGTCCTCCCGCGTCGAGCAGCCTGCGCACCACGCCGTCGATGTCGTCCGAGCTCAACGACCCGAACAGGTCACGGGCCGCCTGCCGCACCATCTCCTCGGTGACGGTGAACTCGCCGCCGGGCGCGTGGGACAGGTCGTCGGCCATCCGGAACACCCGGTGGCACAGCCGGATCACGTTGCGCGCGTTGCCCCGCGCGATGTCCCGCAGGTACCGGGTGGTGTCGACGGTGAACGGCGCCAGCTGCCGCGTGCCGAACGCCTGCTGCTGCGCCAGCTCGATGAACTCGCGCACCTCGCGCTGGCTCAGCCCGGACATCACCACCGTGTACGGGATGCGCTGCCGCACCGCGGGCGGCAGCACGGACTTGAAGTCCGGCAGCCCGCACAGCACCAGGCACGCCCCGGCCTTGGCGAACACCTGCAGCAACGTCTGGAACGCGGCCATGGTCCCGGCCTGCGGGCGGCTGTCCGCGGAGAAGATCTTGTCCAGCTCGTCGACCGCCAGCACGAACCGCCGCTGCCTGCCGCCGAACAGCAGGGCGAACACGCCCATGGCCTCGAGCGCGGCCACCTCGGTGTCGATCGGCGTGGTGATGCCGCGTTCCACCAGCACCTGGTCCGGCGTGCCGCCGAGCAGCCACGACCACACCGAGTGCTCGAACCCCGGCCGCAGCAGCAGCGTGAGCGCGGTGCCGAAGTCCTTGTTGTTGGTCACCTCGCGCAGCGTGTCCTGGACCTTGCGCAGCAACGCGCTCTCCATCAGGCCCAGCCGTTCCACGACCTCCTGCGGCTCCAGCTGCCTGCTGCCGAGCCACTCCAGCATGTCGCTGGTCAGGCCGCTGCTCTGCAACGAGTCCGCGACGATGTCCGCGTAGTACTCGCTGACCTGCGCCCGCACGCCCTCGCGGCCGAGCTTCTGCATGAACCGCCGGTACAGCTCGATGAAGCTCTCCGCGGTCGCGTCGAGGTACAGCGCGTGCGTCGGGTCGGCCAGCACCTGCCGGGCGTGCCGGACCAGCCGCACGGCGAGGTGCGTCTTGCCGGTGCCGTAGTCGCCCAGCACGGCCACCACGGTGCCGGTGCGGTCACGTCCGCCGCGCGTGGGCGGCGCGTCGAGGTACGACGCGAGGTGCGCGAGCGCCTGCCGCGTCGCGTCGGTGGTGATCGCCACGTCGACGGCGTCGGGATCGGCGTCGAAGTCCGTGATCCGCGCGACCGCCATCGGCGAGAAGGGGTTCTTCCGCGGGGGCGGTAGATCGCTGCGAGCGCTCATGGCCCATTCACCGGTCCATTCCGGGACTTGTGGTTCAAGAACGCCCTGATGTCCTCGACGGTCACCAGGTCGGCCTCGGTGTAACCCAGTCCCGTTCCACGTTTGTGTTCGTAGGTGCCGTGCAAGAACCTCTGCAACATCGCGACCGATTGGCAGTGCTTCTCCACCAATTTGATCGCGTCGTCGCTCAACCGCGGATAGGTGCCCGTTCCCGCGTGCCGGGTCAGCCGGTCTTCGGCGAACCGCTGCGCGTCACCGGGATCGAGCGGGCCGACGTGCAGGGAGATCGGCGGCACCCACGTTTCCAGTTGGCGCACCACGTCCGCCACCTCGTCCGTGCCCAGGTAGGCGGATTCGGTCAGGAACAGCACTTTCGCGCTGTTCAGCGTCCGCGCGTACCGGATCACCTCGTCCACCAGCTCGTTCGGGCTGGGCAGCAGCACCACCAGCGCGACCTCGTCGCGCAGTGCCCGGCCCAGGCGCGGGAACACGCGGCTCGGCACGTCCCGCACGTCGGCCAGCCGGTCCTCGCTGTCCTGGCGCAGCGCGCCGTGGTCCACCAGCAGGTCGAACATCCGGTCGCACACCTCGGCGGTGCGCTCGTCGATGGACAGCTCCCGGTCGGTCGGCAGGCAGCCGGTCAGGTCCAGCACCACGCCGCGCATCCCGCGCCGCTCCAGCTCGCCGGCGACCCAGTCCGCGCACCGGTTGACCAGCGCCGTCTTGCCGCAGCCCGATTCGCCGGTGACCAGCGCGAGCCGGCCGTACTCCAGCATCACGCCCAGGTCGCCCATCGCGTGGCGGAAGTGCTCGAACGCGGCCTCGGTGCCGTCCACGGGCACGTAGTAGTCGCGGTGCGCGGGCCGGTGCCACGGCCGCAGCGGGCGCATCGGGGTGGCCTCCCAGCCCGGCAGCGGGAACGGGTTGACCCGGGGCGCGGTCACCGCGGCCCTCCCGACCCGGTCACGGTCACGCGCGGCAGCACGGCGGCTCGACCGGCCCGCCCGCCGTCCATGCCCACCCCCGTCGCCTCGCGGCGGCCTAGCGAAAGCTTCAGCGTACCGGCGGAGAGTCGCACACGGGCACGGATCCGTTAACCGGTGCACCCCGTTCGGCCCATTCCGATTACTGCGGTCGGGAATGACCGGAATGGGCGTGCGAACGCTGCGGTGAACGGGTGCGGCGATCGGCTCACCAAGGGGAGGGCGCGTAGTCCTTCAGGAAGCAGCCGTACAGGTCTTCGCCCAGTTCGCCGCGCACGATCGGGTCGTACACCCTGGCCGCGCCGTCGACCAGGTCCAGCGGCGCGTGGAAGCCCTCCGCGGCCAGCCGCATCTTGGTCGGGTGCGGCCGCTCGTCGGTGATCCAGCCGGTGTCGACGGCGGTCATCAGGATGCCGTCGACGGTCAGCATCTCCTCGGCGCTGGTGCGGGTCAGCATGTTCAGCGCGGCCTTGGCCATGTTGGTGTGCGGGTGGCCCGGCCCCTTGTAGGCGCGGCTGAACTGGCCTTCCATCGCCGACACGTTCACCACGTACTTGCGGCGCGCGGGCGAGGCGGCCATCGCGGGGCGCAGCCGGGAGATCAGGATGAACGGCGCGGTGCTGTTGCACAGCTGCACTTCCAGCAGCTCGACCGGGTCGACCTCGTCCACCCGCTGGACCCAGCTGTTGACCGGCGCCTCGTCCGGCACCAGGCCGCCCGCGTCGATCTCCTTGGACCCGACGGTGAGGGCCAGCGCGGTGACCGCGGGGATGGTGTCGGCCAACGTGCCCGCCAACGCCACCGGGTGCGCGGACAGGGTGTGCCCGAACGTGACCAGCTCCGGCAGGGGACCGGACGGGAGCGCGGCGGACTCGGCCTCGACCAGCGGCGCGTAGGCGCCCGCCGACCGGCGCACGGTCTGCGCGGCGTTGTTGATCAGGATGTCCAGCGGTCCGGCGGCGGCCACCTCGTCGGCCAGTTGCACGACCTGGGCCGGGTCGCGCAGGTCGATGCCGACCACGCGCAGCCGGTGCAGCCAGTCGGCGCTGTCGGGCATGGACGCGAACCGGCGCACCGCGTCACGCGGGAACCGGGTGGTGATGGTGGTGTGCGCGCCGTCGCGGAGCAGCCGCAGCGCGATGTACATGCCGATCTTGGCCCGCCCGCCGGTGAGCAGGGCGCGCTTGCCGGTGAGGTCCGCGCTCTGGTCGCGCTTGGCCCGGTTCAGCGCCGCGCAGTCCGGGCACAGCTGGTGGTAGAAGGCGTCCACCTCGGTGTACCGCTTCTTGCACGTGTAGCAGGACCGGGCGCGCAGCAGCGTGCCCGCCTTCGCGCCCGGCTCCGGCTCGCGCAGCAGCAGGCCGCGGGTCTCGTCGTCGATGCGCGACGGTGAGCCGGTCGCGGTGGCCTCGATGACGGCGCGGTCGGCGGCGGTGACCGAGGCGCGCCGGTCGGCCTTGCGGCGTTTGCGCAGGCTCTTCCAGATGCCGGCGGTGGCCCGGCGGACGGCTACCGCGTCGGGGTGCTCGGTGTCCAGTTCGTCCACTTGGGCGAGCACCCTCAGGGCGATTTCCAGTTCGGCGGGGTCAATCGACACGCCGAGCACTCTACCTGCGAGGAATTCGCGCCCGGACGGGTGAAATTCGCGTGAGGCACCGCTAGGGTGCCCGGCATGCCTACAGCGGGTACCGGCCCACGGGTGCGGCGACTGGCCCATCCCGATGCCGACATCCGGGCGCGCGCCCTCGGCCTGCCCCGCGGACGCCCGGTCCTCGCGGTGTTCGGCTCGGCCGACACCCCGGACACCGAACTCGCCGCCGCCGTGCTCCCGGTGCTGCGTGCGGTGCTCGCGGCGGCGGCCGGCGCGGACGCGGTCGTGATCACGGCGGGCGCCGACGTCGGCGTCACGCACCTGCTCGGCCTGGCCGCCGAGTCGCTGGACGGGCGGTGGCCCCGGATGGTCGGCGTCGCACCGTCCGGGCGGGTGGCCGCGGAGGACGCGGAGCCCGCGGAGGGTGAGCTACGGCTCAACGTGAACCACGACACGGCGGTGCTCGTGCCGGGCTCCAAGTGGGGTGAGGAACGGCCCGCGCTGTTCCGCGCGGTGGACGCCGTCGCCGGGTCCAAGCGCCCGGCGCTGGCGCTGCTGATCGGCGGTGACGACCTGGCGCGGGCCGCGCTGGTCGACCACCTGGGCCGGGACCGGCCGCTGCTCGTGCTCGCCGGCACGGGCGGCCTGGCGGACGAGATCGCCGGAGGCCCGCCACGCGCCGCCGCCGCCCCGACAGCCGCACCCACCGCGCAGGCCGACGTCACCGCCGCCGCCGCCGAGGTCGTCGCGGCCGAAACCGGTGCCGAGACCGCGGTCGCCCAGACCGCCGCCACCGGGGACGCCGCCACCGGGCGCGACGACGACCTCGAGGTGCTCGTCCGCAGCGGCCAGGTCGCCGTGGTGCACCTGGACGAGGGCGCGGACAAGGTGACGGCCGTGGTGCGGCGGGTGCTGGGCAACCGGCCCGGCGCCAAGCTGCACGCCGACGTGCCGCCGCCCCCCGTGTGGCCGCGGGTGCGGTTCCGGGCGCCCGAGCCGCGCCCGGTCATCGACCCCGGCTACGTGCTGGACTACCCGCTGCTCGCCGACGCGATCCACGAGGCGAACCAGGTCGTTGCGCCCGCGCTGCACGAGTGCGAGGTCGCCGCCCTCAGATCACGTGAACGCGCACGGCTGCTGGTCGTGCTCGCCATCGCCGCGGGCTTCGGCACCACGGTGTTCGCCGCCTCGCAGGTCTGGCTGCGCGACCAGCCGTGGCCCGGTGTGCTGCTCGCCGTGTCCGGCGCGGCGGCGGCCGTGCTCGCGGTGGTGGCCCGTGCCGGGGAGGAACCCGACGCGAAGGTGCGGGCCGAGCAGCTGCGCGCCTTGTACTTCGACCACCTGGCCGCGCCACCCGCCGTCGACCAAGCCGAGCGCGACGAGCGCGCCCGCGAGTTGGCGACGGCCGTGGCACGGCTCCGGCACGAATCGGTGAGCCGCACATGACCAACGCCGGATCTCCGACCGCGGCCGACGACCACCGCGAGCAGTTCCTCCGCGCCTACCTGCGCCACCGCGTCGCCGAACGGCTCGCCGGGTTCGAGCAGGCACAGGCCCGCTACACGACGGCACGTCGCTGGACCACGGGCCTCACCGTGCTGCTGTTCACCGGCGCGGCGGCGTTGGGCGCGGTGGCCGTGGCCGACGACGGGCGGCGCGCGCTGTGGGCGTTCCTGGCCACGGTGGCGGCCGCGCTGGCGACCGCGATCACCGTGTACGAGGCGGCGTTCTCGTTCCGCGCGTCGTCCCGCCGGTCCGCCGACGGCGTGGCGTTGCTGCACCTGCTGCAGGCGCACGGCGCACCGGAGGGCGAGGACGGCGTCAACGCGTTCCGCACCGAGGTGGAGAGCGTGCTGCGGCACGCGGACCGGTGATGGCCGGTGTCGACCGTTGACGACGTGCGCCGCATCGCGCGGTCGCTGCCGCGCACCGAGGAGGCGGTGGTCCGGGACCGGGTGAAGTTCCGGATCGGCCGGATCGTGTACCTGGCGCTGTCGCGCGACGAGCGGACGCTGGGTTTCGCGTTCCCGAAGGAGGAGCGGGACGCGCTGGTGGCCGCGGAGCCCGCCAAGTACCACCTGCCCGCGCCCTCCGACCTGCGGTACAACTGGGTCGAGTGCACCCTGGCCGCGATCGACGACGACGAGCTGGCCGAACTCGTCGTGGACGCGTGGCGAATGTGCGTGCCCAAGCGTGTAGCCGCCGCGCACCTCGGTCTATAGGTTCTGGCGGTGGGTCGCTCGGCGCTGGGAGAACACCGTGGAACACGTGGAGCCTGCCGCCGTGGTGGGGCGGTAGCCGTGGAGATGCGCCGACTCGACCCGGGTGAGCTGGTCCGGGACAGCGGGCTGGTGGCCCGCAGGCTGATGCCGTGGCCGCTGGTGAACGCGCCGTTCGACGGCTCCTGGTGCGTGGTGCAGCCGGGTGCGGCGTCGGGCACGCACGCCCACCGCGAGCACGAGATCTGGGTGGCCGTGTCCGGCGAGGCGGAGATCGTCACCGACGCGGGCAGGCTGCCGTTCGGCGCGGGCGACATCGTGCACTTCCGCCCGTACGAGGAGCACCGGCTGGTCAACGACGGCGAGGTCGACTTCCAGTTCTTCGCCGCCTGGTGGGACGTGGAGATGGCCGAGCGCTACAGCGCCCGCGACGAAGACGCCCGCTGAACGCCCACCCCTGCTCGTCCGCCCCTGCGCGTCTGCCTGGTGGAACCGGAGAACGAGAGGGTTCGTCACAGTCGTGTCGTCGGATTCCCGGTGACGAAGAATCCGGGCCGTGGGGGGTCAGTGCTGGGCGGCACGAAAGCCCACGGCCCGGGACCCGGGACCTCACGTGGGGGAGTGTCCGGTCCGGACGTCAGCTGGCCGCCACGGTCAGCCCGGTGGCGGCGAGCTTGGCCGTGCGCGGGCCGTGCGCCCAGATCCGCTCCTGGTAGGCGCGCAGCAGTTGCGCGTGGATCTCGTCGACGTACTCCGCCGCCGCGCAGTCCCGCCGCCACACCACCGTCACCCGCCGGTGCACGGGATTGCCCACGATCGGTTTCAGCAGCACGCCCGGTAAGTCCTGCCCGGTCGGGAAGAAGCACGCCACCGTGTGCGTCGAGCGCACCAGTTCCGCGGCCGACGCCGGGTCCACCCCGAAGTGCGCGCACCGCGGCGTGAACCCGGCCGCCTCGCACGCCAGGTGGAGGTTCAACCTCCCGCCGCCGTAGCCCTCGTCGGACACCGCCCACTCCTCGTCGGCCAGTTCGGACAGCCGAATCTCGGTGCGCGCGGACAGCCGGTGCCCGACCCCGATCCCGACCAGCATCGGTTCCGTCACGACGGTCCGGCAGTCCACCTGTTCGGGAATCCGCAGAGGGCTCTGGGGGAACTCCGTGACCAGCGCGACGTCCAGCTTCCCGGTGCGCACCAGGTCGAGCACGGCATCGCTGGTGCGCTCGATGTGGGTCGTCTGCGGGTGCGTCGGCAGCAGCGAGCGCACCACCGCCACCAGCAACGGCGTCAGCGAACCGGCCACCCCGCCGAGCCTGATGCCGGTGACGTCGCTCTCCTCGGCCAGCTTGCGCGCGGTCACCAGCAGGTCGTCGAACCGTTCCACCAGGTCACGTGATCGCAGCACGACGTGGCGGCCGAGTTCGGTCAGCTCGACCCCGTCGGTGCGCCGCAGGAACAACGGACCACCGAACCCCCGCTCGATGCGGCGCAACTGCGCGGTCAACCCGGCCTGCGCGATCTTGAGCAGTGAGGCGGCTCGACTGATGCTGCCCGCTTCCGCCACGGTCAGCACGACGTGGAGATGCCTGAGCTCCATGTTCACTGCGGCAGCCTAGGGCAGCCGGTCAAACCGGACACCGACCGAGCGTGTGGCGCGGGCGACCACCGAGCGTCGAGGAGGGCACCGGCCGATTGCTCCAACAGGTGCATAACTGACGAGTTATCGCCACCTCACACCTCCCGCCGCGCTCACCGGTTCGACCACCCTGCCTAGTGGCCGGCACCGCAGACCGAGGAGGTGTGAGCGACATGACGAAAGCGTTGAGGCTGCGACGCCTTTCCCGTCCGCGCGACGACAGGTACCTCTTCGTCCCGCTCGACCACAGCGTCTCGGACGGCCCGGTGGTCCCGCGCGACCGGTGGCACGAGCTCATCGACTCGGTGGTCGTCGGCGGTGCCGACGCCATCATCGTCCACAAAGGACGCGTCCGCACCATCGACCCGGACGTGCTGGCGGGCTGCGCGCTGGTCGTGCACCTCAGCGCGGGCACCGCGCACGCCGCCGACACCAACGCCAAGGTCATCGTCGGCGAGGTGGACGAGGCGCTGCGACTGGGCGCCGACGCGGTGAGCGTGCACGTCAACATCGGCTCGGACACCGAGGAACGCCAGCTCGCCGACTTCGGCGTGGTCGCCAAGGCGTGCGACGAGTGGAACGTGCCGCTGATCGCCATGGTCTACCCGCGCGGTCCGCGCATCGCCGACCCGAACGACCCCGCGCTGCTCGCGCACGTGGTCAACATCGCGGTCGACCTCGGCGCCGACATCGTCAAGACCAACCTCGCGCGGCCCGCCCAGCGGATGGCCGACGTCATCGCCAGCTGCCCGATCCCGGTGCTCGTCGCGGGCGGACCGGCCACCGGCGGCAGCGTGGTCGACCACGCCCGCACCGCGATGGGCGTCGGCTGCGCGGGCCTGGCCGTGGGCCGCCGCGTGTTCACCGCGTCCGCGCCCATGTCGCTGGTCGCGGAACTGGCCTCGATCGTCCACGACGACACCGAAGCGGACCTGGTCCGCGCGATGACGGGCGTCGTGGCCACGTCATGACTTCGTCGCCCGCGCCCGCCGCCGGTCACCCGACCAGCGGCGGGGTGTCCGCACGCCGATCGGGCTCTCACCCCTTGGAGAACCGTTGAAGTTCGCCTGGATCGACCTCCGAACCGTCCCCGAGGCGCACCGCGATGCCGTCGTGGACGCCGCGGTGCACGCCCGCCTCGCCGGCGTCGTCTCCGACGACCCCGCGCTGCTGGAGACGCTGCCGCCCACGATCACCCGGGTGCTCGTCGCCGACGCGGCGGTCGACAGCCCGCACCTGGTCACCGTGGTCGTGGACGACCAGGACGCGCTGGACCGGCTCACCACCGACGCGGCGTTCGTGCAGGTCCGCGACGACCGCACGCTCAAGCTCGCGTGCGCGGCCGCCGTGAAGCTCGGCCACACCGTGGTCGCCTTCACCGATCCGACGAAGATCCCGCTGGAGATCGTCATCGCCGCCGCGGACGGCGCGCCCGGCAAGCTCGTCACCGTCGTGGCCGACCTCGAAGAGGCCGCGATCGTGCTCGACGTGCTGGAGCACGGCTCGGACGGCGTGCTCATGGCACCGCGCGACGCCAACGACGTGTTCAAGCTGGCCCGGCTGCTGGAGGCGACCACCCCGCCGCTGGACCTCACCACGCTCGTCGTCGACGGCATCACCCACAACGGCCTCGGCGACCGCGTCTGCGTCGACACCGCCTCGCACTTCCAGGAGGACGAGGGCATCCTCGTCGGTTCCTTCTCCTCCGGCTTCATCCTGTGCTGCAGCGAGACCCACCCGCTGCCCTACATGCCGACCCGGCCGTTCCGGGTCAACGCCGGCGCCCTGCACTCCTACGTGCTCGGCCCGGACAACCGCACCAACTACCTGTCCGAACTGCGTTCGGGCAGCACGGTGCTCGCCGTCAACTCCGAGGGACGCACCCGCAAGCTCACGGTCGGCCGGGCCAAGCTCGAATCCCGCCCGATCCTGACCATCACCGCGCACTCGCCCGAGGGCGTCGAGGTGAGCCTGACCGTGCAGGACGACTGGCACGTGCGGGTGCTCGGCCCCGGCGGGAAGGTCCGCAACGTCACCGAGCTGCAGCGCGGCGACGAGCTGCTCGGCTACATCGCGACCGAGCAGCGGCACGTGGGCATCCCCATCGGCGAGTTCTGCAAGGAGACCTGAGCCAAGATGCGCGAGTTCGTCACCGACCTGTTGCGCCGCCAGGGCGACGACGTGCCGGTGTTCAGCCACGACCACACCGTGACGCACGGCGCGTTGCGGGCCTCGGTCGCCGCCGAGGCGAGCCTGTTCGCCGCTTCCGGGGTGGGGGAGGGCAGCACGGTCGCCCTGCACGTGCCGCCGAGCTTCACCCAGCTGGAGGTGGTGCTGGCGCTGTGGAGCCTCGGCGCCAGGGTGATCTCGATCGACCACCGGCTCAAGCCCGCCGAGGTCGAGGTGCTGCGCGAGCTCACCCGGCCGCAGTTCGTCGTGCGCGCGTCCGGCTGGTCCGGCCTGTTCCGCGAGCGCTACGAGCTGGTGACCGAGCCCAGGACGGACGGGCGGCCCGCGGCGACCAGGCACCGGCTGGTCCAGTTCACCTCCGGCTCCACCGGGCGGCCCAAGGTCGTCGGCCGCAGCACCGAGTCGATCATCCGCGAGGTGATGCGGTTCGGCGCCGCCGAGGGCATGCCGGGGCACGGCGAGCGGCTGCTCCTGCTCAACTCCACCGCGCAGAGCTTCGGCCTGATGGGCGGGCTGCTGCACGCGCTGGCCGCGGGCGTGCACCTGGTGTTCGCCGGGAAGCTGTCGGCGGAGGACATCCTGCGCACCGCCGCCCGGCACGAGGTCGACTTCATCACCGGCGTGCCGTTCCACTTCGACCTGCTCGCCTCCGCCGCCGACCGGTCGGCGCTGCGCACGGTGCGCGGCGCGTTCGCGGGCGGTGAGCTGATGCGGCCGGACGTGGCGGAGCGGTTCGCCGACGCCTACGGCTTCATGGTCGGCGAGTGCTTCGGCACCACCGAGACCGGCGCGCTGACCATGGACGCGGCGGGCGCGACCCGGCCGGCGGTGGGCAAGCCCCTGTCCGACACCACGATCCGGGTGCGCGACGGGCTGGTCGAGGTGGCGCTGGACCAGTCCCCGTACCTCGACGAGGGCGACCCCACCCGTTACCTGGACGGGTGGTTCCGAACGGGTGACCGGGGCGAGTTCGACGCGCACGGCAACCTGCGGCTGCTCGGCCGCGCGGACTCGCTCGTGGTGGTGCGCGGCAGCAACGTGGACCTGACCCAGGTCGAGGCGGCACTGCGCGCCCACCCGCTGGTAACCGAGGCGATCGCGGTGCACGACGAGGTGATCGAGGCCTACGTCTCCACCGGCTCCGACACGCTCACGCCGGAGCAGGTGTCCGCGTGGTGCGCCGAGCGGTTGGCCGAGTTCAAGCAGCCGCAGCGGGTGCACGTGCTGCGGGCGTTGCCGCGCACGTCCGCCGGCAAGCTGGTGCGCAACCCCAGGGTGCTCGCCGACGCGCGGTGATCGCGGGTGTGGCAGGGTGGGGGTGTGGAACAAGTCGTGCTCCTGGACGAGTCCGGTGCCGGGATCGGCGTGGCCGACAAGGCTTCCGTGCACCACGCGTCCACCCCGCTGCACCTGGCGTTCTCGTCGTACCTGTTCGACGCGGCGGGCAGGCTGCTGTTGACCAGGCGTGCGCTGCACAAGAAGACGTGGCCCGGTGTCTGGACCAACTCGTGCTGCGGCCACCCGGCGCCCGACGAGCCGATGGCGGCGGCGGTGGCGCGGCGGCTGGTCGACGAGCTGGGGCTGGCCGACGTGACGCTGGACCTGGTGCTGCCCGCGTTCCGCTACCGGGCGGAGATGGAGAACGGCGTCAGGGAGAACGAGATGTGCCCGGTCTTCCGCGGCCGCGTCTCCGGCGACCCGCACCCGAACCCGGACGAGGTTGACTCGTTCGAGTGGGTCCCGTGGTCGGAGTTCGCCCCCGCCGTCCTGGCCGGCGCCCGCCCCGTCTCCCCGTGGTGCGCCCTCCAGGTCGCCGAGCTGTGGGAGCTGGGCCCCGACCCCCTGGCCTGGCCCACCGCCTCCCCGACCTCCCTCCCCACCGCCGCCCGCCTCTCCTGAACGCTCAGCACGCGAGAGTCGTACCTTCACGCCCCGCGTGTCCTACGTTCAGGACCACCGTGTCCTACGTTCGCGTACCCCGAATTCAACGCTCAGGTCAGAGAGCGCTCTCTGAGCCGGTGTTGCGGGATGACCGGAACTCGCCGATTACCTTGACTGCCCTGGTGGTCAGGCTTACGTTCCGCTGTGAGAGCGCTCTCTGACACCCTCCCTGCAACGCCTCCGAAAGGGGAGTCGTGATCCCCACCATTCGCCGATGGCGTCGACTGGTCACCGCCACCACCGTCGCGGTGCTGACCGCGTCCGCCTTGTCCTTCGTCACCTCTCCCGCCTCGGCGGCGCCGGAACTGCTGTCCCAGGGCAAGCCGGTGACCGCCTCCTCCACCGAGAACGGCGGCACGCCCGCCTCCGCCGCCGTCGACGGCAACACCGGCACCCGCTGGTCCAGTGCCGCGGCCGACCCGCAGTGGCTCCGCGTCGACCTCGGCACGTCCACCGCGATCAGCCAGGTCTCGCTGAACTGGGAGGCCGCCTACGCGCGCTCCTTCCAGCTGCAGACCTCGGCCGACGGCAACGCCTGGACCACCATCGCCACCGCGTCCGGCAACGTCGGCGTGCAGAACGTGACCGTCTCGGCCACCGCCCGGTTCGTCCGCGTCTACACGACCGCCCGCGCCACCCAGTACGGCGTGTCGCTGTGGGAGTTCCAGGTGTTCGGCGTCCGCAACACCAGCGGCCCGATCGTGCGGGTCGCCGAGTTCCTGGCGGACTGCCCGTACAGCCACCGCCTGCCGGACGACCCGATCGTCGCGCCGAACCTGCCCGGCGGCTCGCACATGCACAGCTTCTTCGGCAACACCACCACCAACGCCCGCTCGACCGTCCAGTCGCTGCTGGCCGGCACGAGCAACTGCAACCCGGGCACCGACCTGTCGTCGTACTGGGTCCCCACCCTGTACGCGGACAACCAGCCCGTCGAGCCGACCGGCACCACGTTCTACTACCTGGGCGAAGGCGTGCGCGACGACGTGATCGCCCGCATCCAGCCGTTCCCGCTGGGCCTGCGGATCGTCGCGGGCAACGCCAAGGCCACCCAGCCCGACGCCAGCACGATCTCGCGCTGGTCCTGCCTGCACGCCGGCCACGTGGGCGCGTCCAAGGACTTCGTGAACTGCCCCGCCGGCACCATGATGGAGTCCTACCTGGACTTCCCGCAGTGCTGGAACGGCCGCGACCTCGACTCGCCGGACCACAAGAGCCACATGGCGTACCCGGTGAACGCGGACTGCCCGTCGACCCACCCGGTGCCCGTGCCGAAGCTGCGCCAGGTGCTGCGCTACCCGGTGAACGGCGACCCGTCGCGGTTCCGCCTCGCCTCCGGGCCCGGCTTCACCATGCACGGCGACTTCTTCAACGCGTGGCCGGAGGCGGAACTCGCCCGCCGGGTGCGCGACTGCATCAACCCGATCATCAAGTGCGGCGCGGACGGCCGCCCGTGAAGCGCCTGATCACCGCGGTCGCCCTGCTCGGCGCGCTGGTCGTGCCCACCGTGTCCGCCGGGCCCGCCGGCACCGCGCAGGCAGCCGAGTGCGGCACGGCCAACGCGGCGCTCAACGCACCGGTCACCGCGTCGTCGGTCGAGACGGGCAGCCCGTTCGTGGCCGCCTCGGCGGTGGACGGCAACGCCGGAACCCGCTGGTCCAGCGCGTTCAGCGACCCGCAGTGGCTGCGCGTCGACCTGGGCGCGAACCGCGAGGTGTGCGGCGCGACGCTGCAGTGGGAGGCCGCGTACGCGACGGCGTTCCAGCTCCAGGTCTCGGCCGACGGCTCGTCGTGGACCACGGTCTACCAGACCACCACCGGCACCGGCGGCACGCAGAACGTCACCTTCACCGGCACGGGCCGCTACCTCCGCGTCCACACCACGGCCCGCGCCACGCAGTACGGCGTGTCGTTGTGGGAGTTCGCCGTCCGCACGGGCACGAACTCGACGCCCACCGAGGGCCTGCTGTCCTACAACAAGCCCGCGTTCGCCTCGTCGTTCCAGGACGACGGCGCGTGCCCGGCCTGCACGCCGGCCAAGGCGCTGGACTTCAACCCGGCCACCCGGTGGGCCACCAGCGCCACCACCGGCTGGGTCGACCCGGGCTGGATCTACGTCGACCTGGGCGCCACCGCGCAGGTCAGCAAGGTCGTGGTGCAGTGGGACCCGGCGTTCGCCACCGGGTTCGAAATCCAGACCTCGGCGAACGCGTCCAGCTGGACCACGATCCACACCGTCACGGCGGGTACCGGGTTCAAGCAGACGTTCACCGTGAACGGTACGGGTCGGTACGTGCGGCTGAACCTGACCAAGCGCAGCGGCCAGTACGGCTACTCGCTGTGGGAGTTCCAGGTCTACGGCACCGGCGGCAGCCCCACACCGCCACCGGCGCAGGCACCGGATCCGGGCAACCCGCTGCGGCTGGTGTGGAGCGACGAGTTCAACGCCACCGCGGGCAGCCGGCCCGACTCGGCCAAGTGGCGCCCGGAGATCGGCACGGGGCAGAACGCGGAGCTGCAGTACTACACCGACAACCGCAACGCGTTCACCGATGGTGCCGGGAACATGGTGCTGGAGGCCAGGCGGGAGGTCACGCCGGGCTCGGCGTGCCCGGTCGACCCGGTCAGCGGCTCCGGCACGTGCCAGTACACGTCGGCCCGGCTCATCACCGAGGGCAAGGCGTCGTGGACCTACGGCCGGTTCGAGGCGCGCGTCAAGGTGTCGGGCACCAAGGGCCTGTGGCCCGCGTTCTGGATGCTCGGCACGGACATCTTCAAGGGCACCCCGTGGCCCGCGAGCGGTGAGATCGACATCATGGAGCACCTGGGCCGTGAGCCGAACACCGCTTACCAGACGATCCACGGTCCGGCGTACTTCGGCGGTGGCGGCATCGGCAAGATGCACGACATCGGGCAGGACTACGCCAACGCCTTCCACGTGTTCCGGGTCGACTGGAACAGCAAGGGCATGGTGTTCAGCATCGACGACGTGACCGTGCTCACCATCGACAAGGCGACGGTGGAGGCGACCCGCGGCCCGTGGGTGTTCGACAAGCCGTTCTTCATCCTGCTCAACAACGCGGTGGGCGGTGAGTGGCCCGGTCCGCCGGACGCCACCACGGTCTTCCCGCAGCGAATGCTGGTCGACTACGTCCGCGTCTACCAGTGACGGGTGGGTGCGGTCACGCCTCGGCGTGACCGCACCTCCCGGTATAAAGGCTGACGTGGACCGCAGACCAGTCACGTTGGAAGAGGTCGCGCGGATCGCGGGGGTTTCCCGGGCCACGGTGTCCCGGGTCGTCAACGGGGTCGCCACGGTGGACCGTGAGCTGCGCCAAGTCGTGGAGAAGGCGATCTCCACGACCGGGTACACACCCAACCGCGCGGCGCGTTCGCTCGTCACCCGCCGGGCGGGTGCCATCGGCCTCGTCCTGCCCGAAGAAGGCCGGACCGTGCACGACCCGTACTTCGGCCGGGTGGTGAGCGGCGTGCTGCCGGTGATCCGGCCTCTGGGCGTGCAACTCGTGCTGACCACCGGCGACCACCGCGAGGTCGTGGACGACATCCGCCAACGCAGGCTCGACGGCGTGATCCTGATCCACACCCACGGCGCCGACCCCCTCCCGCGCCAGCTGATCGAGGCCAACCTCCCGGTCGTCCTGGCCGCCCGCCCGGTCCGCCCGATGTCGATCACCTACGTCGACGTCGACCAAGCCGCCGGCGCGGCCCTCGCCGCCGACCACCTGATCTCCTCGGGCTGCCGCCACCTGGCCACCATCACCGGCCCACTGGAAACCCCCGCCGGCCAGGACCGGCTGCGCGGCTTCCTCGAGGCAACGGCCCGGCACGGCCTGCCCGAACCCGTCGTGGTCGAGGGCGACTTCTCCCGCGAGGGCGGCGCCAAGGCCGCCCAGGAACTGCTGGCGGACGCGGCCGTCGACGGCCTGTTCGTCGCCTCCGACCTGATGGCGACCGGCGCACTGCCGGTACTGCGCCAAGGCGGGCGGCGGGTGCCCGAGGCCCTCAAGGTGGTCGGCTTCGACGACAGCAGCCCCGCCGTCGAGTGCGACCCACCACTGACCACGGTGCGGCAGCCGGTGGAGGACATGGCCGCCGAAATGGCCCGCCTGCTGGTCGAACGAGTCGAGCGCCCCGACCGCCCGGTCAGCTCAGTCGTGTTCGCCCCGACACTGGTGATCCGCCAATCCAGCTAAGCCACACCCGACCAACACGGGACCGCACCCGCCCACGCTCCGCCCAGGGGCCGGCCGACCCGCCGACCCAGCGGACCCACCGCCCTGTCGGCAACCTGTCGATTCACCC
The DNA here is from genome assembly GCF_003014735.1 of Saccharothrix carnea. GTDB lineage: Bacteria > Actinomycetota > Actinomycetes > Mycobacteriales > Pseudonocardiaceae > Actinosynnema > Actinosynnema carneum. The sequence continues at coordinate 68,745 of NZ_PYAX01000010.1, read as the reverse complement.
AACGCAGGAACAACACTCGGGGTGCTGTCCGTTCTGCCCGTTGTGCTGACCGCCAACACCGCCCGGACCCGCTTCGTCGCCCTCGCGGGTGCTGCCGCCGTCGTGCTGACCGTCGCCCTGGTCGGCGGCCTCGACCTCTACCGGCTCGGCGAGTCCACCCGGCACCTGCGCCGCACCATCAGCGAGTACGCCCTCGGCCCGTACCGCTGGGTGTTCGACACCGGTGTGCTGCTGCTCGTCGCGGGGTCGGTCGCGATCCTGGCCGTACTCGTCCGCCACGGCGTGGCGAAGTGGAACTCGGTGGGCGCGGTCGCTTTCGGGGCGTGGGCGGTCGGGTTGACGTTGGTCGTGATCTTCCCCAAGAACAACTGGGCGATCGGGCCGAGCATGAGCGGCAGCATCCACCGCTTCGGCAGTCTGCTCGCGTTCATCGCGCTGCCGATCGCCGCGACGCTGCTGGCCCGACCGTGGCGACGTGACCCGGTGTGGGGTGCGCACGCCCGCTGGACGTTCCGGTTCGGCCTGCTGTCGGCCCTGGCGTTCACGCCGATCCTGTACGCGATCGGCGTGAACGCGGTCGTGGGCACGTCCTGGTGGCGCGTCATCCCGCTCGGATACGTCGAGCGGCTCCTGGTCCTGACCGAGGTGGTCGCCGTGCTGGTGGCCGGCGTCTGGGCGGTAGCGCTGGCGCACCGGCCCACCGCGCCCGATCAGGCGTACAAGCCGTCCAGCACGTCCTTGTAGCGCGTCTCGATCTCCTTGCGCCGCATCTTCAGGCTGGCCGTCAACGTCCCGTCGTCGACCGAGAAGTCCTTCGGCAGCACGGCGAACTTCTTGATCGTCTCGTGCCGCGCCAACTTCCGGTTCGCCTCCTCGACGGCACGCCCCACCTCGACCTCCGCGTCCAACCCCTCTGGTGCGAGGTCGGCGTCGATGGTGACCAGGGCGACGCAGTAGTTGCGGCCGTCGCCGTGCACGAGCACGTTGCCGATGTACGGGCTGCCCGCCTTCACCAGACCCTCGACCGCCTGCGGCGCGACGTACTTGCCGCCGGAGGTCTTGATCAGCTCCTTCTTCCGGTCGGTGATCCGCAACCGGCCTCCGGAATCCAACTCCCCGATGTCACCGGTGTGCAGCCAGCCCTCCTGCAACGTCGCGGCGGTCTCCTCGGGCAGCCCGTGGTAGCCGCGCATGATCCCGCGCCCGCCGATCAGCACCTCGCCGTCGTCGGCGATGCGCACCTCGGTGCCCACCAGCGGCTTGCCGACCGTGCCGAGCTTGTTCGCGCCAGGCCGGTTCACGAACGATGCCGCCGACGACTCGGTCAGCCCGTAGCCCTCCAGGATCGTGATGCCCGCCCGGTCGAAGAACTCGCCGACCGGCCGGGACAGCGGCGCCGAGCCGGACACGAAGTACTTGATCCGCCCGCCGACCCGGTCCCGCAGCTTGCTGAACACCAGCTTGTCGGCGATCTTGCGGCGCACCGTCCACTCGGGGTGCTCGGACACGGCCAACGCCCAGTCGAACAGCTTCGCCTTCACCCCGCCCGCTTCACGCATGGAGGCCACCACCCGCTGGTGGATCTTCTCGAAGATCCGCGGCGCGGCGGCCACCACGGTCGGCCGCAGTTCGAGCAGGTTGGCCGCGATCCGGTCCACGTCACCGTCCACGGCGGTGGGCACACCGGTCGACAGCATCCCGACCTGCAGCACCTTGCCGAACGCGTGCGACATGGGCAGCCACAGGAAGTGCAGCTCGTCCGGCGTCAGCACGCCCAGCTCGCGGATCGCCTCGGCGGTGTAGAGCCAGTTGTCGTGGGTCAACTCCACACCCTTGGGCGTGCCCGTGGTCCCCGACGTGTAGATCAGCGTCGCCAGCCGGTCCGGCGTCAGCTCGTCCACCATCGCGTCGTAGTCACCATCACCGACCTCGTCGGGCTCCCAGTCGGGTGTGATGACCTTCGCCTCGACCTTGTCCGCCAGCCCCGGGTCGGCGACCACGAGCACGCTCTGCGAATCACGCACGATGTGCGCGACGACGTCCGGCGTGCTGCTGGGGTAGATGGTCGTCGTGACGCCGCCCGCGGCGAGCACGGCCAGGTCGGTGAGGATCCAGTCCACGCTGGTGGCGGCCATGATCGCGACCCGTGCCTCGTCCCGCACGCCGAGCTCGCGGAAGCCCAGCGCCCGCCTGCGCACGTGCTCGCCGACCTCGGCCCAGGTCAGCGACGTCCACGTGTCGCCGGCGCGGTGGCGCAGCGCCTCGGCGTCCGGGGTCTCGCGCACGCGTTCGCGCAGCAGATCGGGGATGGAACGGGCCACGGTGACCTCCAGGGGAGCGGCGCTCTAGAGCGGTACTCTAGCCCCGTGAGAGCGACCGGTCAGCGGGCAGTGCTCGACGCGGCCCTCGCGCTGGTCGACGAGGGCGGGCTGGACGCCGTCACGATCAGCGCCCTGACCGCTCGTTCCGGGGTGTCGAACGGCAGTGTCTACCACCATTTCGGCAGCCGGGCGGGCCTGTTCGCGGTGCTGTACGGGGAGAGCTTCGCGCACTGCGTGGCGGCGATCGTCCCGGCGCTGGACCTCGGTGACGCGGAGAAGGTCGTGCGCGCCCTCGTGGCCCGCTACCTCGGCTGGGTGGCCGAGCACCCCGGTCGGGCCAGGTTCCTCTACGCCGCGCCGTCGACCGCCGACCCGGTCGTGAAGGCGGAGGTGTTCGAGCCGGTCGCACGCTGGTTCGCGGCCCGGATGGCGGCGGGCGAGCTGCGCGAGATCCCGTTGTGGGCGCTGGATCCCGTGGTGATGGGACCCGCGCACGAGTGCGCCCGCCGTCACCTGATGGGTGTGCTCGACCTGGCCGCGGCCTCCGATCTGGTCGGTGACGCGGTGTGGGCGTCGGTCGCGCCCGTAGGGTGATCACCATGGCCACTTGGGGCGACCTAGCCGCGTACGTGCATGACACTTATGACGTGATCGCGGAGAACGAGGACGAGATCCGGATCCTGTTCAACTTCGAGCAGTACGACGAGGACGACGAGCGGACCCAGGTGGTCATCCTGGTCCGCGAGGTCCTCGACAAGCTGCACGAGTGGGTGCAGATCGCGTCGCCGATCGGGCTGGCGACGAACGTCGACCTGCACGCGTTCCTGGCCGAGGTCGGCAACTCGACCATCGCGTGCGGTGCGGCGATCATGGGTGAGCACGTCGTGCTGCGGCACTCGTTGCCGTTGTCGGACCTGGACATCCACGAGTTCACCGAGCCGCTGGCGCTGCTCGCGGGCACGGCGGACCGGCTGGAGGAAACGTTCTTCGGCGGCGACGACTACTAGTGCTAAGTTAGCCTTACCTAATTCTAGGGAAGGCTCACGCGTGTCGGTCGCGATCGCCGGGTACGAGTCCATGGCCGTGCAGGTGCGCGCGGAGCTGGGTGAACGACGACTGGTCGCCGCCGTGCGGTCCCTGTTCGTGCGGCACGAGGTGCTGCGCGCGGACGGCTTCACGGCCGAGTCGTGCGTCCGGCGCGTGGTCCTGCCGCCCGTGCTCGTGCCGCTGGCCGCCGTCGACGACGTGCCGGACCACGCGCCGCTGCGGGTGGTGTGGTTCGACGGTGGCGTGGCGGGGCGGCTCGTGCTGGCCGTGCGCCGTGACGTGCTGGTCCGGCTGCCGTGGCACGTGCTGCTGCCCGGGTTGGTGTCGGCGTGGAGCGTGAGCACCCACCTGCGTGCGCGTCGTGCCGCCGTCCCGGTCCCGGTCGCCTGAACCGTTGACAGCGAGCCCGCCGGGGTGCTGTGATCCCTCAACAGATAGGAAACTTTCCTAACTGACTCTCGCAGTGACCCGCACCGATCCGCACCACTCCGCGTTGATCCGCCGCCGCCGTGCTCCACCTCACCCCTGAACCGTGGGAGGCGCCCCGTGGCAACCCGATGGCCTGCCTTGACCCTGCTGGTGCCGCTCGTCGCGGCAGTCCTGTCCGTGCCGACCGCAGCGGCGGACACCGGCCCCACCGACTTCGAGTCCGCCGACGTCGGCACGTCGGCCGTCACCGAGCACCGACCCGCCAAGACCAACGTCAACACCGCCGGCACGAGCCGGCCCGCCGACGTCAACGGGCAGTTGCGGGTGTGCGGCGTGAAGCTGTGCAACCGGTACGGCAAGCCGATCCAGTTGCGCGGCATGAGCACGCACGGCATCCAGTGGTACGCGCACTGCGTGAAGCCCGCGTCCCTGGACGCGTTGGCGGGCGACTGGGGCGCCGACGTCCTGCGGATCTCGCTGTACGTGCAGGAGGGCGGGTACGAGACCAACCCGCGCAAGTTCACCGACCTGGTGCACGGCTACATCGAGGAGGCGACGCGGCGCGGCCTGTACGCGCTGGTCGACTGGCACCAGCTCGACCCGGGCGACCCGAACGCGAACATCTCGCTGGCGCGCACGTTCTTCACCGAGATCGCGCGGCGGCACCGGGACAAGACCAACATCATCTACGACATCGCCAACGAGCCGAACAACGTGTCGTGGGCGGGCATCAAGTCCTACGCCGAGCAGATGATCCCGGTGATCCGGGCGCAGGACCCGGACGGCGTGGTGTTCGTCGGCACGCACGGCTGGGGGTCGCTGGGCATCTCGGACGGGCGCAGCGAGCAGGACATCATCGCCAATCCCGTCAACGCCACGAACTTCATGTACACGTTCCACTTCTACGCGGCTTCGCACCAGGACGAGTACTTCGCCGCGCTGCAGCGGGCGGCGGCACGGCTGCCGATCTTCGTGACCGAGTTCGGCACCCAGACCTACACCGGTGACGGCGCCAACGACTTCGCGTACAGCCAGAAGTACCTGGACTTCCTGGCCGCGAACAAGATCGGCTGGACGAACTGGAACTTCTCCGACGACTTCCGCTCGGGCGCGGTGTTCAAGCAGGGCACCTGCGCCGGTTCCACGTTCACCGGCACGGGCGTGCTGAAGCCCGCCGGCGTCTGGATCCGCGACCGCATGAGGACCCCGGACAACTTCCCGACCAGCTGACCAGACCCATCGACGGTACGGCGTGCGCACAGGTAAGCGTACGCCGTACCGTTATGGAACGATCGTCGGTACCGGCTCGTTTCATCCAAGGGGAAGGGGCACGAGTGCGGCGGTGGTGGCGCAAGGCGGATCGTTCGGCCGGACGGCGGGAGGCGGAGCTGCGCCGTGCCGCCGACCGCGGTGACGTCGAGGCCATGGTCGCGCTGGCCGACCTGATCTCGTCCGGCGGCCCGTCCCGCGAAGAGGACGAGCGGTGGTACCGCGCGGCGGCCGAGGTGGGTCACCCCCGCGCTCTCGCGGTCATCACCACCCGGCTGCGGGTGCGCGGCGAGGACGCCGAGGCCGAACGGTGGCTGCGGCGGGCCGTGGAAGCGATCGACGTGCCGTTCTTCCTGGTCGAACTGGGGGAGCTGCTGGCCGCCCGCGGTGAGCTGGAAGAGGCCGAGTACTGGTACCGCCGCGCCGCGGACGGCGGTCACGTCACCGCGATGAGCCACCTCGGCTCGCTGCTCGCGGCGACCGGCCGGACCGGTGACGCCGAGGAGTGGTACCGGCTGGCGGCCGGGTTCGGGAGCAGGCCCGCCACGGTCGACCTCGCGCTGCTCCTGATCCACCGCGGCGAGACCGCCGAGGCCGAGCGCCGGCTGGCCGAGGCGTCGGACGCGCGTGGCGTCGACGTGGGCGGGCAGCTGTGGGCCGCACTGCCCGAATTGGACGCCGGTGAACTCGACCTCCGGGAACGTGACGCGGCGGACGCGGGCCGGCACCGGGTGCTGGTCGTCCTGGGCGTGCTGGCCGGGAGGCGCGGTGACGTCGACCGGGCCGAGCAGTGCTTCCGCCGCGCGGCCGACGCCGGTGACGTGCAGGCCATGTACGAGCTGGGGATGCTGCTGACGCGGTGGGGCGGCGCGACCGTCCGCGCGCAGGCCAGGGGACCACACCGCCCCGGTCGGGCGATCCCGTCGCCCGCGGACCTCCCGCGGCCGTGGTTCGCCCGAGCCGCCGAACTCGGCCACCCCGACGCGGTCATGGCGCTGGGCAAGCCCACCTGACCCCGGTCAGGACACCGGCCAGGTGTGGACCGGTTCGTTGCTGTGCATCAGGTCGCGGTAGGTGCGCAGCATCCGGCGCAGCGCCTCGGGCCGGTCCAGGGCGGTGTGGTCGTAGTGCCGGTGGAAGGCCCGTGCCTGCCACGTCGCCCCGTTCACGCCGGTCAGGCAGCGCTGCTCGATCACGCCGAGCAGGCGGTCGCGTTCGGCCTGGTCCACCTTCATCCGCACCAGGCCCTCGTGCGCCATCGGCAGCAGTCGGCGCAGCACCAGTTCCGCCACCGGCACCGTGCCCAGACCCGGCCAGTAGACCTGCGCGTCGAGCCCGGACCGCGCGCCCGCGGTGAAGTTCTCCTCCGCCGCGCTGAACGACATCTGCGACCACAGCGGCCGTTCCTCCTCGGCCAGCACGCGCACCAGGCCGTAGTAGAACGCGCCGTTCGCCAGCATGTCGACCACGGTCGGCCCGGACGGCAGGGTCCGGTTCTCCACCCGCAGGTGCGGCTGGTCGCGCACCACGTCGTACACCGGCCGGTTCCAGCGGTAGATCGTGCCGTTGTGCAGCCGCAGCTCGGCCAACGACGGCGTGTCGCCGCGCTCCAGCACCTGCACCGGGTCTTCCTCGTCGCAGATCGGCAGCAGCGCCGGGAAGTACCGCACGTTCTCCTCGAACAGGTCGAAGATCGACGTGATCCACCGCTCCCCGAACCACACCCGCGGCCGGACGCCCTGCTCCTTCAGCTCGTCGCTGCGCGTGTCCGTGGCCTGCTGGAACAACGCGATCCGCGTCTCCCGCCACAGCTCCTTGCCCAGCAGGAACGGCGAGTTGGCCCCGATCGCGACCTGCACGCCCGCGATGGCCTGCGCCGCGTTCCAGTACGCCGCGAAGTCCTCCGGCGACACCTGCAGGTGGAACTGAGTGCTCGTGCACGCCGCCTCCGGCACGATCGAGTCCGCGGTCAGCTGCAACCGCTCGACCCCGCTGATCGAGATCTGCAGGTCCTCGCCCCGCGCGGCCAGCACCTGCTCGTTGAGCAGCGTGTACCGCGGGTTGCCGGACAGCGCGTCCACCGCCAGGTGCTTGGGCTGCAACGTCGGCAGGATCCCGATCATCACCATGTGCGCGTCCACGCCGCGCGCCTTGTGCTCGGCCTCGTTCAACGACGTCCGCACGACGTCCTCGAACGCCGTGATCCCGCCGCCGGTCAGCAGCCGGGGCGCGACGTTGATCTCCAGGTTCCACTGGCCGAGCTCGGTCACGAAGTCCGGGTCGGCGATGGCCTCCAGCGCCTCGGCGTTGCGCATCGTCGGGTCGCCCGCGTCGTCGACCAGGTTGAGCTCGATCTCCAACCCGGTCGTCGGCCGGTCGAACTCGAACCGCGACTCGCTCAGCATCCGGGCGAACACGTCCAGGCAGCGACGCACCTTCGTGCGGTACTTCGTCCGGTCGTCGCGGGTGAACTGCTGTCGCCCGACCTCGTCGCCCATACCGCCGCCTTCCCAACCGCTTGATCAGCGCGCGGGTACCGCGATCGCGGTCACCACAAACCCCTCCCGCGCCAGCCAGCGACCGGTGAACCCGTCCAGCACCACCCCGTCCACCACGGGCGGCTCGATGAGGATCCGCGCGGAGAACGTGCCGTCGTCCGGGTTGATGGTCACCTCCGCATCCTCGAACCCCAGCCACGCCCGCGCCAGCGGGAACCACGCCTTGTAGACCGTCTCCTTGGCGCTGAACAGCAGCCGGTCCCACGCCACCTCGTCGCCCGCCGCCCTCAACTCACCCATCCGGGCCAGCTCGCCGGGCACCGCGATGGCCGCCAGCACGCCTTCCGGGGTCGGCTCGTTCGGCTCGGCGTCGATCCCGATCGTCCACACCTCCGACGTCCGGCCGACGGCCGCCGCCCGGTAGCCCTTGCAGTGCGTGATGCTGCCGACGACGCCCTCCGGCCACGTCGGCTCGCGCCTCGGACCGGGCAGCAGCGGCACGGGCGGGTAGCCGAGCGCGGCCAGGGCCGTGCGGGCGCAGTGCCGCCCGGTGGCGAACTCGCGGCGCCTCTTGTCCACCGCGCGGGCGACGTGCTCCTCCTCTTCGGGGAACAACATCACCCCGTCCGGATCGTCGAACGTGTCGAACGCCGACACCGGCGGCGTGAGCAGGTCCGTGATCACCGGGCGTCCCCCTCGCGCAGCACGTCCAGCAGCGGCGCGGCGGTCCAGCCACGCGGCTGCCACTCCCGCGGGTAGCCCAGCGACACCTCGTCGAAGCGGACGCCGTCCTTGCGGATCGTGCGCGGGATGTGCAGGTGCCCGTAGACCATCACCGCCGCGCGGAACCTCAGGTGCCAGTCCGCGGTCCGCTCCGTGCCGCACCACAAGGCGAATTCGGGGTACCGCAGCACGAACGTGGGGTCACGCACGAGCGGCCAGTGGTTGATCAGCACGGTGCGCAACGAGCTGTCCACGGCGCGCAACCGGCGTTCGCTCTCCTCGACCCGCGCCGCGCACCACGCCTCACGGCTCGGGTACGGGTCGGGGTGCAAGAAGTACTCGTCGGTGCAGATCACACCGGCCTCCTGCGCCACGGCCAGCGCGGACGCCTTGTCCGTCGTGCCCGCCGGGCGGAACGTGTAGTCGTAGAGGGTGAACAGCGGTGCCACCGCCACCGGCCCGCCGGCGCCCTCGAACACCGCGAACTCGTCCTCCGGCGTGAGCACGTCGATGCTGCGGCACAGCTCGACCAGCTGCTTGTAGCGCACCTCGCCGCGGGCCTGCACCGGGTCGTCCTTCGTGGTCCACAGCTCGTGGTTGCCCGGGGACCACACCACCTTGGCGAAGCGGCGGCGCAGCACGCCCAGCGCCCACTCGACGTCGTCGAACTTCTCGGCCACGTCGCCCGCCACGATCAGCCAGTCGTCGGGGGAGTGCGGGCGAATCGCTTCGACGAACCGCCGGTTCTGCTGGTACGTCACGTGCAGGTCGCTGGTGGCGAGGAGTCGCGGCGCAGTGCTCACACCTTCGAGCGTATCCGTGCGCAGCCCGTGTCGGGGAGTGACCGTTCATCCGCTCGTCGCTCCTGTGTGGCCGTTCGACGGAACGACGGTGTCCGCGTGACGCTGTACCACTCCCGTTCGTCGCGCGTTCCCTTACCAGGGAGCGCCGGTGTTCCTAGCGTGATGGGCATCACGACGTCCTGGGCGGAGGACCTGATGACCAACTACGTACGACCAGCGCAGCCGTTCGGTCGGACGGTGGGCGCGGAGATCGCCCGCCAGGCACAACAGCACGCACACCCGGCGGTCGCGCCCAGGCGCACCGACGACGCCGCCCTGGCCATGTTGCTGCGCGCCCGCCAGCGCGGCGACGCCCAGCGGCAGGAGCCGTGGGTGCGCCGGGCGCCGGAGGCACCACCCCGCCCGCCGCACGCCGACGTGATCGAGCAACTGGCCGTGCGCCTGGTGCCGCCGTCGCTGTGGGCGGTGGTCGAGCCGCTGCTCCCGCCCGCGAAGGTGCGCAGGCAGGGCGGCGGCCGCGGCCGGGTGTCCGACCGGGCCATCTTCACCGCGATCGTGTTCGTCCTGACCAGCGGTTGCGCGTGGCGGCACCTGCCGCCGACGTTCGGCGTGACCGTGCCGACCGTGCACCGCCGGTTCCAGGAGTGGACCGAGGCCGGGCTGTGGCCGCGGCTGCGGCGGGTCGCGGTGGACGGCGCGATGGGCGACGCCGAGTGGCTGCGGCTGGTGCTGGAAGCGGCGGAACGACGCGGCGCGCGCGCCGCGGGCTGAACGAACGGGGAACGACGGTGGCAACGCGGACGTCCCCGACGGTGAACCGGGACGTCCGCTGGGCCGATCGTCCCACTGGAGGTGTTCGTCATGGAGGAGCTGTCCGGACGCGAGGTCGCGCTGTTGAAGGCGACCGCCGCGAACCGGGTCGACCTGACCCGCAGCGCCGAGCCGGACGTGCGGGTGGACGGTCTGCCGTTCTGCGACCCGACCACGGCCCGTGCGCTGGTGCACGCGGGCCTGATCGAGGCGTCGACCCCGGTCGCGCCGGGTGACCACGCGCCCGCCCGCCTCACCGCCGCCGGCGCCGCGGCCCTGGGACCGGCGGTCGTCGCGGCCTGACCGGTCCACCGGCGCGGGCCTCGCGGTCGGCACGGCTTCGTGAACGGCGCTCCGGCGCCGCTACGCGTGCACGCCCGCCTGGTACTTCGGCACCCGAACGCTGATCTTCGTGCCCAGCCCCTGCGCTGTCTCCACGACCAGGCCGTAGTCGTCGCCGTAGCACCGCCGCAGGCGCTCGTCGATGTTCCCGAGCCCTATCCCGGCCGTCTCGCCCACCTGACCCGCCAACGTGCGGCGCAGCGCGTCCGGGTCCATGCCGATGCCGTCGTCCTCGATGGTGATGTGCGCTTCCTCGCCCGCGTCCGCCGCCAGGATCGAGATGTGGCCCGGCCCGACCTTGCCCTCCATCCCGTGCCGCACGGCGTTCTCCACCAACGGCTGCAGGCACAGGAACGGCACGGTCACCGGCAGCACCTCGGGCGCGATCTGCAACGTCACCTTGAGCCGTTCGCCGAACCGGGCCCGTTCCAGCGCCAGGTACTGGTCGATCGACTTCAGCTCCTCCGACAACGTGGTGAAGTCACCGGCCCGGCGGAACGAGTAGCGGGTGAAGTCGGCGAAGTCCAGCAACAGCGTGCGAGCGCGCTCGGGGTCCGTGCGCACATAAGACGCGATGGCGGACAACGAGTTGTAGATGAAGTGCGGCGAGATCTGCGCCCGCAGCGCCCGCACCTCCGCCTCCACCAGCCGGGTCCGCGACCGGTCCAGCTCGGCCAGTTCCAGCTGGCCCGACGCCCACCTGGCCACCTCGTTGGTCGCCCGCACCAGCCCCGCCGACGCCTCCCGGCTGTACGCCGCCAGCACACCGACCACCCGCCCCTCCACGGTCAGCGGCGCGAGGACGGCCGTGTGCACGGGGCAGTCGGGCGTGGAGCAGGTGATGTCGAACGCCCGCGTGCGACCGGTGGCGAACACGTCCGCGGCCAGGCCCATCGCCTCCGCCGCGTGGTGCTCGCCGTCGCCCTCCCACGCCACGACCTCGGTCTCGTCGGTCAGCGCGAGCGCGGGCGTGCCCAGCAGCGTCCGCAGGTGCTTGGCCGACTTCTTCGCCGCCTCCGGCACCAGCCCGGCGCGCAGCGGGGGAGCGGCCGACCACGCGGTGTGCAGCGTCTCGAACGTGATCCGCTGCTCGTGGGTCAGGAAGTCGTTGCGGGTGCGGGACGTCCACCACAGCGTGATCACCACGGCCAGGCCGACGAGCAGGATCGCGCCCGCCGTCCACAGCGCGGTCACAACCGGTCCTGACTGCGCAGACCCAGGTTCTCCGGCGCGTGCAAGCGCACCATGACGTGGTTCACCCCCGGAGGCACCTTGCGCGGCGTCAGCAACGACACCACGTACATCACGACGAAACCCAACGGCACGGTCCACGCGGCGGGCCGGGCCAGGAACACGTGGTACCACGCGCCGCCGCCGCGGGCGCTGATCGTGACCATGCCTGCGACCAGCGCCGGCAGGCCGCCCGCGACCATCCCGGCCACCGCGCCGACCGTGGTGATGCGCGTGCTCCAGATGCCCAGCACCAGCAGCGGGCACAGCGACGACGCGGCCACCGCGAACGCCAAGCCGACCATGTCGGCCACCGGCACCTTGCCCACCAGCCACGTCATGCCCAGGGGCACCAGCACGGCCAGCACCGTCGACACCCGGAACCCGCGCACGCCCCGCAACCGCAGCACGTCCCGGCTCAGCACGCCCGCCAGCGACACCATCAGCCCCGACGACGTGGACAGGAAGGCGGCGAACGCCCCACCGGCCACCAACGCGCCCAGCAACTGCCCGCCCAACCCGTCGATCATCCGGCTCGGCAGCACCAGCACCACCGCGTCCGTGTCACCGGTCATCAGCAGCTCGGGCGTGTAGAGCCGGCCGAGCGCGCCGTAGATCGGCGGCATCAGGTAGAACACGCCCAGCAGCCCCAGCACGATCAACGTGGTCCGCCGCGCCGCGCGGCCGTTCGGGTTGGTGTAGAAGCGCACGATCACGTGCGGCAGGCCCATCGTGCCCAGGAACGTGGCGATGATCAGCGAGTACACCGCGTACAGGGGGAACCTCTCGCCGCCGCGCATCGGCAGCGCCCACACGTCGTTGGTGTTCGACGGGATCGACCGCACGTGCGGCACGGCCGCGCCCTCGGGGAACGTCAACCGCGTGCCGGCGGCCACCGCGTGCCTGCCCACGGCCAGCTGCCCGCCGCCGTCGACCCGCTCGCCGTCCACGCGGCCGGTGCCGGTGAAGGGCGTGGCGCGGGAGGCGTCGAACGTCGTGTCGGTGTCGAACGTGACCGTGGTCTGCTTCGGGAACTCGGGGAACTGCGGCCCGGTCAGGTCGCGGGCGCCGTGCGCGTGCCAGGCCATGATCAGGAAGACCACCGGCACCGCGATCGCGGTCAGCTTGAGCCAGTACTGGAACGCCTGCACGAACGTGATGCTGCGCATCCCGCCGGAGATCACGTTCGTCGTCACGACCACCGCGACCACCAGCGCGCCCACCCAGTCGGGCGCACCCGTCACCGTGTGCAGGGTCAGCCCGGCGCCCTGCAGCTGCGGCAGCAGGTACAGCCACCCGATGCCCAGCGCGAACACGCTCGCCACCGCACGCACCGCCGGTGACGCGAACCGCGCCTCGGCGAAGTCGGGCAGCGTGTACGCGCCGCTGCGGCGCAGGGGAGCGGCGACCAGCGCCAGCAGCACCAGGTAGCCCGCCGTGTAGCCGACCGGGAACCACAGCATGTCCGGCCCGTGCGCGAAGATCAGCCCGGCGATGCCGACGAACGACGCGGCGGACAGGTACTCGCCGCCGATGGCGGAGGCGTTCCACCACGGCGAGACCGTGCGCGAGGCGACGAAGAAGTCCGACGTCGTCCGCGAGATCCGCAGCCCGTACGTGCCGACCAACATGGTCCCGACCGCGACCACCAACACCGCGACGATGCCGTACCCACTGCTCACGAGCGCTCTACCAGTTCGGCGAACTCGCGCTCGCTGCGCTCGGCCTGGCGCACGTAGAACCAGCCCGCGAGCACGAACACCGGGAACACCAGGATGCCCAGCAGCAGCCACGGCAGCGGCAGGCCCAGCAGCCGTTGCGCGCCGACCTGGGGCGCGAACGTGAAGACCAGGGGCAGCGCCGCCACGCTCCCGCACACGACCGCGCACAGCAGCAGCCCGAGCCGCCGCTGGGTGCGGATCAGCGACCGCATGTAGACGGCGCCCAGCTCGCTCTGCTCGTCGATCTCCCGTGACGCGGGGTACGGGCGGGGAGCGCGCGGCGCGCGGGTGCGCGGGCTCGTCACCACGACCCGCTGGGTGGGCGGTCGCTGCGGCGAGGTCACGACGGCTGCCGGTTGCGGCGCACCAGCAGTTGCCGGAGGTGGCGGGCGTGCCGCCGGCTGACCGGCAGCACCGCGCCGCCGATGTTGACGCTCAGGTGGCCGTCCTCCAGCCGCAGCTCGTCGATGTGGCCGAGCGAGACGAGGTGGCTGCGGTGGATGCGCACGAACCCGGCCGAGCGCCACCGCTCCTCCAGGCCGTTGAGCGCGGCGCGGACCAGGCCGCTCCCGGTGGCGGTGTGCAGCCGGGCGTAGTCGCCGTGCGCCTCGACGTACCGGATGTCCGCCAATCGGATGAACCGGGTGATGCCGCCCAGTTCCACCGGAATGACTTCGTCACCCACATCGGGTGTTTTCTCGGCCGGCGCGGCGGCGGCCGGTTCCGGCGTCTTGGAATCGAGCACTTCGTGCACGATCCGGTGCACGGACTCGGCCAACCGTTCCGCCCGGACCGGCTTGAGCAGGTAATCGAGCGCTTTCAGCTCGAATGCCTCGACCGCGGGTTCCTGGTGCGCGGTGACGAAAACAATGCGCGGCGGCTGGGCGAACCGGGACAGCACGCGGGCCAGGTCCAGCCCGTCCAGGCCGGGCATCCGGATGTCCAGGAAGACGGCGTCGACCGGCTGGCCCGCGTCCATCGCGCGGTGCAGCGTCCGCAGCGCCTTGGTCGCGTCCGTGACGGCTTCGACGTGGGCGACGCGCGGGTCCGAGCGCAGCAGGTAGACGAGGTCCTCCAGGGCGGGTGCCTCGTCGTCCACGGCGAGCACCCTGAGTGTTCGTTCAAGCGCCCCACGGCGCTCCGGGCCCTCGCAGAGAGGGCAGGGAAGTCCTGAGGTCATGGAGTTCCAATGCGGTGTGGTCGGCAGCGTCGGCGATTAGACCACCGGACGCCTATCCTCACCCTTCGGGGTGGCCAAGGGCAATGACCGGCGTGCGGCCTGGGCGTCACCGAGCGTCATCTCCAGCTCGAGGAACGCCTCCTCGGCCCGGCGTGCGGCCAGCGAAACCGAGGCCGCCGCCGCGCTGCCGACCAGCCGGCGGGTCGGCTCGTGCAGCCCGCGCACCAAGTCCGACCACTCGTTGGCCAGCCGCGCCAACTCCGTCAGCGCGCAGACCAATTCGGCGGAAGTGCGTGGCGTCGGCTCCACGATCCGCGACAGTTCGACGTGCGGACCGGATTCCATGACATCCCCCACCAGATGAGCCGCCGAAGTATCGAAACCCGATGCTCTCGTTCACCGACCACGCGGTCAACGACCCGGAGGAGTGGTCTCAATTGGCCCCCAAAACCCGCGAGTCGAACGCTCAGGTCCCGCGTGACCTGAAGGTTCGACTCGCGGGGTCAGGTCAGGGTGGTGAGGGCGGTGGTGGCGGCGGCTGCGCATTCGCCGAAGCCGCTGCGGGTGGCCAGGTCGTGGCCGACGCGGGCGTGGCGGAGGGCTTCGGCGCGGCGGCCGTCCGCGGCCAGGGCGTGGATCAGGTGGACGTGCGAGCGGGCGACGCCGTAGCGGTAGTCCGACGACGTGGCCAGTTCCAGCGCGCGCAGGTGGGCGGCCACGGCGCGGGCCGGTTTGCCCAGGTGGCGCAGGACCAGGCCGAGCGCGTTGTGCACCTCCGACTCGATGCGCGGGCTGCCGCCCAGGTCCTGCACCAGCGCCAACGAGCGCTGAGCCGTCCGCAACGCCTCCGCGTGCTCACCGCCCAGGCACAGCGCCGTCGCCAGGTGCGCCATCCCCTCCGCCCGAGCGTGCCGCGCCCCCGTCCGGTGCCACGCCGCCAACGCCTCCCGCAGCAGCTCCACGGCCCGACCGTGGTCACCGGCACCCGTCAGGCACCGCCCGAGCAGCGCCGCGCACGCCGCCTCCAGGTTCACCCCGTCTGCCGCACGCGCCAGCTCCAACCCCTCGGCCAGCAGCGACCGGGCCGGTTCCAGCTCACCCCGCATCATCCGCAACGCGCCGAGCCCCGCCAACGCCCCGATCCGCACGTGCGGGCCGGCCCACTCCTCCCGGCTCAACGCCATCAGCCGCTCGAACGAGGCGAACGCCGCCGGGAACTCGCCCAGCTCCAGGTGCACCACCCCGTCCAGCCCCGCGTGCAGCCACACCGTCCGCCCGGACGGCCGCGCCGTCCGCAGGTACCGCTGCGCCGCACGCAGGTTGCCCAGGTTGCGGTGCTCGGCCGCGAGCCACACCAGCATCAACGTCTCCGCGTCGTGGTCGCCCGCCGCCCGCGCCGCGCCCAGGGCCGCGTCGATGGCGTGCACGAACTCCACGTGGTGCCCGTGCGAGCCGAAGTACCCGCCGACCGCGTCGATCAGCTGCCACGCCAGCGGCAGCGGACCGTGCGCGGCGCAGTGCTCGGTCGCCGCCAGCACGCTGGGCCGTTCCGCCTCCAGCCACGCCCTGGCCGCGTCCGGGGCCAGCCGCGGCGGCCCGGACGCGCCCAGCTCCGGGTACAGCACGTCGCCGACCTCGACCGACGTGCGCAGGTACCAGTCGAACAGCCGCCGCCGCGCCGCGTCGAGGTCCTCGCCCGCCGCCGACGCGCGGTCGGCCGCGTAGTCGTGCAGCAGGTCGTGCAGCGCGAACCGGTCCGCACCCACCCGCTGCACGAGGTGCGCCGACGCCAGGTCCTCCAGCAGCCCGCGCGCCACGTCCTCCGGCGCGTCCAGCAGCGCCGCCGCACCGGCCACGCTGAAGTCCGGCCCCGGCAGCAGCCCGGCCAGCCGGAACAGCCTCGCCGCCTCCGGCGTCAACGCCGCGTACGACAGGTCGAACGCCCGCCGCACCGCCGCCGTGTCGTCGTTGTCCACCGCGAGCACGGCCAACCGGTCACCGCCGCGCAGCTCCTCCACGTACGACGCGACGTCCACGTGCGACGAGCCGACCAGGTTCCCCAACGCGATCCGCAACGCCAGCGGCAGGTACCCGCACAGCCGGGCCAGCTCGCCGAGCGCGTCGAACTGCGTCACGGCCGCCTCCGACCCCAGCGACCGGGCCAGCAGCTTCCACGCCTCGTCGCCGCGCAGCACGTCCAGCCGCACCGTCGCGGCCCGCAGCCGCAGCTCGTTGCGGCTGGTGACGAGCACCGAGCAGCCGGCGTCGCCGGGCAGCAGCGGCAGCACCTGTTCCACCGAGGCGGCGTTGTCCAGCGTGATCAGCACCCGCCGGCCGCGCAGCCTGGCCTGGTAGCCGCGGACCAGTTCGCCGGTGTCCACCGGGATGTGGTCGGCCCGCACGCCCATCGCCCGCAGGAACCGCGCCAGCACGGCGGACGTCGGCAGCGGCGGCGACGTGGAGTGGCCGCGCAGGTTCACGTACAGCTGGCCGTCGGGGTAGCGGTCGCGCACCGCGTGCGCCACCGAGATGGCGAACGCCGTCTTGCCCACCCCCGGCGGCCCGCACACCGCCACGGTCGCCGATCCCCGCGTCAACAGGTCCGTCACCCGGCCCAGCTCCGCGCCGCGGCCCACGAAGTTGCCCACCGGCGCGGGCAGCTGCGACACCGGCGCCCACGTGTTCGCGGCCGGCTGGTGCAGCGCCGGGTCGCCGGTGAGGATCGCGTGGTGCACCGCGCGCAGCGAGTCGCTCGGGTCGACGCCCAGCTCCCGCGCCAACGCCGTGGACGCCTGCCGGTACGCGTCCAGCGCGTCGGCCTGCCGGTCCACCCGGTACAGCGCCACCATCAGCTGCGACCAGAACCGCTCCCGCAGCGGGTGCTGCGCGGTGAGCCGGCGCAGGTCCGCGATCACCTCGTCGCACCGGTCCAGCCGCAGCTTCACGTCGGTCAGCTCGGAGATCACCCGCAGCCGCTGCTCGGCGAGGTTCGGCACCTCCGTCTCGTGCAGCGACTCGGACGGCACGTCGGCCAGCGGCGGACCGTGCCAGCACGCCAGCGCCCGCTCGTAGGACTCGGCGGCGGCGGTGAAGTCCTCGGCGGCGGCCAGCTTCGCGCCCTCCTCGGCCGCCGCCTCGAACCGGTGCAGGTCCAGCGCCCCGGGCGGCAGGTCGATCCGGTAGCCGGTCGGGGTGGTGTGGATCAGCGGCGGTTCGCCGAGCGCTCGCCGCAGCCGCATCACGTACACCGGCAGCGTCTGCGCGGCGCGGTCCGGCGGCGTGTCGCCCCACACCCGCCGGATCAGGTCGCTCGCGGGCACCGAGCGGTTCGCGTCCAGCAGCAGGGTCGCCAGGACGATCCGGTGCTTGGCGGCGGTGACGGGGACCGAGCGGCCGTTCCGGCGGACCACGAGGGACCCCAGCACGCCGAACTCGTCCTGCGACAGGGTGAACCGCCTCCGCTCTGTCCCGACGTTGACGTGCTCGTACCCCGGTCAGGACCGGAGTACTACCGGATGGGCCGCGCTACAGCCTGCCGACTTCGGTGATCCGCACGGCGGCCGTGCCGACCTCGTCGGACTCGGCCAGGTCGACCTCGGCGGTGAAGCCCCAGTCGTGGTCCTTCGCCGGGTCGTCCAGGATCTGGCGGACCCGCCACAGCCCCGGTTCCTCGGTGATCACCAGCAGCGCCGGGCCGCGCGCGTCCGGGCCCATGCCGATCTCGTCGTGCTCCTCGAAGTACGGCTCCAGCGCGTCCTGCCAGTCCTCGGCGGACCAGCCCGCGTCGCCGTCCAACTGGCCGAGTTCGTAGTAGTTGCGCCGCGCCGCCAGCTCCACCCGGCGGAACAGCGCGTTGCGCACCAGCACCCGGAACGCGCGCACGTTGCCCGTGACGGCCGGAGGCGTGTCGTCGATCGAGGCTTCCACCCCCTCTTCGGAGGGGTTGCGCAGCTTCTCCCACTCGTCGAGCAGGCTGGAGTCGACCTGGCGGACCAGCTCGCCCAGCCACTCCTGCAGGTCGCTGAGCTCCTCGGTCTTGGCGTCCTCCGGCACGGTCTGCCGCAGCGCCTTGTACGCGTCGGCCAGGTACCGCAGCACCAGGCCCTCCGAGCGGGCCAGCTGGTAGTGGGAGACGTACTCGGCGAACGTCATCGCCCGCTCGAACATGTCCCGCACCACGGACTTCGGCGACAGGTGGTGGTCGGCGACCCACGGGTGCCCGCGCCGGTAGGTGGTGAACGCGGCCTCCAGCAGCTCGGCGAGCGGCTTCGGGTACGTCACCTCCTCCAGCAGCTCCATCCGCTGGTCGTACTCGATGCCCTCGGACTTCATCGCGCCGATGGCCTCGCCGCGCGCCTTGTGCTCCTGCGCGGACAGCACCTGGCGCGGATCGTCCAGAGTGGACTCGACCACCGACAGCACGTCCAGCGCGTACGACGGCGACTCGCGGTCCAGCAGCTCGATCGCGGCCAGCGCGAACGGCGACAGCGGCTGGTTGAGCGCGAAGTTCACCTGCAGGTCGACGGTGAGCCGGATCTCGCCGCCCTGCCGCTCCACCACACCCGCCGCGAGCAGGCCCCGGTACATCTGGATCGCCCGCAGGATGTGCCTGCGCTGCGCGGGCCGGTCCTCGTGGTTGTCCTCCAGCAGGTGCCGCATCGCGCCGAACGCGTCACCGGGCCTGCCGATGACGTTGAGCAGCATGGCGTGGCTGACCTGGAAGCTCGACGTCAGCGGCTCCGGCTCGGCGTTCTTGAGCCGTTCGAAGGTCTGGTCGCTCCACGACACGAAACCCTCGGGTGCCTTCTTGCGCACCACCTTGCGCCGCTTCTTCGGGTCGTCGCCCGCCTTGGCCAGCGCCTTCTCGTTCTCCACCACGTGGTCGGGTGCCTGCACCACGACCGTGCCGACGGTGTCGTAGCCCGCGCGACCCGCCCGTCCCGCGATCTGGTGGAACTCGCGCGCCTTGAGGTGGCGGGTGCGCTGGCCGTCGTACTTCGACAGGGCGGTGAACACGACCGTGCGGATGGGCACGTTGATGCCGACACCCAGGGTGTCCGTGCCGCAGATGACCTTGAGCAGACCGGCCTGGGCCAGCTGCTCAACCAAGCGCCGGTACTTCGGCAACATGCCCGCGTGATGCACACCGATACCGTGCCGGACCAGGCGGGACAGTGTCTTGCCAAATCCGGACGTGAATCGGAACCGGCCGATCATGGCCGCGATGGCGTCCTTCTCGGCGCGGGTGGCGACGTTGACGCTCATCAGCGACTGGGCGCGTTCCAGGGCGGAGGCCTGGGTGAAGTGCACGACGTAGATCGGTGCCTCGCGGCCGTGCAGGAGCTCTTCGATCGTCTCGTGCAGCGGGGTGGTGACGTACTGGAAGTTCAGCGGCACGGGGCGTTCGGCGGAACGCACCACGCTCGTCGTGCGGCCGGTGCGCCGGGTCAGGTCCTTCTCGAAGAACGTGACGTCGCCCAGGGTCGCCGACATGAGCAGGAACTGGGCCTGCGGCAGCTCGATCAGCGGCACCTGCCACGCCCAGCCCCGGTCGGGCTCGGAGTAGAAGTGGAACTCGTCCATGACGACCTGGCCGACGTCGGCCCGCGTGCCGTCGCGCAGCGCGATGTTGGCCAGGATCTCGGCCGTGCAGCAGATGATCGGGGCGGTCTCGTTGACGCTGGCGTCGCCGGTCATCATGCCGACGTTCTCCGCGCCGAACGTCTCGATCAGCGCGAAGAACTTCTCCGACACCAGGGCCTTGATGGGCGCGGTGTAGAAGGTGCGCTTGCCCTCGGCCATGGCGGCGAAGTGCGCGCCGATGGCGACCAGCGACTTGCCCGAGCCGGTGGGCGTGCTGAGGATGACGTTCGAGCCGGAGACGATCTCGATCAACGCCTCCTGCTGCGCCGGGTACAGCGACAGCCCCCGGTCCTGCGCCCACTCGGCGAAGGTGTCGTAGAGGGCGTCGGGGTCGGGGGTGGCCGGCAGGCGGTCGGTGAGAGTCATCGCGGGCTGAGCATAGTGGCAACGCACCGCGACCAGCGCGTGCCCGATCGCCCTGGTCAGGCGGGCCACCGCGGCGACCGGCCCGGGTGGTCGGGCCCGCGTGGCCACCGGGTTCCGACCACGATCCACCTGCGTGCGGCGGCGCCCGGTCCGAACCCGGATCCCGAGGGCGGGGTGGGGTTCACCGACCTGTGGGTGGCCGAGTCCTCCTACCTGCCGCCGCGGGTCGACGACCTCGACTTCGCCTGGCTCCCGCCGACCCCGGACAACCTCGGCCTGCTCACGCCCCCGGTCCCGGCCGGCGAGGTTCACCCCGTGGTCTGATCGGAATCGTTGTTGCAGTGCGCTGGCCATTGCGGACTACTTGCAACTAGCGTGGTGCGCGTGTCCGAACCGGTGGCAATGCACATGAGCGACGGCCTGCTGAACGCCCCGACCTCGCTGCTGTTCGTCGCGGTGGCCGTGGCGGGCGTCGGCGTGGCGCTGGCCAAGGCGCGCGGCGACCTCGACGACCGGACCGCGCCGATGGCCGGCCTGGTGGCGGCGTTCGTGTTCGCCGCCCAGATGCTGAACTTCCCGGTGCTGCCCGGCGTGAGCGGGCACCTGCTCGGCGGCGCCCTCGCCGCCATCCTGGTCGGGCCGTGGGTCGGCGCGCTGTGCGTGACGATCGTGCTGGTCGTCCAGTCCCTGTTCTTCGCCGATGGCGGCGTCACCGCGCTCGGCGCGAACGTCACCAACATGGCGCTGGTCGGCACGGCGGTCGGCTACCTGACCGCGGTGGCGCTGCGCAGGCTCGCCGCGCGCAACAAGGGCGGCCTGGCCGTGGTGGCGTTCGTGTCCGCGCTGGTCAACACGGTGCTCGCGTCGTTCGGCTTCGTGCTGGAGTACGCCATCGGCGGCCAGGGCGGTGTCGCGTTCGGCACGGTCGCCGCCGCGGTGCTCGGCGTGCACGTGCTGATCGGCATCGGCGAGGGCCTGATCACCGCGGTCACCGTGACGGCGGTCGCGGCGGCCCGGCCCGACCTGGTGTACCTGCTGCGCGGCGTGCCGCAGAAGCTGGAGTTGAGGGCGTGAAGCGCTTCTTCCTGGGGTTCGCGGTGGTCAGCCTGCTGCTGGCCGGTGTGGTGTCCTACTTCGCCGACTCGAACCCGGACGGGCTGGACCACGTCACCGAGGAGCACGGCATCGCCGAGCACGCGCGGGAGCACCCGCTGGGCGAGTGGCCGCTGGCCGACTACGCGCTGGGCGGCGACGACCGGTTCACCGGGCTCGCGGGCGTCCTGGGCGTGGTGCTCACGCTGGCCGTCGCGGGCGGGCTGTTCTGGCTGCTGCGCAAGCGCCCCGACACGCGGGCCGACGTGAAGTCCGACGTGAAGTCCGAAGTGGGGTGAGCGCGGGCCACGGTTTCCTGCACCGGCCGGGCGACTCGCCGGTGCACCGCCTCGCACCGCAGACGAAGATCGTCGCCACGGTGGTGGGGGTGCTGTGCGTGGTGGCCACGCCGCGCGAGGCGTTCTGGGCGTTCGGCGCGTACCTGCTCGCGCTGACCGCGGTCTGGGCGGTGGCCCGCGTCCCGGTGCGCTGGTTCGCCGCGCGGTCGGTGATCGAGCTGCCGTTCGTGCTGCTGGCCGTGCTGCTGCCGTTCACCGGCGGTGGCGACCGGGTGGACGTGCTGGGCGTGTCCGTCTCGGAGGAGGGCGCGCTGGCCGGGTGGAACATCCTGGCCAAGGGCACGCTCGGCCTGCTGACGTCGTTGACGCTGGCCGCCACCACCGCGCCGCAGGACCTGCTGCTCGGGCTGCAGCGGCTGCGGATGCCATCGGTGCTGGTCACCATCGCGACGCTGATGCTGCGCTACGCCGAGGTGATCGTCGGCGAGGCCAGGCGGATGCGGGTGGCCCGGATCTCCCGCGGTGACGACCCCCGGCTGTTCTGGCAGCTCGGCGCCACCGCGCGCGGTATCGGCAGCCTGTTCATCCGGTCCTATGAACGCGGCGAGAGGGTGCACCTGGCGATGGTGTCGCGAGGCTGGACGGGCCGGATGCCGGACGGCGCCGGTGGCGACGCGGCGGTCGAGCCCCGGCGGTCCGCGCCCGCGTTGGTGGTGGAGCGGCTGGCGTACGCCTACCCGGACGGCCACCAGGCCCTCTACGGGGTGAACCTGCGGGTCGAACGCGGTGAGCGCGTCGCCGTGCTGGGACCGAACGGCGCGGGCAAGACGACGTTCGCGCTGCACCTCAACGGCGTGCTCGGTGGTGGTTCCGGCCGGGTCGAGGTGGCCGGGCTGCCGGTGGAGAAGGCGAACCTCAAGGAGATCCGGCGCCGGGTCGGCGTGGTCTTCCAGGACCCCGACGACCAGCTGTTCCTGCCCACCGCGCGGCAGGACGTGGCGTTCGGCCCGGCGAACTTCGGGCTGCGCGGCGCGGAGCTGGACGAGCGGGTGGACCGGGCGCTGGCCGCGGTCGGCATGGCGGAGTTCGCGGACCGGTCGCCGCTGCACCTGTCCGGTGGTCAGCGCCGCCGCGTCGCGCTGGCCACCGTGCTGGCGTGCGACCCGGAGATCCTGGTGCTCGACGAGCCCTCGGCGAACCTGGAACCGGTGGCCCGCCGAGAGCTGGCCGAGGTGTTGCTCGGGTTGGACCGGACCATGCTGATGGTCACCCACGACCTGCCGTACGCGTTGCAGTTGTGCCCCCGCAGCGTCCTGATCGACGGCGGTGTCGTGGTGGCGGACGGACCGACGCGGGAGCTCCTGGCCGACACCGGGCTGCTCGCCCGGCACCGGCTGGAGCTCCCGTTCGGGTTCCGCCTCGACTAGCTACCAGCCGCTACCAGCTCGGATCAGGGGCTGGTGCAGGTCACGGTGGGCAGGGAGTTGGTGCCGGAGAAGTTGGCCGTGAAGCCGAACTTCACCGAGGTCTCCGGTGCCACCGAGCCGTTCCACGCGGCGTTCTTCACGGTCACCTGCTGGCCGGAGCCGGACTTGACGCCGCTCCACAAGCTGGTGATCGACTGGTTGCCGCCCCACGTCCAGGTGGCGGTCCAGCCGTTGTACGCGCTCTTGCTGTGGTTCATGATCTCGACCTCCGCCTGGAAGCCACCCGACCACGCGCTGCTGATCTTGTAGATCGCCATGCAGTTCGCGTCGCCCGGGTTGTTCGGCGTCGTGGTGGTGGTGCTGGTCGGGGTCGTGGTGGTCGTCGAGGTGCTGGTCGACGTGCTGGTGGTGGTGGTCGTCGTCGTGGTGGTGGTCGTCCCACCGCCGTTGCCGACGCCGGTCTCCTGGCCGTTGCCGCCGTCGAACACGACGTCGGAGCAGTTGTAGAACGTCTCGGTGCTGTCCGAGCGGGTCCACACCGAGTAGATGATGTGGCGACCGGACTTGCCGGTGGGCAGGTTCGCGTTCCAGTAGTACTTGCCCTCGACCGAGCCGACCGCACCGCTGTTCGGCGGGTTGGTCACGCTGTGGAACGGCGTGCTCTCCAGGTCGCTCCACGCCAGCGGCCGGGTCGGGCTCCAGCTGTCCTTGGTGATGAACAGGTGGAACGTGCCGGGGTGCGCGGCCCACTTGTTGTAGGTGAAGTTGAAGTTCGCGCCCGCGGTGAGGTGGGTCACCGGGTAGTCGTTGCGCGCGATGTCGAACCCGGAGAACGTCGGGTTGCCGCCGCTGCACAGCTTGCCGTCCGGGATGAAGCCGCTGGTGCGGCCTGCGCCGTCGGAACGCAGCACGCCGAACCAGTTGTAGAGCGCGTTGGTGCCGCCCGCGGCGACCGCGGCCGAGCAGGCCGGGTTCTGCGGTTGGATGTTGCCCTGCGGGCTCATCCCGTCCTTCCAGCACAGGAAGGTCCGGCTGCCGGGGGTCATCATGGCGCCGTGTGCGGACGCCGCGGTCGGGCTGATCACGTTCACGAGCGTCGCGATGAGCAGGGCTGCCACACCGGCTGAGCCCAGTGCGATCCATCGTCGGGCCGTCACGTCGTTCACCTCCTCGTTGAGGTTCTGGGAGCGCTCCCAGGAACACGAGTGACTCTAACGGTGCGTCCGGCGATCTGTGAATGGGCGATTACGCAGTGCATCTGACCGGCGCAGTGCGTGCCGCCCTACGGACGCGTCCGGCTACACCCGGACGCGCGTACGCCGCCTGGCGCGTTTCGCGGGACGCACTGGTCCGTGCGGGTGACCGGCGGGCGGTGCGACCGGGTGCGGCCTGCGCAGCACGCGGTGCGCCAGCGCGGTCCGGCGGTGCGGCGGCGTGGCCAGCACCGAGGCGGCGAACACGGTCATGATCAGCGTCAACGCGCCCGCGAGCACCAGCGTCTCCGGGGCACCGACGTGCTCGCACAGCCAGCCGAGCAGCGGTGCGCCCACCGCGCCCGCCGCGGCGCCGACGGCCGAGTTGACCGCCAGCAGGCGTCCGCGCATGCCGTCCGCGGTGTCGAGCTGGATCCGCGTGCTCATCGTGGTGTCGATGACGACCGCGCCCGCCGCGATCGGCAGCAGCACGACGGCAAACCCGAGCATGCCCGGCACCAGCCCGCTGGTCACCTGGAGCAGGCTGGTCGCGCAGGCGACCACGAGCAGCAGCCGCACGGTCAGCACCTTGCGCGCCGCCGCGGCCAGGCCGCCCAGCACGGTGCCGATCGCGAACACCGTCGACAGCACGCCGTACACGGTCGCGTCCGGACTCATCGCGGCCATCGTGACCTGGTAGTTGCGGCCCAGGCTGGACAGCGTGAAGCCGAGCGCGAACAGCAGGACCAGCCGCCCGCTGGCCGCGACGTACCGCAGACCGGCGGCCACGCCGACCCGGTCGACCGGGCTGCGCTCCAACGGGTGCAGCTCGTCGCGGCGGATCAGGAGCACCGCGGCCATGACCGCCAGGAAGCTCACCGAGTTGATCAGGAACAGGGCGGGCGAGCCGAGCGCGGCGGCGAGCACCGCGGCGCTGCTCATGCCCAGGATGCGGCCGGTGGAGCTGAGCACCGAGCCGAGCGCGACCGCGTTGCCCAGGTCTTCCCGGGACACCACCTGCCCGCCGAACCGGCCCAGCGCGGGACCGTCGAACACGGTCACCAGGCCGGAGGCGAACGTCAGCGCGAACACCACCGTGATCGGCGCTCCCCGCCACACCACGAGCGCCAGCAACGCGGCCAGCACGGCGTGCAGCGCCTGGCAGGCCAGGATGATCCGGTGCACCGGCAGCCGGTCGGCGAGCGAGCCCGCCCACGGACCCAGCAGCACGGACGGCAGCGTGCCCAGCAGCACGGAGAGGCCGACCGAGGTGGCGGAGCCGGTGCTCTCCAGCACGACCCAGTTGAGACCGATCAACTGCATCCACGAACCGGTCACCGAGATCAGGTCGGCGAAGGCCCAGCGACGGTAGTTGCGGCCGCGCAGAGCGCGGAACATCGAAGCTCCCTTGAAGACGATCCGGGGCCTCGACTTGCGGACGTGCCCAGGTGAACGGCGTTCACACTAGGTGTCGCTTTTTCGCGTTCAAACCTGGTGATCAGTGAAAACAGTCACGTAACGCTCTGCGTCGCCAGCGCCGCGAGCCGGTCGAGTGCCTGCACGAGGTGCTCGTCGGTGATCTCGTGCGCCTCGCCGCCGAGCGCCGCCTGGTGCTCGCCGCCGACGTCCAGGTGCAGCACCACGCGGCTGCGGCCGGGGCCTTCGTCGTCCACCTGGAGCCACCCCGAGTAGCCGCCGCCCTCCAGGTCGCCCCACTCCAGCCTGCGCTGCTCGGCGTCCGCGGCCAGGTAGCCCTCGGCCTCGTCGATCTCGTCGCCCATCGAGACCCGCCCGGTGACGCGCTCCGGGCCGCTCGGCTCGACCTGCAGCCCGTCCGGCAGCCACGCCTCCATCGCGGACACGTCCCGGGCCAGGTCGAACACCACCCGCGCGTCGACCGGGATCCTCTGCTCGTGCTCGTACTCAGCCATGCCGGCAGCAGTACCCCCGGCACGTCCGGGCTACACCGCCGCGGGCTCCATGCCCCCGATCGTGGCCGGCTCGACGCGGTGTGGTCGGACCGGGCGCATGCCCGCGTCCACGCAGCGGCGCACCACGCCGGGGTGCTCGCGCAGCAACCGCAGGCCGCGGCGGGCCAGCAGCGGCACCGGTTTGCGCGCCTCGGCGACGTCCCGGGCGAACCGGCGGGCGAACGTGACCACGGCGTTCGGGGCGAGCACGATCGCGTCCGCCAGCACGCCCGCCTCGCGGCAGCCCGCCACCAGCCGGTCCGCGAACAGGCCCTCGGCGATGAACAGGCCCGGCGCGGTCACCGTGCGGCAGCCGACCCGCCGGTCCTCGCCGAGCGCGTAGACGGGCGCCTCGACCGTGCCGGTGGTGGCGAGCTCGACCACGGCGGCGAGGGCGTCGGCGGTGTTCCAGGAGCCTTCGGCGTCCCAGTCCGGTCGACCGGACTCGTCCCGGGGCAGCAGCGGGTCGTGGCCCTCGCGGTAGAAGTCGTCCAGGCGCAGCACGGGCAGGCCGAGGTGGGCGGCGAGGGTGGACTTGCCCGAGCCGGAGGGGCCGGCGAGCAACACGGCGCGCGCGTGAACGGCAGGTGACGGCACGGGTGATGATTTTCGCACAGGTCCCGCCCGGAACCGGCACCCCGGCCTTGTCCGATCGTGCACCGACGCTGCTCCCGCTGTGCACCCGGTCTGGTCACCCGCGCGCGGGCACACCACCATGTGTCCATGGTCGTCAGGGTGCGTGGCGTCGAGCACGCCAAGCAGATGCGCGAAGAGCTGCGGGAGGACGAGCGCGGATCGCGCGCCGTCGCGGTGCCGGAGGTGTCCGCGCCGACCGGAGCGGGCGCGGCGGGCGTGGTCGCCGAGGGCGGTGACCGCATCGAGCTGGACCTGTCCTCCTTCGGCACGGCGGTCGCGGACCTGGACCGGCTGCACGGGGTGCTGACCGAGTTGCTGACCCGCGCCGAGCGGGAGATGGACCAGCCCCTCGGTGACGGCAAGGGCCCCGTCGCGCGCAACATGCGCCACGCGTTCGGGCTGCGCGGCAGCGACCTCGGCGGCGGCGTGCGCGCGGCGCTGCGGTCCTACCTGTCCGAGCTGACCGAGCTGCGCGAGGCGTTGCAGCAGGTGGGCGCGACCCAGCAGGCGCAGGACCACCACATCGCCGAGGCACTGGGGCGGCTGCGGTGAACGAGCGCGAGCGCAAGGGCGGGTACTGGTCGGACTTCCACGACTACTCGCCGGCCACCCGCCGGCGCAACGAGAAGCGCCTCAAGCAGCGCCGGGAGAACCGGAAGCCGGAGAACTTCGGCAAGATCAACTGGCGGGCGTACACGCACCGGCAGCTCTGGGACATGGTCAAGTCGGCGGACGCCGCGCAGATGGCCACCCGCACCTACGAGTGGAAGCGGCTGGCCGAGGACATCGACCAGGCCACCTCGGAGGTGCGCAAGATCGTGCAGAACCTCGCGCTGTCGTGGCGCGGTCCGTCCGCGGTGGCCGCGTCCGAGTCGGTCACGCGGCTCACCCGGTGGGGCGCGGACGCGTCGCAGCGCGCGTTCCAGGTGGGCGGCGGCCTCGACGGCTACACCGCGGCGGTGGCCGAAGCCGCCCAGGCGATCCCCGAGCCGGTGCACCCGGACGCCGAGAAGTGGTTCCGCCAGGGCTACGACGTGACCGCGCTCGACGGGCCCCAGGGCTCCTACATGCTCGACCAGCTCCTCGACGACCACCGGCCGTCCAAGGAGGAGCAGCGGGAGGCGATGGACCGGGCCGTGCGGGTGATGGAGCAGTACGAGGCCGCCGCCCACAGCATCGGCCGTGAGCTGCCGGTGTTCGAGCAGGCCCCGGTGGTGACGAACCGGGACGCGGAGCAGTGGACGCCCGGCGTGCCGTTGCCGTGGCACGGCCCGACGCCCACGCCGCCGCCGGTCTGGGAGCGCCCCGCTCCGACCGGGCCCGTGGACCGGCCGCCGCTCGAGGTCGGCACGCGCCCGGAAGGCACCACGACCGCGGCCTCGGTCGGTGGACCGGCGGTCGGCGGACCCGGTTACCCGGGCGCGGGCGGTCCCGGCGGGTTCGGCGGTGCGAACCCCGGCTTCGGCTCGTTCGGCCCGCACGCGGGCGGCACCGGCGGCGGCGGTCAGGGCGGGTTCGGTCCCATGGGCCCGGGCGGCTCGTCCGGCGTGCTCGGCGCGGTGCCGGGCGGTGCGGCGGCCCGCGGCGGTGTCGGACCGGTCGTCGGCGCGGGCGGACCGCAGGGCTTCGGCATGTACCCGCCGATGGCGCCCGGCAACCGCGAGGAGGACGCCGAGCACCGCAACCGCTACGACCTGGGCCTCGACCTGCTCGACGACCTGCCGCCCGCGTTCCCGCCGGTGCTCGGCGAATGAGCGACGGCTACCTGGTCGACCCGGGGGCGCTGACCGCGTTCGCCGGTCGGTTGGACGAGGCGGCCGACGAGGTGCGCGCCGCCGCGTCCACCCTGGCGGAGCCGCCGGGCGACCTGGGCCCGGAGGGCGTGACCGAGGCGGTCGAGCAGCTGGCCGCCGAGTGGGCCGGGGTGCTGCACGGCGTGGACCTGGCCGCGATGGCGGACTCGATGCGCGCGGCGGGTGAGACCTATCGGCAGGCCGACGAGCTGCGCCATGACTGACTACCGGGGTCTCGGCTTCGATCCCGCGCCGGGTCACGCGGGCGCGGTGGCGGCGGCGAGCGAGCGGTTCTCGGTCGCCTTCACGGTCACCGGCGCGCCACCGGAGCAGTGGGCGGGTGCGGCGGCGGACGGGTTCAGGACGCGGTTGGAGGCGGTGGTGTCGGAGCTGACGGCGGTGCGGCGCGCGATGCGGGCGGCGGCCGAGGTGCTCGACGGCTGGGCCACCACGCTGCTGGGCAACCAGCGGCGGGCGGAGGAGCTGGACCGGCGTGCGCTGGCGTTGCGGCGCGCGCTCGCCGAGGCGTCCGACGAGGTCGACCGGACCGGCGCGATGGCCGCGTTCACCGCCGCGGACGGCGAGGCGCACGACCGTGCCGTGGCGCGGCACGACGCGCTGCGGCGGCAACTGGACGACGTGCTGGAGGAAGCCCGGCTGCTGGAGCGCGACCACCGCGCGGAGGCCAGGCGGGTCGCCGAACGGCTGCGCGCCGAGGAGCCGTCGACAGCCATCGCGGACACGCTGACCGGCTTCTCGTCGATCACCGCCGAGCTGGCGTCCGTGCTGCTCGGCCCACCTCGACCGGCGTCCACCAGGGGCGCGGCGGCGGCGTTCCGGGCGGGCCTGGGGTGAGACTCGCTCCCGTGCCGGGGGTGACCCCGGTCGCATTAAGCACTCCCGAACGCACCGCGGCGGACCTGCTGGCCGTGCTGCGCCGGCTCAAGGGCACCCGCGACCCGGGTCTGGAGGTGTCCGCCACGCAGGCCGCCGAACTCGCGCACCAGCACGGCGCGGGCCTGCTGGCTGTGGTCGAGCACCGGGACGCGGACCCGGCGCTGCTGGTGGCGGGCGTGGTGGCCGTCGACCGGCCGACCGACCCCGGCGAACTGGGCTTCCACCTCGACGGGCCGGCGATCCGCGAGGTCACCCGCGGTGAGACGGCGACCGGCTACCCGGTGGTGATCGTGGAACGCATCCCGGTGACCGGGCCGGGCGCCCAGCTGCAGGTCGTGGTGACCGACCCGGACCACCCGCGGATCGCCGTGTTCACGCTGCACTCGCCGTCCGGGCGCGGCTGGCTGGAGGTGGCGGGCATCGCGGGCCGGTTCGTCTCGGGCGTCGAGTTCAGCGGTTACGGAACTCGCTCGGTGTCTGCCCGACCACCTGGCGGAACGTCCGGGAGAAGTGCGCGGCGCTGACGAAACCGCAGTCCTTGGCGATCTCGCCGATCCCGCGCGCCGCCTTCGCCGGGTCGGCCAGCAACGCCTTGGCCCGGTCGATGCGCAGGCCGCGGATGCGCTCGGACACGCCCTGTCCGTCGTCGAAGAGCTGGTAGAGGCGGCGGCGGGAGATGAACAGCGCTTCGGCGACCCGGTCCGCGCTCAGCGTCGGGTCCGCCAGGTGCTCGCGCATGTAGTCCAACGCCTCGCGTCGCCGTGCGACCAGGGAGTCCACGCGTTCCAGCTCGGCCCGCAGCGCGCTGCGCAGCACCAGTTCGGCCAGGCCGAGCAGATGGTGGGACAGGCCGTGCGGGTCGAGGGCGTGCGCGGCGGCGAGTACGTGCGCGACCGCGGCGGAGAACACGGCGTGCAGCGCGGCGTCGACCGGGACCGGTTGGAACATCAGCGGTTTCAGCTCGCCGAAGCCCACGGTGAGCCGTGCCTCGGCGACGGTCAGCATCACCACGTCCGGCAGGACGTGCAGCGCGCAATCGGGAAACCGAAGCGCGGTGCCGTTGCCGGGCACGCCGCCCGCGACCGCGCAGCCGACGAGCAACTGGATGTGCTCGGGGGTGGTCGTGCCGGTCGCACCACCGCTGAGCGCGGCTTTGGCCGCCGCCGCGCCGGAAGCCCGCACAGTCAGGAACCCGCCGGCGACGTCCACGTCGAGCAGCGTAGCCACCGGTGTTGCCCAACCGGCCGCGCGAGACGCCGCCGGCCGCTACCTTCTGGACCCATGGCGCGACGTTCGGCGACCGCGGTCGTCCTGTCCCACCTGGAATTCGACCTGCTGTGGGAGGACCTGGGCGCGGGTGAGCCGCCCTACCCGCTCGAAGTGCCGTCGCACGGCGAGACGATGGACGACCGGGACGCCTTGGGCTCGGAGGTCCTGCGCACGTTGACCGAGGCGGGACTGGCTGACGGCGAGGAAGTCTCACCGGCGCTGGAAGACATGTTCACCCTGCTCGCGCACGGCGAGGTGTCGGTGGACGCGCTCGTCTTCCGGCCGCACCCGTGGCGGGTGCTGGCCACCTCCCGCGGCAGGCAGGGCGTGCTGGCCGTGCTGAACGACCGCGAGG
This sequence comes from Saccharothrix carnea, assembly GCF_003014735.1. GTDB lineage: Bacteria > Actinomycetota > Actinomycetes > Mycobacteriales > Pseudonocardiaceae > Actinosynnema > Actinosynnema carneum. The sequence goes on along the minus strand of NZ_PYAX01000010.1, from coordinate 37,432 downwards.
TGGCGCTGGAGCCCGTCACCGACCTGGCGGCCGCGATCACGCGGGTCATCGGCGACGCGCCCGCGGGCCCCGGCGAGCAGGTGCGGATGCCCAGGCCCGTGTTCTCCGCCGCGATGGACGCCTACGCCCAAGCCGGCTACGCCGCGCTGGAGCGAACCCTGGCCCAGGCGGGCATCACCGGCCGCGCCACCCGGTCGATCACCACGCTGGTCGACTCGCCGCGCCAGTCGACCGGTCAACTGGCCGCGACCGGCCCGGGTGGCCGCTCCCGCGTGCTGAGCTGGACCGAGACCGCCGCCGGCCGCTACGCGCTGACCACCGAGCAGTCCCCGGACACCGAGTGGGTCCACCTCTCGCCGGCCGACACCCCGTGGCTGACCCGCCACCTGGCCACCCTGCTCACCCAAGCCCGCACCCGACCGTAGAACTCGGGGCACCCGAACGTTCGACTCGCGGGACCTGAACGTTCGACACGCGCGTTCCGAACGTAGGACACGCGCGCGAGTCCTACGTTCAGGACCCCCGAGTTCAACGCTCAGGACGTCAGCAGGTGCGGCGGGACGACGTCGGCGAGGATCGCCATGCCCTCGGCCACGGCCGCCGCGGCGGCTTCGTCGGCCAACCGCCGGACCACGTCGGCCAGCTCGGCGGGCCGCAAGGTCAGCGCCTCCCGCGTGAACGACAGGTCCACGGGCTTGCCGTGCAGGTCGACCACCACCGTCACGCCGGAGCCCGAAGCCTCACACCGCACGGCGTCCAACCGCTCACCGAGCCCCATCACACCCGCCACGTCTCGGGAGTCGTGTCCTCCACGGACTCCTCCAGCCGACTCTCCACCGCCAGCCCGAGCGCGCTGACGTCACCCACCGCACGCTGCACGCGCGCGTTCGCCCGAGCCGTCGCCGTGTCGACCAGCGCCAGGATCGCGCGGGCCAACCCGGACTGCCCCAGCCGCAACGACCGCGAGTCCAGCACCAGGTCCCGCAACCCGCCGCCGGGACCCACCTCCACCGCGATCCCCGTGTCCGGGTCGTGCGCGTTGCCCGTGATCACGGGTGCACCCCTCCGTAGAACGTCGCCGAGCTGAGCCGGTGCGTGTTGCGCCGCACGCTGTCACCCGAGTTGCCCTCGATCAGCGTCACGGTCCCGCCGGACACCTTCTCCACGATCCCGATGTGCGTGCTGGTTGCCGGGCTGCTCGGCCCGCTCCCGAACAGCAGCACGTCACCCGGCTTCACCGCGCTGAGCGACGTGTACGCCTTCCCGTGCCGCTGCCCCCACCGGAACACGTCGCCGGTGAACGGCAGGACCGGGATGTCCACCCCGGCCTTGCGCCACATCGCCGTGGCGAACGACGAGCACCACGCCGCCGTGGGCCCGTACGGGTTGCGGTTGCTGCCCGGCGGGTTCTCCCGGGTGCCCAGCTCACGCCGTGCCGCGGAGATGATCGTCCGCGAACGGCCGCGGGCACGGGCGCGGGACGGCTTGGTGCGGCCGCGGGTGCGTTCGGCGCGGCCGTCCGCGACGCCGTCGTGCTCGACCTCCTTCTCCAACGCCCGCAGCTTGCGCGCGGCGTCCTCCAACTCGCCCCGCACGTGCCGGACGGTCGCGGTGGTCTCCTTGGTGTACTTGGGCTCCAGGTCCGCCGCCTGCGCCACGGCCTTGAGCAGCGCGGCCTGCGTGCCGACGGCCTTGCCCGCGTCCAGGAGCCGGGCCGCCTGGTCGAGGTACTCGTCGACGGCCTGCCGCGCCCGCGTGTGCCCGGTCGTCAACGCGCTGGTGACGCCGGCGACGATCTTCTCCGCGTCACGGGCGGCGTCGGCGGTGACCCGCAGCTGCCTGCCCAGCCGGCTCGAACGCTTCTCGAAGCCCTCGGAGTTGCCGCCCTTCCAGTGCTCCAGCACCGTCTTGGCGGCCTTGCGCTGGTCCTCGTGCCCATCGGTGAGGCCGGTCGCGGTCTGGTGCAGCGCGTACTGCACCTTCACCGCGTCCTCGGCCTTGCCCGCCAACGAGTTCCGGTGGCCGATCATGCTCTCGGCGAAGTGCCGGGCCATCTCACGGCTGTCCACTAGCCTTCCCCTCCACCGCTGATGACCCTGCCGCCGCGCAGCGAGCCGGCGATGTCGTCGTCCTGCTCCTTGTACGCGCGGACGGAGCGGCTCGCGGACGTGGCCAGCGCGTCGGTGTTGTGCGCGACCGCCTTGACCTGCTTGCGCAGCGCCGCGCCGAAGTTGTCCAACGCCTCGGCGAACCCGGACTGCTTGCCGATGCGCCCGAAGCTGTCGTCGGCGATCTCCCGCACCTCGCGTACGTGCCGCCGGCCGAGGGTGGTGAGGTCGTCGGCCGAGGTCCGGGTCCGCCGTGCGTAGTCGCGCAGCACGCTGATGTCCACGGAGAACCCGCCGCCTCCGGAGCCACCACGCGACCCACCGCCCGAGCCGCCACCGCCGCCTGAACCGCCACCACGCTTCATCGCCTCGACGCCCCGCCGCGCCTCGTCCAGGTGACGCTTGTACGCGCCGCTCGTGTACGTCGTCCACGGCGTCCAGGACCGGCCGTCCCCGGAGATCTTGTTCGCCGCACGGGCGTTCTCCGCCGGGTCGAACAGCTCCCGGTTGGACTCCAGCCCGAACTCGCGCCGCCGCGCCGGACCCATCGAACCCAGCATGTTGATCTGCCACAACCCGTAGGAGTTGTCCGGCGGAGTGGCGTTGTGCGCCCGCGGGTCGCCGCCGGACTCGGCCAGCGCGACCGCCACCGCGATCGTCAGGTCCTGCCCGCGGAACCCCGCGTCGTGCGCGTGCCGGGCGATCTGCTCCGGACTCAGCTTGCTCATGCACACGCCTCGCTAGCGCTCGGCGTGGCATGAGCAAGGTGCGCTGTGTTGAATGATTCGCTCGCAAGCTCGCTCATGCCGCACACCCTGCACCCCAGGTGACCTGCGACGGAACCACCGTTGCACGCTCGGACAGCGGCTGTGCACGGGGAAGCTACAGTCGAACACGTGAACGAAGGGCTGTTCGACGACGGCTTGTTCGGCGTCGACCCGGAGGAGAAGGCGGCGCGCATCGCCGCCAACGCGCCGCTGGCCGTGCGGATGCGCCCGCGCACCCTGGACGAGGTGGTCGGGCAGGACCACCTGCTCGGGCCGGGCGCGCCGCTGCGCAGGCTGGTGGAGGGCTCGTCGCCCGCCTCGATCATGCTCTACGGCCCGCCGGGGACGGGCAAGACGACGCTGGCCACGCTCGTCTCCCAGGCCACCGGACGGCGGTTCGCCGCGCTGTCGGCGCTGTCGGCGGGGGTGAAGGAGGTGCGTGCGGTCATCGAGGAGGCACGTCGCCGCCTGGTCCGCTCCGGCGAGTCGACCGTGCTGTTCATCGACGAGGTGCACCGGTTCTCCAAGACCCAGCAGGACGCGCTGCTCGGCGCGGTGGAGGACCGGATCGTGCTGCTGGTGGCGGCGACCACGGAGAACCCGTTCTTCTCGGTCGTCTCGCCGTTGCTCTCGCGGTCGCTGGTGCTGCAACTGCGCCCGTTGACCGACGACGCGGTGCGCGTGCTGGTCAGGCGGGCGATCGAGGACGAACGCGGCCTCGGCGGCACGGTCACCGTCGAGCAGGACGCCGAGGACCACCTGGTCCGGCTGGCCGGCGGTGACGCCCGGCGCGCGTTGACCGCGCTCGAAGCCGCCGCGGACTCGGTCGGTGCAGGCGGTGTCCTGGACCTGGCCACGCTGGAGGCGACGGTCGACAAGGCGGCCGTGCGCTACGACCGGCAGGGCGACCAGCACTACGACGTGACCAGCGCGTTCATCAAGTCGATCCGCGGTTCGGACGTGGACGCGGCGCTGCACTACCTGGCCCGGATGATCGAGGCGGGGGAGGACCCGAGGTTCATCGCCCGGCGGCTGGTGATCCACGCCAGCGAGGACGTCGGCATGGCCGACCCGACCGCGTTGCAGACGTGCGTGGCCGCGGCGCAGGCCGTGCAGCTCATCGGGCTGCCGGAATGCGCGCTGAACCTCGCCCAGGCCACCGTCCACCTGGCCACCGCGCCCAAGTCGAACGCCGTCACGACCGCGATCAGCGAGGCCATGTCGGACGTGCGCAAAGGCGCGATCGGCTCGGTGCCCGCGCACCTGCGCGACGGCCACTACGCGGGCGCGGCGAAGCTGGGCAACGCCCAGGGCTACCGCTACCCGCACGACGTGCCGGAAGGCGTGCTGACCCAGCAGTACCCGCCGGACGACCTGGTCGGCCGTGACTACTACCAGCCGACCGGCCGGGGCGTCGAACGAGTGATCGCCGAACGCCTGCCGAAGCTGCGCAAGGTCGTCCGCGGCGAGGAGTAAATCCATTTCCGATCCGTTCGCGTTCTGACACGGTGTGCCCGTGACAGACACACCCCTGAACGGCCACGCCCTGCTCGACTTCAACACCCCGCTCTCGGACGCGAAGGCGTTCGACCTGATCACCAGCCTGCGGCTGGCACCGGGGGAGCGGGTGGTCGACTACGGCTGCGGCTGGGCGGAGTTGCTGCTGCGCGCGGTCGAGCACCAGCCGGGCGTGACCGGGTTCGGGGTGGACAGCGACGACCACGCCATCACCCGCGGCCGGGCGAACGTCGAGGCCAGGGGCCTGACCTCCCGCGTCACGCTGGACCTGGCCGACGTCACCGGCTGGTCCGCCGAACCCGCGGACGTGACCATCTCGATCGGCGCGTCCCACGCGTGGGGCGGCACGAAGGCCACCCTGGAGGCCCTGCACGCCCGCACCCGCCCCGGCGGCAGGCTCCTGCTCGGCGACGGCTTCTGGGAACAGCCACCCAACGCGAAGTCCCTCGAGATCTTCGGCGAGGAGGAGTTCGGCACTCTCCCCGAACTCGTAGACCTGGCGATGACCTGCGGTTACCGCCTGCTGAACCTCGCCACCGCCTCCCCGGACGAGTGGGACAGCTTCGAATCCCGCTGGTGCGCCGCCCGGGAACGCTGGCTGCTCGAGAACCCGAACGACCCGAAGGCCGCCGAGGTCCGCGCGATCGTCGACGACCACCGCGACGGCTGGCTGAAGGGCTACCGAGGCTACTTCGGCCTCGCCTACCTCACCCTGGGCCGCCTCTGATCCTCCGGCCGCCTCGTCCGGCCGGGGATACCGGATGAGGCGGCCAGAGCCTCACCAGCCGTCCGCCGGTGGTATCGGTGCGACGTCGTGCAGCGGGTTCGGCAGGGTGCCCGTCTTCGGGACCGGCGGGCGTGCGGTCAGGTCCTGGTAGCCCAACGTGATCCGGTAGCTGTTGAGCGGGTAGCGGAGGAACTCCGGGACGGTCAGGGAGCCGGAGTCCATTCGGGGCGCCAGGGTGGGGAAGTGGTCGCGGTAGGCGTCGATCTCGCCGCGGACCATGCCCCAGAACCGGTCGTGGCCCAGCGGGATCAGGGTGGACAGCGGGCGGAAGACGCCGACCAGCAGGGCGTCCACGATGTACTGGCGCAGGATCGGCCACGGCTTGCGCGGCAGCACGGGGTCGTGGGCGTCCGGTTCCAGGCCGCGGGCGGGTACCCGGTCCACGGACACGTTCACGTCGTCCACCAGGTCCAACAGCGCCACCCGGACCGGCACGTGGTCGTTGTCCGTGATCACGACGACGTTCTCGCCGTGCGGGTTGAACGTGATGCCGTACGTGTAGAGCACGTGCAGCAGCGGCCGGAGCAGGGCGCGGAGCAGGGCGGCGAACCACACCGCCGGGTCGGTCCCGCCGAGGTACTCCAGCAGCAACGGCCGACCGGCGCGGTCCACGTGCAGCAGGGCCGCCAACGACCACGAGCGCTCACCGGGCCGCAACGCCACCGGCTCGCGCCAGATGCACCCGAGGGTCTCCAGCCACTGGTACGGCACGTCACCCGCCCGCGACAGGTGCGGGTGCCGGACGGTCACCGAAGCCACCTCGCCCAGCAGCTGCGTGCCCCACTCGCCGATCAGCTTGTCCGCCTGCCACAGCCCGGCGAGCCACTGCGTGACCACCGGCGCGGCGAGCGTGCAGTGCGGCGGGATGCCCCGGTACACCGACGTGTTCAGCACCTTCAACGGCAGCTTGACCTGGTACCGCCCCGGCGAGTCCACATCGGACATGGTGCGGATCGCCTGGGTCGGCAGGTACCAGTCCGGCGCCTCGCCCAGCTCCACGATTCGGCCGGTGGCCAGCTCCGCCGCCCACAGCGTCCGCACGACGTGGTCGAGCTGCCACGGGTGCACGGGCAGCCACACGTACGCCGCCGGGTCGGCACCCGCCTCCTGCAACGCCTCGGTGAACCGCTCCACCGTCATCGGGTCCAGCTCGTGCTCCCGCACCGACGACTCCGACAGCGACGACGTGCCGCGGAACTCCGCCAGCCCCCGGTGCACGGCCAACCACGGCAGCCGCACGGGCGTGCGCGCCTCGGGGCTGTGCCGCGCCAGGTCCTCCGCGGAGAACCCGACCCGCCCCTTGTTCGCGATCAGCCACGGGTGCCCGGTCAGGTGACCGTCCAGCTCGGCCCGCGGCAACGACACCAGCTCCGCCACCGGCCACGCGGTCGACGCCAGCGCCACGTCGGCGGCCACGGTCGCGGTCACCTCGGCCAGGAAACCGGCGGTCGTGGCCGGGTCGACCCGCAGGAACCGGAACGCGTCCACCACGAACCGCCGCACGTCGTCGCACGGCTCCACCACGTCGTCGCCGAGGATCCCGGACGCCGCCCGGCGCACCGACCCCGGCTCCACCGCCCACCCGCCGAACGCCGTCCGCGTCGCCGAGAACGTGTAGACCGCGTCGTCGAACCGCAGCTCGTAGCCCTCGGACGGGGTCAGCAGCCCTTCGAAGCACAGCTCGCCGATCGCCTTGGCCAGCAACGCCGCCGAGCACTCGCGCCACAGGTCAGTCAACGTCGTCTCCCGGATGCCCAGCGTCCCTCGGTTGCCCCTCGTCCTCAGGAGCGCTGAAGCTGGTGTAGGCGGTGTGCTTGGGCAGCGGGTAGACCTCGCGCCCGGTCACCGCGTTGACGATGGTGGCGTTGCGCACCGCCCCGATGCCCAGGTCGGGCGCGGCCACGCCGTGGCTGTGCAGGTCGGCGTTCGCCACGAACACCCGCCCGGTGATCGACGGGTCCAGCGAAATCGAGTGGTCCAGCGCGACGACGTACCGGCCCTGTGCGTCCCGGTGGATGAACGGCTCCAACGGCTCCAGGAACGGCGTCGGCGCCTGCACGTACCCGGTGGCCGCCACCACGAGGTCGGTGTGATGTTGGAACGTCCGCCCGGTGTCCCGGTGCGCGCACTCCAGCACCACCTCGGAACCGGAGACCGACGACGACACCACCGTCACGCCCGGTCGCAGCTCGACCGGCGCGAGCCCGTGCTCCCACTCCCGCCGGTACAGCAGGTCGTGCAGCTCCTCCAGCGTCTCGGACGAGATCGCCCGGTAGTGCCGCCAGTGCTCGGCGCGCAACGCGTCCCGCCGGTCCTGCGGCAACGAGTGGAAGTGCCGCACGTACGACGGCGTGGTCATCTCCAGCACCAGCTTGGTGTAGTCCAGCGGCGCGAACACCGGCGTCCGGGTCAGCCACGTCACCGCCGGCCCGCCGTCCAGGTTGCGCCGCAGCAGGTCGAGCACGATCTCCGCGCCCGACTGCCCCGACCCCACCACGGTCACCCGTTCGGCGGACGTCGAGCGGTGCAGGTAGTCCGAGCTGTGCACCAGCCGGTCACCGAGCCCGGCCAGCGCGGGCGGCACGGACGGCGTGGTGCCCACCCCGAGCACCAGGTGCCGCGCGTCCACCGAGAACCCCGGCCCCGACACGGCGAACCGGTCGCCCTCCCACCGCACCGACGTGACGTCGTGCGAGAACCGCACCGGCAGCCGGGACGCCGCCCACCGCAGGTAGTCCTCGTACTCGCGCCGGGTCGGGTGGAACCTCTCCCGCACGTAGAACGGGTACAGCCGGTCCGCGTCACGCAGGTAGGCCAGGAACGACAGCGGGTGCGTCGGGTCGACCAACGTCACCAGGTCGGCCAGGAAGCTGACCTGCAGCAGCGCGTCGCCGAACATCATCCCGCTGTGCCACCGCAGCTCCGGCCGCGCCTCCAGCACCACCACGCCCAGGTCGTCCACAGTGGACGCCAACGCGGCCAGGCCCAGGTTGAACGGCCCGCACCCGATCGCCACGACGTCGGTGACCGGCCCCTGGGCGCTCATCGCGTGCGCACCATCAGCAGCGCCACCTTGTCCGGCAGCAGCACCTCGCCGACCGGCGCGAACCCGCCCGCGGTGAACGACGCGATCGCCCGCCGGTTGCGCACGTCCGGCTCCAGCAGCACCCGCGTGCACCGCGGGTCGGCGTCGAACAGCGCCGCCGTCACCACCGGCAGCAGCTTGCGCACCAGCCCCTGGTCGGTCATCGACAGCTCGCCCACGGCGACGTGCAGCCCGAGGTCGTGCGGCCGGGCCGGGTAGACCTGCGCGACCACGTCCCGTGCCGCCCGGTACACCTCCAGGTAGATCACCGGGTCCTCGCCGCGGCTCACCAGCACCGGCAACGAGTGCAGCCCGGACAGCTGCCGCCTCAGCTCCTCCTCCCACTGCCCGCGCGGCCACGCCTGGTGCCAGAACGCGACCACGTGCGGCGCCTGCATCCAGCGGTGCACCAGGTCCAGGTCACGGGTGTCCGGGTCGACCACGCGGGCGTGCCAGCCGTCGGTGAGCACCGGCAGCGGTGGACCGGGCACGGCGGACAGGTCGTCGGTCGGCCGGTAGGCGTCGAGGTGGGTCACCGGGCGCACCTGCCCTCCCGCAACGGGTTCGGCGCGTCGAAGTACACCGACTGCGCGTCCAGCGGTGCGAGCACCTCGTCGATGCCCTCCAGCCTGGTCAGCAGGTTCGCCTTGCACGGCAGCACGTCCGCCTCCAACCACCTCCGGGCCAGTCGGTCGCCGTCCGGGCCCGCCTCGGCCAACGCCGGCAGCGCCGCTTCCAGCCGTGCCGCCATCACTCCCAGCAGGTCGCGCTCGTCGGCCAGACCTTCCACGCCGATGCAGCCGATCACCGCCAGCGCCTGGTTGCGCAGCAGGTAGTAGGTGAGCCGGTCGTCCACGACTGCGTCGTCCACCACGGCCAGCGTCGACTTCTCGACGCCCAGCCGCTCCAGCACCCTCGGCAGGTGCGAGGCGGCCAGGTAGTAGCCCTGGTTGTCCCGGTACCGCCCGCCGACCACCCGCCCCGCCGGGTCCAGCCGCACCAGCGTGTTCTGCTGGTGCGCCTCCAACCCGATGCCGGTCTCCGCGTACAGGCGCAGCATCGGCACCAGCACCCGGTCGGTGTAGTCGGCGACCCACTCGGCCGCGTTGAGCCGCAGCACGAGTTCACCCAGCAGGGAACGACCGATACCCGGTCGTGGCGCGACCATGCCCGCCAGGCACCGCGAGTCGCCGATGTCCTCCGGCACCTCGCGCACGGCCACGTCCAGCCCGGTGACCTCGCCGCCCTCGTCCACCGCGATCCACGACGGGTCGCGCACGACGCCGAACTCGGGGTGCGCCTTCTCCGTGCCGGCCGCGTAGCCGGACTCCAGCAGCAGGTGGATCTCCGAGCCGCGGCGCAGCTCGGTCGACGTCGACTCGCGCCGCGAGTTCGTGATCCGCAGGCCCAGCGACAGCTTCAGCATCACCGGCGCACCCGTCCGGTACACCGTGCGCAGGCTCGACGTCGGCGACCACGGCGGGCCGAACTCGCCCAGCGGCTCCAGCAGCCCGCGCGAGACCAGTGACGCGATCCGCGGCCTGCTCAGCAGGTCGTGCGCCTGCCAGGGGTGCGCGGGCACCAGCACCCGGCCCGGTTCGGGGCTGCGCCCGGCCAACGTCGACATCAACGTCACCGCGTCCGGCCCGGCCACCGACCCGTGCGACACGACCTCCTCGGCCGCCGAGAACCAGAACAGCGGGAACGAACCGCGCAGCTCGGGCGCGAACCGGGCGTTGTCGGCGTCGGACAGGCCGTCCCGGCTCTTGGGCGCGGGGTGGTGCAGGTGCCCGAGCATCAGCCGCTGCTCGCTGTCCAGGAACCGGTCCGCCGGCCCCACCGGCTCACGCCGCCGGTACGCCACGAACTCCGCGACCCGGCGCACCGACTCGGCGGTCCGCTCGACCAGGTCCGCGACCAGGCCGTCCCCACCTCCGGTCCGCCCGGACACCAGCTCCGCCGCCACCAGTGCCACCGCCACCACCGGATCGGCCGGTCTGCCCGCCAACGTCACCGCCCCGAACCGGTGCCGCCCGGTCGCCGACCAGTACCGCACCTCCGCCTCCAACGGCACCCCGAGCACGTCGACCCGCACCCGGCCGGTCACCGACACGTTCCGTTCCCGCACCCAACAGCGCAGCAACGCCTCCAGATGCGCGTGCTCCGAGGTCGACCGCGGGTCGCCCTCAAGCGGATCGGGTGTCATGCGGCTCCTTCCAGGAGTCTCTCGGCGGCGGATCCGGCTTCGCGGACCAGTGCCAGCAGGGCGGCCAGGTCCGCCTCGCGGGCGTTCGGGTTGAGCAGGGTCAGCTTCAGGCACGTCACCTTGTCCACCTCGGTGCGGCCGATCAGCGCCGCACCCGCGCGCAGCAACGCCCGGCGCAGGCGGGCGTTCACCTCGTCGGCGAGTGACTCGTCGGCGGGTCGGTAGCGGAACACCACCGTGGTCAGCGTCGCGCCGCCCACCAGTTCGAACGACGGGTCGGCGGCGATCAGCGCGGCGGCGTGCCCGGCCAGCTCGTGGCACCGGTCCACCAGCGCACCCAGCCCGGCCCGGCCCAGCGCGAGCAGCGTCGCGGCCACCTTCACCGCGTCCGGCCGGCGCGTGGTCTGCAACGACCGGCCCAGCGTGCCGTCGTAGCCCTCGGCCCGGTCATCCTCCGGGTTCAGGTAGGCGACCGACCGCTCCAGCGGCCCGAACAGCGCCGCCGAGCGCACCAGCAGCACGCTCGCCGCGGCGGGCTGCCAGCCGATCTTGTGCAGGTCCGCGGTCACCGAGTCGGCCAGCGCCAGCCCGTCCACCAGCGCGGCGAGTTTCGCCGAGAACACCGCGCCGAACCCGTAGGCGGCGTCCACGTGCAGCCACACGCGGTGCTCGCGGGCGATCTCGGCCAGTTCCGGCAACGGGTCCACCGAGCCGAAGTCCGTGGTGCCCGCGGTCGCCACGACGGCCACCGGCGTGCCGCCCGCCCGCAGTGTCGCCGCCAGGGCGTCCGGCCGCATCCGCCGCCGTGAGTCCACCGACACCGTGCGCACCGCGTGCTCGCCGATGCCCAGCGCCGCGCACGCCCGCGCCACCGAGAAGTGCGCCAGTTCCGAGCAGAGCACCACCGGGTCGGGCAGCGCCGCCACCCCATCGGACCGCACGTCCAGGCCCAGCCGGGCCGCCGCCGCGTCCCGGGCCAGCAGCAGCGCGGTCAGGTTCGACAGCGTGCCGCCAGGGGTGAACACGCCGTCTGCGTCGGCACCGAACCCGGCCAGCCGGGCGAGCGCCGCGACCACCCACCGCTCCACGGCCAGCGCCGCCGGCCCGGAGTCGTAGGTGTCCAGGGAGGCGTTGCCCGCGCTGGCCAGCGAATCCGCCGTGACGGCCACGGCCAGCGGCGGCGGTTGCAGGTGCGCGGCGGCGAACGGGCTGGTCAGGTCGACACCGCCCTCGGTGAGCACGGTCGTGACGAGGGCCAGCGCGGCGTCCGCGCCGATGCCGTGCTCGGGCACGTCGCCGAGCATCCCGCCGTCGGTGAGCACGGCCGTGACGCGGGCCAGCACGTCGGCCGGCCGGCCCGGGGGGATCGGTCGTCCGGAGGGACTGTCGGCGAACACGGCACCTCCGACGATCGATTAAGGTTAGGCTTACCTCATCTACTCGGTGTGGTGTGTGTCAAGCCCTCCGTGACCATCCGTGGTGTGACGATCACTCGCGTGCCCCACGCTAGCCGCCGCGACGACGATCCAATCGACGCCAAATGGGGGGTCTTGCGCCGCCGTCCCACCACGTGGCACAGCCCAGCCCCGATCTCGTTCGGAGGGCCGAACGCGGTCGCGGTAACCTTGGCCACCACCGTGAGCCAGGCAATCCACCAGGAGGATCCGTGTCGCCAGGGCAGATCGCCGCGCTGGTCGCCGCCGGCGCGTTCGTGCTGCTTGTGCTCCTGCTGGCGATCCCGTTGATCAAGCTGGGCCGGACGCTGGACGAGGCCACGATCGCCATCCGCAAGGCGCACCAGAACAGCGACCCGATCTTCACCGGCGCGAACACGACGATCACGCACGTGAACACGCAGCTGGAGCGGGTGGACGGGATCACCGCCAACGCCCGCGCGGTCACCGGCAACGTCTCCGCGCTCGCCTCGCTGTTCACCGCCACCCTGGGCGGGCCGCTGGTCAAGGCCGCCGCGCTGTCCTACGGCGTGAGCAAGGCCATCCGCGCCCGGCGCGCGGCCAAGGAGCTCCCCAGCAAGCACACCCGGCGCAGGGGCAAGCGATGAGGCGGCTGTTCTGGTTCGGGCTCGGCATCGCCGCGGGCGTGTTCGCCACCCGCAAGGCGGGCCAGGCCGCGCACGCCGCCACGCCCGCGGGCATCGGCGAGAACGTCGGCCAGGGCCTGCGCGAACTGGCGGGCGCCATCGGCTCGTTCGGCGCCGAGGTGCGCGCCGGAATGTCGGAGCGCGAACAGGAGTTGCAAGACACCGTGGAACGTCAGACGGGCTTCACGCCGGGTCGGCGAGCGCGCGGGGCGAACGACGCCAGGTAGGTCGTTCGTTCGCCTAGCCGCGCCCTGACTTCCACACTCCCGAAGGACGAAGACCCGTGCAGACCCACGAGATCATCAAGCGCTTCCGCGAGCACTTCGAGAACGCCGGCCACAAGTACGTGCCCAGCGCCTCGCTCCTGCTCGACGACCCGAACCTGCTGTTCGTCAACGCCGGCATGGTGCCGTTCAAGCCGTACTTCCTCGGCGAGGCCCCACCGCCCGCCCCGCGGATGACCAGCATCCAGAAGTGCGTGCGCACGCCGGACATCGACGAGGTAGGCAAGACCACCCGGCACAACACGTTCTTCCAGATGGCCGGCAACTTCTCGTTCGGCGACTACTTCAAGGAAGACGCCATCCGGCTGGCCTGGGAACTGGTCACCAAGCCGCAGTCCGACGGCGGCTACGGCCTGGACCCGGAGCGCATCTGGGTGACCGTCTACCTGGACGACGACGAGGCCGCCGACCTGTGGCAGAAGGTCGCCGGGCTGCCGCCGGAGCGCATCCAGCGCCGCGACATCGAGGACAACTACTGGTCGATGGGCGTGCCCGGTCCGTGCGGCCCGTGCTCGGAGATCTACTACGACCGCGGCCCGGCCTTCGGCGAGGAGGGCGGCCCGGTCGTCGACGAGGACCGGTACCTGGAGATCTGGAACCTGGTCTTCATGCAGAACGTCCGCGGCGAGGGCGGTGCCAAGAGGGACTACCCGATCCTGGGCGAGCTGCCGGACAAGAACATCGACACCGGCATGGGCGTCGAGCGCGTCGCCATGCTGCTGCAGGACGTCGACAACGTCTACGAGACCGACCTCGTCCGCACCGTCATCACCAAGGCCGAGCAGCTGTCCGGCCGCGAGTACGGCGCCAACGAGACCGACGACGTGCGGTTCCGCGTCATCGCCGACCACGCCCGTTCCGGCGTGCTGCTGGTCGGTGACGGCGTCACGCCCGGCAACGAGGCCCGCGGCTACGTGCTGCGCCGCCTGCTGCGCCGCATCGTCCGCTCGGCCCGCCTGCTGGGCGTGACCGAGCCGGTGCTGACCCGGTTCGCCGAGGTCGTGCGCGACGCCATGGGCCCGTCCTACCCCGAGCTGGTGTCCGGCTTCGCCCGGATCGAGCAGGTGCTCAAGGCCGAGGAGGACACGTTCCTGCGGACGCTGGACGCCGGGTCGCGGATCTTCGAGACCGCCGCCGCCGAGGTCAAGTCCGATGGCCGCGCCACGCTGCCCGGTGACAAGGCCTTCCAGCTGCACGACACCTACGGCTTCCCGCTGGACCTCACCCTGGAGATGGCCGCCGAAGCCGGTCTCACCGTGGACGAGGACGGCTTCCGCAAGCTGATGGCCGAGCAGCGGGCCCGCGCCAAGGCCGACGCCGCCGGCAAGAAGACCGGCCACGGCGACCAGACCGTGTACCGGGAGCTGCTGGAGCTGGGCGGTACCGAGTTCACCGGCTACACCGAGCTGGCCAGCGAGGCCACCCTGCGCGGCATCGTCAGCGGCGGCAAGCGGGTGAAGTCGGCCCGAGAGGGCGACATCGTCGAGGTCGTGCTCGACCGCACGCCGCTGTACGCCGAGTCCGGTGGCCAGGAGAGCGACGCCGGCACCATCGTCACGGCCAACGCCGAGCTGGAAGTCGTGGACGTGCAGAAGGTGGCCCGCAAGCTGTGGGTGCACCAGGTGCGCGTGCTCAGCGGCGAGATCGCCGAGGGCGAGCACGTCGAGGCCCGCGTCGACCCGGAGTGGCGCGTCGGCGCCCGCCAGGGCCACTCGGGCACGCACGTCGTGCACGCCGCCCTGCGCCAGGTGCTCGGCCCGTCCGCCCTGCAGAGCGGCTCGTACAACAAGCCGGGCTACCTGCGGCTGGACTTCGCCTGGACGGGTGGTCTTTCCGAGGAGGCCCGCAGCGAGATCGAAGAGGTCTCGAACCTGGCCGTGCGCAAGGACCTGCCGGTGAAGGTCGTCTACACCGACATGGGTGGCGCCCAGGAGATGGGTGCCGTGGCCCTGTTCGGCGAGACCTACGACGAGACCGTGCGCGTGGTCGAGATCGGCGGGCCGTGGTCGCGCGAGCTGTGCGGTGGCACGCACGTCGAGCACTCGTCCCAGATCGGCCCGATCACGGTGATCGGCGAGTCGTCCGTTGGCTCCGGCGTGCGCCGCCTGGAGGCCTACGTCGGCATCGAGGCCTTCAAGTACCTGGCCCAGGAGCGGGCTCTGGTGCAGAACGTCGCCGCCCTGCTCAAGGTGCCCGACGCCGAGGTGCCCGCCCGGGTCGAGGCCCTGGTGGAGCGGTTGCGGGTGGCCGAGAAGGAGCTGGAGAAGGTCAAGGCCGCCCAGCTCGTGGCCAACGCCGGTTCGCTGGCCGAGCAGGCCCTGGACGTGCGCGGGGTGGCCCTGGTGGCCCTCCAGCTGCCCGAGGGCACGTCGGGCGCCGACGTGCGGACCATCGCCGGCGAGGTGCGCAACCGGCTCGGCGACAAGCCCGGCGTGGTCGGCCTGTTCGCCCCGGACGGCGACAAGGTCAGCTTCGTGGTCGCCACCACGTCCGCCGCCCGTGACCTGGGCCTGGCCGCCGGCAAGCTGGTGCCGGCCTTCGCCCCGGCCGTGGGCGGTCGCGGCGGCGGCAAGCCGGACCTCGCCCAGGGTGGCGGCACGAACCCCGGCGGTATCGGTGACGCCGTCACCGCCCTGCGCACCGAGGTGGACCGCGCCCTTGAGCAGCGCTGACCGCCCCGGCGTCGACGACCCGGGCCTCGGCCGCAGGCTCGGCGTCGACGTCGGCGCGGTCCGCGTCGGGGTGGCGTTGAGCGATCCCGGTGCGTTCCTGGCGACGCCACTGGTTACCCTGGCGCGTGACGTGAAGACCGGTCGGGACCTGCGCGACCTGGCCGGCCTGGTCACCGAGCACGACGTGGTGGAAGTCGTGGTCGGCCTGCCCCGGACGCTGGCCGGCAAGCACGGGCCGGCGGCGGAGACCGCCACGGCGTACGCTGCGGCACTGGCCGAGCGCGTCGCACCGGTTCCGGTGCGGCTCACCGACGAGCGGCTGACCACCGTCACGGCGAGCCGGGTGCTCGCCGAGCGCGGGGTGCGCGGCAAGAAGCAACGCGCCGTGGTCGACCAGGCTGCCGCGGTCGAGATCCTGCAGTCCTGGCTGGACGCACGGGCGCGACAAGTGGCTCGCTCCGCCGCGGAGCGGGCCCCCGGAGCTAAGGACGGCTCGTGAACGACGACCTCGGGTTGTTCACCGATCCCGACACGCGCCACGACGAGCGGGTGGCGCGTGGCAAGAGCGACGCCGCGGCCCGGCGTGCCAAGCGCAGGCGCAAGCGGACGATCCTGTGGGTCGTCGTGGCGCTGGTGCTGACCGGCGGCGGCGTCGGCGCGTACTACGGGTACCGCACGTTGAGCGGCATCGGCTCCTACGACGACTTCGCCGGTGCGGGCGAGGCCGACGTGGTGGTCGAGGTCAAGGACGGCGACCTGGTCACCACCATCGCGACCACGCTCAAGGAGCAGGGCGTGGTGGCCAGCGCCCGCGCGTTCACCGAGGCGGGTGCGGACGACTCGCGGGTGACCGCGATCCAGCCCGGGTTCTACCTGATGAAGACCAAGATGTCCGGCGAGGCCGCGGTGGCGCGGATGGTGGACGAGGCGTCCAAGATCGTGCCGCTGGAGGTCAAGGGCGGCAACGTGCTGCACGACCTCACCGCGCTGGACGGCAGCATCACCAAGGGCATCATCTCCAGGCTGTCCGAGGCCTCGTGCGTGGAACTCGACGGCGTCAAGCAGTGCGTCGCGCCGGAGCAGCTGCGCGACGCGGCGGACAACGCCGACCCGGCCGCGCTCGGCATCCCCGAGTGGGCGCTGCCCGACGTCGCCGCCGCGCCGAAGGAGAACCGGCTCGAAGGGCTCATCGCGCCGGGCCTGTACCACGTCAAGCCGGGCGCGAACGCCACCGAGCTGCTCAAGGGCGTGCTCTCCACGTCCCTGACGAGGCTGCAGGGCTACGGCATCCCCAACGGGGCGGGCAAGACGGGTTTCCGCCCGTACGAGGTGCTGGTCATCGCTTCCCTGATCGAGAAGGAAGGCGTGACCAAGGACTTCGGCAAGATCTCCCGGGTCATCTACAGCCGGCTCGCGCTGCCGCAGAGGCTGGAGCTGGACTCCACGGTCAACTACAAGCTGGACCGGCCGCACATCACCACCAGCGACGAGGACCGCGACCGGTCCGGGCCGTTCAACACCTACAAGGTGCTGGGGTTGCCGCCGACGCCGATCGGCTCGCCCGGCCGTGAGGCGATCACCGCTGCGATCACGCCCGAGGACGGGCCGTGGCTCTACTTCGTGAAGTGCCAGAAGGACGGCACGTCGTGCTTCACGAACACCCACGACGAGCACGAGATCGCGGCGGCCAAGGCACGCGCGGAAGGCGTCTTCTGACCGTGGCCCGCCGTGCGGCGGTCATCGGCTCGCCGGTGGCCCACTCGTTGTCACCGGTGCTGCACAACGCCGCGTTCGCGGCACTGGGCTTGACGGACTGGGAGTACACGCGGGTCGAGTGCGTGGCCGACGAGGTGCCGTCCCTGGTGGCCGGGCTGGACCCGGCGTGGGCGGGCTTGTCGGTGACGATGCCGAACAAGCGCGCGGCGCTGGTGGTGGCCACCTCCGCGACGTCCCGGGCCGTGCGGGTGGGTGCCGCGAACACGCTCGTTCCGGTCGACGGCGGGTGGCGCGCGGACAACACCGACGTGGACGGCGTCCTGGGTGCGCTGCGGGCGTCGTGCGGCTTCACGTCCGGTTCGCGCGCG
The DNA here is from genome assembly GCF_003014735.1 of Saccharothrix carnea. Lineage (GTDB taxonomy): Bacteria > Actinomycetota > Actinomycetes > Mycobacteriales > Pseudonocardiaceae > Actinosynnema > Actinosynnema carneum. The sequence goes on along the minus strand of NZ_PYAX01000010.1, from coordinate 19,820 downwards.
GTGCTGCTGGGTGCGGGCGGCACGGCCACGGCGGCGCTGGTGGCGTTGGCTTCCGTGGGTGTGCGCTCGGTGTCGTTGGTGGTGCGTTCGGTGAGCCGTGCGGCGGAGGCGGAGTCGTGCGCGTCCCGCCTCGGCCTGGCGTTGGACGTCGTCACCTGGGACGCCGCGGACTTCGCCGGTCTGGCGTCGTCGTCGGACGTCCTGGTCAGCACCGTGCCGCCGGACGCGACCGAGCCGATCGCCGGTGCGCTGGCCGAGGCGCCGTGCGTGCTGGACGTGATCTACCACCCGTGGCCGACCCCGCTGGCCCACGCCGTGGAGAAGCGGGGCCGCACCCTGGCCACCGGCCTGGACATGCTGCTGCACCAGGCGTTCGGCCAGTCGGAGCAGTTCACCGGCCTCCCGGCCCCCCGCGAGGCGATGCGCACCGCCCTCCGCGCCGCCACCGACAACCTCCTGCCACTCCCGATCTAACCCTCGAGAGTCCAACCTCCAGCCCGCGCGTGTCCTACGTTCAGGACCCCTGAATTCAACGCTCGGAACGCGTCCGGGCCCTGCTCGCGCGAGGGTGCGAGCAGGGCCCGGACGTCGTGCTGAGGGGATCAGCCCTCGTCGAGGTCGGTGGCGATGATCTCCGCGATCGCCTCCAGCGCGGCGTCCGCGCCGTCGCCTTCCGCGGCCAGGACGACCTCGTCACCGTGCATAGCGCCGAGCGTCATCAGGTTCAGCACGCTCGCCGCCTCGACCGGTTGGCCGTCGTCCTTGCGGATGGTGACCTTCACCGGCTGCCCGGCCGCGGCCTTCGCCAGCAGTGCGGCAGGGCGCGCGTGCAGTCCGACCTTGCTCGCCACGGTGACCCGTCGCTCAGGCATGACCCGTCCTCTCGTTCCTTCGACTCGCCGTCAGGACGCGCTCGCGTCCGACCGGCCTTCCGTGTCGACCTTGTCGCCCTTGCCCGCCCGGTCGCCGCGGTCGGTGCCCTCGACCACGCTCGGGTCGGCTTCCGGATCCTCGTCCTCGCTGCGACCCGGCGTCCTCAGGTTCCACTTCGTGATGACGAAGCGGAACAGGAAGTAGTAGATGGCCGCGTAGATCACGCCCAGCACGAGGATCAGCAGGGGCTTGGTGGAGATGTTGAAGTTGAGGGCGTAGTCGATGGCGCCCGCGGAGAACCCGAACCCGCTGTGGATGTCCAACGCGTTGCTGATGGCCAGCGACGTGCCGGTGAGCACCGCGTGGATCACGTACAGCGGCCACGCCACGAACATGAACGCGAACTCGAGCGGTTCGGTCACACCCGTGATGAACGAGGTCAGCGCCGCCGAGCCCATGATGCCCGCGATGACCTTCTTCTGCGCCGGCCGCGCGGTGTGCACGATGGCCAGCGCCGCCGCCGGCAGCGCGAACATGAAGATCGGGAAGAAGCCGGTCATGAACGTGCCCGCGGACGGGTCGCCCGCGAAGAACCGCTGGATGTCGCCGGTCTTGCCCTCGTACTCGCCGAAGACCTGCCACATGAACGTGTTCGGGATGTGGTGCAGGCCCAGCGGGAGCAGCAGGCGGTTGATCGTGCCGTAGATGCCCGCGCCGATGATCGTGCTGTTGGAGATCGCCTCGCCGACCGCGGTCAGACCCTGGTCGAACCACGGGTAGATCAGGCCCATGACCACCGCGACCGGGATCATCACGCCCGCGACCATGATCGGCACGAACCGCCGGCCGCCGAAGAACGCCAGGTAGGCGGGCAGCTTGATGCGGTGGTACTTCTGCCACAGCACCGCGGTGATCAGACCGACCACGATGCCGGTCAGCACCGAGTAGTTGATCAGCTCCTGCTTGGCGTCCGCCGCGGCGTCCTCCGGGAGCGGCAGCACGAGCGGCGACATGGCCTTGAACACCGCCTCGGTCACCACGAAGCCGACCACGGCGGCCAGCGCGGTGGAACCGTCACCGCGCCGGGCGAAGCCGATGGCCACACCGACGGCGAACAGCAGCGGCAGGTTGGCGAACAGGGCGTTGCCCGCGCCGCCGATGACGCCGGCCACCGCGTTCCATCCCAGCCAGTCCTTGCCGAGGATGTCGTCCTGGCCGAGTCGCAGCAGGAGCGCGGCTACGGGCAGCGCGGCGATCGGCAGCATGAGGCTGCGGCCGAAGCGCTGGAGCCCGGCCAGGCCCTTGATCTCACGACCGCCGGTCGCCTGTGGGGCGCTGGCGCTCATGGGGTACCTCCCTTGGCGGAGTGGTGCGGGCCGGATTCCGGGTCGGTCCGGTCCAATTGCATGGTCACCTGGTAGAGATCGCCCCGGTACCAGGACGTCATGTCCTCGACGGGCCTGCCTCGTGAGCTGGAGACCCGGCGGAAGACGAGCAGCGCGCCGCCGGGCCTGATGCCCAGCAGCTTCGCGGTCTCGGGGTCGGCGCCCTCGGCCCACACCGTCTGCGCGGCGTGGTCGAGCTGGACCCCGTAGGTGTCGGCGATGAGGGTGTAGAGCGAGGTGGTGAGGTCGTGCCGGTCGAGGTCGGGCACGACCCGCGGGCTGTACCAGCCCCGTTCGACGGCCAGTGGCACGCCGTCCGCGAGTCGCACGCGGACCAGTCGGCACGCCGGTTCGTGCGGCAGCAGGCCGAGCGCGGTGGTCGCCTCGGGCGGCGGCACCTCCTCGGCGCACGCCACCAGCTCGGTCGCGGGGGTCAGCCCGCGCCGGCGCATGTCGTCGGTGAACGACTCCAGGTAGAGCTGGACGTCCATGCGTCGCCGGGCGGTGAACGTGCCCCGACCCTTCGCCCTGCTCAGCAGGCCCTCGGCGACGAGCTGGCCGACCGCGGCGCGTACTGTGATGCGGGACACACCGTACTGCTGGGCGAGGTCGCGTTCGGACGGGATCGGCGAGCCCGGTGGCAGCTCCTGCTCGGCCATGCGCCGCAGGATGTCCCGGAGCTGGGCGTGCTTGGGCTTCGGCCCGTCGACGATCTCGTTGCGGCTCATGACACCTCCCCGGTGCTCGCGCGTCCACACCGGGATTGGTACTTTCCGGTCTAGACCAGTTGGTGCGGGGAGGATGCTCCGCGCGTCAACCGGGTGTCAACCGCCGTTACGGGACCGTGCCCGAGCGGTGGCACCCTCAGGCCAGGTGTCGAGAGAGGACTTCAAGTGGCGGACGACAAGGCGGAGCGGATCCTCGCCGCGCTCGGCGGTGCGGACAACATCGTGGAGATCGAGCCGTGCATCACGCGCCTGCGCTGTGAGCTGGAAGACGGTTCCCTGGTGGACGAGAAGGCTTTGAAGGGCCTGGGCGCGCACGGCGTGATGCGTTCGGGCAACGTCGTCCAGGTGGTCGTGGGGCCGGAGGCCGACACGATCGCCAGCGAGATCGAGGACCTCCTGTGACGCTGCGCGTGGCCAGCCCGGTCAGCGGTCGCGTGGTGCCGCTGACCGAGGTGCCGGACCCGGTGTTCGCGCAGGCCATGGTGGGTCCGGGGGTGGCGGTCGAGCCGGACCGCGGCCGGGCGGACGTGGTGTCCCCGGTGGACGGGACCGTGGTGACGCTGCACCCGCACGCGTTCGTCGTGGCCACTTCGGAGGGCGCGGCGGTGTTGGTGCACCTCGGGATCGACACGGTGAAGCGCAAGGGCGAGGGCTTCACGTTGCACGTGGTCAAGGGTGAGGCGGTGCGCGCGGGGCAGCCCGTGGTGACGTGGGACCCGGCCGAGGTGGAGGCGGCGGGGTTCGCGCCGATCTGCCCGGTGATCGCGTTGGACGCGGCGCCGGAGGTGGTGCTGGACCAGGCCGGTGGTCCGGTGGCGGCGGGTGACGCGCTGTTCTCCTGGCAGCGCTGAATCCGCGGTCGGTTTTCCGGGCTGTTCCGCGGACGTGCGCCGCTGACGGGGTGAGTGCGGGTGAATGGACCATTCACCCGCACTTCTCGTTGCGCCACCGGTGATCCCGGGTCGACGCTGGTTCCATGGTCATCTCGGGATTCCTGGCCGGTGCCGTGGGCGCCGGGTTGTTGCGCCGCCTGCCTCGCGGGGCGGACGTGTGCTGGTTGTGGTGCGCCGTGCCGACGGCGGTGTTGTGGTTCGTGGCCTGGGCCTTGGCCTCGCCGCCGTGGCTGCCCGTGCCGTTGTTGTTGGCGTGGCTGGGCGTGCTGCTGACCGCGACCGACCTGCGCCACCGCCGCCTGCCGGACGCGTTGACGTTGCCCGCGTACCCGGTGATCGGCGTGGCGCTGTGGTGGTGCGGCGCCGACCTGTGGCGTGCGTTGGCCGGTTGCCTGCTGTTCGGCGGGTTCCACCTGCTGGTGCGCCTGCTCGCGCCGGCTGCGATGGGCGGGGGAGACGTGAAGCTGGCCGGACCGCTGGGCGCGGTGCTGGCGTCCGCGTCGTGGTTCGCGCTACCCGTGGCGGCGGTGCTGGCGAGCCTGGTCACGCTCGTGCTGAGCCTGTGGTGGCCGGACCACACCGTCCCGCACGGACCGGGGCTGCTGGCGGGCACGTGGGCGCTGACCGTGTCCGGCGGGTGACCGGCAGCCCGGCCGGGCTCAGTGCCGGCCGGTCCCGTCGTCGGGGACGAGGGCGCGGCGGGCCAGTTCGACCCAGCGCAGTCGTGCCGGTTCGGGCACGTCCGCGCCGGGTGAGGCGGCCAGCAGCAGGGTGATGTCGTCCACCGTGACGTCCGGGTGCAGCCCGTGCTCCCGGTGCGCGGCGGCGACCAGCTCGGCCAGCGAGTCCACCGCGTGGTCCAGGACGGGGCGCAGCGACTCGCGGCCGACGTCCGCGACGGCGTCGCGGAGCAGGCGTTCCCGCCCCATCGTCACCACGACCCGGTGCAGCAGCGCGACGATCTCGTCCCGGGCGGTGGTCCGGCCCTCGCCGATACTGGCCAGCGCGGAGCCGAGCGTCTCGCCGATCATCACGCCCAGGTCGGCCACGATGGCGGCGACCAGGTCGTGCTTGGTGGGGAAGTGGCGGTAGAGGGTGCCGACGGCGACACCCGCCGTGGCTGCGATCCGGTCCATGCCGACGTCCGTGCCGTGCGCGGCGATGAGCGTCCGGGCGGCGTCGAGGATCGCGGCCCGGTTGCGGGTGGCGTCCGCGCGCCGCGGTCCCTGTCCGGTCATGCCGGTGCCGCCCTTCACGCTCCGCAGCGAAGATGAACTGGTGGTTCACCATACAACACGGACGCCCACCTGCCACGACGACTCCGGGAGGCCTCCTGCCGACTGACCGATGTCACCTTCCCGTCCGAAGCCGCGCTTGACGACCGGCCCGAAGTCTTGAACCCACCACCCGGGCAACCGACGCCGGTGGCGGTGCGTCACGGCACTATGATTCGCGCGTGCTGCGCTGGATCACCGCTGGGGAGTCCCACGGACCTGCCCTCGTCGCCGTGCTGGAAGGCATGGTCGCCGGGGTCGAGGTCACCACTGCCGACCTGACCGCTCAACTGGAGCGCCGCCGGCTCGGCTTCGGCCGCAGCCCGCGGATGGGCTTCGAAGCCGACGAGGTCGAGATCCTCGGCGGTGTCCGGCACGGGCTCACCCAGGGTGGCCCGATCGCGGTCCGGATCGGGAACACCGAGTGGCCCAAGTGGGAGAAGGTGATGTCCGCCGACCCCGTCGACCCGTCCGAGCTCAAGCCGACCGGCCGCAACGAGGCGCTGACCAGGCCGCGGCCCGGCCACGCCGACCTGCCCGGCATGCAGAAGTTCGGCTTCGACGAGGCACGCCCCGTGCTGGAACGCGCCAGCGCCCGGGAGACCGCGGCCCGCACCGCGCTCGGCACGGTCGCCCGCCACTTCCTCAAGCAGGTCTTCGACGTGGACGTGATCAGCCACGTCGTCTCGATCGGCAAGGCCAAGACGCCCGCCGACGCGCCCGTGCCCGGTCCGGACGACCTGGCCGCCGTGGACGCGAGCCCGGTCCGCGCGTTCGACGCGCGCGGCACGGAGGCGATGGTCGCCGAGGTCGAGGCGGTCAAGGAGGCCGGTGACACGGTCGGCGGCGTGATCGAGGTCATCGCCTACGGCCTGCCGCCGGGCATCGGCTCGCACGTGCACTGGGACCGGCGGCTCGACGCACGGCTGGCCGGCGCGCTGATGGGCGTGCAGGCGATGAAGGGCGTGGAGATCGGCGACGGCTTCACCACCGCCGAGCGGTGGGGCAGCCAGGCGCACGACGAGATCGACCGGGGCGCCGGACCGAAGGGCGTCACGCGGCGCTCCAACCGGGCGGGCGGCCTGGAGGGCGGCATCACCAACGGCGAGCCGCTGCGCGTCCGCGTCGCCATGAAGCCGATCTCGACCGTCCCCCGTGCTCTGTCCACTGTGGACGTCCGGACCGGTGAGCCCGCGGTGGCCATCCACCAGCGCTCGGACGTGTGCGCGGTGCCGCGCGCGGGCGTGGTGCTGGAGTCCGTGGTGGCGCTCGTGCTGGCCGAGACGGCGCTGGAGAAGTTCGGCGGCGACTCGATCGCCGAGACCAAGCGCAACGTCGCCTCCTACCTGGAGGCGCTGGAAGCCCGCTGGGAGGGCCTGTGACGCCGAAGTTCGTCGTCCTCGGGCCGCCCGGGGCGGGCAAGACGACGGTCGGCGTACTGCTCGCCGAACGCCTCGGCGTCCCCTTCCGCGACACCGACGACGACATCGTGGCGGCAGCGGGCAAGCCGATCTCCGACATCTTCACCGACGACGGCGAGCCCGCGTTCCGCGCGATGGAGGAGGAAGCCGTCGCCGAGGGCCTGAAGACCCACGACGGCGTGCTGGCGCTCGGCGGCGGCGCGGTGATGTCCGCGACCACCCGCGAGCGCCTCGCCGGCCACACCGTGGTCTTCCTCAACGTCGGCATGGCCGAAGGCGTGCGGCGGACCGGCATGTCCAGCGCGCGGCCGCTGCTGGCGGGCGTGAACCCGCGCGCGACGTTCAAGTCCCTGCTGGACGCGCGCCTGCCGCTGTACCGGGAAGTCGCCACGATCGAAGTGGTCACCGACGACCTCACGCCGGACCAGGTGGTCGACGCCGTGCTCGGCACGACGGGAACGGCGCAGGGGACCTGATCGGGGTGGACCTCACCGGGGCCCGCGTCCTCGCGCACCGCGCCGCGGTGCAAGGTCTGCACGGCGACGACCCCGACGCGGTGCTGCCGCTGGGCGTGGTGGACAGCCCGCCGAAGACGGGCGCGGCGGCGTTGGGCGTCCGAGGCCGCCGTGAGGGGACGGAGGACCTGGTGCGCGTGCTCAGCCTGCGCGGCGCGCCGCACCTGCACCGCCGCGAGGACCTGCCCGCGCTGCGCCGCCAGCTCCGACCACGCACGCCGCGGCAGCTGGCCGCGTGGTGCGGCGCGCACCCGACGCCCGAACCGGAGCACGTCGACCTGGTCGTCGACCTCCTGCACCGCGAGTTCCCCGGCGACACGGCCACCAAGGGCGAGCTGTCCGCCGCGATCAGCCCGCACCTGCCGGCCGTGGTGACCCCCTACTGCCCGGGGTGCGAGGCGAACCACGTCATCGAGAACGTGTTCCGCCTCGCCACCCTCCTCGCCGGCATCGAGCTGGAACACCTGGGCCCGAAGCTGGTCTTCCGTCGCCCCACCGCGAAACCCGACGTCGAAGAACCCGGCGAGCCGACCCTGCTGCGCGACTACGCGCGCCTCGTCGGCCCGTTCGCCAAGGCCGACGCGGAGAAGTGGCTCGGCACCGGACCGCCGGACCCGTGGCCCGACCTGCGCCCGGTCCGGGTCGACGGCAAGCGGCTGCTCGCCCTCGACGACCTCGACCTGATCGCCGCCGACCCGCCCGCCGGCCTGCTGCTGTTCCCCCGCGACCCCTACCTGCTCGGCCCACGCCACCTGGTCGCCGACCCGGACGTGGCCAAGCAGGTGTGGCGGCCGGTCGGCAGCCCCGGCGCGCTGGTCCTGCACGGCCGGGTCGCGGGCGCCTGGCGCCACGAGTTCCACGGCCGCACGGTGACGTTCCAGGTCACCGGCTGGTCGAAGGTCAGGGGCACGGCGCGGCGCGCGATCTCCGACCAGGCCGAGGTGCTGGCCGGGGTGTGGGGCGGCGCGGCGCTCGGAGCGGACGTGGTCGAATGGTGACCCGACGAGGGGAGTGGTGATGGGCGAGCCGGTGCGGATCCGCGTGGCCGCGGAACGACCGTACGACGTGGTGGTGGGCCGCGGCCTGCTCGGCGACCTGGTCGAGACCCTGAAGGGCACGGCCAAGGCGGCGATCGTCCACACGCCCACGCTGGCCGAGACCGCCGAAGCGGTCCGCGGCGAGCTGGAGGCCGCCGGGATCGAGGCGCACCGCGTCGAGGTCCCGGACGCCGAGGACGGCAAGGACCTGCGGGTCGCCGGGTACTGCTGGGACGTGTTCGGGCGCATCGGCCTCGGCCGCACGGACGCCGTGATCGGCCTCGGCGGCGGCGCGGTGACCGACCTGGCCGGGTTCGTCGCCTCCACCTGGATGCGCGGCGTGAAGCTGGTCCACGTGCCCACCACGCTGCTGGCCATGGTGGACGCCGCGGTCGGCGGCAAGACCGGCATCAACACCGACGCGGGCAAGAACCTGGTCGGCACGTTCTACGAGCCGAACGCCGTCCTGGTCGACCTGGCCACGCTGGAGACGCTGCCCCGCAACGAACTCGTCGCGGGCATGGCCGAGGTGGTCAAGGGCGGCTTCATCGCCGACCCGGTGATCCTCGACCTGATCGAGGCCGACCCGGAGGCCGCGCTCGACCCGACCGGCGACGTGATCGAGGAGCTGGTCCGGCGCAAGATCCAGGTCAAGGCCGACGTGGTGTCGACCGACCTGCGCGAATCGGACCTGCGGGAGATCCTGAACTACGGCCACACCCTGGCGCACGCCATCGAGCGCCGCGAGCGCTACCGCTGGCGCCACGGCGCGGCGGTCAGCGTCGGCCTGGTGTTCGCCGCCGAACTGGCCCGCCTCGCGGGCAGGCTGGACGACGCGACCGCCGACCGCCACCGCTCGATCCTGTCCGCGCTCGGCCTGCCGACCGGCTACGACCCGGACGCGCTCGGCCAGCTCCTGGAGGGAATGCGCTCGGACAAGAAGACCCGCTCGGGCGTGCTGCGGTTCGTGGTGCTCGACGGCCTGGCCAAGCCCGGCCGGCTGGAGGGCCCGGACCCGGCGCTCATCGCGGCGGCGTACTCCGCGGTCGCCGCCGAGCCGAAGTCGGGCGGCAGCGTCCTGCTGTGACGGCGGGCCACCTGCACCACGTCGAGCTGTGGGTGCCCGACCTGGCCCGCGCCGAGCGCAGCTTCGGCTGGCTGCTCGGCGAGCTGGGCTGGGTCGAGCACCAGCGCTGGCCGGCGGGGGTGAGCTGGCGGCTCGGCCCGACCTACCTGGTGGTCGAGCACTCGCCCGCGCTGGACGCGCACCACCGGCTCGGCACGGGCCTGAACCACCTGGCGTTCCACGTCGCCGACCGGCCGGAAGTCGACCGGCTGGCCGCCACCGCTCCAGAGCACGGCTGGTCGCCGTTGTTCGCGGAGAAGTACCCCCACGCGGGCGGACCGGACCACTACGCCGCCTACCTGGAGAACACGGACGGCTTCGAAGTCGAACTCGTGGCGGGCGAACCGGGCCGCTAACGCGTCCCTTGCGGCTGGGGCAGGAGGTTGCCGATGCCCATCCCGACCGCCGCCGTCGCCATGACCAGCAACGCGGTGAACGCGGCTCCGCCGGTCAGCGCCGGCCCGAGCGCCTCCAACCCCGTCTGGTCCACCAGCGACCGGCCGACCACGCCCGCGATCCCGGCCAGCGGCCCGGCCACCAGCCCGGCGGCGAACCACACCAGGCCGCGCCCTTCGAGCCCACGCCACGCGTCCAGCGCACCCCACAGCACGCCGATGACGACGACCAGCCCGATCGCGATGTACCGGGTGGACGAGGCCGCCTCGGGGCTGTGCACGCTCACCGCCGTGGTGCCGGTCTGCACCCCGCCGTGGAACAACCCCAGCCAGAACCCCCGGACCAACCACGCGCGCATGCGTCCCACCCTAGGCGGGGCTGAACACCCGTCCTAGTCCCGCACCGTCCGTGAAACGACCGGGCGCACGATTCAGCACACTTCACCCAAACGAGTGATACGCGTGAGACGTCCCGCCGGCCCTTAGTCTCCTTGATATGCCCCACTCCACTCGCCGCGCCGCCCTGCGCGCCACGCTCCAGGACCAGGAGCTGGACGCGCTGCTGGTGACCAACCTGCTCAACGTCCGCTACCTGACCGGGTTCACCGGGTCGAACGCGGCGCTGCTCGTGCACGCCGACTCCGACGACACCGCGGTGTTCTGCACCGATGGCCGCTACCTCACCCAGGCCGCCGCGCAGGTCCCCGACCTGGAACGGGTCATCGACCGGCCGTGCGACGTGGCGCTGGTGAAGCGCGCGGTGAAAGCGGGCGTGGGCCGGGTCGGCTTCGAGAGCAGACACGTGACCGTGGACGGCCTGGACGCGCTGGCGGACGCGGCGGACGGCGCGGAGCTGGTGCGCGCCGCCGACCTGGTCGAGCGGCTGCGGCTGGTCAAGGACGACGCCGAGGTCGAGGCGCTGCGGATGGCGTGCGCGGCGGCCGACCGGGCGCTGGCCGGCCTCATCGAGCACGGCGGCCTGCGGCCGGGCCGCAGCGAGAAGGAGGTCGCCCGCGAGCTGGAGAGCCGCATGCTCGACCACGGCGCGGCCGGACCGTCTTTCGAGTCGATCGTGGCGACGGGCGCGAACTCCGCCGTGCCGCACCACCGGCCGACCGACGTCCTGGTGCGCGACGGCGACTTCGTGAAGCTCGACTTCGGCGCCCTCGTCGACGGCTACCACTCCGACATGACCCGCACTCTGGTCGTCGGCAAGGCCGCGGACTGGCAGCGTGAGCTGTACCAGCTGGTCGCGGCCTCGCAAGCGGCGGGGCGGGCCGCGCTGGCGGTCGGCACGCCGTACGCGGACGTGGACGCGGCGGCGCGTGGCGTGATCGAGGAGGCCGGGTACGGCGACGAGTTCGTGCACGGCCTCGGTCACGGCGTCGGCCTGCAGATCCACGAGGCTCCGGCACTGTCGAAGGCGGGTGACGGTACACTTCTGCCCGGTATGGCGGTCACCGTCGAGCCCGGTGTGTACCTGGCCGGGAAGGGTGGTGTCCGCATCGAGGACACGCTCGTGGTGCGCGAAGGCGCCCCGGAGCTCCTCACCCTGACCACGAAGGAGCTCGTGGTCATCTGAAGTCGGATCGTCGGCCCCGCCGGCGTCGTCCTCCCATCACGCAACAGGAGAGCCCACCACCGTGGCCACCACCAACGACCTGAAGAACGGCCTGGTGCTGAACCTCGACGGCCAGCTGTGGACCGTCACCGCGTTCCAGCACGTGAAGCCGGGCAAGGGTGGCGCCTTCGTGCGCACCACGTTGAAGCACGTCCTGTCCGGCAAGGTCGTGGACAAGACCTTCAACGCGGGCACCAAGGTCGAGACGGCCACCGTCGACAAGCGCGGCATGACCTACTTGTACAAGGACGGTGCCGACTTCGTCTTCATGGACGGCGACACCTACGACCAGATCAGCATCCCGGCCGAGACGGTCGGCGACGCGGCGAACTACATGCTGGAGAACCAGGAAGCGATCGTCGCCATGCACGAGGGCGTCGCGCTCTACATCGAGCTCCCGACCTCGGTCGAGCTCGTGATCCAGCACACCGACCCGGGCCTGCAGGGCGACCGCTCCACCGGCGGCACCAAGCCCGCCACGCTGGAGACCGGCGCGGAGATCCAGGTCCCGCTGTTCGTCACCACGGGCGAGAAGATCAAGGTCGACACCCGCGACGGCCGCTACCTCGGCCGAGTGAACGGCTGAGATGGGCGCACGGAGCAAGGCCCGCAAACGCGCGGTCGACGTCCTCTACGAGGCCGACCTGCGGGGCGCCGACCCGGTGACGCTTCTCGCGGACCGGGTCGGCTCGACCGACGTGCCGCCGGTGAACGACTACACGATCGTCCTGGTAGAAGGCGTCACCGCCCACCGCGCCCGGATCGACGACCTGATCTCCGAGCACGCGGAGGGCTGGACGCTCCAACGCATGCCCGCCGTCGACCGCGCAGTCCTGCGGATCGGCCTCTACGAGCTGCTGTGGGCCTCGGACGTCCCGGACGCGGTCGCCATCGACGAAGCCGTCGAACTGGCCAAGGGCCTCTCCACTGACGACTCCCCCCGCTTCGTCAACGGCGTACTCGGCCGAATCGCCGTCATCGCCGACCAACTCCGCGCCGTCCTCTAACCACCAACCACCACCCCAGGCCACCCACCGGGCCACGCCCACTGCCCCACCCTGGGCCACAGCCACACTCCTGGCGACACAGCCCACCACGCGCCACGCCCCAACGCGGCCCGCCAGCCCGCCGCGGCCACCAATCCACGCGGCCACAACCCGACGCGGCTCGCGACGCCTGACGCCGCCACGACGGCCGCCCCGCGAGGTCCCACGGCCTCCACAGACGGTCCACCGGCCCGAACTGGCGCCACTGGGACTGTCCGCCGCCACTGCGCTGGGCTGACCACCGGGCGGGGCTGACGCTAGCGGCCTGTCCGACGCCACGTGTCAGCCCGACGCCCTCGGGCCGGGCTGACACCAGTGGGCTGGGCTGACGCCGCTGGCTGCTCGATGCCGTTGGCGGCGCTGGCGACAGAAGCTGCCGACGCCACTGGGCTGCTGGAGGCCGCTGGGCTGGGCTGGCTTCGCTGGCAGGGCTGGCGACAGTGGCCTGCCGACGCCACCGGGCTCCTGCCTGGAGTGCCCGTAAGGGGCCCATGTCAAATCGAGCCGGACTCAACCACCGAGCCGCTCCAGGGACCAGAGCCACCCGTCCGAACCGGGCGGCCCTGGTCTCTGGACCTTCAGAACCCTTCAGAACCCCTCTGGACCCTTCAGAACTTCAGTCCTCCTTGGCCGGACGGGCCTCGGGAGGCAGCACGCCCCAGTCGATCAGCTGCTCGGTCAGCTCGCCGGGCGTCATGTCGTAGATGATCGCCAACGAGCGCAGGTCCTCGGTCCGGATGGACAGGACCTTGCCGTTGTAGTCACCGCGCTGGCTCTGGATGGTCGCCGCGTACCGCGCGAGCGGCCCGACCTTCTCCGCCGGCAGCTGTTGCAGCCGTTCCAGGTTGATGACGATCTTCGTGGCGGGTTCCGCCCCGGACGGCACCCGACCCTCCGGCAGCAGCTCGGCCACCGGGACGCCGTAGAAGTCGGCCAGCTCGGCGAGCTTCTGCACGGTCACGGCGCGGTCGCCGCGCTCGTACGAGCCGACGACCACGGCCTTCCATCGACCGCCGGACTTCTGCTCGACGCCGTGCAAAGACAAGCCCTGCTGCTGGCGGATCGCGCGGAGCTTTGCCCCCAGCGCCTTGGCGTAGTCGCCCATGTGGCGGTTCTCCGTTCATTCGCCCCGTCAGCCGGTAGGGGACTGCCGCGGGGAGGCTTAGATCAATACGCAGAGTAATGATTGCTCTCCGTGGTCACCAGGTCAAGCTGATCTCGCTGGGACAGGTGGGCGAGACCACGCACACCACCCGGAAGATTGACCGCGCTCGCCTGATACCGTGCTGGTCAGCCCGGTCGCAGCCGGGTGTCCGACGTCCTTTAAGGACCCGTCCAGCGAGGCGGGGAAGGAGGTCCAACCGTGGCGCCACGTCAACGTGGCGCGACGGACCCGGCCGGGGAGCGCGAGCTCCTGTCGGCCGGCGACGTCGCGCGCACCGTCGCCCGAATGGCCCATCAGATCATCGAGAAGACCGCTCTTGATGCACCGAGCGCACCCGCAGTAGTCCTGATGGGGATTCCGACCCGGGGTGCGCCGCTGGCCCGCCGCCTGGCCGTCAAGATCGCCGAGTTCTCGGGTGTCGAGGTGCCGACCGGCACGCTGGACGTGACCCTCTACCGGGACGACCTGCGCCGGGGCCCCACCCGCCCGCTGGAGGCGACGAAGCTGCCCGAGGGCGGCGTCGACGACAAGCTCGTGGTCCTGGTGGACGACGTGCTGTTCTCCGGCCGCACGATCCGCGCCGCGCTCGACGCCCTGCGCGACCACGGCCGGCCCCGCGCCGTGCAGCTGGCCGTCCTGGTCGACCGGGGCCACCGCGAGCTGCCGATCCGTGCGGACTACGTGGGCAAGAACGTGCCCACGGCCCGCACCGAGGAGGTCCACGTGCTGCTGGACGAGTTCGACCAGCGCGACGGGGTGGTGCTGAGGTGAAGCACCTGCTCAGCACCGAGGGCATCGACCCGGCGCAGGCGACCGCCATCCTGGACACCGCGGCGAGCCTCAAGCAGGCCCTGGAAGGTCGTGAAGTGCGCAAACTGCCGACGTTGCGCGGCCGCACGGTCATCACGATGTTCTACGAGGCATCCACCCGCACCCGGGTCAGCTTCGAGATCGCGGGCAAGTGGATGAGCGCGGACGTGGTGAACGTCTCCTCGTCCGGCTCCAGCGTGGGCAAGGGCGAGTCGCTGCGCGACACCGCGCTGACCCTGGCCGCCGCCGGTGCGGACTGCGTCATCGTGCGGCACCCCGCGTCCGGCGCGGCGCACCGGCTGGCCGGCTGGCTGCGCGCCGCGGGCACGTCGGTCGTCAACGCGGGCGACGGCATGCACGAGCACCCCACCCAGGCCCTGCTCGACGCGGCCACCCTGCGGGAACGCCTCGGTGACCTGCGCGACCGCCGGATCGCGATCGTCGGCGACGTGCTGCACAGCCGGGTCGCCCGTTCCAACGTGCACCTGCTCACCGCGTTGGGCGCGGACGTGACGCTGGTCGCGCCGCCCACCCTGCTGCCGACCGGCGTGGAGAGCTGGCCGGTCACCATCTCGCACGAGCTGGACGCCGAGCTGCCCAGCCTCGACGCGGTGATGCTGCTCAGGGTCCAGGCCGAGCGCATGCACGGGGGCTTCTTCCCGTCGGCCCGCGAGTACTCGATCTCCTACGGCCTGAGCGAGCGGCGGCTGAAGCTGCTGCCCGAGCACGCGGTCGTGCTGCACCCCGGTCCGATGCTGCGCGGCATGGAGATCGCCTCGGCGGTCGCCGACTCGCCCCGCGCCGCCATCACCGACCAGGTGCGCAACGGCGTGCACGTGCGCATGGCCGTCCTCTACCACCTGCTTGCCCACGAGGAGGAAAACGCGTGAAACCCTTGATCCTCAAGGGCGTAAGGCCGTACGGCGAAGGTGAACCGGTCGACGTGCTGATCCGCGACGGCGTGATCGCCGCGATCGGTGACGTCACCGAGGAGGACGCGGAGACGGTCGACGGCAACGGCGCGGTGCTGCTGCCCGGCTTCGTCGACCTGCACACCCACCTGCGCGAACCCGGCCGCGAGGACACCGAGACCATCGCCACCGGCTCGGCCGCCGCCGCGCTGGGCGGCTACACGGCGGTGTTCGCCATGGCCAACACCAACCCGGTCGCGGACAACGAGGTGGTCGTCCAGCACGTCGCCCGCCGCGGCCGCGAGGTCGGCCTGGTCGACGTGCACCCGGTCGGCGCGGTCACCGTGGGCTTGGAGGGCGTGAAGCTCGCCGAGCTGGGCACCATGGCCAAGGCGGGCGTGCGGGTGTTCTCCGACGACGGCCACTGCGTGCACGACCCGCTGATCATGCGGCGCGCGCTGGAGTACAGCAAGGCGTTGGACGTGGTCGTCGCGCAGCACGCGGAGGAGCCCCGGCTGACCGTGGGCGCGCAGGCGCACGAGGGCGAGCAGGCGTCCCGGCTGGGCCTTCAGGGCTGGCCCGCCGCCGCCGAGGAGTCGATCGTGGCGCGGGACTGCCTGCTGGCGCTGCACGCGGGCGCCCGGCTGCACGTCTGCCACGTCTCCACCACCGGCACCGCCGACGTGCTGAAGTGGGCCAAGGCCCGCGGCACGCAGGTCTCCGCCGAGGTCACCCCGCACCACCTGCTGCTGACCGACGAGCGGCTGGCCACCTACGACCCGGTAAACAAGGTCAACCCGCCGCTGCGCACCGCCGGCGACGCCGCCGAGCTGCGCGAGGCGCTGGCCGAGGGCGTCATCGACTGCGTGGCCACCGACCACGCGCCGCACGCCGTGCAGGACAAGGACACCGAGTGGTCCGCCGCCCGGCCCGGCATGCTCGGCCTGCAGACCGCGCTGTCGATCGTGGTGGAGACCATGGTGCGCACGGGCCTGCTGGACTGGCGCGGCGTGGCGCGGGTGATGAGCGAACGGCCCGCCGAGATCGCGGGCCTGCCCGACCAGGGTCGGCCGATCGAGGTCGGCGAGCCCGCCAACCTCACCCTGGTCGACCCGGACACCACCTGGACCGTGCGCGGCGCGGAGTTCGCCAGCATCGCGGCCAACACGCCGTTCGAGGGCATGGAGCTGCCCGGCACGGTGGTGGCGACGCTGCTGCGCGGGCGCGTGACGGCGGTCGGCGGAAGGATCCGGTCATGACCCGGGTACTGCTGTCCCTCGCCGTGCTGGCGATCTTCCTGCTGTGCCTGTACGGCATGTGGCGCGGCTGGCAGCGCCGCGCCCGCAGGCAGGCCGAGGTGCTGCCGGAGTTCCCCCAGCCGCCCGCCGAGACCGGCGCGACGATGCTGGAGACGACCGGCGTGTACGTCGGCACCACGATCGGCGACGACTGGCAGGACCGGGTCGCGGTCGGCGACATCGGCCACCGCGCCGAGGCGACCCTCAAGCTCACCGAGAACGGCGTGCTCGTGGAACGCACGGGTGCGAGCGCGCTGTGGATTCCGACGGCGCAGGTCGACGGCGCCCGGACCGCCCGCGGCCTCGCGGGCAAGGTGATGACCGCGGACGGCCTGCTGGTCGTGCGCTGGCACCTCGGCGACCGGGTGTTCGACACCGGGTTCCGGGGCGACGACAAGGACGTGTACGAGCAGTGGGTGCAAGCGCTGGGAGGCGACTCATGACGAACGCGGCACTGGTATTGGAAGACGGTCGTGTGTTCCGTGGTGAGGCCTACGGCGCGGTGGGTGCGAGCCTGGGTGAGGCGGTGTTCTCCACCGGCATGACCGGCTACCAGGAGACCCTGACCGACCCGTCCTACCACCGCCAGATCGTGGTGCAGACCGCCCCGCAGATCGGCAACACCGGCTGGAACGACGAGGACGACGAGTCGGGCCGCATCTGGGTGGCGGGTTACGTGGTGCGCGACCCGGCTCGCGTGCCGTCGAACTGGCGCTCCAAGCGCAGCCTGGACGACGAGCTGGTCCGGCAGGGGATCGTCGGTGTCTCGGGTATCGACACGCGGATGTTGACGCGGCACCTGCGTGAGCAGGGTGCGATGCGAGCGGGTGTGTTCTCGGGGGACGAGCTGGGCAGCGCCGAGGAGATGCTCGAACGGGTCCGCAGCGCGCCGCAGATGAAGGGCGCGGACCTGGCGGGCGACGTCACCACGCCCGAGCCGTACGTGGTCGAGGCCGTCGGCGAGCGCCGCTTCACCGTGGCCGCGCTGGACCTGGGCATCAAGTCCAACACGCCGCGGATGATGGCCGCGCGCGGCATCGAGGTGCACGTGCTGCCGCTGACCTCGACCGTGGACGACCTGGTCGCGGTCAAGCCGGACGGCGTGTTCCTGTCCAACGGGCCGGGCGACCCGGCCACCCAGGCGCACGCGGTCGAGCTGACCCGCGGCGTGCTGGACCGGCGCATCCCGCTGTTCGGCATCTGCTTCGGCAACCAGATCCTGGGCCGCGCGCTGGGCCGTGACACCTACAAGATGCGCTACGGCCACCGCGGCATCAACATCCCGGTGATCGACTACTCCACCGGCAAGGTGGCCATCACCTCCCAGAACCACGGGTTCGCGCTGGAGGGCGAGCCGGGCGAGGAGTTCTCCTCCGACTTCGGCCGCGTGCTGCTGAGCCACTACTGCCCCAACGACGGCACGGTCGAGGGCGTGCGGGCCCTGGACGTGCCCGCGTTCAGCGTGCAGTACCACCCGGAAGCGGCGGCCGGTCCGCACGACGCCGCACCCCTGTTCGACGAGTTCGTGACCATGATGGGCGAGGGCCGCTGATGCCGAAGAGGACTGATCTCAAGCACGTGCTGGTCATCGGCTCCGGCCCGATCGTCATCGGCCAGGCCTGCGAGTTCGACTACTCCGGCACCCAGGCGTGCCGGGTGCTGCGCGAGGAGGGCCTGCGGGTCTCGTTGGTCAACTCCAACCCGGCGACGATCATGACCGACCCGGAGTTCGCCGACGCCACCTACGTCGAGCCGATCACCCCGGAGTTCGTGGAGAAGGTGATCGCGGCCGAGCGGCCGGACGCGATCCTGGCCACGCTGGGCGGGCAGACCGCGCTGAACACCGCCATCGCGCTGCACGAGCGCGGCGTGCTGGAGAAGTACGACGTTGAGCTGATCGGCGCGGACATCGACGCCATCCAGCGCGGCGAGGACCGGCAGATCTTCAAGGACCTGGTCCGCCGGATCGGCGCGGACGTGCCGCGCAGCGCGGTCTGCAAGAGCATGGAGGACGTCCGCGCGACCGTGGCCGAGCTCGGCCTGCCGGTCGTCATCCGGCCGTCGTTCACCATGGGCGGCCTCGGCTCGGGCATGGCGCACACCCCCGAGGAGCTGGAGCGGCTGGCCGCGAGCGGCCTGGCCGAGTCGCCGGTCACCGAGGTGCTGATCGAGGAGAGCGTGCTCGGCTGGAAGGAGTACGAGCTGGAGCTGATGCGCGACCGCAACGACAACGTGGTCGTCGTCTGCTCCATCGAGAACATCGACCCGATGGGCGTGCACACCGGCGACTCGGTGACCGTGGCGCCCGCGATGACGCTCACCGACCGCGAGTTCCAGCACATGCGCGACGTCGGCATCGCGGTCATCCGCGAGGTCGGGGTGGACACCGGCGGCTGCAACATCCAGTTCGCGATCAACCCGGAGAACGGCCGCATGGTCGTGATCGAGATGAACCCGCGGGTGTCCCGCTCGTCGGCCCTGGCGTCGAAGGCGACCGGTTTCCCGATCGCCAAGATCGCCGCGAAGCTGGCCATCGGCTACACGCTGGACGAGATCCGCAACGACATCACCGGCGAAACCCCCGCCAGCTTCGAACCCACCCTGGACTACGTGGTGGTGAAGGTGCCGCGGTTCGCGTTCGAGAAGTTCCCCGGCGCCGACAGCACCCTCACCACCACCATGAAGTCGGTCGGCGAGGCCATGTCCATCGGCCGCAGCTTCATCGAGGCGATGGGCAAGGCGCTGCGGTCCATGGAGACGAAGGCCGCCGGTTTCTGGACCACCCCCGACCCGGACGAGACGCTGGAGTCCACCCTGGACGCCCTGCGCGCCGGGCACGACGGCCGGCTGTACACGGTGGACCGCGCGCTGCGCCTGGGCGCGAGCATCGAGCAGGTGCACGAGGCGTCGCGGATCGACCCGTGGTTCCTCGAGCAGCTGGCCTGGCTGGTCGACCTGCGGAGCGAGATCGAGGACGCACCCGTGCTGGACGAGCGGCTGCTGCGCAAGGCCAAGCGGGCGGGCCTGTCCGACCGGCAGGTCGCCGCGCTGCGCCCGGAGCTGGCCGGCGAGGACGGCGTCCGCACCCTGCGCCACCGGCTGAAGGTGCGGCCGGTGTTCAAGACGGTCGACACGTGCGCCGCCGAGTTCGCCGCCAAGACGCCCTACCACTACTCGGCCTACGAGCTGGACCCCGACGCCGAGACCGAGGTCACCGAGCAGCGCGACAAGCCCAAGGTGCTGATCCTCGGCTCCGGCCCGAACCGGATCGGGCAGGGCATCGAGTTCGACTACTCCTGCGTGCACGCGGCCATGGCGCTGC
>NZ_PYAX01000009.1 GCF_003014735.1 Saccharothrix carnea | reverse complement strand
GGCGAAGCGGACGGCTGCATCGCACAGGCCGGCCAGTTCGTGCCACAACGCGCCTACGACCTGGCCATCGCCGCCGGACCGACCTCCACCACCACGACGACGTCCACCACTACCTCCACGACCACGAGCACCACTACTTCCACGACCACTACCACCACGACCACCACTCCGCCTCCAGGGGACGGATGCCGGGTGACGCACCGCGTGGTGAGCCAGTGGTCGAACGGTTACACCGGTGAAATCGTCATCGAGAACCGGGGCGCGCTGATCAACGGCTGGACCCTCACGTTCTCCGCGCCCGGTGTGACCGTTTCCCAGGGCTGGAACGGGACGTGGACCGACGGCGGCGACATCGTCCGCGTCGGCAACGCGTCCTGGAACGGCACGCTCGCGACCGGTGGTACCGCGACCATCGGTTACAACGCGAGCTACAGCGGCGGTACCCCACCGTTCACTTCTCCCATTCTGAACGGTGTGGCGTGCGGCTGATGCCGTAGTTCCGGCCCCCGAAGCGGCCTCCTCCCCGACTGGCAGTCAACGGGAGGAGGCCGCTTCCTTTACATATGCTGGTCACCGTGACCGAACCGATGTCCGTCGCCGTGCGCGAGGCGCTGTCGACCGACCCGTCCACGCCCGCCGAGGCGTTGGCGGCGCTCGCCGACGATCCGAGCCCGGTGATCCGCGCGAACCTGCTCACCAACCCCGCCGTGCCCGCCGACCTGCGCTACCAGGTGCACGCGGCGCTGTCGGCGGAGGCCGCGGCCGGTGACCGCGAGGCGGAGAACGCGCTGGCGTGGGTGCGCTACGACCGTTCCGGCCGCACGGCGTGCGACCGGCCGGAATGAGCGCGCCCGACCGCTGCCCGTGCGGCCGGGGTGAGCCGTACGAGGAGTGCTGCGGCCCGTTGCACCGGGGTCGTCGCCGGGCGCCGACCGCCGAGGCCCTCATGCGCTCCCGGTACAGCGCGTTCGCGCTGGGTGACGAGGACTACCTGCTGGCCACCTGGCACCCGAGCACCCGCCCGGCCTCGCTGGACCTCGACCCGGACCAGCGCTGGACCCACCTGGAAATCCTCTCGCACACCGGCGGCACGCCGTTCCAGACGACGGGCACCGTGGAGTTCCGCGCCCACTACCGCCAGCAGGGCCACCGCGACGTGCTGCACGAGAACAGCCGCTTCGTCCGCGAGGACGGTGCCTGGCTCTACGTCTCCCCCGCGTAGGTCGTCGGTGTCCGCCGGCATGCTGGCGGCCGTGACTGAAGATCGTGAAGCGCTGGTGGACGAGCTGGTGCGGACGGTGCGCGGTGTCCTCGACCCGACGCGCGCGGGTGTGTGGCAGGTCGAGATCTCCGGCGGCGTCATGGCGTACCGCACGTTCCCCGACCGCGGGCACGTGCTCGGCGGCACGGATCACGCTCGCGAGTTCACCCTGCTCCAGGCCTTGGAGGCGTCGCTGCGCGGTCCCGGCGAGGACCGCCCGCTGCTGCTGGAGGTGTCGTTCGACGGGAACGGCGGCTGGACGTTCCGGCACGCGTTCGCCCCGTCCGCAGCGGCCTCGGACACTGTGCTGCTCGACCCCGACTACCGCCACCCCCACCATCCCCGGCCGGGGATGCCGCGCCCCGAGGCGGCGGCTCCGACCGGTGAGCCGACCGACCCCGAGGTGCTGGCGCACGTCACCGGGCTGGTCGCGCGGTTCACCGAGCACTACCGGCGGCTCTCGGGCGACGCACCTCGGTTCGGCGAGGTGCGCACGGAAGCGGAACGGCGGAGAGGTCGAGTGGGAGGGCTACCTGGACATCCCCCTGCCCGAAGGTGACGACCGGTACGACGCGTCGGAGCGGGTCGGGGACCGCGACCTGGCCGACGTGCTGCGGGACATCCCCCATCGCGACGCCGTGCAGCAGCTCTACCTCAACGACGCCGAAACGCTCGACCTGCGCGCCCTCGCCGCGACACCGCGCGTCCGGGAGTTGAGCATCAACCGGGCCGGCCACGTGGACCTGCGGCTGCCGGAGACCGTCGAGGGCCTCAAGTTGGACGCCCGGCACGCCGACCTGTCCGTCCTGTCCGGACACCCGGCGCTGTGGGACCTCACCGTCAAGAACCTCCCGGTGCGCGTCGCCGACCTGGCGCGGCTACCCGCGCTGTCCTACCTCGACCTCTCCGAAACCGAGGTCGACGACGTGCCGGCGCTCGCCGACCTCGGCCTCCGGGCGTTGACCCTCGACGCCGACCAGTGGGCACAACTCCGCGCCGCCGGCCGCCTGCCGGAAGACCTGGCCGCCGCCCGGCGAGCGGGACAGGCACGACTCGCCGAACTGGTGGACTGGTCGGGCTGGGTGACGTCGGCCCGTTAGCGCGGTGCGTTCTGGGAGCCCCGGACGCCGGTGGCGGAACCGGGAGGGAGGGTGCAGCCGGCGGCGGTGTTGAACGGGCCCACGGAGGTGTCGAGGCCGCCCTTGCGCGGTGTGGTCTCGTAGCCCGCCGTGCACGGCGGAGGTTCGAAGAACGTCAGGGCCAGCCCGAACCGCGCCTGGCCGGACGCGACCGCCGACGCGCCCACCGACACCGCGTCCGGCACGGTGACCAGGACTTCCTCCAACGCACCCTGCCGCGTCACGAGCACGTCCGCCGTGGTGAGCAGGTTGGCCAGCACGATCCCGAGGTTCGGCCCGGACTCGCGCAGCAACGCGCTCACCTCCGTCGCCGCACCCGGCACCGCCCCGATCACCCGCCGCAGGTCACCGTCCGCCGCACGCAGCCGTTCGGCCACCAGCAGGGCGCTGTCGGCGAACGAGTTGATCGCCGCCGAGTGGTCCACCTGCGTCCCCAGCACGGTGACGGCGTCGTTCAGCAGCCGCGTGGTCTGCGGCAGGTGCGCACCGGCCGTCCCGATGAACTCCGTCGTCGCGTCCAGCAGGACCTGCAGGTCCGGCCCGGTACCCCGCAACGCCTGGTCCAGCTCGTCCACCACGGTGCGCAGCGATTCCACCGGCACCGAGCGCGCCAGGTCGTCCAGGCTGGTCAGCACCTGCTCCACCGGCAACGGCAGCGTGGTCCGCGACCGCGGGATCACCGAACCCTCGTCCAGGTACGGCCCGTCGCCCCCCTTCGGCCGGAGGTCGACGTACTGCTCGCCCACCGCGGATCGGTTGGCGACCACGGCTTCCAGGTCCGCCGGGATCCGCGGCGCGGACGCCTCGATCCGCAGCTCGACCTCGACCTGCCCGTCACCCAACCGGATCGGCCCGACCCGGCCCACCGGCACGCCCCGGTACGTGACCTCGCCGCCGGTGAACAGCCCGCCCGTCCGGGCCAGCTCCAGCCGGACCACGTACCCGTCGTCCACCACCACGAGCCCCACGTACTTCGCGCTCACGTACGTGACGCCGAGCAGCGCGATGACCGAGAACAACGCGATCTGCAACCTGATCCGCCGGGTGGTCATCAACGCCCTCCGGGCTTCAGCGTCAGGTACGTGTTGAGGTAGTCACCTTTGATCCCGTCCAGCACGGCGTCGGTGAACGGGAACGTCAGCAGCATCTCCAGCGACTGCGGCAGGTCCTGCCCGGACTCGGCGAGCCGCCGCAACGTCGGCTCCAGCGCCCGCAGGTCGGCCACCAGGTCGTCACGACTTCGGTTCACCGTGTCCACCGCGACGTCGGACAGGTCCCGCAACGCGTCCAGCAGCCCCACCAGCCGTCCGCGCTGCTCGTGCAGCACGCGCAAGCCCGGCTCCAACC
Organism: Saccharothrix carnea; assembly: GCF_003014735.1. Taxonomy (GTDB): domain Bacteria; phylum Actinomycetota; class Actinomycetes; order Mycobacteriales; family Pseudonocardiaceae; genus Actinosynnema; species Actinosynnema carneum. The sequence continues at coordinate 415,554 of NZ_PYAX01000009.1, read as the reverse complement.
CGTCCAGCACCTCGCCGATGTCGCCCTTGCGCGACTCCAACGACGACGCGAGCTTGTCCATGCCCTCCAGGGCACGTGTGATCTCACCCTTGTGCGAGTCCATCGCACCCACGAACGCGTCCACAGTGGACAGCAGCGACCGGACGGCGGCCTCGTTGCCGGACAGCGCCGCGCTCAGCTCCCGCGAGATGTCCTGGACCTGCGCGATACCGCCGCCGTTGAGCAGCATGGACAACGCGCCGAACACCTCCTCCACCTCGGGGTTGCGGTTGGTCCGCGTCACCGGGATCACCGCGCCGTCCACCAGCGGCGAGGCCGACCGCTCCTCGGGCACGGCCAGTTCCACGTACTTCTCCCCCAGCAGGCTCGACTGCCGCAGCCGGGCGAGGGCGTTCGCGGGCAGCAGCACGTCACCGCGCACCGCGACCCGCACCAACGCCGTGGAGCCGTCCTCGGACAACCCGATGTCCTCGACCTTGCCCACCGACACGTCGTCCACCTTCACCCCGGCGTGCGGCACGAGGTCGAGCACGTCGTCGAACTCGACGGTCACCCGGTACGGCCGGTCGCCGAGGTCCGCGCCGCCGGGCAGCGGCAGGTCGTACGCGCTCGGCAGCGCCGAACACCCGGTCAGCACGAGCACGAGCCCCACCGCCGCCGACCGCTTCACCGCGCACCCCCGGGCACACTGAGCAGATCGGTCACGAACTCGTTCAGGTTGGCCCGCGCGTTCAACGTCCCGGTGGCCGGGTCGTAGGCGTTCACCACGTTGTGCAACGCGAGCGGCGCGACCTCCAGCATCTCGGTCAGCGACTCCTGTTGCCGCACCAGCAGCCCGGTCAGCACGGCCAGGTCGTCCACACTGGACCTGACCCGGTCGCGGTTGTCGTGCACGAAGTCGCGCACCTGCTCCAACGCCGTGGCCAGCTCGCCCAACGCCGCACCCAGGTCGTCCCGTTCGGCGGCGAAGAACCCGGACACGTCGGCCAGCTGGTCGGCCAGCGTGCCCACCTGCTCGTCGTTCGCCGCGAGCATCGCCGTGAACGACTGGAGGTTGTCCACGGTGCCGAACAGGTCGTCCCGCGACCCGGCCAACGTCCGAGCCGCGTCCGCGAGCTGCCGGATCGACTCGCCCAACGCCGCGCCGTTGCCGTCCAGGTTCTCCGCGCCGGTGTTCAGCAGGTCGGACAGCGCGCCCTCGCGGTTCGCGCCGTTCGGGCCGAGCGCGGTCAACAACGTGTCGAGGCTCGCGTACAGCTCGTCCAGCTCCACCGTGCCCGCCGTGCGCGCACTGGTGATCACCGCACCGGGCGCGATCCGGTCACCCCCGGTGTAGACGGGCGTGAGCTGCACGTACCGGTCGGCCACGATGTTCGGCGACACGACCACGGCACGGGCGTCGGCGGGCACGTCCACGCCGTCGTCGAGCTCCAGGTCGACCCGCACCGACGCGCCGTCAGGCAGCACGCCGACCACCCGGCCGACCTTCACCCCGAGCACCCGCACGTCCGACCCCTCGTACACGCCGACTGCGGCGGCGAAGTAGGCCGTGACGCGGGTCGGCGAGGGCCGCAGGAAGATCCACCACACGGCGGCCGTCGCCACCAGCACGAGCACGAAACCCTGTGCCAGCGCCACGACCAGCCGGCGCGTGCCATGCGTCCGGACGAACATCAGCGACCTCCGGTCGGGCAGTCGCGCCGCGCGCCCGGGTCGACCACGAGCCCGCACAGGTAGGTGTCGACCCACTGGCCGTTGCCCAGCGAGTTGTTCAGCACCCGGTAGTACGGCCCGGCCAGCGCGAGGCCGCGGTTCAGCGCGTCCTGGTTGTTCCGCAGCACGTCGGTGACCCGTTCCAGCTGCTCCAGCGCGGGCCGCAGCTGCTCGTCGTTGTCCGCGACGAGGCCGGACAGCTCCCGGGACAGCGCACGCGTGCCGTCCAGCAGCTTCGAGATCGCGTCCCGGCGGTGCCCGATCTCCGCCAGCAGCAGGTTGCCGTCGTTGATCAGCGCGGTGAAGTCCTTGTTGCGCTCCGCCAACACGCCACTGACCTGGTTCGCGCCCTCGATCAGCGACGCCAGCTGCTCGTCCCGCGAGGAGATCGTCTTCGACAGTGCCGACAGCCCTTCCAGCGCCTGCTTCACGTGTTCGGGCGAGTCGCGGAACGTCTCCGACAGCACCCGGAAGCTCTGCGCCAGCTGGTCCGTGTCGATCTCGCTCACCGTGGTGGACAGCCCGCTGAACGCCTCGATCACGTCGTACGGCGAGGTGGTGCGCTCAACCGGGATGGTGTCGGTGAGCGGGTCGCGGCCCTCGGAGTCCAGCGCCAGGTACTTCTGCCCGAGCAGGGTCTTGATCCGGATCTCGGCCCGGCTGCGGTCGCCCAGCTCGACACCGCCGACCCGGAACGTCACCAGCACCTTGCCGTCGCGCAGCCCGACGTCGGTCACCGTGCCGACCTTCAGGCCCGCGACGCGGACCTCGTCGTCCACGCGCAGGCCGGCCGCCTCGGTGAACTCGGCGGTGTGCTCCGCGCCGCCGCCGAAGAACGGCAGGTCCTCCAAGAAGAAGGTGAGCAGGGCGGTGACCGCGATGACCAGGAGGCCGACGGCTCCCAGCAACACCGGTCTGCGGGTCATCGGTGGCACCTCGATTCGGTGACGGGGAGGCCGACCGGCGGTCCGCCGGGCGCGGGCGGTGCCTGCGAGGAGGCGAAGCACAGGTAGAAGTTGAGCCAGGAGCCGTAGGACGCGGTGCGGCCGATCGCCTCGAACTTCACCGGCAGGTTCCGCAGGAACGGCTCCAGCTCGGGTGCGTCGGCGAGGTTGCCGGCGAGCAGGCCGAGCGCGGCGATGTCGTCCTTGAGCGGTTGCCTGCCCTGTTCCAGCAACGACGCCGTGCTGTCGCTCAACGCGGCCAGGCCGGTGATGGCGTTGCCGATCGGCTCTCGGTCGGCGGCGAACCCGGACACGAGCTGCCGCAGCGAGGTCAGCAGCTCCCCGAACCGGTCGTCGCGCGAGTTCACCGTCTCCAGCACCGCGTTCAGGTTCGTCACGACCTTGCCGATGACGTCGTCCTTGGCGGCCAGCGTGGAGGTGAGCGACGCGGTGTGCGCGAGCAGGCTCTCCACCGTGCCGCCCTCGCCCTGCAACACCTGGACGATCTCGTGCGACAGCTTGTTGACGTCCTCCGGGTCCAGCGCCTGGAACAGCGGCTTGAACCCGTTGAACAACGTGGTCAGGTCCAGCGCCGGGGTGGTCCGCTCGACCGGGATGAGGCCGCCGGGCGGCAACTCGTCGCCGACCCGCCCGGCGGGCTGCTCCAGCGCGATGTACCGCTGGCCGACCAGGTTGCGGTACTTGATCGTCGCGGTGACGTCGGCGGACAGCGACCGGCCGTCCGCGACCGAGAACGTGACGTCCACCAGCTCGTCGTCCACCAGCTCCAGCGACTCGACCTGGCCGACCTTCACACCGGACATGCGCACGTCGTCGCCCTCGGCCAACGCCGTGACGTCGGTGAACCGGGCCGCGTACTCGGCCGTGGAGCCGACCCGGCTGCCCGCGATGGTGGCCGCCAGGAACCCGGTCGCGGCGACCGTGACGACGACGAAGACCAGGAACTTGGTCAGGGGCGCGGCGATGTTCCTCATCGGCCTCCTCCGGTCCGGTCACCCATCAGCAGGCCCGCCCACTCGGGCACCTGGTCGGGCGTGACGGCGTTGACCGGTCCGGCCGGGCAGTGCGGCCCACCACCCCGCCGGTGCACCGGGTCGTCCCGCCCCGGCACGTACTTCTCCCCCGGCGGCACGACGGTGACCTCCGCGTGCAGGCCCGGCTGGTCGGTGCCCTTGCCGAGCACCCGGTCCATCCGCGGCCGGATGGCGTTGACCGCGTCGAGCACGCACGGGAACTCGGGCGAGTAGGTGGCGAGCAGCTCCACCGTCGGCCGCGCGCGGTCGGCCAGCGCCACCACCGTCTCGCCGTTGCCGCGCAGGAACCCGGTCAGGTCGGCCGACGCCGTGGTGAGGCTGGTGTAGACGGTGTCGAGGTTCGCGCGCTGCTCGGCGATCGTGCGGCTGACCGCGGTGGCGTCCTTGAGCGCCCGCACCAGGTCGGGACCCGCGTCCGCGTACACGTCGGTGACGTCGGCGAACCTGCTGATGTCCTCCTGGAGCGCCGGCAGGTGCGGGTTCAGCTCGCGCAGGTGGGCGTCCAGCTCCACGATCGTCCGCCCCAGCGTCGCGCCGCGGCCGTCCAGCGCCTGCGCCATCGACGTCAGCGCGGACGACAGCTTGTCCGGCCGCACGGCCTGCAACGTGGGCAGCAGGTCGCCGAGCACCCGTTCCAGCTCGATCGCGCCGGACGTGCGGTCCTGCGCGATCACCGCGCCCTCGTCGAGCGCGCCGACCGGGTCGTCGGGTAGTTCGAGGCTGACGAACCGCTCGCCGAACAGCGTCTTCGGCAGCAGCCGGGCGGACACGTTCGCCGGGATGCGGCCGACCTGGTCCGGGCGCAGGCCCAGTTCCACCTCGGCGCCGTCACCGTGCGAGCGGATCGCCCGCACCTCGCCGACCAGCACGCCGAGCAGCTTCACGTCCGACTCGGCCTGCAGCTGGTTGCCGACGTGGTCGGTGCGCAGCAGCACGGTCACCCGGGAGGTGAACACCTTCTGGTACGCCGCCACGGACAAACCGCACAGCGCGACCAGAAGGGCGGCGAAGAGCAGCCCCAGCAGGCGACGGCGCAATGCCACGGGTATTCTCCTGTGCATAAACCGAAATGACGTTACCGACCAGTACGTTACTAACGGATGTCACCCCCGCACAAGCAGCCGAAAAGCCTTGTCAAGGGCATGACAAAATTTGTGCGCGAAACACTCACGCGGAGACGAAAACCCGATCGGACCCTGGCGCCTCGGCCCGCGGTGCGGTTAACAATGATCGTCGTCGTCGAGAATCGGGGGTGCCCGCGTGTCCCATCTGCCGCACTGCGTCCGGGTGCTGCACCGCGCCGGAATGGTCCAAGCGCACCGGCCCGATCGGGCGTTGCGGTCCCTGGTCGACGTGCGCGCGTGGGGCCCATTGCTGGGTTCCGTGCGGCGTGCCGTCCGGGAGCGGCCCGGTGCCACGGCGGTGATCGACGAAACCGGGCCGTGCGACTACGCCGACCTGCACGGGCGGTCGATGGCGTTGGCGCGTGCCCTGCACGCGGCGGGCATCGGTGCCGAGCACGTGGTGGCCGTGCTGTGCCGCAACCACCGCGGTCCGGTGGAGGCGATGCTGGCGTGCGCCCGGATCGGCGCGCGGGTGCTGCTGCTCAACACCGGGTTCGCCGGGCCGCAGCTGGCCGACGTGGTGCGCCGGGAACGCGCGGTCGCGCTGGTGCACGACGACGAGTTTGAGCCCGTGCTCGCGGAGGTGGCACCCGCCGTGGCCAGGTTCGCCACCAGCGGCTTCGACGAGCTGATCGGCTCGGCACCGGACCACGAGCCGCCCCGACCGGCGCGGCCGGGCGGTGTCGTGCTGCTGACCAGCGGCACCACCGGCACGCCCAAGGGCGCGCACCGGGAGGTGCGCTCGGCGTTCGCCGCGGTGGACTTCCTGGACCGCGTGCCGCTGCGGTCGGGCGAGGTGACGGTGATCGCCGCGCCGGTGTTCCACGGCATCGGCTTCGCGCACCTGGTGCTGGCGATGGGCCTCGGCTCGGCGGTGATCCTGACCCGCGGGTTCGACGCGAGCCGGACGATCGCGCTGGCCGCGCGGCACCGGGCCACCGCGTTGATGCTCGTGCCGACCATGCTCCGGCGCATCCTCGACCTCGGTCCGCTGGAACTGGAGTCGCACGACCTGTCGGCGCTGCGGGTGGTGCTCAGCTCCGGCGCCGACCTGCCCGCGCCGCTGGCCGCGGAGGCGACCAGGCGGTTCGGCGACGTCGTCCACGACCTGTACGGGTCGACCGAAGTGGCGGTGGCGACCGTGGCCACGCCGGACGACCTGCGCGAGGCGCCGGGCACGGTCGGCCGCCCGCCCCGCACGTGCCGGGTGCGCGTCTACGACGAGCACGGCCGCCGGATCACCGAGCCGGGGGCGGTCGGCCGGGTGTTCGTCGGCAGCGCGCTGCGGTTCAGCGGCTACTCCGGCGGTGGCGGCAAGGAGATCATCGACGGCCTGGTGAGCACCGGCGACCTCGGGCACTTCGACCGGCGCGGTCGGCTGTTCGTGGACGGCCGGGAGGACGACATGATCGTCTCCGGCGGCGAGAACGTGTACCCGGCCGAGGTGGAGAACCTGCTGGCCACGCACTACCAGGTGCGGGAGTCGGCGGTGGTGGGCGTGCCCGACGAGGAGTTCGGGCAGCGGCTGCGGGCGTTCGTGGTGCCGGTTCCCGGCGCCCGGGTCGACCCGGAGGGGTTGAAGCTCTTCGTGCGCGACCGGCTGGCCAGGCACAAGGTGCCGCGCGAGGTCGTGCTGACGACGGCGCTGCCGCGCAACGAGACCGGGAAGGTGCTGCGCCGACGGCTCCGGTAGCGCTGTTTTTGTCACCGCGCGCACAACAACAGTGGCGACTTTGTCACGCGAGTGCGCCCTGGTTGACAACTTTTCATGATCAAAAATACAGTGTTCGGAATCACACCCGACCGTTTGGTGGTGGGCGAACAGCATGAACAGAACCGGAGAACTCCGAGCCTCCGAGTTACCGCTCATCGGGAACGCGGACCTGTGGGAGCAACTGCCCGCCGACCTCGCGCCGAAGTTCCGCGCCAGGGCCGGCGACGTGGCCGTGGACATGGTCCGGGAAATCCAGAACCAGATCGCCGAATATTCACAGAAGTTGGAGGGGATGTTCGGCCAAGTGGTGGTCGAGGGGGTGGAACAGGCGATCCACCAGTTCATCGACCGGATGGTCGACCCGACCGCGCAGCGCGAGGACCGGGCCAAGCTGTTCCGGCTGCTGGGCAAGCTGGAGGTCAGCGCGGGCCGCAGCCTCGACCTGCTGCAGACCGCGTACCGGATCGGCGCGCGGGTGGCGTGGCGGCGGATCTCCGAGTTCGGTCAGACCGAGCGCGTGCCGCTGGCCACCATGTGCCTGATCGCCGAAGCGATCTTCGCCTACATCGACGAGCTGTCGCTGCGGTCGATGGAGGGCTACGCCGAGGCGCAGGCCCGGCACGCGGGCGCGTTGCAGCGGCGGCGCAAGCGGTTGCTGGAACTGCTCCTGGGCGAGCCGGGCTACCACCCGAACGCGCTGGCGGAGGTGGCCGAGGCCGCGCACTGGCCGTTGCCGGAGAAGGTGCTGGTGGTGGCGCTGGAACGGCGGACCGACCAGCACCAGCTGCCGATACCGTCGCTGCACGAGGACATCCTGATGGACCTGGAGGGCAGCGAGCCGTGCCTGCTGCTCACCGACCCGGAACGGCAGCTGGTCGCGTTGGAGCAGAAGCTCGGCGGGTGGCGCGCGGCCGTCGGCCCGGTCGTGCCGCTGACGTCGGCGCGGCAGTCGCTGCGCTGGGCCCGCCGCACGATCACGCTGATCCAGTCGGGCGTGATCGCGGACAAGCCGATGGTGGACACCACCGAGCACCTGTCGACGTTGCTGCTGCTCGGTGACGAGGAACTGGTGCGCGAACTGGTGAAGCGGACGCTGGCACCGCTGGAGGGGCTGACGCCGAAGCAGCAGCAGCGGATGCGCGAGACGATGACCGCGTGGGTGGAGACGCGGGGCAGCGCGCCCGAGGTCGCGTCCAGCCTCGCCGTGCACCCGCAGACGGTGCGCTACCGGTTGCGGCAGTTGGAGGAGCTGTTCGGGACGAAGCTGCACGACCCGGACGCGTTGTTCGACATGGGCATCGCACTGCGGGCGCTGCGGCTGCTCGGCGGGTCGACGGGGCAGCCGAGGCGCCTCGGCCCGGCCGGTCCGCCGGGGTTCACGGGACCGCCGGGAGCAAGGTCAGCGTGAGGTCGATCGTGTTGCCCGGCCCGGAGATCAGGCCGGTCAGCAACGGATCCAGTCGCTCCCGGCCCTGGCAGCCACCGAAAGCCGGAATCGGGTAGGCGCCCTTCATCCGCATCTTCGCCAGCTCGAACGGCCCGGCGAGGTCGATCGACGCGGGTTCGACCGTCCGGCACGCCTGGCCGACGTCCAGCGGCTGCGCGTCGACGGTGACCTCGCTGAGCTCGATGTCGAGCTTGGCGTTCGCCTTGACGTTGCCGTCCTTGATGGTGCCGGTGACCTTGGCGACCGGGATCAGGTCGGTGCGCGCGGTGTTGGGCACGAAGCCGAACACGATGAAGTACCCGTAGCTCGGCGGCAGCCACAGGTCGCCGGTGATGGTGCCGCTGACGAGGTCGATCTCGGCTTCGAGGGTGCCGGGGCCGATGACGAGGTCGGACTGGAGCTTGTGGATCCGGCTCACCCCGTCGACCTGGTAGACGACCTTGATACCGGCCGTCCGCACCGGCGCGCGCACCTCGGCGTGGCGCACCACCCACGTCGGGGTCAGCGCCGCGCCCAGCAGCGCGGCGACGGCGGCCAGCACCACCGCGATCCTCACCGCCCGCCTCCGCTCATTCTTCGAAACTACTTTCCCGAACCGGGCCGGACAAGCACCGGGCGATGATTTGTCATGCGCGTGACAACTCTTTCCAGTGCTTTTGTCGTATCCCTGACACAGCCGGGGAAAACGTGAAAGAAATACTTGCCCAGCCTGCGCGACAAAGCTACTTTACTGACGAGTAGCCATCCCGCCGCCACACCGCACATCTGTTTTACGCACTGCTCTCGACGAGGAGACGCACATGCTGAAACTCACTGGCCGCAGGGCCGTCGGCGCACTCGCGGTCGCCATCGCCGTCATCGGATCGGTGGCGTTCGCCGGCGCGGGCACCGGCATGGCCGCCACCAAGAGCCTGACCCTGGCGTACAGCTGCCCGTTCCCGTTGATCGGCACCCAGGACATGACGGTCCGCATCACCGTGGCCGACCTGGCCGACTCCGCGGTGGTCGGCCGGCCGGTCCCGCCGACGCGGGTGACCGCCATCGCCACCGTGCCGTCCAGCGCCACACTCGGGCTCAGGCTGGTCGGCGCGACGACCGTGGAGGGCACCGCCGTCGCGAGCACCGCGGTGGACAACGCGGGCGCGGTGCAGAACGTCGTGGCCAACCTCGTGGTGGCCAAGACGAACATCCCGGCGTCCGGCTCGTTCAACACCATCGCCACGGGCGGCACGGCGCCGGTCACCTTCACCAGGGCGGGCACCACCACGGTCAACGTCGGCGCCTTCAGCACCACGTTGACGCCGCGCCGGCCCGACGGCAGCTTGACCGGCCTCGGCACGTTCACCTCCGCCTGCACGCTCAAGGCGAACCAGAACACGCTGCTCCACACCTTCACCGTGTCCGCGGCCTGACCGCCGTCCACGGCACCGGGCAGTGATCCGACCGCGGGCGGGCCGGCGACGTCGCCGGCCCGCCCCGATCTTTTCCCCAGGAGAGGACCTGACATGAGATTGCGGCACCGGGTGGCCGCGCTGAGCGTCACCGCGGTGGTGGTCGGCGGATCGGCCCTGTGGGGCGCGGGCGTCGGCAGCGCGGCGACGGCGAGGCTGACCCTGGTCTACAACTGCCCGTTCCCGTTGATCGGCGCGCAGGACATGAGCGTCGAGATCGTCGTCGAGGACCTCCCGGACACCGCCGTGGTCGGTGAACCCGTCCCGGAGGCGCGCGTGACCGCCACCGCCACCGTGCCGGAACTGGCGACCCAGGGCCTGGCGCTCGTCGGCGCGGCGACCGTGGAAGGCACCGCGTCGGCGCAGACCGTGATCGACAACGCGGGGTTGGTGCTCGACATCGTGCCCGACCTGACCGTGGCCAAGACCGCGGTCCCGGCGTCGGGCGAGTTCGACACGGTCGCCACGGGCACCACGCCGTCGTTGAGCTTCCCCTTCGCGGGCACCACGACCATCGACGTCGGCGACTTCGTGACCACCCTGACCCCGCGCACCGCCGACGGCTCGGAGACGGGGCTGGGCACGTTCACCTCGCCGTGCACGCTCAAGCCGGGCCAGTCGACTCGCCTGTACGAGTTCACGGTGCGGCCCGAGGGCACCACCACCACCACAACGACGACCACAACGACGACCGAACCCACGACAACGACCACCACCACGGAGCCGACGACCACCACCACCACCACCGACTCCACCACCACAACCACGACAACGGAACCCACCACCACAACTACGACGTCGCCGACGACCACAACCACCACCACCGATCCCACCACGACGACCACGACGAGTCCGACAACGACGACCACCACTACCACCACCACCACTCGGCCGACGACCACAACCACAACAACCACCACTCGGCCGACCACCACCACGACCACAAGTCAGCCGAGCACCAGCACCACCACCACCACGACGTCCACCACCACAACGGTTCCGACGTCCACCACCACGAGCGCTACCACCAGCACCACGACCTCGGCCACCACCAGCACCACGACCACCACGTCGCAGGCCGTGGTCCCGGTGTCCTACCCGGACAAGAAGGGGCTCGCCAACACCGGTTCCTCGGTCAAGGGCCCGCTGGTCCTGGGCGGCGCGCTCCTCGCCGTGGGCGCGGGCGTCCTCCTCTTCCTGCGCCGAACCCGTCACCGCAGCTGAGAGATCCTTTGCCCGCCAACGACAACGGCCACCTCCGCGGCACTCGCGGAGGTGGCCGATCGGTGGTCAGCCCGGCAACGTCGGCAGCTGCCCGAGCTGCTCGGGAGTGGGCGCGGTGATGTCGACCGGCTTGCCCCAGTCGCGGTAGTGCGCCACCACCTGCACCGGCTCGCCGCCCTCGACCGGTGTGCGCACCTCCGTCTTCACCGGCAGGTCGTCCCCGTCCACCCACAGCTTCAGCACCGACGCCTGCCCGTTCACCGTCACGTGCGCGGTGTAGCGGACGGTCTGCCTACCGGACAACGACTCCTCGGCCTTCTCCACGATCCGCGCGCCCTCGGGCAGCGCCTTGCGGATGTCGGCGGTGTCGCGGATGTGCACCGCGACGTCCGCCATCGCCCGCCCCAGCGGGTTGTCCGGGTCGTCCGGGTCGATCCTGAGCCACGGCTTGTCCGGCCGCGGCGCCTGGCCGTCCGGGATCCGCACGAAGATGCCGTCCGGCACCATCACGTACGCGACCTCCTCGGCGTCCGCGATCGAGATCCGGCACGACGCGGCGAAGTCGTCGGTGCGCAACCCGCAGCTGCCCTTGCCGTTCGTCGCGAGGTCGAGGTCGACGGTGACCGATCCCTTGCCCTCGGCGGCCACCCGGTTCGCCTCGGCCAACGCCTGCGGCGTGTCGAACGTCCTCATCGTCGACGACGGCTCGTCGGCGCACGCGGAAAGCACAGCGGAGACCACTACGGCGAATCCCGCCGCGGCGACACGGTTGGAGCGCATGCTTCTCCTCGGACCAGAATGGGGGAAATCGACTTTTCCCACTCTAACCGCAAGTCGCCGTACCGTCGCCGACCAATTCACACCTGTGGCGGAAACCAAAATTCGAATTCGACTTTTGTCAGGGCGGTGACAATCACGGCCGTCTTCGCACCGACGCGAGCAGGTTGCGCGCGACCTCGCGCAGCTTGGTGTTGTGCTGCTGGGACTCGGCCACGAGCTGACCGAACGCCGCCTCGGCGTCGACGCCGTGCGCGGCCATCAGCACGCCCTTGGCCTGGTCGATCTCGGCACGCGACTCCAGCGCGCGCTGGAGGTGCTCGATCAGCTGACGGGACCGCTCGTACCGGCGGAACCCGGTGATCGTGGTGGACGCGGCGGTGACGAACAGCCGCAGCAGCGCCTCGTCGAACGGGTCGAACGCCCGCTCCTCGGAGCTGTAGAGGTTCAGTGAGCCGATCATCTCGTCCGCGAGCAGGATCGGCGCGGACAGGTAGGCGCGCACCCCGGCGCGCTCGGCCGCGGCGGCGAACTCGGGCCACTTCTCCCGGCCGGCCGCCACGGTCGCCCGCACGGGCCGCTGCGTCCTGGTCGCCTCCAGGCACGGACCGTCGCCCGCCGCGTACTGGTCGGCGTCGATCGCGAGGACCTTCTCGTCGGTCGCCGCCAGCGTGGACGCCCCGGAGGGCTCGACCACGGTCACGCTGACGTTCTCCGCGTCCGGGATGACGCGGGACGCCGACTCGGCCACCTGCTGCAGCGCCTCCCGCAGCGTCGGGCCGTCCGCCAGCACGCCCGCGAGCTCCTCCAACGCCTCACTGGCCTCGTCCAGCAGGACCGCGGGCACGTGCTCGTCAATGCTCACAGCCACTGTTTACACCTCGAACGCCATAATCGCCCCAACCAAAGGGGGTGGACGGGTGCGCGTACTGCTCGTCGAGGACGACGACGGGGTCGCGGACGCCTTGGTCGAGGCGCTGGAGGCCAACGACCACCGGCCGAGCCGGGTGGCCCGCGGCGCGGACGCGCTCCTGGTCCACCGCGACTTCGACCTGCTGCTCCTCGACCTGGGCCTGCCCGACACGGACGGGTTGGAGGTGCTGCGCAAGATCCGCAAGATGTCGCCGGTGCCCGTGCTGGTGCTCACAGCGCGGGGCGACGAGCGGTCGATAGTGCGTGGCCTTCGTCTCGGCGCGGACGACTACCTGGTGAAACCGGTCCGCCTCGGTGAGTTGCTGGCCCGGATGGACGCGGTCGCGCGGCGGAGTGCGGCGCTCACCGGGCCGAAGGACCGCACGGTCCGGGTGGGTGACGTGGAGATCGACTTGGAAGGCAGGCGGGTGGTGGTCGGCGCCGCGGAGGTCTTGTTGACCACCAAGGAGTTCGACGTGCTCGCCGCGCTGGCCAGCCGCGCGGGCACGGCGGTCAGCCGCCAGCAGCTCATGGACGAGGTGTGGGGTGACGCGTACCTGGCCGTGTCACGGTCGCTGGACGTGCACCTGGCGGGGCTGCGGGCCAAACTGGACCGTCCCGGCCTGCTGACCACCATCCGCGGTTTCGGCTACCGGCTCGGTGAGTGAATGCGCCGTCGTCTGCTGCTGGTGCTGCTGCTGTTCTCCGCCGTCGCGGTGGCGGGGTTCGCCGTGCCGCTGCTGTCGTCCACGGCCGCTGAGCGCACGCAGCGGTTCGTGCTCACCCGCACCGGCGACCTGGACCGCTTCGCCGCACTCGCGCAGCAGGCCGAGACCACCGGCGACAAGGCGGCCCTGGAGGACGAGGTCGCCGCGTACGTCGAGCTGTACGGCGATCCGGTGGTCGTGGTCGACGCGCGCAGGCAGCCGGTCGCGCAGGCCGGGCTGACCGCCGACGACCCCGCGTTGGCACGGGTGCTGGACGCCGCGCTGCGCAACCAGCCGGCGTCCTCGGTACCGACGGTGAAACCGTGGTCGTCCGGTGACGTGGTGTTCGCCCGGCCGGTCGGCACGGGGACGCGGGTGGCCGGTGCGGTGGTGCTGCGCGCGTCGCTGGACCGCGCGGCGGCGGATGTGACCACGCGGTGGCTGCTGGTCCTCGGCGGCGCGCTGGCGGCGGCCGTCATCTCCGTCCTGCTGGTGCTGGCGGTCGCGCGGTGGCTGCTCAAACCGTTGGCGGAGTTGGCGATCGGCGTCCGCGCGGTGGCCGCGGGCGAGCGGCGGGCGCACGTGCCGGGCAGCAGCGGGCCGCCGGAGGTGCGTGAGCTGTCGGAGTCGTTCAACCGGATGTCCGACGCCGTGACGGAGGCCGCCGACCAGCAGCGGCGGCTCATCGCGGACGCGTCGCACCAGCTGCGCAACCCGATGGCGGCGTTGCGGCTGCGGATGGACACGTTGAGCGGTCAGGTCAAGCCCGAGGGCGTGCGCGCGTACACGGCGGGCGTGGCCGAGATCGAACGGCTGGAGTCGCTGCTGGACGGCCTGCTGGCGCTGGCGTCGGCGGAGAGCGCGGCCACCGAGGTCGCGGCGGGCGGGCGTGAGCCGGAGTTGGCCGACGTGGGTGCGGTGGCGGTGGACCGGGCCGGGTTCTGGCAGGTGCCGCTGCCGGAGACGCCCGTGCTGGCGGTGCTGGTGCGGTGCCCGGAGTCGGACCTGGCGCAGGTGCTCGACGTGCTGCTGGACAACGCGGTCAAGTACGGCGGCGCGGTGCGGGTGTCGCTCGGCGCGGACCGCGCGGCGGGCGTCGGGTGGGTCGAGGTGCACGACGACGGTCCGGGCCTGAGCGAGGAGGAGCTGGCGTTGGCCACGTCGAGGTTCTGGCGGGGGCGGTCCGGGCCGCCGGGCACGGGTCTGGGGCTGGCGATCGCGGACCAGCTGGTCAAGGCGCGGCAGGGGGTGCTGACCCTGTCGTCGGCGGGCGGGTTCACCGCGCGGGTCGCGCTGCCGCTGGAGCCGGCGCTGTGAACCGGCGGGTGTTCCTGCTCGGGCTGCTGGCCGCCGGGTGCACGACCGGTGCGCCGTCGGGTGAGATCGCGATCGCCGCCGGTGAGCGCGGCGGCATGTACTTCGACTTCGCCACCCTGCTCGCCGAGCAGCTGATCGACGTGCGCGGCCGTGCGTTGGAGACCGAGGGCAGCCTGGCGAACCTGGCGTTGCTGGCGTCGGACGAGGTGCAGGTCGCGCTGACCCTGGCCGACTCCGCCCTGGTCGCCGATCCGGGGCTGGAGCTGCGCGCGCTGGGCCGGGTGTACGAGAACTATTTGCAGCTGGTCGTGCGGGAGGACGACCCGGCGCGGGTTCCGGCCGACCTCGCGGGGCGCACGCTGTCGTTGGGCGCGCAGGGGTCCGGGGCGTCGCTGTCCGGTGAGCGGATGCTGGTGGCGCTCGGGCTGCGCGGCTCGGTGCGGGTGGAGCACCTGCGGCTCGGTGACGCGGCACAGGCGTTGGCGGAGCGGCGGATCGACGCGCTGCTGTGGTCGGGTGGCGTGCCGACGCCGACGTTGGCCGGCCTGGCGGGCGTCCGCCTGCTGCCGCTGGCGGACCTCGTGCCGCAGCTGCGGGCGGCGCACGGTTCGGTGTACGAGCAGGTGTTCGTGCCGGTCGGGGTGTACGGCGCGACCCGTGAGGTGCCGACCATCGGCGTGGCCAACCTGCTGGTGTGCCGTGCGTCGTTGCCGGACGACGTGGCCGCCGCCGTCACCCGGACGCTGGTCTCCCGCGCCGCCGCCCTGGTCCCCGGCCAAACCCTGGGCACCCAGTTCCTCGACGTCCGCAGCCTGATCGGCACGGTCGGCCTCCCCCTCCACCCGGGCGCCGCCACCACCTACCGCGCCCTCCACGGCTAACCCGCGCGAGTCGCGGTCAGGTGTTGGCGGTGTAGGCGTGGCGCAGGTAGGTGAGGGTGTCGTCGTCGATGTCGTCGGCGCTGCCGATGCCGATCCGCAGGGTGATGGTGTCGTTGCCCAGGGAGCCCGCCGGTTCCAGGCGGCCGGTCGGTGGGTGGCCGGCCAGGCGCAGGCCCAGGTCGACGCGGGCCCGGGTGCTGGCCTTGACCACCGCGAACGTCCGGCGCGGCGTCACGAGGGCCACGTACGTCTTGCGCGCCTGGACGTGCATCGGCCCCAGCAGCGCCGCCTCGGCCAGCAGCCGGTCGAGGATGGGGCGCAGCTCCGGCCGGTCGGCGTACTGGGCGTCCACGAGCGCGTCCGACGACGCGCTCAGCAGCTCGGGGTAACCGAACCGCTCCATCACCAGCAGCATCTGCGGGTAGCCCGACACGCCCTGCTCGCGCAGCCAAACCCGCAGGTCACGCTCATTGTCCAGGCCGGAGGACAAGACCCGCCGATTCCACTCCGGCACGCCCTCGCCGGTGCCGCGGCGCAGCAGCGCCACGGACCAGTCGACCATCTCCCGCCAGTTCTCCGCCACCACCACGGGCGACATA
This sequence comes from Saccharothrix carnea, assembly GCF_003014735.1. Classification (GTDB taxonomy): domain Bacteria; phylum Actinomycetota; class Actinomycetes; order Mycobacteriales; family Pseudonocardiaceae; genus Actinosynnema; species Actinosynnema carneum. The sequence continues at coordinate 399,689 of NZ_PYAX01000009.1, read as the reverse complement.
CTGCCGCCTCACGGCAGACGTTGCCCGAAGAGCAGCGCACCCGCCACGGCGATCATCCCGAGCACGGTGCCCAGCGCCACCCACGGCCGCGACGCGTCGGCCTGCTTCTTCTCGTAACCGATCTGCTCGCCGAGCGTGTCGTACACCCGGCGCAGCTCCTCGGCGCTCGCCGCCTTGAAGAACTCGCCACCGGACAGCTTCGCGATCTCCTTCATGGAGTCGTCGTCCACCGGCACCTCCTGCCGCCGCCCCTCGATCTCGACCACACCCTCCTCGGTGCCGAACGAGATCGTGGAGATCGGGACGCCCGCCGTCTTCGCGTCCTCGGCCGCGTCGAACGCGTCACGCGTGCCGACGGTCTCCTTGCCGTCCGTCATCAGCACGATCCGGGCGGGCGGCGGGCCGTCCGCACCACCGACGACCTTGCCGAACGAGTCGATCGCCGCCAGCGCGGCCACGATCGCGTCACCGGTCGCGGTGGACTGGGCGAGCTTGAGCCCGTCGATGCTCTGCGTGACCGCGGCCCGGTCGGTGGTCGGCGCGACCAGCACGGTCGCCGAGCCCGCGAACGAGATCAGCCCCAGGTTGATGCCCGGCGTGAGCCCATCGGCGAACGACTTGGCGGCCACCTGCGCGGCCTCCAGCCGGGACGGCTGCACGTCGGTGGCCTTCATCGACAGCGACGTGTCGATCACCAGCATCACCGTGGCGCGGTTGCGCGGCACCTTCTGCTCGGCGGTCGGCCCGGCCAGCGCCACGGTCAGCACGATGAACGCGACCATGAGCAACGCCGCCGGCACGTGCTTGTACCAGCCCTGCCGCTTGGGTGCGACCTTCTCCAGCATCGGCAGGTTGGCGAACCGCAGCGTCCGCTTGCGCAGCACGCGTTGCAGCACCACGTAGAACGCGGCCAGCCCCGCCACCACCACGAGCAGCAGGAACCACCACGGCGCGGTGAAGCCCGACAGGCTCATCAGGCCACCCCTCCCGACCAGCGGCGCTTGCGCGCGACGACGAACCTCACGGTGTCGGCGATCCAGTCCGAGTCGGTGCGCAGCACCAGGTGACCGGCACCGGCGCGGCGCAGGCCGGCGGCCACCTCGGCGCGGTGCTCGGCCGCCGCGGCGGCGAACTCCCGGCGCAGCAGCGGTGACGCGACGACCTCGCGCTGCCTCCCGGACTCCGGGTCCGCCAGCACGACCGTGCCCACCTCGGGCAGGTCGATGTCACGCGGGTCGACCACCTCGACGGCCACCAGGTCGTGCCGGGCGGACAACGCGCGCAGCGGGCGCTGCCACTCCGTGCCGCCGAGGAAGTCCGAGATCACCACGACCAGGCCGCGTCGCCTCGGCGGTCGGCGCAGCTGCTCGACCACGTCCGCCAACGAGCCGCGGGTGCCCTCGGGGGCGCGCGGCGTCTCGGCGACCTTGCGGATCAGGCCGCGCGAGTGCGCCAGGCCACCGCGGGCGGGCACGCGCACCAAGTCCTCGCCGGTCGACACCAGGGCGCCGATCCGGTTTCCGCCACCGCGGGTCAGGTGCGCCACCGCGGCCGTCGCGGCGACCACCAGGTCGCGCTTCTCGCACGCCGCCGTGCCGAAGTCGAGGCTCGGCGACAGGTCGATCGCGAGCCACGTCTCCAGCTCGCGGTCCGCGACGGTCTCGCGGATGTGCGGCACGGTGGTGCGGGCGGTGACCGCCCAGTCCATCCGCCGCACGTCGTCACCGGGCTGGTAGGGCCGCGCCTCGCCGGGCTCGGAACCCGGTCCGGGCACCAGGCCCAGGTGGTTGCCCTGGAGCAGGCCGTCCAGCCGGCGGCGCACCTCCAGTTCGAGCGTGCGCAGCGCCGCTTCCATCCGGCCGCCGTGCAGCACCGGCGGCGCCCAGCTCGGCCGGTCGGCGGCCGTCGGGTTCGGCTCGGTCACGGCCTGCCCGCGGGCTGCGGCGTCTGCGGACGTGCGGAGACCTGCGGCAACGGCACCGTCTGCAGCACGCGGGTGATGATGTGGTCCAGCGGGACGCCATCGGCCAGCGCGTCGTAGGACAGCACCAGCCGGTGCCGCAGCACGTCCGGCACCACGTCCACGATGTCCTGCGGCAGCACGTAATCGCGCCCGCGCACCAGCGCCAGGGCGCGGGCGGCGGCGATGATGCCGAGGCTGGCGCGCGGCGAGGCGCCGTAGGCGACCCACCCGGCCACGTCGGTGAGCTGGTGCTCCTTGGGCGCGCGGGTCGCGATGACCAGCCGCACCACGTAGTCGACCAGCGCGTGGTGCACGAAGACCCGGGAGGCCACGCCCTGCAGGCGGACCAGCTCGTCCGGGCCGAGCACCTGGCTGGGCACCGGCGGCTCGACGCCCATCCGGTAGACGATCTCCCGCTCTTCCTCGGCCGTCGGGTACTCGACCTGGATCTTGAACAGGAACCGGTCGCGCTGCGCCTCGGGCAGGGGGTAGACGCCCTCGTTCTCGATCGGGTTCTGGGTGGCCAGGACCAGGAACGGGGTGGGCATCGGGAACGTCTTGCCGCCGATGGACACGTGCCGCTCGGCCATGACCTCCAGCATCGCCGACTGCACCTTGGCGGGCGCGCGGTTGATCTCGTCGGCGAGCACGAAGTTCGCCACCACGGGGCCGAGCTCGACGTCGAAGCTCTCGCTGCCCTGGCGGTAGATGCGGGTGCCGAGGATGTCGGCGGGCACCAGGTCGGGGGTGAACTGGACGCGGGAGAACGAGCCGCCGACGACATTGGCGAACGTTTCCACGGCCAGCGTCTTGGCCACGCCGGGCACGCCCTCCAGCAGCAGGTGGCCCTTGGCGAGCAGGCCGACGAGCATCCGCTCGACCAGCCGGTCCTGACCGACGATCACCCGCTTGACCTCGAACACGGTGCGTTCGAGCAACTGGGCGTCACGAGCCGGCGTGTTGGGCGCCTCGGCGGCGGGCTCGGACAAAGGTCCTCCTCGACAGGGTTGTACGACTGTGGCCCAGTCTCCCCTGCCGGCGGTATGGCTCTTGTGAAGGGGGTCGGCCGCCGGAATCGGGCAGCGACGCAGCTCACGCCGTTCTCACCCGATCTTGGTACCCCGTCACGGTGTCAGGTCGCGCGGTGTGTCGACGTCCCGTGCTTCACCCGGTCGGGCGGTGACGGGCACCGGGTCCAGCGGGCCGAGGACCGAGCGCATCGAGGCGTCGCGCGGGTCGTCCGGCAGGGCCGCGCGCAGCGCGTCGGTGCGCCACGCGCCGATGAGCCACTGCGACCGCCCCTCGTCGTCCACGAGCACCGCGCCGGTCTGGCCGACTGCCGCGAGCAGGCGGTCCACCGTGGACCGGGTGATGCCCGGCTGGTCCACCGCGAGCACCACCACCAGGTCCGTCCCGACGTGGGCGAGGCCGGCGGCCAGTCCCGCGACCGGTCCGCCGCCGGGCGGGTCCTCCCGCGCCCACGTCACGCCGGGCACGTCGTCCTTGCGCGGGCCGACGACGACGGTCCGCCGGGCGAGCGCCACCGCGTCCAGCACGTGGTCGAGCAGCGTGCGACCGCCGACCACGACCGACGCCTTGTCGACGCCGCCCAGCCTGCTGCCCCGACCACCCGCCAGGACCACCGCAGACCACGTCACGCGGCCCACCGTAGCCGTGCCTACGCGGCCTCCCCCACCACTTCGTCGTCGGCGGTGAAGAGCATCCACAGCAGTGCCGCCACCACCAGGGCGCTGGTCACGAACACCGGGAACACCAAGTCGAACACCGCGGTGCCCTGCGGCGAGACCATCGTCGGGTCGGTGGTGACCCGCACCGCGGCCATGCCGGTGTAGTGCATGCCGGTGACCGCCACGCCCATGATCAACCCGGCCGCGACCCTGGCCACGCCGGTCTTGACGACCAGGGTGAACCAGAACGCGGCGGTCGCCGCCACGACCGCGATCACGCAGGACAGCACCACGAGCGTCCGGTCGTAGGTGATCTCGCCGCGGAACCGGATGGCGGACATGCCCAGGTAGTGCATGCCCGCCACGCCGAGCCCGGCCAGCGTGCCCGCGACGAGCAGCCGCATCCGGGTGAACCGGACGAGCGTCACCAGCGACAGCCCGAGGCCGACCACGCCGATCGCCACCACCGCGGACAGCGCGGTCAGCGGCACGGAGTACTTCACCGCGGCGCCCGGGATGTCGAAGCCGAGCATGGCGATGAAGTGCATCAGCCAGATCGCGACACCGCCGATGGCGAACGCGCCGAACACGGTCCAGCGCGCCTTCGTGGCACGGATCGGCTCGCCCTGGGCCCGGGCCATGCAGGCCAGGCCGATCAGCGAGCCGATGACGGAGACGATGTAGGCCAGCACCAGGGTGGACAGGCCGTCGGAGAAGTGCTGCAGCGAGTCGTGATTCACACTCAACTTTGACCCAGCGTCACCCCGTCCATGACGTTGGTCCAGACGAGTTCATCGAACAGACATGAATCTCCGTCATTTATCTACGCAGAGTAGTCATCGACTGGGCTGAACGGACGGCACCGAGCCCTGGACGGGTGAGGCCACGGCTAGCCGCCCGTGCGACGGCCGACCACGCGGTTGCGTCCCGCGTCCTTGGCCTCCAGCACCGCCACGCTGGCCTCCTCCACCGCGTCGGTGACGGACGCGCCGGGCATCACCTCCACCGCCCCGATCGACACCGTCACCACGCCGCCGGTGTTGCCCCGGTGCTCCAGCCCCAGCCGTTCCACCGCCTGCCTGATCCGCTCGGCCGAGGCCAGCGCGCCCTCCAACCGCGTGCCGGGCAGCAGCACGGTGAACTCCTCTCCCCCGTACCGGTACGCGCGGTCACCCGTGCGGGTGGTGCGGACGATGGCCTCGCCGACCTTGCGCAACGTCTCGTGCCCGGCCAGGTAGCGGTACAGCGTGTTGTAGCTGTGGAACCGGTCGATGTCGACCAGCAGCAGGCTGTACGGCTCGCCGGCGCGGTTGCGGCGGGCGTGGTCGGCGTCGAACGTCGCCGGGTTCGGCAGGCCCGTCCGCTGGTCGATGGTCGCCGCCTCGGCCAGCGCCCGGTTCTCCGCGTGCAGTTCCTCCAGCCGTTCGGCTAGCCGGTCGACCTGGTGCTTGCGCGCCAGTGCCCAGTCCTCCAGGTCCTCGTCGTAGACGGCGACGCCGACCGGGATCGTCTTCGCCCGGTACATCGCCAGGTCGGCCTGGTGCAGCAGGTCCTCCGCGCCGTGGCCGGACCGGACGAACGTGATGCCCGCCGACACCGACACCCGGATCACGCCCTCGTCCAGCGTCACCGGCGTGGCGATGACCGCCAGGATCTCCCGCGCCGCGTCGACCGCCTGCTGCTCGTCCAGCTCGTCGAGCAGCACCACGAACTCGTCGCCGCCGAGCCTGGCCGCCGTGCCGCGACCGGCCACCACCGCCGCCAGCCGGGACGCGACCAGCCGCAGCACGTGGTCGCCCGCGGCGTGCCCGTGGCGGTCGTTGACGTCCTTGAACTGGTCGAGGTCGAGGAACACCAGCACCGGGCCCGGCGCCCCGCGCACGGCCTGCTCCAGCCGCGGCAGGAACCCGGTGCGGTTGGCCAGGCCCGTCAGCGCGTCGGTGTTGAGCCTGCTGCCCAGCTCGTCGGCCGTCTCCGCCCAGCCCGTGACGTCGAGCGCCACCACCACCAGGCCGCGCACGTCCGGGTCCGCGCTCAGGTCCCGGGCGACCAGGTCCACCCGCCGGTGCACGGAACCCTCCACCGGCACCGCGCACGACAACCGCGACGCGCCCGCACTGCCCGTCGCCTGGAGGAACGTGCCGACCGCCGCCGCGTCACCGGTCGCCACCAGGTCCGGCAGCAGGCCGGACGCACCGCCGAACAACCGCCGGGCCGCCGGGGACGCCCACCGGACGCCCAGGTCGCTCGGATCCACCACCAGCACGGCGGCGTCGGCCCGTTCGAGCACCGCCAGGTGGAAGCCGCCGTTCATCGCGACGCGCTGAGGAACCGCAGCAGGGCCCGGTCGAACTCGTCCGGCCGGTCGAGGTTCACCAGGTGACCGGCGTCCTCGACGACGACCTCCTCCACGCGGGGCGCGGACTCGCGCACGAGGTCGGCCACCCCGTGGATGTCGGACGAGTCGAGGTCGCCGACGACCACCAGCGTCCGCGCGCGGAGTTCGCGCAGGCGGTCCACCGCGTGCAGTTCGTCCGGCTGGACGGTGAAGGCGCCGCGGGACACGGCGTGGGCGGTCAGGCCGCGGCACAGCTCCCGCACCGCCGGGTCCACCTCGTCCGGCGACCGGTGCGGACCGTCGACCCACATCCGCAGCAGGCACTCGGCGACCTCGTCCACCGCGGTCGCGGCCCGCAGCCGCGCGACCTGGTCCACGATGAACGGGTCTTCGGTCTTCATGCCGCTCACGCCCGGCCCGACGAGCACCAGGTCGACCACCCGGTCGGGGTGCAGGAGCGCGAAGTCGATCGCGGTGCGGGCGCCCAGCGACAGGCCGACGAGCGTCACCCGGTCGAGGCCGAGCCCGTCCAGCAGGTCCTTCAGGTCTTCGTGGTGCGCGAACGGTCCCGTCACCGGCGACGATCCGCCGTGGCCCCGCGCGTCGTACCGGATCACCGTGTGGTCTTGTGCGAGCAACGCGAACTGGCGGTCCCACGTGACGCCACCGAGCCCGCCGCCGTGCAGCAGCACGACCGGTGGCCCCTCGCCACGTCTGTCGTAGGACAATTCGCCGTCGTCGAGAATCAAGCGGCCGGCCGTCATGGTCCCCCCTGGACTTGACTTCCTCCCTGTGACCATCGACGCTACCGAATCCGCGCCGCGCATTCAGGTGATCAGGAGCATTTTCCCGCAATTCTGGGGTCACCATTCCGAGATCGGACCGAATAGGGGTTCATATCCACCCGTAGTCCACAGTGGACAGCCCAATCGAGACGCTCCGGCAAACCGGTGGACAGCCGCTCACGGCGGCGCCTAGCCTCACCGCCGTCCGTCCTCACGTGTGCGAAGAGGTGCATTGCATGCCCGTCCGGTTCCCGGCCGCCACGCGGCCGATCACGCCGACCTTTCCCCGTCACGTGAGGACAACCGGAAGTGGACATACCCCGTAGTTTCACCATCCGCGAAAGCACCCACCGCATCCACAACCCGCTGGACGACGCCAAGTTGGCCGTCCTCGGGCGGGCACTGCGCCCGGCTCCCGGCTGGAGCGTGCTCGACCTGGCCTGCGGGTCGGGCGAGATGCTGTGCACCTGGGCCCGCGACCACGGGACCACCGGCACGGGCGTCGACCTCAGCGCCACGTTCCTGGCCTCGGCGAGGGCCCGTGCCGCCGAGTTGGGCGTGGCCGACCGGGTGGAGTTCGTGCACGCCGACGCGTCGGGTCACGTCGCGGACGAGCCGGTGGACGTCGCCGCGTGCGTCGGCGCCACGTGGATCGGCGACGGCGTGCCCGGCACGGTGGAGCTGCTGCGGCGCAGCCTGCGCCCCGGCGGCCTGTTGCTGATCGGGCACCCGTTCTGGCGGCTCGACCCGCCCGACCAGGCCGCGGTGGAAGGCAGCCACGCGACCGGCCGGGACGACTTCCTGCCGCTGCCCGACCTGCTGGCGCAGTTCGGCGCGCTGGGCTGCGACGTGGTCGAGATGGTGCTGGCCGACCAGGACAGCTGGGACCGCTACGTCGCGGCGCAGTGGCTCAACACCCGCCGTTGGCTGGACGAGAACCCGGAGGACGAGTTGGCGCCCGTGCTGCGCGCCGAACTCACCGACGCGCCGGTCCGGTACGCGCGCTACCAGCGCGAGTACCTGGGCTGGGGCGTGTTCGCCCTGATGGACCGCTGACGCGGGGCGCGGGCCACGGCCTCCCGGGGCCCGCGCCATCACGGACCGGTGGATGATCGACGACTGCGCGTCGAGGTGCGATCTGCACCGGCCGTCGCGGCCCGGTGGCGGGCACCGGACGTGGACGGGTTGGTGACCGTGCTCGACCGGCCCGGACCGCCGAGCTGGTGGTGAGCGGCGTCGCGGACGTGGGCGCGGACGTCGTGGTGGACGATCCCGACGTGCTGTGGGCGGCTGGGTTTCCTCGTCGCGAAGGGCGCCCGACCCGACTCGCCCGGCGTGGGCCAGGACTGGCACACCGACCCGGAGGTGCCCGCCGAGCTGTACCGGAAACGGCTCTACTTCCGGCCCGACCCGGCGGAGCCCGCGATCCTGCACGTGCGGCAGCTCGGCAACCCGTGGCACCGGCGGACGATCCTCTTCCGCGACCGGTTGCGCGCCGAGCCCGCCGTGCGCGAGGCGTACGAGGCGGCGAAACTCCGTGCGGCGGAAATGCACGCCGGAGACGACGACTACGACGACTACACCCGTGCCAAATCGGACTTCTTCCGCTCGACCAGGTGAATTCGCTCAAGCCGTACGGCCGGTGCGCCGATGGGGCGGTGCTCGATCGAGCAAGATCCCCGACGCGTGCAGGAGGAGTTCGGCATGGCTCTGCGCGACCGCGTCCGCGATGTCGTGGACGGCAGCCGCTTCCAGCGGACGGTCATCGCGGTGATCGTGGTCAACGCGATCACCCTCGGCCTCGAGACGTCGACGGCGCTGGTCGCGTCCTACGGTGACGTGCTCACCGCGCTGGACCGCGCCGCGCTGGCGTTCTTCGTGGTCGAACTGGTCGCGCGGCTCTACGCGCACGGCCTGCGGTACTTCCGCGACCCGTGGAACTGCTTCGACTTCGTCGTCGTCGGCGTCGCCCTGCTGCCCGCCGCCGGGCCGCTGTCGGTGGTCCGCGCCCTGCGCATCCTGCGCGCGCTGCGGCTGGTCGCGATGGTGCCGAGCATGCGCCGGGTGGTGTCCGCGCTGGTGAAGTCGATCCCGGGCCTGCTGTCGCTGTCCGGCCTGCTGGTGCTGATGCTGTACGTCGGCGGCGTGGTCGCGGTCAACCTGTTCCGCGCCGGCGGTGATCCCCGGTTCGGCGACCTCGGTGCGACCGTGCTGACGCTGTTCCAGATCACCACCGGCGACGGCTGGTCGGACGTGATGCGGGACCTGATGGCCACCCAGCCGTTGGCGTGGATCTTCTTCCTGGTCTACCTGCTGGTCGGCACGTTCACCATGCTGAACCTGTTCATCGCGGTGGTGTGCAGCGCGATGGAGTCCGAGGCCGCGCCGCACCCGCCGGGCACGCCGGACGACCGGCTGCTGGAGGAGGTCAGGGCGTTGCGCGAGGAGGTCCGGGCGCTGCACTTGGAGCCGACGCGCCTGGAACCGGTGGGCGACCGGCGTTGACGTCCCTCAGAGCAGCCGCGTGGCGTACGGCATGATCCCGCTGTACCGGACCGGGGCGACGCGGACGTGAGAGCCGGAGAACGGCGCCTCGACCATCATGCCGCCGCCGAGGTAGAGGGCGACGTGGGTGCCGCCGCCCGGTCCCCAGAACAGCATGTCGCCGCGCCGCGCCTGGGTGAGCGGCACCTTGCGGCCCGCGTTGTACTGGTAGCCGCTGTAATGCGGCAGGTAGATGCCGACGCCCGCGAACGCGTACATCATCAGCCCGGAGCAGTCGAAGCCGACGCTGTAGTAGTCGCCGTGCGCGTCGCCGACGCCGCCGTCGCGGATGCCGACGGTCGGACCGTTGTAGTTGCCGCCGCCCCACGAGTACCGCACGCCGAGCTGTTGCAGGGCACGGGCGACGACGGTCTCCACGCCGGCACCGGCCGGTGCCGTCACCGGTTGCGGCCGCGGTGCCTGCGGTTGCGGTTTCGGCACGGCCGCGAGGGCGGCCAGGCGGGCGGCTTCCTCCTCCTCGCGGCGCTTGTCGTCCAGCCACTGGTCGTACTGGGCGCGCTGGCCCTCCAGCCCCTCGACGGCGTGCAGCGCCTGGTCGAGCTCGGCTTCGACGCGGGCCTTGTCGTCCTGGATGCTCCGCGCGGCGGCGGCCTGGCCCTGCTGTGCCTGCACGGCGGTGGCCTGCGCCGCGTCGGCGTCCCGCTTGGCCTGGTCGGCGGCGGTTTGCTTGCGGTCGGCCAGGTCGAGCGCGGCACGCGCGGCCGAGTCCTTGTTCGCCTGCTCGGCCCGGCTGCGCTCGACGTCGTCCAGCGCGTCGAGGCTCGACTCGCTGACGGCCTGCAGCAGCTGCGCGCGGGCGAGCAGGTCTTCCGGGCTGGTCGCGCCGAAGTACGCCGAGACCGAGCCGACCACGCTGCCCTGCTGGTAGCTCGCGGCGGCGAACTCGTCCAGCCGTACCCGGGCGTCCTCGACGGCCCGGCCGGCGGCCTCGGCCTCGACCCGTGCCGCGTCCGCGTCCCGGCGCGCCCGGTCCGCCTCGCCCTGGGCGGCCTCCAGGTCGACCCGCGCCTTGTTGGCCAGCTCCAGCTTGAACGCGACGTCGTCGGTCAGCTCGCGCAGCCGCGCCTCGGCGTCGGTGAGCCGACCGGTCAGCTCACCGACGTGGGCGGCCTTGGCGTCGGCCTGCTGCCGTCCGGCGCTGATCTCGGCGTCGCCGGGGTTGGGCGGCGGTGGTGGCACGGCGTGCGCCGCGCCACCCAGGCCCACCGCGGTGGTCAACGCGATCACGACCGGGATCACCCATCGAGTCACGACTGCCGCCCTCCCCGCGCACTCGGCCGAACGACGTTACGCCGAACGGCGCTGCACAGGCCGACTCTGCCACTCCCACCTCACCGTTTCCAACAGACGCGGCCTGAACATCAGCCACATGGGCCACAGCAGACACAGGGCATCACCCTCGGTCGGGTGACACGATCACCGTCAGTTGACCTTGCGGTCGAGGTCGGCCCAGTACGGCTCGCGCAACTTGAACTTCTGCACCTTGCCGGTGGCGGTGCGCGGGATGGCGTCGCGGAACTCGACCGAGGTGGGCGCCTTGTAGCCGGCGAGCCTGGCCTTGCAGTGCGCGATCAGCTCGGCCTCCGTCACCTCCGCGCCCTCGGCCCGCACGACCAGCGCCTTGATCGTCTCGCCCCACTTCTCGTGCGGCACGCCGATGACTGCCGCCTCGGCGACCGCGGGATGGCCGAACAGGGCGTCCTCCACCTCGATCGACGACACGTTCTCGCCACCGGTGATGATCACGTCCTTCTTGCGGTCGGAGATGGTCAGGTGGCCCTCGTCGTCCAGCTCGCCGCCGTCGCCGGTGTGGAACCAGCCGCCCTCCAGCGCCTCGGCGCTGGCCGCGGGGTTCTCCCAGTAGCCGGCCATGACGACGTTGCCGCGGGCCAGCACCTCGCCGCTCTCGGAGACCTTCAGCCGCACGCCCAGCCCCGGTGCGCCCGCCCGGGACAGCTTGCGCGCCCGTTCCCGCGGCGGCAGCGCGTCGTCGGCCGGGCGGGTGCGGTTGAACGTGAGCAGCGGCGAGGTCTCGGTCAGGCCGTAGAGCTGCAGGAACTCCCAGCCCAGCTCCTCGCCGACGCGGGCGATGGTGCGGCTGGGCGGGGGTGCGCCCGCGCAGATGATCCGGACCCGGTCGCGGCCGGGGATCTCGCCGTCCCAGTCCTGGGCGGCGTCGAGCACGGCGTTCCACACGGCGGGCGCGCCGCACATCAGCGTGACGCCGTGGTCGCGGACCCGGTTGAGGATCTCCGTGCCGTCGACCTTGCGCAGCACGACCTGCGGCACGCCGAGCCCGGCCAGGCCGTACGGCATGCCCCAGCCGTTGCAGTGGAACATCGGCAGCACGTGCATGTAGACGTCGCGCTCCCACGCGCGGGCGTGCATGGCGAACGTGACCGCGTTGATCCAGATGTTGCGGTGGGTCATCTGGACGCCCTTGGGCCGGGCGGTCGTGCCGGAGGTGTAGTTGATCGTGGCGGTGGCGTCCTCGTCCGGCTCGCTCCACGGCCGCGGCTCGGTGTCGAAGCGCATCAGCTCGGTCTCGGTCTGCTCGCCGAGCACGAACCGGTGCCGCGCGGTGACGCCGTCGAGTTCCAGTTCGGGGTCCACGAGCAGCACGGACGCGCCGCTGTGCTCGACGATGTAGGACACCTCGTCCGGCCGGAGCCGGAAGTTCACCGGCACCGCGATGCGGCCCGTGGCGGGCACGGCGTGCAGCAGTTCGAGCAGCCGGGCCGAGTTGTGGCTGACCACGGCCACCCGTTCGCCCTCGCCGAGGCCGAGCGCGTCGAACCCGGCCTGCCAGGCGCGGACGCGGGTGGCGAACCCGCCGTAGGTGGTCGCCGGCACGGGTTCTGCCGGCTGGCCGGGCTCGTCCACGCAGGCCGTGGTGTCGGCGAAGACCTGCTCCGCCCGGTAGAGGAAATCGGCGACAGTCAGGGGTACGCGCATACGAGGTGACCTTATTTCCTCGCCCGCGCCCCGGCCAGTACCGCGAGGCACCCCGCCGAACGCCGGGAGGTGCCACCAGGTCACCCCGTCGCCAGCACGAACCTCCGGTTCACCGGCTGCACGGGCCGGGGGTGGTCGGCGTGGGTGCGGACGAAGGCGCGCAGGGCCGGGTCCTCCACCTGGACCGGGTCGTTCATCACCACCCAGCTCACGATCTCGTCGAAGTCGCCGGTGGTCAGCGAGCCCTCGTAGCGGTGGAAGCCGCCGCCCGGGAAGAGCGCGGGCAGGTCGATGCCGCTGGGCGGCTTGGCCTCGGACGGGCCCGGTTCGCCGAGGTCGACGAACACCGCCACCACGCACGCCCGCAGCACGTCGTCCGCGCGCAGGTGGACGGCGTGCATCTCCGCGCCGCGCGACCGGCCGCGCACCCAGTGCTCGCTCGGCCGGTGGAAGTGCAGGTTGTCGAGCCGGTAGTCGGCCCCGCCCAGGCACACCACGTGCTCGCCCCGCGGCCGGAACCGCCAGCCGTTGCCCTCGTCGTGGGCGCTGAACTGGTCGGCGCGCCACCGCACGTCCAGTTCGTCCGCCAGCCGTGGCACCACCACCGCGTCACGCAGGTTGATCGGTGACTGCTGATTCCCCATGTGGTCACCCTGGCACCGCACCGAGCCCACGAACGGGTGGTTGCACGTCACGGACGGGTGGCGGTCACCAGGTGCTCGGGTCGCCCCACGTGCGGATCGGTCCCCTCGCCACCACGGGCACCGCGGCCAGTTCCGGCAGCGCCGACGCGGCCGGCTCGCGCACCACGGCCGCCGCGAGCGCGTCGTACGGCGTCGGGTCCAGGTTGCAGATCACCACCGCGGCGCCGGCCTTCGCCGCCAGCGGCACCAGTCCCGCGGCGGGGTCCACGGTGAGGGACGTCCCGGCCACCAGCATCACGTCGCAGTCCAGCACCGCCATCCGCGCCGCGCGCAGCACGTCGTCGCGCACGGGCTCGCCGAACGCCACCGCGGCCGGCCGCAGCACACCGCCGCACACGGTGCAGTCCGGCGGGACCTCGCCGCCGCGCACCCGGGCCAGGGCGTCACCCATCGCGCTCGAACGATCGCAGGAGACGCACACCACACGCGACATCGACCCGTGCAGCTCCAGCACCGACGACCCGACCCGCTGGTGCAGCCCGTCGACGTTCTGCGTCAGCACCGACCGCACCCGCCCGGCCCGCTGCAGCCCCGCCAGCGCGCGGTGCGCGGCGTTCGGCTCGGCCGTCCACAGAGGATCGTCCAGCCAGGACTCCCACGCCTCGCGCCGCGCGCGTGCCGACGTCAGGAACGCCGCCGCGTCGAACCGGAACCGCACCACGCCCGACTCCACCGACACGCCCGCGCCGGTGAGCGCGGTGATCCGCCGTGCGAGCGCCATCACGTCCCGTGCACTCATGCCACCACCGTCCCACACGCCTGCGAGCATGTCGGCATGCGCGGGACACGTCGGCGGGGCCGACCATGAGACGACCGTCGGCGGCGCCGACGATCAGGCGACGGACGGGCGCGGCGCTCGGAGCTATCGGTTTGGTCACAGCGGTGGTGGGCTTCTTCCTGCCCTGGCTGCGCTCCGGCACGGTCACCAGGACCAGTTACGAGGTACTCGCTCTGCGTGGTTTCGCCGGGTTGGACGGTGTACCGGGCGAGGTCGTGCGCGGCACCTGGGTGGCACTCACCCCGTTGGCGGTGTGCTGCGTGGTGCTTTGGTTGGTCGGTTTTCACCGAATCGCGGCATGCTTCGCACTAGTGTTTGGCACGATTGCGGGAACGGTGGCGGCACTTGCCGCCGTCCAAGGGGGCAACGAGGCGGCGCTGGTCGGGATCAGCCTGACTGGACCGGTGGCCACCCTCGGTGGTGCTGTGCTGGGGGTCGCCGGGGCGATCACCGTGCTCACCGCGACATCCCGCACAGCGATCAGCACTCCAGGAGGAGCACCGTGACGTACCCAGGTGGCGGCGGAGGCGAATGGCCACCGCAGAACAACCCGTACGGCCAGCCGCAGGGGGGCTACCCGCAGCAGGGCCAGCAGGGCGGTTACCCGCAGCAGGGTGGCTACCCGCAGACCGGGCCGCAGCCGCAGCAGGGTGGCTACCCGCAGACCGGCCCCCAGCCGCAGCAGGGTTACCCGCAGACCGGGCCGCAGGGCTTCGCGCTGCCCCAGAACCAGGGACAACAGCAGCCGGGCTACGGGCAGGAGTTCGGCCACCCCTACGGTCAGCCGCCGCACGGCTTCGCGGGTGGCGAGCCGCCGAAGAAGAAGCGCACCGGCCTGGTCATCACCGCGGTCGTCGCGGTCCTGGCGCTGGCCGCGGGCACGGTCGCCACGGTGTGGGCGCTGCGCAGCTCCGACGACGTCGCCGCCGGCTCCGACAGCCCGTCCACCGCGGCGAACAACCTGCTCAGCGCGCTGGGCAGCGGTGACGTGCTGGGCATCATGAACGGCCTGGCGCCCGCCGAGGCCAAGCTGAGCAAGGACTACACCGAGGCCACGGTCAGCGAGGCCAAGCGGCTGGAGATCCTCAAGCCCGAGGCCGACCCGAACAAGGTCACCGGTGTCCAGATCAAGAGCGAGGGCATCAAGTTCGACGACGCCGCCGCGGAGAAGGTCAACGACCGCCTGACGATCAACAAGGTGGTCGAGGGCAAGATCACGGTCACCTCGGACGTCAAGCAGATCCCGTTGACCGACAAGCTGGTCGACGCGCTCGGCGCCGACCTGCAGAAGCAGGCCAGCGAGACCGAGACGCTGGACTTCGCCAAGGAGAAGGCCGACCGGGGCGGCAAGCCGATCGGCATCGCCACCATCAAGGTCGGCGACGAGTGGTACCCGAGCCTCTTCTACACCCTCGCGAACGCCGCGCTGGAGGAAGAAGACCTCAAGTGGCCCGCCAAGGGCATCGCGCCGGCCGGCGCGGGCACGGCGAACGACGCCGCGAAGCAGATGGTCGAGAAGGCGCTCGAGGGTGACATCGAGGGCGTCCTCGCCCTGCTGCCGCCGGACGAGATGGGCGTGCTGCAGGACGTCGGCCCGGCCATCCTGGACCAGATCGGCAAGACGCCCGCCACGGGCGCGAAGCTGATCGAGCTGGAGACCGACTCGAAGGACGTCTCGGGCGGCTCGCTGCTCACGATCCGCAAGCTGGTCGTCGAGGCCGAGGGCGAGACGGTCGAGATCAGCCGGGACGGCGACTGCTACAGCGCCAAGGCCCAGGGCCAGTCGCAGCGGCTGTGCGCGGACGAGATCACGCAGCTGGTCGAGCAGCAGGGCGGCGGCGACATCCCGTCCGCCGCGGTCGACGTGATCGCCCGGGTCGGCGCGCAGGTGCTGAAGGACGGCATCGGCGTGGTCGCCACCGAGGTCGACGGCAAGTGGTACGTCAGCCCGATCCGCACGTACAGCGAGCTGTTCCTGACGCTGATGCGCGGCTTGGAGCCGAAGGACATCGACGAGCTGATCAAGGCGATCAAGTAGCTCGACGGGCACGACCGGCACGCGAGCCGTGCTGCGCAGGGGTCCCCGCCAGGGGACCCCTGCTTTCATTTTACCGGCGGGGTACGACAATTCCGGTGGGTGAGGCCGTGGTGGTGATCCTGGTGACCGGCATGTCCGGGACGGGGAAGTCGACCGCGTTGGGCCGTTTGGCGCAGCGGGGCTACCGGGTCGTCGACACCGACTTCGGGGACTGGGTCGAGCACGTGCCCCTCGGCGACGGCGTGGAGCGGCAGTGGCGCGAGGACCGGGTCGACGCGCTGATCGCGGAGCACGAGCGTTCGGGTCGAACGCTGTTCATCGCCGGCACGGTGTGGAACCAGGGCCGGTTCCGCCACCGGTTCGACGAGGTGGTCCTGCTCAGTGCGCCCCTGGACGTGATGCTGGACCGCATCGCCGGCCGCGACACCAACCCGTTCGGCAAGACCGCGGCGGAACGCGCGCGGATCGTCGCGGACAAGGCGGAGGTCGAGCCCCTGCTGCGGGCCTCGGCGACCGCGGAGATCGACACCCGCGCGCCTCTCGCGGAAGTAGTGGACCGACTGGCGGCGCTCGCGCACGACGATTCCGGCCGGTGACAGCCGCACACCGGCCGGGGTCGACCGGTGCGGATCAGTCCGCGCAGAGGCAGAAGGGGTGCCCGGCCGGGTCGAGGAAGACGCGGAACGTCGTGCCGGGCTGGTGCGGGTGCTTGGTCGCGCCGAGGTCGAGCACGGCCGCCTCCGCCGCGTCGAGGTC
Source organism: Saccharothrix carnea (assembly GCF_003014735.1). Lineage (GTDB taxonomy): Bacteria > Actinomycetota > Actinomycetes > Mycobacteriales > Pseudonocardiaceae > Actinosynnema > Actinosynnema carneum. The sequence continues at coordinate 383,119 of NZ_PYAX01000009.1, read as the reverse complement.
GTCGACGACCACGTCGAGGTGCATCTGCTGCGGCAGCTCCTGGGTCGGCCACGACGGCGGCACGTACCCGTCGACCTGCTGGAAGCAGATGCACTGCCCGTGGTCGGCGCGCACCTCGGCCCAGTCGCCGGAGGCGGTGACCTGCCACTCCAGCATCGCGCCGTAGAACCGCGCGAGCGCGTCGGGGTCGGGACAGTCGATCACGATGCCGGGAAAGCGGGCGATAGCCGTGCCGGACATGCTAAGAGCAGTTCCGGACGTTCCGCGTCCGGAAGTGCGCGGCGACTGACGGCGCGACCCGCGAGCGACGATGCCTAGTTCCGGCGAGGACCCACCGCGGCGCCCAGCCAGGTGGCACCCGCCACGAACAGCGCCGCCACCACGCCCGAGACCGCCAACGCCGACGTGACGCCGTCGTCGTGGGACAGCGCCCACAACACGTTGCCCACCGGAGGGGTGCGGCCGAACAGGAACACCAGCACGACCAGCGCGGTCGCGGCGAGGACGGACCAGCCGGCCTGCGTGATCACCGGACGGCCGCACAGCAGGCCCACACCGACGCCTACCAGCGCGCACACCGCCAGCGCGGCGAAGCCCTGCGCCACCGTGCCGGGCGGGTACGGGCGCGGCTGCGTCACCACCGGCACCAGGGTGGCCACCGAAGCCACGGCCAACGCCGCCAGCACCGACAGCGCGGCCACGGCCGCCTGCGCCCGCGCCCAACCGCCCGCGGCGACCGCGGTGATCGTCCGGCGCACCGGGTCCTCGGCGGTCGCGATGACCACCGTCAGCCACGCCGACACGGGGTAGACCAGCACGCACGTCCCGGCGTAAGCGGGCAGCGGCGGACCGGCGTCGGAGGCGTAGAGCATCCCGAGCACGGCCGCGAACACCAGTGACGGCGGCAGCCAGCGCTGCGTGCGCAGCACGTCCACCAGCAGGTACCGGACCAGCGCCGTCACGACCGCACGCTCCGCACCGAACAGCCCAGCCGCAGCGCCTCGGCCAGCACTCCGTCGCTGAACCCGGCCCGCACCTCGACCCGCGCGCCACCGCCGACCTCGTGCGCCGCGAACACCCCTTCCAGCGCGCTGATCAGCGCGAACGCCTCCCCCACCCGGTCCAGTTCGATCACCACGCCACCGGGTCGGGCGGCGCCGAGCGCCACCTCACGGGCACCAGGCAGGTCGTGCCCGTGGTGGTCGGTCAGCACGACGGCGGTCCGCGACGACGTCACCAGCTCACCGAGCACGGCGCTCGCGGCGGCGTCCAGGCCGGACCACGGCTCGTCCAGCACCAGCAGGTCGGTCGCGTGCAGCGCCTGGGCCAGCGCGATCTTCTGCGCGTTGCCCTTCGACAGGGTGGCCATGGGCGCGTCCGGGTCGCCGACGAACCCCAGCGCCTCGGTCAGCTCCCACCGCACCGGCACACCGCGCACGGCGGCGAGGTGGCGCAGGTAGTCGCGGGCGGACAGCTTCACCCCGGTCGGGAACCGCTCGGGGGCGTACCCGACCGACGCGCCGCGGCTGACCCGGCCGTTCGTCGGCGCCGTCACACCCGCCGCGATCCGCAGCAACGTCGACTTCCCCGCGCCGTTGCCGCCCCGCAGCACGACCACCTCACCGGGCTCGACGGCGAGCGAGACGTCCCGCAGCACCCACGGGCCGCGGCCGTAGCGCTTGCCGATTCGATCAAGACGCACCACGGGTGTGATGATGCCCCGACCAAGGTAGGGCCGGGTTGAAGCGGAATACAGGACACGCGTACTGTTTGGGGTGAGAGGGCATCGCACCCGCGGGTGCGGGAGACTCAGCAGTAGTTCCCCAACCGACTTTGCGCGTCACCAGATGGAGTTTCACGTGACTGCACCAGCGAGCAAGGACAGCTTCGGCGCCCGCGGCACGCTCACCGTCGGCGACGCCTCGTACGAGGTGTTCCGGCTGAGCGCGGTCGAGGGCGCCGAGCGCCTGCCGTACAGCTTGAAGATCCTGCTGGAGAACCTGCTGCGGACCGAGGACGGCGCGAACATCACCGCCGACCACGTGCGCGCGCTGGGCAGCTGGGATCCGTCGGCCGAGCCGGACACCGAGATCCAGTTCACGCCCGCCCGCGTGGTGATGCAGGACTTCACCGGCGTGCCGTGCGTGGTCGACCTCGCCACCATGCGCGAGGCGGTGACCCAGCTGGGCGGCGACCCGACCAAGGTCAACCCGCTGGCGCCGGCCGAGCTGGTCATCGACCACTCGGTGATCGCCGACATCTTCGGCAGGCCGGACGCGTTCGAGCTGAACGTGGACCTGGAGTACCAGCGCAACAAGGAGCGCTACCAGTTCCTGCGCTGGGGCCAGACCGCGTTCGACGAGTTCAAGGTCGTCCCGCCGGGCACCGGCATCGTGCACCAGGTGAACATCGAGCACCTGGCGCGCGTGGTCATGGTCCGCAACGGGCAGGCGTACCCGGACACGCTGGTCGGCACCGACAGCCACACGACGATGGTCAACGGCATCGGCGTGCTCGGCTGGGGCGTCGGCGGCATCGAGGCCGAGGCCGCCATGCTCGGCCAGCCGGTGTCCATGCTGATCCCGCGCGTGGTCGGCTTCAAGCTGCACGGCGAGCTGCCCGCCGGCGCGACCGCCACCGACCTGGTGCTCACGATCACCGAGATGCTGCGCAAGCACGGCGTGGTCGGCAAGTTCGTCGAGTTCTACGGCTCGGGCGTCGGCGCGGTACCGCTGGCCAACCGCGCCACCATCGGCAACATGAGCCCGGAGTTCGGCTCGACCTGCGCGATCTTCCCGATCGACGGCGAGACCATCGACTACCTGAAGCTGACCGGCCGTTCCGCCGAGCAGCTGGCGCTGGTCGAGGCCTACGCCAAGGAACAGGGCATGTGGCACGACCCGGCCGCCGAGCCGGTGTACTCCGAGACGCTGGAGCTGGACCTGTCGACGGTCGTGCCGTCGATCGCCGGCCCCAAGCGCCCGCAGGACCGCATCGAGCTGACCAACGCCAAGGAGGCGTTCCGTCAGTCGCTGGGCGCCTACGTCGCGCACACCGATGGCGTGCCGAACTCGCCGGTGGACGAGGCGTCCGAGGAGTCGTTCCCGGCCAGTGACTCTCCCGCGCTGAGCAACGGCGACGCGGGCGGCAAGCCGCACGTGTTCCACACCGCGGCCGAGGGCGCGGAGGGCAGGCCGTCCAACCCGGTCAAGGTCTCGCTGGACGGCGCGGAGTTCGAGCTGGACCACGGCGCGGTGGCCATCGCGGCGATCACGTCGTGCACCAACACGTCCAACCCGTCGGTGATGCTGGGCGCGGCGCTGCTGGCGAAGAAGGCCGTGGAGAAGGGCCTGGAGCGCAAGCCGTGGGTCAAGACGACCCTCGCGCCCGGTTCCAAGGTCGTCATGGACTACTACGAGCGCGCCGGGCTGCTGCCGTACCTGGAGAAGCTGGGCTTCCACCTGGTCGGCTACGGCTGCACCACGTGCATCGGCAACTCGGGCCCGTTGCAGGAGGAGATCTCCGCGGGCATCAACCAGGGCGACCTGGCCGCCGTGTCGGTGCTGTCGGGCAACCGGAACTTCGAGGGCCGGATCAACCCGGACATCAAGATGAACTACCTCGCGTCCCCGCCGCTGGTGGTGGCGTACGCGCTGGCCGGTTCGATGGACAAGGACATCACCACCGAGCCGCTGGGCACCGACGCCGAGGGCAAGCCGGTGTACCTGGCCGACATCTGGCCGTCGCCGCAGGAGATCTCCGAGGTCGTCGCGTCGTCGATCTCGCCGGAGGGCTTCACCAAGGGCTACGCGGACGTGTTCGCCGGTGACGAGCGGTGGCAGTCGCTGCCCACGCCGACCGGCAAGACGTTCGAGTGGGACGCGCAGTCGACCTACGTGCGCAAGCCCCCGTACTTCGAGGGCATGCAGATGGAGCCGGCCCCGGTGACGGAGATCGGCGGCGCGCGCGTGCTGGCGCTGCTGGGCGACTCCGTGACCACCGACCACATCTCGCCGGCAGGTGCGATCAAGGCCGACTCGCCCGCGGGCAAGTACCTGACCGAGCACGGCGTCGAGCGCAAGGACTTCAACTCCTACGGTTCCCGGCGGGGCAACCACGAGGTGATGATCCGGGGCACGTTCGCCAACATCCGGCTGCGCAACCTGCTGCTGGACGACGTGCAGGGCGGGTTCACCCGGAACTTCCTGGAGGAGGGCGCGCCGCAGACCACGATCTACGACGCTTCCGAGGCGTACGCGGCGGCCGGTGTGCCGCTGGTCGTGCTGGCGGGCAAGGAGTACGGCTCGGGCTCGTCGCGCGACTGGGCCGCGAAGGGCACCTCGCTGCTCGGCGTGCGCGCCGTGATCGCCGAGTCGTTCGAGCGCATCCACCGGTCGAACCTGATCGGCATGGGCGTCCTGCCGCTGCAGTACCCGGCGGGCGAGACGGCGGCGTCGCTCGGCCTGGACGGCACGGAGACCTTCGACTTCACCGGCATCACCGCGCTGAACGACGGCGAGACGCCGCGCACGGTGCACGTGTCGGCGACGAAGGCGGACGGCTCGAAGGTGGAGTTCGACGCGGTGGTCCGCATCGACACGCCGGGTGAGGCCGACTACTACCGCAACGGCGGCATCATGCAGTACGTGCTGCGCAAGATGGTGCGCAGCTAGTCGTCAGCGCGTGACAGGGCCGTCCACCTCCCCGGTGGGCGGCCCTTTCGCCGTTCAGCGGACCAGGGCGTCCAAGGCGACGTCCACGGGGAACGGCACGTTCGTCTCGAGCCGGTCGTGGAAGATGCCGGTGAGCGCGTAGGTGGCGGTCGCCGGGTCGAGTTCGTAGACGTAGACGACCGGCTGGCCGTCGCTGTTCTCCACGCGCCAGAAGTGCTTGATCCCGGCTTGGGCGTACCGCCGCGGTTTCGTCTCGCGGTCACGGATCTCGGACGACTTCGACACGACCTCGACGACCAGCAGCACGTCGTCCGGCTCGTAGTACGTGCGATCCAGGTCGCGAGGAGCCCTCTTCACCACCGACACGTCCGGGCAGGGCCGGTGCCTCTCACCGAGCACGACATCCATCTCCCGGACCGCCGTGAACCCCTCGGGCACCTGTCGGTCGCGACGTGGAAGGTGTCCCGCATAGCGCGGTCGAGACCGCCACCACCGAGCAGGGACGGGGCGCGTCGCCGCTGCGTTGTCGTCACGATTTCAATTTCGCCCGTAACGATCCGCAGATCGAAAACGACCGATGATTCTTATTCACCCGATCGGGTGAACGAATTGCTCTTCGGTGAAATCCGCGTTTAACCTCGTCCTGCCGACGCATCCGACTCGCACGGAACGTCATTCGGTCGGATCTTCACTGGTCCGCACCTGTTCGGGGACTGACTCAAACCGGCTCCACCGGAATGCGCTACGTGATTCCAGAGGGGACTTCACGTCTGGTCGGCGCGCACGAGGAGGTGCAAAACCGAAATGCACAAGAACACTCGAAGACGGGCTTGCGGCGTGACCGCGATCCTGGTGGCCGCACTCGCGGCACCACTGGCCACGACCACCGGGGCGGCAGCCGCGGGCGGGACGGTCACCGGCGCCAAGGCACTGGGGGCCACCGACATCACGTGCGGCGGGTCCGTCCCGGTGACCGTGACGCTCGACGCCGGGACCGGCATCGCCGGCAACCCCGTCGACATCGAACTGGTCCTCGACCGCTCCGGCAGCATGCAGGGCGCCATCGGCGACCTGAAGACCGCCGCCAAGTCCTTCGTGGACATCATCGACGAGGCCACCGACGGCTCGCTGAACGGCGTCGTGGCCAACGGCAGCCGCATCGGCGTGGTCAGCTTCGCGGACGGTGCCTCCGTCGACACCCCGCTCTCGTCCGACGCGAACGCCGCCAAGTCCGCCATCGACGCGCTCGTCGCGTCCGGCGGCACGAACCACTCCGCGGCCATCACCACCGGCCAGGCGCAGCTCGCCGGCTCGGCGCCCACCAACGAGAAGATCATGGTCATCATGACCGATGGCCAGACGACCGTGGGTCCCGACGCGAGCCCCGCGGCCGCGGCGGCGCGCAACGCGGGCACCGAGATCTTCGGCATCGGCCTCGGTTCCGTCGACGCGAACGAGATCCGGGACTGGACCACGGATCCCGACGCCACGCACTACTACCAGGCACCGACCCCCGCCCAGTTGCAGGAGGTCTTCGAAGCGATCGGCGCGGCCATCGTGGTGCCCGCGGCGACGAACGTGACCGTGGTCGACACGGTGGCGCCGCAGTTCTCGGTCAGCGGCGCGGCGGCGTCCAAGGGCTCGGTCGCCCAGAACGGCAACCAGCTCACCTGGACCATCGCCGAGCTGGGCACCGAGACTGTGACGCTGACGTTCACCGCGACCCACCTCCCGACCGCCGGTGGCGGCGCGCTGGCGGTCAACCCGACCGTCGCCTACACCGACGCCGAGGGCCACGTCGTGACGTTCGGCAACCCGGCGGTGAACGTGCGCGGTTGCGCCGCGGCCATCGACGTGGAACCGGAGCAGGAGACCAACGAGCTGGGCACGCCCGGCCAGACCCACACCGTGACCGCGACCGTCACCGACGACTTCGGTGACCCGGTGGCGAACGTCCCGGTCGACTTCTCGATCCTCAGCGGCCCGAACGCGGGCGGCACGGGCAACGGGAACACCTCCGGCGCGGGCGCGGTCGACTTCACCTACCCGGCCACGCAGGGGCTCGCGGGCCTCGGCCAGGACTCGATCCGCGGCTGCTTCACCCACGTCGCGGGCCACCAGCTGTGCGACGACGTGCTCAAGGACTGGGTCGACACCACTCCCCCGGCCGTCACGTGCCAGCCGACCAACAACCCCGGCGGCGGCAACATCCCGCCGGCCGACAACGAGGACGGGTTCTTCGTGCTGACCGCGACCGACGCGGTCGACCCGAACCCGCTGCTGTTCGTCTCCGACTCGGCGAGCTCCGCCGTCTTCGGCGGTTTCCCGAGCGGCACGAAGATCAAGCTGGTGCAGGCGCCGGGCGCGACGCCGAACCAGAAGCCCGGTGCCGGTGACATCGACTGGCGCATCACGCTCAAGGGCGACGCCCTCGTCCACGGCGTGGACGCGTCGGGCAACCAGTCGGCTCCGGTGAGCTGCCTGGTCCCGCCGCCGCCGAAGTAAGCGGAACGATCCGACCGTGAGGGGCGTTCCCAGCCGGGGGCGCCCCTCACCCCACGATCGGCCCCAGGTACCCGAGCAGCACCTTCTTCAGCTCCGCCACCAACGCGGGCCGCTCGTCCTCGTCGGCCGAGACGATCATCGGGATCAGTCCGCCGAACAGCCGCATCGTCACCTGCGCGGTGCGGGCGCGGTCGGCGTCGGGGAGGTCCGGGCGACGTGCGGCCAGCACCGCGTCGATGCGCCCGAACACCGCGGCGTGCACGGCGCGGGTCGGCGCGGCCAGCTGCTCGGGCATGTCGGAGCGGCCGAACAGGGCCTTGAAGCCGGGGTTGGCGACGTTCACCGCCACCATCGGGCCCGCCATCCGGTCGATCAGCTCGTCCAGCGGCAGGTGCGCCAGCTCGGGCGTCAACGCGCCGTGCGCCGACCGCAGCTGCTCCAGGTACCGGTCGGCCAACGCCTGGGCGATGCCCTCCTTGTTGCCGTAGAACTGGTACAGCGTGCCCGGCGACACGCCCGCCCGCGCGGCGATGGCGTTGGTCGTCGCGGCCTCGTAGCCGACCTCCGCGAAGACCGCCGCCGCCGCGTCCTGCAGTTCGGCCATCCGCCGCTCGCCCCGCGCCTGCCGGCGCACCACCTTCTCCACGGGCACCACCTTCTCACTCGTTGACAAACACGAGTATCCGCTCGTATTTTGAAACACGAGCACTCGCTCGCATTCTACGAGGAAGCACCCGAGTCGAGGAGAACCCCGTGCACCTGCTGGGGCGTTTCGCCGTGCGCCGGCGACGCTTGGTCCTGGTCGTCGCCGCGATCGTCGCGGCGGCCGCCGCCGTGGTGGGCAGCGGCACGTTGTCGGCGCTGTCGCTGTCCCGCTTCGAGGCGCCCGGCACGGAGTCGCTGCGCGCGGCCGAGGTGCTGGCCGAGGAGTTCGACACCGGCAACCCCAACCTGACCCTGCTCGTCACGGCGCGCGGCGGCGACGTGGACGACCCGCGGACCGCCGAACGCGGCCGTGCGCTGGCCGCCGAGCTGGCGCCGCTCGTCCGGCAGGTCGAGTCCTATTGGGACCGTCGCAGCCCGGCCCTGCGCTCCGAAGACGGCGGCCAAGCGCTGATCCTGGCGTGGGTGCCCGGCACCGCCACCGAGGCACGCGGGGTCATCGCCGGCCTGTCCGAGCGGTTCACCCGGGCCGACGACGTGGTCGAGGTCGGCGTCGGCGGGCAGGACGAGGTGTTCCGCCAGGTCGGCGCGCAAGCGGCACGCGACTTCCTGCGCGCCGAGATGATCGTGGTACCGGTGGTGCTGCTCCTGCTGGTGCTGCTGTACCGGCGGGTGTCGCTGGCGTTGACCACGATCGGCATCGGGTTGTTCGCCATGGTCGGCACGCTCGCCGCGCTGCGCGGGCTGACCGCGTTCACCGAGGTGTCCACGTTCGCCGCGAACATCACGCTGGTCATGGGCCTGGCGCTGGGCGTGGACTACTGCCTGTTCGTCATCGCCCGCTACCGCGAGGAACTGGCCGGCGGCGCCACCGTGCCGCGAGCGGTCGAACGGGCGGTCGCGACGGCCGGGCGCACGGTGCTGTTCAGCGGGCTCACGGTGGCCGCGTCGCTGGCGATGCTGCTGCTCTTCCCCTTCCCGTTCCTGCGTTCCTTCGCGTACGCGGGCGTGCTGGTGGTGGGGCTGTCCGTGCTCGGCGCGCTCACCGTGCTGCCCGCCGCCCTGGCGTGCCTGAAACCGCACCCGGCCGCCGAACGCACCACCGGGTTCTGGGCGCGCACGGCGAACGCGGTGATGAACCGGCCGCTGCTGGTCGGCGGCGCGGTGCTGGCGTTGCTGCTCCTGCTCGCCGCGCCGGTGCTGGGCCTGCGGTTCGGCCTGCCCGACGACCGGATCCTGCCGCCGGACGCGTCCAGCCGGGTGGTGCAGGACCAGATCCGCGCGGGCTTCGGCCAGGAGCAGACCGACGCCATCCGGGTGATCGCGCAGGACGTCCCGGGGGACGACGACTACGCCGCACGGCTCGCCGACGTGCCCGGCATCGTGCAGGTCGACGTGACGACCAACGAGCACGGCACCACGTGGTCGGCGATCCCGTCCCAGGAAGCGCTCTCCGGCGACGTGCCCGCGCTGGTGGAACGGGTCCGCGCGCTCGACCCGGACTACCTCGTCGGCGGCTACCCGGCCGAGCTGGCGGACTTCCGCGACGCCCTCACCGACCGGGTGCCGCTGGTGTTCGGCCTGATCCTGGCGGTCACCTTCGTGCTGCTGTTCCTGATGACCGGCAGCGTGCTGCTGCCGGTCAAGGCGACCGCGCTGAACCTGCTCAGCCTCGCGGTGATGTTCGGCGTGGTGGTGTGGGGCTTCCAGAACGGCAACCTGGCGCACGTGCTCGGCTTCACGCCCACCGGCACGGTCGAGCCGAGCATCCCGATCCTGATGTTCTGCATCGCGTACGGCCTGTCCATGGACTACGAGGTCTTCATGGTGTCGCGGATCGCCGAGGAGTACGCGCGCACCGGCGACGAACGCTCCGCCGTCACCACGGGGATCCAGCGCAGCGCTCCGCTGATCACGGCCGCCGCCGCCATCCTGGCCCTGTCGTTCGCCGCGTACACCACCGGCAGCGTGATGTACCTGCAGATGCTGGGCGCGGGCATGGCGGTGGCGATCCTGGTGGACGCGACGTTCGTGCGCGCCGTGCTGGTGCCCGCGTTGATGCGGCTGGCCGGTCGCGCCAACTGGTGGGCGCCGGGGTGGCTGCGCCGGGCACACACCCGGTTCGGCCTGGCGGAGGGCCGCTAGGGTTGCGCCCTTATGGGGGCCGCCGTGTGGGCATTGCCGGTGTTGGTCGGACTCGTCCTCCCGCTGTGGGAGGACGGCCCGCCCCTGGACGTCACGCTCCCGCTGGTGATCGCCGGTCTGCTGCTGAAGGCGCGCGAGGCGCACGCCGAGCGGCCCGGCGCCTGGTTCCCGTTGCTGGTGACCGGGGCGACCGCGTTCGCGCTCACGTCGGCCGGCGGGTTCGTCGACGGGTGGTGGCTCTCGGTCGGGCCGACCGCGTTCGACCTGTGGCAGTTCCTGTTCGGCCTGGTGGTCGCCATCGGCCTGGGGATCTGGGCGTGGCGTGCGCGCAGCTACGTCGTCGCGGTCACGGCGCTGGGGTACCTGGCCGCCGTCTGGTACTTCCGGCAGGAGCCGGTCGAGGAGTTCGGCTGGTTCGCCTACGCGCCGCTCACGACGCTCACCCCCGTCGTGCCCACGTTCGACTTCCTGCCGCACCCGGAACTGGTGGTCGTGGCGGGTGCGGTGCTCGCGCACACCAGGGTCGACCGGGTGCGGCCGTGGCACGTGGTGGCGATCCTCGGGCTGCTCGGCTCGTTGTGGCACTACAGCGCGCTCGCGCTGGTGGTCGCGGCGGTGGTGGTCGCGGCCTACGACCTGAGCGCCCGCCGTCCCGGCGCCTGGTACCCGTTGCTGCTGGTCGGCATCGGCTTGGTGGTGTGGCCGGTGGTGGACCGGGTGTTCCTGGCGCCGGAACTCCCCGCGGTGCTCGCGAACGCGCCCGGCGGGCGGAACGAGAGCGGCGGGATCGAAGGGGCGGCCATCGCCGTGGCGGTCGGCCCGTGGACCGGCTACGACGAGCTGTTCCTGGCGTTCGTCGTCGCGATCGGGCCGGCGGTGTGGTCGTGGCGGCGCCGGAGCCCGATCGTGCTGCTCACCGCCGTCGTCTACCTGGGTCTCACCTGGCTGCGCACCGGGCCCGTGCCGACCGAACTGGTCGTCCTGGCGGGTGCGGCCGTCGCCTTCGCCACGGCCGCACCCGGTGCCACTAGAACGGCTGGGCGTTCGGCTGGAACACCTGACCGTCCGCCGGGGCCTTGAGGTCGACCAGGTAGTCGGTCACCGCGGTGTCCACCCCGGCGCTGTCACCGAGGATGCAGTGCCCGAACGCGTCCACGCTGAGCAGCCGCGCGTTGCCGAGCTGGCGGACCATGCGCTTGCTGAACTCGTACTGCGTGGCCGGGTCGTAGTAGTTGCCCACCACGACGATCGGGTTCGGCGTGCGGCGGTGCCACGGCCCGTCCCAGCGGTCCGGGCGGGGCACCGGCCAGGTCGCGCAGGTGAGCAGGTCGGACGCGGCCTGCGAGCGGCCGAACGTCGGCGACTCGCGCTCCCACTTCGCGGCCAGCACGGGGAACAGTTGCGGCACGCGCACGAACGGCTTGTCCGTGCAGTTCACGCCGTAGTACGAGTCGTCGTACAGGTACTCGGTGTCGCCCGTGAGCCCGGCGCGGACGTCCGCCAGGCCGTGCTTGTTCGCCAGCGGCGGCAGCAGGTCGGCCTGCTGCTGCGCCGAGAACGTGGCGGTGTCCGGGTGCAGCACCGCGTAGATGCTCTGCAGCCACGCGGCCAGCGCCTTGAACCTGGTCGGCGCGTACAGGTCACTGCCGACCCGGCCGATGTAGCCGTCGTAGGTCACGACCTGGTTGTTCGGCAGCGTGATCGGCCGGGTGCGCAGGTGGTCGCGCACCTCGTCGAACTTGGCCCGCGGGTTGCCGTCGCTGTAGGCGCACTTGTCGCCTTCGGTGTCGCAGCGCTTCAGGAACGCGTCGAGGGCGAGCTCGAAGCCCTGCGCGCGTTGCCGGTCGTACTCCGCGCCGTTGGAGGTGCGCAGCGCCGGGTCGACGTTGCCGTCCAGCACGAGGGCGCGGGACTTGGCCGGGAAGATGTTGGCGTAGGTGGCGCCGAGGAGCGTGCCGTAGGAGAAGCCGACGAAGGTGAGCTGCCGGTCGCCGACGCCCTGCCGGAGCAGGTCCAGGTCACGGGCCACGGCCTCGGTGGACATGTGGTTCAGCAGCGGGCCCGCGTTGCGCGCGCACGCGTCGGTGTAGTCCTCGGTCGCGTCCATGGTGTTGCGGATCTCGGTGCGGGTGACCGGGACGGCGGACATGCGGCCGAAGATCTCGTTGGCCTCTTCGAGGGTCTTGAAGCAGCGCAACGGCGAACTGCGCCCGACACCGCGCGGGTCGAACCCGATCAGGTCGAACCTGTTCATGACCTCGGGCTGGAAGAACGAGCTGCCGTAAGCGGAGTAGATGAGACCGGCACCACCGGGACCGCCGGGGTTGATGAACAACGAGCCGACCTTGTTCGCCTGGTCGTCGGCCGGGCGCTTCATCAGCGCGATGGTGATCTTCGCGCCGGCGGGCTTGCGGTGGTCCAGCGGCACGGGGTGGTTGGCGCAGGTGACCTTGTCGCGCTGCGCGGCGGGGATCTCGGCGAGGACGTCCTCGGCGCAGGTGGTCCACTGGATCGGGGTGGCGCCCTGTGCTTCCTGGGCGGCGGCGGTACCGGTTCCCGCGAGGCCGGACACCGTAGTGCCCACGGCCAGCGCGAGAGCCAGCGCTCTGGTGCGGAGTTGCATGCGGTAGCGCTCCCTCGGTTCGCTCGACGTCGCCCCTCAGTGACACCGCGACGCCATCGCGCGAGGCTTTCACTCGAACGTGCCCAGCACTACCCGCAGAACGGAGGATTCGCGCCCTACCAACGGCGTGTCGAACCTTCACCGGCAGGGTGGCCAGGGTCAGGACCAGGGCTCGAAAAGATCAAAAGATCAAAAGCGTCCTCGCCGGACGGGCAGATCAGCAGGATGACCCCAACTACCCCTGGATCTCCCGACCCAGCGTGGTCCCGGGCTTCGTGTCATCCCACCGACCTCCCTCCGGGCTACCACACGCGTCAAGAGGGCGCCCACAGTCGACGCCGCAGGCAAAGGTGAACCAGCCCTCTTGACACGTGCGGTAGGGCTACGCCAGGTCGGCGGGATGACACGAACCCCTACCTTGAGAAAGTCGAAGTGCATCGCAGCCGCACACGCCCCGGCGCCCCCCGACCCCGCGCCCACCGGCGAGCACCGGACCGTCCACTGGCACGTCCTTCTTCCCAAAGGAGGGCTTCGTGTCATCCCGCCGACCTGGCGCAGCCTTACCGCACGTGTCAAGGGCGGCGCGTCCACCTCTGCCCGCGACGTCAACTGGGACCGCGCGCCGCCCTTGACACGTGTGGTAACCCGGAGGGAGGTCGGTGGGATGACACGGAGTCCGGACCCACAACCCAACGAGAGACGAAGGCGTAGTTGGGGTCATCCTGCTGATCTGCCCGTCCGGCGAGGACGCTTTTCAAGGCTTTTCAAGCTTTCAAGGCTTCTACCCCAACACCCCACACCCTCAGACCACCCGAGTTGAACGCTCAGAACGCAGACGGGCCGTCCTGAGCGTTCAACTCGGGGGTACGCGAACGCAGGACACGCGCGTCCTCAACGTAGGACACGCGCGTTCCGGACGTAGGACACGCGAGGTCAGGGGAGGGCGCGGGCCAGGGTCAGGGCGAAGCGGCCCGCCGGGTCGGTCCACCAGCGGTGCAGGGCGAAGCCGGCGGCGGTCAGTTCGCGGTCCACGGTCTCGCGGCGGAACTTGGCGGAGACCTCGGTGCGCAGTTCCTCACCCTCGGCGAAGTCGACGTCCAGGGACAGGGCCGCCACGTGGGCCTTGACCGGGCGCAACGCGCGCAGGCGCATCTCGATCCACTCCTCCTCCGCGTTCCACAGCGCCACGTGCTCGAAGTCGGAGGGGTCGAAGTCGGCGTCCAGCTCACGGTTGATCACGCGCAGCACGTTGCGGTTGAACTCCGCCGTCACGCCCTGCGCGTCGTCGTACGCCCGCACCAGCACATCGGGGTCCTTCACCAGGTCCGTCCCGAGCAGCAGCCACTCCCCCGCGTTCAGCACTTCGCGCACCGAGGCGAAGAACTTGTCCCGCTCCTCCGGAATCAGGTTGCCGATCGTCCCGCCCAGGAACGCCACCACCCGGGGCGGCGCGCCGGGCAGCAGGCCCAGGTGCTCGGTGAAGTCGCCGACCACCCCGTGCACCCGCAGCCCCGGGTACGCGGCGATGATCGCCCGTGCCGCCTCCGTCAACGCAGACGGCGACACGTCCAGCGGCACGAACTCCCGCAGCGTGCCGTGCGCCCGCAACGCGTCCAGGAGCAGCCGCGTCTTCTCCGACGACCCCGAACCCAGCTCCACCAACGAGTGCGCGTCGGTGAGCGACGCGATCTCCGCCGCCCGCGCCACCAGGATCTCCCGCTCCGCGCGGGTCGGGTAGTACTCCGGCAGCCGGGTGATCTCCTCGAACAGCTCACTGCCGACCGCGTCGTAGAACCACTTCGGCGACACCCACTTCGACCGCGCGGTCAGCCCCGCCCTCGCCTCGGCGCGCAGCGCGATGGCCGCGTCCTCGGGGGTCAGGTGCACGTCCAGCACAGGCTCGGTCATCCTCGTCCAATCGGTTGAACGTCCACAGTAGACACATCTGCCGTGACGACGTGCCCGTCCGGCACCTCCCGCCAGCGCGGGTCGTCGTCCAACGGCTCGGAGGCCAGCGCGACCGCGCCGTCACCGGAACGCACCCACAACGAGTGCGTCCACGTCGTGCCGGCGAGCACGGTCCCGTTGGTGAGCAACAGGTTCAGCCGCGAACCGGGCGCGGCGGCGGCCACCTCGGACACGACGGACGCCAGCGCGGCACCCGGCGCGGCACCGGCAGCCAGCCGCGACCGCACCAACGCCCACAGCAAGGCGGCGTCGGTCGGCGCGTCCAACGTCAGCAACGAGGCCACGGGCAACGTCTTGGCGACGTCCACCACGGACTCCGGCCAGTCGGCGACCCGCCCGTTGTGGCTGAACAGCCACTGCCCATCGGTGAACGGCGCGCAGGCCGTGTCCGCCACCGGCATGCCGACCGTCGCCGAGCGCACCGCCGCCAGCACCGCGCCGGACACCGTCACCCGGCTCAGCGCGAGCAGGTTCTCGTCCGACCAGATCGTGCCCGCCCGGCGGTAGCGCACCGCCGGACCGCCCGGCGCGGGGTACCACCCCACGCCGTAGCCGTCCACGTTGACCGTGCCGCCGCCGCGCATGTCCCGCGGCGAGTACGACTGCCGCACCAACGAGTGCGGCGCGTCGTGCACCAGCGCGGCGACGGGCACGGCGGGGCCCAGGTAACCCAGGTGGCGGCACATGGTCAGGCCAGTTCGTCCCGCGAGGCGTCCCGCGCGCAGCGGAAGCCCGAGAAGATCTGCCGCCGGATGGGGTAGTCCCAGTTCCGGAACGTCGACCGCACCGCCGCCTGGTCGCTGCCGAACGACCCGCCGCGCAGCACCTTGTAGTCCGGCCCGAAGAACACCAGCGAGTACTCCGCGTACGGGAACACCTCGAACCCGGCGTACCCGTGGAAGTCCGAACTGGTCCACTCCCACACGTCACCGATGAGCTGGTGCACCCCCAACGCGGACGCGCCCGCCGGGTAGGCGCCGACCGGGGCCGGCGTCAGGTGCCGCTGGTTGAGGTTGGCGTGCGCCTCGGTCGGCTCCTCGTCGCCCCACGGGTAGCGGCGGGACCGGCCGGTCGCCGGGTCGAACCGGGCCGCCTTCTCCCACTCCACCTCGGTGGGCAGCCGCTTGCCCGCCCACTTCGCGTACGCCTCGGCCTCGTAGTAGCAGACGTGCACCACCGGCTGGTCGGGCTCGATCGGTTCCGTGCGGCCGAACGCCGTGCGGTACCACCGGTCGCCGACCTGTTCCCAGAACCGGGGCGCGACCAGCGACGCCTTCCGCACGTGCGCCCACCCGGCTTCGCTCCACCAGCGCGGGTCGCGGTAGCCGCCCTCGGCGATGAACGCCTCGTACGCGCCGTTCGTCACCGGCGTGGTGTCGATGAAGAACGGCTCGGTGACCACCTGGTGCGCGGGCCGCTCGTTGTCCAGCGCCCACGCCTCGGTGGACGTGCCCATGGTGAACGGCCCGCCGGGCACCAGCACCTCGGCCGGACCCACCGGGCCACCGCGCGGCGGCGGTGGCGCGTCCAGCACCGGTTCGCCGACCCGCAGCTGGTGCGTGGCCAGCATGGTCTCGTCGTGCTGCTGCTCGTGCTGCACGATCATGCCGAACGCGAACCCGCCGTCGACCAGCCGGTGGCCTTCCAGCGGCGTGCGTTCGAGCACGTCGAACACCTTGTCCCGGACCTCGCCGACGTACTTGCGCGCCTCGGTCGGCCCGAGCAGCGGCAGTTCCGGCCGGGCCGACCGGGCGTGCTTGAACGCGTCGTACAGCTCGTCGATGTCCGCCCGGACCGGCTCACGCCCGCCGACGTCGCGGACCAGCCACAGCTCTTCCTGGTTGCCGATGTGCGCGAGGTCCCACACCAGCGGTGACATCAACTTGGAGTGCTGGCGGACGAGGTCGTGGTCGTCCACCGCGTCGGTGAGCAGCCTGCTGCGGTCGCGGGCCCTGGTGAGCTGGGCGGCGACCCGGTCGCGAAGGTTCTCGGTGCTGGTCATGAACGGCCCCCTCCGGTCTTCTCAGCGAGCGTGCGGTGCAGTTCTTCGGCGATCGCGTCGGTCTGGCCGACCGACAGGTCGGTGTCGGACAGCGCGGCGCAGCCCAGCTCGACCACGTCGCGCGCCGCACGGGCGAGCACCGGGTCGTTCAGGCCGTACCGCGCGGCGGCGAGCCAGCGGTTCGCCGCACCCTCCGTGGCCGCGAACACGCCGTCCACCGCTTTCGGCGTGCTGAACAGCGCCGCCATCAGCACGACCGGTGGCAGCCACTGGCCGTGCGGCGGGGTGTCCAGGTAGCGGACCTCCAGGTACCCGCGCGGCCTGACCGGCGGGAACTGCAGGGTGAGGTGGTAGTCGAGGTCGTCGGCGGTCGCCGGGCGGTCCAGCGCCCCGTCGATCCAGTCGGCGAACGTCAACCGGTGCGGCGGCAGCCAGTTCGGCCCCGGTCTGCGCACCGCGATGACCGGCGTGTCGAGCACGCGCTTGGCCCACGCGTCGGCCGGTCTCGCGCACACCGCCGCCGGGCGCGTGCGCACCGGGTCGGTGGCGTAGAGGGAGCGCATCCGCGCGCTGGCCCAGTCCGTCCGGCGGCCGTTGACGCCGGGCGAGTTGGCGAACAGGGCGGTGACGACGGGTCCGAGCGCGTGCACCGCGGCCCACCGCCGGGGCAGGTCGTCGGCCAGCCCGAAGTCCAGGCAGACCTGGAGGCCCGCGGTGCTGCACATCATCGTGATGCCCTCGGGCCCGAGCGGGGCGAAGGCGTGTTCCATGGCCGCGTAGCGCGGGACCTGGAGCATCCGGCGCGGCGGGCGGAACGGGTCGGCGCCGTGCTGACCGAGCCGCAGACCGGCCGGTTCGAGCAGGCTGTGGAGGTGGTCGATGTCCGCCGCGACGGTCTTGAGCAGGTCCGTCAGGGAATCGCGTGGCGGAGTGGAGATCTCGACCTGGCCACCCGGTTCCACGGTCAGCGGGGTGCCGGAGGGCAGGGGCCGCTGCGGGCTGTCGGGGACGAGGGTCGGTGGTGCGTGCGGGCCGAGGGCGGACGCGAGGGTCTTCGCGTCGAGCGGCCGGGAGGGATCTTCGACGTGGTGGACGGTCCATTCCAATTCGACTCCGAGCAGCCTCGGAGGTCCGTGCTTGAAGCAGACCGAGGCGACGTAGGCCTCGGCCTCCGCTCGATCCCGGAACACCGCCGGGGTGGGCCCCGGAGCCGGGGCATTACGGACAGCAGTCACTGGTGGCACTCCCCGTGATCAATCTCGTCCGTTCGACGCTACACGCAGGCACCGACACTCGCAGCTGTGCAAAACCCTTGCGGATCAACGACATGTCGGTTGCGGGACGTGTCGCTGACGGCCGGTCGGGTGGCCGCCGACGCCGGACCGGCGGCCGGCGTGCTGCTCCTAGTGGGCGTTTTCGCGGTATCAAGCGGTATCAATCGGACGATCCGGTCACGGCGTGAACAGCTCGTGGCATCCAGGTGACCGTCAAGACCCCGGGTATTCGACGTCGACGTGCAGCACCCGGTCGTTGCCGACGACCTCGTCCAGGTCCCAGGTGGTGGTCAGCCAGAGGTCGCCCTCGCGGTCCACCTCCACCGTGCGCAGCCGCCCGTACGCGCCCTGGAAGTAGACCTCCTGGTCGACCAGCTCGTCACCGTCGATGCGCAGCCGGTAGACCCGCCGCCCGACCGTGGTCGCCACGAACAAGTGGTCGTTGATGATCGCCAACCCGCTCGGCCCGGCGGCCGACGTCGGCCACGTCTTCTTCGGCGGCACGCTGTCGTTGCAGTACCCGGCCGTGCCCTCGCACCCCGGCCAGCCGTAGTTGGCGCCGCGCTCGATGAGGTTGAGCTCGTCCTGCGAGTTGTTGCCGAACTCGGTGGCCCACAGCCTGCCCCGCGAGTCGAAGTCCAGGCCCTGCACGTTGCGGTGCCCGTAGCTCCAGATCGCCTTGCCCGGGAACGGGTTGTCCGCCGGGATCGACCCGTCCGGGTGGATGCGCAGGATCTTGCCCGCGTTGGTGTCCAGGTTCTGCCCGTAGCTGCCGTTCTGCGCGTCGCCGGTGGAGACGAACAGGTACCGGCCGTCCGGGCTGAACCGCAGCCGCCCGCCGTTGTGGTAGCGGTTCTTCGGCATGCCGCCGAGGATCGTGGTCCAGCCGGACAGCAGGTCGCCGACCAGCCTGGCCCGCACGACCTGGTTGCCGCCCGCCGCCGTGTGGTAGACGAACACGAGCCCGTCCGCGGCGAACGTGGGCGAGACCTCGACGCCCAGCACGCCGCCCTCGCCGTCGGTGCCCTGCGCGCCCGGCACCGTGCCGACCTCGATCCGCCTGCCGTCCGGGGTGAGCCGGTAGATCGTGAACGCCTCCCGCTCGGACACCAGCGCCGAACCGTCCGGCAGGAACGCCAGGCCCCACGGCACGTCGGTGCCCTCGCGCAACGCGGTCACCGCGCCGAGCTCCGGCTCGCCCGCGGGCGCCGTGCCGCCGGGCACGGCGATGACCTCGTCGCTGAACGGCGAGAGGTTGCCCGCCGCGTCCTGCGCCCGCACGCTGAACCGGTAGCCGGTACCGGCGGCCAGGCCGGTGACCGTGGTGGCCGTGCCGTCCGCCGCGCCCACCTGCGCTCCATCGCGGTGCACCAGGTACCCGGTCACGCCGACGTTGTCGGTGGCGGCGTCCCAAGCCAACGACACGCTGGTCGGCGACCTGCCGGTCACCCGCACGTTGACCGGTGCGGTGGGCGACTCGTTGTCCAGCACCACGCTCTCGGTGCGCACCACGACGCTGTTGCTGGCCCGCGAGACGTTGGGCGCGGCGTCGCGCGCGAAGACGGTCCAGTCGTACCGCGTGTCGGCTTCGAGCCCGATGACCGTGGCCGACAAGGTCGTGCCGGACACGCTCACCATCAGCTGGCCGTGCTGGTAGACGTCGTAGCCCACCACGCCGACGTTGTCCACGGACGCGTCCCACGCCAGCGAGACGCTGTGCTCGGTCTTGCCGGTGGCACGCAGGTTGCGCGGCGGCGTGGGCGGAATGGCGTCGACGGCCGCGCGGTCGGTGCTCGGCCCGCTGTGCCGGGCGACCTCGGACGGGTCACCGGTGAGCCCGTTCGCGGCCGCGCCGGAGGCGACGAGCAGGGACAGCGCCGTCGCGGTGGTGACCGCGAGCCGCCGTCGCCGGGTGTCCGACATCGGCCGTGAGCGCAGCGTGTGCGATCCCATCGGTGCTCCTCCCGCCTACCGGTTCCGGTAGTGCGCGGCCTGGCTGCGCAACCGCGCCCGTGACGACGGCACGTCCAGCGCGATCCGGTCCAGCACCTCGGCCGGGCGGCGCCCGTCCGGCAGGGCGAACGACGACCGCAGCACGCCGACGTGACCGGCGGCGAACGGCACCAGCCGGACCGGCGCGTCGGTCCGGTCCGCGAGCGCGTCCAACTGCTCGGCCATGACCTCTTCGCCGCCGACGCGGACGTGCAACGCGGCCTCGTGCACGAAGAACCGCGTGGCGGTGTGCGGCAGCCGGTCGACGCCGGTGCCGCCCGCGTCGTCGCCGAGCGCCAGGGCGTAGGCGGGTGTGCGCAGCGGCTCGGGGACGCACAACGCCTCGAACACCACGAGGGCACAACCGGACGGGCCGTCCGCGGTGTCGCCGGGGCGACGGCCGACGAGCCTGATCAGATCGATCAAGTCCGGGCCGTGCCGACTGCGGTCCACCGTGGACGGTCGGCTCGACCAGCCCAATCCCGGCACCAGCCTCAACGGCGGCCGGATGTCCTCACCTGCGGTCACGGTGCGCCACCGTAGTGACGATGACCTGGGGTTTCGAGCCGAGACGGCGAAGTACACCCCAAAGTGGACACGGCAAGCCGTACGTACTGATTGGATTTCGTCCGGCGGCCCTGGCAACATCGACAGGTGCCCAGGGTGAGCCAGGACCACCTCGATGCCCGTCGCCGCCAGATCCTCGACGGCGCCCGTGCGTGTTTCGCGCGTTTCGGCTACGAAGGCGCCACCGTGCGCCGTCTCGAAGAGGCTACCGGCCTGTCCAGGGGCGCGATCTTCCACCACTTCCGGGACAAGGAGTCGCTGTTCCTCGCCCTGGCCGAGGACGACGCGCTGCGCATGGCGGAGGTCGTCGCCGAACAGGGCCTGGTGCAGGTGATGCGAGACCTGCTGTACCCGCCCGACCCCGACGACGTGGAGCACCCCGCGGACTGGCTCGGCACGCGGCTCGAGGTGTCGCGCCGGCTGCGCACCGACCCGGAGTTCCGGGCGCGGTGGGCGGAGCGGTCGCGGCAGCTGACCAACGCGACGCGGCAGCGGCTGGAGCGCCAGCGCGAGGCCGGGAACCTGCGCGACGACGTGGACGTGGACGTGCTGACGTCGTTCCTGGAGCTGGTGCTGGAGGGCCTGGTGTCGCACTTGGCCATGGGCCTGCCCGCGGACGACCTCGAACCCGTGCTGGACCTGGTCGAGGAGAGCGTCCGCCGACACCGGCGCAAGGCCTGATGGTCCGGTACCTCTGGGCGGCGGGCCTCGCCCGGCTGGCCGACGAGATGGTGGCCGTGGCCGTGGTGCTGCTGGCCTTGGCGCGCAGCGGGTCGCCCGTGCTGTCCGGCGTGGTGATCGCCGCGTACACGGTGCCGTCGATCCTGTCCGGGCCGCTGCTCGGCGCGTGGCTCGACCGGGCGCGGCGACCGGTGGCGGCGTTGGCGGCCAACCAGTTCGTGCTCGCCGTGATGGCGGTGGCCATGGTGTTCGCGCCGGCGCCCTGGCTGGTGCCCGCGGCGTTCGTCGCGGGCATCACGTTGCCGATGACCAGCGGCGGGTTCACCAGCCTGGTTCCGCGCCTGGCCACCGACCTGCCCAGGGCCATCTCGCAGGACGCGCTGCTGTTCAACGCGGCGGCGATCGCGGGGCCCGGGTTGGCCGGTGTGCTGAGCACGGTCGCGTCGCCCGCCGTCGCGGTGGCCGTGGTCGCCGCGCTGTCGTTGGCCGGAGGGCTGTGCACGACCGCGTTGCGCGTGCCGCCGCATCCGCCCGGCGAACACCCTTCGCTGCGTGCCGCGATCGCGAAGGGCCTGCGGCACCTGGCCACCACGGCGCCGTTGCGCGGCGCGACGGTCGCGTCCGTGGTCGGGTACGGGTCGGTCGGCATGCTCGCCACGGCGCTGCCGCTGCACGTGGGCGCGCTCGGCGTGGACGGCGACCAGGCCGGGGTGGTGTGGGCGGTGTTCGAGGTCGGCGCGGTGGGCTGCCTCCTGGTGGTCCGCCGGTGGCTGCACCTCTGGCGGCCGGAGCGGGTGGTGTTCACGGCCGTCGCGCTGTACGGGGTGACGCTCGCGCTGTGGCCGCTCGCGCCGCACTTCCCGGTGTTGCTGGTGCCGGCGCTGGTCAGCGGGCTCGCGCAGGGACCGGTGCTGACCGCCACGATCACCGCGCGGCAGCGGTACACGCCGGGTGCGCTGCTCGGCCAGGTCTCCACCACGGGGGCGAGCCTGAAGATCGGGGCGTACGCGGTGGGCGCGGTGGGCGGCGGCGCGCTGCTCGCCACGTGGTCGCCGACGTCGGTGATCCTGCTGGTCGCGGCGGGCCAACTGGTGGGCGCGTCACTCGGAGCAGTCACCGCCAGGCCGAGGCGGACCGCTCGGAGCAGTCACAGCTAGGCCGAGGCGGACCGTCCGGGTGACCCCATAGGATCGCCGACATGGCTGACGCCCGACCTGCCCACGTGCACCGGGTGCGGGTGCGCCCGGTCGACTGCGACCGCCAGGGGATCGTGCACGCCTCGCGCTACGCGGTGTTCTTCGAGGCCGCCATGGTGGAGACGCTGCGGTCCCTGCTCGGGTCGTACAAGGAGCTGGAGAAGCACGGCATCGACTTCGTGATGGCCGAGACCTCCATCCGGTACCTCAGCCCGGCCCGGTTCGACGACCTGCTGCGGATCGCGGTGCGGGTGCGGACGCTGGGCACCACCACGTTGACCATGGGCTTCGACGCGGACGTGGACGGCACGCCGGTCGCCACCGGCTGGAACCGGTACGTCTCCTTCGGCACGCCGGAGCTGCGCAGCACCCCGATCCCGGCGGACTTCCGCAAGGTGTTGGAACGCCGCCCGGCCACCACCAGGCCGACCAGGTCCGCGGCTAGGTCCGCGGCACCCGCGCCCGGGCACTGACCGCGTGACCCGCGCCTGACCCCTCGGCCCGCGCCACCACCCGGCCGCCCTCGACGCGGATCGCGACCTCGGTCTCGTCGCTCACCGACGGCACACCTGCCGCACCCGCCACGGCGCCGGTCTCGTCGCACACCACCCGCAGCCGGGGCCAGGACCCGACCGGGAACGCCTGCCGCAGGCTCACGCACAGCCGCGCCAACACCAAGCGCGCCAACGGTGCCAGCTCCCCCGGCGTGCCGGTCACCATCACGAGGGTCACCCGCGCGCCGGCGCGCACCGCTTCCTCCACGGCGGCCAGGCGGTTCAGCCCCAGCACGACCACCACGCCGTCGTCGTCCGGCGTCACGTCCGACCCGCGCACGAGGTCGAGAGCGGTCGGCGGCGCCCACGGCCGGTCCTCCCCCACCACCACGGCCGCGGGAGGCGGTGCCCACCAGTCGTTCAGCTCCAGGCCGGCGAGCTGCTCGCACGCGCTGATCACGTCGAACGGCTCCAGGAAACCGGGCGCCGCGGTGGCCAGCCCGCTCGCGCCGTGCAGCGCGGCGAGCACGACCTCGGCGAGGCGGACCATCCGGATCGGCGGCGCGTCGGGCGGCGGCACGACCGGGTCGAGCGCTTCCAGCGCGAGGCTGAGCAGCAGCGCGTCCAGCTTCATCAACTGCGTGAACGGACGGCGCGTCACCTCCTCGGCGGCCACCTCGGGCAGGAAGTCCCGGGCCAACGCGTCGTGGCTGAGCGACATCACCCACGCACGGGCCAGCGCGCCGAGCGCTTCGCGCCGGTTCGAGCCGCGTTGCGGGTTCGCCGGCGCGGTCGCCCGTTCCGCGAGGTCGGCCAGCACCGCGAAGTAGAGGGCGCGCTTGCCGGGGAAGTTCGAGTACACCGCGCCCCGGGTCAGCTCGGCGCGCTGCGCGATCGTGTCGATCTTGGCGTCCCGGAATCCGCGTTCGGCGAACTCGGCGCGGGCGGCGTCCAGCACCCGCGCCCGGTTGCGCTCCTGCGCCTCCGCCCTGCTCAGCCGCGCCATCACGCTCCCCGTTTGCCAGGCCTCGCGCGGCCAAGATACCGTGACCATTCAGATGATGAGAACATCTGATCTGAACATCCGGAGGTTCGCGTTGACCGTTCCCGAGATCGACCCCACCAAGCCCGAGGTGCTGCTCGACCCGTTCACCGCCTACGGCCAGGCCCGCGAGCGGTGCCCGGTGGCGCGGATGACCGTGCCCGGCATGGGCGACATGTGGGTCCTCACCCGGCACGAGGACGCCAAGGCGATGCTCGCCGACCCGCGCTTCGAGCTGAACGCGAACAGCTTCCAGGGCCTGCCGGGCGTCCCCGAGCACTGCAAGCCGTACCTGCGCACGATGTCCGAGATGAACGGTCCCGAGCACCTCCGGCTGCGCAGGCTGGCCGCGCCCGCGTTCACCGCGCGCCGGGCGGAGGAGTTCCGGCCGCGGATCGAGGCGATCGTGGCCGCGCTGCTCGACGCCCTGCCGGACGGCGACACCGTCGACCTCCTGGAGCACTTCGCCCGCCCGTTGCCGATGGACGTGATCTGCGAGCTGGTGGGCATCCCGGTCGAGCACCGGCCGCGGTGGCGCGAGTTCGGGGTGGCCGTGGTGAGCGGCTACGGGCCGGGGTTCCTCGCCGCGATCCCGGGTGTGATCGAGGGCGCGATCGAGGCCGTCGAGCTGCGCCGGACCTCACCGGGTGACGACCTGATCTCCCAGCTGCTGCGCGTGCGCGACGAGGACGGCGACCGCTTCACCGAAGCGGAGCTGGTGACCCTGGTGTGGCAGTTGGTGATCGCCGGGCAGACGCCGACCAACCTCATCGTCAACGGTCTCGACGCGCTGCTCACCCACCCCGACCAGCTCGCGGCGCTGCGGGCGGACCCGGGCCTGGTGCCGCGCGCGGTGGAGGAGCTGACGCGGTGGGTCGGCCCGCAGCTGCTGACCGTGCCCCGGTTCACGCGGGAAGAGGTGGGCTTCGGCGACGTGGTGATCGGCAAGGGCGAGCGGGTGATGACGGCGATCGTGTCGGCCAATCGCGACCCCCGGGTCTACGCCGAGCCGGACCGGCTGGACGTCACGCGCACGCCGTCGACCGGCCACCTCGGCTACTCGCACGGCGCGCACTTCTGCCTCGGCGCCGCGTTCGCGCGGGTGCAGACGCAGGTGGCGCTGTCGGCCGTGCTGGAGCGGTTCCCGGACCTCGCGTCGGCGGGAACGCCGCGCCGGACGCCGGACGGCGGCACGTGGCGCTTGGCGTCACTGGTCGTCCGACGGCGTTAGGCGCCGAGGTCGGGGAAGAAGCAGTCCAGGATCTCGTCGGCGATCTCCCCGACCTCCCGGCCACCGGTGTCGACCACGAGGTCGGCGTCCAGCACGACGGTGGGGACGGCCAGGCGGCGCAGGTCCTCCTCGGGCAGGCCGCGGAGGTCGTCGCCGGGGATCGCCGGCCCCTTGCCCGCGCCGCGCAGGAGCAGGCGTGCCACGAGCTCGTCGGGGCCCGCGAACAGCGAGCACACCTTCGCCTCCGGCGGGACGTTCTCGAGTTCGCCGGTGACGACCAGGTGTTGTGCGCCCGCCTCGCGGTAGACGCGTCGGACGGCGTCGAGCCGCCGTCCCTTCGCCGCCACGTCCAGCGGCGGTGCGGCGAAGGTGATCTGGGCCAGGTCGACGTAGGCCGTTCTGGTGTGTGCGAAGAGGCGGGTGAACACCTCCCAGCCCACGGTCGACTTGCCGACGGCACGCGGCCCGGTGATCCACAGGACGGTCACGCGGCCCACCTCTCCCGGATCTCCGCGGCGATCTCGGCGGGTGCCCGCCCGTCCGTGTCGACGGTGAAGTCGGCGAAGTCGGCGCGTTCCAGCGCGTCGGCGTCGTCGAGCGCCTGGTCGACGTGCCCGGGGAGCCAGCCGCGGCCCAGGAAGCGGGCGCGCAGCTCGGCGTGGTCCACCCGCAACCGGCACAGCGTGATGTCCGCGCCGGGCAGGCGATCGGTGTACAGGCGGGCTTCCCCGGGGGTGTTGAGGAAGCCGGAGACGATGAGCGGCGAGCCCTTGAACTCCGGCCACAACGCGCCGAGCGCGCTCGACTTGATCCGGTGGTTCTCCGGGTCGTCGGCGTTCGACGGGTAGCACAGGCCCAGCTGGTCGGCGTCGACGTAGGAGCCGCGGTCGAGGAGGCGGTGGAGCCGCCAGCCGACCGTCGACTTGCCGACGCCGGACGGGCCGAGGAGCCAGAGCACGGTGGTCATCGGGCGGGAGCGTAGTTCGGCCCGGTCCGGTGCGGCGATCCGTTTTCCGCGGCCGTCCGGCGTCGACGACCGAGCTTGAACCTTTCTCGCGTTCACGCCACCGTGGTGGCATGCCGTCCACGGTGAAGAACGCGACGCTGCTGTTCCTGGGGCGCGCCGTAGTCCGGGCGCAAGCCCTCCTCGGCGATCCCGCCGCCCGGTTGCTCGGGCTCAGCCCGACCCGCGACCCCTACCCGGTGTACGAGTCGGTGCGCCGGCAAGGCGTGCTGGTGAAGACCAAGATGGGCCTGTACCTCACCGCGTCGCACGAGTTGTGCGCGCGAGTGCTGCGCGATCCCGGGTTCGGCCCGCTGCCCGCGGGCGCGCTGTCACCGGTCGACTCGTCGGTCCAGCTCGACGGACGGCGGCTGGTCAACCCGGTCGAGGAGTCGTTCCTGGTGCGCAACCCGCCCGACCACACCCGGCTGCGGCGGCTGGTCGCGCCCTGGTTCACGCCACGCGGGCTGCGCGCGCAGACCGCGACCGTCGAGCGGGTGGTCGAGGAGTACCTGGACGAGGTGGCGGACCGGCGCACGTTCGACCTCGTCGGCGACTTCGCGGCCAGGGTGCCGATCCAGGTGATCGCCGACCTGCTCGGCGTGCCGGGCGCGGACCACGCGACGTTCGCCCGGTGGGGCAGCGCGTTGGTCAACGCGCTCGACGGCGTGCGGGACCTGCGTGAGCTGCGGGCGCTGCAAGCGGCGTTGCGCGAGTTCGAGGCGTTCCTGGACGACCTGATCGCGCATCGGCGGCGGCACCCCGGCGGGGACGACGTCGTGTCCGCGCTGGTGGCGCACGACGACCTGACCCGCGAGGACCTGATCGCCACCACGGAACTGCTGCTGGTGGCCGGTTTCGAGACCACGGTCAACTTGATCGGCAACTCGGTGCTTGCGGTGCTCGGGCACCCCGAGGTGCGCGAGCGGCTGCTCGCCGACCCCGGCTACGCCGACGCCGTCGTGGAGGAGACGCTGCGGCACGACCCTCCGGTGCAGTACACGGTGCGGGTGCCGTTCGAGTCGACCGAGGTCGCCGGGATCCGGCTGGCCAAGGGCACGCCGGTCATGCTGATGCTGGCGGCGGCCAACCGGGACCCGTCGGTGTTCGCCGACCCGCACCGGTTCGACCCGGGCCGCGCGGACGTGCGCGAGCACCTCGCGTTCTCGTCCGGCATCCACTACTGCCTCGGCGCGGGCCTGGCCCGGATGGAGGGCGCGGCGGCACTGCGCGGCCTGTTCCGCCGGTTCCCGGACCTGAGAGCGGCGGGCCCGGTGCGCCGCCGACCGTCACGGGTCATCCGGGGTGCGGCGCAGCTCCCGGTGACCACCGGCGCGAAAAAACAACACCCGATCGTGGAAACCATCAGCTGAGCCTCAGGAATGTGGTGCATGCTGGTACCGCGCGTCGACCCGCCGCACCGCCGCCGCGGCGGGTCGTTGCGCCCTTTCCGCATTAGTGCGGATTCTTGGCGTCGTGCGCGTGACGGGCCCGCTCGACCTTTTCCAGGTTCTCCGCCGACCACTCGGCCAGGTGTGCGAACAACGGGGCGAGGCTGCGCCCGAGTTCGCTGATCTCGTACTCCACCCGGGGCGGCATTTCGGCGTGATAGGTGCGCACGACGAGACCGTCGCGCTCCAACTGCCTCAGCCGCTGGGTCAGCACCTTGGGCGTGATCGTGGTGATGCGGTGCGCCAACTCACCGAACCGCTGCCGGCCGTATTCGTTCAACGCCCACAGGATCGGGGTCGTCCAGCGGCTGAACACCAGGTCCACCACCGGCGCGATGGGACAGGCCAGCTCCGGGTCGGAGGTTGTGCCACTGGTCACATCAGACCCCTTCCACGTTACTTACCTCTAGGTACCTACTATATCGAGGAAAGTAGCGTTCCCGTCGTACGAACGACACGACAACGGGAGCGATCATGATCGTGGTGACGGGTGCGACCGGGAACGTCGGCCGGCCGCTGGTGCGGGCGCTGGTCGAGGCGGGCGAGCAGGTGACGACCGTGTCGCGCGGTGCGTCGGCGCGGCCCGGTGTGCGCCACGTGCGGGCGGACCTGACGAGGCCGGAGAGCCTCACGCCCGCGTTGGAGGGCGCCACGGCGCTGTTCCTGCTGGCCTCGGGCGACTTCACGGCGAACAACGGCGCCGCGCTGGGTGCCGTGCTGGAACTCGCGCGTGACGTCGAGCGGGTCGTGCTGCTGTCCTCGCAGGGTGTGGGGACGGGACGGCACGCGCCGGACCTCGAAGAGGCGGTCACGCGGTCGGACCTGGAGTGGACGGTGCTGCGGCCGGGCGGGTTCGCGTCGAACAGCTACGCGTGGGCCGGGACGATCCGGGAGCAGCGGTCGGCGGCGGCGCCGTTCGCCGACGTGGCGCTGCCCGTCATCGACCCGGACGACATCGCCGGGGTCGCCGCCGCGGCGTTGCGGGAGGCGGGTCACGGCGGGCAGACCTACGTGCTGACCGGGCCGGAGGCGATCACGCCGCGGCAGCAGGTCGCGGCGATCGGGGACGCGGTGGGCGAGCCGGTGCGGTTCGTGGAGCTGAGCCGGGCCGAGGCCAGGGCCGGGATGACGGCGTTCATGCCCGAGGTGATCGCCGACGCCACCTTGGACATCCTCGGCACGCCGACCGCCGACGAGCAGCGGGTGAGCCCGGACGTCGAACGGGTCCTCGGCCGCCCCGCCGGTTCCTTCGCCGACTGGGCGGCACGCAACGCCGCGGCGTTCAAGTGAGCGGCTCGGTGAGGGGCGCACGGGGCGCCCCTCACCGGGCGGCACGTCAGTCGACGCCCCGCATCAACCGGTGGATGGCCTTCGTCGAGGCGACCAGCGCGACACCGAGAACGATCGCCACCGTGCCCAGGACGCCGAAGTACGCCACCGCGTTCTCGTCGCTGTAGAACCGGACCACGATCGCGCCGACACCCGAACCGGCCGCCGTGGCGAGGAACCACAGGCCCATGGTCTGCGAGGCGAACGCGCGCGGCGCGAGCTTCGTCGTCACGGACAGGCCCACCGGCGACAGCAGCAGCTCGCCGCAGGTCATGACCAGGTACATCAGCACCAGCCACAGGAAGCTCACCCGCCCCTCGCCCTGGCTGGCGACCATCAGCAACAGGAACGACAGGCCCACCAGCAGCAGCGCGTAGCCGAACTTGCGCGGTGTCGAGGGCTGGCGCTTGGCCAGCCGCACCCACAGCAGCGCGAACAGCGGCGCCACCGCGATGATCATCACCGGGTTGATCGACTGGATGAACGACGGCGGGAACGCCAACCCCAGGAACGAGGTCTCGACCCTGGTGTCGGCGAACGCGGCGATCACCGTCGCGCTCTGCTCGAACAGCAGCCAGAACATCGCCGCCGCGATGAACAGCGGGATGTAGGCGATCACCCGCGACCGCTCAACCGGCGTGGTGCGCGGGCTGCGGATCATCACCGCGAAGTAGCCGACCGGCAGCAGCACCGACAGCAGGCTGATCAGGTTGATCACGCCCTCGGCGCCCAGCACCCCGAGCACGACCAGCGCCGCCACCACGCCCACCACGCCCACCGTCACGGCGACAACCCGGCCGAGCACCCGGCCGCGCTC
The DNA here is from genome assembly GCF_003014735.1 of Saccharothrix carnea. Taxonomy (GTDB): domain Bacteria; phylum Actinomycetota; class Actinomycetes; order Mycobacteriales; family Pseudonocardiaceae; genus Actinosynnema; species Actinosynnema carneum. The sequence continues at coordinate 353,463 of NZ_PYAX01000009.1, read as the reverse complement.
CTCGGCGGGCAGCGGGAACGGCGGCGTCGCGGCCGAGTCACCGAGGCCGCGCCTGCCGAGCCGGTAGACGACCAGGCCGAGCGCCATGCCGACCGCCGCCGCGCCGAAGCCGAGGTGCCAGTCGTAGGTCTCGCCGAGGAACCCGCACACCAGCGGCGCGAGGAAGCCGCCGAGGTTGATGCCCATGTAGAAGATCGTGAAACCGGAGTCGCGGCGCGGGTCCTGCTGGTCGTACAGGCCGCCGACCACGGTGGAGATGTTCGGCTTGAGCAGGCCGGTGCCCAGCACGATCAGGATCAGGCCGGTGTAGACGCCGGTCACGCCGATCGGCAGCGCCAGCGCGATGTGCCCGAACATGATCAGCACGCCGCCGTAGAACACGGCCCGCTGCCCGCCGAGCACCCGGTCGGCCAGCCAGCCGCCCGCGACACCGGACATGTAGACCGAGGCGCCGTAGATGGCGACCAGCGACAACGCGAAGCTCTTGTCGAGCCCGAGCCCGCCTTCGGCGGCGGTGCGGTACAGGTAGTAGGCGAGGATCGCCTTCATCCCGTAGTAGGAGAAGCGCTCCCACAGCTCGGTGAAGAACAGCGTCGACAGTCCTCGGGGGTGACCGAAGAAGCCCCGCTGCGGGGTGGAGACGGCGCTCGTGGCGCTCACGTGGTTCCTCCTGGGTGTCAACGATGTCACCGTCGGCGTACCGGGTCACGCTACGCCGTACGGGTGTACTGGATGAAATCCCGATACCGCCGAGTGGCCTACTCCACAGCCTCGGGGTGCGGTCCGGTTCAACGTTTGGTGCACTCGTGGGGTGGATCTGATCGAGGCTCACGGACGCGCGATGACGGAGTTCGACTCGCGGGTGCGCCAGGTGCGCCCGGAGCAGTGGGACTGGGGCACACCCTGCAAGGAGTGGTCGGTCCACGACCTGGTCAACCACCTCGTCAGAGAGCAGCTGTGGGCGCCGGAACTGCTGGCGGGCTGCACGGTCGAGCAGGTGGGCGACCGGTTCGACGGCGACCAGCTCGGCACCGACCCGCTGCACTCGTGGGTGCTGGCGGCGGCCGCGGCGCGCGAGGCGTGGATCGCGCCGAAAGCGCTGCTCAAGCCGGTGCGCCTGAGCTACGGCAAGGCGACGGCGGTCGAGTACGGCTGGCAGATGACCTCGGACCTGGCCGTGCACGCCTGGGACCTGGCCCGCGCCATCGGGGCGGACGAGCGGGTCGACCCCGACCTCGCCGAGGCGGTGCTGGACTACATCGAGCCGAACGCGGAGGCGTGGGCGGCGAGCGGGCTGTTCGACCCGCCGGTGCCGGTGCCCGACGACGCCGACCCGCAGACCAGGCTGATCGCCCTGCTGGGACGCACGCCGTAGTGGTGGTTCTGCGCCGTGGGGAGAGCCCATCGGAAGCCTCCCCACGGCGCCCATTCCTTGGCACGGGCGGGGCCCCCGTGGCCAAGCCCTGTCGTGCGCGCCCCGCCCCGCGCAGCTCCCCCGATTGCACGGGACGGGGCGCACCTCCCCCTCGCGGTGTGCGGAGCCCCCGACCTCCCCGCACACGGACATTGATAGCCCGCGGACGTTGTCAGCGGTCGGTGAACCGGTTCCTGACAACATTTCCCGGACAACGACATCGGGCCCCGCCGCGTGGTGCGGCGGGGCCCGAACGGTGTCGAGAGGTGGGTGCTGGTGCTGGTCAGGGGCCGTTGACGCCCGGTTCCCAGCTCTCCGGCCTGCCGGTCGCGGTGAGCAGCAGCTGCCAGTCGCCGAAGCCCATCGGGGCGTCGTGGTGCCACGGGAACTTGCCGTCCGCGGTGGGCAGGATGATCTGCACGGCGGCGAAGTCGCCCTTGCCGTAGAGCAGGAACGCGCTGCCGAAGAACTCCGGGTAGAAGCCCTTGAACACCCGCTCGAACGTGACCGGCACGCCGTCGAAGAAGTCGTAGTAGAGCCGGCCGGGCACGAACCGCTCGCCACGCCTGGCCCGGTCGACGTAGGCGCGGATGAGCACCTGCGCGTGCTCGGGCGGCAGGCCGAGGACCACCGCCTCGGCGACGCCGAACCGGCGCCAGGCACCGACCGAGAACGAGTAGCCGGCGCCTTCGTCGTCCTCGGGCACGGTGACCACGGCGTGGCCGTGCTGCTCGGCCTGGGTCAGCAGCCAGTTGCGCAGGTTGATGTCCTGGACGGACGGCGCGGAGGGGTTCGACACCAGGCCATTGTGCCCGCTGCTCCCGTCAACCCCGCATAAGCACCCGGACGGCGGACGGGCACACGACAGCCCCGCGCCGGAGGCACCGGCGCGGGGCTGTGCGAAGCGGTCGAGCAGAGGTCAGCCGACCTCGGCCATCACTTCGTCGGTCACGTCGAAGTTCGCGAACACGTTCTGCACGTCGTCGCAGTCCTCGAGCGCGTCGATCAGCTTGAAGATCTTCCGCGCGCCCTCGGCCTCCAGCTGCACGGTCACCGAGGGCAGGAAGTTCGCTTCCGCCGACTCGTAGTCGTACCCCGCGTCCTGGAGCGCCTTGCGCACCGCGACCAGGTCACCGGCCTCGGACACGACCTCGTAGCTCTCGCCCAGGTCGTTGACCTCCTCGGCGCCCGCGTCGAGGACGGCCATCAGCACGTCGTCCTCGGTCAGGTCACCCTTCGGCACGATCACCACGCCCTTGCGGGTGAACATGTAGGCCACCGAGCCGGGGTCGGCCATGGAACCGCCGTTGCGGGTCATCGCGGTGCGGACCTCGGACGCGGCCCGGTTGCGGTTGTCGGTCAGGCACTCGACCAGCACCGCCACGCCGTTGGGGCCGTAGCCCTCGTACATGATGGTCTGCCAGTCGGCGCCGCCCGCCTCCTCGCCACCGCCGCGCTTGCGGGCGCGTTCGATGTTGTCCAGCGGCACGGAGTTCTTCCGCGCCTTCTGGATGGCGTCGTACAGCGTCGGGTTGCCGTCTGGATCACTACCGCCGGTGCGGGCCGCCACCTCGATGTTCTTGATCAGCCGCGCGAAGAGCTTGCCGCGCTTGGCGTCGATTGCGGCCTTCTTGTGCTTGGTGGTCGCCCACTTTGAGTGGCCGCTCATTTCTCCTCCGTCGAATGCTCAGCCCGCGGCACGGACCATGTCCACGAAAAGGCGGTGCACCCGCCCGTCACCGGTCAGTTCCGGGTGGAACGAGGTGGCGAGCACGTGCCCCTGCCGAACCGCGACGATCCTACCGGCGGCCTCACCGGCGTCTTCCGTTTCGGGCACCCGGGCGAGTACTTCCACGTCCGATCCCGCCGATTCCACCCACGGCGCGCGGATGAACACCGCGTGCACCTCTCCCACGTCGGTGAAGTCGAGTTCGGCTTCGAAGGAATCGACCTGCCTGCCGAACGCGTTGCGCCGCACCACGATGTCGAGCCCGCCGAGCTGGTGCTGGTCGGGCCGGCCGTCCAGGACCTGGTCGGCCAGCAGGATCATCCCGGCGCACGACCCGTAGGCGGGCATGCCCTCCTTGATCCGCGCGCGCAGCGGCTCCAAGAGGTCGAACGTGGCCAGCAGCCGGCTGATGGTCGTCGACTCGCCGCCCGGCAGCACCACGCCGTCGACCTCGGCCAGCTCCTCGGGCCGGCGGATCGGGCGGGCGAGCACGTCGGCCTCGGCCAACGCGACGAGGTGCTCACGGACGTCGCCCTGCAGGGCGAGGACACCGACAACGGACACGGCTGGGTTTCCTCCTAGGTGAACTGCCACCAGCCTAGGTGACCGGGCCGGACGGGTGCTCGTGGCACCCGCCCGGCCATTCGGTCATCCCGCGACGCGCGAGTCGCGCGCCGCGACCCGCTCGGCCTCCTGGTGGGCGACCGAACGACGGGCTCTGGCGGCCCGCCCGCGCCGCGGAGGACGGCACGGCGGACACCGGCGAAACCCGGAACGCGCTCAGCCCGACGCGGGCCGGCCGACCGCGCGTCCGTGCCGGACGGCGGTGGGCGGCAATGGCGGTCGGTACTGCGGAAAACCGAATCGGGTCACGCCACCTCGGCGTCATCCGGCATTTCCCGCGCGTTCACCGGCTTCTCGACACGGCCTGCGCCGAAGCGCGCGGTGGCCCGTTGTAGCAGGTCCGGCCCCCGAACAGCCCGATTGGGGCACTCGACGGCGGCCGACTCGCGCGCGCTCCGCGCAAACCGTGACGGCGGCACGTTAGTGGCTCGCGACCGGCTCCCGGAAATCGCTTGAGGAAGACTTGATGTAATCCTCTTCACAATGCCCGGAAAGGGCCTGGTCGAGGTCGTCCCAAATGTCCTCGACATCCTCCAGGCCGACGCTGAGCCGCAGCAGGTTGCCGGGTACGCCGGAGGCCTCGCGGGCGGCACCGGGCACCAGCCGGTGGGTCAGCGCGGCGGGGTGCTCGATCAGCGTGTCGACCGAGCCGAGGCTGACGGCGGGCGTGACCAGTCGGAGCCTGCGCACGACGGCGGTGGGGTCTTCGCGGGTGGTGAACGCGAGCATCGCGCCCGGACCGCGCATCTGGGTGCCGACGAGACCGGCCGGGTCGGCGCCGGGCAGGCTCGGATGCCGCACCAGGACGGTGCCGCGGTGGGCGTCGAGCCTGGCGGCCAGGTCGACCGCGGTGCGCTGCGCCGCCTCGACGCGCAGCGGCAGCGTGGCCAGGCCGCGGTGCATGAGGTAGCCGCCCAGCGGGTGCAGCACGGCGCCGGTGATGATCCGGACCTGGCGCAACGGCCCGGCGTGCTCCTCGGCGCAGGCCACCACGCCGCCGAGCACGTCGCCGTGCCCGCCGAGGTACTTGGTGCCCGAGTGCAGCACGTAGGTCGCGCCGAGCGCCGCGGGGTTCTGCAGCACGGGCGTGGCGAACGTGTTGTCCACCATCAGCGGGACGTCGCCCGCCTGGGCGGCCACGGCGGCGAGGTCGATCAGGTCCAGGTTGGGGTTGGCCGGTGTCTCGATGACGACGAGGCCGGTCTGCGGTGTGATCGCGTCGGCGACCCGGTCGGCGGTCGTGTACGTGGTGCGCACGCCGAGCAGGCCGGACGACAGCAGGTGGTCGGTGCCGCCGTAGATCGGGCGCACCGCGACCACGTGCGGCTTGCCGGTGAGCACGCAGGAGGCTTGGACGACGGCGGTCACCGCGGCCATGCCGCTGCCGAACGCCACGGCGGCCGACGTGCCCTCCAGCGCGGCCAGGGCCTGCTCGAACCGGGCCACGGTCGGGTTGTGCAGCCGGGAGTAGACCGGCGAGGCGGTGTGCGCCGCGCCGCCGTCGGCGAAGTGCTGCAGCGCGTGGCCGCCCTCCGCCTGGTCGGGGATCGGGTAGGTGGTGGACAGGTCGATCGGCAGGGCGTGCACGCCCAGGTCGGCGAGGTCGTCGCGCCCACCGTGCACCGCCGTCGTTCGCAACCGGGTCATGCCCGAATCTTGGACTTATCGTCGGCGGGTGCGGGAAACTTCCGCAAGTTCTTCGGCCACGAGAGGGGTTCGGCGTGCTGGATTCGGTGGACGCGGCGATCGTGCAGGAGCTTCAGAAGGACGCTCGGCTGGCCAACAAGGACCTGGCCGACCGGGTCAACGTGGCCGCGTCCACGTGCGTGGTCCGGCACCGGTCGCTGCGCGAGCGCGGCGTCATCACCGGCTACCACGCGGAGGTCGACCTGGCCGCGCTGGGACGGCCGGTGCAGGCGATCATCGCGGTGCGGGTCCGGCCGCACACGAGGGCGATCGTGGAGCCGTTCATGGACTACGTGCTGACGCTGCCCGAGGTGCTGGCGATGTCGCACGTGGCGGGGCCGGAGGACTTCCTGGTGCACGTCGCGGTCGCGGACACGGCGCACCTGCAGCGCTTGGTGCTCGACCGCTTCACCACGCGCCGCGAGGTCAGCGAGGTGCAGACGAACCTGCTGTTCCAGCACGTCCGCAAGCACACCGTGCCGCCCGAGGGTGGGAGCCGTCAGGGGTGACGGCCCCCACGCGCTCACGAGGTGATGCGCACCGAGGACGCGCCGTGGGACTTGCCCGGCGAGCGCACGCCGTTCACCGTCGAGGTGTCGAAGGCGAACGTGACGACCGCCGTGGCGATGGCGTCGGAGTTGACGTCCAGCGCGACCGCGTTGACGTTGCCGCGCAGGTCGTAGGCCGCGTCCAGCCGGGCGTACAGCGCGGGGTCGGCGCCGTCCTCGACCGGCGTGAGGCTGTCGCACGGCTGGTGGTAGCACGGGTCGAACGCCGCGCCCGCCACGCCGCCGTACCGGGCCGCCTGCGCCTCGGTCTTCACGCCCTCCGCACCGGTGAACAGGCCACCGGCCGGGATGCCCACCGCGATGAACGGCCCGTAGTCGGATCGGCCGGAGAACTCGGTGTCCTCCGACGGCACGCCGCGGTCGGCGTAGAACTTCTCGAACACGTCCTCGATCTCGGCCGAGCCGGGCGGGATGAAGCCGGGCGGTGCCGTGCCGCCGGAGTTGTCACCGTCGTAGACGCCGGTGAAGTAGTTCGGCGAGCCGACCATGTCGAAGTTCAGGTACAGCGCGATCCGGTCCCGCTCGGCCTGCGGCAGGGTGGCGACGTAGTGCTCGGAGCCGAGCAGCCCTTCCTCCTCCGCGCCCCACCACGCGAACCGGACCAGGTTGTCGGTCTTGACCTTGGCCATCTGAACGGCGACTTCGAGCAGCGCGGCGGACCCGGTGCCGTTGTCGTTGATCCCGGCGCCGTCCTGCACGCTGTCGAGGTGCGCGCCCGCCATCACGGTGTTGTCGGCCAGGCCCTCGCGCGACTCGGCGAACACGTTCCACGCGGTGCGCGTGTCGGAGACGAAGTCGACCTTCACGCGGACGACCTTGGGAGCGTTGGCGGCCAGCGCCTCACCGACCGCGTAGGTGGCGAAGACGACCGGGATGGACAGGCCTGGTGTGTCGCCGATCGGGGTGGACAGGCCGGTGCGCCCCGGCTGGCCCTCGTTGAACAGCACCACCCCGGACGCGCCCGCGGCCTGCGCGTTCAGCGTCTTCTGGGCGAAGCCGCAGGTGCCGCGTTGCAGCAGCGCGATGCCGCCGATCGGGAAGCCGAGGAAGTCCGCCGCCTCGCAGCCGCTGCTGTTGGAGTTCGGGGTCGGGCCGGGTGGGATGACGACGTCCACCGGGTAAGCGGGTGCGGTGGCCTCGCCGAGGAACGTCGGCGTGAAGCCGTTGCGGGTGAAGTCGCGGTCGGCGACGTAGGTGACCGGTGTCGGCAGGAGCTGCTGGAGCTCGGACCTCTCCTCGACGTACGGGAACTGGAACTCCTGCACGGTCGGCTCGTACCCGGCGGTGGTGAGCGCGTCCACGACGTAGTCGACCGACGCCCGGTAGCCGGGCCTGCCCGCGGCCCGGTCGCCGTGGGTGTCGGCGATGGACTGGAACGCGTCGAGGTGGCGCAGCACCCCGTCGAGCGTGACGGCCTTGGTGAGCTTGGCCGGTGAGTTGTTGGTGGGATCGGCGACGGCGGGGCCGCCCACGAGCAGTGGTGCGGTCAGCACGAGCGCCGCGGTGACGGCGATCCGCCGACGGCGGTGACGGAACGTCATGGCTTGCCTCCTGATGTGACAGACGCCACTAATGGGGTCGCCTGGACGTGGGTCACCCGTTACACCGATCGGCCCAGCGAAGTGCGACGTCCTCGGTGAACCTGTGTTAACAAAGGTCATGGGGAACGAAGCGTTGCGTGAGCTGCTGGATGGTCGGTGGGCGTCGTTGCGGCGCACGTCGCTGGAGTTGCTCGGTGGTGTGAAGCCCCCGGGCGAGCTGGCGCGCGAGGAGTACCGGGCCTGGGTGTCGGAGCAGATGCACGCGTTGGCCGAGGGCGGTCACCCGCTGATCGGGTTCCCCGCCGCGCACGGCGGGCAGGACGACGTCGGCGGCTCCGTGGTGGCGTTCGAGGTGTTGGGCTTCGGCGACCTGTCGCTGATGGTGAAGGCGGGCGTGCAGTGGGGGTTGTTCGGTGGCGCGGTGCAGGCGCTGGGGACCGCGGAGCACCACGACCGGTACCTGCCCGCGATCATGAACCTGGAGCTGCCCGGCTGCTTCGCGATGACCGAGACCGGGCACGGGTCGGACGTGCAGCACCTGCGGACGACGGCGACGTACGACCCGGACACCGAGGAGTTCGTGGTCGACACGCCGGATCCGTCGGCGCGGAAGGACTACATCGGCAACGCGGCGCGGGACGGGCGGATGGCCGTGGTGTTCGCGCAGTTGGTGACGGGCGGCGTGACGCAGGGGGTGCACGCGCTCCTGGTGCCGATCCGGGACGCCTCCGGTGCGCCGCTGCCGGGGGTGCGGATCGAGGACTGCGGGCCCAAGGCCGGGTTGAACGGCGTGGACAACGGGCGGCTGTCGTTCGACCGGGTGCGGGTGCCCAGGGCGAACCTGCTCAACCGGTACGGCGACGTCGCGCCGGACGGCACGTACTCCAGTCCGATCGAGGGCGAGGGACGGCGGTTCTTCACGATGCTCGGCACGTTGGTGCGCGGGCGGATCAGCGTCGCCGGTGGTGCGGGCAGCGCGACGAAGAAGGCGTTGGCGCTGGCCATCCGGTACGGCGACGGGCGGCGTCAGTTCACGCGGCCCGACACGGGCGAGGAAGTCGTGGTGCTCGACTACCTGGCGCACCAGCGGCGGTTGCTGCCCGCGTTGGCGACGACGTACGCGCTGCACTTCGCGCAGGAGGAGATGGTGTCGGCGCTGCACGACGTGTCCGACGACCGGCAGCAGCGGGAGCTGGAGTCGCGGGCGGCGGGGTTGAAGGCGGTGGCGACGTGGCACGCCACGCGGACGATCCAGGAGTGCCGGGAGGCGTGCGGCGGCGCCGGGTACCTGTCGGAGAACCTGATCGCCGGGCTGAAGGCGGACACGGACGTGTTCACCACCTTCGAGGGTGACAACACCGTGCTGCTGCAGCTGGTCGCGAAGGGGCTGCTGACCAGCTACCGGGACCACGTCGGCGACCTGGACCCGTGGGGCATGGCGCGGTTCGTGGCCGATCAGGCGGTGGGGGTGGTGATCGAGCGGACGGCGGCGCGGGCGATCATCGACCGGTTGGTGTCGGGCAGCTCGGACGCGTTGCTGGACCGGGGCTGGCAGGTGCGGCAGTTCGAGGACCGCGAGAAGCACGTGCTGGAGGGGCTGGCGCGGCGGTTGCGGCGTGCGTCGCGCGACGACGCGTTCGACGTGTTCAACGCCGCGCAGGACCACGTGCTGCACGCCGCACGCGCCCACGTGGACCGGGTGGTGCTGGAGGCGTTCGTGGCGGCGGTCGACCGGTGCCCGGACCCGGAGGCGACGGCGCTGCTGGACCAGGTGTGCGACCTGTACGCGTTGAGCACGATCGAGGCGGACCGGGCGTGGTTCCTGGAGCACGGCAGGCTCACGCCGCAGCGCGCGAAGGCGGTGTCGCAGGCGGTGAACGAGCTGTGCGGTCGGTTGCGGCCGCACGCGCGGGCGCTGGTGGACGCGTTCGGCATCCCGGAGACGTGGCTCACGGCCCCGATCGCCGGGTGACGTCGGGGAGAATGGGTTCCATGGACGACAGCGCGTTGATCAGCCTCGGACTGGCCCGGTACGTGCAGGCGGTGGCCGAGGAGGTCGGCGTGCCACCCGAGGGCACCGAGTTCGAGGTCAGCGACACCGCCACCGCCTACCTGGGCCTGGAGGGGCCGGGACGTGACCTGATGCTGCTGTGGAACGAGCAGCGCGGCTGGTCGATCGCCGTGGAGACGGACCCGACCGAGAAACCGGTCGTCGTGGCGCACCTGGGCCTGCCGCTCGTGCCGACGCCGGACGAGGTGGCGCGGTTCGTGGACGAGGTGCTGGCGGGCAAGCGGGGCGGACCGGAGCCGGAGGTCGGCACGCAGGACCGGCACCGGCTCGCCGGGCGGCTGAGCGACTACCTGTAGCCAGTACCGCGACCGGCAACCTCCACCGCGTCTTCCGGGGCGGAGGCTGCCGGTCGCGGCACTAGGACACGCCGACGAGCCGCAGGCAGGCGGTCGTCACGGCGGCCAGCACGACGACCACGACGAACGGCGCCTTGCTCCACGCCGCCACTCCACCTACCAGCACGCCGATCGGCAGGGCCAGGCCCGCGAACCCCTGGCCCTTGGTCAGCGTGGACGTGGCCATCAGGGCGAACAGCAGCACGGTCGCCGAAGTGGTCATCAGCAGCTTGACCCGGTCGGACAGCGTGAGGCGGTCGCGCAGCAGCGGCCCGGCCAGGCGGAACGCGTAGGTGCCCGCGGCGAGCACCAGGACGGCGGTCAGCGTCACGCCTTCACCTCCGGTCGTGCGCGTGCGGTGACGAGCAGGCCGCCGAGCGCGAACAGCACCGGCACGCCCGCGGGCAGGAACGGCGTGGCGGCCAGCGCGATGGCCGCGCCGAGCAACGCGGCGTGCCGGGTGGCCTTGTCCTTGAGCGCGGGCAGCAGCAGCGCCAGCAGTGCCGCCGGGAACGCCGCGTCCAGCCCGAACGCGTTCGGGTCGCCGATGTTCCGGCCGATCAGCGCACCCGCGACCACGGCGACGTTCCAGGCGATGAACAGCGCGACGCCGCACGACCAGTAGGCGGCCTTGGCCTTGCGCGGGTCGCTCTGGGCCAGCGCGAACGCGGTCGTCTCGTCGATCAGCAGGTGGCTGCCCACCAGGCGCTGGAGCAGGCCCTGGCCCAGCACGTGACCGACCGCCAGACCGAACGGCAGGTGGCGGACGTTGAGCAGGAGCCCCGCCAGCACCGCCGCGGCCGGGCTGCCACCCGCGGCGACCACGCCGACCGCCATGAACTGCGAGCCGCCTGCGAAGACCAGCAGCGACATCACCACGGGCAGCCACCAGGGCAGGCCCGCGCCGGTGGAGATCGCACCGAACGAGGCACCGCTGACCGCGGCACCGGCGGCTACCGCGGCGACGTCACGCAGCAGCTCGGCATCAAGGGTTCGCCATGTCGAACGCATCGTCTTCTACGATGAACACAGGCAACCCGTTCGTCAAGCCGAACGATTGGACTGTCATGTCGAACACAGGCGCGCCGCTCGACGTCATCGCCGCCTCGCTGCGCCGTGAGCGCGAACGCGTCGGGCTGTCGTTGAGCGAACTGGCGAAGCGTGCGGGGATCGCGAAGTCCACGCTGTCCCAGCTGGAGTCGGCGAGCGGCAACCCCAGCGTGGAGACGTTGTGGGCCCTCGGCGTGGCGCTGGGCGTGCCGTTCTCACGCCTGGTCGACCCACCGACACCCCGCGTCCGGGTGATCCGCGCGGGCGAGGGCCCGGCGATCTACTCGGAACGCGCCCACTACACCGCGACCCTGCTGGCGTCGTGCCCACCGGGCGCCCGCCGCGACATCTACATGCTGCAACTGGAGCCAGGCCCGGCCCGCGAGTCCGAACCCCACATGCCGGGCACGGTGGAGCACGTCATCGTCAGCACGGGCCGCATGCTGGCCGGCCCGCAGACCGAACCGGTCGAACTGGGCCCCGGCGACTACCTGCTCTACCCCGGCGACGTCCCCCACACCGCCCAGGCACTCGAACGGGGGACGACTGCCCTGCTGGTCTCGGAGCACGTCTAGCACACACGTTCGAGCGATCCAACCGTCCGACCGATCGACCGATACGCCTTCTACGTCGCCCTCGCCGAGCGGTTGGGCCTACCGCTCGTCACCACCGACGCGAACCTCGCCGGCTCGAACGGGCACCAGGTCGACATCGAGGTCTACCCGATCTCCTGAACGCGCTGCGGCCCGCCGGAAGTCCGGCGGGCCGCGGGTCGACCAAGCGTTACCAGCCGCGCTCGGCCAGGCGGTGGGGCTCCGGGATCTCGTCCACGTTGATGCCGACCATCGCCTCACCGAGGCCGCGCGACACCTTCGCGATCACGTCCGGGTCGTCGTAGAAGGTCGTCGCCTTCACGATCGCCTCCGCGCGCTGCGCCGGGTTGCCGGACTTGAAGATGCCCGAGCCGACGAACACGCCCTCCGCGCCGAGCTGCATCATCATCGCCGCGTCGGCGGGCGTGGCGATACCGCCCGCGGTGAACAGCACGACCGGCAGCTTGCCCGCCTCGGCCACCTCGCGGACCAGCTCGTACGGCGCCTGCAACTCCTTCGCCGCGACGTACAGCTCGTCGGCGGGCAGGTTCTGCAGCCGCAGGAGCTCGGCGCGGATCTTGCGCATGTGCGTGGTGGCGTTGGAGACGTCACCGGTGCCGGCCTCGCCCTTGGAGCGGATCATCGCCGCGCCCTCGGTGATGCGGCGCAGCGCCTCGCCCAGGTTCGTCGCACCGCAGACGAACGGCACGGTGAACTGCCACTTGTCGATGTGGTTGGCGTAGTCGGCCGGGGTGAGCACCTCGGACTCGTCGATGTAGTCCACGCCGAGGGACTGCAGCACCTGCGCCTCGACGAAGTGCCCGATGCGGGCCTTGGCCATCACCGGGATCGACACCGCGTTGATGATGCCGTCGATCATGTCCGGGTCGCTCATCCGGGACACGCCGCCCTGCGCGCGGATGTCGGCGGGCACCCGCTCCAGCGCCATCACGGCCACGGCACCGGCGTCCTCGGCGATCTTGGCCTGCTCGGCGTTGACCACGTCCATGATCACGCCGCCCTTGAGCATCTCCGCCATGCCCCGCTTGACGCGGGAAGTGCCGGTGACCTGGGTGCCGGCGTCGGGTGAAGTGGTCACGACCAGCCTCTCTGGAAGTAGGGGGCGAACACCACCATGGTACGACCGACGTGGACCGCCGAAGCATGCCAATCAGGCACGTTCTCGGCAGGCCACTTTCACTCCCTTCGCAGGTAGTGGCCTACACCACCTGGTGGCGCGGCGACGTGCGACCGACGTGGCCGCGACCTCCACCGGTATTCCTCCTGCCGGGTTGGGTGTGGCCGCTTGGGGTTGTCCCCCGCGCCCCGCGGGTGTGAGATCGAACACTAAATACTTGTGGAGGGTGGTCCCAATGGGCAGCAAACACTCCGACAACGGCCACTCGGCAGGCGCGGTCGCTGTGGACGACCCGGCCAAGGTCCGCAACGTCGTGCTGGTCGGCCCGTCCGGCTCGGGCAAGACGACGCTCGCCGAGGCCCTGCTCGCCAGCACCGGCGTGCTGACCCGACCAGGATCGGTCACCGAGGGCAACACGGTGTGCGACCACGACCCGGCGGCGGTGCGCCAGCAGCGGTCGGTCGGTCTCTCGGTCGCCCCCGTCCAGCACGGCGACATCAAGATCAACCTCATCGACACCCCGGGTTACGCGGACTTCGTCGGCGAGCTGCGCGCCGGCCTGCGCGCGGCGGACGCGGCGCTGTTCGTGGTCAGCGCGGCGGAAGGCGTCGACCCGGCCACCGTGGCGCTGTGGGAGGAGTGCGCGATGGTGGGCATGCCGCGCGCGGTCGTGGTCGCCAGGACCGATCACCAGCGCGCCGACGTGCCGGGCGAGATCGCCTCGTGCCAGGCGGCGTTCGGCACGGGCGTGGTCCCCCTCTACCTGCCCGATGGCGACGGCCTGGTCAACCTGCTCACCACCGACGACCCCCGCTTCGAGGAGGAGCGCAACGCGCTCATCGAGGGGATCATCGCGGAGAGCGAGGACGAGACCCTGATGGACCGCTACCTCGGCGGCGAGGAGATCGACCAGGCGACGCTGATCGCCGACCTGGAGACGGCGGTCGCGCGCGGCTCGTTCCACCCGGTGATGCCGGTGTGCGCGCTGACCGGCCTCGGCCTGCCGGAAGTGCTCGACGGCATCGCCCGCGCGTTCCCCTCTCCCCTGGAACACCCGCTGCCCGAGGTCACCGGAGTGGACGGCATCCCCCAGCCGCGCCTGGAAGCCGACCCGAACGGCCCGCTCGTCGCCGAGGTCGTGCGCACGGCGGTCGACTCCTACGTCGGTCGGGTGTCGCTGGTGCGCGTGTTCTCCGGGACGCTGCGCCCCGAACGGCCGGTGCACGTGTCGGGTCACGGCATGGCCGACCGCGGTCACGAGGACCACGACGTCGACGAACGGGTGGCGCACGTCTACTCGCCGTTGGGCGCGAGCCTGCGCGAGGTGCCGTACTGCGTGGCGGGCGACCTGTGCGCGTTGACCAAGCTGGGCTCCGCCGAGACCGGCGACACGGTGTCCGCGCCGGAGAAGCCGCTGCTGATGGCCCCGTGGGAGATGCCGGAACCGCTGCTGCCGGTGGCCGTCGTGCCGCGCAGCCGCAGCGACGAGGACAACCTGGCGCGCAACCTGGGCAAGCTGGTGGCGGGCGACCCCACCCTGCGGCTGGAGCGCAACGCCGAGACCCACCAACTCGTGCTGTGGTGCATGGGCGAGGCGCACGCGGACGTCGTGCTGGCCAGACTGCGCGCCGGCGGCGCGGAGGTCGACACCGAACCGGTGCGCGTGGCGTTGCGGGAGACGTTCGCCGGCCAGGCCAAGGGCCACGGCCGACACGTGAAGCAGTCCGGCGGCCACGGCCAGTACGCCGTGTGCGACATCATCGTCGAACCCCTGCCACGCGGCTCCGGCTTCGAGTTCGTGGACAAGATCGTCGGCGGCGCGATCCCCAACCAGTTCATCCCCAGCGTCGAGAAGGGCGTGCGCGCCCAACTCGAACGCGGCCTTCAAGGCGGCCACCCCGTCGTGGACCTCCGGGTCACCCTGGTCGACGGCAAGGCCCACTCGGTCGACTCCTCGGACGCCGCCTTCCAAACCGCCGGCGCACTGGCCCTGAAGGACGCCGCCACAACCGGCCACACGTGCCTGCTGGAACCGGTCGACGAGGTGACCGTGCGATTGCCGGACGACCACCTGGGCACCGTCCTGGGCGACCTCTCCAGCCGCCGGGGCCGCGTACTCGGCACCGAAGCCGACAGCCCCGGCTACACCACCATCCGCGCCGAAGTCCCCGCCACCGAACTACTGCGCTACGCCGTGGAACTCCGCTCCCTCACCTCGGGCACCGGCACCTACACCCGCCACTTCACCCGCTACGACCCACTCCCCCAAGCCCTCGCCACACAAGCAAAATAACCACCACCCACCACGGACCCGCCCTCCGAAGCCACCGGCCGACGTGCCCACATCGGACCCGCACCCCACCGCAAAGGCCCGATTTACATGGGGTTCGGGTGCTTTAGGCTGGTCGGAGCCGGCAGGCCCGGCGGGGAAAAGCGTCCCGCCGGGCCTGCCGGCTTCGACCTGCCTGGAGTACCCGTAAGGCCCCATGTCAAATCGAGCCGGACTCACGCGGCCTGAGCGTTGAACTCAGGTGCCCTGAGCGTTGGACTCTCGCGCCCCGAACGTACGACTCTCGCGCTCTGAGCGTTGAACTCAGGGGTCCTGGACGTTCGACACGCGCGTTCGGAAGGTATGACACGCTGGTGGGTGGGTCAGGTGTTCTGGGGGAAGCCCAGGTTCACGCCGCCGTGCGAGGGGTCCAACCACCGACCCGTCACCACCTTGGTGCGGGTGAAGAAGTGCACCCCCTCCGGCCCATAAGCGTGCGAGTCGCCGAACAGCGAGTCCTTCCACCCGCCGAACGAGTAGTACGCCACCGGCACCGGGATCGGCACGTTCACGCCCACCATCCCGACCTCGACCTCGTTCTGGAACCGCCGCGCCGCACCACCGTCGTTGGTGAAGATCGCCGTCCCATTCCCGTACGGATTCGCGTTCACCACGTCCAACGCGTCGTCGTACGTCGCCACCCGCAGCACCGACAGCACCGGCCCGAAGATCTCGTCCCGGTAGATCGCCATGTCCGTGCCGACGTGGTCGAACAGCGTCGGCCCGAGCCAGAACCCCTCCGCCGCACCATCAATCGCATGCTGTCGTCCGTCCACGACCAACGACGCACCCTCGACCTGCCCACTGTCTACATAAGACAGCACCCGATCACGGTGAGCGCCCGTCACCAAAGGCCCCATCTCGCACCCAGGACGACGACCGTCACCCACGTGCAGACCCCGGATCCGATCCACGATCTTCGACACCAGCTCGTCACCGACCGGGTCCACCGCGACCACCACCGAGATCGCCATGCACCGCTCACCCGCCGAGCCGAACCCGGCCGACACCGCCGCGTCCGCCGCCAGGTCGAGGTCCGCGTCGGGCAGCACGACCATGTGGTTCTTCGCGCCGCCCAACGCCTGCACGCGCTTGCCGTGCCGCGTGCCGGTCTCGTAGACGTACCGCGCGATCGGCGTCGACCCCACGAACGACACCGCCTTCACGTCCGGGTGCTCCAGGAGCCGGTCGACCGCGACCTTGTCGCCGTGCACGACGTTCAGCACCCCGTCCGGCAACCCGGCCTCGGCGAACAGCTCCGCGATGAAGTTGGCCGCCGACGGGTCCTTCTCCGAGGGCTTGAGCACCACCGCGTTGCCGCAGGCGATCGCGTTGGGCACGAACCACAGCGGCACCATGGCCGGGAAGTTGAACGGCGAGATGACGCCGACCACGCCCAGCGGCTGCTGGATCGAGTACACGTCGACCCGCGTGGAGGCGTTCTCGCTGAATCCGCCTTTGAGCAGGTGCGGGATGCCGCACGCGAACTCCACGGCCTCCAGCGCGCGCTGCACCTCCCCCGCCGCGTCGGACAGCACCTTGCCGTGCTCGGCCGTGACGATCGCGGCCAGGTCGCCCTTGCGCGCGTTCAACAGCTCCCGGAACGCGAACATCACGTTCGACCGCTGCGCCAGCGATGCGTCGCGCCACGACGTGAACGCCTCGCGCGCCGCCACCACCGCCTCGTCCACAGTGGACTGATCAGCGAAGTCGACCCGACCCGCCACCTGCCCCGTCGCCGGGTCGTACACGTCACCAGAGCGCGCGCTCCCGCCCTGCCACGGCTTGCCGCCGATCCAGTGCGTAATGGTGTTCACAGCACGTCCTCCAGGATGCCGAGCGCTTCCTCGACCTCGTCCTCGGTCAACGTCATCGGGGGCGCGAGGCGGATGACGTTGCCGTACAAGCCGCCCTTGCCCACCAGCAACCCGCGTTCCCGGGTGCCCTCCAGCACCGCGACCGCCTTCGCCGCGTCGGGCGCACCATCGGCGCCCACCAGCTCGATGCCGATCATCAACCCCTTGCCGCGCACGTCGCCGACCGCCGGCCGGTCCGCCGCGATGTCCCGCAACCCGTCGATCAGGCGTTCGCCGAGCTTCGCGGCGTTGGCCTGCAGGTCGTGGTCGAGCAGGTAGTTCAGCGTGGCCAGGGCACCGGTCGTGGCGATCGGGTTACCACCGAACGTGGACAGCGAGTGGGCCGTGAGGCAGTCCATCAGGTCACCGCGCGCGACCACGCCACCGATCGCCAGGCCGTTGCCCAGGCCCTTGGCGAATGTCATCGCGTCGGGCGTCACGCCGTGTGACTGGATGCCCCAGAAGTGCTCCCCGGTGCGGCCCCAGCCGGTCTGCACCTCGTCGGAGACGAACAGGATGCCGTACTCGTCCAGCACTTCCTTGAACGCGCCGAACAACCCGTCCGGCGGCGAGGAGAACCCGCCGACGCCCTGGATCGGTTCGGCGATCATGCACGCCACGTCGCCGGCGGTCGTCGTCTCGATCACCTCGCGCAGGTCCGCCACGCACGCCTTGACGTAGTCGGCGTCGGAGAGGTCCTTGAACGGGCTGCGGAACCGGTAGCCGCCGTGCACCCAGCTGACCTTGACCGGGCTGAGCGAGGACGCCGACCAACCGCGGTTGCCGGTGATCGCGACCGTGGCGAACGCGCGGCCGTGGTAGGAGTTGCGCAGCGCGAGGACCTGGTCGCTGCGGCGGTACTGGGTGGCCAGCATGAGCGCCGTCTCGTTGGCCTCGGTGCCGGAGTTGGTGAAGAAGACCTTGGCGTCCGGGATGCCGGACAGCTCGGCGATCTTCTCGGCAAGCTCGACCTGCGAGCGGATCAGGTAGAGCGTGGAGCTGTGCAGCACGCCGGTCGAGAGCTGGGACCGGATCGCGTCGGAGATCTCGGCGACGTCGTAGCCGACCGCGTTGGTCAGGATGCCGGCGAAGAAGTCCAGGTAGGTGCGGCCTTCACGGTCGGTGACGCGGCGTCCGCTCGCGCTCGCCAGCTCGATCGGGTGCTCGTAGTAGAGGGCCATCCAGCGGGGCATCACGGCGCGGTGCCTGGCCAGCAACTCCTCGTGTCCCATCGCGTCCTCCGGTCGTTGGTCCCTTCCGAGGAGTGTGGTCGGCGGTGCCGGGGGCCGCCATGGACAACCTGTACCCCTTTCGGCGCGGGCGCATTACGTTGTGTCCATGTACCCGACCGTCGCCGAAGCGCTCGCCCTGCCCGTGGTCCGGCGCGGCGAGCCCGCCGTGGTCGCGGGCGCCGCCGGGATGGGCCGCCGGGTGCGGTGGGTGCACGTCGCCGAGGTGGCCGACATCGCCCACCTGCTGCGCGGCGGCGAGCTGGTGCTGACCACCGGCATCGCGTTGCCCGACGACCCGGACGGGCTGCGCCGCTACGTCGCCGATCTCGCGTCGGTCGGTGCGTCCGGGCTGGTCGTGGAGCTTGTGCGGCGGTGGAGCGACGAGGTGCCGGGCGCGCTGGTGGCCGCCGCCGAGCAGCACGAGCTGCCGCTGGTGACGTTGGCGAAGGAGACCCGGTTCGTGTCGGTGACCGAGGCCGTGGTGTCGCTGATCGTGGACGCGCAGCTGGCCGAGCTGCGGGCGGCCGAGCAGGTGCACGAGGCGTTCACCGCGTTGACCGTCGCCGGTGCCGAGCCCGCCGAGGTGCTGCGCGAGGTGGCCCGGACCGCCGGGCTGCCGGTGGTGCTGGAGACGTTGGGGCACGAGGTGCTGGCCTACGACGCGGCCGGTCAGGACCCGACCTCGGTGCTGGCCGACTGGGGCCAGCGGTCACGGGCGGTGGCCGTGTCGGAGCGGACCGCGTACCACGAGCAGGCCGGGTGGCTGGTGACGGTGGTCGGCGCGCGTGGCGCGGACTGGGGGCGGCTGGTGCTGCTCTCGCCGGAACCGCCGCCGCACCGGCACGTCGTGGTCGCCGAGCGTGCCGCGTCGGCGTTGGCCGTGCACCGGTTGGTGGCGCGGGACCGGGAGTCGTTGGAGCGGCAGACGCACCGGACGCTGCTCACCCAGCTGCTCGGGCAGCCGCCGCACGACCTGCCGACGCGGGCGGCGGCGCTCGGCGTGCCGTTGGAGCGGCGGCAGCTCGTCGGGGTGGCGATCCGGCCGGGCACGGCGAGCGTGCCCGCGCAGGCGTTGGCGTCGCAGGAGGTGCTGCGCGACCTGGCCGAGGCGACCGCGCTGGCCGCCCGGCGGGTGACCGTGCCCGCGCTGGTCGGCGTGGTGGACGACACGAGCGTGCGTGCGTTGCTGTCGCTGCCGGCGCAGGCGGGGTTGGACGGCGTGCTGCGGCGGTTGGCGCGGGAGGTGCACCGGCGGGCGGCGGCGACGCAGCACGCGCTGCCCGTGGTGGTGGCAGTCGGCACGACCGTGACCGCGGTGCCGGACGTGCGGCGGTCGTTGGGCGAGGCGGCGCACGTGGCCGGGGCGGCGCTGCGGTCGTCCGGGAACCGGCTCTACCACCGGTTGGACGACGTGCGGCTGCGCGGGCTGCTGCACCTGCTGCGCGAGGACGAGCGGGTGGTCGCGTTCGCGGACCGCGAGCTGGGGCCGTTGCTTGCGCGGGACGCCAACCAGGGGACCCGGCTGGTGGAGTTGCTGCGGTGCTTCTGCGAGCAGGGCGGCAACAAGTCGGCGGCGGCCGCCGCCGCCCACCTCTCCCGGACCGCGTACTACCAGCAGTTGAGCCGGATCGAGCAGGTGCTCGGGGTGTCGCTGGAGGACCCGGAGTCGGTGCTCTCGCTGTACGTGGCGCTGTTGGTGCAGGAGATGGGCGAGCGGGACCCTCAGCTGCCCCGCCCGCCCACCTCCGCGACTTGACCCAGCGGCGGCGCGAGCCCTACGCCCGACTCACCCACCCCTGCGGCTCAGCCTGCGGCGACACGATTCGACGCCGAGCTTGCCCGTTTCCACAGCCAAGCGGCGGCGCGAGCCTGCGCCCAGCCGTGCGACCTGGCCCAGCGGCGGCGCGAGACCTACGCCTGTCTCGTTCACCTCTGTGGCTCAGCCGGCGGCGTGAACCCGAAGCCAGGCGAGCCCGGCTCCGAGAACTAACCCAGCGGCGGCAGGGGGAGCTTGCCCAGTTCGCCGCCCAGGTTGGGCGCCTGGCCCATCGAGACCAGCGGCGCCACCGGGAGCTCCGGGACGGCCGGGAGGCCGGGCAGGGTGCGGGCCTGCGGTGCGAGCACGTCGCCCGCCACCGGCAGCTGGGGTGCGGCGGGCGCCTTGAGCGCGGCGGGTGCGGCCACCTGCGGTGCCTTGACCTCCGACGCGCCACCGGGCAGCGGTGCGGGCAGCTTCACGGCCTGGCCGCTGAGCAGTTCGGTGACGGGCTTGGTGGCATCGGTGCCGACCTCGGGCGCGTTGCCGATCTTGCCGTCCACGATCTCGGTGGGGCCTTCGGCGGCGGACGCGGCGGACGCGAACAGCGGAGAAGTACCAACGGCGAGCAGGGCGGCGGCACGCAGGAGTCCGCGCGTGCGGTATCCGGACACGGTTTTCCTAACCTGGTTGGGGACCTGCAAGTTGACCTACTCCGCATCGGCCACGATCACCCCGTCCCTTGACCGCTCGATCAGGTGACTGACGCTCCGTGTCCCCGCACCACTCGATCGAGCCACACCGAACGGGTTACCCGCGCGCAGCCAAGAGCCCCGCGGTTCCGGTATCGGGGTACCGGAACCGCGGGGCCGCCCGCCCCCTTGGCGGATCCGGAACCGCCGCGGGCCCGTGTCGGGGAGACGTAAGGGGCGACACGGACCCGCTGCGGTTTCCCCCGTGCGGCTAGGGGTTCGTGACCCCCAGCGTGTAGCTGCCGGAACCGCTGTACGCGTGCACGCGGTAGCGGTAGTAGCCGGCCGTGCCGTTGTAGTTGACCGCCTCGCTCGCGGCCGGGCTGTCGCCCTTGGCCACCACGGCCCACCCGCTGCCGTTCCACTTCTCCAGGTAGAGGTCGAAGTCGGCGCCGCTCGGCCCGACCAGGCAGCCGACGTGCGCGCCCGACACCGTGGACTGGTAGTAGCTGTTGTTGGGCTGGTACGCCTGACCGCCCGCGGCCAGGGTGCCGTTGTACCGGGTCTCCGAGTTGTCGCAGCCGGTCGGCGGGTTCGGGTTGCCGCCACCGCCGGTGAGCAGGGTCAGGCCGTAGACCTGCAGGATCTCGTTGACCGGCTGGAAGTACGTGGTGCCGCCGGTGCGGCAGTTGCCCGAACCGCCGGAGGTCACGCCCTGCGCCTGGGTGCCGGCCAGCAGGGAGCCGCCCGAGTCGCCCGGCTCGGCGCACACCGTGGTCTGGATCAGGCCGGTCACCGTGCCCTGCGGGTAGCTGACCGAGGAGTTGCGCGCCTGGATGGTGCCGCAGTGCCAGCCGGTGGTGGACCCGGAGCGGCAGACGGTCGAGCCGACCGGCGCGTCCTGCGAGCCCGCGACCGACACCGTGCCGCCGGAGTAGTTGTTGACCAGGCCGCGCGGGGTGTTGCCCGCCGCCACCTGCACCCACGCGTAGTCGTTGCCGGGGAAGCTCGACCCGCGGAACGTGCCGCTCGGGTTGGACGTCGACGCGCCGGTCGAACCGCAGTGCCCGGCGGTGACGAACCCACCGGTGACGGAGAAGCCGACCGAGCAGCGCGAGCCGCTGCCGATGTTGTAGGCGTTGCCGCCGATCACGTCGATCAGCGGGCGGGGCGCCTCGGTGGTGGTGAGGTACCGGACGGCCGCGGCGGAGACGCCGGACGACGCGACGAACGCGCGTGCGGCGGCGAGCTTGCCGGGCTGGGACTTGACCACGACGGTGTTGGTCGGCACGTCGACGTACCAACCGGGCACGGACCGGGGCGCCTTGGCCACGTTCGCGTCCAGGGCGGACTTCACCGCGTCCAGGTCGCTCTCGCTGCGCTGGACGAGCTTCGTGCGCACGCCGCCCTGGTCCACATCGGACGCACGGGTCACGCCGACGGTGAGCGTGCCGGAGGAGTCGATCCACGCGCCGCCGAACCGGCCGTCCAGCCGCTTGCGCAGGCCGCGCGCGGTGTCGGCGGAGCGCTCGTCGGCGGCCAGCCGGGCACGTGCCTGGTCGGCGTCCAGCCCGAGGTCGCGCTGGATCGCGGACAGGATCTCGGCTTCCTGGCCGGCGGGGGTGGCGGGCGCGGCCTGCGCCGCGGTCGGGCTCAGGAGGCCCGTCGCGACCAGCGCCGCGGCGAGCGCGATCGGTCTCAACAGTGCTGACATGGGGAATTCTCCTCGAGGGAGGGCAGGGATTCCCCGTGAAACTAGGTCCGCACGGCCGGTCGCGGTAATACCACTTAGGTCATAAGACGCAGTGATGGCCGACCGGCCGCGACGCGAAACTCCCGGTCACAGGTTCGGCGGCCACCGCGGCGGGAGGTGCGTGGTCAGACCAGTGCCCGGTGCGGCACCACGCCGTACTCGGGGTGCCCCGGCAGCCAACCGGAGTAGCGCGGGCTGCGCTCGGCGGTCTCCCGGTAGGCCTCGGCGGCGTACCTGAGCACCTGCGGCCCGAACGCGGCGGCGGGACCTTCCGGATCCCAGCCGATCAGGTGCCGCCACCGCAGCGGCGCGCCCGCCAGCGGCATCGCGACCAGGCCCGGGGTGCGGCGGAACGTCGGCTGGCACAGCGCGACGGCGTCACCGGACGAGGCCAGGTCGATGCAGCTGTTGATGTCGACCTCGTACATCGTGCGCGGGGTGAAGCCCGCCCGGCTGCACGCGGCCACGAAGCAGTCGCCGAAGCACCCGTCGCCCGGCACGACCGCCCACTGCGTGTCCCTCAACGCGGCCAGCTCCACCTCCTCCAGCAGTGTGAACGGGTGGTCCTCGGGCATCAGCACGAACACCGGCTCGACCGCGATCACGTGCCACGTCAGCCCGTGCTCCGAGGGCGGTGGCGCGTCACCGCACACGCCGACCAGCACGTAGTCCAACCGGCCCGCGGCGACCATGGCCGACAGCTCCTGGCCCGACCACGCAACCTGCGTGGAGACGTGCGCGCCGGGGTGCGCCTCGGTCAGCCGGTGCACCAGGCCGCCGAGCATCGGGCCGTTCACCGCGCCCACCCGGTACCGGTCGGCGGGCACGGTGTCGTCCACCAGGCGCAGGGCGTCCTCCTGGAGCCGGGAGAACGCGGGCAGCAGCACGCGGGCCCGTTCGAGCACCAGCTCGCCGAGCGCGGTCGGCCGGGCGCCCTTGTGGTCGCGCTCGAACAGCTTGCCGCCGAGCAGTGCCTCGATCCGGTGCAGCTGGGCCGTGAGCGCGGGTTGCGCCAGGCCTAAGAGGGAGGACGCCTTCGACAGGCTGCCCGCCTCCGCGATCGCGCAGACGACCCGCAGGTGCCGCAGTTCGAGCTTCATCCAACGGACGTTAGGTCACCGTTCACCCGCCAGTCGAGGGCCGACCGGAGCCCGCCGCACGGGGCCGGACCAGCGGCCGGAGTGGCAATGGACAGAGTGTGCCCTGATCATGGCAAGCGTGGACACTTTGCCACTGCCGGGGCGCGCGGGCCGACCGGAGGATGCCGGGATGGAATTCGCGCCGAACCGCCCGCACGAAGGGTGTTTCACGAGCGTAACAGGGAAGTGACCGATGGCCCTTGACTCCGCAACCCAGGTCACAGCCGATCCCGACGGCCGCGTCGAGCTGCGTGATCATTCCGCGATCGCGGGCAGTCCGCACTACAACTCCGACCTGGCGCCGGTGCCGTTGGAGCGGCGCACCTGGTCCACGTACAACTTCTTCGCGCTGTGGATGGGCATGGCGCACAACATCCCCAGCTACACGCTGGCCGCGTCGCTGGTGGCGCTGGGGATGGACTGGGTGCAGGCGTTCCTGACCATCACCCTGGGCAACCTGATCGTGCTGGTCCCGATGCTGCTCAACAGCCACGCGGGCACGAAGTACGGCATCCCGTTCCCGGTGTTCGCCCGTGCGTTCTACGGCATCCGGGGCGCGAACCTGGTGGCGTTGCTGCGGGCGTTCATCGCGTGCGCGTGGTTCGGCATCCAGACGTGGGTGGGCGGCAAGGCGCTGCACGTGATCGTGGGGCGGTTGGCGGGCGACGGGTGGGTGGACGCGCCCGTCGTGCTGGGGCAGGTGTGGACGCTGTGGCTGTGCTTCCTGGCGTTCTGGGTCGTGCAGATGCTGATCATCTGGCGGGGCATGGAGGCGATCCGCCGGTTCGAGAACTGGACGGCGCCGCTGGTCAGCGTGGGCTTCCTGGTCCTGCTGGCGTACGTGGCGGTGAAGGCGGGCGGGTTCGGGCCGATCCTGTCCGAGCCGTCCAAGCTCGGTTGGGGCGCGGACTTCTGGAAGGTGTTCTTCCCGTCGCTGATGGGCATGATCGCGTTCTGGTCGACGCTGTCGCTGAACATGCCCGACTTCACCCGGTTCGGCGGCAGCCAGCGCAAGCAGGCGATCGGACAGGTGCTCGGCCTGCCGACCACGATGTCGTTCATCGCGATCGTGGCGATCCTGACCACGTCCGGCGCGATGGCGCTGTACGACGAGGCGATCTGGGACCCGGCGGAGCTGGCGAGCCGGTTCGACAGCACCGCGGTGGTGCTGGTGGCGTTGGTGGCGCTGGTGCTGGCGACGGTGTCGGCGAACCTCGCGGCCAACGTGGTGAGCCCGTCCTACGACTTCTCCAACGCGTTCCCGAAGAAGATCACGTTCGCGGTGGGTGGGCTGATCACCGGCGTGATCGGCATCGTGATCCAGCCGTGGCGGCTGATCTCCGACCCCGGCATCTACATCTTCGCCTGGCTCGGCTTCTACGGCGGGCTGCTGGCGTCCGTGGCGGGCGTGTTCGTCGCCGGCTACTGGATCCTGGCCAAGACCCGGCTGGAGCTGCCCGACCTGTACCTGGCCGGGCGGGGCGCGTACTGGTTCAAGGCGGGCTGGAACTGGCGGGCGGTCGTCGCCACGCTGGTGGGCTCGGTGCTGGCGGTCGGCGGCGCCTACAACGGGCCGTTCCCGGCTGACGGCCTGATCCCGTTCCTCAAACCGCTCTACGACTACAACTGGGTCGTCGGCCTGGTCGGCGGCATGCTCGTCTACCTGGTGCTGGCGCCACGGAGGGAGAACGCGTGAGCAACATCATCCGAGCGGGTCTGGTCCAGCAGAAGTGGACCGGCGACAAGGAGTCGATGATCGCGAACGCGGTCGAGGCGGTGCGCTCCGCCGCGTCGCAGGGCGCGCAGGTGGTGTGCCTGCAGGAGCTGTTCTACGGGCCGTACTTCTGCCAGGTGCAGGACGCGGACTACTACTCCTACACCGAGGGCATCCCGGACGGCCCGACCACCGAGCTGATGTGCGAGCTGGCCGGGCAGCTGGGCGTGGTGCTCGTCGTGCCGATGTACGAGGAGGAGCAGCCGGGGGTCTACTACAACACCGCCGCCGTGATCGACGCGGACGGCACCTACCTCGGCAAGCACCGCAAGAACCACATCCCGCAGGTGAAGGGGTTCTGGGAGAAGTTCTACTTCAAGCCCGGCAACCTCGGCTACCCGGTGTTCGACACCGCCGTGGGCAAGGTCGGCGTGTACATCTGCTACGAGCGGCACTTCCCCGAGGGCTGGCGCGCCTTGGGGTTGAACGGCGCGCAGATCGTGTTCAACCCGTCCGCGACGAGCCGGGGCCTGTCGGAGTACCTGTGGCGGCTGGAGCAGACCGCGGCGGCCGTGGCGAACGAGTACTACGTCGGCACGATCAACCGGGTGGGCGTGGAACCGCTGGGCGACAACGAGTTCTACGGCCAGTCGTACTTCGCCGACCCCCGCGGCCAGCTGGTGGGTGAGGCGGCCTCCGACACCGAGGAGGAGATCGTGGTCCGGGACCTGGACATGGACCTGCTGGCCGAGGTGCGCGACCTGTGGGCGTTCTACCGCGACCGCCGCCCGGACACCTACGAAGGGCTGGTGCGGCCGTGAGCACCCTGATCAAGGGCGGCACGGTGGTCAACGCCACCGGCGCCGTCGCGGCCGACGTGCTGGTGGACGGCGAGAAGATCGTCGCGCTGCTGGCGCCGGGCTTCCCCGTGCAGGCCGACCGGACGATCGACGCGGCCGGCAAGTACGTCATCCCCGGCGGCATCGACGCGCACACCCACATGGAGATGCCGTTCGGCGGCACGTTCTCCGCCGACACGTTCGAGACCGGCACGATCGCGGCGGCGTGGGGCGGCACCACCACGATCATCGACTTCGCCGTCCAGGTGAAGGGCACCTCGCTGCTGTCCACACTGGACAAGTGGCACGGCAAGGCGGACGGCCGGTGCGCCGTCGACTACGGGTTCCACATGATCGTCTCCGACGTCACGGACACGTCCTTGAAGGAGATGGAGTCCTGCATCGACGCGGGCGTGAACACGTTCAAGATGTTCATGGCCTACCCCGGCGTCTTCTACGCCACCGACGGCGAGATCCTGCGCGCCATGCAGAAGGCCCGCGAGACCGGCGCGACGATCATGATGCACGCGGAGAACGGCATCGCGATCGACCAGCTGGTCGCGCAAGCGCTCGCGCAGGGCCGCACCGACCCCGTGGAGCACGGCCTGACCAGGCCCGCCGAGCTGGAGGGCGAGGCCACCTCGCGCGCCATCACGCTGGCCAAGGTCACCGGGTCGCCGCTGTACATCGTGCACCTGTCCGCCGCGCAGGCGCTGGACGCGGTGACGAAGGCGCGCGACACCGGGCAGAACGTGTTCGCCGAGACGTGCCCGCAGTACCTGTACCTGTCGCTGGAGGACCTGGCGAAGCCGGACTTCGAGGGCTCGAAGTACGTCGCCTCTCCCCCGCTGCGGCCCAAGGAGCACCAGTCCGAGCTGTGGCGCGGCCTGCGCACCAACGACCTGTCGGTGGTGTCGACCGACCACTGCCCGTTCTGCTTCAAGGACCAGAAGGAGCTGGGGCGCGGCGACTTCTCCAAGATCCCCAACGGGATGCCGGGCGTTGAGCACCGGATGGACCTGCTGCACCAGGGCGTGGTCGCCGGCGAGATCACGCTGGAGCGGTGGGTGGAGATCTGCTCGACCACGCCCGCGCGGATGTTCGGCCTGCACCCGCGCAAGGGCGTCATCGCGCCCGGCGCGGACGCCGACGTGGTCGTGTACGACCCGAACGCCCGCCAGGTGATCTCCGCGGCCACGCACCACATGAACGTCGACTACTCGGCGTACGAGGGCATGGAGATCACCGGCAAGGTCGACACGGTGCTCTCCCGCGGCCGGGTGGTCGTGGACGCCGGCGGTTTCCACGGCTCGGCCGGGCACGGGAAGTTCCTGTCCCGCGAGCTGAACCAGTACCTGGTCTGAGGGGGCGGACGTGGACTTCGGGGTAGTGCTCCAGACCGACCCGCCCGCGCGGGACGTGGTGTCCGGCATGAAGGCCGCCGAGGACAACGGGTTCCGCTACGGCTGGACGTTCGACTCGGTCGTGCTGTGGCAGGAGCCGTTCGTCATCTACTCGCAGGTGCTGGCGGCGACGAAGGACCTGGTCGTCGGGCCGATGGTGACCAACCCGAGCACCCGGGAC
The DNA here is from genome assembly GCF_003014735.1 of Saccharothrix carnea. Lineage (GTDB taxonomy): Bacteria > Actinomycetota > Actinomycetes > Mycobacteriales > Pseudonocardiaceae > Actinosynnema > Actinosynnema carneum. The sequence goes on along the minus strand of NZ_PYAX01000009.1, from coordinate 325,819 downwards.
TGGTCGGTGACCGCGTCGCTGTTCGCCACGTTGAACGACATGTTCGGCAACCGCACGGTGTGCGGCATCGGGCGCGGTGACTCGGCACGCCGGGTGATCGGGCAGAAGCCGGCGTCGCTGGCCACGTTGGGCCGGGCCATGACGGTGATCAAGGACCTGGCCGAGGGCCGGGAGGCCGAGCACCACGGCACGCCGGTGCGCATCCCGTGGGTGCGCGACGGCAAGCTGGAGATGTGGATGGCCGCGTACGGCCCCAAGGCGTTGCGGCTGGTCGGCGAGCAGGCGGACGGGTTCATCCTGCAGACCGCGGACGTCGACATCGCGCGGTGGACGATCGGGAGCGTGCGCGAGGCGGCCGCGGCGGCGGGCCGCGACCCGTCGACGATCACGATGTGCGTGGCGGCGCCCGCGTACGTCGGCACGGACCTGGCGCACCAGCGCGACCAGCTGCGCTGGTTCGGCGGGATGGTCGGCAACCACGTGGCCGACCTGGTCGCGCGGTACGGCGACTCGGGCGCGGTGCCGGCGGCGCTGACCGACTACATCAAGGACCGCGAGGGCTACGACTACGCCCACCACGGCAAGGCGGGCAACCGGTCGACGGACTTCGTGCCGGACTCCATCGTGGACCGGTTCTGCCTGCTCGGGCCCGCGTCCGCGCACGTGGACCGGTTGCAGGAGCTGCGGGAGATCGGCGTGGACCACTTCGCGCTGTACCTGATGCACGACGACAAGGACAAGACGCTGGCGGCCTACGGCAACGAGGTCATCGGCCGGGTGTGACCCGATCGGGGGGTGTTCGCGCCGCGTGGGCACACCCCCGATCCCGTCCGCCCGGAATTGTCGGACCTCGTTGCTAGCGTCGCCGCCATGATCCTGCCGACCGCTGCCGAAGAGGCCCGTTTCTGGGCGATGCTGGAAGACGCCTGGGCCGGCCTCGGCCCGGGCCCGAACGACGTGCGCCGCGCGCTGGCCAAGCGTGACGTGACGCTCGACGCCTTCGAGGAGGCCGCCGAGCTGGAGGAGCACCTCGACGCCGTGCTGCGGGCGTTGGCGCGGGCGTGCGAGGGGCTGTCGGCCGAGGAGCTGACCGCGCTGGACCGGGTCGCCGAGCGCAAGCTGTACGAGATCGACCGGGCCGACCTCCAGGAGGTCACGGACGGCTCGGACGACGGCTTCCTGTACGCCCGCGGCTTCGTCCTCGCCCTCGGGCAGGAGTTCTACGAGGCCGTGGCCCGCGATCCCCGGGTGGCGGTGATGGACGCCGAGTGCGAGGCGTTCTGCTACTTCTTCGCCCACGTGCACGAGGCGCGGTTCGGGGATTACCCGGAGACGGGGTCGGGGATCTCCCGGGAATCGGTCTCGAACCCGGCGGGGTGGCCCCGGTAGGCGGTAGCGTCGGAAGGGTGATCGACTTCGAGAAGCAGTCCGTCTTCAAGCTGGCGCCGTGCCGGCCCGAGGACATCGCGTCGCAGGTGTCGCCGATCCTGATCCAGGGCGAGCAGATCGTGTCGAGCTTCAAGACGGTGCGCGACTTCGTGGTGTTCACCAACAAGCGGGTGATCGCGGTGAACGTCCAGGGCATGACCGGCCGCAAGAAGGACTTCACCTCGCTGCCCTACAGCCGGGTGCAGGCGTTCTCCATCGAGACCGCGGGCACGTTCGACATGGACGCCGAGCTGGACCTGTGGTTCAGCGGGCTGGGCCAGGTGCGGCTGGAGTTCAAGGGCCACGCCGACGTGCGGCTGCTCGGTCAGATGATCGCCACGTTCATCCTCTGACCAGGCCGCACGGCAGCGCGGACCCACCCGTCACACCTCGTGCGGCAGTGAGTTCCAGACCTCGACGAACGCCTCGCGGGGTATCGGCTTGACCGGGTCCTCGTGCGGGTCGATCGGCTCGTCCGTGAGACCGCCGAACGCGTCCTCCATCCGGCGCCACGAATAGCGGTGCACGCCGCCCGCCGAGGGCAGCTCGATCTGCCGGATCGCGATCAGCTCGCCCTCGTGCTCCACGGTCTCGTAGAGCGCACGCGCGCCCTCGTCCACCCAGCCCTCGACGTCCACGAACTCGAAGTACGCCCGTGGCCGGTCCGACTCCTCCAGGGCGCGGTAGAACGAGACGACGTCGTCCACCCGGCTCGAGATCCCGATCATCGGACCGAACGGGTCGTGCCGTCCCAGCCGACCAGCGCGCCGGGGAGCACCTCGGCCAGCTGCACCGGGTACACCGTCGCGTCGGTCGACGCCAGTTCGTCCGCCGACCACCACTTGTGCCGGCGGATGGTCTGCTGCTCGATCTCGTTGAACCTTGAGGTGTCCACGTCGACCGCCTCCACTTTCCCGACGAAGAACCACTCGACCGCCGCGTAGTTCAAGCCGTCGAAGGCGAACACGGCGTGCCGCTTCCACACCGGACCGATCAGCTCGTCGCCGGAGACCTCCACACCGGTCTCCTCGAACAGCTCCCGCACCGCGGCGGTCCGGACGTCCTCCCCCGGCTCCACCCCACCGCCGACGGTGAACCAGAACAGCTCGTCCGGCCGGTTGGGGTCGAAGCCCTCGAACAACAGCACCCGGTTCTCGGCGTCCAGCAGCACGACCCGCGCCGAAACGCGCTGGGTCAGCGTGGACGCCTCGACGTCGCCGCCGGGTTCGGCGATCTCGAAGTAGGACGGCGTCGGCGCGGTGCCCGCGAGCCGCAGCCACCGCACGGACCGGCGCCGGCGCAGCGCCAACGTGTCGCGCACCGCGTCGTTGTGCACGCGCCGGGCGAGCACCACCCGCTGCTCGGCGTCGGACAGCTCGGCGGCCAGCGCGGGTTCCAGCACGGACCGGTCGAGCCCTTCCAGCAGCGCCGAGAGCCGGTTCTCCGCGGCCTCCCGGTCCGACCGGGGCGACCGCTCGGCGCGGTCCGCCGCCGCACGCAGCTCGGGCTTGCCGCACACCGCCGCCACCGCCCGCGTCACCACCGCACGCCGCGCCAGGGCCGCGTCCAGCGCCGCCCAGGCCGCGTCCGTGCGCACGTGCAGCCGGTCCAGCCGGTTGGCGGTGCCGAGCGTCCACGGCCCGACCAGCACGGCCAGCGCCAGCAGGACCAGGAACGTCGTCGCGACTCCGGAACTGGTCACGCCTCGCCCACCCGACGGGGATCTGCCGCCATAGCGCTCTCATATACCCGAAGGACCTGGTTCGCGACCACCGACCAGTCGAACATCATCACCCGCTGCCGCGCCGCGTCCACGTAGTCCGCCCGCCGCGCCGGGTCGGTCAGCAGGTCGCGCAGCGCCGCGGCCAGCGCGGACGGGTCGCCGACCGGGGTCAGCACGCCCGCCTTGCCGTCGTCGAGCACGCGCCGGAACGCGTCGAGGTCGCTGGCCAGCACCGCCGCGCCCGCCGACATCGCCTCGGTCAGGATGATCCCGAAGCTCTCGCCACCGGTGTTGGGCGCGCAGTAGACGTCCACGCTGCGCAGCGCGCGTGCCTTCGTCTCGTCGTCCACCATGCCGAGGAACACCATCCGCGACGCCGGCTCCGGCCCGGCCTGCTTGCGCAGCTCGTCCTCGTCACCACGCCCGACGACCAGCAGCCGGGCGTCGGGCAGGTCGAGCTCGCGGAACGCCTCCAGCAGCACGGGCATGCCCTTGCGCGGTTCGCTGAACCGGCCGACGAACCCGACCGTGCCGCCGGGGCGCGGGTAGCCGTCGAGCGGTGCGGCGTCGGCGAAGAACCCGACGTCCACGCCGTTGGGGATCTCCACCGCGTCACCGCCCAGGTGCTCCACCTGCACGCGCCGGGCCAGCGCGGACACCGCGATCCGGGCGGTGATCTTCTCCAGGAACGGCTGCAGCACCGCCTGGAACGCCGACAGCATCTTCGAGCGGGGCGTGGACGTGTGGAAGGTGGCCACGATCGGGCCGTCGGCGACCATCAGCGCCAGCATCGACAGCGACGGCGCGGTCGGCTCGTGCAGGTGCAGCACGTCGAAGTCGTGCTCGGCGATCCACCGCCGGACCCGGGTGAACGACACCGGTCCGAACGACAGCCTGGCCACCGAACCGTTGTACGGGATGCCGACCGCGCGTCCGGCCGGGGTGACGAACTCCGGCACCGGCGTGTCGTCGTCGGCGGGCGCCAGCACCTCCACCTCGTGACCGAGGCCGCGCAGGGCGTGCGCCAGGTCGACCACGTGGGCCTGCACCCCTCCGGGAACCTCGAAGGAGTACGGGCAGACTATGCCGACCTTCACGCCGGTTCCCCCCGGCGGGCCAGCACCCGGCGCAGCGCCTTCTGCCTGCTCTCCGGCAGGTCGGCCAGCCACAGCTGCTGCATCATGTGCCAGTCGGTGGGGTGGGCGGCGATGTCGGCGGCGAACACGTCGGCCAGCTGCTGGGTCGCCGCGGGCACGCCCGCCGTGCCCTGGACCCGGACCGGCGGGTGCAGCCGGATGACCCAGCCGTCCTCGGTGAACCACAGGCCGGCCGGGATCAGCGCCGCCCCGGTGGTCGCGGCCAGGTGCGCGGGACCGGCGGGCATCAGGGTGCGCTCGCCGAAGAACGTCACGGGCACGCCGCCCGCGGTCAGGTCGCGGTCGGCGAGCAGGCAGACGACCTGGTTGGCGCGCAGCCGCTCGGCCAGCACGAGCGCCGGGTTGCGCTCGCCGCCGGTCAGCGGCACCACCTCGAAGCCGAGGCTCTCCCGGAACGCGATGAACCGCCGGTACAGCGACTCGGGCTTGAGCCGCTCGGCGACCGTGGTGAACGTGCCGCAGTGCCCGACCAGCCAGACGCCCGCCATGTCCCAGTTGCCGCAGTGGGGCAGCGCGATGACCGCGCCCCGGCCCTCGGCCAGCGCCGCGTCCAGGTTCTCCACGCCGGTCATGGTCCGGTCCAGCTCGGCGTAGAGCTCCTCCTGGTCCAGCGACGGCAGCCGGAACGCCTCGCGCCAGTACCGCGCGTACGAGCGCACGGCCAGCCGCACCAGCTCGTCCAGCTCGGCCTCGCCCGCCTGGGGCACGACCCGGCGCAGGTTGGACCGCAGCTGCCGCACGCTGCCGCCACCGCGTTTCGCGGCCCGGTCCGCGATCGCGTCGAACAGCGCCCGGGCCGCCTTCTCCGGCAGCAGCCGCACCAGGCGCCAGCCGGCCGCGTAGCCGAGGTCCGCCAGCCGTTCGTTCACTCGCCCAGCTCCTTCGCGGCACGGCTCACGGCCAGGATGCGCTGCAGCACGGTGATCGTCACCAGGGCGGCCAGCAGGTACAGCGCCACCGGCAGGATGTAGGGCACGCCCAGCCCGTGCAGGCCGACGCCGACCAGGGCCACGATGAACCGCTCGGCGCGTTCGGCCAGCCCGCCGTCCGCGGAGAGCCCGGACGCCTCGGCGCGGGCCTTCACGTACGAGGTGACCTGCGCGCCGACCAGCGAGACCAGGGTCGCCGCGGCCAGGCCGTGCTCGCCCGCGCCGAACGCCCACCAGGCGATGGCGGCGAACAGCGCGCCGTCCGCGATCCGGTCGCAGCTCGCGTCCAGCACGGCGCCGAACTTCGTGCCACCGCCCTGGGCGCGTGCCATCGCGCCGTCGATCAGGTCGAACAGCACGAACGCGGTGACCAGCGCCGCGCCCGTGAACAGCTGCCCGCGCGGGATGAACCACAGCGAGGCGGCGACGGAGCCGACGGTGCCGAGGACCGTGACGGCGTTCGGGGTGAGGCCGCGGCGCAGCAGCCACGCCCCGATCGGATCGGTGACGCGCGAAACCGACGCGCGGGCGAAGATGTTCAGCATGGGGTGGCGAGGCACCTACCGACGGGGAGGAAGTGGTCCCCGGCAGCCTAACCGCCCAGCTCAGCCGAGCTTGCGGTGGTCCCTGGAGATCTGCTCCAGCAGGTCCTCCAGCGCGTCGCCGCGCACCGCCAGCCGTTCGAGCCTGCCGAACAGGGCCAGGTACTCGCGCACGTCGTGCGGGTCGGTGATGGTCGCGTTGCCGGTCAGCACGCTCAACGTCACCACCCGCTCGTCGTAGACCTGGAACCCGTGCAGGGCCACCATGTTCGCGTCCGCCGTCCACGGCACCACGCCGAGCTGCACGTTTGGTCTTCGGATGATCTGCACGAGGTGGTCGATCTGCTCGCACATCAGGTCCGCCGAACCCATGCGCCAGCGCAGCGCGCTCTCCGCCAGCAGGAACACGAACCGCTTGCCCAGGTCGTCCATGCGGGCACGGCGGCTGCGCAGCGTGGCGATCGCGCTGTCCTGCTCGTGCGCCGGCATCGTGTTGTGCACGACCCGCAGGTAGTTCTCGCTCTGCAACAGCGCGGGCACGCCCGCGTTCTGGAAGAAGCGGCTGGTGGTGGCACGGGCCTCGATCCGGGCGATGGTCTGCTGGTGCCGGTGCGCTCCCCGGTGCAGCACCACGCGGCGGGTCTCCGCCTCGGCGTGCAGCTGACGGGCCAACTCCACCAGCTCGACCCTGGTCTCCCGGGTGGCGGACAACTCGGCGACCAGGCGCTCCACGTCGGTCACGGACGGGAGGAGCATGCCGTTCTCGATCTTCGACAGCTTGGACTGGCTCATCCCGGTAGCGCGCGCCGTGGCCGTGCCGGTCATCTTGGCCTCGGTGCGCAGCCTTCGTAACTCGCGCGAGAGCCGTTCTCGGGCCAGCCGCGAACGCTCAGGTGCGGTCATGCAACGCACCGTATCGACGCTCACCCCTCTTGACGATCGGCCAGGAAGGTGTCTGCGGCTGCGCCGGCCGTGGCCGCAGGTGATCTGGAACACGTATCCGCGTCCCGCGGCCGGCGCACGTGCACCAGGGCGTGCAGGTGCTCTTGCAGCAGGTCCCCGACCTGCGGGTACCCGGGTCGCGGCGGGTGGGCGCCGGGAGGCGGGCGGTCAGAACGTGACGCGGAGCAGGACCAGGTCTTTTTGCACCAATCTGATCTCGATGCCGGTGATGTCCGACCGGCCGAGCTCGGTCGTGGCGACCGGCCGGGTGGTGGAGCCGGGTCCGGCGGTCCAGGTCGCGACACTCGCCGAGGTGCCGTCTGCCGCCACCACGTGCAGGGAGTAGGCGAAGACGGGCGGCGGCGGACCGTCCGGCACGGCGTAGGAGCACAACACCTCGATCCGGGTGCCCCACGGCTCGTCCACCAGCTGCACGGTGGCCGTCACCGGGCTGGGCACGGTCTGGTGCATCGCCACGTCGGGCGCGGGCGGCGGTGCGGCGACCACGGTGTCGGGGGCGGCCGGCCGCACGGCCAGCGCGACCGCCGCCCCCGTCAACGCCGCGACGACCAGCGCGGCGGCCACCAGGATCCGGGCGCGCCACCGGCGCGACCGCTCGGCCGCCACCAGTCCGCTGAACACCGCCGCGGGCGGCTCGTCGGCCTCCCCCTCGGGTTCCAGCAGGTCGAGCGCCCGGTCACGGGGCACCGCCGAGAGGATGCCGGGCACGCCCGCGAAGGACGCGACGTCACCCGAGCACTCCGGGCACCCCGGCAGGTGTCCCTCGAACTCCCGCCGTTCGCCGGGCGACAGCGAACCCAGGACGTACGCGGCACCCCAGTCCCGGTACGGATCGACTGGCGAGCTCAACGTCCGGTGACCCCTTTCTCCTCCAGCGCCAGCCGCAGCGCCCGCAGACCGTAGTGCAGCCGGGACTTCACGGTTCCCTCCGGCAGGTCCAGTGCGACGGCCAGCTCGGCGACCGACTGGCCCATGTAGTACGCACGCACGATCACCGTGCGGTGCTCCGGCGTCAACTGGGTGAGCACATCGGCCACCAACCAGGCGTCCAGGGCGGAGTCGCTGTGGTCGGACCGGGCCCGCTCGGGCAGCCGTTCCGAGCCGATCTCCCAGCGCGCCCGGGCGCTGCGGCGCTCGTCGATCACCACGTTGCGCGCCACCGTGTAGAGCCACGCGCGGGCCGCCGCCGACCCCTGTTCCAGCACCTTGGGGTTGCGCCACGCCCGCAGCAGCGCTTCCTGCACCACGTCGCGGGACAGCTCGTCGTCCCCGGTCAGCCGGCGCACGTACCGCCACAGGGCGGGCGCGTGCTCGTCGTGGAGGGAGCGCAGCAGGGCAGTGTGACTGTCGTTGATCGCGCACCTCCTCGGCTAGTCGTGGAGCAGCGGTTCCCCGGTGACGCCGGTGAACGCGGGCCGGCGCTTGGCGAGGAACGCCGCCGTGCCCTCGCGCATGTCGTCGGTGGTGAACGCCTCGCGGAACGCGTCGAGCTCGAACGCCAGCCCGGCGGCGACGGTCGTGCCGCCGGAGGCGTTCACCGCGGCCTTGGCCAGCGACACCGCCGAGGCAGAGTTGCCCGCGATCCGGCCGAGCACCGCGCGTGCGACGGCCAACATCTCATCACGGTCGTCGAACACCGCGTTGACGAGCCCGAGCCGCACCGCCTCCGGCGCGTCCACGTGCCTGCCGGTGTAGATCAGCTCGCGGGCGACCGCGGGGCCGACCAGGCGCTGCAGCCGGACGCACCCGCCGAAACCGGGGACGAGACCGAGCACGACCTCCGGCTGGCCGAACACCGAGCGCCGGGTCGCGTAGGCGAAGTCGCACGCCAGCACCATCTCGCAGCCGCCGCCGAGCGCGTAGCCGTCCACGCACGCGACGACCGGGCACGGCACCTCCTCCAGCAGCCGGGTGACGCGTTGGCCGAGCAGCCCGAACCGCTCGCCCTCGTCCGGCGTCATCACGGCCATCTCGCGGATGTCCGCGCCCGCGATGAACGCCGGACCGGGCGCCCCGGTGAGGATGACGCCCCGCGGTGCCCGCCCGGCCAGGATCCCGGACAGGAAGTGGTCGAGCTCGGCGAGGACCCGGCCGGACAACGCGTTGCGCGCCCGCGGGCGGGACACGGTGACCGTCGTGACGCCGTCCCGTTCGTCGATGAGCAAGGTCGAGTAGTCCACGAAGTCTCCTCACGAGTCCCAGATCGCGCCGAACGCGGGCACACCCCGCGCTTCCAGCTGCTCCACGACGTGCCAGGTCGTCTTCTTGTTGGAAATGCAGATCACGGCTTCGGCGTCGAACTCCCGGTGCGCGCGCAGCGCCAGCTCGACCAGGTCGGGCTTGCCGTCGCGGACGGTGTCCCAGACCAGGGCGTCCGGCTGCACGGCCTCGATCTCGTCCACCAGCTCGTCGCCGTAGGTCTCGCGCGGCGTGCGGGTGGACCACACCAGGCGGGCAGGCGTCTCACCCGACAGCAGGTGCGGCAGGCACGGCCCGATGCCGCTGCCGGTCGCCACCCACACCACCCTGGTGAACAGCTTGTCGATGTTGCCGACACCGGCGGTGGGCACGCCCTTGACCCACAGGTGCGTCGGCAGGTCGTCGATCAGCGCGCCCGTCCAGTCGCCCGCGCGCGAGATGGTGAGCCGGAAACCGGTGCGGCCTGGCGTCGGCACGTTGGCGAACGAGTGCCACTCCAGCAGCGGGTGGCGGCTCACCGCGGTCGAGGAACCCGCGAACGGCGTCACGCCGTGGTCGAACGACACCAGCGCGACGTGCCGCGACGGCCGGACGATCCGCACCGGCACGCGCCGCAGCCGTGCCCAGGGCAGGGCGACGCTGATGACGACCAGCAGGAGCAGCCAGAACTGGGCCGAGCCGACGAAACCCGGCTGCCGGGCCGAGTGCGCGGCGAACAGCACGAGCACGGCCCAGCCGGCGAAGCGGTGCACGCGCTCGAACACGTCGTGCCGCCGGGCGCGCAGGGAGGGCAGGGCGAACACGACCATCGCGGCCATCAGGGCGAGGATCGTCCAGGTCAGGGCGTCGTCCAGGACCCAGGCCAGCACCGCGAACCAGGCCGTGGCGCTGATCGCGGCGCCGACGTGCAGGCCGCCGAAGTGGTAGACCTTGCCCAACGTCCAGCGGACCCGCAGCGGCCACGTCGTCGGCGCGCTGGTGGCCAGCCGGAACAACAGGTTGATCACGTGCTGCTGGCGGATCAGCACGGCCAGGGCGACGTTGGCGGCGACCAGGTCCGCGAGCGCCTGCGCGTCGTCCACGGCGAACGCCGCGACCACGTTGACCAGGATCACCGCGACGGCGAGCCGGTTGTGGTGGGTGAACGGGCGCCTCCTCAGCCACGACGCCGTCGGTGTGCCGGTGCGCGTGGTGGTCATGCGACCGGCACCAGCGACGACAACGCGGCCCGGTCCACCTTGCCGCGTGCGGTCAACGGCAGGTCGTCCACGGCGATGACCAGGGTCGGCACGCAGTAGTAGGGCAGCGCGCGGGCCACCGCCTCCGAGGCGGCTCCGGGATCGACGGTGGCGGGGCTGACGAACCCGACGAGCCCGCCGTCGTGCAGGACGGTGGTCGCGCGGACGCAGCCGGGGGTCGTTTCCAGGGCGGAGGTGACCGCGTCCAGCTCGACCCGGAAGCCGCGCACCTTCACCTGGTCGTCGGTGCGGCCGTGGTGCTCCAACTCGCCGTCCGCCGTCCAGCGGCCCAGATCCCTGGTGCGGAACATCAGGTGGTCGCCGCCGAGGAACGGGTCGGGGCGGTAGCGCTGGGCGGTGAGCACGTCGTTGCCGAGGTAGCCGGCCGTGACGCAGGCGCCGCCCGCCCACATCTCGCCCACCTCGCCGATCCGGCACGGCCGCAGGTCCTCGTCGAGCACGTAGACCGTGGTGTTCGGGACCGGGCGGCCGATGGTCAGCCTGCCCACGCGCGGGTCGTAGCGCTGCACGGTGTTGACGATCGTGACTTCCGTGGGGCCGCAGGCGTTGTGGAAAGCGGCGCGGGCGGACCAGGCGTCGGCCAGCGGCTTGGGGCAGCGTTCCCCGGCCACGGCGACCGCCCGGACGTGCGGGCACTCGTCGGGGTCCACTGTGGACAGCACACCCGGCGTGGCGATGAGGACGGTGGCGGTGCTCGCCGTGTGCGCGATGTCCCGGCCGCGGATGACGGACGTGGCACCGTGGGCGAGGGCGCCGAACAGCTCCCAGATCGCCATGTCGAACGCGATGTTGAGCAGTTGCGCGACCCGGTCGCCCGGTCTGATGCCCAGGTCGCCGGGTGCGGTGAGGAGCACGTTGCACAGGTTCGCGTGGGTGACGCGGACGCCGTTCGGGACGCCGGTGGTGCCCGAGGTGAAGATGACGACGGCGGTGTCGCCGCCTTCCGCGCGCGGTGCCGTGACGCGGCGGTCGGGCAGGGTGTCGATGGCCAGGACGGTGGGTGCTTCGAGCCGCGGTGCGTGCTCGCGGACGGTCAGCACGACCTTGATGTCGGCGGTGCGCAGGACGTGGTCGAGGTGGGGTCGCGGGGTGATCCGGACGTCCTGCGGCACGTAGGCCGCGCCGACCTTCAGCACCGCGAGGATGCCGACGACCAGGTGGATCGACCGCGTCAGGAAGACGCCGACGTGATCGCCCGGTCGGACGCCCGCGTCGAGGAGTTCGGCGGCGACGACGTTCGCGCGGTGGTCGAGTTCGGCGTAGGTCAGGCAGTTGCCCTCGTGCTCGACCGCCCGCGCGTGCGGCGAGCGTGCGACGTGGTGCTCGAAGGCGTGGTGGATGCGGTGGAACGGCGGTATCGCGCTCGGACCGCTGCCGAATCGTCGGAACAGCGGACGATCGTCCGGGGGTAAGCCTTGCACGGCGGTGGGCTCGGTCATGGCCGTCACAGGGTGTGCGCCTCTCGTCAGCCGGGCGTGGTCACCCGGTCTGAACGAGACAGCCCCACCCCCCGTTCAACCCGAACCCAAAAAACCTGCGCGAGTCGAACGCTCAGCGCCCGCGTGTCGAACGCTCAGGACGTTCGACACGCGGGTCCTGAGCGTTCGACTCGCGGGTTAAGGGGTGGTGGTCCAGGCGTCGGAGAGGAGTTGGCGGGTCTCGCCGAGCAGTTGCGGCAGGACCTTGGTGTGGCCGATCACCGGCATGAAGTTCGCGTCGCCGCCCCAGCGCGGCACCACGTGCTGGTGCAGGTGGGCCGCGATGCCCGCGCCCGCCACCACGCCCTGGTTCATGCCGATGTTGAACCCGTGCGGCCCGGAGGCGGACCGGATCACCCGCATCGCCTTCTGGGTGAACGCGGCGAACTCCGCCGTCTCGGCCGCGGTCAGGTCCGTGTAGTCGGGCACGTGCCGGTACGGCAGCACCATCAGGTGACCGGGGTTGTACGGGTACAGGTTGAGCACCGCGAACACCAGCTCGCCACGCGCCAGGATCAGCCCCTCGGCGTCGTCCAGCCCGGTCACCCGGCAGAACGGGCACCCCTCCGGCTCGTCGCCGACCGCCTTGCCCTCGCCGCGCACGTACGAGAGGCGGTGCGGGGTCCACAACCGCTGCAACGCGTCGTCGACCCCGACCCCGTCCTGCTCCTCGTACTGCTGGGTCACTGGACGAGTTCCGCCGTGGGCGAGGCGTTCTCACGCCGTGCCACCCAGTCCACGATCGTCTCCACGGCCCGCTCGACCGACACGCCGTTGACCTGCGTGCCGTCGCGGAACCGGAACGACACCGCGCCCTGCTCCACGTCCTTGCCGCCCGCGAGCAGCATGAACGGCACCTTCTGCGTGGTGTGGTTGCGGATCTTCTTCTGCATCCGGTCGTCGGAGGCGTCCACCTCGACCCGGATGCCCTTCGCCTTGAGCTGCTTCGCCACCGCGAGCAGGTGGTCGACGTGCTCGTCCGCGATCGGGATGCCCACCACCTGCACCGGCGCGAGCCACGCCGGGAACGCGCCCGCGTAGTGCTCGGTCAGCACGCCGAAGAACCGCTCCACCGAGCCGAACAGCGCGCGGTGGATCATGACCGGGCGCTGCCGGTTGCCGTCCGGGCCGGTGTACTCCAGCTCGAACCGCTCGGGCAGGTTGAAGTCGACCTGGATGGTGGACATCTGCCAGGTGCGGCCCAGCGCGTCCTTGGCCTGCACGGAGATCTTCGGCCCGTAGAACGCCGCGCCGCCCGGGTCCGGCACCAGTTCGAGCCCGGAGTCCTCGGCCGCGACGCGCAGCGCCTCGGTCGCCTTCTCCCAGACCTCGTCGGAGCCCACGGACTTCTCCGGGTTGCGGGTCGACAGCTCCAGGTAGAAGTCGTCCAGGCCGTAGTCGCGCAGCAGCCCCAGCACGAAGGACAGCAGCGACTTCAGCTCGTCCTGCACCTGGTCGGGGGTGCAGAAGATGTGCGCGTCGTCCTGCGTCATGCCGCGCACGCGGGTGAGGCCGTGGATCACGCCGGACTTCTCGTACCGGTACACGCCGCCGAACTCGAACATGCGCAGCGGCAGCTCGCGGTAGGACCGCCCCCGCGACTTGAAGATCAAGTCGTGGAACGGGCAGTTCATCGGCTTGAGGTAGTAGTCCTGGCCGGGCTTGCGGACCGTGCCGTCCTCGTTCAGCTCGGCGTCGAGGTGCATCGCCGGGTACATGCCCTCGCGGTACCAGTCGAGGTGACCGGACGTCTCGAACAGGTTGCCCTTGGTGATGTGCGGCGAGTAGACGAACTCGTAGCCCTCTTCGGTGTGCCGGGCCCGCGAGTAGTCCTCCATGGCCTTGCGGATGATCCCGCCGCGCGGGTGGAACACCGCCAGGCCCGAGCCGATCTCGTCCGGGAAGCTGAACAGGTCCAGCTCGACGCCCAGCTTGCGGTGGTCGCGCCGCTCGGCCTCGGCCAGCAGCTCCAGGTGCGCGTCCAGCGCCTCCTGCGACTCCCACGCCGTGCCGTAGATGCGCTGCAGCTGCGGGTTCTTCTCGTTGCCGCGCCAGTACGCGGCGGCGACGCGGGTCAGCTTGAACGCCGGGATGTGCTTGGTCGTCGGCACGTGCGGGCCGCGGCACAGGTCGCCCCACACGCGGTCGCCGGAACGCGGGTCGAGGTTGTCGTAGATGGTCAGCTCGCCGCCGCCGACCTCCATGATCTCCGAGGAGTCGACATCGCTCTTGATGTCCACCAGTTCCAGCTTGAACGGCTCGGAGGCCAGTTCGGCCTTGGCGGCGTCGACCGACTCGACCACGCGGCGGTTGAACCGCTGCGCGCCCTTGATGATCGACTTCATGCGCTTCTCCAGCGCGGCGAGGTCCTCGGGCGTGAACGGCTTGTCGACCCGGAAGTCGTAGTAGAAGCCGTCCTTGACCGGCGGGCCGATGCCCAGCTTGGCCTCGGGGAACTGCTGCTGCACGGCCTGCGCGAGCACGTGCGCGGCGGAGTGCCGGATGACGCTGCGGCCGTCCTCGGTGTCGGCGGCGACCGCCTCGACCTCGACCTCGACCTGCGGCGTCCACGACAGGTCGCGCAGGTGGCCCTCGGGGTCGCGCACGACCACGACGGCGTCCGGGCCCTTGCCCGGCAGCCCCGCCTCACGCACCGCCGTCCCCGCGGTAGTCCCCGCCGGCACCACCACGCGAGGTGGGGCGAGAGCGGCTGCGGGACGTGGCTGGGACACGGTGACTCCTCGGTGCGCGTAGGTGCCTGCTTCGACGAGGATGTTATCGGTGCTCACCGAGTGGTTTTCCGGCGCACCGGGTCGGCCGCTCCGGTGTCCCGCGGATCACCCGGTCGGGTGGGTGTTCAGCCGCGGATCAGGGCGGGCAGCGCGTCGGCCGAGGTCACGGCACGTCCGGTGGTGCGTTCGTAGCGGCGGACGAGGTCGCGGTGGCGGACGCGGTGGCCGATCCCGCGGTCCACGGTGAGCAGGGGGTTGCGGCGCGGGGGCGGGAAGGTCGCGGCCAGGTCGGCGAGGAGGGCTTCGCGGTCGACGCCGGCGGTCTTGAGCACCCAGGCGACGCCGGGGTCCAGGGCGGTGAGGGCGAGGGCGAGGTGTTCGGGGCGGTGCTCGCGTTCGCGACGGGCCAGGGCCAGGCGCAACGACGCCTCGTACGCCGCTTGGGCGTCCAGGCCGAGCGGTGGGGTGAGGCGGGCGGAGCGCCGACGTGCCTTCGCCGCGCCGAACGGGAGGAGCGGTTCCCGGCGGGCGGGGCGGTCCAGCGCGCGGGTGCCGCCGAGCAGGCGGCCGAGGTCGACGCCGAGGGGCGCCAGGACGGCCTGGTCGACCGCGCCGCCCGCACCGAGCGGCGCGGCGAGGTGGGCCGCGTCCCGGATGGCGGCGGGCGTCGCGCCGTGACGGGCCAGGACGGCGGCGACCAGGCCTGCAGCGGTCGGGTCGGCGGTGAGCGGGTCGGGGGTGAGTGGGCCGGTGGCGAGGGCCGCCAGGAGGTGTTCGCTGCCGGTGCGCGGGTGGCCCAGGTCCATGGCGAGCTTGAGCGCGCGGCCGATGGTGCGGTTCAGGTCGGGGTGGTCGCCTCGGAACACCGGTCAGTCCTCTCGGCCGTACTTGCGGTGGACGGTCTGCTTGGTGACGCCCAGGCGGGTGGCGATGTCGCGCCACGACCAGCCGGCCCGGCGCGCGGCGGCGACGTGTTCGGCTTCCAGCTGGTCGACCAGCCGGCGCAGGCGGGCCACGGCGCGCAGCCCGGCGTCCGGGTCCTCGCCGTGCGCGGCCGGGTCGAGGTCGGCGATCGCAGCCATTTCGTCAGCATATGCTGACGCCTCCATAATCGTCAACACATGCTGACGCCGGGACTCACAGCCGACCTACAGCCGACCATCAGCATCCGCTCAGGTCGATCGCGCACCATGGCGGTCACCAGCACGGGAGAGCAGGAGTTCCGCCATGTCAGAGCCCGACCAGCCGCCACGCGCCAACCCGGAGCCACCCGCGGACGCCACCAAGCCCACGGCCACCCCTGTGCCGGACGCCGCCGGCCCCGAACCGGGCGGCTTGCCCGCCGGCGAGCAGGCCGCCGCACCGGGCGAACCAGTCGCCGCCCGACCGGCCACCGCTGAGGGCGAACCGGCCGCCGCCCAGCCAACACCGCCGCACCCCGCCTACGCCCCGCCGCCGCCCGGCAAGGGCGCGGCGCTCGGTCGGATCGTCAAGCACCGGGCGACCCAGCTCGTCGCGGTCGGCTTGCTCGGGCTCGTGCTCGGCGGCGGGATCGTGGCGTTGGCCGACCGCGACCACCGGCCGCGCTACGGCGTCGGCGCCGACCGGCCCGGCCACTCGCGGTTCGACGAGCGAGGCGAGCGAGGCGACCGGGGAGAACGCGGTCCCGAGCGCGGGCCGTGGCGCGATTTCGAGCGCTGAGGTCAGGACAGGAAGCCGCGCAGCAGCAGGGCCGTGCCGTCCAGGTGCTCGGCCATCGCCCGCCGCGCGGCCTCCGGGTCGCCCGCCACGATGTGGGTCACGATCAACTCGTGCTGCTCGTTGGAGTGCGCCAGGTTCGGCGGCAGGAGGGGAATCCGGTCCAGCAGGGCGTTGACCCGCGTCCGGGCGTCGGCGACGGCCGCCGTGAGCGAGGCCGACCCGGTCGCCTCGGCGATCGCCAGGTGCAGCCGCGAGTCCTTGCGCCGGTAGGAGTCCACCGACGCGTCACGGCACTCGGCCAGCCGCGACAGCAGGTTGCGCCGCTCCACCGGGCCCAGCGCACGGCCCGCCGCGCACTCCGCCGCACCCGTCTCCACCGCCCAGCGCAACGTCAACGCGTCCGCCAGCTCGGCGGGGTCGACCCGGCGGTCCGGCGCGGGCACCGGCAGCGGCGAGTTCACGAACGTCCCGCCGTAACGGCCGCGCCGGGACTCGACGTACCCGGCGTCCTGCAGTGACCGGATCGCCTCACGCAGTGTCACCCGGCTGACACCCAACCGGGTCGCCAGGTCACGTTCCGCGGGCAGCCGCTCCCCCGGCCCCACCACGCCGAGCCGGATCGCCTGCATGAGCCGCTCCACGGTCTCCTCGAACGCGTTGCCCGCCCGCACGGGGCGGAACAACGCGTCCTGCAACGGCATCACAGCGGTGTCACGTAGGCACCGGCGATACCGCCGTCCACCAGGAAGTTCGACGCGGTGATGAACGACGAGTCGTCACTGGCCAGGAACGCCACCGCCGCGGCGATCTCCTCCGGCTCGGCGAACCGGCCCAGCGGCACGTGCACCAGCCGCCGCGCGGCCCGCTCCGGGTCCTTGGCGAACAGCTCCCGCAGCAGCGGCGTGTTCACCGGTCCGGGTGACAGCGCGTTCACCCGGACGCCCTGCCGGGCGAACTGCACGCCCAGCTCGCGGCTCATCGCCAGCACACCGCCCTTGGACGCGGTGTACGAGATCTGGGACGTCGCCGCGCCCATCGTCGCCACGAACGACGCCGTGTTGATCACCGAGCCGCGCCCGCGTTCCAGCATGTGCGGGATCGCGTACTTGCAGCACAGGTACACCGACGTCAGGTTCACCTTCTGCACCCGGTCCCACGCCTCGATGCCCGTGGTCAGGATCGAGTCGTCGTCCGGCGGCGAGATGCCCGCGTTGTTGAACGCGACGTCCACCGACCCGTAAGTGTCCACAGTGGTCTGGTACAGCGCCGACACCTGCTCCTCGTCGGTCACGTCGACCTGGACGAACAGCCCGCCCACCTCGTCGGCCGCCGCCTTGCCCGTCTCCGCGTCGACGTCCGCGACGACGACCTTCGCCCCCTCCGACGCCAGCCGCCGCACCGAGGCCAGGCCGATGCCGCTGCCGCCGCCGGTCACCACGGCCACCCGACCCTCAAGTCGCTGAACCATTTCTCTCCCAATCAGTGAGCGATGAAGACGTTCTTGGTCTCGGTGAACGAGTCGAGGGCGTCGGGCCCCAGCTCACGTCCCAGCCCGGACTGCTTGAACCCGCCGAACGGGGTCCAGTACCGCACCGACGAGTGCGAGTTGACCGACAGGTTCCCCGACTCGACGGCACGCGAGACGCGCAGCGCCCGCCCCACGTCCCGCGTCCAGATCGACCCGGACAGGCCGTAGGCGCTGTCGTTGGCCAACCGCACCGCGTCCTCCTCGTCGGTGAACGGCAGCACGGCCACCACCGGCCCGAAGATCTCCTCCACGGCCGCCCGGTCACCGGGCGCGACGGGCGCGAGCACCGTGGGCGGGAACCAGAACCCCGCGCCGGTCGGCGCCGAGCCGCGGAACGCCACCGGCGCGTCGGCGGGCACGTACGACGCGACCTTCTCCCGGTGCGCCGCCGAGATCAGCGGCCCCATCTCGGTGGCCTCGTCCCCCGGCGCGCCGACCACGACGCCCTTGACCGCGGGTTCCAGCAACTCCATGAACCGGTCGTAGACCGACGCCTGCACCAGGATCCGGGACCGCGCGCAGCAGTCCTGGCCCGCGTTGTCGAACACGCCGTACGGCGCGGTGGCCGCGGCCCGTTCCAGGTCCGCGTCGGCGAACACGATGTTGGCCGACTTGCCGCCCAGCTCCAGCGTCACCCGCTTCACCTGCTCGGCGCACCCGGCCATGACCTGCTTGCCGACCCGCGTGGAACCGGTGAACACCACCTTGCGCACGTCCGGGTGCGTGACGAACCGCTGCCCCACGACCGGACCGGCGCCCGGCAGCACCTGGAACACGTCCTCGGGGATGCCCGCCTCCCGCGCCAGCGAGGCCAGGCGCAGAGCGGTCAACGGCGTCAGCTCGGCGGGCTTGAGCACCACCGCGTTCCCCGCCGCCAGCGCGGGTGCGAAACCCCACGCGGCGATCGGCATGGGGAAGTTCCACGGCACGATCACGCCGACCACGCCCACCGGCTCGTGGAACGTCACGTTCAGCCCGCCCGCCACCGGGATCTGCCTGCCGAACAGCCGTTCCGGCGCGGCCGAGTAGTAGTGCAGCACGTCGCGGGCGTTGCCGGCCTCCCACCGCGCGTTGCCGATGGTGTGCCCGGCGTTGAGCACCTCCAGCGCGGCCAGTTCCTCCAGCGCGCCGTCCACGGCCTCGGCGAACCGGCGCAGCAGTCGGGCCCGGTCACCGGGGGCGACCGCGCGCCACGCGGGCAACGCCGCCGAGGCGCGGGCGATCGCCGCGTCGGTCTCCTCCAGCGAGGCCAGCGGCACCGAGCGGACCACCTCCTCGGTGGCCGGGTTGATGACGTCGAACGTGGTCACTTCACTCCCCTGTCGCGGGTGGCCGCCACCAGTGCGGCGAACAAGCGGTCGTCTTCGGTGTCGGCCTCCGGGTGCGACTGCACGCCGAGCACGAACCGCGCGCCGGGCAGCTCCACCGCCTCCACGGTGCCGTCCGGCGCGCCCGCGACCACCCGCAGGCCGTCACCGAGCACGTCCAGCGCCTGGTGGTGGTGGCAGAACACGGTGGTGGCGAGGCCGACGATGCCGGCGAGCGCGGAACCGGGCGCGACCGCGATCCCGGTGTGCTCGAACACGGCGGGCGCCGGGTTGTGGCCCTCCACGTGCTGGATCAACGTGCCGCCCAACGCCACGTTGAGCACCTGCATGCCCCGGCACACCGCCAGCAGCGGCAGGTCCAGCTTCAACGCCGCACGCGCCAGGCTCAGCTCGACCGCGTCCCGCTCGGGCCGCGCGGGTCCGGTGCGCGGGTCGCGTGGCCGCCCGTACAGCGCCGGGTCGACGTCCGCGCCACCCGCCAGCACCAGGCCGTCGAGGAACGTGACGCTGTCCGCGTCCCACTCCCCGACCGGCGGCAGCAGCACGGGGTTGCCGCCCGCGCGCACGACCGAGTCGAGGTAGTCGCGGTGCAGCACGGCCGCCTCCACGTCCCAGACGCCGAACCGCACGCGTTCCAGGTAGGTGCTGACGCCGATCAACGGCCGTGCCCTAGAGCCGTTCGAAACCACGGATCCGCTCCCAGTCCGTCACCGACTTGTCGAACGCGGCCAGCTCGACCCGTGCCGCGTTGAGGTAGTGCTCCACCACGTCCTGCCCGAACGCCTCACGCGCCAGCTCGCTGCGCGCCAGCAACGACGCGGCGTCGCGCAGCGTGGCGGGCACGGTGGGTTTGTCGGAGCCGTAGGCGCTGCCCACGAACTCCTCCTCCAGCGGCAGCTCGTTGTCCACGCCGTGCAGGCCGGCCGCGATCAGCGCGGCGACGGCCAGGTACGGGTTGACGTCCGCGCCGGGCACCCGGTTCTCGAACCGCAGCGACTGGCCGTGCCCGACCACGCGCAGCGCGCACGTCCGGTTGTCCTTGCCCCAGGCCACCGCGGTCGGCGCGAAGCTGCCGGCCGCGAACCGCTTGTAGGAGTTGATGTTCGGCGCGAGGAAGTAGGTCAGCTCGCGCAGCGCGGCCAGCTGCCCGGCCATGAAGTGCTCCATGAGCTTCGAGACGCCGTGCCCCTCGGCGAACACCGGCTCGTCGTCGGCCGAGCGCAGGCTGAGGTGGATGTGGCAGGAGCTGCCCTCGCGCTCGTTGTACTTGGCCATGAACGTGATCGACTTGCCGTGCTGCGCCGCGATCTCCTTGGCGCCGGTCTTGTAGATGCTGTGGTTGTCGCACGTCGCCAGCGCCTCGGTGTAGCGGAACGCGATCTCGTGCTGGCCGGGGTTGCACTCGCCCTTGGCCGACTCGACCACCATGCCCGCGCCCGCCATGTGGTTGCGGATGGCGCGCAGCAGCGGCTCGATGCGGGCGGTGCCCAGCAGGGAGTAGTCCACGTTGTACTGGTTGGCCGGGGTGAGGTCGCGGTAGCCGCGGTCCCAGGCGTCCTCGTAGGTGTTGTCGAAGACGATGAACTCCAGCTCCGTGCCGACGAACGCGCGCAGCCCGCGCTCGGCGAGCCGGTCGAGCTGCCGCTTGAGGATCTGGCGTGGCGAGGCCACGACGGGCGAGCCGTCCTCCCACACCAGGTCGCACATGACCAGCGCGGTGCCCTCGTGCCACGGCACGCGGCGCAGCGTGGACAGGTCGGGCTTCATCACGAAGTCGCCGTAGCCGGTGTCCCACGACGACATGGCGTAGCCGCCGACGGTGTTCATCTCGACGTCCACGGCCAGCAGGTAGTCGCAGCCCTCGGCGGAGTGCGTCAGGATCTCGTCCAGGAAGTAGCGCGCGGCGCAGCGCTTGCCCTGCAGACGCCCCTGCATGTCGACGACGGCGACCAGCACCGTGTCGATCTCCCCGGCGTCCACGAGCACGCGCAACTCCTCCACGGCGAGCATCCCCGGTACCTCCAAAGGTATGTCAGCGAGCCATTGGACGCCTCATCTTGACACCTTCGAGTGAAGGCCGCCACACCCTGACTCGCCTGACTCTTCGGTCGGCCGCCTGTTGACACGGTCAGGTGACCCGCGCCACTCTCCCTGCAAAGGAGCGCGACTGACCCATTAGGGAGCGCAGATGGCCAAACACGTCGAGTACGAGAAGGTGGGCCGCGACTACCTGGAGCACCGGCAGCTCAAGCGGGGTGCCGCGGGCTGGGTGCTGTTGGCCGGGCTGGGGGTCTCGTACGTCATCTCCGGCGACTTCGCCGGGTGGAACTTCGGGCTCGCCCAGGGTGGCTGGGGCGGCCTGCTGGTCGCGACGGTCCTGATGGGCGCCATGTACACGTGCATGGTGTTCGGCCTGGCGGAACTGGCCGCCGCACTGCCCGTGGCCGGGGCCGGGTACGGCTTCGCGCGCCGCGCGCTGGGACCGCTGGGCGGTTTCGCCACGGGCATCGCGATCCTGGTCGAGTACGCCATCGCACCCGCCGCGATCGTCGTGTTCATCGGCGACTACGTGCAGGCGCTCGGGCTGTTCGGGCTCACCAGCTCTTGGCCGGTGTACCTGGTCTGCTACGCGATCTTCGTCGGCGTGCACCTTTACGGCGTCGGCGAGGCGTTGCGGCTGATGTTCGTGATCACCGGGGTCGCGGTGGTCGCGCTGATCGCGTTCGTGGTCGGGATGATCCCGAAGTTCGACTCCGACAAGCTGTTCGACATCGGGGACGGCAGCTTCCTGCCGTTCGGTGTGAGCGGGGCGTTGGGCGCGCTGGTGTTCGCGATCTGGTTCTTCCTCGCGGTCGAGGGCGTGCCGCTGGCGGCCGAGGAGGCGCGCGACCCGAAGAAGGACATGCCGCGCGGGATCATCGCGGCGGTGCTGGCGCTGCTGGTGTTCGCGGCGGCGATCCTGGTGCTCGCGCCGGGCGGTGCGGGGTCGGCGGCGTTGATGTCGTCCGGCAACCCGCTGCCCGAGGCGGTGCGCGCGGCCTACGGCGGCGACAACGCGCTGGCGCGGATCGTGAACTACGTGGGTCTGGCCGGGCTCGTGGCGTCGTTCTTCTCGATCATCTTCGCGTACTCGCGGCAGCTGTTCGCGCTGTCGCGCGCGGGTTACCTGCCGCGCTGGCTGTCGAAGACCGGCAGGCGCAAGACGCCGTACCTGGCGCTGATCGTGCCGGGCACCATCGGGTTCGTTCTGGCGGCGATCCTGAAGAGCGGCGCGACGCTGATCAACGTCGCGGTGTTCGGGGCGGCGCTGTCGTACGTGCTGATGATGGTGTCGCACATCGTGCTGCGGGTGCGTGAGCCCGGCCTGGCGCGGCCGTACCGGACACCGGGCGGCGTCGTCACCACCGGTGTGGCGCTGGTGCTCGCGGTGGCGGCGGTCGTGGCGACGTTCTTCGTGGACGAGCTGGCCGCCGGGATCACGGCGGGCATCGTCGTGGTGGCGTTGGCGTACTTCTGGTTCTACAGCCGCCACCACCTGGTGGCCGCCGCGCCGGAGGAGGAGTTCGCCGCCATCGCCCAGGCCGAGCGGGAGCTGAAGGACTGACGGGCGGGGTCGGGTGGCGGCTGTGCACCGCCACCCGACCACTCACCAGCGGTCGACGTGCGGGTACGGGAACTCCCGACCGTCGGCGCGGACGATCGCGGCGAACTCGTCGAGCGGTCGCGTGATGTCGCCGTAGCGGACCAGGTCGTCGCGGAACAGCGTGCCGCAGTTCAGATCGATGCCGACGTCGTGCCGCGTCCCGTCCGGGTAGCCGACGACGATCACGTACTGCGCCCACCCGATCAGCGTGCAAGCGCGCGGGTAGTCACCTGGGTACGGCTCGTCCTCCGCGGCCAGCGCGTTCATCGCCCGGACCACGTTGGCGACGTCGTGACCGATCTCCACGCGGAAGTAGGCACCCTCCCCGCCGCCGTACACACACGCCAGGGCGTTCACCGCGGACTCGTGCGCCACCGGACCATCAGGTCCGCGCCATCCCACGTGATGGCCCGGCTCCGGGGGGCAGTCGAGCACCGGCGTCACCGCGATCGGCGGAGGAGCGGTGGCGACCGGGCTCTCCTCCCGCACGGAACCGAACCACTGGGTACCGACCAACGCGCCCGCGGTCAGCGCGACGACCACCCCCGCCGCCACCACCCCGCGAGTCCGGCGCCGCCGCCGCACCCGTCGACCCACCTCCGCCACCCGGTCGACCTCCGGCAGGTCCGGCACGGCGTCGACCAGCAGTTCGCGCAAGCCCTTCACAGCACTACTCCCTCGTCCACCAACGTCCTGAGCACGGCGTCCTCCCGCAGCACGGCGAGCGCACGCGACGTGTGCGTCTTGATCGACCCGGTCGAGCAGCCCAGCACCCGGGCCGCGTCCTCCACGCTGCAGTCCTCGAAGAACCTCAGCACCACCACCGCCCGCTGCCGGCTGCTCAACCGCGCGAGCCTGGCCCGCACGGCCAGCCGCACGACCGCGTCGCCCTCCACGTCGTCCCGCGTCACGGTGTCCGGCACCGCGACCGACGGCGTCTCCGCCCGCCACCGCCGCCGCCACCAGGTCATGTACGTCGTGTAGAGCACCCGCCGGGCGTAGGCGCCCGGCTCGTCGACCTTCGACCAGCGCTCCCACAGCCGCACGAGCGCCACCTGCACCAGGTCCTCGGCCTTGTGGGCGTCGCCGGTGAGCAACCACGCCGCGCGGACCAGCGAGTCGGACCGTTCGGCGACGAACTCGGCGAACCCTTCGGGAGACCCCGGATCACTGCGCATCGTTTACCTCCACCCCCAAGACGACGTGGCCGCGGGAGTCGGTTGACACGAGGTCACCACGGTTCCACCTATCGTGGAATACAGGTCCTCTCATAAGTGGGCACCCCTTGACAACAGGGACCCACCCACGAGGAGGCACGGAGACATGAAGCGCAGGACGTTCACGTCAGGTCTGGCAGTCGCGGCACTCTTGGCCACGGCCACGCCCGCCCTCGCCACCCAGACCTTCCAAGACCGGGTTTTGAGCCTGACGAACGGGGAACGCGCCGCCGTAGGCTGCCCGGCCCTCACCGCGAACGCCCGACTCGACGCGGCGGCCAGGCGGCACAGCGACGACATGGCACGCACCGGCAACTTCAGCCACACCGGCTCGGACGGCAGCACAGCGGGACAACGCGTCACCGACGCGGGGTACACCTATCGGCTGATGGCGGAGAACATCGCGGCCGGCCAGGGCACCGCAGAGGAGGTCGTGCGCGCCTGGATGAACAGCGAGAGCCACCGCGCCAACATCGTGAACTGCGAACTGCGCGAGCTCGGCGTCGCCCACGCCGTGGACGGCAACAACAAGTCCTACTGGACACAGGACTTCGGTGCCCCGGGCTGATCGTCGGCGGGACTGCCCCCGCCGGGCTCTTCCCGGCACCGGTCCGTTCCCCGGCCGTAGCGCCGGGTGACCGCTCGGTCGTCGCCTTCGGTCGCGAGATCGCGGTCCTGAGCCGTACCGGTGCCGGGGAGTGGGGCCTCAGCAGTGGACCGAGGCGAGCAACCCGATCACCTCCTCCCCCGGCACGTCGGCGGGAAGCGGGTTGTAGGACAGCGTCGCCCGCGTGCCGTCGTCCGCGCGCGTGGCGTAGGTGCGGTAGCCGATCAGCTCGCCGCCGTGACCCCAGATCGAACGGCCGCACGGCAGGTCGAACCGCTGCAGCCCCAGGCCGTAGGCGAAGATCGTGCCGGTGTCGTCCACGGTCTGCCGCATCGCGTCGAGGGACGCCGCGCTGGTCAGCCGCCCGCTCAGGAGCGCGTCGAAGAACCGGTTGAGGTCTTCGGCGGTGGAGATCATCTCGCCCGCCGCCCAGTCGAGGGTCGGGTTCATCGAGGTCGCGTCGACCAGCCGCCCATCGACCTGCGTGTAGCCGCGGGCGTGAGGGTGCGGCAGGCCGGGACGCCATCCCGGCACGGTGGTGTGCGCCAGGCCGAGCGGGCGCAGGACGCGGGCGCGCACCTCGTCGCCGTACGTCCGGCCGGTCACGCGTTCGATCAGCATCCCGGCGACGATGTAGTTGGTGTTCGAGTAGTGCCACCCCTCCCCCGGGTCGAAGTAGGACTCCCGCGCGAACGCGACATCCAGCAGCTCCTGCGGGCGGTAGCTCCGGAACCGGTCCGCGCCGCGCCACCGGTTGGTCGAGTAGCCCTCCTCGTGCGCGTAGTCGTAGAAGCCGCTGGTGTGGTTGAGCACCTGGCGCACGGTGGCGCGGTCGCCGTTCTCGCCCTTCGGCACACCGGCCACGTACCGGTCCACGGGGTCGTCCAGCCCGACCTTGCCCTCGTCCACGAGCTGCAGCACGACGGTGGCCACGAACGTCTTGGTCGCGCTGCCGATCCGGAAGTACCCGCCGACCGACGCCTCACCCGCCGCGTCCGCGCGGGTGCCGGTGGAGTCCTGCACGGTCAGCAGCGCCCCGGAGGCCCAGCCTTGCTCGACCCACCCGTCCAGTGCGGGAAACGTGCTGGTCACGGCCAGGACGACCCCGGCAATCGCAGTGTTGATCATCACGACGGCAACGCTAGGTCGCCGCACGGCGGCCGACCATGAGGAGCACCACCCGGTCGGGTGTGGAGAACCACAGCGGAGATGTGCCCACCGGGGACGGCCCTGGCAGGATCGGGGCGTGAGTGACATTCAACGTGTTGGAGTGGTGGGATCGGGCCTGATGGGCTCCGGCATCGCCGAGGTCTGCGCGCGGGCCGGGCTGGACGTGCTGGTCGCCGAGGTCAGCCCGGACGCCACGGAGGTCGCGCGGGGGCGGATCGCCTCTTCGCTCGGCCGTGGCGTGCGCAGCGGCAAGCTGTCCGCCGAGGACCGGGACGCCGCACTGGAGCGCCTGCGGTTCACCACCGACCTCGCCGACTTCGCCGACCGGAACCTGGTCGTGGAAGCCGTCGCGGAGAACGAGCAGGTCAAGACCGAGGTGTTCGCGGCGCTGGACAAGGTCGTCGTGGACGCGGACGCGATCTTCGCGTCCAACACCTCCTCGATCCCGATCATGAAGCTGGGCATGGCCACCGGCCGCCCCGAGCAGGTCATCGGCGTGCACTTCTTCAACCCGGTGCCGGTGTTGAAGCTGGTGGAGCTGGTGCCGTCGCTGCTGACCGGCGAGCGGACCAAGGCCAGGGCCGAGGAGTTCGTGACCGGGGTGCTGCACAAGGAGGTCATCCGCTCGCAGGACCGGGCCGGGTTCGTGGTCAACGCCCTGCTGATCCCCTACCTGCTGTCGTCGATCCGGATGCTGGAGTCCGGCTTCGCCAGCGCCGAGGACATCGACAACGGCATGGTGCTCGGCTGCGCGCACCCGATGGGTCCGCTGCGCCTGACCGACCTGATCGGCCTGGACACCACCAAGGCCATCGCCGAGTCGATGTACGAGGAGTTCAAGGAGCCGCTGTACTCGCCGCCGCCACTGCTGCTGCGCATGGTGGACGCGGGGCTGCTGGGCAAGAAGAGCGGGCGCGGGTTCCACAACTACGCGTCCTGAGCCGGACGCCCGACCGCGCGCGGGGCCGTCGATCCTGGTGATCGGCGGCCCCGTCCGCTTGTCCGGACCGCTTTACCACACCGGGTCGCCACCGTCACGCGAACAACGCGGCGAACAATTAACAGCAACGTCTTGAATGGTGGAACGCATTAGTCGGCGAACGTTCGACCGTACCTCGGGCGGCACTGGGGACGAAATGCCACGATCCGTCATCGAACCCCGGCACGCCATTAGTGCGAAAGACTGACGAAGGTCTAGTCAATAGGCCGTTCGGAGTAGTCTTGATTACCGTCCTCTTCCTCGTGACCACTGATCGACAGGACCTGTGACCTGCCTTTAGAGTGCCCTACGTCACGCTACGGCCGCCTGGTGGACAAGATTGCTTCGCCTAGCGTAACTTTCGACTCGCCCCCCACGAGGAGAACCCCGCCTTGGACCCTCAAAAAGTATCCATACGCGATTTCACGGGCCGACAGCTCAGTGCCCTGATGCATTCTTTGGGCATCACGGAAAACACCGTCAAATCCGTGGGATTGCTCGCGGACGCGCTCGGTCCCGGTGGCCTGCGCCCGGTTTCCGCCAGCCCGGCCTGGCCCTCCGACGTCGCGGACGACCACACCCCGGTCGAGTTCTCCACGGCGTTCGCGGCAGGAGAGTCCCCGATCCTCCGCACGATCGTCGAACCCACCGCGACCAGGCCTTCCCGTGCGGCCAACACCGCTGCGGCGCTCGCCGCGCTCGACCGGATGCGACACCGGGAGAACCTGGACACCCGCCGTTTCGACGCGGTCAAGGGCCTGTTCCTGCCGGACCACCCGGAAAGCGATTTCACGTTCTGGTACTCGCTGGTGTTCCGCGCCGACGAGGCGCCCGCGGTGAAGGTCTACTTCAACCCGGAAGTGCGCGGCGAGGCCGCCGCCGAGGGGTTGATCCGGGAAGCGCTGAGCCGGACCGGTTTCGCCGCCGGTTTCCCGGTACTGCGCGCTCAGGCGGTGACCAGGCCCGGACTTGACAAATATTCGTTCTTCGCACTCGACCTGGTGGAACAACGACGGGCCCGGGTGAAGGTCTACATCTCCCACCACGCCGCGGATGTAACGGACGTCACGCGTGCCGCGAAGGCCGCGCGGGGTGTCGATGTGGACAGGGTGCCCGATTTCTGCCTCCTCACCGGTGGCAGCACCGGAACGTTCGACCGGCGCCCGCTGATTTCCAGCTACACGTTCCTGGACGGCGACGCGCGGGCACCGAGCGGCTATTCCCTGTACGTGCCGATCCGCGACTACGTCACCGATGACGAAGAAGCACGCAGGCGGGTGCTCGCGGTGATGGCCAAGTACGACCTCGACCCAACGCAGTTCGACAGCGCGCTGCGCACCATCGCGCGTCGACCGCTGGACGAGGGCGTCGGCCTGATCGCCCACGTGTCGCTGCGCATGGGCAGGCCGCGCCCCGGCATCACCGTCTACCTCTCCTCCGAGGCCTACGACACGGCCTCACCCCGTTCGATCAGCCTGGCAGGCTAGGAGTCACCCATGCCCACGATGGAGCCGTACCGCATCAAGGTCGTGGAGCCCATCCCGATCACCACGCGCGCGCACCGCGAGCGGGCGCTGGCCGCCGCCGGGTACAACCCGTTCAACCTCGCCGCCACCGATGTGACGATCGACCTGCTCAGCGACTCGGGCACCGGCGCCCTGTCGGCCGAGCAGCAGGCGGCGGGACTGCGTGGTGACGAGACCTACGCGGGTGCGCGCTCCTACTACCGGTTCCGCGACGTGGTGCACGACCTGACCGGCTACCCGCACGCGTTCCCCGTCCACCAGGGACGCGCGGCCGAGCGGATCCTGTTCACCGCGCTGCTCAAGCCGGGCCAGGTCAGCGTCAGCAACACGCACTTCGACACCACGCGCGCGAACGTCGAGATCCTCGGCGGTCAGGCCGTCGACCTGCCGTGCCGGGCCGCCGGAGACCTCGACGACGACGCGCCGTTCAAGGGCGACATCGACCTGGAGGCGCTGGAAGCCATCCTGTCCGGCCCTCGGGACGTCGCCGTCGTCGTGCTCACCATCACCAACAACGGTGGTGGCGGTCAGCCGGTGTCGATGGCCAACATCAAGGCGGCGGGTGAGATCGCCCGCCGCCACGGTGTGCCGTTCTTCCTCGACGCGGCGCGGTTCGCGGAGAACGCGTGGCTGGTCACGCAGCGGGAGCCGGGCTACGAGCACCACACGCCGCGGCAGGTCGCGGAAGAGGCGTTCCGGCTGGCCGACGGGTGCGTGGCGAGCCTGAAGAAGGACGCCATCGTCCACATGGGAGGGTTGCTCGCGATCCGCGACCCCGAGCTGGCCGCCAAGTGCGAGCTGCTGCTGATCGCGACCGAGGGCTTCCGCACGTACGGCGGTCTCGCCGGTCGCGACCTGGAGATGCTGGCGCAGGGCCTGCTGGAGGTGACCGACCCGGAGTACCTGCGGGCCCGGGCCGACGCCACGGCGTACGTGGCCGACCTGGCCAAGGCCGCGGGGGTGGACAGCGTGCGGCCGACCGGCGTGCACGCGGTGTACCTCAACGCCGGGCGCCTGCTGCCGCACCTGCCGCCGAGCCGATTCCCGGGGTTCGCCCTGGCCACCGAGCTGTACCTGGCGGGCGGCATCCGGTGCGCGGAACTGGGTTCGCTGTACCTCGGCGAGCTGGACGAGGTGGGCGAACTGGTCAAGCCCGCGCCGTACGAGCTGGTCCGCCTCGCCATCCCGCGCCGGGTCTACACGCAGAGCCACCTGGAGTACGTCGGCGAGACGCTGGCGGAGATCGCGAAGGACCCCGAGCGGGTGCCCGGGTACCGGCTGACGCACGTGCCGAAGCTGTTGCGGCACTTCAACTGCCGGCTCGAACCGGTGGTGTGACGCGGGACGGGTGGCCGTTCGCGGTCACCCGTCACCCCGTCCGGCCTACGCCATGGCGTCGAGCCGGTCCATCGTGTGCTTGATCAGGCTCACCAGCACGGTCTTGGCCGACTCGCGGTCCCGCGCGTCGCACAGCACCAGCGGGATGGCGGCGTCCACGTCCAGGGCCCGGCGCACCTCGTCGACCTCGTAGCTGTGCGCGCCCTCGAAGCAGTTCACCGCGATGATGAACGGGATGCCGCGCCGCTCGAAGAAGTCGATCGAGGGGAAGCTGCTGTCCAGCCGCCGCGTGTCGACCAGGATCACCGCGCCGATCGCGCCGTAGGCCAGCTCGTCCCACATGAACCAGAACCGGTTCTGGCCCGGGGTGCCGAACAGGTACAGCACCACCTCGGGGTTGATGGTGATGCGGCCGAAGTCGAGGGCGACCGTGGTCGTCTCCTTGGACTCCAGGCCGAGCACGTCGTCGACGCCGACACCGGCCTCGGTGAGCAGCTCCTCGGTGTGCAGCGGCGGTATCTCGCTGACCGAGTTGACCATCGTCGTCTTCCCGGTGCCGAAGCCACCGGCGATGACGATCTTCACTGGGGTGGGTACGAGCAGTTCCCCACCCGGCCGCTCAGATTCCACGGACACCATCCAACACCGCCTGGAGCAGGTTCCGGTCCGGCACTTGCGGGACTCGGGAGGGGTCTCGGATCACGACGTCACCGCGTTGGATGAGATCGCTCAACAGCACCTTGACGACGACGAGCGGCACGTCGAGGTACGCGGCCACCTCGGCGACGGACAACGGGCGACGGCAGAGCTCCATGATCTCCATGTGCTCGACCGACAGCGCGTCCGGGTCCGAGGGCGACGGCATCGCGCGCACCTGCGTCACCAGGTGCAGTTCCGGTCGCAGCGGGCGGGTACGACCCCGCACCATCGCGTACGGGCGGACCAACGGGCCCGCGGCCTCGTCGTACCACCAGTCCTCGCGGCCGGCCATCAGGAGGACCTTCGGGCGGCGGGCAGGCTCGCCGCGGCGGTGCCGCGCGGTGCCGAGGACAGGTACGTGCCGACGCGCTTGACGAGCATGTTCATCTCGTAGGCGATCATGCCCATGTCGGAGTCCTCTTCGCCCAGGACGGCCAGGCAGGCGCCGTGGCCGGCCGCGGTGACGAAGAGGTAGGCGTGCTCCATCTCGACGATGGTCTGCCGCACGGCGCCGCCGCCGAAGTGCCGCCCGGTGCCGCGGGCCAGGCTCTGGAACGCCGACGCCATCGCCGACAGGTGGTCCGAGTCGTCCTTCGACAGCCCGGGTGAGCGGCCCAGCAGCAGACCGTCGGCCGAGAGGACCACCGCGTGCCGAGCTCCGACCACCCGGCCGACCAGGTCCTCCAACAACCAGTTCAGTTCGTTGTGCTGGCTGGTCATGTCGTTCATCGGGTTGCCTTTCCGGTTTCCAGTCGTCCGGCCACTGCTGCTGATCACGGTTCGAGGTCGTCGGGTGTGCGACGGGCGTCGCGTGTGCCCCGTTGGAACGCCGACAGGCCCTTGCGGACCCTCTCGGCTGACTTCTCGGGATCGACCTCGGGGAGCGGTTCGGGCGAAGGGTGGAAATCGTTGCGCACCAACTGCGGCGCCAGGTTCTGCTGACGGCGCCTGCGTGGCAGTTCGGGTCGGTCGGCGGCGGTGACGGCCGACCCCGGTTCTTCGGCGGGCCACTCGGAGGTGGCCCGCTTCCGCTGCGGCAGCTCCAGCTCGCCGCTGTGCTGCGACAGCTCGAGCTCGCCACTGCGCTGCGACAGGTCCAGCCCGCCGCTCAGTCGTTCGACCTCTGGAAGGGGATGTTCGTTGACCGCGGCCTCGGCTTGGGCCCAGAACCCCTCCAGGTCTCGGGAACTGTCGGGAAACCTGGCGTCTCGCACTGAGTCGTCGCCCTGCTCCGGGATCTCGTGGAACGAGCGGCGCGGCAGCTGCCGGGTCTCGGCGGGCTCCGTCGCCGTGGTGGGGCCCGCGACGATCGCGGACGGGATGAGGACCATCGCCAGCGTGCCGCCGTAGGGCGATTCGCGCAGCTCGACGTGGATGCCGCGGCGGGCGGCCAGCCGGGCGACCACGAACAGGCCCAGGCGCGACTCGCCGCGCAGGCGCATCGCGTCGAACTCCGGCGGGTCGGCCAGCATCGCGTTGTGCTGCTCGCGGTCCTCGGGGTTGATGCCCAGGCCGTGGTCCTCGATCTCGACCACGATCCCCTGCGGCACCTCGCTGGCGTGCACCTGCACCTGCGAGCGCGGCGAGGAGAACGCGGTGGCGTTGTCCACCAGCTCGGCGATCAGGTGGATGGTGTCGGCGACGGCGGCGCCCACCAGCGCGGTGTCCGGCACGGGGTTCACCTTGACCCGCACGTACTGCTCGGTCTCGGCGACGGCGGCGCGCAGCACGTCGAGCAGCCGCACGGGCTTGCGCCACTGCCTGCCCGGCTGCTCACCCGCGAGGATGATCAGGTTCTCCGCGTTGCGCCGAGCGCGGGTGGCGAGGTGGTCGAGCTGGAACAGCGCGTCGAGCTGCTCGGGGTTCTCCTCCTCGCGCTCCAGCTTGTCCAGGATCTTCAGCTGGCGGTGCACCAGGCCCTGGTTACGGTGCGCGATGTCGAGGAAGACCCGGTTCACACCTTCGCGCGCCTGGCTCTCCTTGACGGCCGCGGCGACGGCGGTGTACTGGGCGGCGTTGAACGCGTCCGCCACCTGGCCGATCTCGTCGCTGCCGTAGTCCAGCGGCGGCACCTCGACCTCGACGTCGACGTGCTTGCCCTCGCGGAGCCGGTCGACGATGTCGGGCAGCCGTTCGTGCGCCAGGGTCAGCGAGTCCTTCTTCAACGCCGCCAGGCGCGTGATCAGGGCCCGGTTGACCAGGCGGTTCGACGTGCGGATCGCGATCAGGATGCCGATGATCACGGCGAGCAGCGCGACCAGGCTGCCGATCAGCACGGTGCGGAACTTGCTCTCACCGCGGGCCATGGTGACGTTCACGGCGCTGGATGCCTGTTCGCTGACCAGTGAGGTCAGCTCGTCGGAGATCGGGCCGCTGACGTTCTGCCACTCCTGCAGCGACCCGGCGTCCGAGGGCTTCTCGCCGCTCTGGATCAGCCTGCCCTCGAACTCGACCAGCCGCTTCCACGCGTCGCCCTCGATCATGAACTGGTAGTGCTCGCGCACTTCCGGCCGGGCGTAGGGGGCGATCGACTCGTAGGAGGAGTGGTAGGCGCCGACGAGGTTGGCGAACTCGATGTGCTCCTCCGCGGACGAGAACTCGCCGGCGGCCAGGGCGCTCGACGCGAGCGACGTGGCGCGGGACATCCAGTCGGCGGCCTTGAAGTACTCGGTGGCGGTGATGGCGCCCTTCACGGACTCGTGGTCCGGCACCACGCGGGCCTGCACGCTGAACAGCGCGTCACCGGCGTCGAGGAGGCTGTTGTAGTACGTGTAGATCTCGGACTTCGACGCGCGTCCCGCTTCGAGGGCCGACCGGCGCTGCGGCAGCTGGTCCAGCAGCACGTTGAGCGCGTTGATCTTGTCGACGATCTCCTGCGGCGCCTGGGACGCCAGCTCGTCGAACGCCGCGCGCATGTCGTCGACGGCGTTGTCGGTCTCGGCCTGCTGCACCTCGAGGTCGCTGGTGCCGCGGCCGGGCTGGCTCAGCACGGTCATGCTGAGCTCGCGCTCCTTCTGCAGCGCGGCGAACGTCTGGACCGCCGGGATCGACGCGTCCTTCACGCCGGAGGCGACGGCTCGGAGGTAGAAGCCGTCGAACAGGGTGTACGACGAGAACAGCGCCCACATGATGAGCAGGACGATGCTGGGGACGACGACGACGCCGGTGAGTCGTGAGCGGATCGTCTTGTAGTTCGTCTCCGTGGTGCTCTTCTGCTTCACAGCGCTCCGCAGCCTCGTCCGTTGCCTGGTCAGCGCAGCACTAGGAACGCTGCCTCTTCTTCACCCGATCGGCGACGGAACGGTAACACTCGAAGATCATTATTACGAAGAGACAGCGATCACTTGCGCCACGCGACGATGAGGTTACCCAGTCGAGTGATGCCGCGAACAGGGGGCCGATGTGAACTTCTCCGCACCGGCCCCCCGACTTTCACGGCTTCGGCACCGAAACGGCGTTGTACGTCGTCGTGGGCGTGGGCGGTGTCGTGAAGCGGGCGTTGGGCAGGTAGAGCCGGCCCGCGAACGACGCGACCGTGGTCGGCACGTCGAACCGGGGGTCGGTGACCTTGGTCACGAGCGACCCGGTCGAACCGTCCCTGGCCAGGGAAAACACGGCGACGGTGTTCAGCCGGTTCTGCACGACGTAGAGCGTGCGGCGCTCGACCAGCAGCCCGTCGCCGTTGGTCAGGACCTCGCCGCCCAGGTCGACGGCGGTCGTCACGCCGGTGCGCGCGTCCACCCGGTGCAGTTGGCCGGTGTTGCTCTGGACGATCAACAGCGCTTTGCCGTCCGGGGTCTCCGCGATGCCGTTGGCGTTGTTGACGCCGGGGGTCAGCACGAAGTCACCGGTCAGCGGAATCGCGGTGTGCGACTCGGGCAACTCGCCGTGCCGACCGAACGTGACGCGATACAGCACCGCCTTGCGCGAGTCGGTGAAGTACGCGGCGTCGTCGGTGATCACGACATCGTTGACGAAAGTATTCGCGTCGGAAGCGAACTCGTAGGACTTGAGGATCTCTCCCGTTCGAGCGTCGACCACCCGCCCGTCACCACCGGCCCCACCGGCCACGAACAGCCGCTTGCGCCGATCGACCTTCAACCCGACCGACGCCGTCCCGGGCCCCTGGCTGAACACCTCACCGCGTCCGGTGCGGAGGTCGACGCGGAACAGGTCCCCATCGGCCCTCGACCCGAAGTAGGCGGTCGGCGCGGCCCCGATCGCGATGCCCTCGGGCAGGAACCCGTCCGGCAACCCGAACTCGGCGGGGAACGGGCGTGCTTGCGCTGCGGCGGCCGGCGCGGCGGCGACGAGGGAAACCCCCAGCACCACGGCTGCCAGCGCACCGAGTGTGCGTTGCATGAGCACTCCTTCTCGCTTTGCGGCGGTCCCGGGAGTGTTTCGCAACGCTCGGCACGCGGTGAAGCCCGCCGCGCGCGTGACGCGGCATCTACAGCGAACCGACAGGAGCCGGGCCAACGGGCACCCGGCTGGGAGGGCGCGGGGTTGGTACGACGAGTCGAACACCGCTCCGACCGACACGCCGTCGTGCGACACCAAGGCCCTCAACCTGTCGTCGCGCAGAACGCCGACCTCTTTCGACAGCGACCGCTCCGGCCTCGTGGACAGGCGAGCGACCACCGCGGACAGCGCGATGGGCAGACCGCCGCAGAGTCGGGCAAGTTCCCGGGCCGCTTCGGGGTCCGACGTGACACGCGGACCGAGCGCGCGCTGGAGGTACTCGACGGAGGTGTTCTCGTCGAACTCGTCCACCTGGACGAACCTCGCTTGTCCCGAGTGTCGACGAAGCGAGCCCGAGACGAGTAGTGACATCCGGGCGACATCAGGTGTCTCCCAGTGCGCCCCCCGTGAGACGCAGAAGATAGGGGTCGGTTGAGATAACGAACGGGTAACGGTCAGGTCGCGGACTGGGTGCGGTACGTATGCCAGTGTGTCCACCGCCCACCGGCGGTCGGGGTTCAACGCACACATGCGCGTACCTACGACGAGGTGACACATCCATGACGCGAAACCAGGGGCGGCACCGCTTCTCCCGGCGCACGAAGCTGACTGCCGGCGTGACCGGGTTGGCGCTCACGATCGGCCTGGCCGTCGCGATCAGCACCACCGGCGATCAGGGCACCGCCCAGGCGGACGGGGCGGACATCTCCCTGTTCGTCGACATCACGAAGCAGCAGCGCAACGTGAAGGCGCCCCGGGCGCAACGCGGTGCCAGCACGGGCACGTTCACCGTGGACTGCGGCCGGAACGAGAACGGGCACTTCAACCCGGACAACTTCATCGCGCAGCCGGGCGTCCGCAACGGCGCCGAGCACCTGCACGACTACGTGGGCAACGTGTCGACCGACGCCGACTCGACCGACGAGAGCCTGCTCGAAGCCGACACCACCTGCAAGAACGGCGACAAGTCCGCCTACTTCTGGCCGGTGGTGCGGATCGACCGCGAGAACGAGGACGAGGAGCCGGGCGAGCCGGCGGGCGCCGAGGTGGAATGCCCCGACGTGCAGCGCAAGCTGCGCAACGTGCCCCGTCAGGCCAAGGCCGAGGTCGACCGCAACCTCCAGGCGATGAAGGACCAGATCGCCGAGGCCAACACCAAGCTCAAGGCCGCCGACGTCGACGACCCGAACTTCGTCAACAACACCGTGCTCCGGCCGTTGCGGGACAAGAGGACCGCGTCGATCGACCGCATCGTGCAGGCGATCGACCGGGTCGCCGAACGCCCGCGCGGCCTGAAGAGGCTCGCGCCGTGCACGGTGAAGGACGGCGACGCCAACGACGCGAAGGTCGCCGAAGCGGCTCAGGAAGCCGAGGCGGACGCGCCGGAGAAGGGTGACGGCAAGAGCGCCAGCGACGAGAACGAGCTGCCCGGCAACGAGGGCGAGATCCAGCGCCCCGAGGTCGTCGACATCACCTTCCGCGGCAGCCCCGTCGGCAGGGTGGAGCCGATGCCGCAGTTCCTGCGCGTCCTCTACGGCGACGCCAAGGTCTCCACGAACGGCCCGAAAAACGCCCGCAAGTCGTGGACCTGCACCGGGTTCGAGGACAAGGTGCTGATCGACAAGTACCCGATCTGCCCGGAAGGCAGCAAGGTCAAGCGCGTCCACGACTTCGCCAGCTGCTGGGACGGCAAGAACACCGACAGCGCCAACCACCGCGACCACATCGTCTACCCGAACGAGAACGGCAAGTGCCCGCGCGGCTTCAAGGCCGTGCCGCAGTTGCGGATCAGCCTGACCTACGACATCCCGCGTGACGTCCAGGTCGCCGGGCAGTACGCGGTCGACGCGTTCCCGCAGGAGGAGCACAACCCGTTCTCCGACCACGACGACTTCGCCAACGTGATGTCCCAGGAGATCATGAACCGGCTGGTGCAGTGCGTGAACTCCGGCCGCCGGTGCAAGGAGTGACCGTGATCCAGGCGAACTTCGCGTCCGGTGTGGACGAACTGCGTGCCGCCGAGGACGTGCGACGGCTGCTCGACCGCCTCACCGCAGCCCAGGACGCCACTCTCGTGCACACGGACTGCCCGGACCACCACGTGCGGGTCGGGGTGCGCGGCGACCGCGGTGCGATGCTGTTCACCGACGTGATCACCGGTTCGTGGGCCAGTCTCGGCGAGGGCCCGCGCCGACGTCCCCGGTACGCCGGGGTCGACTTCCCCACCCACTGCGAGATCCCGATCGCCGACCTCGCCGTCGCGATCGAGGAGTTCCTCGCCACCGGACAGCGTCCGACGCTCGTCCCGTGGCAGCAGGTGAGGTGAGGAAGACGCCATCCCCGGCCTGCGCGGCGGCGGGTCGGGGATGGCCCCTGCCGGAGCGCGTCCCGCTGCCACTGCACTGAGTCGAAGCGGACTACGGTCGAGGGGCTCACCCCGCTTGCAGTGCCAGGTACAGGTCGACCCGTTCGGTGAACTCCGACAGGTCCACGCCCAGCAGGTCCTCCACCCGCCCCACCCGGTAGCGCAGGGTGTTCACGTGGACGTGCAGGCGCGCGGCGGCCGTGGTCCACGAGCCCGAGCAGTCGAGGAACACGCGCAGCGTGCCGACCAGGTCCGAGCCGTGCACGGCGTCGTAGTCCAGGACCGGGCCCAGCAGCCGTCGACGCAGCGAGCGGCGCAGTTCCTCCGGCACGCCGGCCAGCAGCAGTTGGTGCAGGGCGATCTCCTCCCCCGCCACCACGCACGTCCGACCGGTCCGCCGTTCACCCAGGCGTCTCGCGTGCGACGCCTCCTCCGCCGCGCCGCGCAGCCCCGCGTGCCCGACCGGTGACGAGATCCCGACCAGCACCCTGGTCGAGCGCAGACCCGGTTCCAGCGTCCGCAACGCCGACCGCACCCCATCGGTCCAAGACCCGGACGGTGCCAGCGCGTACACCTCCGCGCCGACCGCGGCCACCAGGAACGTCGACGTGACGGCCGCCAGCACTTCCTCCACCAGGGCGACGGCCTGCTCGACCTGCCCGTCCGACATCGACGCCGCCAGCACCCGCAGCGGCGCGTCGGGGTCCCAGCCGACTGCCGCGATCCGCGCGGCCACGTCGCCACCGGCGAGCACCTGCCGCAGCAGGGGGCCGGCGGCGCGGTTCTCGATCTCCCGCCCCTGCACGACCCGCGCCCGCTCCACGCCGACCAGGCTGGCCAGCTCGGCGGCCACCTCGTCCTGCGCGCGGTCGCCGGAGACCACGAGGATCCAGGACGTCAGCCGCGATCCGCCGCGCGCGGACACCGGCAGCAACGTCGTGCCGCGCACCACCCTCGGCAGCCGGTCGGCCACCAGGAACTCGCGCACCAGCGCCGCCGGCTCCGGCAGTTCGGGCCCGGCGACGACGTGACCCGTGCACGACAGCACCCAGCACGGCGCGTCCAGCTCCGCCGCCCCGGCCGCCACCAGCTCGGACAGCCCGCCGCCGTCCGCCACCACGGTCAGCAGCCGCCGGTGCCTGCCGAGCAACGCGCCCGCGTCACCCACCCGTTCGGCCGCCAGCTCCAGCACCACGCGTTCGGTGATGGCCGCGAACGACAGGTCGACCGGTACCGCCAACAGCGGTACGCCGTGCCGTTCACACGCCTCCACCAGCGCCGCGGGCAATTCACCGGCATCGGGTGGGCTGGCCGCCAACGCGGCGACCCCCGCCGCCGCCAAGGAAGTGACGAACTTTTCACAATCGGCCGCCGACCGATGCCACAACAGCCCGGAAAGCACCAGCTCACCACCGGACAGGTAGCGGGCCGGATCGGGCAGTTCGGTGCCGTAGAGCCTGGTCACGGGCCTGTCCAAGGACTCGGCACCGACCACGAGGCGAAGTCGGAGTTCCGGCATCCCGAGCAGGCTCCGAACCAGCAACACGGGCGCCTCCTCCACGTCATCTCGCCGGTTTACCTTCGTCCGATCGTGTTTGTAGGAAAGCACAAATCCCCTCATCGTAGGAGCCTGGGATTCATGCGCACCGCCGTAGCCGATCACCGTCCCCGCTCTGTGTACTGGCTCACACACCGCGCACTCCACCCATCGAGGTAGCTGATGGATTTCCTCCGCCCCGACACCCTCGCCGAGGCGCTGGCCCTGAAGGCGCAGCGCCCGGACGCCGTGCCCATCGCCGGCGGCACGGACGTGATGGTGGAGCTGAACTTCG
Source organism: Saccharothrix carnea (assembly GCF_003014735.1). Lineage (GTDB taxonomy): Bacteria > Actinomycetota > Actinomycetes > Mycobacteriales > Pseudonocardiaceae > Actinosynnema > Actinosynnema carneum. The sequence goes on along the minus strand of NZ_PYAX01000009.1, from coordinate 287,015 downwards.
ACCACCGCCGCCCGGCCGCCCTGCTCGACCTGACCCGGATCGCCGAACTCCGCTCCTGGGACGTCGACGGCGGCGACCACGGCGACGACCACGGCACGGTGCGCATCGGCTCCGGTGTCCCGTACACGCGGATCATCGACGAGCTGGGTGAGCGCCTGCCCGGGTTGGCGATGGCGTCCCGCACGGTCGGCTCGCCGCAGATCCGCAACCGCGGCACGGTCGGCGGCAACCTGGGCGCCGCCTCGCCCGCCGGTGACACGCACCCCGTGCTGCTCGCCGCCGACGCGACCGTCGAGGCCGCCTCCACCAGGGGCACCCGGCTCATCCCGGCCACCGGGTTCTACCTGGGCGTGAAGCGCCACGCGCTGGAGCCGGACGAGCTGATCACGGCGGTCCACGTGCCGACCACGCGGGCACCCCAGCAGTTCGCCAAGGTCGGCACGCGCAACGCCATGGTGATCGCGGTGTGCTCGTTCGCCGTCGCACTACACCCGGAGCAGCACCGGGTCGGCGCCGCGGTCGGCAGCGCCGCGCCCACGCCGCGCCGCGCGTCGGCGGCCGAGGAGTTCCTGTCCGCCGAGCTGACCGCCACCAACCAGTGGGACTCGCCGAAACCGCTGCCGGACTCGGTGAAACGGCGGTTCGGCGAACTCGTGGCGCAGGCCGCGAGCCCCATCGACGACGTGCGCGGCTCGGCCGCGTACCGCAAGCACGCCCTCTCCGTGCTGGCCCGCCGCACGCTCGACTGGGCCTGGCGCGACTACTCCGAGAAGGTGGCCTGACCATGCGCGTGAACGTGACGGTGAACGGCGAGCCGAAGCAGGCCGACGACGTGTGGGAGGGCGAGAGCCTGCTCTTCCTGCTGCGGGAGCGACTGGGTCTGCCCGGCTCGAAGAACGCCTGCGAGCAGGGCGAGTGCGGTTCGTGCACGGTGTACCTGGACAACACGCCGGTGTGCTCCTGTCTGGTGGCCGCGGGCCAAGTGCAGGACCGCGAGGTCCGGACGGTCGAAGGACTGGCCGATGGTGACCGGCTCGACCCCGTCCAGGAGGCGTTCGTGGAGGCGGGCGCGGTGCAGTGCGGGTTCTGCACGCCCGGTCTGGTGGTCGCCGCGCACGACCTGCTCGACCGGGTGCCACGACCGAGCGACCCGGAGATCCGCGAGGCGCTGGCCGGCAACCTGTGCCGCTGCACGGGCTACGAGAAGATCCTCGACGCCGTGCGGCTGGCGGCGACCCGCAAGGCGGACCCGGAGAGCGCGGCCCGATGACACCGACCATCCTCGACGGTGTCGCGGTGGCCACGGTGGACGCCGCGGGCACCGAGCACGCGTTCGGCCACGTCGTCATCGAGCACGGCCGGATCACCGCCGTGGGCCCCGGCCAGGCGCCCAAGCCGACCGGCCCGCACACGTGGGTCGACGGCAGCGGCTGCCTGGTCACGCCCGGTCTGGTCAACACCCACCACCACCTCTACCAATGGGCCACCCGGGGCCTCGCCCAGGACGCCACCCTGTTCGAGTGGTTGACCGCGCTGTACCCGGTGTGGCGCGGCCTGGACGCCGAGATCACGCACTCGGCCGCCTCCGCAGGGCTGGCCAGGCTCGCGACCACCGGCTGCACGACCGCCGCAGACCACCACTACGTCCACCCGCGCGAAGGCGGCGACCAGTTCGCCGCCCTGGTCGGGGCGGGCCGGCGCATCGGCATCCGCCTGCACGCCATCCGCGGCTCGATGGACCGCGGCCGGTCGCACGGCGGCCTGCCACCGGACAACCTGGTCGAGGACACCGAAGCCGCGCTGCTGGCCACTGAGAAGTCCATCGCCGACTACCACGACACGAGCCCGGACGCCCTCGTCCGGGTGGCAGTCGGGCCGTGCTCGCCGTTCTCGGTCAGCGCCGAGCTGATGACCGGTGCGGCGGAACTGGCCCGCGCCAAGGGCGTCCGGCTGCACACCCACCTCGCCGAGACCGTCGACGAGGAGGACCAGTGCCAGGCCGAGTACGGCTGCACGCCCACCGAGTACGCCGAGCGCCTCGGCTGGCTCGGTGACGACGTGTGGCTCGCGCACACCGTGCACCTGTCACCCGATGCGGTGAAGCGGCTGGGCGCGACCGGCACCGGCAGCGCGCACTGCCCCACCTCCAACGGCCGGCTGGGCACCGGTATCGCCCCGGTCCGCGACCTGCTCGACGCGGGCGCCCCGGTCGGCCTCGGCGTGGACGGCGCCGCGTCCAACGAGTCCGGCGGGATGGTCGAGGAGCTGCACCAAGCCCTGCTGCAGGCCAGGCAGCGCGGCGGCCCGCGGGCGCTGGACGTCCGCCAGGCGCTGTGGCTGGGCACCATGGGCGGCGCGCGCTGCCTCGGCCGTGAGCACGAGATCGGCTCCGTCGAGCCGGGCAAGCTCGCCGACCTGGCCGTGTGGCGGCTCGACGGTCTCGACCACGCGGGCATCGACGACCCGGTGGCCGCCCTGGTCCTCGGGCCGCGGCCGAAGCTCAAGCTCCTGCTGGTGGGCGGCCGGACCGTGGTGGACGACGGCGAGCTGCGCACCGCCTCCGAAACCGAGCTCGCGCGCGACCTGCGCGCCGCCGCCGAGCGACTGAAGGGGACGCGATGAGCCTCACCCCCGCCGAACTGACCTCCGCCGTCACCGGTGGCATCGGCTCCAGCCCGCAGCGGCCGGACGGGAACCTCAAGGTGCGCGGCGAGTTCGCCTACGCCTCGGACCTCTGGCACGAGGACATGATCTGGGGCGCGACCCTGCGCAGCCCGCACCCGTACGCGCGGATCCTCTCGATCGACCTGACCGAAGCCCTCCGGGTGCCCGGCGTGTACGCCGTGCTCACGCACCAGGACGTGCCCGGGCAGAACCGGTACGGGCTGGAGCACAAGGACCAACCGGTGCTCGCCGAGGACGTCGTGCGCTACCAGGGCGAACCGGTCGCCCTGGTCGGCGCCGACCACCCGGAGACCGCGCAGCGCGCGATGAAGCGCATCAAGGTCGAGTACGAGGTGCTCAAGCCCGTCGTGGACATGGAGACGGCGGTCGACGACACGCCGCTGCACCCCGGCGGCAACCTCGTGCGGCACGTGCCCGTGCGGCGGGGCGACCAGCACGCGACGGCCGAGGTCGTGGTCACCGGCCGGTACGAGGTCGGGATGCAGGACCAGGCGTTCCTCGGCCCCGAGTCCGGCCTGGCCGTGCCCGCCGAGGACGGCGGCGTCGACCTCTACATCGCCACTCAGTGGCTGCACGTCGACCAGGGCCAGGTCGCGACGGCCCTGGGCCTGCCACTGGAGAAGGTGCGGCTCACGCTGTCCGGTGTCGGCGGCGCGTTCGGCGGGCGCGAGGACCTGTCCATGCAGGTGCACGCGTGCCTGCTCGCGCTGCACACCGGCAAGCCGACGAAGATGGTCTACAACCGCGAGGAGTCGTTCTACGGCCACGTGCACCGGCACCCGGCGGTGCTCTACTACGAGCACGGCGCGGACCGCACCGGCAAGCTCGTGTACGTCAAGGCGCGGATCCACCTCGACGGCGGCGCGTACGCCTCCAGCACGTCCGCCGTGGTGGCGAACGCGGCCACGCTCGGCGTGGGCCCCTACGACGTGGACAACGTGACGGTCGACTGCTGGGGCGTCTACACGAACAACCCGCCGTGCGGCGCGATGCGCGGTTTCGGCGCGGTGCAGGCCGGTTTCGCCTACGAGTCCCAGATGGACAAGCTCGCCGAGGCGCTGGGCCTGGACCCGGTCGACGTGCGGATCGTCAACGCGATGAGCGAGGGCTCGGTCATGCCGACCGGGCAGGTGGTCGACTCGGCCGCGCCCGTCGCGCAGTTGCTGAAGCTGGTGCGGGACAAGCCGATGCCGCCGCTGTCGACCACCGTCGACCTGCGGGACCTGCCCGGTGGCGTCTCCAACACCACGCACGGCGAAGGAGTGGTGCGCGGCGTGGGCTACGCCGTGGGCATCAAGAACATCTGCTTCTCCGAGGGCTACGACGACTACTCCACCGCGCGCGTCCGGTTGCAGGTGATCAACGGTGAACCGGCCGCGCTGGCGCACACGGCGGCGGCCGAGGTCGGCCAGGGCCTGGTGACGATCATGCAGCAGATCGTGCGCACCGAGCTGAGCGTGGAGCGGGTGACGATCCTGCCGATGGACACCAGCATCGGCAACGGCGGCTCCACCTCCGCCTCCCGCCAGACCTACGTCACCGGCGGCGCGGTGAAGGCCGCCTGCGCGGCCGTCCGGGAGAAGCTGGCCAAGCTCGCCGGCGGCCGCGACCCGGCGGACCTCGACCTGGCCGGGCTGCTGGGCGACGAGGTGATCGACGAGACCGTGGAGTGGCGGCACCGGGCCACCGAGCCCATCGACCCCGAGACCGGGCAGGGCAACGCCCACGTCCAGTACGGGTTCGCCGCGCACCGCGCCGTGGTGGACGTGGACGTCGAGCTCGGCCTGGTGAAGGTGGTCGAGCTGGACTGCGCGCAGGACGTCGGCAAGGCGCTCAACCCGCAGGCCGTGCTGGGCCAGATCCAGGGCGGGTCGGCGCAGGGCCTCGGCCTCGCCGTGATGGAGGAGATCCAGGTCGAGGGCGGCAAGGTGCGCAACCCGTCGTTCACCGACTACCTCATCCCGACCGTGCTCGACATGCCGCCGATGAGCATCGACGTGCTCGAACTGGCCGACCCGAACGCGCCCTACGGTGTGCGCGGCGTCGGTGAGCCGCCCACGATCTCCTCCACCCCGGCGATCGTCGCGGCCATCCGCGCCGCCACCGGCCTCGCCCTGACCCGCGTGCCCGTGAGACCGGAGCACATCACCGGCACCTGATCCGGCCACCGGGCCGGCACCCGATCCCCGCGCCCGTCGCCATCCCGAACGACGCGGCGCGTACGCGCACGCCCCGAGGAGCACCCCATGACCACGTCCGTGTCCCCCGAGCACGCCTGGCTGCGCGAGTCGATCGAGCTCGCCACCCGCAACGTCGCCGAAGGCGGCGGGCCGTTCGGCGCGGTGATCATCCGAGCCGGAGAGGTGATCGCCACCGGCACCAACCAGGTGACCCCGACGCTCGACCCGACCGCGCACGCCGAGGTGGTCGCGATCCGGGCGGCCTGCCAGGCCATCGGCGACTTCCGGCTCACCGGCTGCGTGCTCGTGTCCTCGTGCGAGCCGTGCCCGCTGTGCCTGTCCGCCGCGCTCTGGGCGCGGGTGGACCGGGTCGTCTACGCCGCCGACCGGCACGACGCCGCCACGGCCGGGTTCGACGACCGCGAGTTCTACGAGCTGTTCGGCCGGCCGCGCGAGACCTGGAGCATGCCGGTGCGGCAGGTCTCCACGGGCGAGGCCACCGCGCCGTTCGCGGCGTGGCTGTCCCGCACCGACCGCGTCGACTACTAGCCGGAGGAAACGCGGAAGGCGCTGTGGACAAGTTCCCGGAGCTGACACGACGACGGAGGCGGAGCCCGACCCGACCGCGCTCCGGGCCAGGGTCACCGCGGCTAAGCGCCTAGCAGTCCCCGTTCGTAGGCCACCGCCACGGCGGCGGCGCGGTCCTTCACGCCGAGCTTGGCGTAGACGTGCACCAAGTGCGTCTTCACCGTCGCCTCGCTGATGAAGAGCTTCGCCGCCGCCTCGCGGTTCGTGCTGCCGCGCGCGATCAGGCCCAGCACCTCCACCTCGCGGTCGCTCAACGGCTCCGCCACGGGCTGCCGCACCTGCCCCACCAGCCTGGTCGCCACGGACGGTGACAGCACCGCCTCTCCCCTGGCCGCCGAACGCACCGCCCGGAACAGCTCGTCACGAGGCGTGTCCTTCAACAGGTAGCCCGTCGCACCCGCCTTGATCGCGGGCAGCACGTCACTGTCCGTGTCGTACGTGGTCAGCACCAGCACCCGGGTCGGACAGCCGCGCAGCCGCTCGATGGCCGTGACGCCGTCCACACCGGGCATCCGCAGGTCCATCAGCACGACGTCCGGCCGCAGCGCCAGCACCACGGTCACCGCCTCCGCGCCGTCCGCCGCCTCACCCACCACGTCGACGTCACCGGCGCTCGCGAGCATCCCGCGCAGCCCGTCGCGCACCACCGGGTGGTCGTCCACGATCACCACGCGGATCACGGCGCCACCTCGGCCGGGATCGCGGGCACCGACGCCGACACCGCCGTGCCGCCGCCCGGCTCGGACTCCACGACCAGCGCGCCCGCCAGGCGGGACACCCGCTGCCGCATGCCGACCAGCCCGAACCCGTCCGTCCGCGCCTCCGGGTCGAACCCCGCGCCGTCGTCGCGCACGTCCAACGTCACCACGTCCTCCATGTACGACAACGTCAACCCGACCCGGGAAGCACGCGCGTGCTTGGCGACGTTCGACAACGCCTCCTGCGCGGCACGCAGCAACGTCACCTCCACCTCGGGGTGTAGAGCGCGCGCTGCACCCGTCGTGTGGATGCACGCGGCCACCCCGGTCTGGTCCGTCCACCCCGCCGCGACCTCGGCCAGCGCGTCCGGCAGGTTCGCGTCCACCAGCGCGGGCGGGCGCAGGGCGTGCACCGAACGACGGGCCTCGGCCAGGTTCTCCCGCGCCAGCCGCAACGCGGTCTCGACGTGCCGCGGCGGGTTCTCGTCGGCTTGCAGCTGCGTGATGATGCCGGCGAAGCCCTGGGCGAGCGTGTCGTGGATCTCCCGCGCCAACCGCTGCCGCTCGTCCAGCACACCCGCCTCGCGCGCCTGGATCAGCAACTGGGCGTGCAGGCCGGCGTTCTCCTCCATCATCGCCGCCATCTCGGCGACCATCTCCTTGCGCCGCCGTGACTGCTCGGTGGTGACCAGGCCGAGCATGGTGAACGTGCCGGCGATCGTCACGATGACCAGCACGATCGCCAGGTAGATCGCGATCGCGCCGAACTCCGCCGCCGGCAGGCCGCCGTGCAGGGAGGTGGCCGCCAGCACACCGTTGGCGACCACCCCGGCGAACTTCCACCGGCCGGGCAGCACCTCGATCGCGTAGACGTACCCGGCGAAGGAGAAGAACCCGAAGATCGGCTCACGCAGCCCCAGCACCGCGTACGCGACCAGGATGCCGACGAAGAACACCGCCATCAGCCCGGTCCTCGACCGCCAGCCCGGGTGCAGGGTGAACCACCACAGCATCCACAGGCCGGTGGCCGCCGCGATGCCCACGTTGACCGCCTGGGTCTGCCACGGGTCGGGTTCGAGCGCCAGGTAGACGCCGGTCGGCAGGACCAGGACGAAGTAGGGGATGAGGTGCCCGACGGCGTCCAGGCGCTTCTCCCAGTCGTCGAGATCGGCCCTGCTCACGCGCACCCCTCACTCCCAGCGGAACGACTTCGCCGCGACCGTACCCGCTGCCACCGTGACCAGCGCCAGCACGCCGAGGTGCACCGGGTCCGGCGCGGCACCCAGCCACGAGTCCTGCAACGCCTCGACGCCCGGCGGCAGGTACTCGCCGATGGTGTTGAGGAAGTCCGGCAGCAGGAACCGGGGCAGGTACACGCCGCCGAAGAACATGACCAGCATGAACACCACGGTCGCCCACCCGCCGGCGGCCCGCGCGTTCGGCGCCCAGGCCGCGACCAGCAGGCCGATCGCGGACAGCGACAGCATGCCGAGCAGGAACGTCACCACGAACCCGAGCGGGTGGTGCGGCAGGTCGATGTCGAACACCACCCGGCCCACGACCATGAGCAGCACGACCGAGAGCACGCCCGCGATCACGTTGACGAGCACCTGCGCCACCAGCAGGCGTGCCGGGTGGACCGGGGTGGTGGAGAAGCGGCGCAGCACGCCCTTCTCGCGGTAGGTGGCGACCGTGGTGGGCAGCTTGTTCAGCCCCAGGAACGCCAGCGTGACCACGACCAGCGAGGACATGTAGGCGTCGATGAACCGCTGGTTGTCGAAGTTCGGGTCGGGGGTGCGCAACGCGGGGATCGCGCCGAGCACCGATAGCAGGATGGCCGGGAACAGGACCGCGAACACGACCATGCTCGGCTCGCGCAGGAACAACTTCCACTCGGTGTTGACGATCTTCAGCATGCTGCTACTCCGAGAGCTTGCGGCCGGTGAGGCGGATGAAGGCGTCGTCCAGGCCCGCCTGCTCGATGCGCAGGTCGGCGGCGACGATCTGGTTGCGGGCGAGGACGGACGTGACGGCGTGCAGCAGGTTGCCGGTGCCGGTCACGATGAGCTGCGGACCGTGCCGCTCGACCCGCGTGACCTCGGGCAGGTCCGCGAGCAGCGTCACGTCCAACGGCGTGGCGGGCCGGAACTTGACCCGCTGCTCACCGTCCACCCGGGACACGAGCCCGGCGGGGCTGTCGACGGCGACCAGCTTGCCCGCGTCGATCAGGGCGATCCGGTCGCACAGCCGCTCGGCCTCTTCCATGAAGTGGGTGACCAGGACGACCGTGACGCCGGTGTCGCGGACCTGCTCGACCAGTTCCCACGTGTCGCGGCGGGCCTGCGGGTCCAGGCCGGTGGTGAGCTCGTCCAGCACGGCGACCTTGGGCTTGCCGATCAGCGCCAGCGCGATGGAGACGCGTTGCTTCTGACCGCCGGAGAGCTTGCGGTACTCGGTCTTGGCGCGGTCGGCCAGGCCCAGGCGTGCCAGCAGCTCCCGCCAGTCGGCCGGGTCGCGGTAGAACGACGCGTACAGGTCCAGCGCCTCGCCGACCCGGATGCGGTCGGGCAGGTCGCTCTGCTGCAGCTGCGCGCCCAGCCGGGTGCGCAGCTCCGCCCGGTCACGTCGCGGGTCCAGACCGTCGACCCTGATCGTGCCGCCGTCCGGTGAGCGCAGGCCCTCCACGCACTCCACCGTCGTCGTCTTCCCCGCCCCGTTCGGGCCGAGGATGCCGAAGATCTCCCCCTCGTCGACGGTGAACGAGACACCGTCCACCGCGACCTTCCGGTCGTAGGTCTTGACGAGGTCTTCCACCTCGATGATCGCCATGCCACCAGCGTCGTCGTGAAGGCGCCCGACCGGATCACACGGCGGGCCACACCTCGCATCAACCGATCGGTTGATCTTCCCGTAGACCACCCTGATCCGCCCTCAGGGGTGGACCTGAGCGTTGAATTCAGGGGTCCCGAGCGTTGGACTCACGCGTGCTGAGCGTTGGACTCTCGCGGGGTCAGGGGATGGTGATGGCCTTCATCCGGTCGATCTCGTCGGTCTGGGACACGGCCACGTCGTTGGCCATCTCCTCGACCCGCACGTCACTGCCCGACGACAGCACCTCGGTCGCCATCCGGACGGCACCCTCGTGGTGGGCGATCATCAGCTGGAGGAAGAGCCGGTCGAAGTCCGCGCCGCGCGCCGCCTCCAGCGCGGCCAGCTGCTCGTCGGTGGCCATGCCCGGCATCGACCGGTGGTCGACCTCCGGCAGCCGGGTGCTGTGGCCGTGCGCGGGCGCGTTCTCCGCGTACTGACGCTGCCACTGCTCCATCCCGGCGATTTCCGGACCCTGGGTGTCGTGGATCCGCGACGCCAAGCCGCGCACGGTCTCGTTCTGCGCGCGTTCCGGTGCCAGGGCGGTCATCTGCAGCGCCTGTCGGTGGTGGACGATCATGCGGGCCACGTACTGCAGGTCCGCCTCGCTCGGCGCGACCCAGCGATCGGTGCCGAAATCCTCGGGCGCCAAAGTTCGCGCTTGCTCGCCGGGCCCCTGCGGCGCGATGATCGGAGGCTGGTCGTCCGGCTGGGACGTACAGCCCGCGAGGACGGCCACCAACACCGCGACGAACACGATCCGCATCCCGCTACCCCCTAGAACCTCCGGTCGGCCGCCAACGTACCCGGCGGTCCCACCTGCCGGAAGTCAGAAATTTACCGACGATCGGGTCTGGTACTTAGCCTTGCGAACGGGTGATACTGCGGACCCTGCACCGGGTTGGAAGGGGAACCTGAAGTGGAAGTACGAGATGTGACCCGCCGCCGCAGAAGGCCGGCAGCCGTCCTGGGCGCGTTCGCGCTCAGCCTGTCGGTCATGACGTGGGCGCCGCAGGCGACCGCGGCGCCGGACGACGCGGACCTGGCCGGGCTGTCCGAGACGCAGCTGTCGAGCCAGGAGCAGCCGGCCACCGGCCTGCCCGGCGTCGACGAGATCCGCCACACGCGCAACATCAAGCACCTGGCGAACCTGCCGAAGCCGGCACCCTTCACCGCCTCCTCCACGTGGTCCGACCTGGCGTTCCAGAACGGCTACGCGTTCGACGGCAACTACGACGGCTTCGTCATCTACGACGTGCGCAACCCGCACAAGCCGTCCATCGTGAGCACGGTGTGGTGCCCGGGTTCGCAGAACGACATCTCGGTCAAGGACAACCTGCTCTTCCTGTCCACCGACTCCTCGCGCAGCGACAACTCCTGCGCCAGCACGCCGCTCTCCGCGACCAACAAGGCCGCGTGGGAGGGCATCAAGATCTTCGACATCAGCGACAAGAAGAACCCGAAGTACGTCGCCGCGGTCGAGACCCGGTGCGGTTCGCACACGCACACGCTGGTGCCGGACAAGAAGGGCAAGGACGTCTACCTGTACGTCTCGTCGTACGGGCCGAACGCGACCTTCCCGGACTGCCAGCCGCCGCACGACCTGATCAGCATCGTCAAGGTGCCGCTCAAGGACCCGGCGTCGGCCTCGCTGCTCAGCGAGACCGTGCTGTTCCCGGACGGCGGCAACCCCGGCCGTGACGGCACGATCGAGGAGGGCTACGTCCGCGCCACCTCCGGCTGCCACGACATCACCGTGTACCCGTCGAAGGACCTCGCGGCCGGCGCCTGCATGGGCGACGGCGTGCTGTGGGACATCTCCGACCGGGAGAAGCCCCGCGAGATCAGCCGCGTCCAGGACAACGTGAACTTCGCGTTCTGGCACTCGGCCACCTTCAACAACGAGGGCACCAAGGTCGTCTTCACCGACGAGCTCGGTGGCGGCAGTGCGCCGACCTGCAACGAGAAGATCGGCCCGACCCGCGGCGCGGACGGCATCTACGACATCACCGGGCGCGGTGACGGTCGCGAGCTGGAGTTCCGCTCGTACTACAAGATCTCCCGGACCCAGGGCGACACGGAGAACTGCGTGGCGCACAACGGTTCGCTGATCCCGGTGCAGGGTCGCGACATCATGGTGCAGGCGTGGTACCAGGGCGGCATCTCGATCTGGGACTTCACCGACTCCCGCAACCCCAAGGAGATCGGCTGGTTCGAGCGCGGTCCGCTGCCCAACGGCGCGGGCGGCGGCTCGTGGTCGGCGTACTACTACAACGGCTACATCTTCTCGTCCGACATGGCCAAGGGCTTCGACGTGTTCGACATCCGCGACCCGCGGACGGCGACGGCGAAGGCCATCCGCGTCGGCGAGTTGAACGTGCAGACGCAGGGCGCGTACCGGGACCTGTTCCCGCGCTAGCCCGGACGGTCCACCCGTCGTGACACCCAGGAGGGGCCCGCCGCGCACCAGCGGCGGGCCCCTTCGCCCGCTCGGCGGTGCCCACCACGCACAACACTGCATATCCCCCCTTTTAACACCGTATTCTCGCGGCCCGGTACTCCTTGGCGGTGAATTCGTCCGCGCTGCCTCCCACTCAGCGTAGGATCGAAGCCGATTCCTCTTCACGAATTCCTCGCGAGGAGTATTTCCCATGCCGGACATGACCCTCTACCGGGGTGAGCGCGACAATGTCTGGCCGGCCCCCGCGGTGCGCCTCATCTGGGGTGGCATGACCATTCGGGACCCGTGGCCGGGTGCCCGCCTGCCGAACCAGACGGCCACCGGCGCGTGGTCGGCGCTGTCGCGGGCGATCAGCACGAGCGGCGGCGACCTGGCGGCGTTCTCCGGCACCCTGCGGGCGGCGGGCGTCTCCTACGGCCTGAACTTCACCCGCACGCCCGTGCCCGTCGACCCGGACTGCGACCACCACTACGTGGTCACGATCCACCACGCCCGCACGTTCCTGCTGCGCTACGGCGGTGTCGGCGGCTGGACGCTGGGCGACGAGGTGCCGTGGGCGGGTGACCCGGGCCTGGCCGACCAGGACTACGTGGTGCTCAACGGCCCGAGCGTGAGCCGGTCGACGGTGCTGGGTTACGGCCATTTCGCCGAGACGCCGGAAGTCACCTTGTTCACCGATGTGCCGACCAATTGGGTGACTTCCGTGAACGGCCAGCCGATCGGTGCGCGCGGAGTGCGCGTTTTGACCGATTCGGCGCTTTCCGACGACGAACGGCTCAGGTTGACGAAATTGCGCCGCCCGTAGCGCCCCGTCACACCCCGACGACCATCAGCCTGCCGATCGCGAGGTCGAGCGCGACGGTCGTGCCGGGCGGGAAGTCGGCCGCCCGGCCGGACGGCTGGTCGACCCGCACCACCTGGTCGTCACCGTCGAGCCGCACGGACAACCTGGTCACCGGCCCGAGGAAGCTCTGCGTGAGCACGTTGCCGGTCAACGCGCCGTCTGCGGGACCGCTGTGCCGGGTGATGCCGATGTCCTCCGGCCGCACGATCACCTTGACCTCGCCGGTCAGCCCGTCCGCGGCGTCGGTGTCCAGCCGGTAGGCGCCCAGCCGCACGCAGCCCGCCCCGGCGAGGCCGTGCACCGCGTTGGTCACGCCGACGAACTGCGCCACGAACGCCGACGCGGGCTCCCGGTACACGACCGCGGGCGCGTCCAGCTGTTCCAGCCTGCCCTGCGACATCACGCCGACCCGGTCGGAGACGGCCAGCGCCTCCTCCTGGTCGTGCGTGACGAACAGCGTGGTCATGCCCAGCTCGGTCTGGATGCGCCGGATCTCGTCACGCAGGGTCACCCGCACCTTGGCGTCCAGCGCGGACAGCGGTTCGTCCAGCAGCAGCACGCGCGGCTGGATGGCCAGCGCACGGGCCAGCGCCACGCGTTGCTGCTGGCCGCCCGACAGCTGGTGCGGGTACCGCTTGCCCAGGTGCGAGAGCCCCACCAGCTCCAGCAGTTCGGCGACCCGCCCGACCCGGTCCGGCACCTTGCGCAGCCTCAGGCCGAACGCCACGTTCTGCGTCACGGTCATGTTCGGGAACAGGCTGTAGGCCTGGAACACCATGCCCATGTCCCGCTTGTTCGCCGGCACGCGGGTGATGTCGCGGCCGTCCACCAGGACGGTGCCCGAGTCGGCGGTCTCGAACCCGGCGACGATGCGCAACGCGGTCGTCTTGCCGCAGCCGCTGGGCCCGAGCAGGCTGACCAGCTCGCCCTCGGCGAGTTCCAGGTCGAGCCCGTCGAGCGCGGTCTGGCCGCCGAACGACTTGCGCAGCCCGTCCAGACGCAGGTAACCCATGGTCAGCCTTCCTCGACGGCGGTGTCCCGCCGCCGCCCGCCGATGAACGAGAGCAGGAACAACAGCGCGAACGCGAACAGCAGGCTCAGCAGCGACACCGCGATCGACACGCCCGCGTCGCGCTTGCCGAGCAGGTTGACCCGCACCTGCAACGTGTCGAAGTTCAGCAGCGACGCGATGGTGAACTCGCCGAGCACCAGCGCCACGGACAGCAGCGACGCGCCGATCAGCGAGGTGCGGATGTTGGGCACCACGACCCGCAGCAGCACCGTGCCCCAGGACGCGCCGAGGCTCCGGGCCGCTTCCGCCAGCGTCTTCAGGTCGATGGCGGACAGGCCCGCGTCGATCGCCCGGTAGGCGAACGGCAGCACCAGCACCGCGTACGCGAACGTCAACGTCAACGGCGAGTCACCGAGGAAGTAATTCACCCACGCGTACAGCGGCGCCATGCCCACCACCAGCACGATCGCCGGGATCGCGACCGGCAGCAGGCACAGGAACTCCACGAGCCTCCGCAGCGCCGGCAGCCGGAGCCTGATCCACGTCATCGTCGGCACCAGCAGCACCAGCACGACCAGCGAACTGGTCACCGCCAGCTGCACCGACACCAGGATCGCCTCGACCAGGTCCGGGTCGTCCACGATCGCCGCCCACGACGCGAGGCTGCGCGTGCCGCCCGTGCCGCGGGTGGAGAACTCCGCCATCGCGACCAGCGGCAGCAGGAAGAACGCCCCGAGCACGAGCAGGATCACGGTCCGCGCGACTCTCGCCTGCCTGGTCACCGCTGCCACCGGGCGAACCTCCGCTGCAGCAACGCGTACAGGCCCATCGCCACCCCGACCACCACGATCATGCCCAGGCCGAGCGCCTTGCCGAGGTTCTCCCGACCCAGCAGCACCTCGCCGGTGAGGAAGCCCCGGATCTGCAGCGGCACGATCGGGCTGCCCTGCGACACCAGCGCCGCCGCCGTGGCGTACGCGGAGAACGCGTTGGCGAACAGCAGCAACACCGCGCCGAGGAACGCGGGCAGCAGGATCGGGCCGCCGACGTGCCGCCAGTAGGTCCACGACGAGCCGCCGAGGCTGTCCACCGCCTCACGCCACTGCGGCCGCAGGCCGTCCAGCGCGGGCAGGAACACGATGACCATCAGCGGGATCTGGAAGAACGTGTAGACCAGGGTCAGGCCGGGCAGCTCGAACAGCCACGCGCCGGTGGTGAACAGGTCGACGCCGAACGTGTCGCGCAGGAACCGCGTGACGAAACCCTGGAAGCCGATCGTGGCCAGGAACGCGAACGCCAGCGGCACGCCGCCGAACTGGGCGAGCACACCCGCCCCGGCCACCACCACGCGGCGCAGCAGTCCTTCCCGCCTGCCCACCGCGACCGCCCACGACAGCAGCGCGCCGAGCACCGCGCCGAGCAGGGCCGTGATCGCGGACAGCTCCACGCTGCGCAGGAACGCCTGGAGGTACACGCCCCGGGTCAGGTCGACCAGGTTGTCGAGCGTGAACGAGCCGTCCGAGTCCTGGAACGACCCGGCCAGGACCAGCGCGGTCGGGTACACCAGGAACGTGCCGACGTAGGCCAAGAACGGCACCACGACCAGCCACGCCAACCAGCTCCGGCCGGGCCCGCGGCCGGGAGAAGCCTTGTCGGCTCCCCCGGCCGCGGTCGTGACGGGTGCGACCACCGGTCAGCCCACCGCCTGCGCCCACGTGGCGGCCAGCACCTGCTTGGCCTTGTCCGACTGCTCCTGGGTCGGGAACACCTGCTTCTCCGACGTCTTGGGCAGCTTCGCCGCCGCGGCCGCGTCGACCGTGCCGGACTTGGTCATCGCGTCCATCCGCACGGGCCGCGACAGGCCCTTGAGGAAGATGTTCTGCCCCTTGTCGGAGTACAGGAACTCCTGCCACAGGCGCGCGGCGGCCGGGTGCGGCGCGTCGGAGTTGATTGCCTGGTTGTAGTAGCCGCCCACCTGCGCCTCGGCCGGGACGACGACCTTCCAGTCGACCTTGCCCGCGAGCTTGGCGGTCTGCGCGGCGTTGGTGTAGTCCCAGTCGATGACGACCGGCGTCTGCCCGGACTCGATGGTGGCCGGTGACGGGTCGACGGGCAGGAAGTTGCCCGCGGCCTTGAGCTGCTTGAAGAACTCCACGCCCGGCGCGATGTCGTCGGCCGAGCCGCCGTTGCCGAGCGCGGCCATGACCACGCCGGAGAACGCGGCACCGGCCTGCGTCGGGTCGCCGTTGAGCGCGACCTTGCCCTGGTACTCGGGCTTGAGCAGGTCCTTGACCGAGGTCGGTGCGGGCACCTTGGCGGCGTCGTAGCCGATGGACATGAAGCCGCCGTAGTCGCCGTAGTACAGCCCGGAGGGCTCCTTCAGCTCGTCGGGGATGTCGGCCCAGGTCCGCACCTGGTACGGCGCGAACATCGCGGTGTTGGCCAGCGCCACGGTCAGGCCGAGGTCGAACACGTCGGGTGCGCGGTCGCCGCCCTTGAGCTGGTTGGCGGCGTTGATCTCGTCCTGGCTGGACGCGTCGGGCTGCGCCGAGTCGACCTCGATGCCGTACTCGGCCTCGAACGCGGAGATCATCTCGCCGTAGTTGGCCCAGTCCGGCGGCAGCGCGATGACGTTGAGCTTGCCCTCCTCCTTCGCGGCCTCGACGAGCTTGTCGAACCCGCCGAACTCGGCGGCGGACTTCGCGGTGGCCGCCGGGGTGTCGCTCGCGGCGCCGTCCTTGGGCGGCGGCGTGCCGCACGCGGCGACCAAGGCCAGCGCGGTGACGCCGACGCCGACCGACCGCAGGACTCGGGTGTGGTTCACGGGTCGAACCTTCCTCGGGGTTTTTCCGGAAACGACCAGAACGCTGGCCCAGCGGAGGATTCGGGACGTCCCGCGCACTTGTCAAGCCAGGGGTTCGACGAGGAAATTCCAAGTGGTCACGCAATGTCCGGTCGGTTAACGGCGATACCGGGCGGATCGGCCCGGATCAGCCCACGGACCCCGCCGGACGGCGTACTCGGCACCGTCCGCACTCACCCTCGGGAGCCTGGCACTGGGCCGTTCGGACGGTCGGCGCTCGGAAAGGGATGAATCCCCGACCCGATTTTTGCCGAATTGTCTACTCACCTTTCCGGGTGCGGTAACGGGTGCCCACCGGCCTTCGACACCCGGTTGTCACGTGACGGAAATGCCCGAATGCCTGCCGAACCCTGAATGAAGGGCAGCTCCATGCGTCACCCACGAAGATTCCTAGTGCTGGCTGCCGTCAGCACGCTCCTGATCCCCCTGGTCGGCACCCCGAGTGCGTCCGCCGCCCCTGTTTCCGGCGAGAACGTGCTCTACACGCGGGACGCCGACTTCGACCAAGGCGTGCTGCAGGACGTCAACCACGACGCCCCGAACAACGACCAGCTCCAGCTCAACCGCCAGAGCGTGTTCTTCCCCTACGTCAACGTCGCCGCCTCCGCGCGCGGCACGATGGTCCGCATCGACGTGAACACCGGCGAGATCGTCGGCGAGTGGTTGTCCGCGCCGGACGGCCAGGGCCGCAACCCGTCGCGCACCACCGTGGACAAGCTCGGCAACACGTGGCTGTCCAACCGCAACGAGGCGAGCGGCGGTCGCGGGTCGGTGACCCGGGTCGGCGTCATCCGCGGCGGCACCCGGACGAACGCGGACGGCACGCCCGACCCCGCCGGCGACTACCTGCAGGGCCCGTTCGGCTACAACACCTGCGTCGACCGCGACCAGGACGGCCTGTACGCCACGTCGCGCGGCCTCGGCGACATCCGGCCGTGGACCAACGCGGGCGGCGCCGACGCCAACGGCGGTGTCACCACGGCGGCCGACGAGTGCCTGATCACCTACAGCCGGGTCGCGGGCACGAACACCCGCACGGTGGCCGTGGACGCCAACAACGACCTCTGGACCGGTGGCTCGAACACCCAGCACCAGAAGATCTCCGGCGTCGACGGCGCACCGCTGACCGCGCCGGTCAGCTTCGGCTGCGGCGGCTACGGCGGCCTGGTCGACAAGGCGGGCACGCTGTGGTCGGCCCGGTACGGGACCAACCTGCTGCGCTACGAGCCGGACGCCGGCACGGGAGCGTGCCTGGACACCACGCACGGCGACTACGGCCTGGGCATGGACCCGGTGACCGGCGACATCTGGCACACCCAGGTCAACTCCGGCAACACGGTCAAGATGGACCCGGCGGGCACCATCCTCGGCACCTTCCCGCACGGCCACCCGCGCGCCCAGGGCGTCGCGGTCGACTCCAACGGCAACGTCTGGGTCGCCCACGCGCTCGACAACGGCACGAACACGGTCGGGCACCTGCGCACGGACGGCACGTTCGTCGGCAACGTGGTGCTGCCCGGCGGCAACGGCCCCACCGGCGTCGCGGTCGACACCAACGGCAAGGTGTGGGTCACCAACATCAACTCGAACAACGCCCAGCGCATCGACCCGGCCGCCGGTCCGGTCGGCGGCGGCGGGTTCACCGTGGGCGCGGTCGACCTGACCGTCGACCTCGGTGCCGGCGCCGGGCCGTACAACTACAGCGACATGACCGGTTCGGTGCTCGGTGAGATCACCGCGCCGGTCGGCACCTGGTCGGTGGTGCAGGACGGCGGTGTCGCGGGCCAGACCTGGGGCACGGTCACCTGGAACACCGAGGCGCAGGGCAGCGTCCCGCCGGGCACCTCGATCACGGTGGAGGCTCGCACGTCCGACACCGAGGCGGGGCTGGCCGGCGAGGCGTTCACGCCGGTGGCCAACGGGGTGGAGTTCGCCCGGGTCGGCCGGTACATCGAGGTGCGGGCGACGTTGACGGCGAGCCCGTCCGGCGACAGCCCGGTGCTCTCGGACCTGCGGATCAAGACCTCGGAGCGGACCGGCGTGTTCTCCTGCCAGGCGACCGCGCTGAACCTGGCCGGGATCGTGGTGGCGCGGGCCAACCCGCCGGACGTGCCGTGCGTCGACGACTACGAGAACGTGGCGAACGTGAACCTGTCGGCGGGCATCCTGACCGTGCGGGCCAACGCGTTGACCGCGAGCACCGACCAGACACCGGACGACCTGCTCGCCACGCCGCCCGCTCCCGGTGACGGCTCGGTGGCCGCCGCGCGGGTCGACTACACCCGCATCAGCAGCCTGCTGGTGACCATCGAGGTGGGCGTCATCCAGGCGAACGCGTCGGTGACGTGCGACGCGAACCTCAACCCGGTGTTCGCCGGTTCGTCGCAGATCGCGAGCCTGCGGATCAACGGGGTCCAGATCGCGGTGGGCAGCGCGCCGCTGACCATCCCGCTGGTCATCGGGTCGTTGCAGCTCAACAGCACCACCACCACGTCGACCAGCGTGGTGCAGCGGGCGTTCGCGCTGGACACCCTGCTGACCGACGTGGTGCTCGGTGAGGCGAGGGCCAACCTCGAACCGACCGAGCCCGGCGGCAGCCCCTGCCGGGTCTGACGCACCGAGCAGGCACACCACCGGTAGCCGCGCCGCACTACCGGTGGTGTGCCGTCCGGCTGAGAACGCACTCGTGGCCGGCGGCACCTTCCTCTGGTCCGGGGTCTGTGCCGGGCGACCGCCGGGTGGCGGCCGGGCGAGCTCCGGCGGTTGCCCGGCCGCGCGTGACACCGGGGTCAGAGGCGGGGGTCGACCGGCTCCGACTCCAGGGCGAGCACGGCGAACACGCATTCGTGCACGCGCCACAGCGGCTCGTCCCGGGCGACGCGCTCCAACGCCTCCAGGCCGAGGGCGTACTCGCGGATCGCCAGGGACCGCTTCGCGCCCAGACCGCGCTTGCGCAGGCGTTCCAGGTTCTCCGGCTCCGTGTAGTCGGGGCCGTAGATGATCCGCAGGTACTCGCGCCCGCGCACCTTCACGCCCGGCTGCACCAGGCCGCGGGCGCCGCGCACCAGGTTGGCCAGCGGCTTGACGACCATGCCCTCGCCACCGGCCGCGGTCAGGTCCTCCCACCAGCGGATGCCCGCGGCGACCTGCTCGTCGTCGGCCGTGTCGACGACCAGGTGCCTGGTCGGGGTGAAGTGCTCGCCGCCCAGGCGTCCGAGCACGTCCAGGTGCCACCGGTGGTCGCGGTCGTGGAACGTCCGGCCGCGGGCGGCGAGCAGCTGGAACGGCGCGATCGTGACGCCGGTCAGCCCGTCTGTCGGCCGCACGTACCGCAGGTAGGCGTCGCGGTAGCCGGTGGCGTTCGCCAGCCTGCTCCGCGTGCGCGCCAACAGGTCGCCGACGTCGACGCCGCGCTCCGCGGTACGCGCCAGCACGTCCACCGCCACGCCGAGGGCACCCGTCGCCGCCGCGCCGACCGCCGCGTACTGCTCCTTGATCAGCCCGGACGCCTTGGCGTTCCACGGCAGCAGCTCGGCGTCGAACAGCAGCCAGTCGGTGTCGAACTCGTCCCACAAACCGGCCCTGGTCACCTCCTCGCGCACGCGGGCCAGGAGTTCGCCGCCCAACGGCGGGTCGAAGAACGCCCGGCCGGTCCGCGTGTGGATCACGCCACCGCCCTCCCGGCGCACCAGGACGACCGCGCGCGACCCCATGTGCTTCTCCTCGCAGATCACCTCGCGCACACCGGCGCTCCGGTACTCCGCGAACGCGTCCTCCGGGTGTTCGAGCACGTCCGGCCGCTGCGAGGTGGCCGTAGGCGCCATCGTCGGCGGCAGGTACAGCAGCTGGTGCGGGTCGATCGCGAAGCGGCTCATCACCTCCAGCGCCGACGCGGCCTGCTCCGGGCGCACGCCGATCCGGCCGCGGTGGGCCGTCTCCACGAACCGGCGGCCGGTCACGTCGGACAGCGCGAGCACGTCCGGCTCCCGTTCCGCCTCGGGCACGACGAGCGGGCGCACCGGCTCGTACCAGACCTCGTGCGCGTCGACCGACACGACCTCGCGCTCGGGGTAGCGCAGCGCGGTGAGCTTGCCGCCGAACACCACGCCGGTGTCCAGGCACATCGTGTTGTTGATCCACTCGACCTCGGGCGTGGGCGTGTGCCCGTAGAGCACGGTCGCCTTGCCGCGGTACTCCGTCGCCCACGGGTAGCGCACCGGCAGGCCGTACTCGTCGGTCTCGCCGGTGGTGTCGCCGTACAGCGCGAAGCTGCGCACCCGCGCCGACGCGCGGCCGTGGAACTTCTCCGGCAGGCCCGCGTGCGCGATCACCAGGTCACCGCCGTCGAGGACGTAGTGCGCGACCAGGCCGTCGCAGAACCGCACGACCCGCTCGCGGAACTCCTCCGGCTCGGCCGCGAGCTGCGCCAGCGACTCCGCCAGACCGTGCTTGACCTGCACGTCGCGCCCGCGCAGGGCACGCACCAGCTTCTGCTCGTGGTTGCCGCACACGGCGAACGCGTGCCCGGCCTCGACCATGCCCATGACCAGGCGCAGGACACCGGGCGTGTCCGGGCCGCGGTCGACCAGGTCGCCGACGAACGCCGCACGCCGTCCCACCGGCGGGATGGCGTCCACCGGGCGTCCACCGTCGTCGCGCACCAGCGCGTAGCCGAGCTTGACCAGCAGGTCCTCCAGCTCGGCGCGGCAACCGTGCACGTCGCCGATCACGTCGAACGGCCCGGTCTCGTGGCGCAGGTCGTTGAGCAGCCGTTCCGGCACGACCACCGCGTCGTCCACTTCGGACTGGGTGCGCAGCACGTGCACCCGCTTGAACCCCTCCTTGCCGAGGTGCTTCAACGACTTGCGCAGCGCGGCACGGTGCCGGCGCACCACGTGCGGGCCGAAGTCGCGGTCCGGGCGGGAGGCGTTGCGGGCGAGGCAGACCTCCTCCGGCAGGTCCAGCACGATCGCGACCGGCAGCACGTTGTGCGCACGGGCCAGCTCGACCAGCTGCGCGCGGTCGGACCGCTGCACGTTCGTCGCGTCGATCACCGTGGTGCGGCCCGCGTCCAGCCGCTTGCCCGCCACGAAGTGCAGCGCCTCGAACGCGGCGGCGGACGCCGACTGGTCGTTCTCGTCGTCGGCGACCAGGCCGCGGAAGTAGTCGCTGGACAGCACCTGCGTCGGCAGGAAGTGCCCGCGCGCGAACGTGGACTTGCCCGAGCCGGACGCGCCGACCAGCACCACGAGGCAGAGGTCCGGGATCTTGAGCTCCATCAGTCCTCCACGCTGCTGTGTTCGACGAGGGTGAAGGCGGCGAGCTGGGTCGGCGCGCCGCGCTCGGCGTCCACCGGTCCGATCGGCAGGTGGCGCACGGTGTAGCCGCGGCGCCGCGCGACGCCGTCCGTCCAGTCCTCGAACTCCGCCCTGGTCCACTCGAAGCGGTGGTCGGAGTGCCGGTGGCGGCCTTCCGGCAGGGTCTCGAACAACGCGTTGTACTCGACGTTCGGCGTGGTGACCAGGACCGTGCGCGGTCGTGCGACGACGAACACCGAGTGCTCCAAGGCAGGCAGGCGGTCGGGGTCGAGGTGTTCCACCACCTCCATCAGCACGGCCGCGTCGTAGCCCTTCAGCTCCGGGTCGGCGTAGGTCAGCGACGACTGGCGCAGCGTGAGGCGGGCGCGTTGCCGGTCCGACATCCGGTCCACGTGCAGCCTGCGCTCGGCGGTGGCCAGGGCGCTCGACGACACGTCCACGCCCTGGATGCGGGTGAACTCCGGGTGTTCGAGCAGGGCGCGCAGCAACGCGCCGCCACCGCAGCCCAGGTCGAGCACCGACCGCGCGCCGACCTGCTCGAGCTGGTCGAGGATCGCTTCACGCCGCTGCACGGCCAGCGAGATCTTCGGCTCGACCAGCGCGTTGTCCAACTCCTCCGGCTCGACCTCCTCCACGTCGGCCAGGCGGGACAGCGCCGACTGCACCAGCGGGCGGCGGCGCATCAGGTAGCGGGTGGTGATCAGCTCGCGGTCCGGGTGCGTTCCCAGCCACCCCTCCCCCGCGCGCAGCAGCTTGTCCACCTCGTCCTCGGACACCCAGTAGTGCTTGTCGCCGTCGAGCACGGGCAGCAGGACGTACAGGTGCTTCAGGGCTTCGGACAGCGTGAGCGTGCCGGTGAGCGTGACGTCGGCGTAACGCGAATCGTCTCCGTCGCCGAGCGGGAGGGGCGTGATGTGCGCGGTCCAGCCCAGCGGCGTGAACAGCCGCTCCACCAGGCGGTGCGGCAGGACGGGGACGCGCACGGTGAGCGGGAGCGGGGTGGCGGCCACCTCCGGGCGGCTCTTGCTGCGGCCGTTCAGCGCGGTGCGGAACACCGAGCCGAGTGCGACGGTCAGCAGCGAGCCCGCGACGTACGGGCGGTCGTTGACGTACTGGGTGAGCGTGCTGCCGGGACCGCGCACCAGGGCTACCGGGTCGACTTCCAGCACCAGCGCGACCGTGCACTCCTCCTCGTCCGCGCGCGGGTAGAACACGTGCGCGGTGCCGGAGGAAGTGGTGAACGACTGCGCCCGGTCCGGGTGTTTGTGCAGCAGGTGGCTGAGGTCGGTGGCCGGGCGGTGGGTCGTGGTCAGGGTGAGCAGCACGCCGTCCAGTGTGGAGCAGTACCGCCGTTCACCGCTTCCGAATTAGCTGTGAAAGCGGGACCGGGTGATCAGTGCTAATTTCGGTGCGGGCCGCCGCCTTTTCCACGAGAGGCAGAAGTGTGAAAAGTCTGGTTCCCCTGGTCATCGGCGGACTGCTCGCGACGGCGGTGACGCCGACGGCAGCCGCGGACGGTTCCCCCGGCAGCGGGGTCGCGATCACGGTGGCCCGCTTCGCCACCCCGGACGCGGCGACCAAGGCCTACACCTACGACACCGCGCTGATCGCGCCCGGCGCGGCCGTGATGGTCGTGGCCACCCCGCTCCGGTACTCCACGAAGGCACTGCTCAGCGTGTACGGCCTGGTCCCCAACCGGACCTACGGCGCACACGCCCACCAACACCCGTGCGGCGCGGCGCCCGCCGACGCGGGTGCGCACCACCAGCACGTGGTCGATCCCCGGCAGCCTTCGGTGGACCCGGCCTACGCCAACCCCGACAACGAGATCTGGCTGGACTTCACCACCGACGACCGGGGCCGCGCGGTCGTCGGCACGGTGGTGCCCTGGCAGTTCGCGGACCGGCGGGCGGGATCGGTCGTGGTCCACGCCCAGCGCACCGCCACCGAACCGGGCAAGGCCGGCACCGCCGGTCCCCGGGTCGGCTGCGCCACGGTGAGGTTCTAGCACCTGACGGGAGGCCGGCCCGGTGGGAGCCGGGGGCCGGCCCCTCGTTGCGGAATCGGCAACAACGTTTGCCGTTCCGCCCACCACTCACGCATGGTGGTCGCGGAGGTGGTCGCGATGACCTTTCAGCTGGGCGACAGCTATGACGTGGTGGTGGTCGGCGGCGGTGCCGCCGGGTTGAACGGGGCGCTGATGCTCGCGCGGTCACGGCGGTCGGTGGTCGTGGTCGACGCCGGGTCGCCGCGCAACGCGCCGGCGGGCGGTGTGCACGGACTGCTGGCCAGGGACGGGATGCCGCCGGCCGAGCTGGTGGAACTCGGCCGGGCGGAGGTCCGCCGCTACGGCGGTCACGTCGTGCCGGGCGAGGTCGACGCCGTGACGCGGGACGGCGGCGGTTTCGCGGTGTCGCTGGTCGACGGCCGCACGGTCCGCGCGCGTCGACTGCTCGTGACCACGGGGTTGGTGGACGAGCTGCCGGACGTGCCGGGGCTGCGCGAGCGGTGGGGCCGCGACGTGGTGCACTGCGCGTACTGCCACGGCTGGGAGGTCCGCGACCAGGCCATCGGCGTGCTGGCCAGCGGGCCGATGGCGGTGCACCAGGCGTTGATGTTCCGGCAGCTCAGCGCCGACGTGACGTTCTTCGCCCACGACCGGCAGCTGACCGCCGAGCAGGCCGAGCAGCTGGCCGCGCGCGGTGTCGACGTCGTGGCGGGCGAGGTGGCGTCGCTGGAGATCGCCGGTGACCGCGTCGTCGGCGTGAGGCTGGCCGATGGTCGCACGGTCGGCCGCGAGGTGGTGGCGGTCGCGTCACGGATGGTGGCCCGCGCCGGTCTCCTGACCGCGCTGGGACTGCGGCCGGTGCCGCACCCGTCCGGGATGGGCGAGCACGTCCCCGCCGACGCGACGGGCCGCACCGAGGTGCCCGGCGTGTGGGTCGCGGGCAACGTCACCGACCTGTCCGCGCAGGTCGGTGCGGCCGCCGCGGCCGGTGCCGCCGCCGGTGCCCAGATCAACGCCGACCTGATCGCGGAGGAGACCCGGCTGGCCGTCGAGGCCTACCGGAGCCCGTTCTCGGCCGAGTCCGAGGCCAGGGTCGCCGAACTCGTCGCGGGCGACCGCCGGCACGGGTTGTGAGGACCGAGGCGTCCGCCGAGCGCCCGCACCGACCACGTCACGCGTGGACCGGCGCGGGCGCCTCGGCCGGACGTTCGCCAGCGCCTGGAACGGCTCAGTCGTTGCCGGCTTCCAGGGCGGCGTGGTCGAGCAGCTCGTCGTCGGCCACCCGGCCGCGCGAGGCGATCACCTCGGCACCGCCCTCCGGCATCTCGCCGATCAGCTCGGTCGGCGCCACCTGCGGCGTGCCGATCAACGCCGTCTGGCTGCCGACCATGCCGAGCCCGGCGTACTGCTCCAGCTTGGCGCGCGAGTCGGCGATGTCGAGGTTGCGCATGGTCAGCTGGCCGATGCGGTCGACCGGCCCGAACGCCGAGTCCTCGGTCCGCTCCATGGACAGCTTGTCCGGGTGGTAGCTGAACGCGGGCCCGGTGGTGTCCAGGATCGAGTAGTCCTCACCGCGGCGCAGGCGCAGCGTCACCTCGCCGGTGACCGCCGTGCCCACCCACCGCTGCAACGACTCGCGCACCATCAGCGCCTGCGGGTCCAGCCAGCGGCCCTCGTACAGCAGCCGACCCAGCTTGCGGCCTTCGGTGTGGTAGGCGGCGAGGGTGTCCTCGTTGTGGATCGCGTTGACCAGCCGCTCGTACGCGGCGTGCAGCAGCGCCATGCCCGGCGCCTCGTAGATGCCGCGGCTCTTGGCCTCGATGACCCGGTTCTCGATCTGGTCGGACATGCCCAGGCCGTGCCTGCCGCCGATGGCGTTGGCCTCCAGCACCAGGTCGACGGCGGAGGAGAACTCCTTGCCGTTGATCGTCACCGGACGGCCCTGGTCGAAGCCGACCGTGACGTCCTCGGTGGCGATCTCGACCTCGGGGTCCCAGAACCGCACGCCCATGATCGGCTCGACGATCTCGATGCCCGTGTCGAGGTGCTCGAGCGACTTGGCCTCGTGCGTCGCGCCCCAGATGTTGGCGTCGGTGGAGTACGCCTTCTCCGTGCTCGCCCGGTACGGCAGACCGCGGGCCTGAAGCCACTCCGACATCTCCGTGCGACCGCCGAGCTCGCTCACGAACGCGGCGTCCAGCCACGGCTTGTAGATCCGCAGGGACGGGTTGGCGAGCAGGCCGTAGCGGTAGAACCGCTCGATGTCGTTGCCCTTGTAGGTGGAGCCGTCGCCCCAGATCTGGACGTCGTCGTCGAGCATGGCGCGCACCAGCATGGTGCCCGTCACGGCCCGGCCGAGCGGCGTGGTGTTGAAGTAGGCCCGGCCGCCGGAGCGGATGTGGAACGCGCCGCAGGCCAGCGCCGCGAGGCCTTCCTCGACCAGGGCCGCCCGGCAGTCGACCAGGCGGGCGATCTCGGCGCCGTACGCGGCGGCGCGGCCGGGGACCGATGCGATGTCGGGCTCGTCGTACTGACCGATGTCCGCGGTGTAAGTGCACGGCACCGCGCCCTTCTCCCGCATCCAGGCGACCGCCACGGACGTATCGAGACCACCGGAGAACGCGATGCCGACGTGTTCGCCGGCGGGGAGGTAAGTGAGCACCTTGGACACGACTAGAAGTATGCACGACGTTGCATGACCATGCATAGTCGGGGTCCAAGATGCTCTGACGTGCGGAGATGAGGCCGACCGTCGTCAGCCCCACCTCGCGCGACCGATCGACTACAGACCGTGCTCAGTCGCCCTTGACGTTGACGATCTGCCGCAACGTGTGGCGCACCTCGACCAGGTCCGCCGCGTCACGCATCACCACGTCGATGTCCTTGTACGCCGCCGGGATCTCGTCGATGAACGCGTCGGTGTCGCGGTACTCGATGCCGACCATCGCCTTGCGCAGGTCGTCCCGGTCGAACGCCCGCCGCGCGGCCGAGCGCGAGTACTCCCGGCCGGCGCCGTGCGGCGACGAGTTCAGCGCGAGGCGGTTGCCCTTGCCGGCCACGACGTACGACGCGGTGCCCATCGAGCCCGGGATGAGCCCGGCCCGCCCCTCCTCGGCGTTGATCGCGCCCTTGCGGGACAGCCACACCTTCTTGCCGAAGTGGGTCTCCTGCTCCGTGTAATTGTGGTGGCAATTCACCACTTCCCGGCGCTCCACCTCACGGCCCGTCCACTCCGCGACGCAGTCGACGACCCGGTCCATCATCTCCTCGCG
Organism: Saccharothrix carnea; assembly: GCF_003014735.1. Classification (GTDB taxonomy): domain Bacteria; phylum Actinomycetota; class Actinomycetes; order Mycobacteriales; family Pseudonocardiaceae; genus Actinosynnema; species Actinosynnema carneum. The sequence continues at coordinate 260,218 of NZ_PYAX01000009.1, read as the reverse complement.
GTTGAGCCAGGCGAACTCCTGGGCCCAGCGCATCTCGCGGATGTAGTGCCAGAACTCGTCCTCGCCCTCGACCAGGTAGGCCAGGTCCGGGTCGGGCAGGGCGATCCACCGGCGCGCGCACTGCTCGTACGCGACCCGGATGTGCTTCTGGGCGATCTTGTTGCCCACGCCGCGCGACCCGGAGTGCAGGAACAGCCACACCCGCCCGGTCTCGTCCAGCGTGACCTCGATGAAGTGGTTGCCGCTGCCGAGCGTGCCGAGCTGCAGTTCCCAGTTGCCCGCGTAGCGGCCGGGCTCGAAGCCCGCCTTCGCGGCACCGCGGGTGAGCGCCTCCACCCGGTCACGCGCCGTGTCGGTCAGCCGGGTGTTGTACTTGCCCGCCGACAGCGGCACGGCGTTCTCGATCGCCACGCGCAGCGGTGCGAGCGGGCGGTCGCGGAAGTCGTCCAGGGTGAACTGGGTGCGCACGGCGATCATGCCGCAGCCGATGTCGACGCCGACTGCGGCCGGGATGATCGCGCCCAGGGTGGGGATGACGCTGCCGACCGTGGCGCCCTTCCCGAGGTGCGCGTCGGGCATGAGCGCCAGGTGCGGGTAGATGAACGGCATGCGCGCGGCCTTCTCCGCCTGCTCGCGCGTGCCCGGGTCCAGGATGGACGCCCAGTTCATCAGTCGCTTGCTGATCTGCTCCACGGTTCTCCTCTGCTCGACGCAGAAGGTAGGGCGGATCGGGCCGCCACGCGACCGAGATTCGTGCCTGCCCGCATCGTCCGTACCGCGCATTGTCGGTGGTCGCCGGTAACTTGTCAGCCGTGAACGCTCGGGAACGCATCCAGGAACTCGCCGACCAGGTCGTCGCGCTGCGCGACGCCTACTACCGCGGCTCGCCGCTGGTGGCGGACGCGGAGTACGACGCGATCGAGGACGAGCTGCGGGGCCTGGTCGAGGCGAACCCGGAGCTGGCCCCCGACCCGAACCCGCTGGAGCAGGTGGGCGCGCCCGCCGTGCTGCACGCGCCGGTCCGGCACTCGCGGCCGATGCTGTCGCTGGAGAAGGCGACCAGGCCGGAGCAGGTCGAGGCGTTCTTCGACCGGTTCCCGGGCCAGCCGGTGGTGGTCATGCCGAAGCTGGACGGGCTGTCGCTCGCGCTGGTCTACGAGGAGGGGCGGCTGGCGCGGGCGGTCACCCGCGGTGACGGCACGACGGGTGACGACGTGACGCCGCTGGTGCGCGCCCTGGTCGACGGCGTGCCGGAGCGGGTCGGCGCACCCGGCCGGGTCGAGGTGCGCGGTGAGGCGGTGATGCTGCGGTCCACGTTCGCCGCCTACAACACCGCCCACCCGGACAAGCCGCTGATCAACCCGCGCAACGCCGCCGCGGGCACCCTGCGGGCGAAGGACGCGGCCACGGTCGCCGAGCGCAGGCTGCGCTTCTTCGCCTTCGACCTCGACACCTCGGAGCCGGACAGCGCCCGGGCCGACCTGGAGGAAGGGCTGGGCGCCCTCGGGTTCGACGTCGCCGACATGCGGCACTGCGCCGACGCCGAGGCCGCGCTGGCGGTCGTCACCGGGATCGAGCAGGGGCGCAACGACCTGGACTACGACCTGGACGGCGCGGTGCTGCGGCTGGCGAACCGGGACGCGTTCGCGGCCGCGGGCACCCGGTCGAGTTCGCCGCGCGGCGCGCTGGCGTACAAGTTCGCCGCCGAGGAGAAGACGACGGTGCTGCTCGACGTGGTGTGGGACGTCGGCAAGACGGGCAAGATCGCCCCGGTCGCCCAGTTGGAGCCGGTGTTCGTGGGCGGCACGACGGTCACCCGCGCGACGCTGGCCAACCAGGAGGTGATCCGGGCCCGCGGCATCAGGATCGGTGACACGGTGCTGGTCCGCCGCGCGGGTGACGTGATCCCGTTCGTGGCCGGTGTGCTGGACGAGTCGAAGCGCACGGGCGCGGAGCTGGAGATCGTGCCGCCGAACGCGTGCCCGTCGTGCGGGCACCCGTTGACCGAGCAGGGCAACAGCCGGGAGTTGTTCTGCACCAACGTCGCCTGTCCGGCCCAGACGGTGCGGCGGCTGATCCACTGGGCGTCGCGGGCGGCGGCGGACATCGACGCGGTCGGTCCGGTGTGGATCGAGCGGCTCGCCGAGGCAGGGCTGCTGGAGCACCCGTCTGACTTCTACCGGTTGACCAAGGAGCAGTTGCTGGAGTTCGACCGGATCGGGGAGACCTCCGCCACCCGCATGATCGACTCGATCGCCGCGAGCCGGGCCGTTGGCCTGCGCCGCGCGCTGATCGGCTTGGCGATCCCGATGGCCTCCGAGGGCACCGCCACCCGCCTGTGCCGGGCGGGGTTCGGCTCGCTGGAGGAGGTCGCCGACGCCGGCGAGGAGCGGCTCGTGGCGGTCGAGGACATCGGCCCGAAGGTCGCCGCCTCGCTGATCGAGCACCTCACCCGGTTGCGTCCGGAACTCGAACGGCTGCGGGAGCACGGCGTCTCCCTGGACGTGCGGGACGAGGACCTGCCACCCGTCGTGCCGTCGGACGCGCCGTTGGCGGGCAAGACGGTGGTGATCACCGGTGCGATCAGCGACCCGCGTTCCGGCGAGAAGGTGCCCCGCCCCACCTTCCAGAGGCTCTGCGAGAAGGCGGGCGCCACCACCGCGACCTCGGTCTCGGCCAACACCGACTACCTGATCACCGGCGCGGACGTCGGCGCGAGCAAGACCGCCAAGGCGGAGAAGCTCGGCGTCGAGGTCGTCGACCAGGGGGTGATCTGGCAGCAGCTCATCGCCGCCGGCGTCGCCTGATTGCTCTCGACACGGCCCGACGATCGTGCCTACCGCCGGGCGGCCCGCACCGGCGGTACGGGCGCGCTGCCTGGTCGAGCGTCGTCAGCGCGAGCCGTTCGGCCAGCAGCCGACGCGCCGGTTCCGCGCACGGGTCGGGCAAAGGGCTTACAGCACGCCGCGAGAAGACTTCCGCGGTCCCCTGCGGCATCGTCAGGGCTCAGTCAACTCGAGCGAAGGACATGCGCATGGATGTGATCACGGCGCTCCGGGCCACGGGCGACGACTTCGACCGGATGATCGCCGACCTGGACGACTCCGAGTGGTCGCTGCCGACGCCGTCGCCGGGCTGGACGGTCAAGCACCAGGTGGCACACCTGATCTCGATCTTCGGCATGGCGGGCCTCGCGGCGTCCGACCCCGACCGGTTCCAGGCGATGACGGCGGGACTGTCCTCCGACTTCAACGCCAACGTGGACGGTGCGATGGCGCCGCACCTCGCGCTCGACACCCCCGGGCTCCTGGCCCGCTGGCACGAGACCAAGGCCAAGGCGATCGACGCGCTGGCCGCCGTGCCCGCCGACACGGTGGTGCCGTGGCTGGTGAACCCGCTGCCACCGGCGGTGCTGGCCAGCGCGGGCATGATGGAGCTGTTCGGGCACGGCCAGGACGTCGCCGACGCCCTCGGCGTGCACCGGGAGTGGGATGACCGGCTCGGCTTCCTGGTCGGTTTCGCGGTGCGCACCAAGGACTTCGGCTACTTGGCGCGCGGCAGCGAGCCGCCGGCCGAGGAGTTCCGGTTCGAGATCACCGCGCCGTCCGGCACGCTGTGGTCCTTCGGCCCGGAGGACGCCGCCCAGCGCGTGACCGGCTCGGCGGAGGACTTCTGCCTGCTGGTGACCCGGCGGCGGCACCACGCCGACCTGGACGTGCGGGCCGAGGGCGAGGTCGCCGCGCACTGGCTGGAGATCGCCCAGGCGTACCGCGGTCCGGCCGGTGAGGGCAGGCGGCCCGGCCAGTTCACGCTGTCCAACGTGGACTGACGCACGCACTCGCGGCCCGGGACTCCTGGAGTTCCGGGCCGCCGCGCACCGCCACGAGTGGCGGTCTTCGACGTTCGAGTGGTGACCGGCGCCCCGCCCTGAGTGGCGTGAGCGCGCCGAGGTCCGCGCATCGCCGTGGCGACCGATCTCCCTCTCCGCGACACCGTGCGGTTCCGACAACGGAACCCGGTACCGGCGAGAATTCCGGCCCGCAGTGCCGACCACCTGCCTCGCCCGCGAATTGCGCATGTTCGGAGAAGGTTTCACCGACGCCCGGGGCCGATCCTGGGAGCGCTCGACACCCGGCAACGCGAGTACGCCCGCGCAACTCACCGATATCCCGGCGAGGGGCCTCACGTCCACCGTGCTCGACGTCCGGACCGGGGACACCTGAATATCCCGACACGCACTGGGGGTCTGGCACCATGTCGACAACGCTGGGATCGCTGCGCAGGCTCTTGATGGCGCCTTCGTTGCAGGAGGTGACGCTCGGCGCCCGCGGTTTCCCGGGCGCGTCCTCGGAGTACGCGCCGAAGCTGGACGCCATCCCGCAGTCGGTCGTCTGCGGCTTCGAGTGGGGCATCGACTCGCGCGACCAGGACGAGATCGTGCGACGGCTCGCGTTCGTCGAGCCCGAACTGCGCGGTTTCGCCTACGAGGGCGCGACGATGGCGTTCACCATCCGCGACGTGATGGGCCGCGGCACGCGGGCCCGCGACCTGCTCGACGGACCGGGCGCGGAGCACCTGTTCGTCGCCTACATCGGCATCGGTTTCGCCATGAACCACCTGCCGCGCGGGCTGTGGCGCAAGGTCGTGCCGGACCTGACCGGATCGCCCTACCACCCGACGATGACCTGGCTCGCGGTCGACGGCTACGGCTTCGACCTGGCCTACTTCCACAGCCGCAAGTGGGTCGACGAGCAGCGCGTGCCCCCGTCCTACCCGTGGCAGGGCCGACCCGACTACTTCCCGCGCGCCATCGACCAGGGCATCGGCCGGGCGCTGTGGTTCATCCACGGCGCGCAGGCCGACGAGGTGGCGCGGGCGCTGGGCCGGTTCGACCCGGCCCGGCACGCCGACCTGTGGAGCGGTGTCGGCCTGGCGGCGACGTTCGCGGGCGGAGGCACGCCCGACGAGCTGGCCACGCTGCCCGCCGCCGCGGGTGAGCACCGCCCGGAGCTGGCCCTGGGCTCGGTCTTCGCGGTGAAGGCCCGGGTCCACGCGGGATTCGTCCCCGAGCACAGCGCCACCGCCGTCGGAACGTTCGCGGAGATCACCCCCGAGGCCGCGTCGGAACTCGCGGACGCCACCGCGGTGGCACCCGACACCGAGGGACCGGTACCGCCGTACGAGGTGTGGCGCAGCAGGATTCGTGCGCATTTCGCGGCAATGCGGACGCGTCCCGCCGCATGATCGCGGATTTTCCGGCCCGGAGTCCGCAAGCCGGAAGTAGCCGCACCGAGTGCCGCGCTGCAACTATTTTCCCGTTCCTGTCCCGTTAATGGTCGCCCGACGTTGGGGGGGATGCAGATGAGTGCATTGCGCGCCTTGCGGCGCCGATTACTGACTCCGAAGATATCCGACACGCTGATGGAGACCCGCGGATTCAGGGTCAAGAACCAGGAATCCAAGGAATTGCTGGAGACCGTCGGCCGGATGTTCATCGCCGGATACGCCTACGCGGTCGAGTCCCGCCACCCGCGGGATGCCGAGGAAGCCCTCGAAAGACTGCCGACGAGGTTCAAGGGTTTCGCCTACGAAGGCGCCGGAATGGGCTTCGCGGTGCTGGACGGACTGCCCTTCGGCCACTCCCGGCACGTCGAGCAGTTCCTGGAGGGGCGAGCCGCCGAGCACATCTACATGGTCTACGTCGGCATCGGCTGGGCGATGGCCCGGCTGCCGCGGTTCCGGTGGCCCGCCGACACGACGACGGACCCGCTGCTGCGCTGGCTGGTCCTCGACGGCTACGGCTTCCACCAGGCCTACTTCCACACCGACAAGTACGTGCACGGCCAGCAGGTCGACCACGACTTCCCGTGGCCGGCCGCGGGACCGCGGGCCTACACCCTCCGCGCGCTGGACCAGGGCATCGGCCGCGCGATGTGGTTCGTCGGCGGTACCGACGCCGAGCACGTCGCGGACCTCATCGACGGCTTCCCCGAGCACCGCCGCGAGGACCTGTACTCCGGCGCGGGCTTGGCCGCGACCTACGCGGGCGGCGTCACGGAGGACGAGCTGCAGCTGTTCCGGGAACGTTCCGGGCAGCACGTCGGGATGGTCGCCCAGGCCAGCGCGTTCGCCGCCGAGGCACGCGTGAAGGCGGGCCTCCTGGTGCCCCACACGGGTCTGGCGACCCGGATCTTCTGCGGGATGGAGCCGGAGAAGGCCGCGCGGATCACGCAGGACGTGCGTCCCGCGCCGCCGATCACCGACGGCACCGAGCCCGCGTTCGAAACGTGGCGGCAGCGCATCGCCGCAGAGTTCGTCCACCAGGAAGGAGTCGGCACGTGAGCACCACCACCGGCTGGCTGCGCAGGCAACTACCCGGGATCCTCGCGCTGGTGCTGGTCGCCGCCACCTTCTCGGTGGCGAGGCTGCCCGAGTCGTCGGCCGCCGAGAAGCAGGAGCTGGCTTCGGGCTTCGGGTTCGCGCCCGAGTCCATCGCCCTGCCCGGCGGCTACACCCAGCAGACGATCCGCAAGGTCAACAAGGACTACCAGCACATCGACGCGTGGATCTCGTCGGTCGGCTCCGCCATCGCCATGAACGACCTCGACGGTGACGGGCTGTCCAACGACATCTGCTTCGTGGACGTGCGCATCGACCAGGTCGTCGTCACCCCCGCGCCGGAGACCGGCAAGGCACCGCGGTACGCGCCGTTCGCGCTGAGCTCCGGCAGCCTGCCGGTGAACGACGTGATGGCGCCGATGGGCTGCGTCCCCGGTGACTTCAACGAAGACGGCGCGATGGACCTGCTGGTCTACCTGTGGGGCCGCACGCCGATCCTGCACCTGGCCAAGGCCGGCGAGGAGGACCTGACCGCCGACTCGTTCGAGGCCACCGAGCTGGTGCCCGGCGCGTCGAGCGGGCGCTACTCCGGTCCGGAGTGGAACTCCAACTCCGCCACCGTGGCCGACTTCGACGGTGACGGGCACGACGACATCTACATCGGCAACTACTTCCCGCACGGTCCCGTGCTCGACCCGAGCAAGGACACCGGCGTGGAGATGAACGCCTCGATGTCGGCGGCGCTCAACGGTGGCGAGGACTACATCTTCGAGTGGACCGGCGGCACGGCGGGTGCCGACCCGACCGCCACCTTCAAGCAGCACGACAACGCGATCCCGCACGACGCGTCCAAGGGCTGGGTGCTGGCGTCGAGCTCCAACGACGTCGACGGCGACCTGCTGCCCGAGCTGTACCTGGCACACGACTTCGGCCCGGACCGCCTGCTGCACAACCGGTCCACCCCGGGCAAGTTCGAGTTCGCGCTCGTCGAGAACTCGCGCACGCCGCTGGAGCCGAAGTCCAAGAACGTCGGCCAGGACTCGTTCAAGGGCATGGGCGTCGACTTCGGCGACCTCAACGACGACGGCGTCTACGACATGTACGTCAGCAACATCACCACGTCGTTCGGCATCGAGGAGAGCCACTTCGCGTTCATGAGCACCGGCGCGGACGTGAAGTCGGCGCTGCGCGAGAACCACGCGCCGTGGGAGGACGAGAGCGGACCGCTGCTGCTGGCCTGGTCGGGCTGGGGCTGGGACGTGAAGCTGTCCGACTTCGACAACAGCGGTGTGCTGGAAGTCGCCCAGGCGACCGGGTTCGTGAAGGGCGACGTCAACCGCTGGCCCCAGCTGCAGGAGCTGGCGACGGCGAACGACGCGCTGCTGGCCAACCCGATGTGGTGGCCGTACGTCACCGCCGGCGACGACGTGGGCGGCAGCCAGCGGTTCCACCTGTTCGTCAAGAACGCCGAGGGCCGCTACGACAACCTCTCGCCGACGCTGGGCCTGGACATCCCCGTGCCGACCCGCGGCATCGCGACCGGTGACGTGGACGGCGACGGTCGGCTCGACATGGCGATCTCCCGGCAGTGGGAGGACCCGGTGTTTTACCACAACACCGGCAAGTCGTCCAACGAGTTCCTCGGCCTGCGGTTGACCCACGAGCAGGACGGCGACGACACCGTCGGCTCACCCGTGATCGGCGCGCAGGTGACGATCAAGACCGCCGACGGGCGCACCCAGATCAACCGGGTCGACGGCGGCAGCGGCCACTCCGGCAAGCGCAGCCACGAAGTCCACTTCGGACTCGGCGAGCAGTCCGGGCCGGTCGAGGTGCACATCGAGTGGCGCGACCGCGACGGCTCGACCCACGAACAAGACCTGACACTGTCCGCGGGCTGGCACGACCTGCAGCTCGGCGACCAGGCCAAGGAGAAGTGACGGACATGGCTGAGACGAAACCGAGCCCGCCTCGGCACGATCCCAAGGTGGTCACCGCCCTGCGGCGGTTCGCCATCTCGATCACCATCTTCAACATCGTCGGCTACACGATCCTCGGGTTCGAGCAGCCGTGGCTGTGGCCGTTCATCGCGCTGGCCACCGGCTACACGGTGGAGATCTTCCTGGAAGTGGTGGGCGCGAGGCAGGAGGGCCGCGCGCCGCGGTTCGCCGGCAACGGGTTCCGGGGGCTCATGGAGTTCCTCTACCCCGCGCACATCACGAGCCTGGCGATGAACATGCTCATCTACGTCAACGACAACGTGTGGGCGCTGATCTTCGGCGTCACCGTCGCGGTCGGCGCGAAGTGGGTGCTGCGGGTTCCGGTGCGCGGCCGGATGCGGCACTACATGAACCCGTCGAACTTCGGCATCGCGGTGATCCTGCTGGTGTTCCCGTGGGCGTCCATCGCGCCGCCCTACCACTTCACCGAGCACGTCGGGACGTTCGTCGACTGGTTGATCCCGGTCCTGATCCTCACCGGCGGCACCATGCTCAACGGCATGCTGACCGGCCGGTTGTGGTTGATCATGGCGTGGCTCATCGGGTTCGTGCTCCAGGCGGTGATCCGCGGGTTCCTGCTCGACGTCTCGATACCCGCCGGTCTGGGCATGATGTCCGGTGTCGCGTTCGTGCTGTTCACCAACTACATGGTGACCGACCCGGGCACGAGCCCGTCGCGGCCGTTGTCGCAGGTGGCCTTCGGTGGCGGCGTGGCGGCGGTCTACGGCGTGCTGATGGGCATGTCGATCCCCTACGGCATCTTCTTCGCCACGGCGATCGTGTGCCTCATCCGCGGCGGCTTCCTGTGGGCGCTGCACATCGTGGACCGCTCGCGCGCCGAGGTGGCGGCCCAGCAGAAGGCGATGGCGGCGGCCGAGCAGCCGCCCGTCGAGCAGGCCGTCGCGGACGCTTCCCTCAACGGCAACGGTGCGCAGAAGAAGACGGAGGTCGTGCCGACATGACCGGGATCGCGGCCGGCGTCCGGCGGACCCCTCCGGGACCTCCGCGCAGCGCGACGCTTGGCCTGCTCAAGAAGTTGGTCGGTGACCGGTTGGCGCTGATGACGTCGGCCGCGGACCAGTACGGCGACGCCGTGCGGATGGCCATCGGACCCAAGACGCTGTACTTCTTCAACAACCCCGAGCACGCCAAGCACGTCCTGGCGGACAACGCGGCCAACTACCACAAGGGCATCGGCCTGGTGCACGCCCGCCGCGCACTCGGCGACGGGCTGCTCACCAGCGAGGGCGAGCTGTGGCGCAAGCAGCGCAAGGCGACCCAACCCGCTTTCCAGCACAAGAGGATCGCGCGGCAGGCGGGCGCGGTGGCCGAGTCGGCGGGCAGGCTCGTCGACCGGCTCCGCACCGGGGTCGGCGGCGAGCCGCTGAACCTGATGGAGGAGATGACCGGGCTGACCCTGGACGTCCTCGGGCGCACGCTGCTGTCGGAGGACCTGTCGGAGTTCGAGCAGATGGGGCACGCCTTCGAAGCCGTGCAGGACCAGGCGATCTTCGAGATGGTGTCGATGAGCGCGGTGCCCATGTGGGTGCCGCTCCCCCACCAGCTGCGGTTCCGCAAGGCGCGCAAGGAACTGCGCCGGGTCGTCGACGAGCTGACGGCCAGGCGATTAGCGCACGGCAGCCCCGACGGAGACGACGTGCTGTCGCGCGTGATGGCGTCGACCGCCGAGGAGGCCGATCCCGCGTTCGGCAGGCAGCGGCTGCACGACGAACTGGTGACGGTGATGCTGGCCGGGCACGAGACGACGGCCAGCACGCTGGGGTGGACGTTCCACCTGCTCGACAAGCACCCGGAGATCAAGGAGCGGGTCCGCGCCGAGGCGCAGTCCGTGCTCGGCGACCGGATGCCGGAGTACGAGGACCTGCACGGCCTGCGCTACACGTCGATGGTCGTGGAGGAGGTCATGCGGCTGTACCCGCCGGTGTGGATCCTCACGCGCGTGGCGCAGGCCGATGACGAGGTAGGCGGCTACTTCGTGCCGAAGGGCTCGGACGTGCTGATCTCGCCGTACACGCTGCACCGGCACCCGGGGTTCTGGGACCAGCCCGACCGGTTCGACCCGGAGCGGTTCAACCCGGACACCTCGCACAACCGGCCTCGCTACGCCTACATCCCGTTCGGCGCCGGCCCGCGGTTCTGCGTCGGCAACCACTTGGGGATGATGGAGGCGACGTTCACCATCGCCATGATCGCCCGCGAGCTGGACCTGCGCACTGTGCCCGACTACGACGTGGTTCCCGAGCCGATGCTGTCGCTGCGGATCCGCGGCGGTCTGCCGATGACCGTGCACCGCGTCGCGTAATCCCCGCACACCGAAAGGGCCGCCCCTGTGGAGGGGCGGCCCTTTCGCTTGGTCTGCGTCCGGAGTGGTCCCGGTCGTCGGATCGCGGCGGTCCCGTCGTGGGGGACTCAGGAGGCGGCACCCGCCCCCAGCGCGACCGTGCGCACGTCCAGCAGCGCCAGCAGGACCGGTGGGTCCAGGGCGCGGATGGGGCGCAGGGTGAGGTCGGCGTGCCGGACCGGCACACCGGGTCGGATCGTGATCGGGCCCGACGACGCGACCGACAGCGCCAGGCCGTCGGCGAACGGGCCGTTGCCCAGCATCGACTCGCGGCCCAGCGCCACGGAGTGCGCGAGCAGGTGCCAGGTGCCGGGCGGGACCGAGGTGAGCACGAAAGGACCCGGGCGGCTGAGCACGGAACACCTGATCGGTGAACCCTGCGGAATGCCGTCCGGGAAGAGGCCGATGAAGATCAGGCCGTGCGCGCCGCCGAGCGGGGCGGAGATCTCACCCTGCACGGTGGCCGAACGCGGGTTCCCCGCGCGCCGCGCCATCGGGATGTGCACGGCGAAGCCGCCGAGCTGGCGGTAGGTGGTCGGCGAGATGCCGACGCTGCTGCGGAAACGGGAGCTGAACGTGCCGACGCTGGTGTAGCCCACGCGATGGCTGATGTCGGTGACGGTCAGCGAGGTGGAGACGAGCAGGCGCTTGGCTTCCTGTAATCGGATGGCGGCCAGGAACCGACCCGGTGAGACTCCCGTGACCCGCTGGAACGCCCGCGAGAAGTGGAACTTGCTGTAATTCGCGGTACGCGCCATGTCGTCGATCGTGAATTGTTCACCGATGTTCTCGTGCATGAAGTCGATTACCCGGCCCACTGCTCGCTCGAGTACTTCTCCCACTACTACGACCCCCATATCGCAGAGAATTGCTCACAGAGGTGGAACATCAACTCCGACCACGACCGGCCCACCGGCGACGGAGATTGGGCCGCAGTCCCGGGTCCCGATGGCGCCCAAGCCCTCGAAGAACCCCCCAGAGATTCCCCAGTCATCACTATGATTCTTGCAAGCTACATGACCTCTACAGCCTGCGCAAGGTAGCCGGAACGAGCTTTGCGTGATCATCGACGGGCCGCCGGGACCCCCTTGTTACGGCACGTTTTCGAGGGACTACGCGGAGTCAATGAATGACTCCTCCCGGGTAACCATTGACTGATCATCCCACCATTCGCCGCAGCAAATGCGCGCAACCGCCGGTGGGCCGGTCAGCGGAGGCGAAACGCCTGCTTACAGTCGCGCGGCAGGTGCCGCCAACGGCCCATCGAACACCTGCGAATGCACTAGGCGGGTCTTCTGGGCAAGCACGGAGAAGCAAGTTCGAGTTCTCCGGTCGGATCATGGTCAGAACACGGGGTAACGAACCCCGGAACATTTCAGAAGTTGGCCGCCCGATGTCTTCGGGTGTCGGCCGGCCCATTCTTCGCCGACCCGGAGGAAGGATCACCCGTGCAATCGGACACCGCACCGGATCGCGCCATGCGGACCATGACCCTGGAGGCGTTCGCGGACACCATCGTGCCCGGGGCGAAGCGCTCGCCGGACGACCGCGCCGTCGCGGGTGCCAGCGAGGGCGGCGGTGCGGTGGTCGCCGGCGCCGTCGACCTCCTCGAGACACCCGCCGCCGGCGTCGCGGAAGGGCTGGACAGCCTCACCCAGATGCTCAACGGGCACGCCCGCGACTACGCGGCCGAGCACGGCCTGGAGCTGGACGAGGACGTGCCGCCGTTCGTGGCGCTGGCGTTCGAGCACCGGACCGCGCTGGTCGCCCGGCTCGTCGCGCCCGGCCACCCGGAGAAGGACGGCTGGGTGGCGTTGACGCTGTTCAGCAACATGGCCTTCGACACCGGCGCGCACATGCACACCCTCGACGCCATCGCGGCCGGGCACCCCGGGCTGAAGGCGATGAAGTTCTCCAAGCCGGACGCCGACGGCCTCTGGCGGTTCCCCGCCTTCACGTACGGCAGGCCGCTCGCGCGCAAGCACCCGGACACCACGCCGTCCGGGAACCCCGCCTGACCCGTGTCCGCCACGTTCTGCCGCGCCCGTCAGGCCCGGCGATTGGAGTTTCCATGACGAGCACCGAAAGCACCGACGTCCTCATCGTCGGCAGCGGGTTCGGCGGCGCCATCGCCGCATACCACCTCGCCGCGGGCGGGGCCAAGGTCACCGTGCTGGAACGAGGACCCTGGCTCGAGGGCAAGGACTTCGAGCACGACTACCTGCTGGGCTCCTCGTACACGCGGATCTTCGACTTCGTCGTCGGCAACGGCATGAGCCTGCTCGGCGGCAACTGCGTCGGCGGCGGCAGCGTCGTGTACTTCGCCGCGATGCCCCGCGCGCCGCGGTTCATCTTCGAGCGCAAGGGCAGCATCGGTCGGCGCATGTGGCCCGGCGCCATCAACCGGGACACGCTCGACCCCTGGTACGACAAGGTCAGCGAGGCGCTGCCGGTCACCCAGCAGGACTGGGACCAGGTGAGCTACTCGGGTGGCCTGTTCGGCGCGGCCTGCAACCACGCCGGCCGCACCGCCAACCCCGTGCCGGTCGCCATCGACACCAAGCTGTGCACCAACTGCAACTGGATGATGGCGGGCTGCAAGTTCGACGCCAAGCGCTCCCTGCTGCTCAACTACCTGCCCGCGGCCATCGCGAACGGCGCGGAGATCCGGCCGATGCACGAGGTGCAGAAGCTGGTCCGCACCGCGGACGGCGGCTACCGCGTCAGCTACAACGTCATCCACGACGTCGACTACCGGGTGAGCGTCGGCAGCGGTGAGATCGAGGCCAAGATCGTGATCCTGGCGGCGGGCGCGGGCGCCACGCCGGTGATCCTCCAGCGCTCGGAGGACACGCTGGGCAAGATGCCGCACGCCGTCGGCCGGTACTTCTCCGGCAACGGCGAGCGGTTGAACACGGCGATCATCGACGAGGACAAAGCCCGCGACCTGCTGGGCCTGTCGCGCGAGGACGACCTGTCCTACGCGGCCAACCAGATCGGCAAGGGCCCGACCGTCGCGAGCTGGGACAACCTGGACGGCTCGCTGCCGGAGTTCTCGAGGTTCTGCCTGGAGCAGCTGTACTTCCCGCCCGGCTTCGGCACCATCCTGGCGCAGACCCCGGACGCCCTGCCCGGCACGCCCACGTGGTTCGGCGCCGAGAAGAAGAAGATCGTCGAGAAGTGGCAGTCCTGGCTGACGATCTTCTCGATGACCGAGGACGACAACGAGGGCGTCTTCGGCACTCCCCCGCCCACCGGCAACTCGATCCGCATCTCCCAGCAGATGCTGGGCCGGGGGCCGATCACCTACAACCCGACCGAGAACACCCTGTTCGGCTGGCGGCAGGCGGACGCGGCCGTCAAGGAGATCATGGAGAAGGACGGCCTGTCGAAGGTCATGCCGTGGACCAACGACGTGGTGGGCGCGTACACGGTCCACCCGCTGGCGTCGTGCCGGATCGGCGACGACCCGGAGACCTCCGCGCTGGACGACCGGCACGAGCTGCGCGGCCACCCGGGCATCTTCGTGACGGACGGCGCGGCCGTGCCGGGCGCTCTGACGGTGAACCCGGCGCTGACCATCGCCGCGTTGGCGGAGCGCGCGATGCCGGGCATCGTGCAGGCGTTGCAGGCGCGCGGGGTGAACGTGAAGTACGGCGCCCCGTCGCCGGACGGTGAGACCAGCGGTCGACGCGGCGTCAAGAACCTGCTGCCGGACCTGGTGCACGACTGAGTCGAGGCTCGAACCCGGCCGCGCGGTCCTCCCGCGCGGCCGGGTTCCGCTTTGTCCGGGTTGACCGCTTCCCCGGGGAAGGACGGGCAGAGTCCGCAGCCGGCCGCACACGAGCGCGACCCCCGGCGGAGTTCCGCCGGGGGTCGCGTCGGTGAGCTCTCAGAAGCGCGGCGTGTTCTGGTACGCGGCGAGCCGCCACTCGCCGTCCTCCCGCGCCACGACCCACGTGGCGGTGATCGCGCGCTCCTTCGCCACCTCCGTCTCACCCGGCGCGAGCACACCGCCCTGCGTGACCAGCACGGCCGCGTCCTCGCCCAGCACCTTCACGTCGACCGGCGCACCGGTCACCCGCGTGCCGGCGTACGGCCCGGCGAAGGCGTTCTTCATGAACTCGCGCACTTCCTCGCGCCCCTTGAGCAGGACGTCGTTCGGCAGGACGAGGGTCCCCTTCTCGGTGAACACCTCCGCGAACGCGTCGGGGTCCTGTGCCGCCCACGCGGAGATGATCCGCTCGGGGACCCGCACGACATCTGCGACGCTCATCGGCATGCCTCTTCCGTGACTCAGGCGATTCGGTCACGCCATCGTCGCAAGGGTGGTAGGGCCCAGCCATCTTCGTGCGTGCGCAGCCGTCGACGAGGCGGCCGAGGCCGAGCAGTCCGGAAGAAGGTTTCCGGGGCCATCGGCGAGAGCATCAACGCGTGACCACACCGCGCATGGACACCGCACAGCGCTGGGCCCTCGGCCTGGCCTCCGCGTCGTCGTTCATCGTCGCGCTCGACGTGCTGGTGGTGGCCACCGCGCTGACCACGATCCAACGCGATCTCGACAGCAGCTTCGCCACCCTGGAATGGACCTTGAACGCGTACAGCCTCGCGTTCGCCGTGCTGCTGCCGGTCGGCGCGGCGCTGGGCGACCGGTTCGGGCGGCAACGCGTCCTCATCGCCGGGCTGACCCTGTTCGCCTTCGCCTCCGCGGCATGCGCGCTGTCGACGGGGGTCGGTGCGCTGATCACCGCACGCGCGCTCCAGGGCGTGGGCGCGGCGATGGTGCTGCCGCTGGCGCTGACCATCCTCGGCACCGCGTTCCCGCCGCGGACGCGTGGCCGTGCGCTCGGGCTGTTCAGCGGGATCACCGGCGTGGCGACGTTCGCCGGGCCGTTCGTCGGCGGTGTCGTGGCCGAGGGCCTGGCGTGGCAGTGGGTGTTCTGGGTCAACGTCCCCGTCTGCGCGGTCGTGATCCCGCTCGTGCTCCGGCACATCCCGGACAGCCGGGGCCCCGGCACGAAGCTCGACCCGCTCGGCGTGCTCCTGGTGACCGCCGGCGCGTTCGGCCTCGTCTGGGGTCTGGTGCGCGCCGACTCCGCCGGTTGGGTGAGCGTCGAGGTGATCACCTCGTTGACCGCGGGCGCGCTGCTGGTCGCGCTGTTCGTCCGGCACGAGCAGCGGGTCCCGGCGCCCATGATGCCGATGCGCTTCTTCACCATCCGCGCCTTCACCAGCGCCAACGTGGCGAACTTCTGCCTGTACGCCTCGCTGTACGGCACGCTGTTCCTGCTGGCCCAGTACTTCCAGGAGGTGCTCGGCCACGGTCCGCTCGACGCCGGGCTCCGCCTGATGCCCTGGACCGGCACGCTCATGGTCTGCGCGCCGATCGCGGGCGCGCTCGCCGACCGGCTGGGCGAGCGGCGGTTCATGGTGGTCGGGCTGCTCATGCAGGGCCTGGCGATGGCGTGGCTGGCCGCGATCACCGCGTCCGACCTGACCTACCCCGACATGCTGCCGCCGCTGGTGATCGGCGGTGTCGGCGTGTCCATGGCGATGCCGGCCGCGCAGAAGTCGATCGTGAGCGCGGTCGCGCCCCAGGAGATCGGGCAGGCCTCGGGCGTCCTCACGGTGCTGCGCATCCTGGGCGGCGTCTTCGGCATCGCGGTGCTGGGCGCGGTGTTCGGCGCGTTCGGCGGACTGGGGTCGCCCACCGCGTTCGCCGCCGGCTTCGGCCCGGCGATCGGCGTCGCCGCCGCGTTCGCCCTCCTGGGCTCCGCGTTCGGGCTCGGGATGCCGGGCGCGGCGCGTCCGGTGCCGACCGTCACACCTCGTGCCACCTAGGGAGCTTCCGATGGGCAGGATCGTCCGCACCGCGTTGCGCCGTTCCCTGAACCAGATCCGCTACGTCGAGCCGGTGCGACCGGGCGGGGCGACCGGCCTGGTGGCCGCCGTGTACGCCGATGTCGAGGCCGACTTCGGGATGCTCGCGCCGCCGGTCGCGCTGCACTCCCCCGCGCCGGTCGCGCTGGCCGCGACGTGGTCGCTGCTGCGCGAGACGCTGGTCGCGTCCGGGCACGCGTCGCGCGCGGTGAAGGAGGCGGTCGCGGCGGCCGTGTCGCGCTCGAACACCTGTCCCTACTGCGTCACCGTCCACACCGCCACGCTCGAAGGCCTCACCAGCACCACGTTCGAGGACGTCGAGACGTGGGCGGGCGGGGCCGGTCCGGTGCGGCCGTTCCCGGCGGAGCAGCTCCCCGAGCTGCTCGGCGTGGCGGTGGCCTTCCACTACCTCAACCGCGTGGTGAACGTCTTCCTGGGCGACTCGCCGCTGCCGCCCAACGCGCCCGCGCCCGCCCGCAAGTTCCTGGGCAGGTTCATGGGCGCGACCGCGCGCAAGGACCACGCGCCGGGCAGCTCGCTGCGGCTGCTGGCGGAAGCACCGCGGCCGGACGACCTGGCCTGGTCGTCCGGACATCCGGTCATCGGCGACGCGCTCGGCCGGATCGCGGCGGCGTTCGACGCCGGTGGGGCGCGGGCGTTATCGCGGCCCGCGCGGGAGCTGGTGCTGGACCGGATAGCCGCGTGGGACGGCACACCGCCGGGTCTGAGCCGCGCCTGGGTCACCGAGGCGGTGGTCGACCTGCCCGCCGCGGACAGGCCGGGCGCGACCTTGGCGTTGCTCGTGGCGATGGCGTCCTACCAGGTCGACGACGGCACCGTGGCCGCGTTCGGCGGTGACGACCGGCGGCTGGTGGAGCTGGTGTCCTGGGCGAGCTTCGCCGCGGCCCGGCGGATGGCGGGGTTGCTGCACCGCGCGACGGAGGTGTGAGGTGCAGCAGCAGCAACGTCCATGGCGTGCGCTGGCGGTGCTGTGCCTGGCGAACTTCCTGATCCTCCTCGACACCACGATCGTCAACACCGCCGCCCCGGACATCATGTCGGGCATCGACGCGGGCATCGACGAGGTGCTGTGGGTGCTCAACGGCTACCTGCTCGCGTTCGCCTCGCTGCTGATCGTGTTCGGCCGCGTCGGTGACATGGTCGGACCGCGGGCGGTGTTCGTGGCAGGGCTCGCCGTCTTCACGGTCGCCTCGGTCCTCTGCGGGCTGGCCGCGTCACCCGGTCTGCTCATCGGCGCGCGCGTGCTCCAGGGAATCGGCGCGGCGGCGCTGACACCACAGGCGTTGACGTTGATCTCCGGCATCTTCCCCGCCGAACGGCGGGGCGCGGCGTTCGGGATCTTCACCGCCGTGGCGGGCGTCGCGGCGGTGAGCGGGCCGACCGTGGGCGGGCTGGTCGTCACGTCGTTCGGCTGGCAGGCGGTGTTCCTGCTCAACATCCCGTTCGGCGTGCTGGGCGTGGTGCTGGCGCTGAAGTTCGTGCCGGACCTGCGCGCCGGCCGACCGCACCGGTTCGACGCGGTCGGCGTCGTCCTCGCCACCGGCGCGCTCCTGGCGCTGGTGTACGCGCTGGTCGAGGGGCAGCGGCACGACTGGGGCGTGATCACCGGCGTGGTGAGCATCCCGGCGGTGCTCGTGCTGAGCGCGGTGCTGGCGGTGGCGTTCGTGCTGTGGGAACGGCGGCAGCGGGAACCGCTGGTGCCGCTGGACCTGTTCCGCGACCGCAACTACTCGATCGCCACGGGCATCACGCTGATCTCGTCGTTCGCGGTGTACGGGTTGCTGCTGGTGTTCGTCATCGAGACGCAGACGCTGCTCGGCATGAGCCCGCTGATGTCGGGTGTGACCGCACTGCCGTGGACGATCGCGTTGAGCGCCGTCGCACCGGTCGGCGGGCGGCTGGCCGACCGGATCGGGGGCCGAATACCCCTGACCGCCGGCATGGCGCTCTACGCGGCCGGGGTGCTCGGGGTGGCGTTCGTACCCGACGCCACGTCGACGCCCGCCACGTTCGTCGTGCCGATGCTGCTCGTCGGCTTCGGGATGGGGCTCGCGCTGGCACCCGCCACCACCGAGGCCATGCGCGGCATCCCGCCCGAACGCGTCGGCATCGCCTCCGGCGTGCTCAACACCGCGCGGCAGACCGGGGCCGCGCTCGGTGCGGCGGTCGTCGGCGCGGTGCTGCAGAACCGGCTGGTGGCGGCGCTGCGGGAGGAGACCGCGGTGCTGTCCACCCGGCTGCCCGAGGACGTCCGGCCCCGGTTCCTCGACGCGGTCGAGGAGGCCGCCGCGCACGGGCTGCGGCTCGGCGCCGGTCAGCAGGGCGGTGTCGAGGTACCCGCCGACCTCCCACCGGACCAGGCGGAGCAGTTCGGCGCCCTGGCGCGGGAGGCGTTCGGGACCGCCTTCGTGGCCGCGAGCCGACCGGCGCTGGCCGTCGCGGCGGGCGCCATCGCGTTCGGCGGGCTGCTGGCCCTCGGGCTCAGGACCCGGCGCGCCGCCGCCGCGGCGCCGATTCCGTCGGTTCGGCGATGAATTCTCCGCCAAACCCAGAATGCGCATTCTCGGAGAAGGGCGCGGGGCCCGCTCCTGGCTAGATTCATCGAGTAAGTGACGGCGCGTAGTCGAGTCGCACGTCCGCTCGATTGTCCACCGATGATTTTTCCGCTCTCACGTTAGGAACAGTGACTGTGACGATCTCTTCCGCGTTGCCGACGCAGTCCGCGTCCGCTACCGAGCTGGCAGGTCTCGACCGGAAGTTCCTGGTGCACCCGCACCAGCGGATGGACCGCAACGACCGGGTGGTGATCGTCCGCGGTGACGGTGCCCTGGTCTGGGACGCTGCCGGCAACGAGCTCATCGACGCCACCGGTGGTGGCAACTGGCTGTCCCAGGTCGGCCACGGCCGCCGCGAGCTGGCCGACGCGGCGGCCGAGCAGATCGCGACGCTGGAGTACTACACCGGCTTCTTCGACTACTCCAACGACAAGGCGATCGAGCTGGCGTACCGGCTCAACCAGCTCTCGCCCGAGGGCATCGACCGGGTGTTCCTCACCTCCGGCGGCTCGGACAGCGTCGAGTCGGCCATCAAGTCCGCCCGCCTGTACCACAACCGCCGCGGCGAGCCGGACCGCACGTGGATCCTGGCCCGGCACTTCGGCTACCACGGCGCGTCCTACGGCAGCGGCACGGCGACCGGCTTCGAGATGATGCAGACCTACGTCGGCCCGAACCTGCCGAACGTGGAGAAGCTGTCGCCGGTGTGGCCCTACCACCACGAGATGTACGGCGGCGGTGACGTCACCGACGCCCTGATCGCCGAGCTCGAGGCCACGATCGAGCGCATCGGGGCGGGCAACATCGCCGCGATGATCGGTGAGCCCGTGATGGCGGGCGGCGGCGTCCACGAGCCGCCGGCCGACTACTGGCCCCGGGTGCGCGAGGTGCTCAGCCGCAACGGCATCCTGCTCATCGCGGACGAGGTCGTGACCGGCTTCGGCCGCACGGGCTCGTGGTTCGACTCGGCGCCGCGCGGCATGCAGCCCGACATGATCACCATCGCGAAGGGCCTGACCAGCGGCTACATCCCGATGGGCGGCCTGCTGATGAGCGACGCCATCGCCGAGGTCGTCACCAGCAACGAGGGCTTCTTCCACGGCTACACCTACGCGGGCCACCCCGTGGCGGCGGCCGTGGCGCTGGCCAACCTCGAGATCATCGAGAAGGAGAACCTGGTCAGCCGCGCGTTGACCGTCGGCGAGTGGTTCAAGAGCTCGCTCGCGCCCGCCATCGACCTGCCGCAGGTCGGCGACGTGCGCGTGGTCGGCGCGACGGTCGGCATCGAGCTGGTGGTCTCGAAGGAGACCAAGCAGCCGATGGGCATCCCGATCGTGGCCGAGGGCGTCGCCGACGCGGTGCGCCGCGAGCACAACGTGATCGTGCGCCCGTACGGCAACGTCATCGTCATGTCCCCGCCGCTGGTGATCGGCGAGGACCAGGTGCGGCGGACGGCCGAGGCGACCATCGAGGTGCTGTCCCGCCTGGGCGCGGACGGCCAGGTCGCGCCGCGCTGACACCGCGGTTCCCGTTCGGTCCGAGAGTTCGAGAGGTCCCGCCCGGTGCTCCGGGCGGGACCTCTCGTCGTGTGGGGCTTGCCGTGACGGGCCACCTGCCCCTGGACGCGCGCCGGCCGGGAACCCTGCCCCGGACGCGCGAGGACGCCGCCGGTGATCGTGCTACCGGCGGCGTCCTCGGTACTCGGTGCCTCAGCCCTGCTTGAGCGAACGGGCGAAAGCGCGCACGTCACCCACGAACAGGTCGGGCTCCTCGAACGCGGCGAAGTGGCCGCCGCGCTCGAACTCCGACCAGTGCGTGATGGTCGGCAGGATCCGGTCGGCGAACCGGCGGATCGGCGGAGCCGGGTCGTGCGGGAACACCGCCACGCCCGCCGGCACCGTCAGCGGCCACGGACCCGCCCAGCGGGCGGCCACGTTCTGGTTCGTCCGGTCGGTCGACTCGTAGTACAGCTGCGCCGACGAGCCCGCCGTCGCCGTGAGCCAGAAGATCGTCACGATCGCCAGCATCCGGTCCCGGTCGACCGCGTCCTCCGGCGACAGCTGCGAGTCGGTCCACTCCATGTACTTCTCGACGATCCACGCCAGCTGGCCCACCGGCGAGTCCGTGAGGCCGTACGCCAGCGTCTGCGGCCGGGTGGCCTGGATCTTCATGTACCCCGACCCCTCCAGGTCGAAGTACAGCAGCTTGCCGAGCCTGCCCATGTCGGACTCGCTCAGGCCCGCCATCTCCGCCGGGTCCGGCGGCGGGAACGTCACCAGCATGTTCAGGTGCACGCCCGCCACGTGCTCGGGGTCGATGCGGCCCAGCTCCAGCGTCACGAGCTTGCCCCAGTCGGCGCCCTGCGCGACGTACCGGTCGTAGCCCAGGTCCGCCATCAGCACCTGCCACGCCCTGGCCACGCGGTCCACGTCCCAGCCGGCCGCGCCGGTCGGACCGGAGAACCCGAAGCCGGGCAGGGACGGGATGACGAGGTGGAAGGCGTCGGCCGGGTCGCCGCCGTGCGCCCGCGGGTCCGTGAGCGGCCCGATGACGTCCAGGAACTCGACGAACGACCCCGGCCAGCCGTGCGTGATCAGCAGCGGCGTGGCGTCGGGCTCGGGTGAGCGGACGTGCACGAAGTGGATGTTCGCGCCGTCGATCTCGGTGGTGAACTGGGGCAGCTCGTTGAGCCGCGCCTCGACGGACCGCCAGTCGAAGCCGTCGCGCCAGTACCCGGCCAGGTCCTTCAGGTAGCCGACCGGCACGCCGCGCGCCCAGTCCGCGCCGGGCACCTCGTCCGGCCACCGGGTGTTGTCCAGCCTGCGGTTCAGGTCGTCCAGGTCGGCCTGCGGGATCTCGATGCGGAAAGGTTGCATGCGCGTGCGCCTCTCGGTCCGGGGGACTCCACGCTAGCGAGACCGGTCGGCGCGGGGACAGCCGCGATCCGGCATTTGTCGCAACTCCGCACTTTTGAAGTAACGGCCACTTGGCGCATTTTTGAAGATGTTTCCCACCGGGGTGTTTCGCCATTCTTTGCGGCAGTCCCCGGAAGAGGAGAAGCGGATGTACGACTACGTGATCGTCGGTGCCGGTTCGGCGGGATGCGTGCTCGCGGCGCGCTTGTCCGAGGACCCGGACGTCAAAGTCCTCCTGGTCGAGGCGGGACCGGCGGACACCTCCCAGAACGTGCACGTGCCCTCCGCGTTCGGCAGGCTCTTCCGCACCCGGCTGGACTGGGACCTCGACACGCACGACGAGCCGAACCTCAACGGTCGCCGGATCTACCTGCCGCGCGGACGGGTGCTCGGCGGCTCCAGCTCGATCAACGCGATGATCTACATCCGCGGCAACCGCGCCGACTACGACGGCTGGGGCCAGCCGGGCTGGTCCTACGACGAGCTGCTGCCGTACTTCCTCCGCGCCGAGGACAACGAGCGCGGCGCGTCGGAGTACCACGGCGTCGGCGGGCCGCTGGGCGTCTCGGACAGCCGGTCGCGCAACGTGATGTCCACGGCGTTCGTCGACGCCGCGCTCCAGGCGGGCTACGCGGCCAACGACGACTTCAACGCCGCCGAGCAGGACGGGTTCGGCCTGTACCAGGTGACCCAGCGCAACGGCAGGCGGTCCAGCGCCGCGGTGGCCTACCTGCACCCGGCGATGTCGCGGCCGAACCTGACCGTGGAGACCAACCTCCAGGTGCACCGGGTGACCTTCGACGGCGGCCGGGCGACGGGCATCATCGCGTCGCGCCTGGACGAGGAGCTGGAGATCCGGGCCGAGCGCGAGGTCATCATCTCCGCCGGCGCCTACAACTCGCCGCAGCTGCTGCAGCTCTCGGGCATCGGTCCGGCGGGGCTGCTGCAGGCGCTGGACGTCCCGGTCGTGCTGGACCAGCCGCTGGTCGGGCAGAACCTGCAGGACCACCCGCACGTGATGCTGGTGTTCGCCCACTCGCAGCCGGTGAGCCTGCTCATCGCGGGCGACCCGAAGTACGGGCAGGAGTTCGAGGAGCACGGCACCGGTCCGCTGACGTCCAACGTCGGCGAGGCGGGCGGCTTCTTCCGGTCCGACGACGGGTTGTCCGCGCCGGACATGCAGTTCCTCGCCGGTCCGGTGATGTTCGCCGACGGCGGCCTCGGCGCGCCGACCGATCACGCCATCTCCTTCGGCGCGTGCCTGCTGACGCCGGCCAGCCGGGGCAGCGTGTCCATCGCGTCCGGCGACCCCACCGCCAAGGCGAAGGTCCAGCACAACTACTACGACGACGACGCCGACATGCGCGCGATGGTCGAGGGCGTGCGCCGGGGTCTGGAGATCTCGCGGCAGCGGGCGCTGTCGCCCTACACCGAGCGGCACGTGGGCGCGCCTGCCTCCGAGTCCGACGCGGACCTGCGCGAGCACGTCCGGCGGGCGACGCAGACGATGTACCACCCGGCGGGCACGTGCGCGATGGGCACCGTGGTGGACGCGGAGCTGCGCGTGCAGGGCGTCGAGGGCCTGCGGGTGGTGGACGCCTCCGTGATGCCGACCGTGGTCCGCGGCAACACCAACGCGCCCACGATCGCCATCGCCGAGAAGGCCGCCGACC
This sequence comes from Saccharothrix carnea, assembly GCF_003014735.1. Classification (GTDB taxonomy): domain Bacteria; phylum Actinomycetota; class Actinomycetes; order Mycobacteriales; family Pseudonocardiaceae; genus Actinosynnema; species Actinosynnema carneum. The sequence goes on along the minus strand of NZ_PYAX01000009.1, from coordinate 236,473 downwards.
TGATCCTCGGCCGGCAGGCGCCCGCCCCGGTCGCCGTCGCCGCCGCGACCGCCTGAAGCCGCGTTTCCACGCCGCACCCGGGCCGGAGCGGGCCCGTGCGGCCGATTGAAGCCGGACGGCGCTGTCCCCGTGGCGGGTCGGGGCAGCGCCGTCCGGATGCCTCCGAGTTCGAACCTTCCCGGTGAGGAGTGGTGTCGTGGCCGACGTGGGTCAACGCGCCGTGGTGCTCGGCGCGAGCATGGCGGGTCTGCTGACGGCGAGGGTGCTCGCCGAGTTCTACGGCGAAGTGGTCGTGGTCGACCGCGACGACCTGTCGGAGGTGAGCGGGACACCGCGCAACAGCGTGCGCCAGGGCGGGCACGCCCACGCGCTGCTCGCACGCGGCCTGCGCGTCCTGGAGGAGCTGTACCCCGGGGTGACCGACGAGCTGGTCGGCCTGGGCATGCCCATCGGTGACCTCGGCGGCAACATGCGCTGGTTCTTCAACGGCAAGCAGATCGCCAAGGTCCACACCGGACTGTCCACTGTGTCCTTGGTGCGCCCCCTGCTCGAAGGTCACGTGCGCAGCCGGACCGCGGCGCTGCCGGGCGTGGTCTTCCGGGACCGCACCGACATCCTCGGCCTGGTCACCACACCGGACCGCGCCCGGGTCACCGGCGTGCGGGTGCAGGCGCAGGACGGAGACACCACCGAGGTGGTCGAGGCGGACCTGGTGCTCGACACGACCGGCCGCGGCTCGCGGACCCCGGCGTGGCTGGAGGAGCTGGGCTACGAGCGCGCGCCCGAGGAGAAGATCAAGATCGGGCTCAGCTACGTGACCCAGCACTACCGGCTGCCCGAGGACCTGCTGGGCGACGACGTGGCGTGCATCCCGGTGGCCACGCCGAGCCACCCGCGCGGCGCGGTGTTCTCCCGCGCGTGCGGGCGGTACCAGCTGTCGCTGACCGGCATCCTGGGCGACCAGCCGCCGACCGACCAGGAGGGCTTCCTGGCCTACGCCAAGACGCTGCCCATCCCGGAGATCCACGAGTGGGTGCGCGACGCGGAGCGCATCGACTCGCCGACCGCCATCCGGTACCCGGCGAGCGTGCGGCGCCACTACGAGAAGCTGACCCGGTTCCCGGCCGGGATGCTGGTGCTCGGCGACGGCGCGACCAGCTTCAACCCGGTGTACGCGCAGGGCATGACGGTGGCCGCGCTGGAGGTGCTCAAGCTGCGCGAGCACCTGCGGCGGGGGTCGGCGCCGCTGTTCCGCCGGTGGTTCGCCGACATCGCGAAGGTGATCGACAACCCGTGGGAGATCGCCGCGACCGGCGACCTGTCGTTCCCGGGGGTGGAGGGGAAGCGGACGGCGAAGGTGCGCTTCGTCAACGCCTACCTGGCACGGCTCCAGGCGGGCGCGCCGCGCGATCCGAACCTGTCGAACGCGTTCCTGCGCGTGGCGGGCCTGATCGACTCGGCGCCCGCGCTGATGAAGCCGGCCACGATGTTGCGGGTGCTCCGGGCGGGCAAGCCGCCTGCCGCGCCCGCCGCGGAGGGGAGCACCCGGTGGCCCGCCGAGTCCACCCCCTGATCCGGGCCGTCGCCCGCAGCCGCCCGTTCGCCCGCGTCGGCCCGCGCGTCCTGCCTCGGCTGGACCTGCTGGTCTCGCGGCTGACGGGCGGCCGGGTGATCCCGAGCGAGATGATGTTCACCTCGCTGGTGCTGACGACCACGGGACGGCGCAGCGGGCTGCCGCGGCGGGTGCCGTTGCTGTGCTTCCCGCACCAGGGCGGCTGGTACGTGGTGGGCAGCAACTGGGGCCGCGAGCGGCACCCGGCGTGGAGCACGAACCTGCTGCACGAACCACGCGCCGAGGTGACGTTCCGCGGCCGGGTGGTGCCCGTCGTGGCCGAGTTGCTGACCGACGACGGCGACGTCGGCGCGGCCCGCGCGGAGCTCTTCCGCAGCGGCGCCGCACCGGTCTACGACACGTACGCCGCGCGCTCCGGCCGGCGCGCGCGGCTGTTCCGCCTCACCCCGGTGAAAGCCTGAGAAGATCAGCAAGCGTCCTCGCCCGTGGGGCGAGGACGCTTGCTGGTTCTTGATCGTTCCAGGTCAGGCGACCACGGCGAGGGGTCAGGCGACCACGGCGGGCTCGGGCAGCGGGAACAGACCGAGGAAGCGCTCGACGCGTTCCCGGTTGCCGGTGAGCTTGATGTCCCCCTGCTCGATCGCCTCGGACAGCCCGCGCCCGCTCCAGATCAGCGCGTTGAGCGTCACCGGGTCGGTCTCGATGACCGCCTGCGGGTGGTCCAGGTCGCCGCGCATGATCCAGATCCGGTCCGCCGACAGCTGCACCCGGAACGAGTCCTCGCCCAGGCGCAGCACCAGGTCGGCGGTGAAGCCGTCGGCGCGACTGGGGTCGAACAGCGTCTTCAGCGCCAGCATCAGCGAGTCGACGCTGATCGCGGCGTCGTGCCGCAGCGACGTCGACCGGCCGCCCCAGCGCCCGAGCGAGGTGATGACGGGCTCCAGCTCCTGGCCCCACTCCGTCAGCTCGTAGACCCAGGCGGCGGCGGGCGGCGGCAGCTTGCGGCGCCGCACCACGCCGAACTCCTCCAGCTCACGCAGCCGGTGCGACAGCACGTTGGGGCTCGCCCCCGGCATGCCGGTCCGCAGGTCGGTGAACCGCTTCGGTCCGAACAGCAGCTCGCGCACGATCAACAACGCCCAGCGCTCCCCCACCAAGTCGAGGGCGTGAGCGGTCGCGCACCCGTCGTCGTACTTGCGCTTGGTCGCCATGACCCCACTCTACCAGCGGAAGTCCTCTGGACGCCGTCCGTGGTTGTGTTTTAGGACTAGATGCTAGTAGGGTGCGACCGAACGAGTTGTTTTCAGGACCGACCAGTCCTAGGAGAGCGGATGTCCAGTCAACGGAGCGACCAGCCATCACCGACGCCAGACTCGGTCGAACCGCCGGATCCGCGCCGCTGGAAAGCGCTGGCCTTGCTCGGTACGGCGTTCTTCATGGTGATCTTGGACGCGACGATCGTCCTCACGGCGATTCCGTCCATACAGGATGACCTGAACTTCGACGTCGCCGGCGTGCAGTGGGTGCTCACCGGCTATGTGATCACCTTCGGCGGCCTCATGCTGTTCTTCGGCCGTGTCGCCGACCTCATGGGACGCCGAGGGGTCTTCCTCGCGGGCACGGCCCTGTTCGTGCTCTCGTCGCTGCTGTGCGGTATCGCCTGGGACGGCGGGGTGCTCATCACCGGCCGCGTGATCCAGGGCATCTCGGCCGCGATCATGGCTCCCACGGCGCTGTCGATCGTCGTGTCCGTCTTCCGCGACCCCGCCGAGCGCAACCAGGCGCTGGGCGTGTGGGGTGCGCTGGGCGGCATCGGCGCCACGGCGGGCCTGCTGCTCGGCGGCGTCATCACCTCCGGCATCAGCTGGGAGTGGATCTTCTTCATCAACGTGCCGGTCGGCATCGCGATCTTCCTGCTCGTGCCGGCCCTGATCAGCGAGTCCAAGGAGCGGGTCGAGGTCCGCAAGTTCGACGTGGCGGGCGCCATCACCGTCACCGCCTCGCTCGTGCTGCTGATCTACGCGATCATCAACGCGCCCGAGGTCGGCTGGGGCAGCACCGGCACCATCGTCCAGCTGGTCGCCGCGGCCGTGCTGATGGCGCTGTTCATCGTGATCGAGTCCCGCTCGGCCGCGCCGCTGGTGCCGCTGCGGATCTTCAAGCTGGGCACCCTCACGGCGGGCAACCTGACGATCTTCGCGGTCGGCCTCACCGTCGACGGCATGCTGTTCCCGCTGACGCTCTACGTGCAGGACGTGCTGGACTACTCGGCGCTGCAGTTCGGCCTCACCAGCGCCGTCATGACCGTCATGTCCATCGTCGGCGCGTTCGCGGGCCAGGCGGCGGTCACCAAGCTGGGCCTGCGCCCGATCGGCGTTCCCGCGCTGCTGCTGATCGCGGTCGGCACCGGTCTGCTGATCACCGTGTCGGCCAACGGCACGTTCTGGGGTGACCTGTTCTGGGGCATGCTGATCTTCGGCCCCGGCATGGGCGCGGCGTTCGTCGCGTCGCAGATCGCCGCCCTCGACGGTGTCGCCGAGGAGGAGTCCGGCCTGGCCGCGGGTCTGGTGGACACCTCGTTCAACATCGGCAGCGCCCTGGGCATCGCGATCGTCACGTCGGTCGCCCTGTCCGTCTCGAAGGGCTTCGCGACCGACGATCCCAAGATCGCCCTCACCGAAGGCCTGCAGTCCGCGTTCCTGGTCGCCACGGTGTTCGCGGTGCTGGGCCTGCTCGCCGCGTTCCTGCTCCCCGGGAAGACCCCCGACCCGGCGGGAGCGGACGCGGGCGCGGAGGCGGCGTTGGCGTCCAAGAAGGACTGACGTCCGCCGCCCGGAGTCGCGCGGGTGGACCGGGGCACGGCCCACCCGCGCGGCTTCCCGTCAGATCACCACCGAGAGGAACGACATGAGCACGCACGTGATCCAGTACACCGCCAAGAGCACGGAGACGGCCGACGAGAACCAGGAGCTGGTCGAGCGGATCTTCACCGAGCTCAACGCCCAGGACCCGGGCGGCATGCGGTACGCCACCTTCCGGCTCGCGGACGGCGTGACCTTCGTGCACGTCGTCATCCACGAGACCGACGACAACCCGCTCGACGACATCGCCGCGTTCGCCGACTTCCAGAAGGGCTTCGGTGACCGCGTCGGCGGCCCGCCGTCGTTCAGCGACGCGACGCTCGTCGGTTCCTACCGGTTCGCCGGGTAGCACGGGCCGAGCGCGGACGTCGGCCCGCCTCGGCACGCGCCGGGTGAGGCGGGCCGACCGTTCCGCACCACCGCCCGGGCCACCCGGGCGATTTCGCAAGACCGTTCTCACCCTGGGCAGGTGTACCCGTGGCGAGCAAGCGCAAGTACGAGGAGAGTTGTGCGGCCGCCCACGCGCTCGACCTCGTCGGCGAGCGGTGGGCACTGCTGGTGGTCCGCGAGCTGTTGTTCGGTCCCAAGAGGTTCACCGACCTGCGCAGCGGGATACCGGGCGCGAGCCCGGACGTGCTGTCGCAGCGACTGCGGCAGTTGGAGCACTCCGGCGTGGTCCGGCGGCGCAGGCTGCCGCGGCCCGCGTCGACGCGGGTGTACGACCTGACCGCCTGGGGCCGCGAGCTGGAGCCGGTGATCGTCGGGTTCGGCCGGTGGGGCGGGCGGTCGCCCGTGCTCGACCGGCACGCCGCCATCGGCGCCGATGCCGTGATGCTGGCGTTCAAGAGCCTGTTCGAACCGCGGCTGGCCGCCGGGCTCGCCGTCGACGTGTTCCTGCGGGTCGGTGGTGACGGGTTCCGGGTCGCGGTGTCCGACAGCGCCATCGACGTGGACCGGGGCGACGCCGCGGGCGCGGACGCGGTGGTCGTGACCGATCCCGGGTCGCTGCACGAAGTCGTGTGGGGCACCCGGCGGTTGGAAGACGCCGAAGCGGCGGGCGAGATCGCCGTGCGGGGCGACCGCGACGGGTTCGTCCGGCTGCTCGCGGTGCTGGTCCCGCCCGAACCGGCCGTGGTCGACCACAGGGAAGACGACAACAAGGAAGACGCCGTCCCGGTCGCGTAGACCTCGTGCCGGTCGACCGCGGAGTCGCACGGGCGCCAATCGCGTTTGACGTGCGTGGCACGGTGTTTCCATGGAGCGGAATGACAGCGACGCGGACACGATCCACCGCCTCGCCGGGCTGGCCACGCCGATGGCGCTGCGGGTCGCGGTGACCCTGGGCCTGCCGGACCGGCTGCACGGCGACGGCGCCGCCACCGAGAACCTCGCGGTCGAGCTGGACGTCGACCCGGTCGCGCTCGGCCTCTTGCTGCACCACCTCTCGACCCTCGGCATCGTCGAGCCCGGCCCCACCGGCTACCGGACGACGGCGTTCGGCGAGCACCTCCGCGCCGACGCCGACAACCGCCTGGCCGACCTGCTGCACCTGGACACCGCCGGCGGTCGCGCCGAACTGGCCTACGTCGACCTCGTCCACAGCGTCCGCACCGGCGAGGCGGCCTACCCGCGCCGCTACGGCCGTGACTTCTACACCGACCTGGACGACCACCCGCAGCTGCGGGAGTCCTTCGACCGGCAGATGACCCGCCGGTTCCGCGACCAGGTCCCGCGGATCGTCGCGGGCGTCGACTGGTCCCGCTTCGCCACGATCGTGGACGTGGGCGGTGGCGCGGGCAGTCTGCTCGCCGCGATCCTGGCCGCCCACCCCGACGTGCGCGGCCACCTGGTCGACCTCGACCGGACCGCCGCCGAGGCCCGCCGCACGTTCAGCGCTCACGGTCTCGACGCGCGGGCGCGGGTCACGGCGGGGAGCTTCTTCGACCCGCTCCCTGCCGGGGCGGACGCCTACCTGCTGTTCGACATCCTCCACAACTGGGACGACGACCACGCGCACCGCATCCTGGGCCGGTGCGCGGAGGCCGCGCGGCCGGACGGGCGGATCCTGGTCGTCGAAGGGGTCGGCGGCCTGCGGGCCGACAGCGAGAGCGACCTGACCATGCTGGTGATCTTCGGTGGCCGCGAGCGCCGCCTCGACGAGTTCCGCGCGCTCGGCGCGGCGCACGACCTCGTCCTCGACTCCGTCACCGAGTTGACCGGCCACCGCTGCCTGCTGGAGTTCCAGCTCTCCGGAAGCCGCTGACCACGTCGCTCAGCGGGGCGCCGTGCCGACCCCGATCAACGTGGTGGCGTCGAGTTCACCGATGCCCGCCTCCCGCAACGACGACAGGTACAGCTCGCGCACCGAGTCGACGGTCTCCGGCGCGAGCGTGGCCAGGGCACCCCGGAAGCCGGACCCGAGGACCACCAGCCAGGCGACCTCCGGTGTCATGGTCAGCCGGAGCTCCTTGACCTCCACGTCCACGTCGGACAGCCCGAGCCCGGTCAGCCACCCGGCGTACGGCTCCGCCTGGTTGATCTCGTCGAGCAGGTGCGGCTTCCGCTCCGGTGCGGGCTCGGTGGCGGTGGCCGCGGCGACCGCCTGCCTCAGGTGCCGACCGGCGGCGACCATCGAGTCACCCCGCCAGATGGTGAAGGCGACCCGCCCGCCCGGCCGCGCCGTGCCGATCAGGCTCCGCGTGCCGGCGGTCATGTCGGGGAAGAAGAAGATGCCCAGCGCCGACACGACCACGTCGTAGCCGCGACCACCCCAAGCGGTGACGTCGGCCTGGTGCGCGTGCAGCTGCGGCAGCCCGGCCGCGTTCGCGCGCAGCTCCTCGACCATCGGACCCGACACGTCGACGGCGTCCACGACACCGTCCGGCCCGACCAGCCGTGCGGCGGGCACGGCCGAAGCCCCGGTGCCGCAACAGGCGTCGAGGACGCGGTCACCGGGCCGCGGGCCCACGGCCGCCACCGTCGCCTCGCCGATCGGGCTCCACAGGTAGCGGCCCAGCGCGGTGAAGTCCGTCGCGGCGGCGTCGAACGCCCGCCGGGTTTCCTCGTTTCGCGACCCAGTCGACATGGCCGGCACGATAACCGCTGCCGCTGAAGATCGCGGGCCTGACGCGCCGGCGCGAGCCCGCGCCGGCACGCGTCACCTCCGACACCGGGGTGCTCGCCACGGCCGCCGCCTGTGGACGGTCTCCGAAGAGCTGACCGGTGTCACCTTCCCCCGCGACCTCCTCCAAGCCGCCTGACCCGCCTGCGCCACCGCAAGCCGTGCCGCCCGCCCATCCCGGTGCTACTCCCGCTCGACGCGCGCGAGCGGACCCGGCCGGACGGGCACCCACAGCCACGCCGGTTGGCTGAACTCCTTCTCCACCACCTCGACCCGCTCCAGGTCCGGCCCGGGCAGCCGCACGTAGCCCGGCCGTACGACGTAGGCGTGCAGGTGCTCGGAGATCAGGACGGCGAGCGGTGCCTCCGGGTTCGCCCGCACGGCATCGCGCAGCACCCGTGAGTCGACCAGCCGCGAGAGCTCCAGGACCATCGAGCCGCCGAACCCCGTCGGGGCCACCGCGACCAGGCCGACGCCGAACGCCACCCTCAGCCGGAGCCGGTCCGCGTGGACGGCGTTGTCCACTTCCAGCCGACGCAGCAACGAGCGCGGTAGCGCGCCGGTGACCCGGGTCGGGTCCACGTCGCCGGGCAGCACCACCGCGACACCGTCACCGGTCCACTGGTGCGTCGTCGCCGGCAACCCGATCCCCACGTCGTCCAACGCGGAGCGGACGAGGTTCGCGAGGCGGTCCTGGACCACCTCCCGCGCCAAGGCCGGACGTCCGCCGAAGTCGACGACGTCGACCACGAAACCGGTGTGCAGCGTGCGCGGCGCGGCAGGCTCCCACGCCTCGTGCTCACCCGTGGGCACCGGTTCGAGGAGGTCACGACGCTCGGCGTCGGCGATCGGCACCAGGCCGTGCGCCTTGCAGGAGGCCACACACGCGTCGAACTCCGCGTCCGTGTAAGCCAGGAGGTACACGATCTCCACCGGGGTGTCCGGCACCGTCCTGAAGTGGTCGATCGCGGCGTCCACCAGCGAGTCCGCGGTCGGGCGCGCGGCCCCTCCCCCGGTTCCGGCGCCGAGCAGCGGCACCAGGACCGACTTCGGTGGCCGGGGGTCGCCGCGACCGACGAGCGCGAGCGCGTTGGTCAGGCAACGCCCCACCTCGGGGATCTGCCGGAACCCCGAACCCGGCTCGCCGTGGACGGCCGCCACGTGCACCACGCGGCGGACCCCCTTGGCCGCCAGCCCACCCGCGCCCGTCATGATCGCGGTCCCGCCGGGCACACCGTCGTGCCCGGCCAGCGCCCGCGCGAGTTCGTCCGCGATGTGGTCCTGGACGACCCGGCCCGTGCGGTCGCGCCGCGCACCCTCGTACCGGACGATGCCCGACACCGAGAAGTCGTCGACCCTGGCCATCTGCATCGCCGTGTTCTCCGGGTTGACCCACACCTCGGCGAAGTTCACCCGCCTGATGTCACCGGTGACGATCCCGAGGTAACGGGCCCGCCTGCCCGCCACCCGGTGCACCAAGACCCGGTGCGCTTCCAGACCGCGCGGTGGCCGGCGGGTCACCGCGCCCCGGTCCAGCCGGCGGCGCCACGCCACCACGGCACCCGCGCACAGCAACGCCAGGACCAACCACCGGACATCGACGGCAACCGGCTCCACCGTGCCCACCTCCACCAACGGGTTCAGGACGGGATCCGCGGCTCACCCCTCCAGTGCGGCGAAACCACCGCCCGGGACGCCCAGGCCACCGTTGCGCTCCGCCCCGTCCTTGAGGCGCTGCTTGCGCCGCTCCTGCTCCAGCGCGACCCAGTCGCGCCCCTCGGCGGCGACGGCTTCGAGCGTGCGCAGCGCCGAGGTGACCCCGGAGGTGTCCATGGCGAGCTTGACCAGCTCGGCCGGGTCCTCCAACGCCGGGTCGACCAGGCCCTGGAAGTTCTCCACGACCGCCGTGATGACCTCGCCGCTGTTGAGCGTCAGGGCGAACTGCCGGCTGCGCAACCTGCCGACGTCGAGGGGCTGGAGCTGCTCGGTCACCTGGACGACGTTCCGCTCCCCGTTGGCCACGCGCGTGCCCGCCTCCGCCACCTTGGCCGACGCCAGGGCCTCGTACCGGAACGAGGTCCGACGCTCGTCGCGGACACTGCCGTCGAGGAAGTTCAGGTCGACCTCGATCTCGCGGACCCCGCTCCTGGTGAGCAGGAAGATCAGCACCACGTACTCGGAGTAGCGGACGGGACCGCGCGGCACGCGGGCCCGCCGCGCGTCCGGCGCACCCTGGGTCATCACGACGTGGTCGATGAGGTCGCGGTTGGTCAGGCCGGCCCGTTCGAGGGCCACGGTCTTGAGGTAGGACTTGTCCAGCGCGAGCCAGGTCGCCATCTCCTCGTCGTCCGGGCGGTCGGCGAGCACCTGGAGCCACGCCGTGTAGGCCTCCTGCTCGCTCTGGGAGAGGGCATCCTCCGCCGCCGTGAGATCGCCGACGACCTGGCGCGTGGTCAGGACCGCGATCGCGGTCCGCAGGCCCAGGTACGCGCCGGCTCCCAACAGCAGCGCTACGCCGACCATCCCCCGGCCGGCCAGGACGAGGGGGCCGACCACCGCGAGCGCCACGCCGACGCGGAACAGGACGACGGGCAACGTGCTCGGCCGCAGCGCTTCGCGGTAGTCGAGGAACGTGCCCGCGCGCCACCGGGACACGGCCTGGTCGGCGTGCCAGCGGATCAGCCAGTTCAGCGACGCCGGACTGACCTGGGCGTTGCCGTACGCCGCGACGAGCCTGCCCTTGAGGTGTTCCCGCAGCCCCGCGGTGCCGCCGGACCAGTCACCCGCCACGTGGGGGCGGCGGTCGCGGAACCCCGCCTCGACCTGCTCGTGGACGCCGCGGACCCAGTCGGTCGGCACCCAGTGCCCCGGCGACTCGACCGGCTGGGGGACGTACGGGAACCCGTGCTCGGCCTCCTTGCGCACCAGCCGGGCGGACTGCACCGCGCGTGCCACGCCGAAGCGGACGGTCAGGTAGCCGCCCGCGATCGTGAGCAGCAGCGGCAGCAGCGCACCGAACACCCCCGGGCTGCCGAACAGGGTCAGCAGGCCCATCGCGACCAGGAGCCCACCCCCGGCCAGCTTCGCCCAAGCGGAGGCGCCGACCGGTGGGGACGAGTACAGCAGGCGACGCGGTTGCGCGGGCTCGGGCTCGAAGAACTTCCAGGCCCGCCCGACGCGGTCGGGTTCCCGCCGCTCGAAGAGGATGCGCTGGGCGTCGACGGCGGCGAGGTGGTCCTGGATCGCGCCGCCCAGCACGGAGTTGAGGTGCCGCGTGATCTCCTTCTGCCGCTCGCCGGGCAGGCCGCCGACGCGGTTGAGCACCCGCTGGAGCGAGTCGGCGTCGAGCTGGCCCACCGACGCCTGGCGCCAGATGCACGACATCAGCTCGCGCACCACGTCCAGCGCCACCCTCCAGGCATCGACGACCGGGAAGTTCCGCGCGACGTGCAGGGCGGTGTCGAAGTTCTCGATCACCGACGGGTCGACCTCGTTGAGCGATCGTTCGCTCACCACGGACAGCGCGTAGTAGTAGACCATCCGGCTCGTCCCGCGTCCACTGAGGACCAGTTCGCGCAACAGCTTCTCCGCCTCACGCGGCACACCGCCGTTGAGGTGGCTGAGCGCCACCTTGAAGCGCCACTCGGGCGGGTCGTCCCTGTTGACGTGGTAGGTCGTGTTGTGGGAGTGCAGCGTCGAGCCGCGCAGGTCGAAGCCGACCTGCTTGCCCACGAACGAGTGGTCCCCGGCGACGTTCCGGTTGTCCATCTGAGGTGCCCACGGCGGTGGCGGTGGCGTGTTCATCGGTCATCCCCGTTCCGGAACGCGCTCGGGAAGCCCGCTCCGAAGTCGAAGCCGACCTGCCGGTCGACGTGGGCGTGGTCGCGGGCGATGTTCTGGTTGGACAGCCGGGCGTACGGCGCGTCGTGCTCGTCGGGCTTGCCGGAGTCGCGCTGCTCGGCGTCGTAACGGTCCAGCGTCCCCGCCACGGCCACGGCGAACGCCGCCGCGTTGCGGGCCGCCAGCACCTGCGAGCCGGCATCGTCCGCTTCGTACTTGTGCCCGTCCGCGTGGTCGCTGATCGCCCGGATGGTCGCGGTCGGGATGCCGTTGTTGAGGTGCCCGGCCAGGGCGAACCCGGCGCTCTCCATCTCCACGGCGACGGCGTCGTTGTAGTGGTCGTCGATCTGCTTCGCGGTGTCGGACCGGCGCGAGTCCAGCAGGACCTCACCGGCGGCGATCGGTCCGAAGTGGACTGCCGGGACCGCCTCCCCGTCCCGGTCGGGCGACGCGCGGAACCACCGGTCTTCCCGGGATACCCGACCGGCGACCTGTTCGATCCGGTGCGAGACGTCCCAGGCGCGGGGACGGGCGCGAAACCCCGTGTCGTCGCTCCGCCCGCCCTGGTAGGCGTAGACGCGGGTCCCGACGACGACGTCGCCGATGTCGAGCCGGTCCCGCAGCCCGCCCGCGATGCCGACGAACAGCATCGCCGCGGGGGCGAACTCGACGACGGCGCGCTCGGTGAGCGTCGCCGCCGACAAGTTGCCCATGCCGGTCGCCGCGAGGGCGATCCGGCAGGTCGGGTGTGACGCCAGGAAGCCGGTGTCGAACAGGGTTCCGGCACCGTGGCGGTGCGTCCGCAGGTCGGTCAGGTGTGCGCGCACCGCGTCGTACTCCACGGGCAGCGCGGTCAATATCACGATCATCGGTCCACTCCATCGCGGTCCGGGTGACGTTCTTCGGGAGAAGTGATGAGCGGTGGCGAGCTCACGCGCTCGCCGGTCGATCGAGCCCGCGACGGCACACCACGAGATGCGTTGACCAGGTGAGGGGAACGCCGATGCGGCATCGCGGACGCTAGCCCACCCGCGTTGTTCGCGTCAAACCGACGATAACGGTGAGCGGGTGGAACCCCGAGAATTGCGGTTACCATGTTCCATGTGGATGGACGACCGGTCGGCACAGGCGGCCATGCCTGAGGAAGCCTGGACGATCCCCGAGGTCGCCGTCGCCGTCGACCTCGCGATCCTCACCGTGCGTTCCGGCGCGTTGAAGGTCGTGCTCGTCGAACGCGGGATCGAGCCGTTCGCCGGTATGCCGGCCTTGCCCGGCGGGTTCCTCGCCCACGAAGCCGAGGACGTCGAGGCCGCCGCGTTCCGCGAGTTGACCGAGGAGACCGGCCTCTCCCCCGAATCGCTGCACCTCGAACAGCTCCGGACCTACGGCGCGCCCGACCGCGACCCGCGCCGCCGCGTCATCACGGTGTGCTACCTGGCTTTCGTGCCCGGTCTGCCGTCACCGACCGCGGGCGGCGACGCGGCCGACGCGAACTGGGTCCCGGTCGACGCGGTCCTGCGCAAGCGGAGCAGGTTGGCGTTCGACCACAAGAAGATCCTGGCCGACGCGGTGGAACGGGCCCGGAGCAAACTGGAGTACACGACGCTCGCCGCCGCGTTCTGCCCGCCCGAGTTCACCGTGAGCGACCTCCGCCAGGTGTACGAGATCGTGTGGGGCGAGGAACTCGACCCGCGCAACTTCCACCGCAAGGTCACCAGCGTGGCCGGGTTCCTGGTGCCCACCGGTGGTCGCACGTCCCGTGGTGGTCGACCGGCCGCGCTCTTCCGGCGTGGCCCGGCGGAGGTCCTGCACCCGGCGATCCTGCGCACCCCGTCGAGGACCGGCCGCCGCTGAGCCACGCCACCACCGCGTCGCCGACGATGTCGCGGTGGTCGAACGCCACGTCCGCGCCGGGAGCGAGGAACTCGTCCAGCGGGACCCACCGGGCGGCGCGGGCGTCACTCGCGGCCGTGACCCGGGGCGCTCGCTCCACGTAGTAGCGGTAGACGACGCTGACGACCCGCCCGCGCGGGTCACGACCGGGTTCGTCGTAGCACCCGACCTCGGCCAACCCGGCTCGCGGCACCCTCACGCCGGTCTCCTCCTCCAGTTCCCGCGCGGCCGCCGCACGCGGTTCCTCGCCCGCCTCCACGAAGCCGCCCGGTAACGCCAGGCAGTCCTGGAACGGCTGCTTGGCCCGTTCGACCGCGAGGAGCGAGAGAACCCCGCTCGCCCCCGCGAACAGCACCACGTCGGCGGCGAGATCGGATCCGACGCGCCGACGTCCGACATCATCAGTCATGACACCAGCGTAGCTTATTGTCAGCGTGACATCAACTACTCGCGACCCTAGAGCCGCTCAACCAAGCCAATTGTCATCTTGACCTTAAGAGGGTCACTCCCCCGTCCGGCGCGACCGCATCATCGGTGGTGACAACACCGTCGCCCCGCCGGCCCGGTAGAGCGCGGCCGGTCGACCGCCCGCCGTGGGCCGCTTGCCACCCGTCGCGACGACGAACCCGTCCGCGTCGGTGACCTTGCGGTGGAAGTTCGGCTTGTCCAGCGCCACGCCCCACACGGCCTCGTACACCGCGCGCAGGTCGCCGATGGTGAACTCGTCGCCGCAGAAGGCCGTGGCCACGGTGGTGAACTGCAGCTTGTCGCGCGCCAGCTCGACACCGTCGCGCAGGATGTCGCCGTGGTCGAACGCGAGCCGCACGCGCTCGGCCTCGGCCACCGGCACCCAGCGCGCCGCCCGCGCGTCGGACCCCGCGGTCGGCAGCGGCAGGTCGGGCGCGATGGCCAGGTACGCGCAGGTGATGACCCGGGGGTCGCGGGGATCGCGGTCGGGGTCGGAGTAGACGCCGATCTGCTCCAGGTGCAGGCGGGCCGCGTCCATCCCGGTCTCCTCGGCCAGCTCCCGCGCCGCGGTCTCGTCCAGGCTCTCCCGGCCGCGCAGGAACCCGCCGGGCAACGCGGGCTTTCCGGCGAACGGCTCGTTCGCCCGCTCGACCAGCAGGACGTTCAGCCGGTCGGCGCGGATGGTGAGGATGACGAGGTCGGCGGTGACGGTGACCTTCTGCCGTGCGCGGCGCTGCGGTGACACCGGTGCAGCGTAACTTCTTGTCGGCTCGACATCAGGTCGTGGACTTCGATACACGCCCTAGATCCGGCCGGTCGCCGTCACCAGCTTCACGATCTCGTGCGGTGGCCGTGCGGACGCGCGCCGCTCCACCTCGCGGTAACCGTCGCCGTAGACCGGGTCGGGGTTCGACGACAGGTTGTCCAGGTAGTACCGGGCCAGTCGGCCGCCGCGGTGGCGCAGCCACCAGCTCGCGACGAGCTCGCAGAGCCCTTCCTCGTCACGAGCGCTCCGGATGCCCGCGCCGGGGCAGAGCGCGAGCCAGGCGTGGCCCATCTCGTGCGCGAGCACCTGGCCGAACTGCGTGGCGGGCATCCCGGACATCACCCGCATGCGCGCCACCTGGCTCGTCCCCCCGCTGCGCACGACGCTGGTCAAGCCGTGCACCGACGTGCCGGCGTGCCTGCCGAGCTGGTCGGGGGAGGTCAGTTCGACCCGGACCCGGTTCGGCAGCCGGATGCCGTAGGAGTGCAGCAGTGGTCGGACCAGGCTCACCACCGCACCGACGTCGGACTGCCGGTCCACCGCCCAGGCCGAGCAGCGCCCGCACCGGGTCCTGCCGTCGTCGAGCACGCTCCGGGCACGCGCGCCGGAGCCGCCCGTGGCCGCCGAGCAGCTCCAACAGCGGGCACCTCGGGAACACGCGTGGCACATCGACTCCCCGAAGTGGTCCACCGCCCACGAGAAGCCCAAACCGTTACCGCACACCACGCACACGTCGCCGGCGGCCATGGCCTAAGCTCGCCTGATGAGAGCGGACGTGGTCCTCGCCCGCTGCCGCCAGGGGTCCGCGCTGTACGGGCTCAGGGTGGAGCAGCACCCCGAATCCTGGTACGCGACCTGGGCCTTCGCGATCGACGAGGCCAAGGCCCGCGGTGAGCGGTACGACGCCACCACCATCGACGGCGGTCTGCGGATCGGTGAGGGTTTTCCCGGTTGTCCCCGGTGCACCGCCGACTCCTTCGTCCAGTGCGGCTCGTGCGGTCGCCTGAGCTGCTGGGTGTCCGGTTCCTACTGGCACTGCCAGTGGCCGCCGTGCACGTCGTCCGGGAACCCCCGAGGGGCGATCCGCACGTTCAACGCGCACGGCGACCACTGACTACTGCTCGACCACCGCGCTGACGGCGTTGAACTCGATCTGCGAGCCCGGCACCAGCGCGACCGACCGGCCCGGTGCGATGGGGCTCGCGACCTGCGACCCGGGCAGCGTCACGAACCACGGCAGGGTGCTCAGGTTCTTCAACCCGTACCTGTCCTGCGTGGGGTGCTTCGAGATCTCGGCCAGCGGCGGATCGGTCAGCACCACGTCACCGCGCCGGTTCACGTGGTGGGCGTACAACTTGGTGTCGCGGTCCAGCACGACGGTCCGCCGGCCGTCGATGACGAGCTTCATGGGCACCTGCATGGCCTTCCGGCAACCCCAGCAGGTCGCCACGCGCCTGGTGGAGCAGTAGAAGTTCTCCCGGCCGCAGTGGGGGCACGCGAAGATCGCGTCCAACGTCGCCGAGATCGCGGTCTCCCACTCCCCGAACGTCGGGCGGCGCGCCGGGTCGGCCAGCCCGGCGGTGAACACCTTCGTGAAGATGTCCCGGACGGCCTGCGGGTAGAGCTCCCAGAAGATCGACGCGTTCACGTGCACGCCGGGGATGGGGCGGTTGCTCGCGTCGTGCGGGTCGAAGATGAACACCGGCTGGGTGCCGTAGATCCGGCGCATCGCGGCCGCGTCGAACACGTGGATGCGCGACTCGGCCTCGCCCTGCAGCGGGTGGTCGTTCATCAGCAGCAGGAAGAGCAGGACCGCCATCGAGAAGCTGTCGGTCAGCGCGGACGGCTTCTTCTCGTTCCGCACGATCTCCGGTGCCATGAACCGCGGTGTGCCGAGCACCCTGGGCGCGGTGCGCGAGGAACCGACGTTGTCGTTGTCGCAGATGAGGATGTCACCGGTGCGGGGTTCGACGAACAGGTTCGCGTCGGAGATGTCGCAGTAGAACAAGCCCTTGGCCTGCAACGCCTTGAACGCCGACACGGTGTGCCCGGCGGCCTGGACGAGCTGCCGGAACCTCATCGGGACCTTGCGCCCGAGCACCCGCGTCAGGCTGACGTAGTCCGGCGGGCGCAACGGCATCACGTACCCGAACTCGCCGTCCTTGAACACGATGTCCTCGGGCCAGAGGAACTTCGCCGAGGGCGCGTGCTCGTTCACCAGGTAGGTGATGTTCCGGCGCAGCTCGTCGTTCTGGAACGGCGGCAGGTACCACTTGATCGCGACGACCCGGCCGTCCGGGGTCCGCCCCTCCCGGACCTCGCCCTGGCCGCCCGCGCCGAGCACGTCCCCGACCGCGACCGGCGTACCGGACTCGCTGTCGAGCCGCTCACCTGCCTTGATCATCGCCGGTCACGCCCCTTCCCGTGTTCGTCTGCGCGGACTCCTCCGGTGCCTCGTCCGCTCCGTCGAGGTCGGTGTCGACCCGCGTGTGCGCGAAGGCGGCGGCGGGGTTGTGGATGCTCACGCCGGGCCGGTCCTCGGGCACCTGCTCGACGTCTTCGGAGGCCGGCTCCGTGATTTCCGCGATCTCCGCGGGCGACGAGGCAGTCTCGGGTTCCGCCGCCACGTCCACGGCGTCCGTCGACTCGGGCATCTCCCGCGCGGAGTCCGGCGGAGGCTCGTCGCGGTGGTCGGTCGGCACCTCGCCCGCCCAGGCCAGCGCGACGCTCATGTCGTCCCCGCTGCCCCTGCGCGAGATCTCGGGCAGCCAGCGTTCCAGGTCGTCGACGAACGCCGACCTGCCCCGCCCGTCGCGCGTCGGCCCGCCCGCCGCCCTGGCACGCTCCGCGACGTCCTGGCAGAACCGGAAGAACCCCTGCTCCTCGATGTAGGAGTTCACCACCCCGTCCGTCGTCAACACGATCGCGGACGGCACGTGGCCGTGGTCGAGCGGGATCGTGCCGACCCGGATGCCGTCCGGTGCGTTGTCGTCGCACAGCGACGGGGTCATGTTGCCGATCGCCTCCGGTGGCGGCGGCACCAAATAGCTCGCCTGGCCGCCGACGATCTTCACCATCGCGCCGTCGCCGAGCTGGATCCAGTGGAGTGAGTCGGGGCCCACGATCACGCCCAGCACCGTCGTGCCGTACGCCTTCGCCTGCCAGCTCCCGAGCTTCGGCAGGTCCCACCGCGAGTCGTCGGGCAGGGGCAGCGGGCCCAGCTCCGCGGGCGTCGGCGACGTCCACTGCCCCGCGTACTGCGCGAAACCGCGCAGCTGCCAGAACAGCTGCTCGGTCTGGGCGAGCCCGTTGTGCTCGGCGAACTTGGTGACGAACCGGACGATCCCGCGTTCCCCTCCCTGCCTGCCCGGCAGCATCGGTGGCTCGGCCACGAGGTCGGCGTGCACCATCGCCCGCCACGTCGGGACGACGTGGCTGGTCTCCTGCGCCCACAAGGCGTGCAGGTCGCCGGGGTCGACGCTCTCCCGCGCGGCGCGCACGCGCTCGTGGAAGGCGAGGAACACCTCCCTCATGGTCTGCACGGCCAGCTGCGCGCCGCGGTCGCTGCGGAAGTGGCGCTCCGAGCCGTGGCCGTCCGCGACGACGACGAACGCCCACTTGCCGTCGTCGAGCACCCGGCTGTCGCTGTAGTCCTGGCACATGATCCCGTCGCGGACGTGGGAGGCGCCCAGCGCCGAGTGGTGGGCGGCCCGCCAGATCCGCTGCTGTCTTCTCCCCCTGCCCTTCAGGGCATCGAACACCTGGTTCACGACGTTCACCAGACGAGGTCCTCGGCCGAGGTGGTGGGCGGTGGCGGAGGCGGCGGCGGGGTGCCGAGGAACTGCGTCCCCACCGGCTGGCTCGCGGGCGAGGACGCCGACTTGAGCACGGTCGTCGACGCGTACTTGATGAACTGCACGAGGTCGCGGGGGTTGCGCGCGGTCAGCGGTTCGATCTCGGGGTGCGCGATGAACTGGCGCAGCACGTCGAGGTCCGCGTCCGGACCGATCCCGATCGCGATGCGGATGGCCCGCTTGCCCCACGGCTGGTCCATCAGCGCGCGCAGCCCGCTGTCGATGTCGTCGGTGGGCTGGCCGTCCGACACCAGCACGATCACCGGGGGCAGGCCGCGCTCGGGCATGTTGTCCACGGACAGCTCCGCGGCCATGGCCTTCATCGCGGCGCCCATGTCGGTGATGCCGCTGACCGAGACGTCGGCCCAGCTGAAGTCGGCGAGCGGCACGGGCCGCGGCGTCATCCACCGGTAGCCGGTGCTGAACGTCATCGCGCGGACCTCGACCGCCGCGTGCGGGTTCTCGTCGGCGGAGGCGACCATCTCCGGCAGGGCTTCGCGGATGGCGTGGTTGAGCTGGCCGATCTTCTGGCCGGCCATGGAGCCCGACACGTCGAGCATCCAGAAGAAGCGGAGAGGTCGGTGGGAGATGGCCCCACCGGGCAGATCGGAAGTCACGGGGAACTCCTGTCGGGGGCGTGCGTCGATCAGGTTCGTGCGTTCAGGGGGCGGACGGGTCAGCAGTCCTCCACGGGGACGGTGTCCAAGGGCCCGTGGCGGCCTTCGATCATGGGGTAGACGTTGACGGTGATGGACCCGTCCGGCTTGCCGTCCTTGGGGTTGCCGCCCCAGAACGCCCGGCTGGCCACCAGGCCGCCGTCGTCGCGGTGCGAGAACGCGCCGAGCCTGGGCAGGATCTCGGTGTTGAACGCCGTCGCCCGGTCCGCTCCGCTGGTCGGCTGGTCGGCGACGCCGAAGGACAGCACGACGCCCGCCCTGCGCCCGTCGAGGTCGGGCTGGGACAGGCGGGCCACCACCTGCTCCTCGACGGCCTTGAGGTGGGCGTCCCGCTCCGGTGACGCGGGCCCGGTCAGCAGGGCCGGGTCGGTGGTGACCCGGAAGCAGATGAACGCGCTGTCCACGCCGGGTGGCGGCGTCGACGTCGTCGTGGTTGTCGTCGTGGTCGTGGTGGAGGTGGTGGGCGTGCTGACCGCGCCGCCGGTCTGCGTCGCGAGGAAGATGACGACGAGCACCAGCAGCGAGTCGGCGAAGATCCAGCCGACCACGCCCACGAGGTTGGACCCGTTCTCGGGACGGCGCTTCACCGGGTCAGTCCGCCCGTCCCGAGCCGCGCCGCCACCACCGCCGCCTGACCTGGCCGTCGAGCTCGACCACGCGGGTCATCGCCTCGACCACCCGGCGGCTCTGCTGGGCGCTGTCGGCCAGTTCCACCGACACCGCGTGGAGTTCCGGGAGCAGCAGCGCCGGGGCGGCGCGCAGGTCGTCCACCGCGCGTTGGAGCGCCTGCGCGGCCTTGACCGCGGACTCGTCGAACCTGACGAACGAGTCACCGACCAGGCCCGCCGCGGCACGGCGCTCCTCCAACTCGCGGTCCAGGGCGACGACCACGGACTTGCGCAGGTGTTCCATCTGCGCCGGGAGGTCCGCGACGACCGTCCGCAGCACGGCTTCGGTCTCCTTGGCCAACTTCGCGGTGCGGTTGGCGGCCGTGGCGGCGGCCAGCGGGTTGTCGGCGAGCACGCCCAGTTCCTGCGTGACGACCTCCTGGCGGGCGTGGATGTCGTCGAGCTTCGCGCCGACGTCGCGGATGCCCGCGAGGACGTCGAGCACCTGCTGCTGCGCCGCCGGCAGCCTGCTGTTCAGCCCTTCGGCCCCGGTGACGAGCGTGTCGACCCGGTCGCCGAACCTGTCGGTGGACCGCGCGAGCGACTCCACGGTGGACTTCAGGCCGTCCGAGCTGTCCACGATCGCCCTGCCGCCCACCGCGATGTCCTTGGCGGCGTCGGCGAAGTCCGCGAGGCTGCGCTTGCCTGCCTCGATCGACACCACCAGTTCCTCGCGGGTCTTGGCGAGTTCCGCGACGGCGGCGCTGTGGGCGGCTGCCTCGCTGCGCAGGTCGTCGACCCGGGCGTGGTAGATGCCGTTCAGCTGACCGTGCAGCTCACCGACCGCGCGCACGACGGCGAGCAGGTCGTCGCGCGCGGCGGGCAGGTTGGCGTTGACCTGCTGGACGCCCGCGGCGAACGCCCCGGTCACGGTCTCCATCTCCCGGACGCGCGTGGCCAGCTCGGCGGTCGGCACCTCCAGGCTCTTGGCGCTGCCCGCGATCACGGTCCCGGTCTGGGCGAGGTCGCCCGTCGCCCGCACGAGCTCGGTGATGTTGGCGCGGCCGTCGTCCACCAGGTCCGCCAGCACCTTCTGCGCGTCCACGAGCCGGCGGAGGGTCTCGTCGTAGACCGGGAGCAGCTCCTTGGCGCTGTCCGTCAGCCGGTCCACCGCCTGGTCGTCGACCCGGCGCACGGCCGCACCCGCCTCGATCAGCACGTCCCGCAACGCGTCGGCCTTGAGCAACCGGTCGCGCTCCTCCGCCTCCGCCGCACGGCGTTGCAGCAGCGTGCCGCCGACGAAGAACACGACCACCGCGAGGATGGCGCAGAAGTCGAGCAGGGCGACCACGTCGAGCGTCACCCACGTCCGGTCGCCGAACCCGCGCGTCCACATCTGCAGGAACGAGGCGTCGGCGAACACCTCCTGCTCGGCCCGCGGCGCCCCGAGCAGCTCCCGGTACGCCTGCACCGCGAAGTAGATGCCACCCCAGGTCACCAGCAGGGGCAGGAAGAGCAGCACCGTGCGGACGACGTCGACGTGCCGGGCGCACCACGCCACCACTCCCCGCCGCTGCCCCACCACCGCCTCGGCGTCGAAGAACGCGAGCAGGTCCACGCCCCGCCAAGGCGCGGTGTCGCCGTTGCCCAAGTCGTCCGCCAGCCGAACGAGCCCGGGGGCGAGGTCGCGGTAGGCGGGTGATCCGGCCAATTCCCGAAGGCTCGCCTCGGGACTCTTCGACACCACTCGAACCTCGTTCTCGTCGCACGTGCACACGAAGCCGCCAGGACCTGACAGGTGGCTCACTGATCGCGGTATCGCGACGTCCCAGACCATCGTTACTCGTCTCGACGGCATCGTATCGGAGTCATTGCGCGGCGGTGACCGATACGACGCAAGAGCATTACCCGCAACAATCCAGGCCCGCGCAACCCGCAATTATCGGGCTACCGGCGGGTCGGGCCACCATCGTCACCCGATCACACCGGAACCATCACCCACAGCTGATCTCCGCAGCTCAGCGCGGTGAAGCTGAACCTGTCCGGCCAATTCTGCGACGAAGCCTCACATAATCGCCGATACGCGGGATGCGACTGTCACCTATCGCCGAATTCGACCCCAGAGCAGTCGCAGATGTCGAACGAGGCAACTCCGCATCAACACCCCACGGCGGTTCTACTTGCCACCAGTCGCGGACACGGCACCTGCAGAGCTCATCGCGCATTGAAGTAGTCAGGGTTCGCAAGAGATCCGCAGACACATACCACCAACTACCGGCCGGCAAGCACAAGACCGGTGGCGCCCGCGTGGTGCGGTGTGTGGTGGTGGCGGGCGGCAGGCTAGTTTGCCCCGGTGAGCCTCCTCGATGACGTGGCCGAGCGCGACGGCTGGCGCTGCTGGGTGTGCGACGAACCGGTCGACCCCGACATGTCGGTGAACGACCCGCGGGGACCCAGCGTCGACAGCCGGACCGCCGACCGGAAGGCCAAGGTCGCCGAACGGCTCGCGCACCGCGGGTGCAACACGCGCAAGGGCGCGGTCAAGGTGGTCATCGCCTGGCCGGACCGCCTGCACGTGGCCGACCCCGCGCCGCTGATCACCGTCGCAGGCAGGCTGGAGCGCAAGGGCGGCCGGGAGATGGTGGCCCGCTGTCCGACCGAAGAGGACGCGCGCGAGGCGGCCGAGTGGCTGGTCGACCGGTTCTCCCGACTGGTACCGGGGCTGCCGGTGACCGCCGACGTCGAGGCGGGCGGCGGGCAGTTCCTCGTCGTCCTGGCCACCGGCCGCCGCTGACCGGGTTCAGCGCCGCAGCGGGTAACAACCGGCCGAGTGCAACGAACGAGGCACTTCGCCACGGCCGACGACGGTTTCGCGGTAGAAGTACCGCAGCCCCGCCGTCGTGCGTTCCCGAGGAGACATCGTGCGCTTGCCGACCATCGCCGCCGCAGCGGCATTCGCGGTTCTCGCCGGGGTGGTGACGGTACCGGCGGCGCAGGCCGCGGCCACCACGCTGTACGTGCGCGACACCGCGGCGTGCACCGACGACGGTGACGGCAGTGCGGCCACGCCGTTCTGCACGGTGCAGGCGGCGGCCGACGTGGTCGACCCCGGCCAGGTCGTCGACATCACCGGGACGCAGGACGAGAGCGTGACCATCACCCGGTCCGGGACCGCCGACGCGCCGATCGTGTTCGAGGGTGGCGCCGTGCGGCGTCCGGCGGGCGGCACCGCGCCGACGATCACCGTGCGCGGGGCGCACGACGTGACGCTGCGCGGCATGACCGTGCACGGTTCCACCGTCACCAACGCCGTCCTGATCGACAACGCCGCCCGGGTCACGCTCGACCGCGGCACGATCCAGCCGGACGCGGACCCCTACGGCGGCGCCGACACGGTGCGCGTCACCGGCGGGTCCGCGGCGATCACGGTCAGCCGCACCACCTTCGGCACCCGCGGTCGGGCCGTGTACGCCGACGGCGGCGCGGGCGTCACGGTCAGCGGGAACACGATCACGGCCCTGGGCAACTTCGGCGTGATCGCCGAGAACGTCGACAGCGTCGCCGTCACCGGTAACACCCTCCGCGACTCGTGCCACCGCGGCGTCAAGGTCACCGGTGCGACCACCGGCTCCTCGATCCAGAACAACGTCATCTCCGAGGTGCTGTCCTCCTCGATCAGCGGCTACTGCCCGAAGGGGCCGACGCACCCGATCGAGGTCGACGCCGCGGCGGCTCCCGGAGTCACGCTCGACTACAACGTCGCGGACCGCTACGCGAACGTGTACCGGTGGGCGGGGACCGCCTACCAGACCCCCGCCGCCCTGCACGCCGCCACCGGGCAGGGCGCCCACGACCTGCTCGCGGATCAGAACGACGTCACGCCGACCATCGACTCCGGCAACGCGGACGCGCCGGGCGTGCTCGACGCCGTCAACGGCCCCAGGGTGGACAACCTGCTGGTGCCCAACACGGGCGCGGGTTCCATCCCCTACCTCGACCGCGGTGCGCGGGAGCAGCAGGACCGGTTCGCCAACCAGCACATCACGGTGTCCGCGTCGCAGGCGCCGGTCGGCGGTGTCGTCACGGTCAGCGGCAACGTCCGTTCCGAGTGGGGATCGCCCGTCACCTGTGCGATCGACTTCGGGGACGGCACGACGACCTCGGTGCCCTCGTGCGCGGCGTCCCACGCCTACCGCGCGACCGGCACCTACACCGTCAAGGTGACCGCGACCACCGAGTCCCGGCTGAGCACCGGCGGGTCCTGGTCGGTGAAGGTCGTGCCGGCCGGCGGGACGCTGAACCCCAGCCTCACCGCGACCAGGCTGGGCGGCATGACGGCGTCGTTCCGCGTCGACTCCGGCGGAGATCCGTGGAACATCGTCCGCACCGCGTTCGACTTCGGTGACGGCCACACCCTGACCGCCGTCAGCGGGATCGATCACCGGTACGAACGTCCCGGCACGTACCAGGTCCGGGCCACCGTCACCGACGCCGGTGGCACCACCGCCACGACGTCGACCAGCGTCACCACGCTCGCCTCGGGTTACGTCACGCACGGACCGACCCGGTTCCTGGACACCAGGTCCGGCGTCGGCGCCCCTGCGCAGAAGGTCGCGCCGTACAGCACCGTCCGGCTCAAGGTCGGTGGTCGGCACGGGATCCCGGCGGACGTGACGGCGGTGGCCATGAACCTCACCGTCACCAACGCGACGACCGACGGCTACCTCACCGCCCACCCGGCCGGGCAGGCGCGGCCCACCGCGTCCGTGGTGGACTTCCGGACCGGTGTGACCGTGCCCGGGCTGACGACCGTCGCGGTCGGCGGCGGCCACGTCGACCTGTTCAACGGCAGCCCGGGCACCGTCGACCTGATCGCCGACGTCGCCGGCTACTACACCAAGTCCGGTGCGACCGCGGGCTTCGACCCCGTCTACCCGAGCCGGCTGCTCGACACGCGCACCGGCACCGGAATGCCGTCGCCCCGGACGATCGCGGCCGGTGAGACGTTCACCCAGCGGGTCGCCGGCCACTACACCGGCGACGTGCCCATCAACGCGACCTCGGTGCTGCTCAACATCACGGTCGTCAACCCGCGCGCGGCGGGCCACCTGACCGCGTTCGCCACCGGCACGGCCAACCCCCAGACGTCGAACCTCAACTACGCGGCCGGGCAGACCACCACGAACTCCGTGATCGCACCCATCGGCATCGAGGGCAGCGTCAACTTCCACCCGAACGCGACCACGGACATCGTCGTCGACGTGATCGGCTACTTCGCCGCGAGCGGCAGGAGCTTCCTCCTGCCCGTGTCACCGCTGCGCACGGTCGACACGCGCACCGGCATCGGCGGTCGCACCGGTGCGCTGCCAGGCCGGTCGACCACCGACTACACCCTCGCGCAGGGTGCTCCGTCCCTCGCGTACGGGCCGATCGCGGTGATGTTCAACGCGAAGGCCGTCACCCCCCAGCGCGACGGCTACCTCACCGCCTACCACCGGGACCCGGTCCAGCTCCGGCCGGACGCCGCCACGCTGAACTTCACCGCCGGCGGTGTGACCAACAACCTCGCCGTCACCGAGGACGTGACGGCGGCGTTCCACAACGGGAGCGACGGCACCCTCGACCTCGTCGTGGACGTGACCGGCTACTTCTACGAGTACTGAGCGTTCGAAGGGCGCGGCCGGACCGGTGATCGGTCCGGCCGCGCGGCCTTCGGGTCAGCCGTTGCTCTCCACGTACAGGCAGTAGAGGTCGAAGCCGCCGGAGCCGGCGTCGAACTGCTTGGCCAGCTCTCCGCTGCCCTCGAAGTCGGCGAGCACGTGGTGCGTGCCCTCGCGCAGGCCCACGGCGAACAACGGACGCCCGACGGGCGAGTCGCAGGCGTCGTCACCGGTGCCGGGCGCGTGGAACTCCGGGCACGTCGTGCACGGCGGCAGGGTGAACTCGTGGGCGGTGGAGCCCGCCAGCTTGATGTTGATCTCGCTGTTCACGGTGTTGTAGAAGGTGATCGTGATCGGGCCGCCCTCGCCGAGGGGCGCGGGCACGGGCACCTGGGCGCCGGTGCCGATGGCCACCTCGGCGGCGATCTGCGCCGACTGGGCCTGCGGCAGGCTGCCGTGCTGGGGGAAGGTCCTCATGAACCGGTCCAGCGTGGTGATGGCGGCCGTCGCCTGCCCATCACGCAGTTCGCTGAGCCCGCAGTCGAGCATGACGCGCGGGTACTGGTTCGTCGCCTCGGCCGCCACCTTGGCGGCGACGTCGTTGGTCAGCTCCGCGAAGAAGCCCAGGACGTCCACCACCTCGCACGGCTTGCCGGCGGCGAGCGGCGCGGTGGCCGCCGCGTAGAGCGCGTCGAACGCCGCGGGCACCTCCTTGGCGGCAGGCGTGTCACCGAACTCGTCGGCGATCGCCTCGAGAGCGGTGGCCGCCGCACTGGCGCCCACGGGCGTCTCGGAGGTGAGCTTCTTCGCCAACCGCAGGTAGGTGTCGGCGACTTCCGGGGCGAACGACTCGTCCTCGGCGAGCAGGTCGCGGTAGACCTTGATCGAATCGGACAGCCTGCCCTCGTCACGCAGCCCGCGGGCCCAGGTCGTGTAGGTCTCGACCAGCTTCTCGCGGACGAACGGGCTCAGCGGGCTGTCCGGGTGGTCGCGGCGGAACTGGCCGTAGCGCTGGACGACGGTGGCTTGGTCCTCGGAGTCGGCCGCACGGGTGAAGTCGGCGCACTCGGCCAGGCCGCGGTCCGCCGCGGCGACGTCCGAGCTGAGCGTCAGCTCGTAGGGCCCGGTCACGGCGTTGAACCGGTCGGTCGCCGCCGCGCAGTCACCGCGTCCCTGAGCGGCGAGCCCGTCGTCGTGGGCGCCGCGCCCCAGCACGCCGTACCCGATGTACGCGCCGACCACGGCGACCACCGCGATCGCCCCGACCACCACGGGCCGGCGGTTGGCGATCGGCGGGTGCTGCACCGCGATCCGCCGGGCGTCGAGGACGAGGATCGCGAGCCAGACCGCCGCCAGGATCCGCCACAACCACGGGTTGGCCGCCGCGTTGGTGGCGAACGCGACCACGACGAGCACGACGGCGAGGACTGCCGCCGTCCACGCCTGCCAACGCCGGCGCAGGTAGAAGTAGCCGGCACCGACGCCGGTCAGGTTCAGCAGCACGGCGGCCGCGGTGGACTTCGGCTCGGGCGGCGTCGGTGGGATCCGCAGGATCGGGTCGGTCGGCGTCGGGTCGACCCACACCGCGTGCTCCTCCGGCCCGGACGGCCGCGCCCACGGATTCACCGCCGCGGTGGGGTGAGCCGCCTCGAACTCGGACGACTGGACGACCGCCGCTTCAACGGCCACCGGTTGCGCGGTCTCCGCTTCCGCGACCGCCGGTGCAACAGCCGATGGTCCAGCGGCCGGTCCCGCGGTCGCCGCTTCAGCGGCCGATTCGGCACCGGGCTGCGACACCGGCGGATCGGCCGCCGGTGGCTGTGCCTTCGATCTGTCCTCGCCCATCCCAAACCCCCCACAACGGTGTCCCCCGACCCGATCACTAGGGGACCACACCGCGGTGGTCGGGTGCATGGCTTTTGTCGCCGACAGAGCCGTTCTGAGTCCGAAAGCACGAACGGCGAGCCGCACGACCGAGCCGTCACGGCCCCACCCCGGTCGTGCGGCTCCGGCCGCGCCTTCAGCCGGTCCCGTCCTCCGACTCCGCCGGCAGGTCGATCCAGCTGCCGACCGCGGTGGGCACGGAGATGCTCGGCGCCTTCGGCGGACCCAGCGCGGTGGCCACGGCCTCCTTCCACGCGTTCTGGTCGCGCGGCTCGTCGCCCTCCCGCACCTCGGCGAACCGGATGATGCCCTCGGTGTCGATCAGGAACGTGCCGCGCCGGGCGATGCCCTCGGCATCGTTGAACGTCCCGTAGGTCGTGGCCACCTCACCGTGCGGCCAGAAGTCCGACAGCAGCGGGAACGGGTACTTCTGCCGCTCGGCCCACTCCTTGAGCGAGAACGGCGAGTCGACCGAGACGCCGAGCACCTGGACGTTGTAGCTGCGGTAGACCTCGATCTCGTCGCGGATCTGGCACAGCTCACCCCGGCAGATCGGGGTGAACGCCCGCGGGTAGTACACCAGCAGGACGCTCTTGTCACCGGCGTACGACGACAACGTGACCGGTCTGCGGTTGTTGTCCTCAAGAGTGAAGTCGGGAGCCTGCGCACCGATCTCCAACACGACACACCTCCTCGTTCCCGCTCAGCCGACGACCGAACGGCGCACCTGCTCCACGTCGAGCGCGCGGGCCTGGCGGATCACGTCGGCCAGCGCCCGCTCGCTCAGCGAGCCCTCGTGCGCGAAGATCAGCGCACCGGCCCGCATCACCGCGATCGTGGGGATCGTCTTCACGTTGAACGCCGTGCCCAGCTCGGGCTGCTCGTCGGCGTCGATCGAGGCGAACACGACGTCGTCGTAGTTCCCCGCGGCGTTGCGGAACACCTCGGTGAACGCCTGGCACGGGCCGCACCAGTCCGCCGAGATGTCGATGACGATCACGTCGTTGCTCTTGATCAGCTCCTGGTACGACGGCACGTCCAGCTCGATCACCTCACGGCCGGTCTCCGACATCGTCCACCGCTCCTTCCACGTCGACCACCACTTCCGCTCCTCACACCGTCACCGGGTCGGCCACCTGCTCCACCTTCTGCATCACGTAGGCGACCAGCTGCAGCAGCGTCCGCTTCACCTCGGCGCGATCACGCGCGTCGCACTGCAGCACCGGGATGCCCGGGTCGATCGACAGCGCCCGCCGGACGTGTTCGAGGGGGTGGTGGAGGATCCCGTCGAACGTGTTGACCCCCACGGCGTAGGGGATCTTGCGGTTCTCGAAGAAGTCGATCGAGGTGAACGAGTCGGCCAGCCTCCGGCTGTCGGCCAGGACGACGGCGCCGAGCGCGCCGCGCACGAGGTGGTCCCACATGAACCAGAACCGCTCCTGCCCCGGTGTGCCGAACAGGTAGAGCAGCAGGTCGTCGCTCAGCGCGACCCGGCCGAAGTCCATCGCCACCGTGGTCGCCATCTTGTTCGGGATCCGGGTGGTGTCGTCCAGCTCGTTGCTGACGACGGTCATCATCGCCTCGGTCGTCAGCGGCTGGATGTCCGAGACGGCGCCGACGAAGGTCGTCTTGCCCACGCCGAACCCGCCCGCCACCACGATCTTCGTGGAGGTGACCGAGCCGACCTTCTTCACTGGACCGAAATCGTGGATGTTCATGGTGCGTCGCCCTTCCCCGGTCCCTCAGTTGGCCGCGGAACCGGCGGACACGCCCTGCTCCGCGTCGTCCGCGCGCTCTCCCGGCGTCAACTGGTCGCTGAACTTGTCCACGAGCAGCGCCATCTCGTAGGCGATCTGGCCGATGTCGTAGCCGGGATCGGCCAGGATGGACAGGCACGAGCCGTCGCTGATCGCCATCAACAGCATGGTGCCGGCGTCCATCTCGACGATGGTCTCCCGGACGTTGCCCGCCTCGAACCACCGGGCCGCGCCCTCGGTGAGGCTCAGCAGCCCCGACGACACCGCGGCGAGCTGGTCCGCCCGATCCTCCGGCAGGGCGCCGGAGGCGGCGAGGAGCAGTCCGTCCGCGGAGACCGTGATGCCGTGCGCCACCCCGGGAACGCGGTCCACGAACTCGTTGATGAGCCACCGGCACTTGTCGACGAGTTCCTGGTACGTCAGCGACTTCGACTGTCCGCTCATTTCCCTGTCTCCCTCTCCAACACGGTCCAACCGCCTGTGTGTTGTGGTCGGCCTCGCATCCGGTCCTCTTGTTCCTTCGCCTTGCGCACACCGACCTGGTAGCTGGACAACCTGCGCCGCAGGTGTGCGGGGTCTCGTTCGATCGGCTTGGCCCGGTCGGGCCCGTCCGCACTTCCCGGCGGGAGGTGCGCGCCCTTCTGGCGCAGCGGCAGCCCGTCCTCCGTGTAGACGGTCTCCTGCCGCGGCGGTTCGGGCGGGGGTGGCGGCTGCGGTGCGGTATCGGCGCCCCGCTGGGGATCCGCCGCCCCGTCCTTCGCCTTGAACCACCGGGACGGCGCCCGCAGGTCCGCTCCCCCACCGGCCGGGCCACCCGCGGGCACCGCCGCGAGCACCGGCGTCGCACCGCGGTTGCCGGGAATCCGCACCGGCAGGTCCACGGGGACGTCGTCGTGCTCCGCGCCCTTGCGCTCGGCGGCCGGGCGACGCGCGTTCCGCGCGGCCTTGTCGCGTTCGGCACGCCACGCCTTCGACTTGCCGTACCAGGAAGAGACGCGGCGCCCACCTTCGTCGTCCTGCGCGGACCTCGTTTCCGGGGTCCTCACGGTGGTCATCACCGTCACCGGACCGGAAACGCCCGCGCGCACCGCTTCCTCCTCCAGCAGCACCGAACTGGGCACCGAGATGAGCGCCGACACGCCCTCGACGTCGTCGCCGCCGAACAGCTCGACCTTGAACCCGTGCCTGCCCGCGAGCCGGCCCACCACGAACAGGCCGGTGCGGCGCGAGCGGGCGATCTGCGCCGAACCCAGGTTCGTGAGCCGCTCGTTCGCCTTGCGGACGTCCTCGTCGGACATGCCGATCCCGTTGTCGAACACCCCGATGGACAGCCCCTCGTGCCTGCCCAGTTCGGCGTTGACGGTGACCTCCTTGTCCGGCGGGCTGAACGCCGTCGCGTTGTCGAGCAGCTCGGCGACGATCCGGATGAGGTCACCCGCCGCGGTGTTGGAGATCCGCACCGACGGGATGCCCAGCACCTTGATCCGCTGGTACTTGTCGACCTCGGACATCGCGGCCCGGAACACGGCCTCCATCGGCACCGGGTTCCTGGTCGCCCGCACCAGCTCCGTCCCCGCCAGCACGAGCACGTTCTCGTTGTTGCGCCGCATCCGCGTCACCAGGTGGTCGAGCTGGAACAACAGGCGCATGTCGGCGGGCGACCGGTCACCGCTCTCCAGGCGCTCGACCACCTCCAGCTGGCGCTGCAGCAACGCCTGCGACCGCCGGAACATGTTGACGAACACCTCGGTGTACCCGGCCCGGATGTCCTCGTTCTCCAGGTCGGCCCGCAACGCGGCCGCGCACAGCTCCTCGACCTGTCCGACGAGCAGGGCGAGACCGGCGTCCGACACCGCGGGAAGGCTCTTCCTCACCTCACCGACGTCCTTGCGGCCGAGCGCATCGGCCAGGACGTCGGCGAGCGCCACCGCGGCCAACGCGTCGATCTCGTTACGCATTAGGGTTTGTGCGTGGTGGAGGCGTCGCACTGTCACCACCACCACGGCCAAGAGCGCGACCGCGCCGACCGCGAGAGCCGCCACCGCCGGGCGAACCCAGCCATCGGCCCGGAACAGGGTCGCGAGGACCACCACCACGAGCTGCGTGAGCCCGATCGCGGCGAGCACGACGCCCAGACGTGTGTTCATGGCTGCTCCGTCCTGGTCATCCGGCATCCGGCAGCTGTGACAGCCCGGAGTAGACCCGCCGGAGCAGGTCCATCGACGGCAGGCCGTTGACGATGACGGCCGTCTCGTGCACGCGCAGGTAGCCCTTCCCGATGCACTCGCCGATGATCGCCAGCGTCAGGCCGAGCGGCGTGGAGACGCCGACCGCGACCTCGGCGACCGACTGGGGCACCAGGCACACCCGGCACACCTCCCGCTGGTCGGCGGTCATCTGCCGGGCGGGCAGCAGGGAGAAGGGGCGGGCGAGTTCGACCACGGTCTCGAAGCCGAGGTCGTCCGGGACGTCGGAACGATCGGCCGCGCGCACGTACGGCCGGATCAGCGCCGCGTCACCGAGTTCGGGCACCGGGTCGGGTTCGGGCTCCGGCTCGGCCATTCCGGTCGACGGCACCAGGCAGGATCGCCGCGAGCCCTCGTTCTCCTCCTCCACCAGGACCCTGATCGGCACCAGGTGGGTCAGCGCCTCCACGACGATCGCCGTGTCGGTCGCCGGGCCGGGTTCCTCCGCCGCGGACCGGTCGCGGAAGTCGTGCTCGGCCCACTCGCGGTAGTCGGTCCACCCCCCGAAGCGCGACGGCGCCGCGCGGTCGACCGGTGCTGTTGCGGTCCGCCTCCCGTTCGCCGTCATCGCCGCGCCCCGTGGTCGGTGCGCATGCCGATCCCCCGGTCGGACTCCGGCCAGACGTCGTCGAAGCGCTCCGCTTCCACCGGCGGGAGCACCGCGCGCCGCGGTTCCCGGTACGGCAGCGGAACGACGACGCGCAGCCCGTGCGGCGAGTCCGAAGTGGCGATCTCGACTTCGGTGGTGAGGGAGGAGAAGTTGGGCGACTGCGCGACGGCCACGGCGGCACCGGCGCCGACGAGCAAGCCGAGCAGTGCGGGGAGCATCCGCGGGTTGAGTCGCATCACTTGCGCCTTTCGAGGTCGTTTCCCGGCCGACTAGACGGGCGACAGCGGGGGTGGCCCGGCGAGCTGCCGGTCACCGGCCGCACCGGTGTCCGGCCAAGAGCCGGCTCGCAGCTTCTTCCCGTAGTCCAGCACCGCCACCGAGCGGTCGAACCCGATGACACCGGTGAGCCTGCCGTCACGCAGGTAGCCGGTGAGCGAGCGCTCCGCGGCGGACGCCTGGTCGAGCGAGACGTGCTCGGTGCCCACCGCGGGCATCCCGACGGCCTGGATCCGCAGCCCGTGCTGCTCGGACCAGAACCGGGGCACGGGGGTGAACGGCGTCGCCGACTCCCGGCCGCTCAACAGGCTCTCCGCCGCGGCCCGGCCCATCTCGATCGCGTTCGTCCAGTGCTCGACGCGCCGCGGCTTCCCGTCGAACCGCAGGTTCGGCCAGGACGCGACGTCACCGGCCGCGACCACGTCCTCCATACCCTCGACGTGGCACGTGGCCTCGCACACGACCCCGTTCTCCAGCCGTGCGCCGGAATCACGCAACCAGGAGACCGCCGGGACCGACCCGATCGCCACGACCACGCAGGAAGCGCTGATGCTCCGGCCGGTGGACAGCAACAGCTCCGCGCGGGACGCGTTACCCGACCAGGACCGCACGGAGGCACCGAGTTCGAGGCGGACCTTGTTGCGCCGGTGCAGGTCGGTGAGCCGGGTCGCCAGGTCGTTGTCGAGGAGGTTGTTCATCAACGTGCCGGTGCGCCCGACGATGGTGACGGACCGGTCCATGGACCGCAGGCTCGACGCGACCTCGCAGCCGATGAAACCGGAGCCGATCACCACCACCTGCTCCCGGGAGCGTTCGAGCAGGGTCTTCACCTTCCGCGTGTCCGCGCGGGTGCGGACCACCACGGCCCGCGGATGAGCGTTGAGCCCGCCTGGGTGCCTGCGCGGCTCGACGCCGCTCGCGATGATCAGCCCGTCGTACTCCAGCTCCTCCCCGCCGGGCAGGTGCACGACCCGCCTGCGCGGGTCCAGCTGGGTCACCGCGGTGTTCAGCCGCCAGGTCGCGTCGAGGCTTTCCGATGGGGCCGTCAGCACGTCCGCGGCACCGAGTTCGCCGGTGAGGAACTGCTTGGACAGCATCGGGCGGTGGACCGGCATGGTCGACTCGGACCCGATGATCACGACCTCACCGTCGAACCCGAGGTCGCGCAGCCGCTCGGCGGCGCACAGACCGGCGATACCGGCCCCGACCACCACGATCCTCGGCAATTCGTTCATACGTCCCTCCCGGCGACTTCGATGGCCCGCATCGGGCAGGACCGCGCCGCGGAGAGCACGTCCAGGTTGCGGGTGATGTCAGGGCTCTGCCGGTAGGCCAGCCGACCGTCCTCCTGGAGCTGGAAGACGTCGGGTGCCTCGGTCTGGCAGAAGCCGTAGCGGTGGCAGCGCTGGTTGTCGACGCTCACCGTGAGCGGTGCGGCCTTGTCCACCGGCGTCGTCCGCGCGGAATCGCCCTCGATGAGCCCGACCTTGGCCAACACCCTCGACGGCACGAACCGCACCGCCACCAACGCGAGGGCGGGCGCCGAGACGGTGAGACCGGCAAGCCACACGAGCTCGAAGTTGCCGTTGGCCCACGCTCCCCACCACGCGTGCGCGGCGGCGAGCACGAACACCGCGTACGCGGTCTGGTGGAACCGCAACCAGTTCCGGTAGCGGAAGACGCGGTGCATCCCGGCGGTGACGACGATCGCCACCATCAGGTCGAAGGCGATGATGCCGAGCGCGTGCCGGACGTAGCCGTTGAGGAACGGGATGAACACCTGCGAGCCCACGACGAGCTGTTCGTCCAGGAACCAGAACCCGAACCCGTGCACCGTCGCGGTCGCCAGGGTGAACGTGGCCAGCATGGCGTGCCCGCTGCGCAGCGCGTGGTGGCCGGTGAACCGGCGGACCCAGCCGGTGGCGGTGAAGATGCCCCAGCACAGCGTCAGGCACATCGTGAGGTAGGACAGCCGCGCGGAGAACGCCACCACGCTGCGCACGCCGTTGTCGTTGCCGGTGTAGCCGGCCGCGAGCACGTCGATGGGCAGGCCCGTCATCGAGATCACGTCCACGCCCCCGCCTCCTCTTCCTCGGCGGCCTCTTCGGGCCGCATCCGCGAGCCGAGCCGGACCACGAGCAACGTCCCGAAGCCCGCGGTCACCAGCAGGGCGATGCCGAGGACGAAGTCCACCGGCGCGGGCAGGGCCTGGTACCGCGCGTCGGTGCCGGAGTGCACCGCCAGCGCGTCGGACGTCGCCAGTCCCGTGCTCTCCAGCAGGGACATGTGCCGCGACACGTAGTCCTCGGCGATCGCGGCGGCGGAGCGGACGACGTCGTTCTCCGTCGTGGACCGCACCGCGGCGATGGCCATGTAGACCGACCCGTGCGCGGCCCTCGTCAGGTTGACGTAGATCCGGTCGAGCTCGTCACCGCTCGCCGCCCGGATCTCGTCCCGCCAGCCCTGCTGCTGCGGGGTCGGTGCCTGCGGCAACTGCACCTGCAAGCGGTCCGCGGCGTCGATGTTGGTCTGGTGGAGCACGTGGTGCTCTTCGGCGAGCCGCGCCGCCACCGCCCGCACCTTCGGGTTGGTGCTCCGGCGGGCGACGTCCTCGCTCGCGGGCGCCTCCCACAGACCGGCTTGCGCGACCGCGACGAGCATCTTCACGTCCGCCGGGTACAGCGGACCGTGCGGCGAGTCGATGGTCGTGTCGTTCCGGAGCTCTTGTCCCGGCGGGTCGCCGTCGTGCCAGCCGCTGGTCGCCGAGACACCGCACGCCCCGACCGTCCCGGTGACGGCCAGGACGAGCGCCAGCCGGACGGACAGCGATCGCCCGGCGCGCGTACGACCCGTACTACGCGAGAAAACGCTCATCAATGCCTTCACCTGGAAGTCCTGAGCCGGTATGTGGTCAAGCCCCGGCCACCACTGTTCAGGCTCACTCCACTTGCGACGGTGGCCATGGGTACTCCCGTTCGGTCTTGTCGTCAGCCACCACGAGTGTTCATCCGGCGACGTTCCCGGGTCAGCCATCGGGGACCACTGCTGCCCGAACTGACCGTCAGGTGTGCCCGAGTCCGCCCTCGAATCGGCGGGTTCGGTGCGGGCACGCCCAAGCTGCCGGCGCCTCGATGTCACGCTTCCGGGTCGAGTCGTTGCGCTGTCCGGCTGGATTCCGCCCGCAGCCGGACCCGGGCCGACTCCGGCTGCGCCATCGTGAGCGGCGCCCCCCTTCCAGAGTGTGACGCGAGGTGTCCAGGATGAGACGTCGTACCCGAGCCTTGCCCGTCCTCCACGCTCGACGCTCACGGCGGCGCGTCGTGACCGCTGCGGTGCTCTTGCTGGCAGCCCACCTGACCGCGGTTCCGGCCGTCGCACGCGCCGACGTCACCGGGCAGGAGGTCGCTTGGCAGGAGGTCGCGAGCAACGTCGTCGGCAGCCCGTCGGCGTCGTCACCGGTCCCGGGCCGCTACGACGTCGTGGTCAGCACGACGAACTTCCGCCTGGCCCGCTACTGGACCCAAGGCGCGTTGTCCGGCTGGGACCTGCTGCCGATGTCCAGCCCGACCTTGACGTTGTCCGCGGTCTCGATCGGCACCGGCGTCGTCATCAGCCGTGAGACCGGAAGCCTCGACGTGCTGGCCATCGGCTGCCGGACTGGCGGCTGCGGCCTGGTCCACTGGTCGGCGAGCGCGGGCGGTGCGTTCAGCGGACCCTCCCCGGTGGGCGGCGTCGGGCTGCGCGAACTCCGTCCGGCCGTCACCTCCTGGGACGCCACGCGCCTGGACGTCTTCGCCCAGGGCGTCGACGGGAGGCTCAAGCACTTCTGGCGCAACACCGGCCAAGCCTGGTCCGGTCCCGAGCACCTGCCCGAGGCCCTCTACCCGCTGAGCCCCCGGACCCCGCCGGCGGCGCTGACCCCCAACGGCCCCAACCACGTCAGCGCGTTCGTCACCCTCGACCTCTCCCAACGACCCGACGGCCGACACAGCCAGCGCATCGAGCAGCTCATCTTCACCGCCGACGGCTGGCAGTGGGCCACCTTGGGCTGCGGCATCGTCGAGCCCAACCGGGTCAACCCGCCCACCGCGACCTCCTGGGGACCGGGCCGGTCCGACCTGTTCGTCTCGAACGGCTACGACCGGGGCTGCCACTGGTGGGCGACCTCGGGTGACTACGTCAACCACTGGGACACCGTCGAACAGCCCGTCGCGTTGGGCACGCCGGACGGCATGGGCGCCATCACGGCGACCTCGCCGGCGGCGAACCGGCTCGACCTGTTCATGAACCGCAACGCGAGCACTTACCAGAAGTCCTGGACCGGGACCACCTGGACACCGTGGACCTCGATCGCCCTCATCCCGGCCGCGCTGTCGGAGGTGCTGGTCGCCACCGACCCGCGCCGCAACGCCATCCTGTTCGCGGTCGATCCCAACCGGCGCACCTTGGTCCGCCTCGTCCGCTGAGGCGCCGCTTCCGGGGTCGCCGCGTCACCCCGCGGCCCGGCGACGGCTTGACCGGAAACGCCGAAGTGGCGCCCCCGGAAAGTCCGGGGGCGCCACTTCTTGAGGGGTGGAGAGGTGGTCAGGCGGCCACAGGGGCGTCGGTGAGCGGTTTGGCCTTGGCGCGGCTGATGGTGATCGACAGCACGGCCGCGCCGATGCTGAGGAAGCCGGCGACGTACCAGGCGGGCGCGTAGTCGCCGAAGCTGTCGCGGGTGATGCCGGCCGCGGTGGAGGCGATGGCGGCACCGATCTGGTGCGAGGCGAAGACCCAGCCGAAGACGATCGGCGCCGACATGCCGAAGTGCTCGCGGCACAGGGCCACGGTCGGCGGCACGGTGGCGATGAAGTCCATGCCGTAGAAGATCACGAAGATGATCATCGGGCCGGTGATCGACTCGCCGAACAGCGAGGGCAGGACCAGCAGCGACGCGCCGCGCAGCACGTAGTAGACAGCCAGCAGGATGCGCGAGTCGAAGCGGTCGGTGAGCCAGCCGGACAGGATCGTGCCGATCAGGTCGAACACGCCGATCAGGGCCAGCAGGCCGGCCGCGGTGACGCTCGGCATGCCGTGGTCGTGCGCGGCCGGGATGAAGTGGGTGGCGACCAGGCCGTTGGTGGTGGCACCGCAGATGGCGAAGCCGAGCGCGAGGAACCAGAACGGCTTGGTGCGGGCGGCGTTCTTCAGGCCGTCGAGGGCGAGCCGCGCGGCGTTGCCGGTCGCGGGCGGGGCCGGCACGATCTCGTCCGCGCCGTACGGCGGGATGTTCACGTCGGCGGGGTGCTCGCGGAAGAACAGCAGCACCATCGGCACGGTCGCGAACGCGACCACGGCCACCACGATCGCGGCGGTGCGCCACCCGCCGTCGGACTCGCTCAGCGACGCCACCAGCGGCAGGAAGATCAGCGAACCCGTGGCGCCACCGGCCGAGAGCAGGCCGGTGACCAGGCCCTGGCGCTTGACGAACCAGCGCGTGCCGATGGTCGCCACGAACCCGAGCGAGATCGAACCGGCACCGAGGCCCACCATCACGCCCCAGAGGAGCACGAGCTGCCACGCCGACGACATGAAGATGGTCAACCCGCTGCCCAGCGCGATCAGCGCCATCGCGCCGGCGGTCACCCGGCGCACGCCGAAGCGCTCCATCAGGGCGGCGGCGAACGGGGCGGTGATGCCGTACAGGGCGAGGTTGACCGACATGGCGAAGCCGATCGTCCCGGTGGACCAGCCGAACTCCCTCTGGAGCGGCTCCACCAGCGCACCCGGGGTGGCGCGGAACCCAGCCGCGCCGACGAGTGCGACGAACCCGATGCCCGCGATCATCCAGGGCCAGAGATGCTTGTTGCGAATCACGGGGCAAGAGTGCTCGATCCGCGGCCGTTTCGGAAAGTGGCTTGAAGGCCATCCTGTGCAAGAATCGGGCCATGACCCGACCCCACCAGGTGGCCGTGCTCGCGCTGGACGAGGTCGTCGCGTTCGACCTCGGCACCCCGACGCAGGTCTTCAACGCCGCCCGCGACCGGGACGACCAGCGGCTCTACCAGGTCCGGATCTGCACACCCGGCGCCCGGCCGGTGCGCAGCGCGGCGGGGTTCACCATCATCCCCGAGCACGGCCTGGAGCTGCTGGCCGAGGCCGACACGATCATTGTCGCCGGGGTGTACTACGGCGCGCAGCCGCTGACCGACGGCACGCTCGACAAGCAGGTGCGGGACGCCCTGCGCACGGCGGCCCACTGGGGCGCGCGGGTCGTGTCGATCTGCACGGGCGCGTTCGTGCTGGCAGCGGCCGGTCTGCTGGACGGTCGCCGCGCCACCACCCACTGGGCGCACGCCGAGACGTTCCGCCGGCTGTTCCCCCAGGTCGACCTCGACCCGGGGGTGCTGTTCGTGGACGAGGGGCGCGTGCTCACCTCGGCCGGCGTCGGCGCGGGCGTGGACCTGTGCCTGCACATCGTGCGGGGCGACCACGGCAGCGAGGTGGCCAACATGGCCGCCCGCCGGTGCGTCGTGCCGCCCTGGCGGCCCGGCGGCCAGTCGCAGTTCATCGTGCAGCCGGTCCCGGAGGTGTCCGACACCTTCATCGCCGGGGTCCGGGCGTGGGCGCTGGAGCACCTGCACGAGCCGCTGGACCTGCACGCGATGGCCGCGCACGCCCGGATGAGCGTGCGCACGTTCACCCGGCGGTTCCGCGAGGAGACCGGGCTGAGCCCGGCCAAGTGGGTCACCCAGCAGCGCGTCGAACGCGCCCGGCACCTGCTGGAGACCACCGACCTGCCCATCGACCAGGTGGCCCGCCACTCGGGCTTCGGCACCGGCGCGACGTTGCGGCAGCAGATGGGCGCGACCCTCGGCGTGGCGCCCAGCGCCTACCGGACCACGTTCCGGTCGGCCGGCTAGGTGTACTGCCCCAGGAGGTCGTGGGCGGTCCGACACGTGGTCGGATGATGTCGGGATGAGGGAGGGCCTCCGGGCCCGGTGTGGTCCGGGGCGTCGCGGCCGCACGCGCACCAGCGCCGTTCGGCCCCGCGCTCGATGGCGACCACGGACCGTCTGACTCCTCGGAAGGGCACGCGCCACGCGACAGCGGTCCGGCGCCGGTCCGCTGGGGACCGGCGCCGGACCGCCGGGGGCGACCTGAGGGGGCATCAGGCCGGGGATTCGTCCGGTTCGGCGACGGTGACGCTGTAGAGGTCGAGTTCGCGGAACGGGTTGGGTTGGACGTCGCGCAGGCGCGTCGACCAGGCCGAGAGCGTGCTCTGGTACCAGACCGGGATGGTCGGCATGTCCTCCAGGATCATCCGCTCCGCCTGCTGGTACCGCGCCCACGCCTGCTCGCGGTCGGGGCTGCGGTCCGCGGCGGACAGCAGGGCGTCGACCTCGGGGTTGCTGTACTTGCCCACGTTGTCCGAGGCGCCGGTCCGGTACATCGGGGTGAGGAAGTTCTCGATCGACGGGTAGTCCGCGATCCAGCCGGAGCGGAACAGCGCGGTGACCTCCTGGGCGTTGAGCTTGCGGCGGAACTCGCCCATCGTCGGGATCGGCACGAAGCGGCACGGCACGCCGAGCGCCTCGGTGACCGACGCGCAGATCTCCTCCATCCAGGGCTGGTTCGGCGAGTCGACGTTGGACGTCAGCTCGATCTCGCCCTCGAACCCGGTCTCGTCGAACAGCTCCTTGGCCCGCTGGGGGTGGTAGCCGCACAGCTCGCCGCCCTGGTTCTCGGCGCGGCCGGACACGGCGGGCGGTACCAGGCCGTCCGCGGGCACCTGGTGGCCCTGGAAGATGCGGTCGATCAGCTTGACCCGGTCGATCGACATGGAGATCGCCTGCCGCACCCGCCGGTCGGCGTAGCGCGAGTCGTACAGCGGGAACGACACGGTCTGGATGCCGAGGTAGGTCCGGTCGTGGGTGCGGCCGGGCAGGTCGCGCTGGTACCGGTTGCCCTCCAGCGCCCAGTACGGGGTGACGTCGAGGTAGTCGAGCTTGTCGGCCATCACGTCGTGGTAGGCGTCGCCCAGGTCGCGGTAGACCCGGAACTCGACCCCGCCGATGTGGGGCTTGTCGTCGCCGGCGTAGCCCTCGTAGCGCTCGAGCAGGATGTACTTCTCCCGCTCACGGGACACGAAGCGGAACGCGCCGTTGCCGATCGGGTGCGCCTCGTAGGCCTCCCGGTCCTCGAAGAACGCCTTGGGCAGCGGGAAGAACGCGCTGCACCCGAGCGTGACGGGGAACTCGGAGAACGGCGCCGACAGCCTCACCACGAAGGTCAGGTCGTCGACCACCTTCAGGCCGGACAGCTCGGCGATCTTCGACTCGGGCGCGTTGACCTCCTCGAAGCCCTCGATGTGCGACAGGAAGCTGGCCGCCTGCATCTTGTTCGGTCCGTGCGCGGTGAAGTTCCACGCGTCGACGAAGCTGCTCGCGGTGACCGGCGTGCCGTCGTGGAACGTCCAGCCCGGCTTGAGCCGGATGGTGAACTCCGCGGAGTCCGCGGTCTCGAT
Source organism: Saccharothrix carnea (assembly GCF_003014735.1). Taxonomy (GTDB): domain Bacteria; phylum Actinomycetota; class Actinomycetes; order Mycobacteriales; family Pseudonocardiaceae; genus Actinosynnema; species Actinosynnema carneum. Next base: position 195,873 of record NZ_PYAX01000009.1, on the reverse strand, counting down.
CGACTCGGCGACCGCGTTCCTCGGGTGGGCGTCCACCGCGTCGTAGGAGACCAGGCCCCGGAACAGGGCCGCGATCACCTTGACGCCACCGGACTCGGTGGTGTGGCCGGGGATCAGCGCGTTCTCCGGCTCGGTGCCGTGGTAGCTGATGACCGGGGCCTCGCCGGCCCGCGTGGTCGGGTCCGTACGGGTAGGTCGCACACTTCCTCCGTAACGCCGTGGGTTTGTGCTCAGCGCTGGTCGTTCAGCGCGTGGTACTGGCCGTGCAGGAAGACCAGGGCGGGCGCGTGCTGGTGCTCGTTGACCGCGACGACCTCGCCGACGACGAGAGTGTGGTCGCCCACGTCGAAGCTGTCCCAGAGCACGCACTCCAGCCAGCTCGCCGAGTTGAGCACCAGCGCGCCGGTCTCGTGCCCCGGCGTGGCGCGCAGCGCGCCGACCACGGGCGCCCGGGTGACCCGGTCCCTGGCGAGCTGCCTGGCGACCTCGCGGGCCCGGCTGTCCAGGATGGACACCGCCCACTTCTTGGTCTCCAGCAGGTCGGCCAGGAACGCCGAGTCGAGCCGCAGGGCCAGCGACACCAGCGGCGGGTCGAGCGAGACCGAGGTCAACGAGTTGACCGTGACCGCGTCGTGGCGCCTGCCTTCCGCACGATCGCTGTAGGTCGTCGCCACGCACACGCCGGTGGCGAAGTTCCGCATGACACCACGCAGGTCGAGTGGCATTGTGATCTCACCTTCCGGTGCCGCCGTGGGCCGGGGCACGGGTCAGATCGCCTGGGAGAAGGAGAAGACCCGGTCGGGGTCGTAGCGGCGCTTGACCTCCGCCAGCCGGTCGGCGTTGGGGCCGTGGTACGCGGCGCGCCAGTCGTCGAGGTCCGGGTCGGTGAAGTTCACGTAGGACGCGCCGGTGGCGTACTCGCCCATGTCCCGGTGCAGGTCGTGCAACCAGTCGAGGTTGCCGCGCACCACCTCGGGCGCCTCGTCCGGCAGCCACGCGGTGTCCATCGACACGAGGAACAGCACGTCCCGGTGCGGGAACGCGGTTTCGGTCACCGGCACGTCGTTGATCGCGCCGCCCCAGGTGAACAGGGCGGCACCGGCGCCGTCCGGGTTCGCGCTGCCGGGCCACTTGTCCACCGCGGTCACCAGGGTCCGCAGCCCGTCCTCGGACAGCGGCTCCGGCGTGCACCGGGTGCGCACCGCGAACGCGCCGCCCGCGGTCTCGTGGTGCAGGTAGTCCGCCGCCTCCCAGTAGGTCCGGTCGGCGATGTCGACCCGGGACGGCGGTGCCGCGGCCAGCGCGGGTGCGAGCAGCTCCCGCAGTTCCTCGGCGGGGCCGAGGTGCTGCCCGACCACCGACACGACGCCGGCCTGCCCCGCGGCGCGGCTCACGCCGATGCGGGCGGAGAAGGCGTTGGGCGCCAAGCGCATGACCTCCTGCATCACGGTCAGCACGTCCATCGCGTGCGGCCAGTCCCACAGCACCAGGCACGTGGACGCGGCCGGCACCGGGCGCGCCTGGAACGTGAACGAGGTGTTCACGCCGAAGTTGCCGCCGCCACCGCCCCGGCACGCCCAGAACAGGTCCGGGTTCTCGGTCTCGCTGCACGTCACCGTGCTGCCGTCGGCCAGGACGAGGTCGGTGGACACCAGCGAGTCGCAGGTGAGCCCCATCGCGCGGGACACCACCGAGACGCCGCCGCCGAGCACCAGGCCGCCGATGCCGACGTCGTCGGAGTTGCCCAGCGGGAAGACCAGGTCGTGCTCGCGCAGCGCGTCGTAGATCCTCCGCGTCCGCGCGCCGCCGCCCACGGTGACCAGCGCGGTCGACGGGTCCACGTGCACGTCGTCGAGGTCCTGCAGGTCGAGCACCAGGCCGCGGTTGACGGAGTTGCCCGCGTAGCTGTGCCCGCCACCGCGGGCGACGACCGGCACCCCGGCTTCCCTGGCCCAGCCGATCGCCCGGCCGACGTCGTCCGGTCCGGCCACGGACAGCACCGCGGCCGGCCGCACGTCGCGGAAGCGTTCGTTGAACGGCCTGCTGCGCTCCTCGAACCCGTCGTCGCCGGGCAGCCTCAGCCGCCCGTCGACCACGTCGCGCAACCCGTCCCACCCGGTCATGCCCACACTCCCCGTTCGCTCCGAAACCGATGGCCGCGTCGGCACTTCCTCGAGGTACGACACCCCGCTGGCGGCGTGGTCGCCGAAGCGCTGCCACTCCTCGCGCAGCACCAGCCGCCCGTCCGGGCGCTGCTGCGGCACGTTCACGGTGTGCCCGGAGATCACCTCGCCGGTGCCGAGCACCATGGTGTACGCCAGCCGCAGCGTGCCATCCGGCGAGCACACACCGGTGACCGTGCCCCGTCGCACCTTCCCGCCGGTGAAGTCGGCCCACACCAGGTCGCCGTCCTGGTGGTACTGGGCGACGGTGCCGTCGCCACCGCCCGCCTTCCGGAACAACCTGCCGTCGTAGTTGATCATTCGTCCACGTCCAGCAGCCCGGCGGGCATCTCCAGCACGGCGCCGCGCGGCTTCGGGGCCACCTCTTCGGCGTCCACGCGGACCAGCGCGCTCGCCTCGACCAACCGCTCCTCGCAGGTCTGCGGGTCGTCGGCCTGGCACACCACGAAGGAGTGCCGGGCGATGTAGCCGCCGGGGGGCAGCCGCAGCGTGGTGCCCGGCTCGACCATCGGGGACGCCGTCACCAGGCCGGGCGCGTCGGTCGGCACGGTCACCGAGCGGACCAGGCAGTCGTGCTCGGGGTAGCCGAACCGGATGCCGGCCACGCCGCGCCGGTCGCGGACGATGTCGGGCCGCTGCCCCAGGGCCACGTCCACCATGACCTCGCCGGGGTCGATGCCGGTGGCGGTCTTGCCCAGGAACGGGATCAGGTCGCCGCCGACCCGGCCGTTGATCTCGATGATCAGCGGGCCGCGGTCGGTCAACCGCACCTCGGCGTGGGTGATGCCGTCCTCGATGCCGAGCACCCGGTGGGCCCGCGCCAGCGTGTCGAGCAGCACCGGGTCGTCCAGCAGCGGGTCGGCGGCGTCGACGACGTGCCCGATCTCCTCGAAGTACGGGTGCTCGCCGGTGCGCTTGCGGGCCACGAACATGGGCAGGTACTCGCCCTTGTGCAGGGCGCCGTCGACGCTGATCTCCGGGCCGACGGCGTACTCCTCCACGATCGCGCCGCCGCGGTAGGGCTCGTCGCCGACCAGGCTGGCGTCGGAGGCGACCTGGAAGGCGTCGACCAGCTCCTGCTCGTCGCGGGCCAGCACCACGCCCATGCTGGCGCCGAGCGCGCGGGGCTTGACCACGACGGGGTAGCCGATCCGCTCGGCGGCGGCCCGCGCCTCGGCCAGGTCGGCGGTCATCGCGAAGCCGGGCTGGAGCAGCCCGCCCTCGGTCAGCCGGGTACGGGCGCTGTACTTGTCGCGGCAGCCGTGCACGCCGGGGATGCTGAGCCCGGGCACGCCGAACTCGGCGGCCAGTTCCGCGGCGGGCATGACCAGCGGCTCGTCCCAGCACAGCACGCCGACGACGGTGTGCCGGGCGGCGATCTCGCGGGCGGTCGTGGCCAGCAGCTCGTGGTCGAACACGTTGACCACGGTGATCTCGTCGAAGTACTCGTGCTGCCAGGTCGGCTGCAGGTTGTTGATCAGCACCAGCTGGTGGCCCGCCCGGCGGGCCCTGGCCGCGGCCGAGCGGACCAGGTACTCCCGGTAGAGCTTGAGCCCGCTGCCGATCACCAGCAGCACGGTCTTGGAGCTGCTCATGTCGTGGTTCCTCCTGTTTCGCAAGAAAGTGCTGGGGCGCCTCAACCGGCGCGCAGGGCGTCCGCGATCCGGTCGGCGACCAGGGGCGCGGTGCGGAACCCCGCGCCGCCGCTGGCCGCACGGGCCCAGACGGCCGGTCCCACGCGGACGAGGTGCGCGTCGCCGGTGCGCGCGTCCACCGCGTAGTGGCACCGCTTCACGGCGGCGACGGCGTACCGCTCCACGTCGGCCAGGATCTCCGCCGCCATGACCCGCTCGGCCCACCGGGTCTCGTCTTCGTCGTCTTCGTCGTCCACGTCGGACACCTCGCGGCAGACCGCGTCGGTGCTGATCTTCAGCAGCGTCCCGCCACCGGACGGCATCAGCCACGCGCGGCCGTCGACGCCGATCCGGCCCGCGCTGGGCGCGGTGTCCCACCAGCCGGCCAGCTCGTCCGGCGGGCGCAGGTACACCATGGTCTGCCGGTGCAGCACGGTCGGCAGGTCCACCAGGGACCTCGACCACGGGCCGCCGGCGACCAGGGTGAGGTCGCCCTGCTCGACCGTGCCGTCCGCCAGCGCCACGCGACCCGTCGCCGGGTCGACCGAGGACACCTCGCACCACGGGCGCAGCCGGGCCGCCGGGTGCTCGTCCAGCCAGCGCGCCGCGGTCCACAGCACGCGGTCGGCCAGCAGCACGCCCGCGTCGAGCTCCAGCACGCCGACCGAGCCCGCCGGGAACCGCACGTGCGGCAGCTCGTCCGGTTCGACGAGCTTGACCGCGAGGCCGGCCTCGGCGCCGAGCGCGGCGACCGACGCGGCCCGCCCGTCCGGCCACGCGGTCACCACGCCGACCCGGCGGTAGAAACCGGCGTCCGGCCCGCACAGCAGGGCCTCCAGCTCCAGCCACCGCTCGTAGGCCGACGCGGCCAGCCGGGTGCCCTCCGGATCGGTCGGGTCGAGCGCCCGGACGGCCCGGTGGTGGTCGAACGAGCTCGCACCGGGGTGCGGGATCGGGCCCCGGTCCAGCACGGTCACCAGGTGCCCGTCCCGCACGCACCGGATGGCGGTGAGCAGCCCGGTGACGCCCGCGCCGACCACGACCACCCGCCGGCGCGAGCCGTCCCGCACCGGTACCGGCCGGGCGTCCTCGGTCATCTCATCCCGTCCATTCGGGCAGCCGCGGCAGGCTCGTCGGCGTGACGGTCGTCGCGCCCGCCCCGGTCGGGATGTCCGTGTCCGGCAGCGCCTTCTCCGCCAGGTCGATCAGGATCGGCGCGGCGCACCGCAGCACCACCTCGACCTCGTGGCAGAAGTCGCCCTCCTCGCCCGGCCGCACCGACCACCGGGCCAGCCTGCCCAGCTGCTCGGCCAGCACCTCGGTCGCCCGGGTGAGGCTGAAGACCTCCAGCTCGTAGCAGGCGGCGAACCGCTCGACGATCCGGGTGGCCGCGCTCCGCGACCGCTCGGACACCGGCAGCGGACCGCGACCGGTGAACCGGTCCACCTCGTCCGCCACCCGGTTCCACGGCGCGACCAGGCGCGAGGACGTCACCCTGGCCAGCGCGGCCCGGCTGAAGTCGGTGCGCTGGTTCTCCGGGCTGGTCGCGGCCAGGTGGAACCTCACCAGGTCGCGCGGCACCTCGGCGACCAGCTCCCGGCCCCACACCACGTGGCCACGGCTGGTGGAGAACTTCGAGTTGTCCAGCTCGTAGAACTCGTTGGTGACGAACTCCTCGGGCAGCAGGTACCGGCCGTCCGCGGCCAGCAGCATCGCCACCATCGCCACCGCGAACGGGTAGGTGTTGTCGAAGCCGAGGAAGTAGACGACCTTCGTGCCCGCGTCGGCGAGCCACATCTCGTCGTCGACGGCGAGCGGCACCCCGCGCCGCTCGGCCGACAGCGTGCCGCAGTAGATGCTCCACGCGGCGGGCTCGGCGTTCGGGTTGATCCGCTGGCCGGCGACTTCCGGGAACGGCGCCGGGATGCCCCACGAGGTCGGGTAGGTGACCGGGTAGTCCGGCAGCGGCCGGGACAGCATCTCCCGGATCGCCTGCGCCATGTGCGGCCGCATCGCCCGGCCGTGCACCGCGAAGTGCTCGCGGATCTGCTCGCGGTACCGCTCCATGGGCAGCACGAGCACCTGCGTCTCGCGCAGCTCCAGCGGGTCGTCGGGGTCGACCGTCGACTTGGGGTCGATCAGGTCGCCCGCGGCGATCGGGTGGCCGCAGCTCTCGCAGAGCCCCGCGCACCCCTCCGCGAGGCACAGCGGGCAGCCGCCCTTCACGAAGCCGTCCACCAGGTACTCGCCGGTCGCCGGGGAGTACGGGAAGGTCATCGTGCGCAGCTCGAACTTGCCCGCCGCGTGCAGCCGCTCGACGAACCCGAGCACCGCCTTGACGAACCGGTCCTCGTCGCCGGTGTACCCGTCGACGTCGATCCCGACCGCGGCCAGCGTCGACTCGATCTGCTCCGCCGAGCGCGCCACCAGCTCCTGCGGCGTCACGCCCAGCCGGTGCGCCGTGGTGACCACGTAGGTGGAGGTGTCCTGGAAACCGGTGGCCAGCAGCGCTTCGCGACCGGTGGCCCGCAGGTACCGGGCGTGCACGTCGGCGGCCAGGAACGGACCGGCGACGTGCCCGAGGTGCAGGTCGCCGTTCGCGGTCGGGGCCGGCGAGATGATCAGCGTCGGTCGGCTCACCGCGACCGCTCCTCGTGCCGGGCGAGGAACTTCTCGGACATGTCGGCGTCCCACCAGACGCCGTAGTACTCGAAGTCCTCGGCGCCGCCGTTGACGACCTTGTGCGTGCAGCCCGGGGGCAGGTGCACGATGTCGCCCGCGACGAAGTCGTGCCGCTCGCCGTCGACATCCAGCTCGGCGGCGCCCTTCATGGCGATGAAGATCTCGTACTCGTGGTGGGAGTGCGGCGTGGACTCGGTGCCCGCGCGCAGCACGCACCAGGCGCCCTCGAACGGGGCGTTGAGCGCGGGCCAGGGCAGCAGGCGCTGGCCGTCCAGGCCGTACGCCGGCTCTAAGTTGTCCCGGTCCAGCTTGCGGATCTCGACCATGTCGTTCACACCTCCGCGGTGACTTCGGCGACCGTGCGGCGGGCGAGCAGGTCCTCGGTGATGTCCTGGGAGCGGTGCGCCAGCACGCTGATCAGCGAGTCGGCGATGCCGTGCGTCTGCTCGTTGACGCCCTGGAGGTAGATGGCGCCCCAGGCGGAGTCGCCGAGGTCGACCCGGTAGCGCCGGCTGACGTTGACGTCGACGAGGCCCATCCGGTCCGCCAGGTCGCCGACCATCGCGGGCATCCGCGGGTCGTAGCCGGTGCCGAGGAACACCGCGTCGCAGCGCAGCGGCTCGACCTTGGCGCTCTTGCGGTCGCGCAGGTCGAGCACGACCTCGTCGCCGTCCATCCGCGCGCCGACGACCTCGGTCAGGCTCCGCACCGAGGACCGCTGCCGCCCCAGCATCTTCTGCTGGTACAGCATCGAGTAGATCTCCTCCAGGAACGGCGGCGCGAGGCCCGCGTAGTTGGTCAGGCGCATCTCGTCGAGCACCTGGGACCGCGCCTCGGGGAGCATGGTGTAGAACTCGTCGACGAACGACGGGTAGAACAGCTCGTTGACGAACTTGCTCGTCTGGTAGTTCTGCAGGCCGATGGAGCGCAGCACCAGCGTCGGCTCGCTGTCCGGGAAGTCCTGGTGCAGCGCCATGAACATCTCCGCGGCGCTCTGCGCGCCACCGATGACCACCGGGCGCAGCGGCCGGTCGGACGGCGGCGTCAACCCGGCGATCCGGCCGGAGTACTGGGTGCTGTGCACCACCCGCTCCTGCGGCAGGTCGCGGAACACGTCGGGGACGTGCGCGTCCCGGCCGGTGCCGACCACCAGGTCGCGGCACGTGATGGTGTCGCCGTCGGACAGCGTGACGGTCCACCCGGCGACCGAGCCGTCCTCGGCGTAGCGCGGGTCGATCCGCTCGGTGCGGGCGTTGTAGCGGATGCGGACCTGCTCCAGGCCGTCCGCGACCCACTGCTGGTAGGCGGAGAGCTGCCAGCGGTAGGGGTTGAAGGTCGACAGGTTCACGAAGTCGTCCAGCTGCCCCTGCTGGTGCAGGTAGTTCAGGAACGAGAACCGGCTGCGCGGGTTGCGCAGGGTCACCAGGTCCTTGAGGAACGACACCTGGCTGCGTGCCCACGGCAGCAGCAGGTTGCGCTGCCACTTGACGTCCGGATACTGCTCCAGCACCAGGGTGCTCTCCGCCACTTGGCGCTCACCGGACTCCTCGATCGCGACGGCGAGCGCCAGGTTCGACGGTCCGGCACCGATCATGAGAACTTCGACATCTTGCCCAGTCACATTCCCCACCTGACTACTAGGTCGGCTCACCCGCCGGGCAGCGGGCCCGCGGGTCGGATGTTCCTGCGCACCGGGCACTGCGTGGCTCGGCACGACTTCCGGCGCTGACACCGGCACGGCGCGGTCCGCGTCACGGCCCGCTCGGACCGCCGGATGCCTTGCGCCACAGAGAAACCTCACCCGGTCCGGATGCCGTCGCGAACGAGTCCGCCAGGGACCGACGTCGACCGGGGAGGGACGATCAGCTCTTCTTGCCGCCGCCGATGACGCCGAGCGACAGCGCGAAGGACGGCTTGCTGCCCAACAGGTACGCCCCCGCGGACTGCAGGATGCGGTCCTGGGCAACCACGTGCTGGCACATCGTGTTCGTGTCGCGCAACCACCGGTCCATGGGCGAGCGCTGGTAGATGGACGAGGTCTGGAGCAGGTCGTACAACCGCGACACGATCGAGCGCGCGGTGCGGAAGGCGTGCCTGCGGGACAACGGGAGCGCGGCCCGCTCGTCCGCCGTCAGGTCGTCCAGGGTGCCGCCCGCCGACAGCACCTCGTGCTGCCGCCGCAGGGCGCCGTACACCGCGTGCCGCGTGGCCGCGAAGTCCGCCTCGCAGTCGGCGATGGTGACCTGGGTGCGGTAGTCGTCGGCCATCGCACCGGCCGGGCCCACCTTGGTCGAGGCGATCTCCCGCACGTGGTCGAGCGCGGCACGGGCCACCCCGAGCGGCACGCCGGGCATGTTGCGCATGTGCACCTCCGGCTGGGCCAGCGGGCCCTCGCCGTTGCGCACGGTGTCGAAGGTGACGGTGCGACCCTCGGGCACGAAGATGTCGGTGATCGCGTAGTCGCAGCTGCCACTGCCGGCCAGGCCGGTGGTGTGCCACGTGTCGATCACCTCGACGTCGGCGCGCGGCACGATGAACAGCTTGGAGTCGTGCGGGTCGCCGTCCGCACCGGGTTCCGGCTGGCCGTCCCGGTAGATGAACGCACCGGAGATCACCCAGTCGGCGTGCGTGATGCCGCTGCCGAACTGCCAGCGGCCGGTGAGCCGGTACCCGCCGGGGACCAGTTCGGCCCGCCCGGTCGGGAACAGCAGGCCGGCGGTGACCATGTCGAGGCTGGTGAACATCTCCTTGGCCACGGCCTCGTCCAGGAACTGCGCGTACAGCCCGGAGTCCGAGCCGATCATCGCGCACCAGCCGGCACCCGCGTCGCCGTAGGACAGCGCCTCGATCACCTCGGTCTGCTCCACCGAGTTCAGCTCGGGACCGCCCCAGTTGCGGCCGAAGCCCATCCGGAACACACCGGTCCCGCGCAGCACCTCCACCAGGTCGGCGGGCAGGCGGCGCGCGCTCTCGATCTCGGCCGCGCGCTGGCGCAGCAGCGGCGCGACGGCCTTGGCACGCGCCAGGATCTCCGCCGCCGGCGAGTCCGGCGACACCGGGTCGGCGCCCACCCCGATCGTGCCGGTCTGAACATCTGTGGCTGTCATCCGCTCGCTTCCCCTCGGCTGCGCTGATGTCACCCGATTCAAACCAGCGGGTCCGTTGACTGGAAGGATTGACCGGATCAGACAATCAACCGAAGAAAAACACCGCGATCAGCGGCGGTGATCGGGATGTTCTCCGTCAGCGGTCCGCCGCCTCGCCGTGCGCGACCAGGTGCGCCGCCACGACCGCCCGCCACGGCCGCCACCTCTCGGCCGCCTCCTCCGGATCGCCGGCGCCGAGTTCGCGCAACGCCCGGTGGACGGCGGGGGCGTCCGCCGGGAAGGCGTCCCGGTGTCCCAGGCGCAGCGCGATCTGCTCCGCCGCGGCCCGCCCGATCCCCTCGACCGCCGTCAGGCCGGTGACCAGGTCCGCCGAGGACGCGCCGCCGTCCAGCACGATGTCGCCGTCGGCCACCCGCCGCGCCAGCCTGCGCAAGGTGTCGGCGGCGGCGGTCGGCAAGCCGATCCCGGTCAGCTTCTCCCCCGCCAGGACCTCGGCCGAGGGGAACAGGTGCGTCAGCCCGTGCGTCAGGCCGGGCACCGGCAGCCCCAACCGCCGGACCAGCGCTCCCATCCGGTCCCTGGTCCACGGCAGGTCGCCGTGCTGCGCCAGGACCGCGTGCACGGCCACCTCGAAGGCACCCCAAGCGCCGGGTGCCCGCAGGCCGGGCCGGGCCGACACCAGCGGCCCGACGACCGGATCCGCCGCCAGGTCCTCCACCGCCGGACCGGTCTCCACGTCCACCGCGACCATGCGGCTCGCCCGCTCCACGACGTGGATCAGGCCCTCCCAGTAGGGCAGGTGCGCCACCAGCACGAGGTTGTCCTGCTCGCCGGGGTGCACCTCCAGCAGGCCGGCCTCGCCGTCCAGGCTGATCGTGCGGCGGTACACCCGTCCCTCGACCGACTCGACGCCCGGTACCGCCCTCGCGGCGAGGTGCTCGAGGACGCCGTCCCAGTCGAACGGCCGGCGGAACGGCAGCCGCATCGCCAGCCCGCCGTCCGCCGCCAGCCGGTCGGCCCGTCGCCTGCGCAGCCGCAGCTCGCTCGGCACGGCCCGGAACACCTGGCGCATCTCCCGGTTGAACTGCCGCAGGCTGCCGAAACCGGACGCGAACGCCACGTCGGCCACGGCCAGGTCGGAGTCGTCGAGCAGCCTGCGCGCGAAGTGCGCGCGACGCGACCGCGCGAGCTGGTCGGGGGTCACCCCCAGGTGGTCGTTGAACAGCCTGCGCAGGTGGCGCGGCGACACGCCCAGCCGCGCGCCGAGGGTGACCTCCGTGCCACCGTCGAGCACCCCGTCCAGGATCAGCTGCACCGCGCGGCACACCAGCTCGGGCGCCTCGGGGCCGACCGGACCGGCGACCCGGTACGGGCGGCAGCGCAGGCAGGCGCGGAACCCGGCGGCCTCGGCGGTCGCGGCCAGCTCGAACGTGCGCACGTTCTCGGCGAGCGGCCTGGCCGGGCAGCCCGGCCGACAGTAGATGCCGGTGGTCACCACCGCCGTGAACGTCGTCATGTCGCAGGAATACAGGGATCGCCACCCGGCCCGCTACCGGGACCGCCGGGATGTCCGCATCTGACCAGACACCCTCCGGGCGGCTCCGAGATCCTCTAGACGCGTTCACGCCGCGTTGGTCGTCCCACCGCAGGAGGTCCTGTGCTCACCAAGGTCCTGTCGATCCCGCTCAAACCCGGCAAGCAGGCCGAAGCCGAGCAGCTCGTGCGGCGGTTCGCCCTGCTCGGCCCCGAGCAGGAGCCCGCGACCCTGTCCTTCCGCGTGTACCGGAACGCGACGCGCCCGGACTACCTGCTGCTCATCGGCAACTTCGCCGACCAGGACGCCTACGACACCCACACCGGCTCGCCCGCCTACCGGGAGCTCGTCGCGGGCCGGCTCGCCGCGCTGGCCGTCGAGGTCGTGGAGACCGACCACGATATGATCATCAGCATCTGAGGACCGCCGTCACACTGGGCGCCGCAGCGCCCGCCAGATCGTCCCACCCGCCGCCGCAAGGGCCATCCGGGTGATCTTCAGCGGATCGTGCGAGGTTGATTGTTCGGACCGATCAACTCTGCCGTTCAATGCCGTCGTCGGTTCGAATAACCGCGGCGCGCTACCCGTGGCGCCCGGCCCGGCAGGGCCATCGAAGGCGGCGATAACGGAGACAGACCTGTGACTGGCACGGCAGAAGACCTGTCCGGCGCGTCGGCCCTCCCGCGCACGACGCCGTCACCTCACAACACCCGCGTTTCGACGGTGAGACCGACCTGCGCCAACGCCGGACCACTCCGCCGCGAACCGCTCGCGCCACGACCGCGGTGTCGGCCTTCCCGCTGTCCCCGCGCCCTCGTCGCCCCGGCCGCGTGACCGCTGCGCGCCCGGCGCCGGGCGCTGCCACCCGGTGAGCCGGGAGTCGGCCGATCACTTCGTGGTACCGCACGTGCCTGCCTGGGGAACGCGGCCGTGTCGAGCGCCTGTCTACGACCGTGTGTGCCCATCCGTCCGCTGTGGCCCGCCGGTCCGCCGGCCGGATCGACGCGAGCGCCATCGGCGGCAGTGGTGTTCGGACGTCCGACGAATCCGTCGGCTTGAAGGAGGGGTTCCGTCATGGCGAGACCAGAGAAGCCCGTGGACGTCGGCGGCGGAGTGGCGGCCGCGTTCGCCACGGAGCTGCGCCGATTGAGGGCGTGCGCCGGCAACCCGACGTACCGGGAGATGGCGCGCTCGGCGTTGTTCGCACCGTCCGTGCTGTCGAACGCGGCCAGCGGCACCCGGTTGCCGACGTTGCAGGTGACGCTCGGGTTCGTGGCCGCGTGCGGCGGTGACCGCGAGGAGTGGCGGCGGCGCTGGATGGAAGCCGCGAACGTGACCAACACCGACACGCCGTCCTGGGGCCGATATAGGAGCTCGCCCCACGACCGGGGGATGCCCCGGCCGGCCCAGCTGCCGCTGCGATCCTGGGGGTTCGTCGGCAGGCGGCGCGAGCTCGACCTGCTCGACGTGCCCGCGGCCAACCCGGTGGTCGTCACCGGTCCGGTCGGGGTGGGCAAGAGCGACCTGGCCCTGCACCACGCGCACCGCGTCGCCGCCGACATGGTCGACGGCCAGCTGTACGCGGACCTCGGACCGCTGACCGGCACCGCGTCGGACGCCGGGTTCGTGCTGGACGGTTTTCTGCGGGCTCTGGGAGTGCCCGCAGACCACCTGTCCGGCACGGTCGACCAGCGCGCCGGGCTGTACCGCTCACTGCTGGTGGAGCGCAGGCTCCTGGTCCTGCTGGAGAACGTCCGCGACGAGCGCCAGGTGCGCCCGCTGCTGACCGAGTCACGGCACAGCCAGACGCTGGTGGTCAGCCGCAAGCCGCTGCTGGGCCTGGACGGCGTCCGCCGCGTCCGGCTGGACGTGCCGTCGCGGTCCGACTCGCTCGCGATGATCACCGCGGCCGTGCCCGAGCGGGCCGAGGCCGAACCGGACGAGTGCGACCGGCTCGCCGAGCTGTGCGACGACCTGCCCCTGGCGCTGAACATCGCCTTGCGCAAGCTCGTCGCGCGGCCGGACCTGCCGCTGCACCGGGCGAACGCCAAGCTGGCGGAGCGCGACGGCGCGCTGAACTGGCTGCGCATCGGCGACCTGTCGCTGTCCGAGTCGCTGAACTCCGCCTACCAGGAGGTGGGCGAGGCAGCCCGGGCACTGCTGACGCGCATCGCCCGCCTGCCGTACCGCTGCGACCCGGAATCGGTCGTGCCCGAGGGCGGCGAACTGGCGGAGGAACTGGTGGAAGCCGGCCTGCTGCGCCGCGGCGACCAGCCGGGCGGCTACCGGGTGGAGCGCCTGGTGCGGGTGTTCGCGATCCAGGTGGGCGCGACTCCGACCAACCGCACCCACCCGTCACCCTTACGCCTCGACGTGCCACCACAACAGTCCCGCCGCCACGAACCGGTCGACTGGGACGCCCTCCGCGGCCGTCCCGACCGGACCAACTGCCCACCGGACGTCACAGCCGGCGCACTGTCCCCGTTCCGCATCGAACTACCGACCCGCCTCGTGGACCGGATGGCACCGGTCACCGAGGCGCGTTCCTGAATCGCGGCGCCGAGCGGGGCGGCCGGACGAACTCGTGACGCGTGCCGCAACGGCCGCACCACCTGACCTTCGTCCGGCCGACCGTCCCGCTCGGCCGGCCGTCGAAGTGCCGAAGGCGTGGAACGTCGCCGCCTCGGACCTGCTGGGTGTTCGTGGTCGAAGCGGCAGCCGTCGACTGTCGCTTCGTGGTTCCGTGCTCCGCGGTCCACGACCGGCCCAGGACACTTCTGCGATGAGCGGTCACTCAACGGTCACGCGTCCGAGCGAACCCGGCGATCCGCGGGACGCTCGTGACATCTGCCTCGTGGGAGTCGGCCCGCGCGGTTTGTCAGTGCTCGAACGGCTCTGCGCCAACGCCCGCGAGACCCCGCACCGCACCGTGCGCGTACGCTTGGTCGACCCCCGGTTGGGCGTCGGTGGCCAGGTGTGGCGGTCCGACCAGTCCCGTCACCTGCTGATGAACACCGTCGCGTCCCAGGTCACCATGTTCGTCGACGACAGCGTCGACTGCGCGGGCCCCGTGGTGCCCGGCCCCAGCCTGCACGAGTGGGCGCGTTTCGTCGCCCTGCTCGACCCGTTCCCGAACCTCCCGGCATGGGTGCGCCACGAGGCGCTCACCCTCGGTCCCGACGCGTACCCGACCCGGGCCCTCTACGGTCACTACCTGGCCTGGACGTTGCGGCACCTGGTCGAGCACGCCCCCGCCAACGTGGTCATCGCGCGGTACCCGGAGCGGGTGGTCGACCTCGTCGACGAGGACGACGGCCTCCAGGCCGTGGTCTTGTCGAACGGCGAACAGCTCACGGGGCTGCACTCCGTCGTGCTCGCCCTCGGCCACCTCGACACCACGCCGACCCCCGCGCAGCAGCGGTTGCAGGACGTCGCCGTCCGCGACGGGCTGCGCTACGTGCCCCCGCACAACCCGGCCGACGTCGACCTGAGCGCTGTCGCCGGCGGTGAACCGGTCATCCTGCGCGGTCTGGGCCTGAACTTCTTCGACCACTTGGCGCTGCTGACCTCCGGTCGCGGCGGGGTGTTCCACCGGGACCGGGACGGGCAGGTGCGCTACGAGCCCTCCGGCAGGGAACCCCGCCTGATCGCCGGTTCCCGGCGCGGGGTGCCCTACCACGCGCGAGGCGAGAACCAGAAAGGCGTCTCCGGCCGGCACGTCCCGCTGTTCCTGACCCCGCACCGCATCGCGGCCCTGCGCGCATCCAGTCCCGTGGACTTCCGTACCGACATCTGGCCCTGGATCGACCGCGAAGTGCGCGCCGTCTACTACGCCACCATCGTGGTCAACCGATCGGGCGACGCCGAGGGGGCACGCTTCTTGCGCGAGTTCCGCGACCTGGCGGAGTCGGCGCCCGTGACCGGTGCGGAGGACGGACTGCTGCGCCGGTTCGGGCTCGAGCCGACTTCGCGCTGGGACTGGGAGTCCGTCGCCACGCCCTGCCGCACCCGGTTCTCCGGGCCGGGCGCGTTCCGCGACTGGCTGTTGTCCTACCTCGACGCCGATGTCCGCGAGGCACGCCTGGGCAACGTCCGAGGCCCGCTCAAGGCCGCCTTGGACGTGCTGCGCGACCTGCGCAACGAGGTGCGGCTCCTGGTCGACCACGGCGGCCTCACCGGCACCTCCTACCGCGACGACCTCGACGACTGGTACACGCCGCTCAACGCCTTCCTGTCCATCGGCCCACCCGTGCAGCGCATCGAACAGGCCGCGGCGTTGATCAGGGCCGGTGTCCTCACCGTCGTCGGGCCGGGGATGGTCGTGGAGCACCTCGACGACGGCCGGGGCTTCCTGGCCCGCAGCCCGCTCGTGCCGGGAGCCGACTACCGGGCTCGCACGCTCGTCGAGGCACGGTTGCCCGACGTCGACGCCCGCCGCACCACCGATCCCCTGCTCACCCGCCTGCTCGCCCGCGGCGCCTGCACCCTCAACCGCATCCCGAACCGCACGACCGGGTGGTACGAGACCGGGGGCATCGCCGTGACGACACGCCCTTACGCGTTGCTCGACGCACAACGGCGGCCACACCCCCGGCGCTTCGCGTTCGGCGTGCCCACCGAGACCGTGCACTGGGCCACCGCGGCGGGAGTGCGGCCCGGTGTCAACTCCGTCATCCTCGGCGACGCCGACGCGCTGGCCCGCGAGTGCCTGAACCTGACCGCCCACGCGGTCAACGAACCAGCCACCGCCTGAAGGGAACCGACATGTTCGCAGACAGCGGTCTGCTCTCACCCGGATGGGCCGGCACGGGGATCGACGACCTGCTCGACGACCGCGCGTGGCTGACCGCCATGATCCGGGTCGAGGAGGCACTGGCCCGCGCGCAGGCCCGCATCGGCATGGTCCCACCCGCCACGGCCTCGGCGCTCGCCGAGGTCGACGCCGACGCGTTCGACTGGTCCGACCTCGTCGCGAAGGTCCGCGAGACCGGCAACCCGACCGTCGGCTTCGTCGCGCAACTGAGCGGCATCGTCGCCAGGATCGACCCGGAAGCCGCGGACTTCGTCCACCGCGGCAGCACGAGCCAGGACATCCTCGACACCGCCACCATGCTCATCTGCCACGAAGTGCTCGGCCGAGTGCTCGGCGACCTGCGACGGACCGCCGACGCGGTGGCCGACCTGGCTCGCGAGCACCGCGACACCCCCATGGCGGGCCGCACCCTGACCCAGCACGCCGTCCCGATCACCTTCGGCCTCAAGGCGGCGGGCTGGCTCAACGCCGTGCTCGACGTCGTCGACCGCCTCGACCACCTGCGCTCGCACGGGCTGCCCGTGTCGCTGGGCGGCGCCGCCGGCACCCTGGCCGCCTACCAGGAGTTCACCGAGGCCGACAGCCTCGACCTCGTCGGGCACCTCGCCACCGACCTCGGACTCACCGCACCGCTGATCCCCTGGCACGGCGCCCGGCTGCCGGTCGTCGACGTGGCCAACGCGCTCAGCCTGGTCACCGGCACGCTCGGCAAGCTCGCCGCCGACGTCGAAGTCCTCACCCGCACCGAGATCGGCGAACTGGCCGAACCGGCGGCACCGGGCCGTGGCGCCTCCTCCGCCATGCCGCAGAAGCGCAACCCCGTCTACGCCACCACCATCCTCACCGCCGCTCGTCAAGTACCGACCCTGGTCTCCGTGCTGCACCAGTGCATGGTCGTACCCGACGAGCGCTCGGCAGGCGGCTGGCACGCCGAGTGGCAGCCGCTGCGCGAGGCACTGCGCCTCGCCGCCGGCGCCGCGCGCAACGCCGCGGACCTCGCCGCCGGCCTGACCGTGTTCCCCGACCGGATGAGGGAGAACCTCGCCCTCACCGGTGGCGCCATCGTCTCGGAACGCCTCGGCGCGGTGCTGACCCCGCTGCTCGGCAGGGTCGCGGCGAAGAAGGTCATGACGGAAGTCACCGCCACCACCGGCGACACCGCCGAAGTCCTGGTGCGACAACTCCACGCCCGAGGGCACGACAGCGACCCGGCGCGGTGGCGGGAGCTGTGCGACCCCACCGGTTACCTGGGCGCATCGTCCCGACTCGTCGATCGGGTCCTCGACCGCCACCTCGCCGGTCAGCCCCCTTCAAGCCCGCGTGAACGAGCTTGACTCGCGATGGCGCCTGCGACACCTCATGCGCACCCGGCTGCCACGTCGCACGGCCGATGACGAACGACCGGCACTCGCCACCCTCGGGGCGTGGCGCCAACGAAACACCACAGGCCCGCTGCGCCAGTACTTTCCTGAGGCAGCGGCCCGGCCGTCCGCACGACCGCGCACCGGCGCGGTCACCACCGCGGGCGCGGTCGAGCCGGTGAACCTGAAGGTCAGCGGATCCCCGTCGTCAACCCCGCGGTCGACCTCTCAGCAGAACTCGACGCCGGTGGGCCCGGGACAGGCCGCGAGCGCCCAGGCGTCGGAGGTCAGGACACCGTCCGAGGACGTGACGGTCGCCGTGACGTAGCGGTCGGTCCGGGTGGTGTTCACCACCACGGTGCAGGTCGACGAGGTGGACGTGCAGGACGACGGCAGAGGGGCGCCGCTCAGCGACCACGAGTAGGTGGCGCCGGGAGTCGGCGACTGCACCCGGAAGTGGATGGTGGAGCTGTACGACGGACGTGGCGAGACGCAGGAGCCGCTGTAGGCGGGCGGGTAGGTCCAGTAGGGGTAGATCGTGCACTCCAGACCGGAAGCCTGGTTGCCGACCGGCGAATCGGCCCGGCCGGCAGCCTGCGCCGTCGAGGGCAGGGTGACGAGGGATAAGGCTCCGATGATGGCCACGAGGGCGGAAGACAGTCTTCGCACGAGTTTCGACCCCCTTGGGTGATGTGAGCCGGAACAGCCCCATCCAGCATCACCGGTCAGGGTGAACCGGAACAGCGACCGAACGGTGCGACCTCGGTCATCCGGGTGGCGGTGCGGCTCTCGTGGCTTGGTGGCCCACGCGTCACCCGTCTCTTCGACGAGTACCACGTACGCCTCGATCCGGGCGGTGGCCGCGTCGTTCGGGTTCTTCCGACGGACCGTCACGACGCCGTGCGCACGTTCGAGCGCGAGTTCCGTGACGCCGAGCGCGGCCACCATGTCGGCCATGTGAGCGGCACAGGCAATGTCGGTGAGTACCGCACCGAACGAGCAAGCCGCTGCCTCGTCATTCGGATGCGGCTGCCAGCTTGACACGCAGATCTTGGGCCGGGTGGTCCAGCTCATCGAAGACGTCCAGCGCCTCGGACCAAGCGGCCCGCGCCGCCCGGCGGTCGCCCTTCGCCCGGAGACAGTCGCCCAGGTGAGTCAGGGTGTCGGCCAGATAGAAGCGCTCACCTATCTCACGACACAGGCGGACCGACTGGTTGTAGTGGCCGATCGCCGCATCCAGCTCACCCGACTGCTCGCAGGCATAGCCCAGGCTGCCTTGCGTAGCCGCCTCGCCGTCGCGATCGCCGATTTCGCGGAAGAACGCCAGCGCCCGCGCGCAGTGTTCCACGGCGAGGCGGTGCTCACCCAGGACGGCATGGCACCAACCGGTCGCGTTGAGTGCTCGGGCCATACCCGCCCGATCGTCGATGGCCTCGTAAACGCGCAAGGCCGTACGGGCGTGCCGCAACGCCGTACGCGGCTGGCCCATCCGGTCGAAGATGTCGGCCAGGAAGTGATGTGTCTGCGCCTCGCTCGTCTGCTCGCCCAGTTCGTGGAAATGACCGGCCGCGGTGAGCGCGTGCCGTCGCGCCCCGTCGTGGTCGCCCAACATCAGGAGGGCACGGGCCAGGCTGCGCAGCAACTCTGCTTCCGCCGCCCGATCGCCGGTCCGCCGCGCCGCGCGCAGCCCGATCTGGTCCAGTTCGACCAAGTCGTTCCACCGGCCCTGCCGCACGGCGAAGTGGTCGCGGGCGCGGGCCAGCCGCCACGCGTGCCCGTCGAAGCCCGCCTGTCCGGCCAGCCGGATCAGTCTGGTCAACACAGAATCGTTGGCAATCAGCCATGCCAGCGCGGCACTGTCGTCGGCGATCTCGTCCACCACCGTCCCCGGCTGGGCCGGCGGCAGGGTCAGCACGGACGGGGTGTGGTTCAGCCGCATAGCTTTGCTGGCGCCGTGGAGGTAATGATCGAGCAGGCGGTGCAGGGCGTCTCGCTCATCGGTGCCGGCCAGCTCCGCAGCGTACGCGCGCAGCAGATCATGCTGTTCGTACCGACCGGTCGCAGCCGGTACGAACAGGTGGGCCTGGACCAACTCGTCCAACACCTGATCGACCGGATGCCCGGCCAGGCTAGCCGCCGCGGTCGCCGTGAACGCCGGCCCGGGGTGCAGCCCGAGCAGCCGGAACAGTCGCGCCGCGGCGGGTTTCAAGCTCCGGTACGACCAGGAGAAAACCATCCGCACGTTGCTGCTGGCGTCGTGGCCGTCGAGCACGTCGAACCTGTCGCCGGCGGTGAGCTGGTCGGCCAGCGATGCCAGCGGCAGGTCGGGCCGGCCGGCCGCACGGGCGGCCACGATGGCCAACGCGATCGGCAGGTGAGCGCAGGCATCGCCGAGCCGCCGCACCGCCGCCGGTTCGGCGTCCACGCGTTGGTCCCCGAGCCGCCAGGCCAGCATCGTGCGAGCCTCGGCCTGGGTGAGCAGGCCGACGTTCACCAGCCGGGCGGCCTCGATGGCGACAAGGCTGAGCAGTTGGTCCCGGCTGGTGATGGCGACGACCGAGCCCGGCGTGCCGGGCAGCAGAGGCCGCACCTGGTCGGCGTCCCGTGCGTTGTCCAGGATGATCAGCAGGCGGCGGCCCGCCACCAGCGTGCGGAACATGGCCGCCCGGGCCGGTAACTCCCGCGGTATCCGTGGGCCCGGCACGCCGAGCGCCTCGAGGAAACCGCGCAACGCCTCTTCGGGCGGCAGCACCGACTCGACCGGTCCGAAGCCGCCGAGGTTCACGAAGAGCTGGCCTCCTGGGAACCGGTGCCGGACCCGGTGCGCCCAGTGCACCGCGAGTGTCGTCTTTCCGACCCCGGCGGTGCCGGCGAGCACCACCGGCCGGTCGTCGCCCAACGCCTCGTCCAGCCGGCGCAGTTCGTCCTCACGAGCGGTGAAGCCCGCCACGTCAGCGGGCAGCTGCGCAGGCACAGCCGGACCCGGCACGCGGTTCGACGCCGGTTCGTTGCCGCGCAACAACTCGACGTGCAGCTCTCGGACCGCGGCGCCGGGCTCGCTGCCCAACTCGTCACTGACAGCGGCGCGCAGCCGCGCATAACATTCCAGGGCCTCGGGCACCCGCCCGCCGGCGCTCAGCGCCCGCATCAGGGCCGCCACCACTCGTTCCGCCGTAGGGTGCTCGGCGGCAACCGGCCGGAGCTCCTCGACCACCGCGTCCGCGAAGCCTAATCGCAGCCGCGCCTCGGCGAGATCGGCCAGCAGATCGAGCCGTTCGCGGTGCAGAGCCTCGCGCACCCTGGCCGCCCAGTCGCCGGGCAGACCGGCCAGCGCGATCGGCTCCCATCCGGCCAGGGCCTGCCTCAGCAGCCCTGCGGAGCTCTTGTCGTCCCCCGCGCGCTGTGCCTCGCGGGCCGCGGCGGCCAGCCGCCGCGCCCGATGCAGGTCGACCTGCTCGGCCGCCACGTCGATGCGATAGCCACCGGAGACGAACTGCAACAGGCCAGGATCGCCACCGGCGGCGGCGATGACGCGGCGCAGCCGTGCCACGTACGGCGCAACGGCGTTGCTGGCCCGCGGCGGATACGCGCCCCATATGCGATCGACCAGCGTCCCGACTGGCACGCTGCGGCCGGGGGTCAGCAGGAGCACCGCGATCACGCACTGCTGCTTGGCGGGTCCCAAGTCGACGTCCGCACCGCCCACTCGCCAGCGCGGTGGACCCAGCAAACGCCACGGCGCCGGTCCCCCCGTACGCGTGTCCACGCCATCGAGTGAAGCACACGTACATAAGTGATGCAATCCAAAAACAACTCACAAACAATCGCGGCACCGGAAGCTGTCCAGGTCGCTTGCGGCGCACGCCGCAAGCGAAAGACACAGGACTGCCAGACCGGCACGACATAACCGAGGGGAACCGATGAGGAAATCGATCAAGGCTGCTGCAGCGGGTGTGGCCGCCGCGACGGCGATGCTGGTGGCGACGCCTGGGAACGCGCTCGCCTACACGGAGTCGTGCACGGTGCAGGCGAACCGCAGTAACTGCAGCACCGGCAACGTGACAGCCAACGCCGCGCATCAGGTGGTGGTCGCGACCTACAACGTGCAGGGCCGGAGCTACGAGCTCAGGGTTCGCGACATGACCAACAATCAGGTCATCTTCTCCACGGCCACCTCGGGACAGGTGTACCGGACGCTGAGCAATGTCTACGCCACCTACCGGGCGGAAATCTATTGTTACAACAACTGCCCGGGAATGATGGTCGCCCTCTGGAACTGATGCCCGTAGCGGTCCACCCGGTGCGGAGGGCCGGGCGGTCGGCGTAATACCATGCTCAGGAGCAGGAATTCGACGATTCACTCCGGTGGCGGCGGTGCCGGCGGTGGCTGCGGGAACAATCGCCCGGCCACGCCGGCGGCCGCCGCTCCAGCCCTTGCCGCGCGGTCGCCCACCTGCCGGGCCGTGCGTGACGCCAACCGGCAGGTCCTCGCCGACTACAAGTACAACCTCGCCGACATCGTGATGATGGTGGAGGGCGGCGGCACCAACTACCGCGACCTCGCCCTCGCGCTGACCCAGGCGTTGCTGACCTGTGCTGCTCGAAAGTCATCGTCGCAGGTAGAGCAGGCACTTACCGTGTTGGCAGCACATCCGGGTGATCGTGTCCCTGCTGTACGAGGTGACCCGGAAGCTGCTGTCCGTCCCGGCGGTGTTTCTCCGCAGCGAGACGGTGAAGGACGCCGAACTGCTCGTTTCGCGGCACGAGACCGCGGTCCTGCGCCGGCAGCTCGCGTGTCCGGTCACCACGAGCCCGCCGATCGGTTCTGGTTCGCCGCCCTGTCCGGGTTGGAGGATCACCGACTGAGCATGGACCACCCAACAAGCCCGCAACCTGCTCGTGGACCTCAGCGACCGGACAGACGGCTCCCGGTCCCTCAACCACGACCGGGCCGGTCAGGTCACCGCCTCGTGCGACGCGGTCTTCTCCGCCCCCCGCATTCAGGTCGTGAAGACCCCACCACGATGGCTGCGAGCCGACGCCCACGCCGAGCGGTTCGTCCGCACCGTCCGACGCGAAGTCACCGACCGACTGCTCATCATCAACGAACGCCACCTGCGGACGGTGCTGGACCGCTACGCGGCCCACTACAACCACCGCCGGCCGCACCGAGCACTCCAGCTCGCACCACTACGACCGGACAAACCACCAGTAGAGCCGAGTTGCACGTCGATATGTCACCGACCAGTCCTCGGCGGCCTGATCAACAAGGACGAGCCCACTGCCGCCTAACCGCAGGTCAAACCGTGTGGCCAACATTTGGCGCCCCACAGGCCGCCCGCCCTACCTGCGCGTATGGTGAAAGCAAGGCAAGGCGGGATCCAGGCGCAAGAAGATGATCAGTGATGGGACTTCTGAACAGAGCCAAGGAGCAGAGCGCTCTCGACCAGGCTAAGCACGCGATCGAAGCAGGCAGACACATCCTGGTGTTCAAGTTCATCGAGGCACACACCAACAGCTCCGCAACCGGCGCCATGACCGGAATAAACGACCAGATGGAGGCCGTCGAATCGCTCGGCTGGATACTGGACAAGATGTCCGCCTGCGAAAGCAACGTCGTTGGCGCGCTGGGCAAAAGCGAGCGTGTCGCCATCATATGCCTCTACCGACGGACACCTGCGGGATCCCAGAACTCTGGACCTGAGGGCTAGTCCGCAGAGACCGGGTGCTTGGCAAGCACAGGAGCTGTCAGGTGGCGCGCACGTTCCCAGCCTGTCAGAGCCAGGAATTCATCCACCATGGTGATTAGCGTGGACTTGCACCCGACTATGTTGGGTCCGCATCACTCTCAGTCTCTCCTTCTAGCAACTCACCTATATGTCGCCGGAAAGCTCGGTTTTGCGGCAACTCGTCCTTCCAGGTCTCCGAGAAGACGACGGCGACCTTGGCCTCCGACAGCGACATTACCCCTGCTGCGTCCAGGACCGCGATACAACCCGGCACGTCACAACCCATGTCACGCAGCCGGGTGAGTATCCCCTCCAGGTCATCACCGTTGCGGACCCAACGCGCGACCTCGTCCAGATCGACGTTGACTCCGAGAAAGTCCTCAAGCCTCACCTGCGTCCGCCTCCGATTCTATTGACATGAATATCGTAAGTGAGTCGCTGCGCGTTATCTCGGCGGTTGACACGAGTTCCTTCGAAAGTTACGTACTGCACGTTGCGCAGGGCTCCAGCCTCTGCGATGACCGCCTTCACCTTTCCAGCCAGGGCACTCAATCCCGACCTGGCTCCCCCTCTACCGAACACCGACAGGTCCCGAATGACCATTGTACGGACTCCCGCGAGTCGACCTTCACTTCGACGTTGCCAACCAGACCTCCGGAACGCGCCGCAAAACTACTCATGCCGAAATCAGCCCCACCGGAGGCGGCGAACCCTCGATGAGCGCATCCATTTCGGCAACACCGAAGATCACCTCGTCTTCCCGCAAACGGTGATATTTACTCAAGTCGCAGTCGGGGGACTGTAAAACGAGTGGCGTATCTCCTGATCAAGGATGCGCACGTGATGACCGAGATGATGTCCGGCGTGGAGAACCCCGAGGATGCCAAGGCCAAGGCCGCCCTCAAGGGCCTGGACGAGCAGTTGGTCGGCCGGACCCGCGCCGGTGGACTGAAGCTCCGCTCCAGGATCGAATACCCCACCGGACACGAACCGGTGAACGACATCGCCGGCAACCTCGGACCCTCTGCCAATACCCCTAAGCCACCGCGACCCGCGCCCGCCGTGCCCTGACCGTGCACGCCGTCGAGGGCGCCCCTCCCGCGCGCGTGCTGTCGCTGTCCGGCCCGCATGGCCTGGCCACCGACGCTCGCGTCCTGAGCATTACGGGCACAACCGCCGGCGCGGGTTCGTCCACGATCAACGGATCACCACAGTTCCGCCTTGTCGCCGAGCAACCTGCTCATGGACATCGGAGACCGGGCAGACGACTTCCGGTTCCTCGTCCGCGACCGGGCAGGCCAGTTCACCACTTCGTTCGACGCGGCCTTCTCCGGCGCCGGCATCCAGGTCGTGAAAAGCCCACCACGGTGTCCGCGAGCCAACGCCCACCACGGTGTCCGCGAGCCAACGCCCACGCCGAGAGCCAACGCCCACGCCGAGCGGTTCGTCGGGACCGTCAGACGCGAAGTCACCGACCGACTGCTCATCATCAACGAACACCACCTGCGGGTCGTGCTGGGCCGCTATGCGGCCCACTACAACCACCGTCGACCCCACCGAGCACTGCAACTCGCACCACCACGATCGGACCGGCCGATCGCAGAGCCGGGCTGTACCTCGATACGCAGCCAGCCGGTTCTCGGTGGCCTTATCAACGAGTACGAACCCACAGCCGCCTAACCGCAGATCAGACCACGTGGCCGACTATTGGCACCCCACAGGGTCTGCTGCAATAGTAGGCGACAGTGGCAGTCACGCAGCACGGCAGGATGTCACGTCCAGGGAGCGCCTGCTGGCAGGATGGACGACCGCAATATTGCGTTGCCATTGGGGCGGGTGTGGGGTCTGGTGTGTTTGATCGGCTGGCTCTTGTGGCTGTTCGTGGCGATGGTTGGGCGGTGGACAGTGAGCAGTGGCGGCGAGGGTGCAGTGCAACAAACTGTCCAGTCGGTTGAGGCCCACGAACAGGCAGCGGTGCTACAGGCTGGCGGGAATCTCACGATTCAGGGTGACGTGGTGGCTGGCGTACCCCGTATGCCGGCAATGGAGTCGATCTCTGCGTCTGCCGAGTTGAGCCGATTCCCTCGAGGGTCGGATCTGTTCATCGGTCGGTCGAACGAGTTGGATCGTCTGGACGCGGCTGTCCGGGGTTCAGGGCGGACGGTGGTGGTCGCGGTTCACGGGCTGGGCGGGGTAGGCAAAAGCACCCTTTCCGCTCGCTTCATCCATCTCCACGCCGACCGGTACACGATGGTGTGGTGGATCACCGCGGACTCCGCGTCCACGATCGACAGCGGTCTGGCCGACCTGGCCACAGCACTGGCACCACAGACGGCGAACCTGCTGTCGGAGCAGCGCACGGAGTTGGCCGTGCGATGGCTTGCCACTCACGCCGGGTGGCTGTTGGTGCTGGACAATCTCACCACGCCCGCCGACGCAGAGCAGCTGTTGGAGCGGGTACGGACCGGCACAATCGTGATTACCAGTCGCCAGGCCAGTGGATGGCGGGACGTCAAGGCGATCCATCTCGACGTTCTACCTCCCAGCGAGGCCGTAGAGCTGCTGGACCGCGTTGTGCGGACCGAGTGGCCAGACGCTGATCTATTCGACGCCGACCGGCTGTGCGAAGAGTTGGGCTGGCTGCCGCTGGCGGTCGAGCAGGCAGGCGCCTACCTCGCTCAGAGCCGCGTCACGCCCACCGCCTACCTGGACCTGCTTCGGCGATATCCGGCACGGATGTTCACCTCAACCGCAGAAGGCGGCGACGCCCAACGCACCATGGCCCGCGTCTGGCGCGTCACCCTCGACCGCCTCGCCGACACCCCTTCCGCCGGACGACTGCTACGCAGGCTTGCCTGGCACGCCCCCGAGGGCATCCCTCGCGGACTGATCATCACCACTGCCGGCGAACCAGAGCCTGACGTCCTCGAAGCGTTGGGCAGGCTAGCCGCCTACAACATGATCACCCTCGGAACCCACACCATCGCCGTGCACCGCTTGGTCCAAGCCGTCACTCGCACACCCGACCCGACCGACCACCACCGTCAGCCGGCGGACATCAACCACGCCCGCGACACCACCGCTGCCGTTCTCTCCCACGTCCTGTCCACGGTCGACCCGGATCAGCCTGGCGACTGGTTCATCATCCGCATGACTCTCCTTCACGCAGCGGTGCTGCTCAACCACACCCCTGCCCACAGCGATACCGAAACACTCTGCGACCTCGCGACACACCTCGGCCTCTATCTCAGGGGGCAGAGCGGCTTCAACGCCGCTATCGCACTGCTCACCCGCGCCTCTCACAGCCTCGAACGCCTCCACGGCCCTGACCACCCGGATACACTCACTTCCCGCAGCAATCTTGCCCGCGCCTATCACTCGGCAGGCGATCTGCAACGAGCGATCGCACTGTCTGAAGCCACGCTCGCTGATCGACAACGGGTGCTGGGACCCAATCACCGGTCCACACCGATGTCGCGCAACAATCTCGCCGGTGTCTACCTTTCGGCAGGTGACCTGGAACGAGCGATACCACTGTTGGAGGCGAGCCTGTCCGATGCCGAGCGAATCTTAGGACCCGACCACCCGGACACACTGAACGCCCGCAATAATCTCGCTGGCGCCTATCTCTCGGCAACTGATCTGGAACGAGCGACGTCGTTGTTCGAGGTAGCCCGAGCGGACTACGAACGAGCGCTGGGACCCGACAATCTGCTCACTTTTGCCGCCCGCAGTAGCCTGGCACGCGCATACGGGTCGGCAAGCCGTTGGGAGAGAGCGATTCCGCTGTACGAAGCCGCTTTGGTCGACTGTGAGCGGATATGGGGATCAGGTCATCTGCACACGCTGACCGCCCGCCACGCTCTCGCCAATGCCTACCTCTCGACAGGTTATCTGGAACGAGCGATACCACTGTACCAAACGTCCTCCGCTGACGCCGAGCGCCTACTGGGGCTTGACGATCTCAACACGTTGACGGCGCGCACCAACCTCGCCAGCGCTTACCGATCGGCAGGTGACTTGGAGAAGGCGATTCCGCTGTACGAGGCAACCCTGGCTCAGGCCAAACAGGTGCTAGGCCCTGACCACGCGTTGACGAGAGCGATTCGCATGAACGTGTCGAGCGCTGTGCCTGCCGACAACCCCATCCATGCGGAATGGGAGGGCGTAAGCAAGACAGGGCCCAGGGGTAGCCCTTGAGCTCCCCCGGTGGCCCGGCGGCTTTCCAGGCATGGTCCGATAGGGCCTGAAGGAGTCGTCCGTGGCACCACCGAAGAAGTACCCCGACGAGTTGAGGGCTCGCGCTGTCCGGTTGTACCGGGAGTCGGATTCCAAGCCGGTAATCCGGCGTCCACGGTTCTCCCCCGACGACCGGGCGTTCCTCACGGCACTGCTGCACCGACTTCCGGTCGATACGCTTCGTCGGCTCCGACTGCTGGTGCGTCCGGAGACAGTGCCTCGGTGGCACCAGGACTTCATGAAACGCCGCCACGCGCTCAGATCCCGTCCCAGGCGGCCTGGTCGTCCACGGACCGTCCACTCGATCCGGCTCCTGGTACTGCGCCTGGCACAGGAGAACCCAACATGGGGCTACCACGCCACCTGTCGACCGTGTCGGTGGTGATCAGGTGAACCTGTCTTAGCACGCGCAGCAGAGTTCGGACCCGGTCGGGCGACGCGGCGGCCAAGGCCGCAGCCGCGACGGTGTCGATGTCTACGCCTGGCGCCAGGGCGAGCATCCTCAGCAACTGCGCCGCGTCGGGGTCGCGGTCGCGCAGCCGGTAGTAGGACGCGTTGAAGACGGTGGCCAGCCGGGTCTCGCCGTGGGTAAACCCTGCCGTGCTCGTCCCGGCGAGCTGCTCGGCCAGGGTGCCGGAGGTGAGGTGGGGTTCGTCCGCGAGCAGACCGGCGACGATCAGCACTGCCAGTGGAAGCCCGCCGCATACCTCTGCCAGGCGTGTGGCTCCCGTCGGGTCGGTGGTGACACGGTCGTCGTCGCCGTCCTGTCGCCGTAGCGCCCGGTCCAGGACCGTGACCGCGTCACCGATGGGCAGGACGTCCAGCAGCAAGCGACGGGCGCCGGGCAGGGCGAGGGTGTCGCGAGTGGTGATCAGTGCCCGGTGGTCCCCGAGAGCGGGCAGCAGGCCGTGCAACTGGTCGACGGTGGAGGCGTTGTCCAGCACCAGCAGCACCGCCCGACCGGCCTCCGCCAGGTCGCGCAGCGTCTGGTCGTAGACGGCCGCCTGGTCGGCGGTCCGGTCGGGGACGTGGTCGGCTTCGACGCCGAGCTGGCGTAGCAGCGGAGAGAGCACCGCACCCGCGGTGACCATGCCTTCGCCGCTGTAGCCCTGCAGGTCGACCCAGAACACGCCACCCGGAAACCAGCCCCGCGCTGCCGCCCGCACCGCGCAGTGTCGGGCCAAGGCGGTCTTCCCGACTCCGCCCATCCCCGCGATCGCCGACACCACCACCGGCCCCGTCCCATCGGTGAGGTCACCGCTGTCGGGAGCCAGTGCGGTCAATATCCGCTCGGCCTCTGCGCCGCGCCCGGAGAACATCCCGCCTGCCTGGGCTGAGCCAGGGACGAGTCTGGTCACCACTGCGACCTGCGCCGCAGGATCAGGGCTTTCCCGGTGAAGGTGCTGATGGTGATTCAAGGTGACGTCGCCGTGCACCTCACGGGCCTGCACCACCGGCCCGGAGACCGAACCCGCCACGGTGTTCCGGACCGAGTCCGGACGTCCCTCCAGCTCCCCCATCCGGACCCCTCCTGCGTCCGATCCGATAGCTCATCGAACCACTCATACCGCCGTTGCCCGGACGTGACTCCCGCCCTCACCTGGACGCGCCGAGCGTCGATGCGGTCTGCGAATCAAGGAGTGGTCGGCAGCGGGAACGACCGAAGGTGACGCGGCCTCGATTCATCGAACCCACAACGACACGCGTCACCTCGACTCGTTGTACCAGTCGTAGCCGTTGACCGGCCAGGCAGCCGGCTTGATCCACGCTGCGAGGTCGGACCACACCAAGGCATCGACAACGCCCGACCACTACAACCACCGCCACAGCCGGCCACGAGAGGACGCTCCCTGTGATTCCGTTCCGCATCGAGATCCCGGACGACGAGCTGATCGACCTGCGAGCCCGGCTGTCGCGCACCCGGTGGCCGGACGCCGAGCCGGTGTCCGACTGGACGCAGGGCGTGCCGTTGGCGTACCTGGAGGAATTGTGCCACTACTGGGCCACCGAGTACGACTGGCGGGCCACCGAACGGCGACTCAACGCACTGCCCCAGTTCCGCACGGACATCGACGGCGTCGGCATCCACTTCCTGCACGTCCGCTCCCCGCACCGGTCGGCGGTGCCGCTCATCCTCACCCACGGCTGGCCCGGCTCGGTGCTGGAGTTCGAGAAGGTCGTCCCCCTGCTGACCGAGCCCGACGACCCGGACGACGCCTTCCACCTGGTGATCCCTTCACTTCCCGGCTACGGCTTCAGCGGACGCCCCACCGAACCCGGCTGGACGGTGCAACGGATCGCCGCCGCGTGGCGGGAGCTGATGGCGCGGCTCGGCTACCAGCGCTACGGCGCGCAGGGCAGTGACTGGGGCACCAGCGTCACCACCAGCATGGGGCAGCAGGACACCGGCGAACTGGTCGGCATCCACGTCATGCCGCCGATCGCCGCGCCGGACCCCGGCACCTTCGACGACCTGACCCCGGCGGAGGAGGCCGCGCTCGTCGACCTGCGTCGTGCCGCGGCCCAGGAATCCGGCTATGCCGAGCAGATGACGACGAAACCCCAGACGGTGGGTTACGCCCTCACCGACTCGCCGGCCGGCCTGTGCGCGTGGATCGTGGAGAAGTTCGCCTCCTGGACCGACAGCGGCGGGGTCCCGGAAACCGTCCTGACCCGCGACGCGATGCTGGACGACATCACCCTGTACTGGTTGACCCGCACCGCTGCTTCCTCGGCCCGGCTGTACTGGGAGAGCTTCCGCCAGGTCGGCGAGTGGTTCGCCAAGAGCACCGACGACACCGTCCCGGTACCCACCGGGTGCACCGTCTTCCCCAAAGAGGTACCACGCCCGTCGCGCCGCTGGGCGGCCAAGCGCTACACCGACATCCGCTACTGGAACGAACCGGACCGCGGCGGGCACTTCGGTGCGTGGGAGCAACCCGAACTGTTCGCCGAAGAGGTGCGCGACTTCTTCCGACTGGTGCGATGACGCAACCGTCCCGACCTCCGACCGGGCGGTGGGCGGGCTCACCGCCCGCCCTGATCGGTCGTCGTGCCTTGATCGGCGGGATCGTGCGCGGAGAACTGGCGCAGTGTCGGGTTGAAAGTCGCGAACAGGCTGAGAAGCGCGATCCCCGCCGCGCACGTGAGGATCGCCTGGTCGCCGGGGAGGACTTCGACGAGCAGGCCGCCCAGCGCCGGTCCGGCGATGGCGGCCGTGCCGAGGGCCACGCTCATGACGCTGCTCAACCTGCCGCGCAACTCGTCGGGGGTCAGCAGCAGCTGGTAGGTGGTGATGGTGGTGTTGGCGGTCGGCGCGACGAACGCCATGGCGGCGAACAAGGCGCCCATCAGGTAGCCGTTGTCGGCGAAGATCGCCGGCGGGATCAGGCAGGTGATCACCCAGAAGACCCCGACGACGGACACGTACGGCCTGACCAGCCGGTGCAGCCTCGGCGCGGCGAGGGCGCCCAGGATTCCCCCCGCGCCGAACATCGCGGCCATGACGCCGATCTGCCCGGTCGGGACACCCCGCTGCTGCGCCAGCGCGATCACGAGCAGGTAGAACGCCTGGAAGAACAGGTTGAGGCCGATGGCACACACCGCGATCACCCGGATCAGGGGTCGTCCCCCGATCCAGCGCAGGCCGTCCAGCACCTCGCGGTGGAGGTTGCCCTTCGGCACGGGCTCGCGCTGCCGCGCCGGCAGTCGGACGAAGAACAGCGCGACGAACGCCGCAACGTGCGCCGCGGCCTCCGCCGCGAACGGCAGCCAGCGGCGTGCCGCGAACAGGAAGCCTCCGAGCGCGGTGCCCAGCAGCTGTCCCAGGTAGCCGCGGGCCGAGTTCATCGCCACCGCGCCGGCCAACTGGTCGGCGGGCACGATCGCGGGCAGGCTCGCCTCCTCGGCTGGTTCGCACAGCGACCGGCAGACGCCGAGGACGACCACGACGGCGATGATGTAGGGCACGCTCGCGAAGCCCCACCACAGGGCCGGGACGACACTGCCCACCGCGAGAGCTTGTACCGCTTCGCAGATCAGCATCACCTTCTTGCGGTCCCACCGGTCGACCAGGGCTCCCGCGGGCAGCCCGGCGAGCAGTTGCGCCGCGGCGCCGGCGGACAGCACGAGCCCGGACAGCACGGGAGATCCGGTCAGCACCAGCACCAGCAGCGGGAACGCGATGGCGGACGCGCTGGAGCCCGCCTCCGACAGGGCCTGGCCGATCCACACGAGCCGGTAGTCGCGGTTGCGCGACAGCGGGACCGTCGAAGCGGTCACGACGAGTCCCGGCAGTCCTGCGCGATGAGCCGGAGGGCGTCGAGGAAATCACCCGCGACCCGCTCCACCGTGGACCGCTCGTGCCGGTCCGGCTGGTAGTCCCAGGAGAAGCGGAGTTGCCCGGCGGCGACACCTCCCGTGACCTCCAGCAGGTGCGAGCCCCGGTCTGCGGGATCGCCCTCCTGCCCGATGGATTCGCGCGCCGCCCGGTACAGGCCGCCGTCTGCCTGCCCGGTGGCGCTGTCCCACTGCCCGAGGTAGTTGAACACGACTTCCGGGCGGCCGCGCTCGGCGTCCAGCCGCGCCCGCGTCTGCGGTGAGCCGAGGTAGCGCAGCGCGCCGAACCCGAGGCCGTTGCCGGGGATCGTGCGCGACTGCCTGCGCACCGCCTTCACCAGATCGCGCCACGGGGGCTCGCCGTCTGGCACGGTGAGCGCGACGGGGTACATGGTGGTGAACCAGCCGACCGTGCGGGACAGGTCGACGCCGAGGATCTCCTCCCGGCCGTGGCCCTCCATGTCCAGCGATACGGTCCGCTGTCCGGTGAACCGGGACAACGCCCAGGCCAGCGCGGCCAGCAGGACGTCGTTGACCCTGGTGCGGTAGGCGGTCGGAGCGTCGTGCACCAACGCGTCGGTGTCCTCCGGGCTCAACACGACCTGGACCGTCCGCGGCGCGGTCCCCGGCCGCGGTTCGTCGTGGTCCACCGGCAGCGCCGCCCCTTCCAGCGCGGCGGTCCAGTGGTCCAGCTCGTGGTCGAGGCCGCCGTCTGCGACGTACCGGCTCAGGCGTCCCGCCCAGTCCTGGAACGAGGTGGTCTTCGCGCCCAGGTCGACGGCCTCACCGCGCACCGCCTGGCGGTACGCGCTGTCCAGGTCGTCCAGCAGGATGCGCCAGGACACTCCGTCGATCACCAGGTGGTGGGCGGCGAGGAACAGCAGAGGCGGCCGCCCGTCGCGGGACCGGAACAGCACGGCCTTGAACAGCAGCCCGCTGTCGAGGTCGAAGCCGGCCTGCACCTCGTCGGCGACCTTCTCCATCTCCGACTGCCGGTCCCGCTCGTCCCTCTGGGGCAGGTCGTGCCGGTCGAGCACGACGGTCCGGCCGACCGGCGCGTTCTCCTGGTGCCACCGGCCGTCGATCCGGTGGTACCGCATCCGCAGCGCGTCGTGGTGCACCGGCAACGCGCCCAGGGCCCGTTCCAGCGCGCCCTCGTCCAGGTCACCGGTCAGCTCCAGCAGCATGGACTGGTTGAAGTGGTGCGGCTTGGCGGTGTGCGTCTCGAAGAACCACTGCTGGATGGGCGTGAGCGGCACCGGGCCGACGACCGCGCCGGCGTCGACCGTTCCGACGTCCACCGACGTGACGACCGGGGCGAGGGTCTCGATCGTCTGGTGCAGGAAGATGTCCTTGGTGATCAGGCCGATCCCCGCCTTCCTCGCCCTGGAGACCACCTGGATGATGAGGATGGAGTCGCCGCCCAGCTCGAAGAAGTTGTCCCGCACGCCGATCCCGCCGACGCCGAGCACGTCCGTCCAGATCTCGGCGAGCGCGGTCTCCACCGGTGTGCGCGGTGGCACGTGGCGGGGCCGGTCGTCCTGGACCACCTCGGGGTCGGGCAGCGCCTCGCGGTCGAGCTTGCCGTTCACGGTGGTCGGCAGGGCCCGCAGGGCCACGAAGGCCGACGGCACCAGGTAGGCGGGCAGCACCCCGTTCAGCGACTCCCGCAGGGACTCGGCGCTCGGCGTTGCGCCGGGGGCCGGGACGAAGTAGCCGACCAGCCGGGTGCGCCCCTGCTCCCCGTCCTTGGCCACGACCGCGGCCTCGGCCACGTCCGGGTGGCGGCGCAGCGCCGACTCCACCTCGCCGGGTTCGACCCGGAAGCCGCGGATCTTGACCTGGTCGTCGGCGCGGCCCACGAACTCGACGGTCCCGTCGACCCGCCACCGCGCCACGTCGCCGGTGCGGTACATCCTTTCGCCGGAACCGGTGAACGGGTCGGGCAGGAACCGCTGCGCGGTCGGGCCCGGTCGGTTCAGGTAGCCGCGTGCGACGCCGGCGCCGGCGATGAACAACTCGCCGGCGACGCCGACCGGCACCGGCCGGAGGTCACCGTCCAGCACGTAGACCCGCGTGCCGTCCAACGGCCGGCCGATCGGCACCACGTCCGGCACGGCCGCCGCGTCCGACATCGCGAACGACGTCGCGAACGTGGTGGTCTCGGTGGGTCCGTAACCGTCCACCGCCGTCAGGCCCGGTGACGCTTCGAGGACCCGCCGGACGGCCGCGGCCGGGACGACGTCGCCGCCGGTCCACACCTCGCGCAGGCCCGCCAGGCAGCCGGGGTCCTCCTGGGCGATCGCCCGGAACAACCCCGCCGTCAGCCACAACGCCGTCACGCCGTGCTCGGCGATCACGCGTCGCAACACCTCGGCGTCCACATCGCCCGGTGGGGCGACGACCACACGGCCGCCGTTGAGGAGCGGCGCCCACAGCTCGTAGGTAGAGGCGTCGAACGCCTGCGCCGAGTGCACCAGCACCCGTTCGTGTGCGCCGCCGCGGAAACGCACGTCCGCGGCCAGTGCGACCACGTCCCGGTGACGCACCGCCACGCCCTTGGGCATCCCGGTCGACCCCGACGTGTACATGACGTACGCGAGGTTGTCCGGGTGTAGCGCCACGTCGGGACGGGTGTCAGGCTCGTCGGACAGCTCCGCGGCGTCCAGCACGAGCACGTGCCCGTCGTGGACGTCCGCGGCCGTGGCCTGCCACGCCCGGTCGGTCAGCACGACCCGTGCTCCGGTGTCGGCCAACAGCACCCGCAACCGCTCGGCGGGCGCCCTCGCGTCCAGCGGCACGTACGCGCCACCGGCCTTGACCACGGCCAGCTCGGCGACCACCAGGTCGACCGAGCGCTCCACCAGCAACGCCACCGGGTCCTCGACCCGCGTGCCGAGCCGGATGAGCCGGTGTGCGATCCGGTTGGCCCTGGCGTCCAGCTCGGCGTAGGTCAGCACCACCTCGCCGGCCACCGCCGCGGTCTCCCCCGGTGTCCGCTCCACCCACTCGGCGAACGCGTCCGCGATCGTGGCCGCCGGCGCCTCGCCGGTGTCGTTCCACTCCTGGAGCACCAACCGGCGCTCGGCCGGTCCCATCAGCGGCAACTCGCCCAGCAGCCGGTCCGGCGACGTCACCGCCGCCTCCAGCAGCACCCGCAGGTGTCCCGTCATCCGCTCCACCGTCGCCGCGTCGAACAGGTCGGCGCTGTACTCGACCGCGCCGTGCAGGGCGTCGTCGGCCTCCCGGAAGTGCAGGGTGAGGTCGAAGTTCGCGGCGGTGGTCGGCAGCTCCAGGCCCTCCACCCGCAGGCCGGGCAGGTCCGGCTCCCGGTCGACGTTGTTCTGCAAGACCACCATCGCCTGGAACAGCGGTGTGCGGCTGGTGTCCCGGACGGGCCGCAGTTCGTCCACCACGCGCTCGAACGGCACGTCCTGGTGCGCGAACGCGTCGAGCACGGTGGTGCGCACCTCGCCCAGGAAGCCGCGGAACGTGCCCGATCCGTCCACTGCGGAGCGCAGCACCAGGGTGTTCACGAAGAACCCGACCAGCGACTCGAGTTCCGGCCGGTCGCGGCCGGAGGTGGCGGTGCCCACCGCCACGTCCCGCTCGCCCGACCAGCGGGAGAGCAGCAGCTGGCAGGCGGTGACGAGAGCGGTGAACAACGTGCCGTCCTGCTGCCGGGCCAGTGCCTTCAACCGGTCGGCCACGTCCGCGGGCACCGTGAAGGCGTGCACCGCGCCGCGGTTCGTGCGGACCGCGGGCCTCGGCCGGTCGGTGGGCAGTTCCAGCGGTCGCACCCCGTCGAGCTGCTTGCGCCAGTACCCCAGTTGTTCCTCCAGCACGGTCCCGGTCACGCGGTCCCGCTGCCAGACGGCGAAGTCGGCGTACTGCACCGGCAGCTCCGGGAGGCCGGCGTCCGCACCGGTCAGCGCCGCCCGGTAGTACGCACTCAGGTCGCCGGTGAGCACGCCGTTGGACCAACCGTCGGTGATGATGTGGTGCATCATCAGCAGCAGCACGTGATCGTCGTCGGCGAGCCGCAGCACGCTCGGCCGCAGCAGCGGCCCGCGCCCCAGGTCGAACGGCCGCCGGCTCTCCTGCTCCAGGATGTCGGCCAGCTCCGGCTCGCCACCGGGCACGTCCCGCAGCGGCGCGCGCACCGCCTGCGGCGGGTGGACCACCTGCACGCCGTGGCCTTCGACGGTCTCGAAGGTGGTGCGCAGCGACTCGTGCCGGGCGACCAGCGCGGTGAGCGCCGCGTCGAGCGCGTCGAGGTCCAGTTCGCCGCGCAGCCTCAGGATCGACGGCGACAGGTAGTCGGTGCTGTCGGGTTCGAACTCGTCCAGGAACCACAACCGCTGCTGGGCGAACGACAGCGGCAGCGCGCCGGTCCGCGGTGCCACCGGGATGCCGGGGTCCTCCTCGCCGGTCCGCGACGAGACGACCCGCGCCAGACCCTCGACCGTCGGCGAGCTGAACACCGCCCGCGGGGAGACGGCCACGCCGAACTCGGCACGCAGCCGGGACACGACCCGGATGCTCAGGATCGAGTCGCCGCCCAGTTCGAAGAAGTTGTCGTCCACGCCCACCCGCGGCACGCCCAGCACCTCGGACCAGATCCGGCAGACCTGCTCCTCCGCCGGTGTGCGCGGGGCCCGGTGGACCGAGCCCGGCGCGGGCTGCCCGTCCGGCGCCGGCAGCGCGCGCCGGTCGACCTTGCCGTTGACGGTCGTGGGCAGCACGTCCAGCGCCACGAACGCCGAGGGGACCATGTAGTCGGGCAACCGGTCGGTCAACCACGACCGCAGCTCGACGGGGCTCGTCCCGCTCGGGGCCACGTAGGCGACGAGCCGGTCGCGGTCGTCGTCGCGCCGTGCGACCACGACCGCCTCGATCACCCGCGGGTGCCGCACGAGGGCGGCTTCGACCTCCCCCGGTTCGATCCGGAAACCGCGGATCTTCACCTGGTCGTCGGTGCGGCCCAGGTACTCCAGCGCACCGTCGGCCCGCCTGCGGACCCGGTCGCCGGTGCGGTACATCCGCGACCCCGCCGGAGCGCCGGACGCGACGGCGAACGGGTCGGCGACGAACCGCTCGGCGGTCAGACCGGGGCGGCCCCGGTAACCGCGCGCGACCTGGGCGCCGGCGATGTGCAGCTCGCCGGGCACACCCGGCGGCACCGGGTTGAGGTCTTCGTCCAGCACGTAGGCGCGGACGTTGCGCAGCGGCCACCCCACCGCCGGGGTGCCGGGCCGCACGCGGCACGACAGCGCGTCGACCGTGCACTCGGTCGGACCGTAGAAGTTGTGGACCGCGGTGCCCTGGACGTCGGCCAGGGTGTCCCAGAGCGATCCCGGCAACGCCTCGCCGCCGAGCGTGAGCACGCGCGGGCGGTGCCGCTCGCCGTCGAACAGCCCCGCCGACAGGACCTGGCGCGCGTACGACGGCGTGAGGTCGAGGAGGTCGACCCGGTGGTCGGCCACGTACTCCACCAAGGCCTGCGGGTCGAGGCGGGTGTCGTCGTCCAGCACGTGCAGCTCGTGACCGGCGGCCATCAGCACCGGCCCCTCCAACGACGTGTCGAAGGAGAGCACGGCGTTCAGCACGACCCGCATCCGCTCGCCCCCCGCGAACCCCTCGCGGTGGCTGTGCAGCAGGTTGACCAGGTTGCGGTGCTCGACCAGCACCCCCTTGGGCCGCCCGGTCGACCCGGACGTGTAGATCAGGTAGGCCGAGTTGTCCGGCCGCAGCGGCGTCGTCCGCTCGGCGTCGGTCAGGTCGCCGGCGCCGTGGCGGGCCACGTCCGGGATCTCGGTGAGCACCACCGCCGGCGCCGCGTCACCCATCAGGAACATGACCCGCTCCGGTGGCAGCGCCAGGTCGAGCGGCATGTACACCGCACC
Source organism: Saccharothrix carnea (assembly GCF_003014735.1). Taxonomy (GTDB): domain Bacteria; phylum Actinomycetota; class Actinomycetes; order Mycobacteriales; family Pseudonocardiaceae; genus Actinosynnema; species Actinosynnema carneum. Next base: position 158,347 of record NZ_PYAX01000009.1, on the reverse strand, counting down.
GGCCTTGAACACCGCCAGCATGGCCACGACCGCGTCCGCCGACCTCGGCAGGGCGAGCGCCACGACCCGCTCCGGGCCCGCGCCGAGCGACACGAGGTGCCGGGCCAGCCTGTTCGCCCGTGCGTTCACCTCGGCGTAGCTCAGGGCCTCGTCGCGGAACACCAGGGCGGTCGCGTCCGGTGTGCGCCTCGCCTGCGCCTCGAACACCTCCGGGAACGTCACGTCGGGCACGTCCAGAGCGGTCCGGTTCCACTCCACCAGTTCGAGGCGAGCGTCGTTCCCGGTCAGCAGCGGCAGCTCGCGCCCGTCTGCCACGCTCTCCAGCAGCGCGATCAGGTACGCCGCCATGCGCTCGACCGTCGCCCCGTCGAACAGCTTCCCGTCGTAGTCCAGCTCCAGCCGCAGCCGATCGGCGGTGTGCGCGGTCAGGGTCAGCGGGAAGTTCGTGCTGTCCAGGCCTTGGACGTCCAGGACGCGGACCTGCTGCGTGGCGTTCGCCAGCTCGTCGACCGGGTAGTTCTCGAACACCACGGCGCTGTCGAACAGGTTCGCGCCGGCCGGCAGGTCGCTCCACGCCTGGAGCTCGGCCAGCGACACGAAGTCGAACGAACGCGACTCGCTCTGCGCCTCCTGGAGGTCCCGCAGCCAGGACAGCACGTCCCGGCCGCGGTCGACGCGCACCCTGGTGGGCACGGTGTTGATGAACATGCCGACCATCGACTCCACGCCGGGCAGGTCCGCGGGCCGGCCGGACACCGTGGTGCCGAACACCACGTCCGTCTCACCGCTGTAGCGCGACAGCAGCCGCGCCCACATGCCCTGCACGATCGTGCTGACGGTGACACCGGCACGCCGGGCGACCCGGTTCAGCCGCGCCGACCGGTCGGCCGACAGCTCGACCGGGACGGACTCGCTCGACTCCGTCCGGTGCGCTTCGACGGGAGGGCGGTCGTAGGGCAGCGGTGTCGCCGCCTCCACACCGGCGAGCACTCCGCGCCAGTGCCGTTCGGCGCCCATCCGGTCCTGTTCGCCCAACCACCGCAGGTAGTCGCGGAACGGGCGGCGGGACACGGGTTCCGGCCGCCGTCCACCGACCTCGGCCGCGTACTGCCCGCACACCTCGGCGAGCACCTGGGCCAGGCTCCACCCGTCCAGCAGCACGTGGTGCGCGGTCCAGACGACCAGCACCTCGTCGTCCGCGGTCCGGGCGACGACCAGCCGCAGCAGCGGCGGACGGGTCAGGTCCAGGCCGGCCGCCAGGTCGTCGGCGAGCACCCGGTCCAGCGCGTCCGCGCGTTCCCGCTCGGACAGCCGCCGCCAGTCGAGGTGCCGCACGGGCAGCTCGACGAGGCGGTGCACGACCTGCACCGCCTCGTCGACGCCCTCCCACACCACGCTGCTGCGGAGCACCGGGGTCCGGTCGACCACGCGTTGGCACGCCGCGCCGAACGCGTCCGCGTCCGCCACGCCGGACAGCAGGAACCGCAGCTGGTCGAAGTACGCCGTGGAGTCGCGGTCGACCAGGCTGTGGAACAACATCCCGGCCTGCAACGGCGTCAACGGGTAGACGTCCTGCACCGACCGGCCGTCGCCGGCGATCCGGTCCACGGCCGCCTGGTCGAGGCGGGCCAGCGGGAAGTCCGACGGCGTGCGTCCGCCGGCGTCGGGCCGCGCGCAGTGCGCGACGATCTCGCGCAGCGAGCGGACCATGCCCTCGGCGAGGTCGCGCACCGTCGCCTCGTCGTGGACTTCGCCGGAGTACTCCCACGACAGGTGCAGCTCGCCGCCCTCCACCGCGCCGACGACGTCGATCAGGTAGGGGCGGGTGCTCTCCGGGGGCGCGTCCTGGCCGAGGGCGGGTCCGCGGCCTCGGATCAACCCCTTGCCATCGGTGCCCACGTCCCACTGCCCGTGGTAGTTGAAGCTGATGGGCGGCAACGCGGTGTCGCTCAACGCGTCGGTCGTGCCCAGGTAGCGCAGCGCCTCGTAACCGAGGCCGCGGCGCGGCACGGCGCGCAGTTGCTCCTTGACCGACTTGAGCAGGTCGCCCCAGTCGGCGTCGGCCGGAACGTCCAGGACGACGGGGAACTGCGAGGTGAACCAGCCGACCGTGCGGGACAGGTCGACGCCGCGCAGGACGTCCTCCCGGCCGTGGCCCTCCATCGTGACGCAGGCGCGTCCACGTCCGGTCCACCGCGTCAGCACGCGGCCCAGCGCGGCCAGCAGCACGTCGTTGGCCTGCGTCCGGTACACGTCCGGCACCCGGTGCAGCAGCGCGTCGGTGTCGTCCCGGCCGAGCCGGACCGTGACGGACCGGGTGGAGCCGACCGTGTTGGGGCCGTGGTCGTCCACCGGCAGGTCGAGGTCTTCGCTGTCGGTCAGAGCGCTCCAGAACGGGAGGTCGTCGTCCAGCCCTCCGTCGCGCACGTGCTCGGTCAGCAGATGTGCCCACTGCGTGAACGCCGTGCCGACCGGCTCCGGGTCCTCGCCGCGGTACGCCGCCTCCAGGTCGCCGAGCAGGATCCGCCAGGACACCCCGTCCACCACCAGGTGGTGCGCGGTGATGAACAGCCGCGGCAGGCCGGTTGCCCCGCCGGTGAACAGCACGACCCGCACCAGCGGGCCTTCGGCGATGTCCAGTGAGCCCCGCGCCTCGGTCGCCACCCGCTCCATCTCGTGGTGTCGCTCGCCGGCGGACAGGGCGGACAGGTCGTGGGTGCCGAAGACGTCGTGCGGTTCGGCCGACGCCACTTCCTGGCGGCCGTCGCGGAACCGCAGGCGCAGGCTGTCGTGGTGCACCACCACCGTGTCGACGGCTCGGGCCAGTGCCGTCACGTCGACGTCCTCGGCCAACTCCAGGAGCACGGACATGGTGAGGTCGTGCGGGCCGTCCGGGCGGGTGCCGAAGAACCACCGCTGGATCGGCGTGAGCGGCGCGGGCCCGGTGATCACCGGGCGGGCCGACTCGGCCGGCGCCCGCGTCCCCACGACGGTGGCCAGCTCGCCGACGGTCTGGTGGGTGAACACGTCCTTCGCGGAGATGTCGAGGCCGGCCTGCCGACACCGGGACACCACCTGGATGCTCACGATGGAGTCGCCGCCGAGCCCGAAGAAGTTGTCGTGCACCCCGACCCGCTCGACCCGCAGCACCTGCGACCAGACGCGGGCCAGATCGCGTTCGACGGGGTTGCGTGGCGGCACGTACGCGGACTCCGGTCGCCCGTCCGGTGCGGGCAGCGCCGCGCGGTCCAACTTCCCGTTGGCGCTCAACGGCAGTGCGTCGAGCGTCACGAACGCGGTGGGCACCATGTGCGCCGGCAGGACGCGTCCGAGCGACCCGCGCAGCTCCTCGGTGCTCGGCTCCTCCGCCACCGGGACGACGTACGCCACCAGCACCGCGTGGCCGCGGCCGTCGTCCCGGGCCACCACCGCGGCTTCGGCGACGTCCTGGCGCTGGAGGAGCACCGACTCGATCTCGCCCGGTTCGACGCGGAACCCGCGGACCTTGACCTGCTCGTCGATGCGGCCCAGGTACTCCATCGTGCCGTCCGACCGCCACCGCACCAGGTCTCCCGTGCGGTACATCCGCTCGCCCGGCTCGCCGAACGGGCACGCCACGAAGCTCGACGCGGTCAGTCCCGGCCGGTTCAGGTAACCCCTGGCCACACCGTCACCGGCGACGCACAGCTCACCGGGAACGCCCATGGGCACCAGACTCAATCCGCGGTCCACCACGTGCAGGCGGGTGTTCCAGGCCGGCCGGCCGATGGGCACCGGGCCCGGGGCCAACGGCTCGCCCGGCTCGATCCGGTGCTCCAGGCACCCGACGGTCGCCTCGGTCGGCCCGTACTCGTTGATCACGGTCGCGGTCGGGCTCGCCCGCCGCCACTCGTCCACGACCTCGCCCAGCAGCTGCTCACCACCGACGACCAGGTCACCGGTGGGCGACAGGTCGGCGGGCACGGTGCCCAGCAGCGGCAGGTGGCTCGGGGTTGCCTTGAGGAACGTGGCCCGCTCTCCCCCACCGGCGTCTTCGGCGAGTTCGCTCACCCGGATGCGGCCACCGGCCAGCAGCGGCCCGAACAGCGTGGTCACCGTCAGGTCGAACGTCACCGGCGAGTGCAGCACCGCCACCCCGCGCAGACCGGGGTAGACCTCGATCGCCCACGACAGGTAGTTCACCACCGACCGGTGCGAGACCACCACGCCCTTGGGGCGGCCGGTCGAGCCCGAGGTGTAGATGACGTAGGCGGGGTTGTCCGGCGACAACGGGCCTGTGCGGTCCACATCGGACGGATTGGTGACCGCGTGGTCCTCCGTGCCGCGCAACGAGTCCAGGCCGTCGAGCACGACGACCGGCGTGGCGTCCTCCAGCACCGCCGACACGCGTGCCGCCGGGTAGGCCGGGTCGACGGGCAGGTAGGCCGCGCCGGTCTTGAGCACCGCCAGCACCGCGACGACCAGCTCGACCGACCGGGGCAGCACCAGCGCCACCAGCCGCTCGGGGCCGGCGCCCAGCTCGATCAGCCGGTGCGCGAGCCGGTTGGCCCGCGCGTTCAGCTCCGCGTAGTCCAGCTCCGCGTCGCCGTCCGTGATCGCCACCCGTTCCGGTGTCCGGGCCGCCTGCGACTCGAACAGCTCGGGCAGGGTGGCCGCCGGCACGTCGACCACCGGTCCGATGCCGTTTGACAGCAGCCGCTGCCGCTCATCCTCCGACACCCACGGCAGCCGGGACAACGGCCCGTCTGCGTCCGCCGTGATGCCGTCCAGCAGCACGTGCAACCACCCGACCACGCGAGTGATGGTGACGGCGTCGAACAGGTCGCTGTTGTAGGTCACCACGCCGAGCAGGCCGCCGTCGTGCTCCTGGAACTGGATCAGCACGTCCACGCCGGCCGTCACCACCGGCGGCGTCAGCTCCTCGACCGCGAGGCCTGGCAGGTCCACCACCGGCTCGGGGTTGTTCTGCAGGATCACCATGGCCTGGAACAGCGGGGTGCGGCTGGTGTCCCGGACGGGCTGCAACTCGTCGACGACCCGCTCGAACGGCACGTCCTGGTGGGCGAGCGCGGTCAGGACGGTGTCCTTGACCTGCGTCAGCAGGTCGGTGAACCCGCGCTCGCGGTCCACTGTGGAGCGCAGGACCAGCGTGTTGACGAAGAAGCCCACCAGACCTTCGAGTTCGGCGCGCTCACGGCCGGAGGCGACCGTGCCCACGGCGATGTCGTCCTGCCCCGACCAGCGGGCGAACAGCACCTGGCACGCGGCCACGAGGGTCGTGAAGAGGGTGCTGTCGTGCCGCCGGGACAACGCCTTCAGCCGCACGGTCAACTCCTCCGGCAGGCGGAACTCCACCAGGGCGCCGTTGCTCGTGCGCACCGCGGGCCGGGGCCGGTCCGCGGGCAGCTCCAGCACGGGGACGCCGTCGAGCTGTCGACGCCAGTAGTCCAACCGCTCGTCCACGCCGGCGAGGTTGTCGCGCTGCCACACCGCGAAGTCGGCGTACTGCAACGACAGAGGTGGCAGGGTGTCGCCGCGGTAGAGCGCGCACAGCTCCTCGGTGAGCACGCCGGTCGACCAGCCATCGGTGACGATGTGGTGCAGGACCAGCACGAGCACGTGGTCCCGGTCGGCCGGCCGCAGCAGCCGCACCCTCATCAGCGGGCCCTCGCGCAGGTCGAACGGGCGCCGGCCCTCCTGGGCCAGGACATCGAGCAGCTCCGCCTCGGGCACGTCCTCGGCCCGCACCCGCACTTCGCTCGGCGGGTGCACGACCTGCACGCCCTGGCCGTCCACCGTGTCGAACGTCGTGCGCAGGGACTCGTGGCGTGCCACCAGGCCGGTGAGCGCGGCGTTCAACGCCTCCACGTCCAGCTCGCCGCGCAGCCGCAGGATCAGCGGGGACAGGTACTCGGTGCTGTCCGGGTCGAACTCGTGCAGGAACCACAACCGCTGTTGCGACAGGGACAGCGGCAGGCCGCCGTCCCGAGCCGCCACGAGGATGGGCGCCCGTCCCGGCTCCGCGCCCGTCGAACCCGGCTGCGCCGAGACCAGCGCGGTCAGGCCGGCCACGGTCGGCGCGGTGAACAGGGCACGCGGCGACAGCTCCACGCCGACCACGGCCCGCAGCCGCGACACCACCCGGATGCTCAGGATCGAGTCGCCGCCGAGTTCGAAGAAGTTGTCCTCGACGCCGATGTCCGGGACGCCGAGCACCTCGGTCCAGACCTCCGCCACCTGCCGCTCCCGGTCGGTGCGGGGCGCGACGTGGTCGGTGCGGGACGCGGTCCGGTCGGGGGCGGGGAGCGCGCGTCGGTCGACCTTGCCGTTGGGCGTCTGCGGCAGTGCGTCCAGTACGACGAACGCGGCGGGGACCATGTAGTCGGGCAACGTCCGGGCCAGCCACGACCGCAGGTCCGACACCTCGGGCGCGGCCGTCCCGGTCGGCACGAGGTAGGCGACCAGCCGCGTCGAGTCGCCCGCGCCGTCCTGCCGCGCGACCACGACGGCCTGGTCGACCCCGGCGTGGCGCACGAGCGCGGCCTCGACCTCGCCGGGCTCGATCCGGAACCCCCGGATCTTCACCTGGTCGTCGGTGCGCCCCAGGTACTCGACCCGGCCGTCCGCCCGCCACCGCGCTCGGTCCCCGGTCCGGTACATCCGCGAGCCCGGCGCGCCGAACGGGTCGGCGACGAACCGCTGCGCGGTCAGACCGGGCCTGCTCAGGTATCCGCGCGCCACCTGCGCGCCCGCCAGGTACAGCTCCCCCGCCACCCCGACCGGCACCGGCCGCAACGAACCGTCCAGCAGGTAGGCCCGCACGTCGCGCAGCGGCCGACCGATCGCCGGGTGACCGCCTTCCACCCGGCAGGACAGCGCGTCGACCGTGTTCTCGGTCGGGCCGTAGAAGTTGTAGCTCACCGTGTCCGGTGCCTCGGCCAGCCGCTGCCACAGCGACTCCGCGATCGCCTCGCCGCCCAGCATCAGCACGCGTGGCACGCGTTCACCGGTCAGCAGTCCGGCGTCCACGAGCTGGTGCGCGTACGACGGCGTGAGGTCGAGGAAGTCGATGCCGTGCCGGATCACGTAGTCGACGAACGCGGTCGGGTCGAGCCGCACGTCGTCGTCGATCAGGTGCAGTTCGTGCCCGTCCGCCATCAGCACGGGCCCCTCCAACGACGTGTCGAAGGAGAACACGGCCGACAGTCCGACCCGCAGGCGCCCGCCCCCGGCGGCGGCCACGAAGCCCTCGCGGTGGTTCAGCAGCAGGTTGACCAGGCTCCGGTGCTCCACCACGACGCCCTTGGGCCGGCCCGTGGAGCCGGAGGTGTAGATCACGTACGCGCAGTGGTCCGGCCGCAGTGGCGCGAGCCGGTCCGAGTCGGTCAGGTCATCCGGTGCCTGCCGGGCCACGGCGTCGCGCGTCTCCGGCGCGGCCATCACCGATTCGGTGACCACCAGCACCGGGGCGGCGTCGGCCAGCACGAACTCCAACCGGTCCGCCGGCGAGGCCGGATCGACCGGCAGGTACACCGCACCCGCCTTCCACACCGCCGTCATCGCCACCACCATGTCGACCGACCTGGGCAGCGCAAGGGCCACGACGCGCTCCGGTCCCGCGCCGGACGCCACGAGGTGACGGGCCAGCCGGTTGGCCCGCGCGTTCAGCTCCGCGAAGGTCAGGCGTTCGTCGCGGAACACCAACGCCGTCGCGTCCGGCGTCCGCCGCGCCTGCGCCTCGAACAGCTCCGCGAACGTCTCGTCGGGCGCGGCGGCGGCCGTGTCGTTCCACTCCACGACCACCCGGCGCCGCTCGTCGTCGGTCAGCCACGGCAGTTCGGCCAACGGCCGGTCGGCGTCGGTGGCGATCGCCTCCAGGAGCAGCCGCAGGCGGTCGACCACCGCCCGGGCGGTGTCCCGGTCGAACAGGTCCGGGTCGTAGGCCAGGTCGAGGTGCAGCCGGTCGTCCAGGTTGGCGCTCAGGGTGAGCGGGAGACTGGTGTTGTCGCGCGCCTCCAGCTCCGCCACCCGGATGCCGCCGACCTCGACGACGTCGTTCAGCGGGAAGTTCTCGAACACGACCACGCTGTCGAACAGGTTCCCGCCGCCCGGCAGGTCACTGCACGACCGCACGGCGGCCAGCGACACGAAGTCGAACCGCCGCGACTCGGTCTGGCCGGCCTGGAGGCCGCGCAGCCACGCGAGGGTGTTCTCGTCGTCGCGCACCAGCGCCCTGGTCGGCACCGTGTTGATGAACATGCCGACCATCGACTCGACCCCCGCCAACTCGGCGGGGCGTCCGGAGACGGTGGTGCCGAAGACGACGTCCTGCTCGCCGCTGTAGCGGGACAGCAGCAACGCCCAGGCCCCTTGCAGGACCGTGCTGACGGTCAGGCCGTTGCCGCGGGCGGCCCGCTTCAGCCGCTGCGACTCCTCGACCGACAGCACCAGCCGCACCGCGTCCGACGACTCGGTGGCGTGGGACTCGGTGGGTTGCCGGTCGTAGGGCAACGCGGTCGGCGCGGAGAAGCCCGCCAGCACCTCGCGCCAGTGCCGCTCGGCCTCCTGCCCGTCCTGCGCGTCCAACCAGCGCAGGTAGTCGCGGAACGGTCGACGGGACACCGGCTCGGGCGGTGTGCCGCCCACGATCGCCGCGTACCGCTCACAGATCTCGGCGAACACCTGGCTCAGGCTCCAGCCGTCCATCAGCACGTGGTGGAACGTCCAGGCGAACAGCACCTCGTCGTCGGAGAGCCGGGCGATGGCGATCCGCATCAGCGGCGCCTCGGTCAGGTCCAGGGCCTCCGAGCCGATCAGCTCCGCCTCGCGGTCGCGCTCCTCGGCGGACAGCGCGCGCCAGTCGTGCAAGGTCGTCGGCACGGTGACACCGCTGTGCACGACCTGCAACGGCTGCTCCACACCGTCCCACACCAGGGCTGCGCGCAACGACGGCGTGCGGTCCACGACCTGCCCGCAGGCCGCGGCGAGGGCGTGTTCGTCGCGGACCCCGGCCAGCTGCAGCCGGACGTGGTCGAAGTAGGCCGTGGAGGAGGTGTCCACCAGGCTGTGGAACAACATGCCCGCCTGCATCGGCGTGAGGGGGTGGATGTCCTCGACCGATCGGCCGGTGCCGACGAGGCGGTCCACGGTCGCCTGGTCCAGTCGGGCCAGGGGGAAGTCCGAGGGGGTGCGGCCGCCGGCGTCGGGGCGGGCGCAGTGCTCGACGATCTCCCGCAGGGCTGCCAGCACGTCCTCCGCCAGCCGCCGCACGACCACCTCGTCGTGCACCTGCTCGGAGTACAGCCAGGTCAGCTCCAGTTCACCGGCCGCCACCACGCCGACCACGTCCAGCAGGTGGGCACGGGCGTTGCCGGGCGCGGACTCCCGGCCCACCGGGCCACAGCTCGCCCGGTACAGCCCGTCGTCCGCGTCCGACGTTACGTCCCACTGCCCGTGGTAGTTGAAGCTGACGCGCGGCAACGGATCCTCGCGCAGCACGGCGGCGGGCGAGTCCGGCGCGCTCAGGTAGCGCAGCGCACCGTAGCCGGCGCCGCGCCGCGGGATCGCGCGGACCTGCTCCTTCACCGACTTCAGCACCGCACCCCACTCCTCGGCGGGCACGTGCAGCGCGAACGGGAACTGGCTGGTGAACCAGCCGACGGTGCGGGACACGTCGAGGTCGTCGGGGACGTCCTCGCGGCCGTGCCCCTCCAGGGTGATCAGCACGCGGTCACGGCCGGTCCACGCGGTGAGCGCGCGGCCCAGCGCGCTCAGCAGCACGTCGTTGACCTGCGTGCGGTAGACCCCCGGCACCTGGTGCAGCAACGCGTCGGTCTCCCGGCGCGGCAGCCGGACGGTCACCGCGCGGACCGATTCGGCCGCGTTGTCGCCGTCGTGGTCGACCGGCAGGTCGGCCGGCGCGGAGCGGGCGACGCCGGTCCAGTAGCCCAGGTCCTCGTCCAGCTCGCCGGCGCGGACGCGTTCGACCAGCCGGTGCGCCCAGCGCGTGAACCCGGTGTCCACCGGGTCGAGCGCGACCGGTTCGCCCGTCAGTACCTGGTGGTAGGCCACGTCGAGGTCGCCGAGCAGGATGCGCCAGGAGACGCCGTCTGTCACGAGGTGGTGGATGGTGATGAACAGGCGTGGGCGCCGGCCGCCGCCCAGGTGGAACAGCAGGGCGCGGACCAGCGGTCCGCGTTCGATGTCCAGTCCCGACTGGGCGGCCGACGCCTCGGCCTCCATCGCCTCCCGCTGCGCTCGATCGTCCAAAGTGGACAGACCGACGACCTTCAGCACGCCCTTGCGCGACGTGGGCAGCACTTCCTGCGTCCACTGGTCCCCCACGGTGGAGAACCGCGTCCGCAGCGCCTCGTGGTGCGCGACGACCGCGTCGAGGGCGGTGTCCAGCGCCCGCTCGTCCAGGTCGGGGGTCAGCTCCACGAACGTGGACTGGGTGAAGTGGTGCGGGTCCGCCGGGCGGGTGTCGAAGAACCACTCCTGGATGGGGGTCAACGGCGCGGGGCCGGTGAGCGGCGCTTCCACCGCGTCCTCGCGGGTGGGCTGCACGTCGGAGGCCAGCTCGGCGATCGTGGGGTGCAGGAAGACGTCCTTGGACGTCAGCCGCAGGCCGGCCTGGCGCGCCCGGGCGACCACCTGGATGCTGAGGATGGAGTCGCCGCCGAGCTCGAAGAAGTCGTCCTCGACGCCGACCCGTTCCACGCCCAGGACCCCGGCCCACACGCGGGCCAGCTCCTGTTCGACCGGCGTGCTGGGCGCGACGTGGCGGGACGCCGCGTCGGGCCGGCCCCGGGGGGCGGGCAGCGCGCGGCGGTCGACCTTGCCGTTGGGGGTCAGCGGCACCTCGTCCAGCGCGACGAAGAGCGCGGGCACCATGTAGTCCGGGAGGTCGCGCTTGAGCCAGGCCCGCAGCTCGGGGTCGTCCGGTACGTCGGCGCCCGACGGCACCACGTAGGAGATCAGGCGGTTGCGGCCGGCGTCGTCGGGCTGTGCGACGGTGACCGCCTCGGCGACCCCCTCGTGCCGCATCAGGACGGCGTCGATCTCGCCGGTCTCGATCCGGAACCCCCGGACCTTCACCTGGTGGTCGGCCCGGCCCACGTACTCCAGCGTTCCGTCTGCCCGGCGGCGGACCAGGTCACCGGTGCGGTACATGCGGGTGCCGGGCGGAAGACCGGACGCGGCGGCGAACGGGTCGGCCACGAACCGGGACGCGGTCAGGCCGGGGCGGTTCAGGTACCCGCGCGCCAACCCGGCGCCCGCCACGTACAGCTCGCCGGTCACCCTCGGCGGCACCAGGTCCAGCGCGCCGTCGAGCACGTAGGTCCGCAGGTCCGGGATGGGCACCCCGATCACGCTGCCGGTGGCCGCCGCGGCGCTCTCGCGGTCGAGCGGGTGGTGGGTGACGTGCACCGTGGTCTCGGTGATCCCGTACATGTTGACCAGCGCGGTGTCGTCGTGCCGGGAGTACCAGTCGGCGAGCCGGGCGGGGTCGAGCGCCTCACCGCCGAAGATGACGAACCGGAGGTCGGGCAGCTCCGTCGGACGTTCCCGGTCGGCGGCGGCGAGCTGGTGGAACGCCGACGGCGTCTGGTTGAGCACGGTGACGCGCTGCTCGGCGAGCAGGGCCAGGAAGTCCTCGGGCGACCGGGAGACGTCGTGCGGCACCACGACCAGCCGGCCGCCGTGCAGCAGCGCGCCCCACATCTCCCACACCGAGAAGTCGAACGCGTAGGAGTGGAAGACCGTCCACACGTCCCGCTCGTCGAAGCCGAACCACTGCCGGGTCGCCGAGCACAGGCGCACCACGTTGGCGTGCGGGATCACCACGCCCTTGGGCCTGCCGGTCGACCCGGAGGTGTAGATGACGTACGCGGGGTTGTCCGGCGACAGCCCGGCCGCGCGGTCCGCATCGGACGGGTTCGTGTCGGGGCAGCCCTCGGTGCCGCCCAGCGACTCCACGCCGTCGAGCACCACGACCGGTGCGGCGTCCTCCAGCATCGCGGCCACCCGCGCGGGCGGGTACGCCGGATCGATCGGCAGGTACCCCGCGCCGGTCTTGAGCACCGCCAGGACCGCCACCACCATGTCGATCGAACGGGGCAGCACCAGCGCCACCAGTCGCTCCGGCCCCGCGCCTCGCGCGATCAACCGGTGCGCGAGCCGGTTGGCCCGCGCGTTCAGCTCCGCGTAGTCCAGCTCCACCCCGTCGCACGTCACGGCGATCCGCTCGGGCACCCGGTCCGCCTGTGCCTCGAACAGCTCGGGCAGGGTGGCCACCGGCAGGCCGGTGGTGGAACCGTTCCAGTCGGTCAGCAGCCGCCGCCGCTCCTCCTCCGACACCCACGGCAGCCGGGACAACGGACGGTCCGGGTCGGCGGCGATCCCGGAGAGCAGCAGCACCAGGTGCGCGGTGAAGCTCTCGATCGTCGCGGCGTCGAAGAGGTCGGTGTTGTACTCCAGTGATCCGGTCAACGCGCCGTCGCGCTCTTCGAACTCGACGGTGATGTCGAAGTTCGCCGACCGCCGGGACAGACCCATCCGCTCGACGCGGAGGCCGGTGAACTCCGGCGCCTCGCCCTGAGCGGTCTGGAGCAGCACCATGACGTCGAACAACGGGTTGCGGCTGACGTCGCGTCCCGTGCGGATCACGTCGACCAAGCGCTCCAACGGCGCCTCGTCGTGGGCGAAAGCCTCCTGCACCGTCCGCTTCGCCTCGTCGAGGAAGTCACCGAACGTCCGTTCCAGGTCCACGGAGGACCGGAGCACGACGGTGTTGACGAAGAAGCCGACCAACCGGTCCAGCTCGGGTCTGCTGCGGCCGGTGGTGACCGTGCCGACGGCGACGTCCTCCTGGCCCGAGTAGCGGGCCAGCAGCACCTGGCAGGCCGCCACCAGCACGGTGAGCAGGATCGTGCCGTGCGCGCGGGCGAGGTCGCGCAGGTCGGCGGCGACCTCCGCGGGGACCTCGAACGGGTGCACCGCGCCGGCGGACGTCCGCACCGGCGGGCGCGGGCGGTCGGTCGGCAGTTCGAGCGGCGCGACCCCCGTCAGCCGCTGCTTCCAGTAGTCCAGGTGCGCGCCCAGCGCGTCGTCGGACAGCCGGTCGCGCTGCCAGGCGGCGAAGTCGGCGTACTGCACCGGGAGCGGCGGCAGCGACACCTCCTCGCCTACCAGCGCCGCGCGGTACAGCACGGCCAGTTCCTCGGTCAGCACGCCCATGGACCAGCCGTCGGTGACGATGTGGTGCGCGGTGAGGAGCAGCACGTGCTCGTCCTCGGCGACACGCACGACGAGCGCCCTCAGCAGCGGTCCGCGCCGCAGGTCGAAGGGCTGCGAGTACTCGTCGGCCAGCACCACGTCCAAGTCGTCCGTCCGCGCCAGGTCGAGCACCGGCACGGCCAGGTCGAACGCGGGGTGCACGACCTGCACACCGGTGCCGTCGACCTCGTCGAACGTGGTGCGCAGCGACTCGTGGCGGGCGACCAGCCCGTGCAGCGCACCGGTCAGGGCCGGCACGTCGAGGCGTCCGGTCAGGCGCAGCGCCAGGGCGCTGTTGTACCCCGACCCGCCGGGCTGGAACTCGTCGAGGAACCACAGGCGCTGCTGGGGGAAGGACAGCGGCAGCGGCCGGTCGCGCCCCACGGCTCCGATGGTGTCGACCTTCTGCACCTGGCCCGCCAGCCGGCGGCGCATCAGGTCCCTCAGGTGCGGCGGCAGTGCGGAGATGCGCTCTTCCATCGATGACGACATGGTCTTCTTCTCCTCAGACGTGCGTGCCGGCGTCGTCACCGAAGGCGACTCGTTCCAGTTCGATCAGGACCTTCTCCTCGACCACCCGCGCCAGCGCGGAAACCGTGCGACTGGTCAGCACGTCGTGCGGGGTCAGCGGCACGTCGAACGCCGCCCGGCCGCGCGAGGTGACCAGCAGGCTGCGCATGGAGTCGCCGCCGAGGGCGAAGAAGTCGTCCTCGACGCCCACCCGGTCCGCGCCGAGCGCTTCCACCCAGATCGCGGCGAGCACCCGCTCGGTGTCGGTCCGGGGCGCCACGTACGCCGTCGCGGGCAACGCGTCCACCGGCGCGGGCAGTGCCCTCCGGTCCACCTTCCCGTTGGACTTCAACGGCAACCGGTCCAGCACCACGAACGCCGACGGGACCATGTAGTCGGGCAGGGACCGCGCCGCGAAGGCCGCCACCTCCTCGGCGTCGGGCGCCCGCGCCCCGCCGGCGGGCACGACGTAGGCCACGAGCCGCTTGGAGCCGGGGACGTCCTCCCTCGCCATCACCACCAGCCCGCCGACGTCGGGGTGGCGGCCCAGCACCGCTTCGACCTCGCCGAGCTCGATCCGGAAGCCGCGCAGCTTGACCTGGTCGTCGGTGCGACCGGCGAACTCCAGCACGCCACCGGGCAGCCACCGCACGACGTCCCCGGTGCGGTACATCCGCTCCCCCGGCTCTCCGAAGGGGTCGGCCAGGAACCGCTCGGCGGTCAGGCCGGGCCGGTCGAGGTAGCCGCGGGCCAGCCCCGCGCCGGCGAGGTGGAGTTCACCCGGCACGCCGACCGGCACCGGGCGCAACCGGTCGTCGAGGACGTAGGCACGCATGTTGTCCAGCGGTGCGCCGATGGGCACCACGTCGGGCACCTCGCCGAGGCCGGACATCGGGTGGCAGGTGGCGAAGGCCGTCGTCTCGGTCGGTCCATAGACGTCCACCACCACTAGGCCGGGACACGTCTCCATCACACGGCGGATCGCCGACGCGGGTACGACCTCGCCGCCGGTCCACACCTCGGCGAGCCCGGCCAGGCAGTCGGGCGAGTCCTGGGCGATGACCCGGAACAGCCCGGCGGTCAGGAACACGACGTCGACGCCGTGCTCGCCGATCAGCCGCCGCACCAGGTCGGCGTCGAGGTCGGTCGGGGGCGCGAGCACCACCCGGCCGCCGCGCAGCAGCGGCACCCACAGCTCGTAGGTCGAGGCGTCGAACGCCAACGGCGAGTGCACGAGCACGTTGCGGTGCGCGTCGAAGCGTCGGTCGAACGCGAACGCCACCACGTCCCGGTGCCGCACGGCCACACCCTTGGGCGCACCGGTGGACCCGGAGGTGAACTCGACGTAGGCCAGGTTGTCCGGGTGCAGGGCGACCACCGGCCGGTCGTCGCGCCCCCCGTGCGCGTCCACCAGCACGACGTGCCCGGCGTGGACCTCGCTCGCGGTGCCCCGCCACCTCTCGTCGGTGAGCAGCACCGTCGTGCGCGCCTGGTCGAGCATCAGCCGCATCCGCTCAGCAGGCGCCCGGACGTCCAGCGGCAGGTACGCACCCCCCGCCTTGGTCACCGCCAGCACCGCGACGACCAGGTCGGCGGATCGTTCCAGGAGCACGCCGACGCAGTGCTCCGGGCGGACCCCCAGGTCGACCAGCCGGTGCGCCAACCGGTTGGCCCGCACCTCCAGCTCGGCGTAGGTCAGCGACACCCCGTCCGCCACCACGGCGGTGGCGTCGGGTGCCCGGTCGGCCTGCTCGGCGAACAGGCTCGCCACCGTGCCCTCGGGCACCGGGTGGCGGGTGGCGTTGTGCTCCACCACCAGGCGCAGCAGCTCGGCCTCGCCCACGACCTCGACGTCGCCGAGGCGGCGGTCCGGGCCGGCGGCCAGTCCGTCCAGCGCTCGGGCCAGGCGATCCGCCATCCGCTCGACCGTCGCCGCGTCGAACAGCGCCGGGTCGTAGCCCAGGGCGATGGACAGCCGTTCGCCCGGCCGGACACCGACGCTGAGCGGGTAGTTCGTGGTCTCGACGGCATGCAGGTCGCGCATCGCCAGGCCGTGGGCCGACGCCGCCTCGTCGTTGACCGGGTAGTTCTCGAACACCAGGATGCTGTCGAACAGGCTGACCCCGCTCGGCACCTCGCTCCAGCCCTGCAGCTCGCCGAGGGGGACGAAGTCGAACCGCCTGGCGTCCGCCTGCGCCGACTGGAGCTGACGCAGCCACGCCGCCACGGGCTGGTCGTCGGCGACGTCCACCCGGACCGGCACGGTGTTGATGAAGATCCCCGTGATCGCCTCCGCGCCCGGCAGGTCGGCCGGTCGGCCGGACACCGTGGAGCCGAAGCACACGTCGTGCCGGCCGCTGCACCGGGCGAGCGTCAACGCCCAGCCGCCCTGCACGACGGCGTTCAGCGTCAAGCCGTTGCGCTGGGCGAACTCTCGCAGCCGCGCAGTGTCCACATCGGACAGCTCGGTGATCACCCACTCGGTCGAACGGGTGGTGTGGGAGCGGTCCGCCGGCCGGTCGAGGGGCAGCGGGGTCGGCGTCGTGAACCCGTCGAGCACCCGGCGCCAGTGGCCCTCGGCCTCGCGCGGGTCCTGCTCGGCGAGCCACTTCAGGTAGTCGCCGAAGGGGCGTCGCCCGGTGGGCTCGGGACGGCGGCCGCCGGCGAGCGCGGCGTGGCAGGCGAAGACGTCGGACAGCACCTGGAAGACGCTCCAGCCGTCCAGCAGCACGTGGTGGAACGTCCACACCACCTGGACCTCGGTGTCGGACAGGCGGGCCGACACCAGCCGCAGCAGCGGCGCCTCGGTCAGGTCGACGCCGTCTGCCCGGTCGCGGTCGAGCAGGTCCCGCAGCTCCCGGTCGCGGGCGTCGGGCGACAGCCCGGTCCAGTCGAGCTCGCGGATCGGCACGGCCACGTCGCGGCACACCACCTGCAACGGCTCGTCGACGCCCTCCCAGACCACCCGGCTGCGCAGCACCGACGTCCGCTCGACCACCTCGCGCCAAGCCCTGGCCAACACGGTCGAGTCGGTGACGCCCTCCAGCACGAAAGCCAGCTGCTCGAAGTAGAGCCGCTGGTCGCCCTCGGACAGGCTGTGGAACAGCATCCCGGCCTGCATCGGGGTCAGCGGGTAGACGTCCTCCACGCCACGCCCGTCACCGACGAGACGGTCCACCGCACCCTGGTCCAACCCCGCCAACGGGAAGTCCGACGGCGTCCGCCCACCCGCGCCGGGTGCGGCGCAGTGCGCCACCACCTCGCTCAGCGCATCCGCCAACTCCTCGGCCAGCCGCCGCACGGTGGCCTCATCGTGCACCTGCTCGCTGTAGTACCAGGTGAATTGCAGGCGGTTGCCCTCGACCGCGCCCACCACGTCCAGCAGGTGTGGCCGGGGCATGTCCGGTGCGGCGTCCGAACGCAGACCGCCGACCACCCGGAACGCGGTCCCGTGGGAGGACGCGGACCAGTCGAACCGCCCGAGGTAGTTGAAGCTCACCTTCGGGTCCGGCCGCTCATCCAGCGTCCGGGTCAGGTGGCGCACCGCGCCGTACCCGATTCCTCGCCGGGGCACGGCCCGGAGGAGTTCCTTGGTCGACTTCAGCGCAGTGCCCCAATCACCGGGCTCGGGCACGTCCAGGGCGACCGGGAACACCGTGGTGAACCAGCCGACCGTGCGCGACAGGTCGACGCCGGGCAGGACTTCCTCCTCGCGGCCGTGCCCCTCCAGCTCGACCAGCACCCGGTCCCGACCGGTCCACCGGCCGAGGACCCGGGCCAGCGCGGCGAGCAGCACGTCGTCGACCCGCGTCCGGTAGACCCCCGGCACGTCCTGCAACAACGCCCGCGTGCGCGGCTCGTCCAACCCGGCCGTGACGGTCCGCACGGTGTCGACGGTGTTGACGCCCTGCCGGTCGACGGGCACGGTCGGGTCGACGCCGGCCGCCACCGCGTTCCAGTGGTCGACCTCGTCGGCGAAGCCGCCGGCCGCGGTGTGGTCGGCCAGCCGGTGCGCCCAGTCCCGGATCGACGTGGTCCGGTCCGGCAACCGGGCCGGCTCGCCGTCGAGGGCCTGCCGGTACGCGGTGTCGAGGTCCTCCAGCAGAATCCGCCAGGACACCCCGTCCACGACCAGGTGGTGCACGGCGAGGAACAACGTCCACCCGGCCGGACCGAGGTCGACCAGCACGGCCTTGACCAGCGGTCCGTGACCGAGGTCGAAGCCGCGGCGGACGGCACCGACGATCGCGTCGAGCTGCCGCTCGCGGTCGCTCGCGCCGGACAGGTCGCGCACCTCCAGCACGTCGACCGGCTCGACCGGCGGGATGTGCTGCCGCCACCCGCTTTCGGTGCGCTCGAAGCGCGTGCGCAGCGCGTCGTGGTGGGCCAACAGGGCGTCCAAGGCCCGTCGCAGCGCCTCGTGGTCCGGTTCGCCGGTGAACTCCAGCAGCACGGACTGGTCGAAGTGCTCCGGCCGAGCCGGTCCGGGGTCGAGGAACCAGTGCTGGATCGGCGTCAACGGGACCTCGCCGCTGACCGGTCCCTGCGGCACCGTGTCGGGCACGCCGTCCACCGGCGCGGCGGCGGCCAACGCGGCCACGGTGGGATGCGCGAAGAGGTCCCCGGGCATCAGCCCGAGACCGGCCTGCCGGGCCCGCGAGACCACCTGGATGCTGATGATCGAGTCGCCGCCCAGCTCGAAGAAGTCGTCCTGGATGCCGACCCGGTCGACCCCGAGCACCTGCGCCCAGATCGACACCAGCGTGCGCTCGACCGCGGTGCGCGGTGCGACGTAGGAGGTGCCGGTGGTGCCCCAGTCCGGCTCGGGCAGTGCGTGGCGGTCGACCTTCCCGTTGCGGTTGAGCGGCAGCCGGTCCAACGCCACCAGCGCCGAGGGCACCATGTAGTCCGGCAGCACGTGCCCGAGGGAACCCCGCAGCACGGTGTGCGAGGGCTCGTCGCCGGCGGGCACGAAGTAGGCCACCAGCCGTTTGCGCCCGTCGTGCTCGCGGAGCACGACGACGGCCTCCGACACGTCGTCGTGGCGCAGCAGGGCGGTTTCCACCTCGCCGAGCTCGATCCGGAAGCCGCGGATCTTCACCTGGTCGTCGGCGCGCCCGACGAAGTCCACCTCGCCCGCCGCGGTCCACCGGACCAGGTCGCCGGTGCGGTACATCCGCTCCCCCGCCCGGCCGAACGGGTCCGGCACGAAGCGCTGGGCGGTCAGGCCCGGCCGGCCCAGGTAGCCGCGGGCCACGCCCGCACCGGCGATGAACAGCTCGCCCGCGACGCCGACCGGCACCGGCCGCAGATCGTCGTCCAGCACGTAGACCCGCATGTTGTCCAGCGGCCGACCGATCGGCACCACGTCGGGCACCTCGTCCACCGCGTCCACGGTCCGCTGGGTGGCGAAGGTCGTGGTCTCGGTGGGCCCGTAACCGTCGGCGACCACCAGGCCGGGGCAGGCGGCGAGCACGCGGCGCACCGCCGCCGCGGGAACGACCTCGCCGCCGGTCCAGACCTCGCGCAAACCGGCCAGGCAGCCCGGCGCGTCCTGCGCCACCAACCGGAACAACCCGGCGGTCAGCCACAACCCGGTCACGCCGTGCTCGGTCACCACGCGCCGCAGCACCTCGCCGTCGAGGTCCCCCGGTGGGGCGACGACGACCTGCCCGCCGTTGAGCAGCGGCACCCACAGCTCGTACGTGGTGGCGTCGAAGGCCGGTGCCGAGTGCAGCAGCACCCGGTCGTGCCCGCCGCCCCGGAACCGCCGGTCGGAGGCCAACGCCACAACGTCCCGGTGGCGCACCGCGACACCCTTCGGCTTGCCGGTCGAGCCGGAGGTGTACATGACGTAGGCGAGGTTCTCCGGGTGCCACCGCACCTCGGGCCGCTCACCCGGCTCGTCCTCCAGCGGCACGTCCACAGGCACCGTGTGCCCACTGTGGATGGTGCGGGCGGTGTCCTGCCACGTAGCGTCGGTGAGCAGCACGGACACTCCGGCCTCGGCCAGCACCGTCCGCATCCGTTCGGCGGGCGACCTCGTGTCGAGCGGCACGTACGCGCCACCGGCCTTCACCACGGCCAGCTCCGCGACGACCAGCTCCACCGACCGCCGCACCAGCACCGCCACGCGATCCTCGACCCGGACACCGAGCCGGATCAACCGGTGCGCGAGCCGGTTCGCCCTGGTGTCCAGCTCGGCGTAGTCGAGCCGCACGCCGTCCGCGACCAACGCGGTGGCGTGCGGCGACCGGTCGACCTGCCGGTGGAACAGGTCGGGCAGCGCGCCTGCGGGCAGGTCGTGGTCGGTGTCGTTCCACGCCACCAGCACCTGGTGCCGTTCGGCGGCATCCAGCAGCGACAACTCCGAGACCGGCCGGTCCGGGGTGTCCGGGATCTGCTCCAGGAGCACCCGCAGGTGCCGGGACAGCCGCTGGACTGTCCGCTCGTCGAACAGGGTCGGGTCGTAGTCGACCGCGATGGACAGCGACGGGCCGGGCGTCGCCATGACGGTGAGCGGGTAGTTGGTCGGCTCGTGCGCCCGCACGTCGTGCATCCGCAGCCCGTGCGAGGCAGGCGCGTCGGCGTCGAACGGGTAGTTCTCGAACACCAGGATGCTGTCGAACAGGGCACCCCGGCCCGGCAGGTCGCTCCAGCCCCGCACCCGGGTCAGCGGGACGTGGTCGAAGCGGCGGGTCTCGGCCTGCTCGCGCTGGATCCGGCGCAGCCACGACAGCACGTCGACGTCGTGCGGCACGGTGATCCGGGTGGGCACGGTGTTGATGAACATGCCCACCATCGACTCGACACCGGCCAGGTCGGCGGGCCGGCCCGAGACGGTGGCGCCGAAGACGACGTCCCGCTCACCGCTGTAACGGGACAGGAGCAGTGCCCACACGCCTTGCAGGACCGTGTTCACGGTCAGCCCGTTGCGCCGGCTGAAGTCGCGCAGCCGGTCGGTCAGCGCAGCCGTCAGCATGACGCCGACCGTCGCGCCCGACTCGGCCCGGTGCGCCTCGACCGGCTGCCGGTCGAACGGCAGCGCGGTCGGCGAGTCGAACCCGGCGAGCACCCGCCGCCAGTACCGCTCGGCCTCCGTCTGGTCCTGGTGGTCGAGCCAGCTCAGGTAGTCCCGGAACGGACGGCGCGCGGGAAGCGTGATCGGCCGACCCCGGGTGATCGTGGCGTAGTGCTCGCACACCTCGGTGAAGACCCGGGCCGCGCTCCAGCCGTCCAGCAGCACGTGGTGGAACGTCCACACCACCAACACTTCGCCGTCACCGAGCGCAGCGACGGCCAGCCTGGTCAACGGGGCGGCACCGAGGTCGAGGCCCACGGCGCGGTCGTGTTCCAGGAATTCCCGCAGCGCCTCCAGCCGGTCGGTCCCGGGCAGCGCGGTCCAGTCGAGGTGCAGCACCGGCAGGGTGACGTCCCGGCGCACCACCTGGAGCGGTTCGGGCAGGCCTTCCCAGACGATTTCGGCGCGCAGCACGGGGGTGCGGTCCACGACCCGCTGCCACGCCGCGGCCAACGCCCGCGGATCGGCCACACCGGACAGCCGGAACCGCACCTGGTTGAAGTAGGCCCCGGACGTGGACGTGCCGACGAGGTGGTGGAACACCATCCCGGCCTGCATCGGGGTCAGCGGGTAGACGTCCTCCACGCCACGCCCGTCACCGACGAGACGGTCCACCGCACCCTGGTCCAACCCCGCCAACGGGAAGTCAGACGGCGTCCGCCCACCCACACCGGGTGCGGCGCAGTGCGCCACCACCTCCCGCAACGCGCCAGCCATCGCTTCGGCCAACCACCGCACAGTGCCCTCGTCGTGCACCCGGTCGCTGTAGTGCCAGCTCAGTTCGAGGCAGCCGTGTTCCACCGCGCCCACCACGTCCAACAGGTGTGGCCGGGGCGCGTCGGCGGCGGTGTCCAGCTCCAGACCGCCACGCATGGCGTGGAACAGCTCACCGCCGGCGGTCGACCAGTCCAGCCGGCCGAGGTAGTTGAAGCTGATCCGAGGGCTGGGTGCACCGGACAGGGCGGTCGCGCGCAACGCGCCGTGCCCGAGCCCCCGGCGCGGCACCGCGCGCAGCTGCTCCTTGACCGCCTTGAGCACGTCGCCCCAGTGGCTGCCCGGGATGTCCAGTGCGACGGGGAACATCGAGGTGAACCAGCCGACCGTGCGGGAGAGGTCCACGTCGTCCAGCAGCTCTTCGCGGCCGTGCCCCTCCAGGTCGACCAGCACGCGGTCGC
Organism: Saccharothrix carnea; assembly: GCF_003014735.1. GTDB lineage: Bacteria > Actinomycetota > Actinomycetes > Mycobacteriales > Pseudonocardiaceae > Actinosynnema > Actinosynnema carneum. Next base: position 136,303 of record NZ_PYAX01000009.1, on the reverse strand, counting down.
GGCCGGTCCACGTGCCGAGAACCCGTCCCAGCGCGCTCAGCAGCACGTCGTTGACCTGTGTCCGGTACACGCCGGGCACGTCCTGCAACAGCGCCCTGGTGACGTCCTGGTCGAGCCTCAAGGTCAGCACACGGGTCGAGCCCGCGGTGGCGGTGCCCTGGTGGTCGACCGGCAACGACGGGTCCGCCTCGGTCGTCGTCGTCCAGTGGTCGAGTTCGTCGTCGAAGCCGCCCGCCTCGGTGAAGGCGGTGAACCGTCGTGCCCAGTCGCGGAACGACGTCGTCTTCGCGCCGAGCCGGACCGCCTCGCCGCGCGTCGCCTGGCCGTAGGCGGTGGCCAGGTCTTCCAGCAGGATTCGCCACGAGACGCCGTCCACGACGAGGTGGTGCACGGCGAGGAACAGCAACGGTCGCCGCCTGTCACCCAGGTCCAACAGCACCGCCTTGAGCAGTGGACCGGTGGCGAGGTCGATGTTCGCGTGCGTGCGGGCCTTGAACGCCTCGACCGCCGTGTCCTGGGCCTCCGGCTCCACCGCGGACAGGTCGTGGCGTTCCAGCACCTCCGGTGACTCGACCGGTGCGTTGTGCTGCCGCCACCCGTCCTCGGTTCGCGTGAAGCGCATCCGCAGGGCGTCGTGGTGCTCCAGCAGCGCCCGCAGCGCCCGCCGGAGCGCCTGTTCGTCGGGCTGTCCGGCCAGTTCGGCGAGCACCGACTGGTTGAAGTGCTCCGGCCGCACGGTGTTCGTGTCGAACAGCCAGCGCTGGATCGGGGTGAGCGGCACGTCGCCGGTCACCTCGCCCTGTTCGGCGGTGACCGCTCCGGGCTCGACCACGGCCGCGACGAGGCCGGCCACCGTCGGGTGCCGGAACAGGTCGCCAGGGGTGAGGGCCAGCCCGGCCGCGCGCGCCCGCGACACCACCTGGATGCCGAGGATGGAGTCGCCGCCGAGCTCGAAGAAGTCGTCCTGGGCGCCGACCCGCTCCACGTTCAGCAGTTCCGCCCAGATCCGGGCGAGCTCCGCCTCCGCGCCCGCGGCCGGCGGCACGTAGCCGCCGGTCACGCCGGCGCCCCAGTCGGGTGCGGGCAGGGCACGCCGGTCGACCTTGCCGTTCGCGTCCAGCGGCAGCGCCTCCACGGTGACGAACGCCGAGGGCACGAGGTAGTCCGGCAGCGTGCGGACGAGGAACTCGCGCAGCGACGCCGCGTCGAGCGACTCGGACACCGGTGTCACGTAGGTGACGAGGCGTTTGCGGCCGGTGTCGTCCGGCCGCACGACGGTGACCGCCTGGGCGACGCCGCCGTGCCGCGTCAGCGCGGTGTCGACCTCGCCCGGTTCGATCCGGAAGCCGCGGATCTTGACCTGGTCGTCGGTGCGGCCGACGAACCCGACCGTGCCGTCCGGTCGCCACCTCGCCACGTCCCCGGTGCGGTACATCCGCTCACCCACCCGACCGAACGGGTCCGGCAGGAACCGCTGCGCGGTCAGGCCGGGCCGGCCCAGGTAGCCGCGGGCCACGCCCGCGCCGGCGATGAACAGCTCACCGGCCACCCCGACCGGCGTCGGGGCCAGTTCCTCGTCGAGCACGTAGACGCGCATGCCGTCGAGCGGTCGGCCGATCGGCACCACGTCCGGGACGTCGTGGACGTCCGACATCGGGTACGAGGCCGCGAACGTCGTGGTCTCGGTGGGGCCGTACCCGTCCACCACGGTCAGCCCCGGACAGGCTTCGAGCACGCGCCGCACGGCGGCCGGCGGGACCACGTCACCGCCGGTCCACACCTCGCGCACACCGGCGAAGCACGCCGGGTCGTCCTGGGCGAACGCCCGGAACAACCCCGCGGTCAGCCACAACGCGGTCACGCCGTGCTCGCCGATCGTGCGGCGCAGCACGTCGACGTCGAGGTCACCGGGTGGGGCCACGACGACCTGACCACCGTTGAGCAACGGCACCCACAGCTCGTACGTGGTGGCGTCGAAGGCGGGCGGCGAGTGCAGCAGCACCCGGTCGTGCGCGCCGCCGCGGAACCGCCGGTCACGGGCGAGCGCGGCGACGTCGCGGTGCCGCACCGCCACGCCCTTGGGCACCCCGGTCGAGCCGGAGGTGTGCATGACGTAGGCGAGGTTGTCCGGGTGGGTCGTGACACCGGCGTCGGTGGCCGGTTCGTCGGCCAGGTCCACTGCGTCCACCCGCACGACGTGTCCGCTGCGGACACCGGTGGCGGTGTCCAGCCACACCCGGTCGGTGAGCAGGACCCGCGCACCGGCCTCGGCCAGCAGCACGCGCAACCGCTCGGCCGGCGATCTGGTGTCCAGCGGCACGTACGCCCCACCCGCCTTCAACACGGCCAGCTCGGCGACGACGAGGTCGACCGAGCGGCCCACCAGCAGGCCGACCGGGTCCTCGACGCGCACGCCGAGCCCGAGCAGCCGGTGTGCCAGCCGGTTGGCGCGGGCGTCCAGCTCGGCGTAGGTCAGCGCCGTCCCGGCGGCGATCACCGCGGTGGCGTCCGGCGTGCGCCGCACCTGCTCCGCGAACAGGTCGGGGACCGTCGCCGCCGGCTCGTGACCGGTGTCGTTCCAGACCTCCAGCACTTGCCGCCGTTCGGCCGGACCGAGCAGCGACAGCTCGGCGAGGGGCCGGTCCGGGTCGGTCGCGATCGCGTCGAGCAGCACCCGCAGGTGGCCCGTCATCCGCTCGATCGTGCTCGCGTCGAACAGGTCGGTGTTGTACTCGACCGAGACGTCCAGCGAGTCGTCCTTCGGCCAGAACTCCACCAGCAGCTCGAAGCGTGCGGCGGGCCTGGGCAGGTGGTGCTCGGTGATCAGCAGCCCGTCGACCCGCGTCGGCCGCACCACCTCCTGCTGCAGCAGGACCAGCGCCTGCACCAGGGGTGTCCGGCTCGGGTCGCGCTCGGGTCGCAGCTCCTCGACCAGCCGGTCGAACGGCACCTGGTCGTGGGCGAACGCGTCGAGCATCGTCTCCCGCACCGCGCCCAGGAACCCGCCGAACGTCTGCGAGCGGTCCACCGTCGACCGGATCACCACGGTGTTGACGAAGAAGCCGACCAGGTTCTCCAGTTCGGTCCGGTCGCGGCCGGACGTGGCGGTGCCCACGGCCACGTCACGGCGGCCGGCGTAGGTGGACAGCAGCACCTGGACGGCGGCGGTGAGGGTCATGAACAGGGTGGCGCCGTTGCGCTGCCCCACCGTCGCCAGGCGGTCGACCAGTGCCGCGGGCAACGCCTCGCGGTGCACCGATCCGGAGGTGGTGCGCACGGCCGGTCGGGGCCGGTCGGTCGGCACGTCGAGGGCGTCGAGGCCGGCGAGTTCGCGCCGCCAGTGGTCCAGGTGCTCGTCCAGGGCCGGGTCGGCCAGCCGTGCGCGTTGCCACACCGCGAAGTCCGGGTACTGGATCGGGAGTTCCGGCAGCGCGGCCGGGGCTCTTCGCAGCGCGGTCCGGTACAGCTCGACCAGCTCGTCCACCAGCACCCTGACCGACCACCCGTCGGTGACGATGTGGTGCTGGTCGAGCAGCAGCAGGTGGTCGTCGTCGGCGAGCCGCACGAGCACCGCCCTGGCCAGCGGACCACGTCGCAGGTCGAAGGGCTCGGTCAGCTCCGCGACCAGCACCTCGTCCAAGGCGGTGTCCGGGCCGGCGGTCAGGTCGACCACCCGCAACGGCAGCTCACCCCGTGCCGCCACCACCTGCACGCCTTGGCCGTCGACCGTGTCGAAGGTCGTCCGCAGCGCCTCGTGCCGGTCGACCAGCCCGTCGAGCGCGGTCCGCAGGGCGTCGGGGTCGAGTGCCCCGGACAACCGCAGCCCGACACCGGTGTTGTACTCGGAGCTGCCGGGGTTCAGCTCGTCCAGGAACCACAGCCGTTGCTGCGCGGGCGACAACGGCAGCTCCCGATCGCGGGGAGCGCGCGGGATCGGAGCAGTCGCGCCGGTGGGCAGCCGGTCCGCCAGCAGCTCGGCCAGACCCGCGACGGTCCCCGCTTCGAACACCGCCCGCGAGGACAGGTCGACGCCGAACGCCGTGCGGACGCGGGAGGTCACCCGGATCGCCTGGATGGAGTCGCCGCCCAGGTGCAGGAAGTCGTCCTCGACGCCGGGTTCCTCCCCCAGCACGTCCGCCCAGATCGCCGCGACCGCCTTCTCCGCCTCGGTGCGCGGCGCCGTGCGCCCCGCGGACGCGCCGCGGCCGGGAGCGGGCAGGGCGCGTCGGTCGAGCTTCCCGTTCGCGTTCAACGGCAGGCGGTCCAGGGTGACAAAAGCCGATGGCACCATGTAGTCGGGCAACGACCGCACGGCGAGCGCCCGCAACTCGCCGGCGTGCAGCGGCGTGCCGTCGGTGGGCACGACGTACGCGACGAGGCGTTTGACGCCGGGTCGGTCCTCGCGTGCCACCACGGCGACCTGCGCGGTGCGCGGGTGCCCGCCCAACACGGCCTCGATCTCGCCGACCTCGACCCGGAAGCCGCGGATCTTCACCTGGTCGTCGGCCCGGCCGATGAACTCGAAGACGCCGTCGGGACGGCGCCGCACGAGGTCGCCGGTGCGGTACATGCGCTCGCCCGGCCCGGCGAACGGGTCGGCGAGGAACCACTGGGCGGTCAGCCCCGGCTGGTTGAGGTAGCCGCGGGCCAGTCCCGCACCCGCCACGAACAGCTCACCCGGTTCACCGGCCGGCACGGGTCTGAGGTCGTCGTCCAGCACGTAGACCCGCTTGTCGTCCAGCGGTCGCCCGACCGGCACCACGTCGGGGACCTCGCGGGCGTTCGACATCGCGTGCGCCGTGGCCATCACCGTGACCTCGGTCGGGCCGTAGGCGTCCACCACCACCAGACCGGGGCAAGCTTCCAGCACCCGCCGGACGGCACCCGCGGGAACCACGTCACCGCCGGTCCACACCTCGCGCGCACCGGCGAGGCACGCCGGGTCGTCCTGGGCGACCATGCGGAACAGTCCCGCGGTCAGGAACACGCCGGTGATCCCGTGCTCGGCGATCATCCGCCGCAGCACGTGCCCGTCCACGTCACCGGGTGGGACGATGACCACCCGGCCACCGCGCAACAGCGGCACCCACAGCTCGTAGGTCGAGGCGTCGAACGCCAACGGGGCGTGCAGCAGGACGCGATCGTGACCACCGCCGGCGAACCGCCCGTCCGAGGCGAACGCGACCACGTCGCGGTTCCGCACCGCCACGCCCTTCGGCACCCCCGTCGAACCCGACGTGTGCATCACGTACGCGAGCGTGTCGGGGTGCGGGCCGACCAGGTCACCCGTCTGCTCCGCCACCGGTGGGTCATCGGCCTCCACCACGACCACGTGCCCCCGGTGCAGCGCGGTCGCCGCGGCCTCCCGGTCGCGGTCGGTCAGCAGGACCGGCACGTCCGCCGCCGCCAGCACCGGCCGCAGGCGATCGGCCGGTGCGCGAAGGTCGAGCGGCAGGTACGCCCCGCCCGCCTTCACCACAGCCAGCAGGGCGACCACCATCTCGACCGAGCGCTCCATCAACACCCCGACTGGCCGCTCCACCCGCACACCGAGCCCGGTCAGCCGGCGGGCCAGGCGGGTGGCGCGGTCGTCGAGCTCGGCGTAGCTCAACGCCAGGTCGTCGGCGACCACCGCGGTGGCCCGCGGCGTTCGCCGCACCCACTCGGCGAACAGACCGGGAACGGTGGTGATCATCGGGTCCCCGGCGGGCCGTGGCGGTGCGTGATGGGGCGACATGAGCGGTCCACTCTATTCGGGCGCGGCGGAACCCACCGCGAAATGATCGTGACGATTGGGCGGGCCGGGCACGGCCCCGATCTCAGGCGGCTTCTCGCGCGCGTCGCCGCTTGGCCGCCACCCGGCCGCCGATCTGGATACGGTCCACCCGACCGTCGCGGGCGTTGCGCAGAAAACGGCCGGCATAGCCCTGTTCGCCGGTGGTGACGTCCGTGACCGAGAAGACCAGGCCCTCGTAGAGCGTCAAAGTGGCCGCGGAATCACCGTCGACGACCAGTGAGACGTGATCGCCGCGAATGACGGCCGAGTACACGGTGTCACCGTTGACGTATTCACCGACGCAGTCACGCGGTGGCGCTGTTCGGCGTTCCGCGCCGGTCAGCGCGTGGTGTGCGCCGATGTGCAGCCCGGTGGGCCGCAGCTCCGCGCAGAGGTCCCGCCACATCGCCGAGCCGCTGCCCGAGTTCGTGGTGAGCGCGATCACCGTGCCCCCGGTCGGATCGACGCGGAGGTAGCACGACGTGCCATCGGCCATGCCGTCGTGACCGAGCCAGGTGGTGGCTCCGCCGCGGAACAACGCGAGCCCGAGCGCCCACCCGTCGGCCAGGCCGAACGGGTCCGCGCTGGGGACGGGGCGGCGCATCTCGGCCAATTCCGCCTGGCCCACCGGGCCTGCCGCCGTTCCGCCGTGCTCGGGGCGCAGGTGCATCCGGCCGAGCGCGACCAGGTCCGAGGCGCTCAAGGCCAGTGCACCCGCCGGCGCCTCCGCCGGTTCGAGCGTCTGCTCGACCGTGCGGACCAGGCCGCGTGCCCGGTTCACCGCGTGGCCGGTCGCCACGGACGGCGCGGATGGCGAGCGGTCCGGCGCCACGATGGAGGCGGCGGTGATCCCCATCGGCTTGAGCACGATCGCTCGCATGGCCTCCCACCAGGTCATCCCGGTCAGCGCTTCGACCAGGTGCCCGGCGAGGACGTAACCGAGGTTGGAGTACGAGAAGCCGACGCCCGGCCGCTGGAGGGTGTCCAGGAAGCAGCCGCCGAGCGGGAAGTGGTCTGCCTCCGCGGGCCCGGCGTAGTCGGCGGCGAGGCCCCCGGTGTGGCTGAGCAGGTGGCGCGTGGTGAGCAGGTCGACGAGGTCACCCGAGATCCGGTGCATCTCCGGCAGGTACTCGGCGACAGGCGCGTCGAGGTCCAGGTCGCCGTCTGAGACGAGGGCCATGAGCAGGGTCGTGGTGAAGGTCTTCGTGATCGAGCCGACGGGCACCTTGGTCGAACCGCTCATGGGTTCCCCGGTCCCGTGCTCCCGTTCGCCTAGCTCGAACGTCCGCAGCTCGCCCTGGCGCAGGACGGCCAGTTGGGCACCGGTGACGTCGTTGCCCCGCGCTGCTCTCTCGAATCTGTCGGACAGGTCATCTGAAGACATGTTTCCTCACTGGTGGCGATCACTGATGGACATCACTCATCTCGGCCCCCATAACTTGACCACTCCCCTCGATTCGAAACATGTTCACGTTTTTCGCCCGGTCCCTCGTATTCACCTCGACCGCTCGAATGTCGACTCGGCGCAGGTCAGCTCGAATCGCCTGGCTCATGTTTGCCCCCGCACCCCGTACGCGCGACCGCCAAATGGGTGGCACGTCGCCGATCGTGACGATAAATAGATGGTCGAGGTAAAGAAACTACCCAAACAGCCTGGCAACCCCTACAGATTCACTCGAACGCCATGTTTGAGCCATACCCTTCGCAATCGTGCGAGACGATCTCCGCAATTATGTGCGAACAACTCCGACCACCCGTTCGCAAACAATTGTCGCGTTCCGCACACGGGAGCTCACGCGACCGATACAGTTCCGACCGGTCGGGACCACTTCCCCGCGCCGGCGCGTGCCGAACGTGCCGGCCGACCGCCAGGCGGGTCTGGAGGCACTGGATGACCGCACGACTCGGCGCTGCCGCCCCGGTGGTGTCCGGGGTGTCGTTCAGCGCGGCGTCGTTGGCCGGGGCGCGCTGGGCCGCACGCCACGCCCTCCAGCGGGGCCGCGGCCTCCGGTTGGTGCACGCGTGCCGGGACCTCGGCGAGGTGGACGACGCCCGAGGGCGCCTGGACGAACTGGCCGGGCGATTGCAGGAGGCGTCACCGCTCTTGGACGTCTCGGCACGCGTGGTCGTCGCCTCCGCCGAACACGCTCTGATCGCCGAGTCCCACACCGCCGGCATGATCGTCATGGGCGGACCCGCCCCGGACGCCACCAGCGTGCTCGCCTCCACCGTGAGCGCGCGGTCCCGGTGCCCGGTCACCGCCGCCCCGGCCGGCGTCGGGTCGGGACACCCCGACAAGTCCACCCTCCCCGTGGCGGTCGGCATCAGCGGCGACGCCCTGGCCGAGCCCACGCTGCGCGCCGCGTTCCTCCTCGCCGCGGCCCTGAACACCGGCCTGCGGGTGGTGTGCTGCACGCTGGACGACGACTCCGCCGCGCCGGTCGCCGTCCCGGACATCGCCCAAGCCGCCCTGTCCGCCACTCGGGCCTGCGCGGTCCACCACCCCTCCGTGCCGGTGGACGTGCGGATGGCCAGGTCACGCCCCACCACCGGCCTGGCCCGCCACGCCGTGCTCGCCTCGATGCTGGTGATCGGCTCCAGCCCGACCGCCACGGACACCTCTACCAGCCACCGGCTGCTGCGCCGCGGAACGGGCCCGGTCGTGCTGGTGGGACCGCGGATCGTCCCCCAGTCGACGAGCGACCACCCTCTTCTCCCGGCGAAGTGACGCCGGCCACGAACGCGAACACCTGTGCCGCCCGAAACGTCATCGCCGCCGGCGCAACGAGAGCTTCAGCGTGTCGAGAGCACGTCCGGACGATCGCGTCCCTGTGGGGTGTCAGGACTCTGCGCTGGGATGCTGAGCTGCGGCGACCGAGCAGTTCGTCGGGGCCGTCAGACGCGAAGTCGCCGGCCGACTGTGTCCGCGCCGCGGCCCACCTCGCGGCTGCGCCGGTAGCGGCGCCCGTTGGGGCGAACTCACCGGCCCTGAGGGTTCGTCAGGGAATCATCTTCGTCCGCATGCTTTCCTCCAGGCGCGCGGCGAGGCGTTCGAGCCTGCCCAGGTCGACGTCGAGCAGCACACCCGCCCGCTTGACCGGGCGGCCTCGCACCCACACCGAGTCGACGTTCGAGGTGTCCACCTGGGTGACGACCGTCGCGATCGGATCGTGGTTGGGCATCGCGTTCACGCGGTCGGTCCGGATCAGCACGAGGTCGGCGTCCATCCCCGGTCGCAGCATGCCGACCCGGCCGACCCGGCCGAGGGCGTCGGCGCCGTTGGTGGTGGCGAAGCGCAGCACGTCGGAGGCGGTGACGGTCGGCTCGAACGGCTCCGCCGGGTCGTCGGGGTAGGCGCTGATCCTGGCCTGGGCCAGGCTGATCCGCATCTGGGAGAACATGTCGCCGGGTGCGCTGGCGACGATGTCCGCGCTGAGCGACGGCGCGAGGCCGGCGGCGACGAGCCGGGCGGTCGGCGGATGGCCGTGGCCCATCACCATCTCGGAGTGGGCGGCGACCGAGACGTGCCCGCCGGTGTCCGCGATCCGCCTGAACTCGTCGTCCGTGCAGTTCGTGCAGTGCACGTAGGTCGTGTCGGGCCCCATCAGGCCCGTCTCGGCCAGCACGGTGATGTCCCGGGAAGGGACCCCCGGAACGCGCATCCCGGTGTGCACGTTGAGGCGAGCACCGAGGTCGCGGCCCAGGCGCCAGTCCGAGACCAGCACCTCCGGCGGGTTGGACACCGGTCCCCGCAGCCCGAGCCCGAGCGTGACGAGCTGGTCGCTGCCGCCGAAGTACTGTTCGGCCACCCGCCGCGCGTCCTCGGGGTGCGGGGTGGTGCTGTGGAACAGGTGCTCCGCGCCTGCCGGCCACCCATAGGCGTAGACGGCTCGGATGCCGCTCTCCAGCAGCGCGTTGATGCCGGCGTCGGCGTGGTCGGGGGTGTTGATGACGTTGGCCCAGTCGACCACTCCGGTGATGCCGGCGTCGAGCAGTTGGTAGCAGCCCAGCAACGTCGCGGTGTAGACCTCCTCGGCCGTGACCGACGAGGCCATGCCCACCAGGATCCGCCGGAAGTAGTCACCGAGGGAGCAATCGGCCAACTGCCCACGGATCGCGGTCTGCCACAGGTGGCGGTGGCTGTCGACGAACCCCGGCAGGACGATGCACCGGCCGGCGTCCACGACCTCGACGTCGGGCGCGACCTCAACGCGTGCGGCCACCTCGCGAATCCGGCCGTCCACCACGTGGACGTCGGCTTCGGGGAGGACACCGGTGCCGGGGTCCATGGTGATGACACATCCACCGCGAATGACGAAGTCCCGCATCCCAGGCTCCTGTTCCCCACGTGATGGAAACTCTGCGGCAGGTCCGACGACGAGTCGACCACGTCGCGCAGCGCGGATCAACTAAACGAGGGGTCGTCGTGGTTCGGCGGCTCGCCCGGGTGCTTCGGGTGCAGTGGTCGAGCCCCACCAAGGCATCGCCAACGCCGACCACTGCGCACGCTGCCACCAGCCGTCACCGATCAAGCAGCGATCACCCGACTCGACATCCACGTACGACAACGACCGGGCGGCATCCTCGGCGAGTACCGCCACGCCGCCTGAACTGCACGGACGACATTCTCGGCAGGTGGCGGGACGTGAAGCGGTTCGCCGTCAGAGGAGTGACGGCAGCACGTGCTCCTCGGTGACCATCAGGCCCGTGCTGGTCATGGTCTTGGCCAGGTCGGGATCCCAGGCGGCCTCCGCAGGGCCGTCGTTCAACGTCGGCAGTTCGACGCCGCGGGCGATCAGGGTGGTGACGGCCTCGCGGTAGTCGTTCGCCGACATGCGCCACGCCGTGCCGCCTGTCCAGGCGAGGATGTCGTTGGTCGCGCGGACGCCGTCCGGTGTGAAGTCGTTGTGGCAGCGGACCGCCTTGCCGACGAGGTGGTGCTTGGCCTGAGTGGTGAGGCCGTTCGGGAGCACCATCAACGGGCCGGGCATGCCGGATTCGAGCAGGCGTGGGCTGCGGACAACGGTGATCTCCCGGGTCTCGAGGGTGTCGTTCAGCGTCAGGTAGCCCTGGGATGTCAGCACCGGGTCGCTGTAGGCGTCCTTGAGGATTCCAGCCTGCTCCCAGGTCGTGCCCATGAGTTCGAGCGCCTTGCCCACGATCCGGGCGAGCGGCCGTCCGTCGTCGAGGTCGTTGCCGGCCAGGGCGAACCGGGTCGTCGTCGGCCCGAGCTTGCCGAGTACCCAGGCCGCCTGGTTGGCGAGCATCGGCAACGCCGGTTGTGGGATCTTGCCGTACCGGCGCACGTGCGCGATCCACGGTGCGGCCCACGGTTCGTGCAGCAGGTCGTGCTGACGCAGTGCGAACTTCAGCACGGCGTCCGCTGTCGAGGCCTCTTCGGCCGTGGACATGCCGATCGGCCTGCCGTGCAACGCTTCCAGCACCTCGGTCAGCGTGCTGCCGTGCGCACGGACGTGCTCGTCCAGGCGCGCCAGGGAGATCTGCCGGCGGGCCGGGTGCGCGACCGGCTTGCGCAACAGTTCGGCGAGCGCCGCGGCGGTCTTCTCGTCCTCGACGCGAATGCCGAACGCAGACCGGCCGCCACCCTCCAGGGTCTCGCGGGCCAGCCGCCACAGCTCGGCAAGTTCAGGTTGGTCCAAGTGCACCGTCCGAGCCTAGTTTCGCGATCCGGAGCACGCACACGCCAGCCCTGAACACCCTTCGTAACACTGCCCCGCTGGGGCAGTCCGCAGAGCCAGGCCGGCCCTTTCGCAAAGCGCCATCATCACGGCGCACGGGTCGGATCGGTCCTGTCGAACCGAAACGGACGAGCGGTCGACACCGACCGCGGCCGCGAACGCACCCGCGACAACCGGGTCGACCCGACCGGCTTCGGGCAGAGGGCGGAGGCCGGTCGGGTCGTCGGTCAGGGAGACGTGTCGGCGATCAGGTCAGGATCAGCGACAGGCCGTAGGCGGACAGGATCGGGTTGACCTCCTGGTAGTACGTGGTCCCACCGGTCGAGCAGTTGCCCGAGCCGCCCGAGGTCACGCCCTGGGCCTGGTTCGAGCTGAGCCACGAGCCGCCGGAGTCACCGGGCTGGGCGCAGACGTTCGTGCGGGTGAGGTTGTAGACGACGCCCTGGGGGTAGTTCACGGTCTGGTTGCGGGCCTGGATGTAGTTGCACCACATGCCGGTGGTCGAGCCCGAGCGGCACACGCCGGAGCCCACCGGGACCTGCGCGGAACCGCGCACGTAGTACCAATAGCCGTTGTAGCCCTCCATGTAGCCCCACAGGTTCACGCCCGCGACGGTCTGCACCCACGCGTAGTCGTAGTAGGGGAACGTGGAGCCGGCGAAGTAGCCGTAGAGCGCGCCGTACTGGTCGGTGGCCTGGGAGCCGGGGGTGCCGCAGTGGCCCGCGGTCACGAATCCGCCGTACACGGCGAAGCCGATGGAGCACCGGCCCGCGTTGTTGATCCAGTACGGCCAGCCGCCGACGACATCGGCGTAGGGCACTGGCGAGTGGTCCTCCTGCACGACGCGCACGGCGTGGTGCAGGGCCTTGGCCTCGTCGACGAACCCGGTCACGGCGGCGTCGACCTTGTGCCGGTTGACGGTGACGACGACCGTGTTGGTCTGCACGTCGACGTACCAGCCGTTCACTCCGGCGGGCGCGGCCTTGCCGGCCTTCCGGTCGAGGGCTGTCTTGGTGGCGTCGAGCTGGGCGTAGGTGTGCGCGACGGGCACGACGGTCACGTCGAGACCGGTCTTGTCGGCAGCGGCGTCACCGGCTACCGCGACGGCGAGCTTGCCGGTCGCGGGGTCGAACCAGCTGCCCGCGTAGGCGGCGCCGTAGAGCTTGCGGGCGACGACCTCGGCCCCACGGGCCCTTTCCTCTTGGGCCAGGCGTGTTTGCACGCCCTCGGCGGTGAGGCCGAAGTCGCGCTTCATCGCCTCGGCCATACCGAGGGAGACGCGCGGTGCGGAGGTGGGAGACGTGGTCGCCACACCGCTGGGCGCGGCGACCGCGGGCAGGGACGGAATGGCGAGACCGATCGCGAGGACGACCGCGCCGGCTAATCGGACGGTACGTGGAGAAGTCACTTGGGCAGCCCTTTCAGGAGAGGGTGCGGGGAGGCGCCGGTCGGTCGCCTGAGATGTGCGAGCGGAGCTCGGGAACCGACCGGCAACGCCGTTTATGAACCCGGCGGATTCAGGACGATACTTTCTCGGCCCGACACGCCCATACCGCCGAGTCGGTGGCGTTTGATGATTCCTTCGGCAGGTCAAAGGCGCGTGGAATCATCCAGGCGTGTCGCGCATGTTACCGAAACAGTGAATTCGGCATTCCGTAGTGACACGACTCGACGCGTCGGGCAACTCCGGACTGGAGTGCGCTGCACCACTGGGCGCTTCTGGTGTACGTTCGCGCTCGGAGTGACACATCCCCGTCCTCGCAGCGGTCTTCGCGGGTCACCACGTCCTGCCCATCAGGGGTCCAAGCCGTCACGGGGTGTGCTGGACGCACCACGCCGCCTGCGCTTGGCGCTGGTCCCGCAGTCCTCCGGTGAGCATTCCGACGCACCGACTGACAAGTCGATGAGGTAGCTCCTGCGACCGCTGCCAAAAGCCGCAATGAGCGGGTTCACCGGTGACTCCACCCACGTCGTAGAGCTGCCCGACCTCGGCCACCTGGCGGAGCCTTGCCGATATCGAGGCTCATCACGAACTCGGGTATCGGCGCTTACACCTTCGCCCGACCCCGTCCCGGTTCCCTCCGCGAGGGTGAAGGCGTACCGGATGCCTCGGACAGAGGCGCTATTCGAGGTGACCGGGTATGTCCGCATTTTGAGGCCCGGCAGGTGATGTGGTGTTCGTTTGGGTGGGTGAGGTGCTGCAGGGTCCGTGGTGATCGAGTGGTGTGCGTGAGCCAAGTGGGTGCGGCCTTTCGTCCGGCGCTAATGCGCCTTCCTGTGGTGGACGAAGGAACCGGTGTTCCACCTTTCGCACCGGACAAGGGAGTTCATCGGTGATCACGTCTTCGCCCGGTCGGCACAGGGGTAGAGCCCTGCCGGCGCTCATCGCAGCACTGACGGTCGTACCGCTCGCGCTCGCCGTCACCTCCGCGCAACCGGCCTCTGCGGCGCCGGGCGTCCCCCAGGCGCCGGTCGTGGTGTTCGCCGAGGGCTTCGAGAACGGCCAGGGCGACACACCCGTCCTGCTCACGGACTACACCGGCGCGCCACCGGTCGCACAGACCTACTCCGCCGATCCGGCGTGGCTGACCGCCTGCAACGGTTGGCTGGCCTCGCCGCAGCAGCCGGCCGTGCCACCGCCGGCCAGCGGGTGCAGCGCGGGCAACTGGCAGGCGGTCCGGGACATGGCCGGGATCCTGGGTCAGTGGGCGGGCGGCGACCCGGCCACCAACCACGCCGTCACCGCTTACACCGCCGCGAACCCCGGAGCGGGCAAGGTGCAGCTGCGCACCGAGCAGCCCATCCCGCTGCCCGAACCCGACCGGTTCCTCACCTTCTCGGTGGACGCGGCCGAGCAGAACTGCTTCGCCAACCACGCGCTGTTCGAGTTCTACCTACTCGACGGCGCTACCGCCGTGCCCACGTTCACCACTGCGATCGAGCCCTGCGCCAACCCCTCGAGCGTCATCGACGGCACCGCCGTGGGCACCTACACCAGCGACCGGCCGGTGCTGTTCGGCGGCTCGTCAGTGGGAGTGCAGCTGGTCAACGCCCAGGGCAGCGGGGTCGGCAACGACGCCGCGTTCGACAACGTCCGCGTCCTGGACGTCACCCCGCAGCTGGACGTGGGCTACAGCCCGCCACCGGTGCAGATGGGGCAGACCGCCACCCTGACCTTCACCGTCACCAACACCGCTGAGCTGGCGGTCAAGAACGGCTGGTCGTTCACCGCGAACCTGCCGGCGGGACTGACCGCCACCGCCCAGCCCACCACGGACTGCACCGACGCCACCGCATCCACCGCCGCCGGCACGGTGACCGCCACCGGCGCCCTGGCCACCGGCCAGGTCTCGTGCACCGTCGCCGTCACGGTCACCGCCGCCCGCCCCGGCACCTACACCACCTGCGCCACCGACGTGACCGCGCGGGTCGGCCTCAACGCGCCGGGGTGCGCCTCGGTGCGGTTCATCGCGCCGGTGCTGGTGTTCGACGCCCACGCGCACGGCGGCAAGCTGACCGCTCCGCTGGTCGGCGTGGGACCGCTCGCCCCGTCGGACCTCACCTGCACGCCCCAACCGGGTTTGGACCAGGACCAGGCGCTCGGCGCCACCCTGCCGGGGGTCGGCTCGCTGGGCGTCATCGACACCGAGGCCCACGGCACCGTCGGAGGTGACGGCCAGCGCACCGCCACCGCGTGGGCCCGCACCGCGAAGGTCTCGTTGCTGGGCGGCCTGATCACCGCCGACGAGATCCGCGCCAAGGCTGCCGCCGCGGAGGACCTCGACGGCGCGGTCACCACCGCCGGCGAGGTCGAGCTGGTCAACCTGCGGATCAACGGCACTCCCGTGGTTGATCCTGCGGTAGACCTGACCATCACCATCCCGCTCGTGGCCACCGTCGTGGTCAACGAACAGCGGCCACTGGCAGGCGGCACCGGCATCACCGTCAACGCCCTGCACGTCCGCCTGCTCAACGGCGTCGACCTCGTGGTCAGCCACGCGCGAGTCGCCCTGACCCGCCCCGGCACCCCCTGTCCGATCGGCTGACCCCCGGGGTGGTGCGGGTGGGTCCCTCACCTGCACCACCCCGGCAGCCAGGGAAACCGCGTCGGCATCGAGCAGGGTTTCGCGCTGCCAGTGTCGGACCGCCCACAACCTCCCAGGGCAGTACAGCTAGACGATGGTGTACCCGCCGTCTGCCAGCAGGAGCGCGCCCGTGACGTAGCTGGACCGCGGCGAGGCGAGGAAGAGGATCACCTCGGCGATCTCCCTCGGCTCGCTCATGCGCCGCAGTGCCGTGGTGGTGGTGGCGTTGTCGTGGACCGCGTCCCCGAACAGGTTCATCACGGTCTCGGTCGTCACCCCGCCCGGCGCGACGGAGTTGACCCGCACGCCGCTCATGCCGAACTCGACAGCCCAGTTGCGGGTCAGGGACTCGAGGGCGGCTTTGGTCGCGCCGTAGGCGGCGGCGTTGTGGACCGGTGACACGGCGGCCACCGTCGAGACGTTGACGATCGCGCCCGCGCCCTTGGCGACCATGGCGGGCGCCAGCGCCGCGGTGAGGTGGAACGGAGCGAGGACGTTCACCGCGAGTAACTCCTCGAAGCCCTCACGGGTCTGGTCGACGGTCGACGCGAACGGATAGATGCCCGCGTTGTTCACCAGCACGTCCACCTCACCCGCCGCCGAGGCGAGCTCCCGCACGCCCTCCGCGGTGGACAGGTCGGCCCGGACGAACCGCGCGGTCCCGCCGTCCGCCTCGATCTCGGCGACGACGTCCGCGCCGCGCGCGGCGTCCCGGCCGTGGACGATCACGCTCGCGCCCTCGCGGGCGAACAACTTCGCGGTCTCGTGGCCGATCCCGGCGGTGGCGCCGGTGACGAGCGCGACCTGGTTGCGCAGTTCCACGGGTGTGCTCCCTCGCAGTTCGACAAAAGGCGGAGAAACGTATGCCGACCCGAACCCCGTTCGCAAGCCCCGGCAACGGATCAGCGCGGCGACCGCCCTGACCTCCCCCGTTCGCCGGCACGGTCCGGGACGGCTCGCCCCCGCACGAGAACCTGACGGGTGAGGTTCCTGACCGGGCCGTCCCCTCGACGTCGCACCGGCCTGGCCATGGCGGTAGCCGTGCCACGACGTCGCTCCGGGAGGGATCGCTCTGCGGGAAATGCGCAGAGGGCAGCCTGTCGTGCCGGTACGGTGCGCATGTCCGGAATACCTGGAGGGGTTCGGTTGATCGGTGATCGGGCGCGGTTCGGGGTCCTGGTGGGGCCGGCCGAGGTCGAGCACGCACAGCTGCGTTCTGTCAAGATCTACCTCGGCGGCGAGGACCTCACGTTCCGGGACGACCAGGTGTACGTGCCGAATTTCCTGCTCCGGGTGGGTTTGACGCTGCGTGCGCTGGACGATTGGCCCGATCTGGCGCCGCACGCGGCGATGCTCGGCACCGACCCGCGGGCGCTGCACGAGCGCTTGGTCGCCGAGAGCGAGCACGACCCGGTCCTGGCGTCGTGGGACGAGCGGCTGTCGTTCCTGGAGTGGGGTGAGATCACGTTCCCGTTCCACTCGTTCCTGTTCCGATTCGGTGACCAAATGTGGCTGACCGCCCGGCACGTCGAAGGCGAGCTGCAGGTGGCGGAGGTCGAGCCGGCCGAGCTGCGGGACATCGTCGAACGGGCGCACCGGGTGGTCGCCGACGACTACGCGGGCTATCGGAAGCGTGCCGGGCTGGACTGAGCCATCCGCACACCAGCGCCGCCTCCGCAGCGCCCCCCGACACGCAACTCAGTGCTCTGCCGTCAAATCCGCCTCGGTAGCAGCGTCAACCTGGCCCGATCCCGCTCGGACGGCACCAGCGAAGCAGAGATCCGCGACGTCGCACAGGTGGACGCCTGTGGGGTGTCCGAACTCTGCATTGGGGTGCTGAGCTGCGACGATCGCGCACGCTGGACCACCAGGGCATGATCGTGGGGTGTGGCGTTACGACTGCTGTACCTGATCTTCGTCCGACTCGATGACTGGCTGGTGCCGGCTGGGGCTACCGCCGGATCCAGGGCGAACTGCTCAAGCTCGGCCACCGGTATCCGCGTCAACGGTTCGCCGTGTGCTCAAGCGCCTGCGGATACCACCCGCGCCCACCGCGACACCGACACCTCCTGGCCACAGGTCCTCCGCATGCAGGCCGCGAGCCTTATGACCTGCGACCTCTTCCACGTCGACTGCGCCGTCACCCTCAAGCGGATCTACGTGTTCTTCGTGATGGACGTCGCCACCCGCTACATCCACATCCTCGGCGTCACCACCAACCCCAACGGGGCATGAACCACCCAACAAGCCCGCAACCTGCTCATGGACCTCGGAGACCGGGCAGACCACCTCCGGTTCCTCATCCGCGATCGAGCCGGTCAGTTCACCGCCTCGTTCGACGCGGCCTTCTCCGCCACCGGCATCCAGGTCGTGCAGATGCCACCACGGTGCCCACGCGCCAACGCCTACGCCGAACGGTTCGCCAAGACCGTCCGACGCAAAGCCACCGACCGGCTGCTCATCATCAACGAACACCACCTACAGATGACGTGCGCGTTGTGACTGCGAGCGCATGCCTCGTCTTTCGCGAGGGGGACGAATGGAGTACAAGTAACTATCTAGTACGTTCATTATCGCGGACGGGGTGGCGGCTGTGGCGGGAGTATGCGACGAGGACCGTTTCCTGATCGGCCTGGTCGGGTCGGGTATCGGGACGTCGTTGAGCCCCGCGCTGCACGAACGCGAGGCCGACGAGTCCGGGCTGCGCTGCCTGTACCGCACGCTCGACCTGATCGTCCTCGGTCTGCCGGCGGCGGCCGTCGGCGACCTCCTGGCCGCCGCGAGGCTGACCGGCTACGACGGCCTCAACATCACCCATCCGTGCAAGCAGGTCGTGCTCCGCCACCTCGACGGGCTGTCCCCCGAAGCCGCCGCGCTGCGAGCGGTCAACACGGTGGTCTTCACAGACGGCAAGGCCATCGGCCACAACACCGACCTCGCCGGCTTCGCCCGGAACCTCCGGCTGGGCCTTCCCGACGCCCCGCTCGACCAGGTGGTCCTCCTCGGCGCGGGCGGCGCCGGGGCCGCGGCCGCCCACGGGCTGTTGGAAGCGGGCGCGGGCGCCGTTCACGTCTTCGACGCCGACCGCCACCGCGGTGACGTGCTCGTCGGCTCCCTGCGCGACCGCTTCGGCCCGGACCGCGCCCTGGCCGGACGCCTTGACGACGACCACGTCACGCTGGCCCGCGTGCTGCACGACGCGGACGGCCTGGTCAACGCCACACCCGTTGGGATGACCGCGTACCCGGGACTGCCGCTGCCCGCGCACCTGATCACGTCGCGGCTCTGGGTGGCCGACGTGGTCTACCGGCCGCTGGCCACCGAACTGCTCCGGACGGCACGCGCGCGGGGCTGTCGGGTGCTCGACGGTGGCAGCATGGTCGTGTTCCAAGCTGCGGAGGCGTTCCGGCTCTTCACCGGCCGCGAGCCCGACGCGGACCGGATGATGCGCCACTTCGACGCGCTCGTGCTCAGCGCGGGCGGGGATCGGGTCGGTCGGCGGCTTCCCGGGTCAACCGGAACTGGCGATGTGCGGCCATCCGCACCGGCGAGTTGACCGCGCCGTAGCCCTGGTACCCGCCGATGCGCTGGACGACCTCGAAGAACAGGTGCGATCCCAGCATGTGCGTGTAGAAGTGGAGGAACTCACCGTGCTCGTCCTGGTCGTAGAGCACTGAGCACTCGCGCAACGAGGCGAGTCGCCCGAGCGGCAAGGCGAAGCGCGCGTCGAGGTCGTCGTAGTAGTTGTCGGGGATGTCGAGCAGGGGCGCGCCGAGCGCACGCATCGCCCGAGCGCTGGCCACCACGTCCTCGGACGTGAAAGCGATGTGCTGCGGGTCGGGCACGGCGGGCGCCCAGTCGCCGCGCCGCAGCGCCGCCACGTTCAGCGCGATGCGGATCCGCCGGTCGCGATCGGTCGCCGAACGGCTGCGGATCAGGCCGAACGGTGCGGCGAACTCGGTCTCGGGCTCCGGGCGCAGGCCGAGCGCGGCCCGGTAGAACAGGGCGGTGCGGTCGAAGTCGTCGAACGGCTCGGTGAGCGAGACGTGGTCGATCCCGGTGATGCCGCAGGTGTGCACCGCCGAGGGCTCCGCCGCCGTGAAGTCCGCCGTCCAGTCGCTTCCCGGGCGGCAGAAGACGAGCGTGACGCCGTCTGGCGCGGTGACCGCCGGGTCCGCACCACCACCGGAGTCAGTCGGGGCGAGCAGCCGTTCCGCACGCCGCGCGGCGACCGCCGGGTCCGGGGTCTCCACACCCAGCGCGCCGATCCGCACGCCACCGAAACCGGTCGTCCGGACCACGATCCGGGCATCCCCCTGCTGCCACAACCGGGCCGAGCTCGACTCGTCCTGTCCCATGTGGACGAAGCCGAGACCGGCGAGCACCGGCGTGGGGTCGGGAGCGCCGGAACCGGCGGTGGTCAGCTCGCAGAACGCGTACCCGGTCGGTTGTGGCGCGGCGGGCAGGTCGGCGACGCCCATCCGGTCACGGACGCGCACCGGACCCGTGGTGGCGATGTCCTCGCGGAGGAGCAGCAGCGAGCGCATGGCGTCGACCGCGGTCCGGGCGGGGTCGGCCTGCCGGAAGACGTCGTTGAACACCTCCAGCGACACCGGGCCGTCGTAGCCGGTGGCCACCACGGTGCCGGTGAAGGCGGTCAGGTCGAACGCACCCTGACCGGGGAAGAGCCGGTGGTGCCTGCTCCACTGCAGCACGTCCATCCTCAACCGGGGCGCGTCCGCCAGTTGCAGGAAGAAGATCCGCGAGCCGGGGATCACCCGGATCCCGGCGATGTCGCTGCCGCGGGAGAGCACGTGGAAGCTGTCCAGGCACAGCCCCAGCGCGGGGTGGTCACCACGCCTGACGATCCGCCACGAGTGCTCGTAGGTGTTCACGAAGCGCCCCCACGCGAGCGCCTCGTACGCGATCCGGATGCCCCGGTCGGCCGCCCGGCACGCCAGCGCGTGCAGCTGCTCGGCGGCGAGGTCGTCGTCGTCGACGGCGTCCGGCGAGACCGAGGAGCACACCAGCACGGTGTCCACCCCGAGCTGCTCCATCACGTCGAACTTGCGCTCGGCCCGGCGCAGGTTCGCCGCGAGCACGTCCGGCGGCACCGCCTCGAAGTCGCGGAACGGCTGGTACAGGTCGATGGACAGCCCCAGGTCCGCGCAGCGGGCACGGACCTCCCGCAGCGACCAGGGCGAGACGACCAGGTCGTGCTCGAAGATCTCGACGCCGTCGAAGCCGGCCGCGCCCGCGGCGGCCAGCTTGTCCTCGAGCGTGCCGGACAAGCACACCGTCGCGATGTCCAGGTGGAGTTCCGGGCCGTCCATCGTCGCCTCCGCAGTGTCGCGGACGTAATGAACGTACCAGATAGTTACTTAGCGGTGCGTTGGGACGCCCGGGACCGCGCACCTCGCTACAGTGGCGACGCAGATCCACGGTCGGAGAGGGAAGTCGTTGGCCGCTCAGGTTCCCGGTGCCATTCCGGCACGACGCCCCGCCGACGGACCGGACCGCAGCCGGGACCCCGACCGGACCCGCGCCGACATCCTCGACGTCGCCACCACCGAGTTCGCAGACAAGGGGTACGCGGGCGCCAGGGTGGACGAGATCGCCGCGAAGACGAGCACCACCAAGCGGATGATCTACTACTACTTCGGCAACAAGGAACAGCTCTACATCGCGGTACTGGAGCGGGCCTACACCGGCATCCGGACCATCGAGCGGGAACTGGACGTCGAGCACCTCGACCCCGTCGACGCCATCCGGCGGCTGGCCGAGCTCACGTTCGACCACCACGAGTCCCACCCGGACTTCGTCCGACTGGTCAGCATCGAGAACATCGACCGCGCCGAGCACATCGCCCGCTCCTCCGTGCTGACCGGCCTGGCCTCCCCCGCGCTCGACGTGCTGGCCAGGATCCTCGACCGGGGCCGGGAATCGGGCGTCTTCCGCGGCGACGTCGACCCGCTCGACGTGCACATGGTGATCAGCGCGTTCTGCGTGTTCCGCACGGCCAATCGGCACACCTTCAACGCGATCTTCAAGCGCGACATGCTCGACCCCGCCCTGCGCGCCCACTACCGCGGGATGCTCTGCGACCTCGTCCTGGCGCACCTGACCGTCCGCTGATCTTCACCCCTTGACAAAGTGACCGCTGCCACATCAGCCTAATTAACTATCTAGTCCGTTCGCTCGACCACCCGGCTGCTGACCTCGCAACGACGCCTGACACCAGGAGCACCCCAGTGACCACGCAACGGGCAGGCAAGCCCCGGCAGGCCGCGGTCGCGGCCTGGATCGGAAGCGCTCTGGAGTACTACGACTTCTTCATCTACGGCACTGCCGCGGCGCTGGTGTTCAACAAGGTGTTCTTCCCGGCGTCCGATCCGGCCACCGGCACCCTGCTGTCCGTGGCGACCTTCGGCGTCGGCTACGTGGCGCGGCCCGTCGGCGCGTTCCTGCTCGGCCACGTCGGCGACCGCCTGGGGCGCAAGAAGGTGCTGGTCTTCACGCTCATGCTGATGGGCGTGGCCACGTTCCTGGTGGGCTGCCTGCCCACGTACGACCAGGCCGGTGTGCTGGCTCCCGTCATGCTCGTGCTGCTGCGGCTGCTCCAAGGCCTGTCGGCCTCGGGCGAGCAGGCGGGCGCGAACTCGATGACGCTCGAACACGCACCGGCGCACCGCCGCGCGTACTACACGAGCTTCACGCTCAGCGGCACCCAGGCCGGTCAGATCCTCGCCACCGCGGTATTCCTGCCCGTGGCCGCGCTCCCCGAGGAGGCGCTGCTGTCCTGGGGTTGGCGGGTGCCGTTCTGGGCCAGCTTCGTCGTCGTCGTGGCCGGCTACGTCATCCGACGCCGCCTGGAGGAGACACCGGTGTTCGAGCGGCAGAAGGCCACCGGCAGCGTGGCCCGCCTGCCGGTCGCCGTGCTGTTCCGCGAGCACTGGCGCGACGTGCTCCGCGTCGTGCAGGCGTCGCTCATCGCCTCCGTGAGCACCATCTTCACCGTCTACGCGCTGAGCTACGCGGTGAACACCGTCGGACTCGACCGGTCGTCCATGCTGTGGGTCGGTGTGCTGGCCAACGTCGTCGCCCTGCTCGCGCTCCCCCTGTGGGCCACGCTCGCCGACCGGGTGGGCCGCAAACCCGTGTTCATCACCGGCTCGGTTGGCTGCGCCGTGCTGGTGTTCGCCTACTTCGCCGCCATCTCAGCGGGCAACTACCCGATGATCTTCCTGGTCGGCATCGTTATGTTCGGCGTCGTCTACAGCGCCGCCAACGGCATCTGGCCCGCGTTCTACGGCGAGATGTTCAAGACCGGGGTCCGGTTGTCCGGCACGGCGATCGGCACCCAGATCGGCTTCGCCATCGCGGGTTTCGCCCCCACCATCGGCGCCGCCATCGCCGGGACCGGCACCACCGGCTGGATCCCGGTCGCGGTGTTCACCGCCGCGCTCTGCGCGGTCAACATCGCCGCCGTCGCGACCGCCCGGGAAACGTTCCGGGTGCCCACCGAGGACCTGGGTGTCCGGCCCACCCGAACCCCTGACACCGACGCCACCGTTACCTGAACCGCGTGCACTCAGGTCGCCGGTGTCAGGGACCGCCGCGGCACCCTCTGTCAGGGCGCGATTCCCGCGCCGTCGATCCGACTCCACACCCGCTCCTGCGCCGCGGTCATGGCCGACCAGGTGCTGCAGGAGCATGATCGTGAGGCGTGGCGCTACGACTGCTGTACCTGATCTTCGCCCAGGTCGTCGGCTGGTTGGTTCTGCTCGGCCGGTCATCGGCAGCGAAGGACGCGGAGTTGCTGGTGCTGCGACATGAGGTCGCCGTGCTGCGCCGGGCCAACCGTCGCCGCGGTGGAACTGGGCCGACCGCGCTGTGCTCGCCGTGTTGGTGCGACGCCTGCCCGCCTGGCTCCGGCAACGCCGGTTGGTGACGCCGGGCACCGTCCTGCGATGGCACCGACGCCTGGTCGCGAGAAAGTGGACCTACCCCCAGCGCACAGGCCGCCCACCGGTCGACGACATCATCGCGTCGTTGATCGAGCGTATGGCCCACGAGAACACCGGTTGGGGCTACCGCCGGATCCAGGGTGAGCTGCTCAAGCTCGGCCACCGGTGCTCACCCTGCCGATTTGCCCGCAGGGGGGATTTCGGTCTCGTCCTTGCAGGACGGGCACCGCCAGAAGTACGGCATACCCCTCTTCTTGTTTGATGAGCGGTGCAACTCGCGTTGCACTCGGCAACGCGGGCAGACCGGCGGGTCGATGAATTCATCGGCCCGCAACTCCGCGAGCAACCGCTTCGCGAACGCCGCCCCGCGCCACCAGATCATGGTCCTGGAACGCCAACTCGGAGACGCCCGCCCACGGTTCTCCCCCGCCGACCGGGCATTCCTCGCGGCACTGCTGCACCGACTCCCGGCGCAAGCGCTTCATCGACTCCGGCTGAGACGATTCTGCGGTGGCACCGGAACCTTCTCGCCCGCCGCCACGCAGCCAGCTCCCGTCCCGAGCGGCCCGGCCGACCACGGACCATCCGCTCGATCCGACTCCTGGAGCGACGATGTCTACGCCCGTCGCGTACAGCGTGTTACTTCCCTCCTGCGCCGATGCCGAGACCTCGGTAAACTAGAGGGATCGAAGATAATCCAGCAAGGCGCACGAGTATGAAAACCATCATCGGCTTGATCGGTCGACGCCGGCCTGCGTCGCCGCGAGAGTCGAACAGGGCGGGGACTTCCCGTCCCGGTCGCGGATCAGGAACCGCACGCGTCGGCCGTCGCCGCAGAGCCGGGGTTACACCTTGATACGCCGCCGACCAATCCTCGGCGGCCTGATCAACGAGTACGAACCCAGATCAGCCTAACCGCAGGTCAGACCATGCGGCCACTTCTGGCACCCCACAGGGCCGACATGACCATCCAGCGCGACTCGTGTCGTTCAAGCGGATAACCCATGCCGCACGAGGACGATTCCGCCAGCGGAGACAACGGATGGAGGGCAGCCTCTTGTTGATCATCGCCTCGGTCGAGCCGGTGCCACCTATCGATGTGGAGCGGGGCACGTGACCATGTCACCCAGAAGTATGGTGCCGCAGCGGGCTTCACCGGCCTCGACTGGGCGGCGCTATCGGTTCTTCTTTCGTCGTCCTGGTAGTCCTCGTGTGCGCCGTCAAGTTCTTCGACCGACCACAGCACCACCCCGCGTTCACCCGGCTCATCTCCGGGATCGCGGTCGTCCTCGCCTCGGCGTCAGTCCTGGGCGTGACCACGCTCGTCGGTTTCACCGAAAGTTCTGCACCGGTTCCCGACTCCATCTCCCTGGTCGCAACCATCCTGGTTGGAAGCTTCGTCGTGTTGGTGGCCTACTCAGCGAGCAGGCTCCGCACCGCTTAGGACAACTCGGGTATACCCGTGCTACCGAACGGCCACGATTGACGCCGCGAATGCCCTCACTGATCCGCAGTGGCTCGGTCGAGCGCCTCGATCTGTCGTCGAACACGTGTCGCGTCGTCGGCGCGGCCTTGGCGGTCGAGGAGGTCGAGTGCCTCGGCCCACGCCGTTCGCGCTTCCGGGTCGCGTCCGAGGGCGATGAGCGGGTGGCCCAGGTGTTCGAGGATGTCGGCCGTTCCGGTGGGGTAGTCGATGGCGCGGCACAGGTCCAAAGCCTGCTGGTAGAGGTCGATGGCGTGATCGTGGCGGTTGGTCCGGTGGGCGATGTAGCCCAGGCTGTCCAGGGTGCCGGCTTCGCCCTCGACGTTGCCGTTGGCGCGGTGCCGGTCGAGGGCTTCGCGGCAGTGGGCGTCGGCGGTGTCATGGTCGCCGAGGCGTGCGGCGAACCAGCCCACGGCGCTGAGCGCGTCCGCCTCCCATACCGGCTGCCCGATCCCGCGGTACAGCTCCAGCGCGAGACGGGCGTGGACGAGTGCCCGGGCCGGGTCGCCCATCCGCTCCCACGCGCCGGAGAGGTCGTAGTGGGTGTGAGCCTGCTGGGTGCGGTCGTCGTGGCGCTCCGCGATGGTGAGCGAGTGGTCCAGGTTGGCGATGGCCTGCTCGTGGCGGCCCAGTGCGGCGAAGGCGCTGCCCAGGTGGCGGTGGACGCGGGTGCGGATGGCCGGGTCGGACAGGTGGTCGGTGATGTCGGCTGCGGCCTGCCACGCGGCAAGGTCGTCGTAGTGGTGCCCCTGCCGGTAGTGGAAGGTGTTCAGCGTCCAAGCCAGGTGCCACACGATGTCGTAGCGGTGGTGGGCGGTGGCGGTGTGCTGGGAGGCTAGGAGGTGGTGACGTTCGGTGTCGAGCCAGGAGAACGCGGCCTCGGCGTCGGTGAGTGGCTGCGGGTGGGTGCCGGGTGCGGGCGGGTCGAGTGCCAGCGGGTCGTCGTGAGGGCTGATGAGCAAGGTGGCCGTGTGTGCGGTGTGCAAGTAGAAGTCCACCACGCGTGTGAGCGCCGCCGCGCGGTCCTGGTCGGGAATGTGCTGTGCGGTGGTGGTGGCGTACTCGCGGACGAGGTCGTGCATCGAGTAGCGGTGGCGGGCGTCGCACGTCAGCAGCGACGCCTCTTCCAATTGCCGCAGTATGGTCGCGGTGTCGTGTGACGATCGGTTCAGCAGGCTCGCCGCCGCGTGCCGGCTGATGTCGGCGCCCGGTGCGATGCCGAGCAGTCCGAAGGCGACGCGCTGGTCGGGTGTCAGTGCCGCGTACGACCACGACAGCACTGCGGGCAGGCTCGTCATCGGGTCGTCGTCGTCCAGTGCGCCAAGGCCCAGCTCTCGTAGTTCTTCGGCGAATTTCGCCAGCGGCGTGGCGGGCCGTGCGGCGGCCCGGCCCGCCACGATACCCAGGGCCAGCGGGAGTCCACCGCACAAACGGACGATGTCGTGGACCGCGACGGCATCGGTCTGCGAGGGGTTGAGCCGCCCGAGCAGCAGCGCGCGTGCTTCCTCGTCACCCAGCACGTCCAGGGGCAGGTGCCGAGCGCCGTGGCGGGTGACGAGCCGGGTCAGCACCTTTCGGCTGGTCACCACCACCGTGCACGCGCGACCACCGGGCAGTAGAGGCTCCACCTGCTCAGCGTCCGCGGCGTTGTCCAACAGCACCAACATCTTCCGGTCGGCGACCAGGCTGCGGTACAGCGCGGCCTGGGAAGCCAGGCCGACCGGGACGTGCTGTGGCTCGACGCCGAGAGCTTCCAGGAAGCCCCGGATCACCGGCTCCGGCGCGACGTGGTCGCCCTCGGGGCTGAAACCGCGCAGGTCGACGAACAACTGGCCGTCGGGAAAGGAATCGGCCCGCCGGTGCGCCCAGTGCAACGCGAGCCAGGTCTTGCCGATCCCACCCGCTCCGCCGATCGCAGAGATGAACACGGCGGCCCCGCCGAGCACCTCGTCCAAGCGTTCCAGCTGTGGGAGGCGGCCGGCGAACTGGGGTGGTGCGGCGGGAAGCTGACGCGGTACCAAGCGCTCGGGCGGCGTCACGGACGTGATGTTGAGGCCGCCGTACACGGTGCCGACCTGGACGATCGTGCCGACCTCCCTCGCGTCCACATCGTTGATCACCGACAGGGGATCTGGTGATCTGGTGTCCGATTCGGATTCCTCCATGACGACACCTCCGGGACCCGAGCGGGTAGACCGTCACAGCCTGCCCCGATCGGGCGGAATACCCGCCGCACGATTGCGGAGTCGTATCCCGTGCGATTGGCCGCCAGCGTCGCAGCGACAGGGCATTCGTCGTGGGCGGGGTGCGACGCGCAACGCCCGGACACCGACGGTGCTGCGTGTGCGTCGCTGCAGCAGCCCGAAGTCGGGGCGCTGGTCGGACCCGAGGGCAACAATCTCGCCGTCGAGCACCACCGTGCGCCCGTGCAGCAGCTCCCGCAGCACCCGCAGCTCCGGGAACCGGTCGATCAGCTCCAGCTGGTTGCGGCTGAGCATCCGCACCCGGTCACCCTGGCAGTACGCCACGCCGCGGTAGCCGTCCCACTTGAACTCCACCGCCCAAACCGCGCCAGACGGCAGCTCCCCCGCGGTGGCCATCATCGGCGGGATGACCGGCAGGTCATCGGCCTCCCCGCTGTATGTCCCACCCTGACCACCCGGACGACAAATATTCATCGTCACCGGGAATCAGGTGAGTCGCGAACTGAGGAAGAGCGCGGCAACGCCTCTCGGAGATCACTTGGCTGGCGGACACGTCCGTCAACGGCCAGCACTACTACCGTGAAAGACCCTTACACCGACGCCGCCAAGTTTCAATCACGGCCGAGCCAGCTGTGGCGGGCAACTGCCATCAGGCCATGTTGAGCAGGCGACCACTGCCGCCGATGAATCGCCGGAAGAGATCCTCGGCGCAGGGAACAAGGTCCTTGCGACCAGCACCGTGATCAGGACTGAACCGATTGGTTCAAGGGCGGAGCCTACCGGCCGAAGTGCGCGTAGGGCGCCCAGTCCAGCGGGCGGTGCGGTTGCGCGGCGCGGAGTTCCCGGACCGCCTGGTGCAGGGCACGCGCGGTGGACCCGCGGGTCGTCCGGACCTCGCCATCGACGACGACACGGTCGTAGAGCCGCTCGGCGAGGTCCGCCGCGAGCCGGTCCCCCACCGGCCAAAGCGTGCCGACGACCTCACGGAAACCGGCCAGTTGCAGGGCACCCGCCAGGTGCGTGAACTCATCGCGGTGCCGGGCGGACGTCTCCGCCGTCGAGCACGAGGAGAGGTAGGCGATCTCCGCCCCGGTCAGGCGCAGGCGGGCGATCGCCTCGACGGTCAGGGGGTGGGTGCGGTGGTCGGCGAGCAGGAGCCTGCTCTCCGCGGGGCGCGCCGCGTCCGCGACACCGTGGCAGGCAAAGTGTGCGAAGCGGTGATGCGGCAACTGTTCGAGCACCTGGTCGCGGGTGGCGTCGGCGTCCAGAACGGTGGCACCCGGCACCTTGGCGGCGATGCGGGCCACCTCTCGCCGCACGGCAGGCAGGGCGGCACCAGTAGCCTCCGGCGCGGCGACGACCAGAAGCGACCCGGCGGGCGCCTCAGGCGTGGTCCGCGACCGCGCCAGCGCCCGGATGGTCGGCGTGTACGAGGTGACCGCGCGGTCGAGCACCGAACGACCGCTTCCCCGGCCGAGGCCGGCGGCGTGCAGGGGCAGCGCCCCGACGACGCCCACCGGGCACCACCACAGCCGGTCGACCTCCCCCAAGCGGTCCAGCACCGGCTCGGCGATGGCAATCCAAGTCCAGGCCAGAACGTACCCGGCCAGCCCTTGTGCCGCGTGCCACCCGTCTCTCGACGGTCCCGCCGCCAGCTCGTCGGCGTGGCGCAGCACCGCCAGTTGGCCGGTGACGGTCCGGAAGTCGGCGGCGGGCAGCTCCACCACGATCGGCTCATCGCGCGTCACGATCAGGGCAAGCCCGCCCCGCTCATCGGCGGCCACGTAGACGATCGGCCCTTCGGTGGCCTCGGCCCGCAGCTCGTCGTATGTGGGCGGCACTAGGAAGCGGTCGAACCCCGGCAGGGCGCGCACTTCGCGGAGTAACCGTCCCCAGTGGACCGTCCACAGCTCCCTGTTCCGCAGGGCCGCCGGCGGCGCTTCGCCGGGGTCGTTCAGCGCCGTGCGCACCAACCGGAGCCGGGTCACCTCGTCGGCCAAGTCGGGCCGGATCGCGCGCAGCTCGTCCACACCGGACCGACTGGTGATCGCGTCGGTCAGGAGGATGCCGCGGGTCTGTTCCAGCAGTTCCGCGGCGCGCTCAGGTCGTCCCGCTCGCGCCAGGACGGCGAGCGCGGTGGCCGGGAAGCCCGCCGTCGAGGTGACCATGTGCAGCCGGTCGGCCTCGGCGAGCGCCTCGGGGGCGATCTCGGGGAGCAGCACGGCGGCCTGCTCGACCTGGCTGACGGCGTGCTCGTCGGCACCAAGGAGGGCCGAGGTGGACGCCGACCGCCACCGCGCGCCGAAGGTGATGACCGGTGGCGCGGTGGCCACCTCCGCGGCAGCGACAAAGTGCCGGCTAGCCTCGGTGAGCGAGGACGGATCGCCGATCAGCCGGTGCTTGGCGAGCAGCACGACGGCGAGGGTGTGCCTGGCCGCCGCCGAGTGGACCTCCGTCGCGGGCAGCAGGTTGACCGCGCGCCGGGCGAACCCCGCCGCCTCGTCGAGCACGAGCGGATCGGTATCGGCCTCGTCGGTGTCCGACAGCATGATGGCAAGCGCATAGAGGAGGGAGGCCCGGCTGATCGGCGGCAAAAGGTCGCCCTTGGCGACGGCCGTGCGCATGACCTCGATGGCCTCCCGCTCGGCACTGCGGTCACCGGTGGCCCTGTGCACCTTCTCGAGTGTCCCTCCCAAGGAGCCCATGTACGCGGCGTGAACCGGCGACTCCTGGGGCACCGCCGCCAGTGCGGACCGATACAGCGCCACCGCCTGATCGAGGAGGGCCACGTCACCGGTCCGGTCGGCCAGGGTGCTCAGCGCGCCTGCCGCCCCCGACAGGAGCACGGGCGAATCCGCGCCGGTGATAGCCAGCGCCTCCGAGTACGCGTCGACCGCTCTCCGCAGAAGGGTCAGGTCTCCGATCCGGCGGTAGCCCGTGTCGAGCACCTGCCCCAAGCCGCTCAGGTACCTCGACCGCGCCGGGCGGTGGTCGGCAACGGCGTCGGCGGCCCGGTGCGCGAGATCGATCGCCTCGATCAGCGCGTCCCGCTCGCCGGTCGTCTTATGCACCAGGTCGAGGGCGTGGGCCAGCGCTTCGAGGTACACGGCGGCCGCAGCGGATCCGGCGGTGACCTGCACCGCCTCGCGGAGCAGCCTTACCGCCTCGTCGAGCACCTCCGGATCCTGGTTGTGCACGTGGACGGACAGCAGGACGTCGGCGAGAGTGCTCAGCAGCACCGCCCGATCGGGTCCGTTGGCGAGGTCCGCACGGGCGGCCTCCGCGGCGACCTCCCTGGCCTGCACCAGCACGTCGATGTGCCCAGTGTGGGTGAACCACGTCCGGAGGCAGTCGGCGAAGTTGGTCAGCCACCCCACCCGGCCTGGGTGATCCGGTCGGCTCGTGGCGCACACCTCTTGGAGCAGCGACCGCGCCTGGCGCAGCGCAGCGTCGTCGCCGACCGACTTGTACCTGGCCAGCAGAGCCGTGCCCAGGGCGGCAGCCGCGTCGTGCCGGTTCGAGTCGCCGGTTGGCAGCAGGGCCAGGGCGGTCCGGCCCACCCGGATCGACTCGGCCAGCAGGTCGGCGGCACCGAAGTGCTCGAACGCGGTTCGGGCGATCGTGCACAGGTTCGTGTGGACCACGCCGGCGGTCGAGGCGTCCGCAGCCGGTTCCGCCGCCGCTTCCCGCGCCGACGCGACGGCCTCTGTCAGCAGGTCCTCACCACCGCCGGCGGCGAACCGCAAGTGGAGCGCGATACCGAGCTGCATCGGCGCCAGGGCCGATTCCGGCTCGTCCTGCGGCCGCCCCGCCACAGCTAGACGCAGCAGGCCGATCGCCTCGTCCAGCAGCGGCACGTCGCCGCGCTCACGGAAGGCCAACGTAAGGGCGTGGCCCAGATTGGCCTGGAGCGCCCACCGGTCCGCGCCACCATCCGCGGCCAGCCCCAGCCGACCGGCTTCGATCGATTCCAGCAGCGCGGGCACGTCCCCGGTGCGCGAGTACCAGTTCAGCAATGCCGTCATCAGCACCGCCAGCAGGTGCGGTCGCTCTTCCTCGTCCACCGGCTCGCGGGTGGCCAGCCGCGCCACCGCCACCGCCTCCCAGTCCCTAGCGGGGTCGGCGAAGCGTTGGGCGGCGGCGGACAGCAGGCCGACCAGCAGGAGCATCCCCGCCCTCTGTTCGGGTGTACCCGGGGGCAGGGCGTCCACCTCCCGCCACTGCGCCTCGACCAGCCGGTCGAAGGTTTCCTCCGGTACGTCCTCCGTCTCCAGGGCGAACAGGACTTCCAGCAGATGCCAGTCGACCTCTTCGCCGTCCGCGACGGGTTCGTCAGCCAACAACGCCGAATTCCTTCCCTGGGAGTTCCGAGCACGTCGATTACGCATCAGGTGATTGCCGATTTTTGCGGTCGGCATGATCGTCCAGCGATGATCTAATAGCACGAACCGGAACATGCGACCGCAATACTGCGGCGCCGGTCCGGTGCTGGCAGAATCAGATGGGTCGACGAGGTGAGTGGTGACGGTGACGGCTTACCCGGAACTAGGCGCGGCAGTGGTGACCGACGCCGTGGCGGTGTTGGCGGACCTGCAGGGGTGGCGGCTCGACGAGGCGCGGTGGACGACCGTCGCCGAAGCGGTGGCCGAGCTGTCTGAGGCCGTGCGCGACCGGGACCCCGACGCGTTCGGCGCGGCGGCAGTGGATTTGGAGCTGGCCGTTCCCCG
Organism: Saccharothrix carnea; assembly: GCF_003014735.1. Lineage (GTDB taxonomy): Bacteria > Actinomycetota > Actinomycetes > Mycobacteriales > Pseudonocardiaceae > Actinosynnema > Actinosynnema carneum. Next base: position 104,362 of record NZ_PYAX01000009.1, on the reverse strand, counting down.
CAGGATCACACGCATCGGCGACGAACCGGTGGTCCCACCGCCCGCCCGGGTGCTGGAGCTGGCCAACGAGCTGGTACGAACCCTGGTCGGCGACACCGGGGACCGATACCGCGCGCAGGAGCCGGCCGGGGAGGACCAGCCGGGAGACCGGCGTGCTGGCTGACCAGGAATTAGTGGTCCACCTCTACGCGCCGGCGGTCGGGGACGCCGAGGACGGGCTCCGCGCGATCTGGGCGCGTTGCCGTGCGCTGGGCGCGGTGCACCCCGTGCCGAACACCGAACTGCCCTCCGCGTTGCCCGGTTCGCTCCGGTCATCCCGCCCGGACGGCGCGGTGGCGGCCGCACAGGACGACGCGGCGGACACCCAGGCCGTCCTGCGCCGCTCGCACGACGTGCTCAACCTTTCGCTGGCCTTCACCGCGCCCGACAGCCCGCCGGGGTCCGGGTGGATCGCGTTCGACCGGCGCTGCACCGACCTGGTGGGCGACGCGGCGGACCTGCTCGGCACGACCAGGGTGTTCCAGGCCAAACACCCGAGCGGCGTGGACGAGACCGTGACAGCCGCACTGCCCGCCCACCTGCGCGACCGCTTCCGGTGGGCGGCACCGGAGGTCCGGGAAGGCGTCCTCGCGTTGCTGGAGCCGGTCGACAACGTCGGCGCCGACCGCGTCCTGGTGGTCCTGGCACCCGCCGGGCACGACGCGGTGCTCAGCGCATGGACGTGGAGCCGGGGCACCGCCGAGATGCCCCCGCTGGCCCGTTACCTGATGCACGCCACGAGGCTGCGCCACTCGATCGGCGTCCTGCACGCGGACACCCCCGAGCTCGACCGGCTGCGAGCGCGGGTCCACGACGAGGTGCGCCGCGCCGACCCCGGCCAACCGGTAGCCGTCGCGCTCACCGCGGCGACATCGGCGCTACGCCGGCTACGTCGGGCCGCCGAGATCGACCGGACGAACATGACCGCGGTGTTCTCCCGGCCGCTAGCGGCCGACGACGGCTTGGCGGACTGGGTGGACCGGCAACTGGACCACGCTCTCCGACGGCTCGACGAGGGCAGGCGGCTAATGGACGAGGTCCGGGTGCTGCGCCCGCCCGCGCCGATGGCCGAGGCCCCCGGCGGGCGGGCGATCCGAATGGGCTTCATGCTCGACGTGGTCGGCTACGGCGGCCGGGAGTCCGGGCCGCGGGTTGAGGTGCAGAGGCGGCTGGCAGCACTGGTGAACTCGGTGCTCCACGACCTCGGCACCGCGCCGTCGACCGTCGACCGTCAGGACACCGGCGACGGGTTGCTGGCGTTCCTGCCGCCGGGGAGCGACGTCAACCGCGCACTGCCGCTGCTGCTCCGCCGCACCGCCGACCGGCTCGCCCACGGCAACGCCGAAGCGCAGGACCGGCTGCGGTTGCGGATGGCCGTCGTCCTCGGTCCGGTCGGCCGGTCGGAGCTGGGGTTCAGCGGCACCGCCGCCACCGTCGCCGGCCGGCTGCTGGACTGCGCGCCGCTGCGTGAACAGGTGGTCGCCCAGCCGGAGCGCGACCTGGCGGTCGTCCTGTCCGACCACGTGTACGAGTTCGTGGTCGCCGAGGGTGTGCCCGGCCTGCCCCGGGAGCAGTTCAGCCCGGTGAAGGTGCGGGTCAAGGAGCTGGCCACCGAGGCGTGGCTGTGGACGGGGTGACCCCAGGTCAACGAACACCGTGCCGTACTACCTCCACATCGTTCCTTGAACACGGCACCCGACGCCTGCACATCACCGGCGTCACCGCCCACCCCACACAGGCATGGACCATGCAGCAGGCCAGAAACCTCACCGCCGACCTCGGACACCGGACGGAGTCACTCCGATTCCTGCTCCGCGACCGCGACGGCAAGTACGGCCAGGCGTTCGACGCCGTCTTCCAGGCCGACGACCTGCGCATCATCAAGAGCGCGCCACAGGCGCCACGGATGAACGCCCACTGCGAACGGGTCATCGGCACCCTCCGCCGCGAACTCCTCGACCACATCCTGATCACCGGCGAGAGCCACGCACGACAAGTCCTCAAGACCTACGAAGACCACTACAACCGACACCGCCCCCACCAAGCCCGAGACCAGCTACCACCCGAAGCTCAGCAACACCCCGCCGCGGTACACGACCTCGACACCCACAAAGTGCTCCGCACCCGCATCCTCGGCGGCCTCATCAACGAGTACGGACATGCTGTTTGACCAGCAGCGATGACTTTTCGAGTGGCACAAGGTCAGGGCACGTCCAGGACGCTCGACGCAGGGTAAAAGCGGTTCACCCCAACGGGTGGCGTTTGGCGTCGGTTGGCCGGATTCACCCGTTCGGGACGACCCCATTTGGCGTTGGTCAAAGAACTGGAGCCACCCGCTCCTGATTCCGCTCCTAAACAGCGTTCACCAAGATCGTAAAGTTACCGTTCCGTGACCGAGTGAAGATCGACACCAGCACGCGAAAAAGCCCGCTGACCTGGGCAACATCCAGATCGAGCGGGCTTTTCAGACCGTCGGGACGACAGGATTTGAACCTGCGACCCCTTGACCCCCAGACTCGCCCCGATCATGAGCTGACCTGCGGAAACAGCGTCAGCACCCTTTGCGACAGGTCAGTTGAGCACAGCTCGACGCAAGCAGAACCCGTTGCAGCACAACGAATTCTCCTCCACCTGCTCCTCCAGATCCACTCCCTTGACACGAATCAAGTGGTCGACAGTGGGACGCAGCGACGACGCGGTGTGCGTTCGAGTCCCCGGCGAAAGTACCAGAGGATGGGAACGGCGCTGACCAGCGGCTTCACACCGGCAGCCTGGTGGTGGAGTCATCGTTTGAGCTATCCGCACCCGAGTAACAGCAGGGGCGGGCCGCGTCGGCCCGTCCCCACCTCGGGCGTTCCCATCTCGAGCCGAGTGACGGCAATTCGGCGCGAGGCGGGCTCGGCGAGCTGCCGGGTTTGGCACCAGCCCGCGGACTCCCGGTGTCGCCGCACAGGCTCAATTACTCGACACGGACCTCGTCCTCGCCGGTGATCGACCTCGGCAGTGCCGGGTTTGACCAAGTGTCGGCCGCTCTTACAAGTGGCTGGGACGTCGACCATCGGGCAGGTCGTGGAGTGGCGCGGAACCCTCAGGTGGTTCGGGGGTGGTCGGGTGGTCGCGTTGCAGGGTGTCCAGGAGTGCGGCGGTTCGGGTGGCCTCGGGGACGTCGAGTTCCCGGTGAAGGGTGAGGGCTTGGTGGAGCAGGGTGATGGCGCGTGCCGGGTCGGTGTGCTGGAGGCATCGCCCTTGTCCTGCCAGGGCATTGGCTTCGTGGAGTCGGGAGCCGGTGTCGCGGGCGAGGGTGAGGGCGGTGGTGAAATGGGTATGGGGGTCGCCGGCGTCGGGGTGGGCGAGCGCGAGCTCGCCCAGGGCGTTGTGGGTCTCGGCTTCCCCGTCATGGTCGCCGACCTCGCAGAACAGGGCGAGTGCCTTCGTGAGGTTCGTGGTCGCGGGCTCGTGAGCGCCGCGCAGGTGTTGGGTGATTCCGAGATTTAGACGGCCGTTGGCCGGGCCGTGTCGGTCGCCCAGGTCGGTGTACAGGTCCAGGGCACGGGTCAACGTCGCCTCCGCCACCCCGAACTCACCCCGCAGGTACTGCACTCGGCCGAGACTGTCGAGGGCGTCGGCCTGGCCGAGTCGGTTGCCCAGGTCGGTGTACAGATCCAGCGCACGGGTCACCGTCGCCTCCGCTGGCCCGAACTCACCCCGCAGGTACTGCACTCGGCCGAGACTGTCGAGGGCGTCGGCCTGGCCGAGTCGGTTGCCCAGGTCGGTGTACAGATCCAGCGCACGGGTCACCGTCGCCTCCGCTGGCCCGAACTCACCCCGCATGCGCTGCACTCGGCCGAGACTGTCGAGGGCGTCGGCCTGGCCGAGTCGGTTGCCCAGGTCGGTGTACAGATCCAGCGCACGGGTCACCGTCGCCTCCGCTGGCCCGAACTCACCTCGCAGGTACTGCACGCTGCCGAGACTGTCGAGGGCGTTGGCCTGGCCGAGTCGGTTGCCCAGGTCGGTGTACAGATCCAGCGCACGGGTCAACGTCGCCTCCGCTGGCCCGTACTCACCTCGCACGCGCTGTACGCGGCCGAGACTGTCGAGGGCGTTGGCCTGGCCGTGCCGGTCGCCGGTGTGGGTGGCGGCGTGGAGTGCGGTCTGGTGGAGGGTGTGGGCTTGGTCCCAGTGGCCGTGGGTGTAGAGGAAGGCGTCGAGGGTGGTGGCGAGGTTGATGGCGTGGGTGTGGTGGTTGTGGTGTGCGGCGTGGTGGATGGCGGCGGCGAGGGTGGGCAGTTCGGTGGTGAGCCAGGCTCGTGCGTGTTCGGCGTCGGTGATCGGGTGGGGGTGTCGGGGTGTGGTCGGGGTGATCGGGGTGACGTGTCTGCGGAGGGTGGGGAGGTGTTGGGCGGCGGTGTGGGTGGTGTGCAGGTAGTGGTCCAGGACGCGGGTGGTGGCGTCGTGGCGGTGTTGGGGGTCGAGGTCGGCGGCGTGGTTGTGGGCGTAGACGCGGAGCAGGTCGTGGAGTCGGTAGCGGCCGGGGCTGGTTTCCTGGAGCAGGTGCGCGGTGTGCAGGGCTTCCAGGTGGTGGCGGGCCTGGTCGGGTGTGGTGTCGTGCAGTGCGGCGGCGGCGTGGTTGTCGATGTCGGGTCCGTTGTGGACGCCCAGGAGCCGGAACAGTTCCCGTTGGTCGGCGGGCAGGTCGCGGTAGGAGGTGTCGAACGCGGCGCGCACGGAGCGGTCGCCGGCGTGCAGGTCGGTCAACCGGTCGTGGGTGTGGGCGAGCCGGTCTGCGGTGTGGCGTGCGGTGTGGGTGGGGTGGCTGCGTAGCTGTCCCGCGATCAGCGCGATGGCCAGGGGCAGGTGTCCGCACAGCTCGACCAGTCGGTGCAGGTCGTCGGGGTCCTCGTCGCCGGGGTCGCGGCCGGCCAGGGCGAGCAGCATCCGGACGGCGTCGTCGGGGGGCAGGGTGTCCAGGGTGAGTGGCCGGACGCCGTCGAGGGCGGCCAGTCGGGTGCGGCTGGTGATCAGGACCAGGCTGTCCGGTGTGCCGGGCAGCAGGGGGCGGACCTGGTCGTGGGTGGCGGCGTCGTCGAGGATCAGCAGGATCTTCTTGCCCGCGACGCGGGTGCGCCACAGGCTGGCCCGGTCGTCGAGGTCGCGTGGGATGACTTTCGGGTCGATGCCGGTGGCCGTCAGCAACGAGTCGAGCGCGTCGAGCGGGGTGCGGGGTGCGCGGACGGGGTCGTGGCCGTGCAGGTCGAGGAACAGGCGGCCGTCGGGGAAGCGGTGGGCGACCCGGTGGGCGGCGTGGACGCTGAACGCGGTCTTGCCCACGCCGGGCATCCCGTCCACCGCGTGGATCGCGATCGCCCGCGTAGGACCGTCCGCGGCAGCCTCGACCGCGTCGAGCAGGACCCGCAGATCGTCGTCGCGGCCGGTGAAGTCGGGGATGTCCCGGCGCAGGCTGAACATCGCCGACGGCGGCCCAGGCGGGGCCGGGTCCGGCTCGGCGAGCGTCGGGCCGGTCGGGTCGGCGGTCAGGCGGCGCAGTCGGGCCACGGCCCGGTCGGACAGGCCGGTGTCGTGGATCTCGCGCATCCGCCGTTCCATGCCGGTGGCCCACGCGTGGATTTCGGTGTGGCGGCCTGTGCGGGCGTAGGCTTCCGCGCCCAGCATCACCAGTCGCTCGTCCGGTGTCGTCCGCTGGTCCAGCCACGGCAGGATCCGCAGCATCTCGTCGTGGCGCTCTGCCTGCAGGTAGGCGGTGAGCAGGGTTTCCAGGGCGCCGCGGTATTCGATGTCGAGGTGCTGGCGGCGGATGTCGGCCCAGTGACTCTCCAGACCGGACAGTGCCGGTCCGCGCCACAGGTCCAGCGCGCGCCGCAGCCGGTGGGGGTCGGTGTGGTCGCGGGCGGCCCGGGTCTCGGCGGCGAACCGGTGGTAGTCGACCACGTTCGGGTCCACGTTCAGCACGTAGCCGCGGGCGGCGCGGTCCGCAGGCAGGCAGTTCTTCGGCGCGCCCGCCGCGATCAGGGCAGTCCGGACGTGGCTGACGTAGGTGGGAAGCGTGTCCTGCTTGCGGTCGCGTACCTCGTTGTCGTCCCAGATGCGCTCCGCCAGGGTCGTCTTCGTGACCGGTCGGCCCAGGTCGAGCGCGAGGACGGCCAGCAGGCACCGTTCACCGTGCCTAGGCAGGTGGAACACGCGCTCGCGGTTGCCGATCTCGACGTTGCCCAGTAGTCGGATCTCCACCCCTGGCCCCCTGTAGGCGTTGTCGGGACACAGTGTGCCGACATGTCCGTCTTCGTGAGGCCCACAGCGTCCTCGTCCACACGGCCGAACCACCGGTACACCCGACCGGTGATCACCGTGCTGACGGTGGGTGGGTTCGGCGCGGGGGCCGTTGCGCCAGTCGTGTCACGTCCCACCCGATCGGTCAACCGGACAACGGTTTCACCCGATCGGCGGACACGGTGTCGGGCCGTTGTCCCGGTTTGTGTCCCGGTTCCTGTCCGGTGCCACCGGAGATGCTTGCCCCGTCCTCCCGACCGGGGGGACGGAACGGAGGCGAACCGCGATGAGCGCCAACGGCCACCACCCGCCGGACCCGGACGACCCGACCGGGCCGCACTGCCTGGGCCCGGCGACCACGGCCGCCGCCCACGCCGGCGTCGACTCCCCGGCACGGGAAGGGAGGTGGCAGCGGTGATCGAGTTTCTTGAGGTGGATGAGGAGATGACGTTCAGCAACGAAGGCTTTTCTTAGTCGATGGGGAGGGTTGTGATGTTTCGCCCGAGGATCAAGTGGGAGCACCGGCCTGTTCGTCTCGGCGACGGTCGTATCCGGATCGGCGCGGTCCGTGGGATCGAGGCCGCCGTGGTGGACCCGGACGGGTGGGTGTGGGCGTTGCTGGAGACCCTCGACGGGACACGGACGATGGACCAGGTGGTCGCCGACCTGGTCCACGCGTTCCCCGACCGGTCCGAGGTCGAGGTGCGTGCGACGATCAGCGACCTCATCCGCGAGGGTTATCTGGAGGATGCGGCTGAGCCGGTGCTGGAAGGGTTGTCGGCGGCGGAGCGGGAGCGCTACGGGCGCGGGCGTGGCTTGTGGCGGTGGATGGACCGCACCCCGCGCCGGACGAGCTGGGATGTGCAGTTGCTGTTGCGGCAGGCGCGGGTGGTGGTGGTCGGTATCGGTGGCGTGGGCGGTGTCGCCGCGTGGGCGTTGGTGGCCTCCGGGGTCGGGCATGTGCACTGTGTCGAGCCGGACGTGGTGGAGCTGTCGAACCTGAACCGGCAACTGTTGTTCACCGAGGACGACGTGGGCCGGTCCAAGGTCGAGGCGGCGGTGCAGCGGCTGCGTGCCCACAACCAGGATGTGCAGGTCACCGGTGAACAGCTCGTGGTCGACGGCCCGACTGTCCTACGGAGGTTGGCGGCGCGGTTCGATGTGCTGTTGCTGGCGGCGGACAAGCCCGCCGGGCGGATCCGATCGTGGGCCAACCTGGCGTGCCGGGAGACCGGGACGGCGTGGGTGCACGGCGGCTACGACGGACCACAGGTCAGCATCGGCCTGTACCGGCCCGGCGGGGGCGGACCATGTCACGACTGCCTCTACGCCGAGCAGGACGCACGGCAGGCGACGCTGCCGCCGCGGACCGAGTGGTCTCCGGGGACCGGTTCAGGGGCGGCGCCGCAGGCGGTCAACGCGATCACCGCCACGATCGCGGGAAGCAAGGCCGCGCACGCGGTGATGAGCCTGATCACCGGTGTGCCCACGCTACGGACTGACTGCCAGTACGGGTACAACATCGTCACGCTCCAGTCCAGGGTGGTCGGGCTGAGCGAGCCGAGTCCGCTGTGCCCTACCTGCGGTCCGCATCCCTGACAACCCGCGCAAGCAGGTCGGTCAGGGGTGAGGGTCGGCGGGCGGCTGTCCGTCCTGGGACAGCCGGCCGCGCAGTACGTCGGCGTGCGGATCGCCCAGGTCGGTGAGGACCGTGACCGCCTCGATCAGACACCGCACCGCGCCCTCGTGGTCGCCGACCTGCCGCAGCGACGTCGCCAGGGTCTCCAGTGTGGCGGCCACGTACAGGTCGTTACCGGCTTCGGCCAGATAGAGAGCCAGTGCCTGCCGACACAGATCGATCGCGGCCTGATCCTCGCCGAGGCCCTGTCGTGCCCTGGCGACGTTGTGCAGGGCGAAGGCAACACCATCGGGTACACCGGCCGTCCGGCGCAGCGCCAACTCCCGCTCGGCGTGGTCGAGCGCTTCCCGGTGCCGCCCGAGCCGAGTGGTGATCCGGGCCAGGTTGGCGTGCACAATCGCCTCGTAGTAGCCACTGGGCAGACCGCGCACCAACGGCAGTGCCCGCCGGTAGTACGGTTCGGCGTCGGCGAACCGCTGTTGCCGCACCCTGCCGAGTCCCAGGCCCGACAACGCTTTGCCGTACAGAGCATCGTCCCCGAGTTCCCCGGCCAGCGTGAGGGCGGCGTGCAGATCGGTGTCGGAGGCGTCCCACTCGCCCATCTGCTGGAGAGTGTCCCCCCGCCACAACAGCAGCGTCGCCTCGACCTGCCGGTCACCACAGGCCCGCGCCGCGTCGATACCGCGGGACTCCGCCCGCATCCGCGCCGGCCACAGGACGCGGGACCGGAACACCAGAAACCGCATCGCCAGGGCCACCGCCATCACTTCCCGGTACGCACCGTGCGCACCCGCCTGCTGTTGGACGGCGTCCAACGTGGCGTGCTCCACGGTCAGCCAGGCCAAGCCCTGTCCTCGATCGGCCAGCTCCATCGGCGCCGCATCCCCGGTGAGGCCGAGGTCCGGGGACGGATGGGCGGCGAACACCCGACGGTCCGCCTCGACCGCGGTGCGCGCGTACCAGGACACCACCGCGTCCACCGCCGCCCGCCGCTGCTCCGAGGTGTCGTCGAGCCGGGCGCGGTGGGCGGCGTAGGCGTGCAGCAGATCATGCAGCCGGTACCGGCCGTGCGCGACCGGCTCGACCAGGTGCAGGTCGGCCAGGACCTCCAGGTGCCGCGACGCGGTCTTGCGGTCCAGACCGGTGAGCGCGGCGACGGCGTGCATACCGAACTCGGTACCCGGATGCAGGCCGAGGCGACGGAAGGTCCGCGCGTGCTCGGCGGACAGCCGGGTGTAGGACCAGTCGAACACGGTACGCACCGCGCTCCGGTCGTCTCCAGTCGCGCTCAAGGCATCCAACCCGTCATGCTCGTCGACCAGGTCTGCGACGACGTCGGCGACCGCGGTGTGCGGGCGGGCGGCGACCCGGGACGCGGCCACCCGCACCGCCAACGGCAACCGCGCGCACAACCGCACCAACTCCACCACCGCGGCGGGCTCCGCAGCCACACGATCCGGGCCGATGACCCGCGTGGCCAACCCGACCGCCTCCTCGGGCCTGAACAGGTCCAGCGGCAGACGACGCGCGGAGTCGACGACCACCAGCCCGGTCAACACCGCCCGGCTCGTCACTATCACCGCACACCCCGCCGTAGCGGGCAACAGGGGACGCACCTGCTCGGCAGAAGCGGCATTGTCCAGCACGACCAGCACCCGCCGACCAGCCAACAACGACCGGTACAACGCACCCTGTCCGTCGAGGTCGGCCGGCACCCGGTCCTCGGCAACCCCGAGCGCCTGAAGGAACGACGCGAGCACCAGACCCGCCTCGACCGGCGCACTCGGTCCGTACCCACGCAAGTTCACGAACAACGTGCCGTCGGGAAACCGCTGCTCCACACGGCGCGCCCACCACACCACCAACGACGTCTTCCCCACCCCGGCGGTACCGTCCACCGCCACCACCATCGGCTCCACGGTGACACTGTCGGGTGACAGGATCTTGTCCAGGGCGGCAAGCTCGGCGTCACGACCGGCGAAATCCCGCACCACCGCAGGCAGTTGCCGTGGCACCAGTGCCACGTCCGCCTGCGGTTGCTGGTACAGCACCACCTGGTCGATCGTGCCCGCCTGCACCACCGCACCCACCACAGTGCCACCGATCTGGTTACGCACCGCCGCCTCGTCCACGGACCCCAGTCTCACCCGACCCTGTCCCCGAACCACCCGCCAACAGTGCACACCACCCAGTCGGACCACCCCGTACACGACGCTACAACCTTTGGGGTGCCGAAAGTCTGCACCGCGATGCCGAGCTGCGACGATCGGACCCCTTCGACTCAATGCCTGGTTGTGAGGTGGTGTTGCGACTGCTGTACCTGATCTTCATCCGGCTCGGTGGGTGGCGTGTAGCGGCAATCGTCCCCTGTCATCGGAACATCCCGTCTGTGGGAGTGGCCAGGGAGCCGTCGGTGTCGAGGCCGTAGCGGGCGAGCTGTCGGGCCTCCTCGGGGCGGCCCAGCCAGACCAGCAGCTCAGGAAGCCACCGAGCGGCACGGTGGTCGCCTTTCTGCGTCTGCGTGAGCAGGATGCGATGGGCCTCGGCAAGTTCACCCTGCGCGACCAGCAGCCGTACCAGCCGTTCGGGAGCTTGGAAGTCGTCCGGGTGCTCGCGCACTCTGGCGCGAAGCTCGGTCATCGCGCGACGATCCGCTAGGACGTCGGAGAGCCTCGCCTCGGCAGCGGAATCGCCTGCATTGGCACGGCTCGCAACTGGTCGAGGTCACTGCGGTCGACGAGCAGGTCGGCCAGCCGGTAGGCCGCCTGAGTGTTGTGGTTGTCGGCGCGCGCTCGCAACTCGTCGACCTCGTCGCGGTCGACGAGGATGTCCACCAGCTTGTCGGCGGCTATGTAGTAGTTGTGGGTTCGGGCGCGAAGTCGGTCGGAGTAGGAGTCGACTAGCTCCCGCAGCCACGCAGCCGCCCGACCACAGGTCAGACCCTGTGGTCGGCCTTTTGCACCCCACAGGCGGGTGCCACCCGACCTAGTGGCGCGTCTCGGAGGGTTGACCCGGTAATCGGTCCTGTGGACTGATCGGCGAGGCTGGTCCCGCATGTCGAGTGCGGGAGGTGGTTGTGGCTCGTCGTCCGAGTGTGTTCGTGAGGCCCTTGTCGATGGAGGAGGGCCGGAAGCTTCAACGGATCACCAGGACCGCGAAGGATCCGGTACGGCGATCGCCACCCGCCCCGCAAACGACAACCCACCCCACGACCCGGCCAGCTCCGCCATCCCTCCCCTGCGGCGTCGGCCCGCGCCTCACTCACGACACCACGCACTATCGCCGCCGACTCCTTCACCGGCATCAGCGCCACGGCGATCGGAACGGTCTCGTCGGTGACGCGCAACCCGACCAGGCTCGCTCTGCTGGACACCACGACAGCACACGTCGATGCGGCACCCGTTAGAAACGGGCGCACCTGCTCGGCCGACGCCGCGTTTTCCAGCACCACCAGCACCCGCCGATCCGCCAGCAACGACCGTCACAGACGAGCCAGGGCGTCCTCATCGCCTGGAAATCTGCTCCGCGCCCGCATCCAAGGCCTGGAGGAACCCGGTCAGCACCAGACTCGGGAGAAGTGGTGCGTTCGGCTCGTAACCGCCGGTTCCGTCACACTGCCTTCGCGACGGAGTGCAAGAGTTATCGGACCGATCGAGTATGGACCCCGTCATCAGGACTCCAGTAGCGAGTAGGAGGCGCCGTGGAACACGCTGACAGGAGCAGAATCGAGAGCATGCTGCACGAAGCTGTTCGCGCCGCGTACGAGCGCGAACGCCAACTGTTCGAGGAGCGGGCGCACGAGCGATCGATCGTCTTCCATATCGCACGACATCTGGCTGTGCGGGTCGAGGCCGTGTTGCCAGGGTGGTCGGTCGACGTCGACTACGACAGGTGGCACCCAAACGGCATTGAATTACTGAAGAAGCGACTCGCCGGGCTCCGTAGTGACTATACGGAAAATGACGTATACCCAGACATCATCATTCATCGACGGACGGGCTCTTCAAGAAGAGATAACCTGCTTGTAGTCGAAGTCAAGAAAGAGGAAGCATCCCGTTCCGAACAACAGCACGACCAGGTAAAGCTGCAGGCATTCATGAAGGAACCGTTCTACTACCAGAATGCCGCGTTTCTGATACTTCCGAAAAATGGTGACTTCCCTCGCTTGGAGTGGATCAGACCTCCCATGCCACCGAGCAGTTGCCCTCCCTAGGGTGGCGACTGACCGGTGGCCTGCGAGCGCGACAGGGAACGGCGCTAGCCTGCGCCGCCGAAACCGATCCCGCCTGAAGTAGTCGGCGTACCGCGTCTGGGACTCCGCCGCTGGCAGGTCGCCTAACGCGACGTCACGTTGCCCGCCGGTTCCGCCTCGAACCGCTGCGTCCGCGCCATCCGCCGCGCCGGCTCGGGGTCGACCGCCGACGGACAGGGCACACGGCGTTCGTTGAGCGCGCGGGGCGATTCATTGCGACCCCTCCCGGGCACGGTGACACCACTGGGATCCGGTGAAGTCCCCCGGCCCCGACAATTGCGGTCTGCTGGCGCGGCAGCAACGGGCGCCGCAGTATCCGGTAAGTTGACAGTCTGCCGACGGACCGCCCGCTGGGAGCGCCTATGGACACGAGCAGGCGCAACGACATGTCCGGCACGGTCCATGGCACCAGCATCCAAGCGAACACGATCAACGGCGATGTGCATGTGCACTCCGACGTCGGCGAGAAGCGCCTCGTCGGGCTCTTCGAGGAACTGGTCGAGGTCCGCCGTCAGCTGACCGAGAGCATGCGGGCCGAGCGCGGCATCACCCAGGTGGTGTGGGTGCTCCAGGCGGTGTTGATCAACCTTCAGGACGACATCGTCCGCTTGACCCGGGAACGCGACGAGCAACTCGACCAGGCCGAACGCTGGCGACTGGCGCTCGTTGACGCCCGTGCCTCGAAACGGCGGACCGAACGACAACTCTCGCGCGCCGAGTCGGAGCGCAAGAGGGCACTCCGGCTGGTGCAACTGGCACAGTTCAAGATCCGCGTCCTGGAAGCCGGAGCCGATGTGACCGTGCCGTTGTCGGCGCTGCCTCAGACCGGGCCTGAGCGGCTCCGGATCGGCCTGGACCGCGTCGATGCCTACCTCGATGCCCAGAGCGAACACCTTGAGCAGCTGTCCATCGCACTCGATGAGCCACGTGGCAGAATACGCACATCCGTCGACTCGTCGGCGCCTGCCGGGCGTGATGCCCGTTCTTGGTCGACGTCGCAGACCGTGCAGTCCGGAGAGGTCGACGTCAATCCCGTCCGAAGCCGAGTTCTGCCATCCGGGTGGTTGACAGTGACCTCGTCCACCCAGACGAGTGAGGTCGCACATGCTGTGTCCATGAGCGACACCTCGGTGCGGGTCGAACCAGTGTCGGCGGACGACGCCGACCTCCTGCAGTCGGTCGTGGAACTCGGGGACCTGCACCGTGGTCGACTCGGCCTGCTTCCCTACGCGGCGTTCACCGAAGCCGCGGAACAGTCCCGCCTGCTCGTCGCCCTGGCCGGTGAAGACCGATTACCGTTGGGGTACGCGCTGTATCGACTGCCACGCAACGAGGTCGCGCTCACTCATCTCTGCGTCCGCGAGGAGGCACGCAACCGCGGCGTCGCCAAGGCATTGGTGGACACCATCACCGATGTCCATCGGGACCGCTTGGGTGTTCGCGCGAAGTGCCGCGATGACTACGGCCTTGACCTGGCATGGCGCAAGCTCGGGTTCCGGCCGCGGGCGCGGACCGTGGGCCGCGGTACCGACCGCGCGCCGATGACGGTGTAGTGGAAGGATCATGGTCACGCGGATCTGTTCACCGAGTACGAACAGCCCGTGGAGTTGAGGGCCGCCGCCGCTCCGGACGTGCTGCGCGACCTGGCCGACCCCCAGGCACACGGACACAGGTCGGGTCTGCTGGTCGCGGACCACTTGGCCGGGCGCCTACAGCTGGTGGTGACCTCCAGCATGCGGCAGGAGGTCACCCGGCTGACCTCCCAGTCCGAACGCCTTCTAATCGAGGTGATCGACTCCTACCCGGAGGTGCACGCCGATCGCGCCGAGGTCACCTCGACTCGCGATCGCATTCTGAAGGAGGTCCGATCCCAACATCCCGGCTATCCGGATACGCCGCAGGAGCACGACGCCCTCGACCACGTGGCACACGCCGCGGCGGCGGGCCTCAATGTATTCCTCACCTGGGATACGGACCTGATCGCGATGCTCGGTCCGGCGGTCGCGCGCGTCACGGGGATGGTGCTCATGTCTCCCGACCATGCGGTCGTGCACCTCGACGAACTGGCCAACGCCGAGAGCTTCCTCAAGGAGGAAGTCGAAGGCGGCGAGCTTGATCGCGAGCACGCCGACTCGCCTCTCGATGCAGAGCTGGCGGCGTTCGTGGCCAGGCACGCCGGGGAACGCCGTGACGAACTGGAGGAACGCGTCCACCGGCTCCGGAACGCCGGTCATACCGTCGAGTTGCTTCACCTCGACGACGGGACGGCGGTCGCCTTGTACGCCGTCGTGCCGGATGGCGAGGTGTGGAGGGTTCCCCTGTTGCGTTTGGCCGACCACAGACTGGCCGACACGCTCGCCCGTCACCTGCTGTGGTCGCTGCGCCGTCGAGCCAGAGCTGCCGGCGTGGCTCTGCTGGACGTCTCGGAGCCCTACCTGTCCCGCCGTGTCGTGCAAGCGGCCGACTTCGAATCGATGACCCACGCCGACGGGCACTGGTACGCGCCGGTCGTCGACGTCTGCGGCAGCTCTCGTGACGTCGCCGCCGCTGCCGCCAGGTCGCTGAGCCTCGCCGGACTCGGTGCTCCCCCGCTGCTGGCACCCGGTGTGTCGGCACACGCCGCCGCGCGCCTCGAACAGGCATGGTGGCCGGCGAAGATCATCGACAGCGAACTGCCGTGCTTCGTGGTCCCGATCCGGACGGCCTTCGCCTTCGAACTGTTCGGATATCCCGACGGCATGACACAACGCGACACACAACTCTCGCTCGGGCGGGAGCATGTGTACTACCACAGTGCGCGCAATAGCGTCCTGACCGCACCAGCCCGGATCCTGTGGCTGGCAACCGGCAAAGGACACGGCTCCGGCCACTTCTTCGGCACCTCGAAGCTGGACGGCCTGATGGTCGACACTCCACGACGACTGTACGAAGCCCTGTCCTACTACGGCGTGTTCGGGTTGAAGGCCGTGATCGGGGCGGCCAACGGCCAGCCGACCGCGGAGGCACTCCGGCTGTCCAACACGGAGGTCTTCACCCATCCCGTCTCCGTGCGCCGCTACGAGGCGATGCGCTCACGCCTCGCAGACGGACCCAGCACCTTCTTCAGCGCCCGAAGACTGAACCCCCGACTGTTCGCCGAGATCTACGACACGGGCACGCGATCGTCCGCGAACGCGTGACAAGATCCACGAATCGAACTAGCGTTCGACCCATGGGTACACCACCCGACCAGCGGGCCGCTCCGGACGACCGGGTAACGTCGCGCCCCGTGCCAGAATCCGTGCGGCGCCCGCTGCTGATGTCGCTGCGACCGCGTTTCGCGGAGGCGATCCTCCAGGGCAGCAAGACCGTCGAGCTCCGCCGGACCCGGGTGTCGGCCGCAGCGGACACCACCATCATCATCTACGCGAGCACTCCCGTGATGTCGGTGGTGGGCGTCGCCACACTCGCGAAGGTCGACACAGCCGCGCCCGGCACACTGTGGCGCCGCTACCGGCACCGCCTCGGACTCACCCGCTCCGAATTCGACGACTACCTGGCCGGAGTCGACGCAGCGACCTGCTTGAGCATCACGAACCCTCGGACACTCGACGAGCCCTTGAAGCTGGCCGACCTCCGCGCGCAGGCAGACTTCCAGCCACCCCAGAGCTACAGGTACCTCGCACCACACGACCCTGACATGCTGCACTCACTCACCGAGAACGTCCAGGTGGGCCCAACACCGCTCGAAGTCGGCAGGCGCTGAGCAACCCACGGCCAGCGCGGTAACGCGTGATCCTCGGTGCTCGACGGCGGTGTCTGCCGTCCGGTTGGGCCAACACTGGGGCCATCGTTGCCCCTGTCGGTGGCGGGACTGGCGGTGGTTGGTTCGCTGGCGGGGTTCAACCTCCTCATGCATGTGGCGTCCGCCTACCGGGCCAGTACTGGTTATACTGGTTATATGTCGGGGTCGCTTGGCGAGTTGATCCGCAGGAGACGTCTGGAGTTGGAGCTCACGCAGGCCGAGCTTGGGCAGCGCGTGGGTAGATCGCAGGTGGCGGTGTCAGAGTGGGAACGGGACATCGTCATACCGAGCGACCTGGAGACATTGGCCCCGGTACTCGGGCTACCCGTCGAACAGCTCGTGATGGCTACGGCTGCGCAGATGGGGACCGATGACCCTTTCGAGCGGGCGATCTGGCAGGCAGAACGCCTGACGATGAAACAGCGTGAGGCTTTGATCACCATCTACCGAGGGCTCGTCGACGGCAGAAGCAGTTAGCGGCTGTAACCGAAGACGGCGTGGCTCGCAGACCATCTCGGCTTGACCCCTGGCCCACGGCGTTGAGGGACGTGGGCGAGGAACCGGAAGCGACGGTATCCACCACCGCGCTTGGCCAATTCGCCGAGTTGGCGGCTGGCGTCGGCCAGGTTCCTCAAAGGCCCTGCGTGGGGATTGACGCTGTCGACACCCGTGAGTCAGTGGATCAGGGACCAGTAATGCTGTCACCGCACGGAACCGCAGTCGTGCGGCGTGTGGTTGAAACCATCAGGTGAATCGCGGCAATCACGTACCGACGAGACTGGTGCTCCCGGGATTCTGTACGTGTGGAGCGCACCGCGATCGTGATCACGGAGGCCTCGGTTGACGACCTCAAAGGGGCAACAGCCGGGTCGTGAGCGTGAGATCGAGGTCGGGTTCCAGATCCACAACTCGGCATCGGGCACCGACGGCAGTGTGGTCCAGGCCGGTGTGGTGGACGGCGGATTGCACCTTCACCTGCCGTCACCGTCACTCGCGTGGGTGGTGCCACGTCAACTACCGGCAGTACCGTGGACGTTCACCGGGCGTGCGGTGGAGCTGGCCGAGTTGGACCGCGCTCTGGACTACAACCTCGACGATGAGCATGAGGACCTCGATGCACCGACGTTGATGATCTCGGCGATCGGCGGCGCGGGCGGGATCGGCAAGACGTGGTTTGCGGTCCGCTGGGCTACACGCCGCGCGGAGCGGTTCCCGGACGGGCAGCTGTTCGTCGACCTGCACGGATTCAGCCCGACCGAGCAGCCCTTGCAACCGGCGGTCGCGGTGCGTGGATTCCTCGACGCCCTGGGCGTCGACCATAGCCGTATCCCTGCCGATCCAGAGGCACAAGCCGCGCTCTACCGCAGCATCGTCGTGGACCGCCGGATGCTGATACTGCTGGACAACGCCGCATCCGCAGAGCAGGTCGAACCTCTGCTACCAGGCGGTGGCGCATGCACAGTCGTGATCACCAGCCGCCGAACGCTGACGTCACTGCTCGTCCGACACAACGTCCGCCACGTCACGTTGGACGTACTGACCGATGTCGAAGCACACACTCTTCTGCGACGGCGCCTGGGTAAGGCACGCATCGCCGCCGAACCGCACGCGGTGACCAGACTCATCGCCTTCTGCCGAGGATTCCCTCTCGCACTGAGCATCCTCGCCGCTCGCGCACACGCCCGCCCCGACCTGCAGCTGATCGAACTGGCCGCAGAGCTCGGGGAACAGGGCGTGGAGGCCTTGGACGACGAGAGCGATCCGTCGGCCAGCCTGTCCGCCGTGCTGTCCGCCTCCTTCAGTGCGTTGACCGCTGGCCATAAGCAAGCCTTCGGACTGCTGGGCATCGCACCCGGCCCCGACATCGATCTGTACGCCGCAGCCTCCCTCACCGGACTGTCCCAGGAACGCGTCACACAGGTGCTGCGTGCGCTGATCGAGGCGTCGATGCTGCACCGCGACGCCAACGGCCGGTACTCCATGCACGACCTTGTCCGCAGCTTCGCCACGATGTCCGCCCGCCACCACACAAGCTCGGAGTTGCGACACGCGGCACTGCGTCGGGTCGTGGACTTCTACCTCCACACTGCCGCGAGCGCGAATCGACTGACGAGCCCTCACTTCCTCAACGACGTGCAGCTCGACGCGCCCGCCGATGGCTGCCGCCCCCGTCTTCTTCCCGACCTTCCCACCGCGTTGACCTGGCTCGATCGCGAACATCAATGTCTCCGGGCGGCCCGGCACATCGCGTCGGTCAACGGATGGCACCAGGCGGTGTGGCAGTTCGCGGGCTTCCTCGACGACTTCCACTTCCGCCGCGGGCACCGCCAGGACCGGCTCGTCGCCTGGCAGGCAGCCATGACCGCCGCCGAACACCTCGGCGACCCGGCCGTCCAGTCGCTGGTCCACACGCTCCTCGGCGACGCCTGCGCCGCACTGGATCGCCACGATGAGGCGATGGGACACCTCGAGCGTGGCCTCGCCTTGGCCGAACGGCACGGGAACCTGGCCATTCAATCCAGGGCCCACCTGGGGATCTGCTGGGCACTGTCGTATCGGGGAGAACACCGGCAAGCCCTGGTGCACGCCGCTCGGGCAGTGGAACTGGCCCAGGAGGTCGACGACCCGGTGCGGGTGGCCGACGCACAGGGAGAGTTGGGATGGAACGCCGCCCGGCTAGGTGACTTCGAACGAGGACGGGACGCCTGCCAGGCCGCGCTCGTCCTGCACCGCATCCACGACCACCACGACGGCGAAGCCCACGACCTGGACAGCCTCGGCTACATCGACCACCACACCGGACGCCACCACGAGGCCATCAGCCACTACCGACAAGCACTCGACAGGTACGGCGAGTTGGGGCACCACTGGGCAGCATCCACCACGTTGGAGCGGCTCGGCCACCCCCACATCGCTCTCGGCCAACATCACCATGCCCGTGCGGCGTGGCAGAAGGCACTGGACCTGTACCGGGAACAGGGACGTAGCAGCGACGCCGAACGCGTCCAGCGACAACTCGACGAGCTTGATCACGTGCTCTCGGTGTAAGCCTTGGTCGACGATCTCTGTGTCAGGCCGACGATCCGGGCACCTCGATCCTGGCGAGCCGAGGTACTGTCGACACTGGTCCGGTGGTGTTCCTGCCCCTGTGCGAGGGCCGCTGGCCCCTGGAGTCCGCGGTGCACGGACTGGAGGGCTGTGGCTTCCTCTGCAGGTGGCTCCGAGCACCGAGTACGGCTCGTCAGCGGCTACGTGTGGGACTACTCCGTTGACGTCGAGACGCTGCGGGCGACGCTGGAGCAGGTAGCGCCGGAGGCCGGGAAGCGTGCGGCCGTGTCCGGTTCATCCGTCACCGGTGCCGACCAGTCGAAGCTGGGTGAACCAGCAGGGTCGGGCTCCATGGCCTTGGCGGGGTGACTGGGCGACGAAGCCGGTCGGCTCGAACTGGGGTGTTGCGCCGTGGCGTCGGTTCAGGCCTGGTGGTGCTGGAGAAAGCTGGGGTCGACGACGATCTCGCCGGTCAAGCGCCAGGCTCCCCGCTCGAAGATCAGGTCACCGGTGACGGTGAACGGGAGCTTCCGGAAGTGAGCCCGGATGGCCCACTCGTAATCTACTCCGCTCAGCTGCACATGGATGTTCCGTAACCGGCCACGGACATGTGCTGACAGAACGATGTTGGTTGTTTCCTGATCGTCGTCGCCAAGCTCGTCGCGGTTCAGCGTTCGTACTGTTCCGACGACGGTTTCCCGGCGAGGTGGTTGTTCGCGCCGCACGAGCCTCTCACGCACGCGAGGTAAGCCGGCCATCGTGTCACGGTCGACCAGGATGCGTGACACGTCGACCCTGGGGCGTGGTGCCGCCACGGCCCAATCGAAGGACAGGTCGAGCGCCCGCAGCGTATCCGGCTGGGCGAGCTCCAGCAGCGACTCGACGAGGCTGGCGCTCAGCCCCGACTGTCCCGCTCGGTCGACGGCGCCTTCGTTCCAGGTCAGTGCGAGATCACGGGTTGCTTGCAGGCCGCTGGCCAGGGTTTCCATCACCTGTCGCGGGAACCCCGCCTCGGGCTCGCCGTCGGAGTGCGACGTGGCCGGGTCGCCGAGGCGGGTGACGACGGTGAAGACGAAGCTGCCGCGCTTGGTGTGCCCCAGGCGGACGTCGTCATCCAGGAACTCCGTCACGGTGGCCGAGCGCCGGCCGCGGTGGGAGTGGTGCGGGTCGTCCGCGGTGGTGGCCGCGGCCTTCATCATCTTGAACAGGCCTTCGAGGACCTTCTCCGCCTGCTTGAACGGGATGGTGCCATCCGTCGTGACTTGATCAAGGCGGACGAAGAATAAGTCGGCCCGGGTGGCGGCGATGCGTTCGGCGAGCTCGGGCGGATCCCAGCCATAGATCAGACTCAATGCCCGGAGCGAGTCGAGAAACCGGGGCTGGAAGTCGACGTAGTCGGTCGCCAGGGGCAACATGATCCGGCCGCGCGGGCCGCCCTCGTCCGAGAGGCGCCAGACCTCCCGGACGTCGGCCTCCCGCAGCTCGAGCTCCCAGTCATGGGTTGCGAGGTACTGCGACACGGCAGGCGGGCTCAACGCTACGGCGATGTCACGGTAGCTGTCGACCGAGGTTCCGTTCACCACCCACCTCCTTCGCCGATCCTCTGCATGATGCCCCGCAACGCGTCTACGGTGAACAGGTTACTTCGGGGTAGGTGCACTGTCTTGCTCTCGGCATCGTCGCCGATCGAGCCCAGCTTCGCCGCATGCTCCCAGTACATACGACTCGAACTGGTGAAGTTGTCCTCCGTCAGCTCCAACAGCTTGGCGGGATCGTCGGGGATGACCAGGACGCCGAGGAATGCCTCGTTGTAACGCTTCGGGTTGACGAGCTTGAGGAACGGCTTGCGCTCCATCCGCCACGCCAGGTGATCACTGGCGAGCAGGTCCTGACGGGTGGTGCACTTGAGCTGCAACTCGAAGTCGGGGCTGTAGAACCGCTCGTACTCGGCCGATGACGTGATGGTGATGTCAACGCCGTCGTAGTCGGTGGCGTGACTCTTGATCGAACAGCCGGCTGCTGCGGCGACCATCCGGACAAAGCCCAGGCTGAACTGCTCTTGGCGAGCACCGAACGGCAGGCCTCCATCGAGGGTACCGCGGTGCAGGTCCTCGTCAGCGCCAAGGATGTTGCCATCGTTGACGATCGACATGGACCTCCCTTCTGTTGGGTTCGCCCGGCAGTGGCAGCGTAACGATCAGTCGATCAAGGACACCCCGATCGGGTTCGGTTCACTCGATTGGACGATCATCGAATGGCTTCCTCTAACTTGCCGTCGCCGTAGCCGGAAGTACGCCAATAAAGCGAGCGATCATCGCTTTCCATTGCCCCCGGAATCGCCAGGTTCTGCGAACCGGACGATTCCCGGCGAAGTGAGGTTCGTCGCCGTGTGCCGACCACGACCCGGATCGGCGCCGGAGCAGGCGTCTGTCACTCACTCGTGCGCCGAGTGAAACCCGATCCTTGCGGAGTACCGGACTGTCGGTTCGGCGAGGGCAGCCAACCATGTGGGACGGCATACGACGCTGCGACGACGTACACGATCGAGCACGGCCGAGGTGGGCGGGGGCGTGCCGAAGGCGCACAGAGTGTCGGTACGGCCGGGCTCGTCCGAGCCGACCACAGCAGGAAGCTGGCGGGCGTGGTGGCGGTAGTGATCACGCCGCCGTGGTGCGGATTTTGCCGGAGTATCGGACATCGACGACCTGTTTGTGGTCGTCGGAAGTGGTTTCGCCGTGGCAGCGGTCGGTGTGGAAGATCTGGTCTGGCGTCGAGGATGACGTGGGTAACCCGGTGTCGTTGGCGGTGCGCAGGACGTCCCCGGCCAGGATCGCCACCGCCGTCGTTCTCAAGGCGTTCTTACTGTCGATGCGGACCTCGGTGGTGTGGCAACGCTACGGTTGTCCGGTGTCGAGTGAGCGGCGGACCGAGAACGAGGCCACCGACGTGATTGGGTCGGTAGTACAGGCTGGCGATGTTCATGGGGACATCCGGATCACGGTCTCGCAGGCGCCGAAGCCGGCGGTGTCGGTTCCCCGGGAGTTGCCATCCGACGTTGTGGGCTTTTCCGGGCGTGACGCCGAGGTGGCGCAGCTGGATGACCTGCTGGAAAAAGCGCAAGACACCGGTCCCGTGGTGATCTCGGCTGTGTCGGGGATGCCCGGCATCGGGAAGACCGCTCTGGCGGTGCACTGGGCGCACCGCGTGCGCCACCGGTTCCCGGACGGCGACCTCTACCTCGACCTCCAGGGTTATGACCCGGGGCAGCCGATCGCCGCCGAGGACGCGTTGGCCTCGTTGTTGCGGAGCGTGGTGGGCAGTGATGAACCACTTCCACCCGGCCTGTCCGAGCGGGCGGCACGGTTCCGCACGGTGCTGGCAAACCGCCGGATGCTGATGTTGCTCGACAACGCCCGCAGCCCCGAGCAGGTTCGTTTTCTGCTGCCCGGGACCGGTTCGAGCTTCGTGCTGGTGACCAGCCGTGACAGCCTGGCCGGACTGGTCTCCCGCCACGGTGCGCGTCGGGTGGACTTGGACTTGTTGACGGCAGAAGAAGCCGTTGCGTTGTTCGGCGCGCTGGTCGGTGAGCGGGCGGCGGCCGAGCCAGAAGGGGCCAGGATCCTATGTGAGTGGAGCGGACTGCTGCCCCTGGCGGTGCGGGTGACCGCCGAGATGGTCAACAGCTACAAGACCGCGACCTTGGCAGCCCTCGCGGCCGAGTTGTTCGAGGTGCAGCAAGACCGGCTGGAGCGGCTGGACGCCGGCGGGGACGACAGGACCGCGGTGAGCGCCGTCTTCTCCTGGTCGTATCGACAGCTGCCCGAGGACGCGGCACGGGCTTTCCGCTTCATCGGTGCCGCACCGGGGCACGATCTCGACGTCTTCGCCGTGGCCGCGCTGGTCGGGACGGATAAGGCGCGGGCCCGTAGAGCGGTCGGAGTGCTGCTGCAGGCACGTCTCGTCGAACGCATCGACGACTTCCACATCCACATGCACGACCTCCTCCGCTCTTACGCCACCGGCCTGCACAACGCACAGGACACCGAGAGGGAGCGAGGTAAGGCGCTCGGCCGCCTGTTCAAGTACTACGTGGTCGCAGCGTGTCGTGCGGTCGAGGCTGGGGATCCGCGACGCCGCGGCAAGTGGGCGGTCGAGATCACGGATGCGGTGCAGACCCCTTCGTTCACGGACGCCGAGCAGGCCTGGAAGTGGCTGAACGATCAGCACCGCAACCTCGCCGCCGTCCTGGAAGCGGTGGTCGGCAGCGGCCTCGCGCCGGTCAAGGAGGTATCGGCGGCGGAGCAGGTGCTGGGGCTGCTCGCGCATCAGGACAGCGACCTGTCCAGCGCTTTGGCGCGCTTCGACCGCGCGACGGCGACAGCTCTCCACGTCAGGGCGGACCGGCTCGACACCGTGTGGCTCGATCAGGTGGGAACGATGCTCGCGGCCGGCATGGCGGATGCGGCGTTGGACTACCTCGACGAGGTGCGGTTGCAGTTGCGTAAGGCCGGACGACACCCTGACGTGGTGCACGCGATCGCTTCGGTGGAGCACGCACGCGCCAGGTGCCGGCTTCTCCTGGAGGACTACGCACAGGCGAGACAGTTGGCACGGTCGGCCGCTCGACGCTTCTCCGACCTGGGTGATCACCTGTGGTGCGCCGTGGCGAAGCTGACGGCGCTCCGCGCCACCGTGACCACGTCCGGTTCCTCTGGGTCCAGGACCGGGCTGCTCCTGACCGAAGCGTTGTCGCTGTCGCGAGAACTGCGGGACTTCGGACTGCTCGACGAGGCGGAACTGGCGACAGTGCTGGCGGTGCGCCTGGAGTTGCGCCACGGGCGACTCGTGTCCGCAGCCGCCCGGATGTCCCAGTTGCCCCCACCGCGCGTCAACACCCCCGTCGACCATCGCCTGTTGCGCCGGTTGGCCAGGGCGGAAATCGCCATGGCGGAAGGGAATCCAGAGGCCGCCCTGCGCGAGGCCGACATCGGGCTCACCGAACTCGACGAGGCGCGTGACCGGTTCGGCGGGCTCGACCAAGTCCGCAGCGCCGCGGTTCACGCACGGGGCTTGGGAGCGATGGCCGTGCGGATCGCGATCGACCACGGCCACGACGCCGCCGACGTGATGCTGTGGTCCGAGCGCACACGGGCACAGTTGTACCGGCACACCTTCCTTCCCGTCGACCACCCGGAACTCGACCGCGTCATCAACGAATTGCGACACGTCAGCCGGACCTTGTTGCGGGAGCGACTCGATGGCCTGTCGACCCGCTCGACGCAGGCCCGTCAGCGTGCTCTCGAACGCGAGGCGCTGCGCCTGGGGGCGCGCACCCGGTCATTGGGCGCCGCCGCACCGCCAGCGGGTTTCACCGACGTCATCGGGGCGCTCCGCAGCGACCAGGCCCTCATCGACTTCATCGTGATCGCGGACGAGTTGCACGTCGTGGTTGTCACGAGAGGCACGGCTCTGATGCTCATGCTCGGCTCTATGGCAGCGGTCGCCGAGGGAGTGCGACGAGTGCACGCGGACATGAACGCTCTGGCACCCGACCACCTGCCCCCACCCCTCGCGGAGGTGATCTCCGCTTCGGCGAGGCGGGAAGCCGACAAGCTCGACCGGATCCTGATGGAGCCGCTGCTCGACGTCGTTGACGGCGCAAACCTGGTCCTGGTGCCGACGGGCGCGCTGTTCGCCCTGCCGTGGGGCTGCCTCCCGTCGCTGCGAGGGCGGCCGACGACAGTGGCACCCTCGGTCAACGCGTGGCTGGCGGCCACCCGCCGCGCCCGACGACCGTCGAAGGAGAGGGTGGCGCTCGTGAGCGGGCCAGGTCTGCCGTGGGCCGAGTCGGAGAGCAGACGGCTTGCGTCGTTGTACCCAGGCGCCCACGTGCTGAGCGGGCAGGACGCGCGGATCGACGCGGTGCTGCACGCGCTGGAGAATTCCGAGACGGCCCATTTCGCGACCCATGGGGACCACGAGCCCACCAACGCGCTGCTCTCCCGCCTGGAACTGGCCGACGGTCCGCTGTTCGCCCACCACATCACCCGCCTGCAGAACTCGCCCCGCCACGTCGTTCTGGCCGCTGGCGACCTGGCCCTCCATCACGTAGGACCGGGTGATGAGATCCTGGGCTTCGCTGGCGCCCTGCTCACCGCCGGAACGAGCACCGTCACCGCAGCCGTCACTAGGGTGGGTGACGTCGCCGCCCAGAAGACAATGCTGGCCTACCATCAAGCCCTCGCGGCAGGAGCTACCGCCGCGCACGCCCTTGCCATGGCAACCGCACCGGATCCGCTCCGCCGGCCCTTCGTGCAGTTCGGCACTGACTTCTCGTGAGCGCGAGGCGCGTCAGGACCTGTGCCGTTCGAAATGTCATCGTCGCTGGTAGAGCAAGGCGGTAACGGTGTTGGAAACATTGTGCCTGCCGAGACCCTCATCCATGCAGGTAGAGGACGTACGAAGCCCAAGGAGAGGCGAGCGTTCGCGAGTACGGCTGTCATCTGCCGTGACGTCGACCAGCACGGCATCATGACCGGCTGTGCTGCTCCGACCGGCCTACCTGAGCGTGACCAACGCGTTCGCGCTGCCACGGCTGTTACCCATGAGCGATCGGGACAAGGACGTGGAGATCCTGGCGCTACGGCACCAAATCACGATCCTGGAACGCCAACTGGGTAACGCCCGTCTGCGGCTCTCTCCCGGCGACCGGGCGTTCCTCGCGGCACTGCTACACCGACTTCCGGCCGCCACGCTTCGTCGGCTCCGATTGCTGGTGCGTCCCGAGACGGTGCTGCGATGGCACCGCAGCCTCATCGCACGCCGCCACGCAGCCAGCTCCCGTCCCGAGCGGCCCGGCCGACCACGGACCATCCGCTCGATCCGACTCCTGGTGCTGCGCCTGGCACGGGAGAACCCCACCTGGGGTTACCGCCGCATCCACGGAGAACTGCTCGTACTCGGCATCACAGTCGCAGCCTCCACCGTCTGGCAGATCCTCAAGGACGCCGGGATCGACCCGGCACCCGAACGCACCACGACGACCTGGTCGACCTTCCTCCGCTCACAAGCCGACGCACTCCTGGCCTGCGACTTCTTCGAAACCTCCACCTTGAGCGGCGCCCGCCTGTACGTGCTCGCGGTGATCGAGCACGCCAGCCGCCGGATCCGCGTCCTCCGCGCCACCGCGCACCCGACCGCCTCCCGGGTCACCCAAGCCGCCAGGAACCTCGCCATGGACCTCGAAGACGAGGGCCGACGCGCGCGGTTCCTGATCCGCGACCGGGACGGGAAGTTCCCGGCGCTGTTCGACACCGTCCTCGCCGACGCCGGCATCCAAGTCGTTCTCAGCGGCGTCCGGATCCCGCGGATGAACGCGATCATGGAACGCTGGATCCACAGCTGCCGCCGCGAACTCCTCGACCACACCCTCATCTGGAACCGCCAGCACCTACCGCACGCCCTGCGCGAGTACGAGCAGTTCTACAACACCCACCGCCCTCACCAAGGCATCGGCAATGCCCGACCACTGCGCACGCTGCCACCAACCGTCACCGATCAAGCAACGATCACCCAACTCGACATCCACCGACGACAGCAACTGGGCGGCATCCTCAACGAGTACCACCACGCCGCCTGACCTGCACGGACGACATTATCGGCAAGCACAAGGCTGCCGTCGGAAACGCACCGCTTCACCGGGCGAGAGTGACCTGGGCCTCCGGCGGAGCCCGCCAGCGGGTCACTCTGATCGCCTCACGGTCACCCGGCCGCGGTAATCAGTGAGGAATACATGTCGTTGGGCGACAACGATTTCGTCGGCACGGGCGCTGCGCCGTCCACTACGACCCTTATGAAGAGCTTGCGGCCCACTAGGCCCGCCCGCCGCGCCACCTCCAGCACCACCTCGAAGATCCGGTCCGGCCGGTCCGAGCGCGCCAGCCGGGCACGCATGTTCACCAGCACCGTGTGCACGAATCCCGGATAGTCGAAGTCCAGACCGCCCGCCGCGTACTTCCACCGGGCACCTGCTGACCCACAACAACCCCAAATGAGATCCGGTCTTAACCAGGATCGCGCCGACCGTGCCCGCCGACTCCACGCACCGGTCGATCTCCGCGCGCAGCGAGCGCGGCGGCAGATCGCTGCGCGGACCGTCAGGGGTCGACGGCCTGCCGGGCTTGACCGTGACCCGGAACCGGAGCCCGCGAGCGCGTTGCCACCGACCGAGCCGCAATACCTCCGGCGAAGCACCGGTGAGCGCCAGATTGAGGACGCTGCCGAAGCCAGACATGAAGGTGAGGGCGACGACAACGCCCGTGATCACCGTGACAGTGCGGACAACTGTTGCCGGATCGGTCGGATGCTGAGCCACTCCGCCAATGGGCGGGAGCCCAGCCTCGCCTGAACGTGCGGTTTCTGTATGGTGATGATCAGGTCTCTCGACCAGCGGTCCCACGTAGGGAATCTGGTGTTGACGGCCATCCCACTTGTGGAGCTCGCAGTGGAACTTCGCGAACTCTGTGTGGAGATGCTCGACGACGACACCGATCTCAATTCGGAGAGAGAAGGCGGTGCCCGGCACGCGCTGAGGGGCCGTGCCTCACGGCACAGCCCCTCAGCTGACTTCGGTCGAGCCTGTTCAGGCGATGTCTTCGGGAGTC
Source organism: Saccharothrix carnea (assembly GCF_003014735.1). GTDB lineage: Bacteria > Actinomycetota > Actinomycetes > Mycobacteriales > Pseudonocardiaceae > Actinosynnema > Actinosynnema carneum. The sequence goes on along the minus strand of NZ_PYAX01000009.1, from coordinate 76,652 downwards.
ACCCATCGACCCGCATCGACGAACACGTCACAGCCGTCGTGTTCGAACCGCACACGTCCGTCGAACGGCGACCGGGCGTTCGAGCAAGCGCCGTAGTCGTTGCCCACCCGGCCCGCCAGCGGGATCCAGAACCGGCAACCACCGCACTGTTCATCGACCCAGGACTCCTGGTCCTCCTGGTCGTCCCGCCCTCGGTTGCGGTCGCGGATCCACCGGTCGTGGATGGAGTCGAGTTCCGCTTCACTGCGGGTCACGTGATCGAATTCATCCATCACTTGGCCGATGTGATGATGCGCAGGATCTCTTCGGGTGAGCTCACCCGTCGATCGATCTGGATCGCAAGCGTGCCGAAACCACCGTCCATCTGCCTTCCCCTGTCTCGGGTCACCACCTTGGCGCCCAACTGCTCGGCCAACTGCATCAACTTGTCGTCCTTGGTGCCCCTGAGTCCCATTTCGGACACGCTGCGCGCATCATAGCCGTGGTCTCGGAGGAATCCGGCGATTGAGGGGGACATGTTCTCGTCCACAATCAGCCTCTGCCCCTTCCCTGAGAAGCCGGCCTTTTTGGCGATCAGCTGGCGTAGTGCGTCGGCAGCGCCTGCTCGCATGCCCGAGGTGGCCGACGCGGTGGTACCGCCAACCCCCGCGACCCCGCCTACAGCGGCTCGCGCCGCCAGACCGCCGGTGAGCGCACCGAGGACGCTCGCGATCTCCAGGATGCTGTCGAAGCCCTCGCGTGCCTTGTTCAGGTGCTGGTCGAACAGGATGTCGAGTGCCGCGTCCAGGTCCTCGCGCGTGCGGCAGGTGTGCACCTCCTGGCAGGCTTGTGCCACTTGGATCGCCAACGCGTTGGGGTTGACCTGACCGTTGTCGCCGGTCGGGCAGATCGGTGACGTGTGAGGTGTCAAAAGTCGGCCATATGGTCTGAACTGCGGTTAGGCTGCTGTGAGTTCCTACTCGTTGATCAGGCCGCCGAGGTCTGGTTGGCGGCGTGTCGACACGCGGTCCGGCTCTGCGATCGGGTAGTCCGGTCGCGGTGGTGCGACTTGTAGGGCTTGGTGGGGCCGGCGGTGGTTGTAGGGGGTCGCGTAGCGCTGCAGCACTGCCCCCGCAGGTGGATGGGTGGCGGCATCCCGAAAGGGGGCCGTCGAACAACCTCGGAGTCTCCTGCGCGTCTTGTCTTCAGCGGGCGGGGAGGCTCGCGGTGAAGGGGGAGGATCATGCGCAAGATCGCTTTGGTGGTCGCCGTCGTGCTTGCGGCGATGTCGTTGGCGGTGTCGAACGCCGGTGCCGGTACGTGCACGTCGGTCGATTGGGGGTCGGGGCCGAAAACGGTGTTCAACGGTTCCGGTGGTTCCGTGACCGACATCCGGTCCGGGCGGCACGAGTGCTTCGACCGGTTGGTGATCGACACCGACCTTCCCGGTGGCGGCGGGTACTACGTGACCTACACCGATGAGGTCACCTACGTGGGATCGGGCACGCCTGTTCCGCTGCGCGGTGGGGCGAAGCTGTTCGTGATGACCTATACGCCGTCCTACGACGAGAACTTCGAACCGACCTACCAACCGGCCAACCCGCAGGAGGTCGTGGACGTGACCGGGTACCAGACGTTCCGGCAGGTCGCCTGGGCCGGGTCGTGGGAGGGCACCACCGATCTCGGGCTGGGCGTTCGCGCACGGTTGCCGTTCCGGGTGTTCACGCTGTCCAACCACATCGTCGTGGACGTCGCGCACCAGTGGTGAGCCGCGGTGGAGCCGCCCACCTCGACGGGTGGCTCCACCCCACACGCCTCGTATCGTCGCCGGTATATGAGGCGTGTGGGGTTGCGCCTGACGAAAACTCCATCCATGCAGGTTGTAGCCGTGCGTAACATGAGGAGTCGAGGCGCTCCTGGGGGCGGCCGCAGATCTGCAGCGCCCTCGGCTGACGCGGCATGATGACCGACCCTGCTGCTCCGACTGGGCTACCTGGGCGTGACCAACGCCTTCGCGCTACTGCGCCTGCTACCCCCTGTGGGGCGTCAGAACTTTGCACTGGGATGCTGAGCGGCGACGACCACGCACACTGGGCCTTCAGGGCATGATCGTGCGGTGTGGCGTTATGACTGCTGTACCTGATGTCCGTTCGGGTCGGTAACTGGCTGGTCCTGCTCAGCCGGTCGTCCGCGGCCAAGGACGTCGAACTGCTGGTACTGCGGCACGAGGTCGCCGTGCTGCGCCGGACCAACCCCCGCCCGCGGTTGGAGTGGGCCGACCGCGCTGTGCTCGCCGCGCTTGTTCGCCGACTCCCCCATCGGCTGCGCGAACACCGGTTGGTGACACCGGGAACCAGCCTGTGGGGTGTCAGAACTCTGCACTGGCATGGTGAGCTGCGACGATCGCGCACGCTGGACCTCCAGGGCATGATCGTGAGGTGTGGCGTTACGACTGCTGTACCTGATCTTCGTCCGGCTCGGTGGCTGGTTGGTTCTGCTCGGCCGATCCTCCGCGGCCAAGGACGTGGAGTTGTTGGTGCTGCGGCAGGAGGTCGCCGTGTTGCGCCGGAGCAACCCCCGTCCGCGGTTGGAGTGGGCCGATCGTGCTGTGCTCGCCGCGCTGGTTCGCCGACTCCCCCGACGGCTGCGCGAGCACCGGTTGGTGACACCGGGAACCATCCTGCGCTGGCACCGATACCTGGTCGCGAAGAAGTGGACCTACCCCAACCGGACAGGGCGCCCGCCGATCGACGACACCACCGTGGCGTTGATCGAGCGCATGGCGCGGGAGAACACAGGCTGGGGTTACCGCCGGATCCAGGGCGAACTGCTCAAGCTCGGCCACCGGGTGGCCGACTCGACCGTACGGCGCGTGCTCAAGCGCCTGCGGATCCCACCCGCTCCCCGGCGCGACACCGACACCTCCTGGCGGCGGTTCCTCCGCACCCAGGTCACGAGCATGTTGGCCTGCGATTTCTTCCACGTCGCCTGCGCCGTCACCCTCAAACGCGTATACGTCTTCTTCGTGATGGAAGTCGCCACCCGCTACGTCCACATCCTCGGCACCACCACCAACCCAGACGGGGCATGGACGACCCAACAAGCCCGCAACCTGCTGATGGACCTCGGCGACCGGGCAGACGGCTTCCGGTTCCTCGTCCGAGACCGGGCCGGTCAGTTCACCGCCTCGTTCGACGCGCTCTTCTCCGGCACAGGCATCCAGGTCGTGAAGATCCCACCACGGTGTCCGCGAGCCAACGCCCACGCCGAACGGTTCGTCGGCACCGTCCGACGAGAAGCCACCGACCGACTGCTCATCCTCAACGAACGCCACCTGCGGACAGTGCTGCAGCGCTACGCGAACCACTACAACCACCGCAGACCCCACCAAGCCCTGCGACTCGCACCACCACAACCAGACCACCCGATCGCAGAGCCAGGCTTCACCTCGATACGCCGCCGACCAGTCCTCGGCGGCCTGATCAACGAGTACGAACACGCAGCCGCCTAACCACAGGTCAGGCCCTGTGGCCGACTTTTGACACCCCACAAGGTCACAAGCGTGATCAGCGTGGCCCAACGTGAGTTGGAGCCGCTGGCCCGAGTCAGACCGCCGCCGCCACGAACTGTTGCGAAGGCCCCTTCGCAGAAGTTCGTGCTACGGTGTACTCAGCTCGAGAGTCTCGTGAGACACCGCACCGCCCCGTGGAGATTGGCGTCCGCGCGGGGCGATGCGGCCCGACCCGCTTCGCTCAAGGCGAGCAGGAAGAAGGCAGACAACATGAGGATTGCCCGCTTCAACAGCTCATGGTACTGGCCCTGGCGCGGCAGGTGCGCCGTCTGGTGGGGAGTGATCGTCGTCGTGGTCTTCGTACTCGGCTTCGCAGCCGGGTACGGCGAAGCGGTGTTGGGTGCGCTCGCCACGGCGGTGGCGACCGCGGCGGTGACCGAGATCGTCAAGGCCGGCCGTCGGAACGGACCGGGCAACGCGTGATCGATCGGGGGGGCGTGGCGGTGATCGCCACGCCCCCGCGGTGCGGGTCTAGGGAGGCAGGTGGTGGTCGTGACTGAGGGCGAGCGCGTCACGCTCGGAGAACTGGCGGAGATCACGCCCGGGCCATCCGGCTCGCTGCTGGACAAACTCGGCGACGAGCCCGACGGCGTGCCCGTGGTGACCCCCTCTGACATCACCGACCAGCACCACGTGGACACCCGGAAACTCCGCAGATTGCCGTACAACGAAGTGGCGCGGCTGGACCGGTTCACCCTTCGGCAGGGTGACATAGTGCTCGTCCGCCAGGGGTCGCTCGGCAGGTTGGCGCTGATCGAGCCGCAGTTGGAAGGGTGGCTCTACAACTCTTCGTGCGCGCGGGTGCGCAGTCTCGGTCACCTGGTCCTCCCCGAGTATCTGTGCCTGTACCTTTCCTCGTCCGCGGTGCAGGAGGAAATGCTCAGGCGCGCACTCCCGGGCACCGTCCAATCGCTCAACGCAAAGATCTTGGGCAACCTCCCGGTGGTGCTCCCCCCACTGGATCGGCAGCGCGAGCTTGTCGAGATCATCGCTGACATCGACGAACTCGCGCTCGTCCACCGGGAAACCGCAGACCGTCTCGACATCCTCAAGCTCGCACTGCTCGACGACTTCCTGGACGAGGAGTAGGCATGCGCACGGCGGACCTCGCACAGAGGATCTTCAAGGCGGCCGACGTTCTCCGGGGCAAGATGGACATCGCGGAGTACATGCGTGTCATCTCGACCACGCTCGTCCTCAAGTGGGCGTCCGATCATCTCAACGCGTTGACGGTCCCGCACGAAGCGCGCTGGGATCGGTTGATCGCAGCTGCGGACAGCTCACCACGCGACGCCCTGGACAAAGCTGTTACCGCGTTGGCGATCAGCAACCCTGACGTTTTCGACGACTCGTTCCGGCACGTGGTCCGCAATAAGCGGCTGAGCGACGGTGAGGTCCGGCAGTTAATCGCCATCCTCGACGAGATCCCGCCAGGAGGCGAGGATCCCGGGTCTGACGACGTGACGGGCCGACTCTACGAGCAAGTCCTCGCCACGTTCACGGACGAGAGCAGGCGCGGTGAATTCGGCACGCCGCGCTCGGTGAGCCAGCTGCTGGTCCGACTGGCAGATCCGCAGCCCGGCCATTCGGTCTACGACCCGTGTGCCGGGACCGGCGGTCTGCTCACCGCAGCCGATACCTACGTCGCGGAGCGCACTGGCCGACGCGGCGCGCTTCGCCTCTTCGGGCAGGAGGCGAATGAGCAGGCGTGCACAATTGCGCGGCTCAACCTGATGCTGCATGGGATCACCAACGCGTCCGTGCTGCTCGGCGACGCGATCGCCAATCCGCGCCATCTCAGCAATGCTGGGGGCCTGAAGGATTTCGACCGGGTGCTGACCAATCCTCCTTTCGGAATGCGGTACGGGCAGGAGGAACTGAGCTTCCCGCAGCAAACGCGGTACGGCCTGAGTCGGTTGGCGGACCTGATGTTCGTCCAACACGTCCTGGCCTCGCTGACTCCCGACGGCGTGGGGGTCATGGTCGTCCCGAACGGCGTGTTGTTCCGGAGTGGAACCGAGGGACGAATCCGCCGCGGAATGGTCGAGGACGGCAGGATCGCCGCCGCGATCGCGATCGGGCGCAACGTGTTCCACGGGACGTCAGTCCCGGCCAGCGTGCTTGTGCTCCGCAGTGAAGGCGCGGCCCGTGCCAGCGAGCGCGACGTGTTGTTCATCAACGCCGAACACGAGGTCGACGTGACGCGGTCGCGAACCCACCTGGCGCCCCGCCATGTGGAAAGGATCGCGACCGCTTTCCACGAGCGCAGGGAGATCCCCCATTTTTCACGGTTGGTGTCGATCGAGGAGATCACGGCAAAGGAATTCACCCTCAACGTCGGCGATTACATCTATCCGCGACCTCTGGCTCGCGCGAATCTGAGCATCCGCGCCCTGGTCGAGGGCGGGATACCGTTCGACGCAGTCGACGCGCAGGTAGATCAGTTCGCTGCGTTCGGCATCGAATTGGCCGACCTGTTCGTGCCCGGCCGGTCCGGCCACCTCGCGTTCCCCCGGTACGGGTACGAGACCGTCGCCGAGATGATCCCAGGGCTGGCCGCGCCGAGCGTGGCCGCGTTCCTAACAGCCTTGGAGGGCTGGTTCCAGGAATTCCGGCAGCAGCAGGATGTTCTCACCGACCGGCCACCCGCTGCGGCGCGCGAGTACTTCGCCGAGAAGTTCCACCATGCCCTAGAAGCCTCGATGATCCTGAACGATGAACAGGTAACCGGCCTCTTTGTGGACTGGTGGGTGACCAACCAAGACGATCTCAACCAGCTGCGCAGACCCGTCGACAGCCCTAGCGCGCTCACTCCGGGCATGCGCGCGGCCACCATCGACAGGATCGGAGCGGACCTCTCCGCACAGGCCAAAAAGCTGGTGACTCAGCAGCAAAAACAGCTGATCGACGTGTACCGGGCGTGGGGCGACCAGTACAAGACATCGCTAGCAGACCTAGAGCGCCAACGAGAGGACCTGTCCAAGCGCCTGGCCGTGCGACTGGATGAGCTGGGTTACCAGTGGCCACTCGGTGGATGAGCGCTCTCCAGGCCATCCACCCACTGCAGTATTGAACCCAGGGCTGACCCGCACCCTTGGGCAGCAGTGTCCCATCCGGGCGACCAGGGCCCACGACAGGCGTCAGGGTCGGATTCCCAGCTGGCGGCCGCTGGCTTGCACCATCTGCCAGCCACCGGCCAAGCCGGTCTGCGCACACCGGTTCACATCCATCGACACGAACCGGCACCACCAACTACGCGGGGCAGACCCATGATCACGACGCGTTCAGGTTCGAGTCGTGCCCGAGATTCGACTCTGCGCAGCCACTGCCAAGTCTTCCACGTCCACTGAGCCTTTTTCATCCTGCGGCGGTCTCGTAGTTCTGGAGGACGTGGATGGCTTTGGCCAGGCACCCCGGATGAACGCCCACTGCGAACGGGTCATCGGCACCATCCGACGCGAACTCCTCGACCACATCCTCATCACGGGAGAGACCCACGCACGACAGGTCCTCAAGACCTACGAAGACCACTACAACCGACACCGCCCCCACCAAGCCCGCGACCAACTACCGCCCGAGACTCAACAAAACCCTCCCCCGGTACACGACCCAGACACCCTGTGCCGCTCGAAAAGTCATCGTCGCTGGTAGGGCGAGGGCTTCACCGTCTTGAGAGCATGTCCGGGTGATCGTGTCCCTGCTGTACAAGGTCACCCGGAAGCTGCTGTCCGTGCCGTCGATGCTGCTCCGCAGCGAGATGGTGAAGGACTTCCAGTCACCCTGGGTACTCTGCTCGCCTAGCACCGCAAACTCATAGCCCGTAAGTGGGACTACTCCGCCCGTCGACACACCGGACACCCACCAACCCGAGCGGCGGTCAGGGCGCGGCGAGGCTCCCGGTCGCCCGGCACGCGCCCCCGGCCCGATGAGGCCTGGGTGCCGCCGGACCGGGGTGCGGAGGTGCCCGGATCTCAGGTCAGTCAGGCGCGCCCCGGATCGCCGATGTCGCTTCACCGCTGACCTGGCGGTTCCGCAGGTGAAGTGGCGGTGCACGTGGCGGGTGCTCAGCGAAGGTGGCAGAGCAGGATCACACAAGATGGTGCCGCGGTGTTCGCCGCCGAGGACGGCCTGGGAGCGCGGTCACGGCGGACAGGGGCAAGGAGTGAGTGGAACGACGAGGGTGCGTGTCTCCGTCCGGATTCGCCGGTGACCTAGCGGGACTGGTTGCGCCCACGGGAGGCGCGGGCGTCCCCGACGGGGATCGACGGCCGGGAGCCGGCATCATGAGTTCGTGATCAGCTACCGAAAGGCCAATGCCGCGTAAGCGGCCAGGCGCGTTGCGCGCCGGACGATCCCTGCCCGAGGTTTCCCTCACGCGAGAGGCCGGACCACGGGAGCACCTGCCGGGGCTCTCCCTGTGCCGCTCGAAAAGTCATCGCTGCTGGTCAGGCGGCGTGTCTGTACTCGTTGACGAGTCCGCCGAGGATGCGGGTGCGGAGCGGTCTGTGGGTGTTGAGGTCGTGTACTGCGGCAGGGTGCTGCCGGGCTTCGGGTGGTAGTTGGTCGCGGGCTTGGTGGGGTCGGTGTCGGTTGTAGTGGTCTTCGTAGGTTTTGAGGACTTGTCGTGCGTGGGCTTCGCCCATGATCAGGATGTGGTCGAGGAGTTCGCGTCGGATGGTGCCGATGACCCGTTCGCAGTGGGCGTTCATCCGGGGCGCCTGCGGCGCGCTCTTGATCACGTGCAGGTCGTCGGCCTGGAAGACGGTGTCGAACGTCTGGCTGTACTTGCCGTCGCGGTCGCGGAGCAGGAAGCGTAGGGACTCCGTCCGGTGTCCGAGGTCGGCGGCGAGGTTCCTGGCCTGCTGGGTGGTCCATGCCTGTGTCGGGTGGCCGGTGACCCCGGTGATGTGCAGGCGTCGGGTGCCGTGTTCGAGGAACGCCAGTGCGTACAGGCGCCTGCCGAGCACGGTGTCGAGGTGGAGGAAGTCCGCCGCGATGACGCCTTGGGCCTGGGCGGTGAGGAACTGCCGCCAGGTGGGGCCGCAACGGCGGGGTGCCGGGTCGATGCCCGCGTCGCGCAGGATCCGCCAGACCGTCGAGTGGGCAATGCGATGGCCGAGCCGGGCCAGTTCGCCCTGTATCCGACGGTGCCCCCATCGCGGGTTCTCCCTGGCGAGCCGCAGCACGAGAGTCTTGACCGTCGCTCGGGTCGGTGGGCGCCCGGTACGTCGCCACGCGCTGTAGTCCCACTTGCGGGCTATGAGTTTGCGGTGCCAGGCGAGCAGTGTTCCCGGCGTGACCGGAAAAACCTCCCGCCAACGGCAGCGATTTACCAGTCCGGACAGGGTGGCGAACCAGAACCAATCCGCAGGTTCGTAGCGGACCGGACCCGTCAGTTGCCGGCGCAGGACCGCGTTCTCGTGTCGCAGGACGAGCAGCTCGGCGTCCTTCGCCGCCCCGCCGCGCAGCAGCACCGACGGGACAGATAACAATCTCCGGGTCACCTTGTACAGCAGAGACACGATCACCCAGACATGGTCCCAACGCAGTGACACACCTATCTACCAGCGGCGATGACTTTTCGAGCGGCACAGGTCAAGATCTGGGCCAAGCAACTACGGCGGTCGTTGGGCGAGCGCAGCGTCACCGACGTGGTCAACCTGCTGTCACGGATCCTCGGCGAAGCGGTCGACGAAGGCCTGATCGGCGCCAACCCCTGCCGCAAACTCCGCCTCGCCACCGGCGACCAACCCGAACGGCCCCACGCCACCGCCGCCCAGATCGCCGGCCTGGCAGCCCGCGTGTCCCCCGACAACGCCGCCCTGATCGTCACCGCCGCCTACACCGGCCTGCGCTGGGGTGAACTCACCGGGCTGCAATGGGCACGGGTCGACACGGCCAACCGGGAGATCCGCGTCGACGGCAAAGACGGCGCCCTGCACGAGGTCGGCGGCAAACTCACCCTTGGACCGCCCAAGACCCCCGCCAGCGTCCGCACCGTGCACCTACCCGAGTTCCTGGCCGACCTGCTCGACGAGCACCACGACCGCCACCCCCACGCCCGGTTCGTGTTCACCGGAACCGACGGCGGCTTCCACCGACGCTCCAACTTCCGCCGCCGCGTCTGGCTACCCGACCTGCGTGGCGACACCGGCCGACCGCGGATCAACACCGAGATGCACTTCCACGACCTGCGCCACACCCACAAGACCTGGCTCATCGAGGACGGCGTCCCCGAAGTCCTCCAGCACAAGCGCATCGGCCACAAGTTCCACGGCGTCATGGGCGTCTACTCCCACGTCACCCAGCCGATGATCGACACGATGCTCGCCGGGTTGCAGCGCCGCTGGGAGCAAACGGGGAGCAAGAACCCATGACCACCTTCGAAAATACGGTTGTGGTCAAGATCGTTTGCTCCCCAACTGCTCCCCGAAACGATCAATGACCCGCAGACAGTGATCGTCTGCAGGCCATTGACCAGGTAAAACACACTGTGGGCGATACTGGGATCGAACCAGTGACCTCTTCGGTGTGAATGAAGCCAGAACAACGTCTCCACCAGTGGAAATAGAATTACCGCAGGAAGAATGTTGCTATTGGGTGCCGTTGAATGCGGTTCGACGCTGTTGAGCGCGTCCGACGGCTCCCATTTTGCTCCCACTGCCTGCTCCTACATGCTGCTCAAGACCCCGAACCGCCAATCGGATTAGGAGCCGTGGTCGCTGTCGAACGACACCCACGTCACCAGCAGCACGTCCACCCGATCTTGGGAAGTCAAGAGCATATAGGTGATCAATCCGTGCCCCTGGCCGAACGTGAGGTGGAACAGTCCGCCATCAGGATTGTCCGGATTCAGCGGACTGCCCCGCTCGGGCACCAGGGTCAAGACTTCGAACGCCTCACCCAGCGCGACAAGCGCCTCGGGCGGAAGCGCGCGGATCTGCTCCTGCGCGTCAGGATCGATGTCGAGGGTGTACGCCATGATCGTCGTCGACCGCCGCCCGAACCATCGGCGACTACAGACCCAACTCCGCCCGCAACACGTCCCACGACACACTGTCCGGCCGGGAGGCACCCGCACGACGGACCTCGACCGTGGTATCCACCAACCGACGAGCCGCATCCGGATCATCGCGGGTCAACAGCGCGACCCGCCGCCACACCTGCAACGTCGACCGCAACTGGTCCAGACGCAGAGTCCGCCGGGCCGCGCTCAACGCGGCATCGAAAGCCGCATCGAACTCGCCGGCATGCTCCGGCAGCAACCCGGCACGGATCAACTCCGGCGAACCGAACAACTCAGCCGCCCTGCCATCGCCCACCCACTCGGGTGCCGACTCCAGACCATCCGCGTCCGCCGCCCGACCAACAGGCCGGTCAGGCTCGGACGAACGGGCAGCCGGAGAGCTCACACACCGGATAGTAGCCCCAACCGCCGTCACCGGACGTCGGGACACCACCGCAACCCAAGTTCTGTACACCGAAGGTCCTCGCGGGCGAACACGCCAACCGCGGTGCCGGTGCGCCGGACCGCGTCACAGCAAGTCGTCCTCCAGGCCGCACACTCGACTGAGGCGCGACGGCGATCCCCATCAGGCGCGACTGCGGGATGCCGACTGCACACCGAGAGGCCGAACTGCATGACAAGCATCTGACCCGCATGGATGGCATTTCGGCAAGCGCAGCGCCATCCGCCTCTTCGACAAGTACCACGTACGCGTCGATCCGGGCGGTGGACAAGTCGTTCGGGTTCCTCCGCAGACCGCCACGGCCGCCGTGCACACGTTCGAGCGCGAGTTCCGGAACGCCGAGCGCGGCGGCCGTGGCGGCCATGTCGGTGGGTCTGACCGTGGCCGTTCCGCTCCCCGCGTCGGGTGCCACGGCAGACGATATCCGGCAATTGGACCCCGGCCTTGTGCCGCTCGAAAGTCACCGTCGCCGATGGACGGTTGTCGGCGCGTCGGGAGCATGTCCGGGTGATCGTGTCCCACGTCAACCTACAAGCAACCAATCACTTTTGATTCAATAACAGCGGAACTCCTGATGGAACCGGACATGGACACCGTCCGATCTACCAGGAGTTCCCCTGTCTGCGCACCAAAGACCCTCTGCCTGACCAAGCACGTAAACGGACGCCGAGGAGTGCGGAACCAGGTAGACATTCGATGGCCGACGCCCTGCCCTACGCAGCTAGAGGAGGCGTCGCATGGTCCAGAAGATCCAGTTGCCTTGAGCCACGCAAGTAGCTATATCCCAACCATTGGCGCCCATCGTAGTCAAGACGTTCGCCACCTCGGGAAAACTGCCTGTAACAAAATCTTCTCGGCCTCCAGGTTGAGTGATGCGAATAGAGTGATTGGTCCACATCCATTCGATGGTGCAGAACTCGAACGTCAACATCGGTCGCCCACTTCGTGCGTCATCTTTTGGCATTTGATCAAGGCATCGGAACCGGAGGTATGGTACATGGTTCGTTTCACACCCTCGGCGCAAAAAAAGCGAGAGGTATTCACTAGTCGCCGGTCTGTTTGTGACGGGCCTGACAGTGGCTTGGGCCGCAAATTTGCGGATTACGTCCAGCTGGTTGCAGCTACTCTGTCGTTCTCGATCGACAGTCCGAACGGCCGTGAGCGGTGGAGTGGAAGAACAGATGCCAACCCCTTCGGGGATGAGCGGCACTCACAACGCGGTGCACGGTCCCGTCAGCGGTTCCTTGGTCCAGGCCGGAAACATCTACGGTGGTGTGCATTACCACCAAGTTGTCTCGTCGCCCGATTTCCTGACACCGGACCGGACCGGCCACCAGCAGTCCGGGTTGGGACCCGAAGTCGAGGTCGGCGACGTCACCTACCTCGTGCACGAGCAACCAGCAAGTGCTCGGTCGACAGGTGACGGTGGCGCGGTCGTCCGGCAAGCGCGGTGCTTGCGACTGGTGCCCCGAAACGGGTTCGGCTGGTTGCGCCGGATCGATGTGCGAGTTGCCACACCGCTCACCCGGCAGGTACGGCAGGCATTAGCTGCGGAACACGACCTCCTACGCCGACTGTCGGGTGGGGTTCCTGGACTGCCTACGGTGCTCCAATTTGTCGAGGGCCCGGGCGGTACGACCACTCTCGTGACCGGGTGGCCGGAAACCCGGTCTCACCGGCCCTGTGACCCGCTGGACGTCTTGCTGCCCGGCGGAGCGCTGCGGGACCCGGGTGTGCTGGCGAGAGCGCGCCGAGCGCTAGCAGGACTGTGCACGACGCTCGCCGCGCTGCACGCCCACCGCGTCGTGCACGGTGGGCTTACCCCGGCCGGGCTGCTGATGCTCGACGACGGCACGCTGCAGCTGAGGGACCTCGCCCGAATCGATCCAGCAGCGCCCGAGTACCCGGCGCCTGAACAACTCGCGCGCGCTGCGGCGGGACCTTGGACGGACGTGTACCAGGTCGGAGCTATCGCGCACCACCTGCTCACCGGTCGGCACCCGAGCCCTCATGCCCCGTTGCCTATCCGGCGCTGGGAGTCCGACATTCCCACCGATCTCGCCGAGGCCATCGACGCGGCCCTGGTCGCGGATCCCTCGAAGCGTCCGAACGCCGCAGTGCTCGGGGCGCGGTTGCGCGGCCCCGCACACCCCATCCGCTGAAGGAGCACGGTGCATTCCGTCCAGTTGCCCCTCAACGGGGTGATCCACCTCGTCGCGTCCGCCGAGGACGACCACCGGCTGCGGGAGAAGACGCGCAACCACCCCCGGCTGCCGCAGAGCGTCGCACAGGTGGCGGCCGAACTGTCGGCCTCCCGCGGCGGCGTGCCCGCGACGGTGGACGAGCCCAACCGGTCCAACGGCAGACGCACGCTGCTGGTCTACGGCACGGCCTGGTCGGTCCGGCTGGAACCAACCCACTCCGGACGCGGGTACAAGGTCAAGTGGGTCGACCCGCTCCGGATCAGGGACCACCACCGGATCGCCCGGCACTTCCTGTCATTGCGCACGATCGGGTGGCGGCACGTGGACAGCCTGCGCGAACTGGGCGAGGGCACGCACTCGTTCTGGCCGCAGATCGAGCAGCAGTGGGAATGGCTCGTGCGGTCGCAGGCCGACGCGTCGCCCGCACCCGCCCTTCCGTCCCATCACACCGCGTTCCTCGACACCGTCGAACAGGTCGTTGACGCGGGCGAGCGGGTCGCCGTGGCGGCCTCGAACGGCGAGCGGCCCTATCCCTACCGCGACGTCGCACCGGTCGGTGAACGGCGGCAGGGCACGCACGCCGTGTACGGCTTCACGATCGGCGAGACCGCCGTGCCGGAGGAGGGCGCGTTCGTCCAGGTGAAGGGCTACGACGAGCACCGCGGTCAAGTGGTGCGGCTGGACGGCTGGGTGGCGACCGTCCGGTTCGACGAGGCCGTGGACTGGGAGTTGCTGCCGAAGACCGGCGAGTTGGAGACCACCACGAGCACGGTGGTGTTCAAGAAGCAGCGGGAGGCGATCACTGCCCTGCGCGACCGGCGGACGCGCAACCCACACTTGCTGACCGCCTTGGTCGACGCGCGCACCCGGCCGCTCGGCGAGGCGCCGGACACCCCGACCGAAGACCTCGACCCGGACCAGCTCCGAGCGTTCCGCCGGGCCTTGGCCGTCGAGGACCTGATGCTGGTGCTCGGTCCGCCGGGCACCGGCAAGACGCGGGTGATCAGCCAGGTCGCACATGCGGCGGGACGTGGGGACGGGTGGACGCGGCCGCCGCAGCGGGTGCTGGTCACCTCGCACTCCAACCGGGCCGTGGACAACATCCTGCCCAGGCTGTCACCGGACCTCGTGGTGGTGCGGGTCGGCAACGCCGGCACAGTCACCGAGGAAGGCCGGCCCTACCTGCTGGACGAGCAGTCCCGGCAGTTGCGTGGTCAGGTGCTCGCGGGCGTCGACCGCGGGCTGCGCGAGTTCGCCGACCTGGAGATCGCACAGAAGTGGAGCGACGAGCTGGCCGACCGGGTGGATGCTCTGCTGGCCTTGTACGCCGACGTGGACGAGGCGCACGCCGGTGTCGCGGCGGCCCGGCGCGCCGCCGGAGGTCCCGCCCAGGCCCGGGTGGACGGGGTGGAGGCGGTGCTGGCCGATCTCGACCTGCGGTCGGCACGCGTGCACCGCGCGGGCGAACGCACCACGCGACTCAGCCGGATCCCGCTGCTCGGCTGGTGGGCCCGGTGGCGGGGTGCCGCGCTCTGGTCGCAGGCCCAACAACTCGACGCGGCCCGGCATAGCCATGCCGAGGAACTGCGGCACGCCCGGCAGCACTTGAAGGCTGTCACCGAGCACGCGCCCGCAGTGCGCCACGCAGTCTCGGTGCTGGCGCAGCGGTGGGAACAGGCGGAGAAGGCGCGGGAGTCCGCGTTCCTTGCCGCTCACGCGTCGCGTGCGGCAGTCAGCGGCTCCGAACCACCGCCCGTGGTTCGCGACACCCCGGACCCGGTGGCGGTCCGGTATGACCTGACGGCCCTCGTGTCGTGGCTGCGAGCGCGGCTGCCGCTGCTCCACGCTCGTGCGCGCCTGCTCGAGGATTGGCACCGGGAGGTCTCCGGAGCCACGACACAACTGCACCCCGAGCTGATCCGCTACGCCCACGTCGTGGCGGCCACCACGATCGGCACGGCGTCCCGCCCGGAGCTGTCGGACGTGGACTTCGACCTGGTGATCGTCGACGAGGCCGGGCAGATCGGCACCGCCGACCTGCTGGTGCCTCTGGTGCGGGCACGGCGGGCGGTGCTGGTCGGGGACCAGCAGCAGCTGCCGCCGTTCCTCGACTCCGAGGTCGACGCCTGGGGCCGGGACGTGGGCGACCCGCGCATCAGGACCCTGCTCGCGCAGAGCGCGCTGGAACACCTGGTGGACCGCCTGCCACAGGCGAACGTCGTGCCACTGACGTGGCAGCGGCGGATGCCCGCGGTCATCGCCGAGTTCAGCTCGCAGGTCTTCTACGGCGGCAGGTTGCGCACCGCCGGCACGCGCGTGCACGACGACCCCCTGTTCGGCAGCCCGCTGGTGTTCGTCGATACCGCGCGGCTGTCCGCGCAGCAGCGGCGTGAACGACCGGCCCGTCAGCGGGAGCACCGGCAGAACGGCTATCACAACCCGGCCGAGACGCTGCTGCTGTCGCGGTTGGCGGCGCACTACGACGCGACGGGCCGCGAGTGGGCGGTGATCGTGCCCTACAGCGCGCAGGTCAAGGCAGTCACCGCCGCGATTGTGGAGCTGATCGGCAAGGAGGCCCAGGTGCGGCTGAACGTAGGTTCGGTCGACTCGTTCCAGGGCGGCGAGCGTCAAGTGATCCTCTACGGCTTCACCCGCAGCAACCCGGACGGCAACGTGGGTTTCCTGCGTGAACTGCGGCGCGCCAACGTCGCGTTCACCCGGGCCAAGGAGCAGCTCGTACTGGTCGGAGACCTGGACACGCTGACGATGGCGAGGGACACCGGATTCCGTGACTTGGCCCGGGCACTGCGCGACCACGTGGCGACGGCAGGCGAGATCAGACAGTACGCGGAAGTCCTCGACCGGATCGGTGGGCGATGAGCAGCAGGGCGAAGTTGTTCCCCTACCCCGAACTGCGGGCGTTGGAGGACGCCGCGTTCGAGCACGAGGTCGTCCCGACGCGCCTCCACTCGCTGCTCCTGCCGGTGTGGAAGGTGACCGTGCAGGCGACGGTGATCGTCGCCGAGGACTACGACCTCATCGACCGCCACCTGTCGCGCGGCATCGCCGAGGCGGGACTGACCACCACGGCCGAACTGGCGGCGTTCTTCTCCCTTGACCCGGTGCTGGTGGATCGGGCGTTGCGGGCGCTGGAGGCGATCGGCCACTTAGGGACGGCCAACGGCCGCTGGTGGCTGACGGAGGTGGGCCTGAGATCCGTGCGGGACGGGAGGCGGTACGAGGTCGCCAACGAGGACCGTCGCGTACTGTACTTCGACGGCTTCGCGAGCCGTCCCCTGACGAAGGTCTGCTACGACCCCCGCAAGGTCACCCTGCTGTCACCGGACGAGCTGCCGACCGGGAAACGTTTCCAGCGCCTGTTCACGCGGTGGAGCTTCGACCTGGCGGCGCTGCCGGCCCTGTCGGGCAACCCGGAGCGGGCCAGGTTCAACTTGCCCGAGCGGATCGACAACCCACGTCCACTTGGCCCGCCGGAACTGGCGTACCTGCCGCTGATCGTCGTGCGTGGGCTGTCACGGACCGGCCGAGCGCGCTACTTGGCCTACACCCAGGCTGCCGGTGAGGCCGACTCTGATTTGGGCGCGCTCATCGAGGCGACTCCCGACATCACCGACATCTTGGAGCACGAGCAGCGCGCTGCAGACCCGGAGCACGAGGAGAAGTGGGCGCGGAAGTGGGTCGACCAGTACGAACTCACCGGACACCACCTGGTCCGACTGCCCAACGGCTTGCTGCGCGTCGTGCTGCCCGGCCGCAGCTTCGGCGCGGACGGCGGGCTGCCGCTGTACCAGCTCGGGTCGTTTGTGGTGCGCGGCGACAGCTTCTTCCAGCCGTGGTGCGACGACGTGAGGTTGCGGCAAAAAGCTATGCTCAGCCGAGCGCGTTCACTACTCGGCGCTCGCTCGCGGCTCGAAACTGGGCGGGCTTGGCCCCGGATCGAGCAGATCGCCCGCCAGCTCGACTTGGGCGAGGTCGATGTGGGCACGCTGCGCGCGCTCGCCATTCAGTCAGGTGAAACGGTGCTCGTGACGCAGCTGGACGAGCTGGCGCACGCCTCTTGAGACTCACGCCTTGACTGATGGATGCGGTCCGACGAACTCGTTACTGAACCGCCCCGGCTTTGATGGGGACTCCATTGATTGTGGAGGATGGAGTCATGGCAGGAACGTCACGGCACTCGGCCGAGGTGCGTCAGCGGTGTGCCTGCCGAAAATCCCGTCCGTGCTGGTCAGGCGGCGTGGTGGTACTCGTTGAGGATGCCGCCCAGTCGTTGCCGTTGGCGGATGTCGAGGTGGGTGAGGGCTGCTTGGTCGGTGGTGGGTGGTGGTAGGGCGCGTAGTGGTCGGGTGTTGTCGATGCCTTGGCGGGGTCGGTGGGTGTTGTAGAAGTGCTCGTACTCGCGTAGTGCGTGGAGTAGGTGCTGTTGGTTCCAGATGAGGGTGCGGTCGAGGAGTTCGCGTCGGCAGCTGCGGATCCAGCGTTCCATGATCGCCGTTCATGCGCGGTATCCGGACGCCGCTGAGAACGACCTCGATGCCTGAATCGCGAGGACGGCGTCGAACAGGGCGGGGAACTTCCCGTCACGGTCTCGGATCAGGAATCGTGCGGTGCTGCCTGTGTCTTCGAGGTCCATGACGAGGTTCCTGGCGGCTTGGGTGACCCAGGATGCGGTGGGGTGCGTGGTGGCGCCGAGGACTCTGATTCGGCGGCTGGTGTGCTCGATGACCGCGAGCACGTACTGGCGGGTGCCGCTCAACGTGGAGGTCTCGAAGAAGTCGCAGGCCAGTAGCGCCTCGGCCTGCGAGCGCAGGAAGGCCGACCAGGTCGTCGTGGTGCGTTCGGGTGCAGGGTCTATTCCGGCGTCTTTGAGGATCTGCCAGACGGTGGAGGCGGCGATCTTGATGCCGAGTACGAGGAGTTCGCCGTGGATGCGGCAGTAGTCCCAGGTGGGATTCTCTCGTGCCAGGCGCAGCACCAGGAGTCTGTCGCCGGGCTGATGCCGAAGACCGTCCTCGACGCCGTACTGAGGTACTACGGCGCTGAAGCGTCGAACGATCCGGAGCGGGGTGCGGTCGCGAAAAAGCGTCGGCGGCCACCGCAGCGGATCCCGTTCAAGCCGCGGAACCTGCCGCCGCTCAACGACACGATGCCGCTGGACGAGGACCGGCCGTGACTACCCCGAGCCCTGCCCTTGACGCGTTCGAGAAGGGCGGGGAGCGCATTCGTGAAGCGGCCAAGTGGTTGATTGCGAGCGCTGCCGCGGTCGCGGCCGCGCTTCTGGCCGTGTGCCGCTCGAAAAGTCATCGCGGCTGGTAGAGCGGGGTGTAGCCGCGTTGGGACCATGTCCGGGTGATCGTGTCCCTGCTGTATAAGGTGACCCGGAAGTTGCTGTCCGTCCCGTCGGTGCTCCTTCGGAGTGGGGCGGCGAAGGACGCCGAGCTGCTCGTGCTGCGGCACGAGAACGCGGTCCTGCGCCGGCAGGTGACGGGTCCTGTCCGCTATGAGCCCGCGGACCGGTTCTGGTTCGCCGCCCTGTCCGGACTGGTGGATCGTCAGCGGTGGCAGAAGGTATTCCTCGTGACACCGGGCACCCTGCTCGCCTGGCACCGCAGACTCATGGCCCGCAAGTGGGACCTGCCGTGCACGACAACCCCATCCATGCAGGTAGAAGATGCGCGAAGCTCAAGACCACGAAGTGCTCGCGGCACGGTTGCCGTCCGCCGTGACATCGTCCAGCACGGCATGATGAGCGGCTGTGCTGCTCCGACTGGCCTACCTCGGTGTGACCAACGCCTTCGCGCTGCTGCGCCTGCTGCCCATGAGCGACCGGGACAAGGACACGGAGATCCTGGCACTACGCCATCAGATCACCGTCCTGGAACGCCAACTCGGTGACGCCCGTCCACGGTTCTCCCCCGACGACCGGGCGTTTCTCGCGGCACTGCTGCACCGACTTCCGGTCGATACGCTTCGTCGGCTCCGACTGCTGGTGCGTCCGGAGACAGTGCTTCGGTGGCACCAGGACTTCATGAAACGCCGCCACGCGATCAGATCCCGTCCCGAGCGGCCCGGTCGTCCACGGACCGTCCGCTCGATCCGGCTCCTGGTACTGCGCCTGGCACGGGAGAACCCAACATGGGGCTACCGCCGCATCCACGGCGAACTCCTCGTACTCGGCATCAAGGTCGCAGCCTCCACCGTCTGGCAGATCCTCAAGGACACCGGGATCGACCCGGCGCCCCAGCGCACCACGACGACCTGGTCGACCTTCCTCCGCTCACAGGCCGACGCGCTACTGGCATGCGACTTCTTCGAGACCCATACGTTGACCGGCACCCGCCTGTACATACTCGCGGTCATCGAGCACACCAGCCGCCGAATCAGAGTCCTGGGCGCCACCGCACACCCGACCACGTCCTGGGTCACTCAAACCGCCAGGAACCTCGTCATGGACATCGAAGACACAGGCAGCACCGCACGATTCCTGATCCGAGACCGTGACGGGAAGTTCCCCGCCCTGTTCGACGCCGTCCTCGCCGATTCAGGCATCGAGGTCGTTCTCAGCGGCGTCCGGATACCGCGCATGAACGGCGATCATGGAACGCTGGATCCGCAGCTGCCGACGCGAACTGCTCGACCGCACCCTCATTTGGAACCGACCGCAACTACTCCGCGCCCTGCGCGAGTACGAGAAGTACTACAACACCCACCGGCCCATCAAGGCATCGCCAACGCCCGCCCACTGCGCACGCTGCCACCAGCCGTCACCGCCCAAGCGGCCCTCACCCGACTCGACATCCGCTAACGGCAACGACTGGGCGGCATCCTCAACGAGTACCACCATGCGCCTGACCAGCACGGACGACACTTTCGGCAAGCACAACCTCAGTACTACCCGTCCGAACGACGGCTGACTGACAGCTCTGGCGTGTTAGTGTCGCGCCCCCTCTTGGGAGGGGACGTGACAACCGCAGGGGGCACGAATGGACGCCAGAGACCTCTTACGACCTGCCGCACCCGTCATTGGTCAGTTGATCAAGGCGGTTCAGCGGCTCAAGGGCGCCGAAATGGTATCCGAACCGGTCCGTCTGGACCCACCGCTGCGTCTCCCAGGAGTGCCAACCCTGACACGGCTCGAACACGAGCGTATTGAGGAGTTCACTTCCAAAGTGGTCGATCAGCTCGCTGAGTTCCGGCGCACGGAACTCAGCAGCGTGTCGCCTGCCGACTGGAACGCCGCAGTGGGTGCCGCCCAGGAGACCCTCGCGCACAGCGCCCCACTGGATCTGGACTTCGTTCTGGCAGCGAACCTCGAACCGGAGCAACTGGTGGAGCGGCTCGTCGCGAGGGACCCCGACCGGGTGCGGGCCACGGAGCTTGTCGGCGACGCAATCGTCGCGTACGTGTCGGTCCTGCTTGCCTGCTCCGCCCAGCTCATCGAATTCTTCACGTCGCGTCCTAACTTCTCAGCCCGGGTCGACGTCGAGCTCGTCCGGCGCACCGGTGCGCTTCTGGAAAACAGGCTGGTGATGGCTCCCGAGCAGCGGTACCTCGAATTCGAGCGGCAGTACCGCGCCGCAGTAGAGGGCAAGCTGCGCAGTCTCCGCCTGTTCGGAGTTCGCCTCGGCCGCATCTCGAATTCATACCCACTGACCACGGCGTACATCAGCCTTAGCGGTGCGGCGGAGAACAGCAAACCAGTCGACCTCGGTAGTGAACTTGGAACGTCGCGCACCGGCAAGGCGCGGCTGCCCCAGATCCTTGGCACTAATCGGCGCCTGCTGATCCGCGGTGAGGCGGGCTCGGGCAAGACCACACTGCTCCAATGGGTCGCCACTGTCACTGCCAGCGGTTCGGTCCAGGTGCCCGAACTGGCCGGAAAAGTCCCGTTCTTTGTCCGCCTGCGGAACTTCGCCGGCAAACCGCTGCCCCACACCTCAGCGTTCGCCGCGCAGATCTCTGAGGAATTAGATGTTCCGGAGGGATGGGTGCGATCGGTGCTGCTGGAGAGGCGTGGACTCGTGCTGGTCGACGGTGTCGATGAACTGCCTGAGGGCCAGCGCGAAGCTGCCCGCGAGTGGCTGGATGGCATGACCTCCCAGTTCGAAGGCAATCACTTTGTGGTCACGTCCCGACCCCCCGCAGCGGCGGCTGGCTGGCTCAGCGAAGCGGGATTCAAGAGCTTCCGTATCCTGCCGATGGACATGGCCGACATCCGCGACTTCATCCGCCACTGGCACAACACGATGCGAGTGCTTTCCGGATCGGAGCAGGACGCGACTGAAATCGTGCGCCTCCAGACCGATCTGGAGAAGACCTTCGGCAGACGACGTGACTTGCGCAAACTCGCCACCAACCCGCTGCTATGCGCACTGATCTGCGCCCTGCACGTCGATCGGCTCCGCGAACTGCCCCGCGACCGCGTGGAGTTGTACCGCGCGGCGCTCGAAATGTTACTGTCCGAACGCGACCGCCAACGCCAGGTGCCGACCTACATCGACGACATCTCGCGACGTGATCAGGAGGCACTACTCGCGCACCTGGCTTACTGGATGATCCGCAACGACCGTCTCGACGTGACGCAGGCTGAGGTAGCAAGCCGGATCAATCACGAGCGTCGCGGCATGCCGCATTTGACGGCGTCGTCGGCGGACTTGGCGAAGTACCTGGTCCTCCGGTCGGGAGTACTCCAGACTGTGACGGCCGAGCGGTCGGACTTCCTGCACCGCACGTTCCAGGAGTACCTAGCCGCCCAAGCCGTGCTGGACTACGGCGATCTCGACTTTCTGGTGCAGAACGCCGAGCGCGACCAGTGGCGCGAAGTGGTTCCCCTCGTCGTGGCCCACGCCAACCGGCGCGAGTGCGAGCAGGTGGTGACCGGGCTGATCGAGCGCGGTGACCGCGACACGAGGCTGCGCTACAAGCTGCATCTGCTGGCCGCCGCCTGTCTCAACACTGCGTCCTACCTTTCTCCGGAGACTATCTCACTGGTCACCGAGAAGACCATCCGCATGATCCCACCAGTCAACGACGATCAAACCCAGGAATTAATCCGCGTCGGCAGCCTGGTGCTCGACCTCATACCGGACCTCGAAGCGGCAGCGCCGAATGCTGTACATCAATTGCTCAATGTCGTGCAGGGTATCGGCGGGCCGGAAGCACTCCCTATCCTGTCCCGGTTCGCGGCCCTACCCTCTCGCGACATCCGGATGCGACTCGCCGAAAATTGGCCGGATTGCGATCCCGTCGACTACGTGCGGACCGTTTTGGACTCCATGATCTTGACCGACGTCACTGTCGCAGTCAACTCGGACAAGCAACTCGAAGCACTGGAACATACGAAGCACCTGCAACACCTCGAAGTCTCGACCGATATTGCCGAAACACCAAAAGTCACAAATTCACTCGGTCGACACTCGAACCTCCAATCCCTCACTCTGGTCAATGTCGAGATTGACGGGCCCGACACCTTCGCCCACTTGCACAAATTGCGCAATCTCCAGATGTACGGTGTTTCCTTCAGGCAGAGTCTGCAAGTCATCGAAGGCCTGCCCGTACACCAACTGCTCCTCAACGGAATCACGTTAAACCCGCCCGACGTACTAAGCTCGCTCCCCGACCTCGAAGAATTGACGCTCGGAACAACGACCGTCGCAGCCGGGTCCACGATTGCCCTTCCCGATTCGCTGCATCACCTCAAGCTGGGTGATTCCCCACATCTTTTCGGCATCTACGAGTCGGCACCGGAGAAACTCCTAGTCGCCTACTACTCGGCCAACTCCTGGCATCGCACACGGCTGTCGACGTTCAACGCTTGGACCGGGATGACCGAACTCCATATGGTCGGCTGGCCGACTGCGGAGGAAGTGGAAATCATCCAGAGCATGCCAAGCTTGCGCAGGCTCCGCATACTAGTACCGGACGACCCGCTTCGGGAAGACATACGCGAAGGCGGGACTACGAAGTATCCATACCCTCCACTGCTCACCGGCTTGGCCGAAACAACTCGAAGACTACCTGCCCATGTGGAACTTCAGCTGGGAATCTTCCAACGCTACGGAAACGAGGACATTGATGAGTACGAGGACGAGCACGGAGGGCAATGCGTAATCTTGTGGCGGAATAAGCCGCTCGTCGAGCCCCTCACCCCCGCGCTGCGGAACCGCCGCACCGTGGGGCGCATGGTGGTAAATGGCATCGAGATCGCTCTGGCGTGACGGACCCGGCATCCCACGCTGTGCCTGCCGAAATGTCATCCGTGCTGGTCAGGCGGCGTGGTAGTACTCGTTGAGGATGCCGCCCAGCCGTTGCCGTCTGCGGATGTCGAGGTGGGTGATGACTGTTTGGTCGGTGGCTGGTGGTGGCAGTGGGTGTAGTGGTCGGGCGTTGACGATGCCTTGGTGAGGTCGGTGGTTGTTGTAGAACTGCTCGTACTCGCGTAGTGCGTGGAGTAGGTGCTGTTGGTTCCAGATGAGGGTGCGGTCGAGGAGTTCGTGGCGGCAGCTGTGGATCCAGCGTTCCATGATCGCGTTCATGCGCGGTATCCGGACACCAGTGAGGAGGACCTGGACACCGGCGTCGGCGAGGACGGCGTCGAACAGGGTGGGGAACTTTCCATCCCGGTCGCGGATCAGGAATCGCGCGGAATTACTCGCCTCCTCAAGATCCATGACGAGGTTCTTGGCGGCTTGGGTGACCCAGGAGGCGGTCGGGTGTGCGGTGGCGCCGAGGACCCGGATCTGGCGGCTGGCGTGCTCGATCACCGCGAGCACGTACAGGCGGGTGCCGCTCAGGGTGGTGGTCTCGAAGAAGTCGCAGGCCAGGAGCGCCTCGGCCTACGAGCGGAGGAAGGTCGACCAGGTCGTCGAGGTGCGCTTGGGGGCCGGGTCGATCTCGGCGTCCTTCCCGGAGAACCGCGCCGGCATTGGCCTGCACCACTCCGCTGGCTTTCCGCACCGTCGGCGTCCGCGAGCGCATCGCCCACCACCACGGCGTCTGGCTCGACACCGTACTGCTCGAACGCCGTGCGCAGTCCATGTCGGCTGCCGACGGCTGCGCTTGTTGAGCCGCTTGTCACCGCGTACAGCGGAATCGTCGATCCGGTGCTCCGGCACGCTGGGCCGAGTTGTCGGTGTCGGAGGGTAGATTCGGGTGTTTCTCCGCACTGTGTTCGGGATGGATGGTCATGGACTTCTCGGTGCTGCCGCGCGGGCAGATGGAGTGGACGTCGCTGATCGACGATCTGAGCAGGACCGACGACCGGGTCGAGCGGCACTTCCTGGAGCTAAAGTCCGATGTCGACCTCACCGGGTCGGCGGGTCGGGCGAAGGTGGTCAAGTTCATCCTCGGTGCGGCCAACCGGGACCCGGACACTGCGGCCCGCTACTTTCAGGGGCACGCCCTGATGGTCCTCGGGGTCGCACCCGGGGCGGTCACCGGCATCGCGCCGTTCGAGGCCATGGATCTGGCCCGGTTCGTCGCTCGTTACACCGGCACGCCCGGCCCCCGGTGGGACTTCCAGCGCGTTCCCGCTGGCGAGGGCAGGGACGTCATCGTCATCGTGGTTGACCCGCCCACGGGCAGCGTCTGGACCTGCCTGAGCGACGGGCCCGAGAAGCTGACCGACGGCGCCATCTTCGTCCGCGCCGACGGCGAGACCCGGTTGGCCAAGGGCGCGGAGATCCGGGCGATGGTTGACCGGAGCCGCGCGCACACCGTCACCGCCGAGTTGGACGTCGCCGTTGTCGGCCGCGCGGTACGCCATCCGCACGGGTACGAGCAGGTGCTGGAGGACTACATCGAGGCGCACCGCGAGAGGCTCGGCGAGGCCTCGGCCCGTGTCAGATCCCGTCCCGGTACCCGGTTGGCCGGTTTCGACACCCTGGGTGCCCAGTTCTCGATCGGCGACCGCCGCAAGCCGGAGGAGTTCCTGGCCGAGGTGGAGTCCTGGCAGGAAGGGGTGCGACGAGCCTGGCCGGAGGTCCTGGACCACCTGGCGGGCTACGCCGGACGTGGCGTTCACCTGCGCATTCGCAACAGCAGCGACGCGTTCCTGGAGAACGTGGAGGTGCAGGTCCACATCGAGGGGGAGGTCAGGGCCGTCGACCCGGTCGAGGACGACGGGCTCGATCTTTCGTCCCGGCTGCCTGCCCTACCCCTCCGGTGGGGTGCTATCACGCTGTTGTCCTCCGCGTTCGCGCTCAACAACTACCCGGTGCCTGATGTGCTCCGGCCGGCGGCCATGGGGATGGGGGTCCTGTACCACAACGGCGGATCGACGACGCTGACCGTGACGCTGGACGCGCTGCGCCCCCGGAGCGTGCACGACACCGATCCTGGTGACTTCGCCCTGGTCGTCGACGGGCCCGACATCGCCGAGCTGCGCGGCACCTGGCGGATCACCGCGCGAGGGCACCACCGCGTTTACGAAGGTGAGCTCGCCGTCCCGGTCAAGCAATTGGGCGACGTCGATGAGCCGATCCGCTCCGCGCTCATGCCCGACGACGCCGATGAGGCGGACACCGCGGAGGACGAGGATTGATCCGGTACGTCCGCAGTGCGCTGCCAGCATGAACGGGGTGTGGGGTTCCAGAACTCTGCGCTGAGGCGCTGAGCTGCGGTGATCGCGCATTATGAACCGTGGGAGCATGATCGTCCGGTTCGTCGGCTGGTCCGTCCTACTCAGCCGGTCATCGGCGGCCAAGGACGCCGAACTGCTGTTGCTGCAGCATGAAGTCGCCGTGCCACGCCGCACCAAACCGCGCCCGCGGCTGGAGCGGGCCGACCGCGCGCGGTGCCCGCCACACTGGTTCCCCGACTCCCTCCGCTGTTGCGCGAGCACCGATTGCTGACTCCAGCCACCGTCCTGCGATGGCACCGGCGCCTGGTCACGAAGAAGTGGACCTACCCGACGGATCGGGCGCCCACCGACCGACGACACCATCGAGCCATTTTCATCGTGACGTCGCAGGTCACGGCAGAGACTGAGCGGTGGGAGCGTGGTGAGCGAGACTCCCGGTGAGACAGCAGTCGACCTGTGGGGTGTCAGAACTCTGCACTGGCATGCTGAGCTGCGACGATCGCACACGCTGGACCTCCAGGGCATGATCGTGGGGTGTGGCGTTACGACTGCTGTACCTGATCTTTGTCCGGCTCGGTGACTGCTGGTACTGCGGCACGAGGTCTCCGTGCTGCGACGAACCAACCCCGGTCCGCGGCTGGAGTGGGCCGATCGCGCGGTGCTCGCCGCGCTGGTGCGCCGACTCCCCCGACTGCTGCGCGAGCACCGGTTGGTGGCACCGGGGACCCTCCTGCGATGGCATCGACGCCTGGTCGCGCGGAAGTGGACCTACCCGAACCGCACCGGCCGACGACACCCTCATGACGTTGATCGAACGCACGGCGCGGGAGAACACCGGCTGGGGCTACCGCCGGATCCAGGGCGAGCTGCTCGAGCTCGGCCACCGGGTAGCCGCGTCAACGGTTCGCCGCGTGCTCAAGCGCCTGCGCATACCGCCCGCGCCCCGGCGCGACACCGACACCTCCTGGCGACAGTTCCTCCGAGCGCAGGCCGCGAGCCTGGTGGCCTGCGACTTCTTCCAGTGCGCCACGAGGCGCTACGTGATCGAGTGGAGGTGAGAGGACTCCGCCGCCGACCAGTCGCAGCTGGCCGGTGAAGCTGAGGGCAGTCGATGCGCGGGAACGCGCGTAGCGATGGGAGCAGCCCTGACAACGCCGGGACGGGTCGGCATCATCAGACGGTCCGGGTCCGGCAAGCAGCGCGGGGAAGGTGTACGCGAGAAACCACCGTCTGACGCCTCGTAAAGTCGCACCCGGCTCAAACCTGATGAATACGGGCCGGGATGCAGCGCGTGGCCACCATTGTGGGTGGCCGACTCCGAAACCGGTTTGGAAGTCCGGCGAGGAGGCCATGGTGAAGGTCTGCGGCGTAGTCATGGCGATGCTGCCGGGGTAGAGGTGGGCACCTCCCTCCGTGATCGATCGTGTGGTGAACGTGGGAACCACTCGCAGCCGCCCTACCCGCCGGACAGCCGGTCCGGCGACGGGCAGGTCCGTTGCCGACCAGGGGTTGCCGGGTGGGGCGGAGGCCTCGTAGTAGTCCGAGCGCGCGAAAGGCGCGTACATGGCGAAGGGGGCCAGCAAGTCGGCAGTCGAAGAACTGGAATGCCAGGAGGGTGTCACCGGTGAATACCGATGATCTGGAGTCCGCCACCTTGCGGGCGGAGCGACGGGTACTGGGGATCCAGACCAAACTGCACCGTTGGGCAGGCGACGATCCCCATCGCAGGTTCGATGATCTGTACAACCTCGTCGCCGATCCCGCGTTCCTGTTGGTCGCGTGGGACCGGGTGCGGGGCAACAAAGGTGCCCGAACCTCCGGGGTGGACGGCCGCACGGCGATGTCCATCTCGACGTCGGCGGATGTCGAGGAGTTCCTCGACGGACTGCGGACTTCACTCAAGGACCGCAGTTTCACGCCGATGCCGGTACGGGAACGGATGATCCCCAAGTCGGGCGGGAAACTGCGCCGCCTGGGGATCGCCACGATCACCGACCGGGTGGTCCAGGCATCGTTGAAACTTGTGCTGGAGCCGATCTTCGAGGCGGATTTCCTCCCGTGCTCCTACGGGTTCCGCCCGCTGCGCCAGGCCCACGACGCGGTGGCCGAGGTGCGTTTCCACGCGATGCATTCCTACGAGTGGATCGTGGAGGGCGACATCAAAGCCTGCTTCGACGAGATCGCGCACCCCGCCCTTCTGGACCGGGTACACGAACGTGTCGGAGACAAACGCGTCGTGGCTCTGCTGAAGGCGTTCCTGAAGTCCGGGATCCTCGGCGAGGATCGCCGGTTACGGGAGAACGACACCGGCACCCCGCAGGGTTCGATCCTCTCACCGCTGCTGTCCAATGTGGCCTTGTCAGTGCTGGACGAGCACATCGCCCACGCCCCCGGCGGGGCCACGACCGGCACAGCGGACAGGGCCAAGCGTCGCCGTCACGGTCTGCCGAACTCCAAGCTGGTCCGGTTCGCCGACGACTGGTGCCTGATGGTGTCGGGCTCCAGGGCCGACGCGCAGGCTCTGCGCGAGGAGATCGCCGAGGTCCTGACCACGATGGGCTTGCGCCTGTCACGGGAGAAGACCCTGATCACCCATATCGACGAAGGTCTGGACTTCCTCGGGTGGCGCATCCAGCGTCACCGCAAGCGGGGAAGCGACCGGCGGTATGTCTACACCTATCCCGCACGCAAGGCCGTCAAGGCCGTGACGGGCAAGGTCAAAACCATCTGCCGGACGACGGACACGAACCTGCCGCTCGACGCCCTGCTGAGCCGGCTCAACCCGGCGCTGCGGGGCTGGTGCGTCTACTTCCGCCCCGGGGTGTCCACCGACGCCTTCAGCCACCTGAGCTACTGCGCGTGGCAACAGGTCGGCCGATGGCTTCGACGCAAACACCACCGATCGGCGTGGAAGGACCTGCGCCGCCGCTACTACAAGGGCGACGCATGGTGGCCGACCTCGGAGAAAGGGCCGCTGTTCAATCCGGCAACGGTGGGCACGACCCGCTACCGCTACCGGGGAACCGCAATCCCGACTCCCTGGCCGATCACGAGCTGAGGAAATCAGCCACCCTACGGGACTTGTGGAGCGCCCGGTGCCTGGAGACAGGCACGCCGGGTGCGGGAAGCGGCTCGGGGAAACGGACCGGTCGACAAGACCGCAACCGCGCCCCGAGCCGACTTCACCGTCGACTGTGCGGCCACCCTCAAGCGGGTCTACGTGTTCTTCGTGATGGAGGTCGCCACCCGCTACGTCCACGTCCTCGGCGCCACCACCAACCCAGACGGAGCACGGACCACCCAACAAGCCCGCAACCTGCTCATGGACCTCGGCGACCGGGCAGACGACCTCCGGTTCCTCATCCGCGACCGGGCCGGCCAGTTCACCGCCTCGTTCGACGCGGTCCTCTCCGACGCTGGCATCAAGGTCGTGAAAATTCCACCACGCTGCCCGAGAGCCAACACCCACGCCGAACGGTTCGTCGGCACCATCCGACGAGAAGTCACCGACCGCCTGCTCATCATCAACGAACACCACCTACGGACCGTGCTGAACCGCTACCCGGCCCACTACAACCACCGCCGACCACACCAAGCACTGCAACTCGCACCACCACGATCGGACCGGCCGATCGCAGAGCAGGGCTACACCTCGATACGCCGCCGACCAGTCCTCGGCGGCCTCATCGACGACTACGAACCCACCGCAGCCTAACCGCAGGTCAGACCATGCGGCCGACTTCTGGCACCCCACAGGGTGGCGGAGCTGGCCCGGTTGGACCGCGCCCTGACCACCGCCCTGCCCTCCCCCGTACCGGTCGTACCGGAGCCAATCTCGGCTGATTCGCTTCTTGTGGTCGCGTCTGCCATCGGCGGTGCCGAAGGAATTGGCAATTAGGAGGTTCGACTGAGATGCAGTGTACCGCAACTCAGGCATTCGATACCCGGATTGAGCTGAAGCGGGGTTCTTTCGAATTCGATGGCGGACCCGTCGGCAGACAGCGTGATGCTGTACCTAACCTTCCCGACGGGCGAACTGCAATCGGACGGGTCGTAGAGTGTCTCGGTTCCCGATGCCTGCGAGTCGTTGCCGGTCAGCCGGATCTCGATACATTGATTGCGTATTGCATACGAGCCTGATCCGGCCTTCCGGACTGTCACAGAAACGCCTTGGCCTTTCCAGGTGCCAGCGATGCCACTCGGGCTGTCATCCTGCTGTTTCACCACCGTGGTGACGATAACGGCGATCACGATGAGTAACAGGAGTGGTAGTAGGCCGGTTCCGGTGGCGGCCGCTGCTGCGGTCGCGGCGCTGGCCATTCCGGCCGTCTGCCCGGCGGCGGCGGTCGGGGCTGCGGCGGGTGCGTATGACGCGGCGGAGGTTGTGTCTGGCGGGCTCGTGCTGGTGTCGGTCGCACCGTCGTCCCCGTAGCGGGTGTCCTGGGCGGGGTCCTGGCTGGCTGGGTCGGGGTCGAAGTGGAGTTCCGGGTGGGGAAGGTCCGGGTAGTCGTGGGTGACGGGATCGGAGATGTCGTGGTCGAGTCCGGTCATGTGATCGGTGACCTGGGCGGAATCTTCGGATAGCTCCGACGCGGTGCCGGGTCCCGGGGGTGTCTCGGACAGGTCCGGCCGCACGGCTGCGTCGCCTGGGTCGGCTGCGGGGTTCATGAGCATGACGGCATGAGCCGCGAGGGCGGCGGCGATGACCCGTCGTCCGGTCACCCGGGACCGGAAGGATTCCTCGCGGAGGAAGTAGGCCTCGGCTTGCCGGTCGCCCTGGTGTCGCGCGGCCGTCCAGCCGTGGCCGAGGATTCGGCCCCATGTGTCGAACCGCAGTGAGCGTGCGAGGGCGGGGGAGGCGGCCCTGCCCAGGGCGACCGCGAGGTCCGGTCGGCCTGTCTCGCTTGCCAGGCTTGCCAACCGTTCGAAGACCCGGCTGTGGCGGGCGACGCGGGCGGGGTCGGTGGCGGGGTCCGATGCCCAGGAGGTGAAGTACTGGCACAGCCACTCGAGTGGGAACCCGGAGGCGTCGCGGTTCCGCAGCGCTGTGACGACGCCGGGGGCGCAGTGGTAGCCGTCCTCGCCGCGCACCGCCAGCCCCAGGTCTGTCAGCCGCGCGCAGATCCCGTCCGAGTCGGGTTCCCCGGTTAGGTCGCGGACGTGGGAGGGGGCCAGTTCGGCGTCACGCAATGTCGAGAGAAGGGACAGCACGGTCATGGTAGGGCTGTCGAGTTGGGCGAGCAGGGACGGGAGCAGGTGGGGCATGTCGCCGGGTGGCGGGATCTCTGCCCCGTTGGGGCCCGGGCGGACGGAACGGGCCAGTCCGGCGGCTCTCACGAGCAGTAGCGGGTTTCCTCTCGACACCTGCCACAGTGCGGTCATGGCGGCTTGGTCGGTGTCTCGCAGGGGACGGCCGAGCGCCTCGGACATCAGCAGGGCTGCCGAGTCCTGGTCGAGGCCGCGGAGGTCGTGTACGACTCCGTCGCCGAGCAGTGACGCCTCGCGGCCGGCCAGGACGAAGGTCGCGTCCGGGATCAGATCGGCGAGCTGGCGGAGTTGGTCGGCCGCCAGGTCGGCGTCGTCGACGTACACCGTGACCCGTATGCCGGTCATGAACCCGCGCAGGTCCGCAGCCGACGGTGCGTACCCCCACGTCTCGTAGCAGGCTTCGAAGATCTCCTGGGCGAGGTCGCCTGCCTGGTGGTGCGCGCGGCTGACGAACACTGTCCCGTCAGGTCCGCCCTGGAGGGTGCGGGCGAGGTGGCGCAGCAGGGTGCTCTTGCCGATACCGCCTGGCCCGCATAACTGGATCAGCCCTCCCGCGGCGATGTCGGCGGCCAATGCCGCAGCCTCGGTGTCCCTGCCGACCGGCGCCCGAGACGGCCTGGGCAGGACGGATATGAGCGCCCTGCGTACCGGCTGGGGCCGTTCCTTCTCGAATTCCACGTTCACCGCCCCGTAGCGGGCGTCAATGACGAGATTGTGGTGCCCGGCGACAACGCTGGAATAGGCGTTCCCGTGGACATGGGCACCGAAGTTTCCGGTCTCGTTCACGTTTCCCTCGATTTCTTCTGGAACCGAAAGCGCACGGTTGCCTTCCTCGTGGCAACGAACCCGTCGGTCAGCGGTTCGAGGTGCCGGCAAGCCAGCACTTTCGCCGCAATAAGACGCAGACATGGAGCTAGAGCAGACGCAGCCACCCGCGACCCGAGGTCTCTTTTACGCTCAAGGGGATCTGTCGGTAGGCGCTCGGTCCGACGCGGCTGTAGCCCTGGTCGACCACCTGCATCGCGACCTCGGAGAGAACCAACGCGACGCAGGACTCCGCCGCGGTGGCGAGAGCACGTTTGGCGTCTGCTGCGTCGACCAGTCGAGCCGCGTGCACCAACGGCGCACCCGACCACTGCGCGCCCACCCGGTCGACGAAACCCGCGTGCACCGCGATCCGCATGTCGACCCGGTAGTCCGCGCTGGCTGCCCTGTTGTGCTCACGCACAGCGCGCGCAGCCGCCTCGACGAAGGTGTCCAGGGTATCCACCACGGTGACCGTCTCGGGCAGCACGACGAGCATGCCGTCGCCCCGGTCGGCCATATCGGCCTGCGGGCCGAGTTCCGCGGCCCCCGCGGCGAGGGACTCCGCCAACACCCGCCGCAGGTGACGCTGCCCCGCGTTGTCGTGGCGGCCGGACCCCTGGATGTCGGTGTTCACCACGACCCGGTGCACAGCCGACAGGTCGCCGACCGGCGACTCCTGGCGGGGATCGACCTCGCCATTGGATGTGATGGTGATGTCGCGGCCCGCAGCCACCGGTCCGTGCGCATTGCCGCCGATGGACACCGACGCGGTGTACCTCGATGGATTCTCCATGCTCACTCCTCTTCTCGTCGTGGTCGCGACGTGGCCATGGCTTCCGAACCGGACAGCGCCCACTTGGCGCCGTGGCGGTTGTCCGTTCGGTCCGCGGAGTAGGGACTGCTTTCCACGACGCACCCGCACGTCACGGACTCCGCCTCCGGTTCCGGACATGGTCAGGGCATGGGCGGCGGCGTTCTACGACATAGGGCGTAGAACGGCTAGATCGAGGGCGCTCCGCCCGCCAAGGCAGTAAGAAGACCGGGTTCGGCAACTGTCAGGCGTCTGCGGGCGGTGACCACCGCGCCTCGTTCACGCAGGACCGCCAGTGATCGGGACACCTGTCGCAGCGAGGCTCCCAGATGGTTGGCCACGTCCTGCTGGGTCAACGGAAGATCGACACCCAGTCCGTCCGCCGACCGGACCCCGTACACCCGCAGGAGACGCAACAGATAACCGGCGACCCTCCGGGTGACGTCCAGTGTCGCCATGTCCACCCGCACCGCGTCCGCCTCACGCAACCGCACCGCCATCCCCCGCGCCAACGCCAATCCGACCCCCGGCCTCGTCGCCGCCAGGTCGAGAAACACCGCCCCCGGCACCTGAACGACCACCACCCGACCAACGGCCCGCACGTTCGCCCCCCGCGCCTTGCCCAACAACACCGCCGACTCCCCGACCACATCCCCCGGCCCACGCAACGCGAACAGCACCTCGTCCCCATCAGTGCCCAACGTCGACACCCGGACCCATCCCGTGATCACGACGTGCACGAAGTCCGGCGGATCCCCCTCCCGCACCAACACATCGTCGACCCCGAACTGCCGCCGCACACCGCCAGCCAGCACCAGTGCCGCCTCGGCCGCCGACAGCATCGCCAGCAACGAACCCGGAACCGGACCGTCCATTGCCCTCCGCTCCGCCGTGACGAACGCCCAGCGTAGCGACAACAGCACTATGGGTGACAGCATGAGATTTGCCCGGTTCCGGCTCCGACCGTGTGGGGTGTCAGAACTCTGCACTGGGATGCTGAGCTACGGCACCGTCCTGCGGTGGCACCGGCGACTGGTCGCGAAGAAATGGACTCACCCGAACCGGATCGGGCGACCACCGTTCGACGATGCCGTGGTGGCGTTGATCGAGCGGATGGCCCGGGAGAACACCGGCTGGGGCCACCGCAGGATCCAGGGCAAACTGCTCAAACTCGGCCACCGGGTCGCCGCCTCGACCGTGCGCCGCGTGCTCAAGCGCCTACGCATACCGCCCGCACCCCAGCGCGACAGCGACACCTCCTGGCGGCGGTTCCTGCGCGCGCAGACAGGCCAGCATGCCGGCCTGCGACTTCTTCCAAGTCGACTGCGCCCTGACGCTCAAGCGGGTCTACGTGTTCTTCGTCATCGAGGTAGCCACCCGCTACGTCCACATCCTCGGTGCCACCACCAACCCCGACGGAGCATGGACCACCCAACACGCCCGCAACCTGCTCATGGACCTCGGCGACCGGGCCGACGACTTCTGATTCCTCATCCGAGACCGGGCCGGCCAGTTCACCACCTCGTTCGACACAGTCCTCGCCGACGCCGGCATCCACGTCGTGAAGACCCCACCATGGTGTCCACGAGCCAACGCACACGCCGAACGCTTCGTCGGAACCGTCAGACGCGAAGCCACCGACCGCCTGCTCATCCTCAACGAACACCACCTGCGCACGGTGCTGGACCACTACGCGACCCACTACAACCACCGCAGACCACACCAAGCCCTACAACTCGCACCACCACAACCAGACCAGCCGATCGCAGAGCCAGGCTGCACGTCGACACGTCGACGACCAATCCTCGGCGGCCTAATCAACGAGTACGAACCCATCGCTGCGTAAGCGCAGGTCAGGCCACGTGGCCGACTATTGGCACCCCACACGCCCGAGCACCGACCGGTGACACCGGACACCATCCCGCGACAGCACCGGCGCCCGGCCGGAAGGAGCGGACCGGCACGCGGCGAACACCCGGCCCGCCCCGGCGAGACGTCGCACCGGCCCTCAACCGACCCGAACGGCAATCAACCGCACCCGCGACCTCTTCGGTGCGGTACGAAGTGGTCACCACGACACTCGGGATGTCGATCAAGGCCATAGATGCGCGACCAGCAGTTTTATCACCAGAGACAGACGAATCCGACCACAAATGCGGCGGCACCGAAAGGAGGTCTGCTCCCAAACTGCTCCCCAGAACGATCAACGGCCCGCAGACGGTGATCCGTCTGCGGGCCGCTGACCTGCAAAAACACACTGTGGGCGATACTGGGATCGAACCAGTGACCTCTTCGGTGTGAATGAAGCCGGAATAATGCCTCTACCAGCGCGGATGTAATTACCGCAGGAAAAATGCCGCTATTGGGCGCCGTTGAATGCGGTTCAATACTGTTGAACGCGTCCGACGGCTCCCATTCTGCTCCCCGCATCCGCTCCCACGCACTCCCCCGCTCCTTGGCGATCTGCGGACCGCCGACCGCGACCGGTCGCGCACCCGACCCACATTCCGACCCGGACAGCGGATGTATCCGTTGCCGGGGGAGGAGGAGAGTCATGCCCGCCAACCGACTGGCATGACGACACGCACCATCATGTCGTTGTCGTCGGGCCACCGTCGACGCCGACCCGCTATCGTGTCGGTGTGACCGCAGCAGCCGCGCACCAGCCATCGTCGGAGGTCGAGAAGACCCCCGAGGCGATCCGCGCCGCACTGCTGCCCGAGGAACGCGACGCCTTCGACGCCGACTGCCGCCACGCCCTGGGCCAGGCCGCGGCCGA
Source organism: Saccharothrix carnea (assembly GCF_003014735.1). GTDB lineage: Bacteria > Actinomycetota > Actinomycetes > Mycobacteriales > Pseudonocardiaceae > Actinosynnema > Actinosynnema carneum. The sequence continues at coordinate 41,163 of NZ_PYAX01000009.1, read as the reverse complement.
GTCCAGCCTCGAACCGGTCCGTAGCGTGATCGAGCAGTGGTGGCGCATCGCCACCGTCACCCGGCACGACCCCGCCGCCCACCAGCGGATGCTCAGGCGCATCGACCAGACCCAGAGCACCAGCCAGCCACCAGGGCGGCTGCGCACCTGGGACGAACTGCAGACGGAGCGCGGCGGCCGATAGGTGACCTACCAGATCCAACTCCCCGACGAAGTCTGGGACCAGATCCACGCACTGCCTGCGGAAGCCGACGGACCGCTGTCCGAGGCCATGACCCTGCTGGCCCACGAACCCTGGTACGGCGAGCCCTACCACCGCGCCAACCCCGACGGCGCCCTGCGCCAGCTCGTCTACGGGTACGGCAACGGCCTCGTGGTCTACCTCATCCTCGAACAACAGAAACGCATCGTCGTCGAACGCGTCCTCTGGCTCGAAGACCTCGGCTGACCGCGCACAACAAGAAGATTCACGGGCGCGGTCCCAGCATCTGGTAACAACAGCGCGTTTCAGTCAATACCGAAACTATAGAGTCGACTCACGCCGAGTCGTGCTGCACCGCTCGACAAGTCATCGGGCTGCCGTCGACACGCCGCCGACCAGCCCTTGACGGCCTGATCGACGAGTACAAACGCGCAGCCGCGTAACCGCGGGTAAAGTCATGTGGCCGACTTCTGGCACCCCACAGGCTTACCTGGTCGAACACCGCGACCTCGCGCTCAACCTGGTGCTGCGGACGTCGGGCGCGGAAACCGAGCCGTACGACGACATCCGCGACTGCAGGCACCGCGCGTTCGCCGCGAACCTGGGGCTGGACTTCGACTCACCCGCGGTGCGGCTGGCAGTGCGGCTCTACGCGACGGCGGCAGACCAACTCGCCAGGGACTATCTGACCGAGGAACACGCGCTCGACCCGGAAATGATCGTCGAGATGCTGATGGCTGTGCTGGCCGGTGCGCTGCGCGCCGCGCAGCTCGCCGATCCCGAGTTGCGCGTCGAGTCGGTGTTGGAGGAGTTAAAGTCGCGCTAAAAACGCCGATCGTGCTGAGCGCCAACGACTCCTTCCCACACCGGCCGACCGCGGAGGGTCATGCCGAGGTCGCGTTCGAGCCGGCCGAGGTCGCGCACGAGCCTCTTGCGGTGACGCCGCGGCTGGCGACCCTGTCCAGTGACCCGTGGCCGCGCAGGTCGGCGAAGCAGGCCATGCTCATCTCGCGGTGAGCCCGCGATCAAGGCGTACCCCTCGTTGTTCCAAGACTCCGCATCGCGCGGACTGCTTCAGGTGACGCGAAAGACCGGCCAGCCGATCTCGGTGCGCCACGCGGCGGGATCGCTTGCGTCACGAGGGCCTACCACGTAGACCTCTCGCACCGGCCCGGCCACCGACATCGCGTTCTCCACCACCCAGGTCCCGAGTTCGCCGTAGGTGACCCCGACGCCGTCGTGCTCGCCGACGTGGGTGGTGACGGCCAGTTCCGCAGCCGGAAGAACTACGGGATGCACGCGTCCGGTGCGAGGCGGCGCAGCGGTCGGCAGGTAGACGAGCGCGTGACCGCGCTCCTGCTCGAACAGGGCGTTGTCGTAGCAGCCGCCCAGAGGTCCGGACGCGGCGGCGCCGACAGCCGACGTCAACTCGGCCATCGCGCCAGCGAACCACGCCTCGACGTCGCCGTGCTCGACCACGGCCTCCACCGCCGCCACTGTGCGGGCAGGCTCCGCACGCAGCTCGACCTCGATCGGCGCCGGGTCGGGCCGGAGCAGGCGCCGCAGCGACACGACCGCGGCCCGGGTGCGGTCGAGCACGTCCTCGAGGCGTTGCAGGTGGTCTGCGACCAGGGCCGCCCGGACGTCGGGGTCGGGGGTCCGCAGGATTCGCTGCACATCGCTGAGGGGGACGTCGAGTTCACGGAGGCGGTGAATGACCTGCGCGGTCGGGATCTGGTCGAGGCTGTAGTGGCGGTACCCGGTGGCCTCGTCGACCATGGCGGGTTCCAGCAGGGCGGCCTCGTGGTACCGGCGCAGGGTCCGCACGCTCAGATGGGTCAGGCGGGAGAACTCCCCGATGGTCAGCACGTGTTCAGTGTGGACTCTCTCCCTGGGGGAGAGTCCACGGCTTGACCCTCCCGCGCCGCGAGGCTGCACGGTGGGCTCATGACACAGCACACCGATTCCCAGTCCGATCTGCTCCCGACCACCGTGCGCGAGTTCTTCGCCGCCCACGTCGTCCACGACGCCGACACCGCCTCGTCGTTCCTCACCGAGGACGCGGTGATCGTCGACCAGGACGAGACCTTCCACGGGCGAGAGGAGACCTACGCGTTCCTGCGGGACGCCGGGGCTGAGTTCGAGTACACGACCGAGCAGATCGGCGCCCACCGCGCCGACGACACCCACTGGGTGGTGACCGTGCGGCTCGAAGGCACCTTTCCAGGTGGTGTCGCCGAGCTCGACTACAGGTTCACGCTCCGGGACGACCGCATCGCCGAACTCGTCATCGCCAACCACCCTGCCTGACCGAACCCACGTCATCTCAATTTTCGACGGAGAAAAAAACATGAAGACTTGGTTCATCACTGGTGGGACGCCCGGAGGGTTCGGTCCGCTCTACGCCGAGGCCGCACTGGACCAGGGCGATCAAGTCGCGGTGACCGCGCGTCGGCCTGCTGAGCTGCGGGAATGGGCTGAGGCTTACGGCGACCGCGTGCTGGTTCTTGAGCTCGACGTCACCGATGCCCAGCAGGTGCGCGCGGCGGTCAAGTCGGCGGAGGAGCGTTTCGGCGGAATCGACGTGCTCGTCAACAACGCAGGCCGCGGCTGGTTCGGCTCGATCGAAGGGGCCCCTGACGAGACGATCCGCCGCACGTTCGACCTCAACCTGTTCGCCGTGGTCGACGTGGTGCGTGCGGTCCTGCCGGGTATGCGGGCACGCGGCGGCGGCTGGATCGTGAACATGTCGTCGGTGGCGGGCCTCGTCAGCGCGCAGGGGTTCGGCTACTACTCGGCGGCGAAGTTCGCGGTCGAAGGACTGTCGGAGACGCTGCGGCTCGAGGTCGAGCCGTTCGGTGTGCGGGTGCTCGTCGTAGAGCCGGGAGCAACCCGCACCAAGGCCTTCGCCGGCTTCCAGGACCAGCCCGTCAACGAGGTCGTCGACGCTTACGTGCCGATGGTCGAGAGCGTCAAGGCGGCGTTCGTGGACCACAACGGTAAGCAAGAGGGCGATCCCGTGCGGGGAGTGCGGGCCGTGATCAGCGCGATGAACGCACCCGTTCCGCCGCGCCGGATCGTGCTCGGCAACTCCGGCTACGACGTTGTCACCGCGATGCATGAGAACGCCCTCGTGGAGCTACGCGCCAACGAGAAGCTCTCACGCAGCACGGACTTCTAGCTAGCGGCTGCGGGAATCGCAGCTCCAGCGGACTTCAGCGATGGTGGCGGCGATCATGTCGCCGTCGACGGTGTAGCCGGTGATCGCGTGTGGCGCCATGGGCGAGCGATGCACGATCTGGAGGCCGAGTTCGCGTTCGAGCCGGCCGACGTGACGCACGAGCGTCTTGCGGGTGATCCCGTAGCTGGCGGCCGCCGCGCCAAGCGGGTCCGCGACCTTGTGCCTGCCGATAATCCCATCCATGCAGGTGAGAGCACGGTCGGGACAAGGTCTCGGGATGGCCGATGAGGGTGCTCGTGTTCCACGGGCGCGGCATGATGACCGGCTGTGCTGCTTCGACTGGCCTACCTGGGCATGACCAACACGTTCGCGCTGTTGCGCCTGCTGCCCATGAGCGACCGGGACAAGGACACGGAGATCCTGGCGCTACGCCACCAGATCATGGTCCTGCAACGCCAACTCGGAGACGCCCGCCCACGGTTCTCCCCCGCCGACCGGGCCTTCCTCGCCGCCCTGCTGCACCGACTCCCGACCACCACGCTTCACCGGCTCCGACTGCTGGTCCATCCGGAGACGGTGCTGCGATGGCACCGGGACCTCCTCGCCCACCGCCACGCAGCCAGATCCCGCCCCCAGCGGCCCGGCCGACCACGGACCATCCGCTCGATCCGACTCCTGGTGCTGCGCCTGGCACGAGAGAATCCCACCTGGGGCTACCGACGCATCCACGGAGAACTCCTCGTCCTCAGCATCAAGATCGCCGCGTCCACGTGTGGCAGATCCTCAAAGACGCCGGGATCGACCCGGCACCAGAACGCACCTCGACGACCTGGTCGGCCTTCCTCCGCTCCCAAGCCGACGCGATCCTGGCCTGCGACTTCTTCGAGACCACCACCCTGAACGACACCCACCTCCACGTACTCGCGGTCATCGAGCACGCCAGCCGCCGAATCCGAGTCCTCGGCACCACAGCGCACCCGACCGCGGCCTGGGTCACCCAAGCCGCCAGAAACCTCGCCATGGACCTCGACGACGAAGGCCGACACGCGCGATTCCTGATCCGCGACCGCGACGGGAAGTACCCGGCACTGTTCAACGCCGTCCTCACCGACGCCGGCATCCAGGTCGTCCTCAGCGGAGTCCGCATCCCGCACATGAACGCGATCATGGAACGCTGGATCCACAGCTGCCGACGCGAACTCCTCAACCGCACCCTCATCCGGAACCAACAGCACCTGCCCCACGCGCTGCACGACTACGAGCGGTTCTACAACACCCACCGGCCCCACCAAGGCATCGCCAACGCCCGACCACTACAACCACTGCCACAACCAGCCCCCGATCAGGCGACCCTCCCCCGCCTCGACATCCGCCGACGGCAACGACTGGGCGGAATCCTCAACGAGTACCACCACGCAGCCTGAGCTGCATGGATGCCATTTTCGGCATGCACACGGTCTGCCCGAGGAGCAGGCGCGCAAGGTCCTGCGCGCGTTGGAGGACGGTTCCCTGCTCGACCGGCGACCGCACGGCCGCTACTGGATGCACGACCTGGTCCGCGCCTACTCCGCCGCCACCGCGCTGCCCGAACCGGTGCGGCGGGCGGCGCTGGACCGGGTGGTGGACTTCTACCGGCACACCGCCCACGCCGCCGACCACCTGCTGTACCCGCACCGCCCGCTTCTGCCGCTCGACCCGCCCGTTCCCGGCTCTCGTCCCCAACCACTGCCCGACCACGCGACCGCGCTGGCGTGGATGGACACCCACCACCCACACCTCCTGGCCGCCCAGCACATCGCCGTCCGCGACCACCGCCACCAGGCCGTGTCGCACCTGGCCTGGATCCTGGCCACCTTCCACCAGCGGCGAGGCCACCGCCACGACGACCTGGCCGTGTGGCGGGCCGCCACCGACGCCGCCGCCCACCTGCCCGACCCCACCACCCGCGCACTCGCCCACCGGCGGCTCGGCCGTGCCCACGCCGCGCTGGGACAACACGAGCAGGCCATCGGGCACCTGCGCCGAGCCCTCGCCCTAGCGGAGCACCACCAGGACGCCACCCAACAGGCCCACACCCACCTCATCCTCACATTGGCGTGGGAGCAGCGGGGAAACGACTGTCGGGCGCTGGGCCACGCCCACTGCGCCCTGGATCTCTTCCGCTCCCTCGACCAGCCGGTGTGGGAAGCCCGCGCGCTCAACGCGGTGGGCTGGTACACCGCCCGGCTGGGCTACCACCACACCGCCCGCGAGCACTGCCGCGCCGCCCTCGCCTTGCACCACCGCCACCACGACCCCGGCGGCGAAGCGAACACGGTAGACAGCCTGGGCTACATCGACCACCACACGGGCCGGCACCACCAAGCCGTCCGCCACTACCAGCAGGCCCTCGCCTCGCGCCGCGCCCTCGGCGACACCACCCAGGTCCCCGACACCCTCGACCGCCTCGGACACCCTTACACCGCCCTCGGACACCACGAGCCGGCCCGCGCGGCGTGGCAGGAAGCGCTGGAGCTGTACCGGCAACAGGGCCGCGATACCGACGCCGAACGTGTCCAACGGCAACTCAACCACCTCGACAACACCACAACCACGAGCGGATCGACCTGACCGGGACACCCAGAACACCCGTCTGTGCACGTCCGACGCGGTCACCGCCGACACCGGGCGAGACCTCCCGGGCATGATCGTGAGGTGTGGCGATACGACTGCCGTACCTGATCTTCGTCCGGCTCGGTGACTGGTTATCGGCATCGCATCGGGAGCCGGCATGACCGCGTACGCACCTGGGTGCGAGCGAGTACGAGCGTCGTCAGCGGACTCTTGACGGCTTTGTCTGCCTTCCCGGGATCTCCAGCATGATCACGTGGCGTTCGCCTTCGCTGTACGGCACGCCGATCGTGGTGTGGGAAATGTAGTCACGTAGGTGCGGTGCGGGACCCTTGTCGCGCGGGGGTGCGAGGCGAAGCACCACCAGGAAGCCGATGCGGACGTCCGTGGCCTGGTAGGTGATGGTCTGCTTGATGTACGCGCTCTTGTTCTCGACGGGCACCATCGTGTCGTCGGCTTTGAGTTCCAGGTACAGATGGAAGCCAGGAAAAGTGATCTGAATGTCGGTCCGGCCGGCACCGACCTCTTGGACCTCGACGTTGGTGATGCCGCTGAGTGGGCCTTGGCACAACCAGTCGTACAGATCCTTATGCAGGTCGTGTTCGTCGGCATCCACTTTGAACAGGTAGTCCTTTGTGGACTCCTGGGTGTTCATGCGGCGGGAGACGAAGCGGATGAGCTGGTCGAGGACCGTTTGAACCGCAGGCACGACGTCCCCTCGGAAGTCGGCGGAGGGGGCGAGTGCGTCGAGTATCTTCCTGCGGACGTCCGTGATCACGAGGTCGTGGTCGAGAGCGTTGGAGTCTCGAATGTCGGCGAGGCTGGTGTTCAGGTCGCGCAGTACGGCGGGGTCGACTCCGGCCAGTGCCTCGGTGACGCCGTCGTGTCGGCCGAGCAGCTCAGCGAGCAGGGGCGGCAAAGCGGGCGCCACCTGCTCCGTGTCTTTTCCCGGCGGCTCCGCGGACTGGAGGCTGGCTCGGGCCGCATCCCGCAGGGCCAGGGCGGCGGCGAGCTGTTCCTCGTACCGGGGGGCGTCGCCGTCGCCAATGCGTTCACCTAGGGCTTCGATGTGGTCGTGAAGATTGCGCATGAGTCCGGCGCGCGCCGCGAACCCGCCCGCGATGGCCGGTCGCACGACGCTTCGGACGACGTCGATGCCGTCGACGTTGTCGGTCAGCTCGTACGTGTGCGAGGCGGAGTAGAGCTGGAGCAGGTCGTCGAGGACGACCGCAGCGTCGTACAGGCTGTCACGGTCGAGTTTGTCCCGCAGCCAGGCGATGTCGTGTGCGAGTCGGGCCCACCCGGTCAGGACGAGCTGCTTCCGGTTTCCACTCCAGTGGTTCAGCCCGTAGCCGGTGACGGTGAACTGCCGCACGCGTCGGGCAAGGGTCTCGACTTCGCCGAGATTCAGGTCCCACGTTCCGGCGGATCGGGCCACGCCGTCGTGCCGGATCTGGTCGCCTATGAAGGCCTGTAGGAGGCGTAGGGCGCCGTCGAGGGCTTCGACGTCTTCTCGTTCGTCCTCCGCCCTGGCGAAGCGCAGCGCCTCCACAGCCGATCCTATGCGCGCGTTCGCCTCTACTGCGGTGGACGAGCGGAACGCCCGGACCATCTCGATGTTCGCCTTGGTCCACGAAGCGTCGGAAGCGATGTCCTGGCCGTACTCCCGGTTGCGAGCCGCGACTTCCTCGGTTGGCGCAGCGGTGTACCGAGGCGGCTTCACACCGGTGAGGATGTCGATGACATCGACTACACGGTCGTCGACCTGCCAGAGGTCGAATGCCGCACCGATGGACCGGACGATCGCCTGTGCGTACCGGCGGGGCTGCGGCTCCGCGATGTCCTCGAGGAGGCTGAACAGTTTGTACTCCGATGCATACCCGGCGATCGCCAGGCGTGCGTAGGCCTCTAGCGCATCCGCGTGACGCGACACTGCGGCGGGTGACGGGACGAGGTGATCCTCCTCCGGCTGTGGGGGTTGCGCGAGTGCCAGACAGCGGGATGCCAGCTGGGTTCCGCCGATCGAGAGCAAGTTTCGGTTCCGGCAGAGCTCGTCGATGCCCTGAGCGAACTGCATGGGGTCGGTGCTTGCCGTCACGGCTTCGACGAGCATGAACACGGCGGCTCGGACGAGGTCGGAATCCGGGCCGCGGATGCCGATTTCCCTGCTCACGAGAGCGAGGACCGGCGTCAGCAGCGGGCTGTCGGTCAGGTGCGGGGCGAGCGCCTCTATGGCCGGCCAGCCTCCGAGGCGGTCGAGGAGATCTGTCGGTGGCTGCCCGCCGGTCAAGTGATCGAGCACTTGCTGCCTGATCGCGTCGAGATCGGGACCGGTCGCCACGTGTCCTCCTTTCCGCCGCGCTGATCGTGCCAGCCGTCGAAGGATTTCCCAAGGCGGCGCGTCCTCGCGTTGAGGGCTACCAGACGAAGTCGTCGCCGGTCGCGACCAAGACGTTGTCGTCCGGTAGCAACGACGCGAGCAGCCCGCTGTGTCGCGTCGCGACGACGATCTGCATGCTCGTCTCCTCGGCAACCTCCTTCATAGCGTTGATCATGGTTTCTAGGTCGTCGGCCGGAATCTCCTCGGCGGCTGGGGAGTCGACGAACAGCAGCCCAGGGTGTCGGCCGACTCCGGCCTTGTGGCCCTGGGTGATCAGGGCGACCGCGGTCGCCAGCTTGAGACGGAGTTTCTCGCCGTTGGTCAGTGAGCCGTACCCGCTCTTCGTGCCGCCTTTGTGGACATCCATGTTCGCGTTTCCCTTTAGGGACACGGCGGTGATGTTGTCCGCGCCAAAACGGCGAGCGAGTCCGGCGATCTCCTTGGACACCTCCGCCAACAGCGGGTCCTGATCGCTCTTCAGCCAGGCCGCTGTGACACGGTCCGCCGCTTCCAAGACCTCGATCCGCGTGTCGTCCACCGGTTGCGGCTCGACCGGCGCGACCGCCTGTCGGAGGCTTTCGAGCGCGCCCTCCGCGCGGGCGAGTGCGAGTTCGGCCTTGCGCTGCTCATGCGCCCGCTCGATCTGCGCTCGTCCAACCTGTGCGGCGGCGACAGCACCGAGGCGGTTGCGCTCCGCAGCGGCGAACTCGGCCTCAAGTCCCAGGACCACGGCATCCGCGTCATCGGCGGCCTGTTGCAAAGCAACGAGGGCATCGACCACGTCGCCGTCGTACTCCTCGACGTCCTGGCCGGAGACATCGGCAGTGATCCCGGTGCGTTCGGCTTCGGCATCGGCGGTTGCCGCGACCAACTCTCCGCGAGCGCCCACAGGGATGTCGGAGGCGACCAGGACGCTGACCGCGAACGCGTCCAGGTCCAGAGGTGACGAGCACAATGAGCACTCGTGGTGGTGGCCTTCGGCATCGCGACGGTCTTGAGTCACCGCCGCCGAGCAGCGCGGACACACCGTGGGCGTCATCGCGTTGAAGAAGCGGCGGGCAAGCGCGTCCTCGATAGCGCCGTTACGGCGCCGTTGCTCGGCTCGCAGTTGGTCATGCACCTGCGCGGCCGAAGTGCGCGCCGTGAACAGCCGTAGCGAGAGTTCCTGCGCCTCGGTCGCTCGGTCCGTCGCGGCAGCCGCCAACGACAGCATCGCATCGACGTCCGGCTTGGCCCCGTCAAAGGAGGCGACAACCTCCTGGGCGGCAGCCACCCGTGCCTCGGCCGCCCCGATCAACGCCTCGGCTGCCTGGGCGGCGGCCCGTGCCTTGGCACGGGAGCGTTCCCGCGCGAACTTCACGGCGCTCAGCGCAGTGGCGGCCTGGGCGCGGGCGGGTGCCCACGAGGTTCCGACGAACATCTGCAACATGCGCGTCCCAAGAACACCCTCGTTTCCGACGACGGGGTCGAGGCGGTCAGCGTGCACGGCAAGCGCCGACGCGTAAGCAGGCCAGGCGTGCGAGGTCTCCTGATTGTTCGACCACATCGCGATGGGCTCAAGCCGCAGGCGTTCGAGCATCAACGCTCCCATGAGCGACTCGAACCCGGCGTCGCTGCCGAAGGTACCCAGGCTGACTTGCCGACCTGTTCCGCCGGCACTCGCCTTCTGGGTCACGGAGCCGCCCGGGACGCCGGAGTCGACGTCGAAGGCCACGTGAACAGTAACTTCGTCGACGCTGAACTCGACCTCGACATGCTCCACCCAGGTGAGGACATCCGCCTGCAACGGGCAACGCCCTGTCAACGCCCAGCCATGAAGTGGAGGACCGAGGATTTGCCTCTCAGGTTGCGCTCGCTTCCGACGCCGTTGACGCCGTCCGCCGGTGACCAGTCCAGAGCGAACGGCACCAGAGTGTCTTGATCGCCGGCAGCGTCCTCGGACGCGTCCTCGCCGTCGGCTTCGAGGAGTTTGGTGCCCGTGACGTGGACGCGGCGCACACGAAGTCGGACTGGAACGCCCGTGGTCGCGCTGGTCGCGACACCTGCGTCGGTCAGGATCCGTTCGACCTGCTCCGCATCGACATCGAGCCCTTTTCGGATCAACTCGGCGTGAACGGCATCCCCGAGCGTGCTCACGACCCACCCCCGTAGGTTTAGATGGCTGCCTCAACCGCGCCCAGGTCTTCGGCTGGCTGATCGAGCGTGCCGCGCAGACCTTCCAGCCGCACCCGGACGCTGCCCGCGATAGGAGCGATAGCGACGCCCAGTTCGGTCTTGGCGTACTCGGCCTGCCTGTACTGCCGCTTCTTCAGTTCGCTGCCCAGGTCGTCGCCGGAGACGAGCGCGACCAGACCCACCTGGCGCGTATACCAGGACAGGCGTGGCTCAGCGGTCAGGTCGGCGACCGCAGCCTGACCCTTGCCGGTGAGGAAGAACTCGCTTCGGGCCGCCTTCACCACCCCGCCCTTGCGGCGAACAAGCGCCAGTCCATAGGCGTCCAGAATGGCGAACGCATCATCGATGGCCTCGTACGCGCCGTAGTGCCACCGCGGCATCGGGTACCACCGCAGATCCGGTTCTGGGTCGTCGAGCAGGTAGCGCGCAGTGTCCAGGCAACTGTCGGGCAGCTCACCGGACTCCACCTTGGTGACGAGTTCATCGGCGAGGTAGTCGGGGTTGCGCAGCCAGAAGTCCAGCGCTTGAAGGCGCAGTTCGCTCCGAATCACCTTGACCGCACCGACCGGGTCGCCAGCCTTCACCAGCTCACCACACGCCTCCAGGATGACCAGCAGTCGGATCGCGTGCTGCATCCGAGTCGCCTGAGGACGGGTTCCATCGAGTGGCGCCGCGCTGTGTGCCATCACGCCACCCTCCCCCACCTCGTCAGTCCGGGCAGGCCGGCTCGTGTGCGGTGAATCGCACACGACAAGACTGGCGTTACGGTCGGAGAGGCCCGGCGCCGTTGGTCAGACTCCGAGCCAGGGGCGGTCTCAGCCAACCGCGATCAATGGGGCGGTCTCAGCCAACCGCGATCAATGGGGCGCTCTCGTCGCGCTGCTCAACTACATCGCCCAGGCCAGGACGCTGCCACGCGAGGGGTCGAAGCGGCCGGCCGTGCGCCACAGCTCCACGAACACCTCGAGCATCACCTCCTCCGACTGCACCGGGTCCTGCACGGTGTCAGTGGCCAGCAGGGATGGCCAGCACCACCCGGTTTCATGCATGAACCCATTGCCGCTCCGCGCATTCGCCGCGCGAGCGCTTCATCAAGCGTGATCCCATAACATGGCGATCAGACCAGGTGGGCGTACCGTGTTCGTACCGTTCCTGCGCATGGCGGCGCCACATCTCCGAGTCGGAGGATGGGTGGCGCGGCCTTCCGGCACCTGTCCGCGCTGGAGAAACCGAGCCGCGTCCGGGGTGTATCACCCGCCTCACTCACGGCGCTCCAAGGAGTCGGGTGTGATCTCCGACGTGTCCGCCCGTCGCGCTTCCTACCGTGTGCAACAACTCCGTTCAGCCTTGCAGCGGTTGTTATTTTCCAACAAAGCCGCCAGAACGGCGACCTGCCTGTAACTCGGACGACACGTCACCCGTGTGGGGTGCCAGAACTCCGCACTGAGGCGCTGAGCTGCGGCGATCTCGCACCACGTGCTGCAGGAGCATCATCGTGAAGCGTGGCGCTACGACTGCTCTACCTGATCTTCGTCCGGGTCGTCGGCTGGTTGGTTCTACTCTGTCGGTCATCGGCGGCCAAAGACGTGGAGTTGCTGGTACTGCGGCACGAGATCGCCGTGCTGCGCCGGGCCAACCCTCGCTCGCGACTGGATTGGGCCGATCGTGCGGTGCTCGCCGCGTTGGTGCGACGCCTACCCGACTGGCTACGACACCACCGGCTGGTGACGCCGGGCACCGTCCTACGATGGCACCGGCGACTGGTCGCGAAGAAGTGGACCTACCCAAACCGCACCGGCCGACCACCGATCGACGATGCCGTAGTGGCGTTGATCGAGCGGATGGCCCGAGAGAACGCCGGATGGGGCTACCGCCGAATCCAAGGCGAGCTGCACAAGCTTGGCCATCGGGTAGCCGCCTCAACCGTGCGCCGCGTGCTCAAGCACCTACGGATACCGCCAGCGCCCCAACGCGACAGCGACACCTCCTGGCGACGATTCCTGCATGCCCAGGCCGCGAGCATGCTGGCCTGCGACTTCTTCCACATCGACTGCGCCATCACCCTCAAGCGCGTCTACGTCTTCTTCGTGATGGAGCTCGCCACCCGCTACGTCCACATCCTCGGCACCACCACGAATCCAGACGGCCTCTGGACCACCCAACAAGCCCGCAACCTACTCATGGACCTCGGCGACCGGGCCGACGACTTCCGGTTCCTCATCCGCGACCGGGCCAGCCAATTCACCGCCTCGTTCGACGCGGTCCTCTCCGGCGAAGGCATCCAGGTCCTGAAGAGCCCACCACGGTGTCCACGAGCCAACTGCTACGCCGAACGGTTCGTCGGCACCGTCCGACGCGAAGTCACCGACCGACTGCTCATCATCAACGAACACCACCTCCGGACCGTGCTCGACCGTTACGCAACCCACTACAACCACCGACGACCCCACAGAGCACAGCAACTCGCGCCACCACGACCAGACCGGCCGACCGCAGAGCCGGGCTACACCTCGATACGCCGCCGGCCAGTCCTCGGCGGCCTGATCAACGAGTACGAACCCATAGCAGCCTAACCGCAGGTCAGACCCCGTGGCCGACTTTTGACACCCCACACGTAGCCGACAAGATCAGCCCAGCGACTGCACCAGCAACAGGTGCACCTCGCGCTGCTCCTCCAGGATCAAGTACACCACCTGACCCGCCCCATCCGGTCCGAAGCTCCAGTACCGCACCGCCGCGCCGGGGTTGTCCTCATGCTGCGGACGGCCGTTCCACGGCTGCAACTCCAACACCGCCAACACCTCGGCATACGCCGACAGCGCCTCCACGGGCAGCGCGGCGACCTGCTCCAGGCTCGCCGCGTCGGGCACGACGCGATACACCGGCTACTCGGCCCGCCCCTGACGCCGGCGCAACAGCGCCTTCATCTCCTCCAACGACACCTCATCCGGATTGGCGCCCAGACGCTGGACCTGCTCGGCCTTGGCCAACAACCGGTAGTACGAACCCGGGTCGCGCAACTCGCCGTAGGCGATGTGCCGCCACTTGCCCAACAGATCCCGTATCCCGGCCAAGTCCTTCGACACCTTGGCCCGCTCCAACACCAACTCCCACTCACGATCGAACTCCGCCACCAGCATCGGCGTCAACGCAGCCCGGATCGCCACCGGATCAGCCGCAGGCACCACCGGACCGCCACCGGAGGGCACCGACGCAGCAGGAGAGGCCATGCCCCACCCTAACGCCGAACCACCACGAGCGTTCCCCCGCCGTCGATCACCGGCCCGGAAGCCACCACAGTGAAGGTGCCTGAAAGACACTCATGACCGACAGGCCGAGCACGAGCCTTCGCAGACCGCCGGTCCACACGTCGACACGCCACCGAACCATCCTCGGCGACCTGATCAACGAGTACGAACGCGCAGCCACGTAAGCGCAGGTCAGGCCGTGTGGCCGACTATTGACACCCCACAGGGCTAAGGACCGGCTGACCGGCCTCCTGGACCGTTGGGGCTGGGACGTCCACGCGCCACACGTCCTGGAGCACGCCCAGCGACAACACCAGCCGGTCGCACTGCTGATCGTCGACCTCGACCACTTCAAACGCATCAACGACGAGTTCGGCCACCCGGCCGGTGACGCCGCCCTTCGCGCGACCGCAAAGGTGCTGCGAACCGCAGTCAGGAAGGCCGACCTGGTCGGACGCTTCGGCGGCGACGAGTTCCTCATCCTACTGCCCGGCGCTGACGCCGATCAAGCTCTCACCGTCGCACAACGGATCAGCACCGGCATCGCGGCTATCCGCCTCGATGCGAGCACGCCCGGCGTGATCACGACCATCCGTGGCCTGACCGCGTCGATCGGCATCACGACCACCAGCCGACCGGGCAACGACACACCGGAGTCCCTGCTGTTCGACGCCGACATCGCCCTGCGGAACGCCAAGGGTGCCGGACGCGACAGCATTCAAGCCTCTTGGCTGCCAGTCGTCCCGAGCGAAGAGGAAGCCGCTGCGGCGGTGGCGCAGCAGGCGTCCTACTGGCAGGGCTTGTACGAAGTGGTCCACCTGCTCAAAGGCGAATGGGTACCGGCGATCCTCGCCGCGCTGGCCGATGGTCCCCGGCACTTCACCGAGATCCTGTCCACCATCCACGCCACCACCGTCGGGCAACCCGACTCGGACCGTTGGCTGCACGACAGCATCCTGGGCAGGACCCTCCGTCGCATGGAGGACAAGCAGCTCGTCACCCGCCACGAAGAACCCGCCCGGTTCCCCAAGTCCACCGTCTACGAGCTGACATCCCAGGCTGCGGCGCTGCTGTCCGCACTCACGCCCGCCGTCAACTTGCTCTCGACCGAACCGGGCCCGCCGCCCACAGCGACACAGACCCACCGGCCCCTACAAGCCGTGGGGTGACCAGAGAGACTGCGTCACAACTCCGAGCCGTCGGTACCGTGCCCGGTTGATCAAGGCCGTCGGACAGGCGATCGGCATGATCGCCTGTCCGCTGTCGGTGCGACCGCCAGACGCAAACCGGCCGCAGTTACACGTCGTAACGTCCCGCCTTGATCTGGCTGATGAACGACGCGGCGCTGCCGGCGCCGAAGGCCAACCGGGCACCCGCCGGGTTCTTCGAGTCGCGAATGAGGGTCTGCTCGGCGGTGAGTGCCACCTCTACGCAGGCCCCGTTCTGCCCGTTCGACCGACTGCTCTTTCTCCAAGCTCCTTGGCGCAGGTCAGGCATCATCCCGCACCCCTTCCGCTCGCCTTCACAGGTTCGACCTCAGCCTATCCATGAGGTCGATCGACTTCGCCCGGCTGAGTGCGGACTTCTGGGCCTGGTCGAACATCTCCCGGTAGCGAGCGATCTCCAGCGGATGGTCGAGGTACTCGGCGACGAGGTCGCTCTCGATGAACACCACGTCCTTGTGCGGCTCGGGCGGCAGGCGAAGTACCACGAAACCGGCGCCCTGAGCCGCGTAGGCACCGACGTCGAACGGGATGATCCGGAGATCGACGTTCGCCAACCTGCCCACCTCCATCAGCAAGCCGAGCTGGGCACGCATCACCGCTCGGCCTCCGACCTCGCGGCAGAGCACCGCTTGATCGAGCACGACGTTCACCTCGGGTGCACGCTCGCCCGTGAGGTCGTTGAAGCGGAGCTGGCGGAGTTCGACGGAACCGGCAAGATCGTCCTCACCGCTGTCCGGCTTGGCAGCGCGACGGATCGCACGCACGTACTCCGGCACCTGGAACGGACCGAAGACCAGGCTGGGCTCGTGGACCCAGAGGGCCTCGGCCTGGCCCTCCATCTCGTGGTAGTCCTCGAAGTCACCACGCAGGATCGTGCTGTAGCGGCTGAACCGTCCGGGCTTGCTCGACTCCTCCGCCATGCGCAGCAGGCTCGCCCTCTCGTCGGGTCCGACGTCGTACAGCGGGCACATGAGCTTCACGTATGCGGGCTTGACCGCCTGCTTGCCGTTCTCGATCTTGCTGAGCGTCGCGGTCGAGATGCCGACTTCCTCGGCGACCTCCTTGGGCGACAGGTCCGCGGCCTTGCGCAGCTCGCGCAAGCGGCTGCCGAGCCGCTTCCGCAGGAACGGCGCTCGCTGCTCGACCTCGCTCATCCGGCCTCCATGCGTCGGTGGTGTGGGCCAAGTGTGGTGGACGGCTCCTGATCTTCGGTAGCAGGATCACCCCAACGAACGATTTCGCCGCGAAATTTCGTCGCGTACATTTTCGTCTGCCGGACCGTTGGTGGACCGGCGGCTCGCCACACGTCTTCACAGGTTCAACAGGTGGCGAGCCGGGCGGTCCGGGCCGGACGCGCGTCGTCTCCCGGACCGCCCCCCACTGCCATCCAGCACTGGAGGTGTGCCGTGTCGACGGTGGACCGCTTGCTCTCGATCGATCTCCCTGGAGTGGTGGGTCCGCGGTCGCGGACCTGCGGCCGCATCAGCCTGCGGGCGTCGTGATGGGCACCCGTGCGTTCCGGTGGCTCCCGTACCACGGACAGCGCCATGCGATTCCCGATGCGCTGGCCGCCAACGACGAAGGCGAGACGTTGTGCGGTGTCAGCGTGACGGTGCCGCACGACCCACCACCGAGGTGTCCCGACGGCTGCTGGCCGACGTGCCGTGCCTGCGATGCGGCCTGGCGAGAGCACGAAGGGATCCCGCTGTTCCCGTGGCCACGCCACGCCGATGACCACCAACCGGTCGGCACCAAGGTGCCGCGTGGGGTGGCAGGGAGGCAGTCATGAGGGTCGCGGGGAACAACAACGTCGTGTTCGCCGCCCTGCGTGATCGGCTTTGGTCGGATCTCGACGCGGTGGTCGACGTCGTCCTGGACGGCGACGACCGCACGGTCGCGGCGGTGGCGCGCGGCGAACTGCCCAGTCTGGTCGCCGGACTGCAGGCCCTGCTCGCGCAGCACGTTCCCGACGCCAACGGCCATTGCCGCCAGTGCCGGGCCGGACGCTGGTGGCGCCGGACACCCGTGCCCTGCCGGGCATTGCTGGAGTTCCAACTCGCCCGTGACAACGCCCTCACCCACCGACCGCGACACCGACTCACCAGAGACCGCACTGGCACGGCGACCCGATTCTTGAGATGCCGCACTCCTCGCGGCGGACCACCCGACACCGCATCCGCCACCTGATCCAGCTGGCTCTGGTTCGCCAGTCGCTCGCCGCGCCCGATCACGCCGCCCCCACGTGACCCGTCGTGCGCAGAGCGCCGAACCGAAGCCGGCCGCCGGGGCGGCAGGTTCCGCACCCCTGCCGCCCCACCCCACCTGATCCACGCCGTCCGCACCTGCGGGCCGAAGCACCTCAACGCGAACAACCGAAAGAGCAGCATGATCATTTACAGCGATCAACCACCAACCACGCGTGTTCACAGCGAGGTGATGGGTCGATGAAAGGCACGCCCACGCTGCGTGGCCGCCTGCTCGGCCTCGAGCTACGTCAAGCCCGTGAGGCGGCCGGTGTGACCGTCGCCGACTTCGCTGCCCGCCTCCACTGGCCACTGGAGAGGGTCGAACAGCTGGAGCAGGGCGTCAGCGACTCGTGGCCCGCGGACCTGGCCAAGTACAGGCCCCTCTGCGAGACACGATGGGCCCGGCTCACTGACGCGGCCCAACAGGCCGACCAACCCGAGATGTGGTGCCAGTGGGGTGACACCACCAGGACCGCACTCGACGTGCTCGGCCGTACTGCGGAGCGGATCGATCTATTCGCGCCACTGGGGATCCACCCGGCGATCGAACACCTCGACCCCGAACGCTGCACCGCCTACGTGCTGGAAAGCGCCGTCCTCGACCGAACCAAGGTGAAGGTCCGCGTCATCCCTCACAGCGCAGGTGCGTACCCCGGCATCGAGCACCACCCGATGACCTACTTCCGCATGCCGGACGGCCCCGCAGTCGTCCTCTACGCGTACCTGCATGCAGCACACTTCACCCAGGAGACGCCGCACCTGATGTTCGCGTACAAGCTCTTCGATCAACTTGACGAGTTCGTCGTTGCCGTCGGTGAACCATGACGGTCTTGGACCATCCACCGAGGACTCCTACGCGCATGCCGCCGCAGTCAGAACCACAGCCATTGACGTCGCCCATGCCGAACACAGTCATGCTCCGCACCGAAATCTTCACCAAGGCGATGGTGCTCGCAGGCTTCAGGTCCGACTACGGGCTGGCGAAGGCCATGGGGATCAACAGATCCACAGTAGCCCGGGTCGTGAACGGCGAACTACGACCCGGTGCCGTGTTCATCGCGAGTGCGCTCACGGTGTTGGCCCCGATGGAGTTCAAGGACCTGTTCGACATCGTTCCGCTCGCTGAGGCGACGCTGACCCGCGGCAATGATTGAGGTCGCGGTGTCTGGTGGTTCGGGCGTCGACCACCGTCGATGCTCGGACCACCCTCACCGCATGGCCTTGTGGACAGGTCCGACAGCGTTGCCAAGCACTCGCAATCCGCCGAGAAGGAGAAGTAGGTGACCAGTACACGGCATCTCGTCTCGACGTTGCGCGGCGAGATAGCGAAGGCCCGACAGAAGCGTGACACCGACACCTGGTTCACCGAGCAGCGTGGCCGCGTCCTGGCGACTCTGCGCAACGCGATGAACGTGCCGGAGACCGCGGTGGGGCTGCTGGTTCAGGTCTGGCCAGTGGTTCCGGCCCACGTGGACGAGGACGCGGTGCACTGGCTGAGCGACATCGGGAGCGAGCTGGCAACGGTGCTGCCGACATCACTGCGGCTCGCGGTGGCGTTCCGCCGTGCCGCGCAATCGCTAAGGGTCCACGGGCGACTTCGACTTGCGGCGGTCCACGGCATACGGGAACTCGCGATCCACCGGCATCGCGACGATGACCCTGATGCCACTGCTGCTGCGCTCCACGACCTAGCTGCGACCTACAGCGCCCAGGAACGCTGGCACAAGGTCGTCGGGTGCGCCGACGAAATCCTGGAGACCTACCTGCTGCACGACGACCAAGTCGGCATCATCTATGCACTGGACCACCTCGGCTCCCTGATGATCCAGATCGGCCGACATCGTGCAGCGGCGCGATACCTGGCTCGCGCCGACAAGGCATTCGAGCGCACACCCGACTGTGCCGGACACGCCGAGTGCCTGGCCAGGCTCGGCCTGGCACTGAGCGTTTTGGACGACGGTGCCGGTGCACGCCTCGCGATCAACCGCGCCTTGGCACTGGTCGCCGACTCCAACGACAGCACGGCACACACCGTGCGGGAGATCGTCGGTCGGGCAGACTCGGCCGAGTTCCGGTTGGAGGGCGACTGACCGATTGTCTCCCTCCGCGCCCAGGAGTTCCGAGCAGTCCATGCAAACGGGTCAGGGACCGTGCGGCGGGCTTCCTCCGGGTTGCGGTCGCCACGAAGTCCGGGCCACGAGGAATGTCGGAGACGTCAGTCGGAGGTCCATTCCCGACGCGGTGGGAGCAGATGGCTGGCTGCAAGATGTTTCAAGATCACCTTGTACGTAAGGAGGCCCTGACAAGCGAACTGTGGGCTCGACTGGAACCGTTGATCCCGGTGCATCCGAGGCGTTTCCGTCATCCCGGGTCGCAGACGCGCCGACGACCGGGCGGCGCTGGAGGGATCTTGTACGTGGTGCGCACCAAGATCGGGTGGAACCGGCTGCCCACCGCCCTGTTCAGCGCGTCGGGCCCGACGTGTTGGCGTCGGTGACCGAGTGGCACGAGGCCGGCGTCTGGCAGCAGTCGCACGAGCGACTCCTCGCCGAGTTGCGAGCGGCAGGGCTGTTGGACCTGTCTGCGACACTGGTCGACTCCACCCACCTGCGCGCCCTCAAAGGGGGACCACACCGGGCCGAACCCGGTCGACCGACGCAAGCCCGGCTCCAATCACCATCCGATTACCGACGCCACCGGCATCCCGCTCGCCGTCCCCATGACCGGTGGACACCGCAACGACGTCACCCCACTGATCTCGCTGATCGACGCCGTCCCGCCGATTCAGGGCGTGGTCGGCAAGCCGCGTCGTCGACTTGGCTGGCTCTACGCCGATCGAGGCTACGACCACGACAAGTACCGTCGCCTGGTCCGCGCTCACGGCATCATCCCGGTCATCGCCCGACGCGGCGTCGAGCACGGGTCCGGCCTGGCAAGGTCCGCTGGCCGACCGAACGCACCTTCGCCTGGATCAAGGGCTTCCGACGACTCCGGGTCTGTACCGAACGACGGGCCGACGTCCATCAAGCGATGCTCAGCCTGGCCTGCTCGATCATCTGCCTGCGAAACTCATTCTGAACTGATCACTTAGTGAGGACGGCAGGGTGACGTTGTCACTTCTGTCGTGCTACGCCGATCGATCAGTCCGTTTCAGGACGAGGCGGACATCCTCCTCGCCCCCCGGCGGTCTGAAAGCCAGTAGTTCAGCGTGGCCGACTCATGCCTACTTGATCGTGGCGCGCTCCTTCTTGACCAAGCCGCGTTCCTGTTCATCCGCTGACGTCTCGCGCGCGCCTGCGCGCGTGCCTCTCGTTGGTCACTCGCCTTCGCTGCCCCGCAGTAAGCGGGGCCCAAGCGTTCTTGCGCTACTTGGTCATCCCCTATCGAACTGGTGCATCATCGCGATGACAGCACACACAGCCGCTGCGGAATGCCCTTGCCGGTCACGCTTGGTCGGTGACACGACTCGGTTCCTGCGCAGGGTGTTCGGTCGGGAAGAAGATCGCGCTCATCAGGTGGGGTCGGCGGTCCGAGGTGGGTTCGTTGCCCGCGCGTTTGAGGAAGACCTGGCGGAGTTCGCCGATCATCTCGGCGAGTTCGTCCGGGTCGAGCCAGAGGGTGCCCTGGCGGTAGCTGATCGAGTCGGCGTACGGGTCGGCACCGGGGCGGTCGAGGTAGGCGTTGAACTCGGCGAGCAGGGCGACCATGGCGGCGGCGAAGCCGTGGCGGTGATCGTCCAGGGACATGGCCGCGCCCGCCTCCGGCTCGATCACCGCCCGTTCACGGCGCAGTCGGTAATGGCGCTCGACCACGCCGCGCACCCGCTGCTCGTCGGCGACCTCCAGCAGGCCGCCCTCGGCCAGCAGAGCGACGTGCCGGTAGACGGTGGTCTTCGGGACGTCGGACAGGGTGGCGCACAGGTCGGTGGTGGTGCGCACGCGGTCGCCGGACAGCGCCCAGACGATGCGCAGCCGGACCGGGTGCAGGAGCAGTTCGAGCGTGTCCACCAGACAATGTTCCCACGACTGCTACTGTTCCCAAAGTTGGAAACAGTACGAGAGGGCTGGGGACATGGTCACGAACACGAGGACGCCGATTCGGTTGAGCGACGCGGCAGTGATCCCGCTGCGCACGCTGGACCCCGCCGAGCCGCTGGACGACCTGGAGTGGTTGGACGAGGTGGTTGGCGAGGCGCGCGTGGTGGCGATCGGTGAAAGCGCGCACTACAACGCCGAGACCTACCTGCTGCGACACCGCCTGCTGCGGTACCTGGTCGAGCGGCACGGGTTCGACGCCTACGCGATGGAGACCGGGTTCACAGAGGGCGGACTGACCGACAGCCGGGTGCGCGGCGGCGACGAAAGGCCCGGTCACGTCCTGGCCGAGGGCATCACCTCCCTGATGGGGTTGTGGACGCAGATGCGCGCCCAGGTGCAGTGGATACGGGATCACAACCGCGTCGCCGCACGGCCGGTCGGCTTCCACGGCGTCGACCTGGGCGGTGGGAACGTGTCGCTGCTACCCGGCCTGGACGCCGTAACCGCCTACCTCGCGCAGGCCGACCCGGAGTTCACGATCGACCCGGGTGTCCGGGAAGCGGCCGTTGCTTTCGCGGCTCCGTCGGCGTTCTCCGCCCCTGCGGCCTTCGCCGCCTACGCGGGGCTGGCGCCGTCGGCGCGTGACGCCCTGACCGCGGGCTTGGCCGAACTCGCCGCGCGCATGGCCGGGCGGCGTTTGGACTACGTCGCGCGTACGTCGGTCGAGGCGTATGAACGCGCCCTGCGTTCGCTGCACCTCGTCACCGTCCTGGACACGGTGGTGCGGGCGATTGCCCGCGGTGACCAGCAGACCGCGATGTCCAACCGCGACGCCGGGATCGCCGACACCGTCGAGTGGGTCCTGGGCCGTCACGACCGGATCGTGCTGGCCGCCCACAACGGACATATTCAGCGGTGGCCCGGCACCCTGCCCGGCATGCCGCCCATGACCCCGGCCGGTCTGCACCTGGCCGACCGACTCGGCGAGGACTACGTCGTCATCGGCACGACCACCGGAACCGGACGGACCCTCAACGACAACCCCGAGCAGTTCTATGCCGGCACGTTGTTCACCGACCTGGGTGCGCCCCGCCCCGGCAGCCTCGACGCGCTCATGGCCGACGCGCACGACGGCCCTTTCGCCGCCGACCTTCGGCGGTTGTCACCGGCCGACACCGCCGCGTTCCAGGCCGTCGCGGAACAGCGCATGGGCACCTTCTACTGCGACATCAACCCTTTGGACGCCTACGACGCGATCGTCCACCTCCCGCGCGTCACCGCGGCCGAGCCCGACGACGACGCCCTCGCAGCGTCCCCCCGCGAAGTGCAGGAACCGTTCGCCCGGTGGGAGCGGAGGTAGCGTCCGCCCGACCCATACCACCACGGCAACTCTGCCCCGGCACCGCAGGCGTGTCGCACATGACGTTCTTCCGCTACTTCCCCACCAAGGAAGCCGTGGTCGAGCACGACGACTACGACCCGCTCATGGCCGATCTGGTGCGGGCGCGACCGCCCGACGAAGCCCCGTTCACCGCTCTGCGCGCCGCGCTGCGCACCGGCCTGGACACCGTGCTCGCCACCGACCGTGACGCGGTGTTCGCCCGCGCCCGCCTGGTGATCACCCATCCGACCCTGCGCGCCCGGCAGTGGCGCAACACCACCGACACCGGTTCCCTGCTCGCCCGAGCCCTGGCCGACCGCGAGGGGCGACCGGTGGACCTGCGGCTGCGGGTCGTCGCCGCGGCGGCAACCGCGGCCCTGGTCACCGCGCTGACCGCCTGGGTCGAGGAAGACGGCGTCCGCGACCTGCGCGACCTGGTCGACGAGGCGTTCCCCGCACTGGGCACGTGACCCGCCACGAGGTGCCGGCAAGCCGCCGGCTACGACCGGTCCTCACGCGGCAGACCGGTCGTAGCCAGGCACCGAGGGCGGATGGCATGAAGGCCGAGTCCGCGTGACGGTCCGGCGGGACACGGCCGTCAACGCTTGCAGGCGACCACGGTCCTCTCCAACGGCGTGACCGAGACGGTCCGGCCGGTCGGGCGGACGTAGCGCGCGGCCAGTTCCTCGTGGCCGGCCTGTTCCACCTCGTGCCAGCCGTACCGGGCGAGGAAGCCGGCCACCTCCGACGGGTGCAGGCCGAACCGCCACAAGGGAGTCCCGGCGACGAACCGCCGGTGCAACGCCTCGGCTCCGCACAGGTCGACACCGTCCAGGAAATCGCGCAGAACATAGGTGAAGACCAGCCGACTGCCCGGCGTGACGCCCGCGAGGACGTCGAAGGTGCGGCGGACCGCGGCCTCGGACAGGTACTGGGTGACGCCCTCCCACACGACCAGGCACCGCTCGTCGGGCCGGTACCCGTGGTCGAGCAGGGCTTCACCCCAGTCGTGGGACTCGAAGTCGACCGGTACCGGGGTGATGCCATCCGGCACACCGACGCGGCGGCGCTTGGCCTCGACGTTCACCGGCAGGTCGACCTCGAACACGCGCGCCCCGGCAGGAACGGCGAGTCGGTGGCCGCGGGTGTCCAAACCCGAACCGAGGACCACGACGGTCCTGATGCCGTCGGCCGCCGCCTCGACCAGCTGCTCGTCGATGTAGCGCTTGCGGCAGGCGATCGAACCCCACACGCCCGGTGCGGCCTTGTCGGACAACCTGATCAGCAGGTCCCGCACGCGGGGCCGGGCGGCTGCCCGCGCCACCCAGCGGGACGTCGCCGGCAGCACCGACGCGGCAGCCGCGTCGTCGACCAGCCGCTGCCCCGCCGGGTAGTGGTGTTCCACCGCGGCGATGACCATGGGCCCTACCGCCGTCCCTGCCGCTCTGTTCACCACGACGACCGCTCCTCACGCCGACGGTGTTGAGGACACACAGGTGACACGCGTGGCGAGCGGCAGAGGGCGGTGTGCCCGACCACGGTCATTCCCTTCGCCCGGACGACAGCGGATCACCCGCCGACCAGGCTTCCCGGCACACCACGACCCAGCCTACCGGCACAGCGCCAGACAACCGCGTCGGTTCCGGACACGCCGAAGTCCTGCCGACCTCATCGCGGTCACCGTCCTGGTGGACGGTGAATCCATTCCTGGACGGCCTTGCGGGCCGGTCGTTGGCGGGCCACCGTGCCGTCAAGATCGCGTAAGGATCCGAAGCTCGGGGTCGGCTGGGTACGCCGTACCTCGTTACGGTCGCCGCGGAGGTCGGGAGGATGTGTGCACGGACGCTGGTGATCGGGTTCGGCGTCACGGGCGCCGGTGCTGCGCGGCACCTGCTGGACAACGGTGCCGATCCGACCGGGCTCGTCGTCGTCGACAGCAACGCGGGCGCGGCCGGACGGGCCGCTGAGCTGGGGTTACGTACGATTGTCGGCGATGGTACCGACCGTCACGTGCTGGCTCGGGCGACCTCGGGGTCGGCGACGAGGCACGTGGTGGTCGCTGTGGTGCCGGACGAGGCAGCGGTGTTCGCCACGATGTTGGCTCGTGACCTGTGCCCGACCGCGGTGATCGTGGCCGCCGTGCGGGACGACGCGCACATCGCCGTCGTGTGCCGCCACGGTGCCGATTACGCGGTCAGCACCTCCGAAGCGACGGGGACGGCTCTGGTCCGGGCGTTGTCCGGGCAGGAGCAGGAGAGGACAGCAGAGGGCACGGCGGTGTACTGGACGATCGACGAACGCCCGGCCGAGCCGTCGGAGGTGGGACGCCCGCCGTACGACTGCGCACCGAACGCAGTCGGCGTGATCCGGGATTCACAGCGCTTCTGGGGTCCGGACGCGGCCCACCTGCGACTGGCCGCGGACGACCACCTCCTCTTCCTGCAAGTCCGGACCGCACCAGGCCGGACAGAGACCTAGGCTGCGCCCTCATGCCCAAGCTCGCGACCGTCGCCAAGCGGCTCCTGGTCGGGCGGCCCTTCCGCAGCGACCGCCTGTCCCACACCCTGCTGCCCAAGCGCATCGCGCTGCCGGTGTTCGCCTCCGACCCCATGTCGAGCGTGGCGTACGCGCCGGAGGAGATCCTGCTGGTGCTCTCGGTCGCGGGGGCGTCGGCGTACGTGTTCAGCCCGTGGATCGCGCTGCTGGTCGCGGTGGTGATGGCCGCCGTGGTGGCCTCCTACCGGCAGAACGTGCGCACCTACACCTCCGGCGGCGGCGATTACGAGGTCGCCACGGTCAATCACGGCCCGCGGTGGGGTCTGGTGGTCGGCAGTGCCCTGCTGGTGGACTACGTGCTGACGGTGGCGGTGTCGATCGCCTCCGCCGCGGCCAACATCGGCTCGGCCGTGCCGTTCGTCGCCACCCACAAGGTGGAGTTCGCGGTCGGCGCGATCGTGCTGCTGACCGCGATGAACCTGCGGGGTGTGCGCGAGTCCGGCACCGCGTTCGCCATCCCCACCTACGCCTTCGTCGTCGGCATCCTCGCCATGATCGTCTGGTCCCTGGTGCGGGTGTACCTGCTTGGCGAGGAAGTACGGGCGGAGAGCGCCGACTTCGACTTGGTCGAGGAGCACGGCAGCCTGGCCGGGCTCGGGTTCGCCTTCCTGATCCTGCGCGCCTTCTCCTCCGGCAGCGCCGCGCTGACCGGCGTCGAGGCGATCAGCAACGGCGTGCCCGCGTTCCGCAAGCCCAAGGGCCGCAACGCCGCCACCACCCTGCTGATGATGGGCGTGCTGGCCGTCACCATGTTCCTCGGCCTGATCATGCTGGCCCGGCTCACCGGCGCCCAGGTCGCCGAGGACCCCGCGCACCAACTGATCGGCGCGCCCGCGGGCTACGAGCAGAAGACCCTGGTCGCCCAGCTCGCCAACGCCGTGTTCGCCGGATTCCCACCCGCGACCTGGTACGTCATCTTCTTCACCGGCCTGATCCTGGTCCTGGCCGCGAACACCGCGTTCAACGGGTTCCCCGTGCTCGGCTCGATCCTGGCCCAGGACCGCTACCTGCCGCGCCAGCTGCACACCCGCGGCGACCGGCTGGTGTTCTCCAACGGCATCGTCTTCCTCGCCGCGTTCGCCATTGTGCTGGTCGTGGCGTTCGACGCCGAGGTCACGCGGCTGATCCAGCTCTACATCGTCGGCGTGTTCATGTCGTTCGTGATCAGCCAGAGCGGCATGATCCGCCACTGGACCCGGCTGCTGCGCACCGAGACCGACCCCGCGGCACGGCGCCGCATGCGCCGCTCCCAGGCGGTCAACGCCTTCGGCTTCGCGATGACCGCACTGGTGCTGGTCGTCATCCTGATCACCAAGTTCACCCAGGGCGCCTGGATCTCACTGGCCGCCATGGCCGCCATCTACGTCGTGATGAGCGCGATCCGCCGCCACTACCAACGGGTCAGCGACGAACTCCAGGAGGACGACGACCCGCCGATCAGGATGCCATCCCGCAACCACGCCATCGTGCTGGTGTCCAAGCTGCACCGGCCGACCAAGCGGGCGCTGGCCTACGCCAAGGCACTGCGGCCGGACCGGCTGGAGGCCATCACGGTCAACGTTGACGACCAGGAGACCCGGGAACTGCTCGACCGCTGGAACAAGCAGGACGTGCCGGTACCGCTCAAGGTCATCGAGTCGCCCTACCGGGAGATCACCAAGCCGATCCTCGACTACGTCAAACGGATCCGCACGGACAATCCGCGCGATGTCGTCACGGTGTTCATCCCCGAGTACGTCGTCGGCCGATGGTGGGAACAACTGCTGCACAACCAAAGCGCACTCCGGCTGAAGGGCAGGCTCCTGTTCCAGCCCGGGGTCATGGTCACGAGCGTGCCCTGGCAACTCGCCTCCTCGGCGAAGGTCAGCGACCGGGCGGAATTGGCACCCGGGGCGATCCGTCGTGGCCTGCGCGCCGAGGATGACGGTGCGCGCCAGGAACGATGAGCGTGGTGCCGATCAACCGGCTTGACCCTGTGCCGTTCCGTGGGCGCGACCTCCGGGTGCGGGCGGCGGCTGGCTGAACCGTCCGTCAGGTCATGGTGGGTGGCACTGCGGCGTAATCGCCCTGCGCGCTACGTCGGGTCCGCTACGGCCACAGCAGGGACCGCTTCAGCCTGTCGAGGGGTGCCGACCGGCGTCCGGGCTCCCACCTTCGCCGGCCCGACCGAAGGCCCGGTGGGCATCTGCGCACAGCCGATGGGAGCCACTGCACCAACCCAGTTGAAAACAAATCGCCAATCTGTTTTTATGGTCGCAGCGGTCGGCGGAACACGAGCCGGCCGCCACGGTAGAAGGAAGGGATGCGATGCCGCCCGCGTTCTCGGCCGAGGAGAAGGCACGGATCACCGCGCTGTTGCTGGACACCGGCGACCGGCTGTTCACGACGGTCGGCCTGCGCAAGACGACCTTGGACGAGCTGATGGCGCCCACCGGGGTGGCGAAGAGCAGCTTCTACGTGTTCTTCGACTCCAAGGAGGCCCTGTACCTGGAGCTGATGCTCCGGCAGGCGGCCGAGGTCAAGCGGCGGGTGGTGGACGAGGCGTTGCTGGCGGGCTCCGACACGCGCGACAGCCTGCGCCGGTTCCTGCACGCCACCCTGCACGAGCTGACCGTCAACCCGCTGTGGAGCAGGTTGATGAGCCACCCCGAGGAGATGCGCGCGGTCGCCGGGAAGCTCGACCCCGCTCGGGTCACCGCGCTGGCGGACAACCCGGTGACCGCGGTGTCGGACTTCGTCGCCGACCGCCGCCGCACCGGCGAGCTGGTGGACGTCGACCCGGCCGTGATCATCGGTGTGCTGCAGACCGTCCTGCTGGTGCCGATGTTCGCCGACCGGCTCGGCGACCCGACCCTCCACCCCAAGATCATCGACCTGCTGGTCGACATCGTCGCCACGGGTCTCACCACACAGGGGGAATCGACGACATGACGAAGCGAGCTGTGATCGTGGGCGCCGGCATCGCGGGCTTGAGCACGGCGTTGCGACTGCGCCAAGCGGGCTGGGAGCCGGTGGTGGTCGAGCGGACGCCGGGCCGCCGCTCCGGCGGTTACGCGGTCACGTTCGGCGGACTGGGCTACGACGCCGCCGAACGCATGGGCATCCTACCCGAACTCGCCAAACACCACATCACCCACGACGACATGCACTACGTGCGGCCGGACGGCACGACCAGGTTCACCGTGCCCGGTGAGACCGTGCGGGCATTGCTCAGCCGGCGGGCGTTCAACATCCTGCGCGGCGACATCGAGGACGTGCTCTACCGCGCGGTGCGCGACGACGCGGACATCCGTTTCGCCACCACCGTCACCGCGATCGAGCAGAACCCGAACGGTGTCGAGGTGGCGCTCAGCGACGGGTCCGGCGAGACCGCCGACCTGCTCGTCGGCGCCGACGGCCTGCACTCCCACACCCGGTCGCTGGTGTTCGGCCCGGAACGCGACCACCTGCTCGACCTGCACCACGTGGTCGGCGTGTTCGTGATGGACCGCCGACCCGACTTCCTCACCGAAGGCGCCACCGCCAGCCTCACCTCGCGCGGCCGCACCGTCGCCGTCATCAGCCTCGGCGACGACCGGGCCGCCGCTTTCTTCGGATTCCGCACCGGCGACGTCGCCCGCGACCTCGCCGCCGGACCGCAGGCAACCCTGCCGGAAGTCTTCGGCGACCTCGGCTGGCTCGTCCCCGACCTGCTCGCCCGCCTGCGCACCGCCGAGTCGGTCTACTACGACACGCTCAGCCAGGTCGTGCTCGACCGGTGGAGCGACGGACGCGTCGTGCTGGTCGGCGACGCCGCCTGGTGCGTCACCCTCTTCGCCGGCTACGGCTCCTCGCTGGCAGTCGGCGGCGCCGACCTTCTCGGCACCGCACTGCAACAACACTCGGACATCACCACCGCCCTGGCGCGGTGGGAGGCCGAACTGCGCCCGGAGGTGCGGCGCAAGCAGAAACTCGGCCGCCGCGTCAAAGGTCTCTACGCACCCGCCGACCCGTTCCGGCTCTGGCTGCGTGACCTACCGCTGCGCACCGCCGCCCTCCCGCCGGTCAGCTACCTGCTCAAGCGCCGCCTGCAACTGGCCGGCTGACCACCGAGCCACGGAAGGCGGTTCACCCGAGACCGCCACTACAGGACCGGGGATGGCCCCTCGGCTTCGCGCGATGGCGCGCGCCTGCAGCTCGGACAGGGCTCAGGAGTCGGCGAACATGCCTACCGCCGAGCAGTTCGCCACCGCAGTGATCACTGTCTGTGGTTATTCCGCCCAGCCGATCAGCACGTCGTCCGCACGGATGACGCCGAGTACCGGGTCGTTGCTCCAGTGCCGGATTCCGTCACGCACCACCGCGAGCACCATCGGACGACACCGCCGCACCGGCACACCGACCTCGCCCGGACGTGGCACCCTCTGGTGCACTCCCTCGGCCAACAGCACCCGCGCCGCGTGTGCTGCGTCCACCCCTGTCACGCTCAACGCCAGCAGCCCGCCGGTAACCCGCGAGACAGCCACCACGAGGTCCGCACCAGCGTGGCGCAATGCCGCAACGTGCTCGGGGTCGCGCACCGCCACCACAACCCTCACCGCATCGCTCAACCGGCGTATGCGCGCCGTCACGAGCACGGTCGTCGCGTCCTCCATGCAGGTGACAATCAGACACTCGGCAAGCGGCACACCTGCCTGGCGCAACACGCCGACATCGGTGGCGTCGCCCACCACCACCGTCATCCCCGCCGCCGAGGCCGCTGCTGCCCGCTCGGGGCGGCGCTCCAGCACCACCAGTCGGCCGGGGAAACCCGTCCCGTCCGCTGCCAGTGCCGCGACCGCCGACGCACCGGTGCGGCCGTAGCCGACCACTATCGTCATCGCCTTGTGCACACCGCTCTGCGCCGGTTCTCTCAACCGCGACGTCCCGGGCAACTCCACCCGACCACGGTCACACATCGTCACCAGGAGGGATGGGCGGGCCGCGCGCGTATTGACGCGTTCTTGACGCCACGGACGCCCGGCCGCCGTGCGCGGCACACGCACGGCGAGGGCCACATCGGCATCGCGAGGCCTTCGACGCCGGTGTCTCCCGGCGCGTTGAACGGCACCTCGGCGGTTATCGTCTCGGGAAATCCGCATCTCACAGCGCCGCTCGGCAGCCCTAGAGCAATGTCAGCACGCCCCGAGACGACGTCACAGCGTCTCTTCGGCGTTCCCTTGACCGGTGGTCGCCGCCTGGCATTGCCCGGTCGAGCGAGTGAAGACGCACCGCTTCCGGTGGCTCTCTGTGGCTCCGAGCGGGCGGTCTATCGTGTGCCGGTGACCGGGCGGTCGGGGGACGGAGATGGTCGGTGCTGATGT
This sequence comes from Saccharothrix carnea, assembly GCF_003014735.1. GTDB lineage: Bacteria > Actinomycetota > Actinomycetes > Mycobacteriales > Pseudonocardiaceae > Actinosynnema > Actinosynnema carneum. The sequence goes on along the minus strand of NZ_PYAX01000009.1, from coordinate 10,579 downwards.
GCTCCGTCGCTGGGCGGGTGTCGGGGTCGATAGGCGCGTACGCCGGTTCGGACACGGTGTCGCGAAAGGTGTGCCGGTGCGGCGGTTCGTTGATCAGGGTCTGGGAGTGTGGTGGCCGTCCTGGTCTGTCGATCCGTTCCGCGAGAGGTCCGGTCGGTGAAACTTCCAACGGGTTGCGCACGGTCACGGCGTTGGCGTCGACCGTCTTCGCCGAACTCGCCGCGGCCAGACCTCGCGGGGTCGACGTCGCGGAACCGCGAAAAGCGGGCGTGACGGAGTGAACACGAGTCCACCGCGCCTCGCAGCCGCAGCCACCGAAGCGACGGCGTGTGCGGTACGCGGCCTCGGAGCGGTTGCGGCACCCGGCCCGGGTGGTGGCCTTCGGGTTCGCCACGGCGATCGCGATCGGCACCGCCCTGCTGTCACTGCCATTGGCCACCGAGACCGGGCACCGCACCGGACTGGTGGACGCGCTGTTCACCGCGACCTCGGCGGTGTGCGTGACCGGATTGGTCACAGTAGACACCGGCGGACACTGGTCGACCTTCGGCGAAGTGGTGATCCTCGCCCTGATCCAGGCCGGCGGGTTGGGCATCATGACCCTGGCCACGCTGATCACCGTCCTGGTGGCCGGTCGGCTGGGACTGCGCAGTCGGCTGCTGGCCCAGGCCGAGACCAAGCTGCTGGGGCTGAGCGGCATCCGTCGCGTGGTGCGCAACATCGTGCTGTTCAGCCTGCTCAGCGAGGCCGTGGTGGCGGCGGTGCTGACCGTCCGGTTCGCCGTCGGCTACGACCAGTCCTGGGGTCGGGCGGCCTACCAGGGTGTGTTCCACGCGATCTCGGCGTTCAACAACGCCGGGTTCTCGCTGCACAGCGACAACCTGATGCGCTACGTCGGCGACCCGTGGGTCTGCCTCACCGTGGCCGCTGCGGTGATCGTCGGTGGCCTGGGGTTCCCGGTGGTGTTCGAACTGGCACGCTCTTGGCGCCGCCCCGCGATGTGGTCGGTGGTGACCCGCATCACCTTGGGCCTCACCATCGCGCTGCTGGTCCTGGGCACCGTGGTGTTCACGGCCGTGGAATTCGCCAACCCGAGAACCCTCGGCGCGCTGGAGGTCTCGGACCGGGTGCTGGCCGGGTTCTTCCACTCCGTGATGACCCGCACCGCCGGGTTCAACAGCATCGACATCGCCGCACTGCACCCCGAGAGCCTGTTCGCCACCGACCTGCTGATGTTCATCGGCGGCGGCAGCGCGGGCACCGCGGGCGGGATCAAGGTCACCACGTTCGGGCTGCTGGCCTTCGTCCTGTGGTCGGAGGTACGCGGTGAACCCGCCGTCAACGTCGGCCGCCGCCGGGTGCCCGAAACCAACCACCGCCAGGCCCTCGCCATCGTCCTGCTGGGCATCGGCGCCGTCGCGGCGTCGACCTTCCTGCTGCTGGCCCTGACCCGGCACAGCCTGGACAGCGTGCTGTTCGAGGCGATCTCCGCCTTCGCCACCGTCGGTCTGTCCACCGGCATCACCTTCGATCTGCCACCGGCGGCCGAGCTGCTGCTGGTCGGCCTGATGTTCCTGGGCCGCATCGGACCCCTGACCGTGGCCTCCGCGCTCGCGCTGCGCCGGCGGACCCGCCGTTTCGAATTGCCCGAGGAAAGGACCATCGTTGGCTGACGTGGACAACGAGACTGTGGCCGTGATCGGCCTGGGCCGTTTCGGCAGCGCACTGGCGCTGGAGCTGACCAGCCTGGGCGCCGAAGTGCTGGCCATCGACAACCGCCCCAAGATCGTGCAGAGCTACGCGAGCCGACTGCCCCACGTGGTCACCGCCGACAGCACGGACGCGGAGGCCCTGCGGCAACTCGGCGTGCCGGAGTTCCAACGCGTCGTGGTCGCCATCGGCAGCGACCTCGAAGCCAGCATCATGACCACCTCCTTGCTGGTCGAGATGGACACCACGGACATCTGGGCCAAAGCGGTCAGCCGCCAGCACGGGCGCATCCTCGAACGCGTCGGCGCCCACCACGTCGTGCTGCCCGAACACGACTCCGGCGAACGCGTCGCCCACCTGCTCACCGGCCGCATCCTCGACTACATCGAAGTCGACGAGGACTACGCCATGGCCAAGACCAAACCCCCCGCGAGACGTCGTGGGCATGCCGCTGCGCGAGTCGAACCTGCGCGGCAAGTACGACGTCACCATCGTCTCGGTCAAACGCGAGACCGACGGCCCGCAGGCCACCTTCAGCTACGCCACACCCGACACCGTGCTCATGTACGGCGACATCGTCCTCGTCGTCGGCACCATCGGCGACGTCGAACGCTTCGCCAACGCCCAATGATCCCGGCGGGCTGATGGCCGTTGCGGTGGCCGGGATGGGACACCACCGATGCGGTCCGGGTGCTGCCGACGGACAAGGTGTTGCAAACGGCACCACGGCCTCACGAGGTCGGTATGCCGGGACCTCAGGGTGCGAAGCGGTAGCCCATGCCGGGTTCGGTCAGCAGATGGCGAGGCTGGGAGGGGACGGGTTCGAGCTTGCGTCGCAACTGGGCCATGTAGACACGCAGGTAGTGCGTCTCGGTGGTGTAGTGCTCTCCCCAGACCTGTTGCAGCAACTGCTTCTGGGGAACGAGCTTGCCGTCGCTGCGGGCGAGGATCTCCAGCACACCCCACTCGGTGGGGGTCAGGTGCACTTCGACGTCGTCGCGGTACACCTTCTTCACGGCCAGGTCGACGGTGAACGACGCGGTCCGCACGACCGGTTCGCGCGTGTCCTGCACCGTCGCGCGACGCAGCGCGGCGCGTAGGCGCGCGAGCAGTTCCTCCATGCCGAATGGCTTGGTCATGTAGTCGTCGGCGCCGGCGTCCAGGACTCGGACCTTGCCAGCGGAGTCCGGGCGGGCGGAGAGCACGACGATCGGCACGGTGCTCCACCCGCGTAGACCGATGATGACCTCGGCGCCGTCCATGTCCGGCAAGCCCAGATCCAGTACTACCAGGTCCGGGTGTCCCTCGGCGGCCTGTTTCAACGCCGTGGCCCCGTTGTGCGCGGTGAGGACCCGGTAGCCGCGGGCGGACAGGTTGATACGCAGCGCGCGGACGAGCTGCGGCTCGTCGTCCACGATGAGAATGGTGGTGGTCATGCCGGTACCGCCTCAGCCACGGGGAAGGACAGGACGATGGTCAGGCCGCCGCCGGGGGTGTCCTCGGCGGTGATGGTGCCGCCCATGGCGTCGGTGAACCCCTTGGCCACGCTCAAGCCCAGCCCGACGCCGGGGATGTTGTCCCGGTCGCCCAGGCGTTGGAAAGGGGCGAAGACAGTGTCCGCGGTGTTCTTCGGCAGGCCTGGACCGTGATCGACCACGCGCAGCTCGACCTCGTCGCCGTGGGCGCTGGCGCGCAGTGCGATCTCCGGTTCGTCGGTGGTGATGCGGCCGTCGCCGTCGACGTCGACCGGGCGGCGCGGGGTAAGCCGGCCGTGGCGCAGTGCGTTGTCCACGACGTTGGCCACGACGCGTTCGAGCAAGCCCACGTCGGCCGCGATCGGTGGCAGGTCTTCGGGCACGTCCACGGCCACGGCCGCGCGTTCGTCGATGCCGGCCAGCGCGCGGCCGACGGCTTCGTCGTAGGTGATCGGGCGTAGCCGCGGCGCGACCGCGCCGGTGGCCAGGCGCGAGGAGTCCAGCAGGTTGTCGATCAACCCGGTCAGGCGGTCGGCGGAGGTCTCGACGGTCTCCAGCAACTCGGCGGTGTCCTCGGGCGTCAGGCGCAGTTGCGGGTCGCGCAGGCTGCCGATGGCGGCTTTGATCGAGGTGAGCGGGGTGCGCAGGTCGTGGCCGACTGCGGAGAGGATCGCGGTGCGCAGTTCGGTGGTCTCGGCACGCCGCTGGGCGTCGGCGGTCTCGGCGGCCATGCGCTGCTGCCGCAGTGCCAGCAGGGCCTGTCCGGCGGCGGCTTCCAGCGCCCGCTGGTCACCGGCCGGCAGCGTGCGTCCGCGCAGCGCGAGGTGGACGTCGGCGGTCACCGGCACGTCGACGTCGGCCTCGTCGGGCTCGTCGCACGGTTGCGGGCCGACGCAGGCCACCCGTTCCCACTCGCCGGCGTGGCGTTCCAGCAGTGCCACCGACTCCAGGTTGAAGTTCTCCCGCACCTTCTCCAGCAACCGCGCCAGCGGGTAGGGGCTGGTCAGGACCGTTCGGGCGTAGGAGGCGAGCAGGGCTGCCTCGGTGCGGGCCCGCGCGCCCTGCTCCGCCAGCCTGGCGGCCCGGTCCACCACCAGGGCCACCAACACCGCCACGACCAGCATCGCGACCAGCGTGACCAGGTTCTCCGGGGTCGCCACGGCCAGGCTGTGATAGGGCTCGGTGAAGAAGAAGTTCAGCAGGCCCGCGCCCAGCAGGGCGGCAGCGATGGCGGGCCACAGCCCGCCGACCAGCGCTACCACGACGGTGGCCAGGAAGAACCCGATGAGGTCGGTGGAGAACGACACCTCGTGCCTGGTCAGCACGCCCAGAGCCGCGACCGCGGCGGGTAGCAGCGGTGCCAGTGCCCATCCGAGCAGGCGGCGCGACCGGGTCAGCGCGCTGCGGTCCAGGCGCCAGCTCAGTCCCCGGCGGGCTTGGGCGTGGGTGACCATGTGCACGTCGATCGGACCGGACGCCTGCACCACCGTGGCTCCGATGCCCTCGTCGAACACCCGTGCCAGGCGCGAGCGGCGCGAGGTGCCCAGCACGAGTTGGGTGGCGTTGACACCGCGGGCGAACTCCAGCAACGCGGTCGGCACGTCGTCGCCGACCACGGTGTGGAAGGTCGCGCCGACGTTCTCGGTAACCTTGCGCAACGCCGCGACGGAGTCCGGCGGCGGCCCGGTCAGCCCGTCACCCCGCAGGACGTGCACGACCAGCAGTTCGGCTCCGGCCCGCACGGCGATGCGGCGGGCGCGGCGGATCAGCGTCTCGCTCTCCGGGCCGCCGGTGACGGCCACCACGATCCGTTCGCGGGCCTCCCAGGTGTCGGTGATGCGCTGCTCGGTGCGGTAGCGCTGCAACGCCACGTCGACCTGGTCGGCCAGCCACAGCAGGGCCAGCTCGCGCAGCGCGGTGAGGTTGCCGACCCGGAAGTAGTTGCCCAGCGCCGCGTCGATCTTGTGCGCGGCGTAGACGTTGCCGTGCGCCAGCCGGCGGCGCAGCGCCTCCGGGGTCAGGTCGACCAGCTCGACCTGCTCGGCGCGGCGCACGACCTCGTCGGGCACGGTCTCGTGCTGCTCGACGCCGGTGATGCGTCGGACCACGTCGTTGAGCGACTCCAGGTGCTGCACGTTGACCGTGGACAGCACGTCGATGCCCGCGGCCAGCAGCTCCTCCACGTCCTGCCAGCGCTTGGTGTTGCGGGAGCCAGGCACGTTGGTGTGCGCCAACTCGTCCACGACCGCCACCTCGGGCGCGCGGGCCAGGAGCGCGTCGATGTCCATCTCGGTGACGCTCGCGCCCCGGTAGTGCACCTCGCGACGCGGGACGACCTCCAGTCCGTCCACCAGGGCGGCGGTCTTGTCCCGGCCGTGGGTCTCGACCAGCCCGATCACGACGTCGGTGCCGCGTTCGCGACGCCGGTGAGCCTCGCCGAGCATGGCGTAGGTCTTGCCCACGCCGGGCGCGGCGCCCAGGTAGATCCGCAGTTCACCGCGCTTGCGCTTACCGTCCACGGCTCCAGTGTGCTCTTTCATCCCCATCGGTTCCGGTAGGTGAAGGGGACTGCGGAACAGCGGCCCCCTTCCAGCCTCATGTCGCTGAGTCAAGTGCCCGGTTGAGGGCGGTGACGTTGACCCCCGGTTCGCCGAGGAAGCCCAACGCGCGGCCGTCGGTGTGCTCGGCGACCAACTCCCGTACCCGGTCCTCGGGCAGGCCGTTCTCCCGCGCCACGCGCGGCACCTGGAGCAGGGCGTAGGCGGTGCTGATGTGCGGGTCCAGGCCGGACGCCGAGGCGGTGACCGCGTCCGGGGGCACGCGGTCCTGACCTACGCTCTCGCGCTGGGCGATCTCGGTGCGGCGTTCGGCGATGACGGCGTCGTAGTCGGTGTTGCGCTCGCCCTTGTTGGAGCCGCCGGACGCGGGCAGCGTGGCGGCCGAGGGTCGGGCCACGAACCACTGCTCCCCCTCGCGTGGCACGGCGACCGAGGTGGTGTCCGCGGCTTCGGCGTTGGCGTGCAGGCCGGGCAGGCGGGACACCGCCCACACCGCGGCGGGGTAGAGCACGCCGGTGATGACGGTGAGCACGAGCAGGACGCGCAGTCCGGCCAGTGCCTGTTTGGCGAAGGAGGTCATGTCAGGCGATCCCGGGGATGAGTCGGACGAGGAGGTCGATCAGCCAGATCCCGGCGAACGGCGTGACCACGCCGCCCAGGCCGTAGACCAGCAGGTTGCGCCGGAGCAACGCCGAGGCGCTGGACGGCTTGTACCGCACGCCGCGCAATGCGAGCGGGATCAGCACGACGATGATCAGCGCGTTGAAGATCAGCGCGGAGAGGATCGCCGATTGCGGCGAGCCCAGGTGCATGATGTTCAGCTTGTCCAGCTGCGGGTAGATCGCCGCGAACATGGCGGGGAGGATCGCGAAGTACTTCGCCAGGTCGTTGGCCACGCTGAACGTGGTCAGCGCGCCACGGGTGATCAGCAACTGCTTGCCGATCTCCACGATCTCGATCAGCTTCGTCGGGTCGGAGTCCAGGTCCACCATGTTCCCGGCCTCCTTGGCGGCCGAGGTGCCGGTGTTCATCGCCACGCCCACGTCGGACTGCGCCAGCGCGGGTGCGTCGTTGGTGCCGTCACCGGTCATCGCGACGAGCTTGCCGCCCTCCTGCTCGCGGCGGATCAGCGCCATCTTGTCCTCGGGCTTGGCCTCGGCGAGGAAGTCGTCCACCCCGGCCTCGGCCGCGATCGCCTTGGCGGTGAGCGGGTTGTCGCCGGTCACCATCACCGTGCGGATCCCCATCGCGCGCAGCTCGGCGAACCGCTCCCGCATCCCCGGCTTGACCACATCGGACAGCCGGATGACGCCGAGGACACGATCGTCCTCGGCCACTACCAGCGGCGTGCCGCCCTGCGCGCTGATCTCGTCCACCACGGCCTTCGTGGACTCGCCGAGGGTGAACGCGCTCGCCGCACCCTTGCGGATGCGCCGGCCGTCGAGGTCGATGCCGCTCATGCGGGTCTGGGCGGTGAAGGGGACGAACTCGCCGGTCTTCTCGTGCTCGTCCGCTTCCGCCGGACGGCTGTGCTCGACTGCGCACAGCTCGACCACGCTGCGGCCTTCGGGGGTGCCGTCGGCCAGGGACGACAGGCGGGAGGCGTCCACCAGGGCGTCGAGGGTCGTGCCGGGTGTGGGGATCAGCTCGGTGGCACGTCGATTGCCCCACGTGATAGTGCCGGTCTTGTCCAGCAGCAGCGTGTCCACGTCGCCTGCGGCTTCCACGGCCTTGCCGGAGGTGGCCAGGACGTTGCGCTGCACGAGCCGGTCCATGCCGGCGATGCCGATCGCGGAGAGCAGCGCCCCGATGGTGGTCGGGATGAGGCACACCAGCAGGGCGGTCAGCACGATCACCGACTGCTCGCCGCCGGAGTACACGGCGAACGGCTGGAGGGCCACGACCGCGAGCAGGAAGATGATCGTCAGTGTGGACAGCAGGATGGTCAGGGCGATCTCGTTGGGCGTCTTCTGCCGCTGGGCGCCCTCCACGAGTGCGATCATCCGGTCGACGAACGTCTCGCCCGGCTTGGCCGTGATGCGCACGACGATCCGGTCCGACAGCACGGTCGTGCCGCCCGTGACAGCCGACCGGTCACCTCCCGACTCGCGGATGACAGGCGCGGACTCGCCGGTGATGGCGGACTCGTCGACGGTGGCGATGCCTTCGACCACGTCGCCGTCACCGGGGATGACCTGGCCGGCCTCGACCACGACCAGGTCGCCGACCTTCAGCTCGGTGCCCGCGACGGTACGGCCGTCGGTCAGGTGCGCGACGGCGTCGGTCTTGGCCTTGCGCAGCGACTCGGCCTGGGCCTTGCCCCGCCCCTCGGCCACCGCCTCGGCGAGGTTGGCGAACAGCACGGTCAACCACAGCCACACCGCCACCGCGACGGTGAACACACTCGGGTCACCGACGGCGAACACCGTGACCAGCAGTGAGCCGACCCAGACGACGAACATGACGGGGTTGCGCGCCTGGTGGCGCGGATCGAGCTTGCGCAGCGCCTCCGGGAACGATGTAAGTAGCTGTCGGGGGTTGAAGACACCCCCCGCGACCTGGTGGCCCAGGTTCTGCGCATGGCGTTCGCGGACTTCCTCCGGCGTCCGCTGCGGGTGTTCGGTGGTGGTGGTGGTGGTCACAGCAGGGCCTCCGCGATAGGGCCGAGGGCGAGAGCGGGAACGAAGGTCAGCGCGGCGACCAGCACGATCGCCCCGGCCAGCAACGTGGCGAACAGCGGGCCGGTGGTCGGCAGGGTGCCCGCGGTCACCGGGACTTTCCGCTGCGCTGCCAGGGAACCGGCCAAGGCGAGCACGGCGATGATCGGCACGAACCGGCCCAGCGCCATGCACACGCCCAGCGACGCCTGGAACCAGTCGGAGGTGACGGTGATGCCGGCGAAGGCACTGCCGTTGTTGTTCGACGCCGACGCGTAGGCGTAGAGGATCTCCGACAGGCCGTGCTCGCCGGGGTTGTTCAAGGCGTCGGCTGTCGACGGCAGGAGCGCGGCGACGCCCGCGCCGATCAGCAGCACGGTCGGCATGGCCAGGATCGACACCGCGGCGGCGGTCACCTCACGGCGGCCGAGCTTCTTGCCCAGGTACTCCGGGGTCCGGCCGACCATCAGCCCGGCCAGGAACATCGCGATCACCGCCATGACCAGGATGCTGTAGAGGCCGGTGCCGACGCCGCCCGGTGTCATCTCGCCGAACAGCATGTTCAGCAGCGCGCCCCCACCGCCCAGGCCGGTGAAGCTGTCGTGCATCGAGTTCACCGCGCCGGTCGACGTCCCGGTGGTCGAGTTGGCGAACAGCGCGCTGCCGGGGACGCCGAACCGCAGTTCCTTGCCCTCCAGGGCACGCAGGCCGTGCGCTTCGGCGGCCCAGATGACGGCGAGCATCGCGCTCCACAACGCGCCCATCACGCCCAACAGCACGTAACCCTGCTTGCGCTCGCCGACCATCGTGCCGAAGGTGCGGGTCAACGACACCGGGATGACCAGGATCAGGAAGATCTCGATCAGGTTGGACCAGGCGTTGGGGTTCTCGAACGGGTGGGCGGAGTTGGCGTTGAGCACCCCGCCGCCGTTGGTGCCCAGCTCCTTGATCGCCTCCTGGCTCGCCACCGGCGCGGTCGCCACGGTCTGCCCGTCGACGTCCACACCGGACTTCAGGCTCATCACCACACCCGTGGCGACCAGCAGGATGGCGAACGCGAACGCCACCGGCAGCAGGATGCGCACGACACCGCGGGTAAGGTCGACCCAGAAGTTGCCCAACCGATCGGTCCGGTGCCGCAGGAATCCGCGCACCAGGGCGACGGCGACGGCCATGCCGACCGCGGCGGACACGAAGTTCTGCACCGTCAGGCCCACCATCTGCACGGTGTGGCCCATGACGGTCTCGGGCACGTAGGACTGCCAGTTCGTGTTGGTCACGAAGCTGACCGCCGTGTTGAACGCCATCCCCGGCGGCACGTTCCCGCGGCCGAAGTCCCATGGCAGCACCGACTGCACGCGTTGCAGCACGTAGAGCAGGGCCACGCCGACGAAGGAAAACCCGAGGACGCCCAGCGCGTAGGTGCCCCATCGTTGCTCGGAGCCAGGGTCGACACGCGCGACCTTGTAGACCGCGCGTTCGACACCGAGGTGCTTAGTACTGGTGTAGACGCGGGCCATGTAGTCACCGAAAGGCCGGTACACCACGGCCAGGGCGGCGATCAGCAGGCCGACCTGGAGCAGGCCGGCCACGGTCGAGGACATCAGAACTTCTCCGGACGGATCAGCGCGACGAACAGGTACCCGATCAACAGCAGGGCCAGCACGCCTCCGACGACGTTGGCCACCACCCCGATGCCGTTCACAACCGCTCCAGTCCGCGCACGCAGAGCGCCAATAGAGCGAACACACCGATCAGCAGCAACGCGTAGGCCAGATCGGCCATGAGCGTGCTCCCTTCCCGACTCCGAGCAGCCCTCGTTCGTGGGACCGCGACACCGAGAAGGGTGTATCAACGCGAGGCGTGTTCCGGACGGACTGACGAGTTCTTGACGCCCTCGATCGGGTCCTTTGCGGGTTGTTGACGACGGGCACGTCGAGGGAAGGCCGCAGGTCACGATCGGGTTAACCGTTCGAGCATGCAGATGTCACCGGCAGTAACGGCCGTGACATGTTGGAATCAGGTCAGGACGGTTCGCTCGGTTTCCGGCACGGTCCAGCCCCGGTGGACGTGGCCTTGTCTCCCCTAAGGGTTGTCACGTAACTGATCTTGCGGTTGGCGGCTCGGGGCTTCTTGGTCAGCCGGTGAGAGCGAGGTTGTGGAGGCGGGCGATGCCGGA
>NZ_PYAX01000008.1 GCF_003014735.1 Saccharothrix carnea | reverse complement strand
ACGGCATCTGGCCCGCCGTCCCCGAGATCCCCACCCCGCTCTCCCTGGCGGTGATCATCCTCGTGCTCGGGACGGTCACGCTGACCAGCCTGCGCTCCCGGCGTCGACCGCCGGAGGTCAGCGACGCTCGCCCGGATCCAGACGATCGAGCAGCCCCGCGGTCGTGAACGCGGCCACCAGGTCGTCCGGCCGGTGACGGCACGGTGGCGATCCCGATCACCGCTTCACGGCCGAACTCGCCGGGCAGCAGCCGGGCGCCCGAACGTTGTCCGGCACCGAGCCGAGCGTCGCTGACGCTCACCACTGGATGTCGGTCAGCGCCTCCAGCGGTGCGCGCTCGTCCACGGACTCCGGCACGACCAGGGTGTCCGCCGCCTTCAGCGCGGCCGGGAACGTGAAGCCGCACCGCTGCTCGACCTCGTCCAGCCGCACCTGGAACACGCGGAACTCGTCCAGTTCCAGCGATTCCAGCTGGTTGAGGTTCTGGGTCAGCACGAACGCCCGCGCCTTCAACGTGCCCGCCGAGGAGAACGCGATCACCTTCCAGTACTCGCGCGGCAGCGCCACGCCCCGGAACACGCGGTCGTCGGGCCGGAACACGGGACCGCCGTAGACGCTCACCTTCAGGTCGTCGACGTCCACATCGGACAGCACGGCGTCCTCCAGCCGGCCCCAGAGCCCTTGCCGCATGCTCTGGTTGAAGTCGTCCATCTGGGGCGTGATGTTGGTGAAGAAGAACGAGTCCACGTTCGCCTTCTCCGCCACCGCCTTCGGTCCCCACAGCAGGTCCGCGCGCCGCGCCACGTGACCGCGGTCGAGCCGGTTGCCCCGGTACAGCTCGTCGCCGACCTGGAACTCGGCGGGCAGCCGCGGGTCGAGCACGAACGGGATGCCGGTGCGGTTGATCGACTTCAGGTCGCCGCCGTCGATGTTCCACGCCACCCAGAACGCGAACCGCCGCGACCTGCTCTGCGCCAGCGAGAAGTGCGTGTAGTCGACCACCACCGAGCCGTTCAGCTCGACCGCGTCCGCCCGGGCCGCCTCGCCCAGCTCCGGCACGCCCACCGGCGTGCCGAGGAAGTTCTCGTCGAACCCGGCCGGCGCGGGCGCCTCGGGCCGGCGCGGCGGCTTGAGCGTGATGCCGAGCTTCTCGAACACCGAGCCGGGCAGGCAGGCCAGCGCGTGCTCGTCCGGGCTGTCACCGGCCTCGCCCGCGAAGTGCAGGCCCGCCAACGTCTTGCCGGTCTTGCCGTTGGACGCCTTGAACACCCACGCGGAACCCGAGTCGCCGCCCATGCTGATCTCGCCGTCGACGGCCGGGCGCGCCGGGTCCGGGCCGATCTCGAAGCAGCCGATCTGCCGCTGGCCGACGCCGGGGCCGTAGTCGATCTTGACGAGGGTGTCCACGCGGCGGACCACGCCGTGCGTGACGCCGGTCGTCCGGCCGCTCTTGACGACCTTGTCGCCCAGCTCCGGCTCGCCCAGCTTGTCCACGGACACGCCCAGGTCGAGGATCTCCGACTCGAACCGCCGGTCCTCGATGGTGGCGATGGCGCAGTCGCCGGCCGCGCCCAGGTGCGACCGGACGAGCCTGCCGAGCCGGTTGCGGTCGGTGCGGTTGTCGTCGTGCACGCCGGGCTGCACCACGTCCTCACCGAGGGCGCCGTTCGGGCCGTGCAGGACGTGCCAGTTGCTCAGCAGGTACGGGGTGCCGTCGACCCGGTCGTAGACGACGCAGCCGAACGTGCCCGCGGAGACCCTCACGTGGCCCACGCTCACGCCCGGCACCACGGGGTCGACGCGCGTCTTGCGCACCCCGCTGACGGTCTCCTCCACCACGTGGAAGTCGACCTTGTAGTCGCGTTGCAGCACGTCGGTCGGCACGGCGACGCCGTCCACCTCGATCGTCTCGGGCAGCAGCGCGGTGCCGAGCGCGCGCAACGCCTCGGGCTCGACCTTCTGCCGGACGGTGAACTGGATGGCGATCTCGTTCGTGGGCTTGCCGGCGGCGACCTTGTAGCCGATCCCGATCGAGGACACGTTCGGGTCGCGCAGGTAGTCGGCGCCCTTGGTGCGCACGAACCGCCTCAGCGAGGACGGCAGACCGTTCTTCTTCTTGACCATGAGCGCAAACCCCCTGTGTGCGCGCGTCGGTGGCCTTGCTGTCGCGGTCACCCGATCCGGTGTTAACCCGATCCCGACTCGTTCACCCGTTCAGCCTAGTGATCGACCACCGAATGCAGTCTTCACCCCCGAGAAGGCTGAAAGTTGACCACCGGGCGACTGATCGTTGAACTCTGATCGGACCTGTCGCGGCACGTGTGGTCGTGCTGTGGTTCAAGGACGAGCACGTTCCCCGACGAAACCCTGCCTGTTGGAGGAGCTGTGAAGATCAGACACGTCACGGTGGCGAGCGCGCTGTTAGCCGGTCTCGTCGCCGCACCCGCGCAGGCCGCCCCGGTGCGGTCGGCCCCGGTGCTGTCCGCCGAGCAAGCCGTGGCCGACAGCTACATCGTGGTGCTGAAGCGGCACGACGACCTGGCCGCCCTGGCCGCCGCGCCGAACGTCACGTTCACCTACCGGACGGCGCTGCCCGGTTTCGCGCTGCGGGCCACCGCCGCGCAGGCACGCAGGCTCGCCGCCGACCCCCGCGTCGCCTACATCGCGCAGGACGCGCACGTCCGCCTCACCGCCCGCGACCTCAGCCCACGACCTGCCCCTGCCGCGCGGGGTGTTGTCGCACAGGGCCTTGTCGTGCAGCCGGACCCGCCGTCCTGGGGGCTGGACCGGATCGACCAGCGGTCCCTGCCGCTGGACCGGAAGTACTTCCACCCCAACACCGCGTCCACCGTGCGGGCGTACATCTTCGGCACCGGCATCCGGTACACGCACCAGGAGTTCGACGGCGCGGCCGTGCCCGGCCTGGACACCATCGGCGGCGTCACCCCGCCCGGCAACGACTGCAACGGCCACGGCACGCACATGGCGGGCACGGTCGGCGGCCGGACCACCGGCGTGGCGAAGGACGTCACCCTGGTGTCCGTGCGGGTGCTGAACTGCCAGGGTTCCGGCACGTACTCGCAGATCATCGCGGGCATCGACTGGGCGACCCGGGACGCGGCGGCCAGTGGCCGTCCGGCGGTGGCGCTGATGACGCTCGGCGGTGGGCCCAACCAGGCGTTCAACGACGCCATCACCGCGTCGATCAACGCGAACGTGCACTACTCGGTGGTGTCGGGCAGCTCCAACGCCAACGCGTGCGGCTACTCCCCCGGCAGCACGCCGCTGGCCACCACCGTGGGTGCGACGGACGTCAACGACGCGAAGGCGAGCTTCTCCAACTACGGCTCGTGCATCGACGTGTGGGCGCCGGGCGTGAACATCACGTCGGCGTGGGGCACGACGGACACCGCGTACTCGACCATCAGCGGTTCCACGGCTTCCGCGCACGCGGCGGGCGTGGCGGCGCTGTGGCGGCACCGGTTCCCGGGTGACCCGGCGGTGGCGGTGGCCGAGGCGCTGCGGGCCAACGCCACCCCCGGCGTGATCACCAACCCCGGCACCGGGTCGCCGAACCTGTTGCTGTTCATGGGCATGGTCCCGGTGTAGGCCTCACCGCAGGCCACGGTCGCGGGCGTAGACGGCGGCCTGCGTGCGATCGCGCAGGCCGAGCCGTCCGAGGATGCGGGAGACGTGGTTCTTCACCGTGCCCTCGCTGACGTGCAGGCGTCCCGCGATCTCGCGGTTCGTGCGGCCATCGGCGAGCAGCCTCAGCACGTCCACTTCCCGTTCGGTGAGCCCGTCCGGCCGTGGGGTGCCCAGCGCGGACGCCAGCCGTGCCGCCGCGGCCGGGTCGAACTGGACCACACCGGAGTGCGCCAGCCGCACGGCCGCGGCCAGTTCGACGGCCGGTCGGTCCTTCAGCAGGTAGCCGCTCGCACCCGCCTTCAACGCGCGCACCACGTATTCCTCGTCGTCGAACGTGGTCAGCATGACCACCCTGGCCCTGCCGCCCCGCAGGAGCCCCAACGCCTCGATGCCGTCCACCACCGGCATCCGGACGTCCATCAGGACCACGTCCGGGTCCGCCTCCGCGACCAACGCGACCGCGTCCCGCCCGTCACCGGCCGTGCCGACCACCGTGATGCCGGGCTGGAGGTCGAGCAGGGCGGCGATGCTCTCGCGGATGAGCTGCTGGTCGTCCACGACGACGACGCGCACGTCGCTCACACCGTCCCCCTCGGCACGACCACCGTGAGCTTCGTGCCCGAGCCGCAGTCCACCTCGACCGACCCACCGGCCTGCGCGATCCGCTCCCGGACACCGCGCAACCCGAACCCTTCCCGTTCGGCGGCGAACCCCGGCCCGTCGTCGACCACGACCAACCGCGCCTCCCGGGGTCCGCAGTGCACCGTCACGGAGACGTCCGAGCCGCCGTGCCGCATCGCGTTGGTGATCCCTTCCTGCGCGGCCCGGTAGAGCGCCAGCAGGGTGCCGGTGGCGTACCGGGATTCGTCGCCCGTGCAGGCGACCGCGACCCCGAGGCCGCCCGCCAGCTGCGTCAACGACTCCCCCAACCGGAAGGGCTCGCGCAGGGCGCGGACGGACGTGCGCACGTCCTCCAACGCCCGCCGTGCCGACTCCCGCGCGTCCTCGACCGCCCGGTCCGCCACCGCCGCGTCGACCTCCCGGAACGCCGACGCCTTCTCCAGGAGGACGGAGACGGCGGTGAGGTGGTGACCGAGCCCGTCGTGGACGTCCCGCGCCACCCGGTTGCGCTCGGCGGCGGCGGACATCTCGGCCATCGCCAACGCCAGCACCAGCCCGATCCCGAACATCAGCAGGTCCGACACGTGCTCGACCGACCGCGTCCAACCGGGCACCGTCACCTGGAACGCGACCACCAGGAAGACCGCACTGGCCACCCCGACCCCGACCGCCACCACCCGCCCGAAGGCGAAGTACGCCCCGAACGGCAACAGCAAGAACAACACCCGCGCCATCCCCGACCCGTCCGCGAACGCCACCACGACCACCAGCACAGCCTGAACTGCGAGGACAACCACCGCCGGAACCCGCGCCCCCACCACGTCCACCGCGACCAGGGCCACCAACCCGAGCACAAACGCCACCCACCGCGTCTCCCCGAGCCCAGCCAACCCGGCATAACCACCAGCCACCAACACCACCCCGCACAACAGGGGCGACAACCACCGCAATCGACGCACAGGGGCAGGTTACGTGCGGACGCGCTCGGCTGCGGAGGCGGCGACCGTTGCCCACCAAGGGCAAGGGCAAAAGATCAAAAGCGTCCTCGCCGGACGGGCAGATCAGCAGGATGACCCCAACTACGCCTTGATCTCCCGACCCAGCGTGGTCCCGGGCTTCGTGTCATCCCATTGAAAAGTGAAGGACCTCGCAGCCGCACACGCCCCGGGCCCGCTCGACCCCGCGCTCGCCGGCGACCCCCGCGCCGTCCACTGGCACGTCCTTCTTCCCTAGAAGGAGGGCTTCGTGTCATCCCGCCGACCTGGCGAAGCCTTACCGCACGTGTCAAGGGGGGCGCGTCCACCTTTGCCTACAACTCCAACTTAGGGCTCGCGCCCCCCTTGACACGTGTGGTGACCCGGAGGGAGGTCGGTGGGATGACACGGAGTCCGGACCACCAACCAAACAGGACATCCAGACGGCATTTGGGGTCATCCTGCTGATCTGCCCGTCCGGCGAGGACGCTTTTGATCTTTTCAAGCTTGAGCAGCCTGCCACCTGCCACCTGCCGCCTACCACCCGACACGCGGGACACGCGGGACACGCGGGACACACGGATCGTCGGCACGTGCCAGATGGCACCCCCGATCCTGGCCGACCGGCACTCCCCCACCCCCGACCTGCGCCGATACCGTCCCCAGCATGACGTTCCTGCTGCGATTCGGCGCCTTCTGCGGCGCGCTGTCGGGCCTCCTCATCGCCCTCCCGGGAGCGATCGAGGCGTTCACCGGCGAAACGGCCGCCACCAGCCTCGTGATCGGCGTGTCACCGGCCCTCGCCGCGCCGCTGCTCACCGCCCTCTACCTGAAGCAGCCGCGCACCACCCTGGGCACCATCGGCTACGCGGTGAACTTCGTCGGGCTCGGCCTGTTCGGCGCCGCCGCCTACGCGTTGAACATCGTCCTGTTCCACCTCGGCCAACCCGAACTCGCCGCGCCGACCGTGATCGTGCTGTCCACCAGCGCCCTGGTCTTCGCCATCGGCACGGTCATCTTCGCGATCAGCATGCTCAAGGCCCGCGTCCACCCGCCCGTCCCGGTGTGGGCCTACGCCGTCGCGCTACCGGTCTTCACCTTCGCCGCACGGCTGCCCGACACGCCGCTCACCAGCGTCCTGCACGTCATCGTCGGCGGAGCGCTCGTCTGGCTCGCCCGCTCCGCCTACCCCGCCATCCGCCCCGCCACGACCAGCAGCAGCACGATCACCGCCAGCGCCGCGTAGGGCACCACCACCCGCGCCCGGCCTCGGGTACCAGCCCACGTCAGCACCACGCCCGCCGCCCACGCCAACGCCGTGCCGCCGGCCGCCACGACCATCGGCGCCCGCCCGTAAGAGCACACCCCCGACACCGAGTACTCACAACTGCCTGTCGGGGTGAACGCCATCAACCCGTACACCAGGGCGATCGGCGCGAAGACGCACAGCAGCACCGTGCCCAGCACGGCGAGACCTTTCATGGACCCGCACGGTAGCAGCAGCACCGTGCGGGTCCACAAAGGACTCCTAGACCTCAGTGAACCGCTACGGCGTCCAGGGCGCGGTCACGGCCCAGCTCACGTCCGCGTCGTACGACGTCGGGTTGTCGTACGGGTGGGCGCCGCCGTTCACCGCGACCCACACCTCCTCCGCGTAGTGCCGGACGCTCGCACCCAGCTCGTTCACCGACGTCAACCGCACACCGCCGACACCCGGCTGGGCGCAGAACGTGGCGTCCCGGCGGAACAGGTCGGTGCCGTCGGACGCCGCCAGCCGCACCCGGAACTGCGCGTGCCGCAGGTACTGGCCCGGGAGGTTGCGCGACTCGAACGAGTAGCACGACGGCTCGGACAGACCGCGCCGCACGATGAACGTCGCGTCGGCCTTCAGCAGGGCCGTGCTCCCCGAGGTGACCACGTCCGTCCGCGCCAGCGCGTCCTGGTGCCGCAGGTACCGGTCGGTGAACCCGGCCGTGGTCACCCGGAACGACCGCGCCTGGTCCAGCGGCAGGTCCGCGCCGCTGCGCCAGAGCGGCACGACCGCCGCCCACGTCGTGTCCGCCGCGAAGCCCGTCGCGCTGTCCCACGGGTTCGCCCCGCCCGACCGCGCCAGGTACACGCCTTCCTGGTAGTGCCGCACGAAGTGGCCGGGCAGGTTGCGCGACTCCAGCACCGTCCCGCCCGCGCCCGGACGAGCGCAGAACGTGGCGTCCCCGGCGAACCCGGCCGACCCGTCGTTGGCGTCCGACCGCACCCTCGACGCCGAGTGCCGCAGGAACCGCCCCGGGAAGTTCCTCGACTCGAACGACAGGCACGCCGCGTCCGACAGCCCCGGCCGCGCCCAGAACGTCGCGTCCAACCGGCCGAGGTCGTCGGTGATCACGTCCGTGCGCGCGAGCCCGTCCTGGTGCCGCAGGTGCCGATCCGTGTAGCCGGCCGTCGTCACCCGCAACGAGATCGCCTCGCCGCGCCCCACCTCGGTGCCCGCCGCGAGGGCCAGCACGCGCCGGTTGACCTCCCGCACCCGCGCCTCGGACACCTTCAGCACCTGGCGGTCGTAGGTGTAGAAGCCGTTGACCTCGTTCTCCACGTCGTACGGCTCGGTGTAGACCGAGGCCGACAGCCCGCGCGTGTGCACGAACCGGCCGACCTCCTTGGTGATCTCGACGTACCTGCCCGTCAGCGACGTCTCGTCCGGGTACAGCTCGCCGTACGCGAACCCGGCGCCCGGCTGCCACTCGTGGCCGACGATCCGCCGGCCCAGCCCGCCGAACTCGCCGAGCACCGCGATCCGGTTGGCGTCGGGAAGCCGGGTGGCGCTGGACATCTGGTAGGCGTGGTCGTCGATGATGTCGCCGTTGCCCGGGTCGGGGTCGGAGACGCAGCAGTTCGAGCCCGAGTTGTGGTTGATCAGCCGGGTGTTGTCGATCGACCGGACCAGGTTCACGATCCGCCCGGCGTCGTACTCGCCCCAGCCCTCGTTGAACGGCACCCACTGCACGATCGACGTGATGCCCTTGAGCTGGTCGACCATCCGCCGCAGTTCGGACTCGAAGTGCGCGCGCCCGTTGGGCACGTCGTCGACCGCGTCCAGCGACGGCATGTCCTGCCACACCATCAGCCCGAGCCGGTCGGCGTGGTAGTACCAGCGGGCGGGCTCGACCTTGATGTGCTTGCGCACCATGTTGAAGCCCAGCGCCTTCTGCCGTTCCAGGTCGAACCGCAGGGCGGCGTCGGTGGGCGCGGTGTAGATGCCGTCCGGCCAGTAGCCCTGGTCCAGGGTGCCGAGCTGGAACACGAACCTGCCGTTGAGCAGCGGGCGCATCACGCCGCCGACCATCGCCTTGCCCAGCGACCTCATGCCGAAGTAGCCGGTGACGACGTCGCTGCCCAGGGTGACCCGCAGGTCGTAGAGGAACGGGTCGTCGGGCGACCACAGCCGGGCGTTGGGCACCGGGACGCGCAGGTGCCCGCCGACCGTGCCGGTGGCCGTGCCGACGACCTGGCCGCCGCTGAGCACCTCGGCGCGCACCGGTTGACCCGCCGTGCCCTGCACGACCAGGTCGAGCACGCCCGCGGCGACGTCCGGGGTGGTGTCCAGGCGGGTGATGTGGTTGGCCGCGACCGGCTCCAGCCAGACCGTCTGCCAGATACCGGAGGCCGCGGTGTAGAAGATGCCGCTCGGGCTGCGGCGCTGTTTGCCGATCGGGTACGAGCTGCCGTCCACAGTGGACCGCACGCCGACGATCACCTCGTTCGCGCCGGCGCGGAGGGCGTTGGTGATGTCGAACGAGAACGCGTCGAACCCGCCGGTGTGGGTGCCGACGCTGACGCCGTTGACCCAGACGCGGGTCTCCCAGGTGACCGCGCCGAAGTTCAGCTTCACCCGGCGGCCGCTCCAGCCGGCCGGTGTGGTGAACGTGCGGCGGTAGAACATGTGGTCCTCGTGCCGCTTGATGCCCGACAGCGCGGACTCGATCGGGTAAGGCACCAGGACGCCTTCGGCGAGCGTGCGGCCGAACGGGGGCGAGGACAGGTTCGGCGCGCCGGCGAACTCCCACACGCCGTTGAGGTTCAGCCAGTCCGACCGGACCAGCTGCGGGCGCGGGTATTCGGGCAACGCGTTGGTCGGCGACACCTGGGCGGTCCACGGTGTGGTCAGGGGTGCCGGTTTGGGCTGCCAGACGGCCGCGGCGGCGGTGCCGGGCAGCGCGACGAGGAGGGTGCTGAGGACCAGCAGTCCGGTCAGGCCGGACAACAGCTTGCGCATGGGTGGCTCCACGATCGGCAGGGTGCTGGTGACGTGGTGCGGGTGGTTGCTCGGTGCTCGTGCTCGGTGCTCACACGAACGGGTGCTCGTGACCTGGGTCACTTGAAGTTCCTACATCGTTGATACAACGTTGTAAAGCGGCCGACCGGCCGGCTACGATCCCGGTCGTTCCCGAGAATCGACCCGGCAACCCCGAACCACAGCGCACCGGAGGCACCGCTTGGCCACGCTCAAGGACGTCGCCGCGCTGGCCGGCGTGTCGGTGAAGACGGTGTCGAACGTGGTCAACGGCTACGCGTTCGTGAAACCGGAGAACCGCCGCCGGGTCGAGGAAGCGCTGTCCGCCACGGGCTACCGGCCCAACCTGGGCGCCCGCAACCTGCGCCGCGGCCGGACCGGTTTCGTCGCCCTCGTGCTGCCGGAGCTGGTCGTGCCGTACTTCGCGGAGCTGGCCGGGCTGGTGCTCGGCGCGGCCCAGGAGCACGAGTGGAACGTGCTGATCGAGCAGACCCTCGGCACCCGGGAGGGTGAACGGGACACGCTGGCCTCCCTCGGCCCGCACATGATCGACGGCGCGATCGTGAGCCCGGAGGCGCTCCAGGCGCGCGACTTCGGCGAGCTGGCGCCCGGCATCCCGGTGGTGATGCTCGGCGAGCACTCGGTCGACCTGCCGATCGACCACGTCGGCATCGACAACGTGGAGGCGGCACGCGTCGCCGTGGCGCACCTGGTCGGCCTGGGCCGCACCCGCATCGCGGCGATCGGCGCGCACCCCCACCGCGGCACGGCGGCGCAACGCCTGGAGGGCTACCGGCTGGCGCTGGCCGAGGCGGGCCTGCCGGTGCGCGACGAGCTGGTCGCGACCGCGTTGAACTACCACCGCCGGGACGGCGCGGAGGCGATGGCCCGCCTGCTGACCGCGGCCGAGCCGCCGGACGCGGTGTTCTGCTTCAACGACCTGCTGGCAGTCGGCGCGGTGCGCGCTGCCGCTGAGCGTGGTGTGCGGGTGCCGTCCGACCTGGCGGTCGTGGGGTTCGACAACACCGAGGAAGGCGCGTACAGCCTGCCGTCGCTGACGACCGTCGCGCCGGACAAGGCCGCGATCGCGCGGGCGGCGGTGGACCTGCTGCGGCGGCGCGTGGACGACCCCGAGCGGGCTCCGGAGCACGTGCGGACGCCGTTCTCGTTGGAGGTCCGGGAGAGCACGAGGGGTGGCGCATGACGCGGGACGGGGTCTTCGAGGCGCCGGGGCGGATCAACCTGATCGGCGAGCACACCGACTACAACGACGGTTTCGTGCTGCCGATCGCGTTGCCGCACGTCGTGCGGATCACCGCGGCGCGGCGGGACGACGGCGTGCTGCGGCTGTCCTCGCGCCAGGCGTCGGGCGTGACCGAGATCCGGGTGGTCGACCTCGTGCCGGGTGCGGTCACCGGGTGGGCGGCTTATGTGGCGGGTGTGGTGTGGGCGTTGCGCGAGGAGGGGCACCCGATCGGCGGGTTCGGCCTGCTCGTGGACGGTCGGGTGCCGTTGGGTGCCGGGTTGTCGTCGTCGGCGGCGTTGGAGAGCGCGACCGCGTTGGCGGTGACCGAGCTGTCCGGTGTGTCGCTGGACCGGCTGGAGCTGGCACGGATCGCGCAGCGGGCGGAGAACGAGTTCGTCGGCATGCCGTGCGGGATCATGGACCAGTCGGCGTCGCTGCTGGCGCGGGAGCGGCACGCGTTGTTGCTCGACACGCGGTCGATGGCGACCGAGCACATCCCGTTCGACCTGGCCCCGGCCGGGCTCACGCTGCTGGTCGTGGACACGCGGGCGCCGCACCGGCTGGTGGACGGCGAGTACGCGGCGCGGCGGCGGGACTGCCACCGTGCGGCGGAGCTGCTGGGCGTGCCCGCGCTGCGCGACCTCGACCGCGCCGACCACGACCTGC
Source organism: Saccharothrix carnea (assembly GCF_003014735.1). GTDB lineage: Bacteria > Actinomycetota > Actinomycetes > Mycobacteriales > Pseudonocardiaceae > Actinosynnema > Actinosynnema carneum. The sequence goes on along the minus strand of NZ_PYAX01000008.1, from coordinate 427,388 downwards.
CGGACCGGCTCGCCCACCGGGTGCGGCACGTGGTGACGGAGAACCAGCGGGTGGTGCGGGTCGCCGAGCTGCTGCGCGCCGGTCGGATCCGCGAGATCGGGCCGCTGTTGACCGAGTCGCACGTGTCGTTGCGGGACGACTACGAGGTGACCGTGCCGGAGCTGGACGTGGCGGTGGAGGCGTTGCTGGGGGCGGGTGCGTCGGGTGCCCGGATGACCGGCGGCGGTTTCGGCGGGTGCGTGATCGCGCTGATGGAGGAGACGGCCGTGGAGGCGTGCACGAAGGCGGTGCTGGCGGAGTTCGCCGAGCACGGCTTCGCCCAACCTGAGTGCTGGCCCGCGACGGCAGCGGCCGGAGCCCGACGAGCCGACCACACCTGACCGGGGACTGGCCGCGGGAACCGCACCGCTGCACCGCACGGGGTTCAGCAGCGCCGGCCGGCATTCGGTCCACCCACTCATGACGATTCCCGATGGGTAGGGCTCACCACCATTCGCAAGGTTCCTAGGTAACCAATACACCGGCTAGTTGGACAGGCATTCACCTGCAGTGTCGTGGTCCGGCGCGCCGGTCGCCGCAACGACGACGCTTCGGCCGCTCCACCGGACGTACACGTCGGGGATGGCCATTGATCACCTTCGGCGTGTACGCAGTACCGGAACGCGTTCTTCCCGGCCCTGCACCGAAGGAGAGCCGATGTCCCCACTGACCCGACGAACGCTCATCGCGGGCGGCATCGCGAGTGCCGGTGTGACGGTCCTCGCGCCCACCACCGCGAACGCCATCTCGTACCCGTTCACGTTGGGCGTCGCCTCCGGTGAGCCCGCGGCGGACGGCTTCGTCATCTGGACGCGCCTCGCGCCCAGCCCCCTCAACGCCGATGGCCTCGGCGGCATGGGCAGCGCCTCGGTCGCGGTCGAGTGGCAGGTCGCGACGGACCGGCGGTTCACCCAGATCGCCCGCAGCGGCACGGCGACCGCCACGCAGTCGTGGGCGCACAGCGTGCACGTCGAGGTGACCGGTCTGGAGCCGGGCCGCGAGTACTTCTACCGGTTCCGCGCCGCCGGGCACATCTCCCCCACCGGCCGGGGCGTGACCGCGCCCGCGGTCGGCACGAGCCCGTCGCTGACCATGCTGTTCGCGTCCTGCTCGCACTTCGAGGCCGGGTACTTCACCGCCTACCGGCGGATGGCCGAGGAGAACCCGCACCTGATCCTGCACCTGGGCGACTACATCTACGAAGGCGCGGCGTCGACCACGGCCGTGCGGCGGCACTCGCCCTCGGCGGAGATCGCGAACCTGGCCGACTACCGCGTGCGGCACGCGCAGTACAAGACGGACGTCGACCTGCAGGCCGCGCACGCCGCCGCGCCGTGGCTGGTCGTGTGGGACGACCACGAGGTGGAGAACAACTACGCGAACCTCGTGCGCGCCAACACCTCCCCCGCCGGCGACTTCAAGGCGCGGCGTGCGGCGGCGTACAAGGCGTACTACGAGCACATGCCGCTGCGTGCCGCGCAGGCGCCGGTCGCGGAGAACATGCAGCTGTACCGGCGGGTCCGGTGGGGCAGCCTGGCCACGTTCCACATGCTCGACACCCGCCAGTACCGCGACGACCAGGCGTGCGGCGACGGCACGAAGGTGTGCCCGGAGGCCGACGACCCGGCACGCACGCTGCTCGGCAACACGCAGGAGGCGTGGCTGCTCGACGGCATGCGGCAGAAGCTCGGTACGTGGGACTTCCTGGGCCAACAGGTGTTCTTCGCGCAGAAGCTGGCCTCGGCGGACGGAGCGAAGTCGATGGACTCGTGGGACGGCTACAGCGCCAACCGGGGTCGGCTGCAGCGCGGCTGGGACGCGGCGGGGCTGCGCAACACCGTCGTGCTGACCGGTGACGTGCACCGGTCGTGGGCGAGCAACCTGATGAACAACTACGCCACGCAGGACCGGATCGTCGGCACCGAGCTGGTGACCACGTCGATCACGTCCGGCGGCGACGGCAGCGCCACCGACACCGGCGTGTCCAGCCTCAACCCGCACGTGAAGTTCTACAAGAACCTGCGCGGGTACGTCCGCACCGTCACCTCACCGACTCGGATGAACGTCGACTTCCGCTTCCTGGACCGGGTCACCACGCGCGACTACCCGGTCCGGACGTTGCAGAGCTACGTCGTCCAGGCGGGCAACCCGGGATTGCAGGCGCCGTGAAGAAGCTGATGACCATGATCGCGGCGCTCATGCTGCTGGGCGCCGGCACCGCGTCGGCCGCGGTCACCTGGACCACCGCGAACAGCACCGCCACGGGCGACCAGGACAACGCCGCCGTCTCCGCGGTCCGCAACGGCTGGACCGCCGCGGTGTGGGAGGACGACCGCGACGACGCCACACCCACCGATCCCGTGCACAGCGACGTGTGGGTGCGGCTGTTCAAGGACGGCGTGTCCCGGTACGAGAAGAAGCTGTCCACCGGTGGCACCGGCAACTGGCGTCACGTCCAGCCGGACGTGGCCGTGCACGACAACGGCACCGCGGTCGTCGTGTGGGCCGACGACGGTGACGGCAACGGTTACTACAACATCCAGGTGCGGGTGCTGGACACGAGTGGCACGGTCACCGGGTCGGCGCGGGCCAACGCCAACACCGACGGCCAGCAGCTGAACCCCGCCGTGGCCGCCGATCCCGACACGAGCGGTTTCGCCGTCGTGTGGGAGGACAAGCAGACCTCGACCAACCCGACCGTGCGCGTCGCCGGGTTCGCGTCCGTGACGTCGAAGACCTACGAGGCCCAGGTGCACGCGGCCGGCGGCACCCACCAGCGGCCGGACGTGGCCATGGGCGCGGCGGGCAACGCGATCGTCGTGTGGGACGAGGACGGCGACGGCAACGGCTTCTTCAACATCGGCCGCAAGATCCTCACGCCGTCCGGCGGCGTGAAACTGGCCCAGGGCGTCGCCAACGCCACCGGCGACGGCCAACAACGCCGACCGGTCGTGGCCGCGAACTTCAACGGCGACCACACCGTCGCCTGGGAAACCGACCACACCGGCACGGCCCAGGTGGGCGTGCGGTCGTTCGCCGCCGGCGGCACCGCCCGGACCTCCGCCGACACCGTCCTGCCGGGCACCGACCCGCAGATCGGCATCGACGACCAGCTGAACGTCGTGGTGTCGTCGGTCGAGGCGCAGGACGTGGTGACGCAAGGGCTCAACGCGGACGGCACGATCACCGGCCGGATGCCGCGCCAGCCGACCGTGTCGACCGCCACGGGCAGGCAGGACGAGCCCGCGCTAGGCGTCGACGCGTGGGGCCAGATCACCGTGGTCTACACCGACGACAACGACGGCAACGGCTTCGACCAGATCTACTTCGGCACCGGGATGGTCAACAGCACCTGGTGAGTCAACAGCACCTACCGAGGCTGGCGCGCGACGCATCCCCACCGCACGGCGACCTCCACCGAGGGCACCGGGCTCTGCCGTACCCCACCCACGCCACCCCACCCACGCCCCCGCTCACGCCTCCCCGCCGCCGGGCCGGCCGTTTTCTCCGGCTAACGTGAGAAATGCGATTTGGGTTGTCAAAGGTTGCATACTTCCCCCAACCGAGTGACACCCCATCGGACCCGGAACCCCACCGCAGAGGCCCGATTTTACATGGGGTTCGGGTGCTTTAGGCTGGTCGAAGCCGGGCAGGCCCGGCGGGCGCTTTATCCGCCGGGCCTGCCCGGCTTTGGCCTGCCTGGAGTACCCGTAAGGGGCCCCATGTCAAATCGAGCCGGGGTTGTCAACTCGAGCCGGAATCGTCAAATCAGCCGGACTCGTTGAACCGTTTAACGAGACGTTTCGGCGCGCGGCACAGCCAAGCCTCGGTCACCAACTCTTCGAGTTCGTCGGCGGAGATGTCGTCCAGGCGCACGAGAACCGCGGGGTAGCCGTCGAAGTGCGGGGTGGTGAAGTAGACGGTCGGGTCGTCGGCCAGCAGTGCTTCCTTCACCTCCAGATCGGGCACGCTCGCGGCGAGCACGGGGCCGTCCGGTGCGGCGGCACCGAGGGCCGCCAGGTCGGCCTTGCGCAGTGGTCGGTCCCAGACGAACGGCTTGTCCTTCACCCGCCACGCCGGCCTCCCGTCGTACGAGGGGCGCTCGGTGACCTCGGGCAGCGCTGTGGCCAGGCGTTGCACGTCGTCCCAGGTGGCCATGGGGCCAGACGATAGTCCGGCGACGACGCGACAGCACGAAACAATCGTTGGCTCGACCAACGACACTCGGCTATGGTTGGCTACACCAACATTGGTGCGACCAACGGAGTGCGCGATGATCAAGCCGTTCCAGCTCGAGGTGCCCCAGTCGGAGCTGCACGACCTGGCCGATCGGCTGACCCGGACGCGGTGGCCTGAGGAGTTGCCGGACGCCGAGTTCGACTACGGGTTCCCCCTGGCCGAGGTGCGCGCGCTGGCCGACCGCTGGCTCGACGGCTACGACTGGCGGCGGCACGAGGCGGAGCTGAACGAGTTCCCGCAGTTCACCACGGAGATCGACGGCCAGCGCGTGCACTTCCTCCACGTCCGGTCGGCTCGGGCCGACGCGCTGCCGCTGGTGTTGATCCACGGCTGGCCCGGGTCGGTGCTGGAGTTCCTGGACGTCATCGAGCCGCTGTCACGGGACTTCCACCTGGTGATCCCGTCGATCCCCGGCTTCGGGCTGTCCGGGCCGACGACTTCGCGAGGCTGGGACGTCGACCGCGTGGCGCGGGCGTTCGCCGAGTTGATGGGCAGGCTGGGTTACCGGCGTTACGGGACGCAGGGCGGTGACTGGGGTGCCGGGATCGCCAAGGCGATGGCCGTCGCCGCGCCGGAGAACGTGGTGGCGGTGCACGTGAACTACCTGCCCACGCCACCCGTCGAAGGGATCGAGCTGTCCGAAGAGGACAGTCAGCGGCTGGAGAAGATCAAGGGCATGATGCGCAGTCGGCCGGGGTACCAGGTGCTGCAGGGGACTCGGCCGCAGACGATCTCGTACGCGTTGACGGACTCGCCGGTCGGGCAGTTGGCGTGGATCGCGGAGAAGTTCACCGAGTGGACCGATCCGGCGTCGAAGATCGACGTCGACCGGATCCTGACCAACGTGATGCTGTACTGGCTCACCGGCACGGCGGGGTCGTCGGCCAGGTTGACGCGGGAGACGGGTATCAGATCAGACGGTTGCCCCGCGCCGTTGGGGGTGGCTGTGTTCGCGCACGACATCGTGCTGTCGGTGCGGCCGTTGGCGGAGCTGACGTATCGGGTCGAGCACTGGAGCGAGTTCGACCGGGGTGGGCACTTCGCGGCCATGGAGGTGCCCGAGTTGCTGGCGGGTGACATCAAGGCGTTCTTCGCGGACCGTGCTTGACACTCGAGAAAACTCAGACGACGAGGGAGACGCCGGTCGCCGTGACCACCACGGCGACCGCGCCGTCCAGCACCCGCCACGCCGAGGGCCGGGTGAACGTCCCCGACAGCCACCGTGCGCCGAAGCCGAGCGCGCTGAACCACAGCACGCTGCCCGTGATCGCACCGGCCGCGAACCACCACCGGTCGCCGCCGAACCCGGTGGACGCCGTGCCCAGCAGCAGCACGGTGTCCAGGTACACGTGCGGGTTGAGCCAGGTCAGCGCCAGGCAGGTGACGATCACCGCGGCACCCGCCTGCGCCGCACCCGCGGGTTCCAGCGCCGAAGGCCGCAGCACCCGCCGTGCCGCCAGCACGCCGTAGCCGACCAGGAACGCCGCACCGACCCACCGCACCGCCGTCAACGCGGCGGGCCACGCGGTGAACGCCGCGCCGACACCACCGACACCGAGCGCGATGAGCAGCGCGTCCGAGCCCGCGCAGATCGCCACGATCGCGGGCACCTGCTGCCGCAGCACGCCTTGACGCAGCACCAAGGCGTTCTGGGCGCCGATCACGACGATGAGGGACAGTCCGGTGCCGAGCCCGGCGAGCAGCGCGTAAGTCACGACCTCGACGGTAGGAAGGCGGCTGCGATAAGGCCAGCTACGTTTTCTTACGTATCATTAGTGCTCGTGATGCTCGATCCGGAGTGCGTGCGCACCCTGCTGGCCGTCGTGGACGAGGGCACCTTCGACGCCGCCGCCAAAGCGCTGCACGTCACACCGTCCGCCGTGAGCCAGCGCATCAAGCTGCTCGAACAACGCACCGGGCGCGTGCTGCTGGTGCGGTCCAAGCCCGCGCGGCTCACCGACTCCGGCGCGGTGATCGCCCGGTACGGGCGGCAGCAGGCACTGCTGGACCGGGACGCCCGAGAAGCGCTCGGCCTGGTCGAGGACCCCACCCCGATCCCGGTCGCGGTCAACGCCGACTCGCTCGCCACCTGGTTCCGCCGCGTGGTCAGGGAACTGGCCGCCGACGAGGGCCTGGTGCTCACCGTGCGGCGCGACGACCAGGACCACACCGCCGAACTGCTGCGCCAGGGCCTCGTCGTCGGCGCGGTCACGTCCTCGCCGCAGCCCGTGCAGGGCTGCGTCGTCCGTCCACTCGGGAGCATTCGCTACCACGCCGTGGCCACCAAGATGTTCACCCGGCGCTGGCTCGCGGACGGGCAGCCGCTGCACGACGCGCCGGTGATCGTCTTCGACGAGAAGGACGACCTGCAGGACCGGTTCTGCCGCGAGCTGTCCGGCCGCAACGCCTCCGCGCACCGCCACCACCTGCCCGATGGGCACGTGTTCGAGGACGCCGTGGTCGCGGGCGCGGGCTGGGCGCTGCTCACCGAGCACCAGATCGCCGCCCACCGCAGGCTCGTGCACCTGGCACCCGACCGGCCCGTGGACGTGCTGCTGCACTGGCAGCAGTGGAAGCTCGACTCACCGCCGCTGGCCCGCGTCGCCGACGCCGTCTTCCGCGCCGCCGCGGCCGAGCTGCACTGACGATCGCTCACGTCGAAGCGCCGGATACACCCATCGGTGATGTACGTGTGAGCGGTTCGCCGGTCGTTCACCGGCCGGCCGCCCGACCATCACCACACAGTGTCCACACGTCCCTACTGTCTGCGAAGCCCTCATTGCCGTCGTTCGAAGAACGAAGGGTTTCGCATGTCAGGACGCAGAGCTCCGCTGGCGCTGCTCGCCATCGGCGTCGTCACCGCCGCCACCCTCACCGCCATCGCCTCCTCCGAACACGTGCCCGCCGCCTCGGCGGCCACCACGACGTTCACCCCCTCCGCCGACACCCACGTCGACAACTCCGCCACCGGCACGAACTACGGGACCTCCGGCCAACTCGGCGTGGACGGCTCGCCGATCAAGCGGATGTTCCTCAAGTTCACCGTCTCCGGCGTCTCCGGCACGGTCGGCAGCGCCAAGCTGCGGCTGCACACCGACGACGTCTCGGGCTCGAACAGCCCGGCCGGCGGCACGTTCCGCGCCATGACCAACACCACCTGGTCCGAGACCGGCGTGACCTGGAACAACCAGCCCGCCATCGACGGCGCCACCCTCGACACGCTCGGCTCCGTCGCCCGCAACGCCTGGTACGAGGTCGACGTCACCGCGCACGTGCGGGCCAACGGCACCTTCAGCTTCGGCGTCACCTCCACCAGCACGGACGGCGCCGACTACGACTCGCGGGAGACCGGCGCCACCGCGCCGCAACTCGTCGTCACCACCGGCACCACCACCACGACCACCACTCCCCCGCCCAGCGGTGACCCCGTCCTGGTCGGCGCGGGCGACATCTCGAACTCCGGCTCCGGCGACAGCGCCACCGCCGCGCTGCTCGACAGCATCCCCGGCACGGTCTTCACCACCGGTGACAACGTCTACAACAGCGGCACCGCCTCGGAGTTCGCGAGCTACTACGAGCCGACCTGGGGCAGGCACAAGGCCCGCACCCGCCCGTCGCCCGGCAACCACGACTACGGCACCTCCGGCGCGACCGGCTACTACAACTACTTCGGCGCCCAGGCCGGCCCGTCCGGTCGCGGCTACTACTCCTACGACCTCGGCAACTGGCACATCGTCTCGCTGAACTCCAACATCAGCATGGCGGCGGGCTCCGCGCAGGAGCAGTGGCTGCGCGCCGACCTGGCCGCGAGCACCAAGCCGTGCACGGCGGCGTACTGGCACCACCCGCTGTTCACCTCCGGCGCCAACCACTCGCCGTCCACGGCGACGCGCCCGCTGTTCCAGGCGCTGTACGACCACAACGCCGACGTGGTGCTGTTCGGCCACAACCACCAGTACGAGCGGTTCGCGCCGCAGAACCCCAACGGCGGCCTGGACACCACCCGCGGCATCCGCACGTTCGTCGCGGGCATGGGCGGCGCCAGCCACTACGGCTTCGGCACCATCCGGCCCAACAGCGAGGTCCGCAACAGCACCGCCTACGGCGTGCTCAAGCTGACCCTGCACAGCACCAGCTTCGACTGGCAGTTCGTGCCCGTGGCGGGCCAGACCTTCACCGACAGCGGCACCACCGCCTGTCACTGATCCGCCCGACCGCCGCGCCCGGTCGTCCCCCGGCCGGGCGCGGCACCCACTCGGAGGTGCGCTGTGTACCTGTCCACCATCACCCGCCCCAAGACCGCAGGCTGGAAAGGCGTCAGCGCCAACGTCTTCGCACTTGGCGCGGTCAGCCTCGTCACCGACGTCTCGTCCGAGATGGTCACCGCCGTCCTGCCGCTCTACCTCGTCGTCGGCCTCCAGCTCAGCCCCGCCGCCTACGGCCTCATCGACGGCGTCTACACCGGTGCCACCACCCTGCTCCGGCTCGTCGGCGGCTACCTCGCCGACCGCACCGACCGGCGCAAGGGCGTGGCCGGGTTCGGCTACGCGCTGTCCGCGGTCGCGAAGATCGGGTTGCTGCTGGCGGGCAGCTCCACCGCGGCGCTCGGCGCGGTGATCACGCTCGACCGCGCGGGCAAGGGACTGCGCACCGCGCCGCGGGACGCGCTGATCACGCTGTCCACGCCCGCCGGTGACCTGGGGCGGGCGTTCGGCGTGCACCGGGCGATGGACGGGGTGGGCGCGTTCGCCGGGCCGCTGGTCGCGCTGGCCGTGCTGGCGCTGGCCGGTGAGTCGTTCGACTCCGTGTTCATGACCAGCTTCTGCATCGCGGCGCTGGGCGTGGTGATCCTGGTGCTGTTCGTGCGCGACCACCGGTCGCCGGTGGCGTCGGAACCGGTGCGGGTCAAGGTGATCGGCGGGCTGTGGCGTGACGGCGGGGTGCGGCGGGTCGTGCTGGCGGCGTCGTTGCTGGGCCTGGCCACGATCGGCGACGGGTTCGTGTACCTGCTGCTGCAGAAGCGCGAGGGCCTGTCGATCGGGTGGTTCCCGCTGCTCGCGGTCGGCACGAGCCTGGTGTACCTGCTGCTGGCCGCGCCGCTGGGCGCGTTGGCCGACCGGGTCGGCCGGCTGCCGGTGATGCTCGGCGGGTACGTGGCGCTGGGCGCGGTGTACCTGCTGCTGTTCGGGCCGCTGGGCGGGTGGGCGCTGGTCGTCGTCGTGGTCGCGCTGTACGGCGTGTTCTACGCGGCCACCGATGGCGTGCTGATGGCGTTGGCCGGGCCGTTGCTGCCGGAGCGGCTGCGCACGACCGGTATCGCGTTGATCCAGAGCGGACAGGCCCTGGCGTACCTCGGCTCGTCCGTGCTGTTCGGCCTGGCCTGGCAGTTCTGGGGGCCGGAAGCCGCCACCCGGCTGGCCGCCGGTGGCGTCGCGCTCACGTTGGCCGCCACCGTCGTGCTCCTGGGGCGTCGCTCATGACCACTCGACTGCGATTGCTGATCACCGCGCTCGTCGCCGTGCTGCTGGCGGGGGTCGCGGTCGGCTATTCCGCGTTGTCCGGGTCCCGGCCGGAGGAGGTGGCGTCGACGGCGGTCAGCGGGCCGCGGTTGGTGGTGTTGAGCAACGGCCGGCTGTCGACGGTGTCGCGGTCGGACCCGAGCGGGCCGCGCGAGGTGACCGAGCAGCGGTGCGACCGGGTGTACAGCGCGGGCGGGACGACGTCGTGCCTGCGGCCGGTCGGCGCGTTCAAGGCGGGTGAGCTGGCGGTGCTGGACGCCGGGTTGCGGGAGGTGCGGACGCTGCCGCTGACCGGATTCCCGAACCGCACGCGGGTGTCGGCGAGCGGGCGGATGGTGGCGTGGACGTTGTTCGTGGACGGGCACTCGTACGCGGCCAACGGTTTCTCCACCAGCACGGGGATCCTGGACACGCGGTCCGGTGCGGTGGTCACCTCGCTGGAGGAGTTCACGTCCACAGTGGATGGTGCGGAGGTCGACGCCGTCGACCGCAACTTCTGGGGCGTCACCTTCACCGCCGACGACAACCGCTTCTACGCCACCATGTCCACCGGCGGCCACCGGTACCTGATGGAGGGCGACTTCAGCGCGCGGACGCTGCGGTCGATCGCAGACGATGTGGAGTGTCCATCGCTGTCCCCCGATGGCACGCGGATCGCCTACAAAGCGGCGGTGAACGGCGATCCGCAGCAGGGGTGGCGGCTGTCCACGATGGACCTGAAGACGCTGGCGATCACACCGCTCGCCGAGACCCGGAGCGTCGATGACCAGCCGACCTGGGTGGACGACCGGACCATTGCCTACGGCATCCAGCGCGACGACGGGATCAACGACGTCTGGACCGTGCCCGCGGACGGGTCCGGCGTCCCTGCGGTCCTGGTGCCGGAGGCCGCCTCACCCGCCCCGATCGGGTGATTGGCTTTTGCCTACACTGAAGTTATCGAGGCTATTGCATACAGAAACGAACCTGGTCACGCCACGCCGTTGATGAGGTGGACGCGAACGCCGCCCCCTCACCGTGGAAGATCCACACCCGGGCCTCGTCCCGCACCGCGGCAGTCTGGCACCGCCGGCCCGACCCGGTGCGCGCGGGTTGTCCGGTGGACACCGGTGGCCCAGTGGTGTTCGGCCGCGCAGCGGGTTCCTCACCCGTTTTCCCGGTGGGAGAATCGGGGCCTGACAACGTTGTCAGGCCTCCTACCCCTGCCGGAGGTTCGAATGCGTCTCCGCTCCGCGGCTGTCGCCGCACTCACCCTCGCCGCGCTCGCCGTCCCGGTCCAGACGGGCACGGCGCACGCCATCACCGATCCCGCGCAGCACGTCAACCCGTTCGTCGGCACCAAGCCCGGTGGCCCGGACTTCGGGCACGGCGGCGGCGCGGGCAACACGTTCCCCGGCGCCGTCGCGCCGTTCGGCATGCTCCAGTGGAGCCCCGACACGGTGACCTACCAGCACGGCGGCTACCACCACGACGACAACCGCATCCGCGGCTTCAGCCTCACCCACCTGTCGGGCCCGGGGTGCGGCGACTTCGGCAACGTGCCGTTCATGCCGTCGCTCGGCACGACACCCGCGGCCCACTCGACGTTCTCCCACGCCAACGAGCAGGCGTCCCCCGGTTACTACTCGGTCCGCTTCGACAACGGCATCCGCACCGAGCTGACCGCCAACCAGCGGTCGGGCGTGGCGCGCTTCACCTACCCCGCCGGGCAGCGGGCCTCGCTCACCGTCGACGCCGCCCGCGCGTTCAACCCGGCGAGCGGCTCGGTCACGATCGGCACCGACAGCCTCTCCGGCTACACCGACAGCGGCGGCTTCTGCGGTGCGGGCAACCGGTACCGGCTGCACTTCCACGTCACGTTCGACCAGCCGTTCGCCTCGACAGCCACGATCGCGGACGGTCGCGTGACGCCGGGTGGGCGCGCGGTCGAGGGCAGCAGCCAGGGCAGCGTCACGCCCTCCCCCAAGACCGCCGGGACGCAACACCGGCCCGCACCGACCACGACCACGCAGGACGTGCAACCGTTCGCCGCGTCGGCGTTCGTGTCGTTCAACGCCACCACCGTGACGGCACGGGTCGGCATCTCGTTCGTGAGCGTCGACAACGCCAGGGCGAACCTGGCCGCCGAGACGGGCACGCGGTCGTTCGACGAGGTCCGCACCGGCGCGCGGGCGGCGTGGAACTCCTGGCTCGGCCGAATCGACGTCACCGGCGGCACGTCGACCCAGCTCCGCACCCTCTACACGGCGCTGTACCACTCACTGTTGCACCCCAACGTGTTCAGCGACGTCAACGGGCAGTACGCGGGCTTCGACCGGCAGACCCACACGACCGCGAGGACGCAGTACGCGAACTTCTCCGGCTGGGACGTCTACCGGTCCCAGATCGCGCTGGTGGCGTTGCTGGGACCGCGGGAAGCCGCGGACATCGCGCAGTCGGCGGTGAACCAGGCCGCCCAGGGCGGGTACTTCGACCGCTGGACCGTCGCCAACGGCGGCACGGGCGTGATGAACGGCGACCCGATGGCGATCATCGTGTCCACCGCGCACGCGTTCGGCGGCACGGACTTCGACATCGCGGACGCGTTGCGGCGCATGTTGGCGGGCGTCGACGACATCCGGCAGCGCCCGGGGTGGTTGCAGCTCAACAACTACGGGTACGTGCCGACAGGTCTCGGTGACGTGTGGGGCTCGGCCGCGACCACGCTGGAGTACACCAGCGCGGACTTCGCCATCTCGCAGTTCGCGGCACGGCTCGGCGACGCGGGCACCGCCGAGAACTTCCTCCGGCGCGCGCAGAACTGGCGCAACCTGTTCCACTCCGGCAGCAAGTACCTGCAACCGCGCAACACCGACCTGAGCTGGCCGGCGTTCAGCCCCACCCAGGAGAACGAGTACGTCGAGGGCAACGCGGCGCAGTACACGTGGATGGTGCCGTACAACCACCGCGGGCTGTTCGACGCGATGGGCGGCAACGCGGCGGTCCTCTCCAGGCTGGACACGTTCTTCACCGAGCTGAACGCCGGGCCGAAGAAGCCCTACGCGTACCTGGGCAACGAGCCGACGCTCAACACGCCGTGGGCTTACGCGTACGCGGGTGCGCCGCACAAGACGCAGGACGTGGTGCGGCGGGCGTTGACCTCCCTCTTCCCGCCCACGCCGGAGGGCATCGTGGGCAACGACGACCTGGGCGAGATGTCGTCGTGGGCGGTGTGGGCGGCGCTGGGCCTGTACCCGCAGGCGCCGGGGCGGGCGGAGCTGGTGCTGGCCAGCCCGCAGTTCCCGGGCATCACGATCAAGCGGGGCAACGGCGCCACGATCACCATCACCGCCCCGAACGCCTCGGACAGCGTCAAGTACGTCCAGTCGTTGCAGGTCAACGGCACGGCGTCGACCAAGCCGTGGCTGCCCGCGTCACTCGTGGCCCAGGGCGGCACCCTGCAGTTCACCCTCGGCTCGGTCCCTTCGTCCTGGGGCAGCGGTCCCGCCGACGCGCCGCCGTCGTTCGACGTGGGCCCGAACCCCGCCAGGTCCGGCGCCGTGGTCGGCTTGGTCGGCAAGTGCGTGGACGGCGAACCCGCCGGCCCGACCGACGGCGCTCCGGTACGCCTGTGGGACTGCAACTCCTCGGCCGCCCAGCAGTGGACCCTGGCGTCGGACGGCACGCTGCGGGCGTTGGGCCGGTGCCTGGACGTCAGCGGCAGCGGCCGGGTCGACGGGACCAAGGTGCAGCTGTGGACGTGCAACGGAACCGGTGCCCAGCAGTGGTGGCCGAAGGGCTCGACGCTGGTGAACCCACCGTCCGGGAAGTGCCTGGACGTGCCGAACAGCAACGCCGTGAACGGCGTCCAACTGCAGATCCACACCTGCAACGGCACGGGCGCCCAGCAGTGGCGGCTGCCGTGAGGTGATCTGACCGAAGGTGTGAATTGGCCGGTCGCCACGGCTCTCCCGACACGTGGCGACCGGCCGTTGACACCGCGAGGCGGTTACTTGACACCGCCTGCGGTCAAGCCTGCGATGATCCTCCGTTGGAACAGCAGCACCACCACGACCAGCGGCACGGTCACGATCACGCCGGCGGCCATCTGGGTGCCGAACGGCTGGTCGAAACCGTACGCCCCGGTGAACCGGGAGATCGCGACGGTGGCGGTCTGCATGGTGCTGTCGTTGACCATCGACAGGGCGATGATGAACTCGTTCCACGCCGCGATGAACGTGATGATCGCGGTGGTGAAGATGCCCGGCGCGGCCAGCGGCAGGATCACCTTGCGGAACGCCTGGCCGCGCGTGCAGCCGTCGATCATCGCCGCCTGCTCCAGCTCCTCCGGCATCTGCCGGAAGAACGCGGTCAGGTTCCACACCGCCAGCGGCAGCGCGAACGACAGGCTCGGCACGATCATCGACTGGTAGGTGTTGATCCAACCGATGTCGGTGAACAGCGCCAGCAGCGGCACCAGCAGGGAGATGCCGGGGAACATCGAGGTGGCGATGATCAGCGCCGCCACCGCGTTCTTGAACCGGAAGTGCAGCCGGGCCAGCGCGTACGCCGCCGACACGCCGATGATCAGCGTGAGGACCGTCGTGGTGCCCGCCACGACCAGGCTGTTGAGCAGCGACCGGCCGAACCCGACACCGGGCGAGAACACCGCGGTCAGGTTGTCCAGCGAGAACGGCGCGGGCAGCGCGGTCAGCTCGAACTGGTCGGACGGGCGGCGGAACGCCGAGACCGCCATCCAGTAGAACGGCGCGAGGCAGTACAGCAGGATCAGCCCAAGCCCGGCGAACGTCAGCACCTTCCGGGGCAACGTGGCCTTGGCGTGCGTGGCGGTCATTTGCGCGCCCTTTCCCGAGCGGCGCCGATGACGTCCGCGCCCAGCAACCGCACGAACACCAACGCGGTGACGGCCACGTAGACGAACAATATCGTCGCGTACGCGGCAGCGGGTCCGAACCGCAGGCTCGACGCCTCGTCGAAGGCCACCATGGACAACGTCTCCACCGATTCCTTGCGGCTGCCGATGAGCACGAACGGCAGGTCGAACATGCGCAGCGCGTCCAGCACGCGGAACAGCACGGCCACCAGCAGGGCGGGTTTGACCAGCGGCAGGGTGATCCGCCAGAACTGCCGCCACGGTGACGCGCCGTCGACGCGTGCCGCCTCGTAGACGTCGTTCGGGATGATCTGCAACCCGGCCAGGACGAGCAGGCCGACGAACGGCGCGGTCTTCCACACGTCGGCGAGGATGACCGCGAACTTCGCCTGCCAGCCCTCGGTGGTCCACAGGATCTGCTGCCCGATGATCGAGTTCGCCACGCCGTCCGCCTGGAAGATCCAGCGCCACAGCAACGCCGAGACCGCGGTCGGCACGGCCCACGGCACCAGGATGCTGGCCCGCACGATGCCGCGCCAGCGGATCGCGTGGTGCATCACCAGCGCCATGGCGACACCGATCACGACTTCGAGCGCGACCGTGATGACGGTGAACAGCGTGGTGTTGCCGAACGCGTTCCAGAACCGGACGGCGGACTCACCGGCGAAGATCGCGGTGTAGTTGTCGACGCCGACGAAACGCGAGCCCTCCACGACGAACCCGCTCTCGTCGAGGTCGGTCCCCTCCCGGAACACCGACTCGCGCAGCGCCGCCACCAACGGGTACCCGACCACCAGGCCGAGCACGACGAACGTCGGTGACAGCAGCGCCGCGGCGAGTCGCCCCGCGCCCGAGGTGGCACCCCGGGCGCGGCGGGCGACCGCCGTCACTTCAGAAGCTCCTGCAACTTCGCCTGCAGGTCCTTCAGCGCCACGTCGCTGGGCTTCGCACCGGTCAGCGCGGCGTAGGCGGCTTCCTGGATCGCCTGGGTGACGTCGCCGTAGCGGACCGCCTGCGGGCGCGGCTTGGCCGACAGGATCGACTCCTTCAGCGTCGGCAGGTACGGGAACTGCTTGATCAGCTCGGCGTCGTCGTACAGGCTCGCCAGGGTCGGCGCCTGCGAGGTGGCCAGCAGGTTGGAGCGCTGCGAGGGCTCGCTGGTGAAGAACTTGATGAAGTCCAGCGCGGTGGCCTTGTTCTTGCCGAACGCGGAGATGGCGAAGTTGTGGCCGCCGAGGGTGGAGCTGCCGGGACCGTTCAGGCCGGGCAGGGGCGCGACGTCGAACTTGCCCGCGACCTGCGAGGAGCCGTCGGTCTTGCCCGCCAGGTTCCACTGGTAGGGCCACTGGCGGTGGAACAGCAGCTCACCGGCCTGGAAGGCGCGGCGGCCCTCCTCTTCCTTGTAGGTGATGGCCTTCTGCGGGATGACGCCCTGCTGGAAGCCGGTGACCAGGGCGTCCAGCCCGGCCTTCGCCTCGGGCGAGTCGACCACCGGCTTGCCGGAGGCGTCGACCACGTCGCCGCCCGCGGAGTGCACGGCTTCGTCGAAGTTGACCGTCAGGCCCTCGTACTTCTCGAACTGACCGGCGTAGCAGCCGATGGCGGGCTGGGTCGCCTTGACCGCCTGGCAGGCGGCGGTGAGCTCGGCCCACGTCTTCGGCGGCTGCAGGCCGGCCGCGTCGAGCAGGTCCTTGCGGTAGTACAGCAGGCCGCCGTCCGAGTAGACGGGCGCGGCGTAGAGCTTGTCGCGGTACTTCGCGGTCTTCACCGCGGGCTCCAGGAACTTGCCCGCGTCGACCGTGTCGGCGGGCAGTTCGACGACCCACCGGTTGGCCGCGAACTCGGCCGTCCAGACGACGTCGAGGTTGAGGATCGTGTACGCGTCGGACTTGACCTGCGCGTTCTGCACCATCTGCTGGCGCTGGGCGTCGGCGGACTCGGGCAGTTCGATGATCCGGACCTGCTCGTTCGGGTGCGAGGAGTTCCACTCGTCGACGAGCTTCTGCATGTTGCCGGACGTGTCCTTGCCGGTGGCGAAGGTGACCTCGCCCCGACCTTCGAGCGCACCGCCGGGCTGCTCGCCGCCGCCTCCGTCCCCTCCGCTGCCGCAGGAAGCGAGGAGGACCGCCACGCCCAGCGCCGCGGTTGCCCGCGACACCGTTGTCCGAACGCCCATTACCGAGACTCCCATTCGTTCACAACCCTGTTCTGCCGAGCGCTGCCCAGCCGGTCCGCCGCGACGTGGGCGGACTCCTCGACTGGTCGCCGCGCCGAGGCCGGACCACTGTCCACTGGGGACGTCACCGGTGGTGCGCCGCAACGCGCCACCACGACCTCCGCCCTCCGCCGGAACCCCCGGCGCCGCGCCGCACCGAGCACACCTACCGCACGCGGCCCGCCCCTGGCGATCAAGACGTGGCGACGGACTTCGGGATCCAGCAACACGCCCGACGCGGTGCGACGCGCCTCGACGGCGTCCCGCGCGGCGCGGGACGACCGGTTCGCGTGCAGGTCGGAGGCGGTGCGCGGGCATCCGCGGGTAGGGCTCGGACACCGGTCGAC
This sequence comes from Saccharothrix carnea, assembly GCF_003014735.1. Taxonomy (GTDB): domain Bacteria; phylum Actinomycetota; class Actinomycetes; order Mycobacteriales; family Pseudonocardiaceae; genus Actinosynnema; species Actinosynnema carneum. The sequence goes on along the minus strand of NZ_PYAX01000008.1, from coordinate 410,156 downwards.
CGCGACTGGACCGCTGTGTCGTGCCACCACCCTGCTCCCTCCGCCTTCGCCGGCCGCGCAGCACACCCGCAAGCGCACACTTCGACGGTCGTAGGACCGCTTCGAGCGGCGGCAACTGTGTCGCGGGTTACAGCACAGTGTCAAGGAGACTGGGAGAGGCTGAGGGGCGACGTGACCTGACCGCAACGGACCGCTCGCGGTCGGTGCGCCACCGGATCGGTTCAGATCCCCTGGGTCAGCGCGGCGCGGATGGCCAGCGCGGCACCCGAGCGCGCCCACTCGGTGAAGTCGAACGGCTGGACGTCGAGGTCGATCAGCGCCGGGTCGGCTTCGTAGCTGGCCCTGATGCCGTCGGCGACGCGGTCGGACGAGACCTCGTAGAGCGGGAGGCCGTCGCCGGTGAGCAGGATCTTCCGGGGGTCCAGGAAGTTGGCGGCGGTGCCGATGAGGACGCCCAGGGCGTAGCCGGCGTTGTCGAAGACCTCCTTGGCCGCCGGGTCGCCCGCCCTGGCCCGGGCCACCGCCTGCTCGTAGGTCGGCTCGCCGTCGAGTTGGCGCAGCATGACGTGGGTCATCAGGTAGCTGGAGGCGCAGCCGCGGTGGCCGTAGCCGCACCGCGGGCCGGTCGGGTCGACCAGGATGTGGGCGATCCGGGGCGGCAGGCCGTGCGCGCCGCGCACGAGTTTGCCGTCGACGACGATGCCGAAGCCGACACCCGCACCCACCGTGACCAGCACCATCGAGTCCAGGCCCGCACCGGCGCCGAACCAGTGCTCGGCCGAGGTCAGGGCCTGCACGTCGTTGTCCACGGCGGTGGGGATGGCGGTGGCGGCGACCAGGTCGTCGCGCAGCGGCACGTCCACCCAGCCCAGGAACTCGGCTTGGGTGACCACGCCGCGGTGCACGATGCCGCCCAGCGTCACGCCGATCGCGGTGACGGGGGGCACGCCGGTGGCGAGGTCGGCGATCTGGGCGACGACGTCGGCCGGGTCGGTCGAGCGCAGCGGGTGGTCGGTGGTGTCCACGACCGTGGCGGTGAGGTCGGTGACGGCGGCGTAGAGGCGGTCGGCGGTCAGCTTCACGCCGAGGAAGTGGTGGGAGTCGCCGCGCACGTGGAGCATCTCCGAGGGCCTGCCGGTGGACGAGCGCAGTTGCGTCCCGCCCTCGACGAGCAGGCCGTGCAGCACGAGCGTGCGGGTCACCCGGGTGAGGGTGGGACGGGAGAGGTGCAGGCGGGCGGCGATCTCGGCTCGGGGCATCGCACCGTGGACGAGGACCTCGAGCAGCACGTCACGGGCGGCTTCGGGCAGGTCCGGCCAGGACGGGGTGGTGCGAGGGTCGGTTCCCGAGGTCACCGATCGAACATACCCGTCCCGGCCGGAGCGCCCGTGCCGCGAGCGGCTCCAGGGCCGCGAGCGCCGCGAGCGGTGCTAGCAGATGCTCTGCCTGCTGTTGACCAGCGTGTTGTTGCGGAACGTGGTGTTCGTGCCGCACGGGTTCTCGGTGATGGCCGAGTTGGTGACGGTCAGGTTCTGGATGGTGATGTCCCGCGTGATCGGGAACTCGCTGCGCGCCGCCAGGCGGATCTCACCCCCGCCGCTGACGCTGCCGCTCTGGGCGGCGATGTTCACGTTGTAGCAGTTCTCGATGAGGATCGCGTTGTTGCCGGTGTTGGCGATGTCGATCCGGTCGATCTGCAGGCCGCCGCTCTCCGACACGCAGAAGACGCCACGACCGCCGCCGCGGGCCTTCACCGTGCCGACCCGGATGTTGACCGGGTAGCTGCTGCCGACGCGGCCGTTGCGGTTGGCGGTGCGGAACGCGGCGTAGCCGGTGCCGGTGCCCGCGTTCTCCGCGTCGACGGTGCCCACGGTGGCGTTGATGGTCTGGTTGAGCAGCAGGCCCGATTCGCCGACGCCGCGCGCCACGACCGTGCCGATGGTCAGGCCGTCCACGCCGTAGGTCTCCACCGCGTGCGAGCTGGCGCCCTGCACGTAGGCGTAGTCGATGCGGACGTTGCGGGTCCACTGGCTGGTGTCGCCGCGGTTGTCGATGCGCACGCCCAGGCCCCGGGACAGGCGCATGTTCACGTTGCCGATGACCACGTTGGTGACGTTGCGCATGAAGATGCCGTACAGCGGGGTGCCGGTGAGGGTGAGGTTCTGGACCTCGATGTCGCGGACGCCGCGCGCGTAGACGGGGGCGTAGTCGCCCGAGCCGGTGCCGGTGACGTTGATGGTGCCGCACACGTCGATCGTGGTGTAGCTGCGCATCGAGTACCGCTCGCCCGCGGGGATGGAGCCGGACGCGCGGACGACGATCCGCTCCTTGTAGGTGCGGTTGGCGGTGAGGCTGTCGTTGGCGGCCTGCATCGCGGCGCGCAGGCTGCTGCCGGTGTAGACGGTGCTGCTGCCCCGGCGCGCGGTGAAGCTGCTGCCGGACCCGGTCACCTCGGCGTGGTACGTGCCGTCGCCGCAGGCGGCCTGGGCCTCCGGCGCGGTGGTGACCTGGAGTAGCGCCGCTGTCAACGCTGACACGGCGAGGAGTGCTTTCATGTGGTGATCTCCTAGGGCTTGGTAAGCGCTTTCCTGGGTGGCGGCGGAGATCGTGCTGGACATCGCGGGTAGGAGGCGGCCGGTGGTGGCCCGCCGGGGGACGTGGCGGGCCACCGCCCGAGTTGGCACTGGGAGCGTTCCCAGGTCTGTCAGGTAGTGAAGCTGAAGTGACGGGGAGACGTCAAGGGCCTGCCCCACAGGTGTGAGGCAGGCCCTCGATCGGTACAGCGGGTCAGGCGCGGCCCCGGCGCTTGGTCCACACGTCGTAGGCGACGGCGGCCAGCAGGACCAGGCCCTTGACCAGCATCACCCGCTCGCTCGGCGCGCCGATCAACGACATGCCGTTGTTGATCACGCCCATGATCAGGCCGCCGGTGATCGCGCCGACCACCCGGCCGACGCCGCCCTGCACGGCCGCGCCGCCGATGAACGCCGCCGCGATCGCGTCCAGCTCGAACGCGTTGCCCGCGGTCGGACCGGCCTGGTTGAGGCGGCCCGCGAAGATCACGCCGGCCAGGGCCGAGAGCACACCCATGTTCACGAACACCCAGAACGTGACCTGCTTGACCTTCACGCCCGACAGCGTGGCGGCCTGGAGGTTGCCGCCGATGGCGTAGACGTGCCGGCCGAACACCGACTTGTTCGCCATCACCGAGTAGCCCAGCGCCAGCACCGCGAGCAGCACCAGCACCCACGGCAGGTTGCGGAACCGGGCCAGCTGCACGACCACGGCCAGCACCACGGCCGCCGCCAGCGCGATCTTCGCCACGAAGATCGGGAACGGGTCGACGACCTGCCCGTAGCTCAGTCGCGCCTTGCGGTTGCGCCACTGGTTGAACGCGAACCCGGCCACCACCGCGACGCCGACCAGCAGGCTGAGCAGGTCCGCGCCACCCAGCGGGCCGAGGCCGACGTTGCCCAGGTAGCCCTCGGTGAAGCCGTTGGCCAGGGTGCGGATCTGGTCCGGGAACGGCCCGATGCCCTGGTTGCCCAGCACGGTCAACGTGAGCGCGCGGAACACGAGCATGCCCGCCAGCGTCACGATGAACGCCGGGATGCCGAAGAACGCCACCCAGTAGCCCTGCGCCGCGCCGATCACCGCGCCCGCGAGCAGCGTGATCAGCACCGCCAGCGGCCACGGCAGTCCCATCTGGACGGTCAGCACGGCGCAGATCGCGCCGGTCAGCGCGACCACCGAGCCGACCGACAGGTCGATGTGCCCGCCGATGATCACCAGGATCATGCCGATGGCCAGGATCAGCACGTACGAGTTCTGCACGATGATGTTGGAGATGTTCTGCGGTGTCAGCAGGGCACCGTCCGTCAGCACCGTGAAGAGCACCACGATCAGCGCGAACGCGATGTAGATGCCGGACTGCCGCAGGTTGACGGTGAACCTGCGCTGCGGCTGCCCGGCCAGGTGCGCCTCCGGCGTGGCCGCGGTCTTGGTGGTCATGTGGTCTGTCCCTGGGTCATGTGGAGCATCAGGCGTTCCTGGGTGGCTTCCGCGCGGTCGAGCTCACCGGTGATCCGGCCCTCGGACAGGGCGTACACCCGGTCGCACAGGCCGAGCAGCTCCGGCAGCTCGGAGGAGATGACCAGCACCGCGCGGCCCTGGTCGGCCAGGTCGTTGATGATCGAGTAGATCTCGTACTTCGCGCCGACGTCGATACCGCGGGTCGGCTCGTCGAGGATGAGCACGTCCGGGTCGGTGAACATCCACTTCGCCAGCACGACCTTCTGCTGGTTGCCGCCCGAGAGCGACGAGGTGGGCGTGGCGACGCTGGGCGTCTTGATGTTCATCGAGCGCCGGTACTTCTCGGCGACCGAGTGCTCCTCGTTCTCGTTCACCCAGCCGCGCGGCGCGAGCTTGTCCAGACCGGCCGCGGACACGTTGAGCTTCACGTCCTGGATCAGGTTGAGCCCGTACCGCTTGCGGTCCTCGCTGACGTAGGCCAGGCCGTGCTCGATGGCCTTGCGGACGGTGCGCGTGTCGATCTCGCGGCCGTCCTTGACCACCCGGCCGGAGATGCCGACGCCGTAGGACCGCCCGAACACGCTCATCGCGAGCTCGGTGCGGCCCGCGCCCATGAGGCCGGCCAGACCGACGATCTCACCGCGCCGCAGCACGAGGGTGGCGTTGTCGACCACCACCCGGTCGGGCTGGGACGGGCTGTGCACGGTCCAGTCCTCGATCCGCAGCACCTCGTCGCCGATCTTGGGCGTGCGCGGCGGGAAGCGGTGCTCCAGGTCGCGGCCGACCATGCCGGAGATGATCCGGTCCTCGCTCACGCCCCGCGCCGGCAGCGTCTCGATGGTGCGGCCGTCGCGCAGGATCGTGATGCTGTCGGCGATCCGGGTCACCTCGTTGAGCTTGTGCGAGATGATCACCGAGGTGATGCCCTCGGCACGCAGCCCGTCGAGCAGGTCGAGCAGGTGCGCGGAGTCGTCGTCGTTCAACGCCGCGGTCGGCTCGTCCAGGATCAGCAGCTTCACGTCCTTGGCCAGCGCCTTGGCGATCTCCACCAGCTGCTGCTTGCCCACGCCCAGGTCGTGGACCGGCGTGGTCGGGTTCTCCCGCAGGCCCACGCGGGCGAGCAGGGCGCCCGCCGCGTGGTTGGTGCGGTTCCAGTCGATGAGCCCGCGCTTGGCCCTTTCGTTGCCCAGGAACAGGTTCTCCGCGATGGACAGCTGGCCGCACAGCGCCAGCTCCTGGTGGATGATCACGATGCCGCGCCGCTCGCTGTCGCGGACGCCGCCGAACGAGCAGGGCTCGCCCTCGAAGACGATCTCGCCCTCGTACGACCCGTGCGGGTGCACGCCGGAGAGCACCTTCATCAGCGTGGACTTGCCCGCGCCGTTCTCACCGCAGATCGCGTGGATCTCACCGCGCCGCACGGCGAGCGTGACGTCGTGCAGCGCGGTGACCCCGGCGAACCGCTTGGTGATGCCGCGCATCACCAGGATTTCGTCGGACATGGTGGGCAAACCTACTTCAGCTGATCCGCGGTGTAGTAGCCGCTGTCCACGAGGACCTTCTGGTAGTTGGTCTTGTCCACGATCACCGACTCGAGCAGGTACGACGGCACGACCTTCTTGCCGTTGTCGTAGTCCTTCTCGTTGTTGACCTGGGGCTTCTCGCCCTTCAGCACGGAGTCGGCCATGGTCACCGTGGTCTTGGCCAGCTCACGGGTGTCCTTGTAGATCGTGGAGAACTGCTCGCCCGCGATGATCGACTTCACCGACGCGACCTCGGCGTCCTGGCCGGTGACGACCGGGTACGGGTTGCCGCTGGTGCCGTAGCCGCTGCTCTTGAGCGCGGACAGGATGCCGATCGACAGACCGTCGTACGGCGACAGCACGCCGTGCACCTGGGCACCGCCGTAGGTCGACGTCAGCAGGTCCTCCATGCGCTTCTGGGCCGTGGCCGGGTCCCAGCGCAGGATGGCGACCGTCTTGAAGTCGGTCTGGCCGCTCTTGACCACCAGCGTGCCCTTGTCGATGTGCGGCTGGAGCACCGACATCGCGCCGTTGAAGAAGAACGTCGCGTTGTTGTCGTCCGGCGAACCGGCGAACAGCTCGATGTTCAGCGGACCGGTCGCGGTGCCGGGGGTGCCGTCGGCGTTGAGCACCTTCAGGCCGGTCAGCAGTGACGTCGCCTGCTGCACGCCGACCTTGAAGTTGTCGAAGGTGGCGTAGTAGTCGACGCTGTCGGTGTTGCGCAGCAACCGGTCGTAGGCGATGACCGGGATGTTGGCGTCCTGCGCCTGCTGCAGCTGCGACGTGATCGCGGTGCCGTCGATCGAGGCCACGATGAGCAGCTTCGCGCCCTTGGTGATCTGGTTCTCGATCTGGTTGGCCTGCGTCGGGATGTCGTTCTCGGCGTACTGGAGGTCGACCTTGTAACCCTTCTCCTCCAACGCCTTCTTGATGTTGTCGCCGTCGTGGATCCAGCGCTCGGACGACCGGGTCGGCATCGTGACGCCGACCAGGGCGCCCTCCGTGGAACCGGTCTGCTGGTCGACGGTCTTCTCCGCCGACCCGCAGGCGGCGAGCGCCATCATCAGGCCGGCCGCGGTGACGGCGGCGATCCGCGGAAACCTCATTGTTTCTCTCTCTCCCATTGGCGGTGATGAGCGCGTGACCTGCTAGCGCAGGCCCTGCGCGAGACGGAAGTACGCCTGGTTCCAGCGCAGGCGGTCGCTGAACGACGCGGTGGTCGTGTCCCGGTCGATGACCACCAGCTCGGTGTTCACCATCGTCGCGAAGTCGCGCAGCGTGTCCGAGCCCACGGCCTGCGTCATCACGGTGTGGTGCGGGCCGCCCGCGGTCAGCCACGACTCGGCCGAGGTGGACAGCGACGGCGCGGGCTTCCACACCGCGCGCGCGACCGGCAGGTTCGGCAGGGGCTCATCCGGCGGCACGACCTCGACCTCGTTGGCCACCAACCGGAACCGCTCGCCCAGGTCGGCCAGGCCCACGACCACGGCGGGACCCGCCGCCGCGTCGAACACCAGCCGCACCGGGTCCTCCCGGCCGCCGATGCCCAGCGGGTGCACCTCGCACGAGGGCCGGTCGGCCGCGATGGTCGGGCAGACCTCCAGCATGTGCGCGCCCAGGATCTTCGGCTCGCCCGGCCCGAAGTGGTAGGTGTAGTCCTCCATGAACGACGTGCCGCGGCCCGTGCCCGCGCCCATCGCCTTCACCGCGGCCAGCAGGGCGGAGGTCTTCCAGTCGCCCTCGCCGCCGAAGCCGTAGCCGTCTGCCATCAGCCGCTGCACGGCCAGGCCCGGCAGCTGCCGCAGCCCGCCCAGGTCCTCGAAGTTCGTGGTGAACGCGCCGAAGCCGCCCTCGGTGAGGAACCGCCGCAGCCCGGCCTCGATGCGGGCGCCGTAGCGCAGCGAGTCGTGCCGCTCGGCGCCCTTGTGCAGCTCGGGCGCGAGCCGGTACACGTCGGCGTATTCGGCGACCAGGACGTCGATCTCGTCCTCACCGACCGCGTCCACCAGCTCGACCAGGTCGTTCACGCCGTAGGTGTTCACCGAGACGCCGAAGCGCAGCTCGGCCTCCACCTTGTCGCCCTCGGTCACCGCGACGCCGCGCATGTTGTCGCCGAAGCGGGCCAGCTTCATCCCGTTGAGGTGGCTGTAGCCGGTCGCGGCACGCACCCAGCCGTCGATCCGGTCGGCCACCAGCGGGTCGCTCGCGTGGCCCGCCACGGTCTTGCGCGGCACGCCGATCCTGGTCTGGATGAACCCGAACTCGCGGTCGCCGTGCGCGGCCTGGTTGAGGTTCATGAAGTCCATGTCGATGGTGGACCACGGCAGGGCTTCGTTGAGCTGGGTGTGCAGGTGCAGCAACGGCTTGCGCAGCGCGTCCAGCCCGGTGATCCACATCTTGGCGGGCGAGAACGTGTGCATCCACGCGATCACGCCGACGCACGAGGGGTCGGTGTTCGCCGCGAGCATCACGTCGCGGATGGCGGTGGTGTCGGTCAGCACCGGCTGCCACACCACCTCCGCGGAGAGGCGGCCCGACTCGGTGAGCATCCGCTGGATCTGCTGCGACTGCCGGGCGACCTGTTCGAGCGTTTCCGGGCCGTAGAGGTGCTGGCTCCCGGTCAGGAACCAGACCTGCGGCTTCCCAGCAGGCGACATGCGGGTCTCCCCTCGTGGGCTCATTGCCCGTAGACGTTCTGGTAACGGGCGTACAGGCTGTCGACGTGGTGCTGCTCGATCGGCTTCGGCGTGCCGAGCTGGTGTGCGAAGTGGACGGTGCGGGCCACGTCCTCCAGCATCACGGCGGCCTTCACCGCCGCCCGCGCGTCCTTGCCGATCGTGAACGGGCCGTGGTTGCGCATCAGCACGGCCGGGGACCGGCTGTCGCGCAACGTCTCCACGATGCCCTGGCCGATCGAGTCGTCACCGATGAGCGCGAACGGGCCCACGGGGATCTCGCCGCCGAACTCGTCGGCGATCATCGTGAGCACGCACGGGATCGGCTCGCCGCGCGCGGCCCACGCCGTGGCGTACGGAGAGTGCGTGTGCACCACGCCGTTCACCTCGGGCATGTGCCGGTACACGTAGGCGTGCGCGGCGGTGTCGGAGGACGGCGAGTAGTCGCCCTCCACCAGGTTGCCGTGCAGGTCGGTGACGACCATGGCCTCGGGGGTGAGCTGGTCGTACGACACCCCGGACGGCTTGATGACCATCAGGTCCTGGCCGGGCACGCGCGCCGAGACGTTGCCCGCGGTCCAGATCACCAGCTCGTAGCGGGTCAGCTCGCGGTGCAGGTCGGCGACCGTGCGGCGGAGGTCTTGGATGACGGACACCGGACTACTCCCCCTTGGCGGCGCGGCGACGCGCCTTCAGCCGGTGCATGACCTCGTTGGCGCCGCGGCCGAAGTAGTCGTGCAGCTCCTGGTACTCCACGAACATCCGCTCGTAGGCCTCGACGTTGGCCGGGATCGGCAGGTACACGCCCCGCTTGACCGAGCCCATCGCCTGCGCGGCCGCGTGGATGTCGGCGTAGGCGTCCGCCGCCACGGCCGCGTGCATCGCCGAGCCGAGCGCGGGACCCTGCTCCGAGCCGATCACCGACAGCGGCAGGTTGGTCACGTCGGCGTAGATCTGCATCAGCAGCGGGTTGCGCAGCAGGCCGCCCGCGATCACCAGCTCGGTGACCGGGATGCCCGCGTCGGTGTAGGAGTCCACGACCACCCGCGTGCCGTAGGCCGTGGCCTCCAGCAGCGCCCGGTAGGTGTCCTCGGCGCGGGTGGCCAGCGTCTGGCCGACGATCACGCCCGACAGCTCGTGGTCGACCAGCACCGAGCGGTTGCCGCTGTGCCAGTCCAGCGCGATCAGGCCGTGCTCGCCGATGCGCTGCTGCGCGGCCAGCTCGGTCAGCAGCTCGTGCACCGTGATGCCGCGCGCCTTGGCCTGCTCGTGGTACTCCGGCGGCACGTTGTGCTCGACGAACCAGGCGAAGATGTCGCCCACGCCGCTCTGCCCGGACTCGTAGCCCCACAGGCCCGGCACGATGCCGCCGTCCACCACGCCGCACATGCCCGGCACGTCGGCCAGCACGTCGGCGTTCATCACGTGGCACGTGGAGGTGCCCATGATCGCGACCATCTGGCCGGGCTCCACGGCGCGGGCGGCGGGCGCGGTGACGTGCGCGTCGACGTTGCCGACCGCGACCGCGATGCCGGGCCTGAGACCGGTCCACCCGGCGGCCTGCTCGGTGAGCCCGCCCGCCCGGTCGCCGAGCTGGCCGAGCTGGTGCTCCAGCTTGTCGGAGACGAAGTCGGCGAAGTCGGGGTTGAGCGCGGACAGGAAGTCCGCGGACGGGTAGCCGTCCTGGTAGATGCCCTTGTAGCCGGCGGTGCACGCGTTGCGCACGTAGGTGCCGGCCAGCTGCCAGACGATCCAGTCGGCGGCCTCGACCCAGTGGTCCATCGCCGCGTAGACCTCGGGGGCCTCCTCCAGCAGCTGCAGGCCCTTGGCGAACTCCCACTCCGAGGAGATCAGGCCGCCGTAGCGGGGCAGCCAGCCCTCACCGCGCTGCGCGGCCAGGTGGTTGATCCGGTCGGCCTGCGGCTGGGCCGCGTGGTGCTTCCACAGCTTCACGTACGCGTGCGGGTTGTCGGCGAACTCGGGCAGCTCGTTGAGCGGCGTGCCGTCGGACTTGACCGGGACCATCGTGCACGCGGTGAAGTCGGTGCCGATGCCGATCACGTCGGCCGGGTCGACCCCGGCGTCGGCGAGGGCCGCGGGCACCGCGTGCCTGAGCACGTCGACGTAGTCCTGCGGCACCTGCAACGCCCAGTCCGGGGGCAACGGGCGCCCGTCCGGCAGGGCCCGGTCCAGCACCCCGTGCCGGTAGTCGTGCACCGCGGTGCCGAGTTCGAGGCCGTCGCGCACCCGCACGACCACCGCGCGGCCGGACAACGTGCCGAAGTCGACACCCACCACCAATGGATCGCTCGCCATGGTGAGCAGTGTTATCGCTAACATTCACGGCGTCAAGACCTGCCCGCAACGTGGTCTTAAGTCGTTAGTGAGCGTGCACAAAACCTGGTGTTCAGCGGCGTGCGCGCACCTCGCGGTCGCACACCTAGCCTAGGCGTCTTCGGGGCGTGCGCGGGACCGCAGATGCGCGGAGACGGCACGAAAATGTTGCGGGGTCCTTCGACGGCCCCGGCGCGGGAGGCGGCACGGCGCTGTGCCACGTGCCCGTCGTCAGGCCGCGGGCGGCGCGACGCTGTCCCGCTTCACCAGGGCCGGCGGGACGTTGCGCTGCGGGGCGCCCACGTCGCCGTCGCCGACCTGGGCCAGCAGCAGTTCCAGCGTCTCCTTGGCGACCGCGTGGAAGTCGGGCCTGATGGTCGTCAGCGGCGGGATGAAGTAGGCCGCCTCCGGCACGTCGTCGAAGCCCACGATGCTCACGTCGTGCGGCACGCGGCGGCCGCGCTCGCTCATCGCGCGCAGGATGCCGAGCGCCAGGTGGTCGTTCGCCGCGAAGATCGCGGTGACCTCCGGCATGCGGGCCAGCATCTGACCGGCCCGGTAGCCCGAGGCCGCGCTCCAGTCCGCGGGCACGACCGGCGGCACCTCCAGGCCCGCCGTCTCCAGCGCCGACCGCCAACCCCTTATGCGGCCGAGGCTGTCGAACCAGTCGGACGGGCCGGACACGTGCCACACCGTGCGGTGGCCCGCTTCGAGCAGGTGGGTGGTCGCCGCGAACGCGCCCGCCGCCTGGTCGACCGTCACCAGCGGGGTGGAGCGCTCCGGGTCGCCGTCCACGGTCACCAGCGGGATGCCGGCGGACACGTCGCCGACCGCGTCGTTGGCCGACGCGGTCGGCGCGATGACCACTATCCCGGCGACCCGCTGGTCGCGGTGGCGTTCCACGGCGTCGGAGATGGAGTTGCGGTCCAGCACGTTGACCCGGCCGACGCTCACCGCGAACCCGGCCTCGGCCGCCGCCGCCTCGAACGCGGCCAGCAGCGACGCGGGGCCGTAGAGCGTCGAGTTCTGCGCCACCACCCCGATCAGCTGGGACCGGCCGGTCACCAGCGCCCGGGCCGCCTTGTTGGGCCGGTAGCCCAACTCCGCGATGGCCGCGCGCACCCGCAGCCGGGTCTGCTCCCGGACGTTCGGGTGCCCGTTGAGCACCCTCGACACCGTCTGGTGCGAGACCCCGGCGAGCCGGGCGACGTCCGTCATCGCGGGATCGCGCGAGGTCTTGTGCTCCACTACCGCCCCATCTCCCCTGTCGACACTGCAGCCTGCGAACTCGATGTTAGCGATAACACACCCTGATCACCGCTGAGGTGCTCAAGACCCATTGTCCACCAGGGACCGTTCCCACCAGCGCAGGGACGCGGTCCGACCACCCGGAATGTCGCGCGGCGGGCGCCGCCGTCACGGGAACGCCGCCCGCACGCGGTCCAGCTCGGCCTTGGTCACCGGCAGCACGGTGCCGTGCCGGGGTCGGCTGGGCAGCTCGTAACCGGTGGCCAGGGTCCACCGGCCGGACGCGAGGTCGGTCGTCTCGAACGGCACGTAGCCGCGGCCGCCGAACTCGTCGATGAACAGGTACCAGCGGTCCTCGGTGTTGGACTTGAACACCGTCGGCCCCTCACCCTGGCGGATGGAGCCCTTGCCGATGCAGTCGGCGACGAAGTCGTACGACGTGTCCCGCAGCTGCGTCGACTTCTCGGCGAGGATGAACTTGCTGCACGGCGTGGTGGACGTGTTGTTCCGCTCGTCCTTGGTGAACCGGTAGTACTCGTCGCCGTGCTTGATCACGGTCGAGTCGATCACCGAGTAGCCCGGGTCGACCCACACCTGCGGCTCGCTGAACGTGCGGAAGTCGCGCGTGGTCGCGTACAGCATCTTGTTGTAGGTGTTGCCCGCGTGGTCCGGGTCGTCCTCGGCGTAGAGCTTCGAGGCCCAGAACACCACGTACGCGCCGATCGACTCGTCGTAGTACGCCTCGGGCGCCCACGTGTTGCCCGCCGTCTCCGGCGAGACGAGCACGTGCCGCTGTTGCCCCCAGTCGACGAGGTCGGTGGACTCCCACACCTCGATGTAACGGCTGCCCTTGCGCTGCACCAGGTCCCAGTTGCCGTTTCCGTGCATCTTGAGGTCGGTGGCGATGAGGTAGAACTTGTCGCCCTCCGGCGACCGGATGATGAACGGGTCGCGCACACCCTTGTCACCCGAGGACGACGTGAGCACCGGGTTGCCCTGGTTCAGCTCGTCCCACTTGAGCGCGTCGTCACCGCGGCTGGCGGCGAAGTGGACCTGTTCGCCGGTGGCCGAACCCTCGCCGGTGAAGTAGCCGAACAGGTAGCCCTCGTAGGCCTGCTGCTCGGGCCGCGGCGTGACGGTGACCTTGAACTTCTTGCGGGTGGCCTCCTCGCCCGCCCGGATCTCGGCGGTGAGCTGCACCTTCACCGGCTTCTCGCCGAACGCGGGCCGCGTGACCTCGCCGGTGGGCGTGACGACCTCGGGCTTGTTGCTCTTCCACGTGATCGTGGTGCCGTGCGGGCCCGTGGCGGGCAGGGTGATGTTGCCGCGGATGTCGTCCTCGTCCCAGACGACCAGCGCGGCGTCGGCTTCGGCGACCTTCTCGTCGTCGGTGAGCTGCGGTCGCACGGTGACCTCGAAGTCGCGGGTCTGCCCGAACGCGGTCGCGGTGAGCGTCACCGTCGCGGACGCGCTGCCGGGTGCGGGACGGGTGACGGCACCCGTGGTGGACACGACCGCCGGGTCACCGGACCGCCAGGTGATCGCGGAGCCGTACGGGCCGGTGGTCGGCAGGGTGAGGTCGCCGGTGACGGCGGAGGTGTCGCCGAGGTCGATCGAGGCCAGGTCGCGTCGGCCCTTCTCGTCGTCGGCGACGAAGCCGAGCGCGTGCGCCTCGGCCGCGGTGAGCGCGCGGTCGTAGAGGCGGAAGTCGCGGACCGAGCCCTTGAGGTGGCGGTCGCCGCTGTAGACCGAGCGGCCGATGTGGTTGGCCGTCGTCGTGCCGCCGCCGATCAGGGCCGGGGTGATCGTCACGCCGGTGCGGCGGGCGACCTCGACGCCGTCCTCGTACAGCACGGCCGTGCCGCCGCCGAGCGTGTAGGTCAGCGTCTTCCAGACGCCCCTGGCGAGGTCGCGGCCCGCGGTGACGGTCTGCTCCGTCGACCAGTTGCCGGTCGCGATGGACGACCGGTAGGCGTTGCCGGTGGTGAACAGGTAGCCGTTGCCCGCGGTGCCCGAGGAGTTGCCGAGGCCGTACACGAAGTACGGAGTCGCCTGGTCGGGCGCGATGCGCACCTGAATCGAAACACTGACCTCGGTCAGTCCCCGCAGGACGTTGTCGGGCAGTTTGACGTGACCGTTCACGCCGCCCAACTGGAGCCCTTCAGCACCGCCCGGGGTGGCGTCGCCGATAACGGTTGCGTTGCGACCTCCGCCCGAGGTGTCGGCTGCGACGGCACCTTCGGTTTCGGTGAGGGGGTAGTGCAGCACGAGGCCGTCGGCGGCCGACGCCGGTGGTGCGCTCAGAGTCGCGGCGGCCACCACCGCGACGAGGCAGGCGACGAGGGTGCGTGGGCGATGACGAAGGGTGACCATTGGGCGTCGCTCTCGTCTGGCGCGCGGCGCGGGACCGCGGCTGTACAGGCATCGGGGTGGTGGGTGTGCTGAGTCACAGTCAGCAAAGTGAGCGCTAACATATGTCGGTGCTAACAAACGTGTCAAGGATGCAAAGTTGACGTTTCCGAGGGGTTGACGAGCCGATTGTGAGCGTTCACTCTTGTGGCCCAGGTGACCACCGTCACGCGGTTCGCCGCCCCGTCAGTGTCTCGGGTTCCCACGGAGGAAGACCAGTGTTGAAGAAGATCACGACCGCCGCCGCCGCGGTCCTGTTGGCCGCGTTGACCGCGTGCGGTTCCGGTGGGTCCGGGGACGCGGGTTCGTCGGGCGCCCCCAAGGCCAACGACGACGGCAAGATCACGATGGGCTTCGCCCAGGTGGGTGCCGAGAGCGGCTGGCGCACCGCCAACACCAAGTCGATCCAGGAGGAGGCCGCTGCCGCCGGGGTCGACCTGAAGTTCTCCGACGCGCAGCAGAAGCAGGAGAACCAGATCAAGGCGATCCGGTCCTACATCCAGCAGAAGGTGGACGTCATCGCCTTCAGCCCGGTGGTGGAGACCGGCTGGGACGCCGTGCTGCTGGAGGCCAAGCGCGCGAACATCCCGGTCATCCTGACCGACCGCGCGGTCGACTCGGACGACACGTCGCTGTACAAGACGTTCCTCGGCTCGGACTTCGTGGAAGAGGGCAAGAAGGCCGGCGAGTGGCTGAAGGCCAACGCGGGCGGCGCGAAGAACGTCGTGGAACTGCAGGGCACGACCGGCGCCGCGCCGGCGATCGACCGCAAGAAGGGCTTCGAGGACGCCATCGCGGGCACGGACCTGAAGATCGTGGCCACGCAGACCGGTGACTTCACGCGGTCGGGCGGCAAGCAGGTCATGGAGGCGTTCCTGAAGTCGGTGCCGCAGATCGACGTGGTCTACGCGCACAACGACGACATGGGCCTGGGCGCGATCGAGGCGATCAAGGCCGCGGGCAAGGTGCCCGGCAAGGACATCAAGATCATCACGGTGGACGCGGTGAAGGACGGCATGACCGCCCTGGCCGCCGGTGAGATCAACTTCATCGTCGAGTGCAACCCGCTGCTGGGCAAGCAGCTGATGGAGCTGGCCAAGAAGGTCGTCGCGGGCGAGGAGGTCCCGCCGCGCGTGGTGACCGAGGAGGGCACCTTCACCACCGAGCAGGCCAAGACCGAGCTGCCCAACCGCAAGTACTGATACCGCCGGTAGTGATCACAGACCGCGGTCCCCGCCACCCCTCCGGGTGTGGTGGCGGGGGCCGCGCCCAGCGTGTGAGGGGAGTTGTCCGGTGACCGTGCCGGTCGTGGACATGCGGGGCATCTCGGTGGAGTTCCCCGGAGTCAAAGCCCTGCAGGAGGTGGATTTCCGGCTGTTCCCCGGCGAGGTCCACGCGTTGATGGGCGAGA
Source organism: Saccharothrix carnea (assembly GCF_003014735.1). GTDB lineage: Bacteria > Actinomycetota > Actinomycetes > Mycobacteriales > Pseudonocardiaceae > Actinosynnema > Actinosynnema carneum. The sequence continues at coordinate 394,524 of NZ_PYAX01000008.1, read as the reverse complement.
ACGGAGCGGGCAAGTCCACGCTCATCAAGGCGCTGACCGGCGTGCACCCGCTCGCGGCGGGCGAGATCCGCTACGCGGGCGAGCCGGTGGCGTTCACCGCTCCCGCGCAGGCGCAGGCCGCCGGGATCAGCACGGTGTACCAAGAGGTCAACCTGTGCGCGAACCTGACCGTGGCGGAGAACATCCTGCTCGGCCGCGAGCCGCGCAAGTTCGGCCGCATCGACGGCCGGCGGATGCGCGCGCGGGCCGCGGAGCTGCTCGCCCGGATCGGGTTGCACATCGACCCGGGTTCGGTGCTGGAGAGCCACCCGATCGCCGTGCAGCAGCTGGTCGCGATCGCGCGGGCGGTGGCGGTGGACGCGCGGGTGCTGGTGCTGGACGAGCCGACTTCCAGCCTGGACGCCGACGAGGTCGCGGAGCTGTTCCGGATCATCCGGGTGCTGCGCGACGAGGGTGTCGCGGTGCTGTTCGTGACGCACTTCCTGGAGCAGGTCTACGAGATCTCCGACCGGATCACGGTGCTGCGCAACGGCCGCCTGGTCGCCGAGCACCCGACCGCCGCGTTGAGCCGGATCGACCTCGTGTCGGCGATGCTCGGGCGTGAGATGGGCCTGCTGGAGGAGATCGAACGCCGCTCCGGCACGCCGGGCCAGGCGTTCCTCGTCGCCGAGGGGGTGGGCCGCAAGGGCTCGGTCGCGCCGTTCGACCTGGAGATCCGGTCCGGTGAGGTCGTCGGCCTGGCCGGGCTGCTCGGCTCCGGCCGCACGGAGGTGGCGCGGTTGCTGTTCGGCGCGGACAAGGCCGACTCGGGCCGAATCCTGGTCAACGGCAAGCCGCTGCGGCTGACCGGGCCGCGGGCGGCGATCGAGGCCGGGGTCGCGTTCTCCTCGGAGGACCGCAAGGCCGAGGGCATCGTGGCCGACCTGAGCGTGCGGGACAACCTGATCCTGGCCATGCAGGCGGCGCGCGGCTGGGCGCGGCCGGTGCCGCGCAAGCTCGCCGACGAGCTGGTGGCCAAGTACATCGAGCTGCTCGACATCCGGCCCGCCGACCCGGACCGGGCGGTGGGCAACCTGTCGGGCGGCAACCAGCAGAAGGTGCTGCTGGCGCGGTGGCTGGTGACCCAGCCGAAGCTGTTGATCCTGGACGAGCCGACCCGCGGCATCGACGTGGGCGCGAAGGCCCAGATCCAGAAGGTCGTCGCCGACCTGGCCGCGGAGGGCATGGCGGTGCTGTTCATCTCCGCCGAACTGGAGGAGGTGGTGCGCGTGTCCGACCGCGTCGTGGTGATGCGCGACCGGCAGAAGGTGGCCGAGTTGGACGGTGACGTGGGCGTGGACGACGTGATGGCGCTCATCGCCGGCGGCGGGGACCACGGTGTCGACCACGGTGTGGAGAAGGCGGTGGCGTCGTGAAGAACCGACTGCTCTGGCCGGTGCTGGCACTGGTCGCGCTGCTGATCCTGAACGTGGTGGTGACGCCGACGTTCTTCTCCCTGCGGCTGCAGGACGGGCACCTGTACGGCAGCCTGATCGACATCCTGCGCAACGGCGCCCCGACGCTGCTGATCGCGTTGGGCATGACGCTGGTGATCGCGACCCGGGGCATCGACCTGTCGGTCGGCGCGGTGGCGGCGATCGCGGGCGCGGTGACGTGCACGCACATCGCCGCCGGCGGCAACCCGTGGGTGGCGATGGGCCTGGCGCTGGCGCTGTGCGCGGTGCTCGGGCTGTGGAACGGGTTCCTGGTGTCGGTGCTGGGCATCCAGCCGATCATCGCCACGCTGGTGCTGATGACGGCCGGTCGCGGTATCGCGATGCTGATCACCGAGGGCCAGATCGTCACGGTCGACTCGCCGGTCTACCGGCAGGTGGGCGCCGGGTTCCTGGTGCTGCCCATCGCGATCCTGATCAGCCTGGCGGTGCTCGGGCTGGTCGCGCTGGTGACCCGGCGGACCGCGCTGGGGCTGCTGATCGAGTCGGTCGGCGTCAACCCGTCGGCGTCGCGGCTGGCCGGGGTGCGGGCGCGCACGATCATCTGGACGGTGTACGTGTTCGCGGCGCTGTGCGCGGCCGTGGCCGGGTTGATGATCAGCTCGAACGTGAGCGCGGCGGACGCCAACAACGCCGGCCTGTGGATCGAGATGGACGCGATCCTGGCCGTCGTCATCGGCGGCACGTCGCTGGCCGGCGGCCGGTACTCGCTGACCGGCACCCTGCTCGGCGCGTTGATCATCCAGACGTTGACCACGACGGTCTACACGATCGGCATCAAGCCGGAGATCACGCTGGTGTTCAAGGCGGTCGTGGTGATCGCGGTGTGCCTGATGCAGGCACCCGTCCGGGTCCGTGTCGGTGGTCGGGTTCGTGGGAAGCAAGGGGTGCCCGCGTGAAGGAGACAGTGGTGGTCGCGCCTGAGGTCGGGGCGGTGCCCGCGAAGTCGCCGGGGTCCGCGTCGCGGTCGGCCCGGTCGCGTGGCCGGGTGAACGTGCCCAAGCGGTTCCTGCCGGTGATCGCGACGTTCGTGGTGTTCGTGGCGACGTTCGGCGTCGGCTCGGTGCGCTACGAGGGGTTCGCGTCCGGGCAGGTGATGGCGAACCTGTTCATCGACAACGCGTTCCTGATCGTGCTCGCGGTCGGGATGACGTTCGTGATCCTCACCGGCGGCATCGACCTGTCGGTCGGATCGGTCGTCGCGCTGTCCACGATGATCGCCGCCGCCGCGCTGCAAGCCGGGTGGCCCGCCTGGCTGGTCGTGATCACGGTGCTGGCCACCGGGTCCGGGCTGGGGCTGGCGATGGGGTGGGTGATCCACCGGTTCGGCGTGCAGCCGTTCATCGTGACCCTGGCGGGCATGTTCCTGGCCCGCGGCCTGTGCTTCGTGATCAGCGTCGAGTCGGTGTCCATCAAGGACCCGACCTTCCGCGACCTGGCCACCGGCTCGATCGAACTGCCGGGCGGGGTGACCATCACCTACGGCGTCGTGATCGCGCTGGTCGCGGTGCTGGCGGCGGTGTACGTGCTGCACCTGACCCGGTTCGGGCGCACGGTGTACGCCGTGGGCGGCAGCGAGACGTCGGCGCGGCTGATGGGCCTGGCGACCACGCGGGTGAAGATCGGCGTGTACGTGATCAGCGGGTTCTGCTCGGCGTTGGGCGGGTTGCTGTTCAGCCTCTACATGCTGTCCGGCTACAGCCTGCACGCGGTCGGCATGGAACTGGACGCGATCGCGGCGGTCGTGGTGGGCGGCAGCCTGCTGTCCGGCGGCGTCGGGTTCGTGATCGGGTCGGTGGTGGGCGTGCTGGTGCTGGGCACCATCCAGACGCTGATCTCGTTCGAGGGCACGCTGTCGTCGTGGTGGACGAAGATCGTGATCGGTGCGCTGCTGCTGGCGTTCATCGCGTTGCAGCGGATCATCGTGCGGCGGACGTAGAGCACTTTCGAGTCCCAGGGCCCGGCGGGGCGAGCACCCGCCGGGCCCTCGGCGTCTGTCAGGTGGTTTCCCAGCCGGCCAGCAGGTCGGCGGCTTCCCTCGTGCGCGGGTGGTTGGCGCCCTGCACGGCGGACATCTCCGCGAGGACCGCGCGCAGTTCCTCGACGGCCTCGTCGGTGTGGCCGGCGCGGTGGAGCAGGTGGGCTCGTTGCTGTCTGGTCCGCAGTGCGCGGGGGTGGTGGGGTCCGAAGGTCCGCTCCACCTCGTGGCGCAGCGCGGTCAGGTCGTGCAGTGCCTCCGGGTCGCCCGCCATCCCCTGCCAGAACACCAGGTTCGAGCGGTAGGTCAGGGTGGTCGGGTGGGTTTCGCCCAGGGCTCGTTCGGCGTCGGCCGTGGCGGTGGCGAACTCGGTGATGGCCCGGGGCAGGTCGCCGGCCTCGGCACGCCAGTAGGCGAGGTTGTGGCGGGCGATGAACGTGTCGTGGTGACCTCGGCCGGCGACGGCTTCCAGGCCGTCGACGGCCTGCTGGAAGGTGGCCACGGCGGTGGGCGCGTCGCCGGTCTCGCCGATCCAGCGGCCCAGGCCCAGCAGGGCGCGCAGGGTCTGCTTGTGGCGCGGGCCGAGTTCCCGGCTCAAGGTGCCGACCAGGTCCTCCGCGGCGGCACGGGCGGCGGTGAGGTCGCCGGACAGGCCGAGGCAGAGGACCCGGTCGTCCTCGGCGACGACGCGGAGCGGGTGGGCGGCGGGCAGGTCGCAGGAGTCGATCAGGGAGGTCAGCTCGGCGAGGGCCTGCTCGATGAGGCCGGTCTCCAGGCGGTAGGTGGCCTGGTGGAACCGTGCCCAGAGGGTGTCCTCGTCGGCGGGGCCGAGGGTTCGTTCGGCGGTGGCGCGGATCTCGGTGAAGTGGGTGAGCGCGGTCCGGGGATCGCCGAGGTCCCCGATCGCCTTGGCCACCTGGGTGCGCAGTGCGATGACGTCACGCGGATCGGTGGCCAGGGCGAGCAGCTCCGCGGCCACCTCGCGGGCGGCGGCGGGGCGGCCGACCTCGGCCAGGTACTGGCCCAGGCGGCGCAGGACGGGGTGCATGCCGCCGGTCCACAGGTGCTCGCCGGCGACGGTCCGGAGCACCTCGGCGTTGCGGTAGAGGGCGGCGGCGGTGTCCGGGTCGGCGGTCGACCACTCGCGTGCGATCGCGTCGGCGGCCTTGACGGCCGGTGGGGCCAGGTCGGGGAGCAGGTCGCGGGCGGCCCGTTGGACGAGGGCGTGCGCCTCGACCCGGCCGTGGTGGGTGACGAGGTTCAGCCGGTGCAGCGCGCGCAGTGCGGGGAGGTGGCCGGCGAGCAGTGACTCGGGGATGCCGTCCGGGGCCAGCACGGAGATCAGGCCGAGCACGTCCCTCGCGTCGGCGGCCAGCGCCCCGGCCCGTTCCACGGCCAGCCGGACGGTGCCCGCGACCGTGTCGTGGTGGTCGTCGGCGGGCGAGGTGGGCGGGAACAGGTCGGCCACGCGCCGGCGGCGGTCGGCCAGGAGGTCCAGGTAGGTGGGGACGTCGGTGCCGCTGTCGATGAGGAACGCGGCGGCCTGCGAGAGCGCCAGCGGGAAGCGGCCCAGGGCGTCGGCGAGGGCGGCCAGGTCGGCGGGGTCGTGGCGCGGGTCGACGGAGAGGCGGGCCGACAGGTAGCCGGTGGCCTCGGCCGCGGTGAACATGCCGACGGTGACCACCCGGGCGTCCGGGCGCAGGAGGGACGCGTCACGGCGTTGCGTGGTGATCAGGGTCCGGCCGTCACCCGCGGGCCAGAGGCCGGACAGCTCGGTCGGGTCGTGCACGTCGTCCAGCACCACGAGCCAGGACGTGGTGGTGGAGCGCAGCCAGGCGAGGAACAGGTCGGCCTGCGTCTCCTCGTCGGCGTCGGCGGCCTTGGCCAGGGCGCGCCAGGCGCGGGCGTAGCCGGTGAGCACGGACTGCCTCGTGCGGGCACCCACCCAGACCAGCACGTCGGCGCCGGCGCGGTGGAACGCGGCGGTGGCCAGCTGGGACTTGCCGACACCGCCCGGTCCGGTGAGCAGCACCTGGCGGAGGTCGGGCTCCCGCAACGCGGTGTCGATCGCGTCGGCCAGGTCCGGCCGGTCGCGCAACGCCGCCGCGTCGCTCGGTGGCCGGCCGACGACCACGCGCCCCGATTTCGGCGTGGCGCGGCGGTCCCGGTGGGCGGCACGCCACAGGTCGCGCAGCTCGGTCAGCTTCGGCACGCCGCCGGTCGCCATGGCCACCGCCAGCACCACGTCGAAGTCCCGGGGCACGGACTGGCCGCCGACCCACTCCCCCAGCCGCCGGGCGTTCACCGCCACCCGCCTGCCGGACGGCAGCACGACCGCGCTCGCCCGCCGGGCCAACGCCTCGTCCGACACGTCGGGTAACCGTTCCCGCAACCGCGCCAGCGCCTGCGCGAGCGCCGCTTTCGGGTCGCTCACCGCCACCTCCAGATGATCACGCAGTCTAGTGCTCGCCGACCGGCACCCGATCCCCGCAGCGGCCCGGAACGGGGATCTGCGCACCGCTTCCCACCTGCGTGAACGCTCGCGGGCCGGTCAGCGGGGCCGGCGGCGCGGCTAGCGTGCGACCGCAGTCGAGCGGAAGGAGCGGACGTGACGGGACAGAACGGGAACGGTGCGGTGGTGTGGAGGGTGCTGCTGCTCCTGGGGGTGCTGGTGAACGGCATCGGCCTGGTGGCCGGGATCCCGTTGCTGCCGCTGGTCGGCGCACCGCTCGCGATCGCGGGCCTGGTGGGCCTGCTCGCCGCCCGGCGCAAGGCGTCCTGACACCCACTACGCCGCACGACGACGAAGGCCGCCCCGCTTCCGGGGCGGCCTTCGTCGCGTTCGGCCGGTTGGCGCAACGGTCGGGGCGACGAGGCGCGGACCGTTGACTTTCCGGAGAGGGCTCTGCAACGCTGCGATCCGGTTACGCAAGAAATCGACAACTGTGCGGAACTTTGCGACAAGATCCCGGAATGCCCTAACGAGAAGGGCCAGCACGACGATGTCAACGACGACACGACCACGCCTCGCCGCCTCCCTGATCGCCCTGTCCCTCACCGCGTTCACCCTGAGCCCCCCTGCCGCCCAGGCCGCGCCGTCCGCCGGGGTGCTCGACCTCGGCGCACCGACCCGCATCGACCAGGTCCGCCTCGCACTGCCTGACGACGAGGCCACGTTCTCCGTCCAGACCAGCCTCGACGGCAAGGGGTTCGCCACCCTCGTGCCGTCCGCACCGCGCGAGGGCGACCGCCAGACGTTCGACGTCGACCCCACGCTGGTGCGCTACGTGCGCGTGGACGGCGCGCCGGTGGAGGACATCGACGTCCGCGAAGCCGCCGCGGCCGCCCAGCTCGCCGCCACGTACACCGCGAGCAGCCACGCCGACGTCTACCAGCCGGCCAACGCCGGTGACGGCAACCAGGCCACCTACTGGGAGAGCGCCAACAACGCGTTCCCGCAGTGGCTGCGGGCCGACCTGGGCGCGGCGCTCAAGGTGGACCGGGTCGTGCTCAAGCTGCCGACAGCGGGCTGGGGCGCGCGCACGCAGACGTTGGCCGTGCAGCACAGCACCGACGGCCAGAACTTCGGCGACCTCGTGCCGTCCGCGCAGTACGCGTTCAACCCGACCGCGAACAACACCGTGACGATCCAGTTCACCGCCGCCACCACGCGGTACGTGCGGCTGCTGATCAGCGGCAACACGGCCTGGCCCGCCGGTCAGGTCTCGGAGTTCGAGGTGCACGGCCCGACCACCGGCGACACGCAGGCACCCTCGGCGCCCACGAACCTCGCCCACACCTCGCCGCAGTCCGGCCAGATCCGGCTGACCTGGTCGGCGTCCACCGACAACACCGGCGTCACCGGGTACGACGTGTACGCCAACGGCGCGCTGCGCACGAGCGTCGCGGGCACCGTGCTGACCTACACCGACTCCCAGCCGGACGGCCTCGCGGTCACCTACCACGTGATCGCCAAGGACGCGGCGGGCAACCAGTCGCCGCCGAGCAACTCCGTCACCCGGGCCGGGGCCACGGGCGCGAACCTGGCCAAGGGCAGGCCGATCACGGCCAGCTCCCACGTCTTCACCTTCGTGGCCGGCAACGCCAACGACGACGACGTGAACACGTACTGGGAAGGCGCGACCTACCCGAGCACGCTGACCACGCAGCTCGGCTCGAACGCCGACCTCAGCTCGGTCGTGCTCAAGCTCAACCCGGCGTCGGCGTGGGCCGCCCGCACGCAGAACATCCAGGTGCTGGGCCGCGAGCAGAGCGCCACCGGCTTCACCAGCCTGGTGGCCGCGCGCGACTACGCGTTCAACCCGGCCACCGGCAACACGGTCACCATCCCGTTGACCGGGCGGGTCGCGGACGTGCAGCTGCGCATCACGTCCAACACCGGCGCGCCCGGCGGCCAGGTCGCCGAGTTCCAGGTCTTCGGCGTCGCCGCGCCCAACCCGGACCTGACCGTGACCGCCACGTCGTTCACCCCGACCAGCCCGGTCGAGACGAACCCGATCACCCTGTCCGCCACCGTGCGCAACGCGGGCACCGCGGCGTCCGGCGCGACCGACGTGACGTTCTTCCTCGGCAACGACGCCGTGGGCACGGCGCAGGTCGGCACCCTGGCGGCCGGCGCGTCGGCCACCGTCACGGCGAACATCGGCCCGCGAGGCTCGGGTTCCTACTCCTACACCGCGAAGGTGGACGAGACGAAGAAGGTCGTCGAGCAGAACGAGGCGAACAACGCCCGCGTGCACCCGAGCGCGCTCGTCGTCACCCCGGTGCCCAGCTCGGACCTGGTCGGCGCGCTGAGCTGGTCGCCGAACAACCCGGCCAACGGCCAGAACACCACGTTCAGCGTGGTGCTGCGCAACGAAGGCTCGATCGCCACGGCCGCCGGTGCGCACGGCGTCACGCTCACGCTCGTCAACGCCACCACGGGCGCGACCGTGCGCACGTTCACCGGCAGCCACACTGGAGCGATCCAACCGGGCCAGTCGGCGCCGCCGGTCACCCTGGGCACCTGGCCCGCCGCGAACGGCAAGTACACGCTGCGCACCGAGGTCGCGGTGGACGCCAACGAGATCGCGGCACGCCAGGCGAACAACGTCAGCACGCAGTCGCTGTTCGTCGGCCGCGGCGCGAACGTGCCGTGGGAGCACATCGAGGCCGAGGACGCCGTCACCGCGGGCGGCGCGCAGAAGATCGGCCCGAACCGCACCATCGGCGACCTCGCCGGTGAGGCGTCCGGTCGGCGCGCGGTGACGCTCAACAGCACCGGCTCGTCGGTCGAGTTCACCACCACCGGCTCGACCAACACCCTCGTCACCCGCTTCTCCATCCCGGACTCGGTGGGCGGCGGCGGCATCAACGCCACGCTGAACGTCTACGTCAACGGGTCGTTCCACAAGGCGGTCGACCTGACGTCGCGGCACATCTGGCTCTACGGCAACGAGGCCCAGCCGGGCAACTCGCCGGGCGCGGGCGGGCCGCGGCACATCTACGACGAGGCGAGCGTGATGCTGAACGGCACGTTCCCGCCCGGCACGAAGATCAAGCTGCAGAAGGACGCGGCCAACACCACGAACTACGCCATCGACTTCGTGAACTTCGAGCACGCGGTGGCGCGGGCCAACCCCGACCCGGCCCGGTACCTCACGCCGACCGGGTTCGGCCACCAGGACGTGCAGAACGCGCTGGACCGGTTCCGCATGGACACCAGCGGCAACCTGCTCGGCGTGTACCTGCCGGCCGGTACTTACACCACGTCGCAGAAGTTCCAGGTGTACGGCAAGCCGATCCGGGTGATCGGCGCGGGACCGTGGTTCACCAAGTTCGTCGTGCCGACCACGCAGGAGAACACCGACGCGGGCTTCCGGGCCGAGCAGTCGGTGAACGGCTCGACGTTCAGCGGGTTCGCGTTCTTCGGCAACTACGTCTCCCGCATCGACGGCCCGGGCAAGGTGTTCGACTTCGCCAACGTCTCGAACATCACCATCGAGAACATCTGGGCCGAGCACATGGTGTGCCTCTACTGGGGCGCGAACACCGACTTCATGACCATCAAGGACTCCCGGATCCGCAACATGTTCGCCGATGGCATCAACATGACCAACGGCAGCACGGACAACCGGGTGGCCAACATCGAGGCGCGCTCGACCGGTGACGACAGCTTCGCGTTGTTCTCGGCGATCGACGCCGGTGGTGCGGACGAGAAGAACAACGTGTACGAGAACCTGTCGTCGTTGACGACCTGGCGCGCGGCGGGGCTGGCGGTGTACGGCGGGTTCCTCAACACGTTCCGCAACATCTACATCGCGGACACGTTGACCTACTCCGGTGTCACCATCAGCTCGTTGGACTTCGGGTATCCCATGAACGGGTTCGGGCCGGAGCCGACGACGTTCAGCGGGATCACGCTGGTGCGCACCGGCGGGCACTTCTGGAACGGGCAGACGTTCCCGGGGATCTGGATGTTCTCGGCCTCCAAGCCGTTCCGCGGCATCCGGGTCAACGACGTCGACATCATCGACCCGACGTACGCCGGGATCATGTTCCAGACCAAGTACACCGGGTCCGCGCCGGAGAACCCGATCCAGGACACGGTGCTGACGAACGTCTCCATCTCCGGCGCCCGGCTCAGCGGTGACCAGTTCGAGCACAAGTCCGGTATCGGCGTGTGGGCGAACGAGCTGCCGGAGGCGGGCCAGGGTCCGGCGGTCGGCTCGGTCACGTTCAACAACCTGCGGTTCAGCAACAACAACGAGAACATCCGCAACCGGACGTCCACGTTCACCATCACCGTCAACCCCTGATAGCGGGCGCCGCCCCGTCCCCCGGGGCGGCGCCTCCTCTATTGACGCGGTCTGGACCACCTGCGAAGCTTCCCCGCGAGAGCGCTCTCACACCTCTCCTCCCCCTGCACAAGGAGCTGTCGTGAGACTCATCGCGCAGTGTTGCGCGGCGGTGGCCACCGCCGCGCTCATCGTCCTGCCCGCACCGGCCCAGGCCGCCCCCGGCGACGCCCTGCACGCCGCCCTGGCCCGCGACCTCGGCTGGGACCCGGCGCGGGCCGCCGTGCACCAAGCCGCCGAGGCCGCGTCCGTCCCGGTCGAACACGCCTTGCGGGCCAGGTTGGGTGACCGCTTCGGCGGCGCCTGGTACGACTCCGGGCTCAAGGTCGGCATCGTGGACCCGGCCGACGCGAACGTGGTCCGGGCCGCCGGCGCGTCACCCGTGGAGGTGACCAGGAGCGAGAAGTCGCTGGCCGAGGGCAAGGCCCGGCTCGACCGGACCGCCGCGAGCCCGGACGTCCACTCCTGGTACGTGGACCCGACGTCCAACTCCGTGGTCGTCCAGGCCCGCACCACCTCGGCGGCCCGCGCCTTCGCCGGGCGGGCCGGTGTGGACGCCGTGCCGGTGGTGTCCGAGGCACCGCGCCCGCTGTACGACATCAGGGGCGGCGACCAGTACGTGATCAACGGCAACACGCTGTGCTCGGTCGGGTTCTCGGTGAACAACGGCGGTTTCGTCACGGCCGGGCACTGCGGTGGCACCGGTAGCCCGACGTTGGGCCACAACAACGTCGCCCAGGGCACGTTCGCCGGATCGTCGTTCCCGGAGAACGACTACGCGTGGGTGCGCACCAACAGCAACTGGACGCCCACGCCGTACGTGAACAACTACTCGGGCGGCAGCGTCGCGGTCGCCGGGTCGCAGGAGGCCGGCGTCGGCGCGTCGGTGTGCCGTTCGGGCCGGACCACGGGCTGGCGCTGCGGCACCGTCCAGGCGAAGAACGTCACCGTGAACTACTCGGGCCGGCTGGTCCACGGCCTCACCTCCACCACCGCGTGCGCCGAGGGCGGCGACTCCGGTGGCGCGTGGCTGGCCGGCAACCAGGCCCAAGGCGTCACCTCGGGCGGTTCGGGCAACTGCTCGTCCGGTGGAACGACGCTGTTCCAGCCGCTGAACGAGATCCTGAACGTCTACGGCCTCCAGCTCACCACCACGGGCGGCGGCAGCACGAGCCGGATCGTCGGCTGGCAGGACAAGTGCATCGACGTGCCGAACTCGAACGGCGCCGAGGGCCAACGCCTGCAACTCTGGGACTGCAACGGAACGGCCGCCCAGAACTGGACCTTCGCCGGCGACGGCACCATCCGCGCATTCGGCCTGTGCATGGACGTCGCCTGGGGCTCCCGCGACAACGGCGCGGCCATCCAACTGGCCCGCTGCTCGGGCAACCCGGCCCAGCAATTCGTCCTCAGCGCCGCCGGCGACCTCGTCAACCCCCAGGCGAACAAGTGCGTCGACGTCACCTCATGGGGCGGCACCGGCACACCGCTGCAACAGTGGGAGTGCACAGGCGGCACCAACCAAAAATGGCGCCGCGCCTGACCCCACCACCAGGCCCGCTGCGGGCGGGCTCCACCCTCCACCTCCCCACCCGCCCGCCCGCCCGCAGCCACCTGACCACCACCACCCACCGGCCAGCCGTCCGCCCACACGGCCGCCCGGCTCACACCCTCACACGGCCCTCCCCGCCGCACAGGCGGCCGCGCACCGCCGCCAACCGCTCCGATGGCCCCTACCCACGGGTAGGCGTGCCCGCGAGGGCGGGCGGTACGAGGGAGTCGGGCGAGAGGGCGAGCACGCTGTGCGCATCCCGCGGCGTTCCGCAAGCCCAGCAAGCGCGGGAGGTGCGCGGACACGGGCGTTTGGTGGGCGGGGTCCGCGCGTGGCGATGCGTGAGCCCACGCGCCGCGACGCGCGAGTCCGGCCGTGATGCGCTGGTCGTGGCGGGTCGGGTCGAGTCGGGCAGGGCGTCCTGGGGCCGGCCGTGATCCGCACGTCCGGGCATTGCGCGGCGGGTCCGCGCGTGGCGCCGCACGTCCGGGCAGGGCGCGACGGGTCCGCGGGTCCGGGCACGGCGCGACGGGTCCGCGGGTGGTGCGCGGGTCCGCGTGCGAGTGGCCGCGCGGGCGCTCGGCCAGGGTCGCTAGCGGCCAGTGGTGGTGCTCGTGGCCCAGTGCGGTGGGCAGTGGTGGCGAGGGTGAGGTTGGGTGGGCCCGTTGTGGGCCTCGTGGACCGTGACGCCGCCCGGGGGTGCCGCCTCCTTCTTTCCCGGCAACGTCAATGGTGCGGGAAAAGTTGCAGGTGAATCTTCCATTCACGTTTGATTCGCTCATTCGAGTGATCAGCGGCGGCACGGTGGTAGGTGCGTGAAAGGGCGGTCCCTGGCTGGGAGACGAAGCCAGGGGCCGCCCGTCAACGCTTGGATCACATCAAACTTGCAGGTCAGCCGACCTTGCCCACGCCCGCGCCGCTCTGCACGATCGACTTCACGCCGCTCGCGCTGTCCAGCGCGTAGGAGTACGGAATGGACTTGACGCTGCCACCCTGGTCACCCGAGCCCGAGTTGACGAAGTGGTTGTTGCGCGCCACCAGGTTGGCGGGGTCGGAGCTGCCCTCACCGCGGTGGAACGGGTCCTCGGTGTTCTCGAAGTAGTTGCCTTCCACGAGCACGCCCGCCTCCTCCGTGGAAGCGACACCGTACGACGTCACGCCGCCGTAGTAGTTGTTGTAGACGTGCACGGGGTTGCCGAAGCGGACCCGCGGGTGGCGCTGGCCGGTGCCGTCGAACCAGTTGTGGTGGTAGCTGACCCGCAGCTTGCCGCGGTCCTCGCTGCCGTTGTCGTCGCTGTGGCCCAGCAACATGGTCTTGTCGTGCGAGCTGATCTTGTTCCACGACACGGTCACGCAGTCGGACGCGCGCTTGATGTCGATCGCGCCGTCGTAGCCGCTGCGCAGGCTGTTGTGGTCGATCCAGACCCGGGTCGAGTACTGGACGTTGATCGCGTCGTCCTTCCACCCGGTGAAGTTCAGGTTCCGGATGATGACGTTGGACGCGTTGGAGACGTTCAGGCCGTGCCCGGTGATGGTGGCGCCGGAACCGACACCGATGATCGTCTTGTTCGAGGCGACCTTGGTCATGCTGGACAACGTGATGGTGCCGGAGACCCGGACCACCGACGCGCTCGACGACCCGACGGCGGAGATGAACGCCGAGGCGGTGGTGACGGTCACCGGGGAGGCGCTGCCACCACCCGTCGTGCCACCGCACTGCGTACCCCAGCCTTCGAGGTTGAACGACGCGGCGCTGGCCGAGGGTGCCATGGCCGCGGTCGCGACCAGGGCCGTGGCCGCGAGCAGCGCACGGGAAATCTTGCGGGACATGCGGTTTCCTCCATACGACTGTGGATGAAAAGGGAACCGGCGGCGGAGACCACGTGGCGGCGACCGAAGGCTTACACCGGACTCACCACCTCTCCACGGTGTGCTCGCGGATGTGCTCGACGTCGAACTCGTCACCGAGACCGGGAGAGGACGTCAGGGTGACGTGCCCGTCCGCGTCGAGGGGGTCGGCGATCGCGAGCCGGTGCGGCGGCACGCGGTCGAAGTCGTGCAGCGGGTGCAGCAGGCCGCGCTCGTACCAGCGGCCGTTGTCGGTGCCGCCGAGCACGGCCAGGCTCGCCGAGCCGTCGCCGTGGATCTCGCAGTCCATGTTGAACGCCTCGGCCAGGTGCAGCGCCTTCAGCGTCGGCGAGATGCCGCCGACGTCGGTCGGCCCGGCGCGCAGGATGTCGCACGCGCCCGCCGTGATCCACTCGGCGCGGCTCAGGTGCTTGCCCCACGCCACTTCGGGCCCGATCACCGGGATGGACAGCTGTTCGGCCAGCCACCGGTAGGAGCTGATCGACGCCTCCTCCATCGGCTCCTCGAACCAGTAGAAGTCCAGCGCTTCCAAGGCCCGGCCCAGCTCCAGCGCCTCGGTGCGCGAGTACCAGTGGTTGGCGTCGAGCATCAGCTCGACCCCGGGTCCGACCGCCTCGCGCACCGCCTCGCACGCCGCGATGTCCGCCCGCACGCTGGGCGCGCCGGGCACCGGCGGCATCCACGTGTGCAGCTTGATCGCCCGGTAACCGCGCTCGACCAACTGCTTCGCGAACGACGCGTAGTCGCCGGGCGTGCTCAGCCCGCCGGGGATCTCGTCACCGCACATGGTGCTGGCGTAGGCCGGGACGCGTTCCCGCGCGCCGCCGATCAGCTTCCACACCGGCTGACCGACCTTCTTGCCCACCAGGTCCCACAGCGCGGTGTCGACGTAACCCAGTGCCCGGTCGGTGAACCGGCCGTGGGAGCCGCGCTGCTTGCGCGCCATCTTGCGCCACAGGCCTTCCCGGTCCCACGGGTCCGCGCCGATCAGCACGGGCTTCACGATCGAGTCGAGCACGGCGGGCCGCAACTGGTCGGGGTGCACCTGGACGCGTCCGACGACACCGTCCGAGTCGGTGATCTCCAGCAGCGCCTCGCGGACCTCGTGCTCGGCGCTCGGGTGCCGGTGCCCGTGCGGGTCCACCGCGGTCCACGCGGTGGTCGTGAACACCGACACCTCGACGCGCTCGATCACTTCCGGTCCTCCCATTCCTTCTGGGCCTCGGTGAGCTTCTTCGCCATGTCGTCGAGGAACTGCTGGGCGGAGAGTTCGCCGAGGAGCACCTTCTGGTACTGGGGCTCGCTGTCGGTCTTGGTGATGGACGAGTACTGCGGCAGGTAGACCGGGGCGGGGACGAGCACCGTGGCCGAGTCCTCCAGCACGCCGAGCGCCATCTTCACGTGAGCCGCCTTGTCGATCCACGCGGCGCTGCGCACGTCGGTGTTGGCCGGGATCTGGCCGACCTTCTCGTTCCAGTAGCTGTTGGACTCGGCGGAGGTCAGGAACTCGGCGAACTTCCACGCCGCGTCCTGGTTCTCGCTGTTCTTGAACACCGCGAAGCCATCGGTCGGGTTGGGCACGACGGTCCGCTTGCCGCTCGGGCCCACGGGCAGCGGGATGGCGGCGACCTTGTCGCCCAGCGCCTTGGTCACGTCGCTGTAGGAGCCGAGGTTGTGGTGCATCATCGCGACGGAGCCGCCGGTGAACTGCGCGATCATCTGGGTGAAGCTGTTGTTGACGTCGGCCTCGGGGGTGGCCTTCTTGTACAGGTCGGCGATCTTGTCGACCAGCTCGGCGTTGGCCTGGTCGGCGAGCGTGCTCTTGCCGTCCTTGAAGAACGTGTCCACGCCGGAGTACGCGTACGCCTCGGTGATCAGCTGGAACACCGAGCCGGCACCACCGCGGATGGTGTAGCCGTACTTGTTCGCGGCCGTGTCGGTCAGCTTCGTGGCGGCGGTGATGAACTCGTCCCAGGTCTTCGGCGGCTCGATGCCGGCGTCCTTGAACCAGTCGACGCGGTACCAGATGATGTCCATGTTGGCCGACGACGGCACGATGTAGAGCTTGCCGTCCGGCGCGGTCTGCCGGACCGTCTCCACCAGCGACGGCAGGAGCTTGTCCTTCAGCGCTCCGCCGTTGATCCGGTCGTCCAGCGGTGCCAGCGCCTCCTGGCCGACGAGGTGCGCGAGGTACGAGGTGGTGACGCCGCCGACGTCGGGCGTCTCGCCGCCGGCGATGGCGGTGTCGTACTTCTGCTGCACCGACGCGCTGGGGATGCCGACGTACTCGACCTTGATGGTCGGGTTCGCGGCTTCGAAGCGCGAGATCAGCTCCTTGTAGATCGGCTCACGGGCGGGACCGCCGTTGTTGTCCCAGAACGTGATGGTGACGTTCCCGTCGCCGCCCGCACCTCCCCCCGACGAGCAGGCGGACAGCGCCAGCGCGGCGGCGGCCACGGCGACCAGCAGTTTTCTCATGATGCTCCCTATCCCTTGACAGCCCCGGCGCTGAGCCCCTGCACCAGGAACCGCTGCACGACGGCGAAAACGAGGACGACCGGAACGGCCGCGACGACACCACCCGCGGCGAGGGCGCCGAAGTCGGTGTTGAACTCACCCAGCGTGAAGCTCAGGCCGACGGGCAGGGTGAACTTGTCCTGCCGCGTGGCGAACATCAGGGCGAACAGGAACTGGTTCCAGGCGCCGATGAACGCGAACGACCCGACCGCCACCAGCGCGGGCTTGAGCTGCGGCAGCACGACGGCGAAGAACGCGCGCAGCCGCGAGCAGCCGTCCACCATGGCGGCTTCTTCGAGCTCGACCGAGATGTTGCGGATGAAGCCGCTCATGAGGATGAGCGACAGCGGCAGCTGGAACGCCACCTCGGCGATGATCAGGCCCGTGATGCTGTTGAGCAGCCCCAGGCCCTTGAAGATCACGAACAGCGGGATCAGCATCATCGCGCCGGGGATGAACTGGCTGCACAGCATCGCCAGCAGGAACACCCGCTGGCCGCGGAACCGGAACCGCGCCAGCGCGTACCCGCCCATCACCGACAGGATGGTCACGAACACGAGCACGCCCAGGCCCATGACGACGCTGTTGTAGAAGAAGATCCCGAAGCCGATGTCGTTCCACACCGTGTCGAAGTGCTCGAACGTGATCGGCCACGGCACCAGCTGCGTCGAGCCGGTGGGCCGCACCGCGAACACGATCATCCAGTAGAACGGGATGAGCGTGAACAGCAGGTACAGCACCAGCGGCACGTGGATCATCCAGCGCTTGCCCGGTTCCTCGGCCACCGCCCGGCGACGCCGCTTCGTCGGCTGCCGGGGCGGCGGCGTGGCGTCCACCGGTGGCCGGGTCAACGTCTCGGTCATGCGCGACTCCCGAACTTCGACAGCCTCAGGTAGGCGATCGAGAAGAACAGCAGGATCAGGAACCCGGCGACGGTGAGCGCCGAGCCGTACCCGAAGTTGTGCGAGTCGACGGCCTGCCTGGCCACGTACAGCGGCAGGGTCGTGGTCTGGTTCGCGGGGCCGCCGCCGGTCAGGGTGTAGATGAGGTCGACGTTGTTGAACTCCCACACCGCGCGCAGCAGCGTCGACAGGATGATCGCGTCCTTGAGGTGGGGCAGGGTGACGCTGGTGAAGCGCCGCCACCGGCTCGCGCCGTCGACCGACGCCGCCTCGTAGAGGTCCTTGGGGATGCTCTGGAGGTCGGCGAGCAGCAGGATCGCGAAGAACGGCACGCCGCGCCACAGCTCGGTCACCACGAGGGCCTCGAACACCGTGTCGGGGTTGCCGAGCACGGAGGTGCCCGGCGAGCCGATGCCCCACTGCGACAGCTGCTGGAAGATGCCGGTGGACGGGTTGAGCAGCAGGATCCAGATGCCGGTGGTGAGCACGCCGGACACCGCCCACGGCGAGAACACCAGTGCCCGTGCCATGCCCCGGCCGATGAACGTCTCGTTCACGATCAGCGCCAGCACCAGGCCGAGCAGCAGTTGCAGGCCGACTTCGACGACCACCCACTTGGCGCTGAACGCGAGGCTCTGCCAGAACAGCGGGTCGTCGAACAGCATCTGCTTGAAGTTGTCCAGCCCCGCGAAGCCGTTCTTCCACGGCTGCGTGACGTTGTACCGCTGGAGGCTGTAGTAGACGACGCTCCCGATCGGGTAGACCAGGAAGACCGCCATCAGCACCAGCGTCGGTGCGATCAGGGCGTAGGGCGCCCACGTGCGTGTCCTCATGCGGGGTTCCAGTCGCCGAGGTACGCGCGGAGGGTGTGCTGCGAGGCCTGGTCGTGGGTGAGCTGCGGCCGGTCGGGGCCGGCGGTCGCGCCCGGGCCGGAGTTGCGGAACTCGGCGAACCGGGCGTCACGCCAGGAGAAGCCGGACATGTCGGTCCACGGCGCGGTCTTGACCGCGGCGGGCAGCTTGGTGTCGCGGATGACGACCGAGGCGACGGCGTCGGGGTCGCCGCCGGGGTGCCAGGGCCGGCCGAGGTAGAAGGTGCCCGCCGGTGCGTCGCTGAGGACGGTGGAGTTCATGATCAGGAAGCCGTGCGGGTTGTCGCGGCGGGTGCTGGCGGCGGTGATGTAGCCGTTCGGGTCACCGCCGCGGTCCAGGGCGCGGATCGTGACCTGGTCGAACACCGCCGTGGCGCGGCCGAAGATGAAGTCGACGTCGCCGACGATCTCGCTGCCCCGGTAGTACTGGCGGGCCTTGGTGCCGGCGGCCCGCGTGTCGGCGTACAGGGTGTCCTGGTGGCCGAGGAACCGGACGCGGTCGTAGTACTGGCGGTCGCCCGTGGCCTTCACCGCGACCGCCTGGGTGTTGGTGATCTCGGGGTGCGCGGCCCGGTCGAACGAGTTGCTGAACGTCAGGTCGCGGGCGGTGAAGCCGTCCGCCTCGATCGTCGCGGTGGCCGAGCCGGTGGTGCCGTGGGTCGTGCCGTCCGGCTTCTTGGTGCCGTTGGCGTTGTCGTAGTCGATGACGACGTCGCGCGCGGTGCCGGTGGAGCCCTTGAGGGTCAGGTCCGGCTTGGTCGCGGGCACCCGGATGACCTCGCGGTACACGCCCTTGCCGATGGTGATGGTGGTGCCCGGCGGCGCGGCGTCGATCGCGGCCTGGACGGTGTCGAAGTCGGTGCCCTTGGCCACGTGGTAGCGCTCGCGCTGCTGGGCGCCCGCCTTGAGGTTCTTGATCCGGGAGGTGGCCTCCAGGCCGAGGGTGAACTCGGGTGTCCACCCGGCGTCACCGGCGAGCTGGGCGGTCGGGTTGGCGGCGTTGAACGCGTCGAGCACGTCGACCGGCCGCCCGTCGACGAGCGTGCCGACCTCGGTGATGGCGGTGCCGCCCCAGTTGTAGATCAGGTCCTCGACCGCGCCGCCGTTGCCGAGCTTGACGTAGTTGTTCTCCACGTACAGCGCGGACTGCACGCCGACGCCCCAGGCGTAGGTGAAGGTGGGGCCGGGCTCGTAGAGGTTGTTGTAGACGTGGACCTTGCCGAACCGCACCCGCGGCAGGCGTTCCTCGACGTTGCGGAACACGTTGTGGTGCACGGAGATCCGCAGCTTGCCCGGGTCGGTGGTCGAGGTGTTGGACGAGCCGATGAGCATCGTCTTGCCGTGGTCTTCGAACAGGTTGTACGACGCGGTGACCAGGTCGGTGCCGCTGGTCATGTCGAGCGAGCCGTCGTGCTGCTGGTAGGGGCGGCCGAAGTAGGTCGGCGCCGCGCTGTCCGGGTGCGGCTGGTCGGTGAACGTGTTGTGGTCGACCCACACGTTCGTGGCGCGCTGGAGGGACACCGCGTCGTAGTCGGAGTTCCAGTTGCCCTCGGCGCCGTCGGTCGGGTCCCACTGGGGGAAGCAGTCCCGGGTGTCGCGGAACGTGAGGTTGCGGATGATCACGTTGCTCGCGCCGTGGACGCGGACGTTCGCGCCGGTGATGCCCGCGCCCTTGCCGTCGCCGACGATCGTGGTGTCGGAGCCGACGTTGAACGCGATGGCCGCCGCCTGGTTGCGCGCGGACGCCGCCCGCGCGTCTTCCAGCGGACCGCTCGGCTCGGTGTCACGCCCCCAAACGGCGGGGTCGTATGCCGCCAGATAGCCCGCGAGCGTGTAGCCGCCGGTGGCATATGTTGCGCAATCAGCCCTGACGTCGATCACGCCGCGCACTTTGATGAGGCGCGGTGCGGGCGCTGCCAGGGCGGCCCGCAGTTCCGCCGCCGTGCGCACGACGTGTTCGGTGGTCGCAGCCGATCCACCGGTGGTCCCGGTGCCGCTCGAACCCCAGCCGTCACCGGGTTGGAGAACCTGTCTCCCCAGGTCATGGCCTGCGTGCGCGGGTGCCGCCGCGATCACACCAAGGGCGCAGGAGAGCACGAGCGCAGTACTGAGTATCCGCATGACGAGGGGCCTTCCCCGGCGAATTTGTTCATAAGTGTGAACACGTTCCAGAAGTGCGAACAGAGTATTGCGAAAGTATCCGCCACACGTCAACGACGTAACTTTGTTCGATTGCCGTTCGACCACACCGTTCGACGGATCGTCGAATTCGAGTCGAATTCGATCGCGCGACCGGCCCACCACAGGCCTCACCACAGCGCGACGCCGCCCCGGCCCTGGTGGGCCGGAGGCGGCGCGAACCCCGGGACCGGTTCCGGGGAGGGCTCTCAGACCGGTGGCGTGAAGGCGGCGATCCGCGCCGACAGCGTCCGGGCGTGGGCGTTGGCCGGATAGCGGTCGGCCAGCCGGCGCAGCGGTCGCAGCCGGTCGGCGACGCGGGTCGAGCCGACCGCGCCCGCCACCGCCAGCGCCCGGTCGCCCACCTCGGCCGCGTGGTCGAAGTCCCCGTCCACCAAGTGGTTCGCGGCCAACGCCATCAGGCTGAACGCGCGGCTGCGCGTCATGCCCTCCGGGTAGCCCGCCACGGCCGCGTCGAGCGAGTCGATCGCGGCCGAGGTGTGCGCCCGGTCGACCGTCCGGGCCAGTTCGGTCAACACCACTCCGCTCAACCCGCGCAGGTCCGTCTCGTCGAAGAACCGGGCCCACCCCGGAACCGGGCCGGACGCGCCGGAGTACTCGTCGTGCGCCAGGTTCAGCAGCCGCACCGCCTCGCCCCGGTCGCCCAGCCCCGCGTACGCCCACGCCTGATTGGCGCGCAGCATCGCCGCGGCACGCCGTGACCCGGCCCGCCGAGCCGCGACCAGACCGAACCCGAACTCCCGCAGCGCCGCGCGCCGCTTGCCGCCGTGCAGCCGCATCCGGCCGACGCGGTAGTGGATGTTCGCCCGCAGGTCGTGGTGCCCGGCTTCGACCGCCAACCCCAGCGCCCGGTCCCAGTGCCGTGCGGCGGCACCCTCCCGGCCGGTGTCGAAGCACGTCCACGCGGCCAGGTTGTGCAGGTCGGCCAACGCCACCAGCAGGCGTCGGTGCACCGGGCCGGTGCTCGCGGCGTCGAGGAACCGGTCGTGCGACGCCGCGCAGCCGACCGCCGCGTCACGGCACGCCCGGCCGCCCTCCCGGTAGTCCAAGCCGCGCAGGCGTTCGGTCTCGGCTTCCAAGCGCTCCACGTCCTCGACCCCGATGTGTGCCGGGACGTGCTGAGGTTCTGCCATCGCCGCACCTCGCAATTCCACTAGAGCGGTGGAGGGGATCCAGCAGGCATGTGGCTGCGGGGTACCCAGGGTGACACCGGCGTGACCCCGGCGGGAGCCGCCGTCAGGGGTGCGCACCGGCCCCCTGCGCCGACGCCCGCGGTGGGGCCGGAATCGAGGGGTGATCGCGTTCCGCGAGGCCCCGGGCGATCGCCCGTCCGACCGCGGCGGATCCGGGCCGGTGGCCGGTCACGGCGCGCACCCCTCGCGCCCCTCCCCCACCAGCAGCTCCGACGACGTGGCCGCCCGCGGACGTGGACACGCTGTTCCAGCGGTTCTGCGGCGCGGCGCCGCCGGTGACGCCCGCGCTGCTGACCTATGTCGACGCTCGCGTCCCTCGCCCGTTCCAACGGGTTCGACCGGTTCACCGCCACCCACCTGGCGGGCCACCGCGCCGTCACCCGGATGATGCGCGCGGCCGGCGCCGTCCCGGAGGCCGGAGCATTCACAGCGGACTGGTCGAGCCCACTCCTCCTACCGTGAACCGGACCAGACCACTTTCCCTGTTGCGTCAGCGGTCTGCCCGAACGGCCGCGTCCTCGACACGCCCCAGCAGGAACTGGAGCAGGCCGCGGCGATCGCCCGGCGCACCCGCAGGCGTGGCCGACAGGCGTGACGCCCGCCGCTCCCGACGACGTCTACAGCAGCAGTTCGAAGATCGCGACGTCCACGTAGTGCAGTCCGACTATGCCCACTTCCCGCTGGATGCCGACCAGGCGGTAGCCGAACGCCTTGTTGATCTCCATGCCACCCGTGTTGGAGGAGATCACCCTGGCGATCAAGGCGTGCAGGCCCTGACTGCGGGCGTTCTCGATCAGCGCGGACTTGATCCGGGAGCCGATGCGACTGCGGTAGGAGCTCACGTCGACGTAGATCGACGTCTCGGCCGTCTGCCGGTACCCGAACTTCTTGCTCCAGGGGAAGAGCCGGCCCCAGCCGACCATGTTGTGACCGTCCGCCGCGACGATGACGGTCTGCTTGTCGTCGGCGAGTATCTCCAGGAAGTACTCGTCGGGCAGTTCCACGGTATCCAAGGTCCGGCCGCCCAGCCGCACGTGGAAGTTGTAGATCCTGGCCATCTCACGGGCATCCATCACAGTTCCACGCCGAACCTCTACCTTCATACCCGATCCGCCTCCGAACTCCCGGCCGACGACCACTCCCGCATCGTCGCACCCGCCAGTGCCTCGGCGTCGACCCTCACCGGACGGTCGTCGAGGCGAACCGCTCGGGCTGCCTTGTCCAAGAGCAGGCTGTCGTGGACGACGTCGTGTTCCAGGTAATCGCCCGGGACGGTGAAGTCGTGGCACGACCCGGGCAGCAGCGCCCCGGCCTGGCGCGCGGTGGACCACCGCCCGATGCCGGTCTCGAACATGCCGCCCACATGCGCACGCAGGCCGTGGTCCACACACCACCGCGCCATGGCGGCAGCACGAGCCGGCCCGCCCACACGTCCGACCTTGATGTTGCACACGTCGATCGCCCCCAGCTCCAGGGCGACCTCAAGGGTGTCGATCGTGTCGATGCTCTCGTCAAGGCTGATCGGGATCGGGTATCCACGTCTCCGAAGCCGCGCGGTGGCCAGCAGGCTTTCCGGCGCGTACGGCTGCTCGATGAACACGAAAGCCGGGTCGAGAGCCTCGGCTATCTGGTCCAGAACCTCGTCACAACGATCGGACGTGGGGTCCAGGCTCCCGTTGAAGTCCATGGCGATGCATCGCCGATTCTCCGAGAACACCCGCAGCACCGCGAGGATGCCCGGCCAGTCGACGTCGACGTGGGCCTTGATCCGCACCCGCTCGTACCCCGCCTCGAAACGGCTCTCCATCGACTCGGCCAACGTCGAGACATCAGTCGGCACGCTCAAGGTCGCCCCCACGGCGAGGTGAAGGCCGGACGCTTCGTCCCCGTTTTCCCCGAGGGCACGCGCGTTCCAGTCGCACACGGCCTCTTCAAGGGCCGCACGGGCGAAGGGCCAGCCACGCACCCTGCTGCGCGCCAATCCGCGCAACGCCTCACCGGCGGTCGATCCGATCATCTCGTCGGAGAAGAACCGTTGCAGCGTGAGCCGGATCGAATCCACGTACTCATAGGAATAGTAGGGATCGGTCCGCGCCGAGCACTCGCCGTACCCGATCGTGCCGTCTTCGCCCACCACGCCGATGATCAGCGCTTCCTTGACGTCCCGGACGCCAATCGCGGAGCGGAAGACGTCCTTCATCGGCAACCGGATATGGCGAAGCTCGACGGCGACTATCCCGGGTTCTGGTTCCGAGCCCACTTCCGCACCTTTCGCTGGCCGGACCGAGTACCTCAGAGCTGCAACGTGCCCACAAAGGACGGTCTCGTCATGGCTGGCTTCGACAGGCGCCTCGACGTTGGTCACCGTAGTCCTCGCACAGGCTGCCTGTCGATGCCGATCAGCCTGTTGGCGGATCGAATCCACAGCTCACCCGAATAGGGCGGTCTGCGTGAACGAGCGCATCCCGGTTGACGCGAGTACGAGGAGACGAGCAAGAGGCCGCCCCGGCGAACCGAGCCGTTCAATGCCCCGATCGGTTGACGTACGACCCACGCTTCCAGTCGACCCGGATACCCCTGTCGGGGCAAGCCCTCTGCCGATCGGAAGAGCGGACGTGAGGATGTAAGTCGCCGTCGACCACGTATACGGTGTCACCGTGTGAGGCTCCCTACCAGCAGCTTCACCGCCTTCAAGAGGAGGACACGTGACGGACCGCGCGGCAGACACGATCAGCGCCATCGAGAGTCGGGTCGCCACCGACATCGGCCGGGGCTCGGGCGAACTCGCCCCGCACACAAGAGGGTCGTTACACCAGGCCGCCCTCACGTTGACGACCGTTCGACCGTCGCACGTCGTCGTGCTCACCGGGTTCTACATTCCCACGGCAACCCCGCCACTGCCGGAGACCGATGGTCCGCTCGGCGCGGTCCAGATCGCTTCCGCGGTCGTCGCCCTGGGCGGAACCGCCCGCATCCTGACCGACTCGCTCAGCGCGCCGGCCATCGAGACCGTCCTGCGCTACGCCGGTCTGTCACTACCCGTGGACATCGCTCCCATTCCCGGCGAAGCCGGCGAGAAAGCCTACCTGGAATGGGAGGAAGAGCTCCTGGCGACGTACACATCGCCGACGTCGCCCGTCACCTGCATGGTATCCGTCGAACGGGCCGGCCCGGCAGCCGATGGCAACGTCTACAACATGCGGGCCATCGACATCTCGGGCTACACCGCGCCACTGCACCGGGTCTTCGAACACGGGCCGTGGACCACGATCGGAATCGGCGACGGCGGAAACGAGATCGGAATGGGCGTGCTGCCCGCCGAACTGGTGTCCCAGCACGTACGCCACGGATCGACGATCCACTGCAGAGTGGGGTGCGAGTCGCTCATCGTCGCCGGAACGTCGAACTGGGGCGCAGCCGGCCTGGTCGCGGCGACACAAATCGTGTCCGCGTCGAGGAACAGCGCAGTGGCGAGCCTCCTCGACCCGAACTGGTCGATCGGGGCCTTGACCGCGCTGACTTCGACCCGGACCGCCGTGGACGGAGTCCTGCAGCACCCGAGTCCGACCGTCGACGGCCTCGACCAGGAACGCTACACCGGCATTCTCGCCCAGTTGGCGGAATTGGCGCAGTCCTAGCGACCGCGAGAACGGAGCGAGGCCGGCCGACGAGAGGAAAACCGCCCGGAAGAATCGCCGTGATATAATCGAGCGCACACAGGCGCCGCCTCAATAGGGAATTTCATTGACGAACACGTTCAGGCCGAGCAGTTACACGACATTCGAGTACGTCTCCTACTCGGTGTCGAGTGACGGCACGATCTTCACCGGACATTACCAGCTCTCCGGCCGAGAACCCAGCGTCAGCTTCCAGGAGATCATCGAATTGCCCCCGTCGGACCGGGCGGTGGATACCACCGCCCTGCACCGGCTGCTGTTCCTGGCGTGCGGCCTCAGTTACTACAAGGCGGCCGCACCGCCGGTGATCCGGGTCGACACGGGACTGACCGAGGCGGAACGCCGTTTCCTGACCGAGTTGATCCGCCACGGTCTGGGTGAATTCGCGTACCGGAACCAGTTGCCCGGCGCGCTGCGGCCCACGATCGAAGCCGAGGACATCGTCCTGGCAACGGCGGACTCCGATTGGGACCTCTCCCGACCTCCACTGGTGCCTGTGGGCGGTGGCAAGGATTCGGTCGTCTCGCTCGAGTCGCTCAAGGCCGCCGGACACGTCCCGGTGGCGTTCTCGGTGAACCAGTTCGACCCGATCGACGCCTGCGTCCGGGTGAGCGGCCTTTCCCAGGTGCGCGCGACGCGCAAGGTCGACCGCACGTTGATCGAGCTCAACAAGGCCGGCGCGTACAACGGGCACGTGCCGGTGACCGCCATCAACAGCCTGGTGGCACTCATCTCCGCGGACCGGTTGGGACTCGGCGCGGTGGTCATGTCGAACGA
This sequence comes from Saccharothrix carnea, assembly GCF_003014735.1. Taxonomy (GTDB): domain Bacteria; phylum Actinomycetota; class Actinomycetes; order Mycobacteriales; family Pseudonocardiaceae; genus Actinosynnema; species Actinosynnema carneum. The sequence goes on along the minus strand of NZ_PYAX01000008.1, from coordinate 368,639 downwards.
GGGTTCGGCCGACTACGGGAACCTGCGGTGGGAGGACATCGAGGTCAACCACCAGTGGTCCAAGAGCATGGAGTTCGAACTGCTGCTGCGCGGCACCTTGAGCGCCGCCGGACTCGCCGAGGACCGGTACTTCTCGCTGCTGCGCCCGTTGTCCGAGATCTCCATCGCCAAGCGGTTCGCGGGCCTGCCGCAGTACTTCCCGGTCTTCACCAGTTGCAATCGACTCTTCGCGCTGGACCCCGACGCACGGCGCAAGTCGTGGTGCGGCACCTGCCCGAAGTGCCAGTTCGTCTTCCTCATCCTGGCACCCTTCATCCCGGCCGACGTGCTGAAGTCGATCTTCGGCAGCAACCTCCTGGACAACCTGGAGAACTTGCCCGCCTACGAGGAGATCCTCGGCCTGAAGGGGCACAAGCCGTTCGAGTGCGTCGGAGACTACGACGAGGCCGGGGCGGCCTTCCGGATCGCCGCGGAGCAGGCCGACTGGCGTGAGACCGTGATCGTCAAGGGCCTCCTGGACGAGGTGCGGACCACTCCGTCTGCGCACGAGGCGGAGGTCTCACGGCTGATGGGCGTGTCGCGCGTCCACGCGATTCCCGCCCTGTTCCAGGAGGCACTGGATGCGATCGGCTGACCTGGCGGGGCGCCATGTCGGAATCTGGGGCTTCGGCCGGGAGGGCAAGGCCGCGCTGGCGTACGTGGACGGCCACGCGCGCGAGGTGACCATCGTCGACGAGGGCGGCGGCGGGCTCGCACTCCCGTCCGACATCGTCTCCACCGTGCACGTCGCCGGGTCCGAGTTGGCGGCTCTGGAGTCCTGCGACACGGTGTTCGTGAGTCCCGGGGTTCCGATGCGGCACGAGTACATCGGACGGCTGGCCGAGGCATCGGTCCGGCTGGTCTCCGGCAGCGGGTGGTGGATGGTCGGGAACTGGGCCCGCACGATCGGGGTGACCGGAACCAAGGGGAAGAGTTCGACCGCCAAGCTGATCCACCACTTGTTGGACCGCTCGGGCGTGGACTCCGTGCTCGCCGGCAACATCGGCACCGCCCTGCTCGAACTGCCGGACGGCACCGACGCGGTCGTCGCCGAGCTGTCCAGCTACCAGTGCGCCTGGCTGACCCGATCTCCGCGCATCGCCGTGGTGACCAACCTCTTCGAGGAGCACCTGCCGTGGCACGGATCGCGCGAGCAGTACTGGCGGGACAAGGCGAAGGTCTTCACCCGTGGTGCCGAGCACCTCGTGTGCGACCACGCGACGTTCGACAAGGTGCGCGGTCTCGGTGTCGCTGACGAGTTCACCGGCGAAGTCCACCTGGTCGACGAGCACACCGGCCCCGCGGACGGGTTCTTCGGCGGTGCAACGGGTGTCGAGCGACTTCCTCCGGCGATGCGAGCCCCGCACAGCCTGCGGAACCTCAAGGTCGCGGCGGTGGCCGCCGAGCTCTACGCCGGACCGGGTCGGCTCTCCCCCGACCTGGCCGAGGCGGTCGAGTCGTTCGAAGGCCTGCCGCACCGCCTGGAGACGATCGCCGAGCACGACGGCATCACCTGGATCGACGATTGCCTGTCGACCGCTCCGGAAAGCGTGATCGCCGCCGTCGAATCGGCCGACCCGGCGAAACCGGTGGTGGTCATCGCGGGCGGCCAGAGTCGTGGCATTTCGTACCGACCGCTGAACGACTACCTCCGTGCGCGGTCAGATCGCGTGTACGTCGTCGCGATGCCCGAGAACGGTCGCGAAGCGACCCAGGAGTTCGCCGCCGACTTCCCGGAGAGGCGCCTCACCGCGGACGGGCTGGAACAGGCCGTGCCTCTTGCCGCCGGCCTGCTGGCCCGTTCGGGCGGCACGGTCCTGCTGTCGCCCGGGGCACCCAGCTTCGACCGGTACCGGAACTACGAGGAGAAGGCGGAGCACTACCGGGAGGTCGTCCGGAAGTGGATGGCGGAACTCCGGCGGTGACGATCGGGTCGGCGCAGCACCGCTGCCCGACCTCGGTTGACGTCCGGTGTCGCGGCGGCGTACCCGTCGCGACCCCGGCGATCAGCCCAGCACGGTGTCGAGTCGCATCGGCCACCGGGTCGCGGACACCTTTCGCCCGGGCAACGTGGCGATGGCCCTCGTGGTGAGCCCCGCCGTGTCCGCGGTGAGCATGACCCTCGCCGTGTCCGCGAAACCGGATCGGAAGTGCACGGCCGACTTGACGACGATGATGTCGTACTGATCCGGATCGGCACCGTGCAGCAGGAGGATTTCCGGGTCCACCACCTGCCGCCGTTCGGTGCACACGATGACGTCGACGGCTCCCGACGACAACCGGACGCTCTGGCCGAACTCGCACCGGACACCGCGGCGCATCTTGCGGTACACCACGCTGCCGTTGGTGATCGCGCGGACCGTCCACCGGCTGAGGACGGGGGCTCCGCTGTAGGCACCGTGCTTGCCACCGACCGCGAGGTCGACCTCACCGCCGACTCCGGCGGTGGCGGCCACCCGGACCGCTTCGGGGTCGCAAATGGTGGCGACGCACGACTTGATGCCGGCTTCGAGCAACGCGTGGAGCAGGGTCGTGCTGTCTCCTGGCGCTCCGCCTCCGGGGTTGTCACCGGCGTCCCCGATCACCGCGGGCTTGGCGGGTGACGCGAGCGCGGTCTCGATGGCGAGGTGTGGTTGCACCAACTCGGGCAGGAACTCCGTCCGGTGTTCCCAGATGATGTGCGCCAACTCGTCGGCTTTCGAGACGGCCAGCCCTTCCTGCCCGTCCGTGATCACGACGACCGACGTGGTCGCTTGATCGGTGTCGGCACGGGGAAAGCCGTGGAAGGGGCTGCACGCCAGGACACCGTTCACGGTCTCGGCCTGTTGCGCGGCCTCGCGCAGCCACTTCCCGATGCCGCTGGTCGTCAGCGTGGGCGGCAGTTGCATGGGCAGCCGCACGATCGTGGAGACGAGCGACAGTTCGCGACGTGCCGCCCGGATCGCCAGGTCGGCGGCCAGCCTGGCGCGGTTGGCCATGTCGACGTGGGGGTATTCGTGGAAACCCACCACGACGTCGACCACGTCGAGCAGGCGTTCGTCGATGTTCGCGTGCAGGTCCATGCTCGCCGCGATCACCTTGCCGCCGACTTCCGCGCGCACGGCGCGGGCGAGGTCCAGTTCGAGGGAGCGGTCCGGGAACACGACACCCGCGCCGTGGAGGTCGAGCAGGACCACATCGACCTCCTGAGCGCCGCGAATGGCACTCAGCAGCCCGCGCAGCAGGAGGTGGTAGGTGCCGGCGTCCACGGTCGAGCCGGGCTCGGCGCGAGCGTGCGGCGCCGGCACGATCTCCACGCCGTGCTGCCGACACGCGTCCAGGTACCCGCCCATCGTGCTGTTGGTCCCGGAGAACACCGACAGGACGTCTTCGGCCGAGGTGAGGGTGAAGTGTTCGACGCCGGTCAACCCCATCACCTCGACGGCGAACGTGTTCGATTCGTGCACTATCCCGCCGATCAGCACTCGCACGTTCCACGCTCCCATGGATGCAAATTCGGACAATCACGCGGGGCTTTTCTTCGAAATAACATCCGGAGCGGCAACCCGGACACCGTTCACCTCGTCCGCCATCGACCCGGATTCCTGATGTAACGGAATTCCGCGGCACCCTCCCGCACTAGCCCATCCGTACCACTCACCGAGACTACCAGCGCCAACAATCGCGCTGTCCATAGTCCGTATAGGTGACGACCCAAGTCTGTCGGTAGCGGAGCTGAATGTAATGGTGGTAGTACATAACTCGCCGGCGGTTGACTCCGAGCACACCTCCGCAAGCTTCCGGCGACCGACTTTTTGATGTGCGCCGCCGGCAACCGATGGCCTTGATGGACGCACCACGCGTTCCGCCTGGCAGATACGGACAGAGGCGCTACGAGCATTCGAGGTGACCGCAGGTGAACGAACTCCTTGATCGCTTGACGGACATGGTGAAGTCTCTCGAACGGCCGACGCCGAGCGAGCTGATAACAGCGGTCGACCGCGTCGGCGTGACGGTCGCGGAGCTGCGGCCGTACTTGAGCGAACCGGGTCTCTACCCCTATGGCCGGCAGAAGCTGCTCGCCACCGACGAGGTCGAGATCATCGCGATGAACTGGGCGACGCAGAGGCAGTGCAGTCCGCACGACCACGGGTCGTCCTTCGGCGTGATCTCGGTCGTGCAGGGAACGATCTCGCACGACCTCTACACGCTCGACCAGGACGACACCCCGGCCAAGTACCTGTCCAGGGTCGAGAAGGAGGGAACGAACTACTTCGCCGCGCGGGGCATGGTGCACTCGATGGGCAATCCCCTCACTACCCCGGCCGTGACTCTGCACTTCTACGCACCACCGATCACGCGGATGAAGGTGTACGACCTGGAGAACTGCCTGGCGTGCGTCGTCAGCGACGACTGCGGCGCCTGGTGGCCCACGGAGCAGCGCCAGCGGTTGGCCGTCCTGAAGCTCACGAGGAAGACGGGCGATCAGCCTCGGACGACGGGTAGTCGGGTGGTGGACCCTGGTCGGCCAGGCGATCCAGTTCTTCGGTGATCACCCGGTAGAAGTCCGACGACAGCATCACGAGATCCTCGACGACGTGGCACCAGTGCAACTCGGTCAGGTTCCGGGCGATCACCCGCTCCGACGGCCGGTCGATGATTTCCGACCGATAAGTCGAGGGCGACGGGAGGACCCGGGTGTCCGAGTCCTGGAAGAGGAACGCGGGATTGCGCTTCAGGCGTGCCGCGGCCTCCGCCAACTCGGTCAGGCTCCGCACTCTGCGCGGCAGTATCAGCAAGACGTTGTGCGCTTTCACCGTGTTGCCCCACGGGTGGTCGGAGGCGTTGTCGACCACCGCGTGCGCAAGCGTTCTCATGTTGTGGAACAAGTCGATCGCCCGCGCGCGATCGCCGATGTTCGCGGCGACCTCCAGCACGCCGGCCAGCATCTCCAACCGTTCGACGGGCCCGCTGAAAGCACCGACGATCTCGTGGACCTGGTCGATGAGGTCCCCGCGTCGGGCGGCTTCGGCGACCAACGTCAGCGCGTCGATCCGGTGCGTGGAATCGGTGGCGGTGCGTGCGATCATCTCGGCGCGGATGAAGTCGCCGGTGGCCATCACCGCGCGGATCAGTTCGAGGCGCGGGCGCCGCTGCACCGCCACTTCCTCGATCGCGCGAACGGCGCGTTCGGCGTAGTCGAGCATCCCGGCCCCGATCGCGCCTTCGGCGATCGCCGCCCACGCGGCGGACCGCGCGGTGCGATCTCTCAGCGATCGGGCGAGGGATTCGGCTCGCGGGAAGTCGCTGAAGTCCGCCATCGTCCTGATCCACAGCACGGAGCGCTTCTCGTCCTCCGGTCCGATGTCGGCTCGCGCCACCTCCTCGGCGAGGGCCAGCAGCTCGGACGCCTGCTCGACGTCGTCCGCGTCGAGGGCGCTGGCGGCGAGGGAGACCAGCGCGTCGGCGTCCCGGCTGAGCACCACGTTCGCGCGGGCGATCGCGCCCGCCCTGCCGAGCCCTCCCGCGGAGGCCACGGCCACGGCGACGGCCATCATCGCGTCGCTTCGCACCGCGGCGTCGGCGATGTCCCGCGCGACCCGCTCGGCTTCGGCGATCAGGCGGCTCGCGCGGATCCGGTCGCCCGATGCCGCCACGACTCGTGCCATGACGGCCAGCCTGGCGCTGAGCCTCGGGCCGTCCGCGGTCGAGCGGACCACCGCCTCGGCGCGGTCGGCCTCGGTCGCCGCGATGATCTCGATGATCCAGAGCAGGCACCGTTCGTGGTTGTCGACCGGGCCGACCATGTGGGCCAGCCTGAGCGCGCGGTCGACGTCACCGATGATCGCCGCGCCCCTCGCGGCCTCGCCCGCTTCGAGTCCGAACACCCGTTGCTCGTCCGACAGCAGGAGTGCCTCCGCCTCGTCGAGCAGCCGGTACGCGTGGTCCAGGTCCCCCATCTTCGCCGCGGCGATCGCGATGGCCGCCAGTGCCGGTACCCGCCAGCCGATCTGGTCCGGGCGGATCAAGGCGAGTGCCGCGTCGAGCAGGTTCGCCGCGCGTTCCACGTCGCCCGCTTCAGCGGCTCGCACGGCCAGGGACGCCATGGCCAGCGCCCGCTCGGGTTTGTTGCGCACGAGCTGGGTGATCTGCTCGGCCCGGTCGTGGTCACCGATGGCCGAGAACGCGGTCGCCACCGCCCGGAGCGGTGCCGCGCTGACGAACTGGCTGAGCGGACGCGCCAGCACCTCGGCCTGTTGCAGCAGGCCGCCCGCGCGCTCCGCCTCACCCCTCGCACGGACGGCGTCCGCGGTCGACAGCAGTGCCTGGATGCGGTCGACCGGGTCGCGCATCGCGTCGATGATGCACTCCGCGCGGTCGATCGCGCCTACCCTCGCCCAGCCGGCCGGCAGCGTCGACGGGATGCGGCTGTTGCGTTGATAAATGTCGTTGCGGTGGATCGCGAGACGGAGCAGGGAGGTCAAGTCGGGTCGGGGCCGGGCGAGGACGAGGTCCTGCGCCTCCCTGATCTCCGCGAGCGTCGCGGCGTCCCCGCCCGTCAGGGCCAACGCACGGCTCCGTCGGTGGAGATCGGTCGCGCAGGCGACCATCCTGTCCACGTCCCCGGTGGCGGCCAACATCGTGAAGTAGCTGCGCAGCAGGTACTCCGGGGTGCTCAGCGGCCATCGGCGGTCGCGGTAGCCCTCCGCCCAGCGGTGGAGCCGTGACCGGTAGGCGCGCAGCCGCGGTCCGAGCATCTCGACGGCGGTGAGCTGCAGTTGTTCGTGTGCGAGCAGGTGGACGTCGGGTGAGTCGGCCGGCCGGAGCCCCGGTCGGCGGACGAAGCTGCGCCCCGCGGTGGTGCGCAGGTGGTCTTCGATCTCCCACTGCGAGATCCCGCTCAGCTCGGCGAGGTCCGACGTGGTGAGGCCGCCGCCCGCCGCGGTGAGGAGGCCCAGCAGGTCCTGCTCGACGGGTGTGCCCGTGAGCAGGCGCTTGAGGTCTCGCTCCATGACGTGGCGCAGCGCGTGTGCCTTCGGCGAAGGGCTGAGTCGTCGGACGATCGCCGACGTGCGGAGCGGGTGGTGGTCCGGTACGTCGTCGGGGATCGGCGGGTTGGGGCGGGACGCGACGATGACCCGCATACCGGCCGGGGGTACGACCGGGAGCAAGGCCGCGATGCTGTGCGCGTCCGGCGTCCCGTCCACCCCGTGGTCCTCGTCCAGCCCGTCGAGCACGAGGGCGAAGTGCTCTCCCCGGTTCCGGCAGCGTTGCGCCACTTCGGCCAACAGGCCCAAGAGGTGCGCCTCGCGCGTCGACTCGGTCAGCTGTGCCGGGAGCGGCTCCTTCAGCAGTGCGAGGAGTTGATCCAGCAGGTTCTCGACGAAAGCGTGCCTGTCGCTCTGGCCGGCCAAGCGCGCGGTGATGAAGAACGAGACCAGGTTGACGTTCGGTGGTGGGTGCAGGACGAACCACGACAGCAGCGCCGACTTGCCGGCCCACGCGTCGGCGCGCCACCACGTGTACCGGCCCTCGGTCGCGGGCGATGTGCAGAAGTCGGCGAGTTCGGCGAGTTCGGCGTCCCGGTCGATCAGGTCGGCGGGTGCGATGCGTTCCACCTGCGCGAGGTAGTGCACGCCTCCGGGGCTGGCGTTGGTGTTCAGGTACACGTTGCCGTGCAGGGAGCCGACCTGCACCACCGAACCCGCGACGGTGCCGGACACTGCGTTCTCATGCACAGGCCAATGGTCACCTATGTCGGAGCCGACAGGTCCGCACAATGCGTACCTCGATGGTGTGCAATACCGTCTCGGGCCGATTCGATCTGATCAGCGCTTTCCTCATCACGGAGAATTCCCGCTCCGAACGTCCGCACTAGGGACCTGTCGGAGTGATAAGCACCGCGCCGTTCTGCCGATGGCGCCGCATCGGCGATGGATTCCTCCCACCGCGGCGTCAGCCCCCGGACCGGTCGGCCCGCCACCGCGCGACCACGTGCTCGACGTCGAACGGCATCAGGTTCAGCGGCGGGCCGGACATCGGCTTGCGGATGGCGTCCTCGATCCGGGCGTTGATCGCGGCCAGGATGGACCGCACCTCGGCCTCGGTGCGCGCCCGCCCGGCGGCCTCGCGCGCGGCGGCTGCCTCCTTGCGGAGCAGCAACGTCGGAGGCAGCGCCGTGCCCTCTTCGCGGCGCAGCTTCTCCTTCACCCACCACAGCTCGTCGTGCGGCTCGTGCAGCCCGGCCAACGGCTTGCCCGCGCCGGGCAGGTCGTCGAACTCGCCCCGGTCCTGCGCCTCGCGGATCTGCCGCTCGATCCAGGTCTCGAAGCCGACACCGGCCGGTTTGCGCTGGGTCACGACTCACCACCCCCCCACCCAGGCTACCGGCGGTCAGCGGGCCAGGCGGGCGGCCTTGTCCATCAGGTAACGCTGCTCGGGGACGCTGGTGGTGCGGGCGGCGGCCGTGCGGTAGTGCGCCACGGCCCGCGGTGCGTCGCCGGACATCTCGTGCAGGTGGGCCCGGACGGCGTCGACGCGGTAGTGGCCGGGCAGGCGGTCGGCCAGGGCGTCGACCAGCTCCAGGCCCTCCGCCGGGCCGTGCACCATGGCCACCGCGATCGCCCGGTTGAGCGACACCACCGGGTTGCCGGTCATCCGCTCCAGCAGCCCGTACAGGCCCAGGATCTGCGGCCAGTCGGTGTCCTCCGCGCGCCGCGCGTCGTCGTGGAGGGCCGCGATCGACGCCTGGAGCTGGTACTCGCCGATGGCGCCCCGCTCCACCGCCGCCATGATCAGGTCGACGCCCTCCACGATCAGCGCCTGGTCCCACTTCGACCGGTCCTGCTCGGCCAGCGGGACGAGGGCGCCGTCCGGGCCGGTGCGCGCGGGCCTGCGGGCGTCGGTGAGCAGCATCAGCGCCAGCAGGCCCGTGACCTCCGGGTCGGACGGCAGGCGGGCGTGCACGGCCCTGGCCAGCCGGATCGCCTCGCCGGACAGCTCGGTGCGGTGCAGCGAACCGCCGACGCTGCTGGTGTAGCCCTCGTTGAAGATCAGGTACAGCACGTGCAGCACGGACCGCAGCCGGGCCGCGAACTCGTCCGGGCCGGGCAGGGCGAAGTTCGCGCCGCGCAGCTTCTGCTTGGCCCGGCTGATCCGCTGGGCCATGGTCGCCTCGGGCACCAGGAACGCGTTGGCGATCTCCGCCGTGGTCAGCCCGCCCACCGCGCGCAACGTCAGCGCGATCGCGGACGCGGGCGTCAGCTCCGGGTGGCAGCACAGGAACAGCACCACCAGCGTGTCGTCCCGGTCCGCCACGTCGCCGGTCGCCGGTTCGCGGGACACCTCGGCCTCACGGCGGCGGCGCGCGGCCTCGCTGCGGATCAGGTCGGTCATCCTGCGCACGGCGGTCTGCACGAGCCAGCCGCGCGGGTTGTCCGGCACGCCGTCGACGGGCCAGTGCCGTGCGGCGGCCAGCAACGCCTCCTGCACGGCGTCCTCGGCCTGCGCGAAGTCGCCGAACCGGCGCGCGACCGTGCCGAGGACCTGCGGCGCGCACTCGCGCAGCAGGTCCTCGACGGTGCGGTCCACGGGTCAGAGGTCGGAGGTCGTCGTGGGCGCCGACATCACCTCGCGCACCTCGATCGGCTGGCCGATCGGCACGCCGTTCGGACCGGGCGCGGCCGAGGCCTTCGCCGCGATCTCCAGCGCGCGCTCCAGCGTCGTGTCGACCATCCAGTAGCCCGCCAGCAGCTCCTTGGTCTCGGGGAACGGGCCGTCGGTGATGACGGGCGCGCCCGTGCCGGTGAACGTCACCGTCTTGGCCAGCTCCGGGGTCGCCAGGCCCTGGGTGTCGACCAGCTCGCCGTTGTCGGCCAGTTCCCGACCCAGGTCTCGCTGGAACTCGATGTGCGCGGCGATGTCCCCGGGCGCCCACTGGTCCATCGGGAGGTCGCAGTTGGCGGCCGGGCCGTAGTTCATGAGGAGCAGGAACTTCGCCATGTCGGACTCCTAGGTCTTCGTTCGCGCCCATCTTGGCGCGTGCAACCTCCGGACGGAGCCGGCACGGCGTTCTCTACACGGTGGAATGTGACCTGAGTCACGCTCGCGGTTGTGCCTCCCGCTCGGTTCGCGAGGAGGCACAACCGCGAGGTCCGGTCAGGACAGCGCGCAGATCGGCGTCGGCGTCCAGCCCGTCGCGTCACCGGTGCCGGTGAACCCGACCTTGGTCGTCCCGGCCGGCTGGAGGGCGCCGTTCCAGGACGTGTTGGTCACCGTCATCGACGTGCCGCTCTGGACGAACGTGCCGTTCCAGCCCTGGCTGAGGGACATGCCGGGCAGGAACGTGAACCCGACCCGCCAGGTCCGGCTCGGCGTGCCGCCGGAGTTGCGGATGGTGATCTCCACCTGGAACCCGCCCTGCCACTTGTTGACGACCTTGATCTCGACGTCGCACGAGCCGCCGGGGACGGTGGTCGTGGTGGTCGTGGTGGTCGTGGTGGTCGTCGTCGTGGTCGTCGTAGTGGTCGTGGTCGTGGTCGTGGTCGAGGTGGGTGTGGTGCCGTTGAGCGCCGAGACCACCGCCGGGAACCACCGGTTCGCGATCTTGCGATCACCGGACGCGTTCGGGTGAACGCCGTCGTAGGTGTCGCTCGCGGTGGCGAACCCGGTCCACTGGTCGACCACGGTGATCGGCGACTGCGCGGTGGACTTGCCCGCCGCCCAGCCCGGGATCGCCGCGTTCAGGTCGGCCACCCGCTGGGGGCACTCCGCGCAGGCGCTCGCCGCCATCGGGATGATCTTGGCGACGACCACCTTCATGGTCGCGTTGTTGGCCCGCATCTGGTCGACCAGCTTGCCGTAGGCCGCCAGGATGGTCGCGGTCGACCGGTTGCTCCACACGTCGTTGGTCCCGAAGTGCATGAGCACCACGTTCGGGTTGGTGGCGTTCAGCCACCCCACGAGCTGGTTCTGGTCGGCGACCGCGGTGACCAGCGCGCCACCGTGACCCTCGTTCTCGCCGTCGTAGGCGAAGCCGCAACCGTCACCGGCGCGGGTGCCCACGAAGTCGATGTTCGTGTGCCCGGCGGCACGCAGGTCGCGGTCCAGCAGGGCGCGCCAGCAGCCCGGCGACCCGGTGATCGAGTCGCCCAGTGCCATGATCCGCGTCGGCGCGGCGGCCTCGACCGCCTGGCCGGGCGCGGCCACCAGCACACCGACGAGCGTGACCAAAGCGGCGAAGAGCGCCGCGACAGCGGTTTTCCTCGACATCGCGGACTCCTAGGCCGTCGTGCAGGCGGCGCCGTTGAGGGTGAACGCGGTGGGTACCGAGTTCGTGCCGTTCCACGAGCCGATGAAGCCGAAGCTGACCGAGCCGTTCACCGGGATCGCGCCGGTGTAGGACACGTTGGTCGCGCTCAGCGTGGCGCCGGACTGGGTCGTGGTGGCGCCCCAGGACTGGCTGACCGTCTGGCCGTTGGCCCAGGTCCAGCGCAGCGTCCAGCCGTTCACCGCGGCCGTGCCGGTGTTGGCGATCTTGACGTCGCCCTGGAAGCCGCCCTGCCACTGGCCGGCGACCTTGTACGTGACCGCGCAGGACGCGGGGCCGCCGCCGCCGGACTGGGTGGTCACGTTGACCGTGCCGGAGCGGGTGGAGCGGTTGCCCGCCGCGTCCCGCGCGTAGACGGCGAACGTGTAGGTGGTGTTGGCGGACAGGCCTGTGACGGTGGTCGACGTCGTGGCGGAGCTGCCCGCGGCGGTCTCCGTCGTGCCGCTGACGCGCACCACGTCGTAGCCGCTCACGCCGACGTTGTCGGTGGACGCGGTCCACGACAGGGTGGCGCTGGTGGACGTGACGCCGGACGCGGACGGGGTGCCCGGCGCGGACGGCGGGGTGGTGTCCGGACCGGTGCCGCTGTCGTAGACGGTGGCCTGGCGGGAGGTGGCCTTGATGCCGTTCGCGCCGTTGATCGCGCGCTGGCCCCAGCTGGTCAGCTGGGCGGCGTTGAAGCCGGTGACCATGTCCAGGTACTCGACGCCGCCGCCGTTGCCCGACCACGACCACGCCAGGTAGCCCAGCTTGAGCGACTGGGTGGTGGCGAAGATCGTGTCCTCGTCCGGGTTGCCGTCGGAGTGGTCGTTGCCGAACTCGCCGACCACGATCGGCAGCTTCGCCGTGACGAAGCGGTTCAGGTAGTCGTTGATCTCCGCCGCCGTGTCGAACACGCCGTACATGTGGATGGAGAAGACCGTGTTCTTCTGGGGGTCGGCGGCGAACACCGAGGCGGCGTTGTCGCGCATGGTGAAGGCCCAGTCCTGGCCCCAGTTCGGCGCGTCGACCATGATCGTGTGCTGGAAGCCCGCCGCGCGCAGCGACGTGATGGCGTCCTTGGTCGCCTGGGTCCACCCGGTGTAGCCGGTGTTGCCCCACGGCTCGTTGCCGATGTTGAGGATGACGTACTTCTCCTGGCCGGCCATGGCGCTCTGGATGCTCTTCCAGTACTCCACGGCGCGGGCCAGGCTGACCGCGCCGCTCTGCTCCTGGTAGCCGGTGGTGTCGTGCACCTCCAGCACGCAGATGAGCTTGTTGGCCTTGCACTGGCTGATGACGTTGGTGACGTCGGCGGCGTTGTTGAGCGTCCACCGGTCGCCGGAGCTGAGGACCACGCGGACGGTGTTGGCGCCCGTGGCCTTGATGTCCTTGAGCGCCTGGGTGGTGCGGTCGGCGTACCAGGTGTGGGCGTGGTTGACGCCACGCATGACGAAGTCGTTGCCGTTGGCGTCGAGCAGACGCCCGTTGCCGACGGTGAACCCGGCCGCGGCTTGCGCCGGCACCACCGTCAGCAGTGACAGGACCAAGGCGGCGATAGCGGCGCCAACCAAGGCGAATCGCTTGCGCATGGATGTACCTCGCGTTGTTGTCGACGTTGACGTAGCGAGCGCAGGGCAGCGCGCCTGCCCGCGGCAGGCCTCCACACCAAAGCAATTAACCGCTTAAGTGTCAACACTCTGGCACCGCTCCCAACCTTCCCCCACCGCGAGAGTCCAACGCCCAACGCGCGAGAGTCGTACGTTCAGCACCCGAGAGTCCAACCTTCAGCGCGCGAGAGTCCAACGTTCAGGACACCTGAATTCAACGCTCACGCCGCCGACCTGGAGCGTTGGGCGCGGCGGTCCGTGGCTGAGCGTTGAATTCACGGGTCGCGAACGTTGGACTCACGCGGCGCGAACGTCGGACTCTCGAGGTCTGAGCGTTGGACTCACGCGACGTGGAGGTACGACTCTCGCGGGTCAGGCAGGGGGGTGGGCGGTGCTGGAGCGGGGGACCAGTTCGGGGTCCGAGGTCTTCACCTGTTCCGGTGGGGCGCCGTTGATCACGTCCAGCAGGAGGCGCACGGCGGCGGCGCCGCGTTCGGCGATCGGGCGGCGGACCGCCGAGAGGGCCGGGCGGACCAGGCGGCACAGGGCCGAGTCGTCCCAGGCGACCAGGGACAGCTGGTCGGGAACGGCGAGGCCCAGTTCGTGGGCGACGCCCAGGGCGGACACGGCCATGACGTCGTTGTCGAACACGAGGGCGGTGGGCGCGGTGCCGCCGGTCAGCACCCGCCGGGTCACGCGGGCGGCGGCCTCGTCGGAGTAGTCGGCGTGCACGACCCGCGCGTCGGGCAGGTTCAACCGGGCCGCGGCGGTGGTGAACGCGCGCGAACGGGTCTGCGTGTGCACGAACTTCGTCGGCCCCGCGACCCGCACGATGCGCCGGTGCCCGAGCGCCACCAGGTACTCCAGCACCTCCGTCACGGCCAGCTCGTCGTCGGTCCACACGCACGGCAGGTCCGGCACGACCGGCTCACCCAGCACCACGGCGGGCAGCCGCAGCTCCCGCACCAACTCGACCCGGGGATCGTTCTGCACCAGGTCGACCAGCAGCACGCCGTCCACCCGCCGCTCGCCCCACCACCGCCGGTACGCCGCCAGCTCGGCCGCCGAGTTGTCCGTCACCTGGAGCAGCAACGACGTCGGCCCGCCGGCCAGCGCGCCCTGGATCCCGGAGATCAGCTGCATGAAGTACGGCTCGACGCCGATCACCCGCGCCGGCCGGTCCACCACCAGCCCGATCGCGTTGGCCCGACCGTCGCTCAACGACCGCGCCGCGCTGCTGGGCACCCACCCGAGCCGGTCGGCGATGTCCATGATCCGGCGGCGCGTCGGCTCGGAGACGCCCGGCCGGTTGTTCAGCGCGTACGACACCGCGCCGGTGGACACGCCCGCGGCCTTGGCGATGTCCGAGATGGTCGGACGCTTACCACCTACCACCCGCGCCTCCTCGGTCGGTGATCAACGAGTCTAGACCGCCGAACGCACGGTCCGACCCGGTAGGGTAATTAAGCGCTTAACGGATAAGTGAAAGGGGACCGCCGTGCCCTGGTTCGACCTCTCCGAGCGGGAGTTGGCGCTCTACCGGACCGACACCGCCGAGCCGGACAACCTCGACCTGTGGTGGAAGACCCGCCTCGAGGACGCCCGCGCCGCCGCGCTGCCGCCGGTCCTCACCCCGTACGCGGCCGACGCCTACGGGCCGCTCGCGGTCTGGGACGTCGAGTTCTCCGGGTACGGCGGCGACCGCATCCGCGGCTGGTACATCCGCCCGGCGGGCGCCGGTGTCGAGTCATTGCCGACCGTCGTCTGCTACATCGGGTACGGCGGCGGACGCGGCCTGCCCTCGGAGCACGCGCTGCTGCCTTCGGTCGGCTACGCGGTGTTCGTGATGGACACTCGCGGCCAGGGCGGGCGCTGGACGCTGGGCGCCACCCCGGATTCAGGGTTCGCGGGACCCGAGTACCCCGGCGTGATGACGCGCGGCATCGCCGCCCCCGAGACCTACTACGTCACGCGGCTCATGGTGGACGCCGCGCGTGCCGTCGAGGTGGCCGCTTCCCTGGACGGCGTGGACGAGACCCGGATCGCGGTGTCCGGCGGCAGCCAGGGCGGCGGGCTGGCGCTGGCCGCCGCGGCGCTCAACGGCGAGGCGGTGAAGGTCTGCCACGCGGACGTGCCCTTCCTGTGCGACTTCCAGCGCGCCGTCACCATCACCGACTCGGAGCCGTACGCGGAGATCGCCAAGTTCCTGGCCCAGCACGTCGACCTGATCCCGGCCGCGCTCGACACGCTGCGGTACGTCGACGGCGCGCTGCTGGCCAAGCGGATCACCGCGACGTCGCTGCTGAGCGTCGGACTGATGGACGAGGTGTGCCCACCGTCCACTGTGTACGCCGCGTACAACGAGATCACCGCGCCGAAGGAGATGGCGGTGTTCCCGTTCAGCGGCCACACCACGCCCCGGGTGCACGACGAGCGCAAGCTCCGCCACCTGCGCGCTCACCTCTGAAAGTGGCGGGCCGTGAGAGGGCCACCGCCATAGCCCTCTCACGGCCCAGCCCGGTCAGTGGACTCGGCGGCTCTCCGAGGGGCCCAGGTTGCTCGACCTGGGACCTCCTGCGTCCACGACCAGCTCCTGGACCACGACGACGTACCCCTCGGACGGGCCGTTCGGGGTCGCCGTGGCCGGTGCCGCCGGCGCTCCTCGCGCCGGCGGCACCGGCCAGGGCACCAACCTCATGGTCACCTCATCGTGACGTGGTGGTCAGCGGGTCAACGCGCGGTGGCGGTCACCGGGGTCACCAGCACCCGGTCGTGGCCGACCACGCGCGGCTCGCCGGTGACCGGCACCTTGTGCTCCCAGCGGATGTCCTCGCTCGAACAGCCGACCTGCAGCACGACGTCACCGGTCTCGACAACCCGCTTGCCGTCGCGCCCGGTGAACGAGGTGCGGTCGGCGTGCAGCCGGAACGTCACCTCGGTGGCCGCGCCCGCCGCCAGCTCCACCCGCGCGAAGCCGACGAGCTGGCGCACCGGACGGGTCACGCTCGCCACCGGGTCGTGCAGGTACAGCTGCACGACCTCGGCGCCGGACCGGTCGCCGGTGTTGCGCACCAGGCACGACACCTCGACCTCGCCGTCCGCCGGGAACTCCGCGCCCGCGGTGAACCCCGACAGCTCGAACGACGTGTACGACAGGCCGTGCCCGAACGGGTAGGCGGGCGACGGGTCGACCGAGCTGACCCCGCCCGGACCGCCCAGCGGCGGGTGCAGGTAGGTGGTCGGCTGGCCGCCGGAACCGCGCGGCACCTGCACCGGCAGCTTGCCGGACGGGTTGACGCGCCCGCTGATCACGCCCGCGACCGCGCCCGCACCCTCTTCGCCCGGGAAGAAAGCCTGGACGATCGCGGCAGGCCGGTAGGAGCCCAGTGCGTACGGACGGCCGGTCAGCAGCACCAGCACCACCGGGACGTCCAGCGCCAGCAGCTGCTCCAGCAGCTCGCCCTGCACGCCGGGCAGGCTCAGGTCCTCGGCGTCGCAGCCCTCGCCGGACGTGCCGCGGCCGAACAGCCCGGCCCGGTCACCCAGCACGGCCAGCACCACGTCGGCCTCGCGCGCGACCGCGACGGCGTCCTCGATGCCCGACCGGTCGTCGCCGTCGACCTCGCAGCCCTTGGCGCTGGTGACCGCCGCGCCCGGGAACTCCTTGCGCACGGCCTGCAGCATCGTGTCCATCTCGACGCCGAGCGGCACGTCGGGGTGCTGCACGCCCACGTGGTTCGGGAAGGCGTAGCAGCCCATGAGCGCCAGCAGGTCGTCCGCGCACGGGCCGACCACGGCGAGCTTGCCCGCGTCACGCAGCGGCAGCACGTCGGCGGCGTTGTCCAGCAGCACCACGGAGCGCTCGGCCATCGTGCGGGCCAGGTCGCGCAGCGCGGGCGGGTCGAGGTCGACCGGCTCGCCGCGCAGCACCGCGGGCGACTCCGGCTGCCAGCCCTCGTCCAGCAGGCCCAGCTCGCACTTCTGGGTCAGCACGCGGACCACCGCGCGGTCCACCAGCGCCTCGTCCACCTGCCCGGACCGCACCAGCTCGGCCAGCGGCTCGCCGTAGCAGCGCACGCTGGGCAGCTCGACGTCGATGCCGGCGGCCAGGGCCAGCGCCGCGGCCTCACCCGGCGAGCCGGCCACGCCGTGCGCGGTCTCCAGGAACGACACCGCGAAGTAGTCCGCGACCACCACGCCGCCGAAGCCCCACTTGTCCCGCAGCAGGTCGGTGAACAGGGTCGGGTCCGAGCCCGCCGGCACGCCGTCGACCTCGGCGTAGGAGTTCATCACCGAACGGGCGCCGCCCAGCCGCAGCGCCATCTCGAACGGCGGCAGCACCACGTCGGCGAACTCGCGCGGTCCCATGTGCACCGGCGCGTGGTTGCGCCCGCCGCGCGAGGCCGAGTAGCCCGCGAAGTGCTTGAGCGTGGCCACGATCCCGCTGGACTCCAGGCCCTTGGTGTAGGCGGCACCGAGGAGACCGACGAGGTACGGGTCCTCGCCGATGGTCTCCTCGGTGCGTCCCCACCTCGGGTCGCGCGTCACGTCCAGCACCGGGGCCAGGCCCTGGTGCACACCGACGTCGCGCATCACCAGGCCCACCTCGCGTGCCATCCGCTCGACCGTCTCCGGGTCGAACGAGGCGCCCCACGCGAGCGGGATGGGGAACACGGTGGCCTGCCACGCGGTGAACCCGGCCAGGCACTCCTCGTGCGCCATGGCCGGGATGCCGAAGCGGGTGTTGGCGACCAGCTTGCGCTGGGTCTCGGCCAGCACCTTCGCGCCGACCAGCGGGTCGATCGGCCCGGTGCCGAACACGCGGGTCAGCTGGCCGAGGCCGGGCTTGGTCAGCTCGTCCCACGGCGGCAGCGGCTCCGCGAACTCGTGCTGCGCGGGCGCGACCTCCTCACCCTCCGAGATACCCACCCACACGCCCACCAGCTGGGCCAGCTTCTCCTCCAGGGTCAGCTCGGCCAGCAGGGCGGCGACCCGCTCACCGGTCGGCCTTCCGGGATCGGCCCAGGGGTTCAGCACGGCGGCTCCTTCGTTGACGATCGGACGACGAGTTCGGTGGCCAGTTCCACCCGTTCGGTCTCCACGGGGCGACCCGCGATCAGGTCGGCGAGCATGCGGCCCGCGTGGCGGCCCATTTCGGTGAGCGGCTGGCGCACGGTGGTGAGGGCGGGCGAGGACCACACCGCGACCGGCAGGTCGTCGAAACCGACCACGCTCAGGTCGTGCGGCACGGACAGGCCCACGACCCGGGCCGCCTCGATCACGCCCAAGGCCTGCTCGTCGTTGCCGGCGAAGATCGCCGTCGGCCGGTCCGGCAGCGCCAGGAGCTCGGCCGCGCGGCGGAACCCGCCCTCGTGCTTGAAGTCCCCGTGCTTGACCAGCTCGGGGTTGAACGCGATGCCCGCGCGGTCCAGCGCGGCGCGGTAGCCGTCGACCCGCGCGCGGCTGCACAGCATCCCGGCTGGTCCGCCGATGACGCCGACCCGGCGGTGGCCGAGGCGCAGGAGGTGTTCGGTGGCGGCCAGGCCGCCCGCCCAGTTGGTGGCGCCCACGCTGGGCACGTTCGGCTGCGGCAGGTCGACCGGGTCGATGACCACGACGGGGATGCGGGAGTTGGCCAGCACCCGGCGGTCCGCGGCGGTCAGCTGGGAGGTGACCAGGAGCGCGCCCGCGCGCCTGGCCTCGACCAGCGACGCCGCCCAGGACGTGTGCTGACGGGG
This sequence comes from Saccharothrix carnea, assembly GCF_003014735.1. GTDB lineage: Bacteria > Actinomycetota > Actinomycetes > Mycobacteriales > Pseudonocardiaceae > Actinosynnema > Actinosynnema carneum. Next base: position 349,965 of record NZ_PYAX01000008.1, on the reverse strand, counting down.
TTTGTCGGTGGACGACACCACGACGTGCAGTCCGGTGTCGACGACACCACGGATGATCTCCACCGCCCAGGGGCTGTCCAGGGCGGTGAACACGAGGTCGACCAGCAGGTGGCCGGAGGCTCGACGGGACCCCACCGGCACGTAGTCGTACTCGGCGAGCAGCTGCCGCACACGAGCCCTGGTCTCCGCGCCGACGTCGTCCTTCCCGTTGAGGACTTTGGACACCGTCGGGAGAGACACCCCCGCTGCTGCGGCAATCGTGGCCAACGTGGCTCGACGCATGCGCCGATAGTATCGAAACTCGATCGAAACACAAGAGTGACCTCCTGACGTGCAGAAACATCACTGAGACGCGCCGATTGGTGATGCTTGACACCGGTTGGACACGCGCCTAAGGTCTGCGCAAGTCGTGGATGTTTCGAAATATTTCGATGCCACGAACAAATCCGCAGCGTGGCAGAAGGGTGGCGGTCGCATGTCCCGCCGTTCATGGGTGCGTCCCCTCATCGCGATGGGGCTGGTCGCCGTGACAGCAGTGGTGTCCGCGTGTGGCACGTCCGGTCCGGGCGAGACCAACGCAGGTGCCCTGAAGATCTGGGCGCTCGAGGACCCGGTGCTCAACAAGATCGAGAACCTGTCGATCGACTCGTTCAAGGCGGCCGGCGGCAACGCCTCGCTGGAGACGTTCGGCAACGACCCGTACAAGCAGCGGCTCCGGGTCGCCATCGGGTCGCCGCAGGCCCCCGATCTGTTCTTCAACTGGGGCGGCGGCAACCTCAAGGAGTACGTCGACGCGGGCAAGGTCGCCGACCTGACGGCCGTGCTCGAGGAGAACAAGGCCGCCAAGGACGCGTTCATCCCCAGCGTCCTCAACGGCGCGAAGCTCGGTGACAAGTACTACGGCGTGCCGATGCGCGGTATGCAGCCGGTGCTGCTGTTCTTCAACAAGAAGGTCTTCACCGAGGCCGGCGCCCAGCCGCCGACCACGTGGGACGAGCTGCTCACGCTGGTCGACACCTTCAAGGCCAAGGGCATCACGCCGATCGCCCTCGCCGGCACCCAGGCGTGGACCGAGCTGATGTGGGCCGAGTACGTGCTCGACCGCTGGGCCGGTCACGAGGTGTTCCAGAACATCCGGGACAAGGGCCCGGAGGGCTGGAAGGACCCGGCCGTCGTCGAGGCCATGACCAAGCTCAAGGAGCTCATCGACCGCGGCGCGTTCGGCAGCAGCTTCGCCTCCGTCGGCTACGACGCCGGTGGCGCGTCGACCATCCTGGCGCAGGGCAAGGCCGCCATGCACCTCATGGGCACGTGGGAGTACACCAACCAGCTCGACCAGAGCCCGGACTTCGTGAAGAACGGCGACCTGGGCTGGGTGGCGTTCCCGTCGATCCCCGGCGGCAAGGGCGACCCGGGCAACCTGGTCGGCAACGTGAGCAACTTCTACTCGGCGACCCAGGACTCGAAGAGCCTGGACGCGGCGAAGAAGTTCGTCACCACCGAGCTGCACAAGGACTCCTACATCGAGGCGCTGGTCGCCGCCGGTGACGTCCCGCCGGTGGTGGGCGCCGAGGAGAAGCTGAAGAAGTCGCCGAACCCGGAGTACGCGTCGTTCATCTACGAGCTGGTGCTGGACTCGAAGAACTTCCAGCTGTCCTGGGACCAGGACCTGCCCGCCGATGACGCGACGTTCATGCTCACGCAGCTCCAGGAGTTCTTCCTGGGCAAGGTCTCGCCGCAGCAGTTCGTCGACGCGGTGGCCGCGCGCTGATGTCGTCCCAGCGGCCTTCGGCCTGGTATGCCGTGCCGGCGTTCACGTTCTTCGCCCTGTTCGCGGCGTTGCCCATGCTGCTCGTGATCTACCTGAGCTTCACCGCTTGGGACGGGCTGGGCACGCCGGCGCTCAACGGCGGTGAGAACTGGTCCCGGCTGCTCGACGACGCCGAGGCGCGTGCCTCGGTGTGGCGGACCCTGGTGCTGATGGTCGTGTCGTGGCTCGTCCAGACCCCGATCGCGTTGCTGATCGGGGTCTGGGCGGCAGGCAAGCAGCGGTCCCGGGCGGTGCTCAGCTCGATCTTCTTCCTGCCGCTGCTGCTGTCCACGGCCGCCATCGCGTTGTTGTGGCAGGCGCTGCTCGAGCCGAACTTCGGCGCGTTCGTCGGCGGCCCGCTGTTCCTGGGCGACCCCGACATCGCGCTCTACACGGTGGTGCTCGTGATCTCGTGGCAGTTCATCCCGTTCCACACCCTGCTCTACCAGGGCGCGGCACGGGCGGTGCCGCCGTCGCTGTACGAGGCGGCCACCATCGACGGCGCCTCGCGGGTGAGCAAGTTCCTGCACATCACGCTGCCGCAGCTGCGCTACACCGTCGTCACGTCGTCGGTGCTGATGCTGGTCGGCTCGCTGACCACGTTCGACACCGTGCTGATCCTGACCAACGGCGGGCCGGGCACCGCGACCCGCATCCTGCCGCTGCACATGTACATCACCGGTTTCAGCGGGTTCGAGATGGGCTACGCGAGCGCGATCGCGGTCGTGCTGGTCGTGCTCGGCACCGCGCTGTCGCTCGCGGTGATGCGCTGGAGCGGGTTCCGCCAGATGAGCAGCCAGCAGGAGGGGTCGTGAAGTCTCGTCCCAACTGGCCCGCCGGGCTGTTCGCCCTGGTGTGGCTGGCGATCGTCGTCGGACCGCTGCTCTACCTGGTCACGGTATCGCTGCGCACGCGTGCCGAGTACCTCGGCAAGAGCGTGTGGGCGCTGCCGGACGCGTTGACGCCGGACAACTACGTCACCGTGCTGACCGGCGGCTTCGGCCAGTACCTGCTGAACAACGTGATCGTGACCGTCGCGACGGTGGCGATCGTGGTGCTGGTGACGGTGCCCGCCGCGTACGCGGTGGTGCGCAACACCAGCCCGTTCGTGCAGAAGGGGTTCACCCTGCTCCTGATGGGGCTGGCGATCCCCGCGCAGGCCACGATCATCCCGGTGTACCTGATGATCACCCGGATGCAGCTGTACGACACGTTGACCGCGATCATCCTGCCCACGGCGGCGTTCGCGCTGCCGGTGGCGATGCTGGTGCTGGTCAACAGCCTGCGCGACGTGCCGCGTGAGCTGTACGAGGCGCAGGCGATCGACGGTGCCGGACCGATGCGGGTGCTCGTGTCGCTGGTCCTGCCGCTGGCCCGGCCCGCGATCATGACGGTCGTCGTCTACACGGCGCTCAACGCGTGGAACGGGTTCCTGTTCCCCCTGGTGCTCACCCAGTCGGAATCGTCGCGGGTGCTCACCCTGGGGTTGTGGGACTTCCAGGGGCAGTTCGGCACGAACGTGCCCGCGCTGCTCGCCGCCGTGACGCTGTCCGTGCTGCCGATCTTCGTGGTGTACCTGATCGGGCGGCGGTTCCTGCTCAGCGGCCTCACGGCCGGTTTCGGCAAGTAGTCCACTCGCGGCTGGAGGACCGTTCATGCGGGACGTCGCACCCGTTCCGGCCGCGGGTTCCGCTGCCGTCGCACCCGCGGCGGCAGCGGAGCCGACCCTGCGGGAGCTGGCGGCTCGCCACGGACTCGCGTTCGGCACCGCCGTCGACCTGCCGACCTTGGCCGGGGACGCGGAGTACCGGGCGTGGGTGGCGGCGCAGTTCGACACCGTCACCGCCGAGAACGCGATGAAGTGGGACGCGCTGGAGCCCACCCGCGGGCGGTACGAGTGGGGTCCGGCGGACGCTCTGGTCGCGTTCGCGCAGGCCAACGGGCAGCGCGTGCGCGGCCACACGCTGGTCTGGCACAACCAGAACCCGGCGTGGCTGACGGACGTGCCGCCGGACGAGCTGGGCGCGGTGCTGAAGACCCACGTCCAGACCACCGTGCGGCGCTTCAAGGGCCGGATCTGGCAGTGGGACGTGGTGAACGAGGTGTTCGAGGACGACGGGTCGCCGCGCGACACCGTCTGGCTGCGGGCGCTCGGTCCCGGCTACCTCGCGGACGCGTTCCGGTGGGCGCACGAGGCCGACCCCGACGCGCTGCTGTTCTACAACGACTACGAGGTCGAAGAGGTCAACGCCAAGAGCGACGGCGTGTACGACCTCGTGCGCGACCTCCTGCGACAGGGCGTGCCGATCCACGGCGTCGGCCTGCAGGGCCACCTCACGGCCGACCACGCGCCGCTGACGATGCGGGAGAACCTCGGGCGGTTCGACGCCTTGGGCCTGCGCACGGCGGTGACGGAGGCGGACGTGCGGATGGCGCTGCCGGCCGACCCGGTCAAGCTCCAGGCCCAGGCGAACGTGTACCGCACGGCGCTGCGGGCCTGCCTGGTGACGCCGGGCTGCCTGTCGTTCACGGTCTGGGGGTACACGGACAGGTACTCCTGGGTGCCCGGGTGGTTCGAGGGTGACGGTGCGGCCACCATCCTCGACGAGAACTTCGCGCCCAAGCCCGCTCACCGGGCGTTGCGCGAGGACCTCTCGTTCGGCGGCGTCCGCCGCCGGGGCTGACCCGACCTGGCTCGGGCCCGTCACACCTCTCCCAGCGGGCCCGAGCCTCCCCCACGTCCGCGCACGTGTCCGGTACGTCTCAATTCGCCGCCGGACGCCGACTACGTTGCGGTAACCTTAGGGTTGCGCAGCGTCTCAATCACTGGGCGTTCGACAGTTTCGACCCGAACGGCGATTGTTTCGAACGGGTTACGCGCGTCCCAAGTGATGAACAACCCACCGCCGTGAACCCTCGTCCAGCGGCTGGAACTGGGCTGCGCTGCCGTAGACTGCCCCCATGCCGACCAAAGCCGACCCGTCACCCTCGGATGGCACAGCCTCGGGCAAGATCACCATCGCCGCCATCGCGGCGGAGGCCGGGGTCTCGGTTCCGACTGTTTCGAAGGTAATGAACGGTCGCGCGGACGTGGCTCCGCACACCCGGGAACGGGTCGAGGCGATCATCCGGCGGCACGGCTACCAGCGACGGGCGGACGAGCGGTCGCGGCGGTCCAACCTGGTGGAACTGATGTTCCACGAGCTGGAGAGCGCCTGGGCGCTGGAGATCATCCGCGGCGCCGAGCAGGTGGCCGCCGAGCAGGGTCTCGCGCTCGTGCTCTCGGAGTCCCAGGGCAGGCTCACGCCCGGCCACGGCTGGCTCGAAGGCGTCATCGCGCGCAAGCCCCTGGCCGTGATCTCGGTCTTCTCCGACCTCACCTCGCAGCAGCTGGCGAAGCTGCGCGCCCGGGACATCCCGGTCGTCGTGGTCGACCCGATCGGCGAGCCCCAGCTGGAGACGCCCTCCATAGGAGCCACCAACTGGAACGGCGGCCTCACCGCCACCCGCCACCTCATCGAACTCGGCCACCGCCGCATCGCCATGATCGGCGGCCCGGAACGGGTCCTGTGCAGCCGCGCCCGCGTGGACGGCTACCGCGCCGCGCTGGAGACCGCGGGCCTGGCCTTCGACCCCGCCCTGGTCCGCTACGGCGACTTCCACGTCGAGTCCGGCCGCGCCCAGTTCGCGCCGCTGCTCGACCTGCCGGACCCGCCCACGGCCGTCTTCGCCGGGTCGGACCTGCAGGCCCTCGGCGTCTACGAGGCCGCACGCGCCGCCGGTCTGCGCATCCCGGAAGACCTCAGCGTCATCGGCTTCGACGACCTCCCGGTCGCCCAGTGGGTGGGCCCGCCGCTGACCACGGTCCGGCAGCCGCTGCAGGACATGGCCGCGGCGGGCACCCGTCTCGCCATCACGCTGGCACGTGGTGAAGAGCCCGAACACCGCCGAATCGAGCTTGCCACCACGCTGGTGGTGCGTCAGAGCACCGCCGCGCCGCGCTGACGAGCCGCCTCTAGTGGTGGTGGCCCGGCTTCTGAACGTAGGTGCACCCCTCCGCCTCCGCGGGCAGGGTGTGCCCCACGTCCGCACCGGGCACCACCGGTGTGCAACGCAGTTCGTGCAGTCCGAGCAGCTCCAGGCCGAGCGTGCCGCTCAACGCGAAGCCGTTGCCGAACCCGAAGTCCGGGTTGTCCGAGACCTCGCCGCTCGACATCGCGCCCTTCCACGAGTTCTGGAAGTCCGCCAGCTTCTCCCGCTGGAACACCACCAGCCCGAGCCGCTCGTACGGACCCGCCTCGCACGTCGCCCACTCCGCCACGTACGGCGCGTAGAGCTTCGCCCGCAACGGGCCGACGAAATCCGCGAACTCCTCCGCCGTCCGCGGCACCACGTCGTCGCACTGCCCGGTCTTCTCCTCGACCCACTCGCCGACCTCGGCGGAGGTGGCCAGTGGCGGCCCGAGGGCGTTGGCCCCCAGGCCGTTGGAGCCGACCAGGCCGGTGGAGTCGGTCGCCGCCGAGGAGCAGGCGACCGACCCCACCAGGAGCGCGACCAGGGCCGCGCTTCGACCCAACATCAGGCCGCGGCGCAGGCTGCGCCGTTGAGGGCGAACGACGTCGGGTTCGCGGGCGTCCCCTGCGACGTGCCGTTGAACCCGAAGCTCACCGTCTGGCCCGGCTGGATGTTCTGGTTCCAGCTCGCACCCTTCGCGGTCGCCTTGCCCGCCGCGACGGCGACCTCGGCCGACCACGCCTGGCTGATCCCCTGACCCGCGGGGACGTCCCAGGCCAGCTGCCACGCGCTGACCGCGCTGGTGCCCGTGTTCTTCACCGACACGTTCGCGGTGAAGCCGCCGGACCACTGGCTGGGCACGCTGTAGGTCACCGCGCAGGCGCCCGGCGTCGTGCCGCCACCCGTGCTGGTGCGCACCGACACCACCGCGGACGGCGCCGAGGTGTTGCCCGCCGCGTCCCGCGCCACCACGTAGAACTGGTACGCGGTGTCCGCGGTCAGCCCGGTGACGGTCGCCGTGGTGCCGGTGGAGGTCGCGACCGACACGTCGGTGGCGCCCGCCTCCCGGTAGACCGTGTAGCCGCTGACGCCGGTGTTGTCCGAAGCCGCGGCCCAGCTCAACGACACCGAGGTGGCCGTGGCGGTCGCGGTGGGCGTGCCCGGTGCCGTGGGCGCCTGGGTGTCACCGCCGGTGTTGCCGCCGCTGAAGACCACGTCCGAGCAGCTGTAGAACGCCTCGGGGCTGTCGTTGCGCTGCCAGATCGAGTAGATGATGTGGCGGCCGGACTTGTTGGGCAGGGTGCCGGTCCAGGAGTACTCGCCGCTGCCCAGCGGCGGGTTGGTGATGCTGTCGAACGGCACCGGCTCCAGGTCGGACCACTTCAGCGGCTGCGTGACGTCGAAGCCGTCCCGGGTCACGTACTGGTCCCAGCGACCCGGGTGGGGAGCCCAGGCGTTGTACTTGAAGTTGATCCGCGCGCCGGCCTGCAGCGTGGTCACCGGCCAGTCGTTGCGGGCCAGGTTGTAGGCGTCGTACTTGGTGGTGGGCCCGCACAGGTCGCCGTCGGCGATGATCTCGCGGTGCTTGCCGGCCGCCTGGCTGATCAGGTTGCCGTACCAGTCCCACAGCGGCTGCTTGCCACCGAGCTGCACCGCGGCGACGCACGCCGGGTTCGTCGGGTTCAGGTCACCGCCGCCGCCACCGATCCTGCCGTCTTCGTAGCAGGCGTAGGTGCGGCTTGGGGGGTACGTCATCGACCCGTGCGCCACCGCTACGCCGCTCTGGACGAAAACGCTGGTCACACCGACGATACCGAGCGCGGCCACGGCCAACGCCCCAAAGCGCTTGAGTCGCAAGGACCTTCTCCTTCAGATCGACGGTGATCTGTGAAACCACGGACTGGGAGCGCTCCCAGAATTACGATCGCATTACCGGTGACGCCACGTCAACGACCCGTTTCAACTGGTGGCCACCGGGTACCGCTCGACCATGCGGATCGCGGTGGTCGGTCAGATAGCCCGTGACCTGGTCTTGACGGTGCCGGAGGTGCCCGAACCCGGTGGTCGGGCGGTGGTCGGGGAACGTCGCGAAATGCTCGGCGGCAAGGGCTCGAACATCGCGCGGGGCACCAGGCAGCTCGGCGCAACGGCCGCGCTGGTCGGCGTCGTCGGGGACGACCGGGAGGGCCGCCTGCTGGTGGAGCGGCTCGACGCGGACGGCGTAGCGACGACCGCGGTGGTGTGCCGGGAGGGCAGCCGGACGGCCCTGATCGTCGACGTCGTGTGCGACGGGGAGTACCGGTACCTGATGGACATCCCCACGGCGACCCTGGTGACGGCGCAGGACGTGCGGGCCGCCGCGGCGACGCTGGCCGGCGCGGACGCCGTGGTCGTGCAGCTGGAGCAGCCCGCGGAGGCGGCACTGGCGGCGGTCCGCGCCGCGAGCGGGCTGGTCGTGCTGGACGGGGCGCCGGACGGGCGTGCGGCCGAACTGCTGGCCGCGGCCGACGCGGTGCGCGCCGACCACGGCGAGGCGGAGGCGTTGACCGGGCGGTCGATCACGGGGACGGACGCGGCCGTCCGGGCGGGGCGCGAGCTGCTGGCCCGCGGGCCCTCGGTGGTGGCGCTGGAGGTGCCGGGCGAGGCGAACGTGCTGACGTGGGGCGAGGACTCGGCGGTGATCCCGTTGACCGACGAGGAGGTCGTGGACCCGACTGGCGGCGGTGACGCGTTCGTGGCCGCGCTGACGGTGGCGTTGGTGCGCGGTGACGACCCGGAGGACGCGGGCAGGCTGGCCACCGCCGCCGCGGGTCGCGCGGTGCGCCACCCCGGCGGGCGGACGGACCTCACCGGACTGTCACCGGTCCCGTCACGGCACTAGGCGCACGCCAGTGCGGCCAGTCGGCCGAACAGCTCCTCCGCCGACCGGAGGTGGCGCGGTTCCTCGGTGAACATCGCGCGGTGCAGGTAGGCGTAGAAGATCACGGCCGGGCCCTTCGCGAGCACGAACCGGGTCAGCGGGTGCTCGACGCCGGGGCAGTACCCGGCGCTGCGCGGGATCACGCGGACGGTGACGTCGGCGCGGTCGACGACGGTGCCTTCGAGGACGTACACCGTGCTGCGCCGGGGGTCGAGCCGTTCGAAGACCGGGTTGAGGCCCAGCGGCGCGAGGATGTCGATCCGCTCGGCGGTGCGGCACAGCACGTTGATCACGCTCGTCGCCTCGGTGCCCCAGGCGCACCACAGCGTCGGGTCGGGTGTCGGCGACGCGGCGACGCCGTTCTCCAGTTCCCGGATCCGCTCCGCGGACTGCTGCGCGCGGGAGGCGAGTTCGGCCACGGTCAGGCCGTTGGCCTCGCGGACCCGGCGCAGTTCCAGGCCGAGCAGGCGGCTGCGCAGCGCGGGCTTACGTTCCATCAAGTGATCACCTTCGGCGGAGAGGTCTCTGGTGACGAAGCTATCTTGATACTTATCGAAGTGTCGATTCATCAATCGAGTGCCCGGTCGCTACGCTCTGTGTCACTGCGACCACGGATCGACAGGACGAGGGACATGGGCGACGGCCCGATCTCCAGCACGGTGCAGGCGTGGGAACTCGGGCTGAGGCTGCGCGAACACCGGGAGCGGCTCGGGCTCACGGCGGCGGCGGTCGGCAAGACGACCGGCATCGGCGGCACGAACCTGTCCGCGATCGAGTCCGGCAAGCGCCGTCTCACGGCGGCGAAGCTCGGTGACCTCGCCGACGCGTACGAGCTGCCGGACGACGAGCGCGCCGACCTCGAAGCGCTGCGGGCGCAGACCGAGCGGCGCGAATGGTGGTACGACTACGCCCGTCTCTACTCCGACGACTTCCTGCGGTTGCTGGGCTTGGAAGCGGGCGCGGAGAAGGTCTGCGAGTACGCGCCCGACCTCATCCCCGGGTTGCTCCAGACCGCCGACTACGCGAGGGCCGTGATGCGGGCCGGAACTCCTTACATCCGGCCGGTCGACGTCGGCCCGCGACTGGAAACCCGGCTGGCGCGCCAGGTCCGGCTGGCGGCCGACGACCCGTTGCGGCTCGACGTCGTGCTCGGTGAAGCCGCATTGCGGCAGCGGGTGGGCGATCCCGGCGTCATGCAAGGACAACTGGCCCACGTGCTGGAAGTCCTGGACCGGATGGGTGATCACGTCCGCGTCCGCGTCATCCCGTTCAAGGCCGGGGCGCACCCGCTGCTCGGCGCCGCGTTGAAGATCCTTTCCTTTCGTTCCAACAGGCTCGGCGATGTGATGTACCAGGAGACCGCGATCAGCGGTGTCATCATCGACAAGCGTCAAGTGATACTCGAATCGACGGCGAGCTTCGCGGACACGTTCGACCGAGCGCTCGACGACCGCGACTCGCGCGAGTTCATCGACGCGGTCTACCACGAGATGGAGCGGTACTGATGCCCAACACCCCCTCGGCCTGGTTCAAGAGCAGCTTCAGCACGGCGTCGGGTGATTGCGTCGAGGTCCGGTTCGACGGTGACGTGGTCCTGGTGCGGGACACCAAGGACCGGGGAAGCGGCCCGGTGATCACCCTCGACGCGGTGCGGTGGGACGGCTTCCTCGGGCAGCTGCGGGCGGGTTCGGTCGACGCGGACGGCGTGTTGGCGGTCCTGCCCGCCCCGAGCGGCGGCGTGATCCTCCGCGCCCGCCACGATGGCACCGCGTTGCGCTACACGCGCGGGGAATGGGAGATGTTCCTGCGCGGCGTTCGCGCGGGCGAGTTCACGCACTCCGCCGCCGTCGCCTGAACCGGCGGGAAGAGGACCCCTTATGGACGAGCGCCGGCGGGTTCCGTAACCTGTCCGAGACCTGGGCGGGGGTGACCCGTTCGGGCCCCACCCGGCTCAAGGAGGATTGCGCGAACCGTGGCGTCGAAATCCGCTCAGCGCACCGTCCGCGCAGCCCTGACGGCGACCGCCGTCTCCGCGCTGCTCGGCGCCGCGATGCCCCTCCCCCAGGCCGCCGCGGACCCCGAGGCGCCCAACGCCTCCGAGGCGTTGAAGAAGTACAACGACCTCTCCCACGAGGCCGAGACGCTCAACGAAGAGCACCTGCGGGCGCAGGAGGCGTTGTCCAACGCCCAAGGCTCGCTGGACCAGGCCAACCGCGACCTCACCGCGGCGCAGCAGGCGCAGGAGGCGTTGCGCGGCCAGGTCGACCTGCTCACCGAGGCCTCGTTCGAGGGCGCGCGGTTCAGCCAGCTGTCCGCCCTGCTGGTCAGCGACTCGCAGCAGGACTTCCTCAACCGCATGTCCGCGCTCGGCGTGCTGGCGGGCGACAACGCGGAGGCGTTGCAGGGGCTCGGCGAGGCCGTCGACCTGGCCAACGACGCGGCCCGCCGGGCCACCGAGGCCGCCGGTGCCGCGAACCAGGCGATCACCGACATCGACCAGCGCAAGGCCGCGCTGGACGGGCAGATCACCGAGGCGCGCGAGGCCTACCGCTCGCTGAGCGCGGCCGACCGGGCGATCTTGAACAACAAGGGCGACATGAGCGCCATCCCGGTGCCCCCGGGCAAGGCCGGCGAAGCGTTGGCGTTCGCCCTGTCGCAGCGCGGCAAGCCCTACGTCTACGGCTCCAACGGCCCCAACTCGTGGGACTGCTCCAGCCTCATGCAGGCGGCGTACCGGTCAGTCGGCATCTCGATCCCGCGCACCACGTACGGCCAGGCCACCATCGGCCGCTCGGTGTCGCGCAACGAGGTGAAGGCCGGTGACCTGATCATCTACTACTCGGGCCAGTCGCACGTGGCGATGGCGATCGACGGGCTGCGCGCGGTGCACGCCTCGACCGAGAACGCGCCCGTGAAGGTCCAGGACATCGAGTCCATCGGACCGGTCGACGTCATCCGGCGCGTGGTCGGCTGAGTCCCGCGCCGCCCCCGGATGGGGCTCGTCGGGGTCGGTGGAGGAGTCGCACCGGTCCTGACGGGCGCTCACAGTTCCCCTGGGCCTAGGCTGGACGCGGTTGAGCAGACAGCCGCGCGCTGCCGACCACACCCAGGGGTGGACATGGAGGATTTCACCGAGGCCGTCACTCTCGCGACGCGCGAGGTGTCCGCGGGCGTGGTGGTCGTCGCCGTGGCGGGTGAGCTCGACATGGCGACGGTGCCGGTGGTGGAGGAGTACGTCCGGCCCAGGGTCGGCGACGCGAGCCGGGTCCTGATCCTCGACCTCTCCGGCGTGACGTTCCTCGGGTCGACGGGGATCAACCTGCTCATCGCGCTGCAGGCGGAGTGCGCGGCGGCGGGCGCGGAGCTGCGGTTGGTGGCGACCGCGAAGGCCGTGCTGCAGCCGTTGGCGCTGACCGACCTCACCGGCCACTTCACGATCGTGGCGGCGGTGAGCGAGGCGAGTTGACCGATCGGGTGCCGCGCTAGTCGTCCAGGACGGCCCAGACCACCTTGCCGCCGCGTGGCCACGGGTAGCAGCCCCACGTGCGGCTCAGTGCCGACACGATCGTGAGGCCCCAGCCGCGGGGCCGCAGTGGTTCGGGTTTCGGTTCCCTGGGCGGTTCCGGGCTCTCGTCGCGCACGGCGATGGTCAGTCGGTGGCCACGCAGTTCCAGGCGCAGCACTGGCGCGGAGCGGGCGTGGCGGACGGCGTTCTCCACCAGTTCGGTGGCCACCGTGACCGCGTTGTGGACGAAGTGGGTGACGCTCCGGCGCTCGCAGACCTCGCGGACGAACTCCCGCGCCAGCAGGCCGCTGATCAGCTCGTCGGGCAGCTGCATCTCGTCGCGGGTGCGTTCGGGCGGTCGTTCGACGGCGGCCAGGGCGGCGCGCAGCCCGGTGAACCGCGGCACCGCGCCGACCCCGCCGCCGCTGCGGCTACTGCTCGCGAGCGCGCGGCGGTGACCGGACGACTCACCGACCAGCATCAGCGGCACGCCCGGCCACTCCGCCACCCGCAGCCACACCGTGGCGAAGACCGACAGGAACACGGGCGTGGCGCACTCGAAACCGTCGTCCAGGCGCACGATGACGGCGGTCGGCTCGTCCACCGCGCACTTGAGCAGCCCGTCGCGCAGCTCGCGGTAGGTGGTCAGGTCGAGCCGACCGGCCGGGCGGACCACGGCCGCGCCGTCGACGTCCGTGCGGTGCAGCGCGAACGCGGTCACCCCGCCGGCTCCGAGCCTGCGGTCTCGCGTTGGCATGGCGTCACCCCGACCGGTGGATACCCGGCCGGTGCAACCCTATTCACCTGAAGGCACCCCATGATTGGCCCGGACGGGCCGGCTCAGCGGGCGGACGAGGCGACCTTCGACTTCGGGGTCCACTGGGTGTAGCCGGCCTGCTCGGCCTCGGCGACCGAGCGGAACGTGACGTCGCCCTTCATGCGCTTGTAGTACGGCGAGTCCGGGGTGTGGAAGATCATCGACTTGGAGTTCGCCTTGACCTCCAGCGACTGCCGCGCGGCAACCGGCTCGGTGACCACTACCGGCTCGACAACGGCGACCGGCTCGACCGCGACCGGCTCGGCAACAGCGACCGGCTCGACCACGACCGGCTCGGCAACAGCGACCGGCACCGCGACCGGCTGCTCGACCTCGGGCTCGGGCTCGGCTTCGGCGGCGACGGGCTCGGCGGCCGGCGGCGCTTCCGGCTCAGCGGCGGCCAGGGGTTCGGCAGCGACCTCGGATTCGGCAGCGACGGGCTCGGCGGCGACCTCGGGCTTCTCGGCGGCCTTCGGCTCCACGACCTCGGGCTCCGCGACGATCACGGGCTCGGCAGCGACCTCGGGCTCCGCGACGATCTCGGACTCGGCGGCGATCTCGGGCTCGGCAGCGACCTCAGGCTCCTGGGCGGCCTTCGGCTCCTCCGCCGCGGGCTCCGTCACGGCCACGGGCTCCGGCGCCGCGACGACGATGGGAGCGACGGCGGTGTCGTCAGCGTTGGCGGACTTGGGCTCGGGTTCGGTGGACGGCTGGTCGAGGCGGGAGCGCAGGTCGACGATGGTCGGGTTGAGGCGCAGCCAGACGACCGCCGCGCCCGCCAGGAACGCCGCCACGCACAGGACGATGGTGAACAACCAGGACACTGCCAACTCCTACGGCCACAGCTTGCGGAACAGGGACGTCGACCGGACGCGTCACGACAGGCCGCGCACAGCTCGGCGGGCAAGGCGGGCACCGCGGGCGTCGCACCCGCCAGTCAGGACGTCGATGCCACCAGCTCGACCCGAGAGCACACGACCCGTCGGCCGAGATCACCGTGTCGGGAACCACAGACTAAGGACGTGTCAAGCGGCGTTCGGCAGCACCCCCTGCCTGCAGCCGCACCGGGTGCACACCGGGTGCGCGGGCAGCCGCACGTCGGCGAGCAGCTTGCGGGCGTCGTCGAACGTCGGAACCCGTTGCCCGGGAACCAACAAGCTGTCCAGCACCTCCTGCCGGCGCCGCGCCAACTCGCGCGCCCGCTCGACCGGATCCTTGAGCCGGGCGCGCACCCGCTCCCGCGACTGCTCACGGGCCAGGCTGCCCGCCGTGCTCAACGGCCGGCGGGGACGCGGCTCGACCAGGCGGGCGTTGCGCCGGTTGATGCGCCACCAGGCGCCCAGCGTCATGCCCGCCACCGGGGGGCGCGCACGCCGCGCGCCCCCCTGCCACCACGAGCGCAGCCGCGCACGGAGGAAGTCGTGCGCCACCTGGTCGCGGCTCCTCGGGCTGCCCTGCCTGGTGCCGTCCGGCCTGCGGTCGACCGCCGCGAGCAGGGCATCGACGCTCCACCCCTCGCCGAACCAGGGCTCGACGACCCGGCGCACGGCGGCGCGGTGGGCGTCGGGCCAGGTCGCGCGCAGGCAGAGCGCCTCGACCGCCGTGTCGATCTCGGCGTCGGTCTCGGGGATGACACGGCCGGGCCACTGACGGGGATCGAGTCGAACACGCATCGCATGGCTCCCTTCGAACGCGTACCGAACATCCGTTCGAGATAGTGCCACCGACCACCGACAATTCCGGTTCCTAAGATTTGACTTATATAAGCCCAGCCTGAAAGATGCTGGTCGTGCACGCGTTCGACGTCCTCGGCGACCCGGTCCGTCGCCGCATCTTGGAGCTGCTCTCCGACGGGGAGCAGACCTCCGGCGCGGTCACGGAGGTGGTCCGCCGGGAGTTCGGCATCTCGCAGCCCGCCGTCTCCCAGCACCTGCGGGTGCTGCGCGAGAACGGCTTCGCCCGCGTCCGCGCGGAGGGCACCCGGCGCCTCTACGCGGTGGACGACCAAGGCCTGCGCGAGGTGGACGAGTGGCTCGACCGGTTCCGCCGGTTCTGGAGCGGGCACCTCGACGCGCTGGCGACCGAACTCGCGCGCGGCAAGCGCGAGAGGCGACTCAAGGAGGAACAACAGTGATCGACATCGCCGACCAGCTCAAGGCCATCCACCGCGAGGTGCGCGAGGGCTCGGAGGAGACCATCGGCGTGCTGCTGCGCCGCACGTACGACGCTGCGGCGGCGGACGTGTGGGACGCGGTGACCGACCCGGACCGGCTCAAGCGCTGGTTCCTGCCGGTCAGCGGCGACCTGCGGGAGGGCGGGAACTTCCAGTTGGAGGGCAACGCGGGCGGCGACATCCTCACGTGCGCGCCGCCGGAGCTCCTGCGGGTCACGTTCGGCGGCGAGACCAGCGTCGTGGAACTGCGCCTCACCGAGGACGGCGACGAGCGGACCACCGTCGAGCTGGAGCACACGGTGCCCAAGGCGATGGCCGGCAGCGGCGCGGGTGCGCTGTACGTCGGCCCCGGCTGGGACGAGGCGCTGCTCAGCCTGGCCCGGTTCCTGGCGGCCGAGGTGGCCGACGACCCGGTGGCCGCCAGGAACACGCGGGAGATGCAGGAGTACAACCTGGGGACCATCGACGCGTGGACGGCGGCGGTCGAGGCCTCGGGCACCGCGACGGACGAGGAGCTGGCGGCGGCCGTCACGGCGGCGAAGGCCCAGTACGCGCCGGACCTCACCTGACGCCTACGGTTCCGAGACCTCGGCTTCGACCTCGTCCAGCGTCGTCTCGATGCCGTCGAAGCCGGGGTCCACGGGTGCCGCGTCGTCGGCACGGCACCCGGTCACCGCGAACAGCAGCACGAAGGCCGCCACCACGGCCCTCACCTGGCACCGCAGTGCTCGGCCTGGAACTTGTCCACGCGGCGCTGCGCGTCACCGAGCCTGGTCGACTGCGCGTCGCGCCGCTCCAGCCGACGTTCCAGCCGCTCCGCCCGGGCCGTGTTGCCCGCCTCGCGCGCCTTCTGGGCCTGGGCCCGCAGCCACGCCGTCGACCCGGGCACGTCGGCGCCGCCGTTGATGCGGGTGGTGAGCCGGGTGATGCGTTCCTCCACCTTCGGTGCCCTCTCCTCGCACAGCTTCTTCACCTGTTCGGGGCTGATCGTGATGGGCGCGTAGTCCTGGGCGGCGGCGACACCGGTCGACGTGAGGCCGAGGGCGGTGGTCGCGACGACCGCGAGGCGAATCCACGTGTTCATGGCGACCACGATGGCGTGACACGGTGTGGAGCCCGTGCGACGAATGTTCGGATCACGCAAAGTTTCTCGGAACCGGCCCGTTTCACCGGCCACCGCGGCGGCAACCCCCTCCCCCATGACCGACAGCTTGTGGGACGAGTTCCACCGCGTGGTGAACATGACCTCGCACGAACTGGAGGACTGGCTGCGCACCCGCTCGGCGGACGAGCGGAGCGAGACCGTGCCCGACCAGGCGGGCACGCCCACCGGTCAGGAGGTGCTGCGGGTGCTGCGCAAGCGCCGCACGGACCTGACCACGGAGGACGTCAAGGTGATGCGCAAGGTCGTGGACCGGGTGCACGAGCAGCGGCGCGACGACCTGGAGCCGACCGCGGGCGAGGCGCACTGGCGGCACCGCCTCATGTCCATCGGCCACGACCCGCTGAAGCCGGCTTGAGCCTCAGCCCCGGTTGGCGGCGCCGACTTTCTCGGCGTCCCCCAGCCGCACGCCCGCCTCGGGGACCAGCCCGAACTGCACGACCTGGCGGCGGACGAGGAGGTCGGTGAGCCAGTCCACGGCCACCCGCAGCCGGTTGCCGGGCATCGCCAGCAGGTGGTAGCCGCGGGCCACGGCCTTCGCGGGCAGGCCCGTCAGCGGCACGTGCAGCGGGTTGGCCACGGCCTGCGAGCCGGCCAGGTCGACCACGAACCCGAGGTCGCGGTGCCGGTAGGTGCCGAAGGTGCCGTGGCCGAGGGAGGCCGCGACGTTGCGCCCGGCGAGCTTGCCCTGGCGCTGCGCGTGCTGCGCGGTCATCGGGGTCGGCTCGCCGTCGTTGAACACGTCCGGCACGGCAGCCACGTCACCGGCGGCGAACACGTGCGGGTGCGTCGGCACGGCCAGCGTCGGGTCGACCACCACCCGCCCCTTCACGGTGGCCAGCGCGACGGACTCCACCAACGGGTCGGGCCGCACGCCCACGCACCACACCACCGTCCGGGTCGGGATCTCGCTGCCGTCGGTCAGCTTCGCGCAGTGCGCGGTGACCTCCTCGACGCTGGTCTCCAGCCGCACGTCCGCGCCACGCGCCCGCAGAACCCGCGCCGCCGGTCCGGACAGCCGCTCGTCCAGGCCCGGCAGCACCCGCGGCGCCAGGTCGACCAGCACCCACTTCACCTCGGACTCCGACAACCCGTTGCGCCCGCGCAACGCCGACCGGGTGAGCTGCTGGCCCTGCGCCACCAGTTCCGTGCCCGTGTACCCGGCGCCGACCACGACGAACGTCGCGCGCGCCGCCCGTTCTGCCGGGTCGGTGGCCTGCTCGGCCAGCTCGACCTGCCGCAGCACGTGGTCGCGCAGGAACACCGCCTCGGCGACCGACTTGAACCCGAACGCGTGCTCGGCCACCCCCGGGATCGACATCAGCCGGGTGACCGAGCCCGCCGTCAGCACGAGCCGGTCCCACTCCAGGACCTGCTCGCGCCCCTCGACGTCGACCGCCGTGCACGTGCGCGCGGCCAGGTCGAGCCCGGTGACGTGCGCCTGCACCAGGCGCGTGCGCGGCAGCTTGGGGCGCAGCGGCACGGCCACCCGGCGCGGGTCGAGGGAACCGCCCGCGACCTCGGGCAGCAGCGGGACGTACAGCATGTAGTCGGTGGGGTTGACCGCCATCAGCTCGGCGGCGCCGGCGGGCAGCACGCGTTCCAGCGTCCGCAGGCAGTGGTAGCCCGCGAAGCCCGTTCCGACGACCAGCACGCGCGGCTCGCCCATGACCGTTCCCTCCGCCGTTGTGCGTTCCGACAGCGGGTACCCCGCGGTCTGACGGGGTAGACAACGACCATGGCCCTGGGACTGCCCGACGCGATCACCGCCTGTCTCTTCGACCTCGACGGCGTGCTGACCAGCACGGCCGTGCTGCACCGCCGCGCGTGGCGGCGCACGTTCGACGACTTCCTGCGCCCGCGCGGCGAGCCGCCGTTCGCCGAATCGGATTACCTCAAGTACGTGGACGGCCGGCCCCGGTACGACGGGGTGCGCGAGTTCCTCACCTCGCGCGGCATCACGTTGCCCGAGGGCCACCCCGACGACCCGCCCGACGCGGACACCGTGCACGGCGTCGGCAACCGCAAGAACGACCTGCTGGAGGCGATCATCCGACACGAAGGTGTGACGCCCTACGCGGGCACGGTGCCGTACCTGCGCGCGGTCGAGGACGCGGGGCTGGGCATCGGCGTGGTGACGTCGTCGGCCAACGCCCGCAAGGTGCTCGACGCGGCCGGCCTGAGCCCGTTCGTGCGGGCGCTGGTGGACGGCGTGGTCATCAGCCGCGACGGGCTGAAGGGCAAGCCCGCGCCGGATTCGTTCCTGGTGGGTGCCCGGCAGCTGGGCGTGAGCCCGGAGCACGCGGCGGTGTTCGAGGACGCGCTGGCGGGCGTGCGGGCCGGGCGCGCGGGCGGGTTCGGGCACGTGGTCGGCGTGGACCGGACCGGCCAGCGGGAGGCGTTGCTGGCACACGGCGCGGACGTCGTCGTCGAAGACCTCGCGGAGCTGCTGTGACCGGTTGGGAGATCCACCCCTGGATGGTGCGCTGGAACGGTCTCGCGGTGGACCAGCTGCGCCGGACCGAGTCGGTGTTCGCGCTGTCGAACGGGCACATCGGCCTGCGCGGCACGCTGGACGAGGGCGAGCCGCGCGGCCTGCCCGGCACCTACCTCAACGGCTTCTACGAGGAGCACGCGCTGCCGTACGGCGAATCCGGCTACGGCTACCCCGAGGCCGGGCAGACGGTCGTCAACGTCACCGACGGCAAGGTGATCCGGCTGCTGGTCGAGGACGAGCCGCTGGACATGCGCTACGGCCGGGCCCACGCGCACCAGCGGGAGCTGGACTTCCGCACCGGCACGCTGCGCCGCTGCACGGAGTGGGAGTCGCCGACCGGCCGCCGGGTGACCGTGCGCACCGAGCGGCTGGTCTCGCTGACCCAGCGGGCCGTCGCGGCGATCCACTACGAGGTCGTGCCGGACGAGGACCTGCAGCTGGTCGTGCAGTCCGACCTGCTGGCCAACGAACCGGTCGAGAACGAGGGCGACGACCCGCGGGTGGCCGCGGCGCTGAACGAGCCGCTGGTGCCGGAGTTCGCGCACGCCCAGGACCACCGGGCGGTGCTGGCGCACCACGCGCGCAACTCCGGGCTGCGGATGGCCGCCGCGATGGACCACGAGCTCGAGGTCGAGGACGGCGTGCGCACCGAGATCCGCGCCGAGGGCGACCTGGCCCGCTTCACCGCGGCCGTGGACGTGCCCGCCGGTGGGAAGCTGCGGCTGGTCAAGTACCTGGGTTACGGCTGGTCCGCGCAGCGGTCGATCCCCGCGCTGCGCGCCCAGGTGGAGGCGGCGCTGGCGGGCGCGCGGCAGACCGGCTGGGACGGCCTGCTGGCCGAGCAGCGCCGGTTCCTGGACGACTTCTGGGAGGCCGCCGACATCGAGCTGCACGGCGACGACGAGCTGCAGCAGGCGCTGCGGTTCGCGTTGTTCCACATCATGCAGGCGGCGGTGCGCGGCGAGACGCGGGCGATCCCGGGCAAGGGGCTGACCGGCCCGGGGTACGACGGGCACGCGTTCTGGGACACCGAGATGTTCGTGCTGCCGGTGCTGGCCTACACCGTGCCGGAGGCGGCGCGGGACGCGTTGCGGTGGCGGCACTCGACGCTGCCCAAGGCGCGGGAGCGGGCCGAGGTGCTCGGCCAGCGCGGCGCGGCGTTCCCGTGGCGGTCGATCAGCGGTGCGGAGTGCTCGGCGTACTGGCCCGCGAGCACGGCCGCGTTCCACGTCAACGGCGACGTCTCGCACGCCGTGACGCAGTACGTCAACGCCACCGGCGACCACGCGTTCGAACGGGAGTGCGGCGGCGAGATCCTGGTGGAGACGGCGCGGCTGTGGATGTCGCTGGGGCACCACGACCAGCACGGCGGGTTCCGCATCGACGGGGTGACCGGGCCGGACGAGTACTCGGCCGTGGTGGACAACAACATCTACACCAACCTGATCGCGCAGGAGAACCTCCGCGGTGCGGCGGCGGCGTGCGAGCGGCACCCCGACGTGGCCGCCCGGCTGGACGTGACCGCCGAGGAGGTGCGGTCGTGGCGCAAGGCCGCCGACGGGATGCTGATCCCGTTCGACGACCTGCTCGGCGTGCACCAGCAGGCCGAGGGGTTCACCTCGCACGCCGAGTGGGACTTCGAGGGCACCGACCCCGACGAGTACCCGTTGCTGCTCAACCGGCCCTACTTCGACCTGTACCGCAAGCAGGTGGTCAAGCAGGCCGACCTGGTGCTGGCGATGCACGTGCGCGGCGACGCGTTCACGCCGGAGCAGAAGGCGCGCAACTTCGCCTACTACGAGCCGCGGACGGTGCGCGACTCGTCGCTGTCGGCCGGGACGCAGGCCGTGCTGGCGGCCGAGGTGGGCGCGTTGCGGCTGGCTTACGACTACCTGGCCGAGGCGGCGTTCACCGATCTGCACGACCTGCACCGCAATGTCCACAACGGACTGCACATGGCGTCGTTGGCGGGCGCGTGGGTGGGCTTGGTGGCCGGGTTCGGCGGGATGCGCGACCACGACGGCGAGCTGTCGTTCGCGCCGCGCCTGCCGCCGGGGCTGACCAGGATGGCGTTCCGGATGGCGTGGCGCGGCACCCGGTTCGCGGTGGAGGTCGAAGGCGGTTCGGCCACCTACCGGATCGTCACCGGCGACGTGTTGCGCGCCCGCCACCACGGCGAGCCGATCGTGGTCGAGCCGGGTCACCCGGTCACGATGTCCACACCGGACCCGCCGGAACCGCCGGAGCTGAGCCAGCCGGCGCACCGCGCCCCGGTGCGGAGGGTGCCGCCGGTCCGCTGATCGTTCACAGCCGTTCCGGGGGTAGGCGGAACACCGGAACCACGGTCCGGCAAGGAGATCGGCGATTCGGCGATGAGGTGCCCGGCCGGACTCTTGGGGGGAGGGGAGTCCGGCCGGGACTTGTCAGGCGGCCAGCTGGGGGGCGGTGGCCGCCTAAGCCCTCATCGCAGGCACGGGTACCCCTGTTACCGGAGTTCAACCACCCGCTTCGGCGGCGGCACCGTGATCCGCGTCATCTCCCGCCGGAGCACACCGTCCACCGCCGCGCGCGGGAAGGCCTGACCAGCGCGGACGATCTCCGCGGCAGGGCGGGTGCGGTCGGTGGGCCGCGACGCGAAAGGTAACCCACAGGAGTGAGAGGGGCAGCGCGGCGGCCCGCGGCCGGACAGGATGCCGAAACGTGAGCTCAACACCGATCTACGACGAGTTGGCGGCCACCTACCTCGCCGACTTCATCCCCTGGCCCGCCGGGCCGGTGGAACCGGCCGAGCAGCCCTCGCCTCCGACCACGCCGTCCCCACCGCGGTCCCAGCCGAAGGTCTGAACCACTTCCGATCTTGACACCGCGTCGCGCAGCGGAGTAGGACGAACGCAGCCCGTAAAGGTCGCCTACCCCGAAGGGTGGAGCGGAATGCGTGGACGAGCGCTGCTCCTGGCAGCAGCCCTGTTCGCCGCCGGTGCGTGCAACGCAGAGCAGGTCGAGCCACCTGAACAGGTGACACTGACCTGGTGGGACTACCTGAACCACTCCCCCATGGCGGACCAGGCCGTGGACAGCCTCCTCACCCGTTACCGGCAGGAACACCCCGGCGTGCGGATCGAGCGCACGTCCCTGCCCCGCGCCGAGTTCCAGGCCAAGCTCGCCGAGGCGACCGCGTCCGGCGTGTTCCCCGACATCGCCGCGGTCGACACCACCGACCTGCCCCGGCTGGCCGAGGGCGGTGCGCTGGCCGACGTCACGGACCGCTTCGACCGGTGGGACGTCGGCGACAGGTTCCTCCCGCCGGTGCGCGACAGCGTCGTCCACGAAGGCCGCGTGCACGGCGTCCCGCTGCGCACCACCACCTCCGCGCTCGTCTACCACCGTGACCACTTCACCGCAGCCGGCCTCACCGACCCGCCGACGACCTGGGAAGGGCTGCGCGCCGCGGCGAAGGCCTTGACCACGGCCGACCGGTCCGGCCTGTGCTTCGGCGCGAAGGACGACGACCTGACCGCCACGCTCCTGCCGCTGCTGTGGCAGGCCGGCGGCGACGTCACCGACCTCGGCGACCAGGCGTCCCTCGACGCCCTCGCCCACCTCGACGGCCTCGTCAACACCGACCGGAGCACCCCGGCGGACGTGCTGGGGTGGACCGACGCCGACGCGAGGCAGCGGTTCACCGAGGGCCGCTGCGCGATGGCGGTCACCGGGCCGGCCGCGATCCCCGAGCTCAACCAGGCGGGGCTGGACTGGGCGGCGGCGCCCCTGCCGGACGGCGCGGCGGGTGCGGCGGGGCTGCTGGGCGGTGAGACGTGGGTGATCGGCCGCCACGGACGGGTCGACCAGGCGTGGGACGTGCTCACCTGGCTGGCCGAGCACCCCGACAACACCACCGAGTTCGGCGGCGGCCTCGGCGCGCTGCCCAACCGCACCGACACCGCGGACGACCTGGCCTGGCAGTGGGACCCGAACGTGCCCGGCTTCACCAGCGGGCTGGGGTCGGCGCGCAACCGCACCGCGTACGGCGCGAAGTACCCGGAGGTGTCCCGCGCGCTCGCCACCATGGCCACCCGGGTGCTCACCGGCGAGCGACGCCCCGATCAGGCGATTGCCGAGGCCAGGGCGGAGATCGACCGGCTGCTGCGCTAGCCGGGCCGCACGGGCGTCGACCTGCCGCGACACGCCGATCAGCCGTAATGCCGGACCGTGTTGCGCGATCTGACCCATAGGAGTAAGGCACCGGCGGCCGGGGGTGAGCCGAACGGGCGCGGGTAACCCCGTGTCATGCGGAACGAGGCAGTGTTGACCCGACGGTGTGCGGGGAGGAAGCCCCGGCCGGGGACCGAGCCCGAGAGCCGGTCCTTCAGCCGGGCTCAACTGCTCGCGCTCCTGGTGGGCGTGCTGCAGATCGTGCTCGCGTCCATCCCGTTCCTGCCGATGGGCGACGGCGCCACCCACACCCTGTACGTGTGCACGGGCGTGGCCGGCGTGCTGCTCGCGTGGCAGCACCGGCACGCGCGGCTCTACGGCGTGCTCCTGCTGCTGCTCTACGGTCAGCTGTTCATCACCGACGCGGACGACACCGGCGTCCTGGGCCTGCCCACGTGGGAGACGCTGGCGTACGGGCGGGCCGCCCTGGCGGGCGTGGTGATCGCGCTGGTGCCCGCGTTCAAGCGGCGGTAGTCACCCGCGGTCAGGGTGCCGTCCGGGTGGAAGCGGAGC
The DNA here is from genome assembly GCF_003014735.1 of Saccharothrix carnea. Lineage (GTDB taxonomy): Bacteria > Actinomycetota > Actinomycetes > Mycobacteriales > Pseudonocardiaceae > Actinosynnema > Actinosynnema carneum. The sequence goes on along the minus strand of NZ_PYAX01000008.1, from coordinate 326,342 downwards.
TTGGCGTCGCCGCTGCGCGCGATCGACTCGAACATCGCGAGGTCGGACTTGGTGGTGGGCCGCCAGTACATGTGGGCGCCGTGCGTGACGCCCATGTCCATCGACATCATGGTCGCCACCGCCCGGTCGTACCGGCGGCGGCTCAGGTCCGCGCCACCGGACGCGCGGATGTCGAACACGTCGTGGTCGCCGGTCAGGGGCCGCAGCCTGCCGCGCCGGTCGAAACCGTGCACCACGCCGTCCCGCACGACGTACTCGCCGCGCCGCTCGAACCGGTCCATCTTGTCGCGCAGCGCCTCGAACTCGACGCGCCGCTGGTCGTAGCGGCGCAGCAGCCGGTCGTGCAGGTCGAAGCGGGGTAACTCGGGCCGGAAGTAGCCGACCAGGCCGCGGTGGCGGCGGGCCGCGCCGAGCCGGACGTCGAGGTCGTCGATGGTCTTGGCCTTCACCGCCTCGGGTTTGGGCAGCGCGCCCTCGCGCAACCAGGCCACCGCGTGCGGGTTCGTCGCCCGCACGTCGATGACCAGGTCCTGCTCGGCGGCCACCTGCTGGAACTTGCGGGCGTTCTCGATCGGCATGCCGAAAACCGGCTCCACCGACGACAGGGGGAAGAGGTGATCAGTGCGCACGGCTATTAAGGTCCGCCCGAAATGGGCGTGCACCAGACCGCCGCCTTCGGTTAGCTCGAAGCGTGACCCCTGATGCACTGATCGGACTGCTGGCCGAACCCGAACGGTTGCGCGTGGCCGCCGCACTGATCCTGGGCGCCCGCACGAGTGCGGACATCACCGCGGCGACCGGGTTGGACGTTCGGCGGGTCGAGAACTCGTTGCGCCGACTGCGGTCGGCGGGACTCGTCGTCACCGACGGGTCGGGCTTGCGACTGCGCGAGGAACTGTTCAAGGAGGCCACCCGGGTCGAACAGGCGAACCGGGTCCAGGAGGACCCGTTCGTGCGAGATGGGCGGCTGGTGAAGCTCCCCGCGCAGCGCGGGCGCAGGCGGGCGGTGCTCGAACAGGTGAGCACCGCGTTCGAGCCGGGTAGACGGTACCCCGAGCGGGACGTCGTGGAGGTGCTGAAGCGGTGGTGCGACGGCGGTGAGGTCGACCACGTGACCGTGCGGCGGTACCTCGTGGACGAAGGCCTGCTCAGCCGGGCCGGCGGCGAGTACTGGCGGTCCGGCGGCCCGGTGAGCGTCTAGCGCCGCGACTGCGCGGCCGTCGAGTCGTTCCGTGGTCGGATGTTCGTGGATCGGATGTTCGGCGTTGGGGTCAGCCGAACGTGTCGGGGTCGGGGCCGGTGCGCTCGCCCCGGTCCAGGCTCTTGATCCGCCCCATGTCCTCGTCGTCCAGCTCGAAGTCGAACAGGGCGAAGTTCTCCGCGATGCGGCTGGGCGTCACCGACTTGGGGATGACGACGTTGTCCAGCTGCACGTGCCAGCGCAGCACGACCTGAGCCGGTGTGCGGCCGTGCTTGGCCGCGATCCCGGTGACGACCGGGTCGGACAGCAGCGCGCCCTGCGCCAGCGGGCTCCACGCCTCGGTCGCGATGCCGTGCCGGGCGTGGAAGGCGCGCAGTTCGGCCTGCTGGAGCCACGGGTGCAGCTCGACCTGGTTCACCGCGGGCACCGCGCCGGTGGCCTCCACGATCCGGTCCAGGTGGGTGGGCTGGAAGTTGGACACGCCGATCGCCCGGACCTGGCCGTCCGCGTGCAACTTGCCCAGCGCGCGCCAGCTGTCGACGTACCGGTCCTGCTTGGGCGCGGGCCAGTGCACCAGGTACAGGTCGACCCGGTCGAGGCCGAGCCGCTCGGAGCTCGCCTCGAACGCGCGCAGCGCCTCGTCGTAGCCCTGGTCGGAGTTCCACAGCTTGGTCGTCACGAAGATGTCGTCGCGCGGCACGGACGAGTCGGCGATGGCCCGGCCGACCGGTTGCTCGTTGCGGTAGGCGGCGGCCGTGTCGATGCTGCGGTAGCCGACCCGCAACGCCTCGGTGACGGCGTCATAGGTGTCCTCAATGGACACCTGGAAGACACCGAAACCGAGCTGCGGCATGGTGACGCCGTTGTTCAGGGTGATGGTCCTCATGGGCCTCATCATGCCCGCTGTCAACGCCTCCCACGGGCTGGAACGCGTTGACGGACGTGACGTCCCACTGGTCCGATCATCACCGTGACGGCATTGCCCGAGGTGACGGACGTCGAGGTGAGGGTGGTCATCCGCGTCTCCGCCGGCGGCGCGCGGGTGGCGGACACGGCGGGGCGGCTGGCCGCGGCACTGCGGTCGGCGCTGGACCTGCCGGGCGCGGACGTGGTGGTCGACCCGCCGGTCGCGCGGGCCGAGCCGGAGCTGCGGATCCTGGTCGACTCGCGGCGCGTGCTGCTCCGGGGCGTGCCGGTGGGGCTGACCAGGCTGGAGTTCGACCTGCTGCACCACCTGTGCGCGAACCCCCACCGGGTGCACCGGCGGACCGCGCTGATGGCGAACGTGTGGGGCACGAAGAGCGTCGTGGACACCCGCACGGTGGACGTGCACGTGCGGCGCATCCGCCACAAGCTGGGCCAGGCGGCCTCCATCATCACCACCGTGCGCGGTGTCGGCTACCGGGTGGACCACGCCGGTCTGGTCGCGGTGGAGCGGGACGCACCGATCGGGTGACGACGACGGCCAGTGGACGGCACGGGGGTCGCCGGCGAGCGCGGGGTCGAGCGGCGCCGGGGCGTGTGCGGCTGCGATGCACTTCCGCTCTTCGTAGAAGTAGGGGTTCGTGTCATCCCGCCGACCTGGCGTAGCCCTACCGCACGTGTCAAGGGGGGCTAGTCCACTGATGTCGGTCACTTCACTGGAAGCGCCCCCCTGACGCGTGTGGTAGCCCGGAGGGAGGTCGGTGGGATGACACGAAGCCCGGGACCACGCTGGGTCAGGAGATCCAGGCGTAGTCGGGGTCATCCTGCTGATCTGCCCGTCCGGCGAGGACGCTTTTGATCTTTTGATCTTTTCAGGCTTTTCAAGCTTAGAGCGCATTGGAACTGGAGCGTCAGCCCACCAGCGCCACCCGGCGTTCCACCTCGACGGGCAGGAGCCGGCGGTGGCGGAGGACGGCGGGAAGCCTGCGCAGTGCGGCGACCAGCGCGGCGCCCGCGTCCCGGTCCCCCACCGCCCGCCTGGCCAGCGCGAACGTCTGACCGAGCACCACACCGAGCGGCCGCCGCAGCCAGGTGGTGAGCAGGTCGTTGCGCAGCTCCACGCGCCGCCGCCAGGCCGGTGGTGGCCGGAACGCAGACGGCTGGTGGTGCGCGACCACCTCGTCCACGTAGCAGCACGCCCACCCGGTCGCGGCCAGGTCCCAGGAGAACAGGCGCTCCTCCCCCGGCCAGAACAGCACCGGGTGGAACCCGCCGACGCCGAGGAACGCCGACCGGCGCACGATCGCGGCGCAGCACACGAAACCCAGCACGGACGGTCCGGGCAGGTCGTCGTCACGGCCCAGCGCCGAACGGGCCATCTCGACGCACACCGGGTCGAGCCGGCCGTCCGGCTCCACGATCGTGCGGGCCGCGACCAGGCCCAGCCGGGGGTGCCGCGCGAACAGCTCCTCGCCGCACCGCAAGGCGTCGGGGGCCCACCACGAGTCGTCGTCGCTGAACGCCACGTACGGGGTCGCCGCGCGCCGCACGCCGTGGTTGCGCGCCACCGCGCCCTCGTTGCGCCCCAGCGCCAGCACTTCGACGTGCCCGAACTCCCGCCGCACGCGCGCGACCGTGTCGTCCGACGACCCGTTGTCCACGACGATGACCGGCACGTCCAGCTCACCGAGCCGCTCGAGGGTCCGGGTGAGGTCGTCCGCGCGGTCACGGGTCGCTATCACCACCGTGGTCTGGGGCACCAGCGAGTACTACCCCGGGAAGTGGTGGTTACTCACCTGATCGCTGGGTAGGCCCTGCTCATGGGATTCGAACGAGCGGTGGTGACGGGTGGTGCCGGGTTCCTCGGCTCGCACGTGTGCGAAGCGCTGCTCAAGCGCGGCACGCGGGTGGTCTGCGTGGACGACTTCCGCACCGGGTCGCCGGAGAACCTGCCGGACGACGCGCGGCTGGGGGTGGTGGTCGAAGACGTGGCCAAGCCGCTCGACCTGCTCGGACACGTCGACCTGGTGCTGCACCTGGCCTGCCCGGCGTCGCCGGTCGACTACCTGCGGATGCCCGTCGACACGCTCAAGACGGGCGGTTTCGGCACGTTGCACGCGCTGGAGCTGGCCCGGCGCAAGAACGCCCGGATCGTCATCGCCTCCACCAGCGAGGTGTACGGCGACCCCTTGGAACACCCGCAGCGGGAGACGTACTGGGGCAACGTCAACCCGGTCGGCCCGCGCAGCGTCTACGACGAGGCCAAGCGCTTCGGCGAGGCGATGACCTGCGCGTTCCGCGGCGAGTACGGCGTGGACGCGGGGATCGTGCGCATCTTCAACACCTACGGCGCGCGGATGCGCCCGGACGACGGCCGGATGATCCCGACGTTCGTGCGGCAGGCCCGCGCGGGCGAGCCGCTGACCGTGCACGGCGACGGCTCCCAGACCCGGTCGCTGTGCCACGTGGACGACCTGGTGCGCGGCCTGCTGTCGATGGCGGAGAGCGACCACCCCGGCCCGGTGAACCTCGGCAACCCCGAGGAGGTCACCGTGCTGGAGGTGGCGCGGAAGGTCATCGACTTCACCGGCAGCACGTCCGAGATCCGGCACGTCGACGCCATGACCGACGACCCGCGCCGCCGCCGACCGGACATCTCGTTGGCCCGGCAGGTGCTGGGCTGGCAGCCGGAGATCGGGTTGGACGAGGGGCTGCGGCGGTCGTTTGACCGCGAACTCGTCGGGTAGTCGGACGACATCGGTCTGCGACGGTCCACTCAGGAGACGGTCCACTCAGGAGCGAAAGGGGAACACCGTGCGCGTGCTCGGCATCAACGCGGTCTTCCACGACCCCGCCGCCGCCCTCGTGGTGGACGGCGAGGTGGTGGCCGCCGCGGAGGAGGAACGCTTCTCCCGGCGCAAGCACGGCAAGCGGCCCGTTCCGTTCTCCGCCTGGGAACAGCCCGAGCAGGCCGCTCGCTGGTGCCTGGAGCACGCCGGGCTCACTGCGGCCGACCTGGACGCTGTCGCCTACTCCTACGACCCGGACCTGGTCGAGCCGAGCGACGTGCCGTGGGAGGACCTGCGCACCGAGTACGCGCGCCGCGCGCCGTACTTCCTGGCCACCGCGCTGCCGGGGCTGGACCCGGCGATCGTGCGGTTCGTGCCGCACCACGTGGCGCACGCCGCGTCCACCGCCTTGGCCGCGCCGTTCGGCGGCGACTGCGCCGTGCTGGTCAACGACGGGCGCGGCGAGTGCCGCTCGCACCTGGCGGGCAGCTACCGCGACCACAAGCTGGAGACGCTGGCCGCGCAGCACCTGCCGCACTCGCTCGGCCTGTTCTACGAGGACCTGACCGAGCACCTGGGCTTCCTGCGCTCCAGCGACGAGTACAAGGTGATGGCGCTGGCCTCCTACGCCGAGCCCAAGCACCTGGACCTGCTGCGCGAGCACGTCCGCGCGACCGAGGACGGCGGGTTCCACGTCACGCCGCTGGACTGGGCGACGCTGGCCAAGCGCCGCGGCCCGGACGACGAGGTGACGCGGGAGCACGCCGAGCTGGCGGCGAGCGTGCAGGTGCGGGTCGAGGAGGTGCTGTTGGACCTGGTCCGGTGGCTGCACGAGCGGACCGGGCAGAAGCGGCTGACCATGGCGGGCGGCGTGGCGCTCAACTGCGTGGCGAACACCCGGATCTTCGCCGAGGGGCCGTTCGACGAGGTGTGGGTGCAGCCGGCGGCCGGTGACGCGGGCACCGCGCTCGGTGCGGCGCTGCAGGTGGTGGCGGACGCCGGTGAGCCTGCCGCCGCGATACCGGGCGCCGACCTGGGCCGGTCGTGGACCGACGAGCAGATCCGCGGGTACCTGGAGAACGCCAAGGTCGCCTACGAGGAGCCGGACGACGTGGCCGTCGCGGTGGCCGAGGCGCTGGCCGACGACCGGGTGGTGGCCTGGTTCCAGGGTCGCAGCGAGTACGGGCCGCGGGCGTTGGGCCGCCGGTCGCTGCTCGCGCACCCCGGCAAGGCCGAGAACCTGGAACGGCTCAACAACGTCAAGGGGCGCGAGCAGTTCCGGCCGATCGCGCCGATGGTGCTGGCCGACCGCGCGGCGGAGCTGTTCGAACGGGGGCCGTTGCCGAGCCCGTACATGCTCTTCGTGCACGACGTGCGGCCGCAGTGGCGTGACCGGATCCCGGCGGTCGTGCACGTGGACGGCACCGCGCGCGTGCAGACCGTCGACCCGGGCAGCGAGCCGCTGATGGCCCGGGTGATCCGCGAGTTCGACCGGCGCACCGGCGTGCCCGTCGTGGTGAACACCAGCCTGAACACGGCCGGGCGGCCGATGGTGGACGACCCGCGTGACGCGCTGGAGTGCTTCGGGTCGGCGCCGGTGGACCTGCTGGCCATCGGCCGGTTCGTGGTGCGGCGGCCATGAGCGTCGACTACGCGGTGGTGATCCCCACCGTGGGCCGGGACAGCCTGCGCGTCGTGCTGGACGCGCTGGAGCACGGTGTCGGGCCGCCGCCGCGCGAGATCATCGTGGTGGACGACCGGCCGGAGCCGGGACCGCTGCCGCCGACGCACTCGGCGCGCGTGCTGCGCTCCGGTGGGCGGGGGCCCGCGGCGGCGCGCAACGCCGGGTGGCGTGCCGCGTGCTGCGAGTGGGTGGCGTTCCTGGACGACGACGTGGTGCCGCCGCACGACTGGAAGCTGCGGTTGGCCGCGGACTTGGAGCGGCTGGGGCTCGACGTGGGCGCGTCGCAGGGGCGGATCGTCGTGCCGCTGCCCGGGGACCGCAGGCCGACCGATTGGGAGCGGGGCACGGCGGGGCTGGCCGACGCCCGGTGGATCACCGCGGACATGGCGTACCGGCGGGCCGCCCTGGTGCACTCGGGAGGGTTCGACGAACGCTTCCCGCGGGCGTACCGGGAGGACGCCGAGCTGGCGTTGCGCGTGCAGGCGCGCGGGTACCGGATCGTGCGCGGTGATCGCGTGACCACGCACCCGGTGCGCGAGGCGGGGTTCTTCGCCAGCCTGAAGCAGCAGCGCGGCAACGCCGACGACGCGTTGGTGCGGCGGCTGCTCGGTCCTCAGTGGAGGGAGCGGATGGGTGGCGTCCCCGGACGGCTGCCCTGGCACGCGGCCACGACGGCGTCCGGTGCACTCGCAGTCCTTTGTGGAGTTCTCGGGTGGCGGAAGGCGGCGTCGGTGCTCGGCGGCGCGTGGGCCGGGTTGACCGGCTGGTTCGCCGTGCGGCGCATCGCGCCCGGACCGCGCACTCGTGACGAGGTGGCGAAGATGGTGGTCACGAGCATCGCCATCCCGCCCGCCGCGTGCGTGCACCGGCTGCGCGGCGAGATCCGCCACCGGAAGGTGCCCGCGGTGGGGCGGCCGGCCAGGCGGGTGGTGCTGGTGACCGACGCGCTGGAACGCCTGCGCACGCGCCGGGTGGTGCGGTCGTGAGGGTGCTCGTGCTGCGCGCGCTCGGCCTCGGCGACCTGCTGACGGCCGTGCCCGCGCTGCGCGGGTTGCGCCGTGCCCACCCGGACGCCGAGATCACCCTGGCCGCGCCCGGCTGGCTGGCCGATGCCGTGGACCGGATCGACGCGGTCGACCGGCTGCTGCCCACCGAGGGTCTCGTGCCGATCGACTACGACTCGCCGGACCTCGCGGTCAACCTGCACGGGCGCGGGCCGCAGAGCACCGCGCTGCTGCGCGACACCCGTCCCGCCCGGCTGATCACGCACGGCGTGCACGTGCCGTGGCCCGCGCACCAGCACGAGGTGCTGCGGTGGTGCCGGCTGCTGGCGCAGTTCGGCATCGCCTGCGACCCCGACGACCTGCACCTGTCGCCGCTGTCGGTGCCCTTGCCGCGCACCGACGACATCGTCGTGCACCCCGGGGCGAGCCACGGCGCGCGTCGTTGGCCCGCGGACCGGTTCGCCGAGGTGGTGCGCGCGCTGGGCCCGGAGGTGGTGGTGACCGGGAGTCCCGCCGACGAGCCCTTGGTGCGCGAGGTGGCGCAGGGCCGCCGCACGCGCGTCGGTGACCTGGCCGGGTTGCTCGACCTGGTGGCGGGTGCACGACTCGTCCTCTGTGGCGACACGGGGGTGGCGCACGTCGCCACCGCCTACCGCACGCCGTCCGTGGTGCTGTTCGGGCCGGTGTCCCCGGCCGAGTGGGGACCGAGGTCGGGGCCGCACCGGGTGCTCTGGCACGGCACGACCGGCGACACGTTCGCCGACCGGCCGGACCCGGGGTTGCTCGGCATCACCGCGGACGAGGTTCTGCGGGCCGCACGATCGCTACTGGGAGGTGGACCGTGGCCAGGATCGGCGTCGTCGGCGCGGGCTATGTCGGGTTGACCACCGCCGCTTGCTTCGCGCGGCTCGGGCACTCCGTGGTGTGCGCGGACGTGGACGAGGCGAAGGTCGCCGCGCTGGGCCGTGCCGAGATCGGCGCGCACGAGCCGGGGCTGGCGGACCTGGTCGCGGAGGGGTTGCGGGCGCGGCGGTTGCGGTTCGTGCTCGGCAACGCGGAGGCGCTGTCCGAAGCGGACTTCGTGTTCCTGTGCGTGCCGACGCCGACCGGTGCGGACGGCGCGGCCGACCTCACCGCCGTGCACGCGGTGCTGCGCGAGGCGCGGGACGCGGTGCGGCCGGGGTGCGTGCTGGTGATCAAGTCGACGGTGCCCGCCGGTACGACGGAGCGGGTCGCGGAGCTGGTGGACCGGCCGGACGTGCAGGTGGTGTCCAACCCGGAGTTCCTGCGCGAGGGGCACGCGGTGGACGACTTCCTGCGGCCCCAGCGGGTCGTGGTCGGCTCGGAGGCCGAGGAGGCGGCACGCCGGGTTGTCGCGCTGTACGCGGGCACGGGGGCGCCGGCGCTGGTCACCGGCAGTGCCAGCGCGGAGTTGGTGAAGTACGCGAGCAACTGCTTCCTGGCGATGAAGCTGTCGTACGTCAACAGCCTGGCCGAGCTGTGCGAGCGGGTCGGTGCGGACATCGGTGACGTGACCGAGGGGATGCGCCTGGACGACCGGATCGGGGCGGCGTTCCTGGAGCCGGGGCCGGGCTGGGGCGGGTCGTGCTTCCCCAAGGACACCAGGGCGCTGCTGTCCACGGCGGAGGACGCGCGGGTCGACTTCCCGTTGCTGCGCGCCACCATCGGCACGAACGGCCACCAGGCGCACCGCGTGGTCGGGATGGTGCGCGAGGCGGTGGGCGGTTCGCTGGCCGGTGTGCGGCTCGGGCTGCTCGGGCTGACGTTCAAGGCGGGCACCGACGACCTGCGCGACTCCCCCGCGCTGGCGGTGGCTGCGCTGCTGGCGGCGGAGGGCGCCTGGCTGACCGGCTACGACCCGTGCGTCACGGCGGACTGCGGCCCGGTGCGGGTGCTCGGGTCGGCGGAGGCGGTGGCGGAGGGCGCGGACGGGCTGGTGGTGCTGACCGAGTGGCCGGAGTTCGCGGAACTGGACTGGCCGAACCTGGCGTCCACCATGACCGACCGGGTCATCGTGGACACCCGCAACCTGCTGCCGGTGGAGAAGGTGACGGAGGCGGGCTTCCACCTGGTCTCCCTGGGCCGCCCGACCACCACCAGGTGAGGTGACCGCAGCCGCACCCCGGCTGTGCGGGGTGCGGCTGGGCCACGCCGGACTACCCGCGCGGGTCCCAGCGGAAGAAGCGGCCGGCCAGGGCGGTGGCGGCGATGGCCCACAGGGCCACCGACAGGGCGGCCGGGCCGATCTGGTCGGTCGGGCCGCCCCACGCCGCGCCGACCAGCGACCCGAGCCCCGTGCCCGGCACCAGGAACACCGGCAGGTCCACCACGCCGTCGGACCCGAACAGGCCGCCGATGATCAGGGCGAAGAAGAACGGCGCGGTGGTGATCTGGGCCAGCTCCGCGGTACCGGTCACCCCGCTGGTCGCCACGCCCGCCGCGCAGCTCAGCGCCACCCCGCCGACCAGCGCCAACGCCAGCAGGTCCGGCCGCGCGGGCACCGGCGCGCCCGCCGCCACGCTGATGCCCAGCAGCACTAGCGCCTGCACGACCCCCAGCAGCACCACCGGCAGCAGGATGCCGGTCAGCACGACCACGTCCGACGCCGCGCCCGTCCGCAGCCGCTTCAGGTAGAGGTCCTGCCGGCGGGCGGTCAACGCGGTGGTCACCGTCACGTACACGGTGAACCCGAACGAGAACAGCAGCTGGAGGGTGACCACCATCGTCCAGCCGCCCTCCTCGCCGTCCATCTGCAGGGCGAAGAACAAGCCCGTGGCCAACGGCATCAGCACGGCCAGCGCGGCGGCGGTCCGGTTGCGCAGCAGGAGCTTCAGCTCGGCCACGCCCAGTGCGACGATCATGCGGCCACCACTTCCCTGCCCGTGCGGGCGTTGTGGAACACGTCCTCCAGCGACGCGTGGTGCGCACGGATCCGACCCAACCGCAGGCCTTCCCGCCCCGCCCACGCCAACAGCACCGCCAGGTCGTCCTGCAACTCGCCGGTGCGCACCTCGACCCGGCCGGTCGGCCGGTGCACCACGTCGCCCGCCAGCATCGGCAACGCGGTCACGTCGAGCCGGTCGGGCAGGTCGAACTCGATCCGCGCGGGCTGGGCGGCCAGCACGTCCACCAGCGTGCCGGACACCGCGACCAGGCCCTCGTGCAGGATCGCCAGCCGGTGCGCGAGCGACTCGGCTTCCTCCAGGTAGTGCGTGGTCAGCACGACGGTCGTGCCCTCGGCCAGCAGCCCGCGCACCACGTCCCACGTCCGCTGCCGCGACTCGGGGTCCAACCCGGTCGTCGGCTCGTCCAGGAACAGCAGCTCGGGCCGCCCGAGCACGGCCAGCGCGAGGTCCAGCCGCCGCCGCTCGCCGCCGGAGAGCTGCTTGATCCGCACGTCGCGGCGGTGCTGGAGGTCCAGCCGCGCCAGCACGTCCTCGGTGGCACGCCGACCGCTCGTGACGCCCCACAGCGCGACCATCTCGCGTGCGGTCAGGTCGGCCGGGAACCCGCTGTCCTGGAGCATGATGCCGGTGCGCGAGCGCAGTGCCGCACGTTCGCGGAACGGGTCGAGCCCCAGCACCCGCACGGTGCCGCCGAACGGGGCGCGCAACCCCTCCAACGTCTCCATGGTCGTGGTCTTGCCCGCGCCGTTGGTGCCCAGGAGCGCGAACAGCTCACCGCGCCGGACCTCGAAGTCCACCCCTCGCACGGCTTCGAAGTCACCGTAGCGGCACCTGAGGTCCGCCACGTCGATCACCGTTTCTGCCATGGACACCATGCTGGTCGCCGGCGGCAGCCCCACCCAGTGCCGCCGCGCACCGGTCCGTGTGACAGATGTCAGCAGACAGGCGTGCGATCCGGCTCGTAGATTCGCCTGGTGACTCCCTTGAGCAGGCTACGCCGCTACACGTGGTGGACGGTGGTGGCCGGCGGCGTGGTGGTCGGCGTCGGCACGGCGGCCGACCTGTTCGCCCACGACCGCGGCGTGCCGACGTCGGTGCTGCTGGCGGTGGCCGTGGCGGTCGTGATCACCCAGCACGCCCGGTACATGCGGCAGGCCATGATCGGGATGGGTCGCGGTGACGGCCCGCTGTGGGAGCACCTGGCGACGTTCGCGGTGGCGCTGGTGGCGTGGGCGGTGACCAGCGGCGGCGACGGCTTCATGCCCGCCTGGGCCATGCTGCCCGCCCTGGTGGTCGCGCACGTGGGCGCGGTCCTGCCGGCGCGCAGCCGGTGGCCGGTGGTGACCGTCATGGCGGTGCTGTCGGTCGGCGTGGGCGGGTTGTTCGGCGGCGACGACGCCGGTCCGGCGATGCTCATGGCCGGGGCGATGATCGTCGCGCTGGTGTTCGCCGACCTGGCCCAGCTGTGGATCTGGGACCTCGCGCTGAAGCAGGAGGAGAGCCGCCGCACCGCCGAGGCGCTGGCCGTGGCCGAGGAGCGGCTCAGGTTCGCCGCCGACCTGCACGACATCCAGGGCCACCACCTGCAGGCGATCGCGTTGAAGGGCGAGCTGGCGCAGCGGCTGATCGGCCGGGACGACGAGCTGGCCAGGAAGCACGCGGGCGAGGTGGCGGAGCTGGCGCGCACGGCGTTGCGGGAGACCCGCGAGGTGGTGCAGGGCTACCGGCGGGCGAGCCTGGGCACGGAGATCACGAACGCGGTGGGCGTGCTGCGGGCGGCGGGCATCGAGACGACGGTCGAGGGTGACGCGGCGGGCGTGCCGCCGCCGTTGCAGCCGCTGTTCGGCGCGCTGGTGCGGGAGGGCACGACGAACGTGCTGCGGCACAGCCGGGCCCGGCACTGCGCCGTGCTGATCGACGTGCTCGACGGCCAGGTGTGCGTGCGGCTGCGCAACGACGGCGTGCCCGCCGATTTCGCGGGCGCGGACGAGGAGGGCGCGGGGCTGGCCGGGCTGCGCGAGCGGTTCGCCACCGTCGGCGGGCGGGTCGAGGTGGGTCCGGCGGGCCCGGAGGAGTTCGAGCTGGTGGGCAAGGCCGGGGTGGGCCGGTGATCCGGGTGGTGCTGGCCGACGACGAGGACCTGATCCGGGGCGCGCTGGCGGCGTTGCTGGAGCTGGAGGACGACATCTCGGTGGTCGCGCAGGCCAGCGACGGTGACGCGGCCGTCGCGGCGGTGCGGGCGCACCGACCCGACATCGCGGTGTTCGACCTGGAGATGCCCCGGCGGGACGGTGTGCTCGCGGCCGAGGCGGTGCGCGGGCTGGAGGGTGTCGCGGTGGTCATCGTGACCCGGCACGCGCGGCCCGGCGTGCTGCGGCGGGCGTTGAGCGCGGGCGTGCGCGGGTTCGTGCCCAAGACGACACCGGCCGCGCAGCTCGCGTCGATCCTGCGGGACGTGCACGCCGGCCGTCGTTACGTCGACTCCGAGATCGCCGCCGCCGCGCTCACCGAGGGCACGTGCCCGTTGACCGCGCGAGAGCTGGACGTGCTGCGGTACGCGTTGCGGGGTGGCACGGTGGCGACGATCGCGCAGGAGGCCCACCTGGCGGCGGGCACGGTGCGCAACTACCTGTCGTCGGCGATGACGAAGCTCGGCGTGAACACCCGCTACGAGGCCGCCCGGTTGGCCTGGGACGAGGGCTGGATCTGAGCCTGGCCGAGCCGGGGCGGCTACGCCTGGCCGAGGTGGGCCTGGCCGAGGTGCACGACCTTCACCGCGGTCATCTCGTCCAGCAGTTCCGGCCCGTAGCCGAACCCGGTACCGGACAGGCGACGCGGCTGGGCGGCACCACCGGGCGCACCGCCGAAGACGGCGTTGACCTTCACCGTGCCCACGGGCAGCGCCCGCCACGCCTGCTGCGCGTGCGCCATCGACCCGGTCAGCACGGTCGCGGCCAGGCCGTGCTCGTCCACGCACGCCTCGGCCAGGCCCTCCTCGAACGACGGCACCACGCGCACGGGCGCTACCGGCCCGAACGTCTCCTCCCGGAACACGCGCATGTCGGGCGCGCAGTGGTCGAGCACGGTCGCCGGGTAGTACGCGCCGTCGCGGTCCGGGACCTCGCCACCGACCAGGGGCCGCGCACCGTCCGCCACCGCTTCGGCGACGTGCGCGTGCACGTGGTCGCGCATCCGCAGGTCGACCAGGGGCTGGGGTTCGGCGTTCCAGCGGCGGGCCTCGTCGCACAGCGCGGTCAGGAACTCGTCGGCCACGGCCCGGTGCACGAAGATCCGCTCCACCGACGTGCACAGCTGGCCCGCGTTGGTGAACGCGCCGATCGCCGCCTGCTCGGCCGCCCACACCGGGTCCACGTCCGCGTCGACCAGCAGCGGGTCGTTGCCGCCGTTCTCCAGCAGCGCCTTCGCGCCGGTCCGGGCGCACGCGGCGGCGATCGAGCGGCCGGTCGCCGTGCCGCCGACGTGGGCGACGACGTCCACGTGCGGTGAGGAAGCCAGCGCCGAGCCGATCGAGGCGTCACCGGTGAGGCTCTGCAGCACGCCCGGCGGGAAGTGGTCGACCATGAGCTGCGCGAGCAGCACGCCGGTGTGCGGGCACCGTTCGCTCGGCTTGTGCACCACCGCGTTGCCGGTCACCAGGGCGGCGCCGAGCAGGCCGCAGGACACGGCCACCGGGTCGTTCCACGGGGTGAGGGCGACGACCACGCCGCGGGGTTCGGGAACCATGAAGTCCGCTGCGTCGGGCGAGCCCTGGAGCGAACGTCCGCGGTGGACGGGGCCCAGCTCGGCGTACTGCTCCAACGTGGACACACCGGCCAGCACACCGTCCCGCGCGGACGTGAACGGGCGGCCGGTCTCGGCGTGCAGCACGTTCGCCAGGTCCGCCGCGTGCTCCCGGATCGCCTGCGCCGCCGCCTTGAGCGCGGCTCCCCGTTCGGCGGCGGGTGTCGCCGCCCAACCGGGCTGCGCCTCACGGGCGGTGAGCACCGAGCCGGCCACGTCCTCGTCCGTGGCGGTGGGCAGCCAGCCGATCAGCTGACCGTCGAGCGGGCTGTGGACGTCGAGTGCATCGACACGCATGTCCGTCATGGCCTCCGGGTACCCCGGTGGCCGAGGTGAAACCCGAGGCGGAGCCCCGAGGAGGACAGCCATGCCCGGACGTGAGGAGTTGCCGAGCACGATCGCGCGCTCGTCCAAGAAGGCGCAGCGGACGTGGATTAAGGCGCACGACTCGGCCGTGCAGACCTACGGCGAGGGCCAGCGCTCGCACCGGACCGCGTTCGCCGCGTTGAAGCACTCGTTCGAGAAGGTCGGCGACCACTGGGAGCCCAAGGAGGAAAAAGGACCCTCCGACGAGCAGGCCGCGCGCAGCACCCCGAAGCAGGGCCGCACGGCCGGCGGTGTCGATGCCAACGCCAGCAAGCAGCACTTGTACGACCTGGCCAAGAAGCTGGACGTACCGGGCCGGTCGAGCATGACCAAGCAGCAACTGGTCGACGCGCTCGGCAAGGCGAACAACCGCAAGACCGCCCAGGCCCGGTCGAAGTAGCACCCGGTCTGGCGGGTCAGTCCCGGACCACCGGCAGGCGCAGGCGCATCCGGACGCCGCGGTCGAGGGGTTCGGCGGCCACCGTTCCGCCGTGCGTCTCGACGACCCGGCGCACGATCGCCAGGCCGAGGCCCGAGCCGGGCAGCGACCGCGCCTGCGCCGACCGGTAGAAGCGGTCGAACACGAACGGCACGTCCGCCGGGGGGATCCCCGGACCCTCGTCGGTGATGGCGAACTCCCCGTCTGCCACGGTGACGAGCACCCGGCCGCCGGGCGGGCTCCACTTCACCGCGTTGTCCACCAGGTTCCCGACCGCCCGCTCGATCGCGTCCGGGTCGACGTGCACCAGGCAGGGCGACAACGCCGACTCGAACCGCGGACCGCCCACCCGGGCCGCCGCCTTGGCGATCACCCGGCCGGTCACCAGGTCCAACCGGGTGTCCTCGGCGCGCGCGGTCCCCTCGCCGTAGCGGGCGAGGTCGATCAGGTCGTTGACCAGCGTGCGCAGCTCACCGACCTGCGCGATCGCCGACCGCACCTGCGCGGGCGCCTCGGGGTCGCGCAGCCCGTCGTCCTCGGCGAGCAGTTCGAGGTTCGTGGTCAGGCTGGTCAACGGGGTGCGCAGCTCGTGCGAGGCGTCGGCGACCAGGCGGCGCTGCGCGTGCACGGAGGCGTCCAGCGCGGTCATCATGGCGGCGAACGACCGGCCCAGGCGGCCGATCTCGTCGTGCCCGGTCAGGTCGACGCGCGCCCTCAGGTCCCGGGTCGCGGTCACGTGCTCGACCGCGTCGGTCAGCACGCGCACCGGCCGCAGCACCCGCCGTGCCGCCAGCCGGGCGGCCAGCGCCGCGACGAGCCCGCCGATCAGGGTCAGGCTCACCAGCAGCGCCGCCAGCGCGGTCAGGACGTCGGCGCCGTCGGTGAGCGGCCGGGCCACCCGGATCAGCGTGCCCCGCGAGTTCGGCACCAGCGCGGTGTGGAGGCGGTAGTCGACGCCGTCGTGGGTGACGTCCTGGAAGTAGGCGTCCGCCACACCCCTGGCCACTGCCACGTCCAGCTCCGTCACGGCGACGAACGCCCGGTTCGACCCGCGGGTCACCGGCGCGGTGACGAACTGGACCAGCGTGCTGCCCACGACCACCGGGCTCTCGATGGGCATGGCGTGCCCGGTGTCCGCGATCTTCTGCTTGAGCTGCGCGGCGATGGTCGGGCTCTGCGAGGCGGTCTGCGCCAGCGAGTCGTCCAGGTTGCCGCGCAGGTCCGCGCGCACCGTCGAGTAGACCACCGCCGAGGCGATGGCCAGGGCCACCAGCACCACCACGCCGCCCGCGAGCCCGACCCTGGTCCGCAGCGTCACGGTCGCTCCCTCAGCACGTACCCCAGCCCGCGCACGGTCTGGATCAGGCGCGGTTCACCGGCGGACTCCAGCTTCCCGCGCAGGTAGCTGATGTAGACCCACAACGCGTTGGACGCGGGCCCGAAGTCGTAGCCCCACACGGACTCGAAGATCAGCTCGCGGCCGAGCACCCGGTCCGGGTTGCGCAGGAACAGCTCCAGCAGGGCGTGCTCGGTGCGGGTCAGTTCGATCGGCCGCCCACCCCGGTGCACGCGGTAGGTGGTCGTGTCCATCTCCACGTCGGCGAACCGCAGCACCTCCTCGGCGACGCCGGTGCGCCGCAGCAGGGCACGCAGCCGGGCCCGCAGCTCGTCCAGGGCGAACGGCTTGACCAGGTATTCGTCGGCGCCCGCGTCGAGCCCGGCGACCCGGTCCTCGACCAGGTCGCGCGCGGTCAGCATGAGGATCGGCGTGCGGTCGCCCCGGCGGCGCAGCCTGCGGCAGATCTCCAGGCCGTTCGGCTCGGGCAGCAGCACGTCGAGCACGATCACCTCGGGCCGGGCCCGGCCCAGCTCGTCCAACGCCTGGGAGCCGTCCGCGGCGACCGACACCTGGTAGCCGTCCCGGCGCAGCGCGTGGGCCAGGGAGTGGCGGACGGCCTCGTCGTCATCCACCACCAAGACCCGCACGCGACCAGTATGGGGCACCGCCGCGGGCCCACTCGCGGGCCGCGGTCCGGACCGGTCGCGCACCGGTCCGGACCACCCGGTTCGACCGGTCACTTCGAGGGTGGACCGACCGGCTCGCCCGGCTTCGGCTTCGGCGGCACGGCGATCTCCTGCTTCACCTCGCGCAGGACGGCCAGGAGCCGCTCGGGCGTGATGCCGAGGCCCTCGGCGATGGCGACGAACGCCCGGTCACCGACGATCTCCGCGCCCCGCGACTTGACCTTCTGCAGGTCGCGGTACACCTGCCGGGACCGGTCGACCGTGATGCCGAGCTTCACGGCCAGCAGCTTGACGGCCTCCTCGGGCACCTCGTGCTGCCCGTTGCCCGGCTTGTCGGGCTTGCCCGACCCCTTCTTCACCACCTCGTCCTCGGCCGGTTTCTGCTTCGCCGGCTCGTGCTCGGCGGTCACACCCTTCGCCGTGGCGGGTTCCGCCAGCGCGGGTGACGTGCTCGCGGCGACCACCGCGGTCAGCGTCCCCGCTGTCAGGACGGCCGCGACGAGCCTGGTCCGGATCCGCATTCGCATCCCTGCCTCCAGTCCGGGCGCCGGCCGGTCCGGCTCCCGGGACCAGCAGACCAAGCCCGGCTCAGGAAGACGTTGGGCGAACCTTGGAATCACCTCAGGACTCGACCGGACTCCGTAGGATCACGGCATGGGACTCCGGTTGCCGTGGGCCGCGGTGGCCCGACTCGGCCAAGCGCACTGGTTCGCCGGCAACCTCTACGAGGCCGCCGTCGACGTGCTTGGGTTGCTCGCGGACGCCCGGCCGAACCGGGAACCCCGGCTCCTCGGCCCCGGCAGCCCCTTGCGCTACTACGCGCCGGCGGCGCCGGTGACCCTCGTGGCCACCGGTGTGACGCTGGCGGCGGGGTGGCGCTCGGGCGGTGACCGCCGGGCCGTCGCCGCCTCGGCGGCGGGCACGCTGGTGGCCGCCGCGCTGACGGGTTACCTGGTCAAGACGGTCAACCTGCCGCTGTTGCGCGGCGAGGGGGCGTTGGGCGACGGCGAGCGCCGCCGACTCGTCCGCACCTGGCACCGCGCCAACCTGGTCCGGCTCGCCGCGCTCGCCGTGGCGGCGGCCGCGACGCGCCGGGTGACCGTGCGGTAGTCGGCGCGCGTCCGGTCAGGGCTCGAGCCACTTGCGGTCGGTGAGCAGCGTGCTGGCCTGGGGGCCCATCAACGTCATGCCGCCGTCCACCACGAACGACGCGCCGGTCACGTACCCCGCCGCCGGCGTGGCCAGGAACGCCACCACGGCCGCCACCTCGCCGGCGTGCCCCGGACGCCCCAGCGGCACGCCCGGACGCGACTCGGTGCGAGGGTCCACGTCCTCCTGGCCCGTCATCGGGGTGGAGATCTCACCCGGCGCGACCGAGTTCACCGTGATGGCGTGCTCGCCCAGCTCCAGCGCCAGCACCTTGGTCAACGCGCCCAACCCGGCCTTGGCCGCGCAGTAGGGGGCCGCGCCCACCCGCGGCTGGTGCTCGTGCACCGAGGTGATGTTGATGATCCGGCCGCCCCGACCCGCCTCGATCATGTGCTTGGCCGCGCGCTGGGCGCACAGGAAGGCGCCGTCCAGGTCGACCGACAGCACGCCGCGCCACGTGTCGAAGTCCATGTCCATCGCCTTCTGCGCGGTGCCCGTGCCCGCGCAGTTCACCAGCACGTCGATACCGTCCAGATCCGACGCGAGGTCGTCGATGACCGAAGCGGCGGTCGGCAGGTCGGTCAGGTCGAGTTGCCGCACGGCCGCCCGGACGCCCAGGTCGCGGACCTCGCGGGCGGTGTCCTCGGCACCGTCGCGGTCGGCGTGGTAGGTGATGCCGACGTCCACGCCGCCGCCCGCCAGGGCCACCGCGATCGCCTTGCCGATGCCGGAATCGGACCCGGTGACGACCGCACGCCGCGGCGCGCCCACCCGGTCCCGGGGTAGTGGTGCGCTCATGAGCTGCGGGTACCCGGGCCGGTGTTTGCCACACGCCGTGCCGGGAACGCTCCGGGCAGTCGACCGCGGCGCAGTCGGGAGGGGTTTTGATGAAGGCCGTCACCTGGCACGGCAAGCGGGACGTGCGCGTGGACACCGTGCCGGATCCGATCCTCAAGGAGCCGACCGACATCGTCGTGCGCATCACGTCCACCGGGCTGTGCGGCTCGGACCTGCACCTGTACGAGGTGATGGGTCCGTTCATCGACGAGGGCGACATCCTCGGGCACGAGCCGATGGGCGTGGTCGAGGAGGTCGGTGCGGAGGTCACCGAGGTCAAGCCGGGTGACCGCGTGGTGGTGCCGTTCAACATCTCCTGCGGCACGTGCTTCATGTGCGGGCGGGGCCTGCAGTCGCAGTGCGAGACGACCCAGGTGCGCGAGCACGGGTCCGGCGCGGCGCTGTTCGGCTACACCAAGCTGTACGGGCAGGTGCCCGGCGGGCAGGCCGAGTACCTGCGGGTCCCGTTCGGCAACACGCTGCCGATCAAGGTGCCGGAAGGTCCGCCGGACGACCGGTTCGTGTACCTGTCCGACGTGCTGCCCACGGCGTGGCAGGCGGTGGAGTACGCGGGTACGCGGGACAGCCTGGTCGTGCTCGGGCTCGGCCCGATCGGCGACATGGCGACCCGCATCGCGCAGCACCGCGGCGTCGAGACCGTCATCGGGGTCGACCTGGTGCCCGAACGCATGGCGCGGGCCCGCGGCCACGGCGTGACCGTGCTGAACGTGCGCGACAGCCACCTGGTGGACCACATCCGCGACCTCACCGGCGGGCGCGGGCCGGAGGCCGTGATCGACGCTGTCGGCATGGAGGCGCACGGCGCGCCGGTCGCGAAGCTGGCGCACCAGGCGGTCGGCCTCCTGCCGGACGCCATCGCGGCGCGGTTCATGCAGACCGCGGGCGTGGACCGGTTGCACGCGCTGAGGTTGGCGATCGACATCGTGCGGCGCGGCGGCACCATCTCGGTGTCCGGTGTGTACGGCGGGATGGCCGACCCGCTGCCGATGCTCACCCTGTTCGACAAGCAGGTGCAGCTGCGCATGGGCCAGGCGAACGTGTGGCGCTGGGTGCCGGAGATCCTGCCGCTGCTGACCGACGACGACCCGCTCGGCGTGGACACCTTCGCCACCCACCACCTGCCGCTCGACCAGGCGCCGCACGCCTACGACATCTTCCAGCGCAAGCAGGACAGCGCCGTCAAAGTGCTGCTGCGCCCGTGAGGCGTCATCGGCCAACCATGATCGGCTTTCGGTGGTGCGCCGTCGTGTCGCTGCCGGCGGTGCTGGTACTGGCCGGGTGCGGTTCCGGGTCCGGTGACGTGGTGGAACGGGTGACGGAGGAGTTCACCGCGGCGGTCGCCTCGGGTGACTCGGTGAGGGCCTGCGAACTGCTCACCGACCGCGCCCGCGAGGACGTGGAGTGCTCGTCGCTCGACGTTCCGGGTGGGACGGTGGAGTCGGTCGAGGTCTGGGGTGACGCCGCGCAGGTCCGCACGTCCGACGACGTGCTGTTCCTGCGTGAGCTGTCGTCGGGGTGGCGGGTGGCGGGCGCGGGCTGCGAGTCGCGGGGCGAACGGCCGTACACGTGCGAGGTGGGTGGGCCGTGACGCGGCGCGGGATGTTCTACGCCTACCTGCTCGGTGTGGTGGTGTTGCTGGTGATCTTCAGCGTCATCGGGTTGGTGGGCCTGTGAAGAGGTTCCTGCGGGACAACGGACTCGGGCTGGCGTTCGGCCTGCTGTTCCTGGCGACGCTGATCGGCCAGGCGTTCGCGGGCAACGCCGACCTCGACAACCGGCGGCTCACCGACGGCGGTGACCCGATCGGCTTCTGGCAGTACGTGGCGTCGTCGGACTTCGCGGTGGACGTCGCCGAGAACTGGCAGTCGGAGTACCTGCAGTTCTTCCTGTTCATCTTCGCCACGGTGTGGCTGATGCAGCGCGGCTCCCCCGAGTCGAAGCCCGCCGACCGGATCGGTGCCGAGTCCGATAAGGACCAGCTGCTCGGGGCGCACGTCAAGGAGCAGTCGCCGCCGTGGGCGAAGGCCGGTGGGTGGCGGACGGCGCTGTACTCGAACTCGCTCGGGCTGGTCGTGCTGGGGCTGTTCGTGGGCTCGTGGCTGACCCAGTCCATCGCGGGCCGCAGTGCGTACAACAACGACCAGTTGAACACGTTCCAGGACCCGGTGGGCTGGTGGGACTACGTGCTGTCGGCCGACTTCTGGAACCGGTCGCTGCAGAACTGGCAGTCGGAGTTCCTGGCCATCGGGTCCATGGCGGTGTTGAGCGTGTACCTGCGGCAACGCGGATCGCCCGAGTCCAAGCCCGTGGGCACACCACACGACCGGACCGACGAGTCGGGCTGACCGGCTGACGGCCGGACACGCACAGCCGGCCGGACCGACGCCCCGACCGGGCCGACGCCCCAGTCGATGCAAGCATGCGCGATGAACCGGGCCCATGCGCCGCCTGGTCCGGGCATGTGGCGAGCCGGGGCGGACAGCTGGGTGTGCAGCGGCGAGTCGGGCGGCGGATCGGCCAGGCGCAGGGCCCGAGGCCGGCGGATCGGCGTGCGCGGCCGGCCCAGCGCAGGGCCGGCCGCGAGGCACCACTACGCCGACCGACCGCTCCCGGCATCGGCGGGCGTCCCCGGCGCGACCAGCCCACTCAAGGCGCGCGGCAGAGGGCCGTGGTGCAGTACGCCGAGGCGTTGTGTGGCGCGGGTGAGGGCGACGTACAGCTCCGCCGCTCCGCGCGGCCCGTCCGCGAGGATGCGGTCCGGCTCCACGACCAGCACGGCGTCGAACTCCAGGCCCTTGGTCTCCGACGCGGCCACCGCACCGGGCACGTCCGGTGGACCGATCACCACGCTGGTGCCCTCGCGGCCGGCCTCCTCCCGGACGAACTCCTCGACGGCCGCCGCCAATTCCCCCTCGGTGACCCGCCTGGACCACGGTTGGACGCCGCACGCGCGGACCGACTCCGGTGGCTTGACGTCGGGCGCGAACTCGGCCAGCACCGCGGCGGCGACCGCCATGATCTCCGCCGGGGTCCGGTAGTTCACCGTCAGCGACCGGTAGACCCAGCGGCCGGGGACGTACGGTTCCAGCATCGTGCCCCACGACGTGGCACCGGCGGGCGAGCGGCGTTGGGCGAGGTCGCCGACCACGGTGAAGGAGCGGCCCGGGCAGCGCCGCATCAGCACCCGCCAGTCCATTTCGGACAGCTCCTGCGCCTCGTCCACCACGACGTGCCGGTAGGTCCAGTCCCGGTCGGCGGCGGCGCGTTCCACCAGCTCGCGGGTGTCCCGCTCCAGCACGCGGTCGGCCAGGTCCTCGGCGTAGAGCAGGTCCGTGGCGTACAGGTGGTCCTCGTCGTCCATCGAGTCCTGGCGGCCGTGGAGGCTGTCCAGCACCTCGGCGGCGTACTTCGCCTCGGCCTGCCGCGCCCGCTCGGCGGCCCGGTCGTCGGACTTGTCCCGGCCGAGCAGGTCGACCAGCTCGTCGAGCAGCGGCACGTCCGACACCGTCCACGCCTCACCCTCGGCACGCCACAGCACCGGGTCGGCACCGGCCGCCCGCAGCCGCTCCGGTGACGTGTACAGCGAGGACAGCAGGGCCTGCGGCGTCAGGACGGGCCAGAGCTCGTCCAGCGCGGCGGTGAACCGCTCGTCCTGCGCGAGTTCCTTGACCAGGTCGGCCCGCAGCCGTTCCCACGACTCGCGGTCCGACCGGGTCAGCCAGCCCTTGCCGATCCGGCCGATCGACCGCTCGGTGAGCACGTACGTGACGATCTCGGTGAACACCGCGCGTGCCTCGTTGTGCGGCAGCCCGCTCGTGCGCGCCTCGTCCCTGGCCCACGCCGCGGTCTCGGCGTCGATCCGGGCCGTGACACCACCCAGTTCGACCGGGATCGGCTCCTCCGGCAGCCGCTGCCGGTCGGCGACCGCCGCCGCGAGCACGTCCAGGATCTTCCGGGAGCCCTTGAGCCGGGCGGCCTCCGGCGCGTCCTCGGCCGTGACGCGCAGGCCGGGCACCAGGTCACCGGGGGTCATGAACACCACGTCGGACTCGCCGAGCGACGGCAGGACGCGGCCGATGTGGTTCAGGAACGCCGGGTTGGGGCCGACCACGAGCACGCCGTGCCGCTCCATCCGCTCCCGCTGCGTGTAGAGCAGGTACGCGACGCGGTGCAGCGCCACCACGGTCTTGCCGGTGCCCGGTCCGCCCTCGATCACCAGCACGCCGGGGTGGTCGAGCCGGATGACCTCGTCCTGCTCGGACTGGATCGTGGCCACGATGTCGCGCATGCCCTCGCCGCGCGGCGCGTTGACCGCCGCGAGCAGGGCCGCGTCACCGCGCTCGGCGCCGTCCGGGCGGCCGAGGACCTCGTCGGTGAAGTCGACCACGTGCCGCCGGTTGGTGTGGAACTGGCGGCGGCGGCGCATGTTCTCCGGGTTGGCCGCGGTGGCGACGTAGAACGCGCGCGACGCGGGCGCCCGCCAGTCGAGCAGCACCGGCTCGTACTCGTCGCCCTCGTCGAACAGCCCGATCCGGCCGATGTAGGAGACCTCGCCGGACACGGCGTCGAGCCGGCCGAAGCACAGCCCGTTGTCCGCCACGCCCAGCCGCTTCGCCTCCTTGGCCAGCGCGCGCACCTCGTCGTCCCGCTCCAGCTGCGTGCCGCCGTTGCCGCGCAGCGCGGCTTCGTACTGCCGCTTCACCCGCGCGCGTTCGTCGTCGAGCCGCCGGTGCAGGTCCGCCACGTAGGCGCGTTCGGACCGCAATTCTTCTTCGTAACCCTGAGTTGACACGTGCCCCCGGTTTCCGCAGGTCATGGCGTTGGCCGTGAGAGTGTGCGGCATGACCGGGGGCTTGCCGCAAGTCCGGGGGTGCGCTATAAGTTGAAGGTGGCGGGAGGGATTCCGCTCACTCCAGGCGGTCCTCGTCATCTTCGTCGTCCTCGACGGTGTCCCGCCCGCGCTCGCGCCAGGGCCACGCGAACCACATGGTGCCGAACACCACGGCCGCGAACGCGCCGAGCGCGATGGCCACCCAGCCGCCGATGATGACCTCGCCGAGCAGCAGGATCGTGCCGGTCATGGCCACCGCGAGGCACGCCAGCCCGACGATCGCGAAGTTGTTCGCGACCTCGATCACGTACTCCCGCCTGCCGCGGCGGAAGAGCAGCCGGTGCCAGGCCGCGGGCGCGGTGAGCAGCGCCACGGCTCCCGCGGCGAACAGGACGGTGATCAGGTGGGTGGCGCGGATGTAGGCGTCGGCCGCCGCGTAGCGCTCGGTGAACGCGATCGACAGCAGGAAGCCGAACAGGATCTGCACACCGGCCTGCGCCACGCGCAGTTCCTGCAACAGCTCGTTGAGGTTGCGCGCCAATCTCCGTTGATATGACTCCTCAGCCTGACTCACGGCCACCACTTACCCCTTAGAGGGAGCAACTAATCATTACTTCGAGTGACGAACGTCAACCCGAAGTGATTCAGCGTGACGGGCAGCGGCTGACGCAGCGTCGGCACCTCCAAGTGGTCGCGCAGCGCGTCCAGCATGGTGCTCCCGGCCACCAGCACGAGGTCGCGGCCGGGGCAGATGCCCGGACCGCCGCTGAACGGCACCAGGCCCGGGTCGCTGGGCGCGGGCCAGTTCTCCGGCGCGTAGGCGTCGGCGTAGGACAGCCGGTCCGGGTCGCGGTGGAAGTACGGCAGGAACACGACGAACGTGGTGCCCGCCGGCAGCCACGTGCCGTGCCAGCGGGTCCGTTCGGTGCTCTCGCGCAGGATCACCGGTGTCGTCGGCCACAGCCGCACCGACTCCCAGATCCCGGCCTCCCCCGCACCGCCGATCGCCAACGCCCGCATGGTCGCGATACCGCCCGCGTCGAACGCGAACAGCCAGTGCGGTGCCTGGTCGAGCAGCTCGTCGGCGGGCGCGAGGCTCGCCAGGCTGCCCGGTTCACCGCGCTCCAGGTGCCCGCGCAGCCGTTGCTCGAACCGCCGGCGCAGCGCCTCGCGGCGCGGGTGGAGGTAGGCCCAGTTCGCGTCGCCCCGCAACTCCTGCAGCAGGTCGGTCAGCTCGCCGTCCTGCCGCGCGAACGACCCGAGCACGATCCGCCGCGCCGCCCGCCACCACGCCTGCGCGAACGCGTCCCACGTCAGCTCGCCGACGCTGCGGGCGTGCCGGAGCAGCAGGTCCGCCTCGTCGGCCACGATGCCCACCACGTCGATCTTCCCCGGCCGAAGCACGTCCTCGTTCACCGCACGCCGGTGGGCCCGTTCCGGTCCCGTCGAGATCAGCGCGCCGTGCGGCTGGAAGTGCGCCAGCGCGGCCTTCTTCTCCCGGGTGGCCAGGGCGAACGGCTCGGGCGACTCGGCCAGCAGCCTCGCCACGTCCACCGGGTCGAGCAGCAGCGCGATGCTGCGCCCGGTCACCCTGAGCCGCAGCGGTTCCGGACCGTAGCGCTCGTGGAACCGCTTCACGGTGGCCACCGCCACGGCGTCCGCCCGCACCTTCTCCGCCATCGCCGCGGCCGACCGGCGGCGCACGATGACGCCCTTGGCCAGCGTCGGCAGCAGCACCTTGGCGAACGCCCGGCCGGTGTCCAGCCGGGAGGCTACGGCCACGATCCCTCCTCGGAGTGCGCGACGACGAGTTCGCGCACCTCGCACCCCTCGGGCTGGCGCAGCGCGAACACGATCGCGTCGGCGACCCGCTCGGGCGGGTTGAGCTTGCTGTCGTCCGGCGGCCGGTACTGCTCGGCGCGGTCGTCGAAGAAGTGCGTCCGCATGCCGCCGGGGATGACCAGCGTCACGCCGACCCGGCCCGCGGTCTCGGCGGCCAGCGCCCTGGTGAAGCCGACCACGCCGAACTTCGAGGCGCAGTACGCGGTGGCGTCGCTGACCGCCTTGATGCCGAGCGTGGACGCGATGGTCACCACCCGGCCGCCGTCGAGCAGCGGCAACGCCGCCCGCACCACCGCCGCGGTGCCGAGCAGGTTCACCATCACCACCCGGTCCCAGTCCGCGCCGGACACCTCGTCCAGCCGGCCGCACGCGTCCGTGCCCGCCGCCGTGACCACGGCCCGCAGGCCGCCGTTGCGCTCGGCGATCGCCTTGACCGCGCGTTCCGCCGCCCTGGTGTCGGACAGGTCCACCGACTCGAAGTCGGCCACCTCCGGCGACGACGGGGCCGCCTTGTCCAGCACCAGCGGTCGCCCGCCCAACTCGTGCACCGCGTGCACCACGGCCGCGCCCAAGCCGGACGCGCCTCCGGTCACCAGCACCTGACCGAGCATCAGCCCCTCCTCGACAGCATCTCGGTGGTCGACCGGCCCCGGTGGTAGGGCACGACGACGGTCCGCCCACCCCACCCCTCGACCAAGTCCGCTTCCGGCAGCGACTCCACGGTGTAGTCGCCGCCCTTGACCCACACGTCCGGGCGCAGGGTGGCCAGCACGCGTTCCGGCGTGTCGTCCTCGAACACGACCACGTCGTCCACGCAGCCCAACGCGCGCAGCACCTCGACCCGGTCCTGTTCCTTGGTGACGGGCCGGTCCGGGCCCTTGAGCCGGCTCACGGACGCGTCGGAGTTCAGGCACACCACCAGGCAGTCGCCGAGCGACCGGGCGGCGCGCAGGGTGCGGACGTGACCGGCGTGCAGCAGGTCGAAGCAGCCGCCGGTGGCGACGACCGTGCCGCCCCGTGCCCGCACCGCGTCCACTGTGGACAGCTGATCGGTCGGCCGGAACCCGGACGCGCCGCCGTGGCGCAGGAACTCGGCCGCCGACGTGACGCCATCGGCGATCGCGTCGTCCATCGCCGCGCCGCCCATGAGCCGTACCGCGACGGTGACCGCGAACCGGTCCCCCGCGCCGCACGGGTCGACCACGGGGACGCGCGGCGCGGGCACGGCGACCGGCGTGCCGCCGCCGTGCAGCAGCGCGCCATCGGCGCCGAGCGTGACGACGACGGCCCGGGCACGCCACTTCGCCCGCAGCGCTCCGAGGGCGTCCATCGGGTCGGCGTGGCCGCTGAAGGTCTTGGCCTCGGCCGCGTTCGGCGTCACGAGCCGGGCGCCGGGCACCGGGTCCGGGCCGCGCGGGTGCGGGTCCCACACCACCGGGCGGCGGGCGAGCACCCCGCGCAGCCGTTCGTCCCGCGCCAGGCCGCGCCCGTAGTCGGAGACCAGCACGTAGTCGGCCTCCAGCACGGCGTCGAGCATGTCGTCGGTGGCCTGCGGCGCACCGGGACCGCCTCCGCGGTCGAGCCGGGCGATCGACTGGTCACCGGCGCGGAGCCGGGTCTTGACCGGGGTGGGCGACGGCGATGGTCCGAGCACGGTTCCCAGGTGGGCCAGCTCGTCGCGCAGCCGGTGGCCGTCCTCGTCGTCGGCCACGGCGCTGACCAGCGTGACGTCGACACCGTCCGCGGCGGCCAGCGCGGCGGCCAGCCCCGCGCCACCGGGGCGCGCGAGTTCTTCCCGCACGTCCAGGACGGGTGCGGGTGCGTCCGGGCAGAGGCGCTCGGCGGTGCCGAGCACGTCGATGTCCAACAACGAGTCGCCGACGACGACCAGCTTCACGAGACCCTCCGTTCCGCCGCGGGTAGAGCCGCTTCGAAGGCCGCGCACAGGGCGTGCACGGCGACCAGCTGCGCTTCCTGTACGTTCGCGGGCTCGCCGGGCAGCGCCAGCACCTCGTCCACCGCCTCCGCCAGGGGGTTGGGTGCCGGGCCCGTCATCCCCCACACGTGGGCGCCCGCCTGCCGGGCCGCCTTCGCCGCCTCCAGCAGGTTCGGGCTGCGCCCGCTCGTGGACAGCAGCACGACCACGTCCTGCGGCCGGGCGTGCGCGGTCACCTGGCGGGCGAACACCTGGTCGTAGCCGTAGTCGTTGCCGATCGCGGTGACGCTGGAGGACTCCGCGCACAGCGCGATCGCCGAGAACGGCCGCCGGTCGTCGCGGAACCGGCCGACGAGCTCGGCGGTCAGGTGCTGCGCCTCGGCGGCCGACCCGCCGTTGCCCGCCGCGAGCAGCCGTCCGCCATCGGCGAGCCTGCGGGCCAGCACGCCGCCCCAGCGGGTCAGCCGCGGCGCCTGGGCGCGCAGCCCGGCCAGCGACTGGGCCAGCCCGTTCAGGTGCGTCTCGACGGTCATCGCGTGCCTCCCACGGCCACGGCGCGCACCGCCGTGACCCGCTCGTAGACGCGTTCGGTGTCCTCGGCGATCCGGTCCCACGTGTAGCGCACGCCCACCCGGTCCAGCCCGGCCATGCCGCACGCCTCCCGGCGGGCGTCGTCGGCCAGCAGCGAGTGCAGCGCACGGGCGAGCGCGGCCGGTTCACGCGGCGGCACGAGCACGCCGGTCACGCCGTCCACCACGGTGTCGGTCAACCCGCCGACCGCGCCGGCCACCACCGGCACACCGCACGCCATGGCCTCCAGCGGCACGATGCCGAACGGCTCGTACCACGGCACGCACGCCACCAGGTCTGCCGAGCGCAGCAGCGCGGGCATCGCGTCCCGCGACACCTGACCCGCCAGCCACAGCCGCCCGCGCACGCCGACGCGCTCCGCGTGCGCCACCAGCCGTCGTGCCTCAGGGTCGGACTCGACGTCCACCGGGCCGCCCGCGATGACCAGCTCGGTGTCCGGCAGCGACCGCAGCGCGGTGATCAGGTCCTGGAAACCCTTGCGCGGCACCAACCTGCCGACCGAGACGACGCGGTGCCGGTGGCGGCGGCGGTCGGCCGGGCCATCGGGGCGGAAGCGCGTCGGGTCCACGCCGCACGGCACGACCGAGATCCGCGACCGCTGCACGCCCATGCGCATCAGCTCGGCCACCTCGTCGTCGCACGTCGCCGCGATCCGGTCGGCCTCGCGCCCGATCATCCGCTCGATGCCGATCCGCTCGGGCGGACTCGTGTCGTCCGCGCCCTGGTGGCGGCGCTTCACCGTGCCCAGGGCGTGGTAGGTCTGCACGACGGGCACGCCGACCTTGCGCGCCGCGAGCACCGAGGCCAGGCCGGACATCCAGAAGTGCGCGTGCACGACATCGGGCGGGTCCTCGCACCACTCGTTCTCCAGGAAGCGGGCGAATTCGCCCATGTGGGGCAGCAGGTCGTCCTTGGGTACCGCATCGGCGGGGCCGGCGGGTACGTGCACGACCTCGTAACCCTGCTCGGTGCGCACCCGCGCGGGCAGGGCCGGGTCGTCGCGGCGGGTGTAGACCACCACGTCGTGCCCGCCCGCCGACAACGCCGCCGACAACGCGGCCACGTGCACGTTCTGCCCTCCGGCGTCGACACCGCCCAAGGCGGCCAACGGGCTGGCGTGCTCGGACACCATCGCGATCCTCATCCGCTCACTCCTGTCAACAGCTGGTCCCAACTCCGCAGGAAGGTGTCGAGCCCGTACCGGGCCAGGGCGAACTCCCTGGCGTGCTTTCCCTTCTGCCTGGCCAGGGCGGGATCGGCGACCAGCTCGGCCGCGGCCCGCACCAGCTCGTCCACGTCGGTGGACACCACGCCCGCCTCCGGCGGCACCGCGCGCACCACCTCGGTGCACGCCAGCGCCACCACGGGCATCCCCAGGTGCATCGCCTCGATCAGCGACAGCCCCAGCGACGTCCACCGCACGGGGTGCACGTAGAGCCGTCGCAGGGCCAGTTCCCGGTGCAGCGAGGTCAGGTCGTGGTCGCCGCGCCCCATCGCGCCCAGCTTCTCGGTCTTCATGCCGTAGACGTCCAGCGGCGCCGCCTCGGCGAACCGGGGCAGCAGGTCCGTGCCGACCGCCCGGCCGCGGCGCACCGGGTCGTTGACCACGACGGCGGCCCGGGGCAGCTCACCGGTGTACAGGGGGCCGGGGTCGACCACGCCGTGCTCGATGACGACCGTGCGCGTGGTCCCGCAGTCCCACATCAGGTCGTTGAAGTGGGTGACGTGGACGATCGTGCCCGGCCAGTCCTTGAGCGGGTGCGTCTGGTTGGGGTACTTGGGCGTGTTGTGCTCCAGGTACACCACGGGGACGCCGGTGGGCACCCAGCCGACTTCCTCCGGCCGTTGCAGCACCGCGATGTCGGCGTCCACTTCGGACGCTGCCACCTCGCGCGCGGCGGGCCAGTCGCGTCCGGCGAGGCCGATGCCGTTGGGCGGCCCGGGGATCAGGTACTCGTGCCCGCCCCGGACGAACGCGTTCGTCCACGAGCCGTGCACGTGCCACAGCAGGATCTTCACGTCCGCACCCCCACGAGGTCGGCTACGGCGGTGACGACCTGGTCGGCCGTCACCCGGTCAAGGCACGGGTGGCCGGGCACCGGGCACTCGCGGGCACGCGAGCCGCGGCACGGCGCGTCCTGGTCGCCCAACAACACGTGCGGCCCGTACGGCGCCCACCGGCGGGCGGGCACGACGGGTGAGAACAAGGAGACGACCGGCGTGCCGACCGCGGCGGCGAGGTGCGCCGGTCCGGTGTTGCCGACCACGACCGCGTCCGCGCGGGCCAGCAGCCCGGCCAGCTCGGCGAACGTGGTCCGGCCGCCGAGGTCGACGCCGTCCGCGCCGGCCACGTGCCGGGTGAGGTCGGTCTCGTTCGGACCGCCGGTGACCAGGACGCGGTGCCGGGCCTCGGCGAGCGCCGTGACGGCCTCGGCGCACCGGTCCGGCGACCACGCGCGGGCGGGCACGGAGGCGCCCGGGTGCACCACGACGTACGGCCCGATCTCGGCCGGTTCCGGTGGTGGGATGATCGCCAGTCTGCCGTCGTCACCCGGCGGCAGCTCGAAACCGGCGGCCCGTGCGACTTCCAGCGCGCGCTCGGCCTCGGGGACGTCCGGGTCGTCGCGCAGCCGGACGTCGAGGAGCGAGCCGGGGTAGTCCGTCGAACGGGCCACGACTTTCGGCACGCCGGCGAGCTTGAGCAGCAGCGCCAGCGGCAGCGGGCTCTGGTGGAACGAGGTCAGGATCACCGCCACGTCCGCGCGGATCCCCTTGAGCAGGGCGACGATCCCTTCTACGTCCGGCGTGCGCACCTCGGGTGCGGGGTTGGCGATCCACGGGCAGTCCCACCGCACGACCCGGTGCACGCCGGGCAGCAGCGCGGCGGCCTGCGCGCCGGAATGACCGCACAGCAGCACGACTTCGCCCGCGTGCGCGGCGGCGCGGATCGCCGGACCGGCGAGCAGCACGTCACCGTCGTTGTCGAGCCTGGCCACGAGCGTCCTCATAGGACCATCGCCAATGCGGACCGGAGGTCGGGCGCGGTGTGCGGCGCGCGGTCGACCTCGTCGGGCAGGGTCGCCGGGGTGGGCACGAGGATGGGGGTGGCACCGGCCGCGAGGGCGGCTTCGACGTCCGCCTCGATGTCGCCGATGAAGAAGGTGCGCTCGGGGCGGACCTGAAGCGCTTCACAGGCCTGGAGGATCATGGTGGGCGCGGGTTTGCGGCACGCGCAGCCGTCGTCCGGGCCGTGCGGGCACACCTGCCACGTGCCGAACCGGCCGAGCAGGGCTTCCACCCGCGAGTTCACCGCGTCCACTTGGGTGCGCGTGAGCAGACCACGAGCGATGCCGGACTGGTTGCTCACGACGCCCGTGCGCACTCCGCGAGCGCGCAGCACGCGCAGAACTTCGCGCGCGCCGGGCATCGGCTCCACCCGGTCCGGGTCGCCGTTGTAGGGCACGTCCTTGATGAGCGTGCCGTCGCGGTCGAAGAGAACCGCGTCGGGGTACTGGTCCACAGAGGAGAGTTAGCCGGTGGGAAGAGAAGCAAACACCTCTCGACAAGGCGCTACTCTCCGTCACTCCGAAGTGTTCGCCGATGTGTGTAAGGACCTTGTCGAGGGGTATCCAGGTGTCGAACTCGATTCCCCGAGGAGAGGTTGTTGCAGTGACGACGATCGAGAAGTCCGTGGACGTCGAGGTCCCGGTCACGACCGCGTACAACCAGTGGACGCAGTTCGAGTCGTTCCCGCAGTTCATGGAGGGCGTCGAGCGCATCACCCAGCTGACTCCCACCAGGACCCACTGGGTCACCAAGATCGGTGGGGTGACGCGGGAGTTCGACGCCGAGATCACCGAGCAGCACCCGGACGAGCGGGTGGCGTGGCACACCGTCGACGGTCCGCCGCAGGGCGGTGTGGTGACGTTCCACCGCCTCGACGACCGCCGGACGCGCGTGCACGTGCAGATGGAGTACGACCCGCAGACGCTGACCGAGAAGGCCGGTGCGGCGGTGGGTCTGGTCGACCACCGGGTCTCCGGTGACCTGGAGCGGTTCAAGGAGTTCATCGAGGGACGTGGCCTGGAGACGGGCGCGTGGCGTGGTGACGTGAGCCGTCCGCCGCAGGCCGGTGAGACGCGCCACGACCTGCCCGACGCCGGCCGTCCGGGAGACCCGTTGCGATGAGCCCCACGGCGGTCCGGGAGCCGCGGCGACGGAGTGGGTCACGCCCTCCGATCCCGTGTCCCAGGCCGCCGGTCGACGGTAGCTGACCGGCTGCGGTCGACGGTTCGGGAAAGCCCCGCGAACTCCGGTTCGCGGGGCTTTCGCCTGTCGTGGGTGCGCCGGGCTCGGCCGTGCAGGACAACCAGGTCTTGCTTGAAAACCCGGTCTTGCAGGAGAACTGGGTCTTGCACGCGAAAGGGCCCGCGGTGCCGCGGGCCCTTCCAGGTGGTTCCGGTGCTCAGCCGTCCTTCAGGCGCTCGAACAGCTGCCCGACCGACTGGCGCAGCGCGGAAGCCGCGTCACCGAGCAGCGAACCGGCATTGGGGCTGCCGTTGGTGTTCCGCTCGCGGTCGACCTCCGGGTCCACGTCCTGGTCCAGCAGCTCCCGCAGCACCTCCAGCACCACCTCGGGGTGCCCGAGCGGCACGGGGGCGGCGAACGTCTGAGCCGAGCTGATCAGGTCCTGGTGCCGCCGGATCAGCTCACCCACCCCGGCACCGGCCGCCGCGCCCGCCACCAGGTGCACCGGCACCGAGCGGTCGGCGAACTCGGACAGCACCTCGTCCACCTCGTGCCACGGCTCGTCCGCCGCGGGCAGCCGGCACCACATGACCTGCAGGTGGTCCGTCAGCGGGCGCCACGTGCCGGGCAGGTCGCCGTGCCTGCCCACACCGGCCGGGTCGAGCACGATCACGGCCGGCGCGTCGGGCGGGCCCGCCCACACCACCGACGGGCCTCCGGTCCTGGGTTCCTCGTCCATGCGGCTACACCTCCACTACGGCGGGTTCCACGCAATAGACGGTGTATGCCGATCGGATGACCGGTTGTGCCACGTTGCGCACCCGCACACCACCGGGCGTCATGCCGTGCTCGTTGCCGAAGTGCGCGTGCCCGTGCACGGCCAGGTGGGCGTGGTTCGCGTCGATCGCCTCGCCCAGCAGGTACGAGCCGAGGAACGGGTAGATCTCCGGCGGCTCGCCGCGCAACGTGTCCGGCACCGGCGAGTAGTGCGTCAACGCCACCTTCACGTCGGTGTCGAGGCTGCCGAGCGCGGCGCGCAGCGAGTCGGCGATCTCAGTGGTGTGCCGGATGAACGCCTTCATCTCCGGCTCGCCGAACGCGCTGCCGCACTTGCCCGCGAACCCGCCGCCGAAGCCCTTCACCCCCGCGACGCCCAACGTGTGGCCGTCCACGCTGATGGTGGTGCTCTCACCCTCCAGCACGGTCAGGCCCGCGTCCCGCAGCACGGCGGTCACCTCGTCGGGCTTGTCGTCGTGGTGGTCGTGGTTGCCGAGCACGGCGACCACGGGCACGGGCAGGCCGCCGAACTCGTCGGCCACCACCCGCGCCTCGGACACGGTGCCGTGCCGGGTCAGGTCACCGGCCAGCAGCAGCACGTCGGCCTGCTCGCCGAGCTGCTCCAGCGCGGGCCGCAAGCGCCCGCGCGCGTCTTCGCCCAGGTGCACGTCACCCACCGCGGCGATGCGGATCATCGAAGCTCCTCTCGGCCGACCGGCGCTTCGGACGGCACCACTTTTACGTCGTCGAGCACGGTCAGCTCCGGCGCCACGTCGTGGATCACGGCTTCGAGCTCGGCGCGGCGATCCGGGCTGGCCACGTCACCGGACAGCAGCACGTGGTCGCCGCGCACGGTCACCCGCACGCCCAGTTCGGTCGTGCGCGGGTCCTCGGCCAACGCCTGGCGGAGCCGGGCGGCGAGGTATTGCTCTGCGGTCATCGGGTGCTCCTGGTCAGCGGGGCGGGCAGGAGGTCGAGGCGTTCGACGAGGACGAGGAACGCCTCGGCGTACGGCGAGTGCTTGGTGGCCTCGCGGACGTGCTCCCAGTCGATCTGCTCGCGCAGCGCGCGGGCGAACGGCAGCAGCTCGCTGAAGTCGCAGCGATGCCCGTCGAGGACGAGCAGCTTGCCGATCAGCACCTCGGTGGCGGGCATGACCGGCAGCACGACCGAGCCGACCTGCAGCTCCTCGGCGCGGGCCAGCGTCTCGTCGGTCACCGGCACCTCGTTGGGCCGGAACAGCAGGTCCACCAGCGAATCGCCGTCGTATACCTTCAGCAGCCAGTCCTCGGGTGGTGTCGCGGCACGCATGCCGGCCGCGACGAGCGCGCTCACGGCCGCGCCGGCGTCCTGTTCCCGGACCAGGAGATCCACATCGTGTTCCGTCGCCGGCCCGCCTCTGGCGTAGACCGCGCACCCGCCCGCCAGGGCGAACGGGATCTCTTGCGCGCGCAGGGCCTTGGCGACCTTCGTCAACGTACGCAGCAGCTCGTCTTGGACACCGCTCATGCGAGGTGACTACCCGGACGGCTGGTCGTTCACACGGGGGTGGGTAGTGCCGTCCACACCGGGTAGCCCACCCGGTATGACTGCCACACCGCCCGACCCGGACCCGGCCCGCACGCCCGGTTTGGAGCCCGGTGGCGGGGTCGCGCCCGGCGAGACACCGCCCGAATCCGGTCAGACCTCCGGTCTGTCGCACCCCCAGCCGATGCCGTCGCGGCGAGGCCCGGCCGTCACGCTGGTGGCCGTGCTGCTCGTGACGGCGCTGGCGCTGGCGTTCGTCGTGGCGCAGGTGATGGGGTGGACGAACCTGTTCGAGGGCTTCTGACCAGGCTCTCGGGCTCTCGGGCTCTCAGGGCTTGAGCGGCGGGCTCGGCGCCAGGCCTTCCTTGCGGCCGAGGCCGTCGAGGAGCTGCCGAAGGGTGTCGCGGGCGTTGTGCCGGGGCGCCCAGCCGAGCCGGGTGAACGCCTTGGTCGCGTCCAGCAGCGGCGCGGTGAGGGCCAGGTCGACCCAGCCGTGCGAGGTGGGTTGCAGGCGCAGCCGCCAGCTGACCCGGGCCGCGGTGCGCAGGGCGGTCGGCGGGATCGGCACGTGCCGGGTGCCCATGACCTCGGCCAGCACCTGGGGCGTCACGACGGGCTCGGAGACCAGGTTGAACGCGCCACCGGCGCGGGTGGTGAGGATCTTCGCCAGGGCGTCGGCCACGTCGTCGGCGTGCACGAACTGCAGCACCAACGTGCGCGGTAGCGGCAGGACGGGCAGCTTGAGCCGGAACAGCGCGTGCGGCACCAGCGGGCCCAGGAAGTAGCGCTTGATCTCGGCGGCGGCCTCCGGCTGCAGGACCAGGCCGGGGCGGACGCGGGTGACGGTGAGCTGCGGGTGCGCGCGTTCGAGCTGGTCGAGCAGGTGCTCGGCGGCGGCCTTGTGCCGGCTGTAGTAGGAGTTCGCCAGGCCGTCGTGCGGCCAGCTCTCGTCCACGGTGTGGTCCTTCGAGGCCGGCGAGTACGCGCCGACCGAGGACATGTGGACCAGGTGCGGGACGCCCGCTTTCACGGCGGCGGTGAACACGCGGTCGCTCCCGGCGACGTTGGTGCGGTAGAGGACGCGCTCGTCGTGGCTGGGCTGGATGAGCCAGGCCAGGTGGACGACGGCGTCGGCGTCGCGGAAGGCCTCGGCGAGGAGTTCCTCGGCGCCCTCGCGGCTGAGGTCGACCGGGGTCCAGGTGATCGTGTCGTAGGGCGGTGCGACCGCGGGTTCGCGGCGGGAGATGCCGTGCACGGTGATGTCCGGTTCGTCGGCGAGACGGCGCACCAGGGCGGTGCCCAGATTGCCGGTGGCGCCGGTGACGACGATCCTCATGGCATCCGGTTACCCGCGCGGGGCGGGTCCGACACGGGAGGCCCGGTGTTCCAGGCGGCGGGGTGGGGTTTGCTGGCCGGGTCCGCGCTGCTGGTCGGGGCGCTTGTCGGCTATCTCGTCCGGGTGCCGCGCGGTGTGGTGGCCGGGGTGATGGGGTTCGGCAGCGGCGTGCTGCTGTCGGCGGTGTCGTTCGACCTGATCGACGAGGCGCACGAGTTGGGCGGGCTGCTGCCCACGGCGGCCGGTGCCGCGTGCGGGGCCTTGGTGTACACGGCGGCGAACGTGGCGTTGGCCCGGCGTGGCGCCCGGCACCGGAAGAGGTCCGGCGGGTTGCAGCCGTCCGAGTCGGAGCAGAGCGGGTCGGGGACGGCGATCGCGGTCGGCGCGCTGCTGGACGGCATCCCCGAGTCCGTGGTGATCGGGGCGAGCCTGCTCGGCGGTGGAGGGGTGAGCGCGGTGACCGTGGCGGCGGTGTTCATCAGCAACGTGCCGGAGGGCTTGTCGTCGGCGGCGGGTATGCGCAGGGCAGGTCGGTCGCGCCGCTACGTGTTCGGCCTGTGGACCGCGATCGCGGTGGTGAGCGGCCTGGCGTCGATGGCGGGCTACGGCTTGCTGGCCGACGCCCCACCCCAGTGGCTGGCCGCGATCACCGCGTTCGCCGGCGGGGCGATCCTGTCGATGGTGGCCGACACCATGATCCCGGAGGCGTTCGACGACGCCCACCTGCTGGTCGGCTTGGTGACCGTGGCCGGCTTCCTCAGCGCGTTCGCCCTGTCCCGGGCCTGACCAGGCCTGATCGGGGCGCGGCGGCCCGTCGGTGGGTCCCTCGACCGGGCGAATAGTGCAACCTGGGACAACCCAAATCGCATTACTCACGTTAGCCGGAGAAAACGGCCGGCCCGGCGGCGGGGAGGCGTCGGTCGGTTCGGGAGGGGCGGTTCAGGCGGGTCGGGTCGGGGCGGATCGGGAGGGGCAGGGCGGAGCAGATCAGGTCGGACAGATCGGGTAGGGCGGTCGGGCGAGTGGTCGGTCGGATGGCGATCGGCCGGGCGGTCAGGCAGGCGGCGGTCGGTCGGCGGTCAGCTGCTCGATGGCGGTGCGGGGACGGGGGACTTCGCCAGGGCCGTGGCGACGGCGTGCAGGTTGGCGGCCATCGCTTCGCCGGTGCTCTTCGACCAGTCGTGGCCGTGGACGGTGTCCGGGTAGTTCGGGCCCGGTCCCGGACCCATGTTCCAGTAGGTCCACGCCTGGCCCGGGATGGTGTAGCCGATGTCGCCCAGGGCGCCGGCGACCTCGCTGATCACGTGGTGCGCGCCGTCCTCGTTGCCGGTGACGACGACGCCCGCGACGCGGTTGTAAGCGACCGGCCGGCCCTCGTCGTCCTGCTCGGAGATCATGGCGTCCATCCGCTCGATGACGCGTTGCGCGATGGACGACGGGTGGCCGACCCACGTCGGCGTGGCGACCACCAGGATCTCCGCGTTCAGCAGCTCGTCGTGGATCATCGGCCACTCGTCACCGTCACCCAGGTCGGTGACGACGCCCGGCGGCACGTCGTGGTCCACCACCCGGATCGTCCGCACCTCGACGTCACGCTGCTCCAGCGCCTTGACGACGACGTCCGCCAGCATCTGCGTGTTGGACGTGTCGGGCGACTTCTTCAACGAGCAGTTGAGCACCACGGCCCTCATCGCGGGACCTCCGCATCCGGTCGGCCAACCGCCGGGATACCCGCGACGGGCGCGAAAATGCGTTGCCGTGCCCACGGCCGGGTCGCCAGGCTCGGGCGCATGGTCGACCTCCCCTACCGCGACGGACGTGCCGGTATCGACGCCGGGTTGGTGCGGCGGCTGCTCGCGAGCCAGTTCCCGCGCTGGGCCGGGCTGTCCGTGACGCCGGTCGAGGTCGACGGGTGGGACAACCGCACCTACCGCCTCGGCGACGACCTGACGGTGCGGCTGCCGACCGGTGCCGGCTACGCCCCCGCCGTGCGGAAGGAGCACACGTGGTTGCCGGTGCTCGCGCCGTCGCTCCCGGTCCCGGTGCCCGTGTCGCTGGCCCTGGGCGTGCCGGGCGAGGGCTACCCGTTCCACTGGTCGGTCCGGCGTTGGCTCGACGGCCGGACCGCGTCGCCGGACCGCATCGAGGACATGGCGGGGTTCGCGGTCTCGATCGCCGACTTCCTCCGGGCGCTGCGGCGCGTCGACGCGACGGGCGGGCCGACTGCCGGTGCGCACAGCTTCCACCGGGGCACGTCGCCGGCTCACTACGACGACGGGACGCGGCGGGCGCTGGCGGCGTTGGAGGGTCGGATCGACGTCGAGCGGGCCGCGGCCGTGTGGGACGACGCCCTGCGCGCGCCGGAGTGGTCCGAGCCGCCGGTCTGGTTCCACGGCGACACGAGCGGGAACCTGCTGGTCGACGGCGGGAAGCTGGTCGCGGTGATCGACTTCGGCACGTGCGGTGTCGGGGATCCGGCGTGCGACCTGGTGATCGCGTGGACCATGTTCTCGGGTGAGAGCAGGCGGGTCTTCCGCGAGGCGGTCGGGTTGGACGACGCGACGTGGGCGCGGGCGCGCGGCTGGGCGTTGTGGAAGGCGCTCATCACGCTGGCCGAGGGGAACGAGCAGTCGCGACACGTGATCGACGAAGTCCTCGCGGACGCGCCGTGAGGAACAGCGAATGGGGCGCCTCCGCGGCCGGAGGCGCCCCATTCGGCTTGCGTCAGCGGTTGACGGTGAGGTCTCGCGCCGTGGCGTAGCGGTCCCGCACCCACGGGGTCGGCTCGGCCTCGACCGTGGTCGACGCCAGTTCCGACCAGTGCGGCGGTGCGTCCGCGCCGCTGACCGCCCACGCCGCCTGCCTGGCCGCGCCGTCCGCCACGTACTCGCTCGGCGACGGCACGAGGACCGGGCAGCCGAACACGGCGGGCGCGAGCCGCTGCACGGCGGGCATGCGGGCCCCGCCGCCGATCAGCAGCACCCGCGTCACCGGCATGCCGAGCGCCCGCAGCGCGTCGATCGCGTCGGCCAGGCTGCACAGCAGACCCTCGACCGAGGCACGCGCCAGGTGCGCCGGGGTCATGGTCTCCAACCGCAGGCCGTGCAGCGCACCGGTGGAGTCGGGCTTGTTCGGCGTCCGCTCCCCCTCCAGGTACGGCACGAGCACCAGCCCGTCCGCACCCGCCGGTGCGCTCAGGGCCAGGTCCGACAGGTCGGCCAGGTCGACCCCGAGCACGGACGCCGCCGCCGTGAGGATGCGCGACGCGTTCAGGGTCGCCACGAGCGGCAGGTGGCCGCCCTCGGCGTCGGCGAACCCGTTGACGATGCCGGTGCCGTCGACGACCGGGTTCGGCCAGCGCGCGAACGCCGTGCCCGACGTGCCGATGGACACCACCACGTCACCCGGTTGCGCCTGCACGCCCAGCGCCGCCGCCGCGTTGTCGCCCGCGCCCGCGCCGTACCGGCCGTCGACCAGTTCCGCCGGGCCGACCACGCGCGGCAGCCCGACGACCTTGCCCAGGGCCAGTTCGAGCAGGTCCGGCCGGTAGTCCTCTGTGGACGGTGACCAGTAGCCCGTGCCGCTGGCGTCGCTGCGGTCGGTGGTGAGCGCGTCCAGCGACGTGCCGCCGGACAGCTTCCACGTCAGCCAGTCGTGCGGGAGGCAGACCGCCGCCGTGCGGGCGACGGACTCCGGCTCGTTGGCCGCGAGCCACCGCAGCTTGGTCACGGTGAGCGAGGCGACCGGGACGCTGCCGATCGCCTCGGCCCACTTGTCCGGCCCGCCCAGCTCGGTGGTGAGGTCGGCCGCCGCCGCCGCGGAACGGGTGTCGTTCCACAGCAGCGCCGGCCGGACCACCTCGCCGGCCGAGTCGAGCGTGACCATGCCGTGCTGCTGCGCGGCCACCGACACGGCGGCCACGTCGTCCAGGCCGCCCGCGTCCGCGACGGCGGTCTGGAGCGCGTCCCACCACGCGGAGGGATGCACCTCGGTGCCCGTCGGGTGCGCCGCACGCCCTTGCCGAACAAGGGCGCCGGTGTCCGCATCGCGCACCACTACCTTGCAGGACTGGGTGGACGAGTCGACGCCCGCGACGAGCGCCATCAGCGGGCGCCCAGCAGGTGCTCGGTCGCCAGCTGCGCCAGGCGCACGAACCCGAAGCCGCGCTCGCTCGCGGTGGACGGGTCGAAGTCCTCGCCCTTGAGGAAGTCGGCGATCGACTCGCCCTCGTTCAGGGTGGGCTCGGCCAGCTCGTAGACGCCGCTGTACTTCAGCGCCTCCTGCACCTCGGGGTCGGCGCGGAACGCCGCTGCCCGCTCGCGCAGCAGCTTGTAGGTGCGCATGTTGGCCGCCGCGCTCTCCCACACGCCGTCGAGGTCCTCGGTGCGCAACGGCTTGTAGTCGAAGTGCCGGGGGCCGTCGTAGCCGCCGTTCTCCAGCAGGTCGACCAGGAAGAACGCGGACAGCAGGTCGCCCTGGCCGAACACGAAGTCCTGGTCGTAGCGCGGGCCCTTCTGGCCGTTGAGGTCGATGTGGAAGAGCTTGCCCTGCCACAGCGCCTGGCCGATGCCGTGCACGAAGTTGAGGCCCGCCATCTGCTCGTGGCCGACCTCGGGGTTCACGCCGACCAGCTCGTGGTGCTCCAGCGTCGAGATGAACGCCAGGGCGTGGCCGATCGTGGGCAGCAGGATGTCGCCGCGGGGCTCGTTGGGCTTGGGCTCCAGCGCGAAGCGGAAGCCGTAGCCCTGGTCGACCGAGTACTGCGCGACCGTGTCGACGGCTTCGCGGTAGCGGTCGAGGGCGGCGGACACGGGCTTGCCCGCGTCGACCTCGGAGCCTTCACGTCCGCCCCACATGACGATGGTCTGCGCGCCGAGCTCGGCGGCCAGTTCCAGGTTGCGCAGCACCTTGCGCAGCGCGAACCGGCGCACCGAGCGGTCGTTGCTGGTGAAGCCGCCGTCCTTGAACACCGGGTGGGTGAACAGGTTGGTGGTCACCATGGGCACGACCATGCCGGTCTCGTCCAACGCCGCCCGGAAGGCGGAGACCCGCTTGCCGACCTCGGCCGCGTCCGCGCCGAAGGGGAACAGGTCGTCGTCGTGGAACGTGATGCCCCACGCACCGAGCTCGGAGAGCTTGCGCACCGCCAACGGCGCGTCCAGCGGCGGGCGGGTCGCGTCGCCGAACGGGTCGCGTCCCGGCCAGCCGACCGTCCACAGGCCGAAGCTGAACTTGTCCACGAGGGCACCTCCAATAAGTTTGATGCCTGAACTTATCGCACAAAGCCGCTAGGATCCAGTGGTGTCCAGACCGCAGCCCGCGAGCCAGCACACCGTGCGACGGCACAACTCCGCCCTCGTGCTCGACGCCATCGCCGACGCGCCCGGGTCGTCCCGCGCCGCCGTGGCCGCCCGCACCGGCCTGACCAAGGCGACCGTGTCGAGCCTGGTCGACCGGATGATCGGCGCCGGTCTCGTGGCCGAGGGCGAGGCGCAGGCCAGGTCGGGTCCCGGTCGGCGCGGCACGGCGTTGCACCTGTCGCCGACCGGGCCGCACGGGCTCGGGGTGGAGATCGGGGTCGACTACCTGGCCACGTGCCTGGTCGACCTCACCGGGCGGGTGCGGGCGCGGTGGGTGCGGCCCAGCGACAATCGTGCCTCCTCCCCCGCCCGCGTGCTGGCCAAGGTGGCGTCGGCGGTGCGCACGGCGGCGAAGCAGGACGTGCCGATCGGCGGTGTCGGCGTGGCCGTGCCCGGTCTGGTGGAGGTGGCCGGCGGTTCGCTGCGGCTGGCACCGAACCTGGGCTGGCGCGAGGTGGACGTGCGCGGTGAGCTGACCCGGCGGCTGGAGCTGGACGTGCCGGTGCTGGTCGGCAACGAGGCGAACCTGGCCGCGTTGGCCGAGCTGTGGCACGGGGACGTGGCGGCGGACTTCCTGCACATCTCCGGTGAGATCGGCATCGGCGCGGGCATCGTGGTGGGCGGGGCGCTGTTCGAGGGCGTGTCCGGGTTCGGCGGCGAGATCGGGCACCTGTCGGTGGACCCGCGTGGGCCCGCGTGCGCGTGCGGGTCGCGGGGGTGCCTGGAGCGGCTGGCGGGTCAGGACGAGATCGTGCGCGCGGCG
This sequence comes from Saccharothrix carnea, assembly GCF_003014735.1. Lineage (GTDB taxonomy): Bacteria > Actinomycetota > Actinomycetes > Mycobacteriales > Pseudonocardiaceae > Actinosynnema > Actinosynnema carneum. The sequence continues at coordinate 283,964 of NZ_PYAX01000008.1, read as the reverse complement.
GGCGTGACGGGGGTGGACGAGCTGCTGGCCCGGCTGGCGGCGGGTGATCGGACGGCCACGACGGCGGTGCGCTCGGCGGCGCGGTGGCTGGGCGTGGCGCTGTCCGGGGCGGTGAACCTGCTGGACCTGCCGACGGTGGTGCTGGGCGGCACCTACGCCCGCCTGGAGCCGTGGCTGCACGAGCCGTTGCACGCCGAGCTGGACCGTCGCGTGGTCAGCGCCGAGTGGTCGCCCGTCCGGGTGGTCGCGTCGTCACTGGGCGCCGAGGCCGCCGTGCGCGGCGCCGCCACCACCGCCGTCCGCGCGATCCTGGCCGACCCCGACCCCTACGTCACCTCGGTCCTCGCCTGAACGTTGAACTCACCCCTTCCGAACGTACGACTCTCGCGGCCTGAGCGTTGGACTCTCGCGAGAGTCGTACGTTCAGAGGTCGAGAGTCCTGCGTTCAGGAGGGGTGAATTGAACGTTCAGGGCGGCCAGGAGGGTGTGGTAGGTGTGGGTCGGGTCACCTTCCACGGAGGGGATGACGGTGGGGTGGCGGGTGGCGATGACGGCTTGCAGGTTGTCGTACATGGCGGACAGCTCGGTCGGGGTCGCCTGGATGGTGCCGCGCTCGGTGAAGCGGCGGATCGCGTTCTCCCGCGTGTCGTGCAGGACGATCTCGTGGTAGCCGGCGCCCACGTCGGCGGCCAGGGCGGAGAGGCGGTCCAGGAACTCCGGGCGGCCCAGGAACTGGGGCACGATCACGTCGTGGCCCGAGGTCAGGTGGGTGCGGGCGGCGGCGATGGCGATGTCGCGGGCCAGTCGGCCGGCCTCGGCGAGGTCGCCCGCGATCAGGTCGCGGACCCGGTCGACGTCCAGCGCCAGCGCGGGCGGGTGGTCGTCGGCGTAACGGCGCGCGATGGTCGACTTGCCGCAGCCGGGCGGGCCGTTCAGGGCGATCAGGCGGGGCACCCCGCCGAGGGTAGCCGGGCGGGGGACGGTGCCCCCTGGTCACCGCCCCCGCACCACACATCCTGCTGATCACCGGTACACGCCGGGGTACACACCTCCGTGTACCGGCATCACTACGCTGTGTCCTGTGCGTTTCGGGGTGTTGGGTCCGCTGGAGGTTCGCGACCGCGCGAACCGGCTCGTCGTGCCCACCCGCCGCAAGGAGCGCGTGCTGCTCGCCGTCCTCCTGCTCCGCGACGGCACGCCCACCTCCGCCGACGCGCTCAGCGACGCGTTGTGGCCCGAGGCGCTGCCCCGCTCGGCCGGCGCGAACCTCAAGACCTACCTGTCGGACCTGCGCCGCCTGCTGCGGGCCGGCGACGCGGTGATCGACACCCGTCCGGACGGCTACGCGCTGCACGTCGACCGGGACGCGCTGGACGCCACCCGGTTCGAGGACCTGGTGGTCGAGGGCCGGGAAGCGTTGCGGGACAAGAGGTTCGACGTGGCCACCGAACGGCTCACGCGCGCGCTCGGCCTGTGGCGCGGCCCGGCGCTGGACGGCTTGCCGGTGCCGGAGGTCGTCCGGCCCCGCGTCACCGTGCTGGAGGAGCTGCGGCTCACCGTCCAGGAGGACAACGTCGACGCCCGCCTGGCGCTGGGCCAGGAGGCGGAGCTGTGCGGCGAGCTGTCCGCACTCACCGAGCAGCACCCGCTGCGGGAGCGGCTGTGGGCCCAGCTCATGCTCGCCCGCTACCGCACCGGACGCCAGGCCGAGGCCCTGGCCGCCTACCAGAGCCTGCGCGAAGCCCTGGGCACCGAACTGGGCATCGAGCCCTCCCCCGCCGTGAAGAGGCTGCACCTGGAGATCCTGCGCGCCGACCGCGCGTTGGACCGAACGCCGCTGCTGCCCGCCGCGGTCGTGCCACGCCAGCTCCCGGCCGCCGTCCCCGACTTCACGGGCCGCCGCACGGCACTCGAAGAACTCGACCGCCAGGCGGCCAGGGCCCGCGAGGACCGGGCCGGTGCCACGGTCGTGATCTCCGCCATCGCGGGCACGGCCGGCGTGGGGAAGACGGCGCTGGCCGTGTACTGGGCGGACCGGGCGCGCGAGCTGTTCCCGGACGGCCAGCTCTACGCCGACCTGCGTGGTTACGACGCCCTGCCGCCGCGGCGCCCGCTCGAAGTGCTGTCCCGCTTCCTGCACGCCCTCGGTGTGCCACCCGAACGGGTGCCACCGGACGTGGACGAGGCCACCGCGCTGTTCCGCAGCACGCTGGCCGACCGCGCGGTGCTGGTGGTGCTGGACAACGCGGCCGGCGCGGACCAGGTCCGCCCGCTGCTGCCGGGCGGCTCGGGCTGCCTGGTCGTGGTCACCAGCCGGGACCGGATGGCGGGTCTGGTGGCCCGCGAGGGCGCCGCCCGGGTCGCGCTGGACGTGCTCACCCCGGCCGAGTCGGTCGAGCTGCTCGGCCGCCTGCTCGGCGAGGACCGCACGGCCGCCGAACCGGAGGCGACCGCCGAGCTGGCCGCCCTGTGCGCGCACCTGCCGCTGGCGCTGCGCATCACCGCCGCCCACTACGCCGGTGGCCCGATCGCCGACCACGTCGCCGAGCTGCGCCGCGGCAACCGGCTCACCGCGCTGCACGCCGACGAGGACACCGCTGTGCGGGCCGCGTTCGACCTGTCCTACAGCGCGCTCCCGGCCGCCGCACGAAGGCTGTTCCGGCTGGTCGGGCTCGTCCCCGGCCAGGACTTCGGTGTCGAGGCGGCGGCGGCCGCCGCCGACCTGCCCGTGCCGCGCGCCCGCGAGCTGCTGACCGCGCTGACCGACGCGCACCTGCTGCACGAGGACGCGGGCCGGTTCACCGGGCACGACCTGCTGCGCCTTTACGCACGGGAACGCGCGGTGGCCGAGGAGACCGACGACCGGCGTGACGAGGCGGTCCGCCGGCTCTACGACTGGTACCGGGAACGGGCCCAGTCCGCGGCGGCCGTGCTGTACCCGGACATGTCCCGGCTGCCGGGCCCGCCGCCGCCGAAGCTGTTCGAGCACGGGAACCAGGCGTCGGCCTGGCTGGACGCCGAACACGCCAACCTGGTCGCCGCCGTGCTGCACGCCGCCGAGCACGGACCGCGCCGCGAGGCGTGGCTGCTGTCGGACGCGCTGCGCGGCTACTTCTGGCTGCGGATGGCGACGGTCGACTGGATGACGGTGGCGAGCACCGCGCTGCGCGCCGCCGAGGGCGAGCCGGTGGCGCGGGCCGCGGCCGAGCTGAGCCTGGCGAACCTGCGGTTCCTGCGCGCCGAGCACGCCGCCGCCATCGAGCACTCGACGAGAGCGCTGCGGCTGGCCGAGCAGGGCGGTTGGCCGGGCGGGCAGGCGTCGGCGCACAACAACCTCGGTGGCATCCACCGCCAGTCCGGGCACCTCACCGAGGCCGCCGAGCACTTCGCGCGGTCCGTCGACATCAACCGCCGCAGCGGCCTGGTCGCGGGCCTGCTCGCGGCGCTGAACAACCTGGCCATCGTGGCCTGGCAGCTGGGCAGGCTGGCCGAGTCGACCGACTACTTCACCGAGGCGCTGCGGCTGGGCGACGAGGCCCGCGCGCCGCAGGCGATCGCGCTGGCCAAGGGCAACCTCGGCGAGCTGTGGCACACGCGCGGCGACCTCGACCGGGCGTCGGAGTACCTGACCGAGGCGTTGCGCGTGCACCGCGAGATCGGCGCGCGGGTGGCCGAGGCGGGCAACCTGACCACGCTCGCCGCCGTGCACAACGACCGGGGCGACCGGGCCGCCGCGTACGAGCACGGCCGCACGTCGTTGATGCTGGCCCGCGACACCGGTGACCGGCGGATCGAGGCGGGCGCGCTGCACGTGCTGGGCGACATCCACCGCCGCGCCGGCCAGGAGGGCGACGCGCTGGACTGCTACCGGCAGGCGGTGGAGCTGGCCCGGGAGGCCGAGGACGACTTCCTGGAGGCCGAGGCGCTGATCGGGCTGGGCCGGGCGGACGAGGCGCTGGCCATCGCGCGCAAGGCGGGTTACCGGGTGGTCGAGGCCAAGGCGCTCACCGCGCTGGCCCGCACGGCACCCGCCGAGGAGGCCGTGGTGCACGCGCGGAAGGCCCTTGACCTGCACCGCGGCACCGGTCACCTGGCCGGTGAGGCGCACACGCTGCACCTGCTCGGGCACCTCGAACCGGAGCACGCGCGAACACACTGGCGAAGTGCTCTAGACCTCTTCACCCGAATGCAGTCCCCCGAAGCGGACGCACTGCGGCCGCTCGTCTGACAGCCTGGACGGCACGTTTGTCACTGCGGACAATCGTCACCGAGACTGCCAGGGGGTGAGCCGGTTGCCGCGTGGAGAACGCCCGTTGGACGTCGGTGACGGCCCGTTGCTCAAGTTCGCCGCCGACCTGAGGTCGTTGCGGGACAGGGCGGGCGGGTACAGCTACCGGCAGCTGGGCGCGCGCGCCCACTACTCGGCGACCACGCTGTCGGACGCGGCGGGCGGGCGCAAGCTGCCCACGCTCGCGGTGACGCTGGCCTACGTGCGCGCCTGCGAGGGCGACGTGGCCGAGTGGGAGGACCGGTGGCGGCAGGTGGCCGCCGAGGTGCTGCCCAACCCGGACCCGGACCCGGACGAGGGCCACCCGCCGTACGCGGGCCTGGCGGCCTACGGCACTGAGGACGCCGAGTGGTTCTTCGGCCGCGACCACCTGCTGGACGACCTGGAGAAGCGCATCGCGCGGCGCCGGTTCGTCGCGGTGTTCGGCGCGTCGGGCGCGGGCAAGTCGTCGCTGCTGCGCGCGGGCCTGGTGCCGCGGGTGACCGGCCGGGTCGTGGTGACCTCGCCCAGCGAGACCGCCGAGCCCGACCTGGACGCCGACCTGATGATCGTGGACCAGTTCGAAGAGGTCTTCACGCTGTGGCCGGACGCCGACCGGCGCACCGCCTACGTCGACGCCCTGCTGGCGGCCCGGTGCAAGGTCGTGATCGGCGTGCGGGCCGACTTCTACGGGCACTGCGCGCAGCACCCGGCGCTGGTGGAGGCGCTGACCGACGGCCAGTTGCTGCTCGGGCCGATGGGTCCGGAGGAGCTGCGCCAGGTGATCATGCAGCCCGCCGTGAAGGCGTCGTGCACGGTGGAGACGGCGCTGGTGTCGCGGCTCGTCGCGGACGCCACCGGCCAGGCGGGCGTGCTGCCGCTGGTGTCGCACGCGTTGCTGGAGACGTGGCGGCGACGGCGCGGCACCACGTTGACGCTGGCCGGCTACGAGGCCGCGGGCGGTATCCAGCACGCCATCGCGCAGACCGCCGAACGCACCTACACCTCGCTGGAACGCCACCAGCGCGCGTTGGCGCGGCAGGTGTTCCTGCGGCTCACCGCGCTCGGCGACGGCACCGAGGACACCAAGCGACGGCTGCCGCGCGCCGAGCTGGACCACGACGTGGACGTGGACGTGGTGCTGGACCGGCTGGCGCACGCCCGGCTGCTCACCCTGGACCGCGACAGCGTGGAGATCGCGCACGAGGCGCTGATCCGCTCGTGGCCGCGGCTGCGCGGCTGGCTCGCCGAGGACCGGGACGGGCTGCGCACCATGCGGCGGCTCACCGAGGCCGCGGCCACCTGGGAGTCGCTCGGCCGCGACCCGGACGCGCTGTACCGGGGCACGCGGCTGGACGCGGCGGTGGAGTGGACGCAGCGCGACGGCGTGCGGACCAGCGCCCAGGAGCGGGACTTCCTGGCCGAGAGCCTCCAGGCCCGCGACCGGGAACGGCTGCTCGCGCACCGCCGCACCCGCCGGTTGCGCCAGCTCGTGGCGCTGCTGGCCGTGCTGCTGATGCTCGCCGGGACGGCCGTGGTGCTCGCGATCACCGCGCAGAAGGAGGCGGCGGCGGGCTGGAAGTCGTCGGCCGCCTGGTACGTGGCCAACCAGTCGCAGGCACTGCGCAGCAGCGACCCGCAGCTCGCCGACCAGCTCGCCATCGAGGCGCACTACCTCAACCCGAACGACGAGACGCGCAACGGCGTGCTCAGCGCGCGGGCGACCGACGAGCGGGACATGGCCGACCGCGCCGCGTTCGCGTCCGCCCAGGCCCTCGCCGACCCGGACCGCGAGCGGGAGACGGTGCCCCGGGTGCTCGGGCCCGCCGACGAGACGGTGACCTCGATCGCGGTCAACGGCGCGGGTCAGGCGTTCGCCACGACCGTGGTGGACGGGGTGGGGAAGGTCTGGGACGTCACCGACGCGGCCACCGAGGTCACGCACACCTTCGCCGGCCTGGTGGAGCTGGTCGCGTTCGACCCGGCCCGCGGCCGCACGCTGGTCGCCGTGTCGGACCGGGGCGCGGTCTCGGTGTGGGACTGGTCGGACCCGGCGCGGCCGGTCGAGGCGGCACGCCTGGCGGACCAGCCGCGCCCGGTCGTCGGCGTCGTCTACGGCCCGGACGGCGAGGTCGTGGTGACCTACGACGTCATGGGCGAGGTCAGGCTGTGGGACGTGTCCGAGCCGGCGCGGCCCGCCCTGCTCGTGGAGCTGGACCTGGCCCGCGACATCACCGCCGCGGCCCTGTCGCACGACCGCCGCACGCTCGCGCTCGGCACCGCGAAGGGCGAGGTCAGGCTGTACGACGTGACCGACAGGTCGAAGCCGGCCGAGCTGTGGTCCGGCAAGGCGCACCGGGGCGCGGTCCAGGCATTGGCGTTCCACCCGTCCGGTGACGCGCTCGCCACCGTCGGCACGCAGGACACGGTGGCGCTGTGGGACGTGTCCGACCCGCGGCGGCCCGCCCAGCGCGGCCGGATCAACGGGCTCACCGAGGGTGTCTACGCGGTGGGGTTCGGCGACACCGCGACCAACGTGGAGACGTCCAAGTCGAACGGCACCAGGCGGTCCTGGGAGTTCGACTTCGACAAGGCGGTGCGCGAGATGTGCGACGGCGTCACCACCCACATCACCCGTGAGGAGTGGCAGCAGTACGTGGGCGCGGTCGGCGCGCTGGAGTACCACCGCCCGTGCGGTTGATTGGCGGGCCGGCGGAGGCGGGCGGATAATCACCGGGTGACCACGCCGCGGGACGACGACCGCACCGAAGCAGCACCGACGCGTCCGATCCCGAACGGTCCGACCACCGTGGGTCCGCCCGGTGGTGCCGTGGAGCCCTCGGTCACCGGTGAGCCGGAGCGGACGGTCGGGCCGCCCGCGAGGCTGAAGCCCACCAGGATCAGCGGCACGTGGGTCGCCGTGCTGGCCTCGATCGTGGTGCTGATCGTGCTGCTGGTGTTCATCCTGCAGAACCTCACCGACGCCACGATCCACTTCTTCGGCGCCGCGGGCACGCTACCGCTGGGGGTGGCACTGCTGTTCGCGGCGATCGCGGGCGCGATCCTGGTGGCCCTGGTCGGCGCAGCCCGGATCATGCAGCTGCGCCGCCAGGCCAAACGAGGGCTGCGATAAATCGTCCTCAGACCGAGGAACAGGACCTACCGTTCAGCGTGAAGCCGGTGGGTGCGGCGTTGCTGCCCTGCCAGCTCGCCTGGAATCCGAATTCCACCGTGCTCCCCGCCGCGATGGTCCCGTTCCAGCCCTCGTTGGTCACCGTGACGGCGGCGCCGACCTGCGACGCCTTGCCGTTCCAACTGTTGGTGATCTTCTGGCCGTTCGGGAACGACCAGCCCAGGCGCCACCCCGTGACGGGGGCGTTGGCCCGGTTGGTGATCTTCACCGAGCCGGTGAAGCCACCTCCCCACTGGCTCGTGACCTGGTAGCGCACCGCGCAAGCGGGCGGCACCTGGTCCGTGACCGTGGTGCTCGTGGTGCTGCTCGACGACGTGGTCGACGTGGACGTGGGGATCGTCGTGGTCGTCGCGTGGGTGGTCGAGATGCCACCGGCCGGGTCGGCGACGAGGATGCCGCGGCCGTTGGTGCCCAGGTAGACGCGCCCGTAGACGCGCGGGTCACCGGTGATCGCCTCGCCCATGTTGCCGTACTGCTGGTTCACCCCGGTGTTGATGTGCACGAAGCCCGCGGCCATGCCGTCGAAGCCGAAGCCCTCGATGCGGAAGACGCCGGTACCCATCGCCTCGGTGGTCATCACCGCGTACATCGTCGGGTAGGTCTTGCCCTCGGCGGGCTTGCCGAACCCGATGCCGACGGCCTTGGTGACGAACCGGTTCTTGCGGACCGTGGCGCCGGAGTCCTCGGACCGGAACAAGCCGGTGTCACCGGTCAGCCAGAGGTCACCCTCGTGGCCGGGTACGGCCTTGAGCTTGCCCGCCGGCACCTCGGGACCCGCGGTGAACGTCGCGCCGCCGTCCGTGCTGGTGTAGAGCCTGCCCTCGGCCAGGGCGTAGAACTTGAGCGGGTTCACCCGGTCGGACTCGACCACGGCGCCCGCCGGGAGGCCGGTGGACGGCGTCCACGTGGTGCCGAAGCCCACCGAGTAGTGCACCGCCGCGCCCGCCGGGCTCCACACGAACCGGGAGCCGTCCGCCGCCGCGGCGACCGTACCGCCGCCGGTGACGCCGGCGGGCTCGGTGCCCTGGAACCAGTTCTCGCCGCCATCGGTGGAGAACGCCACCCGCATGTCGTCGGGTCGCGCGGACTTGTCGAAGTCGCCCGACCGCACCATCACGGCCGGCTTCTTCTCGGCGTAGTCCAGGCTGCGGGTGGTGGTGAAGTAGGGCCGCTGGAACATCATCTCGGGCACCTTGGTCAGGTCCGTGTGCCGGAACCCGCCGATGTCACCCAGACCGCTGATCAGCGGCGCGCCCTCGGGCGGGCTGATCAGGTCGAGCACCGCGGTCTCCTCCAGCCCCGCGACGGTCGGCTCGATGGTGATCCGGCCGCCGTCGTCCCACTTGAGCAGGTCGGTGGTGCCGTAGATGGTGGCGCCGGTGCCGTACAGCATCCGGTTGGAGTCGAACGGGTCGATCTCCAGCGACTCGACCATCCAGCCGAGCTTCGGCGTCACCTCGGGCGGCTGCGGGTTCTCGCCGAAGCTCAGCCACGGCGCGGCGCTGATGTCCATGGTGTAGCGGAAGCTGCGGTTGGGGTAGCTCGTGAAGTCCCACGCCCGGGTCCAGGTGGCGCCGCCGTCCGTGCTGCGGAAGATGATGACGTCCGGCCACCAGGAGATCTGGGTGGCCACCATCAGCGTGCCCGGGTCCTGCCGGTCGAGGGTCAGGCCGCTGTAGCCGAAGTAGCTGTCCGGGCTGCTGGACGGGACGGGGCTGATCCGCGTCCACGCGCCGGTGGCGGTGTCGTACTTCCAGACGTCGCCCTTGCCGCCGTCGTACGGGCCGCCGGTGTCGCTGGTGGCCAGGTAGAGGAAGCCGCCCGCGGTGTCCAGCTCGCCCTGGTGGGCGATGTAGCCGGTGGGCTGGCCGGCGAGGCGGGACCAGGTCGCGCCCGCGTCCGTGCTGCGGTAGACCGTGTTCTCCATGTCGGCGACGCCGACGTAGATCGTCCTGGTGGGGCTGCCCGCCGTGGCGGAGCGCGGGTCGTAGGTCACCCAGACCACGCCCTGGATGTCGTTGCCGTAGCCGTTGGGGTCGTCCGGGTCGGCGACGTAGTTGCCGGGGTTGGGGAAGCTCGTGACCTGCGACCACGTGACTCCGCTGTCCGTGCTGCGCCACAGGCCCTTGCCGCTGGGCGCGCCGAAGTACAGCACCCGGCCGTCGTTGGGGTCGACGGACAGCCGCTCGCCCATGCCGCGGCCGGGCATGTTGCCGCCGACCTTGAACGGCAGCCGGGTGTGCTGCCAAGTCTTGCCGCGGTCCGCGGAACGCAGGATCGCGCCGTTGTTCGGGTCCCAGCTGTTGGTGTACATGCCGACCGCGGCGTAGACCTTGTCGGCGTCCTTGGGGTCGGGCGCGATGCTCGCCACTCCGTTGTAACCCCAGTTGTCCCAGTCGACCCAGTCCAGCAGCGGGATCCAGCGGCCGGTGGCCTGGTTCCACCGGTACGCGCCGCCGATGTCGGTGCGGGCGTAGATCAGGTCCTTCTCGGCCGGGCTGAACACGATGCCGGGCACGAAGCCGCCGCCCGCGATCTCCACATTGCGCCAGTTGTGGGGCTGCACGATGCCCGCGGCGTCCACCGGTGCCGACGACGCGGGCCTGGTGACGGCGGCGACCAGCACGAGGCCGAGCACGGCCGCGGCGGCGGCGGTCAACGCGAGGAGCCGCTGGACGGCGGGTGACGTGCGCGCGGTGCGTCGGGCCATCGTGGTGCGCTCCTTTGCGCGGGTGGGAGGAGGCGGTGGGCGAGTGGGATCCGCCTCCCCCCTGGCTCTGGTGGAGTCAGGCGGGCCGCACCGCTCTGGGAGCGCTCCCAGAACGTGCAGGATTGGACCGTAGCCAGGCCCCTCGGTCAGCGGCAAGGAGTCCGGGTTACGCCATCCGAGTGAAGTGCGGTGCGTGATCACCCGGCGATGTCGAAACACGTCGATCAGACCGTCGAATCGATTCGAAAAACGGCCGCGACCCGGGCCGTGTAGCCCGGGTCGCGGCTTCTTGCTTTGTCTTTCGAGAGCGACTCACGCGCTCGAACGGGTGACCATCGCCGTCGGCAGGAGCAGGAACGGCGGCAGGTTCTCCTCGCCCGCCAGCTCCGCCATGAGCCGCCACGTCATGGTGCGCCCCAACTGCTCCACGTCCTGCCGGATCGTGGTCAGCGGCGGCACCGCGGTGGAGGCGATCATCAGGTCGTCGAACCCGACCACGGCCACGTCGTCGGGCACCCGCTTGCCGTGCACGTGCAGGGTCTGCAACGCGCCCAGCGCCATGATGTCCGCGCCGACGAACACCGCGTCCAGGTCCGGCGCCCGCTTGAGCAGGTCGGCCATGGCGGCCGCGCCGCTCTCCGGGGTGAAGTCGCCGTACGCGACGAGATCGGTGTCGAGCCGGGCCTGGCTCAGCCCGCGCTTCCACCCGGACAACCGGTCCATGCCGACCGCCATGTCCCGGGGGCCGGCGATGGTGGCGATCCGCTTGCGGCCCCGCGAGACCAGGTAGCGGGCCGCCTCCATGGCGCCGTTGAAGTTGTCCGAGTCCACATAGGGCACGCCGCCGGCGCCGAGCGGCCTGCCGCCCACGACGGTCGGCAGGCCCGCGTCGGCGAGCGTGCGGGGCAGCGGGTCCTGACCGTGCAGGCTGATCACCAGCACGCCGTCCACGTGGCCGCCGCAGAGGTAGTTGACCAGGTCCTGCTCGTCGCCCTCCTTGCTCATCATGAGGACGAGCTGGACCCGCTTGCCCGCGAGTTCGGCGTGCACACCGCGGAGCACGCCGGCGAAGAACGGGTCGGCCAGCACCCGGCTGCCCTGCTCGGAGACGACCAGGGCGATGCAGTTGGCCCGGCTGCCCGCGAGCGTCCGGGCCGCCTGGTTGGGGCTGTACCCGAGCTTGCCGATGGCCAGGTGCACGGCCTCCCGCGCCCGGGAACTGACGTACGGCTCGCCGTTGATCACCCGGGAGACGGTCGACTTGGACACCCCGGCTGCGCGAGCGACCTCCTCCAGCCGGGTGTTGGGTCGTCGCGCCTTGGGTGGGTCAACGGCATCTGTCACGGAGCGACCGTCGCCGCGAGAGCGTTGCCACGGGCAACCTGCGAGTACCACATGGCACTCATCTTAGGCGTCCGCACCTGGGTCTCGTAGTCGACATGCACGATCCCGAACCGCTTGGCGTAGCCCTCGGCCCATTCGAAGTTGTCCATGAGCGACCACGCGAAGTAACCGCGCAGGTCGACACCCGCCTCGATGGCCGCATGCGCCGCCCTGAGGTGCGACTCGATGTAACCGAGGCGCTCGGGGTCGTTGATCGATCCATCATCGCTGATGGAGTCGACGTAGGCCGCGCCGTTCTCCGTGACGTACAGCGGGATGCTCGGGTAGTCCTGGTGCACCCGCAGGAGCACCTTGAACAGGCCGTCCGGCTGCACCTCCCAGTCCATGGCGGTGCGGGGCAGGCCGCGGCTGGGGAACGAGACGTGCTCCGCGCCGACCCACGGTGACCCGGTCGGGCGACGGCCGTTGGTCTGGACCGCCTCCTCCGGCTCCGATTCGGGTTCTGGGGTGCCGCTGACGAAGTGCTCGGCGTAGTAGTTGACGCCCAACTGGTCCAACGGCGCGGAGATGATCTCCAGGTCGTTCTCGCGGATGTGCTTGGAGAAGCCGTACGGCTCCAGGTCCTCCACGATGTCCGCCGGGTACTCGCCCTTGAACAGCGGGTCCAGGAAGATCCGGTTCTGCAGGCCGTCGAGCCGGCGCGCGGCGTCGAGGTCGGCCGGGTCGTCCGGGTCCGCCGGGATGATCGGGTACATGTTCAGCGTGATGCCGACCTTGGCGTTCGGCGCCTGCTCGCGGATCGCCGAGGTGGCCAGGCCGTGTGCCAGCAGCAGGTGGTGCACGGCCGCGACGGCGGCCTCCGGCTCCTGGCGGCCGGGCGCGTGCACGCCCGCCGCGTAGCTGAGCAGCGACGAGCACCACGGCTCGTTGAGCGTGGTCCAGTTGTCCACCCGGTCGCCCAGCGCGCCGACGACCGACTCGGCGTACTCCGCGAAGCGGTACGCGGTGTCCCGGTTGGCCCAGCCGCCCTCGTCCTCGAGGGTCTGCGGGAGGTCCCAGTGGTACAGCGTCAGCCACGGGGTGATGTTGTTCTCGAGCAGCTTGTCGACCAGCCGGGAGTAGAAGTCCAGGCCGGGCTGGTTCACCGGACCGGCGTCCGGGCGGATGCGGGGCCACGCGGTGGAGAACCGGTAGGCGTGCAACCCGAGGTCGACCATCAGCTGGACGTCTTCGTCGACGCGGTAGTAGTGGTCGGCCGCGGGATCACCCGTGTCACCGCCCACCACCGCGCCGGGGATCTGGCAGAACGTGTCCCAGATGGACGCGGTGCGACCGTCCGCGGTGGTCGCGCCTTCGATCTGGAACGCCGCTGTCGCGGCGCCCCACACGAATCCCTCGGGAAAGGAAATCGACTCCACAGCTACCCCTTCACAGCACCCTGCATGATCCCGGCGACGATCTGCCGACCGAGTACGAGGAAGACGATCAGAATCGGGACCGTGGCCATCGTGGTCCCGGCGAGCACGAGCGTTTTGTCGACGTAGTAGCCGCTCTGCAACTTCTCCAGGGCGACCTGCATCGTCGGGTTGTCCGCGTTGAGCACGATCAGCGGCCAGAGGAAGTCGTTCCACGACATCATGAACGTGAAGATGCCCAGCATGGCGGCGGCCGGGCGCACCGCGGGCAGGCACACGTGCCAGAACGTGCGGATCATGCTGCACCCGTCCATGCGGGCCGCCTCGATCAGCTCGTCGGGCACGGCGTCGGCGATGTACTGGCGCATCCAGAACACGCCGAACGCGGTCACCAGGTTGGGGACGATGACCGCGCCGAGGGTGCCGGACCAGCCGTACTCGGCCATCACCATGTACAGCGGGATGATGCCGAGCTGGGTGGGCACGGCGAGCGTGGCGACCACGAACACCATCAGCGGGCCGCGGCCCTTGAACCTCAGCTTGGCGAACGCGAACCCGGCCAACGTCGAGAGCACCACCACGGAGATCGTGACGGTGCCGGAGACGATGACGCTGTTGCCCAGCGCCTTCCAGAACGGGATCGTGTCGAGCACGCGTCCCGCGTTGACGAAGAACCGGCCGCCGGGCAGCAGGGGCGCGTCGGCGGTGAACGTGGCGTCGTCGTGGCTGGCCACGAGGAACGACCAGTAGAACGGGAACGCCGACCCGAGGATGAACGCGATCAGGATCCCGTAGACGGTGAAGCCCGGGCGCCGCTCGGACAGCGACACCGCCTTCGAACGCTTCCGCTTGGCGGGCCCGTTCCCGGTGGCGGTCGGCGCCGGGCGATCGGTGATGGTGGCCATCACGCCTCCCCACTGGACGCGAGCCTGCGGGTGAGCAGGAAGTTGATCCCCGCGATCGCGATGATGACGATGAACAGGACCCAGGCCATCGCCGAGGCGTAGCCGAGGTCCTGGCTCTGGAAGCCTGCTTGGTACATGTAGAGCACGACCGTCTGGTACTGGTTGGTCGCGCCGCCGTTGGCACCCGCCGAGGGCGAGAACAGCAACGGCTCGGTGAAGATCTGCAGGCCGCCGATGGTCGACGTGACGATCACGAAGATCAGCGTGGGCCGCAGCATCGGCAGCGTGATGCTGAGGAACTGGCGCACCTTGCTCGCGCCGTCGACCCAGGCGGCCTCGTACACGTCGCGCGGGATGGCCTGCATGGCGGCCAGCACGATCAGGGCGTTGTAGCCCGTCCAGCGCCAGTTGACCATGGTGGCGATGGCGACGTGGCTCCACCAGCGCTCGGCCTGCCAGTCGATCCGGTCGAAGCCGAAGAACTCGATGACGTTGTTGATGGTGCCGTACTGCACGCCGAACAGGTCGCCGAAGATGATGGTCAGGGCGACGAGGCTGGCCACGTAGGGCAGCAGCACGCCCATCCGCCAGCCGGTCCGTCCGCGCAGGGCGGTGTTGAGCAGCGCGGCCAGCAGCACCGCGATGACGACCTGCGGGAACGTCGAGATCGCGAAGATGCTGAACGTGTTGACCATCGCGTTCCAGAACTGCGAGTCGGCCAACAGCGCGGTGTAGTTCTCGATGCCGATGAACGGCTGTTCGTCCGCGCCCAGCTCCCACTCGAACAGGGAGATGTAGGCGGTGTAGAGCAGCGGGAACAGGCCCACCACCGCGAACAGCACGAAGAACGGGGCGATGTACAGGTAGGGCGAGACCTTCACGTCCAGGCGGTTGAGCCGGTAGCGCAGGCTCAGCTTCCCCGGACCGATGTCATCGTTGTCGTCGCGCCGCGGCGGGCGGGGCTCGGCGCCCCGCCCGCGCGCGACCGAAAGCTCGGTCGTCATTACTTGGCAGCCTTCTTGGCTCCCTCGATGACCTGCTTCCAGGCCTCCTCAGGGGAGGTGCCCTGCTCGACCGAGGTCAGCGCCGGGGACACGACGTTGTCCTGGATCTCGCCGTCCTTCGGGCCCTTGTACTGGGCCGCCGCGACCTTGTTGGCCTGCTCGGAGAACAGCATGCCGACCTTCTCGCCGCCGAAGTACTCGCTGGTCTGGTTCAGCAGCTCGGGCGAGATCAGGGCCTCGGTCTGACTCGGGAAGGTGCCCTTGGCCTTGAACGCCTTGATCTGCTGCTCGGGCGCGGTCAGCCACGCGGCCAGCTTGGCGGCCTCGGCCTTGTTCTTGCCCTGCTTCGGGACGGTCAGGAACGAGCCGCCCCAGTTGCCGCCGCCGCCGGGGAACGCCGCGGTGACGGCCCACTTGCCCTTGTGCTCGGGACCGGCGTTGCCCTCGATGACACCCAGCATCCAGGACGGGCAGGTCTTCGTGGCGAACGCGGACTCCTTGAAGCCCTTCTGCCACTCCGGGCTCCACGCGGAGAGCTTGGCCGACTGGCCGCGCGCGACCGCGCCGGTGACCTGGTCGAAGATCTTCTTGTCACCGTTGGTCTCGATCACGAGCTTGTCGTCGCGGTCGAAGTAGCCGGTGTCTTCCTGGTTGTGCATCGGGTTGAAGATCTGGGCGGCCGAGTCGAACCACGGCTTGCCGGTCTTCTGCACGTAGGTGTCACCGGCCTGGAAGTACGAGTCCCAGGTGGCGAACAGGGCCTTGACGCCCTCGGCGTCGGACGGCAGGCCGGCGGCCTCCAGCATGTCCTTGCGGTAGCACATGGCCAGCGGGCCGATGTCGGTGCCGTAGCCGATGAGCTTGTCGTCCTTGGTGGTGACCGCGTCGACCTTCCACTGCAGCCAGCGGTCCTCGCGGACGTCCTTCGGGCCGATCTCCTTGAGGTTCTCGAACTGGCCCGACTTGGCCATGACCTGGCTCAGGAAGCCCTCTTCGACGGCCTCGACGTCGGCGAGGCCGGAGCCGGCGCCCAGCTTGGTGAACAGGTTCTGGTGGTGCGGCGCGGCCTGGCCGGTCTTGCGCTGCGTGACCTTGACGTTCGGGTTCGCGGCCTCGTACTCCTTGAGGAGCTCTTCGTAGCCGAACTCGTTGAAGGTCGCGATGGTCAGCTCGACCTTGCCATCAGGCGACGTGCCGGACCCTCCCGAGCCACAGGCCGTGGCGACTGCGGCAAGCACTGCGGTGCAGGCCAGGACTTTGGCCAAGCCTGCTCGACGGTAGCGCACGAGAACTCCTCAGTTGATCGGCGGTGAACGTTCTGGGAGCGCTCCCAGGTTTTGGGGGAGTGTGGTTCGCGCCACGGAGTTGTGTCAAGCTCCCGTGTCCGCGCTGTTACCGACGTTGCGACGTTTGCCCTGCTGGACCGATTCTGGTAGCCGTGCGTCCAGTGGTCCGTTCAGGCACTGTTCGTAGACCGGTCGGACACGCTCGGTTCATCTCCGCGCCGAACGGCCCGGAAAAGATTCACGAGTCGCGAACCCACTCACCCGCCACCAGTGTGCACCGGAAGTGTGCACGCGTCGGGCACCACCCCACCGCGAGTCGCGGTCGGTGACCCGCGGAGTGGTCCGGTCGGGTAGCGCGAGTCGGCCGGCCGGGGGTCGACACCGGCCGGCCGAGTCACCTCCGGACGGCCCGCCGGAGCACGGCGGGACGTCCATTCAGGACCAATGGTCCACTGGTGCGCCGCGGCACGCGCACGAGGCGCGCGAATATAGGGGCACCCCTCATTATCACCGTGTTATCGACGCGTTCCGAAGACGTCAATCAATCACGAAGGCGTGCCGCGGCGGATCAGCGGCCGTCCTCCAGATCACCCTCGGTTTCCAGGTACGCCTTTTGCAGCGCGGCCAGCGTCTCGGCCTCGGGGTGCTCCCACATACCCCGTTCGGCCGCCTCCAGGAGGCGTTCGGAGATGCCGTGCAGCGCCCACGGGTTGGACCGCTCCAGGAACTCCCGGTTGACCGGGTCCAGCACGTAGCTCGCCGCGAGCTGCTCGTACATCCAGTCGGCGACCACGCCGGTGGTGGCGTCGTAGCCGAACAGGTAGTCCACCGTCGCGGCGAGTTCGAACGCGCCCTTGTAACCGTGCTTGCGCATCGCGGCCAACCACCGCGGGTTGACCACGCGGGCGCGGAACACCCGGTTCGTTTCCTCGTGCAGCGTCCTGGTCCGCACCGCATCGGGCCGCGTGCTGTCGCCGACATAAGCGGCGGGCGCTTTTCCGGTCAGCGCGCGCACGGTGGCGACCATTCCGCCGTGGTATTGGAAGTAATCGTCCGAATCGGCGATGTCGTGTTCACGGGTGTCGATGTTCTTCGCCGCGACCGCGATGCGCTTGTAGGCGCTCTCCATGGCGGGGCGCGCTTCGACCCCGTCGAGTTCACGGCCGTACGCGTAGCCGCCCCAGACCGCGTACACCTCGGCCAGATCGGCGTCGTCGCGCCAGTTCCGGCTGTCGATCAACGGGAGCAGCCCGGCGCCGTACGCGCCCGGTTTGCTGCCGAAGATGCGCATTGTGGCGCGGCGCGGGTCGTTGTGCTGCGCGAGATCGGCTTGGGCGTGCGCCCGGACGTAGTTGTCCGCGGCCGACTCGTCGAGGTTCGCCACCAGTCGCACCGCGTCGTCGATCAGTGCCACCACGTGCGGGAATGCGTCGCGGAAGAAGCCGCTGATGCGGACCGTGACGTCGATTCGCGGCCGGTTCAACTCGGCGAGCGGTATCACTCGCAGACCCGTCACCCGGCGGGACTGGTCATCCCATTCGGGTCGGACGCCGAGCAGGGCCAGCACCTCGGCGACGTCGTCACCGGCCGTGCGCATGGCGCTGGTGCCCCAGACCGACAGGCCGACCGACGGCGGCCACTCCCCCGTGTCCGCGCGGTAGCGCTCCAGCAGCGAGTCGGCCATCGCCTGGCCGGTCTCCCAGGCCAGCCGGGACGGCACCGCCTTGGGGTCGACCGAGTAGAAGTTCCGGCCGGTCGGCAGCACGTTCACCAGGCCGCGCAGCGGCGAGCCGCTGGGACCGGCCGGGACGTAGCCGCCGTCCAGCGCGTGCAGCACGTTGGTCAGCTCGTCGGTGGTGCGGGCCAGCCGGGGCACGACCTCCAGCGCGGCGAACTCCAGCACGCGCGCCACGTCCTCGCTGTCGGCGACGGCGCGGGCCGCGTTCACGTCCCAATTGGCGTCTTCCATGGCCTGCACGAGCGCGCGGGCCCGTTCCTCGACGCGGTCGGTGCCCGCCCGGTCGTTGCCGCCCTCGGCCAGGCCCAGCGCCTCGCGCAGGCCGGGCAGCGCGGCGACCTGGCCGGCCCACATCTGCTTGGCCTGCAGGATCGACAGCACCAGGTTGACCCTGGTCCCGCCGGTGGGCGCGGCGCCCAGCACGTGCAGGCCGTCGCGGATCTGGACGTCCTTGACCTCGCACAGCCAGCCGTCGACGTGCAGGATCAGCTCGTCGAACTCCGCGTCGTGCGGCCGGTCGGCCAGGCCCAGGTCGTGGTCGAGCTTGGCGGCCTGGATCAGGGTCCAGATCTGGGCCCGGATCGCGGGCAGCTTGGCCGGGTCCATCGCGGCGATGTTGCCGTGCTCGTCCAGCAGCTGCTCCAGCCGGGCGATGTCGCCGTAGCTGTCGGCCCTGGCCATCGGCGGCACGAGGTGGTCGACCAGGGTGGCGTGCGCCCGCCGCTTCGCCTGGGTGCCCTCGCCCGGGTCGTTGACCAGGAACGGGTAGATCAGCGGCAGGTCGCCCAGCGCCGCGTCCGGGCCGCAGCCGGCCGACAGGCCGACCGTCTTGCCCGGGAGCCACTCCAGGTTGCCGTGCTTGCCGACGTGCACGACGGCGTCGGCGCCGAACTCGTCCTCCAGCCAGCGGTAGGCGGCCAGGTAGTGGTGGCTCGGCGGCAGGTCGGGGTCGTGGTAGATGGCGATCGGGTTCTCGCCGAAGCCGCGCGGCGGCTGGACCATGACCACGACGTTGCCCGACCGCAGGGCGGCCAGCACGATCTCGCCGTCCCGGTCGCGCGACCGGTCCACGAACAGCTCGCCGGGCGCCTGGCCCCAGTGCCGTTCCATCTCCTCGCGGGTGTCCTCGGGCAGGGTGGCGTACCACTGCCGGTACCGGGCCGCGGGCAGCCGCACGGGGTTGCCCTGGAGCTGCTCCTCGGTGAGCCAGTCGGCGTCCTGGCCGCCGGCGGCGATGAGGGCGTGGATCAGCGCGTCGCCGTCGAGGTCGGCCACGCCGGGCAGCTCGTCACCGATGTCGTAGCCGTGCTCCTTCATCGCGGCGAGCAGCCGGACCACGCTGGCCGGGGTGTCCAGGCCGACCGCGTTGCCGATGCGGGAGTGCTTGGTCGGGTACGCCGACAGCATCACCGCGATCCGCCGTTCGGCCGGCGGGATGTGGCGCAGCCTGCCGTGGCGCACGGCGATGCCCGCGACCCGCGCCGCGCGTTCGGCGTCGGCCACGTAGACGGTCAGGCCGTCCTCGTCGATTTCCTTGAACGAGAACGGCACCGTGATGATCCGGCCGTCGAACTCCGGGATCGCGACCTGGGTGGCGGTGTCCAAAGGGGACAGACCGTCGTCGTTGTCGTCCCAGGAGGCACGGCTGCTCGTCAGGCACAGGGCCTGCAGGATCGGCACGTCGAGGGCGGCCAGCGCGCCCACGTCCCACGCGTCGTCGTCACCACCGGCGGAGGCCGCGGCGGGCTGGGTGCCGCCGGCCGCGAGCACGGTCACCACCAGCGCGTCAGCCTTGCCCAGTTCGGCCAGCAGCTCCGGCTCGGCCGTGCGCAGCGAGGCGCAGTAGACCGGCAGCGGACGGCCGCCCTTGGCCACGATGGCGTCGCACAGGGCGTGCACGAACGCCGTGTTCCCGGCCACGTGGTGGGCGCGGTAGTACAGCACCGCGACGGTCGGGCCCTCCGCCTCGTCCCGCCGTTCCAGCAGGCCCCACGTGGGCGTCGGCTCGGGCGGCGCGAAACCGTGCCCGGTGAGCAGCACCGTGTCGGACAGGAAGTGGTGCAGCTGGGCGAGGTTCGCCGCGCCGCCGTGCGCCAGGTACGCGTGCGCCTCCGCGCACACACCGCCGGGCACGGTCGACAGCTCCATCAGCGGCGCGTCGGGGTTCTGCTCACCGCCCAGCACGACGACCGGCAGGCCGGAGGCGAGCAGCCGGTCGAGCCCCTCCTCCCACATCCGGCGACCGCCGAGGATGCGCACGACCACCAGGTCGACGCCGTCCACCAGCGCAGGCAGGTCGTCCACGGTGGTGCGGGCGGGGTTGGCCAGGCGGTAGTCGGCGCCACTCGCGCGGGCGGACAGCAGGTCCGTGTCGGAGGTCGACAACAGCAGGATCACGTGCGGGCTCCATCCCTCGGGGGTCCTCGCCCCGGTCGTGGGGGACGGCGAGCGGAGTTCCTGACTCCCGGGGCCTCCCCCGGTCACAGTGGCGGGACCGCGCCGGAATCACACCGGCTTCCTCCTGCTGCTTCGCCGTTCGGACGTCACCCTAACGGCAGTTAGCATCCAGTCCATGCCCGCGGATCGAACTCACCCGGACGCCTGCCCCGGCGCCGTCGACGTGCACCACGCCGCCGATGGCGGGCTGGCGCGCGTCCGGGTGCCCGGCGGGACGTTGAGCGCGGCGCAGGTGGACGTGCTCCGCGAGGCCGCGATCGAGCTGGGCGACGGCGTCCTGGAGTTGACCTCTCGGGCGAACGTGCAGATCAGGGGCCTGGCACCGGGGGCGGAGCACGAGCTGGGCGCGCGGTTGACCGAGGTCGGCCTGCTGCCGTCGCGGACCCACGAGCGGATGCGGAACATCGTCGCCGCGCCGCTGGAGGACAACCAGGCGCTGGTGGACGCGATCGACGCGGCGTTGTGCGCGGTGCCGGAGCTGGCGTCGCTGCCGGGGAGGTTCCTGGTCACGGTGGGTGGCGCGGTGAGCGGCCTGTCGGGTGACATCGGGCTCGTCGGTGACGCGTTGTTGCTGGCCGGGCGGGATTCCGGGCTGCGCTTGACCGATCCGGTCGACGCCGTGGTGACCGCCGCACGGCTGTTCGGGGAGATCCGCGGCGACGCGTGGCGGCTGTCCGAAGTGGACGGCGGTGTGCGGAAGATCACGGCGGCGTTGGGCGTTCCGGGTGACGAGCGGATCGAGCCCGGTGTGACGCCCGTCGCACCGGGCGCGCACGGTCCGGTGGTCGTGGCGGGCGTGCCGTTCGGGCGGTGGGACGCGCGGCTGCTCGCCGGGGTGCCGGTGCGGCTCACGCCGTGGCGCAGCGTGGTGCTGCCGTCCGGGAGCGATACCAGCGGCCTGTTCACGTCGCCGGACTCGCCGTGGCACGGCGTCAGCGCCTGCACCGGCCGCCCGGGGTGCGCGAAGTCGCTGGCCGACGTGCGCGCCGACGCGACCCGCTGGATCGAGGCCAGGACCACGCCGGGCCGGGCGCACTGGTCGGGCTGCGCACGCCGGTGCGGACGCCCCGCCGGCGACGTGGTGGAGTTCGTCGCGACCGGCGACGGGTACGAGGAGATCAGGTGACCAGCTACGTCAAGGACGGCGCGGAGATCTACCGCCGTTCCTTCGCCACCATCCGCGCCGAGGCCGACCTGGCGCGGTTCCCGGACGACGTCGCCCGGGTGGTGGTGCGGATGATCCACGCCTGCGGGATGGTCGACCTGGTCGGTGACGTCGACTTCTCGCCGAACGTGGTGCGCGACGCGCGGGCCGCGCTGCTGGCCGGTGCGCCGATCCTGTGCGACGCGCAGATGGTCGCGGCGGGCGTGACGCGGCGCAGGCTGCCCGCGGACAACGAGGTCGTGTGCACGTTGGGCGATCCGCGCGTGCCGGGGTTGGCGGCGGAACTGGGCAACACGCGCAGCGCGGCGGCGCTGGAGCTGTGGGCGGACAAGCTGGGCGGGGCGGTGGTGGCCATCGGCAACGCGCCGACCGCGTTGTTCCACCTGCTGGACCTCATCGCGTCGGGTGCCCCTCGGCCGGCCGCCGTGCTGGGGGTGCCGGTGGGGTTCATCGGGGCGGCGGAGTCGAAGGACGCGCTGGCGGCCAACGACCTCGGGCTGGAGTACCTGGTCGTGCGCGGTCGGCGGGGTGGCAGCGCCATGACCGCGGCGGCGCTCAACGCGATCGCGAGCGAGGAAGAATGACGGGCAGGCTGTACGGGGTCGGTGTCGGTCCGGGCGACCCGGAGCTGGTGACCGTCAAGGCGGCGCGGCTGATCGGCGAGGCGGACGTCGTCGTCTTCCACAGCGCGCGGCACGGGCGCAGCGTGGCCCGCCGGATCGCCGCGCCGTACCTGCGGGACGGGCAGATCGAGGAGCAGCTGGTCTACCCGGTCACGACCGAGGACTCCGACGACTACCAGGGCGAGATCGACGCGTTCTACGAGGAGTGCGCGGCCCGGTTGGCGGCGCACCTGGACGCCGGGCGCACGGTGGTGGTGCTGGCGGCCGGCGACCCGTTCTTCTACGGCTCGTACATGCACCTGCACAAGCGGTTGGCGCACCGGTACGAGGCCGAGGTCGTGCCCGGTGTGACGTCGGTGAGCGCCGGTGCGGCGGTGATCGGGCGGCCGTTGGTGGAGCGGGACGAGGTGCTGACCGTGCTGCCGGGCACGTTGTCGGCGGACGCGCTGGTGGAGCACCTGGCCGGTGGCGACCCGGTGGCGATCATGAAGCTGGGGCGGACGTTCCCGCGGGTGCGCGAGGCGTTGGCGCGGGCCGGGCGGCTGGACGAGGCCTGGTACGTGGAACGGGCGACGACCGGGGCGCAGCGCACCGCGCCGCTGTCCGAAGTGGACGCGGACGGGGTGCCGTACTTCTCGTTGGCGTTGCTGCCGAGCAAGCCCGCGGTCCGTCCGACCGGTGCGGGCCGCGTGGTGGTGGTCGGTCTCGGTCCGGCCGGGCCGGAGTGGTTGACCCCGGAGGCGCGGCGGGCGCTGGCGGAGGCCGACGACCTGGTCGGGTACGTGACCTACCTGAACCGGGTGCCGGTGAACCCGCGGCAGCGGCGGCACGCGTCGGACAACAAGGTGGAGGCCGAGCGGGCGGCGTTCGCGCTCGACCTGGCCAAGCGAGGGCGGCGGGTCGCGGTGGTGTCGTCCGGCGACCCGGGCGTGTTCGCGATGGCCAGCGCGGTGCTGGAGGTGGCGACCGAGGAGCAGTTCGCGGACGTGCCGGTGACCGTGCTGCCGGGGTTGACCGCGGCGCACGCGGTGGCCAGCCGGGTCGGTGCGCCACTGGGGCACGACTACTGCGTGGTGTCGCTGTCGGACCGGCTCAAGCCGTGGGAGGTGATCGAGGAGCGGCTGGAGGCGGCGGCGAGGGCGGACCTCGTGCTGGCGATCTACAACCCGGCCTCGCGCAGCCGCACGTGGCAGGTGGAGAAGGCGCGGGACCTGCTGCTGCGGCACCGCTCCCCCGACACGCCGGTGGTCGTCGGGCGGGACGTCGGCGGGCCGGAGGAGACCGTGCGGGTGGTGCGGTTGGCCGACCTCGACGCGTCCACTGTGGACATGCGGTGCCTGCTGCTGGTCGGCTCGTCGCAGACGACGATCAGCGCGCGCGGCACGGTGTTCACCCCGCGCCGCTACCCCGGGTGAGCCAGTCGAGCGCTTCGGCCACCGTCTCCACCAGCGGGGCGTCCGGTGGCGGCGGTCGGCGCACGACGACGACCGGGAGGCCGAGGTGACGTGCGGCGGTGAGCTTGGCCGCGGTCATCTCCCCGCCGCTGTCCTTGGTGACCAGGACCTCGACCCGGTGCTCGCGCATCAGCCGCAGTTCACCGTCCACTGTGTACGGACCGCGGTCCAGCACGAGGTCGAGGCGGGGGTTCGGCGGGTCGGGCGGGTCGACGGTGCGCGCGACACCGCTGGTGAACGCGGCCAGCTCCTGCCGCCCGGTGGTGATGAACGCCCGGCGGCCGGCGACGAGCGCGGCGGCCTCGGCGACGCTGTCCACGTACCGCCAGCCGTCCTCGGGCGGCCAGCCGGGGCGGCGCAGCACGAGGAACGGCGTGCCGGTCGCGGTGGTGGCGGCGAGGGCGTTGGCCGTGATGCGGTCGGCGAACGGGTGCGTCGCGTCCACCACGGCGTCGACGTGCTCGGCCCGCAGGTAGGCGATCAGCCCGTCGACACCGCCGAAGCCGCCGACGCGGACCTCGCCGGCGGGCAGCTTCGGGTCCGCCACCCGGCCGGCCAGCGACGAGACCACCCGCACGCCGGTGAGCGCGGCGGCGAGTGCGCGTGCCTCGCCCGTGCCACCCAGTACCAGCACGGTCATCACGGCTGTTGCATCCTGTCCTCGTGAGCACGAACCTGCGCTTCGGCTGGACCACCGGCGCCTGCGCCACGGCCGCCACCACGGCGGCGTACACGGCGCTGCTCACCGGTGAGTTCCCCGACCCGGTGGGGATCGTACTGCCGAAGGGGCAGACGCCGACGTTCGCGCTGGCCCATGAATCGCTGGGCTCCGGCGAGGCGTTCGCGGCGATCGTCAAGGACGCGGGCGACGACCCGGACGTCACGCACGGCGCGGTGGTCGGCGCGACGGTCCGGCACGGTGCTCCGGGCAGCGGCGTGGTGTTCGAGGCGGGGCCCGGGGTGGGCACGGTGACCAAGCCCGGCCTGCCGCTGGCGGTCGGCGAACCGGCGATCAACCCCGTGCCGCGGCAGATGATGCGTGAGCACGTGGCACGGGTGGCTCTTGAGCACGGCGGCAGCGGTGACGTGGTCGTGACGGTCTCGGTGGAGCACGGCGAGGAGCTGGCGCGCAAGACGTGGAACCCCCGGTTGGGAATCCTGGGCGGGCTGTCGATCCTGGGCACGACGGGGATCGTGGTGCCGTACTCGTGCTCGGCGTGGATCGACAGCATCCGGCGCGGCATCGACGTGGCGCGGGCGCAGGGCTACCAGCACGTGGCCGGCTGCACCGGCAGCACGTCGGAGAAGGTCGCGGCGGAGGTGCACGGCCTGCCGGAGGACGCGTTGCTGGACATGGGCGACTTCGCCGGCGCCGTGCTGAAGTACCTGCGCCGCCACCCCGTGCCGCGGCTGACCGTCGCGGGTGGGATCGGCAAGCTGTCCAAGCTGGCCGATGGGCACTTGGATCTCCACTCGGGTCGGTCCCAGGTCAACTTGGGCTTCCTGGCGTCCCTCGTGGACGATCCCGCCCTGGCCTCGGCGATCGCCGGGGCCAACACCGCACTCGGCGCCCTGCACCTGTGCCAGGCCGCGGGGGTGCCGCTGGGCGACCTGGTCGCGGACCGGGCCAAGGCGACGGCCGACGACGTGCTGCGCGGCGCCCCGGTCACCGTGGACGTCCTCGTCATCGACCGCGCGGGCACCATCGTCGGCCGCGCCTGATCCACAGGCACGCGTCGACGGCCCGATCTTGTCGGTGCCCGCCGGTAGAATGGAAATCGGGGGGATCCCCCGCGCCCGGGATGATCTTCGAGCAGGTCACGACCGGCAGCGGCGGTGGAAGTCCGCCCGCGGCACGTCGTGATCGCCGGCCGAGCGAACGCCACCGGCCACCGCCGAAGCGCTCAGGACCGGCAGCGGGTGGTGGAGTAGAGGTGGCTGTCCGGGAAGCCCTCGGCGGTCAGGACGCGGCCCACGACGATGACGGCGGTGCGCTTCACGCCCGCGTCCCGGACCTGGTCGGTGATGTCGGCGAGGGTGCCGCGCAGGATCAGTTCGTCCTCGCGGCTGGCCCGTGCGACCACCGCCACCGGGCAGTCCGCGCCGTAGTTCGGCCGCAGGTCGGCCACCACCTCCTCGATCCGCTGCACGGCCAGGTGCAGCACGAGCGTCGCCCCGGACCGGCCGAGCGTCGCCAGGTCCTCCCCCTCCGGCATCGGGGTGGCGCGGGCCGACGTGCGGGTCAGGATCACGGTCTGGCCGACGCCCGGCACGGTCAGCTCCCGGTTCAGCGACGCGGCGGCGGCGGCGAAGGCGGGCACGCCCGGCGTCACGTCGTAGGCGATGCCCAGGGCGTCCAGCCGGCGCATCTGCTCGGCCATCGCGCTGAACACCGAGGGGTCGCCGGAGTGCAGGCGCGCCACGTCGTGCCCGGCGGCGTGCGCGGCGGCCAGTTCGGCCAGGATTTCGTCCAGGTCCAAGTTCGCCGTGTCCACCAACCGCGCGCCGGGCGGGCAGTGTTCGAGCACCTCGACCGGCAGGAGCGCGCCCGCGTACAGGCAGACCGGTGACTCGGCGATGAGCCGTGCCGCCCGCAGCGTCAGCAGGTCGGCGGCGCCGGGCCCGGCGCCGATGAAGTGGACGGTCACGCGTTCTCCTTGGTCACGACCCACGCGGTCACGGGCATCTGCGGGCGCCAGCCGGTGAACCCGCCGATCGCGGTCGCCCGGCTCACCTCGATCCTGGTCAGGTCGCCGCCCAACCGGCCGCGCCACCGGGTCAGCACGGCCTCCGACTCCAGTGTCACGGCGTTGGCCACCAACCGCCCACCCGGCGTGAGCGCGTGCCAACAACGCTCGACCACCCCCTCCGCGGTGAGGCCGCCACCGATGAACACCGCGTCGGGCGGCTCCAGGTCCAACGCCCCCGGCGACTCCCCCACCACCACCTCGACCCCCGGCACGCCCAGCTTGACCGCGTTCCGCGTGATCCGCGCGGCGCGCTCCGGGTCCCGCTCCACCGCGATCGCCCGGCAACGCGGGTGGGTCCGGCACCACTCGACCGCGATGCTGCCCGCACCGGCCCCGACGTCCCACAGCAGCTCACCGGGACGTGGCGCGAGCAGCGCCAACGTCACCGCCCGCACCTCGCGCTTGGTCAACTGCCCGTCGTGCTCGTAGACCTCGTCCGGCCGCCCCGGGGTCAACGACTCGCCACCCGCACCGCACTCCACCGCCAGCACGTGCAGCGGATCGGCGTCGTCGAGCGAGTGGTGCACCCGCTCCCCCGGCCCGCCCAGCTGCTCCAGCACGGTCAGCCGCGCGCCCGGCGCCAACTCGGCCACCTCACGCGGGTCACCACCGAGCACCAGCACGCGCCGTCCCGGGTGCAGGTGCGGCACGACGAGCGCGGCGGGCTTGCCGACCAGGCTGACCACGTCCACGTCGTCCAACGCCCACCCCAGCCGCGCGCACGCCAACGACACCGACGACGGGTGCGGCACCACCCGCACCGAACCCAGCAGCCGCACCAACGTGGTGCCGATGCCGTGGAACATCGGGTCGCCGCTGGCCAGCACCCCGATCCGCCTGCCCTCGTGGCGGGCCAGCAACCCGGGCAGGGCGGGCACCAGCGGCGACGGCCACGGCACCCGTTCGAAGTCGCCTGGGACCAGGTCGAGCTGCCGTCTGCTGCCCATCAGCACCTCGCACGACGTGATCTCGTGCCGTGACGCGGGCGGCAGGCCGTCCCAGCCGTCGGCCCCGATGCCGATGACCGTGACGCTCACACCGTCCCCAAGGCGCGGGTGACGGCGATCTCGATCACCACGCGTTCCGGGTTGGGCCGTGGCGTGCGGTAGCGCTCGGCGTAACGCCGTTCGGCGTCACGCACCACCTCGGGCTCCCGGCGGACGACGGCACGTCCTTCCAACGTCGACCAGCGACGTCCGTCCACTTGGCACACCGCCACGGGAGCGGAGCCCGCCGCGAGGATCTGCCGGACCTTGTGCGACGCGCCCGACGTGATCACCCTGGCGGTGGCCGTGTCCACGTCCAGCGTGACGCCGACCGGCACGACGTGCGGCGTGCCGTCCGGGCGGATCGTGGTCAGCGTGCACAGGTGGCGCTCGGTCCAGAACGCGCGGAAGTCCTCGCCCTTGCTCGACAACATGCGTGCATCATGCGGCACGCACCGGCTATCGTGGAAAACGTGACGCGCCGATTTAGCCACCCCCGGCCGGGAGACCCGGCCGCCGGGGGCGTGCGCTAGTTCACGTGGTCCCGGTGGCGGGACCGGTCAGGGGGACACCTCTCCGGCCAAGCCACCGTTCGAAGGGACCACCCCGATGCCTCGCGACCTCAGCGACCCCACGTACGGGCCGCACGCCGTGCAACTGCTGGTGGACGAGATCCTCGCCGCCCTCCCGGGTGAACCGCGCGTGCTGCGTGATCACCCGGAGGTGTCGGTCGACGACAACTACACCGCGTTGGGCTACCCATCCGACGCCATCACCCGCGACGCCCGTTACACCCGCTACACCAGCCAGAACCGCATGCTGCGCAGCCACACGACCGCCATGGTCCCACCGGCCCTGCGCCTCCTCGGCGCCCAGGACGGCTGGGACGACGTGATGCTGGCGTGCGTCGGCATGGTGTACCGCCGTGACGCCGTCGACCGCGTCCACTCGGGCACTCCGCACCAACTGGACCTGTGGCGGATCTCCCACCACCAGGCCGACCTGGACGACCTGATCGACACCGTGATCACCACCGCCCTCCCGGGCCACCGCTACCGCACGACCCCCGCGACCCACCCGTACACCACGTCGGGACGACAGGTGGACGTCCTGGTCGACGGCGAGTGGCTGGAGGTCGCCGAGTGCGGCCGAGCGGCCCGCCACGTCCTGCGCCGCGCCTGGCTCCCCGACCACGTCCACGGCCTGGCCCTGGGCATCGGCCTGGACCGACTGCTGATGCTGCGCAAGGGCATCCCCGACATCCGCCTGCTGTCCTCCGACGACCCCCGCGTCACCACCCAGATGCTCGACCTCACGCCCTACCGACCGGTCTCCAAGCACCCACCGATCACCCGCGACATCTCCGTAGCGATCAACACTGACGCCGACTCCGAAACCATCGGCGACCTCATCCGAACCGCCCTCGGCGACCTCGTGGAACAGGTCACCGTCCTCGACGAAACCCCGTTCTCCGCCCTCCCCCGAGCAGCCGTGGATCGCCTCGGCGCCCACCCCGACCACAAGAACGCCCTCCTGCGCCTGACCCTGCGCCACCCCACCAAAACCCTGACCGACCAAGAAGCCAACACCGCCCGCGACACCGCCTACAACGCCGTACACCAAGGCGACCAACCCCTACTACCAACGAGCTAACCGCCGACCGACTCCCACACACATCGGACCCGCAACGCACCGCAGAGGCCCGATTTTACCTGGGGTTCGGGTGCTTTAGGCTGGTCGAAGCCGGGCAGGCTTGGCGGGCGCTTCATCCGCCAGGCCTGCCCGGCTTTGGCCTGCCTGGAGTACCCGTAAGGGGCCCCATGTCAAATCGAGCCGGACTCAAGCAGCCTGAGCGTTGAACTCAGGTGCCCTGAACGTTGGACTCTCGCGCCCCGAACGTTGGACTCTCGCGCCCCGAACGTTGGACTCTCGCGGCCTGAGCGTTGAACTCGGGGGTCCTGAACGTAGGACACGCCCGTTCTGAACGTAGGACACGCGCGACGCGAACGTGGGACACGCGGGCGCTGAAGGTTCGACACGCGCGAGCCGTCAGGCTCGGACCTCGTTCAGGTAGTTGTAGATCGTGTACCTGGTCACGCCGAGCACGCCCGCCAGGTAGTCGACGGAGTCGCGGATCAGGAACAGGCCCGCCTCGTCCAGCACCCGCACCACCTCGGACTTGTGCGACTTCTTCATCAACTCCACCGGCACACCCACGGCGTGCACCGCACGCTCGACCAGCAGCCGCTGAAGCGTGTCGACATCACCCGGAAACGCCTCGACCGCCGAACCCACCGAACCCGCTGACACCACCGAACCCGCCGACACCGCCGACGCCACCGGCACACCCAGACGACTCGACCCGGGATCGCTGTTCACGCACAAGCACCCGACCGCCACCCCCCGCGCATCACGCAAGAACACCGTCGACGAGTGCATCACCCGCCCATCCGGCGCATACGTCTCATACCCGGCCAAGTCCTGCGTAGTGCCACGCCGAACCAACCCCAACAACAAGTCGGTCATCGGCCCCCCGACCTTCCGCCCGGTGAGATCACCCGCGATAGCGATGATCGAGTTCGGCAACGCGCCGAGGTCGTGCAGCACCACCTCCGTCCCCGGCCCCAACGCCTCCGCCAGGCTGTTCACCGTCGGGATCAACGCCGTCAGCACCTCGGACGTCACCGCAGGCACCGACCGAGGCGTCGGCGCTCCGACCGCGACCGGCCGCCGCAGCTCCTTCAACGCCGCACCGAACCGGGCCACGGTCTCCGCCGTCGTGGACGCGTGCGGCGACAACCGGACGTGCTCCGGCCGCACGGTCGCCGTCACCCCCGCGTCCACCAGAGCCGCCCCCACCACCGAAGGCGGGTGGTCCGGCACCGTGAACGCGACGATCCCCGCCCTCCGGTCCACCGCCGACACGACCTCACCCCCGACCGCCCGGATCGCCTCCACCAGCTCGTCGGATCGTTCAACGATCCTCGCCCCGATCGCCTCCACCCCCGCCAACTCCACCAGCTCCAACCCCGCCGCCAGCGCACCGGACGCGATCGGGCTCAGGTTGGTGATCGACCACCCCGCCGCACCCTCCCCCACCCGGTGGATCCCGTTGTCGAACAACCCGGGGTCCTCCGCCCCGGTCCACCCCGACAGCACCGGCTCCAACCGGCTCAACGCCCGGTCGGACAACGTCATGAACCCGGTCGACCACCCCGAGCGCAACCACTTCTGCCCACCGACCACCAGCACGTCGGCCACTTCCCACGGCTCGTCCACGACCCCGAAGCCCTGGATGCCGTCCACCACCAGCAACCGGTCGCCGACCACCTCGCGCAACGCCGCCAGATCCGCCCGGTACCCGGTGCGGAAGTCCACCGCGCTCACCGCGAGCGCCACGGTCTCCGGCGTCAACGCCTCCCTCACCACCTCCGCCGTCACCGGTCCGGGCGGCAGCCACGACACGTCGACGAACGGCGACCGCGCCCACGGGTAGGTGTTCGCCGGGAACTCCCCCGACGACACCAGAACCTCACCGCGAACACCCAGTGCCGCCTGGAACAGGCCGGTGCTCGTGTTCGGCAGCAACGTCACGTGGTCGGTGTCGCCCCGGCACAGCCGCGCCACCGCCGCCTTCGCCCGCAGCTCCTGCCGCATCAGGTCGTCCACCGTGGCGGGCCCGGCCGACATCGCCGCCTCCGTCAACCGCGTGGACGCGTCCACCACGGCGAACGACGGCGGCCCGAACCGGGCGAAGTCCAGGTACCCCTCCGGCTCGTGGAACTGGACGAGGTAGGACGACGGGATGCGCATGACCACCTAGAGCACCTTCGCGAGGAACTGCTGCGTGCGTTGCTGTCGCGGATTGTCCAGCACCTGGTCCGGCGGCCCGGTCTCGACCACCGCGCCGTCGACCAGGAACACCACCGAGTCGGCCACCTGCCGGGCGAACCCGATCTCGTGCGTGACCACGATCATGGTCATGCCGTCGCGGGCGAGGTCCGCCATCACGTCCAGCACCTCGCCGACCAGCTCCGGGTCCAGCGCGGAGGTCGGCTCGTCGAACAGCATCAGCTTCGGCTTCATCGCCAGCGCCCGCGCGATCGCCACCCGTTGCTGCTGGCCTCCGGACAGCTGGTGCGGGTAGGAGTCGGCCTTGTCCGCCAGCCCCACCCGGTCGAGCAACGCCCGCGCCTCGTCCAACGCCGTCCGGCGAGGCGTCCGCAGCACGTGCACCGGCCCTTCGGCGACGTTCTCCACCGCCGTGCGGTGCGGGAACAGGTTGAACCGCTGGAACACCATGCCGATGCCCCGCCGCTGCCGCGCCACCTCCCGTTCGCGCAGCTCGAACAGCTTCCCGCCGCGCGAGGTGAACCCGACCGCCTGCCCGTCGACCCAGATCCGGCCCGCGTCGATGGTCTCCAGGTGGTTCACGCAGCGCAGGAACGTCGACTTGCCCGCACCGGACGGCCCGAGCAGGCACACGACCTGTCCGGCCTCCACCGAGAGGTCGATCCCCCTGAGCACCTCAACGGACCCGAACGACTTCCGCACGCCCACCGACCGCACCAGGCTCACCGGGCCACCCCCTTGCCGTAGTGACGCTCCAGGAAGTGCTGCCCGACGCTCGCCACGCTGACCACGACCATGTACCACGCGGCGGCGGCCAGCAGCGTCTCCATGATCTGCAGGTTGCGCGAGGCGATGTTGTTGGCCGCGTGGATCAGCTCCAGGAACCCGATGACCGACGCCATGGACGTGCCCTTGAGCATGTTGATGAAGTTGTTGCCGGTCGGCGGGATGATCACCCGCATGGCCTGCGGCAGCACGACCCGCCGCAACGTGGTCGCCGGCGTCATGCCGATCGCCTTGGCCGCTTCGACCTGGCCGTGGTCCACGCTGTTCAGCCCCGCGCGCACGATCTCGGCCATGTACGCGCTCTCGTTGAGCCCCAACCCGAGCAACGCCGCCACGAACGCCGTCACCAGGACGTTGGTCTTCTCCTCGAACAGCCCGAACACGGAGATGTTCTCGAACACCAGCGCGAGGTTGAACCACAGCAGGATCTGCAGCAGCACCGGCAGGCCGCGGAACAGCCACACGTACCCGGCGGCGAACCAGCGGGCGACCGGGTTGGCCGACCGGCGCAGCAGCGCGATCAGCACGCCGAGCACGATCGCGCCCGCCTGCGCGGCCAACGCCAGCAGGACCGTGTTGACCAGGCCGCGCAGCATGATGTCGTGGGTGAAGAACCCCGGCACCGCGGCGTAGTCGATCTTCGCGTCGGCCAGCGCCCAACCCAGCGCGCCGAGGACCGCCAGGATGACCGCGCCACCGACCCAACGCCCCCAGTGCCGCAGCGGGACCACCACCAACTCGTCCCCACCCGCACCGACCGCACCCTCACTGACCGCAGGCCCGCCGACCGGGCCGTCACCGACCGGGCGCTCACCGACCGCGGGCTCGCCGGGCCTGTGCTCACCGGCCATTGACGGTCGCCTTCGTCACTGCACCCTGCTCGACGTCCCAGGCTTCGAGGATCTTGCCGTACGTGCCATCGTCGATGAGCGCTTGCAATGCCTTCTGCAACGCTGCGGTCAGTTCCGGGTTGTCCTTGTCGACCCCGATGCCGTACGGGCCGCCGTTGATCGGCGCCAGGTCCACGACCTCGAAGAACTCGCCGTCACCCGCGGTCTTGGCGACGTAGACGGCGGTGGGCAGGTCGTTGAGGATGGCGGCGACGCGGCCGGTGCGCAGCTGGTTCTGGTTCTGCGTGTCGCTGTCGGTGGCGGTCACCCCGATGGAGTCGCCGGACAGGCACGTGAACTCCTTCGCGTAGGTCTCCTGGCTGGAGCCCAGGTTGACCGCGACGGACTTGCCGCACAGGTCGTCCGGGCTCTTGATGCCCGCCGGGTTCCCCTTCTGCACCATGATCGTGATGCCGGAGGTGAAGTAGTCGACGAAGTCGATCGCCTGCTGCCGTTCCGGGGTGTCGTTCATCGCGGCCATGGTCACGTCGATCCGGCCCGCCTGGAGGCTCGTGATGAGCGAGCCGAACGCCATGTCCTGGTGCTCGACGGCCAGCCCGAGCTTCTTCGCGACCGCCTTGACCAGGTCGACCTCGGAGCCGACCGGGGTCTTGCCGTCGGCGGCGTAGAAGTTGTTCGGCGGGTTCTGGATGTTCGAGCCGACGCGCAGCTCACCCGCCTGCGTGATGGCGGCCGGCAGGGACGCGGCGAGGGCGTCGTCCTTGGTGACCGCCTCGACGATCGCGGAGGTCGACGGCAGGTCGTCGGCGGGCGCGCCCGGTGGTTGGTCGGCGGGTGAACCGCACGCCACCAGCGCGAACAGGGTCAGGGCGAGGGCTGCGGTCCTGCGCACCGGGACACACCTCCTGCGTTCGGGTGAATCGCAAACTACAACGTTCTGTTGAAGGCGTCCACACGTCGTTGAAGCCATCCGGAGGGAATTGTCGCGGTGTCGGCACCGTTGGTCTGGGTACAAGGGGGCAACCCCCATGTCCACAGCAAGGAGGACCTATGGCCACCGTGGAGCTGACCGCGGAGAACTTCGACGAGGTTGTCGGCGGCTCCGAGATGGTCCTGGTCGACTTCTGGGCGGGTTGGTGCGGCCCGTGCGTCCAGTTCGCCCCGACCTACGAGAAGTCCGCCCAGAAGCACACGGACATCGTGTTCGGCAAGGTCGACACCGAGGCGCAGCAGCAGCTCGCCGCGGCGTTCCAGATCCGGTCGATCCCGACCCTGATGATCGTGCGCGACGGCGTCGTGCTCTACGCGCAGCCGGGCGCACTGCCCGAGTCGGCGCTGGAAGACCTGATCGACCAGGCCCGCAAGGTCGACATGGACGAGGTGCGCAAGCAGGTCGCCGAGCAGAACGCCTGACACCGCGGCCGGCCCGCGCGGGTCAGTCCATCGCCGCCGTGTCGCGGGGCGGGGCCACCGGGTCCCGCCCCTCGGGCTGCCCCTGTTCCATCCGCCTGCCCCGCTCCAGCTCCGCGTCCAGCTCGGCGCCGAGCAGCAGGGCCAGGTTCGAGATCCACAGCCACACCAGGAAGACGATCACACCGGCCAGTGAGCCGTAGGTCTTGTTGTAGGACCCGAAGTTCGCCACGTAGAACGCGAAGCCCAGCGACGCGGCGACCCAGACCACCACGGTCAGCAGGCCTCCCGGCGTGATCCACAGGAAGCTGGGCTGCCGCACGTTCGGCGAGGCCCAGAACAACAGGCCGATCGCCAGGCTCGCGAGCACGAACAGCACCGGCCACTTGGCGATGTCCCAGACCGTCACGAAGGTCGAGCCCAGCCCGAGCACCTCGCCCAGCCACTCGGCCACTCCCCCGGTGAGCGTCACGCCGAGCGCGGTGAGCGCCAGCAGCACCACCACGCCGATGGTCAGGCCCAACCGCAGCGGGATGACCTTCCAGAACGGCCTGCCCTCCTCGACGTCGTAGATCGAGTTGGACGCGCGCATGAACGCGCCCACGTACCCCGAGGCCGACCAGAGC
The DNA here is from genome assembly GCF_003014735.1 of Saccharothrix carnea. GTDB lineage: Bacteria > Actinomycetota > Actinomycetes > Mycobacteriales > Pseudonocardiaceae > Actinosynnema > Actinosynnema carneum. The sequence goes on along the minus strand of NZ_PYAX01000008.1, from coordinate 249,142 downwards.
GCCGTCACCAGGCCGACGATCGCCAGCAAGCCGCTGGCCTGCGACTTCTGCAGGTTCTCCAGCGCGCCCGCGATCGTGTCCTTCGCCTCGCCCGGCCCGAGGGCGTCCAGGCTGTCCACAATGGACTTCGTCGCGTCCGGGCCGAGCAGCCCCAGCAGCGCCGTCAACAGCAGCAGGCCGGGGAACAGCGACAGCACCGCGTAGTAGGTGAGGGCGGCCGCCCAGTCGGTGAGGTTGTCGTCGTTGAATTCCTTGACCGTCCTCTTGAGCACGGCCCACCAGGAGCGCTTCGGCAGTTGAGTGGGTGCCTGCGGTGCGTGCGCCATGGGCGACGGGTTTCCCCCGAACACCGTGCGTACACCACCGCGTTTTCGGGTAGTCGGAGGGCGAGTGGAGAGAGGAGACGGCCATGAGTCACGTCGCCGCCACCCGCGCGGCTGACCGGGGCACCGATCGGGTTACCGGCCCCATCGCGGACCGGGTCACCGACCGCAGTGCCGACCGCGTCACCGAGCGGGAGCCGTCCACCGCGGAACTGGTGAACAGGCTGTCCGACCAGGTGAGCAGGCTGGCCAGGGACGAGATCCGGCTGGCCGTGGCCGAGATGCGCACGAAGGGCAAGCGCGTCGGCACCGGCGCCGGGCTGCTCGGCGGCGCGGGCGTGCTGGCCTGGTTCGGCCTGATGACGGTGCTCGCGGGGCTGGTGCTGCTGCTGGCCACCGTCATGCCGGCGTGGATCGCGGCGTTCGTCGTCGCGGTGGCCGTGTTCGGCGTCGCGGGCGTGCTCGCGCTGGTCGGCCGCAAGCAGATTCGACGCGGCACCCCGCCGGTGCCGGAAGAGGCCATGGCGAGCGTCAAGCAGGACATCGCCACCGTGAGTGAGAGGGCGCACCGATGAGCGGCAAGGACGGCCCCACCGACCCGGACGAGCTGCGCGCCGATGTGGAGCAGACCAGGCGTGAGCTCGGTGACACCGTGGAAGCGCTGGTGCACAAGACCGATGTGCCCGGACGGGTGAAGGACAAGGCACACGAAGGAGTGGATCAGGTGAAGGAGACCGCTACGCGGGCCAACGCGGCGGTGTCGGCGGCTGCGGGCAAGACCACCGCCAAGATCAGCGAGGTGACCGACAAGGCGGGCGAGCAGGTCGGCAAGGCGGGCGCGGCGGCCAACGCGGCCGGTGCGGCGGTCGGCGAGAAGGCCGCCGCGATCGGCGAGAAGGCGGGCGCGATCGGCGAGAAGGCGGGCGCCGTGGCGACCCAGGTCGGGCACAAGGCCGGTGAGGTGGCCGGACAGGTCGGTCACAAGGCGAGCGAGGTCGCCGGGCAGGTGAGCAACAAGGCCGGTGAGGTCGCGGGGCAGGTCAGCCAGAAGGCGGGCGTGGTCGCCGAGCAGGTCGGCACGAAGGCCGCGCAGGCGGTCGAGTCGCTGCCGCCGCCCGTGCAGGAGCGCGTCGAGCAGGGCGTGCAGCAGGCCCGCAAGCACCCGGCGGCGGTCGCGGCCGGTGTCGCGGCGGTCGTGCTGGTGCTGTGGAAGCTCCTGCGGAGGGGGCGGTGAACGTGAACAAGCTCCTCTACCGGCCGCTCGGCATGCTGTTCGGCGTGCTCGGCGGTCTGGCCGCCAGCGCGTTGTTCGGGCAGGTGTGGAAGCTGATCACCGGCACCAAGGAGGCGCCGACCCCGACCCAGAAGGACCGCAGCTGGGGTGAGGTGCTGCTGGCGGCGTCCGTCCAGGGCGCGATCTTCGGCCTGGTGAAGGCCGCGATCGACCGTGGTGGCGCCACCGGCTACGACAAGCTCACCGGCGAATGGCCCGGTGACACGAACAAGTACGACGGCGACTGACGTCCTGCCGGTCAGGCCCGCCGGCGCCCTGCTTCAAGGGCGCCTCGGGTGCCTCGGCCGCCTCAGGACGGCGGTTCGTCCTCCCGCCCGCGCCGCTCGTCCTCGTCGAGGAACTGCTCCACGTCCACGTCGAGGTCGGGCGGCTCGGGCGTGCCGGGCGAGTGCGGCGGGTCCGGGTTGATGTGCTGGTCCGGGTCGTTCGGGTCGCCTTCGAGCGGGTGTTCGGTCATGTGGTCGAGGTACCCGCCGACGCGTCCGGCTGAACCGCGCTGGAGAACCTCGGCGTGCGCTTCTCCAGGAACGCCGCCACGCCCTCCGCGTACTCCGGGCTGTGCACGGCCTCGTCGTACAGCGCGCGCACCGCGTCGTCCTCGTCGTGCTGCCCGTCGGTGATCCGGTTGACGATCTGCTTCGCGCCGCGGACGCTGACCTGCGCCCGTGCCGCGATGGTCTCCGAGAGCTGCTTGACCCTGGCCTCCAGGGCGTCGGCCGGGTGCACCTCGTTGACCAGGCCGATGCGCAGCGCGGTGGCCGCGTCGATGATCTCGCCGCTGAACAGGATCTGCTTGGCCCAGGCGGGGCCGACCACGTCGACCAGCTGCTTGGTGGACGTGAAGTTGTAGACGATGCCGAGCTTGGCGGGCGTGATGCCGAACCGGGCGTCGGCCGCCGCCACCCGCAGGTCGCAGGCCAGCGCGATCTCGCAGCCGCCGCCGATGCAGAAGCCGGTGATGGCGGCGATGGTGGGCTTGCCGAGGGTGGCGATGGCGCGTTCGCCGTTGTGCACGGCCTCGCCGTACCTCGCCGCGCCGTCCGCGCCCTTGCGGAGGGTGGAGAACTCGCTGATGTCCGCGCCGGCGGAGAAGTGCTCGCCACCCCGGACGACCAGCACGCGCACCGCGTCGTCGTCCCGCACCGCGGCGAGGAGGCCGGGCAGTGCCGACCACATGTCGTAGCTCATGGCGTTGCGCTTGGCCGGGCGGTCGATGGTGAGCGTGGCCACCGGGCCTGCGGTGTCGAGCCTCAGCGTCATTACCGGAGGGTAAATCCTCGCCGCCGGTGGCCGGGCGTAACCGCCCTCACACTCACCCGAGCAGCCAGAACGCCGTGCCGCCGACGCCAACACCTCGGTCACCACCCGCGCCACCCCAAGATCCACACCCCGCCCCAACCTCCGCGTGTCCTACCTCCAGACCGCGCGTGTCGAACGCTCAGGTCCCGCGTGTCGAACGCTCAGGTACCCCGAATCCAACGCTCAGGACAGCGAGCCGTGTTCTGAGTGTTGAATTCGGGTGTCCTGAGTGTTCGACAAGGTGGTCCTGGAGGTTCGACACGCGGGACCTGGAGGTTCGACTCGCGGGGGGTTAGCGGTAGGAGTTGCGGAGGTAGGTCAGGCTGAAGGTGCCGCGGTTGGCGAAGTAGGCGGAGACGAGGTAGGCCGGGTCGGTGGCGAGGAGGCCGCGCTGGAGGTCGGCGCCGTCGTTGCCGTCGTCCCAGCCCCAGGCACTGTTTGCGGCGTTGTTCTTGCCGTTGTCGCCGAGGAACGTGCCCCAGCCCGCGAACGTCGCCGCGCTGTTGCGCTGCGCCCACAACCCACCCGCCGCGAACGTGTCCACCAGCCGGTAGCCCACCGAACGGTCGTTCCCGCCGGACGGCACCTCACCGGTCGCGCTCGGCACGTACACCACGCCGTCGCCACCGGGGAACTCCGCGCCGTTCCACGCGTACAGCCCGTGGCCCTTGGCCTCCTGGCGCGTGGTCGGCCGGGTGCCCTGGAGCCGCAGCGTCCCGTCGATGCTCTCCCGCCCGGACGTGAACGTGCTCCCGGCGGGCACGTACGAGTAGAAGTCGCTGTGCGCCACCGTGATCACGGCCTCGAGCTTGCCGAACGTCGAGCCGTCCTTGCGCACGGTCGCCAGCAGGCCCTCCATGTCGTTCTCGTGCGTGAACTGCTCGAACGGGTCGGCGAAGTCCTCCCAGTCACGCGGGTGGTAGAAGCTGTAGACCAGGAACCAGTGCGTCGAGGTCTCCACCACCGAGTAGTACGCGGCACCGGTGAGCCGGGCCGACGAGTCGTCCTGCGCCTCCCAGTTGTCCAGGGTGTTCCACTCGCCGTCGAAGTCCACAGTGGACAGGTAGTCGGCGTCGTAGTCGGACGAGTCGGTGTCCTGGTAGTGCACCGGCGCCCAGTGGAACGCGAGCTCGGCGTCGGTCACCGCGTGCGCGGGCGTGGTCAAGAGAACAGAGAGCGACACCGCGGCGAACAAAGAAGCAGCGATCTTGCGGGCAGGGGACATGCTCCACCTCCGTCAGGGTTGCCCGTCGGAGCCAACGGGCCGCGCTGAACCCTGGGGTGAAGAGGTGGTCAACACAAGGGGTGGATCAGGTGATCATTACCGGCGAGGTGTGGCTTGGTCTCGGGAAAGCTTCGGAACACCGCAGGGCGGACCGGGGTGGTGGAAGTGCCCCGGTCCGCCCCGGCCTCAGGCGCGTTCCGGAGGGCTGATCAGCGACTCCGGGATGGCCGAGTCCTTCGTGCCCCACTTGTCCAGGATCCGCGCGTAGGTCCCGGACCCGATGAGCGAGTTCACCGCCGCCTGGAACGCGGGCGCCAGGGGCGAGCCCTTCGGCAACGCGAAACCGACGTCCAAGCGCTTGAACTCGCCCAGGAACCTCAGGTTCGGCTGGTTCGCCGCCGCGTACCGCAACCCGTTGATCGTGCTCATCACCACGTCGATGTGACGTTGCTGCAACCCGAGGTAGATCGCCGCGTTCTCGGAGAAGCTGAGCACCTCGTACGCCGGTTTCCCCGCCTCACCGCAGACGTGCTTCTCCCGCTCCAACGTCGCCTCGAACGTCGTGCCCGCGCCCGTGCCGACCTTCAACCCGCACAACGCCACCAGGCTGTCCACCCGCGGCACGCGCGTGTCGTCCGCGCGCACCGCGAAACCCTGACCGTCGTTGATGTAGGTGACGAAGTCGATCGTCTGCTTCCGCGCCTCGGTCACGCCGAAGTTGCCGGTGCCGACGTCGTACTTGCCGCCGGCCAACGACGGCAGGATCGTCTCGAAGCTCGCGACCTCCCGCTCGATGCGCAACCCCAAGAGCTTCGCCACCGCCTCGGACACGTCGACGTCCAGGCCGAGCACCGTCCTGTTGTCGTCCGCGTAGTACGCCGACGGCGGCTGCCCGCCCACCGACGAACCGAACTTCACCACCCCCGCCGCACGCACCTCGGGTGGCAGCAGCGCGGCGATCGAATCGTCCTTCGCCAACCCCGACAGCACGTCCACCGCCGGCCGCACCCCCGACACCGGTGGGTCGACCGCGTCCGCGGGCACCGCGCACCCCGAGACCACGAGCGCGAGTACGGCGGTCAGCATCAACAGGCATCGTGCGCGCACGGGGTTACTCCAGGTCCTTCTCGAACGGCAGGTGGGCGTAGGTGAGCGGGTCGGCGGTCACGTCGAACAGCGGCGTGTAGCCCGTGGCCAGGTACAGCGCCCGCGCCTCCGGCTGCCGCGGGCCGGTGGTCAGGTAGAGGCGCGAGTAGCCGAGCTCGACGGCGTCACGTTCGAGCTCGGCGAGCACCCGCCGGGCCAGCCCGCGCCGCCGGTGCCGCGAGTGCGTCCAGATCCGCTTCAGCTCCGCGGTGCGCTCGTCGTACCGCATGAACGCACCGCCCGCCACCGCCGCACCACTCTCGAACAGCAGCACCAACGTGCCGTGCGGCGGCGCGAAGACAGCCGGGTCGTACCGCGTCAGCTCGCCGCGCGCCACCTCACCGTAGCGGGACACGTACTCGTGCGTCAGCTCGTCCTTCAACGGCGCCGTGGCGGGGTCCTCCCAGCGGACCCGGCGGGCGACGAGGGTTTCCGAGGTCGTCACGCGGTCAGCCGTCCACCGTGATCTCACGGGCCTCAGGCACCGCGGCGGCACGTTCCCGGTCGCGCTTGGCGACTTCCTCGCGCACGATCGGGATCACGTGGCGGCCGAAGTCGATGGTGTCGTTGACCATGTCGTAGCCGCGCGCGGACAGGATCTCCACGCCGAGGTCGTAGTAGTCCAGCAACGCCTGCGCGACGGTCTCCGGCGTGCCGACCAGCGCGTTGGAGTTGCCCGCTCCACCGGTCGCGGCGGCGGTCGGCGTCCACAGGGCGCGGTCGAAGCGCTCGCCGCGGTCGGCGATCTCCAGCAGGCGCTGCGAGCCCGTGTTCTCCGGGTTGGTCAGGGAGTGCCTGAGCGTCAACGGGTTCACTCCCCCGGTGCGGGACTTGATCGCGTCCACCGTCCGGTAGGCCTTCTCCCAGGCCAGTTCCTCCGTCGCGCCGAGGATCGGGCGGAACGCCACCTGGATGCGCGGCACGTCCGTGCGGCCCGCCTCCCGGGCGGCCTGCTTGACCGACTCGATCTGCGCGGCCGTGTCCGCCAGCGGCTCGCCCCACAGGCAGAAGATGTCCGCTACCGCGCCACCCGCCCGGTACGCGGCGGGCGACGAGCCGCCGAACGACACGCGCGGCCGGGGTCGCTGCACGGGGAACACGTCGCTCACGAAGTCGGCGAACCTGTAGTGCGCGCCCTCGTGGTCGAACGGTTCCCGTGACGTCCAGGCCTTCTTGACGATCCGGATGTACTCCTCGGTGCGCGAGTACCGCTCGTCCTTGGTCAGGTAGTCGCCTTCGCGCTGCTGCTCGTGGTCGGTGCCGCCGGTGATGAAGTGCACCGTCAGCCTGCCGTCGCTGATCTGGTCCAGCGTGGCGAACGTCTTGGCGGCGAACGTCGGGTACGACACGTTCGGCCGGTGCGCCAACAGGATCTGGAGCTTGTCCAGCTTGGTGGCGACGTACGCGGCGGCCTGCGCCGGCTCCGGCGAGGCCGAGCCGTAGGCGAACAGGACTCGGTCCCAGCCGTGCTCTTCGTGCGCACGGGCCAGCCGCAGGGTGTAGTCCTTGTCGAACGACAGGCCGCTGCGCGGGTGCGTCTCGGAACCGTCGTTGGTGCCGCCGATCCCCAGGAACTCAACAGGCACGTCAGTACCTTCCGTCAGGAGGGAGAAGACGCCGACGCGCACACGACGTTGAGGGAGACGCGCGGGGTCGACGTGAAGAGAGGAAAGCGGAACGCGGCGTCGGCGTTGACGAGAGGTGTCGGCGTTGGCGGAGGCGCCAGCGATGACGGGAAGTGTCAGCGTTGACGGGAAGCGTCAGCGTTGACAGGAGGCGGACCACACCCGACCGAAGTCGATGTGGCCGCGGATGACCAGCCGCGTGGTTTCCACGATCACAGTGGAACAGCGGCGCCGGTCGTCGTCAACGGCGGTCCGAAGCGCGTCCAGATACCGGAATGCCTTGACGTGCCTCGTCGACGCGCGCTTACGATCACCGCGCGCGGCGTTGAGGGACGCGGCCGATTGTCGTGATCCCTCCTGCTCTGGAGCAGCCGATGAGCGCGTCCACCCTCTCCTCGCCGCCGCGGTCCGACGACCCCGTCGAGATCGTCCCGCTCCGCCGCCCCTGGCGCCTGGTCTCCGCCGCGCTCGTGCTCGCCGCGCTGGGTGTGGTGCTGTGGTCGGCGGCGACCAACGAGCAGTTCCAGTGGCACGTGGTCGTCCGGTACTTCGCCACGGACGCCGTGCTGCGCGGTCTGGGGCTGACGTTGTGGCTGACCGCGCTGACGGTGGTGCTCGGCTTCGTGATCGGCGGGGTGCTGGCCGTCATGCGGCTGTCCGGCAACCCGGTGCTGGTGGGCGTGAGCTGGGGTTACGTCTGGCTGTTCCGGTCGGTGCCGCTCTTGGTGCAGCTGCTGTTCTGGTTCAACTTCGGCGCGCTGTACCCGGCGTTGTCCGGCGCCACCCCGGTGATCGGCCCGATGACGTCGGTGATCATCGGGTTGGTGCTGCACGAGGCCGCTTACGCCGCCGAGATCGTGCGCGGCGGGATCCTGTCGGTGGACTCCGGGCAGCGTGAAGCGGCGGCGGCGCTGGGTCTGCGCCGTTGGCGGGTGCTGCGCCGGATCGTGCTGCCGCAGGCGATGCGGTCGATCGTCCCGGCCGGCGGCAACCTGCTCATCGGCACGTTGAAGGGCACGTCGATCGTGAGCGTGCTGGCCGTGCAGGACCTGCTGTACTCGGTGCAGCTCATCTACAACCGCAACTACCTGATCATCCCGTTGTTGCTGGTCGCGACCCTGTGGTACGTCATCGTCACCAGCCTGCTCAGCGTCGGTCAGCACTACGTCGAGCGCCACTACGGGCGCGGCGCGCGATGAGCGTCGTCGTGCTGGTGGGGGCGGGTCCCCGTGCGTCGGGGATCCTGGAACGCCTCGGTGCGAACGCGCCCGAGCTGTTCGACGGGCCGTTGGAGGTGCACCTGGTCGACCCGTTCGCGGCCGGGTCTGGGCGGGTGTGGCGGCACGAGCAGTCGCCGTTGCTGCGGATGAACTCGATGGCCGAGGACGTGACGATGTTCACCGACTCGTCGGTGACGTGCGAGGGTCCGATCCGGCCCGGGCCGTCGTTGGCGGAGTGGGCCGCGTCTGGTCTGTCCGATGTGGAGGCTGAGCCGTCCGTGCGGGCGGAGGTCGAGGCGGTGGAGCCGACGACGTTCCCGAGCAGGCGGGTGCAGGGCGCGTACCTGAAGTGGTTCCACGAGCGGGCGGTGTCGTCGTTGCCGGGCGGGAGTTCGGTGTCGGTGCACCGGACGAAGGTCGTGCGGATCTCCGGGTCGGCGCGGGTCCGGCAGCGGGTCTGGCTCGCCGACCGGGCCGAGCCGTTGGTGGCGGACGTGGTCGTGCTCGTGTTGGGGCACCTGGACACGGTGGTCGGGCCTGAACATCGGGAACTCGCCGAGTACGCGGCCGCGCACGGCTTGACGTACCTGCCGCCGGACTACACGGCCGACACGGACCTGTCGGTGGTTCCGGGTGGTGAGGACATCGTCGTGCGGGGCATGGGGTTGGCGTTCATCGACCTCGCGGTGCTGCTCGGTGAAGGCCGGGGTGGGCGGTTCGTGCGGGTCGACGGTTGCTTGCACTACGTCCCTTCGGGTCGGGAACCGCGGCTGCACGTCGGTTCCCGCCGTGGCACGCCGTACCACTCGAAGACCGGGTACCGGTTGCGCGGTGAGCCGCCGGAGCCGCCGCGGTTCTTCGTCGCGTCGAAGGTGTTGGCGCGTCCGGGTGACGTCGACTTCAGGCGGCACGCGTGGCCGTTGATGGCCAAGGAGATCGCGTACGGGCACTACCGCGAGCTGTTCACCGGGCACCCTGGGCGGGTGCGGCAGTCGTGGGCGGAGTTCTCGGCGCGGTTCGCCCAGTTGGACTGGTACAGCGAAGAGATGCGGGCGTTGGAGCGGGCGGCTGTTCCTCTGGTGGGCGATCGCATCGACTTCGAGCGGCTGGACCGACCCATCGACGGAGTGTCGTTTGCGTCGAGTGAGGAGTTCCAAGGATTTCTGCGTGATCATGTTACGGACGATGTGGCTCGGCGTTCGGATTCGGCGTACAGCGCGGACCTGGGTGCGTTCCTGGGGTTGTTGGGGGTGTACGGGCAGTTCGCGGTGCTGTCGGCGTCGGGACGTCTGCGAGGTGATGACGGGTGGTGGCACGGGTTCTTCAGCTCGATCGCGAGCGGGCCGCCGCCGGATCGGTTGGAGGAGTTGCTGGCGTTGTCGCGGGCGGGGGTGGTGCGGTTCCTCGGGGCTGATACGTGGGTTCGGGCGCGGGATGGGGTTTTCCTGGCTGGGAGTCGGAGTGTGCCGACGCACGTCGTGCGTGCGACGGGGTTGGTTGAGGCGCGTTTGCCTGTCCACACGTTGGAGCACACGGCCGATGAGTTGTTGAAGTCGATGGTGGCGGGTGGGGATGTGACGGATGTCGACGGCTTGGTGCTGGTTGATCCGTCCGATAGTCGGATCGTGGATGTTACTGGGGTGCCGCACGCGCGGCGGTTTGCGGTGGGGCCTTATACGACGCGCAAGGCGTATGCGGCTTTTGCGCGGCCCAATACGAATGCGCCGAACTTTCGGCAGAGTGATGAGGTGGCGCGGGCGGTGTTGCGCTTTTTGGCGGGGGCAGGGGTGGGGGTGGCGGATAAGTCGGTGGTTCGGTCCGGCTCGATTTGACATGGGCCCCTTACGGGTACTCCAGGCAGGCCGAAGCCGGCAGGCCCGGCGGGGAAGAGCGTCCCGCCGGACCTGCCGGCTTCGAGCAGCCTGAAGTGCCCGAACCCCATGTGAAATCGGGCCTTTGTGGGCTGGCTCCGGGTCCGATGTGGGCACGTGGGGATGTGGCGGAGGTCCGCAGGATCAGCCGGACTTGGGCAGCCCTGGGGGGTTGATCTCGCTTTGCTCGACGGCTTCGTCGGCCAGGCCCCAGCGGTCGAGGACTTCGGTGTACTTGCCGGTGGCGATCAGGTGGTTGATGGCTTCGGCGATCGGTTCGGCCAGGCCGCTGCCCTTCTTGGTGGTTGCGGCGATCTTGCCGACGGTCGTGCCGCCGCCGGAGAACGTGCCGATCACTTCGGTCTTGCCCGAGGTGGCGACGTGGTAGGCGGAGGTGGGGTTGGGGCCGAGGAAGGCGTCGAGGCGGCCCGACTCCAGCGCCAGGTAGTAGTCGCCGGCGTTCTGGAAGTACTTGATGTCGGTGGCGGGCAGGCCGCTGGCCTCGTTGGACCTGCTCCATTCGAGGAGGATCTTCTCCTGGTTGGTGCCCGAGCCGACGCCGATGACCTTTCCGGCCACGTCCTCGGGCTTGGTCACCCGCCACGTGCCGCCCTTCTTCGCCTCGAACGCCAGCGTGTCCAGCCGGTACGTGGCGAAGTCGTACTTCTCCTTGCGCTCCTCGGTCACCGTGATGTTGGACAGGCCCACCGGGTACGCGCCGCTGTCCAAGCCGATGAACAGGTTCTCCCACGACGTGGTCTCCAGCTGCGCCTCCAGGCCCAGCACGCCGGCGATCAGCACCGCCAGGTCGGTCTCGACACCGATCGGAGTCTTGTCGTCGGTGGCGTAGAAGCGCAGCGGTGGCGTGGTGTTGGTCGCGCCGCCGACGACGAGCTTTCCGTCGGCGCGGAACTGTTCGGGGACCTTCGCGGCTATGGCGTCAACCTTGGCGGCGGTGATTCGTTGCTGGTCCGGGCCGAGGTTCACGGTCTTGCCGGCGGCGACGACCTGGTTCTCGGTCGTGCCGTCGTCTGCGCCGGCTCCGCAGGCCACCAGAGAGAGGGTGGCGGTGAGTGCGGCGGCGATCTTTCTGACGGACAACGGTTCTCCCTCTGGTTCAGAGCACTTTGGACAGGAAGGCGCGGGTTCGGGGGTGTTGCGGGTCGTCCAGCACTTGTGCGGGTGGGCCTTGTTCGACCACGACACCGGCGTCCATGAAGACCACGGAGTCGGCCACGTCCCGGGCGAACCCGATCTCGTGGGTGACGACGATCATCGTGGTGCCGCTGCGGGCCAGGTCCCGGATCACGTCCAGCACCTCGCCGACGAGTTCCGGGTCCAGTGCGGAGGTCGGCTCGTCGAACAGCAAGACCTTCGGTTCCAGGGCCAGGGCGCGGGCGATCGCCACGCGTTGTTGTTGACCGCCGGAGAGGTGACGCGGGTAGGCGTTCTCCTTGTCGGACAGGCCGACCCGGGCGAGCAGGCGACGGGCCTGCGCGTGTGCCTCGGCCCTTGGTTTCCGGCCGGTCGAGATCGGGGCTTCCACGATGTTCTCCACCACGGTGAGGTGCGGGAACAGGTTGAAGTTCTGGAACACGAAGCCGACGTGGGCGCGTTGCCGGAGGATCTCGCGCTCGCGCAGCTCGTAGAGCTTGTCGCCGCGGCGGCGGTAGCCGATCAGGTCGCCGTCGATGCTCACCAGGCCCCGGTCGGTCTTCTCCAGGTGGTTGATCGTGCGCAGCAGGGTCGACTTGCCCGAGCCGGACGGCCCGAGCACGACCACCACCTCGCCCGTGCCGACCCGCAGGTCGACGCCGCGCAACACCTCGTTGTCGCCGAAGCTCTTGTGGACGCCGCGGACGTCCACCATCACCTTCACCTCGCCCATTTCCACCCGTCCTCGTTCCTGGTCGCGCCCTTGGCGTAGTGCTTCTCGACGTAGTGCTGCACGATGGACAGCAAGGTGGTCAGCGCGATGTACCAGGCGGTGGCGACCATGAGCAGCGCGACCACCCGCGCGTTGCGGCCGTAGATCACCTGGACCTGGTAGAACAGCTCGCCGATGGCCACGACGGAGACCACGGACGTGCCTTTGAACAGGCTGATCACCTCGTTGGTCGCGTTGGGCAGGATCGAGCGCATGGCCTGCGGCAGCACGATCCGGCGCAGCTGGCGCGACCGGGGGATGCCGAGCGCGGCGGCGGCTTCGAGCTGGCCGTGGTCGACCGAGATCACCCCGGACCTCACGATCTCCGCCGCGTAGGCCGCTTGGTGCAGCGCGAGGCCGAGCACGGCGGCGCCCATCGGGCTGATCAGGTCCTTGGTCTGGAAGCCGAAGAACGTCGGACCGAACGGGATGCCGAAGTTCAGCTCTTCGTAGAGGTAGGAGATGTTGAACCAGAACAGCAGTTGCACGATCAGCGGGATCGAGCGGAAGGCCCAGACGTAGGTCCAGCTCACCGTTTCCAGGAAGCGGCTGCGGGACAGGCGCATCAGGGCCAGCACGATGCCGAGGGCGAAGCCGAGGACGGTGCCGTAGAGCGTCAGCTCCAGGGTGATCACGACGGCGTTCAGGATGGACTTCGCGGTCACGAAGCGGGCGAACGTGGCCCAGTCCCAGCCAGGGTTGGTCACCAGGCCGTGGACGAACTGGGCCAGGAGCACGAGCACAACGGCAATCCCCACCCACCGCCACGGGTGGCGGGCGGGGACGACCTTGGGCGCCGGTGAGTCGAGGGCACGCGGGCGTGGTCGCGCGGACACGCTCATTGGCGAAGTCCTTCCGGGTGAATGTCACTGAGGTCGGCCGGGTTCGGCTGGGTTCGGGTGCGGTCGGCTGGACTCGGGGTGCGGTCAGAGGGCGCGAAGGCAGGCCGGTCACCGGGTCGGTGAGCCGGTGGTGTGGTGGGCCGCTGGACCGGTGTGTGGGGCCGGTCGGTGGGCGGAGCGGGCCCGTGGTGTTGCGGGCCCGCGCGGGAAAGTGCAGGTCAGCTGGTGTGGGTGTGGTGGTGCGGTTGGTGCGGAGGGGCGGGGTCGCGGAGGGCGGGCCGGTGGCTGCGGCTGCGTTGGGTTGGCGGCGCCGGGTCGGCTGTGGTGGGGGTTGGTTGCCCTGTTGGTTCAGTGGCAGTGGGTCTGTGCCTTTTGGGCGGCGGAAACGTAGCTACTTCGCCGGCGCACGAACAAGGGTGCCCACGTGCTGAACGCTGTGGTCAGGTGGTTGACAAAACGTCTTGGTCACCTGAAGTGAGTGATGGTCGGTCCACTGAGGAATGTCGTGGTCCGACGGATCAGGCGTTGGTGTGCCAGGAATCGAGGGCTCGGTGGCACGCTGCGCGTTCCGCGTCGTCGGAGGTTGAGGACAGACGCGCTCGGACGGCCGGGAGGAGGGCGTCGGCGTGGGCGCTCATGGCGAGGAGGACTTCGTCCAGCGGGGGTGGGGTCCACGGGCGGTGGCGGGGTCGGGTCGGCAGGCCGAGGCGAGGGCCGGTCAGCCTCTGCTGCAACGGTTGCACGGCGCGTTGGTCACCGAGGAGGGCGAGTGCGGCCAGGGCGGCGTCGGCGGCGGGGAGGTAGAGGTCCCGGGCGGCGAGGGCGAGGTCGTCGGCGAACGGGGTGAGAGTGTCGGCGGATCGTGCGCCGGTGGAGGCGAGGAGGGTGGCGGCGAGGCGGCGGTTTTCCGGTTCGTCGTCGGGTAGGCGGTCGGCGATCAGTGGCAAGAGGTTCGTGTCGGTGGTGCTGGTGTCGTCGGCGAGCAGTGGGGCGGACGACCACAGTGCTCCGGTGCGGATGTCGGGGTCCGGGTGATCCAGCAGGTGTGCCACCAGGGTGCGGCGGACGGCGTGGTCGTCGGCCAGCTCGCGGTTGAGCCACCAGACGACGGCCGATGGGCGTGGGCTGCCCACGCACCACGTGTCCGCCCAGGCCGACACGTCCGCGAAACCGTTCAGCAGTAGCCGTGCGTCGGGCGTGATCCCCAGTCGCCGCAACCCCACGGACGCAGCGAGCCGCACGGTCGGGTCCGGGAGCAGGCCGGTGAACCAGTCGTGTGCGTCCGGTTCCGCGTGGTGGCCGATCGCGACGACCAGGCCGAGTCGGGCCGCGTGGTCGGGTTCGGCCTTGAAGCGGTCGCGCAGATGAGGCCACACCTCATGGCCGACCGCGTGCGCCAGTGGGAAGGTGACCACTCGCCGGACCTCGACGTCCGGGTCGGCGAGCAGGTGGAGCAGGCGCGGCACGGCCGCCGCCCAGGCCTGTGGCCAGGCTTCGTCCACGGCGGTCGGTTCGGCGGTGCGGGCGGCGTGCGCGAGGTCGCCGATGGTTTCCACGATCGCGCGGCGCACCGTGACGGTGGGGTCCTCGGCCAGGTCGAGCAGCGCGGGCAGGAGGGCGGGCGCGGCGGAGTGCACGACCTCGCCGTTGTGGTAGACGTTCGCGTTCAGCTCGCCGATCGCGGCCGGTGCCGTCACCGGGTCGTGGACCTGCGCCAACAGGTCGGGCACGTCGGTCGCCGGCCCGTAGGCGTGCTCAAGCTGCTCCCACACCCGCCGCACCCTAGACCGGGACACCACGCCCCGGCACCTGCAATCCGGCGGCGCCGGAGGTCAAGCGTCGGGGAACATCCGCGTCATGCCCGGTGGCGGGGTGAACGGACGCCAGCGGTGGTGGCGCTGGGACAGGCGGTCGGCGATCAGCCAGAGGACGGTGGCGTTGTAGCCGTAGCCCAGGTGGCTGGAGTTGACCGCGACGTTCTGCTGGCGCGCGTTGGGCGTGGAGATGCAGGTCTGCCAGGCCACGATGCCGTCCGACTTCGAGTAGACCGACGTCGACGGCACCGGGAACGGCGGGCGGGTGTGCTCCGGCGGTGGCAGGTCCGCGCCGGAGACGTAGAACATCGCGAGCAGCCGGTACACCGGGTTGACCCTGGTCTGACGCAGGTCGGTCATGGCGTACGGGCTGCCCAGGGTGATCACCTGGCGCACCATGCCGGGGTGTTCGCGCGCCAGTTCACGGGCGAAGATGCCGCCCAGCGACCAGCCGACGATGCTCACCTTGCCGCCGACTGCCAGCTCTCGCAGCAACTCCCGCATACCGCGCACGACCCCGACCGAAGGACCGATGTTCAGGCCAAGGCCCCAGCCGTGCACGTCGTATCCGAGGCCGGTGAGGAACTTGCGCAGCGTCGCGGTCGACGCGTCCGTCGCGCCGAGACCCGGCAACACCAGGACGGTGTGCCCGTCGCCGCTCGGAGCGGCGCGCAGCAGGGAACGCGTGGCCGCGAACTGGCCGATGGCGACTGCGGTGCGCGTCGGTTCGGTCAGGTACCAGAGCAGGCCGGGCGCCGGGCCCGGCTCCGCAGCCACGGTCGCGACTGCTGCCTCGACCCCAGGCCGCGCCACGGTGGCGGCTAGCGCCTCGGCCTCGGGCTCGGGCTCGGGCTCGACCACCGTTTCGGCCACCGGCCCGACGCCAGGCTCGGCGGTCGGTGGCTCGCGCCGGTCACGCTGGTCCGGCAGCCCGCGCAGGTCAGGATGGTCGGATGGGATGTGCGGCAGTGCTGACATGGCCCCTCCCCCGCTCCGCGTCGAGCGCGAGCCCCAGGTAACCATGATGTTTCGTGCCGGTTGATTCCGCCAGTACCCGTGAGTCTCGATTCTTGCGTGGTGCCGTATCAGGGCTGCTTCCGAGCCGCGCTGGACCGTTGGGACGGCACGGGCCTACGGTCGGTCGATGGATCGGATGAGCGCCATGGACGCGAGCTTCTTCTTCATCGAGGACGAGAACGTGCCCATGCACGTCGGGTCCGTGCTGGTGTTCGAAGGTCCGGCGCCGTCGTACGGCGACGTGGTGCGGTTGTTCGCGGCCAAGCTGGGCACCGTCCCGCGTTACCGGCAGCGGGTGCGAGCGCTTCCGCTGCACGTCGGCCGCCCGGTGTGGGTGGACGACGAGCACTTCCAGATCCTCTACCACGTCCGGCACACCGCCGTCCCGTCACCGGGCGCGGACGACCAGCTCCGAAACCTCGCCGGACGGCTCTTCGCGCAACGCCTCGACCTGGCCAAGCCGTTGTGGGAGGTCTGGTTGGTCGAGGGCCTCGAAGACGGCCGCTGGGCGATCATCTCCAAGGTCCACCACTGCCTGATCGACGGCATCGCGGGCAGTGACCTCATGCAGGTGCTGCTGGACTGGCGCGAGGACTCGCCACTGCCCGAGCCGGTGCGGTGGCAGCCCGCCACCAGCCCGTCGACCTTGGACCTCGTCGCGGACGGCGTCCGTGACGCGGTGTTGACGCCCGTCACGCACCTGGCCAAGTTCCCGGCGTTGGCCAAGCGATTGCGCAGCGGCACGGAGGTGCTCGACTTCGGCCGCGCGGTGCTGCGCAGCCTGCCGACGACCGCCCGCCGGCTCGCCGCCGGCACCCCGAAGACCTTGAACGGGCCGATCGGACCGCACCGGCGGTGGGTGTGGGCCCGGGCGAACCTCGCCGAGATCAAGACCGTTCGCCGGGTCACCGGTGGCACGGTCAACGACGTCATCCTCGCGGCGGTGACGCGTGGGTTCCGCGACCTGCTCGCCAAGCGCGACGACCTGGCCGAGGGTCAGGTGGTGCGCAGCATGGTGCCGGTGTCGATGCGCTCCTCCGCCGAGCGCGGTGTGCTGAACAACCGGGTCAGTGCCGTGTTGGTGAACCTCCCTGTCAGTGAGTCGGACCCGTTGGAGCGACTGGCGTCGATCCGGGAACAGATGGACGACCTCAAGAGCAGTCGTCAGGCAGCGGGCGCGGACGTGCTCACGAACCTCTCCAACTTCGCCGCCCCCACCCTGCTGGCGCTGGGTTCACGCACCGCCATGCGGTTCCCCCAGCAGCTGTTGCAGACGGTCACGACGAACGTTCCCGGCCCCCGCATCCCGTTGTTCATGCTGGGCAGGCGGCTGTCCGAGATCTACCCGTACGTGCCGATCGCCAGCACCATGCGCGTCAGTGTCGGCATCTTCTCCTATCTCGATCAGGTCACCTTCGGCATCAACGCGGACTTCGACGGCGTGCCGGACGTCCAAGTGCTCGCAGACGGCATCCGCGCGGGTTTCGACGAACTGATCACCTCGACCGCGGGCTGAGCGAATCGGCCGCAACCGCGCCCGCCAGCTCGACCGCCTCCGCCGCCGCCTCGCTGATCTTGGTCAGGGCCTTGGGATCCACGTACAGCTCCACGTCCTGACCGATCTTGAACACCACCGCACCCCCTCCCGGTTCCACCTCGTAGTTGATCCACACATCCCCTGGCACCTGCGCCCACAGGTGAATCTGCGCCCGACCCATCTCTGCCTCCCACACCCGGTCAACATCCCCTGCTACCATGGTGGCCAGAGTTGGTGATATCAGCAACCTACTTCACCCGATTGGGGCGGCATGGCCTTCACTTCACCCACCGTCGCGGCCTGGGAACTGGGATTGCGCCTGCGCGAGCGCCGCGAGCTCATGGACATCACGGCGGCTTCGGCGGCGAAAGCCATCCACACCGGCCAGTCGTTCGTGTCGGGTGTCGAGACCGGCCGCGTCAAGATCAACGCCCGCAAGCTGGCCGAACTCGCCGCCGTGCTGGACTTCGACGAGGACGAAGTCGGGGAACTGCAGCAACTCCGCGAGGCGGCGGGCAAACGCGCCTGGTGGAGCCCGTACTCCGCGATGTTCAGCGCCGAGGTGTTGAGGTACTTCGGCTTCGAGGCGGGCGCCGAGAGCATTCGCGCCTACAGCGCAGGCCTGATCACCAGCCTGCTCCAGACCGAGGACTACGCCATGGCCATCATGAACGGTGGCGCGCCGAGCATCCGGCTGGCCGAGGCGAACCGCCGGGTCGAGGTGAGGATGAAGCGGCAACAGCGGCTCGAGGGCGGGGACCCGATCCGGCTCACCACGGTGATCGCCGAGTCGGGCCTGCGGCAGATGGTCGGGGGCCGGGAGGTGATGGCGGCACAGCTCAGGCACCTGGCTGCCAAGATCGACCAACACCCGGACACGCTCGACGTGCGGATCGTGCCGTTCAGCGCCGACTACCACAACGCCATCGGCGGATCGACCTTCTACATCCTCGGTTTCGCGGGCGGCCGGCTACCCGACCTGGTGTGGCAGGAAACGGTGTCGACCACCGATCTGATCGATCAACCCATGCGGATCCGCGAGTACAGTCTGGCTCACAGCCAGGCCATGGATCACGCGCTCGACCGGAGTGAGTCGCTCCGCCTGATCGAGCAGATCGGCAAGGAGTTGGAGTGAGCCCGATCCACCGCACCGACTGGTTCAAGTCCAGTCGCAGCGCCGAGAACCCGGCCTGCGTCGAGGTCAGGTTCGTGCCCGAAGCGATCGACGTCCGCGACTCGAAGCACCCCGCGGGACCTGTGCTGTCCTTTCCGCGCTCTGCTTGGGCGAAGTTCGTCAGCCCTGGGTCGCCAGCCAGCCCTTGATCCGCTCGGCCACCAGTTCCGGCACCTCCAGCTGCGGCACGTGGCCGACGCCGTCCAGGACCTCGAAGCGCCACGACGGGTTGCGGCGGGCGGCTTCGCGAGCAGAGGCCACGGGGACCAGGCGGTCCTGGTCGCCGGACATCAGGTAGACCGGCACGCGCACCCGGTTCATCGCCGTGTAGTAGCGGCGCTTGGTCGCACCCGTCCACACGACCGACCGCGCCGCCGCCAGGAACGCCTCGTCCAGGCCCGGGATCTCGGCGCGCTGCTCCAGCAACGTCATCGAGGCCAGGACCATCTCCTCCGGCACGAGCTTCGCGTTCGCGCACACCAGGTTGAGCACCCGCTTCACCTGCCGTCGCGTCGACACCCCGGCCCGCGACTTCGCCAGGAACCACTGCCCCAGCCCCGGCACGGCGTACATCGCGAACGCGGCCGTCACCTGCGGGTCCAGCCGGACGCCGAACGGCAGCGGCACGGCCGGGTCCAGCAGGGCCAGCGCGGTCACCGTCGAGGGACGGCGGGCGGCGTGCAGGATCGCGATCATCCCGCCCATCGAGTTGCCGACGAGCACCACCGGCTCGCCGACCACCTCGGCGAGGAACCGTTCCAGCAGCCGCGCGTTGGCGGGCACCGTCGTGGCACGTCCCTCGGGGTGGGTGAGCCCGAACCCGGCCAGGTCGACGGCCAGCACGCGGTACCGGTCGACCAGGTGCGGCGCGAGCAGGCACCAGTTCAGGTGCGAGCCGCCCAGGCCGTGCACGAGCACCATCGGCGGGCCGTCGCCGCCGAAGTCGACGTAGTGCACCGGAGCGCCGTCGAGGTCGACGTGCCGGCTCGTCCCGCCCCAGTGGTCGAGTGTGGTCATACCGGTCAGTATGTGCCGGCCGCGTCCCCGCCCGGACGGGGGCCCGGAGTCACCTACTGTGGTGAACATGATCGTGTGGATCAACGGCGCGTTCGGCGCGGGCAAGACGACGTTGGCCGAGGAACTGGGTCGGCGGCTGCCGGACGCCCTGTCGTTCGACCCCGAGTACGTCGGCTACCTGCTGCGGAAGTGGGCTCCCCTGCCGGAGAGCGGCGACTTCCAGGACATGCCTCCGTGGCGCACGCTCACCGCCGAGTTCGCCGCGACCCTGCACCGGGAGTACGGGCAGCACCTGATCACACCCATGACCCTGGTCGAGACGGCCTACCGGGAGGAGATCTTCAAGCTCCTCGCCGCCGCGGACGTCCCCCTGCTGCACGTCTTCCTCGACGTGCCGCCGGACGAGCTGCGCCGCCGCATCAACGCCCAGGTCCTGGACCCGCACAACCTCCAGGCCGACGCCGACGCCCGCGCCTTCCGCCTCCGCAACGTCGACCGCTGCGTCGCCGCACGGAACACCCTGCCCGCCGACACGCTGGTCCTCCGGGGCGACCTGCACACCCCGGAGCAACTGGCGGACCAGGTCCTGGCCGCGCTCTAGGACGACGGCGGTCCGGCCGTGATCCGGGCGCGCACGGCGTCGACCGTGGTCTCCCAGTCGGACTCGATCCACCAGGTCGCGCCCGCGTCGGCCCACTCGTCGACGCTGGTCGCCTTGCCCTCGGCGATCACGTCGAAGCCGTCCCACGGCAGCCCGAGCGAGGTGCGGAACTCCCGTGCCTGCGCCACGACGGCCGCCAGTTCGGCCGGGTCCGCCGCACCGCGCGCCTCGCCGCCGTCGATCACGTTCGGCAGGAGGCCGTCCCACGCCACGGCACGCCGCATCGACCGGGCACGGCCGAACGCGCCCACCACCCACACCGGCACGCGAGGCCGCTGAACGGGCGGCGGAGGTGGGAAGAAGTCGGTTTCCCGCACGTCGTAGCGCTGTCCGCGGAACGAGAAGGGCCGGCCGCGCATCAGGCCGTCGTACACCGCCAGCCCCTCGTCCAGCAGCAACGCCCGCTCGGCCCGGCTGGTCCCGCGCTCGAACGCGGTCCAGCCGGGGTGCAGCGCGCCCAACCCCACCGACAGCTGCACGCGCCCGCCGGACAACCGGTCCAGCGTCGCCGCCTTGGACGCCACGTCCCACGGCTTGAACCGGGGCAGCGGCGTCAGCATCGTGCCCAGCCGCACCGACGACGTGCGCATCGCCGCCGCCGTCAACGCCACCCACGCGTCGACACCCCACACCGCCTCGGCCAGGAACACGCCGTCCCAGCCGCACTCCTCCGCCAACGCCGCGCACGACGCCACGTCCGGCGCGTCGAAGAACGGCAGCACGATCCCGCAACGCATGCCGGGCAGGGTCCCACACCTCGGCCGCGCGGGCTCAGCACGTCCCGCAGCTCGCGTCGTCGTTGAACGCGATGGGGCAGGACGGCGCGTGCGCGCAGGCGGC
This sequence comes from Saccharothrix carnea, assembly GCF_003014735.1. Classification (GTDB taxonomy): domain Bacteria; phylum Actinomycetota; class Actinomycetes; order Mycobacteriales; family Pseudonocardiaceae; genus Actinosynnema; species Actinosynnema carneum. Next base: position 228,310 of record NZ_PYAX01000008.1, on the reverse strand, counting down.
CAGGTCGTCGCAGCCGAGGTCGAGCGCGCTGAGCAGGGTGTCGCGAACGGTCTCCAGGTCCGCGATCCTGGCCTCCACCTCGGTGAGCTTGACCGCGACCCGGGCGGCCAAACCCGGTTCGCGGCGCCGGCGGCGGGCGTCGAGCAGGTCGGCGATCTCCTCCAGCGTGAACCCGAGCCGTTTCGCGGCCTTGATCATCCGCAGCACGGTGAGCGCTTCCGGCGGGTAGAGGCGGTGGCCGCCGGGCGTCCGCGCCGGTTCGGCCAGCAGGCCACGCCGTTCGTAGTAGCGCAACGTCTGGTGGTTCACCCCGGCGGCCTCGGCGAGCCTGCCGCTGCGCAGCCCGGTCACGCCGCCTCCCCCGCGCGCCGCTGCAGTGCGTCGAGCACGTCCACCTGCGCGTCCGTGACGGTGACGTCGAGCCGCACCTGTCCCGCCGACGCCACGACGGCGAACGTGAAGAACGAGCAGCACCGGGTCTCCCGCACGGCCAGCGCCGCCGCCCGTGCCGCCACCTCGGGCGTCGGGTCGAGGGCGATGCGCAGGTGGGTCGGGTCCGGGCGCTCCACGCCGGCCGACGACGTGCCGAACAGCTCGTCGAACTCCGCTTCCCGCAGCGGGCGTTCTGCGGTCGGCAGGGTGCACGCCGCCGGCGCCCACGTCATCAGAGGGTCGTCTGTGCTCATGTGCCCACGGTAAGCCCGTACCGCGGTACCGGTTTCAACCTCAGAACAGGGGTGTGAAGACGCACTCGAAGCCGGTCTTCTGACCTGGTCGCGGGGTGGAGGCCGTCCAGAACTCGCCGGGGCGCACGACGCCGCCGATGTAGGAGTTGAGGTCGCTGCTGGAGTCGGCGCAGCCGACGCTCACGGTAGGTGGGCTCTCGGGCCCGACCAGCAACCGCACGCGTGCCGTCCGCCCGCCGACGAAGTACACGGCCACGTAACCGAACGTCCTGGCCCGGTAGATCGTGTCCAGTGTCGCCTGGAAACGCGGCTCGCCGATGCCCGCCGCGGCGGCCCGTCCCTCCAACGACAGCAGGGCGCCGTCCGCGCGCTCGGCCAGCTCGTGCAGCCGCGCGTACCGCTCCTCGTCGTCGGACAGCTTGCCCAGCAGGCCGGTCAGCCGCTCGACGCGGCCTTCCAGCTCCAGGACCCTCGCGTACAGCGCTTCATCCCTCGTCCCGAACATGTCCTCACCCCGTTTCCGGGCGGGACGCTACGAGTCGCGCGGCCCCTACCGGTCCCAACTCCGCGGCGCCCAGGTGGTGGTGAACGCGGCCCACACGAGCGGCGAGCAGGTGGGGTCGCCCGTTTCCTCCCACCGGGTGGCGGTGGCGCGTTGCCAGTCGTTGAGCGCGGTCACCGGGTCGGGAGCGCGGTGCGCGGTGTCGACGGCCAGCACGGTCGGCGCGAGGACGGGGGTCGGCGGGAAGCCGGGGACGAGGCGGCGCAGCCCTTCGTCGGTCGGCAGGGTCCACCTGGTCGCCGTCACGTGCTCCGCTCCGCCGTGCACCATGGCCGTCACCAGGCCGGACGGTTCGGCGAACCGGACGTCGCCGCCGCTCTCGCAGGCCACCAGGGCGACGCGGGACGGTATCCGCCACGGTCGCACGGGGCCGGGGCGGTGGCCCAGCACGATGTCGGCGGCGGTCAGGGGGCGGTGTGCGCCCAGCGGTGCGGCCCGGCCGGTGGTGTCCGCCGTGCAGGACAGGTGCAGCCGGGCGTCCAGGCCGTGCCCGCCGGTGGTGACGTGACCGACGTAGAGCAGGCGCGAGGCGGTGGCGAGGGCGCGTTCGAGGTGGTCGCGGTCGATGTCGGCGCGGCGGGTGCCGCCCAGCGCGGCCAGTTCCGGTGGCGGGTCGCCGAGCACCGAGCCCAGGCCGGAGTGGTCGGCGAACCCGGGCACCACGGGGTCCAGCACGCCGACGACCGTCCCTTGCGGATCGAACGGGGTCGGCCGACGTGACGCGGCGTTGGCGACGGTGGCGGGCGGCAGCACGGAGATGGTGGTGTCGTGCACCGCGCGCAGGCCGTCGTCGATCCGGAGCGCTTCCCACGGCACCAGGGCGGTCGACGGTGACGGCTGGACGCGCAGGTGCGGCCGGATGCCCTGGGCCAGCCAGGAGTTCAGCTCGACCGCCAGCCGGTGCGGGACCACCGCCCGTGCCATCCGGGTGGCCAGGTCGAGTTCACGGGCGTGGTCCACGAGTGGGCCGTGTGTGAGCGAGCGCCGCAGGGCGTCGTCGGCGCTCTCCCCCAGCAGCGGTAACGGCACCGCCCGTGCCCACTCGCCCAGCGTGTCGTGCACGACTTCGCGCGGCACGACGACGACGCGCGGTTCGGCCGGTTCGTGCTCCCACCGCCACGACACGTACAGGTCGCCCGCGTCCACGAACTTGAGCTGGACGGTCACCACGACGGCACCGCCCGTTCCGACCGGACCGGGAGCCCGTAGCGCTGTTCGGCCACGTCGATCCAGTCGTCCAGCGCGGTCCGCACGGCCGGGTCGGGCCTGACCCTCGGCGGCAGCTCGAACCCGGCGGCGGGGAAGGACAGGTCGGTGCCGGTGGCGAACCCGGCGGCGGCGTAGGGCAGGTGGGTCGTGGTGGGTGGTGGCGCGGGCAGGCCGATCAGCTCACCGCGTTCGACGGGGGCGGTGCTTTCGGCGCGCAGGGACACCGCGCCCGCGATGTGGTCGATGTACTGCGCCGCCAACGCCGTGTCCTCCACCGCGCGGATGGCCAGGAACGCCGACCTGGTGGCGGGTGCGGAGGCCAGGGCGACCCAGCGTTCGCGGAGGGGTCCGTGCGGGAAGCGTTGCCGCACGGCTTCCGACGCCAACGCGGCGGGCAGTGCCAGGTCCAGCGCCTTGCGGCCGAGCTGTCGTCGTTCGTTTCCGGTCGTGGCGGCGGCCCGGCGCACCAAGGCGTCCGCGCGCCACCACGCCATGCCCAGGGCGACGTGCCACAGCCCGGCCTCCTCGCACCTCGCCGACGCCTCGGCGTAACAGGCCTCGGCCTCGGCGAACCGTCCGGCCGACTCGAACGCCGAGCCGCGCACTTGGTGCACTGCCAGCGTCGCCAAGGGGGATGTGGTGGTGGTGAGGAGCGCGAGTGCCCGGTCCGAGCACCGCAACGCCTCGTGCGGCCGACCGCGCAGGACTTCGACGGCCGCCCGACCGTTCAGGCAGGCCAGGAGCCGGTTCGGGTCATCGGTGATCAGCGCTTCGGCTTCGTCGTACAGGGCGTCCGCGCGGTCGACGTCCGAGGCGAGGTAGGCCAGGCGGGCGGAGCTGAGCAGGGCGGTGGTCTCGCCGTCGACGTCACCGGTGGCGGCGCTCAGGTCGCGGGCCAGGCCGAGGTGTTCTGCGGCACCGGGCAGGTCACCGGTGGCGCTGGTGACCTCCGCCAGGGTCAGGTGGACGGACGCGGCCAGCTCGGGTGCGGCGGTGTAGGCGAGGTCCAGCGCGACCCTCCCCTCTTCCGCCGCTTCGGCGAACCACCCGCCGGTCGCGAGCACGCGGGCGCGGGTGGCGCGGATGGTGGCTTCTAACGACTCACCGCCTTCGGCCGAGGCAGCCACCACTTCGAGTGCTCCGTCCAGGTCGGTCAGGGCTTCGGGGTGCCGGGTCTGGGCGTGGCGTGCGGCGGCGCGGGAGATCAACGCGTTCACGAGCACCGTGGCCGACCCGTAGGCGTCACCGACCAGCGCCAACGCACCACGCGCCGCCTCCACCGCCTCGGTACTCCACCGCACGGCTTCTTCGGGGTGATCGGCGACTCCGGCGAGGTTGCCCGCGACTCCGGCGCGGCAGACCAGGGCTTCGATGTCAGTGGTCGGTTCCGTGGAGTCGCCGGGCGGGTGCTGCTGGGCCGAGGTCCCGCTTGGCTGCGGCGTTGGGTTTCCGGCCGGTGATCGACTCGCAGGGGGTTCGGCAGGCTGTGGCGCTGGGTTCTCTGCCGGCGACCACTGCGCTGCGGTTCCCGCCGGCGGCGCGGCAGTCTCCGCCGGGGTGCGCTGTCCGGAGGTTTCGGTCGGTTGCACGGCGGTCTCGACCGGCGGCTGGTGCGAAGCGACCTCAGCCTGCAGCACGGCAGTCGGGGCTGGCGGTTGCTGCGCAGCGAGTTCGACCTGCCGCACGGCAGTCGGGGCTGGCGGTTGCTGCGCAGAGGTCCCCGCCAAGGGGACCCCTGTTTTTATTGTGCCCGAAGGGTCTGACGTTGTGATGACTTCGTGGTAGGCGGCGGTGAAGGTGGCTTTGGCGGCGGTGCGGTTGCCGGAGGCCAGCAGTGCCGCGCCCTGGGTGTTCAGCTCCACGAACCGCAGCCACCGGGGGCCGAGGGGGTGTCTGCCGGGATTGTCGGACAGCATCCGGTAGGTCGACGCCTGCTGCTGGTCACCGGCCTCGTCGGCGAGGAGCGCCAGGTTGGTGTAGATGTTCTCCAGGTACTCGGGCGCGTGCGAGGCCGCCAAGTCGACCAGGTCGAGGGCGTCCGCCTCCGCCTCCGCCAGGCGACCGGCCATCATCAGCAGGCCCACGCGGGTGTTGCGCAGCACCACCTGACCGGGCGGGTCGGCGTCCGCCAAGGCCAGGTCGACGTCCTGCCACGCCTCCTCCCACCGGTCGAGCCACGGCAGCAGGTCGGCGCGGGACGCGATGGCGATCACCCTGGTTCGGCCCTCACCCACCGCTATCGCCTCGGTCAACAGGTCCACGGCGTGCTGCCGATCATCGGACAGGTGGGCCAGGTTCAGCAGGACCCGCGCGCGATCACTCGGCGGTGACGTGGCGAGTGCCTCGGCCCAGTCGTTCATCGCGCCGTCCGCTCGGTCACGGTCGCGGTCGGGGAGTCGAGCCGCGACCGGGCGTAGGAGACGATCGCCGCGCGACGTGCCTCGGCGGCCGGGTCCGGCGGGGTGGGTTCGGCGAAGTCCGGCGCGTACACGGTCAGCACGCGCCGGTCCGGTGGCAGCAACAGCACCGCCGCCGACACCGGTGCGGAGCCGGTGATGCGGCCCGCCGCGTCACGGCCGTCCAGCGCCACCTCGACCTCACCGAACCGTGCCGCCAGACGTGCGAGAGGAGTCGGTCCGGGCACGACGGACACCTCCAAGGCCGTACGCCCCTGTCGACGCACGACGGCCCACCGCGCGGGAGCGGCGGCGTCGACCACGCCGTGCGGCACCAACGACCAGTCCACACTGGACGAACCGGACAGGGCTGCGACGCCCGAGACGCCGTCACCACCTCCGGCGGCCAAGGCGAAGCCGGACCGGGTCGGCGCCTCGGCCGGGGCGAGTTCCACCCCGTAGTCCTCGGCGAGTGCGGCGACCTGCTCGGCCAGCCCAGGCTGGGACAGCGGTGGCGACACGACCGCCAGCGCGCGCTCCACCGCCTCCGGATCGTCCAGCAAATGCTCCACAGTAGACACCGCGACGGCGAGTTCCGCGTTCAACACAACGGGATCCAACGCGGGCACACCGGCCGTCACCGACGCCGGCCACCACGCGCGCGCCCAGGTCAACTGCGCCACCCGGCGGCACGCGTCACGGATCGGCGAGTCGACCACCGGCACGTCCACCTCCTCCGCACCGCCGAGGATCGCGTCGGCCGCGTCGCCGTAGACCTCCCACAGCCACTCGGACGCACGCACCGGATCGTGCACGCGCGCGGCGGGCACGGCGGCGTCGGTGAGAACGTCCCACGCGAGCGACGCGCCCGCCCCTTCCAACAACGCCACCACCTCGGGCGACGAGGGCCAGTCGCCGACCACGATGTCCGCACCGCGCGTCACCCTCACGCCACGGCCTCCCGCTCCAGCACCGAGCGCAACCGGTCGCGCTGGTCCAGGATCACCGACCGCAGCACGCCGTCCAGCACGTCCCACACCTGGTCGGCGGTCACGGTGTCGTGGCGCAGCTCCCGGCCGTGCACGCGGACCCACAGCCGCCGCAGGTACGCCTCCCGCACGCCGCGCACGTCCGCGCGGACCTCCGGCGGCACGGCCGACGGCATCCGCAGCACCCGGTGCACGTACGCCTCGCGTTCCCACCTCGACCGCAACCTGGCCGCGGCGGAGCCCGGTCCGCCCACCGGCGCGTCACCGGCGAGGGAGGCGGACGCGTCCCGGCCCAGCACGACCACGAGCCGGCTCTCCTCGTCGGCGAGCTGCCACGGCCCGGCCGACCGGGCGATCTCCCGCCGCACCAACGTCGGGACGTCCGCCAGCCCGGCCCGCTGGAACGCGTTGGTCAGCGGCGCGAAGAGCCGTTCCAGGATCGACCGGTCGAACGGCTTGGGCAGGTTCGCCTTCGACGCGCCACGCCCCAGCCCGGGTCGCACGGGCCGGTCGCGGTCGGTCAGCCCGTGGGCCCGCGCCACGCCGGGCAGGTCGAGGTCGACGGCGCCCGCACTGCCCGCCAAGCCCGTGACCAGGGCGCGGAACGCCTCGCGGTCGGGGGTGACGGCACAGGTGGCCAGGAACGAGGACGTCGCCACCGGCCCCGGAGCGGGTGCGACGCGGTCCGCCCACGCCGTGTCCAGCAGTCGGGTCAGCCCGTCGACGTTGGCCGGGTCGGTCACGAAATCGCGCAGCGCGGCGACGGTCGGCCCTTCCCGACCGTGCACCTCCTCCAGCACGGTCGCGGCGACGGCGGCGGCGTCCGGGCCCGGTTCGCCGTGCCCGGTGGCGAGTTCGAAGCAGCGCTGGAAGTAGAGGTCCTGCGGGTTGCCCTCGGTGATCCACCGGCGGCGGCGTTCCTTCTTCAGCACCACGAACCAGCTCGCGGTGGCGGCCAGCACCGGACCGGCGTCAGCGATGCGGGACGTCAGGGCGTCGGCGTGCGCGGCGGCGATCGCGCCCGCCGCGAACTCCGGGTTGAGCACGGGCCGCAGCACCAGGGGGTCGAGGATCAGCTTCACCGTGCGGGTCAGCGGGCGGCCCGCGGCGTTGCTCAGCGGCGCGACCGCGTCACCCAGCCCGGCCCACGCCCGGGCGACCAGCGCGCCGCGCGGCAGCGTCGCGGCTCGGGCGATGGTCACCGGCCCGAGCCTAGTGCAGTGATCGGGAACCTCACCGTGTCTTCCGACGCCCGGCAGGGCGCCTCGCGGCACCGGCCCCGCGCCCACAGCCAACCAGGATGAGGACGCGGGGCCGGCACCCCGACGCACCCGTCCGAACGCCGGAACACGGGGCAAAGGTTCCCGGTCACTGCACCAGCCGAACCGGATCACCGCTGGTGGCGGACTCGTGAACCCGGTTCCTGGGACCGGTAGGCGACGTGCGCGGCCGAAGCTTCCCCCACCTACGACACCCACGGGGGAACCGATGTACGAGACACCGCCGCAGTACCCGCCGGTGCTGCCCTACGCGACGCCGTCGCCCGCTCGCCGCCGCGTCCTGCCGCTGGCGCTGCTGCCGCTGGTGCTGTTCGGGCTGCTGTTCTTCGGCGGCTCCTACGCGGCCTCGCCCGAGCCGGATGTCGAGGTGCAGGCCGGGTTCGCGTTCGCCGAGGTCGACGGGCGGGACGTGGTGCTGGCGCCCTACTCGCGGCACGGCGCGCGGGGCATGTTCCAGCTGCTGACGCAGGACCTGTTCCAGGTGCGGCTGGCGGCGACCGATCCGGCCACCGGCGACGTGCTGTGGGACACGCAGCTGTCCGACCAGCTGATCTGGGAGGCGTCGGTGCTGGCCGCCGGGCAGCGGCACGCCTACCTCGCCACCGACTCGGGGCTCGTGATCGTCGCGTTGGCGGACGGTGCGGTGGTCGCCGAGGGCTCGGAGGTGCCGGGGCTCGGTGACGCGTTCGCCGCAGTCCGGACCGCCTATGCGTACGACCCCGAGAGCCGCCACGTGATGGCCATGAACGCAGGCGGAGAGGTGTTGGCGATCGCGCTGGACGAGGTGATGGCCGTCCCGGTCGACCCGGCCACCGCCGCGGCCTGGTCGGGTCGGCTCTCCGTGCAGCGCGGCCCCGGCGCGCCGACCTCCGCGACCGGTGTGGAAGCGGCGCTGAACGCCGGGACCGAGCGGATCGCGCTGCGGCAGGCGCCGAACGGCACGCCGGGCAGCGTGCTGGTCCGCGTCACGGCGGACGGCCGCGAGATCCCGGTGGGCCACACCGCGTTCCACGGCGCCCGGCTGGTGGTCGACGGCGTGACCGCGGTCGCCGCCGCCACCGGGCACGTGCTGGTCGAGCACCAGCGCTCGGTGAACGACCCCGGTGTCGCGCTCAGCCTGGTCTCGCTGGCCACCGGGCAGGTCACGGCCACGTTGGCGGTGGACGCCCGGGTGGACCGCGCCCTCGTCGGCCCGGACGGCGTCACCGCCCTCGCGGCGGGCGAGGTGCTCGCCGCGGCCCGCGGTGACGGCCGGGTCGTGCCTCTCGGCGTCGGCCTGGCCGACTTCTTCGGCTCCCACCGCTGACCTCTTCCCAGCTGACCTCTTCCGAAAGGACAAGACCGTGAAGGTGCTCCCCTGGCTCGGCCTCACCGCCGGACTCGCCCTCACCGCGACCTGGGTCGCGGGCGGGCTGGCGGGTGACGACGTGTCCGCCTGGCTGAACGGCTGGCTGGTGGGCCCGATCATCCTGCTGTCCGTGGTGCCGACGCTGTTCTCGCTGGGCAACGTCCTCGGTGGCGGCCTCGCGGCCCTGACCGGCGGGGTGCCGAAGGAGTTCCGCGGCGCGCCGATCGGCATGGGCACGGTGGTCGGCGTCGCGCGGACCGGCCTGTCGGTCAACGACCAGCCGCAGCTGGACATCCGGCTGGAGGTCGACACGGCGGACGGCCGCACGTTCCCGACCACCGCGCGGCAGGTCGTGGACATCACCGAGCTGTCCCTGGTGCAGCCGGGGGCGATCCTGCCGGTCCGCTACCTGTCGGACGGCCGGGCGGTGCTCGCCACCGACGCGCCGCCGCACGAGCTGCAGGCCGCCCTCGACCGCGTTTACGTGGCCAAGGGTTTCCTGACGCCGCACCAGCTGCGCATCACCGAGGAGGGCGTGGACGCCACCGCCGTCGTGCTGGACATGACCCCCACCGGCCAGACCCCGGACGGGCGGTCGGCCCTGCGGCTGAGCCTGCGCGTGACCCGCCCGGACGGCACCGCGTTCGACGTGACGCAGGACAAGAAGCTGCCGCCGATGTCGGTGCGGCAGGTGCAGCGCGGCATGGTGGTCCGGGTGAAGTACCTGCCGGGCGACGAGTCGGACGTCGCCGTCCTCACCACCCTGATGTGACGGCGCGGTGACGGGGGTTGATCCGGTCGGAGCAGCGCCGCGGCGGGCCGACCGGGTCGGGGTGCCCGAACGTGGCCCGGCGGGCAGGGCACAATGGCTCGCTGTGACCACAGCCATTCACCAGAGGATCGCCGACGAGCTCGGGGTGCGGGCCGGGCAGGTCAGCGCCGCCGTCGACCTGCTCGACGGTGGTTCCACCGTTCCCTTCATCGCCCGCTACCGCAAGGAAGCGACCGGCGCGCTCGACGACACCCAGCTGCGCACTCTGGAGGAGCGCCTGGGCTACCTGCGTGAGCTGGAGGAACGCCGGGCGGCTGTGCTGGAGTCCATCCGGTCGCAGGGCAAGCTGGACGACGCGCTGGAGGCCTCGATCCTGGCCGCCGACTCCAAGGCCCGGCTGGAGGACCTCTACCTGCCGTTCAAGCCGAAGCGGCGGACCAAGGCGCAGATCGCCCGCGAGCAGGGCCTGGAACCGCTCGCCGACGGCCTGCTGGCCGACCCGACGCAGGACCCGCAGGAGGTGGCGAAGGCGTACGTGACCGAAGAGGTCGCCGACGTCGCCGCCGCGTTGCTGGGCGCGCGGGCCATCCTGGTCGAGCGGTTCGGCGAGGACGGCGACCTCATCGGTGAGCTGCGCGAACGCATGTGGACCCGCGGCCGGCTCGCCTCCAAGGTCCGGGAGGGCAAGGAGGAGGACGGCGCGAAGTTCGCCGACTACTTCGACTTCTCCGAGCCGTTCACCAAGCTGCCCTCGCACCGCATCCTCGCGCTGCTGCGCGGCGAGAAGGAAGAGGTGCTGGAGCTCCAGTTCGACCCGGCCGACGAGGACGAGCCGACCGGCTACGAGGCGCGCATCGCGTCCCGGTTCGGGGTCGACAACCAGGGCCGCCCGGCCGACCGCTGGCTGGGTGACACGGTCCGCTGGGCGTGGCGGACCCGGATCCTGGTGCACCTGGGCATCGACCTGCGGTCCCGGCTGCGGGCGTTCGCCGAGGACGAGGCCGTGAAGGTGTTCGCGTCGAACCTGCGCGACCTGCTGCTGGCCGCGCCCGCGGGCACCCGGGCCACGATGGGCCTGGACCCCGGTTTCCGCACCGGCGTGAAGGTGGCCGTGGTCGACGCGACCGGCAAGGTCGTCGACACCGACGTGATCTACCCGCACGTGCCCGCGAACCGGTGGGACGAGTCGATCGCCAAGCTGGCCGTGCTGGCGAAGAAGCACGCCGTGGACCTGATCGCCATCGGCAACGGCACCGCGTCGCGGGAGACCGACAAGCTGGCGGGCGACCTGCTCAAGCGGCACCCCGAGCTGAAGCTGACCAAGGCCGTGGTGTCGGAGGCGGGCGCGTCGGTGTACTCGGCGTCGGCGTTCGCGTCGGCCGAGCTGCCCGGGATGGACGTGTCGCTGCGCGGCGCGGTGTCCATCGCGCGCCGGTTGCAGGACCCGCTGGCCGAGCTGGTGAAGATCGACCCGAAGTCGATCGGCGTCGGCCAGTACCAGCACGACCTGGCCGAGTCGAAGCTGTCGAAATCGCTGGACGCGGTGGTCGAGGACTGCGTGAACGCTGTCGGCGTCGACCTGAACACGGCGTCCGTGCCGCTGCTGACCAGGGTCTCCGGCATCACCGCCGGGTTGGCCGAGAACATCGTGCAGCACCGCGACAGCAACGGCCCGTTCCGCTCGCGGCGGGCGTTGAAGGACGTGGCGCGGCTGGGCCCGAAGGCGTTCGAGCAGTGCGCGGGCTTCCTGCGCATCCCCAACGGCGACGACCCGCTGGACGCCTCCGCCGTGCACCCCGAGGCGTACCCGGTGGTGCGCCGGATGCAGGAGCGCGCGGGCTCGGAGCAGCTGATCGGCAACACCGCGGTGCTGAAGTCGTTGCGGCCGGACGACTTCGTGGACGACACGTTCGGCCTGCCGACCGTCACCGACATCCTGCGCGAGCTGGAGAAGCCGGGGCGCGACCCGCGGCCCGCGTTCAAGACCGCGGCGTTCGCCGAGGGCGTCGAGAAGATCGCCGACCTCAAGCCCGGCATGGTGCTGGAGGGCGTGGTGACGAACGTGGCCGCGTTCGGCGCGTTCGTGGACGTCGGCGTGCACCAGGACGGTCTGGTGCACATCTCGGCGCTGTCCAACACCTACGTCAAGGACCCGCGGGACGTGGTGAAGTCCGGTGACGTGGTGCGGGTGAAGGTGCTGGAGGTCGACATCCCGCGCAAGCGGATCGGGTTGACGTTGCGGCTGGAGGACGAGCCGGGCCGCAAGCCGCCGCGGGAGCAGCAGCGTGACGGTCAGCGTGGGCAGCGTGGTGGCGGGCAGCGCGGTGGCGGCGGTGGCAAGCCGCGCCAGCAGGAGCGTCCGCCGGCGAACGGCGCGATGGCCGAGGCGCTGCGGCGCGCGGGGCTTGGCGGGGCCCGGTAGGGGTACCCGGCGGCCATGAGGGTCGTCGTCACGGGTGCCAGCGGCAACGTGGGGACGGCCCTGCGCCGGGTGCTCGCGGATGCGGGCGACTCGGTGGTCGGAATCGCCCGACGGATCCCCGTGCGTTCACCTGGTTGGGTGACGTGCGATGTGGGTGCGCCGGCCGCCGAGGTGGTGTTGAGCAGGGCGTTCGCCGGTGCGGACGCGGTGGTGCACCTGGCGTGGGCGGTGCAGCCCACGCCGGGTGAGCCCGACATGCGGCGGACCAACATCACCGGTAGCGCGCACGTGCTGCGTGCGGCGGAACGCGCCGGTGTGCCGCACGTCGTGGTGACGTCGTCGGTGGCGGCGTACACGCCCTCGGCCGGTCCGGTGGACGAGGAGTGGCCGTGCGGCGGGGTGCCGGGTAGTGCGTACAGCGCGCAGAAGGCCGAGCTGGAGCGGATGGTCACCGGCCGGGCCGGGGTGGCGGTGGTGCGGCCCTGCGCGATCGTGCAGCCGGACGCGGGGGGCGAGGTGGCCCGGTGGGTGCTGAGCCCTGTGCTGCCGGCCCGGGTGCTGGGGCGGCGGTGGCTGCCGGTGCCGTTGTGGCGGAGGTTGCGGGCGCAGGTCGTGCACGCGGAGGACGTGGCGCGGGCGATCCGGGTGGTCCTGGCGCATCGGGCCGGTGGTGCGTTCAACGTGGCCGGCGACCCGCCGATGGGCGCGGGTGAGCTGGCGTCGGTGTTCGGCGGGTTCCTGGTGCCGGTGCCGTTGCCGGTGCTGCAGGCGGTGGCGTGGCCGACGTGGCGGCTGGGCGTGCAGCCCGTACACCCCGGGTGGCTGCGGCTGGCGGATCAGGCGTCCCTTGTGGACTGCTCGCGGATCAGGGCGTTGGGGTGGGAACCACGGCACGCGCCGCGGGAGGCGTTGGCCGAGTTCGTGGCGGCGGTCGCGGAGGGGCGCGGCACGTGGGGTCCGCTCGCGCCGCGTGAAGTGGGACGGTGGCACCGGTTCGGGTTCGGCCGGCCGGTGCATCAGAGCCAGGGAGACGTGCGTTGAGCGAAGTCGTGGACGCGGTGGTCATCGGATCCGGCCCGAACGGGCTGGTGGCGGCGAACCTGCTGGCCGACGCCGGGTGGGACGTACTGGTGCTGGAAGCCGCCGAGGAGCCCGGTGGGGCGGTGCGCACGGCCGAGTTGACCGAGCCAGGGTTCCGGCACGACCTGTTCAGCGGGTTCTACCCGTTGGGCGCCGCGTCGCCGGTGATCTCCGGGTTGGGTCTGGAGCGGCACGGGTTGCGGTGGCGGCGGGCGCCGGAGGTGCTGGCGCACGTGCTGCCGGACGACCGGGCGGTGGTGCTGTCGCAGGACTTGGACCGGACGGCGGCGTCGGTCGAGGCGTTCGGCGCGGGTGACGGTGACGCGTGGCGGGCGGAGTTCGCCTTGTGGCAGCGGGTCCGGTCGGAGCTGGTCGAGGCGTTGATGCGGCCGTTCCCGCCGGTGCGGGCCGGGGTCGGGTTGGCGGGCTCGTTGGGGCCGGGTGGTGCGTTGCGGTTCGCGCGGTCGTTCCTGCAGTCGGTGCGGGCGTTCGGGGACGAGCGGTTCTCGGGTGAGGGCGCGTCGTTGTTGTTGGCGGGCAACGCGATGCACACCGACCTGGGACCGGATCAGGCCGGTGGAGCGGCGTTCGGGTGGTTGCTGTCGATGCTCGGGCAGGACGTGGGGTACCCGGTGCCGGAGGGTGGTGCCGGTGCGTTGACGCGGGCGATGGTGCGGCGGCTCGGCGGTGTGGTGCAGTGCGGGCGGGCGGTGGAGCGGGTGGTGGTGGCCGGCGGGCGTGCGCTGGGGGTGCGTGACGCCGGGGGTGGGTACGTGCGGGCGCGGAAGGCGGTGCTGGCGGACGTGCCGGCGCCGGTGCTGTACCTCGGGTTGGTGGGGCCGGAGCACCTGCCGGGGCGGTTGGTGTCGGACCTGGCGTCGTTCGAGTGGGACGACGCGACGATCAAGGTGGACTGGGCGTTGAACGGGCCGGTGCCGTGGACGGCGCCGGAGGTGCGCGGGGCGGGAACCGTCCACTTGGGAGGGGACTTCAACGGGTTGGCCATGTCGAGCGCGGAGATCGCGTGCGGGCGCGTGCCGCGCCTGCCGTTCGTGATCATGGGGCAGATGACGACGACCGACCCGACGCGGTCACCGGCGGGTACGGAGACGGCGTGGGCGTACACGCACGTGCCGCGGGGTGAGCGTTGGGCGTCGGATCGCCTGCGTCGCCGTGCCGACCGGGTGGAGCAGCTGATCGAGCAGCACGCGCCGGGGTTCCGCGACCTGATCCGTGCCCGGGTCGTGCACGGCCCGGAGGACTTGGAGACCCGCAACCGCAGCCTGGTGAGAGGTTCGATCAACTCCGGGACCGCCGCCATCCACCAGCAGCTGGTCTTCCGCCCGGTGCCGGGCCTGGGCCGTGCCGACACCCCGATCGACCGCCTCTACCTGACCTCCGCGTCGGCCCACCCGGGCGGCGGCGTCCACGGCGCTCCCGGCGCCAACGCCGCCCGCGCCGCCCTGACCCGCAACGCCCTGGCCGGCGACGCCTACCACCTCCTCCTCCGCACCCTCCACCAAACCCTCTACTAGCCCGCGTGTCGAACGCTCAGGTCCCGCGTGTCGAACCTCCAGGACCCGCGAGTTCTACAGTCGCGTCACGCCGGCGGGGACCTGAATGTGGAGTTCGGGGGTCCCGAGCGCTCGACACGCGGGACCTGGAGGTTCGACACGCGGGGTCAGGGGGTGTGTTTGCGGGTGGATTGGGCGGCGAGGCGGGTCAGGGATTCGCGGTTGCGGGGGATCAGGAAGAGCGATTGGGCCGGGGTGGGGAGGAGGGAGAGCGGGCCCTTGATCGCCTCTTCGGCCATGGTGATCTCGCAGCCTTCGGAGGCCGGGGCGAGGGTGAAGCGGATGCGCGCGGCGCCCAGCGGCCACAGGCGGGCCTCCAGTTCGAGCATCCGGGGCGGGTCGACGTCCAGCACCGTGGTCACGTCCTGCACCGCCACCGGCCACGCGCCGACGCTGTGGTGGATCCGCGTACCGGTACCCGGCCAGCCGGCGTCGACCTCCCGGATGTGCGCGGCGCCCACGACCCAGCCCGCGTAGGACCAACCATCGGCCAGCACCGCGAACACCTGCTCCACCGACGCCGGCACCACCAAGCGCACCTCGATCATGCGCCTCGGATTCCCCGCGTAAACCGGCGGAAACTACCCGCCGGGGCTACTTCGCGCGGGTGCCCTTGAGCTTGACGAGGTCGGACTCGAACAGGTTGGCGATCACGGCCAGCCCACCGGGTGTCGCCGGATCGGGCCGCGCGACGTAGGACTGCGTCGCGGACGGCCGGCCCACCAGGGAGAACCGGAGCTGCCCGGTCAGGCTCTGGGTGTCCACGTTGTTGGTGTCCTGGAACGCGCGCAGCACGCCGTCACGGGTCAGGTCACGCTCGTCGCACGCCTTCTGCAGGATCGCCGCGAACGCCACCCCGATCACGTACCCGTGGTCCACCGACCCGGTCGGCTCCAGGTCCGGGTACTTGCGGGTGAACGCCTCCGCCACCGCGCGCGGCCCCGGCAGGTCGGTGGCGAACGGCGCGATCGGCGACACCACCAGCACCCGCTTCACCACGGCCGCCGCCGCTGGCGACTCCAGGATCAGCGGGTCGTACCCGGCGGCGTTGACCAGGAACGGCACGTCCCAGCCGAGCCGCTCGGCGGTGGCCACGGCGGTCGCGGTCTGCTGCGGCGACGTGCTCAGGAACACCACCTTCGCCCCCGCCGCACGCAGCTCCCCGACCTGCGCGGCCACGTCCGCGGTCTCCGGCACGGCCTTCGCGACCAGCTCCATGCCCCACTGCTCGGCGGCGAACGTGCTGCCTTCCACGGCGTTGCGCCCGTAGTCGCTGTCGACGTAGACGTGCCCGATGGTGTCGCCCGCGCCGATCGCGCCGGACCGCTTCACGTGGTCCAGCCCGTTGATCACGTCGAGGTCGTAGGTCGTGCCGACGACCATCATGTGCGGGTTGCCGAGCAGGCTCGCCGACCACGACGCGGGCGCGGCGATCGCCCTGGTCTGCATCAGGTCCGGCTCGATGGCCTCGGTCATCGGCGCGCCGGTGATGTCCATGAACCCGAGCACCTGCGGCTCCAGGTCGAAGTACGCGTTCAACGCGCGGTCGACGTCGTAGCCGTGGTCGGCCTGCTCGAGCTCGACCTTGCGCCCGCAGATGCCGCCGCGTTCGTTCAGCTGGCTCAGGAACAGCTCGTAGCCCTTGATCCGGATGAGCGACGTGGCCGAGAACGGTCCCGTCATGTCGGTGAGCACGCCCAGCGAGATGGTGTCGTCGGTGACGCCAGGGCCGGTCTTGATCGGCGCCTCCTCCTCCGCGCCGCACCCCGCGAGCAGCACGGCGAGCACGGTGGATCCGATGACGAGGTTGCGAACCAACGGGACTCCCACCACTCACGTTACCGACGGGTAAGGAGTATTGACAGAAGTCACCCGAATCGCCTAATCATGTGACATACCGCACGGTCGGTGACTTTTCCGCCTCGGTTCCGTACCCGTTCGCGACCCGATTGCCACCCGATCAGCCCTATATCGTCACCGCACGGTGAGGGGGTGCTCCGGCCGAACGATTCGGGTTCTAATACAGGGGTCCGGTCGACCTCCTCCGCCAGTGCCCGGAGCGCCCATGACGCCACCGCGAACCAGCTCCCCGGTCCTGGTGGGCCGGGGCGACGAGCTGGCCGCGCTGACCGGCGCCGTGGCGTCCCAGCCGTCCGTGGTGCTGGTGGCCGGCGAGGCCGGGGTCGGCAAGAGCCGGCTGGTGCGCGAGCTGCTCGGCCGGCCCGAGCTGGGACCGCTGCGCGTGCTCACCGGGTTCTGCCAGCCGCTGCGCGAGCCGTTCCCGTACGGCGCGGTGCTCGACGCGTTGCGCACCGTGGGCGGCTACCTGGGTCGGGTGTCACTGAGCCCGGTGACGGGCGTGCTGAGACCGCTGGTGCCGGAGCTGGCCGGGCACCTGCCCGACCCGCCCGAACGCCCCGACGACCCCCGGCACGAGCGCCACCACCTGTTCCGCGCGGTGCGCGAGCTGCTGTCCGCGCTCGGGCCGGTCCTGCTGGTGGTCGAGGACCTGCACTGGGCCGACGACGGGTGCCGCCACCTGCTGCGCTTCCTGATGGCCGACCCGCCGCCGAACCTGACCACGCTGGTCACCTACCGCCGTGAGGACGCACCGGGCGGAATGCCGCTGGGCAGTGCCTACCGCCCGCCCGCCGGGGTGGCGTCCGTGCTGGTGGAACTGGGTCCGCTGGACGTCGACCAGGTGCACGACCTCGCCGCCGCGATCCTCGGCGTGGACGCCGTGCCCGCCGAGTTCGCCGCCCGGCTGCACGAGCGCACGGCAGGCCTCCCGTTCGTGGTCGAGGAGGTGCTGCGGGCCCTGCGCGACCCGGACTGGCGGCTGCTGGACGCGGTCGAGGTGCCCGCGCTGCTGCGGGACGCGATGGCCGAACGCCTGGCCGGGCTGCCCGCCACGGGCAGGCGCATCGCGGAGGCCGCCGCCGTGCTCGGCGTGCCCGCCACCGAAGATCTGCTCGCCGAGGTCGGCGCCGTCGCACCCGACCGGGCCCGCGTCGCGCTCACGCACGCGCTGCACAGCGGTGTGCTGCACGAGACGGCCGACGTCCGCTACGGCTTCCGCCACGCCCTCGCCCAGCAGGCCGTCTACGACACGCTCACCGGTCCCGAACGGCAACGCCTGCACCTGCGCGCGCTGCGGGCCCTCGACCACGCCACGCCGCGCCCGTTCATGCAGCTGGCCGAGCACAGCCGTCGCGCCGGGCTGCGGGACGACTGGCTGCGGCACGGTGAGGCCGCCGCCGACCGGGCGCTGGAGGTCGGCGACCCGTCCACCGCCACCCACCTCTACCAGCGGTTGCTGGACGAGGCCTCGCTCACGCCCGCCGACGTGGACCGGCTCGCCGTCAAGCTCGGCCAGGTCGCCCGCGGCGGGCTCGACCAGCACGACCCCCGCGCCACGCTGGAACGGCTGCTGGACGACCACCGGCTGTCCACCGCCGCCCGCGGCCAGGTGCGGCTGAACCTCGGTTTCCTGCTGATCCGCCAGTTCGACGGCCCGCGGCACAGCCGGGTCGTCCTGGAGCACGCCATCGAGGAGCTGTCCGCGCGCCCGGACCTGGCCATGCGGGCACGGGCCGTGCTCGCCCAGCCGTTCGTCGGCGCCACGCCGTTGGCCGAGCACCTGCGGTGGCTGCGCGAGGTGGAGGCGTTCATCGCGTCCCGCGCGGACGACGAGGTGCGGTTCGCACTGCTGGCCAACCAGCTCGGCTCGCGGATGAGCATCGGCGACCACACCGTGATGGAGGAGCTGGACCGGTTGCCCGGCACGGCGGCCGACGTGGCGGTCCGCCGGCACCTCGCGCGGGCGCACTGCAACCTGGCCGACGCGTTCGCCCTGGTCGGCCACTTCGACCTGGCCCGCGACTTCCTCGACCGGGGGCTGCGGCTCACCGTCGGCGCGGGCGTGCCGTTCACCGAGGGCACCGGCCAGTCCACCCGCCTGCACCTCGACTGGTACCGCGGCGACTGGGGCACGCTCGCCGACCGGGCCGCGCGGCTGCTGGAGGAGTACCGGGAGATGCTGCCGGTCGCCGGGGAGATCAACCTGGTGCTGGGGTGCCTGGCGGTGGCGCGGGGCGACTGGGACGCGGCCGAGCGGCACCTGGCCGACTGCGGCGTGCGGTCGGTGGAGAACTCGATCACGCCGGTGGCGCTGGGCGGGTTCGCGGCGTTGACCAGGCTGTGGTCGGAACGCGGTGACCCGGCACGGGCGTGCGCCGAGGCGGACCGGGGGCTGGACCTGGCGCGGCGCAAGGGCGTGTGGGCGTGGCTGGGCGAGCTGGCGCCCGCCGCGGTGGACGCGTTCCGCGCGGCCGGGCGGGTCGAGGACGCGGCCCGGCTGGTGGCGGAGTTCGACGCGGGGCTGGTGGGTCGGGACGCGCCGTTGGCGCAGGTGGCGCTGAAGGTGTGCCGGGCGTTGCTGGCGGAGCGGGACGAGGCCGCGTTCCTGCTGGAGGAAGCCCGACGTGCGGCCGACGAGCTGGGGTTGCGGTACTACTCGGCGACGTTGTCGGAGCGGATCGCGCGGGTGGCGTTGGAGCGCGGGGACGACGAGGCGGTGGCCGCGCTGGGCGAGGTGGCCGCGAGGTTCGACGCGCTGGGCGCGAGCCGTGACGCTGCACGGTGCCGGCACCTGGTGCGCGGGGCGGGCGTGGCGACGCCGTCACGGCGCGGTCGGCGCGGGTACGGCAACGCGTTGTCGCCGCGGGAGCGGGACGTGGCCCGGCTGTTGGCGCGGGGGCGGACGAACCGGGAGATCGCGGAGGTGCTGTTCCTGTCGCCGCGCACGGTGGAGCAGCACGTGGCGCGGGTGCTACGCAAGCTCGGTGCGGCGTCGCGGGTCGACCTGCTGGCGTGAGGCGTGCGGAAGCCGTGAGCCGTGCAGAAGTCGCGAGGACCGGCGGGGTTGCCCGTCGGTCCTCGCGGCACTGCTCATGACCGGTACGTGCGCCTAGAGGTACGAGCGCTGGCCCCACGGCATCGCCGCGGCGAGCTGGGCCCGCCTGCCGATGTCGAGCTTGCGGTAGATGCGGGTGATGTGGAGTTCGACGGCCCGGGTCGACACCGAGAAGTGCTCGGCGATCTGCCGGTTCGTCATCCCCTCCAACATCATCAGCGCGATCCGGTGCTCGTGCGGCGTCAACGGCTCGCGCGAGCGCGCCTCGGCGCTCTGCCCGTCGCGCGGCCGGACGATGCCCGGCACGCGCTCACCTTCCGGCACACCCAGCAGCACGTGCCACTGGCGTATGCGCACCTCCGCGATCGACTGCGATCGCACGTACGGGTCACCACGCACCAGGTCCCGGGCCGCGGCGTCGTCGGGCACCTGCACGATGAGCAGCACGCCGGAACCATCGGCCCAGGGGCCGGTTCCGACGAGCACTCCCTGCTCGGCTAACGGACGCCAATATTCCCGGTGTGCGAGATGAATGGATCTCCGCACCTGGCGCGCATCACGAAATGTCAACTCAACGGCGAAAGCCACTGGACTGATCCCCATTTCATTCCGCGGCCGACTTTCGCCACATACTCAACTGGGGCGTTTATTCAGTGTCAAGTGAGACACATCACAACAGTGATATGGGAACCCAATGGCCCCTATAGCCGCTTTTCGAACCAGTGCTCCGCATAGCGGTCGTCGTTGAACGCGGGCACCTCACGGTAGCCGTGCCGCGCGTACAACGCCCGCGCTTCGACCAGGTCAGTACGGGTGTCGAGGCGAATGGCCGCGGCACCAAATGAGACGGCGCCCTCCTCGACCGCGGCGAGCAGCGCCGCTCCCCCGCCGGTGCCGCGAGCCGCCGGATCGACGAACATCCGCTTCATCTCCGCAGTTTCGCGGTCGACCATGCGGAACCCGACACACCCTCGCACCACACCGTCACGGCGGCCGACGAAGAACCGCGCCAAGTCGTCGGTCGGGTCGTCGGCGATCGCCTGGTCGACCTCACCCGACGTGGCCGGGCGCCCGTAGTAGCGGGCGATGATGTCGGCCAAGTAGGTGCGGATCACGGCGACAGCGGTCGGGCTGTCAACCGGTTCGGGCTGAACGGTCCAGGAACTCATTGGCAGATTTTCACCCGCGCTGGGCCATTCGGACACGTGGTTTTCGGCACTCCGGACGCGTGTAAAGTCCACGCCCGTGGCAGCGCAACAGGTCCGGCTGGAGCGGGAACCCGCGGGGCTCGCCGTGCTCACCGTGGACGCTCCCCCGCTGAACCTCTACACCGCCGAGTTGCAGGACCTGCTGGAGGCAGCGGTCGAGGACCTGGAGGAGCGGCCCGCGCGGGCACTGCTCGTCCGCTTCGAGGGCAAGGTCGTCAGCGGCGGTGTCGACGTGGCGCTGTTCGCCGAGCAGGAGACGTCGGCGCGGGCCAAGTCCCTGCTCGACCGGATGCTGGAGCTGCCGGAGCGGGTGGCCGCGCTGCCGTTCCCGACCGTGTTCGCCGCGCACGGGCTGTGCCTGACGTGGGCGTTCGAGGTCGCGGTGGCGTGCGACCTCCTGCTGGCCGCCGAGCGGGCGACGTTCGGGCTGGTGGAGAAGGTCGTCGGGCTGACCCCGACCATGGGCGGCACGCAGCGGCTGGCCGCGCGGGCGGGCGTGGGGCGGGCCAAGGAGCTCGTGATGACCGGCGAGCGCTACGACGCGGCCACGCTGGAGCGGTGGGGCGTGGTCAACCGGGTGCTGCCGGACGAGGGGTTCGACGACGCGGCGCTGGGGTTCACGCTGGCGTTGGCGACCGGGCCGACGTTGGCGCACGCGGCGACCAAGCGGGTGCTGGCGCACTTCGAGAGCGGCGGCGTGGCCGAGGCGGACGAGCACGTCACGGCGATCGCGGCGGAGCTGTTCGACAGCGAGGACCTGCGTGGCGCGGTGCGGTCGTTCCTGGCAGACGGTCCGGGCAAGGCGACGTTCAGCGGTCGCTGAGGCCGCTCGGCGTCGCTGAGGCCGGTCGCTGATCCGTTCAGCGGTCGCTGATCCGCCGGAACTCCGTCCACCGGGTGCTCTGCCGGTCCCAGATCTCCTGGTACTCGGCGAACATCTCGGCGACCTTGGCCGGGTCGACCCGGTCGGTGGGCGTGGCCGCGAGGTAGTGGCTGACGTCGTCGCGCAGCCGGTGGAACCGGGACAGCGACTCCTCCATCAGCACCCACAGGGGCCGCCACGCGAAGTACGGCTCCAGCACGGCGAACACCGTGCTCAACGCCACCAGCGAGAACGCCAGGCCGGTCCAGAAGTCGAGGTCCTGCCAGCCCAGGATGATCGTCGCGGTGGCGGACATCGCGAGCAGGCCGACCTTGAGCGCGGTCGCCCGGCGGGCGAACCGGACCGACCGCACCCGGCCGTACTCGCGGGCGCGGTCGATGCGGGCCAACAGGTCCAGCGCCAGTTCGTGCGGGCTCAGGCCCGTCTTCACCGGCTGCTCTTCGGGCTCTTCCACGGCGGGCACCCTATCGGGGGTCGTAGGCGGCGGAGCCGTACCAGGCCAGGGCGGAACGCAGCTCGACCACGTCCCGGTCGCGGCGCTTGCGGTAGCGCTCGTGCGAGATCGGGTACACGCGCACGCCGCCCTTGTGCCGGGTGAAGCTGCCGCGGCCCAGGGTGTCCGGTGTCTTGGCGGCGCTGACCAGCCAGACCATGAGCCACGGGCGGGCGTGGTGTGCCTCGACCTTGACGCGGGAGATGGCGTACCAGGGCAGGCGGCGGGTGTGCGTGCCGTTGGAGAGCGTGATGCCGTCAGGGCCGACGTCCAGGGTGAGCGGTGCGCGTGCGGCGCCGATCAGCAGCCGGATCGCGGCGACCGCGAACGCCAGGAACGCGATGCCCGCGGCCAGCCGCACGGCACCGGGCGCACCGACGACGGGGTCGAGGATGGAGGCCGTCACGAGGGACGCCACCAGGTGCGCCCCGGCCCAGCTCAGGCCCACGGCGCGGGAGGTCTTGAACCGGACGCCGGTGGGGCGGACCTCCTTGCGTTCGGGGTCCGTCCGGGCGGGGGTGCGGGTCGGTGCGGGTGCGGGGGTGTTGGTCGGGGACGGTGCGACGAGGGTCGGCGATTTGGGCGGCGGGTCCTCCACCAGGACGCGCGTCGGCGGCTTGGCGGGCAGCTTGCTCAGCTCGGTGTGCCGCTGCTCGACCATGGTGCGGACCTGGGCGGGCAGCCACGACGGTTCGGCGGACGGCGGGCCGATCGCCTCCAGCAGGCGTGCGGGCGTGGGCCGGTTCACCGGTTCGCGGACCAGGCACGGCACGATCAGCGGCACCAGGCCCGGCGGCACGCGGGACAGGTCCGGTTCCTGGTGGACCACGCGGTAGACCAGCGCGGACGTGGCACCCTCGCCGAACGGGCCGCCGCCGGTGGCGGCGTAGACGAGCACCGAGCCGAGCGCGAACACGTCGCTCTGGGTGGTGATCTTGCCACCGATCACTTGCTCCGGTGACAGGTAGCCGGGGGTGCCGAACACGATGCCCGCTTCGGTGAGCGCGGAGTGCTCCAGGGCGCGGGCGATGCCGAAGTCGATCACGCGGGGGCCGTCGTCGGCCAGCAGCACGTTCGACGGCTTGAGGTCGCGGTGCACCAGGCCCGCGCCGTGGATCGCGACCAGCGCTTCGGCCAGGCCGCCGGCGAGGCGGCGCACGGCGCGTTCGGGCAGGGGGCCGTGGTCCTGGACGACCTGCTGGAGGCTCGGGCCGGGGATGTACTCGGTGGCCATCCAGGGCCGGTCGGCGTCGGGGTCGGCGTCCACGACGGTGGCGGTCCAGAAGCCGCCGACCGCGCGTGCCATCTCGACCTCGCGGCGGAAGCGCTCGCGGAACTCCGGGTTGTCGGCCAGCTCGGCGCGCGCGACCTTGACCGCGATCGGCCGCCCGCCGCGTGACCGCGCCAGGTAGACCGACCCCATCGCGCCGCGGCCGAGGGCGGCGAGCAGCGTGTAGTCGCCGATCCGCGACGGGGCGTTCGGGGGCAGTGGCTGCACGACACCCACCCTAGATGCGCCGGCCACCCGTTCGGGCAAGACGGCGAGGTTCGCGGCGCAGCCCACAGCCGCGCAACCTCGGGTGAGGTCGCGGAGTCGAGGGTGCCTCAGGACCGGCCGGGCGTGTTCCGAGTGTTCAACTCGGGGGTCCTGGACGTAGGACACGGCCGTTCTGGACGTAGGACACGCGGGGTCAGGTGAGGGAGAGGAGGGTTTGGGCGCGGGCCTGCCAGGAGTGGGGTTCCACGGAGGCGCGGAGGGTGCGCGGAGGCAGGAGGGGGCCGGTGGCCAGGGTGGTGCGGAGGGCGTCGACGAAATCGGCGTGGGTGCGGGCGGCGCGGACGCGGTCGGTGTAGCCGGCCAGCTCGGCGAAGTCGGTGCTGACGACCGGGAGGCCCAGCGCCAGGTACTCCTTCAGCTTGATGGGGTTGGACCGCTTGATCCAGTCGTTGTCCTGCCACGGCATGATCGCCACGTCGAACGCCGAGCCGTAGGCCGGGATCGTGCTGTAGGGGCGGAAACCCAGCCAGTGCACGTTGGGGTACTTGTCGAAGCGCCCCATCGGGTGCGTGGCGTCACCGATCAGCACCAGGGAGGCGTGCGGCAGCTCGACGGCGACGCGTTCCAGCAGGTCGAAGTCGACCACGAAGTCGTCCAGGGCGCCGAAGAAGCCGATGCGCGGGCCGGGGATGGCGCGCACGTCGTCCGGCCACTCGTGCACCGGGCGCGCGGTGAAGTGGAGGATGTCGACGCCGTGGTCGAGGAAGTGGGCGCGGTGGCCGGTGCGCGGCCGTTCCTCGTCCATCAGCGCGTGGCTGACGTAGACGACGTGGTCGGCGTTGGCCAGGAGCTGGTTCTCCAAGGCCTCGATGGACGCCCGGTCGGCCTCGGGGAAGTCGGAGTGCCGGTCCGAGCGGTTGAACACCAGGCGGTGCCGGCGCATCGGGGCCACCACGTCCCACGCGGTCGGGATCGTGACCATGATCACCGGGGTGCGCAGGCCGAGCGCGAGGGCGACCGCCCGGACCTGGAGGCGCACCAGGACGGCGTTGACCTTGCGCAGGAACGGCGAGCCGTAGAACGGCAGCGGCAGCGGTGACATCACGTAGAAGTCGGGCATCGGGCGGCGCACGAACTTGGCCACGCTGCGCAGCTTGCGCAGGATGCGCCGGGACACGTGCGTGCTGTTGCCGCGGGTCGGCATCCGCATGCCGATGCTGTTGACCACCAGCACCCGGCGGTGCGCGGACATCGACCGCATCAGCTGGAAGTCCGAGTGCGCGCGGTTGTGGTACCACCAGTCCTGCGCGGAGAAGCACACCCAGCCGGGCTCGGCGGCCCCGCCGGTGCTCGCGCCGGGGCGTACCGGCCAGCGCCGCCAGCGGAGCAGGTCGCCGGCGGCCTTGCGGTGCTTGGCGCCGCGAGGAGCGCGCAGGAGCTCGTTCAGCAGCACGGCACACCACATCGCGAACGCGGCCGCCCGGCCGTGCCGCTCGCGGACCATCCGGACCCGGTTCGTGGTGGCCATCGACCACAGCACCGGAGACGTCGACTGCTCGCCGCCGATGTGCACGGCGCGTGCCCGCGGTTCGTAGCGGACGACGTAACCTCGCTTGCCCGCGCGCAGCATGTACTCGGTCTCCTCCGAGTACAGGAAGTACCGCTCCTCCAGCACGCCGGTCGCCGCACGCGCCTCGCGCGAGATCAACCACGCCGCGCCGGTCGCCCAGTCGGCGGTGCCGGCCGTCTCGTAGCGGAGGGGGTCGACGACCAGTTCGCCGAGCGCCTCGGAACGTCCGGCGCGGGTGCCGCCGAGGACGGCTTCGCCCAAGGCGCGCAACGGGTTCGGGGCGCGGCGCAGGGAGAGCTGGGGTGCGCCGTCGAGACCGGCCAGGCGTGGCACGGCGATACCGGTGCCGGGCATCGCCAGGGCGGCGCGCAGCAGCGTGACGGCGTCGCGGTGGAGCCGGACGTCCGGGTTGAGCACCAGCACGTCGCAGTCCGGCGCGGCGGCGAAACCGGCGTTCACGCCCGCGGCGAAGCCGTCGTTGGAGGCACGGGCGACGATCTGGGCGTGGGGTGCGACGCGGGCGACTATCTCCAGCGTGTTGTCTGCGGAGGCGTTGTCCACCACGATGATCCGACTGTCCGGAATGGACTCCAGGGCCGTGGTGACGGACGTCAGGCAGTCTTCGACGACCTCGGCGCTGTGGTAGGTCACGACGACGACGGCAAGCGGCACTTCTACTCCCCGGTCTGGGTGCCGACGCCGTCGGCGGTCGAGCGGCGGAACCGGGTGCGCAGCGCGCCCCCGAGCAAGAGGAACGCGAACGGCAGGTCGTCGCGCAGGTAGCGCTTGGCCAGGCGGCGCGGTTCGAGCGCGAGGCGGTGCAGCCACTCGGCGCCCAGCTTCTGCACCACGCCCGAGGCGCGGCGGAACTCGCCCGCGGCCATCGGGATGCCCGCGCCGCAACCGAGGAACCAGGCTTGCGGCAGCTGCGTGCGCAGGAGCCGGATCAGGCGTTCCTGCTTGGGGAAGCCGAGACCGACCAGGACCAGGTCCGGTTTGGCCTGCACCACCTTGGCCACGGTCTCGGCGGTGGCGTCGGCGGAGGCGTCGAACCCGAACGGCGGCGAGTCCGTGCCCGCGACGCGCAGGCCGGGGTAGCGGGCGCGCAGCACGTCGGCGGCCTTCTCCGGCACGCCGGGGTCGCCGCCGAGCAGGTAGATCGAGCGGTCGGCGCGCGCGGCGGCCTCGGCGAGGGTGAACACCAGCGACGAGCCCGTGACGCGTTCGGGCAGCGGAACGCCCGCGAGCCTGCCCGCCCACACGACCGGCATGCCGTCCGCGACGACGAGTTCGGACTCGGCGATCAACGCGGCCAGCTCGGGGCGGCGGGTGGCGGCGCGCACGATGTCCACGTTGGCCGTGACGATCGCGCCGCCCTCGGCCCGTCGCCAGGCTTCGGCGACGTGGTCGGCGACACCGGACTCGTGGACGGACCACACGTCGACGGCGCCCACGCGGACGCGGGGCTGCGGTATGTCCGGCATACCCGCGTCATCGGGTTCGGGGTGGTCCCCGTTACGACGGGTCCGGATGGCGGTAACGGTCACGTGCGGTAACCGATATCGGGTGCATGTACGTAGCGTCCGTCCGGCCAGGCGAGCGGATCAAGGGCAAGGTGCCGGGCACGGTGGTCGCACTGGGTGCGGTGAGCCTGCTGACCGACGTGTCGGCCGAGATGGTCACCGCGTTCATGCCGGTCTACCTGCTGTTCACGCTCAACATGGGCTACGCGCAGTTCGGGCTGCTGGACGGGCTGTACACGGGTGCGACTGCTGTGCTTCGACTCGTCGGCGGCCACGTCTCGGACCGCACGCACCGGCACAAGGCCGTCGCCGCAGTCGGTTACGGGCTGTCGGCGGTGACGAAGCTCATCTTCCCGGTCGTGGGCGCGTCGGCGTTCGGGATCGGGGCGGCGATGGCGGCGGACCGTGCGGGCAAGGGGTTGCGGACCGCGCCGCGTGACGCGTTGATCTCGTTGGCGACGCCGCCGGAGCGGTTGGGCGCGGCTTTCGGGCTGCACCGGAGCATGGACACGGTGGGTGCCCTGCTCGGGCCGTTGATGACGTTCCTGCTGATGTACTGGGTGGGGACGGTGGCCGGGCCCGTGTTCGTGGTGAGCGCGTGCTTCGCCGTGGTGGGACTGATCGTGCTGGTGGCGTTCGTGCGGGAGGACCGCCGGTCGGTGGTGGCAGGGCCGCGTCCGTCTGCGCGGGCCGGGGTGGCGTTGCTGCGGGAGGCCGGGTACCGGAGGTTGACGGTCGGGGCGGCGGTGCTGGGGTTGGCGACGTTGTCCGACGCGTTCGTGTTCATCTTGGTGCAGAAGGCGACGAACGCGCCGATCCACCTGTTGCCGTTGCTGCCGTTGGGGACGGCTCTGGTGTTCCTGGTCGCGGCGGCGCCGGTGGGACGGTTGGCGGACCGGGTCGGCCGGTGGCCGGTGTTCCTCGGTGGGCATGTGCTGCTGTTGGCGGTGTACGTGCTCCTCCTAGTTGGAGGGACGGGGTACGTCGGGGTCGCCGCAGCGCTGATCATGCACGGCTTGTTCTACGCCGCAACGGATGGCGTGCTTTCGGCACGGGTCAGCGCACTGGTGCCGGAGTCGTTGCGGGCGTCGGGTCTCTCGGTGGTGCAGACGGGACAGGCCCTCGCCCGACTGGTGTCGTCGGTCGCGTTCGGCCTGCTACTCCAGTTCGCCGCCTTCGGAACCGCCGTCTACACCGCCATCGGCTCACTCGTCATAGCGGTCGCCATCGCCTGGCGACTCAACATCACCAACACCAACACCAACACCAACACCACTAACAGCTGAAAAACGGACCCGCCGCCCAACCTCGGAGGCCCGATTTTACATGGGGTTCGGGTGCTTTAGGCTGGTCGAAGCCGGGCAGGCTTGGCGGGCGCTTTATCCGCCAGGCCTGCCCGGCTTTGGCCTGCCTGGAGTACCCGTAAGGGGCCCCATGTCAAATCGGGCCGGGACTCGAGTGGTGCAGTGATGGCTCTGAGTGCAAGAACCCGCAAAGATCAAAAACCCAAGAGCAAAAGATCAAAAGCGTCCTCGCCGGACGGGCAGATCAGCAGGATGACCCCAACTGCGCCTGGATGTCCTGTTGGGTTGTGGGTCCGGACTCCGTGTCATCCCACCGACCTCCCTCCGGGTTACCACACGTGTCAAGGGCGGCGCGCGGTCCCAGTGAAGTTGTAGGCAAAGCTGGACGCGCCGCCCTTGACACGTGCGGTAAGGCTGCGCCAGGTCGGCGGGATGACACGAAGCCCTCCTTCTAGGGAAGAAGGACGAGCCAGTTGGCGTGAAGGGCGTGCCAGAGGGGATGGGAGGCGTGGTCGGTGGTTGGTCAGAGGAGGCCGATCGGGCCGTGGGCGACTGAACGACCGTGGGTCAGGTCGCCGGGGTGGCTGGCGGTGTAGCCCTGGAGCAGGGTGGAGAGGCCTACGAGGAGGGGAATGTTGGCGTCACATTGGGCTTTGCCGTAGGCGTTGGTGGTGGCGGTGCAGAGGGGGTGTCCCTTGATGGTGCGGAAGGTGATTCGTTTGCCTGCTACCGGTTTGCCGGTGTGGGACTCGGTGAGTGTGGCGTCCAGGCCTCGGGCGGTGAAGCCGAGGAGGCGGAGTTGTAGTTGGGCATGACCCGCGGTGAGTTCGGTCGGGGCCGGGGGGACGGCGTGGATTGCGATGCCCACCGGGTTCACGCCGACCGGGACGGTGCTGGTGACGGTGAGGGTGGTGGTGTCCACGATGGACAGGGTGCCGCTGTTGAAGTTGGTCACGTAGGCCTGGTGGCCGTCAGGGGTGAGGGCGACGCTGATCGGCCTGCTGCCCACGGCGATCTGGGCGATCGACGTCAGGGCGTCGAGGTCCACGACGGAGAGGCTGTGGCCTTCGCTGTTGGTCACGTAGGCGCGTTGGCCGTCCGGGGAGATGGCGACGCCGTGCGGGATGAAGCTCACCGGGATCGTGCCGGTGATGGCGTTGGAAGTGGTGTCGACGATGGCCACGTTGTTCGAGAACTTGTTGACCACGACCAGTTTCGTGCCGTCCGGCGTCACGGCCACGGCGGTCGGGGTGTTGCCGGTCGGGAGGTCGGCGATCTCCGTGTTGGTGGTCGTGTCCACGACGGAGACGGTGCCGGCGCCGACGACGTCGTGTGCCACGTAGAGCCGTTTGCCGTCCGGGGTGATCGCGATTCCATCGGCGTTCGGGCCGACCGGGATGGTTTCGGTGGTGGCCAGGGTTGCCGCGTCCACCACCGACACCGTGCCCGCGAGGTAGTTGGACACGTACACGTGGCCGCCGGACGGTGAGACGACGACGCCCGCGGGGCCGTCGCCGACCGGTACGGCCGCGTCCACGGTGTTGGTCGGTGTGTCGATGACGGTCAGCGTGTCGTCACGGACGTTGGTCACGTATGCGCGGGTGCCGTCGAAGGCGACGCCGACGCCGTAGGGCGAATCACCGGTGGAGTCGATGAGGGTGGTGGTGACGGAGTTCGTGGCGGTGTCGAGCACCGACACCCCGCCGCCGTTGTTGGCGACGTAGCCGAGCACGCGCACCGGGTCTTGGGCGGCGGCCGTTCCGGACGGCGCGAGCAGCAACGCCGCTCCCAACGCGAGCGCGCCACCCGCTGCCGGCGCCTTGCGGATCTGTCTGAGCAGCACTGTCGGCCTCCAGGGGTTGAGTCCCGCAGTGCTCCAATCGACCTGGAGCACTGCGCCGTTAGCAGGTTAAAATCGGTACACGTGCACTTGGTACGGGCCGAAGTCGTCCACGATCCGGCCGTCCACGATCGGCACGGTCCTGTTCTCGTCGACGACGGTGGCCGTGCCCGAGGAGACGGGGACGGTGAGCGTGACGCGGGCGGAGAGGCTGCGGGGGTGGTCCTTGGTGCCGTCCGTTTGGGCCAGCAGCCAGCCTTGCTTGTGCAGGACCGACACCGGGATGCCGTTGTCGCTCGTGGCGGTCGCGCCGGGGAGGTTGGGCGAGTTGAGGACCGGGGCGAGGGACTTCAGGCGCGCGTTGACGGCGGTGACGCGGGCCTTGATGTCGGGGCGGGTCAGGATGCTGGAGTACTCGCCGGTGCCGTCGGTGTGGAAGCTGTGCGCGAAGTAGTTGATGCCGGTGGCGCCGTGCAGGATGGTGTTCCAGACCGCTGCTTCCAGCTGGTCGGGCGTGATCGTCTCACCTCGGTCGTGCGGGTGGCCGGTCTCCACGAACCCGTACAGCGGCTTGTCCGGCCCGCACCACTTGCGCATGGTGTCGATGACCTGCCCGTAGCTGTACGCGCCGACCGTGTGGTTGCGGTCGGGGTGGGTCCAGCCGTAGTAGTCGGCCGAGGCGATGTCCGCGGCCGAGCAGTAGGTCCGCATGTCCTCTTCGTAGGACTTCTCGATGTAGCCGTAGCCGACCTCGCCGGTGGGGGTGCCCATCCACGGGCTGAAGTTGAGGTAGGTCGGCCGTGTGGGGTCCTTGGCGCGCACGGTGTCGGCGGCCTTGAGGATCGCGGACGGCTGCATGTCCGGGTGGAAGACGTCGCCGTAGACCTTGGTCATGTCCGGCTCGTCGGCGATCAGGTAGCCGACGTAGTTGCGGGCGTGCGCGGTGTCGGCCAGGACCGCGTCGACGCGCGTGCCGTCGACGTACACGCGCCAGTCGGTCTCGTGCAGGCCTTCCTGGCGGAGGTACCACCACTCGTCCTCCCACAGCCCGATGCCGGTGTCGATGCCGATCTTCGGGAAGGCCCGGCCGAGCTTCTCGCCGTGCTCGATGCCCGAGGGGTCCTGCATCCACACGGTGATCGGGAACACGGTCGGGTCGCCGGTGGGGTTCGGCCCGTTGGCCCACTTCTTGTAGTAGTCGACGGACGGGCCGGGAGGGGTGGGTGCGGGGTCCGTTCGCTTCGCCTCGGCCGTGCACGCGGTCAGCGCGAGGACGAGGGCGGCGAGCGCCGCCGTCCTGGTCACTTCGACGTCCGGACCCGCCCGCGGGCGGCCAGCACCCGCTTCGCCTTCTCGAAGCCGCCCGGTCCGAGCAGGCGCTGGGCCGTGGTCTTGGCCAGGTACCTGGCGCCGTCACGGGCCGTGCGCAGCGGGTGGCCGACGAACCGGTCACGGGCCAGCACGCCGCCGGCCGGCTCCGGCACGTCGTCCAGCGCGGCGCCGAACAGCGGCCGGTACGCCGCGGGCGAGACCAGCCTGCCGCGCGTGCGATTGCTCACGTTCCCGCCGTGCACGACCTGCAGCCAGCCGGGCGGGCCGCCGAGCGACACCACCTCGGCGTGCCGGTGCAGCCGGTTGTGCCCGGCCCAGCACGTCACCGGCGCGTCCCAGCTCTCCCGCATCGACGCGAACGCGTTGTCGCGGTCGTGGTGGGCGAACAGCCCGGTCGGGCTCTTGACCAGGCCGTTCGCCAGGTAGAGGGCGGTGCGGCGACCGGTGGGGCGCTCGGCCTGGAGCCGGGCCACGAAATCGGCGGCGAGGCCGTCGTCGTTGTCCAGGTTGGTGGTGATCAGCGCGTCGCCCTTGACCGGGAAGAGCTTCGAGATGTCCTCGACCAGCTCGTCGCGGCTGACCTGGGTGCGGAACACCGGCGTGTAGGCGTCGCCGTGCGCCTCGATGCGGTCCTTGAGCCACTGGGGGCTCTCCGGGTCGAAGTAGATGAGCCACCGGAAGTCCGACGAGGTCTGCGCCGCCACCGAGGGCAGGCAGTACCGCTCGAACAGCCCGACGCGTTCGGTCAACCACCCCTCCCGCGCCCGCACGACGCTTTCCGCGCCCACGGACGGCAGGTTGAAACGCGTCAGCACGACGTGGTCCATGGAACCCCTTCCCGTATGACCCGTACATCGGGATCGGGCCGCCGCCGTTAACGATCCGCGGTCGAACACGATGAGTAAGGCGTGACCGATCCCCCGACACGTCCGACCGTCGACGTCGTCATCCCCTGTTACAACTACGCGCGGTTCCTGCGGGCCTGTGTGAACAGCGTGCTCGACCAACCCGGTGTCGACGTGCGGGTGCTGATCATCGACGACACGTCGAGCGACGAGACGCCCGAGGTGGTGGCCGAGCTGACGCGGGACCCCCGGGTCGAGGGCCGCAGGCACGAGGTCAACCAGGGGCACATCGCGACGTACAACGAGGGCCTGCTGGAGTGGGCCAAGGCCGACTACACCGTCCTGCTGTCCGCCGACGACCTGCTGGCGCCGGGTGCTCTCGCCCGTGCCGCCGAGGTGTTCGAGGCTCACCCGAACGTCGGCATGGTGTACGGACGTGTTGTTTATTACACCGATCACGACAACTTGCCGTCCGTGGTGACGCCGCCGGCCGGTCGCACGGTCTGGTCCGGTGTGGACTGGATCGAGGCGCGCTGCCGCACGGGGCAGAACGTGCTGTCGTCGCCGGAGGCCGTGGTGCGCACGTCGGTGCAGCAGCGGGTCGGCGGCTACCGGCCGGACCTGCCGCACGCGGGCGACCTGGAGATGTGGCTGCGCATCGCCGCCGTGTCGGACATCGGGTACGTGCGCGGCAAGCCCGCCGCGTACTACCGCGTGCACCAGCAGAGCATGATGCGCACGCGGTTCTCGTCGCTGTTCGCCGACCTGGAGCAGCGGCAGGCGGTGTTCGAGCGGTTCTTCGCCGAGCACCCCGACCTGCCGCCGCGGCTGCGGTCGCTGGCCGACCGGTCGATCGCCAAGGACGCGTTGTGGCGGGCGGTGCGCGCGTACGACCGGGACAAGCTGGCCGAGATCCCGGTGGACGAGCTGGAGGCGTTCGCGCGGCGGGTGTTCCCGGACGCCGGGCGACTGCCCGAGTACCGGGCGTTGCGGCGACGGCGGGCGTTCGGGCCGAAGGTGTGCAGCCGCACGCAGCTGTTCGTGGGCAGCCACCTGGCCAAGCGCGGCGCGGGTCTGGTGGGCAGGCAGGTCTGGAAGTGGCGCGGCCAGTGACCGCCGGGGTAGAGCCCACCGGGGTGGAGCCGACCGGGACCGAGCGGCCGGAGCTGCGGCGCAAGGTCGGTTCGGCGATCCGGTGGAGCGCGGTCAACAGCCTGGTGCAGCGGTTCAGCCAGGTGGGTGTCGGTGTCCTGCTGGCCCGCCTGATCGCGCCCGAGCAGTTCGGCGTGTTCGCGGTCGCGCTGGTGGTGCTCAACATCGTGATGAGCGTCAGCGAGATGGGCGTGAGCGTCGCCCTGGTGCGCACCGAGCGGCCGGTCGAGGATCTCGCGCCCACGGTGACGACGCTGTCGATCGCGTCCGGTGCCCTGCTGGCGCTGCTGTGCGTGCTCGGCGCGCCGTGGTTCGCCCAGGCGATGGACACACCGCAGGCGACGGGCGTGATCCAGCTGATGTCGCTGTCGCTGGTGATCGCGGGCGCGTCGGCGGTGCCGGGTGCGTTGCTGCAACGGGAGTTCCGGCAGGACCACAAGTTCGTCGCGGACACGTCGGCGTTCGTCGTCGGCACGGCTGTGGTGGTGGTGCTGGCGCTGATGGGCTTCGGCGCGTGGAGCCTGGCGTGGTCGCGGATCGCCACGAACCTGGTCGCGGCCGTGGTGATGTTCGCCTACACGCCGCGGCGCTACCGGCCGGGGTTCGACGCGGGCGAGGCGCGCGGGCTGCTGGCGTTCGGGCTGCCGCTGGCGGGCGCGAGCCTGCTGGTGTTCGGGGTGCTCAACGTCGACTACATCCTCGTGGGCAGCGTGCTCGGGACCGTGCCGCTCGGCTTCTACCTGCTCGCGTTCAACCTGGCGAACTGGCCGGTCGGCGCGTTCTCGCAACCGGTCCGCAGTGTCTCACTGGCGGCGTTCTCGCAGGTCAGGGATGATCCGGAGTTGTTCACGCGGACGTTCGCCCGTGCGTTGCGGCTGCTCGCGCTGGTGACGGTGCCGGCGTGCGTGCTGCTGGCGGCGTTGGCGGATCCGCTCGTGCGCACGGTCTACGGCGACCGGTGGGCACCGGCCGCGCAGGCGCTGGCGCTGCTGGTGCTGCTGGGCGCGCTGCGGGTGGCGTTGGAGCTCGGGTACGACTACCTGGCCAGCGCCGGGCGGTCGCGCGCGATCCTGGTCATCCACCTGGTGTGGCTGGTGGCGCTCGTGCCGCTGCTCGCGCTGGGCGCGCACCTGGACGGCATCCGGGGCGTGGCGCTGGCGCAGAGCGTGGTGGTGCTGGTGGTGATCGTGCCCGCTTATCTGATCGCGTTCCGGCCTTACGGGCTGCGGGCACGCGCGCTCGGTGCGGCGGTCGCGCGGCCGGTGGTCGGCGGTGTGGTCATGGTCTTGGTGGCGACGGGCGCGCAGTGGCTGGTCGACGGCGCCCTGTGGCGGCTGCTGGTCGGTGGCGCGGCGGCGTCGCTGGCGTACGCGGCCGTGGTGTTCCCCCTGCGCCACGAGGTGCTGGGTCTGTTGCGGAGGAGTGGCGCGTGAGGGTCGTCCAGCAGTTGCGGCGTCGGGCGCATCAGGTCACGCGCATCGTGCGCGACCAGGGTGTGCGTCAGGTGGGCGCGCGTGCGCTCGGCCGTGCGGCACGGCGGTTCGGTGCCGAGGCCGAGGTGTTCCCGGTGCGCTTGGAGGACGTGCGCGCGGCGGACATCGGCGCGCCGCGGCCGGTGGTCGTGCCGCCCCTGCCGGCGGACGGGCGGATGACCGTGAACTGGGTCAGCACGCCGCCGTCCCCCGGATCGGGCGGGCACACCACGATGTTCCGGCTGATCGAGCACCTGGAGTCGTTGGGGCACACGTGCCGGCTGTACTTGTACGACGTGTACGGCAGCCGTGCGGCGGACCACGAGCCGGTGATCAGGGCGGCGTTCCCCCGGTTCCGCGGTCCGGTGCACGACGTGGCGGACGGGATGGCCGACGCGCACGCCGTGTTCGCCACCGCGTGGATGACCGCCTACCCGGTGTTCAACGACCCGTGCGCGGGCAGGCGGTTCTACCTCGTGCAGGACTACGAGCCGTGGTTCTTCCCGGTGGGCGGGTTGTCGGCGTTGGCGGAGAACACCTACCGGATGGGGTTCCACGGCTTCACCGCCGGCCGGTTCCTGGCCGAGAAGCTGCGGGCCGAGACGCGGATGGCGGCGGACTCGTTCGACTTCGGCTGCGATGCCGACCGCTACCACCTGCGCGAGGGCGTGCCGCGCGACGGCGTGGTGTTCTACGCGCGGCGGCTGGCACCCCGGCGGGCGATCGAGATCGGGTTGCTGGCGCTGGAGATCTTCGCCGAACGGCACCCGGAGATCGCCATCCACACGTACGGCGAGAAGATCGGGTCGCTGGGGCCGCGGCACGTCGACCACGGCCTGGTGACACCCGACCGGCTCAACGAGATCTACAACCGGTGCTACGCGGGCCTCACGCTGTCCATGACGAACGTCTCGCTGGTGCCGCACGAGATGCTGGCCGCGGGCTGCCTGCCGGTCGTCAACGACGCCGAGCACAACCGGGTCGTGCTGGACAACGACCACGTCCGCTACGCGCCCGCGACACCGCACGACCTGGCCCGCGCGCTGTCCGAGGTGGTCACCTTGCCCGATTTCGGCGCGGTGGCGCAGGCCGCGTCCGCCGGCGTGTCCGGCCGGTCGTGGGACGCGGCCGGGCACGAGCTGGAGAAGGTGCTCAGGCGGGAGCTCTCGGCCTGAGCAGCAGCCGCTGCGCCGGCCGTTCGACGAGCCGGTGCAGCAGCCACGCCGGCACCAGCGAACCGACCAGGAGTGCGACCGAGATCCCGATCGCGGTGGGCAGGCCGACGCCGTGCCGACCTTCCGCGACCCGCATCACCGCTTGGTGGACCAGGTAGAAGGCGAACGACAGCTCGCCGAGGAACACCGCCACGCGGTTGCGCCACGGCGACCGCGCGCCGGTGATGTCCGCCATGGCGGCGGCCGGGATGAGCAGCGCGAGCGGGACGACGGTGCCGGCGACGTAGCCGAACGTGCCGGGCAGGTGACCGGAGGCGACGTACCCGGCGGCGGCCAGCGCGCCCGCCTGCCACAGCCGGAGCCGGGGCCAGAGCCCGGCACGCACGAGCCGGGCCAGCACGATGCCCAGCACGAACTCCAGCGCCCGCGTCACCGGGAAGACGTAGACGAACCAGTACTCCAGCCCGGCGGGCAGCGGCAGGGCGAGCACCGGGACCAGGACCACCGAGCCCATGAGGACGACGGCGAGCACCCGGAGCCGTCGTCGTGGCACGCGGTCCACCAGGGCCAGCAGGGGCGAGAACGCCGCGTAGAACGCCGCCTCGCAGGACAGCGACCACGCCGGTGTGTTGACGCCGAAGTAGATCGACTGGACCGGGATCCACGCCTGGAGCAGGAACAGGCCCGCCACGCCGGCGAGCACGGACACGCCGCCCAGCCAGGCCAGCCCGGCGAACACCGCGACCCAGACCACCAGGTGGTTGGGCAGGACCTTCGCCGCCCTCCGCCGCAGGCTGACGCGCGCCGGCACCCCTTCGCGCGCGGACCACGTGAGCACGAAACCGGACAGCAGGAAGAAGAACCCGACCCCGGTCGCGCCCTGCCCGAACACCACCTCCAGGACGCCTTCCGCGCCCGTACCGGTGAACAGGCCGCCCGCGTGCAGGTGGAACCCGAAGACGAGGAACGCGGCGAGGAAGCGCAACCCGGTCAGTGACGGCAACAGGACCGGTGGCAGCGGCGGGATCGCCTGCGCGGATGACGGGACCGGTGCCGGAGCCGGCGCGTTCGTCATCGTCGCGTGGCCCGACCGGCGGAACGAGGGCTACAACCGTTGCGCCGCAATACTATTCTTGCGGTCAGGTATTCGTTCTCCGTCAGGAATAACAACTTTTGCCTCCGAAGCAGCAAGATTTCCTTTGACCACCGGGAAATCGTGGTGCTGCGAAGGGCGTTAGCCGAAAGGTCAGATCGGGGACGGCGAGGCGGCGTCCGTGATCAGCAGCGCCGCCGGCGCGGAGCCGTCGGCGGGCACGACGTGGATCGACGCGAGCTTGGCGTCCTTCGGCACGGCGGCGAACGCGAGCCGCCCGTCGTCCAGCCAGGTGGCCTGGTCGTCCACCCCGGCCGTGCCCGGCAGCCTGCGCTCCTCGCCGGTCTCCAGGTCCAGCACGGCCAGCTCCCACGGCCCCAGCCGGCCGATGCGCTTCTTGTACGCCACCTTCGTGCCGT
The DNA here is from genome assembly GCF_003014735.1 of Saccharothrix carnea. GTDB lineage: Bacteria > Actinomycetota > Actinomycetes > Mycobacteriales > Pseudonocardiaceae > Actinosynnema > Actinosynnema carneum. Next base: position 191,270 of record NZ_PYAX01000008.1, on the reverse strand, counting down.
CCGGCGACAGGGACGGGCACTCGGCGTCACGGCGCAGCGACTCCAGGCGACGCTCCACCAGGTCGCCCTTCACCAGCCACGTGTACCCGCCCGAGGCCAGGGTCGCGTAGAACGTGCGGTCGTCGGCGCCCACGGTCAAGCCCCAGTAGTTCACGTCCTGCGCGGTGTGGGGCCGCCCCTCGACCACGGCGGCGAACCCCTCCAGCGACTCCACCGCCTCGCCGGTCCGCAGGTCGAGGTACCCGGTCCGGGTGGAGAACCCGCCGGGCACGGCGTAGGAGTCACCGGTCACGAACGACGTCCACGTGACCACCTGCCCCGACGCCGACACCTTCGCCCGGCTCGGCACGCCCGGCAGCGGCACGCGGTGGGCGACCGCGCCGTCCCGCGACACCTCGGCCGCGTACGTCGGACCCGGACCGGCCAGCTTCAGGCACACCGTCGTGCCGCCGGCCCGGTACACCCGCTGGCACGTCATCGGCGTGGCGCCGCGGGCGCCGGGATCGGCCAGGCGGACCTGCTCGACCCGGGCACGCCCGTCCGCCAGCGCCACGAACATCAGGTCACCGCCGACCGAGGTCACCGCCACGGGTGAGGTGTCGCGCACGACGGACGTCACATACGCCGCCGAGGCACCCACGACCAGTACGATGGCCGCGACGGCGAACACCACGCGCCGGTGGCCCAAGTCCATCACCACCTGTAACGACTAGGCGCGAGTCAGCCGATTTCAGAGTAGCAACACCCCGCGGGCACACACGCGGGGTAAACGTGGATCGGGGAGCGGATGGACTTCTGGGGCGCCGTGCGAACGCTGCGCAGGCGGTGGTACATCGCCCTGCCGGCGGCGATCACGGCTGTCGCCGTGGCCGCCGGAGTGTTCCTGTCCATCCCGACGCGCTACCAGTCCTCGGGTGTCATGGTGCTCACGTCACCGGCGGCGGGCGGCACGTTCTCGGAGAAGCTCTCGCCCGAGGACGCGGTCCAGGTCAACCCGCTGCTCGCGTTCGACGGCAGCCTCACCACCACCGCGCAGATCCTGGCGCAGATCCTGGCCGACCCGAAGACCCGCAAGGAGTCGCTGGGCCTGGACAAGGACTCGACGGAGAACTTCACCGCGGCCGGTGGCGGCATGAGCGGCCCGTTCCTGTTCGTGACCGCGGACGGCAGCACGCCCGAGTCGGCCGAGCGGCTGGTCACCACGGTGATGGAGTTCGCCACCAAGGAGCTGGACAAGCAGCAGACCGAGCTGAAGGCGCCGGCGTCGACGTTCATCACCTCGCAGGTGATCGTGAACCCGACCACGGCGGAGGCGCAGATCGGCGGCAAGGTCCGGTACGCGGGCGCGGCGTTCGTGCTGCTGATGCTGTTGACGACGGCGGCCACGTTCGGCGGTGACAGCGTGCTGAACCACCTGCGGCGCCGTCGTGAGGCGCGGGAGGGCACGGACGGGACCGCGGAGCGGGAGAGCGCGCCACAGGCCGCTCCCGCACCGAAACCGGGCGCCGGTGCACCGCAGAGCGCTTCCCCGCAGGCCGCTCCCCCGCAGGCCACGCCCCCGCGAGCCGCGCCGCCGACGCCGACGCACACGCCGCCCAACGGGGTACCGCGCCGTCCGCCCGGCCCGCCGGTCCGCCGACCGCAGCCCACGGCCAGCGAGCAGACGGTGAAGATCGCCGCACCCGGCCCGCGTGACGCGGACGGCAGGCCCGGCCCGGCGTGGCCGACCAACGACGACAGACCCTGACCGTGACCGAGCGGTTCCTGCGGGACCAGCCCGTGCGGCGGCGGGCGGACGGCGCCACGCTGGTGAGCCTGTTCCTGTTGGCGCTGCTGATCATCCCGGCGCGGCTGGTGCTGTCGTTCGTGCCGATGACGCTGCCGCCCGCGCTGGTGGTGGCGTTGCTGCTGGGCGTGCTGTGGGTGTCCGGGCAGATGGTCGACAACGTCGGCATGGGCAAGGGGCGCAACGTCGTGCGCACCGCCGTGGCGCTGTACCTGGCGTCGCAGCTGGCGACCTACGGCGTGGCGACCCGGCGGTGGCTGCCCACCGACGAGCTGACCGTGGCCGACAGCAGCATCATCCGGATCACGTCGATGATCGCGGTGGCGGTGTTCGTGTGCGACGCCGTGCGCACCAAGGAGCGGCTGGACCGGGTGCTCAGGCTGCTGCTGAGCTGCGCGGCGGTGATCGCGTTCGTGGGGCTGGTGCAGTTCGGGCTGGGGGTCGACCTGGCGTCGTACGTGTCGCTGCCCGGGCTGCGGGTGCAGGACAACGGGTACTCGGCGATGGAGTCGCGGTCGATCTTCCGGCGGCCGACCGGCACCACGAACCACCCGATCGAATACGGGCTGGTGTGCGCGATGGCCGTGCCGCTGGGTGTGCACTACGTGTTCAAGGCCCGGGACGACGGGACGCCGTACAAGCGGTGGGTGGTGTGCCTGGCGCTGGTGGGGTTGGGCGCGCTGACGTCGTTGTCGCGGACGGCGCTGCTGGGTATGGCGGTGGGCGCGGTGATCATGATCATCACGTTGCCGCGGCGGCGGAAGATCGCCACGGCGGTGGTGGGCGGGGGGTCGTTCCTCGGGGCGAGCCTGGTGGTGCCGGGGCTGTTCGGGACGTTGCGGGGGATGTTCTCCAACATCGAGGACGACCCGAGCGTGAAGGCGCGCACGGCCGACTACGAGGCGGCGTGGGAGCAGATCGACCTGAACCCGTTGCTGGGGCGCGGGTTCGGCACGTACCTGCCGACGAAGTACACGATCCTGGACAACCAGTTCCTGCTGACGTTGATCGAGAACGGCTACCTGGGGCTGTTCGCGTTGATCGGGATGTTCCTGGCAGCGGCGTTCGCGGCGATCCGGGTGCGGATGATCAGCCAGGACGAGCAGTTGCGGAGCCTGGCCAGCGCGCTGGTGGCGGGTGTGGTGGCGGGCGGGATCGCGTCGGTGACGTTCGACCTGCTGGGCTTCGGCGTGGCTACTGGTCTGGTGTTCACCATGATCGGCGTGACCGGTGCGTTGCTGCGGGTGGCCAGCGAGGAGCGCCGACGTGCGACGGCGGCGGTGCCAAGGGCTTGAGAGGCCTTGAAGCTTTGGAAGGCTTTGAAGAGCTTTGAAAGATCAAAAGCGTCCTCGCCGGACGGGCAGATCAGCAGGATGACCTCAACTGCCTCCGTCATGTCCTGTTGGGTTGGTGGTCCGGACTCCGTGTCATCCCACCGACCTCCCTCCGGGTTACCGCACGTGTCAAGGGCGGCGCGAGCCCACAGTTGACGCCGCGGGCAGAGGTGGACGCGCCGCCCTTGACACGTGCGGTAAGGCTGCGCCAGGTCGGCGGGATGACACGAAGCCCTCCTTCCAGGGAAGAAGGACGTGCCAGTGGCACGGCGCGGGGGTCGGTGGGATGACACGAAGCCCGGGACCACGCCGGGTCGGGACATCCAGGGGTAGTTGGGGTCATCCTGCTGATCTGCCCGTCCGGCGAGGACGCTTTTGATCTTTTCGAGCTCTTGAGCTTTCGAGACGCGTGGTCAGTCGGTGGTGAAGAGGACGTCGACCCAGTAGTTGCTGCCCGCGTAGGACGACTCGGGGAAGCCGGGACCGGACCGGTAGACGCCGTTGCGGGCGCCCTCGGCGGTGGCCGGGGCGCTCAGTGGCGGGCTGGTCACGGCGTTGCCCATGAAGTACCCGGTGTCCACGGAGTACCGGCCGTTCGGCGCGGTGTAGGAGGCTACGTAGGTCGTGCCCGCGAGGACGGTCACGGGGGTGGTGAAGGTGAGCGTCTGCCAGCCGGTGGCCGTCTCGTCGGTGAACGTGCCGGTGGCCAGCGGGTTGCCCGCGGCGTCCCACAGGGTGCCGGTGTGCGTGCCGGTGTTGCCCGCGCCCTTGTAGAACCTCACCCCGGCGACGGACCCGGCCACCGAAGGCACGAACCGGACGCCCAGCTCGTACGAGCCGGTGTCGTCGGCCGATGCCACCGTCGGCACGGTCGCCGCGCTGAACAGCGAGCACGGGCATTCGCCCTCGGTGGTCGTGGTGAACGACCAGGTGGTGGGAGCGGTCATCAGGTTGCCGTAGACGTCGGCGACGCGCAGGCTCGCGGTGTAGGTCATGCCGCCGCCCAGCGGGGCGGCCGGTGTCCAGGTCACCTGCTGCTGGTTCGCCGACAGCGACAGCGTGCCCGCGACCTTCGCGCCGCCGGAGTCGGCGAGCGTGAACTGGGCGGTGCTGAGGTCGACCGGCTCGTCGAAGCTCGCGGTCAGCGGCGACGTGCGGGACACCTCACTGGCGCCGTCGAGCGGTGTGCGCCCGTTGACGACCGGCGGCACGTTGTCGTCGTTGGGCAGGAAGACGACGTCGACCCAGTAGTTGCCGCCCGCGTAGGAGTTCGTCGGGTGGCCCGCACCGGCCCGGTAGACGCCGTTGCCGCCGTCCAGGCCGGACGGCGCGCTCAACGGCCCGCTGGTCACCGCGTAGCCGTTGAAGTACCCGGCGTCCACGGAGTAGTGGCCGGTGGTCGTGGTGTACGAGGCGGTGTAGGTCTGGCCCGCCGACACGAAGACCGGCGTGGTGAACGTCAACGTCTGCCAGCCGCCCGCGGTCTCGCCGCTGAACGTGCCGGTGGCCAGCCGCTGTCCGCTCGACGACCACAGCGAGCCGGTGTGCGTGCCGGTGTTGCCCGCGCCCTTGTAGAACTTCACGCCGGTGATCCGGCCGCCGGACGTCGGGGTGAACCGCACGCCCAGCTCGTACGAGCCGGTGTCGTCCGCCGAGGTGATCGTCGGCACGGTCGCCGCGCTGAACAGCGAGCACGGGCAGATGACCTCCGCGGCGGTGGTGAACGACCACGTCACCGGGTCCGGCATCGGGTTGCCGTTGACGTCGGCGATCAGCGCGCTCGCGGTGTAGCGGGTGTTCGGCGCCAGCTTGCCCGAGGGCGTCCAGGTGACGGTCCGCTGGTCACCGGACAGCGACACCGAGCCGGTCAGCTGCGCGCCGCGCGGGTCGGTCAGCCAGAACTGCGCGCTGGCCGGGTCGACCGGCTCGCTGAACGTCGCGGACACCGGCGTGGTGGCGACGACGTCGGTGGCGTCGACCGCCGGGGCGCGGTTGGTCAGCGTCGGCGGGGTGGTGTCGCCGTTGAGGCCGTTGCGGAAGACGACGTCGACCCAGTAGTTCGTCGCGTTGTACGACGAGGTCGGGGCGAAGCCACCGCTGCCGTACCGGTACACGCCGTTGGGCCCGTCGATGCCGTCGGCGAGCGCGCGCAGCCCGGCGTAGCTCGCACCCTGGCCCGCGAAGTAGCCGCTGCTGACCGAGTAACGCCCCTTGGGCGCGTGGTAGGACACGATGTAGGTGGTGTTCGCCTGCACGACCACCGGTGAGGCGAAGGTCAGCTTCTGCCAGCCGCTCGCGGTCTCGTTGGTGAACGTGCCGGTGGCCAGCAGCAGGCCGGTGGACGACCACAGCGAGCCGGTGTGCGTGCCGGTGTTGCCGGTGCCCTTGAAGAACCGGACGCCGAGCACCTCGCCCTTGCCGTTGAAGCGGACCTTGGTGCCGACCTCGATCGGCGTGGTGTCGTCCGCCGCGTACACGGCGGGCCGGGCGAAGTCGTCCCAGACCGTGCACGGGCACGTCGCGGGCCGGGTCGCGCCGGTGGTGAACGACCACGTCGACTGCGGCGTCTGGTTGCCCGCCGCGTCCGACCCGCGCAGCGCCACCGCGTAGCCCGTGTTCGGGGTCAACGCCTGGCTCGGCGTGAACCTCACGGTCTTGTTCTCGTTCGACAGCGACGTCGAGCCGGACACCGCGCCGTTCGGCCCGGTCAGCGTGAACTGGGCGGAGCCGGGCGCGATCGCCTCGTCGTAGGTGGCGGAGGCGACGGGGTCGAGCGCGACCGTGCCCTCGCCGTCGACCGGCGTGGTGGACACGAGCAGCGGTGCGCGCTGGTCGGGGCCGGGGTCCGGCGCCCACACCACGTCCACCCAGTAGTTGCTGCCCCAGTGGGACTGGGTCGGGAAGCCGGGGCCGCCGAACCGGAACAGGCCGTTCGGGCCGTCCTCGCCGTTCTTCAGACCGGTGAGCGGTTCGAGGTGGCGCGGCTGCTGGAAGAAGTACTCCAGGTCGTACGAGTAGTGCCCGTTGGGCGCGAAGTACGACACGACGTACGTGGTGCCCGCGGCCACCGCCACGGGCTGGGCGAAGGTCAACGTCTGCCAGCCGCCCGCGGTCTCACCGGTGAACGTGCCGGTGGCCAGCGGGGTGCCGTTGCGGTCCCACAACGTGCCGGTGTGCGTGCCGGTGTTGCCCGGTCCTTTGTAGAACTTCACGCCGCGCACGTAGCCGTCGCCGCTCGCGCGCCACTTCACGCCCAGCTCCAGCGGCGAGGCGTCACCGCTGTCGGGCACGTCGGGGCTGTCGGCGCTGGTCCACAGGCCGCACGGGCAGGTGCGCGGGCTCACGCCGGGCGTGGCCACCACGGGGGTGGACAGGTTCGCCGAGTCGTCCACCGCGCGCACGCGCAGGCTCGCCGGGCCGGACGTGCTCGGGGTGTAGGTGTAGCTCCACCCGGTCTGCCCGGCCTGCCACACCGCCGGGTGCCAGCGGGTGCCGCCGTCCGTGGACACCTCGACGCCGCCGACCTGGCCGCCCACGTCGGTCACCGTGCCGCCGAACGTGTAAGCCGCGCCCACGGTCGAGATCGGCGGCACGTTGCTGAACGCCACCGCCGGTGCCAGGGTGTCGGTGCTCTTGGTCGCCTGCACCAGACCGGCCTGCAACGTCGACGCCTGCACGCCCATGTCGGCCAGGAAGTTGACCGTGGCCTGCTTCATCCGCACGTCGGAGGTCGGCGTGTTGGTGAGGAACGCGTGCTCGTCGTCCACGCCCCACGCCCACTGGACCGTGCCCGCGCCGAACACCAGCGACCCGCTCGGGTGCTTGTAGTAGGTGATCGCGTGGGTCTTGGTGTCCGGGGTGTAGAGGTCGCCGTGGTTCTGCAGCACGTACGGGCCGTCCGGCATGGTCACGGTGGTGCGGGACAGCTGGGCCACGCCCGGCGGCTGGAAGCCGTTGTCCTCCACCGAGTTCCACTCGTAGCCGAGCGTGCCCGGCTGGAACGTGTAGGTGGAGCCGGCGGCCAGGCTCTGCAACGACGTGTGCCGCCACAGCCGCATCTTGCCGTGGGCGGCCGGTACCTGCAGGGAGTCCTCGCGGCGGCCGTTGACCGTGAAGATGTTGCCCAGCAGCGCGTTCTCCGGCTTGCCGCCGTCCTGGTCGGGGTAGCGCGGGTCGCGCCAGGTGCCGGTCCAGTCGGCCAGGCCGTCGTTCTGGGTGCCCTTGGTCTCCTTGTAACAGGCGATGGTGCGCCAGTCGGTTCGGGAGGAGTCGATGCTCTTCTCCCACCGGTGCTTCCAGAAGATCTCGTTACCGGTCAGGAACGCCAGGTGCACGCCCGCGTCCCGGGCGGCTTCCACGTTGGCGCGCTGCTCCTCGGACCAGTACTCGTCGTGGCCCACCGCCATGAACACCTGGTGGTTGCGGATCAGGTGACCGCGCCGGGCCGAGTCGGCGTCCGTGGTGTAGCTCACGTCGTACCCGTTGGCCTCCAGGAAGCGCAGCATCGGGTACTCGGCGTTGAAGATGAAGTTGTCGTCGCCGTCGCCGCCGGTGTACGGGCGGTTGTAGCTGACTTTGTAGGCCTGCCCGCCCTGGCCGGGTCCGTCGCCGAAGTACAGGCTGTTGCCGCCGTAGCGGTTGTAGGCCACCCAGGTCGAGTCGGAGGTCTGGAACAGGATCTTCGAGGTGCTGGTGTCGTCGCGGACGACGAACACGATCTCGTTCTCGGCGCCGTTGTCGTTGCGGTGCGTGCGCGCGTAGTACAGGCCCGAGACCGCGGTGGTCGGCACGTTCCAGCTCAGCGACGTGGCCCAGTTGCCGCAGTCGATCAACGCGCTGCCGTCCGTGCCGCGCAGGCACGGCGGCTGGTTCTGCGGCGTGGCGCGGGTGATCCGCTCCTGGAACCGGGCGCCGACGCCGCCGTACCAGCCGAGCCGGTAGATGTCGATGTAGTACGACGACGCGCTGGTGAGCATCTTGAAGTCGACCCGGCCGCCCGGGGTGGAGCTGATGTCCGTGGTGAAGCCGAGGATGCCGTCGTCGCGGTAGGACACCTGCCAGTCGGGCGTGCCCGGCTTGGTGTTCTCGCACGCCACCTTGTTGACCACGGGCGCGTCACACGGCGCGGCGACCGCCTCCGGGGCGCGCAGCAGACCGACGACCGCGATCGTGGACGCCACCAGGGCGGCGACGATCACGAGGCGCAGCAGCGTTGTCGCGAGCGCAGGTCTGGCCCGCGTCTGGTCGGCGGTCATGGGATTTCACCTTTCGAGCACAAGCTGTCGTGACGGGTGGTGATCGCGCGAGCACTGCATCGACCAGCGGAGCCTTGTTGCTCCGATCGTCGCTGGGAACGAGCTTCGCGTTACACCACAACGGAAGGATCCGTACCGCCGAACGCAGGCTGTGCCCGTACTGCGCTAGCGCGTGATCCTGTCCGGTGTGGACTGGCACGCCAAGCCGATGGCGGTCCGGAGACGGGTCACCTGTCGGCCGGTGATCGGTGAGCCGGTCATCAGTAGGCCCCCTGGCCGCCGAAGACGGCGCGGAAGGTCTTCCACAGGATCAGCGCGTCCAGGGCGAGCGACCACTCCTCCACGTACCGCAGGTCGAGCCGCACGGACTCCTCCCACGACAGGTCGCTGCGCCCGGAGACCTGCCACAACCCGGTCAGTCCCGGCTTCACCAGCAGCCGGCGGCGCATGGCCGGGCCGTACTTCGCGCTCTCCTCCGGCAGCGGCGGCCGTGGGCCGACCAGCGACATGGGACCGGTGAGCACGTTGAACAGCTGCGGCAGCTCGTCCAGCGAGTAGCGCCGCAGGAACCGGCCCACGGCGGTGACGCGGGGGTCGCGGCGCATCTTGAACAGCACGCCCGCGCCTTCGTTCACCGCTTGCAGCTTGGCGCGCAGCGCGTCCGCGTTGGTGACCATGGTGCGGAACTTCAGGATGGTGAACGGCACGCCGTCCTTGCCGACGCGGCGCTGCCGGTAGAGCACCGGTCCCCGGGTGTCGACCATGATCGCCACCGCGACGGCCAGCAGCACCGGGCTGAGCAACGCGACCAGCAGCGCCGCGCCGACCTTGTCCACGGCCGTCTTGACCAGGCGGCGGAAGCCGGTGAACGACGGCTCGCTCACCCGCAGCAGCGGCATCCCGAGCACGCCGGTGACGTGCAGCCGCGGTCCGGCGAAGTCCATGAGGGCGGGCGCGACGACCATCTCGGTGCCGGTGCCCTCCAGGTCCCAGGCGAGCTGTTGCAGCCGGCGCGGCGTCCAGTAGGCGTCGGCGGTGACCGCGACGATCCGGTAGCCGCCGCGGCGGACCTGCTCGCCGAGGTCGCCGAACCGGCCCACGACCGGCACGCCGTCCAGTTCCAGGCCGATCTCGGCGCGGCCGTCGACCGTGCACACGGCGTCCACGCGCCAGCCCAGGTGGGGCGCGCGGCGGGTGCGGCCGATCAGGTCGGCGACGGTGTCGAGGTTGCCCGCCGCGAGCACCGGCAGCAGGCAGCGGCCCTCGCCGCGGGCGCGGTGCAGCGGGCGGCGCAGCAGGTAGCGGACCGGGAAGGCGACCAGCGCGATGGCCGGTCCGACCACGAACACCCACAGCCGGGCACCGGGCAACCCGGCCGCGAGCGCGGCCAGGCCCAGCGCGACGACCGAGCCGAACAGGCCGCGGCCCAGGCGGCGGAACTCCTCCGCGCCCTGGCCCAGCACCATGGGGTTCCACACCCGGTTGAGGAACAGCGATCCCACGACCACCGCGACGGTGACCGCTTCCAGCCCCAACAGGGGCAGCGGACCGAAGGAGGCGTGGCGGGCGGACAGCACTACGCCCGCGAGGACGACGACCAGGACCGTGCAGAAGACGTCGGCGGCGATCACGCCGTAGCGGTAGGCGGGTTCCCAGCTGCCGACTGTGGGGCTCGTGGTGCGGTGAATGGTGCGGTGGGTGGTGCCGAGCCCCGCGACCGGTCTGTGTCGCGTGGGCTGGACCTGCTCGCTCATCGTGGTACTCCCCGGGTTGGGCCGGTTCGGACGTGCACGTTCGCAGGGCATCCCCGACGGACCCGCGTGGTGTACGGCAAATGTTCGGCCGGCGATTTCTCGCCTCGCCAAACCGTCATTCGTCAACTCGGGGGCGCGCGTTACACGGACCGTGAACTTCGACCGGGCTCCATTCCCCCGGTCCGCCGGTCGGTGCACACCGATCCGGTTCGCCAGGTGACTTCGGGTTACCGACAACGTTCCCGGAAAAGGCTTGCCCAGCTACCGGGACGCATGGTCCACAGTGGCGGGTGGCCGGTCGCGCAGGCACGCGGACACGTCCATCGAATCTGGGACGGCTTCCGTTACAGCGGGTTTTCGACGTCGGTCGAAGCTGAGCCGGAATGCACCCGGGAAAGGACCCGAGGCCCTATCGGCGAGACCGCACCGTGGCGGGTCGCGGTCACCCATTCACAGTGCGGTAGCAGCTATTCGGCGCAACGGCGCGGACACTTCGGGTGAGGAGCGGCTGACATTTCCCACCCCTTGGCCGATCCGGAGTGACCGTCGCCACTTTTCCGGTCACAATGGTCCGGTGGTCGTCCTGTCGGTGATCGGCGGGCTGCTGGGCGCGTTCCACGGGGTGTGGGCGTGGCGGACCCGGCTGTACCCGCGTGGCCGCCGCGGCGTCGCGCTGGCTGTGGTGGACGCCACGTGGAGCCTGCCGAACACCCTGGCGGGCGCGGTGTTCCTGGCCTACGCGCTGGCGCGCGGCAACGAGGTCGACGCGGCGTTCAGCCGGCACCGGGGCACGCTCGGCCTGCGCGACGGCGTGATCAAGGGCTTCGCCACCACGGTCGGCCCCGTGCAGGCCGGGATCGCGATGGGCGTGGACGACCACGAGGCCGTGCACGTGTTCCAGGCCCGCCTGTTCGGCCCCGGCTACCTGCCGCTGGTGGTGCTGAACTGGGTCGTGGCCACCGTGCTGCCGTACTGGCTGCTCTACCACGACCGCGCGGCGGCACCGATCGACGGCGTGGGCGCCTACTTCCGGCGCGGCGTCTACCCCCACTGCTGGCACGAGGAGTGGGCCTACCGCCGCCAGGGCTCCCCACCGCGGTGAGGCCTCGGCACGTGAGCGACGCTAACGTCCGGTAACCAGCCGCGCCTTCTCCTCGCCCACCGCGATCACGTCGCCGTCGTGCAGCTGGGCGCCCCGGCGGGTCTCCAGCCGGCCGTTGACCGTGACCTCCTCGGATTCGACCAGGTCACGGGCGTGCGCGCCGTTGTCCGCCAAGCCCGCCAGCTTGAGGAACTGACCCAACCTGATCATGTCGTCGGAGATCTCGACCTCGCGGATGCGCATCGTCACATCATCCTCCAGGCCGCCCGGAGCCGCGCTTGTGCGGTGGTTAACGAGGATTGCACGCACTCGAAACACGCCGGACATCCGCCGAACGCGGTTCGGTCTACGGTTCCCGGAATGTGAGCACAGGCAGCTCTGACCCGGAGCCGACCGGCGGCGAGCGCAGACGCCGCCGGTCCCTGCGCGGGGACGTCGGCACGACCGGCGCCCGGTTCGGCTCCCCCTCGCTGCGGCGCAGTCTGGAAGAACAGCCTACGGAACAGCCCAAGCCGCTCCGCCGGCGGAGGTCGTTGCGGGGCGAGATCGGCGCGACGGGCGCCCGGTTCGGCTCGGCGGCGCTGCGGCGCAGCCTGGAGGAGGAGCCGCTGGAGGAGACCGCCCCGTTCGACCGCGACCTCTACTTCGACCCACCGCCCATGCCGGCCATCCGCGAGCCCGAGCCGCCGCCGGCGGTGGAGGAGTTCTCCGGTCCCCTGGTCCGCCCCTACGCGTGGACGGGTGGCCGCACGTCCTCCAGCTACGACCTGAGGCTGGAGACGCTGGTCTCGCTGGAGGAGGACGGCATCGCGATCGCCCTGCGCGAGAGCACCGCGGAGCAGCGGTCGATCGTGGAGCTGTGCGCCAACTACCCGAGGTCGGTCGCCGAGGTCTCGGCGCTGCTGTCCGTGCCGCTGGGCGTGGCGCGGGTGCTGCTCGGCGACCTGATCTCGATGGGCGTGGTCGCCGTGCACGACAACGCCTCCGCACCCGGCGGCCCCGACTTCACGTTGTTGGAACGAGTGCTAGTGGGCCTGCGCAATCTCTGACCGCAGTCGGCCGAAGACCTCGGCCAGGGCGGGCAGCTGGTAGTGCGCGTTGAGTCCGCTGGGGTTGGGCAGCACCCACAGCCGCGCCGACGCGATCGTCTCCTCCTGCGGGCCGATCGCCGCCGCCTTGCGCCCGAACGCCGCCCGGTACGCCGTCACGCCCACGACCGCCACCACCTTCGGCCGGTACCGCCGCGCCAACGCCGTCAGCCGCTCGCCTCCGGCCCGCAGCTCCTCCGCCGTCAGCTCGTCGGCCCGCGCGGTCGGCCGGGCGACCAGGTTGGTGATCCCCAGCCCGTACCGGAGCAGCTCGTCCTGCTCGGCGGGACTCATCAGCCGGGGCGTGAAGCCGGACCGGTGCAGCGCGGGCCAGAACCGGTTGCCCGGCCGGGCGAAGTGCTGCCCCTTGGCGGCCGACAGCAGACCGGGGTTGATACCGCAGAACAGCACGTCCAACCCCGGCCCGACGATGTCCGGCACGTTCACCCGACCACCACCGGCGTGCCGTCGACGACCAGCCGCCAGTCGGCGCGGTGGAACGCGGCCGGGTCGATCTCGCCCTGCTCGCGCACCCAGTCGATGATCAGCTGCCGGATCTCCAGCTGCCGGTTGTGCAGCACGGGCGCGGTGGCGATGTGCGGGAAGTTGCCGCCGCCGGACTGCCGGTAGTTGTTCACCGCCACCGCGAACGCCTGCTCCGCCGTCACCGCCGCGCCGCCGTAGGCCAGCCCGGTGATCCGCTGACCGACCGGCCGGGCCAGGTCGATGTCGTAGGTCAGCGGCGCGTCCAGGCCCGCGGCCACGTCGTAGAGGTAGTCCGGTGTGCCGCCCGCGTTGGTCAGCGCGTCCGGCTGGTGCGGTCCCGCGGACGTCACCGCCTTGAAGTAGCCCGCCGACCGCTCCAGGTAGTCCTTGAGCTGCGCCCCGGTGAGCCGCACGCCCACCAGCGTGTTGTCGAAGACGTAGAGCCCGGCCACGTCGCGCACCGACACGTCACCGGCCGGGATCGCCGCCGCCTTGTTGAACGGCGACGCCAGCGACAGCACCGGCAGCGCCTCGGTCAGCGACGCCTTCAGCGCCTCGCCCTGCACGAGGTTCACGAAGTCGAGCGCGGCGGTGTCCTCGTACCGGGCGGTCGCGGCGGACATCGCCGACTTCGACGTGCCGATCTTGGAGTTGACGTAGGCGACCACCTTGTCGTGGTCGTCACGCAGCCGCCGCACCACGACCGGGTCCTCCGGCACGGTGTTGGTGTTGAGCACCTGGGCCCGGGACGCCTCGGCCCGCCAGCCCCGCCCCGGCGACCACACCAGGTCGAACTCCATCAGGCTCAGCCGCTTGCCCCAGAACAGCGGCTCGGTCAGCAGCACCTGCCTGCCGGTGGCCTTGTTGGTGACGAACCGCTGCGCGATCTCGGTGTGCGCGTGGCCGACCAGGATCGCGTCGATGCCCGGCACCTCCTCGGCGACCAGCGCGGAGCAGTTCTCCGGGAACGGCAGCAGGTCGCCCAGCGACGACGACAGGTCGGCGCCGGAGTGCGCGGCGACCACCACGAGGTCCGCGCCCGCCGCGCGCACCTTCGGCACCCACTCGCGGGCCTGCTCCAGCACTCCGGGGAACGTCATCTTCCCGTCGACGTGCGCCTTGTCCCAGATCGCGATGCCCGGGTTGGTCAGGCCGAGGATGCCGACCCGCAGCGGCGCGGCGCCGGTGCGCCACACGGTCTTGACCACGTACGGGCGGAACGCGGGCTCGCCGGTGGCCGAGTCGATCGCGTTCGCGGCCAGCAGCGGGAAGTCCAGCTGCTTCTCGAACGCCCGCAGCAGGGGGATGCCGTAGTTGAACTCGTGGTTGCCGAGCGCGGCGGCGTCGTAGCCCAGCTCGTTCATCGCGGCGGCCATCGGGTGCACGCGGCGGCGGCCGATGGGCTCCACCTTGGCGTAGTAGTAGGCCAGCGGCGTGCCCTGGATGGTGTCGCCCGCGTCGATCAGCAGCGTGCGGTGCGCGCCGCGTTCCCGCCGGACGGCCTTGACCAGGGTGGACAGCTTCGCCAGGCCGACGTCGTTGTGCGCGGCGTCGTCGAACTCCCGGTCGGCGAAGTAGTCCCAGTTGAACACGTTGCCGTGCAGGTCGGTGGTGCCGAGGACGGTGAGGGTGAACCGCCGGCCGCCGGCCCGGTCGTCCGGTGCGGCGTGCGCCGCCGTGCGGAACCCGGCGGCGGCGAGCACGGCCGCGCCACCGCCCGCGAGCAGGGCGCGGCGGTGCAGAGGAGATCCGGTCATGGGCCGACCGTAGCCATTGACGGTTGACTACTCGGCCGGGTTTTCGCCGGCTGCCCCGCCTCGGGCCCGCCGGTTCAGCCCGACGCCGACCGCGATGCCGATCACCGACAGCACGGCCGCGACCAGGATCCACACCCACAGCGGCACGCCGCCGTCGCCGTCCGAGCCGGAGCCGGCCGCGGGGGTCGAGGTGCCGGTGGCCACGGCGGTGATCGTGGCCACCGAGCCGGTCGCGGCGGAGGAGGACGAGGTGGGTGCCGCGTCCTCCGACGTCACGGCGGGCGGCGCGGCGGGCGTGGTGGCGGCTGGTGGCTGCGGTGCCGGTGGCGCGGTCAGCGTGAAGGCGAACGTGCCGTCGACGAAGTCGCCGTCCAGCGACTCGACCATCCACGACACCGTGTACGGCCCGGCGGGTGCCGCGTTCTCCGGCACCGGCACGGTCAGCGTCGCGCCGTCCGCGGTGATCTCACCCATCGGCCACGCGCTGCCGTCCGCGCCGGTGACGGTGACCGTGGCGCTCTCGGCGGGCACCGGCTCGGTGAACGTCAACGTGAGCCGGGTGGGCCGCTGCGGCACCGAGGCGCCGTTCGCCGGGTCGCTGGACACCAGGTCGGTGTGGGCGAGCGCCTGGGGCGCCGCCCCGAGCAGGGCCAGTGCTGCCAACAGTGCCGAGAGCGCCAGTCTGGTCATACCGGGTAGTTCTACCGGGTCGGCGGGGTACCTCGCTGGTCGGTCGAGTCCTGTTCGGCCGGTGGTTGGCCGTCGCCCTGCTTCCGCACCGGCCCGCCGCGTTGCACGTTGCCCTCCATGATGCTGTCCGCGGTGGCTTCGCCATCGGAGGCCTCGGACGCGACGACGGTCACGACGTCGCCCTCCGCGATGTCGTCCAGGTCGCCCTGACCGCCGTTGACCTGCGTGTCGTCGTCGATCTTGTAGGTCTCGCTGAACCCGTCCGCGCTCTTCACCGTGATGGACGTGTCGCCGACCTCGGTGACCTCGCCGTTCTGGAACTCGCCGTGCTGGGTGTCGCCGAACGGCCCGCCCATGATCACGAGCCCGCCGTTGCCCCGGCCGTAGCCGCCGGGCCCGCGCATGCCCTGTGCCGCGTCGGAGTTGCTCGCGGCGTAGATGACGCCACCGCCCACGGCGGCGATGCCGACGGCGATCGCGACCGCGGCGAGGGTCTTGCGGCCGTTCCAGCCGGTGCCCGCAGCGGCGGGACGTGGCGGCGGCTCGTCACCCCACGTCGGTTGCTGCTCGGTTTCGGTAGTCATGGCGACCACCGTCGCGGGCGAGCCTGTGAGCGGGCTGTGCGGCCCTTGGGCGGCGGCTGTGCGTGCGGGTCACGACGGCTGTGCGCGCGCTCACGGCAGGTCGCGCGGCTTCACAGCCGGTACACAGGATCGGCACAGGTCCGTCTCATGGGCCGCGGCCAGGATGGGAGCATGCGACCGGTGTCCGCTCCGGGGAACTCCCCGCAGCTCCGCCGCCCGGACGGCAGTCCGGTGCGGGTCCTCGTGGTGGACGACGAGTCCACGTTGGCCGAGCTGATGTCCATGGCGTTGCGGATGGAGCGCTGGGAGGTCCGCACCGCGCTGGACGGCACGTCCGCCGTGCGCACCGCGCGCGAGTTCCGGCCCGACGTGGTGGTGCTGGACGTGATGCTGCCCGACTTCGACGGGCTGGAGGTGCTGCGCCGGCTGCGCGCGGACCTGCCCGGCCTGCCGGTGCTGTTCCTCACCGCGAAGGACGCGGTGGAGGACCGGATCGCCGGGCTCACCGCGGGCGGCGACGACTACGTGACCAAGCCGTTCAGCCTGGAGGAGGTCGTGCTGCGGCTGCGCGCCCTGCTGCGCCGCACCGGCGTCACCGAGGCGGGCGCGGGCACCGAGCTGGTGGTCGGCGACCTGGTGCTGGACGAGGAGACGCGCGAGGTGCGCCGCGGCGGCACGTCCGTCGACCTCACCGCGACCGAGTTCGAGCTGCTGCGGTTCCTGATGCGCAACCCCCGGCGGGTGCTGTCGAAGGCGCAGATCCTCGACCGGGTGTGGAGCTACGACTTCGGCGGGCAGGCCAACATCGTCGAGCTGTACATCTCCTACCTGCGCAAGAAGATCGACGCGGGCCGGACGCCCATGATCCACACGATGCGGGGCGCGGGCTATGTCCTCAAGCCCTCGTCCTGACCGCCGGCGCCTGCCGCTGCGCACGCGGCTGGTCGTCGCGCAGGTCGTCATGCTGGCGGTGGTGTGCGCGATCATCGGGGTGGCGACGGGGTTCGCGCTGCGGGACTCCCTGATCCGCCAGGTGGACGGCCAGCTCGTCGAGTCGGCGGCCAAGGCGAGGCGGGAGGCGCCGCCGCCGATGCCAGACGGCCTGCCCGGCCCGCTGGACGGCCCGGGGTTCCGGCCCGGCACGCTGCTGCTGATCAAGCGGTACGACGGCGGCACCAACGCCGGGCGGCTCAGGTCGGACACCGGTGACCCGACCGCGCTGTCGACCGACGTGATGGCGCGGGCCGAGGACGTGCCCGCGGACGGCAAGCCGCGCACCGTCTGGCTGGGCGAGGAGCTGGGCGACCACCGGATGATCGCGACCACCACGCGGTTCGGGGACAAGCTGGTGACCGGCCTGCCGCTGGACGAGGTGGACAGCACGGTGTGGCGGATGGGGTGGATCGTCGGTGGGGTGGCGCTGGCCGGGTTGATCGCGGTGAGCCTGGCGGGCGCGCTGATCGTGCGCCGCACGCTGCTCCCGCTGGAACGGGTCGCCGCGACCGCGAGCCGGGTGGCCGAGCTGCCACTGCACGAGGGCGAGGTGGCGCTGGCCGAACGCGTGCCCGACGAGTACGCCGATCCCGACACCGAGGTCGGCCAGGTCGGTCTCGCGCTGAACCGGATGCTCGGGCACGTCGGCAGCGCGCTGGAGGCCAGGCACGCCAGCGAGACCAGGGTCCGGCAGTTCGTCGCGGACGCCAGCCACGAGCTGCGCACTCCCCTGGCCGCCATCCGCGGTTACGCCGAGCTGACCCGCCGCACGTCCGACGAGGTGCCGGCGCAGATCGGGCACGCCATGCGGCGGGTGGAGTCCGAGGCGGTGCGGATGACGTCGCTGGTCGAGGACCTGCTGCTGCTGGCCCGGCTGGACGCCGGGCGCCCGCTGGCCCGTGACCCGGTCGACGTGTCGCGGCTGGTGGTCGACACGGTCAGCGACGCCCGGATCGCCGGGCCGGACCACGAGTGGCGGCTGGAGCTGCCGCCCGACGCGGTGCAGGTGACCGGTGACGCGGACAAGCTGCACCAGGTGCTGGCCAACCTGCTGTCCAACGCGCGCACGCACACACCGCCGGGCACCACCGTCACCACCTCGCTGTCCACTGTGGAGAGGGGGGTGCGGGTGTCGGTGAGCGACGACGGCCCCGGCATCCCGGCCGGTCGGCAGGCCGAGGTGTTCGAGCGGTTCAGCCGGGGCGAGGTGTCCCGGTCCCGGGCCGCCGGGAGCACGGGGCTGGGCCTGTCGATCGTGGCCGCCGTCGTGGCCTCGCACCACGGGTCCGTGCGATTGGCGAGCAGGCCGGGCCGGACCACGTTCACCGTGCACCTACCGCGCTAGTGCCGCGCTAGATCACGCACAGCCGGCTCACAGGCGCGGCACAAGGACCGCCCAGGGTCCGCCGACACGCTCGGGTCCATGCGAGCGAGACTCCCCCTGTTGCTGCTGTTGGCCGGGACGGCGGTGTTGTACCTGTGGCGGTTGGGCGACTCCGGTTGGGCCAACGCCTACTACTCCGCCGCCGCCCAGGCCGGTGCCGAGAGCTGGCACGCGTGGTTCTTCGGCGCGACCGACCCGGCGGGCGGGATCACCGTCGACAAGACTCCCGCGGCGACCTGGGTCATGGGGTTGTCGGCCCGGCTGTTCGGCGTCGACGCGTGGAGCGTCCTGGTGCCGCAGGCGTTGATGGGCGTGGCGAGCGTGTCGCTGTTGTACGCCACGGTGAAGCGCACGGCCGGCGCGGCCGCCGGGTTGGTCGCGGGCGCGGTGCTGGCGTTGACGCCGGTGGCGGTGCTGATGTTCCGGTTCAACAACCCGGACGCGCTGATGGTGCTGCTCCTGGTGGCGGGCGCGTACTGCACGGTCCGCGCCACGGAGAAGGCGTCGGCGCGGTGGTTGGCGCTCGCCGGTGTCGCGGTCGGTTTCGCGTTCCTGGCCAAGATGCTCCAGGCGTTCCTGGTGCTGCCCGCGTTCGGGTTGGTGTACCTGGCGTTCGCGCCCGCCCCGGTGTTGCGCAAGCTGTGGCACCTCGGCGCGGCGCTGGGCGCGGTGGTCGTGGCCGGTGGCTGGTGGGTGCTGGTGGTGGAACTGCTGCCCGCCGGGTCACGGCCTTACATCGGCGGGTCGCAGGAGAACAGCGTCCTGGAGTTGGCGTTGGGCTACAACGGGCTCGGCCGGCTGACCGGTGAGGAGATCGGCAGCGTCGGCGGTGGCGGGTGGGGCTCGGGCGGGTGGGCCAGGCTGCTCGGCGACGAGATGGGCGGCCAGATCGCCTGGTTGCTGCCGACCGCGCTGGTCCTGCTCGCCGCCGGGTGGTGGGCGGGTCGGGCCGCCGAACGGGTCGGGCTCGCGCTGTGGGGCGGCTGGCTGGTGGTCACCGCCGTGGTCTTCAGCTTCATGAACGGCATCATCCACGCCTACTACACGGTGGCGCTGGCACCGGCGATCGGCGCGCTGATCGGGATCGGCGCGGTCGCGTTGTGGCGCAGGCGGCAGGAACCCGTCGCGGCGGCGGCGCTGTCCGGCGCGCTGGCCGTGACCGCGCTCCAGTGCTACCTGCTGCTGTTGGACTGGTCCACGGCGCTGGCCGCGCTCGTGCTGGTCCTGGGCCTGATCGCCGCGGTGGGGCTGTTCCTCGCCTCGACCGTGCCCTCGGCGGTCGTCGTGCCGGTCGCCGTGGTCGCCGCGCTGCTCGGACCGGGCGCCTACTCGGTGGCCACCGCCGCGACACCGCACTCGGGCGCGATCCCCAGCGCCGGACCGGCGGTGACGAACCGGCCCGGCGGGCTGGTCCTCATGGGACCCGGTGGCACCGTGAACAACGTCGGCGGCGGTGGCGGGATGGGCGGCCTGCTCCACGCGCCGACACCGGGTGCCGGGCTGGTCGGTCTGCTGCGGGACAGCGAGGGGTTCACCTGGGCGGCGGCGGCCGTCGGCTCGAACAACGCGGCCGGGTACCAGCTCGGCAGCGGCGAGCCGGTGCTGGCAGTCGGCGGGTTCAACGGCACGGATCCGGCACCCACGCTGGAGGAGTTCCAGGAGATGGTCCGAAGTGGACTGATCCACTACTTCCTCGGCGGCGCCCTGATGCCCGCGGAGACCGGCAGTGACGCGTCCCGGCGGATCGCCGAGTGGGTGGCGGACACGTTCACCGCGACGACCGTGGACGGCGTGGACGTCTACGACCTCACAGCGGGCGCACAGCGATGACACACGAGCCGCCCAGCCAAGCGCTCGAAGGTGGGCTCATGACCACGCTCACGACGACCACCGTGCTCGACGTGGTGGTGCCCGTGTTCAACGAGGAGCTCGACCTCGCGCCCTGCGTGCGCAAGCTGCACGCCGACCTCACGCGGACGTTCCCCTACACGTTCCGGATCACCATCGCGAACAACGCGAGCACGGACGGCACGCGGGCCGTCGCCGACGAGCTGGCCCGCGAGCTGCCCGGGGTGTCCGCGGTGCACCTGGCGGAGAAGGGCCGCGGCCGGGCGCTGAAAGCGGTGTGGACCGCGTCGGACGCCGCCGTGCTGGCGTACATGGACGTGGACCTGTCCACGGACCTGGCCGCGCTCGCGCCACTGGTCGCGTCGCTGATCTCCGGGCACTCCGACCTGGCGATCGGCAGCAGGCTGGCGCGCGGCGCGCGGGTGGTGCGCGGGCCGAAGCGGGAGTTCGTCTCCCGCTGCTACAACCTGATCCTGCGCGGCACGCTCGCGACCCGGTTCACCGACGCGCAGTGCGGGTTCAAGGCGATCCGGGCCGACGTCGCCCGGCGGTTGCTGCCGCACGTCGAGGACACCGGGTGGTTCTTCGACACCGAACTGCTGGTGCTCGCCGAACGCGCGGGCGCGCGGATCCACGAGGTGCCGGTGGACTGGGTCGACGACCCGGACAGCCGGGTGGACATCGTGTCGACCGCGGTGGCCGACCTGAAGGGCGTCGCCCGGGTGGCCCGCGGCCTGGTGACCGGGCGGATCCCGATCGGCGAGCTCCGCGCCCAGCTGGGCCGGGAACCGCTGGAGCCGCGGGCACCGGGCGTACCCGCCGGGCTGGTCAAGCAGCTGGTCCGGTTCGCCGCGGTCGGCGTGCTCAGCACGGTGACCTACCTGCTGCTGTTCGTGTCGCTGCGCGGCGGGCTCGGCGCGCAGGGCGCGAACCTGGTGGCGCTGCTGGTCACCGCCATCGCCAACACCGCGGCCAACCGCCGGTTCACCTTCGGCGTGCGCGGTCGGCGCGGCGCGGGCCGCCACCAGTTCGAGGGCCTGCTCGTGTTCGGCCTCGGCCTCGCGCTGACCAGCGGCTCGCTGGCCCTGCTGCACCTGTTCGCCGCGCCGGGCGGCCCGGCCGAGCTGGTCGCGGTCGTCGGCGCCAACCTCCTCGCCACCGTGCTGCGCTTCCTGTTGCTGCGCAACTGGGTCTTCCGGCCCAAGCGCACCGCGGAGGCCGGTTCATGACCACACCGTCGACCCTAGGGACCCCTTCCATGACCACCGCAACCCTGACGGCACCCGCACCAGGCGCGGCCGCGCCACCGTCCGGCCGCAACTGGACCACGCCCGCGCTGGTCGTGCTGCTCGTCGGCACGGCGGTGCTGTACCTGTGGGACGTCACCGCGTCCGGCTGGGGCAACAGCTACTACGCCGCCGCCACCCAGGCCGGTGCGCAGAGCTGGACCGCGTGGCTGTTCGGTGGCCTCGACGCCGGTGGCGTGATCACGGTCGACAAGCCGCCCGCCGCGCTGTGGGTGAGCGGGTTGTTCGCGCGGATCTTCGGGTTCTCCAGCTGGACCGTGCTCGCACCGCAGGCCGTCGAGGGCGTGCTGGCCGTGTGGTTGTTGTACGCCACGGTGAAGCGCACGTCCGGCGCGGTGGCCGGGTTGATGGCGGGCGCGGCGCTCGCGGTGACGCCGGTGGCCGTGCTGATGTTCCGGTTCAACCTGCCCGACGCGTTGCTGGTGCTGCTGATGGTCGCCGGCGCGTACTGCACCGTGCGGGCGCTGGAGAAGGGTTCCGGGTGGTGGCTCGCGCTGGCGGGCGTGGCGGTCGGGTTCGCGTTCCTGGCCAAGATGGGGCAGGCGTTGCTGGTGCTGCCCGCGTTCACCGCCGCCTACCTGCTGGCCGCGCCCGTGCCACCGGTCAAGCGGTTGCTGCACCTGCTCGGCGCGGGCCTGGCCGTGGTCCTGTCCGCCGGGTGGTTCATCGCGCTGGTCGAGCTGTGGCCGGAACAGTCGCGGCCGTACGTCGGCGGGTCGTCGAACGACTCGCTGTGGGAGCTGGCCATGGGCTACAACGGCCTCGGCCGGATCTTCGGCGGTGGCCGCGGTGTGGTCGGGGGCGGCGGCAACGCCAACCTCGGCTTCGGCGGCGAGACCGGCATCGGCCGGCTGTTCGGTGCCAGCATGGGCGGCGAGATCTCCTGGCTGCTGCCGGCCGCCCTCATCGGGATGGTGGCGGGACTGTGGTTCACCCGCCGGCTGCCGCGCACCGACCGCACCCGGGCCGCCCTGGTCCTATGGGGCCTGTGGGTGCTGGGCAACGGGATCGTGTTCAGCTTCATGAGCGGCATCACCCACCCCTACTACACCGTCGCCGTGGCACCGGGCGTCGCCGCGCTCGTCGCCATCGCCGGCCGTGAGCTGTGGCGCGGACGCGGGCACCTGCCGGTGCGCGTCGCGTTGGCGATGATGGTGGCCGGCGCCGGGTTCTGGGGTTTCGCGCTGCTCCAGCGGTTCGGCGAGTGGGTGCCCGCGCTGCGCTGGGTGGTGGCCGCACTGACCGTGCTGGTGGCCACGGCGATCGTGATGGGTGTGCGGCGGGTGGCCGCGCTCGCGCTGGTCACGTCGGTGCTGTCCACCGCGGCCTTCGGCGTGGCCACCGCCGCCACGCCGCACGCCGGGTCCATCCCGATGTCCGGTCCCCCGTCCTACGCGGGCGACGGCGGCCCGGGCGGCGGCCCGATGGGCGCGACGTCCGACGAGCTGACCGACCTGCTCAAGGCCACCACCGGGACGTGGGCCGCGGCGACGGTCAGCGCGCAGGGCGCGGCGAACCTGGCGCTCGACTCGGGCAAGGCGGTGATCGGCATCGGCGGCTGGAGCGGCGGTGACCCGGCGCCCACGCTGGAGGAGTTCCGGCAGTACGTCGCGGACGGCCGGATCGGCTACTACGTCACCGGCGGCATGGGCGGCGGTATGCGCGGTGCCAACGAGATCGGTGAGTGGGTCGAGGCCAACTACGAGGCCATGACCATCGGCGAGAGCACCGTCTACCGGCTCGGCTGAGGCGTCACCCGGTGGAGGCGGTGGTCGACGTGGCCACCGCCTCTTCGGCGTCGACGACGTACCGGGGTGGTTCCGGCAGGCCCGCCCACGAGCGGTACGTGATCGTGGCCGCGTACGGGACCAGGTCGCGGCCACGCCGCCAGAGCCACGGGATCCCCTTCACCACCAGCCACCCCACGTGGTGCAGCGGCGTCACCTTCAGCCCACCCGTGCACACCAGCGACACCCGGCCCGGCACGTCGCAGCCCGCCCGCGCCAACCGCTCCGCGAACGCCGCCGCCAGCCGCCGGTGCCCCGACTCCGAGGGGTGCAGCCGGTCCACCGCCCAGGTGTCCAGCGAGTACGCGCCTTCCATCGAATCCAGGTCCACGCACTCGATCCCGTGCCGCCGCACCACCGCGTCGATGATCCCGTTCAGCTCCGCGATCCGCGCCCGCAACGCCCGCCGCAACGCGGCCGGCAGCCGGAACACCCGGCTGTGGTCGTGGAACCGCACCGTGACGACGGCGGCGCCGGCCGACACCAACGCGCCCACGATCGCGTCCAGGTCCAGGTGCAGCCGACGCGCGTCGAAATCGGACCGCAGCGTGTCGTTCATGCCGACCAGCAGCACCGCCGCGTCCGGCCGCGCGGACAGCGCCTTCGCCAACTGCTCGTGCCGCACAGACGTCACCCTGGCACCGGTGAACGAGACGTTCAGGTACCGCGCGTGCGGCAGCGCCGCCGCGAGCAGCGGGCCGACGCCACGCCACCCACCGGGCACGGGATCGCCCACGCCCACCGTCGTCGAGTCACCCAGGACCACCAGGCTGCGCACCGTCTTGGCCACACCGGAACGATCGCGCAGCGACGTGACGTGCCGAGAACGAACAGCCCAACGCTAACGGAATGCCGGGTACAGCGGCAGTTCCGCGGCCCGCTTGCCGTACCGCGCCACCAGCGCCGCGATCACGTCGTCGGCGTGCTCGGCGATGTGCTTCTCGCCGGCGGCCACCGCGTCGGCCCGCAGCCGCACCCACCGCGAGGTCAGCACGACCACCCGCGGCGGCGAGTCCAGCGGCCGGTGGCCGGACGGCAGCGCCGAGTCCAGCCCCGGCAGCCCGCGCCACGTGCCGAGCCACACCCACAGCAGCTGCGCCTCCAGCAGCCGCGGCAGGAACACCGCGTCGTCGTCCAGGTCCGGCCACACCGACGACACCTCGGCCCGCCATGCCGCCACCATCGCCTCCGACATGCCCGCGGGCAGCCCGTAGGCGCACCAGCACGACGGGAACGGCACCCGCAGGCAGGCCGCGTCGAACACGATGTCGCGCACGCACCCGCCCTCGAAGTCGAGGAACCGCACGCCCTTGCTGGTCACGAGGTGGTTGTCCGGGCACGACGTGGACGGGCTGAACGCGCGCCGGCGGGACGTCACGAACCGGCGCACCGCCTGCGCGGCGAACGTGCCCACGGAGTCGGGCGTGTCGACTTCCAACGATTCAACCAGCAGCTCGGGCAACCCGGCCAACGCCGTGTGCACGTCCACCACGATCGGGTCGGCGCAGCACTGCGAGCCCTGCCGGCGCATCAGCGCGTCGAAGTCCGCGTCACGCCCGGCGGTCGTCGCGTGCAGCCTGCCCATGGCGTGCGCCCACGACAGCAGGCCCCGTTCGGCGGCCCGCGCGTCGGAACCCAGCAGCTTCTCCGCCAGCCGCGGCGCCTTGCCCAGGTCCTCCAGCACGACCAACCGCTTGGCGTTGTCCTGCGCGACCAGCTCGGGGGTGAGGCGCTCCTCGGACGGCAGCGCGGTGAGCAGCTTGTGGCTCACCACCTCGTGCGCGAACGGGTCGCGGTCGGCCACCGGCGACGGGTAGCGCTTGACCACCAGCGTGCGTGGCAGGGAGAACGGGGTGTGGGCCACCCGGACGCGCGCGACCACGGACCGGCCGGCACCCCCGAGGTCTTCGGGGTCGGCCAGTCGGACCGGTGCGCCGAACCTGCCGCTCAACACCGATTCGGCCGCTGCCACCGCGTCGTCCAGCTCGGAGGGTGCAGCGTCGTCGATGTCCTGCGGGCCGGCGGTGATCTCCACGCTCATCCCCTCCGACCCTACTCCCGGTGCCGACCGTCCTGACAGAACCCGTCCGGGCACCGTGACGGTAGTGCTCACGGACCGCCCGGCTCCACCTTTTGTGGAAATCCGCCGGCGGTCAACCGTTCCCGAGGGGTCGGCCCAGGTCACGGACCTGGCCGCGGCGGTTGCGCAACGCCAGGACCAGCGCCGCCGCCACCACGACGCCGACCAGGTTCACCGCCAGCTGTGCAATCGACTGGAGGCATATGTCCCACTGGCCGAGAACGGCGGCGACCGCGGCGTAGCCGGCGGCGGGCACGGTGGTGACCGAAATGAACACCCCGACGAGCGCCGCGGACTTGGCCGACGTCATCGACAGCATCCCCGCCGCGCCCGCGAGCAGCGCGACGATCAAGGAGAACGGCCCGACCTCGAAGACGAAGTCCAGCTCGTGACCGGCCAGCGCGAGGTCGGGGTCGAACAGGCCGGTGCGCGATCCGAGCCACGTGCCGACCGCGGTGATCAGCATCGCCACCGGAAAACCGGCGGCCAGCGCGAGGGCCGCCCGGCGCACCAGGTCCCAGCGCCGCAGCACGAGGCCCACCGAGATGGCGGCCAGCGGCCCGAACTCCGGGCCGACGACCATCGCGCCGACCAGCGTGACGGGCGAGTCGGTCACCACCGCGACCGCGGTGAGCAGGCACGCGATGGTCAGGAACGACAGGAACGTGGCGTTGAGCCGGGACTCCTCGCCGGTGCGGGCCAGCAACTCCTCCCACACCACGGCGTCCGCGCCGTCACCGGGCGCGGCCTCCTCGGCGCGGTCGGCCGCGTCGGACAGCGCGGTGTCGATCTGCTCCAGCGTGACGCCGCCGTCGCGGTCGACGCCGAGGTCGCACAGGGAGGCCACCACCTGGTCGGTGGCCTCCCGCGCGACGTCCGCCTCCACCACGTCGCCCACCGGGTCGACGGCCGCGCCGCGCAGCAGCACGACGTGCGTGACGCCGGGTTCGGCCTTCAGCGCGGCCAGCACCGCGTCGGTGCGCTCGGCCGGGCAGATGGCCCGCAGGTGCAGCACGGTGCTACTTGGCCTCGGGCGCCGGCTTGAAGTCCACGCCCGCCTCCTTGCGCTGCTGCGGGGTGATCGGCGCGGGCGCGGCGGTCAGCGGGTCGTAGCCGCCGCCGCTCTTCGGGAACGCGATGACCTCGCGGATCGAGTCGTACCCGCCGAGCAGCATGGCGATCCGGTCCCAGCCGAACGCGATGCCGCCGTGCGGCGGTGCGCCGTACTTGAACGCGTCGAGCAGGAAGCCGAACTTCTCCTGCGCCTCCTCGGGCGTGATGCCCATGACCTGGAACGCCCGCTGCTGCACGTCGGCGCGGTGGATACGGATCGACCCGCCGCCGATCTCGTTGCCGTTGCAGACGATGTCGTAGGCGTAGGCCAGGGCGTTGCCCGGGTCTTCCTCGAACCGGTCGACCCACTCCGGGGTCGGCGAGGTGAACGCGTGGTGCAGCGCGGTCCACTTGCCGCTGCCGACCGCCACGTCGTCGCCGATCTTGTCGACCGCCTCGAACATCGGGAAGTCCACGACCCACACGAACGACCAGGCGTTCTCGTCGATCAGGCCGACCCGGTGCGCGATCTCCACCCGGGCCGCGCCGAGCAGCGCCCGCGCGCCGTCCGGGTCGCCCGCGCCGAAGAAGACGCAGTCGCCGGGGTTCGCGCCCACGGCCTTGGCCAGGCCGTCGCGCTCGGCGTCGGAGAGGTTCTTGGCGACCGGGCCGCCGAGCGTGCCGTCCTCCTGGACCAGCACGTACGCCAGGCCCTTGGCCCCGCGCTGCTTGGCCCACTCCTGCCACGCGTCGAGCGTGCGGCGGGGCTGCGACGCGCCGCCGGGCATGACGACCGCGCCCACGTACGCCGCCTGGAACACCCGGAACGGGGTGTCCTTGAAGTACTCGGTCAGCTCGGTCAGCTCGAGGTCGAAGCGCAGGTCCGGCTTGTCGGTGCCGTACTTGGCCATCGCCTCGGCGTAGGAGATGCGGCGGAACGGCCGGGCGATCTCGTGGTCGGCCAGGTCCTGCCACAGCGCGGAGATGATCTTCTCGCCGAGCGCGATCACGTCGTCCTGCTCGACGAAGCTCATCTCGATGTCGAGCTGGGTGAACTCGGGCTGCCGGTCGGCGCGGAAGTCCTCGTCGCGGTAGCAGCGGGCGATCTGGTAGTACCGCTCCAGGCCACCGACCATGAGCAGCTGCTTGAACAGCTGCGGCGACTGCGGCAGCGCGTACCAGGAACCGGGGCGCAGGCGCGCGGGCACCAGGAAGTCGCGGGCGCCCTCCGGGGTGGAGCGGGTCAGGGTCGGGGTCTCGACCTCGACGAAGTCCTCGGCGTGCAGCACCTCGCGGGCGATCCGGTTGGCCTCGCTGCGCAGCCGCATGGCCTTGGCCGGGCCGCTGCGGCGCAGGTCGAGGTAGCGGTGCCGCAGGCGGGCCTCCTCGCCGACCTCCAGGTGCTCGTCCAGCTGGAACGGCAGCGGCGCGGCCTCGTTGAGCACCTCCAGCTCGGAGGCGTAGACCTCGATGTCACCGGTGGGCAGGTCGGGGTTCTCGCTGCCCTCGGGGCGGCGGGTCACCTCGCCCACGACCTTGATGACGAACTCGGAGCGCAGCTTGTGCGCGCGCTCGGCCATCTCGCCCTCGCGGAAGACGACCTGCGCGATGCCGGAGGCGTCCCGGAAGTCGATGAAGATCACGCCACCGTGATCGCGCCTGCGGGCCACCCACCCGGTCAGGGTGACGGACTGCCCGGCGTGCTCGGCGCGGAGCTTCCCGGCCTCGTGCGTGCGCATCACGGGAACTGCTCTCCTCGGTGTTTGCTTCTTCGTGGGTCGACTCGACTGACGACTGGTCGTCAAGGCTAACCAACGACCCGGCACCCGACGCCACCAGGTTTCCCGACGCGGAAGACCACTGCGCGCAGCCCGACGAAGTTGACGGCCGTGGCCGTGCCCTGCGCCACCACCCAGGCCACCGCGAATTCCACCCGAAAGGGTGGCAACAGGTGCAACGCGAGCGCGTTGACCAATACGTTGACGGCGAATGTGCTGAGGTACAGCAGGGCGAACCCCGCGACCTGCCGCACCCCGCCCTCGGAGATACCGAACGTGAACCGCCGATTGAGGAAGAACGCCGCCGTGGTGCCGAGCGTGAAACTGGCCGCCTTGGCGGCGTGCACCCACACCCCGAAGGCGAGCAAGGCACCGTAAACACCGTAGTCGAGTAGCGCGCAGAGCGCTCCCACCAGCACGAACCTCGTCGCCTGGCGGGTCGCGCCGCCGTGGTGCACCACCGTTTGACACCTCTCGAATGGAAATGACCGTGCCCGTCAGTGTGTGCCGATGCTAACCAGGCTCTCCGGTTGGGGTCGGACTGCTCCCACCGTCGCGAGGCTCGTTTCACCGCGCGATTTCGAGGCCGTCGCGAATGTCGTGAAGAAGTCCCGCGAACGGGGCGTGATCGCCCGGGGCCTCGGCCGCAGCTACGGCGATCCGGCGCAGAACGCGGGCGGCGTCGTGCTGGACATGACCCGGTTCGACCGCATTCGCCGGGTCGACGTGGACGAGTGCCTGGTCGACGTCGAGGCGGGGGTGTCGCTGGACGCCCTGATGCGGGTGCTGCTGCCGTTCGGGCTGTGGCCGCCGGTGCTGCCGGGGACGCGGCAGGTCACCGTGGGCGGCGCGATCGCCGCGGACGTGCACGGCAAGGGTCACCACGTCGTGGGCAGCTTCGGCGACCACGTGCGGTCGCTGGACCTGCTCACGGCGGACGGCTCGATCCGCGAGCTCACCCCGGACGGCGAGGGCTCGGCGTTGTTCTGGGCGACGGTCGGCGGCATGGGCCTGACCGGCGTGGTGCTGCGCGCGACGCTGCGCGTCGTCCCGGTGGAGACCTCGTACTTCGTGGTGGACACCGAGCGGCTGGACAACCTGGACGACCTGCTGGCCCGGCAGTCCGCCGACGACGACCGGTACGCCGAGTCGGTGTCCTGGTTCGACGCCACGGCCACCGGGCCGCGCCTCGGCCGGGGCGTGCTGACCAGGGCGAACCACGCCCGGCGCGACGACCTGCCGGCGAAACCGCGGCGCGACCCGCTGGCGTTCGACGCGCCCCGGCTGTTCACCGTGCCGGACGTGCTGCCGTCCGGGCTGCTCAACCGGGCGACCGCCCGCGCGTTCAGCGAGCTCTGGTACCGCAAGTCGCCCACCCGGTCGGGGCAGGTGCAGAACATCACGCAGTTCCTGCACCCGCTCGACGTGATCGGCGAGTGGAACCGCGGCTACGGACCGCGCGGGTTCCTCCAGTACCAGTTCGTGGTGCCGTTCGCCGCGGTCGACGTGATCCGGCGGGTGGTGGAGCGGATCGCCTCGTCCGGCCACGTGTCGGCGCTGAACGTGCTCAAGCGGTTCGGGCCGGGCAACCGCGCGCCGCTGTCGTTCCCCGGGCCCGGCTGGACGTTGTGCGTCGACCTGCCGGTGCGGCCGGGTCTCGGCGAGCTGTGCGACGGGCTGGACGAGCTGGTGCTCGGCGCGGGCGGGCGGCACTACCTGGCCAAGGAGTCGCGGGCCACGGCCGAGGCCGTCCGCCGCGGCTACCCCCGATTCGAGGAGTGGCGCGCGGTGCGCGCGTCGGTCGACCCGGACGGAGTTTTCGCGTCCGACATGTCCAGGAGGTTGGAACTGTGATCGACGCGGTGGGCAATCCGCAGAGCGTGCTCGTGCTGGGCGGCACGTCCGAGATCGCGCTGGCGGTGATCCGGCGCTACACCGGCGCCCGCAAGCCGCGGGTGGTCCTCGCCGCCCGGCCCTCGCCCCGCCGTGACGCGGCGGTGGCGGAGCTGACGGCGGAGGGCGTGCCGGTGACGGCGCTGGACTTCGACGCGCGTGACGTCGGCGGCCACTCGGCCGTGCTGGACAAGGCCTTCGCCGATGGCGGGGTCGACGTGGCGCTGGTGGCGTTCGGGGTGCTGGGCGACGCCGAGCGCGCGTGGCAGGACCACGAGGCGGCGATCGAGCTGGCCGAGGTCAACTACACCGGCGCCGTGTCGGTGGGCGTCGGGCTCGCCGAACGGCTGCGCGCGCAGGGCCACGGCGTGATCGTCGCGCTGTCGTCGGTGGCGGGCGAGCGGGTGCGCCGGTCGAACTTCGTCTACGGGTCGACCAAGGCCGGGATGGACGCGTTCTACCAGGGGCTGGGCGAGGCGCTGCGCCCGCACGGCGTCACCGTCACGGTGGTGCGGCCGGGGTTCGTGCGCACCCGGATGACCGAGGGGCTGCGGCCGGCGCCGTTGTCGAGCACCGCGGACCAGGTCGCCGAGGTGGTCGTGACCGCGGTGCGCGACCGGCGTGAGCTGGTGTGGGCGCCCGCGCCGCTGCGCCTGGTGATGTCGGCGCTGCGGCACCT
Source organism: Saccharothrix carnea (assembly GCF_003014735.1). GTDB lineage: Bacteria > Actinomycetota > Actinomycetes > Mycobacteriales > Pseudonocardiaceae > Actinosynnema > Actinosynnema carneum. Next base: position 160,632 of record NZ_PYAX01000008.1, on the reverse strand, counting down.
GCCGCGCGCGGTGTTCCGGAGGTTGCCGGTATGACCGCGACGGCCGCGCCCGAGCGCGTCACCGACCCGGCGTCCCCGTCCCGACCCGCGCGCCGGTCCTGGCCCGCGGCGGTCACCGCGGTGGCGGGCGGCACGGCGCTCATCGCCGCCCACGGCGCGCTGTACGGCAACTGGGTGGTCGACGACGCCGCCATCACCTTCGCGTACGCGCGCAACGTCGCCGATGGCGAGGGTTCGGTGCTGCAGCCGGGCCTGACCCCCACCGAGGGGTACTCGAACCCGGCGTGGTTGGCGTTGCTGGCGCTCGGCAAGCTCGTCGGCCTGTTCGACCGGGGCACGTTGTTCGGCGTGCCGGACTACGTGCTGTTCCCCAAAGCGCTCGCCGTGCTGTGCTGCGCGGGCGTGCTGCTGGCGTGCCACACGGCCGCACGGCGGGTGTTCCGCCGGCCTGGCCTGGTGACGGTGGCGTTCGGCGCGGTGCTGGCGGCGATCCCGTCGTTCGTGGTCTGGGTGTTCTCCGGGTTGGAGAACCCGCTGTACGCGCTGGTGATCTGCTGGTTGGCGGTGGTGCTGTTCGGCGCGGTGCTGGACGACCGGCTGCTGTCCGGGCGCGTCGCGGTCACCGCCGGGCTGCTGGTCGCGCTGGCCGCGCTGACCCGGCCGGACGGGCTCGTCTACGCCGGGGCGTACCCGCTGCTGGTGCTGCTGACGTCACGGCGGGCCGGGCTCGCGGCGGCGGTGCGGTCGGCGGCGTTGTCCACGGCGGTGTTCCTGGTCCCGTTCGGCGCGTACGTGGCGTGGCGGCGGGTGGAGTTCGGCCGGTGGTTGGCGCTGCCCGCGGTGGCGAAGAGCCAGGGACCGCCCGAGCCGGCGCAGTTCACCCGGGTCGGCGAGGTGGTGCACTACACCGGAGCGTTGGCCGTGCTGGTGGTGGCGGTGTGCGTGGGGCTGGTGCTGGCCCGGGGTTCGCGACTGGCCTCGGGGCTGGTCGCGCTGCTCGTGCCGCTGGGGTTGGCGCTGCTCGGGTTCGCGGTGCTGGCGCCGGACTGGATGGAGCAGCTGCGGTTCGCCACGCCCGTGTGGGTGCTCGGCGCGCTGACCGCCGTCTTCGCCGTCGCACGGGCACTGGGTCGGGGCGGGGCACGGCGGCGCGCGGTGCTGTCGGTGGCCCTGGTCGTCGCGATCGTGCCCTCCGCCGCGCAGTTCGCGACGGCGGCACGGCAGTTCCGCGCCCAGCCCACCGTGCCGATGTGCCTGATCGCCGAGACGTTCGGGCGCGGGTTCAACGGCCCGGCGGACATCCTCGGCGTCGAGCGCGCCACCCTGCTCCTGCCGGACGTCGGCGGCACCGCGTTGACCTCCAGGCTCGCCGTGGTCGACCTGGTGGGGCTGGCCGAGCCCCGGCTCGCCGACCTCTGGGGCGCCCGCGACATGCCCGGGGTCCGCGACTACGTGTTCGAGCGGGTGAAACCCACGTTCATCCACTCGCACGGGTCGTGGTCGCAGGCCACCGGCATCGCCGAGGACCCGCGGATGGCGGCGGACTACCACGTGATCTCGGCCGGGCCGGTGGCCGAGGACTGGGTGCGCCGGGACGCCGTGCCGGACGAGGCCCGGTTGACCGCGATGCGCGACTACCTGCGCGAGCGGGTGACGCGCGCCCACGGCGAGCAGGCCAAGAGCCCGCGCGGCCGGTGCGGCCCGGCGCTGCGCCCCGGCCAGCAGCCGTGACGGCCTCCCGACAGCCCCGAACCGCCGAGCGCAGGAGGACCGCTGTGTCTGCCGAGATCACTGTTCTGAGCCGGGTGCAGGGCGTGCTGGGCCACCGGCTGGTGGTGGCGTCGGCGCGCGGGCTGTCGTGGTTCGGCGAGCACGGCGCCGGGTGGTTGGCGTTCGGGCTCGCGGGCGCGGCGGTGGACCATGAGCGGCGGCGGGACTGGCTGGTCGCCACCGCCGGCGTGGCCGGGTCGCACGCGGTCGCCATCGCGGTCAAGCGGGTGGTCCGGCGGCGGCGCCCGGACGACGAGTCGGTGCGCGTGCTGGTCGGGACCCCGAGCCGGCTGAGCTTCCCGTCCGCGCACGCCGTGTCGACCGCCGCCGCCGCGGTGGTGTTCTCGCGGCTCACCGGGCGGCGGCTCGAACCGGTGCTCGTGCCGCCGATGGCGCTGTCCCGGCTGGTGCTCGGCGTGCACTACCCGACCGACGTGGCGGCGGGCGCGGCGTTGGGCGCGGTGCTCGGCCGGCTGGTCCGCCGCGGGCTGGGCGGAGCGGCGAGGTGAGCGACACGATCGCCACGCGCCCCGCCGGCGCGATCGCGGGACTGGTCCACGCCGCCCGACCGCACCAGTGGGTGAAGAACCTCCTCGTGCTGGCCGCGCCGTTCGCCGCGAACCGGCTGGGCGAGCCGGCCGTGCTGCTGGACACCGCGCTGGCGCTGGCCGCGTTCTGCCTCGCCGCTTCGGCGGTGTACCTGGTCAACGACGCGATCGACGTGCACGCCGACCGCGCCCACCCGACCAAGCGGCACCGCCCGATCGCGGCGGGCGTGGTCTCCACGCGCACGGCGTACGTCACGGCGGCCGTGCTGTTCGCCGGGTCGGTCGGCGTCGCGCTGTGCTCCGGCCCTCCGCTGGTCGTGGTGATCGCCGTCTACTGCACCGCGCAGCTGGGTTACTGCCTGGGGTGGAAGCACCAGCCGGTGATCGACCTGTGCATCGTGGCGTCGGGGTTCCTGCTGCGCGCCATCGCGGGCGGCATCGCGGCCGGCATCCCGCTGTCGCAGTGGTTCCTGCTGGTGACGGCGTTCGGCTCGCTGTTCATGGTGGCGGGCAAGCGGTACGCCGAGATCGTGCTGTACGAGCGGACGGGCGCGGAGATCCGCGCGTCGCTGCGCCGCTACTCGGCCAGCTACCTGCGGTTCGTGTGGGCCACCGCGGCCGCGATCATGATCCTGGCCTACGCGTTGTGGGCGTTCGAGATGCGCGAGCGCGCCGACTACAACTCGTACTGGGCGATGCTGTCGATCGTGCCGTTCGTGGTGGCCGTGCTGCGGTACGCGGTCGACGTGGACAACGGTGGCGCGGGCGAGCCCGAGCGCATCGCCCTGCGCGACCACGTGCTCCAGGTGATCGGTGTCTGCTGGGTGGCGTCGCTGGCGTTGTCGCTCTACGTGTGAGAGCGGCGGCGCCGGACGAACGGTGAGCAGACCGTCGATCCGCGGGTGAGACATGACGAAGGGGCCGCCCCTCCGGAGAGGGACGGCCCCGACGCGTGGTGTCGATCAGGCGCTGGGCGCCAGGTAGAGCAGGCGGTTCGGCGAACCGGTGCCCGGGCTGGTCACCACGCTGGTCGTGGCCTGGCCGACCAGGTAGCTCGCCACCTGCGCCGGCGTGGCCGAGCGGTTGCCCTGCAGGTAGCGGGCGGCGGCGCCGGCGACGTGCGGGGCCGCCATCGAGGTGCCGCTGATGGTGTTGGTGGCGGTGTTGCCGGTGTGCCACGCCGAGGTGATCGACGAGCCCGGCGCGAAGATGTCCAGCACCGAGCCGTAGTTCGAGTAGCTGGCGCGGGCGTCGGTGTTGGTGGTCGCGCCGACGGTGATGGCCTCGGTCACCCGGGCCGGCGAGTAGTTGGCCGCGTTGGCGTTGCTGTTGCCGGCCGCGAGGGCGTAGGTGACGCCGGCCGCGATCGAGCGGCGCACGGCCGCGTCGATGGTGGTGGAGGCACCGCCGCCGAGCGACATGTTCGCGACCGCGGGCTTGACGTGGTTGTTGGTCACCCAGTCGATGCCCTCGACCACGTCGGCGGTGGTGCCGGAGCCGGAGTTGTTCAGCACGCGCACGCCGTAGACGGTCGCGCCCTTGGCCACGCCGTAGGTGGTGCCGGCGATGGTGCCCGCGACGTGCGTGCCGTGGCCGTTGCCGTCCTGGGCGACGCTGTCGTTCTCGACCGCGTCGTAGCCGTTGCGGGCGCGACCGCCGAAGTCGCCGTGCGCGATGCGCAAGCCTGTGTCGATGACGTAGACGTTCACGCCCGAGCCGGTGGAGGTGTAGTTGTAGGTGGTGCTCAGCGGCCGGTTGCGCTGGTCGATGCGGTCGATGCCCCAGGTCGCGTTGCTCTGCGTGGCCTGGATGGTGAACACCTGGTCCTGCTCGACGTACTCGACGGCGGGGTTGGCCGCGAGCCGCTTGGCGGCCTTCTCCGGCAGCGACACGGTGAAGCCGTTGAGCGCCTTGCTGAAGACGGTGTCGACCTGGCCGCCGTACTGGTTCGCCAGGCTCTCGGCGGACGCGGCCGAGCCGTCCTTGAGCTTGACGATGAAGTGGTTCTGGACCTTGTTCGCGGCGTCGGCGGCGCGGATCTCGCCCTCGGCGGCCTGCGCCGGGGCGGCCAACAGGGAGGACGCGGTGACGGCGAGCGCCGTCGCCCCGACCCCGGCCAGGAACCGGACCTGTCGTGACTGTCGCATGCGGATTCCGTTCTTCGAACGGTGACCCCAACTCACCCCGAGGAGCTTCGCAGGGCTCGGGGGTGACATTGGGCCACCTTGCCCTCGCTGACAGTCACAACGTAGGCAACCGGAGCGTTAACTCGGAAGTGTGAACATTTGCCAGTTGCACGCTCAGCGTTAATAAAGCGGCTGACCTGCGGGTTCCCATAATCCGGGCGCGGTGGCGTGACCGCGGCGCTACCGTCCCGTCATGCGCTTGGAACCGGTTACCGAGGACAACTACCGGGCCGTCATCGGCCTGGAGGTCCACGAGGAGCAGCGGGCGTTCGTCGCGACGAACCTCAAGTCGATCGCGGACGCCTGGATCCACCGCCCGAAGTTGCAACCCCTTGCGCTGTTCAGCGGAGAGGAGCTGGTCGGGTTCACCCTCCTCGAACGCGACCGGCCGCAGGCGCTGCACATCGCCCGGTTCATGATCGACCGGCGGGCTCAGGGCCGCGGGCTCGGCCGCAAGGGCCTGGCCGCGATCGCCGACCTGGCGCGTGCCGAGGGCCGCACCGAGCTGGTGCTGAGCGTGGTGCCGGGCAACGCGGTGGCCCGCGGCCTGTACGCGGCGTTCGGCTTCACCGACACCGGCGAGGTGGACGGCGGCGAGCTCGTGATGCGCCACGAACTCGCCGCGTCGGGCCCCGACCACGTTCCGCCGGGGGCCCAGCCCCACCTCGCCGGGCAGTAGCCGCCGGTCAGCGGGTCGGCGACCAGTACAGCAGCCGGCCCCAGGACAGCGGCGTGGCCTCGGAGACGACCGCCGAGTGCACCTGCGCGGGCGTGGCACCGGGGTTGAACTCGAGGAACCGCAGCGTCACGCCGGTGACGTACGCGGTGGCCAGCGACGTGCCGCTGAGCGTGTTGGTGGCGGTGTCGCCGGTGTGCCACGCGACGGTGATGTTCATGCCGTACGCGTAGACGTCGACCACCGGGCCGTAGTTGGAGAACGTGGCCCGGGTGTCGGTCCTGGTGGACGCGCCGGACGTGAGGGCCTCCGTGACGCGGGCCGGTGAGTAGTTGCCCGCGTTGGCGTTGCTGCCGCCCGCGGTGACCGACGCCGTGACGCCCGCCGCGATCAGCCGCCGCACCGCGTCGTCCATCGCGGTCGACGCGCCACCGCCCAGGCTGAGGTTGGCCGAGGCCGGCTTGACGTGGTTGCGCGCCACCCAGTCGATCCCCGCGATCACGCCGGCGGTCGTGCCGCTGCCGGCGCCGTTGAGCACCCGCACACCGCACACCAGCGCCTGCTTCGCGACGCCGTTCACGCGGCCGGCGATGAGGGACGCGATGGCCGTGCCGTGCCCGTTGTCGTCCTGCGGCACGGTGTCGTTGTCGACCGCGTCGTAGCCCGCGCACGTGCGGCCGGCGATCTCGGTGTGCGTGGTCCGCACGCCCGTGTCGATCACGTAGGCGCGGGTGCGCAGCCCGGTCGAGGTGTAGCTGTACCGGCCGTCGCCCGTCGCACCGCGCTGGTCGATCCGGTCGAGGCCGAACGGCGCGTTGAGCTGGGTGGTGTGCGCCCGCACGACCTGGTCCTGCTCGACGTACTCCACCGCCGGGTCGGCGGCGAGCCGTCGTGCCTGCCGCGGGGTGAGCGACGCGGCGAAGCCGTGCAGCGCCGGGAACGAGCGGGTGACGTGGCCGTCGAGCCGGGCGGTGACCGCGTCGGTCGCGGCGACGTCCTTGAGCTTGACGATGTAGCTGCCGGGCACGGCGGTGGCCGAGCCCGCGTGGAGCACCGCGCCCTCGGCGTGCGCCGGTGCGGTGAGGGTGACGGCGGCCAGGGCGGCGACGCCCAGGCCGGACAGCAGTGTGCGCATGGCGTGATCCTTTGCAGGGAAGGGGAACGGGACTTCTACCGGGTGGGCGACCAGTGCAGGAGCCGGCCGCCCCACGGCACCGGACCCGGCCTGGTGAGTTCGGTCTGCACCAGGGCGGGGGTGGCGGTGGGGTCGAGTTGGAGGAACCGGACGGCGACGCCGCTGACGAGCCCGGTCGCCATCGACGTGCCGCTGAGGGTGTTGGTGGCCCGGTCGCCGGTGTGCCACGCCGACGTGATGCCGACGCCCGGCGCGTACAGGTCCACGCCCGGGCCGTAGTTCGAGAACGGCGCCCTGGTGTCGGTCCGGGTGGCGGCGCCCGAGGTGATCGCCTCGGCGACCCGGGCGGGCGAGGTGTTCGCCACGCCGCCGCTGCCGCTGCCCGCGCTGACCGACACCGTGACGCCCGAGGCGATCAACCGGCGCACCGCGTCGTCCAGCGCGGTCGACGCGCCACCGCCGAGGCTGAGGTTCGCCACGGCGGGGCGCCGGGCGTTCAGGCGCACCCAGTCCAGGCCCCGGATGACACCGGCGGTCGTGCCGCTGCCCTGGGCGTTGAGCACCCGCACGCCGACCACGCGCACGCCCTTGGCCACGCCGTACGTGCTGCCGGCGATGAGGCCCGCGACGTGCGTGCCGTGCCCGTTGTCGTCCTGGGCGACGGAGTCGTCGTCCACGACGTCGTAGCCGTGCTCGGCCCGACCGCCGAACTCGACGTGCGTGGTGCGGAGGCCGGTGTCGATCACGTAGGCGGTGACGCCCGCGCCGGTGGACGTGTAGCTGTAGGTGGTGTCCAGCGGCAGGGCCGGCTGGTCGATCCGGTCCAGGCCCCACGGCGCGTCGGGCTGCGTCGAGTCCGCGTGCACGACCTGGTCCTGCTCGACGTACGCCACCGCCGGGTGGGCGGCGAGCCGTCGTGCCTGCCGCGGGGTGAGCGACGCGGCGAAGCCGCCGAACGCGGTGAACGTGCGGGTCACCCGCCCGGCGAGCGCGCCCTCCACGGCCGCGGCCGGGTCCTTGAGCTTGACGATGTAGCTGCCGGGCACGGCGGTGGGTGAGCCCGCGTGCCGGACGGTGCCCTCGGCGTGGGCGGGCGTGGCGACCAGGGTGGCGGTCAGCGCGGCCACGGCGAGGCCCGGTAAGAGCTTGCGCATACGGCTTTCCTTTGCGGGGTAAGGGTTCCCCGGCGCGGATCACGCGCGGGGCTGCCAGTGTGCCCAACCGCGCCCGACCGGAGGGTGCACGGGCGTGGAGTCGGTTCGGGTAACCACCCGCCGGCGCCGTGACCGCACTACGGCGGAGAGGCGTGAAGCGGACGCGGACAACGTGATTGAGAAGCGATTCAACGCTGTGGAGAAAATACGGCGAAGGGCCCTGTCGAATCGAGAGTCGAACGCGTCCGCGGCCAACACGGAGAAGTTCTTCGGGGTGACTATGTAACCGTCGCACCGGCGCCCGGCGCCACGGCCGGGGCGGATGACACCCCCGACGACCGCGGCGAGGTCCGCCACCAGCGAGAACACCGGTGCGGCCGGTAATGCCCCGGTGGTCAACGTGAGCTTCGGCATAGGGGTTCCGCCCTTCCCGTCGAACAGCCGCCCGGACCGGATTGCGACAGGGGTCGAAGTCCGCGACCACCCGGGGTGTGCCGTGCATCACCCCACCACCCGAGGCTATGGGCTGGTCCGCGTACCGGGAAGCGACCAGACGACCGAGCGCGGTGCGGCGATCGCCGGTACCGGGCTCTTCACAGCACTGCTGTTAATGAGAATTCAAACGTTTCGCGCCGGACCGGATTTTGCCCTCCGATTGGTTAAATTCACCACGGGAAACCCGATCGGCTGTACCGCCCCGGCGATTTCGCACGATAACGTCGCTCGCCTTGTCCTTGGGAGAACGGAGCGAAGATGCCTACGCCAGTCGTCGGACCGGAATCGCGGACGCGCGATCCCCGACGGATCGACGCGGGGGCGGACCCCTTCGCGGACGCTTTGCGTGCGGCGATCCGCGCGAAAGGGCTCAGCCTCGAACGCATCCAGCACAAGCTGCGGGCGCGGGGCGTGGCGGTGAGCATCGCCGCGCTGAGCTACTGGCAGTCCGGTCGCAGGCGACCGGAACGACCGGACTCGCTGACCGCCGTCAGCCACCTGGAGGAGATCCTGGACGTCGGCGCGGGCGGGTTGAGCTCGCTGCTCGGACCGCCGCGGCCACGCGGCAAGGCCCGACCGCGGTCGCGGGTGTCCGGCCCCGAGGGGTGGGTCGGCGAGAACGACTACGCGACCATCGCGGAACTGCTCGCCGACGTCGACACCAGCACCGACCAGGACCTCACCCGGCTCAGCCTGCGCGACCAGGTCGAGCTCGCGATGGACGGCAGCACCCGCCGGGTGCGCTCGCGACAGGTGCTGCGGGCCGAGCGCTCGGGCGTGGACCGCGTGCTGCTGGGCTACGACACCCGGCTGCCCGGCGATCCGCTGCCGGTGATCGGCACGCTGCGCTCGTGCAGACTGGGGCGGGTTTCCGCCGACCCGCGCAACGGTCTGATGGTCGCCGAACTGCTGCTCGACCGCCCGCTGCGCCGGGGTGAGCGGACCGCCGTCGAGTACGAGCTGATCCACGTGGCGCCGCACCACCCGACGTTCGACAACACGCACTCGCGGCGCTTCCGCCACCCCGTTCGCGAGTACGTCCTGGAGGTCCGGTACGACTCGCGGTGCCGACCCGCGCGTTGTGAACAATTCACGACCGGTTTGACCGGTGGAGAACCAACCGACGTCCGCGAGACCCCGGTGGACACCTGGGGCTACGCGTACGCGGTCGCGCTCGACTTCGGGCCCGGCGTGGTCGGCTTGCGCTGGGAATGGGCCTGACTCAATAGGAGCGCGGCAACTTCAACGTGTGCTGCGCCACGAAGTTCAGGATCATTTCCCGGCTGACCGGGGCGATGCGGGACAACCGGGACGCGGCCAGCATGGCGCCCAGTCCGTACTCGGACGACAGCCCGTTGCCGCCGTGGACCTGGATGGCCTGGTCCACCGCCCCCGCCACCGCCTCCCCCGCCGCGTACTTGGCCATGTTGGCCGCCTCACCAGCAGCCCGGTCCTCCCCAGCGTCGTAGAGAGCCGCGGCTTTCTGGGTCATCAGCCTTGCCAGCTCGACCTGGATCGCGCACTGCGCCAACGGGTGCGCGATGCCCTGGTGCGCGCCGATCGGCGTGTCCCAGACGGTCCTCGTGCGGGCGTACTCGCTCGCCTGGTCGAGTGCGCGGCGGGCCATGCCGGTGGCGAAGGACGCCGCCATGATCCGCTCCGGGTTGAGCCCGGCGAACAGCTGGGCCAACCCCGCGTCCTCGGAGCCGACCAGCGCGTCGGACGGCAGGCGCACGTCGTCGAAGAAGCAGGTGAACTGCTTCTCCGGCGACAGCACCTCCATCGGGATGTGCCGGTAGGTGAAGCCGGGCGCGTTCGTCGGCACGATCACCAACGAGGGGAGGAGCAACCGACGACCCGAGCCGGCGTCCTGCGGGGCACCCGCACCCGGGGCGACGTGCCGGGCCACCACCATGACCGCCTCGACCTCGTCCACGCCGGAGATGAACGTCTTGCCGCCGCCCAGGACCCACTCGTCGCCGTCGCGGCGGAGGGAGGTGGACAGCTGGTGCGAGTTGGAGCCCGCGTCCGACTCGGTGATGGCGAAGGCCATCTTGGTGGTGCCGTCCGCGAACCCGGGAAGCCACCGCCGCTTCTGCTCGGCCGTGCCGAAGCGGGCGATGACCGTGGCGCAGATGGCGGGCGAGACGACGGTCAGCAGCAGCGGGCAGCCCGCCCTGGCCAACTCCTCGCACACGGCGGCCAGGTCGCCGATCCCGCCCCCACCGCCGCCGTACTCCTCGGGCACGGCCACGCCGAGGTAGCCGAGCCTGCCCGCCTCGGCCCACAGCTCGTCGGTCTTCTCCCCCGCCTTCGCCTTGGCGGTGAAGTACTCCTGGCCGTACTTGCCGGCGAGGTCGGCGACGGCCCGGCGCAACGCCCGCCGCTCTTCGCTCTCGGTGAAGTTGATCGTCACGACGCCTCCACAACCGCGAGCACGTCGCCCGCGTCGACCTGTTGACCCGCCCGCACGAGCACTTCCGCGACCGCGCCGCCGGTGGTGGCCAGCACGCGGTGCTCCATCTTCATCGCTTCCAGCACGAGCAGTTCCGCGCCCGCCTCGACCCGTTGCCCCGGCTCGACCGCGACCCGCACCACCGTGCCGGGCATCGGCGCGACGGTGGCGCCCTCGGCGACCGCGGCCCCCGGCTCGGGGAACCGGGGCCGCAGCCTCAGCGACACCGCGCCCACCTCGACCCGGTCGCCGTACACCGCGACCGGGTGGGTCGTGCGCACCCCGTTCCGCTCGAACGTGACCGCGTCCGGCGCGGCGGCGACGACCACCAGGTCCAGGCTCGTCTCCACGCCCGCGCGGGTGTGCCGGTAATCGACCTCGACCGTGTCGTCCCCGTGCTCGAACACGGCTCGCTGCGGCTGGGAGGCGAGGTTGCGCCAGCCCAGCGGCAGGCCGGTGCGCCGCCGTTCGGCCAGCGCGAGGGCGGCGGCCAGCGCGGCGGGCCGCACGTCGACCGGTTCCGGCGTGGTGAGGCCGTGCTGGTCGAGGAAGCCGGTGTGGGTGTTGCCCGCGCCGAACTCCGGGTGCCGCAGCGTGCGGACCAGCAGGTCGCGGTTGGTGACCAGGCCGTGCAGCTCGGCGTGCTCCAGGGCGGCGGCCAACTTGCGGATCGCGGCGTGCCGGGTGGGCGCCCACGCGATCACCTTGGCCAGCATGGGGTCGTAGTGCACGCCGACCTCGCTGCCGTCCTCCACGCCGCTGTCCACCCGCACGCCGGCGGGCACGGCGAACCGGTGCAGGGTGCCGCTGGCGGGCCGCCAGTCGCGCGCCGGGTCCTCGGCGTACAGGCGGGCCTCGACGGCGTGGCCGTCCGGGGTCGGCGGCTCGGCCGGGAGGCGGGCGCCCTCGGCGATGGCCAGCTGCCAGGCCACCAGGTCGACGCCGAACACCTCCTCGGTGACCGGGTGCTCCACCTGCAGCCGGGTGTTGACCTCCAGGAAGTGGAACGAGCCGTCGTCGGTGAACAGGAACTCCACCGTGCCCGCGCCGACGTACCCGATGGCTTCGGCGGCCTTGGTGGCGGCCTCGAAGAGGCGCTCGCGGGCCCGCGGCGTCACGGCGGGGCTCGGCGTCTCCTCGATGATCTTCTGGTGCCGGCGCTGGATGGAGCACTCCCGCTCGCCCAACGCCCACACCGTGCCGTGCGCGTCGGCCAGCACCTGCACCTCGACGTGCCGCGCGTGCTCCAGCAGCGGCTCGCAGAACACCGTGCCGTCGCCGAACGCCGACTCGGCCTCCCGGCGGGCGGCGGCCACCTGCCCGGCCAGCTCCGACGCCGACCGCACCACCCGCATGCCGCGCCCACCGCCACCGGCGGACGCCTTGACCAGCAGCGGGAACTCGTCGGCGGACTCCGGGTCGAGCTCCGGCAGCACGGGCACCCCGGCGGCGGCCATCCTCTTCTTGGCCGCGACCTTCGAGCCCATCGCCTCGACGACCTCGGGGTCCGGTCCGACCCACGTCAGGCCCGCGTCGAGCACGGCACGCGCGAAGGACGCGTTCTCGGACAGGAACCCGTAACCGGGGTGCACGGCGTCCGCGCCGGCCGCCAGCGCCGCGGCCACCAACGCGTCACCGCGCAGGTACGTCTCCCCCGGCGTGGCCCCGGGCAGCCGGACCGCCGCGTCGGCCTCCCGCACGTGCGGCGAGCCCGCGTCGGGGTCGGAGAACACGGCCACCGGCGACACGCCGACCTCGCGGCACGTCCTGATCACCCGGCGGGCGATCTCGCCCCGGTTGGCGATCAGCAGCTTGCGGATCATCGCGCCCTCACATCCGGAAGACGCCGTAGCCCTCGGCGCCCTCGATCGGTCCGCTGTGGATCGCCGACAGGCACAGGCCCAGCACGGTGCGGGTGTCGCGCGGGTCGATCACCCCGTCGTCGTAGAGCCGGCCGGACAGGAAGGCGGCCGGCGACTGCTGCTCGATCTGGCCCTCCACCATCTCGCGCATGGCCGCGTCGTGCTCCTCGTCGTAGTCCTGCCCCTTCGCGGCGGCGGCCTGCCGCGCCACGATCGACAGCACACCCGCCAGCTGCTTCGGGCCCATCACGGCCGACTTGGCGTTGGGCCAGGTGAACAGGAACCTCGGGTCGTACGCCCGGCCGCACATGCCGTAGTTGCCCGCGCCGTACGACGCGCCCATCACCACCGTCAGGTGGGGCACCCGGCTGTTCGACACCGCGTTGATCATCATCGCGCCGTGCTTGATGATCCCGCCCTGCTCGTACTGGGCGCCGACCATGTACCCGGTCGTGTTCTGCAGGAACAGCAACGGGGTGTCGCTGGAATTGGCCAGCTGGATGAACTGCGTGGCCTTCTGCGCCTCCTCGCTGAACAGCACGCCGCGCGCGTTGGCCAGCACCCCGATCGGGTAGCCGTGCAGGTCGGCCCACCCGGTGACCAGGCTGCCGCCGTAGTCGGGCTTGAACTCGTCGAACCGCGACCCGTCCACGATCCGGGCGATCACCTCGCGCGGGTCGAACGGCACGCGCAGGTCGGTCGGCACGAGCCCGAGCAACTCCTCCTCGTCGTGCAGCGGCGGTTCGACGGCCTTCGGCGCGGGACCGAGCTTGCGCCGGTTCAGCCGGGCCACCACGCGCCGGGTCAGCCGGATCGCGTCCACCTCGTCCTCGGCCACGAAATCGGCCAGCCCGGACGTGGTGCCGTGCATCCGCGCGCCGCCGAGCGACTCGTCGTCGGACTCCTCGCCGGTGGCCATCTTCACCAGCGGCGGCCCGCCGAGGAACACCTTCGAGCGCTCCTTGATCATCACCACGTAGTCCGACATGCCCGGCACGTACGCACCACCGGCCGTCGCGTTGCCGAACACCGTGCTGATCGTCGGGATGCCCGCCGCCGACAGCCTGGTCAGGTCGCGGAACGCCCGCCCGCCCGGGATGAAGATCTCGCTCTGGCTCGGCAGGTCCGCCCCGCCGGACTCGACCAGCCCGATCAGCGGCAACCGGTTCTGCAGCGCGATGTCGTTGGCCCGGAACGTCTTGCGCAACGTCCACGGGTTGCTCGCACCGCCGCGCACGGTCGGGTCGTTGGCCACGATCACGCACTCGACGCCCTCGACCACCCCGATCCCGGTCACCACGCTCGCGCCCACGGGGTAGTCGGTGCCCCACGCGGCCAGCGGCGACAGCTCCAGGAACGGGCTGTCGGGGTCGACCAGCAGCTCGATCCGCTCCCGGGCCAGCAACTTGCCGCGCTTGTGGTGCCGCTCGGTGTACTTCGGCCCACCGCCCGCGAGCGCCTTGGCCTGCTCGGCGTCCAGCTCCGCGAGCCTGGCCAGCAACGCCTCCCGGTTCCGCGCGTACTCGGGCGACCGGCTGTCCACCGCCGTGCGCAACGCTGTCATGCCGTGTACCCCAATCGCCGTGCCGCCAGCTCCGTCATCACCTCGGTCGCACCGCCCCCGATGCCGAGGATCCGCGCGTCTCTGTAGTGTCGCTCGACCTCCGTAACGCGGAGATAACCAGCGCCGCCGTGCAGCTGGACCGCCGCGTCCACGACGAACGAACACGCCTCCACGGCCGCGTTCTTCGCGAAGCACACCTGCGCCACGACTTCCTCGCCGGCCAGCACCTTCACCGCCACCTCGCGCGTGTACGTGCGGGCGAGGTCGATGCGCTGCGCCATCTCCACGAGCCGGTGGCGGACCACCTGGCGCGCGATGAGCGGCTTGCCGAACGTCTCGCGCTGACGCACGTACGCCAGCGTGAGGTCGAGGCAGCGCTGAGCGGTCGCGTAAGCCTGCACCGCCAGCGAGATCCGCTCCACCTGGAACTGCCGCATGATCAGCGCGAACCCGGCGTTCTCCGGCCCCACCAGGTTCGCCGCGGGCACCCGGGCATCCACGAAGGACAACTCGGCGGTGTCGGAGCAGTGCCAACCCATCTTCTCCAGCCGCCGGTCCACGGTGAACCCGGGCGTGCCCTTCTCGACCACCAACAGGCTCACGCCCTGGTAGCCGGGACCACCGGTCCGCACGGCCGTCGTCACGAAATCCGCACGACTACCCGAAGTGATGAACGTCTTGGTCCCGTTCACCACGTACGAGTCACCGTCACGACGGGCCGTGGTGCGCAGCGCCGCCACATCCGAACCACCACCCGGTTCGGTGATCGCGAGCGACCCGATCAGCTCACCCGCCAGCGTCGGCCGCACGAACCGGTCGACCAGGTCGGGGCCACCGGCGTCCACGATGTGCGGCAGCGCGATGCCGTGCGTGAGCAGCCCGGCGACCAGCCCGGACGACCCGCCGGCCTGGATCAGCTCCTCGGTGGCCACGATCGTGTCGAGCAGGTCGCCCGCGCCACCGACGTCCTCCGCGAACCCGAGGCCCAGCAACCCGACCTCCGCCGCCTTGCGGTGCAGCGATCGGGGCAGCTCACCGGCGCGTTCCCAGTCGGACAGGTGCGGCACGACCTCCTGCTCGGTGAACTTGCGCACCATCGCCCGCAGGTCACCGCGCTCAGGTGTCTCGAACAGCTCCGACGTGGCGGTCACCGCAGCTCCTCCGGGATCTCGACGTGCCGGGAGCGCAGCCACTCGCCCAGCGCCTTGGCCTGCGGGTCGAAGCGGGTGGAGGAGGAGACGCCTTCACCGAGCAGGCCGTGCAGCACGAAGTTCAGCGCCTTGAGGTTCGGCAGCTCGTACCGGTCGACCTCGCCGGCCTCCGGCAGCAGCTCTTTCAGGCGTGCCACGGTCAGCTCCGCGCGCAGCCACTCGTACTGCGCGTCCGTCCGCACCCACACGCCGAGGTTGGCGTCACCGCCCTTGTCGCCGGAGCGCGCGCCGGCGATCGTTCCGAGTGGAACCCTCATACCTCGACCACCTTCCCGTCCGGCAGCACGGCCCGGTGCGGCACCGACGAACGCGGCACGTACGCGGCCCGGTAGACCCCGTACGGCGTGCCGTCGCCGGGCGGCGCGGTGACGTGGAAACCCGGGTAGGACGCCAACGCCAGCTCGACACCGGCCCGCGAGAACGCCTTGGCGCGCTTGGGGTCCGAGGTTTTGATCGTCACGTGGAGCAGCGCGCTGGCCGTCTCCTCGGTGTCCGCGTCGGGGTGGTCGGTCCGGGCCAGGGTCCACGTCAGGCCCTCGGCGCCGACCGCCGACTCCAGCTGGCGGTGGACCAGGTCCGCCTTCGCCCCGACGTCCAGCCCGGTCAGCACGAACGTCGTCGAGTTGCGGAAGCCGCCCAGCTCGTTGAGGCACACCTTGAGCGTGTCCGGCGGCGGCGAGCCCTTCACCCCGGAGATCCGCACACCCCGTTCGTGCGGGTCGAGCCGGATGGTGTCGAAGTGGCTGACCACGTCCGGCCCGAGGTAGGCGGGCGGGCCGATCTCGTAGAGCAGTTGCGCGGTGACGGTGTCGACGGTGACCGCGCCGCCCGTGCCGTCGTGCTTGGTGATGACCGACGAGCCGTCCGCCTCGACCTCCGCGATGGGGAAACCGGGCCTGGTCGCGTCGATCGACGTGAAGAACGAGTAGTTGCCGCCGGTGGCCTGGGTGCCGCACTCCAGCACGTGACCGGCGACCGTCGCGCCCGCCAGCGCGTCGAAGTCGTCCCGGCGCCAGCCGAAGTGCGCGGCGGCCGGTCCGACGACGAGCGACGCGTCCGTGACGCGGCCGGTGACCACGACGTCCGCGCCGGCGCCCAGGCACTCCGCGATGCCCCACGCGCCGAGGTAGGCGTTGGCGGTCAACGCGTCCGGGAACCGGTCGCGCACGTCGTCACCGGTCACGTAGGCGACTTCCGCGCCGAGCCCGAGCCGGTCGACCGCCTCGGCCAGCCCTTCCGGGTTCAGCCCGCCCGCGTTGGACACGATCTTCACGCCGCGGGCCAGCGCGTCGGCCAGGTTCTCCTCCAGCTGGCGCAGGAACGTGCGGGCGTAGCCGAGGCTCGCGTCCTTCGCCCGGTCGCGGCCCAGGATGAGCATGGTCAGCTCGGCCAGGTAGTCGCCGGTGAGCACGTCGAGGTCGCCGCCGGTCAACATCTCGCGGACCGCGGAGAACCGGTCGCCGTAGAAGCCGGAGGCGTTGCCGATGCGGATCACGGCGCGCCCTTCTCCCGACCGGGACCGGGCGGACCCGCGAACGCCTGCGCGATGGGCAGCCACGCGGTGGCGTTGGTGCCGGCGGCCGTCACGGCGAGGTCGTCGCGGTGCCTGCGCTGGGTGGCCAGCAGGCAGAAGTCCAGCGCCGGACCGGTGATCCGGTCCTCGGCGTCGGGTGGGCCCCAGGTCCACAGGTCCCCGTCCGGGCCGAGGAGTTCGACGCGGACCGGGGTGTGCGGCACCGGCAGCCCGTTGACCAGGAACGACCAGCCGAACGCGCGGACCGCGATGTGCGCGACGTGCCTGAGCCGGTCGGTCGGCTCGCGGGTCACGCCGAGCGCGTCGGCCACGTCCTGGCCGTGCGCCCAGGTCTCCATCAACCGGGCGGTGGCCATCGAGGCGGGGCTCATCGGCGGGCCGAACCACGGCACCTTCGCGCCCTCGGGCACGGCGCGCAGCGCATCGGCCACCTCCTCGCGCCCCGCGCGCCACTGCTCGAGGGTGACGGGTTCGCGCGCGCCCTCGTCCACCATGTCCGGCGTGGCCCCCTTCAGCGCTTCGGCGAACGCCCCCGGATCGCGCGCGGCGAGCGCGGCGATCCGGTCGGTCCAGTTCAGGTGGCTGATCTGGTGGGCGATCGTCCAGCCCGGCGCGGGTGTCGGGATCGACCAGTCGTCCAGCGGGGCGACGAGTGCGTCCAGCACGTCGCTCTCCATGTGCAGGTCGATCAGGATCTCGTCGATCACAGCGACTCCTCCAGGATCCGCGCCCAGTGCCGGATGATCCGGCTCCGCCGCTTGCCGTCGTCGGTGAGCTGGTTGGCCAGCGCCAGACCGCGCACCAGGTCCAAAGTGAGCTGCACGGTCTCGCGGACGCCCGGCTCGGTCTCGTCGGCGCCCAGCAGTTCGACGGCCAGGCGGTGCGTCTCGCGGCCGAGGCGGACCTCCAGGGGCACCACCACGGTCTTCAAGTCGGGGTCGGTGCGTGCGGCGACCCACAGTTCGAGCGCGGCGGTGAACAGGTCGCTGGCGTAGAAGTCGGCGATCAGCTCGACCACGGCGACGACGCTGCCGTTGACCTGCCGTGCGCGCTCTTTCAGGTCGAGGACGCTCTCCGCGCCCAGGTGCTCGACCGCGGCGGCGACCAGTTCACCGCGGGTGCGGAAGTGGTGCAGCTGAGCGCCGCGCGACACACCGGCGCGCTCGGCCACCACGGTCGTCGTCGTGCCCGCCCAGCCCCGCTCGACCAGGCACTCGACGGTGGCCTCCATGAGCTTGCGCCGGGTCTCGCGGCTGCGGTCGGCCTGGCGCCGGGTTTCCCGCTGCCCGGTGTCGGTGGACATGGCACCGAGTGTTCCGCGCCAACTAACAAACAGTCAAGACTGATTGTTAGTTGGCGCGGAGTGGTAGTCGGGAGGTTGCCGGTTGGCGCGTACCGGCTACCAGCCGCCCTGGACCATCGTCTGGAACAGCCACTCGCCGTCGACCTTCACCAGCAGGTCGCCGTACCGGACGGCCTGCGTGAACTCGCCGGCCGTGATCGTCGCGTCGGTCACCACGAACACCAGGTCGGCGTTGATGAACACCGGCGTCCGGACGGACTCCATGTGCACGTCACCGTCGCCCAGGGTCGCCGCCATGTCGTTGAGGAACCGGGCCCGGTCCCACGACTGCGCCGACCCTTCGGTCACCGCGTTGACCGGGAACAACGCCATCCCGGCCATCGCCTCGACGTCCTTGGCCACAGCCAAGGCGTCCCACTGCTCGAACCACGCGAGCACACCTGCCACGTCTTCACCGGTCGGCACGAACGTCATGCCGTACAGTGTACCGTACGATGTACGGTGGTTGGGCCGCGCACGTCCGAACAGCGGTTCTGGTGCGGTTCAGCGCCTTGTTGGATGGGTCGCGTGGTGGTCTCGCGGCGGAACGTGTTGCGGTGGGCGGGTGCGGCGGTGGCCGCTGGTGGCGCGGTCGCGGGGACGCGGCCCGCGCGGTGGGCGCGGCTGCGTGCCCGCTTGGCCGGTGAGCTGCTGCTTCCCGGTGACGCGGCGTACGAGACCGCGCGACTGCCGTTCAACTCGCTGTTCGACCACCACCGACCGGCCGCGATCGCCCGCTGCACGCGGGCCGAGGACGTCCGGCACTGCCTGGAGGAGGCCCGCCGGTCCGGCCTCCGGGTGGCCCCCCGCGGTGGCGGGCACAGCTACGCCGCCTACTCCACCCCGCACGACGGCCTGGTGATCGACCTCGCGCCGCTGGACGGCGTCGAGGTGCGGCAGGACGGCACCGCCGTGGTCGGCGCGGGTGCCCGGCTCGGTGACGTCTACGCGGCGCTCGCCGCCGCGGGCCGGTGCCTGCCGCTGGGCAACTGCCCCTCGGTCGGCATCGCCGGCCTCACCCTGGGCGGCGGACTCGGCTGGGTCGGCCGCGCGTACGGCCTGACGTGCGACTGGCTGCGTGCCGCCCGGGTGGTCACCGTCGACAGCCGCGAGGTGACCGCCTCGGAAGACCGCGAACCCGACCTGTTCTGGGCACTGCGCGGCGGAGGCGGCGGCAACTTCGGCGTCGTCACGTCGTTCGAGTTCGCCACCGCGCCAGTGCCGGAGGTGCTGACCGTGTTCCGCATCCGGTTCCCGGCCGGGTCCGCGGCGGACGTGCTCGGCGCCTGGCAACCGTGGAGCACCGCGGTGCCCGAGGGGATCTCCAGCACGTGCGTGGTCCTGCCGGACGGTTCGGTGGACCTCACCGGCTGCTCGATCGGCCCGGCCGCCCTCCTGCTCGGCGAACTGGCCCACCTGGGCGTCGACGGACCGCTGGAGCACGCCGAGGTCGACTACCCGACCGCGACGGCGATCATGACCCAGGGCCACCCGCCCCGCAACGCCTTCCGCGCGTCGTCACGCATCGCGGACAGCGGGTGGGACGACCCGGCGGCGGTGGCCGACACGGTGCGCGGCACGGACAGCGCGCTGCTCATCATCGGCGCGCTCGGCGGCGCGATCGACAGGTTGAGCCCAACCGACACCGCTTACCCGCATCGTGGCGCACCGACGTCCGTCGAGGTCTTCGGCACCGTCGGCAACCTGCCGGCTGAGCACGTGACGCGGGAGGTGGACGACGCGCAGTCGGCGTTGGCGGGCTTGATCGGCACCGGTACTTACATCAACTACCTCGATCCGGAACAGGAGGACTGGGCGGAGACGGGCTACCGCCACAACCTCCGCCGACTGCGCGCCATCGCCCACCGCTACGACCCGGACCGTGTGCTCCGGTTCCCCCAGTCGGTGTCCTGAAGACGTGAGAGATCAAAAGCTTGGAAAGATCAAAAGATTAAAAGCGTCCTCGCCGGACGTGCAGATCAGCAGCCGCACCCGCCCCGGCGCCGCCCGACCCCGCGCCCGCCGGCGACCCCCGCGCCGTCCACTGGCACGTCCTTCTTCCCAAAGGAGGGCTTCGTGTCATCCCGCCGACCTGGCGAAGCCTTACCGCACGTGTCAAGGGCGGCGCGTCCACCTCTGCCCGCGGCGTCAACTGGGACCGCGCGCCGCCCTTGACACGTGTGGTAACCCGGAGGGAGGTCGGTGGGAGGACACGGAGTCCGGACCACCAACCCAACAGGACATCCAGGCGCAGTTGGGGTCATCCTGCTGATCTGCCCGTCCGGCGAGGACGCTTTTAGGCTTTTCAAGCTTTTCGAGCCCTCCCCCATCCGCCTACAGGAGGGTCAGTTGCTCTTGGGCCACCGGCGCGTTCGGAGTCGAGGCCGGCAGGCTGCCCTCCGGCCACAAACCCTCGTCATCACCAGGCACGCCGACCGCGTCGCGCTTACCCCGCACGTCCAACCCGTGCCGCCCCAACAACGGCTGGATCCGAGCCGTCAACCACCGCCGGTACCGAGCATCCACATAGGACCCCCGCGCGTACAACCGCCGGTAGTCGTCGACCAGGTCCGGCCGCTCCCGCACCAGCCACCGGGCGAACCACTCCCGTGCCCCCGGCCGCAGGTGCAGCGGCAGGACGGTCACCCCGGTCGCGCCCGCCTCCGCGATCGAGGCCAGCAGGGCGTCCAACCGCTCCTCCGAGTCGGTCAGCTTCGGCAGCACGGGCGCGACGAACACACCGCACGGCAGCCCCGCGTCACGCACCCGGCGCACCAGCTCCAACCTCGCCTGAGGGCTCGGCGTGCCCGGTTCCAGCCCCGACTGCAGCTCGCGGTCCAGCAGTGCCAACGACACCCCGATGCCCACCGGCACCGACGAAGCTGCCTGCGCCAACAACGGTATGTCCCGCGACAGCACGGTGCCCTTGGTGAGGATCGAGAACGGCGTACCGGAATCCGCCAGTGCCCGGATGATGCCCGGCATCAGCGCGTACCGGCCCTCGGCCCGCTGGTACGGGTCGGTGTTCGTGCCCATCGCCACGTGCTCCCGCCGCCAACGGCGGGACCGCAGCTGGGCCTTCAGCACGTCCACCGCGTTGACCTTCACCACCACCTGGGTGTCGAAGTCGCGCCCGGCGTCCAGGTCGAGGTAGGTGTGCGTGTTGCGGGCGAAGCAGTTGTGGCTGACCAGGCCGTTGGCCACGAAGTCGCCGGTGCCGGTGGTGATGTCGTACAACGTCCGCGTCACGCCGAGCGACTCCACCGACACCACCGCGAGCCCGGCCGTCACGGGCACCGCCATGCCCTCCACCGCGTTGCCGCGCGGTATCGCCGGGCACACCAGGTGCAGGAACCGCAGCCGCTCGGCCAGCCCGCCGACGATCCGCACCCCGCGCACCTCGACCACGTGCGACACGCGCAGCCGGGTCAACGCCAGCACCGCCGCCTCGAACACCGCGCTGTCCGAACTGGACATCACCAGCTCGCCGCCGGTCGAGCTGCCGCGCGCGTCGAACAGGCCGGCCAGGAAGCCCTTCGACCACTCCTCCCCCGGCGTGGTCGGCCATTCCACCAGCTCGTTCTCGCGCGGCACCCGGCCGCCGGAGAACTCGCGCACGCGCGCCAGCACGTCCGGGTGGCTGGGCAGCCCGCCGCGCACCAAGCCCCACAGGTAGCCGGTCCGGTACTCCGCGCCCCGCGCCGGCGGCGCGGCGAACCGGCCCGTCCCGACCAGCTGCGCGCCCTTGACCAGGTACGGCCGCTCCTCGAAGTCGTCGCACCGGCCGGGCGTGACGTGCTTCCAGCCCTCGTCGGTGAGGAACCGGTGGTCACCGCCCGCCACCACCTGCGTGCCGTCGCTCAACGTCAGCCGGTAGGCGGGCTTGGACGTCTTCCAGTGCGCCCGCACGCGGGTGACCACGTACCGGCCCTCGGACGTGCCGAACACCTCCTCGCCCACGGCCAGCTCGGCGATCGGCTTGGTGCGGCCATCGGCCAGCAACACGGGCGTGTCACCCGTCAGGCAATACGTGCAACCGTGCGTGCACCCCCGGTAGGGGTTGACCGTCCAACCGAACGGCAACCCGCCACCGGGCACCTTGTTCAGCACGGACTTGGCGTTCACCTCGTGGAACACGACGTCGGCGAAGTCGGGAGTTCGTACGCTGCGCACCAGCCCCGGCAAACCCGGCAGAGCCTGCTGTCGGTCCGCCCCGTCCTTCTGCCCGTCCCATCGCATGTCCACATTCGAACACGTGTTCGAACCATGGTCAAACGGAGTGCCTGTGCTCGACGTCATCCTGTGGCCGTTCAACACCACCGCGTTCACGTTCGCGGGCGCCGCCACCAGCTGGGGCGAGATCGCCGGTTTCATCACCGGCGCGCTGTGCGTGTGGCTGGTCACCCGGCAGAACCCGCTCAACTGGCCGATCGGCATCCTCAACAACCTCGCCTTCCTGGTCCTGTTCGCGACCAGCGGCCTGTACGCGGACTCGGGCCTGCAGGTCGTCTACGTCGCGCTCGCGCTGTACGGCTGGTGGGCGTGGCTGCGGGGCGGCACCGAGCACACCCCGCTGCCGGTCAGCCGCACGTCCCGCGCGCAGTGGTGGTGGCTGCTCCTGGCCGGCGTGGCGGGCACCCTGCTGCTGGTGTGGGTGCTCACCACGTTCAGCGACTCGACCGTGCCGTGGGCGGATTCCGTGACCACCGTGCTCTCGCTGCTGGCCACGTGGGGCCAGACCCGCAAGAAGGTCGAGTGCTGGTGGCTGTGGATCGCCGCGGACGTGATCTACGTTCCGTTGTACGCCTACAAGGGCCTGTGGCTGACCGCGATCCTCTACGTCGGGTTCATGGCGCTGTGCGTGCTCGGCCTGCGGAACTGGACGAAGGCGCTGCGCGCGGACGAGCCGGTGGCCGCGTGACCGACTTCGACCACGCGTTGGTGCTCGGCAAGTTCTACCCCCCGCACGCCGGTCACCACCACCTCATCCGCACCGCCGCCGCGCGCAGCCGGCGCACCACAGTGACCGTGCTTGCCTCCGGCGCGGAGTCCATCCCGGTCGCCGACCGGGTGGCCTGGCTGCGCGCCGAGCACGCCGGCACGCCCGGCCTGGTCGTCCTCGGCGACGTGGACGACCACGAGATGGACTTCCACAGCGACACCGTGTGGGAACTGCACATGGGCGTGGCACGGGCGGTGCTCGCGCGACGGGCCATCCTGGACGGCGACCCCGCGTCGGCACCGGTCGACGCGGTGTTCTCCAGCGAGCACTACGGCGACGAGATGGCCAAGCGGCTGGGCGCCCGGCACGTCCTGGTCGACCTCGACCGCGACGCGTTCCCCGTCTCGGGCACCGCCGTCCGCGCCGACCCCCGCCGCCAGTGGTCGCACCTCGCGCGGGCGACCCGGGTCGGCCTCTGCGCGCGCATCGTCGTCCTCGGCGCCGAGAGCACCGGCACCACCACCCTGTCCCGCGACCTCGCCACCGCCCTGGACGCGCCCTGGGTGCCCGAGTACGGCCGCGAGCACACCGAGCTCAAGCTGGCCGCCGCCCGCGCGTTCGACCCGCGCGCCACCGTCGACGGTCTCGTGTGGACGGTCGGCGACTTCCAGGACGTGGCGCGCAGGCAGCGGGAACTGGCCGACGCCGCCGTGGACGGACCGGTCCTGGTGTGCGACAACGACTCGTGGGCGGCGACCGTGTGGGGTCACCGCTACCTCGGCGCGCCGCACCCGGACATCGCGCCGGACGCCCACCGCCCCGCCCTGTACCTGCTGACCGATCACGTCGGCGTGCCGTTCGAGCAGGACGGGTGGCGGGACGGCGAGCACCTGCGCGGGTGGATGACCGCCGAGTTCCAGACCCGCCTCACCGCGCGGGGCGTGCCGTGGCGGCTCGTCACGGGATCGCCGGACGAACGGCTGCGACAGGCCCTGACGGCGTCCGCGGAGGCGATCTCGGCGCACTTCCGGTTCGCCGACCCGTTGGCGCCTCAGACGGTCACCACGACCTGATCCAGGGACTTGCGGACCAGGTTGGGCACCACGCAGTCGTCGGCCGGGTAACCGATCGGGATCACCGCGAACGCCTTCTCGTTGCCCGGGCGGCCCAGCACGTCGCCGAGGAACTTCATCGGCGACGGCGTGTGGGTCAGCGCGGCGAGCCCGGACAGGTGCAGCGCGGTCAGCAGCATGCCGACCGCGATGCCCACCGACTCGTCCACGTAGTAGTGCTTGCGGCGGGTGCCGCCGGGCTCCAGGTAGTAGCGCTGCTGGAACACGACGACCAGCTCCGGCGCGTCGGTCAGGTGCGGCTTGACGTCGTCGGTGCCGAGCGGGCGCAGGGCGTCCAACCACTCCTCGCCGAGCCTGCCCGCGTAGGAGACGCGCTCCTCGTGCTCGGCGGCCTCGCGGATGCGCCGACGCACCTCGGGGTCCTTCACCCGCACGAACGTCCAGGGCTGCTGGTGGGCGCCGCTGGGCGCGGTGGAGGCGACCTCGATGGCGTCGAGCACCACCTGTTCGGGTACGGGATCGGAGGAGAACATGCGCACCGTGCGGCGTTCCCGCATCCGGGCGCGCAGGTCGGCGGCCGTGCGCAGGGACTCGTCGACCGGCATCCTGGCCGGTCGGTACGGGACCGGCTCGAAGGACCGGCCGTGGATGGGTGTCCAGTTCGTGGTCACGCGGCGAGCGTCGCACCGATGGCGGCACAGCTGAAGGGTTCACCCCGGAATTCGCACTGAAGTGTCCGGAATGCGGACGTCCGGGGTGGGCGGGCAGTATGTGCGCCGTGCGCGCCAAGGACCTGATCGCCGCCCATGGACACGGGCACGGCGGCCCCGCCGAGCCCTCGTCCCGACCCGTGCGC
The DNA here is from genome assembly GCF_003014735.1 of Saccharothrix carnea. Taxonomy (GTDB): domain Bacteria; phylum Actinomycetota; class Actinomycetes; order Mycobacteriales; family Pseudonocardiaceae; genus Actinosynnema; species Actinosynnema carneum. The sequence goes on along the minus strand of NZ_PYAX01000008.1, from coordinate 135,829 downwards.
AAGTTGCTGCTGGTCCTGTTGCTGCCGTTCGTGCTCGCGACCGTCGTCGGCGCGCTGCTGCTGTACCCGTTCGGGCACGAGCAGCGCACGGGCGCCGAGGCCGGGCTGGCGCAGGTGCCGGTGCGCGGCGACGTGACCGCCGTGGCGCGGGGCGGGTGCGGCCCGGACCCAGCCGAGCCGGGCGCCACGGGCTGCGTGCTGGTCACCGTGCGGATGACCGACGGCGCCGCGGCCGGCCGCGAGATCCGGGTACCGGTCCCCGACCAGCCGGGCACGCCGGAGTTCGCCGTCGGCGACGCCGTGGTGCTCTCGTACGGCGGCGGCGACCCGAACGACAGCACGTCCTACCAGCTGGCCGACTTCCAGCGCGGCGTGCCGCTGCTGCTCCTCGCCGTGCTCTTCGCCGCCGCCGTGCTCCTGCTCGGCCGCTGGCAGGGCCTCGCCGCGCTGGGTGCGCTCGCGCTGAGCTTCGTGGTCCTCGTCCTGTTCGTGCTGCCCGCGATCCTCGCCGGCGAGAGCCCGCTGACCGTGGCCGTGGTCGGCGCCGGCCTGATCATGTTCATCGTCCTGTACCTGACCCACGGCCTGTCCGCCCGCACGTCGACCGCCGTCCTGGGCACTTTGGTGAGCCTTGCCCTGATCGGGGTCCTGGGCGCCCTGTTCTCGGCGTTCGGCAAGCTGACCGGCCTGGACCAGGACACCGCCAACCTCGTGTCGCTGCTCGGGCACGGCATCGACACCCGCGGCCTGCTCCTGGCGGGCACGATCATCGGCGCCCTCGGCGTGCTGGACGACGTGACCGTCACCCAGACCAGCGCCGTCTGGGAACTGCGCCGGGCCAACCCGTCGCTGGGCTTCCGCGACCTCTACGCCGCGGGCTCCCGGATCGGCCGCGACCACCTGTCCTCCGTGGTGAACACCCTGGTCATGGCCTACGCGGGCGCCGCACTGCCCCTGCTGCTCGCCTTCTCGCTGTCCGGCCGCGACCTGGGCGAGATCCTCACCGCCCAGGAAGTGGCCCAGGAGGTCGTCCGCACCCTGGTGGGCAGCATCGGCCTCGTCGCCGCCGTCCCCATCACCACCGCGCTGGCCGCCTTCGTCGCCGGCCGCGAACCCGCGCCGACCACGCCCGAGCCGACCGCCGAACCCGCCCCCGAGCCGACGCGCGCCCGCACCACCCCACCGACCCGCAACCGCGTCACCGGCGACCTGCGCACCGGCTACGACCCCGCCAAGGGCCCGTGGCGGCGGCCACCGACCACCGGCCCGACTACCGGGCCAGCAGGACCAGCAGCAACGCGATCGCGGCGGGGACGGACTGCACGACCAGGATCCGACGACTGACCGTCGCCGCGCCGTACAGGCCCGCCACGATCACGCAGACCAGGAAGAACACCGCGAACGCGAACCCCGTCGTCCCCCGCACGACCAACGCGAAGATCAACCCGGCGGCCAGGAAGCCGTTGTAGAGGCCCTGGTTGGCGGCCAGCACCTTCGACTCGGCGGCGAACTCCGGCGTAGTGCCGAACGTCGCCCGGCCGCGCGGCGTGGTCCAGAGGACCATCTCCAGCACGACGATGTAGAGGTGGATGGCCGCGACCAGCGCGGTCAGAACATCAGCGGCGATCTGCACGGGTGGGTAACGTACTCGCATGCTGCGGACCGCGCTGGGCCTCGCCGCCCGGGTCGCCACCGGACTGGTGTCAGGCGTGCTCGCACTGCCGCGGATCGCCGACGCGCTGGAGAAGCTGACCCCGTTGGCGCAGGCGTTGCCGCAAGTCGCGGAGCTGCGGGGCACGCTCGAACGGCTGGAGCAGCTCGCCACGTTCCTGGCCAACGAGATGCCCGAGGCGTTGCACCAGCTGGAGGCGGTGCAGCACCAGCTGGCCGAGCTGGAGGCCAGGATCGCCGCGCTCACCGGGAACACCGGCCAACTCGACGACTCGATCCGCGTGCTGGCCGCCGCGCTCGGCCCGTTGCAGGGCACGACGGAACGGCTGGGCAGGCTGGTGGACCGCCTACCGGACCGCAAGCGCCGCACGCAGGCGCTACCGGGATAATCGTCCGGTGGGACGGATCCGGAAAGCCGACGAGACCATCAGCCGGGAGGTCGACTCGGGCATCGCGGAACTGATCCCCGATCCCGACGTGCCGAGGGCGTGGATGCTGCGCCTGAACGGCACACCGCAGTCCCACGTCGACCTGGACGACCCCACGCACCTGGAGTTCGAGTACCTGCGCCGGCTGGGCCACGTCGCCGACCTGGTCGCACCGGGCAGCGACCCGATCCGCGCCCTCCACCTGGGCGGCGGCGCGTTCACGTTGCCCCGCTACATCGCCGCCACGCGTCCCCGCTCCAGCCAGCAGGTCGTGGAGATCGACGCGGCCCTGATCGACCTGGTCCGGGGCATCCTCCCCCTGGACCGCAACTGGCGCCTGCGGATCCGCAACGGCGACGCCCGTGCCGTGCTGGCCAAGGCACCGGAAGCCACGTTCGACCTCGTCGTGACCGACGTCTTCGCCGGCTCCCGCACCCCCGCGCACCTCACGTCGGTGGAGTTCGTCGCCCTGGCCTCCCGGACCCTGCGCCCCGGTGGCGTCTACGCCGCCAACATCGGCGACGGCGGGAAGCTCGCGTTCGCCAAGGCCCAGACCGCCACCGTCCGCGCCGTCTTCCCCCACGTGTGCGTCCTGGCCGAACCGGCCGTGTTCCGGGGCAGGCGGTTCGGCAACTTCGTGCTGGTCGCCTCCCACACCGAACTACCGATCGCCGCCCTGACCAGGCTGACGGCCGGCGACCCGTTCCCCGGCCGGGTCGAACACGACGACTCGCTGATCCGCTTCATCGGCGGCATCCCACCCACCACCGACACCACCGCGACCCAGTCCCCCGCACCACCGAAGGGCACCTGGGGCCTCCCCGACGACTGACCCCCGCCCCGGTCGGTCAGGACTGGTCGAGGGTGGAGACGAAGCGGGAGATGGCTTCGGGGTTCAGCTTCTGCGCCAAGCGACCCGTGGGCGCCATCGAGCCGAGCTGGTACAGCGGCCGATCGGCGGCGGCCAGGCCACGCGCCTCCGCCCGCAACTGCGCCACCAGCAGTTCGGAGAACACCAGCCCCGGGGCGTCACCGCGACCGGCCAGCACGTCGGCCAGCTTCCGCAGCGGCAACACGCCCTGCTCGCGCCCGCCCGTGCCGGCGTAGATCGCCAACGCCAGGTTGATTGCCTTGCCGCCGCCACGCACGAACAGCCCCACCGTCCGCGCCCCACGCACATCCGTCACCAGCAAGTCCAACTGCTCGGCCGTGTGCAGGTCGACCGAACGCGTGCCGAACGCCCGCACGGACAGCACGTGACCTTCCAGCCACACCCGCCGCCGCGCCTCCGACCACGCCAACATCAACAGCGGCACCGCGAACACCGCCGCCGTGACCAACCCGGCGGTCCGCCCCGCGAGCAGCCCCAGCAGCCCGCCGAACGCGGCGGCGACGATCAACGCGCCGATGGCGACCGTCCGCGCGCGCTTGCGCACCGCCTTCGGGTCAAGCAGGTCAAGGGCAATCCGCTCGCTCACCGGCCCAACGCCTCCAGCACAGAGATCACCACGTCCGCCAGCGGCACCTCGCGCTGGTCGCCCGACGACAACTCCTTCACCTGCACGACCCCGGCCTCGATGTCGCGCTCACCCAGCACCAGCGCGAACCGCGCACCGGACCGGTCGGCACCCTTCATCGCACCCTTGAGGCCCTTACCACCATAGGACAGGTCGAACCGCACACCGGCGGCCCGCAGCGGCGCGGACAACGCGACCAGCCGCGACTTGGCCGCCTCGCCCAGCGGCACGCCGTACACGTCGCACCGCGTCACGTCACCCGGCGTCAGGCCCTCGACCTGGCACGCCAGCAGCGCCCGGTCCACCCCGAGCCCGAACCCGACCCCGGACAGCGGCTGCCCGCCCAGCTGCTCCATCAACCCGTCGTACCGCCCGCCGCCGCCGATGCCGGACTGCGCGCCCAGCCCGTCGTGCACGAACTCGAACGTCGTCTTGGTGTAGTAGTCCAGCCCGCGCACCATCCGCGGGTTCTCCGCGAACTTCACGCCCAGCTCGTTCAGGTAGACCTTGACCTGCTCGTAGTGGGCCAGCGACTCGGCCGACAGGTGGTCCACCATCAGCGGGGCGTCGGCGACCAGCTCGCGCACCTCGGGCCGCTTGTCGTCCAGCACCCGCAGCGGGTTCAGCTCCGCCCGCCGCCGCGTCTCCTCGTCCAGCGGCAGCTCCGCCAGGAACGCCTGCAGCTTCTCCCGGTACTGGGGACGGCACGTGGCGTCGCCCAGCGACGTCAGCTCCAGCCGGAACCCGGTCAGCCCCAGCGCCCGGAACCCGGCGTCAGCCACCGCGATGACCTCGGCGTCCAGCGCCGGGTCGTCCACGCCGATCGCCTCGACGCCGACCTGGTGGAACTGCCGGTACCGCCCCGCCTGCGGCTGCTCGGCGCGGAAGAACTGCCCCGCGTACGCGAGCTTCACCGGCAGCTGGCCGCGGTCGAGGCCGTGCTCGATCACGGCGCGCATCACGCCGGCGGTGCCCTCGGGCCGCAGCGTGATGGACCGCCCGCCGCGGTCGGTGAACGTGTACATCTCCTTGCTGACCACGTCGGTCGACTCGCCGACACCGCGCGCGAACAACGCGGTGTCCTCGAAGACGGGCAGCTCGATGTAGCCGTAGCCGGCGCGGCGCGCGGACTCCACGAGCGTGTCGCGGACCGCCAGGAACTGCGCGGAGGTCGGCGGGAAGTAGTCGGGCACGCCCTTGGGCGCGGCGAACGTGGTCACGGTTCTACAGTCCTCGGTGCGGTGCGGGTGCCGGCTCGTCGTCGGGTGAGCCCAGGTCCAGCAGGAACGGGTTGCTCACGCGTTCGCGGCCGATGGTCGTCGTCGGGCCGTGGCCGGGCAGCACCACCGTGTCGTCGGCCAGCGTCAGCACCTTGGTGCGCAGCGACGTCAGCATCTCGCGGTGGTCGCCGCCCGGCAGGTCGGTGCGTCCGATGGAGCCGGCGAAGAGGGTGTCACCGGACAGCACGAGCCGTCCGCCCTCCTCGGTGCCGGCGCGGAACATCACCGACCCGCCGGTATGGCCCGGTGAGTGGTCGACGGTCAGCCGGAGACCGGCCAGGTCCAGCTCGCCGCCGTCGACCAGTTCGCGCACCTCGCGCGGCTCCCTCATCTCCAGGTTGCCGCCGAAGAAGGCCCGTGACTCGGCGCTGATGCCCTTGAGCGGGTCCGACAGCAGCTCCCGGTCACGCGGGTGGACCCACGCCGGGATGTCGTTGCCGTCGCAGACCGGGGCCACCGAGAACGCGTGGTCGAAGTGCCCGTGCGTGAGCAGCACGGCGACCGGGGACAGCCGGTGCTCGCGCAGGGCCTCGGCGATCGGCTCGGCCGCGTCCTGGCCGGGGTCGACCACCACGCACGGCCCGCCCGCGCCCGTGGCCAGGAGGAAGCAGTTGGCCTGCAGGGCGCCGGTGGGGAACCCGATCACCAGCACGGGATCACCTCTCGTCGGCAACGGATCGACAACGGATCCCTGTGGACCCCGTCAAGCAGCCTATCCGGCATACACCAGTCACATGCGTGCCCCCTAGACTGCTCACCGATCGTCGCCGTCGACGCAGAGATCAGGGAGGTTGCAGGTGCCGACCAACGTGCAGCGCCGCGAGCAGGCCAAGCGGAAGCTGGAACGCCAGCTCGTCCGCAGGGCGGAGCGCGCGAAGCGGCGCCGGGTGATCGCCGTGGTCGCGACGGCGGTCGCCGTCGTCGTGGTCGCGGGCGGTGTGTACTTCCTCGCCACGACCGACTTCAGCAGCACCGGCGACGACGCCGCCGCGGCCAGCTCGACCGCCCCGGCGGCCGGCTCCGACGGCGCGCAGTCGATCCCCACCGAGCTGCACCCGGCGGTGAAGCGGACCACGCCCCTCCCGGCCCAGGTGGCCTGCGAGTACCCGGCCGACGAGCAGCCCGCGAGCAAGGAGGTCAAGGCTCCCGCGGGAGGCCAGACGTCCGCGGAGGGCACGGTCGGCGCCACGCTGGCCACCTCGGTCGGCGACATCAAGCTGACCCTCGACCGCACGCTCGCGCCGTGCGCGGTGAACAGCTTCGTCAACCTGGCCGAGCAGGGCTACTTCAACGACACCACGTGCCACCGCCTGACCACGTCCGGCATCCAGGTGCTGCAGTGCGGCGACCCGAGCGGCACCGGCAGCGGCGGCCCCGGGTACAGCTTCAAGGACGAGGTGTGGCCGGAGCTGACCTACGGCCGCGGCCAGCTCGCCATGGCGAACTCGGGCCCGGACACGAACGGCAGCCAGTTCTTCATCGTCTACGGCCAGACCCAGCTCGAGCCGAAGTACACCGTGTTCGGCTCGGTCGACGCGGAGAGCCTCAAGCTCGTGGACGAGGTCGCCAAGGCGGGCACCGACCAGGGCCAGGGCGACGGCAAGCCGAACAAGGCCGTCGACATCAAGTCCGCGACCGTCGTCAAGTAGTGCGCTGACCTTCGAAGGGGCCGCCCGACCAGGCGGCCCCTTCGCTTTGCCCCGGCTCCCCTGCGAACGCGTAGCCCCGGAAACGCGCAGGGCCCGGCACTCGGGAGAGGAGTGCGGGCCCTTGCGTCTTCCCCGGCGGCCTGACCAGGCCGACCTGCGCCGATGCTCCCACCGCCCGATGACGTTTCGCTGACGCGACCGCCGGTCGGCAGCATGCGGCCGTCAGCCGTGGAGCACGGTCTCCACTACGACGCCGACGTCACGCGGTACACGTCGTACACGCCCTCGACGCTCCGAACGGCCTTCAGCACGTGGCCGAGGTGCTTCGGGTCGCCCATCTCGAACGAGAACCGCGACACCGCCACCCGGTCCCGCGACGTCGTCACCGACGCCGACAGGATGTTGACCTTCTCGTCGGCCAGCACCTTGGTGACGTCCGACAGCAGCCGGTGCCGGTCCAGCGCCTCCACCTGGATCGCCACCAGGAACACCGACGACGACGACGGCGCCCACTCGACGTCCAGCAACCGCTCCGGCGTCTTCAGCAGCTCGTCCGCGTTCGTGCAGTCCGTCCGGTGCACGGACACCCCGCCACCACGCGTCACGAAGCCCAGGATGTCGTCACCCGGCACGGGCGTGCAGCACCGCGCCAGCTTCACCCACACGTCGGCCGCGTCCTTGACGACGACCCCGGCGTCACCGGTGACCCGCCGCCGCGCCACGGTGGACGGCGTCGAGCGCTCGGCCAGCTCCTCCTCGGCGTGCTCCACGCCACCGAGCTGCGCCACCAACCGCTGCACGACGTGCCGCGCGGAGGTGTGCCCCTCCCCCACGGCCGCGTACAGCGCCGACACGTCGGGGTAGTGCAGCTCCTTCGACAGCGCGCCCATCGAGTCGGCCGAGACCAGCCGCTGCAGGGGCAGCCCGACGCGTCGGACCTCCTTCGCGATGGCGTCCTTGCCGACCTCGATGGCCTCTTCCTTGCGCTCCTTCGCGAACCACTGCTTGATCTTCGCCTTGGCGCGCGGCGAGGCCGCGAACGAGAGCCAGTCGCGCGACGGACCCGCGCCCTCGGCCTTCGAGGTGAAGATCTCGATGACCTCGCCGTTCTCGAGCTTGCGCTCCAAAGCGACGAGCCGACCGTTCACCCGTGCCCCGATGCACCGGTGACCCACCTCGGTGTGCACGGCGTACGCGAAGTCCACCGGCGTCGACCCGGTCGGCAACGTCACCACGTCGCCCTTCGGCGTGAAGACGAAGATCTCCCGGGCAGCCAGGTCGAACCGCAGCGACTCCAGGAACTCGCCCGGGTCGGCGGCCTCCCGCTGCCAGTCCAGCAGCTGCCGCATCCAGGCCATCTCGTCGACCTCGACGCCCTTGCCGCTGTGCGTACCGCGCGTCTCCTTGTACCGCCAGTGCGCCGCGATGCCGTACTCGGCCGTCCGGTGCATGTCGTAGGTGCGGATCTGCACTTCCAGCGGCTTGCCGTCCGGCCCGATGACCGTCGTGTGCAACGACTGGTAGACGCCGAACCGGGGCTGCGCGATGTAGTCCTTGAACCGGCCGGGCATGGGCTGCCACAGCGCGTGCACCACGCCCATGGCCGCGTAGCAGTCGCGGACCTCGTCCACCTGGATGCGCACGCCGACCAGGTCGTGGATGTCGTCGAAGTCGCGGCCGCGCACGATCATCTTCTGGTGGATCGAGTAGTAGTGCTTCGGCCTGCCCTCGACCTTGGCCGTGATCCGGGCGCCCTCCAGCTGCTGCGACAGCTCGGTGATCACGCCACCGAGGTAGGTGTCGCGGGACGGCGCGCGGTTGGCCACCAGGCGCACGATCTCGTCGTACTTCTTCGGCTGGAGGATCGCGAACGCCAGGTCCTCCAGCTCCCACTTCACCGTCGCCATGCCGAGGCGGTGCGCCAGCGGCGCCAGCACCTCCAGCGTCTCGCGCGCCTTGCGGGCCTGCTTCTCCGGCGGCAGGAACCGCATGGTGCGCATGTTGTGCAGCCGGTCGGCGAGCTTGATGACCAGCACCCGGGGGTCCTTGGCCATGGCGATGACCATCTTGCGGATGGTCTCGGCCTCGGCCGCCGCGCCGAGCTTGACCTTGTCCAGCTTGGTCACGCCGTCGACCAGCAGTGCGACCTCGGTGCCGAAGTCGACCCGCAGCTGGTCCAGCGAGTAGTCGGTGTCCTCCACCGTGTCGTGCAGGAGGGCGGCGACCAGGGTCGTCGTGTCCATGCCCAGCTCGGCCAGGATCGTCGCCACGGCCAGCGGGTGGGTGATGTAGGGGTCGCCGGACTTGCGCCGCTGGGGGCGGTGCTTCTCCTCCGCGACGTCGTAGGCGTGCTGGAGCAGCGCCAGGTCGGCCTTGGGGTGCAGGTCGCGGTGGACGGCGGCCAGCGGTTCGAGGACCTGCTTGACCGGCGCGGCGCGCTGGGCGGTGATCCGACGTGCCAGCCGCGCGCGCACGCGCCTCGTCGCGGACGGCGGCCGTGCGGGCACGGGCTGCGACGTCTGGGCGGGTTCGGTGTCCTGGCTCAACCACGCTCCTCGGGTCTAGGAACCGAGGATAACTCCGCAGCGGCGACGACTTCGGCGGCGAGCCGATGAGCGGTGCGGTTCACACGACGAGCAGCACCGGCCGTTCAGCCCGACCAGTCGGCATTCACCTGCGTGAACGTGCCCGCGGCCCGCTCCGGACGGCCTCCGGGGGCGCCACGAATCTCTCTCGGAAATCCGCGACCGCGGTGTGCTCAGACGCTGAGCAGGGCGTTGACCTCGCGGCCGACCAGCCGCTCACGCCCGCCCAACCCCGGGATCTCCAGCACCACCGACACCCCCGTCACCACGCCACCGGCCCGCTCGACCAGCTCGCACGCCGCCGCGGCCGTGCCACCGGTCGCCAGCACGTCATCGACCACGACCACGTGCTGCCCCGGCACGACGGCCTCCGCCGGCAGCTCCAGCGTGGCCGTCCCGTACTCCAGGTCGTACGTCACGCGGTGGGCGACGGCGGGCAGCTTGCCCGGCTTGCGCAGCGGCACGACGCCGTAGTGCCAGCCGTAGCCGAGAGCGGCGCCCAGCAGGAAGCCGCGCGACTCGATCGCGGCCACGACCTGGGTGTCCGGGTGGATCTTGTCCTGCAGGGCGTCGACCACGGCGCGCAGCGCGTCCGGGTCGGCGAGGACCGGCGTGAGGTCCCGGAAGACGACCCCCGGCAGGGGGAAGTCCGGGACCTCACGCAGCAGCCCTAGGGCGCGGTCCAGCTTCAACGGTGCTTCTTGCCGGTCGGGCGCCGCCGCGCGTCGCCTGCCTTGCCGGTCCGCGACGGCACGCTCGCCGCCGCCGACATGGCCTTCTCCTTGCGCAACTCGGCCTGCAGCGACTCGTCGTCGGTCGACTCCACGATGTCGCCACCGCTGACGACCTCGCTGCCGGCCGCCGCCCTGCGGGCCAGGTTGTCCCGACGCGCCTGTACCCGCGCGGCCTGCGCCTTGTAGCGGGCGTCGCGCATCTTCAGGTCCACCGCGACCGGGGTCGCGATGTAGATCGAGGACAGCGCGCCGATCGCGATACCGGTGAGCTGCACCAGCGCCAGGTCCTTCAGCGTGCCGACGCCGAGCAGGCCGACGCCGATGGCGAGCAGGCCGAGCACCGGCAGCAGCGCGATCAGCGAGGTGTTGATCGACCGCATCAGGGTCTGGTTCACGGCCAGGTTCGCGGCCTCGCCGTAGGTGCGGCGGGTGAGGCCGAGCAGGCCGCGGGTGTTCTCCCGGACCTTGTCGAACACCACCACCGTGTCGTACAGCGAGAAGCCGAGGATGGTGAGCAGGCCGATCACCGTCGCGGGCGAGACCTCGAAGCCGACCAGCGAGTAGACACCCGCCGTGATCAGCACGTCGTGGAACACCGCCACGAGGGCGGCGATCGCCATCGACAGCTCGAAGTACAGCGCCAGGAAGATCATCACCGCGACGAAGAACACGAGGAGCGCGATCAGCGCCTGGCTGGTGATCTCACCGCCCCACGAGGCGGAGACGGCGCTGTCGCTGATGGCGTTCGTGCCGCCGTTGGGCTGGAGGTCTTCGTTCAGCGTGTTCTTGAGCTTGAGCACCTGGTCGGCGTTCAGCGCCTCCGACCGGATCTGGATGGTCGCCGAGTCACCCGCGCCCACGGTCTGCGTGGCCGCGGGCTCCTTGCCGAGCGCCTTCTCGTACGAGTCCTTGGCCGCCTCGACGCTGATCGGGCCGGACGCGCTCTGCGCGGGCATCTGCACCCGGGTGCCGCCGGTGAAGTCGATGCCCAGGTTGAAGCCCCGGAACACGATCGACCCGACGCAGATCAGCAGGATCAGGCCGAACAGCAGGTACCAGCGCTTGCGCTTGCCGACGATGTCGAACGCGCCGTTGCCGACGTAGAGCCGCTGGAAAACGTTGCCCTTCTTCTTCTCGGCCACGTCAGACCTCCTTCACAGCGGTGCTCTTCGCACCCGACAGCGCGCGGTCGTCGACCGCGGCTTGGACGGCGCCGCCCAGACCCACCAGCTTCGGGTTGGACAGTCGCTTCGACTTGGAGATCATGCTGACCAGCGGGTGCGTCACCAGGAAGACCACGACCAGGTCGAGCACGGTCGACATGCCGAGGGTGAACGCGAAGCCCTTCACCTGGCCGACCGCGAGCACGTACAGGATGGCCGAGGCGAGGAAGCTGACCGCGTCCGCGGACAGGATCGTGCGGCGCGAGCGGACCCAGGCGCGCGGTACCGCGGACCGGAACGACCGGCCCTCGCGCATCTCGTCCTTGAGCCGTTCGAAGAACACCACGAACGAGTCGGCGGTGATACCGATCGACACGATGAAACCGGCGATGCCCGCGAGGTCGAGGGTGAACCCGATCCAGCGGCCGAGCAGCACCAGCACCGCGTAGACGATCACACCGGACAGGACCAGCGACAGGATCGTCAGCACGCCGAGCAGGCGGTAGTAGAACAGGCAGTACACGAACACCAGCGCCAGGCCGATGCCGCCGGCGATCAGGCCCGCCTTCAGCGACGCCAGGCCGAGGGTCGCGGACACCGTCTCCGCCTCGGAGGCCTCGAACGACAGCGGCAGCGAACCGTACTTGAGCACGTTGGCGAGGTGGGTCGCCTCGCTCTGCGTGAACGTGCCGCTGATCTGCGTCGAACCGCCGAGGATGGGCTCGTTGATGTTCGGCGCGGACACGACCTGGGTGTCCAGCACGACGGCGACCTGCTGCGAGACGTTCGCCGAGGTGAACTTGCCCCACTTGTCACCGCCCTCGCCCTTGAAGGTGAGGTCGACCACGAAGCCCGCGCCCTGCGGGTCGGTACCGGACACCGCGTTGTCGATGTCCTCACCGGTCAGCCGCGAGTACAGGCTGTAGTCGTCTTCCTTCACGCTGCCGTCCGCCGGCGGGGTGACCGGGGCCAGCACGTACTTCTCGGTGAGGTCCTGGTTGCAGGTCAGCAGCGGCAGCGCCGGGTCGTCGTTGCCGATCAGCGGGTCCTTGGTCGGACAGGTGAACGCGCCGAGCGCCTGGGACACCGTCTGGGCGTCCAGGGTGGTCAGCTGCGGGTCCTGCCGGCAGGTGCGGGACTCATCGATGGCCTTGGTCGGGTCCTCCGAGTAGACGCCCTGGAACACCGCGCGGCAGTCGACCTGCGACTCCTGACCCTCGGCGGGCGGCGGCGCGTTCGGGTCCGCGGGCGGCGTCGTGGTCTCGGCGGGCGGCGTGGTGGTCTCCGGCTGCCCCTCGAACGCCGGGGCCGGGCGGCCCTGGGCGGTCGTGGTCGGCGGGACGGAGGCCGCGGTCTCGGTCGGCGCGGCCGAGCCCGTGGTGGTCGGCGCGGCGGAGCCCGACGTGGACGGCGGCGTGCTGCTCTCGGTCGGCGCCGGCGTGTTCGGCACCGGCGAGCCGATGACCTTGCGGAAGTTCAGCTTCGCCGTCTGACCGAGGCGCTTGGCGCCCTCGCTGTCGTCGCCGGGGACGGTGATCACGAGGTTGGTGCCGTCGCGGACCACCTCGGGACCGGCCACGCCCAGACCGTTGACCCGCGTCTCGATGAGCGTGCGGGCCTGGTTGAGCGACTCTTCGGACGGCGTTTTCCCATCAGGAGCCCGGGCGGTCAACGTGACACGGGTGCCACCCTGCAGGTCGATGCCGAGCTTGGGGGTCGCCTTGCCGTTCCCGGTGAAGAACACCAGGGAGTACAGCGCGACCACGATGAGGACAAATGCGCCCAGGTACTTCGCGGGGCGGATTTGCCCGGCCGGAGGTGCCACGGTCCGTCCGTCTCCTGATAGTTGACAAGGTCAGCGAGGCCGCAGCGTACCCCTGATGGTGTGAGCTGCGCGTCACTGCCTGGAGTCGGCACGTTGACAGTTGCCGGCTCCAGGCCGAGGGGTCCGCTGGTTACTTCTGGTTACTTCTTGCTCTCCTGCTGCGCGCGTTCGACGTCGGCGGTCTCGTCCACGACGTCGTCTTCCACGTCGTCCACGACCGCGTCGGTCTCGGTGTCCACCACGACCTTCTCGCGGATGGCCTGGCGCAGCCAAGTGGTGACCACGCCGTCGGCGATCTCGAGCTCGATCGTGTTGTCTTCGTCGTTCACGCCGGCCACCGTCGCGTACAGCCCGGAGGTGGTCATGACCCGGTCACCCGGCTCCAGGGAGTTCAGCAGCGCCTGCTGTTCGGCGACGGCCCGCTTCTGCTTGCGGGCGCTGAGGAACAGCGGCACCGCGAGCAGCACGAGCAGCAGCGGGAACATCAAGGAGGACAGGTCCATCATTCTCCGATCAACCGGACGGGGCAGGCGCGATCAGCGCCCGGTACGTCCGAATTTCTGGGGTGCCGCTGCCGATTGTGCCAGGTGAGTTATCCCGATCACTCGGTGGCGTCGTCGAACAGGGATCGGGTGGCCTCGCCCGGAGCCCGCGGCGGTGGTTGCAGGCCGAGGTGCAACCAGGCCGCGGCGGTGGCGACGCGACCACGGGGCGTGCGCGCCAGCATGCCCGCGCGCACCAGGTAGGGCTCGCAGACCTCCTCGACCGTGGTGGGTTCCTCACCCACCGCGACGGCCAGCGTGGAGACGCCGACCGGTCCACCGCCGAACGACCGGACCAGCGCGCCCAGGACCGCCCGGTCCAGCCGGTCCAGGCCCAGTTCGTCCACGTCGTAGACCTCCAGGGCGTCCCGGGCGACCTCCAGGGTCACCGCGCCGTCCGCGCGCACCTCTGCGTAGTCCCGAACCCGGCGGAGCAGGCGGTTGGCGATGCGGGGCGTGCCGCGGGACCGGCCCGCGATCTCCCGGCCGCCGTCCTCGCGCAGGTCGACGCCGAGGATCTTGGCGGACCGGCGGACGATCAGCTCAAGCTCCTCGGGGCTGTAGAACTCCATGTGCCCGGTGAAGCCGAACCGGTCGCGCAGCGGGCCGGTCAGCGCGCCGGACCGGGTGGTGGCACCGACGAGCGTGAACGGGGCGATGTCGAGCGGGATGCTGGTCGCGCCCGGTCCCTTGCCGACGACCACGTCGACCCGGAAGTCCTCCATCGCCAGGTACAGCATCTCCTCGGCGGGACGGGCCATCCGGTGGATCTCGTCGATGAACAGCACGTCGCCCTCGACCAGGTTCGACAGCATCGCGGCCAGGTCGCCCGCGCGTTCCAGGGCGGGGCCGGAGGTGATGCGCAGCGACGCGCCCAGCTCGGCGGCGATGATCATGGCGAGGCTGGTCTTGCCCAGGCCGGGCGGTCCGGACAGCAGCACGTGGTCGGGCGGCGAGCCGCGTTGCAGCGCGCCTTGGAGGACCAGTTCGAGCTGTTCGCGGACCTTGGGCTGGCCGACGAACTCGTGCAGGTCCTTCGGCCGCAGGGTCGACTCGACGTCCCGCTCGGTCGGGTCGGGCAGCGGGTTGAGGGTGTCGTCGGCGAAGTCGTCCTCGTGGTTCATCGCTTGCGGCCCAGGGTGGCCAGGGAGCGGCGGAGGACCTCGGACGTGCCCAGCGCGCCGTCCGCGGCCAGCACGGCGTCCACGGCCTGCTCGGCCTGCTTGGCCGGGAAGCCGAGCCCGAGCAGCGCTTCGGTGACCTGCGCGCGGACCTGGCCGGTGTCGCCACCGGTGGCGGTCGGCGCGGGCGCGAGGTGGCCGACCTTGTCGCGCAGTTCGATGATCAGGCGTTCGGCGCCCTTTCGGCCGATGCCCGGCACCTGGGTGAGGACGGTGATGTTGCCCTCGGCGAGGGCGGCGCGCAGCTTGTCCGGTTCCAGCACGGCCAACGTGGCCAGCGCCAGCCGCGGCCCGATGCCGGACACGGTCTGCAGGAGGCCGAACAGCTCGCGGGCCTCGGTGTCGGCGAACCCGAACAGCGTCAGCGAGTCCTCGCGCACCACCAGGGCGGTGGCCAACTGCGTCTCCTCGCCGCGGCGCAGCGTGGCCAGCGTGGCGGGGGTGGCCTGCACGGCGTAGCCGACGCCGCCGACCTCGACGACCACGTGGTCGAGCCCGATGGACAGCACCTGCCCGCGCAGTGACGAGATCACTGGCTCCTACCTCCGGTCTTCGTCGGCTTGGCCGGTGCCTTCGCACCCGCCTGCGCCAGTCTCGCGCGGTGCGTCCGGGCGATGTCGGCGGCCCTCGCCTGAGCCTCCTCCAGCCGCGACCGCATCGGCGCGCGCCACAGGTGGCAGATGGCCAGCGCCAGCGCGTCGGCGGCGTCGGCGGGCTTCGGCGCGGTCTTGAGGCCGAGCAGCTTGGTGACCATGGCGGTGACCTGTGCCTTGTCCGCGCGACCCGAGCCGGTCACGGCCGCCTTGACCTCGCTGGGCGTGTGGAAGACGACCGGCAGGCCGCGGCGGGCCGCGGACAGCGCCACCACACCGCCCGCCTGCGCCGTGCCCATCGCGGTGCGGACGTTGTGCTGGCTGAACACCCGCTCGATCGCCACGACCTGCGGCTGGTAGCGGTCCAGCCACTGCTCGACGGCGTCGGAGAGCTGGAGCAGCCGCAACGCCAGGTCGAGGTCCGCGGGCGTGCGCACCACGTCCACCGCGACCGGCCGCACGGTGCGGCCCGCGCCGCCGTCGACCACCCCGAACCCGCACCGGGTCAAGCCGGGGTCGACTCCGAACACGCGCACGCTGGTCCCCTCAACCGCCGACGAACACCAGTTCGAAACCTTAGCCGGTGATCACGGTGAGGACCCTTCATGACACGCGCACGGTGACGAACAGACACCCCCAGATCGACACAGCGTCACCGGGTCATTACAGTGGCTCGGTCGACTGATCGACTCCAGTGGCGGCGTGAGCGAGGTGCCATGACCGTGAGGCGGTTCGGCGTCCTCTGCGTCGCCGTCTGCGCTCTGGTGATCGGCATCGTCAGCCTCGTCGTCTCCGGGGTGTTCGACCGGCCCACGTCGGTCGCGATCGACAAGTTCACCCAGCTGCTCGCCGCGAGCGCGGCGATGGTGTCGTACTGGCGGGCCGCGCGGGGACGGCACGGCGTGGCCCGGCACTGGCGAATGTGGATGGCCGCGGCGATGGCGAGCCTGGTCGTCGGGCTGGCCGTGTGGATCTGGGGCCAGGTGTTCCTCGGGGTGGCGCTGCCTTCCTCCACGCTGGCGCCGATCGGTTTCATGCTCGTGCCCGCGCTCACGCTGTGCGCGATCCTGGTGCTGGCGCACGGCGGTCCCGGCAACCTGCCCGGTCACCGCAGCAGGCTGGTGGTCGCGCTGGACGGGCTGATCGTGGTCGGCTCACTGTTCGTGCTCACGTGGGTGTCGCTGCTGGAGTCGATCGTGCGCGCGTGGGCCACTTCCGGCCCCGGATTCGCGACCGTGGTGGCGCACCCGGCGGCGTACCTGGTGATGCTGGTCGTGCTGCTGGTGTCCTCGTGGACGCACCGCTCGGTGCGGCAGCTGCCGATGCTGTTCATCGCGCTGGCGGGCGTGGCGCAGGCGTCGTCGGCGTGGGCGTTCGCGTACCTGGTGAGCAAGGGCGCCGACACCATCCCGACCGCCGCCGACATCGGGTTCATGGTGTGCCCGGCGTTGTTCTTCCTCAGCTCGGTCGCGCCGAGCAGCGCCGCGCGGGAACGGGTCGGCGCGACCCGGCTGCGCGCGGGCGAGCTGCTGCACCTGCTGGTGCCGTACCTGCCGATGCTGGTCACGGGACTGTTCATCGTGGTCGGCACGGCCACCGGCGTGCGGCTCAACCCGCTGGAGATCTACGTCGGGCTCGGCGTGGTGCTGCTGGTGATCGCCCGGCAGCTGCTGACCCTGATCGACAACGTGAAGCTGCTGGAGCAGCTGCGCGACAGCCGGGAGAGGCTGCGGCACCAGGCTTACCACGACCCGCTGACCGGGGTGCCGAACCGGGCGCTGTTCCGGGAACGGCTGGACGCGGCGCTGGCCGGCACGTCGCCGGTGGTGGTGCTGTTCATCGACGTGGACGGGTTCAAGGACGTCAACGACAACTACGGCCACGCCGAGGGCGACGCGGTGCTGCGGATCGTGGCGTCCCGGTTGCAGGCGTGCGTGCGGACGCAGGACGTGGTGGCACGGCTGGGCGGCGACGAGTTCGGCGTGCTGGTCGACGGCTACCCGCAGCCGCCGGAGGAGATCGGGCAGCGGGTGCTGGGCGCCCTGGACGAGCCGCACCGCACCGCCAACGGCTCGCACGTGATCCGCGCGTCGATCGGGATCTCGCACCGCGACGGGTTCGACCCGTCGCTGACCGCCGACGACCTGATCGGCACGGCGGACGCGGCGATGTACACGGCCAAGCGGCTGGGCAAGGGCATGGTCGTGGTGCACGGCACGGTGGAAGCGGAACTCACGTGAACGGGGTCGGGTGGTGAAGGCCGAAGAGGTCATCGCGGAATTGGGGCTGGTCGAGCTGCCGGTGGAGGGCGGGTGGTTCGGGCAGTCGTGGCGTTCGCCCGAGGTGTCCGCGATCCACTACCTGCTGCGCGAGGGCGAGTTCTCCGGTGTGCACAAGCTCGACCACGTGGAGATCTACGCCCACCACGTCGGCGCGCCGTTGCGGATGCTGCTGCTGCACCCGGACGGCACGGTGACGCAGCCCGTGCTCGGTCCCGATCTCGCCGCGGGACAGCGGCCGCAGGTCGTCGTGCCCGCCGGGGTCTGGCAGGCCAGTGAGCCGGACGGCGAGTGGTCCCTGGTCGGCACGGTGGTGGTGCCGCCCTACACCGATGACATCGTCACCTTCGGTGAGGCCGACACCCTCGCCCCGCTCTACCCCTCGCACGCCGACCTGGTCCGCCGGCTCTGCCGTCGCTGAGCCGGTCAGCCCATGGTCTTCTGGCCGTCGACGCTCTCGCGGAGGATGTCCGCGTGGCCCGAGTGCTGGGAAGTCTCGGCGATCAGGTGCAGCAGCACGCGGCGGACGGTCCACGAGGCGCCCGGTTCGAACCACGGCGCCACGGGCAGCGGGTGTGCGGTGTTCAGGTCGAGGTCGGCGAGCAGCCGCTCGGTCTTCGCGGCGGTCTCCTCGTAGTCGGCGAGCAGCCCTTCCAAGGTCTCGCCCTCGACCATCCGGAAGCCGTCGACCCAGTCCTCCTGCACGCTCTCCATCAACTCCGCGCCGCCGACCGCGAAGCGCATCCAGCCCTCTTCCACGTTGCGGACGTGCTTGATGAGGCCGCCGAGGGAGAGCGCACTGGCGGTGGGCGTCTGCCGCGCCTGCTCGTCGGTGAGCCCCTGCACGGTGTAGCGGAGGAAGCCGCGGTGCTTGGCCAGCGTGGACAGCAGGTCGGTCAGCTCGGTCGAGGCGGTCGCGGTGGCGCTCATGGTGGGTTCTGCCTTCCGTTTCGGTGTTGCCACCACGCTAGGCCCCATCGCGGACAGGTCCGGTCCTCGATTCCGATCCACGGTGAAATCCGTCCCGCCGACCTACGCTCGGCGGCGTGGACCTCCCCGTGATGCCACCCGTGCGGCCGATGCTCGCCAAGGCCGTGCACTCGGTGCCGCGCGAGCCAGGGCTCGTCTACGAGCCGAAGTGGGACGGGTTCCGGTGCGTCGTGTTCCGCGACGGCGCCGAACTGGAGCTCGGCTCCCGCAACGACCGGCCGTTGACCAGGTACTTCCCCGAGGTGGTCGAGGTGCTGCGGTCCGGGCTGCCGCCGCGGTGCGTGGTGGACGGCGAGATCGTCATCGTCACGCCCGAGGGGTTGAGCTTCGGCCTGCTGCAGCTGCGGCTGCACCCGGCCGCGTCGCGGGTGCGCAAGCTCGCCGCGGACACCCCGGCCGGCTTCGTCGCGTTCGACCTGCTCGCGCTGGACGACCGGGACCTGACCCCGACGCCGTTCGGCGAACGCCGCCGGCTGCTGGAACAGGTGCTGACCGACGTGCCGGGGCTGTACCTGACGCCCGCGACGGACGACCCGGACCAGGCCGAGGACTGGTTCACCCGGTTCGAGGGCGCCGGGTTCGACGGCGTGGTGGCCAAGCGCACGGACCTGCCGTACGAGCAGGACAAGCGGGTGATGTGGAAGGTCAAGCACGAGCGCACGGCGGACTGCGTGGTGGCCGGGTACCGGCCGCACAAGGACGGCGAGGGCGTCGGGTCGCTGCTGCTCGGGCTGTTCGACGACGCGGGCGCGCTGCACCACGTGGGCGTGGCGAGCAGCTTCACCGCCGCGCGTCGCCGCGAGCTGCTGGCGGAGCTGGCGCCGTTCCGGGAGGACGCGCTGGTGGACCACCCGTGGGCGGAGTGGGCCGCGATCGACGCGGCCACGCCGGGCGCGCAGAGCCGGTGGGCGCCGACCAAGACGCTGACCTGGGAGCCGGTGCGGCCGGAGCTGGTCGCCGAGGTGCGTTACGAGCACGTGCAGTCACGGCGGTTCCGGCACACGAGCAGGCTGGTCCGGTTCCGGCCGGACCGCACGCCCGAGTCGTGCACGTACGCCCAGCTCGAAGAGGTCGCCCCGGCGGAGCTGATGGACATCTTCGGGCTGTCCGGGCGCGGCTGAGGACGTGGTCGGCCGGGGCGTCACGCGGCGGCCGGCAGCGCGTCGGCGTCGGTCAGCCGGGTCGGTTCCGGTCGCGCCGCCGAGCGTCAGTCGGCCGCCTTGGCGGCCTGCCGGCAGGCGTCCACGAGCTGTGGCCACCGGCCCGCCCGGTCCCGGTTGATCGACAGCGGCGACGGGTGGGGCGCGTTGAACACCTTCAGCTTGTGGCCGCGGCCGGACAGCGTCCAGCCGGTGCCCGCGGGCCTGCCCAGCACCACGACCGCCTTGAGCGCGGTCAGCATCCGCAGCAGCTCCACCAGGTACGGCACGGCCGCCCGCAGGTCCGCGGGCGTCGGCTCGCGACTGGACAGGTACCAGGGCACCACGTTCCAGCTCAGGCTCACCCGGCGTGACAGGCCCGCCTCCGCCATCGCGGCGAACACGTTGGCGGCGGTCGGGTCGTCGTTGTCGGGCGAGTTGAGGCCCGAGCCCGCCGAGGCGGGCCCGGGCGACTCCAGCAGCAGCAGGACCTTCGAGTTCACGCCGCCGCTCGCCGGGTCGAACATCGGCACGCCGACCTTGCGCTCGGTGGCGATGCGCTCCGCGAACTCCGTCAGCTTCGCCAAATGGGGTGCCTTGAGCAGGGCCTTCTTCCGTGCGACGACCACGGGGTTGCGGTGTGCCCTCGGGGTGGAGGGGAAGACGTCCATGGTTGGCTAGCGTTCCTGTCTTGATCAGGCACTACCATCCGCCGTCCGGGCGGCACCCCGGTGATCATGCCCTAGCCCACGTGGCTGCGGGGCTTCTCCTCCAGGACGCCGTCGACGTAGGTGTCGACCTTCTCGTTGTAGAACGCGACCAGACCCGCGACCTGCCTGCTCTCCGGCAGCGGCGTGCGGTAGCCCCAGACGACGTTCTCGTGGGTCTCGTCGCCGACCACCACCGACCAGTACTCGGCGGTGCCCTTGTACGGGCAGCTCGTGCGCAGGTCGGTCGGCCGCAGCAGGTCCTGCCGGACGTCGGTCAGCGGCAGGTAGTAGCGGGCGGGCAGGCCGGTCTCGAACAGGATCACCGGGCGGTGCGAGTTCGCCACCTCGACGCCGCCGACCTCCACCCGGATGTGCCTGCTGCTCGGCAGCGCGTCGACCCTCGTGTACGGGTCGCGCGGGTGCACGTAGACCGGCTCGTCCTCCTCGAACCACTCGTCCATGGCGTCCCAGTCCAGCCGGACCAGGTCGCGCAACGCCTCCAGCGGCGAGTCCGGGTACCGCAGCCCCCCGCCCGCCGCCGTGGCCGTGCCGGTCTTGACGTCGAACACCTGCCCGTTGCCCCGGCTGGGCGACCGCTTCACCTCACCGGTGGGCACCAGGGTCGCCCGCACGTCCTCCGCCGGGAAGTAGTACGTGGGGTAGTACGGCTTCTCCCACACCAACGCCGGTCGCGTGGTGTCCACGACCAGCTCACCCGCCAAGTAGGCCCGGACCCGCTTGGTCCCGGTCTCCACCCGCACGCGTCCGCGTTCCGCAGCACTCATGATTCCGAAACTACGCCCGAGTGAGGTCGCCGGGCAGCCGCCGCCCTTCTCCGGTGTTGCCCAACCGGCCGCTGGTGCCGGGAACTACGGCGACACCGCACCGAGCCGGGACGTCTGCTCGGCACGGGCCGTGGCGATGGACGCCGCCAGGTCGCGGGTTTCCTGGTCCGCGCCGCTGTCCTGCTCGCCCCGGGCCAGCAACGCGCCCTGCGCCAGGTGCTCGCGCAGCTTCGCGGGCAGGCCGGAGGGATCCAGGCGCAGGCCCGCCAGGTCGACCTCCGACACCAGGCCCGGCATCTGGTGGCCCGCGTGCACGTTCTCGTCGGGCAGGCCGGCCCGGTCGCGCAACCGCTTGAGCCGCACCAACTCCTGCTCGTGCGACACCTTCAGCTCCGCCGCGAACGGTGCCAGGGCGGGTGGTGCCAGGGACAGGGCGGGCAGCAGCTGTTCGTTCATCGGGATCATCAGCTGGATCCACGCCGTGTCCGTGCCGTTGAACGGCGACGGCGACGCGGACGACGTCGGTGGCGGGGACGGTGGGGTCGAACAGGCCGCCAGCACCACCAGGGCGGCCGCGGCCGGGAAGCGGAGTTTTCGGGACACCTTTGTCCTCCTGCCGACACGCGGCTGGGAGAGCGCTCTCCCACATGAGCTTGCCCGCCGGGCCCGGCGAGTGTCAAGACCGCACTCATTGACAGATCCGAAGTCCGTTCGTAACACTTCGAGCCGGGTTGAGAGAGCGCTCTCCCGCACCTCGACCCGACAATCCGGCAGGAGACGCCATGTACCGCCTCCGATCCGCCAGCACGGTGTTGGCGCTGCTCTTGGGACTCGCAGTGGTCCCGGGCACCGCGAGCGCCGCACCCGTGCTGCTCTCCCAGGGCAAGCCCGCCACCGCGTCCTCGACCGAAGGACCCGGCATGCCCGCGTCCGCCGCCGTCGACGGCAACCCGGGCACCCGCTGGGCCAGCGCGTGGAGCGACCCGCAGTGGCTGCGGGTCGACCTGGGCGCCACCTCGACCCTCAGCCGCGTCGAGCTGGACTGGGAAGCCGCCTACGCCAGGGCGTTCCAGGTCCAGGTCTCCGCGGACGGCAACGCCTGGACCACCGTCCACACCACGACCGCCGGCACGGGCGGCAGGCAGGGCTTCGACGTCACCGGCTCCGGCCGGTACGTCCGGGTGTACGGCACCCAGCGCGCCAACGGCTACGGCTACTCCCTGTGGGAGTTCCGCGTCTACGGCACCCAGGGCACCACTCCCCCGCCCGGCACGGGCGTGCACGTCACCGGTTCCCAGGGCAACTGGCAGCTCACGGTCGACGGTCAGCCGTGGACGGTCAAGGGCCTGACCTGGGGACCGCCCGCCGCCGACGCGGCCCGGTACATGCCGGAGCTGAAGTCCATGGGCGTCAACACGTTGCGCACCTGGGGCACCGACGGCACCACCAAGCCCCTGCTGGACGCGGCGGCGGCCAACGGCATCAAGGTGATGACCGGCTTCTGGCTGCAGCCCGGCGGCGGACCCGGTTCCGGCGGCTGCGTCAACTACGTCACCGACGCCACCTACAAGAACGACATGCTGAACACGATCCGGCAGTGGGTGACCGCCTATAAGGACCACCCCGGCGTGCTCATGTGGAACGTCGGCAACGAGTCCATCCTGGGCCTGCAGAACTGCTACTCCGGCACGGAGCTGGAGAACCAGCGCGTCGCGTACGCCAAGTACGTCAACGAGGCCGCGCGCGCCATCCACGCCATCGACACCAACCACCCCGTCACGAACACCGACGCGTGGACCGGTGCCTGGGTCTACCTCAAGGCGCACGCGCCCGACCTCGACGTCTACTCGGTGAACTCCTACGGCAACGTGTGCCAGGTCCGGCAGGACTGGATCAACGGCGGCTACACCAAGCCGTACCTGCTCACCGAAGCCGGTCCGGCCGGCGAGTGGGAGGTGCCCAACGACGTCAACGGGGTGCCGAGCGAGCCGACCGACGTGCAGAAGCGGGACGGCTACACGCGGGCGTGGGAGTGCATCACCGGGCACACCGGGGTGTCGTTCGGCGGCACGTTGTTCCACTACGGCACGGAGTACGACTTCGGCGCGGTGTGGTTCAACCTGACCCCGGCGGGCAAGAAGCGGCTGTCGTTCTACTCGGTGCAGCGGGCGTTCGGCGGCGCGACGCCGGCCAACACCCCGCCGGTGATCACCGCGATGAACCTGCCCACCAGCGTCCCGGCGGGCGCCCGGCTGGACGTCGACGTGGCCGTGAGCGACCCGAACGGCGACCCGATCACCTGGTCGGCGGCGTTCAACAGCAAGTACATCGACAACAGCGGCGGCCTGGCGGGCGCGCCCGTGCAGGTGAACGGCAACCGGCTGACCGTCACCGCACCCGACCGGCTCGGGGTGTGGAAGGTGTACGTGATGGCCGAGGACGGCCGGGGCAACATCGGCATCGAGACGAAGTCGGTGCGGGTGGTCGCGCCGCAGCCGGCGGGCACCAACGTGGCGTTGAACAAGCCCGTCACGGCGTCGTCCTACCAGCAGGTGGGTGACGGCGCGCCGTTCCCGCCGTCGAACGCCGTTGACGGCAACGCGGGCTCCCGCTGGGCCACCGACTGGGCCGACCCGCAGTGGCTGCGGGTGGACCTGGGCGCGGTGACCACGTTCCAGCACGTGCAGCTGGTGTGGGAGGGCGCGTACGGCCGGGCGTACGAGATCCAGGTGTCCGACGACGGCACGACCTGGCGCCCGGTGCACGGCACCACGACCGGCAACGGTGGCGTGGACTCGATCGACGTCACGGCCACCGGCCGGTACGTGCGGCTGCACGCCACGCAGCGCGGCACCGGCTGGGGTTACTCGCTCTACGAGTTCGGCGTCTACCGGCGCTGACGGGGAACACCGAAGGGCCGGGGGGACGAACTCCTCCCGGCCCTTCGGCCGTCGCGCCACCGAGCGCGGCCACTCCGGCGACGACGCGCGGTCGAGGGGCGTGCCGCGGAACACCCGTGGCACGCCCCTCGTTCGTTCCGTCAGCTGCCGCGAACGCGCTGGATGGTGTCGCGGTACCACAGCGCGCTGCTCTTCGGCGTGCGGACCTGCGTGTCGTAGTCCACGTGCACGAGGCCGAACCGCTTGTCGTAGCCGTAGGACCACTCGAAGTTGTCCATCAGGGACCACGCGAAGTACCCGCGCACGTCCGCGCCCGCCGTGCGGGCCTTGGCCACGGCCGCGATGTGCGACTCCAGGTACGCGGTGCGGTCGTCGTCCTGGACGAACCCGCTCTCGTCGGCCTTGTCGTCGAACGCGGCGCCGTTCTCCGTGATGACCATCGGCACGCCGGGGTACTCCTCACCGATCTGCACGAGCAGGTTGGTGAAGCCCTCGGGCACGATCTCCCAGTCCATCGCGGTCACCGGACGGCCGTAGCGGACCTCCCGGCACACCGGCACGCCCTCGGCGTCCTCCGTGTTGCCCGCCTCGTCCACGCCGGAGAACTTCGAGCTGGAGTAGTAGTTCACGCCCAGCACGTCGATCGGCTGCTTGATGATCTCCAGGTCGCCCGGCTCCTCGGGGATCTTCACCCCGCGCGCGGCCAGGTCGTCCACCACGTCGGCCGGGTAGTGGCCGCGCACCAGCGGGTCGAGGTAGATCCGCCGGGACAGCCCGTCCGCGCGGCGGGCCGCGTCGTGGTCGGCCTCGCTGTCGGTGGCCGGCCTGGCGTGGCTCATGTTGAGCGTGATGCCGAACTCCATCGGCTCGGTGGCCGCCTCGCGCATCCGCTGCGTGGCCAGGCCGTGGCCGAGCAGCAGGTGGTGCACGGCGTGGATGGCCGCCTCGAAGTCCTGCCTACCGGGCGCCTGGCGGCCCTCGTAGTAGCCGAGCATCGCCGAGCACCACGGCTCGTTGAGCGTGGTCCAGTGGCGCACCCGGTCCGACAGCGCGTCGAACACGAGCATCGAGTAGTCGGCGAACCGGTAGGCGGTGTCGCGCACCGGCCAGCCGCCCGCGTCCTCCAGCTCCTGCGGCAGGTCCCAGTGGTAGAGCGTGACCCACGGGGTGATGCCCTTGCCGAGCAGCTCGTCCACCAGCCGGTCGTAGAACGCCAGGCCGGGTGCGTTCGCCGGGCCCCGGCCGCCCGGCTGCACGCGCGGCCAGGCGACGGAGAACCGGTAGGTGTCCACGCCGAGGGAGCCGATCAGCGCGACGTCCTCGGGCATGCGGTGGTAGTGGTCGCACGCGACGTCGCCGTTGTCGTCGTTGTGCACCATGCCGGGCGTCCGGCAATAGGTGTCCCAGATGGACGGTCCGCGACCGTCCTCGTCGTGCGCCCCCTCGATCTGGTACGCGGAGGTCGCCACGCCCCAGCGGAACGAGGCGGGCAGGGTGTCGATCGCGGGGTCGAGCCCGACGGTCGGCGCCGTGGTGTCCATGGATCTCCCTCGGAGGTCGGAACCCGTTGTCGTGAACGGGGTCAGAACCCGTCGTCGTGAACGGGGTGCAGCCAGCAGGCCACGGTGCGGTCGGCGGGACTCCGTTGATCCACCGCGACGTGCGCGGTGGTCGACTTGTCCGGGGGAACGCCGAGCACCGGGACCTCCACACCGCAGCGCTCCATTGCGTGCGGACAACGTGGGTGGAACGCGCAGCCGGACGGCATGCCGCGCAGGTCCGGCGGTGAGCCGGGGATGCCGGTCAGCTCGCGCTTCGGTCCGCGCAGCGCGGGGAACGAGTTGAGCAGGCCGTGGCTGTAGGGGTGCAGCGGGTCGCGGTAGAGGTCGGCCGAGGCCGCCTCCTCCACGATCCGGCCGCCGTACATGATCGCGATCCGGTCGGAGAACTCGACCAGCAGGGACAGGTCGTGGGTGATGAACACGACCGAGAACCCGAGCCGTTCCCGCAGTTCGACGAGCTGGCGCAGGATCTGCCGCTGCACCACCACGTCCAGCGCGGTGGTCGGCTCGTCCATGATGACGACCTTCGGCTCCAGCGCCAGCGCCATGCCGATCATCACGCGCTGCCGCATGCCGCCGGACAGCTGGTGCGGGTAGCTCTCCAGCCGGTCGGCGGAGATGCCGACCAGGTGCAGCAGCTCGCGGGCGCGGGCCAGGCGCGCCGCGCTCGTGCCGCGCGGGTCGTGCGCCTTGATCACGTCGGTGAGCTGGGTGGAGATCCGGTGCACCGGGTTGAGCGAGTTCATCGCGCCCTGGAACACGATCGCGGTCTCCGCCCAGCGGAACCTGCGCAGCGCGGCGTGGTCCATCCGGAGCACGTCGACCGGGTCGCCGCCGTCCGGGTGGTAGAGCACCTCGCCGCCGGTGATCACGCCCGGCGGCGGGAGGAGCCTGGTCAGGCCGTAGGCCAGGGTCGACTTGCCGCTGCCGCTCTCGCCCGCCAGGCCGAGGACCTCGCCCCGGTGCAGGGTGAGGTCGACGTCGCGGATGGCGTGCACCGCGTCCTCGCCCAGGCCGTAGTCCACGTTCAGGCCGCGGATCTCCAGCACCGCGTCGGTCACGGCGTCTCCCTTCCCTCGGGGCCGGCCTTCGTCGCGAGCACCGGCGTGAAGCCGACGCGCATCCGCACCGTGTGGCCGTCGGCGGTCTTGACGTTGGTCTTGCCGCCGCCGCGCAGCCGCGGGCTGACGAACTCGTCGATGCCGAAGTTCACCAGCGACAGCGCGGTGCCCAGGAGCGCGATGGCCAGGCCGGCGGGCACGAACCACCACCACGCGCCCTGCGCGAGGGCTTGCTGGCTCTGGGCCCAGTACAGGACCGTGCCCCAGTTCCAGTCGCCGCCCGCGCCGATGCCGATGAACGCCAGCGTGATCTCCAGGGTGACCGCGAAGATGACCGTGCCGACGAAGCCGGAGGCGATGACCGCGGTGAGGTTGGGCAGGATCTCGAACAGGATGATCCGCCACGTCTTCTCGCCGGTGGCGCGCGCGGCCTCGACGTAGTCGCGTCCGCGCAACGACAGCGTTTGCGCCCGCAGCACGCGCGCGCCCCAGGCCCACGACGTCAAGCCGATGACCAGCGCGATGGTGAGCGTGCTCGTCTCCGGCAGCGTCGAGGTGATGATGATCATCAGCGGCAGCGCGGGGAGCACCAGGAACACGTTGGACAACGCGGAGAGCAGCTCGCTGCCCGCGCCGCCGAGGTAGCCGGACGTGACGCCGACCAGGACCGACAGGATCGTCGCCACGATGCCCGCGATGAACCCGACGACGATGACGCTGCGGGTGCCGACCACGACCTGGCTGAAGATGTCCTGGCCCAGGTGGGTCGTGCCGAACCAGTGCGCGGCCGAGGGCCCTTGGAGCAGGTCGTTGCTGCGCCCCGAGGGGTCGTAGGGCGCGATCCACGGCCCGATGATCGCGACCAGGGCGAAGAAGCCCAGGATGACCAGGCCGGTGGTGGCCTTGGGGTTGGCCACGAACCGCAGCCTGCGGCGCTTCACCGGCGCCGCGACCGGGGTGGCCGTTCCGGTGGTGGGAACCACGGTCATGGCTCAGCCCTCCCGTCGGGTGCGCGGGTCGAGCGCGAGGTAGGCCACGTCGGCGAGGAAGTTCGCCAGCAGCACGGACAGCGTGATGATCAGGAAGATGCCCTGCATGAGCGGGTAGTCCTTGGCGCCCACGGCCTGGAACAGCTGCAGGCCCAGGCCCGGGTAGGAGAACACGATCTCGACCAGCAGCGTGCCGCCGACGATGAAGCCGAGCGACAGCGCGAAGCCGGAGACGTTGGGCAGCAGCGCGTTGCGCGCCGCGTACCCCACCATCACCCGGCGGTCGGACAGGCCCTTGGCGTGCGCGACGGTCACGTAGTCCTCGGAGGCCACCGTGACCATCATGTTGCGCATGGACAGGATCCAGCCCGCCATCGACGAGACCAGGATGGTGAACGCGGGCAGGATGCCGTGCTGCACCACGCTGCCGATGAACTCCAGGTCCGGGTTGGGCACCAGGCCGTTGTCGTAGGCGCCGGAGGCGGGGAAGAAGCTGTCCGGGCCGGTGAGCAGCGCGATCGCGATCAGGCCGAGCCAGAAGTACGGGATGGACGACACGAACGTGGTCACCGGGATCAGCGCGTCGGCCCACGAGCCGCGCCGCCAGCCGATGCCCGTGCCCAGCGCGGTGCCGATCAGGAAGCCCAGCACGGTGGTGATGCCGACCAGGCCCAGCGTCCACGGCAGGCCGTCGCCGAGCACCTGCGACACCGGTGACGGGAAGTAGGTGAACGACAGGCCGAGGTCGCCGCGCAGCAGCTGGCCGAGGTAGCTGAAGTACTGCTCGGCCAGGCTCGCGTCCTTGTCCAGCCCGAACAGCACGTACAGCGACTGCACGGCCTCGGTGGTCATCTGGCCGCGTGACCGGGTGATCAGCGCCTGCACCGGGTCGCCGGGGATGGCGCGCGGGATGAAGAAGTTGATGGTGATCGCGGCCCACGCGGTGAACACGTAGAACACGATCCGCTTGAGGAGGTAGCTCACAACACCTCCTCGCCGCCGTGCCGCACCCCGGCGACGCGCAGCTTGACCTTGTCACCCTCGGCCAGGTCGTCTCCGTACAGCCAGCAGGCGGCGAAGTGGCCGTCACCGTCACCGATGGCGAACCGCGGCGGGACCTTCTCGGCGCAGACCTTCATGGCGTGCGGGCAGCGCGGGTTGAAGCGGCAGCCCTCGGGCGGGTTGATCAGCGACGGCGGCTCGCCCGTGCCGCCGTCCTTCTCCTGCGCGGCGGGCCGGTCCGGGTCCGGCGCGGACTCGATCAGCAGCTGGGTGTACGGGTGCGCGGGCCGCTGGGTGACGGTCTCGCTCCCACCGCCCTCGACCACGCGCCCGGCGTACATCACGAACGTCTCGTCGGCGAAGTAGCGCGCCGACGCGATGTCGTGGGTGATGTAGAGGATCGCCAGGTGCAGGCGTTCTTTGAGGTCTCGCAACAGGTTCAGCACACCGAGCCGGATCGATACGTCCAACATGGACACCGGTTCGTCGGCCAGCAGCACCTCGGGGTCGGCGCCCAGGGCGCGGGCGATGGCCACGCGCTGGCGCTGGCCGCCGGACAGCTCGTGCGGGAACTTGTCCACGTACCGCTCGGGCGGGGTGAGCTGCACGCGGGTGAGCAGGTGGGCCAGCGCCTCTTCCAGCTCCTGCGGCGTCTTGCCCGCGTTGCCGTGGATCTTCAGCGCGCGGGTCAGGTGGTAGCGCACCGTGTGCACGGGGTTCAGCGAGGCGAACGGGTCCTGGAAGATCATCTGGACCCGCTTGCTGTACGCCCGGAAGCGCTTGCCGCCCTTGGTCCTGACCGGCTCGCCGTGCAGCCGGATCGCACCGGAGGTCTGGGGGTAGAGCTGCGCCAGCAACCGGGCCACCGTCGACTTGCCCGAACCGGACTCGCCGACCAGCGCGGTGACCCGGCCGCGGTGCAGCCGGAGCGTCACGTCCTCGACCGCGCGCACCGAGCGCTTGGTCTTCGACAGCAGCTCACGCCCGCGCTTGCGGACCGGGAAGTGCTTGGTCAGGCCATCGGCCTCCAGGACCACCTCAGTGGTCCCGGAGGCCGACGGTGCGGTGCTCGTCGTCATGCGGCCGGCTTCAGGTGCAGGACGACGTCGAGCGCGTTCTCCAGCGTGGGCTGCAGCGGCGCGTACTGGTCGGACTGGTCCGGCCAGCCCACCCAGTTCTTGGTGCTGTACTGGCCGCCCGCGTTGGCCGCGGAGGTGATGGCGACCGGCATGTCCCGCACGAAGATCTGCTGGAGCTGGTGCAGGGCCGCGTTGCGGGCGGTGTCGTCGGCGGCGTTGGCGTACTCGTTGAGCAGCTTGGTCGCCTCGGGGTTCTCGTAACGGCCGTAGTTGCCGTTGATGCCGCCCTCGCCGATCGGCTTGAACAGCGCGCCGTTCATGATGTTCTCGTAGATGTCGTACGGCGTCGGACCGTTGTTGGTCCAGTGCAGCGCGGCCTGGAAGTCGCCGACGTCGAGCGCCTTGCTCCACGCGTCGGCGTTGGGCAGGTCGACCGTGGCCTCGATGCCGATCTTGGAGACGTTGTCCTTGATGATCTCCAGGTTCGTCACGTAGTCCGACCAGCCGGACGGCACGGTCATCTTCAGCGTGACGGGCTGGCCCGCCGGGTCCTTCAGCTTGTCGCCCTCGAAGGTGAAGCCGGCGGAGGTCAGCTCCTTCTTCGCGGCCTCGACGTCGACCGTGACGATCTCGCTCTTGAACTCGGGCGCGATGTACGAGTCGCCGGCGGGGGTCGGGATGCCGGTGATGTTGTCGACCTTCGGGTAGAAGTACCCGGCCTCACCCTGCAGGAAGATGTCGTCGCGGTTGATCACCATGTTGACCGCGCGGCGCAGGGCCGGGTTGTCCCACGGCTTGACCTTGGTGTTGAACCACAGGCCGTGGATGCCGAGCACCGGCGGGAAGTAGAGCTTGTAGTGCTCGGGGTCCTTGGAGGTGTAGACGGCCTCGTAGTTCGGGATGAACACGAAGCTCCACTCGGACGCGCCGGTCGCCAGGGCGGTGGTCTGCGCGTTGTTGTCGCTGTAGGAGGTGTAGCGGACCTCCTTGACCTTCGGCAGCTCCTGCCAGTACGAGTCGCGCACGGTCAGCGTGACGGTCTGCGGCGTGAACGACTTCAGCGTGTACGGGCCGCTGCCGACCGGGTTCTTGACCGTGTCCGTGCTCGGCTCGGCGATCGTCGACCAGATGTGCTTGGGCACGATCAGCTGCTCGAGGATCTTCTTCTGGTTGACGAACTGCGACTTCGGGAAGCCGACGTCGACCTTGCTGCCGGAGGAGGAGACCGTGTCGTAGGGGACCGAGTCGACGTTCAGGCCGGGGTTCTTCTTCAGCAGCTCGAAGGTGAACGCCACGTCCTCGGCGGTCAGCGGCTTGCCGTCGGACCACGTCGCGCCGTCGCGGATGGTCAGGCTCAACTTGTGGTAGTTGTCCGACCACGTCCACTCCGTGGCCAGCCACGGCTTGGGCTTGTCCGCCGGCTTGGTCTCGTTCACCATCGCCAGCGGCTCGAAGAGCAGCCGGCGGTAGCCGAGCGAGCTGGCCGCGGACGTGTTGAGGAACGGGTTGTTGTTCTCGGTCTGCGGACCGTTCGGCATGCCCACGTTGAGCACGCCTTCGTTCGTGCTGTTCGCACCGGGGTTCGAGGTCGAACAGGCGGCCGAGAACAGCAGGGCTGCCGCGACGGCGAGGGCGGACGTTCGCCTGAGTCGCATGGGTTCTCCTTGTCGGGCTGGTGAAGGGCGAGCGCTCGTGAGTGCGGGCCGCGGGTGCCATCGCGGCTGGGACGCTGGACGCGTCCTCGTGTCGTTGCAGACTCAACCCCGGTGAGCCAAGTCACGTCAATCACGAACAGGTTACAAACTTAGACTAATTTTAAGTCGCAAACTAAGGTCCGTGGCGTGGCACCGAAGCGCACCACCGTCCGCGACCTGCGTCGGCAGAACCGGTCGACGCTGCTGTCGACGCTGTTCTTCGACGGGCCTTTGAGCAGGTACGAGCTGTCCCGGCTGTCCGGGCTGTCGGCGGCGACGGTGTCGAACGTGACCGGCGAGCTGGTCGACGACGGGCTCGTGGTCGAGGCGGGCTCGGTCGACTCGGACGGCGGCCGGCCACGGGTGCTGCTGCGCGTCAACCCGGCGTTCGGGCACGTCATCGGGGTCGACGTGGGCGAGACCGGGATCAAGGTCGAGCTGTTCGACCTGACGCTGACCCAGCTGGCCGCGTTCGACCACGCGCTGTCGCCGTCGTCGCCCGCCGCGGTGGCGTCGTTGATCGCTTCGGCCGTGCGCGACGTGGTCGCTTCGGCCGGGGTTGCCGCGTCGACCGTGCTCGGCGTCGGGATCGGCGTGCCGGGGACGGTCGAACAAGGCGCGACCGCGGTCGTGCACGCGCCGACCATCGGGTGGGACGGCGTGCGGCTGGAGGAGCTGGTCGCCGCGGCGTCGGAGTCCGCGTGGCCGTTGTACGTGGAGAACGGGGCGAAGACGCAGGGCCAGGCCGAGATGTGGTTCGGTGCCGGGCGTGGCGCGCGGCACGTGGTGATAGCCCTCATCGGGTCCGGTGTCGGCGCGGCGGTCGTGACCGATGGCGGCGTGTACCGGGGTGCCACCAGCTCGGCGGGCGAGTGGGGGCACACGACCATCGTGTACGGCGGTCGGCCGTGCCGCTGCGGTGCTCTCGGCTGCCTGGAGGCGTACGTGGGCGCCGAGGGCATCCTCGACCGCTACCGCAAGGCCCGTGGACGTGAGCTGCCCGGCGGTGACGAGCAGTCGACGGTGGCCGCGCTGATCGACGCCGCACCCCGCTCGAAGACCGCCGCCCGCGTGCTGGAGGAGACCGCCGGGTACCTGGGCGCGGGCATCGCGAACCTGGTGAACCTGTTCAACCCGGAGCGGATCGTGCTCGGCGGCTGGGCGGGCCTCGCGCTGGGCGCCCACCAGCTGGACCGGATCGTCGCCGCCACCCGCGCCCACGCCCTGCGGCACCCGTACGAGCAGATCTCGATCGAACTGGGCCGCCTGGGCCCGGACGCCGTCGCCGTGGGCGCCGCCACCCTGCCCGTCGCCGCCCTCCTCGACCGCGCCGCCGACCCCCGCAAACCGGCCTCCCGCGCCGACATCGCCTGACCACCTCCCGCGTGTCCTACCTTCCCGTCACGCGTGTCCTACCTCCCGACCGCGAGAGTCCAACGCTCAGAACGCGAGAGTCCAACGCTCAGAACCCGTGAGTCCAACGCTCAGAACGCGTGAGTTGAACACTCGGAGTGGTTGACACGGCGGGCCGGATGGGCCGACGCTGAGCGGGAGAGCGCTCTCCGAGGCAAGGGGTGGTGGCGTGGACGAGCCCGACTTCGACCAGCTGGTCGGCAAGTTGGACGTGGCGCGCAAGGTGCGGCTGCTGACCGGGGCCACCGGCTGGCGGACGCACGACGAGCCGGACATCGGGCTGCGGTCGATCGTGGTGTCGGACGGGCCGATCGGGGTGCGCGGCCAGGGCTGGGACGAACGCAGCACGTCCCTGGCGCTCCCCTCCCCCACCGCGCTGGCCGCCACCTGGGACGTCGACCTGGTGCGACGGCTCGGCGTGCTGCTGGCGTCCGAGGCACGCCGCAAGGGCGTCGACGTGCTGCTCGCACCCACGCTCAACCTGCACCGGTCACCGTTCGCCGGACGGCACTTCGAGTGCTACTCCGAAGACCCCGTGCTCACCGCGCGCATCGGCGCCGCCTACATCACCGGCGTGCAGAGCGGCGGGGTGGCGGCCACCGCCAAGCACTACGTGGCCAACGACTCCGAGACCGAACGCATGACGCTCGACGCCGACGTGGACGAGCGGACGTTGCACGAGGTCTACCTGGCCCCGTTCGAGGCCGCGGTCGAGGCGGGCGTGTGGGTGGTGATGTCGGCCTACAACGGCGTCAACGGCACCACCATGTCGGAGAGCCCGCTGCTGGCCGAGCCGCTCAAGGGTTCCTGGGGCTTCGACGGCCTGGTCGTCTCCGACTGGGGCGCGGTCCGCTCCACCGCGCCGTCCGCGAACGCCGCCCAGGACCTCGCCATGCCCGGCCCGGAGAGCCCGTGGAACGACCTGGTCGCCGCCGTCGAGAACGGCGAGGTGCCCGAGAGCGCCCTGGACCGCAAGCTCGAACGTCTCCTCCGACTGGCTTCCAGGGTCGGCGCGCTCAACGGCTCGACACCCCCGAAACCCGAGGTCACCGCGCCGCACGACCTGCTGCGCGAGGCGGTCGCGGCGAGCACCGTGCTGCTGCGCAACGACGGCACCCTTCCGCTGTCCCCCGGCGTGAAGGTCGCCGTCCTCGGTCCCAACGCTGCTACCGCCCGCATCCAGGGCGGTGGCAGCGCGGGGGTCTACCCCGAGTCGGTCGTGTCGTTCCTGGACGGCATCGAGGAGGTCGCCGACGTCGTGCACACCGCGGGCGTCCGGCTGCAGAACCGCCCCTCACCGCTCACCACCGCCAACGCCCGGCACCCGCACCACGACGAACCCGGCGTGCTGGTCCGCCTGCTCGACGCCGAGGGAACCGAACTGACCACCGAACACCGCTTGCTCGGCCGCATCCTGGAGGTGCCGCTGGTCGAGGGTGCGCACACGGTCGAGATCCACGGCGGGCTCGCGGTGGACGTGACCGGCGAGTGGACCATCTCCGTCGCCGGCTTCGGCCGCCTCACCCTCGACGTCGACGGCGAGCGCCTGGTGGACTCCGACGTCCCCCTCGACACCGACGACCCGGCCGTCATCCACCTGACCCCGCCGTACCGCCAGGCCACCGCACACCTCACCGCGGGCACCACCGTCGACCTCGTGGCCCGCCGTGAACTGCGCGAACACACCGGCACCGCGACCGTCCTCGCGGCCGACCCACCCCGCCTGAGCGACGCCGACGAACTGGCCCACGCCGTCGACCTGGCCCGCGCGAGCGACGTCGCCGTGGTCGTGGTCGGCACCACCGACGAGATCGAGAGCGAGGGCTTCGACCGCACGTCCCTGGCCCTGCCGGGACGCCAGGACGAACTGGTGCGCGCGGTCCGCGCCGTGAACGACCGCACGGTGGTCGTGGTCAACTCCGGCGGCCCGGTCGAGCTGCCGTGGCGCGACGAGGTGTCCGCCGTCCTGCTGACCTGGTTCCCCGGCCAAGAGGCCGGCCACGGCCTGGCCGACGTCCTCTTCGGCCTCCGCGAACCGGGCGGCCGCCTCCCCACCACCTGGCCGGCGACCCAACGCGACCTGCCCGTGTCGAACGTCCTACCCGACCACGGCGTCCTGCGCTACGACGAGGGCCTCCACCTCGGCTACCGCGCCTGGCACCGCTCCACCACCCGCCCGGCCTACTGGCTCGGCCACGGCCTGGGCTACACGACCTGGACCTACGAGGACGCCACCCCCACCACCTCCGGCGTCCGAGTCCGCATCCGCAACACCGGCCCCCGCCCCGGCCGCGAGGTCGTGCAGGTCTACGTGACCCGCCCGGACAGCACCGTCGAACGTCCCGCACGCTGGCTCGCCGCCTGGGCCATCGCATCCGCCGACCCGGGCCAAACCACCGACGTGCACATCCCCGTGCCCGCCCGGGCCTACCAGCACTGGACCCCGGACGGCTGGACCACCGAGCCCGGCCAGTTCACCCTGCTGATCGGCCCATCATCCGCCAACACCCCACTAACCATCCACCACTGACCCACCACAAAACCCCCGCACAACCACCCCAACCCCACCTGCCCACGCCTCCCCGCCGCCGGGCCGGCCGTTTTCTCCGGCTAACGTGAGAAATGCGATTCGGGTTGTCAAAGGTTGCACTATTCACCCAGCCCAGCGACACCCCAACGGGCGCGCAACCAACCGCAGAGGCCCGATTTTACCTGGGGTTCGAATGCTTCAGGCTGGTCGAAGCCGGACAGGCTTGGCGGGCGCTTCATCCGCCAGGCCTGCCCGGCTTTGGCCTGCCTGGAGTACCCGTAAGGGGCCCCATGTCAAATCGAGCCGGACCCAACCACCCTGAACGTTGAACTCACCCTTCCCCAACGTAGGACTCTCACCCTCCCAACGTTGGACTCTCGCGCCCTGAACGTACGACTCTCGCGCCTGAGTGTTGAACTCACGGGTCCTGAACGTTCGACTCGCGCGTTCGGGAGGTAGGACACGCGGTGAAAGAAGAGGAGAGCGCTCTCCGGGCATGGCAGAATGGCGGCATGAGCAGACCGCCGACGACCCCGCCGACGTTGGAAGACGTGGCGCGGGTCGCCGGCGTGTCCCGCGCCACCGTCTCCCGCGTCATCAACGGCACCCGCAACGTCGACCGCAAGATCCAGGAAGTCGTGCGCGCGGCCGTCGACAAGACCGGGTACGCGCCCAACCGCGCGGCGCGCTCCCTGGTGACCAAGAGGGCCGGGACGGTCGCGCTGGTGGTGTCCGGCGCGGGTGACCCGGGCGAGGAGGACGCGTTCGCCGCCCGCGTGTTCGCCGACCCGTTCTTCGGCCGGGTGGCCAGCGGTGTGCTGGGCTTCCTGCGCACCCGCGGCGTGCACCCGGTGCTGATGGTGGCCGACACCGAACCGGCCCGGGAGGACGTGCTGGCGTTCCTGCGCCAGGGCAGCGCGGACGGCGCCCTGCTCGTCTCCACGCACGCCGAGGACCCGCTGCCCGCCCGGCTGGTGGAGGCGAAGCTGCCCGCCGTGCTGTTCGCGCGGCCCGCCCGACCGGTGCCGATCAGCTACGTCGACCTCGACCACCAGGCGGGGGCCAGGCTCGCCGCCGACCACCTGGTGCACCGTGGCTGCACGCAGGTCGCCACGATCACCGGCCCGCTGGACGTGCCCGCGTCGCAGGACCGGCTGACCGGGTTCCGCGAGGCCATGGCGCGGCACGGTTTCCCGTACGTGCCGATCGCCGAGGGCGGGTTCACGTCGGGCAGCGGCGAGGCCGCGATGGAACGGCTGCTGGCCGAGCACCCCGGCATCGACGGCGTGTTCGCGGCCAACGACCTGATGGCGCAGGGCGCGTTGCTGGTGCTGCACAAGCACGGCCGGCGCGTGCCGGACGACGTGGCCCTCATGGGCTTCGACGACAGCAGTCCGGCACTGTCCTGCCGCCCGCGGCTGACGACGGTGCGGCAACCGGTGGAGGACATGGCGGCCGGGATGTCCCGGTTGTTGCTGGACCACGTCGAGGAACCGGGACTGCGCCCGAAGTCCGTCATCTTCGAGCCGGAACTGGTGTTGCGGGACTCCGCCTAGAGACCTGGCCCGGAACCCGCGCCTGAACCGTCGTTGACGTTTCCGCAACATCGACGTTACGCTCCGAGAGAGCGCTCTCTCAGCGCCTCCGGTGCCACGGAGGCACAGCTCCGGGCCTTCTCGCGCCCCTTACCTCGTCAGGTAGGACCATGAGCTCTCCCCGTTCCCTGTCACGGGTCCTGACCGCCGCGCTGGCACTCGGCGTCGCCGCGGTGCTCAGCCCCGTGATCACCCAGTCCGCGCAGGCCGCCGAGTGCGGCACGACCAACGCCGCGCTGAACCGGCCGGTGACGGCGTCGTCCGTCGAGCACGGCGGCACCCCTGCCGTCGCCGCGGTCGACGGCAACACCGGCACCCGCTGGTCCAGCGCGTTCGCCGACCCCCAGTGGCTCCAGGTGGACCTCGGTTCCAGCCAGACGGTGTGCCGCGTGACGCTGAACTGGGAGGCCGCGTACGGTCGGGCGTTCCAGATCCAGTTGTCCGACAACGCGTCCACTTGGAACACCGTCTACTCGACCACCACCGGAACCGGTGGCGTGCAGACCCTCACCGTCACGGGCACCGGCCGTTACCTGCGGGTGCACGGCACGGCGCGCGCCACCGGCTACGGCTACTCACTGTGGGAGCTGGCCGTCAACACCGAGACCACGGGCGGTGTGGTGATCCCGCCGACCGACCCGCGCAACCCCGACTTCGGTCCGAACGTGCTCATCTACGGCCCCGGCTACGACCGGGCCGCGATGCAGTCGCGGCTGGACCAGATCTCCACCCAGATGAAGACCAACCAGTTCGGCTCCGAGCGGTACGCGGTGCTGTACAAGCCGGGCGTGTACGACGCGGACGTCAACCTCCGCTTCTACACCCAGGTCGCGGGCCTCGGCCTGCGCCCGGACGACGTGCGGCTCAACGGCCACGTGCGCGTCGAGGCGGACTGGTTGCAGCAGGGCGACAACCCGAACAACCTGGGCAACGCCACGCAGAACTTCTGGCGGCAGGCCGAGAACATGTTCGTCAACCTGCCCGCCGGCCAGATCGAGCGGTGGGCCGTGTCGCAGGCGGCGTCGTACCGGCGCATGCACCTGTCCGGCCAGGTCCAGTTGTGGAACGGCGGTGACGGCTGGGCGTCCGGCGGCCTGATCGTGGACAGCAAGATCGACGGCGTCACGGTGTCCGGTTCGCAGCAGCAGTTCCTGACCCGCAACAGCAACCTGGCGGGCGGTTGGAACGGCTCGGTGTGGAACATGGTGTTCGTCGGCTCGCCGGGCTCGCCCGCGCAGCACTTCCCGAACCCGTCGCACACCACGGTCGACACCACGCCGGTGGTGCGCGAGAAGCCGTTCCTGTACTTCGAGAACGGCGAGTACAAGGTGTTCGTCCCGGCGCTGCGGCACAACTCGCGCGGCACGAGCTGGGAGTCGGGTGCGCCCGCCGGTCAGTCGATCTCGTTGGCGGACTTCTTCATCGTCAAGCCGGGCACACCGGTGTCGACGACCAACGCGGCGCTGGCGCAGGGCAAGCACCTGCTGCTGACGCCGGGTGTGCACCGCCTGACCGACACGATCAACGTGACCCGGCCGGACACCGTGGTGCTCGGCCTCGGTTTGGCGACGCTCTCCCCCGACACCGGCAAGGCCGCGATGGCGGTGTCCGATGTGGACGGTGTGAAGCTGGCCGGTTTCCTGGTCGACGCCGGTGTGCAGAACTCGCCCGTGCTGCTGCAGCTCGGCCCGACGAACTCGTCGGCCTCGCACGCCACCAACCCGACGTCGATGCACGACGTGTACCTGCGGGTCGGTGGTCCGCAGGCGGGCAAGGCGACCACGTCGCTGGAGATCAACAGTGACAACGTGATCGTGGACCACACGTGGGTGTGGCGCGCCGACCACGGCACCGGCCCCACCGGCTGGACCGCCAACACCGGCCGCAACGGCGTGATCGTCAACGGCGACAACGTGACCGCGTACGGGTTGTTCGTCGAGCACTACCAGCAGTACAACACCATCTGGAACGGCAACGGCGGCCGCACGTACTTCTACCAGAACGAGCTGCCGTACGACCCGCCGAACCAGGCCGCGTGGATGAACGGCTCGCAGCTGGGCTGGGCCGGGTACAAGGTGGGCGACCACGTCACCACGCACGAGGGCTGGGGCATGGGCGTGTACTCGTTCAACCAGGCCGACCCGAGCATCCGCACGGCCAACGGGTTCGAGGTGCCCAACCGGCCGGGCGTGCGGCTGCACGACCTGGTGACGGTGTCGCTCGGCGGTGTCGGCACGATCGACAACGTGGTGAACGGCATCGGCGGCGCGGCGAACATGGCCACGCAGCAGCGGTACGTCGTCAACTACCCGTGACCTGTCGCGGCTGAACCGCCCCGCCGAGGCTTCCGTCCTCGGCGGGGCGGTGCGCGTTGCGGGCGGCCCGCGCTAGTCCGCGGACAGCGGCACGGCGTTCGTCGGCAGCCGCACGGTGCGCAGGAACGCGGGCAGCAGCCACGGGCGGGGTCCGCCGACGCGCAGCTTGCCGGTCAGCGCGGCGCGCGTGCGGCTGACCCGGCCGAACAGGACCAGGTTCAGCACGGCCGGGTCGAACGTCAGGCGCACGTCGACCGGCCCGTCCGGGTCGAGCGACACCCGGCCGCGGTGCAGCACGAGCGTCACCGGGGTGGTGTGGCGGGAGCGGAAGGCGACGGCGATGCGGCGGTCGCCGGTCGGTGCGTCGCCGAGCACGCCGCCGACGTCGTTGCGCATCATGCCGACGATGAACAGCTCGAAGAACAACGCGGCCTCGCGCGCCGGGATCGGCCACGGCGCGCTGACGCCGCGGGCGATGTCCCACCCGTGGACGAGCTGTTCGTTGACCAGGTGGGCGAGCACGCCCGCGACCGGCACCCGGGAGTCGCCCAGCCACGGCACGGTCCGGGTCGGGTCGGTCCCCTCGGTCGTCTCGAGGATCGTGGCCACCGTCGACCGCATCATCGCGGCCAGCGTGGCGGGGTCGCGCTCGGTGAACCGCCGCAGTGCCAGGTCGTTCAGGTCGGCGACGGTGTCCACGGTGACGGTGGGGATGCGCGCGGCCAGGACGGGATCGGCGACCTCGGCGCCGTCCGGCGCCAGCAACGTGGTGTAGATGGAGGCGATGGCGACGACGTGCGCCGCCGTGTCGGCCACCGTCCAGTCCGGGGTGGCGAGCGCGCTCGGCTCGGCGGAGCGGACCAGGTCCGCGAACCGCCCGGTCACTTCGGACAGCACGTCCCGCACCACGGGCCACTGCTCGGACACGTCCCCCACGGCAACCTCCCCCAGTCGACCCGCCAACCGTAACAGTGTCAGATTTCTTCTAGGTTGCGCTGCTCAGCCGCAAGGTGGCCGCCACGAAGGCGTGCGCCACCGGGTTGACGGTCTCCGGCACCCACGCGATCGCGATCCGCAGCGGCTCGATGTCGGTGACCGGCCGCCACGCCAGGTCGGGGTGCGCGTAGTAGGCCGCCATCGACTCGGGGCCGAAGCACACCGCCGCGCCGGTCGCGACGTGCTCCAGCATCTCGTCCACGTTGTCGTTCTCCGGTCCCCACACGGGTTCCCGGCCGTCCGGCCGCGGGTTGACCGCCCACCAGTCGACCCACTCCTTCGGTGCCTTGCGCGTCCACATCAGCGGCTCGTCGCGCAGGTCCGCGATGCCCACCGACTCCCGTGCCGTCAACGGGTGGTCACGGGCCAGGGCGACGTACCGGGCCTCGGTCGCCACCACGCGGGCGCGCAGGCCGGCGGTGTCCGCGGGCAGCCACACGAACGCCACGTCGACCACCCCTTGCCGCAGGGCGTCCGGCTCGGCTCCCCAGTCGCACCGCTTCGGCTCGACCGCCACGTCGGGCCGCTGCTCGGCGAACGCCGCCCGGGCCCGTCGCGCCACGCTGCCGCCGCCCGACACGACGAACCCGACCCGCAGCACGTTCGCCTCGGCCGCCGCCACCGAACGCACCACCCGCACCGCGTCACGCCAGTCGTCCAGCGCTGTCCGGGCCGACCGCAGCAGCTCGCCGCCCGCGGCCGTCAGCCGGATCTCCCGGCCGGTCCGCACGAACAGCTCGACGCCGAGGTCGGCTTCCAGCTGCCTGATCTGCCTGCTCAACGCGGGTTGCGAGACGTAGAGGTCGCGCGCCGCCGCGGTGAAGCTCAACCTCTCGGCCACGGCCACGAAGTACCGCAGCACCCTGGTGTCCACGTCGAGGGGACTCATGCCGGAAGCGTATGTGCCGGGCCTGTGCCGCCACTGCGGGACCGTTCCGGTGATCCCGGCGCGAATCGCGCCGACCGTGCGCCGCACTCCCTAATCTCGTCCCATGCGCCGCGCGTTGCTGATCGCCACCGACACCTATCGCGATCCGACCTTCGGTGCCCTGCGCGCGCCGCGCCTCGACGCCACCGAGCTGGACATGGTCCTGAGCGATCCGGCGATCGGGGACTTCGCGACCGAGGTGCTGGTCAACGAGCCCGTGCAGCACTTGCGCGAGCGCATCGAGACCGTGCTCGGCCAAGCCCGGCACGACGACCTCGTCTTGCTCTACCTCTCCGGTCACGGGGTCAAGGCGAGGCTCGGCGACCTGCACTTCGTCACCACCGACACCCGGCACACCGTGCTCGCGACCACCTCGCTCGACGCGGCGTTCGTCCGCAGGCAGATCGACGACAGCCTGGCCGGGCAGGTCGTGGTGTGGCTCGACTGCTGCTACGGCGGCGCCTTCCCCAGCGGGATGCTGCCGCGCGCGACCGAGGACGTCGACGTCGTCCAGCAGCTGGTGGAAGGCCGCGGCTGCGCGGTCATGACCGCGTCCACGCACATCCAGTACGCCTACGAGCCGGTGGGCGACCACGTCGACGACCGCGCCGAGCCGTCCGTCTTCACCAAGGCGATCATCGACGGCCTGCGGACCGGCGACGCCGACCTCGACCACGACGGCGAGATCAGCGCCCTCGACCTCTACCGGTACGTCTACGACCGGGTGCGCCGCACGAACCCCGACCAGACGCCGACGAGCAGCGGCACGTTGTCCGGCGACCTGCGGATCGCCTATGCGGGCACGCCGCTACCCCCTGGGCTGCCGGACGAGCTGCGCCGACTCCTGCGCAGCCCGAAGGCCGGTTTCCGCCGGGCAGGGTTGCGCATCCTGCGCGAGCTGGCCCAGGAGGGTGACCAGGTCTCACTCGCGGCGCTGCGCGTGCTCGAGAAGAGCGTGAGCCAGGTTCCCCCTGCTGCGCGCAAGACCCCGCCCCGTCCCGCCGCAGCGACCGCACCTCCACCGGGCCCGATCACCCCGCCGCCGCTCGCGGTCCTGGCCGATCAGCCGATCCGGACAGTGCTTCGGCGGTCCGTACCGGAGTTCGACGCCAACGGCGTCGTCGGGCGCGCGAACCGCAGGGTGGTGTTCAGCCACGACTCGTCCATGCTGGCCGCCGGCAAGTGGGTTCGAAGCACCCAGGGCTGGCGAGCGATCTTCGAGTTGACCGACGGGGTGTTCCGCGCGTTCAGCCCCGACGACCGACTGGTTGCGGTGTCGTCCTACCAGCGCCTTACCGTTTTCAGCACGGAGACATGGACTGCGGTGGCCTCCGTCACCGTCGCCGGGTACGTCGACCGGGTGGGCTTCAACCACGACGGCACGCTACTCGCCGTCACTTCGCGGGGTGCCACGAAAATCTTCCAGTCCGTTGGTGATCGCTGGCAGGCCCTCGACGAGCCGGTGTTCCGCGACCTCCGCGACGTCCGGTTCTGCCCCGACACCCCACGCCTGTTGGTCGCGACGGACGACGAGCGCATCGACCTGTGGAACACGACGACCTGGACGCGGATCGGCTCCACGGACCTCCCTGGCGTGCGGGTCGTCGCGTTGAAGTACGGGCTGCTCTTGGCCGCAGCGTCGAAGAAGACCGTCAGGGTGTGGCGCGCCGACACCTGGGAGGTGGTCAGCTCCGCGGAGCTCGACGAGTCGAGGTTCCTCGGCCCGGTCGCTTTCGGGCCGGAGCTCAACGTTCTTATCTGCCGTGGGTGGCACGGGGTCGAACTCCGCAGCGTCGCGGACGGGAAGACCAGTCGGACGATCCCCACCGACCTGCAGTTGCCCGCGCTGAGCGGCAACGGGCGATTCCTGGCCGGAGTCTCACCGTACGGACCGCTCTGGAAGGAGAATGAGGTGTGGGTCTGGGTGCGGGACCGCGTGGACGCCAAGGGGTTGCGGCCCAAGCGCATACCGCCCAAGCCGTCCGTCGCTGCGGACAATAAGGACCGGAGGCGAGTGGGACACATCGGCGCAGTGGGCGGTGGTGTCGTGACCGCAAGCGTCCTGGCGATCATCGAGTGGGCCGCGGTGCCGGTCGTCGGCGCCGGTGGGGTGTTGGCCGCCGTCGCCTGGTGGGTGGTGGACCGGGTCTGGATCACCTGACCCGGTCCACCACCCCTAGGCCGCGACCGACCGGCGTCGCGGCGCGCGGTAGGCCCAGTCCCACACGGTTTCCACCGGGCCGCGGGGGAAGCGGCGCATCCACCACGACGCGCCCACCACCAGCAGCGCGGCGACCAGCAGCCACACCGCCCCGGTGAACCAAGGTCCCAGGTGGCCCCACCGCTGAGCCAGGCCGAGTCCCCACGGGTAGCACAGCGCGGACGCGAGCAGGTTCTGCCCGATGTAGCAGCTCATCGCCGACCGGCCGACCGCCGTGACGCCCCGGCGCACCGGTCCCGGCTCCGCCCGCATCCGGTTGACCAGCGCGGTGATCGCGCCGAGCAGGCCGAACGCGACCAGCGGCGCGCACACGTACCGGTCCACGGCGAACCAGTCGCCGCCGGCGAGCGTGGTGGTGACGTTCAGCGGCACGCCGAGCCCGAGGCCCCACACCACCAGCCGCCGCTGGATCCGGGCGCCCCGTGCCGAGTCCTCCAGCGCGCCCGCCTGGAACAGCCGCACACCGGCCAGGAACAGCAGGCCGCTCAACGGCAGCACCAGGAAACCCTCGGCGCGGAACACCGCGAAGTACTCGACCCTGGCCCGCACACCACCCCACCAGCTGTCCGTGGTCAGCACGAAGCCGGGGTCGCCGATGGTCGTGCCGCCGGTCAGCAGCGCCAGGGTGATCAGGCCGACGACCGCCAGGTTCACCGCGCCCAGCACCGCCATCCAGGCGACCTGGACGCGCGGCCCGCGCCCCACCAGGTACGCGACCAGCACGGACACCACGGCGTAGAACATCAGCACGTCGAACTCGAACACCAGCACGTAGTGCAGCAGGCCCTCGAACAGCAGCAGCGCCGAGCGCCACAGGTACCAGCCCGGCCACCGCTGTCCGCGCCGCACGGCGGAGCGGTGCTGGATCGCCAGGCCGATGCCGAACATGATCGACAGCAGGCCCAGGAACTTGCCGTTCGTGATCATCTGCAGCAACGCCGTCGCGGTGTCGCCCGCGCCCGAGCCGAAGTCGGCCAGGAAACCCGTCACCCCTCGCGGGTGCGTGAAAGCCCACACGTTGGTCCCGAACGTGCCCAGGATCGCCACCCCGCGCAGCACGTCCAGCGACGCGATCCGCCCACCCATGTCCGCCCCCGATCCGTTTCTCGCCACCGAACGTAGGACGAGGGACGGTGCGCGATCGTCGGCCGAAGGTGCCCGGCCGTGTCGCACCTTCGGACGATGCCGGCGGCCGAACGGATGACACGGCGACTGCGGTTGGTGAGCGGGGAAGGTCACAAGTACATACCGTGCGCACTTGGCCACACGAACGTAACCGCGCGCGCCAGGCACGCAACACG
The DNA here is from genome assembly GCF_003014735.1 of Saccharothrix carnea. Classification (GTDB taxonomy): domain Bacteria; phylum Actinomycetota; class Actinomycetes; order Mycobacteriales; family Pseudonocardiaceae; genus Actinosynnema; species Actinosynnema carneum. The sequence goes on along the minus strand of NZ_PYAX01000008.1, from coordinate 91,172 downwards.
CGGTTCATAGCTTCTCGGTTCCACCTGCTCGAAAGGAGCCGCCGGTGCGTTCCAGAACCTTCAGCCGCGGTCTGACCGCCCTCCTGCTGCCCGCCCTGCTCGCCACGGCCTGCGTCGACGAGCCCGGCGGCGGCGCGGGTGCCTCCGGTGACGAGATCAAGGTCGGCATCCTGCACTCGCTGAGCGGCACGATGGCCATCAGCGAGGTGACCGTGCGCGACGCGGAGCTGCTGGCCGTCGAGGAGATCAACGCGAAGGGAGGTGTGCTGGGCAAGAAGCTGGTCCCGGTCACCGAGGACGGCGCGTCGGACTGGCCGACGTTCGCGGAGAAGGCGCAGAAGCTGATCTCGCAGGACAAGGTGGCGACGGTGTTCGGCGGCTGGACCTCGGCCAGCCGCAAGGCGATGCTGCCGGTGTTCGAGCGCAACAAGGCGCTGCTGTGGTACCCGGTGCAGTACGAGGGGCTGGAGAGCTCGCCGTACATCTTCTACACCGGCGCGACGACGAACCAGCAGATCGTGCCCGCGCTGGACTACCTGGCCGCGCAGGGCAAGAAGAAGATGTTTTTGGTGGGCAGCGACTACGTGTTCCCGCGCACCGCCAACAAGATCATCAAGGCGTACGCCGCCGCGAAGGGCATCGAGGTGCTGGGCGAGGAGTACACGCCGCTCGGGCACACCGAGTACAGCACTCTCGTCAACAAGATCGCCGACGCCAAGCCGGACGCGGTGTTCAACACCCTCAACGGCGACAGCAACGTGGCGTTCTTCAAGCAGCTGCGCGGTTCCGGCATCACGCCGCAGACCACGCCGGTGGTCTCGGTGAGCGTCGCCGAGGAAGAGGTCAAGGGCATCGGGCCGGAGAATGTGGCCGGGCACCTGGTGGCGTGGAACTACTACCAGACCACCACCACGCCCGCGAACGACGCGTTCGTCAAGGCGTTCAAGGCGAAGTACGGCGCGGACAAGGTGACGTCCGACCCGATGGAAGCCGGTTACAACGCGGTCTACCTGTGGGCGGAAGCGGTGAAGAAGGCGGGCACGACCGAGGTCGAGGCGGTGCGCAAGGCCGCGGGCGGCATCACGATCGAGGCGCCCGAGGGCACGACCACCATCGACGGCGACAACCAGCACGTGGCCAAGACCGCGCGGATCGGCCTGGTGCAGGCGGACGGCCAGATCAAGGAGGTGTGGTCCTCCCCCGGCCCGATCAAGCCGGACCCGTACCTGAGGAGCTACGACTGGGCCGGGGGTCTCAGCTGATGGGCGCGCTGGCCAACCAGCTTCCGATCGGGCTGAGCATCGCGGCCGTGCTGCTGCTGATCGCGCTCGGGCTGACGTTCACGTTCGGCCAGATGGGCGTGATCAACATGGCGCACGGCGAGTTCATCATGGCGGGCGCGTACACCGCGTTCCTGTTGCAGGGCGTCACCAGCCAGTCGTTCCTGATCGCGCTGCCGGTCGCGTTCGCGGTGGCCGGGCTGATGGGGCTGCTGCTGGAGTGGTCGCTGATCCGGCGGTTCTACGGGCGGCCGTTGGACACGCTGTTGCTGACCTGGGGCGTGAGCCTGGTGCTGCAACAGCTGGCGCGTGACCTGTTCGGCGCGCCCAACGTGCAGGTGACGGCACCGGGCTGGCTGGTCGGCGGCGTGGACGTGCTCGGCCTGCGCCTGCCCTACAACCGGGTGTTCATCATCGGGCTGGCCGTGGTGTGCGTGGTCGGGGTGTGGCTGTACCTGACCAGGTTGCCCGCCGGTCGCCGGATGCGGGCGGTGGTGCAGAACCGGGAGCTGGCCGCGTACAGCGGCATCGCCACCGGACGGGTGGACCGGTTCACGTTCCTGCTCGGCTCGGGGCTGGCCGGGGTGGCGGGCGTCGCGTTGACGCTCGTCGGCCCGGTCGGCCCGAGCCTGGGCACCTTCTACATCGTGGACGCGTTCCTCGTCGTGGTCGCGGGTGGGCTGGGCCAGTTGCGCGGCGCGGTGCTGGCGGCGGTCGCGCTCGGCTTCCTCAACGGCTACCTGGAGTTCTGGACGGACGCCAGCCTGGCCAAGGTGCTCGTGTTCGTGGCGATCATCGCGTTCCTCCAGGTCCGGCCGCAGGGCATGTTCGTGCTGAAGGGGAGGGCGTTGGTATGACGTGGGGTCGCATCTCCCTCGTGGTGTGCGTGGTGCTGCTGGCGCTGGCGCCGTTGACGCTGTCGCCGTTCCGCCTCGGGTTGCTGGCGAAGTACCTGTGCTTCGCGATCGTCGCGGTCGGCATCGCGTTGGCCTGGGGCCAGGGCGGGATGCTGACGCTCGGGCAGGGCGTGTTCTTCGGCCTCGGCGGCTACGCGATGGCCATGTACCTGAAGCTGGAGGAAGCCGGGTCGGCCGGGTTGCCGGACTTCATGGTGTGGAGCGGGGTCGAGGAGCTGCCCGCGCTGTGGAAGCCGTTCGGCAACCCGGTGTTCGCGCTGGCGGCGGTGGTGCTGGTGCCCGGCCTGGTCGCGTTCCTGCTGGGGCTGCTGGTGTTCCGGCAGCGGGTGCGCGGCGCGTACTTCGCGATCCTGTCCCAGGCGCTGGCGGCGGCGTTCGTGATCCTGCTGGTCGGCCAGCAGGGGTTGACCGGCGGCACGAACGGGATGACGAACTTCACCGGGTTCTTCGGGCTCGACCTCACCGACCCGAACGGGCAGCGGGCCGTGTACGCGATCGCGGCGCTGGTGCTGGGCGTGCTGTTCCTGGTGGCGAAGCTGCTGGTGCGCAGCCGGTTCGGGCGGCTGCTGGTGGCGGTGCGCGACGGCGAGGACCGGGTGCGGTTCCTCGGCTACGACCCGGCCCTGGTCAAGACGATCACGTTCACCGTCTCGGCGGTGATGGCGGGTCTGGCGGGCGCGTTGTTCGTACCCGTGGTCGGCATCATCTCCCCCGCGATGCTCGGGATCGTGCCGTCGCTGGAACTGCTGGTCGGCGTGGCGGTCGGCGGGCGGTTCGTGCTGGCCGGTGCGATCGCGGGCGCCATCGCGGTGAACTACGCCAAGACGTTGTTCAGCGAGGACTTCGCCGAGGGCTGGCTGTACCTGCAGGGCGGGTTGTTCGTGCTGGTGCTGGTGTTCGCGCCGAAGGGACTGGCGGGCGTGGTCGAGTCGGTGCGCGAGCGGTTCGGGCGCAAACCGGTGGAGGTGACGGCATGACCGGGGTGGGATCGCCGACTCCGCCGGCGGCGTTGCTGGAGGTGCGCGGGCTGCGCGTGGTGTTCGACGGTTTCGCGGCGATCGACGGGCTGGACTTCACCGTCGAGGAAGGCGAGCTCCGGTTCCTGATCGGGCCCAACGGCGCGGGCAAGACGACGTTGATCGACGTGGTGACCGGGCTGACCAAGCCGGCGGCGGGCAGCGTGCGGTTCGGCGGCCGGGAGCTGGTGGGTCGGCGCGAGCACCACATCGTGCGGCTGGGCGTCGGCCGCACGTTCCAGACCGCCACCGTGTTCGAAGAGCTGACCGTGGTGGAGAACCTGGACCTCGCGGACAGCTTCCGGCTGCCGCTGCGGTCGTTGCTGCGGCGGCGGCGCGGCGTGTCCGACGCGGTGGCCTCGGCGTTGGAGGCGGCGGATTTGACGGCGTTGGCGGACAAGCCCGCCGGTGTGCTGTCGCACGGGCAGCGGCAGTGGCTGGAGATCGGGATGCTGCTGGTGCAGCGGCCGAAGCTGTTGCTGCTCGACGAGCCGGTGGCGGGCATGAGCCGGTCGGAACGGGAGCGGACCGGTGAGCTGCTGCACCGGATCGCTTCGACGCACACGGTGGTCGTGGTGGAGCACGACATGGAGTTCCTGCGGCGGTACGCGCGCAAGGTCACCGTGATGCACCAGGGGCACGTGCTGCGCGAGGGGTCGGTCGCCGAGGTGCAGGAGGACCCGCGGGTGCGCGAGGTGTACCTGGGGCGGGCCAAGGGGAAGGCGGTGACGTGATGCTGTCGGTGTCCGGGGTGGACGCCGCCTACGGGCGGGCGCGGGTGCTGTTCGGCGTGGGGCTGGAGGTGCCCGCCGGGTCGCTGGTGTGCGTGATGGGGCGCAACGGGGTCGGCAAGACGACGTTGCTCAAGACCGTGATGGGTACCTTGACGCCCACGGCCGGGCGCATCACGTTCGACGGGCGGGACATCACGCGGCTGGCGACGCACCAGCGCGTGCGGGCGGGCATGGCGTACGTGCCGCAGGGCCACGTCTCGTTCCCGCAGCTGACCGTGTGGGAGAACCTCCAGGTCACGCTGGAGGCGACCGCGCACCGGGAGCCGGCGGCGGTGGACGAGGCGCTGGACGTGTTCCCGGCGTTGCGGCAGCTCCTCAAGCGGCCGGCCGGGTTGCTGTCCGGTGGGCAGCGGCAGCAGCTGGCGATCGCGCGGGCGTTGATCACCCGGCCGCGGTTGCTGCTGCTGGACGAGCCGACCGAGGGCATCCAGCCGTCGGTGATCGACGAGATCGAGGCGGCGATCGAGCGGCTGCACCGGGAGGCCGGGCTGACCGTGCTGCTGGTGGAGCAGTACCTGGACTTCGCGTTGCGGCTGGCCGACAGCTTCGTCGTGATGGACGCGGGCGAGGTCGTGCGCGCGGGCGCCGCGGAGGAGCTGCACGACGAGGAGGTGCGCCGGATGCTGGCCGTCTGACCGGGGGTTACCGCCGCCTGCTCGCGGCTTGGCGGGCGAGGGCGCCCGCCGCCAGGATCAGGACCATCAGGGCCAGGCCCCAGCGGCGCTGGTCGCGGACGGCGTTGTTGGTCGGCGCCATCGTCTCCACCCGCCGGTCCGGCACCTCGATGTCGACCGGCTGGGGCGGTGGCGGCGGCACGGGCGGTTCCGGCGGCGGGGGTGGCGGCGGCACGGGTGGCGGGGTGATCCGCGGCGGCGGGAGGATCGGCGGCGGGACCGCGGGTGCCGGGCGGATCGTGGTGGTCGTCGTCGTGGTGGTGATCCGGGGTGGTGTGGTTGTCGGTTGTGGTGGCGGAGTCGTTGTGGTGGTGATGGTCGGCGGGCTGGGAGTCGTCGTGGTGGTGGTGATGGTGGTCGGCGGGCTGGGAGTCGTCGTGGTGGTCGTCGTAGTCGTCGGTGGCGTGGTCGTGGTGGTGGTGGTGGTTGTTGTTGTCGTCGTGGTCGGTGGGGTGGTGGTCGTCGTGGTGGGGGTGGTGGTCGGCGTGGGGATGTCCGGCAGGCAGCCGGACGAGTCGATGGTGTGCAGGGCCTGCCGCGACGAGATCTCGGTGACCACGCCCGAGCCGTCCAGCGCCACCCGCCACAACGTGCTGCGCCCGCCGTGCCGGTTGTTGGTGGCGTAGAGCGCGCCGTCCGGCGCCACCGTCACCGCGCCGTAGCCGCTGCCACCGGGCAGCCTGCCGACACCGGGCACCGGCCTCGTCTTGCCGGTGCGCGGGTCGATGCTGACCACCACGCCGTGACCGTGCGAGCGGGTGGCGACGCCGTAGAGCAGGCCGTCCGCCGGGTTGAGGTCGAAATCGTCGACCGTCACCCCGTCCCACGGCCACAGCCACGCGTCGTGCACGACGTGCCCGTACGTCGGGCTGCCCGGGTCGATGTCGACCGAGTGCAGCCACGGCCCGGACCGCACCACCAGCCGCTCGCCCACCACGGCGCCCGCCGTCGCGTGCAGCAGCACGGGCGACGGGTGCGTCGGCTTGCCGACCACCCGGCCGGTCCGGTCGAGGGCGACGAGCCTGCCGCGCTGGTCCACGCCGTAGACCAGGTTCTGCCGGGCGGAGAAGCCGATCGCGTTCAGCCGCACGTCGAGGGTGTTCAGCGAAGCCGTCTCGCCGGACGGGAACCGCACCCGGAAGACGGTCGAGGGGCCGTGGGCCCCCGCCTCGACCTGGATGACGGTGCACACGACCTGCTCGAACGCTTCAATCATCCGAATCGCTCCACGGCGGCCTCGAACGCGTCCGGGCTCACCCCGGCGCCACCGCCGAACGGGTTCTGCAGCTGGTAGGTCGCGTACAGCAGCAGCGTGATGGTGGCCGCGAGAGTGGCCACGATGAGCACGTGCGTGCGGATGCGCGGCCCGCCGAACAGCAGCGGCAGGCCGATGGCCAGCACGCTGCCCGCGATCAGCACGAACCACACCACCGAGCTGACCCCGCCACCGGCCGCGTCCAGCCGTTCCTGCCTGGCCTGGTAGACCTGCCACAGCTGGTTCGCGGCCTCGGACTTGCGGTCGGCCTGCCACTCGTCGTCCGCGGGAGCCTCGGCCACGACCCGGCGCAGCTGGTCGAGCTGCGACCAGCCGCTCGACTCGAACGACGTGCCGGCCACCATGCCCGGCCACTCGTCGTCGATCACGGTCTCCGCGTACGCGCGGGACAGCTCGCGCACCTCGGCGCCGGCGCCACCGCCCAGCGTGTCGCTGGCCCACGTGGCGGCGACCAGGCCGTCCGCCTCCCGGTACGCGGCGTCACTCGCCTGGTTGACGGCGTCGAACAGGGCGATGAGCACGAACGCCACCAGGACCGCGTGCAGGCCGCCCACGATCGTGAACACCTGGCCCGCGGCCTCGTTGTTCGCCGAACGGCCTTCCAACTCGCCGTACTTGCGGATCAAGTAAGCCATGACGGCGGCCACGACGGCCGCGCCGCCGACCCACAGCAGACCTGTGAGGTAAATGCTCATCGACACCCTTTCGCCACTCGGATGAATTCCACAGATCCGCCGATTTCACTCACACGCAAGCTAGTGATCGACCCGATCCGGTGAGAAGAACGTTCATCCGAGTGCCAGGAAACGCCAATCTCTCAGGTGACACGCTCACCCCACACCACCATGAACACCAGTGCGAAGCCGCTGGAATGCGGCGAAATCCAGCCCATTGAGCTAATTGTTTAGCCCAATCGAGCGGTTTGCGTCACGACAGAACGTCGCCATCTCCCACGGTAACCGCTCAGCCCGCGAACAGCAGGGCCAATCCACCGGAGGTGTAGCCGACCATGAGCACCAGCAGCGGGACCTGACCGGTCAAGTGCCTGCTCGGCGGCAGCAGCCGCAAGGCGCGGTCGTGCGCGGACACCACCGCCAGCAGGTGCCCGGCCAGCACCGCGCCCACCTGCACCGACGCCACCAGGACGGGTGAGGCGAGGGTGTCGTCCGGCACGAAGCCGGTGGCGCCGAACAGCAGTGCGACGGCGCGCTGGCCCTCCACGGCCAGCAGCGAGAAGTAGTGCGCCACGACGTACCCGGCCACGATCGGCACCATCGAGTGGGCGAGCTGCCCGCCGAACGACCGGCACGCCGGCAGGTAGGTGCCCGCGACCAGCGCCACGGCCGCCACCAGCCCGGCGGTGTCCGGCACGGACAGCCGTTCCCAGGTCGGGGTGGAGCCGACGCTGTCGAACGCGGTCGAGCCGAGCAGCACGGCCACCACCGCGACCAGGCCGGGCCGCACCGGCGTGGCGACGAGGGCGCGGAACGGGTTGCCGCGCAGCGGCGACAGCCTGCCCAGCAGGGTCGAGAACACCTCGAACCCGTCGGCCCGCTCGAACCACGTGCGGCCGAACACCACCCCGCCCGCGACGTTCACCACCGCGTACCCGACCAGGAACCACGGCAGCGCGTCCGGTTCGACCAGCTCGACCCAGGTGAACGCGAGCAGGCCGAGCGCGGCGGGCCAGTGGCCCAGCCGTTCCGGGTAGGGGCGGCCGAGCGTGACGAGGGCGGCCAGGCGCAGCGGGTTGAGCACCCGCCACACCGGGCCCAGCAGCACCGACAGCACCGCCACGCCGAACCACAGCAGCACGAACACCAGGTGCGGCCACGCCGGCGCGGGCACGAGCACCAGCCCGACCGCGACCAGCAGCCGCACCGGCCACCGGTCGCGGTCGGGACCCGGCTCGGCGGCGGTGAACCGGGGCTTCGTCCACAGCAGACCCAGCGCCAGGAACGACGCCAGCAGCGCGACCGCCGCGCCCTGCAGCACCAGGTCCAGCGGCAGCGGCAGGTCGTGCCGGGCGCCGACGCCGTGGGCGAGAACGGTCACCGCACCACCAGTTGCACGAGCAGCGTGTCGGGGTGCGCCTCCACGTCGAACGTGCCCGTCCGGTCCACGGTGAACTCCAGCACGGCCGGTTTCCCGCTCTCCACCTTGGCCAGCACGTCGACGCCGTGCACGTGCACGTCCACCGGTTCCTCGCTGGTGACGGTCAGCTCGACGGCCTGCCCGCGCACGGCCTCCACCCGCTGCGGCGACGCCTGGTCGACCGACAGCCGCAGGACCAGCGGTCCGGCCGGTGGCGGGGCTTGCGGCGCGGACGAACAGCCCGCGAGCACGAGCAGCGCGGTCAGCAGGGCGAAGAGGGTCCTCATGGGGTGGAACCAGTCCTTCTCAGGTAGTCGAATCCGCCCGCGGCCAGGCCGAGCCCGCCGCCGAGCGTGAGTGCCACGAGCAGCCGGTCCAGGTCGGCCGGACCGGCGAACGGCAGCTGGGAGAACCGGAAGCTGTCGAAGTCCGGTATCCCCGCCACCACCAGCATCGCGCCGACGACGGCCGCCACGAACGCGGTCGCGGGCTTGCGCCGGGCGGCGGCCACCACGGCGACGACGGTCAGGGGCCACGCGACCAGGCCCACGCCGCTCGCGCCGAGCAGCAGCGGCACGAACGGCTGGCCCGTCACGGCGAGCGTCGAGCCGACCGCGTGCCACACGTGCCCCGCCGTCACCACGACCACGCCGACCGCGAGCAGTGCCCGCCGCCTGCCCAGGACGTAGCCGCCGAGGGCGAGCGCGAGCGTGATCAGCAGCCACCACAACGGGTTCGGTCCCGGCGTGACGTCCACCCGGCCCTTGATCACCGACGTGCCGAGCGGGACTTCCCACCGCGACGCGGTGGTGCGCTCGTCGCGGAAGCGGTAGGTCTCGCCCGGCCCGATCACGTGGTCGGCGACTCGGGTCCCGTCGTCGGCCCCGCCGACCGCGACCGGGTCGGTGCCCCCGTTGCGGACCTCCAGCCGGGTGCCGTGGTCGACCATCGCCGCGGTCACGCCGGGCAGCGGCGGGTCGATCCCGGTGACCCGGCTCAGGTGGTCCTGCGGCGTGAGGCCGCCGGCGTGCGCCTGGGCCGGGGTCGCGGTGGCGGCCAGCAGGGCGAGGGCGAGCAGCAGCGCCCTCACCGGCGGGCGGTCGGCACGAGCACCACCGCCATCAGCAGGCCGTGCAGCGCGGCCATGATCGGCGCCCCGGTCCACATCTCGGTGACGCTCGGCGTGGTGCCCTGGTCGATGATCGCCCCGGCGAAGAACACCGCCCACGTGACGAACGACGCGGCGGCGGCGAAGATCCGGTACTCCGTGCGCCGCTCCTCGGACGGGTTCAGCTTCAGCAGCAGCACGTCGATCAGCACACCGGACACGATGAACCCGATCGCGGTGCTCATGTTGGTGTAGTTGGCGACGGCGGTGCTGAGCAGCATCACCACGAACGCCAGCAGCGTCGCGGCGCCGAACGGCAGCCGGAACCGGCGCACGGCCAGCAGCAGCGGCAGCAGCATGATCAGGTTGGTGAACATGATCGAGGCCGCCAGCTCGACGGCCCGGCCCGAACCGCCCGCGCCCTTGTCGAAGGTGAACGCCCTGATCACCTGCTCACCGGTGAACACGGTCGCGTCGGCGTAACCGGCGAACAGCAGGACCAGCGACGCGGTGAACGACAGCGCCAGGCCGGCGGGCAGGAACCGCGGCAACGACGGTGCGACCACGTCGCGGTCGCTCCACAGCGTGCGCAGCGGCGTCGTGAGGATCACGATCATCGACGAGATCAGCACCAGGTGGGTCGGGCTGAACAGGATGTCGATGCCCTGCTCGATACCGATGAACGTGTGCCACAGGTAGTCGCCGACACCCGCCGCGGCGAACGCGGGCAGCGCGAGCACCGCCGGGCCGTAGCCGACCGGCACCGCGTCCAAGCCGCGCCTGCCCTCCTGGTGGTTGCGCCACAGCACCCACAGGATCCACGCGCCGGTCGCGGCGAAGCCCGAGTAGAACACCGCGTGCCACGGCGTGAAGAACGACTCCAGCTCGGGCACGTTCGAGTGCGCCCACGCGTCGAGGAACAGGCCGATCGAGAACCAGGTCCCGAGCAGCACCGTGATCAGGTCCGTGCGGTAGCCGGCCCGGGGTCGTCCGCTCGTCGCCGAGCCCCCGGCCGCCACGTCGACATCGACTTCGCGCCCCAGTGTCATGGGGCAAGCGTGGCCCCGGCCAGGGGTGCGCGGGAATCGTGCCACCCCTACCGCGTGGTGCGGTTAACCGCACCCCTTCACGCGTTGAGGTAGCGCAGGACGGCGAGCACGCGGCGGTGGTCGTGCGGGCTCGCGGACAGGTCCAGCTTGGTGAAGATGCTGGTGCAGTGCTTCTCCACGGTCCGCTCGGCGATGAACAGCCGCTGCGCGATGGCCTGGTTGGTGCGCCCTTCCGCCATCAGCGCGAGCACGGCCCGTTCCCGCTCGGTCAGCCGGTCGTCGCTGTCGTCGCGTCGCCGCACCAGCAGCCGGCTCACCACGTCCGGGTCGAACGCCGAACCGCCGGAGCCGACCCGCCGGATCGCGGCGGTGAACTCGGCCAGGTCCGACACCCGGTCCTTGAGCAGGTAGCCGACGCCGTCCGCGCCCGCGTCCAGCAGCTCGGCCGCGTAGCTGACCCGGACGTACTGCGAGAGCACGAGGACACCGGTCGCCGGGTACTGGCGGCGCAGCGCCACCGCCGCCCGCAGCCCCTCGTCGGTGTGCGTCGGCGGCATCCGGATGTCCACGATGGCCACGTCGGGCCGGTGCTCGTCCACCGACGCCACCAGCGACGGCGCGTCCTCCACCGCCGCCACCACCTCGAACCCGGCCTCGGCGAGCAGCCGCGCGAGCCCTTCGCGCAGCAGCGTCGAGTCCTCCGCGATCACGACCCGCACGGCAGCACCACCCGCAGGCTCGTGCCCGTCTCCGCCGCGCTGACCACCCGCATCGTCCCCCCGTTCGCTTCCACCCGTTCGCTCAGGCCGCGCAGACCCGTGCCGTGCACCGGGTCCGCTCCCCCGCGCCCGTCGTCGTCGACCTCCACGACCAGCCGCCCGTCCGCGCCGCGGATCACGACCTTCGTCCGGGACGCCTCGGCGTGCTTGGTGACGTTCGCCAGCGCCTCGGCGACAACGTAGTACGCGGTCGTCTCCACCAGCGGCGGCACGGTCTCCGGCAGGTCCAGCGTCAGGTCGACCCTCGGCTCGGCCAACGCCGCCAGCTCGCGGACCGCGCCGTGCAGGCCCCGTTCGGCCAGCACCGGCGGGTGGATGCCGTGGCACACCGCCCGCACGTCCTCGATGGTCGCCAGCACCGCCTGCTTGGCCTCGGCGGCCAGCGCCCGCGCCCGTTCCGGCGGCACGGTCTCCGCCAGGCCCAGCGTCATCACCGCCGACAGCAGCCGCTGCTGGACGCCGTCGTGCAGGTCGCGCTCCAGCCTCCGCCGCCCGTCCTCGGCGGCCCGCAACACCTTCGCCCGCGACTCGGCCAGCTGCCTGACCTTGGCGCGCAGCTCGGCGGTGAGCCGTTCGTTCTCCAGCGCCAGGCCGACCGCGGCGCACGCGGCGTCCACGAGTTCCAGGTCCAGCACGGGGTCGTGCAGCAGCACGGCGACCGGCGCGCCGCCCCGGTCCACCCTGGTGTGCACGGAGTCCAGCGCGACCGGCCGCCCGTCCACGTCCACGTAGCGCTCCTGCTCGGCCACCCAGTACGCCACCCGCAGGCTCGGGTCGTGCAGCGTGGCGGCCAGCGCCTCCTGCACCCCGTGGTGCCTGCTGTCGCCGCTGAGCCGCACCACCAGGTCGGCCACCTCGCCGCGGTCCATCCGGCGGCGCAGCAACCCGGCCAGGTAGGCGAACGGGATACCGCTCAACGCCAGCATCAGCACCACCAGCGGCGGTTCGAGGCCCGCGCGCTCCACCGGTTCCCACACCACGAACGCGGTGATCGCCACCGCCGCTGCGCCGAGCATCGCGGTGAGCGTCCGCCGCTGCGCCATGCTGCTGACCCGCCAGCGGTGCAGCTGAAGGCCCAGCATGGACAGCCCGATGACCGCCGTCACCGCCGTCTCGGCCCCGATCACCGCCGCCGCCCACGGTTGGCGCTCGAACTCGAACGCCACCCCCAGCACCAGGCTCTCGGCGTACCCGGCGGCCACCGCCAACCGCCGCGGTGCCGTGCGCAACCTGCCGGTCGGGAACGCCAGCAACGCGTGCCCGAGCACCGCCGGCCACACCTTGCAGGCCAGCAACAACAGGAACGACCCGTCGTCGACGGTGTAGTCGAGCAACCAGCCGATCCCGATGAGCACGAACAACAACCCGATCCGGTTGCGCGGCTGCACCCGGCGACCGATCACACCGGCCGTCACGAAAACAGCGCTCACCGCGAGCATCGCGGACGGCAGCAGCATGGTGCCCAAGGTAGCCGTTCGGCGGTCACCTCCGACCCGCCTGGTCGCAGACCACTCACTCCCACCTCGACCGCTTCCCGGGGCTCAGGTGTGGCGCCGGCCGCCCATCACGACGCGGGCCAGCACGTCCGGGCGCAGGATCGCCGAAGGTGGCTGGAGCAGGCCGATCGTGCGGATGAACGCGGTGGCGGCCACGGGGTCGTGCTCGGCGACCCGTTGCAGCCGGGCGACGTACCGGTTCAACGCCTTGGTCGCCACCGACCGGTGGCCGACGATCTCCGGCAGCGCCAGGTCACCGAGCGCGTTGAGCTGCCACACCGGGTCGATGATCTTGCCCGCGGCGCGGAAGAACCGTCGTGCCAGATCGGTGTCGCCGTCTCGCAGGCACTTGCGCAACGCTTCCGATTCCATTGCGGCGACCGTCATGCCCTGACCGTAGATCGGGTTGAAACTGCACATCGCGTCACCGAACACCAGCAGGCCGGGCGGGAACCGGCGGAGTCGTTCGTAGCGGCGGCGCAGGCTGGCCGGGAACCGGTGCGTGCGGATCTCGGTGAGCGGCTCGGAGGCGGCGACGGCGTCCTGCACGTCCGGCGGCGCGGACCGCTTGAGGAACGCCAGGTAACCCGACTCGTCGGTCGGCGGGTGGTCGCCCGCCATGCCGACCTGGGTCACCATCCACTGGCCGTGTTCCTGTGCGGCGAACGCGAACCCCGTCGGCCTGCCGGGCACCGGGCCCACCAGCACCAGCTTGTCCGGGAACGGCGTGGCCGGGCGGACCAGCCGGCTCGCGTAGACCATGTTGACGTCGATCCGGTCCTCGGCGGGTGTCGGCAGGCCGAGGGACTCCAGCCACGACCTGGCCCGTCCGGACCGGCCCATCGCGTCGATCACGAGGTCCGCCCGCAGCACCTCCTCCGTGCCGTCACGGCTGACCTTCACGCCGGTCACCCGACCGTGCTCGACGATCGGGCCGAGCACGTCGCAGCCCGGCACGAGCTTCACGCCGGGCAGGTCGGCGAGCCGTGCGCGGACCGCGCCTTCGAGCATCGGCCGCGTCGCCTGGATGTCCGACGCCCCGGTGACCGCGCGCACCATGGTGTGGCCGGCGAGCACGAAACGCGCATCGGCGTTGAAGCCGACCGGGATCGCGCCCTCCGCGACCAGATCGCCGGTCAGCCCGGGGAACATGTCGTCGAGCGCCTCCTTGCCGCGCAGGAGGATGGTGTGGAAGTGCCTGGCCTGCGGCACACCACGCCGATGACCGGCGTCCGCCGGCAGTGGATCCCGGTCGACCACCGTGATCCGGTCGTAGAAGCCGACCAGCGCCCGTGCCGCCAGCAGCCCGCCCATGCTCGCACCCAACACCACCGCATCCGTCATTCGGCGACTGTGACAGGGATGGCGGCCCGCAGCTTATCCGGCTGTGCGCAGGACTTATTCGGCCGTGCGCACCTGGCCACCTGGTCCGAGGTGGGTGTCACTCGACCGGGCGAAGAGTGCAACCTTTGACAACCCAAATCGCATTCCTCACGTCAGCCGGAGAAAACGGCCGGCCCGGGGTTGCGATGGGCGGTGGCTCCGCCGCGAGCTGCGACAGGCAGCTGCGGCCGGGAGCTGCGGTGGGTGGTTGCCGTTAGCGGTGGGCGGTGGGGTTGCCTTGGGTGGTTGCCGTGGGCGGTGGCCCCGCCGGGAGGTGTGGGTCCGGGCGGGGCCACGCGGTCAGGTGGTGGGGGTCAGCGCTGGGGGCGCGGTGACAGCTTCACCTCGATCGTGTTGCCTGGTCCCGAGGTCGCGCCGCTGATCAGCCCGGTGAGCGGACCGCAGCCGGTCAGCGCGGGCAGCGTGTACGTGCCCACCAGGGTGCCGCCGGCGAGCGGGTCGAAGCCGGGCTTGGACTCCAGCGGGATCGAGGCCGGGGTCTTGGTGCGGCAGTCCGGGCTCGTGCTGATCGGGATGCCGAGCACGGTGATGTGCGGCAGCTTCACCGTCACGCTCGACGTCGACTTGAGCACCCCGCCCGCCAACGTGCCGGTGGTCTTGGCCGCCTGCACGAACTGGATCTTCGCCTTGACCGGCACGAAGCCGAAGGCGCGGAACCGGCCCGAGGTCGGGTCGAGCGTCAGGTCGGCGTCGAACGCGCCCGTGGCGAGGTTGAGCGCGGCGTCGATGCCGCCGGCCAGCGCGACCGTGCCGTCAGCCGCCTTGATCTTCGTGCTGCCGGTCAGGCCGTAGCCGTACTCGACGGTCGGCGGGCCCTGGCTCGCCTTCGTGCGGACCTTCAGCGCGGCGGTCATGGCCGATGTGTTGCCCGCAGCGTCCTTCGCCACGACCGTGAACGTGTACTCGGTGTCCGGCGCCAGGCCGTTGACGGTGGCCGCGGTGTCGGTGGTGGGCACCGATGAGGCGCCGTTGTGGACTTCGTAACCGGTGACGGCGACGTTGTCGGTCGACGCGTCCCAGGCGAGCGTGACGCTGTTCTCGGTCTGGGCGGTGGATCGGAGGTTGGCCGGGGTGGTCGGGGCCTCGGTGTCGGGGGTGGCCTTGGTGCGGGCCGTGACGGGGGCGCCGGCCGCCGAACGGTTGCCCGCCGCGTCCTTCGCCACGACGGTGAACGTGTACTCGGTGTCGGGGTCCAGGCCTTCGACGGTGGCGGAGGTGCCGTCCACTGTGGTGGCGAGCGTGCTGCCGTTGTAGACGTCGTACCCGGTCACGCCGATGTTGTCGGTGGCGGCGGTCCACGACAGGGGGACGCTGGTCGGCGTGGTCTCGCCGGCGGTCAGGCCGGACGGGGTGCCGGGTGCCTCGGTGTCCGCCGCCGGGACGACCGTGAACGTGTGCAGCACCGTGCGCTGTCCCGGGTCGACCGGCGTGCAGTCGGCGACGAACGTGCCGAGGCCGGTGTCGGTGCCGTCGGCCCGCTTCGGGGTCATGGTGAGCACGAGGTCGTGCACGGACAGCGTGGCCGTCCCCGGCTGGTCGAACCGGAGCGCGGGCGCGGTGCCGGCGGCGTTGATGACCAGGTCGCCGCTGACCGGGATCGGCTGGTTCGGCACGGCTGTCGGCACGGCCACGGCCTGGTGGTTCCCGGGCGACCTGACCAGCGACGTCGCGACCGCCGTGCCCTGGATGGTCTCCGCGCCGACGAGCCGCAGCCCTTGCGTCGCGGTCGGTCCGGCGTTCGACACGGCGGTGATGTCGATCTGCGGTGTGAAGGCGCCGACGCCGATCTCGGCCGGCAGGTCCGTGTCGATGTCGACGGTGACGTTCTGGTTGCCGATCAACGGGAACGGGCAGTTGTAGACCTGGCGCAGCGGCGGCGTGCCGCCCGTGCCCGCCGGTGCCTCGGGAGTGACGGCCGTGCCGGTGACGGTGTAGGTCTGCAGCACGGTGTCCTGGTTCGGCGTCGGCGTGCAGTCGGCGACGAACGTGCCCAGGTCGGTCGGCGTGCCGTCCGCCCGCAGCGGGGTCATCTCCAGCACCAGGTCGGTCACCTCGACGGTGGCCGTGCCGGGCTGGTCGAAGCGCAGGCCGGGCGCGGAGCCGGCGGCGTCGAGCACGAGGGCGTTGCCGATGGCCGGGATCGGCTGGTTCGGCACGTCGGCGGCGACCTGGACGGTGAGCGCGCCCTGGTCGCCGGGTGCGGTGACCTTCGAGGTGGCGCGGGCCGTGCCGCGGATGGTCTCGGCGCCGACGAGCCGCAGGCCCTGGGTCGCGGTCGCGCCCGCGTCGGACACGGCGGTGATGTCGAGCTTCGGGGTGAACGCGCCGGCGACGACCGTGCCGGGCTGGGTGGTCTTGATGCCGACCGTGACGTTCTGGTCGCCGATCAGGGGGAACGGGCAGGTGTAGGTCTGGGTCAGGTCGCCCTGCGCGGCCGAGCCGGTGCCCGCGCCGATCGCGAGGCCGGCGACGACCATGGTGGTGACGGCCGCCGCGCCGAGCCTGGTGAGTGGTCTGCTGTGTCTCACGGAAACGTCCTCCCTGACGCCGAGCGCGCACGCCGGCAAATGAGGGGCAGAGTTGGAATGGTTCGCAGACGTGCTGCAAGGGGGAAATTAACCACGTCGCAACACTTGCGCAAGACTACTGATCGACCATTCTCGAACAGGGCGAGAAATTGTCATCTGCGGACAATTACCCTGCCCTTGACCTGCACGGACGAGACACAGGACGATTTCAGGCGAAAACTGTGCGGTTAGCACTGCGGAGCACATTTACCGAAGGACTTTCGGCATCCAGATGACAAACCGCGCGCCGAGTGCTCGGCGCGCGGTCGTCGGTGGTGCGGGTTCTGGTGTTCTGGTCAGAAGGTGAGCCGCCAGGCGTCCACGTAGCCGGTGTCCTGGTCGAAGACGTCCTGCACCTTGAGCCGCCACGTGCCGTTGGCGACCTCGGAGGAGGCGTTCACGAGGTAGGTGGTGACCACGTTGGGCGTGCTGGAGCTGCTGGAGTTCTTCAACCGGTAGGTGGAGCCGTCCGGCGCGACCAGGTCGATCACCAGGTCACCGCTCCAGGTGTGCTTGATGTCCACGCCGACCTTCAGGGTGGACGGCGCGTTGCCCGTGACGCCGGCGACGGTCACGTTGCTGTAGACGGCCGTGCCCGCGTCCGGGATGGTCACGTTGGTGAGGTTCTCGAAGACCTTGCCGGGCTGCTGCGGCGTGCCGCCGAGGTCGGCCACCGCCTGGTTGATCGCCGCGGCGAAGGTGCTGACCTCGGTGTAGACGCCGGGGTTGCCCGGCCGCGCGCACCCGTTGCCGTGGCTGACGATGCCGACCTGGATCCACGCGCCGCTGTTGTCGCGGCGGAACATCGGGCCGCCCGAGTCGCCCTGGCACGTGTCGACACCGCCCGCGGGCACGCCCGCGCACAGCTCGGCGGCCGGGATCAGGTCCGCGTAGTACGCGCCGGAGTTCTTGCACGTGGTGTCGTCGATGTAGTCGACGTTCGCCTTGAGCAGGTAACGGGACTGGGCGCCGTCCTCGCGCGTGGCGCCCCAGCCGGCGACGGTGAACACGCCGGTGTTGAAGGTCGCCGTGGTGGCGATGGGCAGCAGCGCCGCGCCGGTGATCGGGCTGGCGAGCTTGATGATCGCCCAGTCGCCGCCGGTGGCGGTCGCATACGTGGGCGAGCGGTGCACGTAGGTCGACGTGCGGGTGACGCGCGACGTGTCCTGCAGGTCCGCCACGCCGTAGGTGGCGGTGATGGAGGTGTTGTTGCCGGTGCGGGTGACGCAGTGCGCCGCCGTCAGCACGAGCTGGTCGGTCAGCATCGACCCGCCGCAGCCCATCGACAGTCGGACCATCCAGGGGAACTCGCCCTTGGTGGCCTGGGTGCCGCCGACGACCATGGGCGTGGGGGTGCCCGTGTCCGGCGGCGGCGGAGCGGCGACCGCCTGCCCGCCGAAGGCGGCCAGCACGGCGACGATGCCCACACCGAGGGCAAGCGTCTTTCTGACGGAGTCGCGCACGGTTGATCCTTCCCGCGCCCGGCCGAGGTGTGCGGACGCAGGGTGGCCGGACGTCGAGATCGCTGGGAGCTATCCAGCCGGCCCCTCTGCCGGCGACTCATCGTCCTCGGTGGACCGTCCGCTCACAATCCGTCGATCGACGGGACTTGTGCGGTCCGGCGCCGGCTTGACTTCGGGAGGTGTGAGTGGTTGATTACACTCATGCCTGCAGCATCGAGCGAACGTCGCCTGTCGACCGCCGAGGAACGTCGCGAGACGGTCCTGCGCACCGCTCTGGGCGCGTTCGCCGCGCGCGGCTACTACGGCACCACCACCGGCGAGGTCGCGAAGTCCGCCGGGATCTCCCAGGCCTACGTCTACCGGCTGTTCCCCGACAAGGAGGCGTTGTTCCTCTCCGTGGTGGAGCACTGCTTCGCGCGGATCAGGGAAAGCCTCGCGGACGGTGTCGCGGCGGCCAAGGGCAGCTCGCCGGAGGCGGTCCTGTACGCGATGGGCGACGCCTACGCCCGGTTGATCTCGGAGGAGAACACGCTGCTGCGGGTCCAGATGCACGCCCAGTGCGCGGCGATCTCCGAGCCGGCCGTGCGCGAGGTCGTCCAGCGCGGGGTGGCGCGGACGGTCGAGTACGTGCGCGGCATGTCCGATGGCAGCGAGGAGCAGGTGCAGGAGTTCTTCGCGCGCGGGATGTTGTGCCACTTGGTGGTGGCGGTGGACGCGGACGCGGTCGACGCGCCGTGGGCGAAGACGCTGGCCAAGGGCATCCGCCACTACTGAAGCCTGGCGTGCACCCGGCTTTGGTGGTGAGTGGCTGATCAGGCTCGACCCGGTGGTGCGTTCGGGAGCGCGGCACTTACGTCACGGTGGTGTCGTTTCGCGGTGGTGGCCGAGTTCCAGACGGCCGCTCGCCCCTCGGGGGCCGCCCAGCGCCCGTTGACGCCGGACCGGGTCGTCCCTACGTTCGGGAGTCGACACCGCCTCGTCAACGACGTCGAGGAAAGGGCTTTCCCGTGACAGTGAGTCGACGCGGTCTCCTGGTGGCCGGTGGCGCCGGACTGGCCGCCCTTGGCACGTCCGGGCTCGGCCGGGCTGCCGCCTGGGAGACCGTCATCAACGGTTCGTTCGCGAACTACAGCACCCTGGAATCGGTCTGGAACTACCGCTACCCGTGGGGTTCTGACCACAACGGCACGGCCCGCATGTATGCGAGCGCGTCCGACCACAACCACGTGTACCTCGAAGGGTCGACGCTGGTCATCAAGGCGACCCGGATCAACTGGGACGAGGGCAACAGCTCGGCCGACCCGCACCTGCCCATCCGCTACCACTCCGGTGCGGTGCACGCCAAGCAGCACGTGCTGGTCGACGACCGGTTCCCGAACTGGGAGGTGAGGGGCGAGTTCCAGGCGCCGTCGACACGGGGGACGTGGCCCGCGTTCTGGCTCACGGGCGCCAACTCGTGGCCGCCGGAGAGCGACATCCTGGAGTACAAGGGTGACGCGCGGAACTGGTTCAACACGTACAAGAACGCCTCGGGCGGCTGGTCGAACACCATTCGCCCGGTGTCGTCACCGGGGTCCTGGCACACCTATCGGGCGTGGATCGCCAAGGTCAGTGCGACGGACGTGGACATCCACTACTACCTGGACGGCGCGTGGGTCGGCCAGCACCGGGGCGCGAACTTCGTCGGCAAGCCGATGTGGATCATCATCAACCTGCAGATGGAAGGCTCCTCCGGCACATCCGGCCCAACCACCGACACCTTCTACCGCGCACGCAACCTCTACGTAGGCCGCACTCGCGCTTGACCTCGGTGCACCCACCACCTCGTCGGCGAGCCCGCTCGCCCCGGGCTCGCCGACGAGGACCACTTAGGACCGACTTGCACCTTCAGCCACCACGTGCAAGATAGAACGCGCCGCTGCCAACCTTCACCCGCGCCGGCCCACCGTGGCCGGGCACACCGATGACCACCCCGATGGGTGACATCACCGGGAAACTTTCAGCGCACCATTGACGTTGCCGGGAAAGAAGGAGGCGGCAAGGCACGGCGCGCGGCATGTGGGCAGCCCTTGCCCCAGACCTGCGGTCCGTTCGCGATCAGTGGCGGCTCGGGCCACAGCTCAAGGGCGGTCACAGCTCGGGTCGGCCGCGACCGAAGGGCTCGCGGCGTGCCTGCGGGTGGAAGCGCACGCTGGTGGGGGTTCGCGCACGCCAGCCACGCGCCACCGGATCGCCCGCTTGGGGCCGCCGAATCGCCCGCCTGAGATCGCCGCTTGGTCGTCACCGGATCGCCCGTGCGCTTGGTCGCTGGGCTGGATGGCTTGGTGGTGGGCTGGATGCGGGCTGGGTTGGTCATGGGGATGACAGGTGGACCAACGGGTAGAGGGCGCTGGCCGCGCGAGGAGAGGGCGCCCGGACAGTGGCGCGAGCAAGGTGGTGCGCGAGGCGTGCAGCCGACAGCAGCGAGAGGGCGGCTGTGGCGCAAGGACGGTGAGGTGGGTAGCCGGCGGCGGGAACGCGGCTGTGGCACGAGGCGAGTGCGAGGCGTGCAGCCGACAGCGGCGGGAGGGCGGCGGCGGCGCGAGACAAGTGCGCGGTGGGTAGCCGGCGGAGGTGGGAGGGCGGTTGTGGGGTGAAGAGGGTGCGAGGTGGGCGGTCGAAGGCGGTGGGAGGGGGCCGCCGGTGTGAAGAGGGTGGGAGTTGGTGGCACGAGGGTTGGAGGGGGCGGAGAGGGGCTGGGAGGGGTGAGGTGGGGTCGGTGAGGTGGGGTCGGGCTGGGAGTGGGTGGCGAGGAGGTGGGAGGGGACGGCCCGCCTGTCCTGTGGAGGGGAGGCGGGCCGTCTGGGGTGGGGTTTGTTGGGGGTGGGTCGGTTAGCCGTTTGGGGTGGTGATTACGGCGAACTTGGCCCTCATGGCGGCGTAGTGGGAGTTCAGGTCGGTCAGGATCGTGTCGATCGGGACGTAGTTGTTCAGCTCACCGGCGTAGCAGACGCCGTGGCGGGCTTGTTGGCTGCCTTCCAGGATGCCCAGCGCCGTGTGGTCGACCTGGCTGAAGAGTGGGCCGCCGCTGTCACCCGGGCGGGCGCAGATGTCGGTGTTGATGCCGACGTCGGTGGACAGGACGCGGCCGCAGCGGGTGCCCACGAGGTAGCCCGCGCCGGCGCCGCTGTCGACGATGCCCGGGTAGTCGACGGAGCTGGCGCCGGAACCGGACGCGCACACCACCCAGCCCGCCTTGACCTCGGACAGCGGGTGGATACCGGTGATGTACTCGTCGACCGACGTGGCCTGCTCGCCGCACGGGGTGTCGGCGTTGCTGTCCGCGCCACCGTTGCGGCAGTACTTGAGGACGCGGTTGCGGCCCGTGTGGTTCTCCAGCCACGTGTGGCGGGTCGGGGTGTCGACGTACAGCACGGCCGCGTAGTCGTACGGGTACGAGTTCTTCTCGATGCCGTGCTGCTGCAACACCGGCACGCCGTTGTGCTGCGTCGGCGTGTTGTTGGTCTTGGTCGCCATGCAGTGGCCCGCGGTGAGCACCCACGCCTTGCTGGGGTGGCCGCCGCCGGTGGAGCGCAGGTTGAAGCCGGCGGTGCAGCCGCCCCAGGTGCCGTTGTCCCGCTTCATGTCCAGCCGCAGACCGCCGCGCATGGGGCCGTGGTTCACGCAGGACACCGGGTGGCACACGCCGACGTCGGGATAGGTGGCGGACATCGGCTCCGGCTTGGGCAGGACCTTCGCCCGCACCGTCACGCCGGACCCACCGGACCCACCGGACCGGTCCGACCCGCCCGGCTTGCCGGTCTCGTCGGCCAGCGCCCGCCGTGCCGCGTCACCCTCCTGCGCCGCCGACGCCTTCTCCCCCGCGACCCACGAGCGCTCCCACAGGACGACCTCGTTGTCACGCTCGTTGACCGCCGGCAAATACACCGCGTCGGCTCCGGCGCCGACCTTGGCGGCGATCCGGTTCTTGGCGGCGGTCAGGTCGGCCAACGAGTGCCGCACGGGCTGCGTGCGGACGTGCTCGCGGTCCGGCACGTCCTTCAGGTGCCGGTCCGCGGCGGCCAGGTCGGTCATGGCCACCACCAGCTCGCCGGTGGTCTGGTCCAGCCACATGCCGCCGTACTCGGCCGCGTTCTCGGTGCGCAGCACGCGGTCCAGCCGCACGGCTTCGTTCTGCAGTTCGAGCCGGCGCAGCGCCTCCCGCTCGCTGACGCCGTAGCTGTCGACGAGGTACCGCACGGACTCCGCGACCGCCGCCGGGTTCAGCGTGGTGCGGGCCGTCGGCGCGGCGGTGGCTCCCCCGGTCGCGCTCAGCGCGGTCGCCGTGACGACCAGCGAGGCGACCAGGGCCCCCAAGCCCCTTGCTCTACCCACGGACATCTCCTTGCTCGGTGGATCGGAAACATGATTATTCAACCTGATGTGGACTGACGACTTCGGTCGAGCCGGCGAGGACGGGTGGTTCTACTGACTACATGTCCTGGCGTGGGCGATCGGTTGTCATCGACGGCGCTGTGTCACCGGATCGGTTGACGTCACGCGTCGAGGAACGGGATCAGCTGCTCCTCCTCGTAGGTCAGGTGTGCCTCCAGCGAGTCGATCAACCCGTCCACATCGGAGCGCAGCGTCGCGGCGTCACCGCGTTCGAGGGTCTGCTGGAGCCGCGCCAACAGCGCGGCGAGGTGCTCGTGCTCGGCGCCGAGGCGGTCGAGCGTGGGTGCCAGTTCCGGGAACCGCTCGCGCAGCGCGGGGAACGTGCCGGTGTCCTCGGCCGTGTGGTGGAACCTCAGTCCTTGGCACGCGGTCAGGCAGTTGACCTTGAGCTGGGCGCCGAGGGTCGGCTGGGACGAGGCGACTTCACGGCGGATGGTGTCCAGTTCGCGGCGGAACGCGTCGTGCACGAGCTTGAGCGCCGCGCCCCAGGTCGACGCGTTCGGCGGCCCGCCGGACACCTGCTTCAGCGCCACCACGGGGATCCGCCGGGTCGTCTTGGCCTGGTACTCGGCCCAGCCGGGGTCGGACTCGACCGCCCGCGCCCACAGCTCGTCGCGTTCCGGGCCGTCCAGCACGGTGGCCTCGGCGTCGTAGGTGAAGACTCCGTCCTCGACCTGGACCACCGGGTCGGCCACCAGGTTGTGGAACCAGTCGGGGTGTCGTGGTGAGCCGCCGGCGGAGGCGATGACGACGATCCGGTCGCCGTCTGGCAGGTAGCCGACGGGGTTGGTGTGCCGGGCGCCGGTCCGGGCGCCGGTCGTGGTCAGCAGGATGAGCCTGCCTCCTTCGAAGGGTCCGCCGACGCGGCCCGCGTTGGCGCGGAACTCGTCGATCACCTGCTGGTTGAAATCCATCTGCGGTTCGTCTCCTGATTTTGGGCATGACCGGATCACCACGGGTGAATGGCGCCGTGGTTTTCGGTGAAGGTTTTGTGGAGGCGCGCGGCCACAGCGGTCCCCGGGACGGGGATCGCGACAAAAAGGGCAAGCGCGTGTGTGCGCCGAAGCGCTGGTGTGGGAGAACGGGTGCGTCGCGCCTACCTGCGCGGAAACCCGGGAAACCCTGGCGTGCGGCGGGCCTCTGGCCCACCCGGCGGTCAAACCTTGGCCGGGTGACTCTCTCGCTGATGGCCCATGGCCGACCCGGCAGTCACGGGCGTGAGCTTATCCGGTGAATGCGCAGTCGGGCAACTTCTGCCTTTGTGCGACGACCGGTGACGTGCCCCGTGGCCTATTTCTGTCGTGTCCACGCGCACGCCCCCCGGTTCCGACGCCATCCCCGTCCGCCCCCCTGCCCGCACGGCGTGGAGTACGCGGTGGCGGGCGAGGGGACGGCGTTGGAGCCGGTCGGCGGCACCGGGCTCAGGCGCGCATGACCGTGGCGATCGGGATGCGGGCCGCCCGCAGCGCCGGGACGAGGCCGCCGAGGATGCCGGCCACCAGGCCCGCGATCACCCCGGCCACGCCCGCCTGCCACGGGAACGCCGTGCCTTCCAGCGACGGGAACCGCGAGCCGAACACCGTCAGCGCGAGTTGGAGTCCCACCACGCCCGCGCCGATCGCCAACGCCGCCGTGAGCAGGCCGGTCAGCAGCGTCTCGGCCAGCACGATGCCGGCCAGCAGCAGCCGGGGCGTGCCGACTGCCCGGCGCAGCGCGAACTCCTCGATGCGCTCGCCGACTGTCGCCAAACCGACGTTGAGGATGCCCGCCACGCCGATCAGCAGCACCAGCGCAGCCATGCCGAGGAAGATCCAGCGCATCAGCGCCAGTTCGGTGGACCTCTGCTTCAGCGTCTCCACCGTGGTGACGCGGACCTGGTCGGCGGGCGTGCCCGCGGCGACCAGCCTGGCGCGCAGCACGTGCTCGACCTCGACCGCGGACGGCGTCATGAGCACCTGCAGGCCCGGCCCTGACCTGGTGTCGCCCAGGCTGGTCGTCGGGAGCCAGTTCATCAGCTCGTCGGAGCGCACGTAGGCGGTGGGCTGGTAGCCGCCGTCGTCGATCACGCCGACGATCCGCGGCGTCGGGTTGGCGGTCGCGCCGTCGACGCTCATCTCGGCGGGCACGTGGTAGCGGGTGAAGGCCTTGGCGGCTTCCTCGTTGAGCACGAGCCCGGGTGACAGCGACGGCTGCCCGCCGAAGTCGAGCCACCGGCCCTGTGACGGGCGGAACGGCCGGAACTGGCGGATGTCGCCGGTCAGGCCGACCAGTTGCAGTTCCACCGCCTGGCCGGGCGGTGCGCCGCTGGTGCCGTCGTCGATCGGGTAGCAGCCGTTGGCGTCGCACATCATCGACGGGCCGTAGCCGCCGGGCTGGTCGATCGGCCCGCCGCCCTCGTTGATCGGCTTCACGCCGGGTTCGCCGATGATCGCCCGCGTGCTGGTCATGGCGACCGCGTCGGTGCGGCCCCGCAGCACCTCCAACGCGACCGGCACGGTCTGGCCCTCCGGCGACAGGTACATCTGCCGGGTGCCGTCCTTGCCCTGGTACAGCTCGATGTCGGCGAGCATGGCGCGGTTCGCGATCTCCGCGCCGGCCTGCACCACGACGACGGCGAGGACGCCGAGGAACAGGCTGACCATGGACAGGAACGTGCGCAGCTTGCGGGCCCGGATGCCCTGGCCGCCGATGATCAGCGACGCCCGGAGCCTGCCCGAGAGCCTGATCACGCGACCACCCGCTGTCCGGCGGGCCGCAGCAGGCCGTCCGACAGGTGCA
The DNA here is from genome assembly GCF_003014735.1 of Saccharothrix carnea. Classification (GTDB taxonomy): domain Bacteria; phylum Actinomycetota; class Actinomycetes; order Mycobacteriales; family Pseudonocardiaceae; genus Actinosynnema; species Actinosynnema carneum. The sequence continues at coordinate 66,043 of NZ_PYAX01000008.1, read as the reverse complement.
GCACGCGGCCCATCTTCGCCGCGTGGTCGTGGTCGTGGGTGACCAGGACGAGCCCGCAGCCCACGTCGGTGGCCTGGCGCAGCACTTCGACGACGAGGTTGCCGGTTTCGGTGTCGAGGGCGCCGGTCGGTTCGTCGGCGAGCAGGATCCGGGGTTCGCGCACGAGGGCGCGGGCGATGGCGACGCGTTGCTGTTCGCCGCCGGAGAGGCGGGGTGGCTTGTGCTTGGCGAGGTGGGCGATGCCGACGCGTTCCAGTGCCGCCAGGACCTTGGCCTTGCGCTTGCGCCGCGGCAGCCAGCCCTGGCCGTTGACCAGCGCCATGGCCACGTTCTGCGCCGCGGTGAGGTGCTTGAGCAGGAAGAAGCGCTGGAACACGAACCCGAACTCGGCGCTGCGCAGCGCGGCGGCCTTGCGTTCGGGGATGCGGGTGATGTCCCGGTCGCCCAGCAGGTACTGGCCGCCGTCCGGCCGGTCGAACAGGCCGATCAGGCTGAGCAGGGTGCTCTTGCCGGAGCCGGAGCGGCCGAGGATGGCGACGCTGTCGCCGGGGTGCACGGTCAGGTCGACGCCCGCGAGGATGGTGCGCGGCTGGTCCTGGCCCTTGAGGGTCTTGGTGACGCCGGTGAGGTGGATCAACGGCGGTGCCGCCGGGGGCGGCGGCACGAGCAGCGGTGACGTGGTCACTTGCCGACCCCTGACGGGATCGGGCCGCCCGCGGGCTCGCCCGGTGGCAGGTTCGGGCCGGGCACGGCGAGGGTCTCCTCGCCGGTGAGACCGGACTTGATCTCCACGACCTTGCCGTCGGTGAGGCCGAGTTCGACGTCGGTGGTCTGCTTGGAGCCGTCCGCGGCGACCACGTCGACCTTGCCCTTGCCCTGGCCGCCGGCGACCGCCTCGACCGGGACGACGAGCGCGTCGCGCGCGGACGCGGTGACCAGTTCGAGGGTGGCGGTGGCGCCGTTGATCAGCTTGACGTCGGCGGGCGCGGTGCAGACCAGGCGCAGGCCGGTCGGCTCGGAGGAGTTCCCGGGCGCCTGCGGTTGCTGCGGCTGTGGCGGCGCGGGCGTGTCGGCGCCGGTGGCCTCGGTGTCGGGCACGGGCGGCGGCGCGGGGACGGTGCCCTCGGGCAGTGCCGCGATCGTGCCGAGCAGGGTGCACGGGAACGGGCCGGGACCGTTCTTGATCTGCGCCTGCACGGTGCCCTGCGCGGCGTCGGAGATCTGGTAGGCCTGCTCGCCGTCGAGGTCGGCGACGATGCCGTAGCCCGCGTACTTCGCCGACGCGATCGGCATGCCCGCGGTGACCTTGGCGCGGTCGTCGACCAGGCGTCCGCCGAACGTGGAGCCGGCGGGCACGTCGACGTTGGTGGGCTTGCCGTCCAGCCAGACCGTGGCGATCCGGGTCGGTTTGGTCGGCGTGCCGGTCGGTTCGGGCACGGTCCAGTAGCGCACCTCGCCTGCGACCGGCGCGACGACGCCGAACAGCGGGTTCATGGTGACCTTGCCGGTGAGGCCGACCTTGTTCGACAGGTCCTGCCTGGTCGGCTTGGCCGTGGTCTGCACGGTGCCGCGTGGCGCCAACTCCGGGTTGAGCGGCTCGGCGCCGGTCGACGTGCACGCGGCCGCGGTGAGCACCGCCGCGACCAGTCCGCACACGCGGACGAAGGTTTTTTCGGACACCGGTCCCCCCAAAGCGATTCCCCTATCCGGTCTCGCCAATTTACCCATATGACGCCGGCGGGCTGATCGGGGTTGCGTGACAACGCCGAAACCGCTCCCACCTCGGCTGGGGTGGGAGCGATTCGCGGTGGTCAGGGCGTTATGCGACGGCGTGCAGGTTGCCGTCGGCGCCGGCGAGGCAGCGAGCCGAGCCCGTGCCGCCGTTGACGAACTCGGTGAGGCAGCGGCCGAGCTGCGCGTGGGCGGCTGCGTTCGGGTGGAACGACTGCTGGGCCAGGTGCAGGCCGATGGCGTCCAGGCCGCCGGTCACCAACGCGTAGGGGTCGACGGTCAGCCTGCGCTGCCACTCGCCCGCGGAGCTCTCGCCCTTGCTGCACGCCTCGCGGTTCTCGGTGGCGCGGGAGAAGTCGAGGAACTTCACGCCCGCACGGGTCGCCACGCCGCGCAGTGCCTCGGACAGCTGCGGCACGGCGACCGTGCGGCCGTAGGCGGCGTCGGCGAGGCGCAGCGGGCAGCCCTGCGGGCCGTGCAGGTAGCGGTCCATCTTCTCGGTCACCGGCGAGGCGTACGAGGTGAGGATCAGGTTGTAGGACGAGGTGGCGTACCCGGCCTGGGTCATGGCGGTGCGGACGTCGCGCAGGGCGTTCTCGACCTTCGGCGCCATGCCGGCCAGCCTGCCGGGCCACTCGCGTTCCAGCGCGGAGCGGCAGCTCGGGCCGAACGGGTTCACCCACGCGGCGACGCAGTCGACCATGGTGTCGGCGAACCGGACGTCGTCGTTCGCGCCGACCTGCACCACGACCGTCGTGACGCGGTACTGGCGGGCGATGTCGATCAGCCGCCGCGCCTGGGAGCCCTCGGTGTAGTGCACGGTGTCGGCCAGCGACACGTTGGCCGAGTCCGCGCCCGAGCAGGCCAGGTTGAACGTCCGGTCGGCGAGCTGGGTGCGGTGGACCATGGCCTGGGTGGAGCGGTGGCACCAGTTGCCGTTCTGGCCTTCGGTGCCCGGTTCGTAGGACCCGGCGCCTTCGCCGGACATCGCGCTGTCGCCCAGGGACACGACGGCGGTCTGCCGGTCGTCCACGGCGCCGGCCGTGGCGGGGAGCGCGAGGAAGGTGGAGCCGGTGAGCAAGAGCGCGCCGACGACGGCGCCAACCTGTTTCCGCGACACCGCAGGCCTCCAAGGGTGTTGCCGTCGATCGGACGTCATCCGACCGTAGGGCGCGCGTAACGCGCCGACAACGTCCGATCGGCTGCTTTGGCCGGGCCTTCGGCTGTCCGCAGGCCGCCGGCGGGTCGTCCACAGAGGAGCGTGGCGGCGATCAGCCCCAGGTGGCGAGGTGCTCGGCGCAGGCCCGGGACACCTCGGCCTCGTCGGAGGAGTCGGTCAGCGTGCTCAGCGGCAGCCCGGCGACGGCGTGGGTCGGCGAGTCCTCGACGATCTCGGCGGCCTTCTGCGCCGCCCACCGGTAGCCGGCCCGATCGTCGGTGAACATCCGGGCGACGCGGGTGAAGGACAGCGCGGCGGTGGCCACGTCGGCGGACGGGATCGACGCGCCGCAGTCGGCCAACGCGGCCGGGAGCACGTCGCGGACTTCGCCGGCGTGCTTGCCGCTGAGGCCGGCGAGCGTGCGCACGTCGTCACCGTCGTGCCCGGCGACCAGCCAGTGCGCGGCCCAGCCGGGCGCGTCCTCGACGGGTACGGCGTCCACGGCCGCCCAGAGCGCGACCAGCCTCGGTGTCGGGATGTCGGGCATGGCGCCCATCCTGCGGTGGGCGGTGTCCTGTTGTCGAACGGAAAGCAGCGGTGATGGAGAGAGGCCGCCGTGGGCCCCCGCCGCACCCCCGGTCGGGCGGCGGGGTCCACGGTGCCTCGGATCAGCCCGGCCAGGGGCTGAAGTGGTCGGCCACGACCGTGGTCAGGCCGCCCACGCTGAGCCGGCCGTCGACCTCGATCACGCGCAGCCCGTGCTCCCGGGCCCGGTCCACCACGTCCGCGGCCGGCAGGCGGTCCCGTTCGAGCCGGTTCGCCTGTGCGCGGTCCGGGTCGCTCACCTCGGCGGACACCTGCGCCGCCCTGGGCAGGTCACGCAGCCGGCGTCGCCGGAACGCCTCGGTCGGCACCAGGAACACGGCCTGCCGCGGGTCGGCGAGCGGCGGTGCGACGACTTCCGGCCGCAGACCCCACCCCTCGGCGACGAGCGGACGGCCGCTGGACAGGGCGCGCAGGTCGTCGAGCACCATCCCGAAGCGCCGGACCGGGAGCCGCCCACCGCGGGCGGTGACTGCCGAGTTCACTCTTACGCAGCAACGAATCGGGCATATCAGTGCAGCTCACGGGGTATTCGAGAGGTCCCCACCGGTTCGACGAGGAGCAGGATCATGGGCACCTCAACCTCTTGTGTCGGGAGGTCGTGATGGCGCAGTCGCGGGACCTGATCGACATCCGCAGCGGAGACCTCTTCCACCAACCCGTCCCGTACGGCCTGGTGTACCCGACGTGCACGGCGGACGGCGAAGCGCCGCCCAGCCAGCGCGGCCGGACGTGGGAACACCTGGCCGCGTCGGGCCGCGAGCTGCAACCGGTTTCCCGGTGAAGCGCGGCGGCCGTCCCCTAGGGGTCGTGGGCACAGTGCCCGCGGCCCCTTTTTCTTTGCCAGGAAAGGAAAACGGGCGACGGCGGTGCTGCGGTGGCCGCACACGGGGTGAAGGGGACACGACGCGCCGATGGGCACGACCGAGCTCGCCCTTCCACAGTGGACGGTCGAACGGGTGCCGGAGAACGAGGCGGAGCCGCGTGCCGAGGACGTGGAGCAGCGGGTGGTGGCGGCCGTGGACGAGGCCACTGGCGAGGTCGTGGGGCTGACCGAGGTGGCAGGTGTGCGGAACCGTCCCGGCGAGGGCTTTGCGCGTGGCCACCGGCTCACCCGCCGTAGCGAAAAGCCGGCTGGTTGTCGGTGGTGATCGGTAAGCTTCACGGGCGGACCACAGCGGAGGAGGCAGCCGAGTGACGGCGAGCGACGGGCGGTTGGTCGGCGACCTGGCCAGGGCCATCGACGAGTCGGACTTCGCCTGGTCGCTGGTGCTCGTCGGCGAGGACCAGCGGGACAAGCTGGCCGCGTTGACCGGCGACCTGCTCGGCAAACCGTCGTCCAACGGCGACGGCAAGCAGATCACCTCCGGCTACGCCTACTGGGGCATCGGGCCCACGATCGCCTGGGCGCACGCCTGCGCCGACCCGTTCTACCTGGTGATGAAGCAGAGCCTGGACTCGTTCACCCGCCGGTGGGGCCGGGTGCGCGGCCGGATCGGCGAGGGTTTCCACCACGTCAGCTTCGGCGTCGGCACCGGGCACAAGGACCGGCTGATCCTGGAGCACCTGCTCGAGCGCAACCCGGGGCTGCTCTACCTGCCCGTGGACATGAGCTCGGAAATGCTGCGGCTCGGCACCCAGGAGGCCACCCACCGCGTCGGCCTGCGCGGGCACCGGGTGGTGCCGGTGCAGCTGGACTTCTCCATCACCGACAACCTGGCCGAGCTGCGGCAACTGGTCCACCGGCTGGTCGGCGACGAGCCGGTGCTGTACTCGCTGCTGGGCAACACGCTGGCGAACTTCGACCACGACGACGAACTGCTCGCGAACCTGACCGCGCTGGTCCGGCCGCAGGACCTGTTCCTGCTGGAGGTCGCCACCACCGAGGCGTTGAGCGACGACCTGGCCCGCGACGCGGTCGAGGAATACGCCCGCAGCCGCGCCTACCGCGAGTTCGTGACCAGCGCGTTGCTGCACAACACCGACCTGACGATCAACGTGGACGCCGTGCAGTTCCGCGGCTCGGTCGAGGGCGACCGGGCGTTGAAGGTGAAGGTCGTCTACCAGAACCAGACCGGCGACGACATCCTGATGATGCTGCCGGACCGGACCAGGGTGGCGTTCCCGGACCGCGACACCATCCGGCTGTACCTGACCCGCAAGTACGCGCGCAAGGCGTTGGACCCGATCGTGCGCGCGGCCGGGATGCGCAAGGTCACCGGCACGCACTCCGACTTCGCCGTGCCGCGTTCGGCCCAGGGCTTCGGGATGGACTTGCTGCTGCTCGCGCCCGGTGAGCCGGTGCCCGCGCCGAGGCCGGACGACGACGTGGCCCGCGTCATCTGGGAGAACTGACGCCGATGACCCGCATCGCCATCACGGCGCTCACGTTCGGCGCGCTCGCGGTGGCGATGGCGCTGGGGTTGAGCTGGTTCGTCGTGTCGCCGCCCGGCGAGCGGTGGGAACCGGCGGTGAACTCGCTGGCGCTGCTCGCGGGCATCACCGGCATCTTCGCCGAGCGGTGGGCGACGCAGCGGGAGCAGCGCAAGCAGGCGCTCGACTCGATCAGGCTGGAGATGGCGCGCAACCGGGAGACGCTCGACGGTGAGGCGTTCAGCGCGTCGAGCTCGCGCGGCAGGCGGGTGTACCCGCGGCTGGTGCAATCGGCGGTCGACTCGGCGTTGTCGTCGGGTGCGCTCAGCCCGCACCGGGACGCCGAGCTGATCGACCTGCTGCACCGGTGGCGCACGGCGGTGGCGTCGGTGAACCGGCGGTTGGAGCTGACCGAGATGCTCGTGTTCACCAGCCCGTCCGACGAGAAGGCCGAGCAGTTCCACGCCGCGCTGCACAGCGCGAGCAGCTTCTTCCAGGGTGTGCGGACGCTGCTGGACGAGGCACAGGCCACCCTCGGCGGGCTACCCGTGCGGCGTTGACGCTCGGCGCCCGGCCGGCGCTCGGCACTTGTCTCGCGCTCGGCGCTTGGCTCGGCGCTTCACCGGCGCTTGGCGCCCGGCCGACGCTCGCGCTCGGCCGGCTTGGCCGGGCGCTCAGCGCTTGGTCGATGCTCGGCGCCTGACCGGCGGTCAGCTCGCGGCCAGGAGTTCGCGGTCGTCGTGCACGAGGTTCAGTCGAGCGACCCACCGCGCCACCGCCACGGGCTCCGGCCGGACCGGTCCGCGCAGCCTGGCCAGCACGAACGGCGGCTCGGCACTGTCGCTCTCCACCGCCACCGACCAGCCCCGACCCTCTTCCCACAGCAGGGCGACGTCCCGGTCGGAGAACCCCGGCAGGTGACCGTCGAGGGCGAGGTAGGCACCCAACCGCGAGGTGTCGGCCTGCACGCACGAAGACTCGCCGCTCAGCCCGAGCGCCCGCGTCACGTCCGAGACGTAGGCCAGCAGCGCGCGTACCGCGCTCTCGTCATCGATCTCCCACTCCATCACGCATCACCATCCCCGCCCCCGAGGTTCACGGTCCACGCCGACCACGCGGCGCGATCCGGGGTAGCCCGACCGTGGGGTTTCGAAACCCGGACGTCCGGATTGTTGGTCAGGGACGTGGCGTGCCGACCGCGACCCCGGCGATGTCGTCCAAGTACTCCGAGGTGAACCCACCGGCCACGTTCTCCGCCTCCGCGATCACCACCGTGACGCCGTCGACCAGGTCGGAGTCGTAGTTGTGCGCGGTGAACGGGACGTCCGCGATCCTCAGCAACGAGCCCGACAGCGGCGTGATGTCACCCGTCCCGTGGATGTCCTCGACCCGCTTGAACTCCCGCGCCTTGTCACGGTCGTCGAACTCCACCCAGGCCACGAACACGACCGCCGTCCCACCCCTGTCGTCCGTGACGGTGAGCAACATCCGGTCCAACGCCACGCACGGCACCGCCTGCAACAACTCCCGCACCTGCCCGAACGAGTGGGACACGCACTCACCATCGGCCCGAGTCACCCGATCGACCACGCGGAGCCCGGCGTCACGCCACATCTCGTCCGGATCGTCCGGGACCACCCCACCCGCACCCACCGCGACCGCCCCGGCCAACGCCGCGGCAGCGATCACCCCACCCGACCCCACACCGCCCACCTCCACCGACCGGCACCCGTCACCCACTGGTACCCGGTTCGACGGTAGCTCCCACCTGCCGGCCCTGGACACCCCCAGCCCAGCCCCGGCCCTCAGACCCAGCCCCCGACCGCCACGCCCCCGCCAACCGCGCCCACGTGCCCGCCATGCCCACGTGCCCGCCATGCCCGCGCGCCCGCCATGGATCCTCGCCCACCGCGCCCGCAGTGGGCCTGCGCTCGCCATGGCCCTGCACGCGCCATGGACCCGCGGCCACTCATCGGCCTCAGCCTTGGACCCGCGGCCACTCATCGGCCTCAAGTGCCCGTCTCAGACCACCCGCAGTGCCTCCCGCAGAGACCGCTCAACTTCACCTGCCCACGCCTCCCCGCCGCCGGGCCGGCCGTTTTCTCCGGCTAACGTGAGAAATGCGATTTGGGTTGTCAAAGGTTGCACTCTTCGCCCAGTCGTGTGACACCCGCTCAAGGTCCGAACGCCTCGATCACGGCCGCCATGTCCGCGCCCTCCCCCACCCGCTCGGCCGCCATCCGGTACTGGTCGTTCAGCACCCGCATCAGCCGGTCGTCGATCCCCGTCGCCGCCATCGCGGCCAGGATCAGCTCGCTGTCCTTGACCGCCCCGTCCACCCCGAACGACGGCGGGAACTCGCGGTCGATCATTGATCGGCCCTTGACCTGCGCATACGTGCTGTCCACGGGACCTCCGGCGATCGCCTCGAGGAACGCGTCGGGATCCAGCCCCAACCCCCGCGTCAAGGCCACGGCCTGCGCGGTCGCGGCGGTGATCGAGAGGACCCACGAGTTGGCCGCCAGCTTCAGCCGCTGCCCGTCGCCCGCGCGCTCACCCGCCCACACCGTGCGGATCGCGATGGCGTCGAACACCGGCGCGACGACCTCCCGCAAGCTGACCGGCCCGGCCGCGAGCACCGTCAACTTCCCCTGCTCGGCGGGCGCACGAGTACCCAGCACGGGTGCGTCCACGAACGGCACGCCGTAGGTCGCGGCCAGTTCCGCCAAGTGCTCGACGCCGGCCAGCCCCACCGTGCCGCACTGCACCCACACCGCGCCGTGCCCGACCGAAGGCAACGCCTCCGCCATCACCCCCGCGGTCGCGTCGGCGTCGAACAGCATGGTGATCACGACGTCCGCGCCGACGACCGCGCTCTTCGGGTCGTCGGCGACCAGCGCGCCGTCGTCGGCCAGCGAACGCGCCTTGGCCACGCTGCGGTTCCACACCACGACGTCCACCTTGGACCGCAGCAGGCTCCGCGCCATCCCGGCGCCCATCAGACCCGTTCCCAACACCACCACGCGCATGGCCCCAAGATTCCACCAAGGACGGTGGACCGCATCATGAGGCCAGGTAGGTGGGTGCCCGGCGGGCGTGCGCGGCTCGTTCGAACGCGGCGGCGAAGCGCAGCACGGTCGCGTCCGCCCGGTGACCCGCCATGAACGACACGCCGATCGGCAACGGCCCCGCGAACCCGGCAGGCACGGTCGCGTTCGGGTAGCCGGACACCGCCGCGGGCGTCGAGGACCCCAGCTCGAAGGCGTCACCGGTGCCGTACTCGGTCCGCCACGCCGGTCCGTTCGTCGGGGCCATGATCACGTCCAGCCGGTGGGCCGCGAGCACCTCGTCGATCGAACGGCGGGCGAGCGTGGTCGCGGTGCGGCGCTGTTCGACGTACGTCGGGTCGGTCACCGGCGGTGCCTTCGCCGCCTCGACGAACAGCTCCTGCCCGAACTTGTCCAGCTCCACCGGGTCGGCCTCGTTGAACGCGATCAGCTCGACCAACGTCCGCGGCACGCCCGGCCGGGTCTTCAGGTACTGCTCCAGGTCGTGCTTGAACTCGGTGATCAGCGCCGGGAACTCGGCGGCCTCGACCTGCTCCTGGTACGGCAGCTCGACCTCCACCACCACGGCACCGGACCGTCGCAGCACGTCCACCGCCGCCCCCACGACCCGGTCGGCCTCGGCGTTGCGTCCGGCCTTGCGCCACACGCCGATCCGCTTGCCGCGCAACGTCGCCGAGCCGAGGTCGGACGCGTAGTCGACGCCCTCGCCCTCCAGCGCGGACATCAGGATCGCCGCGTCCACGACGTGCCGCGCCATCGGGCCGGCGGTGTCCTGGTGGGACGAGATCGGCACGATGCCGTCGCCGCTGACCCGGCCGAGCGTGGGTTTGAGGCCGACGATGCCGTTCTGACCGGAGGGGCAGACGATGGAGCCGTCCGTCTCCGTGCCGACCGCGACCTGCGCCAACGACGCCGCCACCGCCGCGCCCGAGCCGGACGAAGACCCGCACGGGTTGCGGTCGAGCACGTGGGGGTTGTTGGTCTGGCCGCCGACCGCCGACCACCCGGAGGTGGAGGACGTGGAGCGGAAGTTCGCCCACTCGGACAGGTTCGTCTTGCCCAGCACCACGGCGCCGGCGGCACGCAGGCGGCGCACCAGTTCGGCGTCGTCGCGCGGTGGCACGCGCAGGGCACGGGAACCGGCGGTGTTGCCCAGGTCCTTGGTGTCGATGTTGTCCTTCAGCAGGACCGGGATGCCGTCCATCGGGCCTCTGGCGCGTCCCTGCTTGCGTCTGCGGTCGCTCTCGGCGGCTTGGGCCAGTGCTCCGGGGTTCACCGCGACGACCGCGCGGACCTTGCGGTCGACCGTGTCGATGCGGCGCAGGTAGGCGCGGGTGAGGTCGACGGAGGTGAGGGTGCCCGCGTCCATCCGGCGGATCAGGTGCGGGATGGTGGCCGCGTCCAGGTTCGGGACCGGGCGGGTGTGGGCGTTGGCCGGCGGTGCGATGACGAGCACGCACAGCAGGGCCGCGAGCAGGGATCGCATGGTGGTAGCCCAGACCCGGGGACCGGTCCCGGTCAACCCGCCGTTGGTCGGCTGCTTCGGTTCCGGGTGTCGCGGATCAGTTGCCCGCGTCGTTCTCGCGGGTGGCGGCTTCGCGCACGCGGGCGTGCAGGCGTTCGCGGATCTCGTCGGGTGTGTAGGCGCGGCGCTTGCGTTCCGCGCGTGCGATCACCACTCCCGTCGCGGCGACACCCGCGACACCGGCCAGACCGAGCAGCTTCCACCAGCGCATCTGCCTAGGCTACCGGGATGGCTGGAACGAAGATCGGTCTGGACGAGGCGGTCGACCTGACCCGCACCGGTGACGTGTGGTTGTTCCGCGGCAGCTCGGTCGCCGACCGTGCGATCCGGGTGACCACGAACAGCCCGGTCAACCACGTGGGCATGACGGTCGCCGTCGAGGATCTGCCGCCGTTGATGTGGCACGCCGAACTGGGCCGCTCGCTGCCGGACGTGTGGACCGGTACGCACCACCGGGGCGTGCAGTTGCACGACTTGCGGGACGCGGTGCTGGTTTGGGCGCGCAAGTACGGGCAGCGGGCGTGGCTGCGGCAACTCGACCGGGCGACGACCCGTGAGGAGGACGATGCCGTGCTGCAGACGGTGGCGCGGCTCAACGGGACGCCGTTCCCGTCCACGGCGCGGTTGGCTTCGCGGTGGCTGCGGGGGCGGTTGCCGAACTTGCGCAGGTCTTCGGAGGCGGCGTCTTTGGAGACGGCGTATTGCGCGGAGGTGGTCGCGGTGACGTACGAGGCCATGGGGTTGCTGCCGGCTGGGCGTCGGGCGAACTGGTACGACCCGGGGCGGTTCTGGAGCGGGGATGAACTGGACCTGTCCGGGGGTGCCCGATTGGGTGAGGAGATCGCGGTGGAGATACCGGTGGAGTGAGCAGGGGTCGCTCGACTCACTCGATTGGGCGAAGAATGCAACCTTTGACAACCCACATCGCATTTCTCACGTTAGCCGGAGAAAACGGCCGGCCCGGCGGCGGGGAGGCGTGGGCAGGTGTCGGGGAGGCGCTCGGTGGCAGCAGTGAGCGGGGGTGGTGTGGCGGGGGTGGTGTTCGCGCGGTTAGGCGGGGTGGGCAGCGGGTGGTGGCTTCGTTGAAAAGGGGCGTGTGGGGGTGGTTGCCGCCCTAGCATTCGGTTGGTGAACAAGCGTTCGAGCGTGGCGTTGGTCGCTGTCCTGTTGACCGGGTGCGTTGCGGAGGCCGGGGTGCCGCAGGGCGCGCCCGAGACGGGGTTGCTGGGCGCGCTGGCGGGGGTTCGGGCCACTGCCGAGTCGTCCGTGCTGGTCGAGTACGGCGACGTGGCGGCGGTGCGGGCGTTGTCGGGCAAGGACGCTGAGCGCTTCCGCGGCCTGCTGGGTTACGGGTACTCCGATCTCGCCGGGCACAGTCCGGTGTTGCCCGAGCTGGTGGGGTTCGACCCGGCCGAGGCCACGACGGCGTTGCGGGTGGGGCAGCCGCCGACGTGGGCGGCTGTGCTGCGGATGGAGGTGGACGTGGCGGCGGTGGAGGGGAAGCTCGCCGGGTTGGGTGGGCGGCGGGAGGCTTCGGGGACTTGGGTCACCGGGGAGGACAACGGGATCGACCCGGACGGGCCGTTGGCGGAGGCCGGGATCGTGACCGGGTTCCAGCGGGTCCGGGTGGAGTCGGGGGCGGTGCGGCGGTCGGTCAGCGGGGAGGCGTTGAAGTGGGTCACCGAGGCGCCCGGGGACAAGTCGTTGGCCGACGACCCGATGATCGGTGAGCTGGCGCGGTGCCTCGGTGACGTGTCGGCGGCGGTGATCAGCAAGCCGAAGAGCGGGTTGCCGGTGGCGGCGGGGGTGCGGACGACGCCGGACGGGGAGGCGACCGAGGTCGTCTGCGTGCCGGACGAGAACCCCAAGGCGCTCATGGACCTCGTGCGGACGAACCTGGAGGCCCCGCCGTGGTCGGAGGTGCTGGGCGGTGCGTCGGTGGAGCAGCCCGCCGACCAGACCGGGGTGGTGCGGGTGCTCGCGCCGACCACGTCGGATGCCCGGGTGGGTCGGGTGCTCGCCGCGTCGCAGCGTGGGGAGCTGTCGACGTTGTTCGGCTGAGCGGTGATCGTGGTCGGCGCACGCGCACGGCCTAGTCGAGCCGCTGGGCCACCTGGTCGCGGCGGGCGGCGACGGAGGAGCCCGATTCACGGCGGGCCATGCGGCGCAGGACGACGGTAGCCAGGGTGAGGCCGAGCGCGGTCCACGCGCCGAGTGCGATCACGGTCTCCGGGTGCCGCCACGAGCCGCCGATCTCGGCGGCGGCCAGTGCGTCCGGCAGCAGGGCGGACCGGAGGCCGAGTCCCAGCCAGTACAGCGGGAACGCCTGGCCGATCCACTGCACCCAGCCCGGCAGGGCGGTGATCGGGTAGAACACGCCCGACACCGCCACCAGGCCCATGATCAGCAGGGTGACGAAGCCGAGGCTCTGGGTGTTGCCGAACAGCGCTCCCACGATCGCGCCGAGGGGCAGGACGGCGAGCAGGCCGAGGACCAGCACCCACACCAGGTTCACCCACGTGGACGCCCGGCCGGGTCGCAGGCCGTCGAACAGCAGCATCGCGGGCACGAGGACGAGCACGACGACGGCGACCGTCAACGCGGCCTTGCCCAGCACCTTGCCGACGACGTAGGCGAGCACGCCGTTCGGCGTGGCCTTCGCCCGCAGCAGCGTGCCGTCCTCGCGGTCCATGGTCAGCGCCATCGCCAACCCCATCAGGCCGGTGAACACGGCGTTCATCGCGAGGATGCCCGGCACGGCGTGCGCGCCCAACGGGAAGTCCACGCCGGGCACCGGACCGTCGCCGAACGCGTACATCGCGATCAGCGCCACGACCGGCAACCACAGCCAACCCACCAGCTCGCCCGCGTTGGTCATGGTGTGGCGGAACTCGATGCGGCCGCGACGCACCCCCGCGCGCACGGCCACGGCACGCCCGTTCACGCGACCACCGCCTCGGACTTGTGCTCGGATTCGCGCACCAGCGCCAGGTACACGTCCTCCAGGCTCGCGCGCCGCACTTCGAGGTCGTCCACCGCCTTGCCGTGCTCCTCGAACAGCTCGCGGACGTAGGAGGTGGAGTCGGCGACCGAGAGCACGTGCTCCTCGCCGTGCAGGCGGTACCGCACCTCGGCCTTGCCGGCGATCCGGGCGGCCAGCTGTGCCGCCGTGCCATCGGCGACGACGCGGCCGGACACCAGGATCACGATGCGGTCGGCCAGCTTCTCCGCCTCCGCCAGGTCGTGGGTGGTGAGCAGGATGGTGGTGCCGGACAGGCGGCGCACCAGTTCGTGGAACCCGCGCCGCGCCTCGGGGTCGAAGCCGACGGTCGGCTCGTCCAGGAACAGCAGGTCGGGCTGCCCGACCAGGCCGACCGCGACGTCCAGCCGCCGCCGTTGCCCGCCGGACAGCGTGCCGATCCGCCGGTCGGCGTGGTCGGTCAGGCCGACGAGTCCGATCAGCTCGTCGGGGTCGAACACCCGCTCGCGGTACGGCCGGTAGAAGAGGGTGAGGTAGGACAGCAGCTCGCGCACCCGCCACCGGCCGTGGTCGCGCCACGACTGCAGCACCACGCCCAGCCTGGCCCGCCACGCCTCGTCACCGTGGTCCGGGTCGACGCCGAGCACCTCGACGTCGCCGCCGGACCGCTTGCGGAAGCCCTCCAGGATCTCGATGGTCGTGGTCTTGCCCGCGCCGTTGGGGCCGAGCAGCGCCACCACCTCGCCTCGTTCGACGGTCAGGTCCACGCCTTTCAGCACGTCGGTGGAGCCGTACCGCATGCGCAGGTCGCGCGTGCGCACGACGCGGGGTTTCCGCTGGTTGTCGCCGGTTTCCATGACTTCAACCGTATCGTTGAAGTCCTACGTTTAAGGTTTTCGGGAGTGGTAGCTGGAAGAGGTCGGATAACCTTCAAATTCCCGTTGAACGTGGAGGAGTGTGCGGTGGGGCTTCGCCCGGTGGATCTGGCCCGTGCCGCGGGCATCTCGGCCCAGCAGGTGCGCAACTACCTCGACGCCGGGGTGCTGCCGCCGGCCGAACGTTCGCCGGCGGGGTACCGGGTGTTCGACGAGCGGCACCGGCGGGCGTTGACGACGTACCGGGCGTTGGGGCGCGGGTACGGGTGGGAGGCGGCCAAGGCGATCATGCGCTTGGTGCACGCGGGCTCGTCGGACGCCGCGGTGGCACGGGTGGACGCGGAGCACGCGGCGGCGCACGGGCAGCGGCTGGGGTTGCGGGCGACGGCGGAGGCATTGGAGGCGGTGGCGCGGGAGGCGGCGGGCGTGGGGCGAGAGGTGGGGGCGGAGGCGGTGGGGGTGGCGCGGGAGGCGGGGGTGAGGGTGGAGGCAGGGCGGCGGTCCGTCGGCGTGCCGCGGGCCGGGTTGAGGGTTGGGGAGTTGGCCGCGAGGCTCGGTGTGCGGCCTTCGGCGTTGCGGGTGTGGGAGGCGGCCGGGTTGTTGGCGCCGGGGCGTGACCGCGACGGGCACCGGCGGTTCGGGCCGACCGAGGTCCGTGACGCGCGTCTGGTGGCGATGCTGCGGCAGAGCCGGTATCCGCTGCCCGCGATCAAGCCGATCATGGACGAGTTCCGCAGTTCGGGTGGTGCGGAGGCGTTGCGGGCGGCCATCACCGCGCGGGAGGTCGAGTTGGGGCGGCGGGCCAGGGCGATGTTGGAGGGCGCGGCGGCGTTGCACGGTTACCTGGCGGTGGTCAGCCCCGCGTCGTAGGCGATGATCGCGGCCTGGACGCGGTTGGTCACCTCCAGGCGTTGCAGGATCGCGCTGACATGAGCCTTCACCGTGCCCTCGGCGACGGCCAGGCGGCGGGCGATGTCCTGGTTGGACAGCCCCTCCCCCACCAGGGCCAGCACGTCGCGTTCACGTACGGTCAGGGCGGCGACCCGTTGGCGCGCCTGGTCGTGGCGGGTGAGGCGACCGCCGCGCAGGCCGGCCACCACGCGCCGGGCGATCTTGGGTGACAGGTAGGCCGCGCCGTCCGCGGCCGCGCGCACGCCGATCAGCAGTTCCCTCGGGTCGGCGGCCTTGAGGAGGAACCCGTCTGCGCCCTCGCCCAGCGCGCGGGCCACGTACTCGTCCTCGTCGAACGTGGTGAGCATGACGATGGCGACGTCCGGCACGGTCTGCCGCAGTTCGGCGGCGGTGGCGAGGCCGTCCAGGCGGGGCATGCGGATGTCCAGCAGGGCGACGTCCGGCTGGTGCACGCGGGCGAGTTCGACCGCCTCCTGCCCATCGGCGGCCTCGGCGACCACCTCGATGCCGGGGTCGGTGTCGAGGATCGCCTTCACCCCGGCCCGCACCATCGCCTCGTCGTCGGCGAGCAGCACCCGGATCATGCCCCACCCTCCCGCGGCAGTCGGGCCGTCACGGTGAACCGGCCGTCGTGCGCGCCCGGTCGGAGCGTGCCACCGAGCAGCCGGACCCGTTCGGCCAGGCCCGCCAAACCGCTGCCGGCGCCGGGCGGTGGCGGTTGGGCGACCGGGTTGGACACGGTGACCTGCACGTGGTCGGTGGTCAGGGCGAGGTGCGCGGTGACGGGTGCGCCGGGCGCGTGCCGGGCGGCGTTGGTCAGCGCTTCCTGGACGACACGGTGCACGGCGCGGTCGATGAGGGGTGGGAGTGGCGTGCATTCGCCGGGCAGGGCCGCCCAGTCGCCGGTCAGGGTTATCGGCAGGCCTGCTTCCGCTGCCCGTGCCACCAGAGCCTGCACGGTCTCGTCCGGTGGCTCGAAGGACGTGGTGGTGCCCTCGCGCAGCACGCCGACTGTGTGCCGCAGTCGCTCCGAGGCGGTCACCGCCGACTCGCGCAGGCCGGTGGCGGCCCGGCGGGTGGGCTCGGTGTCGGCGGTCAGTTCCAGCGCACCGGCGCGCAGCGCGATCAACGCCAGTTCGTGGCCGAGCGAGTCGTGCATGTCGGCCGCGATCCGGGCACGCTCGCGCAGCCGGGCCCGTTCGGCGACCAGTTCCTGTGCCCGTTCCAGCTGCACGATCCGCTCCCGTCCCACCGCGATCAGCTCCGCCTGCTGCCGCCGGAACCGACCGGCCAGCCACGGCAGCACCACGAACAGGCCGAGGCTCGCCAAGGCCCCGACGCCTTCCCACACCCGCACGGCGGCGATTGCCACACCGAGTGCGCCCACGGCGGCCATGACCAGTTCGCCTCGGCGCACCGGCAGGTGCCGTCCGTGCAGGTGGACGAGCACGGCCAGGGTCGGGTACAGCAACTGCCGCCACACCGGCAGCACGTCCGTGGCCAGCCCGTTGACCAGGCCCGCGAGTGCGAGCGCGGCGAGGACCGTGCTGTTGCGCATGGTGCGGACATTACCGGGAACCATCCTCAGTGGACCGTCGTGCGGAGTCGGTGCAGGCTGAGCAGGCGGGCGGTTGCCGTGGCGGCGGAGGCCAGGGCGATCACGACGACGGTGATGGTCAGCGGCAGGGGGAAGTAGGTCATCTGCGCCCACGTGACGGTGCGGCCGTCGACCAGGATCGAGGTCAGGTCCGGGTAGGCGGCGAGGACGGTGACCGGCGCGAGGAGTGGCAGGAAGCGCAGCGCCACGCGCCACGGTGCGGAGCCCGCGCGGCGTCGTGCCCAGCGGGCCGACCGCCACACGCCGAGCACACCGAGGGCCACGGCGAGCAGGGTGGTGGCGCCCAGGACGAGTTCGATCAGCTGCCGGTTGCCGCCGGTCGGTTCGGGGGTGCGGCCCTGGGTCACCGCGATCAGGCCGTTGAGGATGTCGTAGGTCTCGTCCTGCAACGCCGCGCTGTTGGCGAGCACGGCGAACCCGTGGCCGGTGCTGGGGATGATCGCCTGCACGGCCGAGTAGGTGAACAGGTTGCCGGGGTGCAGCAGTCGCCGCACGCCGTCCGGGCCTTCGTCGGGGACCCAGCCCATGGCGTACTCGTCCACAGTGGACGAAGTGTGCATGGTGCGGAGACCTTCGGGTGAGACCAGTCGCGGGCCGTTGCCGGTCTGGCTGATCAGCCACTTGCCCATGTCGGCGGCCGTGGTGATGACACCGCCACCGCCGCTGGAGTCGAGGAACCCCGGCAGTTCGGGCCGGCTCAGCCAGGCGCCGAAGACGGAGTTGTAGCCGTCTGCCGGGCGGATCTCGGTCGCCGACACGGTGCTGCGCGACATCCCGAGTGGGTCGAATACGTGTTGGCGCAGGTAGTCGCCGAAGGCCTGGCCGCTCGCCACTTCGACCAGGCGTGCGGCGAGGTCGTAGTTGACGTTGCAGTACTCGTAGTGCGTGCCCGGGTCGGCGGCGAGCGAACCGGAGGACAGCTCGGTGGTGTAGTCGGCCAGGGAGGTGGTGGACTCCAGCGCGGGGATGTCGATCGTGGTGTCGGAGAAGCCGGAGGTCTGGTTCAGCAGGTGTCGGACCGTGACGCCGGTGAACCGGGGGTCGGCCATGGTGAAGCCGGGAAGCTGGTCGGCCACCGGTTCGTCCAGCGCGATCCGACCGTCCTCCACCAGTGTCATGACGGCCATGGCGGTGAACGACTTGCTCACCGACGCGATCCGCATCGGGGTGTCGGCGGTGACGGGTGCGCCTTCGGAGTCGTGGCCGTAGCCGGCGGTGTGCAGGACGCGGTCGCCTTGGGTGACGACTACGGAGATACCCGGTAGGTCGGTGTTGTGCATGACTTCGGCCAGGTAGTCGTCGATGGTGGTGGGGGTGGGTGCGAGGAGCGCCAAGGTGGCCGTGACGCTGGTCAGGATGGCTTTCATGCCGGTGAAGCTAGGAATGCCGGACGTCGTCAGGCGTCAGGCCACGGGTGCGGGTGACCCCTGACGAAAGTCATAGGGACAAGCCGAAGATCAAAAAAGTCCTCGCCGGACGGGCAGATCAGCGGGTCGACGTGCCCGACCGCGCCCCGCGCCGACGCGGTGGCCGGTACCGCCAGTCCCGCCGCCGGCACCATCGCCATCCCGGCCGTGAGCACCCGCACCGCGTCCCCCGAGCTGTCGACTGCCCCTCGGGTCTGCCCAACCGGGCGGGTGGGCCGGAAGACCCGGGGGGGATTCTGTCCGCGGTTGTCATGGGAGCGCTCTCGGGCGTTCGCGGGCACGTCACCCGCCGTCCACCCCGGACCGTGCGGCTAGGGTTCGCCGCATGCCAGGTCAGGTCGAGACCGAGCTCCTGACCGCCTTCGCGCGGTTCGCCGGGCCGGTCCGCGGTGTCGGGGTGACGCTGATCAGCGCGTTCGGCGTGCTGTCCGTGCCGACCGACGTCCTGCCGCTGGGCCTGGGGCTGTTCGGCCTGGTGCTGATCGGCGCGGTGGCGGACTTCAGGTCGCCGCGGGCCGCGTTCGCGCTGTCGATCGTGCGGGTGGTGGCGCTGTGCGCGGCGCAGGAGCAGTTCGGTGCCACGGGCGCGTGGTCGCTCAACGTGCTCACCACCACCGCGATCACGTTGCAGTGGGAGTGGGGGCCGAAGGTCACCGTGCCGACCACGGCCGCGCTGCTCACCGTCTACCTGACCGCCGTGTGGGGTGACGGCGGGGTGGCGCTGCGGGTGGTGGTGGAGTGCGTGTTGGCGCGGTTGGCGTTGCTGCTGCTGCGCCGGTCGTCACGGCGGGTGGACGAGCTGCGGACGCGGCGCGCCGCGCTGGAGCGCCAGGAGGCGGTGGCGTTGGAGCGGCGCAGGCGTGAGCGCGAGTACCTGGCGCTGCTGCACGACACGGCGTCGGCGACGTTCCTGGTGGTGGCGGTGAACGGGCGGGAGTCCGATCCGGCGGAGGTCGCCGGGTACGCGCGCCGTGACCTGGAGCTGCTGACCGGCGGGTCGGGTGTGCCGCGGGACAGCGCGGTGGACGTCGGCTCGTCGTTGCGGGCGGTGGTGGAACGCAGTCCGCTGGAGGTCGACGCGCGGTGGGAGAGCGTGCTGCTGCCCGCTTCGGTGGCGTTGGCGCTGGTGCGGGCGGTGCGGGAGGCGTTGACGAACGTGGAGCGGCACGCGGGGACGGGTGCGGCGCGGCTGCGGGTGCGGGCGACCGCCGGCGGGGTCGAGGTGGAGGTGACCGACGCGGGTCCGGGGTTCGACGTCGGCGCGGTCTCGGATCACCGGCGGGGTCTGCGCGGGTCGGTGGTCGAGCGGATGGCGGCCGTCGGCGGGCGGGCCGAGGTGACGTCGCGGCCCGGTCGGACGACGGTGCGGTTGGCGTGGCCCGATGATTGATCAACGGGTCGGGGCGCGGTCGTGGGCGGGCCCGGTGCTCTCCCGGGGCCGGGACGAGGGTGGTCGCGGCGACGACAGCCGTGAGGCCGAGCGGCACGTGTTCGCCGGCGTGCGGCTGATCCTGCTCGGCGTCACCGCCGTGCTGCAGGCGAGCCTCGGCTTCGGCGCCCTGCTCACCTACCCGCACCACCCGGCCGCGCGGGTGACGTTGGCGGTGCTGGTGTCGGTGACGCTGCTGTGCGCGGTCTGGGTGGTGCGCCGCGAACCCCTGCCGCGGGTGGTGGTCGTGGGTGGTGTGGTGGCGGTGATGGCGGCTTCCGCGGTGGCCACCGCCGTGTTGCCGTCGTACGCGCACTTCGGGCCGGCGCACTGGTCGTGGGGACAGATCGGGTGGTCGCTGCTGCTGTTGCTGCTGGACCGCGTCCCCGCGCTGCTCGCCGCGCAGGCGGCGCACATCGTGCTCGGCGTCGGGCAGTGGCTGCTCGCCGGCACGCCGGACCGGGCCGCGGTCGGCAACGTCGGCGTGGTCGTGCTCAGCGTGACCAGCCTGCAGCTCGGCGCCCTGGTGATGACCCGGTTCATGCTGCGCAACGCGGCCCAGGCCGTCGAGGTGGCCGCCGAACGGGAGCGCGCGGCGACGCGGGCCGCGTTGGCCGAGCAGTGGGAGCAGGACCTGCGCGCCGGGTTCGCCGGGCAGCTCGGCAGCACGTTGCCGCTGCTCGCGGACCTGGCCGACGGTGTGCTCGACCCCCGGGACGACGACACGCGGCGGCGGTGCGCGCTCGCCGCGACCCAGTTGCGCCGGTTGTTCGCCGAGAACGACGACGTGCCCGACCCGCTGGTGCACGAGGTCACGGCGTGCGTGCACGTCGCCGAGCGGCGCGGGGTGGCGGTGTCGCTCGCGGTCAGCGGCGCGCCCGTGCCGGTGCCGACCGACGTGCGGCGGGAGCTGACCGGGCCGCTGGTGGAGGCGTTGTCGGCGGCACGGGAGCGGGCGCGGGTGAGCCTGCTGCGCACCGAGGGCGAGGTGCGGGTGGCCGTCGTCTCCGATGCCGAGGTCGAGGTGGGAACCGCGAGGGGTCGGGTCGAGGTCGAAGGCGGCACGTACGGTCGGCACACGCGGATGGAGGCCCGATGGCGGACGAGCTGAGCGCGGTGGTGGTGGACGACCACCCGGCGGTGCGCGCGGGTGTCGCCTACTGGCTGTCCTCCGGCACGCCACCGATCAGGGTCGTGGCCGGCGGTGAGGACGTGCGCTCGGCGTGGCTGGGCGAGGGCGCGACCGCCGACGTGGTGATCCTCGACCTGCACCTGGGCGGGCCGACGCCGGTGCTCGGCGACCTTCGCCGGCTGGTCGAGGCCGGTCGGAGGGTCGTCGTGTACTCGATGCGCGCCGACGACGACATCGCGTTGCAGTGCCTGGAGCTGGGCGCGTTGTGCTACCTGACCAAGGCGGAGGGCGCGGAGCACCTGGTGCAGGCGACCCGGGCGGCGGCGGAGGGCAGGCCGTACACGCCGCCGTCGCTGGCGGGCGCGTTGGCGGGTGACCGGTCCGACCACCGGCCCGCGCTGTCGGCGCGCGAGGTCGAGGTGCTGGTCGAGTGGTTCCAGTCGGAGTCCAAGGACTTCGTGGCGCAGCGGCTGGGCATCTCGCTGAGCACGGTGAACTCGCACCTGGAGCGGATCCGGGTCAAGTACGCGCTGATCGGGCGGGAGGCGCCGACGAAGGCCGCGCTGGTGGCGCGGGCGATCCAGGACGGGCTGATCGGCGTCGACGACCTCTGACCACTCCCTCCGACCACGGGGACCGGACGCCGTTCGCCCCGACGAATACGCATTTGTGCGGCAATTGGGCCGACCAGGTGTCACCGCCGACCCGGATGAGGGCACGGGGACCTGTGCGGCCCACTCGGCTCGGCATCGCACGCGAATGCCTGTGAATGCCCTCACCTCAACGCGGTATTACCGATCACCTCCGCGCGGGCGAATGATCGAATCCCATGAGCAGCGCCACGACCACCGGCACCTGGCCGAGCACCAGCGTCACCCCGCCCAACCTCTCCGGACCGGCCACGGACCACGTCACCTGCCCACGTTCGTCTCACCCCAGACCGTGACCGCCGACGGCGACGAGTACGCCGTCGTCATCAGCGGTTTCAAGCAGGGCGGGCAGGTCGTCCGCAAGTTCATCAGCCCCGAGAACGGCGCGAACAGCGCCGACGTGGTGGCCATCTTCGCCAAGGCGGGCCGCCCCGAGATCGCGATCACGCACGTCCAGCACAAGGGCCAGGTCAAGACGAGCCAGGCCGACGAGTACGTCGAGATCGTCAACCGGGGCAGCGTGCCCGGCGACATCTCGAACTGGGTGCTCGGCGCGGACGACCCGGGGCAGGACTTCACGTTCCCGCCCGGCACGGTGCCGCAACCGGGCCGGCGCATCCGGATCTATACCAATCAGGTCCACCCGCAGTGGGGCGGTTTCTCCTGCGGCAAGGGCCGCCCGATCGGGAATGACCAGGGTGACACCGCACAATTGCGGGACACGAACGGGAACCCGATTTCCCGGTTCAGCTACGGAACCGCCGCGCTGCCCACTCCGTGATTCCACCGCGTCACCAGCCCGCCGCGACGTGCGGAAAAACGGTCACGACCGCCGACCGATGACGTCCGGCGCGGAAAGGGTGCTCCCGGCGGGTCGTGCGTCGACCCGGCGCCGGTCCGCCGGGAGTTTCCGCCACCGAAGCCGCTTCCGCGCGATCACGGCCGGTAGTCGCGCGATCGCGGTACGGTGGCAGCACACCGCCTCCCTCACATCGTTGTGATCAACCGGAGGTATGCAGTCCATGAGGTCTCTCTTACGCGTCGGCCACGTGCTGACGGCGGTCGCGGTCGCCGCCGGGCTCGCGGTCGCCGCCCCGGCCGGCGCGAGCACGGTCCCCCACTGGTCGCCGCGCGTGGACAACCCGTACGTCGGCGCCCGTGCCTACGTCAACCCGGAGTGGTCCGCGCGGGCCGCCGCCGAACCGGGCGGCGCGGCCGTCGCCGGCCAGCCGACCGGCGTGTGGCTGGACAGCATCGAGTCCATCCAGGGCACGAACGGGAAGATGGGGCTGCGCGCGCACCTGGACGAGGCGCTGCGGCAGCGCGCCACCCTGGTCCAGCTCGTGCTGTGGAACCTGCCCGGCCGCGATTGCGGCCGGCTGGCCACCAACGGCCGGCTCGCCGCGAACGAGCTGCCGCGCTACAAGCAGGAGTTCGTCGACCCGATCGCCGCGATCCTGGCCCACCCGGCGTACTCGCGGCTGCGGGTCGTCGCGGTCGTGGAGCCCAACTCGCTGCCGTACCTGGTGACCCACACGTTGCCGCGCGCGTGGGCCACCCAGGCCTGCGAGACCGTCAAGGCCAACGGCTCCTACACCGAGGGCATCGGGTACGCGCTGGCGAAGCTCGGCGCGATCCGCAACGTCTACAGCTACCTCGACATCACCCACCACGGGAACATCGGTTGGGACGACAACCGCAAGCCCACGCTGGGGCTGCTGGCGAAGGCGGCGACCTCGGGCGGCAGCAGGCTCGGCACCGTGCACGGCTTCATCACCAACACCGCCGACTACTCGGTGCTGCGCGAGGAGTTCATCGTCAAGACGATGATCAACGGGCAGCACATCCAGCAGACCAGGTGGGTGGACTGGAACCCGTTCCTCGACGAGCTGTCCTTCGCCGACTTCTTCCGGGCCGAGGCGGTCGCGGCGGGCTTCGACCCGGGCGTCGGCGTGCTGGTCGACACCTCGCGCAACGGCTGGGGCGGCCCGAACCGGCCGACCGCGCCCGGCCCGGAGACGAGCGTGGACGTCTACGTCGACACCAGCCGGATCGACCGCAGGCTGCGAATCTCCAACTGGTGCAACCAGGTCGGCACGGGCCTGGGCGAGCGGCCGGTCGCCGCGCCCCGGCCGAACACCGACGCGTACGTGTGGATGAAGCCGCCGGGCGAGTCGGACGGCGCGAGCATCCCGCTGCCGATCGCCGACGAGAACTTCAACCGCGAGTGCGACCCGGACTACCAGGGGTGGCCCGGTGGCAGCACACGCCCGACCGGGGCGTGGCGGGACGCGCCACCGGCCGGCCAGTGGCACTCGGCGCAGTTCCGGGAACTGCTGCGCAACGCCCACCCACCGGTGGCGTAACTCGATCTCTTGCGGATAATCCGGTGTTGTCCTGGTAGCTAGACTGGGGCCATGTCCGCCATGGCCCCAGCCCGCACCGAATCCGACCTGTCGTTCCTGCTGGACCACACCGGTCACGTGCTGCGCACCCGGATGGCGGCGGCGCTGGCCGAGATCGGCCTGACCGCGCGCATGCACTGCGTCCTCGTGCACGCCCTGCAGGAGGAGCGCACGCAGATCCAGCTGGCCGAGATCGGCGACATGGACAAGACCACGATGGTGGTCACCGTCGACGCGCTGGAGAAGGCCGGCCTCGCCGAGCGCCGGCCGTCCGGCACCGACCGGCGGGCCCGGATCGTCGCCGTCACCGAGAAGGGCGCCGAGCTGGCCAGGCAGAGCCAGGCGATCGTGGACGGCGTGCACCGGGCCGCCCTCGACTCGCTGCCGGGCGAAGATCGCGAAGCGCTCCTGCACGCGCTGAACCTGCTGGTCAACGGCCACTTGGCCACCCCCATCCCGGCACCGCAGACGGCCCGCCGGGCCCGCGAGAGCAGCAGGTAAGCCCGAAAGAGATTGTCTGTAACAAAACTATCCGCTACGGTTCCTCCTGTCACGCCCGGAACAGGAGAGACCCATGTCGTCCCCGCTCGAACCCCCACTCGCAACACCACTCGACACCGCGCTCGGCTCCGCGCCCGACAAGCCCCGCGCGAGCCGTTGGTCCGCGCTGGTCGTGCTGTCCGCCGCGATGCTGATGACCATCCTCGACGGCAGCATCGTCACGGTGGCCATGCCCGCCATCCAGCGTGACCTCGGCTTCTCCCCCGCCGGGCTGAGCTGGACCGTCAACGCCTACCTGATCGCGTTCGGCGGCCTGCTGCTGCTCGCCGGGCGGCTCGGCGACCTGATCGGCCGCAAGGCGATGTTCCTGGCCGGGAACGTCGTGTTCACCGCCGCGTCGCTGCTGGCGGGCGCCGCGACCACGCCCGGCCTGCTGATCGCGGCCCGGTTCCTGCAGGGCGCGGGCAGCGCGATGGCGTCGGCCGTCGTGCTCGGCATCCTGGTCACCCTGTTCACCGACCCCGCCGAACGCGCCAAGGCGATCGGCGTGTTCAGCTTCACCGGTGCGGCGGGCGCGTCCATCGGCCAGGTGCTCGGCGGCGTGCTGACCGACGCGCTGAGCTGGCACTGGATCTTCTTCATCAACCTGCCGATCGGCGTGGCCACCGTGCTGCTGGCGATCCGCGTGCTGCCCGCCGACCGGGGCGCGGGCCTGTCCGCCGGTGCCGACGTGCTCGGCGCGGCGCTGGTCACCGGCGGCCTGATGCTCGGCATCTACACCGTGGTCAAGGTCGAGGAGCACGGGTGGACGGCGCCGCACACGCTCGGGCTGGGCGCGTTGTCGGTGGCGCTGCTGGCCGCGTTCACCGTTCGGCAGGCCCGGGCGCGGACGCCGCTGATGCCGCTGCGGATCCTGCGTTCCCGCAACGTGGTCGGCGCGAACCTGGTGCAGGTGCTGACGTTGTCGGCGATGTTCGCGTTCCAGATCATCGTGGCGCTGTTCATGCAGGAGGTGCTGGCCTACAGCGCGCTCGGCATGGGGCTGGCGATGCTGCCGGCGGCGGTCGCGATCGGCGGTGTGTCGCTGTTCGTGTCGGCCCGGTTGAACACGCGGTTCGGTGAACGGGCGGTGCTGCTGGTCGGGCTGGTGCTGCTGGCGGGCGCGATGGTGAAGCTGACGGTGGTCCCGGTGGACGCCGACTACGTCACCGACCTGCTGCCGGTCATGCTGCTGATCGCCAGTGGCGGGCTCGTGCTGCCCGCGCTGGCGTCGCTGGGCATGTCCGACGCGAAGCCGGACGACGCGGGCCTGGTGTCCGGCCTGTTCAACACCACGCAGCAGGTCGGCATGGCGGTGGGCGTGGCCGTGCTGTCCACGCTGGCGGCCGCGCGGACCGGGGAGGAGTTGGCGTCGGGCGTCACCGAGCCC
The DNA here is from genome assembly GCF_003014735.1 of Saccharothrix carnea. Classification (GTDB taxonomy): domain Bacteria; phylum Actinomycetota; class Actinomycetes; order Mycobacteriales; family Pseudonocardiaceae; genus Actinosynnema; species Actinosynnema carneum. The sequence goes on along the minus strand of NZ_PYAX01000008.1, from coordinate 40,226 downwards.
GCCGCCCTGACCGCCGGGTACCACGTGGCGTTCACCGTCGCCGCCGCGCTGCTGGCCGCCGCGTTCGCGGTCGCCCTGATCGTCCTGCGCAAGCGTTCCCGCTGACTGAAGAACCCGCACCGAAGGAGATCGACATGACTGTCAACGCCGGCCCCGCGCCCCGCACCCTGACCGACGACGAGCTGGTGGACCTGCTCGGCGCGCAGCAGTTCGGCGTGCTGGCCACCGTGAAGCGCAGCGGCCACCCGCACCTGTCCACCGTGCTGTACCAGTGGGACGCGAAGGAGCGGGTGATCCGCGTGTCCACCACGGCGGACCGGCTCAAGGCACGCCAGATCCGCGCCAACCCCCGGGTCGCGCTGCACGTGAGCGGACCGGACGTGTGGTCGTTCGCCGCGGTGGAAGGTGACGCGGAGCTGGTCGAGACGACGGACGGCCCGGACCTCGAACCGGACCGCCGGCTGACCATCACGTTCCCCGCGACCCGGCTCTACGGCACGGCGCTGGACATCCCGAAGGCCGACAGCTGATCGAGGTCCACCCGGTAGTGGGACGTGCCCGAGATCAGGTGCAGCACGTCCCCGCGCCCGGCCATCGTCCACCGCGAAGGTGAACGGGGGCCGGGCATCACCAACCGCCGCGTGTGCCGGACCTCGAACCGACCCTCCCCGGTCAACTCGCCGATCCGGACCAGGTGGTGGTCCCTGCCGTAACCGCCGACGAGCGCGCACCGCGTTCCGTCGGTGACCACGGCGCCCGCGCCTTCCACCTCGTTCGCCCACACCGCGACCCGGTCGCCGTCGCCGACGCGCACGACCGGGAAGTCGGAGTAGTAACTGGCCCAAGCCGTCTCGCCGGCGACGTTCAGCGCGTAGCAGTCGTCGATCGAGGGAGCGTCGCCGTCACCGGGGAACGCCCAGGCCCGCCGCAGGTCCCGGTCGAACCGGACCAGGCCCGGCCCGCCGACCGGATCGGGACCCGGACCGCCCCAGCCGAAGTTGCCGTACACGCCCTCGTCGAAGTAGCCGACCCACACCTGACCGGTCGGCGTGGTCGCGAGGTGGCCGATGCCGTCACCGAGCACGGCGGTGCGCACGACGTCGCCGGCGGAGTCGATCACCTGCGCGTTGTGCTCGGCGCCCTCCGGCCGCCACCGGCACCGTCCTCCGACGACCAGGAACCGGTCGCCCGGCAACGGCTGGACCTGGCAGTGCGCGAGGGTCAGGCCGGCGACCTCCACGACAGCGTCACGCACCGTGAGCCGGGCGGCCACCGGGTGCTCGGCGCGCGTCGCGGCGAACGCCGGCCGGCCGGGGCCACCGTCGTAGGCGAGCAGCGCCTCACGCCCCTCGGCCGTCGACCACAGGGCGACGACCTCGCCGTGCGGGCCGACGCCCGCGGACACCAGGACGTCGTCCTCGCGCGCCGGCACCAACTCGGCGTGCGCCCGCGGCTTCACCCGTCGTGAAAACACAGATCCCCCTTCGACGCCGGTATTACGGCACACAGGCGTGACGCCGTCCATCGACTTCCGGCCGTGTGAGCAGCGGCACGGCCGTGAGGTGCGGGGTGGGTCGGCGGTGGCCGGTAAAATCGTTTCAGTAGCTAAGCAACCTACGTCGCGTGGTCACTGTCGACTCGGGACAGCTGACAGGAGCGACGCATGACGGCGACCGTCGAGTCCACTGTGACCCGTCGGGGCAAGGGCGGCGGGGCGGCGATGGCCGCCCTGGCGCTGGGCGGGTTCGGCATCGGGACGACCGAGTTCGCCACCATGGGCCTCTTGCCGCAGATGGCGGCCACGTTCGACATCTCCATCCCCACCGCGGGCCACGCGATCAGCCTCTACGCGCTCGGCGTGGTGGTCGGCGCGCCGCTCATCGCCGGGCTGGCCGCGAAGCTGCCCCGCAAGGGCCTGCTGATCGGGCTGACGATCGCGCTGGCCGTCGGCAACGGGCTGTCCGCCATCGCGCCGGACACCGGCCTGCTGATGACGGCGCGGTTCGTGGCCGGGTTGCCGCACGGCGCGTTCTTCGGCATCGCGGCCGTCGTGGCGACCACGCTCGTGCCGCCGGAGCGCCGGGGCACGGCGGTCGCGCGGATCATGGTCGGGCTGACCGTGGCCAACCTGGTCGGCGTGCCGGTCGCCACCGCCGCCGGCCAGCAGATCGGGTGGCGGGTGGCGTACCTCGCGGTGGCGGTGATCGAGGTCGTGACGGCGCTGGCGGTGGCCAAGTGGCTGCCGCGCGTCCCGGCGCCGAGGGACGCGAGCGTGGCCGCCGAGCTGAGCGCGTTCCGCCGGCCGCAGGTGTGGTTCGCGCTGCTCACCGGCATGATCGGGTTCGGCGGCATGTTCGCCGTCTACTCCTACATCTCCCCCATCACCACCGAGGTCACCGCGCTGTCGACGTCCGCCGTGCCGTGGGTGCTGGCGGTGTTCGGGCTCGGCATGACGCTCGGCGCCACGGTCGGCGGCCGGTTCGTGGACCGCTCGGTCATGGGCACGGTGTTCGGCTCGCTGATCGCGGTGACGGTCGTGCTGGTGGTGTTCGCGCTGACCGCGACCTCGCCGGTGATGGCGTTCGGCACGGTGTTCCTGATCGGGCTCGTGTCCCAGGTGCTGGCCTCGGCGTTGCAGGTCCGGCTGATGGACGCCTCCCCCGACGCGCCGTCGCTGGCGTCGTCGTCCAACCACTCGGCGCTGAACATCGCCAACGGCGCGGGCGCGTGGCTGGGCGGCCTGGCGATCGGCGCGGGCTGGGGCTACACCTCGACCGCGTGGGTCGGGGTCGCGTTGAGCCTGGCCGGGCTGGCGGTGGCCGCGCTGTCCGTCGTGGTCGACCACCGCCGCGTGGCACGGCTCTAACCGGCGGGGGCGGCGTCCGCGCCAGCTCCTCACGCAGCCCGACCGCGGACCGTCCCGGGTGGGAAGCACGCGGGAGGTGCGCGGCCGGGCGCGGCGCGGGGCTCCGGTTCGTCTACCGCAGCACCTCACGCAGCCGGGTGGCGAACCGCTCCGGGTCGTCGACGAACCCGATGTGGCCACCCGGGAACATCGTCGGCTCCACACCGAGCCCCTCGGCCAAGGCCTTCGACGTGCGCTCGCACAGCTCGCCGCCCGAGTCCTCGCCGATGCCGACCACGATCCGGCTCGACGCCGCGCGCAGCACGTCGAAGTCGGGCACCCACCGGACGGTCGGCCGCAGCATGTGCTCGTACTGGAACCGCTCGTCGGCGAGGTCCTGCGGGTCGCGCTCGCCGCCGAACACGTGCTCGACCACCTCGTCCGGCATGTGGATGTTCGCGATGGACAGGAACTGTCGCCAGGCGCCCACGGCGTCGCCGGACAGGTAGGTGGCGACCATCTCGTCGGTCCGCCGCAGCAGGTCCTCCCGGTCGGGCACGAGCTGGTCCAGCGGCGGTTCGTGCGCGATCACGGTGTGCGCGACCTCCGGGTGCCCCTGCGCGAGCGCCAGCACGCTGACCGCGCCGCCGCTGGAACCCAGCACGGCCGCCGGACCCGCGTCCGCGTGCCGGATCAGCCGCGCCAGGTCGTCGGCGCGCAGCTCCGGCGTGGCGTCGCGGTCCGGGTCGTCGACCTTGCTGCGGTGGATGCCGCGCGGGTCGGTGGTGAGCACGGTGTGGTCGGTGGCGAGCAGGTCGGCCAGCGGCTCGAACGACCTGGCGTCCATCGGCGCCGCGACGAGCACGACCAACGGGCCCCGGCCGCGCAGCTCGTAGTGCAGCAGCGCGTCGGGCACCCGCAGGGTGTCGGTGGTGGCGGTCTCGGTCATTCGGGGATCCTCCTCGGAACTGTCCTGAAGTGCTCGTCCACCGGTGGTGACTCCCCGGGTGGGGCAGAATCGTCGCTCGTGAGCGAAGTTCTTCCGGCGAGTTCGGCGACGGCGGTCGAGAACCCCGACCTGGCGCGTGCCCGCGAGGGCGACGGTGCCGCGTTCACCCGCCTGGTCGAGCCGCTGCGCCGGGACCTGCACGCCCACTGCTACCGCATGCTCGGCTCGACCCACGACGCGGACGACGCCCTCCAGGACGCCCTGCTCCGGGCGTGGCGCGGGCTGCCCGGCTTCGCCGGGCGCAGCTCGCTGCGGTCGTGGCTGTACGCGGTGGCGACCCGCACGTGCCTGGACACGGTGGAGAGCCGCGGCCGGCGGGCCCTGCCGGTCGACCTGGGGCCCGCCAGCGAACGGGCGGTGGTCGACGGCGGTCCCGCGACCGACGTGGCGTGGCTCGGGCCCTACCCCGACGCGCGACCGGGCGACGGCGGGCCGGCCGGGTGCTACGACCGGCGCGAAGCCGTCGAACTGGCCTTCGTCGCCGCGCTGCAGCACCTGCCCGGCAACCAGCGGGCGGCGCTGCTGCTGTTCGAGGTGCTGGGGTTCTCGGCGGCCGAGATCGCCACCATGATGAACACCTCCACCACGTCGGTGAACTCCGCGCTGGCCCGCGCCCGGCGGGTCGTCGCCGAGAAGGTGCCCGAACGCGGCAGGCAGCGGACGTTGCGGCTGATCGACGACGCGCGCCTGCGGCAGGTCGTGGCCGACTACTCCACCGCGTTGGAGCGCGGCGACGCCGACGCCCTGGTCGCGCTGCTCACCGAGGACGTGACGTGGTCGATGCCGCCCATGCCGCACTGGTACCGGGGCATCGAGGCGGTCACCGACTTCGCCGTGCGGGTGCCGCTGACGTCGTGCCCGCCGTGGCGGCACCTCCCGACCGGCGCCAACGGCCAGCCCGCCGCCGCCTGCTACCTGTGGGACGAGGGCGCGGGCGCGTACCTGGCGTGGTCGATCGACGTGCTGACGTTGCGGGGCGACCGGATCCGCGAGATCACGTCCTTCGTGGACGGCGCCCACTTCCCGGCGTTCGGGCTACCCGCGTCGCTGCCGTGACGCCGGCGGTCGGCGGCACGTCACCAGCCGGCGTCACCGAGCGGCGTGACCAGCCGGCGGCACGCGCCACCGGGTGCGCGATGTGTGGCACCATCGGGCACGTGACCAGCAGATCCGCCGAGGCGCACCGCTTGGGCGACCTCGCCCGGCTGCGCCGCGTCCGCGACCGGATCGACCGCGAGTACGCGCAGCCGTTGGACGTCGAGGCGCTCGCGCGCGGCGTCAGCATGTCGGCCGGGCACCTCAGCCGACAGTTCCGCCTCGCCTACGGTGAGTCACCGTACTCCTACTTGATGACGCGGCGCATCGAGCGCGCGAAAGCGCTGCTGCGCCGGGGCGACCTCAGCGTCACGGAGGTCTGCTTCGCGGTCGGCTGCTCGTCCCTGGGGACGTTCAGCACCCGGTTCACCGAGCTGGTCGGCGTGCCGCCGAGCGAGTACCGGCGCCACGCGACCGCCGAGGCCGAGGGCATGCCGGCGTGCGTGGCCAAGCAGGTCACCAGACCGGTCAGGAATCGAGAAGCGCCCGCCGGGAGCCTCACCTAGCGTGACCGCCATGGACATCACCATTCACTCGAGCTTCCTCCCGCAGGACGACCCGGAGGCGGCGCTCTCCTTCTACCGCGACGCGCTCGGCTTCGAGGTCCGCAACGACGTCGGCTACGAGGGCATGCGCTGGATCACGGTGGGCCCGGTCGGCCAGCCCGACACGTCCATCGTGCTGCACCCGCCGGCCGTCGACCCCGGCATCACCGACGACGAGCGCCGCACCATAGTCGAGATGATGGCCAAGGGCACCTACGGCGGCGTGAACCTGGCCACCAAGGACCTCGCCGGCGTGTTCGACAAGCTCCAGGCGTCGGGCGCCGAGGTCGTCCAGGAGCCGACCGACCAGCCCTACGGCGTGCGGGACTGCGCGTTCCGCGACCCGGCGGGCAACCTGGTCCGCATCCAGCAGAGCTGACCCCGCCGTGCCGTCACCCCACGCCCGCCGCGGGCGGGGTGACGGCACATCCGACGCACACCCCAGGCACGCGCCCGAGAAGTCCACGCGCCCGAGATAGATGGAGACAGGATCAGCATGGCCACGAGGAAGACCGCGCCGTCGCCCGAGCCGCACCTCGCCGACAGCCACGACCTCATCCGCGTGCAGGGCGCGCGCGTGAACAACCTCAAGGACGTCAGCGTCGAGATCCCGAAACGCCGCCTCACGGTGTTCACCGGCGTGTCCGGCTCGGGCAAGAGCTCGCTGGTCTTCGGCACGGTCGCGGCCGAGTCGCAGCGGATGATCAACGAGACCTACAGCGCGTTCGTGCAGGGCTTCATGCCCACGCTGGCACGGCCCGAGGTCGACGTCCTCGAAGGGCTGACCACCGCGATCATCGTGGACCAGGAGCGGCTCGGCGCGAACCCCCGCTCGACGGTCGGCACCGTCACCGACGCCAACGCGATGCTGCGGATCCTGTTCAGCAGGCTCGGCTCGCCGCACATCGGCCCGCCCAACGCGTACTCGTTCAACGTGCCGTCGGTGAAGGCCAGCGGCGCGATCACGGTCGAGCGCGGCGGCAAGACCAAGGCCGAGAAGGCCACGTTCAACCGCCTCGGCGGCATGTGCCCGCGGTGCGAGGGCATGGGCTCGGTCAACGACATCGACCTCGCCGCGCTGTACGACGACGGCAAGTCGCTCAACGAGGGCGCGCTGACCATCCCCGGCTACAGCATGGACGGCTGGTACGGCCGCATCTTCCGCGGCTGCGGCTTCTTCGACCCGGACAAGCCGATCCGCAAGTACACCAAGCGCGAACTGCACGACCTGCTCCACAAAGAACCGACCAAGATCAAGATCGAGGGCATCAACCTGACCTACTCGGGACTGATCCCGTCGATCCAGAAGTCCTACCTGTCCAAGGACGTCGACTCGCTGCAGCCGCACATCCGCGCGTTCGTGGAGCGGGCCGTGACGTTCACGACGTGCCCCGACTGCGGCGGCACCCGGCTGGCCAAGGAAGCCCTGTCGTCCAAGGTCAAGGGCAAGAACATCGCCGACGCGTGCGCGATGCAGATCAGCGACCTGGCCGACTGGGTGCGCGGGCTGGACGAGCCCTCGGTGGCGCCGCTGCTGGCGAACCTGCGGCGGACGCTGGACTCGTTCGTGGACATCGGGCTCGGCTACCTGTCCCTCGACCGTCCGTCCGGGACGCTGTCGGGCGGCGAGGCGCAGCGCACCAAGCTGATCCGCCACCTCGGCTCGTCGCTCACCGATGTCACCTACGTCTTCGACGAGCCGACCATCGGCCTGCACCCGCACGACATCGAGCGGATGAACGCCCTGCTGCGGCAACTGCGGGACAAGGGCAACACCGTGCTGGTGGTGGAGCACAAGCCCGAGGTGATCGCGATCGCCGACCACGTCGTGGACCTCGGACCGGGCGCGGGCACGGGCGGCGGCGAGGTGGTGTTCGAGGGCACCGTCGACGGCCTGCGCGCCGCCGACACCCTCACCGGGCGGCACCTGGACTACAAGGCGTCGGTGAAGCCGTCCGTGCGCACGCCGTCCGGGGCGCTGGAGGTGCGCGGCGCCGACACCCACAACCTGCGTGACGTCGACGTCGACATCCCGCTCGGCGTGCTGTGCGTGCTCACCGGCGTCGCCGGGTCCGGCAAGAGCTCGCTGGTCCACGGCTCGGTCGCCGGGCGCGACGGCGTGGTCGTCATCGACCAGGGCGCGATCCGCGGTTCGCGGCGCAGCAACCCGGCCACCTACACCGGGCTGCTCGAACCGATCCGCAAGGCGTTCGCCAAGGCCAACGGCGTCAAGCCCGCGCTGTTCAGCTCCAACTCCGAAGGCGCCTGCCCCACGTGCAACGGTGCCGGCGTCATCTACACCGACCTCGGCGTGATGGCGACCGTCGAGACCCCGTGCGACGACTGCGAGGGCAAGCGCTTCCAGGCCTCCGTGCTGGAGTACACGCTGGGCGGCCGGAACATCGCCGAGGTGCTGGCCATGTCCGCGATCGAGGCCGAGGCGTTCTTCGGCGAGGGCGACGCGCGCACGCCCGCCGCGCACAAGATCCTCGACCGGTTGGTGGACGTCGGCCTGGGCTACCTCACCTTGGGTCAGCCGCTGACCACCCTGTCCGGCGGCGAGCGGCAACGGCTCAAGCTGGCCACCCAGATGGCCGAGAAGGGCGACGTCTACGTCCTCGACGAGCCGACCACGGGCCTGCACCTGGCCGACGTCGAGAACCTGCTCGGCCTGCTCGACCGGCTGGTCGACTCGGGCAAGTCGGTCATCGTGATCGAGCACCACCAGGCCGTGATGGCGCACGCCGACTGGATCATCGACCTCGGTCCCGGTGCCGGTCACGACGGTGGCCGGATCGTCTTCGAGGGCACGCCGGCCGACCTGGTGGCCAAGCGCGCCACGCTGACCGGGGAGCACCTGGCGGACTACGTCGGCGCCTGACCTCCGCGAGAGTCCAACGCTCAGCCCGCGAGAGTCCAACGCTCAGAACCCCTGAATTCAACGCTCAGCGGACGGTGCCAGCTCAAGCTCCCGGTCCGAATGGTGAATTCAGGGTGTCCGAACGTTGGACTCTCGCGGGCTGGACGTTGGACTCTCGCGGGTCAGGAGGTGGAGGTCAGGCGGACGGCGGTCCACGAGACAGGGGGGAGGACGACGAGGAGGGAGTCGTCCACGAGCGTCGTGTCCTGCGGCTTCGGCACGACGCGGTCCGGGTCGGTCTCGGTGTTGGTGGCCGAGCCGTCCGGGTCGTGCACTGTCCAGGCCTCGGCCACCTCGACGTCGCCGAACGCGGCCAGGCCCACCTTCAAGTCAACCGGTTCGGTGCGGTGCCGGTTGACCACGAACACCACCGTGTCACCGGTTTCCCCGTCGTGCGTGGCGACCGCGTCGACCACCGGCACGTCACCGAACTGCTTCGTCGAGTACGTCGGCGAGGACGTCTCCACCCGCAGCACCTGCCCCCGCGCCAACCGGGACGTCAGCGCGAACGGGTGGAAGATCGTCTGCCGCCACGCCGGACCGCCCGGCTCGCTGCGGATCGGCGCGATCACGTTCACCAGCTGCGCCTGGCACGCCACCGCAACCCGGTCGCTGTGGCGCAGCAACGAGATCAGCAGGTTGCCCACGACCACCGCGTCGGTGACGTCGTACTGGTCCTCGATGACCCGCGGCGCGACCTCCCACTCGGTGCGCGTCTCGGCCTGGAACCGCTTCATGTACCAGACGTTCCACTCGTCGAACGACAGCGTGATCTTCTTGCTGCTCTTGAGCCGCGCGCCGACCGCGTCCGCGGTGGCCACCACGCTGTCGATGAAGTGGTCCATGTTCACCGCCGAGGCGAGGAAGCTGTCCACGTCGCCGTCGATCACCTCGTAGTAGGCGTGCAGCGAGATGTGGTCCACCTCGTCGTACGCCAGCTCCAGCACCGTGGACTCCCACTCGCCGAACGTCGGCATGGACGAGCTGGAGCTGCCGCACGCCACCAGTTCCAGGTCCGGTTCGGCCTGCCGCAGCGCGCGGGCCGTCTCGGCGGCCAGCCGGCCGTACTCGTGCGCGGTCTTGTGGCCGAGCTGCCACGGGCCGTCCAGCTCGTTGCCCAGGCACCACAGCTTCACGCCGTGCGGCTCCTCGGAGCCGTTGGCACGGCGCAGGTCGGACAGGTGCGTGCCGCCGTCGTGGTTCATGTACTCGTGCACGTCGAGAGCTTCGGCGACACCGCGGGTGCCGAGGTTCACCGCGTACATGATCTCGACGTCGGCCTTGCGCGCCCAGCGGACGAACTCGTCGATGCCGACCTCGTTGGTCTCCAGGCTGTGCCACGCCAGCTCACGGCGCACGGGCCGCTGCGCGACGGGGCCGACGCCGTCCTCCCAGCGGTAGCCGGAGACGAAGTTGCCGCCGGGGTAGCGGACCAGCTCCACCCCCAGTTCACGGGTCAGTTCCAGGACGTCCCCGCGGAACCCGTCCTCGTCGGCGGTCGGGTGGCCGGGTTCGTGGATGCCGGTGTAGACGCAGCGGCCCATGTGCTCGACGAACGACCCGAAGAGCCGGCGTCGCACGGGCGCGATGACGTAGTCGGGGCTGAGGGCAAGGGAGGCGTTGAGCACGGGACTCCTACTTCAGGGCGCCTGCCGCCGCACCGCTGCGCCAGAAGCGCTGCAGCAGGACGAAGGCGACGATGAGCGGGACGATGGCCAGCAGTGAGCCGGTCACCACGAGGTTGAACAGCATCCGGGTGCCTGCCTCCTGCTGCGCGGTGTTGAACCACGTGGTCAGGCCCACGGTGAGGGGGTAGAGGTCGGCGTCGCTGAGCATGACCAGCGGCAGGAAGTAGTTGTTCCAGGTCGCGACCAGGGTGAACAGGAAGACGGTCACGATCGCGGGCCGCATCATCGGCAGCGCGATCTGCCAGAAGATGCGCAGCTCGCCCGCGCGGTCGATGCGGGCGGCGTCGATCAGCTCCACCGGCACGCTCTCGGCCACGTACACGCGCACCAGGTACGCGCCGAACGGGCTGAGCAGCGAAGGGAGGATGACCGCCCACATCGTGTCGACGAGTTCCACCTCCGACAGGATCAGGTACGTCGGCAGCACCAGCGCCGTGGCCGGCACCATGATCATGCCCAGCAGCGCCGTCTCGAACAACCGCTTGCCCACGAACTGGAACCGGGCCAGGCCGTAGCCCGCGGCGGCCGCGAGCGCCGTGGCGCCCAACGCGCTCAGCCCCGAGTACAGCGCCGTGTTGACCAGCCACCGCCCGTAGACGCCGTCGTCCTCGCGGAACAGCAGCCCGATGTTCTCGAACAGGTTGAACTCGGCGAACCACAGCGCCGGGCTGTCCAGCAGGTCCGGCTGGCTCTTGGTGGCCGCGATGACCACCCACAGCAGCGGCACCAGGAAGTACAGGATGCCCACGCCCATCAACAGGTGCGGGAGCCGGGTGTCCACCCTGGTCCCGTCGTTCGCTCGGCCGACGGTCATGCGCGCTTCCCCCGCCTGCGGTTGTTGACGAACACGAACGCGTAGGCCACCACGAACACCAGGAACCCGAGCGCGAAGGACACCGCGGCGGAGTAGTGGAAGTCCGAGTAGGCGAACGCCTGGTTGTAGGCGTAGAGGTTCGGCGTGTACCCGGCCGAGATCTGCGGCGCGAACCTGGCCATGATCTGCGGCTCGGTGAAGAACTGCATGGTGCCGATGACGGTGAAGATCGCGGCCAGCGAGATGGCCTGCTTGATCGCGGGCACCTTGACCCGCAACGCGACCTGCACCGGCGTGGCGCCGTCGATCACCGCGGCCTCGTGCAGCTCGCGCGGCACGCCCTGCAGCGCCGAGTACAGGATGATCATGTTGTAGCCGGTCCACGCCCACGTGACGATGTTGCCCAGCGACACCAGCAACAACGAGACGCTGAAGAAGTCGATCGGCTCGCCGCCCACCAGCGTCGGCAGGTCGGCGAACGGGCCGAACGTGCGGCTGTAGAGGAAGCCCCACATGAGCGCGCCGACCACGGCGGGCACGGCGTAGGGCATGAACGCGATGAGCCGGAACGCCAGGGCGAACTTCGTCGTGACGGCGTCCAGCACGAGCGCGCCGGCCAGCGCGAGGCCGAGCATGATCGGGATCTGGACGAGTCCGAAGAGGACGACCCGCAGCAGGCCGTCCAGCAGCACGGGGTCGGTGAACGCGCGCACGTAGTTGTCGATGCCGCTGAACCGCGTGCCCAGCGCCAGGCTCTTGCTGGACAGGCTGAGCCAGAACGCGTACCCCAGCGGCACGACCAGGAACGCGACGACGACGAGGAAGAACGGCAGCACGAACAGCATCCCGGCCACCGGGTGCGCGGTGACCCGGCGCGACCGCCGCCGCGCGCGTGACTCGACCGGTGGAGCCGCGGGCGGGTCGTCGGCCGCGGGCGCCGTGATCGGCAGTGACCGCGTCACGGTGAACCTCCTGACTTGGCCTCGCGGACCGCCGCGGCAGCAGGTGCGCCGCGGCGGGTCGCCGGAGGGTTACTTGCTGACCTTGAAGCCCTGCTGCTCGGCGTACGCGACCACGTTCTTCTGCGTCTCCTCCAGGACCGTGCCCCACGGCCTGCCGCCCGTCATCGCCTCGGCGCTGCGGTCGTCCAGCTCGCTGTACACGAAGTCCTGGAACGGCGTGAACTGGAAGTCGCCCAGCTTCTGCGACACGGGCACGAAGATCTCGTTCACCTTCTGGCCGTTGAAGAACTCGTAGGCCTTGCCGGTGAACGCCGGATCGGCCGCGATGTCCTTGACCAGCGGGTAGAGGAACGCCTTGTTCAGCCCGATGTCCCAGGCGGCCTCGGACTTGCCGAACAGCTCGCGGGCCACGATCGTGGCGGCCTTCGGGTTCTTCGCCTGCTTGGTCACGGTGAACGTGGAGCCGCCCCAGTCGCCCTGCTCGTCGGCGCCGGCGGTCCACTGCGGCATCGGCGCCACCGCCCACTTGCCCGTGGTGTTCTTCAAGGAGCCCGCCAGGTAGCCGGGCGTCCAGCCGGCCGCGGCCCACGTCCAGTACTTGCCGGAGTCCAGCGCGGCGGTGGCGTCGGCGGTGAAGAACGGGTCCTTGGCCATGAGGCCCTTGTCGACCAGGTCACCGAGCAGGTCGACCACCCGCTCGCACTCCGGCGCGGTCAGGTTGATCTTCACCTGGTCCTTGGCGGTGGTGTGCGAGTAGCCGTACGGGCGGCAGCCGGACTGCCACATCAGGCCGTTGAGCCAGCCGCCGTCACTGCCGAAGCTCGCGATGTGCGCGTCCGGGTCGACCGCCTTGATCTTCACGGCCGCCTCGGCGTACTCGGCCCACGTGGCGGGCACCGGGATGCCGTGCTGGTCGAACAGGTCCTTGCGGTACATCAACGCCATCGGGCCGCCGTCGACGGGGATCGCGTAGACCTTCTCCCCATCGGTGGCCTGCTTCCAGGCCCACTCGGCGTAGAGGTCCTCGTCCTCGTTGGCGCCGTGCTCGCCCATGTCCGCCAGGGCGTCGAGGATGACGAACGTGGGGATCTGCTGGAACTCCACCATCGCCACGTCCGGCGCGCCCTTGCCCGCGGTGATCGCGGTCTTGAGCTTGGCGTAGTGGTCCGCTCCGGTGCCGGCGTTGGTCCACTCGACCTTGATGTCGGGGTGCGAGGCGTTGAACGCCTCCACGACACCCTTGAACTCCGGGTACCACGCCCAGACGGACACCGTCACGGGTCCGTCTTCGCCGCCCGCGCCGCCGCACGCGGCCACCGCGAGCAGGCCGCAGGCGGCGAGCCCTCCTCGGAGTTTCGCCAACCAGGTGGTGCCGAGCATGAGTGCGCCTTTCCGTCGCGGCATGCGTGAGGGCATGCGCGACCGCGATCACGGTGCGTGAACGAGACGTACAAGGTAAGCGGCGACCCCGCGAGGCGCGATCTGGTGCCTCGGGGTCGGGTCCGGGTGTCGCACCACAGCCGGCGGGTCCCGGGGATCCGACCGTGTCTGCCGCCGTGGCACCGGTCTTGCTGCGCTGCAAAGCACTATGGACGGCCTTTTGCCGCGCTGCAAGACCTCATCTGAAGTTAATTCAAACGAGATTTGAGACGGTTGCGCGGCGCGAGCCATCCGGGCTTGTCGTGGCGGAGGCCGCGATGCACACTCCTTTGCAGCGCTGCAGCGGTGGGCCGCCGCGCCGGTCCGACGGAGGAGAACGATGCGCGACGCCACGCTGCGTGACGTAGCTGAGCTCGCGGGCGTGTCCGCGCGGACGGTCTCGAACGTGGTCAACGGCTACGCCAGGGTCACCGAGCGGACCCGCGAGAAGGTGGAGCGGGCGATCGCGGAGCTGGGCTACCGGCCCAACGTGCTGGCCCGCAACCTGGCCAACGGGCGTTCCGGCCAGATCGCCGTGGTCGTGCCCTACCTGGACACGCCGTACTTCGCGGAACTGCTGCAGGCGATCATCCCCAGGGCGCGCGAGCGCGGCTACAACGTGCTGATCGACCAGACCGACGGCGACCCGGCGCACGAGCGCGAGCTGATCCGCCGCGGCGCGCGGGCGCTGCTGTTCGACGGCATGATCTTCAGCCCGCTCGGGCTGGCCCAGGAGGACCTGGACGACGGCGATCCCACGCTGCCGCTGGTCGTGCTCGGCGAGCGGTCGTCCAACGGCACGTTCGACCACGTGGGCATCGACGACGTGGCGGCGTCCCGCGAGGCCACCGCGCACCTGATCGGCCTGGGCAGGCGCCGGATCGCGGCCATCGGCGACCAGCCGTACCCGACCGGCGAGGCCGCGCAACTGCGCACGCTCGGCTACCGGCAGGCCCACGCCGAGGCCGGGTTGCGGGTGGACGAGTCGCTGATCATCCACACGCCGAGGTTCAACCGGGCGGACGGCTCGGGCGCGATGCGGCTGCTGCTCGACCGGCCCGACCCGCCGGACGCCGTGTTCTGCTACAGCGACCTGGTCGCGCTCGGCGCGTTGCACGAGGTGCTGGAACGCGGCCTGCGCGTGCCCGAGGACATCGCCCTCATCGGGTACGACGACATCGAGGACGGTCGCTACTCCAACCCGCCGATCAGCACGATCTCGCCGGACAAGGTCGCCATCGCGGCCACGGCGGTGGAACGGCTGCTCGCGCGCATCGGCAGCACCGAGCCGCTACCCGGCATCGAGGTCCGCGCCGGACACCGGCTGATCGCCCGCCGGAGCACCCTGGGCCGCACCGCCACGCCCTGACCCGAACGTTCGACTCACCTGTTCCGAACGCAGGACACGCGGGGTGCTAGGTGCGGAAGCGGGGAACGACCAGGCCCGATTCGTAGGCGGCGACCACGGCCTGGGTCCGGTCGCGCAGGCCGAGCTTGTTCAGCACCCGGCTGACGTGCGTCTTCACCGTCTCCTCCGTGACCACGAGCCGGGCCGCGACCTCCGGGTTCGACAGGCCCTCGGCGACCAGCCGGAGCACCTGCGTCTCGCGCGGGGTGAGGGTGGCCACCGCGGCGTTCACCGGTGCGTCCCGCTCGGGCCGCAGGCGGGTGAACTCGCTGATCAAGCGGCGGGTCACGGTCGGTGCCAGCAACGCCTCACCGGCCGCGACGACCCGCACCGCGTCGAACAGCCGCTCCGCCGTGACGTCCTTGAGCAGGAAGCCGCCCGCGCCCGCGCGCAACGCGTCGTAGACGTACTCGTCCAAGTCGAACGTGGTGAGGACCAGGATCCGCGGCCCCTCCGGACCGCTGAGCCGGCGCGTGGCCTCGATGCCGTCCACGCCCGGCATCCGCACGTCCATGAGCACGACGTCGGGTGACAGCTCCCGGCACAGCCGCACCGCCTCGCCGCCGTCCGACGCCGTGCCGACGACGGTGAAGTCCGGCTGCGTGTCGAGCAGCGCGGCGTACCCGGTGCGGATCACCTGGTGGTCGTCGGCGACCACGATCCGGACGCCGCTCACCGGGCCGCCCTCGCCGGGAGGCTGGCCTCGACCACGAACCCGCCCACGGCCGCCGGACCCGTGCGCAACCGGCCGCCCACGGCCGCCGCCCGTTCCCGCATACCGGTCAGCCCGTGCCCGCCGGCGGGTGCCGCGGCGGGCGGTCCGGGCCCGTTGTCCCTGATGCGCAACCGCAACGCCTCCTCGGTGTAGTGCAGCTCCACGTCGACCGCCGCGCCGGGCGCGTGCCGCCGCGCGTTGGTCAGTGCTTCCTGGACGATCCGGTACGCGGCCAGCTCGACGCCCGGGTCCAGCCCGGCGGGCGTGCCGGAGACGATGAGCCGCGCGCCCGCGCCGGACGTGTCGCGCACGTCGTCGAGCAGTTCGGTGAGCTGCCGCAACCCGGGCTGGGGGTGCCGTTCGGCGATGTCGGACGGCGCGTCCTCCCGCAGCACGCCCAGCAGCCGCCGCATCTCGGTCAACCCGGCCCGCGCGGTGTCGCCGATCTCCGACAGCCGCCGCGCGCCCTCGGCGGGCAGGCCGGGCGTGGTCAACCGCGCCGTCTCCGCCTGCACCGCGATCATCGAGATGTGGTGCGCGACGACGTCGTGCAGCTCGCGCGCGATCCGGGCCCGTTCGCCCCGGGCGGTGTGCTCGACCAGGCTCTCGGCCACGGCCTGCCGGGCCGCCCGGTGCACCACCGCCTCGTCGCGCGCCCACCGGGCGATGCCCACCCACGCCGCCGTCAACCCCAACGACGCGGCCAACACGGTCATCGCGTCCGCGCCGCGCACGAGCGCCAGCACCAGGTACGGCACGGCCAGGCAGGTCGCCACGACCTGGCCACCCGCCCGTCCCAGCCGGTACAGCACGATCAGCTGCGCCACCAGCCCCGCCACCGTGAGGCCGTGGAACAGCCCGAGCGACAGCACCCCCGCCGCCGAGACGGCGACCGCCGCCGGCATCGGCCGCAGGAACGCGGGCGGCGCCGTGGTCGCGAGGGCGAGCAGCCCGAGCACGAGGACGAGCTGCGGGTCGGCGTCGCCCGCGACGGCCCGGGAAACCGACTCGCCCACCGCGGCCACGCCCAGCGACACCACGGCGGCCACCGGCGCGTGCGTCCCGCCGCCCAACCGCCGTGCCCACCCCTCGTCGCTCACGCGGACCATTGTCGTCGCCGACGCGCGTGCGGGCGTCACCGCACGCGGTGACACCGGCATCCCTCACGCGAGGGACACGTCTCCCCCACGTCAGCGAGAGCGGAGATTGCTCTCTCGCGTGACGACTCCGCCCACCCCCGCTCCCTAGCCTTCCCGGCATGGAAGCAACCATCGAAGTCTCCGGGCTGCGCAAGCGGTACGGGCCGACCGTGGCGCTGGACGGGATGACGTTCACCGTCGCACCGGGCAAGGTCACCGGTTTCGTCGGCCCGAACGGCGCGGGCAAGTCCACCACGATGCGGGTGATCCTCGGCCTGGACTCGGTCGACGAGGGCCACGCGCTGGTCGGCGGGCGGCCGTACCGGAGCCTGCGGCACCCGCTGCGGCAGGTCGGGTCGCTGCTGGACGCGTCGGCGTTGCAGCCCAGCCGCACCGGCCGCAACCACCTGCTGTGGCTGGCCCACTCGCAGGGGCTCGGCGCGCGGCGGGTGGACGAGGTCGCCGAACGAGTCGGCTTGACGTCGGCGATCCGGCGCAAGGCGGGCGGCTACTCGCTGGGGATGCGGCAGCGGCTGGGCATCGCGGCGGCGCTGCTCGGCGACCCGCCGGTGCTGGTGCTGGACGAACCGGTCAACGGCATGGACCCCGAGGGCATCCGGTGGGTGCGCGGCTTCCTGCGGGCGCTGGCGGCCGAGGGCCGGGCGGTGCTGGTGTCCAGCCACCTGATGAGCGAGCTGCAGGACACCGCCGACCACGTGGTCATCGCGGGCCGGGGCAAGGTCATCGCCGACGTCGGCGTGGCGGAGCTGATCGAGGCCGCGTCCGGTGCACGGGTCACGGTGCGCACCAGCGACCGCACCGCCGCGATGACGGTGCTGGCCCGCGCCGGTGCGACGGTCGCGGTCACCGCGACGGACACGCTCACCGTCTCCGGGCTCTCCGGCGAGCGCGTGGTGGCGTTGCTCGGTGAGGACTCGGTGCCGTTCTCCGAGGTGTCCGCGCACCGCGCGTCCCTCGAAGAGGCGTACATGGAGCTGACCAGGGACGCGGTCGAGTTCCACGCGGCGGGTGACGCGCGGTGAGCGGGCGGGACGGCTTCGGGCAGGCGCTGCGGGCGGAGTGGACGAAGCTGCGCACCGTGCGCGGCTGGGTGTCCGGCCTGGTCGCGGCGGCTCTGGTGATCGTGCTGATGGGGTTGTTCGCGGCGACGGCGAGCAACATCTCGTGCAGCGGCCCGGACGGCGAGCCGTGCGCGGGCAGCACGCCGACGCGGGGGCCGGGCGGCGAGCCGGTGGTCGACGCCTTCGCGTTCGCGCACCAGTCGTTCACCGGTGACGGCAGCATCACGGCCCGGGTGACGTCGCTGACCGCGGTGTCCTCTTCGGACGGTGGGACGCCGGTGGCGGACACGCTGCCGTGGACCAAGGGCGGGATCATCCTCAAGGAGAGCACCACCCCGGGCTCGCCCTACGCCGCGTTGACGCTGACCGGCGGGCACGGCGTGCGGCTGCAGCACAACTTCACCGGCGACATCGCGGGCACGCTGGACGCGGTGCCGAGCTGGCTGCGGCTCACCCGGTCGGGTGACACGATCACCGGCCACGAGTCCGCTGACGGCGTGGCCTGGCACCTCGTCGGCACGGTCCGGCTGCCCGGGCTGCCGCAGACCGTGCGCGCCGGGCTGTTCGCCACCTCGCCGCACCACGAGGTGGTCACCGAGTCGTTCGCCGGCACCAGCGGCATCAGCTACCCCACGATGGCGACCGCCGAGTTCGACCGGATCGGGCTCCAGGGCTCGTGGCCGGACCGGACGTGGACCGGCGGCAGCGTCGGCGGCCGTGGTGACGGCGACGTGGAGGTGAGCGCCGATGGCGTGACGGTGCGCGGGGAGGGCGACATCGCCCCGATCGTGGCCGGGCGCGGTGGGCTGGGCAAGACGGTCGAGGGACGGCTGGTGGGCGCGTTCGCCGGGCTGATCGCGATCATCGTGGTGGCGGCGACGTTCATGACTTCGGAGTACCGGCGCGGCCTGATCCGCACGAGCCTGACCGCGAGCCCGCGGCGTGGCCGGGTGCTGGCGGCGAAGTCCGCGGTGATCGGCGCGGTCACGTTCGTCACCGGGCTGGTCGGCGCTCTGGTGACGGTGCCGTTGGTGCGGGCGGTGGAGGAGGACAAGGGCTTCTTCCTGTTCCCGGTGCCGATGGCGACCGAGCTCCGGGTGATCGTCGGCACGGCGGCGCTGCTCGCGGTCGCGGCGGTGTTCACCCTGGCCGTGGGCACGGTGCTGCGGCGCAGCGCGGGCGCGGTCGCGCTGGTGATCGTGGCGATCGTGCTGCCGTACATCCTGGCGATCGCGTCGGTGCTGCCGACCGGGCCGTCCGACTGGCTGCTGCGGGTCACGCCGGCCGCCGCGTTCGCCGTCCAGCAGAGCCTGCCGGAATACGAGCAGGTCACGGCCACCTATGCGCCCGCGGACGGTTACTTCCCGTTGAGCCCGTTGGGTGGGTTCGCGGTGCTGTGCGGTTACGCGGCGGTCGCGCTGGGCGTGGCGGCCTTCGTGCTGCGGCGGAGGGACGCGTGAAGGAAGCGCTGCGCGTGGAGTGGACGAAGCTGCGCACCGTGCCGGGCACGGGGTGGCTGCTGGCCGCCGTGGTGCTGCTGACCGTGGCGCTGGGGGTGGTCGCGTCGTCCGCCGTCACCTGCTCGGGCACCGGCTGCGGGCAGGACCCGGCGAAGATCAGCCTGACCGGGATCGCGTTCGGGCAGGCCGTGGTCGCGGTGCTGGCCGTGCTGGCGGTCGGCGGCGAGTACGGCACGGGGATGATCCGGGTGACGTTCGCCGCGCTGCCGCGCCGGTCCACCGTGCTGGTCGCGAAGGCCGCCGTGGTCGGTGCGCTGGTGCTGGTGGCGGGCGCGGTGGCGGTGCTGGTGTCGGTCCTGGCGGGGCGGCTCATCCTGCCGGGCAACGGGTTCACCGAGGCGCACGGGCACGCGGTGCTGTCGCTGGCGGACGGGCCGGTGGTGCGCGCGGCGGTCGGGTCGGTGCTGTACCTGGTGCTGGTGGGCCTGCTGAGCGTCGGCGTGGCCACTGTGGTGCGTGACGCGGCGGCGGCCATCGGGGTGGTGCTCGGGCTGCTGTACCTGTTCCCGATCGTGGCGGCGGTGGTGTCCGATCCGGACTGGTTCAAGCGCCTGCATCGGATCAGCCCGATGACGGCCGGGCTCGCGGTGCAGGCGACCACGGACGTCGCCGCCCTGCCGATCAGCCCGTGGGCGGGACTGGGCGTGCTGGGGCTGTGGGCAGCGGGTGCGCTGCTGGCCGGCGGTCTGGTGCTGCAGCTGCGTGACGCTTAGCGGGCTTTGTCGGGCCGCGGCAGCAGCAGGTGCACGGCGAAGCCCGCCAGGGTCGTCAGGACGACCTGGTAGAGCAGGGAGAGCCGCAGGTCGTTCCCGACCGTGAACACCGCGTCCAGCCCGGTCGTCACCACGCCGGCCAGGGTGAGCAGGCCGGTCACGTGCCAGCCGAAGAACCCGGCCGTCCAGGCGACCAGCGGCCAGCGGTTGCGGTCCGGTCGGCGCAGCACCAGGTAGGCGGAGAACGCGGCGGCGGCGTTGAAGGCCACGCCGACGATCCGCAGTTCGGCCAGGCCACCGGACAACAGCGTGGCGAGCGTTTGCGCCACCACCAGCGCGATCACCGACCAGCACCCGACCCGAGTTTTGTCCACGGCGCGGATGGTAGTGCCGGGTGGTGTCTGCGCGTGCTCGCCGGGATGCACGACCTGCCGGTGGACGTGATCGCCACGGTGGGTCGGCACGTCGACCCGGCCGTGCTCGGCCCCCAACGGCCCGGGGTGCGCGTCGAGCGCTGCCTGCCGCAGGGGTCCGTGCCGCCCGGATGTGACCTGGTGATCTCGGCGGAGATGCCGGACCTGCCCGAGCCCGCGCGGGTGGTGCCGTTGTTGGAGCGGCCGGCGAGGTGACTAGCCGGAACCCGTTGGCACGATGAGGCCGCTCTCGTAGGCGACCACGACGGCCTGCGCGCGGCTGGACAGGGCCAGCTTGCCCATCATCCGCTTGACGTGCGTCTTCACCGTCGCCTCGCTGAGCACGAGGCGTTGGGCGATCTGGCCGTTGGTGAGCCCGTTGCCGACCAGGCGCAGCACCTCGGTCTCGCGCGCGGTCAGGGCCGCCAGTTGTGGGGCGCCCACGGCGGTGGCGCGGTGGTGCTGGGCGTAGGTCTCGATCAGCCGGTGGGTGATGTGGGGCGCGATCAGGATGTCACCGGCGGCGATGGTGCGGACCGCGGAGATGATCCGCTCCGGCGGGGTGTCCTTGACCAGGAAACCGGACGCGCCCTCGCCCAACGCGGTGTAGACGTACTCGGGCAGGTCGAACGTGGTCAGCACGACGATCCGGGGCGGCTCCGCCCGGCCGGTGCCGGACTCGTGGTCAGGATCGCGATCGGCTTCGCGGCCGGGGTCGTGATCGGCCTCGTGGCCCGGCTCGCGGTGCGCGGCCAGGATCTGCCGGGTCGCGGCGATGCCGTCCAGCACCGGCATCCGGATGTCCATCAGGATCACGTCGGGCGAGGTGCGGGCCGCCATCGCCACGGCCTGTCCCCCGTCCGCCGCCTCACCCACGACCTCGAAGCCCGGTGCGGCGGTGAACAGGGCGACCAGGCCCGCGCGGATGAGCGCCTGGTCGTCGGCGATGAGCACGCGGATCGTCACCGGGCCGCCACCTCGCTCATCGGCAGCCGCAGGACCACGCCGAAACCACCCCCGGCCGTCTGTCCCGCGGTGAGCACGCCCCCGTACAGCTCGGCGCGTTCCCGCATGCCGCGGATGCCGTGCGCCTGGTGGTCCGGACTCGGCACGACCCGAGCCGCCCGGCCGTTGTCGGTCACCTTCACCACCAAGGTCTGCTCCCCGTAGTCGACCTCGATCCGCGCCGCGGCCTGCCCGGCGTGCTTGAGCACGTTGGTCAACGACTCCTGCACCACCCGGTAGGCGCACAGGTCCGGCCCCGGTCGGAGCTCGCGCGCCGCACCGGTCACGGCCACGTCCACCGGCAACCCCGCGCCCCGGGCACGTGCCACCAGCTCGTCCAGGGCCGCCAACCCCGGCTGCGGCCGGTAGTCGTCCTCGTGGTCCACGCGCAGCACGTCGAGCAAGCGGCGCATCTCGGTCAACGCCTCGCGGCTGGTGTCACCGACCGTGGTGATCGCCCGGCGCGCGGTCGCCAGGTCGGTGTCCAGCACGTACTGCGCCACACCGGCCTGCAACGAGATCACCGACATGTGGTGCGCGACGATGTCGTGCAGCTCGCGCGCGATGCGCACCCGTTCGTCCGCCACCGCCCGCGCCGCCTCCTGCGCCAGCCGCTCGACGCGCCGCGCCCACCGCTTCGTGCCCTCGCCCAGCATCCAGGCGCCCGACACGACCAGCACCGACTGCGCCACCTCCGACCACACGACCACACCGGGCAGTCCGAGGAACGCCACGACGACCACGGCCACCGCCGCCAGGAACACGACCGCCGCCACGAGCCGGGACCGCAGCGTGGCCACGGTGAACATGCCGACCAGCGCGCCGACGCCGCCACTGGGCAGGCCACCGAACTCGACCACGCCGTAGAGCGCCAACGCGCCCAGCATCACCGCCATCGTGGCCACCGGCGCGAGTTGGCGCAACGCGATCGGCGCGACGGTGAGCGCACCCACCACGTACGCCGCCCAGCCCGACCCACCGCCGGTCTGGCTCACCGTGGTCGCCACGGTCAACGACGTCAGCACCACCGCGAGCAGCAGGTCGAGCCGGATCGGCTTGAGTTTGGCCAGCACCGGCCCAACGTAGTCGCGGGCGGGCTCACCCGTCGCCAGCCCGTGGGCTGATCCCGCCCTACCCCCACGGTGGTAGATCAGGATCCCGTCGTGGGGCGACGACGCCGACCCGGTGCGTGCCTACCGTTCGGTGACATGAAACGACTCTGCGCAACAGTGATGGTCGCGGTGCTGGGGCTCACCACGGCGGGCACCGCTCACGCCGGCCACCGCACCGACACCCTCCAGCGGCACGCCGACGCGTTGCTGGACCAGGGCGCGCCGGGTGTGCTGGTGGAAGTGGACACACCGCGTGGCGACGTGCGGGTCCGCAGCGGTTACGGCGACGTCGACCGGCGAACGCCTGTGCCGTGGCGGGCGAAGTTCCGCATCGGCAGCTACACCAAGACGTTCGTCGCGGCCACCGTGCTGCAACTGGTCGGTGAGGGACGACTGTCCCTTGAGGACAGTGTCGAGCGCTGGCTGCCGGGTGTCGTGGCGGGGAACGGCAACGACGGCAGGCGGATCACCGTGCGGCAGCTGTTGCAGCACACCAGCGGCCTGACCAACTACGTGGGCAGGATGCCGGAGCTGTTCCTGGAGTCGGAGTTCGAGGACAACCGGTTCCGGACCTACCGGCCGGAGCAGCTCGTCGCGCTCGCCGTCGCGTCGCGGCCGGACTTCCCGCCGGGTGAGCGGTGGAACTACTCCAACACCGGCTACGTCCTGGCCGGGATGATCGTCGAACGGGTCACCGGCAACACCTGGCAGCACGAGGTCCGCACCCGCATCGTCGAACCGCTCGGCCTGCGCGACACCTTCCTGCCGGGCACGTCACCGTTCCTGCCCAGGCCGCACGCCACCGCCTACGAGCGGTTCCCGGAGAAGGGCCTCGAAGCCGACCCGGACGACCCGCGGTGGGGCCGGGCGGTCGACGTGACGCGCTACAACCCGTCGTGGGGTGGGGCGGCCGGTGACATGATCAGCACCACCGAGGACGCGAACGAGTTCCTCAAGGCGCTGATCGGCGGCGAGGTGCTGCGGCCGGCGCAGCTCGCCGAGATGACGAAGACCGTGCGCACGCCCGGCCTGGACCCGGCGTGGCCCGGTGCCGAGTACGGGCTGGGGATCATGTGGATCCCGAACTCGTGCGGCGGGCACTGGTCGCACGGCGGCGACATCCCGGGCTTCAAGACCCGCAACGGCGTGACGGCGGACGGCGAGCGCAGCGTGGTCGTGTCGATCAACACCGACTCGATGGTGGCCAGGCCGGGCGCGCCCAAGCCGGCCGGCGACGTCACCTCGCCCCTGATCGACCACGCCCTCTGCGGCCTGAAGTGAGGTGATGGCGGGGGGTGGGACACGCGGGCGGTGCCCCACCCCCGGCATCACGCCCGCGCGACGGCCGGCGGCCGGGCACGGGGTAGCTGGGCAGCGGTCGATGGCGGTCGGGCCGGCGGCAGGCGGTGGGCGACAGACGGGGTGGCGGGGCGGTGGGGGGCAGGGCGGTGAGGGTGCCGTGGCAGGGCGGTTGGGTGCGGTGGGGTGGGAGCAGGCCATGATGTAGGTGTGGAGTCCACCCGTGTGGATCGCTGGCTGTGGGCGGTCCGGTTGACCAAGACCCGTTCCGATGCCGCGGCGGCGTGTCGGGGTGGGCACGTGCGTGTCAACGACAAGCCGGCCAAGCCCGCCACGTCGGTCACACCTGGTGACGAAGTGCGTGCGCGGGTGGGTGACACGGTTCGGATCGTGGAGGTTGTCCGGGTGATCCAGAAACGCGTCGGTGCCGCCGACGCGGTCGGTTGCTTCATCGACCGGACCCCGCCACCGCCGAAGCCCACAGAGGCACCGGCGCCCGTCGCCCGTCGTGAACGCGGCGCGGGCCGCCCCACCAAACGGGAACGGCGGGTCTTGGACAAGTTCCGCGGCAGCGGGTTCTGAGCCCACCGCGTGGCCGATCCGGGCACGACCGGATGGCCCTCGCCGACCCTGGACCGCTCGGGTGAATCAGCTGAAGTCCACCTAACGGGGTGTCGCGCCGAGACGATCACGGAGGAGGACGGCGTCCCCACGTGGCGGCTGGGAGGTGCGGTGGCCCGGAAGCGGCGGGAAGATCGGAACGCACGGGTCGGGCTCGCGCGCTGGCGGTTGCGCGAGGGCGACTCGGCGGTGATCGCGGGCCGGTGGTCCGAAGCCGCCCACCTGTACACCGTCGCCGCGTACGAGCTGGACGGGCTGGACCCGCGTGACCGCGAAGTCGCCACCCTCCTCGCGCACGCACTGGCCGGGCACGGCCGGGCAGACCTGGAACTCGGCAACCCGCACCGCGCGCTGGAAACGGTGACGAACGCGCTGCACCTGGTCGAACGAGCCGAGCCGCACAGCGCCCTGCACGCGCAGGTGCTCGTCTGCCGCGCGGGCGCGCTGAGGGACACGGGAGCACTGGACGACGCGGTCACGGCGTTCACCGACGCGTTGACCATCCAGCGGACCGTGGACCGCACCGGTGAGACCGTGGTCGGCACGCTCAACGAGCTGTCCCACACGCTCAGGCTGCGCGGTGACGGGTGTGCCGCCGAACAGGCCGCCCGGGACGCCGTCGAACTGGCCGAGCGGGTCGCACCGGGCGGGCTCGCCGCGGCGGTGAGCCACCACAGCCTGCGGCAGGCGTTGGACGACCTCGGCCGGGTGGACGAGGCCGAGCCGCACCTCGTCCGCGGCATCGACCTCCTGCTGCGCCACGCACCCGCCGCGTCGGTGACGGCCGACGCCGTCGACCGGTGGTGCGCGGTGGTGCTGTCGCGGGACGGCGCGACCGACGCCCTGCCGTGCCTGGACCGGCACCTCGCCGTGATCGAGCGCGAGGTGCCCGGTGCGCCGGTGGTCGGCGTGCTGCGGCTGTGGCGTGGCGTCGGGTTGGCCTCGCTGGGGTCCGAGGAGGCGGAGGCCGAGGCGTTGCGCGAGTTCGAGACGGCCGAACGCGTGCTGGTTGGGCACCCGACCCTGGCGGCCCGCGTCACCCGGGCCAGGCGCGAGGTGCTTGCCCGGCCACGGGATCCGGGCCAGGTCTAGCGCAACCGCTTCCCGCGCAGAGGACGCGGCCGGCTACGACCGCGGCTCACCCAGCCGCACGGCCACCACACCGCCCAGGATCAACACGCCACCGGCCAGTTGGACCAGGCCCGGCGCCTCGCCGAGCAGCAGCCACGCGAACACGAGCGCCAGCACGACCTCGGTCAGCGCCACGAACGAAGCCAGCCGCGAGCCGAGCCGCCGGGTCGCCGCGATACCGGTGACGTAAGCGAGGGCGGCCGTCACCACGCCGAGCGCGAGCACCGGCAGCCACCACGCCACGGTGAACCCGTCGAACCCGACCGGCGCGGCCGACACCGCGAACGGGACGATCCCCACCGCGCCGGCCGCCACCAGCACGACACCGCCCAGCAGCAACCCGCCCGCGGCCAGCACGGTGCCCGGCAGCCCTTCCGCGTCCCGCGCGTTGAGCACGAAGTACACGGCGGCGCCCACCATCGCGGCCAACGCCCACAGCACACCGACCGCGCTGGCCCGCGCGCCGGACACGACGTCGAGCACCAGCAGCAGCCCGACCAGGCCCAGCACACCGCCGAGCACGGTCAGCCGGGTGGGGCGCTGGCCGTGCCGCAGCCACAGCCAGCCGACCACGGCCACCGGCGCGGTGTACTCGACCAGCAGCGCGACACCGACTTCCATGTGCGCGACGGCGTTGAAGAAGGCCAGCTGGCAACCCGCGACCGCGACCAGCCCGTACGCCGTGATCAGCGGCGCGGTGCGGCGCAGCAGGTGCCACCGGCCGCGCAGCTGCACCACCGCGATCGGCACCAGCACCACGGCGGCCAGCAGCACCCGCACCGCCACCGCGGCGGCCGAGGACCAGCCCGCGTCCATCAGCCCGCGGGCCAGCGGGCCGGACAGCCCGAACGACGACGCCGACAGCAGCGCGAAGCCCAACCCGGCCCGCAGCCGCCCAGCCACCTGCGTGTCATGTGTCATCGTCGCCATGACTCATGACGCTATGGACCGCAGCGGTAATCTGTCAACATGCTTTTCACCCATGACACGACGGCGGCACTGGTCGCCGCGGTCGCCTTGGTGAACTCGGCCGAGGAGCCGGACACGCTGACCGACCGGGCCCAGCTCGACGCGTTCTTCGCCGAGCACGGCTACACCGGCTCGCGCACCCACGACGCGGCCGAGCTGGAGGCGGTCCGCGCGGTGCGGGCACCGTTGCGCCGCCTGCTGACCAGCGACCGCGACACCGCCGTTACCATCGTGAACGACATCCTGGCCGGGCACCACGTGGTGCCGCAGCTGGTGCGGCACGACGGTTTCGACTACCACCTGCACGCCACCGACCCCGGCACGCCGCTGGCCGACCGGATCGCCGTCGAGACGGCCATGGCGATGGTCGACGTGATCCGCGCCGACGAGCTGAGCAGGCTGTCGGTCTGCGCGGACGACACGTGCGGCGGACTGGTGCTCGACCTGTCCCGCAACCGCTCCCGCCGCTACTGCAGCACCGCGTGCGGCAACCGGATCGCCGTCGCCGCCTACCGCGCCCGCAGGAACTGACGACCTCTCGCATTGTCGACCACCGAGGAGCCGCGTAGTCGAACCCAGTGAGTCACATCACCCGAATGGGGGCCACGCACCCGGACTGATAATGATTACCATTCTCCCAGTCCCGGTCCGGCCACCCTTTCGGAGGAGCACGCGTGGCGCACTTGTTGATGATCGAGAGCTGGGTCGGCGCGATGAGTTCGCTGCTGCCACGAGCGATCCACGAGTCCGGCCACCGGTTCACCTTCCTCACCCGCGACCTCCAGCACTACCTGCGGTCCGCGCCCGCGCACCCGCACCCGTTGCTGGCCGCGGAGAACGTGCTCACCGCCGAGACCAACGACGTGCCCGCCCTGCTGTCCTATGTGGACCGTCTGCACGGCGTGCTGGCGTTCGACGGCGTGATCTCCTCCTGCGACTACTACCTGTCCACGGTCGCCGCCGTGGCCGCGCACCTGGGCCTGCCCGGCGCCGACCCGAAGGCCGTCGAACGCGCCTACCGCAAGGACCTCACCCGCACGACCACGTCGGCGGCGGGTGTGCCCGGACCCCGGTTCGCGCTGGCGCAGGACTGGGCCGCTACCGCGAAGGCCGCCGCCGAGCTGGGGTACCCGCTGGTGGTCAAGCCGGTCGACCTGTGCGCGGGGATGCACGTGCGCGAGGTGCGCGACGAGGCCGCGTTGCGCGAGGCGTACCAGGCGCTGGAAGCGTTCCCGGTCAACGCGCGCGGTCAGGAACGGGTGCCGACCGTGCTGCTGGAGGAGCTGCTCGTCGGCCCCGAGGTGAGCGTGGAGACGGTGACCGCGGCCGGCACGACCTACGTCATCGGGGTGACCGACAAGAGCATCGCCGGGCGGCCGTGGTTCGTGGAGAGCGGCCACATGTTCCCCGCCGCGCTCGGCGACGCCGACCGGGACGCGGCCGTGGACACCGCCGTGAGCGCGATCGAGGCGTTGGGGCTGGACCACGCGGTGGCGCACACCGAGATCAAGCTGACCGCGGACGGGCCGCGGCTGATCGAGGTCAACCCGCGCCCGGCCGGCAACCAGATCACCGAGCTGGTCCGCCGCGTGACCGGCGTCAACCTGCCATCGGTGTTCGCCGACCTCGCGGTGGGCCGCCAGCCCGACCTGCGGCCTCGCGAGACCGGTGTGCGCAGCGCCGCCATCTCGTTCCTGCTGCCGCCGCGCGCCGGGGTGGTGGCCGGGATCGACGGCGTCGAGGCCCTGGCCGCGAACCCGGAGGTGGTCGACTGGGCGGCCAAGCCCGCCGGGCACCGCGCCGGCGAGCCGACCAGCAACAACAGCTACCTCGGGCACGTCATGGTGACCTCGCCCGACGCTGATGCCCGCACCAGGGCCGAGCGCGTGGTCGGCACGCTGGACGTGCGTTACGCGGAGGACGTCGCGTGACCGCGCCGGCAGACCAGGTCGGCGCACCGCGGGCTCGGCGCGCGGGAGGTGCCGGGTGACCGCGCAGGCCGACCGGCGCCCCCTGTCGGGCGTCACGGAACTCGTCGCGCTGGCGCGGGCGGGCGCGATCGGTCCCGACCCGGCCGACTGCCGGGTGAGCGTCGCGTTCACCACCCGCCAGGGTGCGCGGCACGTCTCGCGCGGCCGGGCGTACCGCAACACGGTGATCAGCGTCCGGATCGGTGACGCGGTCGGCTCGTGCGCGGTCGAGCCCGACTGCGCGGACGACTCGACCGTGACCGACTGCGTCGGCGAGAGCGCCGCCGACCTGCTCGCCCACCCCGACCCCGTGATCCGCACGGCGGTGCTGGACGCGTACCTGATGCACGCGCACCCGCACCACCTCGCCGCCGCGCGGCACGTCGTGATCGGCGCGGGCGACTCGCTGACCAAGTCGATGGCCCGCGCGTCGGCCGTGGTCGACCTGCTGGACGCCGTGCCGGGCCAACGGGTGCTGGTCGTCGGCGTGGTGAACTCGCTGCTGCACCACCTGCGCGAACGCGGTCTGCGGTACGTGCCGTGCGACCTCAAGGGCGGGCGCACCGAGTGGGGCGAGCCGATCGTGACCGACGCGCTCGCCGCGGTGGCCGACTGCGACCTGGTGCTGGCCTCCGGCATGACGGTCGGCAACGGCAGCTTCGAACCGCTGCTGCGCACGGCCGTCGCCGCCGACCGGCCGCTGGTGGTGTTCGCCCAGACGGCGAGCGCGATCGTGCCGTGGTTCCTCGGCTCGGGCGTGACGGCGGTGTCGGCCGAGCCGTACCCGTTCTTCTGGCTGCACGGCGGCCCGACCACGCTGCACCACTACCGCGCCGCACCAGGGCGGGCCCGGTGACCGTGCTTCCTCGATCGGGCATGCGCAACCCACACCTGTTCGACCTGCTCGGCAACACCCCGGTCACCCGCGTCGACACGCCGCTGCCCCACCGGCACGGCGGGTTCTGGGCGAAGCTGGAATACCTGGGCGCGGGCGGGATGAAGGCGCGTTCGGCGGTCGCGATGCTGTTAGCCGCACGGGAGCGCGGCGAGCTGCGGCCCGGCGCGGTGGTCGTGGAGTCGACCAGCGGCACGCTCGGCCTCGGGTTGGCGTTCGCAGGCCAGGCGCTGGGGCACCCGGTCGTGCTGGTGGTCGACCACGAGCTGGAGCCGTCGATGCGCGCGATCCTGCGCGCCCACGGCGCCCGGCTGGAGGTGGTGGACCGGCCGCACCCGATCGGCGGCTGGCAGCAGGCCAGGCTGGACCGGCTCCAGGACGTGCTGCGCGAGCTGCCCGGCGCGTACTGGCCCGACCAGTACAACAACCCCGACAACCCCGCCGGGTACGCGGGGCTGGCCCGTGAGCTCGCGGCCCAGCTCGACCACGCGGACGTGCTGGTGTGCAGCGTGGGCACGGGCGGGCACAGCGCCGGTGTCGTCGCGTCCCTGCGCCGGTACTGGCCGGGCGTGCGGCTGATCGGCGTGGACACGGTCGGCTCGACCATCTTCGGCCAGCCCGCCCGGCCGCGGGTCATGCGCGGGCTCGGCAGCAGCATCCACCCGCGCAACGTCGCCTACGAGGAGTTCGACGAGGTGCACTGGCTCGGTCCGGTGGAGGTGGTCGACGCGTGCCGCAGGCTGGCGCGGGACTGCTTCGTCACCGGCGGCTGGAGCACCGGCGCGGTCGCTCTGGTGTCGGCGTGGGTGGCGCGCGTCGAGCCGGGCGCGACCGTGGTGACGATCTTCCCGGACGGGCCGCACCGCTACCTGGGCACCATCTTCGACGACGATTTCTGCCGTTCACGGGGCTTGTTGGGCCGGCCGGAGGACCGGCCGGTGGAGATCGCCGACACCGCCGAGATCGAGGTCACCAGCTGGGCCCGGTGCCGCACGGTGTACGCGCCCAAGCCGGTCGGGGTGTCCGCGTGAGGCTCGACTGGACGGTGTACGGGCTGGAGCTGCGGACCCCGCTGCGCATCTCGCGGTCGGTCATGGCCCGCCGTGACGCCGTGCGCGTGGTGGTCGGTTGGGACGGGGTTCGCGGCCACGGCGAGGTCGTGAGCAGCCGGTACTACGGGCTGGACGTGGCTCGGATCACCGGGCTGCTGCGGGACTTGGCGCCCGTGGTGGGCTCCAGCGACAGCCCCGACGAGCTGCGTGCCCGCCTGCCCGAGCTGCCGCCGGGTGTGCTCGCCGCGGTGGACGCCGCGTTGCACGACTTGGTGGCGCTGCGAGCCGGTGTGCCGGTGCACGCGGCGGTCGGCGTTCCACAGTGGACGGACGTACCGACGGCTTACACGATCGGCATCGGGTCACCCGCCGAGGCCGCGGCGCAGGCCGCCGGGTTGGTCGCGCGCGGGTTCACCGTGCTGAAGGTCAAGGTGGGGTCGGAGGACGACGTCGCCCGGGTCGCGGCGGTCCGGGCCGCCGCACCCGACGCCCGCCTGATCCTCGACCCGAACGGCGGCTGGACCGCCGAGGAGACCGTGCGGGTGGTCGAGCGGCTCACCGGCGTGGACGCGGTGGAGCAGCCCCTACCGCCCGGCCGGTGGGACGACTTGGCGTGGCTGCGCGAGCGGTGCCCGGTGCCGTTGATCGCGGACGAGGACGCGGCCGCGGTCGCCGACGTGCGGGCGCTGGCGGGCCTGGTCGACGGGGTCAACGTGAAGCTGGCCAAGTGCGGCGGGATCACCGCGGCACTGGAGATCATCGACGTGGCCCGCGCGTGCGGGCTGGACGTGATGCTCGGCTGCCTGGTGGCCAGTTCGCTGGGCATCGCGCCCGCCGTGCACCTGACCGGGCACGCCCGGTGGGTCGACCTGGACGGCCACCTGCTGGTGGCGGACGACCCGTGGACCGGTATCGGCGGCGAGGACGGCACGTTGCGGCTGGCCGGCGCACCGGGGCTCGGCGTGGTCGCCCGATGAGGCGCTTCCCGTGGTCCGTGCGCCTGCTGCTGGTCAACCAGTTCGGCGTGAACACCGGCTTCTACCTGCTGATCCCCTACCTGGCCACGCACCTGGGCGAGCTGGGCCTGTCGGTGGCGGCCATCGGCACCGTGCTCGGCGTGCGGACGCTGAGCCAGCAGGGCCTGTTCCTGTTCGGCGGCTCGGCGTCGGACCGGCTGGGGCCGCGCCGGGTCATCATCGCGGGCTGCGCGGTCCGGGCCGTCGGGTTCGGGCTGTTCGCGGCGGGCGAGTCGGTGGCGGTGCTGCTGGCCGCGTCCGTCCTCAGCGGACTGGCCGGTGCGCTGTTCAACCCGGCTGTGCGCGCGTACATCGCCGAGGAGTCGTCCGACCGGGCGGGTGCGTTCGCGCTGTTCAACGCCTACGGGCAGGCGGGCGCGCTGGTCGGGCCGCTGCTGGGTGGCGTGCTGATGCTCTGGGACTTCCGGGTCGCGGCGCTGGTCGCGGCCGGGATCTTCGCCGTGCTCACGGTCGCGCAGGCCGTCGTGCTGCCCGACCGGCCCGCGGCGCCGCACCAGGGCACGGTGCTGGACGACTGGCGCGAGTGCCTGTCCGACCGGCGGTTCCTGGCCTTCACCGGCGCGCTCACCGGCATGTTCGTGCTGCAGAACCAGCTGTACCTGGTGCTGCCGCTGGAGGCGCGGCGGCTGACCGGCTCGTCGTTCGCCGTCGCCGCGCTGTTCGTCGTCACCACCGTGGCCACGCTGCTGCTGCAGGTGCGCATCACCAGGGCGCTGGGCCGGTTCGCCCGCGGCCGGGCCATCGCGCTCGGGCTCGCGGTCATGGGGCTCGGGTTCGGCGCCACGGCGGCGGCCCACGTCGGACCCCTCGGCGGCGTCACGCCCGTGCTGGTCGCCGCGCTGCTGCTGTCGGTCGGCGTGATGATCGCGCACCCGTTCGTCTACGACCTGATCCCGGAGTTCGGCCGCACCGGGTTGGCGGGCACCTACTTCGGCGTGTTCTACCTGGTGTCCGGCCTCGCCGCGGCACTGGGCAACGCGGCGATCGGGTGGGTGTTCGGCCGGTCGGCACCTGCGGCGTCGCTGCTGTGCGTCGGCATCGGGCTCGGGTGCGCGGCGGCCGTGGCGTGGCTGCACCGGCGTGGCGTGCTGACCCCGCAACGAGAGGCGGCCCGATGACGCTATACGAGAACCCGGCGGGCGAGAACCTGCTGACCGACAACCCGGCGCTGTACGAGCACCAGTTCCCGGACGCCGACCACGTCGCCGCCCGGTTCACGCACGACGTCGTGACGCGGTTCGGCGGGGGGCGCGCGCTGCTCGACGTCGGCTGCGGCACGGGCCGTGACGCGGGCCACCTCGCGGGCCTCGGCTACCGGGTGGTCGGGCTGGACAGCTCCGAGCGGATGGTCCAACACGCCCGCGCGCACCACCCGGCGGTGGAGTTCGTGCTCGGCGACATGCGGTCGTTCGCCCTGGGCCGCCGCTTCGACGTGATCACGTGCCTGGACAGCGCGCTGCTGTACTGCCACACGAACGCCGACCTGGACGGGTTCCTGCGCCGCTGCCGCGACCACCTCGAACCGGGCGGCCTGCTGGTGGCGGAGATGCGCAACGGCGCGTTCTTCCTCGGCAACACCGAACTACTCGACGGCGTCCGCAGCCGCACGGTCGTCTGGGAAGGCGTGTCCTACACCTCGCACACCAGGCTCTGGATCGACCACGCGGCCCAACTGCTGCGCCGCCGACGCGAGTGGTGGTGGCCCGGTGCCCAGCCGCTGGTGCAGCGCTCGGCGTGGCGGCTGCTGTTCCCGCAGGAACTGCGGCACTTCCTCGACCACGCCGGGTTCGACGTGCTCGCCCTGTTCGACTCGCCGGGGCCGCGGACCGACGAACCGTGGACGGCCGACGCCGACCTCAGCGAAGCCCTGTCCGGCGACCGCCTGCACCTCGTCGCGCGCCTGCGCCACTGAAAGGAACTCCCATGCACTCCCTCAACCGCCGCGGTTTCCTCGGCCTCACCGCCGGACTCTCGCTCGCCGCCCTCGCCGGGTGCGGCACCGCCGAACCGACCACCGCCGCGTCCACCCCGCGCACCGGCGGGCGGCTGCGCGCGGCGTTCGCCGGTGGTGGCGCCAAGGAGGTGCTCGACCCGCACCTGGCGAACCTGTTCGTGGAGGCCGCCCGGTCCAAGGCGCTCTACGACAAGCTCGCCGACCTCGGCCCGGACGTCTCCGCCCAGCCCAGACTGGCCGAGAAGTGGGAGCCCGACGCGACCCTGACGCGCTGGCGGATCACGTTGCGGCAGGCCACGTTCCACAACGGCCAGCCGGTGCGCGCGGACGACGTGCTGGCCAGCTACGCCCGCATCCTCGACCCCGCCCGCGCGTTCCGGGCCAAGTCCAGCCTCGCGCTGATCGACCTGCCGAACAGCCGCGCGGTGGACGAGCGGACGGTGGAGTTCGCGCTGAAGCGGCCGTTCGTGGAGTTCCCCAACGTGCTGGCCGCGTTCGGCGCGTACATCGTGCCCGCCGGCACCGAGGACTTCACCACCCCGGTCGGCTCGGGGCCGTTCAGCTTCACCTCGTTCGAGCCGGGCAGGTCGGTCCTGCTCAAGCGGTACGACGGGTACTGGGAGGGCGCGCCGCACCTGGACGAGCTGGAGTTCGTGATCGCCAACGAGGAGTCGGCGCGGGCGAACGCCCTGCTCGGCGGCCAGGTCGAGTACGCGCACGACCTCACCCCGACCACCGCGCGCGGCCACGCGGCGGGCGACCGGATGGCGATCCACCGCGCGCCCAACAGCGCCGTGCAGGCGTTCGCGATGAAGCTCGACCGGCCGCCGTTCGACAACCGCGACCTGCGCGAGGCCATGTTCCTGCTCGCCGACCGGCCGCAGCTGGTCGAGTCGGTGCTGGCGGGCAGCGGGCAGGTCGGCAACGACCTGTTCGGCAAGGGCTACCAGCACTACGCCGACGACGTCCCGCAGCGCACCCGCGACCTGGACAAGGCCAAGTTCCTGATCAAGCGCGCCGGTGCCGAGGGCCTGACCGTCAAGCTGGACACCTCCACCGCCGCGGCGGGCATGGTCGAGGCCGCCACGGTGTTCGCCGACCAGGTCAAGGGCTCGGGCCTGACCGTCGAGGTGGTCACCGGCAACAAGGACAGCTACTGGTCCGACACGCTCAAGAACGGCTCGCTGTCGAGCTTCCGGTCCGGCGCGATGCCGATCGAGACGCACATCGCGCAACGGCTGCTCAGCGGCTCGGGCACCAACGTGACCAAGTGGGCCAGGCCCGAGTTCGACGCGCTGTACGACAAAGCGGTGTCCACTGTGGACGACAAGCAGCGGGGCGAGGTGTACCGGGAGATGCAGCGCTCCCTGCACGCCGAGGGCGGCTACCTGATGTGGGGCTTCGCGGACTGGATCGTCGGCACGGCGCCGAACGTGGGCGGCATCTCCACCGCGCCCGCGAACACGCTCGACTGGGCGCGGTTCGACAAGGTGTGGTTGGGGTGAGCCTGCGCCGGTACGCGGTGCGGCGGCTGGCCCTCGGGCTGGTCCAGGTGCTCGCCGTCGTCACCGTCGTGTTCCTGCTGGTGCAGGCGTTGCCGGGGGACGCGGCGGTGGCGTTGGCGGGCGACAACCCGGACCCGCGGCGGATCGAGCAGATCCGCGCCGCGATGGGGCTGGACCGGCCGCCGCTCGAGCGGTTCGGCGAGTGGGTCGGCGGGTTGGCGCGGGGCGACTTCGGCGTGTCGTTGATCTCCGGTCGGCCGGTGGTGGAGTTCCTGCACGACGGGCTGGGTCCGACGCTCGTGCTGGCGGTGCTCGCGCTGGTGCTGCTCATACCGTTGTCGGTGCTGCTGGGCGTGCTGGCGGCGTTGCGCGAAGGCGGGCCGGTGGACCGGGTGGTCACGACGGTCACCGTGGGTCTGCACTCGATCCCGGAGTTCGCGCTGGCCGTGGTGCTGATCGCGGTGTTCGGGGTGCAGTTGGGGTGGCTGCCGCCCACGGCGGTGGGTGCGGACCTGCTCGCGCAGCCCGCCGTGCTGGTGCTGCCGCTGGTGGTGCTGGTCGCCCGGCCGTTGTGCTCGATCAGCAGGCTGGTGCGGGCCGGGATGATCGACGCGCTGGCGTCCGACCACGTCCGGCACGCGCTCCGGCTGGGCATCGGTGTGACGCGGGTCCGGTTCGCGCACGCGTTGCCGAGCGCGCTCGCACCGGCCGTGCAACAGGTGGCGCGGACCACCGACTGGTTGCTGGGCGGCGTGATCGTGGTCGAGGCGGTGTTCGTCATCCCCGGCCTGGGCACGATCCTGGTGGACGCGGTCGCGGGCCGTGACCTGCCGGTGGTGCAAGGGCTGGCGGTGGTGTTCGCGGTGACCACGGTGGTGGTGAACCTGGTCGCGGACCTGCTCGTGTTCCGGCTCGCGCCCCGATCGGTGGCGATCGCGTGAAGGGCGTCGGCTGGCTGCTCTTGCTGGTGCCGCTGGCGTTGGCGCTGGCGGGGCCGTGGTTCGTGCCGGACGAGCTGACGCGGGGCGCGCCGTTCGTGGCGAACTCGTCGTTGGGCACGGACTTCGTCGGCCGCGACGTGTGGCACCAGGTGCTCGCGGGCGGGCAGACGGTGGTGCTGGTCGCGGTGCTGGCCACGGTCTGCTCGTACTTCGTCGGCGTGCCGTGGGGCGTGGTGGCCGCGATGACCCGGCTGCGGATCGTGGACGAGGCGCTGATGCGCCCCCTGGACCTGCTGCTCGCGGTGCCGTCGCTGCTCGTGCTGATCCTGGTGGCCGCCATCGCCGGTCCCGGTCTGCCGGTGCTCGTCGGCGTGGTGGCGCTGGTCAACTTCCCCGACGTGGCGCGGATCTCGCGGGCCGCCGCGCTGGAGGTCGCCGGACGTCCGGCGCTGGAGGCGATGCGGTTGCAGGGCGAGACGTGGTGGCGGACCTCCATCGTCTACACGGGACGGTCGATGCTGCGGACCCTGGCGGCGGACGTGGGCGTGCGGCTGACCGGCGCGCTGTACCTGGTGGCGTCGGCGAGCTTCCTGGGCGTCGGGGTGGCGCCGGACGCCGCCGACTGGGCCGTCATGGTCGACCGCAACCGGGTCGGGCTGTTCCTCCAGCCGTGGGCCGTGGTCGTGCCCGCGTTGCTGATCGTGGCGTTGTCGGTGGGGCTGAACCTGGTGTTCGACCGGGCGTTGAAGAAGGAGGCCCGCACGTGACGCCGGTGGTGCACGTGGAAGACCTGCGCGCGGTCGCCGGGTCGCGCACGCTGGTCGACGGTGTCAGCTTCGCGCTGGCCGCCGGGCAGGTGCTGGCCCTGGTCGGCGCGTCCGGCAGCGGCAAGACGACCACCGGGCTGGCGCTGCTCAGCGAGCACGCGCCGGGGGTGGCGGTGAGCGGCCGGGTCACGGTGACCGGGCGGGTCGGGTTCGTGCCGCAACAGCCCTCGGCGGCGCTGAACCCGGTGCGGCGGCTCGGTGGCGTGTTCCGCGAGATCGCCGCCCTGCACCCCGGTGACCGCGACACGGTGATCGCGACCGCGTTGCGGCGGGCCCGGGTGCCGGCGGAGTTGTTGCGCCGCTACCCGCACGAGCTGTCCGGTGGCCAGCAACAGCGGGTGGTGCTGGCGCAGGCGCTCATCGGTGACCCGGCGGTGCTGGTCGCGGACGAGCCCACCACCGGGCAGGACCCGATCACCCGGGCCGAGGTGGTGGACGAGCTGTCGTCGGTGGTGGCGCAGGGCGTGGCGTTGGTGCTGCTGACGCACGACCTGGACGTGGTGCGCGCGTTGGCGGACGAGGTCGTGGTGCTGCGGTCGGGCCAGGTCGTGGAGGCCGGTCCGACCGCCGACGTGCTCGACCGGCCGCGGTCGGCCTACACCGCCGCGCTGGTGGCGGCGCAGCCCCGTGTCACGGTGCCCGAGGAGCGCCCTGCCGTGCCGCCCGGGTTGGAGACGCGGTCGCTGACCGCGCGGCACCGCGCCACCACCGTGCTGCACGACGTGGACGTGCGGGTGGGCGCGGGCGAGTGCCTGGCCGTCGTGGGCCGGTCCGGGAGCGGCAAGACCACGCTCGCCCGGTGCGTCGCCGGGCTGCACGCCGGGTTCACCGGTGACGTGCTGCTGGACGGCCGTCCGCTGCCCCGCTCGTTGCGCCGCCGTTCCCGCGCGGAGCTGGCCGCGGTGCAGTACGTGTTCCAGGACGCCCGCGCGTCGTTCGACGCCTACCGGACGGTGCTCGACCAGGTGAGCCGGACCGCGGCGC
This sequence comes from Saccharothrix carnea, assembly GCF_003014735.1. Classification (GTDB taxonomy): domain Bacteria; phylum Actinomycetota; class Actinomycetes; order Mycobacteriales; family Pseudonocardiaceae; genus Actinosynnema; species Actinosynnema carneum. Next base: position 2,637 of record NZ_PYAX01000008.1, on the reverse strand, counting down.
GGCTCGGTGGTGTCGCCGACGCACGGGCGGCGGCGTTGGTGGAACTGGCGGTCGTGGGGCTGGACGAGGCGACCGTGACGCGGCGCCCGGCCGGGCTGTCCGGCGGCGAACTGCAACGCGCGGCGTTGGCGCGCGCCCTGCTGGCCCGGCCGGACGTGCTGGTGTGCGACGAGATCACGTCCGGCCTGGACACCCTGACCCAGGCGAACCTGCTCGACCAGCTCGCCGCGCTGACCTGCACCGTCGTGTTGATCAGCCACGACCTGGCCGTCGTCGCACGGCTCGCCGACCGCGTCGCCGTGCTGCACCGCGGGCACGTCGTCGAGCAGGGACCGGCGGGCGACGTCCTGGGCTCCCCCACCCATCCGGTGACCATCGGCCTGCTGGGCCGCTCAATGGAAGGAACAGAGGAGAGGAAGACATGAGCCTGTACCACCGCGAAGTCGGGCCCTATGAGGTCCGGCGCGCGCTCCAGTCCGATCTGGACGGTGCGCGCAGCGTCATGCTGGACACGTTCTACCAGGAGTTCGGCTACGGCTACCGGCCCGAGTGGCACGGTGACGTGATCGACCTGGACGGCGCCTACCAGCGTCCCGAGCGCCACGCGTTGTTCGTCGCGGTCAAGGGTGACGAGGTGGTGGCGACCACCGGCGTGCGCGCCACGGCGCCGGCCAGCCCGCCGCACCCCGCCTGGCTGGCCGAGCGCTACCCGGACGGCAGCACGGCGCAGTTGTTCCGCGTGTACGTGCGGCCCGACCACCGCCGCTCCGGGCTGGCCAGGGCGTTGGTCGAGGTGGCGACGGAGTTCGTGGCGCGCACGCCCGGCTACGAACGGCTGTACCTGCACACCGACACCCGGATCGCCGGGGCGGAACCGTTCTGGCGGTCGGTGGCGGAGGAGGTGCACGACGCCCGTGACGGCGACCCGATTACCTTCCAGACCGTCCACTTCGAGATCCCGTTGCCGCGCTGAGCACCGCTACCGGTCACGTCGTCGGCGGAGCAGGTCCGCCAACGACGTGGCCGGGTGCCCGGTCAGGGTCGGCACGGCGTCGGTGACCCTGGCGAGTTCGCCGTTGGCGATGGCGGTGTAGGTGGAGACCCAGGCGTCGACCTGCCAGTCCGGCGCGCCGTACGAGGCGCGGGAGCGGTAGGCCTCCTCGACGGTCTCGGGGTGGTAGGTGATCGTCCGGCCGGTGGCTTCGGACAGCACGGCGGCGACTTCGCGGAGGGTCGGTGCCTCCGGCCCGGTGAGCTCGTAGGTGCGGTCGACGTGGGCGGCCGGGTCGGTGAGGACCGCGGTGACGGCGTCGGCGATGTCGTCCTGCGCCACGGCGGCCACCCGACCGTCACCGGCGGGACCGCGCAGCACGCCGTCGTCGCCGACCATGGCGGGCAGGAAGTCGGCGTAGAGGTTGTCGCGCAGGAACGTGAAGGCCGTGCCGGTGCCTTGGACGTGCCGTTCGGTGGCCCAGTGGTCGCGGGCGAGCGTGAAGGTGGCGTTCGGGGCGGCGCCCGCGAACGAGACGTAGACGAGGTGGCCGACCCCGGCGTCCGCGGCGGCGTCGATGAAGGCTCGGTGCTGGTCGACGCGATCGGTCGACTCGGAGGCCGAGACCATGAGGACGGTCGGGATGCCGTCGAGGGCCTGGCGCACGGCGTCGCGGTCGGTGAAACCGGCCTTCGCCACGGTGGCGCCGGGCAGGTCCGGCGCGCGCGACGGGTCGCGGACGAGCAGCAGCTGGGCGCGGCCGGCGTCCGCGAGGCGGCGGGCGACACGTCCACCGAGCTGCCCGGTGGCTCCGGTGACGGCGATCGGTGGCCGGGGAGTCGACATGCGGCCGAGTCTCCCACTCCGCGCCCGCGACGGCCGGACGTGGTGAATTCACCGGCATTCGACAACTTTCGACTAATGTTCCGAAAGCGATTCCCGCGTCCGTCGAATTCACGTGCATGAACATTCTCCCCATTCCCGGCTTTGCGCGTTAACCTGCGTTGGGAGCGCTCCCAGAACCGTTCGACCAGCCCTGCTCGCAAGGAGGCGACGCATGAGTCTGCGCACTGGCACGCGCAAGAGAAAGCTGAACGGTCGGTTCGCGGCGTTCACGGCCGCGGCCTCGGTGACGGCGATGGCCGCGACGATGGTGGCGGCCGGTGGGCAGAGCGCCTACGCGGCGGTCGGGTGTCGCGTCGACTACGCCGTGACCAACCAGTGGGGCGGCGGGTTCGGCGCGAACGTCACGATCACCAACCTGGGCGACGCGCTGTCGTCCTGGACCTTGGAGTGGACGTTCACCGCCGGACAGCGCGTGGACCAGCTGTGGGGTGGCGAGTTCAGCCAGTCGGGCAGCACGGTGACCGTCCGGAACACGAGCTGGAACGGCTCCCTGGCCACGGGCGCGAGCACGACGCCGGGCTTCAACGGCTCGTGGTCCGGCTCGAACCCCGCGCCGACGTCGTTCAAGCTCAACGGGGTCGCGTGCACCGGCTCGACCACGGGCACCTCCACTTCCACTTCGACCTCGACGACGTCGCGCACTACGACGACGACGACCACTACGACGTCGTCGAACCCTGGTGGTGGCGGTGATGGCAGTGGTCCGTGGCCGACTGACGCGGGCAGTGTGCACCAGACGA
>NZ_PYAX01000007.1 GCF_003014735.1 Saccharothrix carnea | reverse complement strand
AGTTGTCCAGTAACAATCTCAAAGGAAACCTCTTGACGAGGTTCATAAATTTACTGGCTATTCGGCACGCTGTTGAGTTCTCAAAGAACACGCGCTCACCATCTTGTCCCGCGTCTTACCGCGGTTCATTCCGGGGCTTTGTGTTTCGTTCTGGTTGAAGCTTAGCTCGCTCGTTTTCGCGGTGTCAAATCGGCCGGTTTCGGCTTCTCGGCTCCGCGCTGAACTCGCTTCGCATTCAATTTGTATCAGTTTCCAGAGCGGAGGCAGCACGTTGTGCTGCTTATTCGTTTCTGGGAGCTTGACGCCGCAGTAGTCTACTCAGCCCGATTCGCGGTGTCAACCGCTCGTTCCGAGGTTCTTGCTGGCGACTCGGTAAAAGTTACTCATGACCATCGTCGGTGTCAAATCGCCTGGTCAGCGGCCTGCGGGCGCGGTGCGGGCAGGCCTGGCGACCTGCGGACCCGGCCCCTTCGGCGCCACGGGACGCGGTCGCAGCCACAGCGAGATGGTCCGCATGCCCTGCATCGCGGCCACGATCTGCTCCGGTGACGCCGGTTCGCGGGTGGCCACCGGCACCAGGTCGTAGCCCCAGATGCGGAACTCCTTCAAGACCGTGACCGGATCGTCGCCGAAACCCTCCGTCGCCGAGGCGGAGAACTCCAGGAACACGTGCGGGCGATCCCGACGCAGCAGGCGTACCAGTCCGGCCAACGCACGGTGACCACGACCGGGCGCGTCCACCCGGACGACGGACAGCTTCCGACCCTGCAACGACGGCACGGCCTCCAGCTCCTTGTCGAGCCTGGCCGCACGCACGCGGGGCACGTCGTCCCCGGCGCCCTCCGGCAGCGGCGCCACCGACACCCCGCCCGTCAACGACGGTTGGCTGGCCAGTTCGCCGGTGCTCTCCCACGCGGCGGCGTCGACCAGGACGAGCTGTTGCGCCACCCGTTCGGGCAGGTTGACGTCGACGTTGTGCCGCAACAGCGCCCGCGAGGTCGGGCACGGCTCGACCGCGACCACCGCGCCACCCGTGCCGAACCGGCTGAGCATGCGCACGGTCTGGTAACCGACGTACGCGCCGACGTCGAGGAAGATGCCGTCCGGCTCGACCACCGAGTCGATCAGCTCCGACAGGTCCGTCTCCCACACCCCGTTGCTGGACAGCATCGGGAGCATGAACGCGTCGTCAGACGGCAGGCGCAGCAGGCCGACGTCGGTCAGCACGAGCGAGCTGCGCGGCACGGCCTCGCTGTGCCGTTCGTGCTCGCGCACCACCACGCGGCGCAGGGCGTCGGCGGTCTGCTGGGCCTGGTTGGCGGCGCGCACGCTCGCGTCGAGCTTCGCGTCACGCTCCCGCAGCGCGTCGACGACCTTCGACTCCAGCGAGTCGATCCGGTCGAGGGTGCGTTCGAGGGCGACGGCGAGCTTGTCGATGCGCTGGGCCAGGACGTCGTTCTGCTTGGCGCGCTTGGCGGCCTCGGCGACGACGGTGTCCTCGATCTCGCGCAGCCGCCGCCCTTGGCCGGCCATGTCGGCGCGGACGCGGACGACGCCGTCGTCGACGCCGACGAGCTGGTCGGCGAGGTGGCCCTGGTGCTCGGCGTGCTGCTCCAGCTCGGCGCGCAGCACCTCCAGCTCGCCGAGGCCGACGCCGGTGGAGATGTCGTCCTGGCGGCGGACCAGCTCGGAGACCGTGCGCTCGACCCCGTCGACCAGGGACGTGAGCACGTCGCGCATGTGGTTGTCGTAGTGGTCGAGGACGCGCAGGACCACCTTGCGCAGCTGCGGCGCCATGGGCGTGCGGCTGGCCGTGCCGACGTCGGGTTGGCGCAGCAGGGCGTGCTTGGCGGCGTGCAGTGCCTTGAGCGGGTCGACGGTCGGCGCGGGCTTGGCCCGGCGTGCGCGCCAGCCGCGGTAGGCGTGCTCGACGCGTTCGCGGAGGACTTCGCCGATCTTGGTGACGTCACGGGTGGCGCGGACGTGGTCGCGGCCCTTGATGCCGATCGCGACGGCCGTCTTCAGGTCCTCCGCGAGGGCGCGCATGAGCTTGGCGGCGGCCTGGACGTCGGGTTCGACGCCTTGGCGGCACGGCACGAAGATCACCGCGGCCCGGTCGAACAGCTCGGCGACCGCGCCGTGGTCGGAGGTCAGGATCGGCGTGGCGTCGGCGGCGTGCCGGGCGAGGGTCTGCGCGATCCGGTCGCACGCGCCGCTCCGGTGCAGGTGGACGAGGCAGTCGACGTCGCCGAGCGCGTCGACCAGCTCGACGCGCGGGTCGGCGGCGGTGGCGAGGCGCAGTCGTTCGGCGGCTTCGGGGTGCGCGTCCGCGTGGGTGACCTCGATGCGCAACGTGACGTCGTTGCGGTCGGGGAAGGCGGAGAGGAATGCGGAGACGGCGCCCAGCACGTTGCCCGCGCGGTCGACGGCGTGGTCGGCGAGGGCGCCGAAGATCACGCCTTCGTGTGATTCGGGAGTGCGGGCTTCGGCTTCCGGGACCGGGAGCGGGACGACGCGGACGGTCGGGCCGCCGGGGCGTTCGAGGGTGGCGCGGGTCGTCTCGGAGGGGACCCAGAGTTCGGCGGCGTCGGTCGGCTGGTCGTCGTCGAGGAGGTAGTCGACGACGAAACGGCTGTCCGGGACTCGTTCGGTGGTGCCGACGCGGATCACGACCGGGTAGCCGGCGGTGGTGGAGGTCGGCAGGCCGGAGGCGCGGGCGGCGGCGTGGACGAGTTCGGCGATCGGGCCGGTGCCGAGGACGGAGACGCCGAGCTGGTCGTGCAGGACGGGTGCTTCGGCGCGGGGGCGGGGTACGGCGTCGACCGGCAACCGGCCCGCGGCCACGCCGACGCTCGCGCACCAATCGCGGAAAGCCGCACCGTCCGCGCCGAACGGGTCGGGGAACTGGGTGCGGAGGGCTTCGTCGGAACGCCAGAGGGCGGCGGCCCAGCGCGTGCTGCCGGGGAGGTCGGGCGCGGGTTCACTGGCCCAGGCGACAAAGCCCGCTCCGCCGTCCGGCCCGAAGGCCGGCGGTGGGGTGGTTCGCGCTGGGGGTGCGGCAACGGCGGGAGGTGCGGCAACGGCGGGAGGCGCGGCGACAGGGCTCGTGGGCTCGCCGCCGGTAGCGGGGAGAGGAGTGCCGTTGATGGCGGGTGCCGCAGCGGTGGTCGATTCGGTGCCGGTGGTGGTGGGCTCGGCCTGCCCGGACGCGGGTGTCGGTCGGTCGGCCTCCGCGAGGGGCTCGGCCTCGGCGGCAAGCTCCGCGGTCTGGGCGTCGGCGGCGGCAAGCTCCGCGGTCTGGGCGTCGGCGGCGGCAAGCTCCGCAGATCCGGCGTCGGCGGCGGCAGGCTCCGCAGATCCGGCGTCGGCAGCGGGCTCGGCGTCGCTGATCGACGCGGCCTCGGCGATCGGAGCTGCCTCGGCTGGTTCAACCTGGCCCCTCAAGTTGACCCGCTCGGCTGAGACAACCGGCCCGACCTGGGCAACCTGACCGTCCAAGTTGACCGGCTCCACCGGAACGACTGGGTCGGCTGGGGCAACCTGATCGGTCAGGTTGACCGGCTCGGCTGGGAGGACTGGCCCGACCCTGGTGACCTGACCGTTCAGGTTGACCGGCTCCGTCTGGGCGGCCGGGTCGGCTGGATCAAGCTGACCGGTCAAGTTGGGCCGCTCAGCCGGGGCGACCGGCTCGCTCGGGGTGACCTGAGCGGTCAGGTTGACCGGCTCGGTCGGGGTGACCGGCTCGGCCTGGGCGACCTGACCGGTTGAGGTGAGCGGTTCGGTTGGGGTGGTTGGGGCGGGCGGGGCAACCTGGCCAATCGGGGGGACGGGCTCGGTTGGGGTGGGTCGGCCTGCTGCGCTGAAGGCGGAGCCTGGGTGGGTTCTGGCGGCCTCGCGGTAGTCCGTGCGCAGTTCGTCCGGGATCTGGGTGCCGTCAGTGAGCTGGCCGAAGCCGTAGCGGACCCGCTGGGCCGTGTGGCCCCTGCGCACCAGTTCCGCGCGGTACGTCGTGCAGAGGTCGGCCAGTTCCGGGTGCTCCGAGAGCAGGACCCGGGGGCGGTCGGCGAAGTCCGCGGACAGCAGCCAGGGGCGGTGGGGGTCGAAGCCGGCGAAGTGGACGCTGCGGACCGGCTCGCCGAGCGTCGTCAACATGCCGTCCGGGCGGCGGTGGAGGTCGCGTTGGGCCGCGTTCCACACCGACAGGCCGACCGTCGCGTCACGCAGCACGTGCAGGTTCACCAGTGCGGGTGCCATGTCGAGCACGGCCTTGGTGGCGTCCGGCGTGCGGCGCAGTTGCTCGCCCAGAGAACGCAGGAACGGCTCGGCACCCGGCGCCACCAGCAGGAAACCGGGGTCGAAGACGCCCGTTTCGAGCAGTTCGGTCGGCGTGGGGCGCAGGCCGTCGTCGGGCAGCGGTCGCAGCGCCCTCGGCAGCAGGACCAGCGGGCCGCGGCGGACGGCGGCCTCGACCAGGTCGGTCAACGGGTTCAGGACCTGCACCCACGGGTCCAGGTACAGCACCGGGACGCCCTGGCCGAGCAGCTGTTCCAGCAACGTCGGCCGCAGCACGCCGCACAGCTGCGACGCCGTGCAGCCGGTCGCCAACTCGGCCAGCTCGTCCCGGCTCATCCCCAGGTCGGCGGGGGTGACCAAGCCCGGACCGGAGTTCTCCGGCTGGGCGTCCACCACCAGCGCCATGAACCTGGCCTGGGGGTGGTTGGCCAGGAACGAGCTGGACAGCACCTTCACCGCGGGCAGTTCGGCGGCGGTCGCCACCGTGCAGGCGATGAACGTGGGACGGGATTCCGAACGCGCGGGCACCTCGGTCACGGTCTGCAAACCTAGCTTCTCCGAGTGCCCGGTGTGGACCACCCGCACGGGTGTCTCCCTCACAGGACCGGCAACAGGTTGCGCAGCTCGTACGGCGTCACGCTGCGGCGGTAGCCGTCCCACTCGGCCCGCTTGTTGCGCAGGAAGAAGTCGTACACGTGCTCACCCAGCGCTTCGGGGAGCAGTTCGGAGTTCTCCATCTCGGTCAACGCCTCGCCGAGGTTCTGCGGCAGGTTGTCGTACCCGGCGGCACGCCGCTCGCGGTCGGTCAGCGACCACACGTCGTCCTCGGCGGGCGGCGGCAGCTCGTAGCCCTTCTCGATGCCCTTGAGCCCCGCCGCCAGGATCACCGCGTACGCCAGGTACGGGTTGCAGGCCGAGTCGAGCGAGCGGATCTCGACCCGCCGCGACGACGACTTGCCCGGTGAGTACATCGGCACGCGCACCAGCGCGGACCGGTTCGCGTGGCCCCAGCACACGGCCGTCGGCGCCTCGCCACCCACGATCAGGCGCTTGTAGGAGTTCACCCACTGGTTGGTCACGCCGGAGATCTCCCGGGCGTGCTTCAACAGCCCGGCGACGAACATCTTGCCGGTGTCGGACAGCTGGTACGGGTCCTCGGCGTCGTAGAACGCGTTGCGGTCGCCCTCGAACAGGCTGACGTGCGTGTGCATGCCGCTGCCGGGCTGGTCGGTGAACGGCTTCGGCATGAACGAGGCCCGCACGCCCTGCGTGAGCGCGACTTCCTTGATCACGTACCGGAACGTCATCACGTTGTCGGCCATGGTCAGGGCGTCGGCGTAGCGCAGGTCGATCTCCTGCTGGCCGGGCGCGCCCTCGTGGTGGCTGAACTCGACCGAGATGCCCATCGCCTCCAGCGCCTCGATGGCGTGACGGCGGAAGTGGGTCGCGGTCTCGTGGCTGGTCTGGTCGAAGAAACCGCCGTTGTCCGCCGGGACGGGCTCGCTCCCGTCGTCCGGCAACCCCTTGAGCAGGAAGAACTCCATCTCGGGGTGCACGTAGCAGGTGAAGCCCGCCTCACTGGCCTTGGCCAGGGCGCGGCGCAGCACGTGCCGCGGGTCGGCCCACGACGGCGAACCGTCCGGCATGGCGATGTCGCAGAACATCCGCGCCGAGTAGTGGCTCTTGTCCGGGGTCTGCCACGGCAGCACCTGGAACGTCGACGGGTCCGGCTTGGCCACCATGTCCGACTCGTACACGCGGGCGAAGCCCTCGATGGCGGAGCCGTCGAAGCCGATGCCCTCGCTGAAGGCACCTTCGAGCTCCGCGGGCGCGATCGCCACCGACTTGAGGAAGCCCAGGACGTCGGTGAACCAGAGCCGGACGAACCGGATGTCGCGTTCCTCTAGGGTGCGGAGCACGAACTCCTGCTGGCGGTTCATGACACGAAGCCTAGGTAAGACCGGTTAACCGCGCGTTGCCGACTCGGCCGAACGTGCTGCGCCGTTTGCCAGGCCGACGCGAACGCGCAGGTCACGGCCTCGCAGCCGCGTTTCGCCGTGCCGTGTGGCGGCTGGATCTACGATGCACCCATGCTCCCTCGTCGCGCCCTGATCGGGTCGCTCGTGCTCGCACTCGTGGCGGGCTGCACGTCGTCCGGTGGTGGCGGCGGTTCGCTGCCGGACGGGCCGGACCTGCTCGCCAAGGCGTCCGCGGGGATGAAGTCGGTGACCAGCACGCACTTCACGATCAAGGTCGACGGCGAGCTGCCCGGCGTGACCGTGAAGGACGCCGAGGGCGACCTGAACGCGGCCGGCGAGTCGCAGGGCCGGGCGAAGGTCGAGCAGTTCGGCCAGCTGATCGAGGTCGAGTACGTGCTGGTCGGGCAGGACCTGCACTTCAAGGGGCCGACCGGTGGGTACACCAAGCTGCCCGCGGCGCTGGCGGGCCAGGTGTACGACCCGACCGCGATCCTGGACCCGGACAAGGGCGTGGCACGGGTGCTGGCGGACGCGCGTGACGCCAAGACCGTGTCGAGCGACGACGGCGTGGCGGTGGTCCAGGCGACGGTGCCGAAGGACGTGGTGGCGGGGCTGGTGCCGGGTATCGACGCCGACGTCGCCTCGGAGTTCTCGCTGAAGGACGAGCGGCTGCAGAAGGCGCTGTTCACGTTGCCGAGCGGGGCGAAGGTGACGATCGAGCTGTCCGACTTCAACAAGCCCCTCACCGTTTCGCCGCCCGCGTGAGCACTGCCGTGGGTGATTCGGCGGTGAGCACGGCCAGGGCGCGTCGGCTGGCGATCGGCGCCGGTGCGACGGCGGTGCTGCTGGGTGCGCTGGACGCGTACGTGGTCGTCGGCGTGCTCGTGGACATGGTGCGTGACCTGGGCATCCCGGTGAACCACCTGGAACGCGCGACGCCCGTGGTGACCGGGTACCTGCTCGGGTACGTGGCCGGGATGCCGTTGCTGGGTCAGCTGTCGGACCGGTTCGGACGGCGGTTGGTGCTGCACCTGTGCCTGGTCGGGTTCGCGGTCGGCTCGGCGGTGACGGCGTTGGCGGGTGACCTGCCGCTGCTGGTGGCCGGGCGGGTCGTGCAGGGGCTGGCCGGTGGGGCGTTGCTGCCGGTGACGATGGCGTTGGTCGCGGACCTGTGGGCGGCGGAACGGCGTGCGTCCGCGTTGGGCGTGGTGGGCGCGGCGCAGGAGTTGGGCAGTGTGCTGGGCACGCTGTACGGGGTCGGGTTGGCGTCGTTGTTCAACGCCTGGTCGTTCTTCGAGTCCGTGGAGCCGCAGAGCTGGCGGTGGGTGTTCTGGGTGAACCTGCCGCTGGCCGCGATCGCGATGGCGGTCGTGCAGGTGACCGTGCCGCGGTCGGTCCGGTCGTCGGTGCGGATCGACTTCGTCGGTGGCGGTTTGCTGGCGTTGGCGCTGTCGCTGCTGGTGGTGGCCCTGTACAACCCCGATCCGGCACGGTCGGTGCTGCCGTCGTGGGGGTGGCCGGCGTTGGGTGCGTCGGCGGTGGTGTTCGTGGCGTTCGTGCTGTGGGAGCGGCGGTCGTCGGTGCGGCTGCTGGACCCGGCGGGGGTGGCCATGAGGCCGTTCCTGGCGTCGCTGGGTGTGTCGTTGGCGGCCGGTGCGGCGTTGATGGTGACGTTGGTGGACGTGGAGCTGTTCGCGCAGACCGTGCTGGGGCGTGACTCGGCCGCGGCGGCGGGGATGCTGGCGCGGTTCCTGATCGCGTTGCCGGTGGGTGCGCTGGTCGGCGGGTGGTTGGCGGCACGGACCCGGTTGGGTGACCGGTGGGTCTCGTTCGTGGGATTGGTGGTGGCCGGCGGGGCGTACGCGTTGATCGCGCAGTGGCCGGCCACGGTGACGTCGTTCGTGGTGGGGCGGGACCTGGCGGTGGCCGGGTTCGGGTTGGGGCTGGTGATCGCGCCGGTGTCGGCGGCGGTGCTGCGGGTCGTGCCGGCGGCGCAGCACGGTGTCGCTTCGGCGGCCGTGGTGGTGGCGCGGATGACCGGGATGCTGGTGGGCGTGGCCGGGTTGTCGGCTTGGGGGCTGCACCGGTTCCGGGAGCTGACGGCCGACCTGGACACTCCGCTGCCGTTCGGGATGACGCCGGAGGAGTTCGCCGAGAAGGCGGAGGCCTACCGGGAGGCGCTGACGGCGGCGCTGCTGACCGAGTACCACGAGATCTTCTGGATCACGGCGGTGATCTGCGGGGTCGGTGCGGTGGTGTCGTTGCTGCTGCCGCGGGCCGGTTCTCCGATGGAGACGAACCACTCGGACGAGTGAACCGCGGCCCTGCGGGGGCGGTCGGGTCGACGGACGATGGCCGCATGACACATCCCGATGCGAACACCGCTGGTCAGGCCGGTCAGGCTGGACGGGCCGAGCCGCGTGCCGGGCACGGGCGGACGTTGTGGATCACCTTCGGCGTGATCACGCTGCTGATCGGGCTGGCGGTGTTGCTGTGGCCGGGGCTCACGCTGCTCACGGCGGCCGTGCTGTTCGGCTTGCAGATGCTGGTCACCGGCGTGTTCTGGCTCGTCGGCTCGTTCACCGCGGACGCGCTGGGACGGCAGCGGTGGCTGCTCGCGGTGGCCGGGTTGTTGGCGCTGGTCGCGGGCATCCTGTGCCTGCGGGCGCCGTTCCAGACCATCGCGGTGCTGGCGCTGCTGCTCGGCGCGACCTGGGTCGTGGGCGGGGTCGCCGAGGTCTTCCACGGTGTCGGCACGAGCGGGTGGGCGGTGCTCTCCGGCGTCGTCACCGCGATCGGCGGGATCGTGGTGCTGGTGTGGCCGGTGGCGAGCCTGATCGCGTTGGCCTGGCTGCTCGCGGTCGTGCTGATCGTCTTCGGGGCCTTGGCCATCGCGGGCGCGGTCGGCATGGGCCGCGAACCACGGACCAGGGCGGCGGCCACCCCCACCGGGACGACGGCCACCGCCTGACCGCCGCCGACGCACGGACCCGCACCGACCCGAGCGGTGGGGCCTGTAGTCGCCCGGGCGGCGTCGGCTCCCGCGGGCGGCGGCGTCACAGACGGCTTTGACCGAGAACCCGATCACGCCCGCGCCCAGGGCGGCGACGGCCACCGCGACGGCGAGCGTCCGGTCGACCGGTTTCGCCCACCGCCTCCAGACCACGTGACCAGGTGAACACGGCCCAGACGCCGGCCGCGACCACGAGAGGGCTCCATCAGCCCTCGCGCCAGCCGCTGGTGATCGGGAGCCGGCGGTCGCGGCCGAACGCCTTGAACGTGATCTTGGTGCCCGGTGGGTACTGGCGGCGCTTGTACTCGGCCTTGTCGACCATGCGCAGCACCTTGTCGACCAGCTCGTGCGAGAACCCCATCGCGATCAGGTCGCGGTAGCCCTTGTCCCCCTCCACGTAGTCGTCCAGCACCGAGTCGAGCAGTTCGTAGTCCGGCAGCGAGTCGGTGTCGACCTGGCCGGGGCGCAGTTCGGCGGACGGCGGCTTGCTGATCGAGTTCTCCGGGATCGGCGGCAGCTCGCCGAGCTTCTCGGCCTCCGCGTTGCGCCACCGCGCCAAGTCCCACACCAGCGTCTTGAGCACGTCCTTGATCGGCGCGAACCCGCCGACCGCGTCGCCGTAGATGGTCGAGTAGCCGACGGCCAGCTCGGTCTTGTTGCCGGTGGCCAGCACCAGGTGGCCGTGCTGGTTCGACAACCCCATCAACGTGACGCCCCGGCACCGCGCCTGGACGTTCTCCTCCGCCAACCCGGTCAGCCCGAGCTGGTCCACGAAGACGCCGACCATGTCCGCGATCGGCTGCTCCGAGTAGTGGCAGCCGGTGCGCTGAGCCAGGTCGTAGGCGTCGGACTTCGAGTGGTCCGACGAGTACACCGAGGGCATGGACACGCCGTACACGTGGTCGGCGCCGAGGGCGTCCACCGACAACGCGGCCACCACCGCCGAGTCGATACCGCCCGACAGCCCGAGAACGACCGAGCGGAAGCCGTTCTTGTGGACGTAGTCGCGCAGCCCGGTGACGAGCGCGTGCCACACCTCTGCCTCGTCGGACAGCGGCTCGGCGGGCTGCGGCACGGGCAGCGGGTCGTAGGCCGGGAGTGGGTCATGGGTCAAGGATCGGCGGTGGACCATAAACCCGCCGTAACTACCTTCCGTGCGGGGCGAACCTCCGAGGAGGTCCAGGTCCAGCACGACCAGGTGCTCCACGAACTGCGGCGCACGCGTGATCAGCGAACCGTCCGCGCCGACCACCATCGTGTCGCCGTCGAACACCAGCTCGTCCTGCCCGCCGATCAGGTTCACGTACGCCAGCGGCGCACCCGCCTCGACCGCGCGCCGCGCCACCAACGGCAACCGGGCGTCGTCCTTCTTCCGCTCGTACGGCGACGCGTTCGGCGAGACCACCAGGTCCACGCCCGCCTCACCGAGCGCGGCGATCGGCCCGCCGTCCTGCCACAGGTCCTCGCAGATCACCATGCCGACCTCGACGCCGTGCACGCGCACGACGTCCAGCGAGTCGCCGGGCGTGAAGTACCGCCGCTCGTCGAACACGCCGTAGTTCGGCAGGTGGTGCTTGTGCTGCCGGGCCACCACTTCACCCCGGTAGAGCACTGCGGCGGAGTTGCGCATGCCGCGCTCGTCGCGGTCGAGGTAGCCGACGAACACCGCCAGCTCACCGCACCCCGCGTCGTCCAGCCTGGTGGCGAGCGCGGTCAGGGCCTGTTTGGACGCCTCCGCGAACGACACGCGCAGCGCCAGGTCCTCGACCGGGTACCCGGTCAGCGCCATCTCGGGGAAGACCGCGAGGTGGGCGCCCGCCTCCACGGCCTTGCGGGACCACTCGACGACGAGTTCGGTGTTGCCCGCCAGGTCGCCGACACAGGCGTTGACCTGGGCGAGGGCGAGTCGGAGCTGTGGCATGGGGGCATTCTCGCTCACCCGGAGCAACCTTGGCGGGCGTTGTGGCCCACGAGTCACACCTACGATCGGGATGTGCGCCGTCGGATGATGCTGTTCCTCGCCCTCCCGCTCCTCGCCTCGTGCACGAGCGTGCTGCCCGGCTCGCCCACCGCCGGGACCGCGTTGGAGCAGAGAGGGCCGGCGGGTGCCGTGCCCGGCGGGTTGGAGCGGTTCTACGGCCAGCAGCTGGGCTGGGAGGACTGCGCGCCGTACGCGACGACCGGGACGACGACGTCGCTGTTCAAGAACAAGAAGTCGATCGAGTGCGCCCGCCTGGAGGTGCCCCTCGACTACACCGAACCGGAGGGCCGCACGATCAAGGTCGGGTTGCTGCGGCAGCGCGCGACCGGCGACCGGATCGGGTCGCTGATCATCAACCCGGGTGGTCCGGGCGCGTCCGGCATGGCCGCGGCGGCGGGGATGGGCGCGCAGGTCAAGTCGTCACCGGTGGGTGAACGATTCGACCTGATCGGGTTCGACCCGCGCGGCATCGGGGCGAGCGAACCGCAGATCAAGTGCCTGACCGACGCCGAGCGCGACGCCGACCGGCTCGACACCGACATCGACACGTCACCGGCGGGCCTGGCGGAGACCGAGGCGGAGAACAAGGCGTACGCGGACAAGTGCGCGTCCGTGACCGGCGTCGACGTGCTGGCCAACGTGGGCACCCGTGACGTCGTGCGCGACCTGGACGTCATGCGGTCCGCGCTCGGCGACGAGAAGCTGACCTACCTGGGCTTCTCGTACGGGACGCACATCGGCGCGGCCTACGCGCAGGCGTTCCCGGGCAACGTGCGGGCGCTCGTGCTGGACGGCGCGGTCGACCCCACGCAGAACCAGGTGGAGTCGCTGATCGCGCAGGGCGCCGGGTTCCAGAAGGCGTTCGACGCGTTCGCCGCGTGGTGCGCGACGCGGCAGGACTGCGCGTTGGGCAACGACCCGTCGAAGGCCAACCAGGCGTTCCGGGACCTGACCCTGCCGCTGGTGCAGCGGCCGGTGGCGGTGGGCGAGCGGAAGCTGTCGTACAACGACGCGATCACCGGCGCGATCCAGGCGATGTACTCGGAGGAGCTGTGGGCGCCGCTGAACTCCGGGTTGACGGAGCTGAAGAACAACCGCGGTGAGGTGCTGCTGCTGTTGGCGGACAACTACTTCGACCGCGACAAGGAAGGCCGGTACTCCACGATCACCGACGCGTTCGTGGCGGTGAAGTGCGTGGACGAGCCGCGCGTGACGGACAAGAACGTGCTGAACGACGTGGCGCGGCGGTACAAGGCGGCGGCGCCGTTCCTGGACGACGGCCAGCCGCCGGGCGCCGCGCTGGACGCGTGCGCGTTCTGGCCTGTGCCGCCGAGCGTGCAGGAGCACAAGCCGGTGTCCGGCCTGCCGCCCGTGCTGGTGATCTCGACGACCGGTGACCCCGCCACGCCGTACGAGGCCGGGGTCAGCCTGGCGAAGGAGCTGGGCGGCGGGCTGCTGACGTTCGAGGGCAACCAGCACACCGTCTACTTCCACGGCAACGACTGCGTGGACGAGGCCGGGCACGCGTACCTGATCTCGCTGGAGCTGCCGCGCGAGGGGACGCGCTGCTCCTGATCAGCGGTTGGCGAGGCCGTCGATCCGCAGGGTCGCGGAGTCGTCCCGGTGGCTGCCGGTGCTGCCGACGTGCTTGTCGTTGATCGTGGTGCCGTTCTTGAGCACGTGGTAGAGCGCCATGCCGTGACCGCGACCCAGGTCGTAGTCGTCCTTCAGCCACTGGAGGACGACGCCCGCCTTGGTGGTCGCGTCGTAGCCGCGGTCGCCTGCCTCGGACAGCAGTTCGGCCGGGGTCTTGCCGGTCTTGCGTTCGATGGTGTCGAGGTACGCCTGGAAGGACATGCCCTGAGCCTAGGACAATGCAGTTTGTCTTGACAAGAGTTTTTGTCGGCTCAGATCCACAGCAGCTCGGACCCCTTGAACAGGTGCAGGCAGCTCTCGGGACCTTGCAGGCCCATCCGCAGGCTTCCGTCCTCCGACACCACTTGGGCGCCGCCTTCGAACTCCAGACCCCACGCCACCACCTGGAACTCGGGGTCGTGCTCCACCACGGCGAACAGACGCGGAGCCTCCGCCGCCACCTGCTCACGATCTTCTCCAGTCATAGGCGGAACGGTAAACCCGACCGGTCGAGTTGACCAGACACCTGATCGGGTGACCAATGGTCCGGAGTGGCTCGGGCAGACTGTCGGCGATCAACTGAGGAGACCCATGACCAGCAGCGACCGGAGCCCGGTCGACTACCGAGTCGGCCTCGCCCAGCGTCTGCGCGAACTGATGCAGCGCACGGGCGTCACGAAGGCCGCCCTCCAGGCGACGTTGGCTTGCTCGGAGTCGAAGGTGGGCAAGATCCTGCGTGGTGATCACTCGATAGCGCCGCTGGAACTGGTGGCCCTGCTCGACCTTCTCGGTGTGCGGGACGACGAGCGGGCCGACCTCATCCACCTCGGGGAGGAGGCGCGCAAGCGCCGGCCGAAGACGCCGTGGGGCGCGGCCATCCCGGATCGGCTGCGCAAGTACTTCAACACCGAGGAGACCGCGCGGAGCATCGAAGCGTACCGGCCGGATTTGCTGCACGGCTTGGCGCAGACCGAGGCATACGCGCGAGCGGTGATCGAGACGAACCCCGCGCTGCGGCCGAACGAGGTGGAAAGCCTGGTGCAGGCGAGGATGGCCCGGCAAGCGCGGTTGACCGGGCCGAATCCGCCGGACTACACGCTGGTGATCAGGCAGTCGGTGCTCCGGGCGCCGGTCGGGTCGCCGGAAACGCGCTTCGAGCAGTTGAGGCACCTCAAGAAGCTGTCCGGGCTGCCGCAAGTGACGATCCGGGTCATCCCGGACGGTGTTGGTCTGACCAGCGCGCTCTACTTCCCGTTCGAGATCCTCACGCCGCCGGGCGAGCTGCGGAAGATGGTGTACGTGGAGACGTTGACGGATGGGCTGTTCGTCGACGAGGAGAGCCGGATCTCCCACTACGAAGCCGTTTTTCAGGAGCTGCTGGCGGTCTCGGTGGCGGATCTGCTTGATAGCGTTGATCCATGACGTGGCGGAAGAGCAGCTACAGCGGGAACAGCGGCGGCAGCTGCGTCGAACTGCGAGCCGGGCTCGATGCCGTGCGCGACTCGAAGAACGTGGACGGGCCGGTGTTGGAGGTCAGGCCTGCTGCTCTGAGGGCGTTCCTGAAGGGGCTGCGGACCAGCTCGCCAGGAGTTTGAGGCGTTCCTCGGTCGGTGAGCCGACCTTGGCGGTGTAGACGGCGAGGACGATGTCCGGGTCGCCGGTCGGTTGCAGGGTCTCGTAGTCGAGGTCCAGGTCGCCGACCACCGGGTGCTGGATGAGCTTGGTGCCGTGGGTCTTCTCGAGGACCTTGTGCTGTGCCCACAGCTTGCGGAACGTGTCGTCCTTCATCGACAGTTCGCCCACCAGTGCCGCCAGCCTCGCGTCGTCCGGGTAGCGGCCCGCGTCGAGCCGGAGGAACGCCACCATGTCGGCCGCGACCGTGGGCCAGTCACGGTAGAACGCGCGGGATTGCGGGAGCAGGAACGTGTGCCTGGCGGAGTTCAGGTCCTCCGCCGGCAGGTCGTCGAAGCCGTACAGCGCCCCGGCGAGCGGGTTCCACGCCAGGATGTCCGTGCGGCGGCCCATCACGAACGCGGGCACGTCGACCACCATGTCGAGCAGGCGGCGCAGGCCCGGGCGGACGCGTTGGGGCGCGGGGCGCTTCGACGGCGCGGGACGGACCAGGTTGCGCAGGTGGGCGCGTTCGGTCTCGTCCAGCCGCAGCACGCGGGCGACGGCGTCGAGCACCGAGTCCGAGACCGCCGGGGTGCGACCCTGCTCAAGGCGCATGTAGTAGTCCACGCTCACGCCGGCCAGCAACGCCAGTTCCTCACGCCGCAGGCCCGGGACGCGCCGCCGACCGCCGCCGGGCAGGCCCACGTCGTCGGGCCGGACGCGGGCCCGGCGGCTGCGCAGGAATTCGCCGAGGTCGTGGTTCACCGGTCCAGTATGGCCGCGATCGGCGGGCCGAGCCTGGGTACCGGCAGTCCTAGGGAACGGCGCTCCACAGGCTGACCAGAGCCTCTGGTACCGGCGCTGACCAGGTCCAATGTTGTCGTCATGAGCTACGACCTGAACAACCGCACTGCCGTTGTCACCGGTGCCGCGAGCGGTATCGGCGCCGAGATCGCGCTCGTCCTCGCCCGGTCCGGGGCGAAGGTCGCGCTGCTGGCCCGCAGGGCGGACCGGCTCACCGAGCTGGCCGACAAGATCACCGCCGAGGGTGGGCGGGCGCTCGCCGTGGCCGCCGACGTGACCGGTGACCTCACCGAGGCCGTCGAGACCGTCCACACCGCCTTCGGACGGGTCGACCTCGTGGTGAACAACGCCGGCGTGATGCTCGCCAACCCGATCGACGCGGGTCGGGACGACGAGTGGGACCGGATGATCGACACCAACCTCAAGGGCCTGCTGAACGTGACCAAGGCGTTCACCGCCGACCTGGTCGAGGCGGGTGCGACGGGCACCGCCGACCTGGTGAACATCTCGTCCATCGCCGCGCACCTGACCTTCCCCAACTACGCCGTCTACACCGCCACGAAGGCCGCCGTCACCCACCTGTCCGCGAACCTGCGCACGGAGCTGGGCCCGAAGGGCGTGCGGGTGACCAACATCGAGCCCGGCCTGGTGCACAGCGAACTGCCCGACCACATCGACAACCCGGAGGTGTCGGCGCACCTGGCGCAGTGGCGGGAGGACGTGCCGCCGCTGAACCCGGCCGACATCGGTGACGTGGTCGGTTTCGCCACCAGCCGGCCCAAGCAGGTGAACCTGCGGCAGCTGATCGTGCTGCCGACCGTGCAGGTCTGAGGACGGCCGAGCCGCCCACCGGTCGCGGTGGGCGGCTCACGTCGAGCGGCGGTTGCGGTAGGCGCGTTGCTGGCACGCCCGCGAGCAGTACGCGCGGGGCCGCCCGGACGCGGCACGCACCACTGGTTTGCCACACATCTGACAAGTTTCATCACGCTTTACATCACGCCGACCGATCAACAGCTCGATACCGTCGAGCACCCGCGCCAGCCCGAACCCGAACGAGTCCGGCTGGTCGAAGCCACCGGTCTCCCACAGCCGGGTCAGGACCGGGTAGCGGTCGAAGTGGGCGAACAGCGTGTCCCGCGCGCCCCACCACTCCTCATCGCTGACCCCCGTGCCGCGTTCCGCCCGCGCGGCCTCGACCAGCGCGGACGCCTCGGCGTCCACCAACCGGCCGACCAGCCCGACCGCCGCGACCACCTCGGCCGGCTCCAGCCCGGTGTCGGCGAGGACGCCCAACGCGTGCTCGTAGTGGGCCAGGGCGTTGGGGCCGGGCACGGACCGGGCGGGCACCTCGGCCAGCCAGGGGTGGCGTTTGCGCAGCTCCCAGGCGTGCCGGGCGAACGCCTCCAGGTCCGCACGCCAGCCGCCGCCCGTCACCTCGGGCGGGTCGCCGTGCACCGCGTCACGCATCAGGTCGACCAGGTGGTCGCGGCCGAGCACGTGCCGGTACAGCGACATGGTGGTGAAGCCGAGCCGTTCGGCGACCTTGCGCATGGACAGCCCGGACAGGCCCTCCGCGTCGGCCACCTCGACCGCCGCGCCCACGATCGCCTCCAGGCTCAGCCCTCCCCGCCCGTCCCACAGCAACTCGACCGAGCGGTCGGGATCGCCTGTTTCGCCCATCACGCCTCCATGGTATACCTCTTGCGGTTTACGGCATAAACAACCTTGGGGGCTGCACATGACCGATTTCCACGTCTCCCCGGCCGGGGACGACTCCGCCGCCGGCACGGCCGACCACCCGTTCCGCACCCTGGAGCGCGCACGACGGGCCGCCCGGGAGGTGGGCGGTGACGTCACCGTGCACCTCAGGGCGGGCACGCACGTGCTCACCGAGCCGTTCGAGCTCACCGAGGAAGACTCCCAGGTCGTCTACCAGGCGTTCGGCTACGGCACCGACGCACGCGAGGACGTCGTCGTCAGCGGCGGGCGTGAGGTCGCCGGGCGGCGGGGTCCGGACGGCGTGTGGGTGGCCGAGGTCGGCGACCTGGTCACCCGTCACCTCGTGGTGAACGGGCGGCGGGTCGAGCGGGCCGGTGTGGACGGGCTGCCCGGCACGGTCCGCCGCACGCCCACCGGTTACGCCACGGACGCCCCGCTGAACTGGCGCAACACGTCCGGCGTCGAGTTCGTGCACCGGGGCGTCTACCCGTGGACGGAGGCGCGCACGGCGGTCGCGTCCGTCAGGCCGGACGGCGAGATCACGATGGCGCAGCCCGCGTTCGGCTGGGCCGTGGACGTCTACAACTCCGAGTGGTTCGGCCAGACCATGTCGGGTCCGCCGGCGCCGACCAGGGTGGAGAACGACCCGGCGTTCCTGACCGGGGGCACGTTCGCGCTGGACCGCTCGCGGCCCGGGCGGCACGTCCTGCACTACCTGCCCCTCCCGGACGAGGAGCCGCACGTCGTCGCGCCCGTGCTGGAGGTGCTGGTGCGGGCCACCGGCGTCCGGGACGTGACGTTCCGGGGCGTGGTGTTCGCCGACACGACGTGGCTGCGGCCGGGCAGCGACCGGGGATTCCTGCACTACCACTCGAACGGCTACTACGACGGTGGCCGGATCGGGAAGGTCGAGCCCGCCGAGGGCGCGTGGCTGACCGTGCCGGAGGAGACGGAGCAGATCCCGGCCTGCGTGCGGCTGGACGGCACGACCGGGGTGCGGTTCGAGGGCTGCCGGTTCACCAGGCTGGGCGCGACCGGGCTCGGCGCGACCGGCGGCGCGGACCTCGTGGTGCGCGGCTGCGACTTCGACGCCCTCGCCGCGTCCGCCATCGCCGTCACGGGCACGCGGAAGGCGTTGGTGGAGGACAACCTGGTCCGGCACGTCGGGCTGGACCACTCCGGTTCGGCCGGGATCACGTTCCTGGACACCGAGGACTGCGTCGTCACGCACAACCACGTGCACGACGTGCCGCACAACGGCATCGTGGCCGGTCCGGCGCGCGGCGGCACCCGGGTCACGCGCAACCTCGTGACCCGGACCATGGGTGTGCTGGCCGACGGCGGCGGCGTGTACCTGTCCGGCCCGCAGGGCTCGGCCGGGCACGGGGCCGTGATCAGCGGGAACGTGATCGAGGACACCCGCACGCCGTACAACTTCGGCCTCTACACCGACTACGGGGCCACGTGGGTGGAGGTCGAGGGCAACGTGGTCGTCCGCGCGGACAACACCTCGGTCCTGCACGTCTACCCGCCGTTGGAGCACGTCACCTACCGGGGCAACTTCTGGGACGCCGACCCGGTGGGCAGCGACGCCGTGCCGGACGGCGTCACCTACGAGGGCAACACCACGATCACCGACCAGGCCGACCTCGCCGCCGCCACGGCGGAGGTCCGGGCGCGGGCGGGGCTGCTCACGGCGAGGGGCTGACGAACCGGCGAGCGGTCGCGCCCCCGGAAGGGCCTCGCGCGGAGGTGGGAAGGCGGCACCGTACTCCCGATCGGCGGTGTTCGCGAGGTGGTGGGCGAGGCGTGTGAAGCGTCTCGCACTCCGCGCAATTCGCCCGGTGTCGGTGTCACGCTGGTCGGGTAACCGTGCAACAAGGCCCGGGGACCCGCGATGGAGCAGGCCCCGAGGGAGGACGGTCGACGATGACCTCGTCAGAGGTAACCGCGCCCTACGGCAGCGGGGCGGGCAGCGCCCCCACCGGCAAGAAGGTGCGCATCCACCACCTGCGGGAGATGAAGGAACGCGGCGAGCCGTGGCCCATGCTCACCGCCTACGACATGTACACCGCGGAGCTGTTCGACGAGGCGGGCATCCCGGTGCTGCTGGTCGGCGACTCCGCGTCCAACAACGTCTACGGCTACGACACGTCGCTGCCGGTGACCGTGGACGAGCTGATCCCGCTGGTCCGGGGCGTGACCCGGTCGGTGAAGCGGGCGCTGGTCGTGGCCGACCTGCCGTTCGGCTCCTACCAGGTGTCGGTGGAGCAGGCCGTGTCGACGGCCGTGCGGTTCATGAAGGAAGGCCGCGCGCACGCGGTGAAGCTCGAAGGCGGGAAGCACTTCGCACCGCACGTCGAGGCCATCGTGCGGGCGGGCATCCCGGTCATGGCGCACATCGGCTTCACCCCGCAGAGCGAGCACCAGCTCGGCGGCTACCGGGTGCAGGGGCGCAACGACGCCTTCGACTCGGTGGTCGAGGACGCGCACGCCGTCGAGGCCGCGGGCGCGTTCGCGGTGGTGCTGGAGATGGTGACCAGCGAGGTCGCCAAGCAGATCACCCACGACCTGCGGATCCCGACCGTGGGCATCGGCGCGGGACCGGACACCGACGCCCAGGTGCTCGTGTGGCAGGACATGATGGGCCTGCGCCGGGGTCGCGCGCCGCGGTTCGTGAAGCGGTACGCCGACGTGGCGGGCGTGATGAAGTCGGCGGCGGAGCAGTTCGCGGCCGAGGTGAAGGGCCACCAGTTCCCCGGCCCCGAGCACACCTTCCACTGATCGTGTGAACGTCGTCGCCGCGTCGGCCCCTCGGGTCGGCGCGGTCCGGCGTTGATCCACACCGGGCCGGTTCTCGGGCATTGTGGTGCTCATGTACCCCGAGATCGAACCGTACGACCAGGGCCTGCTCGACGTCGGCGACGGCTACCGCGTCTACTGGGAGGTGTGCGGCAACCCCTACGGCAAGCCCGTGGTGTTCCTGCACGGCGGGCCCGGTGGCGGTTGTTCGCCCGTGCACCGCAGGCTGTTCGACCCGGCCGCGTACCGGATCGTGCTGATCGACCAGCGCGGCTGCGGGCGGTCGGTGCCGCACGCGTCCGATCCCGGCGCGGACCTGTCGGCCAACACCACCTGGCACCTCGTGGCCGACCTGGAGAAGGTCCGCGAGCACCTCGGCGTCGACCGGTGGCAGGTGTTCGGCGGGTCGTGGGGGTCGACGTTGGCGCTGGCGTACGCCGAGACCCACCCGGACCGCGTCACCGAGATGGTGCTGCGGGGCGTGTTCACGTTGCGGCGCAAGGAACTGGACTGGTACTACGGCGGCGGCGCGGGGTCGCTGTTCCCGGAGCTGTGGGCCGAGGTCGTGGCACGCGTGCCGGAGGGCGCCGACGTGATCGAGAGCTACGGGCGGCTGCTGGCCGACCCCGACCCCGCCGTGCACGAACCGGCCGCGGTGGCGTGGAGCGTGTGGGAGGGGTCGACGGTCACCCTGCTGCCCCGGCCCGAGCTGGTGGAGGCGTTCGCGCAGCCCCGGTACGCGGTGGCGTTCGCCCGGATCGAGAACTACTACTTCCGCCACGCCGGGTGGTTGGAGGAGGGGCAGCTGCTGCGTGACGCGGGGAAGCTGGCGGGCATCCCCGGCGTGATCGTGCAGGGCCGCTACGACCTCGCGACCCCCGCCACCACGGCCTGGGACCTGCACCGGGCGTGGCCGGGTTCGGAGCTGGTGATCGTGCCGGACGGCGGGCACGCGTTCGACGAGCCGGGCATCCTGCGCGCGCTGCTGGCCGCCACGGACCGGTTCAGGGCCTGAGCGCCGCTTCGAGCGACGCGCGGGCTGCCACCAGCGACGGGCCGTACCAGGTCAGATCACGGCCCGAGACGTGCACCGGGCGCAGGCCCGGGAAGAACTGCGGGCCGTCGTCCGGGGTGAACAGGTACGGCTCGTCGGGCAGCACGACGATCTCGGCGTCCCGCAGTTCGGCCAGGTCGGGGCGGGGGTAGCGGTCGGGGTGGTCGGCGAGGGCGTTGACCACCCCGAGGCGCAGCAGCACGTCGCCGGCGAACGTGTCGCGGCCCAGCACCACCCACGGCTTGCGCCACACCGGGACCACCGCGCGCGTCCACGGTGGCGTCACGTCGCGCCACAGCCGCTCGGCCTCGACCAGCCAGTCCGGTTCCACGTCCCACGCCGTGCCGAGCAGGCGGCGCAGCGAGCCCAGCGCGGCGGGCACGGTGGCGGGCGCGGCGGTGACCCACACCGGGATGCCGTCTGCGCGCAGCCGTTCGACGTCCTCCGGCCGGTTCTCCTCGCTGTTGGCCAGCACCAGATCCGGTCGCAGCGCCAGCACCCGGTCCACCTTCGGGTACTTCGAGCCACCCACCCGGGTCACGTCCAGGCCCGGCGGGTGCGTGCAGTAGTCCGTGGCACCGATCAGCACGGTCTGCTCGACGGTCGCGACGGCCTCGGTGAGCGACGGCACCAGGCTGACCACGCGCCGCGGCGGGCCGGGCACCGGTACCGGCTCGCCGAGGTCGTCGACCGGCAGCATCAGATGTCGGTGATCTTGAGGCCGGCGTGCGCCTTGTAGCGCCGGTTGATCGCGATGAGGTTCGCGGTGAACGCCTCCACCTGGTGCGCGTTGCGCAGCCGCCCGCCGTAGACGCCGCGGAAACCGGGGATCGTCTCGGCCAGCGCGCGGACCAGGTCGGTGGCCTCGCGGTCGTCGCCGAGGACGAGCACGTCGTTGTCGACCCGCTCGATCGACAGGTCGGCCAGGTTGACCGCGGACACGTGGTGGAACGCGGCCGTGACGCGGGAGTCCGGCAGGAGCGCGGCGGCCTGCTGGGCGGCGCTGCCCTCCGGCACGGGCAGCGCGAACGGGCCCTGCTTGTCGAAGCCGAGCGGGTTCACGCAGTCGATCACGACCTTGCCGCGCAGCGGTTCGCGCAACGCCGCCACGGTGTCCGCGTGCCCGTCCCACGGCACCGCGATCAGCACCACGTCCGCCTGCGTCGCGCAGCCCTCGTTGTCCGCGCCGCTGACGTGCCCGACGCCGGTCTGGGACCGCACCTCCTCGGCCGCGGCCTCGGCGCGGTCGGCGTTGCGAGACCCGATGACGACCTTCAAACCCGCCTTGGCCCACCGCAGCGCCAAGCCCTTGCCCTGCGCTCCGGTGCCGCCCAGCACCCCGATGGTGAGCTCACGAATCTCAGTCACCCGGCCATCACATCACAGCCGAACGGGGCGGGCCCGCCGATCGCGTGCGTGATCACAGCCGTTCGAAGACAACCTTCCGGCGCTCCGGGTCGGCCTGCACCAGGCGCACCGCGATCCGCTCGCCCTCCGGCAGGTCCTCGCCCGTGCAGCGGCCCATCACGGGCGGTTGGGCGACGAAGACGTCGGCGCCGTTCGCGTCCGCCCGCAGCACGACCGCCTCGAACGACTGGCCCACCCGGTCGGCCAGCACCCACGCCTCGACCTGGTCCAGGCACGCCCGGTCGACCTTGCCCGCCAGCGCGTCCGAACCGCCCATCAGGCCCGGCAGCAGCGGCAACGCCTTGGTCAGCCACTCGGGCACGTCCTGCCCCGCCGTCACGGCCAGGCACACCTCGGTGGCGAACCGGTCCACCAGTCGGCGCAGCGGCGCGGTCACGTGCGTGTACGGCGCGGCCAGGCCCGCGTGCGTGGAGACGGCGGGCACCTCGCCGTTGAACGCCGTGTAGCCCGCGCCGCGCAGCAGCCTGGTGGCGTCCACGAACAGCGCCAACGCCTCCGGCCGGCTCGGGTCCAGGCCCGCGAGCAGCCGCGACGGTGTCACGCCGTCCGGCCACGGCACGCCCAGCGCGTGCGCGGACCGCCGCAACGCGTCCACCGCGCCGTCGTCCGCGTCCGGCAGCGTGCGCAGCACACCCACCTTCGCGGCCAGCATGATCTTCGCCGCGGACATGCCGGTGAGCAGGGAGATCTCCGCGTTCCAGGCGTCCACGTCGGCCCGCGGCCGGACCGCGAGCTTCCAGTCGCCGTCGCCGTTCGGCACGATCTCCTGCTCCGGTAGCTGCAGCTCGACCGCACCGCGCTCGGCCGCGCGTTCCCGCCGCAACCGGCCGAAATCGGGCAGCGCCTCGATCGACGGGTGCGGCGTGCCCGCGTCGAACTGCGCCTGCACGCCCTCGTAGTCGAACTGCGCCGTCGAACGCACCATCGCCCGGCGCACCCGCACCTCGGTCGGCTCGCCGTCCGGGCCGCACTCGAACGTCCACAGCACCGACGGCCGCGTCTGCCCGGGCAGCAGGCTCGCCGCGCCCTCGGACAGCACCGGCGGGTGCAGCGGCACGTTGCCATCGGGCAGGTACAGCGTCTGGCCGCGCTTGCGCACCTCGGTGTCCAGCGCGCCGCCGGGCACCACGAACGCGCCGAGGTCGGCGATCGCGTAGTGCACCCGGAACCCGGACCCGACCCGCTGCACCAGCAGCGCCTGGTCCAGGTCCTTCGCGCCGGGCGGGTCGATGGTCACGAACGGCAGCCCGGTCGCGTCCTCGCGGTCGTCCCGGCCGACGTCGCGCGACACCGCGGCCTGCGCCTCGGCCAGCGCGGCGGCCGGGAACTCGTCGGGCAGGCCGAACTCGGTCCGGATTCCGCCGAAGTCCAGGTCCGCTCGGCCGGTGCGGATCACCATGGGGTGCACCCTAAGCCGGCCTCAGCGCTTACCCCACTCCTTATCGGCCTTGTCCTCGGCTTTCGTCCGCTCCCGTGCCAGCTCCAGCGCGCGCTGCGCGGTGGCCTCGTCCGGGTAGGGACCCATGCGGTCCCCGCCCCGGCAGCCCACACCGCGCTCGACCGTCTGGTGGGTCAGGCAGTAGTACCAAGCGTTCGGGTCAGAAGCCATGCCCCCAGGTTTCCATGCGCCGGAGCGCATGTCATGTTCACCACTGGGGCGGTTGGGGCGCCTGCACGGGCACCGGACCCGACTGCGGGTAGGTCGGCTGCGGCACCACCGGCGGCTGGGGGAAGCCGCGCGGCGGGGTGTTCTGGTTGGCGTTGGCGAACTCGCCCGGGATCGGGTCGAGCACCGACACCAGCACCGTGCGGTGCTCCGGGTCGTCGATCAGCGCGCCGCTGCGGTCCCGGTAGACCAGCTCGCCGTCCGAGTCGATCTCGACGATCGCGCCGACCTCGGCCAGCTGGTCCTCGTCCAGGTCGACCAGCCGTTCCACCCGCGACGGCACGACCCGGTACACCGGCCAGTTGAGGTGCGCGTACGCGCGGTGGAAATCGGCCAGCAGGTGCGCCATCTGCTGCTGCCACGGCAGCGGCATCGCCTCGACCAGCGACCGCGGCAGCACCGCGTACGACTGGTCGGTGCCCGGCGGCCGGGTGTTGAGGTAGTCCCGCGTCGGGGTGCTGGACGCGGGCGGCCCGGCGTGCCGCTGGATGGGTTCGTGGTTGAACACCGTCGTGCCTCCCTACACGCCCGGCCGGACGGCCAGCGGCATCAACTCGTGGTAGTCCCAGTTGACCTTGCTGATCTTCACCACGTCACCGGTCTGCGGCGCGTGGATGTACTCGTCGTTGCCCAGGTACATCGCCACGTGGTGCACGGTGACCGGGTTGGCCGGGTTGGTGGCCCAGAAGATCAGGTCACCGGCCTTCGCCTCGCGCACCGGCAGGTACGCGCCACCGGACATGTACTGGTCGTTCGCCACCCGCGGGATCTTCACGCCCGCCTTGGCGAACGCCTTGACCAGGATGCCCGAGCAGTCCCACGCGTCCGGGCCGTTGCCGCCCCACAGGTACGGCTCGCCCAGCTGCTCCTTCGTGAACTCGATCGCGGTGCCCGCCGCGTTCGACGCGAGCAGGTAGTCGCCGACGCTCTCACCGCAGCCCGCCGGGTCGCTCACGTCGCCTTCCTTGCTGATCAGGAACGCGGCCATGGCCTCCCAGTTGTGGTACCGGTCGGGGAACGCCGACCGCTCCACGTCCTGGGCCGAGTCACCCGGCCGCTGCTCCTCCCAGTCCGGCAGCTTGAGCAGCACGTCGTAGAACTTGTTGATCGCGTAGTGCGGGTCGGTGACCTGCTGCGGCGTGCCCCAGCCCATCGACGGGCGCATCTGGAAGATGCCGAGCGAGTCCCGGTCACCGTAGTTCAGGCTGCGCAGCCCCGACTCGGTCATGCCCGCCTGGATCGCGACCTGCCAGGCCAGCGGCGGCAGCTCGCGCTCGCGGCCGATGGAGATGATGTTGGCGACGGTGGTGCGCTGCTCCTCGGTGAGCCGTTCCGCTTCCTTGCGGCCCTTCTCCTCGCCGCCACCGCCCCACGGGCCGATCGAGGCGTTGCAGCTCGCCATGCGGATCCCGGCGGCTTCCTCCGAAGGGGTGTTCTCGCTGAGCACGGTGGACACGCCGTTGGTCACGGTCACGGCGACCACGGCCACCACCGCGACGACCACCAGTCCGATCTTGAGCATGTCACCCCACCTTGGTCCACTCGGTCACGACCCAGCCCTCGGGGAGCTTCGCCACCGTGACGATCAGCCTGCCGTCTTCGAGCTTCGCCTCGAACTCCGCCGAATCGGTGAACGACTTGATGGCCTTGACCGGCTGGTCGACCACCGCGGGCACGTTCGCCGGGTCGACCGACTCCAGCGCGGGGAACTTCTCGTCCGACGTGTGCGGCTCCAGCCCGGCCAGCCACTGCTCCTTGGTCGTCTTGCCCGGCTGGTAGGCGCCGAACGCGTCGACCCACATGTCGGCGACCAGCTGCGCGTTGGGGTTCACCGGCGCCGAGCTGGGCGCGGCCGTGGGGCTCGGCGCCTTGGTCGGCAGCGGGGTGGACGTGACGGTGGGCAGCACGCCGATCTGGCTGCCGCCGCCACCGGGCTTGGTGGTGGTGGACGTGGCGCCCGCCGTGCCGCTGCCGCCGCGCGGCTTGATCGCGTTCGGGATGACCACGCTGATCGTCGTGACCAGGACGACCACGCCGACGATCGTGGCCACCAGGTGGCGGGGCGAGCGCAACGGCCAGCCCCACAGGCGTCGGTACACGGCCGCGCGGCCGCGATTGGTGCGGATCGGCATCAGCTGTCCCTGACCTCAAGCCCGCGTGACGGCCGGTAGATCACGTGGACCTGCCGTCCCGCCACGACCTCCGTCTCGGCCCGCCGCGGCCCCGGCACGGAGGTGGGCGCGTCCACGACCCGACCGTTCACCCGTGACGGCACCAGCACCGCGTCGTCCAGCCGGTCGTAGTTCCGGTCGGCGACGGGCGGCGCGTCGACCACCCGGGACCGCCCGGACGGCAACGCCGCCTGCCCGCCGAACCCGCCGGACGGCAACGCCGCCGCACCGTTGCGGCCGGTGGAGCCGACACCCAGCTCGCCGACGCTGTTCCCGGCCCGGTCCAACCGCTGCGCGGTCGCCGCCACGGGGTTGGCCGCCTCGGGCCGCACCCGCCGCCGGTCCCGCTGCGGCACCTCGGGCCCGTCCGGGTCCGTTTCGCGCACGGTGTCCCAGAACTCCTCCTGCGGCGAAGGCCCTTCCTTCTTCTTCCGCAGCCTCGACAGGACCCCGCCGCGCATTGGCAGCGCATTGCTCGCCGAACCGACAGACATCTCCACCATCTGCCACATCCGACGCAGCGGTTTGCCGACCATGAAGCAGACCAGGGTGAGCATCAGGCCCAGCAGCGCCTTGGTCAGCAGCGTCAACCCGCTCGCGCTGAAGATCGCCTGGAGCAGCAGCGCGTGCGTGCCCGCGAGCACCGCCAGCACCAGCACGTTGAACACGGTCACGGCCGCCGCACGCGCGACCTTGCGCAGCAGGTCGTGGTGGATCAGCGCGACCAGGCCGATGAGCGGGCCGGCCAGCGTGAGCACCCGCAGCAGCAGCTGGGCCAGCAGCACCGCGGCCTTCGCGAACAGCTGGAACAGCGAGAACGCGACGGCCTGCAGCAGCGACAGGAACCCGGCGCCCGTGCGGCCACCGTCCTCGCCGCTGAAGTAGCCCTTGGTCGGGCCGAGCTGCGCGTAGATGTTCTTGTACTCGGCCTTCTTGGCGTCGAGCGCGGCCTGGTCGCCGTCCTTGTGGTCGGCGAGTTCCTGCACCGTCCACGCCTGCGCGCCCAGCAGCCTCGGCCCGAAGTCCTTCGCCTGCGGCGCGTCGGGCGCGCCGAACTCGCCGCGCAGCCAGCTCTGGTAGACCACGGTCGTGTGCAGGTCCGTGGGTAGCTTGTCCAGGGTGTCCTGGTCGGCGTCCACGTCGATGAACCCGGCTTGGATCTCCGAGGTCTTGGTGACCAGCGTGCTGTCGAGGAAGTTGTAGAACTGGGGCAGCGCCAGGGTGGACGTCGCCAGCCACATCGCGGCCAGCGCCCACAGCCCGCGCTTGCTGATCGACGCCAGGTCGCCCTGCCAGATCTGGCGGAACATCAGCACCGCCAGGATCAGCGCGACCAGGCCGAACCAGCGCAGGTAGACGTTGTCGTAGACCTTCTGGACGCCGGTCTTGACCGCCTCGTCCAGCGGCTGCAGCAGACCCTGGCCGACGACCGTGTAGTGCAGGGCGTTCGTCGCGCCGACGATGTTCTTGCCGACGTTGAACAGCTCGTTGCCCATCCAGGTGTCCAGCACCGGGGTGGCGTTGGGCACCAGGCACTTCTCCTGGTAGGTGTGCCAGACCATGCCCGCGTAGCCGTAGGTCAGGTACGGCGTCTCCGGCAGGCCGTTGCCGATCGGCGGGTCGATCGCGCCGACCATGCCCGAGCCGGGCCGCTCGGGGTTGGGCGCTTCACCGCACGGCGCGGCGCTGGCGGGCGTGGCGCCGATGACGACCTGGAGGCCGACGATCGCCAGCACCACGGCCATCGCGCGCCAGCGGGCGCGCGCCGGTCGGCCGTGTGCCACCGCGTGCTCTTGAGCGTGTCTGAATCGCCGTCGCGCATAGAGCGCGACGGCGACCAGCGCCACCAAGAAGAGGGTGCTCATGCACACACCTCGCCAGGGCTCGGCGTGGCAAGAGCACAAAGCACCGTGTTCAACGATTCACTCGCGAGCTCGCTCATGCGCGACCTTCCCGGCCCGTTCGGCGGTTTCCTCCCTCGCCGTGCGCCGAGTCGACCAGCTCGTCGGTCAGGCCGACCTCGAGGTCGGCGGCCAGCTCGTCGTCGTACTCGTCGGTGTACTGCTCGGCGTACGCGAACGGGTCCTGCGGTGGGGAGGAGACCTCGACGTCGGTCGGCTCGGCGCCGTCGCGCAGGGCGTCCGGAGTGGTGTCGAGGGCGTTGCGCAGGTGCTCCAGGTGCGGCCCGGAGAAGTCGATGCGGATGCGCTCCACGCCACCCGCGCCGTCACCGAAGATGAACTGGCGCGGCGCGCGGTCGCGTTCGAGGTTGGTGCGGACACCTCCCGGTCGACGGCCCAGTGACGCCACGACCTGCTCGTAGCCCGCCCCGATCGGCACCTTGAGCAGGCGCAACGCGTCCGCCTGGGCCTGGTCGTCGTCCAACCGGCCGACGAACACCGAGTCGAGCAGCGTCACGAAACCCTGGATCTTGAGGAAGTCCGCCGGGATCTGGGACGACAGCAGCACGCGGACGTTCCACTTGCGGGAGTCGCGGGCGAAGCGGTTCATCAGCACGCGGCCCGTGGGCACCTCGGACAGGAAGAACGCCTCGTCGATCCAGACGCCCTTGCGCAGGTCCTTCGGCCGCTCGTAGATCGACCGCTGGGTCAGCCACGCGGCGAGGTTGAGCATCTCCACGCCGAGCGCTTCCGCGTCCGTCCAGTGCTCGCGGCCGACGCCGTCCTTCGGCAGGTTCAGCCCCGCCATGGTCAGCACGGTCAACCGGTCGTCGCGCACCTCGTTGTACGGGTCCGCGTCCTGCTCGGGGATGAGCAGCGACATGCGCTCCCGCATCTCGTCGAGGAAGTCGGCGACCACGACGGCGTGCTCGTGGTGCTCGCTCGAATCACGCCGCAGCGCCTCGAACACCATGCCGGGGTGGGCGTCGGGCCGTCCGCCGACCGTGCGGACCGCGCGCAGCAGCACGATCCGGGTCTGCGGCAACCGGGCCACCTCGAACGGCAGCAGGCCCGACAGCACGTCCAGCACGAGGCGGCGCCGGGTGGCCGCGGCCAGCGCGCGTTCCCGCCGCCACGCCCGTTCCGGGTCCTCCTCGTCCACGAAGTGGTCCAGTTGCGGCTCGGCCACCACCCGGTACGGGTTGAGGATGCCCGCCTGCGCGTTGAGCAGGTTGATCGGCCGGGCGTACGGCTTGAGCTCGGGCAGCTCGCACAGCGCCGCCAGCGGGCCGGACGGGTCGAGCAGCGTCCAGTGCGCCCCGGCGCGCAACGTCTTGTAGACGATGCCGCCGCCGAGGAACGACTTGCCCGCGCCCAGCCCGGCGACCATCGCGGTCAGGCCGGACGAGTCGCGCAGCTCCTGCGCCATCCACGGGTCCCACGCCACCGGGCGGCGGGTCGCGGTCACCGTCTCGCCGAGCAGGATGCCGCGCCGGTCACCCACCTCGGCCGTCGCGGTCGGCACCGCGGACGCCGCCCACAGCACCGAGCCGCGCCGCAGGTAGGCCGACGACGACAGCGGCTCGCCCGGGATGAACTCCCGCGCGATCGCGTACTGCGCCTCGGGGTGCTCGATGGCCACCTTCGGCTTGTAGAGGTCGAGCAGGCCCTGGGCCAGCCGCAACGCCTCGCGCTCGGTCGGCCCGGACACCGCCAGGCGCCACCAGCTGCGCACCCGCGTGCCCAGGGCGGTGAAGCCCGACGTCATCTCGTCGTCGATCTCCAGCACCCGCGACGCCTGGCGCGCCAACGACTGCGGCGGGTCCAGCTCGTGCTCGTCGGTGTAGTGGCGGACCTGTGAGCGCACCTTGCTCATCTGCCGCTGCAACTCGCCGGAGACCTCTTCGGGACGCCGCACGTAGATCCGCGCCGACCACTCGACGGCGGCGGGCAGCCGGTCCGACCGCTGCACCCACGGGTCGTCCTGCTCGGGGATCTGCAGGCCGTGCATCAGGCCCACGGTGAGCACGGCGACGTGCCGCTTGATGCCCGCGTTCGACCCCGTGCGACCACGCACCGTCACCGTCGGCGAGTAGGGCTCCTGGTGGAAGTCCGCCGCGTCGGTGAACGACGCCAGGTCCTCCGGCTCCCACGGCGCACCCGGCACGGCGGGCAGGTTGCGCGGCGCGGGCAGGCCCAGCGAGCACGACCGGTGCATCAGCCAGGACATCTCCTCGGCCGTGGCCGGGCGCCCTTCCAGGCCGGCGGAGCCGATCACCTGGTCGAGGTGGTCGATCTCGGACTCGATCGCGACCAGCTCGGCGTCCACCGCGTCCGGGAACACCTTGCGCAGCACGGGCGCGGCGCGTTCGACCGCGCGGTCCATCATGTTGCGGGTCTGCACCTGGACGCCGAGGTAGACCTCCTTCTCGGCCATCGACCGGCCCATCAGCTGCTGCTGCTCGCCGACCATGTAGTCGTCGAAGCTCAGCGTGCCGGGCGTGTCCGGCAGCCGGCGCACGGCGTTGTGCACGTGCGCCTCGGCCCACATCCGGATCGGGTACGGCCGGTTGGTCACGCGCAGGTGCATCCAGCGGCCCTGCAGCTCGGCGTACTGGCCCGCGATCGCCGCGATCAGGTCCTGCCGCTGCGAGTCCGACCGGAACGACCAGCGCTGCGGCGCGAGCCGGTACCAGGCGTAGACCTCCTGGCCGGTGCGCAGCAGGTGGCCGTCGATGCTGCGCGCGGCGATCGACGGTGTGTAGCTCGGCACGGACTGCTCGCCCGGCAGGCGGCGTCCGCGCTTGCTGTAGACCTTGCGGTCGTCGCGCGCGGCGGCGGCGTGCTGCGCCACGTGTGCGGCGGATCGTCGGTCACGGTCACGCCGGCGTCCGAACACCGCGCACCTCCTTCTGACGGCGGTCTTGCTGCCCGCGGTGCTGGGATCGGCCGGCGGCGCTCGCGCGTTTCGCCGCCTTCTTGTGACGTTTTCGAGGGCGTTGGGCGTTGACCCGGATCCGCGCCGCGCTGGCCGCGCCACCCCGGCCCGAGGTGGTCTCCCGCGGCGCGGTCAGCTCGCGCACCCACATCGCCGTGACGGACGACAGCGGGCGCTCGTGACTGATCCGCGAGCAGATGACCCTGGTCAGGAAGATCGTGGCGACGAATCCCCAGCCGGTGGTGATGAAGTCGAAGCCGAACCCGAGCTGCCGCTGGATCGCGGTCACCAGCAGGAACACCACGATGCCGACACCCCACGCGACGTATCGCGCACGCCACGGGAAGGTTGCTTTGGGCGGGCCGAGCCAGACGGCGTCGACCCGGTAGACCTCGTCGTCAGTGCGTACCCGCAAGGGTCACCCGCCGGTGAACAGGCCGGCGATCCACTGGCCGATGTTGGCGCCCGCGTTCGTGGTGACGGCCAGACCGATGATCGCCAACGCGATGATGACGCCGCCCAGGCGGCGCATGACCCCGGCGTTGTCGCCCTTGCCGCCGCCGAGCCAGAGCAGCAGCACCGCGACGGTCAACAAGAGGAGGGGGACCAGGTTGTCGAGGATCCACTGGCGCACCCCGCCTGTGCCCAGGGCGGGCGGCTGCTGGGCGAGTGTTACCAGGGTCATGGCGGTCATCTCGTACTCCTGAGTACGCAGGACTTCGCCGGGCGGGCCGAGGGGTGCCCGTCCGGTTGGTGCGCTATCGAGTAGAACACGTCTTCGTCACGAGGTGTATCGGCCGGCTAGCGGTGGGTAGATCAATAACCGTTCCCCTGGCACTCGATTACGTCTAATCTGACCACAGCCATCATCGTTCGGGGCGAGCCGGTGGAGAACCGACGTCCCCGGATTCTCCCGATTGCTGAGATAGTTCACCCGACTGCGAACCCCCTGGTCACGCACAGTGTGCACGACCTCCAGCCCACTTCCCGCCGGCCACGTCGACTCCCCCGTCCAGCCGAGCGACGGGCACCCGAACGGTCCGCAGGCCGGAGTGACGACGCCGAGGAGGCTCGCCGATGACCCAGCCGCCCGAGGCCGTGCCCGAACCAGCCGGTGGAGTGAACGAAATCACCGTCTCCGTGACCGTCTCGGGCAGTGATCAGGTTACCGGGGTGGACCGGCAAACCGGGCGGCGGGTGCAGCGGACGGTGAACTTCGACCAGGACGTGCTGGAGCGGGCGCGGGCGGCGGCGACCTACCTGGCGGCGTACGAGGCGGAGGCCGGCGTGCGCAGCCTGGCCGACATCGTGAACCCGGCCGTCGAGGCCTACGTGGCCGAGCTGGAGCGCCGCTACAACGGCGGCGCCGCGTTCCGCCCGGTCTTCCGGATGCCCCCGGGCCGCCCGTCCCGCCGCACCTGAGCGCGAGAGTCGTCCCCTCACCCCGCGCGTGTCCTACGTTCGGAACGCGCGTGTCCTACGTTCACGTACCCCGAGTTGAACGCTCAGCACAGTCGATCTTGTGCTGAGTGTTCAACTCGGGTGTTCCGAACGTAGGACACGCGTGACGCGAACGTAGGACACGCGGGCGGTGAGGGGACGACTCTCGGCGCGTGAGCGTTGGACTCTCGAAGTGAAGGGGTCCCTTCCACCCCCAGTGGGGAAGGGACCCCCTCGGCTCACGCGTGCCGGGTCAGCCGGCGCCGGAGATCCGCCAGTAGCCGTACGTCGGCAGCGCGTCCGGGCCGACCGGGCCCTTGTTCCAGGAGTAGTCGTCGAAGTCGGCCAGGCCACCGGAGCCGATCGGGCCCACGGTCGCCCACGTCACGGACGCCGGCTGGGTCCGGGCCGGGCTCGGGCAGCCGGGCGTCCACCACCGTGGCGGCGCGCCTGCTGTTGGTGGACATGCGGTTCCCTCCTCGTGGTACCGCGGGGCAGGGCCCGTGGTCTGCGGGGAGGACGCCGGCCGGCCGGGGTTGATACCGACAACCACTCGAACGGACTCATTCGTGTAACGCCGGTGGCGCACAAGGGATCTACAGGCGGAGGAGTGCACCCGACAGTCCCGGGAACGGCGAATGGACGCGCCCGATGGGCGGAAAGGGCGGATGAGCCGGCATGTAAGCCGGATTCTGTTCCCGGGCGCCTCGCGGCGGTCCCGTTCGGCGGCCATCCATCTCGGCCTGCCGTTGCCGACAGGCTCTTGCGGCCTACCCGCAGGCATCGGACGGGCCGTCCTCGAACGCCTGCGCAGGTGCCCTGGGGCACCCTCTTGGCCTTGCTCCGGGTGGGGTTTACCTAGCCGTTCCCGTCACCGGGGACGCTGGTGGTCTCTTACACCACCGTTTCACCCTTACCCCGGCTCGCACCGGGGCGGTCTGTTCTCTGTGGCACTGTCCCGAGGGTCGCCCCTGGTTGCCGTTGACAACCACCCTGCCCTGTGGAGTCCGGACTTTCCTCGGCGACGGGGCTCGCGCACCGCCGACGCGGCCGCCCTGCCGACTCATCCGCGCCACCAGGATACCGGCGCGTTCCCAGGCTGTGGAACCAGGTCGGCGAAACCTTGTCGTGATGTGGACTTTGCTGCTCTACTCGAAACCATGGCAGGAATCGGGGGACTCACCCGCCGCCGGCACGTCGACTTCGGCCGAACCGCCGCCGCGATCTGTTGTCGCTGACAGTTTTTACCTCGTACTCCGAGCCTTTTCTCGAAAGGTGTCAGCGACCCATGTCCTCCATTCTGATGATTTCCGGCGGCCCGTCGCCGACGTCCCGGACCGGCATCGTGGTCTCGCACGTCGAGCGCCTGCTGATCGAGGCCGGGTACGCGGTGCGCACCGTGCACGTGCGGCAACTGCCGACGTTGCCGCTGCTCACCGAGGACCTGCGGGACCCCGAGATCGGTGACGCGGTCGCCGCCGTGCTGCGCGCGGACGGCATCGTGGTCGCCAGCCCGGTCTACCGCGCCGCCTACAGCGGGCTGGTGAAAGCGCTGGTCGACCTGTTGCCGAAGAAAGCGCTGCGCGGCCGGGTGATCCTGCCGCTGGCGACGGGCGGCAGCCAGGGATTCCTGGTCGCGATGGACTACGCGCTGAACCCGCTGCTCGCCGGGAAAGGCGCGGACTCGGTGCTGCGCGGCGAATTCGTGCTCGACCCGGACATCGAGGACGGGACCATCGCGCCGAAAGCCGCCGAGGCGATTCGCGGCGCGGTGGACCGGTTCGCGCTGGCGGTCGAGGAGGCCCGGTTCCGGCGCGAGCGGACCCGGCTGCGCCCCGCCGGCTAACCCAGGTGCGACGTGTCGTTGACCAGCCGCACGGACGCGTGCCCGTCCGGGTAGAACTCGACCACCGACAACGACGCGAGGTCGAGGTGCAGCCGGAACAGCAGCGACGGGCCGACGTCCAACGCCATCCGCAGCAGGCACTTGATCGGCGTGACGTGGCTGACCACGACGACGTTCGCGCCGCCGAAGCGGGACACGACGGCGTTGCGCGCCCGCCGCACCCGGTGGTGCACCTGCTCGAAGCTCTCACCGCCGGGCGCGGGCACGGACGGGTCGCCGAGCCACCGCCGGTGCACGTCGGGGTCCCGTTCGGCGGCTTCGGCGAAGGTGAGGCCCTCCCACGCGCCGAAGTCGGTCTCGATCAGGTCGTCGTCCCAGGTCAGCTCGGCGCCGGTGGCCGAAGCCACGGCACGCGCCGTCTCCCGGGCGCGCCCCAGCGGCGACGACACGACCGCGTCCAGGCCCTCGACCTTGGCCAGCCGGCGCGCGGCGGCCTCGGCCTGCCCGCGGCCGACCTCGGTCAGCGGCGGGTTGCCGCGGCCGGAGTAGCGGCGGGCCACCGACAGCTCCGTCTGCCCGTGCCGCAGCAGGTACAGCCGGGTCGGCTCGCCCACCGCGCCGGTCCACGACACCGGTGACTGGGTCGCCGCGTCCGGCTGCCGCGGCTCCGGCCGGACGGCCTTCTCCGGCTGCGCCTGTTCCTTCCGGGGAACGCCGGCCTGGTCGTCCATCGCCAGGTTCGCGAGCCGGTCGGCGCGCTGGTTGCGCTCACGCGGGATCCACGTGTAGCCGACCCGGTCGAACGCCCGCGCGACTTCCCGCGCCTCGGCGACGAGCGGCTGCATGGACGGGTGCTTGACCTTCCAACGGCCGGACATCTGCTCGACCACGAGCTTGGAGTCCATCCGCACGTCCACCTCGGACGCGCCGAGCTCCGCCGCCGCCCGCAGACCCGCGATGAGGCCCCGGTACTCGGCCACGTTGTTCGTCGCGACGCCGATGCCCTCGGACCGCTCGGCCAGCACCGCGCCCGCCGCGTCCAGCACGACGGCGCCGTACCCGGCGGGCCCGGGGTTGCCGCGCGAACCGCCGTCGGCCTCGACGAGGACCTTCACAGACCCGATTCCCCGGTGCGCACCATGATCGCGCCGCACTCCTCGCACTGGATGACCTCGTCCGCCGCCGACTCCTTGACCTTGGCGAACGCGTTGCGGTCCAGTTCGATGCGGCACGCGCCGCAGCGCCGTGACTGCAGCAGCGCCGCGCCGATGTTCTTCTGCTTGCGCACCCGCTCGTACAACGCCAGCAGCGGCTCCGGGAACTGGCCCGTCATGAGCTTGCGGTCGGCGGTGCGCTTGGTCTCGGTCGACTCCAGGTCGGCCAGCGCGCTGTCGCGGCGGCGTGCCGCGTCGGACAGCGCCTCCTGCGCCTTGTCCAGCGCGACCCGGGCGTGCTGGATGTCGGCCTCGACGGCCTCCCGGCGTTCCATCAGCTCCAGCAGGTCGTCCTCCAGCGCGCCGCGGCGGCGGCCGAGGGTGGCCAGCTCGTGCTCCAGGTCGGTGAGCTGCTTGGCGCCGACCGAGCCGCCCTGCAGCAGCTTGCGGTCGCGCTCCTCGCGGGCCCGGACCTGGTCGATCTCGGTCTCCTGCCGCTTGACCTCGCGGTTGAGGTCGCCCAGCGTCGTCTCGATCGTCGTCAGCGCGTCCTGCTTGGCGCGGAACTGCTTCTCCGCCTCGGCGATCTCCGCGATCTCGGGCAGCGTGCGGCGCCGATGGGTGACGCGCGACAGTTCGGCGTCGACCTGCGCGAGGTCGAGCAGCCTGCGCTGCACGGCGGGATCGGCTTTCACTGAGATCCTCCTGTTCGGCTCGTCACGCCTACGGTCCACGGATCGGTCCGGCGGGTCGAGACGAGGACTTCGACGGTACCGCCGAGGGCGGTGCGCACGACGTGCGCCGCCTGTCCGCACCACGGCCACTCACTGGCCCAGTGGGCCACGTCGACCAGCGCGGGCCCACCGGCGGCCAAGTGCTCGCCCGCCGGGTGGTGGCGCAGGTCCGCGGTGACGTAGGCGTCCACGCCCGCGCGTGCCGCGGCGGTCAGGTAGCTGTCGCCCGCGCCGCCGCACACCGCGACCCGGCGCACGGGCCGGTCCGGATCACCCGCCGCGCGCACGCCCCACGCCGTCGTGGGCAGGGCTTCGGCGACGCGTCGGGCGAAGTCGCGCAGCGGTTCGGGGTGGTCCAGTTCGCCGATGCGGCCGATGCCGGTGTCGGCGCCCTCGTCGGCGGGCACCAGCGGCCCGGTGACCCGCAGGCCGAGGGCGTCGGCCAGGGCGTCCGAGACGCCGGGGTTGGCCGCGTCGGCGTTGGTGTGCGCGGTGTAGAGGGCGACGCCGGCGCGGATGAGCCGGTGCACCAGCCCGCCCTTCGGGTCGTCGGCGGGCACGCCGGTGACGCCGCGCAGCATCAGCGGGTGGTGCGCCACCAGCAGTTGCGCGCCCACCTCCAGCACCTCGTCCACTGTGGACTCGACCGGGTCGACGCAGAACAGCACCTTCGACACCGGCTCGGCGCGGTCACCGCAGACGAGGCCGACCGCGTCCCAGGACTCGGCGGTCGCGGGCGGGTAGGCGGCCTCCAGCGCGGCCAGCACGTCCCCGAGGGTGGTCACAGCTCCTCCAGCACGACTCGCAGGGCGTCCACCAGCAGCGCGAACTCTTCGGGCGCGCGGACCGCGACCCGCAGGTGGTCGGGCGTCAGGCCGGGGAACGTGTCACCGCGCCGCACCGCGATCCCCTTGTCCCGCAACGCCTCCCGCACCCACTCGCCCTGCGGCACGCGCAGCAGCACGAACGGCGCGTCCGGCGGCACGACCACCAGATCGCCCAGCCGGGCGACGGCGTGCGCGGTGTGCTCCCGGGCCTGGCGGGCCAGCTCCTCGGCCTCCGCCACGGCAGACGGCTCGCAGCACGCCGTGACGGCCTCCAGCACCAGGCTGCCCACCGGCCACTGCGGCCGGGGCAGCGCGAGCTTGGCCAGCAGCTCCGGCGCGCCGAGCAGGTAGCCCGCGCGCAGTCCCGCCAGGCCCCACGTCTTGGTCAGGCTGCGCAGCACCAGCAGCCCCGGCAAGTCGGCGCGGCCGGCCAGCGACTCCGGCTCGCCAGGGATGGTGTCGGCGAACGCCTCGTCCACCACGAGCACCCGGCCGGGCCTGCTCAGCGACGCCACGACGTCCGCCGGGTGCAGCACGGACGTCGGGTTGGTCGGGTTGCCCAGCACCACCAGGTCGGCCTCGTCGGGCACCAGGTCGGGCCGCAGCCCGTAGTCGTCCTCGGGCCACAGCTGCACGCGCTGCACCGGCACGCCCGCGTCCCGCAACGCCACCTCGGGCTCGGTGAACGACGGGTGCACCACCGCGGCCAGGCACGGGTGCAGGTTCGGCAGCAGCGCGAAGCCCTCGGCGGCGCCGTTGAGGACCAGCACCTCGTCGGGGGAGCGGCCGTGCCGGGCGGCGACGGCGGCGCGGGCGCGTTCGTCGGCGGCGGCGGCCGGGTAGGAGCCGAGCCCGTCGAGCGCGGCGACCAGCCGTTCCCGCAGCCACGGCGGCGGCGCGGGCAGCCGCACGTTCACCGCGAAGTCCGCGAGCCCGGGCGCGGCGTCGACGTCCCCGTGGTGGCGCAGCAGCGCCCGGCCGGAATCCTGGCTGGTCATCGCCGCGAGTCTAGGCGATCCGCGCCGGGCGACCCGCGCTCTACCCGATCTGCGAGGCGGCCCAGTCGAGGTAGGCGCCCGGCAGCTCGCGCAGGATGCCCAGCGCCTCCGACTCCGGCAGGTCCGGCAGCGCGTGCACCGCCTGCGCGGCCAGCGACGTGCAGTGCGCGAGCGTGTCCGCGACCAGGCTGGTCTGCCGCAGCTCCGCGAGCAGCCCGGCCACCTCCGCGTCGGTCAGCTCACGGCCGCGCGTGGCGAGCAGCGTGCGCTGGTCGTCGGTCAACACCTGCAGCAGCGGGAACGTGTAGACGCCCTGGCGGAGGTCGTTGCCGACCGGCTTGCCCAGCCGCTGCGACGTCGACGCCAAGTCGAGCAGGTCGTCGAGGATCTGGAACATCAACCCGAACAGCCCGCCGAACCGGGCCATCCCGGCGGTGGTCTCGTCGTCGGCGTCGGCGCAGTGCGCGGCCAGCACGCACCCCACCTCGAACAGCGCGCCCGTCTTCAGCTCGATGGACCGCAGGGCGTTCTCGGGGCTGCGGTGCGCGTCGTAGAGGTCGACGACCTCCAGCACCTGCCCCTCGACCAGGTCGGTCACGGCCTGGGCGAGCCTGCTCGCGGCGAACGGCGAGATCCGGTCCAGCGCGGCCTGGCTGGCGCGGGCCAGCATGAAGTCGCCGACCAGCACGGCCGGGCCGGTGCCCCAGTCCGCGTTGACCGTGCGCACGCCGCGCCGTTCCTCGGCGTTGTCCATCAGGTCGTCGTGCACCAGGGAACCGGCGTGCAGCAGTTCGACGCAGGCCGCGGCGGTGACGGCCTTGTCGGTGATCGCGCCGGACACGGCCAGCGACCCGGACAGCACCAGCACCGAACGCAGCCGCTTCCCGCCGGCCGCGGTGATGCGGCCGGAGAAGTCGTTCACGATCGGCAGGGACGACGACGTCGCCAGGGCCCGGATCTCGTCCTCGACCCTCGGCAACGCCCTGGCGAGCGCCGGCATGGTCGGCATGGTCGTCTGCGCTGTGGACACACGGTGATCGTCCAACGCCCGACCTGAGAGCCCGCTGAGACGACCGTCAGAGCATCGAGACCGCGACCGCGAAGAACACCAGCGCGAGGCTCAGCACCAAGTGCGCGACCGAGGGCACCTCGCACCTCCCGGCACGGCACAGCGGCGGCTCCGTCATGACCGCTCGCCGCCCGGTCTCCGCGTCGACGGCTCCGAATTGGACGGACGAACCCGCCGCCCGCCGCTTGTGCGCGTCATTCACATTCCTTCCCGACACATTCCCCACACCATTGGCGTCGGAATCGCGGGCCAGCTCGTTACTCGCTATCACGCTTTCGCAGACTCTCTTCCGCCGCTGACAGCAGCCGGGCCCGGTCCTGCCGGGCCAACCGCTTCCGATCCCGCTCCCGCACCCATGCTCGCACGTCGTCGGCACCCAAGCCGACCGCCTCACGGTAGAAATCCTCCCCGAACCACCACCACACCCGAATGCCGTACCGGGCAATGCGCACAGGCTGTTCCCGACGCAACACGTCGAGTGACGAGAAATCAGCGACCGGCACCGGCGGGCACCCCGTGCCGACGAAGAAATGCCTTTTTCGGAACAGGAAACGGCGGTGCGTGAAGAATCCGGCGTTCGGGTCGGGAGCCAGCCCACCAGGCGATGTCACGGGCCGTGGTCGGGCGAACGCGGGCGTCTCCGGCCACGACCGGCGGCGCACCACCACCCCGACGACCACCAAGACCACGAGCAGCACAACGACCCACACCACGGACATCGCTCCGACCCCCACCGCGAACGGCCCTCCGAGCGCCCGGACCTGGCAGACTGACCCGCCGTGGCGCTGACCGTCTCGTTCATCTGCACCGGCAACATCTGCCGCTCCCCGGTGGCCGCGATCATATTCCGGGAGCACCTGCACCGGGCCGGCCTGGGTGACCTGGTCGAGGTGACCAGCGCGGGCACCGGCGGCTGGCACGTGGGCGACCCGGCCGACCCGCGCGCCGCGAAGTCGTTGGCGGACAACGGCTACCCGACCGACCACGTCGCCGCCCAGGTCGACGAGAACCACCTGGACGCCGACCTGCTGGTGGCACTGGACTCGGGCCACGCCCGAGCACTGCGGCGAATGGTCGCCAACCCGGAACGGGTCCGCCTGCTGCGCTCGTTCGACCCGAACGCCGACGGCACCGACGTCCCCGACCCCTACTACGGCGACAAACCCGGCTTCGACCTCGTGGTGGAAATGGTCGAGGCCGCCGTCCCCGGCCTACTGGCCTGGGTCCGCGAACACCTCTGACCCCCACCCCCCGAGCCCTCGCCCGCCCCACGCGAGCTTCATCACCGAACCCCTGTTCGAACCACTCTCCGGGACCCCACCGCACCTCCCTCCCCCTCGACACACCGGCGCCTCCCCGCACCCGCACTCCACACCTGCCGCCCGACCCAGACGGCTTGGGAAGCGCCCCCCACCTGTGGACAACCGCCGAACCAAGGGAGCGCCTGTGGACAACCGCGGCCCCACGCACGCCGCCCAGACCACGCACGCCGCAGAAGCCGCACAGACCGCGCAATCCGCACAAGCCGCGACCGAGCAGCTGACCGGCCTGCCACCAACCTCCCTCCGCCCCCTCGGCGGCACCGTCTGGGAAGCCCACCTACCAGACGGCACCCAAGCAGTCGTCAAACGACACGACACCCCGAACGCCGCCCTGGCCGAAGCGACCTCCCTCACCTGGCTGGCCACCGCCGAAGCAGCCCCACCCCTCCCCCGCCTCCGCCACCACGCCGGCCCCTGGCTGGTGATGGACCGGATCGAACCGGGCCACCCGACCCCCACCGCCGCCGAGGAGTTCGGCCGCCGGTTGGCGGCCCTCCACGCCTCCGGCGCACCGGCCTTCGGCGCCCCACCCCCGGGCGGCCCGACCGACGCCTCGATCGGCCTCGCACCGATGCGCAACACCCCATCCGGAAACCACAACTGGGCCGAGTGGTTCACCGAACACCGGATCGCCCCCTACACCAAGCTCGCCCTCGACGCGGGCACGCTGACCCCGGCCGAAGCCCGCACCATCGAGGACGTCCGGGTCCAGGCCCCGGACGAACCGCCCGCCCGCCTGCACGGCGACCTGTGGAGCGGCAACGTGCACTGGGCCGCGGACGGTCGCGCGTGGCTCATCGACCCGGCCGCGCACGGCGGCCACCGGGAGACCGACCTGGCCATGCTCGCCCTGTTCGGCTGCCCCCACCTGGACCGCGTCCTCGCCGCCTACCACGAGGCCGCACCACTCGCGGACGGGTGGCGTGACCGCCTACCGCTGCACCAGCTGTTCCCGCTGCTCGTGCACGCCGTGCTGTTCGGCCGCGGCTACGCCCAACAGGCCTTGTCGGCGGCCCGTTCGCTGCCATCATGACCGCATGGGGATCACGACCGGCATCACGGCGTTCGACCGCGACGACTGGCGGTGGCTCAACGAGCCGCGCACCTGGACCACTGAAGACGGCCTGACCGTCACCAGCGACCCGGAGACCGACTTCTGGCGCACCACCCACTACGGCTACGACCGCGACAGCGGCCACGTGCTCGGGGTGCCGCTGACCGGCGACTTCACCATCGCCGCCTCCTTCACCGCGGACTACGCCGCCCAGTACGACCAGGCCGGCATCGCGCTCTGGCTCGACGACCGCAACTGGATCAAGGCCGGTGTCGAGCTCGTGGACGACGAGTTCCAGGTCAGCACGGTCGTGACCAGGGACTTCTCCGACTGGTCCGTGGTGCCGGCCGGGCGCGTCGGCCGCGTCACGATCGCCGCGGTGCGCGAGGGCGACGCGGTGACCGTCCGCTACGGCGTGGGCGACACCGAGCCGACGACCCTGCTGCGGCTGGCGTACTTCCCGCCCGCGGC
This sequence comes from Saccharothrix carnea, assembly GCF_003014735.1. Classification (GTDB taxonomy): domain Bacteria; phylum Actinomycetota; class Actinomycetes; order Mycobacteriales; family Pseudonocardiaceae; genus Actinosynnema; species Actinosynnema carneum. The sequence goes on along the minus strand of NZ_PYAX01000007.1, from coordinate 510,511 downwards.
GGAGACGATGGTCGGCGTGATGGTGGCCGCGCCCACCGGCCCCGGCTTCACCGCCCGCTTCGACCGGGTGCAGGTCACAACGGCCTAGGGCTTACCGTGGTCACGTGCGGTTGAGGTTCCTGTTGCAGCCCGGCTGGCTGGCGTTGACGCTGGCCGTCTGGGTGTTCGCGGGCGCGTGCTTCACGCTGCTCGCGCCCTGGCAGTTCGACCGCGACACCGAGCGCGACGCGCAGAACGACGCGGTCACCTCGTCCCTGCGGACCGACCCGGTGCCGGTGACGACGCTCCTCGACCGGCCCAACGCCGAGGTCGAGTGGCGACGCGTCACGCTGACCGGCCGCTACCTGCCGGACGGGCAGGCGGTGGCGCGGCTGCGGACCGTGCAGGGTGAGGCGGCGTTCGAGGTGCTGACGCCGTTCCGGCTGGCCAATGGGCCGACCGTGCTGGTCGACCGGGGTTACGTGCGACCGGTCAACGGCATCAAGGTGCCCGACCTCAAGCCCGTGCCGACCGGTGACGTGACGCTGGTCGCGCTGGCCCGCCGGGACGAGTCGGACAACCGGGACGCGTTCCAGGAGGACGAGCACCGGCAGGTGTACTCGGTGAACGCCGCCGTGGTGGGCCGGGCCGCCGGGCTCGACCTGCGACCGGGTTACTTCCAGCTCACCGAGGGCCAGCCCGGCGTGGCGGAGGCCCTGCCGCTGCCGAAGCTCGACGCGGGCCCGTTCTTCTCCTACGCGTTGCAGTGGATCGCGTTCGGCGCGATGGCGCTGGGCGGCTGGCTGTACTTCACCGTGCGCGAGATCCGCCCCGGCGGTGCGCTGCGGGAAGACGCGGGCACCGCGAAGGTCAGGCGGAAGTCCGTCGCCGAACAACTCGCCGAAGACGAAGACCGGGCCGCGCGAGCGCGATGACGGCGGTCACGGCCGCCGCCGACGCGCCGACCACCCGCGACAGCTCCACGGCCCGCGTGACGTGACCGGCGTCGGGGTTGCGGCCGTGCCCGAGCACCGGCCGGTCCTCCGCGCCGTGCGCGTACACCGTGCGGCCGCCCAGCCGGACCTCCAACGCGCCCGCGAACGCCGCCTCGACCTGACCGGCGTTGGGGCTGGGGTGCGCCGCCGCGTCCCGCCGCCACGTCCGCCACGCCTCGCCCGCCGACCCGCCGACCACCGGTGCGCCGGCCGTCGTGAGCAGCGCGGCCAGCCGTGACGGCAGCAGGTTCGCCACGTCGTCCAGCCGGGCCGCGGCCCAGCCGAACCGCCGGTACCGCTCGTTGCGGTGGCCGACCATGGCGTCGAGGGTGTTCGCCGCGCGGTAGCCGAGCAGGCCGGGCACGCCCGCGACCGCGCCCCAGAACAGGGGCGCCACCACGGCGTCGGACGTGTTCTCCGCCACGGACTCGACGGTCGCCTTCGCCAGGCCCATCGTGTCCAGCTTCCGCGGTTCGCGCCCGCACAGGTTGGGCAAACGATTGCGCGCCGCTTCGAGGTCGCCGCCGTCCAGCTCCCGGCCCATCGCGGTGCCCTCGTCGGCCAACGACGACCCGCCGAGCACGACCCACGTGGCCGCGGCCGTGGTCAGCGCCTGGAACACCGGGCTGCGCTTGCCGAGCCGCTCCACCGCCACCCCGGCCAGGACCGTGCCGCCGACGAGCACCGCCGTGTGCGCCGCACCGCCCACCTGGTGGTCGCGGTACAGCCTGCGCTCCAGTGCCGCCGCCGCACGGCCGAATCCCGCTACCGGGTGATACCTCTTGGGGTCGCCGAACACCGCGTCAGCGGCCACGCCCAGCACCAACCCCACCGCGCGCCCCAGACTCACACGGGCACGGTAGCCCGCACGTGTCGGACCGCCGCATTAGGGTGGCGCACCGTGGAACCAGCCGGCCGCCTCAAGCTCTACGCGTACCTGGACGCCCGTGATCACCAGCGCACCTACCTGGCGATCATGCGGCTGTTCACGTCGACGCTGCTGGCCGACCTGTCCGCGGGCGAGGTCGCGGGCGCGTTGGCGGGCGCCGAGCGGGAGGGCCGGGTCGAGCCGGGCGAGTCGCGCATCGAGAACGTGGTCAACCGGCTCCGGCAGCTGGTCGAGTGGGGCAACCTGGTGCAGGGCAGGCGCGAGGTGGTGGCGTCGAGCATCGCCGAGTTCCAGCACGGCAGCGTCCGCTACCAGGTCAGCAAGCTCGCAGTCCGGGTGCAGCGGGACGTGGACGAGCTGCTGCGCGTGCCCGAGGGTGCCCGTGAGGTGTCGCGGGAGCTGCTGCCCGCCGTGGAGCGCGGCCTGGACCGGCTGGGCCGGTCGCTGTCGGAGGCGTTGATCAGTGGCGCGCCCCGCACCCGCGAGGTGCTGGCCGAGCAGGTCACCACGCTGTTCCTGCAGCACGCCGAGCTGGCCGCGACCGTGCGCGACTTCTACGCCTACCTCGGGCAGGTCGTGACGCGGCACCACCTGGCGGCCGAGGAGATCTCCGGGTTCCGCAACCTGCTGGTCGAGTACATCCAGATGGTCGTGGAGGACGTGCTGCGGCACACCCCGGCCATCGCCGACGCCCTGGCCCGGGTGAACTCGGCGCGGTCGGAGCTGCTGCGCCTGCTGGGCCGGGCCGACCTCGGTGACCAGGTCGAACGCGCCCGGGGACGGTCGGCGGAGGACTGGCAGGAGCTGACCGACTGGTTCGTGGACCGCCCTGGGCGGCCGAGCCAGGTGACGGCGCTGCGCGAGGCGACGGCGCGCGCGATCGGGTCGCTGCTGGCGAGCGTGAAGCGGGCGACGTCCGGTGGCGGGCTGCTGCCGAGCAGGCGGGCCGAGCTGCTGAAGCTGGCCGGGTGGTTCGACTCGGGCACGCGTGAGCAGGCGCACGAGCTGTACGCGGCGGCGTTCGGGCTGTACTCGGCGCGGCACGTGTCACCGGCGCCCGAGCACGACAGCGACAACGAGCGCACAACGTGGCGGGACGGGCCGGTGGTCGACGTGCAGGTGAGCGTGCGCAGCCGCGGCGACCGGGGTGCGCGCGGGCGGACGTCGCGGATCCTGGACGACCCGATGACCGAGCAGTCGCTGCTGGCCGAGGCGCGGGAGGCCGACGAACGGCGGGCCGCGTCGGTGGCGGAGCTGGCGGCGGCGGCGCCCCGGTTGGCCGAGACGACGTTGTCCGGTGAAGCGCTCGGGGTGCTGTGCGAGCTGCTGACGTTGGCGATGGCGCAGCGGGACACGGCGGACGACTCCGGTTCGGCGACCGACCCCGTGCGGGGACTGCGCGTGACGGTGGCGCACGCGGCCGGTCGTTCCACGCGGATCCGGTCCGCGGCGGGGACGTTGACGCTGCACGACTCGACGTTGGTGCTCGACTGATGTTCGACGACCTCTCCGAGATCGACGCGGCGAACGTGGTGCGCTGCGCCCGCACGCTGCTGCGGCGGCCGTTGCTGCGCGCGGACGGACCGGACGGCGAGCTGGTCGCGCTGGTCCACCGGCACCGCGCGGCGTTGCAGGACCTGTTCGCCCGGCTGCTGGGCTACCGGCTCGTGGTGGAACGGCGGTTCGCGCGGCTCTACAAGGCCGGGCCGGGCCCCGACGACTCGCGCGGCGTGCTCGGCATGTCGCCGCGCGGGTACGCGTACGTGGCGCTGACGGCGGCGGTGCTGACCGGGATCGGGCGGCAGACGTTGCTGTCGCGGCTGGTCGCGGACATCCGTGCGGCGGCGGTGGAGGCCGGGTTGACCGTCGTGGACGACGTGGCCGACCGGCGGGCGTTGACGGCGGCGTTGCGGCACCTGGTGTCGTTGGGCGTGTTGCACGAGACCGAGGGCACGGTGGACGTGCACACCGAGGCGTTGATCACCATCGACACCGACCTGCTCGGCCAGTTGTTCACCGGGCCGGTGGCGGAGGCGTCGTCGCCCGAACGGCTGGTCGAGCTGGCCGCCCGGCCCGGTCCGCGCGGTGTCGAGCACGCGGTGCGGCGCAAGCTGGTGGAGAACCCCGTCGTGCTGTACGCGGACCTGCCGGCCGAGCAGGCCGAGTGGTTGCGGCGCAACCAGCGCAAGGAGTCCGCGCTGCTGGAGACGTGCTTCGGCCTGCACACCGAGTGCCGGGTCGAGGGCGTGCTCGCGGCCGACCCCGAGGACTACCTGACCGACCTGTACTTCCCCGGCACGTCCACGGTGGCGCGGATCGCGCTGCTGGCGCTGCCCGAGTTGCTGGAGTCCGACCCGCGTCCCTCCGATGGGCGGCACGTCGTGATGCCGGCTCAGTTGCGCGAGGTGTGCTCGCGGTTGGTCGAGGACTACCCGACCGCGTGGTCCAAGCAGTTCACCGACGACCTGGACCGGCTGGTCGCCGAGGTGCTGGAACTGCTGCGCCGCATGGGGTTGGCGGTGCACTCCGAGGGGGAGTGGCTGCTCGGCGCCGCGGCGCACCGGTGGCTGCCGTCGCCGGACGGCGACCCGGAACGCGAAGTGGAGCCGGTGGTCGTGCCGGACGTGCCCAGCTGGTCGTTGTTCGATGAGGAGACCGCGTGAACAGGTGGCGGCTGCACAGGGGCGGCATCGTCAACATCTGGCAGTACACCGAGCAGGCGTTCGACTTCTCCGGTGGGCGCGCGATCTTCCAGGGCACCAACGGGTCCGGCAAGTCGCGCACGCTGGAGCTGCTGCTGCCGCTGTGCCTGGACGGCGACCTGAGGCAGGTCGGTTCCAAGGGCTTCGACACGGTGTCGCTGCGGCGGCTCATGCTGGACGACTACGACGGCGGGCCCAATCGGATCGGGTACGCGTGGGTGGAGCTGACCCGCGGTGACGGCGAGTACCTGACCTGCGGGTTGGGGGTGAAGGCGTCCAAGACGTCGCAGGCGATCACCGACTCCTGGCGGTTCATCACGTCTTCCCGCGTCGGGCACGGCTTGACGTTGGTCGGCCCGGACCGCACACCGCTCGGTCCGGCGCAGCTGCGCGACCTGATCGGCGCGGACTGCGTGCTGGAGGAGGCGGCGTTCCGGGCGCGCGTCGCCGAGACCGTCTACGGCGTGCCCGCGGCCCGGTACGGCGACCTGCTGCACCTGCAGCGGACGCTGCGCAACCCGGACGTCGGGCTGAAGGTGCTGGAAGGGCAGCTGGAGCAGATCCTGTCCGACGCGCTGCCGCCGTTGGACGCGGCGATGGTCGAGCAGCTGGCGACGTCGTTCGACGACCTGGAGTCGATCCGGGAGAACATCACCCGGCTGTCGGCGGCCGACGCGGCGCTGGGGACGTTCCTGAAGACGTACTCGGACTACGCGTTCGGCGGCTTGCGGGCGGCGGCGGAGCGGTTGGGCGGTGCCGAGGACGGGGTGCGGAAGCTGGAGCGCGCGGCGGCCCGGCTGTCGGCGTCGTTGGAGGAGACGCTGGCCGCGCGTGCGGCGGCGGAGGCGTCTCTGGCGTCGTTGGAGGCCGGTGAGCAGCGGGCCGAGGAGACCATCGGTGCGTTGAAGGAACTGCCGGCGTTCCGCGACCTGCAGGACTTGCAGACGCGCGAGAAGCTGGTGGCGGAGAAGCGTTCGTCGGCGGTGGCGGCGTTGGACATGGCGAACAAGCAGCGGTTGCAGGAGGACGGCGCGGTCGACGGCGTGCTGCGGCTGCTGCGGCGGTTGGCCGAGGATTTGGGTTCGGCGCGGGAGCTGGCCGAGCCGTTGCGCCACCACTTGCGCGTGGCCGGTCTTCCCGCCGCCGTGGTGCCGGATGTGCCTGCTGTGTCCACTTTGGATGCTGTGGTGCGCACGGAGTCCGTTCGGGCGAAGCCGGACCCGGAAGCCGAGCCGTTGCCGATCGAGCGGCGGGTGCCGCCGGCGTTCGACGTCGACGCGGACGCGCTGGAGGCCGTGGCGGCTCGGGCTTCGGAGATCGCTTCGTCGGCCCGGCAGCGCGGGGCGTTGGCGCTGGCTCTGGCCGCGCAGGCGGCGGAGTTGGACGCGGCGCAGCGGCAGGTGGACGCCCTGCGGCAGACGGCGCGGGACGCGCAGCACGCGGCGACCGAGGCGGCGGCGCTGCGCAACCAGGAGGCCCAGGAACTGGCGGAGGTGGCGCAGGGCTGGCTGGCCGAGGTCGAGTCGTGGCGCGACTCGGGCCCGTTGGCCGAAACCCAGCCCGACTCCCGCCTCGCCCTACCCGCGTCGGTCGACCCGACCGCCGCCCGAACCCTCACCACCACCGCCCGCGAGTGGGTGGCACCTCTCGTCACGGCCGCTCGTGACGGGGCGCACGCGGTCGTGCGGCGGCGGGCCGACCTGATCACGTCGATCAACACCCTGGACGCCGAACTGTCCGGCCTGCGCTCCGGAACGGCCCAAACCCCCGACCGAGGCCGCTTCACCGCACCGGACAGGGACGTCACGACCGGCGCCCCGTTCTACCGCCTGGTCGACTTCCACCCGACCGTCGCCGACTCCGCTCGTGCGGGCTTGGAGGCGGCACTGGAAGCTTCCGGCCTCCTGGACGCCTGGGTCACCGGAACACAATCGGGTGAACCTGGCCCGAATATGTACGGAAACACTGTTCTCGTACCTCGGTTGAAAACCAGCGGACCCGCCGAAACCACCACCCCTGCCCCAACCCACCCGACCCCCACCCATCCGGACCCGACCACCCCAGCCGCCGCCGACCCGACCCACCCGACAGCGCACCCCGCGCCCCACGACCCGCCCGCCGGCACCGCGCCAGCCGTGCCCGACGACGCGCCAGCCACCTCCGTGCCCGCACCCGCACCCGCACTCGCGCCTGCGCCTCACGACGTGCTGGCCGTACCCGGCACCCCGGTGGACGGCCCGTCCCTGGCGACGGTGCTCGTCCCAGCCGTCGAGCCGAACTCGCCGGTGCCGGCCGCGGTGGTGGCGGAGTTGCTCGCCTCGGTGTCCCTGCGCGCCCTGGCATCGGCGCCTGCCGCGTTCGCGGTGTCGGAGGACGGGCGTTGGCAGGCCGGCGTGCTGACCGGTGCCTGGCACAAGGACGCGGCGGAGTTCATCGGGGCGGGTGCCCGGGAAGCGGCGCGCCGGCGCCGGATCGCGGAGCTGGAGGACGAACTGGCCGCCCTGCGCGCCGAACTGGGCGTGGCGGAGGCCGACCTCGCGGCGGCGCACGGTCTGGTCGAGCGGTGGGAGGGGCACCTTGAGCGCTTCCCCGCCGACCGGGAACTGGTCGCCCGGCACGGGCGCCTGCAGGCCGCGCAGGAATCCGCCGATCGCGCCGCCCGCCGCGCGGAGGAGTTGCGCGACGAGCTCGCGACCGCCCAAGCGCGCGGTGAGGCCGCGGCTGCCGAGGTCGTGCGACAGGCCGGCGACGCGGGCCTGCCCGCCACCACGGACGGCCTGCAGCAGGCCCAGCAGGCGGCAGCCGAGGCGCAGCGGACGGCGGACCGGCTGGGGGATGTGCTGCGCCGCCAGTGCCGCGGCACGGTGGCCGACCTGACCGACGCGTCACACCGGTACCACGCGGCGGTGGAGGATCGGGTGGCGGCGGAGGCCGATGCGGAGGCGCGGTGCGTCGATTACGCGTCGCAGGCGTCGACGTTGGCCGAGCTGACCGACGCGATCGGCGGTGAGGCGAGGGAAATCGCGGAGCAACTGTCCACTTTGGAGCGTTCACGGCGGGAAATGCGCGATGAGCTCAAGGGTGTGCGGGAGCAGGTCGCGTCGGCGCGCGAGCAAGCCGCGAAGCTGAGCGCCCAACTCGAAACCTCAACCGAACAGCTCACCTCCGCGAAAGACGCCCTCACCCGCGCGACCGAGCACTTCAAGGCCACCGTGCAGGCACCGGGCATCCTCGTCGCCGCACTGCCGGACGTCCCCGACGACGTCACGTCGGTCCGCGCCGCGCTCCTGACCTCCGACCGGCGCGGCGCGGGCGAGGCGACGGTGATCACCAAGCTCCAGGCGCTCCAGACGTCACTCGCGGGCAGTCACGACATCGCCGCCGAGCAGCACGTCGGCCTGCTCACCGTCACGGTCACCGGCGAGGAAGGCGCCCGCCCGGTCGCCGTCGCCGCACGCCAGGTCACCGCGAAACTGGCCGAACAGCGCGGTTTCCTCGACGAGCAGTACCAGAACATCTTCGCCGACTACCTGATCCGCGATCTCGCCGAGTGGCTGCGCGGGCAGATCGCGGTCGCCGAGGACCTGTGCAAGCGGATGAACGAGGTGCTCGGCAAGGCACGCTCCAGCCAGGGTGTGCACGTGAAGCTGGCGTGGAAGCCGTCGGCGGCGTTGGAGGAGGAGACCCGCGACGCGTTGGCGCTGGTCCGCCTGCCCTACGCGGAACGGGATCCCGGGCAGGACGCCACGCTGCGCCGCGTGTTCACCGAACGCATCGAAGCCGAACGTGACGCGCACACCGGCAACTACGCCGAGATCCTGTCCCGTGCCCTCGACTACCGCACGTGGCACCAGTTCACCGTCACGGTCGCCGACACCGGCCCGGACGGCAACCCGCGGGAACGCCGGTTGCGCCAGCTGTCGTCCGGCGAGACGCGGCTCATCTCGTACGTGACGCTGTTCGCGGCGGCGGCGTCGTTCTACGACGCGGTCAGCGGCGAGTTCGAACCGCTGCGGCTGGTGCTGCTGGACGAGGCGTTCGAGCGGCTGGACGACCCGACGATCGCCCGCATGCTCGGCCTGCTGGTGGACCTCGACATGGACTGGGTGATCACCTGGCCGAGCGGCTGGGGCGTGTCCGACAAGATCCCGCGCATGCACATCTACGACGTGCTGCGTCCCAAGAACGGGCGTGGTGTGGCGTGCACGCAGACCACGTGGGACGGCGCGGCGCTGGACCGGGTCGACCCCTAACCGGCGCGAACGGCGACCCGGCGGGCGTCGCGGTATGCCTGGGCCACGGCCATCAGGGCGTCGAGCGCGTCACGGGTGCGCAGCAGCTCTTCGATGTGGGCGGAGAGCCGTTCGCGTTCCTTGGCCATGCGCTCCATCGCGGCGTCGGAGTTCTCGTCGCTGGGCGAGTCGACGCACGGCAGCAGTTCGATGATGGTGCGGCTGGACAGCCCGGCCGCGTACAGGCGCTGGACGAACGCGACCCGCTCGACATCGCCCTCCGTGTACTGCCGCTGCCCGCCGGCGCTGCGAGTGCTGCGGAGCAGACCCTGCTCCTCGTAGTACCGCAGCGAACGGACGCTGACCCCGGCCTGCGCCGCGAGTTCGCCGATCCGCATCTCACCCTCCCGGCTGTGACCCTGGCCGCACGACTTGCCTCTCACATTGACGTCAGGTTTTAGCGTACTCGTCGGGTCCCTGAAGGGCCTCGACCAGTACGAAGGAGTTCCGGCATGACCACGCTGTTCGACCGCTACCGCCTCGGGCACCTGGACCTGCCCAACCGGGTCGTGATGGCCCCGATGACGCGGGTCCGGGCCGCGGCCGGTGGCCTCGCGACCCCGTCGATGGCGGCCTACTACGCCCAGCGCGCCACCGCCGGGTTGATCGTCTCCGAGGGGGTGCAGCCCAGCCTGGTCGGGCAGTCCAACCCGGGCACGCCGGGGCTGCACACCGACGAGCAGGTGGCCTCCTGGCGTCCCGTCACCGATGCCGTGCACGCCAACGGCGGGCGCATCTTCGCCCAGATCATGCACGGCGGCCGGGTCTCGCACCCCGACACCACCGGTTTCCAGCCGGTCGGACCGTCCGCCGTCGCCGCCGTGGGCGACGTGTTCACCCCGAACGGACCGCGGCCGGCGCCGATCCCCCGCGCCCTGGCCACCTCCGAGGTGCCCGAGCACGCCCGCTCGTACGCCGACGCCGCCCGGCGTGCCGTCGAAGCCGGGTTCGACGGTGTCGAACTGCACGGCGCGAACGGCTACCTGATCTCGCAGTTCCTGTCGTCCAACGCGAACCTGCGCACCGACTCCTACGGCGGCCCGATCGCCCACCGCATCCGGTTCGCCGTCGAGGCGGTCGCCGCCACGGTGGACGCCATCGGCGCGGCCCGCACCGCGATCAGGCTGTCGCCCGGCGGCACGTTCTGGGGCGTCGAGGAGACCGAGGTGCCGCGGCTGTACGCGGCCCTGCTCGCCGAGCTCGCCCGCTTCGACCTCGCCTACGTGCACCTGGAGGCGACGGCCGACGAGGAGGTGCTGATCGGGCTGCGCCGCGCGTGGCCGGGCACCCTGGTGATGAACCCGGTGATGCCGATGGGCCCGAAGCAGACCGACCGGACCGCCGCCGACCACTGGCTCGGCCTGGGCGCGGAGCTGATCAGCTTCGGTCGTGCCTTCATCGCCAACCCCGACCTGGTGGAACGGCTCCGCACGGGCCTGCCGATCGCGCCCGTCGACCCGGACACCTACTACCAGGGCGGTGACGCGGGCTACCTCACCTACCCGGCCTACCAGTACGCCGCCTGACCCGGGCAGTGCCCCGGCCGGAACTCCACGCCGGCCGGGTCCCGCCCTAGACCACGGGGCTGGGCGTGCGGTGGCGCACACCGCCCGCGGCCAGGAACTCGGCCACCGGCAGCGTCGCCGCACCCAGCGCGACCGACTCGGGCCCCAGCTCGCACAGGGTGATCGACGCCTGCTCGAACGGTCGGTGCAGGGCGTGGCGGGAGGCCTGGGCGCGCACGTCGTCCAGGATCCGCGCGCCCAGCAGCAGCCCGGCCCAGCCGCCGAGGATCACCTGCGACGGGTTGAACAGGTTGATCAGGTTCGCGATGCCGAGCCCGGCGTAGCGGGCGGTCTCGGCGAGGACGTCCCGCGCGGCACGTGAACCGTCCGCCACGAGCGCCGCCAACGCCGCCTCCTGCTCGGCAGGCACGTCGGACTTCACCGCGCGGTAGCGGTCGACCACCGCCGACGCGCCGATGTACGCCTCGAGGCAACCATGCGCACCGCACCGGCACGGGCGGCCGTCCAGCGCGACCGTCGTGTGACCCCACTCCCCCGCGCCGCCCGACGAACCGCGGTAGAGCACGCCGCCGGTGATGACGCTCGCGCCGACACCCGACCCGATCAACGCGACCACCGCGTCACCCGTGCCGCGGCCCGCGCCGAACCACACCTCGGCCTGCCCCAACGTGTTCGCGCCGTTGTCCAGGAACAACGGCAGGTCGGTGCCGGTCCGCAGCAGCTGTTCCAGCGCGACGCCGTGCCAGCCGACGGTCTGCGCGTACACCCGGCCGCGCTCGACCTGCCCGGGCACGCCGATGCCGACGCCGAGCACGTCACCCACCCCGCTCGCGGCGAGGCACCGGTCGAGTCCTTCGAGGACCCGCCGCGCCACGTCGTCGACCGAGTGGACGTCCGGCTCCATCGGGAACGTCGCCTCCGCCAACCGCTGCAACGTCAGGTCGAACACCTCGACCAGCACGTGCGTCTCGCCGACGTCGACACCCACCACCGCCGCGTGCGCCGGGTCGACCCGCAGCAGCACGCGGGGCCGCCCGCCGTCCGAGTCGACCTGCCCGGCTTCGACGACCACGCCATCGGCGATGAGCTCGGCGACCACGTTGCTGACCGACGCCTGGCTGAGCCCGGTGGCGCCCGCGAGCTCCTGCCGGCTGCGTGGTTGGTCGAAGTACAGCGCGCGCAGCACCCGTGCCCGGTTGCCGGCACGCAGGTCGCGCACGGTCAGTCTGCGGTGCACGGCGACCCCCGTCGGGCGAGTAGGACCACGGCCGCCACACGGGCGCGTCGAAGCCCCGACGTTAGTCGGTGGCGGACCGCTTGGCGTCCTATTTGCCGTGTGCTTCCAGCAGTTTTCGCCGATGCGGATCGGCATCGCGGTCACTCGGCGGCTCGACGTGCTCCAGCCCCTACGCCTCGGCTCGACCGGCCGCCGCCCAGGACTGGATCATCCGGTAGGCGATGGAGGCGCCCGGGGCGAGCAGCAGGTCCGGCACGCTGCCCGGCTCGGCGAGCGCCTGCCGCACGTCGGCCCGGCTCACCCACCTGGCCTGCGCGATCTCGCCGTCCGCGAGCCGCAACGGCTCGGTCGGGTCGGCCACCGCCTCGAACCCCACCATCAACGACCGCGGGAACGGCCACGGCTGGCTGCCGAGGTAGCGGATGCGGCCGACCTCGACGCCGACCTCCTCCACGATCTCCCGCGCCACGCACGCCTCCAGTGACTCGCCCGCCTCGACGAACCCGGCCAGCACCGAGTACCGCCCCTCGGGCCACCCCGCGCCACGGGCGAGCAGCACCTGGTCGCCGCCGTCGTGCACCAGGCAGATCACGGCGGCGTCCGTGCGCGGGTACTCCTCGTTCGCGCACTGCTCGCACACGCGCGCCCAGCCGGACTTGATCGACTCCGTCCGACCGCCGCACACCGCGCAGAACTTCGCCGACCGGTGCCAGTGGAACAACGCCACCGCCGACGTGAACAGACCGGCGCCGGTGTCGTCCAGCAGCGCGCCGCACGCCCGCAGGTCGAGCCACTGCGGTTCGTCGGTCAGCTCCGGCCGCATCCACGCCCGGCCGGACGACGCGCTGACGTCCGTCTCGTCCTCGGTCAGCGGAACCGCCCAGTACGCCACGCCGTCCTGCTCGCCGAGCAGCACCGCCGTGTCCGGCGGGCCGTCGCCGAACTCGGTGGCGGGGCGGTCGACCAGGCGCGAAGCCCGGTCGGCCACCAACGTGCGGCCGTGCGCGTCCACGGTGATCACGCGCGCCTTCGGCCACAACTGCGCGACGCGCTCCGCGTCGCCCCGCAACGGCTCCTGCCGGTCCACCGTGAACCGCGACAGCGCGGGCAGTTCCACCAACTCGAAGCTCACGGCAGGGTGACACCGCCCAGCGCCCGGAGCTGCGGGGTCAGCAGTTCCGCGTCGCCCACCAGCACACCGGTGAACGCGGTCGGCGCGAAGAACTCCAACGCCACCTCGGTGACCTGCTCGACGGTGACCTCCGCCAGCCGGCCGGGGTGCCCGGTGAACCACTCCACGTCCAGGCCGAGCCCGGCGAGGTTCATCAGGAACGACGCCAGCCCGCCCTGCGACGACGTCGCGGTCAGCAGCGACCCGATCGCGTACCGGCGCGCGGTGTCCACCTCGGACTCGGTCGGCGGCACCAGGCCCAGCTTGCCCAGCTCGTAGCGGGTCTCCAGCAGCGCCGCCGCGGTCACCTCGCTCGCCGTGTCGGCGTCCACCAGCAGCGTCGCGCCGCCCGGCGTGAACTCCGGGTGCGACCGCGCGCTGTAGGTGTAGCCCTTGTCCTCGCGGATGTTCTCGACCAGCCGGGACGAGAAGAACCCGCCGAACACCAGGTTCGCCAGCTGCAACGCCGGGTAGCGGGGGTCGGTGCGCTCCAGGCCGCGCCCGGCGAGCCGGATCTGCGACTGCACGGCACCGGGACGGTGCACGAACAGCACGTCACCACCCCGCACCGGCTGCAGCGGCGACAACGCCACCGCGGTGCCCTCGCCGGTCCAGCCGCCCAGCGCCTCCTCGACCGCGCGCACCGCCGCGTCCGGCGCCACGTCGCCGACCACGACGATCACCGACCCGCGCGGCAGCACGGCCGTCGAGTGCAGCGCCAGCACGTCGTCCCGCGTGACCGCCGCGACCTCGTCCGCCTCGGGCATCTCCTTGGCGAACGGGTGGTCGCCGTACAGGTGGCGCTGCAACGCCTCCCGCGCGATCACGTTCGGCTGCGACCGCGCCAACCGGATCCGCTCCACCAGCCGCGCGCGTTCCCGCTCGACCTCGTCGGCCGGGTAGGTCGCGCCGGTCAGCACGTCCCGCAGCACGTCCAGCACCGTGCCGAAACCGGACACCAGGGCGTTGCCGGACAGCGCCAGCCGCTCCGGGTCGACCACCGCGTCCAGCTCACCGCCGACCAGCGCCAGCTCGGTGTCCACGTCCACCCGGTTGCGGGTGGCGGTGCCGGTGAGGATCGTGTTCGCCAGCACCTCGGCGCGGGCCGCGTGCGTCGAGCCGACGCTGGTCGACGCCGGGTCGCCGAACGGGATCCGCAGCCGCACCTCCACCAGCGGCACCGACGACCGGCGCACGGCCAGCACGCGCAGGCCGTTGGCCAGCGTCGTGTCGATCGTGTCGAGGTCCGCCGCCGCCCGCTGCTCGCCCAGCTCCGGGAACGGGCGAGGCCCTAGCTCCGTACGGCCGATCTCCTCGGCGCTGCGGTGCTTGGTCGGGGCGCTCACTCGGTACCTCCGTCGACGGGCTTGAGGGTCAGGACGGCGCGCGAGTCCGGCCGCAGCGCCTTGGCCGCCGCGGCGACCTCGTCGGTGGTGATGCCGGCCAGCTTGTCCGGCAGCTCGTACAGCAGCTCGGCCCGCCCGAACAGCAGCTCGGCCGACCCGAGGCCCAGCGTCCGGCTGGTGAGCCGGTCGTGCTCGCGGTGCATGGTCGACACCCAGCGCGCGGTGACCTTCGCCAGCTCCTGCTCAGTCGGCCCTTCCTCGGCCAACCGCAGCAGCTCCTCGTCCACCGCCGCGAGCACCTGCTCGGAGGTGACCTCCGGCGGGTGGATCGCGGTGATGCTGAACGTGTCCGGGTCGCGTGCCTCCAGCGGCCCGAACAGACCGCACCCCGCACCCACGTCGACCACGATCGCGTCACGGTGCACGAGCCGCTGCTGCAGCCGCGACCCGTCGCCATCGGTGAGCACACCGGCCAGGACCAGGTACGCGAGGTAGGCCTCGACCTCGTTCACCGGGTCCGGAATCCGGTAGCCCACGGCGATGGCGGGCATCGGCGCGTGCTTGTCGGTGTGCTCGGCGCGCAGCTCGCCCTTCGGCGCGGCCTCGGCGAACGACGGCCGGACCGGCACCGGACGGGCGGGCACGTCACCGAAGTGCTTCTCGACGAGTGCCTTCGCCCCCTCGGGGTCGAAGTCGCCCGCCACCGTCAGCACGGCGTTGCCCGGCGCGTAGTAGGTGTCGAAGAACGCGGCGCAATCGTCCACGGTGGCGTTCTCCAGGTCGGTGAAGTCGCCGTAGCCGTTGTGCGCGTTGGGGAACGTCTGGAACAGGACCGGCGGCAGGAGGATCCACGGGAACCCCCCGTACGGTCGGTTGAGCACGTTGAGCCTGATCTCCTCCTTCACCACGTCGATCTGGTTGCGCAGGTTCTCCTCGGTGAGCTTCGGCGCCCGCATGCGGTCCGCCTCGAGGAACAGAGCCCGCTCCAGTGCCGCCGACGGCAGCACCTCGTAGTAGTCGGTGTAGTCGGGGTGCGTCGACCCGTTGAACGTGCCGCCCGAGGACTGCACGTGCCGGAAGTGCGCCAACTTCTCCAAGCTCTCACTGCCCTGGAACATGAGGTGCTCGAAGAGGTGCGCGAACCCGGTCCGCCCCTCGGGCTCGGAGCGGAAGCCGACGTCGTAGTGCACGCTCACCCCGACGACCGGGGCGCTGCGGTCGGGTGCGAGCACCACCCGCAGACCGTTGGGAAGCGTGAACCTGTGCAGTTCGGGTAGCGCCATGAACGCAGCCTACGGGTTCACACCACCGCCCAGCCCGATGGTCGCCCACCCACCGGAGCGTGCCGCTACGCCCAGCGCGAACGACCGGGCTCGGACCGGCCGACCAGCGGCTCGACGGCCATCCGGGACCGGGCACACGCCCGCACCGGTCCGGACCACCGCCTGTCTCAGCAGGCCGACCACCCGGTGGAGCCGGCGCGTGTGGACACCGGGACGACTTCGGCCTCGCCCCCCGAACCTTCGCCCGCCGCCCTCGGGTCCGTGTTCGGGGATAGGTCCATTGTCGAACTGCTGTTCGAGGTAGCGCAAGATCACTTCCGAGTGAAACGCGGGTCAGCCGCGCAGCGACCGCAAGTGCCCCGCCTGCGCCAGCACACCGTCGACCGCACCGAGGAACGCCGGGAACCGCTGCGCGAATCGCCGCAGGTCACCGCCCTGCTCGGCCTCTCCGAACCAGTACAGCCCCGGCCGCGTGCCGGCGAACGTGGCCAGCCACCGCTCCGTCTCCCCCAACACCACCGCGTACGGCAGCGACCGCGAGAACACCATCTCCCGATCGGACTCCGGGATGTCCTGCGGCGTGGCCGTGTGCAGGTACCCGCGCAACCCGCGCACGTGCTCCAACAAGGCGCTGCCGCGCTTGGTCCGGGCGGGCATCGACCGCGCGCCCACCGCCAGCGCCACCCCGGCCACCACGACCACCAGCCCGAACAACGCCGCACCACCGACCAGCGCCAACACCACCGTCAGCGCCGCGCCCAGTACGCCGACCCCGACCCCGGCCCACCACCAGAGGCTGCGCTCCGCGTCCGGCCGGCGGGCGAACCAGTTCTTCGCCACCACGTCGGCGTACAACGCGTCCCGCACGCGAGAGAGGTCGATCCGCCTGCCCCTCAGCTCGGACAACGACACCGCGTTGACACCATCGGGCAACAAGGCCTCGTACACCGCCCGCTCGTACCCCGACAGCGACGAATCGGCCGGGTTGCGCCGCACGAACCTCCAGTCGTGCCCGTCCACCTCTTCGATCCACACGTAGTTGCGCACCGCGAGGTCCACGATCGTCGCGGTCACGTCCACCACGTCCACGTGCTCGTCCACCACGGTGCCGACCTGGCCGGGCAGCACGCCGTCCGGCGACGCGAACACCATCCGCCCGGAGCCGTCCGTGACCAGCACGTTCACCGGTCCGACCTCACTGGCCAACGCCCGCGCGTCCCGCCCCCGCAGGTACCACAACAACAACCCGCCGCCCAGCAGCAGCACGACCAGCCCACCGAGCCCCGCGCCGGTCAACGGCGTCAACGCGAACGCCGCCGCCAGCCCGGACGTCTCCTCCACCCGCGCGTTGGCCGGCGCCGCGCCCTCCTGCAGCCCGACCGCCACGTCGACCCGCTCACCGGCGGCCAGGCCGATCTCGGTGGCCCGCACGCCGCGCCCGTCGCCGAGGTCCGCGCTGGTGCACGGCTTGGACGTGCCCGGCTCGCCGGCCAGGCAGTTCACCGACCTGGGCGCGTCCGGCGTGATCACGGAGACCTTCACCGAGTCGAGCGCGGTGTCCCAGCCGCTCGCGGGCTGCCAGCGCAGCTCCAGCGTGTCGCCGATCTTCGCGACCGTGCCGATCACGGAGTACCGGACGGTGGACGTGCCCGGCCGGAGTGCGATCGTCAGCTCGTCGTCCGATGCGGTAGCGGTGCCCTCGCCTTCCACGGTCACGTCGGCGACCTGGAACACCCGGTCGCGCTCGGCGGAGACGGGCACGCGCAGCGGAACGACCCGGGTGGCCGTCCCGCCGTCGGGAACGGTGACCACCTCGGTCACGGTCAGCCTGCCGTCGCGCTCCAGCTTGAGCCGCACGTCCGCGCCGACCGTCCCGGGCAGTCCGGCCGTGCCGCTCGGCTGCGCCGACGCCGTGCCGACGCCCGTGCACAGCGCGACCGCGCAGAGGGCCGCCGCTCCCCAGTTTTTCAACACGGCCGCGGAGAATAGCGGAGTTCCCCTAAGCTCTTGTGCTGATTCGGGCATCCGCGATATGGGGGACCACCAGCGATGACGCAACCACCGCCGCCGGGTGGCTGGCCACCGCCACGACCGGTTGGGCCACCGCCGATGCCCGCCCCGCTGCACCCGCAACAGCCCCAGCCGACCCGTCAGTGGCCGGCACAGCAGCCGCCGCCCCTGACCGGGCCGCAGCCGCAACAACCCCAGCCCCAGCAGTTCCAGCAGCCCCAGCAGTTCCAGCAGCCTCCCCAGTGGCCCGGGCAGGCGCCCGCGATGCCGCAACCGCCACCGGCGAACTGGGGGCCGCCGGCCGGACCGCCGCCGAACTGGGGCCCGGCGCCGATGCCCTACCCGCCGCTGCCCCGGCAGAAGAGCAAGGGCCCGCTGGTGGCGGTGCTGATCGTCGGCTTCCTCGTGCTCGGCGTCGCGACGATCGGCATCGTGGCCGCGACCAGCGGCAGCAAAGAGGCGAGCGATTCGGGCAACGCCGGGTACGCGAGCTACACGTACACGCCCGAACCCACCACCACGACCACCACGACGACGACCACGTCCGCGGAGACCACCAGCAGGCGGTCCCCCTCGACCAGCACGCCGAAGGCGGGCCCCAAGGCCTCCATCACGCTG
Organism: Saccharothrix carnea; assembly: GCF_003014735.1. GTDB lineage: Bacteria > Actinomycetota > Actinomycetes > Mycobacteriales > Pseudonocardiaceae > Actinosynnema > Actinosynnema carneum. Next base: position 492,463 of record NZ_PYAX01000007.1, on the reverse strand, counting down.
GGCGACAACCCGATCCACGCCGCGGGCCTCGGCGCGTTCAACATCGACGGCTGCGCCCTGCCGGCGATGGACTACTCGCCCGCCGGCCAGGACCGGTTCCTGCGCGCCTCGCTGCCGTGCATCGAGGCGATGTGGAAGCCGTCGTTCGAACGCGCGAACCTGCCCTACCAGCCGGTCGAGCTGGTCATGGTGACGTCCCAGATCACCAACACGTGCGGCAACATGGGCCCGGACCGCACCGCCATGTACTGCGACGGCACGATCTACTGGACGCCGAACCACTACGCCAACGAGCAGGGCTCGGCGAACCCCAACCACCCGGGCAAGTATCTGGGGCAGCTCGCGCACGAGTACGGCCACCACATCCAGTGGCTGTCCGGCATCCTGCGCGCGTCCAGCCAGGCCCAGTACGAGAAGGGCGGCTGGGACACCCCCGAGGGCCTCGACCTGAACCGGCGCAAGGAGCTGCAGGCCACGTGCTTCGGCGGGATGACGCTGGCGCCGCTGTCGCACGGCGCCGTGCCCGGTGACGTCATCTCGGTGGCCCTGACCGACGCGGGCAACCGGGGCGACTACCCGATCTACCCCAACCGGGACCACGGTGCGCCGGAGAAGAACGCGGCGTGGGTCAACCACGGGTTCAAAAACAACGAGACGAGCGCGTGCAACACTTGGGTGGCGAGCGCGGCGGACGTCAGCTGACCCGACTGGAGGACCGTGCACACGCCCGAGGAGCCCAAGAACAACCCGATCGTCCTCATCGGCGTGTTCTCGTTGATCGTGTTGTGCGTGCTGGGCCTGGGCGGCATCACGCAGCTGGAAACGTCCCGGCGGATCAACGGTCGCGCGGTGGCCGCGCCCGGTGTGCAGGTTCCGCAGACCACGGAGACCGAGGCCCCTCGACCTCGTGCCGTGCACCGGCTGGCCGACCACCCGCTGCTCACCGCGCCTGTTCGACTGCCCGCCGTGACGTGCGCGTTGCCGGGGTTCGGGGTGTCGGACGCGGAGCTGTCGGCGTACTACAAGGCCGGGGTGGCGTGCCTGGACCAGGCGTGGCGGCCGGCGCTGGAGCAGGTGAACCTGCCGTTCGACCCGCCCGCGCTGGACACGTCGCCGGACCTGGTGGAGGGACCGTGCGGCTCGGCGCCCGCGGAGAGCGAGGCGGTCGCGTACTACTGCGGTCGCAACAGGACCATCTACATGCCCACGCGGCGGCTGCGCGACAACGGTGGCGGTGAGCGCGCCGGGTCGCACCTGGCGACGTTGGCGCACGAGTACGGGCACCACGTGCAGGCGTTGTCGGGGATGCTGCGCGCGGCGGACAGCAAGATCGTCTCGGCCGGTGAGGAGACGCCGGCGGGGCTGGAGATGTCGCGGCGGATCGAGCTGCAGGCCAACTGCTTCGCCGGGATGTTCCTGGTGGCGGCGTCCGAGTCGATCGGGACGGGGCTGGCGCAGGAGGCGGCGGACGACTTCCAGTACGCCGTGGAGGAGCCGCCGGAGAAGAACGCCCACGGCAGCCCGGAGAACCAGTCCGAGTGGGCGTCGCTCGGGTTCACCACCGGTGAGACGTCGTCGTGCAACACCTACGCGGCTTCGGCGGAGGCCGTGGGCTGAGAGCGCCTGGTCAGCAGGTAGGCGTAGAGGCCGCCGGCAAGGCCGCTCAGGCACATCAGCAACGTGGTCAGCCGGACGTCGAACGGCATGCCCTGGGGCGTGCTGGCGGCGGCTTGGACGGTGAACTCGCCGGTGGTGTCGGCGGGGAGGACGACTTCCACCACCTCGTCCTGCTGGTGGCCGCAGCCGTCGAGCTTCACGGTGTGCTTCCGGTCACCGATCGTCAGTTCGACCTGGTCGTAGGCCTCCGCGTCACCGCAGGAGGCGGGTGCGACGACGGTGGCGGTGGCCCGGCGGACTTCGGCGGACGTGCGCGGCCACCACAACGCGACCGCTGCCGCGACGGCTGTCAGCCCCACGACCAGCAGCACCAGCGCCCACCTGACCGGGCTTCGCGGAACCGCCACAGCGTGGATGGTCGCAGACGGGGTGGTCGGTTGTCGTGGGGGCGGAGGCACCTACCGCCCGCCCAAACATCACTCGATCGTGATCTTGCCCACCCTCGAACTGCTGTTCGATACTGGTCTCACGGCTCCACACCACGCCCACCCGCCCAGTTCCCGTCCACATCGGATTCCGACCCCACAGGCACACCGGTCGTCGGCCACCGCCCGTCGACACGAGGTGCCCGCGGGGTCCACGGACGGCCGGTCTCCCCCTTCCGCGCCCACGTCGGGGGAGACCGGCCCACAACGCCCAGCCCACAACGCCGGCACGCACGGTCGGTCGCTGGGGTTGGTCGCTCGGGTCGGACGACGCGGTCGGACGACGCGGTCGGACGACGCGGTCGGACGACCGTGCGGGTCGACCGGCGGGTCGGTCACCCCGCACGGTCGGTCGGCAGGCGCACGGTCGGTCGGTCGTCGGCGGGTCGGTCGGCAGGCCCACGGTCTGCGGGTCGGCAGATCGGCTGGCCGATCGCGCGGTCGGTCCGAGGGGCGGTCGGCGAGGCGCTGACCGCCTGACTGACCGCATGGTCGGTCGGTGGTCCGTATGGGGCGGTCGCATCCGGTTGCAGGTCGACCGGTGGCGGGGCGTGCAGTGTGGGGAAGTCGGTTTGGTCAGGCTTGTCGCGGCTTCACCGCCGTGGCAGGCGACGCGACGCAGAATATGGAGGTGTCGACTGCTGCCAGGGTGCTGGTGATCGAGGACGCGGAGGCGATCGCCGCCGCGGTGGGTTCCGCCTTGCGGGATGCGGGTTACCAGGTGCAGGTGCGGCCGGACGGTCGTGACTTGGAAGGCGAGCTGGTCCGGTTCCGGCCGGACTTGGTGGTGCTCGACGTGATGCTGCCCGGTCGGGACGGCTTCATGCTCCTGGACGTCATCCGGCGGGCGTCCGGTGCCGGGGTGGTGATGCTGACCGCCCGGGACGGCGTGTCCGATCGGCTGCGCGGGCTCGACCGGGGTGCGGACGACTACGTGGTGAAGCCGTTCGTGCTGGCCGAGTTGGTCGCCCGGGTGAGCGCGGTGCTGCGGCGGCTGGGGCGGACGCCGTCCACCGTCCAGATCGGTGACCTGGTGGTGGACGCCGATTCGGCGGTGGTGCTGCGGGGTGACGTGCCGGTCGAGTTGACCGCCACCGAGCTGCGCCTGCTGCGGTACCTGGCCGCGCAGCGGGGCCGGGTGGTGGGCAAGACGCAGATCCTCACCGCGGTCTGGGGTTACGAGGACTACGACCCCAACCTGGTCGAGGTGCACGTCAGCGCCCTGCGCCGGAAGTTGGAGGAGCACGGCCCGCGGTTGCTGCACACCGTGCGGGGGCTCGGGTACGTGCTGCGGGCGGACGAGACGTGAGCCTGCGGACCGTCTCGCTGCGTCGGCGGGTCACGCTCTCCGCGATCGGTGTGCTCGCCGTGGTGCTGATCGGGGTCGTGTTGTCGGTGGACGCGCTGTTCGCGGCGCAGTCCAAGCGGGACGTCGACACCGCGCTGCTGGAGAAGGCGCGGGTGGCGCAGCAGTTGGTCAAGCAGCGGGTGCGCGGTGCGGACCTGGTGGACCGGCTGGAAGGCCGGGGGGTGGAGGTCCGGCTGGTCATGCCGGACGGGACGGTGTTCGGGAACGCGCCGGACGAGGAGGTGGCGAACGAAGTCAGCAGGCAGTTGATCGACGGATCGACGATCACGGTGTACGCGGAGTCGTCGGTCATCACGGCGGCGCAGACCAGGCTGCGGCGGTTGTTGCTGCTGGTCGGGTTCGGTGCGCTGGCGGTGACGGCCGGGGCGATGGTGTTGACGGTCCGGCGTGCGCTGGCGCCCCTGGACGCCATGACCACGCTGGCCCGTTCGATCGCGCGCGGCAACCGGGGCTCCCGGCTCAACCCGTCGCGGGCGGACAACGAACTCGGCCGCACGGCTGCCGCATTCGACGACATGCTGGACTCGTTGGAGGGATCGGAGGAGCGGACGAAGCGGTTCGTGGCCGACGCGGCGCACGAGTTGCGGACACCCATCGCGGGCGTGCAGGCGGTCGCGGAGGCCTTGATGCAGACGGCCGGTGCCGAGGAGCGGGAGCGGTTGAACCTGCTGCTGGTGCGGGAGTCGCGGCGGGCCGGGCGGCTGGTGGACGACCTGCTGGCGCTGGCGCGCATCGAGGCCGGTCTCGAACTGCACCGGGAACGGGTCGACTTGCTCGCGTTGGCCGAGGCCGAGGTTGGGCGGACGCAGCTGCTCGCGCCGGACTTCGACATCGCGGCCGAGGGTGAGCCCGCGTTCGTCCGGGGCGACCCGCAGCGGTTGGCGCAGGTGTTGGCGAACCTGGCCGACAACGCCCGCCAGGCCACCGGCCTGTCGGGTCGGGTCAGGCTGCGCGTGTCCCGGGAGGGCGGCTTCGCGGTGTTCGTCGTGGCCGACAACGGTCCGGGCGTGCCGATGGAGGACCGGGAACGCATCTTCGACCGGCTGGTGCGGCTGGACGAGGCGAGGGACCAGCGTTCCGGCGGATCGGGCCTCGGCCTGCCGATCGCCCGCGGCGTGGTGCGGGCGCACGGCGGCGAACTGTCGTGCATCGCCCCCGGGCAACACCGTGCAGTCGCCGACCCGTACCCGGTGGCGAGTGCGGGACAACCCGACGCCGTCGCCGATGTGACTGACGACCGCCGGCCAGGCATGGCCCCGGTCGGCGGGAGCGCTGCGCCCGACGTGGCCGGGGACGACGACTCCACCCCGGAACCGCGGGGCGCGGGCGTCTCGCGGCCGGAGGTGGTGTCCGACGCGGCCGGACGGGACGGTGCGGAGGTGTCCGGGGCTGTGTTCGAGGTGCGGATTCCGTTGGCCGAGTGAGTGCTGGGTGAGCGGCCGTGCGAGCGCTAGTCACTCCTTCGGTGGGGTGACTTTCTTGACGTAGAGGAGGCGGTCGCCGGCTTCCACCGCGTCGGCTTCCGGGGCGTCGACCCGGTACAAGGTGCCGTCACGCACGACGCCCAGCACGATGTCCGGCAGGTGGCGGGGGGAACCGCCGATCTCGGACGGCTCCACGTCGCGTTCGGCGATGGCCAGGCCGGCGTCCGGGGTCAGCAGGTCCTCCACCATGTCGACCACGGACGGGGTGGCGGTGGCCATGCCCAGGAGCCTGCCCGCGGTCTCGCTGGAGACCACGACCGAGTCCGCGCCGGACTGGCGGAGCAGGTGCTCGTTCTCGCGTTCACGCACCGACGCGACGATCTGGGCCTTCGGCGCCAGTTCGCGGGCGGTGAGGGTGACCAGGACGGCGGTGTCGTCGCGGTTCGCGGCGACCACGACGGCACGCGCGCGGGGGACACCCGCCACGCGCAGCACGTCGTTGCTGGTCCCCGAGCCGTGCACGGTGACCAGGCCGATCGCGGACGCGGCGTCGAGGGCCTCCTGCGTGGTGTCGACCACGACGATCGAGCCTGGCTCGGCCCCGTCGCCCATGAGGGCGCTGACCGCGGACCGGCCCTTCGTGCCGTACCCGATGACGACCACGTGGTCCCGCACCTTGGTCCTCCACTTCTGGATGCGCAGCGCCTGCCGCGAACGCTCGGTGAGCACTTCGAGGGTCGTACCGACCAGGACGATGAGGAAAAGCACCCGCAGGGGTGTGATCACCAGGACGTTGACCAGCCGCGCCGAGGAACTGGCGGGGGCGATGTCACCGTATCCGGTGGTCGACAGCGACACCGTCGCGTAGTACACGGCGTCCAGGAGGGACAGTCCGTCCCCGTTGACGTCACGGTAGCCGTCGCGGTCGAGGTAGACGATCAGCACGGCGGCCATGAGCGCGGTGAGCGCGCCGATCACCCGTTTGAGAATCGCGCGGACCGGGCTCTGCACCGCGTCCGGCATCCGGATCACGCCCACGAGCGAGTGACCGGGCCGGGTGGCCAGCGGTTCGCCCGGACTGGTGCGGCGGATCATGACAACCTCTCCGGGAGTAGTCGCCACAGCAGGGCGGCGGCCTCGGCGCCGCGGAGCAGCAGCGGCACGACGACGCGCTCGTTGGGCGCGTGGATCCGATCATCCGGCAACGTCGCGCCGAGGTACACGACCGGCACGCCGAGCCACCCGTGCAACAACGCCGCCGGCCCGGAGCCACCTGTCCGGCTGAACCTGACCGGCTGGTCGAACGCGGCTTGCAAAGCGTCACGCACCGCACCCACGGCCGGGTGGGAGATGTCCACCGCATAGGGCGGGGCACCGTCACCGCGCGCGATCACCTCGGCGTGCAGCCCGGGCGGTGTGTGGTCGGCGACGAACTCGCGCAACGCCTCCGCCACCAGCTCGGGCCGCTGGTCGGGCACGAGCCGGAACGACAGCTTCACCGACGCCCGCGCCGGCACGATCGTCTTCAGCCCCGGCCCGGTGTAGCCGCCGTGGATGCCGTTCACCTCGGCCGTGGGCCGCACCCAGACCCGTTCGAGGGTCGACCAACCGGGTTCACCGGCCAGCCCTTGGGCGCCACCCGCGTTCGCCAGCCACACCGCCTCGTCGAACGGCAGCGCCGCGTAGTCGGCGCGTTCGGCCTCGGTGGGTTCGATCACATCGGCGTAGAAGTCACGCAGCCGAACGCGCCCGTCCTCGTCGTGCAGGGCCGCGACGAGCCGCGCGATGGCCGTCGCCGGGTTCGGCACGCCGCCACCCGAACGCCCGGAGTGCACGTCCGACGTGCCGCCGGTGAACACGACCTCCGCGCCGTACACCCCGCGCTGCCCCGTGCACACGGTCGGCGCGTCACGCCCGTACAGCGGCGTGTCGGTGAACACCACCAGGTCGCACGCGAGGTCGTCGCGGTGGTCGTCGAGCAGCCGGGTCAGGTGCGGCGAGCCGGACTCCTCCTCGCCCTCCACGAACAGCTTCACCGTCACTGCGGGCCGCTGCGCGCCGGTCGCCGCGAGGTGCGCCCGCAGCCCGAGCAGGTGCATCGCGACCTGGCCCTTGTCGTCGCTGGCACCCCGCCCGAACAGCTCCTCGCCGACCAGCGTCGCCTCGAACGGCGGGTGGTGCCACTGCTCGACCGGGTCGACCGGCTGCACGTCGTGGTGGCCGTAGACCAGCACGGTCGGCGCGTCCGGATCGGCGGCGGGCCAGCAGGCGTACACGGCGGGCAGCGCCGGGCCCTCGTCCCAGACCCGCACGTCAGGCCACCCGTCCCGGCGCAACGCCTCGGCCAGCCAGTGCGCGGACGCGGCCACGTCGCCGTGGTGCGCCGGGTCGACGCCGATCGACGGGATGGCCAGCCACTCGCGCAGGCCGATCAGGAAGTCGTCGGCGAACGCGGCCACGGCCGCCCGCTCGGGATGTCCGGGTTCTTCGGGATCACCGCTCACGGTGCGGGAGGATAGCCCCGCGACAACCCTGGGAGCGCCGTGCGGCGGACGACGTGACAGGGTGGTCGCATGGAACCCACTCGTTCCCGTTCCTGGTCGGCGCTCGCGCTGGCCGGGCTGCTCGGCGCCGCGGGTGTCACGCACTTCGCCAAGCCGAAGCCGTACGACGCGATCGTGCCGCGTGCGCTGCCGGGCAAGCCGAGGACCTGGACCTACCTGTCGGGGGCCGCGGAGCTGGCGTTGGCGGCGGCGGTCGCCGTGCCGCGCACGCGGGGCGTGGGAGGGAAGCTGGCGGCCGGGTTCTTCGCGGCGGTGTTCCCGGCCAACGTCAAGATGGCCTACGACTACCGCACAAAGTCACGCAGGGTGAAGGCCATCGCCTACGGCCGGTTGCCGTTGCAGGTGCCGCTGGTCCTGTGGGCGTTGCGCGTGGGGCGCTCAACTCCCTGATCACTCTCGGCAGTGGGTTGGCCACCCAGCGCGGCCGAGGGTCTGTCATTGAAACCGCAACCAGTCCTAGGATGCCCGAGTGCAACCGCTCCTCCACCATGCCGCGTCGGCGCTGGGTTGGCGCGGCATCGTCGTGCCCGACGTCGCCGTGCTGGGCCACCAGGTGTCGGCCGTCGTGCGGGTTCGTGCCGATGTGCACGAGTGGCGCAGCGCGAACGGCTGGCCGCCGCAGGCCGACCCGTCGTGGTTCCGCTCGTGGTTCGAGCCGGCCGCGCACGACCGGTTGCCCGTGCCCGCGGTGGAGCTGGTCGGCGTCCTGGTGGGCGAGTCCACGGTCGACCGCGCGTTGCAGTCGTGCGGAACCTTGATGACGCTCGCGCCGTGCTCGGTGGTGTTGCCCGCCGGGCCGCAGGGCACGCAGTCGTGGCCGTTGATCGAGCTGGACTACTACGGCATCGGTGTGGTCGCGGTGGACTCGGCGGGCGCCGCCGAGCTGCTGGTGCCGCCGGAGGACCGGTCGACCGAGTTCGGGCCGTCGCTGTTCGGGCGGTGGCTGCTGGAAGTGCTCTACGACCGGGTGTTGAAGGAAGTGCCCGCGAACGCGCGGGTGAACAGCTAGTTCGGGATCGAGCGGATCAGCTCGCGCAGGCCGTCCGCGTCCAGCAGGTCGGCGGGGCGCAGCGTGTGGTCCTGGCGGACGTAGTGGAACGCCGCCCGCACCTTCTCGACCGCGGTGCCGGTCAACGCCGCCCACGCCAGCCGGTAGGCCGCGAGCTGCACCGACAGCGCCGGTAGGCGGTCTTCGTCCGGCACGGCGCCGGTCTTCCAGTCGACCACGGTCCAGCCGCCGTCGTCGTCGGCGAACACGGCGTCCATCCGGCCGCGCACGGACAGCCCGTCGATCTCCGCCTCGAACGGCACCTCGACGTCGTGCGGGACGCGGTCGGCCCAGCTACTGGCCAGGAACGCCTCTTGGAGACGGGTGAGGTCGGTGTCCGGTGCGGCGCCCTCGTCGGCGGCGCCGGGCAGTTCGTCCAGGTCGAACAGGCGGCTCGCGCCGAACCGCTGCTCCAGCCAGGTGTGGAACGCCGTGCCGCGGCGGGCCAGCGGGTTGGGCGGGAACGGCAGGGGACGGCGCAGCCGGCGGGCCAGCAGGTCCGGGTCGGCCGCGAGCTCGACCAGCTGGCTGACCGAGAGGTGGTCGGGCAGGACGACGCGTTCCCGGCGGTCGGCCGCGGCGGCGCGTTCGGCGAGGAGCACGTCGACGTCGCGCGACCAGCCCTCGGGGTCGTCCTCGGACTCGAACTCGGACTCCGGCCCAGGCTCCGGCTCCGGCTCCGGCTCCGGCTCCGGCTCGACCGACTCCGGCTCACGCCCAGGCTCGAGATCAAGCTCGGACTCGGGCCCGATCCCAGGCTCGAACTCGGGTTCCGGGTCGAACTCGGGCTCGAACTCCGGCGGCGGCACCGGTTCGGCGTCGAACTCGGGCTCCGGCTCGAACTCCGGCTCCGGCGGCGGCTCGAACTCCGGCTCGGGGGCCGTGAGCGTGGAACTCGGGGGTCCTGGAGGTTCGACACGCGGGGCCTGGGCGTTCGACTCGCGAAGGGCGTCCAGGGCGGTGAGGACCAGTTCGGCGCCCTCGGCCACCGCGGCACGGCGCTTGCCCAGCGGGTCGGTGGGCCACTGGGCCGTCTTCGTCTGCGACGCGAGCGGGTTGGGGTCGTCCTCGGCCGGACGGGGCGCCCAGTGCGCGATGTCGGCGGGCGGGTGGTCGGCGGCCCGCACCGCCTCCCGGATCCCGGTCAGGAACGCGGACGGCCCCTTCGGCTTGTCACCCGTCTCGCCCCACCAGTGCCCCGACACCAGCAGGCTGTGCTCGGACCTGGTCAGCGCGACGTACAGCAGCCGCCGCTCCTCGACCAGCCGTCGCTCGTCGAAGTCCTCCTCGTGCCGGACCAGCGCCTCCTCCACCTCTTTCCGGTTGGCGTCGGGCGCGATGCGCAGCGTCGGCAGGTCCTCGGCGTCACCACGCAGGTCGGCGGGCAGCTCGGCCACCGCGCGCAGCCAGCTGGACGACTTCTTCCGACCCGGGAACACGTCCTTGACCACGTGCGGCACGGCGACGATGTGCCACTCCAGGCCCTTCGCCGAGTGCATGGTGAGCACCTGCACCCGGTTCTCGGCGACCTCCACTTCGCCGGGTTCCAGCCCGTCCTCGGCCTGCTCGGCGGTGTAGAGGTAGTCCAGCAGCGCGGGCAGGGTGGCCGAAGGGCTGGCGGCGGCGAAGTCGTTGACCACGTCGGCGAAGGCGTCCAGGTGCGCCCGCCCGACACCGCCCGGCCGGGCCATCGCCTCGATGTCCAGCAGCAACGTCCGCTCGACGTCCGCGACCAGCTCGGGCAGCGGCTGGTCCAGCCGTCGCCGCAGCGCCGACAGCTCCGCGCCCAGCCGCCGGATCCGCCGGTAGCCCTCGGCGGAGTACGCGGTCGGGTCGCCCGGGTCGTCCAACGCGTCGGCGAGACCGGCCTGCTCGGCGTGCTCACCGGGCAACGCGTCGGCGATCACGGCCAGCGGGTCGTTCGCCACGGCCTGCCTGCTCGGCGAACCCGCCAGGTCACGGGCCCGCGTCCACAACGCCGCCAGGTCGTACGCGGCGACCCGCCAGCGGGAACCGGTGAGCAGGCGGGCGGCGGCGGTACCGGCCAGCGGGTCGACCAGCACGCGCAGGGCGCTGGTCAGGTCACGGACCTCCGGCTCGTCCAGCAGCCCGCCCAGGCCCACGACCTCGACCGGCAGGCCGCGTTCCCGCAGCGCCGCCGCGATGTTCGCCATGTCCGAACGGCGCCGCACCAGCACCGCGGCGGTCGGCGGCTCGTCGCTGGTGTCCAGGTGCTGCTCCCACTGCGCGGCGACGGTGTCGGCGACCCAGTCCAGCTCCTGCCGCACGTCGTCGAACAACGCCACCCGCACGTCACCCGGCCCGGCGCCGTCACGGGCGCGCAGCTCGTCCACGTCCAGGCCCGAGGCGCGCAGCGGCGCGGACACCGCGTTGGCCAGCGCCAGCACCTCCGGCGGGTTGCGGAAGCTGGTGAGCAGGCCGTACTTCTTCGCGGGCGGGAAGTCGTGCACGAACCGGGGCAGGTTCGCCGCCGACGCGCCGCGCCAGCCGTAGATCGCCTGCGCCGGGTCGCCCACCGACGTCACCGGCATGGGCTCCCCCCGCCCGAACAACGACCGCAGCAGCACGCGTTGCGCGTGGCCGGTGTCCTGGTACTCGTCCAGCAGCACGGCGCCGTAGCGCTCACGCTCGCCGCGCACGACCTCCGGGTGCTCGGACGCCAGCCGGGCGGCCAGGGACATCTGGTCGGCGAAGTCCATCGCCGCCTCACGCCGCTTGCGCGCCTGGTAGGCCTCCAGCAGCGGCAGCAGGTTGACGCGCAGGCGTTGGGCGTTGACCACGGCCTTCAGCGACTCGGGCAGCCCGTCGCGCTGCCGTGCGGTCTTCGGCGCGTTCTCGATCATCGTGCACAGCCACTCGGCGTGCTTGCGCAACGCGGTCGGCTCGACCAGGTGCTCCCCCAGCTCACCGGCCAGCGCGAGCAGGTAGCCGGTGACGGTCGCGGGCACCTTGTCGGTGTCGATGTCCTCGGCCCACGTCGACACCACCCGGTGCGCGAGCTGCCACGCGGCGGTCTCGGTGAGCAGCCGCACGCCCGGCTCCACGGGCAGCCTCAGACCGTGCTCGCCGACCAGCCGGCCCGCGTAGGCGTGGTAGGTCAGGATCACCGGTTCGGTGGTCAGCACGGCGGCCCGCCGTTCGCCGCTGGGGTCGAGCCGGTCCAGCAGGGGCGAGCCGCCGAGCCGGCGCAGCCGCAGCCGCACCCGGTCGGACAGCTGGCGGGCCGCCTTGCGGGTGAACGTCAGGCCGAGGACCCGGTCGGGGGTGACGAAGCCGTTCGCGACCAGGTACACCACCCGGGCGGCCATCGTCTCGGTCTTGCCCGCGCCGGCACCGGCCACGACGAGCGCGGGCGCGGTGGGCGCGGCCACGACGGCGGCCTGCTCGGGGGTGGGCTTGGGCAGGCCGAGCGCCTCGGCGACCTCGAACGGGCTGGCGAGCGCCACCGGCTCACCCGCCACCCGTTCGACCCCGCTCGGCACGACCACGTCCCGCATTCTCCGTGGTCGGGCCCCGGCTGCTTCGGCGACCCGCAGGCGGAAGCCGTATTCGCTGGTCAGGCCGGCCTTATTGGCTCACCTGACGGCCCGACGAGTGCACCGGGCAGGTGGTGCGGGCCGGGCAGCGATCACAGTCCGCGTTCTCCGCGGCCCGGTACCGCGGCCCGACGCTCGACCCGGCGGCCAGCTGCACGGCCTCCAGCCACACCCGCACGCCCTGCTCGTCCAGCGGCGCCTGCTCCCGTTCGACGGCACCGGTCTTGCGGTCCTCCTTGGCCACGTACAGCAGCCGCGCGCCGCCCGGGTCGGTGCCCAGGCCGAGGTGCGTGAAGCCGCCCAGCGCCGACGCCAGCTGGTAGACGGCCAGCTGCGGGTGCTCCCGGGCGTCGTTCTTGCTCACCGGGGTCTTGCCGGTCTTGACGTCCACCACGACCGGTCGCCCGTCCCGATCGGTCTCCAGCCGGTCGACCCGGCCGCGCACGCGCAGTTTCGGGCCGCCGTCCTGCCGGGGGATCTCGACGGAGATCTCCTCCTCGACCGCGACCTGGGTGAGCTGGGAGCGGCTGGAGGCGAGCCAGCCCAGGAACGTGTCGAGCATCCGTTCCACCCGGATCCGCTCGCGGCGGGAGAACCAGGGCGCGCCCGCGTCGACCGCGGCCCACGCCTCGTCCAGCTTGGCGCGCAGCTCCTTCTCGTCCGCGCCGGTCGCGGCGGCTTGCGCGAGGGCGTGGACGAGGGTGCCGGTGATCGACGCCAGCTCGGCCGGGTCCTGCCCGCCGTGCCGTTCGACGACCCAGCGCAGCGGGCACTTCGCCAGCGTCTCCACGGTGGACGGCGACACGCTCACCGTGTGCTCGTCGGTCCACAGTGGACTGTCCGTGGTGACGTCCGCCAAGCCGTACCAGGAATCGGGGTGAGCGCCGGGCACGCCCTCGGCGGCCAACCGGGCCAGCTGGACGGCCGCGCGCTCACGGCGGTCGGCCGGCTCGTCGTCGGAGCACACGACGCGGCGCAGTTCGCCGACCAGCTCGGCCAGGACCAGGCCGCGCTCGGGGGTGAACGTCGGGCGTTCCGGTTCGCCGGTGGACAGCTCCTCGATCTCGTCCAGGAACCGGGACGGCTGCTCGTCCTCGCCGCGGACGGCGCTGACCAGCAGCGTTCGCCGGGCCCGGCTCGCGGCGACGAGGAGCAGGCGTCGTTCCTCGGCCAGGATGGGCGCGACGGCGGACACCGTCTCGGCGGACACGCCCGCGACCACGTCGACCATGCGTTCCACGCCGAGCAGCGACCCGCGCAGCCGCAGGTCGGGCCAGCTGCCCTCCTGCACGCCCGGCACGGCCACGACCGTCCACTCGCGACCGGCGGCGGCGTGCGCGGTCAGCACCGACACCGCTTCACCGGTGGGTGCGGCGGCGGCCAGCGTGTCGCCCACGATCTCCTGCGCGGCCAGGTAGTCCGCGAAACCCTCCGCGCCCGAACCCGGCAGCCGGTCCACGTACTTCGCGGCGGCCTCGAACAGCGCCACGATCGCGTCCAGGTCACGGTCGGCCTGCATGCCCACCGTGCCGTGCCGCGCGGACTGCGCCACCCAGCGCAGCTCCAGGCCCGTGGTCTGCCACAGCTCCCACAGCACCTGCTCGACCGACAGTCCGTCCGCGATCCCCTTGCGCGCCTTGCGGAGCAGCCCGGCGATGCGTCGGGCCGGCTGCGCCTCGGCGTCCTCCAGCGCGGCCAGCCGGTCGTCCGACTCGATCACCTCGACCAGCAGCTCGCCGCTCGGCCGGTCGCGGCCCGCGGCCAGCTCCAGCCGGCGCAGACCGCGCCGCAACCGCCGCAGCGCCAACGGGTCCGCGCCGCCCAGCGGTGACGACAGCAGCATCGCCGCGGTGTCCTCGTCCAGGCTGCCCGGCACGGCCGCGCACCGCAGCAACGCCAGGAACGGCATCACCGCCGGTTGCCGGGCCAGCGGCAGTTCGTCGCGCGGCACGGCCACCGGCACGCCCGCCGCGAGCAGGGCGCGTTGCAGGACCGGCAGGGATCTCGTCGCCGAGCGCGCCACGACGGCCATCTGGGACCAGGGGATCTCGTCGATCAGGTGTGCCCGGCGCAGTTGGTCGGCCACCCAGCTCGCCTCCTGCGCGGCGGACGCGAACAGGCGGACTCGGACGTGGCCGGTGCCGTCGACCGGGGAGACGTCGCGGGTCGGTGAGGCGCCCGGCAGGCGTGCGGCCAGGCGGCCCACGGCGGCCCGGATCTCCGGTGCCATCCGGTAGCCCGTGGTGAGGACCACCGCGGGCCCGTCCGCCTCGGCCAGCAGCGTGGGGTCGGCGCCCCGGAAGGAGAACACCGCCTGGTCCGGGTCGCCCGCCAGGACGAACTCCTGGGCGGATTCGCCGAGGGTCCTGATGAACTCGTACTGCAACGGGTCGAGGTGCTGGGCGTCGTCCACGAGCAGGTGCCGGACGCGTCGGTGTTCGGCGGCCAGCACGTCCGGCTCGGTCTGGAAGGCGAGCAGCGCGCTGCCGACCAGCTCCGCCGCGTCGAAGGATGGCGCGTGCCCCTGGCCGCTGCTGGCCAGCAGGTTCACCTGTTCGTACTGGGTGGCGAACAGACCGGCCGCCACCCACTCCTCGCGGGAGTGCTTGCGGCCCAGCTCGGTCAGGTCCTCCGGGGCGAGGCCGCGTTCGGTGGCGCGCAGCATCAGGTCCCGCAGTTCGTGGGCGAAGCCGGGGAGGGTGAGGGCGGGGCGGAGGCGTTCGGGCCACTTCGGCGCGCCCATGCTCACGTCACCGGCGAGCAGTTCGCGCACCACGGCGTCCTGTTCGGGGCCGGAGAGCAGGCGAGGGGCCGGTTCGCCTTGGTGGACGGATTGGGCGCGCAGGACCGCGAAGGCGTAGGAGTGGACCGTGCGGACCAGGGGTTCCTGCGTGGTCGGCAGCACGCCGTCCGTCCGGGCGCCGGTCAGCAGGCGGGTGATGTGCGCGCGCATCGCCTCGGCAGCGCGTCGGTTCGGGGTGAGGACCAGCACGTTCTCCGGGTGCACGCCGCCGCGCAGCACCCGGTGCGCCACCACCTCGGCCAGCAACGTCGTCTTGCCGGTACCGGGGCCGCCCAGCACGCGCAACGGACCGCCGGCGTGGTCGAACACGGCGCGTGCGGGCGCGTCCCAGTCACGCCGGGGCTCGTCCTGCCGCACCCGGCGCACCAGCAACGGCGCCCTGTTCACTGCCACGGCGCAGATGGAACCACAGACCCCCGACAGTGCTGGATTGCGCCGCCTCCGCCGTCGCGGGCGAGGTCGCGTGGGGTGGTTGCGGCGGAGGTGGAAAGCTTGGGGGTGTGGACGAAGAGCTGCACGAGATGGTCCGCGAGGTCGTGCGCAAGATCCCGCGCGGCCGGGTCGCGACCTACGGTGACGTCGCCGACATCGCCCGCGCGCCGTCGCCCCGCCTGGTCGGGCAGGTGCTCAACCAGGACGGGCACGACCTGCCGTGGCACCGGGTGCTGCGCGCCAACGGCACGTGCGCGCCCCACATCGCCGACGAGCAGTTGCAGCTGCTGCGCGAGGAGGGCGTGGTGGCCGACAACGGCAAGGTCGACCTGCGCACGTACCGCTGGGAGGACGCGGTCAAGGAGAAGGCGGAAGAGCCTCCTGGCCTGTGGTGACCCGGTCGGTGGTGAGCCGGGCCTCGACCCGGGCCACCTCGGACGCGACCTCGGGGTCCTGCGTGATCGCGGCGGCCAGGCGCAGTTGCGGCAGCGCCTCGGCGTGCCTGCTCTGCCGGCTGAGCGTGCGGCCGAGCAGCAGGCGCGTGTAGCCGTCCGACGGGTCGAGGTCGACCAGGGTGGTCAGCACGCCCTCGGCCTTGCCCAGCGCGGCCGACTGGAAGTGCGCCAGCGCCAGCTCGGTCAGCACGGTCCGGTCGTGCGGCGCGTGCTCCGCGGCCTCGGCCAGGTAGCGCGCCGCGCCGCTCGGGTCGCCGGACGCGCGGAACATGCGACCCTTGCGCAGCAGCTCCAGGACGTCGGTCATGACACCTCCTCGGGCGGTGACCGCCCGGTTCGGCGGTCTCACCCGCGTCAACAATAGTTGAAACCTCAACTATTCCACTGCCACAGCGGCACGCCGACGACACCCGAGCGTTGAACTCGGGGGTCGCGAACGTAGGACTCTCGCGCTCCGAACGTAGGACTCTCGCGCTCCGAACGTAGGACTCTCGTGTTCCGGACGTAGGACACGCGGGTCAGGCGACGTCCTGGAAGCAGCGGGCCTCGTAGTACCGCAGCAGGACCGCCTCCACCACCCGCAGGTGAGCCCCGATCGGCTCCGCCACGACGTGCGCCCCCGAACCGGCCACGACCTGGTGGAACAGACCCGGCGCCAGCAACCACGAGGCCACCGCCACCCGGCCCGACGCCGCGGCCACCACGTCCGTGATGCGGGGTTCGGCGGTGGCGGCGTAACCGATGGTCACCGGACCCACGCGGCGCGACAAGGCCGTGGCGACGGCGCGGACGTCGGCCAGCGCACGGGGGTCCGACGAGCCCGCGGCGGCCAGCACCACCGAGTCGCCCGGCGCCCAGCCGGCCTCGGTCAACCGGGCCAGCAGCGCGGGCAGCAGGGCGGGCCCGATCGGGTCCGTGATCACCACGTCGGGGTGACCGGACGCCTCGACCTGCGCCGGGATGTCCACCCGGACGTGGTACCCGGCGGCGAGGAAGGCGGGCACGACGACGGCCGGGCCGGAGACGGACGACAGCACCGAGGTGACGTCCGGCTGCCGCACGTCCGCGTAAGCCACCCGCACCGGCACGCCACCCAACCGGGCACGCACCAGGGACGCGATTTCTTCCACCACAACGGCACCTGCGGGGTCACGGGTGCCGTGCGCGACGAGAACGAGGGTCATACCGCGACTCCGGCGGGGTCCATGGCCAGGCGGTAGCCGCGCTTGACGACGGTGGTGACCATGCGCGGTTCGCCCAGCGCCGAGCGCAGCCGGCCGATCGCGGTCTCCACGGCGTGCTCCTCACCACCGCTGGGCAGCGCGGCCAGCAACTCGCGCCGCGACACCACCCGGCCACGCGCGGCGGCCAGCACCCGCAGCACGGCCATCGGCGCGGGCGGCACGGGGCGCAGTTCGCCGTCCACCACCACGGCCTGGCCGCGCAGTTCGATGTCCCGGGCCGCGATCCGCAGCCGGGTCGCCCGGGCGGGCAGTTCCAGCGTCAGCTCACGGGCCAGCGCGCCGATCCGGGCACGGGCGGGCTGCACCACCGGGATGCCCGCCGCCACGAGCGGTCCGGCGGTGATCGAGCCGACGCCCACCACCAGCACGTCCCGCCGCAGCACCGAGGTCAGCTCGGTCAGCTTGCCCATGCTCTCCGCCACCCGCAGCACGGACGCGGCGGCGGGCGCGCTGGTGAACGTCAGCGCGTCCACCTGGCCCGCCAGCACGGCCTCCAGCAGCCGTTCCAGAGGCGCGGGGTCGGCCGGGCCGGTCCAGCGGTAGACGGGGACCTCCACGACCGTGGCACCGGCCGCGCGCAAGGTCGACGTGAACTCCGGCAACGGCTCGCCGTGCAGCTGCACGGCGATGCGCTGCCCGGACACACCCGTCCGCAACAGGTGGTCGAGCAGCTCGGCGTTGCTCTCCCCCTCCGGCGACCACGCCTCCACCAACCCGGCGGCACGCACCGCGCCCCGCGCCTTCGGCCCCCTGGCCAGCACCCGCGCCCCGGACAGCCGCGACAGCAGCCGCGCGCCCAGGCCCCACCCCTCCGCGGCCTCGACCCAGCCGCGGAAGCCGATGCCGGTGGTCGCCACCGCGACGTCCACCGGTTCCTCCACCACCAGCCGCGTCGCGGCCAGCAGCTCCGCGTCGTCGGGCAGCGGCACGATCCTGATGGCGGCGCCGTGCAGCACGGTCGCGCCCTTGCGCTCCAGGAGAGCCGAGAGCTCGTCGGCCCGCCGGGCGGCGGTCACCCCGACCGTGTACCCGGCCAGCGGGGCGGCGTTCACGGTGACCCGACCTGGATGACGCCGTCGGTCACGACCACCGGGTGCACCGGCACCCCGGTCGAGGGGTCGTCCAGGCACTTGCCGGTCGAGAGCTCGAACGCCTGCTTGTAGACCGGCGACACCACCACCGGCACGCCGCCGCGGTCGCCGACGATGCCGCGCGCCAGCACCGCCGCGCCGCTGAACGGGTCGATGTTGCCCAACGCGTGCACCGTGCCCGCCGAGGTCAGGAACACGGCCACCTGGGAACCGTCCGGCAGCAGGGCCGCGACTCCCTGGTCGGGCCGGAGGGCGCTCAACTCGCACACAGGTGTCATCGGGATACCTCCGCCTGGACAACACTGGGAACACCCAACAGAACCGGCACCTTCTGGCCGCGCTCTTCCCGGAACGAGATCGTGGGGTCGGGCGTGCCGGGCGCGTTCACGAACGACGTGAAGCGGGCCAGCTTCTCCGGGTCCTCGAGCACGCCGCGCCACTCGTCGGCGTAGTTGTCCACGTGCTTCTCCATCGCGGCTTCCAGGTCGGCGCAGATGCCGAGGCTGTCGTTCACGATGACGTCGCGCAGGTGGTCCAGCCCGCCTTCCAGCGACTCGATCCACGTCGAGGTGCGCTGCAACCGGTCCGCGGTGCGGATGTAGAACATCAGGAACCGGTCGATCAGCTTGATCAGGGTCTCGGTGTCCACATCGGACGCGATCAGGTCGGCGTGGCGCGGGGTGAAGCCGCCGTTGCCGCCGACGTAGAGGTTCCAGCCGTTCTCGGTCGCGATGATGCCGAAGTCCTTGCCGCGCGCCTCGGCGCACTCACGCGCGCAGCCGGACACGGCGGACTTGAGCTTGTGCGGCGACCGCAGGCCGCGGTAGCGCAGTTCCAGCGCGATGGCCAGCGACACCGAGTCCTGCACGCCGTAGCGGCACCACGTGGTGCCGACGCACGACTTCACCGTGCGCAACGCCTTGCCGTAGGCGTGCCCGGACTCGAACCCGGCGTCCACCAGGCGCTTCCAGATCTCCGGCAGCTGGTCGACGGTCGCGCCGAACAGGTCGATCCGCTGGCCGCCGGTGATCTTGGTGTAGAGGCCGAAGTCGCGGGCGACCTCGCCGATGACGATCAGCTTCTCCGGCGTGATCTCGCCGCCGGGGATGCGCGGCACGACCGAGTAGGTGCCGTTGCGCTGCATGTTGGCCAGGAACCGGTCGTTGGTGTCCTGCAGGGTGGCCTGCTCGCCCTCCAGCACGTGCCCGTTGTCCAGCGACGCGAGGATCGAGGCGACGGCGGGCTTGCAGAGGTCGCAGCCCAGGCCGCGGCCGTGCCGGGTGATCAGGTCGCTGAACGTGGTGATGCCGGTGGATCGGACGATCTCGAACAGGTCGGCGCGCGAGTGGTCGAAGTGCTCGCACAGCGCGCGGGACTGCTCGACGCCGCACTCGGACAGCAGCTTCTTCAGCATCGGCACGCACGAGCCGCAGCCGGTGCCCGCCTTGGTGCAGGCCTTGATGCCCGGCACGTCCACCGCGTCGCCGGAGTTGACCACGTCCACGATCTGCTGCTTGGTGACCGCGTGGCACGAGCACACCTGGGCGTCGTGCGGCATGGACAGCTCGACGCCGCCCTCGGGCCCGATCAGCGCCACCGGGTCGCCGGGCACGGGCCGGCCGACCAGCGAGCGCAGGATCGTGTACTTGGACGCGTCACCGACCAGGATGCCGCCGAGCAGGGTCTTCGCGTCGTCGGACACCACGACCTTGGCGTACGTGCCCGCCACGGCGTCGTTGACGACGACCTCCAGCGCGCCCTCCTCCTTGGCGTGCGCGTCGCCGAACGAGGCGACGTCCACGCCGAGGAGCTTGAGCTTGGTGGACATGTCCGCACCGGGGAACTCGGCGGAGCCGCCGAGCAGCCGGTCGGCCACGACCTCGGCCATGGAGTAGCCGGGCGCGACCAGCCCGTAGACCATGCCACCGATGTTGGCGCACTCGCCGATGGCGTAGATGTGCTCGTCGGAGGTGCGGCAGGCCTGGTCGACCACGATGCCGCCGCGTTCGCCGACGGTGAGACCGAACGAACGGGCCAGCTCGTCGCGCGGCCGGATGCCCGCGGAGAACACCACGACGTCCAGGTCCAGCTCGACGCCGTTGGACAGCTTGGCGATGAGCCGTTCGCCGTCCTGCTCGATGGAGGACGCCGACGTGCCGGTGTGCACGGTCAGGTCCAGCTTCTCGACCAGGCGCTTGAGCAGGCCGCCGCCACCCTCGTCCACCTGCAGCGGCATCAACCGCGGGCCGAGTTCGACCACGTGCGGCGAGATGCCCATGCCGCGCAGCGCGTTCGCCGCTTCCAGGCCGAGCAGGCCGCCGCCGAGCACCATGCCCGCGTGCCGTCCGGCGGCGCGCGCCGACTCGACCGTGGCGCGGATGCCGTCGAGGTCCTCGATGGTGCGGTAGACGTGGCAGCCGGGCAGGTCGCGGCCCGGCACGGGCGGCACGAACGGGACCGAGCCGGTGGCCAGGACCAGCGCGTCGTACGGCTGCGCCCTGCCCTTGGTGGTGCGCACGACCTTGTTGTCCCGGTCGATGTGCACCACCTTGTCGTCCAGGTGCAGCACGACGGCGTCGTCCTCGTGCGGCGCGAGGCTGAGCGACTCGGCGTCCCAGCTGTCGACGTAGGACGACAAGGCGACCCGGTCGTAGGCCGGACGGGTCTCCTCGGCGAACACGACGACCCGCCACTGACCGGTCACGTCCTTCTCGCGGAGGGCCTCCACGAGGCGGTGACCGACCATGCCGTGACCGACCACTACGAGCGTTCGCGTCATGGGACCAATCCCTTCTTCTGCCCGGGTCAATGCTCACCGGGCACCGTGTCGTGCCAAGGTCGCGAATGTTGCGCAGGCGTTAAAGCAGCCTCACGCCGCACTTCAGAGCGTTGTGTGCGTCACACACCGGCGTAGGCGAGGCTCGGCACGCGGGCGAACACCCGGCGCCGCATGTAGAACCACCACGTGGTGGCCATGCAGAGGCCGTAGAAGACCAGGAACGCGGTGAGCGCGGGCACGAGGGTCTTGCTGCCCTCGAGCGAGAACTTGAACACCAGGTTCACCAGCACGCCGCCGAACGCGCCGATCGCGCCCGCGATGCCGACCACGGCGGCTGCCTGCCGCTTGGCCGAACGCATGTCCTCCGTCTGCGCGGCGAAGATCGCCGGGATCATCCGGTAGGTCGAGCCGTTGCCGACACCGGCCAGCACGAACAGCGCGATGAACGAGCCGAAGAACAGCGCGAAGCTGCGGATCTCGATGCTGACCAGCAGGCTGACCGTGCCCGCGGCCAGGCCGAGGAACACCGCCATCGTCATCCGCGCGCCGCCGAACCGGTCGGCGAGCCACCCGCCGAACGGCCTGCTCACCGAGCCGATGAGGGCGCCGAGGAAGGCCAGCCCGACGAAGCTCTTGTAGTCCACGAAGCTCAGCTTGATCAGCGACGGGAACGCGAACGAGAAGCCGATGAACGAGCCGAACGTGCCGATGTACAGGAACGACATCACCCACGTGTGCTTGTTCGACATCGCCTTCTTGTACGACGTGCCGTCCGGCTTGGCCTGGGTGAGGCTGTCCATCAGGAACCACGCGCACGCCGAGGCGACGATGATGAACGGCATCCAGAACAGCGCCGCGTAGGCCAGGTTGATGCCCGTGCCCAGGGAGATGATGATCGGCACGACCAGCTGCACCATGGCCACGCCGAGGTTGCCGCCCGCCGCGTTCAGGCCGAGCGCCAGGCCCTTCTTGCCCTCCGGGTAGAAGAACGAGATGTTCGCCATGGACGACGAGAAGTTGCCGCCGCCGAAGCCCATCGCGGCCGACGTGAGCAGGAAGAACCAGTACGGCGTGCCGGAATTGCTCACCGCGATCGCCAGCATGGTGGTGGGGATCAGCAACAGGCCGGCGCTGATCGTGGTCCACGCGCGCCCGCCGAACTTCGGCACCGCGAACGTGTAGGGGATGCGCAGCACCGCGCCGACCAGGTTCGGCACGATGAGCAGCCAGAACGTCTGGCCGACGCTGAAGCTGAAGCCCACGGAGCCGAGGCTGACCACGACGATGCTCATCAGGCTCCACACCGTGAAGCCCAGGTTCTCCGCCAGGATGGAGAAGACCAGGTTCTTGCGGGCCACCTTCTTGCCGGTCGCCGCCCAGAACGACGGGTCTTCCGGCTCCCAGTGCTCGATCCACCGACCACCGCGCTTCGCCTGGGGCGCAACGCTCTGGGTCTCCATCACCGTGCTCATTGGACCCTCCCGGACACCGATTTCCCGTTGCGGGAACACTAAGAACGGTCCGTTACCCCGACGTTCGGACAGGTGTCGTCGGCGGCAACTCCTCTGCACATCACGCGGACTGGGGCTGTGAGGCCGCGAGCCAGTCGACGATCCCGCACACCGCGTCCTTGCAGCCTCCGCAGCCGGTGCTCGCGCGCGTGACCTCGGCGATCGAGGACAGCGTCGTGGCGCCCGCGCGCCAGGCGCTGACCAGCTGGCCCTTGCTGACCGTGTTGCACCGGCACACCACCGCGGACGCGGGCAGGTCGGCGGGGCTGGCCTCGTTCTCGGCGGGCAGCGCGCGGCCCAGCAGCAGCGCGAGCCTGTCCGTCGGCGCGGGCAGGCCGCGGTCGAACAGCTGGGTGATGGCCGCCGCCGCGTCCGGGGCGCCGAGCACGATCGCGCCGGTGACCTTGTCGTCGCGCAGCACGAGCTTGGCGTACCGGCCGCGGGCCGGGTCCTGGAAGCACAGCACCTCGTCGTCGGGCGAGTCGACGCCCACGTGCACGTCACCCAACGCGGCCAGGTCGACGTCACGGGCCTTGAGCCTGGTCACGACCGTGGTGCCCGCGTACCGGGCGGCGGGCGCGACGCCGGTGAGCCGGTCGGCCAGCACGGCGGCCTGCTCCCACGCGGGCTGGACCAGGCCGGACACCGTGCCGACGTGCTGGGCGCAGTCGCCGATGGCGTGCACCCTGGGGTCGGAGGTGCGCAGCGCGTCGTCCACGAGGATGCCCCGGTCGACCTCGATGCCCGCCTCGTCGGCGAGGCTCGTCTCCGCGCGCACGCCCGCCGACACGACGACCAGGTCCGCGGGGACGTGCGTGCCGTCGTTCAGCTCCAGCCCTTCGCCGGGCGTGTACTTCGTGGCCAGCACGCCGAGCCGGAACTCGATGCCCAGGCCCTCCAACGTGGTCGCCAGCACCCGGCCCGCGCCCGCGTCGAGCTGCCGTTCCATCAGGTGCCCGACCGGGTGGACCACGGTGACCAGGCAGCCTCGCCCGGCCAGGCCGCGCGCGGCCTCCAGCCCGAGCAGCCCGCCGCCGAGCACCGCGACCGGCGTCCCCGGCGAGGCGTGGTCCACGATCCGGGCGCAGTCGTCCAGCGAGCGGAACGCCACCGCACCGGGCGCCAGGACGCCGTTGCCGTCGAGCAGCCCCGGTGTCGGCGGCACCCACGACCGGGCACCGGTGGCCAGCACCAGCGAGTCGTACGGCACCTCCTGGTCGCCCACGTGCACCACCCGCCGGGTCCGGTCGATCTTGCTGACCGACCCGCCCAGCCGCAGGTCCACGTGGTGCTTCGGGGCCCAGTCCGGGTCGTGCAGCCGCACGGCCTCGGGTGTCAGCGACCCGGCGACCACGCTGGACAGCAGCACCCGGTTGTACGCGGGGTGCGCCTCGTCGCCCAGCACGGTCACCGAGACCCGTTCCGCCTTCGGGTCGCGGCGGCGGATCTCGTCGGCCAACCGGGCACCGGCCATGCCGTAGCCCACGATGACAACGTTCCTCATACCGACTCCAATCGGACCGCGCACACCTTGAACTCGGGCATCCGGCTGGTCGGGTCCAGCACCGGGTTGGTCAGCAGGTTGGCCCGGCCCTCGCCCGCGTAGTGGAAGGGCAGGAACACCACGTCGATCCGCATCGACGGCACGCAGCGCACCCGCGCCACCGTCCGCCCGCGGCGCGAGACCACGGCGGCCATCCCGCCGTTGGCCAGGCCGGCGCGGGTCGCGGTGTCCGGGTGGACCTCCACGTACGCCTCGGGCTCGGCCCGGTTCAGCTCGGGCACCAGCCGGGTCTGCGCGCCGGACTGGTAGTGCTGCAGCACCCGACCGGTGGTGGCCTGCAACGGGTAGTCGTCGTCCGGCATCTCGACGGGCCCCCGGTGCTCGACGGGGACGAACCTCGCCCGCCCGTCCGGGTGGGCGAACCGGTCGAGGAAGGGCCGCGGCGTGCTCTCCTGGACGACGGGCCAGTGCAGGGCTTCCCCCTGGCGCAGGCGCTCGTAGGTCACGCCCGAGTAGTCCGCGGCACCGCCCTTGGAGGCCTGGCGGAGTTCCTCGAACACCACCTCGGGTTCGGTCGGGAAGCGCTCGGCCGGTTGGCCCAACCGGGTGGCCAGTCCCCGCAGCACGTCCAGGTCGCTGCGCACGCCTTCGGGCGGGGTCACGGCGACCTGGCGCAGGAGGATGCGGCCTTCGAGGTTGGTCATCGTGCCGCTCTCCTCGGCCCACTGCGTGATCGGCAGCACGACGTCGGCGACGGCGGCGGTCTCGGACAGCACCAGGTCGGCGACGACCAGCAGGTCCAGTGCCTTGAGCCGGTCGGCGACGTGCTGCGAGCGGGGTGCGGAGACGATCACGTTGCTGCCGAACACCAGCAGCGCCTTGGGTCCGTTCGGCTGGCCGAGGGCGTCCAGGAGCTCGTAGGCGGAACGGCCCGGCCCGGGCAGGTCGTCCACGCCCCACACGTTCATGATGTGCTCGCGGGCCGCCGGGTCGTCGATCTTGCGGTAGCCGGGGAGCTGGTCGGCCTTCTGGCCGTGCTCGCGCCCGCCCTGGCCGTTGCCCTGGCCGGTGAGGCAGCCGTAGCCCGAGCACTCGCGGCCGGGCAGGCCCAGCGCGAGGGCCAGGTTGATCCACGCCGAGACGGTGTCCGCGCCGCTGGCGTGCTGCTCCGTGCCGCGACCGGTGAGGATGAAGGCGTTGTGCGCCTCGGCCAGGATGCGGACGGCGGCGCGCTGGTCGGCCACGGGCACGCCGGTGACGCGCTCGACCCGTTCCGGCCACCAGGTCGCGGCGATCCGCCAGGCCTCGTCGAAGCCGGTGGTGCGCTCGGCCAGGTACTCCTTGTCCAGGTGACCGTCCGCCACGGCCGTGTGCAGCAGGCCGAGGGCGAGGGCGAGGTCCGTGCCGGGCGCGGGCTGCAGGTGCAGCGTGGCCTGCTCCGCCGTGGGCGTGCGCCGCGGGTCGATGACGATCAGCTCGGCGTTCTTCAGGTGCTGCACGAACGGCGGCATCGTCTCCGCCGGGTTGCCGCCGACCAGCAGGATCGCGTCCGCGCGGTCGAGGTCGGTGACCGGGAACGGCATGCCGCGGTCCAGGCCGAACGCCTTCATCCCGGCGGCGGCGGCGCTCGACATGCAGAAGCGGCCGTTGTAGTCGATCTGGGAGGTGCCCAGCGCGACCCGGGCGAACTTGCCCAGCAGGTAGGACTTCTCGTTGGTCAGGCCGCCACCGCCGAACACGCCGACCGAGTCGGGGCCGTGGGTGTCGCGCAGGGCCTTGAGCTTGGCCGCGATCAGGTCGAGGGCTTCGTCCCAGGTGGCCGGGTGCAGTTCGCCGTCACGGCGGACCAGGGGCGTGGTCAGGCGGGCGGGCGAGGTCAGCAGCTCGGCCGACGTCCAGCCCTTCTGGCACAGCCCACCGCGGTTGGTCGGGAACTCGCGCGGCGACACCTTGCCGTTGGTGATCGACATGGCGCACTGCAGCGCGCAGTACGGGCAGTGCGTGTCGACGCTCGCGGAGGCGGTCACGAGCCTGACGGTAAGAAGCGGCTGTTAACGACAGAACGCGGATTGTTTCGTCCACGCGAACTTGCCTGCTCGTGGTTGGCGCGGAGCGGGTGAGGTCACAGGGAATCGAGGACGAGTGCGGCCGTTCGCTCCAGCCCGACGAGAGATTGTCTGCTCGAACGGGGGTGCAGGGCGTGGACTGCGAGGCGGAACAGGGTTGCCCGCAGGAGGATTTGCGGCCAGTCGTCCAGGTGGGACCAGCGCTGGAGGAGGCCGTGATCCGCGCCACCCCAGGACAGGGCGTCCACGACGACCACGGCGGCACCGTAGGGCGCGGGCCGCCAGTAGGCGACGAAGTCGATGATCGCGGGTGCCGCGTCGCCGGCGAAGAGGACGGTGCCGAACAGGTCGCCGTGCACGACCTGGGGCTTGAGCGTGACCGGCTTGCGGTAGGCCGCGCACTGCTCGAACAACCGGCCGCCCAGGTCGGGGTCCAGTTCGGCCTTCTCCTCGTCCCACGCGCAGCGGTCGGCCGTGGCGAACAGGTCGGTGCGGGCGTCGAGGAAGCGGGGCTTCGGCAGGTCGGCGGTGGCGCGGTGGAGCTTGACGGCCACGTCCACCACCTCGTCGTGCCTCGGTTCGGCCCGGCCGGAGAGGTACTTGGTCGCCGCCCAGCCGCCGACGACGTAACGGCCGTCCGTGGAACGCAGAGGGCGGGCGACGCGCAGGTTCTCGACGTCGAGCGCGTCGAGGGTCTTGGCGACCCAGGTGGCCTCGGCCGGCTTGCCGGCGGGCCGGATGGCCGCGTCGCCGCACCTCCACACCGGGCCGCCGTCGATCAGCTCCGGCTCGGCGTCGCGCGCGCCGAACGCGGCGCGCACGTGCGACGGTGGCGGCTCCGGAGTGGTCACGGCCGGCACGCTACCTGGAGCGGGGCTCGCGTTGGTGGACGTGAGGGGTTCGAACACGTGGTGTCCACGCATTCGGCGTAACCGCATTATTGCGGTCTCAGCGGGAACGCGCTGGCTGTGACCTATGACACCAGTTGTCCACAGGCCCGCGCCTGCCCACCGCCCGCTGTCGGTCCCACCTGGCAAAATCAAAGCAGGGGTCCCCATGGCGGGGACCCCTGCGAAGCGTCGGTCCGCAGCCGGCTCGGCGGCGATCAGTAGGTCGGCAGCGAGGGGTCGACCTCGCGGGCCCACGCGAGCACGCCGCCGCCCACGTGCACGGCGTCCTTGAACCCGGCCTGGTGCAGCACGGCCAGCGCCTCCGCCGAGCGCGCGCCCGACTTGCAGTGCAGCACGACCTGCTTGTCCTGCGGCAGCTCCGCGAACGCCTCGCCCGACAGG
Organism: Saccharothrix carnea; assembly: GCF_003014735.1. Lineage (GTDB taxonomy): Bacteria > Actinomycetota > Actinomycetes > Mycobacteriales > Pseudonocardiaceae > Actinosynnema > Actinosynnema carneum. The sequence goes on along the minus strand of NZ_PYAX01000007.1, from coordinate 465,222 downwards.
ATGCGGTCCTTCGGGATCAGCACCGAGCCCGGGATCTTCACGATCTCGTACTCGTGCGGCTCGCGGACGTCCACCAGCAGGAAGTCCTCGCCGCTGTCCTGCTTCTGCTTCAGCTCCAGCGGCGTGATCGTGTTGCCCGCGGCGGCCTGCTGGGCGTCGTCGGACACGACACCGCAGAACGCCTCGTAGTCGATCAGCTCGGTGATCTTCGGGCTCTCCGGGTCCTTGCGGATCTTGATGGTCCGGTAGGACATGTCCAGGGCGTCGTAGACCATGAGGCGGCCGAGCAGCGGGTCGCCGATGCCGGTCAGCAGCTTGATCGCCTCGGTCACCATGACCGACCCGATCGACGCGCACAGCACGCCCAGCACGCCACCCTCCGCGCACGACGGCACCATGCCGGGCGGCGGCGGCTCGGGGTAGAGGTCGCGGTAGTTCAGGCCCTGGCCGTTGGGCGCGTCCTCCCAGAACACGCTGACCTGGCCCTCGAACCGGAAGATCGAGCCCCACACGTACGGCTTGCCCAGCAGCACGGCCGCGTCGTTGACCAGGTACCGGGTGGCGAAGTTGTCCGTGCCGTCCAGGATGAGGTCGTAGTCGCGGAAGATGTCGAGCGCGTTCTCCGAGTTCAGGTGGGTCTGGTGCAGCACCACCTTCACGAACGGGTTGATCTCGGCGACCGAGTCCCGCGCCGACTCGGCCTTCGGCTTGCCGATGTCCGACTGGCCGTGGATGACCTGGCGCTGGAGGTTCGACTCGTCGACGACGTCGAAGTCGACCACGCCCAGCGTGCCGACGCCCGCCGCCGCGAGGTAGAGCAGGGCCGGGCTGCCCAGCCCACCGGCTCCGACGACCAGGACCTTCGCGTTCTTCAGCCGCTTCTGCCCGTCGACCCCGACGTCCGGGATGATCAGGTGGCGGCTGTAGCGCGCTACTTCTTCCTTGGTCAGCTCCGCTGCGGGCTCCACGAGCGGCGGAAGCGCCATCTGAGTCCTCCTCGACGAAACATGTCCTGTACCGACGGACAACACCAGCCTGCCCGTCCGTCTTCCCGGATGGGAAGTCGTCCCAAGGCTCGGGACGCAACCTCCGCGCCCGTCACCGGGCACTCCTACCCGCCGCGAGGTCGCGCCGATGGCACTGTCACTGCGGCGCCACCGGGAACGGGTTGGGTGTGCACACCAGGCCGTTGGCCTCCACCGCGTACCGGTTGGAGGAGTCGACGGAGTTGAGCTGGGCGACGTAGTCGTTGGCCACGCCGAACGACTGCTGCATCATCACCGGCGCGGCCTTGCCGTTCTCCTTGCAGCCCTCGTGCGGGTTCTTCAGCACGTGGCCCACCTCGTGGTTGATCGCGTAGGTCCGGTACGCGCTCAGGTCGCTGCCGTAGACCTTGCCGCCGCGCACCCACCGCGCGGTGTTGATGACGACCCGCTTGGAGAGGTTGTGCCAGCACGACGACTCGAACTGGATCTGGAACCCGCACATGGCGTGCGTGGTGCTGGTGGTGGTCAAGCTCACGGTGAAGTCGACCGGTTCGGCGTCGACGCGCTGCATGGTCACCTGGCCGGTGCCGATCCAGCTGCGCGGGTCGGCCAGGATGCCGTCGACCGTCCGGGCGAACGCCTCGCGGTCGCCGTTGTAGTCGGCGGGCTCGACGCCGTCCTCGATGGCGATCGCGTACCGGTAGAGCTTGCCGCCCGTGCCCGCGGGCTGCGTGGTGCCCGGGATCACGGCGAACGTGCCCGCGCCCTGCTCGGAGAACTTCGGCCCGTCCGGCAGCTGCGCGGTGGGGAAGTTCTTCAGGTCGATCTCGACCGGCGGCTTCTCGGTCGCCTCGGGCGGGCCGGTGGTGGTCGGCGGTGCGGACGCGCCGGTGCCCGGGTCGGCCGGGTTCGTCTCCCCGCCGGCGATCGTCGACGGCGCCGCGGTGTCCAGCACGACCAGCGCGGTGAGCACGAGCAGCACCGGGATGGCGTAGATCCGCCACCCGTACCCCGCGATCAGGCCTTTCACGCCCCGGCGCCGCTTGCGACGCCGGTGACCGGTCGGTTCCCAAGACGCGGCCAGCGGCTCCGCGCCGGTGCGGCGGGTACCGCGGCGGTAGCGGTCCTCGGACAACGGCCGACCATCGTGGGACGGCGCCGTGTCACGCGCGCCCTGCGACGTCCGGTTCACGGCGACCAGGGTGCCACAACCGCACCCGGATGGCGGATTCCAGGTGACCTGTGCGTCACCACTGGTTCCTCTCGACCGCCTCCCACATGCCCACCACCGCGCGTGCCACCGACACCGGCCGTTCCATCTGCGCCACGTGCCCGGTCCGGGGCAGCACGAGCAGCCGCCCGCGCGGGATCAGCCGGGCCACGCGCGGCGCCTTGCGCACGCTCACCAGCCGGTCCTCGGTACCCCACACGACCAGCGTGGGCGCGCTGATCTTCGGCGGGAGCAGCCACATCGACTTCGACCTCGGCACCAGCCACGACCGGATCAGGTCGATCGTGCTGGCGCTGAGCGCGTTGCCCGCCCACGCCTGCGCCGACCGCTCGCTGTACTCCTCCTCGCTCTGCTCGATCCGGTTCGCCGGCACCGAGCGGGGGTCGGCGAAGCACAGCCGCAGCATCTGGTGCGTCCGCTCACGCGGCGTCACCGTGGCGAGCTGCTCGCGCACCCGCGGGCCGATGACCGGCAGGAACGCCAGCGGCAGCCGCCGGTCCGACACCCGGCGCAGGCTCACCCGCAGGTCCGGCACGGCGGGTGACACCAGGGTCAGCGTGCGGACCAGGTCCGGCCGGGAGGCCGCGACCATCAACGTGATCGCGCCGCCCATGGAGTTGCCGAACAGGTGCACGGGACCGTCGTCGAGCGACTCGATGTACTCGGTGACCACCCGCGCGTGCGTGGCCATCCGGAAGTCGTAGCCGTCGATCGGCTCCGAGCGGCCGAACCCGGGCAGGTCCAGCGCGTGGCCCTCGACGTGCTCGCGCAGCTGCGCGGCGAGGTCGGTCCAGTTGGTCGCCGAGCCACCGAGTCCGTGCACGTAGACGGCCTTGGAGTCGGCCGGTCCGGCGGTGCGGCGGACGTGCATGCGGTGCCCGCCGACCTCGACGTAGTCACCAGGCCACGGCTGGATCGTTGTGTCCAGCGGAGGTAGCGGCGCGGTGGACAGGGGCACGTGGGTGATGGCGGTTCTGCGCGCCTCCAGCGTCTCGGTCACCACCCCAGGATGCCTGTCCGGGCGTCCTACGAAACGAGAAGCTTTGCGGGAACGCTGCTACCAGCGAGTAAGGTTGCCGGCGAGCCGGAAGGGCAACCCCTTTCCCGGTTCCGCGAAGTGATTGGTTGGCTGGAGGCACCATGACGGAGACGGCCCAGACTGCGGTCGGGCACCACAGCGGCGCTGCGGGGCGGGGTGTACGGCTCCCGCGCACCGCTCGACGTGCCCAGTTGCTGGCCGCGGCGCAGGACGTGTTCGTGACCAACGGCTACCACGCCGCCGCGATGGACGAGATCGCCGAGCGCGCGGGAGTCAGCAAGCCGGTCCTCTACCAGCACTTCCCCGGCAAGCTCGAGCTCTACCTGGCGCTGCTGGAGTCCCACGTGGACGAGCTGGTGAACCGCGTGCGCGGCGCGCTGGCGTCCACGACGGACAACAAGCAGCGGGTGAAGGCCGCGGTCGCCGCGTTCTACGACTTCGTGGACGGCGAGGGCCAGGCGTTCCGGATGGTGTTCGAGTCGGACCTGCGCGGCGAGCCCGCCGTGGCGCGCGCGGTGGAGCGGGCGACGACGGACAGCGTGGAAGCCATCACCGACACCATCACCGCCGACGCGGGCCTGGACGAGCACCGCGCCCGGCTGCTGGCCGTCGGCCTGGTGGGGTTGTCGCAGGTCACGGCACGTTCCTGGCTCGCCGACGACCGGAAGCTGGCGAAGGAAGACGCGGTCGCCCTGATCTCGAACCTCGCCTGGCGGGGCATCGGCGGCGGCTTCCCGCTTCAGCACTGAGGGCAGCGCTGAGAGCCGGACCGGACTGAGCACAGTGCAGGACTGAGCACAGGCAGGACTGGGCACGGTGCCGGTGAGGGCCGCCCCCGACAGCGGCCCTCACCGGCGATCACCACCGCGCCGAGTTGTCCACAGGTCGCTGTGGTCGCGCGGAGATTGTCGGTGCTTGCCGGCAGGATCAAAGCAAGGGTTCCCCTTCGGCGGGGGACGCTTGCTCCGGCTCGGCCTCCGGCAGCTCAGGTGCCGCGCGCGGCCTCGCCGACCGGCCGGAAGCAGGTCGATACGACCCCGGCGATGTGCGCGGTGACGTCGTCCGCCCTCTCCAAGGGCAGCATGTGGCCCGCGCCGAGGTAGATCACCAGCTCGGCGTGCGGCAGCTCGTCGGCCAGCACGCGGGCGTGCCGCAGCGGGGTGAGCCGGTCCTCCGCGCCCGCCAGCACCACCGCCCGGATGCCCGCCAGCCCGGCCAGCGCCTTGCGCCGGTCGTGCTCGTCGAGCGAGTCGCGGAACCCGACCATGCTCACCGGGTGGCACCGGCCGACCATCCCGGCCGTCATCACGACGTGCCGCCACGACGGCCGCTTGCCGAACAGCAGCCACCGCAGCCCCGGCCTGGCCACCTCGGTGCGCTTGAGCAGCTCGGCCCGCCGCAACCGCGCGATCCGCCGGTTGACCGCCTTCTCCCCCGCCACGAACGCCCGGCCGAGCGGTCCGGGCAGGCCCAGCGTCGAGCCGGCGAGTTCACCCGAAGAGGTGGCGACCAGGACGACGCCGGCGACGCGGTCGAGCAGCGAGGGGTGCTGCTCGGCCAACGCCATGATCGTCATGCCGCCCATCGAGTGCCCGGCCAGCACCAGCCGCCCGGTCGGCACCCAGGCCGCGACCAGCTCGGCCAGGTCGTCCGCGCACCGGGCGATCGTGGCCGTCCCGGCCGGCGCGGGCGCCGAGCCGCCGTGACCGCGGTGGTCGTACCGCAGCACGCGCCCCGGCAGCCCGGCCGCGACCGCGTCCCACGACGTGTGGTCCAACGTCCAGCCGTGCAGCAGCACGGTCGTCACGTCGGAGTCACGCGGCCCGGTGTCGACGACGTGCAACGCCGTGCCGTCCGAGGTCACGAACCGCTGGTCGGACTCCCGCGGCGCGGCCACCCGGGCCCTCATCCGAGCAGGAACGACCGGCGCCAAGCCCGCATTCCCGGCTTGCCGACCAGACCGACCTCGTCCAGGAACTTCATGATCCGCTCGCCGGACCAGCGGATGCTCTCCTGCCAGTGCGGGTTGCCCAGCGCCGCCTTGTGCGCCTGCTCCTTGTCCAGCCCCACGGCCGCGTACACCTCCGGGTTGATCAGCGACCGGGTGATGAACATGGACGTGGTCGCGATCAGCCACCGCTGGTAGGGCAGCTCCTTCTTGGTCAGCTTCTCCATCCCGCGCACGACCTCCTCGCGCGCGAACCGGACGTGCCTGGCCTCTTCGAGCACGTGGATCCGGTTGACCATGCGCACCAGCGGCTGCACGGTCTCGTCGGCCATCGTCTCGCGCTGCAACCGGTCCAGGATCTCCTCGGCGACCAGGATCGACCCGTACAGCGCGGGCCCGTAGCCGACCACCGGCAGCAGCTTGCCCAGCTGGTAGGTGTACTGGCGGGGGCCGTAGGGCGGGCAGCCGATCGCCTCGACCATCCGGGCGAACATCGTCGAGTGCCGGCACTCGTCGGCGACCTCGGTCAGCGCGTACTGCGCGTGCTTGGTCGTCGGGTCCGAGCGGTAGACCTCCTTGAGCAGCATCTGCATGAGCAGGATCTCGAACCACAGCCCGACGCTGGCGACGCTGGCCACCTCGTGCCGGGACAGGTCGATGCGCTGCTCCGGGCTCATCTGGTCCCACAGCTCGGTGCCGTACAGCGAGCACCGGTGCTCCGGCGTGAACCGCAGGCCGTCGACCAGAGGCGCGGACCAGTCGATGTCGACCTCAGGGTCGTAGAACTTGTCGGCCGAGGAGTTGAGCAGACGCTCGGCGGTCTTCTCTCGATCCGCGACCTTCAAGGTCCTCGTCATCGGGTCCCTCCCCGGGAGTTATCTGTTACTTGAGGTAACGGTTACTTCTGGTAGCGTGCGTCACATGGCTCGAACTGTCAAGGGCGGCACGGACGCCCGCCGGGAACGGTGGAAGGGGCACCGCGAGGCGCGGCGCGCCGAGTTCGTGGAAGCGACCATCCGCGCCGTCGCCAAGCACGGCCCGGACGTGGGCATGGACGAGATCGCCGCCGAGGCGGGCGTCAGCAAGCCGGTGCTCTACCGGCACTTCGCCGACAAGTCCGACCTCTACCTCGCCGTGGGCCGGCGCGGCACCGAGATGCTGATGGACAAGATGGGGCCCGCGATCGAGCACGACGGCCCGATCCGGCAGCGCATCAAGCGCATCGTGGACGCCTACCTGTCGGTGATCGAGGAGCACCCGAACCTGTACCGGTTCGTGGTGCGCAAGTCGTTCACCGACCGGCCGGTCGAGCAGGACGTGGTCAGCGAGGACAAGGAGCTGATCGCGGCGGCCCTGGCCCGGCTGCTCGGCGACTACCTGCGCGCGTTCGACATGGACTCCGGCGGTGCCGAGCCGTGGGCGCACGCGCTGGTCGGCATGGTGCAGAACGCGGGCGACTGGTGGCTGGACCGGCAGTCGATGACACGGGCGAGCCTGAGCGACTACCTGACCACGATCATCTGGCACGCCATCGACGGCCTGCTCCGCTCCGCGGGCGTGGAACTCGACCCGGACGCGCCGCTGACCAGCGATTTCCCCGCAGCGGACCTGCCCGAAGGCCCCCACCTGCGGGTCGTCGACGTCGAGGAGGCGTGATGAGCGAGGAACACGAGCACGACGAAGAGGGCTACACCGGCGCGGCCGTGCTGGTGTTCGACGAGCGGGAGGTGCCGGTGAGCGTGGAGCTGCGCGGCTACTTCCAGCCCATCGACGGCCGCTACCACTGGTACGGCCGGGTCGGCGCGAACGAGCAGGTCACCGAGCTGGTGGAGGGCGGTGCGCGGACCGCGCTGCTGCGCACACCCGACGGCTCGGCGACCGGGTCGCTCACCGACCCCGACCCCTGGCGGCGCTACCGCGTGGCCGGCACCTCCACGCCGCCGTTCGCGGTCGGCTGACCAGGGGCTCGACAAACGCGAGAAGGGGCACCCGATCGGGTGCCCCTTCTGGTGTCCGGTGGCCCGGAGAACGCTCGTTCGGCCGGTGCGCCGCGCGGACGGTCGATCCCGTCGACCGCGCGGTTCTCGGCCCTCCGCCGCTCAGTCGCCGGAGACGAACCCGACGCGGCGCGAGTCGCTCGGACCGATCTCCACGTACGCGATGCGCGACGCCGGCACCAAGTAGCGGGCGCCCTTCTGGTCGACCAGCACGAGCTGCCCGGTGCCGGCCTTCAGCGCGTCCGCGACCTGCGCCTCGACCTCCTCGGGGGTGAGCCCGCTGGACACCACGAGCTCCCGCGGGCTGTCCGCGATCCCGACCCTGACCTCCACGCTGACCTCCGTGCGGCGTTGATGGCTTTCGAACACCAACCCTAGCCGAGCCCGAGCGCCGTCATGCGCCGCGTGTGGCTCTGCTGGAGCCGCCGGAACAGCGCCGCGATGCCCGCCAGGTCGCCCGAGCCGCGCACGATCAGCTCCGCGAGCCCGTCCCGCTCCGCCACCACGTACTGGGCCTGCGTCAATGCCTCGCCGAGCAGTCGGCGACCCCACAACGTGAGCCGGTCTCGCAGCGTCGGGTCGTCGTCGCAGGCGGCCCGGACTTCGCGCTCGGCGAACGCCGAGTGGCCCGTGTCGGCCAGCACCGCGAGCACCAGCTGCTTGGTCGGCTCGTCCAGCCACTCCGCGACCTCGCGGTAGAAGTCGGCCGCCAGGGCGTCGCCGACGTAGGCCTTCACCAGCGACTCCAGCCAGCTGCGCGGCGCCGTGGAGGCGTGGAACCCGTCGAAACCCGCGGCGAACGGCCGCATGGCTTCCTCGAGCGAGTGGCCGCGCTCGGCCAGGTAGCGCTCCAGCAGCCCGTAGTGGCCGATCTCGGCCGCCGCCATCCGCGACAACGCGGCGCGCCCGGCCAGCGTGGGCGCGGTCCGGGCGTCCTCGGCGAGCCGGTCGAACGCCGACAGCTCGCCGTACGCGAGGGCGCCGAGCAGGTCCACCACACCCTCTGCCACCTGGTCTCCGTCACCCACCGCCACCGACTGACCCACCGCCGCATCCACTCCCGGGTCGCTCATGCCACGGAGCCTAGCCGGGTGTCGTTGACAACACCCCAGGCACGCGAAACCGCACTCGAGGCCGCGAACCAGCCCGATCGGCCTAGTCGCCGGGTAGACTCGACAGACGACGCCCGGCGCGGCGCGGCCCAGTGGGGGCTCGCTAGCGGTGCCGAAGGCTGAACTGCGGCGGCACCGTGCCGCCAGGAGAGGGTGCGCGCACACACCTCGCTGGCCCTCCCGCGACCCGCCCGGCCCCTTGCGGTGGCCCGAGTGGCGGTGACGCGGTCGAGCGGCCCGTACAGGCCGTGGCGCGCTGGTACGAGAGAGGCGATCACCCTGACCGCGACGAACGAAGAGACCCACATCGACCCGGTGGCCTTGGAGCACAGCGAGGCGGGTGTCCCGGAAGACGACACCTCGCACCCGCTCGTCGCCGACGCCCCGGTCAAACCCGATTCGCCCACGTTCGGCGAGCTGGGGGTGCGCGAGGAGATCGTGCGCTCCCTGGCCGAGGCGGGCATCCACCGCACGTTCGCCATCCAGGAGCTGACCCTGCCGCTGGCGCTGGCCGGCGACGACGTCATCGGCCAGGCCCGCACGGGCACCGGCAAGACGCTGGGCTTCGGCATCCCGCTGCTCCAGCGCATCGTGACGCCGGGTGACGGCACGCCGCAGGCGCTCGTCGTCGTGCCGACGCGCGAGCTGTGCCTGCAGGTCACCCACGACCTGACCGACGCGGCGAAGCACCTCAACGTGCGCGTGCTGGCCATCTACGGCGGCCGGCCGTACGAGCCGCAGATCGCGGCGCTGCGCAAGGGCGTCGACGTGGTCGTCGGCACGCCGGGCCGGTTGCTCGACCTGGCCGAGCAGCGCCACCTGGTGCTCGGCAAGGTGCGCGGGCTCGTGCTGGACGAGGCCGACGAGATGCTCGACCTCGGGTTCCTGCCCGACATCGAGCGGATCCTGCGGATGGTGCCCGACGAGCGGCAGACCATGCTGTTCTCGGCGACCATGCCGGGGCCGATCATCACGCTGGCGCGCACGTTCCTCAACCAACCCACGCACGTGCGTGCCGAGGAGAACGACGCGGGCGCGATCCACGAGCGCACCGAGCAGTTCGTCTACCGGGCGCACGCGCTGGACAAGTCGGAGCTGCTGGCGCGGGCGTTGCAGGCCCGTGAGCGCGGCCTGTCGATGGTCTTCACCCGGACCAAGCGCACCGCCCAGAAGGTGGCGGACGACCTGGTCGAACGCGGTTTCGCCGCGGCGGCCGTGCACGGCGACCTCGGCCAGGGTGCGCGTGAGCAGGCCCTGCGGGCGTTCCGCTCGGGCAAGATCGACGTGCTGGTGGCGACCGACGTGGCCGCCCGCGGCATCGACGTCGAGGGCGTCACGCACGTGATCAACTACCAGTGCCCGGAGGACGAGAAGACCTACGTGCACCGCATCGGCCGCACGGGTCGGGCGGGTCGCACGGGTGTCGCGGTCACGCTGGTGGACTGGGACGAGATGCCCCGGTGGAAGCTGATCAGCGACACGCTCGACCTGGGCAAGCCGGAGCCGGTGGAGACGTACTCGACGTCCGACCACCTGTTCGCCGAGTTGGACATCCCGGCGGGCTCGACCGGCCGGCTGCCGCTGGGCCTGCGCACCCGCGCGGGCCTGGGCGCCGAGCCGGAGGAGAACCTCAAGGGCGAGAAGAAGACCCGCAAACGCCGCCGCAGCGGCCGCGCGGGTGCCGACAGCGCCCAGCCGACCGAACCCGGCACCGGCACCGCCGGCTCGGGTTCCGGCTCGAACTCCGGCCCCGGCGAGGAGGGCGGCACGCGCCCACGTCGCCGCCGCCGCAGCCGCGCCGGCGTCAGCGCGGGCGAGAACGGCACGACGACCGAGGGATCCTCCGAGGTCACCGCGGGCGCACCGGCCAAGGAGTCGACGGCCGCGTCAGCCGAGGGCGAACGCCCCCGCCGCCGCCGGCGCCGCCGCACGGGCGGCAGCGAAACCCCGGACTCCACCCCGGCCGACTAGGGAACAATCGCGGTGGGCAGCGCCTCTGCACCAGCGCTGCCCGGCCCGCCCAAACCCAATCGGGTGAACATGACCCGAAAATGTACGGAAACACTGTTACCGCACCTCGGTTAGAATCGAGGAGCCGCCGAACCACCCCGGCACCCCGGAAACCCTCCAGGCGACCGGGCCGCCAGACCACCGGACCGAACACCAGCCCCCAGCCCGCCCACGCCAGGGCCGCCATCCACGGAACGCGGCCCGGCATGGACGGCAAGGACCGACCACACCGCCCGCCCCATGGCGCGCCACGGAACGGCCCAAGCCGCGCCCAACGTGACGCGCCGCAGCGACCCGCGCCGCAGCGACGGACCGGGTCGAGACGGGCCGGCGGGGGTCGCCGGGTCGCCGGGTCGGCCAGCCAGGCGGGTCGCCGGCTCGGCCAGCCCGGATCGGGCGGGATGAGCAAGCGGGACGAATCGGCCAGGCTGGCGGGCTGGAGCGGGCGGGCTCGACAGGCAGGTCGGATGGGCGCGCCGGATCGGGGCGAGCTGGATCGGGCCGCGGGATCGGGCCGCGGGATCGAATCGCGAGATCGGGTCGGCCAGGCCGGAGCGGGCCGGTTCGATCAAGCGGGCAAGGTCGGCCGGGCCGGGGTTGGATCAGCCGGGGCGGATCGGGTGGACTGGACCGGTTGGCTCGGCTGTTGAGCGCGCTACGTTTGAGCGTCGAGCCGCCGGCCGACACGGCGCGAAAGGGTCTCGGCTCGGGGTTGCGGGACGCCGCTGTGAACGGAACCTGCTGCCGCCTCACACCGACCTCTTCCCGGTGGTGGCAGCATGTCGCCAGACCGAACGCGATAGATCACCGACCATCGGGAGCCGGGCAGTGGGCCAGCCGGAGCAGGCGGAGTCGAACGGGCAGGTCGTGCTGGACGAGGAAGACGTCCTGGCGGAGGCCGGCGAAGCCCAGGGCGAGCCGCGGGACGACGACGCAGTCGAGCCATTCGAGCCGCTGCCGGCGAGGTCGTGGCGCACGAAGGGCGACTTCATCGGCGTGGCGCTGGTCGTGGTCGCGGTGCTCGTCGCCAGCCTGGTGCTGTGGCTGACCAGCGACGCCCGCAACACGATCAGCCAGACGGGTCCGTCCGAGGTCACCCCGTTGCAACCCGTCACCGCGATGCCGCCAACGCTCTCCGAGATCTGGCGCGCCCCCAGCGGGGCGACCCCCGTTCCGGTGAACCTCGACTCGGTCGTCGTCACCGGCGACGGCGGTGAGGTCGTCGGCCGGGACGCGTTCACCGGCGACGTCCGCTGGCGCTACGCCCGCGACCTGCCCCTGTGCACCGTCTCCACGGCCTGGGGCCGCATCTTCGCGGTGCACCGCAAGGACACCAACTGCTCCGAGGTCACCACCCTTGAGAACGCCTCCGGCAAGCGCGGCCCGCAGCGCAACGGCGACGCCGAGTTCGGCACCCGACTGCTCAACGAGGGCTCGCACGTCCTCACCACCGGCGGCACGTACGTCGAGGTCTACCGCCGCGACGACCTGGTCCGCTCGCTCGAGTACGGCGCCCTGCGCGCCATCGTGAACCCGAACAAGCAGCCGCGCACCGGCTGCACCTACCACTCGTTCGCGGTCACCGCCGGCAAGATCGCGATGATCGAGCGCTGCCCCGCCCTCGACCCGTCCGACCGCCTCACGATCCTCAAGCCCAACCCCGAGAAGTCCGACGAGCCGCAGGTCATCAGCAGCACGGTGACCGGCGAGAACGGCGCCCGCGTCATCGCCGTCACCGCCAACCGGGTCGCGCTGGCCGTGCCGGGCCGGATCGTGGTGTTCGACTCCGAGACCGGCGCCGCGGTCGCCGACCACCAGGTCGACGTCACCGCCGACGAGCTCGCGGGCGACCCGCCCGGACGGGTGGCGTCGACGTTCACCAGCACCGCGAACACCTACTGGTTCACCGGGTCGAAGACGGTGGCGCTGTCACTGGCCGACCTGAACCCGCTGTGGACCGCGAACGACACCCTCGGCGCGGGCACCACGCTCGCCGGTCGGCTGCTGCTGCCGGTCGAGGACGGGCTGAAGGTGCTCGACCAGGTCTCCGGCCAGGAAGTCGCGGCGATCCCGGTCGACCGCGGCGACCACACCGGCCCGGTCGAGATGGCCACCGAGGGTCCCGTCGTGCTGGAGCAGCGCGGCGGCACGCTCGTCGCACTGCGGTAACGCGCCACGCACCCGCGCGGCCGGTGCGGCAGACTGCCAGACGTGCACTCGCAGTTCAGCCCGCACCGGGCGCAACGCGTGGACCTGCCCGGCAGGCACGGCCCGATCGCGGCCCTGCACGCCCCCGCCGCGGGCCGCGACCTGGGCGCCACCGCGCTGCTCGTCCCCGGTTACACGGGGTCCAAAGAGGACTTCGCGCCGCTGGTCGACCCGATCGCCGACGCCGGGGTTGAAGTCGTGGCGATCGACCTGCCCGGCCAGTACGAGTCGCCGGGCCCGCTGGTCGAATCCGACTACCGGCCCGAGGTGCTGGGCTCGGCGGTGGCCGAACTGGTCGCGAAACTGGCCGCCGAGGGCAGGCGCGTGCTGCTGCTCGGCCACTCGTTCGGTGGCCTGGTGGCCCGCGGCGCGGTGCTGGCCGGTGCGCCGGTGGCCGGGTTGACGCTCATGGCGTCCGGCCCGTCCGAGCTGCCGCCGGGCGAGCGCCGCACCGCCCTGGACTACGGCGAGATCGTGCTGCGCGAGCAGGGCGTCGAGGCGTCGCAGCAGGTCAACGAGACCCGCCAGGCGCTCAACCCGCGCTGGCGGGTGATCCCCCAGGACCTGAAGGACTTCTACCGCGAGCGGTTCGTGCGGTCGTCGCCGGTCGGGCTGCTGGGCATGGGCGAGGCGTTGCGCACCGAGCCGGACCTGGTCGCCAAGCTGGCCCGCGTCCTGCGCACGACGGGCATCCCGTGCCTGGTGGTGTGCGGCGAGTTCGACGACGCCTGGTCGGCGGCGAGCCAGCGCGACATGGCCGAACGCCTGGACGCCGACTTCGCCGTGCTGTCGGGCGTGATGCACAACCCGAACACCGAGGCCCCGGACGCCCTGCTGGCCACGCTCCTGCCGACGTGGCGCGCCTGGCTCTCCTGACAACGCCCGCAGCGACCCGCCTTCCCGGTCACCCCCCGGAACGACCGCACCGCGCACGGTGGAGTGTCTCCCGCGCCGTGTGCGTGACGGGCGCGACGCACGGCCGAACCGGACCGGGTCGTTTACCGCCACCATCGGTGTTTCCGCTGGTCGCGGGCACCTTCCGGCGCTTCTACTTAACGGTGCACCCGAACAAGACGGACACCGGAAGGACCATGGGAATGACACTCGCACGAATCCTCACGGCCATCGTCGCGGCCGCCTCGGCGCTGCTCGTCGCGCCGATCTCCAACGCCGCCCCGGAGCCGGACCGGTGGGTGCTCGAGAGCGTCGCCGTGCCGAACGACGTGTGGGACCAGACCAACTGGGCCTGGGACCCGGAATACCCGATCATCCCCCACCCCAGGCACGACGGGGACAACCAGAAGTGGTACATCTCCGACGACGGCACGATCAGGAACGTGCAGTACAACGGGTGGTGCGCCACCTCGGTCGGCGGCAAGCTGGCCGGCCGGCCCTGCGACGGCTCCGACAGCCAGCGGTGGGACGGCACTTCCTACGACGGCTACTACTCGTGGCTGTTCGAGCTGCGGGGCACCGATGACTGCGTCACGCACAACGGCACGTACAAGGAACTGATCCTGACGTCGTGCAACCCCGGCCGGTTCGACCAGCGCTGGATCATCCACAAGGCCTAGCCCGGCACGCGTCGGCCGGACCCGTCCGGCCGACGCGCCTCAGGCCCACCAGAAGAACCACAGCGTCGACGCCACCAGCAGCACGACCGCCAGGCCGCACAACGCCACCACCCAGCCCCGGCGGCGGTCCGCGACGACCTGGGCCACCACGGCGGCCGCGGCCGCGACGACGTGGCCGACCACCACGTCGAACCCCGGTCCGGGCAGGTCGCGGGTGCCCGCGTAGACCTGCACGCCGATCATCGCCAGCGCCAGCAGCACCAAGCCGACGGCGAGCGCGCCGCTGACGCCGCGCCACAGCCTCGCCAGGCGTGGTTCGGGTCCGCTGTCCACCATCGTCACGCGGCCAACTCTACGGCGCGAGCAACGCCCACGGATCGAGGGACGGCGCCGCCCGCTGACCTTCGGGGCACGACCGGCGGAAGTCGCACCACGTGCACTGGTTGCCGGTGCGCGGCGGGAACAGGATCTCCGGGTCGCCGCCCGCTTCCAGCGTGTCGGTGGCCAGCCGCAGCTCGTCCGCCGCCTCCTCGGCCCGCGACACGTGCCGGCCCAGGCTCTCCTCGGTGTGCTCCCACACCGACACCGTGCCCGTGGGCAGGTGGTGCAGCTCCACCCGGTGGCACGGCTTGCGCAACGTGCGCCGCGCCGCCAGCGCGTACAGGGCCAACGCCTGCGAGCCGCGCGCGTCGTCCACGGTGAGCGCGTGCCGCCCGGTCTTGTAGTCCACGATCACCAGTTCGCCGTCGCGCAGGTCGATCCGGTCGACCCGGCCCTCGGCGACGATCTTGGACGTGGGCGTGGACACCCAGCGCTCGATGCCGACCGGTTCGATCGAGGTGTCCAGCTCGCTGACGTAGTCGCGGACCCACCCGACCGCCCGGTCCCGGTACACGGCGGCCTGCTCGGCGTCCCGGAAGCCGTCGTTCTTCCACTGCCGGTGCAGCAGCGCCACCGCCTGCTCGGGGGTGCGGCGCTCGGCGGGCAGGTCGAACAACGCCTTCAGCGCGTTGTGCACGACCGCGCCCAGGGTGTTGTGCGCCCACGCCCCACCGCGCGGCGGCGACGGCCGGTCGAGGTAGGCCATGCGAAAGCGACGCGGGCAGTCGGCCCACGTGGCGAGCTTCGCCGGCGTCACCCGCACCAGCTTCTTCGGCATCGCGCCGAAGTCGAACCCAAGCTGCTCCTGCACGGGTTCAAGCTACCCATCCGGTACGACAGTCCTTCACCCGACGAGGATCTTGCACCCGGTTGCCCGATCGGCCAAGGCGTCCAGCACCTCCGGCGACGTCGTCTCCGCGCCGAGCCGCACGGTCTTGTTCGTGCCGTGGTAGTCGCTGGAACCGGTGGTCAGCAGGCCGAGCTCCCCCGCGAGGCCGCGCAGCCGCGCCCGCGTCCCCTGGTCGTGGTCGGGGTGGTCGACCTCGACGCCGGCCAGGCCCAACGCGGCCAGGTCGGCCACCACCTGGTCGGTCACGATCGGCCCGCGCGAGGTCGCGAAGGGGTGCGCCAGCACCGTCACCCCGCCCGCCTCGGTGATCATCTCGATCGCCCGCGCCACGGGCGTGTCGGTGCGCGGCACGTAGTACCGGCCGCCGGTCAGGTAGCGGGCGAACGCCTCGTCCACGGTGGCCACGACACCCGCCCGGATCAGCGCCATGGCGAGGTGGGGACGCCCGGCGGGCGCGTCGGCAGGCATGGCCGCCATCAGCTCGTCGGGGTCGATGGGGAACCCGTCGGCGACCATCCGCTCGGCCATCCGGCGCAGTCGGTGCCGTCGTTCCAGGCGCAGCCGCAGCTGCTCCTCGACCAGCGCGGGCGAGGTGTGGTCGTACAGGTAGGCGAGCAGGTGGACGGTGATGACCCGGCCCCGGCCGTCGTCGGAGGCACAGGACAGCTCGGCGCCGCGCACCAGCTTCAAGCCGGGTGGCAGCGCGTTGGCCGCCTCCGCCCAGCCTGCTGCGGTGTCGTGGTCGGTGAGCGCGACCGCGGTCAAGCCGGTGGCGGCCGCGGCCGCCACCAACTCCGCGGGCGTGTCGGTGCCGTCGGACTCGGTCGAGTGGGTGTGCAGGTCGATGCGCACCCACCCAGTCTGAACTACGGCACCATCTTCTTGCCGCGCGCCGCCCGCTGCGCCTTGATCATCGAGAAGCGCTCGGCCTGCGCCTTCTTGTCACCGAAGGTCAACTCCGAGATGGCGTCGTAGACCTCCTCGGGGTTGGGCAGGTACTCGATCCGGTTGAGGGCCTGGATCTGACCCGCCGACTCCACGACCAGGGTGCCGAAGCCGAACATGCGCCCGAGCACCGAACGCTCGTAGGTGAGGTCGGTGACCTTGCTGATCGGCATCATGGCGACCTTGGTCTCGAAGACCCCCGAGGAGATCATGAACCTCTTGTCGGTGACGACGATGCGCTCCACCCACCACTCCATGACGAAGTAGGCCAGCCTGAGCAGCACGAACAGCGAGGCGTACCAGAGGATGTTCTGGATGATGCCCGCGTTGTCGGGCAGCAGGTACGAGATCATCATCGCGCCGGCCAGCAGTGCGCCCGCCTCGACGAGATCCCAGAGCAGACTGCTCCAGTGCCTGCGGACCCGGATGACCCGACGCTCCGTGGGGAGCAGGTACTCGTCGGGGTCCCGTGGTGCGAACATGCTTCGACCTCTCGCCGTGGGGGGAGGAGCCGGTCGACTCAGAACAATTGTTTCACGAAGGTGATGAGCGCCTCAGCGGCATCCCGCAGCGTGCCCAGGATGTTCTGCACCAGCTGAGCCGCCTGCTGTGGCTCCGCGATGAGGAAGAACAGGACCAAGCCGACCCCGGCGAAAGTGAGAATCTTCTTCAGATTCACGGTGATCAACCCCGTTCGCTACCGCACCCGTATGGCGCCAGTGAAAACCGTTGTACCGCACTCCGCGACACGTCGGGAGATTTGTACCGCACTTGGGTCAGCGTGCTGCACCGCCAACCCGGTGTGACTACGCTTGGTGATCGTGACGGCCGAACGTGAGCTCCGGATCCGCTGTGTCGGCGGCATCGCGCACAACCCGGACGGGCGACTGCTACTCGTGAGAAGGGCCAATCCGCCAGGTGAGGGACTGTGGTCGTTACCGGGTGGCCGAGTCGAACCCGACGAGTCGGACGAAACCGCACTTATGCGGGAACTTCGCGAAGAAACGGGACTCTCCGTGACCGTCGGCGCCTTGATCGGCACGGTCACCCGACCGGCGCCACGCGGTCTCTACGAGATCCACGACTACGCCTGCCAGGTGCGATCCGGCGTCCTCAGACCGGGCGACGACGCTTCGGACGCGCGGTGGGCCGATGCTGCGATCTTGGCCACACTCCCACTGACCGAGATGCTCCACGACACCCTCGCGGCCTGGGGCCAACTCCCCCGGTCGTGATCGTCATCCCCCGATCAGGGGAGCCACACCAACCGCTGGCCGTGCGGCGCCGTCTTCGCCAACGCCTGCGCCGACCGCACCTCGCCGCCCTCGAACCGGACCAGGCCCACCACGCCGAACGCCGCCTCGTCCGCCGCGGGCCGCAGGTCGTCCCGCTCCGGCAGCACGTGGACCAGGCCCGCCGGGTAGCCCTCGTGGCTCAGCCACCACACCGGACGACCGAGGTCGCGCAGCGCGGCGACGAACTCCTCCCCCGCCAGGTACGGCAGGACGTTGCTGGTCAGGACCACCAGCGGCAGGTCCTCGGGCACGCGGGCGGCGGCCTTGCCGAGGTCGGCCACCGCGTCGCCGACCACGAACTCCGGCGGCGACTTGCGCTGCACGGTCGCGGCCACGCCGAACAGCCGCAGCCGCTCCGGCTGGTCGGCCCAGACGCACGCTTCGAGCCACGCGTAGGTGTCCTCGTCGGTCAGGTCGGCGGGTGCCCGGTCCAGGCCGACCTTGGCCGCGATCTTCACCGTTTTGGGGATCTTCGGCAGCTCCGCGCCGGGCGCCAGCTCCAGCGCGCAGTGCAGCCCGAGCGCCGCCTTGGCGGGCCCCGCGACCAGCTGCCCGGCCTGCTGGGTCTGGTACCGGTAGCCGTACTGGTCCAGCCCGAGCAGCAGACCGGCCGAGCAGCCGACCTCCAGCAGCCCGACCGGTCCCTTGACCTTCGCCAGCGCCGGGTACAGCAGGGTCGCCCGCCGCACCTCGTTGGTCTGCACGGTCCGGTTGCCGATCAGCTCGCGCATCCGGTCGGCCCGCTCCAGCACGAACTCCCGGAACAGCCGCCACGTGCTCTCGTCCGCGCCGTACGTGCCGCCGAGCGACGGGTAGTAGTTGGACAGCTCGTGGAACGGCTCGGCCTGCACCAGCCGGTGCGCCGCCGCCAGGAGCAGGGTCGCGTGCGCGAACCGCTCCGGGGCGGCGGTCAGCAGGCCGGCGACCTCCGGATCGTCGGCGGCGTGCGCGGCCAGGTGCTCGTAGAGCGGCGAGACGCCGTGCGCCTCGCTGCGGGCGAACCGGGCCAGTCGTTGCCGCACCAGATCCAGCGAGGTCACGTCACTCCTTGGGTTCGGGCCTGCCCGGCTGCTCGCCGCCGCGCGCCTCGCCGTAGGAGCGCTTGGGCACCATGACCTTCCGGCGGAACACGCAGACGACCGTTCCATCCTGTTTGTACCCGCGCGTCTCGACGTAGACCACGCCGCGGTCGTCCTTGGACTTCGACGGCGTCTTGTCCAGCACCTCGGTCTCACCGTAGATGGTGTCACCGTGGAACGTGGGCTTCACGTGCTTGAGCGACTCCACCTCCAGGTTCGCGATGGCCTTGCCCGACACGTCCGGCACCGACATGCCCAGCAGCAGCGAGTAGACGTAGTTGCCGACGACCACGTTCTTGCCGAAGTCGGTGGTCTCCGCCGCGTAGTGCGCGTCCATGTGCAGCGGGTGGTGGTTCATGGTGAGCAGGCAGAACAGGTGGTCGTCGTACTCGGTGACCGTCTTCCCGGGCCAGTGCTTGTAGACCGCGCCGACCTCGAACTCCTCGTAATAACGCCCGAACTGCACCGCACGCCTCCGTTGGCCGGCTCTGTGTGAAGTCGGTGTGATGGAAGACCACTCCGACCGGGACGACAGTGTGAGCACCGGGGGAGTACCCTCGGCAACTGGTCTGTGAGCGACTACACCGCCGGGACCAAGCGACCCGAGGAGGTGAGGACTACCGATGAGTAACGACCCCCATCCTGCGAGTACCTCGCGCGTCCTCATCGGGGAGCCGGCTTTCCACAGCTAGGCCCAGCGGTACCGGTCGGGGACGTGCCGTCGTCGTTCGTCGAGTCGACGCCCCCACTGGAGGACCCTCGTGCCCAGCTTGCCCTCGCTCGGCGGTCGGAGAGGCCGCGCGCCGGAACGCCCCGCCGTGCCCATCCCCGTGCCGCTGTCGCACTACGTGGTGGACTGCGGCGTCTACGTCGACGGCACCCGCCTGCCCGGCCGCTGGTCGCACACCGACGCGGTCGAAGAGGTGCGCCGGCGCGGCGAGGGCTTCGTCTGGATCGGGCTGCACGAACCGGACGAGGAGCAGATCCAGGGCGTCGCGGAGACGTTCGGGCTGCACGAGCTGGCCGTCGAGGACGCGGTGCACGCGCACCAGCGGCCCAAGCTCGAGCGCTACGACAACATGCTGTTCATGGTGCTCAAGACGGTCCGGTACATCCAGAACGCGTCACCGGACACGGCCAACGAGATCGTCGAGAGCGGCGAGATCATGGTGTTCCTGGGCCGCGAGTTCGTGGTGACGGTCCGGCACGGCAACCACTCGGGGCTGGCGGCGGTGCGCCGCGAGCTGGAGGCGGAGCCCGAGCGGCTGAGTTCCGGCCCGGCCGCGGTGCTGTACGCGATCGCCGACCACGTGGTCGACAACTACCTCGACGTGACCGACCACATCGAGGACGACATCGACCAGATGGAGGCGCTGGTCTTCCAGCCGCGCAGCCGGGTCAGCGCCGACCAGATCTACCTGATGAAGCGCGAGGTGCTGGAGCTGCGCCGGGCGGTGATGCCGCTGGCCGTGCCGCTGCGGCGGTTGGCGGAGGGCTACACGCCGCTGATCCCCGAGCAGGTGCGCTCGTACTTCCGCGACGTGGACGACCACCTCACCGAGGTGTCCGAGCGCGTCATCAACTTCGACGAGTTGCTGACCACGCTGGTCAACGCCGTGCTGGCGAAGATCACGCTGCAGCAGAACTCGGACATGCGCAAGCTCGCCGCGTGGGTGGCGATCATCTCCGTGCCGACCATGGTGGTCGGCGTGTACGGCATGAACTTCGACTACATGCCGGAACTGCGCTGGCGCTACGGCTACCCCATGGTGATCGCGGTGATCCTCGTGGTGTGCCTGACGCTGTACCGAATATTCCGCCGGAACCAATGGCTCTGAGTCCGCTCACCTGCCCTTCTTCCAGCGACGGGATGTTCCGACATGACCAGGATCTTCACCAACCCGCGGTTCTGGGTGCTCACGTTCCTGATCGGCTGGCTCACCACGGTGACCCTGCTGATCGCGAACGGCGGCTGACTCAGTTCCAGGGTGCGGTGTCCCAGGTGAAGGGGATGCCGTGCCCCACACCCGTGCCCAGGCGCAGCGAGATGCCGGCCGGCCACAGCTTGAGCAGCAGCTGGAACTCGTACCGGCCCGCGGTGTGCGTGCGCCTGGGCTCGTAGACCAGCAGCGCCAGCGGCGCCATCGGGGTGGCGCGGGCGGCGGCGTCGGCCAGGATCGCGCGGCCCATGGCGCGGTCGGCCGGTGACACGTACTGCCAGACGACCGAGTGCCAGACGACGGTCAGCACGTCGCGTTCCGGGCGGGCGAGCTGCTCGGCCAGCCACTCCGGGCCGGTCGCCCGCCGCACCGGGACGGGGTCGAGCCTGGCCAGCTCCACGGCGGTCTGGAGCCGGTCGAAGCGGTCGACCTGGTCGGCCCAGACGAACGACGACAGGTGCAGCCGCCCGTCCTCTGTGGACACGTCCACCGGGTTGAGGTCGCAGCCGGCCCGGCGGACCAGGCGCAGGTTGTGGCCCGGGTCGACCGGCGGCCTGCCGGTCCACCCCGGGTCGAGGGCGAACGGGCTGCCCGGGTCGCCGTAGGTGACGCCGTCGACCCGGTAGGCGATGCGGTGCGGGCGCAGGTTCAGCCCGCCGGACGCGCCGACCTCCAGCAGCCGGATCGGGAACGTGGCGCGGCGGCCCGCCTCGTCGGCGGCCAGGTGGGTCGCGGTCTGCAGGCCGCCGAACAGGGGCGCGCTGCGGCCGGGCTCGTTGGTCTGCACGACGGTGGACGTGACCAGGACGTGCAGCTCGTCGGTGTGCTCGTGCAGCACGGTCAGCGCGTCGTCCCAGAGGGTGTCCAGGTCGGGTTTGCCGCCGACTGTGGGGTAGTGCTTGGCCAGCGTGGGCGCCCGGCCCTCCAGCACCAACCGGTGCAGCGCGCCCGCGAACCGCAGGCCGGGCACGGTGCCGTGCCGGTCGCACTCGGCGCCCGCCATCACCCGCGCGGTGATACCACCGCGGGCCAGGTCGTCCGCCGCCGCCACCAGCAGGGTGCGGGTGAGCGGGCTGTGGACTCCGCAGCCGCGGGACGCGTCGAGGAACAGCTCGGCGAGCACCCTGTGACGTTAACCCGATTTCCCTTGTGCGGCAGGGGGAGGAACGCGTTGTTCACCCTTTCACCAGCGATGTGTCGCCGTCTGCGGCAGCGCTTAGGCTCGGTGGATGCCGAGGGTGCTCGCGGTGGCCGACGAGGTGGTCGAGTCGTTGTGGACCGAACAGGTGCGCCGCCACGACGTCGACCTGGTCGTCGCGGCCGGTGACCTGCCGTTCGACTACCTGGAGTTCCTGGCGGGCGCGCTGGACCGGCCGTGCGTGTTCGTGCCTGGCAACCACGACGTCGACCTGACCGGGTACGCCAACGTGCGGGGCCTGTGGACGAAGGCGGGCCTGCCGGCGCGGTGGCCCGGTCCGGCGGGCGGCGTGAACGCCGACGAACGGGTGGTGGACGTGGCCGGGCTGCGGATCGCCGGGCTGGGCGGGTCCGTCCGGTACAGCGGCGGGCCGAACCAGTGGACCGAGCGGCAGCAGGCACGGCGGCTGCGGCGGGTGCTGCGGGCGGCCCGGTGGCGGCGGTGGCGTGACGGGCGAGGGGTCGACGTGCTGCTCACCCACTCGCCGCCGCTGGGCTGCGGTGACGAGCCGGACCCGCCGCACCGCGGGTTCGCGTGCCTGCACGAGGCCGTGCGGCGGCTGAGGCCCCCGGTCATGCTGCACGGGCACATCCACCCGCACGGCCAGGTCAAACCCGACCGCGCGCTCGACGGGACGCGGGTGGTGAACGTGGTGGGGTACCAGGTGTTGGACATCCCGTCCGGAACGACCTGAGGAGGAGTGCCCGTGCCCCGTGACACCGGTTTTCCGCGGGCCGACGCGGAGAACGACTTCCTGCGCGCCCGGCGACGGCAGGTGCTGTCGCGGTTGGCCGCGTGGCTGCGCCGCGAGCCCGACGACGTGAACATCATGCTGCCGTTCCACGAGGTGGTGGAGTCGCTGGGGATGCTCAGCGAGCGGCGGCTGGGGCTGCGCACGATCCGGCTGGAGTCGATCGTCGGCAGCGTGGACCGGACCAGGGACTTCGACCGCCGGTTCCGGCCCACGTCGGCGCGGGTGCGCGAGCGGTGGCAACGGCTGGCGCTGGCCCAGCGGCGGGGCGAGCCGGTGCCGCCGATCGAGGTGTACCGGGTCGGTGACCTGCACTTCGTCCACGACGGGCACCACCGGGTGTCGGTGGCGCACGCGTTGGGGCTGGAGGTGATCGACGCGTACGTGACGGAGGTCGTGACGCGGATCGCGGCGCACGGCATCCGGCACCGCGGCGACCTGATCGTGAAGGACTACCGGCGGCTGTTCCTGGAGCGGGTGCCGTTGGGCGGTGAGGCGCGGGCGGCGGTGCTGCTGTCGGACCCGTGGGAGTACGCCGAGCTGGGCGAGCACGTGGAGGCGTGGGGGTTCCGGCTGATGCAGGACGAGGGCGGGCTCCTGGACCGCGTCACGGTCGCCCGGCGCTGGTACGCCGAGGAGTACCAGCCGGTGGTGGGGATGCTGCGGCAGGCGGACCTGGTCGGTGACCGCACGGAGACCGAGGCTTACGTGTGGGTGGCGGCCGAGCGGTACCGGCTGATCCGCACGCACCGGTGGGACCCGGACGTGATCTCGACCCTGCGGTCACGCCGTTAGCGCTGGCCTTCGAGCCGCGGCAGCGGGCGGGCCTGGTCCATCACCCGGTCCGTGTAGCTGTCGAGCAGGCGGGTGGCGACCTGCTGGCCGTAGCCGAGGATGACCGCCCAGAGCAGCAGGGCGGCCTGCGACGCCACGCCGATGAGGCCGGTCGTCACGCCCGCGCCCAGCGCCAGGATGCCGACCACCGCGAGCGCCGCGCCGAGCAGGACCTTGATCAGCGCCTGGTAGCCGACCATCACGTACGGCGAGAGGCTGGGCCGTCGCCGCAGGAGCAGCACGACGGCCGAGAGCACCGCGCCGAACGCGCCGAACACCTGGATCAGCCACACGTCCGCGCCGGTCGCCGCCTTGCCGGACGGGCACACCGTGGGCAGCTTCTCCGCGCTGACGCACATCGGGATGAGGCCGGTCTCGACCAGGCCGATGACACCCAGGACGGTGTTGATCACGAACAGCACCACGGAGGTGGCGATGAGCTTGTTGCGCAGCGCCCGCGACCCGGCGTGGGCGAAGTCGGACGCGTCGAACGCGGCCCGCAGCGCGTCGACCACGACCTCCCGTTCCACGGCCAGCGGGAACTCACCGGGCCGCAGCTCCTCCAGCGCGACGCGCCGCGGGTCGTCCTCGTGCAGGTTCTCGGCGACCCGGGCCTTCAACCCCGGCAGCCGCCCGAGGAACCCGCTGCCCGCCGCCACGACCGCGATCTCGGCCTCGTGCAGCGACCGCCAGGCCCGCTCGATGTGCCACCCGGACCACCACGACGCCACCGTCCGCCACCGCGACTCGGTGCGCGTGATCATGTCCTCGACCACGGCGGCCTCCTGCTCCACCACCGCGCGCCACTGCCGGCTCTCCTGGTCGAGCGGATCCGGCGGCCCGAGCGCGGCCAGGTCGGCACGCACGCGGTCCAGCCGCGACTGCACCACCAGCCGCCAGTCCGTGACCCGGGGAGTGCGCGTGCCCATGTCCAGCATCGTCGCAGGCCAACCCACCTATCAGGCGATCACCCGAAGGTGTGACCAGCGGCGGGAACGCGATTCAGGTCGCGGCAACCAGGTGAACTCGGTCCACGAGCGGGGAAGCGCAGTCGGCACTTCCCCGCTCGTCTCACGCCGTGCGGCCGGGTTCGACCAGTTCACGCAGGCGTGGCGGCATGCGCTTCTCCAGGCCGAACGGTTCCAGGTGGGCTTGCAGGACGCCGTCGAACGCGCGCTTCACCGACGCGGTGTCCCACGTGTCGCTCTCCAGGATCGGCTGCTTGAAGTACGGGTGGCCGACCAGGTGCAGCTGCCTTCCGTTGCACCGGACGATCTGGCCGGTGATGCCGTGCGCCGCGTCGCTGAGCAGGAACAGCACGAGCGGCGCGACCTTGCCGGGGGTGCGGTCGGCCGGGATGGCCCTCAGGGACCGCTCCGACTTCCACACCATCCGGGTGTGCGCGACCGGGCAGACGGCGTTGACCCGGATGTTGTCCCCTTCGAGGTCCAGGGCCCACGACGAGCTGAGCGAGGCCACCGCGCCTTTGGTGGCCGAGTAGGTCGCGAGTTTGCGCTGGCCGAGAAACGCCCCTGACGAAATGTTCACGATCGAACCGTGGCCCTGCTCGCGCATCACGCGCATCGCGGCCATTCCCGTGTATATGACACCCAGGAGGTTGACCTCGATGATCCGCCGGATGGATTCCGGCTCGTCCTCCCACGGCAGTGCCTCGTAGTTCAGCCCGGCGTTGTTGACCAGGCCGTCGACCCGGCCGAACTCGGCCAGGCACATTCCCACGATCTTCTCGGCCTCGCTGGGATCGGCCACCGTCGCCGTGCTCGCCACCGCGCGCCCGCCGTACGCCCGGATGTGCTCGGCGACCTGTTCGGCCTGCTCAGCGTCGATGTCGTTGACCACGACCGCCGCACCGGCCTGCGCGGCGTGCATCGCGTAGGCCTCACCCAAACCTCGTCCCGCCCCGGTGATCACGACTGCTTTGCCGTCAAGAATCCCCATCTCGCGCTCTTCTCTGTGCTCGGCGGACTCCCCTGCCCCGGCCCTTTCCGGCCGGAGTCGTTTCCGCCTGCGCCCAGCGTGGAGATCGGCGGCGGTCCGGGCGCGACAATTGCGACGAGGTGTGGGTTTGCTGCGCTGAATGGCCTATGGAGTTCGTCCCTGCTGATGCCCTCGGCTGGTCAGTAACTCGCAGTGACCTCGGCAAACACCCCGGTTGGCCTTACCCGAAAGTGTGAAAGGCCGCCCCCGGTGGACAGCGGGGGCGGCCTTCGGGCGCGGACGGGTCAGCCGCGGTAGGTGAGGTTGCGGCCGTTGCCCGGGTCGAACAGCTGCACCTTGTCCGCGTCGAACCAGATGTCGGCGGGTTCGCCCGCGACGGCGGTGGACGTCGCGGCGATCCGGGCGACCAGCGACACGCCACCGCCGGGCACGTCGGCCGAGCCCGCGTCGGCGGCGAGCTCGGCCAGCTCCGCCGACGTCGCCTGTTCACCCTGGAGGCTGAAATAGGCGAACTTGTCCGAGCCCATCGACTCCAGCACGTCCACCTGGTTGGTGAACGTGACGCCCTTCGCGCGCACGGCCTCGTCCACCAGCCGCGCGTCCTCGAAGTGCTCCGGCCGCAGGCCCATGATCACCTCGCGGGGCGCGTCGGCGCCTTCCAGCAGCCCGCGCACCCGGTCGGTGAGCGGCACGTCGCCGAGCGCCGAGCGCAGCACGTTGTCCTCCAGCGCGGCGGGCACGAAGTTCATCGCGGGCGAGCCGATGAACCCGGCCACGAACAGGTTCGCCGGGTTGTCGTAGAGGAACTGCGGCGCCCCGACCTGCTGCACCGCGCCGCCTCGCATCACCACGACCCGGTCGCCGAGGGTCATCGCCTCGGTCTGGTCGTGCGTGACGTACACGGTGGTGGTGCCGAGCCGCTTCTGCAGCCGCGACACCGACGTGCGCATCTGCACGCGCAGCTTGGCGTCGAGGTTCGACAGCGGCTCGTCCATCAGGAACGCCTTGGGGCTGCGCACGATCGCCCGCCCCATCGCGACCCGCTGCCGCTGCCCACCGGACAGGTTGGACGGCTTGCGGTCCAGGTGCTGGGTCAGGTCCAGGATCTCGGCGGCGTCGCGGACCTTCTTCTCCACCGTGGTGTCGTCCACTTTGGCCAGTCGCAGCGGGAAGGCCATGTTCTCCTTCACCGTCATGTGCGGGTACAGCGCGTAGGACTGGAACACCATGGCGATGTCACGGTCCTTGGGCGCGCGCTCGTTGACCCGTTCGCCGCCGATGCGCAGCTCGCCGGACGTGATGTCCTCCAGGCCCGCGATCATGTTGAGGGTCGTGGACTTCCCGCAGCCAGAGGGGCCGACCAGGATGATGAACTCGCCATCGGCGATCTCGATGTCCACGTCCCGCACGGCCACCGCGCCGTCGGGGTACTGCTTGGTCACGCTGTCCAGAACGATCTCGGCCATTGCTTCACCCCTTGACGGCGCCGGAGGTCAACCCGGCGACGATCCGACGCTGGAAGAACAACACGAACAGGACGATCGGGATGGTGATCACCACCGCGGCGGCGGCGATCGACCCGGTCGGGTCCTCGAACTGCGAGCTGCCGGTGAAGAACGACAGCGCGACCGGCACCGTGCGGGACGCCTCGGTGGAGGTCAGCGAGATCGCGAACAGGAAGTCGTTCCAGCAGAAGATGAACACCAGGATCGCGGTGGTGAACACGCCGGGCGCGGCCAGCGGCGCGATGACCCGGCGGAACGCCTGACCGGGCGTCGCGCCGTCCATCTTCGCCGCCTTCTCCAGCTCCCACGGGATCTCGCGGAAGAACGCCGACAGCGTGTAGATCGCCAGCGGCAGCGCGAACGTGATGTAGGGCAGGATCAGGCCGGGCCAGGTGTCGAACAGCCCGAGCGTCCGCTCGATCTCGAACAGCGGCGAGACCAGCGAGATCTGCGGGAACATCGCGATCAGCAGCGACACCCCGACCAGCAGCCGCTTGCCGGGGAAGTCGAGCCGGGCGATCGCGTAGGCGGCCATCGTGCCGAACACGACCGCGACGGCCGTGGCGATGAGCGCGATGCCGATCGAGTTCACCAGCGCGCGGACGAACTCCGTGGTGGAGAAGATCGCCTTGTAGTTGTCCAGCGTCCACGCGCGCGGGATGAAGTTGCCGTCCGCCAAGGTCTCCTTGGTCTTGAACGACAGCGACACGATCCACAGCACCGGTACCAGCGCGTACGCCACCACCAGGATGTTGAGCACGGTCCAGCGCGCCTTGCGGCCCGTGGTCACGGCCCCGCCGATGCCCGCCATCAGCGCCTCCCCCCGCCGTCGCCGCCGGGTGCGGCGGTGCCGAACAGCTTCACGAACACGAAAGCGATGATCGCCACCGCGATGAAGATGAGCACCGACATGGTGGAGCCGATGCCCAGGTTCAGACCTTTGATCAGGTTGTTGTAGGTCAGCATCGACACCGACGACGTGCCCTGCGAGCCCGCCGTGAGCACGAACAGGTTGTCGAAGATGCGGAACGCGTCGAGCGTGCGGAACAGCAGCGCCACCAGGATCGCGGGCTTCATCACCGGGACCATCACCTTGGTGAACCGCTGCCACGCGCTCGCGCCGTCCATCGCGGCGGCCTTGAGCAGGTCGTCGGGCACCAGCGCCAGGCCCGCCATCAGCAGCAGCGCCATGAACGGCGTGGTCTTCCAGATCTCGGCCAGCGTCACCACCATGATCGCCGGGATCTTCTCGGTGAGCACCGGGTCGCCGCCCGCGATCGTCTCGGCCAGGTAGCCGGTGCGCGGTGTCCAGGCGTAGCGCCAGGAGAACGCGGCGACGACCGTCACGATGCCGTACGGGATGAGCGTGGACGTGCGCACGATGCCGCGGCCGACCAGCGTGCGGTGCATGATCAGCGCCAGCGCCATGCCGAGCACCAGTTCGACCGCCACGGACACCACGGTGATCAGCACCGTGACCCACATGGCGTTCCACCAGTACGGGTTGGACAGCACGGTGACGTAGTTCTCCAGGCCGACGAACTCGGTGCGGTCGGGGAACTTCAGGTCGTAGCGCTGCAGGGACAGCCACAGCGAGTACAGGATCGGCCAGCCGGCGACGGCGGCCATGATGAGGATCGCGGGCGCGCACAGCAGCAGGCCGAGCCGCCGTTCGGCTCTCTTGCCCTCGCTGAGCGCGGCCTTGGCCTTCGGCGGGAGCGCAGGTTCGGCGTTGTCGGTCTTCACAGCGTGGCTCACGGCAGCACCCCCTTCGAGTCGAGCGCGTCCTGCAGCTCGGTGCGCAACCGTTCGGCGGTGCCCCGCGGGTCGATGCCCGCCGGTGGCGACAGGATCGTGGAGATGACGGTGGAGACGTTCTGGTAGGCGGGGGTCCGCGGGCGCACGCTCGCGTTCTTCAGCGTCTCCAGGATCGCTTCCTTCATCGGGTACGGCTCGGCCATCTCCGGGTCGTCGTAGACGGACTCGATGGTCGGCGGCACGCCGTCGTTGATGGCGGCGAACTTCTGGTGCTCGGCGCTGCGCAGGCACAGCACCGCGTCGAACGACTCCTCGGTGTGCTCGGTGAAGGCGCTGACCGCGTAGTTGATGCCGCCGACGGTGACCTTGGCCGGGTCGCCGTCGATCGACGGGTAGGGTGCCCACTTGAGGTGCGGCGCGATGGTCTCGACCTTCTGCGCGGCGGCGTAGACGTACGGCCAGTTCAGCATGAACGCCGCCTTGCCGCCCTCCATGGCGAGCCGGGCGTCGTCCTCGGCGGCGTTGGAGAACGACGGGTCGACCACGTCGGAGGTGGCGAACTTCTTGAGCACTTCCAGCGCCTTGACCGCGCCGTCGTCGACCACGGCCTTGGTGCCGTTGTCGTCCACGATCTGCCCGCCCGCGGTGCTGACCAGGGTGTTGTAGAGGACGACGAGGCCCTCGTACTGCTTGCCCTGGGCGGCGACCAGGCCCGGCGTCTTGTCGTTGCCGTCCGCTTGGAGCTTCGCGCCCAGCTCGATCATCTCGTCCCACGTCTTCGGCGGGGTGGGCACGAGGTCCGCGCGGTACCAGAGGAGTTGGACGTTGGTGTTGTCCGGCGCGCCGTACAGCTTGCCCTCGTAGCGGGCGGTCTCCAGCGGCGTCTCCAGCGTGCCGTCCTCGACCTCGGACCTGGCCTGGCCGGTGAACTCCTTGATCCAGCCCGCTTTGGCCAGTTCGGCGGTCCAGGTGACGTCGAGCGCCAGCACGTCCATGCCGGCGTCCCCGGCGGCGAGCCTGCGGACCATCTGCTCGCGCTGGCCGTCCGCCTCGCGCGGCAGCTTGTGGTAGACGATCTCGTAGCCGTCGGCCTGGGCGTTGCAGTTGTCGACGATCTTCTGGAAGTTCTCCTGCGGGTACTTGTAGACGTTGATGGTGATCCCGCCGTCACCCGAACCACAACCCGCCAGCACGGACGTCGCGATCAGCGCGGCGCCCCCTGCGGCGGCCAACCGATGGCCCTTGCCCCTCATCGGTCCTGCCTCCTTCCCGACAACGGAGGAGCCAGACCGACAGCGCCCGGCACCTCGTCGTGCCCACCGGTCGGCTGGGCCGACCGGTGGAACGAACGTAGGCCCGGTGATCAGGTGCCGCAACCACCGGAGCCCGGAACGGCCTTACCCGATCAGGTGGCGCGCTAAACCTCGGTCTTCGACGTCAGGCTTGGCCGGTCCCACCCGCGTCCGAGGGGCGCATGGCGAGCTTGGCGAGCAGGTCACGGCCACGTTCGGCGGAACGGGGCTGGCAGAGCACGTCGTAGCGGCCCGCGACCAGCTGGCTGGCGCTCTGGAAGTCCCGCTTGCCGCGCGCCGACCCGTACCCGACCGCCGCGAAGATCAAGCCGAACGCGATGCCGACCACCAGGCCCGCGACGATGGGCCCGAGGCTCGCGCCGGGGCTGGTGTTGAACAGGCTGAGCAGGACGCCGACGAACAACCCGAACCACGCCCCCGACGCCGCTCCGGTGCCCAGCACGCGGCCCCAGGTGAGGCGACCGGTGACCCGTTCGACGAGCATCAGGTCGACACCGACGATCGTGACCTCTTGGACGGGGAAGTCGTCATCGGCCAAGAAGTCGACCGCTCGCTGTGCTTCCTCGTAGGTGCTGTACGAGCCGATGGGCCAGCCGGTGGGCGGGGTGGGCAGGCGGGGAGGCACCCCGGGTCGGTTCTGGCCGGAGAATGAACTCGTCACGGTGACCACCTCTTCGCGGTGCTGATCACCCCATCCTGCCAACACCGGGCGATCAGCGCGAAACGGGTTAGTGCGAACGGACGCGAAACGTGACCTGACCATCAGCGCCCGGGGCAGGCCTGGTGGCTGGGGTCCGATGGCCGGGCTCTGGTGGCCGCCGATCTTTGATCTTGACCAGCGGGATCAGCCGCGGGACTGGTAGTCGCGCAGGAGACCCCGGCTGATGATGGTCTTCTGGATCTCGCTGGTGCCCTCACCGATGAGCAGGAACGGCGCCTCGCGCATCAGGCGCTCGATCTCGTACTCCTTGGAGTACCCGTACCCCCCGTGGATGCGGAACGCCTCCTGGGTCACCTCGGCGCAGTACTCCGACGCGATGAGCTTGGCCATGCCCGCCTCGACGTCGTTGCGCGCGCCGGAGTCCTTCAGCCGCGCCGCGTTCACCATCATCAGGTGCGCGGCCTCGACCTTGGTCGCCATCTCGGCCAGCTTGAACGCGATGGCCTGGTGCTCCACGATCGGCTTGCCGAACGTCTTGCGCTGCTGCGCGTACTCGATGGCCAGCTCGAACGACCGCAGCGCGATGCCGCACGCCCGCGCCGCCACGTTGACCCGGCCGACCTCCACCCCGTCCATCATGTGCCGGAACCCGCGACCGGTGTGGCCGCCCAGCACCTGCTCCGCCGGGATCCGGAAGCCGTCGAACACCATCTCCGTCGTGTCGACGCCCTTGTAGCCCATCTTGTCGATCTTGCCGGGGATGGTGAGGCCGGGCACGACCTCGCCGTAGCCCTCGGGCTTCTCCACCAGGAACGTGGTCAGGTTCTGGTGCGCCTTCTCCGCGCCCTCGTCGGTCTTCACCAGCACGGCGGTGAGGTTGGACGTGCCGCCGTTGGTCAGCCACATCTTCTGGCCGTTGATGACGAAGTCGTCGCCCTCGCGCACGGCCCGCGTGCGGATCGCGGCCACGTCGGAGCCCAGTTCCGGCTCGGACATGGAGAACGAGCCGCGCACCTCGCCGGTCGCCATCCGGGGCAGGTACTTCTGCTGCTGCTCGGGCGTGCCGTGCTGCTTGAGCATGTGCGCCACGATGAAGTGCGTGTTGATCACGCCGGACACCGACATCCAGCCACGGGCGATCTGCTCGACCACCAGGGCGTAGGTGAGCAGCGACTCGCCGAGCCCGCCGAACTCCTCCGGGATGGTGAGCCCGAACAGGCCCATCTCCTTCATGCCCTCGACGATGTCGGCCGGGTACGTGTCACCGTGCTCCAGCGACTGGGCGTGCGGGATGATCTCCTTGTCCACGAAGGTGCGAACCGTCGACAGGATCTCCTCCTGGACGTCGGTCAGTCCTGCGGTCCGGGCCAGGCGCGCCATCGCGTTTCCCTTCGTAGCTCTCGGGTTACCGGCGAGTATGGACCGGTTAACGCCCGTTCGCGCCACGAGAGTGCTCATCACCACGCGCTGAACCGAAACAGCGGGTTAGCCTGTGCGCCCGCACGATCCGCCAGGGGGACCACCATGTCGCAACCGCAGTACCAGCAACCGGGCTACTACCCGCCGCACCGCCAGACCAACGGGATGGCGATCGCGGCGCTGATCACCGCGTTCCTGTTCTCGCCCGCGGGCATCGTGCTGGGCGTCCTGGCGCGCAAGCAGATCCGGCGGACCGGCGAGGAGGGCTGGGGCATGGCGACCGCCGGCCTCATCGTCGGCGTCGTGCTCACCGTGCTGTGGGTGCTGGCCATCGTGCTGTGGGTCGTGCTGGTGGTGTGGCTGTACCGCGAGGCCTCGAACCTGCCGGTGCCGCGCTGACCGTCCGCGTCAGGAGGCGCGCAGCTCCAGCTCGCCACCGCAGTGCCGGCACACGTCGGCGAACACGTGGACGTCGTGCGAGCAGGCCGGGCAGGGCCGGAAGCTGCGCTCGATCAGGTCGTCACGGCGGCGCTGGAACAGCCGCCTGCGCGGGGTGCGATGTCTGGACACGCCGACCACCATGCACAGGCGGCACCCCATGATCGCCAATCCACAGCCCGCCCTGTGGCCATGCTCACCGGCAGGGTCACCAGCCCGTGCCCAGCCGGTCACTCTTCGAAGGCGCGCAGCCAGCCGTCGAGGTGCGGGCACGTGCCGACCGGGAACCGGGAGAAGTCAGTCCTCCGGCGGCGACCACACGTTCGTGCGAGACATGCCCGCGGCACGTCCCTTGGACGAGATGACCAGTGCCATCTTGCGCGACGCCTCGTCGATCATCTCGTCGCCGAGCATCACGGCGCCGCGCTTGCCGCCCTTCTCGGACGTGAAGTAGTCGTACGCGTCGAGGATGTTCTCGGCGTGGTCGTAGTCCTCCTGCTTGGGGCTGTAGACCTCGTTCGCCGCGTCGATCTGACCGGGGTGCAGGACCCACTTGCCGTCGAAGCCCAGGGCGGCCGAGCGGCCGGCGACGCGCTTGAAGCCCTCGACGTCGCGGATCTGCAGGTACGGGCCGTCGATGGCCTGCTTGTCGTGCGCGCGGGCGGCCATGAGGATCTGCATGAGGATGTAGTGGTAGGCGTCGCCGACGTCGTAGCCGGGCGGCTGCTCGCCGACTACCAGGGACTTCATGTTGATCGACGCCATGAAGTCGGCCGGGCCGAAGATGATCGTCTCCACCCGCGGCGAGGCCGTCGCGATCGCGTTGACGTTGATCAGGCCCAGGGCGTTCTCGATCTGCGCCTCGATGCCGATGCGCCCGACCTCGTACCCCATGGTCTTCTCGATCTGGGTGAGCAGCAGGTCCAGCGCGTGCACCTGCTCCGCGGTCTGCACCTTCGGCAGCATGATGCAGTCCAGGTTCGCGCCCGCGCCCTCGACGACCTCGGTGACGTCGCGGTACGTCCACTCCGTCGTCCAGTCGTTCACCCGGACCACCCGCGCGCGGGAACCCCAGCCGCCCTCGTTCAACGACGCCACGATGGTCTTGCGCGCGTCCGGCTTGGCCAGCGGCGCGCACGCGTCCTCCAGGTCGAGGAACACCTGGTCCGCGGGCAGCGTGCGGGCCTTGTCGATCATCTTCTGGCTCGACCCGGGCACGGCCAGACACGAGCGACGGGGACGCTGCTGGTCGACCACTGTGGGTACCTCCTCGTACCGGCCGGTAACTCCTGTCGTGCGAAGGGTGGCACGCACGCGTGGCGCCCGCTATTTCGTGAGTCACGTTTCACAGGCCCGTGGCAGGCTGAACCGGTGGAGATCGAGCAGGTGCTGGACAACGCGCTGCGCAAGGCCGCCGCGGTGTGGATCCGACCGGACGGCCACGAGCCGCGACTGGTGTGGGCGCTGTGGCGCGACGGGACGCTCCTGGTGGCGGTCGGCGGCACGGAGCAGGAGGTCCCGGGCCTGGCCGACGACGTCACGTGCACGGTCACCGTCCGCTCCCCCACCACCCACTCCCACCTGGTCGACGCGTCCGCGACCGCCCGCCTGACCGAGCCGGACGACGACACCGCGGCGGCGTTGCGGGCGGCCCGGCTCAACAGCGAGCCGCGGTGGGAGTCGGTCTACCGCTTGGAGTTCGCGTGATCACCGTCCCGGACGACTTCGGCCGGATCCTCGGCGACCAATCGCGGGAGTGGCGCGCGAACCTGCCCGCCCTGGCCACGCGGTTCTGCGCCCGCTGGCGGCTCACCCCGGACGGCGCGCTGCTCACCGGCAACGTCGCCGTCGTCCTCCCGGTGCGCCGCGCCGACGGCCACCCGGCCGTGCTCAAGCTCACCTGGCTGGACGACGAGACCCGGCAGGAGCCGGTGGCGCTGAAAGCCTGGGCAGGTCAGGGCGTGGTGGACCTGCTGGAGCACGACGACCGGCACGGCGCCCTGCTGCTGGAACGCCTCGACCACACCAGGTCGCTGGACGACGCGCCGATCGAGGAGGCGCTGGCCGTCACCGGCGGGCTCCTGCGTCGGCTGCGCACGCCCGCCGGGCCGGAGTTCCACCGCCACGAGTTCCCCGACCTGGTCGCGGAGAACGCGCGACTGGGCGACCCGCTGCCGTCCGCGCTCGTGCACCAGGCCCGGGAGTTGGGCCGCCACCTCGCCGAGACCGCCGGGAACACCCTGGTCAACCAGGACCTGCACTACGAGAACGTGCTGCGCGGTGACCGCGAGCCGTGGCTGATGATCGACCCGAAGCCGCTGGCGGGCGACCGCGAGTTCGGCGTGATCCCGTTGCTCTGGAACAGGTTCGGCGAGCTGGACGGTGACCGGGGGCTGCGCGACCGGTTCGCCGCCCTGTGCGACATCGGCGAGCTGGACGCCGACCGGGCACGGGCCTGGACGTTCTGCCGGGCCGTCGACACCTGGCTGTGGTGCCTGGACGAGGAGCTGGACGACATGGCCGTCCCGGTCGAGGTCATCGCCCGCACCCTCCGCCCCTAGCAGCGTCCACAGTGGAACGCAGCGGCGGCGCACCGGGCGGACTAACCTGATCACGTGGTCGCCGTGAACCGCGTCTTCGCCGCCCAGCTCGCCGGTCTGCCCGTGTTCGGGCCGGACGGCGAGTCGATCGGCAAGGTCCGCGACCTGGTCATCGGCCTGCGGGTGGACCGCCAGCCGCCCCGCGTGCTGGGCCTGGTGCTGGAACTGGCCACCCGGCGGCGCATCTTCGTGCCGATGCTGCGGGTCACGTCGATCGAGCCGAACGCCGTCACGCTCGCCACCGGCTCGGTCAACCTGCGCCAGTTCCACCAGCGCACCAACGAGGTGCTGGTCGTCGGCGAGCTGCTCGACGCCCGCGTGACGCTCGACTCCGGCGCGGCGGCGGTGCTGGTCGACGCGGCGATGGAGCCCAGCCGGACGCGTGACTGGCGGATGACGCGGGTCGCGGTCCGGGAGCGCACCGGCAGGCTGGCCCGCCGCGGCCCGGTGCAGGTGCTGCGCTGGGAGGAGCTGACCGGGCTGTCGGTGACCGAGCTGGCCGGTCAGCCGCAGGGCGCGCAGCACCTGGTGGCGATCTTCGAGACGATGCGCGCCGCGGATGTCGCCCTGGCCCTGCACAGCCTGCCGTTCAAGCGGCGCTACGAGGTGGCCGAGGCGCTGGACGACGAACGGCTCGCCGACGTCATCGAGGAGATGGCCGAGGAGGACCAGAAGGACCTGCTGGGGCACCTGGACGACGAGCGCGCCGCGGACATCCTGGAGGCCATGAACCCCGACGACGCGGCGGACCTGCTGGCCGAGCTGCCCAAGGGCGAGCAGGACCGGCTGCTGGGGTTGATGGAGCCGGAGGAGTCCGAACCGGTGCGGCGGCTGCTGGAGTACAGCTTCGACACCGCGGGCGGGCTGATGACGCCGGAACCCGTGGTGCTCGCGCCGGACGCCACGGTGGCCGAGGCGCTGGCGCACGTGCGCAACCCGGACCTCACGCCCGCGCTGGCCAGCATGGTGTTCGTGTGCCGCCCGCCCACGGCCACGCCCACCGGCCGCTACCTGGGCTGCGTGCACATCCAGCGGCTGCTGCGCGAACCGCCGTCCGACCTGGTCGCGGGCGTGCTGGACACCGACCTCGCCACGTTGTCGCCCTCGGCGTCACTGGGCGACGTGACCCGCTACTTCGCCACCTACAACCTGGTGTGCGGGCCCGTGGTGGACGACAGCGACCACCTGCTCGGCGCGGTCACCGTGGACGACGTGCTGGACCACCTGCTGCCCGACAACTGGCGCGAAACGGGGCTGACCCATGCCTGAGCTGCCACGTCGACGGCTCGACCAGCCGCGCACGGAGGGCCGGTTCCGGCTGTCGCTGGACCCGGAGGCGTTCGGCCGGTTCTCCGAGCGGCTCGCCCGGTTCCTCGGCACCGGCAAGTTCCTGTTCTGGCAGACGCTGCTGGTGATCGTGTGGATCACGCTGAACCTGTTCGCGGTGACGCTGCGCTGGGACCCGTACCCGTTCATCCTGCTCAACCTGGCGTTCTCCACGCAGGCCGCGTACGCCGCGCCGCTGATCCTGCTCGCGCAGAACCGGCAGGACGACCGCGACCGGGTGTCGCTGGAGGAGGACCGGGCGCGGGCCGCGCAGACCAAGGCCGACACCGAGTACCTGGCGCGGGAACTGGCCGCGCTTCGGCTCGCCGTGGGCGAGGTGGTGACCCGTGACTACCTGCGCAGCGAGCTGGAACGCGTGTTCCGGGAGCGCAAGCGGCCCGCCAAGGACGACGTGCCCTCACCCTGAACGGCCCGTCGAGAGTTCGTCGGGTTCGTCGGGTTCGCGAGTGCCCGTCAGGGTTCGTCCGCGCCCAGCCGCTCGCACATCCGGCCGAACGCCTCCAGCTCCGCGTGGTCCAGCGGCTCCGCGAAGTGCCGCGCCACGCCCGTCAGGTGCGTCCCGGACGCCACGCGCAGCCGCTCCAGGCCCTGTGACGTGAGCACCGCCACCACGCCGCGGCCGTCGCCGTCCGCGCGTTCCCGCAGCACCAGGCCCGCGCGTTCCAGGCGGTCGACGAGTCTGGTGACGCCGGAGCGGGACAGCAGCACGGCGTCGGCCAACTCGGTCATCCGCAGTCGGTACTGAGGCGCCTCGGCGAGCTGGACCAGGACGTCGTAGGCCGCGAGCGACAGGCGTTGCCCGGCGATCAGTTCGGCTTCCAGGATCCGGGTGAGCCTCGCGTGCGCCCGGAGGAAGGATCGCCACACCCCCAGCTCGGTACGGGTGGGCAACCGGGCAGATCCGGTTTCCGGCACGGATACCAATGTTACGGAAAGCACGCAACCTGCTGCGCGCTGCCCCCGGAACCGGGGTGACCGACCGGTAGCTTGGAGGTGTACGACCCGCCGTAGCATGGCGGTCCCACCACCTCTTGGCGAAGGCGTTCCCGTGACTCTTCCTACCGTTGACGACGTGCAGAAGGCGTTGGCCGGTGTGCAGGACCCGGAGATCCGGCGTCCGATCACCGACCTGGGCATGGTCAAGGGCGTCGTGGTCGGTGACGACGGGGTCGTGGACGTGGCGGTGTTCCTGACCGTGTCCGGCTGCCCGTTGCGCGACAAGATCACCGCCGACGTGACGTCCGCCGTGTCCGCGCTCGGCGGCGTGACCGGTGTGCGCGTCGAGCTGGACGTGATGAGCGACGCCCAGCGCACCGAGCTGCGCAAGACGCTGCGCGGTGGCGTCGAGGAGCCGGTGATCCCGTTCGCCCAGCCCGGGTCGCTGACCCGCGTGTACTGCGTGGCGTCGGGCAAGGGCGGAGTCGGCAAGTCGTCGGTGACGGTGAACCTGGCCGTCGCGATGGCCGCGCGCGGGCTTTCGGTCGGCGTGGTGGACGCCGACATCTACGGCCACTCGATCCCGCGCATGCTGGGCACCGAGGCCAAGCCGACCCAGGTCGAGAAGATGATCATGCCGCCGCAGTCGCACGGCGTGAAGCTGATCTCGATCGGCATGTTCACGCCGGGCAACACCCCGGTCGTGTGGCGCGGCCCCATGCTGCACCGGGCGTTGCAGCAGTTCCTGGCCGACGTGTTCTGGGGCGACCTGGACGTGCTGCTGCTCGACCTGCCGCCGGGCACCGGTGACATCGCCATCTCGGTGGCGCAGCTGGTGCCGAACGCCGAGATCCTGGTCGTGACGACGCCTCAGCAGGCGGCGGCCGAGGTGGCGGAGCGGGCCGGGTCGATCGCGTTGCAGACGCGGCAGCGGATCGCGGGCGTGATCGAGAACATGTCGTGGCTGGAGCTGCCGGACGGCACCCGGATGGACGTGTTCGGGGCCGGTGGCGGCCAGGCGGTGGCCGAATCGCTGACCCAGGCCGTGGGCGCTGACGTGCCACTGCTGGGCCAGGTCCCGCTCGACCCGCGCCTGCGCGAGCAGGGTGACGCGGGCACGCCGATCGTGCTGGCACACCCCGAATCGGCCGCCGGCCAGGTGTTGACGACCGTCGCGGGCAAGCTGTCGACGCGGTCGCGCGGCCTGGCCGGCCGCCTGCTGAACGTCTCCCCCGCCGGTCGCTGACGCCTGGCCGCTCACCGGCCGCCCGGACGGCACGTCGCCCGACGCCCGACGCCCGACGCCCGACGCCGAATGCTGCGCAGGGGTCCCCGCCAAGGGGACCCCTGTGTTGATTTTACCGGTGGGGTACGACAATTCCCGGTGCCCGCGACGTCGACCCGGCGCGCGAGCCGGGTCGGGTCAGGTGGCGTCCGGGTCGAACGGCGGGCGTTCGCCGCGTTCCAGCGGACGGTCCTGGCCGACCGTGTCCCGAGCGGGCGGGACGGCGGGGTGGCCGTTCGGCTTCTCGATCGGGTCGTCGTCCCACAGGTGCTTGGTGATCGCGCGCTTCGGGTCGAAGTTGCGCAGTTCCCGCAGGTCCTCGAGGGGCTTGCGCAGCTGCTCGAACTCCGGCCCCATCTCCTGCTTCAACTGGTCCCGCGCGCCGGTCGCGTAGTCGCGGACCTTGCGGACCGTCTTGCCGACCCACGAGGCGGCCTCGGGCAGTCGTTCCGGGCCGAGGATGAACAGCCCCGCCACGACGATGACGAGGATCTCAAGCCACCCGATGCTGTCGAACACCCGCGTGCCCCACCTTCCGCGCCCCAAGCCCTGGTTGCCAGCGTAGCCGTCAGTCGGACCTCAGAGTCACCTGCACGGTCAGCTCACGACCCTGCCTGGCCAGCACGACCGGAACCGTCTCGCCGATTTCACGCTCCCGTACCGCGACGGTCAGCTCGGCGGCGTTGCGGACCATCCGGTCGCCGACGCGCGTGATCACGTCGCCCTCCTCGATGCCCGCCGCGTCGGCCGCGCCGCCCTCGGGGACGTTCTGCACCTGCGCGCCCTCCGCCGTCTCCGCCGACGCCGAGCGCACGTTGACGTTCATGTCCGCGTGCTTGACCTGGCCGTCGCGGATCAGCGCCTGCGACACCTTGCGCGCGTAGTTGCCGGTGATCGCGAACCCGAGGCCGACCGAGCCGCCGGTCTCGGTGCGGATCGACGAGTTGATGCCGACCAGCGCGCCGGACGAGTCGACCAGCGCGCCACCGGAGTTGCCGGGGTTGATGGCCGCGTCGGTCTGGATCGCGTCGTAGGTGACCTGCGGTCCGCCGTTCTCGCCCGCCGCCGTCACGGGCCGGTGCAGGGCGCTGACGATGCCCTCGGTCACGGTGTTCGACAGCGACAGCGGCGAGCCGATGGCCAGCACGGTGTCGCCCACGGCCAGCTCGTCGGAGTCGCCGAACTGCAGCACGGTCGGGTTGTCCACCTCGACCTTGATCACCGCGAGGTCGGTCTTGGAGTCACGGCCGACGACCTGCGCCACGGCCCGCTTGCCGTCGGTGAAGACGACGGTCAGCTTGGCCGACGTGTCCTGCACGGCCGGTGCGACCACGTGGTCGTTGGTCAGCACGTACCCCTCGCCGTCGATGACCACGCCCGAACCGACGCCGGCCACGTTCGCGCCCTTGAACTCGATCGACACGACGCTGGGCGTGACCCGCTTGGCGATCTCGGCGACGGACCCGACCGGTCGTTCCTTGCCCGGCTTGACCTCGGCGAGCGTGACGCCGCCATCGGTGAGCGGGTTGCCGACGCGGCCCAGCAGCCAGCCGACCACCCCGCCGCCCGCGCCGACCAGCAGCGCGGCCACCATCAGCAGCACCAGGCCCATCGGCTTGACGCGCCGCCCGAACAGCAGTTCGGGCACGCTGAGCTGCGGTCCGGGCTCGCGCTCCGGCTTGGGCCCGGTGTCGGGCTGCTCGGTGACGGCGGGCGGGCCGATGACGGCCGACGCGCCCGGGTCGCGCCACGAGTCGCCCGCCGGTTTGCCCTCCCAGAAGACGGGCTCCACCTCGGGCTCGCCGTGCAGGTCGACGGGCGGGCGCTGCAGGCGGGTCTCGCCGTCGCCCTGCGGACGGCCGAACGCCGTGGTCAGCGCTTCCGGTGGGGGTGGTGCGAGCTGGACGAAGCCGTTGCCGTTGAGTCCGGGGCGGTCCGCGGCGAACGCGCCCGCCACGCCCTGCGGCCTGCCGAACACGGCCTGCTGGCCGGGCTCCACGGGCGGGCGGTGCAGCGGGCGGGGTGCGAGCCTGCGGTGCGCCCCGTCGTCCACGCCCGACCTGGGGGTCCCGTTGCCCTGTTCTGGCTCGCTCATCGCTCCCCGCACGTCGTCACACCATGGTTGTCGCGGGGCCAATCGTGCCCGGTGACCGGTGAAGTTGCCGTCAGCGGGCTGGTCAGCGGCCCAGCAGGCCGGTGTTCGAGACCGGGCGCAGCACGCCCACGGGCTCGCGGTCGTCGGCCGACGACGGCGCCACCACGGGCGAGGGCTGCGGCGTGTTGCCCTGCGCGGGCGCCGGCGAGGTGTCCTCGCTGCCCGGTGCGACCAGGGCGAGTGCGCCGAGCATGAGACCGGAGACGACGACACCGGCGCCCTGCCTGGCTCGTCTGCCCCCGAAGAGACCGGTTCCGAAGCGGCTACCGCCGCCGGTTCCGAAAGGGCGGCCCGACCCCAGCACGGGACCGCCGCCGAACGCGGCCCGGTCGGGCCGCTGGACCGTGACGAGCTGGCCGTCCTCGGTGACCGCGAGGCCGTCCGGCGCGCTGGGCAGCTCCACTTCCTGCGGGATCGCGCCCAGCCTGGCCAGCAGGCTCGCGGGCGCGCACGGCGCGTCGGCGGCACGCACGGCGGACCGCGCCTGCTGCTGCGAATACGCCTCCGCCGCGCAGAACGGGCACCTCTGCAGGTGCGCGGCCGCCCTGGTGTGCGCCGAGGCGGACAGCTCGCCGTCGACGAAGGCGACGACCGCGTCGGGCAGCAGGTGCTGCTCGGGCAGTTGCCAACCTCGCAGGTCGGTCATGCAGAGTCCTCCTGGGCCAGACCCCGACGGCGTTCCAGTGCGACCCGCAGGGCCTGGCGGCCCCGGTGGATCCTGCTCCTCACGGTACCGAGTTTGACGCCGAGGGTGGCGCCGATCTCCTCGTAGGAGAGTCCTTCCACGTCACACAGCACGACGGCGGCGCGGAACTCGGGCGGCAACTCGTCCAGCGCGGCCTGCAGCTCCGGGTCGAGGTGCGTGTCGTCGTAGATCTCCTCGGGCGTGGGGTCGTCGCCGGGGATGCGGTCGGTCTCCTCGGGCAGGGCCTCCATGCGCACGCGGGAGCGGCGGCGGGCCATGTCGAGGAAGAGGTTCGTGGTGATGCGGTGCAGCCAGCCCTCGAACGTGCCGGGCTTGTACGACGCCAGCGACCGGAACACCCGGATGAACGTCTCCTGGGTGAGGTCCTCGGCGTCGTGCTGGTTGCCGGTGAGGCGGTAGGCCAACCGGTACACCCGGTCGGCGTGTTCGCGCACGACTTCGTCCCACGTGGGCGGGATCCACTCCACGTCGTCGATGGGCGCCGTCAGTGCGGGCGCAGTCGGTGCGAGATTCGGCTGCTTTGGCATCGGGCGGTTAAGCACCTCCACTGGGCTGGCTGCCCTGCTGCACGGGTCAACGCTCGGCTCCCCTGACGTGTTCCCGTTGGTCCTGCTCGTCATGCGTTGGGACCATCGTGACGTCTTCCCTTATAACCATCGTGAGAGGCGGCTGAGAGCACGCTGAGAATCCGGGTTGTCGGCGAGATTCACCCGAACCGACGCCGGCGGCGTTAGCCTTCGTGCTGTGGATGCGCCGACGCGCGAGTACGTGGAGCGCTACCTGCCCGAGGACGCCGTGCTGACGGCCGCCAGGGCTCGTGGCGCCGAGTTGGGGTGCGTGCCGATCGGGTCCGGCGGCGGGGCGGCGTTGCGGTTCCTCGCCGCGGCGTTGCAGGCCAAGGCCGTGGTCGAGATCGGCACCGGTGCCGGGGTCGGCGCGTTGTACCTGCTCAGCGGCATGCCCGCGGCCGGGGTGCTGACGTCGATCGACGTGGAGCCGGAGCACCAGCGGGCGGCGCGGGTGGCGTTCGCGGAGGCGGGGATCGCGGTGTCGCGGACCCGGTTGATCATGGGGCAGGCGCTGGAGGTGCTGCCCAGGCTGACCGATGGCGCGTACGACCTGGTGTTCGTGGACGCGGCGAAGTCGGAGTACCCGAAGTACCTGGCCGAGGGCGTGCGGCTGCTGCGACCGGGCG
The DNA here is from genome assembly GCF_003014735.1 of Saccharothrix carnea. Lineage (GTDB taxonomy): Bacteria > Actinomycetota > Actinomycetes > Mycobacteriales > Pseudonocardiaceae > Actinosynnema > Actinosynnema carneum. The sequence goes on along the minus strand of NZ_PYAX01000007.1, from coordinate 422,567 downwards.
GCGTGATCGCGTTCGACAACGTGCTGTGGCACGGCCGGGTGGTCGACCCGGCCCACCGCGATCCGGACACCGTCGCGATGCGGGACGTGGCCCGGTCGGTCCGCGAGGACGACCGCCTGGTCCCGGTGATCCTGCCGCTGGGCGACGGCCTGCTGGTGGCGGCGAAGGTCGGCTGACCGGATCGCTTCGCTGGGCGCTTGGCGGGGCAGGACCCCGGCCAGTTGTCCGCGTGCCCCACCTCCCCATCGAGGGGTCACCCGTGAGGGTGAAAAAGCCGTGGTTCATCCGCGCCGGGCTCATTGAGGCCGCACGACGTGTTCGTCATCCCGAAGCACGCCACAAGCCGTGGTCGGGGACCCCACGAGGAGATCCCCGACCACGTCGACGCGACCACCGGCCACCCGCCGGTGACCTAGAGCGCCGTGACGCCCTTCCCCAGCACCGTCACCCCGCCGGACGACACGGTGTAGCGCTGCCGGTCCGTCGCCGGGTCCACCCCGATCAGCGCCCCGTCCGGCACCACCACGTTCTTGTCCAGGATCGCCCGCCGCACCACCGCGCCGCGCCCGATCCGCACGCCCGGCAGCAGCACGCTGCCCTGCACCACCGACCCGGATTCCACGACCACGTCCGAGCTGATCACGGACCCGTGGATGGTGCCCGAGATGATCGACCCCGGCCCCACCATCGAGTCCTCGGCGCTGCCGCCGGCGATGAACTTCGCGGGCGGCAGCGGCGGGGTCGCCGTCCGGATCGGCCACGCCTGGTTGTAGAGGTTGAACACCGGGCGCACCGACACCAGGTCCATGTGCGCCTCGTAATAGGCGTCGATGGTCCCCACGTCACGCCAATAACCGCGGTCCCGGTCGGTCTCGCCCGGCACCTTGTTGTCGGCGAAGTCGTAGACGTGCGCCTGACCCTGGTCGACGAGCATCGGGATGATGTCGCCGCCCATGTCGTGGTCGGAGTCGGGGTTCGCCGCGTCCGACCGCAACGCGTCGATCAGCGCCTCGGTGGTGAACACGTAGTTGCCCATCGACGCGAACGTGACCTCCGGGTCGTCCGGCACGTGCGGCGGCTCCGAGGGCTTCTCCAGGAACCGCGTGATCAGCCCGGACGCGTCGGAGTCGATGCAGCCGAACGCCTTGGCCTCCGCCCGCGGCACCCGGATGCCCGCCACCGTCACGCCCGCACCGGTCTCGACGTGCTGCTCCACCATCTGCCCCGGGTCCATCCGGTAGACGTGGTCGGCACCGAAGATGATCACGTGCTCGGGTTTCTCGTCGTTGACGAGGTTGAGGGACTGGAAGATGGCGTCGGCGCTGCCGGTGTACCAGCGCGGCCCGAGCCGCTGCTGCGCCGGCACCGGCGTGACGTACTGCCCGAGCACATTGGACAGCCGCCAGGTCGTGGAGATGTGCCGGTCCAGGGAATGGGATTTGTACTGGGTGAGCACGCAGAGCTTGACGAAACCCGCGTTCACCAGGTTGGACAGGACGAAGTCCACCAGCCGGTAGTTACCGCCGAAGGGCACCGCCGGCTTTGCCCGGTCGGCGGTCAACGGCCACAACCGTTTGCCTTCGCCACCGGCGAGGACAATTCCTAGAACGTGCGGTTGCCCTTTCACAGCAACGACCCTAACCGGGTGACCACCGGCCCACCAACGGCGAAGCGACCCGGACTCCGCTCGTTCACCCGGCTGCACCCGGCGACCGGGTTACGGTGAGCGTCGTGCGAATTGGACTGCTCACACGGGAGTACCCGCCGGAGGTCTACGGCGGCGCTGGGGTGCACGTCGGCTTCCTGGTGCCGAGACTGCGCGAACTGGTGGACGTCGACGTGCACGCCTTCGGCGGGCCGCGCGCGGACGCCAGGGCGCACAACCCCGCCCACGGCCTGGAACAGGCGAACGCCGCGCTGGCCACGTTGTCGGTCGACCTGGAGATGGCGGCCGCGCTGGGCGGGGTGCAGCTCGCGCACTCGCACACCTGGTACGCCAACATGGCCGGTCACCTGGCGAAACTGCTGCACGGCATCCCGCACGTGGTGACCGCGCACTCGCTGGAGCCGCGCCGGCCGTGGAAGGCCGAGCAGCTGGGCGGCGGCTACCGGGTGTCGTCGTGGGTGGAGCGGACGGCGTACGAGGCGGCGGACGCGGTGATCGCGGTCAGCGAGGGCATGCGGGCCGACGTGCTGGACTGCTACCCGGCGTTGGACCCGGCGCGGGTGCACGTGGTGCGCAACGGCATCGACACCACCGCCTACCACCCGGTTTCCGAGACCGACGCCCTCGTCCGGCACGGGATCGACCCGGCGCGGCCGATCGTGACGTTCGTCGGGCGGATCACCCGGCAGAAGGGCGTCGGCCACCTGGTCGCCGCCGCGCACCGGATCTCGCCGGACGCGCAGGTCGTGCTGTGCGCGGGTGCGCCGGACACGCCGGAGATCGCCGAGGAGACGCGGCTGGCGGTGGCGGAGCTGGCGGCGTCGCGGCCGGGGGTGTTCTGGATCCAGCAGATGCTCCAGCCAGCCGAGGTGCGGCAGATCCTGAGCCACTCGACGGTGTTCGTGTGCCCTTCGGTGTACGAGCCGCTGGGGATCGTGAACCTGGAGGCGATGGCGTGCGGCACGGCGGTGGTGGCGTCGGACGTCGGCGGCATCCCGGAGGTCGTGGACCACGGGCGGACCGGGCTGCTGGTGCACTACGACGAGAAGGACGTCGACGCGTACCGGGTGGCGTTGGCCGACGCGGTGAACGAGGTGCTCGGCGACCCGGCGCGGGCGGCGGCGTTCGGTGAGGCCGGGCGGGCGCGGGCGGTCGAGGAGTTCTCGTGGGCGACGGTGGCCGAGCAGACCGTCGCGGTCTACGAGGCGGCGCTGAGCAGCTCCAAGTGATCGTTCGACCGCGCACTGTGACGTCCGTCACTAAAACGTGATGCAACGGTATGGGGTGCCGACCGCCTTTAACCAGTAGGGGCAACTACTGGGGGCGGTATGCGGTGGCTTGTGCTCCTGCTCGCGCTGGTGGCCGGTGGGTGTGCCACGCCCGCGTTCAGCGCGGAGCAGGTCAGGTTGACCATCGAGGGAGAGGCGGTGCTGGACGCGCCCGGCCTGCAGGCGCGGGCCGAGGCGGAGTTGAGCTACACGTTGTCGTTCGGGTACGTGGCCCGGACCGGCCGTGACGCGGTGAGCTGCTGGTTCGCCCGCACCGGCGAGGAGTTCGAGGTGGACACGCGGCTGTGGTGCGGTCCCGTGCAGGTGCCGGGCACGGCCGCGGCCACCGACTGGGTGCCGGTGCCGATGAAGAAGGTCGAGCGCACCGGGTCCGGGATCCGGCTGGAGGTGCAGCCGCCGCAGGTGCCCGCGCAGGGCGCCCGCAGCACACCGGTGGGGAAGCTGGTGCGCACGGACGGCCGGGAGACCGACGCGGACCAGGACGTCGGCCACGCGGGGCCGGATTTCCTGGCCGTGCTGCCCGACGACGGCCAGATCCTCGACGCGGCGTCCGCGATGGTGCGCGACGACCAGCTCGAGGTGCAGGTGACGGGGTACTCGTCGCCGTCGGTGTGGTCGACGGCGGACGGTGACCTGCGGGCCGAGCACGGGGTGGCGTTGCGGGTGCTGCGGGTCCGCGTGACGCGGCACGGCGAGGTGGACTCGGCGTTCGCGCAGACGCCGTGGCGGGGCTGGCTGCCGCAGCCGCCGGAGCTGTCGCTGGACGTGCCCGGGCGGCGGCACCGATTACCGGCCGAACGGCTGCCGGACAACGGGTCGGCGCTGATCGTCTACACGGTGCCGGTCACGGGCGGGCAGGAGTCGCTGGTGCTCGACACGGTGGGGGCGAAGTCGCTGCAACAGCGGGTCGAGGTGCCGTCCGGGCAGGTGGTCGGCGAGGCGCCGATGGTGCTGCGCCGTCTTCCGGGGCCGGAGGAGATCTCGGTGTCGACGCCCGTGACGGTGGGTCCGGCGGCCGGGACGTTGGAGGTCGTGCGGGCGCGGCTGGGGCGGCAGCGGCCGGTGGCGGCGAACGGGCCGTACGAGCTGGCGACGGCAGGCGCGGGGAAGGCGTTGGTGGAGTTGCGGCTGGTGGGCCACGACCTGCCGAGCGTGGTCGGCGCAGGCCAGACCGCGCCGCTGGTGACGTTGACCGTGCCGGGCGGGCAGGCGGCGGCGCAGGTGGGTGCGCGTTACGGCGGTGACGCGTTCCCGGTGGCGGTCGTGTTCGAGGTGCCGGAGGACGTGCGTTCGGCGACGGTGTCGGTCGCGCCGGGGACGGTGACGTTGCCGCAGTTGGGGGAGGTCGCGGTGGCGGGTGGCGCGGGGGTCGAGGTGCCGCTGGACTTCTGAGCCTTCTGGGCCTGGTGGGCCTTCTGCGCTACGACGACGGCCACCGCCGCCGGCGTCAACCAGGCGGCGATCAGGCCCGGCCAGCCGTGGGTCTGGTAGGCGGCGCTGCCCGCGGTGCCGCCGGTGCTGCTGCCCACGTAGAACGCGAACAGGTAGACGCCCGAGGCCTGGCCGCGGGCGTGTTCGGGGGCGCGTGCGCCGACCCAGCCGCTCGCCACCGCGTGGGCGGCGAAGAAGCCGCCGGTGAACAGGGTGAGGCCGAGGGCGAGCGCGGCGACGTGGTCGGGGAGGGTGATCACCGCGCCCGCGGCGGCCAGGGCCAGGCCCGCGAGGGCGATGCGGGTGCGGCCGTGGCGGTCGGCGAGGGCGGCCATGGGGATGATCGCGAGGGCGAGCGCGCCGGTGGCGGCGCTGATGGCGAGGGACGCTTCGGCCGGGGTGAGGCGGAACTCGGCCGCGATGTCGGGCAGGACCGACTGCGGCGCGTAGAGCAGCGCGAACGTGGCCAGGCCGTCCTGCGTGCCCTGGCCGCCGACGAGCACATCACCCACGCCGCCGAGGCCGCAGGCGTCCCCCAACCCACGGTGAGCCGCTGGCTGGCCTCACTGAGCGCATCCCTCGGCGCACCAGTGGCCATACGATCGGGTCGCCGAATCCGCCTGACCAGGGCAGGCCGCCTACTCTGCGAAGCCGCCGACCGAGCCCTGACCGCACTGGAAGCCGGCCACCGCGCCGCCGCCGAAGAAGTGTCACCCGAACGTGGCCAGGTCGCGCTCGGCTTCCTGCACCTGCTGGGCAGGTCCCTGGTCCCGACCCTGGTCAGCACGTTCCGCGAACATCACCCGTCCGTGCGCTTCCGCCTGGTCCAGAACTCACGCCAGGACATCCTCGCCGACCTGTCGGAGGGCGTCGTCGACCTGGCCCTCGTCTCACCGCCACCGACCGATCCCGCGTTCACGCACGCCGTCATCCGCGAGGAGGAACTGATCCTCGTCACGCCGAGCCACCGCCGGGCCTCCCCGCACCCACGCCGATGCCGTCGCCGGGCCGTCGACACCTGCGCGCCAAGCCCGCCGCTGGGCCTCCCCCGCACGCACGTCAGGCTCGCCGCCAGGCCGGCCAGCGGCCGCCCTGCACGCGGGCGCCCGCCCTGGGCGCCTTCGCTGGGGCCCGTCGCTCGGGGGCCGTCGTGGGTCACCGCTGTGGCCGTTGTGGCGGGTCGTTGGGTGTTGGGGTCGTCAGGGGTCGTTGGGGGGTTGCGGTTCCTCGATTCAACCGAGGGGCGGTAACGGTGTTTCCGTACATTTTCGGGACATGATCACCCGATCGTGTTCGGTTGGGTGTAGGTCTCGGCCAGTTCGATCAGGGTTCGGGCGGCGAAGCCGGTGGCTCCGGCGACCACTTCGTCGTAGACCCTGTCGGCGCGGGCGGGGCCGGCGATGTCCAGGTGGGCCCACGGGACGTCGCCGGTGAACTCCTTCAAGAACAGCGCGGCGGTGATGCCGCCCGGGCCCGGTGGGCATTGGCGGACGTCGGCGATGTCGCTGCGGACGTCCTCCGCCAACTCCTCCAGCAGTGGCATTCGCCACCAGGACTCACCGACCTTCGCTCCAGCGTCGGCGATGCGGCCGGCCAGGTCGTCGTCGGTGGCGAACAGGCCCCCGGTGCGCACGCCCAGCGTGACCTTCATCGCGCCGGTCAGGGTCGCGACGTCCACCAGGACGTCCGGCCGCAGGTTGCGCACGGCGTAGGCGAGGGCGTCGGCGAGGACCAGCCTGCCTTCCGCGTCCGTGTTCGTGACCTCGGTCGTCGTGCCCCCGTAATGGGTGATCACGTCACCCGGTCGGTAGGCCGAGCCGGACACGTGGTTCTCGGCGGCGGGCACCAGGCCGGTCACCCGGACGGGCAGGCTCTGCTGCGCGATCCCCACCAGGGCCGCGATCACCGCCGCACCGCCGGACATGTCCGTGCGCATCAGGTGCATGCCCTCGGCGGGCTTGATCGAGATGCCGCCGGTGTCGAACGTGATGCCCTTGCCGACCAGCACCAGGTGCGGCAGGCCGGAGTCGGTGCCGGGCCACGTCAGCTCGATGAACCTCGGCGGCCGGGACGAACCGCCACCGACCGCCAGCACGCCGCCGAACCCCTGCTCGGCCAGCCACTTCTCGTCACGGACGTCGACCCGCAGGCCGGGCGCGACCCGGGCCGCCTTCACCGCCGCCGCGGCCAGCCACGACGGATCTTTCACATTTGACGGCGTGTTCGCCAGGTCCCGCCCCAGCGACGTCGCCGCGGCCAGCGTGTTCGCCTTGCGCACGGCCTCCGCCAACCCGGCCCCCGCGGCGACCAGGCGCAACGACTTCACCCGCTTCGGCGGCTCCTCGCCGCTGACCTTGAACCGGTACCCGCCGACCGCCGCACCCAGCGTGAACGCCGCCACCGCCGCCGCCGTCACGTCCTCCGGCAGCCGCACGTCGAACGTCGTCCCGCCCGCCTTCTCGGCATCCGCGTGCAGCGCCCGCACCAGCGACGCACCGGCCTTGCGCCAGTCACCCGGCCCACCGTCGCCGACACCGACGACCCACGCCCGCCCCTGCCTGGACGTCGCACCGGCCTTGCCGCTCACGTCGGCGAGGTCGACCACGTCCTCACCGCCGGGCCCCAGCCGCACCGGGTCGCCGGTGGACGCGACGAGCACCGCGGGCACACCTCGCCGGAGGGTGTCGGCCACCTCGACGGTGACCAGCGGGGTGGGCAGGGGTGCTCGCACGGGGACCTCCGGATCGGGCCGCCGGGCAGGCGCCGGCGGGTCGGGTCGCGGGACAAGCCGCAGGTGAGCGGCCTGGTCGGGGCACGTCGTCAGGGCACGGCCCCGGCCCGCGTCACGGGGCGCGGCACGACGTAGCGATGCCCCGGTTCCACAGTGGAAACCGGGGCGTCGACGCTTTCTCGGTCCGGCTGGTCAGCCGGCGGCTGCCTTGAGGGCGTCGCCCAGGGCGTTGGCCTCATCCGCCGACATCTCGACGACGAGGCGCCCACCACCCTCGAGCGGAACGCGCATCACGATGCCGCGCCCCTCCTTGGTCACCTCGAGGGGACCGTCGCCGGTCCGGGGCTTCATGGCCGCCATCGCGTGCTCCCTCCGTCAACATCTTCCCCGTCCGACCAGGGCCGGATACTCCGGCCATTCTCCCCTATGCGGACTCGGCAGCGAAACCGAACCGATCTTTCCGGCCGCCCGGTGACCGTTTGACGATCTTCACCAAGTCGCAGATCAGGGCCAGGATCGTCCTGCCCCAACGACTTCCGGTCCGGCCGCCGACCGTCACCTGGTCGTGACCGATCGCGGCTCTGTGGCGTGTCGCGGGGTCGCCCTGACAGACTCGGCTCTCGTGCGAGCCCGTTCCGCGCTCTTCGACGTCTACGGCGGCCACCTCCGCGAGCGGGGTGGCGCCGCGACGATCGCCGCGCTCGTCCGGTTGCTGGAGCCGCTGGACTTCGCCGCGCCCGCTGTGCGGACGGCCGTGTCGCGCACCGTGCGGCAGGGCTGGCTGGAGCCCGTCCGCCTACCGGACGGTCCCGGCTACGCGATGACACCTCGCGCGGAACGACGGCTGGACGAGGCGGCGGCCCGCATCTACCGCACCCGGCCGTCCACCTGGGACGGTCGGTGGCACGTGGTGGTGCTGGAGGAGCTGCCCGCGCGTGAGGCGCGCGACCGGCTCGCCTCCTCGCTGCAACTGCTCGGCTACGGCGCGCTGGGGCCCGTGACGTGGATCGCGCCGCGCTCGTCGCCGGAGCTGGCGGACGTGCTGGCGGGCGAGGGCGTGCGGGCCGGCACGTTCCTCGGGGAGCACGAGGGCGACCCGGCGGAGCTGGCGGGCCGGGCGTGGGACCTGGGCACGCTCGGGCGGGACTACGCGCGGTTCGTGGCGGAGTGGGAGCCGGTGATGTCCGCTGTGGACGGTACGGCGCCGCCGTCTGCGTTCGCGGCTTCGCAGCGGTTCCTGCACGCGTGGCGCAAGTTCCTGTTCCGCGATCCCGGCCTGCCGCGCGAGCTGCTGCCCGCCGACTGGCCGGGCGCGGAGGCGGCCGAGTTCTTCGACCGGCACACCAACCGCCTCGCGCCCGCGGTGGCCAAGTTCGTCGACGACTGCCTCGCACACCACTAACCGGAGGTCACCCCGTGTCCGAACTCCTCATCGACGACGCTGACGGTGTTCGCACCTTCACGCTCAACCGGCCCGAGTCGTTCAACTCGTTCACGGTGGCGCTGAAGGAGCGGTTCTTGGCGGCCGTGGTCGAGACCGCGGCGGACGACGCGGTGCGGGCGGTGGTGATCACCGGGGCGGGGAGGGCGTTCTGCGCCGGTCAGGACCTCAAGGAGCACGTCGCGCTGCTCGAGGCGGGTGACCCGGCGCCGTTGAACACGGTGGAGCGGCACTACAACCCGTTGATCAAGGCGATCGTGGGCATGCCGAAGCCGGTGATCGCGGCGGTGAACGGGATGGCGGCGGGCGCGGGGGCGTCGCTGGCGTTCGCGAGCGACCTGCGGGTGGCGGGTGCCGGGGCGAAGTTCCTGATGGCGTTCGCGAACGTGGGGTTGACGGCGGACTCGGGCGCGTCGTGGACGTTGCCGCGGTTGATCGGGCACGGTCGGGCGATGGAGATGATGCTGCTCGCGCAGCCGGTGGGCGCGGAGGAGGCGTTGCGGATCGGCCTGGTGGGGCAGGTCGTGCCGGACGGCGAGGTGCTGTCGACGGCGCAGGCGCTGGCCCGCCAGCTGGCCGCCGGGCCGACCACGGCCTACGCCAAGATCAAGGAGGCGATGGCGTTCTCCGGTGAGCTGGCGGCGGCGTTGGAGGTGGAGGCGCGCACGCAGGCGGAGGCGGGTGCGACGGCCGACCACCGCGAGGCCGTGGCCGCTTTCGTGGCGAAGCGGAAGCCGACCTTCACCGGCGAGTGATGCCTGTTCGCGGGTTGTGGCCGGCCGACGCGTAGTGGCCGCTAGGAGGTGGCGCGGAAGCAGGCCGCGATGTGGTCGTCGACCATGCCGGTGGCCTGCATCAGCGCGTAGCAGGTGGTGGGTCCGAGGAACACGAAGCCGCGGCGCTTGAGCTCCTTGGCCATCGCTTTCGACTCGGGTGTGACGGCGGGCACGTCGGCGATCGTGGCGGGGCGTTCGTGGTGCTCGGGGGCGAACGACCAGAGCAGGTCGTCCAGGGGCACGTCGAGCTCGGCGACGGCGCGGGCGTTGTTGATGGTGGCGTTGATCTTGGCCCGGTTGCGGACGATGCCCGCGTCGGCCATCAGCCGGTCGAAGTCGGCCGGTCCGAACTCGGCCACCAGCTCGGGCTTGAAGCCGGCGAACGCGGCCCGGAAGTTCTCGCGCTTGCGCAGGATGGTGATCCAGGACAGGCCGGACTGGAACGATTCGAGGGCCATCCGCTCGAACATCTCCGCCTCACCACGCAGCTCCACGCCCCACTCGGTGTCGTGGTAGGTGATGTAGTCGGGCGTGCTGTCGCCCCACGGGCAGCGGACGAGGTCGGTCATGCGGGGTACTCCCGGGCGAAGGCGGCGAAGCGGCGCAGCGACCATGCCACACCGGGCGCGAAGGCCAGGTTGAGCGGTAGCGCGATGTCCTCGGACCAGACGAGCTCGCTGCGCGCGTCGCCGCGGGGGACGACGACGAACTCGCCGGTCCCGCGCACGAGCCGGCCGGTGTGCTCGACGGCGCAGCGCACCGGCGGCTCCCACGCGGTGATGCGCATGGTGTCGGTGAACCCGAGCGGGCCGAGGCCGGTGAACGCCGCCAGCCCGCTGCCCTCGCTCGCGCCGTCGCCGCTGGTCACGCGCACGGTGGTGCCGAGCATCCACTCGCCCTGCCGTGCCCAGTCGGTCAGCGCCGCCCAGGTGGTCCCGGCCGGTGCCTCGACCTCGACGCGCAGGTCAAGCCGGGTCATGCTCCGGCTCCCGTTCGGGGTCGGGCGTCACGTGGTCGGGTTCGGGCGCGACCCGGTGGTCGACGCCCTGTTCGGCCTCCAGTTCGGCCACCCGGGCGCGCAGCCGGTCGACCTCGTCGGCCAGGCGGGCGAGCGCCCAGTCGACCTCGGTCATCTTGTAGCCGCGCAGGACCTGCTGGAACTTCAGGTCGCGCACGTCGTCCGGGGTCACGTCGTCGGACGGGAGGCGGGTCGGCGACGCGCCCGGGGGCAGCGGCGCCAGTTCCTCGCCCCGCCCGAACACCAGCGCGGCCAGCAGGAAGACCACGGCCGCGACGAGCGCCATGACGACGATGTAGATGAGCGCTGAGGTCACAGGACGATCGTGACACATGCGCCGGTCAAACCGACGAGAACGCCACGCAGCGCCGGGCGAGGACGGCGAGTCGCAGCGCGATGACGAACGAGACCACGGTCGCGCCGGCCACCGGCGGCGACATGAGCAGCCTCGCCGCGTCCAGGTAGGCGGTGGCGGCGAGGATCGCGACGTTGCCGAGCAGGGACACGCCGACCGCGACGACGGCGACCACACCGGCGAGCCGGGCCAGGGTCACCGTGCTGACCGTCGTGCGGGCCAGTCGCCGTCCGACGAGCAGCGCGAGGACCGCCGCGCCGGCCACGAACCACGCCGCGTCGTCGTTGAGGCGGGCGATGGTGAGGTACCAGTCGGGCGGTGGGGCGTCGAAGTCGTTCCAGGCGCCGATCCAGAACTTGCGGTTCAGCTCCCACATCACGTACGCCAGCGGCACGACCAGCATCACGGACCGCAGTGTGCGGGCACCGTAGGCGAGGCCGAGGAGCCCTTGGTACTCGCGTGCGATGGCGGTGACCGGGCCGAACTCGGCGACGGCGCGGCGTTGCGCGGCTTCCTCGCCGAGTCCCCGGTCGCGGTGCGCGGCGGCGGCGTCGTGGAGGCTGTCCCTGGCTTCGGCGAGCAGGTCGCCCTTGACCGGGTCGGGTCCGCGCAGCCGCCGGTCCAGGGCGGTAACGTAGTCGTCGATCACGTCTGCGCCGGCCACGGCCCACCTCCGAGCACGCCCTCGATCGCGGTGGTGAACTCGCGCCACGCGGTGCGTTCGGCGGCCAACGCGCGCTGGCCGGCCTTGGTGAGCCGGTACGTGCGCCGCTGCCTGCCGCCGACGGTGCTCCACTCGCTGGCCACGAGACCCGCGGTCTCCAGCCGCCGCAGGGCCGGGTAGACGGTGCCGGTGGGCAGGTCGAGGGCTCCGCCGCTGCGCCGCTGCAACGCCTCGATGATGGCGTAGCCGTGCAGCTGGCCGCCGTCGAGGGTGGCCAGCAGGAGCGCGTCGAGATGGCCCCGCAACGCGTCGGACTTCATGGGTAGCCACTCTACTGATCAGGACAAGGGCAGGAATCCGGGACATCCCTGATGTTGAGTTGTCTGCCTACATATACTGTGCCTACCCATGGATGCTCTCGGACTGGCCCGGCTCCAGTTCGCCACCACGACGTCGTTCCACTTCCTGTTCGTGCTGCTGACGCTCGGACTGGTGACGGCGGTGGCGGTGATGCAGACCCGGGCCACGCTGTCCGCCGACCCCGTGCACGCCCGGATGACGCGCTTCTGGGGTCGGCTCTACGTGGTGAACTACGCGCTCGGCATCGCGACCGGCATCGTCATGGAGTTCCAGTTCGGGCTGAACTGGTCGGGCCTGTCGACGTTCGCGGGCGACGTGTTCGGCGCGCCGCTGGCACTGGAGACGCTGGTGGCGTTCTTCCTGGAGTCGACGTTCCTCGGCCTGTGGATCTTCGGGTGGGACCGGCTGGACAAGTGGGTCCACCTGGCGCTGATCTGGCTGGTGGCGTTGACCGCGTTCGCCTCCGCGTTCTGGATCATGATGGCGAACGCGTTCCTGCAGAACCCGGCCGGGCACGAGCTGCGTGACGGCGTGCTGCGGATGGTCGACTTCTCGGCGCTGGTGACCAATCCGACGTTCGGCACGGCGTTCCTGCACGTGTGCTTCGCGTCGTTGACGGTCGGCGGGGTGTTCCTGACCGGGGTGAGCGCCTACCACTTCATCCGGCGCACGGCGGAGGTCGACTTCTTCCGCCGGTCGCTGCGGCTGGGCGTGGTGCTGACCGCGCTGGCCACGCCGATGCTGATCGGGTTCGGGTTCGGGCAGTTCCCGGTCGTGGAGCGGTACCAGCCGGACAAGCTCGACACGGTCGGCGCGCTCGACGGAATGGGCCTCGGGTTCATGATCCAGATCGGGTTCGTGCTGCTGCTGGTGAGCTGGGTGACCGTGCCGCTGCTGTTCCGCGACTGGGTGGTGCGGTTGCGGTTCCCGCTCTACCTGATGGTGGTCGGCATCCCGCTGCCGTTCGTCGCGGCGATCGGCGGGTGGCTGTTCCGCGAGGTCGGTCGGCAGCCGTGGCTGGTCCAGGGCGTGCTGACCACGCAGGACGCGATGTCGCACGTCAGCCGGGACCAGATGCTCGTGTCGTTCATCGCGTTCACGGGCGTGTTCGCGGTGCTGGCGGTCGCCGACTGGGTGCTGATCGCCCGGCTGGCGCGGCGGGGGCCGGCGTCGTCCGAATCCGATGAGGCGCCGGTGTCGCCACTCGTTCCGGTGCTGTGAGGGGTGTGTGTCGTGGAAGGTGTCTGGGTCTTTCTGCTGGCGTTCCTGACCTGCGGCTATTTCGCGCTGGCCGGGTTCGACTACGGGGTCGGGGTGGTGTTGCGGCTGGTCGGGAGGGACGAGCGGTCGCGGCGGGAGGTGTTGCGGGCGGTGACACCGTTCTTCCTCGGCAACGAGGTGTGGCTGGTCGCGGCGGTGGGTGTGCTGTTCGGGGCGTTCCCCCGGTTGGAGGGTGAACTGCTGTCGTCGCAGCACACGGTGTTCGTGGTGCTGCTGGCCGGGCTGGTGTGCTTCACGGTCGCGGTCCAGTTGCGGTCGCCCGGGTGGGATTTCCTGCTGGTGGGCGGGGCGCTGGTGGTCGTAGTGGGGTGGGGTGTGCTGCTGGGGCGGGTGCTCGGCGGGCCGGTGTGGTTGTGGGGCGCGGGGATGCCGGTGTTGTTCTCTTTGCACGGGGCGGTGTTCCTGGCCTGGCGGTTGTCCGGTGGGTTGCGGGAGCGGGCGGTGCGGATCGCGGGTCTCCTCGTGCTGCCGTCGCTGGTGTTCGTGGTGGCGGCGGTGGTGACGGCCGGGTCCGTGCCGGTGCCCGCGTTCGGGGTGACGGGTGTCGTCGCGGTGGGGTTGCTTGGCGGGGTTTGGGCAACGTTGCGATCGCGACGGCATCTGGTCGCTTTTTGTTGCAGTGCTGCAGTTTGCGCGTTGCCGGTGCTGGGTGTGTTCGGGGCGCGGTCGGTGGTGACGGTGTCGGTGATGGCCGATGTGCCGACGTTGCGGGTGTTGACGTGGGCGGCGGTCGTGGTGGTGCCGTTGGTGCTGGTGTTCCAGTGGGCGACTTGGCGGATGTCCCGTGCGGCACGTTGACCGGCGGTATGTCGTCGTCTTGACGGTGTTGGCGGTCGTCACGGCGGTCGTGGTGGTGGCACAGGCCGAGGTGCTGGCGTTGGTGCTGTCCGGTGGGTGGTCGCCGGGGTGGTTGGTGGCGGTGGTCGTGGTGCGCGGGTTCGTGGTGTGGGGCGGGCAGGTCGTGACGCAGCGGTTCGCGGCCGCGGTGAAGGCCTCTTTGCGGAAGCGGGTGTTGCGTGACTCGGCCGGGTCAGGCGGGCAGGCCGGGTCGGTGGCGACGTTGGTGGTGAAGGGGGTGGACGCGGTCGAGCCGTACTTCGCCGGGTACCTGCCGCAGGTGGTGGTCGCGGCGGTGGTGCCGGTGGCGGTGGTGGTGCGGCTGTCGTTCGCCGACTTGGCGTCGGCGGTGGTGGTGCTGGTGACGTTGCCGCTGGTGCCGGTGTTCGCGGCGTTGGTCGGGATGCACACCCGGGACCGGACGCGGGCGCAGTGGGCGGGGATGGCGGTGGTCGGCGGGCACTTCCTGGACGTGGTGCGCGGGTTGGGGACGTTGAAGGTGTTCGGGCGGGCGGCGGCGCAGGCGGGGACGGTGCGGGCGATGGCGGGGGCGCACGCGGCGGCGACGATGCGGACGTTGCGGGTGGCGTTCCTGTCGGCGTTGGTGTTGGAGTTGGTGGCGACGTTGTCGGTGGCGCTGGTGGCGGTGCCGGTGGGGTTGCGGCTGCTGCACGGTGGGGTGACGCTGCAGGTCGCGCTGCTGGTGCTGCTGTTGGCACCGGAGGCGTACTTGCCGCTGCGGGCCGCCGGTGCACGGTTCCACGCGTCGGCCGAGGGGCTGGCCGTGCTGGAGGCGGTGGCGGCGCGGCGGGCTGTGGCCGGGACTGTGGACGGGCAGGCCCCGCCCGAGCGATCGGCCGCGCAGACATCGCCGGCGGCGGGATTGGCTGCGCAGGCGCACCCGCTCGACGGACTGGCCGCACAGGCACCCCCGCCCGAGTGCCTGGCTGCGCAGGCGTCCCCGCCGGGGGGATCCCCGGATTCGATACTGCCAGGGAAGGACGACATAAAGGTGTCGGCTGGAGCGGGTTGTGGACAGCTCGGCGAGGTGGGTGCGGGTTGTGGACAACCCGGGCGGCGGGTGGTGGTGAGGGTTGGTCGGGTGCGGGCGCCCGATCTGCGGTGCGCCGAGGTCGTGGTGGAGCGGGTGGTTGTCAGGTATCCGGGGCGGGAGGTGTTGGGGGAGGTGTCGTTGCGGGTCGGGGTTGGGGAGCGGGTCGGGTTGGTTGGGGCCAGCGGGGCGGGGAAGAGCACCTTGTTGGCGGTGTTGTTGGGGTTCGTGACGCCCGCGTCGGGGCGGGTGCTGGTGGGTGGGGTGGACTTGCGCGAGATCGACCGGGAGTCGTGGTTGCGGCAGGTCGCGTGGGTTCCGCAGCGGCCGACGCTGTTCCCCGGCACGGTCGGCGAGAACATCGCGCTGGGGTCCTCCGGTGACGTGCGGGGCGCGGCGGCGGAGATGGGGTTGGCGCACCTGGTGGACGCGGCGCACCCGTTGTCCTCCGGTGAGCGGCAGCGGGTGGCGTTGGCGCGGGCGTTGGTCCGGGACGACGCGCGGTTGCTGCTGTTGGACGAGCCGACGTCCCGGTTGGACGGCGGGACCGAGGAGGCGGTGTTGCGGGCGACGCGGCGGCTCGTGGCCGGGCGGACGGCGGTGGTCGTGGCGCATCGGCCGGTGGTGCTCGGTGAGGTGGACCGGGTGGTGGAGTTCAGCGAGGCGGGGGCGGGACGATGAGGCGACTGGTGCTCGCGGTGGCTGCCGGGGTGGCGGCCGAGCTCGCCGGGATCGGGCTCATGACGACGGCTGTGTGGCTGATCATGCGTGCCGCGGAGCAGCCACCGCTGTCCGCGTTGACGGTGGCGATCGTGGCGGTGCGGACGCTGGCCCTGGCGCGGGGCGGTCTGCGGTACGCGGAACGGCTGGCCGGGCACTCCGCCGTGCTGCGGCACCTGGCGGACCTGCGCGGCCGCGTGTACGAGGCGCTGCTGCGCCGTCCCCTCCCCCGCGGTGACGCGCTCACCCGCCTCGTGTCCGATGTGGACTCCGTGCAGGACGCGTTGTTGCGTTGCGCGTTGCCCGGCGCGGTGGCGGTCGTGGTGGGTGCGGTGGCGTTGCTGGCGACGGGCTTCGCGTGGCCGTTGGTGGTCGGGTTGGCGGCGACGGTATTCATCCTCCCGTGGGCCGCCTACGCGTTGGCTTCACGGCACTTGAAGGCCCTCGCACCGCTGCGGTCGGAGTTGGCGGAACGGACGGTCGTGCTGCTGGACGGCGCCGCGGAGCTGACCGCGTTCGGCGCGCTGGACCGCGAGCTGGACGCGACCGGCCGGGTGGTCGACGCGCTGGCCGAACGGGAACGGCGGGGCGGTGCCGGCGCGGCGGTGTTGGCGGCGGTGGCCGTGGTGGTGCAGTTCGGCGTGGCGGTGGTGCTGCTGCACACCGCAGCGCCGGCGCACGTCGTGCTCGGCTCGGTCGCGGTGCTGGAGGTGGCGGTGCCGTTGACGTCGGCCGCGCAGCGGTGGGCCGAGGTGCGGGGATCGGTCAGGCGGGTGCGGGAGGTGTTGCGGGCGGTGGAGGCTCCTGTCCGAGAAGTACAGCCGCCTGTCGGCCGGGTCGGGGTGGTGGGCGCGAGCGGTGCGGGGAAGAGCACGTTCCTGCGGGCGTTGGCCGCCGCGCACCCCGGCGTCGCCAAGGGCGTGCTGGACGACGCGCACGTCTTCCACGCCACCGCGGAGGCCAACGTGCGGCTGGCCCGGCCGGACGCGTCACGGGAGGAGTTGGACCGGGTAGCGGAGCTGGTGGACCTGGACGTGCCGTGGGACACCGCGGTCGGCGAGGACGGGGAGGCCCTGTCCGGCGGTCAGCGGCAACGCCTGCTGCTGGCGCGCGCACTCCTGGCCGACCCGGACGTCCTGCTGCTCGACGAACCGGTCGAAGGCCTGGCCATCGCACACGGTGACGCCGTGCTGCGCCAGGTCCTGGACCACGCCCGCGGCACGGTCGTGCTCGTCACGCACCGGCTCGCGCCGCTGGTCGACTTCGACCGCGTCCTGGTGTTCGAGGACGGCCACATCACCCAGGACGGCACGCACGCCGAGCTGGTGGAGGTGCCCGGGTACTACCGCGACCGCTGGAGCACCGAGCGCATGGCGGGCCGGTCCTCGGCGGGCACGTCCACCGGCGACGGCAGCCACTCGCCGTCGAACGGCACGAACTGCGTCAGCGTGGACGACTGCACCGGCACTCCGCACCGGCGCAACGCGGTGACCGTGATCTGAGCCGCCATCGGCCCGAGCTGGCGCAGGTCCCGGTTGCGGTGCTTGCGCACACCCAGGTTGACCTGCGCGATCCCGTCCAGCCCGTACCGGGCGTGCGCGTCGAGCAGCAGGCCGATCTCGACGCCGTAGCCGGGCGCGAACGGCACCGACTCCAGGAACGCGCGGGTGCCCGCGTACTCGCCGCCCAACGGCTGCACGACACCGGCCAGCTCGGGCCGCAGGGCGTTGAGCAGCGGTCGGGCCGCCAGCTCGGTGACCCGGCCGCCGCCGGTGCTCTCCAGCCGCAGCGGGCGCCGGTAGAAGCCCTTCACCAGGTGCACGTCGTCGCGGGTCAGCAGCGGCCCGAGCAGGGCGGGCACGAAGTCCGGGTCGGGGTCGACCAGGTCGGAGTCGAGGAACACGACCAGGTCACCGGTCGTGGCCGCCAACGACCGCCACAGCACCTCGCCCTTGCCGGGACGCGGCTCCAGCTCGGGCAGCACGTCGGTCCGGTGCACGACCCGCGCACCCGCGGCGGCGGCACGTGCCGCGGTGTCGTCGGTGGAGCCGGAGTCCATCACGACCAGTTCGTCCACGAGCGTGCCGAGGAGCGGGCGCACCACGGCCACGACATCGCCGACCGTGGCCTCTTCGTCCAGCGCGGGCAGGACCACGCTGACCGTGCGACTTCCCTTGTGCGCCAACAGTGCCGCGATTGTCCAGTGTGGACTCTGCCACGTGTTGGCCGCGAACCAGTCCGCCATCAGGCCAGCGCCCTCAGCACCCGGGCGGGCGGACGCGTGCCCGCGATGCTCGCCACCATCTCCACCACCCGCCTGGTCTGCCGCACCTGGTGCGCCCGGAACACCTTCGCGCCCGACCACGCGGCCACGGACGTCGCGGCGAGCGTGCCGTCGACCCGGTCCTCCAACTCGGCGCCCAGGGTCTCGCCGACGAAGTCCTTGTTCGACAACGCCATCAGCACCGGCCAGCCCGTGGCCACCAGCTCGTCCAGCCGCCGCAGCAGTTCCAGGCCGTGCCAGGTGTTCTTGCCGAAGTCGTGGGTCGGGTCGATCAGCACGCCCTCCGCCGGCACGCCCAGCGCGACCATCCGCTCGGCCCGCTCGACCAGTTCCGCCGTGACGGACGCCACCACGTCGGCGTACCGGACGCGGTGCGGGTCGGTGCGCGGTTCGAGGCCGCCGGTGTGCGAGCAGACGATGCCGACGCCGAACTCCGCCGCCACCTCCGCCAGCGCCGGGTCCGCGCCCGCCCACGTGTCGTTGATCAGGTCCGCGCCCACCTCGCACACCGCGCGGCCCACTTCGTGCCGCCACGTGTCGACGCTGATCACCAGGCCGGGGTGCCGTTCGCGGACCGCGGCGACGAACGGCACGACCCGCCGCGCCTCCTCGGCGGCGTCCACCACCTCGCCCTTGGACCCGGCCTTCACGCCGCCGATGTCGACGATGTCCGCGCCGTCGTGGACCGCCCGGTCCACCGCGGCCATGGCGGCGTCGTCGGAGAACGTCGCGCCGCGGTCGTAGAAGGAATCGCGCGTCCGGTTGACGATCGCCATCACCAGCGCGCGATCCCCGGCGACCTCTCGTGAACCGAACCGCATGACCGGCATCGTGCCACGTCCGACGCGAAGGTGAGCTGCGTCACAGACTTCTGCTACTGCAGAGTAAGTTTCGTGTTTACTCGCCGGTAACACCCTGCGTGATCCCGGTCACGGTCAAGGAGGACCTCGTGCGCCGATCACTTCCCCTGCTGCTCGCCGCTCTGGTGGCGCTCACGGTGGCACCACCCGCCGCTCAGGCCGCGCCCGGCTTCGCGGTGGCGTACCAGAGCATCCCCGGCGAGGGCGGCACGCCGCTCAAGGCCTTCGTCGTCACGCCGACCGGGCGCGGCAGCGGGCCGTTCCCGCTGATCGTGCTCCCGTCGAGCTGGGGCGTGAACAACATCGAGTACGTCGGCGCGGCGGCCAAGCTGGCCTACGAGTCCGGGTACTCGGTGATCAGCTACACCTCCCGCGGGTTCTACGACTCGGCGGGCGAGATCGACGTGGCCGGCCCGGACACCGTCGCGGACGTCAGCCGGGTGATCGACTGGGGCCTCGCGCACGCCGGTGGCGACCCGGCGCGGATCGGCGTCGGCGGTATCTCGTACGGCGCGGGCCAGTCCCTGCTGGCCGCGGCACGCGACCCGCGGATCAGGGCGGTGGCGGCGCTGAGCACGTGGACCGACCTGGCGCGCTCGCTGTACCCGAACGAGACCGTGAGCGCGCAGGCGGTCGAGCTGCTGCTGGCGGCCGGGAAGCTGACCGGGCGGCCGGGTCCGGTGCTGCGCGAGGCGGAGGCCGCCTACCGGGAGAACCGGTTCGAGGACGTGCTGCCGATCTCGCCGCCGCGCTCGCCGGCGACGCACGTGTCGTCCATCAAGGCCGCGGTGATGATCGGCAACGCGTGGAACGACGGGCTGTTCGCGCCGAGCCAGATCACGGACTTCTTCGGCGCGCTGACCGGGCCGAAGCGGTTGATGCTCTCGCCCGGTGACCACGCGACGGCGGAGCTGTTCGGCGCGGCGGGGTTGCCCAACGAGATCTGGGCGTCGGTCGGGCGCTGGTTCGACCACCACCTCAAGGGCGCGGCGAACGGCATCGAGCGCGAGCTGCCCGTGCAGGTCAAGCCGAACAACGGCGGCGGCTGGCGCGCGTTCCCGTCCTGGGCGGCGGCGACCGGGCGGACGAGCACGGTGCCGTTGAGCGCGGACCGGATCGGTGCCGGGTGGCCGACCATCGCGGAGAGCGGGACCGTGATGGTGTCGGGGGCGTTGCAGGGGTTCCTGAACCTGCCGGTCGGCGTGTCGACGCCGTTGATCGACCGGAACGCGGCGGCGGTGTGGCGCGGGCCGGTGCAGTGGACGTCCGCGTCGGTCAGCGGGACGCCCCGGGTGCACCTGACCGTGACGCCCAGCGGTGCCCGGACCACGCTCTACGCGTACTTGTACGAGGTCAACGCGTTGGGGTTGGGTGCGCTGGTCACGCACAAGGCGGTGACGGTCGCCGGCACGGGGACGCGTGCGGTCGACCTGGACCTGGAGCCGGTGGTGTGGAACGTGGCGGCGGGCAACCGGCTGGTGCTGGTCGTGGACACCGTGGACGCCCGGTACCGGGGATCGAGCGCGCTGGGATCGTCGGTGACGTTCGGCGCGGACTCGTGGTTGCGGGTCCCGTGGGGTAGCTGACAGCGGTTGGCAGGATTTGCTGCGAGGATCAGCGCATGGAATCCAAGTCGACGTTCAAGATCACCCGGTGGGACCAGACCGTCTACGACTCCGCGGAGCCGCAGCTGGGCCGGGCGGTTGTGGACAAGGCCTACAGCGGTGTCATGGAGGGCACCAGCACGGCCGAGCTGACGATGTGCCAGCCGTCCGACGGCTCGGCCGGCTACGTGGGCACCGAGCGGTTCGTCGGCACGGTCGACGGGAAGGCCGGGACGTTCGTCCTGCAGCACGGCGCGGTCATGGCCGGTGAGGACGCGCAGTTCTGGGGCCACATCGTGCCGGGTTCGGGCACCGGTGAGCTGGCCGGGATCTCCGGCACGGCCCGGCTGGAGCACGAGCTGATCATCCTGGACCACGACCTTGGCTGACCGGGAACGGGTGATCGCCTACCGGGTCGCCGCGCACCAGTTCGACCGCTCCACCACCGACGCGGCGGACCTGCGGGTGTTCGACCTCGGCCTGCAGGACTCGGAGCGGTCGGCGGTGCCCGCGCTGGCCGCTCGCCTGGACCGGGTGCCCGACCTCGACGCGTTCACGCTCACGTGGAGCGTGCGGGGTGCGCCGCACTGGCACCGCGCCGACGAGGTGCCCGCGCTGGCGGCCCGGTTGTGGCCGTTGAGCGACGCCGACGCGGTGACCCGGATGAACCGGCCGCCGGTGCCGGACGGGCTCGCGGCGCTGCACGAGGTCGCGTCGGCGTTGCGCGAGGTGGTGGCGGAGCCGATGACGAAGGGCGAGGCGTCGTCCCGGCTCACCGGGAAGGTGCGCCCGGAGGTCACCGGCTGGTGCCGCGGCTGCGACGCCACGCACGTGCAGGACCCGATCTTCCGCCTCGCCGTGCTGCCGGCCGGGCTGCGGTTCGACCCGGCGGAGCAGGTGGTCACGTTCGTGCCGCTGGAGGGCCGGCGCGGGGTGCCCGACGTGAGCGAGGGTTTCGAGGCGCTGGTCGCGGACTACCTGCGGCTGCACGGTCCCGCCGGGCCGTCCGAGGTGGCGCACTACTTCGGCGCGCCGGTGCGTGAGGTCAAGGACGCCTGGCCGGACGACCTGGTGGCCGTGTCCAAGCGGGCGTGGTTGCCCGCCGACCGGATCGAGGCGTTCGAGAACCCGCCGGAACCCGAGGTGGTGCGGCTGCTGCCGCCGCTGGACCCCTACCTCAACGCCCGCGACCGCGACCTGCTCGTGCCGGACAAGGCGCACCAGAAGCAGGTGTGGCGCATCCTGGGACGGCGTGGCGCGCTGCTCGTGGACGGCGAGGTCCTGGGCACCTGGCAGGCCAAGGCCGCGGGCTCCCGGCTGGACGTGAAGGTCTCGCCGTTCGTGCCGCTGGACGTGGACATGTTCGCCGAGGAGGCGGCCCGGTTGGCCGCCGCCCGTGGCCTGGAGGAGGCCCGGGTCAGCTAGCGAGGTCGCGTCGGTCGTTCGAGCCGCCGTCTGCGGAGCAGCGGCAATCAAACACCGCAGGCGTCCAACGCCGTGTCCACGTCATCGGTGACGACGAGGGAGTCGAGCGCGAACCGGGACACGAACCCGCGTTCGCGCAACTCCTCCAGCCACGCGATCAGGCCGCGGTAGTGGCCGTCGACGTCCAGCAGGACCACCGGCTTGGCGTGCATGGCCAGCACGCGGGACGTCCAGACCTCGAACAGCTCCTCGCACGTGCCGATGCCGCCGGGCAACGCCAGGAACGCGTCGCCGTGCGCCTCCATCAACGCCTTGCGGTCGCGCATGGTGTCCACGACGAGCAGCTCGTCGGCGTCGGAGTCGGCGACCTCGCGGTCCACCAGGCCGCGCGGGATCACGCCGGTGGTGCGGGCGCCACCCTCACGGGCCGCCCGCGCCACCTCGCCCATCATCGACGTGCGGCCACCGCCCCACGTCAGCGACCAGCCGCGGGCCGCGATGCGCCTGCCCACCTCGGCCGCGAGCTCCAGGTAGCTGTCCGGGACCGTCTTCAACGACCCGCAGTACACCGTCACCGTGGTCAATGCGCGTCCGCCCAGGCCTTGTGCGCGTCGTTCACCACGCGCACCGCGTCGTCGATGTCGTCGGTCAGGTACAGCAGGTCCAGGTCCTTCTCGCTGACCTTGCCGCTGGCCAGCACCGAGTCGCGCACCCAGTCGTACAGGCCCTGCCAGTAGGCCTTGCCGAACAGCACCACCGGGAACTTGGTGACCTTCTTCGTCTGCACCAGGGTCAACGCCTCGAACAGCTCGTCCAGCGTGCCGAACCCGCCCGGCAGGCAGATGAACGCCTGCGAGTACTTGATGAACATGGTCTTGCGCACGAAGAAGTATCGGAAGTTCACGCCCAGGTCGACCCACGGGTTCAGGCCCTGCTCGAACGGCAGCTCGATGCCGAGGCCGATGGAGAACCCGCCCGCCTCCGAGCAGCCCCGGTTGACCGCCTCCATCGCACCCGGACCGCCGCCGGTGATCACCGCGAACCCGGCCTCGGCCAGCGCGCCGCCGAGCTTGCGGCCGATCTCGTACTCGGGGTGGTCACGGCCGGTGCGGGCCGACCCGAACACGGTCACCGCGCTCGGCACCTCGGCCAACGCGCCGAAACCCTCGACGAACTCCGCCTGGATCCGCAGCACCCGCCACGGGTCGGTGTGCACCCAGGCGCTCGGTCCGCGCGAGTCCAGCAGCCGCTGGTCGGTGGTGGTCAGCTCGTCGCGGCGCCCGCGGCGCAGGACGACCGGTCCGCGCTGCTTCTCCTTGGGGTGCTCGTCCACGCTGTCCGTCATTGCCGGGAGTCTAGTGGCGCGTGGTGTCGTGGCTCAGGAAGCGGCGCAGGACTTCCACGCACTGGTGGATCTGGTTCACCGGGACGTTCTCCTGCCGGGTGTGCGCCAACGTCGGGTCGCCCGGTCCGAAGTTCACCGCGGGCATGCCGAGCGCCGCGAAACGGGCCACGTCGGTCCAGCCGAGCTTGGCGACGGGGGTGCCGCCGGCGGCTTCGACCAGTTCACGGGTGGTCGGCGCGGCCAGGCCGGGCAGGGCGCCCGGTGAGCTGTCGGTGACCGTGACCTCGTAGCCCGCGAACACCTCGCGCAGGTGCTGCTCGGCCTGCTCGGGCGTGCGGTCGGGGGCGAAGCGGTGGTTGACGGTCAGCACGGCCTCGTCCGGCACGACGTTGCCCGCGACCCCGCCGCCGATCTTCACGGCTTGGAGGCCCTCGCGGTACAGGCAGCCGTCGATCTCGACCTGGCGCGGCTCGTAGGCCTCCAGGCGGCGCAGGGCGTCACCGATGGCGTGGATCGCGTTCACGCCCATCCAGCCGCGGGCGGTGTGGGCGCGGACGCCCTCCGTGCGGACGTCGACGCGCATCGTGCCCTGGCAGCCGGCCTCGATCGTGCCGTTGGACGGCTCGCACACGATCGCCAGGTCGCCGTCCAGCCACTCGGGCAGCTCGCGCTCGATCCGGCCCAGGCCGTTGCGGACGGCTTCGACCTCCTCGCAGTCGTAGAAGACGAACGTGAGGTCGTGGCGCGGGTCGGTGACGGTGGCGGCGAGGTGCAGCATCACCGCGTCACCACCCTTCATGTCGACGGTGCCGCAGCCGTGCAGGACGCCGTCCTCCAGGCGGGACGGCAGGTTGTCGTTGATCGGCACGGTGTCGAGGTGGCCGGCGAGCACGACGCGGGACGGGCGGCCGAGGTTCGTGCGGGCCAGCACGGCGTTGCCGGATCGGGTGACCTCCAGGGCGGTCTGCTCCTTGAGGGACCGTTCGACGAGGTCGGCGATGAGGGCTTCGTCGCCGGAGACGCTGGGCGTGTCGACCAGCGCGGCGGTCAGCTCGACGGGATCGGCGGCGAGGTGCAAGGTGTCGGCCACCCGGCGCACGTTACCGTTGACACCCGTGAGCACCGCAAACCCCACCGGCGCGTACGGCGTCGGACTCGCCACCGTCACCCCTACCGGCGCTGTGCTGGACACGTGGTTCCCGTCGCCGTCCCTCGGGGACTCGGAGCCCGGTGTGGCGCTGCTGTCGTCCGCGGAGGTCTCGGCCGCGCTCGGCGAGGCCGCCGCCAAGCAGCTCGGCGTGGACGCCGAACGTGACGTCGAGGTCGTCGGCGTCCGGGTCGGCATCGGGTCGCTGGACGACGCGCCCACCACCACCTACGACGTGTGGCTGCGGCTGCACCTGCTGTCGTCGCGGCTCGTGCGGCCGCACGGCGCGAACCTCGACGGCGTGTTCGGGCTGCTCAACAACGTGGTGTGGACGAACTTCGGTCCGTGCGCGGTGGAGGGGTTCGAGCAGACCCGGCTGCGGCTGCGCGGGCGTGGGCCGGTCACCGTGTACGGGATCGACAAGTTCCCCCGGATGGTCGACTACGTGGTGCCGTCCGGCGTGCGGATCGCCGACGCGGACCGGGTGCGGTTGGGTGCGCACCTGGCGTCCGGGACGACCGTGATGCACGAGGGTTTCGTGAACTTCAACGCGGGCACGCTCGGCGCGTCCATGGTGGAGGGCCGCATCTCGGCCGGTGTCGTGGTCGGTGACGGCTCGGACGTCGGCGGCGGCGCGTCGATCATGGGCACCCTGTCCGGTGGTGGAAAGCAGGTCATCTCGGTCGGCGAGCGCTGCCTGATCGGCGCGAACGGCGGCCTGGGCATCTCGCTCGGCGACGACTGCGTGGTGGAGGCCGGCCTCTACATCACCGCCGGCACCAAGGTCACCGGCGCGGACGGCGCCGTGGTCAAGGCCGGCCAGCTGTCGGGCATGTCGGGCCTGCTGTTCCTCCGCGACTCGACCACCGGCGTCGTCAAGGTCCTGCCCCGCAAGGGCCAGGGCGTCGCCCTGAACGCCGCCCTCCACTCCAACGACTGACCGCGAGAGTCGTACGTTCAGCGCGCGAGAGTCCAACGCTCGCGCCGCGTGAGTCCAACGCTCGGAACGCGAGAGTCCAACGTTCAGCGCACCTGAGTTCAACATTCGGCATACCGGCTGGTCGGTCCGAGCGTTGAATTCAGGTGCCGTGAGCGTTGGACTCTCGCGGCGTGAACGTACGACTCTCGGGTCAGGGGGTGAGGCGGGTGGCGGCGGTGGTGATGGCGGAGTCGGTGGCGGTCAGGGCGATGCGGACGTGGCGGTCGCCGGTCGGGCCGTAGAACGTGCCCGGGGCGGCCAGGATGCCGCGGTCGGCCAGCCAGGCGACGGTGTCCCAGGCGGGTTCGCCGCCACGGGTCGACCACAGGTACAGGCCCGCCTCGGAGTGGTCCACGGTGAAGCCCGCCGCCGTCAACGCGGGCAGCAGCACGTCACGCCGCGCCCGATAACGCTCACGCTGCTCGGCCACGTGCGCGTCGTCGTTCAGAGCCGCCGTGATCGCCGCCTGCACGGGCCGCGGCACGATCATCCCCGCGTGCTTGCGCACCTCCAGCAACGACGCCACCAACGCCGGATCACCCGTCACGAACCCCGCCCGGTACCCGGCCAGGCTGGACGACTTCGACAACGAGTGCACGGCGAGCACACCGTCCAGCGAACCCCCGTTCACCGAAGGCAGCAGCACGGACACCGGCGACGCCGTCCACGCCAACGCCAGGTAGCACTCGTCGGACGCGACGACCGCACCCACCGCCCGCGCGTCGGCCACCGCCCGCGCCAACCGCGACTCCGACAGCACCCGACCGGTCGGGTTGGACGGCGAGTTCAGCCACACCAGAGACGTCCCGGCCGGCGGCGGCTCGCCATCGGCCAGCCGCACCACCGCGGCACCCGCCAGCCGCGCGCCCACCTCGTACGTCGGGTACGCCAGCGCCGGGATGGCCACCACGTCACCCGGCCCGAGGCCGAGCAACGTCGGCAGCCACGCCACCAGCTCCTTCGACCCGATGGTCGGCAGCACCGCCACCGGGTCGAGCCCGACCACGCCGTGCCGCCGCGCCAACGCGCCGACGACCGCCTCGCGCAACGCGGGCGTGCCGTGCGTGGTCGGGTAGCCGGGCTCGTCGGCGACCGCGCCGAGGGCGTCCCGGATCAGCTCCGGGACCGGGTCCACCGGCGTGCCGATCGACAGGTCGACCACGCCGCCGGGGTGCGCGCGCGCCTTGGCGGCGTGGTCGGCCAGCGAGTCCCAGGGGAAGTCCGGGAGCTTCCTGCTGAACGTCACTCGTGCGACGCCTGCGGGGGGAGAGCCTTGACGAACGCGGGGTCGGCGCTGACCTTGCCGACCTTGGAGGCACCGCCGGGGGAGCCCAGCTCGTCGAAGAAGTCCACGTTCGCCTTCGTGTACTCCTTCCACTCGTCCGGGACGTCGTCCTCGTAGTAGATGGCCTCGACGGGGCACACCGGCTCGCAAGCACCACAGTCGACGCACTCATCCGGGTGGATGTAGAGCATCCGGTCGCCTTCGTAGATGCAGTCGACGGGGCACTCTTCGATGCACGCCTTGTCGAGCACGTCCACGCACGGCTGGGCGATCACATAGGTCACTGCGCTCTCCTGCTCTTGTTCTGGTCCACACCGCGCAAGCCGGAGAGTACGCGGCGGAGTCGATTGTCCAACGCTCAGGCTTGCCTTAACGGCACCGTGCTTCAGCTCACAGAACGCCGTCCACCTGCGCGGGGCACGATGCGGGGGTGCTGGGAGTCACCGAGTTGGAGCAGCGGTGTGCCGACGCGTGGCCGGCCCTGGTCGACCGGCCGCTCGGGCAGTGGCGGCTGCGCGCCGCGGGCGGGTTCACCGGACGGGCCAACAGCGCCCTGACCACGGGAGATCCGGGGGTCCCGGTCCGCGAGGCGCTCGCCGAGGTGATCGACTTCGCGACCGTCAACGGCATCAAGCCGGCGGCTCACGTGGTCGTCGGCGCACCCTCCGAGGCCGAGGTCGAGGCGGCGGGTTGGCGGGTCGACGTGGACCACCCGGGTGGCGCCGAGTCGCTGGTGATGACCGGTCGGCTGGATGGGTTCGCCACTCCGAAGCACGCCGATGTGGTCGTTTTCGACGCGCCGGTTCCCGGATGGTGGGAGCTGGCCGCCCAACCTGACCCCACCCCGGCGCAGCGGCACGTGCTGACGTCCGGCGACCGGGTCGGTTTCGGCGCGGTCGTGCGGGACGGCGAGGTGCTCGCGGCCGTGCGCGGCGCCGTCGTCGGCGACCTGCTCCACGTGGCACGGCTCGCCGTCCGCCCGCAGGCCCGCCGGCTCGGCCTGGCACGGGCGTTGATGGCCGGTCTGGCGGCGTGGGGCGTCGACCGCGGCGCGACGACGTGCGCGCTGCAGGTGGCCGAGCACAACAAGCCCGCGATCACGCTCTACGAGTCGCTGGGCTGCGCCGAGCACCACCGCTACCGCTACTGGGTGTCGAACCACTCGTAGGCGGCCTTGCGGACCCGCTTCAAGGCCGAGCGCTCACCGAAGTAGTCGCCCACCACGCCGACGACGGGCAGCATGCCCAGCGCCTGGTGGTAGAGCCTGCCCTGGGGACGCTTGTCCAGCTCGTCCTCCAGCTTCCAGAGGACCTTGGCGAGCTTCCAGATCGTGGCGCCGATCGCCCGGAACGTGGACCGCTGCCGCAGCTCCTCGGTCAGCTGGGCGGTCTGCTCGTCCTCCGTGCTCGTCTCCCCGGGCCGCTGGGCCACCGGCAGCCCGTCGACCTCGCGCTGGAACAGCACGTGCGCGAGCAGCCGCACGCGGTCCTCGGTCGAGGTGAACCCGTGCTCCCCCGCGAGCGCCGACAGCAGCAGCCCCTGCCCCGCGGCGCCCAGCGCGGACTGGATCGGCAGCCGGTCGGCCAGCACGCCGCCGATGCCGGGCAGGGCCGCGACCAGGTTCACCACCCGGCCGACCCGGTTGAGCCAGAACTCGTCGCGCTGGTGCACGTCCATGCGCGCCCACGCGGCCGTGCCCGGCACCTTCACCGCGGCCAGCTGGTCCCACAGCTTGTCGACCAGCTTGCGGTCGGCGCCCCGCTCGACCTCGCGGTCGCGCAGCCCGAGCAGGTTCGCGTCGCGCAGGGTGTCCAGCAGCGGGCCGGTCGCCCGCACGAACGGGCGCAGCGCCCGCACCACGTCCCGGTCAGTGATCGTCTCCGCCACCGGCGACCCTCCCCATGTGCGCGCCCACCGCGATGGCGCCCGGCAACGCGCCCCCGGCGAACAGCACCAGGGTGCGCCAGTCGTTGAGGAGTACCACGTCACCGCCCGGCCCGAACAGGCCGAACAGCAGCAGCGTGCCGATCCACACCAGCAGCGGCGACACCGCGGCCAGCGTGCGGTGCGCGTGC
This sequence comes from Saccharothrix carnea, assembly GCF_003014735.1. Taxonomy (GTDB): domain Bacteria; phylum Actinomycetota; class Actinomycetes; order Mycobacteriales; family Pseudonocardiaceae; genus Actinosynnema; species Actinosynnema carneum. The sequence continues at coordinate 393,943 of NZ_PYAX01000007.1, read as the reverse complement.
CGCGAGGCGGCCACCACCAGCAGCGGCGTGGTCACGATCGCGACCAGCACCGTGATCGGGAACGGCAGGTCGTCCGCGCGCGGCAGAAGCGTGCCGTCCAGCCGCAGCGGCAGGAAGAACAGCTCCAGCACCGCGAGCACGAACGCCGCGACCGCGATCCCGGCGAGCACCAGGCGATCGGTCAATCCAGCCCCCCGAACAGGTCTGTCTCCGCGCCCTCCGCGGGTCCCTTGGCCAGCACGTAGTACTCGGCCTGCACGACGGGCTGCGCGATGCCGTTGGACAACGCGTAGCTCGCCCGGCCCGCGCCGTCCTGCCACACGCTGACCTGCGTGGAGTGCGCGCGCAACGCCCGCAGCTTCGCGACCAGGTGCTCGGAGATGTCGATCGTGGTGGTGATCGCGGCGTCGTCGGTGACCGGCAGCTCGCCCTCGGCGGGCAGCCGCCACGGCAGGTCCGGGATCTCCGCCAACGCCGCCGCGCCCGCCTCGGTCGCGGCACGGGACGTGACGGCGTGGAAGACGCGGTCCACGTCGGTGGCCGCGGCCGTGGTGATCTGGTGCGCGCGGATGTGGTCGGGGTGCCCGTAGCCGCCGAACGCGTCGTACGTGACGACGACCTGCGGTTTCACCGACGAGATGATCTCGGAGAGGGCGTCGACCTGCTCGTCGAACGAGCCGTTGACGAGCGCGCGCGGGTGGTTGTTCGCCTCGACGCCGACCATCCCCGAGTCGCGCCAGCGGCCGATGCCGCCGAGGAACCGGTGGTCGGTCACGCCGAGCGCGGCGCACGCCGATCTCAGTTCCGCGACCCGGTACCCGCCGAGCTGGTCGGCGTTGTCCGCGGTCAGCTCCTGGAGCGCGGGCGGGATGATCTCGCCCTCCTCGCCGAGGGTGCAGGTGACCACGGTGACGTGCGCGCCCAGCGCCGAGTAGCGGGCGATCGTGCCGCCTGTCCACAGGCTCTCGTCGTCGGGGTGTGCGTGTACCAGCAGCAACCGTGGTGGAGCGGTGAGCGTCACCGGATGAGAGTAATGGGCCGCCGCTGCGGGAACTGCCACAAGGGTCAGGTCCGCAGCGGCGGCCGTTGAACTCAACCCACCAGGGCGGGCATGACCTCAGCGAAGTGGCACGCCGAGAGCGTGCCGTCGCCGTCGCTGCGGCGCTCCAGCTTCGGCTCCTCGACCGCGCAGATGTCCTGCGCCTTCCAGCACCGGGTGCGGAAGCGGCAGCCCGAGGGCGGGTTCACCGGCGACGGCACGTCACCGGTGAGCACGATCCGCTGCCGCTGCCGTTCGATCTTCGGGTTCGGCACCGGCACCGCGGACAGCAGCGCCTGCGTGTACGGGTGCATCGGCCGGGCGTAGATGTCCTCGCGGTCACCGATCTCGATGATCTTGCCGAGGTACATCACCGCGACCCGGTCGGAGATGTGCCGGACGACCGACAGGTCGTGCGCCACGAACAGGTACGCCAGGCCCAGGCGTTCCTGCAGCTCCTCCAGCAGGTTCACCACGCCCGCCTGCACCGACACGTCCAGCGCGGACACCGGCTCGTCCAGCACCACGAGCTTCGGGTTGAGCGCGAGCGCGCGGGCGATGCCGATGCGCTGGCGCTGGCCGCCGGAGAACTCGTGCGCGTACCGGTTGCGGTGCTCCGGGTTCAGGCCGACCAGCTCCATGAGCTCGTTGACCCGGTGCTGCACGTCCTTGCCGGTGCCCTCGGGCATGCCGTGGATCTTGAACGGCTCGGAGATCAGCTCGTTGATCTGCCAGCGCGGGTTCAACGACGCGTACGGGTCCTGGAACACGATCTGCATGTCCCGGCGCACGCCGCGCAGGCCCTTGCCGCGCAGGGTGGTGAGCTCGCGGCCCTCGAACTTCACCGAGCCGGACGTCGGCTTGTGCAGCTGCAGGATGGCCCGACCGGTGGTCGACTTGCCGCAACCGGACTCGCCGACCAGGCCCAGCGTCTCGCCCGGGTACAGGTCGAAGCTGACCCCGGACACCGCCTGGACCTGCCCGACCGTGCGCGGGATGATGCCGCCGCCGCGCACCGGGAACGACTTGACCAGGTCCTTGACCTCCAGCAGCGGGGTCTCGCCCGGACGTCCGCCCGAGTCGAGGCCCCCGGCCTGGGGGTTCACGTCAGTCGAGGTCATGACGTCGGCTTCTCCTCTTCGTGCAACCGGGCTTCGACCACGTCGAGGTCCTCGCTCACCGGGATGTCCGGGTTCGCCATGGTCAGCGAAGCCGGGTTCTCGACCACGCCGATCTCCTCGTGGGCGAACAGCCGCTGCGGGTTCTCGATGGTGGCCAGGTGCGCGGAGCGGTGGCACCGCGCGAAGTGGCCCGCCCGGTCGGTCTCCAGCAGCAGCGGCTCGGTCACGCGGCACTCGTCGATCACCAACGGGCAGCGGGGCGAGAACGAGCAGCCCTGCGGCAGGTTCATCAGCGAGGGCGGCGCGCCCTTGATCGGGGTGAGCCGCTTGCCCAGCATGTTCGGGTTCGGGATCGAGCCGAGCAGGCCGACCGTGTACGGCATGCGCTGCGCCTCGAACACCTCGTCCACGGTGCCCTGCTCGACGACCGTGCCGCCGTACATGACCTGCACGCGGTCCACCATGCCCGCCACCACGCCCAGGTCGTGCGTGATGACCATGATGCCCGCGCTCGTCTCGTCCCGGATGCGCAGCAGCGTGTCCAGGATCTGCGCCTGCACCGTCACGTCCAGCGCCGTGGTCGGCTCGTCCGCGATGATCACGTCCGGGTCGTTGATGATCGCCATCGCGATCATCGCGCGCTGCCGCATGCCGCCGGAGAACTCGTGCGGGTACTGCGCCGCGCGGCGGTCCGGCTGCGGGATGCCGACGAGCTCCAGGGCCTCGACGGCCTTGGCCCACGCCGCCTTCTTCGACACGTCGTGGTGCGCCTGGTGCGCCTCGGCGAGCTGCCAGCCCACCGTGTACACCGGGTTCAGCGACGTCATCGGGTCCTGGAAGATCATCGAGATGCCGTTGCCGCGCACCGGCTGCATCTGCTTGTAGCTCAGGCCGACGAGTTCGCGGTCCTTGAACTTGATCGAGCCGCCGACCTTCGCGGTCTTGGGCAGCAGGCCCATGATCGCCATCGACGACACCGACTTGCCCGAACCGGACTCGCCGACGATGCCCAGCACCTCACCGGGACCGAGGGTGAACGACACGTCCCGCACGGCGTGCACGGTGCCGTCGTCGGTCGGGAAGTCGACCGACAGGTTCTCGACCCGCAGCAGCTTCTCGCCGCTGCTCGTCGTGTTCTCCCACGCCGACGACCCAGGCGCACCCATCACGTCCACCTCACTCATGCCTTCACCCTCTTCTGCCGCGGGTCGAAGGCGTCCCGGAGACCGTCGCCGATGAAGTTCACCGCGAGCGAGATCAGCACGATGAACACGAACGGGGTGAGGAACAGCCACGGGTGCAGCGTCAACTCGTTCTTGTTCAGGCTGATCATCAGGCCGAGCGACGTGTCCGGGCTCTGCACGCCCAGGCCGATGAACGACAGCGCCGCCTCCAGCAGCACGGCCTGCGCGATCGCCAGCGTCGCGTTCACGATGATCACGTCGACGGTGTTGGGCAGGATGTGCCGGAACACGATGCGGAACGTGGACGCGCCCAGCGCGCGGGCCGCCTCCACGAACTCCTTCTCGCGCAGCGACAGCACCATGCCGCGGATGACCCGGGCGATCGACAGCCAGCCGATCAGGCCCAGGTAGAGCGCCACGATCAGCCAGTTGCTGCCGCCGCTGCCGCCCGCCACCGACACCACGAAGCTGTTGCGCACCAGCACGGCCGCGATGATCAGGCTGGGGATCACCAGCAGCAGGTCGATGAAGCGGCTGATCAGCGTGTCGACCCAGCCCCTCATGTACCCGGCGATCGCGCCCAGGACCACGCCGATGACGGTGGACAGCACCGCCACCACGATCGCGATCTGGAGCGAGAACTGCGTGCCGCGGATGATCAGGGCGACCATGTCGCCGCCCAGCCGGTCCGTGCCGAACGGGTGGTCGGCGCTGGGCGGCAGGTACCGCTTGAAGCCGAGGTCCGTGTAGGAGTACTCCCAGAACAGGCTGCCGAAGAACGCGAACAGCACCAGGACCACGAACAGGACCAGGCCGACCAGAGCGGCCTTGTGCCGGGTGAACCGGCGCAGGATGACCTGCCACTGCTTGCGGGCCGTGGTCGTGTCGAACGTGCTCGCCTCGCCCTTCTGGGGCGCGGGAGCCTGCGCCACGGGGGAACCGATCTCAGTCAAGGCGAATCCTCGGGTCCAGGAACGCGTACAGGATGTCCGCGATCAGGTTGAACACGATGATGAACACGGCCGTCAGCATCATGAAGCCGAGCACCTGGTAGGGCTCGATGTCCGTGATCGCGTCGACGATGAACTTCCCCATGCCGGACCAGCTGAAGACCGTTTCGGTGATCACCGCGCCACCGAAACCGGCGCCGATGTTCAGCGAGGAGACCGTGATGATCGGGATGAGCGCGTTGCGGAACGCGTGCCGGAAGATCGACCGCGCCTCCGAAATGCCCTTCGCCTGCGCCGTGCGCACGTAGTCGGCGTTGAGCGTCTCCAGCATCGAGGCGCGCTGGAAACGGCTGTAGAGCGCGAACTGGATGACCACCAGGGAAATGGTCGGCAGGATGTACGCGCCGGAGTACTGGAAGACCTGCTCACCGAAGCTGCCGCCGAAGCCGTCACCCGGCGGACCCGCCGTGATGATCCACCGGTCGGCGCCGATCGATTCCAGCCAGTTGTTCAGCTCGATACCACCGGCCTTGAGCACCAGTGCCACGCAGAACAACGGCATCGAGAACATCGCGAACGATATACCGGTCGCTGTGTAGTCGAATATCGAGTACTGTCTGACCGCGCCGATGACGCCGACGGCGATACCGAGCAGCAGCGCGATGAGCTCCGCGCCGAGGATCAGCCGCAGCGTCACGCCGAACGCCTTGACCAGGTCGTCCTTGACGGGCTTGCCCGCGTTGCCGGGGTTGACGGACTCACCCCAGTCGCCGGTCACGAAGTCGCCCGCCCAGTCGACGTAGCGCTCCATGAACGGCTTGTTGTAGCCCGTCCGCTCGTAAGCGGCGGCGATCTCCGCCGGTGTCCGGGGCTTCTGGAGCTTCCACTCGCCAAGGGGATCGCCCATGGCGTTGACGAGACCGAAGCAGAGGAATGAAGCGACGATCAACAGCGGAATCGAGATCAACAACCGCCGGATTATGTAACGGAACATGACGAGTCTCTAGTCTCCCTAGGCACCCCCGCGTGCAAGCGTGGGAGCCTACCGGACGCGGACACCGTCCGGGGGGCCGGTGCTTGTGGCACCGGCCCCCCGGCGGTTGGGTCGTGCTCTATCTGTCTGGACTCACGAGCCCGGCGTTGTTACTTCTTCTGCCAGGCGTAGACGTTCCAGGTCACACCGCCGCCGACACCGATGTACGAAATCGGGCCGATGTCCGCGCTCGACGCCGCGAAGTCGGTCAGCTGGAACAGCGGGATGCTGTGCAGGTCGTCCCGCATGATCTTGTCGGCTTCGTTCATCATGGTGATGCGCTTCTGGTAGTCCAGCTCGCCGTTCGCGGCTGCCCACTTCTCCGTCAGAGCGGCGGAGTCGTAGTTGTTGTAGTTGCCGGAACCACCCTTGGCCTTCTGCGCGTAGTTGCCGTACGCACCGGCCTTCAGCGGCTGGCCGACCCACGCGAACAGCGCGGCGTCGAACTCGCTGGCCGGGAGGCGCTTGTCGTTGAAGTCCGCCGCCTGGTCGGCGACGATCTCGATACCGGCCTGCTTGCACTTGTCCTGCAGGATCCGGACCGTGTCCGAACGACGCTGGACGATCTTGTGGCCCAGCTTGAACGACGCGCGGAACTCGCCCTTGGTGTAGATGCCGTCGGCGCCCTGCTTCCAGCCGCCGTCCTCGAGGGTCTTCTTGGCCGCGGCGACGTCACCCTTGCCGACATCGCCGTAGTGGTCCTCGTAGCCGACCTCGTTGGGCTGGAACGTCAGGCTGCCCAGCGGCTTGGCGTTCGGGTCGACGTCCGCGATCAGCTTCTCGACCAGGGACTCGCGGTCGAAGCACTGGGCGATCGCCAGGCGCAGGTCCTTGTTCTCCTTGAACAGCGGGCGCGCCATGTTGAAGTCGACGTGCTCGTAGGTCTGGCCACCGGCCGCGTAGACCTCGAACGCGCTGTCGCCGCGCAGCTGCTGGGCGACCGCGGGGTCGGCCTGCGGCGCGATGACCTGGACTTCCTTGTTCTGCAGCTGCTGGGCCGCGGACTGGGCGTCCGTGTTCGTCTTCAGGATGACCTTGGACGGGCCACCGGGGTTGCCCCACCACTTCGGGTTGCGCTCGAGGACCGTCTGGTCCTTGAGGTCCGAGGAGGTGATGGTGTACGGGCCACCGGAGAGGGCGACCGCCGCGTCGAAGCCCAGCCAGCCCGTGGTGTAGAACTCGGCGACCTTCTTGACCGTCTCGTCGTTCTGCGACGGCGCCACCTTGGTGATGTCCGAGACGCCGGTCTTCTGCTCCAGGACGTGCGCCGGCAGCAGGCTGTCGCTACCCGGCTGCGAGAACAGGCCGCGGTAGTCCGCGAACGCCTTGTCCTTGAAGAACGTCGTGGTGATGGTCTTGTCGCCGTCCGAGCACTCGAGCTTCTCGATGTTCTCGTAGCCCGTGGGCGACGAGTCGAAGATCGAGGCCTCTTCGCCGCTCTCGCTCTTCGTGGTGGCCTTGCTCGTGGCCGCCAGCCACTTCAGGTGGAAGTCGTCGCAGTCGATGGCCTCGCCATCGGACCAGACGGCGGCCTTCTGCACCTTCCACTCGATCGTCTGCGGGTCGCTCGACGTGACCTTGATGGACTCCATCAGGTCACCGTCGATCTTGATGACGACCTTGCCGTCGACCAGCTCGGTGACGTAGGGCGAGGGCTGCACGTTGGACAGCGCGATGGTGCTGGAGAAGTTGTTCGTCGCGCCGATGTTGTTGTTGTAGTTGTGGAAGCCCTCTTCCACGGCGACCGCGATCTCGCCGATGTCCTCTACCTTCGGACGCTTCAGCAGCTCGTCCTGACCACCGATCGAACCGGGGTCGAGGTCCTGCGGCCCGCCTTGGTCGCCGCTGCCCGAGCCGCCGCCGCCACACGCGCTCAGCACGAGCGCGGCTCCGGTCAACAGCGCAAGCGCCGAGACAGCCTTTGATCTCCTCATCGACACGTGCCCTCCTAGCACTGGGTTGGAGCGACCGTTTGGGCCGACTTCCACCCATAACCGTGATGTGCCAAACGCGCCCCGAACCGACACACCGTTGCAGCACGATAAGAACCCGTGCGCGGCACGGTCACTGCCCATCGGCCGATCGTGACCAAAGGGTGACACGTTGGTCGCAGCACGCAACTCTGTCGTTACCGGGCGGGAGCGTTCGTTAACCGGACGACGGGAATACTGTCAATACTGCGCCTCGAACGCATCTTGAAGCCAGTGTTTCGTCCGAGTCAACGGTCAACGATCTTCACGGCGCCAGGTGCGCGCGGTGCTCAGCGGACCGGCGAACGGAGCACCGGCGGTGACGTTGCGGGCCTCCGGTAGGACCACCAACAGGTCCGCTACCTGGAACAACGGCAGCGAGACGGCCTGCTGCCAGAGCACCGGCTCGATGGTCTCCAGCGCGTCGGCGAGCAGCACCTGGCCGCTGAGGGCCTGTTCGATCACCGGTTGGACCGCTTGGTCGCAGAAACCGGACAGATTCGCCGGAATGGGTGTACCGCCGTCGTCCGGCGACGGGCGGCAGCCGAATGTGGATGCCAGAACGGCCGCGGAATCGCCGGTGTCGACCTGCGGCACGACGGCAATGTCCACGGGCTCATTGGAAGCGGCGGTATCCGACAGATCTTGGCCGAACAACTGATTGGGCTGCGTTGTCAGGACGCGTGCGGCGATTCCGGACAATGACAGTTGACGCTGAACGCGGTTCGCGACGGTCACGTACGGCTCCATCCCGGCCGGTGCGGCGATGGTCAACTCCAGCGGCTTCCCCTCCCGTCCCCACTGTCCGTTCTCCGGACGGGTGTAACCCGCTTGGGTGAGCAGTTGCGCGGGGTCACCGGCCTTGGGGGGCATGGTCGGGGTGTAGCCGGGCTTGCTCGGGGGGATCACCTGGGCGTCCGCGCGGAGGTTCTCGCTGGGGCCGCTGCGGGAGCCGGCGTCGATCAGGTCGTCGCGGTCGAGCAGGTTCAGCACGGCGGTGCGGACGCGGACGTCCTGCATGCGCGGCGAGGCGGGGCGCAGCAGCAGTTGGACGACTTCCGCGCGGGGGACGACGACGCTGGTGAGCGGCGTGGTCTTGGCCAGTTCGGCGATGTCCTTGGTCGCGATGGCGTCCGCGCGGAGGAGGGCGACCTGGTCGTCGCCGGTGTTCAGCGCCTCGATCGTGTCGTGCTGGCTCGCGCGGCGCAGGACCAGCCGGTCGAGTGCCGGCGGTGCCTCCCAGAAGCGGTCGCTGCGCTCGAGGATGATCTCGCCGCGCGGCTGGTCGAGCGTGCGGACCGCGAACGGCCCGGCGGTGGCCGGGAAGCTGTCCGCGAGCGCCGCGCCCCACCCGCCGGGGGCGTCTTTGAGCAGGTGGGCGGGCAGGAGGTTGCGGAACAGGCTGCGCCAGCCGGGGTAGGGCTTGGTGAACACCACCTCGACCACCTTGCCGCCCTCGCGGCTGGTGATGTCGTCGATCAGCCGGTACCCGGCCGGGTCGACCACCCCGGGCTCCTCCCGCATCCGCTGCCAGAGGTACACGAAGTCCTCCGCCGCGACCGGCGCCGAGTCCGACCAGCTGGCATCACGCCGCAACGTGTAGGTAACCGTGTACGGGTCCGCGCTGCTCACCTCGGCACTCACCAGGAGGTCCAGGTCGAGCCGCGGACTGCCGTCCGCGTCGGTCCGGAAGGTCGAGGGCAGCAACAGCGCCGCGAGCGCCGTCGTGACCGTGCTCTGGCTGGCCAGCGTGTGCGGGTTGTAGCCGCCCTTGACGTCATCCACCCCGACGACGACCTCGTTCTGCTTCTCCTTCGGGACGACCGTCATCCCCGGCGTCGAAGGCACCAGGGGCGGCGGTGGCGTAGCCGTGCAACCGGCCAGCGCAAGCGCAGCCAACACCGCAAGAACCCTTCGCGTCCCCATGGGTACGAGCGTGCCAGACGACGCTGACAGTTGACGCCCAACCCCACGACTCCCACCCCAACGACACCCCACCCACTCCGGCCCTCTGTCCACCGGGCCCCTTCACCACCCCTCCCCTCGCCACCCCATCCCTCGCCACCTCGCCCCTGGCCACCCACGCCCTCGCCACCGCACGCAACCACCCACCGCCGGCCGCCGGTCCCCAGCCGGTCGCTATCCGTGGGCGCGGGCCGAGCCGTGTGCGCGGGGCGGGCAGCGCGCACGGGGCCAGCGGTGTCCACGGGGCGGCCGGGGCGCGGGCGGTCGACGGCGCGGGCGGCGGTTCGCGGCCGGCGGCGTGCGCGGGCCGGGCAGCGTGCGCGGGCCGGGCAGCGTGCCGGGCGGGCGGTGTGCGCGGGGCCAGCGGTGTGCACGCGGCACGGGTGGTCGGCGGGTGGCGGTTTGCGGCGGGGGTGGTTTCGGGGAGGCGGGACCGTTGTGGTCCGGGAGGGGTGGTGGTGGTCGGGGCGTCGGATGGGCGGCGAGGGGGTGGCGGGAGTGGGGGGTGGCCAGGTGGTGGGTGGTCGGGAGGGGTTCGGGTCGGGGGTCGGGGCGGTCGGTCGGTTTCCTCATGTTCCAACCGAGGGGTGGTAACAGTGTTTCCGTACATTTTTGGCCTATGTTCACCCGATCGTGTTTGGCGGACACGGGGACGGTGGCCAAAGCGACGGGCACCCCAGGGCCGGAGCCCTGGGGTGCCCGTTGGCAGACCCTATATATAAGGAGAAGCGGTCAGCCGCGCAACTTGTTGCGGCTGCGCTCGCGGCCGCGCTGGTTGGCGTCCAGGATCACCTTGCGCACCCGCACGACCTCCGGCGCGACCTCGACGCACTCGTCGGCGGCGCAGAACTCCAGCGCCTCCTCCAACGACAGCTTCCGCGGCCGGGCCAGGGTCTCCATCACGTCGGCGGTCGACGTGCGCATGTTCGTCAGCTTCTTCTCACGGCACACGTTGACGTCGAGGTCCTCGGCACGCGGGTTCTCGCCGACGACCATGCCCTCGTACGCCTCGGCACCGGGCTCCACGAAGAACGTGCCCCGGTCGGCCAGCTGGATCATCGCGTACGCGGTGATCTGGCCGGACCGGTCGGCGACGAGCGAGCCGTTGTGCCTGGTCCGGATCTCGCCGGCCCACGGGCCGTAGCCCTCGGACACCGCGTTCGCGATACCGGTGCCGCGCGTCTCGGTCAGGAACTCGGTGCGGAAGCCGATGAGGCCGCGCGACGGCACGACGTACTCCAGCTTGATCCGCCCCGAACCGTGGCCGGACATGTTCTCCATCCGACCCTTGCGGTTGGCCAGCAGCTGGGTGATGGCACCCAGGTGCTCCTCCGGCGCGTCGATCGTCAACCGCTCGAACGGCTCGTGCAGCTTGCCGTCGATGGTCTTGGTGACGACCTGCGGCTTGCCGACGGTCAGCTCGAAGCCTTCCCGCTTCATCTGCTCGACCAGGATGGCCAGCGCCAGCTCACCGCGGCCCTGCACCTCCCAGGTGTCGGGGCGCTCGGTGGGCAGCACGCGCACCGACACGTTGCCGACCAGCTCCGAGTCCAACCGGGCCTTGAGCACCCGCGCGGTCAGCTTGGTGCCGCCGCCGCGACCGGCCAGCGGCGAGGTGTTCACGCCGATCGTCATCGAGATCGCGGGCTCGTCGACGGTGATCCGCGGCAGCGGCTCGGGGTTGTCGACGTCGGCGAGCGTGTCGCCGATGGTGATGTCCGGGATGCCGGCGATGGCGACCAGGTCACCCGCCCGCGCCTGCTCGGCGGGCACGCGGTCGAGCGCCTCGGTGATCAGCAGCTCGGTGATGCGGACCTTCTGGATGGAGCCGTCCTCGCGGCACCACGCCACGGTCTCACCCTTGCGGATGCGACCGGCCTCGATGCGGCACAGCGCGATGCGGCCCAGGAACGACGACGCGTCGAGGTTCGTCACCAGCGCGCGCAGCGGCGCGTCCGCGTCACCCATCGGGGCCGGGATGTGCTTGAACAGGACCTCGAACAGCACGTCGAGGTTCTCCTCGTCGGGCAGGCCGCCGTCCTCGGGCTGGTTGAGCGAGGCCCGGCCGGCACGCGCGGAGGCGTAGACGACGGGCAGGTCGAGCACCGAGTCGTCGGCGCCGACCTCGCTGGCCAGGTCGAGCAGCAGGTCGTGCGCTTCCTCGACGACCTCGGAGATCCGGGCGTCGGGGCGGTCGACCTTGTTCACCACGAGGATCACCGGCAGGCCGGCGGCCAGCGTCTTGCGCAGCACGAACCGGGTCTGCGGCAGCGGGCCCTCGGAGGCGTCCACCAGCAGCACGACGCCGTCGACCATGGACAGGCCGCGCTCGACCTCACCGCCGAAGTCGGCGTGGCCGGGGGTGTCGACCACGTTGATGGTGACGGGACCGTCGGGCGTGTGGCGGCGCACGGCGGTGTTCTTGGCGAGGATCGTGATGCCCTTCTCGCGCTCCAGCTCGCCCGAGTCCATGACCCGGTCGACGAGCTCGGCTCGCTCGGAGAAGGCGCCGGACTGGCGGAGCATGGCGTCGACGAGGGTCGTCTTGCCGTGGTCAACGTGCGCGACGATCGCGACGTTGCGCAGGTCGTTGCGGACCAGCGTTTCCTTGATCGACGCGGTGGCCGTGGGCACGCGGAACTCCTAGAGCTGTTTGTGCGAGGGAAGCCAGGCGCCGGACGTTGGATCGCGCGCAGCCTGAGTACAGCTTACCGGTCGGGCCGCCATTACCACACAGGTACGGCAGGTGAGGTCAGCCTCACCTACTCTGAGGACACCCGGATGAGTGGAGCACGTCGCGTGGGCAAGGTCAAGGTGAAGAAGAAGTGCTGCCGGTCGACGCCGAGGTGCAAGAGCTGTCCGGTGGTCGTGCTGCTCAAGGCTCGGGAGAAGGCCGCGAAGAAGGCGGCCAAGCAGGAGCGCAAGGCGGCGAAGGCCGGGAAGAAGGGCAAGAAGAAGGCGGCCGCGTGAGGGCCACCGCCCGGCCGACGCCGGGTGGGACGCGGTCCGTGCCCGCGGGCTAGCCCATCGCCGCTTCGTTCACCCTGGCCAGCTCGGGTGCCGTCCGGGTGGCCTGGAACTCCACCACCTGGTACTTCGCCAGCTTGCGGATGGCGAACGGGTCGGTGGCCAGCAGCGCGTCCAGCTTCCCGCGCACCATCGGCCGGGCGATGATCACGCCGCCCACGCGGGGCACCTGACGGCCCGAGGCCAGGAAGTGCCCGGCCTCGTACTGCTTCTTCAGCCACTCCACGTGGTCCGGGAGGGCGTAGTCGACCTCGTCCAGCGGTGCGGTGTACTCCAGCAGCACGACGTACATGGGAGAAATGTAGACTCGTGACGCAGCCGGGCAACACGCTAGGATCACGGGTATGCGCACTCTTCACACGTTCTGGTGGTCCGCCTTCCGGCGGCCCTGAGAACTGCGCGTCCAGACGAACGCAGGCCGCCCGCTGGGGCGGCCTTCGTGCTTTCGGGGGCCCGTCGAGCGGGCACACCCGAAGGGATCACCATGATCAGGCTGTCCGCGATCACCCCGTCCGGCCCCGTCCAGCTGGGCAACTACCTCGGCGCGATCAGGCGGTGGGCCGCCGAGGGCACCGAAGAGGACGTCTACTTCATCAGCGACCTGCACGCGATGACGACGTCCCACAACCCGTCACGATTGCGGTCGTTGACCCGGGAGCAGTTGGCGGTGCTCATCGCCGCCGGCGTGGACCCGCGGTCGGTGGCCGTGCAGTCCGACCTGGTCCGCGAGCTGGGTGCGTTGACGTGGGTGCTGGAGTGCACCTGCACGTACGGCGAGGCGGCGCGGATGATCCAGTTCAAGGAGAAGTCGGCGGGCCGGTCGTCGGTCCGGTTGAGCCTGCTCACGTACCCGGTGCTGATGGCGGCCGACATCCTGCTGCAAGGTGCGCACGAGGTGCCGGTGGGTGACGACCAGCGGCAGCACGTGGAGCTGGCGCGGGTGCTGGCGCGTCGCTTCAACGGCACGTACGGCGAGGTGTTCGTGATGCCGCGGTCGGTCGTGGCGCCGACCGCGGCACGGGTGCGGGACCTGGCGGATCCGTCGCGGAAGATGGCCAAGTCGGCGAAGGACGCGGCGGGCACGGTGTTCGTGCTCGACCCGCCTGACCTGGTGCGGCGCAAGATCCGGCGTGCGGTGACCGACGACCTGGGCGTGGTGCGTTACGCGCCGGAGGAGCAGCCGGGGGTGGCGAACCTGCTGGAGATCCTGGCGGCGTGCACGGGGAAGGACCCGGAGGGGCTGGCGGGTTCGGTGCAGGACTACGCGGAGTTGAAGGAGGCCGCGGCGGACGCGGTGATCGAGGAGCTGCGGCCCGTGCGCGAGGTGACGCAGGGCCTGCTGGACGACCCGGCCGAACTGGACCGGGCCCGTGCCCACGGCGCCGAACGCTCCCGTGAACGCTGCACCCACCGCCTCGACGCCGCCCTCCGCATGTCCGGCCTGGGCTGACCCCCGCGAGTCGAACCTCCAGGTCCCGCGTGTCCCACGTTCAGAACGCGCGTGTCCTACGTTCGCGTACCCCGAGTTGAACATTCAGGACAAGATCCACTGTTCTGAGTGTTCAACTCGGGTGTTCTGAACGTAGGACACGGTGGACGCGAACGTAGGACACGCGGGACCTGAGTGTTCGACTCGCGGGGGTTAGGGAAGGAGGGGGCGGAGGGTGGGTAGGAGGACGCGGTCGGCTGGGAGCCAGTCGACGGTGGTCAGGTCGGTGGAGGTCAGCCAGCGGACGGCTTGGTGGTCGGTGGGGGTCGGGGTGCCGGAGACCAGGGTGGCGGTGTAGGCGCGGAGGAGGAGGTCGGGGCGCAGGGGGATGTCCGGGCCGATCTGGGCGCCGGGGGTGACGGTGACGCCCAGCTCCTCGGCGCACTCGCGGATCACGGCGGCGTGGTCGGTCTCGTCCGGTTCGACGCGGCCGCCCGGGAGTTCCCACTTGCCGGCGGCTTCGGGCGGGTAGCTGCGCTGCTGGGCCAGGAGCAGGCCGTTGTGGATGATCGCGGCACCTACCACTACGCGTGCGCTGAGCAGGTCGACGCTGCGGGCGGACACGGCGGCGGCGCGCGCTTCGAGCACCTTCAGGGCCAGGCCGCGGCCCACGAGCACGTCGGCCAGGCGTCCGAACGGGCCGCCGGGGCTGGACCACTCGACGGAATCGACCACCATCGTGCCGCCACCGGTGTGCAGCAGGTCCGTGACCAGCGAGAACCGCGGCAACGGCCCGCCGACCAGCTCCGCCGACACCCCGGTGGTGTCGGCCCGCGTCACGACCAGCGTCCCGTTCACCGGCCCCACGGACCCGGCCAGCGAAGCGCCCTCGAACAGCACCGGCGCACCGCCCGTGATCCGCACGCCGAGCCCGCGCACGGCCCGGGCCAGCAGTCGGGCGTCCAGCAGCGCGGCGGCGACGGTCCGCAGCGGGGCGTCGACGAGGGTGGTGTTTCTCAACGCGGGCACGGTCGCACATCTTGTCAGCAAGGTCACCGGTAGAGCGGCCAGCGCACCTCCAGCCGGGCGCCGCCCTCGGGCGACTCCCCCGCCCGGATCGTCCCCCGGCGACGACGGACCAGGTGGGCCACGAGGGCGAGTCCCAGCCCGAACCCGCCGGTGGCCCGTCCCCGGTCGGATTCGACCCGGTAGAAGCGGTCGAACACCTTGTCCCGGTGTTCCTCGGGGATGCCGTGCCCGTCGTCGTCCACCAGCAACCGCACCTCGCGCGCGGCCGGCAGCACGGAGATCCGGATGAACGTGCGGGCGTAACGGGCGGCGTTGCGCAGCAGGTTGTCCAGCACCAGCTCGACCTCGGTGCCCGCGGCGGAGATCAGGCACGCGCTCATCGGCGCGGCCAGCTGCACCAGCAGGTCCGTCTCACCCAGCCGGTCCACCGCCGCCTGCGCCTGCAGCACCAGGTCGACGGGTTCGGCGCGGGGCAGCTCCCCGGTGTCCGCCCGCGCCAGGATCAGCAGCGCGTCGACCAGCGCGGACAGCCGTTCGGACTCCTCCACCACCGATTCCAGCACCTCGATGGAGAAGTCCGGGTCGGGGTGCGCCACCGCGACCTCGGCCTGCGCCCGCACGGACGTCACGGGCGACCGCAGCTCGTGCGCCGCGTCACCGGTGAACCTGCGCAGCCGTTCGGTGGCTTCGTCACGCCGGGCGAGCAGGGCGTTCAACGCCTCCGCCAGCGCCTGCAGCTCGTCCCGCGCGGCCGGCACGGGCAGGCGTTGCCCGCGCGGCAGTTCCGCCGCGGCCACCCGCATCCGCTCCACGGGCCGCAACGACGACCGCACGGCCAGCCACGTCGCGATCCCCACCAAGCCCGCGACCAGCACCGCGGCCACGGCGAGCCACCGCGTGCCCAGCCGGTTGGCCTCGCGGTAGCCGACCAGGGTGTCACCGGCGACGTGCAGCTCGGGCGTGCCGTCCCCGGCGAACACGACCCGGCCGATCCACCGGTGCGCGCTGGGCCCGTCGATCCGCAGCACGGGTTCGCCGGACTTGAGCGCCCGGATCTCGGCCGCGGTCAGGGCGGGCCGCGGCCCGCCGTCGAGCGGGTTGCCGGCGGTGTCGAGCACGCGCGCGTTGCCCGCCTTGGCCAGCTCCGAGTCCACCGCGCTTACCTGCACCAACCCGATCAGCTGCGGGGCGAGGAGGGTGAACGCGAGCAGGCACAGCAGGGCCACGCCGGTCGCCACGACGGTGATCCGGAACCGCAGCCTCCGCCGCAGCCACCACCGGCGCGGCCACCACCGGCGCAGGTTCACCTGCGCCTGGTCCCCGCCGTCGTGCCCGCCGCGCCCAGCGCCGCGTCGAGGTCGGGCGTGGACGCCAGGTAACCGTGGCCGCGCACGGTGCGCACGACCTCGCCCGCACCCATCGCGTCGAGCTTGCGCCGCAGGTAGCCGACGTACACCTCGACCGCGTTGCGGGTGGCGGCCTGCTCGTCGCCCCACACCGTGCGCAGCAGTTCGTCCTTCGTCACCACGGATCCGGCACGGCTGGCCAGCACGTCCAGCACGGCGTACTCGCGCGGTGACAGCGACACCGGCTCACCTGCCCAGCTCACCTCGCGCAGGGCCCGGTCCACCACGAGCTCGCCGAGCTTGAGCCTGCGCCGCGCCAGGTCGGCGGAGTTGCGCCGCAGCAACGCCCGGACCTGCGCCACGAGCACCACGAACGAGAACGGCTTCACCAGGTAGCCGTCAGCGCCGAGGTCGAGGCCGTCAGCCTGGTCCACCTCGCCGTCCTTGGCCGACACCATCAGCACGGGCGTCCGCACGCCCTCGGCGCGCATCCGCTGCAGCACCCGGTAGCCGGACAGGCCGGGCAGCATGATGTCCAGCAGCACCACGTCGAACGCGCCGGTCAGCGCCACCCGCAGGGCGTTGGGGCCGTCCGCGGCCGTCACCACCTCCATGCCCTCCGCGGACAGGCCGCGTTCCAACGCCCGTCGCACGCCGATCTCGTCGTCCACAACCAGCACCCGTGGTCTCACGCCCACAGCATGCCCCGTGAGGAGGACAATCGGCGCGGGATCTCAGTCCGCTCTCAGGCTCCGGGCGGCTCTCAGCCCCATCTCAGCGCGGGCGGAGGAAGGTCTGTGGTGTCGGGTCGCAAGGGGCTGCCCGGCAGGAGGAGGGGACACATGAACCGGAGAAGGGTGACCGTCGTGGCGGCGGCGGTAGGCGTGGTCGCCGGTGCGACCGGGCTGGGTCTGCTCGCGATGCCCGCCGGCGCGGGACCCGCACCGGTGCTGCCGGACGTGAGCGCCGAGGCACTGGTGGAGTCGGTGCTCAACGCGAAGCCGGCCGCGTTCGGCGGCACCGTGGACGTGGACAACGACCTGGGCATCCCGGCGATCGGTGGCGTGCCGCAGCTGTCCGACGGCGCCAGCAACCTGCGGATCTGGACCGATGGCGCGGGCAAGCTGCGGGTGCAGCTGCCCAGCGGCGACTCCGAGCGCACGTTCGTCGACGACGGGCAGACCGCGTGGATGTGGGACTCGGCCGAGCAGACCGTGACCAAGATGCCGCACGGTTCGTTCGAGCACGGCGAGCCGGACCTCAGCGGTGAGCCGAAGGCCGCGCCGACCGACCCGGTGACGTTGTCGCGGCAGGTGGTGGCGGCGATCCAGGAGTACAGCGACGTCACCGTCGACGGCACCGCGCGGGTGGCGAACCGGCCGGTGTACGAGCTGGTGCTGACGCCGAAGCCGACCGAGAAGACGGTGCTGCGCGAGGTGCGCGTCGCGGTCGACGCGGAGCTGCGGGTGCCGCTGCGGGTGGCCGTGCTGACCAACGGCACGGACGCGCCGGCCGCGCAGGTCGGGTTCTCCGAGCTGAACGTCGGCCCGCAGGACGCGTCGCTGTTCGCGTTCACCCCGCCCGCGGGGGCGAAGGTGACCGAGCCTGAGGTCGAGAAGCCGTCCGCGGAGGACAAGGCGGCCGCCGAGCAGGCGTTCACCGAGGCGAACCCGCAGGTCATCGGCGAGGGCTGGGACGTCGTGCTGGCCGCGCGGGTGCCTCAGGACGCGTTGACGGGGCTGGCCGACCTGCAGCAGCAGGGTCAGCGCGAGGGCCGTTGGCAGGAGCACGGCCAGGGCGAGGACGTCGACGTGCAGGGCCTGATCAAGCAGCTGGGCAAGCAGGTCAGCGGCGCCTGGGGTTCGGGCACGCTCATCACCACGCGGGTCGGTGGCGTGCTGATCGCCGACGACGGCCGGGTGGCCGCGGGCGCGGTGCCGGAGCAGGTGCTGGTGGACGCGATCGGTCAGGTCAAGTGACCTCGTCGACCAGCGCGCGGGTGGAGCCGGTGACGACCACCGGCTCCACCCCGGTCCTCGCGGCCCGGACGCGGGGACTGCGCAAGGTGTACGGGCGCACGGTCGCGGTGGACCGGGTGGACCTCGACGTGCCGCGGGGGGCGGTGCTCGGGATGCTCGGGCCGAACGGGTCGGGCAAGACCACCACGATCCGCATGCTGCTCGGGCTCGTGCGACCGACCGAGGGGGAGGTCGAACTGCTGGGCAAGGCGTTGCCGGACGGTGTCGCGGAAGCGCTGCCGCACGTGGGCGCGCTGGTCGAGGGTCCGGGGTTCCACCCGTTCCTGTCGGGTCGGGAGAACCTGCGTCGGGCGGCGGCGTTCGAGCCGCTGCTGGCCACGGGTGACATCAGGCAGGCGGTCGAGGACGCCTTGGAGCGGGTCGGCCTCGCCGCCGCCGCGCACCGGCGCTACCGGGGTTACTCGCTGGGCATGAAGCAGCGGCTGGGGTTGGCCGCGGCGCTGCTGGTGAAGCGGAAGCTGATCGTGCTGGACGAGCCGACCAACGGCCTCGACCCGGCGGGCACGCGCGAGGTGCGCAAGGTGATCGCGGACCTGCACGAGGCGGGCAGCACGGTCGTCGTGTCGTCGCACCTGCTCAGCGAGATCGAGGCGATCTGCACGCACGTGGCCGTGCTGCACCGGGGAACCGTGGTGGCGCAAGGGGAACTGGCCGAGTTGCTGCACGCGGACAGCAGTTCGCTGCTGGTCGTCACGCCGGACGTGGACGACGCGCTGAACGCGTTGCGCGCCGGTCGGATCTCGGCGCGGCCGATCGAGGAGGGTGTGCGGGTCGAGCTCATCGGCACGACGGCGCCCGCGGTGCTGGAGACGTTGGTGCGGGCGGGGGTCGCGGTGCACGAGGCGCGTCGCCACCGCACCGGCCTGGAGGACCTGTTCGCCCGGCTCACCGAGGCCGAGGAGTCCGAGCACAACCTGTCCGCGGTGGACACGATCGAGGAGGGTGCGCGATGAGCGCGCTGGTCGCCACGCGCGCTCCGCTGGGCAGGCAACTGCGCTCGGAGCTGCGCTGGATCCTGCGCCGGCCGCGGACGGTGATCGGGCTGGCGTCGCTGTGCCTGGTGCCGATCCTGGCCGGCATCGGGCTGTGGTTCGCGGTGGACGGTGAGGGGCCCGCCGGTCCCGGGTTGGCCGCGATCATCTCGGGCAACGGCCTGGTGCTGCCGGTGTTCACGCTGTTCCTGGCGCTGCCGCTGCTGCTGCCGCTGGTGGGTGCGATCTGGGCGGCGGACGGGCTGGCCGGTGAGGCGCAGCACGGCACGCTGCGCGGGTTGATGATCTCGCCGGTGGGCCGGATCCGGCTGCTGGGGATCAAGGCGTTCGGCGTGGCCACGATGACGTTGTTCGCGGTGACGCTGATCGCGTTCGTGGGCGCGATCACGGGTGTGGTGCTGTTCGGCGGCGAGGGGATGCTGACGCTGTCGGGGTCCACGCTGTCGTTCGGGGCGGCGCTGGGGCGGATCGTGCTGACGATCCTGCTGGTCACCGTGCAGGTGTGGGGTGTGGCGGCGGTCGCGCTGGCGATCTCGGCGTGCACCGAGCACCCGCTGGTGGTGATGGCGGCGACGATGGCCGGCGTGATCGTGTTCGCGGTGCTGGGCGTGTTCAGCGCGTTGGACTGGCTGCACCCGTACCTCATCACGTCCGCTTGGGAGGGCCTGGTCGACGTGATGCGCGACCCGTTGCCGACCGAGGGGCTGTGGCGCAGCACGGCGCTGGCCGCGTGCTACATCGTGATCGGGATGTCGTTGGCGGCGATGCGGTTGGCGACCAAGGACAATTAGCCGGTGGAGACCGACCGACTGGTGTTGCGCGGGTTCGAAGAGTCCGATGTGGACGATGTGGCGCGGCTGCTGGGCGAGGCCCGGGTGATGCGGTACATCGAGGACGGCAAGCCGGTGTCGCGGGCCGACGTGGAGCGGGTCGTGCTGCCCAAGCTGCTCGGTGGCGGCTGGTGGGCCGCGCACCTGAAGGAGTCGGGGGACTTCGTCGGGTGGTTCGAGCTGAGCGCGGTGGAGCCGGGTGTGGCCGAGCTGGGGTACCGGTTGCACCCGGACCACTGGGGCCGCGGGTACGCGACGGAGGGCGCGGCGGCGCTGGTGGAGCACGGGCGCGCGGTCGGGTTGACCCGGGTCGTGGCGTACGCGATGACGGTGAACGCCGGGTCGCGGCGGGTGCTGGAGAAGGTCGGGCTGCGGTACGTGCGGACGTTCCACGAGGAGTGGCCCGACTACATCGAGGGCGCCGAGCACGGGGACGTGGAGTACGAGCTCGTGCTGCAGCTCAGCCGATGACCGCGACGCCGTCGTGGTCCACGGCCAGGGTGACCCGGTCGCCGGGTGACGGTGGTTCGGCGACCGGGGCCACGGCCTCGAAGTCCTCGCCGGCCAGCCGCACGAGCAGCCGCACGTGGTCGCGGCGGTGGACGCGTTCCAGCACCTCCGCCTCGATCGGGCCGGTGGGGTCGGTGCGCAGCGCCGTCGCACGCAGGCCGACCCGTGCGCGCACGCCCACCAGGCGTTCGGCGGCGTCGGGGGCCAGGACCTTGCCGCAGCCCAGGAACCGGGCGGTGTCCACATCGGTCGGTTTGCGCCACACTTCGGTCGGCACGCCGACCTGCACGATCCGGCCCGCGCGCATCACCGCCACCCGGTCGGCCAGCGTGAACGCCTCGTCGTGGTCGTGCGTCACCACCAGCGCGGTCGCGCCCGCCTCGCGCAGCAACCGGGCCAGGTCCAGCGCCAGCTGCTCGCGCAACGCCCGGTCCAGCGCGGACAGCGGTTCGTCCAGCAGGAGCAGCTTCGGGCGGGGCGCGAGGGCACGGGCCAGCGCGACCCGCTGCTGCTCGCCGCCGGACAGCTCGGTCACCCGGCGGGAGTGGTAGCCGGCCAGGCCGACCAGGTCCAGCAGCTCGGTGACGCGCTTCGCCCGCGCCTCGCGCTCCACCCGGCCCATCCGCAGGCCGAACGCCACGTTGCCCGCCACGTCCCGGTGCGGGAACAGCTGGCCGTCCTGGAACACCAGGCCGAAACCGCGGCGGTGCACGGGTGTCCCGGCCAGGTCCGCGCCGTCCCACGACACCGTGCCCGCGGTGGCCGGTTCCAGGCCGGCCACGGCGCGCAGCAGCGTCGACTTGCCGCACCCGGACGGACCCAGCAGCGCCACCACCTCGCCGTCCGCGATCGTCAAGTCCACTCCGGACACCGCGGTGACCGGACCGTAGGCCACGGTCAGCCCGTCGAGGTGCAACGACATCAGAACTCCCCGCCGCTCGGCACGCGCAACCGCTCGATCAGCAGCACGGCCACCGTGGTCACCACCATCAGCAACGCGCACGCCGCATAAGCCATCTGGCTGTTCACCTCGCCCGGCCGCGACATCAGCCGCGCGATCACCACCGGCAGCGTCGGCGCGTCCGGCCTGGCCAGGAAGCTCGTCGCGCCGAACTCGCCCAGCGCCACCACGAACCCGAACCCGGCCGCCGCCACCAGCGACCGCGCCGCCAACGGGAAGTCGACCTCGCGCCACACCCGCCAGGGGCTCGCGCCCAACGTCGCCGCCGCCTGCCGCAGCCGTTCGTCCACCGCGCGCAGCACCGGCAGCACGATCCGCACGATCAGCGGCGTCACCACCAGCGCCTGCGCCAGCGGCACCAGCAGCGGCGAGGTGCGGAAATCGCCCGGCAGGGCGTCCATCGTGACCAGGTAGCCGAAGCCGAGCGTCACCGCGGACACCCCCAGCGGCAGCATCAGCGCCGTGTCCAGGGTCTCCGCGAACCACGACCCGTGCCGCCGCAGGCCCACCAGGACCACCGCGGACGTCACGCCGACCAGCAGCGCGACCGCGGTGGCGTCGGTGGCCACCCGCACGGAGTTCAGCGCCGCGTCCAACCCGGACACGGCCAGCGTGCCGCGCTCCCCCGTGCCCGTCAGCGCCGCGTACCCGGCGAGGCTCCAGCCGTCGTCGGTGGCCAGGGACCTGGCGATCAGGCCGACGACGGGCGCGAGCAGCGCCGCCACCACCAGCCACGCCGCCACGACCACGCCCCACTCGCCGCCGGTGGGCCGACGCGGTGGCTCGATCCGCAGCGGCAGTGCCTTCTCCCGGCGGCGACGCGCCAGACCGCCGACGACCAGCACCGCGATCACGGCGACGAACTGCAGCAACGACAGCGCGGCCGCGCCCGACAGGTCGAACAGCTCCACCGTGCGCAGGTAGATCTCGGTCTCCAACGTGCGGTGGCGCGCACCGCCGAGGACCAGCACCACGCCGAAGCTGGTGGCGCAGAACAGGAACACCACCGACGCCGCCGACCCGATCGCCGGCGCCAACGACGGCAGCACCACGGAGGTGAACGCGCGGACGCGGGACGCGCCCAGTGCCCGTGCCGCGTCCTCCGCCCGCCGGTCGACCCGGGCCCACAGGCCGCCGACCGTGCGGGCGACCACGGCGACGTTGAAGAACGCGTTGGCCAGCACGATCGGCAGCACACCGCCGTCCGGCCACAACGCCCGGAACGCCAACCCCACCACCACGGTCGGCAGCACGAACGGCACCATCACCGCCGCCCGCACCAGACCCGTGCCCCGCACCCGGCAGCGGGCCAGCAGGAACGCCACCGGCAGGCCCGTGACCAGCGCCAACGCCGTCGCCGCGGCGGCCTGGCCGAGGGTGAACGCGACCAGGTCCCACGTGTCGGCGCGGGCCAGGACCGGCAGCACGCCGCCCTCGCCCAGGCCGAGGCCGACGATCGCCAGCACCGGCCACGCGAAGAACACCCCCAGGAACGCCAGGGGCAGCAGGGCGGCGAGCGACCAGGCCAGGCGGGGACTCAGCCCTGCACCAACGTGCGCCACTGCTGCACCCAGCGCTCGCGGTTCGCGTCGACCTCGGCGGCGGGCAGCGACCGCGCGGTGGCGGGCAGCGGCGCGGCCTTCGTCCACGCCTCGGGCAGCGCGACACCCTCGCGTGACGGGTAGACGTACATCTGGCCCGGCACGTCGGCCTGCACCTGCTCGCCCAGCAGGAAGTCCACGACCTTCTTCGCGTCCTCGGTGTTCTTCGCGCCGTTCAGCACGCCCGCGTACTCGACCTGCCGGTAGCACGTGTCCAGCAGCGCCTTGGTGCGCGGCGTGCCGTCGTCACCGATCTCCGCCGAGGGCGAGGAGGCGTAGGACACCACGATCGGGCGCGGCCCCTTGCCGCTGGAACCGGAGAAGTCCTGGGTGTAGGCCTCCTCCCAGCCGCTGACGACCTTCACGCCGTTGGCCTTGAGCTGACCCCAGTAGTCCGTCCAGTTCTGCTCGCCGAACTGCGCGATCGTGCCGAGCAGGAACGCCAGGCCAGGCGAGGACGTCGCCGGGTCCTCGACCACCAGCATGTCCTTGTACTTCGGGTCGGCCAGGTCGGCGTACTGCTTGGGCTCGCCGATGTCCTCGAACGCCGCGATGTCGATGTTCAGGCACACGTCGCCGACGTCCACGGCGTGCAGCCGGTTCGGCGGGTCGAGCTGGTAGCGCTGCGCGCCCTTGGTCGCCTCGGCGCTCGCGTACTCGGCGAACACCCCCTCCTTCAGGGCACGGGAGGCGAACGTGGAGTCCACGCCGAACGCGACGTCCCCGATCGGGGCGTCCTTGGTCAGGACCAGCTTGTTCGTCATCTCACCGGCGTCACCGCTCGCCAGCGGCTTGATCGTGATGCCGGTGTCGGCCTTGAACCGCTCCAGCAGCGCCGGGGTGAGCGCGAACGAGTCGTGCGTCACCAGCGTGACGACCCGCTCCCCCGCCGGCGGCGCGTCGGACGTGGTCACCGAACAGGCCGTGAGCAGCGCGAACGCGGTCACGGCGGGCAGCACTCGTCGGAACATCATCTCTCCCTACACCGGCATGACCCGGATCAGGTGTGGACGGTCGAAGGCTCGCGCGCCTTCCTCTCAGCCCGGCGCAGCACCGGACTCCCGTGGCGAACGCGCAGCTTACCCCGCGCGGTGGGACGATCGGGGCCATGGCCGAGCTGCTGACCGACGACCAGGTGACCGCCGCGCTGACCTCGCTGCCCTCGTGGCAGGCCCAGGACGCCGCGCTGGTGCGCACGGTGGAGCTGGAGAGCTTCGCCCAGGCGCTGCAGGTGGTGAACCGGGTCGCGGAGATCGCCGAGAACGACAACCACCACCCCGACATCGACATCCGCTGGCGCACGCTCACGTTCCGCTGCCGCACGCACTCCAGCGGCGGGATCACGGCGCTGGACGTGTCACTCGCGGAGGAGATCGACGGGGTGCTCGACGTCTTCCGCGGCCGGTGACCGCTCGCGCGTGCGCTGCCGCAGCACCACCGTGATCGTGACTAGCGTGAGCACGCCCACCGCCGGGTAGACCCAGCCCAGCACCGACTGGTGCCACGGGCGCGGGATGACCCAGATCGACGGCTGCACCTTGAGCAGGAACGAGATCAGGTAGCTGCCGATGGCCACGATCCACGCGGTGGCCGTGATGGTCGCCAACCGGTGCTCGGCCGCGTAGACCAGCCACATCAGCGCGGGCACCGCCCACACCCAGTGGTGGCTCCACGAGATCGGCGAGACGAGCAGGCCGAGGAACTGCACCGCCACGATCATCGCCAACGTGTCCTTGGCCTTCAGCGACGCGTGCAGCGCGAACCCGGCCAGCACGGCGGCGACCACCACGGCGCCGATGAACAGCGGCCCCGTGCCGATGTCGTACCCGACCGTGCGGGACAGCGCGCCGCGCAGCGACTGGTTGATCGCCGAGGCGACCGGGCCGACGCGGGAGGCGTCACCGAGCAGGTGGAACCAGTACTCGTTCGACAGGCGGGGCGAGACCGCGTAGGCCACCGCGACCGTGCCGAAGAACGCGGCGATCGACCACACCGCCGCCTTGTACCGGCGGTGGAGCAGGAAGTAGAGGCCGGAGATGGCGGGCGTGAGCTTCAACCCGGCCGCGATCCCGACGCCCGCGCCCTGCTTCCAGCTCCGGGCGCTGACCATCGTGCCGAGCAGCAGGGCCGCCAGGACCAGGTTGATCTGGCCGTAGTTGAGCGTGGTGCGCACCGGCTCGACCCAGACGAACAGGCCCGTCCACAGCATCGCGCGGCGCGGGTCGTTGCTGCCGACGAGCTGGAGGGACTTGCGGGTGACGAACCAGAGGCAGGCCAGGCAGGCCAGCTGCCAGACCCAGCGGGCGACGCCCCACGGCACCCACGACAGCGGCACGAAGACCAGTGCCGAGAAAGGTGGGTAGGTGAACGGCAGGGCGAACTGGTCGGAGAACTCCTTCAGCCGCCACTCGTAGAGCAGGCCGGTGAACAGCTCGGGTGAGGCGTTCCGGTAGACCATCAGGTCCACCATGGTCATCTTCGTCTGGAACGCCACCATCGCCAGGTGCCCGAGCAGGGACGCGCCCAGGATCCAGGGCGCGATGGCCAGCACCCGACCTTCAAGTGTGCGCAGTCCCACTGCCCTTACCTCCACGATCGTGTGAATTACACGACTGTCGGGCCACGAAACCGGGTACCCGGACGTCAAGACGAGTGGGAGATCAACGCAAGGGGAATCTACGCATGACCACCGACATCGTCGTGTTCACCGTCTCGGCACTGGGCATGCTGGCCACCGCGGGGGGCGTCTTCGCCCTGGCCCGCCACAGCCGCAACCAGGTGCGCTGACGCCTGCAGCACAGTACCTCGGGGCGGTGCGCCCAACGCACCGCCCCGAGGTACGTCCAGGGACCACCGGCCCACAACCACCCACCGCCCACGCCATCGTGCGACTACCCGGGCGACACTCCCGCCACTAGCGTTCGCGAGCCATGGACGGCTTGCCTGACTGGATGTGCCCGCCACGCGAGGAAGGTTGGTTCGCGGAGGACCTGGATCAGCTGATCGACGCGCCCCGCCACACGGAGCTGATCGACGGAGCACTCGTCTTCCGGATGTTCCCGCAGCGGTTGTGGCACAACCGCGTCCGCACCGATCTCGCCCGCGCCGTCGACGACCAGGCGCCTGACGGCGTCGACGTGGTGCAGGGCATGACCATCCGACTCGACGCCCGCAACCGCCCCGAAGCCGACATCATCGTGACGTCGGCCCCCTTCGACCCGGACCAGACGTGGTTCGAGCCGGGCGACGTTCCGCTGGTGGCCGAAGTCGTCTCACGCGAATCCGCGTTCCGCGACCGCACGGTCAAGCTCCGCAAGTACGCCGCTGCGAGGATCCAGCACTATTGGCTGGTCGATGACGGGGCCGTCGGCCCCGTCGTGCACGTCTACGAGCTGGACGAGCCGTCCAAGGCTTACGTCGCCACGGGCATCTTCCGCGACTCGCTGAACGTCACCGTGCCGTTCGAGATCGACATCGACCTCGCCGAGCTCATCCCGCGTCAGTGATCGGGCGGGTCCAGCTGCCCAGCCGCTCCGCCGCCTCCGCGTAGTGGATCGCGCCGGTGGCCAGCGCGATCACCAAGTCGTACGCGTCGTCCTCGGGCGCGTCCAGGTCGAACCCGTTCAACCCGTAGAAGACGAACGCGGACATCCACCCCAGCCGCTTGTTCCCGTCGACCAGCGGGTGGTTGCGCAGGATCGACTCCATCAGCACGGCGGCCTTCTCGTCCAGGCTGCCGTAGGCGTCCTGCCCCATCAACGACGACCGGGGCCGATGCGCGGCCGAGTCCAGCAGTCCCAGGTCACGCACCTTGGGCACGCCGAGGTCGTCGGCGAGCGCCAGCAGGTCCTCCAGCGTCAAGTACTCCGGGTTCACTGCGCGAGCCGGTCGAGCAACGCCGCGTACCGCTCCCGGCCGTCACGGGAGAGCGCGCGGACGCGGTCCTCCTTGACCCGCCGTGCGGCGACGTCGGTGATCGCACGCACCGCGGCCTCGTGCTTGCTCACCCCGTCGACCTCCGCGAGCAGGGCGAGCGCGCGCTCCTGCTCGTCGGTCAGCCGCAACGTCATCGCCATGCCGACCATGCTACCAAAGTGGTAGCAAGATCAGACGTTGAAGCGGAACTCCACGACGTCGCCATCGGCCATCACGTAGTCCTTGCCCTCCATGCGGACCTTGCCGGCGGCTTTCGCGGCGGCCATGGAGCCCGCCTCCACCAGGTCGTCGAACGAGACCACCTCGGCCTTGATGAAACCGCGCTCGAAGTCCGTGTGGATCACGCCGGCCGCCTGCGGTGCGGTGGCGCCGTTGGGGATGGTCCAGGCCCGGGATTCCTTCGGGCCGGCGGTCAGGTAGGTCTGCAGGCCCAGGGTGTGGAAGCCGGCCCTCGCCAGCGCGTGCAGGCCCGGCTCGTGCTGGCCGATCGACTCCAGCAGCTCGCGGGCGGACTCCTCGTCCAGCTCCAGCAGCTCCGCCTCGACCTTGGCGTCGAGGAACACCGCGTCCGCGGGCGCCACCATCTCGCGCAGCTCCTTGAGCTTCGCCTCGTCGGTGAGCACGGCCTCGTCGGCGTTGAACACGTACAGGAACGGCTTGGCCGTGAGCAGGCTCAGCTCGCGCAGCAGCGAACCGTCCACTTCGGACTGCGCAGCGAACAGCGTGCGCCCTCCGTCGAGGATCTCGCGCGCCTTCTGCGCCGCCTCCAGCGCCGGACGGCGGTCCTTCTGCGTGCGGGCTTCCTTCTCCAGCCTCGACACGGCCTTCTCCAACGTCTGGAGGTCGGCCAGGATCAGCTCGGTGTTGATCGTCTCGATGTCGGACGCCGGGTCGACGCGGCCGTCGACGTGCACCACGTCGGAGTCGTCGAACACCCGGATGACCTGGCAGATCGCGTTGGCCTCGCGGATGTTGGCGAGGAACTTGTTCCCCAGCCCGGCGCCTTCGGACGCCCCCTTCACGATGCCCGCGATGTCGACGAACGACACCACCGCCGGCACCTCGCGCTCGGAGCCGAAGATCTCCGCCAACTTCCCGAGGCGGGCATCCGGCAGCGGCACCACGCCGACGTTCGGCTCGATGGTCGCGAACGGGTAGTTCGCCGCCAGCACGTCGTTGCGCGTGAGGGCGTTGAACAGGGTGGACTTGCCGACGTTGGGCAGGCCGACGATGCCGAGGGTCAAACTCACGGTGGGTGAGTCTACGCGCCCCCAACGCCGTGTCCGATTCCCGCGAGACCGGACGTGTTCGCGCTGGCAGAGTGGACGCCATGCTCCTCGACGACGAACGCGCCTACCGGGCCGTCGCCGCCCGCGACGCCCGGTTCGACGGGTGCTTCATCCTCGCGGTGCGCACGACCCGCATCTACTGCCGGCCGTCCTGCCCCGCGGTGACGCCGAAGCGCCGCAACGCCGAGTTCTACCCGACCGCGGCGGCCGCCCAGTCCGCCGGCTACCGGGCGTGCCGGCGCTGCCTGCCCGACGCCGTGCCCGGCTCGCCGGAGTGGAACCTCCGCGCCGACCTGGCCGCCCGCGCCATGCGCCTGATCTCGGACGGCGTGGTGGAACGGGAGGGCGTGCCGGGCCTGGCGGCACGGCTCGGCTACTCGGAACGCCACCTGACCCGCGTGCTGACCGCCGAACTGGGCGCCGGACCGCTGGCGCTGGCCCGTGCCCACCGCGCGCATTCCGCGAGGTTGCTGATCGAAACGACGGACCTGTCGTTCGCCGACATCGCGTTCGCGGCGGGTTTCGCCAGCGTGCGGCAGTTCAACGACACGATCCGGGCGGTGTTCGCGGCCACGCCCTCGGCGATGCGCTCGACCCGTTCGGCGACCACCACGGCGGGACGCATCACGCTGCGCCTGCCGTACCGGCCGCCGTTCGACGCGGCGGGCCTGCTGGCGTACTTCCGGGCGCACGCGGTCCCGGGCGTGGAGCACGTGACGGACCACGGCTACGCCCGGTCGCTGCGGCTGCCGCACGGCCAGGCGACCGTGCTGCTGGAACCGGCGACGGGGTACGTGTCGTGCTCGCTGCGGCTGACCGACCTGCGTGACCTGGGCAGCGCGGTGAGCCGGGTGCGGCGGCTGCTGGACCTGGACGCCGACCCGGTGGCCGTGGACGACTTCCTGGCCTCCGACCCGGCGTTGCGCCCGTCTGTCCTGGCCCGGCCGGGCGTGCGGCTGCCGGGCAGCGTCGACGGCGCGGAAACCCTGCTCAGGGCACTCGGCCACGACGCGCCGGGCGAGCCGTTGGAGCAGCCTGACGGGCCGGTGACGCACCTGTACCCGGCGCCGTCCGCGATCGACTCGCCGGTGGCGCGGGCCTTGGCGGACGGCACGCTGCGGGTCGACGTCGGCCGTGACGCGGACGAGCTGCACGCCGAGCTGTCGGCGTTCCCCGGCATCGGCCCGCAGGTCGCCTCGTACGTGGTGATGCGCGTGCTCGGCGCCCCTGACATCCCTTTGACCAGCGACAACATCGCGTGGCGCCCGTGGCGCTCGTACGCCGCGATGCACTTGAGGAGGACCGCGTGAGCACCGGCCACGTGTCGACCATCGACACCCCGATCAGCCCTTTCACCGCCGTCGTCGCCATGGACGGCGCCGTCCTGGCCAGCGGGTGGACCGCCGACGTGGACGACCTGCTCCCGCAGGTGTCGCCGTCACTGCGGCCGAAGACCCTCGCGCACCACCGTGACCTGGGCGCCGTGACCAGGGCCGTCCGCGCCTACCACGCCGGTGACGTGGACGCGATCACCGGCATCCCGGTCCGCCAGCGCGGCGGCGAGTTCATGGAGCGGGCGTGGGAGGCGCTGCGCACCGTCCCGGCGGGCGAGCCGGTCAGCTACGCCGACCACGCCGCCCTGTCCGGTCGACCGTCCGCCATCCGCGCCGCCGCCACCGCGTGCGCCCGCAACGCGGCGACCTTGTTCGTGCCGTGCCACCGGGTGATCCGCACGGGCGGCGCCATCGGCAACTTCCGCTGGGGGGCCGACGTGAAGCGGTGGCTGCTGGCCCACGAGTCCTGACGTGCCGCACGCAGCCCGACGCGGCTCCGTTCGGCGATCAGTCGTCGTCGCGTGGACGGCGGCGGGGTGGGCGGCCGCCTTCGCGAGGTGGGGCGGGACGGCGGGGGCGGTCCGGGGTGCCGGCCGGGGGGCGGGGGCGCTTGGGGCGGTCCTCGTCGGCGGTCGGGCCCGGGCGGCGGCGGTCGGACGGGGGGTCGGAGCGGTCCGAGCGGGGGCGCTTGCGGGGGCGGTCGTCGGGCTGGGGCTGGTCGGCGCGGTCGGCGGCGCGGTCGGGGCGGCGGGGTTGGTCCGGTTTGCGGCGGGCCTCGCGCTTCTCGTCCTTGGTCAGCCGGTTCGGGTCCTTCTGGGTCGACACGCGCACGATGCCGATGATCACCGTGCACGCCGTCGTGATCGCCATCGCCGGGAAACCGTCGATCAGCGGCTTGCCCAGCGTGAGACCGATCGAGGCCAGCCCGCCGGTGCTGGGCATGCCCTGCGTCATCACCACCAGGATCGGCACGACGATCGCCAGCACCAGCGGCGGCTGGACGATCGGGCCGAACATCGAGCGCCGCTCGACGAACACCACCGCGCCCACGCAGCCCACGAAGAACGTGATGGCGAACACCCAGCCGACGGTCTTCGCGGCCGAGTTGACGTCGACGAACGTCCCCACGACGGCTACCACGAACGTCCCGAGCACAGCCGCCCACCAGGGCAGACCCCGGAAGCTGCCGAACATGGCGCGGTCGTTCCAGCGGACGGCGCTGTACTCGTCGTCCTCCGGCTCGCTGCGCGAGTCGTCACGCATTGCAGCGGTCACGCACACTCCTCGTTCGGCTCAGTCCCGACACACTCTATTACGCCTCCCGGGCGTCCAAGGGTGCACCGGGGCCGGCCTCGTCCGTCCGCCTCACCAGCGGCAGGGGTGTGACGTCGGACGACGCGTTGCTCAACGGCTCGACCGCCGCCCGGAATCCCTCCAACGCGTCCAGCTCGCGCCGCCGCGCGGACAGGAACCGCTGCAGGTGCGTGCTCGACAGGTTCACCGCGTCGACGGCCGAGTCCGCGGCCCGGTGCGCGCGCGACGCCGCGGCCCTGACCTGCTCGACGTCGTCGGCCAGCGCACGGTCGGTCACCGCGAACATCGCCGCCGACGCGATCACCGCGAACCCGGTCGGCCCGCACAGGAACACCCGCCGGTCCAGCAGCCACCGCAGCAGCTCGGGGTCGGTGTCCAGGGCCGCAACCACCGCGCCGTCGTTCGGCACGAACATGATCGTGCCGTAGATGGCGTCGGCCCACCGCTGGTAACCCTTGCCGGCCAGCTCCGCGGCACGCGCCCGGATGTTGCGCACGTGCACGCGCAACGCGTCCACCCGCTCCGCCGCGTTGTCGGTCTCCACCGCCTCGGCCCACGTCGCCATGCTCATCTTCGCGTCCACCGGCACCCGCCGCCCGCCGCCGACGTTGAGCACCAGGTCTGGCCGCACCGACCCGCCGCCGGCGACGTCCACCTGCAGGTCGAAGTGGATGCCTTCACGCAGGCCGAGCACCCGCGCCGTCTCCACCAGCACCTTCTCGCCGAGCTCGCCGCGTCCGCTGACCGAGGAGAACGCCACCTCGTAGCGCTGCAACGCCGCCCACTGCGCGTCGCCGCGTTCCCGTTCGGCTGCCACCGCGGCCAGCGCGGCGTCGGTGCGCCGCACGCTGTCCTGGTAGAGCCGCCACAGGAACACGAGCGCGCCCGCGAGCAGGAGCGCCACGACCACCGCCGCCGTGCTGAGGACCGCTGTCATGACCCGATCATCGCGCACACGTGTCCGACCACACGTTCGAGCGACACGCCGAGCCGCTTGAACGATCAGAGCGCGCGCCGGCCCTAGCGTGGCCGACGTGTTGATCCTGCACACGTCCGATTGGCACGTGGGGCGCACCTTCCACGGCCGTGACCTGCTGCAAGAGCAGGAAGCGGTGCTCGGCGGCCTCGCCGACACCGTGTCGGACGAGCGGGTGGACGTGGTCGTGGTGGCGGGTGACCTGTTCGACCGGGCCGTGCCGAACGCGGAAGCCGTCGCGGTGTGCTCGCGCGTGCTCAAGCGGATCCGCGCGGCGGGCGCGAAGATCGTGATCACGCCGGGCAACCACGACTCGGCGGCCCGGCTGGGCTTCCTGGGCGCGTTCGCCGAGGCGGGCGGCCTGCACCTGCGCACCCGCGTGGCCGAGTTGCACGAGCCGGTGCTGTTCGCCGACGAGCACGGGCCGGTGGCGGTGTACGGGATCCCGTTCCTGGAGCCGGAGACGGCGCGGCACGCGTTGGGCGTGGAGGCCAAGGGGCACGGTGGCGTGCTGACCGAGGCGATGAGGCGGATCGAGGACGACCTGGCCGCGCGGCCGGGCACGCGCTCGGTCGTGATGGCGCACGCGTTCGTGACCGGCGGCGAGCCGTGCGAGTCGGAGCGCACCATCGCGGTCGGCGGTGTGCAGGACGTGTCCGGCGCGGTGTTCGCCGGGGTCGACTACGTGGCGCTGGGCCACCTGCACGGTCAGCAGACGTTGGCGGAGCACCTGCGGTACTCGGGCAGCCCGGTGGCGTACTCGTTCTCCGAGGCGCGGCACCACAAGTCGGTGTGGCTGGTCGAGTTGGGCGCGGACGGGCTGGCCGGGGTGGAACGGCGCGCGCTGCCGGTGCCCCGTGCGTTGTCCACGTTGAACGGCGCGCTGGACGACCTGCTGCTCGACCCGGACCACGAGCCGGTCGAGGACCACTTCCTGTCCGTGACGCTGACCGACCGGGTGCGACCGCTGGACGCGTTGCGCCGCCTGCAGAAGCGGTTCCCGCACGCGGTGCACGTGGAGTGGCGGCCGGAGGGCGGGCGGACCGGTGAGCTGCGGTTCGCCGAACGGGTGCGCGGTCGCAGCGACGAGGAGATCGCCTGCTGCTTCATCGAGGACGTGCGCGGCGACCAGCCGAACCCGCGTGAGCTGGACCTGCTCCGCGAGGCGTTCGCCGCGGCGGCCCGGGAAGGGGAGTCGTGAAGCTGCACCGGTTGGCGGTCAGCGGGTTCGGCCCGTATGCGGCGCGCGAGGAGGTCGACTTCGACCTGCTCGGCGCGGACGGCCTGTTCCTGCTGCACGGCGACACCGGCGCGGGCAAGACGACGTTGCTGGACGCGGTGGCGTTCGCGCTGTTCGGCAAGGTGCCCGGCGCGCGCGGTGACGTGAAGCGGCTGCGGTGCGACTACGCCGACCGCGACACCCCGACGTACGTGGAGCTGGAGCTGACCGTGCGCGGCAGGCGGTTCCGGATCAAGCGCAGCCCCGAGTACGAGCGGCCGAAGAAGCGCGGCGACGGCGCGACCCGCCAGCAGGCGCAGGTGTCGTTGACGTGGGTCGGCGGGTGGACCGGCGAGGGGCACAGCCGCATCGACGACGTGGCCCGCGAGGTCGAGGGCCTGCTCGGGATGACGGCCGAGCAGTTCTTCCAGGTGGTGCTGCTGCCGCAGGGCGAGTTCGCCCGGTTCCTGCGCGCGGAGACCGCCGAGCGGGAGAAGCTGCTGGAGAAGCTGTTCGGCACGGAGCGGTTCCTGGACGTGGAGAAGTGGTTCCGGGACCGCCGCGCGGAACGCAGGCGCGAGGTGGCGCGGCTCGGCGAGGTGCACCGCAACCTGGTGCAGCGGGTCGCCGAGGCCGCGTTGGAGGAGCCGCCGGAGGGCGGTGGCGACCAGGAGTGGCTCAGCTCGCTGCTCAAGCGGCTGGACGAGGCCGAGCGCGAGGCGGACCAGCTCGCGGCCGAGGCGTCCGACCGGCGCGCGCTGGCCGAGCGGGACTGGCAGGAGGCGCGGGCGCGGCACGAGCGGGTGCGCCGGGTGCGGGAGGCGCGCCGCAACCTCGACCGGTACGCCGAGGTGGAGCCGAGCCTGCGGGCGTGGGTCGCCGAACGTGACGCGGCCAGGCAGGCGGCGGTCGTGGTGCCCGCGCAGGAGCGCGCGGTGAAGCTGGCCGGTGAGCTGGACGCCGCCGTCGCCCACGAGCGGGCCGCCGCCGACGCGGTGACCGCCCTCGGCTACCGCGGCAGCGACCTGCGCGGTGACGGTGAACGCTTCCGCGAGGAGGCGGGCAGCCTGACCAGCCTGGCCGCCGACGCCGAGCGGCAGCGCGCCGACCAGCGGCGGATCGCGCAACTCGACCGGGACGTGGCCGCCACGTCACAGCAACTGGCCACGCTGGTCACGCAGCTGGACGAGGTGCCGACCAGGCTGGCCGCCGCGAAGGCCGCGGTCGAGGAGTCGGCGGAGGCCGCGGCGCGGTTGCCGCAGGTCTCGGGCCTGGCCGCCGCCGCGGCCGAGCTGCCGCGCGTCGAGCGGGCGTTCCGGGAGGCCGACGAGGCGCGCCGGGTCGCGGTGGACGCGCAGCAGAAGGCGCGGGAGACGTTGCTGCGGATCCGCCGGGAACGGCTGGACGGCATGGCGGTCGAGCTGGCCGGGCAGCTGCGCGCGGGCCACGAGTGCCCGGTGTGCGGTTCGGCCGAGCACCCGTCGCCCGCGCAGCCGATGCTCGACGCCGTGACGGCCGTGGACGAGGAACGTGCCGCCGAGGAGGACCAGCGCACGCTCGACCTGCGTCAACGGGCGGAGCAGGAGGCGCACCGGCTGGGTGAGCGGCTGGCGTTGCTGCGCGAGCGACTGGGCGACCGGCCGCCCGCCGAGCTGGACCGCGAGCACCGGTCCGTGGCCGCGCTCGCCGAGCGGCTGGAGAGCAGGCAGGCCGAGCTGGCCGAGCTGGAGGCCAAGGTGCAGCGCGCGCTCGACCAGCGCGGCGCGCTGGAACGGGAGCTGGCCGAGGCGGGCGCGCAGCGGGCCCAGTTGGCGGAGGCCGTCGAGGAGCGCGGCGCGCGGTTGGAGGAGGCGCGCGGTGACTTCCCGGACGTGGTGACGCGCCGGGCCCACCTCAGCGACCTGGCCGACGCGCTGACCGGGTTGGCGACGCGCCGCGCGGCCGTGGCCGAGCACGAGGAACGCCTCGCCGACCAGCGGCTGGAGGTGGCGCGGCTGGCGTCGCTGGCCGGGTTCGCCGACGTGGCCGACGCCCTGGCCGCCGCCCGCCCGGCCACCGCCGTCGCCGAGCTGGAGACCCGGATCCGCGACGTGGAGAAGACCAGGACCGCGGCCGAGAGCACGCTGGCCGAGCTGCCCGACACCGACCCGGACGCCGAGGTCGACGTGGCGGGCGCGGAGGAGCGGTTCCGGGTGGCGAGCGACCGCGCGACCGAGGCCGCGACGGGGTTGACGAACGCCCGCACGCGCGCCGCACGCGCCGCCGACCTGGCCGAGCAGCTGCGCGCCGCGTGGCTGCGGCTGGAGCCGGTGGAGGCCGAGTTCGCCGAGCTGGACGCGCTGACCGACGTGATCAACGGGTCGGGGCAGAACACCAGGAACATGACCCTGCGCAGCTACGTGCTGGCCGCCCGGCTGGAGGAGGTCGCGGTGGCCGCCGGTGCCCGGCTGGAGCGGATGAGCCAGGGCCGCTACCGGTTCGTGCACTCGATCGAGGCCGGGCCGCGCGGCACCAGGGGCGGGTTGGGCCTGGACGTGATGGACGACTACTCGGGGCAGCAGCGGCCGGCGAAGACGTTGTCCGGCGGCGAGTCGTTCCTGGCGTCGCTGGCCCTGGCCCTGGGCCTGGCGGACGTGGTCGCCGCGGGCGCCGTGCTGGACACGCTGTTCATCGACGAGGGCTTCGGCACGCTCGACGCCGAGACCTTGGAGCTGGTGATGACCACGTTGGACGAGCTGCGCGCCGGTGGCCGGGTCGTCGGCCTGGTCTCGCACGTGGAGGAACTGCGGCAGCGCATCCCCACCCGGCTGCGCGTGCGCAAGGCCCGCGAGGGCTCGTCGTTGGAGCTGACGGCCTGACCCGCGACCCTGCCGACCAAGGGAGCGGGCGCTTTCACGACGAGCGCCGCGCATTCACCCCTTGGTTCACGCCGGGTGCACGGCGCGTCGCCAACAGCCGGTGCCGGCGGGCGTCGTCCGGCCTGCCCCAGGCTTCGTAGGCGCGGGCGAGACCGTCGTGGGCGCGTGCCTCCTCGTGCCGGTCCCCCGTGCGGCAGGTCAGCGCCAACGCCTCGTGGTGGTGGTCGACGGCCCGCCGGAGGTCGCCGGTGGCGGTCGCCAGCTCGCCCAGGGTGTCGAGCACCTCGCACTCCAGGTCGCGGTTGCCGGTCGCCCGCGCGCCCGCGAGGGCTTCGCCGAGGTGCTTCGCGGCGACCTCCGACCGGCCGAGCCTGAGGTGGACCAGCCCCAGGTTGGCCTGCAGGTGGTTCACCAGCGCGTGGTCGTTGTCGACGTCCGGCACCGC
Organism: Saccharothrix carnea; assembly: GCF_003014735.1. Taxonomy (GTDB): domain Bacteria; phylum Actinomycetota; class Actinomycetes; order Mycobacteriales; family Pseudonocardiaceae; genus Actinosynnema; species Actinosynnema carneum. The sequence goes on along the minus strand of NZ_PYAX01000007.1, from coordinate 357,546 downwards.
CGCCATGGCCGACTCCATGTGCCGCAAGGCCTCCTCGTACCGGCCCGACGCCTCGTGCACCAGCGCCAGGCTGCACAGCACACCGGCTTCGCCGCGCCGGTTCCCGATGGCCCTGGCGATGGACAGCGCCTCCTCGAAGGTCCGCTGCGACTCGTCGTACCGGCCAAGGCGGCGCAGCACGACACCCAGGTTCTTCAACGCCCGGCCGGTGAAGCTGACGTCACCGGTCTCCCGCCCGACCGCGACGGCCTGCTCGTGGTGCCGCAACGCCTCCTCGTAGCGCCCCAACCGCTCGCACGCCACGCCGAAACCGGTGAGCGCGAGCCCTTCCGCGACGCGGTCCGACCGCCTGCGGCCCGCGACGAGCGCGTGCGTGTGCAGGGCGAGCGACTCGTCGTGGTGGCCGCGGAAGTGGAAGTAGCGCCACAGCGAGTCGGACAGCTGTTCGGCGTGCTCGGCGTCGCCGTGGCCGGCCGCGTGCTCGGCGACCGCGAGGAGGTTCGCCCGCTCGGACTCCAGCCACGCCATCGCCTCGTCCCGGGTGGTCAGGCAGGACGCGGGCAGCACGGACCGCCGGTCGGCGCGGTGGGCGCGGTCGACGGGGTCGAACAGGCCCATCGCCACCGCCGCCTCGCGCACGTAGTGCTCCGCCAGGGCGTGCAGCGCCGCGTCCCGGTCGGCGTCCAGCTCGGCGGCGAGGCCGCGGGCGTAGGTGCGCAGCAGGTCGTGCATCTGGAACCGGCCGTCGGCCGTGCGCTCCACCAGGTGCGCCTGGACCAGGGCGTCGACGTGCCGCCGGGCCGTGACGTCGGCGCAGCCGGTCAGGGCGGCGATCGCGGTGATGCCGAGCTCGTGGCACGGGTGCGCGCCCAGCAGCCGGAACACCCGCGCGACCTCGGGGCCGAGGTGCCGGTAGGACCACGAGAACGCCGACCGCAGCGCCGCGTGGGGGTCGGCGTCGTCGTCCAGCCGGTCCAGGCGGTCCTGTTCCCGGGTCAGCTCGCCGCTCAGGTCGGCCAGCGACGACGAAGGACGGCCGCCGGCGAGTTCGGCGGCCAGCCGCAGCGCCAGCGGCAGCCTGGCGCACAGCTCGGCCAGCGCGTCCACCGCACGCGGTTCCGCCGCCGCCCGGTCGCCGATCAACGCGCACAGCAGGTCGTGCGCCTCGGCGGCCGGCAGGAGGTCCAGCGGGAGGCGGGTCGCGCCGTCCTTCGCGATCAGCCCGCGCAGCGAGTCACGGCTGGTCACCAGCACCAGGCAGCCCGGCGACCCGGGCAGGAGCGGCCGGACCTGGGCGGCCGTGCGGGCGTTGTCGAGCACCACCAGCACCTGCCTGCCCGCCAGCAGGGACCGGAAGGTCGCGGACCGCTCGTCCAGGTCCTGCGGGATGTCCCGCGAGTCGACCCCGAGCGCGCGCAGGAAGCCGGACAACGCGTCACCCGGGCCGACCGGCAGGTCCGGGTCGTAGCCGCGCAGGTTCACGTAGAGCTGCCCGTCCGGGAACCGGTCGCGCACGCGGTGCGCCCAGTGGATCACCAACGCAGTCTTGCCGACGCCCCCGGTACCGGTGACGACGGCGATCGGAGGCGGCTGCCGGTCGTCGTCGGCGTGTAAGAGGAGGCGGTCGAGCCGTTGCAGGTGCTCCGCCCGCCCGGTGAAGCCGATGACGGCGGCGGGCACCTGCGCGGGGCTCACCCACGGCGACGGGCCTGCCGCCGGGTCCACGTCCTGGTTGAGAACGGCGAGGTGCAGCCGGCGCAGCTCCTCGCCCGGCCGCACGCCCAGTTCCCGGTCGAGCAGCACGCGGCCCTCGTCGTAGACGTCCAGCGCCTCGGCCTGCCTGCCCGCCCGGTACAGCGCGGTCATCAGCGCGCCCCGCAAGCGTTCGCGGAACGGGTGCCGCGCGACCAGCCCGGTGAGCGCGACCACCGCCTCCTCGTGCGACCCCAGGGCCGACAGCGCGCAGGCGTGCCCTTCCAGCGCGGTCAGCCGGCGCTCGACCAGCCCGGCCCGCACGGTGTCGACGTCCGCCCCGGCCAGGTCGCCGAACGGGTCACCGCGCCACAGCTCCAAGGCCTCGCCGAACGCCGTCGCGGCCTGCCGGTGCAGGCCCGCGTCCGCGTGCCGCCGTCCCGCGCGGACCAGCTCCTCGAACCGGTGCGCGTCCAGCTCGCCGTCCGCCACCCGGACGCGGTAGCCGCCCCGGCCGCCGTCGAACCGGTCGTCGCCGACCAGCCGGCGCAGCTTCCACACGTAGGTCTTGGTGTTCTGCTCCGCGGACGGCGGCGCGCCCTCCGGCCACAGCGCCTCGACCAGCCGCTCGACGCTCACCCACTCGCCCGCGTGCAGCAGCAGCGTGGCCAGCAGCACCCGCGGCTTCCGGGCGTCGACCGGGACCCGCGCACCGTCCGACCGCACGACGTCGACCGCGCCCAGGACCCGGAACAGCACTCGGCACACTCCCCAGCGCCGCGACCGTCCCCACGGCCGAGGCTGTCCCGAGCCTAGTGCCACGACCGGCAGCCTCTGCCCCGTGTTCCGACTGTCGGACGGGTGGATCGGGTGCCGGCCCCACGTCCTCGTCCTGGCTGGATGGGGGCGTGGGGCCGGTGCCGCGAGGCGCCCCGCCGAGCGCCGGAAGACGAGGTGAAGGTTGCCGGTCGTGGCACTGGCGCAGTCGGCCCGTCACCGGGTGTTGGACCGCCGATGTACCGGCGGTGTACCGGCGTGCCCCAGGCTGACCACGCGGGTCGCCGGCTGTGGCCTTTTTTTGGGGGTGGGTCACAGCCACGACCCCGCTGCGGACCCCACGACCGGGTGCCGGGTGCCGGGCGGCAACCTGTCCCGCCGCCCGGTCGTGGTCTGCGGGTCTAGGACGCGAGCAGCCCGCCCCGGTACGCGGCGGCTTGCAGCTCGAACAGCTCGAAGTAGTGGCCGCGCAACGCCATCAGCTGCTCGTGCGTGCCCTGCTCGATGATCCGGCCCTGGTCGAGCACGACGATCCGGTCGGCGTTGCGGATGTTCGCCAGCCGGTGCGTCACCAGGATCGTGGTGCGCCGCGCGGTCGCCTCGCGCAGGCCCTCGAAGACCCGCGCCTCGGCCTTGGCGTCCAGCGCCGCGGTCGGCTCGTCGGCCACCAGCACCGCCGCGTCCCGGTACATGCCGCGCGCGATGCCCATCCGCTGCCACTGCCCGCCGGACAGGTCCTGCCCGTCGTTGAACTGCCGCGACAGCACGGTGTCCGGGCCGGCGGGCAGCGTGGCCAGCACCTCGTCCGCGCCCGACTTGGCCACCGCCTCCTGCCACGCGTCGTCGTCCTCGCGCTCCAGCCTGCCGACCGTCACGTTGTGCCGCGCGGTCATCGGCCACTGCGCCGGGTCCTGCGCGATCACCGCGATCGACGAGTGCACCGAGTGCGGGTCGGCCTCGGCCAGGTCGACGCCGTCCCACGCGACCGTGCCGGACGACGCCGGGTACAGGCCGGTCAGCACCTTGCCGAGGGTCGTCTTGCCCGACCCGTTCTCCCCCACCAGCGCGATGACCTCGCCCTTCGCCACGGTCAGGGTCACGTCCCGCAGCGCGGGCCTCGGTGCGCCCGGGTAGGTGAACGAGACGTCGGTCAGCGTGATCCGCTCCGGGTCCTCCGGCGCCTTGACCGGTGAGCTGCCCTGCGCCCGTTCCTCGCCCTCGACCAGCAGCTTGCGGTAGAAGTCGATGTAGAACGAGTCCTCGTACAGCGAGTTCACCGCGCGCGTGGTCGACGCCAGCGACGAGAACCCGGTGCGCATGGCCAGCACCGCCGTGCCCGCCAACGCCAGCTCCATGCCGCCGGTGTGCAGCAGGAAGCCCAGCACGACGTAGGCGATGGCCGTGCCGACGCCCGCGAGCGCGCGCCCGGTCAGTCGCACCAGGTTCGTGCGGTGGGCCATCCGGATCTCGTCGGCCATCAGGCTGTCCGCGATGCGCCGGTGCTCGGCGAGCAGGCGTTCCTGCAACGTCAGGGCGTGCCGTTCCAGCGCGAAGTCGCGGTCGGTGGCCACCTCCTCCACGACGCCCTTGCGGGTGTTGCGGGTCACCGAGTCGAGGAAGTGCTCGTAGCGCAGCTTGGAGGCCCGCGCCGACGCCCAGGCGTTCGCGAACGCGGCCAGCAGCAGCGCCGGACCCAGCCACGGGTTGAGCAGCGCGACGGTCACCACGGCCGCGACCAGCGAGATGCCGCCGGACAACAGCTCCGCCAGGTACCGGATGCTGCTCTCCAGCGAGCGGACACCGCGCCGACCGCCCTGACGGGCCAGCTCGCGGAAGTCGGCGTCCTCGAACGCGAGCAGCTGTGCCCGCACGAGCACCGCCGTCACCTCGTCGTTCGCCTCCCGCGTGACCTTCGGCCGCAACGAGCTCTCCACCGCCGCGACCGCTGTGTCGAGCAGCGCGCGGACCACGAACGACCCCACCACCACCGCGAGCGCCGGCAACGCCTCCACCACCCGCTGCGGCGTGGGGCCGTCACGCAGCAGGGCGGAGAACACGTCGGCCGTGGCCAGCAGCCCGAACGCCGTGACGGCGCCGGACAGCACGTGCACCACGCCCGCCATCAGCGTGAGCCGTGGCGACGTGCGCCAGGCGAGCCGAACCACCATCCCCACCGCGGACGGCAGGCTCTTGAGGGCCTTGCCCAAGCTCACCGAAGTCTCACCGCGACGACGGGCCCACTTGGGGGTGGCGACGTTCTCCACCCCGATCAGCACGGTGCTCATCGTTCCAGGAAACGCGAACTTCACCGTCCCGCCAACCACGTTCACGATCAGCGCAGCTCACCGCCCCGCGGGAGCCGGACTGTCGTACCGCCGTGAGACCATCGGCCGGGGCACTGGCGAACGCGCCGGTCGAAATGGAATAAAAACCACTCACCGGCGAACCGCTAACGCGCGGCGGACTTCCTCCGACAGGCGGGATGACCCCGGGCGCAAGCACCGCCGTCCGACCACCCGGGCGATCTCTTCCGCTTTCCGCGCGCTTTCGATCGCGCACAAATCGGCGAATGGAGAATTGTCATGCGCACGATTCCCGGCGGACTCGGCGTCGATGATCCGCGAGGCTCGCGAGGAGTTGAGATGACCACCTGGTCATGGCGGAAGTCATCACGGTCGGCGACCATCGGCCAGTGCGTCGACGGTGGCCGTCGGCGTGCGGGACAGCAAGCTGGGCGAAGAGAGCCCGATCCTGACGTTCAAGCCCGGCACGATGGCCGCGTTCGTCACCGCCGCGAAGAGCGGCGGGTTCGACGGCTCGGCGTGACAAGCGCACAACCACGAAGCGCCCCCGCCGACCGGCGTGGGGCGCTGCGCATCAACGCGGGAAGACCTAGCGGACCATGTCCTTGCGCAGCTCGCGCGGCAGGGCGAAGGCGATCTTCTCGTTCGCCGTGGTGATCTCCTCGACGTCGCCGTAGCCGTGCGTCGCCAGGAACTCCAGCAGCTCCATCACCAGGATGTCCGGCACGGACGCGCCCGAGGTCACGCCGACCGTCGTCACGCCCTCCAGCCACGCCGGGTCGACCTCACGCGCGTAGTCGATCAGGTACGACGCCTTCGCGCCCGCCTGCAACGCCACCTCGACCAGCCGCACCGAGTTGGACGAGTTCTTCGACCCGACCACGAGCACCAGGTCGCACTCCGGCGCCATCGTCTTCACGGCGGTCTGCCGGTTGGACGTGGCGTAGCAGATGTCGTCCGAGGGCGGCTCCTGCAAGTCCGGGAACCGGTCCTGCAACTGCCGCACCCGCACCATCGTCTCGTCCACCGAGAGCGTGGTCTGCGAGAGCCACACCACCTTGGACGGATCGCGCACCACGACCTTGTCGACGTCCTCGGCGGTGTCCACGAGCTGGATGTGCGAGGGCGCCTCGCCGTACGTGCCCTCGACCTCCTCGTGTCCTTCATGGCCGATGAGCAGGATGTCGTAGTCCTCGCGGGCGAACCGCTTGGCCTCGTTGTGGACCTTCGTCACCAACGGGCACGTGGCGTCGATCGTCCGCAGCTGCCGCGAAGCGGCCTCCTCGTGCACGGCCGGCGACACGCCGTGCGCCGAGAACACCACGAGCGCACCCTCGGGCACCTCGTCGGTCTCGTCCACGAAGATCGCGCCGCGCCGGGACAGCGTCTCCACGACGTGCTTGTTGTGGACGATCTCCTTGCGCACGTAGACCGGGGCGCCGTACTGCTCCAGCGCCTTCTCCACGGTCACGACGGCACGGTCCACGCCGGCGCAGTAGCCACGCGGCTTGGCCAGGAGCACTCGCTTGTCCATGACCACCAGGGTACGGCGTGCCGGATGTAGGCATCCGACCGCCGACTGCGGCAGGCTGTAGGGCATGAAGCCACTGCCCCTGTCCGTCCGCCTCGCCGCGGGACTGGCGGTCACCGCCGTCGAGCAGGCCCGGAAGCTCCCCGGGCAACTCGCGGGCCTGCCGGTCACCGTGGTCAGTGAGGCCTTGCAGCTGTCCATGCGCCTGCAGCAGCGGGTGACGGAACTCGCAATCAAGGGTGACGACGCGCTGTCCGTGCTGCGGCCGGTCGAGCAGGAACCCGAGTGGGCGACGTTCGACGAGGACGAACCCGAGGTCCGCGCCGAGGACCCGTGGGCGGAGGAGGAGCAGGCGCTGGCCGCCGAGCCGCCCGCCGTGCTGCCGAACTACGACGAGCTGTCGTTGGCGCAGCTCAGGGCACGTTTGCGCACCCTCACCGCGGAGGACCTCGAAGAGCTGCTGGCGCACGAGCGCACGCACGCGGCCCGGCCCGAGTTCACCGGCATGCTCACCCGCCGCATCGCGAACCTCAAGCAGCAGTGAGCGAGGAGAAATCCAGCCCGGAGAACCCGTGGCCGGTGCGAACGGTCGCGCGCAAGATCTTCGACTGGATCAACCGGCTCGGTGACGTGTGGGTCGAGGGCCAGGTCACCCAGCTGAGCGCGCGTCCGGGCACGGCGACGGCGTTCCTCACCCTGCGTGACCCGTCGGTGGACATGTCGATGCAGCTGACCGCGCCCGTCCCGATGGTGCGCGAGCTGCAGCTCACCGAGGGCAGCCGGGTGGTGGTGCACGGCAAGCCGAACTTCTTCCCCAACCGCGGCACGCTGAGCCTGCGCGTGGACGAGATCCGGCAGGTCGGCATCGGCGAGCTGCTGGCCCGGATCGAACGGCTGCGCAAGCTGCTGAACGCCGAGGGACTGTTCGACCCGCGCCGCAAGCGCAAGCCGCCGTTCCTGCCGAACAAGATCGGCTTGATCACCGGCCGCGCGTCCGCCGCCGAACGGGACGTGCTGACCAACGCGCACGCCCGCTGGCCGGGTGCCCGGTTCCGGGTGGTCAACGTCGCGGTGCAGGGCGCGTTGGCGGTGCCGCAGATCCTCACCGCACTGTCGACTCTGGACCGTGACGCCGAGGTGGACGTGATCGTGCTGGCCCGCGGCGGCGGCAGCGTGGAGGACCTGCTGCCGTTCTCCGACGAGGCGCTGTGCCGGGCGGTGGCGCAGTGCCGCACGCCGGTGCTGTCCGCGATCGGGCACGAGCCGGACACCCCGCTGGTCGACCACGTGGCGGACGTGCGCTGCTCGACGCCGACCGACGCGGGCAAACGGGTGGTTCCGGACGTGGCGGAGGAAGGCGAGCGGATCCGCCAACTGCGCGACCGCAGCAGGCGCGCCCTGCACGGCTGGGTGGACCGCGAGCGCAAGCTGCTCGCCGCGCTGCGCACGCGACCAGCGCTTTCCGACCCGTACGGCCCGCTGGACCGGCGTGCGGAGGACGTGGACCGGTTGCGGGAACGCGCCCGGCGCGCGGTGCGCAACCGTCTCGATTCAGAGACCGCCGGCCTGACCGCGACCACGGCGCGCTTGACGACCCTCGGGCCTGCCGCCACGCTGGCGCGGGGGTATGCGGTGGTCCAGCTCGTCACCCCGGACGGGGTCGACGGAGTACTCCGGTCGACCTCCCAAGCTCCCGCGGGCACCCGGCTGAGGGTGCGCGTGGCCGATGGCGCCGTGCACGCGGTCGTCACCGCCGACGAGGCCCGAGAAGGAGGCGGTGGTGCCGAATCCGGCACGTGAGCCCACGTTCCTGCCGTTGACGATGGCCGCCGCGGGTGCGGCCGACGACGAAGGTGCCGTCGCCGTGCGCGACCGGGCCGAGTCCGCGGACCGGGCCGCCGCCGACTGCTGGCTGTCGCTGGTGGCCGGCTGCACGTCGGGCAGGCAGACGTTGATCAACCGGCTGCACGACCTGTCCGAGGCGACGTCCGGCTACGCCGGGATGCGCTGGTGGCTGGGCCACGGCTCGGTCCACCGGCGCCGCGTCGCCGCCGCCGAGCACCGCATCGACGACGCGGTGCGCGAGGGTGACGGCGCGGAGTTCGCCGAGGCGTTCATCGGCTACGACCAGGCGGTCGCGACCGTCGTGGTGCACGTCCAGAACCGATTGGGGAAGTTGTCCACGTGAGCGAGCCGGGCTACGAGCAGGCCAGGGACGAGCTGGTGGAGGTGGTCCGCAAGCTGGAGGCGGGCGGCCTGTCGCTGGAGGAGTCGCTGGCGCTGTGGGAACGCGGCGAGGCCCTGGCGAAGACCTGTGAGCGGCAGCTCGCGGGCGCCCGGGAACGGATCGATCAAGCACTCAGTGTGACCGAGGAGGACGTGGCCGAGGCCTGACGACGTGCGAGGATTGGTCTACCGGCCGGTAATCGCAGGTGGATCGCAGTCGCAGGAGGAACCCTCATGGTCACAGGCAGCAGCCAGTCCGAGCGCCGTCGCGAGGCACCCGACCGGAACCTCGCGCTGGAGCTCGTCCGGGTGACCGAGGCGGCGGCGATGGCCGCCGGGCGCTGGGTCGGCCGCGGCGACAAGAACGGCGGCGACGGCGCGGCGGTGGACGCCATGCGCAAGCTGATCGGCACCGTGTCCATGCGGGGTGTCGTGGTGATCGGCGAGGGCGAGAAGGACGAGGCGCCCATGCTCTACAACGGCGAGCAGGTCGGTGACGGCAACGGCCCCGAGTGCGACGTGGCGGTCGACCCGATCGACGGCACCACGTTGATGGCCAAGGGGATGCCGAACGCGCTGGCGGTGCTCGCGGTGGCCGAGCGCGGCGCGATGTTCGACCCGTCCGCCGTGTTCTACATGGAGAAGCTCGCCACCGGGCCGGAGGCGGCAGACGTCATCGACATCACCGCGCCGATCGCGGAGAACATCCGCCGGGTCGCGAAGGCCAAGCACAGCGACGTCTCCGACGTGACGGTGTGCATCCTGGACCGGCCGCGGCACGAGTCGCTGGTGGGCGAGGTGCGCGCGGCGGGTGCGCGGATCCACTTCATCTCGGACGGCGACGTGGCGGGCGCGATCTCGGCGGCCCGGCCGAACACCGGCATCGACCTGCTGGTCGGCATCGGCGGCACGCCCGAGGGGATCATCGCGGCGGCGGCGCTGAAGTGCATGGGCGGCGCGATCCAGGCCAAGCTGTGGCCGAAGGACGACGAGGAGCGGCAGAAGGCCCTGGACGCGGGCCACGACCTGGACCGCGTGCTGCTGACCGACGACCTGGTGCGCGGCGACAACGTGTTCTTCTGCGCGACCGGCGTCACGGACGGCGACCTGGTGCGCGGCGTGCACTACCGGGCGGGCGGCTGCACGACCCAGTCGATCGTGATGCGGTCGAAGTCCGGCACGGTGCGGATGATCGACGGCTTCCACCGGCTGACCAAGCTGCGCGAGTACTCGTCGGTCGACTTCGACATCCCGCCCACGGGCGAGGACGCCCTGCCGCCGCTGCCGTGAGCCCTACCCGGCGCTGTCAAATGTGAACTGTGCGTTACCGGCCGATCGGCTGTGGCGATCACGCCGCGTTCATCCCTAGTTTCCGATCCGTCCCCGAGCACCCTGCGCCGGGGACGGAGAGGAAGCGATGAAGGTTCGTACCCTGTTCACCGCCTTCGCGGTGGCGGTCGGCGCGGCACTCGCCTCGGCGGCCGGGGCGGCGGCGGCCCCGGCGACCGACGGCGGCGTCACCCCGTTCATCGTGGGCGGCGGCAACGCCACGCAGACCTACTCGTGGATGGTCTCCCTGCAGAGCACCACGGGCAGCCACTTCTGCGGCGGCTCGCTGATCAAGGCCAACTGGGTCGTCACGGCCAAGCACTGCGTGCAGGGCCGGTCGGCGTCCTCCATCCGGGCGCGCATCGGCACGACCAACCGCACCAGCGGCGGCACGGTCGCGTCCGGCGCCCAGGTGATCACCCACTCGTCGTACGACATCGCGCTGGTGCGCCTGGCCACCTCGGTGGGCCAGACGCCGATCGCGGTGGCGTCGACGTCGGGTCCGGTCGGCACGGCCACCCGCATCATCGGCTGGGGTCAGACCTGCGCCCCGCGCGGTGCCTGCGGCGCGCCGGTCACCCTGCAGGAGCTGAACACGTCGATCGTGTCGGACAGCAGCTGCCTGGGCATCTACGGCTCGGTGGAGATCTGCACGAACAACCCGAACGGCAACTCGGGCGCCTGCTACGGCGACTCGGGCGGCCCGCAGGTCAAGTCCGTGAACGGCGTGTGGCAGCTGATCGGCGCCACCAGCCGCGCGGGCAACAACAGCTCCACCTGCGCCACCGGCCCGTCGATCTACATGGACGTGCCGGCGTTCCGCTCGTGGATCAGCCAGTACGCGGGCGCGGTCTAAACCCCGTCCTCGCGTTCGAAGGGCCGTCCCTCCTCCGGGTGGGGCGGCCCTTCCCGATTCGTTATCGAAGGGCTTGCAACCAGGGGCTACCGGGTGGCGTCTCCAGGATCAGTACACAGCACGATCTCTGGGGGGAATGCGCGATGCGCAGAGCAGCACTGGTGGCAATCGCTTTGCTGGCAACGGCTTGCGGGACGTCCGAGGCTTCCGGCCCGGCCGCGTCCACACCTTCGCCGGCCACTTCGGCCTCGTCGACCCCGTCCTCCGCCGCACCGACGTCGGAGCCGTCCGTCCCCACGCCCTCGCCCGCACCGCCGACCGAGACCACGAAGACCCCGGACCCGCAGCCCGCGCCGCCGCCTCCGCCGGTGACCGTGCCCGGCACGCCGTGCGACATCACCGAGGGCGCGTGCGTGCGGCTGTCGACCAACGAGTCGTGGCTGATCAGCGGCGGTCAGATCAGCTACGGGCCGGTGCCGACGACGTCGGGGATGCCCGGCTACGAGACGCCGGTCGGCTACCACGAGGTGCTGTGGAAGGTCGAGCTGGACTACAGCCGCGACTTCAACATGGCCGAGATGCCGTACTCCACCTACTTCGTCAGCAACGGCATCGCGTTCCACGAGGGCAGCCTCACGGAGCCGTCCCACGGCTGCATCCACCTGTCACGCGAAGCGGCGGCGAAGTACTTCCGGACCCTCCAGGTGGGCGACCAGGTCCAGGTGACCCCGTAACTCGGTGTGTCGGTTCACTCCTCGGTGGGTAATCCTGACACCGAGGAGTGATAGCGATGAGGAAGACGCTCGGCACGACGGCGTTGGCCGCGGTGGCCCTGACCTTCGGCCTCACGGCTCCCGCTTCCGCTTCGACCGGCACGCCGTGCTCCGTACCGAACGGCGCGTGCGTGCAGTTGTCCACCAACCAGGCGTGGCTGATCTACCAGGGCAGCGCCAGCTACGGCCCCGTCCGGGTGTCCCACGGGATGCCCGGCTACGAGACCCCGGTCGGCACGTACCCGGTGCTGCGCAAGGTGAAGGACGACTGGAGCGTGCCCTACAACGGGCCGATGCCGAACGCGGTGTACTTCACCACGAACGGCATCGCGTTCCACCAGGGCGACACGAACACCCAGTCGCACGGCTGCGTCCGGCTGGGCCCGAACGAGTCGCTCGTGTTCTACGACAACCTGTTCCCGGGCGAACAAGTCCAAGTAGTTCCCTAACTCGCGTTGCTCGAGTGCCCCGGGAACAGGTGTGCCTCGGGGTTGAGCAGCACGGCGATGTTGTTGACCGCGGTGGCGGCCTCGCCGAACCCGGTGGCGATCAGCTTGACCTTGCCGGGGTACTGGGCGACGTCGCCCGCCGCGTAGACGCGATCCCGGGCGGTGCGCATGGTGGTGTCCACCAGCACCGCCCGGTGGTCCAGCTCCAGGCCCCACGACTCGATCGGGCCCAGGTCGGCGGTGAAGCCCAGCGCCGCGACCACGGCCTGCGCGGGCAGCACCTTGCGGTCGCCGCCCTTGACGCCCAGCTCCACCTCGGCCAGGTCCGGGTCGCCGCGCAGTTCGAGCACCTCGGCGTCGGTGATGATCTCCACGCCCAGTTCGCGGACCTGCCGCACGGTCGGCGGGTGCGCCCGGAACGTCGAACGGCGGTGCACGAGCGTGACGCTGGCCGCGATCGGGTGCAGCGCGAGCGCCCAGTCGAACGCCGAGTCGCCGCCGCCGACCACCACCACGTCCTGGCCGGTGTGCACGTTGAGCTTGGGCACGAAGTGCACCATGCCCCGGTCCAGCCAGCCGTCGCCCGCGGGCAGCGGACGCGGCCGGAACTCGCCGATGCCCGCCGTGATCAGCACCGCGCCGGCCCGCACCACGCCGCCGTCGGCCAGCCCGACCTCCAGCCGGCCGTCCACATCGGACAGCGTGCGGGCCTGCCTGCCGAGCAGGTACGTCGGCTTCCACTGGTCCGCCTGCTGCACGAGCGCGCTCACCAGCTCGCGCCCGCGCACCGCCGGGAACCCGGCCACGTCGAAGATCATCTTCTCCGGGTACATCGCGGTGATCTGGCCGCCCGCCTCGGGCAGCGCGTCGACCAGCGCGACGGACAGGTCCCGGAACCCCGCGTAGTACGCCGCGAACAGCCCCGTGGGGCCCGCACCGACGATCAGCAGGTCGACCTCAAGCTCCATCCTTCGACCATAGGTGTTCCAGCCCACTCTTCCCACCCTTCTCGGGCCGAGCAAGGCAAGCCGGTCCAAACTCGGTGGTATGGCTGAACAGGAGTACCGCGTCGAGCACGACACCATGGGCGAGGTCAGGGTGCCGGCGGACGCGCTGTGGCGTGCGCAGACGCAGCGCGCGGTGGAGAACTTCCCGATCTCCGGGCGTGGCCTGGAACGCGCCCAGATCCGCGCGCTGGGCCTGCTCAAGGCCGCCGCGGCGCGGGTGAACGAGCGGCTGGGGGTACTGGAACCCGAAGTCGCCTCGGCCATCGCCTCGGCCGCCGACGCCGTCGCGGCGGGCGAGCACGACGCGCACTTCCCGGTGGACGTGTTCCAGACCGGGTCCGGCACGTCGTCGAACATGAACGCCAACGAGGTCATCGCCACCCTCGCCACCCGCGCGCTGGGCCGCGAGGTGCACCCGAACGACCACGTCAACGCCTCGCAGTCGTCCAACGACACGTTCCCGACCACGCTGCGCGTCGCCGCCACCGAAGCCGTGGCGCGTGACGTCATCCCGGCTTTGGAGCACCTCGCGGGCGTGCTGGACGCCCGTGCCGCCGACTGGACGTCCCTGGTGAAGTCCGGTCGCACGCACCTGATGGACGCCGTGCCGATCACCCTGGGCCAGGAGGCGGGCGCGTGGGCGACGCAGGTCCGCTACGGCGTCGAGCGCCTGACCTCGTCGCTGCCCCGGCTGGCCGAGCTGCCGATCGGCGGCACGGCCGTGGGCAGCGGCCTGAACGCGCCGGCGGGCTTCGGGGCGGCGGTCTCGGCCGAGCTGGCGGCCGTCACGGGCCTGCCGCTGACCGAGGCGCGCGACCACTTCGAGGCGCAGGCCACGCAGGACGGCGTGGTGGAGGTCTCCGGCCAGCTCCGCGCCACCGCCGTGGGCCTGTACAAGATCGCGAACGACCTGCGGTGGCTGGGCTCCGGCCCGCGCACCGGCCTCGGCGAGCTGGCGCTGCCGGACCTTCAGCCGGGTTCGTCGATCATGCCGGGCAAGGTGAACCCGGTGATCTCCGAGGCCACGATGATGGTGGTGGCGCAGGTCATCGGCAACGACGCGGCGGTGGCGTTCGCCGGGTCGCAGGGCAACTTCCAGCTGAACGTGATGCTGCCGGTGATCGCCCGCAACGTGCTGGAGTCCGCGCGCCTGCTGGCCGCCGTCGCCCGCCTGCTCGCCGACAAGGTCCTGACCGGCGCCGAACCGCAGATCGACCGGATGCGCGAGTACGCCGAGTCCTCGCCCTCCATCGTGACCCCCCTCAACCGCTACCTGGGCTACGAGGAAGCGGCCTCCATCGCCAAGCAGTCCCTCCGCGAGCGCAAGACCATCCGCGAGGTCGTCCTGGAGCGCGGTCACGTCCCGTCGAAGCTCTCCGAAGCCGATCTCGACGAGGCCCTCGACGTCCTGCGCATGGCCGGCGGCAACCGCTAACGCTCGGCTCCCACGAGCACCGGCGGGCGGTCGACATCGGCCGCCCGCCCCCGCAGCCCGATCACGCACCCCACCGCCACCGCCACCGCACCGGCCAGCGCCACCGCGGTCAACGCCTGCGCACCCAACGCCACCGACGCCACCAGCCCGGCCACCGGCATCAGCCCGATCAGCACCCCGGCCCGGTCCGCGCCCAACCGCGCCACCGCGAAGTACCAGAGCCCGAACGCCACCGCCGTCAGCACGATCCCCAGCACCACCAGCGCCACCCCCTCGCGCACCGTCGGCACCTGCCACCCGCCGACCACCGTCCCCAGCACCGCACCGACCACCGCCGCGATCAGGCAGCACCACGTCGCCACCGCCAACCCGCCCAACCGCCGCACCACACCCACCGCGAACAGCGTGAACGACGCCTCACCCGCCATCGTCAACAACGCCAGCAGCAACCCCGGCCCGTGCCACGACCCACCGCCGGACAGCACCACCACCCCGCCGACCACGGCCACCGCGCCCACCACCGCCGCACCGGACGGCTTGCGCCCCGCCAGCAACGGCGCCGCCAGCGCCAGCACCAGCGGGCTCGCACCCAGCACGGCCGCCACGAACCCCGGCTCGGCGTACCGCTGCGCGTAGAGCACGCACGCGTTGAACCCGAGCATCCCCGTCGCCACCAGCCCCACCAGCGCGAGCCAGTCCCGCCGACCCGGCACCGGCAGCCGCCCACCGCGCAGCCAGATCCACCCGAGCAGCACCACCGCGCCCAGCGCGTACCGCATCGCTTGCCCCGTGAGCAGCGGATACCCCTGGAGCATGCCGGTCACCGGCACGGACGCGCCCACGATCACCGACGACATCGCACCCGCCGCGATCGCGGATCTGCCATTTCTCATGTCGTCAACCCTTCGTGACCAGTGGTCCAGGTTTAAGCTCCACTTCGATGCCTGCCAACTGGACCACTTACCGCGAGCTCCTGCTCCCCGCCCCGAACGGACGGCGCGCGGTGGAGTCCGAGCTGCGCCGCGCGGTGCGGGACAGGCGGCTCGCACCGGGCACCCGCCTGCCGTCCAGCCGCGACCTGGCCGCCCAGCTCGGCGTCGCCCGCGGCACGGTCACGTCCGCGTACGCGCAGCTCATCGGCGAGGGCTACCTGACCGCACGACGCGGCTCGGGCACCACCGTGACGGCCGCCTGCACGTGGCCCGGCCCGGCCGCCACACCCGAACCCGCCCCGGGGTTCCGGTACGACTTGAAGCCCGGCGTGCCCGCGTTGAGCGCGTTCCCGCGCGACGAGTGGATGCAGGCGCAGAAGTCGGCGCTGGCGGACCTGTCCACCGACGACCTCGGCTACCCCGACCCGGCCGGTTTCGGGCCGTTGCGGCGCGAGCTGGCGGACTACCTCGGCCGGGTGCGCGCGGTGGCGGCACGACCGTCCGAAGTGGTCGTGACCAACGGCGCGGCGGAGGGGATCTCGTTGCTGGGCAGGGTCCTGCACGCGGGCGGGCACCGGAGCGTGGCGGTGGAGGAGCCGAGCCACTTCGGTGCCGCGGAGATGCTGGCGTCGCACGGCCTGACCGTCCGGCCCATCCCGGTCGACTCGGACGGTCTCCGCGTCGATCTCCTGTCCACAACGGACTGTCGCGCGGTGGTCGTCACGGCGGCGCACCAGTTCCCGTTGGGTGTCGTGCTGCATCCGTCGCGTCGGCGCGCGCTGCTGGAGTGGGCGCGCGCGTGCGACGGGGTGGTGGTGGAGGACGACTACGACGCCGAACACCGCTACGACCGGCCGGCGTTGGGCGCGATGCAGGCGCTCGACCCGACGCGGGTGGTGTACCAGGGCAGTGCGAGCAAGGTGCTCGCGCCCGCGTTGCGGCTGGGGTGGCTGGTGCTGCCGCCGTCGATGCGCGACGTGGTGGTCGACCGCAAGCGGCTGGACGACCTGGGTACGGGCACGTTGCACCAGGCGGCGTTCGCCCGGCTGCTCGGCACCGGCGGGTACGACCGGCACCTGCGCCGCACGCGTCAGCTGTACCGGTCGCGGCGGGACGCGTTGCTGGCCGAGCTGCGGGCCGTGCTGCCGGAGTGGGAGCCGATCGGGGTGGCGGCCGGGCTGCACGTGGTCGTGCGGCTGCCGGCGGGGACGGACGACGTGGCGTTGCAGGAGCGGCTGGCGCGGCGCGGGGTGAACGCGCCGGCGTTGGCCCGGTACGCGCGCACGCCGACGTTCCCCGGGCTGGTGCTCGGGTACGCGGCGCTGACCCCGGACCGGCTGCGGGAGGCCGTGCGGGAGCTGTTCGCCGCCGTCTGACCGGTTTTTGTCGGTGCTCGGGTGCACCATGGTCGACGTGTTGTTCACCGAAGTCGTCGAGACGTCCGCCGCGGTGGCGGCGACGCGGTCCCGCTTGGCCAAGGTCGCCGCCCTGGCCGGGCTGGTGCGCCGGATGAGCACGGCCGCGGTGGTGTCGTTCCTGGTGGGCGTGCCCAGTCAGGGTCGGATCGGCGTGGGGTGGCGCACCGTGTTCGACCTGGACGTTCCGCCCGCTGCCGAACCTTCGCTCACGGTGTCCGACGTGGACTCGGCGCTGGGTTCGTTCGCCTCGATCAGCGGCAAGGGGTCGTCGGCTCGGCGGGTCGAGGTGCTGACCTCGCTGTTCGGCCGTGCGACGGCGGCCGAGCAGGACTTCCTGCGTCGGCTGCTGACCGGTGAGCTGCGTCAAGGCGCACTCGAAGGGGTGATGTTGGACGCGATCGCGCGGGCGGCCGAGGTGCCCGGCGAGGTGGTGCGGCGGGCGTTCATGCTGTCCGGTTCGCTGCCGGGGACGGCGGTGGCGGCGATGAGCGGTGAGGAGGCGTTGGCGGCGTTCCGGCTGGAGGTGGGCAGACCGGTGCGGCCGATGCTCGCGTCACCGGCGGAGTCGCTGCCCGACGCGTTGGCCGAGCTGGGGTCGTGCGTGGTGGAGCACAAGCTGGACGGTGCGCGGATCCAGGTGCACCGGTCCGGTGACGAGGTGCGGATCTTCACCCGGACGTTGCGCGAGATCACCGGCACCGTGCCGGAGCTGGTGGAGCTGGTGCGGGCGCTGCCATGCACGTCGGTGGTGCTGGACGGGGAGACGCTGGCGTTGACCGACGACGGCAAGCCCCGGCCGTTCCAGGAGACGATGAGCCGGTTCGGTGCGCAGGACGTGCGGGAGCTGCTGCTGAGCCCGTTCTTCTTCGACTGCCTGCACCTGGACGGGGAGGACCTGCTGGACCAGCCGCTGCGGGTGCGGCTGGACGCGTTGCGGCGGGTGGCGGGGGCGCACGTCATCCCGGGTGCGGTGTCGCCGGCGGAGGCGGAGGCCGCGCAGGTGCTGGACGAGGCGCTGGCCGCCGGGCACGAGGGAGTGATGGTGAAGTCGCTGGAGTCGGTGTACGCGGCCGGCCGGCGCGGGCGGGCGTGGCAGAAGGTGAAGCCGGTGCACACGCTCGACCTGGTGGTGATCGGGGTCGAGTGGGGCAGCGGTCGGCGGAAGGGGCTGCTGTCGAACCTGCACTTGGGTGCGCGGGATCCCGATGGCGGTGCGCCGATCATGGTCGGCAAGACGTTCAAGGGGCTGACGGACGAGTTGCTGGCGTGGCAGACGCGTGAGCTGATGGCGATCGCGACCGAGCGGACCGACTGGGTGGTGACCGTCCGGCCGGAGCTGGTGATCGAGATCGAGCTGGACGGCGTCCAGGTCAGCTCCCGCTACCCGGGCGGCGTGGCCCTGCGCTTCGCCCGCGTGCTCAGGTACCGACCGGACAAAGACGCTGGTGAGGCGGATTCCATCGACACCGTCCGCGCCCTCCTGCCCCAGCGCGCGCCGACCGATCCGAACACGATCGGGTGATCATGGCCGCACAATGTACGGAAACACTGTTACCGCCCCTCGGTTGAAACGAAGAGGAAGCCAACCAACCCCCGCCACGCGCCCGACCACCCACCGCCCCCGACCAAGCCCTCAACCACCCCGACAACCATCCCCCAGCCGAACCACCACCACGCACCCTCGCCACCCGCACCCGGCCCGACCACACCACGCACCCGCGAACCAGCTCGACACCCAGCCCGGCCGCACCACCCGAACGACCCGCCCAGCCTGCCCACCGACCGCCAAGCCAGCCCGAGCCGAACCGCCGCCCAGCCAATCCCGCTCGACCCGCCGCTCCGCCCGACCCGCCAGCCCGCCGCTCCGCCAGACCCGCCAGCCCAGCCAGCCCGCCACGCCAGACCAGCCGCCTGTCCAGACCAGCCGCCTCTCCAGGCCAGTCCGTCCGGTCGGGTCGGCACGGCGGCGGTCGGGTCGCGGCTGCGGTGGGCGCCTGACTCACGAGAGCGCCGCGGCGTGGTACTGGCGGATCAGCCAACGGTCCGCGATGCGCTGGGCGATGATCGACAGGCGGATCGGGCGGGGCTCGGAGGTGGGGGTGGTGAAGGTCGCGTCCGCGAAACCGGCGACGATTCCGTCGCCCAGCGCGGTTGCGTGCAGCACCTTCGCGGTGGCGCGAAATCCGTTCGGGACGGCGTGGTAGTAGGCGGAGATCTCCGCGGGACCCACGAGCAGGCTCGGGGTGAGGCCTTGGAACACGGCGTCCTCGGCGAACAGCGACACGATGTCCGACCACCGCCGATCGTCGAACGCCGTCTGCCAGGCGCCCACCAGGTCGGCCACGATGCTGTCCGCCCCGGCCTCCTCCGCCGCCCGCGCGCGGCCGTGAGTGCTGTGCACGACTTCCCGCTCCCACCGGTGCCGGGGTTGGGTGTGCAGCCGCCAGTAGTGCTCCGCGATGTCATCGGGATCGAAGGCCGTTCCCGGCGCGACCGGGCCGTCGACGGTGACGGTCGCCACGTGCACCCCGGCCGGACCGTACTGCTCGTCGAGCAGTCCCACGAGCGCTCGAACGCCGGCCTTGCCGAGGGACAGGCTCACGTACGCCGGCTTCGGCTCGGGCATCCCGCCGGTGATGATGAACGAACCGCTGCCGCGTCGCGCCATCGCCGGTGCGACGTGCGCCGCCGCCGTGATCGCGCCGACCACGTTGACCGCCCACGCGTCCTGGTGGCCGGCCACCGACAACTCACCCGGGAGGTCGGCTCGGATGACCGCCGCGTTGTACACGACCACGTCCGGCACGCCGATCCGCTCGCTCACGGCGTCGAGAGCCGAACGCAGCGCCGTCTCGTCCGTGCTGTCCGCGGCCCGGGCGAAAACGGGAACGCCCGCCAAGCTCTCCGCCACCGCGGTCAACTTCACCTCCGATCGTGCGACGACGGCGACCGACCACCCCTCGCGCGCGAAGCGACGGGCGACCGACAACCCGATGCCCGGTCCGGCCCCGATGATCACCACGCCCGACATGAACACACCTTCTTCCTCCTCCGACGACGGATGGAGGAAAGCTAAAGTCTCACACCAGTGAGAAGGTCAACCGCGAACGAGTGAGGCGCCCGTGCAGATCGGTGCCCTGGCCCGCAGAACCGGGGTGAACGAGCGCCTGCTGCGGTACTACGAGGAGCAGGGCCTGCTCCGGGCGCGCCGCCGGTCCAACGGCTACCGCGAGTACGACGAGTCCCACGTGACCACGGTGGGGCACATCCGCGCCCTGCTCGCGGCCGGGTTGTCCACCGCGGTCATCGCCGAGGTGCTGCACTGCGTGCACGGCGAGGGTGAGCGACTCCGACCGGCGCCCTGTCCCGGCATGATCGGCCACCTGCGACGGGAGCACACCCGGATCGACGAGACGATCACCCGGCTCCAGGCCTCCCGGCAAGCGCTCGACGCGCTCCTCGCCGACGCCCTGAGCGGGCCCGGTGACGAACCCGGCGCCAACTGACGCGACCGGGGGTGACGCGGTGGTGGCCGCACGAGTGCGGTTTGGAGGATGACACAACCGCAGACCCCGTACCGATCGCGCCTCTGGTGCGCACAACCAGGGCGAATTCGCCGCGACGCGGGTATCGTCAAGCTCTCGTGCGGTTCATCGAAGGGCATCGGCCCAGCTACGACCTGACCTACGACGACGTGTTCCTCGTGCCCGGCCGATCGGCCGTCGACTCGAGGTTCGGTGTCGACTTGTCGACCTCCGACGGAACGGGGGCGACGATCCCGATCGTGGTCGCGAACATGACCGCGGTGGCGGGACGGCGGATGGCGGAAACCGTGGCGCGGCGCGGCGGGCTGGTGGTGCTCCCGCAGGACGTGGCGCCGGAGGCGGTGGCGGAGATCGTCCAGTGGGTGAAGGCACGGCACACCGTGTGGGACACCCCGTTGACCCTGCGCTCCGGTGACTCGGTCGCCGACGCGGTCAACCTCCTGCACAAGCGCGCGCACGGCGCGGTGGTCGTGATCGACGACGACGGCCGGCCCACGGGTGTCGTGGACGAGGCGGCGTGCGCGGGCGTCGACCGGTTCACCCGGTTGCACGACGTGGCCGACGAACGGATCGTCACACTTCCGATGGACACCGCTCCGCGTGACGTCTTCGAGCGGCTCCACGACGGCACCCAGCGGGTCGCGCTCGGGGTCGACGCCGAGGGCCGACTGCGCGGCGTGATGACCAGCCTGGGCGCCCTGCGCGCGGGCGTCTACCAACCCGCCCTCGACGACGCGAACAGGCTGCGCGTCGCCGCCGCGATCGGCGTGAACGGCGACGTCACCGCCAAGGCCGAGCAACTGCTCCAAGCCGGGGTGGACACCCTCGTCGTCGACACGGCGCACGGTCACCAGGAGAAGATGCTCGCCGCGCTCAAGGCCGTCCGCGAGGCCCGCCCGACCGTCCCGGTCGTCGCCGGCAACGTCGTCACCGCCGAGGGCGTCCGCGACCTGGTGGAAGCGGGCGCGGACATCGTCAAGGTCGGCGTCGGCCCGGGCGCGATGTGCACCACCCGGATGATGACCGGCGTCGGACGCCCGCAGTTCTCCGCCGTCGCCGAGTGCGCCGCCGAGGCGCGCAGGCTCGGCAAGCACGTCTGGGCCGATGGCGGTGTCCGGCACCCGCGCGACGTCGCCCTCGCCCTGGCCGCCGGCGCGTCCAGCGTCATGATCGGCTCCTGGTTCGCCGGCACCTACGAGTCGCCCGGCGACCTGCAGCGCGACGAGCAGGGCCGGCTCTACAAGGAGTCGTTCGGCATGGCGTCCAAGCGCGCCGTGTCCGCCCGCACCCGCACCGACAACGCGTTCGACCGCGCCAGGAAGGGCCTGTTCGAGGAGGGCATCTCCACCTCGCGCATGCGCCTGGACCCGACCAGCCCCGGTGTCGAGGACCTGCTCGACGCCATCACCGCGGGCGTCCGCAGCGCCTGCACCTACGCCGGCGCCCAGACGCTGGAGGAGTTCCACGCCAAGGCCACGATCGGCGTGCAGAGCGCCGCCGGGTTCGCCGAGGGCCGCCCGCTGCCGTCTGGCTGGTAGACCGCGCGACCGCCAGGGCCCGGTGCCCTGGCGGTCGCCGAGCGAAACCGCCGCACCGGCCCGATGATCCGACGATGAGCAGCGCACCCCGGCACACCGGCTCACGGGTCTGGCACGGCGTCCTGGCGGCCGTGATCGCCGCGTCCCTGATCACCCAACTGGTCCTGATCTTCACCGGCGGGGCGGACGTCAACACCGGTCAGGCCGAGGGGCACGTCACGCTCGGTGTCCGCCTCATACGCCTGTTCAGCTACTTCACCATCCAGAGCAACCTGTTCGTGCTGTACGTGGCGATCACCCTGGCGCTGGACCCGGCCCGCGACGGCCGCGGTTGGCGGGTGGCCCGGCTGGACGCCCTGCTCGGCATCACGATCACCGGCATCGTGTTCGCCCTCGTGCTCGCACCGCTGGTCCACCACGTCGGCATCGGCTGGTGGGTGAACGCCGGCTTCCACCAGGTGTCACCGGTGCTCGCCGTGCTCGGCTGGCTGCTGTTCGGCCCGCGCCCGCGCGTCGACTGGGCGACCGCGGCCAAGGCGCTGCTCATCTGGCCGGTCCTGTGGATCGCCTACACGTTCGTCCACGGCGCGCTCACCGACTGGTACCCGTACCCGTTCCTCGACGCGACCGAGCTGGGCTTCGGCACCGCCCTGCGCAACGCCCTGTTCGTGCTGGTCGCCGCCGCGGTCCTGGCGGTGGTCGCGAAGGCCCTGGACGGCAAGATGACAGCCGCCCCGGTCCAGGCGACCGGGGCGGCTGCGGCGTCACGGCGTCAGGAGGCGTAGTCCTCCAGCATCTCGGTGACCAGCGCGGCGATCGGTGAACGCTCCGACCGCGTCAACGTGACGTGCGCGAACAGCGGGTGGCCCTTCAGCTTCTCGATGACGGCCGCCACCCCGTCGTGCCGCCCCACGCGCAGGTTGTCGCGCTGCGCCACGTCGTGCGTCAGCACGACCCGCGAGTTGGCGCCCAACCGCGACAGCACGGTCAGCAGCACGTTGCGCTCCAACGACTGCGCCTCGTCCACGATCACGAACGAGTCGTGCAGCGACCGGCCGCGGATGTGGGTCAGCGGCATGACCTCCAGCATGCCGCGGTCCATGACCTCCTCGACCACGTCCTGGCTGACCAGCGCGCCGAGGGTGTCGAACACCGCCTGCGCCCACGGCTGCATCTTCTCGCTCTCGGAACCGGGCAGGTACCCCAGCTCCTGCCCGCCGACCGCGTACAGCGGGCGGAACACCACGACCTTGCGGTGCTGGCGGCGTTCCATGACCGCCTCCAGCCCCGCGCACAGCGCGAGCGCCGACTTGCCGGTACCGGCCCGTCCGCCCAGCGAGACGATGCCGACCTCGGTGTCCAGCAGCAGGTCCAGCGCCACGCGCTGCTCGGCCGACCGACCGTGCAGCCCGAACGCCTCCCGGTCGCCGCGCACCAGCCGCAGCTGCTTGTCCGGCGTGACCCGGCCCAACGCGCTCGACGTGCCCGCCAGCAGCCGCAACCCGCTGTGGCACGGCAGTTCGCCGACGTGCGCCAGGTCGAACAGCGCCGGGTCGATCACGGTGTCGCGGTACAGCGCGTCCACGACGGACTGGTCGACGTCCAGGTCGGACATCCCGGAGTAACCGGACAACGTGACGTCGTGCGCCCGGTACTCCTCGGCGGCCAGGCCGACCGCGCCCGCCTTGACCCGCAGCGGCATGTCCTTGGTGACCAGCGTGACGCTGTCGCGCTCGGCCGCGAGGTTGAGCGCGCAGGCCAGGATGCGGGCGTCGTTGGAGTCCGTGCGGAAACCCGCGGGCAGCACCTCCGGGTCGCTGTGGTTGAGCTCGACGCGCAACGTGCCGCCCTGGTCGCCGATCGGGACCGGGTGGTCCAACCGGCCGTGCCGCAGGCGCAGGTCGTCGAGCAGGCGCAACGCCTCCCGGGCGAACCAACCCAGCTCCGGGTGGTGCCGCTTGCCCTCCAGCTCGCTGATCACCACGAGCGGCAGCACGACCTCGTGCTCGGCGAACCGCGTGGTGGCGAGGGGATCGGAGAGCAGCACGGACGTGTCCACCACGTACGTGTTGGTCGTCGGCGCGCCACGGCGCCGGGAAGTGCTGCGCGATGAGCCTGAGGAACGGCTCGCGGGTCGTCGTGCGTTCACGGCAACTCCCTCACGAACGCGGCACCCGCGTCCGCTCCTCGCTGGGCCAGGCACCACCCCGATCGACCGGCACGCCGTCTAGCTCAGGCGTGCCGACCACGAGGGCCGGGTGCCGGCCCCCTCGCGCTTACCGCCACGATCAGGGCCTCCCTGCGCGGTCCGCAGTGGACGCGTCCCGCCAACCGGAAGTTACCTCCGCAGGTCCCTCTTATGCAGGCAGCCACACAGGTGATTCGTCAATTCGTCACTTCTCCGCAAAACTGAAGAAAGATGGCCACGTTGGGTGCGCACGGGCCACCACCGGCCGTCACATCGGCGCAACACGAGCTCGTCCACGCAGCTCAGAGCCGGTGCGGCTGGACGTGGGACCCTCCGTCACCCAGGGTCGCCGGACAGCCAGGGCACGCCGGCCGCGACCTCCTCCGCCAACGCCGCCGGCACCAGTGGTTCGTCAAGAAGTCTCAGGTAGCGGTCACTCAACGTGTCCGTGCGGGCGCGGAGGTCGAGCCACGCGCGGACGAGGCGCACGCCCTCCACGTAGGTCGTCGTGTACGCCCGCCACAGAGGGTCACCGAGGAACCGCAGCATGTGGCGGGCACGGCGTTCGGGGACCAGCAGCCACCGGCACAGGTAGTCCACCACGTCATCCGGATGGGCACGCCGGTCGTGCAGCATCAGGGCGGCGTCCTGACGCACCGTGAGCAGGCCTGACAGCGCGTTCTCCACCCGCTCGGCGAGTTCGCCCTCCATCCGCAGGCCCAGGTCGGCCATGATCTCCTCGGCCCACCGGCCCCAGCCCGCGCCGACCACCGCGTGCAGGCCGAGTTCGGCCATGCCCTCGGCCATCAGGCACTGCGGCGTGTTGATCAGGAACAGCGACTGCTCGGCGTGCCCGCGCTTGCCGACCAGGCCCACCTCCTTGCGGCAGTGCTCGGTGTGGTGGCCGGGGTAGGACTCGTGCGCGACCAGGTGCGGCAGGTTCGACATGCGGTGGCCCAGGTCGGCGTTGATCGCCACCCTCGACCGGAAGCCGCCCAGGTAGTAGTTGAAGCCGCTCCACGGCTTGTCGGTGACCACCTCGTACTCCACCACCTCGTTCGAGGGCAGCTCGAACCGCTGCCGCACGCGGTCGCGCAGCGCGCTCGACAGGGCGTGCACGGTGGCCTTGAGCCGGCGCGGAGGCACCTCGTCCAGCACGCGGTGGTCGGCAAGGCGTTCGGCCAGCGTGCCGGGGCCGGGCAGCAGCTCGTCCAGGTTCGCGTGCGCGCGGCGGTAGGTGTCGGGGTGGCCGGGGCGGATGTCTACCTGGAAGTACGCACTCACCTCCTCCACGAAGCCGACGCGCACGCCCGCGAACTTGCGCGCGATCGTCTCGGCGGCCACCAGGTGGGCGTCCAGGAAGCGCTTGCGGTCCGGTTCCAGGTCGGCGCCGGGCAGTTCGCGGCGCAGCAGCCTGGCCTGCTCGGTCAGCGCGACGGGGTGCGGCCTCGGCTCGACGTCCACGGCGCGGCGCAGCGCCCGGTCGCCGGTGAACGAGTCGACCAGGCCGGGTTGCAGCCGGTCGAGCCGCAGCCCGAGCAGCAGGTACTCACGCACGATCCGGTCGCCGTCCACGGACTGAAGACCATACGAGATGACCGCCCGGTTTACCACAGTGGAACGGTGCCGACGAATTATGGCGACAAACGACACCGTAACGAGGGACAACCACGATCGGCCGATCACACAATGGTGTTACGTAGATCCACCTGGGGGCGGAGATTCGGTAGTTTGCCGGACAGGTGGCCACGCCCGGCTTCCGGGCGGTGCCGGATGAACCGGGGAAACCCGCAAAGAGGAGTGTGAAGTGCTGAAGAAGGCAGGTACGCTCGCCGCGGTCGTGGCCGGGCTGATGCTGGTCGGTGCCCCGGCGTTCGCCGTGACCGGTGAGCCCCACGAGGAGGAGCACGGTTCCGAGCCCGGCTTCACCTTCGTGAACGAAGACGACGGCGACGGGAACGTGGTCGACCAGTTCGGCCTGCTCAACTTCGGCAACGACTCCGACGTCGCGAGCGGCCTGAACGTGTGCGACGTCGAGGTGAACGCCGTGCTCGGCATCCCGGTCCTGTCGAACAACGACGAGAGCCTCTGCCTCACCTCGGACAACGACGGCAGCTGAGAGTTCCCGACCTGCCCGACCGACCTCCGAGCCGGCGGATGCGCCCAGGTCGCCGAACGGGCGACCGACGACGTGCGCACCGTCGAATAACCGGATAGCGCGCAATACCGTGGATATGCCCCGACACCAACATGTGGGCAGGACGTCCGGATTTCAAGTTCGGCGTCAAACCAGAGAATAAATCATTCACACGATGGTGTTCATCCGGGTGCAATCCGCAACACCAGCCAGTAAATTACCGGAGCGAGGGCAAACGCCTGAGCCGCAGACTCCCCGAATGCTCGGAACGCACGAGCAAGGTTATGGGCGTCACATCAATTCCCCACTAGAGGAGTGTGTTTACATGTTCAAGAAGGCAGGTGCCGTCGCCATCGCCGCGGCCGGTCTCATGCTGTTGGGCTCCCCCGCGTTCGCGACTCCGCACGGCGGGGACTACGACGACGGCCACTACACCGCCGTTGGCGAGTACCACAACCAGCAGTACTTCGAGGACGACGAGGACGGCGGCCAGTACGCCGACCAGTTCGGCCTCATCAACTTCGGCAACGACTCCGACCTGCTGAGCCAGGTCAACGTCTGCAACATCGAGGTCAACGTCCTCGCGATCCCGATCCTCTCGAACAACGACGAGAACCTCTGCATCGCGACCGACAACGACGACAACGACAGCGAAGACGCCGGGGACAACAGCTCGGAAGACTGAGTCCCACGCTGGAGTTCCCGAGGGCGGCACCTCCCGTTGGGGGTGCCGCCCTCGGGCGTTGCGGGGGTGCGGCGTCCTAGGAGCCGAAGCGGCGGTGCCGGATGGCGTAGTCGCGCAGGGCGCGCAGGAAGTCGGTGCGGCGGAACTCGGGCCAGTAGGCCTCGGTGAACCAGAACTCGGAGTGCGCGGACTGCCACAGCATGAACCCGGACAGCCGCTGCTCGCCCGAGGTGCGGATGAGCAGGTCCGGGTCGGGTTGGCCGGACGTGTAGAGGTGCTCGGCGATGTGGTCGACGTCCAGCACCTCGGCGAGTTCCTCGATCGTGCCGCCGGACTCGGCGTGCTTCTGCAGCAGCTTGCGGACCGCGTCGGCGATCTCCTGCCGGCCGCCGTAGCCGACCGCGACGTTGACCTCCAGGCCGGTGCGGCCCTTGGTGCGCAGTGCCGCCGCGGACAGCCGGGCCGCGGTCTCGGTCGGCAGCATGTCCAGCGCTCCGACGTGCCGGATGCGCCACGGGTTACCCGGTTCGGCGAGTTCGTCGACGATGTCGGCGATGATGTCGAGCAGCGGGTCCAGCTCCTCGGCCGGGCGGTTGAGGTTGTCCGTGGACAGCATCCACAGCGTGACCACCTCGACCTCGGCCTCGCGGCACCAGCTCAGCAGTTCCAGGATCTTGCGGGCGCCGGCGCGGTGGCCGTGGGCGACGTCGGTGAAGCCCGCCTCCTTGGCCCACCGGCGGTTGCCGTCGAGCACCACGCCGACGTGACGTGGTCGTTGCTTGCCGTCGAGCCATCGGTTGAGGCGGTACTCGTAGACCGGCAGGAGGAGCTTGTCCTTGATGCGCTCGCGAAGACCCACGCTGGAAGAGCGTACGCCGGGTGGTCGCGGTCACGCCGTCGTGTGCTGACCGGGTCACCTACGCTCCCGTAACCTCGGGGCGTGACCACGTCGACTCACCAGCCACAGCCGGCCCTGCGGCCCCGCCTGCGGGGATGGCTGCACCTCTGGTCGTTCGTGGTGTCCGTGGCGACGGGCGCCACGCTGGTCGCCCTGGCCGCCGCCACCGTGTCCGCGAAGGCCGCGCTGGCGACGTCGGTGTACGGGGTGACGGTGCTCGGCCTGTTCGGCGTCAGCGCCCTCTACCACCGGGTGAACTGGGTGAGCGTGCGGGCGCGGACGTGGATGAAGCGCCTCGACCACTCGATGATCTTCGTCTTCATCGCCGGCACCTACACCCCGTTCGCCCTGCTGGCGATGGACCCCGGCACCGGCAACGTGGTGCTGATCGTGGTCTGGGCCGGTGCCCTGGGCGGCGTGACGCTGAAACTGGCCTGGCCGCACGCCCCGAGGTGGCTGGGCGTGCCGATCTACATCGCGCTCGGCTGGGTGGCGGTCTTCGTCCTGCCCGACCTGCTGCACCACGTCGGCGTGGCGGCCCTGGTCCTGCTCCTCGTCGGCGGCCTGCTCTACACGGCCGGCGCCGTCTTCTACGCGACCCGCTGGCCGAACCCCTGGCCGGAAGTCTTCGGCTACCACGAGTTCTTCCACGCGGCCACCGTGCTGGCGGCGTTGTGCCACTACATCGCCATCTGGTTCGCGATCTACTCCTGACCTGGGCTTTCATGGCCTGGACACCCCTGATTTCCATGATCAGGCCGTCTCCAGGCCGTCAGGCCGTTTCCGGGGCTTGAAGAGGCGGTCGACCGCTCTGCGGCTGCGGTCGTGACTGGTCGGCATCAGGTGCGTGTAGGTCCGGAGCGTGAAGCCCGGGTCGTTGTGGCCGAGGAGCGCCGACAGCACCTTGATGGAGACGCCGTTCTCCAGCTGGCTGGATGCGTACAGGTGCCGGAGGCCGTGCATCCCGTCGTCCTGCGGCCGGTAGACGAGCCCTGCGGCTTCGAACGCCGGTCGCCACACGCCCATGTTGAACGTCTGGCGTCGGCATGCCTCACCGTTCATCGTGAGGACCAGACGGACCGTGAACGGCTCCCCACCCGGCCGTTCCCACGGAAGCGTGACGTCCACCGGCGGGTGTGCCTCCAGGTGATCGTCCAGGGCGTCCAGGACACCACCGCCCAGCGGCACGGTTCGGGTCTTCTTGCTCTTGGGCATGGCGAACACCAGCTGGTTCGCCACGATCCGCACTTGACGCACGACGTGCAGCTCCATCGCGTCGCGGTCGATGTCCTCCACCGCCAGGCCGAACACCTCTCCCTGCCGCAGGCCCGCCCCTCCAGCGAGGACAGGCGCTATCTGGAACTCGGCGGGCAACGCGAGCTGGACCATGCGCATCCGTGCCACCGGCCACGTGGTGACCTTGCGCTCCGGTGGTGACGGCCGCTGCACGCTCCGCGCCTTGCACGGGTTGGAGGTGATGATCTTCTCCTCCACGGCCGCGTTCAGGATCGAGGACAGCCGATCGAAGAGAAGTTGCTGGTAACGGAGGCTCAGGCTCTCCTCGGTCATCCAGCCGATCCACTCACGGACCCTCGGGATGGTCACGGCCTTCATGCTCATTGCGCCGAAGAACGGGGTCAGGCGCTTCTCCACCTGGTTGTGCAGGTTCTCCTGCGTCGCCGCGTCCTGCGACTGACCGCCGTACCAGGTCTCGACGTACGTGGAGAACTTGATCTCTCCGGCTTTCGGGTCGACGTACTTGCCTTCCCGCTTGTCTGACTCGACCGCCAGCAGGAAGTCTTCCGCCCGCTTCTTCTGCCGGTCCGGGAAGCTCTTGCTCTTCTCGGTGCCCTGTGGGTCGAGGTAGCGGACCTTGTAGCGCAGGCCCTTGCCGTACGAGGAGGTCTTGACCCGCGTGACCTGCTGCGTCACGGGGTCGCGCTCCTCCTTCCACCAGCGATCTTGGATGTGCCCCACGACAGACTCCTCCTGTCTGTTGAACTGCTGAAACAGCTAGGCGGCGAGGTCTTCGACCCACCGGCGGACTTGTGCAGGCACGTAGCGGAGGTGCTTGCCGACCTTCCGCACTGGCGGCCCGTAGCGACGCCATTTCCACTGGTAGAGCGTTTTCACCGGCACTCCCAGGAACGCCGAGACCTCTTCCACGCCCCACAGCGGTTCGATCTCCCCCACGGCTCCCCCCTTGATCAAGCTGCGATTGCTGAAAGGTCCGGCGGAGGTGCCGACGCGGCTTGTGCCTGCTGGTACTCGGCCTGCCAGGCGAGCCGCTGGGCGATCATGTGCATCAGCAGCTCTGTCCGGGACGGGGCGTGCGGGTCACCGGGGCGGACCGGTCCCCACTGGAGCCGGGCGCGTTCGTCCTCTGGCTTGGCGATGCCCGCAGCCTTGAGCGCTTCCCGAACGAACGTGGCCCGGTCCGCCTTGTGTTCGGCCAGCGTCTTGCCCGACCAGCGACGCGAGACCAGGACACGACGGCCGGGCAGGCCGAGGGTGTCTCGGCGGTGCGCCTTGCCCTTGCAGTGGCCAGGGGTGGTCTTGGACGTGACGCCCTTGGGTTGGACGCCGTAGAGCAGCCAGACCGCGCAGCGCTCCGAGCAGGGCGTGACGGCCAGCTCTGCGGCCAGGCGGTCAGCGTGGTCGGCCAGGCGTGGTGAGGTGTCCGCGTCCACCACTTCGGTGATCGACTTGGTGAGGTACTTGGTCAGATAGCCGATGTGCCGCCCGGACTCCTCCGTGCCGCCGAGGATGCCCTTGGAGTGCACTTGACGACCGAACTCGACCACGTGGGCCGGGCCGTCGAGGTCCGTCACGGCGTCGGCCCAGGTGGTCAACGGCTGCTCGGTGTCCGGGTCCACGAAGCCCTTGGTCCGCATGTCCCAGACCGGCAGCCGGTCGCCGCCGTAGACCATCCGGTCGTGCTGTGGCCACCACACCTGCAAGTACGTGGCCGCTGTGACCTGGCGGACGACCTTGTGCGGGATCGAGCCGCGCACGGCGAAGTGCGCATGAGGGGTGATCCGGCGCTGGGGCTCGACCGTGCCGAAGTACTGGACGTCCCAGCCGACGACCCGACGAAGGTTCTGCCACCACCGGTCGACCAGCGAGGCGAAGTGCACCGCGTCCCGAGCCGCCCGCCGGTAGTCGTAGGTGTCGGGGTCGACCGGGGCACCGTCCGGCCCGACCTTGCCGTACGAGTCGAGGGTGAGCGTGACGAAGGTCGACGGCCGGTACTTGCCCGCGAACTCGCGGCCGACCGTGCGCTTGGCGACCTTCCGCCGAGGCAGGTTGGGCGCGTCCTGCCTGCGCCGGGTGGACCGCGTGGGCGCCGGTCGCCCGGGCCTCTCGACGTTGGGGAGGTTCCCGCGAACTCCCTCCCGCTTCAGGTCCGCGTCCGCCTCCCGGATGCCCTCGCGCAGGTCTTCCACCTGATCGACCGCGCCCTCAGCCACGGCGCGGCGGTACTCGGCGGTCAGATCCGAGCGGTAGGTGACCAGCTCAACCTGGTCGACCGTGGGCGCGTGCCGCTCGGCCACGGGCTCGTGGTCGAGGTGCCAGCCCTCACGGCACTGGGCCATGCGGGAGCGACGGTTGCGCTCGGCGCAGGCCGGGCACTTGGACGCCTGAGTGGAGTTGCAACGGATACCGACGATCCGCACCTCTCCGGTGTCCAGGTCCACTACTTCGCGCAGCACGGGCCGGGTGCAGACGCCGTGTTGCTCGGCGGCTGCCTTCACCACGTCGAGAGATAGCGGCAGCCGGGCGCGTTCGGCCGAGGTCATGCCCGCCACGTCCAGCGGCACGGCAGGGATCGTCATGCCGCCACCTCCCCAGTGCCGTCCGGACGAGTGGGGAACTCGTGCACCGCCGCGTCAGCCAGGAAGACGCCCAGCTCGACCAAGTCCGCGTCGGTCACGTGAAAGGCCCGAGCCCGCTCCGGTTCTCCCCTGCCGTCTGTCTTCACCCAGGCGACGCCGGGTGTCTGCTCGCTGATCTCGTGGGCCGCAGCGCCACGGGCACGGGCACCGTCGCCAAGGACCATGTCGACCTGCGCCGACTCGTCCAGGCGTAGCGCGATGCGTGTACCGAACAGGTGTCGGAAGCCCACGACCTCCTTGCGCGGGTCCTGCACCAGGCCCAGGACACAGAAGCCCGGAGCCCGGCCCTGGGAAGTGATGGTCTGGATGGCGCGGGTGGCCCGCTCACGAAGGCCCTTGTCCGGTTGATAGGCGATCAGGTCCGCCAGCTCATCGACCACCAGCACCGTGAACGGCTCACCGTTCGAGCGCGCCCACAGCCGGCGGACACCCCGGTACCGTGCCGCCCGATCCTTGACTTCAGCCGCCAGCTCCTCCAGCAGCTCGACCGCCTCACGGCCGTTGTCGAACACCAGTCGGGCGAACGCGTCCGGGCACTGCCCCAGCTCCATACCACCCTTGGGGTCGATGCCCACCAGGCGCACGAGACCGGCCCGCACTGCCGGAGCGAGGTGCCAGATGATCGACCACAGCACCGATCCCTTGCCCGCACCCTGCACGCCGACGCCAAGGACTTGGTTGCCCTGCAAGCGAATCCGCCACGACTTACCGGTCTCCGTGCGCCCGACCACGACTCGCTTCAAATCGACCACATCAGCGTCATTGGCCAGTGCGGGCACTGGCAGCGACCGGGCCAACGGGTCGGAGTGGATGAAGTCGAGTTCGATCACCTTCGGCCGCAGCACCCGCACCCGGCACGACTGCGCTCCGAACGAGTGCGCCAGGCCGTCACGGCGCAGCTCCCACGCCTCAGGAGCCTGCGCCGGGATCATCCGCACCCGTACCCGGTCCCGCCATCCCTCGGAGCGGACCCGCCGCAGCCTGGGCCGGTACTCACGTCCCCGGTTGTCCTTGGCCAGCTCCGCCAAGCGCATGGTGGTGCGCCAACGCGGCACGTACACCGTCGCCCGCCGATACTCGGTGACGAGCCGGAACCACACGTGCCGCAGGAACGATGCCCGATCCAGGCCAGCCCAGACCGTGAGCCCCACCGTCAGGCTCAGCAAGGCCAGGACCAGCGGCGACAGCCCGAACCGCAGCCAGGACCAGGCCGCCGTCAACGGCGCCAGCGTGACCACCGGGTACCGGACCACGACGAGCGCCAGGCGTACGACGCCGACCACAGCCAGCCACACCACGGCGACCAGCAGTGCCAGCCACTTCAGCTTGCCCGGCACCAACGCCCACCACGGCACCCGAGGCCGAGCACCCTCGAACGGAGCCGGATCGACCCATCGCGCCATCAGGCCACACCCCTTGCAGGGGTGAAGATGAGCGCGAGCCACCCCAGGCAGGCGCAGCAGGCGAGCTGTCCGGGCGCGAACACACCGAACCGCTTGCACCGCTGGCACTTCGAACCGTTGGACAGCTTCCACCCTGACGAGGCGACGGCCCGATTTGACGCACGTCCCCCGCGACGAGATACCCTTGACATGTCTGGAATCCCTTGTGTGTCAACAAAAGTGCATGGCGAAGCCAGTCAGGTGAGTCGCAGGGAGACAGCCGGAGCCCGCCAAGACTTGGACTGTCTCCCCGCGACCATCACCGACCAGCCGCATCTGTTCAGTTGTCACGCACCCACGGCACGGCTACGACTCCGGCACGACCTCGAACAGGTCCTCGAACTGCACCGACAGCGGCGCGAAAGCCGCCAACGCACCGGCGATGAACGCCGCACCAGGCCGGATCTCGCCCGTCAACACCCGCGACACGGTCGAGCGGTTCACACCCATCGCGGGAGCCAACACGTAGTCGGAGTACAGCGCCGACCGACGCGCCGCCCGCTGAAACTCAGCCACCCGCAGCCGCACCGTGTACCGGTTACCTGCGCCGCTCTTGGCGACCGGTCTGGGCCGTCCCGTCACCGGTCGTTCCCATCGTTCGCCACCGACCCTGACGCCAGGGCACGCGCGATCTCCTCGCCCTTCTCCCGTTCCCGCTTCGCCCAGTACAACGCCTCGTGGTGATGTCCACGGTCGATCTCCGCGACCCGCCCGTACACCTCGGCCGACCGCAGGTAGAAGTCCCGCCACTGCTTCCGAGGCGCGTCCGGCGCGGGCATCACCGGCACCAACGCCGTATGCGCCTCGTGGAGCGTCCGCACCGCCCGAGCCTCCTTCCACGGATCAGGCTTCTTCTGCTGCGCCATCGCCTGCCACCTACGCCACAGCCGCCGGGGCATCCGGCTTGCCCGACGACCGCCGTCCCTTCGCGGCGTCCTGAGGCGACAACATCTCCTCGGCCCAGATCGTGTAGTTGACCCAGCCGTCCCGCACGTACGGCGACACCTTCAGACCGGTGAACACCGCCGGGCGGAACGGCGTACCGGGCAGCACCTCGGGCGGCACCGGCTGGTACTCCGAGGCGATCTTGACCACCGCCCCGGTGTTCTTGCCGCGCGCCGAGGGGTCCGTGCCCTGCACCGTCCACACCGGCAGGCCCGTCACCTTGTCGTTGGCCGGACGCGGCGCCTTGCCGTCGTTGAACTCTTGCGCCCGCTCCACCTTCAGCACGTAGAACCCTTGCGGGAACAGCTCGTCGAAGGTGATCGGGAACCTGTGACCAGCAGGAATAGCCATCATTGACCTTTCTCGATCTTCCGCGCTCCTCGACCGGAGCAAATCAGCTCACCTAGTCCTCTAGACAAGCACACGGTAGCTAGTCGTCTAGAGGAGTTCAACTAGTCCGCCATTCTCTTCGCATTCGCAACTGCTCTACCTGGCCGGAACGTCGTACTCCAGCACGAACGACGTGGCCACCTTGACCGTGTCGCAGACCTCCACCGCACGGCCCGTGGTGTCGAACGCCGTGCGGACCAACGTCAACACCGGCGACCCGGACCCGATCTCCAACGCCTTGCGCTCATCCGGCGAGGGCATCCGCGCCGACACCTCCTCGGTGAACCGCGCCAGCTCGTGCCCCGCCTCCTCGATCCGCGCGTAGATGCCACCAGGCCCGGTGTTGACCTCCGCGATGGGAGTCCCCTTCGCGATCGACTCGGGGATGTACGACGTCGCCACCTCCACCGGCCGCCCATCAGCCAGGTACCGCCGCGACCGCACGATCACCCGTTCCCGCGGCTTCAACCCCAACCGCTCCGCCACCTCAGCCGACGCAGCCTCGTTGGTCACCCGGATCTGATCAACCCCCGGCACATGCCCAGCCGCCTCCGCCTCAGCCAGGAAGGCCGACTTCCCCTCCTGCCGATGCCGCCGCGCGAACCGGTCCGACGCCAACCGACGCACCGGCGGCGCCGACCGCACGAAGACACCCTTACCGTGCTGCGCCACCACCAAGCCCTCGGTTCGCAGCTCCTTGATGGCCTCACGAACCGTCATCCGAGCCACGCCGTAGTGCTCGATCATCACGGCCTCGGACGGCAACTGCTCCCCAGGAGCCAGGCGACCGCGCTCGATGTGCTGACGCAGGATGTCAGCGATCTGCCGATACGGCGGACGATCCACCGTTCTGTCTATAGTTCCTAGATCGAGCATGACCACCTACTCCTACAGACGACTAGACATGTTCATGCTCCCACAGGTCCACTCAGTCACGGAAGCAGGAGAATGGCCGACACGCCGCGTCATTCGGTCAGCGTCGCCGGAATCGTGGTCAACGATTCCGACCAGGTACTCGTCATCCGACGCAGGGACAACGGCCACTGGGAGCCACCCGGCGGAGTCTTGGAGATGACCGAGACCTTCGAGGAAGGCGTCAGGCGCGAGGTGCTGGAGGAGACCGGCATCTCGGTGCAGGTCGAGCGCCTGACCGGCGTCTACAAGAACATGCAGCGCGGCATCGTCGCCCTGGTTTACCGCTGCACTCCACGGGACGAACCCGAACGCGCTACCACAGAGGCGAGCGAGGTCCGCTGGATGACTCTGGACGAAGTCCGCGAAGCAATGTCGCCGGCGTACGCAGTGCGAGTAACCGACGCCTTCGAGACCGAGCTACACACTCGCGCTCACGACGGCGTGAACCTCCTGCCGTAGCACTGCCGAATTCCGCTGTATGGGATCAAGACGCGCCGCCTGCGGCGACGCGCTGCCAGTCCCAACGCACGTTTGCACCGACTCCCCGCATCGCGGCACGCCGGGCTCCCGCTCCGCTCCGCCCGTCGGCCGCGCGCGGAGTCGGTGCACGTGGCCAGGAAGACGGCGCGACACCCAGACGCGAGCCCCACCAAGCCGCTTCCAGCTGCCAGAGTGGGGACGATCGCGCGGTCATCTGCTTGACAACGTGAGCACGGCGATCGACGGCCCTCAATGCTCCGCATCGACGGCCAACGCGCTATACGCATTGCGCC
Source organism: Saccharothrix carnea (assembly GCF_003014735.1). GTDB lineage: Bacteria > Actinomycetota > Actinomycetes > Mycobacteriales > Pseudonocardiaceae > Actinosynnema > Actinosynnema carneum. The sequence continues at coordinate 321,466 of NZ_PYAX01000007.1, read as the reverse complement.
CCCGCATCAGTTAGACGACCTAATGCGACGAACTTTACCACCAGAGGTGTGCACCCTTACTTCACCACCACCTTTTGCCGCCACCTCGCGTGCATACTGCACTGCCTCACGCTGCGTTGCTGCATGAAAGCTTGCGCCCTCCACACCGGGCACTAGTACGTCCCACCCACCCTGCTCACCTGGAACAACATCTCTGTCAACGAAGGATTCCTCAGCGGCATTCGCGATTATACCGATTGCCGCCTCTATCACGTTTCGATCATCCTGCGGACCCCGACGGACGACAATAGAGATACGCGGATCTCGGTATTCTTCGAGCGTGCGCGCAACATTTTCTTCCACGCCGTAACCAAGGAATACGAGAAGCCCTCTACTGCCAGACCCTGCGGTTTCCATGTACCGCCGAAGTTGATGAATCGCGTTCATCGCAGTCTTCTCCTCCCCCCGACGTAGTGCTTTCACCTCGACAATGAGCGGAGGACCATTACGGACACTTAGTATGATGTCAGCTTCGCGGTCCTCGGCAAGTCTCGGCCTAAGTTGGATATCGAGAAGGTCCCGGCCAATATTGGCAAACTTGTCCGCAAGAATTCTCAGGAAAGTAGCCTCGCTTCGCCAATAGCCAGGATCTTTCTGCGGCTGTTCGGCGACTGGACGAACCGAATCCACCGGTAGAACTACAGTTTCTCGGCCGCCATCCGGCAGACTCACAGCCACGAGAACCCTAGTTGCACCTCCCAACTGATAGATATTCTCTATTTCACCTTCCACCTCATCCAATCCCCAGGCGACAACAACGGCATCGCCAACCTGCGGACTCCAATTCTCATGCTTATCGTTCACCATGGCCGCCCGCATCCCAAAAACTGATTGAGGTAATCTGCCGCGAGATCATCCAAAGTTTCCGCCAAGCCGTCAAGATGACTCACCCATCGACGCACCTGGGATAGGTTGATCGGGTAGCCCTGAGCCTTCAATCTAGCCAACTTTTCATCGTCGGCATGAGCGATACCATTTCGGGCCTCAATGAGCTTTTCGAGGCTTTGATTCCAAATCAACCCCTTACTTTCACCCACCTCAGCGTATACCGCAGGCCACAACCGCATACCAAGCCGGGAGAAGTCCTTCGATATCTGCGTGGGTCCCGCGTTGCCTTTATCAAGGAGTCGCCCGCCCGTAAGTTGAATACGTAAGAGATCTTGGAGCGGAATATTATCCACACCGACCGAAATAACGAACTTCTCCACCGCGAGATCATGCAAATCGCGACAGTAACCTTGAAACTCGCCCGCGATTCGCATTACCATCGACCAATTCAGTTGCTCGGTCCGCCATCGTCGCCCCGGCGCGGTGCCTCCTACTGCACGGTGAGCGGTCACCAACTGTTCGATCCGCGACTTGCGGACCGTCGTCCATGACTTGAGGGCATCCGAGGTCACAGGGCCAGCCTAGTCTGCGTGCTTGATCTTGTGAGCTGTCACAGGTTCCGTGCACCGCCGAGCTAGGCCGTGCACAGGCCGTGAGACGTCCAGTGACTGTGAGAAGCAACGAGGACTAGTGAACATCATCCACGCTGCTCAGCGGCCCATCGATCTTTGTTACGCACAACCGCCCGTCTCAGCGATCAAATCATCGCCATCTGGTTCGCGATCTACTCCTGACCAGCGGTTGAGGATGATCCTCGTTCCCCGGGGACAGCCGGGGAACGAGGGTGGTGTCACGTCAGATCAGGGCCCTGGGCGCGCAGGTCGTCCACGCGGGTCATGGCCGCGCGCAACTCGGTCAGCCACGTGTCCGCGTGCTCGCCGACGAGGCGTACGGCCCAGGCCAGGGCCTCCGACCGTGACCTCGCCACACCCGCGGCGACCAGGGTGTCCAGCACCATTCGCTCGGGCTGCCGCAGCCGCGTCATCACGGGCACCGACAGCGTGGTGAACAGTTCCTCCGTCCCGCCGAGCCGCGCGCCCCAGGCGACCTTGCGCCGGTAGCGGTGTTCGGCTTGGCGGGCGATTTCGATCCGCTCGTCCCTGGTCTGCTCGCGGAACCGGCTGATGCGGCCCGACTCGGCCGCCGCGCGTTCGGCGTCGTCGGTGAACTCGCCCTCCAGCGCGGGCAGCGTGCCCACGACCAGGATTTCCTCACGGTCCACCGTCACCACCGGTGCCTCGGTGAACCAGCCGTCCGGCAACCTGCCGCTGAACCAGGCCGCCGCGTCGTCCGCCGGTGGCTGCTCGGCCTGCTGCCAGCCGCCCCGGCCTCCCCATCCACGTCGCATCTCGCACCACCTTGATTACATGATTACGACGGTGCCGACGTTACGCCGGTAAAGCATCGGGAGCGGGAGGGTTCGCTACCGGTGGACAGCCAGGGCAGCGGTCAGGTCGGCCACGGACGTCACCGGCCGGTCGCACACGTAGCCGTGGCACACGTAAGCCGCCGCACCGCCGTCCACCAGCGGCCGGTCGGTCAGCAGCGGGGCGGAGCCCGGGTCGCCCGCCACCACCACGCCACCGCCGTGCACGCCGGTCCACGCGGCACGCACCAGGTCCGGCGCGTCACCGACCACGGCGACCTGCACGGGACCGAGCGCCAACGCCTCGGCCACGCTCAACCAGTGCCCGGCGAACCGGGGCTCGCGCGCGGCCAGCAGCCCGGCCCGGTCGACGGCGGCCTCGGCGGCTTCGCGGTAGGTCGACGGTCCGCCCAGCACGGACGCCGTCACCAGCGCCGAGGCCAGCGACGACGCCCCGGACGGGCTCGCGTTGTCCGATGGGTCGGACGGCCGCTGCACCAACGCCTCGGCGTCGTCGGCCGTGTCGTAGTAGACGCCGGGCTCCTCGCCCGCGAACCGGGCCAGCGCGGTGTCCAGCAGCCCGCAGGCGGTGGTGAACCACCGGACGTCACCGGTCGCCTGGTGCAGCGCGAGCAGCCCTTCGGCGAAGCAGCCGTAGTCCTCCAGCACCCCCACCGCCGTGCCCGCCACACCGTTGCGGGACGTGCGCAGCAGCCGCCCGTCGACCAGGTGCACGTCCAGCACCAGCGACGCCGCCCGCACGGCCGCCTCCACCCACCGCGGCTCGCCGAACACCGCGCCCGCCTCGGCCAGGGCCACGATCGCCAGGCCGTTCCACGCCGTCACGACCTTGTCGTCACGCCCCGGCTGCGGTCGGCGGTCACGGGCCTCCAGCAGCCTGGCGGCGATCTCCGGGTCCGGTTCGCCGAGCATCCGCAACGTCGACGTGCCGTGCTCGAACGTGCCCTCGTCCGTCACGCCGTACAGCGCCGCAGCGCGCGCTCCGGTCGCCAACCCGAGCACCTCGACCAACTGCGCGGGCGTCCACACGTACGTCGCGCCCTCGACGCCCAGGGTGTCCGCGTCCAGCGACGCGGCGAACCCTCCTTCCGCCGTGCCGAGGTCGCGGATCAGGAACCCGGCCGTCTCCCGGACCACCTGGCGGTACCGGGGGTTGTCGTCACGGCGGCTCAGGTGCGTGTACGCGCGCAGCAGCAAAGCGTTGTCGTACAACATCTTCTCGAAGTGCGGCACCACCCACGCCGCGTCCACGCCGTACCGCGCGAACCCGCCCGCCAGCTGGTCGTACAGCCCGCCGTTCGCCATCGCGTCGCACGTGGCCCGCGCCATCGACAGCGCCTCCACCGACCCGGTCCGCTCGTGGTGGCGCAGCAGGAACTCCAGCACCATCGACGGCGGGAACTTCGGCGCGCCACCGAAACCGGCGTTGGCCCGGTCGAAGTGGCCGAGCAGCGACACCACCGCGCCGGACAGCACGTCGCCGTCCACTGTGGACTGCGGCAGCGGCTTGAACGCCAGCTGCGCCACGATCCCGGCGGCCGACTCGCGCACCTCGTCGCCCTGTTCGCGCCACGCGTGGTCGATGGCCTCCAGCACCTGCCGGAACGACGGCAGGCCGGGGTGCGGCCGCGGCGGGTAGTACGTGCCCGCGTAGAACGGCTCGCCGTCCGGGGTGAGGAAGCACGTCATGGGCCAGCCGCCGTGCCCGCTGAGCGCCTGCGTGACCGCCATGTAGACCGCGTCCACGTCCGGCCGCTCCTCGCGGTCCACCTTCACGTTCACGAAGTGCTCGTTCATGAACGCCGCGGTGGCCTCGTCCTCGAACGACTCGTGCGCCATCACGTGGCACCAGTGGCACGCCGCGTACCCGACCGACAGCAGCACCGGCACGTTCCGCTCGCGCGCCTCCTCGAACGCCTCCGGCGACCACGGCCACCAGTGCACCGGGTTGTCCGCGTGCTGGAGGAGGTACGGGCTGGTCGAGGACGCGAGCCGGTTCGTCATGGCTCCACAGTAATTCCCGGACAACCGCCGGACGTGTCGATCAGACTGGGCGCATGGAGCCTCCCGCCGAGCCGTCCGAGCCGTCCGAGCCGCTGCCGCACGACCTGCGCCACGAGACCGGGCCGTTCGACGTGGTCGGCGACGTGCACGGGTGCCGCGTCGAACTCGTCCACCTGCTGCGGGAGTTGGGCTACTCCGCCGAGGGCGTGCACCCGGAGGGGCGCAAGGTGGCGTTCCTGGGCGACCTGGTCGACCGCGGCCCGGACACGCCGGGCGTGCTGCGGCTGGTGATGCCGATGGTGGCGGCGGGCAACGCCGTGTGCGTGCGCGGGAACCACGAGGAGAAACTGGTCCGGGCGTTGCAGGGGCACGAAGTGCAGGTCAACCACGGGTTGGAGCGGTCGTTGGACCAACTGGCCGGTGAGACGGCGGAGTTCCGGGCCGAGGTGCTGGCGTTCTGCGACTCCCTGGTGCCGCACTACGTGCTGGACGGCGGCAAGCTCGTCATCGCCCACGCCGGGCTGCCCGAGCGGTACCACGGGCGCGAGTCGGCCCGGATGCGGTCGCTGGCGCTGTGGGGCGTCCGCACGGGCGAGTACGACGCGCGCGGCTTCCCCGTCCGCTACCCGTGGGCCTGCGACTACCGCGGTGCCGCGATGGTCCTTTATGGACACACACCGGTCGAGGAACCGGAGTGGGTGAACGGAACCCTGTGCCTGGACACCGGCTGCGTGTTCGGCGGCAGGCTCACCGCGCTGCGCTACCCCGAACGCGAACTGGTCTCCGTCCCGGCCCGCCGCACCTGGTACGAGCAGTAAGGTCGGCGGGGTGCGCGCGAGCTACCGGGAACGCCCGCCCTGGTTAGCCCGGGTGGGTGACCTCGGTGCGGGCGTGCTCGTCGCACCGGACGTGGTGCTCACCTGCTCGCACGTCGTGCCGCACGACGAGGTGGACGTGACGCTGGTCCACGCCGGGGTGACGGTCGCCGCGTCGGTCGAGCTCCGCGACGACGACGGTGACCTGGCCGTGCTGCGGCTCGCGGCACCCGTCGCCGCCGTGTGCGCGCCGCTGCGCGCGCCGTCCGCGTTGAGCGATCACCCGTACGTGGTGCAGGGGTTCGCGGGCGGTCACCACACCGAGTCGCGCGGGCGGCTGGGCGGCCGGGTCGGTCCGGGCTGGGTGCAGCTGGAGCACACGTCCGGCCACCGCGTCGACCGCGGCTTCTCCGGCGCGCCGGTGTGGGACGACGTGCTGCGGGCCGTGGTGGGCATCGTCGTGACGGCGCACGCGGCCGTGGGCGGCGGCAACCTGATCCCGGTCGAGGAGATCACCCGGCGGTGGCCGCCCGCCGCGGCGTTCACCGGCTGGCGGGTCGACCTGGACGACGCCTTCGACACGCACTGGCTGCCGCGGGCGCGCGGCGTCGAACCGCACGAGCCGACCGACGTCTGGCACTTCGTCGGCAGGCGGCGGGCGCTGACCGAGTTGGCGTTCTACCTGGGCGGACCCGCGGACGGCCGGGTGCGGGCGGTGGTCGGCGCGCCGGGCAGCGGCAAGAGCGCCGTGCTCGCCAGGACCGTCGTGCTGGCCGACCGCACGGGCCTGCCCCTCGTGCCGCCGGACGGCCTGCCGCCCGACGTCGCGCTGCCGCCGGTCGGCAGCGTCACCGTCGCCGTGCACGCCCGTGGCCGGACGGTGGCCGACGTGGTCCGCGCGATCGCCGACGCGGCCGAGGTGGAGGCCGCCGACCCGACCGAGCTGCTCCAGCGCTGCGGCCCGGTGTCGGTCGTGGTCGACGCGCTGGACGAAGCCGCGGGCGCCGCGCCGATGGCCATCGCCACCCTGCTCAACCGGCTGGCCGCGCACCCAGGACGGCACGTCGTCGTGGGCACGCGCGTGGGTGCACGGGGGTCGGCGTCGCACGCGTTGCTGGCCAGGCTCGGCAACCCGGTGGTGCTCGACCTCGACTCCGAGGCCTACCTCGACCACCGGGACGTGGTCGCCTACGCGCGACGGCGGGTCGGCGACCCGGTGCGGGCGGCGGCGATCGCGGCGCACGCGGGCGGCAACTTCCTGATCGCGCAGCTGGCGTGCCTGACCGACTCGGACCGGCTGCCGACCAGCGTCGGCGCGGCCGTGGACGACTACCTGACCGTGCGGTTCGACGAGCCGCAGGTCGTGCGTGACCTGCTGTTGCCGCTGGCCTACGCCGAGGGTGACGGCCTGCCCGAAGGTCCGCTGTGGTTGGCGCTGGCCAACGCGCTGGGTGCCGCCGCCTACACGCCCCGGGACCTGCGTGCCGTGCTGACGTCGGCGGCGAGCTACCTGGTCGAGCAGGCGGGTGGGTCGTACCGGCTGTTCCACCAGGCGTTGGACGACACGTTCCGCGCCGAACGGCCGGGCGTGGAACCCGCGGTCTACGAGACGCTGCGGGGTCAGGTGGGCGATTGGGAGGACGCGCCCGAGTACGTGCGGACGCACCTCGCCCAGCACGCCGCCGCGGCGGGCAGGCTGGACGAACTGGTCGACGACGTGGGTTTCCTCGTCGTCGCACCGCCGGAACGGCTCGTGCCGCACCTGGCACGCGTGACGTCCGAGCAGGCCCGGGTGCACGCGCGCGTCTACCGCAAGACCAGCCACCACCTCGCCGGCTTCTACTCGAGCGAGCGCGCGGCACGCCTCGCGTTGACGGCCCGGCAGCTGGGGTACTCGCGCTTCGCCGACCGGCTCGCGGAGCGGTTCGAGCTGCCGTGGCGGGCCGAAGTGCTCGCGTGGGAGGACCAGGGCTCGCAGCAGGTGCTCGCCCGACTGCCCGGCGCCGATGACGTCGTGCTGTGGCTGGACGCTTCCGGTGAGCCGGCCGCGTTCGCCCTCTACCCCGAGCGGGCCGTGCTCTACCGGTTCCGCGATCACCGACTGGTCCCGGTGTCGGACATGTCCGTGTACCTCGGCAGGTCGCGCGGCGCACCCGTTCACGTGGTGCTCGAAGACGGGACGGAGGTCGGGCTGACGGCCTCCTTCGGGGGCCAGGTGTGCAAGTGGTCGTTCACCGGTGGCCTGCGGATGTCCGGCGCGCTGGAGGACGTGCACGCGAGGGACCTGGCCGGGGTGCGCTCCGGTGACAGGCTGCTCGCGGTCGTCGCCGAGCGGGAGGCGGTGCTCCTGGTCGACTGGACCGCGGACGACCCCGTCGTCCTGGACCGGGTCGTCGTCCGCAACGCGTTGGCCGGGCTCGTCGCGATGGGTGTCCAGGACGGCGTGGTGCTCGTGGCGCTGCGCGGCGACAACGCGCTGCGGCTGTACCGGGTGGCGGACGACCGCCTGACACCGGTCGGAGAGCCGCTCGAACTCGCGTGGGAACCGTACCCGCTGCGGTTCGTCACCCGGCCCGATGGACGCCTGCTGCTCCTGTGCCCGGAGGGATCGGACCTCACCTGCTACGGCGTCGGCGACCGCGGCCCGACCCGCGAATCGGTGGTCCCGGGGCTGTTCGCCGCCGAGTTCGCCGAGGCGCGGTTGGCGGACGGACGGGTGATCGTGGCGATCCGGGGCGAGTTCGGCGTCATCTCGGTGTGGTCGCTGGGCGACGGGCTGAGCCGTGGCGGCCCGGCCTGGCGCAACGACGAGATCGGCGTCGGCAAGATCGCGACCGGGCTCGGACCGGAGGGACGGCCGGTGGTCCTCGCGGTGGATGCCGACGCCCGCGTCCACCTGTGGGAGGTGGAGTACGACCCGCCCGAGCCGGACGCGCGCCGACCTCCGCTGCCGGTGATGGCGAGACTCCCCTCGGTGGTGCTCTTCACGACCGACGACGGACGGGTCGCGGCGGCGCTGACCCCCTGGCTGGATGGCCGGGACACCGTGCTGGCGGAGCCCGGGCTGCCACCGCTGAGCGCGACGGCGTGGCGGCGGTTCGCGCGGCGACACCGCCCACGACCGCGCCCGCGTCGCAGCGACGGGCCCGCGCTTCGGCTGTTCGCGCTGCCCGACCGCGGCGAGCCACGCGAACTCGTCCCGTTGGCGGAGTTCGTCGACTTCGCCGCCCTCGACCCCGCCTGGATCCCCGTCACATCCCGGATCGCGCTGTACACGTGGACCGCGCACGACTTGACGCTGTGGGCGCCGCCCTGGGCGGGAGTCGCCCGCGCGGACACCAAGGCGGCGACGACGTTGCGCGGCGATCGGGCGTTCGTGGCGCTCGGCGACGACAGCGGAGGGCTGGGGGTGTGGTCCTGCCCACCCGGTGGCCGGGCGCGCGTCGTGGCGGCGATCGAGCTGGACACGCCGGTGACCGACCTGATCTGGCACCCGGACGGCACGCTCGTCGTGTGGTGCCGGTCCGGGGTGCTCAAGCTCGGCTTCGGCTAGCTAGTCGTCCTTCTTCGCGCCGCCGTTGCCGTTCCCGGCCTTCGCCTCAGGCTTGGCCTCGGCCTCGGGCTGGTCGAACGAGGCGGGCAGCTTCTTCAGGTGCTTGTTCATCGACTTGACCAGGAAGAACACGGCGATGAAGAACAGCACCAGGATCAGCAGGCCCAACGGGGAGGACTTGCCGAAGTCCTCCTGCTGGCCGCCCGGGTCCTTGTCGGTGGACGGCGGCTGCTGGGCCAGGACGATCGCCGTGGTCTGCTCCCACGGGATCGGGTCGAACGAGGTCACGCGGTCACCCTCTCCTGGACGCCCGCGAACAGGTCGTCCTCGGGCACGGTGCTGTCGACCAGCGACCGTGCCAGTTCGTACTCCTCGGTCGGCCACACCTTGCGCTGCATCTCACTCGGCACGGCGAACCAGCGGCTCTCGGGGTCGATCTGGGTGGCGTGGGCCTTGAGGGCCTCGTCGCGCACCGGGAAGTAGTCGGCGCACTCGACGCGGGTGGTGACCCGCTCGATGACGTCCGGGCGGTCGGTGGGCCAGCCCGCCAGCCACTCGGCGTACGGCGACTCCAGGCCCTCCGCGATCATGGCCTCGTGGAACGCCAGCAGCTTGGCGCGCGAGAAGCCGTGCGAGTAGTACAGCTTCAGCGGCTGCCACGGCTCGCCCAGCTCGGGGTAGCGCTCCGGGTCGCCCGCCGCGTCGAACGCGGCCACCGACACCTCGTGGCAGCGGATGTGGTCGGGGTGCGGGTAGCCGCCGTTCTCGTCGTAGGTGACGATCACGTGCGGCCGGAACTCGCGGATCACCTGGACCAGCGGCGGCGTGGACACTTCCAGCGGCACGAGCGCGAAGCAGCCCTCGGGCAGCGGCGGCAGCGGGTCTCCCTCGGGCAGGCCCGAGTCCACGAAACCGAGCCAGCGGTGCTGGACGCCCAGGATCCCGGCGGCGCGCGCCATCTCCTGCCGACGGATCTCGGCGATGTTCTCCAGCACGTCGGGGCGGTCCATGGCCGGGTTGAGGATGCTGCCCGCCTCACCGCCCGTGCAGGTCACGACCATGACCTCGTGGCCCTCGGCCACGTAGCGGGCCATCGTGGCGGCGCCCTTGCTCGACTCGTCGTCGGGGTGCGCGTGCACCGCCATCAGGCGCAGCTTGTCAACCATGACGGTGGATGCTCCCTCTCGCCCCTGCCGAACCGGTCCGGTCCAGTCCCTGAGACACTCAACGCGGTGGTCGAGGGACATTGTTCCCCACGGGCAGGGAGGCGTTGGACAGTGGCACTGCCCGAGGGGCGTTACGGCACTCCCCGCAGGCCCCTGCCCAGGTGGGCGCGCTGGTCACTGCCCGTGATCGCGGTGCTGGTGGGTGCGGTCGTCGCGTGGGTCGGCTACCGCAACCTCGGCACCATGCCCGTCGAGGCGAAGCAGACCGCGTTCGAGGTGCTGGACGACAGCACGGTCGAAATCACGTTCGAAGTGGTCAGGCAGACACCCGAGAAGCCCGTCGTGTGCATCGTGCGGGCGCGTTCCCAGGACGGCGACGAGACAGGCCGGCGGGAGGTCATGGTCGACCCGGGAGCCGACACCGTCCGCGCCACGACCGTGCTGAAGACGTCCAAACCCCCGGTCACCGGTGAGGTCTTCGGGTGCTCCTACCAGGTTCCGGCGTACCTGTCCACGAGGTAGCGGCCAAGCGGGTGATCTGCGGGTTTAGTGGCCGATCCGGGAACAAAACGCCGTCGCCGAACGTTCTGTGCGTGTTACTCTGGCCTTTCAGCACGGCCCCGACGCGGGCCGTGTTTTTCCGTTCCGGGCTGGTGCGCCCGGGAACTGCCAGCCCACGCCGTGGGCGGGAGCAAGACGAGGAGTTGGTGACCGTGAGCGACACTGAGGTGACCTGGCTGACCCAGGAGGCCTACGACCGGCTCAAGGGGGAGCTGGACGAGATGATCGAGAATCGCCCGGTCATTGCTGCGGAGATCAACGCGCGTCGCGAAGAGGGTGACCTCCGCGAGAACGGCGGGTACCACGCGGCCCGCGAGGAGCAGGGCAAGCAGGAAGCCCGCATCCGCCAGCTGCAGGAGCTGCTGAGGGTCGCCAAGGTCGGCGAGGCGCCCACGGTGACGGGCGTCGCGGCGCCCGGCATGGTGCTCACTGTGCGTTACGACGGGGACGACGAGACCGAGGAGTTCCTGCTCGCCACCCGTGAGGAGGGTGCGCACGGTGCCCTCGAGGTCTACTCGCCCTCGTCGCCGCTGGGCAAGGCGTTGCTCGGCGCGAAGGAGGGCGAGGCGCGTGAGTACGAACTGCCCAACGGCAGCACGATGAAAGTCACGCTGATCAAGGCCGTGCCGTACGCCGGCTGACCCCCAAGACACCGGGAGGGCGGCCACCACGCGGGGTGGCCGCCCTTCTGCTGTCGCGGCACGTGTTTCTCCAAGGCGCTCACGTGACGCGTTCCAGCAGGGGGCGCACGCGGGGCGGGACCGGGGTCGAGAGCGCGATCGAGGTCGACAGCCGCTGCACGCCCGGCACGTCCACGATCGAGTCGATCACGCGTTGCAGGTCGGCGTTGGACCGGGCCACGACCCGCGCGAACAGGTCACCCGGCCCGGTCGTCGCGTGCACCTCGCACACCTCGTTGATCGCGGCCAGGCCCTGCGACACCTCGTGCCGCCGCCCCTGGGCGATCTCCAGCACGGCGAACGCGGTCAGCCCGTAGCCCATCGCGGCCAGGTCGAGCGCGGGCGGGAAGCCGGTCAGCACGCCGCGCGCCACCAGCCGGTCCAGCCTGGCCTGCACCGTGCCGCGGGCCACGCCGAGGCGCCGTGAGCACTCCAGCACGCCCAGCCTGGGCTCGTCGGTGAGCAGCAGCAACAGCCGTGCGTCCAGCGCGTCGACGGCCTGGTCAGAGTGTTCAATTTGCGGGTCGGAAGGCATGAACCACTGTACAAGCTGACCAGCTCAATCCAGGACTGTTGCGCACCCTGACCAGCATTCCACATGCTGTGAGGTATGACGCAGCAGCTTGACGACGTGAGCTACGACCAGCTCCGCCAACTCGTGGGTCTGGTCGACTACGACGGGACGCGCGACCCGTTCCCCGTCCGCTCGATGGACGCCGTGGTCTTCGTGGTCGGCAACGCGACCCAGACCGCGTGGTTCTACCAGGTCGCCTTCGGGATGCAGCTCGTCGCGTACTCCGGGCCGGAGACCGGGCAGCGGGACCACAAGTCCTTCGTGCTCAAGTCCGGCTCTGCGCGGTTCGTGATCAACGGCGGCGTGCGGCCGGACAGCCCGCTGCTCGACCACCACCGCCAGCACGGTGACGGCGTGGTGGACCTCGCGCTGGAGGTCGCCGACGTCGACAGGTGCGTCGAGCACGCGCGTGCCCAGGGCGCGACCGTGCTCGAAGAGCCCCACGACCTCACCGACGAGCACGGCACCGTGCGGCTCGCCGCCATCGCCACCTACGGCGAGACCCGCCACACCCTGGTCGACCGGTCGCGCTACCGCGGGCCGTACCTGCCGGGGTACGAGGCGCGGGAGAGCACGGTCGTGCGGCCCGCCGGCGCGCCGAAGCGGTTGTTCCAGGCGGTCGACCACTGCGTGGGCAACGTCGAGCTCGGCAGGATGGACCACTGGGTCGAGTTCTACAACCGGGTGATGGGCTTCGTGAACATGGCGGAGTTCATCGGCGACGACATCGCCACCGACTACTCGGCGCTGATGAGCAAGGTCGTCTCCAACGGCAACCACCGGGTGAAGTTCCCGTTGAACGAGCCGGCGGTGGCGAAGCGGAAGTCGCAGATCGACGAGTACCTGGAGTTCTACTCCGGTGCCGGCGTGCAGCACATCGCGCTGGCGACCAACGACATCGTGGCCACGTTGACCGCGATGCGGGCGGCGGGCGTGGAGTTCCTGGAGACGCCCGACTCGTACTACGACGACCCGGAGCTGCGGGCGCGCATCGGCGAGGTGCGCGTGCCGATCGAGGTGCTCAAGGAGCACCGCATCCTGGTCGACCGGGACGAGGACGGGTACCTCCTGCAGATCTTCACCAAGCCGATCGGCGACCGACCGACCGTGTTCTACGAGCTGATCGAGCGGCACGGGTCGCTCGGCTTCGGCAAGGGCAACTTCAAGGCCCTGTTCGAGGCGATCGAGCGTGAGCAGGAGCGTCGGGGCAACCTCTAGGTCCCTCGCGGCGGTCCAGGCCGGTCCGGGCACCACCCGGGCCGGCCTTTCGCGTCTCCGGTGCCGCCCGTTCGGCCGGATCCTGTCGGAACACTGACGATGGCCGTACCGCACGCGCCGGGACCGGTACTCTCGGTTCGGGGCTGGCTCACACAGCATTCACCTGGAGGGTGGCATGGCACTCGCGGCACGGGTCACCGCGGTGCTCCCGCTCGTCGGAGCGGTGGTCACGGCCGTGGCGTTGACCGGCGCGGCCTTCTTCACCGTCGCCCACGCGGGGTGCGCGGACACGGGGCGGTTCGTGGAGCGCGACGGCGTGGTGGAGTTCGTCGGCGGGTGCGTGGACGGGCACGACCTGCCCGCCGTGCCCCGGGTGGAGAACGCCCGGTACGACTTCAAGCCCTGACGTCGTCGCCGTTGTGGGCGATAGTGGAGCCATGTGTCGCAACATCAGGGTGCTCCACAACTTCGAACCGCCCGCCACCGAGGACGAGGTCCATGCGGCGGCTGTTCAGTACGTGCGCAAGGTGAGCGGGTCGGCGCGTCCGTCGGCGGCGAACCAGGAGGCGTTCGACGCCGCCGTGGAGGCGGTCGCCGAGGCGACCCGCGTGCTGCTGGAATCCCTGGTCACGAACGCCCCACCCCGTGACCGCGAGGTGGAGGCCGCCAAGGCCAAGGAACGCTCCGCCGCCCGCTTCGGCCCCCGCTGACCCGCGAGAGTCCAACGCTCACGCGCCGTGAGTCCAACGCTCAGAACGCGAGAGTCCAACCTTCACGCCGCGCGTGTCCTACGTTCGGAACACCCGAGTTGAACACTCAGAACGCCACGAACCCCGCGCCCGGGTGGCTGAGCGCGGGGTTCGGGTGTTCCGAGCGTTGAATTCAGGTGTCCTGAACGTAGGACACGCGCGGCGTGAAGGTTGGACTCTCGCGGGTTAGGCGAGGGCGGTGGTGAGGTCGGTGATCAGGTCGTCGGCGGATTCGATGCCCACGGACAGGCGGACCAGGTCGGCCGGGACCTCCAGCAGCGAGCCGGCGGTGCTGGCGTGGGTCATCCGGCCCGGGTGCTCGATCAGCGACTCCACGCCGCCCAGCGACTCGGCCAGGGTGAACAGCTTGGTGCGGGCGCACACGTCCAGAGCGGCCTGCTCGCCGCCGGCGACGGTGAACGAGATCATCCCGCCGAACCGGCGCATCTGCTTCGCCGCGACCTCGTGACCGGGGTGCCCGGGCAGGCCCGGGTAGTACACGTGGGTCACCTTCGGGTGCCGCAGCAGCGCCTCGACGACCTTCTCGGCGTTGTCCGAGTGCTTCTCCATGCGCACTTCGAGCGTCTTGATCCCGCGCAACGTCAACCACGCGTCGAACGGCCCCGGCACGGCACCGGCACCGTTCTGCAGGAACCCGAACTGCGCGTCGAGCTCGTCGTCCGACGTGATCAGCGCACCGCCGACGACGTCCGAGTGCCCGCCCACGTACTTGGTGGTCGAGTGCAGCACCACGTCCGCACCCAGCTCCAGCGGGTTCTGCAGGTACGGCGAGGCGAACGTGTTGTCCACCACCAGCCGCGCGCCCGCCGAGTGCGCGACCTGCGCGAGCAGCGCGATGTCGGCGATGTTGAGCAGCGGGTTGGTCGGCGTCTCGATCCAGACCACCTTGGTGTTCGGCCGGATCGCCGCGCGCACCGCGTCGACGTCGGACAGCGGCGCCGGGGTGTGCTCGACGCCCCAGTGCGACAGCACCTTGTCGATCAGCCGGAACGTGCCGCCGTACGCGTCGTTCGGGATGACGACGTGGTCCCCGGGACGGCACATCGCGCGCAGGGCCGTGTCGGTCGCGCCCATGCCCGACGCGAACGCGCGGGCGTGCCGCCCGCCTTCGAGCGCCGCCAGGCACTCCTCCAGCGCGGCACGGGTGGGGTTGCCGGTGCGGGAGTACTCGAACCCGCCGCGCAGCCCGCCCACGCCGTCCTGCGCGTAGGTGGAGGTGGCGTGGATCGGCACGATGACCGAGCCCGTCGTCGGGTCGGGGTCCTGCCCGGCGTGGATAGCCCTGGTCGCGAAACCGTAGTGGCCGGTGTCCGTCATCCCTCTAGGGTACGGCGACCGAAAAAGCAACCGCCCGTCGACCGCATGGGCGACGGGCGGTTGGGTGAACCGGTGACCTAGCTCACCACTGCTGCTGCGGCGGCTGCTGGCCGTAGGGGTTCTGCTGCTGCGGCTGGCCGTACGGGTTCGACGCGGGCGCCGAGCCGTACGGGTTGGGCTGGCCGTAACCGCCCGCACCGGGGTAGCCGCCGGGCGCCGAGCCCTCGGGCGCGTTGACCACGATGGTGCCCAGGATCTTGTCCGCCCACGTCTGCTTCTTGGCCTCCCACAGGGGCGCGAACCAGCCCGCGTAGCAGGGCAGCGAGTCGACGAAGTGGCACAGGTGGCGCACGAAGGCGTTGCCGAAACCGATCGGCTGCCCCGTCTCCTCCTTGATGAGCTTGATCTTGGCGATCTTCTTGCCCATCGACTGGCCGGTGGTGCCCGCCAGGTACCAGGAGTTGTAGATCAGGAAGCCGAGCAGGCCGACGTAGCCGACGAGGCTGAGGATCAGCGCGAGCGTCGGGTCACCGGTGGCCGCACCGATACCGGCCAGGATGCCGACGACCAGACCGGGCGCGGCGTAGTCGATCAGGGCACCGACCGCGCGGCTGCCCCACTCCGCGTAACCACCCGAAGGCGCACCGTAAGCGGCCTGGGCGGGGTACGCGGCGGGCTGCTGCGCGCCCCACGCCTGCTGCTGCGGCTGGCCGTACGGGTTCGCCTGGGGCTGGCCGTACGGGTTGGACTGCGGCTGCTGGGGCTGGCCGTACGGGTTCGACTGCGGCTGGCCGTACGGGTTGGACTGCGGCTGCTGCGGCTGCCCGTACGGCTGCTGGCCGTACTGGGCGGGCTGCTGCTGGCCGTAGGCGGGTGGCTGCTGGGCCGGGAAGGCGCCCGAACCCGGCTGCTGCGCCGGCTGACCGTACGGGTTGGACGCGGGCTGCTGCGGCGCACCCGGCGGCACGACCTGGGTCGCGTCCGGGTTCGACTGCGGCTGCTGCTGGCCGGAGGGCACGACCTGGGTCGCCTCC
Organism: Saccharothrix carnea; assembly: GCF_003014735.1. Lineage (GTDB taxonomy): Bacteria > Actinomycetota > Actinomycetes > Mycobacteriales > Pseudonocardiaceae > Actinosynnema > Actinosynnema carneum. The sequence goes on along the minus strand of NZ_PYAX01000007.1, from coordinate 305,460 downwards.
GGCGGCGGGAAAGCAGGGGGCTGGCCGCCGCCCGGCACGACCTGCGTCGCGTCGGCGTTCGGGGGCTGGGCACCCTGCCCCTGCTCCTGCTGGTTTTGACCGCCGAACTGCTGGTTCCCTGGCGGCTGCGGAGCGTTCATCGGAGTTTCCAACCCCCTTGGCACGGGCCGTAGGTGTACGAGTCGGTGGCCAACGCTAGCGGATGCCACCGCCCCGACCACGCACAACCGGCCAACCTGTCCCGATCCGCGCGGGGATCGGGACACGTTGACCGTCCGGGAGCGGCCGATCTAGCGACCGGCGAGGAAACCCAGGACGTCCTGCCGGGTGACGACCCCGGCGGGCTTGCCGTCCTCCAGCACCAGCGCACCGTCCGCTGAGGACAGTGCCGCCATGGCGGAGCTGATCGACTCGCCCGCGCCGATCGTGGGCAGCTTCAACGACATGTGCCGGTCCAGCCGGTCGGTCAGCTGCGCCTTGCCGGTGAACAGCGCGTCGAGCAGGTCGCGCTCGTTGACCGCGCCGGCGACCTCGGCGGCCATCACGGGCGGTTCGGCGTTGACGACCGGCATCTGGGAGACGCCGTACTCGCGCATGATCGCGACCGCCTCGGCGACCGTCTCGTTGGGATGGCCGTGCACGAGGTCCGGCATCGTGCCGTCCTTGCGCCGCAACACGTCACCGACGGTCGCGCCGGACGTGTCGGGCGACAGGAAGCCGTACTGCGCCATCCACTTGTCGTTGAACACGCTCGACAGGTAGCCGCGCCCGCCGTCCGGCAGCAGCACCACGATCACGTCGTCCGGGCCCGCGCTGTCGGCCACCCGCAGCGCCGCCGCGACGGCCATGCCGCACGAGCCGCCGACGAGCAGCCCTTCCTCGCGGGCCAGCCGGCGGGTGATCTCGAACGAGTCCGAGTCGCTCACCGCGACGATCTCGTCGCACACGTCGCGGTCGTAGGCGTCCGGCCAGAAGTCCTCGCCGACGCCCTCGACCAGGTACGGCCGACCGGTGCCGCCGGAGTAGACCGAGCCCTCCGGGTCCGCGCCGATGATCTTCACGCGGCCCTCGGACACCTCCTTGAGGTAACGGCCGGTGCCGGAGATCGTGCCGCCGGTGCCGACGCCCGCGACGAAGTGCGTGATCCTGCCCTCGGTCTGCCGCCACACCTCGGGACCAGTGCCGTGGTAGTGGCTGGCCGGGTTCTCCGGGTTGGCGTACTGGTTGGGCTTCCAGGCGCCGGGGATCTCGGCGACCAGGCGGTCGGAGACGTTGTAGTAGGAGTCGGGGTGCTCCGGCGCGACCGCGGTCGGGCACACCACGACCTCGGCGCCGTAGGCCTTGAGCACGTTGCGCTTGTCCACGCTGACCTTGTCCGGGCAGACGAAGACGCACTTGTAGCCCTTCTGCTGGGCCACGAGCGCCAGGCCGACGCCGGTGTTGCCCGAGGTGGGCTCGACGATCGTGCCGCCGGGTTCGAGCTCGCCGCTGCGCTCGGCCGCCTCGACCATGCGCAGCGCGATGCGGTCCTTCACGCTGCCGCCGGGGTTGAGGTACTCGACCTTGGCCAGGATGAGCGGCCGGCGGCCTTCGGCCACCGCGTTCAGCTTCACCAGCGGCGTGTTGCCGACCAGGTCTACGACGCTCTCGACGTACTCCACGACGGACCTTCCAGTTCTTGAGATGACGCGCTGAGCGTATATCGGTGACGCGGCGGTCGGCCTGGTGGACGACGGGGGGTCGCGGTGCGGCGTCGTTCGTCACGAGTGCTGGCCGCGCTGAACGGGCGTTAACTAGGCTGCACGTCACACGTTGCGGCGAAACAAAGGAGTTCCGTAATGCCTGAGGCCGTGATCGTCTCCGCCGCCCGGTCGCCCATCGGGCGCGCGGGCAAGGGCTCGCTCAAGGACATCCGCGCCGACGACCTCACCGTGCAGGTCCTCAAGGCCGCGCTGGCGAAGGTGCCGCAGCTCGACCCGAACGACATCGACGACCTCATGCTCGGCTGCGGCCTGCCCGGCGGCGAGCAGGGCTTCAACCTGGGCCGCGTGGTGTCCGTGCTGGCCGGGTACGACAACCTCCCGGGCACGACGGTGACCCGTTACTGCGCGTCGAGCGTGCAGACGACCCGGATGGCGCTGCACGCGATCAAGGCCGGCGAGGGTGACGTGTTCATCAGCGCCGGTGTGGAGACCGTGTCGAGCTTCGCGCGCGGGTCGTCCGACTCGTGGCCCGGCACGCACAACCCGGTGTTCGCCGACGCCGAGGCCCGCACGGCGGCGGTGGCCGGGTCCGGCGCGTCGGAGTGGGTGGACCCGCGCGCGAACGGGCAGCTGCCCGACATCTACATCGCCATGGGCCAGACCGCGGAGAACCTGGCGCTGGCCAAGGGCGTGACGCGGCAGGAGATGGACGAGTTCGGCGTGCGGTCGCAGAACCTCGCCGAGAAGGCCATCGCCAACGGGTTCTGGGCGCGGGAGATCACGCCGGTGACGCTGCCGGACGGCACGGTCGTGTCGGCCGACGACGGCCCGCGACCCGGCGTGACGATCGAGGGCGTGTCGGGGCTCAAGCCGGTGTTCCGGCCGGACGGCCGGGTCACGGCGGGCAACTGCTGCCCGTTGAACGACGGCGCCGCGGCGGTGGTGGTCATGAGCGACGTGAAGGCGAAGGAGCTGGGCATCACGCCGTTGGCGCGGATCGTGTCGACCGGCGTGTCCGGGCTGTCGCCGGAGATCATGGGTCTCGGGCCGGTGGAGGCGTCGAAGCGGGCGCTGGCGCTGGCCGGGATGTCGATCTCGGACATCGACCTGGTCGAGATCAACGAGGCGTTCGCGGCGCAGGTCATCCCGTCCTACCGGGACCTGGGTATCGACCTGGACCGGCTCAACGTCAACGGCGGTGCCATCGCCGTGGGTCACCCGTTCGGGATGACGGGCGCGCGGATCACCACGACGCTGATCAACTCGCTCCAGTTCCACGACAAGCAGTTCGGCTTGGAGACGATGTGCGTCGGCGGCGGCCAGGGCATGGCGATGGTCGTCGAACGGCTGAGCTGAACCGCGTCACGATTACTGTTACCCGACGTCCTACCCTTGAGTAAGGGAGGTCGGGGTGACGATGCCGTACGTGTGGTGGCACAGCGGTTACGACCGGCTGTGCCACGCCTTTTCGGTGGCGCAGGCCTCGGAGGCGTACTTCGAGGCCGCCTGCGCCCACTCGGTGCCGCCGGACCTGCTGGTCCGGTCGCCGAGTGGCACGTTGTGCGTGCCGTGCCTGGTCAGAGTCGGTTCGACGTTGGAGGGCGACGGCGGCTGGCGCGACTGACCCCCTCCGGCCCGCGCGTCCTGAGCGTTGAATTCAGGGGTCCTGAACGTTGGACACACGCGTTCTGAACGTACGACTCTCGCGTTCTGAACGTTGGACACACGCGTTCTGAACGTACGACTCTCGTGTTCGGAAGGTAGGAAACGCCGAAGGGCGCCCTGGCGGAGCCGGGACGCCCTTCGGGTGCGTGCGGGTGGTGCTAGTCGTTCTGGAAGTACGACAGCAGGCGCAGGATCTCCAGGTACAGCCAGACGAGCGTGGTCATCAGGCCGAACGCGGCGAGCCAGGCGTACTTGGCCGGCATGGCGGCGCGGATCATCTCGTTGGCCGCCTCGAAGTCCAGCAGGAAGCTGAACGCCGCGATGCCGATGACCACCAGGCTGAAGATGATCGCCAGGGTGCCGCCGTCACGCAGGCCCATGTTCACGCCGAACAGGCCCATGACCAGGTTGCCGAGCATGAGCACGACCACGCCGACGGTCGCGCCGATGATCCACTTGGTCAGGCGCGGGGTGACCCGGATCGCGCCCGTCTTGTAGACCACGAGCATCGCGGCGAACACGCCGAACGTGCCCAGGATCGCCTGCCAGGCGATACCGGAGAACATCATCTCGAACACGCCGGTGATGGCGCCGAGGAACACGCCCTCCGCCGCCGAGTAGGCGAGCACCATCGGGCCGCTGGGCTTGTTCCGGAAGATGATGATCAGGGCCAGGACCAGGCCGACGATCATGCCGGGGACCGCGAGCGCGAAGGGCTGGACCGCGCCGGAGAGCACCATCCACGCCGAGACGAACCCGGTGAGGATGGCCACACCGAGGGTCGTCGCGGTCTTGGTGACCACGTCGTCGATCGTGATGGGGCGCTCGCCGGTGGTCGGCGGCGCCTGCTGGTAGCCGCCGTACTGCTGCGCCTCGTAGGGCTGGCCGAAGCCTGCGTAGTTACCGCTACCGCCGCCGGTCGGCAGGTTGCGGAACGCGGGGTTGCTGGTGGTACGCACCTCGTCCTCCTGTGGCGTGCTGACGCCGTCACGGGGTTCAACGACCACACGAGTCGATCGGTTCCCGTCGGGTAAAAGCGACTTTACTCGGGCTGTCGATCTCGGATCCACACCCCGCGCTGCGGAGCGTAGTCGGCGTTCCACCCCGCTGGTGGCTTGTCGACGTGATCTCGGACCCGTAAGGCTCAGTGCCGGCAGCTCTCACCGACCGGCGAAGCCCACCGGCTCGCCCGAGGGGTTCAGGACATCATGGTGTGGAGACGACTCGCCGGCGCGGTGCTCGCGGCCGGTCTGGTCCTGCTCGCGGCGCCCGTCACAGCCGGGGCGCAAGCGCAGGAGGGCATCGGCTACGAGACCGACCCGCAGGGTTACCTCAACAAGCCGGCGGGCGGTGACTGGCTCGGTTCGTACCTCTGGCGCGGCCAGCAGGTGTGGTGCGTGCAGTACTCGCTGCTCGCCCCGGACAGCTCGGTGGAGTACAAGGAAGGCGACGAGCTGCTCTCCAAGGGCGGCGCGCGGCTCGCCGACGACGTCGCGGGCAGCATCTCCTACCTCCTGCTGAGGTACGCGAACACCCAATCGGCCGACGAGGCCGCGGCGCTGGCCCACCTGCTGCACACGTGGACCGCGTTCGAGGACCCGGCGAGGGGCATCTCGCTCGACCCGAACAGCGACTTCCGGCACATCGCCTACAACGCGGACTTCCACTTCCAGCAGCTCGGGCGCTTCGGCCAGGCCCAGCAGGCGGTGGGCAGGCTGCAGGCCGAGGCGGCGGCCAACCGCGGCCCGTGGACGGCCAAGGTGAGCGCTCCGGACAAGGAGCAGGTCATCGGCACGCCGGACACGTGGGTGGTGGACATCACCAAGACCGATGGCGGCCAGGTCGCCGGCGCGCCGGTCACGGTGGAGCTGACCGACGCGACCCTGGAGGACGGGACGGCCGCCGGTGAGCTGACCACGTCCACGGACGGCAAGGCGCTGGCGGTGAAGGTGGTGCCGACCGGGCCGAACCCGTCGTTCACGGTGAAGCTGGACAGCCCGGCCGACCGGCCGAAGGTGCACGTCCCGGCGAACGACAACATGCAGCGGATCGTCACCACGGGCGGCGAGAAGAAGCTGACCGCGAACGCGTCGACGACCGCGAAGACCCCGCCGGGCGTGGTGAAGGTCGGCAAGACCGACGCCGAGACCGGCAAGGCGATCGCGGGCGTGGCGCTGAAGGTGACCGCGCCGGACGGCCAGTCGCCCGCGAAGCGGCAGGACGACACCGCGCTGACCGGCCCGGAGGGCGAGGCGCTCGTCCTGCAGACCGCCACCGACGGCACCGCGACCGTGCCGGACCTGCGCACGCCGCAGGAGGTCTGCCTGATCGAGGTCGCCCCGGCCAAGGGCTACGAGGAGTTCTTCGACCCCAACGCGCCGCCGAAGGTGTGCGGGACCGTCGAACCGGGGCAGACGCTGGTGCTCGCGCTGACCAACAAGCCGGACAAACCGGTCGTCCCGATCACCATCCCGGCCGGCTCCGAGGGTGCCGGGGTGGTCGCGAAGGCCGCGTACACCACCGAGGTGTCGACCGGCGCGCTGGTCGGGTTCGGCGGTGTGGTGCTGATCGGCGCGACGCTGGTCGGCCTGCTGGTGCGGCGACGGGCGACCTCGCGGTCGTGAAGGCTCTGCTGACCGGCGCGGCGGTGGCGGCCCTGCTCGCCTCCGCCGCGCTCGTCTCCACCCAGGCGCCGGACGTCGTGCTGGCGGGCCGGCCGATCCCCGGTGACGCCGTGGTGCCGCACCCGTTGGGCGACAGCGCGCGCTCCGGCCGGGGAGTGGACCTGGCCGGCATGCCGGTCGGCGCCAACCCGCCCTCGGCACCGCCGGCCGTGACGACGACCACCGCCGCTCCCCCGCCGGCCGCCGAACCGCCCAGGCAGCAGCCCGGGACGGTGCGGCTGCCCGGTGGCGGGCTGGCGACGCTGGTGCGCGAGGAGGTCACCGCGGACGGCGTGCTGCCGATCCCGGAGGCGCTCGGCGAGGCGACGTGGTGGGGCGTGGACCTCGGCGCGGCCGAGGGTGCGACGGTGCTGGCCGGGCACGTGAACTGGAAGGGCCTGACCGGGCCGTTCGACGTGCTGTGGCGCGCGTCGGTCGGGCAGGACGTGACCGTGGTCGACACCGCGGGCCGCACGTTCCGGTTCCGGGTGAGCAAGGTCGAGACGGTGCGCAAGGACGACCTGCCGTCGCGGGCGGTGGAGCTGTTCGGGCCGCGTGGCGGGCACCGGCTGGTGCTGGTGACGTGCGGCGGGCGGTGGGTCGGCGGTGACACCGGGTACGAGGAGAACCAGGTCGTCACGGCCACGCCGGTGCCGTGACGGGGTAGTCACGAGTGGTAATCACGTCACGTTGAGGCAACCTCCGGCTACTTCCCGTCGTCTTGGGGGTGTGAAGCGATGGGGCTGGCTGAGCACGGGCGTCGCGCTGGCACTCACCCTCGTGGTGTTGGCGGTGCTGGGCGCCCGCGAACCCCCACCGGCGCACGACGCGGGCGACCTGGCCGCGCCGCTGCCGATGGCTCCGCGCACGAGCGGCACCACCAGCGCCGCCGCGCCGCCGACCGTGCCGCCCGCGGCCTCGCCACCGTCGTGGATGCGGCGCATGCAGCCGGGCGAGAAGCCGCCGCAGTTCGTGCTGTTCTCGTTCGACGGCGCCGCGTCCAAGCCGCACTGGGACCGGATCATGCCGATCGCCAGGCAGGCCAACGCGCACGTCACCGGCCTGCTGTCGGGCGTGTACCTGGTGCCCGACGAGGAGGCCGCCACCTACACCGGTCCCGGCCACCGGGCGGGCTACTCGTCGATCGGGTTCGGCGGCAGCCGCGCGGACGTGGCGCTGCGGATCGGCTACCTCAACGAGGCCCTCGCGGCGGGCCACGAGATCGGCACCCACTACAACGGGCACTTCTGCGTCGGTGCCGAGCCGAACGTCGACACCTGGAACACCGACCAGTGGAACCGCGAGCTGGACCTGTTCTTCGGGATCGTGGAGAAGGCCAGGCAGCAGGGGTTCCAGCTGGACCCCGCGACGGTGCGGGGCGGCCGGACGCCGTGCCTGGAAGGGCAGTGGGGACAGGCGTTCCCGGCGATGCGCGGGCACGGCCTGGCCTACGACACCAGCCACGTCAGCCTCGGCGTGGTGTGGCCGTTCGTGCACGAGGGGCTGTGGGAGTTCCCCATGCCGGAGGTGCGCGTGCCCGCCCTGGGCAAGCAGGTCGTGATGATGGACTTCAACCTCTGGTACGCGCTCAACGGCGCGAAGGACGAGCCGGACCGGGCCGGTGACTACACGCGGATCGTGCTGGACACGTACCGGTCGGTGTACCAGGCGGCGGCCAACGGCAACCGCGCGCCGATCGTGATCGGCAACCACTTCAACGAGTGGGCGGGCGGTGCGTTCAGCAACGCGGTGGAGGGGTTCCTCGGCGAGGTGTGTGTCAAGCCGGACACGGTGTGCGCCACCTATACAGAGGTGATCCAGTGGATGCAGTTGCAGGATCCGGTGGTGCTGGAACAGTTGAGACGCATGCCCGCCGCCCGCAACTAGCGCGGTAGCCGCCGCAAGCTCTACGGTGGGTTACCGCCGCACCACGGAGAAGCACCACCGCATCCGAGGAGTAGCGCATGACCACCGAGCCCGAGAAGCGACCCTGGGTCAAGCCCGATTTCCGGGACGTCGACACCCCGATGGAAGTCACCGCTTACGCCGCTCGCAGCTGAGCCCGCCCGCCGTGCCCTTCCGGCGTTCCCGGAAGGGTGCGGCGCCCGCGTACCGAGAGGTGCCCTCCCGTCGTGCCCACTTCCGAGCTGACCGACGCCGCGACGTCGGTGTTGACCCCGGACGAGTTCACCGCGCGCCTGCGCGCCCTGGCGCCCCGCTACTGGGACCGCCACCCGTTCCACCTCCGGCTGCACGAGGGCCGGTTGAGCAGGCACGAGCTGCGGCTGTGGGCGGCCAACCGCTGGTACTACCAGCGGGCGATACCGCGCAAGGACGCGGCGATCCTGGCCAACTGCCCGGACGTCGAGGTCCGCCGGGCGTGGCGCGAGCGGATCGTCTGGCACGACGGCAGCGGACCCGGCGAGGGTGGCGCGGAGAACTGGCTGCGCTTGGCCGAGGCCGTCGGGCTGACCCGGGAGGAAGTGCTGGACGAGCGGCACGTGCTGCCCGGCACGCGGTTCGCGGTGGACGCCTACGTGACGTTCGCCCGCACCCGGCCGTGGGTGGAGGCGGTGGCGTCCGGGCTGACCGAGATGTTCTCCCGCGGCCTGATGGCGCGGCGGCTGGTCGACATGCGCCGGCACTACCCGTGGATCGCCGAGGCGGGCTTCACCTACTTCACCACCAGGCTCCAGGTGATCGCCGACGAGGGGAGGTCCACTGTGGACATCGTGGTGCGCAACTGCCGCACGCGCGAGCAGCAGGAGGCGGCGGTCGCCGCGCTGGCCTTCAAGTGCGACGTGCTGCGCGCGGTGCTGGACGCCGTGGACTACTACTCATGACGGGCTTCGACGCGGTGCCGCGCTTGCGTCGTGGCGTGAAGGCGGCGTTCGACGAGACGCGGGACAGCCACGTGGTGCTGTTCCCCGAAGGCGTGCTGGTGCTCAACGAGACCGCGGCGGCGGTGGTGTCCTTGTGCGACGGGCGCACGTCCGTCGAGGGGATCGCGTTGAAGTTGGCCGAGCGGTTCGACGGGGTGGAGGCGGACGACGTGGCCGAGCTCGTCGCCCGGCTGGTGGCGCGGCGGGTGGTGGACGTCGATGGGTGAGGCGCCCGGGGCCGACGCGCCGTTCGGGCTGCTCGCCGAGCTGACCCACCGGTGCCCGCTGCGCTGCGGGTACTGCTCCAACCCCGTCGACCTGGTCGGGCGGGGCGACGAGCTGGACACCGCGACGTGGTGCTCGGTGTTCGACCAGGCACGGGCGCTCGGCGTGCTGCAGGTGCACCTGTCCGGCGGGGAACCACTGGCGCGCAAGGACTTGCCGGAGCTGGTCGGCCACGCGGCCGGGCTCGGCTGCTACGTGAACCTGGTGACCAGCGGGCTGGGGTTGACGCCGGAGCGGCTGGCCGGGATCGACCACGTGCAGCTGTCCGTGCAGGACGCGGACGAGGCGGGGGCGAACCGGATCGCCGGGGTGAAGGCGTTCGGCGCGAAGCTGAGGGCCGCCGAGGTGGTGCGGGAGGCCGGGCTGCCGCTGACCGTGAACGTGGTGCTGCACCGGCTCAACCTCGACCACGTCGGTGGGATCGTCGCGCTGGCCGAGCGGATGGGCGCGGATCGGTTGGAGCTGGCCAACACCCAGTACTACGGGTGGGCACTGCGCAACCGGGCCGCGCTGCTGCCGACCGAGGAGCAGTTGGCGCGAGCCGGTGAGGTGGTGGCCGACGCGCAGGCGAGGTTGGCGCAGGTGATGGAGATCGTGTACGTGATCGCCGACTACCACGAGGCCCACCCGAAGCCGTGCATGCACGGGTGGGGTGCGCGGCAGCTGACCGTGGCGCCGAACGGCGACGTGCTGCCGTGCCCGGCGGCGGGGGTGATCGAGGGGTTGGGGGTGGAGAACGTGCGGGACCGGCCGCTGGCCGACATCTGGTACTCGTCGCCCGCTTTCACGGCGTTCCGCGGCTATGAGTGGATGCGTGAGCCCTGTCGTTCTTGCGCGCGCCGTGAAGTGGACTTCGGCGGGTGCCGGTGCCAGGCGTTCCAGCTGACCGGCGACGCGGCGGCGACCGATCCGGTGTGCACGCTGTCGCCGCACCGGGGTGTGGTGGACGCGATCCTGGCGGGCGGGCCGACCGAGGTCGGGCACCGCGCGGTCGTGCGGTGAGGGCGGTCGTGCTCGGCACGGCGGCCGGTGGTGGTGTGCCGCAGTGGAACTGCGCGTGCGGGCTGTGCGTGGCGGTGCGGCAGGGCCGGTTGCCGGCGCGGACGCAGGACGCTCTCGCGGTCAGCGCGGACGGCGCGCAGTGGTGGTTGGTCAACGCGTCACCGGACATCGGCGTGCAGCTCGCGGCCACGCCGGGGCTCGCCCCGGGTCCCGGGCCGCGGGACACGCCGGTGCGCGGGGTGCTGTTCACCGACGCCGAACTGGATCACACGCTGGGGCTGGCGGTGCTGCGCGGCGCGGCCGGGTTGCAGGTCCACGCGCCCGCGGCCGTGCTGCACGCGCTCGCGCCCACACGTGCCGTGCTCGCGACGTACGGCGAGTGGTCGTGGCGGCGGGTGGAGCCGGAGCAGCCGGTCGTGCTCGCGGGCGGGCTGGAGGTGACGGCGTTCCCGGTGAGCGGCAAGCGGCCCCGGTACGCCGCGGACTGCCCGGTGGCGGGTCACTGGGTGGTGGCCTACCGGTTCCGCGACCCGGCCACCGGCGGCGTGCTGCTGTACGCGCCGTGCCTGGCGTCCTGGCCGGCCGGCTTCGACGTGCTGGTGGCGGAGGCGGACGTGGTGCTGCTGGACGGCACGTTCCACGCACCGACCGAGATGGGCACGGCCACCGGCAGGCCGAGCGGGCAGGCCGCGATGGGGCACCTGCCGATCGCGCACAGCCTGCCCGAGCTGCGCCGGCACCCGTCGACCCGGCGGATCTACACGCACCTCAACAACACCAACCCGGTGCTCGACCCGGCGTCACCGGAGCACGCCGAGATCACCGGAGCGGGCGTGGAGGTCGTCGCGGACGGCACGGTCATCGAGGTGTAGCGGCATTGGGGGGTTAAACCCACCGATTTGCCTGTGGGCAGCCGGAAGAATCGACGCCATGACGGACCACGACCTGGTGCGCGGGGCACGCGTTCGGTTGACGCAGGCCGGATGGGGGCTGGTGCGGGCGCCGCTGTGCGTCGCGGGCCTGGTCCTGATCCCGTTGCAGCTCTACGCGTACCCGCTGATCCTGGTGACGATCGGCATACCGCTGCTGCTGCTGTTCACGGCGCTGGCCCGCCGCTACACCGGCTTCTTCCGCTGGTGGGCCTCGCAGGTGCTGGAGGAGGACATCCCGTCGCCGTACCGGCTGCCCGCCAACCGGGGCCCGATGACGAGGGTCCGGACCATCGCCACCGACCCGGCGACGTGGCGCGACCTGGCGTTCCTGCCGGTCAACGCGATCGTCGGGATCCTCTGCGGCGTGCTGCCGGCCGGGTTCTGGATCAACGGCGTGCTGGGGTTCGTGATGCCGCTGATCTGGCTCGACCACGGGCGCGTCGACTACGTCCTGCTCGACTACGACACGCCGGGCAACATGGTGTTCGCACCGCTGCTCGGCATCGGCTTCCTGGTGCTGGCCTGGTGGGCGACGCCCCGCGCCGCCCGGCTGCACGCCACGGTGGTCAAGTGGCTGCTCGCGCCCAGCGCCACCGCCGCCCTGACCGACCGGGTGCGGGTGCTGGCCGACTCGCGGGCCGACACGGTCGACGCGCAGGCCGCCGAGCTGCGCCGGATCGAACGGGACCTGCACGACGGCGCGCAGGCCAGGCTGGTCGCGCTCGGGCTGAGCCTGGGCATGGCCGAGGAGCTGCTGGCCCGTGACCCGCGGGCGGCGCGGGAGCTGCTGGCCGAAGCACGCCAGTCGTCCACCCAGGCGTTGGCCGAGCTGCGGGACCTGGTGCGCGGCATCCACCCGCCGGTGCTGGCCGACCGCGGGCTGGACGGCGCGCTGCGCGCGTTGGCGCTGGCGCACCCGCTGCCGGTGGAGGTGGACCTCGAGCTGGCGGGCCGGCCGGAGGCGCCGGTCGAGTCGGCGGCCTACTTCGCGGTCGCCGAGACGTTGACGAACGTGGCCAAGCACAGCGGCGCGACCGGCGCGTGGGTCCGGGTCCGGTACGAGGACGGCCTGCTGTCGCTGATGATCGGCGACGACGGGCGCGGCGGCGCGGCGGCGACCGAGCAGGGCGGGTTGCGCGGGATCGAGCGCCGGCTGGCCGCGTTCGACGGCACACTCGGGATCGCGAGCCCGGTCGGCGGGCCGACCATCGTGACCATGGAGCTGCCGTGCGAGTTGTCCTCGGTGAAGACCTCGTCCTCCTCCGGGACGGCCTGATCCGGCTGCTGGAGGCCTACGACTTCGACGTGGTGGAGGCGGTCGACTCCGGTCCCGCCCTCCTCAAGGCACTGGTCGACCACCGCCCGGACGTGGCGGTGGTCGACGTGCGCCTGCCGCCGACGTTCACCGACGAGGGCCTGCGTGCCGCGATCGGGGCGCGCAAGCAGGTACCGGGCCTGCCGATCCTGGTGCTCTCCCAGTACGTGGAACAGCTGTACGCGCGCGAACTGCTGTCCGACCGCGGTGGCGCGGTCGGTTACCTGCTCAAGGACCGGGTGTCGGACGTCAAGCAGTTCGTGGCCGCCATTCGCCGGGTCGCCGCGGGCGGTACCGCGATGGATCCCGAGGTCATCACCCAACTGCTCGCCCGCGGCGCCCGGGACCGGCCGCTGGCCACGTTGACGCCGCGCGAGCGGGAAGTGCTGTCGCTGATGGCGGAGGGCCGTTCCAACGGCGCGATCGCGGCGCGGCTGTTCGTCACCGAGAAAGCCGTCGGCAAACACATCGCGAACATCTTCGGCAAGTTGGACCTGCCGTTGTCCGAGGACGACAACCGGCGGGTGCTCGCCGTGCTCGCCTATTTGGACCGGGTGTAAATCGTTTCTTAGCCTAAGTACCATCTTGGTTCACCACGACCAAGGGGGTGCGCATGGGCACGACGGCGGAGTTGGCCGACGAACTGCTCGACCTGATGTTCACGCAGGCGCCGTTGGGCGCGACCGTCTACGGCGTGCCCGGCTACGACCACCTGCTCGCCGACCACCGGCTGGAGACCGAGCAGGCGGCGCGGGCACGGGCGGTGGACATCGCCGACCGGGCGCGCTCCCTGCCCGAGGACGACGACCCGGTGACGCGTGCGGTGGTCGTCCAGCAGGCCGAGGCGTTGGTGGACCAGATCGACGCGCTGGGCGTCGAGTACACGATCACCGACTCGTTCTTCGCGCCCGCGGCCGAGCTGCTGTCGGTCATGCCGACGACGGTGCTGCCCGACCCGGAGTCGGAGCGGGCGTACCTGGACCGGCTCGCCGCGATCCCCGACTTCTTGCGCCGGATCGCCGACCGGCACCTCGCGGGCGCCGCGGCGGGCCGCACGCCGGTGCAGCACCTGGTGGACGCCGCCGTGGCGCACGTGGACCGCTACCTGGCCGCCGACGCCGACCCGCTGGCCCGGCCGGCGGGCGGCGAGGCGTTCGAGGCCGAGCGGGAGCGCCTGCTGGCCGACGTGGTGCGGCCCGCGTTCGCCGCCTACCGGGACGTGATCGCGGGCATCGGGGGCCGCCCGACCGACCAGGTGGGCCTGAGCCGGCTGCCCGGCGGTGAGGCGATGTACGCGGCGCTGGCCCGGGTCCAGACCACGACCGACCGCACGCCCGAGGAGCTGCACCGGACCGGCCTGGACGTGATCGCGGGCCTGGCGCGGGAGTACGCCGAGGTGGGCAGGCGGGTGTTCGGCACGTCGGACGTGGCCGAGGTGCTGGAGCGGATGCGCACCGACCCGGCCCTGCGCTGGACCAGCGAGGACGAGCTGATCACCGCCGCGCGCGAGGCCGTGACCAGGGCGGAGCAGGCCGCGCCGCGCTGGTTCGGCCGGGTGCCCGAGCAGCGCTGCCAGGTCGAGCCGGTGCCTGCGGCGGACGCGCCGGGCGCTCCGATCGCCTACTATTCGCCGCCGTCGCCGGACGGGCTGCGGGCCGGCATCTACTACGCGAACACCTACCGGGTGCAGGAGCGGTTCCGCTACCAGGCCGAGGCGATCGCGTTCCACGAGGCCGTGCCCGGGCACCACTTCCAGATCACGCTGGCGCAGCAGCTCACCGAGCTGCCGGTGCTGCGCCGGATCGCGCACGTGACCGCGTACCTGGAGGGCTGGGGCCTCTACACCGAGCGGCTGGCCGACGAGATGGGCCTGTACTCCGACGACGTGGCGCGGCTCGGGATGCTGGCGATGGACTCGATGCGCGCCGGGCGGCTCGTGGTGGACACCGGGCTGCACGCGCACGGGTGGAGCCGCGAGCGGGCGGTCGGGTACCTGCTGGCGAACACGCCGCTGGCGCTGGTCGAGATCGAGAACGAGGTCGACCGGTACCTCGCCGCGCCCGGCCAGGCGCTGGCCTACATGGTGGGCCGGTTGGAGATCCAGCGGATCCGGGCGGCGGCCGAGGAGTCGTTGGGTGACCGGTTCGACATCCGCGAGTTCCACGACGTGCTGCTGGGCGGCGGGCCGCTGCCGTTGGCGGTGCTGGACCAGGTCGTCGCGGAATGGGTGCGCACCCGCTGAACTTCACTCGTCACCCGATCGGGCGCCACGAGTGGCGGGGGTCCGATCGGGTGACCCCGGTGGTGACCGGCGCGAACCGGTACCACTCGACGCGACCGGCACGGCGCAGCGCTTTGTGTTCACCCGGCAGATGGGTGAAGTCAATCCGGCGCCGAACGTGCCCCCGACGGGATTCGAACCCGTACTGTGACTCTTTTAAGGAGCCTGCCTCTACCGGTTGGGCTACGGGGGCAGCGGGGAGCCTAAGCGGTTACCGAGCGTTCGTGGGGCCGGTTCACAAGAAGTCCCCCGCACGGCTCAATGAGATCCGCTATTGCGCTCATTCGGGTAATGGACCCAAGGCGCTCAGACCGAGTACGACTTCGTGATAAGCGTCACAGCCGAGTGCTTGTTCGACCAGCTCATCCCGCAATGCTGCGGTGAAGCCGATACCAAAACCCATTGCCGTAGCAACCAGATAAGCCGTTTGGGACAGATGTCCTACGTCCATTTGCACAACACGGTAAGCACGTGACGTGTCGTAACGCCATCTAGTCCGTTCGAGTACGCCGGTGTACGCGAGGACCAACGGCGCCTGCCCGACCCAGTCCTGGTCACCCGCCGCGGCGGTCATCTCGGCAGGTCCCCACGTCACCCCGATGGGTTCCAGCGCGTGCGCGAGCCCGTCGTAGTGGTACCAGCCGGGTTCCAGCGCCTCGACTCCCCGGACGTGGGCGTACAGCTCGACCGGGTGCCGACCGCCGCCGGACGGGCTGGTCTTGAACACCGTGCCGGACCGCCCGATCCGCGACCGCACCGGCGACGGACCGCCCAGCACGGCCAGCAGCTCGGCGACCTTCGTCAGCGGCAGGGGTCCCGGACCGAACTCGCGGGTCGTGCGGCGGGCCAGCAGCACGTCCAGCAGGCCCGCCGAGGACCACTTCGAGGTGCCGTCCAGGCGCGGCAGCAGCACGGCGGTGCGCCCGAGGCTGCGGAACGGCGCCGGCGGCGGCTCCTCGGTCAGCTTGGCGTCCAGCACCGCGTCGTGCTCCTCCGAGCCCTGGTACGGCGCGTCGGCGAGCGTGCGGCTGGCGAAGTGGAAGTGCCGGGCCGATGGGCCCCAATCGCGCCACGCGGCGAGCAGCCGTCGTTCCCGCTCGTGCTCGGGCGAGCCCTCCACGATCAGCACACCGGCTTCGACCAGCTCGTCCAGCACCTTGCGCAGCGCCGCCCGGTCACCCTCGGCCAGCGGGGCGAGCAGCTCGTCCACGTCGGTGAACTCGGTGAACTTGCGGCACAGCAGCTCGGCGGTCTCGCTGATGGCGAACTGCCGGTGGTGGAGGTAGTCGTCCCACACCACGGCGCCGTCCGAGTAGAACAGCGTCGCGTGCTCAGCGACCTTTGCCCGCACCCAGAAGCTCCTTGAAGCGCGTCGCCACCCACTCGTGCACGGCGTCGGACACCCGCGAGTCCTGGGCCCGGTGCTCGAACCACCGCCAGTCGCAGTTGACGTTGACCTCCAGGAACACGTGGTCGCCGCCGGAGACCAGCAGGTCGAACGCGGCCACCTGCAGCCGCCAGTGCCTGGCCAGCGCGAGCAGCCGGTCGGTGAGCGAGGTCGGCACGTCGACGGGCGTGACGCAGACCGCCTCGGGGTCGACCCACAGCTGCGCCGGGTCCAGCTTGTCGACCTGGAAGGCCAGGCACCGCTCGCCGACCACGAACACCCGCAGCTCGGTGTCGGAGGGCACGTACTCCTGCACGATCACCGGCGCGGACTCGGGCACGTCACCGGACCGGCTGGTCTCCAGCGGGCGCGGGAACAGGCCGTGCTGCATGCCGGGGCGCGGTTCGAGCAGGTGGCGGCCGGAGGTCTTGACGATGCACCGACCGCCGCCGGGCCTGGTGCGGCCGGGTCGGGTGGTGACCGTGGTGCGGGGCACCTTCAGGCCGAACGCGGAGGCGTCGGCGAGCTGGGTGAGCCGGTTGAGGTGCGAGGTGTTGCGGCTGGGGTTGACGTGCGCCCAGTCGCCCCGGCTGGACAGCCAGTCGGCGACCGCGCCCCACTGGTCCACGGCGTACGCGCCGGCCAGCGTGCCGGGTTCGAGGGGCAGGGCGGTCAGCTCGAAGTGCCTGCGCCACACCAGCAGCGGGCGCAGCAGCCAGCGGTCGAGTTCCAGCAGCGGCTGGTCGGTGTAGACGGTCAGCGGCAGGTCGACGGAGCGGTCGGCGTCGATGCGGGCCATCCGGATGCCGCGTTCGGCGAGCGCGATGGAGAGCTCGTTCATCTCCATGTCGGCGGCCCGGGCGAGGACCAGCACGCACGGCACGGGACTGCCGTCGCCCTCGTCCACCATGCCGAGGCGGTGCACCTGCTCCTGGAAGTCCAGGCACTTGGGTTGCGACCGGAAGAGGTAGTCCTGGCCTTGGAGCAACAGCGGGGGCGGTTTCGCCGGTCTGGCGGCCTCGGGTGGGGGAACGGTCTCGTTCCCCCACCCGGAGACGGTCATGACTCAGTCGTCTTTCTTGCTGCAAAAACGCTTTTCGGCGGTGGCGTACTCCGCGGAGTACTCCGCCAGCGCACGATCCTCGATCTCACCGCGGCGAAGCTGTGCGGCCAGCTCCTCAAGGGACATCGCGGTCACCTCTCTCCCCACTGATGCATCACACATTCAGGCGATACACCAGCTGTATTCTCGGGTTCACGTTACGCAATGTCAAGGCGACAGGCGGCGCGTTAGCCCGGATGGGGGCTCAAGATCGAGGACTGAGCCGGACGGCCCCACGCCTGCCACACCCGAACGGCGCAGCGTGCGCGGGGCCGTTCGCGATCAGCTCTTGGTGGCCCGGTCGAACTCGGCCTTCGGCTCGTGGATCTGGCCCAGCGCGACGACCTCGCGGCCCGAGAACAGCGCCTGCGTCCAGTCCACGAACACCCGGAACTTGCGGTTGACCGTGGGCATGAACATGACGTGGTAGCTGCGGTGCATGAACCAGGCGACGACGCCCTTGAACCGCAGGCCGAACACGTCGGCCACGCCCTTGTACAGGCCCAGGCCGGCGACCGAGCCCAGGTACTTGTGCTCGTAGTCCTTGGGCTGCTTGCCGCGCAGCGAGGCCACGATGTTCTTGGCCAGCAGCTTGGACTGGCGGATGGCGTGCTGCGCGTTGGGCACGCAGGTCGCCGTGGGGTCCTCCTCGGTGCGCGAGAGGTCCGGCACGGCCGAGCAGTCGCCCGCGGCCCAGACCCCCGGCAGGCCCACGACCTGCATCGCCGCCGTGCAGCGGACCCGGCCGCGCTCGTCGAGCGGCAGGTCGGTGTTGCGCAGCATCGGGTTGGCCTTCATGCCCGCGGTCCAGATGATGGTGTCCGAGTCGAACTCGGTGCCGTCGTCCAGGACGACGTGGCCGCCCTCCATGCTCTTGACGCGCGTGTCGAGGTAGCACTTGATGCCGCGCTTCTCGAGCTGCTCGACGGTGTAGACGCCGAGCCGGGCGCTCACCTCGGGCATGATCCGGCCGGTGGCCTCGACCAGCACCCAGTGCATGTCCGACTGCTTGAGGCCCTCGTAGTAGCGCAGCGCGTAGCGGGCCATGTCCTCCAGCTCCGCCAGCGTCTCGATGCCCGCGAAGCCGCCGCCGATGACCACGAAGCTCAGCAAGCGCTTGCGCAGCTCCGGGTCGTTCGTGCTGGCGGCCTGGTCGAGCCGCGACAGCACGTGGTTGCGCAGGTAGATGGCCTCGCCGATGGTCTTCATGCCGATGCCGACCTCGGGCAGGCCCGGGATGGGCAGCGTGCGCGAGATGGCGCCGAGCGCCGAGACGAGCACGTCGTACTCGTACTCCTCGACATGGCCGTCGGCGAGCTCGACCGTGACGGCCTTGCGCTCGTGCTCGATGCGGGTGGCGCGGCCGGTGACGACGTGGCAGCGCTTGAGGACCTTGCGCAGCGGCACGACGACGTGGCGCGGCTCGATGGAACCGGCCGCCGCCTCGGGGAGGAACGGCTGGTAGGTCATGTGCGGCTGGGGGTCGATCACCGTGACGGACGCCTCGCCGGAACGCAGCTTCTTCTGCAATCCCAGCGCGGTGTACATGCCGACGTACCCACCGCCGACAATCACGATCCGTGTGGGTTGCGACTTCACAGCAGCCATACACACATGGTCGCACCGCGCGGGCCGTTCCGGCGCATCGAGCGGGCCCGTTGTGACCACAGTCGCCGGGTGATTGCGGACACGCCGCCCCTGACCAGCGCGGCTCGGTGAACGTGCTGAGAGGAACGATCCAGATGCTCAGCTCGCGCTGAGCCCGGAGGGGGTGTTCCTCAGCCTTTGCGGCGCATCAGCAGGACCGCTCCGACCACCAGCCCCACGGCGCACACGAGCCCGACCACCTCGACCGCCTCGTCCGTTCGGCCGCCCGGCACCAGGAGGACCACGATCGCGAAGGCGAGCACGGAGAGTTGCACAACGGCGAACCTCTTCGCCGGTGCCTTTAGTGCATCCAGGTGAACGCGTGACCCGATCGGGAGGATCGCCGCATAAGCGGACAAAACGTGCAACAGGTGCAGCAGGACGACCAGCACGAGCACACCCGGCCACGACGGCTCGTCACCGGTGAACACCATCGCCGCCGCCGGGTACCCGATGATCAACGCGACCGCGGCCGACGCCGGGATCGCCACCGCCGCCACCACCAGGGCCCCGTACAGCGCGAGCGCGGGCCACTCGACCCCGTTGACCGCGAGCACCGCCGCCACCCCGGCCGCGGCCACCCCGACCGCCGCCCGCAACACCCACGCCGGCAACCCGGCTCCCAGCTCGACCCTCACCGCTCCCCCGCCTCCGCGCGTGTCCTGCGTTCGGAACGCGCATGTCCTGCGTTCAGGACCCCCGAGTTGAACGTTCGCGTCATCGGGACACCCGGCGGGCGGTGCGGGCGGCACGCAGGACCCCCGCGATCGGCGCGCCCCACGGCAGCACGGCCACACCGTGCTGCCGCATCGCCTCCAGCCTCACGTCGTGCTCCAACCGGATCACCTTCAGCGCGCTCTCGCCCCACGGCGTCTCCGGATCGGCCCGCAACGGCGACGGCAGCACGTCCACCGCCAGCACGACGTTGCCCCGCCGCGCCGCGTGCACGGCCAGCTCCACCACCTCGGCGTCCAGGAACGGCGACAGCACCACCACCAGCGCACCGTGCGGCACCTGCTCGGGCCGCAGCACGGGCCGCTGCGCCCACCCCGCCGACCGCGCGCACACCACGAGCTGGTTGCGCAGCCGCAGCAGCTGCCGCCGCCCCGCGCCCGCCCGGGCACCCAGCTGCGGCCGGCCGAGGTCCACCAGACCCACCCGGTCACCCTGCCGCAGGTACCCCGCCGCCAACGACGCCGCCGCCCGCACGGCCAGGTCGAGGCTGCCACCGGGCCGGACGGTCGTGCCGCGCGACGTCAACGACCACTCGCCGAGCGACCGGCCGGGCGTGCGGCCCGCCGCGGCCCGCCCCGGAGACGCCCAGTCACCCAGCTCCGCGCCGACGTCGTGCCGCGTGTCCAACGCCAGCACCACGTCCGCGTCCGCCTCCGCGTGGTGCTCGCGGACGTGCAGGTTCGTGCCCTCCGCGCCCGCGGCCGCCGCCCGCAACGACACCCGCCAGTCGATCCGCCGCAGCTTGTCACCCGGCTGGAACGCCCGGATGTCGCGCAGCTCCACCGAGTCACCCGGCCGCCGCGCCCGGTGCGCGCCGACCAGCCCCACGGCCCGCGCGGGCAGCAACCCGGCGGGCAGCGCCTCGACGGGCGGCAGGATCACCCGGCCGCGCTCGGGCGCCGTCACCGGACCGTGCACGAACAACGCGTCCGGCCCCGCCACCAGGTGGTCCGGCCTCAGGTCGACACCCTCGCCCCACGCGTCACGCCGCAGCACGACCTCGATCTCGCGCGCCGTGCCGGTCACCAGGTGCACCGGCCCGATGCCCTCGCCGACGCCCGGCAGCCGGATCGCCAGCACCTCGGCGCCCAGGCCCGGCTCGACCTCCACCACCGACTTGGCCGCACCGATCTCGCCGGTCCGCGGCAGCCCGCGCACCCGGACCTGCGGTGTCCCCAGCACCGGCGTGACCAGCGCCAACAGCGTCGAGAGCAGCAACGGCGCGCCGAACAGCACCAGCTCCACCTCGTGCAGCAGGCCGCCGAGCACCACCATCCCGACACCCAGCACCAAGCCGCGCACCAACGCGTCGGTCGGGTGCCAGTGCGCGCCGCGCCCGCTGGTGAACGCCTCGCGCAGCCGCTGTGCTCGATTCACGGGCGTGCGCTCGCGGGGCCCGCCACCCGGCCCAGCAGCTCGGTCACGACTTCCACGCCGGTGACGCCGGACGTCCACGTCTCCGGGCGCAGCGTGAGCCGGTGCGCCAACGCGGGCACGGCGCACTCCTTGATGTCCTCGGGCAGCACGAAGTCCCGCCCGTCCAGCACCGCCAACGCCCGTCCGACCAGCACCAACGCCTGCGCGCCCCGGGGTGACGCGCCGACCTCTACCGCACCGTGCGCGCGGGTCGCGGACGCCAGGTCGACGCAGTACCGCAGTACGTCGTCGTCCACCGCCACCTGCTCCACGCCGTGCTGCAGCGCACGCAGCCTGGTCGTGTCCAGCACGGGCTCGACCTCGGTCTCCTCGCGCTGCCGGGTGAGCCTGCGGCGCAGCACCTCGACCTCCTCGGCGGGCGGCGGGTAGCCGATGTCCAGCCGCAGCAGGAACCGGTCCAGCTGCGCCTCCGGCAGCGGGTACGTGCCCTCGTACTCCACCGGGTTCGCGGTCGCCAGCACGTGGAACGGCCGCGGCAGGCCGAACGTGCGGCCCTCGACCGTGACCTGGCGTTCCTGCATGGCCTCCAGCAGCGCGGACTGCGTCTTCGGCGGGGTGCGGTTGATCTCGTCGGCCAGCAGCAGGCCGGTGAACAGCGGACCCTCGCGGAAGGTGAACTCGCGGTCGCCGGGGTTGTAGAGGAACGAGCCGGTGACGTCGGCGGGCAGCAGGTCGGGCGTGCACTGCAGGCGCTTGAAGTCCAGCTTCAACGCCTGCGCCAGCGACCGCGCCATCAGCGTCTTGCCCAGGCCGGGCACGTCCTCCAGCAGCACGTGCCCGCCCGCGAGGATCGCCGCCAGCGCCAGCCGCAACGACCGCTCCCGGCCGACGACGACGGTGCCGACCGCGGCCAGCACCGCCTTGGCCTCGGCCGCGATCGTCTCGACGCCCACATCGTCGGTGGTCACAGGTTCTCCAAGAGGTCGGCGAGCTTCGACGGCTCGGGCAGCGGCGCTTTCGGGTCGGTGAGCAGGCGGTGCAGGTCGTCGCCGAGCACTTCCCGGGCTCTCGGGTGGTGGATGTCGTGCAGCCCGTGTTGTTGCCGCAGCCGTGCCTCGGCGAGCCTGCGCAGCCGGGGCTGGACGCGGTTGACGAACCGGTCCTGGTCGACGGCGGCCTCGGCGAGGCGGCTCGCCAGCGTGCTGGCCTGCACGGACGTGGCGGTGGAGACGTGCGCGGGTGCGGGCGCCCACAGGATGTCGGTGGCGCGCGGCAGCCGTGCGACGAGCAGGGCCAACGCGCCCACAGGCAGGCTCAGCGCCACCGCCCACAGCCACGGCGCGCCGACGCGGGCCAGCACCAGCGCGGTGCCCGCGGCGACCGCGACGGCCAGCGCCACCGCCCGTCCCAGTCCGCCGACGATCGGGGTCACCGCAGGTCCCGCACGATGTGCTCCAACGCCTCGGTGGCGGTGCGGGCGTCCGCCGGGGTGACCTCGGCCGTGCCGAACCGGGCCCGCTGGTAGACGCGCTTGAGCGTGCCGGCGGCGTGCTCGTCCACCCGGTAGCGGCGCAGCAGGTCGCCGGTGAACTCGGTGGCCGTCTGGTGTTCCTCGCGGGGCACGCCGCTGTCCGCCGCGGCCCGTTCGAGGGTGAGCCAGGCGGCGATCACCGCGTCACCGGGCGGGCCGTCGCCGTGGCCGCGCAGCTGGTCGAGGGCTTCGGCGGCACGGCGGAGGAGGATCGGCGGCGGCTTCGCGTGGTCTTCGGGCAGGTCGGGCGCGTCGACCGCGGTACCGACCCCCCGCCTGCGCCGCCGCCGGAACACGCCGAGCGAGACCAACAGCGACACCACCCCGACCACGGCCACCGCGATCAGCACGATCAGGAAGACCAGCAACGACCCGGCCGCCGCCGAGCCACCCACCTCCGTGTCCAGCGGCGGCAGCGACTGGGAGGTGGACGGGGCAACCTCGTCCTCACCAACCGGCCGCTCCTGGTAGCGCACCGGCGACGTCCCCCGCGCCGCGAGCGCGATGAGGGCGAGCGCCGACCCCACCGCGAGGACGAGCGCGAGCCGGGGCTTCATGCACCCAGGATGCCTGGCGGCCCGGTGCGACGCGGTCGGATTGCCCATAACGCCACCGGCTGCCCGAGGGGGGTTCCGGCAGGTGGCCGACTTCGTGCCGGCCGACGCCCCCGGCGTGAACGCCTTACGGAACGTGGATGCCCGCCGCGACACCGGCGAGCGAAGGACTTCCCTGAGCGTCAACGGGGTCAGTTCGCCGGTGAACGTGTTCTGCCTGCTCGCCCCGGTGTCGCGCGGTCGAGTTCCCGGAGCAGGTCGTCGACCAGTGCCACCATCGACATCTTGATCTCGTCGGGATCGCCGAAGCCCGACTCGGCGTCGGCCGCGTCGGTCGTGGTCGGCGCGGTGACGAAATCGGCGTCACCCGCGTGGAGGTAGACAGCCTGCGCGCCGACGAGCACCACCGCGTCCCGGTGGGCACCGAGTCCGTCGAGGGCATCCAACGACACCGAACGAGCCTTGACGTACTCCTGCGGGATCACGACACCCAACCTCGATCACCGGCACCGAGCACAGCCATCAACTGCTCGGCCTCTTCGCTCGACCGGCCAGGCCCGGTCAGGAGGTCTGCCACCACTTGCGCGGGTGGGGCGAAAGCGATCCCGTCGACGATCGTCGCCTTCGTGTACACCACCTCGTCGTACGGCCGCAGGACCAGGACGTTCGCGCCCCGGTCGACCGCTCTCAGGCGCAACTGCTCGATCAATCCGATCGGGTCCTCGGCGTACAGGCTCAACGACACGAGTGGCGATACCGGCGTCACGCCGTCCGGGAGGTACGCGCGCACAGCGGCTGAGCCGGTCACGGCGATACGCGTGTCCGCCTTCGACAGCGCCTGCAGCGCGTGGTTCAGCCCGCGCGGGTCCAGCGTGGTCACGACCTCGTTCGAGGTCATGACGTGGTAGTCCTGCACCCAGCGCTCGATCAGGGCCCGTTTGCGGACAACGGTGACCGAGCCGTGCTCTTCGCGGTCGATGACGGCTTCCCGGTCGAGCAGGTCGAGGACCCTCGCGCTGGTCGCGGCACCGACCTGTGCTCGTTCGGCGAGGTCGCGCACCCCCATGGGGAGCAGCGTCTCGCACAGCTCCAGGAGTACTTTCGCGGCGGCCGGCCCGCGCAGTGACTTGAGCAACCGATCCGCCGGGTCACGCAGCACGCTCCGATCCGCACCAACGCGATCGAGGAACACCGCCGGCCGGTCCAGCCTGAGGCGGAAGTTGCCGGTGGTGTCGAACCAACCCAGGCCGTGCACGTCCAGCTGAGCGCGGGTCGTGGGGGAGACGAACGGGACGGCCAGCAACGCCCCGCCGATCGCCCGGCCCTCCGACCCCTCCGTGTTGGCGTACAGGTGCAACTGCTCGGCCAGCGAAGCGACGTCACGCGGCACCACGGCCGCCTTGCACTCGATCAGCACACCGACCTTCGCGCCGTCTGGTGCGGTGATCGTGGCCACTCCATCCGGCCGGTAACCGCGGCGTGAGCCACCCGACGGCAAGTCGCGATCGACGGAGATCGACCACGTCCGGGGCAGCGTCGAGAGCAGGGCTTGCTCAACGAGCGACAGCAGTTGCACCGTTGGGGCCGTTCCGCGTTTCACCTGGTTCCGTGACACATGGAACATGTTAGTTTGCGGAACACGGTGGAACTGCCACAACAGGGTCACTCGATGGTGGCCAATCCGGCCGCGGTGGCGGCGGCGCGGAGGACGTGTTGGAGCATCGGCTGGGTCAGCTTGCCGGTGAACGTGTTCTGCTGGCTCACGTGGTAGCAGCCGAACAGGTGCAGAGGGGCGCCGCCGTCCTGCGCGGGCAGTTCCACGTGCGCGCCGTGGCCGAAGGCGGGGCGGGGGCGGGGGACCTGCCAGCACGCGGCCAGTACCGGGAGGGCGGCCTGCCAGCCGAACGCGCCCAGCACGAGCACCGCGCGCAAGGTCGGCCGCAGCAGTTCCAGCTCGCGGATCAGCCACGGGCGGCAGTTGTCGCGTTCCTCCGGGGTCGGCTTGTTCTCCGGCGGCGCGCACTTCACCGGTGCCGTGATGCGGGTGCCGATCAGCTCCAGGCCGTCACCGACGTGCGTGGCCGTAGGCTGGGTCGCCAGGCCCACCGCGTGCATCGCCGCGTACAGGAAGTCGCCCGAACGGTCGCCGGTGAACATGCGGCCGGTGCGGTTGGCGCCGTGCGCGGCCGGCGCCAGGCCGATGATCGCCAGCGACGCGTCCGCCGGCCCGAAGCCGGGCACCGGACGCCCCCAGTACTCCTGGTCGCGGAACGCCGCCCGCTTGACCCGCGCGACCTCCTCGCGCCACGCCACCAGCCGCGGGCAGGCCCGGCAACTGGTAACCCGTTCGTCAAGAGCGGAAAGCGGGAGCACTGACGACGACTCCGATCGTAGAGTTCGACCATGACCGACAAGAACGGCGACGAGCAGGCCGGCAAGGACAACGGCGACGAGCAGGACCTCCCGGTCGACGACCTCGTCACCACCCAGCACAGCATCACCGTCAAGCGGCGCAAGCTGAACTACACCACGACCACCGGTCGGGTGGTGCTGCGCCAGGAGGTGCTGACCGAGGGCAAGTTCGACGGGCACCTGCCGAAGGCCGAGGTCTTCGTCACCGCGTACACGTTGGACGGCGCGGACCCGGCGAAGCGGCCGGTGACGTTCGCGTTCAACGGCGGTCCCGGCTCGTCCAGCGTGTGGCTGCACCTGGGCCTGCTCGGACCGCGCCGGGTCGTCTCCGGTGACGTCGGCGCGCTCACGCCACCGCCGTACGACCTGGTCGACAACGCCGAGACGCTGCTCACGCACAGTGACCTGGTGTTCATCGACCCCGTGTCGACGGGCTACTCGCGGGCGGTGAAGGGCGAGAAGCCCGGCCAGTACCACGGTTTCCAGGGCGACCTGGAGTCGGTCGGCGAGGTGATCCGGCTGTGGACCTCGCGCAACGGGCGGTGGATGTCGCCGAAGTTCCTGGCCGGCGAGTCGTACGGGACCACGCGCGCCGCCGGGCTGGCCGACTACCTGCAGTCGCGGTACGGCATGTACCTCAACGGGCTGATGCTGATCTCGTCCGTGCTGGACTTCGCGACGCTGGACTTCAGCGAGGGCAACGACCTGCCGCACACGCTGTTCCTGCCGACGTACGCGGCGATCGCGCACTACCACGGGCTGCACGGCGACCGGTCGCTGGAGGACGTGCTGGCCGACGCGGAGGACTTCGCGTCCCGCGACTACCCGTGGGCGCTGGCGCGCGGCAACCGGCTGTCCACTGAGGAGCGTGCGGCGGCGGTGGCGCGGCTGGCCGGGCTGACCGGGCTCGGCGAGGACTACGTGGACCGGGTGAACCTGCGGATCGAGCACGTGCGGTTCTTCACCGAGCTGCTGCGCTCCGAGCGCAAGGTCGTCGGCCGGCTGGACTCGCGGTTCACCGGCGCGGACGCGGACTACGGCCGCGAGCACTTCAGCGAGGACCCGTCGTACTCGGCGATCCTCGGCCCGTACACGGCGGCGTTGAACCACTACGTGCGGGCGGAGCTGGAGTACGAGAACGACCTGCCGTACGAGATCCTGACGATGAACGTGCGGCCTTGGTCGTACAAGGAGTTCGAGGGCACTCACGTGACGGTGGCGAACAAGCTGTCGTCGGCGATGCGCGCGAACCCGCACCTGAAGGTGCACATCGCCTACGGCTACCTGGACGGCGCGACGCCGTACTACGCGGCCGAGCACGTGGTGGCGCACCTGCAGATCCCGGACGAGCTGCACGCCAACATCGAAGCCGCGTACTACCCGGCGGGGCACATGATGTACGTGCACGAACCGAGCCGGTTGCAGCAGTCGAAAGACCTCGCGGCATTTGTGGAATCGGCCTCGAACCGCTGAGCCGCGTGGGACGGATGTGGGACACGAGGGTCCCGGTGCACGCGTTGCCGCCGGGACCTTCGCCGCATCACGGCACGACGTGACGTTCCTCGGCGAAGTGGCAGGCGCTCGGGTGGTTGCCGACGCGGGTCACCAGGGCGGGTTCGTCGGTGGCGCACACGTCCCGCGCCTTCCAGCACCTCGTGCGGAACCGGCAGCCGGAGGGCGGGTCCACCGGTGACGGCACGTCCCCGGTCAGGCGGATCACGTCGCGGCGTCCCCGCAGGGCCGGGTCCGCCACCGGCACGGCGGACAGCAGCGCCTGCGTGTACGGGTGCGTGGGGTGCCGGTAGATCTCCTCCTCCGTGCCGATCTCGACGATCTTGCCGAGGTACATCACGGCCACCCGGTCGGACAGGTGCCGCACCACCGACAGGTCGTGCGCGATGAAGATGTAGGCCAGCCCGAACTCACCTTGCAGCTCGGCCAGCAGGTTCATCACCTGCGCCTGGATCGACACGTCCAACGCGGACACCGGCTCGTCGCACACGATCACCTTGGGCCGCAACGCCAACGCCCGCGCGATCCCGATCCGCTGCCGCTGCCCGCCGGAGAACTGGTGCGGGTACCGGTTGAGGTGCTCCGGGTTCAGCCCGACGACGTCCAGCAGCTCGCGCACCCGCCCGGCCCGCGACCCGCGCGGCGCGACCTCCGGGTGGATCTCGAACGGCTCGCCGACGATGTCGCCCACGGTCATCCGCGGGTTCAGCGACGTGTACGGGTCCTGCAGCACGATCTGCATGTCGCGCCGCCACCGCCGCAACGCCGCGCCGCGCAAGGAGAACATCGGCTCGCCCTCGAACAGCGCCGTCCCCGACGTCGGCGGCTCCAGCCGCATCAGCACCTGGGCCAACGTCGACTTGCCGCACCCCGACTCGCCGACCACACCCAGCGTCTCCCCCGCCCGCAACGAGAACGACACGCCGTCCACCGCGCGCACGTGCCCCACGGTCCGCCGGAACGCCACCCCGCGCGTCACCGGGAAGTGCTTCACCAGGTCGCGCACCTCCAACAGCTCAGCCACCGACGCCCCCTCCACCGACGACACCCTCCGCGAAGTGGCACGCGCTGGTCCGCCCGAGCCCCAGCCGCACGTCCGGCGGCACGTGCGTCACGCACACGCCCTGCGCCCGCGGGCACCGGGGGTGGAACGGGCAGCCGGGCGGGATGCGCAGCAGGCTGGGCGGCAGCCCGCGGATCGTCTCCAGCGCGGTGCCCTTCGAGTCCAACCGCGGCAGCGAGCGCATCAGCGCCGCCGTGTACGGGTGGCCGGGCGCGCGGAACAGCGACACCGCGTCGGCCTGCTCCACGATCCGCCCCGCGTACATCACCACGATCCGGTCGGCCACCTCGGCGACCACCCCGAGGTCGTGCGTGATCAGGACCAGCCCCATCCGCCGCTCGCGCTGGATCTCCGCGAGCAGGTCCATGATCTGCGCCTGCACGGTCACGTCCAGCGCCGTCGTCGGCTCGTCCGCGATCAGCACCTCGGGGTCGAGCGCCAACGCCATCGCGATCATCGCCCGCTGCCGCATCCCGCCGGAGAACTGGTGCGGGTACTCGCGGACCCGTTGCCGGGCCGCCGGTATCCGCACCAGGTCCAGCAGCTCGACCGCGCGCGCCCGCGCCTGCGCCCGGCTCATCCCGCGCCGCAGCCGCAGCTGCTCCTCGATCTGGAACCCGACCGTGAACACGGGGTTCAGCGCCGACAGCGCGTCCTGGAAGATCATCGCCACGCCCTCGGCGCGGACCGCGCGCCGCCGTTCGGGCGACGCCGTCAGCAGCTCCTCGCCGTGGAACCGCACCGAACCCCGCGTCACGTGCGCGGGCGGCGTGTCCAGGATCCCCATGATCGCCTGCGCGGTGACGCTCTTGCCCGACCCGGACTCGCCGAGCACGGCCAGCGTCTCCCCCGCCGACACGTGGTAGCTCACGCCGTTGAGCACGCGCGCCACCC
Source organism: Saccharothrix carnea (assembly GCF_003014735.1). Taxonomy (GTDB): domain Bacteria; phylum Actinomycetota; class Actinomycetes; order Mycobacteriales; family Pseudonocardiaceae; genus Actinosynnema; species Actinosynnema carneum. The sequence goes on along the minus strand of NZ_PYAX01000007.1, from coordinate 276,518 downwards.
CGTCCCGGGTGCGGAACTCCACGTGCAGGTCCTCGACCTCCAGCACGGTCACCCCTTCCTCAGCGGAGCTTCGGGTCGAGGGCCTCGCGCACCGCGTCGCCCAGCATCACGAACGCCAGCACGGTCGCGGTCAGGAAGCCCGCCGGGAACAGCAGCGCGTGCGGCGCGACGCGCAGGTAGTCCTTGGCGCTGTTGATCATCACGCCCCAGGACACGACCGGCTGCCGCAGCCCGATCCCGAGGTAGGACAGGGTCGCCTCGGCGCCGATGAACGCACCCAGCGCGATCGTCGAGTAGACGAGCACGGGCGCGACGCAGTTGGGCAGCATGTGCTTGCCGATGATCCGCCCCGACGACGCGCCCAGCGCCCGCGCCGCCTTCACGTAGTCCTGCTGCTTGGCCGCGATCGCGGTGGACCGCATGATCCGCATCGCCACCGGCCACGACAGCACCGAGATCGACAGCACCACCTGCGCCACGATCCGCACCGGCCCCGCGTCACCGCCCGCGTTCAACGTGGTCAGGATGACGATCGCGCCCAGCACGAACGGCACGCCCACGAACACGTCCGCGATCCGCGACACCACCGCGTCCAGCCACCCGCCGTAGAACCCGGCCAGCATCCCGATCGTGGCCCCGACCAGCACCACGCCCGCCGTGGCCAGCAGCCCGACCACGATCGACGCCCGTGCGCCGTGGACGACCCGCGTGTAGATGTCGTAGCCCTGGTTGTCGTACCCGAACCAGGCGGCCGACGACGGCGCGCCCCGCGACCGGGACAGGTCCGCCGCGTTCGGGTCGCCGGAGGAGAACAGCCCCGGGAACGCCGCCATCAGCAGCACGAGCAGGATCAACGACACCGAGACCCAGAACAGCGGTCGGCGCCGCAACGCGTGCCAGGCGTCCCCGAACAGCCCGCGCGGCCGTTCGGCGACGAGTGCGGCCACTTGGTCAGTCATAGCGGATCCTCGGGTCCAAGACCGCGTAGAGCAGGTCCACCAGCAAGGTCATCAGCAGGTACACCAGGACCAGCACGGTGACCACGCCGGTCACCATCGCGCCGTCCTTGGTCAGGATCGAGCGGAACACCAGGCCTCCGACACCGGGCACGTTGAAGATGCCCTCGGTGACGATCGCGCCGCCCAGGAACGCGCCCAGGTCGGTGCCCAGGAACGTGATCACCGGGATCAGCGAGTTGCGCAGCAGGTGCACGCCCACGATCCGCCGCGTCGGCAGTCCCTTGGCCAACGCCGTGCGCACGTAGTCCGCCCGGCGGTTCTCCGCGATGCTCGCGCGCGACAGCCGGGCGACGTAGGCCATCGACAGGCTGGCCAGCACGAACCCGGGCACGACCAGGTTGCCGAACGTCGGCGAGGTGACCGTCGGCGCGATCCACCCGAGCTGCAGCCCGAACACCAGCTGCACCACGTACCCGGTGACGAACACCGGGATGGAGATCAGGAACAGCGTCGACACCAGCACCAGGCTGTCCAGGAACCCGCGGTTGCGCAGGCCGGACACGACGCCCGCGGTGATGCCGATGACGGCCTCGACCAGCAGCGCCACCAGCGCCAGCTTCAACGTCACCGGGAACGCCGCGGCGATCCGGTCCACCACCTGCACGCCGGACGACGTGACGCCGAAGTCGCCCTGGACCAGGTTCACCAGGTACTTCCAGTACTGCAGCAGCAGCGGGTCGTCCAGGTTGAACCGCTCCCGCATCATCGCCACGTACGAGGCGGGGCAGTCGCGTTCACCGCACTTGCCCTCGAACGGGTCGCCCGGTACCGCCCACACCAGCACGTAGATCAGGAACGTGGTGCCCACGAACACCGGCACCATCTGCAGCAACCTGCGCAGCACGTACTGCCCCAACTCCGCACTCCCCTCGGTCGGGGCCGGCCCGGGGATCGCCCGGACCGGCCCGAAGTGCCGCGGTACTAGGCCACTTCCACCGTGTAGAGGTCGAGCACGCGGAACGGGTCGAGGTTGGCCACCTTCAGCCGGTCGGACCGGCCGCCGATGGTGTTCTGCGTCCACAGCGGGACGGACGGCAGGTCGTTGGCCAACATGCGCTCGGCTTCGAGGTACAGCTCGATCGCCTCGTCCTCGCTGGTCGCCCGGTCGGCCTCGGCGAGCTTCGCGTCGAACGCCGGGTTGGAGTACAGCCCGTCGTTGGACGACGCGCCGGTGCGGAAGATCGGCGTGAGCCAGTTCTCGATCGACGGGTAGTCGGCGACCCAGCCGGCCCGGTACATGCCGGTCATCTCGTGCGCGTTCACCTTCTGCCGGAACTCGCCGAAGCTGGTCGACGGCACGAACCGGGCCTCCACGCCGAGGGTGTTCTTGATGCTGTTGACCACCGCCTCGGCCCACTCCTGGTGCCCGCCGTCGGTGTTGGAGAGCAGCACGATCTCCCCGGTGTAGCCGGACTTGGCCAGCGCCTCCTTGGCCTTCTCCGGGTTGTACGTGCAGTACTCGCCGCACTGGCCCGGCCGGTAGCCCTTCATCAGCGGGTGCACCCAGCCGTCCGCGGGCTTGCGGGTGCCCTCGAAGATCCGCTCGGTGATCTCGTCGCGGTTGATCGCCATGGAGATCGCGCGCCGCAGGTCCACGTTGTCGTAGGGCTCGAGGTAGAACGGGAACGCGATGGTCTGGTTGTTCAGCGTCTCGCGCTGGACGACGCGGTCGCCGAGGTCGGTCTCGTACTGCCTGCCCGCCAGCGCGTTGGGCGGCAGTTCCTCCATGAAGTCCAGGTTGTTCGCCACCAAATCGGCGTAGGCCGACTCACGGCTCTGGTAGACCTTCAGCGTCAGGTCTTTGAACTTCGGCTTGTCGTTGCCCTTGTAGTCGTCGTTGCGGGTCAGCTTGATGTCGGTGCCGACCGTGCGCGAGACGTACTTGAACGGGCCGTTGCCGATCGGGTTGGCCTCGAAGGCGGCGCGGTCGGCGAAGAACGCCTCGGGCAGCGGGGAGAAGACCTCGTAGCCGATGGTCACCGGGAACACGGCGAACGGCTCGGACAGCGTGATGGTGAACGTGTGGTCGTCCACGACTTCGAGGCCGGACAGGGTCTCGGCGGTCGGCGCGGGCGGTTCCTGGGGGCCGTCGGCGCCATCGGGGTCCTTCGGGTGGACCGCGTCGAAGCCTTCGATCTGGGAGAAGAAGCTGGCGCCCTGGGTGGCGTTGGGCCCGTAGGCGGTCCAGTTCCAGGCGTCCACGAAGCTCTTCGCGGTGACCGGCGTGCCGTCGTGGAACAGCCAGTCCTTCTTGATCGTGACGGTGAAGACCTTGGAGTCGGTCGTCTCGATCGACTCGGCCATGGCGTTGACCGGCTGCGCGTCCTGCGCGCGGTACTCGACCAGGCCGGTGAACAGGGGGTCGAGGACGCGGCTGCCGCCGACCTCGGTGGTGTTGCCCGGGACGAGCGGGTTCTCCGGCTCGGTGTTGAAGATCGTGATGCCGGCGTCGGTGTCGGAGCCGGTCGGGGTGTCCGCCGAGCCGCAGGCGGTGGCCGCCAAGGCGACCGCCACGGCTGCGGGGACTAATCGTGCACGGGACATGGGTCCTCCCACCTGATCGGGCGTGACCGAGCAGAGTCGACCGCTTTCACAGCGTGAGAGTGAACCTAGGGGCCGCGTGACGGAGGCCACACGGGTGAGGGCGTTACGACCTGGTCACGATCAATCCCAGTTGACAGGAATCGACCGTTGCGGCCCTCAGACCAGCGCGAACGCGATGCCGTCGAGGATGTCGTGCTCGCTGGCCACGAGTTCGGTGACGCCCTGGGTCTCCAGGTGGTCGGCCAGCGTGCGGACGACCAGCGCGCCGCCGCAGATCACGTCCACCCGGCCGGGGTGCATCGGGCCGAGGGCCGCGCGCTCGTCGTGACCCATGGTGAGCAGCTTGGCGGTGACCTCGCGGATCCGGTCCAGGCTCAGGCGGGCGAGGTGGATCTCCCGCGGGTCGTAGCGCGGCAGTTCCTCGGCCAGGGCGACGAGCGTCGTGACGGTGCCGGCCACGCCGATCCACGTCTTGGCGCCGGCGGTCGGCACGGCCGCGAACGCCTCGGCGAGGACGTCCCGGGTGACGCGGACGGCCTGCTCGACCTGCGCCTCGGTCGGCGGGTCGTCGCGCAGGCAGCGCTCGGTGAGCCGCACGCAGCCGATGTCGACCGACCGGGCGGCCTCCACCTCGCCGTGCACGCCGTCCCACGTGCCCAGGACCAATTCCGTCGACCCACCGCCGATGTCGGAGACGAGGAACGGGCCCTCGTCGGCGTCCAGGTCGGACACGGCACCGGTGAACGAGAGGCGGGCTTCCTCGTCACCGGTGATGACCTCGGCCTCGACGCCGAGCACCTCGCGGGTCATGTCGAAGAAGGCGGCCTTGTTGGCGGCGTCCCGGGTGGCGGAGGTGGCGACCATGCGGACGCGCTCGGTTCCCTTGCGGCGCAAGATGTCCGTGTAGTCGACGAGGGCGGCACGGGTGCGCGCGATGGCGTCGGGGTGCAGCTCACCGGTGGCGTCGACGCCCTGGCCGAGCCGGACGACCCTCATCTCCCGGTGCACGTCCCGCAACCACCGCTCCCCACCGTCCGAAGTGGTCACGTCGGCCACCAGCAGGCGGATCGAGTTGGTCCCGCAGTCGATCGCGGCCACGCGCGCCATACCCGACGTCCTTCCGCTGGTGAGTGGTGCTCACCGCAGGGTAGTGGTGCCGGGGCCGGTGGCCGGACTCCGGTGGGGAGTCGCCGTCCTCCGGCTCTCAAGCGGGCCGGCTCAGGTGGCCTGCATGGACGACGTGATCGACGGCGGTGCGGACGAACCCGAACCGGTCGAGGACGTGCCGCTCGACGTGCTGCCGGGCACCGTGTCGGCCGAGGTCGTCGCGACGGGCGGCGTGGTCGCCTCGGTCGTCGTCGTCGTCGTGGTCGTGGTGGTGGTCGTCGGCGTGGGGCAGCCGGGCGGGATCGACGGCGTCGTGGTGGGCGTCGTCGTGGTCGTGCTGGTCGTCGTCCCGGTCGGCCACGTGGGGCACGTCGTCGTGGTGGTCGGCACCGTCGACCCCGGCGGGAACGTCACCGTGACCGTCACCCCGGGCGGCCGGGTCGTCGTCGTGGTGGTCGTGGTGGTCGGCGGGTTGGACGTGCCGGAGGACGGCGGGGTCGTGCTGCCGGGCGGCGAGGCGTTGCTGTTGCCCGGCGTGGTGCCGTTGCCCGCGTTCTGCCCGAAGTCGTCGTCCGAGCCGACCAGGTCCGGCAGCACCGGCACGCCGTTGGCGTACACGTCCGCCCAGTACAGCACCGTGGCCACGTACTCGTTGGAATGGTTGTAGCGGAACACCGAACGGGCGCGCTGGACCGGGTCGCCCAGGTCCGAACCGTGCGCGCACAGGTAGTTGCCCGCGCCGATCGTGGCGTCGTAGATGTTGTTCGGGTTCTTCTCGCCGTCCGCGTTGCCGTCCGCCGCGTAACCGGCCCAGGTGGAGGGGATGAACTGCATCGGGCCCACGGCCCGGTCCCACGAGCGGTCGTCGTCGAACCGGCCGCCATCGGTGTCGCGGATCGCGGCCATGCCGGGCGCGCCGTTGAGCACCGGGCCCAGGATCTTGTCGACCGTGGTGCCGTTCTCGGTGACCCGGCCGCCGCGGGCGTGCCCGGACTCGATGCGGCCGATGCTGGCCAGCAGCGGCCAGTCCAGCCGGCAACCGGGAGTGGTCTGCGCCAGGCGGTCCGCCGCGCGCATGTACGCGTCGAGCATCACGCCGGGGATGCCGTGCTGGCCCTCGCGCAGGAACCCGCCCTCCAACGGGGGCAGGTCGTCCTCGAACTCCGAGGGCTCGTCGGCGTCGGCCAGCAGGCGGGCGCTCAGGTCGTCGGTCTCCGGCAGCCGGCCGGTGGCACCGAGCTTGCCCCGGGCGTCCAGCGCGAGCGTGCCGAGCACGTCACCCGGACCGGGCGGGACGGCTTCGGAACCGGCGCGGTCGGCGAGGGAGGTCCAGTCGATCGGCGAGGCCGTGTGCAGCAGCGCGGGCACCAGCATCGCCGCCGTCGCGGTGGCCGCGATGCCCCATTGCCGAGGCGTCATCGTGCCCGGATGGACCTTGGTCCGCTTCCGCCCCCGACGCTTCGACTTCGGCACAGCCACGAACTCCCCATCGACTCGTCACCCGGCCTGCAGACCAGCCTGCCTGATCCGAACGGCGGTGTCACGGGCACGCCTGAGCTTTGTGCCCGAAGAACTGCCCGTACGGTCAGTTTTTCACCTTTGACGCGCATTCACCGCTCGGCCACCACTGCGCGAGCAGGTCAAGCGCCTCGTCGCCGAACGGGTTCACCCCCCGGCCCGCGGCCAGCGAGTGCGCCACGTGGACGTGCAGGCACTTGACGCGGTCCGGCATGCCACCCGCGGTGACGGTCGTGCCGAGCGGTTCGATCGCGTCGCGCTCAGCCAAGTACACCTCGTGCGCCCGGCGGTAGCGTTCGGCCAACTGTTCATCCGCGGCCAACCGGTCGGTCATCTCCTTCATCAGCCCGGCGCCTTCCAGCCTGCTGACGTAGGAGTTCAACCGCGAGCAGGTCAGGTAGTACAGGGTCGGGAACGGCGTGCCGTCCTCCAGCCGGGGACTGGTCTGCACGACCGCCGGGTGCCCGCTGGGGCACCGCGCGGCGACCGCCCGCATCCCCCTCGGCGCGCGGCCCAACTGCGCCGCGACCGCCGCCCGGTCCTCGTCGCTCACCGTCATCGTGCCGCCGCCGAATCCCACAACTGCTCGTACCACGCCTTGTCCTCGGCCGGTTTGGTCTCCGGTCGCTGTTGGTCCAGTTCACGCTCCGCGTCACCGGGGAGCTGCACGATGTAGGGCGTCTCGCCCGGCCGCACGTAGTGCAGCCTGCGCCGTGCCTCGGCCTCCACGTGCGCCGGGTCGGCCAGTTCCCGCTTGCGCTGCTCCAGCTGCCCGACCTCGGCCCGCAGCGTCTCCTGCGAGGCCGTCACCTCGCGCAGCTCCTCGCGCTGCGCCAGGTACGTGCGCAGCGGCACGGCGATGCTCAGCGCCAGCGCGCAGACCACCATCGCCAGCAGCGCGGCCCGGCGCGTGCCGGTCATGCCGAACGCGCCACCCGTGCCCGCGCCCGCCCTGGTCCGCGCCCGGGACTGCGGCTTGCGCGCCGCCGGCCTCGGGCGCGGTGGCGTCTCGCGGCGCTCGCGCGGCTGCCCGTCGCGGGCGCGTGCAGGGCGGGACCTCGGCGTGGCCTCGCGACCACGCCGGGGTTCCCGTTCCCGTCGTGCCATCAGCTCTCCGGCGTGTACCGCGGGAAGGCCAGGTCACCGGCGTAGCGCGCGGCGTCGCCCAGGGCTTCCTCGATGCGCAGGAGCTGGTTGTACTTCGCGGTGCGCTCACCGCGGGCGGGGGCGCCGGTCTTGATCTGGCCCGCGCCGACGGCCACCGCGAGGTCGGCGATCGTGGTGTCCTCGGTCTCGCCGGACCGGTGCGACATCATCGACTTGTAGCCGTAGGACGTGGCCAGCGCGACCGCGTCCAGCGTCTCCGACAGCGTGCCGATCTGGTTGACCTTCACCAGCAGCGCGTTGGCCGCCCGGCGGGAGATGCCCTCCTCCAGCCGCTCCGGGTTGGTCACGAACAGGTCGTCGCCGACGATCTGCACGCGCTCGCCCAGCTCGGCGGTCATCTGCACCCAGCCGTCCCAGTCGTCCTCGGACAGCGGGTCCTCGATCGACACCATCGGGTAGGCGTTGACCAGCTCGGTGTAGTAGCCGGTCATCTGCTCGGCGCTGCGCTTGGTCTTCTCGAACGTGTAGGCGCCATCGGAGTAGAACTCCGTCGCGGCCACGTCCAGCGCCAGCGCGATGTCGCGGCCCGGCGTGAAGCCCGCCTTCTCGATCGCGACCAGGATCAGGTCCAGCGCGTCGCGGTTGCTCGACAGGGACGGCGCGAAACCGCCCTCGTCGCCCAGGCCGGTGCCCAGACCCTTCGACTTCAGCACCGACTTCAGCGCGTGGTAGGTCTCCGCGCCCCAGCGCAGGGCCTCGCGGAAGCTCTCCGCGCCGATCGGCGCGATCATGAACTCCTGGATGTCCACGTCGGTGTCGGCGTGCGCGCCACCGTTGAGGATGTTCAGCATCGGCACCGGCAGCACGTGCGCGTTCGGGCCGCCGACGTACCGGAACAGCTCCAGGCCGCTGGACGCCGCCGCCGCCTTCGCCACCGCCAGCGAGACGCCGAGGATGGCGTTCGCGCCCAGGCGGGACTTGTCCGGCGTGCCGTCCAGGTCGACCAGCTTCTGGTCGACCACCCGCTGCTCGACGGCCTCGATGCCGACCAGCTCGGGGCCGATCTCGTCGAGCACCGCCGTGACCGCGCGCTCGACGCCCTTGCCCAGGTAGCGCTTGGCGTCGCCGTCCCTCAGCTCGACCGCCTCGTGCTCGCCGGTCGACGCGCCGGACGGCACCGCGGCGCGCTCCAGCGTGCCGTCGTCCAACGCCACCTCTACCTCGACGGTCGGGTTGCCTCGCGAGTCCAGGATCTCGCGGGCGCCGACCTGCTCGATGACCGCCACGTGCGCTCCCTCGTCAGACCATCTGTGTATCGATGCCGAGCCTAGTTGGTGCAAGGTGTGGGACGGCCCCGGCTCGCCTGTTGGGGCACTGGCCGGAAGGGGTTCACCGGTGGTTCACGTGGCACGGGGTGGGGACGGGCCGCTGCTGGTGCTGCTGCACGGGCTCGGCGCGACGGGGTCGGTGTGGCGCGGAGCTGCGGGTTCGTGGCCCGGGTCGTGGTTGGCGGTCGACCTGCCCGGCCACGGTCGGTCCGCTCCGCTGCCGCGGTACTCGTTCGGGTCGCTGGCCGCTTCGGTGGCGGCCGTCGTCGGCTCGGGGCCGGTGGCGGTGCTGGGGCACTCGCTGGGCGGCGTGGTGGCGTTGACGCTGGCCGGCGGCTGGTTCGGGGTGGACGTGCGGGCAGTCGGCGGGCTCGGGATCAAGCTGCGGTGGACCGACGAGGAACTGGCACGGGCGGCTTCGCTGGCGGCGAAGCCCGCGCGGGTGTTCCCGACCCGCGAGGAGGCGGCGGCGTGGGCGTCGAAGCTGGCCGGCGTGCCGCTGGACGACGGCGTGGTCGAGGTCGACGGCGGGTGGCGGGCGGCGCTGGACCCGGCGGCGTTCGGGGTCGGTGCGCCGGACGTGGCGGGGCTGCTGGCGGTGGCCAAGGCACCGGTCGTGCTGGCGGCCGGCGAGGCCGACCCCATGTGCCCGCCGGAGCACCTGCGCGCGGCGCAGGCGGGTGGAATCGTGCTGCCAGGGGTGGGTCACAACGCCCACGTGGAGCAACCGTCGTCGATCAAGCCGGTGCTCGACCGGCTGCACGCCGCTCTCGTCGCGTGACACACCGATCCCGTCATCCGGTCGGCTGTCGTACGGCGGCCGGATGGCCGGGTAGCGTTGATCGAACCATGACCGACAGCACCTTCGAGGCGTTCCGCCGAGCCGAGGCGCTGCTCGCGGAACGCCGACCGCTGGAGGCGCTGCGCGAGCTGCGGGTCGTGCTCGAAGCGGCGCCGGAACGGGCCAGCGTCCAGCTGCTCGCGGGTCGGGCCTACCTGGGTTCGGCCCAGCTCAACCGTGCCGAGGCGGCGTTCCGGAAGGTGCTGGAGATCGACCCGAGCGACCACTACGCGCGGTTCGCGCTGGGTCGGACGCTGCAGCGGCAGAGCCGGTTGACCGAGGCGTTGACGCAGTTGCGGATCGCGGCGGCGATGAACCCGTCACCGGAGTACCAGGAGGCGTTGGGCGAGGTCAGCGCCCGGTTGGCGGTCGAGCGCGACCGATGACCGCCTACGAACTCGGTGCGGTGGTCGCCGACCGCCGGGTGGAAGCCGTCGCCGGTGACGGCACCCGCGCGCCGGTCGTGATCAGGATCGGCACGCCCCACCCCGACCCGCTGAGCCCGAACGGCGACTGGTGCTGCCCGCACCAGGTCGTCGGGCTGGGTGACGAGGCGGTCGGCGCCTCGTTCGGCGTGGACTCGCTGCAGGCGCTGCTGCTCAGCGTGTACCGGGTGAAGCTGGACTTGGCGGCACGGGCGGAGGCGGCCGGGGTCGAGCTGGACTGGCTGGGCCAGCCGGACCTGGGCCTGAACGTGGACCCTCGACCGCACCGGTTCCCGGGCGGTGCCGCCGACGCTTGACCGGCTCAGAGCCTCCCCGCTCGGTGGCCTCCCGCTCGGTGGCTTCCGGGCCGACTCGGTCACTTCTGGGCCGACTCGGTCACTTCCGGGCCAGCTCGGTCGCCTCCGGGCCTGCTCGGTCACCTCCCGGCAGGGTCGGCGGGCCCGGCTCGGTCACTTCCCGGCACGTCGGCGGACCTCGGTCGGCGTGGGACGATCGGCGCGCGTGTGCCGCTCTTCGGCGCCCAGGCGTGCTTCGCAGGAGTCCCCTCCAGGGGACCCCTGTCTTTATTTTGCCGGCCGGGTCCGACAATTTCGGCGGCTCGGACGTCGGCTGTGGACAGGTTGTGGACAGGGCTGGCGTGGGCGCGGTCGGGGTGTGAGGGTGGCGGCTCACCCCCCGGTGGAGCCGCCACCGGAGACAAGCATTCGGCATCGTCGGTGGGTGAACACGCCGAAAACGTGGAATCCGCTGATCACAGCGATTCCAAGAGTCAAGCGGAAGGTGCGGGCACGGGGGTTGAGCGGGTGACGGCGGAGTTGCGGGTGCTCGGCGAGGTCGAACTCCGCGTGCGCGGCTTCCGGGTGGAGGTCGGGCACGCGCGGCAGAGGTCGGTGCTGGTCGCGTTGGTCATGGACGCCAACCGGGTGGTCACGGTCGACCGGCTGCTGGACCGCGTGTGGGCGCAGCACGTGCCTCACCGCGCCCGTGACGTCGTCCGCAACTACGTCTCCCGCCTGCGCCGTCCCCTGGCCGAGGCCGGCATCGCGGTCGAACGCCGGTCCGGCGGCTACGTCCTGCACGTCGACCCCGACTCGGTGGACGTGCACCGGTTCCACCGCCTGGTCGACGACGCCCGCGCCGCCACCGACGACGAGCACGCCGCGGCCACGTTCGAGCAGGCGCTCGGGCTGTGGCGGGGCGAGGCGTTCGCGGGCCTGGACACCCCCTGGCTCGACACCGTGCGCCAAGTCCTCGACCAGGACCGGTTCGGCGCCGAGGCCGACCGGATCGACGTCGAGCTGCGCCGGGGCGGGCACGCCGCGCTCCTGCCGACGCTGCGCGCACGGGCCACCGAGCACCCGTTGGACGAACGGGTCGCCGCCCAGTACATGCTCGCCCTCTACCGGGCGGGGCGGCAGGCGGACGCGTTGACCGAGTTCGACCGGGTCCGCACCCGCCTGGCCGACGAGTTCGGCGCCGACCCCGGCCCGTCGCTGCGGTCCCTGCACCGGCAGATCCTCACCTCCGCGCCCTCGCTCACCCCGACCGCGACCGCACCCACGCCGGTGCCGCGCCAGCTGCCCGCGCTGCCGACGTCGTTCGCCGGGCGCAGCGCCGAGCTGGACGCCCTGGACGCCAGGCCGGGCGCGATCTCCACCATCGGCGGCCCCGGCGGCATCGGCAAGACGTCGCTGGCCGTGAGCTGGGCCTACCGGCACCTCGACCGGTTCCCCGATGGCCAGCTCTTCGTCGACCTGCGCGGGTTCAGCCCGGACAGCACGCCGATGGACCCGGCCGTCGCGGTCCGCGGGTTCCTGACCGCGCTGGGCGTCGAGCCGAGCCGGGTGCCCTCGGACGCGCACGCGCAGGCCGCGCTGTACCGGAGCCTGGTCGCGGACCGGCGGATGCTGGTGGTGCTGGACAACGCCCTGGACGCCGCGCAGGTCGAGCCGCTGCTGCCCGGCGGCGGGACGTGCACGGTCGTGGTGACCAGCCGCAGCAGGCCGGCGGGCGTGATCACCGGCCACGGCGCCCGGCACCTCGCGCTGGACGTGCTGTCCGATGGCGAGGCGCGCGAGCTGCTGACCCGCCGGCTGGGCACGTCCCAGGTGGCCGCCGAACCGGCCGCGGTGGCCGAGCTGACGGCGCTGGGCGGCGGGTTCCCGCTGGTGCTGAGCATCATCGCCGGGTGGGCGCACACGTGGCCGGAGCTGTCGCTGTCGGCGTTGGCGGCCGAACTGCGGGACGGCGCGCTGCACGACGACGACCCCACTGCGAGCCTGTCCACGGTGCTGTCGTGGTCGCACCGGGCGTTGACGACGGAACAGGCGGCGGTGTTCGGGCTGCTGGGCACCGCGCCCGGGCCGGACCTGAGCCTCGCCGCCGCCGCGGCGCTGACCGGAATGCCCGCGGCCAGCGCGCGGGCGGCGCTGCGGGCGTTGGAGCAGGTGTCCCTGCTGACCCGCGACCGCGCCGGCCGCTACCGCATGCACGACCTGATCCGCCGCTACGCCACCGACACCTCGCCCGCCCACCTGTCACCGAGCGACCAGGACGCCGCGCTGCGCCGGCTCGCCGACTTCTACCTGCACACCGCCCGGACCGGTGACGCGCTGCTGGAGCCGGGGACCTCGCCGTTCACGCTCGACCGGTCCGCCGGACAGCCCCTCGGGTCGCGGGCGGATGCGTTGGCGTGGTTCGAGGCCGAGCACGCGTCCCTGCTGGCCACTCAGCACGCCGCCGCGGCGCACGGCTGGCACGAGGTCGTGTGGCGGCTGGCGTGGACGTTGAAGACGTTCCACCACTGGCGCGGACACCTGTACGACGACCTGGAGTCGTGGCGGGTCGCGCTGGTCGCGGCGGACCACCTCGGCGACCCGATGGCGCAGGCGTTGAGCCACCGGTTCCTGGGGCGGGCGCAGATCAAGGTGCACCGGCACGAGGAGGCGCTGCTGCACCTGGAGCAGGCACGGGTGCTGAGCGAGCGGATCGGCGACCGGGCCAACCTCGCGTTGGCACACCAGGCGTTGGCGTGGGCGTGGGAGCTGAGCGGCGAGGACGTGCGGGCGTTGGAGCACGCCGTGCGCGCGCTGGAACTGCACACGGCGTTGGACGACCGGGTGCGCGAGGCGGGGTCGTTGAACAACGTCGGCTGGTACCTGGCGCGGCTGGGCCGGTACGAGGAGGCGCGGTCGCACTGCGAGGCGGCGCTCGTGCTGCAACGCGGGCTGGACCACCGGTACGGGGCGGCGCACACGCTGGACAGCCTCGGCTACATCCACCACCGGCTGGGCGACTACCGGGCCGCGGTCGACCACTACGAGCAGGCGCTGGTCCTGTACCGGGACGTCGGGTACAGCTACGCCGAGGCCGACACGCTCGACCACCTCGGCGCGTCGCACGCCGCGCTGGGTCGTCACGCGGACGCCCGTGACGCCTGGCAGGAGGCGCTGCGGCTGTTCCGGGCGCAGGAGCGCACCTCGGACGCCGACCGCGTGCAAGGCGACTTGGACGGTCTGCTCGTGCGTTAGCCGAGGCTGGCGCGGGCGTAGGCGTCGGCGCCGCTGTAGACGTTCTGGCCGTACTCGGTCGAGTTGTTGTAGTCCAGCACGGCGGCCCACCAGCCGGCGCCGGTGCCCAGGTCACGTCCGCCCGAGCAGAGGTAGCGGGCGGCGGCGAGGGCGGCGTCGTCGATGTTCTGCGGGTCGGGCGCCTGGCCGTCGCCGTTGGCGCGCACCGCGTACCGGGCCCACGTGGTCGGGATGAACTGCATCGGACCGACCGCCCGGTCCCACTTCGTGTCACCGTCGAGGACACCGCCGTCACTGTCCGCGATCGCCTTCACGCCGGGTGAGCCGTCCAGCGGGATGCCGATGATGGGGCGCGACGGCCGACCGTCCTCGCCCAGCCGCAGGCCGCCGATCGTGCCGTGGTGCGACTCGATCCGGCCGATGCCGGCCAGCGTCGCCCAGGACACCCGGCAGGCCGGGTTCTGCGACCGCATGACCAGGTCGGCGACCGCGTACGCGCGCAGTGCCCGTGCCGGGACGTCGGTCTTCTCCGACAACGCCGCCGCCCAGGCGATCAAGGGGTCCGCCGCGGCGGGCTGCGGTTCACCGTTCGACGGCACCGCGCCCGCCGACCCCGGGGCCGCCGCACCCGGCTGGACCTCCAGGAACGGCACCGGGAACGGCGGATCGGCGGCGGGCCGGGGCGCGGACCGGTTGAACGTGCTCAGGGCCCAGGCTCCCCCCGCCACGACGACCAGCAGCAGGAGCACCAGCGCGAGGCGTCCGACGAGGTTGCCGGCACTGCCACGCGACGGAGGGCGGGGCTCGGTCTTGGACGGCGGCGGGACGACCACCGCCCCAGGCTACGTGCTGAACACGGGTGCCCGAGCGTCCTCGCCCCGACCAATCCGGAACCGGCCGGCCGGACCCCCTACCACCAGCGCCATTCCGACCGGGCTGTCCTGAACGTTGAATTCGGGGGTCCTGAACGTAGGACACGCGCGTTCCGAACGTAGGACACGCGGGACCTGAGCGTTCGACACGCGCGGGTGTCAGGGGCTGGGCGGGGTGGGCGGCACGGTGGTGGCCGCGGGTGTGGTGGGAGTCGGTGACGGCGTGGTGGGAGGCGGTGACGGCGTGGTGGGTGAGGTGGGCGCTGTGGTGGGTGGGGTGGTCGGGGTTGGGGTTGGGGTGGTGGTGCGGGAGCGGGTGGTGGGGAGTGGGTTGGCCCTGGCGTTGGCGGTGGGGGTGGGTGGTGGTGAGTCGGGAGGTGGGGCGGCCGGTGCCGGTTGGCGGGATGGGATCGGGCGATCGGTGGGCGCGGGTGAGGTGGGCAGGGGCACGAGGAGGGGTGGGGGTGGGGTTCGGGAGGTCGCCAGGGCTTGGTGGGCCGGTTGGGCTTGCGGGGCCGGCGGGGGCGGCTGGTGGATCCGGGATGCGGTTGTCGGTGCTGGTCGGGGTGGTGTTTGAGGGGATGGTGGTGGGGCGGGGTGGCCGAAGGTCAGGACCAGGGCGGCCAGCCCGCCCGCCGCCGCCATGGGCAGCAGTACTACCGCCGGCAGGCACCCTCGCCCGCCGCGCGGCACCGCACGATGACTCAACGAAACCGAACCCCCCGGACGTGATCTTGCGTGGTACCCATTGGTCGGTTCGGGACCACCGGCCGCAAGCACCGCGACGTCACACGCCCGGGTGGACTCGATCAGGTGAGGGGCGGGAGCTGCGGCGGAACGGCCGCCGGCCTCGTCTCCAACGCCTCCAGGGCCAGCCGGACCGCCGTGTCCAACTGCGGGTCGCGCCCGGCCACCCTGTCCTGCGGCGTGACGACCACCTCGACGTCCGGGTCGACGCCGTGGTTCTCCACGCCCCACCCCGGCCCGGCGAACCACGTGGCGTAGCGCGGCTGCGTCACCAACGTGCCGTCCACCAGGTGGTACTGCATGTCGATGCCGATCACCCCGCCCCACGTGCGGGTGCCGACGACCGGCCCGATGCCCATCTCCTTGATCGCCACGTTCACGATGTCGCCGTCGGACCCGGCGAACTCGTCCGCGATCGCGACCACCGGCCCGCGCGGCGCGTCACCGGGGTAGCTGTCCGCCGTGGTGTACCCGCGCGCCACCGACCAGCCGATGATCTTGCGCCCCAGCTTCTCCACCACCAGCTCGGACGTGTGCCCGCCGCCGTTCTCCCGCACGTCCAGCACCACGGCCTCGCGCGCCAGCTCCACCCGCAGGTCGCGGTGCAGCTGCGCCCAGCCCGCGCCCATCATGTCCGGCACGTGCAGGTACCCGACCCGCCCCTCGGTCAGCTCGTGCACGCGTGCCCGCCGGTCGGCCACCCACGCGTGGTAGCGCAGCGGCTCGTCGTCCTCCAGCGGCACCACCACGACCCGGCGCGGCTCGCCGCCACCACCCGGCCGCACGGTCAGCTCCACGGGCTTGCCCGCCGTGCCGACGAGCAGCGGCGCGGGCCCGGTCAACGGGTCCACCTGCCGCCCGTCGACCGCCAGGATCGCGTCACCGGCCCGCACCGCGACCCCCGGTGCGGCCAACGGCGACCGCGCCGCCGGGTCCGACGTCTCGCCCGGGATCACCCGCACGACCCGCCACGCGCCCGCCTCGTCCCGCTCCAGGTCGGCGCCCAGCAACCCCACCGCGCGCCCGCGCGACCCGCCCGAGGGGATCACGTAGGCGTGCGACGTCCCCAGCTCGCCCTGCACCTCCCAGAGCAGGTCCACCAGGTCGCTGTAGCTGCCCAGCCGGTCCACCAGCGGCCGGTACCGCTCCAGCACGCCCGCCCAGTCCACGCCGCCCATGTCGGTGCGCCAGAAGTGGTCCCGCATCAGCCGCCCGGCCTCCGCGTAGGCCTGCCGCCACTCGGCGGCCCGGTCGACCACCACCCGCACCCGCGAGAGGTCCACGTCCACCGAGTCGTGTTCGTCGGAGTCGACCTTCCGGTCCGTGGGCACGACCCGCAGGTCACCGCCGTCCTGCACGACCATCCGCTGCCCGTCACCGGTGACCTCGAACGCGTCCACGCCGTCCACCAGCGTGTCGGTGCGCGACTTGGCCAGGTCGAACCGCTCCAGCACGGCCCGCGGCGGCCGGGCGGACGGGCCGGCCAGGTTGTCGCCCAGCACCCCCCGCAACGGCGACCGCAGCCACAGCAGCCCACCCTTGGCCGCGGTCAACCCGGCGTAGCGGGCTGCCGCGACCGGCACCGTCACCACCCGGTCGGCCAACCCGTCCAGGTCGACGACCGTGATCGGGTTCTCCTCGTCCTTGTCCTTGTCCTTGTCCGACGAGTCGTCGCCGACCGACCGGCCCAGGCGCAGCGGGTCGAACGGCGACGGCGTGGTCGCGGCCAGCGGCAGCAGGTAGGGCCGGCAGCCGGTCGGGAACGACAGGTCGAACACGTGCGCGTCGTACACGGGGTCGAAGCTGCGCACCGACAGGAACGCCAGGTACCGGCCGTCCTCGGTGAACGTCGGCGAGAAGTCGGAGAACCGCAGCGGCGTCACGTCCACCACCGACAGGTCCGTCGTGTTCGTCATCCGGATGTGCTGCAACGGTCGCGGACCGGGGTGCGACCACGCCAACCAGTTCGAGTCCGGCGCGAACGCCAGGTCGCTGACGTGCGGGTTAGCCCCCTTCAGCACCTCGCGCACCTCACCGGACTCCACCTCGACCAACAGCAGCCGCCCGTCGTGGGTGGCCACGGCCAACCGCCGCCCGTCCGGCGAGACGGCCAGCTCCAGCACCCGCCCCAGCTTGCCGACCGCCACCCGACGCGGCTCGTTGCCCGGCTCGACACCACCGATCGGCGAGAACTCCAAGCCCTCCTCGCCGTCCGCGTCGGTCACCCACACCACGTTGTCGCCGACCACGCGCGGCAGCCGTGCCCGCACACCGGGCTGCTCGGCCAACGCCCGCACCGGCCCGTCCCGGTGCGTCACCCAATGCACCGTGCCGCGCACCTCGACCACGCTCGCGCGCCCCGTCTTGTCCGGGTGGAAGTCGTCCGGCCGCGACGACACGGGCCGCGGCCTCCGCGCCGTCCGGGGACCACCGAGCCTGACGTCCAACCGCCGGGGTTGCGCACCGTCGAGGTCGTCGAGCACCCACAACTCACCCGCGTGCTGCCAGACGATCCGCTCACCGTCACCGGACGCGACCCGCGCGTAGAACTCCTGCTCGGTGTGCCGCCGCAGGTCCGACCCGTCCGCCGCCACCGAGTACAGGCTCCCGACCCCGTCGTGGTCGGACAAGAACGCGATCCTGTCACCGATCCACATCGGCGACGTCAACGAGGACGTCAACTCGGACAGGATCCGCACGAACTCCCCATCACCGTTCACGTCGACCCACAACTTGGCCGCCGCCCCACCGCGATACCGCTTCCACCAGGCCGGATCCCGCCCGTACACGGAGGTCACGACCACCTGCCCGGCCGCCCCGAACGACACGTCGTCCACCCACCCGAACGGCAACCGCCGCCCCGGCCCACCATCCGTTGGCACCGCGTGCGCCCACTGCCGGTTCGACGTCGCCTGCCCGGCCGACGTGACGGCCACGACCTCACCCCCAGCCGTCCACCCACGCACACCGGTCGTGTAGTCACCCCAGTACGTGAGCCGCTTCGCCTCACCACCCTCGACCGGCGCCAAGTGGACCTCGGGCGCACCGTCACGCCGACTGGTCCAGGCCAACAAGGTCCCCGTCGGGTCGAAGCGGGGGAAGGACACAGGCACCTGATCAGCGGTAACCCGCCAAGCCCGACCACCGTCGAGCGGGGCGAGCCACACATCGTCTTCGGCTACGAAGGTCACCAGGTTGCCGTGCAAATGCGGGAAGCGGAGGTAGGCCTCGGTCACCTCTTCGACCATATCGGACCGGCTAACCGACCAACCAAGACCCGCGAACTGACCGACCGAACTTCACACCCACAACTGACCCGCCGCCGCCCTCCGAGCTCAGCAGACTCTCCTGCCCACAGCGGACCCGCAGCCGACCGCAAAAGGCCCGATTTTACCTGGGGTTCGGGTGCTTTAGGCTGGTCGAAGCCGGGCAGGCTTGGCGGGCGCTTCATCCGCCAGGCCTGCCCGGCTTTGGCCTGCCTGGAGTACCCGTAAGGGGCCCCATGTCAAATCGAGCCTGCCCCAACCACCGAGCCTGACCCAACCACCGAGCCTCACCCAACCACCGAGCCACCCCTCAACCACCCCAGTGCGCACGCCAATCCTCAGCCCTCAACTTCCCCACCCCCACCGCCCGCGCCGACCGCTCAGCCGCCCGCACCCGCGCCTCGAACCTCCGCGCCACCGCCCGCAACTCCGTCTCCGGATCCTCCCCGGCCAACTTCGCCAACGCCGCGACCACGAACAACGTCTCCCCGGTCCCGTCACCCTCCGGCAGCAGGTCCACCGGGAACCCGGCCCTCGCCACCCGCTGCGCCAGCTTCCCCGCCAACGCCACCGCGGGCTGCCCGGTCGCCACCCCGTCGACACTCGACTCGCGCCGCTTCTCGACCTGCTTGAGCTCTTCCCACCGGTGCTCCTGCGAGGCCGCGTCACGCACCGCCGGATCCCCGCCGGAGAACACGTGCGGATGCCGCCCGACCAGCTTCGCCACCAGGTCGCCCGCCACCTCGTCGATCCCGAACGGGTCCTCGGCGTCCTCCGCCGCGATCCGCGCGTGGAACAGCACCTGCAGCAGCACGTCGCCGAGCTCTTCCCGCAACGCCGCCCGGTCGCCGTCCTCGATGGCTTCCAGCAGCTCGTAGGTCTCCTCGACCAGGTACTGCCGCAACGACTTGTGGTCCTGCTCGGCGTCCCACGGGCACCCGCCGGGCGAGCGCAGCCGGTCCATCACGGCCACCGCGTCCAGCACCGGCGCGCCGGGCGTCCGGATCACCTCGGACCCCGCCGAGATCAGCTCCACCGCCGCCGGCTCGCCCGGGTCCGTCGTGATCAACACGACCGAGGGCCCCGCCGCGAACTCCGACACCGGCACCGCCGACCACGCCGCGGCGTCCACGCCCTCCCCCGCGTACACCACCGCCGCGCCCCGCAATGCGGGTAGCGCGGCGGCGGGCAGAACCGGGGTGGTGCCTACGACGACAACGGTCACGGCGACTTCTGCCGCACCGTCGCCTGGTAGCCGCTCAACTCGCCCTCGCTCGGCGCGAGCGAGATGGCGGCGCCGTCCCACAGCCCGTACCGCGGGTTGACCTGGATCTCGGGCTCACCGGCCAGCGTGTAGACCAGCCGCAGCCCGATCTGCTCCAGCAGCTGCGGCGTCAGCTGCTCGGTGGACGAGTCGCCGGACGACCGCACGTCGGTCTTGCGGTCGGTCACGTACGCCACGATCCACTGCGCGCTGCTCGGGTCCGGCGCGAACGCCACCACGGTGCCGGCCGGCACGCCGAACAGCGGCGACTGCGCGGCCTGCGGCGACTCGGCCGACCGCACCCGCTCGCCTTCGTTGGACAGCTTCCGGCCGTCGACGCCCTGCGGCGCGGCGGCCACGAACTCGGCCATCTTCGCCGGGTCCGCCGCGACCTGCTTGGCCTTCTCGACGGCCTCGGCGTTGTCCTTGGTGAAGAAGTAGTCGAACGTGACTTCCATCCGGTCGACGTACTTGCGCGCCAGCTCGACCGCCAGCAGCTGGTCGCGGGCCCGCTCGCGGAACGTCGCCGGGTCGTACACCGTGTTCTGCGAGGCCAGTTCCGCGCCGCCGGCCTGCTCGACCGACTCGGTCACGGCCTCCTCGGACACGGACACGCCCTCGCGCCGGGCCGCCTGCTCGATCAGCTCGTGCTGCACGCCCAGGGTTACCAGCTGCCGCGCGACCTGGTCGAGTTTGCGCTGGTCGTGCAGCTTCTGGGCCTCGGGCTCCTTCTTGAGCACGATGTCCAGCCGCTGCTGCACCTGCTCCAGCGGCAGCACGGTGTCGCCGACGATCGCGGCCGAGCCGACGTGACTCGGCCCGGTGCCGCAGCCGGCCACCAGCACAGCCACCGAAGCGACAGCCGCGCCGATCAGGGTGAAGCGCCTCTGCACAGTCCTCACGACCAGTACCTTCTCACGTCCTCGTGACGCCGCTCACGGGAGTCCCCGCCAAGGATTCCAGGAAGTGCGCGCACCAATCCAGCAGCTCCTGGTCGCGCAACTGGGGTGCGCCCATCCGGCCGCCGGCCGCTCCCTCGGTCGGACGCAGCACGCTGACCGTGCGCGCGGCCTGCTTGTGGACCGCCTTCGGGAACAGCCGGCGCAGCCGCACCAGCTGGCTGTCCTTCAGCTCCAGCGGCGCGAAGCGGATCGTGGCGCCCTGGGTGGCGACCTCCGTCACGCCGTGCGCGCGGCACGTCTGCCGGAACCTGGCCACCGCGAGCAGCCGTTCCACCGGCAGCGGCGGCGTGCCGTAGCGGTCCTTCAGCTCGTCCCACACGCTCTGCAACGCCTCGGCGTCGCTCGCCGCGGCGATCTTGCGGTACGCCTCCAGCCGGAGCCGCTCGCCGGGCACGTAGTCGTGCGGGATGTGCGCGTCCACGGGCAGGTCGACGCGGACCTCGGCCAGGTCCTCCTCGACCTCGCCGTCCGCGCCCGCGTGCTTGCGGAACGCCTCCACGGCCTCGCCGACCAGCCGCACGTACAGGTCGAACCCGACGCCCGCGATGTGCCCGGACTGCTCGGCGCCGAGGATGTTGCCCGCGCCGCGGATCTCCAGGTCCTTCATGGCCACCGCCATGCCCGCGCCCAGCTCGGTGTTCTGCGCGATCGTGGCCAGCCGGTCGTGCGCGGTCTCGGTCAGCGGCGCCTCGGGCGGGTAGAGGAAGTAGGCGTAGCCGCGTTCCCGGCCGCGGCCGACGCGCCCGCGCAGCTGGTGCAGCTGGGCCAGGCCGAGCAGGTCGCCGCGCTCCACGATGAGCGTGTTGGCGTTGGAGATGTCCAGGCCGGTCTCGACGATCGTGGTGCACACGAGCACGTCGTACTCGTTCTCCCAGAAGCCCTGGATGATCTTCTCCAGCTTGTCCTCGTTCATCTGGCCGTGCGCGGTGATCACGCGGGCCTCGGGGACCAGCTCGCGCAGGTGCCGCGCGGCGCGTTCGATCGAGGACACGCGGTTGTGCACGTAGAACACCTGGCCGTCGCGCAGCAGCTCGCGGCGGATCGCGGCGGCGACCTGCTTGTCGTCGTACCCGCCGACGTAGGTCAGGATCGGGTGCCGCTCCTCGGGCGGGGTGAGGATGGTGGACATCTCCCGGATGCCCGCCAGCGACATCTCCAGGGTGCGCGGGATCGGCGTGGCGGACATCGTGAGCACGTCCACGTGCGTGCGCAGCGCCTTGATGTGCTCCTTGTGCTCGACGCCGAACCGCTGCTCCTCGTCCACGATCACCAGGCCGAGGTCTTTGTAGCGCAGGCTCTTCTGCAGCAGCCGGTGCGTGCCGATGACGATGTCCACCTCGCCGTCGGCCAGGCCGGCGATCGTCTGCTCGGCCTCCTGCGGGTCGGTGAACCGGGACAGGCCCTTGATGTTCACCGGGAACGCCCGCATGCGCTCGCTGAACGTGTTCAGGTGCTGCTGGGCGAGCAGCGTGGTCGGCACGAGCACCACGACCTGCTTGCCGTCCTGCACCGCCTTGAACGCCGCCCGCACCGCGATCTCGGTCTTGCCGTAGCCGACGTCGCCGCAGATCACCCGGTCCATCGGGACGGTGCGCTGCATGTCGGCCTTGACCTCGTCGATCGCCGCCATCTGGTCGATCGTCTCGGTGAACGGGAACGCGTCCTCCAGCTCGCGCTGCCACGGCGTGTCCGGCGCGAACGCGTGACCGGGCGCGGCCTGGCGCGCGGCGTAGAGCTGGACCAGCTCGGCGGCGATCTGCTTGACCGCCTTCTTGGCCTTGGCTTTGGTGTTCTTCCAGTCGCTGCCGCCCAGCTTGTTCAGCGTGGGCAGCTCGCCGCCGACGTAGCGGGACACCTCGTCGAGCTGGTCGGTCGGCACGAACAGCCGGTCGCCGGGCTGGCCGCGCTTGCTGGAGCCGTACTCCAGGACCAGGTACTCGCGGGTCGCGGTGTTGCCGGCGGTGTCCTTGGTCGTGCGCTGCACCATCTCGACGTACTTGCCGATGCCGTGCTGCTCGTGCACCACGTAGTCGCCGGGCCGCAGGGCCAGCGGGTCGACCGCGTTGCGGCGGCGGCTGGGCATGCGGCGCATGTCCTTGGTGGACGTGCCGTGCCGCCCGCCGGTGAGGTCGGTCTCGGTGAGCACGACCAGGGCCAGCTCGGGCAGCGAGAAGCCGTCCTCCAGCGCGCCCCGCACGACCGTGACCGCGCCCTTGCGCGGCGCGGTGTCCAGGGTCTCGCGGAGCACGACGGTCACGTCGGCTTCGCGCAGCTGCTCGGTGGCGCGCTGGGCCGTGCCCGCGCCGGGGACGACGAGCACCGCCGTGCCGCCGGAGACGGTGTGCGCGCGCAGGTCGGCGAACGCCCGGTCGATGTCGCCCTGGTAGGCCTCGACCTGCTTGAGCTCCAGCCGGACGACGTCCTCGCCCTCGGTGGTGAGCCGGCTGAGCGTCCACCAGGGGCGGCCCTGCGCCCGCGCGGACTGCGCCACGTCGGCCAGGCCGTGGTAGGCGCTGGAGTCCAGGTCGATGGGGCTCTGCCCGCCGCCCGCCGCGGCCATCCAGGACGCTTCCAGGAACTCCTGGCCGGTGCGCACGAGGTCCGCGGCGCGGGCCCGGATCTTCTCCGGGTCGTTCAGCACGACGTGCGTGCCCTCGGGGACGACGTCGGTGAGCAGTTGCAGCTCGCCCTCGCACAGGGCCGGGATGAGGGCTTCCATGCCCTCCGCCGGGATGCCCTCGGCGATCTTGGTCAGCAGCTCGCTCAGGTGGGCGTCGGCCGTGTGCCGCTCGGCCAGCGCCGCCGCCTTGGCCCTGACGTCCGCGGTCAGCAGCAGCTCGCGGCACGGCGGCGCGACGAACCCGTCGACCTCCTGCGGCAGCGACCGCTGGTCGGCGACCGCGAACGGGCGGATCTCGCTGACCTCGTCGCCCCAGAACTCGACCCGCAGCGGGTGCTCGGCGGTCGGCGGGAAGATGTCCAGGATGCCGCCGCGGACGGCGAACTCGCCGCGCTTCTCGACCATGTCGACGCGGGTGTAGGCGATCTCGGTCAGGTTGACCAGCAGCGCCTCGAAGTCGTGCTCCGAGCCGACCGCCAGGCGCACCGGCTTCAGCTCGCCCAGGCCGGGCGCCATCGGCTGGATCAGGCTGCGGACCGTGGTGATGACGACCTTGAGCGGGTTGCCGTCCGGGTGGGCCAGCCGGCGCAGCACCTCCAGCCGGGCGCCGACCGTGTCCGCCCTCGGTGACAGCCGCTCGTGCGGCAGCGTCTCCCAGGACGGGAACAGCGCCACCTGCTCGGCGCCGATGAGGTCGCACAGCACGGCCTTGAGGTCGTCCGCCTCACGGCCGGTCGCGGTGACCGCGAGCACGGGCGCGTGGTTCGCCAGGGCCGCCGCGACCAGCGGCCGGGCCGCCGGCGGTCCTTCCAGTTCGAGGTCGGGCACGCCGACCGAGTCGGCGAGGGCGCGCAGCGCCTTGTCGGGCAGGACGGCGGTCAGCAGGCCGGACAGCGGGCCGGGCTGGGGCATTGCGGTGGCTCCCCGATTCCAAACGCGGACAGACCCCTGCCCGGGACCGAACGTCCACGTCCACCGGAGGGGTTCTCGACTGCCCAGCCTACGGCCCTCCCCCGCCGGGTGCGCCGTGATTTCGGTTGACCGCGGGGTGACCCTGGGTACGTGGAGCAGAGAGAGATCAGAGCCGACTACGACGATCGGCACATCACCGTGTACCAGGCTTACCCGCCCGCCATCGCCGAGCCCGCGCTGGCCGCGGGGCGGTTCGTGCCGCCGTTCAAGCGCGGCCGGATGACGTGGATCAAGCCGTCGTTCCTGTGGATGATGTACCGCTCCGGGTGGGGCACCAAGCCCGACCAGGAACGCGTGCTGGCCGTGCGAATCACCCGATCGGGGTTCGACTGGGCGGTGCGGGAGGCCGTGCCGAGCCACGAGGGCGTCGGGCTGAAACCGGACGTGCGCGTGCAGTGGGACCCCGAGCGGAGCCTGCGGCTGGGCGAGCTGCCGTACCGGTCGTTGCAGCTCGGGCTGGCCGGTGAGGCGTCGCGGCGGTACGTGGACGAGTGGGTCGTGGGGCTGACCGACGTGACGCCGTTGGCGCGGGAGGTGCACGCGCTCGTGCGGGCGGGTGACCTGGACGGCGCGCGTGCCCTGCTGCCCGTGGAGCGGCCCTACCCGATGCCGGTCAACTCAGCGCCGGTCAACTCAGAGCCGGTCAGCCCGGGGCCGGTCAGCCCGGGGCCGGTCAGCTCGGACGGGCGGTGAGCACGGCCTTCAGCGCCGCCGGGTCGACCGCAGTCGGCACGAGGTCGGCGAGCCGGTCCGCCAGCCGGGTGTCGCGGAACAGCACGCCTGCCGCGAGGCCCTCGGCCACCGCCGCCCCGTCCCGCTCGCGCGCCGCGTACACGGCCGCCAGCTCGCCGTCGAGCAGGCGTTCGTAGTCCTCTCGCCAGTGCCAGCCGACGTCCGCGCCGAGCCGGGTGTTCGCCGCGTAGGCCGAGCCGCCGTTGGCGATCTTGCGCGCGTAGTGCTCGTAGCCGCGGTCGGGCACGTGCAGGATCTCCAGGGGCGTGAGAGGTGACTCCGCGCCGATCAGGGGACCGGTCGCGGTGTGGTTGCCCTGCGCCACGTCCACGTCCGGGTCGGCCCGGTGGCACACCTTGGGACCGATGCGCGTGCCGCGCGCCGACAGCGAGGCGGTGTCCCTGATGACGAGGCGGTCCACCCAGGCCGCGGTCGGGTCGACCGCCGGGTCGGGGACGAGGTTGTCGCGGCGCGACCGGACCAGTCCCGCCGGGCCGGCGGCGGCGAACGCGGCCGGGAGCGCGTCCCGCCCGGGGGTCGTCTCCCCGGCCGGCCAGAAGAACTCGTCGGCGTCGGCGTTGATCACCCAGTCCGCGCCGAGGTGGGCGGCGCGCCTGGCCATGCGGGTCACCCAGCGGCCCTGCTCGTAGTCCTGGCTCGGCTCGTGGTGCAGTTCGAGCACGCCCGCGGCCTGGTAGGACTCCAGGATCTCCACGGTGCCGTCACGCGAGCCGTTGTCGGTCGCGACGATGAAGTCCACCCCGGCGGCGAGGTGGTGCTCGACGGTCGCGGCGACCACGTCGGCCTCGTCACGCACCAACAACGTCATCAGCACGCGCACGGCACAACCCCCCAAGTCCCCGTTCGGGCACGGGCAGCGTACGGGATCACCGGACGCGTGAACGGGGAGCACACACGGGGGTTGCCATGCTGGTCGGCATGCGTCGGTTTGTCGGGTTCGCTGCGGTGCTGGCCGCGTGTGCGGCGTGTTCGGCCGAGGGTTCCGGCGGCAGCGCGCCGTCGACGACCACGCCCGAGGGGCTGAAGGTCGAGGTCGTGGCGTCCGGGCTGAGCCACCCGTGGGACGTGGGGTTCCTGCCGGACGGTCGGGTGCTCGTGCCGCAGCGGCCGGGGCGGATCGCGTTGGTCGCGGATGGTCGGGTGACCGACGTCGAGGCCGATCTCGGTGACGTGGAGGCGCGGGGTGAGGGCGGGCTGATGAGCCTGGTCGTGCACCCGGACTTCGCCACCAGCAGGCGGTTCACCACGTGCTTCAACACGTCGTCGGACGTGCGGCTGGTGACGTGGGAGCTGGACGGGACCAAGGCGACCAGGGTGAAGGACCCGCTGCTCTCAGGCCTGCCAACGGCGTCGAGCGGACGTCACTCCGGGTGCCGGATGGCGCTCGACCGTGACGGGAACCTGCTGATCGGGACGGGTGACACCGCTCGCGGCACGGTCTCGCAGGACAAGTCGAGCCTCGGCGGCAAGGTGCTGCGGGTCGACCTGGCGACCGGTGAGGGCGTGCCGGGCAACCCGTTCGGCGACCGGATCTACACCTACGGGCACCGCAACGTGCAGGGTGTCGCGGTCCGGCAGGACGGCATGGTGTTCACCGCCGAGCACGGGCCGGACGTGGACGACGAGGTCAACGTGCTCAAGGCCGGTGGGAACTACGGCTGGGACCCGTCGAAGGGCGGCACGACCGGCGGGTACGACGAGGACGTGCCGATGACGGACCTCTCGCGCTTCCCCGACGCCGTGTCGGCCGTGTGGTCGTCCGGGCGTCCGACCGAGGCGATCTGCGACGCCGCTTTCCTGGTGGGCGAGCAGTGGGGCTCCCTCAACGGCGTCCTGGCCGTGACCGCCCTGAAGGGCTCGAAGCTCCTGCTCTTCACCGTCACCCAAGAGGGTGGCGTCCACTCCGTCGCCATCCCCTCGGAACTGGACGACACCCACGGCCGCCTCCGCGCCGCCGAACTGGGCCCCGACAACGCCCTCTACGTCACCACCTCGAACGGCACCGACGACAAACTCCTCCGCATCACCAACAACTAACCGCGAGAGTCCAACGCTCAGCGCCCGAGAGTCGTACGTTCACGCACCCTGAATTCAACGCTCACGACGAACGGTCGATGGCCGAGTGTTGAATTCAGGGGTCCTGAGCGTTGGACTCTCGCGCGCTGAGCGTTGGACTCTCGCGGCGTGAGCGTTGGACTCTCGCGGCGTGAGCGTTGGACTCTCGCGGCGTGAGCGTTGGACTCTCGCGTCAGCGGGTGCGGAGGCGGGGTTTGTGGTCCATGTGGGACAGGCCCTTCCAGGCCAGGTTGACCAGGTGGGCGGCCACTTCGTCCTTCTTCGGCTTGCGGACCTCGAGCCACCACTGGCCCGTCAGGGCCACCATGCCCACCAAAGCCTGGGAGTAGAGGGCGGCCAGCTTGCGGTCGTAGCCCTGGCGGGAGAAGTGCAGGCCCAGGATCGACTCCACCTGGGACGCGATGTCGTTCAGCAACGACGAGAACGTGCCGGTGGACGACGCCACGGGCGAGTCGCGCACCAGGATCCGGAAGCCGTCCGTCGAACCCTCGATGTAGTCCAGCAACGCGCACGCCGCCTGTTCCAGCAGCTCACGCGGGTGCCCGCCGGACAGCGCGTTGACGATGTGGTCCATCAGGTACTGCATCTCGCGGTCCACCACGACCGCGTAGATGCCTTCCTTGCCGCCGAAGTGCTCGTACACCACGGGCTTGGACACGCCGGCCCGGTGCGCGATCTCCTCGATGGACGTGACCTCGAAGCCCTTCTCGGCGAACAACGCGCGGGCCACGTCGAGCAGTTGCTCGCGCCGCTCCTTGCCCGTCATCCGCACGCGCGGCACCGGTGTCCCGTCGCCACGCCGTCTCACCGCCACCCAGACCACCCTAAACGCCTGCCCCCCGCGTGGGACGCGAGGGGCAGGCGACAGCTCGTTCCGACCGCTTACTTCTTGGTGCTGATGCGGGCCAGGCGCTGCTGGTTCGGCCAGCGCACGTTGGTCGCCCAGCCGAACTTCTCGAACAGCCAGATCATCCGCGCGGACGTGTCGATCTGACCGCGCTTGACGCCGTGCCGCGCACAGGTCGGGTCGGCGTGGTGCAGGTTGTGCCACGACTCGCCGAAGCTCAGGATCGCCAGCGCCCACACGTTCGCGGAACGGTCACGCGCGGCGAACGGGCGGTCGCCCACCATGTGGCAGATCGAGTTGACCGACCACGTCACGTGGTGCAGGAACGCCACCCGGACCAGACCGGCCCAGAAGAACGCCGACAGCGCACCGGCCCACGACATGGTGACCAGACCACCGATCACGGCGGGGGCGAGCAGGCTGATGGTCGTCCACAGCCAGAACAGCTTGTCGATCTTGACCAGGTCCTCGTCGGCCAGCAGGTCCGGCGCGAAGCGCTGCGCGTTGGTCTTGTCGCGCTCGAACAGCCAGCCCATGTGCGCGTGCCAGAAGCCCTTGGCCAGCGCGACCGGGCCGCTGCCGAACAGCCACGGCGAGTGCGGGTCGCCCTCGCGGTCGGAGAACGCGTGGTGACGGCGGTGGTCGGCGACCCAGACGATCACCGGTCCCTGCAGCGCCATGCTGCCCGCGATCGCGAGACCGATCTTGAGGGCGCGGTTGGCCTTGAAAGAGCCGTGCGTGAAGTACCGGTGGTACCCGATCGTCACGCCGAGGCCGGCCAGGTAGTAGAACGCGACGAACAGCGCGACGTCGACCCAGCCCAGACCCCACCCCCAGGCGAGCGGGACGGCCGCGAGCAGAGCCAGGAACGGCACGATGACGAACACGTACACGCTGAACTGCTCGACGTGACCGCGTCGCCCTTCGATCATCGGCTTGGGTCCGCGATCCTCCGGACCTTGCGGCGTGGACCTGCTCTCCAGGGTGCTGGTCATACATGTACCTCGTTGTGTATCGGTGCTACTTACGGAACCGTAACTTACGGGAGCGTAAGTTAGGTGAGCCTCGTGCCGCCATAGTGGAAGCCGAACTCATGGCGTGTTCTCAGGAAGTCGGGCGTGTCGATCAACGCCGGGGCATCATTCGGTGATGGGGTCACCGAACGTCCGCGGGCGCCGCCGCCTACGCATCGCACTGGTCACGCTCGCGGTGGTGTTTCTGCTGTTCACGGGGGGTCTTCTGGGGTTCGGCTGGTACTACAGCGGCCAGCTCCTCGACCCGGAGAACGCCCGTCCCGGCTACCGCGACACGGTCACGTCGTCGGCTTCGGGGACCGTCTCGCTGATGGAGTCCAGGGTCACAGTGCTCCCGGGCACGTGGGGGCTCGTCTGGCCGGGCGGCGGCGCGAAGATCGGCCAGGTGACCCAGCGGTCCGAGGGCACGGTGGTGCGCGAACTGCAGGGCACGGCACCCGCGAATGGCACCCAGGTCCGACTGGAGACGTCGGTCTGGAGCACCGACCCCGCCACCGCGCACGACCTGGAGTACACGGAAGTGCGAATTCCTACCGAATTGGGTGACGCCCCGGCCTGGCTGGTCCCCGCGACGTCGTCCACCTGGGTCGTCGCGGTCCACGGTCGGGGCGGCACGAGGGCCGAGGCCTTGCGGGTCATGCCTGCACTGCACCAACTCGGGCTACCCGTTCTGGCCGTGACCTACCGCAATGACGAGGGCGCACCGCGCTCCCCGGACGGCCTGTACCACCTGGGCGACACGGAGTGGCGTGACGTCGAGGCGGCCGTGCGGTACGCCCGCGAGCACGGCGCGCGCAACGTCGTGCTGTACGGGTGGTCGATGGGCGGCGCGATCGTCGGCCAGTTCCTCGGCCGCTCGGCGCAGGCGGGCGACGTGGCCGCCGTCGTGCTCGACGCACCCGTCGTGAGCTGGACGAAGACCTTGGAGCTGCAGTCGCGCAACCGGGGCGTGCCCGAGCAGCTGGTGCCGGTCGCGGAGCTGGTCTCGGACTGGCGCGTCGACCTGGAGTTCAGCCGGTTCGACCTGGTCGCCAGCCCTCCCGCGCACCGGCCGCCGACGCTGCTGTTCCACGGCGGCGCGGACGGCACCGTGCCGGTCCAGGCGTCACGGGACCTGGCCGCGGCGGCGGACCGGCTCGACTGGCCGCTGCGGTACGTCGAGGTGCCGGCGGCGGAGCACACGGCGGCGTGGAACGTCGACCCGGAGTCCTACGACCGCGCGCTGACGGACTTCCTCGACTCGGTCGCCGCGATCCGCTAGCCCGGACGGCGGCAGCTCACGACGCACACGGCGGCACTCCGTCGCGCACACGGCCGCACCCCACCGTGCCCGTTCGACTACGCAAGGTAGTTAAGCGTGTGATTGTTTCGGCCGAAATCGTGTCGAACAGGCGTCGATGGACCCCCGCACGGCACCACTGAGCGTCGCCGCACGGCCTTGGCGAGTTCACCGGACCGTGATCCAGGCCACCTCGCGCGAGCCTCTGACCTGCGACAACACACAGTGTCATGATCGCGTTACGGTGGGGTTGCCGCCACATGAGTGGTGGTGCTGACCTTCGAGGGGGACTCGTGACAACATGTGTTCGCGCGGTCGGGGCGAGCCCCGACCGTTCCGCCAT
This sequence comes from Saccharothrix carnea, assembly GCF_003014735.1. Classification (GTDB taxonomy): domain Bacteria; phylum Actinomycetota; class Actinomycetes; order Mycobacteriales; family Pseudonocardiaceae; genus Actinosynnema; species Actinosynnema carneum. Next base: position 246,043 of record NZ_PYAX01000007.1, on the reverse strand, counting down.
GGTGTAAAGGCAGCACCTCGGATTTTGGTTCCGATGGTCCAGGTTCGAATCCTGGTGGCGGAGCGAGGAGGCCGGGCCACGAAGGGTCCCGGCCGCCCTGCGTCTGCATGGGGGTGTGAGTCGCTGCGCGAGGAAGCGGTCGACGAGCAGGGCAACGTGGCGACTCCGGCTCTCCACGAGATGTCCGACGCGTGGCTGGTCGGCCGCGCGAGTGAGCTCGTGGCCGTGGCCCAGAGCAGCCACCTGTCCGACCAGCTCGACGCGGCGCACGAGGTCGACGAGATCCTGGCCGAGGCGCAGGGCCGCGGCGAGCCGCGGATCGTCGGCCAGCTGCTGCGCGCGGCGGCCGTGGTCCGGATCGTCACCCCCGGCCTGGTCGACCTGTCCGACTCCGTGCTGGACGAGATGCTGGCGCACTGCCGCCGGCACGGCCTGCTGGTGCTGGAGGCCGAGGCGCACGCCCTGCGCGGGCGCCGCTACCTGCTCGGCGGGTTCGAGGACAAGGCGTTGACCGAGGTCGCGGCGGGCCTGGCGATGCTGGAGGAGGACCTCGCCCCCGACCCGATGCTGGACAAGCGCACCTGGGACCGGCTGCTCGCCTCCGCGTTGCAGACGACCGGCCTCGTGCTCACCCAGCTGGGCGTCTACGAGATGGCGGACGAGGTGATGGCACGGGCGCACAACGCGATCCGGGACAGCGCCTACCCGCACCTGATCTACGTCCACCTGGTCAACCGGGCCCGGCTGCTGATCGGCTGGGGCCTGCGGCTGGAGCGGGTGGGCAACTTCGAGGAGGCCGCCGAGCGGTTCGCCACCGCGTCGGCCATCGCCACCGCCGTCGAGGGCCCGTTCCGCGAGTCGCTGCACCCCGGCAGGCGTGACCGCACCGCCGCCGAGCAGGTGCCGGTGATCGGCGCGGCGCACGCGCTGGCCAAGCCGGGCGCCGAGCACATCGCGCGGCTGTGGTCGCTGCGCGAGCTGGCCATGTACGCCCGCGAGCTGATCATCGTGTCGATCGCGCTGGCCCGCTGCCTGGAGATGGAGGAGCTGCCGCAGCAGGCGCTCCAGGTGCTGCACGACGCGCAGGACCGGCTGGAGCACGACAACTCCGAGCCCACCCTGATGCTGTGCCTGACCCGCGAGTACGCCCGGATGTCCGGCCCGCACGGCGAACGCACCATCTCGGCGCTGCAGACCTACGCCAACGCGCTGGAGGTGGAGCTGTGGCTGATGCAGGAGGCGCGCACCGCCACCCTGCTCACCCGGCGCGACCACGAGCGGCTGACCCGGGCGCACGGCGCGATCGCGCAGCAGGCGCTGCAGGACCCGCTGACCGGCCTGCCGAACCGCCGCGCGCTGGACGACCGGCTGGCCGCGCTGATCAACGCGCAGACCCACCCGATGGCCATCGCGCTGGTCGACCTCGACGGGTTCAAGGTCGTCAACGACAAGTACTCGCACGCCGAGGGTGACGATGTCCTCCGCGTGATTGCGAGCACACTGCGCCAGGCGTTGCGGGGTGACGACCTGGTGGCCCGCTACGGCGGTGACGAGTTCGTCGTGCTGCTGCCCGGCGCGCCGCTGCACGCCGCCGAAGCGGCCCTCGGCCGGGCCGTGGATGCCGTCGCGGACTTGCCTTCCGACCTGTCCAGGGGGGTGACGCTGTCGGTGGGCGTGATCTCCGTGCGACCGCGCGAGGCGGCGCACGCGGCGCTGGCCCGTGCCGACTCGGCGATGTACGTGGCGAAGCGGCGAGGTGGCTGCCAGGTTGCGGCCGTGGAAGGCGAGGCCTCCTCGGAGGCTTAGTATCGGCACCTGGCGGGAAGCCAGGCCCCTCCCGCTGAAGGCACGCACTCAGCTAGGGAGAGCGCTGATGCTCGAGGGTGTCCCCACCCCAGTCAGCACGATCGTCCTCGCAGCGGGTGAAGGCACCCGCATGCGCTCAGCCACCCCGAAGGTGTTGCACCGAATCGCCGGTCGTTCCCTGGTGGAGCACGCCGTGCGCGCCGCCGCCGGGACCGAGCCGGACCACCTGGCCGTCGTGGTCGGCCACGGCCGCGCCGCGGTGGCCGACCACCTCGACACCCTGGCCACCGCGCTGGACCGCAAGGTCACCGTGGCGGTGCAGGAGCAGCAGAAGGGCACCGGGCACGCGGTCGGCTGCGGCCTGGCCGAACTGCCCGCCGACCTCGGCGGCACGGTCGTGGTGACCTACGGCGACGTGCCGCTGCTGGACGCCGACACGTTGCGCGGGCTGCTGGCCGAGCACGGTGCGCGCGGCAACGCGGTCACCGTGCTGACCGCCGTGGTGGCCGACCCCACCGGGTACGGGCGGATCGTGCGGTCCGCGGACGGCTCGGTCGAGGGCATCGTGGAGCAGAAGGACGCCACGCCCGAGCAGCGGGCCATCACCGAGATCAACTCCGGGGTGTACGCGTTCGACGCGGCCGTGCTGCGCGACGGGCTCTCCCGGCTGTCCACCGACAACGCGCAGGGCGAGCTGTACCTGACCGACGTGCTGACCATCGCGCGCTCGGACGGTCGGCGCGTGGGCGCGCTGGTGACGTCGGACGCGTGGCTGGTCGAGGGCGTGAACGACCGCGTGCAGCTGGCCCGGCTCGGCGCGGAGCTCAACCGCCGGATCGTGGAGCGCGCGATGCGCGCGGGCGTCACCGTGGTCGACCCGGCCACCACCTGGCTGGACGCCGACGTGCGGCTGGAGCGCGACGTGCTGATCGAGCCGAACGTGCAGCTGCGCGCGGGCACCACGGTCGGCGAGGGTGCGGTCGTGGGGCCGGACACGACGCTGTCGGCGTGCGTGATCGGCGCGGGCGCGACCGTGGTGCGCACCCACGGCTCCGGCTCGGAGATCGGCGCGGGCGCGTCCGTGGGCCCGTTCGCCTACCTGCGGCCGGGCACCCGGCTCGGCGAGCGCGGCAAGATCGGCACGTTCGTCGAGACGAAGAACTCCGACATCGGCGCGGGCAGCAAGGTGCCGCACCTGAGCTACATCGGCGACGCCACCATCGGCGAGCACTCCAACATCGGCGCGGCGAGCGTCACGGTCAACTACGACGGCGTGAACAAGCACCGGACCACGATCGGGTCCTACTGCCGCACCGGTTCGGACAACATGTTCGTCGCGCCGGTCACCGTGGGCGACGGCGCGTACACCGGCGCGGGGACCGTGGTGCGGCGCAACGTGCCGCCCGGCGCGCTGGCCGTGTCCGGTGGACCCCAGCGCAACCTGGACGGATGGGTGGTGTCCCGCCGCGCGGGCACCCCTTCGGCCGAAGCGGCGGAGCGCGCTCTGACGCCCGAGAATGCAGGCACAACCGATGAAGGGCGCTGACGTGAACCCCACGATGGCCGGGACACCCAAGAAGAACCTGATGCTCTTCGGCGGGCGTGCCTACCCCGAGTTGACCGAGCAGGTGGCCAAGCACCTGAACGTGTCGGTGACCCCCCAGTCGGCGTACGACTTCGCCAACGGCGAGATCTTCGTGCGGTTCGAGGAGAGCGTGCGCGGCTGCGACGCGTTCGTCATCCAGTCGCACTGCGCGCCCATCAACCAGTGGCTGATGGAGCAGCTGATCATGGTGGACGCGCTGAAGCGGGCGTCCGCGAAGCGCATCACCGTGATCATGCCGTTCTACCCGTACGCGCGGCAGGACAAGAAGCACCGCGGCCGTGAGCCGATCTCGGCCCGCCTGGTAGCCGACCTGTTCAAGACCGCGGGCGCGGACCGGCTGGTGGCCGTCGACCTGCACACCGCGCAGATCCAGGGCTTCTTCGACGGCCCGGTGGACCACCTCTGGGCCATGCCGCTGCTCGCGGAGCACATCAAGGACAAGTACGCGGGACGCGACATCACCGTCGTCTCCCCCGACGCCGGCCGCACCAAGCTGGCCGAGAAGTGGGCGGACACCCTCGGCGGCACGCCGATCGCGTTCATCCACAAGACCCGCGACCCGCTGCGGCCGAACGAGGTCGTGGCCAACCGGGTGGTCGGCCAGGTCGAGGGCAGGCTGTGCGTGGTCATCGACGACATGATCGACACCGGCGGCACGATCACCAAGGCGGTGGACCAACTGCTGGCCGAGGGCGCGTCCGACGTCGTCATCGCGGCCACCCACCCGGTCCTGTCCGGCCCGGCGGTCGACCGGCTGCGCGACTGCGGCGCCCGCGAGGTGGTGTTCACCGACACCCTGCCGATCCCGGCCGAGAAGCGGTTCGACGCGATGACCGTCCTCCCGATCGCCCCCCTGCTGGCGCGCGTGATCCAGGAGGTCTTCGAGGACGGCTCGGTGACCTCCCTGTTCGACGGCAACGCCTGACGTCCCGACGAGGGCCCGGCGCACCTACGGGTGAGCCGGGCCTTCGGCGTTTCACGCGCCACGCGGAGGGGAACGAACCCCCGATTAGGCCCCGCCCAGAGCATCGGCCTACACTGGCCAGGTTGCCTCGGCGAGGGCGAGCATCACGCTCGGCGTGATCGACGCGGCGGTTGTGATGCCGCGCGTGTTCACCCTCCGCGCCGCCCGCCGCCGCAGGCCAACCCCCGCTTCGCCCCGCCCGACGTACCCGCCGACGTTTACCAGGCCAGACCGTTAGGAGAGCCCCACCGTGTCCGAGGTCCGTCTCGCCGCAGAGCAGCGCACCGAGTTCGGCAAGGGCGCCGCCCGCCGCACCCGCCGCGCCGGCAAGATCCCCGCGGTGCTCTATGGCCACGGTTCCGACCCGAAGCACCTGGCCCTGCCGGCGCTGGAGTTCGCCCGTGTTGTCCGCGAGCACGGTCAGAACGCAGTTCTCACGCTGGACATCGAGTCCTCCACCGAGCTGGCGCTGACCAAGACCGTCACCACGCACCCCATCAAGAACTACATCGAGCACGTCGACCTGCTGCTCGTGCAGCGGGGCGAGAAGGTCACCGTCGAGGTGCCGATCGTCCTCACCGGCGACGCCGCCGCGGCGACCCTGCTCACGCAGGACCTCACCACCGTCCAGGTGGAGGCCGACGCGCTGAACATCCCCGAGCAGGTCGAGTTCTCCATCGCGGGTCTGGCGGCGGGCACCCAGGTGCACGCGTCCGACCTCACGCTGCCCGCCGGCACCACCCTGGTGACCGACGGCGACGCGATGGTCCTCGCGGTGAACGCCGCGCCGACCGCCGCCGAGCTGGACGGCGACACCGGTGAGGCCACCGAGTCCGAGGCCACCGAAGAAGGCTGAGCCCATCACGTCGGGCAACTCGGACGGCACGCTTCCCCCGCCACCCGGCTGGGGTGGCGTGCCGTTCCCGTTTCTGAGCCCGGCTCAGGTCCGCGCCGCCCGGTTCCCCCGCCGCCGGGGCAAGGGCTACGACCCGGCGCAGGTGGACGCGTTCGTGCTGCGCATCGCCGACGCGCTCGCCGGGCGCACCACGCTGGTCCCCGACCAGGTGCGCACGATCGTGTTCACGGAGATCGCCGGCGGCTACGACCAGCGGACCGTGGACGACTTCCTGGCGGTGTGCGAGCACCAGCTGCGGTCCGGGCACGTGCCGCCGACCACGTTGCAGACCGGCGAGGCCGTGCTGGCGGTGAAGCTGCCGCGCTCGCCGAACGGCTACGATCGCGGCGAAGTCGACGCGTTCCTCGGCCGGGCCGCCGCGGCGCTGGACGGCCGGGGGCGGATGACCTCCGGCGAGGTGCGCCACACCAGGTTCACCACCACGTCCGGGCTCCGGCGCGGCTACCAGGTGCGGGCGGTCGACGCCCTGTTGGACGAGCTTGAGCAGGAGTTGCGGTTCCGTGGTCGATGACGTCGCCCTGGTCGTCGGGCTGGGCAACTCCGGCCCCAAGTACGAGGGCAACCGGCACAACGTCGGCTTCCTCGTGCTGGACGAGCTGGCCGCGCGCGTGGGCGGGAAGTTCAAGGCGCACAAGGGCGGCGCCGAGGTGGTGGAGGGCCGGTTGGCCGGCCGCCGGGTCGTGCTGGCCAAGCCGCGCGGCTACATGAACACCTCCGGCGGTCCGGTGGCGGGCACGGCGAACTTCTACAAGGTGCCGCCGGCGTCGGTCATCGTGGTGCACGACGAGCTGGACCTGCCGTTCGGCGCGGTGCGGCTCAAGCTCGGCGGCGGCGAGAACGGCCACAACGGGCTGCGGTCGATCACCAAGTCGCTGGGCACGAAGGACTACCACCGGGTGCGGTTCGGCGTGGACCGCCCACCGGGCCGGATGGACCCCGCCGACTACGTGCTGCGCGACTTCTCGCTCGTGGAGCGCAAGCAGCTGGCGCTGGAACTGGACCGGGCAGCCGATGCGGTGGAAGCCCTGCTGGAACTCGGACTGGAAGCGGCCCAGAACAAGTTCCACTGAGCACCGACCACACCCCCAACAGCACCCACATCGGACCGCCGCCCGCCCTCCGGTGCCACCGGTTCGACGTGCCCACAACGGACCCGCAGCCAGCCCACCGGACCCAAGTCACGCACCAATAACCCGAACTGCGCGAACCAAGCCGATCACCGCCCGAAGCGGGCCAACAGGTGCCACACCTTCTTCAACTCCTGCTGGTCATACCGGTCACGCGCGTCACCGATCATCTTCGGCGTCAGCACACCGTCCACCGCGAGTTCCACCCCAAGGTCAACATAACGCCGCCCCCGGTAATCGGCGTGGCGGCGCAACTCATCGACGTCCAGACGGAATCCCGGATGCCATTCGACAGAACACGGCAGACTGTATGCAGCATCCTCGATCTTCGTGCCCCGATAACTCGGGTCGAGCACGAGCGCTTCCACGTCGGTCTCCAGCGACACCGGGCCGTGCACGTGCGCCTCGATGTAGTCGTCCAGCAGATCACGGTCGTCCGCGCGGGCGATCTCGATCAACGCCATGCGGTCCGCCGTGCCGAACGTCTCCGGCTCCAGCACGCTGTCCGGGTAGCAGAACGTGGTCCGGTCCAGCGTCCCCTCGGTCAGCCGAAGGTGTGCCGACCCGAACCGCGGTGACGCGCCGTGAGGTCTGAGGCGGAAGTTCAACCCGCCGTACACCGGCCGGTCGTGCGGTGGCGCGTCGTCGTACGCGCCGCCGAAGATCCGGCTCTCCCAGCGCCACCGGTCACCACCGGCGAACGCGGTCAAGCCGCCGTTGCCCGTCCCGGTCACGAACTGCGAGACGTAACGACCCGTGTCCGCGAGAGCGGCGACCACCCGTTCGGGGTGGAAGTTCAGGGTGACGCGCAGGGTGCGGTCGAGCGGCCGACCGGTCGACCGCGCCCTCACGTGCTCCAGCGCGCGCTCCGCCGGTGACATCACACAGTGGGTACCAGGGCCGCGGCGGCGGCGCGGCGGAGTTTGCCGGACGGCGTCTTGGGCAGGCTGCCCGGCTTGAGCACGACCACCGAGAACGGCCGCAGCCCGACCGCGTCCACGACCCGCGCGCTGATCTCCTTGCCCAACCCGCGCACCGCCTCGTCGTCACCGGCCAGCTTCGACTCGACCACCACCGCGAACCGCTCGCGCCGCGTACCCGCGTCCAGCCGCACGGCCACCGCGTTCCCCGGCCGCACGCCCTCCACGGCCGTCGCGGCGCGCTCGATGTCCGTGGGGTAGATGTTGCGCCCACCCATGATGATCACGTCCTTGCGCCGCCCGCAGACGACGACCTGGCCGTCCACCACGTACCCCTCGTCACCGGTGTCCAGCCAGCCTTCGGCGTCCTGGGTGGCGCGCGGGCCGTCCACGGTGAGGTAGCCGGGCGTCACGGCCTCGCCGCGCACCCGCAGCTGACCGACCTCGCGCTCGCCGAGCACCGCGCCGGACTCGTCGACCACCTGCACCTCCAACCCCGGCAGCGGCGGCCCGAGCAGCGGGAACGCCCGCGCGTTCGGGCTGTCCGGCGGCACGGGCACGGCGCGGTGACCGGCCTCCAGCTCCTCCGGGTCGACCACGTCGACCGAGATGCCGGTGAACACCGGCGCGAACGCGACACCGAGCGTCGTCTCCGCCATGCCGTACGCGCACAGCACGCACTCGGGGCGCAGCCCGAACCGCGCGCCCGCGTCGGTGAACATCTTCACCGCGGCCGGGTCGATGGGCTCGGCGCCGTTGAGCGCGATCCGCAGCGCGGACAGGTCGAACGCGCCGTCGTCCACGCCCTGCATGCGGCGGGCGGCGATGGCGTAGGCGAAGTTCGGCGCGGCCGTGATGGTGCCCTGGTAGCGGCTGATCAGGTCCGGCCACAGGGTCGGCCTGCCGAGGAAGTCGACCGGCGTGACCTTGACCAGGTCGATGCCGAACAGCATGGGCACGGTCAGGAAGCCGACCATCCCCATGTCGTGGAACAGCGGCAGCCAGGAGACCATCCGGTCGGTCTCCGGGTCGAGCTCGGCGGCGGTCTCCATCGCCTTGGCGTTGGACCACAGGTTGCCGTGCGTGATGCGGACGGCCTTCGGGTCGGCGGTGGAACCGCTGGTCAGCTGCAGCAGCGCGGGCAGGTCCTCGTCGACGTCGACGGGCGCCTCCAACGGCTCGCCGTCCAGCTCCGCCAGCCTGCGGTAGGAGACGCCGTTCTCGTCCAGCACGCCCGACAGCGCGTCGAACGGCGCGCCCAGCAGCACCAGCTTCGCGCCGATCATGGTGAGCACGCGCAACGTGTCGGCGGCCCACTCGGCCAGGTCGGTGCGCGCTGTCGGCTGGTGCAGCATGGTCGTGCTGCCGCCGGCCAGCCACACCGCCTGCACGGCGGGCGCGATCTCCGCCGGGTCACCCGCGAGGACCGCGATCGACTCGCCGCGCGCCACCCCGCCCGCGACGAGTGCGCCGGCCATGCGGGTGGCCTGCTGGTGCACCTCCGCCCACGACCGGCGGGTGGGCGCGTTCGGCTCCCCCGTGGTCATGCCCCGCGCCCGCCCCCCGGCACCCGTAGCGGTTGCCACCATCGTGTCCACGAACCGGCTCATGCCCGCCAGGGTAGAGCGATCTTCCGGCGCATTGAGCCGATAGGGCGAAACATCGGGCTCATCGTCCGGCGATACTCCCCGGTACACCACACGAAGGAGGTAATGGGGTGGCCGGGTTCGACGCTCGCCGGCACATGCCGGCACATCCGGCGCCGCTGTTGGGCGCGCAGGATCTGCGGCAGGTCGCCTTCCACCGCCCGCCTCCCGGCCAGCCGGGGTACGACGAGGGTCAGGTGGACGCCTTCCTGGACCGCATCGAGGCGACCCTGCTCGGCCGGGACGACGTCACTGAGCAGGACGTGCGCCGGGTGCGGTTCAGACCGGCGAGACCCGGCTACTACGCGGCCGAGGTCGACGCGTTCATGGACCTCGTGGCCGAGACGCTCGGCTCCACGCCCCAGCGGCGCCAGGCCACCGCTCCCGCGCAGGGCGCGCACGCCACGTCGACCGGGATGCGCCCGGCGGCCAGGCTGACGCCGCAGGACGTGCGCGGGGTGCGGTTCCACAAGCCCAGACCGGGCAACCGCGGCTACCACGAGGGCGAGATCGACGCGTTCCTCGACCGGATCGAGAACACCCTGGCGGGTCTCGACGACCTGACCGCCCGGGAAGTGCAGGACTTCGAGTTCAGCTACGCGCCGCCGGGGCAGGTGGGTTACGACGAGGACGACGTGGACACGTTCCTCGACCTCGTCGTGGTGACGTTGGAACGGATGCCCGCCCCCGTCCGGCCGGCCGCCTCGGCTCGGGTCACCGTTCCACCTGCCGCTCCTGCTGCTGCCGCTCCTGCTGCTGCCGCTGTTGCTCCTCCGGCCGTTCCCGCTCGACCGCGTCCGGGTCCGGGCACGCGCCCGTTGACCGCTCGCGACGTCCGCACCGCCGCCTTCGGCAAGCCGCCGCGTGGTCGGCGCGGCTACCAGGAGTCCCAGGTGGACAAGTTCCTGGACCGGATCGAGAACACGCTGCTCGGGCAGGACGACCTGACCGCGCGCGAGGTGCGCGAGGTCCGCTTCAGCAGGCCCATGTTCGGCCGGCGCGGGTACGACGAGACCGAGGTGGACGCGTTCCTGGCGCGGGTGGAGAAGCAGCTGGGCGAGGGACCTCTGCGGCCGAGCGCGCTCCCGCCGATCACGTCGTGGAAGCAGCTGCGCCTGATCAAGGTTCCGTTGGCCGGGCCGGCGCAGCGCGGCTACCGGACGTCGCAGGTGGACCGGGTGCTGGAAGAGGTCGGGATCGCGCTGGACGGCATGGTCGGCGCGTCGTCGGCGGAGGTGGCGAAGACGAAGTTCGCCACGTCGCTGATGGCGGGGCAGGGCTACGACTGCGCGTTCGTGGACGAGCTGATGCCGATGCTGGCGGCGGAGCTGCGGCGGCGCGGTCGTTAGGGTGTCCGTGCTCCGATCGTCACCTGGAGGCGAGATGGCCGAGGTAGTGCTGTTCCACCACGCGCACGGGTTGACGTCCGGTGTGCGGGAGTTCGCCGAGCGGCTCAGACAGGCCGGTCACACCGTGCACACGCCTGACCTGTTCGAGGGACACGTGTTCGAGCGGCTCGAAGACGGCGCGGCGTACGCGCAGGAGGTCGGGTTCGGCACGATCGTCGAGCGCGGGCGCGCGGCCGCGTCGGAGCTGCCGTCGGACGTGTTCTACGCCGGGTTCTCGCTGGGCGTCCTGCCGGCGCAGATGCTGGCCCAGACCCGCCCGGGCGCCCGGGGTGCGCTGCTGTACAGCGCGTGCGTCCCGGTGTCGGAGTTCGGCTCGGCGTGGCCTGACGGCGTGCCGGTCCAGGTGCACGCGATGGAGGGCGACGAGTTCTTCGTCGAGGAGGGCGACCTGGACGCCGCCCGCGCCCTGATCTCGTCCACGCCGACCGCCGCGCTGTTCCTCTACCCCGGCGACCACCACCTGTTCGCCGACCCGAGCCTGCCGACCTACACCCCCACCGCCGCCACCACCCTCCTGACCCGCACCACCACCTTCCTCACCTGACCCCGCGAGAGTCCAACACTCAGCGCGCGAGAGTCGTACGTTCGGAGCGCGAGAGTCCAACACGCAGAACGCGAGAGTCCAACGCTCAGGTACCCCGAGTTCAACGCTCACGACGAGCGGTCGTGTGCTGAGCGTTGAATTCAGGTGCGCTGAACGTTGGACTCTCGCGGCGTGAACGTACGACTCTCGCGGGTCAGGGTTCGGCGGTTTCGGCGGCGGCCAGCCACTGGGCCTCGACGTCCTCGGCCTCGGCCAGGACGGCCTTCAGCTCGGCGTCCAGGGCCAGCAGGCGTTCCGGGTCGGTGGCGGCCTCGGCCAGGGCCGCGTGCAGCTGGGCTTCCTTCTTCTGCAACGTCTCCAGGCGCCGCTCCAACCGGGCCAGCTCCTTGCGCGCCGCACGCTGGTCAGCCGCGGACGAAGGGGCGGACGCGGCCGGCTTCGCGGTCGGCACGGCGGCTTCCTTCTGCTTGTCCCGCCGCCGCAGGTACTCCTCGATGCCACCCGGCAAGTCGGTCAACCCGCCGTCGCCGAACAGCGCCACCACCTTGTCGCACACCCGTTCCACCAGGTAGCGGTCGTGCGAGATCACCACCAGCGTCCCGGGCCACGAGTCCAGCAGGTCCTCCAGCTGCTGCAACGTGTCGATGTCCAGGTCGTTGGTCGGCTCGTCCAGCAGCAGCACGTTCGGCTCCGCCATCAGCAACCGGCACAGCTGCAACCGCCGCCGCTCACCGCCGGACAGGTCACCCACCGGCGTCCACTGCTTCTGCGACGAGAACCCGAACCGCTCGGCCAGCTGCGACGCCGACATCTCCTGCTTGCCCAGCACCACCCGCCGCGCGACCTCCTCGACGGCCTCCAGCACCCGCATCGACCCGTCCAGGTCGTGCAGCTCCTGGCTGAGGTGCGCGAGCTTCACCGTCTGCCCCTGGACGCGCTTGCCGGTCTCCAGCTCGCGCTCACCGGCCAACGCCCTGAGCAGCGTCGTCTTGCCCGACCCGTTCACGCCGACGATGCCGATCCGGTCACCCGGCCCGATCCGCCACGTCAGGTCGCGCACGAGCACCCGGTCGGGCACGGTCAGCGTCGCGTCCTCCAGCTCCAGCACGGTGCGCCCGAGCCGTCGCTTGGCGAACGCCAGCAGCTCGACCGAGTCGCGCGGCGGCGGCACGTCGGAGATCAGCGCCTCGGCGGCGTCGATGCGGTAGCGGGGTTTGGACGTGCGGGCGGGCGCGCCGCGGCGCAGCCACGCCAGCTCCTTGCGGGCCAGGTTGCGGCGCTTCTCCTCGATCGTGTCGGCCAGCCGGGCGCGTTCGGCGCGGGCGAAGATCCAGTCCGCGTAGCCGCCCTCGTACTGCTCGACCTTGCCGTTGACGACCTCCCACGTGCGGCTGCACACCGTGTCCAGGAACCACCGGTCGTGTGTCACCACGACGAGTGCCGTGCGACGGGCCAGCAGGTGCTCGGCGAGCCACCGCACGCCCTCGACGTCGAGGTGGTTGGTCGGTTCGTCCAGCACGACCAGGTCCAGGTCCTGCACGAGCGCCGCAGCCAGCGCCACCCGCCGCCGTTCGCCACCGGACATCGTGCCCACCGGGGAGTCGAGCCCGAACCCGGTGATGCCGAGGCCGTCCAGGATCGACCGCACCCGCGCGTCGGAGGCCCACTCGTGCTCGGCGTCGAACCCGAGCGGGTCGATCACGGCGTTGCGGACCGTCGAACCCTCGGCCAGTTCGGTGCGCTGCGTGACCACCGCCATGCGCAGGCCGCGGTTCTGGCTGACCCGTCCCTCGTCCGGTTCGGCGAGCCCGGCCAGCACTTCCAGCAACGTCGTCTTGCCGCCGCCGTTGAGGCCGACGACCCCGATGCGGTCGCCTTCGCCGACGCCGAGGGACACGCCGTCGAGCAGCGGACGCACGCCGAACGACTTGGAGACGGACTCCAAGTTGACCAAGTTGGCCATTTACCAGCACCTTCATCGAGATCGTGTGACAACAAACCGGGTGACAGCAGCCGTGTGACAACAGCGCGGTACGCCAGCCTAGCTACCGCTCCGGTGGCGGTGACGTGCGCCGACTCGTTGCCGGCGTGCGACGGGGGCGAGGGCGGGGGTGGCCGCAGGGGCGGTCGAGCGTCACGGCGGGGGTGGTCCCGACGTCACGGCGGGCCCAGGTCGGCGGTGGGTCAGGCGTGCACCTCGGGCGGGATCGGGCGGGGTGCTTCCTCGGTGCCGACGACGCGAGCCCCGTGCACCGGGCCTTGCGCGACGCGCACCGTCCGGCAGACGCCCGCACCCGCCAGTTCTGCGGCGACGCGCACCGCCGAGTCGCCGTCCGTGCAGAGGAACGCGCAGGTCGGGCCCGATCCGGACACCATGCCGGCCAACGCGCCCGCGTTCACGCCCGCACGCAGCGTGCGGCGGAGGTTGGGGCGCAGCGAGACGGCGGCGGCTTGCAGGTCGTTGCCGAGGAGCAGCGCGAGCTGGCGCGGGTCGCCCGAGGACAGGCCTTCGAGCACGGCTTCGGCTTCACCGACGCGGGGCGGGTCGCCGTCCGCGCGCAGCCGGTCGAGCTCGTCGAACACCTCGGGCGTGGACAGGCCGCGGCGGTCGAACGCGAGCACCCAGTGGAACGTGTGGCGGGACAGCACGGGCACGATCCGGTCACCCCGGTCCGTGCCGAGCGCCGTGCCGCCGTAGATGGCGAACGGCACGTCCGCGCCGATCTTGCCCGCGATACCGGCCAGCTCGTCCCGGCTGATCTCCAGCCGCCACAGCGAGGCCAGGCCGACCAGCGTCGCCGCCGCGTCCGCGCTGCCACCCGCCATGCCCCCGGCGACCGGGATCGACTTGCGGATGACGACGCGGACCTTCGGGTCGTCCGGGTCGCGGCCGACGTGCTGGGCCAACGCCCGCACCGCCCGCCAGGCCAGGTTGGACGCGCCGGTGGGCACCGAGTCGGCGCCCTCGCCGTGCACCTCGACACCGGGGTCCTCGGCGATGGCGACGGTCACCTCGTCGGTCAGCGACAAGGCCTGGAAGATCGTCACCAGGTCGTGGTACCCGTCCGCGCGGAGGTCTCCTACGGCCAGGTGCAGGTTGACCTTGGCCGGGACGCGGACGGTGACCGGGGGTGGGACGACAGCGAGCACGCCATGAAGCGTACGGGCGTTTCCGGGTAGCTCGCTGCCACTGACCGCTGACCTGCGGTGAAACGCACGTCAGGTGCGGTCGTTCGCAGTTGTCCACAGGCGCGGGGTTGGCGCTTCGGATTGTCGGTGTGGGCTGGAAGGATAAAAGCAGGGGTCCCCTTGGCGGGGACGTCTGCGTAGCTGGTGGCGGGGTCGGGTGGGGGTAGAAGCTCGAAAAGATCAAAAGCGTCCTCGCCGGACGGGCAGATCAGCAGGATGACCCCACGTCCCGTCCGGATCTCGTTCCGCCGGGCCGTCCTGTTGCGTCGTTGGTCCCGGGTTTCGTGCGGGATGACACGAAGCCCTCCCTCTGAGGAGAGGAAGGGCTTCGTGGGTGCACCGCGTCGGGGTCGAAGGGGCTCCGTGGCCGTTGGCGGCGCTGGGCCGGGGTCAGACGGAGAGGACGGAGCCGGCGAAGGTTTCCCGGATGTAGTCCTTGACCTGCTGGGACTGGAGGAGGGCGAGCAGGTCCTTGACGCGCTGGTCGTCCTTCAGCTCGGTACGGGTGACCAGGCCGTTCGCGTTCGGGTTGCCCTCGGCCTTCTCCAGGGCCAGCGCGTCGGTCGACGGCTTGAGGCCCGCGTCGATGGCGTAGTTGCCGTTCACGACGGACGCGTCGGTGTCGTCCAGCGAACGCGGCAGCTGGGCGGCCTCCAGCTCGACGAACTCCAGGTTGCGCGGGTTCTCCGCGATGTCCCGGATGGTCGCCGTCTTCTCCGTGCCCGGCGTCACCTTGATCAGCCCGTTGGCCTGCAGCAGCTGCAGGCCCCGGGCTTCGTTGGTGGCGTCGTTGGCCACGGCCACCCGGGCGCCGGACGGCAGGTCGGCCAGCGACTTGTGCTTCTTCGAGTACACGCCGAGCGGCTCGAGGTGCACCGGGCCGATCCACTCCAGCGACGCGCCGCTCTCCGCCTTGAACGTGTCCAGGTAGGGCACGGTCTGGAAGTAGTTCGCGTCCAGCGAGCCGTCCACGAGCGCGACGTTCGGCTGCACGTAGTCGGTGAACTCCACGACCTCGATCTTCAGGCCCTTCGACGCGGCCAGGTTGTCCGCGACGTAGCGCAGCACCTGGGCGTGCGGGACGGGGCTCACGCCGACTTTGAGGGGTGCGTTCGGGTCGGACGCGGCCCCGGTGTCGCCACTACCGCAGCCCACTGCGGTCAGCAGCACGGCGAGCAGGGCAGCACGAATACGCATTTCGTTCCTTAGGTGAGGAGAAAGACGATCAGACGGACGCGGTGCGGCGGCGGTCGACGCCGCGGGCCACGCGGTTGGTGATGAACTGGATCAGGGTGGCGATGATCGCCAGCACGACGACCGTGCTCCACAGGTAGCGGTCGTTGAAGCGCTGGTAGCCCATGCGCACGGCGAGGTCGCCCAAACCGCCGCCGCCGACCACGCCGGCCATCGCCGAGTAGCCCAGCAGGGCGATCGAGGTGACGCCGACCGCGTTGACCAGCGCGGGCAACGACTCTCGCAGCAGCACGCTGCGCACGATCCGCAGCGTGGACGACCCGGTGGTGACGGCGGCTTCGACCACCGACACGTGCACCTCGGCCAGCACGTTCTGCACCAGCCTGCCGACGAACGGGATCGCGCCGACCGCCAGCGGCACGATGGCCGCCGTGGGTCCGATGGTGCTGCCGAGCAGCAACCTGGTCAGCGAGGTGAGCACCACCAGCAGGACCAGGAACGGCATGGAGCGGCCCAGGTCCACGACGAACCCGAGGACCTTGTGGAGCACCGGCCGGGGCTTCAGCCCACCGGGAGCGGTGAGCTGAAGCCAGATGCCGACCGGCGCGCCGAGCAGAACAGCGATCAGGGTGGAGACGACCACCATGTACAACGTCTCGCCGGTGGCGACCAGCACGTCGTCGAACACGGTGGACCAGGGTGTTGCAGACCTCACGCAGCTACTCCCTGCGGACCCGACAGGGTCCGTCGCACCGAGCCGCCGGCTTCCGAGATCCACTCCAGCGCCGAGTCCGCGCGCTCACCCTTGAGGCCGACGCGGAACCGCGCCACCGGGGTCTCGCCGAGCCTGGTCAGGCCGCCGCCGAGCAGGTTCAGCTCGACGCCGAACCGGCTGGTCGCCTCGGGCAGCAGCGCGCCGACGGCGGCGAAGCCGATCAGCACGACGTCCGCGACCCGGTCGAACGAGCCTTCCAGCGCCGGGTTCTGGTCCACGGCGGGCAGCAGCGACGAGGCCGTGCGGCTGGTGGCGTCGGACACCAGGTCCAGCACCTTGCCGTGCTCGACGACGCGGCCGTCCTCCAGCACCGCGACGTCGTCGCAGATCTTGCGGACGACGCCCATGTCGTGCGTGACGACGAGCACGGTCACGCCCAGCTCGGCGCGTGCCCGGTCCAGCACGGTGAGCACCGAGCCGGTGGTGTCGGGGTCGAGCGCGGACGTCGGCTCGTCGGCCAGCAGCACGGACGGCGACGCGGCCAGGGCGCGGGCGACCGCGATCCGCTGGCGCTGGCCACCGGAGAGCTGGTCGGGGTAGGAGCCCGCCTTGTCGGTCAGGCCGACCAGGTCGAGGAGTTCGGCGACGCGGGTGCGGCGCTGCGGACCGGCCACGCCCGCGGCCTCCAACGGCAGCGCGACGTTGCCCGCGGCGGTGCGCTGGCGCAGCAGGGAGTCGCCCTGCGGCACCACGCCGATCTGCCGGCGGGCGGCACGCAGGGCGGTGCCGTCGAGGGAGACGAGGTCGGTGCCGTCGACGCGGATGGCGCCGCTGTCGGGGCGCTCCAGGAGCGCGACGCACCGGGCCAGGGTGGACTTGCCCGCCCCGCTGGGGCCGACGACGCCGAGCACGGTGCCCGCGGCGACGTCCAGGTTCACGCCGTCCAGCGCGCGAACCTGCCCGGTACTCCCGGGGAAGGTCTTGGTGAGGTTCTCGACAGTGATCACGTTTCGCTCCACGACAGCATGCGGCAGCGCACGCTCGTGGCGTGCGTGACCGGGGGCTCAGCTCAGAAAGGTGTCCCGGGACGGGGGACGGCGAGGACTCGAAAGCGCCTAGGGCTGCTCAGAAGCTGCGACAGGCGGACGACGTCCGGCGGCCGTGGTCGACGACCCGCCGGCGGGTGAGCATTCGCATCCTGGGCACGTGATCCTCCATCGGTCCTGGCTGAAGCACCTGCCCCCATGGAGGGGTGGTTGCTGCGGCGTCGTAGAGCCAGGTCTCTCGGCCGCTCGGGATGGCACCACGAGTAGACCTGACCGAGCCCGGCTGACGCAAGCCTGAAACCGGATCGTCCGGCAAATCACACTTTCGGCCGAAAGATCACCGACTACCGGGCGGACGCGACCTCGGCTATCCGGATGAAGTCACTGACGGCCAGTTGTTCGCCGCGCACCGCCGGGTCCACGCCCGCGGCGACGAGCAGCCGCTGGGCCTCGGCGGCCGAACCCGCCCAGCCGGACAGGGCGCCGCGCAACATCTTGCGCCGCTGCGCGAAAGCGGCGTCCACCAAGGAGAACAGCCGTTTAGGGTCCACAGTGGACAGCGGTGGGTGCCGCTCGAACGCGACCAGCGCGGAGTCCACGTTCGGCACGGGCCAGAACACCGAGCGCGGCACCGGACCGGCCCGGCGGGCGTCGGCGTACCAGGCGAGCTTCACGCTGGGCACGCCGTAGACCTTGCTGCCGGGACCGGCGGCCATCCGGTCGGCGACTTCGGACTGCACCATCACCAGGCCCGTGCGCAACGACGGCAGCACGGCCAGCAGGTGCAGCACGACGGGCACGGCCACGTTGTACGGCAGGTTCGCGACCAGGGCGGTCGGCGCGGTGGGGAGCTGGTCGGGTGTGACGCGCATCGCGTCCTCGTGCACGACGGTCAGCCGGTCGGCGAGATCGGGCGCGCGGTCGGCCACCGTGACGGGGAGGCGGTCGGCCAGCACCCCGTCGATCTCCACAGCCACCAGGGCGCGGCAGGACGGCAGCAACGCCAACGTCAGCGAGCCCAGCCCGGGGCCGACTTCGAGCACCACGTCGTCCGGGCGCAGGTCGGCGGCCGACACGATGCGCCGCACCGTGTTGGGGTCGTGCACGAAGTTCTGCCCGAGCTTCTTGGTGGGGCGGATGTCCAGCTCGGCGGCCAGCCGACGCACGTCGGCCGGCCCGAGGAGGTGGCTCCCCGAACCGGCCGACGTCGAATCCTCAGTCACCCGTGCATTCTCCACCACGTCACGCACGCCCCTGGACCACCATGGCGACGCCGGAGGCGGCGCCATGTCACGGCAGGCCCAGCTTCTGCTGGCAGTGGGGCCACGCCGAGTAGCCGCCGCGGGCGTCGCGCAGCTTGGTGGCCACCGCGATCTGCTGCTCGCGGGTCGCCTGGTGCGGGTACGCGGCGTACTGGGCGCCGCCGTAGGCGTCCCACGTGCCCTTGTTGAACTGCAGGCCGCCGTAGTAGCCGTTGCCGGTGTTGATGGCCCAGTTGCCGGTCGCCTCGCAGTAGGCCAGCCGGTCCCAGATCTCGCCGTCCGGCGGGAGCTTGGTGCCGACCTTGACCTTCTTCGGCTTCGGCTCCTTGGTGACCTTCGCACCCAGCTTCTCGCGGCCGACCTCGGCGCCGTTCTTCACGGTGACGCGGTAGGTGACGATCTGCTCGCCGGCCTCGCCCGGGTCCAGGACCTCTTTCTGGCCCTTCATCATCGTGTCGTCCTTGACCTCCTCGACGGGCGGCTGGATGGCCTCCGTCGCGTTGATCACCGACACGCCGGTGCGCGTGATGTGGACCTCGGCGCCGTTGGTGACGCGCAGGTCCACGGCCGTTTCGAGCTTGTCGTCCGGGCCGAGCGTGAGGTTCTCGTTCTTCAGCAGCTCCTCGACGGTCACGGCCGTGGTCCGGAGCTGCCGGGGCGCGTTGCCGCCGTCGTAGAGCGTGATGGTCTTGAGGCTCTTGACCTCGAGCGAGAGGCCGCTGAGGGGGACGTCCATGCCGCGGTCGTGCGAGAGCCAAGCGCCCTCGTCGTCGACCTGCATCTGGTCCAGCGCCTCGTCCACGGTGACCGAGCGGACCCAGCCCTCGCGCTGCTCGCCGTCGACCGTCATCTTCACCAGCCGGCCGCGGTCCAGCGAGATCTTGCCGCCGTCGCCGACCTTCGCCTGGGGTGACGGGCTGAGCGCGTCGTGCTCGCCGATCGTGATGCCCTCGTCGGCGAGGATCTCGCCGACCGTGGACTCGTAGGTGCGGACGGTCTTGGCTTCGCCGTCGACGTCGACCGTGACGGACTTGTCCATCGCGATCGCGGTGGCACCGCCACCGGAGATCGTCACCAGCACGGTGGCGACCGCGGCCTTGAGGAAGCGCCGCTTCCACTTCCCCGCGGCTTCGACCAGTGCGGCGGGCGGGGCGCTCGGCTGCTCGGCGGCCAGGCTGCCCGCGACCCGGTCCTGGGAGACCTCGTCGGGGATGATGATCGGGGGTAGGAGCGTGGTCTCGGCGTTGATCAGCCGGATCAGCTCGTCGACGTCGACGTTCGCGCTCTCGAGCAGCGCGTCGGCGTCAGGTCCCAGCACTTCCAGGACGTCGTCCGGGGTGATGGTGAACACCGCGGTGTCCCATTCGGACGGCGGCCCGGGTCTGTCCAGGACGTCGACACCGGTGATCGGTGCCTGCACGGGCGTAAACCAGTCGGTGTCCTCGTTGAACGAGTTCACGGGGTGCCATACCTCCTGAAGGCGCGAAGTCCGGCGACGCGCACGTTCGATGTCGGTGGTCAGCTGGTGATCTCCGGCAACTCCTGTGCGTGTTCGGCTTCATCGCTTCTGGTGTCAACGTGACCCGCCCCGACTGCGGGTGCGCCCCGAACTGCAACTCGGGGCACGGTCACGGGACCGTAACGGGTCCCGGGCGGTTGTGCCAACACCCCCGCAATCCTTGTGAGTTCAGTCACTCCGTTAGGGGAGCAAGTCTGTCCGCCATTCGTCGTAAGGAGGATTACGACTCCGCCGCGTCACGAAGACCGAAGACCCGTTCGGCGTTTCGGGTGATCTTCGTAGCCAGCTCGCCCAGGTCGATCTCACGCAGAGTCGCTAGATCGCGGACCGTGTAGTTGACGCAATAGGGCTCGTTCGGGCGACCTCGGTACGGGTGGGGCGTGAGGAACGGCGCGTCCGTCTCGACGAGCAGGTGGTCCTCCGGCACCCAGAGCGCGGCTTCCCGCAGGGCGTGGGCGTTGCGGAACGTCGTGGTGCCCGCGAAGGACAGCACGAACCCGCGTTCCACGCACGCGCGCGCGAAGGAGAGGTCACCGGAGAAGCAGTGGAAGACCACTGTGGACGGCGCGCCCTCGGCGTCGAGCACCTTCAGGATGTCGTCGTGCGCGTCCCGGTCGTGGATCATGAGCGGCTTGTCGACCTTCTTGGCCAGGTCGATGTGCCAGCGGAACGCCTCGTGCTGGGCGCTTTTCGGCGCGTAGTCCCAGTAGTAGTCCAGGCCCGTCTCACCGATCGCGACGACCCTGGGCTGTTCGGCGAGCCTGCTCAGCTCGGCCTGCTCGACCTCGCCGAACGTCGACGTGCGGGTCGGGTGCAGGGCGACGGCGGCGAACACCCTCTCGTCCCACGTCGCGGCTTCGGCGGCCCAGCGCGCGGCGGCGAGGTCGTCGGCGACGGTGATCACGCGGTCCACGCCCGCCTGGACGGCCCGGTCGACCACCTCGCGGACCTCGTCGGGTGTCGTCGCGCCGCACGCGTCCAGGTGGGTGTGGGCGTCGACCACCGGCGCCGGAAGGGGTTCCGGGACCGGTGGCCGTTCGCCGCGTGCCCTCGTCACGTCCGACACCGCGTCACTTGACGATCGGGGCCCACTCGGGGCCGGTCTCACCCAGTTCGGGGTCCAGCTTCGCGAACAGCGGCGCCGGCTTGGCCAGCGGCCTGCCCACCTCGATCGGGGTGGACGCCCAGGTCGCCTGCTCGCCCGCGTAGTCACCGGTCAGCACCGGGTACTCGCGGTCGGGCACGTCGAGGTCGGTGACGTCGGTCAGCTGCGGCTGGGCCGCCCACACGCCCGTGCCTCCCAGCGCCTCGTGCACCTTCTGCGCCGAGTGCGGCAGGAACGGCGTCAGCAGGGCGTTGGCGTCCTGCACGACCTGCAACGCGGTGTGCAGCACGGTGTCGCGGCGCTCGGGGTCGTCCTTGAGCTTCCACGGCTCCTGGTCGGACAGGTAGCGGTTGGCCGCGCCGACCACCTTCATCGCCTCGCCGGCCGCCTGCTTGAACCGGGAGCGGCGCAGGTTCGCGCCCACCACGTCGAACGCCTTGCGGGACAGCTCCAGCAGCTCGTGGTCGGCCTGGGTGGGGCTGGTCGGCTTCGGCACGGCGCCCACGTTCTTGTGCGCCATCGAGATCGACCGGTTGACCAGGTTGCCCCACTCGTTGGCCAGCTCGAAGTTCGTCCGGCGGACGAACTCCTCCCAGGTGAAGTCGGTGTCCTGGTTCTCCGGACCGGCGACCGAGATGAAGTAGCGCAGCGCGTCCGGCCCGAACTGCTTCAAGAAGTCCGTGACGTAGATCACCGTGCCGCGCGAGGTGGAGAACTTCGAGCCGCTCATGGTCAGGAACTCGGAGCTGACGACCTCGGTGGGCAGGTTCAGCGTGCCGAACGCGCCCGGCTCGCCGCCCTTCGCGCCCTGGCCGTTCTGGCCGAGCAGCAGGGACGGCCAGATCAGCGAGTGGAAGACGATGTTGTCCTTGCCCATGAAGTAGTAGCCCTGGGCGTCACCGGTCCAGAACTCCCGCCAGGCGTCGTCGTCCCCGCTGCGGCGGGCCCACTCGACGGACGCGCTGAGGTAGCCGATCACCGCGTCGAACCACACGTAGAAGCGCTTCATCGGCTGCTCGCGCCAGCCGTCGAGCGGGATCGGGATGCCCCAGTCCAGGTCGCGGGTGATGGCGCGCGGGCGCAGGTCGTCGATGAGGTTCTGGCTGAACTTGAGCACGTTCGGGCGCCACTCGGTGCGGGTCTGCAACCAGCCGCCGAGCGCGTCGATGAACTGCGGCAGGTCCAGGAACAGGTGCTCGGTCTCGACGAACTTCGGCACCTCGCCGTTGATGCGCGAGCGCGGGTTCTTCAGGTCGACGGGGTCGAGCTGGTTGCCGCAGTTGTCGCACTGGTCGCCGCGGGCACCGTCGTAGCCGCAGATCGGGCAGGTGCCCTCGATGTAGCGGTCGGGCAGGGTGCGGCCGGTGGAGGGGCTGATCGCGCCCATCTCGGTCTTGGGGATGACGTAGCCGTTGCGCCAGAGGGCGAGGAACAGCTCCTGCACCACCTTGTAGTGGTTGCCGGTGGTGGTGCGCGTGAACAAGTCGTAGGACAGGCCCAAGCCGTGCAGGTCGTTCGCGATCACGCGGTGGTACTTGTCCACCAGCTCGCGGGTGGACATGCCCTCCTTCTCGGCCTGCACCGAGATGGGCGTGCCGTGCTCGTCCGAGCCGGAGACCATCAGCACCCGGTTGCCCGACATGCGCATGTAGCGGGAGAACACGTCGGAGGGGACACCGAAACCGGAGACGTGACCGATGTGGCGGGGGCCGTTGGCGTAGGGCCACGCCACCGCGGTCAGCACGGAGGCACTCATGGGCCAAGCCTACGGAGGCCCTTCCAGCACTTTTCCGCGGGTTGGGCTGTGCGGACCGCCCGTGCGCCGGAGCTCACCCGGGCGACTGACGGCCCGTCTCAGCCCTTGCTGATCACGGCGTCGTACAGGGCCTTCTTGCTCACCCCCGCCGCCTCGGCGACCTCCGCCGCCGCCGTCTTGGTCCGCTCGCCGGCGGCCACGCGTTGCTTCACCTCGGCGACCAGCGCCTCCATCGGAGGGGCCTCGCGGGCCTCGGCGGGTGCCAGCACGACGGTGATCTCGCCCCGCACGCCCTCCGCCGCCCACTCGGCCAGCTCACCCAGGCCGCCCCGCTTGACCTCCTCGTACGTCTTCGTCAGCTCACGGCACACCGCCGCACGGCGGTCCGCGCCCAGGACGTGCACGGCGTCGGCGAGGGTGTCCGCCAGCCGATGGGGTGATTCGAAGAAGACGCACGTCCGGGGCTCGTCCAGCAGCGCGGCGAACCACCGCCGGCGTTCGCCCTGCTTGCGCGGCGGGAAGCCGTCGAAGCAGAAGCGGTCCGAGGGCAGGCCCGACACGGCCAGCGCGGTCGTCACCGCCGACGGGCCGGGCAGGCACGTGACCTGCACGTCCTCCGCCACGCACGCCGCCACGAGGCGGTAGCCGGGGTCGGACACGCTCGGCATGCCGGCGTCGGTCACCAGCAGCACCGTCTGCCCGTCGCGCAGCGCCTCCAGCAGGCCGGGCAGCCGGGCCGTCTCGACCTGGTCGTAGAAGCTGACCACCCGCCCCGAAGGGGTCACGTCCAGGGCCGAAGCGAGCGAGCGGAGCCGTCTGGTGTCCTCGGCCGCGATCACCTCGGCCGTGCCCAGCGCCTCGACCAGGCGCGGTGAAGCGTCCCGGACGTCGCCGAGCGGAGTAGCCGCCAGCACCAAACGGCCTGATCCAGATACAGGTCTCACGCCTCTCACCCTACGATCGGGCGCGTGAGCCTGATCGCACCGCAGTCCGCAGACGATGTGGTCGACGCCGGCGAGGTACCGCCGACGAGCCCGCCACCGGGCAACGACCGCGAACAGCGGGCCCGCCTGCTCGAACCCGGCCCGATGAGCGACGCCCTGAGGGGCTGGCTCGTCACGTTGACCGTGGCGCTGATCGGCGGTGTGGTGCGGTTCTGGAACCTCGGGTTCCCGACCGACAAGGGCACCCCGATCTTCGACGAGAAGCACTACGTGCCGCAGGGCGCGCAGGTGCTGCGCAACGGCGGGTACGAGGACAACCCCGGCTACGAGCTGATCGTCCACCCGCCGCTGGGCAAGCAGCTCATCGCGATCGGCGAGTGGCTGTTCGGCTACGACGGCGTGGGCTGGCGGTTCGCGTCGGCGGCCGTGGGCACGTTGACGATCCTGCTGGTGGTGCGGATCGCGCGGCGGATGACGCGGTCGGACCTGATCGGCGCGATCGCGGGCGTGCTGCTGATCGCCGACGGCCTGAGCCACGTGCAGTCGCGGATGGGGATGCTGGACGCGTTCCTGACGTTCTTCGTGGTGGTGGCGTTCGCGTGCCTGGTGGTGGACCGGGACCAGGTGCGGTCGCGGTTGGCGCAGGCGACGCGCGAGGGCTGGGTGACCAGCTCGCCGTACGGGCCGTGGCTGGGTTTCCGCTGGTGGCGGTTCGCGGGCGGGATCGCGCTCGGGCTCGCGTGCGGCGTGAAGTGGTCCGGCGTGTGGTACATCGCGTTCTTCGGCGTGCTGTCGGTGGTGTGGAGCGCGCTGGCACGGCGTGCGGCGGGCGTGGAGCGGCCGTGGCTGGGCTCGTTCGCCAAGGACCTGCTGCCGTCGCTGTTCGCGCTGCTGGTCATCCCGGTGCTGGCGTACCTGGCGACGTGGTGGGCGTGGTTCGCGTCCGAGACGGCCATCGACCGGCACATCGCGGGCACCAAGATCCCCGAGGAGGGCTGGATCCCGGCGCCGCTGCGGGCGCTCTGGTTCTACAGCGGCAACGTGCTGGAGTTCCACACCAAGCTGGTGACGCCGGAGGGCAGCCCGCACCCCTGGGAGTCGAAGCCGTGGACGTGGCCGATGGGCCTGCGGCCGATGCTCTACTACTTCGAGGGCGCCGTGCAGGGCTGCGCCGGGCCGACCTGCGTGGGCGCGATCATGCTGATCGGCACGCCCGCGATGTGGTGGCTGGCGTTCCCGGTGCTGGCGTGGGCGATGTGGCAGGCGATCGCCAAGCTGGACTGGCGGTACGCGGCGGTGCTGGTCGGGTACGGCGCGGGCTACCTGCCGTGGTTCATCAACGTCGACCGGCAGATGTACTACTTCTACGCGATGCCGATGGCGCCGTTCCTGGTGCTGGGCATCGCGCTGGCGCTGGGCGAGGTGCTGGGCAAGCGGACGGACGGCAAGGAGCGCCGGGGCACCGGCCTGCTCGCCGTGGCCCTGTACCTGGGCCTGGTCGTGGCCAACTTCGTGTGGCTCTGGCCGATCCTCAACGGCATACCGATCACCCCGGAGATGTGGGACGCCCAGAAGTGGCTCCCGTCCTGGAACTGAGGTCCGGACAGCGGCGCGTGCTCGGGGGGCGGGGTGTTCGGGTTCCGGCGACGGCGCCGTGCCGATGACGGCGCGGCGAACCCGTTCGAGGGGGTGGTCCTCCTCGACAACACGACGATCTTCGGCGCGTGGCCGCGGAGGTGCGGCGCAACCCGAAGGTGGTCGGGTTCCGCAAGTGGCTGCGCGACGTCGAGCGGAGCCTGCGCGACGAGAGCGACCTGCACGGGGTGGCCAGAACTGCGCGCGGTGGAGCGCGAGGTGGAGCGGGAACTGGGGCTCGGCGAGAAGGGCAGCCAGGAGGCGGGTCAGCCCGGCAGCTCGGTGAGCACCGGGTTGCGGATGCTCTCGTAGATCACCGAACTGCGGAAGCTGATGACCTCGCGGCGTTCGCTCAGGCGGTCGATGAGGAACGCGTGCAGGTGTTCCAGGTCCGGCACGGCCAGGTGGATGAGGAAGTCGTCGTCGCCCGCCACGACGTACATCGCGGTCACCTCGGGCAGGGCGCCGATCGCCGCCTTGAAGTTGTCGATCACCGCCCGGCTCATCGGGCGCAGGCGGGCGGCGACGAAGGCCTGCACGGGGCGGTTGAGCGCGCTCAGGTCCACGTCCGCGTGGTAGCCCTTGATCACGCCGCGGTCGCGGAGCGCGCGCACGCGTTCCAGGCACGTCGAAGGGGCGATGCCGAGACGTCTGGCCAGCTCGCGGTTGGTCAGCCGCGCATCCAGTTGCAGATTCCTGATGATCGCCGAATCAAGTTCGTCCACGTCCAGATCATGACAGGCATGCGCGAATTAAGTTCGGCTGGTCTGGATCAGAGCGTTCAGGTCGACAAGTCTGGAGGCAATCCACCGAACGAACGGACCCGAAGTGCTGCCCACCAAGCTCGCGCTCGTCCTGCGTGACGACCTGCCGCCCAACCTCGCCGCCAACGCCGCCGTCTGCCTCGGCCTCACCCTCGGCGCCCGGCTGCCCGAGATCCTCGGGGAGGACGCCGAGGACGCGGACGGCACCGTCCACCTCGGCCTCAACACCCACCCGGTGCCGGTGCTGACCACGTCCGCCGAGCACCTCAAGGCCCTGCACCGCGCCGAGGGCGTGCTGAAGATCGGCTTCACCGAGGTCGCCCGCCGGGCCCGCACCTACCCCGACTACCTGGAGGTCCTCGCCGGGACCGAGGACCCCGAGTTCGTCGCCATCGCCCTGTACGGCCCGCGGGCCGAGGTCACCCGGTTGACCCGCAAGCTCCCGTTGATGGCATGAGGCTCACCGCGATGTACGTGGGCGCGGTGCTCGGCCCGGGCGTGCTGGTGCTGCCGGCCCTGGCCAACGCCGCGGCCGGGCCCGCTTCCGTGCTGGCGTGGGCCGCGCTGCTGGCGTTGAGCGTGCCGATCGCGGTGTCGTTCGCCCGGCTCGGTGTGCGCCATCGGGGCGGAGTGGCCGGGTTTGTGGAGATTGCATACGGTCGACCGGCTGCACGGGCGGTCCAGTGGTGGTTCTACCTGGTCGGCGTGCCGTTCGGCGTGCTCGGGGGTGCGCTGGTCGGTGGTCAGTACATTGCATACGCCCTCGGTGGCGGCGACCCCGCGTTGATCGGCGTGGTGCTGCTGGCCGGGGCTTTCGCGGCCAACTACGCCGGGGTGCGGGTGTCGGCGGGCGCGCAGGTGCTGCTGGTCGGGTTGCTCGCGACAGTCCTGGCCGTGGCTATCGCATACAGCATTCCGCAGGTGAGAGCGGAGGACTTCGAGCCGTTCGCGCCGCACGGGTGGCTCGCCATCGGGCACGCGGCCGTGGTGCTGTTCTTCGCGTTCTCCGGGTGGGAGGCGGCGAGCGCCCTGGCCGACGAGTTCGGCGACGTGCGCCGGGCGACCCGGCGGACGCTGGTCGTCGTCGCGGTCCTGTACTTGGGGCTGGCCGTCACCACGGCGGGCACGACGAGCGAGGTCCCGCTCGCCGACCTGCTGGAACGCGCGTTCGGGCCGTCCGCCCGGCTGGTCACGGCGGTGGCCGCGACGCTGCTGACGTTCGGCGCGATCAACACCTACCTGGCGGGCGGCGCACGCCTGGGCGGACGGCACGGCCTGACCGGCTTGCTGGTGCTGTGCGCGCTGCTCACCGCCGTGGCGCTGCGCCTGCACGTCGAGCTGGACGCGGTGATGCGCGTCGCGTCGACCGCGTTGGCCGCGGTGACGGCGGCGGGACTGGCCGCCGCCGTCAAGCTCCTCCGCAGCCGCACGGCCGCGTTCGCCCTCGGCTGTACCGCGCTGGTCCTGGCGTTCTCGGGCGTGCTGCTGGCCGTGCCGCTGGTGGTCGGGGTCGCGGCCGTGGTCAGCGCACGGGTCGGGTCGGCGGCTCCGGCCGGTCGATCATCCTCGTGACCGGGCCTTCCTTGCTCAGCCCCGCCTGCGACAGCCACGTGCTCAGCTCGGTGCGGATCGCGGCCAACGACGGCCGCTTGGCCGGGTCCGCGTCCAGCGCGGCGGTGAGCAGCCGGGCGTGGGCGCTGCGCTGGGGCAGCTTCACGCACGGCTCGCCCTGCGCGGCGGCCATCAGCGACGAGATCGGGTTCTCCCGCGAGCCGCGCGGCGGGTGGCCGGTGAGCGCGTAGCTGACCGTCGCGGCCAACTGCCAGGCGTCCGACGCGGGGCTCGCCGCCTCACCGCGGGCGGTCTCCGGTGCGAGGAAGTCGGGCGTGCCGACCATCATCCCGGTGGCGGTGAGCGTGCTGTCGCCCTTCGACCTGGCGATGCCGAAGTCGATCAGGTGCGCGGTGCCCTGGGTGTCCACGATGACGTTGGACGGCTTCACGTCCCGGTGCAGCACGCCCTGCTCGTGCGCGGCGGCCAGCGCGTCCGCCATGTTCACCCAGAGCCGGGCGGCGAGCGTGTCGGCGAGCAGGCCGCTGGTGAGCACGACGTCCGACAGCGGCTGGCCGTCGATGTACTCCATGACGATGGCCAGGCCGTCCGGGTCCTGCACGATGTCGAACACCCGCACGCAGTTCGGGTGCCGTACGGCGGCCAGAGCGCGCGCTTCACGCAGCATGCGCTGCTCGGTGTCGTTGTCCGGCGCGTGCGCGAGCTTCACCGCGACCGTGCGGGCCAGCTGCTCGTCCACGGCGAGCCACACCGTGCCGAACCCGCCCCGGCCGAGCTGGCGGATCCGCCGGAACCGGCCACCGGCCGGGTTCCACACCTTGCCGGAGTCGGGCGTGGGCGTCGGCGCGGTGCTCGCGCCGCTGCCCGGGCCGAACGGCAGCGGGCCGGGGGTGTCGGCGAGCGGTGCCGGCTGGTCCACCCTGGTCGGCTTCGGCGGCTCGACGGGCACGTCGGCGACCCGCGTCGGCGGGTAGTGCCGCTGCGGCGGCGTCGGCCGGTAGGGCGGGATCGGCTGGTACGGCGGTATCTGCGCGGGCTGGTAGGGCGGCGGCTTCTCCACCTGGTACGGCGGCGGCTTCTGCGGCTGCTGGCCGTGTGACTGCTGGCTGTGGGGCTGCGAGTGGTGGTTCTTCGGCTGCTGGGGTTGCGACGGCGAGGGCGTTCTCGACGCCGCGGGTTGCGGGCTCGGGTTCCCGCGATCGCGACCGGGGCGGTTCAGCATGGCGGTAGTCAACCCGAAAACCCGCACGACCAGGGAGCCCAACACCGCGATCGGGAAGAAACCGAGCAGCAGGTGGCCCACCAGCGTCACCGGCAGCGCGGACGTCGACAGCAGCAGGACCAGGAACGGCGGCCAGAACACCCGGCGCGGCCAGTTCGGACCGAGCCGGAACGCCGAGCCCGCCTGGAGCATCACGAACAGCAGGCACAGCAGCGCGAGCACGGCGGCGGCACCCGCCGCGATCATGTCCTGCACCCCGGCCCGGCCGGTGACCACCGTGACGAACGAGTCCGCGAGGATCAGGTAGTCGTACTGGCTGAACGCCATGCACGGCGTCTCGTCCAGCGTCTCCATGCCCGGCAGCGCCCGGGTGCGCAGCAGCTTGTAGGCGGCCGTGAACGCCATCCACGGCAGGACCAGGGTGCTGACCACGCCGAGCACGGCGAAGATGGCGCCGGTGAACGGGCCGTAGGAGTTGCCGACCACGCGGCGGACGGTGATCGACAGCAGGGCGGCGATCGTCGGCAGCGCGCCGATCAGCGCGCCGAACGCGGTGACCGTCCAGGCCCAGTCGCCGGGGCAGACTGGCACCCTCACCCAGTCGTGTAGCCACGCCAGCAGCAACGCGACCAAGTCGTACACGCCCACCACCCTCCTCGTCCGGTGTCAGACTACGGGTCTGCACCGTCATGGCGGAGTTTGCGCGACTTGATCGGACGAACCGACCGGAGACTGACCGTCTCAGACGATCAGATCGTTTGTGCACCGAAATCGAGCCAAAGCAGATAAGAAAGCTAGCTAAACTCTCAACAACGTGCGATATATCCCACATCGATGTCCATGGTGGCACGCCAAGCGCCGTGCCACCATGGATCAAGCTAGGAAGTAATCACGCTTTCTCAGCGATGACTACCGATAACGAACGTCAATGATTCCGACGTTGTCGTTCAGCCTCGCCCCGAAGCTCGGAGTCGGCAAAAAATGCGACTCCGCGTAATCCCGATTCCGATTGGTGTACGTGGCATAGTTGCACCAACCCCGCCCTTCGGCCGAACTGATGATGTTCGACCATAACGTGTTCAATTCGAGTCGGTATCCCGCCGTGTCACAGGTACCATACGCACCCTTCACCTCAGCACTGGTTCCGCCGTAATTTGCGTGTTCGTGCAACTTCACGAGCACGGTATCCGCTTCGGCCACCGCAGCTCCGTACTTGTTGCGGGTGGCTTCCGACCGCTGAGCCGCGCGAGCATCCTCCTTCGAGGCGGAGCAGTGCTCGTAAAGGACCCGCGACACACCCCCCGGAGCGGCGGACTTCTCCACCACAATGACACAGTGCTTAGCCTGTGAATCAGGCAGTGTGGCAGCATTCGCGGACGCCACACCACCGGCCATCAGCGACAAGACTGATAGGAACAAAGTCGCCACCCGTCTCGTCGAACGAGTCCCGAAATCACGCACCGTGAACCCCCAACATATCGAGAACGTGGAATACCGTACAGCACGACACGCATGACCCGAATCGTTCTCGACACAACCCGTCTCGATATTCGTAGATCATCCGGCCCCACCATTTATACCATCTGTGCTTCAAAGCGCAAGGTTCATGTTTCGACCGAGGAGCTATACGCATTACGTGCGGGCGAGTTACCGGACAGGAGTCAGCAATGTCAAGGACTCGGCGTGTCGAACTACGGGCGGTCCATGTCCCGCCAGCAGGACAGCAGGGTCGAATCACACCGTTCTGTCGTCTCTCAGGATTCGGGCGCGGACCACGCCAATAGCGCCATTCGAGCAACGTCGCCAAGTTCGGCCAGCGTGGCGTCGTCACTGGCCAGGGACGACATTGCCCCGGACGGTGGCCGCGACAAACACGGCCAGCCCGCGCGCATCGGTCCAGCCGTGCAGCCACGCCAGCAGCGACTCGGCCAGCTCCACGACCCGCACCACCCCTTCGCGTCGTCTCAGGCTACGGGTGCGGGCCACGCCGACAGCGCCGTCCGGGCAACGTCGCGCAGTTCTTCCCGGGTGGCGCCGTCCCGGGCCAGCGACGACATCCCCCGGACGGTCGCCGCGACGAACAGGGCGAGGCGGCGCACGTCGGTGCCAGCGGGCAGCGCGCCGGTGGCGACGTCGTGCCGGATCTTGGCCTCGAACGCCTGCCTGGCCTGATCACGCAGGTCGTGCAGCTCGGGGGAACTGAGGATCAGGCAGCCCTTGGGGCGGTCGGGGGTCGTGTACTCGATCGCGGCCTCGGTCAGGATCCGCTCGACGGCCTGGCGCGCGGTGGGCTCCTCTTCGAGGGCACGCGCGGTGAACGCGCCGTACGTGGCCTGGTAGCGGGCCACGGCTTCGGCGAAGAGGGCGCGCTTGTCACCGAACGCCGCGTAGAGGCTCGGCGGGTTCACGCCGGTGGTCCCGGTGAGGTCGGCGACCGACGTCGCCTGGAAGCCGTCCCGCCAGAAGGCGCGCGTGACCTGGTCCAGCACTTCGTCCCGGTCGAACCCGCGCTTGCGACCCACCATGGCGCTCATTTTATAACGTTCGCTACAGTTCGCCGTTGTGTAGTGGTCGTTACAGATTGGAGTGCTGGTGAAGACGGCTTTGGTGACCGGGGCGAGTCGTGGGATCGGGCGGGCGATCGCGCTGAGGTTGGCGGCGGACGGGATGCGGGTGGTCGTGCACTACGCGCGGGACGCCGACGCGGCTGCCGCCGTGGTCGAGGAGGCGGGGCGTGGGTCGTTCGCGGTGCGGGCGTCGTTGCCGTCGGAACTCGACGCGCTGGTGGCGGCGCTGCCGCCGTTGGACGTGCTGGTGAACAACGCCGCGATCGGGCTGCCCGCGCCGATCGAGGACGTGACGCCGGAGGCGTTCGACGAGGTGTTCGCGGTGAACGTGCGGGCGCCGTTCTTCCTGGTGCAGCGCGCGCTGCCGGTGCTGAAGGACGGTGGGCGGATCGTGAACATCTCGTCCGGGGCAACGCGCATCGCCATGCCGGTGGGCATCGCGTACTCGATGACGAAGGGTGCCCTGGACACGTTCACGCGCACGCTTGCCCTGCACCTGGGGGCGCGCGGGATCACCGTGAACACCGTCGCACCGGGGGTGGTCGACACCGACGCGAACGCGTCGTGGCTGCGCGGGAACGCGGAGGCGGAGGCCGCGATGGCGGCGCGTTCGGCACTGGGCCGGATCGGTTATGCCGGCGATATAGCCGACGTGGTCTCGTTCGTGGCATCGGAGCGAGCGCGATGGGTGACGGGAGCGTGGATCGATGCGACAGGCGGTGCGCACTTGTGAGCAGATGGGGCCCGGCTCGCCGCGTGTGCGAGCCGGACCCCGCGCGTGCGCTTGCCGCTAGCTCACACGCGCTGCCACAAGGCGGGCACCGCCGGCGGATCCCAGCCTGGTTGGGACGTGTGCCCCTGCAAGCACCTGTACCCGACGCCGCCGTACGTCACGAGGGAGCCGATCGCGTACGCGACGCCTGGCTGCCAGGTGGTCTGGCCCGGGTTGGTGGTCGTCGTCGCGGTCGGCGAGGTGGTGCTCGTGGGACCGCCGCCACTGACGATCAACTGGAGGCCGTAGACCTGGAGGATCTCGTTGACCGGCTGGAAGTAGATCGTCCCGCCGGACGTGCAGTTCCCGGAGCCACCGGAGGTGACGCCCTGCGCCTGGTCACCGGTCAGCCACGAGCCGCCGGAGTCGCCGGGTTCGGCGCAGGCGTTCGTGCGGGTGAGGCCGGTGATCGTGCCTTCGGGGTAGGTCACGGACGTGTTCTTCTGCTGGATGGTGCCGCAGCGCCAGCCCGTGGTGGAGCCGGAGCGGCAGACCGAGGCGCCTACGGGTGCCTCGGTGGAACCCGCCACCGGCACCGTGCCGGGGTAGCGGTTGACCAGCGGGCGGCCGGTGTTGCCCGCGGCCGTGCGGACCCAGGCGTAGTCGTTGCCGGGGAAGCTGGAGCCGGCGAACGTGCCGCTGGGCTGGGTCGTGGTCGCGCCCGTGCGGCCGCAGTGCCCGGCGGTGACGAACCCGCCGTTGACCGCGAACCCGACCGAACAGCGCGAGCCGCTGCCGATGTAGTAGGCGTTGCCGCCGATCACGTCGATCAGCGGGCGTGGTTCCTCAGTGGACTGTTCGATCCGGACGTCGGCGTCGGCGAGCCCGCTGGCGTGCGCGAACGCTTTCGCGGCGGCGACGTCGCGGGCGAGGACGACCACGGTGTTGGCGGGTTGGTCGACGTACCAGCCGGGCACGGACTCCGGTGCGCTGCGGGCGTTCTGGTCGAGCTTGACCTTGAGGGCGTCGAGCTGGGCGAGCGACCGCTGGACCAGCTTCGGCCGTGCGCCCGCCGCTTCGACGGCCTGGATCTGCGAGGCCGCCGT
This sequence comes from Saccharothrix carnea, assembly GCF_003014735.1. Lineage (GTDB taxonomy): Bacteria > Actinomycetota > Actinomycetes > Mycobacteriales > Pseudonocardiaceae > Actinosynnema > Actinosynnema carneum. The sequence continues at coordinate 212,797 of NZ_PYAX01000007.1, read as the reverse complement.
GACGCCGACGACGAGTTCGGTGGCGTCGGCGTTCATCCAGGCCCCCGCGAAACCGGGCCCGAGCCGCGCTTTGAGCGTGCTCTCCGTCCGAGCCGCGACCGCCTCCCGTTCGATGCGCGCGCGGGCTTGGTCGGGGGTCAGGTGGAGGTCGCGCGCCATGGCGGCGACCATGCCGCCGTCGACGGCGACCTGGGGCGGTGGAGGACCCGCGGTCGCGGTGGTGGCCAGTGCAGCTGCCAATCCGGCAGCGCTCAAAACCGCCACGGCGACCGCGGCGACGCTACGTCGAGTCATCCGCTTGTCTCCTTGCAGGGGTGGTGACACGGGATGCGGGGCCGTTGACCCGACGCTAGCCGGCCTCAAGGCCAGGCGGATATGCCAATCACGTCATAACACCACGTTATGGTCTAGTCCATTCCCCGTCTCACCGCCCAGCGCCTGATCGCCGACCTCGACCGAGCGCCAGGGCAGCCGCGCGGCGATCCGGCGAAGTCAGAGCAGGCTGAGTTGGGTTCCCTTGCGCTTGCGGCGAGGTTGCGAGTCGCCCAGCTGCTCGAAGGCCTTCAAGGCCGCCAGGAAGGGGGACCTCGGTCGCCCGGTCGTGTGACTCAGGAACAAGTGCCGCTGCGCCCGCGTCATCCCCACGAACAGCAGGCGGCGCTCCTCGGCCACCGACTCCTCGTCCTCCTCACCCGGCCACCGCAGCGGCAGGACGCCGTCCTCGCACCCGACGATGAACACGACCGGGAACTCCAGGCCCTTCGACGCGTGCAACGTGAGCAGCGAGATCCGGTCCGCCCGGGGATCCCACGTGTCGACCTCCACCCCCAGCGCGAGAGCCGTGTGGAAGCGCTCGAAGTCCGTCCCGCACGCCGTGGCCAAGGGCTTGAGCAGCTCGTACGCCGTGTGGTCGTCACCCGCCACCGCACGCACGCGCTCCAGGACGGTGGCACCGGCGGCGTAAGCGACCTCATGGGCGATCCGCGCCACCCCGGGACGGTCCGCCAACCGGTCGTGCGACCGCTTCTGGAACGGCAACCCCGACTGCGTCAACGCCTCCACCAACGCCCGCGACTGCCGATCCGTCCGGTACAGCACGGCGAAGTCGGAAAAACCGAGGCCCTGCGTGCCGTCACCCACGACCCGCCCGCTGTCGAACGCGTGGAACGACGCACCGCCCAGCACCTGCTCGATCGTCCGCGCCACGAACACCGCCTCGGCCGCCTCCGACGACGCGTGGTGCACACCGATCGGCGCGGCACCGTGGTCGACCATCGGCCGCAGCTCCCGCCCCGGCACGAGCGACGACGGCGCGATCACCTCCAGCGCACCCGTCACCACCGCCGACGACGACCGGTAGTTCCTGGTCAGCTGCACGGTCCGCGCCGAGGGGAAGTCCTCCCGGAACCGCAGGAAGAACCCGACGTCGGCACCGCGGAACCGGTAGATCGCCTGGTCCGGGTCACCGATCGCGGTCAGGTTGCCGTCCGGCGGCACGAGCAGCCGCAACAGCCGGTACTGCTGCTCGTCCACGTCCTGGTACTCGTCCACCGACACCCACCGCCACCGCGCCCGGTAGGCCTCGACCAGGTCCGGCGAGGACTCCAGCAACGACAGCGGCAACGTGATCAGGTCGTCGAAGTCCACCAGGTCCTGCGCCCGCAACGCCTTCTTGTACCGGTCGTCACCGGCGGCGATCAGCGCCCGCGCCTCCTTCTCGTCCGCCACCACGGACAGCGCCACCGCCAGCTGCCCCTCCGGGTCCGCCACCCCGAACGACGCCGACAACCCGAACTCCGCACCGTGCGAGCGCAGGATCAGCACCCCGAGCGAGTGGAACGTCGCGATCGTCATCCCGCCGACCGCGTCACCGACGAGGACGGCCAGCCGTTCCGCCATCTCCTCCGCCGCACGCCGGGTGAACGTGATCGCCAGGCACTCCGACGGCGGCACGCCCCGTGACGTCACCAGGTCCGCGATCCGGTGCGTCAACGTCCGCGTCTTCCCCGTCCCCGGCCCGGCGATGATCAGCAACGGCCCACCGCCCACCTCGGCCGCCGCCCGCTGCTCCGGGTCCAGCCCGTCCAGCAACGAACCCGGAGCCGAGACGACCGGCACAGCCGCGGCAGGCACAGCAGCGGGAGCAGCCGGCCGTGGACGCTCCACAGTGGACGGAACCGGGGCGTCGTAGTCGAACAACGCGAAAGCCGACCGCCGACGCTCCAACTCCCCCGGCTCGAACACCCGGATCACGCCGTACTCGCCGTCGTACCCCGAGTCGCGCACGACCTCGCCGCGCCGCAGCCGGGTCACCGCCTCGGCCAGCAACGGCGAGTGCACGGCGATGTCGTCCACCGGCACGTCCTGGAGGATCACCAGCTCCGGCCCCAGCGCGGCGGTCAGCTTGTCGATCTCGCCCAGCACCTTCTTGCTCTTCGGCCCGGTGCCGACGATCTCGCTCATGATCTCCGGCAACGGCACCAGGCTGGTGAACCCGGCCGTACCGGCGGGCCGGGCACCGTGCGGCCGGTCGGCCAGCTCCTCCACCCGGCTGAGCACCCCGACCGTCAGCGGTTTGCCGCACTCCGGGCAGATCCCGCGGTGCGCCAGCGTCTCCTCGGGTTCCATCCGCACACCGCACTTGCGGTGCCCGTCGACGTGGTACTTGCCCTCCTCCGGGAAGAACTCCAACGTCCCGCCGAACCCGTCCCCGGTCTCCAGCGCGTTGCGCACCGAGTAGTAGTCGAGCTCCGTGTCGAACACGGTCGCCTCACGTCCCAGCACCGGCGGCGAGTGCGCGTCCGAGTTGCTGACCAGCCGGTACTTGTCCAGTCCCGACACCCGCCAGTTCATCAGCGGGTCCGACGACAGGCCGGTCTCCACCGCGAAGACGTGCGACGCGAGGTCGGCGTAGCAGTCCTCGATCGCGTCGAACCCGGACTTGGAGCCGAGCACCGCGAACCACGGCGTCCACACGTGCGCGGGCACGAGGTAGCCGCCGCACTCCAGCGTGATCTCCAGCAGGTCGCGCGAGTCGAGCCCGAGGATGGGCCGCCCGTCCGATCCGAGGTTGCCGATCTTGGCCAACCGGGCGTTGAACCGCGCCGCCGACGACAGATCCGGCATGTAGACGAGGTGGTGGACCTTGCGGGTGCGGTCACCGCGCTTGTAGATGGTCGAGATCTCCACCGAGAGCATGAACCGCACCGGCGCCGAGGCCAGCGACGGCGGCAGCCTGCGGTCGATGTCGCGATCCAACTCCTCCCGCAACCGGAACAGCCCGGGCGAGGCCTCGACCAGGTTGTCGCTCAGGTGGTCGTACCAGGCGGGGTGGGTGAAGTCGCCGGTGCCGACCAGCGAGATCCCCTTGCGCCGGGCCCACCAGGTCAGGTGTTCGAGATCGCAATCACGGCTGCAGGCCCGGGAGTACTTGGAGTGGATGTGGAGATCCGCCACAAAGCGCACCGGCGAGATCGTAGTGACTGATCGACACCGCCTCCGCCCGGCCCTGAAGTCCGTCGAATGACATCGGCCCCTGAATGTGTTCGCGCACCTTGGCCTCTACTGGACCCGACTACACAGCATGAGAACTCTCTTGTGGCCGTCCAGGGGCCCGAGCTGCTGATCCCACCCGTGGGCTTCCGCGACACCCGCACATGCGACTCCACCCCGCCCGACACCTCACCGTCAGACGCCGGGTAGGACGGGTGACCGCGACGGACGGGCGATCGGGTGAACCGCCCGCCGCCCACCTCGGGTGACTCGTCACAGCATGGCGTTCAGCAGAACAGTGAGCAGGACCGACAACACCACGGAGATCACCAGCATCGTCAGGCATCCCGAGCGGCCACCCAAGAACTCGACCCGGGTGTCACCGAAGCGCATGACCGACTCCCGCCCCTGCCGGCTCCGCTCGGGTCACCGACCCACAGTGCGATCGGTGGCCTGGTTCCGCTTCCGTCCTGCCAGGCCCGCCAAACCCAGCAGACCGAGGAGGCCCAGCAAGCCCCAGTTGCCGCTGCTGTCGTCGTTGTTGTTGTCGTCCTGAGCTGTCACCACCACCGTGGCGCGCGGCGCAGCGTCGTCGGCGAGCGCCGAAGCCGCTGGAACTCCGGCGAGGGCTGCGCCGAGAACGAGTACGGCCATGAGCCGCATCGCGGTGTCCATGTCATCTCCTCCGGGCGATCGTTGTTCGAAGTCCCTGGGTACCGTCGAAGGAACCATCCATGTGCTGATCGGCGAAAACCCCCCGTTCGAGTGCACCTCTAGGCACCTCGTACCTGTCGTGCCACGGGTTGACCACATGGGCGGGCCGCTGTCCCGCACCTTGCGGGCAGCAAGACGACTCCTGCGGTCCGGGGTGCGCGTCCATCGCGAGCCCTGGTCCCAGGGCTGTCGACAGCGTTGGCCGGCACCACCGACCTCGACGCGGCGAATGCGAAAGAGCGGTACCCGGCTCACCGGCTACCGCTCTTCGTGTGCTGTGTCATTTGTGGAGCTGAGGGGAATCGAACCCCTGACCTACTCGATGCGAACGAGTCGCGCTACCAACTGCGCTACAGCCCCGTGTTCTGTTGTCGTGCGGGAGGAAGCATATCAGTAGTCGGGGGGTGGTTTTGCCACCCCCCTCTACTCGCCCGACGCCCGCCGGTACGGGAGGGCTTCGGGGCCGTCCAGCTCGACGAACAGCGGGTCCTCGTCATCCGGGTCCACCACGACGGTGCCGGGGCGGGGCTGGTGCTGGAACCTCGGCTGCGGTGCCAGGCCGGGCTGGTCACGGGTCTTCTCGGCCTCCGTGGAGGGCGCGGACGACGGCGTGGGCACGGCGTGCGGCGGCACGTCGGCCGCCTGCCGCGTGGTGGAGCGGCGGCGGGCCTGGGCGAGCCTGGACTGGCGGCGCGCGCGGATCTCCTCCTCGATCCGCACCTGCCGGCGCAGGTAGGCGAGGTAGGAGACGAGCGTCACGTCGACCGCGGCGTGGCCCCACCAGACGACCGGGTACAGCACACCGGCGACGACACCGGTGACCAGCGCCAGGAGCAGCAGCGTGCCGACCACGCGGCGGCGGAACGCGTACTTCGCCTGGGCCACGATCGCCGCGGTCTCCGGGTCGTAGCCGCCCCGCCCGGGGCGGAACGGCCGGTGCGCGACGAAGTCGGCGTCCGGCTCGTCGTACTCGTCGTAGTCCTCGAAGTCCGTGTCGTCCTCGGGCATGGCGTCGTACTCCTCCTCCACGCTGCCGCGCGACGCGTCGGCGCGCTTGCGCGCGACCATCGGCACGAGGACGACCAACCAGGCCACGACCAGTCCCACGACGATCAGCGAGCTCGGCATCCCCGTCACCTCCCCCTACCCCGCGGCGCGCTCGGTGGTGCGCATGCCACGCTAGTCACAACAGTCACACCTGTGTCGGAGGCACGCCGACTGGCGTACGTACCAAAGTGTGGTGTATCACCCACTTTCGGGTGATCCGAATAAGCCGCTCGGCGCCCAGATCAGGCAGTTCGGGCGTATCCCTGTGCGACCAACCGGCGTACCAGCCCCTCCGGTGACGTCTCCTCGGCGGTCATCGCGAAGCACAGGTGGTCACGCCAGTCGCCGGCCACGTCGAGGTACCGCACGAACAGGCCCTCCTCCCGGAACCCGGCCTTGGCGAGCACCCGGAGGCTGGCCCGGTTCTCCGGCCGGACGGTCGCCTCCAGCCGGTGCAGGCCGCCGTCGCCGAAGCAGTGGTCGACCACGAGCGCCAGCGCCGCCGTGGCCACGCCGCCGCGCGCCCGGTCGGCCGCCACCCAGTAGCCGACCCACGCCGAGCGCAGCGACCCGCGCACGATGTTGCCCACGGTGATCTGCCCGGCCAGCACGCCGTCCACGGTGATCACGAACGGCAGCGCCTGGCCGCGCCGGGCCAACGCCCTCAGCGACGACCACTGCTGCGGCCACGCCATCGGCGCGTTGCGCTCGTGCCACCCCTCGGTCGCGGTGGGTTCCCAGTCCTCCAGGTACGCCCGGTCGCGCAGCCGGGCCCGCGACCACGCCGAGGCGTCGAACAGCTTCGGCGGGCGCAGCGCCACCAGACCCGCGTCGACCCGCAACGGCCCGAGCCGCGCGGGCCAGCCGGGGTGCCGACCACCGTCACCCGCGAGACTCATCCATCCCCACTGTGCTCGTTCCCCGCCGGGAGGTCACCCTCGTTGGGCGAGGAAGCTGACCATGACCTCTTCGCCGACCGCCACGTCCGTCACGTCCTCGTCGACCATGATCAGGCAGTTCGCCTCGGCCAACGACGCCAGCAGGTGCGACCCGGAGGTACCCAGCGGCTGCACCAGGTACTCGCCGTTGTCCGCGTCGCGCAGCAGCTGGCCGCGCAGGTAGCCGCGCCGGCCTTTCGTCGAGGTCAGCGGCGACAGCAGCCGCGCGCTGACCGCCCGCCGGTACGGGTTGCGCTTGCCCAGCGCGGCCCGGATCAGCGGACGCACCAGCACTTCGAAAACGACCAGGGCGCTCATCGGGTTCGCGGGCAGCAGGAACGTCGGCACCGCGTCGGGTCCGAGCCGGCCGAAGCCCTGCACCGAACCGGGGTGCATGGCCACCCGGGTCACGTCCACGTCACCCAGGTCGGCCAGCGCCGCGCGCACCTCGTCGCCGATGACGCCCCCGACGCCACCCGCGACGACCACGATCTCCGACAGCAGCAGCCGTCCCTCGACGACCTCGCGCAGTCGCCGCGGGTCCGACGTCTGGATGCCGACCCGGCTGACCTCGGCGCCCGCGTCCCGCGCGGCGGCGGCCAGCGAGTAGGAGTTGACGTCGTAGACCTGGCCCTGGCCGGGGGTGCGGTCGACGTCGACCAGCTCCTCGCCGATCGAGATCACCGACACCCGCGGCCGGGGGTGCACCAGCACCTTGTTGCGGCCGACCGCGGCGAGCAGGCCGACCTGGGCGGCGCCGATGGACGCGCCGCGGCGCACCGCGACGTCACCGGTCTGCACGTCCTCGCCGGTGCGCCGGACGAACGCCGCGGACGGCACCGAGCACCGCACGGTCACCTTCGCCGGGTGCCCGTCGGTGTAGCCGATGGGCACCACGGCGTCGGCCAGGGTGGGCAGCGGCGCGCCGGTCGCGACCCGGACCGCCTGGCCGGGTTGCAGCCGTCTGGGCTGGCGGGACCCCGCGGGGATCTCGCCGACCACGGGCAGCGTGACCGGTTCCTCGTTGGCGGCCTGCACGTCGACGCTGCGCACGGCGTAGCCGTCGACCGCCGCCTGGTCGAACCCGGGCAACGCGCGCTCGGCGACGACCTCCTCGGCGCAGAGCAGGCCCTGCGACTCGGAGATCGCCACTCGCACCGGGGCGGGCCGCACGGCGGCGGCGACCACCCTGGCGAGCTGCTCGTCCACTGACCTCATAGTTGACCTCGTTTTAGGAGTTGGCGAGGCGTGCCCGCAACCACTCCCCCAGCTCGGGCCCGTAATCGGGGTGCTCAAGTGCGAAGTCAACCGCAGCTTTGAGGAATCCCCCCGGATTGCCCAGGTCGTGTCGCCCACCGCGGTGGACGACGACGTGCACCGGGTGTCCCTCGTTGATCAACAGCGCGATGGCGTCGGTGAGCTGCAGCTCGCCGCCCGCGCCCGGCGTGATGCGCTTGAGGGCGTCGAAGATCGCGCGGTCGAGCAGGTAGCGGCCGGCCGCGGCGAACGTGGACGGCGCGTCCTCCGGCTTGGGCTTCTCGACCATGCCGACGACCTGCTTGACGTCGTCGTCGCCGGTGTCCCGGACGTCGAAGACGCCGTAGGCGGAGATCTGCTCCTTGGGGATGTCGAACGCGCACAGCACGCTGCCGCCGAGCTTCTCGCGGACCGCGGCCATCTTCTTCAGCGCGCCCGTGGGCAGCACGAGGTCGTCGGGCAGGAGGACGGCGACGGCTTCGTCCGCGCCGGTCAGGTTGCCCTCGGCGCAGCCGACCGCGTGGCCGAGGCCCAGGGCCTTGTCCTGGACGGCGGTCTCGACGGTGAGCAGGTTCGGCGCGCGGCGGACCTTGGCGAGCAGGTCGGTCTTGCCGCGCTCCTCGAGCGTCGCCTCCAGCTCGGGCTGCGGGCGGAAGTACTCCGCGACCGCGTCCTTGCCGGGTGAGGTCACGATGACGAGCTTCGTCGCGCCCGCTTCGGCGGCTTCGGTGGCGACGAGTTCGATGCCAGGGGTGTCGACGACCGGCAGCAGCTCCTTGGGCACCGCTTTGGTGGTGGGCAGGAAGCGCGTGCCCAGGCCTGCCGCCGGCACGATTGCTGTCTGGAAGGCGCTCATGGGCAGCGAGCGTAACGGCGCGCTTAGGGTGACCTGCCATGACGTCCGGTGAACGTGATCGGAAGGCCACTCTGCGCACACGGCTGCGGGCCGCGCGGCGCAACGCGGTGATGCCGCCGATGACGGCCGAAGTGCTGTCGGCGGTTGGTGCTTTCGAGGTTTCCGCTGGTGAGACGGTGTGTGCTTATGTCGCTTCGGCGGTGGAGCCCGGGTCGTTGACGATGGTGGAGGCGTTGGCGGCGCGCGGGCTGCGGGTGTTGCTGCCCGTGGTCGTCGGGGAGGAGTTGGACTGGGCTCCGTTCGACGGTCGGCTGCGGGTGGGTGCGTTCGGGTTGCGGGAGCCGGTGGGGCCGTTGCTGGGTGCTTCGGCGGTTGGGGTGGCGGCGTTGGTGCTGGTGCCGGCGTTGGCGGTGGATCACGGCGGGGTGCGGCTGGGGAAGGGTGGCGGCTTCTACGACCGGGCGTTGAGGTTGTCCGCAGGTCCGGCGGTGGCTCTGGTGCGGGACGAGGAGTTCGTGCCGTCGTTGCCGGCGGAGCCCCACGACGTGCGGGTGGACGCGGTGCTGACGCCGGGGCGGGGGCTGGTGCGCCTGCCGTTGTTGTGACTTTGACCTGTGATGTTTGCGCCACATATGCCGGGTGGCGCATCATCGGTGTTGGCACTCGTGACGGAGGAGTGCCAACCAGAACTCGTGGAGGGCCCACCGTGCCGACTTACCAGTACGCCTGCACCGAGTGCGACCACCGGTTCGAAGCGGTGCAGGCCTTCTCGGACTCCGCGTTGACCGCGTGCCCCGAGTGCTCCGGCAAGCTGCGCAAGCTGTACGGCGCGGTCGGTGTCGTGTTCAAGGGCAGCGGCTTCTACCGGACCGACAGCCGTTCGTCCTCTTCCGCTTCTGCTCCTGCATCCACTTCTTCCACTTCGTCCGCGAAGTCGGAGTCGTCTTCCTCTTCGTCTTCGACTCCGGCCGCCGCCGCGTCCTGACGCCGAGTTGTCCACAGGCCCCCGAGTTATCCACAGCTCGGGGGTTCGTGCTGTCCCGGAGCCTGATCCGTCCCTAACGTCGGACCCGTGCTCCTCCACCTGAGAAGGATCCTCGCGGGCCTGTTGGCCCTGGTAGCCGTGGGCGTGGCCGTGCTGCCGGTCGACCCGACGGTGAACGTCGTCGTGGCCGCCCGCGACCTTGCACCGGGCGTGCCGTTGGGTGCGGACGACGTGCGGGTGGTCGCCGTGCCACCGTCACTGTCACCGTCCGGCGCCGTGCCGGAACGTGACGCGTTAGGCCGGCGCTTGGTGAGCGCGGCCCGTTCCGGCGAACCACTGACCGATGCCCGCCTGGCACCGGCCGACCCGGACGTGTCCTCGGTCGCCATCCGCCTCGCCGACGCGGGCGTGGTGGGCCTGCTGAGACCGGGAAGCCGGGTCGACGTCGTCAGCGCGGAGTCCCACGTGCTGGCCGCGGACGCTTCGGTCGTCGCGGTGCGCGAGGGCGAGGTCGTCGTGATCTCCGCCGAACGTGCGTCGGCACACCGAATAGCCGCCGCAACCCTAGCCGGCCCACTGGCCGTGATCCTGCGCTGACCCCGCACACCGCCCAACCCCCGACCTCGCCTACACCACCAACCTCGTCCACCAAGCCGGGCCTGAAGACGCCCCACCCACCTGCATCAACAGCAGGTTCGGTGTGCGGCGGCCGGCAGCCGCTGGTGGCAGCGGCGGGCAGCGCTCGGCGGGCACCGGGCAGGCAGCGGCTGCAGCGCTCTGCGGTCGGCCGGCACACCCACCGACCGCAGCGGTCCGCAGGCTGCGGGTAGCCGGCGGCGGGGTGCCGGCGGTCGGCGGCGGTCGGTCCGCGGCGGTCGGTCGACGGGCGGCGACAGGCGGCGGTCGGCGGCGGTCGGCGACAGGCGGTGGTCAGTAGGCGGCGACAGGCGGTGGGCAGAGGCGCCCAGCGGCGACAGCGGACAGCGGGCACCGCCCAGCAGCGGCAGAAGTCGACAGGAGGCGGACAGCGGCGGCAACGCGCAGCCGGCGACACAGAGCGCGGCAGCGGTGGGCGAGCAGCTGGCAGCACCCACCGGCCGCACGGACAGCGGGCAGCGCAGCGGCACGGGCAACCGGCCGCACTCACCGGCCGAGCGGTCGGCGGTCGGCGGGCAGAAGCGGCGGCGGCGGTCGGTGGCGGCAGCGGTCGGGGTGAGGTTGGTGGGGTGGGGAGCGGTGTTCTGGTGGGCTCAGGTCTAGAGCGGGGGCTGGTGGTGGCGACACACGGAGGCGGAGTGTTAGCGGGGTGGGGTGGAGCGGTTACCCTCCGCTCCACCCCACCTATACCCCCGAATGGAGGAGCCAGTCGTGATCAAGGGCTTCAAGGACTTCCTCATGCGCGGCAATGTGATTGATCTGGCCGTGGCAGTGGTCATCGGTACCGCGTTCACCGCGATCGTCACCGCGTTCAGCACTAACCTGATCAACCCGATCATCGCGCTGTTCGGCGGCAACAACATCAACGGGTTGGCCGTGCAGCTCGGCAAGAGCGACAAGACCATCGTGGACTTCGGTGCGATCATCACGGCGGCGATCAACTTCCTGATCGTGGCCGCCGTCGTCTACTTCATCTTCGTCTTGCCGATGAACAAGCTGAGGGAACGTCGCCAGCGCGGCCAGGAGCCCGGGCCCGTCGAGCCCACCGACGTCGAACTGCTCAAGGAGATCCGCGACCTGCTCGCCCAGCGCCAGCGTCAGGACTGACGCGACCGCCGGCGACACCGGAGTCGGCGGCCGAGACGGGACGGGGACGACCGGGGCTGCTGGGCGGCGCCCGGTCATCCGGTGCGGTGGCGGCCGTCGTGATGAAGGTCATGTCCGTCGACCACCACGGCCGAGGCTGGGCGGCGCCCGGCTCGGCCAGGGTCGGGTGGCGGGGCTGGAGGATCGGCGGGGCGCTAGCCGCCGTGGTGCGGCGGCCGGTTCTCCTCGTACCACCGGTCGTCGCGGCCGGTCGGGCGGGGTTCGTCCGACGAGTCCTCCGGCAGCACGTCGCCGAACACCTCGGCCAGCCGACGACGCCGCGCCGCCTCCTCCGCGGCCGAAGTGGCCGAAGTGGCGGAGGTGGCGGGGTCGGCGTCGTCAGCGGGCCCGGTCACGCCTCGTCCAACCCCGACAGCTGCTCGATCACGTACGGCACCAGCGCCGACAACGTCGCCATGCCGTCACGCACCGCCGACCGCGACCCGGCCAGGTTCACCACGAGGGTGCTGCCGGACACGCCGACCAGCCCCCGCGAGATCCCCGCGTCCACGGCACCCGCCGCCAGCCCCGAAGCCCGGAGCGCCTCGGCGATCCCGGCGATGGGCCGGTCGAGCACGCCCTGTGTCGCGTCCGGTGTCACGTCGCGCGGCGACACGCCGGTGCCGCCCACGGTGACGACCAGGTCGACACCACCGATCACCGCGGTGTTCAGCGCGGCGCGGATGCCCACGACCTCACCCTCCACCGCGACCGTGCCGTCGACGATGAACCCTGCTTCCTCCAGCAACTCGGTGACCAGCGGTCCTGTGCTGTCGTCGTGCTCACCGTGCGCCACCCGGTCGTCCACGATCACGACAAGGGCGCGTCCCAGTCGCTGCGCGCTGCGTTCCATGAACGCAACCGTAGCCAATCGGCGGATCTGACGGTTCCGTGACGTCACCCCGGCGCCCCGCGACTTCCCGCCGAACCACCCCTGACTTCGGTGACGTGCGCGTTCTCCGCACCGGCGGAGCCGGGTTCATCGGCTCACACATCGCCGACCAGTTGGCCGAAGAAGGCCACGACGTCGTCGTGCTCGACGCCTACCTCCCCCAGGCCCACCGCGACCGTCCACCCGTGACCCACGACGTCACCGATCCCGACACGGTGAAAAAACTCCTCGAAAGAGTGGACGTGGTCTGCCACCAGGCCGCCGTCGTGGGCCACGGCCTCGACCCGTCCGACGCACCCCTGTACGCCCGCAACAACGACCTCGGCACCGCCGTGCTGCTCGCCGCGATGCACGAGACCGGCGTGCGGCACCTGGTCCTGGCCTCGTCGATGGTGGTGTACGGCGAGGGCGGGTACGAGTGCGCCGAGCACGGCGTCTTCCGGGCCGCCCCACGCCGCCAGGCCGACCTCGACCAGGGCCGCTACGAACCGCCGTGCCCGCACTGCGGCAGCCCCCTGGAGCCGCGCCTGGTCCCCGAGGACGCCCCGCTGGACCCCCGCAGCACGTACGCCGCCGGCCGTTCGCGGCGGGCGTCAAGCAGTTCGCAACGGACCCCCTGCGCTGAGTGGCAGCCGCACCTCGAACCGGCAGCCGCGCCCGTGGTTGCGGGCGTCGATCGTGCCCTGGTGCGCCTCGACCAGGCCCCGCGCGATCGCCAGGCCGAGCCCGCCGCCGACCGGCTGCCGGTGCGGCGCGCCGCGGAACGCCACGTCGAACACGCGCGGCAGGTCGGCCTCCGGGATGCCGCCGCACCCGTCGTCCACGCGCAGCAGCGCCGACGAGCCGTCCACGTCCACCCGCACGGCCACCGTGCCGTCCGGCGGTGTGTGGCGGATCGCGTTGGACAGCAGGTTGCGCACCACGCGGGCCAGCTCCGGGTCGCTGCCCAGCACCACCGGCCACGTCGCCGCGTCCGCCCGCAACCGCACGCCCTTGCGCGACGCCACCGGGCTCTCCGCCGCCACGACCTCGCTGACCACGTCCGCCAGCGGCACCTCCGACAGCGTCAGCCGCAACGCGCCCGCGGTGATGCGGGACAGCTCGAACAGGTCGTCCACCATCCCGGACAGCGCCTCGGCCTCGGCGGAGATCCGCCCCGCGTAGTCGGTGACCTCGTCGCGCCGCGACACGACGCCGTCCGCCAGCGCCTCGGCCATGGCCCGGATCCCGGCCAGCGGTGTGCGCAGGTCGTGGCTGATCCACGCCACCAGCTCCCGCCGCGACGCCTCGGCCGCGCGTTCCCGCGCCCGCGCCTCGCTCTCCCACACGCTGCGCCGCGCCAGCACCCGGCCCAGCAGCACCGCCGTGGGCACCGTCACCAGCGCCACCAGCAGGCACACCAGCACGGTCGTGGTGAGGATCGGGGTGAACATGAACCCGCTCACCGCCAGCACGCCGCCGATGGTCGCGACCACCGGCACGATCGCCAGCACGGTCAGCGCCGTGGCCAGCGACCCGTTCTGCAACCGCCGCAGCACCACCGCCCCGAGCAGCGCCAGCGGCAGCGAGAACAGCACCGCGTACGGCAGGATGTGGTAGATCTCGACCAGCATCACGCACCGCCGTCGTACCGGTAGCCGACGCCCCACACGGTGGCGATCCGCACCGGCCGGGCCGAGTCGACCTCCACCTTCTCCCGCAACCGTCGCACGTGGACGGTCACGGTGGACTGGTCGCCGAACTCCCAGCCCCACACCCGCGACAGCAGCTCGCCCCGGCTGAACGCGGTGCCCCGGTGGGTCAGGAAGAACACCAGCAGGTCGAACTCCCGCGTGGTCAGCGACAGCTCGCGCCCGTCCAGCCACGCCGACCGCGCGCCCACGTCCACCCGCAGTCCACCGTCCTCCAGCACGGACGACGACCGCGTCGCCGCCACCCGCGACCGGCGCAGCACCGACGTGACGCGCAACGCCAGCTCACGCGGGCTGAACGGCTTGGTCACGTAGTCGTCCGCGCCGAGCTGGAGCCCGGCGATCCGGTCCTCCTCCTCGCCCAACGCGGTCAGCATCACCACCGGCACCGCGCTGCGCACCCGCAGTCGACGGCACACCTCCAGCCCGTCCACGCCCGGCAGCATCAGGTCCAGCACCACCAGGTCCGGCTCGCGCTCGGCGAACCGGTGCAACGCGCTCTCGCCGTCGCCGACCAGCTCCACCTCGTGCCCGGCCAGCTCCAGGTACCGGCGCACCACGTCGCGCACGGTCACGTCGTCGTCCACGACGAGCACCCGCCCGGTCGTCTCACCCATGTCCGCGCCTCACCAGTTGGTCAACAGGAGGTGGTTGACCGCGAGCGCGGTCACCGCTTGCGCCGCCGGCCACGTCCGCCGCCGGTCCGGCACGAGCACGACCAGCCACACGGTGAACGGCAGCCAGATCCGTTCCACCTCGGCCTTGCTCAACCCGGACAGGTCGGCGGCCAGGATGGCCACCGCCGCCGCTGCCGCCAGTGTGACGGCGCCCCCGGCAATTCCGGAAGAACCGCGCCACCGTGCCGCGAACGGCGCGAAACCACAGGCGAACACGGCGGCGGCCACCGGTGCCGGGCCTGGCGAAGACCCGGCTGTGCCCGCCCGCGACACCGGAGGAGGCGGCCGACGTCGCCGCCGCCGAGCTCCGGGCGGTCCTGCGGCGGATCACCGTGCTGCCGCAGCGGGGCGGGTCGTTCGCGGACCGCTCGGCCAACGCGCACGCCGACACCCACCGCACCGCCTCCGCCGCTGGAGTGTTCACTGTGGACGACGATTGGCGGCTGACCGTCGGCGCACGTCGGTTCTCCCGCCGGGAACTCGAAGCGCTGCCGCAGACCACGGCCGAGCTGCCGATCGCGTGCGTCGAGGGCTGGAGCGCGTCGGCGCGGTGGACCGGCGTGCCCGTGCGCGACCTGCCGGCGCCGGCGGGCGTCGAGCCCGGTGACGTCCGGGTGGAGTCGTTGGAGCGCGACGGCCTCTACCGCGCGAGCACGCTGCCCGCCGCGCACGCCCGCGACCCGTTGACCCCGCTCGCGCTGCGGGTGGACGGCGAGACCCTGCCGCTGGACCACGGCTACCCGTGCCTGCTGATCGCCCCGAGCCGACCGGGCGTGACGCAGACCAAGTGGGTCACCCGACTGGAGGTCATCCGCGTGGCCGGGCTGCTGGTGGCCGTCGCCGTGGTCTGGCTGGTAATCGGCGTCGCGGCCCTGATCAGCACGGCAAGAGGCCGCACGCCGACAGGTGACTGCCGGCATGCGGCCTCCACGACCGGCTCGGGGCACGTGAGCCGGGGCTCGCGGTGGCCGGTCGACCTCGACGACCGGCCTCGACGGGCTAGCGGACCTCGACGGGCTGGCTGCCGAGCGTCACCTCGACCGTGCGGTCCTCGCCGATGGTCAGCTGCACCTTCTCACCCGGCGCGCGGGACCGGACGGCGGCCACCAGGGCGTCGGAGGTGTCGATGGGCCGGTCGCCGAACCTGGTGATCACGTCACCGTTCTTGACGCCCGCCGCCTCGGCCGCGCCGCCACCGGTGACGGCGCGGACCTGCGCACCGCCCTCGGGGGCGTTGACGACCTGGACGCCGAGCACGGTCTGGTTCGCCTTGCCGGTCTCCGACAGCTCCTTGGCCGTGCGGCGGGCCTGGTCGATCGGGATGGCGAAGCCGATGCCGACCGATCCGCCCTGCGAGGACTGGCTGGAGTTCGGGCTGTAGATGGCCGAGTTGATGCCGACGACCTGGCCGCGCATGTTCACCAGCGGGCCGCCCGAGTTGCCGGGGTTGATCGCGGCGTCGGTCTGGATGGCGTTGAGCACGGTGTCCTCGCCGCCCTGCTGGCCGCCGGCGCGCACCGGGCGGTTCAGCGAGCTGACGATGCCGGAGGTGACCGTGCCGTTGAGGTCGAACGGCGAGCCCACGGCGACGACCTGCTGGCCGATCCGCAGGTCACCGGAGTTGCCCAGCTCGGCGGTGGGCAGGCCGGAGACGTCCTCCATCTTCAGCACGGCCAGGTCGGAGGTCGGGTCGCGGCCGACGATCCGCGCGTCGAACGAGCGGCCGTCCTGCAGCAGCACCTTCATCGGCCCGCCGTCCGCGGCGGACTCGACCACGTGGTTGTTGGTCAGCACCAGCCCATCGGAGCTGAGCGTGAAACCGGACCCGGCACCACCGGTGACCTGCACCTGCACCACGGTCGGCAGCACCTTCTGGGCGACCTGCTCGATCGAGCCGTCCGGCGCGTCGGCGCTCTGCTGCGCGGGCGGGGTCTGGCTGAGGGCGTTGACCACCGGGCGGGCGTCCTCGGCGGCCTGGAAGCCGACGTACCCGCCGACACCGCCCGCGATACCGCCTACTGCGAGCACGAGCGCGGCGACACCGGCCATGACCTTGCCGCGGCCCCGCGGTGGACGAGGTGGTGCGCCGACCGAACCGGGCGGCGCGTAGTAGGGGCCCGACACACCGGGCTGCGCCGCCCCGGAAGGGGGAGGGGTCGGCGCGCCGGGGTGGTCCGGGCCGGTCGGCGGCACGCCGTACGGGCCGGTGTGCTCCGGACGGCGGAAGCCGCCCTGCCAGGCCTCCGGCCCGGGTACCGGCAGTCCGGCGCCGCCCTGCACGGCGCCGGACCCACCGGTTGAGGTCTGGCCGGTGCCGCCCTGCACAGCACCGGCCACACCTGCTCCGACCGGACCGGTGCCGCCCTGCACGGCACCGGCCTGACCGGTTTCCGGCTGGCCGGCGGCACCCTGCGAGGCGGCCGGCGAGCCGAAGTCGTCCGGGTGGCCGGAGCGCCACTGCGCGTCCGACAACCCGGGCACGGACCCGGCGGCACCCTGCGGAGCGACCGGCGAGCCGAAGTTGGAGGTGGCAGCGGTAGTGGTCACGCTGTCCGGGTAGAGGTCGGCCGGGTGGCCGGTGTTCCCCCGCGGAACACCCGCCGACCCCGCCGCCGACCGGTCGGCCCCTGCCGCCGACCCGTCGGGCACGTCCTCCGGTCGCGCCGAGGCCCCCTGCCGGGCACCCTCCGCGCCGGTGGACCCCGACGAACCGGCGCCGCCCTGCACGGCACCGGAGTCGTCGGTGTCCGGCCGACCAGCACCCTGCGGCTGGTGGCCGGCGTCGTCATGACCGAGCCCGGCGCTCCCACGCGCCCACGGGCTCTGCGGCTGAGGCGGCTGCGAATGCGGAGGCTGCTTCGGCTGCTCGTCTTCGGTCATGTCCACCACTCTGCGGTGCCCGCCTGAGAGCAGCCTTAAACGAATCTGGGCATCCGTTGTGAGTCGGCCCCGAAGTCTCAGCCGCGCAACCTCTCGGCGATCTGCTCCGGCGTCGCGTCGTTCACCCACACGCCCATGCCCGACTCGGACCCGGCCAGGTACTTGAGCTTGTCCGCCGTCCGCAGCACCGAGAACACCTCCAGGTGCAGCCACGCCAGGTCACGCCCGGTGCGCACGGGTGCCTGGTGCCACGCCGCGATGTAGGGCAGCGGGCGGTCGTAGAGCGCGTCCAGGCGGTGCAGGACGGCCAGGTAGAGCGCCGCGAAGTCGTCCCGCTCGGCGTCGGTCAGCGCGGGCAGGTCCGGCACCTGGCGGTGCGGGACGAGGTGCACCTCCACCGGCCACCGGGCCGCGGCGGGAACGAACGCCGTCCAGTGCACGCCCTCCGCGATGACGCGGGTGCCCGCCGCCCGTTCGGCGGCCAGCACGTCACCCATCAGTGGACGGCCGTGCGTTTCCCGGTACTCCGCCGCGACGGCGAGCATCCGCTCCGTCTTCGGGGTCACGAAGGGGTAGCCGTAGATCTGGCCGTGCGGGTGCGACAGCGTCACGCCGATCTCTTCGCCCCGGTTCTCGAACGGGAAGACCTGCTCGACGCCCGGTGTCGCGTTCAACGCCTCGGTGCGGTCCGCCCACGCGTCCACGACGGTGCGCACCCGTGACGCGGGCAGCGAGCCGAACGACGTGTCGTGGTCGGAGGTGAAGCACATGACCTCGCACCGGCCGCGCCCGGCCGCCCGCGCCACCATCGGCATACCGTCCACAGTGGACGGCAGATCGGGCACGCCCTGCGCGAACGACGGGAACCGGTTCTCGAACACCACCACGTCGTAGGCCGACTCGGGGATCTCGGTCGGCTTGCCGGGCGTGGACGGGCACAGCGGGCACAGGTCGGCCGGCGGCTTGTACGTGCGGGTCTGCCGGTGGGCGGCCATCGCCACCCACTCGTTGGTCAACGGGTCCCGCCGCACCTCCGACAGCGGCTGCGTGCGCGGCAGGTCACGCGTGTCGACCGCGTCGCGCGGCGGCGCGTCGGGGGTGTCGTCGAAGTAGATGATCTCGCGACCATCCGCGAGTTTCCCCGCCGTGCGCCTCACGCCAGTTCCTCTCCGCGGCCCGGCACGTGCGCCAGGACCAGTTCGCCCACCTGCTCGCCGAGCACCGCGCGGGCGGGCTCGGCCAATCCCTCGTCGGTCACCAGCACGTCCGCCTCGTCCAGCGCGGCGATCGTGGAGATGCCGACGGTGCCCCACTTGGTGTGGTCGGCCACCACGACGACCCGCCCGGCCGCGTCGACCAGCGCCCGGTCGGTCTCGCTCTCGTTCAGGTTGGGCGTGGTGAAGCCGGAGCGCTCGGCCATGCCGTGCACGCCCAGGAACACCACGTCCAGGTGCAGCGACCGCAGCGCCTGCACCGCCACCGGCCCGACCAGCGCGTCCGATGGCGTGCGCACGCCGCCGGTGAGCACCACCGTGCGGTCGGTGCGCCCGCTCTGCTGCAGCACGTCGGCGACCCGGATCGAGTTGGTCACCACGGTCAGGTCCGGGATGTCGTCCAGGAACCGCGCCAGCGTCCACGTGGTGGTGCCGGCGGACAGGCCGATCGCGGTGCCGGGGCGCACCAGGCCCGCGGCGAACGCGGCGATGGCCTCCTTCTCCGGCAGCTGCCGGACCGACTTCGCCTCGAAGCCCGGCTCGTCGGTGCTGCGGCCGACCACGGACGTGGCGCCGCCGTACACCTTCTCCACCAGGCCGCGGGCGGCCAGCACGTCCAGGTCGCGACGCACGGTCATGTCCGAGACGCCCAGCCGGACGACCAGGTCGCTCACCCGCACCGCGCCGGTGCGGCGGACCTCTTCCAGGATCACCGCTTGCCGCTGGCGTGCCAGCACGTCACACCTCTTCTTCCCTGATCACGACGACGCCGCCGGCGGGCACGACCACGCGGCCCGACGCACGCGCGCCGGAGAGCAGCTCGACCCCCGCCGCGGACAGCTCGGCGTCGCGGTCGGAGTGGTTGACCGCGACCAGCCACGATACGGCGGAGCCGGCCACCGCACCGCGCCGACGCACCACCTCGACGTCGCCCCCGCCCGGCCCCGGCGGCACCCCGGCACCGGCGAGCGCGGTCCGCACCAGCCGCTCCAGCCCGTCACCGGTGAGGCCGCACGCCACGTACCAGGCCACGCCGTCACCGCGCTCGTTGCGGGTCACGGCGGGCACGCCGGGCAGCGGGCCGTCGGCGTAGGAGGCGACCACCTTGGCGCCGTCTGCGTGCAGGTGCTCGGTCCACACCTCGGCCGACGAGCCGTCGTCCAGCGCCACCGCCTCGCCCGCCCGCAGCGGGTGGAACTCCTCGGTCCGCACGCCGAGCAGCTCGCGGAACGCGCCGGGGTAGCCGCCGAGGTGCACGTGGCCGCGCGTGTCGGTGATCCCGGCCAGGTACGTGACCAGCAGGTGCCCGCCGCCCGCGACGAACTCCTCGTACGGCGTCACGTCGTCCACCGCGTACAGCGCGGGCACGACGGCCAGCCGGTAGCCGGACAGGTCCGCGCCGGGCGGCACGAAGTCGACCGTCACCCCGGCCCGCCACAGCGCCCGGTAGTAGGCGAGGGCGTGCCGGTGGTAGCCGAAGTCTTGGGTGGGGTGCGCGGGCTGGTCGAGCGCCGACCACGACTGCCAGTCGAACACGATCGCCACCGACGCCTCGACCGTCGAGCCGACCACCTCGGCGAGCCGCTGGTACTCCCCACCGACCTGCTCGACCTCGCGGAACACCTTCGTGTCCGGGCCCGCGTGCGGCACCATCGCCGAGTGGTAGCGCTCCGCGCCCGCCCGCGACTGGCGCCACTGGAAGAACAGCGTGCCGTCCGCGCCGTGCGCGAAGTGCGCGAACGAGTTGCGGCGCAGCTCACCGGGCAGCTTGGCGATGTTGCGCGGCTGCCAGTTCACCGCCGAGGTGGAGTGCTCCATCAGCAGCCACGGCTGCCCGCCGGCGAGGCCGCGCACGAGGTCTGCGGAGAACGCCAGGTCGACGTGCCGCTCGGGGTGCTCGGCCAGCGTGTAGTGGTCGTTGGAGACGAAGTCGACCTCGGCGGCCCACTGCCAGTAGTCCAGCGCGCGGAAGCCGGAGATGACCATGAAGTTGGTGGTCACCGGCACGCCCGGGGTGATCTCGTGCAGCACGTCCCGCTCGGCCTTGTACAGCTCCAGCAGCGCGTCCGAGCCGAACCGGTCGAAGTCGAGCAGCTGGCCCGGGTTGCCGAACGACGGCGTGGCGCGCGGCGGCAGGACCTGCTCCCACGAGGTGTAGCGCTGGCTCCAGAACGCCGTGCCCCAGGCCTCGTTCAGCACGTCCAGCGTGCCGTGGCGGTCGCGCAGCCAGGTCCGGAACGCCTCCGCGCACCGGTCGCAGTAGCAGCGGGAGACGTGGCAGCCGTACTCGTTGTTGACGTGCCAGGCGGCCAGCGCCGGGTGGTCGCGGTACCGCTCGGCCAGGGCACGGGCCAGCGCGACGGCCTTCGCCCGGTAGACCGGCGAGCTGGGGCAGTACGACTGGCGGGAGCCGTGCGAGAGCCGCACCCCCTCGGCCGTCACCGGCAGCATCTCGGGGTGCGCGGTGGTCAACCACGGTGGCGGGGAGGCGGTCGCGGTGGCCAGGTCGACCCGGATGCCGCCCGCGTGCAAACGGTCGAGCACGCGGTCCAACCAGCCGAACTCGTAGCGCCCCTCTTCCACTTCCAGCAAGGCCCACGAGAAGATCGCCACGCTCACCAGGTTCACCCCGGCCCGGCGCATCAGCTCGACGTCGTCGTCCCAGACGTCCTCCGGCCACTGCTCGGGGTTGTAGTCGGCGCCCCACGCCGGGCCGCGCACGCCGGTGGGCCAAATCGTCATGGCACAAGAGTGGTCGACTTACCCGGGAAACGTCAACACACTCCAACAAGAACCCTCGGATAGCTTGACATTCCGTGTGGCTCAGCCCACATTGTGAGTCCTCTTGTTGACTCTTTGTTCACTTGGTTCGCGCCGAGTGTCACCCGGAGGAGCGACGATGACGAGGTTCTCCGCCCCACCCCACCCCCTGCTGGGCCGACGCGCGCTGTTGAGGGCGATGGTCGCGGGCGCGGGCATCGCGGCCGTGCCCGGCCTGGCCGCGTGCGGCTCCGAAGGCGGTGCCGCCGCCACCGACACGGTGTCGTTCGGCAACAACGCCTCCGACCAGGTGCCGAAGGACGCGATCACGGCGGCGCTCAAGGCGTTCGAGGGCGAGTCCGGGCTCAAGGTCGCCATCAACACCAAGCAGCACGAGCAGTACCAGGAGCAGATCAACAACTACCTCCAGGGCAAGCCGGACGACGTGCTGGCCTGGTTCGCGGGCTACCGGATGCGGTTCTTCGCCGAGAAGGGCCTGACCGGCGACCTCAGCGAGGTCTGGTCGAAGGTGTCGGGCGGCTACGAGCCCGCGCTGAAGGAGGCGTCCACCGCCACGGACGGCAAGCAGTACCTGATCCCGTTCACCCAGTACCCGTGGGGCGTGTTCTACCGCAAGAGCGTGTGGCAGCAGCGCGGCTACGAGGTGCCGAAGACGCTCGACGAGCTGGTCTCGCTGTCCACCAGGATGAAGTCGGACGGGCTGGTGCCGATCGCGTTCGCGCAGAAGCAGGGCTGGCCCGGCATGGGCACGTTCGACCAGCTGAACTTCCGCATCAACGGCTACCGCTTCCACGTCGACCTCATGGCGGGCAAGGAGCACTGGCAGAGCCCGAAGGTGCGCGAGGTGTTCGACACCTGGAAGCGCCTGCTGCCGCTGCACCAGGAGAACGCGCTCGGCCGGGAGTGGCAGGAGGCCGCGCAGGCGTTGCAGCAGGGCAAGGCGGGCATGTACCTGCTCGGCTCCTTCATCGCCCAGCAGTTCAAGGGCGAGGAGGAGGACTTGGACTTCTTCCCCTACCCCGAGATCAACCCGGAGCACGGCCAGGACACCGTGGAAGCCCCGATCGACGGCTACATGATGGCCCGCAAGCCCGCCAACCCCGAGGGCGCGAAGAAGCTGCTGGAGTACCTGTCCGCGCCCGCCGCCCAGCTGCTCTACACCAAGGCCGACTCCGGCGTGATCGCCACGTCCAACAAGGCCGACACGTCCGGCTACAACTCGTTGCAGAAGAAGGCCGCGCAGGTCATCAAGGAAGCCGCGCACATCACGCAGTTCCTCGACCGCGACACCGACCCGCGCTTCGCCAGCGACGCGGCGACCAACGGGCTCAACGCGTTCATCCAGAACCCCGACGACCTCGACTCGATCCTCAAGGGCATGGCCGACCAGGCGAAGACGATCTTCACGGGGTGACGGCGTGACCGCCTTGGAATCTCCCGCGAAGCCCGCCGGGACGTCGGACCCCTCCCCGACGTCCCGGCGCGGCAGGCGTCGTGCCACCGCGCTGGCGCCACGCGACAAGCTCGTGCTCGGCCTGATGCTGGGCATCCCGTCACTGGTGCACCTGGCGCTGGTGTGGGTGCCCGCGCTCGGCTCGGTCGCGCTGTCCTTCAGCTCGTGGGACGGCATCGGCGGCTTCGCCGACATCGAGTGGGTCGGGTTCGGCAACTACGTCGACATCTTCACCCGCTACCCCCGGTTCTGGCCCGCGTTGCAGCACAACCTGATCTGGTTGCTGTTCCTGCTCGTCGTGCCCACGGTGGCGGGGTTGCTGCTGGCTGTTCTGCTGGATCGTCAGCTGCGGTTCGGGCGGATCTACCAGAGCGCGCTGTACCTGCCGATGGTGCTGTCGCTGGCGTTGGTCGGGTTCATCTGGCAGCTCATCTACCAGCCCGAGCAGGGATTGCTGAACAACGTGCTCGGCACCGCCGCCACCGACCCGGTGAACTGGCTGGGCGACCCGGACATCAACCTGTACGCGGTGCTGGTCGCGGCCGGGTGGCGGCACACCGGCTACATCATGCTGCTGTACCTGGCCGGGCTGAAGGCGGTGGACCCGGCGTTGAAGGAGGCCGCCGCGCTGGACGGCGCGACCGCGTGGCAGACGTTCTTCCGGGTGACGTTCCCGGTGCTCAAGCCGGTGAACGTGGTGGTGCTCGTGGTCACCGTGATCGAGGGCCTGCGGGCGTTCGACATCGTGTACGTGATCAACAAGGGCCGCAACGGGCTGGAGCTGCTGTCCGTGCTGGTAACCGACAACATCATCGGCGAGTCGAGCCGGATCGGGTGGGGGTCGGCGCTGGCCGTCGTGCTGCTGGTGATCTCGCTCGGGTTCATCATCACCTACCTGTTCCAGGTGTTCCGCGAGGAGGAACGCGCGTGACGTTCCGACGGAGTTCGATCCCTTGGCCACGCATCGCCCTGCACGTCTTCCTGGTCTTGACGTGCCTGGTGACCTTGGCGCCTCTGCTGTGGGCTTTGTACGCGTCGCTGCGGACGTACGACGACACGGCGCGCAACGGGTACTTCTCGGTGGCGGAGAGCCTGACGTTCGACAACTTCAGCACGGCGTGGACGCAGGCCGACCTGCCGCGCTACTACCTGAACACGTTGATCGTGACGGTGCCCGCGTTGGTGCTCGTGCTGCTGCTCAGCTCGATGGTGGCGTACGGGGTGTCGCGGTACAGCTTCCGGTTCAACCTGGTGCTGCTGATGCTGTTCACGGCCGGGAACCTGTTGCCGCAGCAGGTGATCGTGACGCCGTTGTACCGGCTGTACCTGCTCACGCCGTTGCCGTCGTGGCTGAGCGACAGCGAGCTGCTGCTGGACTCGCAGCTCGGGCTGGTGCTGATCCACGTGGCGTTCCAGTCCGGGTTCTGCGTGTTCGTGCTGAGCAACTACATGAAGACGATCCCGCGTGAGCTGGGCGAGGCCGCGCGCGTGGACGGCGCGGGCGTGTTCCGCCAGTACTGGCAGGTGATCCTGCCGCTGTGCCGTCCCGCGCTGGCCGCGTTGGCGACGCTGGAGTTCACCTGGATCTACAACGACTTCCTGTGGGCGCTCGTGCTGATCCAGACCGGCGACAAGATGCCGATCACGTCGGCCCTGCAGAACCTGAAGGGCACCTTCTTCGTGGACAACAACCTGGTCGCCGCCGGCTCCCTGCTGGTCGCCTTGCCCACCCTCGTCGTCTTCTTCGCCCTCCAACGCCAGTTCATCGGCGGCCTGACCCTGGGCTCCACCAAAGGCTAACCGCGAGAGTCCAACGCTCACGTCGCGAGAGTCGTACGTTCAGAGCACCTGAATTCAACACTCGGCAGACCGGTCGGTCGGTCCGAGCGTTGAATTCAGGGTGCGTGAGCGTTGGACTCTCGCGCGGTGAGCGTTGGACTCGCGCGCGGTGAGCGTTGGACTCTCGCGCGGTGAACGTACGACTCTCGCGGTTAGTGGTGGTGGAGGGTGGGGCGGCCAGGGAGGCGGAGGGTGAAGAGGGCGCCGCCCTCGGGGGCGCGGCCCACGTAGGCCAGGCCGCCGTGGCGTTCGGCGACCTGCTTGACGATGGCCAGGCCCAGGCCCGAGCCCGGGAGGGTGCGGGCTTCGGAGGATCGGTAGAAGCGTTCGAAGACGTGCGGCAGGTCGGCGTCGGCGATGCCCGGCCCGGAGTCGGCGACCTCGACGACCGCGCTGCCGTCGCCCAACTGCTTCAACGACAGCCGCACGACGCCACCCGTCGAGCTGAACTTGACCGCGTTGTCCAGGAGGT
This sequence comes from Saccharothrix carnea, assembly GCF_003014735.1. GTDB lineage: Bacteria > Actinomycetota > Actinomycetes > Mycobacteriales > Pseudonocardiaceae > Actinosynnema > Actinosynnema carneum. The sequence continues at coordinate 187,806 of NZ_PYAX01000007.1, read as the reverse complement.
TCAGCACGGCACGTTCCAACGCACTCGAATCACCCAGAAGAGACCACGGCTGCAGCTCGACCACGAACTGGACGTCGGACGCACGGCGCTTCGCCCGGTCCAGCGCGCGCTCCACCACCTCGACCAGGTCCACCGGCTCGTGCACGACCTGCGGCGCGTCCTCCCGCGCCAGCTCGACCAGGTCACCGATCAACGTGGTCAGCTCGTCCAGCTGCGCCCGCACGTCGGCGTTGATCTCCGCCTTGTCCTCGTCGGACAACGTCGGCGCGTCCGGCCGCTCCGACGCCAGCAGCAGCTCCAGGTTCGTCCGCATCGACGTCAACGGCGTCCGCAGCTCGTGCCCCGCGTCCGCGACCAGCCGCCGCTGCCGCTCCTGCGACTCCGCCACCGCGCCCAGCATCGCGTTGAACCGCTGCGACAACAACGCCAGCTCGTCGTCACCGGACACCGGGATCGGCCGCAGGTCACCGGTCATCGCCACCCGTTCGGTGGCCTCCGTCAACCGCTGCACGGGCCGCAGCCCGGTCCGTGCCACCGCCGTCCCCGCCACCGCCGCGACCAGCACCCCCATCCCGCTGATCACGAACAGCACCACGGACAGCTTGCCCAGCGTGACGTTCAACGGCTTGGTGGACTGCGCGATCAGCATCGCCTGGCCGTCGCCGTACGGCACCGCGATCACCCGGAAGTCGGTGCGCAGGTCGGTCCAGATGTTCTCCAGCCGCGACCCGCGCGCCACGTCCAGGTCGGCGGGCTGGGTCGGCGGCGCGATCGTCCCCTTCGGGTACAGGATCTGCCCGGACACGTCCAGCACACCGATCCGGATGTCACCGGCGGCCAGGAACGCGCCGGGGATCTCGGTGACGTCGTTGTTGACCTTCGGCGCGTTCACCGCGGCCTGGGCGCGCTGCCGCAGGTTGGAGTCCATCTGGTCGTGCAGGTTCTGGCTCACCGTCATGTACGCGCCCAGCGACACGACGGCGACGGCTCCGGCCACGCAGAACGCGGCGAGCAGGGTCACCCGGGCCCGCAGCGACACCCGCTGGAGCCGCCCGTTGGCGGCACCGATCACGGAGGGGTCTCCCGCAGCACGTAGCCGACGCCGCGCACGGTGTGCAGCAGCCTGGGCTCGCCCTCGGCCTCGGTCTTGCGCCGCAGGTAGCCGACGTAGACCTCCAGCGCGTTGCCGGAGGTGGGGAAGTCGTAGCCCCAGACGTCCTCGAGGATCCGGCCGCGGGTCAGCACCTGCTTCGGGTGCGCCAGGAACAGCTCCAGCAGCGCGAACTCCGTCCGCGTCAGGCTGATCGGCCGTTCGCCGCGCCGCACGTCCCGGGTGCTCGGGTCGAGCTCCAGGTCCGCGAACCGCAGCACCGCGCCCGCGGGCTCCTCCGCGTCCGACGCCGCCCGCCGCAGCAACGCGCGCAGCCGGGCCAGCAGCTCCTCCAGCGCGAACGGCTTCGGCAGGTAGTCGTCGGCGCCCGCGTCGAGCCCGGACACCCGGTCGGACACCGCGTCACGGGCGGTGAGCACGAGGATCGGCAGGTCGTCGCCGGTGCTGCGCAGCCGGCGGCACACCTCCAGCCCGTCGAGCCGGGGCATCATCACGTCCAGCACCATGGCGTCGGGCCGCTGGGAGAGGACGGACTCGAGGGCCTGCTGGCCGTCGCCGGCAAGGTCGACCTGGTAGCCGTTGAACTGCAGTGAGCGACGAAGCGACTCACGCACGGCCCGGTCGTCGTCGACAACGAGGATGCGCATGTCGTCAGTCTTGCCCCTGGTCCTGAGAGCCGCCTGAGAAGCCGGTGTGAGCTACCCGTCAAGTTTGTGCACCACGGGTGCGTTCGCACCGCCGCGGCAGTACCCATCAGAAGTAGTCCGCCAACCTCGGCGTGCCCGGTGCGCCGACCAGCCGGTCGAGCAGGGCGGCGTCGCCGTCGAGCAGCCCGGCGCGGCGCAGGGCGTGGCTGTCGTGCATCCCGCTGAACCACGGCCCGAGGGCACGGGCGTGCAGCCGCACGGCGCCGCTGCCACCGGGCTCCACGCGCACCGCGCCGTCCTCCACCACCAGCCGCTGCCGTCCCGCGTGCCACGGCGCGTGCTCGTCGACCACGTCGAGGTCCACGACCGCGGGCTTCAGCCACCGCGCCGCGGGCCACCCCCGTGCCGCCACCGCCGCCGGCAGGTCCACCACGCGCAGCAGCCACGTGGACGCGGTCACGGTGTACTCGATCGCCTGGTTCGTCAGCAGCCCGGTCACGGCCGGGTCGGTGACCCGGACCGACGCCCGGTCCAGCACGCCCGCCCAGCTGCCCAGCTCCCGCAGCAGCCCGAGCTGGGTCGCCACGTCCCGCCCGACCAGGTCGAACACCCGCAACCCGGCCGGGCCCCGCGCGGCCGTGAGGTAGCCGCGCACCTCGCCGTCGTGGCCGGGCACCACCGTCACCACGTCCAGCTTCAGCACGTCGGCCACGTCGAACGTCGGCGCGGCGCGGTCCAGGAGCCCGTTCACGGTGGACGCGAGGTCGACGTAGCACGCGTGCAGCGCCTGGAGGTCATCCTCGCCGCCGGGCCGCGTCGGGACCCGCGCCCCGGCCGGCATCCGGTCCAGCGGGAACTCCAGGTGCTCGAACACCCCGGCCGCGTCCCACCCGCGCGACCGGTAGACCGCGGGCACGGTCGCGTACAGCACCGACACCGCCTGCCCGCATTCCCGCAGGTCCCGCAACGCCGCGTCGAGCAGCGCGCCGGCCACCCCGCGCCCCCGCGCCCAGGAGTCGACGGCCACCCCGCCGATACCGCCCATCGGCACCGGCGAGCCGCCCCAGAACTGGTGCATGTCCTTGATCGTCAGCACCCCCGCCGCACGCCCGTCCACCTCGGCGAGCAGCCCCCGCCGACCTGGCCGCAACGACGGCTCGGCGATGCTCCCGAACGCCACCCGGCGCAGCCGGTCGGCCTCCTCGACGTCCTCCGGCACCAGCTCTCGGATCCGCACAAGACCCTGCTTACCAGGTGAAGAAGCCCTGGCCGGTCTTCCGGCCGAGGTGTCCGGCCGCCACCTTCTCCCGCAGCAACGTCGGCGGCTCGAACCGCGGCCCCAGCTCCGCCGCCAGGTGCGAGGCGATGGCCAGCCGCACGTCCAGCCCGACCAGGTCCGTCAGCCGCAGCGGGCCCATCGGCCACCCGTAGCCCAGCCGCATGCCGGTGTCGATGTCCTCCGCGCTCGCGACGCCTTCTTCGAGCATCCGGATCGCCTCCATGCCGACCGCGACCCCGAGCCGCGACGTGGCGAACCCCGGCGCGTCCCGCACCTCGATCACGGTCTTGCCCAGTTCCTCGGCCCAGCCGCGGACCCGGGCCACCACGTCGGCGGCCACCCCGGCGTGGTGCACCAGCTCGACCAGCTGCTGCACCGGCACGGGGTTGAAGAAGTGCATGCCCAGCACCCGTTCGCCGGGCAGCCCCTCGGCCAGCGCCGAGATCGACAACGACGACGTGTTCGACGCCAGCACCGCGTCCGGGCACGCCGAAGCGGCTTCGCCGAGCACCCGCCGCTTCAGCTCGAGGTCCTCCGGCACGGCCTCGACGACCAGCGCGGCACCCCGCCCGACCTGCGTGTCCAGCCGTTCGACGACGGTCAGGCGCCGCGACAGCTCGTGCGGCGCGCCGTCCAGCCTGCCCCGCTCCGAGGCCTTCGCCAGCGACGCCTCCACCGCCCGCCGCGCCGCCGCGGCACGGTCCGCACCCGCCTCCACGAGCACCACCTCGTGCCCGCCGGCGAGGAGCAGGTGGGCGACACCGGCGCCCATCGTGCCGCCGCCGATCACCACCGCGATCATCGGGCCACGACCTCCGCGGCGAACATGGCGACCAGCTCGACGCCGCCGATCTCGCTCAGGTTCGCGCCCGCCGCCTGCCACTCCGGCGACCGGAACGCGTCCTTCATCGCGTCAGCGGACTCGAAGTACATCTCGGCCACGACGTGCAGTTCGTGCTCGCCGAGGAAACCGGGCACGAAGACGCGGGTGACCTTCGCCACCTCGGCCCGCAGCAGGCCCGGCGTCTGCTCGACCAGCGGCAGGTGGGAGGCGAAGTAGGCCTCGTCGAACGCTTCGACGTCGGCCGGTTTCCGGTACAGGGCGACGTACTTGACCATGTGACACCTTCCGTCCGGTTTCGCCAGCGAATGTAACACCGGCACGATGGGCAGGTGCGGATCATCCTGCTGCGCCACGGGCAGAGCCTGGGCAACGTCGACGAGCTGGCGTACTGCCGCGTCCCCGACCACGCCCTCCCGTTGACCGAACTGGGCGAACACCAGGCGAGGGCCGCCGGGCCGCGGATCAAGGAACTCCTCGACGGCGACCCGGCGGCCGTCTACGTCAGCCCGTACGTGCGGACCAGGGCCACCCTCCGCCACCTCGACCTCGGCGACCAGGTGGAGCGCACGGTCGCCGAGCCGAGGCTGCGGGAACAGGACTGGGGCAACCTCCAGGACCCCGTGCAGCAGGAGGTGCTCAAGCACCAGCGGCACGCGTTCGGGCACTTCTTCTTCCGGCTGCCCAACGGCGAGTCCGGCGCGGACGTGGACGACCGCCTGGCCGCGTTCCTGACCGACCTGGAGACCCGGATGCAGGACCCGGTCCACCCCGCCACGGCGCTGGTCGTCTCGCACGGCCTCACGATCCGCCTGCTGTGCCGTCGCCTGTTCGGGTGGAGCATCGAGCTGTTCGAGTCACTGTCGAACCTGGAGACGTGCGAGGACCGCGTCCTCACCCACGACGGCACGACCTGGCGCCTGGACCGCCCGTTCGACCAGTGGCGGACGTCCCCGGACGGCGAGACCCAGGGCCCGATCGGCTAGGCGGCCACCACGTCCGCGACCACGCACACCACGTTGTCCGGGCCGCCACCGGCGTTGACCCGCTCGACCAGCCGCCGCGTCACGTCCTCCGGCTCGCCCTCCGCCAGCACCTCGCGGACCTCGTCCTCGGGCACCACGGTGTAGAGCCCGTCCGAGCACAGCAGGTACCGGTCACCCGGCACGGCGTCGTGCAGCGCCAGGTCCGGCTCCACCGCCTTGCCGTGCAGCGCCCGCACCAGCAGCGACCGCTGCGGGTGGCTGAGCGCTTCCTCCTCCGTCAGCCGGCCCTCCGCGATCAACGACCGCACCGCCGTGTGGTCGTGCGTGATGCGGAACAGCCTCCCGCCGCGCAGCAGGTACACCCGCGCGTCACCGACGTGCACCAGGCCCAGCCGCGACCCGGACAGCACCAGCGCCGTCAAGGTCGTGCCGCTGCACTCGTCGACGGGGTTGGCCGACAGGTACTCCCCCACCGCCGTCCCCGCCTGCCGCACGGCGTCCGCGAGCGTGTTGAGCAGCTCGCCCGCAGGTATCGCGGTGTCCAACCCGGCCAGCGCGTCGATCGCCACCGAGCTCAGCGGCTCGCCCCGCGCGCCGAACCCGTCGGCCACGGCCAGCAGCCGTTCGCCCGCGTAGCCGACGTCCTGGTTCGACTCGCGCACGAGCCCTCGATCGGTCCTCACCGCGTATCGCAGCGTCACGGTCATGGTGTCGTCCTTCCCGGAGAGTTGTTCCACGAGGAAGGAGGCGAGGCTCCGCCGTGCCGCGGTGTCGGCCTCGACCTGCGCCCAGTAGGCGCGCACCTCGGCCGCGGCGTCCGCCGGGTCCAGCTCGCACACCCCTCGGATGCGGGCCAGCGGCATCCCGAGCCGGCGCAGCCACGCCACCAGCCGGGCCCGCTCCACCTGGTCCGGCGAGTACAGCCGGTACCCCGACAGCGGATCCACCCGGGCGGGCGTCAGCAGCCCCAGCTCGTCGTAGAGCCGCAACGCCTTCGGCGACAACCGCACCACCCGCGCGAACGCCCCGATGGTCAACAGCTCCACGCCTGCCCCCCTCCCTCGACCACGCACCCACCGTGCGGCTTCACCCAGGGTGAAGGTCAACCCACGGCGGAATCCACAATGGAGGGGGACCGATCACGCACCAACCCGCTCAGCGACACCGTCGACGCCACCGCCAGCACCGCCAGCGCCGGCCAGTCGGCGACCAGGTGCCCCTCGTCACCGACCACGAAGCTCCCGTACAGCCCCCAGCACTGCACCGCGGTCAGCGCCGCGCCGAGCACGGTCGTCCACCACGAGACGACCACCACGACCACCACCAGCAGGAGCAGGGCGAACACCGGCCAACTGCCCGCCAGCGCGGTCACCACCACTCCGCCCGCGAAACCCAGCGCGGACCCGTGCACCGTTCCGACCATGACCGGCCATTCAACGCCCAGTTGAGACGCACGCCACCCCTCCCTCGTCCAGGTTCACCGGATCGCGTGAGGCACGATCGTCCGAATGAGCTTCTACGACGTCCTGCACCGGCGACGGGACACCAGGGGCGAGTTCACCGGTGCCCCGATCCCGCCGGACGTGCTGCGCCGGGTGCTCACCGCCGCGCACGCCGCGCCCAGCGTGGGGCTGTCCCAGCCGTGGGACTTCATCGTCGTGCGCGACGAGCACACCCGCCGCGCGTTCCGCGACCACGTCCACGCCGAGCGCAGCGTCTTCGCCTCCGGGCTCGACGCCCGGCAGGCCGAGCTGTTCGCCCGGATCAAGGTCGAGGGCATCCTGGAGTCGTCCCTGGCCGTGGTCGTCACCTACGACCCCGATCGGGGTTCTCCGGCCGTGCTCGGCAGGCACGCGATCGCCGACGCCGGCCTCTACTCCGTCTGCCTGGCCATCCAGAACCTGTGGCTGGCCGCCACCGCCGAGGGCCTCGGCGTCGGCTGGGTCAGCTTCTACCGCGAGGACGTGCTGCGCCGGCTGCTGGACATCCCGCAACCCCTGCGCCCGGTGGCCTGGTTGTGCGTCGGGCCCGTCGCGTGCCTGCCGGACACCCCCGACCTGGAACGGCACGGCTGGCGCAACCGGTTGCCCTTGGAGGAAGTCCTGCACGAGGAGCGGTACACCCGGCGTTCCGGCCGGTAGCCTGTGGTAGCCGTGCCGGCGGCGAGCGGTCCCGCGTACCGCCTCGCCGAGTCGGAATGGAGTGTCAGCACGAGTGGAGCAGCGCGATCGGCTGGTAGCCGGACAGGTCCCGCAACTCGACCTTGAGGTCAAGGCGTTGCTGAACGCTGGCCGCCTGCCGGAGGCCAACACCCTGTTCGACCAGGTGGTGAGCCGCGTCCCACCCGGCGCCGACCGCTGGCAGCGCTCCGCCGTGCTGATCAACCGCGCCAAGCTGGCCTGGCGCCTCGGCCGCATCCCGCTGGCCCTGGAACTGGCCGCCGAGGGCTGGACCGACCTCGACGGCGAGGCGGGCGACAACGCCGCCGCCGCCCAGGCCATGCACGCCCTCGCCTACCTGCTGGAAGGCATCGGCAACCGCCGTGCCGCGGTGGACATGCTCCGCCTGTCCGTCCAGGTGGCCCGCCGCGCCGCCGCCGGCGAGATCCTGGGCCACTGCCTGCAGGGCCTGGGCGGCACGCTGAACTTCCGCGCGATCTCGTCGGACCCCGAACGCGCCCCGGCGATCTTCGAAGAGGCCCGCGGCTACCTCAAAGAGGGCCTCGAACTCGCCCAGGACCACCAGATGCGGCGTGCCCTCCTCGCCGCCTACAGCCGTTCGCTGGCTGGCGTCGGCGAGCTGGACCAGGCCGAGGAGAACGCCCAGGAGGCCCTGCGCCAAGCCCAGGAGGCCGGCGACAAGTGGGCCTCCGCCGTCGCCTGCTGGGTGCTCGCCGTCGTCCGGCGCGACCAGGGTGACCTGGTCCAGGCCCGCACCCTGGCCAGCCGCGCCGTCGCCGCCTCGGAGTCGATCAACGACCCGTCCCTCCTGCTGCGCTTCTCCCTCGACCTGGCCGACATCTGCGCCGAGATGGGCGACCACGTGGGTGAGGCCACCGCCCTGCGCTGCTCGGTGGCCGCCGGCCGCACCGCCACCGAGACGCTCCAGGAAGGACTGGGCCAGGCGCTCGAACAACGCCGCGTCGCCGTCCAAGCCCAACGCCTGGCCGTCGCCGCCCAGGAAGCCGCCGCCCGCGACCCCCTCACCGGCCTGGCGAACCGCCTGGGCCTGGAACGCGCCGCCGCCGGCCTGCTGGAATCCACCGCCGCCCGCGGCCGGGTCCCGTGGCTCGTCCTGGTCGACGTGGACCGCTTCAAGGGCGTGAACGACGACGCCGGCCACGCCGCCGGCGACGCCACCCTGCGCGAGATCGCCCAACTGCTGCGACGCGAGTGCCGTGCCGCCGACCTGGTCGCCCGCTGGGCGGGCGACGAGTTCGTCGTCCTCCTCGGCGACACAGACGGCAACACCCTCGAAGTGGGCCCGACCGTCGCCGAACGCATCCGCGCCGCCGTCGACAGCCACGACTGGACCGTCGTCCTGGGCACCACCAGACGCCCCACCGTCAGCATCGGCGTCGCCGCCGGACCGGCCAAACTGGACCAACTGTTCGCCGCCGCCGACATGGCCCTCTACCGCGCCAAACGCCACGGCCGCAACCGCGTCGAAGTCGAACCCCACCTCGTCGTCCCGGAAACCGTCTCCGGCAACTGACCGAACGCCAACGCCACCACCGCACCGACAGCCCCACAACAGACCCGCACCCACCACCAAGGCACAACCCCCACGTGCCGACATCGGACCACATCGAACCCGCAGCGGGACCGCAAAAGGCCCGATTTCACATGGGGTTCGGGTGCTTCAGGCTGGTCGAAGCCGGCAGGACCGGCGGGGAAAGCGTCCCGCCGGTCCTACCTGGAATACCCGTAAGGGGCCTCATGTCAAATCGAGCCCGCCCCGACCACAGCCACCTAAGCGATCAGTCCACCCCGGAACGCGACCAATGCCGCCTGCACCCGGTTGACCGCCCCGATCTTGCCCAACACCGACGACACGTAACCCTTCACGGTCGCCTCCGACAAGTGCAACGTCCCACCGATCTCGGCATTGGACATGCCCTGTCCGATCAGGACCAACACCTCACGCTCCCGTTCGGACAGCGAAGCCAGCAACCGCCGCGCCGGCTCGGCCGCCCGTTCACCGTCCGCCACCGCCGCCAGCACCCGCGCCGCCACACCGGGATCGAGCACCGCGCCACCCACCGCGAGGTCGCGCACGGCACGGACCAGCTGTTCCGGTTCAGTGTCCTTGAGCAGGAAGCCCGAGGCGCCCAGCCGCAGCGCCTCCGACACGTACTCGTCCACGTCGAACGTGGTCAGCATGGCGATCTTCGGCGGGTCCGGGATGGCGCGCAGCCTGCGCAGCGCCATCAACCCGTCCGACGACCGCATCCGGATGTCCAGCAGCACGACGTGCGGGCGGTGCCGGCGTGCCAGGTCGGCCACCAGGTGCCCGTCGTCGCATTCGGCCACGACCTCCATGTCGCCTGCGCTGCTGAGGATCATGCGAAGGCCGGACCGGACGAGGTCTTCGTCATCGGCCAGCATCACCTTGATCACGACGCCTCCCCGCGTTGGCGTTTCGTGTTCGTACCCGCCCAGCCTCGCGCACGAACACGCAAGCTGACGTTAATTCCCCGTTATCTCACCACGGACGGACGTGGGTTCAGCCTGTTCACAGTTGCCAGGAAATAACCGAGGTCGACTCAGGACACGCCTGACGGCGCACCTGCGGGCGCACCTCCACCCACGCCCGACAAACCTCACGCCACCCCCAACACCTGCGCGACTTCCTGGCGCAACCGCGGCAGCAGGGCGTAGAGCCGGTCGCCCGGGCAGAGGGTGTCCCGGTAGTCCCGGTGGCCGTGGATCGCCGTCGCCGGGATGCCGTACTGCTCGCACGTGTACACGCAGAACGACACCAGCGAGTCCCACTGCAACTTCGGCGGCTCGACGTCCATGTAGAGGCCTTCGTTCTCGATTCCGATGGCCGCCGTGTTCTGCCCCGGACAATGCGCGCCCACCACGACCCGGTCGCCCGCGCGCAACGCGGCCAGGCTGCCGTGCCTGCCCTCCATCAGGAACCCGCCCCGGCTGTTGGTGAAGTGCTGGCCGGAGTCGATCCAGCCGTTGGTGTCCATGTGCAGGTCCTGGATCCACCGCGCGTTGGCGTAGGCCGCCGCCTGCGAGTAGTCGGTGACGTTCGCCGACGCGGTGTGGTGGATCAGGATCCGCACGGGCCGTTCGTTCACAACGGTCGTCGGCTGCGACGGCCGCCGAGCGCCCCAGTCGGCGCAACTGCGGATGGGCAGGATGGGCGAACCGTGAGCCGGCGAGGCGCCCAACCCCACGAGCACGCCCGCCCCGGCGAGACCGGTGAGCAGCGATCGACGTCGCATCATGTGAATGGTTTTCCCAATCTTGGTGGTTGACGTCAAGCACTCACACCCGGACGGGTGAAGAGCACTCCGGCTCATCCACCCCGACCTCACCAAACGCGAAGGTCTTTCGCGAATCATCGACCAGCCAGTAACGTGCGTCACACGATCCCTGCCTGGAAGGAGCTTCGCGCCATGCGGAGAGCCGCCCGATCGTTAGCCGTGGTCGCCCTCCTCGCCGCGGCCGCCATCACCGTCCCTTCCACCTCCCAGACCGCTCAAGCCGAGGTCAGGACTGCCGCGTTCACCCCGGACGACCACTGCCTCGGCCAGTGCCACGACGTGCTGCCACCCGGCCAGAACGGCAACGCCACCCTCGCCGAGATCCTGGCCCACCGCGCCCTCGGCACCCGCCCGGCGCACTCGGCCGACCAGCTCGGCCGCTACGACTCGCTCGTCTCCGGCTACGGAGGCCTCACCAACGACCAGCTCGGCACGTTCTTCAACGACGCCTCGTTCGGCGTACCGGCCGGCCAGGTCGAGAGCACGATCAAGCCGCGCGCCGACGTCACGATCGTCCGCGACAAGACCCTCGGCATGCCCCACATCTACGGCACGACCCGTTCGGGCACCGAGTTCGGCGCCGGGTACGCCGCCGCGCAGGACCGCCTGTGGCTGATGGACCTGTTCCGCCACCTCGGCCGCGGCCAGCTGTCCGGGTTCGCGGGCGGCGCCGAGGGCAACCGGGCGTTGGAGCAGAGCTTCTACCACCAGATCCCGTACACCGAGGCCGACCTCCAGGCGCAGATCGACCAGGTCGCCACCCGGGGCCCGCGCGGCGCGCAGGCGTTGCAGGACGTGAAGGACTACATCGCGGGCATCAACGCCTACATCACCACGTCGGTCAACAACCGCACGTTCCCCGGCGAGTACGTCCTGACCGGGCACGCCGACGCGATCACCAACTGGAACGACATCAAGCCGTTCCAGCCGACCGACCTGGTCGCGATCGCCGCCGTCGTGGGCGGCCTGTTCGGCGCCGGCGGTGGCGGCGAGGTGCAGAACGCCCTGGTCAAGCTCGCCGCCCAGAACAAGTACGGCGCCGCGGTGGGCGACCAGGTCTGGCGGTCGTTCCGCGAGCAGAACGACCCGGAAGCCGTCCTCACCCTCCACTCGGGCCAGCGCTTCCCCTACGGCACCACTCCCACCGCGCCTCAAGGCACAGCACTCCCGGACAACGGGATCGTCACCCCGGAACCCATGGTCTACAACGCAACGACCACCACACCATCCACAGTAGACACACCGCCGAACCTGGAACCCCTCAAGGGCCTCTTCGCCGAAGGCGTCCTACCCCCCGACCTCCTCGCCCGCAAGCAGGGCATGTCCAACGCCCTGGTCGTGTCCGGCGCGCACACCGACACCGGCAACCCGATCGCCGTCTGGGGACCGCAAACCGGCTACTTCGCGCCGCAACTGCTGATGCTGCAGGAACTCCACGGCCCCGGTCTGCGCGCCCGCGGCGTGTCGTTCGCCGGCGTGTCGATGTACGTGCAGCTCGGCCGCGGCCTCGACTACTCCTGGAGCGCGACCTCCGCCGGCCAGGACATCACCGACACCTACGCCGTCGAACTGTGCGAGCCGACCGGCGCCGCGCCCACCGCCGACTCACTGCACTACCGCTACCACGGCCAGTGCCTGCCGATGGAACGCCTGGAGCGCAAGAACTCCTGGAAGCCCACGGTCGCCGACCCCACGCCCGCCGGCTCGTACACCCTCGTCATGCACCGCACCAAGTACGGCCTGGTGCACAGCCGTGCCAAGGTCGACGGGAAGTACGTCGCCTACACCTCGCTGCGCTCCACCTACCTGCACGAGGTCGACTCGATCATCGGGTTCCAGGAGTTCAACGACCCGGACGCGATCAAGTCGGCCGCCGACTTCCAACGTGCCGCCGAGCACATCGGGTACGCGTTCAACTGGTTCTACGTGGACTCGCGCGACACCGCGTACTTCAACTCCGGCTCGAACCCGGTGCGCAAGGCGACCGTCGACCCGCACCTGCCGGTGAAGGCCGAGCCCGCTTACGAGTGGGAGGGCTGGAACGCCGACCGCAACACGGCTACCTACACGCCGTTCGCGCAGCACCCGAACTCGGTCAACCAGGACTACTACATCAGCTGGAACAACAAGCAGGCCCTCGACTACTCCGCGTCCGGCTACGGCATGGGCTCGGTGCACCGCGGCGACCTGCTGGACGACCGCGTCGAGCAGCTGATCGCCAACGGCGAGGTCACCCGGTCCTCGCTCACGAAAGCCATGGCCGAAGCCGGCGTCGCCGACCTCCGCGCCGAACAGGTCCTCCCCGACCTGCTGCGCGTCCTCGACACGGCACCGGTCACCGACCCGGCCCTCGCCGCCGCCGTCACCAAGCTCCGCGACTGGCAGCGATCCGGCTCACTGCGCAAGGAGACCTCGCGCGGCAGCAAGGCCTACGCCCACGCCGACGCCATCCGCCTGCTCGACGCGTGGTGGCCGCGCCTGGTGGAGGCGCAGTTCAAGCCGGGGCTCGGCGACGCCCTCTACGGTCAGCTCACCCGTGCCATCCAGGTCGACGAACCGCCGTCCGACGCGCACGGCACCGCGCCGCACAAGGGGTCGTCGTTCCAGAACGGCTGGTGGAGCTACGTCGACAAGGACTTGCGCGCCATCCTCGGCGACCGGGTCGACGGCCCTCTCGGCGCTCGCTACTGCGGTGCCGGGAACGTCGCCGCCTGCCGCCAGATCCTCCTGGACAGCCTCGGCGCCGCCGCCGCGACCCCCGCGACCGCCGTCTACCCCGGCGACGACTCGTGCGCCGCCGGCGACCAGTGGTGCGCCGACACGATCATCCACCGGGCCATGGGCGGCATCTCCCACGACAAGGTGAACTGGCAGAACCGGCCCACGTACCAGCAGGTCGTGCAGTTCCCGTCCCGCCGCGGTACGAACCTGGCCAACCTCGCCGCGGGCGCCACCGCCACCGCCAGCAGCTACGAGCGCGGCTGGTACTACTCGCCGCCGTCGAACGCGGTGGACGGCGACCCGGGCACCCGGTGGGCCAGCGACTGGTCCGACCCGCAGTGGTTGCAGGTGGACCTCGGTGCCACGCGCACCGTGGGCCGGGTCGTGGTGTCGTGGGAAGCGGCTTATGCCAAGGGATATCGCATAGAACTGTCCACTGATGGCCGAACCTGGCGGACCGTGAACACGACTTCCGCAGGAGATGGTGGCCGGGATCTTGCGTCCTTCCCACCTGATGCGGCACGATTCGTACGAATGACGGGTATCCAGCGGGCGACAGGTTACGGATACTCGATTCACGAGCTTGAGGTCTACGTCACGTAGACCGGCCCACAGGAAGACCCCGGTCCACCCCCAGGGACCGGGGTCTTCCGCTGTCTCAGGCATGTTTTCGGGCGTGCTCTCGGGCGTGTTCTCGGCCTGACCAGGCCGTCGCTGAGCTGTGGCCGGGCCGGGGCTGAGCCGTCCTACCGGGCCACGAACAGGTAGTTGCGCACGCGATCGTCGATCCGGTCGACCGGACGCCACGTGGTCCGGTCCCAGGCGTGCATCCGGTAGCCGCGCTCGGCGAGCCAGTCCTGCACGTCGCGCGCCCGGTAGCCGAAGCGCAGCACGTGCCGTTCCTCGATCTCCAGGAGAAGTTTCGGTCGAAACCTCTCGATGGTGTCCGCACCGCCTTGCAGCACGCGCAGTTCCGCGCCCTCGACGTCGGCCTTGACGAAGTCCAGCCGGTCGATGGCGTTGGCCGCGCAGAACCGGTCCAGGGTGTCCGTGCGGACCAGGACCTCCAGGTGCTCGGTGAACTCGGCGTTGGAGCCGAGGCCGTCCGAGCCGGACGTGAGGAACGAGCGGCCCGTGACCGGCGTGCCGTGCCGGACCGGGACGCTCATCACCTCGCGGCCCTCGCTGGCGCCCAGCGCGACGGAGTGCCGCACGACGTTGCGGCCCTCGCGCGGGCGCAGCAGGTACGACAGCGCGGGGTGCGCGAACAACAGCGGCTCGATGCTGTGCACTGTCCCCTGTGGACCGACGAGGCGGGACAGCGAGACGGTGTAGAGGCCGAGCGCGGCACCGATGTCGAGGCACACGTCACCGGGCCGCACCACTGCGCGCAGGCCGATCAGCTCGGGTTCGACGAACGGCGTGAGCCGGGCCAGGACGCGCAACGCGCCGGCCACGGCCGCGCCGCGCGCCTCGGTCAGGTTGTGGGTCACGATCACCAGGTTAGGGAATCACGTCAGCGGCTTGGCGCCGTTCTGGTTCGGCTGCACTCGCGGGTGGGTCTGCGACGGCAGTTGCGCCTGCTGGTTCTGGTGCGGCAGTTGCGCCTGGTTCTGGGGCGGCAGTTGCGCTTGGGACTGTGACGGCAGGCCGACCTGCTCGGCGAACTCCGCCGCCACCGACGAGCCGCCGTAGATGCCGAGCGCCTTGGCCAGGTGGAGGCGGACGTCGGTGCGGTGGCCGTCGTCCAGTCGGGGCAGGGCGCTCTCGAAGGAGGTGACGAGGGTGTCCGCCCAGTGCCGGTCGCGGCGCTGCGAGGCGATGCCGACGAGTTCGGCGAGGTGCCTGCTCAACTTGACCGCCTGTTCGACCTCGTAGCCGTTGCGGATGAGCCACCAGATCGTGGCGCTGGACAGGTCGGTCAGCACCTCGTCCCGCAGGTACTTGATCTCGGCGCGTTCGGCGTCCCGTTCGGCTTGGCGCATCGTGGTGGTCTGGAGGAGCTCGATGTGCTTGCGGGCCATCGCCAGGTCCTGCTCGTCCACGGTCAACTCGACCCCGTCCGCGCGTGCCCAGACGTGTGTGCCCTCGACCTGCCGTTCCGCCGCCAGTTCCGCGCCCAGTTGGTGCTGGAGCGGGGCGTGGTGCACCAGCATGGCCCGTTCGGTGAGGGCTTTGGCCCGGTGGATGATGTCGTTGACGGCGGCGCTGCGCGGTGCGTTGTGCCGGACACCGGTCGTCAGGTCCACGCGCCAGTGGATCGTCATCCTGGCGCGGAAGTCGAGCCCGTAGACGGCGCTGGGCAGCGGCGATTCGAACGGGTGCTCGTGGGACGTGGAGGCCGGCACGAAGGTGTACTGCTCGGCGTTGGGGCGGGCGCGGAGCCGACGCCACCAGGCGCCGAGGGAGCCCAGGGGGCCGGGACGGAAGTCAGGCCAGGGACGGCTGCTCATGGGATGGCTTTCGTCGGAGGGGGATATGGCCCCTTCTGTACCTCACTGGACCGATGCGGAACAGATGAGGTCGCCCACTTCGCCCGGACAGCCGACGCCGGAGGCCCCGACCCCTAACCCAAGGTGCACACTCCTAGGCTTCCCGAGTGACAACCCCACCACCGGAAGCCCGACCCCCCACCGGGTAGGCTCACCCCCGCGCCCTCGTAGCTCAGGGGATAGAGCATCGGTTTCCTAAACCGTGTGTCGCAGGTTCGAATCCTGCCGGGGGCACTCACCTTTCGCCGGGTGAATCAGGCCCTGAGCAGCGGCAACGCGCTCGGGGCCTGATCTTTTCTGCCGGACGGGTTCTCGCAGCGCGGGCGTGTCGAACCGTGGTCTTGGGGTTCTGACCGGCCCGAAGGGGTTCGGGCCGGTCGGTGGTGGCGGTTGGGTCAGGGTTTGCGTTTGAGGCGGCGGGTTAGTTCGGCGAGCAGTTGTTGATCGGTGAGGGCGCCCGGGTCGGGGGTGGAGACGCCGCGCAGGTCGGCCTCCTCGGCGGTGAGCAGTTTGGCGGCCACCATGACTTCCAGTGGGCTCAGGCCGAATGCCTTGGCGACGACGCGGGCGGTGTCGAGGGTTGGGCGTTCGCCCTTTCGCCACGCGGTCAGGCGGCTTCGGTCGAACCCTGTCTTCTCGGTCAGTTCCCCTGTGCTCATCCCTCGGTCGTCCATCTGCTTCTGGACGAAGTCCGACCAGGACGAGTCCGCACTCTCGGCTTTGGTCACGCCGCCATGGTACGTGCGCGCACGCAACGCGAGTTGTGCACTCCCCCCAGGTGCCGCTGACCTGCGCGTTGTGCCGACACAACGTTAGTTGCGCTTACGAAACAGATTGCCTAGCGTTGTGAGCACACAACTCGAGTTAGGTGTGCACAACACAGGGCAGGCCATGCCGAACACGATCAAGCTCCGCACCGATGTCTTCACCAAAGCCGCCCGCCTCGCCGGGTTCCGGTCGGACTACGCGCTGGCCAAGGCGATGGACGTGAACCGCTCCACGGTCGCGCGCGTCCTCGGCGGCGAGCTCCAGCCCGGCCCGGCGTTCATCGGCGGCGCGTTGACGGCGCTCGCGCCGATGCAGTTCGACGACCTCTTCGAGATCGTCCCCACCCAGCGGTGATGACGGTCCGTGGTGTCGCGGTCCCGCGCACGTGTGACCCGTTCCCCCGCGAGTCCGCTACTTCAGCGGTGTTCAGCCTCACCCGTTTGGTTGACACTCGTGATCAAGTGACGTCGCAGAGCGATGAGACCAGTGGTCCACCACCTAGAGGTAGGTCCACCGACACGGGGACGCGGAAGGATGGCACGAGGTGAGCGACGAGCCACGGCACGCGGTCGCACGGTTGCGCCAAGACCTGCGGACCTCCGGGCACGCCTGGTTCGACGCACACCGGGACGAGGTCCTGGCCACCCTCCGCGACGCGGTGGCCGAACCGGAAGCCGCGGTCGCGTTGTTCGCCGACGTGTGGCCCGCCGTCCCCGAAGACGTGGACGAGGCGTGGTCGCGTGAGCTGCTCGCCGTCGGTGCCGACCTCGCCGCCGCACTGCCCACCTCCCTCCTGCTGGCCACCGGCTTCCGTCGCGCCGCACAGCGCTTACGGGCACGGGGTGCGCTGCGCCTCGCGGCCGTCGCGGGCATGCGCGAGCTGGCGGTGCACCGCCTCCGGGACGTCGACCCGGACGCCGCGGCCGAAGCGCTGCACGACCTGGCCGCCACCTACCGCGCCCAGGGCCGCATGCACAAGGTCGTCGGGTGCGCCGACGAGGTGCTGGAGCTGTACCTGCTGCACGACGACCGGCCCGGCACCGCGCGGGCGCTGGCGCACCTCGGCGAGTTGATGGTCGAGGTCGGCCGGTACGACTCCGCGGTCAAGTACCTGTCCCGGGCGGACAGGTACTTCGAGGACCTGTCCGACACCGCCGGACGCGCCCGGACCTTGACGTCGCTCGGCCGGGCGCTGTGGCTGTCCGGCGACCGGGTCGTCGCGCACCGGCGGTTCAACCGGGCGCTCGGCCTGCTCATCGGGACCGACGACGCCGAGGCGCAACGCGTGCGCGACCTGGTCGCCGGACTGGAGTCAGTCCCGGAACCAGTGCAGCAGGGCCACGCCGATCTGGATCAGCAGGCCGACGACGAGGCGGACCCGCGGCAGGAGCCCTGAGCGGTGACGTCGGCGGCAGGCCCGCCGGTGGCACCCGGCACGGCGGCATCGGCGTGGGGAAGAGTGGGAGGACGGGTGGTCGGGGGAGGCGCTCATCGGGGTTGTCGTTCTCTCCGGGGTCGTCAAGCGGTGGTGTCGGGGTGGTCGGCCAGCAGGCGCAGCACGTCCCGGCACAGGAACACCCGGCGGTAGCCGAGGAACTCCCACGGGACGAGCACGCCCAGCTCGACCAACCGGGAGGTGAGGTCGGTGGCGGCCTTCGCGGTGATGCCGTAACGCGTGCGCAGTGACCGGTGGTCCACCACGGGGAAGCCGATCAGCTCGGCCGCCACCAGCGGCAGCCTCCCCTTGCGCGGCAACCGGGTCGCGTAGTCGTCGGCCAGCGCCTCCAAGTGCTCGATCAGCCTCAGCTGCGCCAACGCCTGGTCGCGCACGGCGGTGGCGAAGAAGTCGACCCAGCGGTCCACCCGGCCGGTGTCGACCACGGCGCGGATCTGCCGCTGGTACTCGGCCAGCGCGGTGTCCAGCCACACCGACAGCGGCAGCACCTGGTCGCGCACCAGCCCGGACCGCACCATCTCCAACGTCGAGAACGTCCGCGCGACGTGCCCGTTGGCCGTGGGGAACGGTTGCAGCACCTCGAGCTGGTAGTGCGCGAGCGCGGTCTTGGCGATCCTCGGCTGCTCGTCCTCCTCGCGCACCCACGTCGACCACTGCTCCAGCAGCGCCACGAGGTGCGCGCCGGTCGCGGTCAGCAGGTAGGCCCGCTCGTCGCTGACCCCCAGCCGGCCGGGCGCGTCGCGCAGCACGTCCTGCAGCCGGCGGCCGGGCGTGCCGCCGGTCATGATCGCGGCGACCTCGGCGACCAGCTCGGCGTCGACCAGGGCACCGGCGCGCACCCGGTCCAGGCCGTGGGCGCACGCCCGCAGGAAAGGCGCCACGCGCTGGGACGGCGCGGCGCTGTCGGTGGGCGGCGGGCCGTCCTGGGAGGCCAGCAGGTCGGCCGCGAACGTCTCGCGCAGACCCACGGCGACCCCGGACAGCCCGGCCGAGCTGTTCGCGTCGCGGACCTGCGTGGAGCGGACCAGGGCCGGTCTGACGCCCAGCCGGTCGGCCGCCTCGTCCAGCCGGCCGAGGGCGTGCTCGGCCTCGGCGCACCGGCGGTAGGTCGAGGGCGGCAGGGCCAGGTCGGACGGCAGCGGTGGTGGCAGGTAGGCGCCTTCGCGCCGGAGTGCGGAGGGGATGCCGGGCAGCGGTGGCACCGGCGACCACTGCCCATCGGGCAGGGGGCGGTAATTCATGGCCGGAACCCTGGCACGACGACCGACGCTTTGGCAAGCATTCTCAGAGCAAGTGAAGCAAGCTACCCATTAACTACACATCGGTCTCGATACACCCGCTAGGCCGTTCGAGTTAATACCCTGGCGGTCGCCCGCAAAATTACGGTCCACCACCCATAGATCACGACATCTGCGCAGCTCAGCCTACACGTGAGCGTCACCCGGACACCACCGTCGAAGATTTTCCCCGGACACCACGCCGAGCTGCGCTATTCCACCTCAGGCGAACACCGGGAAAGTGATCACGGCACCGCGTCACGTTCCGAAATGGGCCACTGGTCTCAACGTTGCGTGATTTCACTCGAACGAGTGCCACACCGACGGGAGCCGCCACGCACCGCCGTGATGCCACCGAGACTTGCAGTGATGCCATGAAGGTGCCATAGTGGTGCCATGGACCTGACACCGTACGTCGACAACCTCCGCCGGGAGCTCGCCACCGCCGCCGAGGCGGGTGGCGCGGAGGCACGGGCCCTGGCCGAACGACTCGCCGCCCCGTTGGAGTCGGCGGTGCGGTTGACGCTGCTGGAAGCCTTGTCCACGGCCATGGACGAGATCACCCGCGAGCTGGCTCCGGGCTCGGTCGACGTGCGGCTGCGCGGCCGTGACCCCGAGTTCGTCGTCTCGGTGCCCGATGATGCCACTCCGAGCCAGGATGATGCCACCGAGCTGCCGCCGGTGGTGTCCGACGAGGGTGCGGTCGCGCGGATCAACCTGCGGCTGCCGGAGCACCTGAAGGTCCGGGTCGAGGAGGCCGCGAGCCGGGAGGGCATCTCCACCAACGCCTGGCTGGTGCGGGCCGCCGCCGCCGGGCTCGGCCACGGCACCCGCACCCCCGCCCGCACCTCGGCCGCCCAGCGCTACACCGGCTGGGTCCGGTAGCGCCGCGGCCCGCGGCGCACTAGCAGCGCAAACGTCCACCAGACCCACTCCCAGGGGACACCCATGCCTTCGTTCGCCACGCCCGGACCCATCTCGCTCACCCTCGACCTGGTCAGCGGCACCGCCCTGATCACCGCCGCCGACCGCGACGACACCGTGGTCGAGGTCGGCCCCGGCGACGCCGACAACGCCAACGACGTCAAAGCCGCCGAGGGCACCGAGGTCGACTTCACCGCGGGCCGCCTCACCGTCAGGACACCCCGGTCGCGCAGCATCTTCGGCAGGCCAGGCTCGGTCGACGTCGTCGTGCGGCTGCCCACCGGCTCGACCGTCGTCGCCAAGGGCTCGCTCGCCGACTTCCACGCCGAGGGCACGTTGGGCGAGTGCCGCTTCACCACGTCCGCGGGCAACCTCCGGCTGGCCGACACCGGTCCGCTGAAGGCGGGCACGTCCAGCGGTGACGTGCTGGTCGGCCGCGTCACCGGCCGGGCCGAGCTGTCGACCGGCTCGGGCGAGCTGCGCGTCGGCACGCTCGACGGCCCCGGCACGGTCAAGAACTCCAACGGCGTGACCTGGATCGGCGAGGTCACCGGCGACCTGAAGGTCAACGCCGCCAACGGCGACATCCACGTCGGGCACGCCGCCGGCGACGTGCGCGCCACGACCGCCAACGGCCACATCCGCGTCACCGAGGTCGTGCGCGGCTCGCTGGAGGTGCAGACCAAGTCCGGCGAGCTGGAGATCGGCATCCGCGAGGGCACGGCCGCCTGGCTGGACGTGCGCTCGACCGCCGGCCGCGTGCGCAACGAGCTGACGGGCACCGACACCCCGGGCGACGCCGAGGAGCGGGTGGAGGTCCACGCCCGCACGTACCTCGGGAACATCCTCATCCACCGTTCGTAGAAAACGCCGGCACGCACAATTCCATTGGGGGAAAACGACAATGTGGGACACCAACCCGCAGCAGTTCTGGCTGCGCGGAGAACGGCCCGAGCACGCCGTCGCCTACGACGAGCAGCTGGGCTTCTGGAACGTCTACGGCCACCCCGAGGCCACCGAGGTCCTGGGCGACTGGGCCCGGTTCTCGTCCGACACGTCCCGGCTGCTGCCCGCGGTCGACCAGTCGCTCAACGACGGCAACATCATCCAGCTCGACCCGCCCGAGCACCGCGAGCTGCGCCGCCTGGTCAGCCACGCGTTCACGCCGAAGGTCGTGGCGGACCTGGAGACCCGCATCACCGAGCTGACCCACGAGCTGCTCGACGGCGTCACCGCCGACGACTTCGAGCTGGTCCGCGACCTCGCCTACCCGTTGCCGGTGATCGTGATCGCCGAGCTGCTGGGCGTGCCGGGCAGCGACCGCCACCTGTTCAAGGCGTGGGTCGACAAGCTGTTCGAGAGCACGAACCAGTTCTCGCTCAAGGACGACGCGGCCAAGCAGCGGGAGGACATCCTCGACAGCGTCGAGAGCTTCCGGCCGATGCTGGACTACCTGGGCGAGCACGCCGCGCAGTGCCGCCGCAGCCCGCGCCCCGGGCTGCTCAACGACCTCGTCCAGGCCGAAGTGGACGGTGAGCGGCTGACCGACGCCCAGGTGGTGAACTTCGCCGCCGTGCTGCTGGTCGCGGGCCACATCACCACGACCATGCTGCTCGGCAACACCGTGCTGGCCCTGGACGCGTACCCGGACCAGCTCGCGATGGTCCGCCGGGACCGGGCGCTCGTCCCGGCCGCGATCGAGGAGTCGCTGAGGTTCCTCACCCCGTTCGCGGCGGTCGCGCGGGCCACGAGCAAGCCGGAGACGCTCGGCGGCCTGGAGATCCCGGCCGACCAGATGCTGCTGCTGTGGGTCGGCGCGGCCAACCGGGACCCGCGCCGGTTCGCGAACCCCGACGTCCTCGACGTCACCCGCGACCCCAACCCGCACTTGGGCTTCGGCCGCGGCATCCACTTCTGCCTCGGCGCGCCGCTGGCGAGGCTGGAAGGGCGGCTCGCGCTGAACGTGCTGCTCGACCGCTTCCCCCGGCTGCGCACGGACCCCGACCGGCGGCCGACGTTCATGCCCTCACCGAACTTGACCGGCGTGCAGTCCCTGCACCTGCTCACCGACTAGGAGGAGACCACCATGGCGATCACGGCCACCGGTCTGCGCAAGTCCTACGGCGACCACGTCGTGCTCGACGGCCTCGACCTGCGGGTGCCGCGCGGCACGGTGTTCGCGCTGCTCGGCCCCAACGGCGCGGGCAAGACGACGACCGTGCAGATCCTGTCCACGCTCATCACCGCGGACCGCGGCCGGGCGGAGGTCGCGGGCCACGACGTCGCACGCGACCCGCACGGCGTGCGCCGGGCCATCGGCGTCACCGGCCAGTTCTCGGCCGTCGACAACCTGCTCACCGGCGAGGAGAACCTGCTGCTGATGGCGGACCTCGCCCACCTGGACCGCCGGGAGGGACGACGCCGCGTCGCCCGCCTGCTGGACCGGTTCGACCTCGTGGACGCGGCGAAGAAGCCCGCCTCCACCTACTCCGGCGGCATGCGCCGTCGCCTCGACCTGGCGATGACGCTGGTCGGCGAGCCGCGGCTGATCTTCCTGGACGAGCCGACCACCGGCCTGGACCCGCGCAGCCGGCACGCCATGTGGCAGATCATCCGCGGCCTGGTCGCGGACGGCGTCACGATCTTCCTCACCACCCAGTACCTGGAGGAGGCCGACCAGCTCGCGGACCGGATCGCCGTGCTCAACGGCGGCCGGCTGGTCGCCGAGGGCACCGCGGCCGAGCTGAAGCGGCTGATCCCGGGCGGGCACGTGCGGTTGCGGTTCGCCGACGCGCACATGCTCGACCTCGCCGCCGAGGCGCTCGACGGGTCGTCCCGCGACGACGCGGACCTGACCCTGGACGTGCCGGGGGACGGTGGCGTGCACCAGTTGCGCGCCCTGCTCGACCGGTTGGACGACGCCGCGGTCGAGGTGCAGGACCTGTCCGTGCACACACCGGACCTCGACGACGTCTTCTTCGCCCTCACCACCGAGAGGACCGCACCGCGATGAGCACCCTGGCCATCCGCGACACGACCACCATGCTGCGCCGCAACCTGCGGCACATGCAGCGCTTCCCGCTGATGTCGATCGGCACGCTGGGCATGCCCGTGCTGATGCTGCTGCTGTTCGTGCACGTGTTCGGCGGCTCGCTCGGCGCCACCCTCGCGGGCGGCGCGTCCTATGTGGACTACCTGGCGCCCGGCATCCTGGTGATGACGGTCGGCGCGGGCGCGGCGTGGACCGCGGTGAACCTGTGCACCGACATGGGCGAGGGCATCGTCGCCCGGTTCCGCACCATGGCGATCTCCCGGTACTCGGTGCTGACCGGGCAGGCGCTGAGCAGCGTGCTCAACACGGTGGTCAGCCTCGCGCTGGTGATCGGCGTGGCGCTGCTGGCCGGGTTCCGCCCGACCGCGGGCCTCACCGGCTGGCTGGCCGCGGCCGGGCTGCTGGTGCTGCTGGCCCTCGCGTTCACCTGGTTGGGCATCGCGTTCGGCCTGGCCGCGAAGACGCCCGCCGGCGCGAACAGCTCGTCGCTGCCGCTGCAGTTCCTGCCGTTCGTGAGCAGCGCGTTCGTGCCGACCGACTCGATGTCGAGCGGGCTGGCGTGGGTGGCGGAGAACCAGCCGTTCACGCCGATCATCGACACCCTGCGCGGGCTGCTCATCGGCACGCCGATCGGTGACAGCGGGTACTGGGCGGTCGGCTGGTGCCTGGTGATCACCGCCGTCGGCCATGCCTGGTCGCGTGCCCTGTTCAACCGCGACCCGTCGCGCTGAGCCCCTGGTCGAGGCGGCCCCGCCCCGCTGAGGGCGGGGCCGCGTCGGTGGTCGAACGGGTGTTCGATCCGTCCACAGCTGGGGACAAGCCTGTGGACAACTCAGTTTTGCCTGGTCAACGCCTGTGCGTGGGTGAGCAGTTCGGCCACCGACCACTGGTCGTAGGCGTGTTGTCCACGCTTCTCCGCGACGACCGTGCCGTCCGGCGCGATGAGGAAGTCGACGGGCAGGCCGAGCCGTCCGCCTTCCACCTTGGGCAGCGGACGGCGACCGCGCAGCACCGGGCCGAGGTCGCGGACGGTGCCGCGCACCATCGCGCCCCACGCCCGCGGGTCGAGCACCGAACGCGGCGCCGACTCCACGCCGAACTCCACGTACAGCCGCTTCTCCGGGTCGCCGACCACGGCGAACGGCAGGTCGGCGACGTGCGGGCGCAGTTCGGCGGCCGAGGAGTGGAACACGACCACCTCGGTGACGCCGTGCGCGGTGATCTCGTCGTGCCGCTGGACGATCGACCGCAGGTGCAGGTTGCACACCGGGCAGCCGGCGAAGCGGCGGAACTGCAGGTGCACCAGGCGTTGCGGGTCCGGCACCCGCACCGTGCCGCCGAGCACGGTGTCCCATTCACGTGGACTGATCTTCACGGTTCCCCCTGAGCGAGCGTAGGCGTGCGCTGTACGCTCACCCAAGCTATGTGCGTAACTTGTACGCTGTCAAGGCCATGCCACGCCCGAAGTCGCTCACCACGTCCGCGCTCGCCGCCGCGACGCTCGCCGTCCTGGACCGGGACGGCCTGGCCGCGTTGTCGATGCGCGCCGTCGCGGCGGAGCTGGGCATGGGCACGATGTCGCTGTACCGGTACGTCGCCGACCGGGACGAGCTGGAAGCCCTCGCGGTCGAGCACATGATGTCCCGGGTGGACACCGTGCCGCCGAAGAAGGCGTTGTGGGACAAGCAGATCGCGGTCCTGGTCGAACGGATCCGCGCGGCGATCGCCGCGCACCCCAACGCCGTGCCGCTCACGATGGCGCACCGGCACCGGTGCCCGAGCCTGTTGCGCTGGTCGGAGTCCGTGCTGGAGGTGCTCACCCGGGCCGGTTTCACCGGGGAGCAGCGGGTGATCGCGTTACGCGCGCTGCTGGCCTACCTGATCGGCGCGACCGAGATCGAGCACCGCGGCCCGCTGTCGGGCCTGGGCACCGAGGCGATGGCCGCGATGGGCGAGTACCCGCTGCTGGCCGAGACCGCCGGGACCGCGCGGACGATCACGCCCGACATCGAGTTCCGCCGCGGCTTGGACGTGGTGCTCAGCGGCCTGCGCCGCCCCTGACCAGCCGCTTTCGGACTGTCACGCTGAGGTGTGCCGACGCGGAGACCGAAGCCGACCTCGGTCTCCGCGCCGGTACGCGACGAACACGGAGTTGCGCTCCGAGCGTGGTGTCGACAGATCCGGCGCGGAGTCGACTCCCGCTGCGTCTCCAGGTCAGGTTCGCCGATGAGAGGGCTCTCCCCTCTCGTCCCGTCCGCCACCGCGGAAGCGGACGGGAAGCCGTCACGCTGTTCGGTCGTCGTCGTCCGGGAGGTCGAGCAGCTCTTCGAGCACGTGCGTGGCAGGCCCGTGGCGGCGCCACGAGAAACGGCTGGGGGACAGGACGTTCACCTCGTCGGCGGGCATCCGCATCGCCACCGCGTCGTCCTCGGTGTGCAGGCGCACGACGTCGATCACCGCGTCATGCGCCCGCACCCCCACGACCGCCGCCAGTTCACCCCTGGCGTCGCGCGGGTGGAGGAACTGGAACCCCCGTGCGATCAGCTCGCGGAGCTGGAACGTCGTCCGCGAGGGGAGATCAGTGGACGAGGTCATCGAACTCCCCGTCCCTGGCTCCGGCCACGAAAGCGGCCACCTCCGCTCGCGTGTAGATCAGCGCGGGGCCCTCGGGGAACCGGGAGTTGCGCATCGCGATGTCACCGCCGTCGAGCACGGCGAACTCGACGCAGTTGCCGATCGCGTCGCTGTAGGAGCTCTTCGTCCACGTGACGCCCTTAAGGTCGGCCGCGGACATGCCGTTGAGAACCTCGGTGGCCATGCGCTCACCCTCCAAGCCGTCAGATGCATCTGCACGTGCATCCGGTTGTGCACGGAACGTAGCACCGGAGCGTGCACGGGTAAATGCACGTGCAGATGCGGAGCGTGAATCCCACCCGGTCGGACGACAGCTAGAGCTCCGCCCGCCGTTTGGCGAGCATCTGCCGGCTCCGATCGGGCGTCTCGGCGTCCACCGTGAGGCGGTCGAAGACCCGGCTGTAGACCTCCAGCTCTTCGAGTTTGTCCAGGTAGAGAGCACCGGCGAGGTGTTCGAGGTACACGATGTCCGGCAGGTCGGGTTCACCGAACCGGAGCATCGCGAAGGGGCCCTTCGCCGCGTAACCGGCCAACGGGAACGGCACTATCTGGAGGGTGATCGGCCCGTCCTTCGTCACGCTGAGCAAGTATTCGAGCTGGTTGAGCAGGACCTGACGGCCGCCGATGGTCCGGTAGAGCACTGATTCGTCGATCACGGCCCACACTCTCGGGGCACCCGGCCGGGCCAGGATCCGCTGCCGCTGCATCCGCAACGACACCCGCCGCCGCACGTCGGGCGTCACCAGCTCGGACCGGCCGTGGCTCGCGATCGCCGTCGCGTACTCCTCGGTCTGCAGCAGGCCGGGCACGAACTGCGTCTCGTAGATCAGGATCCGCGACGCCGCCTCTTCCAAGCCGACGTAGTCCTGGAACCAGTCGGGCATCAGGTCGGTGAAGCGCTGCCACCAGCCCGGCTCGTTGGACCGGCGGACCATGCCGAGGAACTTCGCCCGCTCGTCGGCGTCGGCGACGCCGTACATGGTCAGCAGGTCGTTCACGTCGCGTTCCTTCAGGCCGACGCGACCGAGTTCCATCCGGCTGATCTTCGACTCCGAGCCGCGGATGGTGTAGCCGGCGTCCGCCCGGCTGATCTCGGCGGCCTCGCGCAGCCTGCGCAACTGCGCGCCGAGCACGATCCGCAGCGCGGTCGGACCGCTCTCCCTCTCCGGCGTGGACTCGTCCGTCGCCATCGCCGTTCCTCCCGACCGTCGTGCCTGCCCCACCCGATCAGCGGTTGCGCCCGAGGTGGGCCGACTCGCATCGTCACTGAACGTACACCCATGATCTTGCCCGGACAGAGGCATGAGGCTCACTCACACGTTGAGCCCATACCCTTACGCTGACCGGACTGTGACGCGGTGCACACAACATCACTCCCATCCCCGTAATGCGAGGTCACCACAATGCCGGGTACGTCCTCGGACGCCGCCGCCCCCGTCTACATCGACACCACCAAGGCCAGCATCGCCAGGGTGTACGACGCCTTCCTCAACGGCAAGGACAACTACGAGATCGACCGCGAGGTGCTGCGCCGGGTGCAGCAGGTCGCGCCGGAAGCGGCCACCCTGGCGGTGGACAACCGCGGCTTCCTGATCCGCGCCACCAGGTTCGTCGCCAGCCAGACGGGGATCAACCAGTTCCTCGACTGCGGCTCGGGGTTGCCCACCGCGGAGAACACGCACCAGGTGGCCCAGCGGATTAACCCGGATGCCCGAGTCGTGTACGTCGACAACGACCCAGTGGTACTGGCGCACGGCCGCGCGCTGCTGGAGGAGAACGACCGGACGCACTTCTCCGCGGCCGACATCTTCGACCCGCACGAGATCCTCAACGACGCGGTCGTGCGCAAGCACATCGACTTCACCGAGCCGCTGGCGCTGTTCCAGATGGGCACGCTGCACCACTACAACGGCGACTCGCCCACGTCGGCCGAGATCATGGCCGAGTACATCGAGGCCCTGCCGTCCGGTTCGTACGTGGCGATCTCGCACTTCCTCGACCCGGAGACCGAGGAGCACTCCGCCATCGCGCGGCGGATGGAGCAGACGTTCCTGCACTCGCCGATGGGCAGCGGGCGGTTCATCACGATGGGCGAGATGCTCGAGCTGTTCCACGGCCTGGAGCTGGTCGAACCCGGCCTGGTGATCTGCGCGGACTGGTGGCCGGACGGCCCGCGGCTCAAGGAACTCGACGCGGTGAGCTACTGCATCGCGGGCGCGGTGGGCCGCAAGCCCTGAGAGCCGTCGCACGCGACGGTGGTGGACGGGGAAGTTCCCGCCCACCACCAGATTCCGCGTGCCCTCAGCGGGTTCGGCCGGCCGGGCGGCGGAAGAAGTCGACCAGCACGGGAACCGTCGCCCTGGGCTTGACCATGTGGGTCTGGCCGGGCAGGACGGTCAGCTCGCCCTGCGGCAACGCCGACGCCAGGTGCCGCTGGGCGTTGCGCAGGTACTCGGGGCTCTTGCCACCGGCGATCACCAGAGCGGGCGCCTCCGCGCCGGACCACCGGTCGGCGGGCGGGAGCGTGCCGCCCTGGAGCTCGCCGGTCAGCGCGAAGTCGTTCGGCAACGTGTGCGCGACGGCCTTGAGCTTGGTCCACATCGGCATCAGCGGCATGACCGCGATGAAGAGCCCGGGCGTGCCGACGTACCGCATGAACAGCTTGATCGCCTCGCCCCGGCGGCCCTCACCGATCGCGCGCTCCACCCGTGCCGGCAGGTCGGGGTCCATGGGCGCGCGGGTGCCGTCCACGATCATCGGCGACTCGTAGATCGCGATCCGCTCGGCGTTCACGCCCCGGTGCGCGGCCTCGGCGACCAGCGTGCCGCCCGACGACATGCCGAACAGGTGCGCCGAGCCGCCCGCCTCCTCGATCAGCGCGGCGATGTCCTCGACCTCGCGTTCCACGTCGTACGGCGCGGTGCCGGCGCCGCTCTCCCCCCGGCCGCGCCGGTCGTAGGTGTAGACGGTGAAGTGCTCGGCCAGCGCGTCGGCCAGGGCCTTGGAGGGGCCGAAGGCCCGGTAGCACATCGCGCCGTCGACGATGATCAGCGCCGGTCCGGACCCGACTCGCGTGAAGGCGATCGCGGTGCCGTCCTTGGAAACGACCTGTCCCATGGTTGTCCAGTCCTTCGGTTCTCGCGGCTTGGCGGTGTCGGTGTCGGCGCGGGTGGTCATGCCAGATCTCCCAACCAGGTCGACCAGGTCCGCTCGTCGCGGTGGTCGTCGCCGAACACGTGGTGCATGGCGATCACGACGCCGGGCATCCCCTGGAAGAAGCGGTACATCGCGTCGGCCGTGCGGACGCCGACCGTCTGGGCGTTGGCGAAGTAGACGACGCCGGGCTCACCGTCGAGGGTGACGTGGTCGCCGGTGTTCGGCGCGTGGTCGAGGCCGAGCTCGCGGCCGAGCTTCGACCACAGGGCGGGCCAGTCCGCGACGGGCGGGCCGAAGGCGGTCAGCGGGCGGGCGGTGCGGCCGGCGAAGTGGCGCAGGTAGGTGACGAGGGTCTGCCAGAACATCTCGCCGCCCGCGGTCATGGCCTCGAACTCGTTCTCCCAGTCGTCGCCGGGCAGGAAGCCGCTCGCGACCATGCGCAGGACCGTGCTGCCCCGCTCTCGGCCCTCGACCAGGAACTCGTAGGCGACGAACCGGCCGTCCGGCTCCTTCTCGCCGCCGTAGGCCAGGTGCTTGCCGGGTTCCCAGGCGGTGATCGGGTGTGCGGGCTGGTAGCCGCCGAACGCCTGGCGGACCGCGGCGCCGGGCTCGACGTCGTTCGCGCCCATGAACCAGGAGTCGATGCCGGGGCCGGTGGCGATGGCCTCCCAGACCTGCTCCGGCGTCACGCCGTCCAGCTCGACCTCGTTGACGCCTTCGAACGCGTGACCCATCGTCACTCCTTCGGGATGCTCGGGTGGACGGCGACGACGACGCGGTGCGCGCGTCCGCCGGCCGCGGCTTCGTCGTGGTACTTGGCGACCAGGGCGGTGACGGCGGTGGTCAGCTCCTCGGCGAACGCCGCGCGGTCGGCGGCGGTGGCGAAGCGGACCTCGCCGTCCAGCGCGAAGGTGGCGACCTTCTTGTCCGCCTTGGCCGCGCCGGTGACCAGGTTGCCGACGTCGCGGACCAGCCGTGCGGCGACGGCCAGCAGCCAGCGGGCCGACAGGCGGTCGGGTGCGCGTTCGGGGTCGGGTTGGACGGCGGCCAGCGCCGTGGGCGAGATGACGTAGGACGCGGCGGTGGCGCGCATGACGCGTTCGGTCATGTTGCCCTTGCGGCGTTCCTCGGCCAGCTCCACCAGCCCGTGCTGCTCCAGGGTGCGCAGGTGGTAGTTCACCTTCTGCCGGGGCAGGCCGATCTTCGCCGCCAGCATGGTCGCCGAGCTCGGCTCGGCCAGCTCGGCCAACAACCTCGCCCGCACCGGGTCCAACGAGACCTCGGCCACCGCCGGGTCCTCGATCACTGCCACGTCCAACATGGCCCAACCATCGCACCGACAACTTCCCCCGTCAAGACAAACTTTTTCGTCGGTGCACGAGAGTCGTACCTCCGGCGCGCGAGAGTCCAACGCCCAGCGCGCGAGAGTCCAACGCTCAGGACCCCCGAGTTCAACGCTCAGCCCGCACACCGTTAGGCGTGAGCGTTGAATTCGGGGTGCGTGAACGTACGACTCTCGCGCGCTGAGCGTTGGACTCTCGCGGTTGGGTGAGGTCAGAGCGGCAGGAGGTAGGGGTCCGGGCCCCGTTCGAGGTCGAGCAGTCGGCGCTTGCGGGCCAGCCCGCCGCCGTACCCGGTGAGGTCGCCGTTCGCGCCGACCACCCGGTGGCACGGCAGGATGATCGCGATCGGGTTGCGGCCGTTGGCCAGGCCGACCGCCCGCGCGGCCGACGGACGGCCCAGCCGCTGCGCGAGCTCCCCGTACGTCACGGTCTCGCCGTACGGGATCTCGGCCAACGCCCGCCACACGGTGCGCTGGAACGGCGTCCCGATCGGGTCCAGCGGCAGGTCGAAGTCCGTGCGCGTGCCGGCGAAGTACTCGGCCAGCTGCGTGATCACGTCCCCGAACGGGGAAGGGTCCTCGGGGCCGAACGTGTCATCGGCCGGCCGGTACCGCTGCTCGGTCATGTACAGCCCGGACAGCACTTCGTCGTGCGCGACCAGCGTGAGCGGTCCGACTGGGCTGTCCACGGTGGTGTGGCTCATCGGGCGGGACGTCCCTTCAGGCGGGCAGCCGGTTGACCGCGTGGTCACCGGTGGCCCAGAGGTACTGGACGGCGTACGCCCGCCAGGGGCGCCACGCCTGGGCACGCCGCACCAGGGCGGCGGGTGTGCCGGGCAGGCCGAGGGCGCGCGCGGCGATGCGGATGCCGAGGTCGGTGGGGATGAACGCGTCCGGGTCGCCGAGCGCCCGCATGGCGATCACCTCCACCGTCCACGGCCCGAAGCCGGGCAGCGCCAGCAGGTCGGCGCGCGCCTTCTCCCAGTCCGCGCCGACGCCGAGGTCGAGCGACCCGCCGGCGAGCGCCTCGACCAGCGCGCGGAACGCGGTCTTGCGCGCCTGCGGCATGGCCAGCACGGACGGGTCCAGCGACGCCAGCGCCTCGGGCGTCGGGAACAGGTGCGTCAACCCGTGGTCGGTGATCGGCTCACCCGCCGCGCGCACCAGCCGACCGGCGTGGGTGCGGGCGGCGGCCGTGGACACCTGCTGCCCGAGCACGGCGCGCACCGCGAACTCGGCGGCGTCCACCGTGCCGGGCACCCGCCGCCCGGGTCCCACGTCGACCACGGGCCTGAGCAGCGGGTCCGAGCGCAACTGCTCGTCGACGGCGACCGGGTCGGCGTCGAGGTCGAGCATCCGGCGGCACCGGGCGATGGCGATCGACAGGTCGCGCAGGTCGCTCAACGAGAGCCGGCACGCCACGTGGTCCTCCTGCGGCGTCAGCGACACGACCCCGTGCCCGTGCGGCAGCCGCAACGTCCGCCGGAAAGCGCCGTCACGCCACTCCTCCACCCCCGGCACGCCGGTCGCTGCGAGGTGGCCGAACAGGTTGTCCGGCCGCAGCGGCACGCGGAACGGCAGCCGCAGCGACAGCACGCCCGGGGTGTCCGGCGCGGGACGCCGGCGCGTGCGCAGGTCCGTGGGCGACAGCCCGAACACCTCGCGCACGGTCTCGTTGAACGCCCGCACGCTGGCGAACCCGGCCGCCAACGCCACCTCCGCCATCGGCAACGCGGTCGTCTCGATGAGCAGCCGGGCGGTCTGCGCGCGCTGCGCCCTGGCCAACGCCAACGGCCCCGCGCCCAGTTCGGCCAGCAGCAGCCGTTCCACCTGCCGCACGCTGTAGCCGAGGCGGACGGCCAGCCCGGGCACGCCCTCGCGGTCCACCACGCCGTCCGCGATCAGCCGCATGGCCTTCGCCACCGAGTCCGCGCGGTGGTTCCACAGCGGAGAACCGGGTGACGCGTCGGGGCGACACCTCTTGCAGGCCCGGAATCCCGCTTGTTGCGCCGCCGCCGCACTCGGGTAGAACCGCATGTTCCCGACCTTGGCGGGCGGGACCGGACAACTCGGTCGACAATAGATCCGGGTGGTGAGGACCGCGGTGAAGAACCACCCGTCGAACCGGGCGTCTTTCGACCGCACGGCCCGGACACAACGTTCCGCGTCTTCGTGCACGGCACCAGCATCGGTCAACGCTCGGCCCCGTGGCCGGCGGAAATGCGACATGGACGGAAACGCGGTGGACCTGGCGCGCCGCACCGCGCTGTGCGGCGCGCCGGTGGGGCGGTGACGCCCCCGGGTCGGACATCGACTAGTGGTGCGCCGGGGCGGCGAGCCTGGCCAGCAGGTCCAGTCTCACCTCGGCCCGGTCGCGCCGGTGCGCGTCCAGCACCGTCCTCAGGATCGGGCAGACCCGTGCTTCACCGGGGACGCCCCGGTCCTCACGGGCCGTGACCGGTGGACGGGCGGTGCGCACCGGGTCAACTCCGCTCTGCACGGCAGGTCGCCGCACCGTTCCACCGAACGGGTCGGTCCGGTGCGGACCGCTGAGAAGACCCCCAGGACCCCTCAGCGCTCGACGAGCTGCCACTCGCGGTAGTTGCCTGCGAAACCACTTTGACCGGTCCCTTCGCACAACCTGTCGACGTCATCTGCAACGTCCGGGCCAGCTTGTCAGCGCAAGTCGTTAGGGTGGACTGACAAGTGCTCCACCGGTCGGCAAACGACCTGTTCACGCACTCACATCCGGTTTTCCGGTCCGGAACACCGGATCGCTAGGAGGCACGCCGCGGATGGCTGGTTCCGGTCAGGGGTCGGGTCCCCGTGCCGTGTTCGCGGAGCGGTTCGCGCTGCTCTACGCGGAGGCGGGTGATCCGCCGCTGAAGAAGGTGACCGAGTCCGTGGGCCGCGCGCGGCGCACCGACGAGCGCGGCAGACCGGTCCGGGCGACCGCCCAGCGGGTCAGCGACTGGCGTCGCGGGCGCAACGTGCCCGCCCGGTTCTCGGCACTCTCGGTAGTCCTCGAAGTCCTCATCGGCGAGGCCCGCAAGTCGCGCCCGCAGCCGCCTGCGGCCGGGTTGTACGACCTGGACGCGTGGCGCGCGCTGTGGGAGGAGGCGTTGGCCAGCCCGGTGACAGCACCGGTCGACGAGGACCCGCCGAGTTCCGACGAGATCGGCGTGTGCCCGTACCGGGGACTGGCCGCGTTCCAGCCGGAGGATTCCAGCTGGTTCTTCGGCCGGGAACGCAGCACGGCCGCCTTGGTGTCCCGACTGGGCAGTGCCGCGGAAACCGGCGGAATCGTGATGCTGGTGGGCGCCTCGGGTGCCGGTAAATCGTCATTGGTGCGCGCGGGCGTCATTCCGTCCGTTCGCGACGGCGCGTTGGCGGTGCCCGGGTCGACGAATTGGCCCGCGGTCGTCATCACGCCCGGCGGCGACCCGGTGAAGGAATTGATCCGGCAGATCCCGGAATTGGCCGAGATCCTGGACATGGCGCTCACCCTGGACGGGATGGACCAGGACCTGGTGGCGTCCGGGCACGGTCCGGACACGTTCCTCGGGCAGACGCTGATGGGCGTGATGCGGTTCGCCGCGCAGATCCGGGCGGCGTTCGCGGCGTACGCGGCACGGCACGGCGGCGACCGGGTGGTGGTCGTGGTCGACCAGTTCGAGGAGGCGTTCACGCTGTCCTCGGACGAGAACCGGGTGCAGGTGTTCGTGCAGGCGCTGCACGTGGCGTGCACGCCCGCGGTGCCCGGCGGCACGGCGCCCGCGGTGGTGCTGGTGGGCGTGCGGGCCGACTTCTACGGCCGCTGCCTGGCGTTCCCGGAGCTGGCCGACGCGTTGCAGGACCGGCAGATGGTGCTGGGCCCGATGACGTCGGCGGAGCTGCGCGAGGCGGTGTCGCGGCCCGCGAAGGCGGCGGGCCTGCAGTTGGAGCCGGGGCTGATCGAGCTGATGCTGCGCGACCTGGGCGTGCGCAGCGGCCGGGCGCAGGCCAGGGCCGGGCAGGGCGCGTACGACGCGGGCGCGTTGCCGCTGCTGTCGCACGCCCTGCTGGCCACCTGGCAGCGCAGGCAGGCCGGGAAGCTGACCATCGCGGGCTACCGCTCGGCGGGCGGCATCCAGGGCGCGGTCGCGGCCACCGCGGAACGGGCGTGGGCCGACCTCGCCCCGGAGGCGCAGCACGCGGCCCGGCCGTTGCTGCTGCGGCTGGTGCGCGTCGGCGAGGACACCCAGGACACCCGCCGCCGCTCGACCCGGCACGAGCTGGTCGAGCAGGCCGCGAACCGGGCCGCGGGCGAGGAGGCGCTGGAGGTGCTGGCGCGGGCCCGCCTGGTCACGCTCGACGCCGGGTCGGTGGAGATCACGCACGAGGCGCTGCTGCAGGCGTGGCCGCGGCTGCGCAGCTGGATCGACCAGGACCGGGAGGGCCAGCTGCTGCGGCAGCGGCTGGAGGAGGACGCGGCGACGTGGGTGGGCCAGGACCGCGACTCGTCGCTGCTCTACCGGGGCGCACGGCTGGAGACCGCGCGGCACTGGGCCGACGCGGCGGGCCGCGAGGGGCTGACCGGCACCGCCCAGGACTTCCTCGCCGTCTCGATGCAGTACCGCAGGCGCGCCGCGTGGGGCCGACGCGCGGCCGTGGTGTGCGTGGTCGTGCTCGCGCTCATCGCCGCCACCGCCGCCGTGCTGGCCGTGCGGCAGCGGGACGACGCGGTGTTCCGGCAGGTGGTGGCGGAAGCGGACCGGCTGCAGGGTTCCGACCCGTCGCTGTCGGCGCAGCTGGCGCTGGTCGCGCACCGGATGCGGCCCGACGACCGGGACGTGCAGACGCGGCTGCTGTCCACCCAGACCACGCCGTTGGCGATACCGCTGACCGGGCACACCGGCCCGGTGTACCTGACCTCCTACTCCCCCGACGGCAAGTTCCTGGCCACCGCGAGCTTCGACCAGACCGTGCGGCTGTGGGACCTGCGCGACCCGGACGACCCGAAGCCGCTCGGCTCGCCGCTGCCCGGCCACCGCAGCTGGGTGACCTCGGCCGTGTTCAGCCCGGACGGCCGGACCCTGGCCACGGCGGGCGACGACGCCACGGTGCGGCTGTGGGACGTCAGCGACCCGGAACGCCCGCGCTCGCTCGGCGAGCCGCTGCGCGGCGACAACGGCACCGTCTACCTGCTGGCGTTCACGCCGGACTCGCGGACCCTGGTCACCGCCAACGCCGACCACACGGCCCGGCTGTGGGACGTGACCGACCCGGCCCGGCCGCGCCGGCTCGGCGAACCGCTCGGCGGGCACACCGACCAGGTGCGCGCGGTCGCGATCAGCCCGGACGGCGCGCTGCTGGCCACCGCGGGCGACGACGGGACCGTGGTCCTGTTCGACGTGCGCGACGTGCGCGCCCCCAGGCAGCTCGGCGAGCCGGTCACCGGGTTCGAGGACACCGTGCACTCGCTGGCGTTCAGCCCGGACAGCAAGCTGCTGGCGGGCGCGGGCGAGGACCACAGCGTGCGGCTGTTCGACGTGGCGGACCCGGCGGCGCCCAAGCCGGTCGGCCGCCCGTTGACCGACCACACCGAGGGCGTGTGGTCGGTGGCGTTCAGCCCGGACGGCCGGCTGCTCGCCGCCGCGGGCGCGGACGGCACCACGCGGCTGTGGAACATCGCCGACCCGGCGCACGCCGTGCCGCTCGGCCAGCCGCTGAGCGGGCGCAACGGCATCGTGTACGCGGTGTCGTTCAGCCCGGACGGCCGGACGCTGGCCACCGGCAGCCACGACGCCGTGGTGCGGCTGTGGTCGCTGCCGCCCGGCGTGCTCGTCGGGCACTCGGCGCGCACCGTCGGTCCCCGCTTCACCCCCGACGACCACCACCTGGTGTCCGCGGCCGAGGACGAGTCGATCCAGGTGTGGGACATCACGGACCCGGGCGACCCGCAGTCGACCGCCGTGCTGTCGCACGGCGCGGGCGTGTGGTCCCTGGCGATGAGCGAGGACGGCCGGACGCTGGCCAGCGTGAGCGACAAGGTGGTGCGGCTGTGGGACGTCACCGACCCGCACCACCCCCGGCCGCTGGGCGAGCCGATCGGGGTGGGCACCCGCTACAGCTCGCCGGTGGCGCTCCGGCACGACGGGAAGGTGCTGGTCACCGGTTCCGACGACAACTCGGTGCAGCTGTGGGACATCGAGGACCGCGAGCACCCGAAGCCGCTCGGCCGCGCGCTCGTCGGCCACGGCGGGTACGTGCACTACGTCGGGTTCACGCCGGACGGCCGGACGCTGGTCACGGCCAGCGCGGACAACACCGTGCGGCTGTGGAACGTGACGGACCCGGCCGCCGCCCAGCCGCTCGGGCACCCGCTGGCCGGGCACACCGGCGCGGTGCGCGCGGGCGACATCAGCCCGGACGGCCGCACCCTGGCCACGGCGAGCGACGACCGGACGATCCGGCTGTGGGACCTGACCGTGCCCAACCGGGTCGAGCCCATCGGAGCGCCGATGAGCGGGCACGCCGAGGAGGCGGTGGCGGTGGCGTTCAGCCCGGACGGGCGGACGCTGGCCAGCGGCGGCGAGGACCGCACCATCCGGCTGTGGGACGTGCACGACCTGCGCCGACCCACCGCGGTCGGCCAGGTGCTGACCGGGCACCAGGGCGGGTTGCGGGACATGGCGTTCAGCCCGGACGGCCGCAGGCTGGCGTCCACCAGCTCGGACAGCACGGTCCGGGTGTGGGACCTCGACCTGCAGCACGTGATCGAGCGGGTCTGCGTGAAGACCAAGGGCGTGCTGCCGGAGGACCGCTGGCGCGAGCACCTGCCGCAGCTGGACTACGAACCGCCCTGCCCCTGACGGGGTCCGCACCCCGAACCCGAGGTGAAGCCCGTTCATGTACTTCCGGCGGAACTTGACTAGGTTCTGCAGATCATGCGTTCACTTGCCAGGGTGGGTGGCCCGCGGACGGCGATCACGGCGCTGACCGGGATCACCGCGCTCTACATGGGCCTCGTCGTGTTCGGCAACATCACCGACTACGAGACCAACCACGCGTTCGTGCAACACGTGTTGGCGATGGACACCACCTTCGGGTCCCCCAACACGTCGTGGCGCGCGATCACCGATCCGACCGTCGTGACCGTGGTCTACGTGCTGATCATCGCCTGGGAGGCGGTCACCGCGCTGGTGCTGCTGGCCGGGCTGGTGGCCTGGCTGCGGCGCCGCGAGGAGGTGGCACGCCTGCTGTCGTCCACGGGCTGGGTGATGCAGGCGCTGCTGTTCGGCGGCGGGTTCATCGCGATCGGCGGCGAGTGGTTCGTGATGTGGCAGTCGAAGGACTGGAACGGGCTGTCGGCCGCGTTCCAGAACTTCGTGATCGCCGCGCTCGGGCTGATCCTGCTGCACGCCACCAAACGCGACCCGGCCCCGTAGCGGGCGTGGCCGGAGGCCGTCCCCCTCCGGACGGCCTCCGGCCCGCTCCCCCTACTCGTCCCCCCAGAAGTCGAGCCGGTGCTCGGCCCGGTAGTCCACGCCGGTGATCGCGCCCGGTGCGAGCGACTGCACGTGCCGCCCCTCGCCGAACGCGGGCCAGTGCGGCAGGTCGCCGCCGTTCGGGTCGCCGGTGCGGGCGAAGGCGGTCCAGTACCGGATCATCGCGTCCGACAGCTCGCGCTGCCCGGCCGTCAGCTCCCCGTCCGGGAACAGGTAGCCGATGTCCGTGCTGTGGCTCGCGCCGTGCTCGGAGGCCGCCGGGTCGGCGAACTCGAACGCGAACGTCGGCGTGTGCGCGGACAACAACTCGTGCTGCCGGAACGTCGCCCGCGCCCACACCCGGTCGGTCAGCACCGCCGCCCACGCCCGGCCCGGGCTCTCGAACGCCTCCAGCGGGTACTCCCGTCCGACCTCCGCCGCGCGGTCCCCGAACGCCGCCGCGAGCAGGCGCGGGTAGTCCTCGGCGGCGACGGGCCCGCGGAAGATCTCCACGATGCCGCGGTGCTCGTGCCGCGTGTTGCCGGCCAGCACGGGCACCCGCGCGATCTCCCCGGCCGCGAACGCCTCGGCGGGCAGTCGTGGCAGCTCGGCGTTGCCGTACCCGAAGGGCTGGAAGATGTTCATGACCTGCTGGTGGTCCATCACCTTCTCGGCGGGCAGGGCGCGCAGGCAGGCGAGGTCGTCGCAGCCCAGCTCGAGGGTGATGCCCTGCCCGATCTGCTCGATCTCCGCGGTGTCCCGCCAAGCGAGCCACGGCAGCGCGCCCAGACCCGGGTACCACGCCTCCGCGGGCAGGTCGACCAGCGCGAACCCGCTGTGCGTGATCGCCTTGTGGAACAGGCCGCGTGACGCGGGCGAGACCAGGTGCGCCGCCGCGGCCGACGCGCCGTAGGAGACGCCGAACAGCGTGACGTTGCCGGGGTCGCCGCCGAAGCTGTCGATGTTGCGCCGCACCCACTCCAACGCCTCGCGCTGGTCCTGCAGGCCGAACGTGCCGGAGCCCTCCAGACCGGGCAGGCCGAAGCCGCCGAACACGCCGAGCCGGTAGTTCAGCGTCACGACCACCACGTCGCCCTTGGTGGCCAACGCGGTGGCGTCGAAGTGGTGGCCCGCGCCGATCGCGCCGTCGCCGTGCAGCCAGACCAGGACCGGCCGGCGGCCCGCTGTGGACGGCGTGGTGACGTTGAGGAACAGGCAGTCCTCGTCGGTCGCCCTGGTCGGCGAGTAGGACGAGCCGACCTGCGGGCACGGGTTGCCCGGCCTGGTCGCGTCCCGGACGCCCTCCCAGTCCGCCGCCCGGTGCGGCGCGCGCCAGCGCAGCTCGCCCTTCGGCGCCAGCGCGTACGGGATGCCTTGGAAGACGGTGCGGTCGGCGTGCACGACACCGCGCACCTCGCCGTTCTCCACCCGCACCGTGTCCGGTGGCCGTTGTCCCACGTCCCCACCCCCACAGGCCGTCACGGCCATCGTGATGATCAGTGCCCACGTCCCCCGACGCATGGGTCACCCCCTTCTCGTGGCGAGCTCCACCACGGTGATGAGCTCGCGTTCGCAGAGGTCGAGGTCGACCTCCGGGTGGTCGCCCGCCCTGGCCAGCACGCCGTTGCGCAGGGCCAGGACGAAGATCGCCACGGTGTCCGCGTCGAACTCGCGGAACTCACCCCGCCGCTGCCCCTGGCGGAGCAGGTCGGCCATCTTGCGGTGGTCGTCGTCGGCCGAGTCCGCGGCCGAGACGTGCGGGCGGACCTGCGCCAGCGCCACCATGTGCGCCCGGTGGGCGCGCAGGAACCGCAGGTTGGCGCTCAGGAACGCGCGCAGCTCGCCCGCAGCCGTGGCGCTGTGGTCCATCCGCTCCAGCACGAACTCGGTGAACGTCCGCCTGACCTCGGCGTAGACGGAGTCGACCAGCTCCTGCTTGCCCTTGAAGTGGTACGAGATCAGGCCCGTGCTGCTCAGGCCCGCGCGGGCGGCGATCTGCTTGAACGAGGTCGCCCCGTAGCCGAGCTCGGCCAGCACCTCGATCGCCGCGGCGACGATCTGGGCCCGTCGTGCCTGCTCGGTGAGGGACTTTGCTCGCATGAGCAAAAGTTAGCACGACCAAGCTGGAAGTTGCTCGGACGAGCAACTGGTTCACCCGTCCGTGAAGGCCGATCCCGGCCGAGGATGGAGTGCGTCGCCGAGAGAAGGAGGAGACGTGACCGCTGGTCGGGAGGAGTACCGGACCGTCGTGCCGTACCTGGCCGTCCGGGACGCGCGGGCCGCCGTCGACTACTACGCCGAGGTGTTCGGCGCCGTGCGGCGGGGCGAGCCGATCGTCATGGACGACGGCTCGGTCGGGCACGTGGAGATCGCCATCGGGGACAGCGTGCTGATGCTCGCGGACCCCTCGCCCGAGTACCGCCACCTCGCGCCGGACCCGAGCGGCGGGGTCAACCCGATGCACCGGGTCGAGGTGTCCGATGTGGACGGTGTGGTGCGGGGGGCCGTGGCGCGCGGCGGCACGGTGCTGCGCGCGGCGGCGGACACCGGGCACGGCTACGGCGCGACCGTGCTCGACCCGTTCGGGTACCGGTGGATGGTGGCCGCGCGGACGGCCTGAGCACCCGGCGTCAGCCGACGATCTGGCGGAGCTGGTCGAGCAGTTCCGCCCGGCTGGTGCAGCCCAGCCGTTGCCGGATGCGGGCCATGTGGTGCTCGACCGTCTTCGCCGAGATGAACAGGCGGTCACCCACCTGCTTGTAGGTCAGCCCGCCGACGACCAGCTCGGCCACCTCGCGCTCGCGGTCGCTGAGCTTGCCCGCGTCGGCCTCCACCACCGGCTCGGGCTGCTTGCGCGTGGTCGCGGCGGTGCGGCCCTGGAGCAGGCGCGCGCAGTCCAGCAGCCGCACCATCGCCTGGCGGTCGGACGTGCGGATGGCGGCCTGGCCGGCGAGCCTGGCCGCGTCCCACCACTGGCCGACTGCCTGCAGGCCGCGCGCGGACTCCTCGACCTGGTCGGCGTCCACCTTGCCCGCCACCACGTCGAGCCAGCTCTCCGCCGCCGCCGACACGACCCCCGCGTACCGGCTCCGGTCGCGGCACGCGGCCAGCGAAGCCGCGTGCTCCTCGGCGACGGACGTCTCCTCGGCGATGATCGCCGCGTGCAGCGCGCTCCAGTGCAGCGGCACGGCCCACAGGCACGGATCACCCAGGTCCCGCAACAGGTTCCGCGCCGCGGTGAGGTGCGGTGCCAGCCGGTGCTGGTCGCGCAGCCGCGCGGCGGCGGTGGCGAACTCGCCCAGCGGCAGGAACGTGAACAGGTCCACCGGGTGCCGCAGCACCGCCTCGCACGCCTGCTCCCACGTCCGCTTCAACGTCGCCAGGTCGCTGTTGCGCCGCGCCACGCCGATCTCCAGCGCCACCGCGAACAGCCAGTCCCGCGGCTCCAGCGGGCGGCCGGCCTTCCGCAGCGCCACCAGCGCTTCCCGGGCCTGCGCGAGGTTGCCGCGCTGCATCGCGATCCACGCCCGCAGCAGCCGGTGCCGCACCGCCATCAGCGCGCCGCCCGACGACGTGGCCATCGCCCGGTCCAGCACCGATTCGGCCACCCCCGGCTCACCGCTGTGCAACGCCACCAGCGCGGCCAGCGCGGCGGGCGTGTCCGGCAGCAGCACGCCGCGCCCGGCCGGTTCGAGCAACCCCGCCGCACGCACCAGAGTGGACAGTGCCGTGGTCGCGGACGACGTCACCGACTCCACCACGCCCTGCGCCATCAGTGATGCGCCGCCGTCGAGCATGGTCGGCGGTGCGACGGGCAGCGGCGCGGTCGGCAGCTTCCCGGTGCCGACCTGGCCGATCACCGCGAACGCCGACGACGTCGAGCTCGGCGACCACCGGTGCAGCTCGGTGCCGCGGGCCAGCTGCCCCCGGTGCGCCAACGCGATCGCGGCCACCTCCGCCGCCGCGCCCCGGTGCTCGACGTCACCGCCGGAGATCACCTGGTCGGCGAGCCGCAGCGCGGCGTCGAGGTCACCGGCCATGGCCGAGGCGACGGCCCGCCGCACGGCCACGTCGGGGCCCGCCGTGCCGATGGCGGCCAGCAGCCGCGCGGCCAGCGCGGGGTCGGTGGCCAGCGCCTCGTCGGCCGCGGCCCGGAACGCCCGCGCCAGCCCCGGCCCGGCGACCCCGGTCTGGTGGTCCGCGCCGCCGACCGCGATCAGCGGCCGCACCAGGTCGAGCACCGGACCGCCGGACCGCAGCTGGAGCTCGGCCAGCCGCTGCCGCACCGCGATCCGCCGGTCGGTCCGGCTCAGCGCCGCCACGGCCAGCCGGGCGACGGGCACCAGCGTGCCGTCCGCCGCGACCAGGCCGGTGGCCCGTCCCGCCTCGATCACGTCGCCCACCGCGTCGGCGTCGACGCCGAGCAGCCCGCCGAGCAGGTCGAGCCGCAGCGCCGCGCCCGCCTCGGCGGCCAGCAGGTACTTCTGCACGTCGGCGTCCAGCCAGTCCAGGTCCGCCCGGAACGACGCCACCACCTCGGGCGGCACCTCGGGCGCGCTCACCCCGGCCAGCCGTTGCACGAACCGCGGCACGCCACCGGTCTGCTGGTGCACGAAGTCCACCAGCCCCCGGGCGGCGGCGGGCAGCACGGCCCGCACCTGCTCCCGGCTGAACGGCTCCGGCATCAGCGCCGGCCGCGCCCGCCCCAGCGACTCGGCCAGCGCCGCCAGCGCCCGCGACCGCGGCCACGGGCGGTAGGCCACCACGACGTTCTGGTCACCCCGTTCGACGAGGGAGCGCAGCGCGAGCAGCTCGGCGTCCGGCAGCAGGTGCGCGTCGTCCACCACCGAGGCGGACGCGCCGGCGTCCTCGAACGCCCGGCTGATCTCCCGCAGCACGGTCGTCTTGCCGTAACCACCGGGCGCGACCACGCCGAGCCGGACCACGGCACCCGCCGCGACGGCGTCCAGGACCTGCGTGACCTGCTGGGACAACACGGGTCGCGCGGTTGTGCTCGGGCTCAACGGCCATCCTCGCTGTCACGGGCACGACGCCCACCGGTCGGCACGAGCCCGCGCACGACGCGCTTCACCGTGCGCCGTTCGGGCAGGTCGAGGGGTGTGATGTCGACGGGCGGCCGGGGTGGTGGCGCGGTGAACTCCGCGTCCGGCACCTCCATGCCGCCCACCGGGAACCTGAGCAGCGGGTCGTCGTCGCGCACCATGACCGACGTCTCGATCGGCTCCGGTTCGGCGTCGGGCCCGATCACCAGCCGCCGGGCGGCCAGCGCGGCGCCCTTCACCACCGAGGTCTCGGGCGCGGCCTCCAGCACCACCCGGCCGGGCACGGACGCCGCGACCAGCGGGATGCGGGTGCTGCCCCCGACCAGCACGGTCATCTCGACGCCGCCGGTGCCCGCACCGGCCACGACCCGTTCGAACACGGAGACGGCCTGCTCCACGTCCGGCCGGATCAGGTCCTCGAACTGGGCGCGGGTGATCGGCACGTCCACCGGCCCGGACGGCAGGTGCACCGGGATCGACGTCTCCACCGCGCCGGACAGCACCCGCTTGGCCGCCTCGCAGTCGCGGCGCAGCCGCCCGAACAGGCCGCGGGTGCGCGGGTCGTCGGCGTCCAGCTCGGCCAGCGCCCGCCCGAGCGAGGTGCGCACGTGCCCGAACACCGCGTCGTCGAAGTCGACGCCGGCCGCCTGGTCGACCCCTTCGACGGTGTTGACCAGCTCGAACCCCCGGCCGACCACGGACGCGCCGAACGCGTGGCTGCCCAGGCTGAACACGCCGAGCGACCCGGCGAACGACCGGCTGAACGCGTGGTTCTCCGCCGCCGCGACGGGTTCGGGCACCA
Organism: Saccharothrix carnea; assembly: GCF_003014735.1. Taxonomy (GTDB): domain Bacteria; phylum Actinomycetota; class Actinomycetes; order Mycobacteriales; family Pseudonocardiaceae; genus Actinosynnema; species Actinosynnema carneum. The sequence goes on along the minus strand of NZ_PYAX01000007.1, from coordinate 144,286 downwards.
GCGACGCCTCCACGCCGACCGACCGCAGCGCCCGGTGCACCAGGCCCTTGGCGTGGGCGCCCCAGCCAGGGGGGTGCGCGAGCACGACGTGCGCGGGCGGTTCGCCCTCGCGGGCCGCGACCTGGTCGGCGACCCACCTGACCAGCAGCGCGGTCAGCTCCTCCGGCGGGCAGTGCTCGGCACCGCCCGCGTCGGGCCCGAGCACGATCGGCACGACGTCGCCGACCCGGCGGCCGAAGCCGGTGGCCGTCCACCGCGGGTCGCCCGGCTCGCCGACGAGGAACGCGCCGTCCGCGGTGAGCTGCAACGTCGACGCGACACCGCCACCCGGTCCGCCGAGGCCGACCAGCTCCGGTTCGCCGCGCCCCGCGCCGCCCAGCCTGCACACGGCCGCGGCGGTGCGCGTGGTGCCCACGTCGACCCCGAGGACGTACGGCAACTCGGAGCCTCCCTCACTCACCTGAACGAACTACCGGCAGTACCTACACGGGTTACGAGACGGTCACAAGCGCATCCCCTAATCCCCTAGGGAGTGAACGACAACCACCCCATAGTGGTTGCGGTATCTACTGGGAGTAATCCCCGATGGCCGGTGATCCCCCCGCCCTTAGCTTGATCACAGGCCGGACCCCCACCCCTGCCGGGCCGGCTCCCCGCGTCCTACTTGACCAGGAGATATCCATCATGGGCTCCAGCCCCAACACGCTGCACGACTTCGTTCTCGACCTGCTCAGCGACCCGACCGCGCTGGCCGACTTCCAGGCCGACGCCGAGGGCACCCTGGCGAGGGCGGGCCTGAGCGACATCAGCGCCCTGGACGTGCAGGAAGTCATCCCGCTGGTGCTCGACTACGTGCCGACCGGGAGCCTGCCCGCTCTCGACGGCTCGCTGCTCGAGGACCTGCCGCTCGACCTGGTCGACGCAGGCCAGGCCGGTGCGATCTTCCGCCTCAAGGCCGTCGCGGACCAGCTCACGGTGTCGGGTGCCACCGGCGCCGGGGACGTCAAGGCCGCCGTGGCGGGCACGCTCAGCGCGGACGCCGACGGCCTGTCGGTGTTCGGCGGCGTGTCGAGCTGGGACCTGTTCGACGGTGCCGCCTCGGTCAAGCTGAAGGTCGAGGGCGACTTCTCCGCGGTGGGTGACGTGACCGACACCCTGGACGGCACGTCGCACACCGCAACCGGCCAGGTCTCGGACCTGACCGACACGGCGACCGGCACGCTGGACGGTGCCGTCGCCACCGCGGGTGGGGTCACCGGCTCGCTGCCGGGCGCGGACGGCCTGACCAGCACCGCGTTCGGCGCGCTCGACTCGCTGAGCGGCGTGGTCGGCAACGTGACCGGTGGCCTCACCAGCTCCCTGCCCGTCGGCGACCTGGGCAACGTGGCCGGGCTCGGCGACGTCGCGGACCTGGGCGACGTGGCCGGCCTGGGCGACTCGCTCGGCGTGTCCGGCTCCGCGCAGGGCAAGGCGGGCTTCGACTCCCACGGCGCCGACCCCCTGTCCGGCGTGACCGGGACCGTCGAGGACGTCGCGGGCACCGCCGGCGTGGGCGGCGTGGTGAGCAACGTCACCGACACGGTCGACGGCCTCGACCTGCCGGTCGTCGACTCGCTCGACGTCGACAACCTGCTCTTCTGAGACTGATCCACTACCAGAGGGCCGGTTCTGTCTCGGGGACGGAACCGGCCCTCGCTCTGTGCCCGGAGCGTGTCCGGACTTTCACCCGGACGGGTTTTACCGGCACACTCTGCCGGGTGATGTCCGCGCCCTGGCTCGACGTGCTCGACGACACGATCCGGGCTTGCGCTGCGCACAACCGGCCCGACCTGGCCCAACGGTTGCGCGACAAGCGCGCCCGCCAGCTGGACCCCAAGCTCCGCGTGCTCGTGATCGGCGAACCGAAGCAGGGCAAGAGCCAGCTCGTGAACGCGATGGTGAACGCCCCGGTGTGCGCGGTGGGTGACGACGTCACGACCACCGTCCCCACGTTCGTGCAGCACGCGGAGACCCCGTCCGCGGCACTCGTGCGCGGCCCGTCCATCGCGAACACCCCCACCGAGCGCATCCCGGTGCCCATCGACCAACTGGCCAGCCAGGTGAGCGCGAACCACCACCACGGCGGCGACCTCGTGCGCGCCGAGGTCGGCATCCCCCGCGCCCTGCTGGACTCGGGCCTGGTGCTGATCGACACCCCCGGTGTCGGCGACCTGCGGCCCGCGCACACCGCGAGCACGTTCGCCGCGCTGCTCCAGGCCGACGCGGTGCTCATGGTCTCCGACGCCACGGCCGAGCTGACCCGGTCCGAGCTGGAGCTGCTCAAGCAGGTCATGACCTCGTGCCCCAACGTGATCCTGGTGCTCACCAAGATCGACATCGCGGCGCAGTGGCGGCGGGTGGTCGAGCGCAACCGGGCCCACCTGGCCCGCGCGGGCGTGGCCGCGAAGCTCATCCCGGTGTCCGCCGCGCTGCGCCTGCGCGCGGCCAAGACCGGTGACAAGGCCCTCAACGCCGAGTCCGGCTTCCCCGAGCTGCTGACCTGCGTGCAGCAGGACATCGTGGCCGCCGCCGACCAGCTGGCCCGCCGCACGGTCGCGGTCACCGCCGCGTCGGCGATCAAGCAGCTCGTCGCGCCGGTGCGCGAGGAGCTGTCCGCCCGTGCCGCGCAGGGCCCGGAGAAGACCATCGCCGCGCTGAACGAGGCGCAGCGCCGCATCGACGAGCTGCGCCGCCGGTCCGCGCGCTGGCAGACCGTGCTGGCCGACGAGATGGCCGACCTGGTCTCCGACATCGAGTACGACCTGCGCGACCGCACCCGCAAGATCCTGCGCGAGGTGGACAAGACGTTCGAGACCGCCGACCCGGCGCTGGGCTGGGACAAGTTCGAGGCGTGGCTGGAGGACAACCTCACCGAGGCCGCCACGACGAACTTCGCCTGGCTGCTCGACCGCTCCGAGTGGGTGGCCGAGAAGGTCGCCAAGAGCTTCCCGGTGGCCCGCGACGACCTGCTGCCCGAGTCGATCTTCCCGGACGACGTGCTGGACCGGGTGGCGCCGATGGACAAGCCGCTGATCGAGAAGTTCAGCCTGATGCAGAAGGCGTTCACCGGCCTGAAGGGCTCCTACGGCGGTGTGCTGATGTTCGGCCTGGCGACCAGCCTGGCCGGGATGCCGCTGATCAACGCGATCTCGTTGGGCGCGGGCGCGCTGTTCGGCGGCAAGTCGATCATCGACGAGAGCGACCAGCGGCTGCGTCGCAGGCAGGCCGCCGCCAAGGCCGCCGCGGCACGGCACGTGGACGACTTCTTCCTCAAGTTCGGCAAGGACTGCCGCGACGCGGCCAGGCACATCCAGCGCAGCCTGCGCAACCACTTCGCCACGCTGGCCGAGGAGCTGCAGGAGACGCTGCTCGAATCGGCGCGCAGCGCCCGGCGCGCGGTGCAGGACGACAACTCCGAGCGGGAGCGCCGCAACCGGGACGCCAAGCGGGAGCTGGACGAACTCGTGGGCCTCTACCAGCGCGTGCAGGCGCTCGCGGGAGGCCAGGCGCCGCCGTTGGGGATCAGCGCGTGACGGTGGGGATCACGGCGTGACGGTGGGGATTTCGGCGTGACGGTGGAGGACGAGGTCTGGGCGCTGCTCGAGGACGCCCTGGCGGTCTACCGGGACAGCCCGCGCGCGGTGGCGTGGCTGCGCGGGCACCAGGCCAGGTTCGGCGAGCCGGTGCGGGTGGCCGTCGCAGGTGCGCCCCGGTCGGGCAAGTCCACTGTGGTCAGTGCGCTGATCGGCGAGGAGTTCGTGCCGACCGGCGCCACCACGTGGTACCAGGACGGGCCGCGGCCCAAGGCCTACGCCGGCCAGTACGAGGTGCCGGTGCTGCGCCGTGACGGCAAGGCGTTCGTGGACGCGCCGGACGCCGAGCGGGTGACCGTGGAGTGGCCGTCGCGGTCGTTGCGGGACCTCGTCGTGATCGACACGCCGGCGGGTGCGCCGGTGGAGCAGGTGTACGGCGAGGCCGACGCGGTGCTGTACCTGACCAGGCACCTGCACACCACGGACGTGCGGTTCCTGCAGACCGCGCACGACCACCCGGTGGCGCGGATCGCACCGGTGAACACGGTGCTGGTGCTGTCGCGGGCCGACGAGATCGGCGGCGGCCGGATCGACGCGCTGTCCTCGGCCAAGCAGATCGCCCGCCGCTACCGGCGCGAGGCGACGGTGACCCCGTTGTGCCAGAACGTGGTCGCGGTGGCCGGGCTGCTCGCGGTGGCCGCGCGGACCCTGCGGGCGGAGGAGTTCGCGGCGCTGGCCGCGCTGGCGTCGTTGGCGCGGGCGGAACTGGAGGACCACCTGCTGTCGGCGGACCGGTTCGTGGGCGAGGACTTCCCGGTGCGGCTCGACCCGGCGGTGCGGCGCGGGCTGGTCGAGCGGTTCGGCATCTTCGGCGTGCGGCTGACCACGACGTTGATCCGGCAGGGCTTCGACACGCAGGTGAAGCTGACCGGGCAGCTGGTGCAGCGCAGCGGGTTGGGCGAGCTGCGCGACTCGATCGGCGTGTACTTCACCGAGCGCAAGGAAGTGCTCAAGGCGCGGGCCGCGCTGCTGGGGCTGGACGTGGTGCTGCGCGCCGAGCCGCGGCCCGGGTCGGTGGGGCTGGCCGCGGCGCTGGAGCGGATCCTGGCTTCCGCGCACGACTTCCGGGAGCTGCGGCTGCTGGCGGCGTTGCAGGGCGGGCGCACGCGGCTGCCCGGCGACCTGGACGCCGAGGCGTCCCGGCTGGTCGGCGGGCTGGGCACGAACCCGGTGGTGCGGCTGGGGATGGACTACGAGCCGACCGAGGGCGAGTTGCGGCACGCCGTGCTGGAGACGCTGGGACGGTGGCGCGAGCACGCCGTCGACCCGGCGCTGGACCACGGGCAGCGGCGGGCGGCGGCGGTGGTCGTGCGCAGTTGCGAGGGGATGCTGGCCGAGGTGGTCGGCTAGTGCCACGACCGGCACCAGGCGGTCAGTTCAGCGCCGCGGCGACGGCGCGGACGGCCGCGGTCGGGGTCCGGCGCGGGTCGGTGACCAGGAACAGCGTGCTGTCGGGCAGTTCGCGCACGCGTTGCAGCGTGCCCGCGTCCAGCTGCTCGGCGACCGCGACGCGCGGCAGCACGGTCCAGCCCAGGCCCGCCACCACGCACGACCGCACGGCCTCGATGCTGCCGAACCGGGTGATGCTGGGCGTCGCGGACAGCTCCCGCACGAACCGGTCGCTGTAGGAGCAGCCCTCCTCCAGCAGGAAGTACCGCTCGTCCACCACCACGCCGGGCGCGGACACCAGCTCGATCGGCTCCACGCCGATGGCGGTCACCTTCAGGCCCGCCGCGACCAGCGAGTCCTCCAGCACCAGCGCGAGGTCCAGCGTGCCGTTGCGGACGCCCGCCAGGGCTTGGCGGGTGCCCGCCGGTGAGAGGTGCACGGAGATGCCAGGCCACCGCAGGGCCACGTCCGCGATCCGCTGCGGCAACCGGTAGGCGCACACCGATTCGGGCGCGGCTATCCGGACGTCGCCTTCCACCGCCGTGCTGCCGCGCACGGCGTCACGCAGGCGTTGCTCGGAGGTCAGCACCTCGCGGGCGTGCTCGACGGCCTGCCTGCCCGCCTCGGTCAGCCGGGCGCCGCTGGGCAGCCGGTCGAACAGGCGGGCGCCGAGGTGCCGTTCCAGGGCTTTGACCTGGCTGGTCACCGTGGATTGCACGAGGTGCAGCTCGGCCGCGGTCGCGGTGAAGCTGCCCGTGCGCGCGAGCACCAGGAGGGTGCGCAGGAGGCGGGTGTCCACCACATCGACAATACCGATAGGTCACATCGCAGGGAATCGTTGGACTCGATGAACGGTCGTGGGAGAAGCTGTCGGCATGGACGACGTGCTCCGCTACAGCGCTTTCACCACCGACCCCGCCGGCGGCAACCCCGCGGGTGTCGTACTCGACGCTACCGGCTTGGACGCCGCGGCGATGCTGGAGATCGCGGCCGAGGTCGGCTACTCCGAGACCGCGTTCCTGTTCCCGCGCGAGCTCGACGGCGAGTTCGACGTGCGGTACTTCAGCCCGCTGGTGGAGGTGCCGTTCTGCGGTCACGCGACGGTGGCGTCCGCGGTCGCCTCAGGGCGGACGGGCACGCTGCGGTTCCACACGCCGGCGGGCCTGGTGGAGATCGCCACGACGCCCGGCAAGGCGAGCCTGACCAGCGTGCCGACGTCGTCCACACCCGCGTCGGAGCGGGACGTGGCGGAGGCGTTGCGCGCGCTGCGGTGGTCGGCCGAGGACCTCGACCCGCGCTACCCCGCGCACTGGGCGTTCGGCGGGTCGCGGCACCTCGTGCTGGCGGTGCGCACGCGCGAGCGGCTGGCCGCGCTGGACTACGACTTCGACGCGTTGGGCGACCTGCTGCGGGCCAACGACGCCGTCACCGCGCAGCTGGTGCACCAGCGGGCCGAGGACGTGTTCGACGCGCGTGACCCGTTCCCGGTGGGCGGTGTGGTCGAGGACCCGGCGACCGGGTCGGCCGCGGCGGCGTTCGGCGGCTACCTGCGGGCCATCGGTGAGGTCGGGCGGGCCAGGTCGATCACCATCCACCAGGGGGTGGACATGGGTCGGCCCAGCCTGCTGGAGATCGCGGTCTCGCCCGACGACCCGCGGGTCACCGTGACCGGTGCCGCGGTGCCGATCACCGAGCCCGTCTAGACGCGTTCCAGCACCACGACGGGGATCTCGCGGTCGGTCTTCTCGGCGTAGTCGTCGTAGGCCGGCCACACCTCGGTCATCAGCTGCCACAGCCCGGCGCGTTCCTCGCCGGTCGCGGTGCGGGCCCTGGCCGGGAACACGTCCGACTTCACCTGCACCTCGGCCTCGTTGCGCGCGGCGAGGTTGCGGTACCAGGCGGGGTGCTCCGGGGCGCCGCCGTACGACGCCACGACGACGTACGCGTCACCGTAGGGCTGGTAGATCAACGCCGTGCGGCGGGGCTGCCCGGACTTCCGCCCGATCGTGGTCAGCAGGAGCGTGAAGACCCCCGGCTGCCACTCGTGCCCCTCTTCGCCGCCGGACGCGACGTACTTGCCGATGTGCTCGTTCACCCAGGCGACGGGGCTGTCCTGAACCGACATGCCCCGACGCTACCCAGAACGCGGCGGGGCCGCCGGTCGCACACTCCGCAATGCCGACCGGCGGCCCCGAACGGGGTGGGGACGTCCGCCTCGCACCCCCTTGGCCCGTCACCCGCTCCCCGGCGTCCCGCGGCACTTCCGCCCGCGTAAGCGGTGTGCCGGGTCGCTCGACCACGTCTTGGGGCGTGGCACGGGGCGGGGACGGCCGAAGCCCGCGTCTAGTAGATCTGGCTCGCGTGGCGCATCATCTTGGCTCTCCTTCGAGTGGGGACTCCGCCAACTATGGCGGGGCGAAAGGCTGGCGGCTCATACGAAAGGGGGATAGAAGAGCGTTATGCCCGAGCTTGAGCTACGCCACCTCCGCGCGGTCTGCGCGATAGCCGAAGAAGGCAGCCTCACCAAGGCCGCCTCGCGCCTGGGGCTCACCCAACCCGCGATGAGCGCCCAGCTGCGGACCGTCGAGCGGATCGTGGGCGGCCGGCTGTTCGACCGGACCCCGGGCGGTTCCCTGCCGACCGACCTGGGCAAACAGGTCGTCGGCACGGCCAGGCTGGTGCTCGACGAGGTCGACCAGCTGGTCTCGCTGGCCCGGGCCAGGACCAGTGCGGGCCGGGCCGGGCCGTTGCTGGTCGGCGGCGTGCCGACGCTGTTCTTCGGGCACTTCGTGGAGGAGCTGCGGCGGGTGATCCCGTGTTCGGAGGTCCGCACCGAGATCATGCCCGGCGCGTCGGACCTGCTGGAGCTGCTGGTGTCCGGCCAGGTGCAGCTGGGCGTGCTGGACCGGTTCGAAGGGCTGGAACGGCGTGAGCTGCGCGGGCTGGAGCTGCGCAGGCTGGTCAGCGAGCCGCAGTTCGTGGCGCTGCCGGAGACCGACCCGCTGGTGGCGCAGGAGGACGTCGACCTCGCGCAGCTGGCCGACCGGGACTGGGTCGCGCCGCCGGACGAGTTCGTCGGCAACCGGCTGCAGATGCTGACCGCGTGCGCGGCGGTCGGGTTCACGCCCCGCTTCACCCACCACGTGAACGAGGCCAGCACCGCCCGCGGCCTGGTGGCGGGCGGTGCGGTGTCGTTCGCGCTGCCCCAGTCCCGCAGCGGGGACGGGATCGTGATCCGGCCGCTGCGCGGTGCGCCGCTGATGGTCGACCTGATGTTGGCGACCCGGCGGGAGGGGCCCGCGGCCGGGCGGGCGCACGAGGTGTTCGCCGCGGCGGCGCGGGCGTACTGCTCGGTGCTGCCCCGCAACCCGGTGTACGCCAAGTGGTGGGAGGAGCACCCCGAAGCGCACCGGGAGATCGACGCGGCGTTGCTCGCGGGCGGTTAGCCGGCGTCCAGGCCCCGGACCGCGTCCTCGATGGTGGTCGGGGCGCGGCCGATCAGCTTCTCCAGGTCGGGCCGGACCTCCGCCAGCACGCCTCGGCCGATGTTGACCTCGATGTCGGCCAGCAGTGCGGCGATGAAGTCCGGCAGGCCGTAACCCTTCAGCGCGGCGACGCGGTCGGCCGCGGTCACCTTCTCGTGGGTCGTGCCGGCCAGCGCGGCCAGCTCGTCGAAGCTCCAGGCCCGCGGGCCGGTCAGCTCGTACACCGCGTTCTCGTGGCCGGGGGTGCTGAGCACGACGGCGGCGGCCAGCGCCAGGTCGCCCCGGGACGCGCTGGCGACGCGGCCGTCACCCGTGGCGCTGACGATCGGTCCGGGCGCGTGCGGGAGGTAGTTCTCGTGGTACATCCCGTTGCGCAGGAAGGTGAACGGGATGCCGGTGGCGCGGATCGCCTCTTCGGTCGCCTTGTGCACCTCGGCCAGCGCCAGCGGCGAGGTGTCCGCGTCGGTGACGGACGTGTAGACGATGTGCCGCACGCCCGCGTCGACGGCGGCGCGAACGGCGTTGAGGTGCCGTTGGACGCGGATCTCGTCCGGCCCGTCCACCGACACCACCAGCAGCGTCTCGACGCCGGCGAACGTGTCGGCGAGAGGACCGTCGAAGTCCCCCGGCCGGACCTCGACGCCGAGCCCTTCGGCCTTCCGCGGGTCGCGGACGGAGACGGCGAGCCGGTCGGCCGGGAGGCGGGCGAGGGTGTGCTCGAGGATCAAGGAGCCGAGGTGGCCGGTCGCGCCGGTGATCAAGGTCGTCATGGGGGCCAACGCTAGGTCGAAGTGCTAACTATTCGTAAGTACCTACCTTCGTGTGCGGTACTTACGTTGTGGAAAGCGTGCAGGTAGCGTGCGTGCCATGGAGCTCCGGGGTGACGTGTACGACCACAACTGCCCGACGCGGGTGATCGCGAACCACGCCACCGGGCGGTGGGGCAGCCTGGCGCTGGCCAAGCTCCTGGACGGCACGAAGCGGTTCGGCGAGCTGCGCCGGGAGGTGACCGGGATCAGCGAGAAGATGCTCGCGCAGACGTTGCAGGCGTTGGAGCGCGACGGACTGGTGCGCCGGGAGGTCCACCCCGTGATCCCGCCGAGGGTGGACTACTCCTTGACCACGTTGGGCACCCATGCGGCGAAGCAGATCAGCGAGCTGTTCGGGTGGATCGAGGAGAACCTGCCGAACTTCCTGGCGGCGCAGGAGGAGTACGACACGCGGCAGACCGGGAACGTGTGACAGATCACGTCCACACCTCCGATCTGTACCGGTCCGGCTCGCCAGGTCTCCGGCAGAGATGGCGGTCTCATGGCTGGATACGTCGGAGCTTTCCCGACTGTTGGAAACCAACAGCCGGTGAATTCGGGGTGAGGTTTGCCAGAATGGGTGCCATGACGCAGCCCTTCACGGACGATAGTCACCCGGCCGAGCCCTATCCGGGAGCTCGGCCGGGACACTGCTTCGTGCACCTGGACGGCGCCGGCTGGCCCGTGACGCCCGACCCCGGTGCCGATTCCGGATGGCGGGTCGCCCCCGACGGGAAGGACCTGGACGACTGGCTCGCGGAGCACGGCGAACCGCCGCTCGCGGGCCGGATGCCGGTGCTGGCGTACGGCTCCAACGCCAACCCCGCCAAGGTGACGTGGCTGCGCGACGAGCTCGGGTTGACCGGGCCCGCGGTCGTGCTCCGGGCCCGGTGCGACGGGTTGGCCGCGGTGTGGGCCGCGGGACTGCGCAAGACGGACGGGCAGCGGCCGGCGACGCTCGCCGCCGCCCCGGGCGTCGAGGAGGAGCACGCGGTGTGGTTCGCCACCGCGGAGCAGTTGCGGGTGCTCGACCGGTGCGAGGGCCGCGGGCTGCGGTACCGGCTGGTCCGGGTGCACACCGGTCGGGTGACGTTGTTCAACGGTGGCGTGGTCGATTCGGTGCTCGCCTACACCGGTGCGGGGACGCGGCGGATGCCGCTGCTGGTCAACGGGCGGCCGGTGCGGTGCGCCGAGGTCGACCAGCGGCAGGCGCGCCGGCTCGGGGGACGGCCGGCGGACGGGGACGGGCTGGACGTGACGCCGGTGCACGGCGAACCGTCGCCGAACGACTGGCCGGACCGGCTTTTCGTGTACGGGACGCTCCAGCCGGGGATGGCGGCGTGGCACCTCGTGGAACCGTTCGTGAACGGCGACCCGGTGCCCGCGTCGCTGCCGGGGACGCTGCACGACACCGGGCGCGGGTACCCGGCGTTGCGGCCCGGGGACGGGCCCGGCGTGCCGGGGCACGTGCTGTGGCTCGACCGGCCCGAGGACGCGCTGCCGGTGCTGGACGAGTACGAGGGTGACGAGTACCGGCGGGTGCGCGTGACGCTGCCCGATGGGCGGGTGTGCTGGACGTACGTGTGGACCGCGCCGGTGAGCGGGATGCCGGTGCTGTCCGGCGGGTGGGTTGCCAGGCGTCAATGATGCGCCCGATCCGGTGAATTCCTCGCCTATCCACCCAACCGTTCGGCGGTGGGGTACGTCCTCCTGACAAGGACCCGTTTCCGAGCCAGGAGGTGGACATGAGGCGACTCGTGGCGTTCGGCGCCCTCGCGGTCGCGCTTGCCGCGTGCGGAAGCCCTCAGCAGGCGGCCGACCTGTCGACGCTGTCGGTCCGGCCGTCGTCCCCGCAGTCCTCGGAGTCCGCGCCGGTTCCCCCGTCATCGGCGCCGCTGACGACCGGGCAGGGGACCACCGCCACCCCCGTGTCCGGCCGGTGCACCGCCGCCGTCCTGGCCGGATCCGTGCAGCCCGGGGACGCGGGCGCGGGCAACCGGTACGGCAAGCTCGTGGTGACCAACAACGGCGCGGCGCCGTGCACGATCAACGGCTACAGCGGGTTGCAGTTGCTGGACGCGGCGGGCAACCCGCTGCCCACGGACCTCCAGCGGACGCCCGACCCCGGCCCGGCGCCGGTGATGCTCGTGCCCGGCACGGCGGCGGCGGCCAACCTGCACTGGACGGTGGTGCCCACGGGTGAGGAGCCGGTGGACCGGCCCTGCCAGGCGGAGGCGGCGCGGGCGGCGGCGATCCCGCCGGACGAGACGCAGCCGATGGACGTGAAGTGGGGACTGGGTCCGGTGTGCGCCGGCGGGAAGATCGAGATCAGCGCGTTCTACGCTGCCTAGGTGATCGAGTCCAACGTCCCCGGCCACGCCGGTGAGCTCGCCGTCCGCACCTGGCCCAACCTGGACGCCGACTGGCTCGCCGTCATCGTGCACGGCTACGGCGAGCACAGCGGCAGATACGGGCACGTCGCCGAGGCGCTGGTCGCGGCGGGGGCGTTGGTGGTGGCGGCCGACCTCGTCGGGCACGGGAGGTCCGAGGGCGAGCGGGCGCTGGTCACCGACTTCGACGGCCTCGTGGCCGATGTCGGCGCCGCGGTGAGCTCGGCGGCGTCGGACCTGCCGACCGTGCTGGTCGGGCACGGGGAGGGCGGGTTGGTCGCGGCCCGGTACGCGCAGTCCCACCCGCTGGCGGCGCTGGTGCTGTCGGCGCCCGTGCTCGGCACGTGGGAAGGGCTGGACCGGCCGGGTGAGCCCCTGGACCCCGGGCTGCTGTCGCGGGACCCGGAGGTCGGCAAGGCGTACGCGGCGGACCCGTTGGTGTGGCACGGGCCGTACCACGCGGAGACGCTCGCGGCGTTGGAGCGCGCGCTGGACGAGGTGAACTACGGGCCCGCGTTGGAGCACCTGCCGACCCTGTGGCTGCACGGCGACGCGGACGAGGTGGTGCCGTTGGCCGACACCCGCACGGGCACCGACCGGCTGCGCGGCCTGCTGTTCGAGGAGCGCGTCTACCCCGGCGCGCGGCACGAGGTGTTCAACGAGACCAACTCGGCCGAGGTGCTGGCCGACGTGGTCGCCTTCGTGCGCCGGGTGCTCCGGCTCGCCTGAGAGTGCCGGCCGCGGTCGCCCGCGGCCGGCACGCGTCGGGGGTGGTTCGCCGCGACCCGAACGGGTGGGGCGACCGACGCGGCGCCGCCCCACCCCGTCACGGATCAGTCCTCGTAGTCGCTGTCGTCGTCGTAGTCGTCGGAGTAGTCGGGCGCGTCGGCGGTGGCGCTCGTGTCACCGGCGTAGGCACCTTCCGGACCGGACCAGGAGTAGTGGTCGTAGTAGCCGGCGTGCCCGTCGTACACCCACGACACCACGAGGTACGAGCCCGCGCCGTACGGGCTGGCGAGCTGGGCCTGCTCGTAGTAGTACGAGTTGCCGTAGTCGTCGGCACCGGCGGCCTGGTCGTAGACCACGGCGCCGTTGGCGTTGGCGGCCACGTCGGACTGGTCGAATTCCACGTCGGCCGACGCGATGCCCGCGGCGCCGATGACGAGCGGGACCGAAAGCGCGCTCGCGGCGACCAGTCGGATGATGCTGCGCATGGTGGAACCTCCTTGGCGTAGATGGCCATGCGCTCACATCGTTACCTCGCACGGCGCGCCGCCGGACGTCGCCGACCGCATCGTGTGAACGACGATTAGACCGACCAAAACGGCCTGATCAGCGGACATCACGAGGGGTGCGCGCAAGTCCCTGCTTATGGGTGACATCAGTGGCACCCTCACGAGCCCCACGCGTGTCGTGGACAATTCGCGTCGAGATGGTGGGAGAAGACCTGGAGCTGCTGATCACCGCGGTGGTGGCGGCCGACGACGAGCAGCAGGCGCGGGCCGCCTGCTCCGCACTGCTGCGCCAAGTCGGCGGGCGGGTGGTGCGGGCCATCGACTGCTCCGACGAGGAACCCGGCTGCTGGTCGGTGACGATCAGCCGGATCAGCGGCGAGCGCGCGACGCAGAACGTGGCGGGCGCGCTGGCCCGCGCGGTGCGCACGTTCGTCCGGCGGCTGGGCGACGAGTTCCCCACGCCGAGGGTGGCCTGCGAGCCGCCCACGGCGTGGACGGTGCTGGAGGACCCGGCGCTGCTCGACGGCCTGGTGCCGGGCGCCGAACGGCTGCTGGTGGAGGCGTGGGCGGGCGGTGATCCGCAGCAGAGCGCCTTGGCGCCCCGGGAGGAAGGGGGCGGTTCGGCGCAACGACCGGAGCCCGGACGGGTCAGCACGCGGCTGTCGTTGCGCGTCGACGTGGTTGCCGACCGGTCCGCGGGCGCCGAGTGGCAGGCGCGGGCGGTAGCGAGTCGGGTCGCGCGCAGTGGCAAGATCACCCGAGTGGCTCCACAAGGGCACCTACTGAGCGTGCACATCGACCTCGGCGAGAGCGTTAATTCTCCCACGGTCGCGCTACACGACGCCGTGTCGTCGTTGGGCCGTTCGGGTTGGTCGGACGTCGCGTGGTCGGACGGTTCCGGCACGATCCGCTGGTCAGCCACACCGGTGCCGGCCGCGGGGATCGCCGCGCTGGAACTGACAGCGACACCGGCGTCGGCATTCGTGTGGACGGTGCCCGACTGAGATCGACATCGCTGACCCGATCGAGTGGATTTGCACCTCCACCCGGTCAGCCGATCTTGCTTGTGAATCGTGAAACTTTAGGTACTACTTTCAACTATAGGACTCAAGCCGTTTCGCCAGGAGGGGTCGGGATCCGACATGGCCAGCATCGAAGAGGTCCGCAACGCGATTGCACAGGCCGTCGAGAAGGCGGGCCAGAGCGTGAACGCCCTGCAACAGGCCGCCGACCTGGCCGAGGACGCGCAGGCGCTGCTGAGCACGGCCACCCAGGGCAGCGTCCAGGCCGACGTGGAGCAGGCGAACGCGCGGTTCGCCGAGGTGGTCAGCGGCGTCACCGACCTGCAGAAGCACCTCGGCGCCGGGATCTCCCAGGCCGAGAGCATCAACTCCAGGTTGTGACGTGACATCGGTAGGCGAGGTCAAGCTCGCTCTCGAGCAGAGCTGCGAGTACTTACGGGACGCCTACCGCAGCGTCCGGGAGGCACAGAGCGCGTTGGACGAGGCGATCGGGATCCTGCTCGACGCGAGCGCCCAGCACCACGAGTCGCTGGTGCCCGCCGGGTTCGTGGCGGCGGGCGAGAAGTTCGCCGACGAGTTGGAGCTGATCGTGGGCAGCCTGGAACTGGTCCAACGACTGGCCGTGGAGCTGTGACGTGAGCAGGCGTGACGAGCGCCGCAGGAGGATCGAGGGCTCCTTCGAGGAGTTCCGCAAGGCGGTCGCCGCCGCGCTGGGCAACGCCTCGCGCGAGCACCGCCTCCTCGCCGACGAACGCGCCCGCGACATGTTCGAGGTGATCCTGCGCGGCGACGGCGTCGACCGGGCGCTGGCCGACCCGCTGCTGGCGGGCGCGCTGGCGAACCCGCTGTTCAAGCAGCAGTTGGCGCAGGCGATGATCGACCGCGTCGAGGCGTTCCGCGAGTGGTCCGAACGCGGCCCGGACCAGCTGACCGCGCTGGTCGACGCGGCGGCCGAAGGCCCGGCGTCGTGGCCGCCCGAGACGTGGCTCGGCACACCGGGCGCGGCCGACGGCGGCGACGGCGTGCCCGAGCTGTGGCGCATCGGCACCGGTGAGGTGCGCGGCGCGCCCGAGCCGCACGGGTTCCCGGTGGCCGTCCCGCTGCTGGACCACTCGCACCTGCACATCTCCTCCACCCACGAGAGCCGGGCGACCGCCGAGGCGCTGGTCGAGAACCTGTTGCTCCGGGTGCTGAGCCACTTCCAGCCCGGCCTGGTGCACGTCCACGTGTGGGACGTCGGCCAGCTCACCGGCGCGCTGCCCGGCCTGTACCCGCTGACCCGGGCGGGCCTGCTGACCGTGCACGACCCGGCCCGGCTGCACGAGCTGCTGGACGAGCTGTCCGACCACATCCGCCGCGTGCACACCGGCGTGCTGACCGAGGGCCACCAGTCGGTGCGGGCGGTGGGCGGGCGGCGCACCGAGCCGTGGCGGGTGGCGGTGCTGTTCGGCAACCGGCAACCGTTGAAGGAGGAGCACCAGCAGCAGTTGCAGCGGGTCGCGCGCAACGGGTTGGCGGCCGGGATCCAGCTGTTCATCGTCGACATCCCGGTCACGGTCAACTCGCCGATCGAGACCGTCACCGTCGCCGCCGACCACAGCGCGACCTGCACGATGACCGGCAAGCACGTCACCGTCACGCTCGACCCGCCGCTGCCGCGCGCGCAGGTGCCCCGTGCCTGCGCGGCGATCGCGGACAAGCGCGAGGAGCGCCGCAACCGGCTCAGCACGTTCGCCGACCTGCTGCCGGAGCACTTCTGGCTGGACAGCTCGGCGGCGGGCGTGCTGGCGCCGGTCGGGTTCCTGGAGGGCGAGCCGGTGCACGTGGGGCTGGGCGACACCTCGCCGCACGCGCTGATCGGCGGTCCCAGCGGCTCGGGCAAGACGAACTTCCTCTACGCCATGCTGGGCAGCCTGGCCGCCCGGTACGCGCCGGACGAGCTGGAGCTCTACCTGCTGGACTTCAAGGAGGGCGTGTCGTTCGCGCAGTTCGCGCCGGGCCGCAAGGACCCGACGTGGCTGCCGCACGCGCGGCTGGTCGGGGTGAACGTCAACACCGACCGCGAGTTCGGCGTGGCGCTGCTGGCGTTCCTGGCCGACGAGATGCGCAGGCGGGCGGACGCGGCCAAGCAGCACGAGGTCACCAAGCTGGAGCAGCTGCGCGAGGAGGACCCGCACGGCCACTGGCCGCGGATCGTCGCGGTGATCGACGAGTTCCAGTACCTGTTCGGCGAACGCGACCAGGTCACCGCGCAGGCCACCCAGCTGCTGGAGGACGTGGCGCGGCGCGGCCGTTCGCAGGGCATCCACCTGGTGCTGTCGAGCCAGGACGTGTCCGGCATCGAGGGCTTCTGGGGCAAGTCGGCGATCTTCGAGCAGTTCACCGTGCGCATCGCGCTGCCCAAGGCGCGGCGGGTGCTGGCCGAGCCGCAGAACGACGCCGCGGTGGAGCTGCCGCGCTGGCACGCCGTGGTCAACCACGAGTCGGGCGTGCGGCCGGGCAACGAGGTGGCGCGCATCCCCGACGCCACCGCCAAGGGCACGTTCGACAAGTTGCAGGCCGAACTGCACCGCCTGCGCCCGGCGGACCTGGCCGAGCCGATCCTGTTCGACGGCAGCAAGGTGCCCTTGCTGCACGCGGTGGCGGACTTCCGGGCGTTGCGGCCGGTGGACGGCGGCAGCCCCACCGTGCTGCTGGGCCAGGTGATCGACGTGGCGGGCAGCGCGGCGAAGGTGCGCTTCGCCCGCACCCCGGGCCGCAACATCGCGGTGCTGGGCTCGCTGGCCGACGACGCGGCGGGCGTGCTGGGCGGCGCGGCGCTGTCGCTGGCCCGCCAGCACGAGCCGGGTGACGCCCGGTTCACCCTGGCGTGCCTGGCCGAGGACGCCTCACCGCACGCGCAGCGGCTGGCCAAGCAGCTGCGCGGCGCGGGCCACGAGGTCGACCTGCTGCTCGGCTTGGAGGGCGTCCGGAAACTGGTGGACGACACGGCGGCCCGGATCACCGCGAGCATGACCGGCGAGACGGGCACGTCACCGGCACCGCACTATCTGGTGGTTTACGCGGTGGACGCGGCGCACACCCTCTTGGAGGCGAAGGATCCGACGACCCGGGCCTCGGGGGTCGACAGCCTGCGGACCGTGCTCAAGCACGGGCCGGAGAACCGCACCCACGTGCTGGGTTGGTGGCGTGGCGCGCAGCGGCTGAAGAACAGCCTGTCGCCGGGCGTCTACGACGACATCGGCGCGTGGATCGCGTTCGACATCCAGGGCAAGGAACTGCTGTCGTTCGGACCGGAGCAGGTCATGGCGTGGTCACCGCGACCGCGGCGCGGCCTGTTCTTCGACCGGTTCGAGCACTCGCGGCCGCAGGTCGTCATCCCGTTCGACACCGGGGAGGAACCATGATCAGCTACGCCTCAGTCGTTCCCGCGCAGCGGACCGGCGGGCACGGCGCAGCGGAGGTGGAGGCGGTCTCGGCGATCGAGCGGTACCGGGAGCTCGTCGCGCTGGCGGGCGAGTCGGTGGAGCGGGTGCGCGCCGCCGACCGGGCGCGGGTGCGGCAGCTGCTGGAGCGGCTGGCCGAGTCGCAGGACCGGATGGCCGAGGTCATCGACCAGGAGAAGCTGGTCAGGCAGGTCGTCGCGGAGCACTGGGAGGCCGTGGTCGGGCTGCTGTGGGACGAGCGGTGGTTCACCATGACCACGGTGCCCGCGCCGGACGAGTCGGTGCCGCCGCGCGACCAGCGCGAGTACAACACCGCGCTGGACCTGGCGTTCCGGGCGTTGGAGGAGTCGTTGCAGAAGCGGGCGCTGTTCCGCAAGGGCGCCTAGGCTCAGAAGCCCCAGGAGACGGCGACGGTGTCGAAGTCCAGTTCGGCGGCGGCACGGCGGTAGGTGGCCAGGGCGGCGGTGTTGTCCTTCTCGGTGCCGGTCCACACGCCGGTGCAGCCGCGTGCCCTGGCCAGCTCGATCAGGCGCCCGATCAGCGCGGTGGCGATGCCTCGGCGCTGGTGGGCGTCGTCCACGCCCAGCTCGTACAGGAACATCTCCACGCCCTTGTCGGGGTGGATGGTCTCGACACCGGACACGAACCCGGCGGGCTCGTCGTCGACGTAGGCGATGAGCAGGTGGTGCCGGTCGTCGGCGAGGAACGCGCGGGTGGCGTCCTCGAGCGGCGCGTCGTCGAACAGGTGGCCCGCGGCCAGCACCGCGTCCAACGACGTGATCCGGCGGATGTCCATGCGGGCGAGGGTAGCTCTTGGGTGATGATGCGGTCATGCGCGTTCTGACCTCTCCCGCCGACGTGTCCGCCGCCACCGACGATCCGCTGGTGAGGTGGGCCGCGCAGGCGCTGCTGCCCGGCCGCAGCGGGTCGGCGTGGGCGCACGGTGCCGCGGTGGGCGTGCTGGCACCCGGGTTGTACCGGTTCGACCGGCTGGTGCTGACGGGGCCCGCGGACGACGTGGCGGTGCTGCTGCGGGCGCACGTGCGGCCAGAGGTCCGGCCGCTGGTGACCACCGCCGTGGCCGAGGAGCTGGGGTGGCCGGTGCGGGGCTCGTTCGGGTGGATGGAGCGCGGCGGTTCGCTGGACGCCCCCGCGGGCGCGCGGTGGCTGGCCGAGGACGAGTGGGACGACGTGGAGGCGCTGCTGCGCAAGGCCAACCCCGAGTCGTGGGCGTGGCCGCGCGAGCCTGGACCCTCGCGCTGGGCGGGCGTGCACGTGGACGGCGTGCTGGTGTCGGTGGCGGCGGACGCGTGGGCCGCGCCGGACGTCGGCTTCGTCGCCGGCGTGGCCACCCACCCCGACCACCGCGGCCGGTCGTTGTCGCGGCGGGTCTGCTCGTTCGTGGTGAGCGCGTTGCTGGCCGAGCGCGGCACGTGCGGGTTGATGGTCGACGCGGCGAACGAGGCCGCCATCGTGCTCTACGGGCGCCTCGGCTTCACCTACCGCGGCGTGACGGCGCTGCGCGACTCACCTCACGCCTGACCGCGGCGGGTGCCCGTGGCTGCCGGCGCTCGGCGGGGCGCCTCACGGCACCAGCGGCCACCGTCTGCGGTCTCAGACGAGCCGGCCCTCGGCGGCCACCACACGCCCCTCGTGCACGACCAGCGTGCGCGGGGCGCGGTCCATCACGGCGGCGGTCACCGTGTCACCCGGCACCACCACCAGGTCCGCGGGCGCGCCCTCGGTCAGGCCCAGCACGCGCCCCAGGACGGCCGCACCGCCGCGGGTGGCGACGTCGACGCACATCTCGACCAGCTCGTCGCGGCGGAAACCGCTGCGGTAGGCCAACTGCCAGGTCCGGTCGAGCATGTCGCCGTTGCCGTAGGGCGACCAGTAGTCGCGGATGCCGTCCTGGCCGAGGCCGACCCGCACACCGGCCCACCGCAACTGCCGCAGCGGCAGCGGTTCCCGCACGCCCGGCGCGACCGTGGTGACCGCGATGTCGTGCTCGGCCAGTCGTTCCACCAGGTTCTGCTGCCGATCACCGTCCACAGTGGACAGGGCGAACGCGTGGCTGATCGTCACCTGCCCTTGCATGCCGAGCGCGTTCACCCGGTCGCAGATCAGGTCCACCTGGAACGCGCCGAGCGTGCCCGCGTCGTGCAGGTGCACGTCCACCCCGCGCTGGTGCTTCTCCGCCAGCCCGAACACGACGTCCAGGTGCCGCACCGGGTCGCGGTCGTAACCTGCCGGGTCGAGCCCGCCGATCAGGTCCGCGCCCGCGCGCAGCGCCGCGTCCAGCAGGTCGGCGGTGCCCTTCTCGCGCAGGATGCCGCACTGCGGGAACGCCACCACCTCGACGTGCGCCCGCCCGGCGTGCGCCTCCCGCGCGGCGAGCACGCCTTCCAGCTTCTCCAGTCCCGAGTCGACGTCCACCTGCGCGTGGCTGCGCACGTGCGTCGCGCCGGACGCGATGGTGCGGCCGAGTGTCCGGGTGGCCCGTTCCGCGACGGAAGCCTCGGCGGAACGCCAGTTGCGGCGGTCGTTGTCGATCAGCTCGGCCAGCCCGTCACCCGCGCTGTGCGGGCGGAACGGCAGGCCGAGCCGGGTGGAGTCGAGGTGCGCGTGCGCGTCGGTGAACGCGGGCAGCAGCACGCCGCCCCGGCCGTCCACCACCGGCGCGGCGGGCGGCGGGTCGAGGTCGCGGCCGAACGCCGAGACGCGCCCGCCCTCGCAGAGCACGTCGACCAGGGGTGCGCCCGGGGTGTTCGGCCACGGCCGCACGGAACGGATCAGCAGGTCACCGGTCACCAGGCGACGCTAGCCCGGCCGGGGTGAAGTCGCCAGCGAGGAGCTTGCCCGGGTTGAGCACGCCGGTCGGGTCGAGCGTCCGCTTCACCGACGCCAGCACGTCCAGCCCGAGCGCCCCGATCTCGGCCTCCAGGTACGGCGCGTGGTCGGCACCGACGGCGTGGTGGTGGCTGATCGTGCCGAGCCCGGCGATGGCCTCGCTCGCGGCGGCCTTGGCGACCTGCCACTGGCCGATCGGGTCGGCCGCGTCCCGTGCCGCCAACGCGGTGAAGTACAGCGAGGCGCCGGTTTCGTAGGCGTGCGAGATGTGGCACATGACCACGCAGTCGCCGAGCGCGTCGACCAGTGCCGAGCGCACGGCCGCGCGCAACTCGGAGACCTTCGACCAGTGCGTCGCCGTCTCCAGCGTCTCCACGCACACGCCGACCTCCATCAACGCGTCCCGCTGACGCGGTCCGTTGAACCGGCCGTGCCGCCACTTCTCGCCGAGCGCCTTGCCCAAGGACACCAGCTTCAGCCCGCGCAACGTGTCCGCGCGCCTGCGCTCGACCTCCCGGTCGGACGCGCCGTGCCAGCCGAGGACGAGCAGGCACGGCTGCCGCACACCCCGTGCGCGCAGGTACGCTTTGAGCGCGTTGACCTTCCAGCCGCCGGACAGGGCCAGCGACACCTCGGTCTCGTCCACATCGGACAGTCGGGTCACGTCGGCCAGCACCCGCCGTTGCGCCAGGCGCCGCACGACGTCCGACCCGCGTTCCCAGCCGTCCACCACGAAACCCTCGTACCGCTCGACCTCCGGCCGGGGCCGCACGCGCAGCACGACCTCCGTGATGACGCCGAACACGCCTTCGCTGCCGACGACGAGCTGCTTGAGGTCCGGCCCGGCGGCGGACGCGGGCGCGCTGCCCAGCCGCCACTCGCCCACCGGCGTGGCCAGCCGCACGCCCTCGACCATGTCCTCGAACCGGCCGTAGCCGGAGGACGCCTGACCGGCCGACCTGGTCGCGGCGAACCCGCCGATGGTGGCGCGCTCGTAGGACTGCGGCACGTGCCCGATGGTCAGGCCGTGCGCGGCGAGCAGCCGTTCCGCCCGCGGTGCGGGCAGACCGGCTTGGAGCACGGCGAGGCGGGACACCGGGTCGACCTCGACCAGCTTGTCCAGCCGGTTCAGGTCCAGCGCGATCACCGCCGCCTTGTCGCCGCGCCACGCGTTCACGCCGCCGACGACCGACGTGCCGCCGCCGAACGGCACCACGGCCACGTCGTGCTCGGCGCACGCCTTCAGCACCTCGACGACCTGCTCGGGTGACGCGGGCAGCACCACCGCGTCCGGCACGGCGAGCTCGCCGTCGCCGCGCTGCCGCAGGAGGTCCACATAGGACAGTCCACCCGCGCGTCCCAGCCGCGAGTCGCGGTCCACCCGGACGTAGCCGGGGCCGACGACGGCGTCCAACGCGGCCCGTGCGGCGTCGCTCAACGCCGACCCGGGGACGTCCGGCGTGCGCGCCGGGGTGCGGACGTCACCCAGCCCGGTCCGTTCGCGCAGCCACTTCAGCGCGTGCGGCGGGAGCGAGCCGGTGGTGGGTGCCCAACTGCCCCGGAGGGTGTGGTCGATGCGCTCGGTCACCGCTACAGTGTGACACATGACGTCTCAACGTCACAGTGATGACGCGCTCCTCGACGCGGCCCGCGACTGCGTGGTCGAGGTCGGGGTCCGCCGAACCACGCTGACGGACATCGCCAAACGCGCCGGCGTGAGCCGGATGACGCTCTACCGCCGGTTCCCCGACGTGGGCACGCTGGTCCGGGCGTTGATGACCAGGGAGTTCACCGCGCTGCTCCAGCGGATCGAGGTGACCGGCGACAACGCCAGGCAGCGGCTCGTGGCGCAGGCCATCGCGGGCATCCGGCTGCTGGCCGCCGACCCGCTGCTGCGCCGCGTGCTCGACCTGGACGCCGAGCTGATGCTGCCCTACCTGGTGCGCCGGCTGGGCAGCACGCAGAAGCTGGTCGAGGCGTTCCTGGTCGCGCAGGTCGAGCAGGGCCACGCGGACGGCTCGATCCGGCCCGGCTCCGCCGCCGCCCAGGCCCGCCTGGTGCTGCTGACGACGCAGTCGCTGGTGCTGTCGATCCGGCCCGCGACCACGGACCTGGACTTCGAGGAGCTGCTGGCCGAGCTCGCCGCCTACCTGGACGGGGCGCTGTCGTGAACACGTCGCTGAACGCCGCGCGCCGCCGCGCCGACCTCGACCACCTGACGTCGTCACCGGTGGACCTGCTGGTGGTCGGCGGTGGCGTCACGGGTGCCGGTGTCGCCCTCGACGCCGCCTCGCGCGGCCTGTCGGTGTGCCTGGTGGAGGCGCACGACCTGGCGTTCGGCACGTCGCGGTGGTCGAGCAAGCTCGTCCACGGCGGCCTGCGGTACCTGGCGCAGGGCGAGGTCGGGCTGGCGTACGAGAGCGCGGTGGAGCGGGGCATCCTGATGACCCGCACCGCGCCCCACCTGGTGCGGGCGCTGCCGCAGCTGGTGCCGTTGCACGGCAGGGCGCACGACCCGGTCGTGATGACCGGCCTGCGCGCGGGTGACGCGTTGCGGCGGCTGGCCCGCACGCCGTCGCGCGTGCTGCCGGGTCCGCGACGGGTGCCCGCCGTCGAGGCGCTGGCCCTGGCTCCCGGTCTGCGACGGGCGGACCTGCGTGGCGGGCTGCTGAGCTTCGACGGCCAGTTGGTCGACGACGCCCGCCTGGTCGTGGCGCTGGCCCGGACCGCCGCCGGTCTCGGCGCCCGGATCATCACCCGCGCCCGTGCCACTTCGCTCTCCGGCGGCGGCGCGCAGGTGGTCGACACGCTCACCGGCGCGTCCCTGCACGTCAAGGCGCGCGCGGTGGTGAACGCCGCCGGTGTGTGGGCGGGCGACCTGGTGCCGGACGTGAAGCTCCGCCCGTCCCGCGGCTCGCACCTGGTCCTCGCCGCGTCGACGGTCGGCCTGTCGAACACGGCGCTCACGGTGCCGATCCCGGGCGCCCGCAACCGTTACGCCCTGGTCCTGCCCCAACGCGACGGCCGCGTCTACATCGGACTGACCGACGAGCCGGTGGACGGCCCGATCCCGGACGTGCCCACCGTGCCACCGTCCGAGGTGGACTTCCTGCTGACCGTCGCCTCCTCGGTCCTCGAACGCGATCTCACCACCGCCGACGTCCTGGGCTCGTTCGCCGGCCTGCGGCCCCTGCTCGACACCGGCGCCGGTCCCAGCGCCGACCTGTCCCGCCGGCACGCCGTGCTCACCGCGGACGGCGTGACCACGGTCGTGGGCGGCAAGCTGACCACGTACCGCCGGATGGCCGCCGACGCCGTGGACGCGACGGGCCTCACCACCGCCCGCTCCCGCACCGCGAGCCTCCCGCTGGTCGGCGCGGGCCCGCTCACCGGCCCACCGGAGCTGACCTCGCGTTACGGCGCGGAAGCCGCCGCCGTCGCCCGGATCGGCGAGGTCGCCTGGGCCGTCCGCCACGAGGGCGCCCTGACCGCCGACGACGTCCTCGACCGCCGCACCCGCACCGGCCTGGTCCCGGCCGACCGCGCCGCCGCCGAACCGGCCGTCACCGCCGAGGTCGCCACCGAACTGGCCGCCCAGACCACCACCTGAACGTCCTGAACGTTCAACTCACCCGTCCCGAACGTAGGACACACGCGTTCCGAACGTAGGACACACGCGAGAGTCGTACCTTCACGCCGCGAGAGTCGTACCTTCACGCCGCGCGTGTCCTGCGTTCAGGTACCCCGAGTTGAACGTTCGGAACGGGCGCGGGCACGCGAAAGGGGACCTCCGCGGAGGTCCCCTTCGGCGTCTGTCAGGTCACTCGCCGATGATCGGCTTCGCGGCCTTCGGCGGCTCCTCGATCAGGGCCTCGCCCTCCAGCCGCACCTTGCGCTGGTGGTCCTTGCCGTCCCCGCCCTGGCCGGGTGCGCCCATCATCGGCGCGCCCATCATGCCCATGCCGCCACCGGCACCCGGACGTCCACCGCCCGCACCGGCCGCACCGGCACCAGGGGCACCACCGGCCGGCACGCCCTGCGCGCCGAGCACGCCGGACGAGCCACCGGCCTGGAGGGTGGCACCACCACCGGCACCACCACCGCCGGAACCGCCCGCGAAGCCGCCACCGCCACCACCGGCGAAGCCGCCACCGCCACCGCCACCGACGCCACCACCGGCACCGCCGCCCGAGGGCACGCCGCCCGGCAGGTCGGCCGCCAACGGCCGGACCGGGGGCACGGTCGGCATGGTCGGCACCGAAGGCGCGCCACTACCGGTCGCGTACGTCGTGCCGCCCAACGAAGGCAGCGGCGCGACCCGCCCGGTGTTCGAACCGTCCGGCACCCACCGGCCCGGCTCCCAGTGCCCGCCGCCGGAGCCGCCCGAACCACCGGAACCGCCCCGACCGCCCGAACCACCCGAACCGCCACCGACCGTGGGCGGACGGCTCACCACCGGACCGCTCGGACCACCCGGGTAGGCGCGGCCCGGCTCCGGCGCACCCGTGCCCGGCCCGGAACCGTCGCCGCCCAACGACGGCGGACGGCTCACCACGGGACCGATCGGGCTGGGACCGCCCGAGGGGATGGTCGAACCGCCGGGGTCGTTGGTGTACCGCTGGTTCGCGCCCCGGTCCATCTGGTCGAGCTGCCGCTCGTCGAGCCCGAGCCCGCCACGCGACAGCCTCGGCCCCGAGCCGCCACCGCCACCGGAACCCCGGTTGGACGACGTCATCGCGGTGATCGCCTGCAGGATCTGCTTGGCGGTCTGGGCGATCTGCGCGACCGACTTGATCAGGTCGATCAGCTTCTTGAGCGAGTTGGCGAGCTTCTGCAGGAAGTCGGCGAGCTTCTTGGCGTAGTTGCACGCCATCTGCACGATGTCCGCGATCGCCGCGCCGATGGCCGCGCCGAAGGTCAGGAACGATGCCGCCAGCCACTGGATGATCTTCATGACCATCTCGGACACGGCCTGGCTGATCAGGTCCATGATGGTCTTGCGCACGGTCGCCACCAGCTCGCCCGCGCCCTTGGCCGCGCGCGAGATGCCCTGCGTGGCCTTGGACAGCGTCTCCAGCCCGGCCGCGTGCTTCTTGCTCGCCGCGCGGTACCCGTCCGCGGAACGGCCGCGCCAGCCCCGCGTCTCCTCCACCGACGTGCGCCGGTAGTCGGCGACGATGCCCTCGATCTGCTTGGCCGCGGACGCCCAGCTGTCGGACATCTTCTGGATCGCCTGCGGGTCGCCCAGCAGCGCGTCGAACGGCTGGCGCAGGAAGTCGACGTGCTGGATGGCCCAGCTGAACCCGGCGGACAGGAAGCCCGACAGCGGGTTGGCGGCCAGGCCGACGATGCCCATGGCGGTGTTGGCCATGCCCAGACCGGCCTGGACCCAGTCGCCGCGCTCGACCGCCGCGACGGTGCCCTGCACGTCGCTGATCAAGTGCGAGGGGTCGCGGCCCTGAGTGGTGGCTTGCGCGTTCATCCCCGTGCCCTTCCGCTGAAGCCGAACGCGTTGTCGAGGTCGACGTTCTCGTAGAGGTCGGCGACCTCCTTGAGGCCCTGGTACATGTCGGCGATGGTCTCCGTGGCCTGGCCGAGGATGTCCTGGGACGAACCCGCCGTCTTGAGCAGGAACTGCGCCAGGAACGAACCGAACACGCCGAAGGCTTCGGTCGACAGCGACGGGTCAGCGGTCTTGGTGGCCGAGAGCATCCGCTGCGTCAGCTGGTCGACCGTGCCCGCGTGCGCCCGGATCTCCTCCGGGCTCACGTTGAACGAGTCGAACATGGTCATCTACCCCCTGCTCAGGCCATGACATCGGGTGGGTTGGTGAAGTAGTCGTCATCGGGCCTGGTGTCTCGACGCTGGACCTCCGGCTCCGGTTCCACGGCGTCCGTGCCGTCACCCGAATAGCCGTTGGGCATCTTCGCCTTCACGAACTCCAGCGCGGGGCTGTCCCCGACGAACTCGGTCATGATCTCGACGACCCGGCCCGCCGCGGCGCGCTGCGCCTGGGCGACCGCGGTCATGATGGCGCCGGAGATCCGCTCGGGGTCCTCGCCGCGCAGCTGCGGGCGCAGGATCAGGTCGGTCAACGCGCCCGAGGCGTTGACCGTGACCGTGATCAAGCCGTCCGGTGACGTCGCGCTACCGCCGACACCACCGAGCTGGGACTCGGCCTGGGCGGCGTTCCGCTTGGCCTGCTCGATCTTCTCTCCGTACTGCGCGAGCCACTGGTCCGGCTCCATGTTCACCCCTCACGGCAACGGGGCTTGCGGCCCTACTGCGCAATTCGACCCGTCGACCCTCGATTCGGTTCCCGGCGACGTATCGTTTCACCGAAACGTGATTTCCTGGACCCGCGTCCGGCGGATACCGCCGTTCGGCCTATTCTGTGAATTGTTTACTTGCCGTTCTGTTGGGTTTTCGCAACACTTCGTAGCATGAGTCCGGTGCGCCGGGGCCTCGGCCGGCCCATCCACAACCGGATCGGGGTGCTGCGGGTCGAGCGGGGGATGACCAGGGCGGAGTTGGCCGAGGCGGTGGAGGTCAACCCCCAGACGATCGGCGCGCTGGAGCGGGGCGACCACTACCCGAGCCTCGACCTGGCGCTGCGGATCTGCGACGTGTTCGGCCTGCCGGTGGAGGCCGTGTTCAGCCGCACGCCGTTCAAGCCGTTGTCCACCCAGGTCTAC
Source organism: Saccharothrix carnea (assembly GCF_003014735.1). Classification (GTDB taxonomy): domain Bacteria; phylum Actinomycetota; class Actinomycetes; order Mycobacteriales; family Pseudonocardiaceae; genus Actinosynnema; species Actinosynnema carneum. The sequence continues at coordinate 117,333 of NZ_PYAX01000007.1, read as the reverse complement.
GGCTAGGCACGGGCACGTCGGGGCACGACCGGTCGCGACAGGAGGAGAGCACGTGGCACAGGGAGTGCTGGAGATCGACCGGGTCTCCAAGCGCTACGGGGAGGTCGTCGCGCTCGACGGGATGACCTTCGACGTGCGGGCGGGCGAGCTGTTCGGGTTCGTCGGCAGCAACGGCGCGGGCAAGACCACCACGATGCGCATCGCGCTGGGCGTGCTGACCGCCGACTCGGGCGAGGTGCGGTGGAACGGCGAGCCGATCACGTTCGAGGCCCGGCGCCGCATCGGCTACATGCCCGAGGAACGCGGCCTCTACCCGAAGATGAAGGTGCTCGACCAGCTCGTCTACCTGGCCGAGCTGCACGGCCTGTCGACGAACGCGGCGCACCGCTCGGCGGAGGACTGGATCGCCCGGCTCGGCCTGCGCGACCGCAGGCACGACGAGGTGCAGAAGCTCAGCCTCGGCAACCAGCAACGCGTGCAGCTGGCCGCGGCGCTGGTGCACGAGCCGGACGTGCTGGTGCTGGACGAGCCGTTCTCCGGCCTGGACCCGGTGGCGGTGGACGTGATGAGCACCGTGCTGCGGGAGAAGGCGGCGAGCGGCGTGCCGGTGGTGTTCTCCAGCCACCAGCTCGACCTGGTGGAGCGGTTGTGCGACCGGGTCGGCATCGTGCGCAGCGGCACGCTCGTGGCGGCCGGCTCGGTGGACGAGCTGCGCGCCGGCGGTGAGTCGAAGCTGGTCGTGGACGCGCCGCTGGCACCGGCGGGCTGGGCCGACCACCTGCCGGGCGTGCGTTCGGCGCACACGTCCTCCGGCCGCACGGTCCTGGAGGTCACGTCGGACGTGGACGACCAGGCCGTGCTGCGCGCCGCCCTGGCCACGGGCCCGGTGCACGAGTTCTCCCGGCAGCGGCCGTCGCTGACCGAGTTGTTCCGCAGCGTGGTGACCGAGGAGTCCGCGGCATGAGCAGCCTCACCCCCGGTCGGGCGGTGTTCCTGGTCTCGCGCCGGGAGTTCCTGGGCAAGGTGCGCACGAAGTCGTTCGTCTGGGGCACGCTGGTGATCGTCGCCGTGATGGCGGGCTACCTGCTGCTGCAGAGCGTGCTGTTCGACGACGCCGAGCGCGACCGGGTCGCGTTGAGCGGGCAGGCCACCGTGCTCGCCGAGCCGTTGGAGCAGACCGCCCGCTCGTTCGGCCGCGAGGTGGAGACGGTCGACGTGTCCGATCCGGCGGCGGCCGAGGAGCAGGTGCGGTCCGGCGACGTGGACGCGTCGATCACCGGTGCGTCGGACGACCTGCGCGTGGTGGTGAAGGACTCGCTGGGCGAGGAGCTGCGCAACTCCATCGACCTGCTGGTCAAGCAGCAGGTGCTGGACGCGCACTTCGCCGAGGCGGGCGTGGACCCGGCCGAGGTGGCGCGCAACCTCGAACGCGCGAGCGTCGACGTGGTGGCGCTGGAGCCGCGCGACGAGCAGCGCGGCCAGCGGCTGGTGATCGGCCTGGTGATCGCCGCGCTGCTGTACTACTCGCTGCTGGTCTACGGGACGATGGTGGCGCAGGGCGTGGTGGAGGAGAAGTCCAGCCGGGTGGTGGAGATCCTGCTGGCGACGCTGCGGCCGTGGCAGCTGCTGTTGGGCAAGGTCGTCGGGCTGGGCGCCGTGGGCCTGCTGCAACTGGTCGTGATCGGCGGTATCGGGTTGGTGCTGTCGTCGCTGTCCGGCGTGGTCGACGTGGCGGGCGTGGCCGGTGGCGCGCTGGCCACCGGGGTGTTGTGGTACCTGCTCGGGTTCTTCTTGTACGCCACGGTGTTCGCCGCGGCGGCGTCGTTGGTGTCGCGCCAGGAAGAGCTGCAGTCGGTGCTGACGCCGATCAGCATGTCGATCGTGGTCGCGTTCGTGCTCGGCATCAACCTGATGATCAGCGACCCGACCGGGACGACGGTGACGGTGCTGTCGCTGCTGCCGCCGTTCGCGCCGATCCTGATGCCGGGCCGGATGGCGATGGGCGTCGCGCCGCCGTGGCAGGTGCTGCTGGCGATCGTGCTCGCGCTGCTCGCGGTCGCGGCGATCACCTGGCTGGGCGGCAAGGTGTACTCGAACGCGGTCCTGCGCACGGGTGCCCGCGTGCGGCTGCGTGAAGTGCTGCGCTAACCCTTCACCACGGCGTAGCGCGCGAGTGCTTCACGGCGCTCGTGCGCGTGGTCCACGATCGGGTCGCGCGGCTGGTGCACGGCCTTGCCCGGCACGTCGCGCAGCTCGGGCACGTACCGGCGCACGTAGTCGCCGTCCGGGTCGAACTTCTCGCCCTGCGCCACGGGGTTGAAGACCCGGAAGTACGGCGCCGCGTCGGTGCCGGTGCCCGCCGCCCACTGCCAGCCGTGCTGGTTGGACGCGAGGTCGCCGTCGACCAGGTGGCGCATGAAGTGCCGGGCGCCCCACCACCACGGCAGGTGCAGGTCCTTGACCAGGAAGCTCGCCACGACCATCCGGACGCGGTTGTGCATCCAGCCCTCGGCCCGCAGTTGCCGCATCCCGGCGTCCACGAACGGGTAGCCGGTCCGACCCGCGCACCACGCCTCGAACCGCTCCCGGTCGTCGTCCAGCGGCATCCGGTCGAACGCGCGGTTGTAGTTGCGGCGCGCGGAGTCCGGTCGGTGCCACAGGACGTCGGCGTAGAAGTCGCGCCACGCGAGCTCGGTGCGGAACGCCGCCGCGCCCGCGCCGCGCCCGAGGTCGGCGAGCAGCGTCCTCGGGTGCACCACGCCCCACTTCAGGAACGCGGAGAACCGGCTGGTGCCGTCCAGGTCCGGCCGGTCGCGGCGGGTGGCGTAGTCGGGCAGCTTCTCGTCGCGGAACGCCTCCCACAGCGCCCTGACGTCCGGGAGCCCCTCCCCCGCCGGTAGTTCCCGCCCGAGGTCCGACCGGATCCAGTCCACCGACGACGCGCCGGTCTCGGCGGGCGGGCGCCACCCGTGGTCCAGCCAGGCCTTGTAGAACGGCGTGAACACCCGGTACGGCGTGCCGTCTGCCTTCGTGACCCGCCCCGGCGTGACCGCGTAGGGCGACCCCGCGCGCACCAGCTCGACCCGCTCCGCCACCGCCGCGTCCCGCCCGCGCCCGTACGGCCCGGCGTCCGCGGAGACGTGCACGGACGACGCCCCGACCTCCGCCGCCACCCGCGGCACGACGTCCACCGGATCGCCCTCGACCACGACGAGCCGCCCGTCCAGCTCGTCGTCCAACGACCGCAGGCACCGGTGCAGGAACCCGACCCTGGGCCGGCCCGACGCCTTCAGCAGCACGGGGTCGAGCACGAACAGCGCCAACGCCCGTGACGCCCGTTCACCCGCGGCGAGGATCGCGGGGTGGTCGTGAGTGCGCAGGTCGCGCCGGAACCACACCACGGTCGAGGAGTCCACGAACCGACCCTAGGAGCGCCACCGGCACCGCGCACGACGAGAGACCTCAACGGAAAGGCCCGCACCGGCGACACCGGGGCGGGCCTTCGTCGAGAAGTGGTCAGCGCTGGTCGAGCGGCACGAACGAGCGCTCCGGCGAGCCGACGTAGACCTGCCGCGGACGGCCGATCTTGGTGGCCGGGTCGGAGATCATCTCGCGCCAGTGCGCGATCCAGCCGGGCAGCCGGCCCAGGGCGAACAGCACGGTGAAGAACTTCGTCGGGAAGCCCATCGCGCGGTAGATCAGGCCGGTGTAGAAGTCGACGTTGGGGTAGAGCTTGCGCTCGACGAAGTAGTCGTCGGCGAGCGCGGTCTCCTCCAGCGCCTTGGCGATGTCGAGCAGCTCGTCGGACGCGCCGAGCTTGCCGAGGATCTCGTCGGCCGTCTTCTTGATGATCGCGGCACGCGGGTCGTAGTTCTTGTAGACCCGGTGGCCGAAGCCCATCAGGCGGACGCCGTCCTCCTTGTTCTTGACCTTCTTCACGAACGCGTTGACGTCACCGCCCTCGCGCCGGATCTTCTCCAGCATCTCCAGCACGGCGGAGTTCGCGCCGCCGTGCAGCGGGCCGAACAGCGCGTTGATGCCGGCCGAGATGGACGCGAACAGGTTCGCCTCCGACGAGCCGACCAGGCGCACGGTCGACGTGGAGCAGTTCTGCTCGTGGTCGGCGTGCAGCACGAAGAGCAGGTCGAGCGCCCGCACCAGGTCGGGGTCGACGTCGTAGGGCTCGGCCGGGAAGCCGAACGTCATGCGCAGGAAGTTGTCCACCAGACCCAGGGAGTTGTCCGGGTACAGGAACGGCTGGCCCACGGACTTCTTGTAGGCGTACGCCGCGATGGTGGGGACCTTGGCCAGCAGGCGGATGGTGGAGATCTCGACCTGGTTGGCGTCGAACGGGCTGAGGCTGTCCTGGTAGAACGTCGACAGCGCGGACACCGCCGAGGACAGCACGGGCATGGGGTGGGCGTCACGCGGGAAGCCGTCGAAGAACCGTTTCAGGTCCTCGTGCAGCAGCGTGTGCCGGTTGATCTTGGAGGAGAACTCCTCCAGCTGGGCCTGGGTCGGCAGCTCGCCGTAGATCAGCAGGTAGCTGACCTCGAGGAAGTTCGACTTCTCGGCGAGCTGCTCGATCGGGTAGCCGCGGTAGCGCAGGATGCCCGCGTCACCGTCGATGTAGGTGATCTCGGAGGAGCAGGACGCGGTGTTGACGAACCCGCTGTCCAGGGTGACCAAGCCGGTGGTGGCCAGCAGCTTGCCGAGATCGATACCGGGCGCACCCTCGGTGGCCGGTACTACCTTCATCTCGTGCTCTCCGCCCGGATGGCGCAGCGCGACGGTACGGGTGTCGTTCGGCGCAGTCGTCGCGTCGGGCATGCAGAGTCCCTCTCACGCTAGGGCGGGGTGGCTCATGCGGGTCTCGCACGCACGCGCGCGGGCGTGGGATCGCCCCGCACCGCAGCACCACCCCGTTGGGGTCCTGTCAGTTCTCCCACGCTAGTCAGAGGACGACCCTCAACACAGCCGCGGTGTGAACCGATTCTGTGAGGTGGGACCGGCATCACATCCGGATGCATGGGTGGCTAGCGTGCATCCACCACCGTAGCCCTTATGGGCTGTTTATCCACCTCACGAGGGGTGAGAGCTAGGTCATCTCCAGCTCTCGTTTGAAGGGCGGCTCGGCGCCCGCCCGGGAGCACGTGATGGCCGCCGCGGCGCCCGCGTAGGCCAGCGCCTCGCCCCACTTCCCGGCGTCCAGACCCCGGACAGCCTCGACGGACAGCGCGTCGTGGTCGTGCAGCCAGGCCAGCAGCGCGCCCTGCACGGTGTCGCCCGCGCCGATCGTGTCGACCACGTCCACGGGCGTGGGTGGGACGCGGATCACGTCGCCGGCGGCGGTCAGCACGGCCAGCCCGTCGCCGCCGCGGGTGAGCACGACGGCGGCCGGTCCGGCGCCCTGCCAGTCGCGCACGACCTCCAGCACGTCGTCCTCGGACGCGTCGGCCGGCAGGTCGGCCAGCCACCGCGCGTCCTCGACGGACACCTTCAGCAGGCCCACGTGCGGCAGCCACGAGTCGTACCGGTCGCGGTAGGCCATCGGGTCGTGGATGAGGCCCGCACGGATGTTCGGGTCGAGCACGGTGAGCGCGCCGCGCTCGGCCTCGCGCCACAGCACCCGCTCGTACGTGCTCGCGCCCGGCTCCAGCACCAGCGACAGCGTGCCGAACGAGACGGCCTTCGTCCCGGCGGGCAGCGGGCCCGGGTCGGTCACCTGGCGATCGGCCGTGCCCTCGACGTAGAACGAGTAGCGCGCCGAGCCGTCGTCGGCCAGCCCGACCACGGCCAGCGTCGTGGGCTGGTCGCCGCGCTGGACCAGGTCGGTGCGCACGTTCGAGGCGTGCAGGCGCTCCAGCAGCCGGTCGCCGAACAGGTCGGAGGACACCCGGGACAGGAAGCCGACCGGTGCTTCGAGCCGTCCGGCGGCCACCGCCACGTTGTACGGGCCGCCGCCCAGCCGCGGCGACAGGTCGCCCTCGGACGTGGGCACCAGGTCGACCAGCGCCTCACCTGCAACGACGATCACGACTGGCTCCGTTCTCTCCGCAACCCGTCCAGCAGCAGTTCGCCCAGCGCGGTGAACGCCTCGGCGTCCGACACGCCCGCGCGCCGGGGCAGCACACCGGTCTGGATGCCCTCGATGAGCAGACCGGCCATCTCGGCGATCAGCGTCGCATGCACGTCCCGGAACACCCCGTCGCGGACACCCTCCTGGATGAACGCGCGGATGCGCTCGGCGGCGGCGCGGGCGTTGCGCTCGTAGGTGCTGCGCGTGGGTGCGAACGCGGACACGTCGGTGATGAACTGGGCCGACGCGCGGCGCAGCTCGTCGGCCGCGCCCGCCAGGTAGGTGCCGACGCGGGCGCGCACGTCGTCGATGTCGGCGATGCGCTGCTCGATCCGCTCGGCCGCACCCTTGAAGTACCGGCCGACGACCCGCACCGCCAGCTGTTCCTTGCTCGCGGCCAGCGCGTACAGGGTGGATTTGGAGCAGTGCAGGCGGGCGGCGAGGTCGTCCAGCGTGAAGTGCGCGAACCCCTCGGCGAGCACGAGCGCCTCGAGCCGGCCCAGCAGCTCCACCTGCCTGGGCGTCAGCGGTCTGCGCACGATCGAGGTCATAGGCGGCAACTCTGTCACAGTGCCTGGATCCAGTACTGGAGTACGTCCTACAGTACTGTTGACAGTACCCCGCGATCCGGAGGTCGACGATGCCCGCCGAGCGCCTGCTGCCCACCACCGAGGCCGAGGACCTGCTCGCCCTGGTCCGCGAGATCGCGCGCGACGAACTCGCGCCGCACGCCGCCGAGGCCGAGGAGCACTCCCGGTTCCCGCGCGAGGCGTTCCGGCTGCTCGGCAAGACCGGGTTGCTGGGGCTGCCGTACCCGGAGCGGTTCGGCGGCGGCGAGCAGCCGTACGAGGTGTACCTGCAGGCGTTGGAGGAAGTCGCGTCGGCGTGGATGTCGGTCGCGGTCGGGCTGTCGGTGCACGTCATGTCCAGCTACGCGCTGGCGACGTTCGGGACCGAGGAGCAGAAGTCGCGGTGGCTGCCGGACGTCGTCGGCGGTGACCTGCTCGGCGGGTACGCGTTGTCGGAGTCGCACGCGGGCTCGGACGCCGGTGCGTTGTCCACGCGTGCCGTGCGCGATGGCGACCACTACACCGTGAACGGCACGAAGGCGTGGATCACGCATGCCGGGGTGGCGGACTTCTACACGTTGATGGCGCGCACGTCGGACGCCGGTGGCAAGGGTGTGAGCTGCTTCTTCGCGCCCGGCCACGTCGACGGTCTGGTCGCCGCCAAGCCGGAGCGCAAGATGGGCCTGACCGGCTCGATCACCGCGCAGCTGTCGTTCTCCGACGTGCGGGTGGACGCCGACCGCCTGATCGGCGCCGAGGGTGACGGCCTGAAGATCGCACTGTCCGCTTTGGACTCGGGCCGCCTGGGGATCGCCGCGTGCGGTGTGGGGTTGGCGCAGGCGGCGCTGGACGAGGCCGTGGCGTACGCCAAGCAGCGCACCCAGTTCGGCCGCGCGATCATCGACTTCCAGGGCCTGGAGTTCCTGCTGGCCGACATGGCCGCCGCCGTGGACTCCGCCCGCGCCACCTACCTCGACGCCGCCCGCCGCCGCGACCGCGGTTTGCCGTTCACCCGCCAGGCCGCGATCGCCAAACTGGTCTGCACCGACGCCGCGATGAAGGTGACGACGGACGCCGTGCAGGTCCTGGGCGGCGCCGGCTACACCCGCGACTTCCCGGCGGAGCGCTACATGCGTGAGGCCAAGGTCCTGCAGATCTTCGAAGGCACCAACCAGATCCAACGCCTGGTCATCGGCCGCACCCTCCGCTGACCCGCGGGGGTCGGGGTTCGCGGTAGAAGGGGTTGGTGACGATTTCCTCGCCGTCGGCGTAGCGGTAGACCTCGCGGCCTTCCACGAAGACCTTCAGGGCGCGGCTCATCACGTCCAGCGGGTCGCCCGACCAGATCACGACATCGCCGTCGAGGCCGGGGGCCAGGGAGCCCACGCGGTCGTCCAGGCCCATGATGCGGGCCGGGTTGACGGTGATCGACTCCAGGCCGACCCGGGGGTCCAGGCCTTCCTTCACGGCCAACGTCACCTGGTGCACGAGGAAGTGGATGGGGACGACCGGGTGGTCCGTGGTGATCGCGATCCGCACGCCCGCACGGGCCAGGATGCCGGGGTTGCGCAGCGAGCGGTTGCGGACCTCGACCTTCGAGCGGGACGTGAACAGCGGGCCGATGATCACCGGGATGTCACGCTCCGCCAGCAGGTCCGCGATCAGGTGACCCTCGGTCCCGTGGTTGACGATGAGCCGGTAGCCGAACTCCTCCGCCAGCCGCAACGCCGTCGCGATGTCGTCCGCCCGGTGGCAGTGCTGGCACCACGGCACCTCACCCGACAGCACCCGCGCCAGCACCTCGGACGTGGTGTCCCGCTCGAACACACCACCCTCGGCCGCGTCACGCCTGGCCGCGTAGTCCTGCGCCTTGGTGAACGCGTCACGGATCACCGCCGCCACGCCCTGCCGCGTCGACGGCAGCTTCTTCTGCTCCCCGTACACCCGCTTCGGGTTCTCGCCCAACGCGCTCTTCACGCTGACGGGGTTGCGCACGAGCATCTCGTCGGCCGTGCGGCCCCAGCACTTCACCGCCACGGTCTGCCCGCCGATGACGTTGCCCGACCCGGGCTTGACCACCGCGGTCGTGACGCCGCCGGCCAGGGCGTCGGCGAAGCCCTGGTCGGCGGCGTTGATCGCGTCCAACGCGCGCAGCCGGGCGCCGTTGGGGTCGGTCATCTCGTTGGTGTCCTGCCCGGCCCAGCCCTCGCCCTCCTCGTGCACGCCGAGGTGGCCGTGCGCCTCCACGAACCCGGGCAGCACCCAGCCGCCCGCCGCGTCCACGACCGGCACGCCGTCCGGCACCTCGACGTCGGCGCCGACCGCGGCGATCTTCCCGTCCTGGATCAGGACCGTGCCGCCCTCGATCGGCTCTCCGACGACCGGGACGACGTACCCACCCGTGATAGCGACGTTCATAGTTAGCGACGCTAACGGTCTACGACAGCGGGCGCAAACCCCACCGTCCGGCCCACGACTCGCCCGGCTCCAGCCACAGCAGGTCGATCCCGCTGTTCAACGCGTCGGGCGGGCACGTCATCGGCTCGATCGCCACCGCGCGGCCACGGCCGGGGAAGTTGTCCGGCGTGTAGACCTGCACCCACTTGAAGTCCGGGTCCGCCCACACCTCGACGCCGCCGCCCGGCCCCTTCAGCACGTGCCGCACCAGCCCGTCCACCGGCTCGCACCCGCCGAACGCGGTGTCCAGCTTGACGCCCTCCAGCAGCCGCGCCACCCGGAAGTCGTAGTCGCCCGACACGGGCTCGGCCGGACCGTTCGGGATCATGGTCCGCGGGTCGACCGGCAGCACGGTCGTGGCCGCCAGCGACAGCGACGTCTCGTCGGTCAACGACGCGCCGGCCCGCGGGTACGGGTGCGTGCCCACCCCGAACGGGGTCCGCTTGTCACCCACGTTGGTGACGCCGTGGGAGACGGTCAGGCCGTTCTCGTCGAGCGCGTAGGTGATGGTGGTGCGCAGCTCGACCGGCCAGCCGAGGCCCGCCACCGGCGTCTCCAGCGAGATCAGCGACCCGGTGTGCTCCACGGTGCCCCAGATCGCGCGGCGCACCAGGCCGTGGATGGCGTTGCCCCGCGCGGGCTCGCCGATCTCTAGCCGCTGCTCCTCGCCGTCGAGCACCCATCTGCCGCCCGCCGTGCGGTTGGGCCACGGCACCAGCACCGCGCCGGCACCCATGGGCGGTTCGCCGTCGTACGTCTCCACGTACGGAACGCCGCCGACCTCGTAGGACTTCAGTCCCGCACCCTCGGGTGCGATGACGGCGCGCGCCGCGCCGTGGGCGATCTCCAGCATGGGTCAGGAGCGTATCCGAGGGGCTCTCCCCTTGACGTAGTTACTAGACCGGTCTCTATAGTAAAACCATGCCAAGACGGACCGACACCCGAGAACGCGTGGTGCGCACGGCGGCCGACCTGTTCCGGGCGCAGGGCTACCACGCGACGGGCCTGAACCAGGTGCTCGCCGAGGGCGGCGCGCCCAAGGGCTCGCTCTACTTCCACTTCCCGGGCGGCAAGGAGCAGTTGGCGGCGGAGGCGGTGACGTTGGCGGGCAACGAGCTGTGCGACGCGCTCGCCGCCGTCCTCGACGCCGAACCGGACTCCTCGAAAGCGCTTGCCCGAGCACTGGAGCTCCTCGGCCGCGACCTGCTGGCTTCGGACTTCCGCAGCGGGTGCCCCGTCGCCACGGTCGCGCTCGACGCCGCGTCGGACAGCGAACCGATCCGCGTCGCCTGCGAGGACGTCTACGCCCGGTGGCAGGGCCTCATCGCCGCCCGCACCGGTGACGAAGCCCTGGCGACGGTCGTGCTGGCCGCCATCGAGGGCGCCCTCCTGCTCGCCCGCACCCGCCGTTCGCTCGAACCCCTGCACGCCGTCGGCGCCCGCCTGGGCGCCTTCCTGGGAAGGCCGAGACCATGAAGGTGCACCACCTCAACTGCGGCACCATGCGCCCGCTCGGCGGGAAGCTGGTGACCGGCGAGGGCTCGTACTTCAGCAAGACCGAACTGGTCTGCCACGTGCTGCTCCTCGAAACCGACGACGGCCTGACCCTCGTCGACAGCGGCATGGGCGTCGACGACGTCCGCACCCCGGACGACACACTGGCACGCTCCTGGCGGCTCATGAGCCGACCGGCCCTGGACGAACGCGAAACCGCGCTGCGCCAAGTGGAAGCGCTCGGCTTCACCGCCGCCGACGTGCGGACCGTCGTGCTGACCCACCTGGACCTCGACCACGGCGGCGGTCTGCGCGACTTCCCCCACGCCGACGTCCACCTCTCCGCCGAGGAACTCGCCGCCGCCACCGGCCCGCACAAGTCCCGCAACGACCGCATCCGCTACCCGGACGAGCAGTGGGAGCACGGCCCCCGCTGGGTGCCGCACGAGACCACCGGCGAGACGTGGTTCGGCTTCGACGGCGTCCGCGAGGTCAGCCCCGACGTCCTCCTCGTCCCCCTCTTCGGCCACACGCACGGGCACACGGGCGTGGCGGTGCGCGACGGCGACCGGTGGCTGCTGCACGCGGGCGACTCGTACTTCTTCCACGCCGAGATGACGCCGAAGCGGTACTGCCCGCCCGCGTTGACGTACATGCAGAAGCGGATGCAGGTGCTGCCGGAGCTGCGCGTGGCCAACCAGGAGCGGTTGCGCGAGCTGGTGCGCGACCACGGCGCCGAGGTGGACGTCTTCAGCGCGCACGACGCCACCGAGCTGCGCCGCCACCAGGACCGCGCGGCGGTGGTCGAGTAGCGGAGGTGGCCGAGCAGCGGCGGGATTGAGTAGCGGTACTCATGACAGCGGCGCCCCCGGCCGGGGACGCTTCGGCCATGACCTCCACCGCCAAGCCGCACTCGCCGACCACCACCGCTTTCTACGCGCAGGCGGTGATCTCGTTCGCCGTCTCGCTCGCCGCCGTCGGGCTCGGTGTCGCCTACCTGCCGGTCGACGGCTGGGTCCGCGCGTTCCTCGCCCTCGGCCTGCTGTTCACCGTCACGTCGGCGTTCACGCTGGCCAAGTGCATCCGCGACCGGCAGGAGGAGACCTACGTGGTGAGCCGGGTCGACCAGGCCCGGCTGGAGAAGCTGCTCGCCGAGCACGACCCGTACCGGGTGGAAGCGGCCTGAGCACCTACGCTGTCGCCACCACGCGGGAGGAGCACCTGAAATGACGGCCGCCGCTCTCGACGGCATCGACGACGTCGACTGGGCGTCGCTCGACCACGCGTACGGCTCGGCGGAGGACGTGCCGCAGACCTTGCGCCACGCGGTCAGCGAGGACGACGAAGTCGCCGGCGAGGCGTTGGAGCACCTGTTCGGCAGCATCTACCACCAGGGCACGCTGTACTCGGCAACGCCGTGGGCGGTGCCGTTCGTGGCGCGGCTCGCCGCCGACCCGGGCACTCCCCGGCGCGTCGGCCTGGTGCACCTGCTCGGCGCGATCGCCGAGACCGGCGACGCCTCGCCGGAGGTGCTGGCGGACGTGCGCGCGGCGTTGGCCCGGGAGACCGCACGGCTGCTGCCGCTGCTGGACGACCCGGACGTCGAGCTGCGGCACGTCTCGACCTACCTGCTGGGCAACCTCACGCCGGCGGCCGAGGTGCTGCCCGCGGTGCGGGCGCGGCGCTCTCGTGAACGGTCGCCGCGCGTGGTGGCGGGCCTGCTGGCGGCGGCCGGTCGGGTCGCGCCGGCCGAGAGCGCCGAGTGGCTGGTGGGCGAGCTGGCGCCTGCTCGTCCCGCCGCCGTCCGGGCCGGTGCGCTGTGGGCGATCGCCGACGCCGGGCTGCCGTGGTCGGGTGCGGCGACCGGCGCGGTGGTCGACTGCTGGCTCGACGGCGAGCCGTTGCGGAACTGGGTCTGGTCGGCGTCCCCGTTCGCGGACGTCGTGGCGCGGATCGACGACGCGCCGTTCGTCGAGCTGTGCCGGACGCTGTTCGAACGCGGGTCGGCGGACGCCGCGCGCCGGGCCGTCGAGGCGGCCTACGCGCGGTGCGTGAGGTCGCGTTCGGCCCGTGCGGCGTGCGCTCCCCTGCTGGCCACCGCGGTCGAGCACGCCGACGTGGGCGTCCGGGTGTCCGCCGCCACGGCGGTGCGTGACGTGCCCGCGGCGGCTCCCCTGGCCGCCGACGCGCTGGCGGCTGTCGTCGCCGGGCCCGCGCCCGACGTCGACTCGCCCGAGGAACAGCTGTTCGAGCTCGCCCTGGAGGTGTTGATCGCGCTCGGCGACCCGCGCTGGCGCTCGCCGTTCACCGCGGCGCTCCAGGCGGGCTGCGTGGTGCCCGACGTGATCGCGCTGCTCATCGACACCGCCGTGCCGTGCGATCCCGTGCTGCTGGACGCGGTGCGGCGACGGTTGGCGGCACTGCCCCCGGAGTGGGCGCGGGCGTCGGACTACGACGCCCTCCTCGGCCGGATGCGGTGGCACAACGAGGTGAACACCCTGACCAGGCTCCTGCACCGGTGGGGCGCGGACGCGGCCGAAGCCGTGCCGGACCTGGTCGCCTTGGTCCCGCACGACCAGTGGTGGGCGGTCCGCGCGCTGGCCGCGATGGGTCCGGCGGCGACGGCGGCCGTGCCCGTGCTGAGCCGGGTGCGTGCCGACCCGGCGGCGTCCTGGCGCCACCGCCTCGACTGCGCCGAGGCCCTCACCGCCATCACCGGTGACGTCGGCCACGTCGCCTCCTGCGTCGCGGAAGCCGCCGTCGCGTCACCCGTGCCGGCCGCGCAGACGGCCCTGCGCCACGGACTCCCGCTGGACGACCTGCTGCCGGCCCTGCGCGACCTCGCCACCACCGCCGCGGCCGACGACCCGGCCACCATCCGCCTCCGGATCGAGGCGGCCCGGCTGCTGCTGGGCACGGGCGACACCACCGCGCCGCTCCGCGCCGCCGCCGACGCGCTGGACAGCGCCCGGCACGTGGCGGACGCCGCCGAGCTGGCCGGTCTCGTGGGACCACCGGCCGCGTCCCTGGTGCCACGCCTGCGCGAACTGCTGGCCGACCGCCACGACACGCACGCCGCCGCGCTGGCCATCCGCCGCGTCACGGGCGAGGCCCAGCCCCTGGTCGACGCCGTCCGGCAGCGGTTGGCCTGGGTGGGCACCGGACCGTGGCTGGTCGAGTCGCTGCGCGAGCTGGGCGACGACGCCACCCCGTTGCTGCCCGCGCTGCACGCGTTGGCCGAGGGTGACGCCGCGATGCCGGGCGGCGGCATCCACGGCCGCCGGGTCCGCCAGGACGACGAGGAGCGCCGGCTGCTCCGGAAAACGTTGGCCGGACTCGGCCACTAGTCCACAGAGGACCGTGGTGGGGAAGCGAATCCCCACCACGGTCGGCGGGTCACTTGGACAGCTTCCCCGGGTCGAACGTCACCTTGCCGTGAACCACGCGGTTGATGAGCCAGAGGACCACACCGGCGGCGAGCAGGTACAGCGCGATCTTGTAGTCCGCCGACGCGCGGCCCGACAGCGGGCTCGCCAGGTACGCGCACGTGATCGCACCCAGCACCGGCACCCACGTCGGCGCGCGGAAGTGCTTGTGCTCGACCTTGTCCTTGCGCAGCACCAGCACCGCGATGTTGACGATGGTGAACACCACCAGCAGCAGCAACGCCGTCGTGCCGCCGAGCTTGGCGATGTCCGCGGTCGACACCAGGATGATCGCGACGCCCGACGTGAAGACGATCGAGATCCACGGCGTGCGGCGGAACGGGTGCACGGTGCCGAACACCCTCGGGATGATCCGCTCGTTCGCCATGCCGTAGACCAGCCGGCTGGCCATCAGCATGTTGATCAGCGCCGAGTTGATGACCGCGAACAGGCCGATCAGCGAGAAGAGCCACAGCGGGAAGCCGGGCGCGCCGACCTGCACGACCCGGAGCAGCGCCGATGGTCCGGCCTTGGCCAGTTCGCTCGCCGGGATGAGCAGCGAGGACGTGATCGCCACGAGCACGTAGATCACACCGGCGACGATCATGCCCCACAGCATGGCGCGCGGGAAGATGCGGGTCGGTTCGCGGGTCTCCTCGGCCATGTTCACCGAGTCCTCGAACCCGACCATCGCGAAGAACGCCAGCGCGGTGGCCGCCGTCACCGCCACGAGCGGGCTCTGGCCGGGCTTCGGGTCGATCTGGGTGAGGCGGCTCGGGTCGCCGTCACCGGCCAGCACCGCGTAGACGCCGATCGCGATGATGATCAGCAGGCCGGACAGCTCGATGCAGGTCAGCACGACGTTCGCCTTGACCGACTCCGAGACGCCCCGGAAGTTGATCAAGGCGATGCCGACGATGAACAGGATCGCGACCAGCGTCGCGGCCACCGTGAACGTGTCGGAGAAGAACTCCCTGATGAGCGACTGGAGGTAGCCGCGCCCGAACGTGAGCGCGGCGGAGGACGCCGACGTGATGCCCGAGCTCATCACCGCGAACGCCACCATGAAGGTCAAGAACTGGATCTTGAACGCCCGGTTGGTGTAGAGCGCCGCGCCCGCCGCTTTGGGGTACTTGCCGACGAGCTCCAGGTAGCTGAACGCGGTCATGAACGCCACCGCGAACGCGACCAGGAAGGGCAACCACAACGCGCCGCCGATCAGGCCCGCGACGTTGCCCGAGAGACCGTAGATACCGACACCGAGGATGTCACCGATCACGAAGAACAGCAGCAGCTTCGGGCCGATGGCCCGCTTCAGTTCCGGTTGCGCCGGTGCGCTCGTCGCTTCCGCCATGCCGACTGAGTGTGCCGGATCACACACCGCCCGGATAGTCGGATCCGCGCACCTTGGGCAAGTCTTGATGTTTCAGTCGCGCGCGGCGGCCCGCAGATCGGCTTCGGCTTGCGCGATGGCCTCGTCCAGCGCTTCCCGGAACGCCGCGATCTGGTCCGCCTCCAGCCGGACGCCGTCCACGCCCGAGGGCAGGAACACGTCGATCCCGCCGTCCTGGACTTCGAGGCTCAGCACGTCCTCCTTGTCCGAGTAGCACCGCAACAACCACTCGCGCTTCGGCGAAGTCACCTTGATGATCGGCTCCATGCCCGAAAGATTTGCAGGCTTGCGTTAATTTGGGCAATAACTCTTTCGAGTGACTCTCCTTGCGGTGGAAATTGCAACCGCCCTAACTTGATCGCATGGCCCGCCGCGCTGGAACATCCGCCCGCTCCCGCCGTCTCGCACACGTCCTCCGGAAACTGCGCACCGCCGCCGGTCTGAGCATGGAAGCGGTCGGCGAGGCCGTGGGCATGTCCGGGAGCAAGATCAGCCGCATCGAGTCCTCCGAGATCGGCGTCTACCTGGACGACTTGGAGAAGCTGCTCGACTGCTACAAGGTTGCGCGCAAACAACGCGTCGAACTCCTCGACCTCGCCCGGCACGCCGAGCAACGCGGCTTGTTGCGGATGAACAACCAAAACCTTCCCGAGGACTGGCAGGCGTGGGCCGACTTCGAAGATGAAGCCAGCGCGCTGCTCAATTACGAACCCCTGATGATCCCCGGTCTGCTCCAGACCCCGGATTATGCCCGGTCGATCATCAAGGCGACCGGGCACACCCTGACCAACCCTCAGGTGGATGCCCTGGTCGCGAGCAGGATGGCGCGTCAAGGGTTGCTCAGCCGCAACACGCCGCTCAAGTTGAGCGTGATCATCGAGCAGGGCGTCCTGGAGCGCCCATTCCACGACCAAGCCGCTCAGCGACGCCAGATCCGGCATCTCATCGACGCGGGGGAACGCCCCCACATCACGGTGAGGGTTGTACCGACCGACGCAGAGCTGCACGGCGGCCTCAACGGGCCGTTCGTGATCCTGAAGTACGACGACGACCCGAGTTTGGTGCTGTTGGAGAACAAGGTCGCCAGCCTGTTCATCGACGAGGACGACCAGATCGAGGTGTTCGAGGCGACCTGGGCGGCGCTCCGGCGTTTGGCGTACACCCCGGAGGAGACGCTGGATTACTTGAAGGGCCTCGCGTGACACGATGCAGACATGACCCTGTGGCGTAAGAGTTCCCGCAGCAACAGCAGTGCCAACTGCGTCGAGGTGCTGTGGCGCAAGAGTTCCCGGAGTGCCAGCAGCGCGAACTGCGTGGAGGTGGCGCGCCTGTCGACCCGGGTGGCGGCGCGGGATTCCAAGAACCCGGCGCCGACGCTCAGCTTCCCCGCCGCATCATGGGCCCGGTTCGTGCGGGCTCAGTAGCGCGCCCCGAGGTGACCTCTCCAGAGGGTTGACGCCACCGCGCGGGGGTACCTCACCCGGTACCCCAGCGGCCGAGCGCGTGCCTGGCCGCGGGCCTACCGAGAGGAGACCCGCTGGTGGGTTCGACCGCCGTGGCCTACGCCGGCGTCGGTGTCGCGACCCTCCTGGCCGCGGTGCTGCCCCGGGTCGTCGGTCGGGCGCCCATCTCGATGCCGATGATCTTCCTGGCCGCCGGCGCGGTCGCGTTCACCGTCGTGGAGGGGCTGCCCGACCCCGATCCGACCGAGCACGGCACGCTCGTCCTGCACCTCACCGAGCTGTGCGTGATCATCTCGCTGATGGGCGCGGGACTCGCGCTCAACCGGCCGATCGGGCTGCGCCGCTGGTCGAGCACCTGGCGGCTGCTCGGCATCACGATGCCGGTGTCGATGCTGGCCGTGGGCCTGCTCGGGTGGGGAGCGCTCGGCCTGGGCCTGGCCTCCTCGCTGCTGCTCGCGGCGGTCCTGGCGCCCACCGACCCGGTGCTCGCCGGCGAGGTGCAGGTGGCCGAACCCGCGGAGAACCCCGACCGGCCCGGTGAAGGCGAGGACGAGGCCCGGTTCGCGCTGACGTCCGAGGCCGGCCTCAACGACGGGCTGGCGTTCCCGTTCACCTACGCCGCCGTGGCGATCAGCGTCGTCGGCGCGGCGCCGGACGCCTGGTTGCCGCGCTGGCTCCTGGTGGACGTGCTGTGGCGGTTGGCGTGCGGGGTGCTCGTCGGCCTGCTCATCGGGTGGGCGTTGCGCAAGCTGTTCTTCGCCGCGCCGTCGGAGGACTTCCGGCTGGCGGAGCACGCCGAGGGTTTCGTCGCGCTCGCCTGCACCTTCCTGGCCTACGGCCTCACCGAACTGGCCGAGGGGTACGGCTTCATCGCGGTCTTCGTGTGCGCCTGCACGATCCGGGCGGGCGAGCGCTCCCACGGCTACCACCGGGTCCTGCACCAGTACGTCGAGCAGGTCGAGCGGATGCTCACCGTGCTGATCATCTTCCTGCTCGGCGGCGCGGCGGTCACCGGCCTGCTGGCGGGCACCGGGTGGCGGGAGGTGCTGGTGGCGCTGGCCGTCCTGCTCGTGGTGCGGCCGGTCGCGGGCCTGGTCGCGCTGGCGCGGGGCAAGACGGGGCCTCGTGAGCGGGCCGTCATCTCGTTCTTCGGGGTGCGGGGCGTCGGCTCGCTGTTCTACGTCGCCTACGCGCTCCAAGCCGGGGACTTCGCCGACCAGGACGCCATCTGGCGGGTGGTCGGCCTGGTCGTGATCGGCTCGATCATCCTGCACGGCATCACCGCGACCCCGTCCATAAGGCTGCTCGACCGCTTGCGGCTGCGCGCGGCGCAGGACCGGCACGGCGACCCGGAGCAAGCGCCCCGAACCGCGGTCTAGTCCGCCACGGTGATCACCACGTTGCCCCGCTTGTGGCCCGAGTCGACGTACCGGTGGGCCTCGGCGATCCGGTCCAACGGGTAGGTCCGGTCCACGACGATCCGCAGCCGGCCGTCCTCCAGCATCTCCTTCACGGTCAGCAGTCCGGCGTTCTTGCGCACCGACATGCCGAACACGACCTTCCGGCCGCCGCGCAACGACGTCCACAGACCCCACAGCACGTTGTGCAGGCCGGTGGTCGGGGCGTACTTCCCGCCGGCCCGCAGCGCCCGCCGGCACCGGCTGAACGAGCTCTTGCCGACCGTGTCGAACACGACGTCGTAGGCGTCCACGTCCGCCGTGAAGTCGCGTTTCGTGTAGTCGACGACCTCGTCGGCCCCGAGGGACTGCACCAGTTCGACGTTGCCCGGACCGCAGACACCGACGACCTCCGCGCCGAACAGCTTCGCCAACTGCACCGCGTACGTGCCGATGCTGCCCGACGCGCCGTTGACCAGCACCCGCTGCCCCGCCCGCACGCCGAGCTTGTCGCGCAGGAAGAACAGCGCCGTCGTCGCGCCGTCCACCGCGGCCGCCGCCTCGGCGAACGTCAGGCCGGCCGGCTTGGGTGCCAACGACCCGCTCGCCGGCATCCGCACGTACTCGGCGTGCCCACCCGCCCCGAAGCCGGTGAACCCGTAGACCTCGTCGCCCGGCGCGAACCGCCGCACGTCCGAACCGACCTCGGCGACGACGCCGGAGACCTCCATCCCCAGTGTCCGCAGCCTCCGGCGCGGCCGGCGCAGGCCGATGATCACCCGTCCCCACAGCGGCTCACCGCGACGCATCGCGCACTCGGCCGACGTCACCGTCGTCGCGTGCACCTTGATCAGCACGTCGCCCTTCCCCGGAACGGGCACCGCCGACTCCACGACCCGGACCACGTCCGGCGGACCGAACCTGGTGTGCACGGCAGCTCTCATGCCGGGGGACGCTAACCACCCGGAACTGAGGACGTTCTCAGTATTTCCGCAGGTCAGGGACATCCCCTAGGGATGTTCCCGCACACCGTCAGCCGACCGCGCCCACCGGGCCGGCGGGCGTGAAGCGGTAGCGCCGGATCGCCGGGATCGCCAGCACCGCCAACGCGGTCCCGACCACGACGAGCACACCACCCACCGCCGTCGCGTTGCCGGGGCCGATCATCGCGCCCGTGGTGCCGTGGAGCAGGTCCGCCAAGCGGGGACCGCCGGCCACCACCACGATGAACACGCCCTGCATCCGGCCGCGCATCTCGTCCGTCGCGGCCGACTGGAGGATCGCGCTGCGGAACACCATGCTGATCATGTCCGCCGCGCCGCCGATGGCCAGGAACACCACGGCGAGCCACAGGGCGTGCGACAGGCCGAAACCGACCATCGCCACGCCCCACGCCACCACCGCGAGCACGACGCCCGTGCCGTGCCGGGTCACCCGGGACGTCCAGCCGGACGTGAGGCCGCACAGCATCGCGCCCAGCGGGATGGCGGCGAACAGCAGGCCCAGTGCCAACCCACCGCCGGGCGGGTCGCCGAACGTCTGCTCCGCCATCTCCGGGAACAGCGCCCGGGGCATGCCGAACACCATCGCGATGATGTCCAGCAGGAAGCTCGCCAGCAGGATCTTCTGCACGGCCAGGTACCGGAACCCGTCGACCACGTCCCGCAGCCCGGCCCGCCGCGACGTCCCGTTCAGCGGCGGCAGCGGCGGCAGCTTCCAGACCGCCCAGATGGTCAGCGTCAGCGCGATGGAGTCGACCAGGTACAGCGTCGACAGGCCGACGACCGGCATCAGCGCACCCGCCAGCATGGGCCCGAACACGCCGCCGAACATCATCACCGTCGAGCCGAGCGCCGTCGCGGCCGGGATCTGTTCGGCGGGTACGAGCCGGGCGATCGACGCGGTGCGCGCGGGCGCGTTCACGGCGAAGAACACCTGTTGCAGGCCGAGCAGGGCGATCACCAGCCACACCGAGTCGACGTGCAGCGCGGCCTGCCCCCACAGCAGCACGGACGTCACCGCGATACCGGTGTTGGTCACGACCAGCAGCTTGCGCCGGTCCACCACGTCCGCGATCGCGCCGCCGTACAGGCCGAAGACCAGCAGCGGCACCAGCGCCACCCCGGCCGCCACGCCCACCCAGCCGGACGACCCGGTGAGGTCGTACACCTGCTTCGGCACGGCGACCGCGGTCAGCTGGCTGCCGACTGCCGTGACGACGGTCGAGAGCCACAGCCGCCGGAACGCCACGACCTTCAGGGGCCGCGTGTCGATGGCGATCCTGCCCAGCACTCTCCGCACGGTCGTTAGCGTACGGCAACTAACGAAATCCTCACCGAGATGTGGGACACGGGCCGGAACGGTCCCCGGCGCGGTGTCGCGTCCCCTGAGCACTGCCCGTCCGTCCGCCCTCGCGACCCTCACCGAGCGGCACCCGACCTCTCCATGATCGGAACAGGGCGGCGCGGCCGGCCCGCCGCGGACAGGTCTCGGAGCAGAGGAGAACACATGGCGACGACGGTGAAGCACTACCAGATCGTGAACTTCGGCGGCTCTCTCGACGCCGGCAAGTCGGCCGAGTGGGAGACGGGGGTGATCACCTCCGACCGCAGCCTCCACTTCACCGCCATCCCCGACCCGGTGGATCCCGGCGGGTTCCTGCCCGGCACGATCGAGTTCGAGGTGACCAGGGTGTGGACCAGGTTGAAGCCGGACGGGCTGCACTACCGCATCCAGGTCACCAACGTGGGCAACCACAACTGGTCCTACCGCGTCTTCGCCACCGACGTCGACTCGTAGCGCGTTGCCGTGAGAACGGACGAGCCCCGAGGCGCTGATCCGCCTCGGGGCTCGTTCCACGTCACCGGACTACGGCGCGATGCGCTGGACCTCCCAGCCGTCGCGCCCGAGGCGGAAGCGGAGGCGGTCGTGCATGCGGTCGCGGCGGCCCTGCCAGAACTCGACCTCTTCGGGCCGGATGCGCCAGCCACCCCAGTGGGGCGGCACGGGTACCCGGTCGGCTTCGGCGAACTGCCGTTCGACCTTGTTCAACGCGCTCTCCAAAGTGGAGCGCCCGCTGACCGCGCGGGACTGCGGCGACGCCCAGGCGCCGAGCTGCGAGCCGCGCGGGCGGCTCGCCCAGTAGGCCGCGGTCTCCTCCGGGCCGACCTTCTCGACCGTGCCGCGCACGTGGGCCTGCCGCTGCATCGCGAACCACGGGAACGTGGCCGACGCGTACCGGGTGGCCATCAGGTCGTGGCTCTTCGCCGACGTGTAGTTGGTGAAGAACACCAGGCCGCGCTCGTCCAGGCCCTTCGCCAGCACGGTCCGCGAGGACGGCCGACCCTGGGTGTCGGCGGTCGCGAGGACCATCGCGTTCGGCTCCGGCAGGCCCGCGCCCGTCGCCTGGTCCAGCCACAGCTGCAACTGCTCGTGCCAAGTGGCCGCGAGGTCGCTCTCCGTGAGCGAGCCCTGTTCGTAGGACACGCGCATAGACGGCAACGCGATGTTCGTCGTCTCCGACATCCCGACCTCCCGGAGCGTAATTCGGCCTGGCCAAGGCACTTGTGGCACCTAGCGATCCAGCGACCGTACGGGTTCGGCGCCGAAGGCGAAACCGCCCGCACGGTGATGACCGCCACCCGATCCGTGACTTTGGGTGTGACCGTCACCTCGGAATCGAGTTCGAGATCGAGTCAGAGAGCCGCTCGATCCGGGGTGCCGGGCCCGAGCCTCGTCGAGCGCGCGTTCGACGGTCACCGCGTCGTCGGCCAGGGCGGTGCTCAGGCTGCCGCCGCGGGCCAG
Organism: Saccharothrix carnea; assembly: GCF_003014735.1. Classification (GTDB taxonomy): domain Bacteria; phylum Actinomycetota; class Actinomycetes; order Mycobacteriales; family Pseudonocardiaceae; genus Actinosynnema; species Actinosynnema carneum. Next base: position 95,252 of record NZ_PYAX01000007.1, on the reverse strand, counting down.
CGGTACGAGCGACCACCAGTCCTCTGAAACCGCTCCCGGGAGGTCGTCGTCCCAGCACAGCAGCTCGGTGCCGAACACCCGGCGACCCGCCAGGCCCGCCGGGCTGGTGTCCACTTCGGGCGTTCCGAGTCGGGATGTCTGTCTCATCACGGGCCCGTCCCGGCGGACGTCGAGCGTGGTGGTGAGCGAACCGGACTTCTCGTTCGTCCGCCCCAGCACGACGATCTCGCGCGCACGCAGCCGAGCGCCTTCCCCCATCCGCGCGCGCAACACCGATTCGTGGCACGCACGCGCGGTGACCACGGTCGGTTCCGGCAGGTAGGCCAACGACGCGCCGTCTGCCAGCTGCACGTCGACCACCGCACGGCTGCCGCCGGGGTGCCTGCCGGGCAGCGCGAGCGTCGCCGCCACCCCGCGCAGCTCCAACGACGCCCCCGCCTCGACGATGACGCGCAATTCCAGGTCGTCACCGCCCAACGGCGCCGTGACCGCGCTGACCAGGTGTACCAGCGCCACCTCCTGGGGCCCGGGGCGGGGCACCAGGCGCAGCGGCGCCATCGACCGCACCTCGCGCACGACGGTTCGCCCGTTCGGGTCGGGCGCCACGACCAGGTGAGCCCGCGCCCTCACCGGGGCAACCCCTGTGACCCCCGACACGTCCTTGGGTCGGGTGGAACTCCCACCCGCGAATCTCGGGGGAGATCGTGATGAGGAGAGTGATCGCAGCCGCCGCGGTCGTCGCGGCGGCGACATTCACCATCGGGGGAGCCGCTTTCGCGGTCCCGGAGGTCGGCACCTGCCGATCCGCCGACCTGACCATCGGCTTCGGCCGCGAGGGCGGTGCGGCGGGCACGGTGCACCGGGAGGTCGTGTTCACCAACCGGAGCATGCACGCGTGCGTGCTGCGCGGCTTCCCAGGTGTGTCCTATGTGGACGCCAACGGCAACCAGGTCGGCGCCGCCGCCGTGCGCGTCGGCGAACGCGGGCCGTCGCTCACGCTGCCGCACGGCACTGCGGTCCGCTCGGACGTCGGCTTCGCCCAGGTCGACAACTTCGACCCGGACGTGTGCCGCAAGACGCCCGTGTGGGGCATCCGCGTGTTCCCGCCGGACGAGACCGTGCCGCTGTACCTGCCGATGACCGACCAGCACGGCTGCGCGGGCGACGTCAGCCCGTTCGGCAATCAACTGACCGCCGCGAGCGTGCGGAGCTGAGCGCGCACCCACTCGGCCACCGCGGGAGCGTCCGGTGTGTCCACAAGGGACTGGCTGATCACCGGTAGGTCACCCCGCATCCGGTGGGCGTCGGCCGTCATGACACCGAGGTCGGCGCCCACCATCGGCGCGAGGTCGGTCTTGTTGATCACCAGCAGGTCCGCGGTGGTCACGCCGGGGCCGCCCTTGCGCGGCACCTTGTCACCGCCCGCCACGTCGACCACGAACACCTGCCGGTCCACCAGGCCGCGGCTGAACACCGCGGTGAGGTTGTCACCGCCGCTCTCGATGATCACCAGCTCCAGGCCGGGGATCCGGTGCTCCAGCAGCTCCACCGCGTCCAGGTTGGCGGTGATGTCGTCGCGGATCGCGGTGTGCGGGCACGCGCCGGTCTGCACCGCCTCGATCCGCTCGACGTCCAGCACCCCCGCCGCACGCAGGAAGTCCGCGTCCTCGGTCGTGTAGATGTCGTTGGTCACCACGGCGAGGTTCACGCTGCCGCCCAACGCACGGCACAGCGCCGCCGTCAACGCGGTCTTGCCGCTGCCGACCGGCCCACCGATGCCGATCCGCACCGCCCGGTGCTCGTGCGGTTCGTGGGGGTCGTGGCCGGCGTCGGCGGGGTCGAAGTTCACCGGGTGCACGTGGTCAGCTGACAAAGAGACGCACCTCTTCCGAGTGGTGGCGGTCGTGGGCTTCGGCCAGCAGGTCCAGGCCGGGGGCGCTGGGCGCGGGCAGGTCTTCGGGCGGGGTGTCGGCGTGGTCGGCGGCCATCGCGGCGACCGCGTCGATCTCCGGCGCGAGCCGCGCCAGCACCGCGTTCACCCCGAACGGGTCCAGCCCCAGCAGCCGGATCGCGCCCGTCGCCGGACCCGTCACGGCGTGGTAGGCCACCGTCTGCGCGGCCTCGAACGGCTCACCCACCAGCACGCCGACGATGACCGGGTGGTGCGGCCTCGGCGTGACCCGCAGCAGCTCCGCCAACGCGGGCGACGGCCACGCCTTGCGCGCCGCCCGCGCGATGCCGCGCCCCTGCACGCGTGACGCGCGGCGCTGGGCGGGCGACGGCGTGCGGGCGTCGAGTTCGGCGTCCAGCTCCTCGTACCGCCCACGGCACGCCGCCGACGCGAAGACCGCGCCCAACGCACCCGCCGTGCGCAGCCGGCCGACCAGGAACGACCGCAACGACGCCTCGTCGTGCACCAGCCGCCGCGCGACGGCCTCCTCCAGCCCACCCGAGTGCACGTGGCCGCCGCCCGGGAACCGGGAGTCCGCGATCATCAGCGCCGCGAGGTTCATCAGAACAGGAAGTAGCGCTGGGCCATGGGCAGCTCCGCCACCGGCGCGGGTTCGACCAGCTCGCCGTCGATGCGCACGGCGAAGCTGTCCGGGTCCACCTTCACGTCCGGCAGGGCGTCGTTGAGCACCATGTCCGCCTTGGTCACGCCCCGCGTGTCCCGCACCGGCACCAACGGCCGCGCCAACCGCAGCACGTCCGCCAGATCGGCGTCCACCGCCTGCTGCGACACGAAGTGCACGCTGTTGCGCGCCGCCGAGAGCGCGCCGAACATGGGTCGGGCGAAGATCGGCTGCGGGGTCGGGATGGACGCGTTCGCGTCACCCATCGCGGCGTGCGCGATGAACCCGCCTTTCAGCACCACCGAGGGCCGCACCCCGAAGAACTTCGGCTCCCACAGCACCAGGTCGGCCAGCTTGCCGACCTCCACCGACCCGACCTCGTGGTCGATGCCGTGCGCGATCGCCGGGTTGATCGTGTACTTGGCCACGTACCGGCGGGCGCGCAGGTTGTCCGGCAGGTCGCCGCGCCGCCGCTGCATCACGTGCGCGGTCTGCCAGGTCCGGATGATGACCTCGCCGACCCGGCCCATCGCCTGCGAGTCCGAGCTGATCATCGAGATGGCGCCCAGGTCGTGCAGGACGTCCTCGGCCGCGATCGTGGTGGGCCGGATCCGGCTCTCCGCGAACGCCAGGTCCTCGGGCACGGACGGGTTGAGGTGGTGGCACACCATCAGCATGTCCAGGTGCTCTTCCAGCGTGTTCACCGTGTGCGGGCGCGTCGGGTTGGTCGAGGACGGCAGCACGTTCGGCTCGGACACCACCTGGATGATGTCCGGCGCGTGCCCGCCGCCCGCGCCCTCGGAGTGGTAGGCGTTGATCGACCGGCCCGCGATGGCGGCCAGCGTCGACTCCAGGAACCCGGCCTCGTTCAGCGTGTCCGTGTGGATCGCGACCTGCACGCCGGACTCGTCGGCGATCCTCAGGCAGGCGTCGATCGCGGCCGGCGTGGTGCCCCAGTCCTCGTGCAGCTTGAACCCGCCCGCGCCACCCGCCAACTGCTCCCGCAGGGCGTCCTCCCGGGTCGTGTTGCCCTTGCCGAGCAGCAGGATGTTCACCGGCAGGTGGTCCAGCGAGGCCAGCATCCGCCCCAGGTTCCACGCGCCGGGCGTCACCGTCGTGGCCTTCGTGCCCTCCGCGGGGCCCGTGCCGCCGCCGATCAACGTGGTCAGGCCCGAGGCGACCGCCACGTCCACGATCCCCGGCGTGATGAAGTGGACGTGGCAGTCGATGCCGCCGGCCGTGAGCACCTTGCCGTTGCCCGACAGCACCTCGGTCGACGGCCCGATCACCAGCGCCGGGTCCACGCCGTCCATGGTGTCGGGGTTGCCCGCCTTGCCGATGCCGACGATCCGCCCGTCCCTGACCCCGACGTCGGCCTTCACCACGCCCCAGTGGTCGAGCACGACCGCGCCCGTGATGACGAGGTCCGGCGCGCCCTCCGCGCGGGTGGCCACGCCCTGGCCCATCGACTCGCGGATCACCTTCCCGCCGCCGAAGATCACCTCGTCGCCCGCGCCTTGCGGACCCATCGACCGGTCCTCGGTGACCTCGATCAGGATGTCGGTGTCGGCGAGCCTGATCCGGTCGCCGACCGTGGGACCCAGCAGTTCCGCGTAGCGGCGGCGGCTGATCTCGTTCACCGGTCCAGCTCCCCCGCCCACTCCGGCCGCAGCCCCGGCACCCGCCGCGCGCCCGCCAGCGGCACCAGCACGACCTCCCGCTCCACGCCCGGCTCGAACCGCACCGCCGTGCCCGCCGGGACGTCCAGCCGCTTGCCCCACGCGGCCTCCCGGTCGAACTCCAGCCCGGGGTTGACCGCGGCGAAGTGGTAGTGCGACCCGACCTGCACCGGGCGGTCCGCCGCGTTGACCACGACGAGCGTGGTGCGCGGCCGGCCGGGGTTCAGCTCGACCGGCTCGTCACCGGTGATGATCTCGCCAGGGACCACAGCTGCTCCTCACACGATCGGGTCATGCACGGTCACGAGCTTGGTGCCGTCCGGGAAGGTCGCCTCGACCTGCACGGACTCGATCATCTCCGGCACGCCGCCGAGCACCTGGTCGCGGCGCAGCACGTGCCGCCCGCTCTCCATCAGCTCGCTGACCGTGCGGCCGTCCCGGGCGCCTTCGAGCACGTGGTCGGTGATGAGCGCGACCGCTTCCGGGTAGTTCAGGACGACGCCGCGGTCGAGCCGCCTGCGCGCGACGTCGGCCGCCACGTGGACCAGCAGCTTGTCCCGCTCGTGCGGTGTCAGGTGCATGGCCGGTGGTCTACCACGGGAAACACGCGCGAGCCCGGAACCGAAACAAGGGCTTAACGATCTACCCGCCTTCTGAATCGGTTCCTTGATCGTGACCGACGACACGCGGACCCCCGATTGCCCGCGGTGGAGAAGGGGAGCAAGGTTTGCCCAACTCTTCACTCCCGCCAGAGAAGGAGCGCACAGCGTGGTGCAGACCGAGGACGACGGTTTCCGGCCGGGCTTGGAGGGCGTGGTCGCCTTCCGCACCGAGATCGCCGAGCCGGATCGCGACGGTGGCGCGCTGCGCTACCGCGGCGTGGACATCGAGGACCTGGCCGGGCACGTGACGTTCGGCAACGTGTGGGCCCTGCTGGTCGACGGCCGCTTCGGGCCCGGTCTGCCGCCCGCCGAGCCGTTCCCGATCCCGGTGCACACCGGTGACGTGCGGGTGGACGTGCAGGCGGCGCTGGCCATGGTCGCCCCGATCTGGGGCTACCAGCCGCTGCTGGACATCACCGACGAGCAGGCGCGCGAGCAGCTGGCCCGCGCCTCCGTCATGGCCCTGTCGTACGCGGCGCAGTCCGCGCGGGGCATCGGCCGGCCCGCCGTGCCGCAGCACCGCATCGACGAGTGCACCACCATCACCGAGCGCTTCCTCACCCGCTGGCGCGGCGAGCCCGACCCGGCGCACGTCAAGGCCCTGGACGCCTACTGGGTGTCGGCCGCCGAGCACGGCCTGAACGCCTCCACGTTCACCGCCCGCGTCATCGCCTCCACCGGCGCGGACGTCGCGGCGTCCATGTCCGGCGCGATCGGCGCCATGTCCGGCCCGCTGCACGGCGGCGCGCCCGCCCGCGTGCTGCCGATGATCGAGGAGGTCGAGCGCACCGGCGACGCGAAGGCGTTCGTCAAGGGCATCCTCGACCGCGGCGAGCGCCTGATGGGCTTCGGCCACCGCGTGTACCGGGCCGAGGACCCCCGCGCCCGCGTGCTGCGGCGGACGTGCCGGGAACTCGGCGCCACCCGCTACGAGGCCGCCGACGCCCTCGAGCAGGCCGCCCTCGCCGAGCTGCGCGAACGCCGCCCGGACCGCGCCATCGAGACCAACGTCGAGTTCTGGGCCGCGGTGATCCTCGACTTCGCCCAGGTGCCACCGCACATGATGCCCGCCATGTTCACCTGCGCCCGGACCGCGGGCTGGTCGGCGCACATCCTGGAGCAGAAGCGCACCGGCCGCCTCGTGCGCCCGTCCGCCAAGTACGTCGGCCCCGGCCCGCGCAAGCCGTCCGAGGTGGAGGGCTGGGACGAGATCGCCTGACCCGGCCCGATTCCACGTGACCAGGGACACCCGCCTGTCACCCCCCGGCCACGCGGCTGCAACACTTAGGGACCCGGCAACGGCGCCGGTCGTGCCGACCCCCTCCCCGTAACCGGAGGCTTCGCGATGACCCAGACCGCCGACCCGACCTCGTTGGTCCTGCCCTCCGACCTGCTGCCGTCCGACGGCCGGTTCGGGTGCGGGCCCTCCAAGGTCCGTCCCGAGGCCCTCGCGGCGCTCGCGGCCGAGGGCGCCGCGCTGATGGGCACCTCCCACCGCCAGAAGCCGGTGAAGTCCCTGGTCGGCTCGGTGCGCGCCGGCCTGCGGGAGCTGTTCTCGCTGCCCGAGGGCTACGAGGTCGTCCTGGGCAACGGCGGCACCACCGCGTTCTGGGACGCCGCCGCGTTCGGCCTGGTGCGCGAGCGCGCCCAGCACTTCACCTACGGCGAGTTCTCCTCGAAGTTCGCCAAGGTCACCAACGACGCGCCGTTCCTCGGCGAGTCGATCGTGGTCAAGGCCGACCCGGGCAGCGCGCCCGAGATCGCCTACGCCGAGGGCGCCGACCTCGTCGGCTGGGCGCACAACGAGACCTCGACCGGTGTCGCCGTGCCCGTCTCCCGCCCCGCGGGCAGCGACGGCGCCCTGGTCGCCATCGACGCCACCTCGGGCGCGGGCGGCCTCCCGGTCGACCCCTCCGACTTCGACGTCTACTACTTCGCGCCGCAGAAGTGCTTCGCCTCGGACGGCGGCCTGTGGATCGCGCTGATGTCCCCGGCGGCCCTGGAGCGCGTCGCCGAGATCGGCCAGTCGGGTCGCTGGGTGCCGGAGTTCCTGTCGCTCACCACGGCGCTGGACAACTCCACCAAGGACCAGACCTACAACACGCCGTCCCTGGCCACGCTGTTCCTGCTCAACGACCAGATCGAGTGGATCCTGAGCAACGGCGGCCTCACCTGGGCCGTCGACCGCACCGCCGACTCGTCCTCGCGCCTGTACACCTGGGCGGAGTCGACCTCCTACACGACCCCGTACGTCGCCGACCCGGCGCACCGCTCGCAGGTCGTCGGCACCGTCGACTTCGACGACTCGGTCGACGCCTCCGTGGTGGCCAAGGTGCTCCGCGCGAACGGCATCGTGGACGTCGAGCCGTACCGCAAGCTGGGCCGCAACCAGCTCCGCGTGGCCATGTTCCCGGCCGTCGAGCCGACCGACGTGAGCACGCTGACCAAGGCCGTCGACTGGGTCGTCTCCAAGCTCTGACCAGCCGAAGCGCACCCGTGGGGCCGTCCCTCCCGAGGGGCGGCCCCACGGCTTTGACCGGCCACTTCGGGATCCCGCACCCGTCTCACCCGGGTAAACCTTGGGGTAACGGACGTGCGGACGGCGCCGACATACGGCAAGATCACACGAAGATATCGGCGAACACGGCGAGTCTCCCCCGTCAAGGCGGCGCGCCGCATTAACGTGAGTACTCGGCGAGGTGAGCCATCCGGGAGGCCATGATGCGAGCGTTGCGAGTCATCGGGCTCGAAGACGACGGCAAGTCCGTCATCCTCGAGGACCCGGATCGCGGCGAGCGCTTCGTGCTCCCCGCCGACGAACGGCTGCGCGCGGCGGCACGCGGCGACCTCACCCGACTCGGCCAGATCGAGATCGAGGTCGAGAGCCAGATGCGCCCCCGTGAGATCCAGGCCAGGATCCGCGCCGGCGAGTCCGTCGCCCAGGTGGCAGCCGCCGCCGGCCTGCCCACCCACCGGGTCGAGCGCTACGCCTACCCCGTCCTCCTCGAACGCTCCCGCACCGCCGAACTGGCCCAACGCGCCCACCCCGTCCGCGAGGACGGCCCGGACGTGCAGACGCTCGGCGAGGTCGTCGCGCACTCCTTCGGCCTGCGGGGCCAGGAGTACGCCGACGTCAGCTGGGACTCGTGGCGCGGCGAGGACGGCCGCTGGGTCGTCCAGCTCCACTGGACCGCCGGCAGGTCGGACAACCTCGCGCACTGGGCCTTCCACCCGGGCGCCCAGGGCGGCACGGTCACCGCACTGGACGACGGCGCCATGGAACTCATGGACCCGAACCCCAACCGAACCCTGCGCACCGTCCGCCCGGTCACCCAACTGGCCCGCCAAGCCCTTGAACTGGAAAAACAAGCGGAACCGGAAATCCTCGTCCGCGAGGAACCACCCCCTCCGCCACCACCTCCGGTCCAAGAACCCCAGCAGCCCACCCCCGAGCCGATTCCGGCAGTGGCCGAAGACCCAACTCCGACGCCACCACCGGCACCAGCACCACAACAACCGGCAACGGGCACCAAGCCACAACCGCCCCGCAAGGACCCACCACCAAAGCGCGGCAAGAAGAACCACCCCATCGTCCCGTCGTGGGAAGACGTCCTCCTAGGCGTCCGCTCCACCCGCGGCTGACAGACACCATTCGGAAGGGCCTCCGCCACCAAGGCGGAGGCTCTTCCGCACATCACCGGCCCGACCACCGACCCGAACCCGGATCTCCCCCGGTTTGCCGACACCGATCACCCGGGTAACCACCCGCCATGCTGGGACGACTGGTCGCCGGAGCCGCCCTCGGCGCCGCCCTGGGCGCGGCCTGGTGGGGCCTGCGCGAGTTCATCGCCTCCGGAACCATCTGCTCGACCGACAACTGGGACTGCCTGGCCATGGGCCTGTTCGCCATGCCGATCAGCCTGATCGTGGGCATCCTGATCGCCTGGGCCGTCCTCAAAGCCGCCCACCAGGACCGCCCCCTCGGCTACGCCGCGGTCGGCGTCACGTTCACCGCCGCCCTGACCCTGCTCACCGTCTGGGTGTCGATCCCGGCCGGTTCGGTCGCCGCGGGCGTGATCGGCTTCGTCCTGGCCGCCCCGGTGACAGCACGGCACCCGGTCAGCCACACTTCTGCCCGTGACTGACACGCCGCACCCCTCACGCCTCACCGCGGGAGGCTTCGCGTTCAAGGTGCTCCTGCGCGTCGTGGTGTCGGCGGTCGTCGGTTCCGCGCTGCTCATCGCCTGGATCTGGGCCTACCGAACCGGCGTGCTCGACCGGGTGGTCAACGAGACCACCCTCGGCGAGTTCATCCTGCTGGTCGTCGTCGGGCTCCCCGTCGCGCTGCTGTTCAGCGCCCTCCTGGCCGGCCCGGTCCTCTGGCTGCTGAAGGTGCGCCCGGTGTGGCCGATCATCCTGATCGGCCCCGTCTTCCTCGGTCTCGCGCACTACTTCAAGCTCCCCGACGAGCTGTCCTCACTCGGCGACCGGTGGACCGTCCTCGTCCTCCTCGCCGGCGCCAGCTACGGCCTCGCGGGCCTGCTCACCGCCCCGGCCATCCTCCGCAGGCGCTAACCCACCCCCGGCACCTCGTCGAGCACCTCCACCCCCACCCCCTCGAACCGACACCACTCCTCCGCCTCCTCCCGGCTGATCGGCCGCGCACCCTCGGGCCGCCGCCCGCCGACCACGTCCCACCCGTCCGGCGCGAGCACGTACAACCTCCCCCCGCGCACCGCCAACAACCGGCCACGCGGAAACGCCATCGCGACTTCACCACGCAGGTACGTCACATCCACCTTGACCTCCACCTAACTCCAGCTTGCAGGGTCAAAGACACGAAAACCGGATGCCGATCGTCGGTCCACCTTCGTACCGTCTGAGTGGACCGGAGGGGGACTCGTGTCGGAAGACCGTACTTCCACAGCCGCGACACTGCGCAGGCTGTGGCCGTACCTCAAGCCCGTTCGCACACCCGTCGTGCTGGCGATGGCCGCCACCATGCTGGCGATGATGTGCGGCCTGGGCATCCCGCTGATCACCCAGCGCATCGTGGACGGCCCGATCGCCGGCCGCGACCTGGGAGCGTTGCCGCTGCTCATCGGCATCGTCGTGGCGCTCGGTTGCGCCGAGGCCGGCCTGTTCTACGCCCGTCGCAAGCTGATCGCCGGACCGGCGTCGCACGTCGAGGCGCGGATGCGGGCCGAGCTGTACCACCACCTGCAGGACCTGCAGGTGGCCTTCCACGACCGCTACCAGTCGGGGCAGCTGCTGTCCCGCGCCACGACCGACCTGACCCAGGTGCGGCGGTTCGTGGGCTTCGCCGTCATCTTCCTGGTCGTCAACAGCCTGGTCGTGCTCGTCGGCCTGGGCGTGCTGTTCTGGCTGTCACCCGCGCTCGGCCTGATCGTGCTGGCCACGACGCTGCCGCTGGTCGCGCTGTCCTACCTGTTCGAGACGAAGTTCAAGGTCGTCGCCCGCCGCGCGCAGGACCAGTCCGGCGACCTCACGACCGTGGTCGAGGAGTCGGTCCTCGGCATCCGCGTGCTGAAGGCGTTCGGCCGCGGCCCGCACCTGACCAAGCGGTTCATCCGCCAGGCCCGCGAGCTGCGCGACACCGAGATCGCCAAGGTGCGGATCTTCGCCGCGCTGTGGGCCGTGCTGATCGTGCTGCCCGAGCTGGGCATCGCCGGTCAGCTGGCGTTCGGCTCGATGGGCATCGCGGACGGCACCGTCACGGTCGGCACGCTCGTCGCCGCCGTCACGGTGAGCGCCTACCTGCGCTGGCCGGTCGACTCGATCGGGTGGTTGTTGGCGGAGACCAACTCCACCGCGTCCGCGCTCGAACGGTACTTCGAGGTGGTCGACACCGAGATCACCGTCACCACCCCGCCCGACCCGAAACCGCTGGCCACCCCCGTCCGCGGGCACGTCCGCTTCGAGGACGTCCGCTACCACCACCCCGGTTCGGACAACGAGGTGCTGCGCGGTGTCGACCTGGACATCCGGCCGGGCGAGACCGTCGCGCTCGTCGGCGCCACCGGCTCCGGCAAGACGACCGTCACCGCCCTGGTGCCGCGCCTGGCCGACGTCACCGCCGGCCGCGTCACGCTCGACGGCGTCGACGTCCGCGACCTGGACCTGGCCGAGCTCCGCCGCGTCGTCGGCACCGCGTTCGAGGAGCCGATCCTGTTCTCCGCGAGCGTCACCGAGAACGTGGCGCTCGGCTCGAAGGACGTCAGCGAGGAACGCGTCCGCGAGGCGCTCAAGGTCGCGCGGGCCGAGGAGTTCGTCGACGCCCTCCCGTGGGGCCTCGACACCCGCATCGGCGAGCAGGGCCTGTCCCTGTCCGGCGGTCAGCGGCAGCGCCTCGCCCTGGCCCGCGCGGTCGCGGGTCACCCGGCCGTGCTGGTGCTGGACGACCCGCTGTCCGCGCTGGACGTGCACACCGAGGCCGAGGTCGAGGCCGCGCTGCGCCGCGTGCTCAAGGGCGTGACCGCGCTGGTCGTCGCCCACCGCCCGAGCACCGTGCAGCTGGCCGACCGGGTGGCGATGCTGGTCGACGGCCGCATCGCCGCCACCGGCACGCACACGGAACTGTTGGCGGACAACGAGGAGTACCGCAACTTGTTGTCCACTATGGAGGACGAGGAGGTGGCGGCGTGACCGGCACCGCGACCAACCACCAGCCCACCACCCCGGCGCCCGACCCCGACGAGGAAGCTTGGCGGGGCGTCGCCGCCGAGGACGTCGAGGACGTCGACTACGCCACCGGCGTCAAGCTCCAGGCCCGCTCCCGCCGCCTCCTCGGCGAACTCCTCCGCCCGCACAGCCGGGCCGCGATCCTCGCGCTGGTGATCGTGATCGCGGAGAACGTGGTCAACCTCGCCGGACCGCTCCTCATCGCCGCGGCCATCGACGCCGGCATCCCCGCCGCGCTCGACGGCCGCCCCGAGGCGCTCGCCTGGTGCGTCGGCGGCTACGTCGCCGCCGCGATCTCCGCCACGCTGCTGCGCTGGGCGTTCGTCCGGCTGACCGGTCGGATCGGCCAGGACGTGCTCCTCGTCCTGCGCGAACGGGTCTTCCGGCACGCCCAGCGGCTGTCGGTCTCGTTCCACGAGAAGTACACCTCGGGCAAGGTCATCTCGCGGCTGACCAGCGACGTCGACTCACTGCAGGACCTGGTCGAGGAGGGCCTGGACGGCTTCTTCACCTCGATGCTGTCGCTGCTGGGCATCTCGGTCGTCCTGCTCTACCTGGACGCCCCGCTCGCGCTCGTCGTGCTGTCCGGCTTCCTGCCGCTGATCCTGCTGACCCGCTGGTTCCGCCGCCGTTCCGGTCGGGCCTACCGGCACACGCGCGGCGCGATCGCGAAGATCATCGTGCAGTTCGTGGAGACCATGAACGGCATCCGCGCGGTGCAGGCGTTCCGGCGCGAGCGGCGCAACGAGAAGATCATGGGCGAGCTGAACGGCCGGTTCCGCGACGCCAACACCGACGCGATGGGCGTGATGGCGGCGTTCACGTCACTCGTCCGGGTGATCGGCAACCTGTCGCTGGCGGTGATCCTGGCCTGGGGCGCGTTCCGGGTGGCGAACGGGCAGCTCGAACTCGGCGTGCTGGCCGCGTTCACGCTGTACGTGCGGCGGTTCTACGACCCGTTCGACCAGCTCGCCATGTTCGCCAACGCCTACGCGTCGGCGACCGCGGCCCTGGAGAAGATCTCCGGTCTCCTCGAAGAGGAACCGCGGGTCCGCGAGCCGGAGGAGCCGACGCCCCTCGGCGACGTCCAGGGCGCGGTCCGGTTCGACGGCGTCGAGTTCCGCTACTCCGACTCCACGCCCGTCGTGCTGCCGTCGTTCGACCTGACGGTGCCCGCCGGGCAGACCGTGGCGCTGGTCGGCGCGACCGGCGCGGGCAAGTCCACGCTGGCCAAGCTGGTGGCCCGGTTCTACGACCCGTCCGCGGGCTCGGTCCGGCTGGACGGGGTCGACCTGCGGTCGGTGGCCGACACCGACCTGCGGCGCGCGGTCGTCATGGTGACGCAGGAGAACTTCCTGTTCGACGGGACCGTGCTGGACAACATCGCGCTCGGCAGGCCGTCCGCGACCCGCGAGGAGGTCGAGGCGGCGGCACGGGCGGTCGGCGCGGAGGAGTTCATCCGGGCGCTGCCCGAGGGCTACGACACCGACGTGCGCAAGCGCGGCGGGCGGCTCTCGGCCGGGCAGCGGCAGATGGTGGCGTTCTCGCGGGCGTTCCTGGCCGATCCGGCGGTCCTGGTGCTGGACGAGGCGACGTCCAGCCTCGACGTGCCGACCGAACGGGCGGTGCAGCGCGCTCTGGAGACCGTGCTGGCGGAGCGGACGGCGTTCATCATCGCCCACCGCCTGTCCACCGTGCTGATCGCCGACCGGGTCCTGGTGCTCGACGGCGGCCGGGTGGTGGAGGACGGCACGCCCGAGGAGCTGATCACCGGTCGCGGCCGGTTCGCCGCGCTGCACACCGCTTGGCGGGACTCCCTGGCTTAACCGCGCCTACACCGGTGCCAGCACGGTGACCAGCAACAACGACAACCAGGCCGCCAGCACACCCGCCACCACGCCGTACGCCACCCACCGCCACACCGGCACCTTCCGCGCCAGCCACACCGACGGGGTGATGCCGCCGACCACCAGGACGTTCGCCAGCACGGCCAGCCACTGGCTGGTCTCGCCCAACCCGACCGACAACCGGTAGACGGTGAACGTCACCACGGCGGCGACGATGAAGCTGACCGTGAGCCCGGTGCCCCAGGGGGTCTCCTCCTGGGGTTCCGGCTGCTCACCCTCGCCGTCCTCGCCGTCCGCACCCTCGACCACGACCTCGGTTTCACCCAGGTCCTCGTCGACCGGGGCCTCCACGACCACCAGCTCACCGGTCACCGGGTCCGTGTACTCCACCGGCGTTCCCATGTCGGCCGCCAACCTCACCGCCAACTGACGTCCACGCCTGGTCACGAGCGCGCTCGCCGCACCGTCCGAGGGCGTCTCGGCCCGCGTCACCGCGTCGGCCACCTTCGCCCACTCGTGCAGCGCGTCGGCGAGCCCGGCGCCGAGCGGGAGCGTGTGGGGGTCGACTTCCCGCTCGCCCGCGTCGTCGCGGCCCGCGAGCACGGCCCGGCCGTCCTGGACCCGCAGTTCCACCTACGTCCTCCTCTGGTCGTGCACGGGTCGTGCTCGGGTCGTGCCAGGGGAGAACGTAGCGCGTTCAGGCGATCGCGTAGAAGGCGATCGCGGCGGCGGTTGCCACGTTCAGCGAGTCGACACCCTCCGCCATCGGGATCCGGACCGCCAGGTCGGCCGCCGCGATGGCCTCCTCGGTCAGCCCCGGTCCCTCCGATCCGAGCAGCACAGCGACCTTCCGGCCGCGCAGCCCGGCGTCGGCCAGGTTCTGCGAGCCCGCCCTGGGCGTGAGCGCGGCGACCGTGAAACCGTTGCGCCGCAGGAGGTCGAAGCCTTCGGTCAGGTTCGGCATCGACGCGAACGGCACGCGCAGCACGTGACCCATCGAGACGCGGACGCTGCGCCGGTACAACGGGTCGCTGCACCCCGGGCCGAGCAGCACGCCGTCGATGCCCAGCGCCGCCGCGTTGCGGAACAGCGAGCCCAGGTTCTCGTGGTCGCCGACGCCTTCGAGCACCGCCAGCCGCCGTGCCGAGGCGACGAGTTCGGCCACGTCCGGCTGGGGTGTCCGGTCGGCGGCGGCCAGCACGCCCCGGTTGAGGTGGAACCCGACCACCTCGGCCATGACCTCGGCGGACGTGACGTACGCGGGCGCCGGCAGGTCACCGAGGGCTTCCACCCGCCGGCGCACACCGAGCAGCCCGCGCACCGGGTAGGGCGACCGCAGGAGCCGTTCGACGACCACCACGCCCTCGGCGATCACCAGGCCGCGCCCGCCGGGTCGGTCCGGCCGCCGGTCGGCCGTCGACAGGTCCCGGAAGTCGTCCAGCCGGGGGTCGGCCGGGTCGTCGATCTCGATCACCCGAGCAGTGTCCCACTTGCCGAGAGGTGAACACCCCTCGTAGAACGAATGCCGCATACGCACCCCTCCAACCAGCACCTTCTCGCTGATTGTTACCGCTGTGTGACAGAGAGCACCGATTTGGGCGCTGGCGGGCGAGTACTTGCTGTGTCACGGTTGGCCTCCGCTAAGCCCGCCGGAGCAGCCCTACCGATTGGGAGGCGGCATGGGTACGGATGTGTCCAGTCGGACGTTCACCAGAGAGGACCGCCAGCGCTACCGCGAGCGCATGCAGCGGTGCATGGACGCGCTGGGAACCATGCTGGTGGAGGAGAGCTTTTCCTTCCCGAGGCAGCAGATGGGGCTGGAGATAGAGCTGAACCTGGTCGACGGCGCCGGTCGGCCCGCGATGGCCAACTCCGAGGTGCTGGAGAAGATCGACGACCCGTCGTTCACGCTGGAACTGGGCCAGCACAACCTGGAGGTCAACGTCCCGCCGCGCGAACTGGCCGGTGACGAGACGCTCGACCTGGAGAAGGAGCTGGTCTCCACGCTGGCGTCGGCGGACGTGAAGGCGCACGACGCGGGGACGTCGATCGTGATGATCGGGGTGCTGCCGACGTTGCGGCACGAGCACTTCGACCGGCGGTGGCTGTCCCAGCAGGCGCGGTACACGACGTTGAACGACCAGATCCTCGCGGCGCGCGGCGAGGAGGTCAGGCTGTCGATGGAGGGCGCCCCGATGCCGGGGCGGGCGGGTGAGCGGCTGTCCAGCTACGCCGAGTCCATCATGCCGGAGGCGGCTTGCACGTCCGTGCAGCTGCACTTGCAGGTGGCGCCGGACGATTTCGCGGCGCACTGGAACGCGGCGCAGGCGCTGGCCGGCGTGCAGGTGGCGATCGCGGCGAACTCGCCGTTCCTGCTCGGGCGGGCGTTGTGGCACGAGACCCGGATACCGCTGTTCCTGCAGGCCACCGACACCCGTTCGCAGGAGCTGAAGAACCAGGGCGTCCGGCCGCGGGTGTGGTTCGGCGAGCGGTGGATCACGTCGATCTTCGACTTGTTCGAGGAGAACGTGCGGTACTTCCCGGCGTTGCTGCCGGAGACCGGTGACGAGGACCCGTTGGACGTGCTCGGGGCGGGTGGCACGCCGTCGTTGACGGAATTGCGGTTGCACAACGGGACCGTGTGGCGCTGGAACCGCCCGGTGTACGACGTGGTGGACGGCGTGCCGCACCTGCGCGTGGAGAACCGCGTCCTGCCGGCCGGGCCGACCGTGCTCGACACGATGGCGAACGCGGCGTTCTTCTACGGCGCGCAACGCGCTCTGACCACTTTGGAACGTCCTCTGTGGACTCAGATGTCGTTCCACGCGGCGGAGGAGAACCTCTACGCCGGGTCGCGGCACGGCATGGGTTCCCAGCTGTACTGGCCGGGCATCGGCTGGGTGCCGCCGGACGAACTCGTCCTGCGCCGCCTCCTGCCGCTCGCCCACGAGGGC
Source organism: Saccharothrix carnea (assembly GCF_003014735.1). Taxonomy (GTDB): domain Bacteria; phylum Actinomycetota; class Actinomycetes; order Mycobacteriales; family Pseudonocardiaceae; genus Actinosynnema; species Actinosynnema carneum. The sequence goes on along the minus strand of NZ_PYAX01000007.1, from coordinate 78,835 downwards.
CTGCGGGCGTGCGGCGTGTCCGACGAGGCCCGCGAGCGCTACCTCGGCGTGATCGAGGCGAGGTGCCTGGCCAGGCGCACCGGTTCGCAGTGGCAGCGCGAGACCGTGGCGCTGCTGGAGGACCGGGGCGCCGACCGCGACGCCGCACTGAGCGCGATGCTGGGCCGTTACGTCGAACTGTCGCACGCCGGCGAACCGGTCCACACCTGGCCGGTGGGCCTGTAAATCCGGACCGGCACTGCCCGCCGCGCTTCCGGGTCACTTCCCGGGCGCGGTGGGCGTGGGACGCCTGGCGGGCTTGGGTGTCCTTCAGAGCTGCCCGGTGGCCTCCCGCCACGCCCGCTCCTTCTGGATCCACTCGTTGTCCTGCGGGAACTCGTCGATCGACGGAACCCGCCGAACCTCGGTCTTGAACCCGGGCCCCGCGATCGGCAACCGCTTGGCCCACTCGACGGCCTCCTCCTTGGAGGCCACGTTCAGCACGTAGAAGCCGTTGAACAGCTCCTTCGTCTCGCCGTACGGCCCGTCCGTGACGACCGGCGGCTCGGACGAGTAGTCGACCACCACACCCTCCGCGGCATCGGCGAGCCCTTCGGCGGCGACCAGCACCCCAGCCCTGATCAACTCGTCGTTGAACTTGCCGACCGTCTCCAACATCTCGCTGAAGTCGAACTCCACCATGCTCGCGTAGGCCTCATCCGTCGCGCGCATGATCAGCATGTACTTCATCGCTCGTTCTCCCTCGACCGTCTGCGGGCCCCTCCCTGGGACCCCGTCCACCCCAAGGTCGAACGACCCGAACCGCGAATCGACACTCTCACCAAATCCGGATTGTGACCGCCATCACACTCCTGCCGCACACGCCGGCGTAACCCCCACCCCACCCCACCCCGCCGCGCCAAGCGCGACCCGACCGGACCCTCACCCATCGGGCCACCTGTGGCCCGGCCCCACCACGCGTGATCCGACCCCACCACGCGTGATCCGGGCGAGCCGACCTGGTCGGCCTCGCCTGACCCCGCGTCCCACCGCGCGCGTGGGCGAGCGTCCGTACGGGGCCGCGCGTGGGTCCCGGCCGCGTGGCGCGTACGGGCTGCGTGCGGGCCGCCTGGGGCCGTGCGGGCCGTGCGGGCCGTGCGAGCTGCGTGGGCGCACGGGGCTGCGTGGGCGCACGGGGTTGCGTGGGTCCGTGCGGGGCGCGGCGGCGGGCTGTCCTCGTTCGCGTTCGCCCGCGCTCCGCTCATGCCCGCGTTCGACTCAGCACCCGGCTCCGTGTCAGCACCCAGCTCCGTGCCCGACGCCCAGTCCGGGGCCGGGGCGCCGCGCCTTCATTCTTCCGGCAACGTTTTCGGCGTTTCCATTGATCCCCGGCCGCGTTCGATTCGCGCGTTCGGGTGATCTTCACGCCACCCCCGCCGACCGAAACCCCAGGTCAGCGGCGCCGTCCGGCCTTCAGCGGGGCGACGTCGGCGCCGTCGTGGGAGCTGCGGCACTCGTCGGGGGTGACCGCCTCCACCGCCAGGGTCAGCATCCCCTTCACGCCGGTGTAGATGCTCTCGCCCGCCGACGCCAGCGACGTGTGCACCCGGTTCGAGTCGGAGAAGTCACGCTCGTCCTTCGTGCGCTTCTTCCCGGCCTCCTCGGGCTTGGTCGCACTGCGCAGGTTGACCTCCAGCCACGCGGCGACCTCGGTCGGCGTGGTCAGGACCTCCTCCGGCGTGCGCTCCAACCGCTCCGAACGCGGGGAGGCGTGGTCGAGTGACGTGTGCTCCACATAGGCGTGCCAGTGCGTGTTGCGCAGTGACCACGTCTGCTCGACCGGCCAGTCCTCCTCGGTGCCCATGCGCCTATCTTGCCAGGGTCCGCACGTCCAGGGTGTGGTCAACCCCCACCGCCGACGCCAGCCTCCGGTCGTGGGTCACCAGCAGCAGCGTCCCCCCGTAACCCTCCAGAGCCTGTTCCAACTGCTCGATGGCGGCCACGTCGAGGTGGTTGGTCGGCTCGTCCAGCACCAGGCACGTGGTCCCGCGCGCCTGCAGCACCGCCAACCCCGCCCGCGTCCGCTCACCCGGCGACAGCGAACGCGCCGGCCGCAGCACGGCGTCCGCACCGACCCGGAACTTCGCCAGCAACGTCCGCGCCTCCACCTCCGCCAGCCCGGTCAACCCGGTCACCACCTCCAGCACCGACGACGGCACGGCGAAGTCCGCGCGCACCTGGTCGACCTCACCCACCACCACCGCCGGCCCCTGGCTCCGATCACCGGCCACCAGCGGCAGCCGTCCCAGCAACGCCCCGAGCAACGTCGACTTGCCCGATCCGTTGGGCCCCGCGATCCGCCACCGCTCACCGGCACCGATGGTCAGGTCGATCGGCCCGAGCGTGACGTCACCCCGGCTGACCACCGCACCCCGCAACGTGAACGCGACCTGGCTGCCCCGACCCGCGCTGGGCAACGTCAACCGCAGCTCCCACGGCTCGCGCGGCTCCTCGACCTCCTCCAGCCGCTCCAGCTGCCGGTCCACGACGGACGCCTTGGCGGTCAGGTTCTCCGCGCCCTGCTTGCGCGCGAACTTGATGTTCTTGTCGCTCTCGTCGGACTTCGCGTTGCGCCGCACGCCCTGCCGCGACCACTCCCGCGTCTGCCGCGCCCGTGCGGTCAACGCGTCACGTCGGGCCGCATAGGCCTCGTACTCCTCCCACGCCCGCTGCCGCACCCGTGCCTGTTCCTGCACGTACGCGTCCCACCCGCCGCCGAACACGCTCACCCGGTGGCTGAACTCGTCCAGTTCGGCGATCGCGGTCGTGGTGCGGGCGAGGAACTCGCGGTCGTGGCTGACCAGGACCATCCCGGCACGGCTGCGCAGCACGTGGGTCTCCAGGACGTCCAGCCCGGCCAGGTCGAGGTCGTTGGTCGGCTCGTCGAGCAGCAGCACGTCGGCCGTCGTCAGCAGCACGGCCGCCAGCCGCAGCCGCGCCGACTGCCCGCCGGACAGCTCGCCGGACCCCCGCTCGTCAAGCAGCGTCGCCGGCAGCCCGAGCCGCTCGCACACCTCATCGGCGCGTTCGGCGAAGTCGGCCGCGCCGGACGCGGTCCACCCGTCGAACGCCCGCGCGTAGGCGTCCTCGGCCCCCGCGGCACCCTCGCTCAACGCCACCGTCGCCGCCTCGAACGCGCGCTGCGCCGCCGCGACCCCCGTGCGCCGCGCCAGGTGGTCGCGCAACGACTCGCCGGGCCGGATCTCCGTCTCCTGGGTGAGGTGCGCGACCACCCCGCGGGCGGTCACCACACCGGAGTCCGGGGTCAGCTCACCGGCCAGCACGCGCAGCAACGTCGACTTGCCGACACCGTTCGGCGCGACCAGACCTACCCGTTCACCTGCGGGGACATCGAGATCCACCTCCGAGAGCACGGTCCGCGGACCGAACGACAGCGTGACGTTCCTGGCTGTCAACACCGCCCGATCGTGACACGCGCGCCCACTGACGGCACCCGACTTTCCCGGCACGACCAGTACGGCGGACACGACGAGGCCCCACCCACCCGGCGGTACGACCGGGAGGCGGGGCCTCGTCTGTTCCCGAACTGACTGCCGCTCCCACCACGAAGCGACGAGACTTAGGTTAGCCTAACTTCCTCCACTGCACCAGTCCTGCGCACCAGACCGCGCGCGACGAGTTCCACGACCACCGCGATCGCCACCGCCTCGACCGCCAGCAGCCCCAGCAGCACGACGAGCTGCAACGCGCCCGCCTGCCACACCGGCGCCCCGCCCAGCAGCATCCCGACGAAAGCGCCGGGCAACGTGACCAGGCCGACCGTGCGGGTCTGGTCGAGCGCCGGGATCAACGCCTCGGCCGCCGGCCGCCGCACCAACTCGCGCACCGCCACCGGTTCGGTGAACCCCAGCGCCAGCGCCGCCTCGAACTCACCGTGCCGATCGCGCAACGTGTCCAACGCCCGCCGCACCGACAACGTCGTGGCCGTCATCGCACCGCCGATCAGGATCCCCCCGACCGGCACCAGCGCGATCCCCACCAACGGCACCAGACCGCTCACCACCAGCGCCACCAGCGCCGGCACCGTCCCGCCGAGGATCGCTAGCGCCACCCACACCCCTCGCCGACCGGTCTTCGTGCGCGCCGCCGACGTCCCCGTCGCCACCCCGGCCATCAGCACCAGGAACGCCGCCGTCAACGGCAACGACGCCAGCACCACCGTGATCACCGCCGACACCGCGGCCAACTGCCCCGTCGCCCGAACCGCCGCCCGCACCACGGGCTTCGGCGACGCCAACCGCGCCCACCACACCACCGCCCCCGCGACCGCGGTGAAGATCAAGCAGACGACGAGCAACCGGACCCAGTCCGTCGCGATGACCACGCCGCCCATTGTCAGACGCGGAGTCGGACGCGGGCACGGCGACGCGAGGAACAGTAGAGGCGGCGAGACGAGACGGCGGACCCGGCAGCCAGACCAGGCGGCCAGACGAAGCAACCGGACCAGGCGGCCAGGCGGGGCGGCCAAACGGGGCCCGGCCCGACAGGGCAGAGGTCAGACGCGGGCGCGGCGGCGCAGGCCCAGGCGGTGCGTCGGCAGCTCCAGGCCACCCCGCCGCGCCAGCACGATCCCACCCACGACGGCCGCCAAAATCGACACCGCACCACCGACGACCAGCGGCGCCCGCGCGGTGAAGTGCTCGGCCAGCCAACCCATCACCGGGCCGCCCACCGGGTTCCCACCCAAGAACACCAGCATGTACAGACCCATCACCCGACCGCGCATGGCCGGTGACACGGCCAGCTGCACGGTCGCGTTCGCGGTGGTCGTGAACGTCATCATGGCGATGCCGAGCGGAATCAATGCCGCACACGTCCACCATATTGTAGGCAATATACCGGCTACAATCTCCAGTATACCGAATGCCAAAGCCCCGACGATCAGCAACCGCATCCGTGGCTTGCCGTTCGCACTGCGCTTCGCGGCCAACGTCGCACCGGCCAGCGTCCCGACCGCCAGCATTGTAGACAGTAGACCGTATGCATCAGCGTCGCCGCCGAACGTGTTGCGCGCCAGCACGGCCAGCGTCACGTAGAAGTTCAGCCCGAAGGTGCTGATGAAGAACACCAGGCACAGCAGGATCACCAGGTCGGCGCGCTTGCGCACGTACCGCAGACCTTCCCGCAGCTGCCCCTTCTCCCGCGGCACGGGCTCGCCGCGGTGCAGTTCGGCCGCACGCATCAGCAGCAGCCCGCCCAGCACGCCGAGGAAGCTGATCGCGTTGATCAGGAACACCCACCCGGTGCCCACGAAGATGATCATCACACCGGCCACCGCCGGGCCGACCATCCGGGCCAGGTTGAACGTCATGGCGTTCAACGCCACCGCGTTGGTGAGCTGGTCGCGCCCGACCATCTCGACCACGAAGCTCTGCCGCACCGGCGTCTCCACCGCCGACACCGCGCCCAGCAACAAGCACAACAGGTAGACGTGCCACAGCTCGACCACACCGGACACGTCGAGCAGGCCGAGCGTCAGCGCGCAGAGCCCGAGCCCGGTCTCCAGCACGAGCAGCAGCTTGCGCTTGTCCATCCGGTCGGCGAGCACGCCCGCCCACAGCGACAGGAACAACGTCGGCGCGAACTGCAGCGCGGCGGCGATGCCGAGGGCGACCGGTGAGCCGTCGGACAGCTCCAGCACCAGCCAGTCCTGCGCGACGCGCTGCATCCACAGCCCGACCAGCGAGACGACCTGGCCGGACGCGTACAGGCGGTAGTTGCGGACGCGGAGGGAGCCGAACATGCGCCGGCGCGGCGGGGGTGGTGCGGGTGCGGCCGGGTTGCGTTCGACCTGGTCTGCCCCTGCACCACCCGCGTACGCCGGCACGTCGTTACTGCCCCGCCATCCTGTCGATTATCTCGGCGGCGCGCGACAGCACGCCCCGCTCCTCCGGTGTCAGCTCGGCCAGCCGCTTGTCCAGCCAGGCTTCCCGCGCGGACACCTCTTCGTTGATGTAGCCCAGCCCCGCCTCGCTCAGCTCCACGATGGCCTGGCGGCCGTCCGTGGGGTGGGGGCGGCGCGTGGCGAACCCGTACTCCTCCAGGGCGGCGATCACCCTGGTCATGGACGGTGGCTGGACGCCTTCCTTGGCGGCCAGCTCGCCCGGCGTCAGGGGTCCGCACTTGTGCAGCGTCGACAGCGCGGACACCTGGGTGAGCGAGATCGCGGAGTTCACCCGCTGCGCGCGGAGCCTCCGGGTGAGCCGGACGACGGCCAGTCTCAGCCGACTCGCCAGTCCCGCTTCAGCCTCGGTCTCCGCCACGTAGTTAGCATACCTCACGATCTCTGCGCCCATCGTGTGAACTTGCCCATCCGGCCGGCGGTCAGCCCGCGAGGGCGGCCTGGATCGGGCCGATCGCGAAGTAGACGACGAACGCGGTGGCCACGATCCACATGAGCGGGTGCACGCTGCGCGCACGCCCGGTGAGCGCCCGCAGCACCACGTAGCTGACGAAACCCGCGCCGATGCCGTTCGCGATCGAGTACGTGAACGGCATGATCACGATGGTGAGGAACGCGGGCAGGCCCACGGAGAAGTCCGCGAAGTCGATCTCCTTGATCTGCATGATCATCAGCGCGCCGACGACGACCAGAGCGGGCGCCGCCGCCTCGATCGGCACCACCGCGTACAGCGGGGTGAGGAACATGGCGGCCAGGAACAGCAGGCCGGTGACGATGTTGGCCAGCCCGGTCCGCGCGCCCTCGGCGATGCCGGACGCCGATTCGATGTAGACGGTGTTGGACGAGGACGACGCCGCACCGCCCGCGACCGCGCCGACACCGTCCACGAACAGCGCCTTCGACACGCCCGGCAACTGGCCGTCCTTGCCGATGAGCCCGGCTTCCTTGCCCAGGCCGGTCATCGTGCCGACGGTGTCGAAGAAGTCCGTGAGGACCAGGGTGAACACCAGCAGTGCGGCGGTCAGCGCGGGCACGCGGGTCCACGCGCCGAACGACACGTCACCCAGAAGGGAGAGGTCGGGCAGCCCGAACACCTGTTCCGGCAACCCGGGGTAGCCGAGGTTCCACCCGGCCGGGTTGGTGCCCTGCGACGGGCCCGCCTTGACGATCGACTCGACCACGATGGACAGCACGGTCGCCGCCAGCACGCCGATCAGGATCGCGCCCTTGACCTTGCGCGCGACCAGGATGCCGGTGACCACCAGGCCGACCACGAAGATGAACGTGGGCCAGGACGCGATGGACCCGTTGATACCGAGCCCGACCGGCACGGTGGTGCCCGCCGCGTCCGGCAGGCGTCGCACGAACCCGGCGTCGACCAGGCCGATGAAGCAGATGAACAGCCCGATGCCGACCGCGATGGCCGCCTTCAGCTCCGCGGGCACCGCGTTGAACACGGCCGTGCGGACACCCGTGACGACCAGCAGCAGCACCACCAGGCCGTTGACCACGACCAGACCCATCGCTTCGGGCCAGGACATCTGCGGCACGATCGTGACGGCCACGAACGAGTTGATGCCCAGGCCCGTGGCCAGCGCGAACGGGTAGTTGGCGACGAGTCCGAACAGGATCGTCATGACACCCGCGACCAGCGCCGTCACCGCCGCGACCTGCGGGATGGTGAGGATGTTGCCGAGCACGTCGACCTTCGCGCCGGGCGCGTCGGCGGCGAAGCTGCCCAGGATCAGCGGGTTCAGCACGACGATGTAGGCCATGGTCACGAACGTGACCAGCCCGCCGCGCACCTCCCGGCCGACCGACGAGCCGCGTTCGGAGATCTTGAAGAACCCGTCCAACCCGGACCGGGCAGGCCCACCCGGTGGCGTCTGCGCGGCGGGTGTCTCGGCGGTGGCCATACTCATCTCCTCGGCGGTCGGTCGGTGTGGCGAGCAGGCAGAGCGTGCCCCACGTGTGTTTCAGCCAGGTAGCCTGCCCGACGTGGCCGAACAGGACGCAACACCCCTCCCACCACCGCCCCCGCTACCGCCGAAACTGGCCGATCCCGTGCCCGCGATCGCGGTCGGGACGGCCCTGTGGTGGCTGGCGCTGGCCGCTGCGCTGGTGTTCGGGGACGGTTTCGGGGCCGTGGCGTGGACGTGCCTGTCCGGCGGCGTGCTGGGCATCATCGGCTACGGCGTCTTCACCTGGCAACGCTCCGCCGCCCGCCGCGGCACCCGCACCGCCCAACACGGCCAAGGCCTCGAGTGAGCGGCGCCACCCAACCCACCTTCACCCCGGCGGCCCCTGCTGCCCTCGGCCTGCCCGCACCCTGGACCCGGGCTGGCCACCGACCCGCCCGCGCCCCTCGGTACCGGCTGGCTCTCCGCCAACCCGCACCTTCGACCCCGGCTTGACCCCGCTCTACCCGCTCCGGCGCCCATGGCCCGGGCCGGCACTGGCGGCTGGCACTGCGGCGGCCACTGGCGCTGCGGCACGCCCCTCGGCAGACCCCCCGACAGATCACGCGGCGCACTTGCGGCTGACACGAGGGGCCGGGGCGCCGCGCCTCCTTCTTTTCCGGCAACAAATCCGGGGATTCCATTCATCCCCGAACCCGCATACCCAATAGGGTGATCTTGGCGCGGTCAGCCCAGCAGGACGGCCGGGGTCGGGTCGGCGATCAGTGCGGCGAACGTGTGGCGATCATCCCACCGGCCCGTCGTCCACGCCAGCGCACGCGCCAAGCCCTCTGGCGTATCGGCAGCGTGCACGACACCGGACTCCACCCACCACGACACCGAGTGCTCCGCACCCTCGGCCGCCACCACAAGATCATCGTGCACGATCAGCGAACCGTCCGGCAGGTCGACGCCCAGCAGGCCGCACGCCAGCCGCACCGCGCCCAGCTCCGACCAGATCACCTCGTCGCCCACCCCGACGACCGTCCCCGACACCTCTTCCGACGCCAACGGCAACGCCAGCAGTTCCGCCAGCTCCCCCGCCGCGCCGGACGACGCCAGCACCTGGCCCGGCGGCAGCACACCCAGCAGCCACGGCAGGTCGAGCACCAGCACGTCGTCGGCCGGCTCGGCGGCACCGGTCAGCACCCGCACCCGGTCCGGCGGCTCGACGCTCACCGAGTCCGCGACCTCCGCCAGCAACGCGTGCACCCGCAGCACCAGGGCGTCGGACAGCTTCCGCGCCGGATCACCCAGCCGCGCGATCAAATCCGTCACGTCGTCGGAATCCACCACGCTCAACGACGTCCGCACACCGGCAGCGGCGAGCACGTGCGGCGGCAGGCCCACGGACGGCACGACGTCGTACAGCCCCGCCAGCCCGTCCGCGTCGGGCAGCCGCCAAGACCCGAGCGGCACGCCGTCGATCGTCGCGTAACGGGCCAGCCACCAACCGGTGTACCCGTCCGGCTCGGTCACCGCTCGCCACGCCACCGGGTCGGCGGCCATCATCGCCAGCGCCGCGGGCCACTTGTCCCGCGCGACCAGGTCCAGGTCCCGGATGCCCAGCACCCGCGTGGGCGGCACGTCGAACGCGTCCCACCAGTAGCCCTCGTCTGCCAGGTCGTGGTCGGGCTCGGTGGGCGAGTCGTCGTCGACCACGGTGAACCCGTCGATCACGCCGACGTCGGTCAGCACCGACCGCGGCCACTCCTCCGCCACCGACGCGTCCAGCACCCCGAACGGCGCGTCGGTCTCCAGCACCGACAGCAGCGCCGAGTCCGGCAGCACGAGTTCGTCGGCACGCCGCCACTCGCCGTCCGCGGACGGCAGCGCCAGCTCCGACAGCCACGGTCGCCCACCGGCCCGCGACACCAGCCGCAGCACGGTCCGCACCAGCTCCGGCCCGTCCAGCGCGGGGTCGTCCAGGCTCCGGTGCACGGCCTCGCGCACCGCGTCGGAGTCCAGCAGCTCCGCCGGTCCGGCCTCGGTCGCGCCCAGCCGCAGCAGCAGCGGGTGCGCGGCCTCGGGGTGCGCGATCCGCAGCCCGGACACGGAGAACAGCTCCGAGTCCGTGCCGACCAGCACCCCGCGCGGGCTGCTCACCAGCCGGCCGTCGACCAGCGGCACGGGCAGGCTGCCCATCTCCTCGCGCGCGGTGGAGTCGACGTCCGCGACCGGTGACAGCGCGTCGTACACCTGGTGCCACCACGACGGGTCGCCGCCGACACCGGCCAGCGCGGCGACGACTTCGGACACGCCGAGCCGCGGCACTTCCAGCGCGGCCAGCGCCTTGGCGTGCGGCGGCAGCGTCAGCTCGTAGTCCAGGAGCCCGGGGATCACGTCCTCCAGCAGCTCGACCAGTTCGAACGACGCGAGGTCCAGCACCTTCGCGGTCGACGGCGCGGCCCACTCGCCGTCCGCCAGCGGCAGCCACGGCGCGTCCCTCAACGCCCGCAGGATCCCCGTCCGCAGCCGGTCGTCCACTTCGGACAGCGGGAACCCGGGCAGCGGCACCAGCGACGTCCGCTCGACCGCGGGCAGCTTGGCGACCAGCTCCGGGTACGCCGACGCGGCCTGCTCCAGCACGAACGTCGCCGCCGCGCCCGCCAGCACCCGCCGCCGGGACGGTTCCACGGGCAGCGTCGCGATCAGCCGCGCGGGCAGCGACAGCTTCTCGTCGGTCGGCGTGGGCGCGTGCAGCACGTCACCGGACAGCGGCTCGTCCATCGGCCACGCCCAGCACACCGACCACTGCGGCCGCGACTCGACGCCAGCGACCAGTGACGCGGGCAGTTCGCCACCCGCCCGGTGCACCAGCCACCGCTGTTGCCCGCCGGGCCCGGTCAGCTCCACCACGCCGGCTGCCTCGGACCGCTCCCACGCGTCCGCGCCGACCTCGACCCGCCGCAAGCCGGGCAACGCCAGCAGCAGGTCCGGCACCTGCGCCGCGAACTCGGCGAGCAGGCCGTCCGCGTGCACCTTCAACGGCAGCCGGACTTCGGTGTCGAACCCGTCCGGCAGGTCCGTCTCCTCCGACGGCCACACCAGCCGCAGCACGGGCACGTCACCGCCGCGCGCGGACGCCAGCGACGGCACCACCTCCCGGGTGCGGGCGGCCGAGAACGCCACCGCACCGGTACGCGACACCACGCGCGGCTCGTCCGTCACCGCCAGCACGGCGGCGAAACCCACGCCGAACTGGCCCACTGTGTCGGCGGCCTTCGACGACGCGCGCAACGACGCCAGCGCCGCGACACCGGCCGCGTCCAGCGGCGCACCCGTGTTCGCGGCACGCAACTCACCGTCCACAAGGGACAGCCGCAGCACGCCGGGCGCGTCACCGGCCGCGTCGGACGCGTTCTGCGCCAGCTCCACCAGCAGCCGGTCGCGGTACCCGCCGAGCCGCAGGTCCTCCTCGGCGTTGGCGTCCTCGCGGAACCTGGTCGGCGAGCCGCGCCACGCGGCCAGGACCGACTCGCGCAGCGCCTCGGTGCCGAACGGGTCCGCGCTCACTTCCCGCTCTCGGCGTTGGCCTCGACGTCGAGCACCGCGTCGTCGTAGACGACCTCGGCGACCGGCACCAGCGGGCCACCCTCGACCTCGGTCTCGGAGTGCGCGCCGCACCCGTACTCGACGTGCACGACGTGGCCGTCCGCCGGCGTCATCTCGTTCGCGCACACCCCGAACGCGGCGCCGAGCGAGCCGGCGATCCGGGTGTAGAAGCCACACGTGCCGCAGGTGGCGGGCGCGCTGCGGGCCATCTCGCTGCGCGGGCCGAAGTCGCCGCCGTGCCAGCGCTGGGCGGCGTCGAGCACGCCTTCGCGGGACAGCACCCGCACCCGGCCGAGCCCGACCTCCAGGGCCACCTCTTCGACCGCCGGGTCGTCCGAGCCGACGTAGCCGGGTGCCAGGCGCGGGTCGTCCTCGGGGGTGGGCAGCAGGTCGCCGACGCCGAGGTCGCCCGCGCGCACCCGCTCGTGCCACGGCACCCACTCGGGCGCGACCAGCGCGTCGTCGCCGGGCAGCAGCACGACCTCGCTCACCGAGAGCGGCGTGCCGGGGCCGGCGAACGCGACCGTGACGGCCCAGTTCCAGCCGCGGTAGCCCGCGTGCTCGGCCTCGAACAGGTGCGTCGCCGACACCTCGTCCTCGGCGACGGTGCCCACGTGGTCGCCGACGCGTTCCGCGCCCGCCTCCTCTTGTGCGGCGGCTCGGGCGAGCCGGACTGCCGCTGGGTCGGCGAGCGCTGGATCGGGCTGGCGGGTCGGCGTGGCGGTCACAGGTGGATTGTGCCGCACGTGTTCGCCGCCCCGTGCACACGTGCCACCCTTTCGGACGTGCGGTGGCTCCTGATGGCGGCGGTCTTCGTCTTGTCGGCGGCGTGCACCACCCCTCCGAGCGGTCCAGCGGGTGGGCCGACCCGGGTCGAGGTGCTGGGCACGCTGCCCCACGACACGGGCGCGTTCACGCAGGGCTTGGAGCTGTCCGGCGGTGTCCTCTACGAGGGCACGGGTCTGGAGGGCCAGTCGTCCCTGCGCCGCCTCGACCCCGACACCGGCGAGGTCGAGCACCGCGTCGACCTGCCCGAACCGCTGTTCGGCGAGGGCATCACCGTGGTCGACGACCGCATCTGGCAGCTCACCTGGCGGGACGGCGTGGCCATCGAGCGGGACCGGGACACGCTCGAGGAAGTGAGACGCGTCACGTACGACGGCGAGGGCTGGGGCCTGTGCCGTGACGGCGGCCGGCTGGTCATGAGCGACGGCAGCGCCGAGCTGACGTTCCGCGACCCCACCTCCTTCGTCGAGCACGGCACGGTCACCGTGCGCCGCGACGGGCAGCCCGTCACCCGTTTGAACGAACTCGAATGCGTGAACGGCCAGGTGTGGGCCAACGTGTGGCTGAGCGACGAGGTGGTGCGCATCGACCCGGCGAACGGGCAGGTCACCGCCACCGTCGACCTGAGCGGCCTGCGTCCGGCCGACGTGCCGGACAGCGCCGTGCTCAACGGCATCGCGGCCGTGCCCGGCACCGACGAATTCCTGGTCACCGGCAAGAACTGGCCGACGATCTTCCGGGTCCGCTTCACGGACGGGTGACCTACCGTCTCGCACGTGGACATCGACCTCGACAACATCGCCCGCGCCGCCGAGACCGTCGACCCCGTCTTCCGCGGCACACCGCAGTACGTCGACGAGCAGCTGTGCGCGGCGCTGGGCCGCCGGGTGACGGTCAAGGTCGAGACGGTCAACCCGCTGCGCAGCTTCAAGGGCCGCGGCGCCGACTTCATGGGCCTGACGCTGCCGCCCGAACGCCCCGTCGTGTGCGCCTCGGCGGGCAACTTCGGCCAGGCCGTCGCCTACGTGGGCCGCCACCGCGGGTTCCCCGTCCAGGTGTTCGTCTCGCAGTCGGCCGTGCCCGACAAGGTCCGCCGGATGAGGTCGCTCGGCGCGGCCGTGACCGAGGTGCCGGGCGACTTCACCGCCGCCAAGGACGCGGCCCGCGAGCACGCCCAGCGCCACGGCGCCATCTTCGTGGAGGACGGCCGTGACGTGGCCATCACCGAGGGAGCGGGCAGCATCGCCGTCGAACTCCTCCGGGCGGGCACGTTCGACGCGGCCGTGGTCCCGGTCGGCGACGGCGCCCTGATCACCGGCATGGCCCGCTGGCTCAAGGAGCACTCGCCGCACACGCGGGTCATCGGCGTGTGCGCGGAGGGCGCCCCGGCCGTCGCCCGCGCCTGGGCGGGCCGCCCGGTGGCCGACACGCCCACCGACACCATCGCGGACGGGATCGCCGTCCGCGTCCCCGTCCCCGCGGCCGTACCCCGGCTGAGGGCGCTCGTGGACGACATGGTTCTGGTGCCCGACGACGCCATCCGCGAGGCGATGGCGCTGGCCCGGGCCACGCTCGGCCTCGTGCTGGAACCGGCGGGCGCGATCGGCCTGGCCGCGATCGCCGTGGCCGACATCCCGGGCGAGACGATCGCCACCGTGCTCACCGGGGGCAATGTGTGAGACAGCCCGCACTCGGTGAGGCAGGATTGAAGGCGTGACACCCCCTCGGCCGGAAGACCCGTCGCGGCGGTACCCGTGGGAGGACGACGAGTACAAGCCGCGCACCCGGCCGTACCCGACGCCCGGCTCACCGCCGCCACCGGACCCTCCGCCGCACGGCCGCCCGACACCGCCCCGCGACCAGCACGGGCAACGCGAGTCCGCACGCTTCACCCCACCCCCGGACGACAAGCCGACCACGCCGACGCTGCCGAAGAAGCTCACCGTCACCCGCGTGGCGTGGTTCCGCACCAGGCAGCTCAGCAGCCAGGCCCTGGCCACGTTCCGCAAGGCCGCGCACGCCGATGGCGCCAAGCAGTCCGGCCTGTCGTCGCTCACCTACGCGGTGATGCTGAACTACGCCGCCGACGCCGCCATGGCCGTCGCGCTGGCCAACACCCTGTTCTTCTCCGCCGCCACCGGCGAGAGCCGCGGCAAGGTCGCGCTCTACCTGCTGATCACCGTGGCGCCGTTCGCGCTGGTGGCGCCGGTCATCGGCCCCGCGCTGGACCGCATCCAGCACGGCAGGCGGGTGGCGCTGGCCGCGTCCTGCGTCCTGCGGGTCTTCCTGTCCATCACGATGGCGCTGAACTTCGACAACTGGGGCCTCTACCCGGCCGCGCTGGGCAGCATGGTGCTGTCCAAGTCGTTCACCGTCCTCAAGGCCGCCATCACACCCCGCGTGCTGCCCCGTGAGATCACGCTGTCCAAGACCAACGCCCGCATGACGGTCTTCGGCCTCGCCGCGGGTGGCGTGTTCGGCGCGGTCGCGGCCGGTTTCGCGAACCTGTTCGGCTCACCGGGCGCGCTCTGGTTCACCGCCGTCCTCTGCCTGGCCAACGCCTACTACTGCCTGCGCATCCCGTCGTGGGTCGAGGTCACCGAGGGCGAGGTCCCCGCGTCGTTGAGGGCCAAGCCGCAGAAACCGAAGCGGCAGGCACTGGGCCGCACGGTCGTCGTCGCCCTGTGGGGCAACGGCTCGATCCGCATGCTGACCGGTTTCCTCATGCTGTTCGCCGCCTTCGTCGTCCGCGCCCAGACCGAGGGCGACGCGTTGATGCAGGTGCTCCTGCTGGGCGTCATCGCCGCCGCCGCGGGCATCGGCAGCTTCCTCGGCAACGCCGTGGGCGCCCGCCTGCACTTCGGCTCACCGGATCAGGTGGTCATCGGCTGCCTCACCGCCGCCCTCGCCACGGTGATCATCGCCGCCGTCCTCCCCGGCCTCGCCACCGCCGCGGCCGTGGGCCTGATCGGCGCCACCGCCAGTTCGCTGGCCAAGGTGTCGCTCGACGCGGTCATCCAGGACGACGTCCCCGACGAGTCACGCGCATCGGCGTTCGGCCGGTCGGAGACCATCCTGCAGCTCGGCTGGGTCTTCGGCGGGGCGCTCGGCGTGCTGCTGCCCACCGAGTACTGGATCGGCTTCACCGTCCTGGCCGTCCTGCTGGCCGTTGGCCTGGCCCAGACTGTCCAGACCAAGCGCGGCGCGACCCTGATCCCGGGCCTGGGCGGCGACCGCCCACTGCGGCCCGCACCCGTCGTGCCCAGGGCGGGCACGTAGGCTCGACCGCCGTGCGCCGAGTCCTGATCCCCGCGTCGCTGCTGGTCCTAGCCGGCTGCGCGGCAGCACCCACCGCCCCCGAGGTGACGTTCTACGCCGATGGCAAGACGATCAACGTCAAGCCGTCCCAGTACTGCGACCTGCAGTCGGAGAACTGCGACGTCGCCCCGGACGCGGTCGGCGTCCTGCGCGTCCGCCCGGGCAAGCCGGTCCAGATCTCCGTCCCGGGCGACCTGGCCGAATCCGCCTGGTCGGTCAAGTTCACCTACCGCAACGCCAAGGGCGAGCAGCAAGAACCACTGCGCAGCAAACTCTTCACCGAACGCGACCCGAAATACGCCTACACCCTCGTCCTGCCGAGCACGGACGACCAGCTGGAAAGCGTCGAGGTCCAGCAATACGGCGCCCGCATCGAAGCCAGCACCACCGGCGCATTCGACTTCGTCGCCCGAGCCACCTGGATCCTCTCCATCGACGACCGCTCCCACTAACCGCCACAAGGCCACCGGCCCCGCCCCCCACCGAGGCAACCGGCCCTCACCACACCCACACCGGACCCGCCGCCAGCCCACCGAGGCTCGATTTGACATGGGTTCGGGTGCTTTAGGCTGGTCGAAGCCGGCAGGCCTGGCGGCACGCTCTTCCCCGCCGGGCCTGCCGGCTTTGGCCTGCCTGGAGTGCCCGTAAGGGCCCCATGTCAAATCGAGCCGGACCCGCGCAACCGCCCCTGGGCGTTGAACTCACACGCTCCGAACGTTGGACTCTCACGCTCCGAACGTTGGACTCTCGCACTCCGAACGTTGGACTCTCGCGCCCTGAACGTACGACTCTCGCGTTCTGAGCGTTGAACTCACGGGTCCTGAACGTTCGACACGCACGACCTGAGCGTTCGACACGCGCGGATTGTTCGGGTTACGGGTCCAGCTCCCGGGCCACCGCGCGAACCACCTCGGCGATCAGCTTCGTGTTCTTCCGATCCGGGTACCGCCCACGCCGCAACTCCGGCTGCACCTTGATCTCCAGCAGCTTGATCATGTCCTCGATCAGGCCGTGCAGCTCCTCCGCGGGCCGACGACGCGCCTCCGCCACCGACGGCGCGGGGTCGATCAGCCGGACCGACAGCGCCTGCGGCCCGCGCCTGCCCTCGGCCATGCCGAACTCGATCCGCTGACCGGCCTTCAAGCCCTCGACACCCGGAGGCAGCGCGGATTTCCGCACGTAGACGTCTTCGCCACCGTCCTGTGTGACGAAGCCGAAGCCCTTCTCCGAGTCGTACCACTTGACCTTGCCGGTCGGCACCGTTCTCACCAATCCCTTTGCGATCACACGACGAACGCGCCCCGGGGCGTGCCCGAGGCGCGTCCCACCAGACTATCCAGAACACCACCGCCGGGGCACCTCCGATCGCGCGACTACCCGCCGACCGCCCCGACCGACCACCAACCACCGCTGACCACGCCGCGTCTACGCTTCACCCATGTCGACCCCGAAGCTGATGCCGCTCGCGGTGGCGCTGTTCGCGCTCGGCGTGGCGGCCATCGTCGCGATGTTCATCGCGGGCGAACGCGGCCTGCCCGCCTGGGTGTTCGCCGCGGGCTGGCTGCTCGCCCCCGCGGGTCTCGCGCTGGGCGTGTTCAGCGCGGTGCGCGGCGCCCGACCCCGGCGCTGAGCCGGTCCGCGTTCGCCCGCAGCCACGCCGGGAATTCCGTCAGGTCCCGCAGCACCACGTCCGCGCCCTCCGCCGTCAACTCCTCGGCGTCGCACGGCCCGCTCACCACACCCACCGACACGGCCCCGGCCGCCTTCGCGCCGCGCACGTCACCAACGTGGTCGCCCACGTACACCGCCGCGCCGTGCGCCTTCAACGCCTCGGCCTTCCCGATCGACCACAGCTCTCCGAAGAGGTGGTCGACCTCCCAGTCGAACGCGGCCAGGTGCAGCGCCGCGTTGGCCCGGTACTTGCCGGTGACCACGATCGTCGTCCCGCCCAGCTCACGCACCGCGGCAAGCGCTTGCGCCGCGCCCGGCAGGGCGACCGTGGCGGGGATGACGACCTCCGGGTACAGCTCGCGGAACCGGGCGATCAGCGCCGGGACGTCCTCCTCCGGCACGCCGAAGTCGCGGTAGATCATGTCCAGCGGCGGGCCGAGGTTGGCCGCGAAGTGCGCGCCGTCCAGCGGGTAGCCGCTCTCCGCCGCGACCGCGTCCATCACCGCCGCCATTCCCGGCCTGGGATCGATCAACGTCATGTCCAGGTCGAAGCCCACGGTCAACGGCACGGTTCGAACCCTATGCGCTGTGCCAAGCTTTGCGCCGTGACGGAACTCACCCGGGCACTGCTCGTCGCGGCGACGGAGTTGATCGCGGCACACGGCTCACGTGGCCTGCGCATGGCGGAGGTCGCCGTCAAGGCGGGGGTGAGCCGGCAGACCGTCTACAACGAGTTCGGCAACAAGGAGCGGCTCGTCCAGGCGGTGGCGCTGCACAAGACGGCCGAGTTCCTCGACGGCGTGCGCGAACGGCTGGTCAGCACCACCGACCCGCTGGAGGGGCTGCGGCGGGGCATCGGGTTCGCGTTCGACCTGGCCGCCAGGGACCCCTTGGCCAAGTCCGTGCTGAACGGCGCGAACGCCGAGGACATGCTGCCGCTGCTGACCACCAAGGGCCGGCCGGTGCTGACGCTGGCGACCTCGGTGTTCGCCCGGCACATCCGCGAGCACTGGCCCGCGCTCCCCGACGCCCGCGTGCACGTGATCGCGGACACGATCGTGCGGGTGGGCCTGAGCCACCTGCTCACCCCGAGCAGCCGTCGCCTGGAGTCGGTCGTGCTGGTGACCGAAGCCCTGCTCGGCAACGCCTGACAACCACACCCACCGCACCGCACCCGCCGCGCCGCTACCGCCGGGCCGCTCCCGCCCGAACCCGCCGCACGACCGGCGCAGTCCGGTGAACCCGCCGAGCACCCACGCGCCGCCCGGCCACCACCTTCGCCACCCCAGCCGACCCACGACCAGCTGCCCCACGACCAGCCACCGCACGACCGGCCCCACGACCACCCGCCGCACGACCGCCGACGACCCGCCGCGCGACCACCACCACCAACCCCGCCAACCCGACCAGCGCGACCGTCCACACCTTGCCCATGCGCTACCCCACCGTCACATCGTCGTAGGTCAGGCCGACGCGCTCGGCGGCCCTGGTGAGCGTGCGCAGGATCGCCAGCGACTCGGCGGGCCGCATCGACGGGCTCTCCGTCTCACCCGCCCGCACCCGCTTCACGACCTCGCGCAACTGCGGAACGTACCCCGCGCCTTCCTGCTCGTGCCGGTGCTCCACACCGTTCACCACGATCCGGCTCGGGTTGTAGAGCGCCTCCGGCACGTCCACCAACCCCCGCGTCCCGTACACGACCGCACCGGACTTCAGCGGGCTGACCAGCGAAGACCCCAGCAGCGCGTGCACACCGTCCGGGTAGCCGAGCAGCATCCCGATCTCGGCGTCCACCCCGCCGACCAGCCGCCCGTGCGCCTGCACCGTCTCCGGCTCGCCCAGCACCAGGTGCGCGAACGACACCGGGTAGATGCCCAGGTCGAACAGCGACCCGCCGCCCAGCGCCTTGTTCCACAGCCGGTGCTCCGGGTCGTGCTCCAGGGTGAACCCGAAGTCCGCCCGCACCGACCGGACCTCGCCGATCGCGCCCTCCGCGATCAGCTCGGTCATCCGCACGACGAGCGGGTTGAAACGGGTCCAGATGGCCTCCATGAAGAACAGGCCGCGCTCGTGCGCCAGGTGCACCACGTCCTGCAGCTCGGCCAGCGTCAACGTGGCCGGCTTCTCGCACAGCACGTGCTTGCCCGCCTCCAGCGCCGCGCGGGTCACCGCGTGGTGCTGGACGTGCGGCGTCGCCACGTAGACGACGTCCACGTCCGGGTCGGCCAGCAGGTCGGCGTAGTCGCCGTACGCGCGCGGGATCCCGTGCTTGGCGGCGAAGGCCTCGGCCTTGGGCACCGCGCGCGACGACACCGCGAGCACCTCGACGTCGGGCAGCAGGCGCAGGTCACCGGTGACGACGTCGGCGATGCCGCCCGTCGCCACGACACCCCAGCGGAGTTTGTTCGACACGGACGGAGCTTAACGGCAACTTGATCGGGCAAGATGGTCCCGTGAGGCTCATCCTGAACCTGATCTGGCTGGTCCTGAGCGGCTTCTGGCTGGCCGTCGGGTACGTGGTCGCCGGCGTGGTGTGCTGCGTGCTGATCATCACCATCCCGTGGGGGCTGGCGTCGTTCCGCATCGCGAACTACGCGCTGTGGCCGTTCGGGCGCACGGTCGTGGACCGGCCGGGCGCGGGCGCGCCGTCCCTGCTCGGCAACATCGTGTGGATCGTCGTCGCCGGGATCTGGCTCGCCATCGGCCACGTCGTCACGGGCGTGCTGCTGTGCGTGACGATCATCGGCATCCCACTGGGGGTGGCGAACTTCAAGCTGGTGCCGGTCTCCCTGATGCCCCTGGGCAAGGAGATCGTGCCCGCCGCCTGACGGCTCAGCCGGTCACCTCGTGCAGGCACAGCACGTTGCCCTCGCTGTCGTGGAACCAGGCCGCCTTCTCCGAGCCGAGCACCGCCACGTGGTTGACCGTCTTCAGGTCCGGCAGGTCGTAGTCCTCGAACCGGACACCGCGTCGTTGCAGGTCACCCATCTCGGCCTCCAGGTCGTCGACCTCGAAGCTGAGCACGGTGTGACCGCTCTGCGCGCCTTCCTCGGCGGGCATCAGGCCGAGCACGTCACCACGTCCGAGCTCGAACAGCCGGGTACCGTCACCGGCGCCGCCGATCGGCGTGAGGCCCAGCTGGTCGGTGTAGAAGTGGGACGCCCGGTCGGGGTCGGACACGGGCAGGATCGTCGTGGTCCTGGTCGCGGTGAGCATGGCGCGCCTCCTTGCGGTGGCAGCCATGCTGCGCCTGCTCCTACTGGTCCGCAACCAGTTGGACGACCAGGCACGGACCGCCGCTGTAGAGGCCTGCGTCCACGGCGAGCACCTTGCCGTCCGCGTACCTGAGCGGGCCGTCGATCTCCTCCGGCGCCACGCCCAGCTGGTCGGCGATGACGCTGTGCCCGTGCACGACCTCGTGGCCGCCGAGCACGTCGAGCAGCTCGGCCGCCACCTCGGCGCCGTCCGGGCCGCGGAACGCGTAGCGGGTGGTCATCTTGCGCCAGCACTCCCACCAGTGGTCCAGGTCGTCGCTCTCCAGCACGTCCCGCACGGCCTGGTTGACCTCGTCGATCGTGGTGCCCCACTCCAGGTAGGCGAGGGTGTCGGAGTGCATCAGCAGGTGGCCGTCCACCTCGGTGAGCACGCGACGGGTGGTCAGCCACCCGATGTGGGCGTCGGTGAGCCGGTCCTGGTCGCTGCGCAGGCCGCCGTTGAGCAGCCAGCTGCGGGCGAAGCTGCGCGGTGTCGGTGCGCCGGGCACGTTGCGGTCGCCGAACCGGTGCATGCCCAGGAGCAGCACCTCGTGGTTGCCGATGAGCGCGTCGACCTGGCCGCCGCTCTGCTCGGCCAGCCGCATCACGAACTCGATCACCCCGATGCCGTCCGGGCCGCGGTCCACGAAGTCGCCGAGGAACCACAGCTCCGCGTCACCGCCGCACCAGTCACCGTCGGCGTCGACCAGGCCCGCGGCGTGCAGGGCTCGGGTCAGTTCGGCGAGGTGCCCGTGCACGTCGCCAACCACGAAGAGCGGTCGTTCCACATCTGCGACGATAAGCGACTCGGGGGTGTGGTGCGCAAAAGTCGATCAGCGCCCGCCCCGCCCGCCACCGCCACACCTCACCCACCGGGGTGAGTTCGGGCTCGTTCGCCGTGACGAAAGCCGCCCCGCGACCCATCCCGCCGGCACGCCCCACCGACACCAGCACGCCACCACCGGCCACCACCACCGGCCACCGCTACCGGCTACCGGCTACCGGCTACCGGCCACCCTCCTCCGAGACCACCGGCTCCCCCCTCACTTCAGGCTGGGCCACGCGATCAACGCCTCCGCCTTCGCGCGGTCGCCGCTCACCCTCACCTCCCCCAACCCCACCCGCCGCCACAGCAGCAGGTACAGCTCCTCGGCCGTGCCGGTGACCCGGGCGTCCGCCGCACCCCCGGCGAGCCGCGCCGGACCCACCGACCCGTCCGTGCCCACGAACCACGTGGTGCCGGTGTCGGTCGCCGCCAACTCCAGCACCGCGCGCCCGCCCTCCCACGCCTTGCCGTAGAGGAAGCGCCCGAGGAACTCCTCGACCCCGTCCACCGCCAGCTCGGCAGGGATCGACCCGACCGCGCCCGCGGCCAGCCACGCGTCCCAGCAGTGCACGACCGCCTCGTGCGCCTGCCGTGACGCCAGGGCCGCCGCCGTGTCGCGCTCCTCGTCGTTCCACCACACCCACACCGGGGCGTCCGGCCCCGCGCCGCGCACGTACTCCTCGTGCACGGCGACGTACCGGGCGCTGATCTCCCGCCAGCCCTCGACCCGGTCCGGCCCGGTGTCGGCGGCCCGCCGCGCCGCCTCCTCGTCCGGGTACGCGCCCTTCGCCAGCACGACCGCGGTCCACCACGCCTGCACCTCCGCCAGGTGCGCCACCAGGTCGTCCACCGTCCACCCCGGACAGCTGGGCACCGGCGCACCGAGGTGGCCCGCCACCGCCTCGGTGAAGGACCCGCTGAACTCCTCGACGACCGCCAGGTGATTGATGCCCATGGCCGGCCACGTTAGCGCCGACCACCGACAATTCCAGCGTCGCCGCAGGTCAGCCCTGCTCCGGCAGCTCGTCCGGGAACGGGTCGGCCGAGTGGCCGACCAGGTCCGCGATCGACTTCACCACCCGCGTCGGCCGGTACGGGTACAGCTCGGCCGTCGACTCCGCCGAGATGCCGGTGAGCACCAGGATCGTGCGCAGCCCCGCCTCCAGGCCGGACCGCACGTCGGTGTCCATCCGGTCGCCGATCATCAGCGTGTTCTCCGAGTGCGCGCCGATCGCGCGCAGCGCCGACCGCATCATCAACGGGTTCGGCTTGCCCACGTAATAAGGGGCGCGGCCGGTGGCGCGTTCGATCAGCGCGGCGATCGAGCCGGTGGCGGGCAGCGACCCCTCGCGGGACGGGCCGGTCGCGTCCGGGTTGGTCGCGATGAACCGCGCGCCCTCCTCCACCAGCCGGATCGCCTTGGTGATCGCGGTGAAGCTGTAGGTGCGGGTCTCGCCGAGCACCACGTAGTCCGGGTCGCGGTCGGTCAGCACGTACCCGATCTCGTGCAGCGCCGTGGTCAGGCCCGCTTCGCCGATCACGAACGCCGAGCCGCCCGGCCGCTGCGAGTCGAGGAACTTCGCGGTGGCCAGGGCGGAGGTCCAGATCGCGGCCTCCGGCACCTCCAGGCCCGTGCGGGACAGCCTGGCCCGCAGGTCGCGCTGGGTGTAGATGGAGTTGTTCGTGAGCACCATGAACGGGATGTCGTTCGCGGTCAGTTCGGCGACGAACTCGCTCGACCCCGGGATCGGGTGCTCCTCGTGCACGAGCACGCCGTCCATGTCCATCAGGTAGTTCCACTGAGCGGCCATGGCGGACATGCTGCCGGCTCAGGCCTCGATCACGCGCCGCCGGAACGTTTCGATGAGCAGCTGGTTGTAGCGTTCCAGCACGTCACGCTCCTCCGGGGTGAAGCGCGACAGCACCTCGCGCAACGTCTCCTGCGCGCCGGCGAACAGGTCGCTGAACCGGCTCTCGTCGCCCACGGTCACCTCGACCAGCACCTTCCGCCGGTCGTGCGGGTCGCGCACCCGCCGCACGTACCCGGCACGTTCCAGCCGGTCGATCACGCCGGTCACCGCGCCGGTGGACAGCCCCGACAGCTCGGCGATCCGGCCGGCCGTGATCGGGCCGTCCGCGCGCAGGGCCAGGTCGAGGCACTTCTCGTCGGTGGGCGACAGGCCCATCCGCTCCGCCACGCGCGTGTGGAACATGACGGTGAGCGCGCTCGACTCCCGCGCGTAGACGCTGAACCGCTCCAGCACGTCCGCGGGCACCTCGTGCTCACTGGTCATGACGGCAATTTAGCGTTCCGGCGCACGGGTCCGGCATCCTCGTCCGACTCGCCACGCGCCGCCGTCCCCCATTTCCCTCAGCACCCACAAGTGTGAGCCGATTACCCTGGCAGGGGTGACAGCTGTCGAGTTGGGGCTACCCGTTGTGCGCGGCAACCCGGACACCTCCGAACGACCGGGTTCACCGCTGCTGGTGGACCGGTTCGGCCGGGTCGCCACCGACCTGCGCGTGTCGTTGACCGACCGCTGCAACCTCCGCTGCACCTACTGCATGCCCGCCGAGGGCCTGGACTGGCTGCCGAAGCCCGACCTGCTCTCCGACGACGAGCTCGTCCGGCTGATCCGCATCGCGGTGACCATGCTCGGCGTGACCGACGTCAGGTTCACCGGCGGCGAGCCGCTGCTGCGGCCCGGGCTGGACGACGTGATCGCGGCGACCGCGGCCCTGGACCCCCGCCCGAAGGTCTCGATGACCACGAACGGGTTGACCTTGGCCAAGCGCGCCGCGGGCCTGGTGGCCGCGGGACTCGACCGGGTGAACGTCTCGCTCGACACCCTCGACCCGGCGCGCTTCCTCCGGCTCACCCGGCGCGACCGGCTGGCCGACGTGTTCGCGGGCCTGGCCGCCGCGCGCGAGGCCGGGTTGGCGCCGGTCAAGGTGAACACGGTGCTGATGCGCGGCGTGAACGAGGACGAGGCCGTGCCGCTGCTGCGCCACTGCCTGGCGCACGGCTACCAGCTGCGGTTCATCGAGCAGATGCCGCTGGACCCGCAGCACGGCTGGGACCGCGACGAGATGGTGACCGCCGAGGAGATCCTGGCGTCCCTGCGCACCGAGTTCACCCTGACGCCCGAGCCGGGCGACCGGGGTGGCGCGCCCGCCGAGCGGTGGCTGGTGGACGGCGGCCCGGCGGTGGTGGGCGTGATCGCGTCGGTGACGCGGCCGTTCTGCGCGGCGTGCGACCGGACCAGGCTCACCGCGGACGGCCAGGTGCGGAACTGCCTGTTCAGCCGGTCGGAGACGGACCTGCGGGCGTTGCTGCGCGGTGGCGCGTCGGACGAGGACGTCGCGGGGGTGTGGCGCGGCAACGCGTGGGTGAAGGCCGCCGGGCACGGCATCGACTCGGCCGGGTTCAGCCAGCCGGACCGGCCCATGAGCGCGATCGGAGGGTGAGGTGCGGCTGACGGTGCGGTACTTCGCGGGCGCGCGGGCGGCGGTGGGGCTGTCCGACGAGAGCTTCGAGCTGCCCGGTGACGCGACCACGGTGGGCGCCGCGATCGACGCGGTGCGGGGCCGGCACGGCGCGAAGGTGGCCCGCGTGCTGCCCGCGTGCAGCTTCCTGCTCGACGGCGTGGCCGTGCGCGATCATGACACGGCAGTGTCATCCGGGGCGCAACTGGACGTGTTGCCCCCCTTCGCCGGTGGCTGACGCTTCTCCACTCATGCGGGTTAATACGTGAGGTAAACCTCACTTACGGTGATTGATCTCGACGAATCTCGGAACGGAAACAGACCGATAACGGTGCTCTGAGCTGGCTAAACAGGGCAGTCGGGGAGTCACTCTGTCGCGTTACAGTGACGTGCGTCACATGCCAGATCATTTGGCGCGCGGCTCCCGGTTACGTACCGTCGCTTCTCGGTTGGCCCCGACCGACCAGAGCTAGACCGGGACGCCTCGCACCGAACCTGTCCAACGGTGTCCCGGAACACCCCCCGAGCGAGAGACAACCACCGGACAGGGAACAAAGCCGAGCGGCGTACCGGGCCCGAACCCGAGCCGGTCGAGCAGGTGCGGGTGGCAGAGAGGGAAATGGCTTCTTACCGAGGCAAGCACCGTCCGACCACCAGTTCCACCGCCCGGAGCATCGCGAAGGTCGCCGTCGCCGGCGTCATCGTGGGCGCTCCGCTGGCCATGGCCGCCGGCACCGCCAACGCGCAGTCGGTCAACTGGGACGCGGTCGCCGCGTGTGAGAGTGGCGGCAACTGGAGCATCAACACCGGCAACGGCTACTACGGCGGTCTGCAGTTCCTGCCGTCCACGTGGACCTCGCACGGCGGTTCCGGCATGCCCCACCAGGCTTCCCGCGAGGAGCAGATCCGTGTGGCCGAGAACGTGCTGAAGACCCAGGGCATCGGTGCCTGGCCCGTGTGCGGGCCCAAGGGCCTCGGCGGCGCCCCCGCGCCGGTGAAGGCCAAGCCGGCCCCCGTGCAGCAGGCTCCCCAGCAGGCCGCTCCGGCCCCGAGGCAGTCGGCCCCCGTCCAGCAGGCGCCCGCCCCGGTCACCGTGGCGCTGCCGACCTCCAACCCGAACGGCGACTACGAGATCAAGGCGGGCGACAGCCTGTCGAAGATCGCGGAGGAGCTGAAGGTCGAGGGTGGCTGGGCCAAGCTGCACGAGCTCAACAAGGAGTTCATCCCGAACGCCGACCTCATCCTGCCGGGTCACAAGATCGCTACCAAGTGACTTGTGGCCGGCGCGAGTCGGTGCACGACGGAACCGGGACCTCGGACCGCCCCCCTCGGCGGTCCGGGGTCCCGACCCGTTCCCCGGCGTAGTGCCGAAGGCCCTGGTCAGGGCATGTTGACCCACTCGTCGGTGCCGTCGCTGAAGACCTGCCGCTTCCACACGGGCAGCCGCCGCTTCACCTCGTCGACGAGTTCCGAGCACACCGCGAACGCCTCACCCCGGTGCTCGGCGGACACCGCGCACGCCAGCGCCACGTCCCCGATCGCCAGCTGACCGACCCGGTGCGACACGGCGACGGCGCGCACGCCCTCGAACCGGCCCACCACGTCCGCCACCACCTCGGCCACCACTCCGGCGGCCGTCGGGTGCCCGACGTACTCCAGTTCGCGCACCGATCGCCCGTGGTCGTGGTCGCGCACCACCCCGGCGAACGTCACCACCGCGCCCGCCGCCGCGTGCTCCACCAGCTTGGCGTGCTCGTCCACGGACAGCGGCTGATCGCTGACGGTCGCCCGCAGCACCTCGGTCATGCGTGGTCACCTCCGGACACCTGGTCGACGGCGTGCTCCAGCACGGTCGCGAGCACGTCCAGCCCGTCGCGCACCCCGCCGGTCGAGCCGGGCAGGTTCACCACGAGCGTGCGGCCCGCGACCCCCGCCACCCCGCGCGACAGCACGGCCGCGGGCACACGTGGCCAGCCTGACATGCGGATGGCGTCGGCCACGCCCGGCACCTCGAAGTCCAGCACCGACCTGGTCGCCTCGGGCGTGCGGTCGGTGGGGCTGATGCCCGTGCCACCGGTCGTGATGACGACCGCGACACCGTCCGCCACGGCCACCCGCAGCGCCTCGGCCACCGGCTCGCCGTCCGGCACCACCACCGGTTCGGGTACGTCGTAGCCGCGCTCGCGCAGCCAGTCCACGATGATCGGCCCGCCGCGGTCGGCGTAGACGCCCGCCGAGGCCCGGTTCGACGCCGTGACGACCCTGGCCGCCTTCACGGGCGCTCCCACAGGCCGGTCTTGCCGCCTTCCTTGCGCTCGACCCGCACCGCGTCCAGCGACGCCGCCGGGTCGACCGCCTTCACCATGTCGTGCAGCGTGAGCCCGGCCACCGACACGGCCGTCAACGCCTCCATCTCCACGCCCGTGCGGTCGGTGGTGCGGACGGTCGCGGTGATGCGCACCTCGGCGTCACCCAGCGCGAGGTCCACCTTCACCCCCGACAACGCGATCGGGTGACACAGGGGCACCAGCTCCCACGTCCGCTTGGCCGCCATGATCCCCGCGATGCGGGCCGTGGCCAGCGCGTCGCCCTTCGGCAGGCCGTCGCTGCCCAGCAACGCCACCACTTCGTGCGTCGTGCGCAAGACGCCCGACGCCACCGCCGTGCGCGTGGTCGACTCCTTCTCGGACACGTCGACCATGCGTGCCGCGCCCGCGGCGTCCAGATGGGTGAACTGGTTGCTCATACGGCAATTATTGCCGCTGCTCCGCTGACGGCGGCTCGGTCGCCTGGAGGTCGAGTCAGGCGGTCTCGAGGGCGGCCTTCCGGACCGCTTCCGCGACCGCCGGGGCGACCGTGCTGTCGAACACGCTCGGCACGATGAACGACGCGTTGAGCCGCTCGCCGTCGACCACGTCCGCGATGGCCATGGCGGCGGCGATGAGCATCGAGTCGGTGATCGTGCGGGCGTGCGCGTCGAGCAGGCCCCGGAACACGCCCGGGAACGCCAGCACGTTGTTGATCTGGTTCGGGAAGTCGCTGCGCCCGGTGGCCACGACGGCGGCGTGCTTCTGCGCCTCCATCGGGTCGATCTCCGGGTCCGGGTTGGCCAGCGCGAACACGATCGCGTCGCTGTTCATCGTGGCGACCTGCTCGGCGCCGAACAGGTTCGGGGCGGACACGCCGATGAACACGTCGGCGCCGACCAGCGCGTCGTGCAGCCGCCCGCTGACGTTGTCCTTGTTGGTCGTCGCCGCGATGGACTTCAGGTTGTCGTCCAGGCCGGGGCGGTCGCGGTGCACGATGCCGTCCACGTCGACCGCGACCACGTCACCGGGCTCCTGCTTGAGCAGCAGCCGGATGATCGCACTGCCCGCCGCGCCGACCCCGCACACCACGACCTTGCAGTCGGTGATCTTCTTGCCGACCACGCGCAGGGCGTTGCGCAGCGCGCCGACGACGACGATCGCGGTGCCGTGCTGGTCGTCGTGGAAGACGGGGATGTCCAGCTTCTCCCGCAGCCGCGCCTCGATCTCGAAGCAGCGCGGCGCGGCGATGTCCTCGAGGTTGATGCCGCCGTAGACCGGGGCGATCAGCTCGACCGCGCGGATGATCTCCTCGGTGTCCTGGGTGTCCAGGCAGACCGGCCAGGCGTCGACGCCCGCGAACTTCTTGAACAGCGCGGCCTTGCCCTCCATGACCGGCAGCGCGGCGGCGGGGCCGATGTTGCCCAGGCCGAGCACGGCGGAGCCATCGGTGACCACGGCGACCGTGTTGCGCTTGATGGTGAGCCGGCGGGCGTCGTCCGGGTTCTCCGCGATCGCCATGCAGACCCGGGCGACACCGGGCGTGTAGGCGCGGGAGAGGTCGTCGCGGTTGCGCAGCGGCACCTTGGACGAGACCTCGATCTTGCCGCCGAGGTGGACCAGGAACGTCCGGTCGGACACCTTGCGGACCACGATCCCGGGCAGCAGCTCCAGGGTGTCGGTGATGTCCTTGGCGTGGTTGGCCGACAACGCGTTGCAGGTGAGGTCGATGATCACCCGGTCGGTGTGCGACTCGACGACGTCGAACGCGGTGATCACGCCGCCCGCCCGGCCGACTGCCGAGGTCAGGTCGCCGGCGGCCGACGCCGAAGGCGGGGCCTCCAGCCGGACGGTGATCGAGTAACCAGGGCCGGGGACCGGCATCGAACCTCCCAGAACAGCACAGCTCAAGAGGTTTCGAGCGTAGTCCGCACAGATATACGGAACGCGCGCGGCTCGACGGCCGCGCGCGTCCGCGCCTAGCGGTTGATCTCGGTCACGGGGTGGTGGTAGCCCAGCTCCTCGACCGGCAGCGGGAAGGTGACCTTGCCGAACGGGGACAACGCGCCCTGCACGTCGCTGGCCAGCTCGGACACCGCGTACTTGCCGTCGGCGGGCGGCTCCGGCCAGTGCGGGTCGATGCGCTCGGGGCGGGCCTTGGCCACGGTTCCTCCTCGGTGGTGCCTTCGTCGGGGACAAGTGTGCCTCATCCGCGCTGGTGGGGGCCCGGGGTGGTCGGCGGGGAAATGCGAGAGCCACGTCACGGGTGTGATCCGTAGCCTCGTGCGGGTGGAGCTGCTGAACGTGGTCGACGTCGAGGCGACGTGCTGGGAGGGCCAACCACCGCCCGGTCAGGTGAACGAGATCATCGAGATCGGCCTGACCTCGGTCTCCCTGACGACCGGCGAACGAGTCACCAAACACCGCATCCTGGTCCGGCCACGACGTTCGACCGTCAGCCCGTTCTGCACGGAGCTGACCGGGTTGACGCAGGCGGAGGTGGACGGCGGCGTGGACTTCGCCGAGGCTTGCCGACTGCTGGCCGTCGAGCACCAGGCGGGCTCGCGCCCTTGGGCGAGCTGGGGCGACTACGACCGCAAGCAGTTCAGGCGGCAGTGCCAGGCGACGGGCGTGCCTTATCCGTTCGGGCGACGGCACTGGAACGCGAAACTGGTCTTCACACAGGCGCACGGCCTGCGCAAACGGCCGGGGATGGCGCAGGCACTGGAGATCGCGGGACTACCGCTGGAGGGCAGGCACCACTCCCGCGCCGACGACGCCTGGAACATCGCCGCCCTTGTCCTGCACTTGGTCGAACGCGACGCCTGGCCGTCCGAGCCGACGACCAGGCCCGAGGACGACCGGTGACGGCGCGCGCCCCGGAGGCCTGAAGACAGAGCCACGTCCCCGGCGGCCGGCGGTGGGGTTTCGGGGGCTGGTCAGCCCGTCGCCGGCAGTCGGCATATACCGTGGTGGGGATGTCCGGCACGACCCTCGCCGAGTGGCTGCGGGCGCAGGACGACTCCGCGCTCGTGGCTCTGCTGCGCGCCCGGCCGGACCTGGCCACGCCCCCGCCGGCGGACACGACCGTGCTCGCCACCCGCATCGGGTCGCGGGCGTCCGTGGCGCGGGCCTGTGAAGACCTCGACACCCTGACCCTCACGGTCCTCGAAGCGCTGCTCGTGCTGGACGCCGACCTCGCACCGGTCCGCCGGAGTGCCGTGCAGGAACTGTTCGGCGCGACCGACATCGGCCCGGCCCTGGACAGGCTGCGCGCCCGTGCCCTGCTGTGGGGCGGCGACCACGCGCTCTCCACCCCGCCGGCGACCCGTGACGCGGTCAACCCGTTCCCCTGCGGCCTCGGCCGGTCCCTGCCGCGCCTCGCCGACGCCGACCTCACCTCGCTCGACCCGGACGAGCACCGCGTCCTGCAGACCCTCGCCGCGGGCCCGCCGGTCGGGCAGACGAAGGACGCGGCGCACGTCGTCTCCCTCGCCAACGCCAAGACCCCGATCCAGAAGCTGCTCGCCCGCGGCCTGCTGGTCCGGCGGGACGCGCAGACCGTCGAGCTGCCCCGCGAGATCGGCCTGAAGGTCCGGGGTGACCGGCCGCTCGGCGCGATCCAGACCACCGAACCGCCGCTGACCACGTTCCGCCGCGACCTGTCCGACGTCGACCACACCGGCGGCGGTGAGGCGTTGGAGCTGTCCCGGCACGTCGAGACGCTGCTCAAGAGCTGGTCGGAGGACCCGCCGGCGGTGCTGCGGTCGGGCGGTGTCGGTGTGCGGGAGCTGCGCAAGCTCGCCAAGGACCTCGACGTGGACGAGCGCCGGGCGGCGCTGCTGGTCGAGCTGGTCGTCAACGCGGGCCTGGTCGCCGACACCGAGGGCCTGGAACCCGAGTGGGTGCCGACCACGCAGACCGACGCGTGGCTGGTCGCCGCGCCCGAGCACCGGTGGGCGACGCTGGCCCAGGCGTGGCTCGACCTGCCGCGCCTGCCGGGTCTGATCGGGCAGCGCGACGACCGCGACCGGCTGCTCAACCCGCTGGCGCCCGAGCTGAACCGGCCCGGCGCCCCCCGTGACCGCAGGCGCATCCTCGAAGCGCTGGCCGCGTTGGCGCCGGGCACCGCCGTCACCGACCCGGACGAGCTGGCCGCCGTGCTGGCGTGGCGGGCGCCCCGGCGCGGCGGGCGGCTGCGGGACGAGCTGGTGCGCTGGACCGTCGAGGAGGGCACGCGGGTCGGTGTGCTCGCGCACAACGCGATCACCTCCCAGGGCCGCACGCTGCTCACCGAGGGGCCCGGCGCGGCGGCGAAACGGCTCGGTGACGCGTTGCCCGCGCCGGTCGACCACGTGCTGGTGCAGGCG
This sequence comes from Saccharothrix carnea, assembly GCF_003014735.1. GTDB lineage: Bacteria > Actinomycetota > Actinomycetes > Mycobacteriales > Pseudonocardiaceae > Actinosynnema > Actinosynnema carneum. The sequence goes on along the minus strand of NZ_PYAX01000007.1, from coordinate 47,343 downwards.
GACCTGACGGTGGTCGCGCCCGGCCGGCTGGACCCGGAGCTGGCCGACGAGATCGCGCTGGTCGCGGACGTCGAGTCGGCGGGCAGCGCCACGGTCTACCGGGTGCGGGAGGGGTCGGTGCGGCGGGCGTTCGACGCCGGGCGCAGTGCCGCCGACCTGCACGAGCTGTTCAGGTCGCGGTCGCGCACGCCGGTGCCGCAGTCGTTGACGTACCTGATCGACGACGCCGCCCGCAAGCACGGCAGGTTGCGGGGCGGTTCGGCCGGGTCGTTCCTGCGCTGCGACGACCCCGTGCTGATCACCGAGGTGATGTCGCACGCGGCGGCGGAGCGGCTCGCGCTGCGCAAGATCGCGCCGACCGTGCTGGTGAGCCCGCTGCCGCTGGCGGAGGTGCTGGACGGGTTGCGGGCGGCCGGTTTCGCGCCCGCCGCCGAGGGGCCGGACGGTCACGTGCTGGACCTGCGGGCGAGCGGGCGTCGGATCGCGGGCAAGGGCAGGCGCAGGCCGGTGCCGCCGAGTGCGGCGTCGGACGAGCAGCTGGGCGAGCTGGTGCGGCTGGTGCGGGCGGGCGACCGCGCGGCGACGACCACCGGCGGTGCCCGGGTGTCCGTGCCGGGTCACCTGGGCGCGGGACCGTCGGCGACGCTGGCGTTGTTGCAACGTGCCGCGCGGGAGGGCCGCAGCGTGCTGGTCGACTTCGTGGACGGCCACGGCACCGCCGCCCGCCGCGTGATCACGCCGCAGGTCGTGGGCGGTGGCGTGCTGGAGGGCGTGGACGTCAGCTACGGCGAGGTGCGCCGGTTCCCGCTGCACCGCATCACGTCCGCCGCCCTGGTCGAGGGCGACGGCGCGTAACCCCCGTTCAGCCCCGAAGATCACCCGATTGGTGACGACGTCACGGCCTAGCGTCGAATCGCGGCCTCCGCGCCGCAGCACACGTGCGTCGACCGGCCGGGCGAACCCCGTCCTCTCGGGCACGCGGAAGGGCGGCCTCCTACGAGGAGACCGCCCTTCGGTGCGTGCAACGCCAGATCGGCACGGCTGACCCGCAGGTCAGCCCGCGCGGACCGACATCCACTGGCGCATGGCGTGCTCGACCAACGTGATCAACGTCTGCTTGGTCGACTGCCGGTTGCGCGCGTCGCAAGTCACTATCGGCACCGACTGGTCGATCGTGAGCGCCTCGCGCACGTCCTCGATCCGGTGGTGCAGCAGACCGTCGAAGCAGTTCACCCCCACCACGTACGGCAACTGCCGGTCGTCGAAGAAGTCGATCGAGGCGAACGCGTCCGCCAACCGCCGCGTGTCCACCAGCACGATCGCACCGATCGCGCCGCGCACCAGGTCGTCCCACATGAACCAGAACCGGTGCTGGCCCGGTGTGCCGAACAAGTACAGGATCAAGTCCTGGTCCAGCGACACCCGGCCGAAGTCCATGGCCACCGTCGTGGTGACCTTGTTCGGCGTCGCCGAGAGGTCGTCCACCCCGGCACTCGCCTCGGTCATCACCGCTTCGGTGGTCAGCGGAACGATCTCCGACACGGAACCGACGAACGTCGTCTTGCCCACGCCGAAGCCACCGGCCACCACGATCTTCGCGGAGGTCGTCGGCTTCTTGGCGCCTTCGGCCGCGTTGGGGCTAGAGCCTGCGAAGCCCACTGAGCACCCTCTCAAGGAATTCAATGGACGGCCGGTCCCCCACGACCAAGCCACCCTGGTGAATCAAAACCAAACCCATGCTCGCCATGTCGCCGATCAACACCCGCACCACACCCAGCGGCAGCCGGAGGTGAGCGGCGACTTCGGCCACCGACCTGGTGTCGGTGCACAACCCGCAGATCGACCGGTGCTCGGGGAGCACCGCCGCGTCGCGTTCGAGCCCGCGCTCGCTGGTCGACACCAGCGCCTCGATCGCGAGGTCGTAATCGGGCCGGGTGCGGCCACCGGTCCGGGTGTACGGGCGGACCAGGGACCCGGACTCGGCCGCGGGGTTCTCCTCGCGCCGCACGACCGGCTGCGGACCGGTCGCGTAGGGCACCTGTTCCGGCACGCTGTCGGGCAGGCCGTGGGCACCGAAGAGATCGGCGCCCGGACCCCCGAACAGGCCGCTGCCGTACCCGTCGATGTCGAACCGGTTGGGAACGTCGTCGTAGTCGTACGACGAGTCGTCAACCTCACGCTGAGACATATCGCCTTGCCCCTGCCCTGTGCCTTCGACCCGTGGCGCCGCCGCTTGTTCCGCCCGGCGGGCCCGCCACGAGTTGGGTGCGTCCTCGGCTTCCTCGTCCTGTGCGGGGTCGGCATCCGGCTCAGCGAATTGGAAGCCCCCGACCGCCCACTCCTGGTAGTTGAAGTTCCTACCGAAGCGTCGGCCGCCGGCGCCAGATCGTTCAGCCATTTACCTTCACCCCCACGATCTCATGAGGATCTACCGCCGAACCACGCCCTGGAGCTGCGCGCGCAGCTCCGGGGTGAGCTGTTGGCCCACGCGCTCGACCAGCAACGTCATCTCGTACGCGACGAGGCCGATGTCGCAGTTCGGGGCCGCGAGGACGGCGAGGCACGACCCGTCGCTGATCGACATCAGGAACAGGTAGCCCCGTTCCATCTCGACCACGGTCTGGTTGACCGTGCCCGCCTCGAAGCACCGTGCCGCGCCCGCCGTGAGGCTGACGAGCCCGGATGCCACGGCGGACAGCTGTTCGGCGCGGTCGCGGGGCAGGCCCTGCGAGCCGGCGAGCAGTAGCCCGTCCGCCGACACGACCACGGAATGTGCCACACCGGGAACCCGGCGCACGAAGTCGGTGATAAGCCAACCAAAGCTGCCTGGCTGAGCTGCGGTCGTCACTCCTGCTCCTCGTCTTGCCGGCTCGACATGTCACCAGCGTAAGCGTCGATCAAAGCGTGTCGCCCTCGACGGACGCCCTGCTGAAGACTCGACATGCGTCCACGGATCGCGTCAGCCGATCGTGGTGGCAGCGGGGGCCGCTGCGGTTGCCGCTCCGAAGCCGTCGACTTCGGTGCGGCGGATCCCGGCACAAGCTGAGCCTTGGGCACCCGCTTGGGCAACCCCGCCTGTGTCGTGGTCTCGGGTGCCTTGTTCAGCAAGGCCTGTGCCGCCTGCCAGCCCTCGTCGGCGGGGGACTCCCACACCGACTCGGCGGCGAGCGCGGCCGGCTCGGGTTCGGCGACCGGTTCGGGCTCGGTCACGCGGGACACCTCCGCGGCGCGCTTGGGCAGGTTGTTGGGCGAGCCGGGCTGCCGCTTGGGCAGCCCGCCCTCGGTCAGACTAGTGCCCTCGGCGCGGTTGGACGTCGCTTCGCCCCGTTGGGGCAGCGAACCGGCGTCCGCTTCGCGCATCGGCGGGGGGTTCTGGCCCGAGTCGAGCAGTCCCCGCTGCGGCAGCGGGTCGTCGGACGTGGTGGGCGCGACCGGCGGGATCGGGCGCGGCCGACGGGTCGGCAGGCCCGACTCGGCGGGCGTGGGGCGCTCCGGTTCGGGCGCCGGCGGCACGGCCTGGGCGGTCGCGGCGGACGTCTCGCTGCCCACGGCCTGGAACCACTGCGAGAGGACCGCCTCGTAGATCGGCAGCCGCTCGGTCGGGGCGTCCAAGTCGTGCTCGACCTCCCTGGCGGCGGGCGCGGCGTGCGGCGCGGTCCCGTTGCGGCGCGCGTGCTCCGGTTCCGGCTCGGGTTCGGGCTCGACGAGGAAGCCGCTGTCCACCGGCGCGAACTGGGTCGTCTCGAACCCGTGCCCGTAGTCGGTGTCGTGCTCGGCGCGGTCCTCGTAGGCGGTGAACAGGGTCGGCTCGCCGAACGAGCCCTCCGGTTCGCGGTGGTCGACGTCACGCTCGTCGCCGCGCAGCCACGGCTGGGACACCTCGGCGGGCGTCTCCGCGGGTGCCTGGCCGAACGTGGGCGTCTCGCCGAACGCGGGCACCCGGGCCGGGTCCTGCTCGCCCTGGCCCTGCACGAAGCTCACCGGGAACGCCGGCTCGTCCTCGACGCGGGGCAGGCTCGGGAAGCTGGTGTCCTCGTCGAGGCGGGAGAGCGTGCCGGTGCCGAACGCGCCGGCGATACCGGACGCGCGCTGCGCCGTGGACCCGAACGCGGAATCGCCGAAGCCCGAGTCGGTCGCGCCGCCGAAGCCGCCGGAGTCGCCGAACGCCGAGACGGGCTCGCCGCCCATCGGGGAACCGGGGGCGCCGGGCGAGGCGACCAGCGTGTCGGGCACGAGCACGAGTGCGGTGGTGCCGCCCTCGATGTCCTCGTTGGACCGCAGCCGCACCTTGATGTCATGCCGCTTGGCCAGCCGCGCGACCACGTACAGGCCCATCCGGCGGGACACCGCGACGTCCACGTCCGGCGGGTCGGCGAGCCGCTGGTTGGCGTCGATGAGCTCCTGCTCGCCCATGCCCACGCCGCGGTCCTGGATCTCGATCGCCAGCTCGCCCTTGCGGGTGCGGGCGGTGCGCACGGTGACCTTGGTCACCGGGTCGGAGAACGCGGTCGCGTTGTCCAGCAGCTCCGCGATCAGGTGCACGAGGTCGTTGACCGCGCGGCCCTGGACGGTGAGCTCCGGGGTCTGGCCGACCTGCACGCGGGCGTACTGCTCGACCTCGGACACCGCGGCGCCGAGCACCTCGGCCGCCGGGACCGGGCGGGTCAGCCGGCGGGACAGGTCCGTGCCGGACAGGACCAGCAGGTTCTCGCTGTTGCGCCGCATGCGGGTGGCGAGGTGGTCCAGCTCGAACAGGCTGGCCAGCTGGTCGGGGTCCTGCTCGTCCTGCTCCAGCCGGTCGATCAGGTTCAGCTGGCGCTCGACCAGGGCCTGCGAGCGGCGGGACAGGTTGACGAACATCGAGTTGACGTTGTCGCGCAGCAGGGCCTGCTCGGCGGCCAGCCGCACCGCCTCGCCGTGCACCGCGTCGAACGCCCGGGCCACCTGGCCGACCTCTTCGCGGGTGGTGATCGGCACCGGCGCGATGGCCGTCTTCGCCGCTTCCTGCGGGTTCGGGTCGGCGAGGATCCGGTTGACCGCCTCGGGCAGGCCGTGGTCGGCGACCTCCAGCGCGGTGCGGCGCAGCGTGCGCAGCGGGTTGAGGATCGAGCGGGCCACGAACAGCGCCATGACCAGGGCCAGCAGCAACGCGCCCAGCACGATGCCGGAGTCGCGGAACGCCGCGTTGCGGGCCGCGCCGGTCAGCTCGTCGGTCCGGTTCTGCAGCTGCTCCAGCAGCAGGTTCTCCACGTCCCGGGTGAGGTTCACGGTCAGCGTGGAGGCGATGTCCCACTTCTCCGGGCGCAGCGACGTCATGGGCGCGCGGGCCGCGGCCAGGTTCAGCGCCGTCTCCTGCATGTCGTTCGCGGTGTCGACGATCAGGCCGGTGACGGTGTCGTCGTAGATCTTGGCCTGGTCGGGGGTCGCGGACTTGCGGAAGTCGTTGCGGGCCGCGTCCAGCTCGGCGTTCGCGGCCAGCAGCAGGCGCTCCTGGCCGGGGCCGAAGCCGCCGCGCTGGAAGACGTCGAGCATGATGCCGCGCTTGCGCGACTCCTGCTCCTTGATGCGGGCGATCGCGTTGGTGGCCAGGTGCAGCCGCACGAGCTCGGGCTGGTTGATGCCCGCGATGGCCTGCTCGCCGAGGTCGAGGAGGCTCTCCACCGACTCCGAGTAGGTGCGCAGCACCGCGTCGGACGGGTAGTTGGTCTCGCGGACCGCGTTGCGCAGGCTGTTGAGCCGGTCGAGCTGGCTGGACGCGCGCCGGAAGCGGGTGACCACCTCGTCGTCGAGGTCGGCGCTGAGGTCGGCGATCTTGGCGTTGAGCGCCTGCACGGTGTCCTCGACGCGGCGCAGCTGCCGGTCGAGCACCACGCGGTCGAGCTCGCGGCCGGACGCGACGTGGCTCGCACTGAGGTCCCGCTCACGCTGCAACTGCTGCACGAGGTCGGCGACCGCCGACTCGAGCTGGATCTGGTTCGCCAGCCGGTTGAGGTCGGCCGCGTCGGCGAGGTCGGAGTTGACCCGCAGGCCACCGAGGGCCACCGCGGCGACGGTGGGGATGAGCAGGACGGCGGTCAGCTTGGTGGGCAGTCGCCAGTTGCGCAGCCGCCAGGCTGCCGTGCGGGGCGTCTGCGCCCGTCCGGCTTTGGTCGGCCCGGTACCCGTTTGTTCGGTCACAGTTCCATCACTCAGCGCAGCCAGTCCGTCACCCGTTCCGGGCCTTTCGGAGCGCGGTGGAATCCCCACGCCTGACTGGCTGGGACCTCTCTCTCGACGGGCCACCCTGGGCTTCCTCTTCCGGCAGCAGTGTTCCCCGGCCTCTCCCCCGCGGACCGAAGCATGGACACGAAATCGGGCCGAATTGCAGCACAGGAGCGGTGGTGCCGGCTAGTCAACCCCGCTCCGCGCTCGGTACACGACAGTCTGCGACGACCTGTGCCACCAGGCGGGGAGCGTAGTGGTCGACCCCAGCCCCGGGGAAGACTCCGGAAGCACTCACCGTATCGGAGCAGGGCTGTCGTTTCATACCTCTGGGTGGTTACCATCCCCCGCATCGACAAGTGCGTCGAGAAATTCGTTGATCAAAAAGACCCGCCCTCTGTGGTCATCCCGGCGAGAGGTGCCATGCCTACCCCAGCGCGTGTTCTGCGACGTGCGGCAGCGTTGTTCGCGTGTGCCGCCACCTTGACGGCGTGCGGACTGATCCCCGGCACCGATGGGAACAGCCGCCCCGACGTGGAACGCAGCACACTGCGCATCGGTGTGCTGCCCGTGGTGGACGTGGCACCGCTGCGCCTGGCGTTCAACAACAAGCTGTTCGAGAAGGCCGGCCTTCAGGTGCAGCTGGTGCCGCTGAACAGCGAGGACGAGGGCGTCAAGCAGCTCGACACCACGCTGGACCTGACCTGGGCGACGCACGTCACGCTGTTCCGCAGCTTCGCCGAGAACCCGCAGCTGCAGCTGCAGGGCGAGGCGTACCAGGCGGGCGCGAACACGATGGCGCTGGTCACGCTCAACCAGGACTACGACAGCCCGGGCAAGCTGCGCGAGCCGCGCATCGCCGTGCCGTCCACCGGTGACGTCGGCGCGCTGACCACGAAGGCCGTGCTCAAGACGGCGGGCGTGGAGAAGCAGCGGATCAGGATGACCGAGATGCCGTTCGAGCAGATGGTCAGCGCGATGGAGGCCAAGCAGGTCGACGCGGCGTGGATGACCGAGCCGTACATCACGCAGGCGCAGGCAGGCGCCGGTGCGCGCATCCTCACCGACACCGCGGTCGGCCCGACCAAGGACTTCCCCATGTCCGGGTACGCGTCGAGCAAGAAGTTCGCCGATGGCAACCCGCGCACGCTGGCCCTGTTCCGGCAGGTCCTGCGGGACGCGCAGGAGGCGGCGTCGAACGACAAGCTGTCCGTGCAGAACGCGCTGACCGGCTACATGGACGTCGACCAGCGGACCGCGGCCCTGGTGTCGGTCGGCACGTTCCCGCTGTCGCTCAACCCGGTCCGCTTGCAGCGGGTCGCCGACATGATGGACACCGAAGAGGTGCTGCCGCAGCGGTTGGACGTCGGCGGGTTGTTGCCGCCCGGAACCGTGAACTGACTCAGCGTCAGCGAGAAGCGTTGCGATAGGGGCCTTCCCAATGCGGGAAGGCCCCTCTTTTTTCGATTTCCGCCTCGGTGGGAACCCGATCCTGCGTCAACCGAGTCTCGACGCAGTCGCGGATCAGGCTTCGGTCAAGCAGATCGTCGTAGCGGGCTGTGAGTAAACGGCTACGGTGTCGCCACTCTCGCACTCGTTCTCGTCCGCCCGACCCGTCACGACCTTGCCCACCTTGTAGGTGGCACCGCCCGAATCGCAGGCCACCTTGGTGGTTTTGCCCGCGACAATCGAGCCTTCCTCCTTGAAGCAGTCGCCCTCGGCAGCGTTGAGCACCAGGCACAGCTTGAAGCCGTTGCTGCGCCGGCCGCCGCTGTCCGAGTACTCGGCGTAGTCGCCGTCCGGGCAGGAGTCGGCGCTGCTGTCGAGGTTGGCGGCGACCTTGAAGGCGGCTTCGGCCGACGAGCAGTCGACCTTCTCCACGTCGGCGTCGCTGACGCTCGCCGAGATGACCTTGATGCAGTCGCCCGCCTCGGCCCCGGACGGGCCGGTGAGGTTGGCGATGATGCCCGCGACGACGACGCCCACGATGCCCAGCGCGACCACGGCGACCAGCGCTTTCGCGCCGCGGGACGTGCCCTTGGGCGGTGGCGGGAACTGCTGCGGGTAACCCGGCTGACCCGGCTGTCCGAACTGGCCGGGCTGGCCGAACTGGCCCGGCTGACCGAATTGCCCGGGCTGGCCGGGGTGACCCGGCTGACCGTACTGGCCGGGGTGACCCGGCTGACCGAATTGACCGGGCTGACCGAACTGCCCCGGCTGACCGGGGTACTGGGTCTGGCCCGGGTACTGCGGTTGGCCGGGGTACGGGGCCTGGCCCGGTTGGTCGGGCTGGGGCGGCTGGCCGGGGTAGCCGGGCTGCGCGTACTGGGGTGGCTGACCCGGGTAGCCGGGCATCGGCTGGTAGCCGGGGTCCTGCGGCGGGTACGCCTGGCCGGGCTGGTGGGCCGGGAAGCCCTGCGGCGATGAGGGCGGACCCCAGCCGGGCTGCTGGGGCGGTGGGGAGCCCTGCGGCTCACCGTGGGGATTGGGAGGCGTGGTCACCTGGCGTTCCTCTCGACATCGGCGAGCGGAACGTACCCCCGGGCGGCCGGCGGGCGCAGCGATTTCAGGGCAGGTCGGACACGCGGACCAGGCAGAACGTGACAACGGGCTCGACGTACGTCACACGCTGGCCGTTCGGGCACTCCACCGGCTCGCGGTCGATGCTCACCACCCGGACCGCCTTGGCGGCCGTGCAGTCGGCCTTGCGCACCCCCGACGCCTTGTCGTTCTCGTAGCAGGCGCCCTCGACGAAGTTGGGCATCAGGCACAACGTGTCCGTGCCGGTGAAGACCGTGTACGGCGCACCGCCCTTGGGGCACTGCGAAGCCTCTTCCACCACCTTGGCCACGCGCACGTTGGCGTGCGGCGACCGGCAGTCCAACGCCCGGTATGCGGCACCCTGCTCGGCCCGTTCGAGGTGCGCGCAGACGCCCGGCCCCGCGCTCTTCGGCTCACCGCCGAGCAGCGTGACCGCGAACGCGCCCGCCACCACGACCGCGACCGCGCCGACACCCCACCCGATCTTCCGCATGGAACAGGAGATCGGCACGGCCGCGCGCCGGGTTGAGCGAATTCACCCGCGAGTGTCCTGCGGGCGGGCCGCCGGGTGGGGACGGTCACATCTCGGGGAGCCCCAGGCAGTACGTGACGGGCGGCTCCGGGTAGGCCATGCCCGCGCCGTCCGGGCAGGCTTCCAGGTCGTTGACGTCCTGGATGACCCTGATCACCTTGAACGTGTCGTTGCCCACGCAATCGGTCTTGACGAACCCGCTGCCCTCGTCGGCCTTGTAGCAGGCGCCCTCGACCATGTTGGGCAGCAGGCACAGCCGGTACCCGTCGCCGACACCGCCGGCCGGGACGATCTCGGTGTAGATGCCGTCCTCGGAGCAGGTGCTGTCGGTCGTCTCCAGGACCTTGCCCACCTTGTACGACGCCTTGTCGGCGGAGCAGTCGAGGGTCTCGACGTCGGCGCGGTTGTCGTTCTCGGCGGTCACGCTGACGCAGTCGCCGACCTCGGCGTTCGCGGAGCCCCTGGTGAGGAAGTACACGCCGAACGCGACGATGGCGATCAGCAGCAGGACCAGCAGGGCGATCAGGACCTTCCGGCCGTTGCCGCCGGAACCGCGGGTCTCGTTCGCGGCGGGTGCGTGGGAGGCCGGTTCGGCGGAGGCCACGGGGTCGGCGGCGGGCGCCGGGCGGGCACCGGTCACGGCGGTCGGGCCGGCGGGCGTCACGGGCTCGTTGCCCTCCACCGCGCGTTCACGCGCGCCCTCGCCGGGCTCGGGGGTGGTGTTGTCCCCCGGTTCGGTGGAGCCGGAGCCGAGCCCCGTCGAGGCGGGGGTCGAGAGCCGCTGCTCCCCGGCCGACTGGGCGGCGTCCCGCGAGGCCGCGATGCGGTCGGCGTCGGCGGGCGGCACGGCGGGACGGGCGGCGGGACGGGCGGCGGGATCACCGGCGGCCCCGGTCGGCACGTCGTCGTCGGGTCGACTCGGCTCGTTGCTCATGATCATCCTCGCTGGCCGGGGTGCGCGTGACGTCCCAGAAGGTAACGCCACGCGCACCCGCGAGGTGGATCAGGCTTCCTCGGCCGGCGCGAAGCAGAAGGTCGTCTTCGGCTCGGCGTAGGTCAGCGGCGTGGCGTCGCCGCAGGCCGTCTCGTCCACGCTGCCCTTGACCAGCTTGGTCAGCTTCAGCACGCCGGACTTGCCGCAGTCGACGGCCGGGTACCCCATCTGGGTCCCGCCCTCCACGTCGTAGCACTGGCCCTCGACCAGGTTCGGCACCAGGCAGAGCTTCGAGTCCGGGCCACGACGGGCGGTCTCGGTGTACTCGTCGTAGTACTCACCGGGGCAGGCCTCGGTGGTGGAGCCGAGCACCTTTCCGATGGTGTAGTTCGCCTCGGCCGAGCCGCAGTCGACGTTCTTGAACTCCGGCTTGCTGCTGGTGCCGGTCACGCTGGCGCACTCGCCGGCCTTGGACTGGGCCGCGTCGCTGGTGAAGTAGTTGATGCCGTAGACCACCACAGCGGCCACCGCGAGACCGATGATCGCCGTGAGGATCCGGGCGACGATGCCCTTCTTCTTCGGCGCCGGCGGAATCTGCTGCGGCTGCGGGGCGTTCTGGTACTGCGGGGCGCCGTGCTGCGGGCCGCCCTGGTACTGCGGTGCGGACGCGGGCATGTCCGTGCTCATGAAGGACCTTCGTTCCATCCGGGGAGGCCCCGAATCCCACGCCGAGCGGCGCGGTGGGGCGGAGGGACGCTATCGACTGCGTCACACGGGCGTACGCGGCTTTACCGAACCGAGTCCGTAAGCGTTGGGTATGCGTTCGCGTACCGTCCGCATCCGACTTGCGCCCGGTATGCACACTTGAAGGACACCAAGCGACAGGAGCGCGCACTCGTGACCGACGGCCCTTTGATCGTCCAGTCGGACAAGACCCTGCTGCTGGAGGTCGAGCACCCGCTGTCGGACGACGCGCGCACCGCCATCGCGCCGTTCGCCGAGCTCGAACGCGCCCCCGAGCACGTCCACACCTACCGCATCACGCCGCTGGCGCTGTGGAACGCGCGTGCCGCGGGTCACGACGCCGAGCAGGTGGTCGACGCGCTGGTCCGGTTCTCCCGCTACCCCGTGCCGCAGCCGCTGCTGGTGGACGTGGTCGACACGATGGGTCGGTTCGGCCGGCTCCAGCTGGCCAACCACCCCGCGCACGGCCTGGTGCTGAACTCGCTGGACCGCGCCGTGCTGGAGGAGGTGCTCCGGCACAAGAAGGTCAAGCCGATGCTCGGCGAGCGGGTCGACGACGACACGGTGATCGTGCACCCGAGCGAACGCGGCCGGCTCAAGCAGCTGCTGCTCAAGATCGGCTGGCCGGCCGAGGACCTGGCCGGGTACGTCGACGGCGAGGCGCACCCGATCGAACTGGTCGAGGACGGCTGGGAGCTGCGCGACTACCAGCGGCGGGCCGCGCAGGCGTTCTGGGCGGGCGGCTCGGGCGTGGTCGTGCTGCCGTGCGGGGCGGGCAAGACGCTGGTCGGCGCGGCGGCGATGGCCGAGGCGGGCGCGACGACGTTGATCCTGGTCACGAACACCGTCGCGGGCAGGCAGTGGAAGCGCGAGCTGGTCGCGCGGACGTCGTTGACCGAGGACGAGATCGGCGAGTACTCCGGCGAGCGCAAGGAGATCCGGCCGGTCACCATCGCGACCTACCAGGTGATCACGCGCAAGTCGAAGGGCGAGTACAAGCACCTGGAGCTGTTCGACTCGCGGGACTGGGGCCTGATCGTCTACGACGAGGTGCACCTGCTGCCCGCGCCGGTGTTCCGGATGACCGCCGACCTGCAGTCACGGCGTCGGCTCGGCCTGACCGCGACGCTGGTGCGCGAGGACGGCCAGGAGGGCGACGTGTTCTCGCTCATCGGGCCCAAGCGGTACGACGTGCCGTGGCGGGACATCGAGGCGCAGGGCTGGATCGCGCCCGCCGAGTGCACCGAGGTGCGGGTGACGCTGACCGACAACGAACGGCTGGAGTACGCGACGGCCGAGCCGGAGGAGCGCTACAAGCTGTGCTCGACGGCCCGGACGAAGCTGCCGGTGGTGCGGGCCATCCTGGACCAGCACCCGGGCGAGCCGACGTTGGTGATCGGGGCCTACCTGGACCAGCTGGAGTCGCTGGGCGAGGCGCTGGACGCGCCGATCATCCAGGGTTCGACGAAGAACAAGGAGCGCGAGGCCCTGTTCGACCGGTTCCGGCGCGGTGAGCTGCGGACGTTGGTGGTGTCGAAGGTGGCGAACTTCTCCATCGACCTGCCCGAGGCGTCGGTGGCCGTGCAGGTGTCGGGGACGTTCGGGTCGCGGCAGGAGGAGGCGCAGCGGCTCGGCCGGTTGTTGCGGCCCAAGGGTGACGGGCGGCAGGCGCACTTCTACTCCGTCGTGTCGCGGGACACCTTGGACACCGACTACGCCGCGCACCGGCAGCGGTTCCTGGCGGAGCAGGGTTACGCCTACCGGATCGTGGACGCCGACGACCTGCTCGGCCCCAAGCTGCCCGAGGTGAGCTGAGGCCGTGACCCGGATCGCACCGTTACCCCGCTGGTGGAGGTGGCGGCCGGACGCCGACGTCGACGCGATCCGCCGTGCCGCCAGGCGGCGCTGGACGCGGGTGACCGAGTGGGACGTCGTGCTCGCGGCCGGGGCGCGGGACGTGGTGCACTGCGAGCAGTTCGCCGATCCCGCGCAACGCCGCCGCGCGGGCCGGTGGTGCGCGCACTTCGACGCACTGCGCGACCTGGACCCGCGCCGCGTCGCGCAGGTCGAGCGGCTGCTGTGGCGGGCGTTGGTGGCGTTGCGGGACAGCCAACCGCTGCGGGAGGCGTTGGCGCGCACCGAGAACCGGCCCGGCCTGGCCGCCGCGATCGCCGAGCCGACCCGTGAGCTGGCCGAACTGGACCGTCGCCTGGACCAGTTCGAGGACGCGTTGCGGATCGTCGTGGAGGAGCTGGACCCGGAGCTGACCGGCACCGCACTGCGCCGGGTCGCCGCCCTGGACCCGCTCTAAGCTCGTCCGGTGCTGGTCTACTCGATCCCGATGCGCAACCGGTTCCGCGGCATCACGGTGCGCGAGGGCGTGCTGCTGGAAGGGTCCGCCGGGTGGGGTGAGTTCTGCGCGTTCCTCGACTACTCCGACGAGGAGTGCGCGCCCTGGTTGGCGTGCGCGCTGGAGGCGGCCGAGCAGGGCTGGCCCGCGCCGGTCCGTTCCGAGATCCCGGTCAACTGCACGGTTCCCGTCGTCTCGCCGGAACGCGCGCACGAGATCGTCGCCCGTTCGGGCTGCTCGACGGCGAAGGTGAAGGTGGCCGATCCCGGCACACCGCCGGCCGACGACCTGGCGCGTGTCGAGGCGGTGCGTGACGCGCTCGGGCAGTCGGGCGCGATCCGGGTCGACGCGAACATGGCGTGGGACGTCGACACGGCGGTCGCCGCGATCCGCGAGCTGGACCGTGCGGCTCGGGGCTTGGAGTACGTCGAGCAGCCGTGCCCGTCGATCGAGGAGCTGGCGGCGGTGCGGCGGCGGGTCGACGTGCGGATCGCGGCCGACGAGTCGATCCGGCGGGCCGAGGACCCGTTGAAGGTGGCGGTGGCCGGTGCCGCCGACGTGGCGGTGATCAAGGTCGCGCCGCTGGGCGGTGTGCGCCGGGCGTTGGCCGTGGCGGAGGCGTGCGGCCTGCCGTGCGTGGTGTCGTCGGCGGTGGAGACCTCGGTCGGCATGGCCGCCGGCCTGGCACTGGCCGCCGCCCTGCCCGAGCTGGACTTCGCCTGCGGCCTGGGCACCCTGCCCCTGCTGACCGGCGACGTGACCACCGACTCCCTCGTCCCGGTCAACGGCCACCTCCCCGTCCCCACCCACGCCCCGAACCCCGACCGCTTCACCGACTTCGCCGCCGACCCGTCCACCACCACCCGCTGGCTCACCCGCCTCGACCGGGTCCGGGAGGTGGCACGAGCGTCGGGTCGGGGAAGACCGTGAGGCGGGCGATGCCGGTAGTGGTGGTGGTGAGGACGGCCATGCCCCAGGGTTTGCCCTGGTGGTAGGTGTAGGTGGCCGGGTGGTCGTTGGCGGTGGTGGGGTGCATTCGCCAGTCGCCCGGGGTGCCGATGACGGTGGCCAGGAAGGTCAGGCAGGTGGCGCGGCCGGCGAACCAGGTCGATGAGCCGGCGACTTCGAGTGACGCGTCGGCGCGGAGCGCGCGTTCCAGGGCCGACAGGTCCGAGTTCTCGAAGCCCGCGATGTACTCCGACAGCAACGCCCGTGCCCGCGGTGACGTCGGTTCGACCAGGTCGTCCGCGGTCGGCGCGACTTCGTCCAGGGTGGCGCGGGCCCGTTGCAGGGCGCTCTTCACCGAGGCCACGGTCGTGTCCAGCATCCGCGCGACCTCGGTGGCCGGGATGGCCAGCACCTCCCGCAGGATCAGCACGGCCCGCTGGCGCGGCGGCAGGTGTTGCAGGCCCGCGATCAGCGCCAGGCGCAGGTCGTGGCGGGAGGTCACCACGGCGGCCGGGTCGTCGGACTCCGGGGTGACCAGCGCGTCCGGCAGCGGCTCCAGCCACTCGACGTCGGCCGCCGTCGCGTCCAGGGTTGACGGCAGTTCGCGGCGACGGCGGCCCCGCAACGCGTTCAGGCAGGCGTTCGTGGCGATCCGGTACAGCCAGACCCGCACCGACGACCGGCCCTCGAAGCCGTCGAACGACCGCCACGCGCGCAGGTACGTCTCCTGCACCACGTCCTCGGCCTCGTGCCGCGACCCGAGCATCCGGTAGCAGTGGGCCAGCAGTTCCCGCCGGAACGGCTCGGTGGCCTGCTCGAACGACGTCACACCAGCCCCAGCCTCGGCCGCGCCCACGACGCGAACCGGGCGATCGCGTCATCGGCCTCCGGCGCGCGCCCGGCGGCCATCTGGAAGGTGTGCACCTGCTCCTCGAACACGTCCAACCGCACCTCGACCCCCGCGTTCTTCAGCCGGTCGACCAGCATCCCGCTGTCGTCGAGCAGTGTCTCGTGCGACCCGACCTGCACGAACAGCGGCGCGAGACCGGTCAGGTCGGCGTGCAGCGGGTTGGCCAGCGGGTCGCGCCGGGAACCGTCCGGGCCGAGGTAGAGCTCCACCAGGCCGTCGACGAAATCGCGGTAGAAGTAGCCGTCGGTCTCCGCGTTGGTCGACCACGTCCGCCCCGTCAGCTCCAGGTCGACCCACGGCGAGATCGCCATCACGGCCGCGGGCACGGGCAGGCCGGCGGCGCGGGCGTTGAGCTGGGTGGTGATGGTCAGGCCGCCGCCCGCCGAGTCACCCGCGAAGGCGATGTGGCGTGCCTCGAACGACCCCAGCAGCCACCGGTAGACGTCGGTGACCGCGTCGACCTGCGCCGGGTGGACGTGCTCGGGCGCGAACGGGTACCGGAACAGCAGCGCCCGCGCGCCAACAGCCTTGGCGAGGTGCCCGTAGAGCTTGCGGTGCGTGTACATCGAGCCGGCCACGTAACCGCCGCCGTGCACGCACATCAGCACGCGGTCGGCCGCGGCGCCGTGCGGCAGCAGCCACATCGCGGGCGTGCCCGGCTCGTCGGTCTCGACGTAGTCGACCCCGCGCGGCTCGGCGGTCAGGTCACCCCAGCTCTCCGGGTCCATCGGCCGCCCGTTGAGCCGGTCGACCGTCCACCGCTCGTACATCGCCCGCACCGCCGCCGACTGCTCGCTCGCCATCGCCCTGCCTCCTCGATCGTGGTGTCCGGGAGTGCAGACCTGCGGGCAGACCGAAAGGAATCGGTCGGATGCTGACTTAGGCTGGACCGTCAACCACCTCGCGCCTTGGAGGCACACCCATGTCCGTCGACTCCGCCCACGGCGGCACCACGCGAACGTTGCAGTCCCTGCTGATGGACACCGGCGGGCTGGCCGACCTGCTGGACGCCGACACCGTGCAGACCTGGGCCAGACTCTCGGAGGGCCTGAGAAGGAGCTTCGAGAGCTTCCTCGCGCAGATGGACGGCACCACGCGCCCGTCCTACACCGCCGACCTGTGCACGGCGTACTACGCGTACGGGAAGCCCACCCGATTAAAGGAAGGGTTCCTCGGCACGAAGTTCACCGGCGTCTCGACGATCGTGGTCGAGCTGCTGGAGAAGTTCATGCGCCGCAACGGGCAGTGGACCTACCTGGAGCAGCAGGACTGGTTCCGGTCCGGGGACTACGTCGTCGCCGTCGAGGTGAACTACTACCCGGACCGGTCGGGCGCCAACGACCGCCCGGAGTTCCACAAGGACACCGCGGGCATCAACGTGTTCGCGAACCTGATCTTCGCCAACACGCAGCCGATGGAGGCGACCGAGTGGTTCGCCGACCTCGAGGAGCCGAGCGCCAAGCGGGCGCAGTGGCAGCGGGACCACCTGCCCGCGGGCTACCTCAAGGACCTGGGCCTCGCCCGGGTGGCCCTGCGCGGCAAGGACACCGGCGCGGTGCCCGGCGGAGTGGCCCACAAGCAGTACACCTACGTCTCGTGGGTGGACGACCTGGTGTGGCACTCCACGCCGGCTGAGAGGCGGCGGGTCAAGTTCACCGCCGAGGCCGCACGGCGGGCCTACCCGAAGCTGAACGCCACCCTCGCCGGCGACTTCGGGTTCGTCGACCAGGAGTTGCAGGTGGCCGTGCTCGGTGCCGAGCTGGTCAGGTCCTTCGCCGACGACCCCGGCACCCACCTGCACCGGTGGATGGTGGAGCAGAAGCAGCCGGTCCGCGACATCGACACCGCACGGACGGCGTGGCGGGCGGTGTACCAGGGCGACGGCGGCAAGACCCGGTACGACCAGGACGCGGACACCCGCAGCCGCATGACGTGGCGGATCACCGGGAAGTACGCCATCGCGAACTCCCCCGACCCGAACCTGCCCGGCAGCGAGGAGATCCTCGAGACACCCGCCGGCCTGTCGAACCGCGAGCGCTCCAACAGCCTGGACGAGCACCAGGAGGCGTTGCGGAAGGTGCGCGCGGCCAACGTCGGGACGCCGCGCGCGTTCATCCGGACGTGGGTGCGGCTGGTGGCCAAGGACAGCGGCGAGCTGACGTGACCGGACGGCCGTCGCCCACCCCGCCTCAGGGGTGGGTGATGGCCGCGCCGAGGCTGCGGACGACGCCGTCCGTGCGGTCGAGGGCTTCGGTGCGGCGGGGATTCGCGGGGACGCGGGTCAGGTCGACCACGCGGATCGGCGGGCCGAACTCGACCAGCGTCGGCACGTAGGACGCCTCCGCCACGGTCCAGCCCGAGGGCCCCTTCACGAACTTGAAGCGGGTGACGATGCCCTCCTCGGTGATGCCGCGCGGCTCGGAGTGGCGGGCCACCTCGTTGCCCATGCCGTAGACGACCCACTTGCCGTTGACCTGCTCGATCGGTTGCACGGCGTGCACGTGGGTGCCGATGATCAGGTCGACCGCCGGGTCCGCCAGCACGGCCCGCGCCATCTCCTTCTGCTGCGGCGTCGCCTCGTGCTGGTACTCGTTGCCCCAGTGCAGGCTCGCCACCACGACCTCGGCACCGGCCGCCTTCGCCGCACGGGCCGCCGTCAGCACGCCCTCGGTGGACAGCTGGTTCGCCATCCACGGCTGGGGCAGGGGGATGCCGTTGAACCCGTACGTGAACGCGATGTGCCCGACCTTCACCCCGCGCACGTCCAGCAGCAGCGGTGTCGCGGACTCCTCGGGCGTGCGGAACGAGCCGGTGTGCTTGAGCCCGGCCGCGTCCATCACGTCGAGCGTCGTCCTGATCGCCGGCGCGCCCCGGTCGAGGGTGTGGTTGGACGAGGTGGAGCAGCTGTCGTAGCCGATCTCCTTCAACGCCGACGCGACCTCGGGCGGCGCGCTGAACGCCGGGTAGCCGTAGGTCGGGGCGCCGGGCGCGGACAGCGGCGTCTCCAGGTGGCAGATCGACACGTCGGCGGCGATCGCCTCGCGCAGGCCTTCCAGCAGCGGCACGAAGTTGCGCGCGCCATCGGCGTCGGCCTGCTCGGTCAGCGCCGGGTGGATCAGGATGTCGCCGCCCGCGGCCAGCGTGAACGACGGCGGCTCGGGTGCGGCCGAGGAGGTGGTCGACGCGGGTGTCCGCGGGGTCGTGATCACGACCGGCGACCCGGTGCACCCCACCAGCACGCACAAGCAGGCGACCAGCCCGAGGACCGATCGCCTGCCGCGCGCGTTCAGCGGTGCCGCCCGCGGAACCTGCGCACCAGCAGCGCCACCACCAGCAGCCCGGCCGCCGCCGGCAGCACCCGCTTGAGCACGGGCGTGCCCGCCGTGTCGAGCAGGTCGAGCGGCTCGTCGGGCACGGCGCGCAGGTGCGGCCTGGCGGTGGTCTCCGGAGAAGTCACCTCCTCAGCTTCCGCCGGCGCGAGCCGCGTCGCCAGGCATTCCGCGAACTCGTCGATGATCCGGCCGCTGACCTCGCCGATCAGGCCCCGGCCGAGCTGGGCGGGACGGCCGGTGATGTTCAGGTCGGTGACCACCGACACCTCGGTGGCGTCGGCGGCCGCGGTCAGCGCCACCGACACGGTCGCGGACGCGGTGCCGTTGCCGCGGGTGTCCTTGCCGGACGCCTTGAGCACGGCGGCGTGCACCCGTTCGTCGACGGACGTGAACTCGCCGGTGCCCTTGTAGAGCAAGGTCACCGGCCCGAGCTTGACCTTGACCGTGCCGGTGAACCGCTGCCCCTCGACCCCGGTGAGGGTGGCGCCCGGCATGCACGGCGCCACCTTCTCCGGGTCGAGCAGCGCGGCCCACACGTCCGGCACGGGCGCGGGGACGGTGAACCGGTGTTCGAGCTTCATGCGCTCACCGCGGCCGTCACCGCCCGTTCGGTGAGCACGCGGGCCAGGTGCGACCGGTACTCGGCGTCGGCGTTGCCGTCGCTGGGCGGATCGGCGCCCTCGGCGGCACGGGTGGCCGCCGACGTGATCGCCTCGGCCGTCGCGGGCTGCCCGACCAGCGCTTCCTCCACGCCACGGGCCCGGACGGGGGTCGGGCCCATGTTGGTCAGGCCGACGCGGGCGTCGGCGATCTTCCCCTCGGACACGCGCACCGCGGCGGCCACCGCGACGATCGACCACGCCTGCGCGACCCGGTTGAACTTCTCGTAGTGCGCGCCCCACCCGGTCAGCTTGGGCACCTTGACGTGGGTGAGCAGCTCGTCGGGCGCCAGCGCGGTGGTGAAGTAGTCGACGAAGAACCGCGCCGCCGGCACTTCCCGCGTGCCGTTCGGCCCGGCGCACACCATCACCGCGTCCAGCGCCAACGCCGGTGCGAGCAGGTCCCCGGCCGGGTCGGCGTGGGCGAGCGAGCCGCCGAACGTGCCGCGGTGCCGCACCTGCGGGTCGGCGACGGTGTCCGTGGCCAGGCACAGCAGCCGGGCGTGCTCGCGCACCAACGGGTCCCGTTGCACCTCGTAGTGCGTGGTCATGGCCCCGATGCGGAGCGAGTCGCCGTCATCGTGCACGCCGGTCAGCTCGGTCAGCCCGGACAGGTCGACCACCAGGGTCGGCACGGCCAGCCGCATCCGCAGCACCGGGATGAGGCTCTGCCCGCCGGCCATCGCCTTGGCGTCCTCGCCGCCCGCGGCCAGGGCGCGCACCGCCTCGTCCACGGTGGTGGGCGCGACGTAGTCGAACGCGGCCGGGATCATTCCGCACCCCCTCGGGCGTCGATGCTGCCGAGGCCGCCGCCGGCTCCGGGAGTGGTCGGCACGCCGTCACCGCGGCCGTGGATCGCCTTCCACACCCGCATCGGGGTGCACGGCATCTCGACCTCGGAGACGCCCATGTGCCGCACCGCGTCGACGATCGAGTTGACCACGGCGGGCGTGGACGCGATCGTGCCCGCCTCGCCGACGCCCTTCACGCCCAGCGGGTTGCTGGTCGCGGGCGTCTCGGTGCGGTCGGTGGTGAAGTGCGGCAGGTCGACCGCGGACGGCAGCAGGTAGTCGGCGAGGGTGGCCGTGGTGAGCGTGCCGTACTCGTCGTGCACCGCCTCCTCGTAGAGGGCCTGCGCGATGCCCTGCGCCAGGCCGCCGTGCACCTGGCCCTCCACGATCAGCGGGTTGACCACCTTGCCGACGTCGTCCACGCACACGTACGAGCGGATCTTCACCGCGCCGGTCTCCGTGTCGACCTCGGTCGCGCACAGGTGCGTGCCGTGCGGGTAGGAGAAGTTCTCCGGGTCGAACGTGGCCTCGGCGTCCAGGCCGGGCTCGACACCGTCCGGCAGGTTGTGCGCGACGTGCGCGGCGACCACCACGTCGCCCAGTGCCATGGTCGTGGACGTGCCGCGCACGGAGAACGTGCCGGCGGTGAACTCGACGTCGTCCTCGGCGACCTCCATCAGGTGCGCGGCGACCGTGCGGGCCTTGGCCAGCACCTTGTCCGCGGCCAGCACCACCGCCACGCCGCCCACGGCCAGCGACCGGGAGCCGTAGCTGTCCATGCCGCGGTGCGAGACGCGGGTGTCGCCGTGCAGCACCTCGACGTCCTCGAACGCCACGCCGAGCCGGTCGGCCACGATCTGGCTCCACGCCGTCACGTGCCCCTGGCCGTGCGGCGACGTGCCGGTGATCAGCTCGACCTTGCCGGTGGGCAGCATCCGGATCGCCGCGTGCTCCCAGCCGCCCGCCGCGTACCGGAGGGCGCCGAGCACGCGGGACGGCGCGAGCCCGCACATCTCGGTGTAGGTGGAGATCCCGACGCCGAGCTGCACCGGGTCGCCGTTGGCGCGGCGTTCGACCTGCTCGGCGCGCAGCGCGTCGTAGCCGAACAGCTCCTTGGCGCGGGCGGTGGCGGCCTCGTAGTTGCCGGAGTCGTAGGTGAGGCCGGCGACCGTGGTGAACGGGAACTCCTCGTGCCTGATCCAGTTCTGCTCGCGCAACTCCAGCGGGTCGACGCCCAGCTCGGCGGCCAGCTCGTCCATGATCCGCTCGATCGCGAACGTGGCCTCCGGCCTGCCCGCGCCGCGGTACGCGTCGGTGGGCACCTTGTTGGTGAACACGTTCGTGCAGGTGAAGCGGTAGGCCGGGAACTTGTAGATGGCGTTGAACATGAACGCGCCCAGGATCGGCACGCCCGGTGACACCAGCCGCAGGTAGGCGCCCATGTCGGCGAGCAGGTCCACCTTCAGGCCGGTGACCGTGCCGTCGCGGCGGGCCGAGATCGTGATGCGCTGCACCTGGTCGCGGCCGTGGTGGGCGGACAGCATCGACTCGGTGCGCGACTCGGTCCACTTGACCGGCTTGCCGAGCCGGCGCGCCACCAGCAGGGTCAGCACCTCTTCGGGCGTGACCTGGAGCTTGCCGCCGAAGCCGCCGCCGACGTCCGGCGCGATCACCCGGATCTGCTGCTCCGGGATGCCGAGCACGGCCGACAGCATCCACCGCAGGATGTGCGGCACCTGCGTGGACGACCACATCGTCACCGAGCCGGGTGACGGGTCGACCACGACCGAACGGGGTTCCATGAACGCCGGGATCAGCCGCTGCTGGCGGAACGTGCGCTCGACTACCACTTCGGCGTCGGCGATCGCCTGGTCGACGTCGGACCCGGTGCCCGCCTCGGCGGAGTCGAACACCCAGGTGGCGCTCTTGTTCGTGCCCAGGTCGGGGTGGACGAGGTCGGCGTCGTCCTCGACCGCGCGGTCGAGGTCGAGCACGACCGGCAGGTCCTCGTAGTCCACGTCGATCGCGGCCAGCGCGTCGTGCGCCTCGGCCGCGCTGCGGGCCACCACCAGGGCGACGGCCTCGCCGGCGAAGTTGACCTGGTCGACGGCCAGCGACGGCGCGGGCGGCGCGAGCATGTCCTCGGTGATCGGCCACGCGCACGGCAGGCTGCCCTGCTCGGCGGCCAGGTCCTGGCCGGTGAGCGCGACCAGCACGCCGGGCATCTTCACGGCCTCGGTGACGTCGATCGAGGTGATCCGGGCGTGCGCGACCGGGCTGCGCAGCACCGCCATGTGCAGCATGCCGGTGAGCTGCAGGTTGTCGGTCCACCGGGTGGCGCCGGTGATCAGCCGGGCGTCCTCCTTGCGCCTTCGGGCCTTACCGACCTCGGGTTCGGCGGTGGCGGTCATTCGCCACCCCCGGCGTGCATGGGTGCGCGGTCGACCACGGCCGTCTCGTCCACGCGCTCCGCTTCGGGGCCGGAGCCGGGGCTCATCTTCTGCGCCGCGTCACGGACCGCGCGCACGATGTTC
This sequence comes from Saccharothrix carnea, assembly GCF_003014735.1. Taxonomy (GTDB): domain Bacteria; phylum Actinomycetota; class Actinomycetes; order Mycobacteriales; family Pseudonocardiaceae; genus Actinosynnema; species Actinosynnema carneum. The sequence continues at coordinate 24,867 of NZ_PYAX01000007.1, read as the reverse complement.
TGGTAGCCGGTGCAGCGGCAGAGGTTGCCCTCCAGGCCGTGCCGCACCTCGTCCTCGTCGGGGTCGGGGTTGTCCGCGAGCAGGTCGATGGCCTGCATGATCATGCCGGGGGTGCAGAACCCGCACTGCAACGCGTGGTTCTGGTGGAACGCTTCCTGGACGGGGTGCAGCTGCCCGTCGCGGGCGATTCCCTCGATCGTGGTGACCTCGCGGTCGTTCGCCTGGACCGCGAGCACGGCGCACGACTTCACGCTGTGGCCGTCGAGGTGGACCGTGCACGCGCCGCAGTTGCTGGTGTCACAGCCCACGACCGTGCCCGTCTTGCCGAGTCGTTCGCGCAGGTAGTGGACCAGCAGCGTGCGTGGTTCGACGTCGTCGCGGTACTCCACCCCGTCGACGGTGACCGATATCCGCATGAACCCTCCAAGTGTGGTGGTGATGGGGGTCACAGCCGAGACTGCTCTTCGTTGCCTCGTCAAACAACCCCCTCACTTGTGGATGGAGCCGTCCGTACGGGCCAGGCGCTCACCTCCCCCGCCCCAGCGCAGCGCGATGATCTCCGCGGCGATCGACACCGCCGTCTCCTCGGGCGTGCGGGCACCCAGGTCCAGGCCGATCGGGGACGCGAGCCCCGCCAGTTCACCCTCGGTCAGGCCCGCTTCGCGCAGCCGGCGCAGCCGGTCGTCGTGCGTGCGGCGGGAACCCATCGCGCCGACGTAGCCGAGCTTGAGGCGCAGCGCGACCTCCAGCAGCGGCACGTCGAACTTCGGGTCGTGGGTGAGCACGGCGACCACCGTGCGCTCGTCCAGCTTCCCCGCGTCGGCCTGCGCGGCGAGGTAGCGGTGCGGCCAGTCGACGACCACCTCGTCGGCGTCCGGGAACCGGCTCTTCGTGGCGAACACCGGGCGCGCGTCGCACACCGTGACGCGGTAGCCGAGGAACGCGCCGAGCCTGGCCACGGCGGCGGCGAAGTCGATCGCGCCGAACACCAGCATCCGGGGCGGCGGCTCGAACGAGTTGACGAACACGGCCATGCCCTCGCCGCGCCGCTGGCCGTCCGGCCCGTAGTGCAGGGTGCCGCTGCGGCCGGTGGCGAGCAGGCCGCGCGCGTCGTCGGCGATCGCGTCGCGCGCCCGGGCGGACGGGATGTCGCCGCTGACGCGGTCCGGCCAGACGATCAGGCGCCGGCCGACCCATTCGGGGTGTTCCACGATCGTGGCGATGGCCACCGGCTCCTGCGCTTGGACGGTGTGCAGGACCTCGGGCAGTTCGGGGAACGTGTCGCGGTTGACCGGCTCGACGTAGACGTCGATGATCCCGCCGCAGGTCAGGCCCACCGCGAACGCGTCGTCGTCGGTGACGCCGTAGCGCTGGAGGACGGGGCGGTCGTGCTCGACCACCTCCTGGGCCAGCTCGTAGACCGCGCCTTCGACGCAGCCGCCGGACACGCTGCCGACGACGGCGCCGTCCGCGCCGACCAGCATCGCCGCGCCGGGCGGGCGGGGCGCGGAGCTGAACGTGGCGACGACCGTGCCGACGCCGACGGTCTCCCCCCGGTCGACGCGGTCGGCCAGTTCGGCGAGGACATCACGCAAGTCGAACCTCCTCCAGCAGGGCGTGCAGGGTGTCGAGGCTGTGGCCGGCGAGCAGCCGGTCCACGTGCGGCAGGGCGGCGGCGATCCCGGACTGCACCGGCCGGTACCCGGCGTGACCGGCGTGCGGGTTGACCCAGACGACCTTGTGCGCGAAGCGTTTGAGCCGTTGGACCTGGTCGGCGAGCAGGGCCGGGTCACCGCGTTCCCAGCCGTCCGAGCAGATGACGACGACGGCCCGGCGGGCGGCGCCGCGTTGTCCCCAGCGGTCGAGGAAGACCTTGAGCGTCTCGCCGAGCCGGGTGCCGCCCTCGTAGTCGGGCACGGCGCGGGCGGCGGCTCGCAGTGCCTGCTCGGGGTCGCGGTGGCGGAGTTGGCGGGTGACGCGGGTCAGGCGGGTGCCGAGCGTGCAGACCTCGACGGGCATGCGGCGGGCGACGACGTGCGCGAAGCGGAGGAGGGCGTCGGCGTAGGGCTTCATCGAGCCGGACACGTCGATCAGCAGCACGACCTTGCGCGGACGGGTGGCGCGGCGGCGGTGCCGCGGCCGGGTGGGCTCGCCGGTGGCGAGCATGTCGCGGAGGGTGCGGCGGGCGTCGACCGCGCCTCGGCGGGCGGGGGTGCGGCGCAGGGCGCGGCGGGTCGGCGGGACCGGGTCGAGGACGGCCAGCAGTTCGTGCAGGTGCCGTTTCTCGGCGGGGCTGAGGGTGGCGATGTCCTTGCGCCGCAGCACTTCCACATCGCTGGCGGCGACTTTGAGGGTGGGCGACGGCCGGGCGTGCTTCGCCGTGCCGTTGCCGAGGGCGGCCAAGTGGCTGGTCTGGCGGGCGCGGTTGGCCGGCGGCGGCGGTGGTACCCCGCCGAACCAGGCCGCGAACGCCGCGTCGTAGCGGGGCAGGTCGTCGGGCTCGCCGCACAGCGTCACCCGGCCGGCCCAGTAGAGGTCCGCGCGCCGGGCGACGTCGAGGTGGTCGACCGCGGCGACGAACGCCTGCACCCGGTCGGGACCGCACGCGACGCCGCCGTGCCGGAGCGCGCGGGCGAACCCCACGAGCCCGGTCGTCGCGCCGGCTCCGGTCATCCCACGATTGTGCTCCCGGTCACGCCGCCGAGCACACCGGCTGAAAGGGCGCGCTGGGCGTCCTCCCGGTACTTCAGGACGGCACCGAGCGTGATCGCCGCCGTCTCCGCGTCCAGTTCCGTGCGGCCCAGGGCGAGCAGGGCTTCGGCCCAGTCCAGCGACTCGGCCACGCCCGGCGGTTTGAGCAGGTCGAGGTCGCGCAACCGCCGCACGGCCGACGCGACCTGGTGCGCGAGGCGTTCGGTGACGCCGGGCAGCCTGCGGCGCAGGATGGCGACCTCGCGGGGCAGGTCGGGGTGCTCCAGCCAGTGGTAGAGGCAGCGGCGCTTCAGGGCGTCGTGGACTTCGCGGGTGCGGTTGGAGGTCAGCACGACCAGGGGTGGGGTGGCGGCGGTGACGCGGCCGAGTTCGGGGATGGTGACGGAGTTCTCGCCGAGCACTTCGAGCAGGAACGCCTCGAACTCGTCGTCGGCCCGGTCCACCTCGTCGACGAGGAGGACGCACGGTGCGGTTTCGAGGGCTTGGAGGAGCGGGCGGGCGAGGAGGAAGCGGCGGGTGTAGAGGGAGGCTTCGGCCTGCTCGGCGTCGACGGGACCGGCGGCTTCCAGGGCGCGCAGGTGCAGGAGCTGGCGGGGGAAGTCCCAGTCGTAGAGGGCCTGGGTGGCGTCGATGCCCTCGTGGCACTGCAGGCGGATGAGGGGCAGGTCGAGGGCTCGCGCGAGGGCGACGGCGAGGGAGGTCTTGCCGGTGCCCGGCTCGCCTTCGCAGAACAGGGGGCGGTGCAGGCGCAGCGCCAGGAAGGCGGCGGTCGCGATGCCCTGGTCGGGCAGGTAGCCGACGCGGTCCAGTTGGGCGGCGAGCTCATCGGGCGTCACGCTCCCGAGCCTAAGCGCCCGCGTGTCCTGCGTTCCGAACACGCGTGTCCCACGTTCGCGTCGTGCGTGTCGAACGCTCAGGACCCGTGAGTTCAACGCTCAGAACGCGAGAGTCGTACGTTCGGAGCGCGAGAGTCCAACGTTCAAGGCACCTGAGTTCAACGCTCGGGTCCGGGCCGAGGCGGGCGATCTCAGGGGGAAGGTCCTGGTCACACCCTGAGCGGCCGGTCCGGGGGATGTCAGGGTGCGTCCCCGATGTTTCCGCGTTCGCGTCGGCGCAGTCTTGAGCCATGACGAACGACGTGCTGAACGAAGCCACTGCCAAGGTCAAGAAGTTCCGCCGCAGCCGGAACGACCGGATGGTCGCGGGTGTGTGCGGCGGCGCGGCCGAGATGCTCGGCGTGGACGCGGCGCTGCTGCGCATCCTGCTCGTCGCCGCCACGCTCTTCGGGGTCGGCGCCGGCGCGATCCTCTACCTGGCCTGCTGGATCCTGGTGCCCGAGAAGGACTGATCAGCGCGGGTGGCCGGGCACACCGGGGAGTGCCTGCCACGGTCGGGGGCCGTCGAGGGGGCGGTACTCGACGCCGAGTGCGTCGAGTCGCGGCAGGTGGTGTTGGGCCAGCCGGGTCAGGAACTCCGCCTCGTCGCGGTCGGCGGGGCTCCACACGACCTCGGCGAACGCGCACAGCCGGGGGAAGGCGGCGTAGTCGAGCCGTCGCGGCGAGTCGAGGTGTTCGGTCCACAGGTTCGCCTGCGCCCCGAGCACCCGGTCCGGGGGTTCGTAGCGGTAGACGTCCTCCAGGGTGGTGATCGTGCCGACCGGGATCGGCTCGTCGGGGTGGTCGGACTGCCGGTAGTCCAGGTACAGGTGCTCTTCCGGGCACATGACGACGTCGTGGCCGCGGTCCAGGGCGGTGCGGCCCGGTTCCTCGCCGCGCCACGACGCGATGATCGTGCGGGTCGGCAGGGGGCCGACGCCGAGGGCCTCGTCCCAGGCGAACGGCCGCCGTCCGCGCTGGTGCAGGTGTTGGGCGATGCGGCGGACGAACCGGCCGTCGCTGTTCACGGCCTCGTCACCGCCCAGGCCGACGACCTCGGACGGGAAGACGGCGAGCAGCTCGTCGAACACCTGCCGGTAGAAGTCCACTGTGGACTCGTCGGACCGCAGCACGTTCGGGTTGACGCCCCAGTCGGTCCAGACGCCGCCGCCGGAGACGCCCAGTTCCGGGTACGCCGCGATGGCCGCCTGGCTGTGCCCCGGCACGTCGACCTCCGGGACGACGGTGATGTGGCGCGCCGCCGCGTACGCGACGACTTCCCGCAGGTCGTCCTGGGTGTAGTAGCCGCCGTGGGGCCGTCCGGCCATCCCGCCGGAACGCCGGTCGCCGAACCGCGAGTCGGGCCGCCAGCCGCCGACCTCGTGCAGCCGGGGGAAGCGGTGCGACTCGAAGCGCCAGCCCTGGTCGTCGGTCAGGTGCAGGTGCAGCACGTTCAGCTTGTGCACGGCCAGCAGGTCGACGTACCGCAGCAGGTCGTGCTTGGGCAGGAAGTGCCGCGCCACGTCCAGCATCACGCCGCGCCACGCGAACCGCGGGTGGTCCTCGATCGCGCACACCGGCAGCGTGACCGGGCCGGGTGGCACGGCGCGGAACGCCGCCGGGCCGCTGAGCTGCCGCAACGTCTGCCGCGCGTAGAACTCCCCCGCGTCGTCGGACGCCTGGACGCGCACGCCGTCTGCCGACACGGACAGCCGGTAGCCCTCGGCGGGACCGGCGACGCGTTCGACCTGGAACGTGCCGTCGAACGGCACCTCGCCGTCACCGCGGGTGAACGACGCGGGACGAGGCAGGATCACGACTTCACCGCCCCGGCCAGGCCGGCGACCAGTCGCCGCTGCACGAGGACGAAGAAGATCAGCACCGGGATCGTCATCAACGTCGATCCTGCCATGATCGCGCCCCAATCGTTCTGGTCCGGTTTCACGAACACCTGCAGCGCCAGCGGCAGCGTCTGGTTCTCCGCCGCCGAGATGATGAACGTCTTGGCGAACAGGAAGTCGTTCCACGCGTGGATGAACGACAGCACGCTCGTCGCCACCAGACCGGGCGCCACCAGCGGGAACAGCACCTGCCACAGGAACCGGAACCGGGACGCGCCGTCCAGCGTCGCCGCCTCCTCCAGCTCCACCGGCACCGCCGCGACGAACCCGCGCAGCATCCAGATCGCGAACGGCAGGCTGAACGCCAGGTGCACCAGCACCAGCGAGCCCAGGTGGTTGAGCCCGAACACCGGCGCCACGTCCCGCACCGACTGCATGACGAAGAACAGCGGGATCGTCAACGCCTCGACCGGCACCATCTGCACCACCAGCAGCATGATCAGCAACGTGGTGCGGCTGCGGAACCGGAACCTGGTCAGCGCGGTGGCCGCCAGGAACGAGATCAGCAGGCTCAGCACCACCACCGCGACCGCCACCACCACGCTGTTGAGCAGGTAACGCCCGAAGCTCTGCACGGTCAACGCGCGCACGAAGCTGTCCAGCGTCGGCGCGAGCGTCCACGGCCGCGGGTCGGCCGAGATCACCTCCGCCTCCGGCTTCAGCGCCGTCAGCACCATCCAGTACAGCGGGAACGCCACCACGGCCGCGATCACGACCGTGACGCCCTCCGCCACGACCCGCCGGTTCACAGCGCCTCCCCGCTCCGCCGCAGCGCCCGCAGGTAGCCGAGGGTGACGAGCAGCAGCAACGCCGTCATCACCACGCCGATGCTCGCGCCGAGCCCGTACTCGGAGGCGGCGAACGCCTGCTGGTAGGCGTAGACGTTGAGCACCAGGTTGCGGCCCGCGATGCCGCCGCCGTTGGTCATGATGTAGATCTGGGTGAACACCTTGAAGTCCCAGATGATCGACTGGATGGTGACCACGATCAGCAGTGGCCGCAGCAGCGGCAGGATCACGCTGGTCGCCGTCCTGGTCGTGGACGCGCCGTCCAGCGCGGCGGCCTCCAGCACCTCGCCCGGGATCGCCTTGATCCCCGCGTACAGGGTGACCATGACGAACGGGAACGAGCACCAGATCACCTGTGCCGCGACCAGCCCGAACGCCAGCCACTTGTCGTAGGTCCAGGACATCCCGGTGGTGCCGAGCACCTCGTTGACGAACCCGAAGTTGGCGTCGAACAGGAACAGCCAGATCGTGGACCCGGCCACCGCGGGCGTCGCCCACGCGCCCAGCGCGGCCAGGAACAACGTCATCCGCGCCCACGTGCGGACCCTGGTGGCCAGCACCGCCAGCGCGGTGCCGACCACCAGGGTCCCGAGCACGCAGACCGCGGCGAACCCGATCGTCTGCCCGAGCACGGCCCAGAACCTGTCCTGCGACAGCAGGTTCGCGTAGTTGCCCAGGCCCAGGAAGGTCAGCGGCGCGCCACCGCTGACCTGCTCCTGGCCGTAGTCGAACAGGGAGATCAGCACGAGCTGGTAGATCGGGTAGCCCATCAGCCCGACCAGCACCAGCAGCGCGGGGGCGAGGTAGGCGAACGCGATCCGCCCGTCGCCCTTGGCCGTTCGCATCGTCATGCTCTTGTCCCTTGATCGTCTACGACGAAGCGAAGGCGGCGTTCATCTCGTCGGCCGCGGACTTGGCCGCCTTGTCGAGGTCTTCGCCACCGGCGGCGACCTGCTGCAACAGCGTCGGCAGCACGGCCTGGGCGTCGATCTTGGCCCAGTTCGGCGTGACCGGCACGAACCGCGTGCCCGCGTCCAGGGTCTTGATGAACGGCTCCAGCACGGGGTTGGCCTCGGCGACCTCGGCCTGCACGTCGCCGAACGTCGGCAGGTTGCCCATCGCGTCGAACATCTTGCGCTGGTACTCCTTGCCGCCGAGCAGCCGCAGGAACTCGGTGGCCAGCGTCTTGCGCTCGCTGCCCTTCAGCACGCCGAGCAGGTTGCCGCCCGCGAACGCCGGCGCGATCTCACCGGCCTTCTTGCCGGGCAGCGGCACGACCGCGTACTTGCCCGCGGCGGCGGAGGCGTCGACCGACTTGCGGTTGAAGTCGCCGCCGACGACCATCGCCGCCTTGCCCGCCCGGAACGCCTCCACGCTGGCGTCGCCGCCGTTGCCCGCGCACTGGGCGGGCGGGCAGATGTCGTCCGCGATCAGCTCGGTGTACTGGCGCAGGCCCGCCTTCGACTCGGTGCTGTCGATCGCGGCGACGTACTTGTCGCCGTCCTTGCGGGCGATGTCGCCGCCGTTGGCCCACACGAACGGCATCGCGCCGTAGGTGTACTTGCCGCCGGCGGAGATGCCGAGCAGGTCCGGCTTGGCGGCGCGGATCCGGCGGGCCAGCGGTGCGATCTCGTCCAACGTGGCCGGTGGCTGGAGGTTGAGCTCCTGGAACACGTCGGTGCGGTAGTAGAGCGCGCGCACGCCGACGTACCAGGGCACGCCGTAGACCTTGCCGTCCACCTTGCCGGTGTCGAGCACGGCGGGCAGCAGGTCCTTCGCCTCGTCCCACGTGCCGAGGTCCAGCTCGGCGAACCCGCCGCCCGCGACGTAGCCCGCCAGGTCGGTGTTGCCGAACTCGGCGACGTCGGGCGCGCTCTGGGGGTCGCTGAACGCGGCCTTGAACCGCTCGGCGCGGGTCTGCACCTGGATGTACTGGACGTCGACCGTGACGCCTTGGTGCGCCTGCTCGAACTCGGTGACCGCCTCCTTGACAACCGCCTCCTTCGGACCCCGGTTGACCTCGTCGAACAGCCAGACCCTCAGCTGCCCCACCTGCTCGTCACCACCGGCGGGCGCCGAGCCGGACTGGACCGGGGCGCACCCGGCCAGCACGACGGCGCCCACGACGGCTGCTACTGCGAACCGCATCTCGCCCACCTTTCCGGTGTGTCGCACCCCAGTATCGTTGCGTAATCTGCAACGGCCATTTCATGGGAAGCAACGGCGATGCTAATGTCGCGACGGCAAGCGGTCTAGACCAGATTCGCCCAGGTCCGGACGGCGTCGGCGGAGAGCGGGGCGTCCCACCCGCCTGGCCGGACCGCGCCACCGACGTGGAACCCCGTGACGCCAAGGGCTTTCAACGGCGCGACGTGCTCCGCCTTGAGCCCGCCGCCGACCAGCAACCGCACCTCGTCCTGCCGTGCGGCCAACCGTTCCAGCACAGCGAGGCCGTCCGCGACCCCGCGCGCGCTGCCCGCCGCGAGCACCGTGTCGCAGCCCAAGCCCGCGACGACGGCCCACGCCGCCTCCGGGTCCACCGAGTTGTCCAGCGCGCGGTGGAACGTCCACGCGCAGCCGTCCAGCTCCGCGACCAGGGCCGCGCACGCCGCCTCGTCCACCCGTCCGCCGGCGTCGAGGAAGCCGAGCACGAACTCCTCCGCGCCCGCCTCCCGCAGCGCCGCTGCGTCCCTCCGCAGCCCGTCGAGGTCGCCGGGTGCGAACCCGGGCGCGTCGCGCAGCATGACCCGGACCGGCAGATCGGTCGCGGACAGCACGTCGCGCAGCACGGTGACCGGCGGCGTCAGCCCGTCCGCGGCCATGTCGACGGTGAGTTCCAGCCGGTCCGCGCCACCGGCCTGCGCGGCCTCGGCGTCGGTGGCGTCCAGTGCGATGACCTCAAGCATGGTCTGGACCATAGCCGTGACGAGTGCGCGGACGTCGTGAGTGAACTGTTAATGCGAGGCGGTGTATCCAGCGTAGAACTACTCACTCCTTACCTAATGACCGATCCTTGACCCCGCTGAGGAGGCCGCCTTGAGCGCCGATCCGCAACGCGCCGGTGAACCGCGGTTCGCCGGTGGGGACGAGCCGGTCGGGGAGTTCCGCTGGACGGACGACCCGCACGACGCGCCACCGACGCCGCCGACCGGCCACCACCAGGGACGACACGTCCCGGTGCGCGCCGACGGCACGGCCGTGGCCGTCAGCTGAGCCGCTGGGGGAGGAACGGTGGTGGTCGGTCGGCTTCGAGGGGTGCCGATCGGCGGCCGCTGCGATGGGGGGAGGCGGTCCGCGGTGCGAGGGGGGCATCGCGGACCGCCGCCGCGCCGGTGACGGCGCAGGTGTGTGACGATCAGCTTCGGCTGGGGGACGCCGAGAAGGAGGTGACGACGTGGGAGAACTGCGCACGGCCGGTGAGCGCCCACCGTGGGAAGGGCTCGACGGGACGGACCGGCACGCGGCTTGCGTCGTTGCCGCGCGCGACGGTGACCGCAGGGCGTTGGACGTGCTGGTCGCCGACCTGACGCCGCTGGTGTGGCACGTTGCCCGAGGACACGGGCTGGACCGCAGCACCGCGGAGGACGTGGTGCAGACGGTCTGGCTCGCGCTGCTGCGGCACCTCGACCGGCTGGTCGAGCCGCGCGCGCTGGCCGGGTGGCTGGTCGTCGCGACCCGCCGCGAGGCACAACGGACCTGGACACCGGCTCGCCGTGAAGCGGCGCTGAGCGACGAGCTGGCGGAACAACTGGAGAGCGAGTACGGCCTGCCCGAGGACGCCGCCCTGGTCGACGACCGGGACCACCGGCTGTGGCGGGCCTTCGGCCGTTTGTCGCAGAAGTGCCAGGAACTTCTGCGGCTCACCGTGCTGGCCGGCCGGGCGGAGTACCGCGCGGTCGCCGAAGCACTGTCCATGCCACGAGGCAGCATCGGCCCCACCCGGGGTCGGTGCCTGACCATGCTGCGCACACATCTCGACGCGGAAGGAGGATCGCGGTGAACGACATCGACCCGCGCGATGACCGCAGAGGCCAAGAGGACACCGCTGTCCTCACAGAACTGAACCGCCTGGTGTACGAGTTGGACGCGCCCCCGGCGGGGCTCGTCGAACGCATCCAGTTCGCGGTGGCACTGGAGAACCTGGACGTCGAGGTAGCCCGCTGGGAACGTGCGGGCTCGTTCGCGGGGGTGCGCGGTGGCAGCCCCGGCACCATCACGTTCACGGTGGACAACCTGACGTTGATGGTGAACTTCACCTCCATCGGCGCGCGGCACCGCATCGACGGCTGGCTCGTGCCCGCCGGCGAGCACACCGTCGAGGTGAGGGTGGCCGAGCACGAGTCGAGCACCACCAAAGCCGACGACGGCGGCCGGTTCGTGCTGTCCGACGTGCCGGCGGGCACCACGCAGATCGTGGTGCACCTGGTGAACTCCCGGGGTGAGCCGGGGCGGACCGTCGTGACGCCGACGATCATGTTGTGACGCCGCGCTTGGTCGTGGCGCCGCGCCTGGTCGTGGCGCCGCGCCGTCGCCCGTTCGAGTGGTTCCGGGCGAGAACTTTCTGCGATCACACCGGCCCACCGTTGGGGTGAATCGGAGGGTCAGAAGGCTCCGATCAACGCCCCGGCGGCACTCACCGCAACCGTGTGCGTGGCGAACCCCGACTCGGTCGCCACGTGCAGCAGGAACCCTGTCGGCTCGGCCAGGTACCCGACCTGCTGGTCCGCGCGGAGGGTCAACGACGTCTGGCGGTAGGTGCTCGGTGCCACGGCCACCGCCGTGCCCGCGAACGGCACGCTGATCGGCCGGTGCACGTGCCCGGCCAGGACGCGGGCGACGTTGCCGTGACGCTGGAGCACCTCACCCAACGCCGGGCCGTCCGCCAGGCGCATGCCGTCGAGGAACGGGATGCCGACCGCCACCGGCGGGTGGTGCAAGCACACGAAGGCCGGCACCTCGGGCCGCCGGGAGAGCACGTCGTCCAGCCACGACAACTGCTCTTCGCCGAGCCGCCCGGCCGGCCCGTCCGGCCGCCACGAGTCCAACGCGACCACGGTGAACCCGGGGTGGGCCACCTCGTAGTGCGCCGAATCCCCGCCGCCGAGGAACGACGTCCCCCCGAACACCTCGACCAACGCCGCCGGGTCGTCGTGGTTACCCGTCGTCAAGTACAACGGCAACGGAAACCGCCCAACCACCTCCCGCAACTGCTCGTACGCCCCGACCTGCCCGTACTCTGTCAGGTCACCGGTGATCACCACACAATCCGGCCGCGGGTCCAACGCCAACACCCGCCCCAACGCGAGCCTCAACAACGCCGCCGGCTCGGCCGCCAACGCGTCGGTCCGCAAGTGCGGATCGCTCAAGTGCGCGATGAGCACCTGATCACTCCCATCCTCAGCCCTGCCGGAACCCCGGCAAACTCGTGACCCAACCCCACCACGCGCTCCGCCTTGCGCCGCGTTCGCGCCGTAGCCAATCGCGATGGCGCCGCGGCGGCCGTGCGGCATCGCTGGCAACCGTCGCACGGCCGTGCATCGCAGTGGCGCGGGGGTGCGGCGGCAGGGGTGCGGGTGTCGTAACGAGCCCGGCGGCCGGCAGCTGCGGCAGTGCCCGACCCGCCCGACCCGGGCGTTGGTCGGGCGGATCGGCTCGTGACGCGGTTGTGGGTCCTGACGCGCGCCGGCCGCACCGATTCCCATGCCGCTGGGTGGGGTCGGTGGCCCGTGGACAAGCGGCGGGCGTGGAGTGCCACAGACCGGTCCGCGGCGGCTCTGTGGGCACCGCGGCCCGGCGGCTGTGGGCTCAGCCACCGCGGGCTCTGGCGGCGAGGCCAGGGCTCCGGGGTCAGCGGCGGCGCAGTCGGCAGCAGCGGGGCGGGGCGGCGGGGCGCGGCGGCGGCGGGGCGGCGCGGTGGGCCGGGTCGGCGCGGCCGGAGCGGGGGCGGGGTCGAAGGGCGGGAGCGGAGGGGCGGAGTTGAGGGCCGGGGTTGGACCGCGCCTGGTCGGGCCGGTCTGGTCGGTAGGGCTCGCGGACTGGTGGGTGGCGGGAGCCAGTGGGTACCGGGTGCCAGCGGGTCGTGGGTGGGCAGCGGGTCGTGAGGCCAGGCAGGGCGCGGGTTGTGGGCCAGCCGGGGTCGTGGGGTCGGATGACCAGCGCGGCGGCTGGGGGCGGCCAGGCGGGTTGGTGGGCGGGGCAGGCGGGTGGGGCAGGCAGGTAAGTGGGTGAGTGGGGCAGGCGGGCGGGTGGGCAATCGGGTGGGCGGGTTGGTGGGTGGGCGGGTTGGCGGGGTAGGCGGGCAGGTGGGGTGGTTCGGGGTTCCGTCTCGTTTCAACCGAGGGGCGGTAACGGTGTTTCCGTACACTTCTTGGTCGATCTCACCCGATCGTGTTTGCCTGGTCCCGGCTTACCGCAGGTGGGGATGGCGAAGGGCCCGGGTCCGCCGAGGCGGAGCCGGGCCCTTCGTGACTTCGGCCGATCAGACCTGGGTCAGGTGACCTGGTCGATCAGAAGTCCATGCCGCCGGCGTCCGGGACGGCCGGGGCAGCGCCCGCCTTCTCCGGCTTGTCCGCCACCACGGCCTCCGTGGTGAGGAACAGGGCGGCGATCGACGCGGCGTTCTGCAGCGCCGAACGGGTGACCTTGGTCGGGTCCGGCACGCCGGCCGCCAGCAGGTCCTCGTACACGCCGGTCGCGGCGTTGAGGCCGTGGCCCACGGGGAGACCCTTGACCTTCTCCACCACGACACCGCCCTCGAGGCCGGCGTTGACGGCGATCTGCTTCAGCGGCGCCTCGACGGCGACCTTGACGATGTTCGCGCCCGTCGCCTCGTCACCCTCCAGGTTCAGGCCCTGGAACGCGATCTCGGCGGCCTGCAGCAACGCGACGCCACCACCGGCGACGATGCCCTCCTCGACGGCGGCCTTCGCGTTGCGAACGGCGTCCTCGATGCGGTGCTTGCGCTCCTTGAGCTCCACCTCGGTGGCGGCGCCGGCCTTGATCACCGCGACACCGCCGGCGAGCTTCGCCAGGCGCTCCTGCAGCTTCTCGCGGTCGTAGTCGGAGTCCGACTTCTCGATCTCCGCGCGGATCTGGTTGACGCGACCCTGGATCTGCTCCGGGTCACCGGCACCCTCGACGACCGTGGTCTCGTCCTTGGTCACGACGACCTTGCGCGCCTTGCCCAGCAGCGACAGGTCGGCGTTCTCCAGCTTGAGGCCGACGTCCTCGGTGATGACCTGGCCACCGGTGAGGATGGCGATGTCCTGCAGGATCGCCTTGCGGCGGTCGCCGAAGCCGGGCGCCTTGACGGCGACGGACTTGAACGTGCCGCGGATCTTGTTGACGACCAGCGTGGCCAGGGCCTCGCCCTCGACGTCCTCGGAGATGATCAGCAGCGGCTTGCCGCCCTGCATGACCTTCTCCAGCAGCGGGAGCAGGTCCTTCACCGACGAGATCTTCGAGCCGTAGAGCAGGATGTACGGGTCCTCGAGGACCGCTTCCTGGCGCTCGGGGTCGGTCACGAAGTAACCGGAGATGTAACCCTTGTCGAAGCGCATGCCCTCGGTGAGCTCGAGCTCGAGCCCGAGAGCGTTGCTCTCCTCGACGGTGATGACACCTTCCTTGCCGACCTTGTCCATCGCCTCCGCGATGAGCTCGCCGATGGTCGAGTCGCCCGCGGAGATGGACGCCGTGGCGGCGATCTGCTCCTTGGTCTCGACCTCCTTGGCGGTCTTCAGCAGCTGCTCGGTCACGGCCTCGACGGCCTTCTCGATGCCGCGCTTGAGGCCGAGCGGGTTGGCGCCCGCGGCCACGTTGCGCAGACCCTCGCGGACCAGAGCCTGGGCGAGCACGGTGGCGGTCGTGGTGCCGTCACCCGCGACGTCGTCCGTCTTCTTCGCCACTTCCTTGACGAGCTCGGCCCCGATCTTCTCCCACGGGTCCTCGAGCTCGATCTCCTTGGCGATGGAGACGCCGTCGTTGGTGATGGTCGGCGCGCCCCACTTCTTCTCGAGCACGACGTTGCGGCCCTTGGGGCCGAGCGTCACCTTGACGGCGTCGGCGAGAATGTTCATGCCACGCTCGAGACCGCGGCGGGCATCCTCGTCGAACGCGATCATCTTGGCCATTGCGGTGTGTTCCTCCGCCTGATTACGAATGGGGCCACTGCGGACGCGCGCCCGCAGCGGAACACGGTGCTTCGGCCAGGCTCGGTGCCCGCGACGGACGACCAGCCCCCTGGAGGGGACGGGCCTCACCGTCCCAGCCTGCGTGTTGGCACTCAGGTGGTCCGAGTGCCAATACCGTGTTTAGCACTCGACGGAGGAGAGTGCAAGAAGAGGTGGTCAGCGGGACGTGCGAACGGACACGCTCGTGGGCAGCGGCTTGCCGCTGGTCGTGCCCCCGACCTCGATGGACTGGCTGGAACCGCCGTTGCCGGCCGGTCGCGGAGGTTCATCCTTCGGCGTGAGGATCACCACGAGGATGACGATGAGCACGATCGCGACCGCGCCCGCGATCACGGGCGCGAACCACGCCGGCCGCGACTTGCCCGTCTTGGTGAACGCGCTGGCGCCGACCTGGGCGGGCGGCCGCAGCCGGACGGGCTCCTGCAGGAACCCGGGCTGCTGTTGCTGCTGGTAGGGCGGCCGGTACTGGCCCTGCTGCTGCGGCGGCACGGGCACGCCACCGGTCTGCGGACCCATCGGCATCGGACCGGAGTCGGCGCGGCGGGGCGGCGGCGCGCCCTGCACGGCACCTGACAGCGCGGCCCGGGCGGCGTTGACCAGCTCGGCGCACGAGCCGTACCGCTGGTTCGGGTCCTTGGCGGTGCCCTTGCGCAGCACGTCGTCGATGGCGGGCGGCAGCGACACCACCGACGTCAACGACGGGATCTCGGCGCCGAGGTGGCCCTGGATGACGTCCTGCACGCTGCCCTGGAACGGCGGGCGCCCGGACAGGCACGCGTAGACCATGCACGCGAGCGCGTACTGGTCGGTGCGGCCGTCGAGCGGTTCGCCGCGCAGGTGCTCGGGCGCGGCGTAGGTGGGTGAGCCGAGGAAGTCGCCGGTGCGGGTGCGGTGCCCGGTGGCGCCGCGCCGGGTGAGGCCGAAGTCGGCGAGGTAGACGTGCTCGCCCGCGGCTTCCTTGGTGGTGACCAGCACGTTGGCCGGTTTCACGTCGAGGTGGACCAGGCCCTTGCCGTGCAGCATGTCGAGCGCTTCGGCGACCTGGCCGAGCAGCGTCAGGGTGCGCGCGGGCGAGAGCGGGCCGTCCTTGATGTGGGAGGCGAGGTCCTGGCCGTCGACCAGCCGCATGGCGATGTAGAGCAGCCCGTCGACCTCGTCGAAGTCGTAGAGCGGCACGATGTTGGCGTGGTCGATCGCCGAGGTGTTGCGCGCCTCGTCGACGAACCGCTCCCGGAACTCGGCGTCCGCGGTGAGGTGTTCGCCGATGACCTTCAGGGCGACCTTGCGACCGAGCCTGACGTCCGTGGCCTTGTAGGTCACGCTCATGCCACCGCGGCCGAGCACCCCGTCGATCCGGTAGTGGCCCAACCGTCGCCCGCTCAGGTCCTCCGACACGCGACGGAGCCTAACGTCCGTGTACAGGGGCTTACACGGGGTTCCCGTCAAACGGACCAGACGGGCCGGACGGACCGGGTGGACCCGGGTGGGCCGGTCGGACGCGGACCGGTCGGATCAGGAGGAGGTGGCCCGACCCGCCGCGGCGGTGGCGGGTCGGGCGGAGGTCACGATGCCTTGCGCACGTCCGATGCCTGGCTGCGGCCGTCGCGCCCTGCCTGGATCTCGAACTCCACGCGGTCGCCCTCGGCCAGCGTCCGGAAGCCTTCCATCTGGATCGCCGAGTAGTGCACGAACACATCCGGCCCGCCGTCGGCGGCGATGAATCCGTACCCCTTCTCCGAGTTGAACCACTTGACCGTGCCGACAGCCAAGACGTCCTCCTTCGAGAAATACCTTGAGCAAACCGCCACGCTAGAGGCACGAGGGGGTTCGCCGATACCTCCTTATGGAGTCATGAGCGGACGCTGAATCCGTTGTCGCGCAACCAACTGACGAGTCCTCGCGGGCTGCGGGTCCGGGTGAGCACCAGACCGGGTCCGGCGAAGTCGAGGACCAGCCCTTCGCCATTCCGCACGGATTGGGGCGCGTCCGGGGAAACGGCGCGCAACCGGGACTGCACGGTGTCGGCGAACGCGACCACGTGGCCGCTCGCGACGGTGACCAGCTCGCCGGGTTCGAGGGTGACCACGTCGAGGGTGCCGTAGCAGCTGAGCACGACGGGCCCGGTGCCGAACGCGTAGGTGAGGAAGCCGTGGTCACCGCCGTGCAGGGCGCGCACGGGCGGCGCGGCCGGGTCGAGGCGGGCGGTGGCGGCGCAGGCGAGCCAGCTGTCGCGGGCGACGCACCAGCCCGTGGTGGCGTCGAGCTCGAGCACGTGCAGGTCGCCGGGCAGGGGTGGTGCGACGTCCACCCAGCCGCCTTCGGGCCCCGCGGTGCACAGCGCGGCGCTGACGCCGGGCGACTTGGCGCGGCTGTCGACGGCGACGCCGTAGCTGGTGGCGAGCAGCGAGGATCGCTCGACCACCACCGGCTCACCGGGTGCCAGGACGAGTCGGGCCACCCCGAACGTGGGGGTGTGGCGGGTCCGGACCTGCAACTTTCCCCCTGTCGTGATCAGCCGGTTGGAGCAGTCTGCCACGGGCGCGGCAGGATGTGTCCCGTGTCGAACACGCTGACCCGAGTCGCTGATCACAAGGCCCGCGTCGCCGGGCTGGTCGGGCGGATGCCGGTGGTGGACCTGGAGGTGGCCGACTGCCTCGGTCTGGTGCTGGCGCAGGACGTGGTCGCGCCGGTGCCGCTGCCGCCGTTCGACAACTCGGCGATGGACGGTTACGCGGTGCGTGCCGCCGATCTGGCGTCGCTGCCGGCGGAGTTGCCGGTGGTGGAGGACATCCCGGCGGGGCGGACGTCGTCGGCGGCGTTGGCGCCCGGCACGGCGCACCGGATCATGACGGGCGCGCCGGTGCCCGCCGGTGCGGACGCCGTGGTGCAGGTGGAGTGGACCGACGGCGGCACGTCGGTGGTGCGGGTGGACCGGCCGGTGGTGGTCGGCCAGAACGTGCGGCGGATGGCGGACGACGTGGCCGTGGGCACGACGGTGCTGCGCGCGGGCACGGTGCTGGGTCCGGCGCAGCTGGGGTTGGCGGCGGCGCTGGGGTTCGGGTCGCTGCCGGTGCGGCGCAGGCCGCGGGTGCTGGTGCTGTCGACGGGGTCGGAGCTGGTGGGGCCCGGTGCGGTGTTGGAGCCGGGGCAGATCTACGAGTCGAACGGCGTGATGTTGGCGGCGGCGGTGCGCGAGGCGGGCGGTGAGGCGGAGCTGCTGCGGTTCGTGCCGGACGACGTCGAGCGGTTCCACGCGGCGATCGCGCCGCGGTTGGCGGATGTGGACCTGCTGCTCACGTCAGGTGGCGTGAGCGCGGGGGCGTACGAGGTGGTGAAGGACGCGTTCACCGGCCGCGGGGTGGAGTTCACGAAGGTCGCGATGCAGCCGGGCGGGCCGCAGGGCGCGGGGCGCTACCAGGGCGTGGCCGTGGCGACGCTGCCCGGGAACCCGGTGAGCGCGCAGGTGTCGTTCGAGGTGTTCATCCGGCCGGCGCTGCGGGCCGCGATGGGGTTCGAGCGGGTGGAGCGGCCGGGCGCGGTGGCCCGGTTGAGCGCGCCGGTCACCTCGCCGGCGGGGCGCACGCAGTTCCGGCGTGGCGCGTACGACCCGGAGTCCGGGCAGGTGGTGACGCCGGTCGGCGGGCCCGGGTCGCACCTGCTGTCGGCGTTGGCGGTCAGCAACTGCCTGATCGAGGTGCCGGAGGACGTGACGGAGCTGGCGGCGGGCGACGAGGTGGCGGTCCGCTTCCTGCACGGGGAGTGACCCGGGCTCGACCGTCCGGCGTTGATCACGGGTGTGACGCGGCTTACACTTGGGATGATCGGAGATCCGGTCAGTCCGTGCGTTCGTCGGGGGACGCACGGGCGGGCCGGACGAGGGCCGGCGCGAACGCGTAGCGTGTGGCGGGCCGGAAGCACTGCCCTGACACGGAAGAGCCATGACCGTCGATCGCGACAAGCACAGTGGTGCCGTCTCCCACTTCCTCGAGCTCGCCCGGGGGATCGTCCCCCCGATGCACCCCGCGGGCCGTCCCTTCGTGGCGGGCGCTGCCGTCGCGACACTGCTGCTGCGCAGGTACTCCAAGCGCGCCGGTGTCGTCGGCGGCCTGCTGACCGCGTGGGTCGCCTGGTTCTTCCGCGAGCCCAAGCGCACCACGCCCACCCGGCCCGACATCGCGGTCGCGCCGGCGGACGGCACCGTGTCGCACGTGGTCGAGGCCGTGCCGCCGGTCGAGCTCGGGCTCGGCGCCGCGCCGATGACCCGGATCAGCGTGTTCCTGTCGGTGTTCGACGTGCACGTGCAGCGCGTGCCCGTGCCCGGTCTGGTGCGGCAGGTGTCGTACCGGCCAGGCAAGTTCCTGTCCGCCGACCTGGACAAGGCCAGCGAGGACAACGAGCGCAACACGGTGTGGCTGAGCACGCCGTCCGGGCACGACGTGGTGGTCGTGCAGATCGCCGGGCTGGTGGCGCGGCGGATCGTGTGCGAGGTCGTCGAGGGCGACAAGGTCGAGGTCGGGCAGACCTACGGCCTGATCCGGTTCGGCTCCCGGGTCGACCTGTACGTGCCCACCGGTAGCCGGGTGCTGGTCGAGGCCGGGCAGCGCACGATCGGCGGCGAGACGGTGCTCGCCGAGCTGCCCGCCGCTTCTTCGGAGGGCTGAGCCGATGGCTCCGAGCGGGCCGGGGATCAGGCTGCTGCCGAACGCCATCACGGTGCTCGCGATGTGCGCGGGGCTGTCGGCGGTGCACTTCGCCATGGTCGGGATGTGGGGTGCGGCGATCGGGTCGATCGCCGCGGCGGCCGTGTTCGACGGGTTGGACGGGCGGATCGCCCGGCTGCTCGACGCGACCAGCAAGATGGGCGCCGAACTGGACTCGCTGGCCGACGCGATCTCGTTCGGCGTCGCGCCCGCGCTGGTGATCTACGTGTGGAAGTTCGGCGGCGACCGGCAGGGGTGGGTCGTCGCGTTGATCTTCGCGGTGTGCATGGTGCTGCGGCTGGCGCGGTTCAACACCCTGCTGGACGTCGAGCAGCCGCCGTTCGCGAAGGAGTTCTTCGTCGGCGTTCCGGCGCCGGCGGGCGGGTTGTTGCTGCTGCTGCCGTTGATCCTGGACGAGCAGCTGGGCCGGCCCGGGTGGTGGTCGAGTTCGGTGGTCGTGGCCGTGTGGACGGTCGGGGTCGCGTTGCTGCTGGTGAGCCGCATACCGACGCTGTCGGTGAAGACCATCAAGGTGCCGCCGCGGCTCGTGGCGCCGTTGCTGGTGCTGGTCGGGCTGCTGGCGGCGGCGGTGATCACGTTCCCGTTGGTGGCGCTGAGCACGGCGTTGCTGGTGTATCTCGCCCACCTGCCGTACTCGGTGCGCCGGTACCGGTGGCTGGCGAAGCACCCGGAGGCGTGGTCGGTGCCGGCGGCGGACCGGCGTGCGATCAAACGGGCGCACGGCGTGGCGGCGCGGCGGTTGGGGTTGCGCCAGCCGCTGGGCGGTCGGGTCGCGGGTGCCGCGATGCGTGCCGTGCGGCGGCCCCGGCGGGCGGTCGACCCGACGCAGATGGCGGCGGAGACCAACGGACAGCCGAGGTCCGGCAAGCGCCGGGGATGGCGGCAGATCGGCCTGCGCCGGCATGATCGCCTGTAACTCGCTACACTGGTCCTGACCTGCTGTTTCAGACGGTTACACGGTTCACGATCGGGTGATCCTCGGACCGACTACGAACAGAAACACCGTTATCGGTACGCTCGGACGTCGGTTGAAACAACGAGGCCGGCAACCAACCCCCGCCCCGCGCCGAACACCACCGGTCCCACCCCGGTCCCCGGCACCGCGAGCCGACCGGCGAACGCAGCACCGGCCGGCAGCAATACCCACAGCCGCCACCCGCCCGCCGCTACCGACCACAGCCGAGTACAGCCCGCCGCCGCTGGCCGCCGAGCACGACCGCCCGCGACCGACCGGTCGCGCGGATGCGCCGCCCGCCGCGGAGCACGGCCGCCCGCGACCGACCGGTCGCGCGGATGCGGCGGCGCGGCCGGTGACGGGCCCCGCCGACCCGGCGACGACCGGCCAGCCAGCCGACCGGCCGTCGCGACGGAACGGACCCGCAATCGACCGGCCACGGTGCGGTGGAGCGGGTGTGCGGCGAGCAACCGACAGGCGTTGATGATCGCCGGGGCCGTCGGCCGGCGGCCCCGGCGGCAGGTGCGGGGCCTCGGCGGAGCCTGCGGCTTAGTCGTCCTCGTCGTCGGCGAACGGGTCTTCCGAGGTCGCCGGGTCCCACGACAGGCCCGGCACGCCCCAGCCGTTGGCCTTCAGCATCTTCTTCGCCGCCCGCTTGTGCCGTCCCACCAACCGGTCGAGGTAGATGACGCCGTTCAGGTGATCCGTCTCGTGCTGCAGGCACCGCGCGAAGAACCCGGTGCCCTCGACCTCGACGGGCTTGCCGTCACCGTCGAACCCCGTCACCTTCGCCCACGTCGCCCGCCCAGTCGGGTAGGACTCGCCCGGCGCGGACAGGCAGCCCTCGTAGTCGTCGTCCGGGTCCGGCATGCCCAGCGGGACCTCCGACGTCTCCAACGTCGGGTTCACCACCACGCCCCGATACCGCACACCCTCGTCGTCGGGGCAGTCGTACACGAACAACCGCAGGTCGAGCCCGATCTGGTTGGCCGCCAAGCCGACACCGCGCGCCGCCGCCATCGTCTCGTACATGTCGTCGATCAACGTGCGCAGCGCCTCGTCGAACACCTCGACCGGGCGGGTCGGGTGGTGGAGCACGGGATCTCCGGCGATCCGGATCGGGTGAACTGCCATGGCGTGCAGCCTAACGGCGCGTCACACAGGACGCGCCGACCGATGAGCGGACCCACGCGAAGATCACGTGATGTAATGGCACCCACGCACGGGACACGGCTGAGGAGCCAGATGGACGCCGCAGAGGCACTGGCGCCGGCGGAGGGGCCGGACGACGGTTTGAACGACCGGGAGCGCGAGATCCTGGCCTTCGAACGCCAGTGGTGGAAGTACGCGGGTGCGAAGGAACAGGCCGTCCGGGAGCTGTTCGACATGTCCGCGACGCGCTACTACCAGCTGCTCAACGCGTTGATCGAGAAGGAAGAGGCGTTGGCCGCCGATCCGATGTTGATCAAGAGACTGCGCAGGTCCCGCTCCGGCAGGCAACGCGCCCGCGCGGCGAAGCAGCTGGGCGTCGAGCGCCGATGACGAACCCGGAACAGCCCGCGGGCCCCGCGCACCCGGCACGTGCCGCGGGCTACGCGCTGCTCGGCGTGGCCGTCATCGCCCTGGTCATCGGCCTGGTCAGCCTGTTCACCGGCGGCACCGACGACGATCCGCCCGCCGCGCAGTCGACCCCGCCGTCGACCACCACCTCGGGCACCTCGGACACGTCGGACACGTCGGTCGGCTCGCCGACCCCGTCCGGTGAGCCGACCGCCCCGTCGTCGGAGACGTCACCGCCCGCCGGCACCACGACCGCGCCCACGACGTCCCCCAACCCGGGCGGAACGACGACGGCGACGGAAACGCCGCCGCCACCCGTGAGCACGACGCCCAAGCTGCCGGTGCGCATCTACAACAACAGCACCACCCAGGGCCTGGCCGCCCGCGCGTCGGGTGACGTCGAGAAGGCCGGGTGGCAGGTCGCCGAGCGGGGCAACTACTCCCAGGGCACGATCTGGACCACCACGGTCTACTTCCGCCCCGGCACCGACGAGGAAGCCTCGGCTCGCGAACTGGCCCGCGTCCTCAACGCTCGCGTCGAGCCCCGGTTCGACGGCATCCAGAGCGCCCAACCGGGGATCATCGTGATCGTGACCAACGACTACAAGGGCCCGTCCGGCAAGGTTTCGTAGCCCTCCCCTACCGTTCGCGCGACTTGGCGTAGGCGGCGAGGGTGGCCAGTTGCGCCGGGTCCAACGACGGTCGGACCGCCGTGCGTGCGGTCGCCAGGTGGGCGCCCGTCACCTCCGGCGCGGACAGCGACTCGCGCATCGCGGTCAACGCGGCCTCGCGGATCAGCGCCGCGCAGTCCGCCGCCGAGTACCCGTCCAGGTCCCCGGCCAGCGCGTCCAGGTCCACGTCCGACGCCAACGGCGTGTTCCGCGACGACGCCCGCAGGATCTCGGCCCGCGCGTCGGCGTCCGGCGGCGGCACGTACACCAGGCGCTCCAGCCTGCCCGGCCGCAGCAACGCGGGGTCGACCAGCTCGGGCCGGTTCGTCGCGCCGAGCACGATGACGTCCCGCAGCGGCTCGACGCCGTCCAACTCGGTGAGCAGCGCCGCGACGACCCGGTCCGACACGCCGGAGTCGGACGACTGGCCGCGTCGGGGCGCCAGCGCGTCGACCTCGTCCAGGAACACCATCGCGGGTGCGGCTTCGGCCGCCCGCCGGAACAGCTCGCGCACCGCCCGTTCGGACTCGCCGACGAACTTGTCCATCAGCTCGGCGCCCTTGACCGACAGCACGTTCAGCCTGCCGGTGCCCGCCAATGCGCGCACCAGGAACGTCTTCCCGCACCCGGGCGGCCCGTAGAGCAGGAGGCCGCGCGGTGGTGCGACGCCCAGTCGGGCGAAGGAATCCGGGTACTGCAACGGCCACAGCGCGGCTTCGGTGAGCGCCTGCTTGACCTCGGTCATGTCGCCGACGTCGTCCAGGGTCAGCCCGCCGGTGCGCAGGGTGTCCGAAGTGGACATGGAGATCGGGCGGACGGTTTCCAGTGCTCCCACCAGGTCCGCTTGTCCGACTCGGGGTTCGTCGGCGTCCCGTTGCCGCAACGCGGCCCGGAGTGCGGCTTCCCGGCGCAACGCCACCAGGTCCGCCGCGACGAAGCCGGGCGTGCGGTCCGCGATGGCGCCGAGGTCCACATCGGACTCCACGGGCACGTCGCGCAGCAGGACGCGCAGCAACTCGGTCCGCGCCTTGCTGTCGGGCAACGGGAGCACGAGTTCGCGGTCGACCAGTTCAGGGACCCTCAGTCGGGGGTCGATCGCTTCGGGGTGTGCGCTGGTGACGACCAACGCCACCCCGTCCGGCCGTCCGCGCAGGGCGTCCAGCACGACGGTCGCCACCGGTGGTGCCGAGGCGGCGGGCAGCAACGCCTCGACGTCGGTCAGCAGCAGCGCCGCCGGCGCTTGTCGTTGGGCTTGCGCGAGTGCGTCGACGACCCGCTGCGCCGCCGCGTTCGCCTCCAGCACCGCGATGCTCGGTGCGGCGACTTCGACGACCGTGGCCTTCGCGCCTTGGGCGACGGCGCGCACGAACGTCGCCTTGCCGACCCCTTCCGGCCCGCTGACCAGGGCGGCCAAGCGCGGCACGGCACCGAGTCGGGCCAGCAGTTCGGGGTGGCTGAACGTCAGGTCGAACCACTCGGCCAACCGCTTCGCGGCCTCTTGCTGGCCGACCAGGTCCGCGACCGGCACGGCGGGCGTCACGACCTCGACCGCGCTGCTCGTCGCCACCGGTCCCGCGCTCGCCGTCGCCGCCGCCTGGACCGTGCCGCCGCCTCCCGACACGACCGCGGGCACGTCACCCGTTCGTGCGCCGTCACGCCAGCCGACCACCGTCGACGGCTGCACCGCCACCGGCCCGCCCGCGGGGTCGGCGGAGGTGATGGTGAGCAGTTCGTTGGTCCACGTCATGCCGATGGCGTTGGACAGCTTGCTGCGCGTGGCGGTCACGTCCGCGCCGGGTGGTGGGGCCAGGTCCTGCGGCAGGAGGGAGACCGCGTCGCCGACTGTCAGCACTTTGCCGGTGAGGGCCATGCGCAGCGTTTCGGGGGTCAGCGACGTGCTGGCCAACCGCGACCCGGCCACGATCACCGTGCGTGCGGCGGCGACGTCCACGGGTGCCACCACCACCTCCGCGCCTTCCACGACGCCGAGGTTCGACAGCGTCACGTCGTCCACCAGCACCACGCCGGGCGGGCCGTCGCCGGCGGTCGCGGCGGCCAGGGCGGCACTCACCCGGGCACCGGTCAGGCGCACCGCGTCCCACGCGCGCAGGCCGAGCGCGTCCAACACCTCGGGGTGGAGCCGCACCACGCCGCGACGGGTGTCCAGGGCGGAAGGGGACAGGCGGGCGGTCAACGTGATCACGGGGGTGAGCGTAGTTGGGGTGGGCGGTCGATGGCGCGCGGTCGGACAGGGTCGGCCCGGGTCGAGGCCCAGGGGCGCTGGTGGGCGGCCGGTGGCGCGCGGGGTCGACTCCGGACGGTCGACCGGCGGGTTGGACGCGGGCCGGCCCGGCATCTGGGCAGCGCGAGCCCGGGAAGCCGGGACGGGTGACGGCGGGCCGGGTAGCGCGGCGTACGGCGGTGGCGGGCGGCGGCGAGTGGGCGGGCAGGCGTGGCGGTGGCGGCGGGCGGTCGCGGCGGGCGATGGCGGCGGT